>OZ244795.1:0-4341846 GCA_965219925.1 Dehalococcoidia bacterium
GCCCGCATCCTGCTGCTGAGCGATGAGAATCAGGCCGAGGGGCCGATGATGGACCAGGAGATCGCCCGGGCCCTGCAGGTGGGCACCGCCACGGTGGAACGGGTACGCCGCCGCTGTGTGGAGGAAGGAGTGTCGGCCGCTCTGGGTCGCAAAGAGCAACTGAACCGGCGCCGGAAGAAGTTGGATGGTCAGGGTGAGGCCCACCTGATTGCCCTGGCCTGCTCGCCGCCACCGGAGGGACGAGTCAGTTGGACGTTGCAACTGCTGGCCGACGGACTGGTGGAAGGAGAGATAGTGGAGAGCATCAGCGACGAGACGGTGCGCCGGACGTTGAAAAAACCAACTGAAACCCTGGCTGAAAGAGTGCTGGTGTCTGCCGCCCCAGGGTAGCGCCGATTTTGTGTGCGCCATGGAAGACGTGCTGGGGGTCTATCACCGCAGCTATGAAGACAAGGAAGTGCTGGTGTGCCTGGACGAGACCAGCAAGCAACTGGTGGGGGAGACTTGGCAATCCCGTCCGCCGCGGCCTGGTTCAGCCATGGCCTACGATTATGAATACCAGCGCAACGGGGTGAGCAACCTGTTCATGCTGTTCGCTCCGTTGGAGGGGTGGCGACGGGTGGAAGTGACGGACCGGCGCACCAGAGCCGATTGGGCCCGGGTGGTCAAGCGACTGGTGGACGAGGACTATCCCGATAGGGAGCGTATCGTGCTGGTGATGGACAATCTGAACACCCATCATCTGGCATCTTTGTACGAGGCCTTCGAGCCGGCAGAGGCCCGGCGCATCGCCGAACGGCTGGAGATTCACTACACGCCCAAGCACGGCAGTTGGCTGAATATGGCGGAGATTGAAATCGGGGTTCTGGACCGGCAATGCCTGGACCGCCGGATCCCCAGCCGGGAAATCCTGGAGCAGGAAACCGGGGCATGGGAACACCGGCGGAATCGGCAGGGCTTTCGGGTGGACTGGCGCTTCACCACCGCAGACGCCCGCATCAAGCTCAAATCCCTCTACCGATCAATACAACAGTGATCGACCACTAGGTTCTGTTGACATTTCACGTCATTCCGGCGAAAGAACGTCACCCCGTACTTGATACGGGGCCGGAATCCAGGCGCTTTGGAAAGCAGACATCGTTCACATTCAAGGTACTCCGGATTCCCGCTTTCGCGGGAATGACGAGCTGGATCCCCGGCCCTTCTCCCGGTGGGAGATGGGAGCCGAATCTAACATCGATGGACAGGATGGACAGGATTGGGGAAGGATCGGGATTTCCTACCCCGCATCGAGTACGGGGTCGCAATGACAGGGCGTCCTTAGACAGACTCAGGATGAGCGGGGGTGAGTCAGCGGGATTGCCACGTACCTCGGCTCGGGATGAGCGGGCGCTCCTCGCAATGACAGCAGGCCGGTTTGGTTTGACAAAGTGGGTACGCGTGAGGGGAGAGGGAGCTTGCGGAGGTGTAATTGAATGCGCCGGTTTGACTGGGATATGTCATCCGACTAAAATCACGGGTGTGCATAATAAGGTGCGCGGGGGTTTTTAACGACGGGTGGTTCGGCAGGCTCACCATGAGTGAAATGGGTCAGTCCAACCGCTCACCATGAGCGAAGTGGGGCCAGTGCAACCCGTTCATCCTGAGCTTGTCGAAGGATGCGCCCGCAATGACGGTAGCGTAGCAATGACAGGTTGTGCGAAGGTCTCACTGGGGAGATGGATTGAATGGCAACCCTGGTAACTGGCGGCGCCGGCTTTGTCGGGGCCAACATCGTTAAGGAACTGGCCGCGCGCGGCCATGACGTGATCAGCCTGGATGTGATGGCGCCCGACTCGCTGACCCAGCATTTCCTGGGCGCGTTGGCCTCCCGCGTAACGTTCCTCACCGGCGACATCCTGGATACGGCTGGGTTGGATGCGCTCCGGACGTCCCACTCCATCGATAAGGTGGTTCACGCCGCAGTGTTCACAGTGAACCGCACCGACCGGGAAACCGCCCGCAGCAAGGACATCCTGGACATCAACCTGACCGGAACCGGCAACTTGCTGGAACTGGCGCGCCTGGCCGATGTGGAGCGGTTTGTCTATATCAGTTCCGGGGCTGCCTACGGCCTGACCCGCGACCCCGATCAGACCTATAATGAAGACGATCCGCCACAACCCGGCAATCTGTATGGCATTACCAAGTTTGCCAGCGAATGCCTCGCCCGGCGTTACGGGCAGTTGCACGGTTTCAGCGCCGTTAGCCTGCGGGTCAGCACTCCCTACGGCCCCATGGAGCGGGTGACCGGCCATCGCGACAATATGTCCACGCCCTACCAGTGGACGGGCCAAATGCTGCGGAGGGAACCCATTGCTATCGACCACTCCGATCACGGCCGCGACCTGACCTACGTTGTGGACACTGGCTCTGCCGTTGCCGCCGTAGTTGATGCGCCGGCGCTGCCCCACGACCTCTATAACATCACCAACGGCGTACCGGTAACCGGCGGCCAGATTCAGCGCCAGCTCGCAGAACTTTATCCCGAAGTTCAACTGGTCGAATCAAATGCTCAGGAACATGCCGGCGCAGCCCTTGGCCCGACGCGCGGCCCATTGTCCGGCTACCGCCTGTGGCACGACCTGGGCTGGACTCCCCAATACGATCTGGCGGCTGGCCTCACCGATTACGTACAATGGCGCCGGGAATCGGGGTTTTTGGATTAGGGGGGTGTGGTCAACTCGAAATTTTCACCCTCACCCCAACCCTCTCCCGTCCAGGGAGAGGGAGATGGATTCCGGCATTCGCTGGTGGACTGCGGCAAGGCAATTTATTGCCGGCGTCCCATTTGACCACAGGAGGAATCACCAATGGCGTTACCACCCGACCGCATTGACTACCTGCCCATCATCGACCGGCCTGTCATCAAATGGCCCAACGATGCCCGGGTGGCGCTCTGGATATCCCCTAACGTGGAGCACTACGAGTACCTGCCCGACAACGAGGGTGTCCGCAACCCCTGGCCTCGCACTCCCTACCCTGATGTCCAGCAATATTCTTACCGGGACTACGGCAACCGCGTTGGTTTCTGGCGGATGCTGGAGCCGCTGGACAAGCACGGCATCCGCTGTTGCGTGTCATTAAACCTGGCGGTGCTGGAGCATTTCCCCGAGATCGCCGAAGCCATGATGGAGCGCGACTACGATTTCATGAGCCACGGCATCTACAACACTCGCTACCTCTACACGCACACCGAAGACCAGGAACGGGAATTCTATCGCGACTGCATCGATACCCTGAAGCGACACACCGGCAAGCAGCTGAAAGGGATGCTGGGGCCGGCTATTTCCGGCAGCGTGAGCACGCCCGACCTGATGGCCGAGGCCGGTTTGATTTACCACACCGACTGGTTCCACGATGACCAGCCAACCCCCATTAAGGTCAATGCCGGGAAGCTGGTGTCCGTCCCCTATTCCATCGAGCTGAACGATTCATCGGTGCTGCGTGACAACCATTACGGCACCGACTACTTCGCCGACATCTGCAAGGCGCAGTTTGACCAGCTCTACGCGGAGGGCGCCGAGAGCGGCCGCGTGATGTGTATCGCGCTGCATCCCTTCCTGATCGGCCAGCCCCACCGGATCAAGTACCTGGACGACGTCCTTGGCTACATCATGTCCCACGATGGAGTTTGGCAAACCACCGCCGACGAAATCGCCGACTACTACATCGCCAACTACTACGATCAGGCCGTGGCCCACGCCAGGCAACTGGCCGGGTAAGGGGCGATTTGGTTTTACATCGATGGACAGGATAAACATGATTTTCCTGATGAGTCGTTCCCGATTCCGGCTTTCGCCGGAATGACGGTAGCGAAAAGAACGGAAACCCCTGTTGCACCAACCAGGAGCGCACCCAATATGCCCGCTCAACGAACCTTCGGCATGGATCATCCGCACCACGAATGGTCGCCTATAATCAGCCGCCCAACCCTACGCTGGCCGAATAACGCCCCGGTCGCCCTCTGCGTCATCCTGGTGCTGGAACACATGGAATGGCAGGCACCGGCCGGCAGCTTTCAGGTCGCCAACCTGTCCGGCGGTTCTGCGCCGCGGGCATTTCCCGACTACGCCCGCATTTCCCACCGGGAATACGGGCACCGGGTGGGCATCTTCCGCCTGCTGGATGTGCTCGAGAAGCACGGCATAACAGCCACCATCGCCATGGACGCCATCACTGCCGAAAACTATCCGTACCTGGTGCGGCACTGCCTGGACCGGGGCTGCGAGATCATCGGACACGGCATCTCCGTAAGCCGCATGATTACCAGCGATATGCCGGAAGCAGAGGAGCGGCAATACATTCAGACCTCCATCGACGCATTGACCCGGGCGACCGGCGCGGCTCCCCAGGGTTGGCTGGGGCCGGAATACGGCGAGTCCCAACGCACGCCGCAGCTGTTGGCCGAAGCCGGCCTGCGCTACGTTTGCGACTGGGCCAACGACGAGCAACCCTACGCGATGACAGCCGGCGCCCGTCCTTTCTTTGCCCTGCCCATCCTGTACGAGCTGGACGACGTGGCAGCCCTGGCGCAGCGGCGCGTCACCGTGGCAAACTACCAGGGGACGCTTACCGAGAGCTTTGACACCCTGCGCGAGGACGGAGCAACCACCGGCCGGGTGATGGCGCTGAACTGGCATCCCTGGCTGGTCGGGCAGCCCTTCCGCATCGGCAGCGTCGATCAGGCCCTTGATCACATCATGGGGACCGGCGCGGTCTGGGCGGCCACCGGGTCTCAAATCATCGACTGGTATCAGTCCCAAACCGTTTGACCTGTTGCCGCCAATTGTCCGCTGACGGCAACGTTTTTCCGGATTCCGGTTTTCGCCGGATTGACGAGATGAACTTGACGGAGTGAACCGATGGCTTCTTCACTGATTCGTGGCAAGCACCTGCTCAGCCCGGCCCACCACATGGCTTCGACTGGGTAGGGAGGTCTGCCGGTGCGGTTATAAGCACGTAAGCGAGCAAAGAGCGGCTCGTGGTCCGCCAGTGCGAGGATGTGCGCCAAGTCCGCTTGGCCGCAGGCCGGGACTTGCCCAAAAGCGTTCGCGTATGCAGAATACGAGCAGGCCACCAGGAACCCTCATTTCCTGTTGGTAGGCCGGCGGGATTGCTGTCCCTATGGCCCGACATAGCCGCTCGGAGTGAAAGCCCTGGGCGGCTAGTTTAGTGCTGATCCGATATGCTGAATTGTACCAAAACGTCCGTTCTAATGCAAGGAAATTGCCCAGTTTCCGGGAGATTCAGGCACGGTTTTGTGCGGAAATGGTCCTGTATGCTACGAAATGGCTACACAATGCGATACATATTTGTAGCTCCTCGGAGACCCCGGAAATTGGACTGCCCAGCGCAATAAAAAACGGCCCTCGCTGGAGGGCCGCTAGAGTTTAGGAATCGTCTCAAGTGGATGCTGACACGGTACTTTACAAGCATACCACCGTAGGTAATTGGTTGCAGTGCCCACTAGAAGGCATGGACTGGGAAGATGGTATCGAAGATTTATGGTAGCCTTTCCAAGGTCAAGCCGCAACTTTGCGTCTGGCGTTTGGGAATCTGGGAAACCGCGCCCGCAATTGTCATTGATTGAGAAAGAAGGCAGGTACCGTGTATGGATACTACCGCGGACGGACGTGTCTTTGACCGCCCAAATGACCATTTAAAGCGGGTTTTAGAACTGCTTTACACTGCTGCGGAGCGGTACAGCAGCATGGAGGGAAAGATTTATAGCTGGACCGACCAGCGGATAGCCGCGGAAGCTCGGCAGGATTGGATCGAGACGAAATCTGCGCGGGGCGTGTTGGCTGTTCCGATGCGTGACCAGTCGGTAGGGCAAGAAATCGGGCTAACTGAAAATACTGCTCACTTTAGCGTCGGCAAACTGGCATCGCCAACGACCGGACGGCCTTTGTACATAAATACATTGGACTCTGCGTATATGCCGCGTCCTGCCGACAAAGTTGGTGATATTGTTTGCAATGTGGTCGGAGAGAGTACAGTCGCCGACCGTCGGGCTATAAAAGTTTGGGCGACTTCAAGGCGACAATGGCATGAAGTAGTGCACAGTCAAAGTTGGCTGAATGCCAGCCGGCATGAGCTGTTGGTTGACACGGAGCGGGGCATCCTCCTGGGCGCGACCGCATACTTCCGCGGCGAGGCGTTCGCCGGTAAAGAGATACTCAGTGTTAGTTTCGATGAGCCGATGCCGGCGCAACAGGCCCGGTGGGAGCGCATTGGCGAGGTTGTCAACCTGCTGTACACGGCGCAGCACAATTTCTCGACGGTCCGGGCATCGGTGCGGAAATGGGACCAGTTTGGGCCGAACGTTGAGACCGGTCGCGCTACGGCCAGGGAATTCAGACATCGGTTTTGGGCGGCTAATCCGGCTCGATTCGGAAAGGAGCAGCTGAATCACGAGGGCCAAAGCCTGGACGGCAGCGTGTATAAAGAAGATGTTTGGTGGCGTTATTCACCCAGCCGGCGATCGGCACGCACCAACGCGCCTCCGGCAGACATCCCCGATTCAGCCCATGTTACGCTTGATGCGCGGCCCGCAATGCCGGAAGCAGCGGTGTACGGCATCATGGATGGCGAGTACGGAATAATCGCCGAACACTCCCTCAACCCGTCCTTCCTCATTTCGGGTTTGCGGCTGGAGCCGGTAGAGCGCACCACATTTATCGGGCGGGAGGCAATCCGGGTCCAAGGCTATCCTACCGGGGAGAACAGTGGCCTCTGGTGGTGGTGGGAAGACGCCGACGAGTATGAGCTGCTAGTTGACGCCGACCGGGGTACGCTGTTGCGGTTGGGGGTGCGTCGTGCTGGCGAGGAGTTTGCCGGCCATGAGGTAACGGAGCTAGAGTTCGATTCGCCCATCCCCGACGATATGTTCACCTTTACCCCTCCGCCAGGAATGAGGGTGAATGTGCGTCGCACCGAATCCGGCAATTGAAAATTGACTACACCTTTTTAATGTAATGGTATCCCTGGCTGGTCGGGCAGCCCTTCCGCATCGGCAGCGTCGATCAGGCCCTTGATCACATCATTGGGACCGGCGCGGTCTGGGCGGCCACCGGGTCTCAAATCATCGACTGGTATCAGTCCCAAACGAATTGACGAGTTGAACGCCTGGCTTCCCCGCTAAGATGCCCAATTTATAGTGAAATTATCCCAAATTACCAAAAAATGATAACTTGGGATAATTTTGGTATAAAATGCCGTTATGGACCCGATTCGCAACCCTTATGCGCCCGGGGCCGGCACCAGGCCCCCGGAGTTGGCCGGCCGCGATGAGATTCGTGAGAAGGCTCGTATTGGGTTGGAACGCGCCAGGATAGGACGCTCCAGCAAAGGCCTATTGATGGTCGGCCTGCGGGGTGTTGGCAAAACCGTCCTTCTGGACCGCATACGGGAAGATGCAGAAGCAACGGGCATATACTCGCTGCGGTTAGAAGCGTCGGAAAATCGCTCTCTGCCATCTATTCTGGCTCCGCAATTGCGTACTGCCTTGTTAAAACTCTCCAATCGAGAGGCCGCGAAGCAACTAGCGCAACATGCGTTGCGGGCGTTGGCCGGATTCGTCGGAGCGTTAAAGGTAAAGTATCAGGATATTGAGGTTGGGCTGGACTTCGACCCTGAACCCGGTTTAGCGGACAATGGAGATTTGGAGACTGACCTCCAGGCCTTGCTGGAATCAGTTGGGGCTGCCGCGAAAGCGGAAACAACCTGCGTGGCGCTTTTCGTTGACGAACTTCAATACGTTAATGAGGACGAACTGGCCGCGCTAATCACGGCTTTGCACCGGACGGCACAGCGGCAGCTACCCGTAATCATGCTCGGAGCCGGCCTTCCCCAAGTACGCGGTAGCATGGGCAAAGCGAAGTCCTATGCCGAGCGGCTTTTTGAGTTTCCTGAAATCGGCGCATTGTCCCCGGCAGACGCCAGGCGCGCGATTTCCAAACCCGCCCAAGCCGAAGGAATAGCAATAGAGGACGACGCTCTTGAAGCCATCATTAACCAAACGCACTGCTACCCCTACTTCCTGCAGGAATGGGGTAAGCACGCTTGGGATGTTGCCGAGAGTTCTCCAATCACGGCCGCCAATGTTGCTGTCGCATCGCAACTGGCAATCGCCACTCTTGATGAAAGTTTCTTTCTGGTTAGGTTTGACCGACTTACTCCCTCTGAGAAAAGGTATGTGCGGGCCATGGCGCAACTTGGCGCCGGGCCGCATCGTTCCGGCGATATTGCCGGCGAATTGAACCGTTCAGTTAACTCCCTGGCTCCTACTCGCAGCCAATTAATCAACAAAGGCACGATTTGGAGTCCCAGCCATGGCGATACCGCTTTTACCGTCCCGATGTTCAACGAGTTTATGCTGCGTATCATGCCGGGTGATGATTGGCGGTCTTCCCAGTAGTCTATCCATATGAAATTATCAACTGCTTCCAGTCTCAATCCCTTTGACGGAGTGAACCGATGGCTTCTTCACTGATTCGTGGCAAGCACCTGCTCAGCCCCTCTGGATCCGGCGGCGCAACCACCGTGCTCTACGATGCGGCGGTGTATCAGGAGGACGGCGTTATCAAAGACGTTGGCCCCTGGCAGACACTCCGGAGCCAGTACCAGCCGGATGTTGAACTCGGCGGCCTAGACTACGCCATTATCCCCGGCCTGGTCAACTCCCACCACCACGGCCGCGGCGTAACCACTCTTCAGATGGGCACCTGCGACGATTGCCTGGAAATGTGGATACTGGCCGGCTGGGGACGTCGTCCCTACGACCACTACCTCATGACCCTTTATACCGCCCTGAACATGATGGCGTCGGGCACCACCACCGTGATGTACAACCACCCCCAGACCGCCGCGGCCACCCTGAAAGAGGATGTGGATGCCGTGTTGCGGGGTTTCCTGGACGCCGGTATGCGGGTGGCCTTTTCCAGCTACCTTCGCAACCAGAACCGGGTGGTTTACGGCGATGACGGCGCGTTCCTGTCCGGATTGCCGGCAGACCTGGCTGACGACGTGCGCCGCTATCTGTCCGTTGCCGATATGACCGACGATGATTACTTTGCCTTCTTTGATGATACTTACCGCCAGTATCATAATCACGAATCGGGCAAGATCAGGGTGTTGCTCAGCCCGGCCAACGTGCAATGGAACTCCGACGAGTTTCTCCAGCGCACCCGAGAACACGCCGCCCGTTATCAAACCGGCATCCACATGCACCTGGTGGAAAGCGCCTACCAGAAGGATTACGGAATTCGAACTTGGGGAAAAACACCGGTGGAACATCTACGGGACCTGGAGTTCCTGGGCCCGGAGATTTCCTTTGCTCACGCGGTATGGCTCACCGAACGCGACATCGAGATATTGTCCGAAGCCGGCTCCACCGTTTGCCACAACGCCAGCTCCAATCTGCGCCTTAAGAACGGCATCGCCCCGGTCAACCCCATGCTGACCGGCGGCGTCAACGTGGCCATGGGTACCGACAGCACCGCCATCAACGACGATGACGATCTGCTGCAGGAAATGCGCCTGGTCAGCAAACTGCACCGTCAACCCGGCATCGGCGCCCCTGCCATAACCGTCGATCAGGTTCTGGCAATGGCAACCGCCAACGCCGCGGTTCCCGCCGGTTTCGCTGGAGACATCGGCGTGCTCCAGCCCGGCCGCCGGGCCGACCTGGCGCTGATACGTTTGGACGGGCTGGAAAGCCCCTACCTTGACCCCGATACTCCCCCGTTGGAAGTGGTCATGGGCCGGGCCAGGTCGGGTGATGTGGCTGCCGTCATCGTCGATGGCGAGGTATTGCTGCAAAACGGCCAGCACCGAAGGATCAACCGGGAAGACGTTTCCCGCGAGTTGCGCGAACAACTGTCCCGGCCCCTGGAACCCGAGACCCTGGCCACCCGCCGGATGGCAGGGCGGCTGTCGCCCTACGTCGAGCAGTTTTACCGGAGCCGGCCGCCGGCGATGGGAACGCCGCACTACGTGTACAACAGCCGAATCTGATTGCCGGACATTGCGGACTTGCGATCACGAAGCAAGTGCGAGCAGGTTTCCGCCCGTTGACCGCCAATGGAAGTATACCTACAATCAGTCGAAGCGCGCTTGGGACGGCGCGTTGCGACGCCACAGTTGGCAACGAGGTTTCCCTATGAACGACATCACAGTCAACGCCTACATTCTCTACGGTCTCATCGGGTTCCTCGGACTATTGCAGATTGTCACCCTGGGCGCGGTGCTCCGCCTCGGCTTCGTCGTCGGACGCCAGCAGGGCGAAATCAGCGGCATCCACGTCCGCATTGACGACCTCAGGGACTCCCTCATCAGCCGAATTGATGGCCTCGCCGCCCGTATTGATCGGGTGGAGGAACAGGTTGCTAACCTCCGCGAACAGGTCGCCGAGAACCGGGGCCTCCTCTTGGCCCTCCACGAGCGTGTCGGCCTCATTATGCGCCACCGCCACGACGACATCGCCGGCGCCGTTATCCTGACCCCCACTGTTCCCGACCCCGTCGTCGACTAACCCCCGCGTCTGGAAGCTTTGCCGAAGGTTGCCTCCCACTATAGAGGGCTAACGTTATGTTCAGTGAAAAGTATACAGCCCTGGAGCGCAAATTCCGGGATCGAGTTGCACAGGACAAAGAATGCTTTGGGTTGGAGAGCTTATTTCTACCCAATATCGCTCCCCAAGACCCCGTGGATTTTGTCCTGATTGGGATGGAGCCATTGATCGGAGGGGAGGGGGCTTCGATTCTAGATGTAGCTCGCAAAAAGATTAAACGGGGATTCAAGAATTTTGCTAGGCAGTGTTGACATTTTGAAACTCATTCCGTCATTCCGGCGAAAGCCGGAATCCATAGGTCGTGAGGTGAACAAATCGAAAACGTTATTAACGAATTCGGTCATTGGATTCCCGCGAAAGCGGGAATGACGAGAAATGTCAACACAACCTAGCTCAACCGAAGATTTCATCCTGCACTTCTGCATCAAAGAGGACTTGTGTGCAGGTTGGGGCACGTACTATCTCACGGATTTATCAAAGGGCGCGATGTCAGTCAGGGCTGCCAAGTCCGAGCGTGAGAAAAGGTACGAGAAATGGCATCCGCTTCTCCTTGATGAGCCTGAACTGGTCGCGGGTCAGAAAGCAACGCCAATAATCGCGATTGGTAATGAAGTGGAGGGTTTCCTCACCGAGAAAGAGCGACCCAAACTCGCGGGAAAGATTCTGCACTATTCTGCACAAGCGGCCGGCTCCCGGTGAAAGATACCCGACGCCCACCCGAAATGCTACGCCGAGTTCTCCCCGACAGTAGGTTGGAAAGATATTGAACAGACAGTTAATAGGGTAATGAGGGAAGGAGAAATGTATCCATTCGTTGACGATACGTTGGAGAGGCTTGGGAAGGGATCTCCTCTGACTGAATCCAGGAAGCAGTTGATGTTCACCTACAAGGTACGGTTTGATTCAATTCGTCAGGAGGCAGGATTGACGTGAGCCTCCGAAGGCAATCCCGCCGGACGCTGCCGACGGCGTAGGAAACGTTGACGCAGAGGCGCAAAGCAAGGTCGGACGCTGGCGGCGCACGGAGGAAAGATGGTTCTAGAGATTGAGTCTGCCCGGGGCGCTATGACCGGCCCGCGCTACGTGGAGAGCCTCAAGGATAATCGGGAGGTCTGGCTGGACGGCTCCAAAGTCACCGACGTGGCCAGCCACCCGGCCATGACCGGCATGGTCCACGAACTCGCCCGCATCTACGACCTGCAACACTCGGAGCCGTACCGGGACCGGATGACATTCATTTCTCGCGACACGGGCAACCGTTGCAGTCTGTCCTGGCTCCTGCCCCACACTCCGGATGACCTGAAGCGTCAGCGGCGCAACAGCGAGATCTGGAACGAAGAATCCTGGGGCCAGTTGGGGCGCAGCCCGGACATTCTCGCGCCCCACATCCTTGGCCTTTACGCCATCCGTGATGCGCTGGGGCAGGTGAAGAATCCCCACTGTGACTTTGGCGAAAACATCACCAACTACTACCGGTACTGCGCGGAAAATGACCTGTTCCTGACCCACGCCCTGGGCGACCCGCAGGTTGACCGCAGTCAGCAGCCCCAGAACGAAAACCGAGCCGACGGGGAGACAGAAGTGGCCCTGCATGTGGTTGAGGAAACCGCCGCTGGCGTCATCGTTCACGGCGCCAAGCAGCTGGCCACCGCGGCCCCCATCAGCAATGAGACCTACGTGTCCCTGTCAGCCACCTTCGTGCGCCGCGCCGACCCCCGGTTCATCCTGGCTTTTTCAATTCCCACCGACAGCCCAGGCTTGAAGATCCTGTGTCGGGAGCCGGTGTCCCAGTGGGCGGGCAGCTACGGCCATCCGTTGGCAGCCGTGTACGACGAACAGGACGCCATGCTCTTCTTCGATCACGTGCTGGTGCCCTGGGACCGGATTTTCATGCTCTACGACTCGGCCCCGCTGCTCCAGCGGCTCGGTTCCGAAGCCAACTTTCGGGGCTGGAGCAACCTTTGCCGCATCCACCAGCGCATGAAGTTGATGACCGCCGTCGCCACCCTCATCGCCGAAGCCATCGGTGTGATCGAGTACCGCGAGGTCGCGGCCAAGCTGGGCGAAATGGCCACCTACACCGAAATGTGGGCGCACGCCATGGACGGCGTGGAGCACAACGCCTACCTGGCTGACAACGGCCTGATGTCCCTGGGTTCAATGTCCGGCATGAACATCTACTTCGCCCAAACGTCGGCCCGCATGGTGGAGCTGCTGCGGGAGGTTTCCGGTTCCGGCATGATTATGCAGCCCAGCGAAGCCGACCTGGCCAATCCGGAATTCCGTCCCTACCTCGACCGGTACATGCCCGGAAAAGGCGTGGACGTGGAGTACAAGTCTCGCCTTTTCCGTTTGGCCCATGACCTCGCCGTCTCATCATTCGGGATGCGGCAGGAGATTTACGAATACTGGCACGGCGGTGACCCGAACCGCAACCGGATCAACCTGCTCCGCACCTACGACCAGACCTACATCACTGAACGCATCAAAACCCTGATTTCCAAACCTCTCCAGTCTTAGGGTGTATTGTCAAATGCCGTCATTCCCGCGAAAGCAGGAATCCAGAGAGGGTATGATGAAAGAATCAGAACCGTGATTAACGACTACGGCCACTGGATTCCCGCCCCGTATCAAGTACGGGGTGACGTTCTTTCGTGGGAATGACGGTATTTGTCAACACACCCTAACCGGTCTTCAGCGCTGTGAGCTTGCTGTCGATGCTCTCCGCCTCCACCGACAATCTTTCCCACTCGTCCCACAGCGAATCCGCAGCTTCCTTGAGCGCGCGGTACTGCTCACCGTAAGCCGCCAGCTGAATGGGATCGCCGAACTCGTCGGGGCTGGAGAACAAGGTTTCCAGCTCTGCCATGCGGGCCTCGTGGCTGGTCAACGAAACGTTGATCTCCTCGATTCGCGACGCCAGCCGGCGCGCTTCTTTCCCGAGGGAACGCTGCTGCTCCTCTTCGGCCCGGAGCGGCCTGCCGGTGCGTTTCCGGACGGCGCCCGGCGCCGGCGCAGCGGGGGATGATCCATTGACGGCGGGTTTGGCGCTCCTGATTTCGGATTCTTCCTGCTTGCGGTACAGATAGCCATCGTAGTCGCCGGGGAAAACCGTGGGCCGGCCGCCGTCGATTTCCACGATCTTGTTGGCAACCTGCCGGATGAGGGTGCGGTCGTGGGTGATGAGGCAAATCGTGCCGTGGTAGTCCCCCAGCGCGTCCGCAAGGATCTCCCTGGAAGCGATGTCAAGGTGGTTGGTTGGTTCGTCCATCAGCAGCAGATTGCTCGGCTGGAGCAGCAGCTTGGCCAGGGCCACGCGCGCCTTTTCACCACCGGACAGCACCGATATCGGCTTGTTGACGTCGTCGCCGCTGAACAGGAATCCGCCCAGAGTGGTACGCAGGTTCTGCTCCGACTCCCTGGGGGCCGCCTGTTGCAACTCCTCGATGATCGTATTGTTCGGGTTGAGGAGCTCCAAAACGTGCTGGGCGTAGTAGGCGGCAACCACGTTGTGGCCGGTTTTTCGTTCCCCCTCGTCGAACGGCAGGACGCCGGCGAGCATCTTCAACATGGTTGTTTTGCCGGCGCCATTGGGTCCGACCAGGGCGACGCGGTCGCCGCGGGCAAGGGAAAGGTTCATGCCGCGGTAAACCACATTATCGCCGTAGAATTTGCTGACATTGGTGAGTGAGATGATTTCAGCGCCGCTACGGGGAGGTTGGGGGAACGAGTAATGGATTTTTTTGGTTGCCCGGGGCAACTCAATGGGTTTTATTTTCTCCAGCTGCTTCAGGCGGCTTTGCACCTGGCTGGCCTTGGTTGCCTTCGAGCGGAAGCGCTCCACAAAGCGCATTTGCTTCTGCAACTGGCGCTCCTGTCTGGCCGCAGCCGCCTGCTTGATCTGAAGGGAACGCTCGCGTGCGACCAGATAATCGTCATAGTCGCCCCTGAGAATCACCACCTCATCAGGCTCGATGGCAAGAATCCGGTTTGCCACCTGGTTCAAAAAAGCGCGGTCGTGGGATGTGACTATTACTCCGCCCTGAAATGCGGCCATATACTTCTCAAACCAGAGGTTGGCATCTAGATCGAGATGGTTGGTTGGCTCGTCCAACAACAACAGATCGGGCTTCCGGAACAGCAACCGGGCCAGTCCGGCCCGCATGATCCAGCCACCGCTGAATTCGCCCATTGGCCGGAGGAAGTCGCTCGGTTTGAATCCCAGGCCCGAGAGGATCGCCTTGGCTTCGTGCTCCCGGTCGCCCCCGCCGGCCGCCTCCAGCTCCATGTCAAGCTGGCCTAGCTGTTGCAGCAGGACATCCTGTTTTGCGGGGTCGGCTTCCGAGGACAGGGCTTCGCGGGTGACGTTGATCCGGTCGGTAAGTTCAATCACTTCGGAGCTGGCGTCCAACACTTCCTGGAGCAGGGATTTGCCGGCAAACGTGGCGGGCTCCTGCCTGAGATAGCCGATAGTGGCGTTGCGCTGTCTGGATATGCTGCCGGTTTCCGGAGCGGTATCGCCGGCCAGAATGTCCATGAGTGTGGTCTTACCGGAACCGTTCGCCCCTATCAAAGCGACGCGGTCTCCGGCGGCCACGCTTATGGTGAGATCGCTGAACAGAGTCCGGTTTGAATAGGCTTTGCTGATGTTGGACGCAAATAGCATGATGTTTATAACGGTCTACTATTATATACACACGATGCAACCGGGGGATGCGTGGGGGAGGGGACGGCAGGGCCTTTCGGTTTTCTTCATGTCATTGCGAGCGCAGCGTGGCAATCTCGTCGCCGTAGCAATGATGGTTCCCCGGCACGTGCTCAACCTCAACGAGATTGCCACGTCGCTGCGCTCCTCGCAATGACAACCGAATGACCCTGGAGGGGACAGGTTTTTACCTGGATGAACAGGATGGACAGTATTTTGGGCTGTGGTTAGCAGCGGGATTGCCACGTCGCTGCGCTCTTCGCAATGACGGGGGTGAGCATCGACGGGCTCAGGATGAGCGGGGTGGGTTGGTGCTGGGATTTTCACCCTCACCCCAACCCTCTCCCATCAAGGGAGAGGGGGTCCTTCGACGGGCTCGGGATGAGCGGGGGAGGGTATGCTCAGGATACGCGGGGGGGTTGCGGCAGGGGCCGTGGGTTTTATTCGCTGGCTACTGCTATTGCGCCTACTGCGACGGTTGTGAGGCTGACTGGCAATGGTTGCCAGCTGATGCCGCGATCCTCGCTGCAGAACAGCCCGCCGCCATCGGTGCCGGCGTACACTTTGTTTGCCTCCTGGGGGTCCCATTCGAAGGCGACTACCATGTCTTCGGGGTTTTCGCCCTCGCCTAGCCCGGCGACCAGCTGCCAGCTGCGCCCGCCGTCGGTGGAGCGGTAGAACTGGGGACTGCTGCGCCTGGCGTTGGACGACACCGTAACCAAAACCAGGTCGGCGTCGTGGGGAGCCGCCGATATGTGCAGAGTATAGCGACGGTCAAGACCTGTGTTGATCAACTCCCACTCACTGCCGCCATCGTCCGAACGGTAGGGAGCGTTGGCCGTGGCGACGTAAACGCTGCTGGGCCGGTTTTCGCTGAGGTTCACGCAGTGGATATCGTCGTCGAGACCCGGCAACTGCGTCCAACTTGCTCCGCCGTCGTGGGAGGACACCATCCCTCCGACTTCGATACCGGCGTAAAGGCAGTTGGGATCGTTGGGGGCGACGCGGAGGTCGCGGACGTGGGAGTCTCGGGTGGGCGAGTGGAATCCCCATTCGGTAGACTCCGGCACGGCTCGAAAGCCTCCGAATTCATCCCAGGTGTTGCCGCCGTCTGATGAGCGGAAAACGGCCGCCGGTTCGCTGCCCACAAAGACGGTGTCGGCCTCGGCGGGATGGGCCAGCACGCTATGGGCGTAGTCGGTGGGGTAAGAGTCCAGATGGGACCACGTCAACCCACCGTCATCGGTGCGATACACGCCGGCCTCATACGCGGCGAGGTACGCCCGTTGGGGAGCAGCGGGGCTGGAAGTCAACCGGGCGGCAGCGTGCGCCAGAGGCGTAACCGGTCCCTGTTGCCACGTTTTGCCGCCATCCTGGCTGAAGACGGCGCAAACGCCGTCGTGCATACCGACATAGATTCTCTTTTGCTGGGGCATTTCACTTCTCCTGATTTGAGGGGATAGGGAAGCGGGCGAGGACAGAAACCGAGTCGTCAGCCGGAGCGCTTTTAGACGTCGATGCGGTACACGCGGGTTGCGGTGTCGTGGAACAGGTCGGCGCGTTCCGACTGCGAGTATTGTTGGGATAGCCGCTTGAAAGCATTGAATAGTACGTGGTACGAGTACGACACCTTGTCCGGGGGAAAGTTGCTCTCGAACATGCACCGGCTGGGGCCGAACTGCTCAATGCAATAGTTCATGTAGGGGCCGAGCCCGAGAGCCAGATCTTCCGATCCGATGGGAATGTCCCAGGTGTGCCAGTCGAATCCGTAGCGCGGCTGCCCAATTCCACCGAGCTTGAGTACGACGTTGGGACACTGGGCCACGGCGGCAACGCCCTCGCGCCACGCGGGAATAACCTCGTCGTCGCGGTTGCCGTAGGAGCCGGTGCGGTAGAGACCCCCGATGTGGTTCAGTACGATGGTGAGATCGGGCACGGCGTTGGCGAATTCCACGAGTTCGGGCAGCTGGGGGAAAAACACCGTACTCTCCAGGGACATGCCCTTGCCGGCCAATACGTGGGCGCCTTCCCTGAACTGAGGGTTGGCAAGGAGACCCCGCTCGGCCCGATCCTCAACGTCGGGATGCGGGTCCCAACCGGCGCCCTGGCGGATGCCACGGAAGCGATTGGGGCTGGCGGCCTGGAGGGCGTCCAGAACCGGCTCTACTGCGGCGCCGAGTCGCAGGTTGGCGTTGCCAATAATTGCAGCGGCCGCCCGGCACGGCCCATAGAGTCCACTGGCGCTGGCGGCGGCCAATCCCTGGACAAATTCCACTTCACCCACCGACCGCAGTTCTTCCGGGCCGTCCTGCCGGTACATGGCGCGGGTCTCGATGAACACCGTGGAGCGCACATTGTGGCCGCTGTTGACGTCGGCGGCGAGTTCGTGGAGCAGGTACCGCTGGTAGGGGATGCGAATTTCGCGAAAGTCCCAAAAATGATGATGCGGATCGCAGATGGGGAGTTCAGGTTCCAGGGTTTCTTCCTGGTTCAGGGCCAACCAGTCGTTTCCTCCAAAGGGCATAGCGTCACCTCCGTGAACATCGTGCCGATTTTGTTGCACCCGGTTTTGTTTCACATAGTAGCGAGTCCGCACCGGGTACGCTACCAGTGGCCGGGGTGATTTCAGGGCCTTTCGGTTTTCCCGGTTTTGTCATTGCGAGCGCAGCGTGGCAATCTCGTCGCCGTAGCAATGGTGATTTGCCGACGTGTGTTCAACCTCAACGAGATTGCCACGTCGCTACGCTCCTCGCAATGACAACCGAGCTGCCCTCCACGCAATGACATGAGGAAAACCGAAAGACCCTGGGGTCAATTTCGAGCCGTGGGCGGCTACATTGGCAGCGATGTCGGAGAGCCAGTTGGCCCACTATTGCGGCGAGGACTGCTGGGCATGGTCAAAGAGTGTATCGGCCATTGCCACGATTTCGGCGCTCATGGTCAACATTTGCCGCCATTCTGACGGAATGGCTTCAACGCCGTAATATGCCCCGCCGATTTGGCCATAGATTGCGCCGGTGGTGTCCGCGTCATCACCGAGGTTGACGGCCAGCTAGCCACCCTTCGATCCGGTGCGTTGCCTCGTAGAACGCGCAGTCTCGTAGCATTGTATCCACTCATCCACCGAGGTTCGGCCGACCGCCTCTCCGATCAGGTAGAGGGGCAGGTCATCGAGTTTCCTGAAACGGACGCATGACTTGCCCATATTGAGCTTTTTGCCGGTGGCCTGGTAGCTATCAACGAACCACCGTTCGGTGTCGGCGTCCACGTAGATGGCCATAAGATGGACCGATACGTAGTTCTTCTCGGACGAGATTGCCGCATAGCTCAGGGGATGGCCGTTGTAGGTTTTGGGATACCGTTCCAGGGGAACCACGTAGGCGATCATCCCAAAGTCCATCATCTCCTGGTATCCGGCGGGAAGGTTGGCAAGCACAACGTCGCGCACGGTCGAGACAGCCTCACGCCGTTCGGGAGTCAACTCATCGAGATACTCGTTGACGGTGGCCGCGCTGCTTTTCACTGTGCATCTCCTGAAACCCTGGATGCGGGGTGGTGTCCGGCGCCGGCCGGCGTAGCGTATTCTACCGCACAGATCGACGGGCGGGGTTGGTTGCGGTGGTCTGCGGCGGCTGGGCGCTCCTCGCGACCACAGGGGGTTACACCCTCATGCCGTTCCTCTGCCGGTAGGCGAGAGGGACTCAGTTGGGGCGAGATTGCCGGGTCTCACGCGTACCCACTATGTTAAACCAAACTGGCCTACTGTCATTGCGAGGAGCGCAGCGACGTGGCAATCTCGTTGAGGTTGAGCACGTGCCGGGGAACCATCATTGCTACGGCGACGAGATTGCCACCCCCGTATCAAGACGGGGTCGCAATGACAGGTGGGGGTGGGCACGCGTGAGATTGCCGCGTGGCTTGACCGTCGTCTGAAGGGCGGCTTATGATGCCGCCATCCCGCCGGGGTTTTGTGTTTGGCTTACGGACATTCCAAGCGCAAATGCCGGTGATCGACCGAGCGCTGCCGGCGGCGTGACCCGTGGCCGGGCCGGTTGGAACGGTGGAGTATCAGGCGGGATATGGCCCGCACGGTGTCTGCTGTCCGTCTCTCTGAACCAAAGGCATCGCGAACCAAAGTTTCCATAATATTTATACGGCAAAGGCCCGCAGGAATCCGCCCATGAATCCCGTGTACCTGGACTACAACGCAACCACTCCCGTTGACCCCAGCGTAGCCGAGGCGATGCTGCCCTACATTTACGAGCACTTCGGCAATCCATCCAGCGGCCACCTTTACGGGCGCAACGCCAATGAGGGCGTCAACGCGGCCCGCAACCAGGTGGCGGAAATGCTGGGATGCCACGCGGATGAGCTCATTTTCACCAGCGGCGGCACCGAGTCCAACAACTACGCTATCAAGGGCGCGGTGGCTGCCAACCGGAGCCGTGGCGACCACATGATTACCTCAGCGGTGGAACATCCGGCCGTAATCGAAGTTTGCAAATTCCTGGAGGCCCAGGGCTACCGGGTGACCTATCTGCCGGTGGATCAATATGGAATGGTTGACCCTGGGCAGGTGGAAGAAGCTATTACGCCGCAGACAACGCTCATCAGCATCATGCACGCCAACAACGAGGTGGGAACGATAGAGCCGGTCGAGGAAATTGCCGAGATTGCCCATCGGCACGGGGTGTTGCTCCATGCCGATTGCGCCCAGTCAGTGGGCAAGATTCCGGCGCGCGTGGATGATCTTGGAGTGGACCTGCTATCGATAGCGGGACACAAGCTTTACGCCCCGAAGGGTATTGGGGCGCTGTACATCCGGAACGGGATATCGCTGGAGAAGCAGATGCACGGAGCGGGCCATGAAGGAGATTGGCGTGCGGGCACCGAGAACGTCATCCACATGGCGGCGCTGGGGCGAGCGTGCGAGTTGATCCGGCACAACCTGCCCGAATACCAGCGGCACATGGCAAGAATGCGCGACCGTTTGGAAGCGGGGTTGACGGCGGTTTTTGGGGAGATACGCATTAACGGGCATCCCAGTAAGCGCTTGCCCAACACCTCCAGCGTCAGCTTCAGGCGGGTGGAGGCGAATACCGTTCTGGCCGAGATGGAAGACCTGGCCGCTTCGGCGGGAGCCGCCTGTCACAGTGACCGGGTGGAGGTGTCCAGCGTGCTGGAGGCGATGGGCATCCCCCTGGAGTACGCGATGGGAACCCTGCGGTTTTCGGTGGGCCGGTTTACCACTGCCGAGGAAATCGACCGCGCCGTGGCCGAGGTTGCAAGAGTAGTGAGTCCCCACTTGGAAACGGCGGCGGCAGGGTGAAAAACAGCAGCGGTTGGGGTCAGAGTCCTTCGGTTGTCATTGCGAGGAGCATAGCGACGTGGCAATCTCGCCGCAATGCAGTGGTTCACGCTGAGCACTCCGGCTACGGCGACGAGATTGCCACTCTGCGCTCACAATGACAGGTGGGCGGTGATCACCCTCACCCCAACCCTCTCCCATCAAGGGAGAGGGGGAAGGTACGAGATTGCTGCACTGCGCTCGCAATGACAGTAGGTCGGGCATCCCAGTTTGGCAAAGTGCATACGCATGAGGGGTCACCCAGGGTTTCCGCTTCATGGTAATATCCGTTTGAATTTGAAGAGCGGCGCCTCAAGGATCGGCGTTTCGCCAAGCCGCCGCGCAACCGTCGCATTGAGAAGACCGGTCGAATATCAGATCGCAAAAGGAGCCGGATAATGGCAGAGCTAAACTAAAGCCAAGGTGGGATGTACATTTAAGTGGCGATGATGATCAGCTGGGTTAAGCCCGTGAATCCCTCTCATCCGTACTTGGAGAACGACCCGGCTCCGTCGTTTGACCCCCACCATCTGCGCATTTCACCTTGGCTTTAGTTTAGTATTGGGTTTGGCATCTTCCCACAGTCCCCAACTGAGCACCCCGGCGGACGGATGGGCCGGCCGCGGTGAACGGGATAAGGGCCACGTTGAGTTGATTGGCACTGACGGCATCACCTCAAACTACGAGGGCCTGCTGTCCCGGATCGACACTAACCGTATTGCCAAAGAGATTACCCAGGCCAAGTTTGAGCAGCGGCACCGGCAGAACCAGAAGGCCATCGCGCAGCTGTCGAAAAAGATGTACGACGCCAGGCTGGACGTGCTGGTGATGGTTGGGGATGACCAGCACGAGTACCTGCTGGACGACAACATGCCGGCCTTCTGCGTTTACTGGGGCGACCAGGTGAAAGTCGCCGGCCATGAGCCTGGCCCTTCAACCGGCAACCTGCCGCTGATTGGCTACGACACGGAAGATCGAATTGCGCCCACCGACCCCGCGTTGGCTAGGCACATCATAGATAGCCTGATGGACGATGAGTTTGATGTGGGAGTGTCCAGCTTCCTGGACCCAAACAAGGGAGGACGGGCCAAGGGCGGCATTGGTCACGCCTTTGGATACGTTTACAGCCGCCTGATGACGGAGGCGACGATCCCCACCGTGCCGGTGATGCTCAACACCTACTACCCGCCCAACCAGCCCACGCCGAAGCGGTGTTACAACCTGGGGCAGGCGCTGAAATCGGCCATCGAATCCTGGCCCAGAGAAATACGGGTAGGGATCCTGGCCTCCGGCGGCCTGAGCCACTTTGTGGTGGACGAGGAGCTGGACCACCAGGCGCTGGAGGGCATGAAGGCCAAGAGCGTTGACCAGTTGTCGGCGCTGCCGCGTGAGAAGATAAACTCCGGCAGCTCCGAAATCCGCAACTGGATAGTGGTGACCGGAGCCACCGAGCATCTGGATATGGACATCGTGGACTACGTGCCGTGTTATCGCTCACCGGCCGGCACCGGCTGCGCGATGGGCTTTGCCACCTGGGGCTAGTCGGCAAGCGGGTGGTTACACCCTATAGAGCCTGCTAATTGTCAGCAGGCTCTAGGCCGGTGCAGTGGAGTTCCAGACTGCTCCACTGCCCTCAATCGCTGTCCGGCGAACCCTCGCTGCATCGCCTACGCGACATCGTCCTTCATGCTGTAAATCGCGCCCGGCCGGCCGCCCTCCGGCAACCCCAGGGGCAGGTGGACATTGAGCAGGAAGGGGCGCTTCTCTTCATCTACTATCCTGAGCCCTTGCTCGATGGCATCGCCAATGGTTGTCTCGTCGGTGGCGTCCATGGCCTCCACACCGAATCCTTCGGCAAGTTTCACCGGGTCGATGTTGTCCAGCACCACGCCCCGGTACTCCCCGGTCTCTTTCATGTCAGCGTTGGCGTTGGCAAAGGAGCTGGCAACGATGCCATACGCTCCATTGTTGGAGATCACGTACAGCACCGGAATGTTATGGCTGGCTGCTGTCCATAGCGCCGAGTCCGAGTAGTAAAGGGACCCGTCGCCCACCAGCCCGACCACCGGCTTGTCGGGGGCGCCCAGTTTGGCTCCGATGGCCGCACCCACACCGTAGCCCTCCGAGCCGCCGGCGGGGCGAATGTACTGGTTGTTTCCCAGCTCGCCCGAATTGTGGAGAAGGTCCTGACCGACCGCGAATTGCTCGATGGTTACCAGCCCGCCGCCACGCCGCTCCAGGGCGTTGTCCAGGGCGTCGGCGAGAACGAAGGGACGCACTCTTCCCCGTTGGGCGGTAATCCGCTGGGCCGCGTCCCTCCTGCGGGCGCGCAGAGCAGCCGCTTCCTCCCGGGCCCAGGCCCGCCGTTCTGACAGTTCGTCGTGCGACGATTCGGTCATCTCCAAAAGGCGTTGCGCCGCGCGTTTTTCGTCGGCCAGCACCGCCAGGTCAAGGCCGGGGATGTTCTCCAGATTCTCCGCGTCCGAACCCACCGCGATAGTGCGTTCGGCATTGAAGAACGCCGCGTAGTCATCGGCGGTGCCCGCGCCGTTATGACGCACGCCCCAGCACAGAATCAGGTCCGGGTCAATGTCCGGCGCCTGTTCCAGCCTTCTGCCCCCACAGTGCAGAGGATGTTTGATGGGGACACCCCGCAGGTCTCCCACCACGGGGATGCCAAACCGCTCCGCCAGCGCCGTTACTTCCGCGTCGGCGCCACTCTTCCAGATGCCGTCTCCGGTATAGAGCAGGGGTCGCTTGGCTTCCCGAAGAGCTCTGGCGATGGCTTCCGCGTCGGCGTCCGATGGGTAGCCGCTCCGTAGCTGCGGAACCGGGCCGTCCATAATGTTCGCGGAATACTCGGTTGGCCCCAGCAATCGGTCGTAGACGGCCAGATGCACCGGACCCACCGGCGGGGTCATCGCAACCCGGATGGCGCGCTCCACGGCAGCGGGCAGACCCTCCGGCTCAATAACCGTCCAGTTGGCCTTGGTCAGGGGTGCGCTGATGGCTGTGGGGCCAGCGTTGTGGGACACGTCCAGGCTGATCAGATCGGCAAAGCTGCCGGTATCGCCCGCGAATGTGATTACCACCACGGGCAGGCTGCCGGTCCAGATGTTGATGAGCTGCCCCATGCACTGGGCCAAACCGGCGCCCAGATGCACCACCATCACGGCGGGGGCCAGATTCGCCTGGGTGTATCCACCGGCCATTGCCGTTACCGCACCCTCGTGCAGACCAAGAATGCCGTGAATATCCGGCCGGGAGTGCAGTTCGTTGAAGAACAGGGCTTCCCGCGAGCCCGAATTGTTGAATACGTACTTTACGCCCAGGGCCGCCAGTTGCTCCACCATGAGCCGTGAGGCGTTGGCCGTCATTTGCCGTGTCTGCATTCCTTCACCCTTTAGTTCCAAATGTGTCGCCCAATGCCAGCCGCTTCCCTTGCTGACCACCGGCCCGGCGATTTCTTCCCTTCGGTTTCAGTGGCAATGGTACGGCGGAAGGTGTGGATTGTCCACTTCCCAAAACTCGATCCCCATCCTGAACCCGTCCCCACTCCCGCCAGCCCAGGCTAGTGGTCGATCACTGTTGTATTGATGGGTATAGGGATTTGAGCTTGATGCGGGCGTCTGCGGTGGTGAAGCGCCAGTCCACCCGAAAGCCCTGCCGATTCCGCCGGTGTTCCCATGCCCCGGTTTCCTGCTCCAGGATTTCCCGGCTGGGGATCCGGCGGTCCAGGCATTGCCGGTCCAGAACCCCGATTTCAATCTCCGCCATATTCAGCCAACTGCCGTGCTTGGGCGTGTAGTGAATCTCCAGCCGTTCGGCGATGCGCCGGGCCTCTGCCGGCTCGAAGGCCTCGTACAAAGATGCCAGATGATGGGTGTTCAGATTGTCCATCACCAGCACGATACGCTCCCGGTCGGGATAGTCCTCGTCCACCAGTCGCTTGACCACCCGGGCCCAATCGGCTCTGGTGCGCCGGTCCGTCACTTCCACCCGTCGCCACCCCTCCAACGGAGCGAACAGCATGAACAGGTTGCTCACCCCGTTGCGCTGGTATTCATAATCGTAGGCCATGACTGAACCAGGCCGCGGCGGACGGGATTGCCGAGTCTCCCCCACCAGTTGCTTGCTGGTCTCGTCCAGGCACACCAGCACTTCCTTGTCTTCATAGCTGCGGTGATAGACCCCCAGCACGTCTTCCATGGCGCACACAAAATCGGCGCTGCCCTGGGGCGGCAGGCACCAGCACTCTTTCAGCCAGGGTTTCAGTTGGTTTTTTCAACGTCCGGCGCACCGTCTCGTCGCTGATGCTCTCCACTATCTCGCATTCAACCAGTCCATCGGCCAGCAGTTGCAACGTCCAACTGACTCGTCCCTCCGGCGGCGGCGAGCAGGCCAGGGCAATCAGGTGAGCCTCACCCTGACCATCCAACTTCTTCCGGCGCCGGTTCAGTTGCTCTTTGCGACCCAGAGCGGCCGACACTCCTTCCTCCACACAGCGGCGGCGTACCCGTTCCACCGTGGCGGTGCCCACCTGCAGGGCCCGGGCGATCTCCTGGTCCATCATCGGCCCCTCGGCCTGATTCTCATCGCTCAGCAGCAGGATGCGGGCGTGAGTCTGCTTATAAGCCGCCGCCCAGCCCCTGGAAACCAATGCCTTCAGTTCCTCCTGTTCCTCTACCGTCAGTTCTACCCGATACTTCTTCACCATAACCTCCCTCACCACTTCCCCATTTGTTCCTGTTTCTACTTGACCTTCACATCCTACCATCCATCATTGCAATGGTGGTAGGCTACTAGTCCCCCTCTCCCTTGATGGGAGAGGGGGAAAAACCCAGCACCAACCCACCCCGCCCATCCTGAGCCCGTCGAATAAGCCCAAACCGTCGCGTGCGGATGACAAGTGCCCAGGCACGCCATATAATGCCGGTAACAGAGGCCAGCCCCAGCGCACCACACTTCAGGAGGCCGTCCATGGCTACCGAAACCAAGTTCGAGATTCTGACCAAACCCCTGGTAAAAATCACCGAAATGGATCACATCGTCCTGCGCACCAAAGACGTGGAAGGATCGCTGCGCTTCTATACCGAAGTGCTTGGCCTCCAGGCCGAGCGCGTGGAGCAATGGCGGGCCGGCGAAGTGCGGTTCCCTTCAGCGCGGATAAACGCCGACACCATCATCGACTTCTTCGCATCTGACAGCATCCCGGAAGGCAGGGACGACGTTCGCAACCAGGACCATTTCTGCATGGTCATTGATTACACCGACATGGAAGAGTTGAAGACTCGTTTTGAAGACCTCGGTGTCGACATTCAGGCCGGCCCCGGCAAGCGCTGGGGTTCCCACGGCGACGGCATTTCCCTGTACATCTACGATCCCGACAACAACGTGGTCGAACTGCGCCACTACTAAAATCCCGGTTCCCGGATCGTTCGCCAACCCGCTCCCGTCGGGAACCCGGCCCGTGTCGCCGTGTCAGGTTCTCGGCAATTGACCCAACGAACTCCGGAAACAATCTCGTAGCGAACGGGATTTGCAGCCAGCCCGGTGTCGGTCCGGGCTGGCTCTGGCAACTAACCTTCGCCCATCGAGTATCCAATCGGTAGAACCGATAACACCGCGGGGCCGCAATCCCTGTGTGTACGTAATCGTCAAGCCAGCGCGCCATCGCCGCAAAGGGTCTTCCCTCGCCGCCCACATCAGGCATCGCCGGGCGTCGCGAGAATCGTGACCGGCCCGGATGTCGGTACTCACCCGCCCGTTCCCGCGTTCCCAATCATCCGGTACTTCGCCTGCGCCGGCGTCACTGCGCCGTCCATCCCCCGTCCACCACTACCTCGCTGCCCGTGACAAATGAGGACTCGTCAGACGCCAGGTACAAAACCGCGTAAGCAACCTCCTCCGGTTCACCATATCGTCCCATCGGGACCAGGGACAGCGTCATTTGATAACGGTCGGTGTCCTCTCGAACCGCCCTGGTCATCTCGGTAACAATGGGGCCGGGATGCACCGAATTCACGCGGATTCCGTCAGCAGCATACTGGATGGCTGCCGATTTGGTGAAAAGCCGCACCGCTCCCTTGGAACTCTGGTACGCCGATCCGCTGTACGGAACCGCCACGATGCCCAGTTGCGAAGAGATGTTTACGATCGACCCGCCGCCTGCATCCAGCATTGCCGGTATGGCCGCCCGCGTACCCAAAAACACCCCCTTCGCGTTGACATCCATAGTCCGGTCCCAGGACTCGGCGGGCTCGTCGGCGATGCTGTGCGGACTGCTGCCGATCCCGGCGTTGTTGACCAAAATGTTCAGCCCGCCCAATTCAGCCAACGCTTTTGCTACCGCCTCAGACCAGTGTGATTCCGACGTAACATCCAGATGTTGGTAGATGCACCGCCCGCCTTCGGCAACGATGCTGGCGGCAACCGCGTCACCCAGGGCATCCAGCACATCCCCAATCAATACAGACGCGCCCTCGGCGGCAAATAGCCGGGCCGTGCATTCCCCAATGCCGCGGGATCCGCCGCTCACGATCGCAACCTTTCCATCCAGCCTGGTCATACCAACCTCCCGGTGAACCTACGCGTACCCGATTAAACTGCCATTGCGAGGAGCGCCCACCCCACCTGTCATTGCGAGGAGCGCCCGCTCATCCCGAGCTTGTCGAGGGACGTGGCAATCTCGTTGACATCCCACTCCCGCCAGCCCAGACCCGTCCCCCTCTCCCTCGATGGGAGAGGGTTGGAGCCTGCCCCGTACTTGATACGGGGGTGAGGGTTAAAAACCCAGCGCCAACCCAACCCGCTGGCTCAGGTTATGATTCCCTGCTCTACCATGTCCGTCATCTCGTCCTCCGTCAGGCCCAACAGGTCGCCGTAAATCTCCTGGTTGTGCTCGCCATACCTGGGGATAGGTCCCGCAGTGGTGGGGGTTTTGGAGAACTTGATGATGGTGGGGCCCGGAACCAGCATCTTCTTTCCCGGCGGGTCGTGGATCTCCGCCTCCATCATCACTTCACGCTCCCACATATGGCTGTCGGCCAGAACCTCGGGAATGGACTTCACCGCGCCGAACGGAATATCGGCGGCCACCAATGCGTCCTCCACCTCTTTGACCGTGCGTTCCTCGCACCAAAGGCGCAACAACTCCATGCGTACCTCTGCCATATCGGTAGCAAACATCGGCGCGGCAAACTGAGGGTCTTCAGACATCTCATCGTAATCCATTACCTTGAGCATCCGTTGCCACATGCCGGCGCGGGCCGCCCCCGTCGTTACCCAGCCATCCTTGCAACGCAGGAAGGTACCCACCCGCAGGAAATCGTTGGTGTTGGTCTCGTAGCACATGGCCAGCGCAACTTCCTCCAGGGTAATCCCCCCGTCCAGCATTGCCACTTCCAGCCACTGGCCCTCGCCCGTCCGGTCCCGGTGACGCAGCGCTCCCAGGATTCCAATCACCGCATGAAGCGCGGCCGTGCGGTCCATCACCGGGCCGTTACCCATGATGGGCTGGTCAAACCCCCGCCCGGTCTGATCGCCGAAACCGCTCATCGCCTGGATAATTGGGTCGAAACACTGCCGGTCGCGATAGGGCCCGTACTGCCCGAACCCCGACACCGATGCCAGGATGATGCCTGGATTCACCTTGCATAGCTCGTCGTAGCCGAACCCCATTTCGACCATCGTGCCCGGCCGGAAGTTTTCCAGCACCACATCCGAAACCTCCAGCAGCCGGAAGAACAGGTCCTTGCCCTTGTCGTGGCGCGTGTTCAGCGTAACGCTCTTTTTGCCCCGGTTATATGCGGCGAACTGGACACTCATCTCCCCCACGAATGGCCCGGAATCTCTCAGATCAGCCCCCTTGCGCCACTCCAGCTTGATCACTTCCGCGCCCATGTCCTGCAGGATCAACCCGCCCCGCGGCGCCGCCTGCCAGCGGGCCAACTCCAAAATTCGCACGCCATCCAAAACAGCTCCCGCGCCGTTGTACGCCATAACAATTCTCCTTTAGACCGCTGGTTCTGCGGCGCCCGATTTGGGGACTCCATTCGTGTCCACCAACCGAGGTTTTCGTGAGTATAACCAACCGCCCGGCCACGGTATAGCCGCATTCACCCCCACGCGTGCCCGGTCCAATCTGTCATTGCGCCCCTGTACTCGATGCGGGGGTTGGCAATCCCGTTACACACAACACCCAATAATCCCGTCTATCCCGTCCATCCAGGTAAAACCCGTCCCCTCCCCCGCTCATCCTGATCTTGTCGAAGGACCCCCACCGGCGCGGTCGAGGCCGTCCTTGCCGTCTGGCTGTTATCCATACCCGCTATCGCAGCGTGGCGCGTCCACGCTGCACCGGACGTCAGATACCCCGTTCCGTGAACACCGCGTCCGCCTGCTCCAGAGCCTCCTCCACGTACGGCCATCCGCGATACCAGCCAGCCTGCGAGAATACCTCGCAGATCTCCCGCCGACTCATGCCCAGGTTGAGCGCGTATCCAATGTGCTCCCTCAGTTGCTTCATGTGGCCCCGGCACATCAGCGCCACCAGGATACACACCGTGCGTTCCTTGGGGGTCAGGTCGCCGCGCGCCCACACCTCACCGAAATTGTAAGCATCGACCAGCGCGGCAGTCTCCGGCGCCAGCTCGTGGGAAAGCGTGTTTTCCAGATCTGCAGCGGCTTGCTGACCCCAATTCTCACTGCGGATCTGCCGTCCTCTCGCCAGCTTTTCTTCCACCGACGCCAGCCACTCCGCTTGCAGGGGTTCGCCGTCCTCCCGCTGCCAGATGGGTTGCTCATTGATCACCCGCTGCGCCTGGGCCAGCGAGGAAACGGTGGCTGGTATTCCAGCGTAAAAGATGAGCTGCAGGAAAATCCCCTTGACCTTTTGCGGTGACATTCCCAGGGATAGTCCCACCCTGATCTGGTGCTGCAATCCAAATTCCCAGCCGTTGCAGCACTGGGCCGCAATGGTCGCCAGACTTCGCAGCGTCACATCGAGGCCCGGAACCTGCCAAACTCCGCCCCACATCACTTCTTCCTGCAGCTTCACGTAGTCCTTGCTAATGTCCGGCAATGCCCCGGTCAGACGTCCCTGGGGCACGTACTGATCGATAAACGCGTGGAGATTCGCCGCTTTTCGCGCCAGGTCCGCTGCACTGTCCATATTTCTTTCTCCCGATGTTGAGCCTGCCGTATAAAACCCGCGACGCCAGGTCAGCCGCGCCGAGCGTTAAAGACCTCGTTGGCCTGCTCCAG
The DNA here is from genome assembly GCA_965219925.1 of Dehalococcoidia bacterium. Taxonomy (GTDB): domain Bacteria; phylum Chloroflexota; class Dehalococcoidia; order Lucifugimonadales; family UBA3495; genus Bin87. The sequence goes on from OZ244795.1 coordinate 29,932, forward strand.
AGCGTCCTCGACGCAGGGCCACCCCCGGTACCAGCCGGCCTGGGCGAACACCTCGCAAATCTGCTGGGCGTCAAGACCGGCGTCCAGAGCGTATCCAACGTGGCGTTTCAGTTGCCTCATGTGCCCGCGACACATCAAAGCCGCCAGGATGCACACCATGCGTTCCCGAGGGTCCAGGTCGGCCCGCCGCCACACTTCTCCAAAATGATAACCGTCCACTAGCTCGGCGGACTCTGGAACCAGCTGCCGGGCCAGCGAATGCTCGATTTCAGCATCGGCGTGCTCGCCCCAGTTCGCAATGCGAATGGCCTTGCCCTGCGCCAGCATCTCTGCAACGGATGCCAGCCATTCGACGTCCAGCGGCACGTCCCCCGATTTCCATTCCTCCCGCTCGTTGATCACTTCCTGTGCGATACGAAGGCCAAAGACGGTGGCCGGCACTCCGGCGTAAAACAGGAGCTGTATGAATATCCCCTTGATCTGCTGCGCCGTAATCCCAACGGTCAGGCCGGTGCGAACCTGGTGTTCAACGCCAAAGTCATACCCGTTGACACACTGTGCCGTGATGGTTGCGAAACTACGCAGCTTTAAGTCCAGCCCGTCCACCAGCCACACGCCGCCCCACATCAGCTCATGCTGTACTCGTATGAAATCCGCCAGTACCGGAGTCGGTCGGGCGTAGGGCAGATGCTGGTCGAAAAACTGCCGCAGTTTCGCCGATTTCTCCTGCAATTCCGTTACGGTTGTCATGGCAACTGCCTCCTCGTCCCAGGGCCTTTTCAAAGTCGTGGAAATTAACCACCCGCTCGTCCTGAGCCTGTCGAAGGACGGTCGCCGATGGTTCGACAAGCTCACCATGAGCGGAGGTCGGAGGATTTTGAAAAGGCCCTGCTCCTCGTCCATCAGACCTCGCGTTAAGCGTTTTTTTCCGCAAACACTTCCTGGGCCTGTTCCAGGGCGTCTTCCACATGGGGCCAGCCCCGATACCAGCCGGCCTGGGAAAACACCTCGCAGATTTCCTGCTGGTTGAACCCCATGTTCAGCGCATATCGGATATAACGCTTCAGCTGCTTCCAATGCCCACGGGACATCAGCGCCGCCAGCACGCACACCATCCGTTCTTTGGGCGACAGGTCGTCTCGCGCCCACACTTCCCCGAAGTTGTACCCATCGACTATGTCCGAGGCTTCCGGAGCCATGCGCTGCGCCAGCGATCCTTCAACCTCGCGGTTGGCCTCCTCCCCCCAGAGACGTTGTCTTATCGCAGTGGCCCGCTCCAGCTTGGCCTCGACGGTTTCCAGCCAGTCTGCTTCCAGAGGAACATCCGCGGCTTTCCATTCATCCTTCTCGTTGATCACCGTCTGAGCCTGCAGCAAGCCGTGAACCGTGGCCGGAATACCCGCGTAAAACAGGAGCTGTATGAATATCCCCTTGATCTGCTGCGGCGTCATCCCCATCGTAAGGCCAACCCTGATCTGGTGCTGCAGCCCGAAATCCCAGCCGTTGACGCACTGGGCGGAAATGGTAGCAAAGCTGCGCAGCTTCAGATCCAGCCCCGGAGCCTGCCAGACCCCGCCCCACATCAACGGTGTTTGAATCCGCGCGTAGTCAGGCGATATATATGGGATATCGCTGCCTGCGGGTAGATACGCCGCCAGATCCTGGGCTCTCCGCGATAGCTCATCGGGCGTGGTCATGGGCTGTTGCTCCTGAGAAGGCCGTGCATTACAAAGCCAATTCTACCCGACTATCTCAATAGAGCAAACGCCAACTCCCGCATCCCGAGCCCGTCGAATGACCCCCTCTCCCTTGATGGGAGAGGGTTGGGGTGAGGGTGCCAATCGCAACCTCATGTCATTGCCAGCAGTGCCCGCTCATCCCGAGCCTGTCGAAGGACGCTCTGTCATTGCGAGGAGCGCAGCGACGTGGCAATCTCGTTGAGGTTGAACACACGTCGGCAAATCACCATTCCTACGGCGACGAGATTGCCACGCTGCGCTCGCAATGACAAAGTGGGTACGCATGAGTGGCACCTGCCCCCTTGCGCCCTCGTAAATCACCCCTATACCATCAACCTTGTCAGGTTAAAACTCGTCAATCAACCAACCACACCACCGCCAGAGGTTTCAGGTCGACGGCCATCCCGTCAGTAAAAATCGCAAATCGGCGCAAGTCAGACCGCAGGTGCGTATTGCTTCAACGCCCCGGTCGGACCCGTCACAGCGGACGCCACTACGCTGCGTGCTGAGACCAGGCCCTTACCGGCCCGGTCTCAGTGAACGGAATCAGGGGCTAAAAACTTTGCGTAGCACCCGGCCGTATGCTGACAACGACCCGAAACCTCTGGCGAAATCCAACCAACCACCACCTGACCACCCACAACACCACGCGAAACCCACCACCTGACCAAAAGGAACCGCCATCCCCAACATCCCCCGTTCATCCAGGTAAAAACTCGTCCCCTCACCCCACGTTTGTATTATGATTAGGGCTGTACGTTCAATCGTTCGACAATATGTTGCCAGGTTCCCGAACAGCACGGAGGTAAATCATGAAGTACGACGTCATCGTAGTAGGCGGCGGATCCGCCGGGTGCACCATCGCCAGCCGTCTGTCCGAAGACCCGGACCGTTCGGTACTGCTCCTGGAGGCCGGCCCGGATTATCCGGAATTCGAGCATTTGCCGGACGATCTTAAGCTGGGCAACAACGTCTGGCTGTCGGCCTACGGCCCCCACAATTGGGGCTACACCGCCCAGATAACTCCGGAAATGGACGAACTGGTGATCCCGCGCGGGAAAGCCACCGGCGGCTCCAGCGCCGTGAATGGTCAGGTCCTTTTCCGGGGCATCCCCGAGGACTATGACCGCTGGGCCGAATGGGGTAACGACGAATGGTCGTTCACCAGGGTTCTGCCCTATTTCAACAAGCTGGAAACTGACCTGGACTTTGGCGGCGACGACTTCCACGGCACCGACGGACCCGTTCCGGTGCGGCGCGCTCCCCGCACCGAGTGGATGCCCCATGCCGTCGCCTTCGAGCAAGCCTGTGTCGCCGAGGGCTATCCCATCGACGAAGACCAGAACCACCCCGAGTCCACCGGCGTCTCGCCACGGGCGCGCAATACCATCGACGGCGTCCGCATGAGCATGGCCATCAACTACCTGGACCTGGCCCGCCACCGCCTGAACCTGACCATCCGGGGCAACGTAACCGCTCGCCGCATCCTGTTCGATGGGCAACGGGCCGCGGGCATCGAAGCCGAGAGCGGTGGAGAAATCTTCACCGTGGAGGGCGGCCAGATTATCGTGAGCAGCGGCGCCGTTGCCTCTCCCCAACTCCTGATGCTCTCCGGCGTGGGTCCCGCCGAACACCTTCGGAGCCTGGGCATCCCGGTCATCCACGACCTGCCCGGCGTGGGTCAAAACCTCCGAGACCATCCCGCCGCCGCCGCCCTCTATCGGGCCGTTGGCGAGAGGCCCGACGTCCAGGCCCCGGTGATCCAGGTTGGACTGCGCTACACCGTTGAAGGGTCGAACCTCCGAAACGACATGCAGCTCAGTCCGACCCTGTTGACCAGCGAGCACCGGCCGGCCCACGTAATCATCGACGATGACCTCAACTACATCGGCATGGGCGCTAGCTTGCAGTTGGCCTTGGGCCAGGGTGAGTTGACCCTACAATCCACCGACCCCCACGTACAACCCCGCCTGAACTACAACTACTACCAGGAAGAAGAAGACCTCCGGCGCATGCGGGAGGCAATACGCCTGGGCGTTCGCATTGCCGAGCATCCCGATTACTCCGAGATCCTGTTGGAACGCATCATGCCCACCGACGAAGAGTTGCAGTCCGACGAACTGCTCAACGACTGGCTCCGGCGCAACTCCGGAACATCGCACCACATATCCGGCACCTGCAAGATGGGTCCAGACTCCGATCCCATGGCCGTGGTCGACCAGTTCCTGAAGGTGAAAGGCGTGGAGGGACTCAGGGTGGCCGACGCCTCGGTCATGCCGGACTGCATCCGCGCCAACACCAACGCTACCACCATCATGATCGGCGAAAAAGTCTCCGATTACATCAAAGACGGCCGCTAGCAGGTCGAGTTACACGGTAATTTGCCGTTCGGACGGCGTCCGCATCGCAAACTCCCTCTCCCCTCGCGGGAGAAGGTTGGGGTGAGGGGGCGTTCCTTCCGTCACCCGAACGGCCACCAAAACGGAAACTATTGGGAGGTTGGCATCAATGGAAGTCCAGTGGATGAATCACACCGGATTCGTGGTCAGCGACATGGCGCGTTCCCTCACCTTCTACCGGGACCTGCTGGGGCTGCGGGAGGAACGGGACCAGATTCTGGAAGGTGAATTTATCTCCGAACTGGTGGGTTATCCAGACGCCAGACTACACATCGTGTATCTCGGCATGGGTGACATGCGCCACTCGGTTGAGCTGATCCAGTACCTCAACCCGCCCGGTGTTGCCGTCGATCTCCCCCAGCGCTTCCAGGTAGGCGCTTCTCACCTGGGCGTGATCGTTGACGATCTGGACGCCTTTTACCGGGAGTTGTCCGCCCAGGGCGTCCGGTTTGTCAGCCCGCCGGCCATACGTCCCAACCCGGTGTACCCGGCGGCCAGCAAAGGCTGCTACATGCAAGACCCCGACGGCAACTGGCTGGAGCTGTTGGAACGGCCCCCGGCTCCAGCCGATACCAATTTGGTATAAGGCCGGCGTCCTGTCTTACGCCGCCGCCCGCCCGCGGTGCGGTCAGCGATCCAGTCCCAGGCGCCTGCGGCAAACCTCATACACCGCTTCCAGGAACCCTCCTGCGTAGTGCCGGTGGCTGAAAGCGACGCCGCGAGTCGCAGCGTCCGACCTGGCGGCTTCGTATAACTCCACCGCCGCCGCGTTGTCATAGGGAAATGGTAATTGACCCATGTAATGCTCGAAGTCGGATATGTCGGCCCAGACAATCAACTCCCGTGTGTCAGAGTTATTCGTTGCCCAGTTGTCGCCGTCGTTCTTGCCGCGCAACAACCACCACGCAGCCACGTCCACGGCCGGCGTTCCATCTGCGCCCAGAGACACTAGCCCAGCACCTGTTCCGCCAATCGCTCCAGCCCGGCTATTCCCTCTGCGCCGGCGTCCGGAGGCAGCGCCACAGTCACCCGGTTGGCCCCGGCTTCCTCGTATCGCGCGATGACATCCCGGTCGGGCGCAACGTTGGAAACAATCAGTTGTATGGACTTCGGATCTCTGCCCGCTGCCTCCGCCAACTCATCCATAGCCGCGCGGCCCGCTCTCACCTGCTCTTCCGTCACGCGCACCGGCATCCAGCCGTCGCCCCATGCCACCACCCGTTTGAACACGTTGGCCGCATAGCCCCCCAGAAATACCGGCGGGTGGGGCTTCTGCACCGGCTTGGGCGAGCATTTGACCAAAGGAAAGTCGAAAAAGCGCCCGTGGAACTCAGCTTCGTCCTTGGTCCACAACTCTTTCATCGCCAGGATGGCTTCCCTGGTCTGTCCCCAACGATGTTGGAAATCGCCGCCCATTATCTCGGTTTCTTCCTGTAACCAACCGGCGCCGATGCCGAACAGGAACCTTCCCCCGGAGAACTTGTCCAGGGTGGCAATCTGTTTGGCCTGCATTATGGGATTGTGTTCCGGCACCAGGCTGATGCTGGTTCCCAGTTTGATGGCGCTCGTGGCCCCCGAGGCCCGGGCCAGCGCGATCAGTGGGTCGCCGATGTCCGCCATCGAGGGCGGAATTGACCCGTCCGGCGTACCCCCGTACCGGGAGTTGGTATGCACAGGAACAATCGGGTGCTCCGGAAGCCAGAAGGACTCAAACCCCAGCTCCTCGGCTCGTTTCGCCAGTTCCGCCGGGTCAACCGAATCGCTGGAAGCCCTGGCCGTAACTCCAATATCCATAGTAATCGCCTCCGTAATGAAGATGGCCTGATGGTATCACTTGCAAGCCAATCGCACTATTAAAGATGCGTAGAACACCGGGCCCTGCCAGTATCACCCCTGCGGCCTGTTCCAATAGCTCACCATGAGAGGCAGCGTCCCATCGGCGGAACAAGCCCCTGATTTTAGAGGTGTTATGGGATGCTCTCACGCGTACCCACCTTGTCAAACCAAACTGCCTACTATCATTCGGAGGAACGCCCCTCCCCAGGGCCTTTCGGTTTTACAAGAAATCCCCTCTCCCTTGATGGGAGAGGGTGAGAGCCTGCCCCGTACTTGATACGGGGGTGAGGGTGAAGGTGTGAGATAGGGAACTATCCTGCGGCAGACTATACCCCTCACCCCAGCCCTCTCCCACAAGGGGAGAGGGAGCATCGAAAGGCCCTGCGCCCACCCCCACCTGTCATTGCGAGGAGCGCAGCGACGTGGCAATCTCGTGCCCTATGGTCGCTGCCGAGGATGTTTGGCCAGGAAGTCGTCGGCTATCTGTTCGAAGGTTACAAACTGGACGCCGTCGTGGGCACGGATGTATTCAGTGAGTCGCTCCAGCATCAGCAACACCTGGGGGCGACCGCTGACGTCGGGGTGGATCGTTATCGGGAAGACTGCTTCGTCGTATTCTCGGTAAACCCAATCGAACTGGTCTCGCCATAGCGACTCGATGTCCCTGGGGTTGGTGAAGCCGTGGCTGTTGGGCGACTTTTTGATGAACATCATCGGAGGCAGGTCGTCCAGGTACCAGTTGGCCGGTATCTCCACCAGGTCGGTCTCCTCGCCCCGTTCCAAAGCCTGCATCCAATGGTCTGCCGGCATGGCATAGTCAATCTTGGTCCAGCGGTCGCCGACTCGGACGTAGTAGCATTCGAAATCGCGGTGCATCAGGCTGTGATCGTACTTGATGCCGTGCTTCAGGAGCAGCTCGTTGGTTACGTGACTGAACTCCCACCATGGAGCAACGTAACCGCGGGGCCGCTGCCCCGAAAGCTCGGTGATCAGATCGATGCAACGCACCAGAACGGCCTCCTCCTGATCCGAGGACATGGAGATGGGGTTCTCGTGGGAGTAACCGTGCAGGCCCACCTCATGCCCCTGCTCCACGATCATCCGGCACTCTGCCGGAAAAGTCTCTATGGAGTGGCCAGGGATAAACCAACTGGTCTTGATATCAAGCCGGTCGAAAAGTTTCAGCAGCCTGGGGGTGCCGACTTCGCCAGCGAACAATCCGCGGGAGATGTCGTCGGGGGAGTCCTCTCCGCCATAGGATCCTAACCAACCGCCAACGGCATCCAGGTCAACGCCAAAAGCGCACAAGATTTGTTTAGTGGTCATCTCATTGATCTCCTCTTTACGGTGGTCAGATCACACGTCGGCCCAGGGGCGCGACCGGGCCATTTCCCGAACACCCTCGGGTGTGGTGATGGGGGCCAGGCAGCGGTCTCCCATGCAGGCGTACAGCGCCGCCCCGTTGCGCAGCGGGAAACCAAGTTGGCGGATTTGCTCGGCATCACGCTCCGAATCCAGGGGCTGCACCACCCGGTGGGGAACGTAGATTCGCAATGCCGACCGGTGCAGTCGGCGATAAATCGGACTGGACGAATCGCCGACCAAGACCAGGCGCACCGGCCCGTGGGACAGCAGGTCCCTGGCTCGTCCCCAGGCCGCGCCCGCCGGCAGGAATAAAGCTTCCTCATCCTCTTCCATCCGGCGGGATGCGTGGGCGCCCAGATAGCTCTTCCCGGGGACCACGGATTCAAAGATTTTGAGGGCTTGGGAGGCCCGGCCCGAGTACCCCTCGTCGCCGGTCAGATGAGACAGGGCCAGCAGCGCCTCGGCCCAGCTACTGTTCTCCAACACCGGCTGCTCCCGCGGCAGGATTCTCGCCTCGAAGGACCGGGGTGGGGTGGTGTCGTAGTAGCCGCCGTCGGGCGCGCCGAACAGCCGCTCGACGGTCTCGGCGACTTCAACCGCCCGGTGCAGGCAATCAGGTTGCCCCGTGGACTGATACAGGGACAGCCAGGCTACCAGGAAATTTACCTGGTCGGCCAGGATGGGCGTAGCGTCGTTCAACGCGCCCACGCGGCGGCGCAACCCGCCGGCAGGGGTCCAGCTCTCCGCCCACAGTCTTTCCAGAATAGCGGCTCCGAGCCGCCGATGAATGGAATTCCCCAGAATGTTGGCCGCCTGAATCAGGGCATGGGCGGCCAGAGCGTTCCATCCGGCGTAGAACGTGCGGTCGACGGGCGGCGGCGCGGTTGCATCGCGGTCCTTCCAGGACCGCTGGTAGTAGGGTTCGTCAGCGTCCTGGCTGGCGAAGAACAACCCTTCGCCGGAACTGAACAGCGTGGCCAGCAGGTAATTCAGGATGCCGTGGGCGGCGGCCTTGTAGTCCCCTTTTCGGGTAATCTGGAATGCTTCCAGGTAGGCGATTGCCAGGCTAGCGTTGCTGACCAGCATTTTTTCGTAGTGCGGCACCTTCCAGTCCCGGCTTACTGAGTAACGAAAGAAACCCTGGTCCTTCCGGTCGTAGATGCCGTGCCACATTCCCTGCAGGGTGGCCTCGACCATTCTCAGGATAGTCCGTTCGCCGGTGCGTCCGTACCGGGCGGTGAGGAACCGCAGCGCCTCCCACGGGGGCTGTTTGGGTTCCAGTCCAAAGCCGCCGAATTGCTCGTCGCAAAGCTCCGTCAGCCGGCCCAGTACTGCATCTACGGAGGCGTTGGCCCCGTCACGGTCAGGCGATGCAATGCGGTCCGCGCCGTGACCGCCGCCCGGCGCGACTTCGCCGCTGGATACTCGCGTCAGCAGGGCGACCATCTCGTCGGGAGGAGTGTAGGGCCGGCCAGCCAGGAATTCGCCACTCCCGGTCAGGAACGCCACCGACGGGAAACCACCCTGGTTGTACCGCAGCGATATGTCGGGGCGCTGGTCAACGTCAACCCGCACCGGGATGAACCGGGAGTTGACCAGCTCTATGACCCGTTCGTCGGCATAGGCAGTCTCATCCATGACGTGGCACCAGTGGCACCAGGTGGCGCCCAGGGTAAGCAGTACCTGCTTGTCCTCAGACCTGGCGGCCTCGAAGGCTTCCTCGCTCCAGTCCCTCCAGAGAATAGTATTGGCGCCGTCAAGTTGGCTCATCCGGTTAACCCCCGTCCTCGGGCGGCGGTGCAGCCGCCCTGCGATGATTGTAACGCAGGGTGCAGTTTAGGCTTTCGCAGCCCATTTTTACAGAGCAATGATCTGTATCGCAGCAGGGCCTTTCCAAAGTCGCCTTTGTCATTGCGAGCGAAGCGTGGCAATCCCGTACCGGAAGCAGGGTTCGTACCCGCAAGACCAATCAACCCGACGAGATTGCCACGTCGCTACGCTCCTCGCAATGACTTTGAAAAGGCCCTGGTATCTCAGGCGTACGCATCTCAACTGATGGTTGCGCCGGGCAGATCGGCAATCGTGGTTTTTTTGGCTTGGTCAAGGGGTTCGCCGCTCCCGGTCACGCTTGCTAATCGGAGAAGCGGTAGATTCCCGACTGCTGGGACAGCAGGTATAGCTCTCCGTTGTTGTCCTGGGCGAAAGACATAATCATCATGCCGGTGTCGAGGAGTTGCTTGTGTTCCATCACCTCGCCGTCAACGTAGCGCAGGGCGAAGACCTTGCCGGAGCAGAAATCGCCGTAAACGTAGGCGCCGATCAGCCACCGGATTGTGGAGCCGCGGTAGATGTAGCCACCTATCACCGAGCACGGTTCACCATCGAGGGAGTATTCCCATACCGGCGGCACTGTCCCGGTGTGGTCGCAGCCGTCCCTGGTACGGAAGCAATGGTTGCCCTCCAGCACGTTCCATCCGTAGTTGGCGCCCGGCTTGATGAGGTCAATTTCCTCCCAACGGTTCTGGCCCACGTCGCCGGCCCAGAGCTCACCGGTGTCGCGGTCAAAGGCAAACCGCCACGGGTTACGCAGGCCGTGGGCCCAAATTTCGCCGCGCGCGCCGCCGTCAGAGAAGAAGGGGTTGTCCGGCGGGATGATGTACGCATGGTCAAATGTGGCCTCCGATACGTCGATTCGCAGGATGGCGCCGAGCAGCGTTGACGTATTCTGAGCGTTGCCCAGCGGGTCGCCGGCCGCTCCGCCGTCGCCCAGGCCGATGTACAGATAGCCGTCCGGCCCGAAGGCGAGCTGCCCGCCGTTGTGGTTGGTGTACGGCTGCTCAACTTCCAGGATCACCATTTCGCTGTCCGGGTCGGCAGAGGGATTGTCAGACGAAATGGTGAAACGCGAGACTACCGAACGGCGTGGGTTGGCAGCGGAGTAGTAAACATAAAGGCGCCGTTGGTTCTTCGGGTCTAACGCCATACCCAGCAGCCCCTCTTCGGAACCGCCGCTACTCACGCGGTCGGTGATGTCCAGGGACTTGGATACGGCGGTGTGGTCAGGGTTCGTCTGGTTGAATACCCAGACACGCCCGCCCTGCTCGGATACCCACACCCGGCCATCGTTCGCCTGAACCAGGTTGGTGGGTGCCTGAAACGACCTGGCAGTCAACACCGGTTCCAGCCGCAGGGTCTCCAACTGCGGGGCGGGAGACGGCGATGGCGGCGCTGGGGCGGTTGATTGCGTTGGGGCCGCTGTTTGCGTTGGGGCCGTGCTGTAGCATCCAGCTACAAGCGCCATCAGTACAACTATCAGGACTGTAACTATTAATGCCACGTTCTCAGGATACTACGATCAACCGGCTCCGGAGTCCATTTGTTTCGCGTTGGAACACCCGTCGGCGGGCGGATGCGAGGCGGTCTCACGCGTACCCACTTTGTCATTGCGAGGATCTTCCGCTCATCCTGAGCCTGTCGAAGGACGTGGCAATCTCGATGAGGCTGAGCACACGTCGGCGAACCGCCGTTGCTACGGCGACGAGATTGCCACGCTACGCTCGCAATGACAAAGCGGGTACGCGTGCGAGGCGGCGGTATGTTGCGCCGTCTGCTTCGCAGTAATATGTTCGGGCCGGCAGTTGCCGAGTCTTTTGGGACATCGAGCCCGATATTCGTCGGAGAAACTTACATGAACGCAATCGAAACTTGGGGCGAAATGGTTCGCGTCGAGCACGAGCAGTCGGACCGGATGCGGGGAGTGCGTCCCACCGACCACTGGACCGAATCCGCGCCGCAGTTCAAGGCCGACCCGCACCGGGTGGGAGATGCGTTGGTCGAAGAACTGCGTTCGCACCTGAGGCCGGGTGAAACCCTGCTGGACGTGGGCGCGGGCGGCGGACGGCTGGCCCTCCCGCTGGCGCTCACCTGCCCCACGGTGACGGCTGTAGAGCCATCGCCCAGCATGTGCTCCGTGCTGCGGGAGACTGCCTTGGAATACAACATCACAAACGTCTCGATAATCGAGGCCGGTTGGCTCGAAGCCTCCGTTGAACCTGCCGACGTAGTGCCGTGCAGCCACGTAGTTTACGTCATAGAGGACATCGAATCCTTCGTCCGAAAGATGGACAGACACGCCTGCCGTCTCGTCCTGGCCATTCTGTTCCAGGCTCCGCCGCAATCGCAATTCTACGGCCTTTGGGAGCAAGTTCACGGCGAAAAACGCCACGGGCTGCCTTGTCTGCCGGAGTTCCTTCCGGTTCTGGAGCAGTTGGGCATCAGGCCGGAGGTGACCGAGCTGGACGAACAGCCGTCGCGGGGGTTTGGCAGCCGCCGGGAAGCCAGCGAAATGATCGCCCGCAGAATCTATGTTACGCCTGGAACCGAGGCCATGACCCGGCTGGAGCGGGCGCTGGACAGTTCGTTGCTCGAAGTGGACGGCGCCTGGCAAATCAAGGGGACACAGCCCCTGCGCCCCTGTGTCGTGGCCTGGGAAACCGCCGGACTTTAGTAGTACTCACAAAAGCCCGTGATCGTTGGACTCACGAGTCGTTCAGGACGATTGCAAAGTCCCTGGACACCCGCTCATGGTGAGCTTGTCGAACCATCGGCGACCGTCCTTCGACAGGCTCAGGACGAGCGGGTAGGGTCAACTCCCGTAACTTTGCAATCGTCCTGACGAGCCGTTAGGTCAGCCCATCGCCATTGCTCACCGTCGACCGGCCCTCCGAGGGGTTAGGCCATCGCTTTCCCGGTCATGTGCGACCGAGGGATACAGCGGAGGCCGGTAGCGTTCATACGTTACCTGCCTCAGAGGTTGTCTGAAAATGGCCTAATTGAGTTGAGAGGATGAATGCGGGAGATTGGAGGTTTGGCGCAGGGTGGCGGCATGGAGAGACCTCTTTACCCCAGGACCTGGATGACCAAGAGCGGCAACTGCTGGAGCCTCTGTTGCCGTCGACCAAACCTTATGCCATGAACTGCGCTGTATTCCGTTCTATTCAACGGTCATGTGGGGCCCACCCCGGTTCCGATTTTAACCGCCCCCACAGCTGTGGAACAAGGCGCCAACCCATTGCCAAGCCCGGTTTGACCGTCGTCCGAGTCAGGGTTGAGAAACTGTTGGGTAATAGCCTTCTCGAAATAGAGTGCCTCAGGCTGCCACTGAAACCGCAGCATAGGCAGCCCCTGCCCTCGGAGTGTCATGGCATCCAAGTATGCGTTGGGAAATTGCTCCGCAAGCATCCGAATTTGGCTCACCGGGAGCAGGGCGGCCACATGGTGCGAGCCGTCGTGATTCGGAGGCGCATAGATATTGCGTTGGGCAAGCCAGGCGCGAATGGCGTCCCCAGTCTCGGCATCAGGAACCTGGACACCCACGGCAACGGTTCCACCCCTCACCCCAAAGGCGTATAGAGCTGCCTGATTTTCTGGCATGCCGCCTTGATGCGCTACTACGACATCGGTCAATACCTCCTCCAGATTGGGGTAAGGTTTCTCCCGATGTTCCGAGCTCAACGTTCCGTCGGCCTCCTCCAGATTGGGGTAAGGTTTCTCCCGATGTTCCGAGCTCAACGTTCCGTCGGCCTCCGCCAGTCTCACGAAGAACACGTCCGGCCGGCATACGACGGAGGGAACCAGTCCGATAGGCATGAGCCAAACATGGTCGCCATCAGACGTACCTCCGCTTTCTTTGATGTATGTGTCCAAAGACGGCTCCGTTGAGTTTTCGGCGCTGTAGCCAATGGCCAGCCTGACCATGTCAGCCGGCGCCTCGTCGGCGGGCCGATCATACAGCAGGCCCACCAGCGCCGGATCAATGTACCAGGTACTGGAGCCCAGGTAATCGGCTTCGTTTTCCCCACTGGTATCGGCGGCATGAACCGGTGATGGGTCACAGAATTCCAAATCGAGCTCTTCCGCGAGATAGTATTGGATTCGCAAACTGCTTGGTATGCACCCGCTCAATTGGTTCCGTTTGAGGCCCAGTTCAAGTAGTCGGGCGAGGCTGCCCAATTCGGTGGGGATTTCGCCGCTGAGATAGTTATTGTCGAGTTTCAAACTCTGCACTTTGGCCAGATTACCCAATTCCGCTGGTATTGGCCCATTCAGCTGGTTCGCGACGATGTTGAGTTCCTCCAGGTTGCCGAGGCGTCCCAGGTCCGGTGGTATCCTGCCGTTCAATCCGTTTCCGCCGAGATCCATGAGCCGCAGGTTGACCAGGTCTCCCAATTCCACGGGTATCTCACCGGTCAATTTGCTATGGATGATGTATAGCTCTTCCAGGTTGGCGAGGCTGCCCAACTCCGGGGGTATCTCCCCGCGCAGATGATTGTGGCCCAGGTTCAACTCCCTCAGGTTGGCCAGATTGCCCAACTCCGGCGGTATCGGGCCGCTCAACAGGTTGACGTAAAGGTCCAGCTTTTCCAGGTTAGCGAGGCCACCCAGTTCCGGGGGTATCTCTCCAATCAACTTGTTCTTGCGGATGGTCAGTTCCTTCAGGTTGGCGAGGTTACCCAACTCCGGCGGTATCTCGCCTCCCACGTCGTTGTAAATCAGTTCCAGCGCTTCCAGGTTGGTCAGGTTGCCCAACTCGGGTGGTATCGTTCCGCCCAGCGACCGGTCGTTCACGATGCTCAGGGTCACCAGGTTGGTGAGGTTGCCCAACTCCGACGGTAACTCTCCTATCAAGTTGTTTCCACCGAGGTTCAGTTCGATGACTCGGCCGTTGGCGTCGGTGGTAACACCGTACCACTCGCCGATTTTTGCCGGACTCAACCAATTCTCGTTGTTGTTCCAGTTGGGGCCGCCGGTAGCCTCGTAAAGCGCAACCAGCGCTTCCCGGTCCACATTGGCAGGTGTCACGGTCGGCGTGGCCGCCGTCCCGCCGTCGGTTGGTATGGCGGTTGCCGTTGGAGTCGGCGCAACAGTCCGGGTCGGAGCCCGATCGTCCACCTCGGTTGGCGGCTGAGTGGGCGTATCGACAGACCCCGACGAGGCCGTCAGCTCCGGCGTTCCGGCAGGAACGAGCGTAGCGGTTGCCTCCATGGTTGGCGACTCTCCGGAGCAGGCGAACTGAGCCACGACGGCCAGAAAGAGGAAACCGTACAATATTTTTGATATGGACACCGTATTGCTCCTGTCCTGAGAATAGACGGGGCCCCACTTTACACGGTGTCCCGGCACACCTGATCTTGATTTGGTTTAGCAATCTGGCGCTCTTTCCGCTATCGCGTTTTCTTCACTCTGGCGGCGCATTCATTGTATCCACATTGCATGTTGACCCCAAGGCAGCAAGAAGGGGTATAATTTTCGCCAACCGATGCAAAAATCCTGTTTGCTATAGCGTTCAGTCCCGATGTCTAACCGGGGAAAAGGGCAAAATGGGTTGCCTCACCAACATTGAAGAGGAGATAGATATGTCAGCGAAAGTCAATGGCCTCGGTCATATTGGTTTCTACGTCCATGACCTGGATCTAATGAAAGACTTCTATGCGAATTTCATGGGCATGACGCTGACCAAGGTCGGTCCGCTCGGGGCGTTTTTCAGTGCGGACCCGGAATCCGTCGACCACGAGATAGCGCTGATTAACGGACGGCCTTCGCTGGAAGACCCGCATTGGATCCAGCAGATTTCAATGCGCGTAGACTCCCTTGATGATCTACGTGACTTCAAGCGTCGCATCCAGGCGCAGGGGTACCAGCTGGACCGCATCGTGACTCATGCGAGCGCTATCGGTTGCTACTTCCGCGATCCGGAGAACAACCCCACCGAGGTGTTCTGGCTAACGGGCTATCAATCGTGGGCCCAGATCGGCATCCCAATCGACATTGACCAGTCAGACCAGGAGGTTATGGCAGAAGTGCTTCGGTCCTGGGAGACGGTCCAACACGTCGAAATGGGCGAGGTACCCAGCCCGGAAACGCTCAACGCCATCCGCGAGCTGAACTCGGCTGCGGTCGCCCTTCGGTAGCGACGGCGCCCCGCTGAAAGACTGCCTGATATCGGCGCCCCGTCCTTGAGTCTCGGACGGGGCACCCTTCGCGTACCCACTTTGCCGGCTGTCATTGCGACCCCGTACTTGATACGGGGGTGGCAATCTCGTCGCCGTAGCAATGGTGATTTGCCGACGTGTGTTCAATCTCAACGAGATTGCCACGTCGCTACGCTCCTCGCAATGACAACCGAATGACCCTGGGGTCCGGTTGCCCAACGGGCGGGCTCACGCCAAGGATTTGGGATTGATTGGAGTGGGCATGGCCTGCACTTGCGGCAGGACTTTCTCGGCGAAGAGTCTGAGGCTTTTTTCGGCCTTATCCCTCGGCATCCCGCCGTAAAACATGTGGATCACGACCTTTTCAAGACTGATGGTTCCCTGCAGCGTTCTGATCTTCTCGATGATCTCGTCCGGCGTGCCGATGGGTTGGGTGGCGCGCCGAGCGGCGAAGCTGGCATCCGCGGTACCGACGTCGGCATTCTGGCGTAGGAGGTATTCCTCGTAGCCATGTATGCCCTCATAGCCTGGATTGTTCCATTCGAAGTAATGGCGCTGGGCTGCGGTGAGTTGGTTGTGGAAGTAGGTCCACCCCTCTTCGGCTTCCGCCGCAGTCTCGGCGCAGTACATCCACAGTAGAGTGGTGGGCTGGTCAGGCGGAAGGCCAAGTTCATTCCGAATCTTGTTGAACCTTCGCACCTTGTCGGTCATCTCGTCGACATCGTCGCCGGCAACGAACATCTGCCCCAGACCGTTTTCGGCGGCCATCCTTGCTGACGCCTCGGTGGTGAACGCCACCTTGATGTTCTGGGTCAATTCACCCTTGTGGCGTGCCTGGGGCCGGATGCTGGTCGGTGGGATATCGTAAACCTCGCCCTGGAACTGGAAGCGCTCCGCGCCGTCAGCGGCCCTGATGGCGTTGATCACATCGTAGAAATACTTGTGCGACTGTTCTATCGGGTAGCCCAGCGAAGCATATTCGTGCGGCGCGATGCCACGGCCGATCCCCAGATGCAGGCGCCGGCCTTTCAGCAAAATGTCGAGCATGGAGATCTCAGACGCCAGCCGGACCGGATTCCACCACGGCGCTACGATGACCGCGGTACCCACATCGACTCGACTGGTGCGGCCCGCCCAATATGCCAGGTATTGCAATGGGTTCGGCTGCATCGAGTAGGCAGAACCGTAGTGTTCGGTAGCCCAGATTGAATCGAACCCCAACGGCTCGACCAGTTCCCCCATATAGAGAGTGTCGTCCATATTTCTGGCGTCCGGTACCGTCGGCGGGCGGTCATAGTCTCCCTCCATCAGACGGTCCCAGTCACCTTGGTTGTAACCGGTGACCATCACTCCACAATGCATTGGCGTGTTCCTCCTTCAGGTTCGCCTGCCAGGTCCAGGCACGGTTTATTAATCAATACGGCAATTTGCCGTGTCAGTATAACTGTTCCTCCGGGCTGACAACGGGAATCGGCAGCCAAGATAACACCGCGCTGATCGCCGCGTGGCAGCTGGCTATGTATAATGCCCCCGACGCCCAAAGCGTGAATATACCCTCGCCGGGAGCATCGGATGCGATGGCACTTGTGAATAATTTCGGGGTCTTGCTGCCCACAAGGGGCGTGCTGGTGTACGCCGACAGCGGCGGCCCCAGGGTGGAACTGACCTGGCAGATGGCCGAGACTGCGGAGCGGGCCGGCTATGACTCGGTATGGGTTGGCGACAGCATTACCTCCAAGCCCCGCCTGGAGCCCCTGACGGCCATGGCCGCCATCGCCGCCCGCACCAACCGGGTCAAGGTCGGAACTGCCGTCCTGCTCAACGCCCTGCGCCATCCCGTCCACTTGGCCCACGCCGCCGCCACCATCGACAACATCTCCGGCGGGCGCACCGTCCTGGGCCTGGGCGCGGGTCGCAGCAACAACCGGATGTTCGTCGATGAACACAGCGCCGTCGGCGTTCCGATAATGGAACGGGCCTCCCGGATGGAGGAGAGCATCCGCGTAATGCGCGCCCTATGGACTGGAGACCCGGTCAGCAACGCCGGGGAGTTCTATCCACTCCAGGATGTTGCGCTGGAACCCCGACCCGTCCAGCCGTCCATTCCCCTCTGGATTTCCAGCAACTGGGTGCGCCGCGGCCTGGCCAGGGTCGCCGAGCTGGGCGATGCCTGGATAACCAACGTTCCGTCGGTGGACCTGTTCGACCGCTGTTGGGAAAGGATCGAACAATGCGCTGGGGAAACGGGCCGCGATCCGGTGGGCATAGGCCGCTGCCTGTATATCTCGGTCAATCTGAATGATGATACCGACGCCGCCCTGGCCGAGGGCGATCAATTCATGCGGGCGTACTACAGCGTCCCCTACGACGTCATCAGTAAACAATTGCTGTGCGTGTTCGGCCCGCCCCGGCAGTGCATCGACGCGATAGAGGCGTACAAAGAACGGGGGGCCGATTACTTCATCGTCAGGTTCGCATCCCCGGACCAGATGGGTCAGATGGCGCGGTTCACCGAGGAAGTTCTCCCCTTCGTCACCTGACGTCGGCATGTGTTCAGCCACTTTGTCATTGCTAGCGTAGCGTGGCAATCTCGATGAGGTAGTGCAATGACGGTAGGCTGAGGCATCGGGATTGCCACGTCGCTAGCGCTCCTCGCAATGACAGGGGGTCAATTGCGGTTCGTCGACGTGTGTTGAGCCGCTTTGTCATTGTGAGCGCAGGTTTGATACAGTCTGTTAGAAGCTGATCCAGCCACGGACGCCGGCCACGTATCTGCTGCGAGACATACGACACCCCGCCACCGACCCGAAAAATCCGTGTACCGTCTCGACAGGCCAACCCCTTGTTCGACACCCTGCCGGAAGACGGTCTCAATAGGAGATGACCCATGATTTTCTGCCGCTTTCAATCAGACCAAAAGACGAGTTTTGGCATCGTGGAAGGAAACAACGTGACCGAGGTGTGGGGCAATCCGTTGGAGGACTATGCCGTCACCAACCATTCTTATCCCCTGGACCAGGTGAAGCTGCTGGCGCCCATCAAGCCTCCGATGCTGTACGCCGCCGGACCCAACTACCGGGGACACGTGGAAGGTATGGCGGCGCGCCGAGGAGCGCCTCCCGCATATCCAGACCGCCCTTCGCCCAACTATCGATCGGTCCACGCCATCATCGGGACGGAAGAAAACATTGTCGTTCCTGCCGATTGCTCCGGCGCGGTCCAGCCGGAAGGCCAACTGGCGGTGGTTATTGGCAAGAAAGCCCGCAACGTTCCGGTAAACGAAGCCCTGGACTACGTCTTCGGTTACACCATCGGCAACGATATCAGCCAGCGGCCCTGGCAGCAGGCCGACCGCACCATGTTCCGAGGGAAAAATTGCGATACCTGGAAGCCCATGGGCCCCTGGATCGTCACCGATCTGGACCCCAGGGAGTTCCGCATCATCGTGCGCCACAACGGCCAGGTGTGGGAGGACTTCTCGTCGGCCGACCAGATCTGGGACACCGCCACCTGGATTCACGAACTCAGCAATTACGCAACTCTGTACCCCGGCGACGTCCTGTGGATGGGGACCCAGGGGGCCGACGGTGACATGTTTCCAGGAGACACCATAGAGGTGGAGATCAGCGGTATCGGCACACTGAGGAACTACGTCGTGGCAGAGGAATAGGTCAACTGCCGCTCTCTATCCTCACCCAGTCAGATAACCCCCTGACCCATTTACATATCCCTCACCCCCGGCCCCTCTCCCGGAGGGCGAGGGGAGTCCAGGCGCCGGCGACTCATAGCCCCTCTCCCCTTGGGAGAGGGGTTGGGGTGAGGGCCACAAAGTATGGTACGCGTGAGGATTCATCCGTTTCCAGACACGCCCCCACCCTCACTCTCTGGCAATGGAAGGCGGAATCATGGACGCCATTTGCGTTTAGTTCCCCGCCTTGATGAAGTCGGTGACGCGCTCGGCAATCATCATCGTGGTGACGTTGGTGTTGGCGCGCACTACGTCGGGCATTATCGAGGCGTCGGCGACGCGGAGGCCGGATACGCCGCGCACACGCAACTGCCGGTCAACGACGGCCATTGGGTCGTTGTCCGGCCCCATCTTGCAGGTGCCGGAGATGTGGTATGAGGTGCTGATGTTGCGGCGCAGCCAACCGTCCAGCGCCTCGTTGGTTTCCAGGTCGGCGGGCGTGGGAGCGGTTATCTCTGCGATGATGCCGGCGTAGGCGCTGTGTTGCAGCAGCGACACGCAGAGGCGTGCGCTCTCCCGCAAACGTTCCCGGTCCCAGTCCTCTTCCAGGTATCGGTAATCCATGCTGGGCGGCGTATGGGGATCGGCGGACACCAGCCGCAACTCGCCCTGTCCCGCCGCCAGGTACAGGCCGCAGTTGACGGTGTGGGTAGGGTTTTCGCCGGCCCGCACCACCGTGTTGAGCGACGCCGGCGAGATTATCATATCGTGGGGCGTGGACGAACCGGTGGCAGTGTAACGCAGGCGCAACGCCCGCATGGCGTCCGGGTCTTCGGGTGTGCCTTCCCTGACGCTGAAACGGACCGAAACATTGGGGTGGTCGCGCATGTTCTGGCCCACGCCGGGCAGTTCCACCGCCACCGGGATGCCCTGCGCCGCCAACTGTTCGGCGGGGCCGAGGCCCGACAGCATCAGCAGGTGCGGCGAGGCCACCGCGCCGGCGCACAGGATGATTTCGTCGCCTTCGACCACAAAACTGTCACTGCCGCTCTCCACCGCGACGCCCACCGCCCGCTTGCCTTCCGGCCCCTCTTCAAGCACAACGCGATTGGCCTGGACGTTGGGTCGGATGGTGAGGTTTAGCCGGTGGCGCACCGGGTCAATGTAGGCCAGGGCCATGCTCATCCGCACGCCGTCAATGTTGTTCTCGGCCCGCTGGCTGACGCCGGTGGCCTCCGGGTGGTTCACGTCGGGATGGTAGGGGAATCCGGCGGCGGTGGCAGCCTGGAAAAAGGCTTCCTGCACCACCGGCCAATTTTCGCGCGGGTGATGCCGCACTGGAACCGGCCCGTCGGTACCGTGGAAGTCGTCGTGGAAGTCGGCGTCGTTTTCCAGCTTGCGGAAATAGGGCAGACATTCCAGGTACTCCCAGCCTTCGTTGCCTAAGGAAGCCCAGGTGTCGTAGTCCTCGGGAGCGCCGCGGATGAAAGTCTGGCCGTTGATGGCGCTGGAGCCGCCCAGCACCTTGCCACGCGGCACAGGCATCGGCTGTGCCTGCTCCGGGGTGGCCTTGCCGGTAAAGGACCAGTTATAGGGCGAACCGGCGGCGCGGGCCTCCAGATTCACCGTTCCCCAGCCCAGCTTGAGCATATCGGGCAATTGGGCGAAGTCGGGAAAGTCGGGGCCGGCTTCCAGCAGAAGCACCGAGCGCGCCGGATCCTCAGACAGCCGCGCCGCCACGATGCACCCGGCCGTGCCGCCGCCGACAACTATGTGGTCGTACTTCATGGGGATATCTCCCTCCGTAGGTTTGCGCCATTGTACACGGTATGCGCCAACGCCCCACCTCATTCCCGGTTACGTAAGAACCCAGACTCGAATGGGACTATTCGTGACTGAACTGAACCGGAGGCAGTCGCCTAAATCCCCAACAGCTGCTCCAGATTCCGGTGACTGATCTTTTCCTTTTCCTGCTGGGAAAGGCTTTCCAAACCATCCAACCAACCGCCTGGAGACGGGTCCCATTCGACGAAAGGCCAATCGCTGCCCATCACCACACGGTCGGCGCCCACCGCGTCGATGAGGAACCTCAACGCGGGTTCGCTGCTGGTGAGGAAGTCGTAGTACAGCTGCTTTTGATAGGTACTCGGCGGCCTGGCGATATTGCCCCGGGCTTCCGGGCGCACCAACCAGCCGTGGTCCATCCGGCCCATACCGAAGCAGGCCGGGCCGCCCCCGTGTGCGATACATGCCTTCAGGTTAGGACACTCCTCCAAAATTCCCCCAAAGATCAGCGTCGCCACCACCATGGCGTCCTCCAGCGGCACGCCCACGCTGTTGGGCAGCGAATACTTGCGCGACCGTTCCAGCGCTACGATGTTGGCCTGGGGCTGTGGGTGGAAGAAGATCAGGGCGTCCATCGCTTCGGCGGCTTTGAACAGCGGCAGAAAACGCGGTTCGTCCCAATTCTCGGCGTTCACCACCGCGTCCAGCTCGGCGCCTTTCAATCCCAGCGCCTGCACCGCCCTCTCCAGTTCGTTGATGGATGCGGCGACGTCCTGGGCGGGCAATGTTGCCATACCGGCGAACCTTTGGGGATGCTGCCTGACCAGATCGGCAATTGCATCGTTCACTTCCCGAGCCATCTCCAGCGTCTGAACGGAATCCCAACTGTAACCAAAGAATGGGGTGTGGATCGACACTACTTGAAGGTCGGTGCCGCTGGCGTCCATGTCGGCCAACCGTTCTGCCGGCGTAAATCGAAGCTTGGGACTGTTGATAACCACCCGGCGCCCGTTGGGATCGTCGAATCCAGGGCCGGTTCGGTCCGAATAAACCAGCCCATACCAGTCCTCACCACGGGCCTCAGCGTTCACGACGCTGGGGGGAATGTAATGGGCGTGTACGTCTATTTTGCGCAAGTTTCGCCTCCGGAGGGTCAACGGAGCGTCATGCTTCGCCTACAGGCCCAGCACGCGCTCCACGTTCTTCCACAGGATCGCTTCCTTCTCTTCGATGGTAAGGCTCGGCAGGCTCAAAACCCAGGACACCGGCCAATCCTGCGCCATATCGTAGGGCCAGTCAGTGCCGAACAATACCCGGTCCACGCCCACGGTGTCGATCAGGAAGCGCAGCGCTGACTCGGTGTAAACGATGTTGTCGTAGTAAAAACGGGAGAGGTAGGCGGAGGGGCGCTCCAGGCTGCGCCGTTCTTCTTCGCTCAGCCCGCGCCAGCCTCTATCCATGCGGCCGGCTCCATAACAGGCGTACCCGCCTCCGTGGGACAGGCAAATTTTCAGGTCGGGGCAGGCGTCCATCACACCGCCGATCACCAGGGACGCGAAGGTCAACGTCCGGTCCGCCAGGTTCCCGATTGTATTGGGAAGGTGGTAGCGACGGATGCGCGGGCTGACTACCGTGTCGCCGCCCTGGTGGAACAGAATCAGCGCGCCCAGCTGCTCCGCTGCTTGCCAGAAAGGGAGGAATTCCGGTTCGTCCAGCAATCTCCCATTCACATGGTCGTTGATGACGGCGCCCTTGAAACCCATCTGGACCATTACCCGATCCAGCTCTGCCACGGCGGCATCCACGTCCTGCATGGGTAGAGTCGCCAGGCCGGCGAAACGGTCTGGCCAGGATTTGGTCATTTGCCCGATTTCGTCGTTGGTGTCACGGGACGTAGCCACGGCCACCGCGGTGTCGAGGTGGTAGTTGTATAGTCCGGCGAACGGGGAAATCACGTGAACGTCCACGCCCAGCGAGTCCATGTCTGCCAGACGCTGCTCCGGCGTCCAACTGGATTTGGGAGGGAGGTGGCCTCTCTCCGGTCCCGATACCAGCAGCTCGTGCCCGCGGCCGTCGCTTTCCCGCCGCAATCCGTGCCAGCTGCCGCCGTCCCTGGTGCCGCGCCAGAAGCATTGAGGAGTGATGTGGGCGTGGATGTCAATTGATCGCATGGCGGATCTCCAGTCTCGGCGGCCCAATCCCCTGAGCCAGACCGTCCGGTGTTGCTACCAGGACTTCAGCACCGGCAGCACCTCATCAGCGAAGAGCTTTAGGCCCCGCTCCGCGATGTGGTACGGCGTGCCGCCAAAGCGGAAAGCGACGTTCAACTCGAAATCACCCAGCAGCTCCCGGCGTTCTTCAAGCCCCCTGAGAATGCGGTCAGGGGTGCCCCAGCTGGCCGCCTTCATAAAGCCTTCCACCGCCCCTTCCAGGCCGGCGGAACGCGCAATCTCCGCCTTCTGCTGATAGGCGTCGTAGCCCTTTACAGACCCGAAATGATCGCCGAGAAATTCGTAGTGGTAAAAATTGCTCTCGACAAATTTGCCCTGGTATTGACGCGCTTCTTCCTCGCACTGGGCAATGTCAGTTCCGCAGATGACGAATTCCGAGAGCATCAGGGCTGGCGGCTCCGAGCCGTGAAACTCACGGTGCAGGGCTCGGCCGCGTTCGATCCCCGGCATCCGCATTTCCCAGGGGCGATCGGCGAACATGATGATGTGCGCGCCCAGTTTGGAGGCGGAAAGAACCGATTCTTCGCTGGCGGCGACCGCGTAGATGCGGCCGTCGAAGGAATGCTGCGGACGGGGCCGGATTTCCGTGCGAGCCTGTTTGTAGTAAGTCCCGTCGCCCTCGATGAACCCAGTCCTGAGGGCGTTGACTATCATGGGCGCCGCTTCGTCGAAACGTTCCCGCGACTCATCCATGCTAATGCCGAAGACCTCGAACTCGCGCCGGGCCAGCCCGCGCCCGAACCCCAGTCGCAACCGGCCATTGCTCAACAAGTCGAGGACGGCGGCATTTTCCGCCACTCGCAACGGGTCATGCCAGGGAAGGATGACGGCGGCTGTCCCCACGTCGATGTTCGGGTGCTTTGCCGCGATGTGGGTCATCAACTGGATATTGTCCGGCACGAAGGAATAATCGTTGAAATGATGTTCCGCAGACCAGAGGCAATCGAAGCCCGCATCGGCGGCGATTTCTGCGAGACGCAGCTCCTCCTCCCACATCTGGCCGTCCGAGCCATCTTCCCAGCCGTAACTCGAGAAGATCATCATCATTCCGACATCCATATGTACACTCCTGCCGATTCGTGCGGGTTGTCTACCGCCGCTTGATACCAGATTCTAATCGTCCGGGCCGCGGCAGACAAGACAGTTGCCTTCGGTTGTCATTGCGAGGAGCGCAGCGACGTGGCAATCCCGTTGAGCCTGAACACACGTCTACGAACCGCCGTTGCTACGGCGACGAGATTGCCACGCTACGCTCGCAATGACATTGGGGAGCATTCGGCGTGACGCCGTTGCCGGGACCAGATGGCTGGGGCGCTGATGAATTGTTGGAGCTGGTTTATAGCGTGTCGGCCCAATCTCGCAGGGCGACGACCAGACAGGCGGTAAGCCAGGATCTGAACCGGATTGCCAGCTGGACCGGATCGTCGGCCCAGGTAACGGTGAAAGTACCTGCGGGCATGCACTTGATCTGCTGGTTGTCCGGCCCCTTTGTCGGCAGCTGTTCATCGGTAGGCGATGGGTCATCCGTCGCTCGGTACGTCCATTCCCCCAAGGCGGTTATCTCGGCGACTCCGGTCAGTTCGCGACCTATATGGTGAAATGAAAGCAGGAATCTAAGCCGGCTGATTTTCTCGATGACGAGTGCTCTAACCCACCAGGCTTGTTCGTTGAAGTTGGGCCATTCGTTGGCCTGCCGGGCCATTTCCACGACCTGATCACGGTAGAAGTGACCGGTGAAGTCGAAGCTGCCGCCTCGCGTGACCCGGGGCAGGCCAAGATTGAAGGCACCGGTCCGCATCTCCTCGACGAAGCTGTGTAGCTCCTGCTGGATATGTTCCTGGGCGATCTCTGACAGGCGAGCCAGTACGTCGTCCACCTGGCGAAGTTGCTGCCGTTCCTTTTCCCGTCTGTCCTGGTCTCTGAGGACGATACCTCGGGCCAGGTCTCTCACCATATTGGTGCCTTCCGTTTCTCCCAGACCTCGGTGGATGCTGAGAACCTGTTTGATGGCGTTTATCTGCTTGATCCCAAAGAAGTGGACAAGGTATTCCAAATTGCCTTGGTCCGCTTGGCCGAGGCAATGTAAGTACGCATCTCGGTCGTCTCTGGTGACGACCGCGGGAAACAACCCGTGTTTGAGAAACAGATAGTTGGTTAGGGCCCTT
Organism: Dehalococcoidia bacterium; assembly: GCA_965219925.1. Classification (GTDB taxonomy): domain Bacteria; phylum Chloroflexota; class Dehalococcoidia; order Lucifugimonadales; family UBA3495; genus Bin87. Next base: position 55,131 of record OZ244795.1, read on the forward strand.
ACTACCCGTCCGTTGCCGTCCTGAAAGGGATGAATTTTGGAGAACTGGTGATGGAACCATGCGGCGACGATGCCGACGTTGGTCTGCTCTTGTTCCTCCAATTCCAAGTAACCCAACAGTTCGTCAATCTGGCTGGCCACCTGCTCCGGCGGGCAGGTTTCTATAGTGGCTCCGTCGGCTCCCGGGATGGCATTGGGGTGGATTTTCCATTTGCCTCTCAGAGGCGTCGCCATCACCGTCTGGCCCAACGTATTTTGGGCGACCACCTCTTCCTGATTTCGGGTGATGATGTTATGCAGCTCGGTGACCATTAGCGTGGACATGGGCCGCTGTTCGCGAACAGCGAAATCAACCATGCCACTCGCTTCCTGGTGGTCCTCCAGAATCCGCAGCAATCGACCGGGTTCCAGGTCGGTGGCGGTGTGCTCGATAAGGTCACGCTCAAAGCCCTTATCGATCAGAGTCTTGGTAGTGCCCGGGTCCAGCGTATACAGCCCTTCCAGTATGCCGGTTTCGATGGCCCACTCACGTCTGAGTTGAGCATAGAACTCGTCGGGCGCGCTCCCGGATTCTACGGCCATCCTGGTTTTCAGATCGGACCATGCTGTAGCCATTGATGCCAGCCCTGAGGCGTCGATGGCTCGATCTTCAACCGACAGGGGCTGTACCGGTGTCCAAGGGATTGTCAGGTGGTTTGCACTGCTCACTGGATCGCTCGTGTTCGAGCACGGGGCCCTGGCGGTGTGTTCTCTGGTCGGTGTGCCATCGCTTATGCTCCATCATGGGGTTGGCGTCCGGTCTGAGAGGGGAGCAACTCGGTAATCGAGCTGGTTGGTATTCTATGGCGTTCCGCTGTCGGGTGCTTGGGCGCTGGTCGCAGCACTATGGTGCGTTGTCCTGCCTGACTTCGGTCTACCGTCCATTGCTCGGAGAGCATTCGGCGCGACGCCGTTGCCGGGGAACCGTTAGTCGCGGAAATCGTTTTCGTACAGATCGCGCAACCTTTCCAGGTGGTCAGGCGGAATGGGCGGCAGGTCCATGCAGCCGGCGATCTCTTCAGCCTCGGCCCGGTTTTTGACGCCCGGGACAGTGGTGTGGATATCCGGGTTCATGAGGCTGAAGACCATGGCGGCCTGCGACAGAGTCCTGATCGGGCCTTGCACCAAAAACCCCAACTTGTGCGCGCTGGTCAGGCCCTTTTCCATCAGCGCGTCGTTGGGCCGCGGTGGCCGGTCGAGGGCGTCGGTGAGAGCCCCGGCGGCGTGGGACCGAATTCCGATAACGCCCATGTCCAGGCTCCTGGCCAGCGGGATGATCTGCCCGTTGTCGAACAGGTTGGCGCCCGGCGGTGGCGGTTCCTGGGCGGTCCGGTTGAGCAGGTTGTAGTAGGCCAGGACGGTATCGTACTCACCGCTTCCGAGAATATGCCTCATGGTGGGCACGTGGTGGTCCATTGCCGACAGCCCGATGAACCGGGTCTTGCCCGTTTGTTGAACGCCCCGGTAGGCTTCCAAAACCGGCCCCAACACGTCATTCCCCGAAAGAGAATCCAGGACCTCGCCGCGATGCTCGGTGAACCGGTTATGCACGTGCAGCACATCCACGGCGTCGCGCCGCAACCGGCGCAGGCTGGCATCGACCGAGCGGCGAACGGCGCCGTCGACATCGTCCATGTCGTCCGCCCGGAGCCGCACCTTGGTGGCAACTACCACCGACTCCGCACGGCCTTCCAGCGCCTTGCCCAGGGCTTCTTCGGCCTTCCCGTCGCCGTAGGACGGGGCCACGTCGAAGAAAGTGACTCCCAGTTCCAGCGCCCGATGGACGGCGGCGATGGCTTCCCGCTCGTTGGTGGGGGCCCAAACCTGTCCGATGCCACCGCCGCCAAAGCCGGCTCTGGAAACGGTCAAGCCGGTGCGGCCGAGTTGCGTGTATTCCATCTGCTAGCTGTGTTCTCCCTCGGCAAGTTGGAAGTAAATGCCGTGAGAGCTGCTGGTCTCGATGCTGGCCGTTTTGTAGCCGAAAGGACTGAAGGATGGCGCGTCGCCGCGCATCTCGTTGCCCCCAGCCTTCAGATCATTGAAAAGCCGGTCGATGTCGTCGACACCCCAGGCCACGTGCATGACTCCGGGCCCGGTGGCGCGCAACTGGGCTGCCATTGGCGTGTCGTCCCGAAGGGGCTGGAAGAAGTCGACCAGGGTATCTCCGATCTGGTAGAGGATCGACTTGAAGCCGCGCTCGGTGAATTCGTCGGCTCGGATGGGCGTGAGTGAGAAGTTGGATTCCAGGTACGCAGCCATGTCATCCACGTTTTCCACAACGTATGTTACGTGATGCACTTTGTTTAGCACGATGTTCCTCCACGCTGTTAGACTTGGTGAGAGCCTAGTGGTTTTGGCACAAGTATTCAACCCTATAGAGGCAATCGAATGAGCGATCACCAGACCTACGAATTGGGCGATATTGACCTTCAGTGCGGACTGCGGTTGCGGGGCGCCCGGCTGGCTTACCAGACTTATGGGGAGCTGAACGCGCGCAAGGACAACGCCATCGTGTTCCCCACCTTCTTTGGTTCCCAACACCCGGCCAACGAGCCGATGATAGGACCGGGGATGGCGCTGGACCCGTCGCACTACTTCATTGTAGTACCCAACCTGTTCGGCAACGGACTGTCATCGTCGCCCAGCAATACGTCAACTCCCTACGACCGGGCCAGGTTCCCCAGAATCACCTACTACGACAACATCAAATGCCAGCATCGCCTGTTGACCGAGCAGTTCGGCGTGGAGCGCATCGCCCTGGTTTGCGGGTTCTCCATGGGCGCGCAACAGACATTCCATTGGGGAGCAATGTTTCCCGATATGGTGGAGAGGATCGCCCCCTGGTGCGGGTCGGCGCGTACTTCCCGGCACAACTTTGTTTTCCTGGAAGGAGTCAAAGCCGCGCTGTGCGCCGACGATGCCTGGAACAACGGTTGGTACGACACGCCGCCGCGGAAGGGATTGCGGGCGATGGCGCGGGTGTACGCGGGCTGGGCCCCGTCACAGGCATTTTACCGCGAAAAGGTATTCCTGGATTTGGGATTCTCGTCCCTGGAGGACTACCTGATCACCGCCTGGGAAGGACGGTACTTGCAGCAGGACGCCAACGACATCCTGGCGATGGTTGCGACGTGGCAGGCCGGGGACATCAGCGACAACCCCATTTACCGGGGCGACTTCGAGGAGGCTTTGGGGTCGATAAAGGCGCGGGCATTCGTCATGCCGTCCCAGACCGATCAGTATTTTCCGCCGGAGGACAACCGGATAGAGGTCGCCCTGATGCCCAACGTCGAGTTGCGCACCATCCCGACGATCTGGGGACACACCGGCGGGGGACCGGGGCGCAATCCCGCCGACACCGCGTTCATCGACAGCCAGCTGCGGGAACTTCTGGCGAGTTGATCCGGTTACTGGCGAAGTGAGCATCAGCATTGGGTAAGCCGGATGAGTGGTGGGTCGATTTCTTCTCCGGATTGTGCCTGGACTTTGTCCGGTCGTCGCGGAGCGAGGAGCAGACACGGGCTGAGATGGGATTCATCCAGGCCGCGCTGGGGTTGCCGGTGGGTTCGAGGGTGTTGGACGTACCTTGCGGTGGGGGCCGTCTGTCCCTGGAGTTGGCTTCCTGGGGTTACCGGGTCACGGGCGTTGAGCGGAGCCCTGAGCTGCTGGGAACCGCCGCGCAGTCTGCCGCTTCGCGCGGTCTGACGGTGCAGTGGGAGCAGAGGGACATGAGGGACCTGCCGTGGGACGCGGAGTTCGACGGAGCCATCTGCTTTTGGAGCAGCTTTGGATATTTCGATGACGAGGGAAACGCCGAATTTCTGGCATCAGTTTCGAGGTCACTGAAGCCGGGCGCGCGTTTTGTTCTCGACACTCCGCTGTTTGAAACGCGGCTGTCGGAAATGCTGGACGAACCGCGGGTCTGGCAAGAGGTTGGTGACCTGTTGGCGCTGGAAGAACGTGGGTTCGACCACGAAACCAGCCGGGTCGAGTCGGCCTGGACGTTCATCCGGGATGGCAAGAAGGAAATCAGAGAGTTATCAATGCGGCTCTATACATACCGCGAGCTTGCCGCGATGCTCGAATGGGCAGGCTTCGGGGATTTCCAGGCGTACGGCAGTCTGGATTTGGAATCCTTTGAACCCGGAGACCGCTGGCTTTACCTGGTTGCGACGAAGGTGGGGAACCCCGGGCAGCCTCGATATTAGGTGGAGCGGGCCGTGCGAATTACCCGCCCGGCAGGGCAGGGCCTTTCGGTTTTACAAGAAATCCCCTCTCCCTTGATGGGAGAGGGTTAGGGTGAGGGTGAAGGTGTGAGATAGGGAACTATCCTGCGGCAGACTATACCCCTCACCCCAGCCCTCTCCCACAAGGGGAGAGGGAGAATCGAAAGACCCTGCCCGGCGGGGTATTGGGGCTTGTCATTGCGACCCCGTACTTGATACGGGGGTGGCAACCTCGATGAGGTTGAACACACGTCGGCAAACGACCCTGCCACGGCGACGGGATTGCCACGTCGCTGCGCTCCTCGCAATGACAGATTAAAGCTGCGCTAACCGCCGGCAGACGTGGCGCTATTTTGGTTCCGCAATGGGATGACCATAACGATGACTGCGGTGATGAGGGTCAGGATGCCCGCATAGTAGAACACGGCGCCGAAGCCTCCCCAATACTCGATAATCGCGGAGGCCAGGAAGGGCGAGCCGATGCCAATTACGCCGTTGATGCCAAAAAGCAGTCCGATGGCCGTGGCCTCAGTACCCTGTCCCACGTAGTCCAGGACCGAAGCCTGAATGATCTGGTGCAGAGCGAAGCTGAAGAGGCCGAGGCCGGCCAATATGGGTATCAGCAGCAGGCTGTCGCCCACACCAACCACCGCCATGGACAGCAATCCGGCAATGACAAACCCGGGCACCAGCACCACCTTCCGCCCCCATTTGTCGGACAGCCAGCCCAAAATCGGCGCCGACACTATACCCATGCCGGTGAGCAAAGCGTAATAAACGCCCGCTTCCAGGGCGCCCATTTCCAGGTCATTCCGCAGGTAGAAAGGAGTCCAGTTGAACAGGGCGCTGAGTCCGATTCCACGTAGCAACGCTGCCGAGATCAGGCCCATGACGATGGGGTTCTTCAGCAGCGAAAGTGCGCTGCCGAACTGCCCGGAAAGGCTGCTGCCTCCCCCGGAGGCGGTCTCCCTGCCCAGCCCGCGCAGCGACCACCACACGAACACGGCCATCAGCAATGCCAGTCCGCCGTAGATGAAATACACGTCCCGCCAGATGAGGAACCCGGTAGCCAACAGCGCACCTGCCAGCACCGGCCCGCTGACGTTGCCGATGTTGGAACCGAATCCGTGCATGGATATGGCGAAACCCCGACGTTCCGGGAATCGTTGGGAGATGGCCGCCGACGCCGGTAGATGCCATAAGGATCCCGGGATGGACAGAAACAGGACAACTACGACCAGCAGCGCAAAGGTTGGAGCAACGCCCATAGCGGCGAAGGTGATGGCATGGACCAACATGCATGCCGTCAGGATTAATCCCCAGTAGGATTTCAGGTGGTCGATTATCGGGCCGCAGCCAAGGCTGGTTGCGCTAGAGCCGCCCTGTTTGACCGAGAGGAGGGCAGCGGTGCGAAAGCTGCCCAAACCCAACGCCGCCGCTATATCAGGTAGTAGCTGGGCGAAACCCTGGTCAAACATGTGGGACAGCCCGTGGCCCACCGAGAGGCTGGACAGGACAAATATCCGGTTATTCTTCATGCCGGAGGTTTCGGGCGCGACTGGCGTGGCTACTTGCAAGGGGACTCCTGAAAGCGGGGGAGGCGGTGGGGCGATTGTAACGGCGTGCCGGAGTACGGGCAAGGGTGGGCCGGCGGGCTTCATCTACGTGCGTTCAGCCTCATTGTCATTGCGAGCGCAGCGCGGCAATCTCGATGAGGTAGTGCAATGACGGCAGGCTGAGGCATCGGGATTGCCACGTCGCTGGCGTTCTGCGCAATGACAGGGGGCACTTCGACAGGCTCAGGATGAACGGAAGATCCTCGCAATTACAGCAGGCCAGTTTGGATTGACAAAGCGGGTGCGCGTGGGACTCGTGGCCTCAGTCAACGATCACCGGCAAACCAAGTTCCATTGATTCGTACATTTTGAGTACCAGGGAGAGATCGGCAATCCCTTCCCTTCCGGTCATAGCAGGTTCCCTTGCCTCCAGGATGCTTTGGTGGAACTCCCGGACCATGGGAACCAGTCCGCGGGAGTCGTTCTCCAACTCCACGATTGTTTCGGAGTTTCCATCGACAATCCTCAGCCACGGCCTTCCGATCTCGAAATACAAGGCGCCGGTTGTGCCTGAAATCGAGACCCAGGAGTGTGGTTCAGCGGGCGCTATGGTCCAGGAGTGGTTGATGATTCCTACGACGCCGTTCTCCGTCCTGGTCATCACGACGACACCATCCTCAGCCTCCAGGCCCGGTTGGCCGGGCAGGACTTTCTGGGCGTAAACCTGGTTGGGCCGTCCGGACCAGAACGCCAGCCCACTGACTTTGTGAATCCCTCCGTCGATGAGCACGCCGCCGCCATTCAGATGCGCCCGGTTGCGCCACCCCCAGGGTTGGAACGGGTATTGCTCCTGCAACTGGATCAACCTGAGTTGCCCCAAACGGCCCTGCTCAATCAATTCCCTGGCTTTCTGCACCGCCGGCAGGAAACGGTAGTTCTCTGCCACCATCAGGTTAATGCCGGATGACCCAGCCAGTTGGACGATTGCTTCGGCGTCGGCAAGGGCGCCGGCGATGGGTTTTTCAACCAGAGCGTGCTTACCCGAGCGGGCGGCCAGCGACACATGCTCCAAATGCAGATGATGCGGTGTGCAAATGTACAGGGCGTCCACCCTGGGATCGGCGGCAGCGGCGGCGTACGTGCCGAAAGCGTCCAATCCATCGAAACGGCCCGCATATTCCCGGGCCCTGGCCAGGTCGCGGCTGGCGAAGTAGAGGTCAATCTCACCACGGATACCGGCGATAGACTCTGCAAAAACCTTTGCAAAGGAACCACAACCCAGGACGCACAAACCAAAACTCAATGGGCCTCCACGGTTGACAGATTTCAGCAAATCCGGGACCTATCCCGGGTGCAGTGCAGGCAGGTTAACGGGAAAATTGCGAACTCCAGTCCTTGCCTACTGTCATTGCGAGAAGCGTAGCGACGTGGCAATCCCGTTGAAGCAACGGCGACGGTTTCAGCGACGAGATTGCCACGCTACGCTCGCAATGACAAGTTTCGCAATTTTCTCAGGTTAACTCGATAACTGGCGGAAATCCAGTGCGGATGATGTGTGGCCAGGGCCTTTCGGTTTTCCTCATGTCATTGCGAGCGCAGCGTGGCAATCTCGTCGCCGTAGCAATGATGGTTCCCCGGCACGTGCTCAACCTCAACGAGATTGCCACGTCGCTGCGCTCCTCGCAATGACAACCGAAAGACCCTGGATGTGTGGCGGACTATAGCATGGGCCAAGAGGGACGGCTGATTTTAACAGATATTCCTCACAGTTTCCGGGGCTGCGAATGGTGAACGACCGGGCGTATTTCGTTGCAACGGCGCCGATGTAGTAGTCGCCGTAAATATGCGCCGGCCCGTTCGGTTTCAGGTTTATAGGGATCGTGCCGGGATCACTGTACGCAACCGGACATTCCGAGTTGTCTGGTCGCTGGCTCCGCAGAATGACATCTTGTAGGATTAAGTCTAAAATCCCGGTAAAACGATCCAATGGGACTCGCAGCAGTAGACGCGACCCTAACCCTGCAATGCGACGCTCAATGTCTATCGAGGAGGCAGCCCAATGGCGATACCCGAGAAGGTAAGTGTGGAAGATGCGCAACGGTATTACGACACGACAGGCCGCATCCGTCTGAAGCCGGGCTGGATGCAGGGAGCAGGTGAGCCTTTGCCCGAAATGGAACCCTACCTTTGGCGTTGGGCCGATGTGGAGCCGCTGGTCCTGAAGAGCGGGGAACTGGTGACTCCGGACCGGGACGTGGAACGGCGAACCCTGCGGCTGGCGACGCCGGGCCTGGACCGGGGCACCACTCACACTATCACCGCAGCGCTACAGCTGCTGCTGCCGGGTGAATGCGCTCCCGCCCACCGGCACACGCCCACTGCGATCCGGTGGGTGCTGACGGGCCAGGGGGCGTATACCACCGTGGAAGGCGACAAGTGCTACATGGAGCCGGGCGATCTGATTTTGACGCCCTCCTGGACCTGGCACGACCACAACAATGAAGGCTCCGATCCCATGATCTGGCTGGACGGTCTGGATGTCCCGCTGGTGCGGTACTTGAGGACCAACTTTTACGAGGCTTATCCCGAAGACCAGCAGCCCATCGTCGGTGTGGCCGAGTCGGAAAGAAAGTTTGCCTCGGGCTCCCTGCGTCCCGCCTGGGAGGACACCAACCTGCCGTATTCCCCGCTGTGGCACTACAAGTGGGACAAGACCTACGAGGCTCTCCAGCGATTGGCGGAGGTCGATGCGAGTCCATTCGATGACGTGGCGATGGAATTCAGTGACCCGGTCACCGGCGGCCCGGTTCTGCGCACCATGACCTGCTGGGCCCAGCTGATTCGACCAGGCATCAACACCCGGGCGCACCGGCAGACCAGTTGCGCCGTTTACCAGGTGTACAAGGGCGAAGGCTACAGCGTAATCGACGGCCAGAGGTTCGACTGGAACGAAGGGGATTTCTTCGTGGTGCCGCCCTGGGTCTGGCACGAACACGTCAACGACTCCACGGAAGAAGCGATCCTGTTCTCCATCCAGGACATTCCGGTGATGAAGGACATGGCGCTGTACCGAGAGGAACCTTACCAGGAGAACGCCGGCCATCAACCGGTGACCAGTCACTTCAAGGGCTAAGGCTCCCTGGGCCTAAAATCAGCGCTGGATGGGATACGGTAGCAGCCCGGTTGATGGGCGTGAAACCGCATTACGAACACGATTCGCTGGAGTTCTACCGGACTCACGCCGCGCGGTACGCCGAGTTGTCCCAGGGCTTCTGGGACAACGGTTACACCAATTGCTCCCATCCCAACTTTCGCGGCGACCGCGACCTGTACCAGCGGCTGACGCAGCTGGTTCCAGCAGGATGCGGACTGGACGCCGGCTGCGGCGCCGGGGCTCGCGATGTGTTCCTGCTCAGCCAACGGATCTCAGAGAATCTCCGGGCGTGCGCCTGATGGTGAGCGGAGCTACCAACCCCAGCCGGGCAGGTTACCGCGCGAACGCGCCATGCGGGGGGCTACGGCTCCCGATCTAACATTCACCAGCGCTCATGCCGGCCTGTGCCCCAGGAACGGATGCGAGGCGCCGGCCCGATGCCCTCCCCAGGCCGAACCAGAACGTGACCAGCAGACAAAGCCCGGCGGCGATGCTGATGGAAGTGGGCCAACCGACCCAACCGGCGGCGGCGGCCAACGGCAGCGCTCCCAGGTGATGGAAGCCGGGCGTGAAGTGGAGAATCCCCATGACCCGGCCGCGTACCTCGGTGGGGGAGGCTAACTGGAGGATGGTGGTTGCCAGGGGCCAAACAGTGCCCAGGCTCGCGACGCCCAGCACCACGAACAATGCCCACGAAACCCAGAAACTGGACGACCACGCGAATAACGTCAGGACGACGCAGAACAGCGCCAGGCAGGCCAGCAGCCACCGGTACAGCCAGCGACGACCCATGAACGTGATGCTGACATTGCCAACCAGCGAACCGACTCCGGACGCCAGTAACAGCAACCCGGCCTCATAAGCGCCGCTATCCAGTTGGTCTTTGGCGAAGGCGGGAATGGCCGCCAGATGACTCATACCGAACCCGCCCCACGAACAGGCCAACACGATGACCGTCAGCAGCACCGGCGAACGCCGGATTTGAACCAGGCCATCGACGAAGTTCCGCAGCATCGGTTGGGAGGCCGGCCTTGAAATTCGGGGCGAGGTCTGGATTCTGGAAACGGCGACAACGCTCACCGCGTAACACGATGCGTTGATCACGAGGGCGGCGCTGATACTCCAATGATCGATAACCAACCCAACCAGCGGCGGGCCGATTATCCTCCCGATGTGGACCGCAGCGTTGAAGTGCGCCACCGCATCCAGCAGCGTGCGTTGGTCCACCAGGTCCGCGACCATCGCCACGCGCGCCGGTTGATTCAACGCCTGCAACGAACCCAGCAAAATAGCCGCCAAATAGATGTGCCAAACGGCGACCGCCCCCGTCAACGAAAGCACGGCGAGCACCGCGATTACAGCTCCTACTATGAACTGAATCGCTATCAACAGCCGCTTGCGGTCGATGCTGTCGGCAATCATCCCTCCCACCATCAGCAGGCCTACGTTGGGAATGCCATACAGGAATAGGACCAATCCAAACTGGGTTTTGGAGCCGGTGACCTCCAGCACCAACCAACCCAGGACGAGGAACTGCATCCCGGCGGCGAAGGCTTGTGTTGCGGAGCTGGTCCAGTACCATCGGAAGTTTGAGGCGCGCCAGGGACCCAAAATCCGCCGGACGTAGGACGTAGCGTCACCACCGTCAGGGCGGGCTGCTACCAAAACGAGGCTCCGGGGACAGTTTTCTCCGGCGGCGCAGGGCTGGCCGAGGGCATGGCCCGCAACGGAGTTTTGAAGGTCGGCGGCGAATTATTCACCCGTTGATTGTAATAGATTCCGGGATGGCCTGGGCGGGGTTTTCCGCAGTAATTCGGATGTCAACTCAGACGCGGCGTGGGGCAGGGCCTTTCGGTTTTCCTCATGTCATTGCGAGCGCAGCGTGGCAATCTCGTCGCCGTAGCAATGATGGTTCCCCGGCACGTGCTCAACCTCAACGAGATTGCCACGTCGCTGCGCTCCTCGCAATGACAACCGAATGACCCTGGATTGGCTGTGCTACTTGCTGGCATTTTACGGTCAAGCGTGAAACCCTAAAATGGCGTCTTCAGCCGGTGCCAATTTCTGACCCTGTGGGCCGATGTTCTACGGGCCGATGTCCTGGTGATCTTCCCCGATCGGCTCCGTGGCCGCGTGGGATGGCTCCGGGATTACCGGAGGAGGAGGTGGAGCCATCCGGCGTTGTTGCTGGTACCGGTTCGATTCCGCTTCGGCGGCCAGCTTGGCCATGATCAGGTTGGTCAACTCCCGGCGTATCGGCGTTGAGTCCAGTTCGCAGTCGGCAAACACTTCGAAGCCGGGCGACAATTCTTCGATGATCTGCCGAACCCGGGCGCTGCCGTGGCGCGACGCCACCAGCATCCTGATGGATTGAGAGTCGCGCTGCATCGGCTCTTCGTCAGCCTCTTCCAGCGCCTGGTCCAGTTCGTCCTCGTAGTCCATCCGGTCCACCACGCTGAGGTTGGCCGTAGCTTCTCGCCGGAGCGTATCCACCTCTCGCAGCGAACGGGCCAGCTGATCCACCAGGCTGGCGGCGTCCGCAATCAGGGTGGGCAGACTGCGTTGCGCCTGGGCCGCCGCTTTCAGGGCCATCTCGGCCCGTTCCAGCGAATCCTGGCGGTGTCGCTCCCGTTCCTCCATGCGCTGCAGCAGGCCGACCTGCTCTCGCAGCGCCGGCGCCTCCGCTGCCAGCGATTCCAGTTTCTCCATGTAACTCGCGGCTTCTTCCGCTTTGCGCAACCTGCGGGACAGTTCATTCGTGTTTTCGTCAGACATTTCGCATTCCTTGGTTTGCTCAGGCTTGAGTGTATCCGGCCCGAGGTTTTGTAGGATCACTCCGTGCGACGCGTAACCCGACGCTCCGGAACATACCGTATATAGCAAAAATCACCCCGCTGACGGATTGCGACCCATTGACCGATTTGGGCATTTTTTGAATATTCACCAAGCGCACGCCTCTTCTTCCTGAACGCAGGGCCTTTTCAAAGTTGTGAAAATTAATCACCCGCTCGTCCTGAGCCTGTCGAAGGACGGTCGCCGATGGTTTGACAAGCTCACCATGAGCGGAGGTCGGAGGACTTTGGAATGGCCCTGGTGAAGATGCAGGGCCTTTCGGTTTTACAAGAAATCCCCTCTCCCATCAAGGGAGAGGGTTAGGGTGAGGGTGAAGGTGTGAGATAGGGAACTATCCTGCGGCAGACTATACCCCTCACCCCAGCCCTCTCCCACAAGGGGAGAGGGCGAATCGAAAGGCCCTGGTGAAGACGACACTGCGGTTGACAGGCCAAGTTCTAATAGCGTAAATTCTCTCGATGTGGCTGAATCCACCCCGCGTAATTATTGCGGGGTAAAGATCGGCTAAATAGCGAGGAGGTCAGTTGCCTTGAAGGAAATCCTGAACGTGCGCAACGCTATTTACAGCATCGTAATGCTGGCCCTGATAGCGGCATTAGCCTGTGGCGCGCCAACCGAAGAAGAATCGACCGACACAACCACTGCTGGCGATTCTCAGGCATCGCAATCACAAGATCAGCCGGCCCAGCCGGATCAGCCCACCATCCAACCCACCTTAGCCCAACCGAGCGGCATGACTGGGGCGAGTACCGGCAGCGGAGTTCCAACTGCACCCGCCCAGCCTACTGAAGCGCCGCCGGAAACAGCCGGAGTACCAGTCCAAGCCGATCTCAGAGTGGCTATTACTCCTCCGTACGCTGAAAACTTGTTGGGTTGGCGCGTTGGGGGCACCAACCAGGGTATCCTCCAACCCATGCAGGAAAACATGATCCAGCGCGATTACCAAACCTGGGCGCCGCTGCCAATGCTGGCCGCTGAATGGTCGGTGGCTCCCAATGGTCAAGACTGGTCTTTCAAGCTGCGGGAAGGCGTACCTTTCCACAAAGGAGACGACACCTTCGGAGTGTCTGATTTCATTTTCAGCATGCAACTGTGGACCCACCCGGAATCCTTGGGTGGTTACTCCGATTTTTGGCACACCCTGTTGGGTCCACCCGGCGAGGAACGAAGCTTCTTTGCGGAAGAATTCGGGACAGCCGGCGCGATAGAAGTCGTTAGCGACAGCGAGATGATCATGCATCTCGGTCGTCCGGAACTCGACCTGCTGGCTTACGCCTCCGACGCTTTCACAGATCCTTTGATTTATAGCCTCGCCTGGTGGGAACAAGTGGGAGAGCAGGGTTACGGAGAGGACCCCGTTGGCACTGGACCCTGGAAATTCATCAAATATGACCAGGGATCCAAGTTGGAGTACGAGCGGGTCCCGTACGAGCACTGGCGCGTAACCCCGGATTTTGAAACGCTGACCTACTTCTTCGCTGGAGAAGACCTGACTCGCGTAGCAATGCTGCGAACTAATGAAGCCGACATCGCCGAAATTCCCCGGGAACTACAGGAGAGTGTCGTTGAGGAAGGATACGCAATAGCTCGCAGCACACTCCCTGCCTACATGGTTTGGGTAGCGATTGGCGGTCAATATCTGGACGACGTCCGTGATCCCAACGACCCCAACACCAATGTTTTGGTTCGTCGAGCCATGAACCACGCCATTGACCGCGATGCCATCAACAAAGCTTACTTCGACAACAAGATGGAGCTGATGGCCAACACCGGTTGGCATCCCACCGACCCGTCTTTCAACCCCGCGTGGGAGATTCCCGCCTACGACCAGGAATTGGCCCGCGAGCTGCTCGTCCAGGCCGGTTATCCCGAAGGCAACGGCCCGCATGCCGATTTCCTGGCGGCTAACCTGGTTGGCGTACCGGAACTGAAGGAAATCGCGATTCCCATGGCAGAGATGATGAAAGATGTAGGGTTTGACATCGACCTCACGGTCGGGGAGTTCGCCCCCATCCGCTCCAAATTCTTTGCCAGAGAAATGCAAAATACCATCTGGACGCACCGTACGGGGTTCTGGCCATCCTGGCGTAACCTCAGGGTGTACTTCGTGAGCCCGGCGTTGGACGGCGCGGTGTACATGACTGAATATCCCCTCGTCGAGGAAAAGTACGGAATCTACCAGAGCAGTGTGGACCTCGATGAGCGACTTCAGCTGCTCAAGGACATGGGAAACTTCATGTACGAACAGAACGCCACCATCCCATTGGGGTTCCTGTTCGCTGAATTCGGTATCAATCCCGAAGTCATCGCCGAGTATTCAGTGAACAACAGTTACTTCGGCGGCATGAAGGGTCACGAATACACCAAGGTGGTGCGGCAGTAGGGAGCGTCGGAACTGATCAGGCTCTAATTTCCCGGTTTACGGATACTCGGGTGGGCGTTGTCGCGGTTGACTCCGCTCACCCGCTTTCCAACCCGATGGTTCGTACTTTAGGAGCGTAGGAGAACTGCCATGCAGCGTTTCATCATATTGCGCCTGTTCCAGGCTGCGGCGGCTATCCTCGTAATCAGCGCTATCGTGTTTGCACTGGCGAGAACTACCGGCGACCCGGTTGCTATCCTGTTGCCGGAATCCGCGTCGGCCGCGGATGTAGAACGCATCCGAATCAATTGGGGTCTGGACCAACCAATCTACGTCCAATATGTGAAATACATTGGCAACTTACTGCAGGGAGACTTCGGAGAGGCCTGGAGTTTTGGTCGGGTTCCAATTTCTTCTCTACTGGCATCCCGCTTGCCGGCGACTTTGCAGCTTGCCGCTTTCGCCTGGGTCATCAGTGCCGCCATCGCCCTCCCCATCGGGGTAATCGTTGCCGTAAACAAAGACTCGGGCATCGACTACGTCGGCAAAATCTTCGCTCTGCTCGGGCAATCAGCGCCGTCGTTCGCCATCGGGCTGATACTAATGTGGATATTCGCAGTTATCCTGGGTTGGCTGCCAACCTCCGGCAAGGGCGGGATAACCCACATGATCCTGCCGGGCATCGCCCTCGGTTATTACAACGTGGCAGCCGTCATGCGGCTTACCAGGTCTTCCATGCTGGAAGTGCTGGATACCGAGTATGTGAAGCTCGCTCGTATCAAGGGCATGCCCGAGTGGAAAGTCATCTGGAAACATTGTTTCCGCAACGCCCTGATCGTCCCCCTCACCTATATGGGACTGATCGGCGCCGTCCTCCTCACCGGCTCGGTTGTAATCGAAACCGTTTTCTCATGGCCCGGCGTCGGAGACTTGGCAATACGAGCCATACGGCAGCGGGACTTCCCGGTCGTGCAGGGCGTAGTTATCGTATTCGCCACCTTTTATATCTTCGTCAACCTGGCGGTTGATATCCTCTACGCTTACCTGAACCCACGTATCAGATATTAATGACCCGCCCGGCGTATCGAAACAGCAAACAATGGTCATCTGACAAATCTGGAGTCGCTGACATGGTCACTACATCGCCGGAATCAACACTGCCAGCGCCGATAGCTGAGGCGCCAGCCGGGCAATCTCGCGGAGTTTTTCGCAGATTGCTAGAATACCCGGTCATCCCGGTCCTGCTGATAGCGATACTTTTAGTTGTTCCAGCCTTATTTGCAAACGTCATCTCCCCGCACCACCCAACCAAGGTAAACCTTTCCGCTCGCCTCCAACCCCCGGCCTGGATGGAAGGTGGTGAAACCAGGTATCTCCTCGGCACCGATCGCCAGGGGTTCGATATCCTGAGTCGCATTATCCACGGCGCCCGCGTGTCGTTTAGTATCTCCATTTTGGCCATCGCTATTGGTGGTGGCGTCGGTACTATCCTGGGACTGATGGCCGCCTATCACGGTGGTTGGGTTGACAACCTGATAATGAGGGTGGTGGACATCAAACTCGCCTTTCCTTCCATACTGTTGGCGTTGGTATTGGTGGCAGTCCTGGGCGCCGGATTCACCACCGTCATACTCGTAATCGCACTGTTATTGTGGGCGCGATTCGCCAGAATGGTCAGGGGTGAAGCTCTAACCATCAAATCGCAGGATTTCATCTCGCGAGCCCAGGTAGCCGGCGCCTCCAATATGAGAATCATGTCCCGCCACATCTTCCCCAACGTGGTGAATACCGTGGTGGTACTCGCAACCCTTGAAGTCGGCCACGTCATCATTCTGGAATCCAGCTTGTCATTCCTCGGAGCCGGCTTGAATCCCCCCACGCCGGCTTGGGGATTAATGGTCGCAGACGGCCGCACGCTGATCACTTCGCACTGGTGGCTCTTCTTCTTCCCCACCCTGGCCATCGTGCTTACCGTTCTCGCTATGAACCTGCTCGGCGACTGGCTGCGCGATCGTCTGGATCCCAAACTTCGGAACATCTAAACCCAGCACAAACGGAGTCGTCTATCCGGCAGGATGCGGTTCGCGTATCCTGCCGAATCTTTGGTGCAATCAAACTCCATGTCCACTACCCCGCCAAACGCGCAAAACTCATCCGATTCTGCCATCGACCCGGCATCGGAACCCATCCTGCCCGATTGGGTGAAGCAAGACCGGCGACGCCGAAGGTTGTCCCGTCGCAACATCCTCATCGGGGTTGTAGTCATCCTGCTGCTTGGTTTCCTGCTTTGGATGAACTTTCCGTTCATTCCCGACCCCATCATTCTGCTCACCCGCCAACCCGATAAACTGTTCGATTCCACTTCATTAGGGAACAACTGGAACATGACCGGTCGTAACGTCGGTCTGACCCGCTACTCCGCCGACGCCCTCAAAGAACCCGCCGGTTCCCTGGTCTGGAGCGTGGGCGTTGACGTAGATTCACCAACGCTGGCCCCACCCGTAATCGCAGACGGTCGTATCTTCCTGGGTTCCAATTTCCGCATCGCCGTGTTGGACCCCGACACCGGCGCGGAGCTGGATTCCATACCAACCACGGGACCCATCATCAACTCGGTGGCATGGGCTGACGGCAATCTGTACTACGCCACCGTTGATCGTCGCCTGGTTTCCCGAGACCCTGAATCGGGCGACATTCGTTGGGAATTTCAGATGAGCGACGCTACGTCAGGCCCCGTGTCCGTGTCCAACGGCATCGTGTACGCCGGAGCATTGAACGGTGTAACCTACGCCGTCAACGCAACGACCGGAGATCGCATCTGGACTCACGAAACCCTGGGCGAAGTGCGCTCCCCGGCCGCCATTGGCGACAACGTGGCCTACGTCGCGTCTTCTGATCGCAGCCTGTATGCGTTAGACGCCCGCACCGGTCAGGAAAGGGCGCGGTTCCGCACCACCGCTCAACTGGTGGACGCTCCCGTAACCGGGAACAATTTGGTGTACTTTGTGTCAGCCGGCAAGTTATACGCAATGGACGCGGATGTTGTTGAGTTTCCCGGGCGCTACGCCATCACCAGCACTTGGTCCCAGCTCTGGCTGTGGGGATTCCCCCTGCCGCCACCGCCAACCCAGCCTGGCGACAAATGGCGATTCGCTACCAACGTTGAGAAGACCCAGGGAATCATCTCCGCGCCGGCCCTCACCGAGGACACAATCTACGTTGGTGATCTCGTGGGTAATTTTTATGCCGTTAATGCTGCAGTCGGTATTGAAGAATGGCGGTTCCAGGCAGCAGACGGCATAGTCGCCTCGCCCGTGGTGATCGGTAACCTGGTCGTATTCGGCGACCGCGCCGGTTGGGTGTACGCTCTCGACCGCAGTGATGGTTCAGAACGCTGGAGCATCCAGCTGACTGCTGCCGTGCGCACCGATCCTGTTTACGCTGGCGGGCGACTGTTCGTACGTACGGAAGACGGTCGGCTGCACGCAATCGACTGACCCAGTAATGGTTCCCCGCCCGCCAGGTGGTTCTGGTCAACAGCATCTCCAACGCAATGTTCGGTTTGGTGGTAAGTGGTGGCGTGGCTGTCTCATCGCCCGGCGGGAAGCAACCGTCACCATCCTGCCGACGCCCACGGCCTGCGCCGGCCCCGACCTGACGGGAGTGGCGGGGGCCGAGGTAACCCTGCAAGGCATTTGGAGTTCCAACTAACCGTAACCGATGAAGAAGGCAGGTCCGACACCGACACGGTGACCGTGACCGTCACCTCGGAAAACGACGATAGCGGTTAGGAGCAAAATCGGGAAATGGCCCCCGACGCAACGTCGCCGGCAGCCAATGTAAGGTTGCCGGTGGCGCTTTCAGCGACGAGATTGCAAACCCCCGCATCGAGTACGGGGTCGCAATGAAAGCCACCACATCAAAAATCCTGTCCATCCGGTTCATTCAGATAAAAACCCTCCCCTCTCCCCGCTCATCCTGAGTCTGTTGAAGGACGGTCGCCGACGGTTCGACAAGCTCACCATGAGCGGAGGGAGGACTTTTAAAAGGCCCTGAGGAACAACCAGGGCCTTTCGATTCTCCCTCTCCTCTTGTGGGAGAGGGCTGGGGTGAGGGGTATAGCCTGTCGCAGGATAGTTCCCTATCTCACACCTTCACCCTCACCCTAACCCTCTCCCATCAAGGGAGAGGGGATTTCTTGTAAAACCGAAAGACCCTGGAGGAACAACGACGCAGCGTTGACCACACTCAGGGCAGGGAATACACTGCGCCGGCTATTGGCAGTTTACCTATAGCGCGAAAACACACCGGAATCGCTACGAGACCAACTCAAATGGCACAGGATTCATCAGAAGATTCTCCCGAGCTGGTGGTGGCTTACCGCTGGGTGGTCATGGGTATCTGGCTGACCGCCAGCGTTTCCGGGTTTATGATTATGTCCACCATCGGAATCCTGTTGCCAGCCATCAGCGCCGAGTTGAGTCTCTCCCCGTTCCAGCAGGGAATGCTGGGATCCGCCGCCTACTGGGGCAATCTGGCTTTGGCCATCCCAATGGGCTGGTGGACTTCCCGCTTCGCTCCCAAAATCCTGACCACCGTTACCATGATCCTGGGAACCCTGTCTCTGGTCGCCCAGGCCGTCTCCCCAGTCTTTGCCGTGCTGATCCTGGGCCGTGTGGCCTTCGGTATTAGCGTGATTGCCCGTCAACCCGCCCGCGCCTTCCTGACCCAGCAATGGTTCCCAGCCCGCCAGGTGGTTCTCGTCAACAGCATCTCCAACGCAATGTTCGGTTTGGTAGTGGGTGGTGGCGTGGCTGCCTCACCCTTCATCCTGATGGCCCTGGGAGACAGCTGGCGTTCTACCCTGTTTTCCTTCGTCGGGTTATTCGCGGTGATGACCATCCTCTGGATGGTATTTGGCCGGGAACGGATTACCTCAGAATACCGCCAGCGCCTCGCGTCCCAGGATGCCAGCGTCCTGAAGGGTACGCTCCGCTATCGGGACCTGTGGGTCGGCGGCCTGGGTTTCGTGGGCGCAACCACGGCCTGGTCCGGTTTCCTCAGTTTCTACCCGACACTGATGTTGGAGACCCACCGGATGCCCCTCGTCTGGTCCGGCGGCATCCTTGCGCTGGGCATATTCATGGGCGGCATCTGCGGACTGGGCTTCGGGTGGGTGGTAATGGTGTCCGACCGGGGCCGGACCATCCTGCTGACTACCGGCGCAACCATGGCCGCTACTTTCATGGCGATGACGTTGACCGGTTCCATCCCCATCCTGTTGGCGCTGACCTTCGTTAACGGCATAGCCTGGGGATTCTGGCCGGTACTCTACTCCGTACCGTTTCACCTGCCGGGAATCCGCCCCCGGGAAGTCGCCGTCGGACTGGCTTTCATCCAGATGTCCAGCTCGGCGGGAATAACGCTCGGCCCGTTGGCTACGGGCCTGTTGCAGCAGGCAACCGGCGACCTCGGACTGTCCCTGGCCATCGTCAGTTTCGCATCCCTCTCCCTCTGCATGGCAGGCTTGGTGATGAAACACGGCCTGTCCGGCAGGGCGCCATCTCCCGAACCCGTCGCGTCGGCCACCGGGGACTGATCCTCGCCAGTACCACCGCCCATACTGCCATCGCGTGTCGCCCGTATTCCGTCGTTGCCGTGAACTTCCGTCGGTAAAAATCGTCCTTCAGCCGGACTGCGTTGACACCCTGTTTCGCCCTGTTTACACTCGCCACGCAATGCCGATTACAAACCAGTCGGAGGATACAGGCCATGCCAGACCTTCAAGACCTTTTCGCCCAGGTTGACGCCGCTCAGGACGATATCATCGCGCTGGAGCAAGCCCTCGTCCGTATTCCATCGGTCAACACCGGATTCATGCCCACCGGCGACGAGACCCCGGTCTGTGAATTAGCGCGCGACTGGCTGGCCCAGGACGGCGTCCAGTCAGAGATTCTGGAGTCGGCGCCCAACCGCGGCAACTTGATCGCCAGGGTGGAGGGCAGGTCCGGCAAGGCCGGCCTCATGTTCATGTCCCACACCGACGTCGTGCCGGTGGAAGACGATTCCAAGTGGCGGTTCCCACCCTTCAGCGCCACCATCGCCGATGGCCGAATCTTCGGGCGTGGCGCATCAGACTGCAAGGGGCTGCTCACAGCTCAGCTGATGGCTGTCCGACTGCTGAAGCGAAACGGCATCGAGTTGGAAGACGGGCTGATCCTGGCTGCCGGCGCAGACGAGGAACACGGCGGCAGGTACGGGTTCGGTTGGCTTGCCGACAACCATCCGGAGAAGTTGGCCGCTCCTTATGCTGTAAATGAAGGCGGCGGCACGCCCATCCAGGCGGCGGGCGCCCTGACCTACGTTTTGGGCGTCGGAGAAAAGGGGCGTCTACAGGTCGAGATCGACGTTAAAGGGGTCAGCTCCCACGCATCGCTGCCCTGGCAGGGAACCAACGCGCTATACCGTTTGAGCAGCGCCCTCAGCTCCATAGAAAACTACGATCCGGATCGCGATACATCCACCGGCCTCTTCGATCATCTATCGACGTTCGCAATTGAACATCAGGCTTCCCCGGCCAATGTGGACGACATCATCGCCGAGATCGAGCCGTCCAACCCCCGTTTCGCCTCCATGCTCCGGGCCTTGTCCCGCATGACTCTGACTCCCACCATGGTTAGAGGAGGCATCAAGTCAAACAGCGTTCCCGAGTCCATCCGGCTCACGTGCGACGTGCGCACCCTGCCTCACCAGGACGAGCAATACGTTAGGGACCAGCTTGACGAGGTATTGGCCGAGATTCCCGGCGTGTCTTACGAAATCGACTACATGGCTCGTCCCAACTCCTCGCCCTTTGAGTCTGCGTTGGCGACCAGCATCCGGACCATCACTGCCAGCGCCCTGGAACGGGACGACATCCAGTGGGTGCCGGCCATCAGCAACGGCTTCACCGACTCCAGGTTCACGCGCCCCCTGGGGACAGTAACCTACGGGTTTTCCGGCTCTCACCCTGACGACGATCCCATGCTGAACTACACTCACGGCACCAATGAGTCTGTGGGCATAAAGAGCCTGGTCAGCGGCGCCAAGATCATGCTTGGCCTGGCGTGTGACATGCTGGCGGTGAAGTAACCGGACCCGCCCGTCAACGTTGCCGGGAGACCGGCCGGTTGACCGCCGACCGTTGCCCTCATCATTGCGGGGAGCGAACTTGCCCTGGTGAACATCAGCAGCGCAGCAACCTAGCAATCTGGGTGGGCTTTGAGTCGCTTACGAGTACCCACTTTGTCAAACCAAACTGGCCTGCCGTCATTGCGAGGAGCGCAGCGACGTGGCAATCTCGTTGAGGTTGAACACACGTCGGCAAACCGCCATTGCTACCCCGACGAGATTGCCACGCTGCGCTCGCAATGACAAATCAAAGTGGGTACGCGTGAGAACCGCTGACGCCTCATCGACCGTTCCCCTGGAAAACCGTCCGGCTTCAACCGCGCGACCATCGTTACCGCTTCACCCCGCTGACGTAAGACCAACGCAGCCGGACCAAGTTGCACGGCTGTTTGTTGGTATCCTGATATCAACGGCGATTTCGAGAATATAGCCGATATATGTACACCTAATCGGTCACCAAATTGACATGTATTTGTAGCAGACGTACACTCAAAGGTAAGAATATTGCCCTTGTCGTTGCATGGGCTTTTTGAAATGGACAATTATCGTCGTTGGAGGTAACTGTATGCCAGAATTTGATTTGGTGATTCGTGGCGGAACCGTAGTCGATGGCACCGGACTTCCCCGCCTTCGCGCTGATGTTGGGATCAAGGACGGGCGGGTGGCCATGATCTCCGGACGCATCAACTCCGGAGGCGCCCGGGAGCTGGACGCCAGCGGCTGCATCGTGGCGCCGGGGGCCGTAGACCTCCACACCCACTACGACGCCCAACTCAACTGGGACCCCTACGCATCTCTGTCCGGTTGGTTCGGGGTAACCTCCCTCACCGTTGGGCAGTGCGGATTTGGGTTCGCTCCCACGCGACCTGAAGATCGGGATCTCAATATGCGCATGATGAACCGCATCGAAGCAATACCGCTGGAATCCATGCGGTTGGGGATGAGGTGGGACTGGGAGACCTTCCCCGAATACATGGACAGCCTGGACAAACAGGGTCTGGGCGTAAACGTTGGCGCGCTGGTGCCATTCTCGCCCCTGCGCGGCTACGTACTGGGCATGATACCGGCCCGCGAACGAACCTCCGTGACCGACGCCGAGTTGAACCAGATGAAACAGATCCTGCACGACTCCATGCAGGCCGGGGCGTTCGGGTTGTCCGCGGACAAGAACCTGGAGGACCGGCCGGAGGATGGCAGCTGGCTGCCCAGCCATGTGGCATCCCCGGAGGAATTCTACGCCTTGTCCCAGGTGTTGCGGCAGTTCGGCGTGGGGCATTTGGGATGGACCATCGGCATCTCCGATGACCGCCCCGCCCAGCGGGATATGCTGGCGGAAATGGTCCGAATGAGCGGACGTCCGTTGCATGTGGTTCTGGGAGACGAAGAGGGTTACGAGTGGCTGGAAGAAGTCCGGCGAGAGGGCCTTCCCGTCCTGGCGCAGCAGGGCTCAGTGCCCACCATCGCAGAGTTCAAGCTCTCCGAATACAACCTGTTCGACTACATGCCCCACTGGGTTCAACCGCTCGTGGGTTCCAAAGAGGAGCGCATCGCCAAGCTTTCTGAAGACGGCATACGCGACGGCATGAAGCGCGATGTCATTGACCGCCCCCATGCCAGGACCGACTGGGCGCAGGTGCAGGTGGTGGAGGTGGCCCTGGAACGCAACCTCAAGTACGAAGGTTTGTCCATTGCCGACATCGCGGAGGCTGAGGGCAAGCACCCACTGGACACGTTCCTGGACATCGCTCTGGATGAAGACCTGGAAACCGAGTTCGCCCACCCCGCTGGCGGGCAGGGAGACGACGCCCGGGCCGAAAGGCTGGTCAATCCCCATGTGCATATCTCGGTGTCCGACGGCGGCGCTCACACCAGGTTCCTGGTCAATAGCGTGTGGCCCGTCTATTTCCTGGGTCACTGGATTCGCGACAACGAACTGATGACTCTGGAACAGGCCCACCAGAAGATGAGCGCGCTGCCCGCCGCGTTCTCTGATATGAAGGGTCGCGGCACTCTGCGCGTGGGCGACTGGGCCGATGTCATGATCTACAACATGGAGGAGTTGGGGCTGCTGTACGACAAGCCACGGTTCGAGACGGACTTCCCCGGTGGCGAAAAGCGGTTGGTGCAAAAACCCACGGGTATCCGCTACATCCTGGTGAACGGCACCGTCACCTTCGTGGAAAACGAATGCACCGGCGAGCTGCCCGGCAAACTGCTGCGCAGCTACGATATGGTGGGTTAGTCCCCCTCGGAGTGTCACTCCCGAAAATCAACCCGCCCCGGGGCTTCGTCTCCCGGGGCGGGTTTTACGATTCACGGTGGGGAGCGTTCTCCGGCAAGGCAGTCAGTCAACCGGCGCAAACCGCTCACGCGTACTCGCTTTAATCTGTCATTGCGAGGAGCGTAGCCGCTCATGGTGAGCCTGTCAAACCACGTGGCAATCCCGTTGCAGCAACGGCGACAGTTTCAGCGACGAGATTGCCGCGTTGCGCTCGCAATGACAAAGTGGGTACGCGTGAGGCGTAAACCGTCCCCCATGATTGCGGGCTATTCGTCCGGCACCAGTGCGACCAGGCGCTCATTCTGGACGGTTACCAGGAACGCCTTCATGCGGAACTCAGGCCGGTTGGCGCAGGTGCCTTCGCCCTTCTCGTACTGCCATCCGTGCCCGTCGCAAACGAAAAGCTCGTCGCCTTCGTCTTCGATCTCGCCACCCTGATGCGGGCATACCGTCGACAACAACTTGTAGCCGTCGCGTCCCCGCACCAAAAAGTACGAAGCGTCGCCCACCTTCACGGGAGCCGGAAAGGTCGCAAACGCAGATTCCTCGCCCAAATCTACTCTGACCTTTCTGGAACGGGCTGACCCACTAACCTGGCGCAGGGAAACGGTTCCTTTTCGTCGTTCGGTGGTCATCGCAATTATCCTCGCCGCCGTGTTCAAGTCCTGCCTGTAATGCGTGGCCCAAGTATAACAAAGACCTGCCGGTTGCCAACGGTCTCATACGTACCCACTTTGTCAAACCAAACTGGCCTGCTGTCATTGCGAGGAGCGCCCACCCCCACCTGCATTGCGAGGAGCGCAGCCGCTCATGGTGAGCCTGTCGAACCACGTGGCAATCTCGTTGAGGTTGAACACACGTCGGCAAGCCACCATTGCTACGGCGACGAGATTGCCACCCCCGCATCAAGTACGGGGTCGCAATGACAGATTAAAGTGGGTATGCGTGAGGCCAAAGGCTGGTGGCGGTAAGATGGACACAATGCTACACTGGCGATAATTAGAGTCCGTAAAACGTAGGAGGTTCTTGTGGTTGAGTACGTATCTGCAATCAATCTGGAAGATTTTGGTCTGGAAGTCGGTACACCATCAATAAAATCGGTGGGGCCGCTGGCCTTTGGCCCGGAGGGAATACTGTTCATCGGAGACAACGCCGGTGCGGCCATATTCGCCGTCGACGTCGGTGATGCCGAACCCGGCGGCGGACACCAGCCGGTCAACCTGGACAACTTCGATATGTCCCTGGCGTCTTACCTGGGCTGTTCCCGGGATGACGTGTCCATCCGGGACATGGCCGTCCACCCCATCTCCGATAATCTCTACTTCTCCGTCATGCGAGGCAGCGACGCCGCCGCCGTCCCCGTGATCGTCAAGGTTTCCGGTGGCGGGACCATCAGCGACGTGTCTCTCGACAACGTGGCCTTTTCCCAGTCCACCATCGAGGACGCGGCGGCCGAGGACGACCCCAGGCTGGTGTCGCGGGAGAAGCTGCGGACGGTAACGGTGACCGACATGTCGTTTGTCGACGGACTGCTGTTGGTCGCTGGAACCTCCAACGAGGAATTCTCCTCCACCCTGCGCCGGATTCCCTTCCCGTTCAACGGGGATGTCGAGTCCAACTCGCTGGAAATATTCCACGTTTCTCACGGCCAGTACGAAACGGCAGCCCCCATTCGCGCCTTTGTACCCTACCAGGGAAACAGCAGCATCCTGGCCAGTTACACCTGCACCCCGGTGGTGCAATTCTCCCTCTCCGATTTTGCGCCGGGCGAACAGGTGAAGGGCAAAACTGTCGCCGAGTTGGGCTCTCACAATCGGCCCTTGGATCTGATTTCTTACCAGCACGACGGCGGCGAATACCTGCTGGTGTGCAACGACCGGCACCCGTTGTTCAAAATTGCCTGCAAGGACATCGACGGGCAGGGGCCGCTGACAGTTCCCGATGATTCCATGGATGAGAGTCCTTCGGACCCGGTCACCCCAGGCGTGGGTGTGCCCCGGCAGATACTGCCCCATCCCGGTGTCAAACGGATGGCAAACCTCAACGGCAGCGGCGTATTGATGCTGCAGCAGGACGAGGACGGCAGCACTCACCTGCGCTCCTACGCCACCGACACACTGTGACCCAATGCCGCAACTTGCGCCTGGAATGGGCAGAACACCAGGGGCGAAGTTGCCTCAGAGCCACTGGATGGACTAAACGCGAGTTCGGTGAGCTGGACGGGTTGGGCGCCGACGAAATAGGCCGGCGCCTGGCCCTCCTGCCCAGCGAAGTTCTGGCAGCCGGCGGCGATTTCAGCGCCGTCCCACCCGTCGCCGGCCATTTCACCGCAGAACAGGATGCGGTGTTTTTCGTTCCCCGCTTCCCGTTCATGGCAGGCACTGACTATTCATTGGTGATTGGTCTTGACCGCCAGGAGGCAAGCCCGGAGGTCTGGGCCATCCTCCGTCCGGCCGCTCCTCGCGCGCCGGCCACCGAGGTCATGGCAATCTACCCCACCGCGGCTGAACTGCCCGTCAACCTGTTGCGGATATACGTTCATTTTTCCGGCCCCATGAGCGAAGGCCGGGCGAACCGAGCAATTAAAGTTTGCCGGGAAGATACGGGAGCGATTTTGGAGGCTGTCTTTCTCCCACCGGACCCCGAGTTGTGGGACTCAGACCGGCGGCGTCTAACCATGCTGCTTGATCCGGGGCGCATCAAGCGGGGACTGGTTCCCAACACCGAAATTGGGTACCCACTGATTGAAGGCGTACCAATCAGGATATGCGTCGATCGTGAATTTCGCGACGCCGCGGGACAGCCCCTGAAGGCCGACGCCGGACGGAGTTACCGCATTGGCCCCGCGCTGAGGTCACGCATAGACCCAAATCGTTGGCAGTTGAGCGTCCCGGAACCGGCATCTCCTGACCCGCTGGTGGTCGATTTCGGCCGCCCCCTGGACCACGCTTTGCTGCGGCGCTGTCTCAGCATTCGGGATTCCGACGGAAACCCGCTGCCGGGCAAGGGCGATTCCGGCATCGCGGAGAGCAGTTGGTGGTTCACTCCATCCTCGCCGTGGGCAGCAGATCGTTACCAGTTGGATATCGATCCCAGCCTTGAAGACGTGGCAGGCAATTCCCCCGGCCGAGTTTTTGACCGGGACATTTCTGAACCGGGAGATTTGCCGTCCGGCGCGGGACGGTTCGTCGTCGATTTTTCGTGCGTCTCGGCCACGGCGCGAATCGAGTAAAATACCATCCACTACTCAATCCCGTTTCCCAGCCGAGGGAGGACCCATGAAGAGAAGCACATCCAGAATCCTGACCACCCATACGGGCAGCCTCCCCAGGTCGCTGGAGCTTCAGGAGCTCCTGCGGGAACGGGAGGAGCAACGCAGTTTCGACGCCAACCTGTTTCATGCTGGTGTCCGCAACGCGGTCTCGGAAGTGGTGTCCCGGCAGCAGAACATCGGGCTGGATGTGGTGAACGATGGGGAGCAGGGCCGCTCACAGTACGCCACTTATGTCAAAGAACGTCTCAATGGATTCGAGGGCGAACGCCTCGTTCGTAGCAGCCGCCCCCGCCTGGACGATGCCGATTTTCCGGATTACGCCGCCACGCAAACCACCATGTCCTCTCGAAACATGCCCCAACCGGCCTGCACCGGACCCATCTCCTGGAAGGATTGGCCAGCGGTGGAGCGCGACATCGAAACTCTGCGAATGGTAGCGGCGGATGCACCCGTGGAAGAGGTGTTCATGACGGCGGCATCGCCGGGTGTAATCGCCCATTTCCTTCCCAGTGAGTATTACCCCACCGAGGAATCCTACCTCTACGCTCTGGCCGAAGTTATGAAGGACGAATACAACGCTATCGCGGCGTCCGGCCTCATCCTCCAGATTGATTGCCCCGACCTCGCCATGACCCGAGTTTCCCAGTTCTCCCACCTTTCGGAGGAGGAGTTCAAGAAAATTGTAGAACTCCACGTGGAGGTCATCAACTACGCCCTCAAGGACATAGAGCCGGAGCGAACGCGGATGCACCTCTGCTGGGGCAATACCGAAGGCCCCCACCGCCACGACATTCCACTCAAGGAGATCGTTCAGCTGGTGTTGCAGGCCCGTCCTATGGGCCTGTCCTTTGAAGGAGCCAATCCCAGGCACGGCCACGAATGGAAAGTGTGGGAAGACATCAAGCTACCCGAAGGGAAGCTGCTGATCCCGGGGGTGCTGGACACCACCACCAATTTCATCGAACACCCGGAGCTCATTGCCCAGCGCATCCTCAACTACGCCCGCTCCGTGGGACGGGAAAACGTCATGGCTGGCAGCGATTGCGGTTTCGGCACCTCCGCCTGGGGCAGGAAGGTTGAAACTAACATTGCCTGGGCAAAGCTGGCATCCATGGTGGAAGGCGCACGTCTGGCGTCTCAGCAACTCTGGTAAGAACCTCTATAATCCAACTGGCCTGCTGTCATTGCGAGGAGCACAGCCGCTCATGGTGAGCCTGTCGAACCACGTGGCAATCTCGATGAGGCTGAACATACGTTGACGAACCGCCGTTGCTACGGCGACGAGATTGCCAACCCCCGCATCGAGTACGGGCTCACAATGACAAAGTGGGTACGCATGAGCGGCTAATCCCGGTTGCGCCGTCGGTTCGAACCGCTTCCCTCACAGCCTCGGGTCGACCGGCTCACTCTCCAGCGCCAGTACCGCGAAGGCGCACTCATGCACCCGATAAAGAGGCTCTCCCTCAACGAAACGATGCAGACCCTCCACGCCCAGCGCAAACTCCCTAACGGCCAATGACCTCTTGGCGGAGACGCCCCGGTTCCGCAGCCGTTCGATATTATCCGGCATGGTGTACTCCGGGCCATAGATGATCCGCAGGTACTCCGCGCCCCGGCACTTCATGGCCGGCTGCACCAGGCCCCGGCGGCCGGTGGCAATAAAATCCAGCGGCTTCACCACCATGCCCTCCCCACCCTTGCCGGTTAGTTCCTCCCACCAGCGTGTCGCGTGAGTCTCACCCGGCTCAGTCTCATTCGCCGCAGTCAGGTCAACGACTTGATGCTGGGTTTCCTTGAACAACGCCGGATCGGCCTGACTCAATCGCGCGGCTGCGTTCATGTGCCACAGATGGTCCTTATCCGTATGCGCCTGCCCTTCGCTCGCCAGCAGATGGAACGGCGCCAGCTGGATATCGACCAGGGATGTTACCGGCCAGCAATACCGGGCGTAGGCGTCGCTGTAGAGTTCTGCCAGGTGCAGCCGCTCTTCGATGCCAGGCAGGGCCCCGCCAACACCGACGCCACGGTTTGCCGTCTGTTTGAGCAGCGATTTCGCCGGCGCCAGACTCGCCCGCGCCGCCGCGCCAACCGCCGCGTATTGCTCCCGCAGCAGTTCCTGCGCCTTTACCGACCAGGGCATGAGCTCGCAATCCAGCGCCACCCAATCGGTGCTCAGCTCTTCCCATAGACCCGCCGCAGTCAACGCCGACCGGATCCGTGCCAGCAATTGCGACTCAAGATTGCGGTCTTCAAAAAACCTTCGCCCGGTACGAGTGTAGCAGGCGCCGATGCCTTCGCCGGCGATGCCGAACCGCCGCTCTATCACTTCGGCGTCCTGCCCCACCACGACGATTGCTCGGGATCCCATGTGTTTCTCTTCGCAGACCACGCGAGACACGCCGTTGTTGCGGTAATAACTGAATACCTCAGCCGGGTGCTCAAGCAAGTCGGGGAGTCTGGAGGTATCGCCCGGCGATATCGTGGGCGGCAGGTACACCAACCAGCGCGGGTCCAGCGCGAAACGGCTCATCACCTCCAGGGCTGCCGCCGCGTTCTCTTCCCGCACCGTAATGTTGCCCCGCAGCCGCGTCTCTACGATGCGTTTCCCGATCACGTCGTCGATGTCGAGGAGGTTGGCCGCCCTATCCTCGGCGCTGGCCGGTGTCCCTTCGGCCTGATCGGGTT
This sequence comes from Dehalococcoidia bacterium, assembly GCA_965219925.1. Taxonomy (GTDB): domain Bacteria; phylum Chloroflexota; class Dehalococcoidia; order Lucifugimonadales; family UBA3495; genus Bin87. The sequence goes on from OZ244795.1 coordinate 84,730, forward strand.
CGGAAAGCGGTTTCACCGGTTCGTAGTAAACACGCCCCGCCGGAACCGAAACCAGTTCCTGTTCCGGATACCGGAGCGCGGTCAGCTTGCCGCCGAACACGCACCCCGTGTCGATGTTGATGGTACGGTTGAGCCACGCGGGTTCCGCGACCGGCGTGTGCCCGTAAACCACCATCGCCCGGCCGCGATAATCGGCCGCCCAGTTGCCACGAACCGGCAGCCCCCACTCGTCCGTCTCTCCCGTGGTCTCGCCGTACAGGCAAAAGTCCCGAACTCGCGCCGACGCCCGGCCCTGGTATTCCACCTTCATGCCGGCGTGCGCCACCACCAGCTCGCCATCGTCCAGCACGTAGTGGCTGATCAGTCCGTCCAGGAACGTAGCCGCCCCCTCGCGGAATGATGCGGATTCGTTCTCCAGCTACTCCAGCGATTCCGCCAGCCCGTGCGATACCTGGACGTTCCTGCCCTTTAGCTTGCGAACCAGCTTGGACTCATGGTTACCCGCCACGCACAGCGCCGCGCCATCTTCCACCATGCTCATCACCAGTTTCAACACGTTGGTGACGCCAGGGCCCCGGTTCCACCAGGTCCCCGACAAAAACGGCCTTCCGCCCTTCCGGGTGGGTCACCGCATAGCCGGCTTCACCGTCAGCGCCAACCCGGTCGGCCAGCGCATAACCCAGGCGTTCCAGGAGAAGCGCCAGCTCGTCGAAACACCCGTGTACATCGCCGATAATGTCGAACGGCCCGCGCTCATCCTGGCGGTTGGTCCACAACGGCGTCCGCTCTACGGTAGCCGCTTCCACCTCTTCCGGAGAGTTGAGCACATATACGTAACGGAAGCCTTCGCGTTTCAGTCCGCGTATGGATCGACGAAGCTGTGCTGCCTGCTGGCGCACGACGCGATCGGCAAACTGCCGGTCGGCGCGACTTTTGTTGCGGGCCAGGCACAGCGCCTCCGGCATGTTCAGGACGATTGCCACCGGCAGACAGTCATGCTGCCTGGCAAGTTCCACGAGAGACTTCCGGGCCTGAACCTGAACGCTGGTAGCGTCTATGACGGTGAGCCGGCCGGCCCGCAGGCGGGTAGCCGCAATGAAGTTGAGCAGCGCAAATGCGTCCGGCGTGGCGCTCTGGTCGTTGGCGTCGTCCGCCACCATCGCCCGGCACGCATCAGACGACACCACCTCGGTGGGCTTGAATCGCGTTGAGGCAAACGTCGATTTCCCCGACCCTGATGGGCCGATCAACGCGACCAGACACAGCTCCGGAACGGTGATCTTCATCGGGTAAAAACTCCCAGCTGCGTTGGTGAGCCGAGGGTGTCATGCTCCGGCCCGATGTTGTCGAAACGCACTTCATAACCGCGGCGGTTGGCGACGCCGCGAGACCATGCCTGGAATTGCTCCCGCGTCCACTCGAATCGGTGGTCCCGGTGCCGGAATTCCCCAGCGGACAACCCCTTGAACAGTGCGTTGTACTCCGCGTTGGGCGTGGTGATGAGCGCCGCGCCGGGTTTCGCCGAGCCGAACACCACCTCCTCGAACGCATCGAGTCGCGGCGGGTCGATGTGCTCGATCACCTCCATGGCGATGGCAGCGTCAAAACCGCAAAGCCGCTTATCCCGGTAGGTAAGAGAACCGTGCAGCAGGTTAATGCGTTCCCGTTGCTGGTTGGGCATGGTATCCAGATGCAGACGCTCGCGGGCCGTTTCCAACGCCCGGTGAGAGACGTCGACACCCGTGATTGAACGAATCGCCGGCTCCCGGAGCAGCTCACTGATCAGTCTGCCTTCGCCACAACCCAGATCGACCACACGGGTTGAGCCCAGCGAGCGCAGAGTGTCCAGCCCCGCCTGGATGCGTTGTTCACCCAACTTGATCGGGGCTTCCAGTTGCTCCTCTTCCTGGCCGTAGCGCACGGTGGCTACGCTGGGGTCAGCCTGGCCCGCGTCAAGCAGTTGTGCCAGCGCCTGACGCCAAAGGTCACGCTGGTGCTTCAGGTAGCGCCGGGAGATGAGGTCCCGTTGTGGATGGTTGTTCAGCCACCCCTCACCATAGCGCAGCAGCTTGTCCACCTCGTCGTCGCCAACCCAGTAGTGTTTGTCGTCGTCCAGCACGGGCAGCAGCACGTAGAGGTGCGCCAGCAGATCCCGCAGCCGTACTTTCGAGGCGAGTTCCACGCTGAAATACGGGCTGGCTCCCCATTCCGGGAACCGGTCGTCCAGTTCATGCCCCCGAACCGCAACGCTGTAACCCAGAGGCTGGAACAAACTCCGGATGAGGTCGGCGCCTTCGCGGGAAGGTACGACTTCAATCCTCGCCTCCAGCGGGATGGCTTGGTCTGCCAGGGTCGGACGATCCTTGCTGGCGCCGGCCAGCGCGCTCCGGAACACGGTAGCGATTGCCACGCTCAGGTGTGATGACGCCACATAGGGCCGGTCGTTCACGTATTGCTCGAGCCAGCCCCCGGTGTTAGGCCCACCGGGTTTGCCACGCACCAGCCCAATTGGGTCGATATCCAGCAGCAGCGCTGCGGTGCAACGGTCTTGCTCTGCTTCAGGGTAAAAAACGTCAGCCCTGCCGAATGGAAGGTTGAACGTTTGAAATCGACTAGGATTCTTGTGCAGTAAAAATCCCAGGTCGGTTGCCGGCTTATAGGTCGTAGAGATGGTGAGCAGCATGACATCAATGGTACGTGAAACAACCGCAGGTGTACAGAAAACGCAGTCCCCGCACATCCCTACCCCCTCTCCCTTGATGGGAGAGGGGGTAGGGTGAGGGTGAACCCCCCGCTCATTCTGAACCCGTCAAAGCACGTTCATCCATGTTGGATTCAACTCCCCTCTCCCGTTGGGAGAGGGGCCGGGGGTGAGGGGCGTACCCACCCCCAACATCCCGCTCATCCTGAGCCCGTCGAATGACCCCCGTCATTGCGAGGGGCGCGGCCCTGCTCCAAGTCTTAGTTGGGAACCCACGCCATCGCGCCCACCTCGCTGAACTCTCTCTTGAGCTTTTGCCAGGAGTCGCCAGCATCACTGCTCGAGTAAACCTCGCCCAGCAGGCTGGAGGCGAGAACGAAATCGGGGTCTGCCGGGTGTGTGGCAATGGACCAGATATTGGAATTGGGTTCTACCGGAAGCGGTCGCGTCTCCCACGTCTTGCCGGCATCCTTGGAACGCTGGATTGCTCCGGTGCTGCCGATGGCCGTGTCGCCTACCGCCGCGAAAATCACGTTGGGGTCGTCCGGCTTGATGGCAATACCCCTGCTGTAGGGTAGGACAAAACGGTCGGTTGTAACCACAGACTCCCAGCTTTCACCCATGTCGGTGGTGGAGAAAATCTCTCGTGGAGTGCTGGCAAAGACCTTGTTCGGTTCCCCGGGGCTGATGGCCATGCCGTGGATATCAGGGTGTACGCCACCTTCCACGTGGGTCCAGGTGTCCCCGCCATCCAGGCTGCGATACACACCATCGACCTCTACGCCGGCCCAAACCGTGCGGTGATCCTTGGGATCGACCATCAGCATGGTAACCATGGGGGGCCCGATGTGGCATTCCTGGGCCATCTGTACGGACAACCGGGTCCAGCTTTGGCCGCCATCCCGGGAGCGGTAAAGAGCCGCCGGTTTTATGCCCACAAAAATCGTTTGTGTATCCTGCGGGTCGATGGCTATCGACCAGATAGGAACCCCATCCATGGGCGACCACAGCTTCTCCCACGTCGCGCCCTTATCTTCACTGCGATAGATGCCGTTATCAGATCCGGCCAATATCCGGCTGGGGTCGTCGGGGTACGCTGCCAGCGCCCGCACCTGGCTGCCCAGTGGGAACGGATCTCTGATCCGGTTCCAGTTATCTCCCCCGTCCGGGCTGTGCCAAACACCGCCGCCGAATCCCACGGCGCCTACGCAAATACTGTAGTTGTTACCCATAGCGCTATCTCCTCTAGGGATAATTTAATCGTTCGCTCAGGAAGCGTTCGCCACGCTTTTCGAAAGTATACTGCTTTTTCCGCCCGAAACCTATCACCAACAGTCCGCAGACCGGGCCTTTTCAAAGTTGTGGAAATCAACCACCCGCTCGTCCTGAGCCTGTCGAAGGACGGTCGCCGATGGTTCGACAAGCTCACCATGAGCGGAGGTCGGAGGACTTTGAAAAGGCCTGCCCGCGCAGCCGCCACTGCAACCGGAGCCGGGCGTTGAACTAATCGTCCAGGTGAATTGTGGCGGTTACCCTGGGAACCTCGCTCACGACGCGAGTCGTGTGGCCGTGGCCCGTCAAGTCTTCGGCAAGGTTGACATCTCCGGGGCCCAGTCGGTGGACCGTCCCGTCGGCGAGCCCAATCTCCGCTTCCCCCGACAGTGTGATTATGTATTGTCTACGTGGAGCCACGTGCCAATCACTGAAATACCCCGGCTGCGATGCCCGGAATACGATTCCCCTGGCATTTTGCAACTGGCTCCACGCGGGGTCGGTGGGCGGGTCGATTTCTTCAATGTGAGATTCGCCGTCGTCGCCGGAATATAGTCGTATGGATCCCATGATTACTCCTGTTGTTACCAGATTTCACCCCGAATCTTAACACGAACCAGGGGCCGTGGCATGGGTGAACCCCGCAAAAAGAGCGCACAATCCGCGTAACTGTTCAGACCTGTGGGGACCTACGGGCCATTCGGCCTCTTGCAGAGAGGCAGCCGAGCACGGAATTTCCACCGCAAACCGCTTTCGTCCCCTCAAACGTGAACAGTTACCGATTGACCAGGGCTATCGCATATGGACCAATTAACCACCGTCATTCCCGCGCAAGCGGGAATCCAGTGACCTATGGCGGTATCTTCGCTGCGAAAATCCAGCAGATTACAAGCTCTGGACTCCGGCTTTCGCCGGAGTGACGTGGCTGTAATTTCATATGCGATAGCCCTGACGGATTGACGCGGCCACTGCCATTCGAGATTTGGGTTGTGATAGACTGGCCCTCGAAAAATTCACATCCAGGGAGGGCTTTATGCCGAAACCTCGAATACTTTTCTGGCTATCAGCGCTTGGGATATTGAGCGTCGCCCTGCTCGTCGCAGCCTGTGGCTCCTCCGGTGAGCCGGAACTTCCCGACACTACCTCTGCCTCGGTGCTGGCTTACCTGGAGGAAGTGGATTACCAAAATAACGATGCCTGGAAACTCTGGCCTGGGACAGAAGAGAAATACCAGGGCGACGACCCCCACGGCATGCTCCTGACCACTTACCTCAACCCGGCAGCCTTCGAAGCTGTCGAGAAGAGCGCCACCACACCCGACGGGTCCATCATCGTCAAGGAAAACTACACCCCTGCCGGCGACCACGCCGCCAACACTATCATGTACAAAAAGTCGGGCTACAACCCCGACCATAGCAACTGGTTTTGGCTCAAGGTTCTGGCCGATGGCACGGTGGAGAAGGAAGGCAGAGTGGAAGGCTGCCAGCAGTGCCACGGGGATGTCCCAGACTACGTTTGGGGACCGCAGCAGTAGGCGCTTTACCGGCTCGGGTCCACTGGGGGACAAATCAGGAGCAGACGCGGCGACCCTGTACACGTCTGCTCCTTGATTTCGGGATTTGGCTGGCGCTATCCAGGCCAATTGACCACAGCCGGAACAGTTACGTTCCGCCCAGCGGCGCGGTTTATCGTGCGGCCCCTTGGGACAACCTCCCGTCGAGGCCACTTGCGCCAGTACAAACAATGCGAACCGGAGACTTACCTGTTTGGACATCACCTGCCCTGGCCCGCCGCCATGTTATTATGAGTCGCCCAGATCAAGGCGGACGCCCCTTTTTACATACCCCTTTCCAGAGGAGGACTCGGCAAATGGCGACAGTCGGATCAGCATGGACCCAGGAATTCGTGGACGTCGCAGGCGCCCGGCTCCAATTGGCCCGGGGAGGTAACGGCGACCCGCTGCTGATCCTCCACGACGAGTTGGGCCACCACGGTTTGTACCGATACCACGAAGCTCTGGCCCAGGAATACACCCTGTACATACCCTCCCACCCCGGATTCGGTGAAACCGAGCGGCAGGAATGGATCATGAACGTGCGTGATCTGGCGGGATGGTACCTCGAGGCCATTGAGGACCTGGGACTCCGGCAGGTCAATCTGCTCGGTTTCTCCCTGGGCGGCTGGCTGGCTGCTGAAATGGCATCCATGTCGCCCAACCTGTTCAAGAAGTTGGTGCTGGTCGGTCCGGCCGGAATCAAACCCCCCACCGGCGAGATTTATGACATGTTCCTGGCGGTGGCCAGGGAGTTTTTAACCGAGGGTTTCCATGACCCGGAAAACACCCCCGAATTCCAACAGGTCTGTCCCGATGAACCCAGCGCCGAATTAACCGAAGCGTGGGAAGTGGCCCGCGAGGAAGCTTGCCGGTTGAGCTGGCGCCCTTACATGTACTACCCCGGCCTCCCCAACCTGCTCCACCGCCTCAAGAACCTTCCTACGCAGATTATATGGGGTAGGGAAGACAACATCGTGCCTGTCAGCGCCAGCCGGCTGTATCACGAGTCTATCCCCGGCTCCCGCGTGGACATACTGGAAAACTGCGGGCATCGCCCGGAGTTGGAGAAAACCGACGACTTCGTGCGCCTCGTGAAGGACTTCCTGGCGTCTTAGGTCTTTCTTGGCTATGTTAGAATCCGCCTTGTAGCACGAGCCGGAAGGAGAATTAAAATGTTCATTGGATACTTCACTGAACGGCCATACCAGGACCCAAAGTCCGGGTATTTCGGGGCCACGGGTAAACCGATTATGGACCTGAACGTCAGCAACGAAATTTACGATGCCGAGTTGGGGGCAACGCTTTACAACCGCTACCTCGATGAGAAGATATATGCCGAAGAAATGGGTTTCGACGGCCTGATGCTCAACGAGCACCACAGCACTCCGTTCTGTATGGGCGGCGCGATGAACGTGGAGGCCTCCATCCTTGCCCGCATCACCCAGCGGGCCAAGATCGTCCTGCTGGGAAACATCATTCCCATCTGGGACGACCCGCTGTGGCTGGTGGAGCAGCTCTCCATGATCGACATGATCTCCCGCGGCCGGCTGGTATCCGGCTGGGTGCGCGGCACCGGCCGGGAGAGCGTGGCCCACAACGTCGAACCCCATTACAACTGGGAAAGGTTCAAGGAAGCCCACGAATTGATCGTCAAGGCGTGGACTACTCCCGGCCCATTCCGCTGGGAAGGCAAGCACTACCAGTTCCGCCACGTCAATCCCTGGGTAAAACCCTATCAGAAGCCTCATCCTCCCATCTGGCTGCCCGGCGTGGTCAGTCGAGATTCCCTGATGTGGGCGGCAGAGCAGCGGATTCCCTACATCATGCTTGCCACCGAGATGGAACCCACCAAGCAGGCGTTCCAGCTTTACCACGACACTGCTGCTGAGCTGGGCTATGAGTCCGGCCCCCAGAACATCGGTTACCTCTGGAAGGTCCACGTTGACGAAACCGAAGAGTTGGCCGAAGCAACCGCCCGCAAGTACGTACAGGGCCCCAGCAACCCATTCCTGGCCGGCAATGAGGGTACCGTCAACCCGGCGTTGCTCAACCTCCCTGGCCTCACTTCCCGCCGTCGGGTGCTCCCAACCCAATCCGTAGCCACCGCCGCCCGCGGCGGCAACGCCGGTCCTGGCGGAGCCTTGGGGCGTCCTTACGAGCAGCAGATCGCAGACTATACAATCATCTCCGGTACACCCGACAGCGTGATCCCCAAGATTCGCCACGTCCTGGAAACCATCCGCCCCGGGAGCATTTTCTTCTGGGACGGCGACGGCGCCATGACCCACGACGACGCCATGCGCAGCCTGCGGCTCATGGGACAGGAAGTAATCCCCGCCGTCCATGAGATTGCCAAGGATCTGGATCTGCCCGGCCCGTTTGAAGTCGATCCCGCCACCAGTCAACCCTACGTGGCAAATCCACCCGTGCCAGTCCCGGCAGCCGACGATTAAATCCGGTCCATCCCCCGCCGATCTCACGCGTACCCACTTTAATCTGTCATTGCGAGGAGTGCCCACCCCCACCTGTCATTGCGAGCGCAGCGTGGCAATCTCGTCGCCCTGGCAATGGTGATTTGCCGACGCGTGTTCAACTCAACGCGATTGCCACGTCGCTGCGCTCCTCGCAATGACAGTAGGCCAGTTTGGTTTGACAAAGTGGGTACGCGTGAGCCTCGCCGATTATTCGACCTCTCCCATATCCGGGAGAGGTCGTCATTTTATCCAGCGGCGGAACGTGTTTCTCAGCGCGGTCTACGCCCACCGCGGCACGACGATCCCGAATCCCTCCAACCCGTCATTCCCGCGAAGGCGGGAATCCAGAGAGGGTAAGATGAAAGAGTCAGAACCGTGATTAACGACTGCGGCCACTCGATTCCCGCTTTCGCGGGAATGACGGTATTCGTCAACATACCCTAGGGGGTGTCGTCAAAAGAGTTTGCTCCAGATCATCACTGCCCGGAGCTGGCAGATGGCCAAATACGACGCCGTTCTCTTGGCATAGCGGGTCGCCACCCCGCGCCACTGCTTGAATTCCAGGAATCCGTTCTCCACTAGGTGCCGCAGCTTGTACAGCGCCCGGTCATAGTCCCGCTTTTCTCTCCGGTTGCTTTTGGGCGGTATCACCGGGTCCATTCCCAATTCCCGGACGGTGGCTATGATTTCATTGGTGTCATAGGCTTTGTCCGCCAGCAGGCACTCCGCTGCTATGCCCTCAATCAGAGGCAAAGCCTGGGAGCAGTCGGCAAACGTACCCTCGGTCACCGCCAGCCTTACCGGCATTCCGTGGGAATCCACCGCCAGGTGCAGCTTGCTGTTCAGCCCCCTTTTGTGCGGGCAATGGACTGATTTCCGCCCCGGGCGCCGGCGCTGTGGGGATGGGCCTTGATATAGCTGGCGTCTATCATCAGCCACTCGAAATCAGGGTCATCAATCACCGCCTCCAACAGTCCGGCCCACACGCCCCGGTCCCGCCAGCGGCAGAAGCGGCGGTGGGTGTTCTTCCAATCTCCGTAGTCCGGGGGCAAATCTCGCCAAGGAGCGCCGGTGCGCAGTATCCAGCACACGGCGTCGATAAACCGCCGGTTGTCCTGGGCCGGTCGGCCCCTCTTGCCCTCTCCCCCAGGCAAATGCGGCCTCAACCGCTCCCAAACCTCATCGGTCATATCGTGGCGCCGGTGCGCTACCGTTATACCCCCACCTTCCACACTCTCCCCATTTCCAGCAATCTACCACCCTACCGCCATTTTGACGACACCCCCTAGCCTAAACTTCACCCAGCATCGCGATCTTATCCTGGAACAGTGCGATGGCCCGTTCTTCCGGCACCCCCATGAAGAACCTGAGTCCCTGAACGTACTCCACAACTTCCCTTGGGAGCATCCGCAGGTCATTGCGGGGTCCCGTCACTTTGTACAGGTTGTTCATCCAGTCCTCTTGCCCGACAAAAAGGGCATCCTCCACCACCACATAATCCCCCCGTTCCATCTCCGCATTGGCCATCCACCGGGAGAAGACGAAGGGCAACCCGGTCCACGCCTGCCATTCTTCCCCCAGGTCGTACCGGTGCGGAAACCCGCGCGCTCCACGACGGTTGCGCAGGGCCCCGTTGCCGGTTAACAGGTACGCGTCATGGTCGGATTGTTCATCGACGAACGCCCCGCTGTTGACCCCATGTTTCAACCTCAGCAGGACTTTAAGCAGGCTTACGGATGTGGAGTCGCCGTCGCCCACGACAATCCGGTCCTCGCTCAAGGTCTCTATGGGCTCTTTGGACAGGAGTACGCTGGCCATCCCCATCCCAACCGACGCGACGCAAAACCCGGTCATGAATCTGGCCTTGTCCGCCAGCCGGAAAGTATCCACCAGGGAAACCGGCCCCGCGTCTATTTCCCCCTGTTCCAGGGCATCGGCCACCGCGTTGAGCTCCATATTTCGCAACTCAATACCGCGGCGTTCCATGTCGAAATAGAACGCTTCACATTCCAGATTGGGTATATGGGCTACCGTGATGGGCATGACAAAGACAAGCTCCTATACGGTCTCACGCGTACCCACTTTGTCATTGCGACCCCGCAATCGATGCGGGGGTTGGCAATCTCGTCGCCGTAGCAACGGCGGTTCGTCGACGTGTGTTCAGCCTCATCGAGATTGCCACGTCGCTGTGCTCCTCGCAATGACAGATTAAAGCGGGTACGCGTGAGATTACAACGGTGTGTAGCACAGTGGGAAGGCCCCCGCCCTCTGCCGGAGAAGCCTCGATCAGAGGCTTTCGTCCGCTTTAGTCGGAGGCCTTCCCAACGAGTGTAACTCTGTCTGGGGCTACAGCCTGGGCCCCATGAAGGTGGATGATTGCTTGCGGTAAACCTGGATACGGTTGCGAGGGCCTTCACAGACGAACACCGCGTTGGAATCGTCCACTGTAACCCCGGTGGGGGCCCAGAAGTCCTTTTCCCGCTCCATTCCCTGCGCGCGCTCCCGCTCGCCCCACATCTCCGGATTCGCGTCCAGTTTGTCCTTGCCCCACTTGGAGACAGTGGCATCACCGGTTTTGAGGGCGGCAAAGTTGCCGTCCGGATCGAAGACCTGCAGGCGATCGTTCAGCCAGTCGGCGACGTAGATGATGCCGTCCTTGTCAACCGCAACGTCGGTGGGACGATTGAATTCGCCTTCACCCGAGCCGGAAGAACCGAACTTCATCAGGAACTGACCGTCGGCCGTAAACTTCTGGATGCGGTCGTTCCGCCAGTCGGCGATAAAGATGTTGCCCTGCTTGTCGATGTCGATTCCCCAGGGCATGTGGAACTCGCCGTCCCCGTCGCCGAACGAACCGAACGTGGACAGGAACTTGCCGTCGGGAGTAAATTTCTGCACCCGGTGGTTCATGCTGTCAACGACGAACACGTTGTCGTCCTTGTCGATGGCCAGTCCGGCGGGCCGGTTCAGCTCGCCGTCACCGCTACCTAAGCGTTCTTCCCATTTGCCCAGGTATTCCCCGTCTCCGCTGAAGATGGATATCCGATGCATCCATTCATCAGACACGTAGACATTGCCATTGCTGGCGATGGCTACGGTAACGGGCCAAACCAGGGAACCATCGTCGAAGTTATATTCGTGCGGCCCCTGCTGGGGTACGCCTCTGGCGAAGGCGTTGACGTATTCCTCGTCCACGGTGCAAACCGCGATTCGGGTGCCCTCGGGCCGGTATTCCGGAGACCGGCACAGGACGTACATGAGATCGTCCTCGCCCCGGGCCATGTGAACCGGATACGTGAATCCCGGCCCGAACTGTTCGCCCCGCCCGATGGTGTGGCTGTACTGTAGTTGTACGTGCGATATTCTGGTGGGGGTCATACTTACCTCACAGTGTCTGACTAAATGAACTCCATCTGCTCGAACGCTCCGTTAACGATGGGCTTGGCATCCAGGCCCATCCACTTCTCCAGGAGCGCGGAGTAGACGCCACGGAAGTCGTTGTTGAAGTGCAGGTCTCCCTCCAGCAGCTTTTCCTGCTCCAGAGAGGGATATTCGCCGTAGAGTCCGCCCTTTACCGCATCGCCTACTACGAAAGCCACGCCGCCCGAACCGTGGTCAGTGCCGGATCCGTTGTCGTGTACCCGGCGCCCGAACTCGGTGAAGACCAGCAACACCACGTCTTCTCCGGCGTTGTGTTCCTTCAGGTCGTCGTAGAAGTCGGCCACCGCGCGCGATGTCTCGTTCCACAGCCTGGTGTGGTTCGCCAGCTCGCCGGCGTGGGTGTCAAAGCTGTTGTAGGGCGCCGTCGTATACAGCACCCTGGTTCCCAACCCGGCCAAATGTACCTGCGCGATGTTGCGCATGTACTGAGCGACGGTGTCGTCGCCGTATTCAACAGAGGAGGAATACATGGCGGGGGCGGTGCTGAGGATGTCGGCCCCTTCCAAGGCGTCCAGACCCGTGTGGGCGAAGTAGTCCAGCACCGGGCCTTGGCCGATCATCGGCGAATAGACCCTGGAGAACACGTCGAGGGCCTTGGTTCGCTGCTCTTCGAGCTCGATACCTGTCAGCACCCCGTAGGTTTCAAGGTTGCCAACCGAAGCCACCGGAACTCCGGGGGCTACCAGTGACCTGGGAAGACCCCGGCCAAAGTTGACTCCTGTCAGTACGTTTTCCTTCCCCGGGTCCAGGTCGCGCACGGTCCGGCCCAGCCAACCCTCGTCGCCCACCTTGTCCGGCTCACAGGTGTGCCAGATGTCCATGGAACGAAAGTGGGAACGGCTCGGGCTGGGGTATCCTACGCCCTGAATGATGGCAACTTTGCCGTCATCGTACAGACGCTTAATCGGGGCCATCGCCGGATTGAAGCCGATCTGGTCGTTGATCGGGAGAACCTGGTCGAGGGGTATTCTTACGTTGGGCCGGTTGTCCAGGTACAGGGGATCACCATAAGGAATGATCGTGTTCAGAGCGTCGTTGCCCCCTGACAACTGGAGGACCACCAGCACCGGGTCTTTTTTGGTGGATGTCATTTCTTTAGTCCTCCCTCTTTATGCGAATAGGTACTCGGTGGTGGCCACGATGGACTGCAACATTTGCCCCACCCTCTGGCCGAACTCTTCGGTGCCGGTCTGCAACTCGCCTTCGCTGCGGGCCAGCGACACCAACTCGTTGCGGGTCACGTCAGCCAACTCGTAGGCGCCCAGCATGTCCAGGCAGCCGTCAACCAGCTGCTCCGGCGAAATGGTGGCTCCCTCAGCACCCAGGCGATTGATGATGGCCTGGACTCCGCGGTGCGACGTGTTGCCCACAGCGTCTGCCGTGAAGTTGATGCGCTCTACCAGCGTTCCGCTGTCGATCCACTCCCTGCCGGTATGCCAACCCTCAACCGTCGGAGGATTGAGCAGGTCCTGACCCATGTACCGGATGGTGAGGGTCATGGCGTTCAAGCCGGGCTTGGGCATGTCAAAGTCGCCGACCAGGCGCATGGTTCCCACCACGGTTTCGGTGGGACTCTTCACCTTGGTGAAACGGGCATCCTTGAAAAAGTCGGAGTTGAACAGTACCCGCAGCATCGAGCGGACGTCATAGTTGGAGCGGAAGTACTCGTCCTCCAGCATCTTGATGGCTTCCGGGTCCCTGGGGGGCGTGTCCTGCCATGCCGGAACCTGCGGCTCGTCGGCGACGAAGAAGTTGTACAGGTGCCTGGCGATGAACCTCGCCGCGCCGGGCTGCCTGGCTACGATCTTCACGACGTCTTCGCCGTTCCAGCTCCCGGTCTCGCCCAGGAACGTCTTTTCGCCATAGTCGTGGTCCGACGGGTCGTAGATGAAGGCCGCCTCGTACTTGCCGTATGGATACCTGGGGACCGAGTTGGTCACCGTCCAGCCGGTAAAGGCGCGGGCGCACTCCTGCACGTCATCCTCAGAATAGTTAGCCACACCGTCCATACCGACGCCCAACGAAAAGAGCTCCAGCAACTCGCGGCCCCAGTTCTCATTGATGGCATCCTTGTGGCTCATGCAGTTGTCAAGGTAGAACATCATTGCCGGGTCCATCGACAGTCCCAACAACAGGTCGTGGAAGTTTCCCATTCCCATGGTGCGGAACATTTCGAACTCGATCTGCTGCTGCTTCGGGTATTCACACTTGGCGTGGCCGGTGCAGAAGATCTGGTGCCAGAAGAGGGCAATCTTCTCTTCCAGCGGGCGCTTGGTATTGATCATTCGGAAGGTCCATTCTTCCTGCTGACCCTCCAGTCCCGCCTGGGATACCCACTGTGGTTGATATCGCATCAACAGGTCACGCTCGATCTCGGGCTGCGTGTCCGGATGCAACAGTTCTTCTACAGTGGCCTCGTAGCCCTGGGCGACTCGGGCCTCCAGTTCTTCGTACGTCGCTCCGAAACCGGCGCGGCGCATCAAGTGGGCCATTAATGCGATATCCTTGTCTGCCATTCTTTCTCCTCCTGAGTACGTGTCCTCGGTCATTTACCGGCAACTCCTTGGCGATTACGGTTTCCCGTTGCACTGCTTCACGCCCAGGTCGTATGCGCCAATCTTTTCCCGCTTTGCACACCAATTAAGATGGACAACCGCAGGCGCCGGCGTCGCTACCGGTACTGGTATTAGCACCATCGTATTCCTAACGTTGACGTACGTCAATATCATTTATCATGTGAGAACATTTCAAAACTTAAGCAGGTCGATCCCTGGCCCTCTGCAATGCCTGATCCGCGGCCGCCTTCCAGCCCCTGTCATTGCGAAGCGAGCCAGCGATACGGCAATCCCAAATCCCACCAGGGAACGGGACGCCAACGCCGAATCCACCCGCCGAATCGCAAGTCCCCGACCCCGGACCGCACCCGAATCGTGCCATTGGCCCTGTGTGTTATGTCGCAGTGGCCCAGATCGTGGTTTCCCGTTTATCCTTGTCCTGAACCCCAGTGGCGCAGTCCGCTACCAGACTCGCTGGGTTGGAACGCCCACATAAGGAGACTAACCGTGGACAAAATCAGGAATAATTACCCGGATATCGCCCCGTCCGGGTCCACCTTCAGCCGAGGCGTCCGGGTCGGCAACCTGCTTTTCATCGCCGGCTGCACCGCCCGCGGCGCCGACGCTCAGGGCAAGTCGGTAATGGAACAGCTGAGGGTGACGTTGGACCGAATAACCCGCATCGTGGCGCAAGAGGGCGGGAACCCCTCCGACATCGTCAAAATCACCACCTTCGTCACCAGCATCCCAGACTGGCGGTCGCACCGGGAAGAACAGGAGGCGCTGTTCACCGAGTATTTTCAGGGTGAATATCCCGCCAACACTCTGGTGGAGATCACGGCCCTGGCCGAAGACGGATTGGACGTGGAGATCGAAGCGATCGCCGAAATAAGCTAGGTTGTGTTGACAACCACCGTCATTCCCGCGAAAGCGGGAATCCAGTTGCCGGCCCATCTTCGGCTCCGGTTCACGCCACGCCGCGTTGGAACAAACGTCCGCCGCCGCCACCACCGCCCCGCCCCCTATGTGACGCCCTTATCCTCCCATCCCAATTAGGCCTTTTTTAGACACCCTCTAATTGCCGCCGGAGGTCAAAATTTCGAGAATCTCGGTATGCCCTCTCCAGGCTGCTTCGCTGATCGCCGTTTTTCCGTCCGGAGCAGCGAGCAGAGGATCTGCACCTGCTTCGACCAAGATCCTAACCACGCCGGAATGTTCGCGCCAGGTTGCTTCGATCAAGATCGGCGCACCGTCCGCATCCAATGAGTTGGGGTCCGCGCCGGCGTCCACAAGTAACTGCACGATGTCGGCATGATTACGCCAGACCGCCTCGTGAATCACGGGGTTGCCGTCCGAGTTGCGTGCGTTCGGGTCTGCTCCGGCCTGGAGTAGGGCCCGCACTGCGTCTTCATTGCCGCGCCACACGGGGTCGTGCAGGATCGAGTCGCCACCGGGGTTCTGTGCACTGGGTAATCTGGTCGGCACTGCGGCGGGCGGTTGCGGCGTCTGCTCGGTAGCATTTGTCGGCTGAACCTGAGGAGATTGGCCGGTTGCACTCTGCGCCCCCGTTTCCGAAACCTGCTGAAGTCGAGACTCCAAGGCTGCAATGGTGGCGGCCAATTCGGGCTCAGTAGCCTGCATTGTTGGGGTTTGCTGTTGGATTTGGGCGTTGAGGGCTTCGATAGTTGCGTCGGCTGACGCCGCGTCTTCTGCTCGGGCTGCTTCTGCCACGCTCGCTTCGACTGTGGCATTCACGTCTACTTCTGGTTCTGACCGGCAGGAAATCACTCCGACAAGGACCACTGAGATCACGAGCAACTGAAAGCCGAATCTAATCATCTCGAACGCTCCAGTAACTAAATACAATAAAAAATGAGGACACCGCCAAGTCTCACGAGGTAACGGTCAGATTAGCGTCTTGATCCCACGAACCTGGTTCGCCGCATCGTATCACACATGATGATGCCATGTTACTCATCGGCGGATCAGGCCGTGCACGCTAAACAACCGCACTCCCCCGCATCGCCGCGATCCCTTCGTTCAGGCCAGGATGGCGCAGCCCCAGCAGGCCCATCGTCCGGGTGCAATCCAGCCCCAATAAATCAGGGACCCTGCCCGCCGCGACGTGTTCCTGTGCGTTAGCGCCACGGGGTTCTCCCGACGCGATACCGGTCGGGATCACCAGCCGCCGGTCCAGGCTGAACCCTTCGGCGACCGCGGACGCGAAGTCATACATACTCACCCAATCGCCACCGGCCACGTGGTGGATGCCTGCGTAGTCTCCCTCCACCAACTTCACGATGCCGTCCACCAGGTGTCCAACGTAAATCGGTGTTCGATACACGTCGGTGGGGCCATCGTAAGAATCGCCGCTCCGCAGACGTTCGATCAGCCACTGTGCGAAATTTCGCTGCCCCGGCTCCGGCCATCCGTACACTATGCTGGTCCGCAGGATGCTGCTGCGGGCCGCCAGCTTGGACACTTCCTGTTCAGCTTCCCATTTGGTTTGGCCGTAGTGGGTGGTGGGGTTTGGGGTTTCGCCCTCACGGTAGTAACCGCGCTGGCCGTCGAATACGTACTCGGTAGAAACGAAAACCAGCCTGGCCCGGTGTGCGTCGCTTAGCCGCACAATTGTTGACGTTGCGGAAACATTGATGGCCGTAGCCCTCGCAGGTTCCCGTTCCGCCCTGCCCACGTCCGCCATTGCGGCGAGATGCACCACCACGTCAGGCTGAGTACGCTGGAATACCCGCTCCAGGCCCGCGGCGTCGGTTAGCTCGACCGGGTACCAGTCGTTGCTGTCGTCTGCCGGAGCGCGTGACAGGAAGGTGCCTGAGACCACATGGCCAGCCGTGTCGCCCAAACGCCGCACCAGGTGTTGACCGATGAACCCGCTGGCGCCGATAATCAAAATCCGCAACAGAGCCCTCCCTGCGTCAATCCGGTCAGACCGCCTCTTCGAAGCTCATCCACCAGATTGGCACTACGGATGATTTCATCCCCACTGAATAGTACGCAAGCCACCGGAATGATGGCAAACGTGATCGACCTCTCACGCGTACCCATTTTAACCTGTCATTGCGAGGAGCATAGCGACGTGGCAATCTCGATGATCACGTAGATGCTTCAGTACCAATTGCAATTGGCCGGTTTGGGTTCGTGCGTTGCCACGGTCGCCGGGCACACCTATAATCCCGGATAAATCGCTCCCGGTGATTCCATCGGGCGCATACCGGAACGCTTGTGGGAGGTCTGATCATGGCTACTGCGAAAGTTAACGGCGCAGAAATCTATTATGAGGAATCGGGGAGCGGACCACCCATCATCCTTTCCCCCGGTGGGCTCCAGGGTGTCGCCAGCAGCTACCAGCCGGTGATCGAGGCTCTCTCACAGGAGCATCGGGTAGTTGTTTACGACCGCCGCTTTGGGGGCCGCTCCCGCAGCCCGTTGGTCGTCCAGACCTGGGAAATGGTTTGCGATGACGTGTTCGGCCTGATGGACACTCTGGGCATGGACCAGGCGTACCTGGGCGGTGGCTCTTTCGGCGCTGCCATATCCTTCGGATGCGCTTTTCGTCGCCCCGAGCGCGTCCGCGCCATCTTCCCTTCCAACATCGCCGGAGGCGTGATCTGCGACGGTTACCTCACCGGTAAATTGTTCAAGAGCATGGACATGGCCGAGAACGACAGCATTTCGTCGGTGGTGGACGCGTTCGACGCCGATGACCGCTTCTCACCGTTTAGTCCCGAGATAGCACAAACCGATGCCCAGTACCGCAAAACCCTGGAATCCATGAACGCCGAAGATTTCGTTCAGGTCATGCGGGACACCATCTACGCCTTTTTCGACGGCTCATATCCGACTTTGGGCATGACCGAGCAGATGCTCCAGAGCATCCGCGTCCCGGCGATGGTTATGCCGGGCAACAACGACGTTCATCCTCGGCGTGTGGCCGAGATGGTCCACCGGCTGGTGCCCAACTGCCAATGGGCCGAAGTGCGCCCCCACTCTGAGGAGCCCGAAAAGTACACCAAACGCGTCCTCCGGTTTTTGTCCACCGTGGAGGCCGACTGACCCGCAAGCCAACCGTTGCGGACGGCCGACCGACTCGTTGGCCTACTGCCGCACACAAATGATAAGGGCAACCATGTAGGTTGCCCTTGTTTTCCTCCGAACCGTGTCTTTCGGTTAACGAGTTCTGTGGTAGCGGTAATCCCGCGCTGAACCGCGCTCCGGGGTGGCAGTGGGGTTGTTGGGAAGGTAGCGGTAGTTGGGGTCAACGCCCTCTTTCGCGCCCAACCCGTTCCGCAGCACTCCGATGCGCTCCACTTCCATCTCCACCACGTCGCCGGGTTCCAGCCAACGAGCGTTCTCATAGCCTTTGCGAATCGACTCCCGGATCGAACCGCCGCCCACGGTGCCGCTGCCAATCACGTCGCCCGGCGCGATGCGACTGTCCTTCGACGCTCGTTCGATAATCTCGCCCCAGCTATAGTAGGCGTTGACGGCTTCCCCGTTTCGCAGCCAGTCGTCGCCATTGACCCGGACGTGGCACGCCACATCGAGCCGGCCGTCACGGATGTACGGTTCCAACTCATCGGTAGTTACTAGCCACGGGCCAATAGACGACGCGGAGTCTTTGCCCTTGGCCGGCCCCAGTCCAAACGTCATCTCGTCAAACTGAAGATCGCGGGAGCTCCAGTCGTTGAAGATGCAGAATCCGGCGATGTATTGCAGGGCTTCGGACGCCGGCACATTGGTGCCCGCACGACCGATGATGCAGCCGATTTCCAGCTCGTAATCCAGTTGATCTGATGCCGACGGATAAGGGACTTCCTCATCCGGCCCGTAGATGACCAGCGGGTTGGAGAAGTAGAACACCGGCATCCGGTACCACACCGGGTCGATTTCACGTGTGCCCTGGGACGTGGCGTGTTCTTCATACACGATGTAGTCCCGCACCGTTGGCGGTTGCAGCACCGGAGCGCGCAACCGGACATCCGCCAGGGCCACTCTGGGAGCCGCCACGTTGCTGGCCAGAGCGTCCCCCACCCGGTCAACGGCAGAATCCCCCAGTTCCAGCAATGCGCGCACGTCCGGCAGCGGCTGGCCTACGCCGATCAAGGCCGCCACGTCAACCACCGCGTCGTCCTGCAGCACCCCGCAGCGGGGGCCGGTTCCGGGATCGTAGGTTAGAAGTTTCATAATCGCGTTCCTTTGTCATTGCGAGCATAGCGTGGCAATCTCGGTATAGCCGGCCAGCCTCGCGGCATCGCTGATATAGTCGGCAGTCTGACGAATGCGCCGGTGGATTTCAGCCACGGGTTCACAGATGCCCAGGTAAAAACAGGTTCCATGCAGATGGCCCTGTCTGGAGTAATAGCGTCCAACCAGGGAACTGATGGCATTGTCTTCTTCGGCCAGCCTGACCAAGCCGATGGAAGTATCCGGCGACAATTCGGGCGCCTCGCCCGTTCTCGCCAGGATCAGGGCATCGGTGGCGCGCTTGGTGGCGCACCACGCTTTCTCTGCCGAGTCGCGGATGTCGCCCGACTCCAGCAGCCGCAGCGCGTCGGCGTGAACGGCGCGGGCGTCGGCGAATATGGCGGATACGCGGTCGGTGGCTACCATAAGTTTCTGTTACTCGTTGATCAGGGCTACTCTTCGTTTGGGAGTGGTGGTTCCCAAAACACCATCTCCATAGGCGAGCCTGTTTGCGGATCCTGTGTCGGCAAGTTCTCCTCACCATTTCGAGGCGGTCCGGGCAGGGCTGGCAAATGGTCGGGCCATCCCCGGTAGGCGGTTACCGCTGCCGCGAGCGCATCGAGAATGTCATCCTGCCCAATTTGAGACCTGGGAAACGCGGCCAATGTCTCTGCTAATATCTCCTCTATCCTCTCAGCCGGTACCTCCACACGATTAATCCTCGCAATGCGAGTTCCTCTTCCTAACTGTGTATCCTTTTTGGGCACTATGGCATTCCCACCATTCAACGCCCAGAAGCAAATTTCGGGATGGACTTCCCTGATATATGGCGGCTCATTACGAGGCAACAAATTATCGACTTCGGCCATCTTGAGGATTATATCAAGCGTTTGTACAGAAAGACTTTTCCCTGTGATCTCTCTCTGAATGCCTTTGGTGATTGCATACCGAACGGCCTTAATTGCTTCATCCTCAACGTCCTGGGCAATATTAGGTTGCACAGCCCGGCCGAGTTCGTTCTGAACCACTTCAGCGAGTTCATGCTGAACCGCCTCGACGACACCTCCATAGTAGGGATTTCGTGCGAGGTACTCTACTGCGGTCCTGGTAGGGGTACGGAAAACCCTGGACCCGAGTTTGGCTCGGGTTTGATTCAGCATTGCCCTTGCTTGTTTATCGCACCGCCGCTCTTCTAGACCGTTTGGCAGTCCAATCGGGATGTCCACCAAGATAAGCTCGGCGCCAGCGTATCGGGCCAACAATTCTTGGAACGTGCGGAATGCGTGCCACTCGCATCTGCCATCTTGTCTGAAGCCCACGGCGAACCAACCGTAGGTACAGCCGTCCACTCCCACAAATCTGATTTGGTTCTGGTTAACCATATCACCCTCGCCCGCGCAGGGATATGAGCAGTGCCCTTGGGCATACAGGGGCGAATAATCATTCGCCCCTACGGTTTGTCGTCAGTGCATAGGCGAGAAGCTGGCCGGTATCATAATCTTGTTTTCCTGGCTGACGCGGCCGGGAGCGCCCGAGGGCCACTGGGGAATTTTGCTGGCTTCGGCCCGCACTTCGGCGCGGTGGTTCAGGTCCTGGTAGGGCCACACGTGCATCCAGCGGTTGAGGTTGCCGAACTCGGTGTACATGCCGGCGGCCAGCGGTGAGAACTCCTCGCGATACGGCAGCGAGTCGGCCCAGCGGCGCAGCAGTTCCGGCATTGACCCGTTGGCGTAGGTGTAGATGCGCATCTCATAGATGTTGCCCAACGCCTGATCGCCGCCCATCGGTCGCATAAACGGCGCCGGTGTCCACACCTCGGAGTTCATGTTCAGGATGTTGCCGGGCGTGATTTTGGGCGGCCAATTGGCTTCCTGCGCGGCCTCGGCGCGGATACGTTCTCGCTCTTCCAGGCTGTCGTAACCCCAAACGTGAATAATCTGGTTCAATGGCCCAATCTCGGTGTGCCAGAAGGCCGCGATGGGCGAATACTTCTCCCGGTAGGGCAAAGCCTCGGCAAAGGCTTCCTCAGCCTGGGGCACGGCTCCGGGTTTCATGTCGTAGGTGCGTACTTCGTAAATCATAATCCTCTCCGCGGGCTTGCCGCCCGGCATAGTCTCACGTTCAATAGTCCTGCGTTCAACGGCTGGAACACCAGCAGTGTAACGGCCCGACCAGACCGGGGCAACCGGCGACAAGCCAGCGCCTGGGCCGTTTCAAAGTCCTGCGACCTCCGCTCCCTGCGACCTCCGCTCATGGTCAGCTTGTCGAACCATCGGCGACCGTCCTTCAACCGGCTCAGGACGAGCGGGTGGCTAATTTCCACAACTTTGAAAAGGCCCTGAGCTAGTGCGCGTACTCAGGGGATACTGTCAAAAAAGAAGACGATAAGTTTCATTGATTAACAGGATAAATGGGATTTTGATGATGGTGACGGGCAAGGTGGAACCGGGGGCGGCCTGCTATTATTAAGCGGTTTATTGAGTAGTTAGCAACGCCGAACCGCTGTAACAGGGCTGCGGGCTTCGGTATCGCTGGGGGAGATTTGAGCTTTCTAACCACGCTGGCCCTGCGCCGCAAGCCGGTTACCATCATGGTGATGGGCCTGTTGCTGGCGGTGGGGTTGTATTCCTACGACAGCCTGCATCAGGAGCTGTTCCCGGAGATCAGCTTTGCGATTGTGTACGTGATTACCCCTTACCAGCAGGGGGATCCTAATACGGTGGCGTCGGAGGTTACCGAGAAGATTGAAAACGTCATCATAGGGATGGCCGACCTGGATAAGATCACCTCCGTATCTTCGTCCAGTGTGTCGTCGATTACGGCGACCTTCACCACCGGCGCGGACACCGAAAAGGCAGAGGAAGAGATACGGGCCAACGTGGGGGCGCTCGATCTTCCGGACGATGCGCTGAACCCCATTGTGGTTCGCGTAACGTCGGATATATTCCCCGTGATGTGGCTGAGCGTCAGCGGCGACCGGGACATACCATCGCTGCAACAAGTGATAGACGACGAGATACTTCCCCAGCTGGAAGCGGTTGACGGCGTGTACGAGGTTGACGTTCAGGGCGGCGTTCACGAGCGGGTTTCCATCATCGTGGACCCGGCCCGCCTGGAGGAATACAACCTGGGCATCAACGATGTTGCGAACTCCGTTCAGGCCAACAGCATTGATTTGAGCGGCGGAGACTTCAGCCGGAACGGGCGTTCTGCCGTAATCCGGACCTATAGCGGGTACGGCGATCTGGATTCAATCCGCAACGTGCCGGTGGGGTACATTCTTCCAACCGCCACCGGAGGCCAGGCAGGCAACTCGCGCGATGCCACGCCAATCCTGCTGTGGCAGGTGGCCGAGGTGGTGATAGATACGCCGGAATCCCAGAACCTCTCTCGCACCAACGGGCAGGCCAGCGTGTCGCTACGCATTACGCGCGAGCCGGATGTCAACACTATTGAGCTGTCTCAACAATTGCTGGCAGTCATAGATGGGTTCACGGTGCCTGACGACGTGCGCGTGGAAATCCTCTACAACGATGGGCCGGAGCTGGAAAAGCAGCTGTCGAAAGTGATGAGACAGGGTGGACAGGGTTTCCTGATAGCGGTAGCCGCCATTTTCATTTTCCTGCTGCAATTCCGTCCCTCCGCGTGGCGAGGGGTACTGAACACTCTGCGGCCAACATTGATCATCGCCGTCTCGATACCGCTCAGCGTGATGATGACCATACTGGTGATGGCGATTTTCGACTGGACACTGAATTTTATGAGCCTGGCCGGGCTGGCCATCGCGGTGGGCCGCATCGTGGACGACAGCATTGTGGTGCTGGAAAACACTTACCGTCACGTACAGGCCGGCGAACCGCGCGGTACGGCTGCGGTGCGGGGCGCGCAAGAAGTAGGAGCCGCCATCCTGGCGTCAACACTGACGACGGTTGCGGTGTTCCTGCCACTGGCCTTTATCCCCGGCGTGGTGGGCGAGTTTTTTCTGCCCTTCGCGCAAACGGTGTGCATATCCCTGCTGGCCTCGACTTTCATTGCGTTGACCGCGGTGCCGGCGCTGGGTTCGATCCTGCTGCGCCAGGGAGACCTGGCCGGCGTGGAGGAATCCGGCGGCGTGGACATCTGGCTGCGGCGAATCTACACGCCACTGCTGACCTGGGCAGTGCGGCATCGTCTCCTGACGGTGTTGGCCTGCATCGCGGTGGTTGCGGCAAGTTTGCCGATCCTGAGTATTCTCCCCATCACGCTCTTTTCCACCGGCGAAGTCCAGTCAATGCGCATTGACATCACCATGCCGGAAGGCACGGACGCGGCGTCCATGTTCCGGGAAGTCCAGGCCGTGGAGGCGATACTGGAAAGGCACGCTGAGGCAGGGTACGTGGAGTCGTATCAAGTTACGCTGGGCGCTACCACCGAGAGCGATACCGGAGTTATTTCCGGTGAAGCCGGTTTCGACGTAGCCGGCTTTTTAATCACGGTGCCTGATGATTTGCCGCCGGATTTCGCATCCGAATTGCGAGCGTCGCTGCCCCAAAACGAAAATGTTGAAATGCTGCTGTTCGTTGACGCCGGCGGCCCCCCCAGCTCTGATCTGGAAGTAGCCGTTACCGGATCCAATTTCGCCGACGTAAAAACGACAGCGACGGCTTTGGTTGACGGGATAAAGTCGATAGAAGGAGTAATTAATCTTAAGACGAATCTCAGCGACTCTCTGGAGGAGCTAACCTTCCAGGTTGACGTGGCGAAAGCGGGGCAGCATGGCTTGAGTTCGCAGGCCGTTGCCACCCAGGTACGGGCCTGGACCCATGGCACAGACGTCGGGGACGTTACGTTAATGGAAGAACAGTACGAGCTCATCGTTCGGGGGAAGGACGAAAGCCTGGATGAGATTAACGAACTCCAGAATTTGACCATTGCCGGGCCTTTGGGCCGGGCGTCGCTGGGAGCCATCAGCGACGTCAAAGCCACCGTTGGGCCCTCGGTAATATCCCACTATGACGGCGACCGATCGGTAACCGTCACCGGCGTGTTTGAAGGCCGGGATACCCAGGCCATCAGCGCGCAGGTTGACCGGGTAATCGCAGAGTTGGAAATCCCGCCCGGGGTGAGCGTTGAGCAGGGAGGCTTCGCCAGCGATATCGAAGAGCAATTCGCCAACGTGTACCTGGCGATGATTATCGGCGTGTGCTTGGTTTACCTGGTGATGGTGGCTACCCTGGGCTCCCTGCGGGACCCGTTCATAGTGGTGCTCAGTATGCCGCTGGCCATTGTGGGGGCGCTGGTGGCGCTGGCGATTACGGGGCATGCCCTTAGCCTGCCCTCCCTGATGGGTTTTCTGTTCCTGATTGGCATAGTAGTTACCAACGCGATTGTATTGATTACTTTTGTCGGCCAACTGCGGGCACAAGGATACGAAACGCTGGATGCGGTGATGGTGGCTGGTCAGACCAGGCTGCGGCCCATCCTGATGACTGCGTTCACAACTATCCTGGCGTTGTTTCCACTGGCGTTCGGAGACACCAGCGGTTTCGTGAGCGCGGAACTGGCTACGGTGGTCATCGGTGGCCTGGTAAGTTCCACTTTCCTGACACTGGTGGCGGTGCCGGTGGCCTATATGCTGATCCACGAATCCATACCCAACCTGGGATCGCGGGTCGCCGGTTTGTTCTCGCGGCAACCCGAGTCCATGCAGCCTCAGGAAGAGCGTATAATATCCCGATGACCACGTTCAGCACAGTCGAAGAGTTCCTGGAAATCCTGCGCCGGCAACCGGAACTGCTGGAAGCCGCGCGCCGGCTGATCGTACAGGATGATCTCTTGGCGCTGCCCAGTGTGCTAGCTGATTTCATCGAGGCCACCAATCGCAACTTCGCGCTCGTCAACCAGAGATTGGAACGGCTCGAATACGACGTAACGGTACTGAAGGAAGACGTTGCGGTGCTGAAAGAAGACGTGAAGGAACTCAAAGAAGACGTTGCGGTGCTGAAAGAAGACGTGAAGGAACTCAAAGAAGACGTTGCGGTGCTGAAAGAAGACGTGAAGGAGCTCAAAGGAGACGTAGCGGTTCTCAAGACTGACGTGAAGGAACTCAAGGGAGATGTCGCGACACTGAAGACGGGCCAGAGCCGGATGCAAGGACAGCTGGACAACCTGATCGGCACCGATTACGAACGCAAAGTTGCCAGGCGCATCCGACGCACCGCAGACCGGAACCTAAGCATTCAGAACGCCCAGCTGGTCCAGTCGGTCACCATCACGGACAACCCTCTCATTACCGACCTCAGCGATGCAGCCGTCAGGAATGGAATCATTACCACGAACCAGGCCGACGAGCTTGAGGATGCTGACGTTGTCGTAAAGGGCTCTGACAGCGACGGCGATGAAGCCTACGCCGTGGCCGAGCTATCCGTCACCATCCATCACGATGACATCGACCGCGCCCTCGATCGCGCCAAAATCCTCCAGCAGGCCACCGATAAGACGTCGGTTCCTGCTGTCATCGGCGCCGACATCTCCGACGAGAACCGGGAATACGCCCGCAGCCTGGACGTTGCCGTAATCATCCTCCATCAGTGAACCCAAAGCGCTAAACCGCAAGATAAAGTAGCGCGCCCTCACCACTTGCTGGATTCTTCCGAGTAGACGTGGTCGGGCATATTGTAGGTTATGCCTGCTTCGTCGAAGACCGAGATGGCAAGCATGGCGCCGAAGCTCTCCGCTTGAATTGGCTGCCGAAGAATCATTGCCTTCCACCGGCGCAAGGGCTACAGCAGCTTGAATTGGGCGAGTATGGCGATTTTTCTGTTCTGGGGAAAGCGCAGCCGGTCTGCTACTTCGTCGCCGACCAGCGCTCTTGAGACGGGGTATATTTCGCGCTCCACCATTGCCCTCCGCGCCGGCGGGTCCGTTACGCCGGCCACCAGCGGGGCGGAGTTGATGAGCGCGTTGGCCATGATGATGGACTCGTCGGGCATGGGCGGCTCGCAGAGCATGGCGACCCGATGCAGGTGGAGAGCCTCGGCTTCATTCGTAAAGAGTATGCTCTCCGGTATACCCATGATGTAGGCGGTGTAGCGCCAGACGGCCATAATGCTGTCCCGCTCTTCCTGAGTGAAGGACACTCCTACCGTCTCCGAGTGCTTTATCGTACGCGCCGAGAAGCAGGCGGCGGCGTAGCCCAGGTGCGCCGCGCTTACGGGAACGCCCCAGGCCTCGGTGTCCCATTCTTCGGACGCGTTCATCAGGCGCCGTATTTGGGCGTGAATCAAGCGGATGCGTACCGATAACTTCCAACCGTCGCCGTTCCTTGCCAGTCCTCCGGGGTACATAATATCCAGGAAGTGGCGGTTGTTTTGTCGCAGCCGGCGCACGCCGTTGTCCATAATCCGCCCGGTGAGGACGAAGGACTTGGCGATGTAGGTTGTGAAGCCGTCAACCAGGACACCCGCCGCAAACCCGGAGAGTATCAGGCCGCTGTTCCGGTGAAAGGCCCGAATGCCGGGGATAAACGCTTCGTAGTCCAACCAGGGCGGATTCGCCGGCGGCATTTCGATGAAGGAATCGCGCAACACCTGTGGAGCGCCGGTCATCCCCTCCCTGTCCTGCTCCATCCCCGCCTGGATGAACCTCACTAGCTCCGCTGGCGGCAAATCCGATAAAGTCTCGAATGCCTGGTCCATGTAGGGGTCGCCGATCAGCGTGTGTAGGAGATAGTTGGCGGCCACTTCGTGGTCGTAGGCCAGCGCTTGCTCAGCGAGGGGACGACTTTTTGGTTTTTTGGAGCGCAGCCCTGACCACAACCCTCTCCCTTGATGGGAGAAGGCTCACGCGAACCCACTTTAATCTGTCATTGCCACCCCGTACTCGATGCGGGCATTGGCAATACCGTCCCGCCCCACTGTCATTGCGAGCGTAGCGTGGCAATCTCGTTGAGGTTGAACACACGTCGGCAATCCGCCGTTGCCACGGCGACGGGGTTGCCACGTCGCTGTGCTCCTCGCAATGAGGGATGCGGGTACGCGTGAGGGCTCAAACTCGGTTGACGGGGCGTTGTTGGATCGTCTCGCCCGCTGCCTTACGTTCCGGCGGTTTGGCCGGCCCTCTCGCCGAACTGACGGCCGAAGAGGCTCGTCATCAGCGCGCTTACCATCGTTGCGCCAAGGCACATGTAGCCAATTCCTCCGTAGCCAGCGTTCGCCAGCATCGCGCCAGCTATCGCGGCTCCCAGGGCGCCTCCGGACTGGTTGCTGATGCCCATAATACTGGCCCCCGAGGACTTGGATTCTCCCGAATACTCGGTGCTGACGGCGACCAGAGCGGGCATTGTCACGCTCAGCAATCCCGTGCCGACCGTGGCTACCGCCACCGATACCCAGAGATCGATATTCAACGAGAAGAAAAGGAACCCGCAGACCCCTCCCACGACTGAAGTGCCAGCGAGGAGGGCAGCGCGGTACTTTCGTTTCGCAACGAATGCTGCGGAATAGCCGCCGATCACCTGCCCCGTGGCGGTTATTACCAACGGCAGAGCTACGAATCCTACGCTGATCCCGTAGGTGTGTATCAAGTAGGCGGGGAAAAAGCTGATCGTCCCCCAGAAAGCTATGCGTTGCGTCAGGCCAACCGCTACGGCCACGCGGAAAAAACGTAAGGATAGCAGCGAACGATATCTGGAGAAGAATACCCACCTGCGAACTCGCTCCCGGCTGTCTCGCGGAAACCAGATCCAATTCGACAGCAAGGCTATTGCCAGCAGCAGCCCCGCAACCATGAAGGGAACCCGCCAGCCGCCCCAGTCTGACAACACGGCGACTATTGGGACGGTGATGGCCGAAGCCAGCCCGTTGAGGGCCAACAAGGCGGTAACCGCCTGAGCCCGTCGGCCGGGGGAAATTACATCGGACACTACACCCACGGAGGTGGGCGGCAGCGTTCCCCCCGCCAGGCCGGTCAACACCCTGAGCGCCAACAGTACCTGGATATTGGGCGCGAACGCCGACGCAATGACAGACACGGAAAGCACCAGCAGACCGGTGAGGGCCACCGGGCGGCGGCCGAAGGAATCGGACAATGGGCCTACCGTTACTAAGGAAACCGCCCAGGCTGCGAAGGTTGCGGTGCTCAACTGACCGGCAACCGCCACCGAGATATCCATTTCGGATGCGATGTCCACCAGGAGAGGCGGAACAATGTAAACCGCGCTTAAACCGGAAAAAACGGCCAGCGCGAGCACGGCAAAAAACCAGGCCTTGTTGATCTGCCTATCGACTGCTGGCGCCGTTTGCGTGCTGATGTTATTTATTCCCTATCCAGTTGCCGGCCATCACAGTCGGCGGCCATCATCGCTTCCAGTTGGTCGCAGCCGACTGAGCCGGCCCGGGACCCGCTATTGGCGGCACTGGAAAATTATAGAGACGGTGGCGGGCGTCTCGCGAACCGGGTGATTCTACACAACGAGCGCGCCATCACGCGCACCCACTTTGTCAATGCGCCCCCGTACTCGATGCAGGGCCTTTCGGTTTTACAAGAAATCCCCTCTCCCTTGATGGGAGAGGGTTAGGGTGAGGGTGAAGGTGTGAGATAGGGAACTATCCTGTGGCAGACTATACCCCTCACCCCAGCCCTCTCCCACAAGGGGAGAGGGAGAATCGAAACGCCCTGGTACTCGATGCGGGAGTTGGCAATCTCGTTGCCTTTAATCTGTCATTGCGACCCCGTACTTGATACGGGGGTGGCAATCTCGTCGCCGTAGCAACGGCGGTTCTCAGACGTGTGTTCAGCCTCATCGAGATTGCCACGTGGTTCGACAGGCTCACCATGAGCGGCTGCGCTCCTCCAATGACAGGTGGAGGTGAGCGCCGTTCGCAATGACAGCAGGCCAGTTTGGGTTGACAAAGCGGGTACGCGTGAGCGAGCGCGCCATCAGTATAATCCTCGGGACAGCCGCCGTTAGGTACTCGGGTTCGCTCAGCTGCGGCGGCTGGCGAACTCGTCCTTGGCGGCCTCAACCAACGGGGCATCGCGGAGCAGGTCGCTTGCCGTTAGGCTGAGCGCCTTGGCTACCGACAGAGCATTGGAGAGGGCCAGATCGGTAACGGCGGTCTCACACATCTCCCGGGTGTGGGAGGCCACGGGCTCCTCGCTGACCGCATACCTCAACTCAAAGGCGGGCATCACCTGGCTGACGTTGCCGAAATCGGTGGATGCGCCGCTGCCCGGCCGGCCGGCTACCGGTTCATCCAGTTTGATTCCCAGCGCCTGGGCGTTGGCCCGAACCGCTTGGGCCAGCGCCACGTTGGGCTGTACGTTCTCGTAGAAGGGATAAAATTCCTGGACCTCCAGGCGGGCGCCGGTCATGGACGCCGCTCCCTCCGCCACCTGTTTCACCTTGCCGACTACCACATCGCTCAAGTACCGTCGGTCCCGGCAGCGCAGCATGAAATTGGCGGCGGCGAATTCGGGCACGACGTTGGGCGCCATTCCGCCGTCGGTGATCACTCCGTGAATGCGGACGTCGTCTCTCAGGTGCTGACGCAAGGCGTCGATGCCGGTGAACAGATGGATGACCGCGTTCAGCGCATTGATGCCGGCCTCGGGCGCGGCGGCGGCGTGAGCGGCTTTGCCGTGGAACATGTACCGGTAGCCCACCATGGCGAGGCTCCAGCTCTCACCCACGGGCGCGGCCGCGGGTATTATGGTGCGGTTGGAGAATGGATGGGAAGAAAGGGCAGCGTCCACGCCGTCGAACACGCCAGCCTCCAACAATCGTATCTTGCCGCCGCCTCCCTCTTCAGCCGGTGTTCCGATGATTACCACGCGACCCGGAAAATCTTTAGCGTTGGCCTGCAACCCGAGGGCAGCGCCCATGGCGGCCATGGCAATGAGATTGTGCCCGCAACCGTGGCCAATCTCCGGCAAAGCGTCGTATTCCGCCAGGACGGCGATGGTCGGGCCTTCGCCGCCGCCGCCGGGGATGGTGGCGCGAAACGCAGTTTCCACACCGCCGATACCACGTTCCACCGGGAGGTTGTGCTTTTCCAGAAACCCGGCCAGGGCGTCGGACGAATAGTATTCCTGGTAGTTCAGTTCCGGGTGGGAGTGGACATCTTTCGAGAGGTCGAACAACGCTTGCCTGGAGGCTTCGATTGCCGAGTTGGAACCGGCGGCTAGGGCGTCTTTCGGTGCGGCGGATTGGCTGGTCATGGCATTTTCACTCCTGTAAACGGTCGGCGGAAGCAAACCAGAACGATTGCACAGTCCCCTGACATCCGCTCATGGTGAGCTTGTCGAACCACTGAGTCTGTCCTTCGACAGGCTCAGGATGAGCGGTAGAGTCAACTCCCATAACTTTGCAATCGTCCTGGAAGCAACCCGGCGCCGGTTGCGGTGTAAGGGCAGCCAGCGTCAAAACGGTTGTTAATCCAAAACCGGCCAGTGGCCGCGGCTGGGCGAAACATCCTCGTACGCCTGGCCGATTCGGAACAATGTGCTCTCTTCCCACGGGCGTCCGATGAACTGGAGTCCGATGGGAAGGCCGGCTGCGCTGAAGCCGCATGGAACGGTGATGGCCGGGAATCCCGTGGCGTTCATCGGGCTGGTGTTGCGGGATACTAGCCCGGAGCCGGGTCCTCGAACCTTCTGACGCTCATCGCCGATCATGATGGTATCGGCGTCGATGCGCGGGGCCGGCAAAGGAGTGGTCGGGGTTACCAGGAAATCTACGTCCTGGAGCACGCGGGCGTGTTCTTCCTTGATGATGCGCTGGACCTTCATCGCTTTGGAATAGTCCCGGCCCAGCACGAACTGCCCGGCCAGGGTGCGGTAAAGGGTGTCGGGGCTGTAGTCCTCGCGGTTGGACGCGATCAATGGCTCATGGGTTACCACGCTATCGGCCATGCTGGAGAACCGGAGGGCTCCGGCGTACTGCATGCTGGGAACGCTGACCTCACGGCTGGCGATGCCCAACTCTTCCAAGGCGGCGATGGCCCGGCGGACGGCTGCTTCGACCTCCGGGTCGAGCAGATCGAAGTAGTAATTGGACG
Source organism: Dehalococcoidia bacterium (assembly GCA_965219925.1). GTDB lineage: Bacteria > Chloroflexota > Dehalococcoidia > Lucifugimonadales > UBA3495 > Bin87. Next base: position 115,971 of record OZ244795.1, read on the forward strand.
GAATGCCCATGGTCAACCCGCGGGCTCCGCGCTCCAGGACCAGGGCGTAATCGTCCACCGGAACGGGAACGGTGCTGGGGTCGAGCGGGTCGTACCCGGCGATGGCCTGCAGGACCAATGCGCTGTCGCGAACCGACCGGGTCATGGGGCCGATGTGGTCGCCGTTGAAACTGGTTACGAGGAGTCCCCGTTGGCTCACCCGGCCGAAGGTCTGCTTCAGGCCGACGACGCCGCAGAAAGCGCCGGGCAGCCGCACCGACCCTCCCAGGTCGGTACCGAGGGAAGCGAAGGTAACGCCGGCGGCCACGTTGGCGCCGCCGCCGCCGCTGGAACCGCCCGGTATGTGATCCAGGCCCCAGGGGTTGTGCACGGCGCCGTAATGCGGGTTGTTGGATGTGGCCCCGGCGGCGAATTCTTCCAGGTTCTCCTTGCCCAGGATGATCGCTCCGGCCTGCTTGCAGCGGCGGACCACCTCGGCGTCTTCATCGGGGACGTGATCCTTCAGGACCTTGCTGCCGACGGTGGTGGTTATCCCGCCGGTGGCGATGTTGTCCTTGATGCCGATGGGGATTCCGTGCAGCGGGCCGAGATATTCCCCGCGAGACAGGGCTTCTTCTGCCTGTTCAGCCTGGGCCATCGCCTGCTCGCGCATGATGTATATGAAGGAGTTCAAAGTCGGCTGCCGTCGTTCCGCTTCGGCCAGCGCCGCCTCGGTCAAATCCACGGGAGACACCTCCCGCGCCTGGATCATGGGCGCGATCTCGGAAATGGTCAGCTTGAGCAGTTCGGAGTCAGGCATCTTCGTTACCTCCTTCCGCCGCTCTGAGCAAGCGTGCGGACACAACCGAAGACAGGTCCAGGTCGCGCAGGTTCTGCAATTCGTTCAGGTAGCTTTCCAGCTCCGGCCTGACCAATTCCAGTTCCGCGTCAGACAACTCGAACCCGCCGTATTCGGCGATCATTCTCTTCAGGGTGGCATCGGATATTGGCATTCGCTACATCTCCCGGCAGAGGCCAAATTGAAACCGAGTGTACATGCCGAGTATTGCCGGGGCAATAGCGAGAGGCTCTCCCGCGTACCCACTTTGCCAATCCAAACCGGCCTACTGTCATTGCCAGGAGCGCCCGCCCCCAGGGCCTTTCGGTTTTACAAGAAATCCCCTCTCCCTTGATGGGAGAGGGTTAGGGTGAGGGTGAAGGTGTGAGATAGGGAACTATCCTGCGGCAGACTATACCCCTCACCCCAGCCCTCTCCCACAAGGGGAGAGGGAGAATCGAAAGACCCTGCGCCCGCCCCCACCTGTCATTGCGAGGAGCGCAGCGACGTGGCAATCTCGATGAGGCTGAGCACACGTCGGGGAACCATCATTGCTACGGCGACGAGATTGCCGCGCTACGCTCGCAATGACAAGTTTTGCAATTTTTTAGTTATAATGCCCGTCGTGGCAATCAAATCATTTGGAATCGGAAAATATAGGGAGGGTTCATGAAATACGACGTTATTGTCGTCGGCGGGGGTGCGGCTGGATCGGTGTTGGCCAGCAGATTGGCTGAAGATCCTAATACGTCCGTTCTATTGCTGGAAGCCGGGTCGGATTACCCCGATCCCGCCAACCTTCCGGACGAAATAAAGTTCGGCGGCACCAGGTACGCGGAATCCCCGGACTCGGAACACAACTGGGCCTTGCGGGGAACCGTAACCGAGGAGCAGGGTGAGATCCACGTGGCGCAGGGCAAGGTGATCGGTGGGGGTTCGTCCATCAACGGCCAGGCAATGCAACGGGGATTGCCCGAGGATTTCGACTCGTGGGCTGCGCTTGGCAATGATGAGTGGTCTTATGACAAGGTGCTGCCGTTCTACCGAAAAATGGAGCACGACCTCGATATCCAGGACGATTTTCATGGGACGGACGGGCCGATGCCGGTGCGACGCCGTCAAGCCGGCGCCTGGCCCGACATCCAAAAGGCTTTCCACGCCGCCTGTTTGATGGCCGGGTTCGGCCCCACTGAGGATACCAACGGGGCAAATCCCTCAGGTGTCGGCGTGGCTCCCACCAACAACCTGGGCGGCATCAGAATGAGCGCCGCCCTGACTCATCTCAATCCCATGCGGCACCGTCTGAATCTTACTGTCAGGGGCGGCGTTTACGTCCAGAAGGTATTGTTTGACGGGCTAAAGGCCGTGGGCGTGCAGGCCGAAAGCGGAGGCGAGGTTTTCACCCTCGACGCAGAGCGTGTTGTCCTCTGCTCGGGCGCTCTCAGATCACCCCAGCTGCTCATGCTGTCGGGAATCGGCCCCAGGGACCAGCTGGAGCAATTCGGGATACCCGTGATTCGCGAACTCCCCGGAGTAGGACAGAGCCTTTGGAACCACCTCAGCGCGCATGTTACCTACAAGGTCAAAGACGGGATGACCCTCATTACTGAACCCGACGCGCCCCACTTCAGCCTGCATTACACGTCGCAGGGTTCCAGCGAGATCAACGACATGGTGCTAAGGACCAGCACCGTCGTGGACGAAAGGGAGGAGCGGGTAGCCGGCGTGCGTACCAGGTATCTGACCGGCGATGTGCCGCCGGAGCGGGCGGCGCGTATGTCGTGTACGCTCGGGCTGCCAATGGGATCAGGATACGTCCGGTTAGCATCTGCCGATCCGGGAGTACAGCCGTCCTTCAACTATCGCTATCTCCAGCATCCGGACGACATTCGACGGGTGAGGGAAGGACTGCGGTTCGGGGTCAGCCTGTTGGAATCCGACGAATTCAAGGACGTGGTTGATTTCATCGTCAGCCCATCGGCTGAAATTCTGGCCGACGACGACGCCATGGATCTCTGGATACGCCAAACCGTGGGAACTGCGAGGCATGTGTCGGGGACCTGCAAGATGGGACCGGATTCCGACCCTACGACGGTGGTTGACCAATATTGCCGGGTCAAGGGGGTACAAGGGTTGTGGGTGGTGGATGCTTCGGTAGCGCCGCGTATTCCCAGGTCTGGCGGTATGCATCCCACGGCGCTCATGATCGGGGAACGGGTCGTCGACTGGGTCGCAGCAGGTTAGCCCCGCTTTACCGATGCCTGAAACAGCGCCCTTGGTTGGACGACAAGGCACGATGAAATCCGCCCGCTGTTCCTGCGAACAGCGGGCGGATTTTTGCCAGCCGGAGCCGCTCCTTCCAGTGGCGCCAAACCGCTGTCGGTGCGCCAGCCGGAGCCGGCTGAACCAGGGAACGACGAAACCACAATCGCCTGGAGCCTCACGCGTACTCGCGAAAATCTGTCATTGCGAGGAGCACAGCCGCTCATGGTGAGCCTGTCGAACCACGTGGCAATCTCGTTGAGGCGGAACACACGTTGGCAAACCGCTGTTACTCCGGCGACGAGATTGCCACGCTACGCTCGCAATGACAGAGTGGGTACGCGTGAGCGCTTAGAGCCTGTTGACAACTAGCAAACCAGCCCGTCACTCCGGCGAAAGCCGGAGTCCAGAGAGGGTATGATGAAAGAATCAGAATCGTGATTAACGACTTCGGCCACCGGATTCCCGCGAAAGCGGGAATGACGGTATTGGTCAACACGCCCTAGTAGACCAACATTCTTGAAATGACGGGTGTGGAATGCCAGATTGCTCGACGATAGTCTCCATAAAGCCCGGTATGGCCGGGGAAAGGCCCTGTACCAATCAACCCATCATTACAAAGATTTCGGACTACTAGTCCCGGGTGCGGGCTCCGTCGCGACGCTGGCGTTTGCGGTCGTGGGCGGAGAGGTCCATCTTGCGCAGGCGGAGATTCAGGGGGGTGACTTCCACCAGTTCGTCATCGGAGATGAACTCCAGCGATTCTTCCAGGCTCATACGCACAGTGGCGTTTAGTCGTTTGGCCACGTCAGCCGTCGACGAACGCATGTTGGTCAGTTTTTTCTCTTTGCAAACGTTGATCTCGATGTCGCCCTCGCGACGGTGGCAACCAACAACCATACCCTCGTACACTCTGGCGCCGGGATCGATGAAGGTGTCGCCTCGGCCCTGGGCATTGAGCAACCCGTAAGTTACGGCCATCCCGCCTTCGGACGCCACCAACGCCCCGCTGCGCTGGGATTTAATCTCGCCTTGCATCAACTCGTACGACGTGAACATGCTGCTTTTGACGCCGTCGCCGCGCGTGGTGCGGAGGAAAAAAGCGTTGAATCCGATCAGTCCGCGGGTGGGTATTTTATATTCCATGTGGACGTAACCGTTTTCGCCGTACCGCATGTCGCGGAGTTGCGCCAGATGAGCGGCCAGGTATTCGGTGAGCACGCCAACGTACTCTTCGCGGGTGCTGATGTTGAGGATTTCGCAGGGTTCGTAAATCCTGCCGTCGATGTCTTTGGTAACGGGCGTCGGGCGAGATACCTGAAATTCGTACTGCTCGCGGCGCATCGTTTCCACCAGGATGGACAGGTGCAGCTCGCCCCGGCCGGCTACGACGAACAGGTCGGGACTGGGGGTGGCTTCGACTCGCAGGCTAACGTTGGTGCGAAGCTCCCTCAACAGCCTTTCGTAAAGGTTGCGGGAGGTGCAATGAAGTCCCTCGCGGCCCATGAAAGGGGAAGTGCTGACGCCAAAGGTCATGCGAACCGTTGGTTCGTTGATGTCAATGGATGGCAGGGCCCGGGGGTTTTCGCGGTCGGCGATGGTGTTGCCGATGGAAACTCCCTCGGGACCGGTGACCGCTACGATGTCGCCGGCATAGGCTTCGGGTACTTCCACCCGTTCCATCCCGCGGAACACGAAGATGCGCTCAAGGCTGTGAGTGGTGGGCTCGCCATCGTGATCCAGCAAAACCACGGCGTCGTTCAACCGCAATGTGCCATTGGTGATACGGCCGATGGCGACCTGACCCAGGTAGTTATCGTAGTCCAGGGCGGCAACCAGCATTTGCAACGGCGCGTTGGGGTCGCCGGTGGGTGGCGGCACAGAATTGATCACGGCATCGAACAGGGGTTGCATATCGAAACCGGGCGTTTCGGGATCGTTGGTTGCGTATCCCTCACGGGCCGACGCATACAGCACGGGGAAATCCAGCTGCTCGGCGTCCGTAGCCAGTTCGAGGAAGAGGTCCTGAACCATGCCGACGACTTCTGCGACGCGGGCCTCGGAACGATCTATCTTGTTGATAACAACCATGGGCGTAACGTTCTGCTGGAGGGCCTGGCGCAGTACATAGGTGGTTTGGGGCATTGGGCCATCGACGGCGTCGACCAGCAGCAGGCAACCGTCGGCCATGTTCATCACCCGTTCCACCTCGCCGCTGAAGTCGGCATGGCCCGGTGTGTCGATGATGTTGATCCGCACACCCTTGTAAGAGACCGAGGCGTTCTTGGCTAGAATCGTAATGCCACGTTCCCGTTCCAGCGGGTTGGTGTCCATTATCAATTCTCCCACCTGCTGGTGGGCGCGGAAAACCTGGCCCTGCTTCAACAACGCGTCGACCAGCGTGGTTTTACCGTGGTCGACGTGGGCAATGATGGCCAGGTTACGAATATCGTGGTTAAGGAAGTCGCTCAAATCAGTTCACCCTGCATATAATGATAGCATCAGGGCGGAAATATTGCAGGTTTTTGGGCATCCCGAGAAAATTGCAAAACTTATCATTGCGACCCCGTACTCGATGCGGGGGTTGGCAATCCCGTCGCTGAAACCGCCGCCGTTGCATCAACGGGATTGCCACGTCGCTGCGCTCCTCGCAATGACAGAAGGCAGGGACTGGAGTTTCGCAATCTTCTCGCATTCCGGATTCGCCGCCCGTGGTTATAGTTCTGCGGCGGGGAGCATGGTTTACCGGGCTGAACCGGTCACGGCGCCAACCCGGCTCCTTCATTCTCCGGATCTGCTTCCGGATCTGCGGTCGGCCGGTGATGTTGTATCAGGCGACCCTGCCCGACTCCCGCGCGCATACGTCCGTATTCCGATGCGAACTCCGCGCCGACTATCAGGATCAGGGCAGACACGTATGTCCACACCAGCAGGGCAACAACCGAACCAAGGGAACCGTAAACTCTCCCATAGTTGGCAAAGTTGTCCAGGTAAAACACGAACAGGGATTTGCTGGCCTCGAAGGCAACGGCGGCCAGCAGCACTCCGGGCCAGATGTACCGCCAGTGAGTGGGAGTATTCGGGACAAATTTGTAGATGAGAACGAAAATGGTGAAGGTGAAGATGAAAGGCAGGGCTCGGGCAATGATGTTGATGCCGTCGTTTTCAAGGAACCCAATTCGGGCGACCCCCGGCAGATCAACCTGGCCCAGGAACTGAATTGAAGTGGTGGCTCCGACGGACAGGAGGAAGAGCAGTCCCACGCCCAGGGCCATGGCGATGTGACGCAGTTTGGCCACCACGAAGGAGCGGTCCTGATGTACGTCCCAGGCTCGGTTTACTGCCCTGCTGATGGCGCCGAAAACCGCGCTGGCGCTCCAGAATAACCCGAGGAAGCTGAGGACACCGAGGAAACCCCTAATGCTGTTCCCGGTAGTAATGTTGGTATCCAGCGCATCGTTGACGCCCGGCAGATAGTCCTGGAAGAAGGCCAGCAATTGGGTTTGTACGGAGCTGGAATCGAGAAACACGCTCAGCAAAGCGACCAGGCCGAGGGTCATGGGGAACAGCGAAAGGATGGCGTAGAATGCCACGCCGGCGGCCATGTGCGTGGCGTCGTCGTTGCTGAGCTCGCGAAAGGTGCGATACACCAACATGCAGGCCGGGATGGATAACGACCTGGCCTTGACTCGCTCTGACCGGCCGCGAAGATGCGCCACGCGCTCTTGCGGCCGGAGAGTTTCCAGTATTCGGGATCGCGGGCGATGTGGAGATTTCATTTGCTAAACGGTTCTGCCAACGAGGATCATAGCGTCCGTCTCCGGCTGATTATGGTGCGAATCTGAACGACAGGCGCTACCCCTATATTATGTACCAGAAACTTCATGCTGCTGAAGCGCCCACGATTGCGGCCGGGGGCAAACGCATTCTCCCCGTCATTCCCGCTTTCGCGGGAACGACGGTGGTTAAACCGTCCATATGCGATAGCCCTGTCACCGCCACCAGGGTCTTTCGATTCTCCCTCTCCCCTTGTGGGAGAGGGCTGGGGTGAGGGGTATAGTCTGCCGCAGGATAGTTCCCTATCTCACACCTTCACCCTCTCCCATCAAGGGAGAGGGGATTTCTGGTAAAACCGAATGACCCTGTCACCGCCACAAGATTCTCTTGCGGCGGTATAACCCATGTGGTAACTTGCTTGGGATTGTCCGTTACAATCATGCTTGGCTACAGTGTTGCCTGGTTACACGTATGCTTGGCCCAGCGTAACGGCACAGCCGGAATCAACATTCTCAACGTCGCCACACTATCGATCTTATTATAATCAATGATCGAACCCTGCATTTTAGGAGCGTTCCAGTGGACCCGCTGCTTGAAGTAAGAAACCTGCAAACATATTTCTTTACCTATGAAGGCATAGTTAAAGCGGTTGACGACGTCACGTACGAAGTGATGCCCGGCGAAACTCTTGGCCTGGTGGGCGAGAGCGGATGTGGCAAAAGCGTGAGCGCGTTGTCGTTGATGCGTCTGATACCTGACCCACCCGGAAAGACGGTTGGCGGCGAGGTAATCTTCGACGGCGAAGACGTCCTTCAGGTCGATATGGACGACATGCGACGGATTCGCGGCGCCAAGATGGCCATGGTGTTCCAGGAGCCCATGACATCGCTGAACCCGGTGCTCACACTGGACCGGCAGCTAACCGAGACCATCCAGTTGCACATGGGAAAGTCTCGCGATGAAGCGCGACGCGACGCCATCGAGTTGCTGGCCAAGGTTGGCATCTCCGACCCGGACCGGCGCATTCGACAATATCCGCACCAGTTCAGCGGCGGAATGCGACAGAGGGTGATGATCGCGATGGCGCTGAGCTGCAATCCCAAGCTCATCATTGCGGACGAGCCCACCACCGCGCTGGACGTAACGATTCAGGCGCAAATTCTGGAGCTGATGAAATCTCTGACCCAGGATCTGGGCGTGGCGCTCATCATCATTACGCACAACCTGGGAGTGGTAGCGAGATACGCCGACCGCGTGAACGTGATGTACGCGGGCAAGATTATCGAGCGGGGCTCGGCATACGAGATTTACACCAACCCGCGCCATCCCTACACGGTTGGGCTGCTGGACTCGGTGCCCAGGCTCGACCAGCGCCTGATGGACGAGACCGGGAAATCGGCCAAGCTGGTTCCGATTGAAGGCCAACCGCCCGACTTGGGTAATTTGCCGGAGGGGTGCTCGTTCCGGGCGCGCTGCCGCTTTGCGATTGACAAGTGCGCCACCGAGGCGCCGCCCCTGATGCCGGTCGAAACGGATAGCGAAGAACCCCACATGTCGGCCTGCTGGAGAGCCGAGGTTCTTGGCGCCCAGGCCCTGGCCTATGCGATGGGTCGCAATGCCTAGAAACAGATCTCCACGGCGGACGCCCGTTGAGCCACTGCCTTAGAATCTACGCGCTCCATATTTCCGTGTACCGAATCCCCGTCGAATCTCCGTAAGGAAGTAAGAATATGACCACAGCCGAGATGCCGCAGCCCGCGACGACTGCCGACGCGCAGGAAGACGTATTGCTGGATGTTCGCGGCTTGAAAATGCACTTTCCGGTAACGTCGGGCATTCTGTTCCAACGTGCCGTGGCATACATCAAGGCCGTAGATGATTTGAATTTCACCGTCAAAAGGGGAGAAACCCTGGGGTTGGTTGGAGAATCCGGCTGCGGCAAGACGACCACCGGCCGCTGCATCCTGAGACTGTACAAACCCACCGACGGCGAGATTTGGTTCGACGGCGTTGACCTGGCTCAGACTCGCACGGGTCAGATGCGCACCATGCGCCGGCAGATGCAGATTATTTTCCAGGACCCGTACAGCTCGCTGAACCCGCGCATGACGGCCGGCAACATCATTGGTGAGCCTCTGGCGGTACACGGTTTGGTAAACAACCGGCGGGAGTATCGGGAGCGGGTTGCTGAGTTGCTGAACAACGTGGGCCTGAACCCGTATATGGCCGACCGGTTCCCTCACGAATTCAGCGGGGGACAACGGCAGCGGATCGGCGTGGCCAGAGCCCTGTCGGTGGACCCGTCGTTCATCGTGTGCGACGAGCCGGTATCGGCGCTGGACGTATCCATCCAGGCGCAGATCATCAACCTGTTGGAAGACCTGCAGGAACGTTATAACCTGACCTACCTGTTCATCGCTCACGACCTGTCGGTGGTCAGGCATATCAGCGATCGCGTGGCGGTCATGTACCTGGGGAAGATGGTTGAAATCGCCGACCGCAACGCCATCTATGAAAACCCGCAGCACCCCTACACCCGCGCGCTGCTGTCTGCGGTGCCCATTCCCGACCCGGTTCTGGACGCTCAACGGGAACGTATCATCCTGACCGGAGAAGTTCCGAGCCCCCTGAATCCGCCCAGCGGTTGTGTTTTTCATCCGCGCTGCCCCATCGTTACCGACGACTGCAGCCACGTGATGCCAGAGGCGCGGGAGATTCTGCCGGACCACGTAGCGGCCTGCATCAACGTGCCGGGGTACGGCCCCTACTAAACACCGTCACCGGCCCGGCGCCGACAGGAAATTGGGGGCGACAGCAACGTCGCCCCCGAGTCGTTTTGACAACCGTGCCCTCCGGTTTTATTCTGATTGCACACGCAAAGTGATGGGGCAGCATGAGCAAGTGGGACAAAATTTTCCTGGCGTCGCTCATAGTATTCCTCTGGGGGACCATCGTGTTTTTGATAGGGGAACATTTGGTGCCGGGATGGTCGCAGGTCACCTTGCCAATGGGTGGACTCCTAATGAGCGCGTCTGGATTTGCTGCGGCAATATCCGGCATCGCACTGATTCTCACCACCAGGGTGCGAACGTAGTTTGTGCAATCTTACATTTCTGCGGTCACGGCGTTGCTGATTACCATCGGCGTGGTACTCGCCGGCCTTTCGCTGGTCGCCGGAGTGCTGGTCGCCTGATGGCTGGCGGGTAATTACAGCATCGATCGGTTGTTGGCGATTTTGGGCGCCACCACCAGCACGGTTGGAGTTGTATTTGCAGTAGCTGTCTATTGGAGGAGATGGTCGTCACGCAGCAACCGAAAAGATCTATAATACTGACATGGGAATGAACATGCGACTTGAAAACAAAACCGCTTTAATTACCGGCGCCAGCCGCAACATCGGCGCCGAGATCGCCCGGACGTTTGCCCGGGAAGGAGCCAATCTGATTCTGAACACGCGCCAGTCTGCCGATGAACTTGAAGCGGTGGCCGGCCAATGCCGGGAGCTGGGCGTACGGACTCATACTGTCATCGGCGATGTTTCGGACCCGGAGCGAGTTGCCGACATGGTGGCCGAGGGAATCGCCGCGCTGGGGCCGGTGGATGTGCTGGTGAGCAATGTTGCGGTGCGCCCGCACAAACCGCTGCTGGAGGTGTCGGTGGAAGAATGGCAGGACGTTATCGCCACTAACCTGCACGCCGCTTTCTATCTGATCCGTGGCGTTCTGCCGGGGATGATCGAGCGGGGATCGGGCAGCATCATCGGCCTGGGGGGTCAGGCTGCGATCACGGGACGGCCTGAAACCGCCGTTGTAACCACTGCCAAAACCGGCCTGCACGGTCTGATTCGGGCGGTGGCCGCCGAGTGCGCCGAGTACGGCGTGCGGGCAAACCTGGTGAATCCGGGTTCCACAGATACGTCCCGAGCCCATCCGGAATGGTATCCGGAGTTTCAGGATGTGGCGCGCGGTTCCAACGAGCATCTGCAGGGCATTCCCCTGGGCCGGCAGGCCACGGTTCAGGACATCGCCAACGCCTGCCTGTTCTACGCCAGCGACGAATCGTCTTACATTACCGGCGACCGCATGAACGTGGTGGGTGGACGATATATCGTGTAGCCGGGCGCCGGTTAGGGCGGGACGTGGGTTAGGGTCGGACGTGGAGGCTAACCACCGACCTGCGACCAGACCAGGCTGGCGCCGCCGATCATCCCCACGTTGTCGCCCAGGCTGCTTGGCGCCAGGCGGAAGGCTCGGTGCGCCGCACTCATCGCCCGGCGGCGCATGCCCTCTTCGATTTGCTCCAGCAGGTTCAGGGAGATCAGACCCTGGGTTACGCCGCCCCCGATGACCACCACGTCGGGGTTGAACAGGTTGAGAACATTGCTCAGGCCGACGATCATGGCCCCGACGGCCGCATCGACCACCTCCACGGCCACCACGTCGCCGCGCGCAGCGGCCGCGAACACGGCCTCACCAGTCAAAACGGCATTGGACTCATGGGCTTGCTGTAGCGGAGAGCCGGGCGTGGCATCTCCCAAACGCCTTTGCGCGGCGCGTCCGATGGCGGTTCCAGACGTGAGCGATTCGAGGCAGCCGCTGTTGCCGCACGCACACGGCGGCGCATCCGCCCGGAGGTCGATAGTCATGTGGCCCACCTCGCCGGCCACACCCTGGGCGCCCGTGAAAATCCGGCCGCCATCGACGATGCCCGCTCCTACGCCGGTGCTGAAGGTTACATAGACCAGGGTACCCGCAGGACGGTCCAGGGAACTTGAGGGAGCGCCGGCTCCGTAGTGGTATTCGCCCAGGGCGGCGAGGTTGGCGTCGTTGCCCAGCCACACCGGCGCATCCAGCAGTGGGCTCCACAGGTCGGTCAGCGCGGCTCCGTTGAGCGCTGGCAGATTGGGGGACGAAAGCAACATGCCGGTACGGTAGTCGATGGAACCGGCCAGGGCGATTCCAACGCCGGCAATGGATGCGGCGCCGGCGTTTGCTTTGGCCCGCAGCAGCAGGTCGCCGGCCCCGGCGACGAGTTGATCCTGCGTGGCTCGTGGGGCGTTGGCGACGCGATCCTGCCACAGGACATTGCCCTGCCGGTTGATCACGGCGGCGCGGGCCCAGGTGCCTCCCCAATCCATGGCCAGCGCCACGTCGGATGAGGTGGAGTCCAGGTTATTGAACGGCGCGGTCATGTTGAGCAGGGTCTCCAGTGGAGATTATGGGCGGATTGTAACATCCGAAGCGCCGCAATTCGGCGCAGCGACGCTTCAGCCAGGTGGTTTTTCCGCGCCGCCGTCGATTTCGGCCAGCAGGTCATCGAGGGCTGATCTCAGGACGTCCTCGGGCATGGGGCCCACGTATTTTTGGCGGATGATTCCGTTGGCGTCGATGAAGAACTTTTCGGGGATTCCGCGCACACCGTAATTCAGGGCGATTTGCCCGGCGGTATCGACGCCCGTGGGATATGCGACGGCGAACTCGACGAGGAAGAGCTCTGCCGCCTCGGTGGTGTCCCAGATGTTGACGCCCACGAACTCCACGGGAAGGCCGGCATAGGACTCGTAAACCCGATTCAGCACGGCTGATTCCTGGCGGCATGGGCCGCACCACGAAGCCCAAAAATCGACCATCACAACTTTGCCTTTCAGGTTCGACAGTTGCAGCCGGTTGCCGGCCTGAACCTCCAGCGTGAAGTCGGCGGCGGCTGAGGAATCGACAGCGACTTGACCGAAATCCTGGTTGATGCCAGCGCCGGCCGGCAGACCGCGTTGTTGAAGCGCGGCCCAGGCAAACAAGGCGAACAGCGGGACCAGTACCGCCGCCGTGCCCAGCAATATCCAGCTTCGTCCAGACATGGCGTCAGGTTCCCGTCGGGCCGCCCGGCTCGGGTGCGCGGGGTCGCAGGATGCCCCAAACCAGCAGGCCGGCCAACGCGATGCCCACCAGCACCGGGAGCGCCAGGTACCAGAAACGCACTTCCCGGAGCGGGTGGCCCAACCGGGTGATCCAGGAGGGTTGGGGAAGACCGGACAACGTTAGATCGACACCTTCGCCGGGCGCAATGCCATCCTGTCCCCAGAGGCCGTAGGTTATGGAACCGACGGTTATCGAGTCCAGGGCGGTGAGCCCGCCCACACCGACATTGCCAAACTCCCTGGGTATCAGCAGGCGGAACGACTCAGCGCCCTGCAACGTATTATCCCGCCAGACTATGGAGTCGTCTGCGTATGGGAATGAGAAAGTGAAGCTGACCTGATGGCGGCCCGGCGGGACCGGGGCGGTGATGGCGAATCCGGTGCCCACCGGGATCACCTCGCCGCCGACCAGGTCGGTGGACACGTTCAGGTCGGACGCTTCGGGCGGCATGGAAAATCTCAGGAAACTGAACTGCCCGATCACCGGGGCAACCGACAGATCAGGCACCAGTGTGGTGTCGGTGCGGTTTTCCAGGGTGAATAATTGTACGGCGGTAATGCGCCGGTTTCCCACGTCGATGCCGGCCACGATGATGGATTGCTCTGTGGTGGATACTACGCCAATGTTTTGCGTGGGTTCGTACACGGTAAGGGTCAGGGGTTGAGATAAGTCAGCCGGCGATAGAACCCGGCTGTATCGAGTTCCTCCGTAAGCGGCCACCAGTGCAATGCTGGCGCCGGGCGGCGGAGGCTGAACCGCATCGAAACTGAATGTCGCGTCGCCGTCGGTAATTGCTTCCAGCGTGTTCACCGACCCGGAATCCGCGCCGAACAGATGCAGCAGGGTGGGCACTCCGGCAGGCAGGGGGCCGCCCGCGGTTCCGTTGACCAGAGTTCCCGAAACCGTCAACGGCGCTTCGTCATTGGATTGACCGAACAGGGTCGCTGGAATCAGCGCCAGCGCCGTCACGACAACGAGGCTGGCGATCGCAAGGATGGGCCGGCTTTTCAAGGCTGAATCCTCGACGCCGGTTCGGACTCGGATTGGTCGATGTCGCGCAGTATTATGGCCGCCCGGCGGCGGTATTCTGATAACTGAGCATGGTAGTCGTCGTCGGCAACACGCCCCAACTGATGTTCAACCTGGAGGGTGCGGATTGCCTCGTACACGGCGGCCAGGGCCGCAACCTGGTTGGGCGCGTCGCGGGCATTTGAGGGTCGGGTGTGGGCGCGGCGATTGGCGAATAACAGGGGCCAGGCCACTATCCCGACGATCAGGACGGCGACGGCGATGATTAGTCCCAGCTGCATACGTACCCCGGCGTCGCTGTGGCTAGTCTGCGGACGGGACGCTAGCGGGCGCCGGCGCGGCGACATGAACGCGCTCGGCGGCCCGCGCCGGCCAGAGAGCCACCACCGTCCCCAGGATAACCACGGCGCCGGCTACCCACATCCACCACACCAGTGGATTTATCAGGATACGGAATCCGACCGAACCGTCATCCCGGTTCTCGCTGGGGACTACGTAAAAATCTTCAACGGGCGTGGAGCGAATGGCGGCCCGCGTCGCAGCCATGTTGTGGTCGGGGTAAAACGACCGGTGAGGCTGCAAAACTTCCAGGAAGGCGCCGTTGCGGTACACCTCAACGGTGGAGCGAAATTCGGTGCGGTCAGAGAAGGCCAGCGTCGTGGTGTCGACGTATTCCAGTCGGTAATTGTCGACGACGGCAGACTCCCCGGGCGCGAGTACGACATCCCGCTGGACACCGTAGAATGATTGGCCCACCACGCCGAGGGCCACCATCACCACGGCCAGATGTACGATGTATCCACCATAGCGGGGCCGGTTGGCGGCGATGAGTCTCAGGAAACCGATGGCCAGGTTGTCGCCCACGGTGCGGCGGCGAGCCAACACTCCACGAACCCACTCGGTAACGATTCCGGTGGTTACCAGTGCGCACAGCGAGAAGCCGATCACCGCGTAGGGCTTCCACACTCCCACGGCCACCAGCACGACCGCGGTGGCCAACGCCGCCGACCCGGGCAACAGCAGGGCGCGACGCAGGGACCGGAGGTTGGCGCGGCGCCAGGGCAGCAGCGGCCCCACGCCCATCAGCAGAATGAGCGCCAGCATCAGGGGGCCGTTCACCTGATCGTAGAATGGTCGGGCAACGGTGATCTCCTGATCGGCGAACAGGCGGGACAGCAGGGGATACACGGTTCCCCAAAGCGTCGCGAAAGCGACTCCCAGCAACAGCAGGTTGTTGACCAGAAACGCCGATTCACGGGACAGCATCGAGTCCAGCCGCTGCGCGCTGCGCATCCGGTCGTATCGCCAGAGGAACACGGCCAACGGCGCCGCCACGCCCACAGCGAGGAACAGCAGGAACACCCAACCCAACGTTGATGCTCCAAAGGAATGCACCGAGGGTATGGGCCCGCCACGATTCATAAACATGCCATACAACGCCAGGCCGAATGCGACGTTGATGAGCACGATGTTCCACATGCGGAACATGCCACGCCGTTTTTGTACCATGATGGAATGGACGAAGGCGGTGAGGGCAATCCACGGCATGAAAGCGGCGTTTTCCACCGGGTCCCAGAACCAGAATCCGCCCCAACCCAGGATGGTGTAGGCCCACCAGGATCCAAGGAGAAGCCCGATGGCCAGCAGCGCCCAGATTCCGACGCCCCAGGCGCGCCCGGCGTCGATCCATTCATCGCCGCCGCGACCGCCAATCAGGCCGCCCAGCGAGAAGGCGAAGGGGATGCTGATTCCGACCAGCCCGGCCATCAGCGCCGGCGGATGGAAGAACATGCCGAAATGGGTTAGCAGCGGATTGATGCCCTGTCCGTCCGGAACGGGGAAAGGCAATCTTTGAAACGGGTTCGCCATGAAGCCCATGACGGCCAGAAAGAACACCTCGATGAACATGAGGACGGCTACGGTCCAGGCCAGGGTGGGCCGGGTCGCCGCGGGGGCCAGCCAGATCGCCACCGCTGCCATCACGGAGAGGACAAAGGCGATGTACAGCAGTGATCCTTCGTTGCCGGCGTAAAAGGCCACCCAGGTGTAGATGTTGGGCATTGCCAGGCTGCTGTGCGCGGCCACGTATGCCAGCGAAAAATCGTGGGTGATGAAACTCTGTACCAGCGACAGGGTCGCCACCAGCAAAACCACCACTAGCGCGTAGGACGCTTTTCGCCCGCTGACCACCAACTGGGGAGCGTGCCGCAGCTGACCGGCAACAGAGGCTGCCAGAGAGTAACTGGCCAACGCCAGCGCCATCCAGAGGCAGGCGGCGCCCAGATCAGCCACGGTCGGGTTCTCCTGATGCGCCGGGTTCTCTGGATGCGCCGGGTTCGCCAAGTGCGCTGGGTTCGCCGGTTGCGCTGGGCTCCAGGGCCAGTTCGCGATCCACGGCGGCCAGATATGGTTGCAGATCCGATGGGTCAGTGGAGGCGGCGGACTGAACGACCGCCGGCCGGCGACGCATCGCCCGCAGGGTCAGCAGCCCTCCCGCCAGAGCAAGCGCTAACGCGACGCCGGGCACGATCCAGGCGATCAGGTTGAAACCGGAACGGGGGGGTTCGGCAAGGATGCCGAGTCCGTACCGATCGGAGAACCAGGCCAACACCTGCTCCCGGTCGGCGCCGTTAGCGAGCATTCGTCTAACTTGATTTCGCATCTGGCGGGCCAGCGGCACCTGAGCCTGGTCGATGTTTTCTGCCGGGCACACCGGGCACATGAGCATCCGGTCGATTGCCTGGGCTTCTGCTTCGTCGTAAACCGCGGTGGTGTCGCCACCACCCGTTTCGCCCGATTGAGCGTGGGCGGGATTCACCTGATGGCCGATCACGATGGCGGTAACCAGGCTGAAAAACAGGCCGCCGATGGTGAAGGTACGCCACATAATTTTACACGGACGAGCGGTGGACAGATCGCCTCGGCCTGCCGGGGCGAACTTTGGGCATAGGTGCGGTTTACGAATTGAGGCCGCCGGACAGCGCCAAACTATACCTGCGGCGGCGGATTTTGGATGAGCCCGCTACTCGCAGGTTGCGGCATCTCTGCCCTGTATGCAACCCTGCACGTAGTCGAGAACGTCGTCTATCTGTTCGCTGGTGAGCAGCTTTGAAAAGTCGGGCATCACGTTAACACCGCCGGTAAGCACGCCACGCATTTCGTCCCGCCCCAGGCCCATAGCAGCATCGGAGGTAAGCACCGGGTTCAGCAGGGGCGCATCGGTGGTCTGGTAACCGTAGTGAACAATCATGCGGGCCAGCACGGGGCCATCGCCCTGTCCGGTGGCGCCGTGGCACATGACGCAGTTGACTTCATAGATGTGCTTGCCGGAGCCGGCAAAGACGGTGGGTCGCGGAGGAGATGAACCGTAGTAGGGCACCGCGGATTCGGGAGGACTGAGGCGCGGGGGTTCGTGGACTCTGTACGACGGCTGGTAGTGCATCTCGTAGAAGATGTCCAGAGGATACGATCCCTGTGAACAGCCGGCCGCCAGTATGCCCACCGAGGCGATTGCGGCGATGAGAATCGCCAGCCTCCACCTGCCGGTCAGGGCCGGAGTGATCGCAGTCATCTTGGTAATAAGTTGGTTCATCTTTATCAGTGCAGGTCGGCCGTCAGGACCCGGTTAATCATCTTCGGATTTGACGTCGATAGCTCCAGCCCCGTTGAGAATTTGCATCACCTGGGGCCCCCGATCCTGCTCGGCATTTACCAGCAGGCCGATGACTCCCTGGGTGATGCGGTTGTCATAAAGGCCCATTTTTAGTTTGGGCAATCGTGATTCGAAGACGATCCCGATGACGGTGAACAGGATTGCGCCCAGCATGGTGCCTTCGTAGCAGATGATGGCCATGGGAGGCAGCGAAAGGATCGGCTTGCCGCCGGTAACCAGCGGGTATGCCACCTGGGTCATGGCGGTGATCATGATGCCGGAGGTGAGGCCCAGGAGCGCTCCCACGAAAGGATAGAGGTACAACCGATGCTTTTCTTCCCGTTCTCCAAAGGCTCCCTCCGGATACGGAGAGTCGGTCAGGAAATCATACTCGGTGTCCTCAATTCCGGCAGACTTTAGAGCGTCGCCGGCGTTGGCGGCGGACTCGGCGTCCTGGAACAGCCCCAGAATTGCTTGTTTAGCCATGTCGTTAATCCCTGTCCTTTGTCATCGCGAGAAGTGCAGCGAGGCGGCAATACCGCTCGCCTAATCCTCTCTGAAGGTGGCCGGCACGATACGACGGCCCACCCTGATTTCGGTTCTCAAAATGTCTCCCTCCTTGATGTCATAAAGAGGCACCAACGGGAAGATCCGGCTGAACAGCAGCATCAGCATCGTTACGAAGGCGAAAGTCGCTGCCACGATGATTATTTCGGCAGGTTGCGGAATATAGTCATTCCACGTGAAGGTCAGGAACTGCTTGTTGGCCTGGCCGGGAACGAACAGCAGGTAACGTTCCAGCCACATGCCCACGTTCACCGAGATGCAGGCGGTGGACATTATCCACAGGTTGCGGCGCCAGGCCCTGGGCAGCCATAGGATGACCGGCAGGAAGTAGGTAATGCCGACGAACACTATCATCCAGATGTTGTAGGCCACGCCGTTGTCGCTGGGAAGGAACTGGAGTTGACGCACCGCGATTTCATCGCCTTCCAGGCCGTAGATACCGAAAATAATCTCCATGACCAGGAAGTAGAACCACCCGGTGGCAACGACGATGAGCAGACGTCCCAGGGCGTCGATGTGCTCGTGGCGGATGTAATCCTGCCACCCGTAGGCCCACCGCAGCAGGATCAGGGCAAATACCACGGCGGACACGCCGGAGTGGACCGCGCCGACCACGAAGTAGGGGGCGAAGACGGTGCTGTGCCACGATTTGATGGCCACTGCCATTCCGAAGTCCCAGGACACGATGGAGTGCACGGACACGAATACGGGCAGGATGAGCGCCGACAGCAGGACACCGGCGATGATTTGCAGCTTCCACTGGCGCGGATTGCCTTCCCAGCCCATGGCCAGCATGGTGTAGATCCGGTGGGGCCAACCCGTGGTGCGGTCGCGTAGCACTGCGAAGTCGGGTACCAGCGCAATCATCACGAACATGGTGGAAGACGTGAGGTAGGTGAGAATGGCCGAGGGATCCCAAACCAGGGGGGTGCGGATGTTGGGCCACACGCCACGGGCGAAGTCGTAAGGAAACGCCCAGTACAGGATGCGCCAAGGTCGCCCGGTGTGGATGATGGGCATAATCATGGCGGTCATCAGCGAGAAGATAGTGAGCACTTCGGCGGCGCGGGTTGCCGGGCGGCGCCACTCCGCCTTGGCCAGGCGCAGGATTGCGGAGAGCATGACACCGGCGTGGCTGATACCGATCCAGAACACGAAGTTGGTGATGAAGAAGCCCCAGACCACCTTGTAGTTCAGGCCGGTGATTCCCAACCCGGTATTGATCATCACTCCGATGGTGATGGTGGCCGCCAGCACTACCAGGCCCAGCAGCGACACTACCGGCCAGTACCAGCCTGGCGTTTCCAGTATGGACCGCAGCAGGTCGCGGTTGACTTGCGCTGCGGGTAGGACTTTGCCTTCCTGCATGTTGTCTTACTCTTGGCGGTTGACGTTGTGTGGTGGCGTCTGGTTGGTTATTTCGAATTGGATCCCGTCCCGCAAAGGAACAGGATGCCAGCGTATTACTCGGGTTTGGCCAGTACGAGGTAGCGGCCGCGGATAAAGGTGTCGACTCGTTGGTACATGGAACCTTCTTTCAGCTCCCACAGGGAGAGCGGCGGGAAGAGCATCATGCCCAGGCGGAACACCAGCATGACGATACCGAAGGCTCCTAGAATCATGAAGATGTCCCCAAGGTCCGGCAGTCTGGCGGGGGGCACCGACAACAGGAAGAAATGATAAAGGGATTCATGGTCGGACGACGCGAAGGCGGCCGCAAATATCCGGATGTGGAACAGCATCAGACCGATGATGATGAAGACGGCAGCCAGCGGAGCGCCCCATCCGAGTCGGCGGGCGTGGTTGGACAGCAGAATCGGGAACGGTATGAAGAAGGTGAACAGCAACTGCACCCAGAAGATGATGGTATAGGAATCGAACATGAGGTAGTTCAGGATGTTCAGTTCTACTTCCAGCCGGCCGTACCAATAGGTGATGAAGAAGGCAAACAGGTGGTAGGTGTGCAAAAGCGTTAGCCCCAGCAGTATCTTGCTGGCTGCCCAGAATGGGGCAATACCGATATAGTCCCGGTAGCCGCCCCATCGGCGCATTGCGTAGGCGACAAGGAGTATGAGAGCCAACCCGCTTTGGAAACTGATGACGGTGTAGAAAGGCGGAAGTATCGAGTCCTTCCAGCCCGGTATCATCGACATTGCGAAGTCGCTGACCACCAAGAACTGCACGAACACCAGGAACATGAAGTAGAAGGCGCCCAGTATCGCCAGTCCGGCTTTCTGAATCTGCCATTGACGCTTGGTGCCGTACCAGCTGCGGGACAGTGAGCGGTAAAGGGAGGCGCGGAAACCGGTCATCTGTGCGCGGCTCTGAGCCATGTCGGGCATGGCCGCCAGCCACAGGATGCTCAGCGAGCAGACTGCCACGCCGACCATGGCGGCCATCTGCCATCCCAGGGGGGCTCCGAAAGGCACCCTGAACCAGATGGTGCGGCGAATGTCGAGAGCATCGGCGCTGGCGCCCATGGGGTTGAGGATGTCGGGCAACGCAATGAGGGCCGGTATGAACAGCAGTATGTTGACGATGCTTACCAGCGAGAACAACTCGGCCACGCGGGACAGGGGCCGACGCCAGTGGCTCTTGGTGAACCGGAAAGCGCAGGCCGCCAGGGGCGCGGACGACGTGAGGGTGAAAACGAAGGCGAAGGCAGCGACGTAGTATCCCCAGACACGATGGTCGGAGAAGCCGTCGGCCATCAGGCGCAGCACGAAGCCGATGATTCCCAACACCGTGAGAGCGGCGCCGATTATCAGGACGGCGCGGAACAGGGCGGACGGAGCGCGCTGCTTTTCCGTAACGTCGGCCACCAACCCGGTGGGTTCGGGGATCACCCACATCTCAGGGCCGAAGTGGCCGTGTTCGTGGGCGTCGTGGGCTTGCGTTTCGCTAGCCATTTTAGTGGGCCTCGCCAGCCAGCGGGTACTGATCGACCTTCTTCAGGTAAACGACGCTGGGTCGGGTGTTCATTTCTTCCAGCAGGCGGTAGCCACGGGTTTGCCGCTCCGGTTCGTGGTGGCCCGGGTGGGCGTTTACGTCGTCGAAGTAGGGTTTGATGGCGGCGTCGGGGTCCTGCTGGTCGCCAAACACCAGGGCGTTGGTGGGGCACGCCTGCACGCAGGCTGGGTCGTAGTTGCCGGCAGTCATGCGTTCGGCGTTGAGCCTCTGGCCGTCGCGGGATTCCACCTGCAGTTCGCCCCGTCGGATGCGCTGGACGCAGAACGTGCATTTCTCGGTGATACCGCGAGTGCGTACCGTTACGTCGGGGTTCAGCTGGTTGGCCAGCCGGTCGGGCCAGTTGGGATGCCAGAAATTGAACATCCGCACCTGGTAGGGGCAGTTGTTGATGCAGTAACGGGTACCCACGCAGCGGTTATACACCTGTACGTTGAGTCCCTCTTCGTTGTGATAGGTGGCGAATACCGGGCATACCGGCTCGCAGGGAGCGTTTTCGCAATGCTGGCACAGCACCGGCATAAAGCGCGCCTTCACGTTGGGGTATTCTCCCTCCCAGTACCGCTCGATGCGAATCCACTCATACGCGCGGCGCTGCAGGAAGTAGTCTTTGGTATTGATGGGAATGTTGTTCTCGGCCTGGCAAGCGACAACGCAGGCCTGACAGCCCGTGCACTTGTCCAGGTCGACGACCATTCCCCATTTGTGCTCGTATTGGGCGTTTGGCATTGTGGTTATGGACACTGATCAGCAGATGTTTGAACACCGCTGTCTAGTGTTAGCCCTCCTCGGTAATGCTCTTGAAAACCTGTTCGGCAGAATGTTCGCCGATTTCGCGGTTAGTGTAGTCGCCCTCCATCTTGGACACGGCCATACTGTCGCCGGTGGGAGTTATGGAGCAGCGGTTGGCGCTCCAGGCCAGGCCGCCGGAACCGTCCACCTCAGCGACGGCCAGGATAGACATGACGTTGCTGCTTTCCCGCTCATCGCGGCCGGTGGCGTAGTCGGAGCCGGATCGGCGTCCGCCGCCCATCGGCACTGCGGCGATGCCCGGGGGCGTGGCCGGATTCAGATAGACCAGCGCCGAAATGCTGCCGGCGGAGGTGGCGATATTCACCACGTCGCCCTCGCGAAGGTCCATTTGCCGGCCCTGCCGTTCATTAATATCAACCCAGGTTTGCCAAGTCACGGTGGTGATTGGGTCGGGAGCGCTCTGCGCCCAGGGCAGGTGGGCGTTGCGCCCGTCCAGGATGGTGTGGTGAGAGTAGGGCAGCAGTTGGAATTCACCGTAGCCTTGCGTTTGGGCCGGCGCGGCGCGGCTGGCAATATCATTCAGCAACCCGCTGGCCGGGGGTGGCGCGCTGCCGGTTGCCCTTTCGTCCCACCAGCCGCCGTTCTTAAGCGTCTCGGTGAAATCGGCGCCCAGTTCCGCAATGTTGGCCCGAATCAGATCCTCATAGCTGGCCGCCGGCATACTGTCGCCCTGGCCCAGGTCGGCGGCGGCAGACAGCAGAATATCCGGGAAACTGCGCGGGTCCAGATCGTGCAGCGGGTTCACCACCGGCTGCTGCACCGCATAGACCCGGTAGCCCGGCGCCGGGTTGGGCGCATCGTCTCCCCAGCTCTCCAGCCCGGCCCGGTCCGGTATCAGCAAATCGGCCATCACCGTCGTTTCGTCAATGAACGGGCTGGCGCTGATAACGACCGCGTTCTCATTAGCCAGCGCATCGCCAAGCCCGACGCCGGCCGGCAACCCGTACACCGGGTCGGCATTATGCACAATGACCAGGCTCGCGTCACCGCTATTAATGTCGGAAACGGCCTGCCGCCAGTCGCGCAGTGTGGCGTGGGGCGTATTGCTCGGCGCGCTGCCAATGGGCGGGCCGGCGTCAACCTGCAACCCTCCGGCCGCTCCCACCTGACCCAACACGAAGTTCAGCGCGAGCACGGCCTCGGCGTTGAACTTGCCGTTGCTGTACGCTCCAGATGCGCCGCCCCCGCCGATTGCCAATCCACCCTGTCCCAATTTGCCAGCCATTTCCTCGAAGAAGTGGGCAATGGTTTCGCCGTGCAGGGCCGCCTCCGG
The DNA here is from genome assembly GCA_965219925.1 of Dehalococcoidia bacterium. Taxonomy (GTDB): domain Bacteria; phylum Chloroflexota; class Dehalococcoidia; order Lucifugimonadales; family UBA3495; genus Bin87. Next base: position 139,043 of record OZ244795.1, read on the forward strand.
TATCTGCAGAACGGGGGCTACCGCGTCGGGGCGGAAATCGCTCAGCGCTGCTGCGCCCTGCCCATTGGTCAGACGGTCAACGTCTCCACCGGCAACTCCCATTTGGATTAGCGTCCACGCCAGGGCGAGGGCGGCGTAACCTTCGCTGCCGGGAGCGATGGGCACCCACTTGTCGGCGTTGGCGGCGGTCATCGAATAACGCGGGTCAAAATGAAAGTGGCTTCCCCGATGGTCGCCGGAACGGAATTTTCCGTAGGCAACCGAGTATGCGGTTGGGTTCCCCCAGGTTGACAGGAAATCGCTGCCGAAGCTTACCAGAGCGTGGGCGTTGGCGATGTCGTGCCAGGGCATCCGGGTAGTGCCCAGAATATCTTGCACAGCGGCGCCGTAGGCTGAATCGTCCATCGGGTCATACCGCAGGTGTCGTCCACCGAAAGCGTCGGCGAAAGCCTTGCAGATTTGAGCAAACCCGGCGCATTGGGTTCCGGTTATCAGGAGCAGGCCATCGCCCCGGTCGTTCACGGCGGCATTAAAGCGGTTCAGCGCCTCTTCCCAACTAATCGGGCGGAACTGGCCGGAACCGCGGGCGCCGCTTCTCAGCATCGGGCCGGCGATGCGGTCGGGATGATAGAGGGACTGCAGGATGGCGTCAGCAGCCGGGGACTGCTTGCCCTGGTTGGTGGGGAACCGTGGGTTGCCGCGCACCTTCTTGGCGCGACCCTCCATCACACGCACCAGGAGACCCTGTCCGCCCGGAACCGAGCTGTCGTGGGTGGCGTACCAGTTGTCGCGGCCGGTTACCAGGTCTTCAGGGATGGCGACCGGACTCTGGATGCGGAGGTCGTCGTCGAACAGATCGCAGGCGATCGCGCCGGTGGCAGCGATGCCGGCCCAGGCCAGGAAGTTGCGACGTGTTAGCTTCATGGTTAGTGTGCGACCTGTTGTTGGTTGGTTACTTGTGGCAAACCGTGCAATCGGTGCTTACGCTGTTTTCGCGGTGACAGTCGAGGCAGGTACCCATTTTCAGGGATTGACCTTCCTGTGGCTGTATTTCGGTCATTTGGGTGACGTCGCCGTGGCATACCGAACAGGCTTGGGGAACTTCCATAGGCAGGGTCAGCGGCAGCTCATCACCCACCGGCAGGGTTACGGTGCGAGGTTCGCCCTGGGTCAGGAATCTCAGGTGGGCTTCGTGAACGAACCGCACGTGGTCGGGGAGTCGGTGGACGCGTTCCCAGTCGATGGGTCGTTCGTCAGCGTGCCGGTCCAGCACGCGCTGGATGTTGATGAACGTTTCGGGGGCGCGATCAACGGCGGTAACATTGGCGCCATTAACCTGTTTGTGGCAAATCAGGCAGACTTCAACCGCGGGAACCGTGGCGGCTGCGCCGGTGGTTACGTTGCGGTGGCAGAATTCGCACTGGATGGCGTGGCCGCCCTGTTCAACCGGCCCGGCGTGAACCGTATGGGGGAAGGGGATCGGCTGGTCGGGCGCATTGCCCCAGCCGAAGGGCGGATTGGAGAACCAGGAAATGAACAGTACCACCACGATAAAGGCGAAAATGGCAGTGATAATCAACCCTGCCAGCGCGATGGGGATCATTTGTCGGGTTGGCCGCAGTGGCATGGGATTCCGGTCGTCGGTAAAGTTGGGTGTAGGTTACGCTTGGCGGGTTTGTTGGCGATGATGCGTAATGATTGGGCCGCAGGTGGCGTCGGGCTATATGAACAGCCGGTCCCACACGTTGAGCAGGGTAACCGGGGATTGCCTGATAGTGAGCGCCATCATCACAACCGCGCCGCCCAGAGCCAGCACACCGATGACGGTTATAGGCAATCGAAGGCGTGCGAAGATGGCCGGGTACGTTCCGTCGCGGACGCCCGACGGGATGAGACCGTGGGCTATCAGCATACTGAACGCGAAGATGATGACGAGGGGAAAATAAATCCAGAGGTAGGTTAGCCAGAGACTAACGTCAGACCAGAAAACCGATGTCATTGAGTTGGGTTCGGTTAGTGGCATTTGGGAAAGAACCTGCGCTAAGTCTGTATGCGGCCTGATGACCACCACGGAGAAGCCCGCGTCTGTAGCAAAAAGTTCCAGGCCAATTTAAGGCCCGTGAAAATTATCACATTCGATTACTGCTGTCAACAAGTTTTGAGACCCATGCCGGGCCTTTTCAAAGTCCTCCGACCTCCACGCATGGTGAGCCTGTCGAACCACGTGGCAATCTCGTTGAGGCTGAACACACGTTGGCAAACCACCATTGCTACGGCGACGAGATTGCCGCCCCCGTATCAAGTACGGGGTCGCAATGACAATTTAAAGCAACTGTTCACGTCTGAGGGGACGAAAGCGGTTTGCAGTTACAGCAGGCCGGTTTGGTTTGACAGAGCGGGTGCGCGTGAGGTTTGGAAAGTGTGGTTGAACGATTCCGCAGCGGGGTTTTTTTGGGAGGATTTTCGCCACTGCCAGCAGCCTACCCGATTACAGCCAGTGGGTCTCGTATGCCCCCGACAGCGGCGCCATGGCGTCCAAATCCCAATCAAATGTGAGTACGGCGGAGTCGTCGCCGCAGTAGGTTTCCAGAACCCGCTCGCCGCCGCTGGCCACTATGCTCACCGCCTCGGTGAAATCCAGGTCGTCGGCTTCCCAACCGGAGCGGTTGCAGACCATTATGGGTAGGCCGGTATCCAGGGTACGCTGCTCCCATTCGCCAACCGGGCCGCAGTCCCCCGGCCCCCAGGATGCCGGTGATACCAACAAACGAGCGCCGCGGTCTTTCAGCAGGCCGGCCACATCGTTGCGGTAGGCGTCGGCGCAGATGACGACGCCCACGGACGTTCCGCCGCAATCGATGGGGGCAATATCCTCTCCGGGGGAGGACCAGGATTCGGGTCCTTTGAGGGCCTTCACCTTTCGGTGGCGTCCAATCACTTCGCCATCGGGGCCAATGACGAACACCGTGTTGTACATCAACCCGGCCACCGGATCCCGCTCGGGATGGGACAGGAAAACGGTTACTTTGAAATCAGCGACCTGGCGGCAGAATCTTTGCATCCAGTCGTCGGGTTGGGGCAGTATCCAGTCGGTGCCGATCACTTCGGCGAACTTGTAGCCGGAGATAAACAACTCCGGCGTAATAATCCACTCTGCGCCCAACTCCACGGCCCGGGCCAATCCGCGTTCGGCGAGTTCGCGGTTGTGGGCCACATCGGCGGTTATCGGAGCCAGATGCAGCATTGCAATACGCAAAGGTTTCATTGGTGCACAACCTCCCGCGCAACCCGGGCGGATCAAGACGTGATTGAGCGGGATTATAGCACGCCGCCCGGTGGTATCTGCCGAAGATGCGGGTCGGAGGCAGGGCCTTTCGGTTTTCCTCATGTCATTGCGAGGAGCGCAGCCGCTCATGGTGAGCCTGTCGAACCACGTGGCAATCTCGTTGAGGTTGAACACACGTCGGCAAATTACAATTGCTACGGCGACGAGATTGCCACCCCCGTATCAAGTACGGGGTCGCAATGACAAAACCGGGAAAACCGAAAGGCCCTGGGGTCGGAGGATACCGGCTTTCCGGCCGATATCAGGGTTGGTAAAGAATACGGCCGCAGGTGCTGCAAGGAACCTGTTTATCCCGGTCGCGCAGTTGGCGAAGCACATTGCTGGGCAGGGTCATGCGGCACGAGAGGCATACCCGGCCATTATCGACAACTGCGACGGCGGTTCCGTTTTTGTTATGCCGCAATCGTTCGTAGCGATGCAAATCAGCGGCGGGAAGGGTGGCGGCCATTGACGCGCGGGCGCTGGCGGCTTTTTCCTTCTCTTCTTCCAACTCGGTCAGGCGTCCGTTGAGTGTCGCGATAGCAGATTGCCATTCAGATTCTGCCGTTTCCATGGCATTCAGCGCATCGACGGCGGCAGTTTCGTGGGTTTTTCGTTCTTCTTCCAGTTCCAGCAGCAACTCATCGATCTGGTTCAGCTGGTATTTGGCTGAGTCGGCTTCGCGCTGAATGGTGGAGAGGTCGCGCCGGGAGGTATTGGAGTTGTAGAGACGGTTTTCCAACCCGGTAAGTCGTTCCCTGAGCCGCTCCGCCTCGTCTCGCCGCACTCCCAGGTTGGCATAAATCGCGGCGGCACGAGAATGGTGGTGCTCAGCGTCGGTGGATAGATCAGGTCGGTTGACGCCGGCCGCCAAACGGTTTTCAACTCGTGAATGTTCCGAATCAATCTGGTCGATTCGGTGGTCGATCTCTTGCAGCTCGTAGAGCATCTGAGGCGTTGTCATGCTTGAGTACGCTCCAGTCGGAATAAAGCCGACAATGTAGTCTAGCAGGCATAATGCTCGTGTCAACGTGGGCCGGCGGCTCACGCGTACCCACTTTAATCCGTCATTGCGACCCCGTACTTGATACGGGGGTGGCAATCTCGTCGCCGTAGCAATGATGGTTCGCTGTCGTGTGCTCAACCTCAACGAGATTGCTACGTGGTTCGACAGGCTCACCATGAGCGGTTGCGCTCCTCGCAATAACAGGTGGGGTGTGGCGCCCTTCGCAATAACAGTCGGCCAGTTTGGTTTGACAAAGTGGGTACGCATGAGAGGCCGGCGGCAGCGGACGAGGCGCAGTGCCGTGGTTGGATGAATGCCATCAGTTTCCGGTTCCCCGGCGGAGAGCCCTCAGCGGGGGAGCCCCCGGCAAATAATGACGTGTGATGACGTGTATAGTTGCAGGAAATCCCCCGGGGAAACACTATTTTTTATTAATGCGCGATGGACCTGGCGCGAACCATTCTGAACGCGGACGGTCTGAACACGAACGCTAATGAGAATTCTTCACTTTTCTGACCTGCACATCGGGGTCGAGAACTACGGCCGGGTGGATCCCAATACGGGGTTGTCCACGCGATTGGGCGACTTTTTGGGCTCGCTGGACGAAGTGGTGGAATTTGCGCTGTCCAACGGTGTTGACCTGGTGCTGCTGGCGGGAGACGCCTACAAGGGCCGCGACCCTTCACAAACGCATCAGAGAGAGCTGGCACTACGGCTACGCCGGCTGTCGGAGGCTGGGATTCCCACCTTCCTGCTGGCCGGCAACCACGATCTGCCGGCAGTGGCCAGTCGCGCCCATGCGGTCGAAATTTTCTCCACGCTGGATGTTTCCAACGTGCATGTGGGGGCTCGGCTGCAAAACCATCTGATCAACACACCGGCGGGACCACTGCAAATTCTGGCGGTGCCGTGGCCTTCCCGCGGCGCGATGCTGGCCCGGGACGAATCTCGCGGCCTGACCATCGAGCAGATTCGGCAGGAGATCGAAAGCCGAATGACCAGAACCATCATGCAGCGTGCCCGCGAACTGGATGCGGATTACCCGGCGATTCTGGCCGGCCACGTTACGGTCAGTGGAGCCACCACCGGGTCCGAACGCTCCATGATGCTGGGGAACGACCATGTGTTGAACGTAAGCGATGTACAACAACCACAGCTGGAATACGTTGCGCTGGGTCATATTCACAAGCACCAGATATTGCGTAACGATGCTCCGCGTGTGGCCTATTCGGGCAGCCTGCAACGGGTCGATTTTTCAGAAGAGAACGACGAAAAGGGGTTCTGTGTGGTTGACATTGACCCGAAAGCACCGCAAGGCCAACGGCTGATGGATTTCCGTTTTGAACGCATCAACGCGCGGCCATTTGTAACTATCGATGTCGCGGTTCCTGACGAGGAGGAAAATCCCACTGCATTCGCAGCGAGGGCGATTGAACGGCGCAACGTTGATGGTGCAGTAGCCAGGGTTCGCCTCAAGTTGTCTTCCAGCCAGTCGGTCCGGCTCGGCGACGCCGACCTGCGCCAGGCATTGTCTTCGGCTCATTACATTGCCAGTATTTCCAGGGAAGTCACTGACACCGAGCGCCGGCGGATAGTTGCCGAACCGGCGGACCTGCAGCCAATGGCGGCGTTGCGGCTGTACCTGCAAAGCCGGGAGGTTAGCGCCGAACGGCAGGAACTCGTGCTGCAACGCGCTGAACAGATTTTGACGTCCATCGATGTTGATGAGTGATGATATTAATGAGTGAATTATTGCCCGAATAATCGTCTGTCGATTAGAATGGCAAACTACCGACCACGCGATCCGGAAGTTCGACCGACGTTCCGCTTCTCCGGCGCGCGGTTTGCTGGAGTATGCAGGAGCGAGGGCAACACACCGCCCCCCACATGAATCAGATTGATTGCACCGTATCCATTACCACGGTACCCGGCATTACGGCCGGGCACTGGACGAATCTGGACGCCGCCACCGGATGCACGGCCGTATTGTGTCGGGACGGCGCTGTCGGGGGAGTGGCAGTGCGAGGCGGCTCGCCGGGAACTCATGAAACCGACCTGCTGAATCCGGTACGTCGGGTTGACCGCGTACACGCCGTCATGCTCAGCGGGGGCAGCGCCTTCGGGTTGGCAACGGCGACCGGGGCGCAGCGGTGGCTCGAAGAACACGGCATTGGATTTGAAACACCCCACGGATACGTGCCCATCGTGCCGGCGGCGATTCTTTACGATCTCGGTGTTGGCAGCCCAACGGTGCGTCCCGATGCTGATGCCGGTTATGCGGCGTGTGCCGCCGCGTCTTCGGAACCACTGGCGGCGGGCACGGTAGGCGCGGGAACCGGGGCAACCGTGGCAAAGGCTCTGGGAGCCGGTGGAGCAGTGAAGGGCGGGATTGGCTCGGCCAGTTGCACACTTTCGGACGGCGTAACGGTAGGCGCCGTGGTGGCCGTTAACGCATGGGGGGCTATCTACGACCCCGGTGACGGGAATTGTATCGCCGGGCCGCGTCGCGCGGACGGCGTCGTGGAAAACGCAACGGCCCTGTTGATGGAAGGTCGAACGGCCGGGCAAGCGCCGCCGCTTACCAACACGACCATCGGAGTCGTGGCAACTGATGCCACGCTGGACAAGATGCAGGCCAACTTTATTGCATCCTCGGCTCACGACGGTTTGGCGCTCACCATTCGCCCGTGCCATACACCCAGCGACGGTGACACGCTGTTCTGCATGTCAACCCGGAAGCGCTCTGCCACAGCGGACTTGATGGCCATCGTGGCTGCGGCAACACACGTTACCGCCCTGGCGGTAATCAACGCCGTGCAGGCGGCAACTGGACTGGCCGGCGTTCCCGGCGCGGGGGATTAGGGCGATGCCACTGGATAGCGAAGTACGGGTCGGTTTTATTGGGGTCGGAACGTTGGGAAGGGGCCTTGCCCTGGCGATGCACGGCGTTGGCTTCGAAGTAACCGGGGCGGCCAGCCGCCGTCGGGAGAGCGCCGAATGGTTGGCCGACCGGATCGAGGGTTGTCGCGCGCTGGAATCGGCCCAGGCCGTCGCTGATGCCTGCGATCTGGTGTTCATCACAACCCCGGACGGCGCGATAACCGAGGTTGCGGCCTCCGTGCGCTGGCGCGGCGGCCAGGGCGTTGCCCATTGTTGCGGTGCGGCGTCCCTGGAGTTGTTGTCGGCGGCGTCGGAATCCGGCGCATCGGTGGGTGCGATGCACCCATTCCAGACTTTTGCCGGGCTGGCGGAACCCGCCGATGCGGCTAACCGCCTGTCGGGAGTAACCTTTGCCATTACCGCAACCGGATGGCTGGGAACCTACTTGCCCGCTCTGGCGAACAAGCTTGGTGGCCGGGCAATATCGGTGCCCGACGAAATGCGTCCTCTCTATCATGCCAGCGCGGTGCTGGGTTGCGGATATGTGGCGACTCTGCTGGACGCGGCCATCAGCATCTGGCCGACGCTGGGGCTGAACACGGAAGACGGGACCAACGCCGTGGAACCGCTGGTTCGTGCAACCATCGAAGCGATAGCCAATGTCGGACTCACGCGGGCCGTAACGGGGCCGGCAGTGCGGGGAGACACCGCTACCGTGCAGGCGCACATCGAAGCATTGTTGCATCATGCACCGCAGCTCGCCCCGTTGTACCGCGAGCTGACTTTGGCATCGGTGCCGCTGGCTCGCAGCAAAGGGGTGGACGATGCCACCCTGGCCCGGCTGAGCGATGCTGTCGCCGGCAGTGCGCCGGCCTGATACAATCGCATAATCATGCCGACCACCATTAGAAAACTGGCCGAGATGAAACGCGCTGGGGAGAAGATCCCCATGGTGACCGCCTACGATTACACCGCAGCCCGTATCGCCGACGCCGCCGGCATCCCGATCCTGCTGGTGGGAGACAGCCTGGGCATGGTCGTGCTTGGCTACGATTCAACAATCCCGGTTACTATGGACGACATGGTGCGCCACTCGCGAATGGTGAGTCGGGGCGCTGTGGAAGCGTTGGTGGTGACCGACCTGCCCTTCATGTCATATCAGGTGGATGCCGATGCAGCCATGCGGAACGCCGGACGCCTGATGCAGGAAGGGGGTGCCCACACCGTAAAACTGGAAGGCGGCGTGGCGGTGGCCGCAACCGTAAGGCGAATCGTGGACGCCGGAGTACCGGTGATGGGTCATATCGGGTTGACTCCGCAATCGGTGAACGCATTGGGGGGCTACCGGGTGCAGGGGCGAACCAAAGCCGCGGCGCGCCGGGTTTGGGACGACGCCAAGGCCCTGCAGGACGCCGGCGCCTACGCCGTGGTACTGGAATGTGTGCCCAGCCCACTGGCCAGGGTCATCACTGAGCGGCTAACCATACCTACGATCGGCATCGGGGCTGGCCCCGACTGCGACGGGCAGGTGCAGGTATTCCACGACATGCTGGGATTGTATGCGGAGTTTGTGCCCAAGCACGCGCGCCGTTATGCCAACCTGGGGGAAGACATGGGGACGGCGTTTGCTCGCTACGCCGAAGACGTTCGCGATGGTTCTTTTCCGAACGAATCGGAAAGTTTCACCATGAACGAAGAATTATTGGCTGACCTGATGGACGCGTGAATTGCGTCTCCAAACACGCGAGCAATCGACACAGCGGGGAAACCCATTCGATATATTGGGCCAGCGTGTTGGCCGATTCCTGGCAACTTTCCTGGCGCTGTGGATTGGCCTCACTAGTTTAGTTGCCTATTCCCGCATCGTGGCGGAAGCGTCAGCGCCTCTTGCGTGGCACGAAACTGCTACAATTTGCATAACCGCTGCCGCGGTAACCGTGGCGATAGCGTTCCCGGTCTCCATCGCGCTAATTGAGGGTATACCAATGGTCTTCGCACATTTCATTCGCCAACGCCACCGTGAGGAAGGGCTTCAGGAAGGCAGGAAAGTAGGCTTGGAAGAGGGGCTGAAAGAAGGGCTCAAAGAAGGAGAACAACGGCGGCAACAGTTGTGGGTAGAGTGGAATCAGCGCCGGCTTGAGGCACAGGGAAATGGCCGGGCATTCGACGAGCCTCCCCCTAGCCTCAACAGGAACAATGGTACGGCCGGCAACGATACCGAGGGTGGTTCAGGGGATTAGCCGCAGATACTGAAATCGAAACATTTGAACGAGGGATTACCTGATATGCCCAGACTGGAAGGGAAGACTGCCATCGTGACCGGAGCGAGCCGAGGCATAGGAGCCGAAGTGAGCCGAATTTTTGCTGCCGAGGGCGCTCGGGTCATCTGTGCCGCCCGCACCGTGAACGAAGGTGATCATCCGTTGGAAGGATCATTGGCGAAAACGATCACCGACATAAAGGATGCCGGCGGTGAAGCCACCGCGGTGGCTGCCAATATCTCCTTGCCCGAAGACTGCGAAATGCTGGTTGAGGAAGCTCGCCGCATCTACGGTCCGGTGGATGTACTGGTGAACAACGCAGCGCTTACATATTACCTGCCCATCAAGGATTTCCCGGTCAACCGCTGGATGCGTTCGTGGGCGGTTAACTTCCATGCCCCGTTTATCCTTAGCCAGTTGGTTTTAACTGACATGATTCCCCGCAAGTCGGGCAGCATCGTCAACATATCCTCCGGCGCCGCCGTGGGTCCGGGTCGGGGGCCGTATACGACACCATCCAACAATGGAACGTGCTACGGAGCCGAAAAGGCGGCGCTGGAGCGCTTTTCCCAGGGCCTGGCGCAGGAAGTGTACGAGTACGGCATTTCGGTAACCGCCGTGGCCCCATCCTTGGTAGTGCCCACTCCTGGCACCGTCTTTCACCACCTGGTGGATGGGATGGACGACCCCAGGGGAGAGTCCCCGGAACTGCTGGCTCGGGCCACGTTGCTGCTGGCTTCGGAACCGGCGGAAAAAGTAACCGGCCGGGTGTGTTACAGCCAACAGATCCTTTTGGAATTCGGATGGATCGACGAAGGCCGGGGTTGGGGTGTAGATGGCACCAGGGGCCCCGGCAGCGGTTACAGCCAAATCTGAGCAGCGTGATAAGATAGCCGAAATCCCCAGCACAGGAGACCCACGATGGAATTCCAGTTTGGTAACGAGGATGCCGCGTTCCAGAGCGACTTGCGCCAGTTCATCGCTGACGAGTACGTTCCCGAGTGGGAATTGGGTGAACGGGGTTCAGGCGAGGAGAATTGGGACCGAACCTTGGATGTGCGCCGCAAGCTGGCCGACCGGGGTTGGCTCACGATGCACTGGCCGGAGGAATACGGAGGTCAGGCCGCATCGCCGGTACGCACCGCCATATTCAACGAGGCCATGACCTACCACCGGGCCCCTGGCCGCGACAACTTTGGTGTCCGGATGATGGGCGCCACCCTGATGATTCACGGCACAGACGAGCAGAAAGCCCAACATCTGCCTCCCGTGGCCAGGGGAGAGGTGCAATGGTGCCAGGGATACAGCGAGCCGGAATCCGGTTCTGACCTGGCGTCGCTGAGCACCCGGGCCATCCGGGACGGCGACGAGTTCGTCATCAACGGCAGCAAAATCTGGACGTCAATGGGGCATCGGGGCGACTGGATCATGCTGCTTACTCGCACCGACACCGACGCGCCCAAGCACCGGGGCATCAGTTTCTTCCTGGTTGACATGAAAACGCCCGGAATTGAAGTGCGGCCCATCATCAACATGGGGGGCCGGCACGAATTCAACCAGGTGATTTTCGACAACGTTCGAGTGCCGGCGCAGAACATCGTGGGTGAGGAAAACCGGGGTTGGTACGTGGCGGTTACACTGCTGGACTTTGAGCGTTCCGGCATCGATTACTCGGCTGCCGCCCGGCGCCATCTGGACGACACACGGCAGTGGGCCGATGGGATTCAACGCAACGGCAAACCACTCAGCCAGGAATCATGGGTTCGCAACCTGCTGGCCGACCGCTATATCGAGACTGAGGTGGCGCGTCTCATCGCGTACAACGTGGCGTGGATGCAGGGTGAGGGTTTGGTCCCCAACAAAGAGGCGTCGATGTCCAAGGTGTTCGGTAGCGAAACCGTGCAACGCACCACCGCCGCGTGCCTGGAAATCATGGGGATGTACGGGGGCCTGCGCGACACAAAATGGACGCCCATGGCAGCCGATATGCAGGAGCATTGGCTGCGGGCCTTCTCACACACCATCGCCGCCGGCACCAGCGAAGTGCAGCGGAACATTATTGCGAGTAGGGGGTTGGGGCTGCCGCGGGGGTAGGGGGCGGAGCGGGAAGAGCACCAAATGCAGTTATATCGTTGATGTGCTGTGTTGAGCTAGGGGATGTTCACATTAACGCAGTGCATCGAGAATAAGTGCGAATGAGATGAACCCAAGTAAGAGCACATCGAGCTTCTCAAAGCGGGAGAAGATGCGGCGAAATCCCTTCAATCTATCCTGGGTACGTTCTATGCCGCGCTGTTCTTGGCGACTATCACGCGTCGGAGGTTTCGTTGAAGACGTTTACATCCGCCCGCGCACTGTCGACCACCTGTAACATTAAGTGGAAAGCCCAATGATCAGAAGAACGCTGAAATATACTTTGATCGTCGTTGTTGTCGTGGTGATTGGCTACGCAGGTCTCACGGTGTACGGAGAGGTAACCCAAACCGAGGCGGCAAGGATGTCCGGCTCGGTGCAGCTTTCCGAAAACCAGGCCGAGAATATGAACCGCGCCCTGGGGGACGTGAGCGTCTTTGCCGGCGGGGACTCTGCCGGCAACACTGCGGAGGTGGGGTCCCCACCCGAAACCTTCGAGGTCGCCAAAATCACCAACATTGATGCGCTCATCGACCGTTGGGAGCCCCGCTATGATGACGCGAAGCTGGCCTACGTCAAGTTCGAGGCGGCGATCGATAACGCCAAGGCCAGCGCCGCCGGCTACTTCGCGACCCAACAGGCGATTACCGAGCGGATCAATGACCCGGCAACCAAGGCCCGGGCTCGCGAGGACGACGAGCACGACTTGGCCCTGTACCGGCAGTGGGAAGCCCAGGCAGACTCCGCGCTGGCCAAGGCCCGGGCCATCGGGATGCAACTGGACGACATGGACGCGAGCCTGCGCAAACTGGAGTTGCGGGCGGATTTTGTCTTCGACACCGCATCGTTCCAGGAAGTGCCGGCGGCGATATTGGAGTTGGACGCCGAACTGACCGAGTTTCGGGCCGCCAGCGAAACCATACGCGCGGTCACTGAATCTCCCTTTGAGGCCAAATGACGATGAGAGAAAGGAGGCGTACCAGGCAGTCGGGAAGCCGCGATCAGACCGGGAGCCGTGATCTGATCACATTGGTCATGCGGCTCGCAGCCTTTGTGGCCACGTTGATACCCCTGGCGGCGTTGGCGTTGCCTTGGGTGACGCTGGATGGCACTGGAGAGGCCGTCAGTGGCGTTGGCGCCATCGCGCTGCTGGTGCCGCCCACGAGCGAATATCTTTATGCCGTGTCTCCACTGCAGGCAACACTCCTCACCGTGGGACCGATGCTAGTGGCATTGTTGGCAATAATCACCGGCTATAACTACCGACGGCGCAGGTCAATCTACTGGGCGCCGCCAGCGATGCTGATAGTGTCTGGGGCTATTGCATTTGGCACAGCCGACCTGATCACCGCCACCGAACCTGGCCTGGCAATCGTGATGGCAGTTTCGGGCCTGCTGATCTTGCACCAGGCTGCGATACGTATTCAGGTCGTCTTGCGGCGCAAGATGAAGATGCCTGAGGTCTACCGGACGCTGGCGGTCGTAACCGGCATGGGACATTACCGCTGGTCGGAACGGTAGGGGAGCCGACGGCAACCCGTCAACTCCCTGCACCGGTGTGCGATTGCGGGAAACCCAGTCTGGCAGAGACCCACCAGTGCCCGTAATGTGCCCACGAATCGGGACTGATCAACGACCGGACCCGGGATCGCATCCACAAGGCCCTCACCCGTCAGGACGCCACCGGACCTGTGCGAGTGTGGGAAGGCCAAGATCAGATCGGGCCGCAGGTGCAAGAAGTGCTCCATTGCCTCCCGACTTTTCGGTAACATTTCTGAATTAGGCAACAGGCCGGCAGGGCTAGAAATCCGGCCAGAAACCCCAATCTCCCGAAACCGTTAATTTTTGATCGTCGATTATCGTTGTAATTATGGGTGATTAAAACGCGTTGCATGCACGAACACGTCGTTCACAACCGTATTACGTCTTTCAGGCGCGGTGCTAAACCCCGCCAATTGGCTTTCCGGCCGGGTCTCTAGTATTACAACGACGGGTTAGGGAGGTAGGCCGGAAGCGTCGCGACCGAGGGCGGCGCGGCGTTTCTGGTGGGAACGTCGGGCCCGTTCGTTGCGCTGTTGGACATCTGCCAGCCACCCCAGCAGTTCCTCCGGCCCGAGGCGTTCTTTGGGCAAAAGCTCACGGACCACTCGGTACACCTGGGGTCGGGTGATCTGGGGCATCTTTTTCCCCCCAATCCTGCTGCGGGGTCAACAGGAAGGCCCCGGCCAACAGGCACATGGTGATGTGATGGCGCCAACCCGCCCAAGTGGGGGTCTCGTACTCGTCGAGACCCACGTCGCTCTTCTCAGTCTCGAACTCGGTCTCGATGCGCCATCTGAGCCGCCCACGTAAGCCAGGGTCCAAGGGGCGTGTCGTCGGGAGCGTTGGACAGGTAGTAGCGCGGCTCGCTGCCGTCCCGGTTCCGGCGATAGACTGCCCAAAGGATTTCGCCGGGCTTGCGCTGGTGGGTTATGCGCACCCGTTGGGCGCTGTAGCGGTAGGTGCGTGGTCCCTGGCTGCCTTCAGCCACCGTGATCTCCCGCCAGCCATCTTCAGGGATTGCAGTGGCCCGCTCCCACATGGTCTGTCGTTGCCCGCCGCGCAGCTTGGGTTTACGGGGACGACCGTTGCCCTGATAGGGCGGATCGGTCCAAGCGGGTTCCAGGCGGCCACACCGTCATGTCCGGCCGCACGTCCAGGACGTAACGCATTCCCGCCGCCGCCAGGCCCTCCCGCAAGTTGGGCGACATCCCAAAGGCGGAGTCGCCAGCCACCCACTGGGCGGTGAGGTGTCTCCTGGCCAACGCCCGCTCCACCATCTCCAGCGCCAATTCCGTCTTGCTCCGGTACTCCCGTCGCTCCCGTGAAACCCCTGCTGCCGCGCAGCGCGCCGCATCCTCAGTCCACTCCTCGGGCAGATACAGCCGCTTGTCCACCAACGCCCGGCCCCGGGGTCCCACGTGCGCCAGAAACACCCCAGCCTGGCAGTTGGCAATCTTCCCCAGCGTCCCGCAGTACTGCCGGGCCACTCCCACCGACTTCACCCCCTGCTTGGGAAAGTCGCTGCCGTCCAGCACCCACACCCCCTGGGCATGCTCCAACCTTGGCGCCAGATACTCCTGCAGCCGGCCGATCACCCCATCGTCATCCCAGCGGGCCTCGGTAAGAAATCGCTGCATCACCCGCGGCGACGACGCCACCGTCTCCGACAGGTTTTCCGCGTTGCGCCGCTCCTGGGACTGCACCAGCAGGCCCTGCAGGTGTTGTCCGCTGCGCTCCCGCCACTGCTTGCGACCGAAAGCCAGCGCAAAGTAGGCATGAAATTCCTGGAAGGCCTCGTACACCCTTTCCAAAGCTGCCGCGTCCATCGCCCCGCCTCACCTCCCGAAGCCTCCGATTGATCAGTCTAATCCTACCTCCCTAACCCGTCGTTGTAATACTAGGGTGTGTTCACACTAACGCAGTGTATCGAGAATGAGTGCGAATGAGATGAACCCGATGAAGAGCACGTTGAGATTCTCAAAGCGGAAGAACATGCGGCGAAATCCCTTCAACCGACGGGTTAACCGCTCGACCTCATTCCGCCTCTTATACATCTCACGATCATACGCCCAAGGGCGTAGAGGGGTCCTCAGGAGTGGAACCATGAAGTCGTCGCTACCGATGA
This sequence comes from Dehalococcoidia bacterium, assembly GCA_965219925.1. Taxonomy (GTDB): domain Bacteria; phylum Chloroflexota; class Dehalococcoidia; order Lucifugimonadales; family UBA3495; genus Bin87. The sequence goes on from OZ244795.1 coordinate 154,315, forward strand.
AACTCAACACGGCCTGATCTTTGTTATTCATGGTACTATCGAAACCTCGGACGGTCGCAATCTGCGGATAAGAACCGTTTGGATGATTGATCACGGCTACGATGCACCCCGGTTCGTTACTGCCTATCCGCTGGAGACGTAAATATGATTCAAGAACATGACCTAATCGTACTTACATCCGACTTGCCGGACGACAACCTCAAAGCAGGCGAGGTCGGCACGGTGGTGCATGTTTACCCCCAGCACGCCGCATACGAGGTAGAGTTCTTCTCCCCGGCCGGCAACACCATCGCCGTTGCCACTGTCGAGCGGGCGCAGGCCCGACCAGCCACTCCGGCGGAGGTTAAGCCGTTGCCAGTCCTTTACAATTATGCCCAAGACGGTATCGCCGTGCTGACCCTAAACAACCCGGAGCGACGCAACGCCCTGTCTTCACGCACCCTTGCGGCGTTGGAGGAACGGCTCGATGAAATCGCCGCTGACCCCGCCGCCCGCGTCGTCGTCATACGCTCAGAGGGGCCGGTGTTTAGCTCCGGACACGACCTCAACGAGTTGGTCAACGGAGACGCTGAAGATTACGCCACCGTTTTTGCCGCCTGCACCCGGGTAATGGAAGCGATTCGGTTGCTACCTAAACCCGTCATAGCGCAGGTCCAGGGATTGGCGACCGCCGCCGGCTGTCAACTGGTGGCCACCTGTGATATTGCGGTGGCGGCGGACACGGCGGCATTCGCGACCCCAGGCGTGCAAATTGGGCTGTTCTGCACGACTCCCGGCGTGGCGGTGGCCCGGTCGGTAATGCCCAAGAAAGCCATGGAGATGCTGCTTACCGGGCGTGCCATATCGGCGCAGGAGGCGCTGGAATTTGGCCTGATCAGCCGCATCGCGCCGCCCGGCGACTTGGAAGAGCAGGTTATGACCCTGGCAACGCAGATTGCATCGGCCAGCGCGCACACGCTGGCGTTGGGCAAGGCCGCCTTCTACCAGCAAATCGAGATGGATCGTCCTGCCGCCTACCAGTTCGCCAGCCAGGTGATGGTCGACAATTTGCTGGCTGATGATGCCAAAGAGGGTATCTCGGCGTTCCTCGAAAAGCGTCCACCGGTCTGGACGACCTGAACAATGACAGAGACCGGAATGTCGGAAGCGCTGGGACTGGGGCAAATTTTTCCGCAACGGCTTACTGGGAATGAGCGTTTGCCAGCTGGCGCCACGCTGCTCAATTTCTGGCAGTGGATGGGTTCAGACTTGGTGAGCAACGCGCTGCGGGGCACGTTTGCAGAGTATTTGGTCTCCCTGGCGGTTGGCGTAGCGGATGGAGCGCGGGAAGAATGGGTTGGCTATGATGTAAGGACACCGGACGGCATCAAAATCGAAGTCAAGACGTCGGGTTATATCCAGAGTTGGCATCAAACCAAACCATCTGATCCACGGTTTGACATCGCCCCAAAGCACGCATGGGACCCGGCAACTAACGAGTTCTCGGACAACAAAGGACGGTCAGCAGATGTGTACGTGTTTTGCGTGCACCATCACTTAGACCAGCCCACCATCAATCCACTGGATATGGCTCAGTGGACATTCTACATACTGCCCACCGTAGCCCTTGAGCGCGAAGTCGAGGGACAGAAAAGCATTTCCTTAAACCGTTTGCGACAGATTGGCGCTGTAGAAGCCCGATTCGACGAGATGGCTGATGCCGTCCGAAACGCACTTGCCTAATGCACAACTTGATAATGACTACCTCTGGAGGCTGTAATGGCGCTGCGAGAGTTCATTAAGGGATCCTTCGACAGCAACTGGGAATGGATGGAGCGCTACGTTGACGGTCTGACCCAGGCCGAGATCGAGTATCGGCCCAACGACCAGTGCCATTCCATCGGGTTCATCCTGTGGCACTACGGGCGGGCACTGGACATGTGGGTGCAATCGCTGGCTCGTCGGGGCGCCCAGCTTTATGAAACGGAGTGGGCAGCCCGGTTGGGGTTCGCCCCCGAGCCAATGGACGTGGGATTCGGCTATACTGCGGAAAACCTGAGTAACTGGCGCTGTCCCGACAAGGCGCTGCTCATTGAGTACGCCAACGCGGCCCGCGCCAATTTGCTGGGTTTCCTGGAAGAACACGACGATGCGTCGTTGACTACCACCACCATGACCAACCGGCGGGGCGAAACCATGGCGGTGTCCGATATGTTCCGGTTGTTGATTTGGGAAGTCAACCAACACGGCGGTCAGGCTGGGTACCTGAGAGGGATGCAGCGAGGACTGGGACAATAACCGCATCTGATCTTTCCCTTACAATTGGCCCTTACAATATGGGGAAAGGCCCGGTGACCAATGGGGTCGCAACACAAGGAGTTACCATCATGGCTGACCGCACACTGCAATATAGTTACAACCCCCTGCATCAGGACATCATCTGCTCCGATACGGCGATCGATGCGCTGCCGGCCACGGTGGACGCTTTGGGAGCGAGCCGGGCGTTGATCACGTGCGGTCCAACCATCTTGCGAGCCTGCAACGTAGTGCCTCGCGTACAAGAAGCCCTGGGATCGCGTTACGTGGGCACCTATTCGGGAGTTTCGCCTCACTCTCCGGTGGAAACCGTGGAAGAGGGCATGGCCATGGCGAAAGAAGTGCAACCCGATGTTTTTATCAGTGTAGGAGGCGGCAGCACCCATGACACCACCAAGGCAATCGCCACTCTGCTGGCCGAGGGCGGAGACATCCGCGACTACGCCGTCATCTTCGAACCGCCGGACAAAATAATAGTGCCGCCCACGCCGTCGCCCAAGCTCCCCATCCTCAGCGTGCCCACCACCATGGGGTGCGCCGAGTTCAGTCGCGGTGGCGGCGGTATCACTGACCACGAGCAGGGCCGCAAACTGAGCATCGCCGGCGACGGCGTAACCCACCGCACCGTCATCATCGACGGGCAGGCCCTGGCCACCACGCCGGTGCGGATCCTGGTGTCAACGGCAATCGGTCAGCTCCGCATCGCCATCGAGACCGTTTACTCCACGGGACGCAATCCCATCGGCGACGGTATGGCGCTGCACGCCATCAAGCTGCTATTCGAGAACCTTCCCCGTTGCAAGGATGGAGACATCGACACCCTGCTCACCACCAAGACCGCCTGTGCCATGGCTTCACTGGCATCCTTCGGTGGTCTGGGTTTGAACACGGCTACCTGCCATCACGTGGGTGGGCTGTACGACGTGCCGCACGGCGAGGCCAATGCGATACTGTTGCCTCATACGATGCGCTACAACCTGGATGCCTGCGCCGACCGTCAGCGCCTAATCGCTGAGGCGATCGGTGTGGCCAGCAGCAGCATGTCCGATGAGGACGCGGGCCTGGCGGCGGCGGATGCCGTGGACGGGCTGTGCCGCGAACTGCAGCTACCACGCACCTTGCGCGAGGTGGGTGTGCCCGAGGACGGCCTGGAGTATATCGCCACAGCCACCCTCCAGGACCGCAGCCTGAGCACCAACCCGAAACCCATCCTGGATGCTGGGCCGATCATGGAAGTGCTGCGGGCCGCCTACTGAACCGCCCTACCGCGCCGGTCGATTCAGTCGGCCGGCAAGTATTTGACGTTGGCCGCCTCTGCCCGCACGGTGTCTCTGGGGTCGATTAGATTGCCGGCTACGACGGCGATAGTCTCGATACCGAACACGGTTGCCAGCGCGTCAGCCGAATCTCGCGCTCGTTGTATGTCGTGGGCGTCGATGGTCACCGACGCTTCCACCGCCACCAGAACCGGGGCGTGGTTGTCGGATATCTGCGCACGCATGATGAAGTCGGTACGCTCAACCCTGACGTATTGCTCCTGATTGATGCGACCTTCACGGTAGGCGTCATAGAGCTGGTCGGCGAACTCGTTGATTGGTTCCAGCAACTGGCTTTGCATAATGCGGGGTCGTATTAGATCCAGCCTCTGGCTGACGATAGACCTGAGATTCCGGTGCAGTCGGTTCTCTAGATCGCTGCCTTTCAGGTAGCTCACATCGATCTTCAGCTGGGCAACGTCGGTCTTCAGTACCGCCACGTCGGTCTTCAGCACCGCCACGTCGGCTTTCAGCTCTGCCACGTCGGCTTTCAGCTCTGCGATGTCTTTCTCGATGCGATCCAGACGGGCCGGGATACCGAGAAACTCGTTGGTCAGCAGGGCACGCAACAACAGCCGCTGGGCGTCCGGGTTGGCTTGCAACTCGGCAATGATGCGAGCGACTAACGATTCTGGGTCGATGTGCGGTTCAGTGGACACCACTAGAGTTTACCACCTGTCAGCGTTCAACCTGCATACCGGGTGTCACAAATTCTCTATCGTTACCGGCTCTATTGCGTCGGTTAGATCGAAGTCGAACACGCGGGAGTAGAAGTACAGTTCTGCTTCCAGTGCCCGCTTGATGTTTTCGGCGCGGCGGAATCCGTGCTGTTCCCCCGCAAAGGGCAGATAGGCGCAGGGTAACCCCTTCTCCCGAATGGCGTCGAACATCATCTCGGCCTGGTTGGGAGGGACGATACGGTCTTCCAGACCCTGAAGGAGGATGATTGGACAGGAGAGACCGGAGATGTTTTGTATTGGTGAGCGCTGCCGGTAGATTTCTATTCCCTCGGGATACGGCGCCACCAGCCGGTCGAGATAGCGGGACTCGAACTTGTGAGTATCGGCGGCCAGGGTTTCCAGGTCAGACACACCGTAGTAGCTGGCTCCGGCGGCGAACACGTTGCGGAAGGTCAACGCAGCCAGGGTCGTGTAACCGCCGGCGCTGCCGCCCCGAATCGCCAGGCGGTCGCCGTCGGCCTGGCCCTGATGTACCAGATGCAACGCGGCATTGGCGCAGTCGTCCACGTCCACGACGCCCCAATTGCCGTTGAGCAGCTGACGGTACGCCCGGCCGTAACCCACGCTGCCGCCGTAATTGACGTCCACGACGGCGAATCCACGGGTTGTCCAAAACTGGATCGACATATCCAGCACTCCCGACGCCGCGCCCGTCGGCCCGCCGTGACTCGACACCAGGAGGGGTGGTTTCTCGCCGTCGGGCGGCACAAACTCGGGATTGCGGGGCGCGTAATACAGCGCGTAAGCCGGCCGGCCGTCATTGGATGGAAACTCGATGCTCTGCGCCGGGGATATGTAGCCCGCATCCACCGCAGTTGACGAGGACTGCCGCAGGGTGTCCCAGTAGCCGTCGCTCAGGTTTACCCTTATGACAGACAGGTGCCGGTCGGCGGCGCCGGCAATCAAGATGGCCGTCCGGCCTGATACCGCCAGGTCGCCGCGGCCGGCTTCTGTAGCCGGCACGTCCAGAGCCGTCATTGTGCCGACAGATGGGTTCAGCAAGTTCAGCGACCATACACCACGCCGGTTTACCGAGCACACCACGTTGCCGTTGCCAGCAAATCCGTAGGTGCGGGTGCCAAACATCCATTGAGGCCGGGCATATTCAGCGTCATCCGGATACAGGGCTTCGTGCTCGCCATCCCGGTAGCGGTAAAGATTCCACCAACCCGTCTGATCGGCCACGTAGTGCAGCACGCCGTCGGGCGACCATTCCGGCTGGAACACCGAGATGCTATCCCCGCCAGCCACCAGCGTCGATTCGCCCAACGACCCGTCGGCCAGCACTGCCGCCGTCCACAGATGCGTGCCATCCCAGGGCATGTTGGGATGATCCCAGGACAGCCAGGCCAGCGTACTCCCGTCCGGACTCAACCGGGGTGTTGAGACAAAATCCCAGCCCGACGCCAGTACCGTCTGTTCCCCATTGCTGCTAGCCGGCACGGCGGCGATGGTGTTGACGATGTTGTCGGGGTCGATGTGGTCCTCACGCACGCAGATGAGGCGGTTGCGGGCGCTGTCCAGTACGGCGTCGGCGTAGCGCAGCGGGCCATCGGGCGTGACGGCCACGGGCCCGCTGCCAGGCTCCACCCGGTAGATGCGCTGGTCATCGAAGTTCGAGAACCAGATCACGCCGCCGCTGGCCAGCCACGCTCCGCCGCCGTACTCGTGGACGCGGGTGCGCGCGTTGAAGGGCGGCGGGTTCACTTCGGTAACGTGCCCATCGGGCGTCATTCGCACGATGACGTTGCGCCCGCCTTCGGAGAGGCGCGATTCCGTCCAGAGCGCAGCATCGCCATCGATGGCAACCTGGCCCAGGCCCACCGACTCGGCGACGATGGCATCGGCAGTAATCGGCGAGCGCCAGGAACCGTAGGGTGCGGTGGTGGGGTTGGGTGTTGTCATTTTTGAAACTCCGGGAGCGTCCACATCGTTGAGCATTATTGTGGCATTGGCGGCCCGGCGTGGCAATGCTGGCCCACCGTGATATATTGCCGGCATGGTCAAGGTGCCCAGAATGCCCCGAGCGAGAATGCGGCAATGGTGTCTGGCAGTGGCGGTCGTGCTGCTAGTCGGGTGTCAGGTCGATCAAATCCAGCCCGCACATCGGCAACCTTGTCTCCCGCTTTCGTAGCCACTGCCACACCCGAGCTCACGGCGTCTGGGGCGCCGACGTTGACCACGACGCTAGAAATCACCACTGCGCCGACGGCGACGGCCACCGCCACACCGACTACCCTACCAACCGCCACGCCGGAGCCAACTCTCACACCAACGCCACCGCCCACAGCTACTCCCGCTCCTACCGCCACACCCCCGCCGGTTCCTACTCCTACCCGGGAACCGATGCCTATGCCCACGCCCACGCCTGAGCCAACCTTCCTGCCGGGTTCGCCGCCTTACATTGGTTGGCGAATAGGCGACGATGTGTCTCTGGAATACAGCGACGAAGCAATCGAAGCCTTCCGGATAATGGACGAATATGCAGCGTCGTTGGGACTGCCCGAAATCGACGGGCAAATCACGTTCTATCTCTACAACTATGGCGATGAGCTGGTCGAAGCCTACATCAAGGAGACGGGTTGGAGTCTGGAATAGACCAGAGACTCTTGGGAGAACGGTATTGCGGTGGCCGGCCGCAACTGGATTTTCCTGAACCCATCGGCAGAGTGGTACACGACGGCACCCCGCAAGGCTAGCAGCCCGTCCGAGAAACACGGCCGGCTGTTGGGGGTATGATGGGATGAGCATTCAGCCAACGGAGCCGACTGGTGAGCAAGACCTACCTTCCCTATGATCCCGACCAGCAGTTGCTGCTGCCACAGGCGTTGCAGGAGTGGCTGCCTGATGACCACCTGGCCTATTTCATCTCCGACATCGTGGACCAGTTGGACCTCTCCGAGATCACGGCCCGCTACGAGCAGGAGCGGCGGGGCGGACCGCCCTACAATCCTCGGATGATGGTGAAGGTGCTGCTCTACGGCTACTGCAGCGGGGTGTCGTCTTCTCGGCGCATCGCCCAGCGGCTGCACGAGGACATCGCCTTTCGGGTGCTGGCGGCCAACAACACGCCGGACTTCCGCACCATCTCGGACTTTCGCAAGGATCACCTGGAGGCGTTGTCGGGGTTGTTCTTGCAGGTGCTGATGCTGTGCTGTCAGGCGGGGCTGGTGAAGCTGGGCCATGTGGTGCTGGACGGGACCAAGGTGAGGGCCAACGCATCGAAGCACCAGGCGATGAGTTATCAGCGGATGAAAGAGAAGGAAGGGCAGCTGCAGGGGGAGGTGGATGAGTTGCTGCGGCAGGCCCAGGAGGTGGATGAGGAGGAAGACCGCCGGTACGGTCGGGACCAGCGCGGAGACGAGTTGCCGGAGGAGTTGGCCTTTCGGGAGGGCCGGCTGGAGAAGATCCGGGAGGCCATGGCGGTGCTGGAGGCCGAGGCCCAGGCCGCTGCTGAACAGGCCGAGACAGAGGGCAAGGCGCATCCTGGAGTGCCCGAGGACAAGGCCCAGCGCAACTTCACCGACCCGGAGTCCCGCATCATGCCCGCTGCTGGTGGCAAGGACTTCCTGCAAGCGTACAACTGTCAGGCGGTGGTGGACCATGAGCATCAGGTGATTGTGGCAACTCGCGCCACCAACGTGGCATCGGACAAGCAGCAGGCGGTGGTGATGATCGGGGAGGCCATTGCCAACACCGGCAAGGTGCCCAGGGAAGTATCCGCCGATGCCGGTTACTACTCGGCCCCGGCCGTGGCCGATTTGCAGGCCTTGGGCACCGCCCGTTCGTCGCGCCGGAAAAGACCCGCCACGGCCACAAGCCGCCGCCCGCGCCGCGCGGACGCATCCCCAAGGATCTCTCGCCCAGAGACCGGATGCGCCGCAAGTTGCAGACCAAGCGGGGTCGGCAACGCTACGCGTTACGCATGGGGACGGTGGAGCCGGTCTTCGGCCAGATCAAGCAGGGCCGAGGGTTCCGGCAGTTCCTGCTGCGGGGTTTGCAGAAGGTGCAGAGCGAGTGGTCGCTGATCTGCATCGGCCACAACCTGCTCAAGCTGTTCCGCTTTGGTGGGACGGCTCACGGCAAAGGTCGTCAACCTCACATCCCCACCGCTGGGTTTTTGCCGGGGCAACATCCAATCAGAGGGACGGCGTGATCAGTTCCGTATCCACGTTGGCATCAGGCCCTGTCAGCATTCCTCGGACGGACTGCTAGGATGAATGTAATCGTCCACGAGCTTGTCCACGCCGGCTACCAATATGGCCAGAGCGGGCTCAGCGTGGGCGGAGCCCACAGCCGGGTTCCCGATGCCGGGCCACGCTGGCTGTCGGAAGGCAGCGCCGAGTTCCTGGCTTACCGAGCGGCGTCAGCGGACGGCGTATTGTCATATCAGGCCGAGCGCGAGTCAAAAGATCCGTGGGGGTTCGTCAGACAGGCGCAATACATTGAAAAACCACTACGCGAGTTGGAGACTTGGGACGGAGTTCCACTCGAATATCGGCCTACCCATATAGCTTAATGGCCGCCGAACTCCTGGCCTCCCACGCCGGTCAGCGTGCGCTCCTCGATTACTATCGTCTGCTGCAACCTGGAACGACCTGGCAGATGGCGTTTGAGGCGGCCTTCGGCATGACGATCGACGATTTTTACACGCTGTTCGAGGAGCACCGCGCCGCCGGTTTCCCTGAGCTGGAAATCCCGAAATCAGCGCCGTAACGCTCCGGCGCGATGTTCACGCCACGGCAGGCATCACTTCGCTGGCTATGGTTTCCATGGCGGGGAAGACTTCCGCCGGGTCGCCGGAGTAGGGCGACACCACGATACGGGAAACGCCCACGTCGGCGAAAGCCTGAGCGTTGGCGCGCATCTCAGCGGGGTTGGTTCCCAGCGTGAAACGGCCCGGCCGTCCACCCTGTAACGGCACGCTGACCGATACGGGAATGGTGGCCGGGTCCCGGTCGGCGCGCTCGGCCTGCTCGTGGAGGTATCGGATCCCCTGAGCCAGGTCTTCCGGGGGCATGGCGGTTGGATGCCATCCGTCGCCGTGGCGCGCGGCCCGGCGGATGGCGGCCCGGCTGGTGCCTCCGATGAGCAGCGGAATCCCCGTGGGACGCACCGTCCGGGGAGAAAACACCATATCAGAGAACTGGAAGAACCGACCGGAATGCTGGGGGTTGTCCTCACACCACAGCTTTTTCATTATCTCGATGGATTCGTCGGAGTACGCGCCACGCTCCGCAAACGGTACACCCATTGCCTCCAGCTCGGTGTCGATCACGCCAACTCCGACACCCAGCGCCAACCGGCCGTTGGACAGTTGATCCAATGTTGACGCCTGTTTGGCCAAGCGCATCGGGTTGTGGTAGGGCAGAACCAGGACACTGGTACCCAACGTGACGCGCTCGGTTCGGGCGGCGGCAAAGGCGAGAATCGTCATTGGATCGTAGTAGGGCCGCTCGCCGATGCGTTCGTACACATAACTTACGTTGAAAACATGGTCACTGGCCCACACCGAATCGTAGCCCAGTTCTTCGGCGCGTACGGCGGTTTGCACCACGTCCTGCACGTTGGTCAAACCCTGGTTGTTGGATAACGAAAAACCGATGTTCATAGTTCATCTCCCGTGATGATGTTCACCCTCACCCCCGTATCAAGTACGGGGCAGGCTCCAACCCTCTCCCATCAAGGGAGCGGGACTCCGAATTTTGCATCGATGGACAGGATAGACAGGATTGTGCGGAGATCAGGGAACATCCTGTTCATCCTGTGCATCGATGTTAGTAAAGACCTAATCCGTAAAGAAGTTGCGGGGGTTGTTTACCATGATGGCGTCCACGTCGGCTTGGGTAGCGCCCAACTCCAGCAGGCGGGGCAATACGTTGCGCGTGATGAACAAGTATCCGTCGGGATTGAACGCCTCCCGCTCGCGCCGCAGTTCCTCGGAGGGTTGAACCACCGGGGTGGAATGGTCGTGGGAGAGCATCAACCGGTGCGCCCAACCCGCGTCGATGAGCTGTTTGACAACCTCGGTGCGCGATTCCCACCGGGGCGTCTCCGGAGTGCGGCCGCCGGGATAACGGTCCAGACCCAGCCAAACACCCTCATCGAGCAAACCGGTCAGGTAGCCCACGTCGGTGTCGTCGTTGCTGTGGCCAATGTACACCAGGTTCAGGTCAACGCCCTCCTCTTTGAGGATGCGCACCTGCTGCTCACCCACGCGGTCGGGGGACCAGGTGTGGGTGCTGATGCGAGCCCCGGTGGCGTTGCAGGCCCGAGCAGCGGCGCGCAACACTATTTCCTCGTTTTCGGTAACGCCGCCGCGGTCGCTGGCGACCTTGATGATGCCGGCCTTGACTCCGGTGTCTTCGATGCCCTGCTCGATTTCCTTGATGAACAGAGCAGCGACACGGTCAACGGGAGCGCCCCAGAAGATGCGGGGTACGGCCAGATGGTTGCCGGTGCATCCGATGACATGGACACCCGACCGGCGGCTGACATCCTGCATCATGGCAACATCGCGCCCCAGGTCCAGGGTTGTAACGTCGATGATGGTTCGGACGCCGCCCGCGTAGGCTTCGGTAAGCGCAGCAGTGGCGGCGTCGGCGATGGCCGGCAGGTCCTGGAAACCGGGATAGGTGGCCGCAGCGCCAGCGGCTCCCAGCGTAATGTGCTCGTGGCTCAGGGTGAACCCCAGATCGGCGGAATCCACCGGCCCCAGCACCGTGTTGACTGCTGACATTTTGATCCCTCCGATGGGGCTCGCACCGTCGCGGCGGGCGAAGAGTGGCAATCTGGATAAGACAACGGCCAGATTGCCACATCGCTACGTAACAATCAATGCGGCGGTGGAGCAGGCAGGGCCCTTTCAAAGTTGTGGAAATTAGACACCCGCTCGTCCTGAGCCTATCGAAGGACAGTCGCCGATGGTTCGACAAGCTCACCATGAGCGGAGGTCGGAGGACTTTGAAAAGGCCCTGGGAGCAGGGCGGCAGCGGAATACGCGCCTCAACCCGCCCGTTCAGCTCACGCGTACCCACTTTGTCAAACCAAAATGGCCTACTGTCATTGCGAAGGGTGCCCACCCCCAACCTGTCATTGCGAGGAGCGTAGCGACGTGGCAATCTCGTTGAGGTTGAACACACGTCGGCAAACTACCATTGCTACGGCGACGAGATTGCCACGCTGCACTCGCAATGACAAAACCGGGAAAACCGAAAGGCCCTGGCGTATTGCCCATCGCGATTGCCACTGAGCTGGTGTCGCCGGAAGGGCGGAGTCGTAGGAACTTGTGACAGCGTCGGCCACTGCCGCAAGGCAAGTAGCCGCGCCATTATTGATTGCGCACAGCGGTCGCCATAGATACGTCTGAGGGCGGATTGGTTATCAAGCAGTCTTTGGAGCCGACTGCTTTCAAAGCTTATTTCCACTGCCCTACTCTGCGAACTTTGTGGACTGGCCTACCTAAACATCCGCAGCGCCGCCGTCAGATAGGCCCACGCCGCGCCAACGTCGAGACGGTCATCCTCATCCCGCAGCCTCCCCTCGGCATCAATGCTGACGTTGCTCCACTTGGGCAGCAGGGGAGATAGCAGTGTGGCGATGTTTTCGGCGGAGAGGCCGCCGGCGACCACCAGGCCCAACCCGGGCGCCGCCAACGCGATGGCATCCAGATGGCGGGCAGATACGACGGCGTCCAGCGGCCGGCCAAGCCCTTCCGAGGCATCCACCAGCACATCGGTTACGATGCCGGAATACCGGGCGCACCGCCTTGCAACCTCCGACGGCTCGTGATTTACCGACGCCATCGCCTCCCGGCCCACCTGGAGGACGATGCGATTGGGGCTGCAGCGTCTTCGGTACTCAACCAGCGCCTCGGGGTTGGGCCAGGGCATACCACGGGTCGCGTTGATTTGAACGCCGTGGCAATTCCCGCCGCCGACTTCATTGGCGTGGGCGAGCACATTGGCCAAGTTGGCGCCGGCCCGTGGCCGGTAGTGAACCAGATTAAGGCATCGGGGGTTGTTGGAGAATATGCCGCCGATGGAATCGGGCGCCGGGCAGCGCTCCGGCGCTCCGCTCGGTCGGCCCGACAACAGCGCATTGCTGAGAAGGACGCCACACATCAGCAAGCGTGAAGGGTTCGGCGGCAAGGTGGCCAGGACGGCTGCGATTTCATCCGCCGTATTGAAGCCGGTGATTCCGATGTAGGGTGTATTTGGCATACGCTAATGTGGCAGTTGACGTGCGCCAGCAGCCCGCTGGATTCCGGCTTTCGCCGGAATGACGGGTAAAGTATGGAATGGGCCTATTATAGGCCCAGCGTTTCGGCGGCCATCTGACGCAGCAGGTATTTTTGCACCTTGCCGCTGGACGTCATCGGGTAGTCGTCCACCACGACCAGATGGCGGGGTATCTTGAAGGTTGCCATCTTGCCTCGGCAATAACTGTCCAGATCGGATTCGGTGATGGCCTGACCAGGCTCGACAACCACGCAGGCACAGGCCACTTCGCTGAGCCGGGGATCGGGTACGCCCACCACCTGCACCTTGTTGACGGCGGGATGCGCCAGCAGGAACGCTTCGACCTCGGTGGGATCGACGTTCTCGCCCCCCACCTTGAGCAGGTCCTTGTACCGGCCCATGAAGCGCACGCTGTTGTCGTCGCGGATGGTTGCCACGTCGCCGGTGTGAAACCAGCCATCATCGTCGATGGCCTCAGCGGTGGCCTCGGGACGCTTGTAGTACCCCTGCATCATGGCATAACCGCGGACACACAACTCTCCCATAGCGCTGGGCGGCAGAGTTTCGCCGGTGTCGGGATCGATTACCTTGAACTCATAACCGGGCAGCGGGTGGCCGCTTTCGGTGCACCGGTCGTCAATGGGCGCGTCCAGGTAGGAGCGCGTTGCGCCCACGCCCACTTCGGTCATGCCCCAGGCCGACAGCGTGGGACAGAGCTTCTCCTGAGCCAGGCGGGCGGTAGGCTCACTGCTGGCCATGCCGGCAGCAAAAAGAATCGTTCGCAAACTGCTCTTGTCCACGCGGTCGATGTCGGGATGGTTGACGAGGTCAAAAAAGTGGGAGTCAAAGCCGTTCATGACCGTGGCCCGCTCGGATTCCAGCAGGCGCAGAGTCTCGCCGGCGTCGAATAGGGTGGTCAGTATCATTCGAGCGCCGGTAATCCACGACATCAACGGCCCCTCGTAGATGCCGAAACAGTGGAAGAGGGGCAGATACATCAGGATGGCGTCGCGGGGCGAAAAACCCATGCGGTTGGCGGCGTCCACGACGGTGCGGATGGGGTTGTGGCAGTGCATGACACCCTTGGGGAACCCAGTGGTGCCGCTGGTGTACATTAGCAGGAACGTATCATCGGGGCTGACGGCGGCTTCCCGATGGGTCAGTTCCTCGACGGGCACCTCATCGGCGCCGGCCAGCATCGCATCCCAACCGATTGCGCCGGCGGGACGGCTGTCACCCAGCATTATCACGTTGCGCAACGCGGGAAATGCGGCGGGTTGGAGGTTGGCCGGATCTCCGTCGGCTATCTCCGGCGCGACCTCGTTAAGCATGGCGGCGAAATCAACGGGCCCGGAGCGATCCATGAGTATCAGGATGGCAGAATCGGAGTGGTTGACCAGGTATTCCATGTCGGTGGTGCGGAAACGGGTGTTGATGGGCACCAGCACGGCGCCAATCTTTGCCACCGCGCCGAACAGGAACAGCCATTCCGCCCGGTTGGGCATCCACAGAGATACCTTGTCGCCGGGCTGAACGCCCAGACCGATCAGCGCGCGGGCAACCCGGTCAATCTCGTCTCGAAACTCATCAAACGTCCAGCGCCGACCCTCATAAAACAGCGCCTCCCGCGAGCCGAAACGCTCCGCCGCCTGGTTGATCAGATCGCCAATCGTCTGCTTGTCAAACCACTCGGGCATGGGTGGGAACCTCCGGTGTTGGCATGGATGGAATCATGGCAACTGTACCGGGGTTACTGAGGTTCCTGCAAGCGGCGGAGCTGTTCGCGAAGTCGCTGGATTTCGGCCTCGGCAGATTCTGCCCGGGCTTCCGCCGTTTCCCGCGCCGCTCGTTCCTCATCGAAACTCTTAAGCCATTCGTTCGTTGCCGGGTCGTAAAAGCGCAGCCGGCGGTCGTCCCAGACTAAATCCAGGCCCAGCGTTGGGCTGTGACCCCGTGGGCGTCCCTCGGCGTCGGGGGCTACCGGCAGCCGTTGGTATTCGCCGTTGACCAGATGCTCGCCAACCAAATTATCGCCGTAGTGCCGGCTGTCCGTGGTTGGGTCGTAGCGCCAGTATTCGCCGATGCCGATTTGAGCATACAAGTCGCGCTTTTCGGTAAGGTCGCGCTCCGCCGTGCTTTCGGAAGCGATTTCCAGCGCGAAGTCGGGCGGCTTGCCGACGGCCCAGATGCGGTAGGCGTTGTGGTAGATGATGGTGTCAACGTCCACGTCAAAGGCGACGTAGCAGTCGGGGGAGATGCTGCGCTGGGGGTTGCCGCGCTCATAGTAGATGAAGGTGTTGCCGTTGACGTGGGTGTGGGGCTGGCTGGCGTGGTGAGCGCGCAGGGTGGTCACCAGTTCCTGGAACACGCGGCCTTGGGTTTCAGCGTCGGGCAAGGGGATACCGTCCTCTTCGGGGTAGAAAATGCCGTCTTCGTAGAGGTTGGGGGCGTCGCTGATGGATGGTTGTTGGGGGGCGGGCTTGGTAGTCATGGCAAACCTCGCGGGGATTGGGGTGGCCGGCGGTAAAACATACTACGTTGGGCCGTTGACCAGCCCATAGGGATTTCCGGTATGGTGGTGGTGTCGATTTGGTCGTCCGGCATCGCAGCCAGCTCGGCGAGCTCGACCTTTTGCTGGTCGGTCATATCAGGGGCCTCCACCTCATGGAGTAGCCTTGTGGTAGTGAGGGCGCAGTTCCGTAATAACCGCCCGAAGTCAGCCAAGACCGCTGGCCGGTATGGGGAAATCTTTGATGAACGACTTGGCATAGGACACCCAATCGCCCTGGTATGGCCGGCTGGTGTGCCGGATAAAAAATCCATATCGTCCGAGTTCAGCGAATCCAGCAGGATCGCCAGGTCGATACCCTGTCAGTATTGCTCAAAACACCCTACCCAGGTCCACCTGCAATCCCGGGAAAAGCGGGGACGTTAGCGTTTCCGCGCGGTTGTAGCGTTCCCTGACTACCAAAACGCCATCTTCGAGTTGCAGTTGTTCGACGGTTCCAGCGACAGGTTGCACTATCCAGTATTCGGCCACCCCGTAACGCGCGTACAATTCCATCTTGACGTTGCGATCCATCGCCTCCGTGGACGGCGATGCAACCTCGACCACCAGGTCTGGCGCTCCGTGGATGTTGGGCTCGGTAATGATCTCGGCCCGACCCGCCGCAACGAATAGCAAATCGGGTTGCACAACGTTCGTATCGGACAGGTAGACATCAGTCGGGGCAACGAATACTTCGCCCAGGGCATTGTCCCTGACGAATGACGCCAACGATACGGCCAAATTAAGCAGAACTCTCTGATGAGGTGTGGTGGGCGCTGGAGCCAAAATCAAGTCCCCATCTATCATTTCGTAGCGGACATCATCCGGAGTATTCAGATAATCCTGGTACGTGAATTTGACACCGGGTTTGCGGGTAACCACAACCTGCTCTCCTCTTCGTGCGATACCTGATCTCCCTGGGCTGTATGTTACATCTTCTGCCCACCCATGCAATCAATTTGCCCCCACCGGGGCTAATGCTTTGAGTTCGGGCATCACTGCGGCGGCGAACAGGCGCATGTTGGCTTCGGCCTCCCCGTAGGGCATGGCGGCGTAGCTGAAGGCTCCCACGTAGGTATCGTGGCCGGTGCGCGCCTGGATGTGGCGGATTTTTTCGTAGCACTGCTCCGGGGTGCCCCACACTTGCAGGTTGACGAAAAAGTCCACTACCTCGTCATCGTCGTAGTCGAACATCTTTTCGGCCACTTTGCCGTAGTACTCGTAGCCCTTGATGTCCTTGTGCAGGTCAGCCTTGAACTCGTAGTGGTCCATCACGGTGTTCCAGTAACCGCCGATGTAGCGTCGCGCCATCTCACGGGCGTAGTCCTCATCCTGATGACAGAAGGTCCAGCAGGCGACTACCGGAGCCGGCGGCTCTCCGACGTTGCTTTCGCGGTAGGCGGTGCGGTAGTTGGACAGGTCACGCTCGACCTCGTCCCACGGCTTTTGCGGGATCACCAGCATACCCACGCCCAGCTGCGCCATGATGCGGCTGCTCTCCGGCGAGATGGCGGCGGCGTAGGTGCGGCCCTGGAAGGTTCGGAACGGATTCGGACGTATCTCGCGGCGCGGCTGCTTGATGTACTCGCCGTCAAACTCGCAATAACCGCTCTCCAGGCCGCTGAGGATGCACTCGGCGGATTCGATGAACCGGGTGCGGGACTCGTTCATATCGACGCGAAAACCGTCGTATTCAACCTTGGCCAGACCGCGCCCCACGCCGAATATCATTCGGCCGTCGCTCAGGTTGTCCAGCATGCAAACCTGTTCGGCGACACGGATCGGGTCGTGCCACGGCAGTACGCACACCATGCTGCCCAACTTCATGCTCGTGGTGCGCCCGGCCATGTAGGTAAGGAACTGCAGCACGTCGGGGCACATAGTGTAGTCGGTGAAGTGGTGCTCAACGCCCCAGATGGACTCGAAGCCCAGAGGTTCGGCCAGGTCGGCCAGCCGCAGCTCGTCCCGGTAAACCCGGTAATCGCTGGTGAACTTGCCTGGATTCTGAAAAATCGTGGCGGTGCCTACGTGCATTTTAGGACCTCGCAATTTTGTTTTTTCCCCAATTGTATTTCATTGCGAGCGCAGTGTGGCAATCTCGTCAGCCCAACAAGAAACACCTTCAACCGTCATTCCGGCGAAAGCCGGAATCCAGAGGAATTTGACTGGACTCCGGCTGTCGCCGGAATGACGGATTAGTGGTGCAGAACGCTCGCCGGCACGGGAAAGTCCTTGATAAAGGATTTGGCGTAAGACATCCAGCCGCCCTGGTACGGCCGGCTGGTGTGCCGGATAAAGAATTCCATATCATCAGAGTTGAGCGCCGCCAGCAGTTTCGCCAGATCAACCCCGCTTTTGGGCTTGATGCAGTAACCGGAGTAGAAGGTGGCCGCCGGGTCCTGACATCGTTGGAAATTAGGGCGGCGATTCATACCGGAAGTTAGGATCTTGTCGCCGAACCCGGACGTAATGGACACGTGCCGCCCGAAGGCGTACCAGCGAGCCGGGTCAAATTTGCCTTTGTCCCGGTTCAACAACTGTTCCTTGTTGAGTTGCAGCCATTGATAAGCCGTGGGTGCTTCGTCGGCGATGCGCTCTTCGGGCAGCAGTCTGCCCTGACGATCATAGGGGAAAATAACTGCACGGTCCACGGGATCGTGTCCATCTTTCAACACAGAGGCTTTGACGACCGGACGCAGTATCCAAGGTTCCATCCCGGCGATTTCACCAGCGGGCCGGATAAATACACGATCAGCCAACGTCTGAATTCCCACATGAATGTCAGCTATCTTGGCGAGCGGTATTCCATTCGTTGACAGATTGATCATCCTGTCTCTATCGTCGTTAGTTGGGGCCATCCACCAAGGTTTTGCAGGATCGTTTTCGTCCAGCATAACAAACCCGCCGTCACTAAGTGACAGGCCGTCGTATTTTTTCACCGGGATGAATTCGGTCGTTCCGCCTTTTTGGACAATCGTGATCGCCGTGTATGTGGTTACGCCAGGGAAAATCTGATGCTCACCGCAATCAATAACCTTCAGCACCCGGTTAGATTTCACGAGATGGCTGCGAAGCAGAGATCCCGAATCGGATCGCAGCCAGCTGGATGGCGAAATATAACCCACCGTTCCCCCGCTACGAACCAACCGGAGGGCCAATTCGTAGAAAACCAAATATAGGTCGGTGGCCCCACGGACTACGTTCCATTGCCCAGAAATCCGTTGACGTCCCCGTTGTTCTAAATGTTGAACGCGTACATAGGGCGGGTTGCTGACTACGTGGGTGAATTTGCCATATCCGTCGTCGAACAACCTTCGCTGAAGCGCATCTTGGGCAAACAAATTCCAGTCAATATATTCGCCGGGGTACCATAGATTCAGCACTGCATCAAGATTTGACCGACATCTCGACACAGCATTACGATCGATGTCGTAACCAGTCATGCGTCGCAACACCGATAGTGCGTCGCCGCGGCCCAGTTTCGCCAGCACCCGATGGGCAACAGCTGTAAGAAAGGCCCCATCGCCGCAGGCCGGGTCACAGACTTTCGCTGCCGCCAGTTCGTCGGAATCCGATGGCAGCACATGATCTAGGATGAGCTCGACAATGGCCGCCGGAGTATAAACGACGCCGTGGCGTTTTAGTGCTGAGGTGTTCATGGTGACAGATGCCTCAACTGGATGCGCAACGCCATCTTTCGAAAGAACAATTCGACGTTCAACTGGTTGTTCAAAATGTTTTGGCACTCTTGGCTGACATCCAATTGGTTCGCATTCCTGATACCAATTATCCTGTTGCGACCAGCATTAAGAGCCACTATTCCAATAGCCATCTCGTCAGGAGAATGAGCGTGTTCGTGATCAGAGCGGAGACGATCATAACGAAGGATTTCGCTCTCACCGAATCGCTCATATAGTGTTTTACCTTTGACGGTGTACGGGATCGGATCTGTGAGGAAAAATAAATTTCCGTATACTATATTGCTGCGTCGCAAGTTGGAGGTCTCCCCGATTTGCTGTTCTATGTAATTGATAGCGTTTTTGCCGTAGCTCGATATGGGGAACTTTACGGATATCACCGCCAACGGTTGATCGTTCCTTGACACGAGGACATCGACCTTTTTGTCGTAGTATGTTCCAGAAACCCGTTCTTCTTTCGCGCTGGTAACGACTGGCCAGTCAAATCGTAATCTGTGCCCAGCACTAGCCGTAGTTCATCCTGAACCCATCCATGTAAAACCTTAATTTTCTGAGTTGATCTACCGCCGTATTTATTCGCTTCACTGTAAGCCTTGCGTAATGCTGCTAAGAATCGCTGGTTGAAAGTTCGGCGTGGCATGTGAGAACTCCTCGTCATTGCAAGCCTGATGTCGATGGGGAAGTAGACACATATCAATCCCGATAGACTCTGTCCACTATTACAAAGCGGCCCGCACCTTCTCCGGGGCGCAGGCTTGCATTACGGCCTGGGTGGAGCTGATCTGCGGACGGGCGGCGATGACGCGCACCAGCGCAACGTCCAGCCCCTCGGCCAACCTGGCGAAGGCGGCGGCGGCCCCCTCCGGCTTGCCATAATAACCAACGGCATGCAGGGCATCAGACGGATAGGCATCGACCACTTCGTCCATGTCGCCGCCCCGACTGCGGATGGCATCAGAGCCGGCCAGTTCTTCGGTATAGCCCATCCGCTCAAAGTGAGCGCGGTAGCCGAAGTCGCGTTCGCGCTCGGTCGGGACGCTGGCGCCCAGGGGGTAGCCCAGGCAGTTCCTGGCGAAGGCGCGGCGGGCAACGTCTTCATCTTCGTCAACGCAGATCCGGATGTATTCCACGACCTTGACCTCGGAGGGGTCGCGCCCGATGCGTTCCGCACCCTCGGCGATGCGCGCACGACTCCAGGCAATTTGCTCGGGTGTGCACCAGTTCAGGCAGACGCCGTCGGCCAGCTCGCCGGCCAACCGCAGCATCTCGGGCCCCAGGGTTCCGAGATACACCGGCGTGTTTGGCGGTGGATTGATGGCAATTCCAATGTCGCGATAGTTGATGTGCACGCCCTGATAATTCACCGATTCGCCGCGCACCAGGCCGCGAACGGTGGTCAGGTAGTCGCGCATCAATCCGAGGGCCGACGTGCGGGGGAAACCCAGGGCGCGCCGGTTGGCGGGACGATAAGCGCTGCCGGAGCCGATGCCCATGATGAACTTGCCGCCGGTTTGCTGGCTCATGGTGCCGCCCGACATGGCAAACCCGATGGGAGTGCGGTACATGACCGGTGAGACGCCGATGCCGGTGATAAGACCGCCGGGAACCACTTCGGCGCTGGCCTGCCAGCGGCGGGCACAGACCTGGAAGGAATCGGTGCCGATGTTTTCCGGCGTCCAGATGCTTTCGTAACCGAGCTGGGCAGCCTCGCGGGCGAGACTGGCCTGGTCGTCCCAGTTCATGCCCAGAGTGTGGTCAAGTCCAACGCCAATTTCCATCTAAAAACCTCTCCAGAGATGTGTGTTTGCGCTTGAAAGTCAACGCTGGGATTGTATCACGCAGGGTTATCGCACGTGGCTTTGGCGATGCTTCGTTGTAGGGCCAGGCAGCCGTGTGGGCTACTGGATGGCGGAGAGCCAAAAGGAGAAACAACGATGAATACCGTAGCGGAAATTCAGCAAGCAATTTTAGAGCTTCCCGAATCGGACTACATCCAATTGAGCCGTTGGTTTCACCAACTCGATTGGGAACAGTGGGACTTGGAAATAGCGGAAGACGCGCATAACGGAAAGTTGGACTCCCTAGTAGACCAACATTCTTGAAATGACGGGTGTGGAATGCCAGATTGCTCGACGATAGTCTCCATAAAGCCCTGTATGGCCGGGGAAAGGCCCTGTACCAATCAACCCATCATTACAAAGATTTCGGACTACTAGTCGTACAGGCCAAAAAACCCAGGGAAGACGGCACCTTACGGGAACTCCGATGCATCGGGCAACACCCGAGTTCTGGCAACTTCTCAATGAGATTCCGGAATCAATGCAGAGAGTTGCCCGACAGAGCTTTGACCGGCTCAAAGCGAATCCCAGACATCCCTCGCTACAGTTCAAGAAGGTTAGTACATTCTGGTCCGTTCGAGTCGGGCGTTCATACAGAGCGCTCGCGATTGCAGATGGCGATGACTTCATCTGGGTGTGGATTGGCACGCATGATGAGTATGTCAGACGAATTAGGTCATAACTGGCAGCCGTGTGGGATACTGGACGGCGGAGCAAGCAAATGACCAACTTCACCGACAAAACCATCTGGACGGGCGACAACCTGGACATCCTGCGCGGCCTTAACTCTGCGTCGGTTGACCTCATCTACCTGGACCCACCCTTCAACTCCAACCGCAACTATGCCGCTCCGCCTTCGAGTTCCGCCACCTGGAGGTTGACTACGTTATCCCCCAATCCGGCGGTGGCACCAACCATATCGAGAACCTGCAGCTGCTGTGCGCCCACTGCAATCGGGTGAAAGGGGATAGGCCGCAGGAGTACCTGGTGGCCCGGCTGCGGGAGACGGGCATGGCGGCTTATAAGGAGATTCGTAGAAATGAAATCGCGATCAAAAGAATTGACTGACCGAGCGATAGCGGCTATGTCGGCTGCCATCGAAATCTACAACAAACCAGTATTTCCTTACCGGGGCGAGTCGTTTGCTATCCTCGCCGTTAATGGCTGGGAACTCCTCTTAAAAGCCAAATGGTTGGGCCTACATCAAAACAAAGAAGCGAGCTTGTACGTACGTTCCTACAAAAGAAACGCCAACGGGGAATTGAGCAAGAAGAGCTACATTAGAAAGACTCGTTCTGGAACTCCTTACACATATAGCTTAGATCATCTGGCAAGACAATTAGTTGACCGTAACGCTCTCGATCCTTCTGCATACCGTAATATAGCAGTAATGCTGGAATTCCGAGATTGTGCTACTCATTTTTACAATCAGTCTGCGGAGTTCAGGACACGTTTGTATGCCATTGGTGCAGCCTGCGTCAGGAATTTCGCTATCGCTATGCGCGACTGGTTCGGGCGAGAACTTTCCAAGTTTGACGTACATTTAATGCCGTTGGCATTTATCGATTTGCCTTCCAATGTGCAAGGGTCTTTACTCAATGTAGCAGAGAAGAAATTTTTGGCATTTCTGGAAGAGAACGATCAAGCCGAGGTTGACGCCGTATCTCCTTACTCGGTCTCTGTGAACGTTAATATCACATTTATCAAGTCCAATGCACGCGATGCTGTATCGACACGGATTACAACACACCCATCCGCAACACCAATTCGCCTTACGGATGACGAGTTTAAAATAAGGTACCCTTGGAGTTACAAGACTCTCACAGATAGGTGTGTGGAACGTTATCAAGATTTCAAACAGAATCAACAGTACCATAATACCCGTAAACAACTAGAAAGAAGACCGGGTTTCGCAATGACCCGATTTCTGAATCCGGACAATCCTAATAGTGCGAAGACTACTTTCTACAATCCAAGCATTCTAACTGAGTTAGACAAACGATATATGAGAAAAGAAACACGAATAGTTGTCTAGAAATATAAGGTACATCCCCCACCCCTCCCGCATAAGCACCCCCCAATCCTGCTATAATGCCGCTGTCAGATCAACGTTGCCCGACCGGTTGATGCAATATGACCACTACCCCGAAACTCGTAACCGCCGATGAATTGCTGCTGATGCCCGACGACGGGTATCGGTATGAGCTGGTGCAAGGAGTATTGACCCAAGAGATGCCGCCGCCAGGGAAGGAACACGGGGTCGTATCCAGCAGGTTTGGCGCGGCTCTCAGCCACTATTCCGACTCCAACGACTACGGCACCGTTGGCGACAACCACGGCTATCGGCTGGAATCCAACCCGGACACGGTACGCGCTCCCGATGTGGCCTGGTTTGCTCCGGGACACCCGGCAGAATCCGCCACCGGCTATCCTGAACAAGCCCCTGACCTGGTGGTGGAGGTTAAATCGCCCAACGATTCGCCGCAGGATATGGCGGCGCGAGCGGCCATGTGGCTCAGCTTCGCCAGCCGGGAAGTTTGGGTTGCCGACCCGGAGCCGGTTACCGTAACCAGATACCGGCCAGGCGATGAGCCGGTAGTGTTAGGCGAGGATGATGTCCTCGACGGCGGTGAGTTGCTGCCCGGTTTCACCTCTCCGGTCTGGCAACTCTTCCGACGGCATCGCTAACCCCGTCTCCCTTCCGGCCAAGCCGGCCGCCGGTGTTATAATCGGCGCCGGTTTCGCAGGAGAGGGTATTTGGCCACATTGATCGGCTCCCGCGCGACGGAAACCTTCCAGTCCTTCCGCCGCCGCGATTTCACCCTGGTTTGGGTTTCCGCCAACATCGCGATGATAGGGCGGCAGATGGAGGTCATCGCCGTTTCCTGGCTGGTGGTGCAGCTCACCGGCGGCAACGAGGTGCTGGTCAGCTTGGCGGGTGCTGCGGCGCTGGGACTGGCGTTTCTTTCGGTATTTGCCGGCGCGGTGGTTGACCGGCTGCCGCGGCGTCTCTTGATGGGAACAATGCAGTTCATTGCAGCGGGACTGGCCGTCCTGATGATGGTGTTGTTGCTGTCGGAGGTCCTGAAGGTATGGATGATCTTCGTCATCGTGATCGGCGGCGGAGCGTTTCGAACCTTCGAACTGCCGGTCTCGAACGCCCTGATCATCGACACGGTGCCACGGGAAAGACTGAACAACGCGGTGGCGCTGCTGGGTTTGGGACAGAACCTCACGCAGTTCGTGGGCCCGATTGTGGCGGGGTTCCTTTACACGCCGCTGACCCCGGCGGGCCTGTACGCCTTGATAGCCGCCCTGTATGCCCTGGGCGGATTTTGCGTGCTGATAGTCAGGACGCGGAACACTACCATCGGCCACACCACTCCCAGGGAAATCCTGATTGGCGTCGCCGCCGGTTTGTCTCACGTGTGGGAGCGCAAGGAACTGTTGATGGCGCTGGTAA
Source organism: Dehalococcoidia bacterium (assembly GCA_965219925.1). Classification (GTDB taxonomy): domain Bacteria; phylum Chloroflexota; class Dehalococcoidia; order Lucifugimonadales; family UBA3495; genus Bin87. The sequence continues at coordinate 178,453 of OZ244795.1, forward strand.
TCGCAGCGATGTACAACGTAACCGGTTTCCCGTTTACGACCGCGTTGATGCCAATCATCACGGAAAAAGTCCTGAATGCCGGGCCGGAAGTCCTGGGCCTGCTGAACGGGTCGATGGGCGCGGGGGCCGTGATCGGCGCGCTGGTGGTTGCCAGCATCGGCAATTTCAGGCGTCAGGGATGGTGGATGGTTTGGGCGGTCAACAGCTGGCATGGCTCGATGATACTGTTCGCCGTGGTGGTGATGACGCTGCCGGGCCTGCTGCCCCTGAAACTGGTCATTGTGGCAGCGATGGCGGTAAAGGTGCTAACCGGCATTGCTCGCGCCTGTTCGCTGCTGCTGGTGATGACGGTGCTGATGGGCAGGTCTGACCCGGAATTTCGAGGACGCATGGGTGGATTGAGAGTGTTATCGATTCAGGCTCACTTCCCGGCCAGCGCCCTCAACGGCTGGATGGCTCGGGAGATCGGAGCGCCCATGACCGCACTGACGCTTGGGGTCGCCGGAACTGCCGCTGTGTTGCTGTGCCTCCTGTCACGCCGCCTGCGCGAAGCCTGATGCCCTCACGCGTACCCACTTTGTCATTGCGAGCGCAGCGTGGCAATCTCGCAAGGGGCACATCCCTCCCTGCGCCAACGAGATTACCGCGCTGCGCTTGCAATGACAAAGGGCCAGGTGGGGCTGCAAAAGTGGGAACCCGTGCCGCCTCAGGGCCTTTCGATTCTCCCTCTCCCATCAAGGGAGAAGGAATTTCTTGTAAAACCGAAAGACCCTGCGTACCGCCTGATGCCAGATGGTATCTTGCGCCGGGATTCGGCATAATGTGGCCGAACTGTGCGACGACGCAAATGGATAAGTTGCGGCAACACCGCCAAGACCGAGGAGAGCATAATGACTACACCAACCATCCCCACCGAACAGGAAGTATTGGGCTGGTTCGATTCGCTGAGCAACTGGGGGCGCTGGGGCGACGACGATGAACTGGGCACGTTGAACCTCATTACCGACGCCAAACGGAAACAGGCGGCCGGGTTGGTATCAGAAGGAATTACGGTAACCTGCTCCCGCCTGCTGGTGCCTGAAATCGCCCCCGACGTTACCAGCATCCCGCCGTTGCACTACATGGTCAACACCGGTGAGTCTGCCCCGTCGGAAGGCGGCGGCGGCTCCAGCGATTTCCTGGGGGTGTCTTACCACGGATTGACCATTACGCACCTGGACAGCCTTTGCCATCAGTTCTGGAACGGCAAGATGTACAACGGCAAGGCAGCCAGCCTGGTCACCTCGGCGGAAAAAGCCACCGCCGGAGCCATCGACAACGCGAAGAACGGCGTCATCACTCGTGGCGTTTTGCTGGATATTGCCGCCGTCAAGGGCAAGGACTGGCTGGATGCCGGTGAGCCGGTATTTACCGCTGACCTGGAGGCCGCCGAGGAAGCGCAGGGCGTGCGCGTTACCGAGGGCGACGCGCTGTTGATCCGGCTCGGCTGGTACAAGCGCCGGCAGGAGGTCGGCGCGCCGTCCGCCGCTGAAGGCAGGCCCGGTCTGCACGCCGAGACGCTGCCGTGGCTGCGCGAGCGGGGTGTATCCATCGGCGCATGTGACGCCTCCTGGGACGTTGCGCCCAGCGAATACCCATACGTGGGACTGCCAATCCACAAGGTGGGAATTGTCGGCATGGGGTTGTGGCTGATCGATGCCGCCAACTTCGACGAACTGGCGCCAATCTGCCGCCGACTGAATCGGTGGGAGTTTATGTTCACGGTAGCCCCCCTGCGCTGGCATAACGCCACCGGCTCCCCGGTGAACCCCCTGGCCACGTTCTAGCGGCAGCGTTATTGTAAGGGCCCCGAGGCAAGCCCGGCGCGGGCCGATTCTGATAAGATTGGCCAGTGTATCGAGGCGGGCCGGCGCCGTATGCACGCGGGGAACATAACGCACACCGAATGATTAATGATTATGGACACGGATGTAGCAACCATTACGGCGATAGCTGGCGTACTGGCAGTAATTATTTCCATGCTGGCGCTGGTGGGAACCGGAATATCCCGGTTAAGCCGGCTCAGCAATCAGGTTGCAAACTTGTCAACTCAGGTATCAGAACAGCGACAGGACCTGAATCGCGTCGAGACGGCGTTGCGCACAGAGATATACGCTATTCGGGACGAACTGCGCACAGAGATGCGGGCCAACCGTGAGGAACTCCTGGCAGAAATGCGCCGCGGTAACCAGCTGTTGCTCATTGCGCTGGCAAACCACGAGCACGATGAGAACGGCCATGCCATTTTCACCGCTCCCGTTGGAACCGATGCCAACGGGGCAGACGACTAGCGGACGGTTTGAGGTTTGACGCTTGCTTACGACGACTACGGCGACGGCCTGCTGGCGCCCTACCGGGCGCTGGACCTTACCGACAGCAGGGGTCTGCTCTGCGGCAAGATGCTGGCCGACATGGGCGCCGACGTGGTGCAGGTCGAGCCACCCTCCGGCAGCGTTATCGTGAGGGCTCCGAGGCAAGCCCGGCGCGGGCCGATTCTGATAAGATTGGGCAGTGTATCGAGGCGGGCCGGCGCCGTATGCACGCGGGGAACATAACGCACACCGAATGATTAATGATTATGGACACGGATGTAGCAACCATTACGGCGATAGCTGGCGTACTGGCAGTAATTATTTCCATGCTGGCACTGGTGGGAACCGGAATATCCCGGTTAAGCCGGCTCAGCAATCAGGTTGCAAACTTGTCAACTCAGGTATCAGAACAGCGGCAGGACCTGAATCGCGTCGAGACGGCGTTGCGCTCTGAGATATACGCTATTCGGGACGAACTGCGCTCTGAGATATACGCTATTCGGGACGAACTGCGCACAGAGATGCGGGCTATTCGGGACGAACTGCGTGCAGAGATGCGGGCCAACCGTGAGGAACTCCTGGCAGAAATGCGCCGCGGTAACCAGCTGTTGCTCATTGCGCTGGCAAACCACGAGCACGATGAGAACGGCCATGCCATTTTCACCTCGCCCGTTGGATCCGATGCCAACGGGGCAGACGACTAGCGGACGGTTTGAGGTTTGACGCTTGCTCACGACGACTACGGCGACGGCCTGCTGGCGCCCTACCGGGTGCTGGACCTTACCGACAGCAGGGGTCTGCTCTGCGGCAAGATGCTGGCCGACATGGGCGCCGACGTGGTGCAGGTGGAGCCACCCTCCGGCAGCGATGGCCGACGAATCGGGCCGTTCTACAAGGATGAACCGGGCGTGGAGCGCAGTCTGTTCTGGTGGGCATCGTGCGCCAACAAACGCGGCGTGACACTGGACTGCTCCACTGCCGACGGCGGGGCCCTGTTGCGTCGTTTGATCGCCGGAGCCGACTTCCTCATCGAGTCGTTTGACCCGGGGTTTATGGCCGCCAATGGACTCGCCTATGCTGATTTGCGGGCAATCAATCCCAGGCTGGCGATGGTGTCCATCACCGCCTTCGGGCAGGATGGGCCATACGCCGATTATCTCGCATCGGACATTGTGGGTATGGCGCTGGGTGGATTCATGCACCTGACCGGCGACAGCGACCGCCCTCCGCTGCGGGTGAGCATGCCCCAGTTCTACCAGCACGGGAGCGCTGCCGGGGCGGCCGGCGCCATGATCGCCCACACTCACCGCGCCCTCACCGGTGAGGGTCAGCACGTGGATGTGTCCTGCCAGCAGGCGGTGGCCCGCACTCTGGCCCACGCTCCCCAGTATTGGGACCTGGAGGGCATCGTACTGAGACGCATGGGCGCGTACCGCGAGTCGGCGGGCGGCACTTTCACGCGTATCAACTGGCCCTGCAAGGATGGATTCGTCAATTTCCAGCCCGGTGGCGGCACGGCGGGATCAGCGCGGAGCGTGCGTTCGCTGCTGGCGTGGATGGATGAGGAAGGCATGGGCAGCGCCGCCCTGGATGCGGTCAACTGGGAAGAGCTGGGCTACGGCACGGCTCGGGCGGAGATAATGGAGCAGACCGTGGAAGCCGTGGCTCCTTTCTTTATGACGCATACCCGCAACGAGTTGGCCGACGGCGCACTGGAGCGACGCATCCTGCTGTTCCCGGTTGCTACGCCGGGAGACATTCTGGAGCACCGCCAGCTGGAGGCCCGCGGGTATTACGATCACATCGAACACCCGGATATTGGCGAGACAGTTACCTATCCGGGTCACTTCGTCAAAGACCTCACCGACCCGGCTCGTGTCGGCATACGCCGACCCCCACCCCGCGTCGGTGAGCACAACCGGGAAATCTATTGCGGTGAGTTGGGATTGAACGACCGCGATTTAGCTAGGCTTACCGAGCTGGGAATCATTTGAGTATTTACATCGATGAACAGGATATACAGGATATACAGGATGAATCGTTCCCATCCTGTGCGTCCTGTATATCTATGTTGGTTACGTAACGGAGAGTGGTCAATGGCAAGTTTGCCGCTGGAAGGACTGAAGGTGCTGGATTTCTGCTGGGTCGCCGTGGGGCCGATGACCACCAAGTACCTGGCCGAGTACGGCGCCACCGTGCTGCGCGTGGAGTCGAACCAGCGTCCCGAAACGCTGCGACGCGCCGGACCCTTTGCCGGCGGTCAATCCGGTATCAATCGTTCTGGATATTTCGCCAACTACAACGCTAACAAGTATGGCCTGTCCATCGACATGGGTCACCCCAGGGCGCCGGAGCTGATCCTGCGGATTGCGCAATGGGCCGACGTGATCACCGAGAACTTTACGCCGGGCACTCTGGAGCGGTGGGGGTTGGGTTACGAGCAGTTGAGCGAAGTGAATCCGCGTGTTGTGCTGTTCAGCGCGTCCATGCTGGGGCGCGGCGGCCCCATGCAGGCGCAGCCCGGTTTCGGCGCCGTGCTGTCGTCCCTGGCCGGTTACACCAATATCATCGGCTGGCCGGACCGCGGCCCGGTGAATCCCTACGGGGCATACACCGATTTTGTCTGCCCCAAGTTTGCCATCGCCGCGATTCTGGCCGCCGTCGACCGGCAGCGGCGCACCGGACAGGGCACGCATCTGGATATGTCTCAGCTGGAGGCCAGCCTGCATTTTGGCGGTTCCATGCTGCTTGACCGCGCGGTGAACGGAAGGGAGCCGGAATTGGTGGGCAACCGGCATCCTGCCGCCTCGCCTCATGGGGCCTACCCCTGCATTCCGGATGACGACGGGGAGACGGAACGCTGGATTGCCGTCGCCGTGTTCACCGATCAGCAATGGGCGGCGCTGCGCGATGAGATGACGGCCGACGGATTCGGCGACGCAGCATCCGGCGAGTTTAGGACGTTTCGCGTTCGTAAGGCCCATGAGGACAAGCTGGACGCAATGGTGGCAAGGTGGACGTCCACGCAGGAACGACACGCCCTGATGTGGCGTTTGCAGGCGGCGGGCGTGCCAGCCGGCGTGGTGAATGACACCCACGACCTGTTCGACGATCCCCAACTGCAGCGCCGCAATCATTTCACGTGGCTGGACCACCCCGAGATGGGTTCTTACGCCACCGATTACAGCGAGATGGAATTGTCGGCTACGCCGGGCCGCCTCGATAGGGCGGCGCCGCTGCTGGGCCAGGACACGGAGCACGGCCTGGTGCAGATAGTAGGTCTGACTGCGGCCGAATACCGGTCCCTGGCCGATGATGGCGTGCTGGATTAACCGCCGACACATCCCCGGCCCGGCTCTGAATCCTGCATGGAATATTCGGATAACAGGCTCAGGATGCGTGGGGGAGGGGGCGTTGAGGCTTGTCATTGCGCCCCCGTACTCGATGCGGGGTTGGCAATCTCGTCGCTGTAGCAACGGCGGTTCGTCCATGTGTGTTCAACCTCATCAGGATTGCCACGTCGCTGACGCTCCTCGCAATGACAAGCAGGTGGGGCTCTAAACCCCGTCCAAATAACCGGATGGATCGCCGGGAATCACACCCGGCGTTGACATCCGCCAGCGCGTGCGGCTACATTGGCTGAAAATTTACCCGTTGCAATTGCGAGCGAGGCTTTGAAGATGCTGAAGGACCGGATCCACGACGAGTTGCTTGCCCCCGAGATTCTGCGGAACCCTTATCCGTATTACGCTTTGCTCCGCGAGGAAGCGCCGGTGTACTGGAATTCCAAGTTCGATACGTGGGTGGTAACTTCCTATGAGGCAGTGGTGTGGACGCTGCGTCACCAGGAATATTTTTCCTCGGAGGTGTTCCTGCGCGATGGCAATCCGCCCAGCCCTCCGATATCGGAGGAGGATTTCTCCAAGTACAAGTACAACCTGGACTACATGAACAACTGGTTCATCCGGCGGGACCGACCGGATCACCTGAGGATGCGCAAAACCGTGCATCCGGTGTTCAATCCCAAGTACATTGACAACCGCTTTCGCGCCATGGTGCAGGGCATCGTGCAGGATTTGCTCAAGGATTTCGATCCGGAGAGCGGGTCAATGGACGTTCTGAAGGATTTCGCCAACGCCATGCCGGTGCTGGTCATCGCCAGTTGGTTGGGAATGCCGGCCGATGATCGGGAGTTCATCCGCACCCTTTCGCGGCAACTGTTGTCCGTTGATCAGGAAACACCGGACCGGCACACCCGCGTTCACAACGCGATTACCACCCTCAATGACTACGTAAATCCCCTGGTGGAGCGCCGCGTGAGCGAGCCGTCGGACGACCTGCTGTCGGTGCTGGCCATCGGAGAGCGTGAGGGTGAGCTAAGTCGCGAGGAAGTTTTGGGCAACACCCTTTTGCTGCTGATCGCCGGGCACCAGACGACGATTAACCTGGTGGGCAACGGAACCATGGCGCTGATGCGCAATCCGGAGCAGTGGAACATGCTCAAAGAGGACGACACCCTGCTGGTGCGGGCCACCGAAGAGTTGTTGCGGTACGACTCTCCGGTAAAGCGCGCCCCGCGCATTGCGCTGGAGGACATAGAGCTGGCGGGGCAGAAGATTCGCGAGGGCGAAAAGGTGATGGCAATCATCAATGCAGCCAACCGGGACCCGATGGCGTTCGAGAACCCGGAGGATCTGGACATTACCCGCTATCCGAATCCCCATGTGGCCTTTGGCGGCGGCATCCACCACTGCCTGGGAGCTAACCTGGCGCGGCTGGAGGGTCAGGAGGCGTTTCGCGCCCTGACTCGCAAGTTCCCTCCGCTGCGTTTCGCCACCGACCCCAACGAGCTGGAGTACCAGGACCTGCTGAATATCCGCGGTGTGGTGAGCCTGCCCGCAGAGTGGTAACACCCCAAACCGAGCGCAGCGCAACAAAGAAGGGGCGACACCGGCGTCGCCCCTTCTTTGTTGCATGACCTACGCTATTGCATGATCGGCGTTGCGTGACCAACGTGATTGGACAGCTCATGCGTACCCACTTTAATCTGTCATTGCGCCCCCGTACTCGATGCGGGGGTTGGCAATCTCGTAGCCTTAGTAACGGCGGTTCGTCGACGTGTGTTCAACCTCAACGAGATTGCCACGTCGCTGCGCTCCTCGCAATGACAGGGGGGTGAGCGCCCTACGCAATGACATTCGGCTGATTTGGTTTGACAAAATGGGTACGCGTGAGGGTTGGACAGCCGACCGGGCTGTCAATTGCGACTACGGCTCCATCATTCCGTATCCGACGTTTTTGACGGTGCGGAAGTAGGTTGTGCCGCTGGTTTCGAGTTTGTAGCGCAACCGGCGGATATGCACATCAACGGTGCGGGTGCCGCCAATGTTCTCCACGCCCCAGACGTTGGCCAGCAATTGATCGCGGGTAAAAACGCGGCCTACGTTCACCATCAGGAACTGCAACAGTTGAAACTCCAGCCAGGCCAGATCCACCGGCCGCCCGTTAGAGGTGACCTGGTACGTGGAAGGATTGACGGTGATCGTACCCACACGGATCAAGTCTGCATCGTTGGCTCCGTTATATTTTTGAGCCAGACGCAGGATGCGTTTGATCAATTCGGTGGCGGCACAGGGCACGGTGACGAAATCGTCGGAATCCTGGTACAGGTCGGGAGCGTCAAGGTCTTCATCGGAGACGCAACGGAGAACGGGCGGCGCTGCGTCGTCGTGTCCGAGCATCGCTTCGTCGACATCCGGGGCCAGCAACACTACACTGGGGGAGTCGCCGTCGTAATCGCCGGCGGCGTCAACGTTGGGTTCGGGTCCCAGCAGCTCTATGTACCCGGTGTCGGTAAGGGCCGCCAGGGTTCCGTTCATCAGTTCCCACCCGCGGCCCAGCAGGAGAACGCGAGTAGGTGGAGGCGGTTGAGGGTTTGACAGTCTGACCATGTGGATTATCAATAGGGGCATTAGGGGCGTTTTATTCTTACCCTATATTGCCGTCAACGCATTAACGGGAGATTACGAACCGGTTACGCTTTTGTTACAAACGCCGGGGACTGACCCAGGGTCATTCGGTTGTCATTGCGAGGAGCGCAGCGACGTGGCAATCTCGATGAGGCTGAACACACGTTGACGAACCGCCGTTGCTGCGGCGACGAGATTGCCACGCTACGCTCGCAATGACAAAGTGGGTACGCGTGAGGCTCTAGGCAGCAGGTGTCGGGCTTTCGGCCGGCATCGCGACACGCCGGTATGATGTGACCAGCGATATGACGACGTAATCAACTTGTTACAAATACTTAACGCCGCCGCAATATTCGTATGCGATGTTGGAGTTCCTCCGGCAAAGTCCGGACAAGGGATGAATGAATGATATGTTGACCGATTCCGTTTCGATAAGCCACGCGCTTTGCGAATGCATCAATCCCGATGGATCCGTCAAACCCGTGTACCGGAATTTGATGGCAAGCCTGGATAGCCTGGGCGTACCTGAATTGCAGAATCGGTGGCGGCAGGCCAAGGACAGTTCGGCCCTGGACGCGTTCACCTTTTTGCTGGACCCCAAGGAGTTTCGGACGGTTCCCACCGACTGGATTCCGCGGCTCATTCCTGCCGAGGACTGGGATACGATATCGCGCGGCGTGGCGCAGCGACTCAAGGCCATCAACCGGTTTTTGATGGATCTGTATTGTGGCCAACAGAACATAGTTCCCCCGGACGTAATGTTCTCATGCCAGTTCTACAATCCCGACCTGCAGGATTTCCGGCCCCCCCGCGACGTGTTCGTTCACGTTTACGGCATCGATCTGGTGCACATGGGAGAGGGACGGTACGTGATCCTGGAGGACAACCTGCGCATCCCATCCGGTATCACGTCCCAGATGAAAACCACTGAGACGGCCCTGAGCGTGATGCCGGAATTGTCGGCTGGATATGACATTATCCCCTACGATATCAGGGCGGCATACCAGCAGATGTTCGTTTCCCTGTGCGACAAGGATTCGCCCAATTGCGTGCTGCTTACCGACAGCAAATACGGGGCTGCGTTCTTTGAGCACCGTTACCTGTCCGAGCTTTTCAGCATTCCCCTGGTGGAAGGTTCCGACCTGTACATTGGCCCGGACGGACACGTTTGGGCGCGGGCAATGGGCGGCGACTTCCAGGTTGACCTGATCTACCGGCGGGTGGAAGACCTGGAGCTTTTCGTGCCGGGCCTGACCGAAGCCTATCTGAACCACAAAGTGGTGCTGGTGAACGCTTTGGGCACCGGCGCCGGCGATGATAAGCTGGTGTTCCTGTGGGTGCAGGACATGATCACGCAGTATCTGGGTGAAACTCCAATCCTTGAGCAGGCGGTTAGCTACGACCTGCGATCTGCCGAAAACCGGCAGTACGTTCTGCAAAACCTGGAGAGTCTCGTTCTGAAAACGCGGCAGGGTTACGGCGGTTTGGGGGTGTTCATCATGCCCGATCTTGGCCTGATGTATCGCAACCGGCTGGCGCAGCAACTCATCGAACAGCCCCAGGTGTTTATTGCCCAGGAAACGCTGGACTTCTCGCGGCATTTGGTGTTCGATGACGCCGTCGCCGAGTTGCAGGAGCGCTATATTGATCTGCGCGTGTTCGCCATCCAGAACGGAGACGGCGAGGTAACGGTGTTCCCGGGCGGACTGACCAGGGTTTCTGATTCAGCGGGCCGGATCACCAACAACTCTTCAGGTGGGGCATGCAAGCCGACTTGGGTAGTCCGGTAATCGGAGCATCAATCCCGGTGCATTACGCCTACGTCGCCCGCTATCAGTACACCGACGTAGTAGTGCGCAACGATAACTTTCTGCGGTTGGCCGCGTTTACCGACCGCTACCAAACTGCCGGGGCGTGTTACATCGGGAGCTCTCCGATTGGCAGCATGATTGGGTATCCCGACCGGCTGGGCAATCAGGTACACCGCATCCGTATCACCGAGCCGCACGAGCAGTTGATATTAACTGCCGTTGGAGAGGTGCATCTGACCACCGACGCGCCGACCGTCGCGGATATTCCCCTGACGTCGGTGTCCTACGGCCTGGAGGCCGAAGAGTATCTGACGCCGTCGCCGCTGGTAAATCCCAGCAGCGTTTTGACTGCCGCCAGCATCGCCGGCAACCACGCTGATACGCTGCTGGATACGGTGCGCAACGTGAACGAATGGGTTTACCAGCGGGTGCGATACCAGCGGGGCGCAACGTCCGTTTACACCACGGCTGCCGATGTGCTGGAATCCATGATCGGCGTGTGTCAGGACAAGACCCACCTGGCGCTGGGCATGATGCGAGCGCTGGGGATTCCGGCTCGATATGTCAGCGGCCTGTTGACCCGTCAGCCCGGTGAAACTCACGCCTGGCTGGAATTTCTGCACCCCGATTGCGGCTGGTTGGCCGCCGACCCCACGCGCGGCGTTGTAATCGACACCGGCACCGACTACCTCAAGTTTGCGGTCGGGCGCGATTATTCGGAGGTTCCACCGGTTACCGGTTCATTCGTTTCCAGAGGCGACGGCCACCTGGATTTCGCCACGTCGGAGGTGTACTTCGACCGCGATAACATCTCGCTGGTGGATGCGTTCAATCTGATGGGATCTACCCTGTTATGACCATGATTACGCTCGCGCCCATGCCTAAGCCCAGGACCAGGATTACGCTCAGGATGAGGAATATACGCAGATGGTAGAACCAAGGGCTTTATCGTTCAACAACGACCGGTGGCTTACCGACTCCCGGGTTTACAACCTGATCTGGCTGGGCCGGTGGCTGGAGCGGGCGGACAACATCACACGGGTGGTTAACACCTTTGCCGGCATGGCCGTTAATCAGGGTAGCGACATGGTTACCTTCCAGCGTTCTCTCAACAACGCGGCGGCAATACGGGGGATCATGGTTGATGGTTCGTATCAGGCGTTGACCATGCTGCTCAAAGACCACGGAACATCCTCGGTTTATCACAGCCTGGTCACGGCCCGCAGCAACGCCACGCAGGTGGGCACACTGGAATTGATTCGAGCGATACACGACACCCTGCTAAAGCTGGAAGACGCCACTACACCGCTCAATACTCCCCAGGATGCCCTGATGCTGACCACTGACCTGCTGGATGGTCTGGGCAAAATTTACCAGGTGATAGACGACAGCTGGTTCCATCAGGAAGCCCTCTCGGAAGAGGAAGTATTCCGTCGGTTCGTGCAGCAGTAGTGAGTAAAGCAAGGCAAACGCGGAGTCGTTCTTCGCATCAGGTAACTATCCGCAGCCTCAGGACGATTGCAAAGTCGTTGGCCGGCCTGTTCTCTCCGCTCATCCTGAGCTCGTCGAAGGATGGTTGCCCGTGGTTCGACAAGCTCACCATGAGCGGGTGTCAAGGGACTTCGCAATCGTCCTATCCGCAGCCTTTGCAGCGTTGATTTGCCGTAGCCAATAGACTACAATACAGCTGTGATCAGGGTTGTACACTACGTCACCTACGACGGTATCGACCCCTTCGAGAGATGGTTTCTACGCCAAAGTTCCCAAGTCCGCGCCCGTATCCTGACTCGGATTGACCGAATCGAACTTGGCAATTTAGGCGACCATAGAAGTGTCGGCAAGAGTGTTTCCGAGCTACGCATAGACTTCGGCGCCGGATACCGCGTGTACTATGGGCGTGATGGCGACGCTCTCGTGGTCCTCTTGTACGGTGGTACGAATTGGACGGTGGTACGAAGCAACGTCAGAATCAAGACATCCAAAGGGCGCAATTCTTTTGGGATGAGTACATTCAGGAGAAGCGAAATGCCGGTAAGGGAACATAAAGCCAGCGATTACCTCAGCACTCCGGAGGACATCGCCGCATATCTGAACGCGGCCATCTAGGAAATGGGCCATGACCCACGTTTGCTTATGAAAGCGTTTCGCAACGTAGCCGAGGCCCAGGGAGGTGTGTCAAAACTCGCCGCCAAAGCCCAACTGGACCGGGTGGCCCTTTCTCGCACATTGTCCGGCCGGCGAAATCCGAGATTGGATACCCTGGCGAAAGTATCCGCCGCTTGCGGTGTCAAGCTCCAGTTTTCGGCATAGCAAGCAGACGGTCATCCATCTGTGGTCCGCACCGCCCGCCGCCTCGGCCGGGCGACGCGCCGGTTCCACCAGACGATTAGCGGCGTGATGACAACGGTGGGCAAAATCCAGGGCAGCCATACCGGGTTGAGGTCGATGTTTACTACTGCCACTGCGGTTACGGTGGCAATCGTGCCGGCCAGCATATTGGTGAGGTGTCGTTGGATCCGCTGAACACCGGCTCGCTTCCGACCCCTGGACAGGCCCAAATAATAGCGGCCGTCAACGAGGCTGAGCGCCACCGCGATGGCTCCGAAAATCAGCATGGTTACCCATTGCCCGTCGCCGCTGCTGGCCAGCACAACCCCGTAACCCCACATGGCCAGGCCGGTGACCCCCATGATCGCAGCGGCGCACCAGTCCACTGGCTGCGGGCGTCCGCGACGGTTGCGGGCAAACCGCCAGCCGGCGAAAACCAGGTAGAAACTGAACACTGCAATGAGCAGCAGGAATACGCTGGAACCCAATATCGCCAGTGGCAACGCCGTGAGAAATATCACCGTCATTGCTATGGTGTACACCCGGCCCGCCAATACGTGATAACGCCCGCCCTTGGCCGTAACTACGGCAATCAGGGCGGTGAGCAGGGCAATTGACCCGGCGGCGATGTGGACAATGAGGAGGATTGTGCCGGGCATAAGTAGTGAGGTGTGGCAAAAGTGTTGTAGCGGCTGCCAGGCTGGCCGGACGCCGGCCCATTCAGGACATCACAGGGGATTGCGCCAGCGCAGTCCCGGGAAACGACTGAAGTCGGTGTCGTTGGAGTGGACCTCAGCTTGATACTCCATCGCAATGGCGGCGATGTGCGCGTCGGTAATCAGATTTGCGCCGACCCCGGCAGCGTCGAGATTCCGGCGCAAATACGGCAAGTGGTCTATTCCCGGGTTGACCGGCGTAACGTGGCGATAACGGAACCACTCCAGGACGCAATCAACCGCCTCGGTGGGGTTCGCCGGATGTGCGAGCACGGCCGGGTGCGTCATCATCCGTACAAACCCGGCTGACACGATCCAGGGGACGCCGACTCGTTCCGCGCCGTTGACCAGGCCTTCCCACCAACATCGGGCGGAGTCGTGCTGCGGGACGCCATCGTTGTGGGCATAAACCAATAGGTTGATGTCCGGAATTATCAATTCGCGCCCGGCGCGCCGAAAGATTCGGCATCGAGTTGGTCGTTGACCTGATTCAGTTTCATTGGGTCGATTCCTGGAACGAATCCGCTATGGTTGGGCACAACTCGGTACTCTGGGGAGCCGTCATCCCCGGCGTCTGGAGATAACCCACGTCGCAGAGCGTCGTTCACCACCCGCTTGAAAGGTATATCCAACAGGCGGGAGCGGGCGCGCAAGGCCTCGGCAACATCGTCGTCCAGCGTCAACGTAGTTCGCATATCGGCATCGTAGTGCTCATATATTTTGATGTCAAGATGCGCCAATTGAAATCTGAGGCGTTGGTATGGGCCAAATCGGGATACCGGCCGCGTGATGTGGTGGGCCATCCGGTACTGTACGAGGAACTCGCGTTTGTAGGGCAACTTTGTGCTTCTTGGCCTTAGGTTTCGTTGTTCCATCCGGGATAGGGATAGTATATTCGATTTCGGCAAAACCTGGCTCAAACCTGATCGTTTTGATGAACCGTCTGCAGATTGCGTTGACGCTCTTGACGTGCTCTCGCCGTAGATAAGTTCTCACATCTTCAGCGTAAGCTACTATGAGGTCAGGGTCCTGCAGGATGGTGGCTTCGTCCCCCATCAGCGATAGCACTTCCTCCCTTTTTACCTCCTGTTCTTTGATGGCTGCTTCGATCTTGTCGATCCGGGCGTCGAGCTTTTTGCGTGGGCTCTTGCCTTCTTCGATAGCGTCAATGAGCCGGTCCTCACGCTCGTTCAGCGATTTGATCTGCAGGTCGATGTTCGCAATCTGTCGTTCCTGATTTTTCATCGTCGGGCCAGCGGTGGCCCGCACGATGGTGATTAGATCTCGTAGATTCTCCTTGGCGAGAATGTGGTCAATGATGGCCCGCATGATGATGGGGTCGTTCTTCGCTATGGAGTAGCTTGGCAAGTCGCAGGCTTTCTCGCCGAAATCGTCCTTGGTCTTGCACGTGAAGTAGAAGTAGGTGCCGTTCTTGCCGGATTTGATTAGTATCTTGCCGCCGCACAGAGAACATTTTCCAAGGTCGTTGAAAAGGTGTTCATTGGCGGCGGTACGTGGGTGCTGGACGTTGGGCGCTCGGCTTTTGAGCTTCTGCTGAACCTTGTTGAACTCCGCTTTGGAAACGATGTCCGGGTGAGCCTGTTTCTTTGAGCGAGCTTCTGGCACTCCTGTCTTTGGGTCGACGTTCCACACGACAAAACCGGTGTAGGCTTGGTTCGTGAGAATTCTGTGGATCTTGTTCTTAGTGAATTTTTTCCCGGCCTTAGTGAGGTACCCTTCATCGGTGACTTTCCTAGCGATGTCCAGCACTGAGAGGTCTTTCAGGGCGAGTTCCCATATATGTCTGGCCAACTCGTCCCACGGTGGGTCGAGCTCCAGTTTACGCCGCGTTTTCTTCTTATTGTCGTTTTCCTCGTCTTCGCTACCGTCAAGTACCTTGACTGCCTCGTAGCCGAGCGGAGCTGGGTATCCGATCCAATACCCTCTTTCGACTGCTTGTTTCATTCCACGTTTGATGTCGCTGGCCATGTTTTCGGAGAAGAATTCGTCGAAGCTTGCGATCACGTTTCGCATCAATCGCCCCGTTGCGCCGACAAGCATGGGTTCCATGACCGAAATCACTTTGATCCCATGTTCTTCGAGCAGATCCCAGTACCGGATCATATCTTTGACGTTTCGCGCGAACCTGTTGAGTTTCCAGACGATGATCGCGTCGAACGGCGGGTCAGGCGATGTGCCGTCCTTGATCATTTCTTGGAACCCCGGCCGGTCGGCGACTCTGCCGGATTTTGCTTCGTCTATGTACTCCTTGACAATAAATCCCCCAGCAGGGACGGCGTAATCTTTCGCCACTGATCTTTGCCCCGCAATGGAGTTCTCGATGTCTTGTTGATCGCTCGAAACCCTTCCATAGAAGGCGAACCGGATTGGCATTTCCTTTTTCTTCATGGGTTTTCACCTCGCCATAGGTGCCACCGTGCCCGTGGACCACAGCTGAAGCAATGGCTTCCACGGCATATTGGACGTCTAGCCCTCAACCAGGTCCGGCACACCGCCCACTTGCCGGAGTTTCGCCCGGTGCCGCCCGGCTCGAGCCAGTTAGCGCGGCTTGTTCCAGTACCGGCTTTTGCAGTTGGGGCAGGGCTTCGGCTCTGGTAGAGGTCTGTCGTCCGGGGTTATCAGTGGTCTTGGCGCCCAGTGGTAGTGGCAGCGTTCGCACCTGAATCCTTCGAATAAATTTTGGCCATGGTTCACCTTGCTTGATGTCGGCGCCCATGTTCGCGGAGTGGAACTCTTTCACTGCCTCGATGATCCCTTCGACCATACGTCCCGCGGGGTGGTCACCGGTGTTCTAGCTAATGGAGATTACTCGGACCCCATGCTCAGCGAGCAGGCTTTTGTAGGTGATGCTGATCTTGCGGTCTCTGGCGAATCTGCTGTGTTTCCATACGAGGATGACGTCGAAGGGGTGGTTGTCGTCGGTGGCGTCATGGATCATCCGCTGGAAACTTGGTCATTGTGCGGTCTTTCCGCTTTGGGCCTCGTCCTGATATGTCCCGACAATCTTGCCACCGTTGGCCTCGACAAATCGTTCAGCGGCGGCTTGTTGTGAACTCAGTGAGTGCTCGATGTCTTGCCTGTCGCTGGAAACTCTCCCGTAGAAGGCATAGCGGGGCTGGTTCTTTCTTTCCGGCATATCTGGTCTCCTTCCAGTTGTGTGTGACCGTCGTAGCGGCGGGAATCTGATGAGTCCCGACATCGGCGGGGTTTCTGGACTGAGGTTATGCATTTCGAAATGGTTAGCACAAGCGCAATGTGTCAGATTGTGACGTCGGTGTAAAATAGGCCTGGAGTTGAGCAAATGGTGGTGGTGTCAAGTGCGGTGAGATGTTGCAGCACCGTGGCGGAGGAAAACCGTACCATCGGTAGGGAGTGTGAAGGTTCTGGCGGGACTGGCGGCGTTGGCTGGGCTTTTTCTCTGCGCCCATGTTCGGTCCTGCTGCGTGACGTGTTTTCGTTGACCATTCTGGTTGGCGTTCTTGGCGGATGGTGTGTTTCGTATTTCCAGGGCAATCGAAAGGGCGACGCTTTTTGGAGTGTCGCCCTGGTGGCCTGGGTCGATTGGTGATCAGCCCGCATGGTGCGGGTGAGTAGGTTTCAGGTCATATTGATTTCGTGCTCATTTCCCGTTTCGGTTGCTGATGTTTTTCTGCGAGGTCAGATTGGTCGAGAGATCTGTGTATTTTTGGGATTTCCTGCCGTGGTCTCCGGCTGCATAAATTTGGTTTCGGGGGTCTTTTTGTACGCGGACGTATGCTCCTCTTGGTTTTCTTGCAAATGTCCACCAGAGGGCGAAATTATGCTACGTATAGCCGTTTTGTGAGTGCTGGGGTGAGTCTGATGTCGTTTTTGTCGGAGACGGGAGACGGATGGGCGGCTGAGGCTGTTTTTCCGTTAGGACGGGTTACTGGCAGGATTTTCATGGTCCTGTACTGCAGGGTCGTGGGTTCCATGAACTTACCTTACCGTATCATCATGGTTTCTGAGTAGCGAAACGGCCTAGCTCAATTGGTTTGTTCCGGCGTTCCCCGTGTGTTGCGAGGCTACTCTGGAGCGGTTTATGATGTCGCACCGAAGTTTGGAGGTGCGACATGCCAAGAGGCGGCGGAAACGACGATAACCGTGCGGATCAGATGAATCCGAACAACGACGCTTACTGGGAATCTCGAGGTTATGACGAGCGTCCCGATGATTGGGAGGGCCTGGTCGACGACGATGATGACGGGGATGACGACAATCGTGCGAACCAGTTGAACCCGAACAACGATGCCTACCGGTCATCTCGTGGCGAGTAGCGACCTGGTTAGATCATCGTCTAGCAGATGTTTATGGGCGGCTCAATCGAGCCGCCCAGTTTGATTTGTTCTTGCTCTGCCGTCAGTCAGCGGGCCAATTGTCGGTCCCGCTCGGCTTCCTCGTAGTTTCCGAGTTTGTCATGGATCCAAGCGCGTAATTTGTAGGCTTCGGGGTCGTGGCTCGGGAACAGTTCAATGTGCCGGTTCATGTCTGCCAGAGCCTGTTCCCAGTCCGGGGTCGGAAGCTGCGTGGACGCTATCGCCCGGTGGCCCTAGCCCATGTGATGGTTGGGTTCAAGTTCAATGGCCCGCGTGGCGTCCTCAACACCTTTGTCGGGCTGAGGTGTCGGCGCTATCGTGTGGGCGTGGGCTCGGCGGCGCCAGAGTCCGGCGTCGTCCGGATCCAGTTCGATGGCGAGGCTGTAGTCCGCCAGTGCGTCGTCGTGCCTGCCGGCGTACATGTACGCGGTCCCTCTGGTCTCGTATAGTCCGGCGATCTCGGGCTGGATTTGGATCGCCTCGTCGTAGGCGGCAATGGCCGCGAACCAAGCCGCCGCGCGCATGTGCGAGTAGCCTTGGTAGTACGCGGCGCCCGCTGCGGGGTCGGTCAGGCCGGCCGGCAGCTCTCGGTCGATGATCTGAGCCCGTGACCGGTCCGGCGTCGGAATGTGGTCCTGTCTGTTGAGTGTTTCGTCGCTCGGTGTTCCGCTGCCGCAAGCCAACGCCAACAGCAGCGTCACGATCGCACTGCCAAACTTGATTGCTCTCACGGCCTTAGTGGAACTGGTCGTCTGTCGGCGTGTTTTCAGGTATCAACGGACGCGATGTCTTGCAGGCACCCGGTAGTGAAACCGGCCGCTCCGTTGGTCGGCGGCGGCCGGCGTCGCAGAACGTGCTAGTTTCCTCTGGAAACGGACCTCGGGCGCGTTGCAGGGCCCCCTCAGGCGTCTCACGCCCTTTTGGAGCTACATGGCCGTTGGGTGCCCTTGATGGGCAATCCCGGCGGTTTCGATGCTTTGCATGTGTACAGAAAATTGCGAAACTAAGTCCGCGTTTTTGTGAACAGCAACAAGGGCCGCTGAAGGGCCCTGGTACGTCGCTTGGTTCCCTTGCGGGTACGGGCCGACAACGGTGCTGCCCATGCTCCCATCCCGCGTGTAAGCGTTGGTTTCGACTTGTCATCAGGATGGTCCCGGCATAATATGTGCTCCAACGGCGGCTCCTTAGTGCAATGTGACTGCCGGAATGGGTCTAGAACTGGATTTTTTGTTCGGCAATATGGTCCTACGAGGGGAGATTTTCGATGATCCACAGCCAGTTTAATCCCAAAATAGCGAGGGCGGTTCCGATGCGCGTACCTATGCAAACGCTATCGTTATTGGCCTGCGTTCCATGCTCCGCGGGACCATCGATGAGAATTCGTTTGATGCGGGCCCTGAATAGCGGAGGCAGCCTCTGCGGCACCGCTTTTTCCGAAACGACCAAGGAATGACGCGATGAACGTGGCCGCATGGCTTCTTCCCTCGCAACGGACCGGGAATGATTTTTCATTCGTGGTTACAGATATCACGGAAACCCCAGTAGTACCGCAAACTGCCGAATTAGCCGAATTATTGGCAGACAGCTATTGGGGCAGCGGATATTTGGAGGGATTAGCCGCTAGGTACGGGTTCGATGAGGTCCGACAAAGGTACCTCCTGGCGCGCTCTGGTTCCAGTGTGGCTGTCAGGCGCGGAGACTTCGGGGAGGCTGTAACTGTAGCGTACCTACAAGAGGTCGAGGGTTATACAGTACCCGTATTGAAGTTGAGGTTCAAAATTGGGGCGAATCAAACCTTGCCGGGTACCGATTGCGTGTCGTTCAAGGTGTCCGAAGATTCTCTCTCGGAAGTCGCGTTTGTAGAGTCGAAATTGCGTACATCATTGGACCTTTCGGTAGCGGTAAATGGCTGTAGTCAGCTGAAGAAAGACGCCGACAACGATGTTCCTGAAATACTGACTTTCATTGCTAGGCGGCTACGGGAGACCGATCACCGGCTAACGAATCTGGTCGAACAGTACGTGTTCGAGCGCAATACGGATTTGGACAAGTACCTACTGGTGATTGTGCACGAGACGGACAACTGGGACGAGCGGATATTGGAGAACCTCGAAGACGAAGATATGGGTCTCGCACCACTTCACGTTTACGTGGCCCAGCTTTCTGATTTGAAGAACCTGTCGGACGGGGCTTTCTCTGCCATGGGAGCGGAGGTCATTGAAGATGATTGCTAGCGAGCATGTCGACCTCCAATCCCGGATGCAAAGGATATTGGCTGACCCAGGATTTCAAAACGAACTGGCTCAGGTGCGATCGAAAGCGACCTTGAATGCGGTTGGGGACCCAGACAGGTTACCGCGCTGGACATACGTTGCCAATCGGTTCTCGAGGAATTCAGCGGCTGCGCTCTATGCTCTAGAGGCGAACTCTCTTTCCGACTCGGGCGATAATTCCGAGAACAACCGTGAGCGGGCGCGGCAACTAGCGCTGGCTTGGGAAAACTTGGCTAGATTGGGTGAGGGCGTAACGAGGCCAGTTGCGTTGTTGAACGCTGCACTAGCCTACGAACTTGCTGGCTATCAAGCAAATGCAGCTTATCTGGCAAGAGAAATATCACCGGCGACGGACTCGGATTCAAGAGCAGATGTGCATTCGCTGGCTGCGTCTTTCATTCAGAGACGGCTAATTGTAACTACGCGGCTCGCCGACCGTCTCTTGCGGGAGCCGCCAGACCCCAATCAGCCACTGGACGACCTGTCGCTGGAATTGGGTGAAGTGGTCTTGGCAGACGCGTTATCCAAGGCGTGTCGCTTCTTTCTACGAGGGGACCTCTCGGCTTACCGTGAATCTGTCGGACTGTTGCGTGAATCCAGGACAATATTCGACAGTTTGGGAGCTCCACTACACGCGAACGCGGTATTCGGTCTGGAATCGGTATTGCCACAGATGGTGCGTCGAAGCACCTGGGTACAACTCGAACGCCTATGGAAGGGCTCGGAAGTTTGGAAACGATACTTGACTCTGCTTGCGAGACCACTAAGTCGCGGCGTCACAGAACTTTGGCCGTCGCAGATAAGGGTGCTTGAATCTGGGCTACTGGATTCGGACGGCAGCGCCGTTGTCCGTTTACCTACCAGTGGCGGGAAAACGAGGATTGCGGAAATGGCGATCATCGACACCTTTCAACGCCATCCTGGTAGCAAATGCGTGTTTGTAGCCCCTTATCGTGCTCTGGCTTTCGAAATAGAAAGGACATTGGGGTCAGTGTTGAACGACCTGGGGTATCGCGTCTCATCCGTCGTAGGTTCATACGAAACGGACGAATTCGAAGACTTTTTGCTCCGCACAGCTGACTTGATCATCGTCACCCCAGAAAAACTAGACTTGGTTCTGCGCGTTCGCCCGGAGATTGTAGAAACAATTAGGCTCATAGTTCTTGATGAAGTCCAAATAATGGACGACGCAAACCGCGGCATCAAGTTTGAATTTCTATTGGCTCGGCTCAAGCACAAGATCCCGAATAGCCGTTTCTTGATAACTTCTGCTGTAATTTCCGATTCAACCCTACAAGGTTTTGCCGCTTGGCTCGCGGACTCTCCCGACCGTTCCGTAACTTCTGATTGGCGGCCAACCATCCAGCGGAGGGCCAGATTTGAGTGGCGAGGGTCGACAGGCGTCATTCGGTTCGATCGTGATGCTGAAATTCCTAACTTAGAATCCTTCGTCCCTGGAATTTTGCAGCAGAGGGATTTTACATTCGTAAATCCTCAGACCCTGCGCAGAAACACGAGGAACTATCCCAAGGCAGAGAAAGGGGACACTGCTGCTGAGCTTGCGTACACATTTTCCGAGCAGGGACCCGTGCTTGTTTTCTGTACGCAACCGGGTTGGGTGGAGAGCGTGTGCAAAGCGATTGTCAACAAATCTATCCACTACCGGCGACTGGCCGGGGAATCAATCCACCCACATTTTTTGGGTTCGTTGCCAACACGTTCCTTGGAACTTTCAAGAGAGTGGCTAGGAGAACAGCACACCATCACGCAGGCTTTGTCTCAAGGTGTAGCGCCGCATCATGGCCGAATACCCAATGTAGTCCGTGAGGCGATTGAACTTGATTGCCGCGCCGGCCGTTACAGGGTTATAGTTGCGACGAATACGCTGGCACAGGGCGTGAACCTGCCGGTCAGGACCGTCATCATGCACAGCACATGGCGTTCTGACGCAGAAGGGGAGCGTTCCAGAATCCCAGTCCGCGACTATTGGAACATTGCAGGACGGGCAGGAAGGGCGGGTATGGAGACCGAGGGACTGATAGTACACATCACCCTTAACCGCCAGGACATGAGAGATTATTCCCATTTTGGGTCCATGGAGAATCTTGAGCCTGTGACCGGAGCGCTGTATAGACTCTTGCAGCAAATAGTAGCATCTCGTATCTCCTCCGAATCAATCGAGAATGCGGCGTTTGCCCTTGATCCCGAAATACTGGCGATAGCGGCGGAGGAGGAATTCGAGACCGCAGGCTCGGAGAAGCTAACCGCCAGTTTGGACAGAGCATTTGTGTCATGGCAGGCGCGTTTGAACCAAATGGATATCGCTCCGTTGGTCAGGTCTGCGCGTTTGGCTGCCGAAAACGTGTTCGAGCTAGCGCCGGACCCTTCAAAGCGCCGACTGTTCGCCCAAACTGGCTTGAGCAGTTATTCGTGTGACACTTTGAGCAAATTTGCGGAAGCTCACCAAGACGAATTGCGGCGCGTTATCCTCAACGGCAGCTACGAAGATTTGGAGGTGGTGAATCGGTTGATCGTAGATTCCAGTCTTCATTTGCCTGAGGCGCAGACGACCACCGGATTTGCGGGCGACATAGAGGTGCTGCTGCGTATGTGGTTACAGGGCAGCGAAATCAACGAAATCGCTTCAAGCGTTCTGGACGACGACGATTCGTTGGAGCAATTGTCTCGTTACATCGAAGAACTGTTTGGTTACCGACTTCCATGGATAATATCTGGGCTATTTCGGATCTCCAGGGCATCTTTAGGTATTATCGATCAAGACGCGTCGGAATACATTCGATGTTACCCGTCGATGGTAAAGCATGGTCTTCCTGATCCCGTAGCCTCGTGGGCCATGTCAGCCGGCATCCCTACCCGGACCGTCGCAATGCGCCTGGCCGAAGCATTCGGCAATCGGCCGATGGTCTCGTCAACGCATGAAGAATTCGTGGATTGGTTGTCAAGTCTGTCAGATGATTCTTTGCGGCACGACTACGGGATTGCAGGATACGTGCTTGATGATTTACGTTACAAACTCGGCAGGATGGTCGTCAACCCTTTCCTTAGGCCTTTAAAGCCCATTGAAGAAATTCTTCCGGTGGACAGTGAAGTGGTCGGGATCTCCTACGAAAATCGCCGTATTGCGGCTGGGCGGGTTGTAAAAGGTGACGTTTTAGTCTTGCGTAGGGACTACGAAAATCCCGTCGATTCCAACGCGATTGGCATATTTCACCAATCCGGGCAAATAGGATTCATGTCAAGGGACCTTGCCCAATGGCTAGCACCCGAAATCGACGCAGGCCGCGAGTTTTGTGCCGAGGCGTTGAGCACTATGGCGGGCAGAGTGCCTGTTGTTACCGCTAGGGTCAGCGCCACATAATTCATGCCCGAAAGTTGACCGTAATGGAATTCATACGGCGACCTTCCAGCGAAAAATTCGCATTACGATTTCCCTAGGTCCGCCTGGCGGGGTTGGAACTCCCCGATATGTCCTTCCCTGTCCCCCCGTCGGATCATTCCGCAGCAGCGGCTCAATCTCATCCTCCCACACCCCGTCGAAGGGATCGGGCCGGGTGCGCCACCGATGCTCCGGTTTCGCCTGCGACGGCAATGGCCCACTCTGCCACTTGCGCGCTGAACGCACGCTCATCCCAGCCTTGGCCGCTGCCGTTTCCTGTGTCTTGCCTTCCATACGTTTCTGCCTCAATAGCCTGGTTTGTCGGTCTGTAATCAACGGTACCTCCGTACCGAATAATTACCCCATCTCGACCGGCAAAAATAGTCGTCGCTACCGGCAGGACTAATTGTCGTCTATCAGGCGGCGACTGCATCGACGCCGCCGACGTGTTGCGCGCTGGCGGTACGGCCGGCGCCATCGGCTGCGTGGTCAAGGCGCCATCCACCCTGGGGACCTTCCTGTTTCGGTCCTGAAAAACGCGCTCTCAGGTCGGTTTTCCGCCTCGGATGACTTCTGCGTCGCCCGGTGCCCCTTATCGCCGTCACAGCTCGTATTTGTACCCTCTATGGCGATTTCTCAGCAAGATCGGATGCCCAGTTTTTGGTTCTTGGGCCGGGGCGGCTTTGCACAAAATTTGTTACTTGTACTTGGTTCGCTGTTGGAGATGGTCTTGGCCGGCTGGCGGCGAGCGCCGGAATCTTGGGATCGGCGAATTGGCTAGAGGCGTAGCAGGTTGGTGGGTATCAGTCGTCCCGCCAGGGGGTCTACAGCGAGGGCGGCCTGCTCCAGGGAGACTACGCCAAGCAGGCTTGGTTCGTTCTCCTCTGCGAATATGACCGGCGTGTGGAACTGCAGTCCTTGCAGCCTGATGGTGGCTTCTCCTACGTCGACGGGGACGATTCTGCCGTCGGCAGTCTCGGAGGGTAGCGACCTTTCGACCGGGATCCCCAGCCTCTGGAGCATTGCTCTGGGGACTGCCGTGTAGGTTGAACCGGTGTCAACCGTGACGTCGATTTCCTCGAACTGCCGTCCCTGCGGGTCGCCGACTCCTATGGTTACTTTTACGGTTCCCATGGCGTTTCTCCTCGGGTTGTCTCGGTTGATTGCTTGCCGCCGGGGCGGGTCGCTGCGGGGTGTGGTGGCGGCTCCAGTTTTGCGGGTCCTGCGGCGTTTGTCCATTTTTGTGCAAGGCCAGTTTTCCCATGCTCAGGTGTCTCCAAGTCTATCGGGGCGTTCAGTGGACGAACAATGCCGGGTGTCGGCCGTTCGACGTCCGACCGTTAGAAGTCGAGGGTTTCCCCCTTGGTGCAACGTCGGTTCGTCCACTCGTTCTGGACAATCAGCGGCACTGATGTCGTGGAAGCGACATTCCTGTCTGCTGGGCACTCGGGTGGGCGGCTTGTCGGCCGCCAGTCTGCGGATCAATGCTCCTAAACTAAAGCCAAGGTGGGATGTACATTTAAGTGGCGATGATGATCAGCTGGGTTAAGCCCGTGAATTCCTCTCATCCGTACTTGGAGAGCGACCCGGCTCCGTCGTTTGACCCCCACCATCTGCGCATTTCACCTTGGCTTTAGTTTAGGCGGCCCTCACCCTCACCCTCTCCCAGAGGGAGAGGGTGAGGGAGTTAGAGGCTAGTGGTCGTCAGCAACAGCATCGTTGCGCCGGCGATTAGCGGGATGGTCAGGTTGTCGTCGACGGGTATCGGGGCCAATTCCACCGCGGCAGCAACGAAGGCGGTTGCTACCACAGCCCAGGTCCATTGGCCGTAGCCCAGAGCCGACACCACCGCCCAAACCGCCAGCGCTGCCACGATGAAGGCCGCCGACCCAACTGGCGATTTACCCCAAAGTCGCGGGCCCGGCGCGCGCATTCCGACCAGCGCGGCCACCGGGTCGCCGACGGCTACGAATAGCAAAACTGGTATCGCAACGTCGGGGCCGAAGAAATAGAAGGCAAAGAACGCGGCGATGAAGAAATATGTTGCACCCGTAATCTCCGCCGTTTCGGAAGTTTTCAGAATCGGCGCGAATACCCGCAAAAATAAATGGTTTAGCCAGCCAACCCGGAACCGGCCGGTCTCCAGCGCCAGGGACAGCAGCGCGCCGCCGCCGAGTATTAGCATGTACTGCGTTTCGGGTATGGCGAACGCCAGCAGGGTAGTTGCGCTGGCGGCTACAAAGTGGAACAAACGACGCCAGGTGGGCGGCGGGGCATCCGGTGGGCGGTTCATACGAGGGCGACATGATGAGCTTGTCGAACCACAGGCGACCGTCCTTCGACCGGCTCAGGACGAGCGGGTAGGGTCGACTCTCTCGATTTCGCAAAAGTCTCGCTCGAGGAGGCCGAGTTGTCGGAATCCGCCACGAACCGGGTTAGAAATCAATCGTAACCGTGTCGCCCGCGGCCCAGCGGAGCGACCTGATCATGGTGCCCTGGGGGACTTCAAAAACCATCCAGCCGTCCAGACCAGTGCCTTGGGGTAGCTGCTGCGAATATTGCACCAGTTTAGGCTGGCCGTCGGGCTGGGTTTCTTCGAAGGTCTGGTTCCACAGGAATTCGACGCACACCATGGGTTTCTCCGGATTGACCTGCACTGTGCAGTGGTCGCCCGGTTTTTCGGGCACGCCGGCGGGTTTGGCACGCTCACCGACGTTGATTGGGAAGTAGCGGCCTTGCAAGAAATCCCTCAACTGGGCGGATTGCTCGTCCACGTTGACCGCTGCGGTGGTGGCGGTTCCCGCCGGATAGACGTTGCCGTGGTC
Source organism: Dehalococcoidia bacterium (assembly GCA_965219925.1). Classification (GTDB taxonomy): domain Bacteria; phylum Chloroflexota; class Dehalococcoidia; order Lucifugimonadales; family UBA3495; genus Bin87. The sequence continues at coordinate 204,478 of OZ244795.1, forward strand.
GGTTGTCCATGACGGATATTCCTCGCTGGACTTGGCCCACATGACGCGGTAGTCCCTGGGCGCTAATTCGGGCGCGTCCCAGCTGATGAGCAGGTCGCCGTCGTCGTTGTGGCTCAGCTGCAGGTTGCTGATTGCCCTGCCGACGACCTGTGCGTTGGCGGTGCCGGACTGCGTTACGGCCACAACGGCCAGCAAGGCGGACCATAACCGATAGGGCAATTATGCTCGTGAGCTTTCTCGTTATTCTCAATTGGATTGCCTCGTTGATTGGTCGTTGCTCTTGTTTCCGGGAAACGGCTTGGTCTGGATTAGGCAGCACGACTGGTCTAGGGGGATCTTTCCCCTCGGTGGCTGTCCCTAGTTGAGATTTCGGCGTGTTCCACTCCGCGCCCGTGGCCACGACACTGGGTAGTTCACATTATGGCGAAATGACAGTGGCTACTTGGTTATATGCGCTGTCCCGGGCATGTTTGGTCCCGAAATGGCCCATGCTGCTGTGCAGGTAAACGCCGGCCTAACAATCCCGTCGGGCCGGCGTTTTGTACGCATGGTGGAAGGCTGTAAGAAGCCTTGCCGGAATAGACGTCAGGGTTGCCCAGGACGGCGGCAAGGCTAGGAAAGGCGGCCTTTCGCTGATGCGAACCGGAACTAGATTTGCGCTGACGGTTACGGTCGAGACGGTCTGGAACGATTGTTGCTTTTGCACTGCCTAACAGGATCTCGGTGCAATCGCCCGCCTCCCCGTACTTGGGCGGCCGCCTTGTGTTTCGCAGATGCCCGTGGGTGTTTTATAATTTCGCACCACAGATATTTGGAGTCGCGCTATGCCTAGAGGTGGCGGAAACGACGACAACCGTGCCGATCAGATGAACCCTAACAACGACGCTTACTGGGAATCACGCGGTTATGATGGTCGTCCCGATGATTGGGAGGGCCGGGTCGACGATGATGATGATGACGGGGATGACGACAACCGCGCAAACCAGCTCAATCCCAACAACGATGCCTACCGGGCGTCGCGTAGCGAGGAGCGGTCTGGTTAGTTCATCGTCTGGTAGATGTTGATGGGCGGCTCAATTGAGCCGCCCATCGTGGGTTGGTTTTGCCCTAACGTCGGTCGGTGTCGTCCGGCACCGCGGAAGGGCTTAGTTTCCGCCGGAGATAGCCTCTGGTGCGTTTTAGGGCTGCTGGAGTATTTTCCTCTGCCCTTTTGGTACATGAGAGCGTCCGGGGCCGTTTACGGGCAATTCCGGCGGTCTCGATGCTTTGCAGGCGGAGCTTCTTCCGGTCTCGCCAAGCGGGTCAGATTCGGTTACTTCAACTCAGAAGTCGGAGGTCGTTCCCTCTCGGGGTTCTGCGTCGCCGTCCACGCGCTCCGGGCAATCTGCTGCGCTGATGTCGCAGAAGCGACACTCCTGTCTGCTCGGCACTCGGGCGGGCGGCTGGTCGGCCGCCAGTATTCGGATCAACGCTCCCAGGTTCTGTATGAACTGGTCGTCCACCGCCTCCGCCGGTATGCGGACCGTGTGGTCATCGTATGTGACCTGCCCTCTGAGTTTGAGAGTCCGGTAACGCTCCAGCGCTCTCGGGACTGCGTACAGGTAAATCATCACCTGCACGATGTGACTGGCGCTCTCCTGCCCGGTCTTCACGTCGACGATGACCGCCTGGCCGTCCCGCTGCGTGATCAGGTCGGGCTTGCCCGCCAGCGTTGCCGACCTCCCCTGGAGCTGGAAGCTGTTCTGTCCCTCGATGTTCACATCAAAGCCACCATGCTTCCAGTTTGCTTTTCGCTTGTTGAGGAGCGCGGTGTGGTTCAGCATCCACTGGGCTTGGTTGAACTCGGACGGGGTTCTGGTCCAGTCCTGGTAATGGGCCTTGAACCAGATGGCCCACTCGCACGAGTTCTCGCCGGTCAGCAGCCTGGGCAGCCAGGTGGCCCAGATGTACGGAGATTCTCGCGGGATGGCCACGTTCGCCTCGGGGATGGGGATGTCTCCGAGTCTATTTGCGGCCGTGTCGGCGCCGCAAGGGCTGGATGTCATCAATCTGATGGTGCGATCGCGCCGGCTGTGCAGGTTTGGCTACTTCATCTGGAACGACGCTGCTGCCGGCCCCGTTCCTCGATCTCCGGGCACTCGCGGCACTGTTCGGCCAGTTTCCCGTCGGGCATGAGCATCTTGTCGTTGTCGCACTGGCAGGTTCGTTCGAGGATCCCGAGCGCCCGATTGAATTCCCGGTTGCGGTTGGCGTCGGACCCGGAGTGTTCGGCACGCAGTTGGTCGTATTGTGTGGTGAACCGCGCGTAGGCCGTGTTATTCCTGCGGGCTCGGATGCCGGCGCGGCTTCTGTTCAGCCAACTGGATATCGTGTAGGGGCTCAGGATGGCGCCGTGTTCTTGCGCCTTGCCGGCGATGTTTTCGGCGGTGAACAGTCCTATTCCCTGGGTGTGGCTCGCCATAGTGCCCTCCAGTTATTACTGGTTGTCCTCTCCTTCGTTGCGGTCGATTCTCTCACAGCGTCGCTGCTGTGTGGTGGCGTCTCCGCCTGCATATTTTGTCGGGTAGTGACCGTACGCGTGTGCTCGTCGCCTTGGTGGCGTGCCGAGGTCGATTGCACCGTCCACCGGGCAATAGAAACGGGCGGCTCGACTGGGCCGCCCGTCCATCATTGCTCTTTTCGTTCTGCGGTTCAGCGGGCCAATCGGAGATCCCGCTCGGCCGCTTCGTCGTTCCCCCAGGTTGTGGTGAATCCACGCGCTCAAGTTGTACGGTTCTGGATAGTGGCCCGGGTATAGTTCTATGAACCGGTTCACGTCGCTCAAGGCGTTCTCCCACTCCGGCGTCGTCAGTGGTGTGAACGTTATTGCACGACGGTCGTACCCTGTCAGGATACGGGCCCGCGCCAAGATGCGCTGATTGTTCGTAGCCATGGTTCAGGTTGTTCGGTTGTCCTGTTCCTCCGTGGTTAACTGTATCCGTATCGTTTCTCAGCCATGGCCGCTGCATTCCGTCCAACCAACTGCCGCATCAGTCTATTAGCCCAATCCGCTACATCTACAGGGCTGAAAATATGGTTTGGACCTACACCGGGCTACCGCCGTTGAAATTCGAGCAGTTGCCTATGGCGGGCTACACGTAAGCCACAGAACCTGAGCAGTACATGTTCCAAATAAAATTGACTGAGGTCATGCAGGTGCACGTAATGTGCTCGGTCGCCGTCCACGTATTGAAGGTGACCTGGCTTGATTACCGGGTTCTTGTCGAGTGGATGGGCGACATAATTCCTTACGTCAACGAGGAGACGGGCTCCGTTGTCGTCGGGGATGTTCAAATCTGAGCACAGCTTCTGCGTGACGGGGTTGGTGGCTGCGTCCAGATGGCGGTGCAGAATTTTGTAACATCGCAAGACCTTGTCGAAATCTTCTCTCGCCGTGTTGCGAATGGTTCGTCCCAGCACTAGGCCGGCGATAATCTCCAACCCCCCACAACTTTTCGCCACAGCGTCGCGCAAGATTCCGGCGCGTCTCATGGCCTGGCTGCTTACGTAGGCGTCTATGACGGCGATCAACTCATCTTTGTTGGACTGCCACCTGCGCCAGAATCTTGGAAAGAATAGTTCGAGGGTATTCCCCCATCGTTCGTCCCTGTCGTGGTGAAACCAATTCAATGGGTTTTGCCGACGAGCTCCAAACTCACCGGGCTCTCCGTAGGCAACTCTGCCCGCTGCGTCGTATCCGATGATTACGCTGGGAAAGCAGTACTGGACCATAGTGAACGCAAAGAAGTAACGTAGTCCTTCGAGCACCTCCCTGAGCTCGTCAACCCCGAAATCTGTGCCGTCCGGCTTTTCCACGACTCCTGTATGACTGACGGCATCATCCTCTGAGTGTTCATCTTTCGTGAGAGTGATTCTCCAGCCGTTCCCAGTATCCAAGATGATATTGTGGCTGACGGGAGATAAAGCAAATTGAGCGCTGTCGCCCAATCTGTCCGCTGTGATTTGTAGCGGTTGACTCTCGTCGCTAACGACACGCCCGATTGAAGACCATAGCTTTTCTGGCGTTCTGAAATCGGCAAAACTCGATATGGAGAACTCGGCTTTTCGCAGCGGTGAGTCGCGTAACGCCGTTTGGCTGGCATGCAAAACCAGTACGCCCCTGTTTCCGTGGTCGGCATACAGAACTCTGGCGTCGAGTGTGAGGTTGGCCCTGGGTGCTATTGGGAGCCGGGATGGTTTTAGCTCCAATTTCACATCGGCGCGCTTTTGCCATGCTTCTTCGAGCAACGGATGAGTGCCGGCCAACTCGGTGCTAGTGAGTTCGATGTATGGCGTGCCGTCCGGACCCACTTGCGGTTCTGGATGATATGCCGAAGCGTTAAAGTATTCGAACCTCAGATAGCCTTGGGGAGCGATTTTAGGGACGACGATTAGATCGAGGGATGTATCCCGGTATTTCAGGGTTGCATGAACTGGCACGTCCAGTTCGGCATTGATAATCCGGTCAAAAAATCTGGTTTCCAGCTTGTTCAGGTTCATCGTTGTTATCACTGTCTGGTGCTCTGCGCTGGTGGATGGCCGCGATGACAAATTCGCGCCCGGCACTTCCAGTGACGGATGTACCATGCTTTCAACCGCGCTCCCTTCTGGTCCACCCAAGTTACTCCGACGGGCCGATCCGTACAACGGGTGTCCATGGCGGCGACATGATGTACCAATATGGCGTAGGAATGATGCACGGTTATCTCCGGACTGTGTGGTCGCGCTCGGTGCCGTTGGATTACTGGCTCTTCTGGCCCTGTTTGTCCCTGTTACCCGAATCTTCAACCTGCTCACCGCGGGTGTTCTACCGTAGGCTCGGGTGTTGACCGCTATGATGACGGTGCCGTTCATGGTGGGCGCGGCGTTGCTGATCATTTGTAAACGGCGGTGGGGTTGTCGGCGGTGAACAAGCCCACTCCTTGGGCGTTGCTGGAATCGTTGCCTCCAAGCTCCTGCTGGTCGTATTCTCTTCGCTTCGCCTGACGCTCTCACAGCGTCGGTGCTGTGTGTTGCGGCGAGTCCGTGCCCTTCCTGGTCGGGTTACTCCCCTGCCGCGGGTCTTCGTCGGCGTGGCGGCCAGTCGTTGAGTTCCGCCCGAGCCTGGTTTGCCCAGGCAAAGATCCCGATTGTCGCCCCACCGACTACCAGGATGATCGCCAACACGGCCCACCTGTTGAATGTCCCCATTAATGCTTTCAACAGTTTTCACTCCTTCTGCTCCGATGCGCGTATCACCCCATGTAATGCCGGTGGGGAGAACCGGCAAGTTCCCAGTTGGAATTTACGCACCAGTTGCGTCCTTGGTACTGCAGCGCACCATGCGCCTTTGCCCCTCTGGACGCGCGTTTTAGCGCTTGGCGCAGACCCTCCACAGCGCAGCATTTTGCCTTGAGATGAAGTGCCGGCGGTCCAACGATGACCGTCCATGGCTGAGGGTCCAAAGCGGGTGGGCCAGTGCCTGCGCCAGGGGCGTCTCACGCACGAAGATCCCGCCGGTGTCAAGGATACGGGCAATTTCCTGAAGAACCGCGTCAGTGTCCGCCACCTGGTAGCAGGTACCGAAATCGACAACCACGTCAAACGATCCGTCGATGAACGGCATCCGTTGGGCGTCGGCATGGACCAGACAAGCGGTGACCCGCATTTCCCTCAGCAGTCCAGCCGCTTGGGACAGGGCATCCGTCGATATATCAATCCCGGTTAGGCTGACGGGTTTGCAGTGTCTTGCCAAGGCCGGCAACGCCGCGCCGCTTCCGCATCCGATTTGCAGCACACGTTTGCCCGTAGGCAACGACAAAAGCTGCGTCATGGCCGGGACCTCCAGGAAACTATGCACCCCGTCCCGCCAAGAAAGTTTCATCCTAGAAACCATCGCCGGCACTCTCGGGGTACAGCTGCCTGAAAAGCTCCTCAGCGATATCGGTCCACAAGGGCATGTCACGAGCATCAAATCTAGTCTTCTGGGCATTTCTGCTGAATCCACTACCGACCATGACGGAAGCCCTTGAGATGGGACGGATACTCAAGGCATCACGTACTTTGTTGACGTGGCTCTGGTCAGGAATGGGTGGTGTATTATCCGGCAATTTAGGTTCCTTGAGTCCTATAGGCCTACTAGGACGCTCGGCTGAAGTATAATTATAATAGTCCAATGGGACAGAGGACTGCGCCAAGTGTTACGTTCGCGTGTCCCTCGGCATTCCTCCCTTGTCATGATTCCTCCTGCTCCAACCTCTCCCCCATGGGCATCCGGTAGCCGACGCGAAGCTCGGTGAAGATGTACGTGGGGCTGCTTGCGTCGTCGCCCAGCTTGCGGCGGAGGTTCTTTACGGCGGTGCGCACCGGCCGCGAGTCGCCGGAGCTCCCCAGGCCCCAGACCCGTTGCAGCAGATGGTCATGGGTCAATACCAGACCGGCGTGGACCGATAGCTCGACCAGCAGCGAGTGCTCGATGGCGGTCAACCGGACCGGACGACCGGCAACGCTCACCCTGCGTTCGGCGTAGTCGATGGTCAACTCGCCCAGCACATAGGGTTCCGTGGGTTCGGGCCGGGCGGTGGCCTCCCGCCGGCGCAGGGCCGCCCTGATCCTCGCCGCCAGCTCCGTGGGCGAGAAGGGCTTGACCACGTAATCGGCGGCCCCGGTGTCGAAGGCCCGGGCGATGACGTCGTCCTGGCCGTACACCGACAGGAAGATGACCGGCAGGTCGGCAATTTCGAAAATGCCTTTCATCAGCTCGATCCCGTCAGTCCCCGGCAGCATCAGGTCCAACAAGACCAGGTGGGGCTTTTCCGCCTCTATGAGGCGGTACACCTCCTCCGAGTCGGCGGTCACAATCGGTGCATAGCCCAACTTGGAGAGGGCGTCGCGGACGTGCCTGAGCGCCTGCGGGTCGTCGTCCACGACGAGAATGCGCTGCTGTCCACGCTCCGACCGCCGCGAGGGGGCGGAGCGCCGGGCGGGTGCGGCTGCCGCATCAGTCCCGGCTTCCATGACCACCGGAATCGTGAAGGTGAACCGCGCCCCCAGACCTTCTCCGTCGCTCTCGGCCCAGATGCGGCCCCCGTGGGCCTCCACGATCCCCTTGCAGATGGCCAGGCCCAGGCCCGAACCCCCCAGACCGCGCCCCTGGTCCTCGTCGCCGGTCCGGGAGAACTTCCGGAACAGGTGGGGCAGGCGCTCGGCCGACACGCCCCGGCCCTCGTCTATGACGGAGACCGCGACGTGGAAGTCCTCCCGCACCGCGGTCACCCGGATGGAGGACGACTCGGGCGAGTGCCCGGCGGCGTTGGAGAGGAGGTTGCCCAGGACCTGGACGATGCGCCGCCGGTCCGCCATGACCCAGGGCAGGTCCGGCGGCAGGTCGATGCGGAGCTGGTTCCCGCCCCCTGCGTTCAGGAAGGCGTTCCTGGCCTCGTCCACCAGGACAGCCAGCTCCGCCGGTCCGGGAGCGACCGGCAGCGTGCCCGTCTCGATCCGCGCCACGTCCAGCAGGTCGCTGATCAGGCCCCGCATCCGGCTGGCCTCCCGTTCGATGATCCGGTGGAACTGGCGCATCTCGGCGGGGTCCAGGTCGGGCTCGTCGTCCAGCAGGGTGGCTGCGGAGCCCCGTATGGAGGCCAGCGGCGTTTGCAGCTCGTGGCTGACCATGCCCAGGAACTCGGCCCGCAGCCGTTCCAGGTCCTCCAGGGGCGTCATGTCCTGTAGGGTCACGACCACGGACTGGACCTGACCCTCCTCCGAGTAGATGGGCGTGGCGTTGACCAGGGTGGTGACGCTCCGCCCGTCGGGGATTTGAATGACGATCTCCTCGGCGCGCACCGTCTCACCGGCGCTGAGCGCCTGCGCCAGGGGGAACTCCTCCAGGGAAATCTCCCGCCCGTCGGCGCGCCGGAAGGTCAGCACGCCCAGGAGCTGCTCCAGAGGGCGGCCCGGCGTATGCAGGTCGTTGAAGATCCTTCTCGCCTCCCGGTTCAGCGACGCCAGGGCCCCGGTGGTGGCGTCGAACACCAGGACGCCCACCGGCGAGGTGTTGATCAGGGCCTCCAGGTCGGCCCTGGCCCGCTGTTCGTCCCGGTGCCGGCGGGCGTTGACCACGACCAGCGTCGCCTGGGAGGCGAACATCACCAACGTCTCCTCATCTTCCCGGGTGAACTCCCGGCCGCCTTCCTTCTCGGCCACGTAGAGATTGCCGACGTGCTCGCCCCGGTGACGCATCGGCGCTCCCAGCAGGGTCTTGATCGGCAGGTCGGGAAAGCCCAGCGACCGCATTTGGCTGGCGACGTCCCCGAATCTCAGGGAGCCCTGAATCGAGCTGAAGTACTCGAAGAGCGCCGGACCCTCCGGCAGGTCCAACATCCGCTGCTGCTCTTCGGGAGGCATACCGGAGGTGATGAACTCCAGCAGCTGGCCCGATTCGTCGAAGGTCGTAATCCCGCCGAAGCGGGCGTCGGTCAACGACCGGGCGCTGTCCATGACCTCTTGCAGCACCGTGTCCGGGTCCAGGCTCTCACTGACGCGGAGGCTGGCCTCGCTCAACCGGGTCAGGCGCTCCCTTAGCGCCTCCATCTCCCGCCGGTGCTCGTCGGCTTCCTGCATCTTCCCTCCCTGACCCGGACTGTGGACGCCACCCGGCTCCACGTCGTCAGGCGCCCGGCTGGATGCGGAGATCGGGCTTCGAGACGCCCTCGGGCAGCCGGTGTCAATTGTACCGGATCGGGCAAATACTCACAATAACATCACGGTAATAAGGGCTGATAATCACGTTGTACTCACATGAGTGGTTTACAATACTCACCGGGCCATAGCACAGTCCGCTTGGCCTGTATCTGCCCGTTAGAGGGGTTGTATTGGTCTGCCTTCCGCATAGGATACAAGTTGCAGTAGCGTCGGAGAGCGCACCGGCGGTATCCGCCGCCGTGAGGACGCGCCTCGACGAACGCAATCCTTCTACCCCCCGACGAATATCGTCACCGGATAGTCCCCCAGCCCCGGCTGTCCCCTTCCTTCGCACCGCCCACCTCCCCCGTAGTTCCGCTTGCCCGGAGCTCCCGTTCCTGAACGCGTACGGGCAGACCGGGCGGTATCCCTTTGCCTTCCGGGCAACGTCCCTGCCCGCCGTCCAGACTTTGCAACTGCCTGAAGTGAGGTTAGCATCGTGAAACGCCAACTGTCCTTTGCCGTTCTTGCCGCCCTGGGAGCCTTCGCGCTCTTCGTTTTCGCCGGCGTCCCATTGCCCTACCAGGCCCAGGCCCAAGCGTCGCCGTCGGTGGCGGTCAGCCTCTCCTCCGACACCGTGGAGGAGGGATCGGCCATCGCCGTCACCATGAGCTTCAGCGGCCTGGAGTCCGACGCCGACACCGCAACCAAGGACTACGTCTTCCGGGCCGACGTGGTGGACTCGGAGGACGGGGACGCCAACGGGTGCGAGGACCAGGCCGGAGGCTACGGCCTGGGCGTGGACCGCTACATGTGGCAGGTGGACGAAGACCCGGAAGTCCGCACCGGGAGCGTCTCCGCCGACTGCCCGGCCGGGGACTACACCCTTCGGGCCAGCATAGCGTCGCCGGAGAATGTGGAGCTGGCCTCGGCGAGAGCAAGCTTTACGGTGGCGGCGCCAGCCCCGGAACCTACGCCTGAGCCCACGCCAGAACCCACGCCGGAGCCTACGCCGGAGCCGACACCGGAACCCACGCCTGAGCCCACGCCGGACCAGGAAGACCCCGACCCGTCGGTGGCCCTGATCCTCTCCCCGGACGGCTTCGCGCCGTGGAACACCGAAATCAGCGTCACCATGCTCTTCGGCGCTCTGAAGGCCGACTCCGACCGGGACACCACCGACTACGTATTCCGGGCCGACGTGAAGGACTCGTGGAACCGGGACGCCGACGCCTGCGAGGGCGGCGGCCTGGGCATCGACCGCTACATGTACCAGGTGGACCAGGACCCGGAGACCCGCAGCGGGACCATCGCCGCCGGCTGCCCCATCGGCGGCTACACCATCGAGGCCAGCATCGCCACCGAGGCCGGTGGCGTGGTGGCCTCCGCCAGCGCCGAGTTCTCGATATTCGGGCCCAGCATCGGCCTGGCCATTCCTGTCGCCGAGCAGGGGGCCGGGGGTGTCCTGACCCTGAGCTTCGGGTTTCTGGCCCCGGACGCCGACGCCGACACCACCGACTACATCTTCCGGGCCGACGTGGTGAACGCCGACGCCTGCGAGGGCGACGGCCTGGGGGTGGACCGCCACATCCACCAGGTGGACGAGGACCCGGAGACCCACACCGGGACCATCTCCGCCGACTGCCCGGCGGGCGACTACACCCTGGAAGCGAGCATATCGTCGCCCGACGGAGTGGAGCTGGCCTCGGCGAGCGCGAGCTTCACCATCGCGCCGCCGGTAGAAGACGACGACGACCCGCCCGTGTCCAGGCAGCAGCAGGCCATGCCGCAGGATTTCTTCCTGGACTCCGACAATAGCAGCCCGGGGGGCATCTGGTCCGACGGCACGACGATGTGGGTGACTGACTCGGACGAGAACAACAAGCTCTACGCCTACGCCCTGGCCGACGGGACGCGCCAGGACGGCACCGGCAGCACGACCAATAGGGAGTTCGCCCTGCACGCCGACAACGGCTATCCCACAGGCATCTGGTCCGACGGCACGACGATGTGGGTGACGGACGGTAGCGACTACAAGCTCTACGCCTACGCCCTGGCCGACGGGACGCGCCAGGACGGCACCGACGGCACCACCAGCAAGGAGTTCGCCCTGCACAGCGACAACGGCAATCCCCTGGGCATCTGGTCCAACGGCTCCACCATCTGGGTGGCCGACTATGGCGACGACAAGCTCTACGCCTACGCCCTGGCCGACGGGACACGCCAGGACGGCACCGGCGGCACCACCAGCAAGGAGTTCGCCCTGCACGCCGACAACGGCATTCCCACAGGCATCTGGTCGGACGGGGCGACGATCTGGGTGGCCGACAGCGACGACGTCAAGCTCTACGCCTACGCCCTGGCCGACGGGATACGCCAGGACGGGGGCGGCGGCACAGCCAACCGGGAGTTCGCCCTGCACAGCGACAATAGCGCCGCCTTCAGCATCTGGTCCGACGGCACCACGATGTGGGTGAACGAAATCTCTGACGGCAAGGTCTACACCTACGCCATGCCGACTCCGGTGCTGACCGGGCTGACCGTCAGCCCGGGGACCCTGGATCCCGCCTTCAACAGCGACACCCTGGAGTACGCCGTCTCCGACGTGCCCCACGCCAGCGGCCGGATCACCGTCACGGCCACCGCGGAGAGCGGGGCCGACGTCTCCTATGAGGACGGCTCCGGCAACACGCTCACCGACGTTGACTCCGGCACAACCGGCGACCAGTTCGACCTGGTCGTGGGCGAGAACGTCATCGAGGTCAAGGTGACCAAAGGCAGCCTCAGCCGGACCTACGCGCTGGCGGTCAGCCGCGAGGCCGCCGTGCCGACGAGTTTCGACCTGCACCCCGACAATAGCAACGCCAGGGGCATCTGGTCCGACGGCACCACGATGTGGGTGGCGGACTCCGCATATTTTGAGGGCCGCCCTTATTCTGAGGAACGTGCCAGCAAACTCTACGCCTACGCGCTGGCCGACGGGACGCGCCAGGACGGGACCGGCGGCACCGTCAACAAGGAGTTCGACCTGGACAGCAACAGCATCTATCCCATCGGCATCTGGTCCGACTATAGAACGATGTGGGTGGGGGACTACTACGGCGGCCGGGTCTATGCCTACGCGCTGGGCGACGGAACCCGCCAGGACGGCATCGCCAACGAGGACAAGGACAAGGAGATAGACCCGGGACCTCACGCCGACAACGGCGCTGTCTCGGGCATCTGGTCCAACGGCGTGACGATGTGGGTGGCCGACCCCGACGACGACAAGATCTACGCCTACTCGTTGGCCGACGGAAGGCGCCAGGACGGAGCCCCCCACGCCTACGTTATCGACGGCATTCGCTACCGGTTCGACGGGAGGCTCTATGACGAGAATGCCGTCAACGAGGAGTTCGACCTGCACCGTGACAACGCCAGTCCCATCGGCATCTCGTCCATCGACGAGACGATATTGGTGCTGGACGACGAAGACGCCAGGCTCTACGCCTACGCCCGGGCCGACGGGACGCGCCAGGACGGCACCGGCGGCGCCGACGACTGGGAGTTCGACCTGAACGACGACAACGGCAACCCCGTGGGAATCTGGTCCAGCAACGAGAAGATGTGGGTGCTGGACGGCGACGACGGCAAGGTTTACTCCTACACCTTCCCGATCCCCCCCATGCTGACCGGGCTGAGCGTCAGCCCGGGGACCCTGACGCCGGCCTTCGACAGCAAGACCCGGGATTACGCCGTCCCCGACGTGCCCCACGCCAGCGACCGGATCACCGTCACGGCCACCGCGGAGGGGCGCGCCCGCGTGTCCTACGAGGACGGCTCGGGCAACTCCCTGACCGACGCCGACGCCGACGCCGCCGGCGACCAGTTCGACCTGGAGGTGGGCGAGAACGTCATCAGGATCAGGGTGACCGAAGGCGAGGTCAGCCGGACCTACGCGCTGGCGGTCAGCCGCGCCTATCACCCGTCCTTGTCTCCGCCGTACCGGTTCACCTGGAGTGATGGGGTCCACTACCACAATTGCCAGCTTGGGCCGGAAGATAATCCGTATTGGGAGTTCTCTGTATCTACGGATTCTTCAACAACCCGTTTGGTGCAGCCGAGTGATTTAAGAAGAAGCGGACATGACGATTGTTCGGCAACGGTGCGGATCCCTCTAAGCTACTTCCCATTGGGTTCGTGCGACCTCAACGCGGACAATTTGTGCATTACGGTCCGTCACACCGAGTTGTTCGTGGACCATAATACTGGACGTTATACCGCCTCGGTTTCCCGTCCCGTTGTTGTCGAGTTGATTCCGGCTTCCACCGACGCCACGCTGCGCGCCCTGGCACTCAGTGGGGTTGACTTCGGCGCCTTCGCGTCAACCACCACGGAGTACGCCGCCAGCGTCGCCCACGCCGTCGCCGAAACCACGGTGACTCCGGCGGTCAGCGACTACAGGGCTGCCTACGCCGTCAAACTGGGCGGAGTGGTCGACGCCGACGGGACCGTCCCCCTGGCCGAGGGCGAGAACTTCATCGCCGTGGAGGTCACGGCCGAGGACGGGGAGACGGCTCAGACCTACAGCGTGACGGTCACCCGCGCCGCGCCTCTCGCCGCGCCGGGCCGGCCGACCGGGGTGGTGCCGGAGCCGGGGAAGGTGACCCTGGACTGGGACGACGTGGACGGGGCCACCGGCTACCAGGTGGGCCTGTGGCGGCAACCCAATCTGGTGCCCCTGCCCAGCGATGCCATGCCTGGGGTGACGGTGCAAATGAACGGTTCCGGCGCCACGCTTACCGGCCTGCCTGCCGAATGGTCGCACTACTGGCTCACGGTCCGGGCCAGCAACGACGGCGGCGCATCCGGCTGGTCGGATTGGCTCACCCTGGAAAACGGCTGAGCGCCATACGCTGGAGGGGCGGGGCCAGGGTGGACGCCGCGCCGCCTGCCCCGAGGATGCCGGCGGCGCGGTTGGGCCAGCCGACCGGCAGCATCGTCGCTGGGCCCTGACCTGCCCGCCTGGTTAGGCCTGGCCGGGCAACACGGCCGGGCCGCCAGCGCGGCTGGCGCCGGCGGTTAAATCCGAAGGAACATCCGGGTTGCGGACCCCGCTGCGCCAGGACGGAAAGCAAGGCCAGCGAGGGCGCAGAACCGGTCGTCAGCGCCGCCGGCTAAGGCAGCTTCGCCTCTCTGGCGCATGGTAATTCAGGACAACAAGAAAGCCCGCGTACCTGGACGAGCGGGGGAGGACACCGCCCGTAGCGGTGTCCTCCCCTTTGCCTTGGTCCTGGCGGCCCGCGCCGGCCGGTCCCTCCTCCCGCCTCCGTTCCACGCTGAGCGCCCACTCGAACCCGGACAGAGACGAAGGCTTGGTCTCGCCGTTGCGTCCCTGGGGCTGGGCCGGTTCCCCGGCTATGAACCCGGCCCGGGAGAACACCGACTGCTGAGGTTGGTGGATTCGGCGCAGCCGAAGCCATCGCCGGCCGGGTTCCGGGGCAGCCACCCAGGGTTACGCCGTGGCAGCCTGCCCCCCGGCGCCGCCCTGGACCCTGGTCAGGACCCCCAGGATTATCCACGCCGGCAGCGAGGCCACCAGGGGGTAGGCGACGACGCCGATGGGACCGAAAAGCCCTCCGATGATTACACCCCAGGCGGACACCAGTCCCAGCACGACGGCACAACCGTAGGCCAGGATGCGGGACAGGACCTGGGGGCGGCGGTGCATCAGGCGCACCGCCAGGGTCAGTGAAATCCCAACCGGCCATGCCAGCCCGAACAACCACAAGACGTCAGCCGCGCCAGGGCCGGTCCCGAATCCGTCAATGCCGAACCGGAGGAAGGAGATAACCAGCACCAGGGCCGGCAGCCAGAGGGAGAATAGGATAGTACCGATGGCGCTCTTCATGTTCATCACCTCCTGACGTGTGGAATAAGCCCTTCCCCAGCGCCGGGGAGAATAAGAATACCTTGCGCATGGGGTACTACGTTGGCCGGCCGCCCGCCGGATTGGGGCAGTCCTGCCAAGCCGGAAAGGGCGGAGGCAATTCCGGGCAACAAAAAAAGCCCGCACACATGGGCGGGCAGGGTGCGCCAGGAAGCGCGTAGGCTGAAAGTTCCAGCCGTGGAACCCGGCCAGGAGTGGGCCGGTGGCCAGGGAAGCAGGCGTTAAGGCCAGAGGCGGAACCGTGTCTGAAACCTTCCCGGCAATGCGGCGGAGGTCACCTGTCAAGCCGCTCCCTTAGCGCCTCCATCTCCCGCCGGTGCTTGTCGGCTTCCTGCATTTCTCCACCTCAATTGGGCTGTGGCAGACTCGAGGTTCGCTGTCTTCAGGAACCGGCTGGATGCAGATCGGACTTCGAGGCGCCTTCGGCCAGCCGGTGTCAATTGTACCAGTCTGGCGAGATACTCACACTACATCACGGAAATAGAGGTTGATAATCACATTAAACTCACATAGATAGTTTACAATACCCGCTGGGCTATAGCGCAGTCCGCATGGTCTATGCCCGCCTGTTAGAGGGGTTGCATGTCTAGCCTTGTGCATGGAATACAAGTTGCAGTAGCGTCGGAGAACGCTTGGCTGCTCCGGTTATCGCTCGTTGTCATGGCCGCCGTCGTCGTCGTGCCGGTCATGCTCTTCGGCGGCTCGCCCGCCGCCGCGCAGCAGGCAGTCCCGGACCAGCCGGAGGGACTGACCGGCAAACTGCTGGACTACCTCGTCGTCGGGCTGGACTGGGACGACGCGGAAGGCGCGACCTCGTACCAGGCGCAGTACTGGGATACGACGGGAGACAGCCCGGCCTGGGCGGAGGCGCCCGAGGCCGAATACGATGGCTCCTCAGCCGTGATAAGCGGTCTGCCGGACCAGCGCTACTACTACTTTCAGGTTCGCGCCGTCAACGACGCCGGGGCGTCGAAGTGGTCGGACTTCGTCTTACTGGCGGGCCCCGACACGCCGACAGACCCATCTACTCCGACACCGGAACCTACGCCGGAACCTACGCCCGAACCTACCCCGGAGCCTACTCCCGAACCCACGCCGAAGCCGGGTATCTGTGACCGCACGTATCAGGTTCGTGAAGCAATCGAGAGTAATGTGTTCAGGAATCTGATGAATTCCAGGGGTAGCAGACCGGGATGCCAAGACATTACCGACGCTCAACTGGCGCGTATCGACAACCTTTATCTTCCGGGTGTTGGGCACCTTAAGATCGGTGATTTGGCTGGTCTCACCGGAGTCAAGTATCTCCACATGGACCATACCGGACTGAGCTCCCTGCCGCCGGGCGTCTTTGATGGACTCGGCAGTTTGGAACGGTTGCACCTAAATCACAACGCGCTGAGCTCCCTGCCGCCGGGCATCTTTGATGGACTCGGCAGTTTGGAACGGTTGGAACTGAACAACAACGCGCTGAGCTCGCTGCCGCCGGGCATCTTTGATGGACTCAGCAGGTTGTATTGGTTGTACTTGGGCAATAACGCGCTGAGCTCGCTGCCGCCGGGCATCTTTGATGGACTCGGCAGTTTGGAACGGTTGGAACTGTACAATAACAGGCTGAGCTCGCTGCCGCCGGGCGTCTTTGATGGACTCGGCAGTTTGGAAGACTTGTATTTGAGGAATAACCAAATAAGCTCATTGCCGCCGGGCGTCTTTGATGAACTTGGCAGTTTGGAACGGTTGTACTTGAGCAATAGCGGGCTGAGCTCCCTGCCGCCGGGCGTCTTTGATGAACTTGGCAGTTTGCGATCGTTGGATCTGTCCAATAACCGACTTAGCTCGCTGCCGCCGGGCGTCTTTGATGAACTTGGCAGTTTGTATTGGTTGCAGTTGAGTGATAACCAAATAAGCCCGCTGCCGCCGGGCGTCTTTGATGAGCTTGGCAGTTTGGACCGGTTGTACTTGGGCAATAACGGACTGAGCTCGCTGCCGCCGGGCATCTTTGATGAACTTGGCAGTTTGTATTGGTTGTACTTGAGCAATAACGGACTGAGCTCCCTGCCGCCGGGCATCTTTGATGAACTTGGCGGTTTGGGAGAGTTGTACTTGAAAAATAACAGACTGAGCTCCCTGTCGCCGGGCGTCTTTGATGGACTTGGCAGATTGAGAGTGTTGAATTTGCGCAATAACAGACTAAGCTCCCTGCCGCCGGGCATCTTTGATGAACTTGGCAGTTTGCCTTGGTTGTACTTGAGCAATAACGGACTGAGCTCCCTGCCGCCGGGCATCTTTGATGAACTTGGCAGTTTGCGTTGGTTGGTTCTGTCCCATAACCAATTGAGCTCCCTGCCGCCTCGCCTGCTCCCCCGGCATGTAGAGTGGCCCACGGATTATTTTGGTGTTGTGTCCTCCGGTACTGTGTACCTGGTTGGCAACCGGCTGACTGAGCTGCCGGATGCGCTTTTCGAGGTCGAAAACCTGAGGTTGAAAACCTTGCATCTGGAGGACAATCCTGGCAGCCCATTCACCTTCAGCATGGAAGCCGAGGCGATAAGCCAGAGCGTTGACGATGCGGGCATCCACACCGCGCGGGTGCGCTACAAGGTAGCCCAGGGGGCGCCGGCAATGATGACAGCAGCGCTGGAGGTCAGCGGCGGCGCGGCATCCACCGCATCGGTAACCATAGGGTCAGGGAGCGTCTACAGCGATGAGATAGTGGTGACGCAGAGCGAAGCGGGTCAGCCAGTTACGCTCACATTGCAGAAAGTGTCGCCCCATATCCCATCACCATTTACTCCTGGCTCTATCCTTAATACATGGCCTGAATTTGATTATATTGGATTCTTTGGGGTCGGGTTCGCCGCGGGCGCCCCTCTCACCCTCTTTGCCGATTCATCGCTGCCTCCGGTTGAACCGGAGGCGCCCAAGGGCATCTGCGGGCGGACGCCGCAGGTGCGGGACGCGATTTTAGGCAAGCTGCCCGACGTCAGCGACTGCGCGGCGGTGACGGATGCCGACCTGAACGGCATCACCGGGCGTCTGGACCTGAACGTACAGGAGACCGGGGAGGAGATGACGGCGCTGCAGCCGGGAGACTTCGCGGGTCTCACGAACCTGCAAATTCTGTACCTGACCGACAACTCCCTGGAGACGCTGCCCGCAGACATCTTCGAAGGCCTGGCCGCCCTGACGACGATCCAGCTGGAGAACAACGGGCTAAAGGAACTGCCCGAGGACATCTTCGACGGTCTCGGCAGTCTGACGGGGCTGCGCCTGCAGAACAACAAGCTGAGCACGCTGCCCGAGGAGGCCTTCGACGGTCTGACGAGCCTGGAGGGGCTGTTCCTGACGCGGAACCAGCTGAGCGAGCTGCCCGAGGACGTCTTCGACGGTCTGACCGGTCTGAAGACGCTCTACCTGGATGGCAACGAACTGAGCGCGCTGCCCGAGGAGGTCTTCGACGGTCTGACCAGCTTGAGGGAGTTGCGCCTGAACAGCAACTCGCTGAGCGGACTGCCGGCCGGTGTGTTCGAGGGTCTCGCCAACCTGAGGAGCCTGGTGCTGGAGCACAACGACCTGGAGACGCTGCCCGCCGGTGTGTTCGCAGGACTCACCGGGCTGGAAAAGCTGCTTTTGGGCGGCAAGGAGGCGCCCTTCACGCTCACGGCGGAGTTGGAGCGCCGGGGCGGCGACGCCGTGGCGGTCAAGGTGGTGGAGGGAGCGCCGTTTGCGATGGCGGTCAAGCTGTCGGCGGAGGGCGGCACGCTGTCCAGCGAGACGGTTACGGTTGAAGCGGGGAGCCTGTCCAGCGAAGAGATTAGCGTTGCGCCGGCTGCTGAAGGGGGGACGGAGGTCACCGTCAGGGTGGAATCGGCGGAGTTCACCGGGGTGGTGGTGTCAGTCGGGGGAGTCGAGGGCTATAGCGGCATCCAAACCGGCCTGGGGCAGCCGCTGACGCTGACCTTCTCCGCGCCGGATTCCAAAGACGGCTCAACGATAAAGGGCCCGGGGCCGACGGTGGCGATTGCCCTGTCCCCGTCCGGCCCGGTGGAGCCGGGCACTGCCATCGGCGTCACCATGAGGTTCAGCGGCCTGGAGTCCGACTCGGACACCGGCACCACCGATTACATCTTCCGGGCCGACGTGAAGGACTCGGAGAACGGGGACGCCGACGCCTGCGAGGACCAGGCCAATGGCTACGGTTTGGGCGTGGGGCGGTACATGTGGAAGGTGGACGAGGACCCGGAGGTTCGCACCGGGACCATTTCCGGCGACTGCCCGGCCGGGGCCTACACCCTGTGGGCCAGCGTCTCCTCCCCCGACAACGTGGAGTTGGCCTCGGCCAGCGCGAGCTTCTCGGTCCGAGAACCGGAGACGCCGCTCTCCAAAGACGCCGCCCTGGACGGGCTGACGCTGAGCGGGGTGGACATCGGAACCTTCGACCCGGACACCAGCGGGTACGCCGCCGACGTGGACAATGACGTGACGGAAACCACGGTCACTGCTACGGTGAACGGCGGAGGCGCGAGCTACCTGATCAAGCTGGACGGGGTGGCCGACGCTGACGGGGTAATCCCCTTGGCCGTGGGCAGCAACGTCATCACCATCCAGGTCACGGCGGAGGATGGGGAGACGACCAGGACCTACACCGTCACGGTGACCAGGGCCGCGCCGCCGCTTTCAAGCGACGCCACCCTGAGCGGGCTGGAACTGAGCGGGGTGGACATCGGAGGCTTCGATCCGGCAACCACCGACTACACCGCCAGCGTTGCCAACGACGTAACGGAAACTACGGTGACGGCGGCGGTGAACGAAGACGGGGCGACCTATCTGGTCAAGCTGGACGGTGTTGCCGATAGCGGCGGGACCGTCTCCCTGGCCGAGGGAAGCAACGTCATCGCCATCGAGGTCACCGCCGAGGACGGAGAGACGGCGAAGACCTACACCGTAACCGTCACCAGGGCCGAGCCGCCACTCTCCAAAGACGCCACCCTGAGCGGGCTGACGCTGAGCGGCGCGCCCTTCGCCTTCGACCAGGCCATCGAGAGCTACGAGGTCAGCGTCGGCCACGAGGTGGAGCAGACCACCATAACGGCGGAGACCAACGACGAAGCCGCCAGCTATGAAGTGGCGCTGGTGCTTTCCGCGAGCTATGAAGACGGAACCGTCGGCCTGGCCGTGGGCGCCAACCTCATCGTTCTCCTGGTGACGGCTGCGGATGGGGAGACGACGAAGACCTACACCGTCACTGTCGCCAGGGCCGAGGCCTGACGAACCGAAGCCGGCGCCAGGCAGCCCGCCCGGCGTGCCCACCGGCGAGGCGCCCGGAAGGAGTCAAGTGCCGCTGGACTGGAACGACGTGGAGGGCGCGGCGTATTACCTGGTGCGCTTTCGGGATGCCACCGACCGGTGGAATTTCCCACCGGGGAGATGGGCATTGTCCTTGAGGGTTCCGGCGCAACGGTAAGCAATCTGCCCGTGGGGTATGGCTTGGCAAGCAGCGCCTAAGGGGGACAGGAAGGTAGCGGCATCGGCCAGCGCCAATACGAGTGAAAGGAGACCACGGACATGACAGTATCCCCTCTTCGTATCCGCTGGCTCGCAGTCGTGGCAGTTCTGGCCAGCGCCGTCGTTCTAAGCGCCTGTAGCGACGATCCGGCTCCCACGCCGGAGCCAACGGCTGCTCCGACCGCCGCGCCAACGGACACCCCCACACCAGAGCCAACGGCTACTCCGACTGCCACTCAAACGGACATGCCTGCTCCCGCCGCAGTTGATAGGGCCGCGCTGGTGGCGCTCTACGAAGCGACGGATGGAGCCAACTGGACGAGCAACGACAACTGGCTGAGCGACAGGCCAATCGGAGAATGGCACGGCGTAATCGCTGACCTCAGCGGGCGCGTCACCGAGCTGTCCCTCTCCGAGAACGAATTGAGCGGTCAAATACCGGCGGAGTTGGGCAGCCTCTCCAACCTGGAATCCCTGTGGCTCGGGTATAACCAGTTAAGCGGTGATATACCGGCGGAGTTGGGCAGCCTCGCCAACCTGGGATGGCTGTGGCTCGAGAATAATCAGTTGAGCGGTGAGATACCGGCGGAGCTGGGCAACCTTGCCAACCTGGTAGAGCTGAATTTCTCTGTTAACCAGTTGAGCGGAAAGATACCGGCGGAACTGGGCAACCTCGCCAGCCTGGAATGGCTATGGCTCTGGGATAACCAGTTGAGCGGAGAGATACCGGTGGGGCTAGGCAACCTCGCCAACTTGGAAAGGTTGTGGCTCAATGATAACCAGTTGAGCGGCGAGATACCGGCGGAACTGGGCAACCTCACCACCCTGGGATCACTGGACCTCGATGGAAACCAGTTGAGCGGCGAGATACCTGGATATCTGGGCAGCCTCGCCAACCTGTACACGCTCGCCCTGGGGGATAACCAGTTGAGCGGCGAGATGCCGGAGGAACTGGGCAGCCTAGCCAACCTGCAATCGCTGTACCTCGCCGGTAACCAGCTGGGCGGGTGCGTGCCGGGCAGCTTACGAGACCAGTTGGATATGGACTACTCCGACCTGGGAGGGCTGCCGTTCTGCGGCGCCGCATCCGAGCCCGCAGTCGTCGAGACGGACCGGGCGGCGCTGGTGGCGCTCTACGAAGCGACGAACGGAGCCAACTGGACGAGCAACGACAACTGGCTGAGCGACAGGCCAATCGGAGAATGGCACGGCGTAATCGCTGACCTCAGCGGGCGCGTCGCGGAGCTATACCTCGACTTTAACCAGTTGGGCGGAGAGATACCGACGGAGGTGGGCAACCTCACCAACCTGGAATGGCTGGGACTTGGCAGGAACCAGTTGAGCGGAGAGATACCGGGGGAGTTGGGCAGCCTCGTCAACCTTCAATACCTGCTCCTCTCTGAGAACCGGTTGAGCGGCGAGATACCGACGGAACTGGGCAACCTCTCCAACCTGAAATGGCTGGGATTTGCCAGAAACCAGTTGAGCGGGGAGATACCGGAGGAGTTGGGCAACCTCGTCAACCTGCAAGAGCTGTTCCTCTCTGAGAACCAGTTGAGCGGCGAGATACCGGCCGAGTTGGGCAACCTTCCAAACCTACTAGTGCTGTATCTCTCCGGCAACCGGTTGACCAGGTGCCTACCCGATGGGTTGGGAGAGATACAGGAAAGTGACCTCAACATCATGTCCATTCGTCCGCCCTTGTGCGGAACAACCCCGGCGAGCATGATCGCGGCGGGCGGCACAATCGCAGTCCTTCAGTCTCTTGAGTCACTGTCGGACGCTCATCGGAGAGCTGGCACAGAGTTTGAGTGGTCGCAGGTGTCGGGTCCGCCCGTTGAACTCCTCGATGCGAATGCTGAGTATGCTCGGTTCACGGCCCCGGTGGTCGTTGAAGACACCATCTTGGTGTTTGTGCTGAAAGCCGAATATCAGAACGACGTCACGGTGATCGATACTGTGCCGATACGCGTCGTTCCCGTGAGAACGGAGAGGGTGTTGGCCGCTTTGGTGGACTTTCTTGACGTGGACCCTGAAGAAAGACCCTTTACCAGGGAGGATATCGTCAAGCTCCTTGAGGATAATGACGATTCTTTGAGCAATTTCATTGCTCTGACCTCGCGCAATTTGGTGAGCGTTGACTTTGACGTCCTGGACTGGATCACTGTCGACAAGGACAGGACGGGCTATCCACCGGATGGTGGTACGGTCGTAGAGGACGTCGTCAGCAGGATGTCCGACTTTGCCGACTTGAGTCAGTATGACAAGGTGATGCCGTTGATCTTTCCTCTCGACCAAGGGTATCCCGGGTGTCAAGCCTACCTGGATAAGGTCCACTGGGACACGCCAAACGGCCGCTTCGAGCTAGGCGCCTCGTGGCTGAGCGGATATGACATGGGTTGTGTAAACAAAGGCAGGATAGCACACGAGTTTGGACACACATTCGGGTTCGTGCATTCGTACTTGATTGACTGCGCTAAAGAGCCGCCCTTGCCGGCGAGCATGACTGACCCCACTGACAAGAACAGCTCCTGCTTCTCTCACGGATACGACGGAGATACATATGTGGGGAAAGAGGACGCTGGGATTGCCGCCAACATGGACTTTGACATGCTGGGGGGCGACCATCGATACGAGAGCTTCTTTCCGGTTCACTTCCACGCAACATGGCAGGATCGAGCCGGATGGTTGGCCGAAGCCCAGGTCGTTGCTGCTAACAGCGCCGGCGAGTACTCGCTCACCGCTTTGGAATCCCTTACTCCCACACCGAAGGCTGTGAGGATATTCTTGGGAACCGATCACAAGGGTAACTCCCTATACTATCTGATCCAACATCGTGAGTTCAGCCCGTGGTCCATGGGTTCGCCGGACTCCGGGCAACAGGTGGAGTCTTCGTGCCAAGCCGATGTGAGGCTTGAAGCCTCCAACATATTTGAGCGTGGGTTATTCAATACTTACTTTTTCAGTGGGTATATCGACGGCGTGAGCGTGGATTCCATATCACGCCCTGGTAAGCCGTTATGGGACCCTTACCGTGGCATTTGTATCGAAATACTTGATTGCATAGATACTCCGATAGGTGAGGTTGTCAGGATGCAAGTCAACTTTTCCAAACTGGATATTGACGCGCCGGTAGTCGCCATTTTCGGTACTGCCGGAAAAGCGACGATAAAGATGACAAACAACGGCAGCGTACCGATTGACGTTGGCTCTGCCTCGATCGGGGGCAGGCATCCAACCGCATTTGTCGTTGATTCTGATGAATGCAGTGATTCCACAATGAAATCGAAAGCGTCGTGCGAGATCATCCTGTCGCATGTCCCAACCGACACTGAGGACGATGAACCCAACAATCACGGTGTGTTGAAGATCCCGAACAATGACGCGTTGGCGCCCGAGATGACGGTGAGTCTATTTGCGGCGAATGCAAACCGATGACAGCTTCCGCCGATCAGAAAGTGAAGCCGATGACCTCGGCCCATCGGAAGTCGGAGTTCCGGTGGGCTAGGCGCCCCGCCTCGGGCTGGGCCATCATCGAAACCCGAGACTATGGAACGGACTTCCCTGAGCCCTGCCCGAGTCGTAGCGCAGGAGGTTCGATATGAGCCAAAGGCCCTATCAAGTCCGCAACAATGTACTGGCGACCTCCCTGTGCTTGGGCCTGTTGGCCCTGGCGCTCGTCGGCTGCGGTTCGGACACCGAGCCTGTCCGAGAGACAACTGCCGCAACGGACACGGCTTATGCGGGACTGCTGGGAACCATCCCCGACACTGCCGAACTGCGCCAGCAGGTTTACATCAACGATTACGCTTTGGTCCGCCAGCTGTTTGACATCCCCCTGCCTGGGCCAGGGGACGACGATGATGCGCTGGTGGAATTCTACGAGCGGCCTCCTCCAACAGGATTCGAGGGGGAGGCTGACGATCCTCCAGTCCCGGGGTTTGGGGCCATTTCATTCTTCGGCCCGTTCAACCGATACAGGAACTTTACGGCTGAGAATCTCCAACACCTTGCCTTCGACGTGCGGAGCATGGACCAGAGCATTGTAGCCTTTGCGCTCCCCGCCACACTGGATGTAATCCGGGGCCGCTTTGATCCCCAGGCTACCGACAAGGCCCTGGGGTCCTGCTCCGAGTGCGAACCGCCCAGCTGGGAGGAGTACGGGGGCGTCTCCTACTATAGCTGGGGCGAGGATTACGCCGCCAATCCGCAACTGAGATTCGCACCCCCGGCCTTCGACGAGATTGGCAGAGGGGGGCGTATCGCAGTCCTGGACGAGTATGTATTCCGCACCCTTGGGGCTTCCGACATGGAGGCGTTGATAGACGCTGGCCTGAACGAGGCCGCCTCCCTGGCGGA
This sequence comes from Dehalococcoidia bacterium, assembly GCA_965219925.1. Classification (GTDB taxonomy): domain Bacteria; phylum Chloroflexota; class Dehalococcoidia; order Lucifugimonadales; family UBA3495; genus Bin87. The sequence continues at coordinate 228,968 of OZ244795.1, forward strand.
CGTGGAGGAGTTCCGGCTTCTGGCCGGCGGGATGTCCCGGCTGGGGGCCTACACCATGCTCTTGAGCGATGACGTTGAGGTCTGGGATGCGGAGGACTATTACGTGCTGCTCCTGCAGGATGGCGCTACCGGTAAGGACGTGGTGCAGGCGCAACGGGAACTGTCCGAAAGGGGTCCCTGGCTGCGTCCCTACGAGGCGTTTGCCACCGGCGCAGGCAAGGATGAGAACGGGCACTATATGGCCCTTGTGCTGGTTCACGCCGACGACGCCTCTGCGGAAGAGAACGTGGGACTGCTGCGCAGGATCATCGAGGAGGAAGGCTCGGTCCTCTACGACATCTCATGGTCAGACTACATTGACGTTGAGAGATCGGAAATCCACGCCGAGGGACGTGTGCTTCTGGCCAAGCTCAGAGGCCCGCAGGCCCTCCATTGGCTCCGCTGGGTGCTCCAGCGCGACAGTCTCATATTGTACGAATAGGGACCGGCCTCCCGCCCACGGTAATTCCGGGTAACAAAAAGAGCGCGCATACATGGCGGGATAGGGGGAGGGCGATGGCTTCCCTTGGGGTGGGTTCGCCCAGGCCCTAGTATTACAACGACGGCTTGAGTCTCCGCTTCGGGAACGCTGCTGACCGCAAGGGTCGCCGCAATAGTCTGAGGATGCACATCTACGAAGGGAAAGGCAACGCATCCGGTATCCTGCAAAAAATGCGTCGTTGTAATACTAGGGGAATGGTAAATACGCGCTCTCAGGCTGGTTTTGAGCCTTGGATGACTTGTGAGTCGTCCAAGGGCTGAAATCGCTGTCACAGCGCGTATTTGTATCCTCTATCGCGATTTTTCAGGCAGATCGGATAGCGGTTTTCCAAGCTGGTGATGAATTGGCCACCGTACAGTTCGAAAGTACGGTGGCGAGTTTCTACGTGGTTCGGTTTGTCGTATTAGCTGTTCTCACGGCACCGTTATTCGGGCGGGGTAGATGTAGTCGGATCTGACGCCGTCGTTCTTGAGTGCGTGTACTCGGTAGAGGTATCTGGTGACGGACTGTCTTAGTACTACAGTCGCACATGACCGCCCAGAGGGTCAGGCGGTATTGAAAATCGCAATGTCCAGCTATGGCGTACTGGCTTTGCTCTTAAGTGAGCAAAGCTAAATCCAGTGATGGATCGAGACTAAGAGTAGCGAGTTAGTGTTTGTGCGGCTGTAGTATTAAAGCCTATCCTAATAACCCGGCGGCTCTGAGAGCGATAAGGGCACAGGCGAAATGCAGAAAGGCGATGTAGTTGCCGGGAGACTTGTCCCAGCGGACTAAATTGCGCCGAAAGCGGTAGCTGGTTACTTGGCCGCCCCGCTCCGTGGGCGCGTTCCAGTACAGCTGGACGGTGTCGGAGTTGACCATGTGTATCGCGAGGTTGCCCGGCACGTGGGGCCACTGGTGCGGCTTGGCCGGGATGTCCATTAGGTCGTTGCTGGCCGCCCCGGCCGGGCCCCTGATACCCACGTCGTTCTGGGCCCGCACCAGGTACTGGTATTGGTGGTCCGGCGCTTGGCCGTTGATTTGGTAAGTGGTTTTCAGCCCGCTGACTCCTCCGACTACGTGCCAGCCCAGGTCGTCTCTCTTGGATTCGATGATGAACCGGTATGGCGTGCCGCTTTCGGGCGCGTCCCAGTGGACCCTCGTTCCGATGGCGCTCTCTCGGTTGACCCAGATCGGCGCCCCGACTGGACTGACGCGCAATGTGGGTAGCCTTTACTGGTTTGGCAGGGGGATCACATGGATTATTTTCCGATTGTTCTGGTCGCCATCATACCCACCGTCATCGCCTTCTGGTTCTTTCTGAGCCGACCACACGTGGGCGTTTAGAGCAAGGTGATGGTATTCGTGATTTGGTTTGTATCATCGATCCCACTGGGCGCAGTAATCTTTGTGTTGTCGGCGTTGTTCTACCTTTCGAGCGGTGGGCACGGGGGATGGGATGCCAAACCGAGGGAAGCGGATATGGCGGTCGCTGCTCCACTGGCGTTATTACTCAACGGATACCTGGGGCTCGTAGCCTGGTGGTTCGACTCACGCCATAGCCGTCGTAGCGCGAAGACGCCGCCATAGCGGCGGTTACCGGTAGTCCTGCGATTAGGTTCCACCAGAATCGGGTACCGCGTCGCGTCCCCTGCTCCAAGGCTATGCCAATGATGACCAGCGGGGCCGCTCCCATCGGGGAGGCCCCGCTGGTTTGGGTTGCTGTTGCTGCTCCTTGATTCGGATGAAGGGGTCAATTCGCCGGTGGGCTTCGTGCCCTCCGGTGTGGATTCCTCGTCCATCAGTGTGTCGCAGCAGGTGGTCGGCCAACGGGGGTGTGTTCCACTGCTTCGGGCGTGGCCTGTCGTCCCGCGAGGTTTCAGTCAATGCTCAGGTAAACCCGGTTGGAATATGGGCTGTCGCCGCTGGCGTTGAGCGCCCTGACCTGGTAGGACCGGGTGCCGGACACGGCCGGGTCCACGTAGGTGGTGGCGGTGGAGCCGGTGAGGATGGTGGTGCAGTGGCTGCCGTCGGGCAGCCAGTCCCGGCAGCGGTACACTCGGTAGCCGGTCAGCCCGTCGCTGGGGTCGGGCGCGGTCCAGGCGAGCGTGATCGTGCCGGCTGCGGAGTCGTAAACGGCGGTCAGGCCGGTTGGCGCCGGCGGGGCGCCGGCGTCCGGCGCCTTGATGCGGACATAGCCGGCGAGGTAGCCGTCGCCGTGGTCTCCCACGGCCCGTACCCGGTAGGAGTACGTCTGCCCGGCTTCGATTGCGGAGTCGGCGTAGCTGGCCGCGGTGGAGCCGGTGAGGAAGTTGTTGCAGGTGATGTCATCGACGGTGGCCCAGGAGCAGCGGTACAGCCGGTAGTTGCGCACGTCGTCCGCTGGGTCGGGGGCCGTCCAGCTGAGTTCCATCGTTCCTGCGGACCCGCGGTACTGGCCGGTCAGGTCCGTGGGTTGTCCCGGCACGCCGACGGCGACCGCTGCGGCCGTCAGCCTGGCTACGTCCGAGAAATAGGTCCGCGCGTCATCGTAGTGGGCCTGCACCCGGTAGGTGTAGTTGACGCCGGGCCGCAGGGTGGTGTCCTGGTAGGAGGTTTGGGTGGCGTCAATGGTGAACTGTCGCCGGCAACCTTCCCGGCCGCAGGGCGTCGCGCTGCGCAGCAGCGTGTAGGAGCGCACGTCGCCGGCGACGGCGTGCCACGCCACCACCGCCGTGGAGCCCTCCTGCCCCACGGTGGGCGTGTCCGGCTTGATGGGGATGAAGCCCAGGGCGTCCCGCTCCGGCAGGCTGGCCGGCGGTGGCGGGGCGCTCTCGGCGGTTCCCGATGCTTTGGCTACGGTCAGGGTGGCGGTGGCTTCGGCCACGTTGTCGTCATCGGCCGACGCCACGGTCACCCGGACGGTGTACTCGCCGGCCGGCAGGTTGTGGAGGGCGGCGTTCAGGTTGGCCACCTCGCCGGCGTTGATTGCCACGGGGCTTTCGACCCGGGCGTACGGTGGGTTCTGCGCTAAGTCGTCATCGGTTACGCCCACGGTGAAACGGTCCGGGCTGCCGGCGACGTAATCGCCCCCGGTGAGCGCCGTGACCGAAACCGTGACCGACCCGTCGGGCTCGGCTACGTTGTCGTCGTGCAGCGGGACGGAGAGCTGAGCCTGGGCTGCGTCGCGGGCGAAGGTCGCGCTGGCGGGAGGCGGCCCGTACAGGAAGTCTCCTTCCTGGCTCACCGAGACCTGCACCGTGAGGCTTTCGGTGATGCCGCGCGTGCGGGCCAGGGTGAAGGCGATGTTGCCGTCGCTTTCGGCCACGCTGGATTGGTCGGAGGCCACGGTTATCGCTGGCGGCCCGAGCACGGTGAAGCGGCCGGTGGCAGTGTCGGCGGCTGTGCTGCCGGCGGCGGAGAGCGTTGTCTCGACGGTATAGCTGCCGGCGGGGCATTCGCTGGCAACGTTGCCGGTCCTGACTTCGGGGTTTTCGTCCACCCGGCGCATGTAGCGGTCTACGCCCAGGCCGTAACCGCCGGCGTTGTCCTCGCAGACGTCGGTGGGGCTGCCGCGGGCGTCCTTGACGTCGGCGCGGAAAACGTAGTCGATGGTGGCGGCGTCGGAGTCGTACTCCAGGTTCCGGAATGTCATGGTGACGGCGATGGCCGTTCCCGGCTCAACCGGAACGTTGGGGGAAAGGCGGACCGTTGCGGTGGGAGACGCCTGTGCGTGCGCTGGGTGTTCCCGATTGACGAGAAAACTCAGCACGGCAGTCGCCGTGAGCAGAACGGCCACTGCCAGGCAGGCTCCGGCTATCTTTCGACCGGTGTTGCGCCGCATCGTGGGGACCCATGGTCGGGCGGCGTTCTTTTCTGTTGGCTCGTGTCTCATGGTGCTGGCAGCTCCTGGTCTCTGGCGGCTTTCGGGGGCGGTTGCTTGCGGCCTGAGGCGGATCCAGCCGACGGTTTCAGCTGATGGTGAGACTGGCGTCTCCGGTGGAGAGGATGTTTCCGTCGGCATCCAGGAAGGTGGCCCGGACGGTGAATACGCCGTCCGGGCAGGATGTGGCGACCTGGGCGTCCCGGGTCTCGGGGTCCTGGTCAACCCGGTTCATGTACCGGAGCGTTCCCATACCAGCGCCCTCGCATGAGGCAGCGCCGTTCCCCTGGGAGTCAAGCATGTCCATGCGGAACCGGTAGGACATCTCGTTCTCTGCGGGGATGTTGGCGAAGCTCATGGTCGCGGTGACGGCTGTTTCTCCGGTTTCCATGATGCCGGCGCTGGAATTTTGAGATCTGGGCCTGGGACCGGGGTGAGGCCCTTGGCTGTGCCGCTGGCGAATTCGGCGCCGGAGACGGATACCACGGTGTCCCGGGGCTGGTTGGCCGGGGTGATGGTGGCGGCGTTGCTGGTTGTGCTGCCGGCGGTGATGGTAAGGGTCGTGGGGGAGGCGGAGCCGTTGGCGACGAGCAGGTTCACGGTGATCGGGAAGGGCGCCCCCTTGGGGAACCGGGCCTGTACGGTCCCGTCCTGGTTGCGTTCAAGGTTGACCGGGAAGTTGAACCGGTTGGCGATCCCAGGTTCGGTTCGGACGTAGTTGCCTTTGTTCTCCAGGAGGTTGACTTCCGTGAGGTGGCGCATGCCGGCGAAGAAGTCATCGGGGAGGTCCCTCAGTCTGTTGACCTGCAGGCCCAGGGTTCTGAGCTCGGGTGTGTTGGAGAGCAGGTCTGCCGGGACGGCACGCAGTTTGTTGTTGGATAGCGTGAGGCGGTGGAGATTCCCCAGGCCCTGGAATTTAGCTGCGGTGAAACTGCCGGTTTTGTTGTTGTAGAGGTTGAGCTCTCTGAGATTGGAGAGGTTGGAGAAGGCCCCGTCGTCGATCTCGGTCAGCCGGCTGCTGTAGAGCCACAGTTCACTGAGTTGTGTGTTCCGGGCGAAGGTATCGGTGGTGACGGCGCCGATCTGGGTGCTGCCCAGGTAGATTTTCCGGAGGTCCGTGAGCCCGTCCAGCAGGCCGTCCTGGAGGGCGGTGATGGGGTTGTAGTCGAGGCTCAGCACTCTGATTCCCGACAGTCCTTCGAAATCGTGGTCCCTGAAGGTGGTGATGCGCTGGCCGGCGAGGTTCATTTCCCCGGTGACCAGCGGGAGGTGTTCGGGAACGACGTCGGAGCACTGGGAGACCGGTGGGAGAGGCCCTGTGTTGATGTTTCGGAGCTGGTCGACCACGTCGTCACGTACGGCGGGGGTGCGGTCGCAGATGCCGGTTCGGATGGTCAGGGCGATGTCCACGGCTGTTGCCAGCCAGTAGTCGTCCGCCTGGCCCGGGGCGGGTTCCAGTAGGCTCACCAGCAGAGTTTCCCTCTGGGGTTCGGAGTGGTCCTGGTCGCTGACGATCGTGATGCTGATGCTGGCATCGGTTGCCCCAGACGGTATGGTGACCTGGCCGTTGCCCGGGTCGGTGTAGTCCGCGGCGCTGGCGTCGGCGGTGTCCGGGTCGGTGTCCGGTTTGACGGCGTATCTGACGGTGGTGTCTTCGTCATCAGCCCGGTCGGCGCTCACTCTGATGTCCACGGTTTCGCCCTCGGCCGTGTTGAGGGAGTTGACAGTGAGTGAGACGACTTGGGGAAATTCCGGCTCCAGGCTGTCCCCTGCTGCGGCTTGCAGTCCGCTGTGGGCGCCGGAGGTGAACCTTGGGGAGGTCACGTCGATGGTGACTTCGGCAGCGTGGTCCCGGTCGGGCGTCATGGTGAAGATGCCGCCGTCCTTGTTGGCCTTGGCGATGGATACGGAGTTTGGTGAAAGGGTCGTGTGCTGGGCGGTCAATTGGGCGGCCATGGGAAATGGCGCGTCTTGGGAGAGGGTTGCGGCCATGGTGGTCGGGCCGGTTTGCGTGAGGTCTATCACGAAGGGGAATGGCGCTCCCGGGTTGCCCGCCATTTTGAGGGTGTCCAGTTGGGCGAGGCCGTTGAATACGCCGTCCGGCAGAGACCCGATGGAGTTGTCCGAGAGGTCCAGGGCGGTGAGCCCGGCGGGCAGGCCTGCCGGGACGGAGGTCAGAGAGTTGCCCCGGAGGTTGATGCTGGTCAGGGTTCGCAGTTGGGCGAAGGTCCCGCTGGGCAATGCTGAGAGGGAGTTGCCTGACAGGTCAAGGGCGGTGATGGACGGCTCGTGGCTGATTGTCGTGGTGGTGGTCTCGCTGGTGGTCTCGACGGGGAAGTAGGAACCGCTTTGCGAAGAGCTGGGCTGGGTGTTGTACACTCCGCCTCCGCGGGCGGCCAGGTCTCGCATGTTGGCATTGGCGCCGGCGGTCGAGATGGCGCTGACCTTGACGCCGTTGGCGGAGTTGGTGGACATGGTGTTGTGAAGGCTGCTGGACAGGTTGAACCCGCCGTCGCTGAACACGATGATGCCGACGGGTAACGCGGTGTCCGGCCGGCTGGCGGCCTGGCGGTACGCTCCGGTGAGGGCACGGTCTATGTCGGTGTTGCCGTTGGAAGAGAGGCTGTTGATGGCGTTGTTCAGGCGGTTGGGTTCGGTGGTGAAACCCTGCGCCGTGTGGGCGGTGCCCGAGAAGGCCACGACTGCCATTGGCATGCCGTCTGGCCTGTTGGCGACCAGCCACCGGGCGCCTGACTTTGCGGTGCGGAGCTCTCCTTTCATGGAGCCGGACTGGTCGATCACGGCGATGACGTAGCCGTTCCGGCTGGTCTCCGTGGTCGAGTGGGTGTGGCTCTGGTGGCGGAGTTGTTGGAGCAGGTTCTCGGGTATATGCGAGAGTAGGTTCCCGGATGCGTCTATCCCGGTTATGCCGGACATTCCCTGGAAGTCCGCAGCCGAAAGGGCAGTGATGCCCTGGCCTGATATGTCGAGGGTCCCGGAGAGACCCCGCAGGTGTTCACCGGTTACGTCGGAACATTGGCTTATGCTGGGCAGTTTTGCCAGGACGGAGTTTTGGACTGCTTGGTTGCGGTCGCAGAGCCCCGGCAACTCTTCGTGTGCCGACGCTGTATTGCCGTTCGGTGTGGCGATTGCCAGGATGGCAACGACGGCCAGCAGTGCGGCGGCCAGGATGGATTGGTGGATGAGGCGGTTCATTTCTGTTCTCCTGTCCTTTGTTTTGGAATGGCGCTGAATTCAAGTCGGCGTCTGGAACCGGCCTGAGGATTTGTCGTTTGGGTTTGTCGAAGTTGGACGGACCCGGTTTGATCTGTACCCCGCAGTGGTCGGGTCGGTTGGGGCGACCAGGGAAGGCAGGACTTGGTGACCTCCTGCTATTCCCAGGTCCGGGCGTAGGCGCGGTGGGAGATTGGGCTGAGCGGGTTCTCGAATCCGTCGCGGTACGCGGCCACTCCGTACTCGTAGGTGACTCCCGGCTCGGCCGTGTAGTCGACGTACGACGTGGCGGCGCTGCCGGTCTGGGGGATCAGGACGTGGTCCTGGTAGGAGTGCCCGAGTGTTCTGGTGTCGGAGATGGGCTTCCGGTAGATGCGGTAGCTGTCCACCTGGTGACCGGTCCTTTCGGGTGCGTACCAGGTCAGGCTGACGGCGCTGCCGTCGCGGATGGAGATGTTCAGCGAGCGCGGTATGTCATCCCACTGATGCGCGGCTTCCGGGATGGTGGCGGTAACGGTGACGCCCTCCTGGTGGGGGCCGAGGATGCCGACGTGGTTTTGGGCCAGGACCCGGAAGGTGTACCCGCTGTCGTGGCCCATGTTGATGCGTTGAGTGGTGACCTGTCCGCCGGCTGCGGACACGTTGCTGTAGGTGTCGGAGTCCTTCCACTTGCCTTGAATGATGTAGCGATTGGGAGCCCCGCTTGCGGGTTCTTCCCAGTGGAGGCGGACGCTGGCGGCGCTTTCACGGTTGGCGGTGAGGGTCGGGATGGCCGTTGGTGTGGCGATGGTCGCCCGCTGGATGGCGGACCAGTCCCCGGGCTGGTCGTCAATGAGCGCGCGCATCCGGTAGTCGTGGTACGACTGGTCAGCCGACCAGTCGGCCAGGAAGTGCCCAGCGACGTCGTGCTGGGTCCAATCGCCGTCGTCGATGCGCTGTTGCAGCTGGTAGCCGGTGACGCCGTCGGATGTCGAGCTGGACCACCGCACCAGCATCCTGGCGCCGAAGGGTCTGAATATCAGGAGTCGCGGCGGAGATGCTCCCTGGCGCCAGACTGCGGTGGCGACGTCGCTCCATGCGCTGTTGCCGCCGGCGTTGTGGGCGCGGACCCGGTATTCGTAGGTGGCGCCGGCTGCTGGCCCAGTGTGCCGGTGGCTCAGCTGGGTGGCCGGCACGTCGGCGCGGGTCCAGTCCGCCGTATTCTGCCGACGGTGTTCGACGCGGTAGCCGTCGATGAAGGCGCTGCCGGGGGCCGTCCAGGTGACCAGGATGTCGTCTCCGTCGATGACGGCGGTTACGCCGGTCGGCTTGGTGGGTGGGATGACCCACCTGGCGGTGGCCGGGCCGGCCCACGGGCCGTGGCCGGCGTCGTTGTGGGCGCGTACCCGGTAGTTGTACTCGGTGTCGCCTTGCGCGCCGATGTGCGTGAACTCGCCCTGGTCGGCTGTCATCTGGACAGTGGCGGTCTCCGCCGTGCCGGAGACGCCGTACTCAACCTCGTAGGCGGTGACGATCCCGGTGGTCGGCGGGCTCCATGTGACGATGATGTCGCTGGCTTGGGCGCGTGCCGACAGGTCGGTGGGAGCGCCGGGGGTCAGCAGCCTGGTGGCGCTGAAGGTGTCGGACCAGGGGCCGTTGCCGGCGCTGTTGTGCGCCCGGACCCGGTACTGGTAGGCGACGCCTTCGGTGTTGTCGCGGTGGGTGAAGGCAGTCTCGGTGGTTGCCAGGCCGACGGTCTGGCGCTCTTCCAATGCCTCTTCGCCGTAGCTGACGTGGTACCCGTCCGGTGTGCCGACTTCGGGGGCGGCCCAGGACAGGACGATGTTGGTCGCTCCCATTGCTACCGAGACGCTGGTGGGGACGGACGGGAGCAGCACTCGGGTGATCTCCACGTCGTCGGACCACGGGCTGTCGCCGCCGTCGTTGTGGGCCTTGACGCCCATGTAATGGGTTACGTCGCCGGCGACGTCGGCCAGCCGGTAGCTGGTCTGGCTTTCCGGGAGCAGTCCGCTCTCGGTGGGTTCGTCTTGGTCGCCCACTTGGTGACGTACGGTATATCCGCTTATATGCACGGATTGTGGCCGCCCCCAGGTGAGGACGATGTCGCCGTCTTCCAGGGCGGCGTTGACGTTTACGGGGACGCCCGGTGGAGTGACTCGGATGGATTCGGCTGGTTCTGACCAGGGCCCGTTGCCGGCTGAGTTGTAGGCTTGGACGGCGTAGCGGTGCGTGACGTCGGCTGCTGCGTCGGCGTGGCGGTAGCTGGTCTCGGTGATGTTTTCGGCCAGCGTTTGTGGCGCGCCTTCGCCGGTGCGATGCCGGACCCGGTAGCCGTCGATGACCGAGTGCTCGGGCGCCGTCCAGGACAGGATGTTGTCGTTCTCTTCCGAGCTGGCGCTGAGCCCGGTGGGTTGGCCGGGAGTTGCGACCAGCGTGACGGGTTCGGATGCGGTCCAGGTGGAGCCGCCGTATTGGTTGCGGTGCTGCACCCGGTAGCGGTAAGCCACGTTGGGTTGCGCCGTGTCGTCGGAGTGGCTGCTGTCCGTGGTGTCAACGAGAGTGGTCCAGTCGCCGTCGGTTTGCTGGCGGGCGACGCGGTATTCGACCGCGGTTCCGGCCGTCGGCGTCGACCAGGACAGCTCGATCGTGCCGTCGCCGGTGGTGGCGGTCAGGCCCGACGGCGCTGCCGGAGCTTCGATGGCGGCGGTGTTGGACGGTTCGCTGATGTTGTGGGCGCTGTAGGCTATGACCAGGTAGGAGTAGGTGACTCCGGCCTCGACGGTGGCGTCTACCAGGAGGGTCTGGGTGGTCAGTTCGTCGAGGGTTGCTCCCGCGAGGGTGACGGGTGTGTCGGTTCCTTTGGAGGGATCCGGTCCCAGGTACCGGTGTACCGAGTAGCCGACGATGTCCGCTCCCGCGGTTGGAGCGTGCCACGACAGCGAGACGTTGCCGTCGAAGGGATCGGCGATCGAGGCGGTCAGTCCCGTGGGCGGCAGCACGGGTTGCGAGAATACGGTTACCGCGGTTTCGGACGAGCTCGCGCCAATGGCGTTGCGGGCGGCCACCCGGTAGGTGTAGCTCGTGCTGAAGGCGGCGGTGTTGTCGCTGAACGACGTTGCGCCGGCGTCCGCGGTGCCGAGTTCGGTTTCCTGGTCGCCGTCGGAACGGACGACGGTGTATCCGGTCAGCGGGTAGGCCGTGTCGCACTGGTCGGCTGCGGGCACCGTGGATGCCAGCCACGTCAGGTTGACGGTGGCCGTTTTGTCGGTGGACTCGGGTTCTGCTATGGCTCCGGTGAGGTCGCCGGGCGCCGATGGCTTGTCCGGGACATCTGCGGAGGCCGATTCGGATGCTGGGCTGGCGCCTTGGGGGCTGCGGGCCTCGACGGAGTAGGCGTACGTTGTTCCCGGCTCTACCGTGTGGTCGGAGAACGTGGTGGCTGCTCCGTTGGCCGAAAAGGTCTGGCCGTCGGCTCTGGTGATGGTGTAGTCGGACACCTCGGCATCTGGTGCATCCCAACTGATCCGTATGCGGGGTTTCTCACCGTCTGGGACGATCAGGTGGGCCAGGGTGTTATCCGGGGTTTCCGGCGGGCCGGTGTTGGCCGTTGCGTTGCCTTGGTGGATGACGGTTAGCAGGATTGCAGCGGCTGCCACTACGGCGGCGACCGCAACCCAAGGTCTCTTGGATGGTCTCGGTATTCGCATCATCTATCCTCAGTTTTGGTGGATAGACTTAATGTAGCGAAACACCCCGTTTCTTTATGCTGTTTAGCCCCCTCCCGGGCTTGGCGAGGCCGATTCGTGAGCACGGGAGTTGGCAAGGTTGTTGCCGAAATTCGGAATTCAATACTGCGGATTTCTCACCGTCGCTCGGTAGCGTCCATGTAAGCTGACCCGGATGTGCGGTTCCTCGCCGCCGGGGACGATCAGGTGGGACAGTGGGTTGCCGGACATGGCCGGCGGGTCTGTTCCGGCGTTGGCGTTGCCTTGGTGGACAACGGCGAGCAGGATTGCTTCGGCGGCTATTACGGCGGCGGCCGCAAGCCCATGGTTTAGCGGATAGATTTACCGTAGCGGATGACCTCGGGTCTTTTGGTCGTTTAGCCCGCGTCCCGGGGTGGTGTGGGCCTGATGTCGGCCTGGTTGCCGGCGTGAAGGCGGAAGATGCGCCAATGCCGTACGACGTTGTGCTTCGGCATCGAGTAGCCGGGCCTGGGGTCCGTCGAACGACCGGTTGAGGTGACGGAGTGGGCGTCCCAGTTCGTCGACGACGCGTTTCACCAGCCAAGACTGGATGCGATACCGGCTGGGCTTTCCCGAGTTACCGACGACAAGCCGGCCGCCCCGTTGGTCGGTGGCGGTCGGCACTACGTGGAATGGGCCAAGTGTGGTCAAACGTGGAGGCGATTTCGCTACTCGGGATCTGGTTGAGCGGCGGCAGAAAGCGGGCACCATAGCGACGAATATCGTTTCGGCGTTTCGCCAGTCCTTGCCACAGTTTTATACCGTCGGCGAAATTGCTATGCGGACGGGGGTTTCGGTAACTGGGTCCGATGTCCGACCGGATCGCCCAAGTCAGCCGCCTGGAAATCATCGGGGATATGGGACATCTAGGTTCCCGTGGACGCATCGCTCCGCGGTCTGTCTAGGAGAGGCTCTCCGGATCCTGAACGGAGAGCCGGAAGACTGGCCGTGCCTCGTTTAATCAAGCTGGTCCGCGCGCCCGGCGCTTGGCCATCACGAGGTGTATGGCCTCAATTATGCCGGCGATGCCCCAGGCGGGCAGGGATACGAGCACTATCAGGCCACCCAGAAATAGCGCGAACATCGGGAGGTCGGGGCTGTCGACGCAACTTCCGAAGCTGTAGGGCGTGTCGTCGTGGTCGCACGCGGTATGCAAGTAGGCGACAAACCCTATGGCGACCAGTGACGCGCCGATTGAGGGCAGGGCGAGCGTGACAGCCACGATGTCAGCCCGTCGCCAAGTTGCCCACAGCGAGAGGTGGATCACGACAGCAGCTGCCCAAACGATAGCCATCGGCAGGAGCAGGCCGCTCCAGATAACGCTGGCGTCCTGTAATTCATGGCCGACGCGGCCGATGCTCAGCATGATGGGCAGCAGCCAGGCTAAGGGTGCCCACACTGGGCCAGCGAGCGTCCACAGGTAAAACCAGCGCGGGATGCGGCGCATGGCCAATCGGGCCTTCACTGTTTTGTTCATAGCTCGCTCCCTGCGTTGCCCTGCTTGGTCGTTGCGCGCGGGCAGTGTAGCACTGGCTACGACGATTGCATTTGCGGTAGGTGTGGGTGATTTGTCTACCCCGACATACTCGAGTAGCGAAATTGCCTCAAACGTGCGAACCTCGAAGTGGCGCATTAGGTCAGGCAGTTGCTATACTATTTATCCGTTGGGGATCTCTGACGTTTGCCCCGCGGGTTCGGAGGTGTGATGAACGCTTATCGCTGGACGGTACGGGTAGCGCTCGGTGGTGTCACGTTGTTGGTCCTTTGGGGTGTGTTCGTCGCCGTTGCCCGGATCTTCGACCTGGTCATCGCCGGCGTGTATCCAGAGGCGTGGGTGTTGACCGCCATGATGACAGCGCCGTTCACCATCGGTACCATAGCTGCTTTAGTTATTGGGACGGCCTTGGTCGAAAAGGTCCTGGGCCGTCGGCGCTCGGCCGCTGCCTGATCTCCGGGCTTCATTTCTTGCTGGGCCATCGTGCGGCAATGGGCGGCTCGATTGAGCCGCCCATCGTGAGTCGTTTTTGGGTGATGAATGGCACGGCCGGAACGGCCGCTGCCCCTTGGTTTCAGCTCGTTGTCCCGAAAACGGTGGCGAAGTCCTGACGGGTTCTCTACAAAAAGTCGACCGGCCCTGTTGGCCGGTGACGGCCGGCGTCGCCGTCAGTCTGCGCCGCTTTCCTGGTCCCGTTACCGGATGGTTCCGCGCTACTGCCGGGTCTCATCCTTTTGGGGCGGGCGTAAAACGAGCTTCGCAACGCGTCGGCGGCGGCGATGAAGTCTCCTCCGGCAAGGGCGGGGCCCCAGGGTCATCATCTTGTCGCCGGTGACGGCTCGGCCCGGCGCATGGCCCAAGTCCAGGTGTCGGTCAACCAGTTGTGGCAGTCCAAGATGCCGGGCTAGGATGGCTGGCAGGAATAGCCCAGCATCGGGCACCAGGTGGTGGTCGTCAAAGGCGATGTGGGTCTGGCCCGGGTAGATGCGTGGTAGCGTCTATTGGGTGCTCCTTGTTTTGGGACCTGATGTCAAAAATACGGGATCTCCACCGGTTTCGGAGCTCCAGACGATGTCCCCAAGGTCTTTTGGCTGAAACCCATGACGGCTCTATTTTCGGTCCTGAAAAACGTGCTCTCAGGCCGGTTTAATGCCCGGGATGACTTCTGGGTTGTCCAAGTGGCAAAAAAGCCGTCACAGCTCGTATTTGTACCCTCTATGGCGATTTCTCAGCAATATCTGATGCCCAGTTTTTGGTTCTTGGGCCGGGGCAGTCTTGGACATGAAAAACCTGCGCTTCTTTCGGTGCGCAGGTACGTTGCGATTGTTCGGGGTAGGGGCGGCTCGGTCGAGCCTCCCATCGTGAGTGGTTTTTGCCCTGGTGTTCGTCAGCGGGCCATCGTTAGCGCGCGGCTTCCTCGTTGATAAAGGAATTCACCGTATGGGGGTCAGCGTACTTCGAAAACCATCCATCCAGACCTGTTGCTGTGTCCTTGCCGCGACCGTACTTGGGACGTGTTGGTGACCGATGCCAGATACACTTGCTCGCCATTCGCTTGGCGGATTGTAAGCGCGAATGGTTCGCCACCGCTCACTAGCTGCATGGCGTGGACCTCGTCTCCTGACCAGCTGTTGCCCCAGTCAAGGCGTACCCTCAGGGAGCTGTCTTCACGTATGTACTCCAGTTCCTCGTCGGTTGCGGTAACGGAAAACCAATCCGTCGGTGCCGGCGTGAATCCTGCTCTGGTGGGCATTTCGCCTGGTGGCAGTTCTGGAGTGTCTTGTGGAGCGATGTAAAAGATGCCAAAGGTGCGGCTCTGGGGGATGGCGCCAACGGGTGTGGGTGGTGGAACGGTGGACCGGCTTGCGGTTCCCCTTACTTTGACCGCAATCTTGCGGGCGATCACTTCGACGCTGTCGGTGAGCGAGTTCAGAGCGAATATGTTGGTGAGGGAAAGGCTGCGCTGCGAGATCTCGGCCATGGTGAGGCGGTGCCAGATGGGCAGTATCACGCGTTCCCCGGCGTTTTGCCTCGCGACGAGGCCATCAAACTCGTACTGGGGCCAGTGCTTCTCGAAGAATTTCGGTGAGAAAACCACGAGACCGTAGCGACTCTGCAGTAACCCTTGGTCGATCTTGTCTCGTACGCTGTCGCCAATGTCGTAGCTCCGCTTTTTGCTGACCGTCTCCGAGAAGGTTGTCCGGCCGTCGTTGTTGCTGCCTGCGTTCTCTCCGGACGTGAAGACCCGGCTGCCCTTGGAACTCCACGGTCTCGGGTTCGTATTGAACGACCTTGTTGCCGTCTGACACGTCGTTGCGGACCAGCACTCGTTCGTTGTGGGACAGTCCTGGGTCTGTGTTCAGCTAGTTGAACGTGGGCATCTCGTGCGACCGAGTAGCAGGAGAAACCGGCGCTACGGCATGGGACTCCAGCCGTAACTCACAGATGTTCACTGTTGACGAGCGGTTTTAGGCTCATCGGGTGGTGGGCAGCGACGGGAGTGATGTCAGGATCGAGTGAGATTCCAGGGTGGAGCCAAGGCGGAGATCAATTGAGCCTTGCGTTCTCTGCGAACAGCGCGGCTCTCAATGGAGTGGAACCATACGACAATCTTTGTCCCTTGTTTGGCCTCAGTGAGTATCAGATTGTTAATTCGACAGTGGGTTTGCTGTCCACCATCTTGGAGAACGGCTGACGGAGATATGCGGCCTCGGAAGTTCCAAATCCTTGCAAGGTTCCCACTTTCGCCGACATAACGCACGTCGTTGTCACACGTGATGACATAGACCCCGCCACGTTGCCAACGACTCTCTTGTGCAATCCGAAAACGACAGAATGGCCCCTTGCCATACCTGTGCAGGGAGGCGTTGGGCGCCGATTCCGGCCTAGATTCAATCAGCGCACCGCCACTATCACGCTCCGGACGTATTGGTCCGACGCATTCGAAAGTTTGGCCCGCAAATCGGCGTTCCATTTTACGCTCCTAGCCGCGTGGCAGTGGTATAAGGGAGGAACGAGAAAATTGCGGAACTCCTTTTCCGCTGGGACGATGACTGAAAAGGGTCTACTTCGTGACGGATTGCGTCTCTGAGTTTTGGCCGTTCCGGCGATGGCTTTAGTCTTCTGAGTGCAGGGGGCAAATCTCGTCGCCGGTTTACAGACGTAGTCCACACCCGCCGTCGGTTACGTCTTGCATACTGATGCGAAACCGGCCGCCCGTTGGTCAGTGGCTACCGCCGCCGTCGGTCAGCAACACTTTCATTGTGCCAGCGCCTGATGATCCCGCGCTACGGCCGAGCGTCATCAAACTGGGGCGGTGTAAAACTCGTTTCGGCACGCCGGCGTTCCCGGAATGCTCTTCGGCGGCGCGTCCGGGCGCGTCTGATAGATGCCGCAGGCCAACCGGCGAGTTCGGTGTCGGACGAGTTGGCATTGAGTGCAGGTAGGCCGTGGGTTCTTCGCAGGCTCGGCTGAGGTGGTCTCGCTTGGATATTGCCCTCGTGCCGGATAGACACTCGGGGTTGTACAGAACGGTTCCTCTTCTATTGCCGCAATTTCGCTCAATGCTCGACGAATAGGGCCGTTTCAATCAGGATGCCCTATGTGAACCATGCTAGAAACCGGGCCGGAAAACCCTGGTTGGGGAGAGGGATTTCGGCGGCAAAGCCGAGACGAACAAAATCAGGGACCATAGTTGTCCGAGCCGGACGGCGCTGAAATTGGCCGCCGCATTGGCGACCACAGCGCGGACATCATTGCGGACGACGCGGTCGCCTGCTGCACCGCCATCGGTACTGCCCAACAGCCCGATTTTGCCCAACACCAGGGTGAGATTGGCCACCGTGGCCGCCAGATACAGCTGGAATTTCGTCTTGACCCTACCGAAGTAACGGGCCTGCCGGATGCCCAGCTGGACCAGCCGGGCCAATCTGTGCTCCACTACCACCCGTCGCGCTCGATACTCGTCGTAGTCGGCGCTTTGCTGCAAGGCCCGGGCCTGCTGCAACATGCCTTCCTGGGGATGGATCAGCACTCTGCGTCCTTTACTGCCTTGGGCCGCAATGCATTCGGGCCGCAGCGGACATACCCCACATACCGCCCCGTCGAACTGGAAAGCCTGCAATCGATAGACACGACCGGTGCGATCCGTCCGCTTTCCCGCCGGCACGATGGCGTGGGTAACCTGCCCTGCCGGACAGGTGCAACTGCCCGCCGCCAGGTCAAGGTGAAAGTCATTTTTGGGAAAGTGTTTCCGGTCGGGCCGGCCCGGCGCTTTGGCCACCAACCGGCGTCCCGCGTCGGCGAAGGTCTGGCGAGTCCCGCCGTCCCCATAGGCGGCGTCGCCCATGGCTTCCTCCACCGGCGCTCCGGTACTCGCTTCGCTGGCCTCCACCAGTTCCAAGGCCCCCAAATTGTCGGGAGCGTTGCCCGGCAACACGTCCACGGCGGTGATCAACTGGCTGTCGGTGTCCACCACAATCGCCGCCTTGTGCCCGTGGCGCAGCTCCGGGGCATGCACCGACAGCATCCGGTCCTTGCTCACCCCATCCCTGATGCTCACCCCGTCATCAGCATCATCAACATCGCCATCGCCGCTCTTGCGCTCGACGTCCTGGAGCAGCAACTGTCCCAGCAACTCCGGCCCCATCCACTATGCTCTGCCGCTGGCCGCTGTCCTCCGGCAATTCCACCCACGCCTGTCGCGCCAGTTCCAGCAGCCGGTCCGCATCGGCCACTATCTCAGCCAACAACGCCGCCCGCGCTTTGCGGTCCGACCAGTCAATCACCGCCTCGCCCTTGATGCTGGACCCGAAGTACCGCTCGTACCCCTGACCTTCGGCCCATTCCCCGACAGCGATGTTCGCCACGGCCGCCAGGACCCGCAACAGTTTGACGATCCCGTCCGCCAGCAGATTGTAGGTGTCCTGCACCGCGCCCCGTCCCAGGATGTAGGTCGTGTCCAGCGCCACCCGCATCCTACGCTTTTTCAGGTAGCCCGACTGCCGCGCCAGGCGCAGGCTGCCCTCGAATACCTCCCGCACCTTGTCGTGCAGTATCAGCTGCGCCCGGAACATCTGCAGCGTGCTCTTGGCAAAGGGTACTCTTGGCCAAAGGGTCTATCCTCAATCTCAATCCCCAGGGCGACCCCCGGTCGTGGCCGAGGGCAGGCTTTTCCACCGGATGTCGAAGTCAGCCCTCGCCTTGGCCTCGGCGTCGCTCACCTGGTCGTAGGTCTGCAGCAGCAGCGCCGTGGCCGGCAGGCTGGGCGGCACGCTGTCCCGTCCATTGTCCGGATGCGCTACTGGTTGGGCTGTACCGGGTTACCGACAAAAAGCCGGCCGCGCCGTTGGTCGGTGGCGGCCGGCGTCGCCGTTGGGCGGCGACAACATCATTGTGCCGGTGACGGTCGTTTGCGTGCCACCGCCGGGTGTCATCAGGTTGGGTAGGAAACAGGACACCCCGAATTTCTTCCGGAAACAGCCCCTGGGCGCGTCATAGGCACTCTGGGGTCTTCTGGCCATTTGCGACTGGTTCCGGCGCCTCAGGCGGGTTCGATGCTGTGCAGGTAGAGGGTCTTACGGTCCCGCCACAACGGGTCCAGTTCGGTGACTTCAGCGCACTTGAATCGGTAACGTTTGCCGATCTGTAGGCCGTCCAGTCCAGGCCCGAAGGGGGCGGTCTTGCCGGTCTTTACTCCACTGTCGGTGAGCAGACTCCATTCGCCCGCACTGCGGCTAACCCGGTCAACCTGGCCGGTGAGTTCAACTACTTTGCCCTGTTCCACGGCGCGCTGTATGGCTTTGCCGTCAGCCGGTTCCTGGGGGCCTAGGAAGTAACCGTCGTCGGGAAGATAGTCGGATTCTGCCAATGGCGTTGACTGTGGCACCAGTGCTTGTGGATCATCAATGTTTCCTTCGGGCGTCGTGATGTACCATTTACCCTCGGGTGTTTCCAACAGCAGAGTGCGCAGGTCAACCTGACCCGCGCGCAGATCATCGAGACGGTCGGGCCTGACGCCGACCACCAGGTAACGGTCGTAATCTCCCTCTTTGTCGATCATGTCGCCGACGTAGTGACCTCCAATGGGGTCGCGGGCAGCGAAGGTCAGGATGCCATCGTAGTATTCGAGAATTTCGGTTATGTTGATGGTTTTCATGGTACCACCACTCGGCAGTTGGCCAGGATGTCGTAGTTAGCCAGCGGCCACCAAGTATGATGAGAACGTCGGCCCGTTGGCTGGATGCTTCCCGCGCCTGATGCCAGGGTAACCCGACAAACCGCCGTTCCTCTGAGGATTCCTCTTGTTGACAGCTGTTCGGCAACATTCCGGCTGGCGAAGACCGACAAGCCTCGGGTTTGACATTCGGTGTCGTCTCGGAAGACACGGTCCGGCTGTTCGGCCTGTTGAGACTGGAAGTCGTCATGGGCGGGCGGATGGTTTCGCACCAGGCGGTACACAACCCGCGGGAAACCGATTTCCTCGGCTTCGTCGGGTGGGCAGTCGTCGGGTAAAGGTTCACGATAGGTCATGGTAGCGGTCGGATGCTGGTCGCCTTCAGTTTAGCCCGTGGCACAGAACGGTTTCCAGCCGCAGGTGCCTGAGTTGCGGGTTGCGTTTTCCATGGTTCGGGCGAGGCGTCGACCGTACCAAGGTCAGAATTCCTGATGTATGGTCACGATGAGCCGTTTGTCCAGTTGTGGTACGCCACTATCGTCTTCAGCGAGGTTGGTGTCATAAGCGAGCTATGACCCTTGAGTAGGTACTAACGTCAGAGTTGCGGTTTTGATTTCTCTCTTTCTGAGGTCGGCGTCTCGTTCCGCTGAGGCGTTTGTCCATCGGGACCCGGAGTGCTCTTTTCTTCAACCGAAGAACCGACAGGTCGAGCCCGACATTGGGAATTTCCAGGTAGCCGTGTATCAACGATTCGTTCTCGTTTTGGTCGCTCTCGATCTCCTCGGCTTTGCCATGGCTTTCGGTTCGCAATTGGGCAAACCTGTCGGCTAGGGCGGTTACTCGGGCTAGTTGGTGCCAGTCGTCAAAGTAGATGTTTCGCTGGGCGGTTACGATTTGGAGGCCGTTGAGAGCCTCTATGTCGGATTCTGTAAGCGTTCGTTTATTTACGTAATCGTACGTTCCGCCGTCATAGAGCATTAGTAGATGATTTGGAGACAGCGGGAGGAAGATCTGCAAGCCGGCGCGGAGCGCGCCGGCAATGCCCGTGTTTTGGGCTTGTTCGCAATACTGGTTGTAAAAGAACGCTGGGTTGTCGCTGGTAACAAAAACGGCCTCAGGGTGGCTGAGAACCCTGGACCTCAGATCGGAGATTGCACTGGTCACTTTGATGCCCATGTTTGGAACGAACTCGCGGGCCACGAATGATTCTACGGATCTTTCCAGTTGATTAGCGTCGCTGGCACGAGGTGAGACCGTCAGTTCAAACATTTTTCGGGACATCTCTGCTGCGGCGTTGACCGATGCCGGAGTACGTACGTGCTGCATGGCTACGAACCGAAGGATGGCCATAGGTAGGGTTCGTTCAGGGTGGCTGATTAAGTGATTGATTGCTCTACCCGCCGCGGTTTCCATGACCGTTAGTGCGTCCTCGTTGCTTTGATCTCCATAGTAATTGGGCTTCCGGCACTGGTCTTTGATGCTCACGTCTTCCTTGGCGATGCGCCGGTGCAGGTTGAACAAGTTTATCCGCTTCGGTTTGCTGGCGAAGCGCTTAAGGTAGGATTGGGGAACGTAGTGGTGTTGCCTGGTGGGCATGGTGCACACATTCGCGACGTAGGAAATTTCATTAGATGAGGGAACGTCTGTCCTTTAGTTTGTGGTCCCCGGTGCCCAGAGAGTTCGTGCTGCCGAGTCCGGACGAATAGTTGGACATGTCCTTCCCGAGGCGTACATTGGATGCTGGGCGCCCACAGTCTAGCCCGTGGCCAGGATGTGCACTCGGCCTGGTGGCGTCGCCATCAAGTCGGCGACCGAGGTGAAACCAGAGAGGCAGAAGCACTTCATGGCGATTTAGCCGCGGCTGTCGCTATCCTGTATCGGCCGAAGGCGAATCAGCGGGTCTGCGTAGTTGCAAGCGTAGAGGATGGTCATGTCTAAGTTCTGTGCGGATTTATGGTACTTGACGAAGCGGTAGTTTCTGTGATCTGCCCATCGTGACGGACGTTGAATCGCCGTTCTTCGAAGACTTCTTTGACTACTAACCGTATGGCTTGTTCTCCGTCAATAACAATGTCTTCTTCATGGACGCGGGGTTTCACCCTGAACCGTACCGCTTCTATCATCGCGTGTTTGTCGAACCCTCGGATCTCCATTGTGGTTCCAGCAGGGAAGTGGACCTCAATTTGTTGCTCTGCTGGAGCTGCCGAGCTAACCGCGCCGTTGACAACTTGGTCGAGTGTCTTGGGTTCATGTCCGGGTTCGTTGATGGTGAGCTCTGCTCCTGAGGTCGTGAGCTGGATGCTTTCTCCAGCTTGCCGTGGAGGCTGTACGAACTCCAAATCGTAAAATTCAGGAAACGTAAGGTGTAGCCTGATGCAGATTGTCTTGATTCTCCCTTCCCAGTCAACGTGGTTGGGCTCTCGCATCTCGACCAAACCGATATTTCTCTGTTTCGCCAATGCCATTGCTCCAGACGTAAACCCTTCTCTTGAGACGATCACCCCCTTCTCGGTGTTGGTGTCTTCGAGTGTGGTGATCAAGTTGCTCACTACATTCCTGGTAACTTTCTTTCGCCAGTACTTGCACTCGATGGCTGTCCTGACGGTTTGCAATCCGTTGGACTGCTTGGTTAGTACGTCAATTTGGTACCAGCTGCCTGACTTTCCTTGGATGCGGCAACCGGCTCCGAAACCCTTGATGGCGATGCCAGAGCTTTTTCCCATTGCTTGGTACAAGGCTGCGGTTGTTGCCTCGTATTCCTTGTCGTCCATTTTGCGAACCTTGCTGACATGGATACAGTTTGTCTTGATGGGGTCCCGGATTGGCGTTTTGTGGCTTTATTCTACACGTTCGGTTTTCGCCATCGGCGGTTGCCGATCAGTGTGGTTACTCCGGCATCCGCCGGCTGGCCGTTGCCGGACGCCAAGTACAGGTTGACGAAATGCCTCGTGTTGATCAGACGCTGTGCCGCCAATGGCGCCATCTTGTAATGACCCAAAACAGTACGGCATGTCAAGATCTCGGCGAAATCGTCATCGCTGAACAGCTGGCCCCGCAGTGAGGCCAGCAAACCGTAAAAGGTGTCCTGGCCCACGTAGTCCAGATACAACCGGTCCGCTTCCCAAAGGCCCCTCTGGTCCGAACGCTTTCCCAGCATTGCCCTGCTCCGCTAGCCTTGATTGCCCGGAGTATAACCCCTCGCCAAATCAACCAGGGTTTCCGGCCAGCTTTCTAGTATTACAACGACGGTTGGTAAAGACAGACCCAGATTTCGGCCCACGCCAAACGGGGACGATACTCAGATGAGGATAGCTTGGCCACCCTCGGATGCGGAACGTCAAGCGTCATTCACTAAATCCGTCGTTGTAATACTAGTAGCCGGACAGTTTTGAAATGACGGGTGTGGAATGCCAGATTGCTCGACGATAGTCTCCATAAAGCCCTGTATGGCCGGGGAAAGGCCCTGTACCAATCAACCCATCATTACAAAGATTTCGGACCACTAGGCGAGTTTCGAGGTCTGGACGATGGTGGGCCGCCCATGGGGACAGCGGTGTGGCTCCGGCGTTTTGGCCAGCTGCTCGATGATGGCCTGCATCTCTCCCGTGTCCAGTACGTCGCCGGCGCGGGACGCTGAGTGTCCACGCGATGGTGGCGGCGACCGCTTGTTGCGGTGAGCTGATGATCTGCTCGGTGGCGCATTCGTCCAGCAGTCGCTGCGGCAGGTTGATCTACTACGTCATCGCGTCGACGCGTTGCAGGTTGAATCCCTGCTGTTCAATGCGTTTGAGGTGTTCTACGAGGGTGTCGCGGGATTCGTTAGTTCGGGTTCCATAGTCTCGTCGGGGTCGTCGTCCGGGTCGTAAGACGGCTGGTCGGGTTCGTCGAAGTCGACGTGCCACCGTTTTGTCGCCCACCGGAGAATGCGACGGCGGCGTTCGACTATGGTGTCGACGGTCCAGTCAGACCATGCTTCCGCGATTTCGTTTTCGATCTTAAGATTTGAGTGGCGGTAACAATAAGGGCCGGCATTACCGCAGTCGCGCTTCTGCGGAAACGGCTTGTTGCTCAAGGACTCGTTGCCGTTGGTGAGGGAAAGATTGCCGATGTCGTGGACGTAGTCCCGGTGGGTCTGCTCGTCGAAGCGTTCGATCCAGTAGTCTTGGCCTTTGATGGACTGCGGAGAGATATGTTCGATGGAGCTGTTGTTGATGTGGCCCCAGGGCGTTATCGGCAGCCCTCTCTGGGCGGCGGCCAAGTGGGTTTCGTACTCGTACAGCAGGTAGCTGAGACCCGAGCGTCCGAACCAGTTGTGTAGTACGTCGTGGTCCGAGAACTGGGCGAACTCACGTCTTGCGTCGCGGCTGTCGTAATGGCGCTTTATTTCGGGAAGGATGTCTTGAACGCTGTCCGCTTGGGATACCTTATTGGCGAGTCGGAACATTGCCGGCTGCCTGTAATGAGCCGCAAACCGGGAGATGCGGTAGGTGCGGAAGGCGACGGCTTCGCAGAGTCTTAGAGTTTCGAGGTACGGTGCCGGATCCTCGGGCCAGCGTTTCCGTATTGCGATGAAGAGCGGCAAGAACGTGGCTGTTACGCCGATGCGCGCAAGCCTCTGGTTCCAGGCTTTTACCTCGCCACGCGAGTTGGCTGGGAAGATGTTGAAAGCATCAGTTCGGTTCGGCTTCAGGAAGTCGCAATATGCGACGCATGAGTTTCGAAGGCTCGAGAGGTAGTCGAACAGTTGCTGGAGGGCCTCACCTGTGTCCATGTGGCCGGGATCGAGGCGTTCCTTAATGCTCTTGGCGCCGCGCCAATTGTGGGGTTGCGGATCGTAGTCCATTATCCAATGGGAGCGAAGCAACTGGTTCTCGTTGGCGGCGGAATCGAGATCGGCTTGACTGAGGTTGGTGAGGATTGCTTTCCACGTGTCGTTGACGGCATCGGCGAATTGTTTTTTGCTGACTTCGTCGATGCCGAGGCGTGAAGCTGTATAGAGGAGGAAGTTTTTGACCTTCTCGAGGTCGCTGAGGGACTTGCCACGGTCGTTAACTACCTCGAAGATGAGCCCGACGTCGGTGGGGTCTTCGATTTCGAACCTGTTGAACCGCAAGGAACTTGTTATCTTCTCGTACAGCGAAGTAAGCCAGCTTTTACGTTCGGCGTGGTCCTCTGGACCTTGGCTTAAACGAAGGGCGAGACGTTCCCGAGCATTACGCAGCCTGGTCGAGGCTGCGACGAGAGGCCCGGCAATGTCCTGGGGAGCGTCGGGAAGGACATGGTCCTTGAAGAATTGGTCGGTTTCCTGGTTGAGGTTGAGCTTGTACAGGGGAAGCCCGTGCATGCCTGTGGCCCGGATGAAGTTTTTGGTGATGCCCTGGGCAAGGGTGTCGTGTTCGTCCAGAGAACGGAGGGCTTTAGCGATTTCGTTGAGCAGTATCACAACGGTGGTGAGGCGCTGTTGGCCGTCAACCACTTCGGAGCGGGTGTAGTGGTTGCCCTCGTTGTCCATGGTTGTCGGCGCTGCGTCCGACTCGAAGAGTGCTATGGTGCCGGCGTAGTGAAGCCTTTTGGGGTGCAGGGATTGGAGGTCTTCCCAGAACTCGTCCACCTGTTGGGTTTCCCAGGCGTAGCCGCGCTGGTAATCCGGTATGTCAAATACGCGGCCCGAAAAGACGGTCTGGAGAGGCATGGTGTTTTTCATGGCGCGGACCTCAGTGCGGATTCGTTTCTCGAAACGGAGGATCTGGGCGGCGCGTTCCGGCGGTTGGGTTCATCGCGGGCGTTCTTTGCTCGGAGGCCACGCGCTTGAGTGAAGACGGAGTCTGGGTTTGGAGCGCAAACTAACCCGGCTTATAGGGAAGTTGGATCTGCACGGTGCTTGCGCAGAATTTCGACTGCTCTGGGCCACTCCTTAACTGCCGTAGGCACCTTCGCAGTGGGACGCGAATAGCCAACGCGAAACCAACAAACGTGGTCTAGAGAGTGGTAGATTTCCGTCTGGACCGTTGGCGAGGTAATCGCGAATTTGGGACGCCATTGAGTTGTTGGCGTAAGGTGCTTGGCGGTGTGACGAAAATCGCTTCCGTGTTTCGGGTCGTGCATATCGGCAGTTTAGACTATTCCTACAGGGCCTGTCATGGCGGACAACAGAGTTGGTCCTGAGGCGCTGTGGACGGATCTCTGCGGTGCCGGTTCTGGTTGGTGGTGTTCGTGCAACCATCACAAGCGGAGCACCAACTCTGGCGACGCGCACTGAGACGGCGAAGGGGTTATGCGCGTATTATGGTTTTCACTCGATTGGGTTGTGAAAATCGGAGAGCCTGCGGTCGGCTATGGCTTGGTCAGAATGCAATCAAAGGAGCTTTAGTGGATAGAGACGAATGGCTGAATTTGCCGCAAACCGATCCTCAACGATCGCGCACTATAGTGTGGGGAACTCTGCAAGCCTTTGCGGATACTGAGTCTGTGCTCAATGAGTTGCAAGCGGCTGGCCTAGACAGCCTGTTCCGGTCAGTCTTGACTGACTTGGGGTATGAGCTGGAAGCTCAATCAGGTGGATTGATCCACATCAATCTGCAGTCGGGTGAACAGTCCCATTGGGTTCGACGCATTGCTCGATTCCTTCTGGAACCTGGAAATTCAGGACGCCCAGCTCATGAGTTAGCCGCTGACCTTCGTGCTTTAGGGTATGCGGTGGACTTTGACCCTTGATTGAACACTAATCGGCGTTGGCGTCTTAGCTCGTTGCCGCCATACCCGTAAAAGTGCCGAGTTTCCACCGGAGGCGCGTATGCACCTTTAGCGGCGGCGGAACTCCTGCTCCAGGCGGAGCGTCGAGATCTGCACGGTGGTGGGTCGTCCGTGGGGGCAGCGGTGTGGTTCCGGTGTTTCGGCCAAGATGAGGCTCTGTTGCGACTGGATGGGCAGATGGACGCTCTGGGTGGACACGCTGATGCTCCTGGTCGCGCGGGACGCGGCCGAATTCTTGCGCTGGAGTGGCGGAGAGGCCGTCTTGCACCGTTGGTGCCCGTGTTCGGCATCTGGTGCCGGGAACGGAACCGGCCGCCCAGCGTCGGCGGCGGCCGGCGTCGCCTTTAGTCGGCGACGCTTTCATGGTGCCAGCGGCGGCATCCGCCGCTCTACAGTTGGGTGGCATTCACTTTGGGGGCGGATTACTGGGAATTCTGTCGCCAATGTCCTATGGGGGAATTACCACAGTTCGCATTGGTTGTTTCCTCACTTCAGCAGGCTGTTGCACTCCGGCTGGTAGTGCTTGATCAGGCGATCTTCCAATTCGGTTGCCCACTCTGGGCTGTCGGTCAGGCAGACTGCGAACTCAACGTGGTCGCGGTTCAGATACAGCGCGTCGTACAGCCGACGGTTGCTGTGCCGCTCTTGGGGCGACAGGTGGTCCAACAAGCGAGTTTTGACGCTTTCCCCATCTGCTGACTTGCCAATGTACAGGCAATCGTATGGGCCGTTCCAAATGGCGTACACGCCCCAACCGTCGGTTACCAGAGCGCGTACTGCGTCTCGGTTGTAGCTCTGCTGATTGCTCTCGAGCCGATGCCGGGCAGTATGGTAAGTAGGCTCGCCGGACATGGTTCACTAGTTCCGCGGGAGTCCTACTTCTCCGATCAGTTGCCGTTCCCTTGGTCGGTTCATTTCCTGCATGATTTCAGACCATGCCGTTACCACGTTGTTGAACGCAACCGCCCGTTGGGAGTCGTTACGCGAGTTGTAGTGGTCGTACAGGATGCGTGCCAGCCGTTCCACGCTGTCCAACCGGTCACCGGCGCGCCGGGCTACGGGGACACAGCCGGCGACGCCCTTACGGTCTTCTCCGGTTTGCATCTGGTACGCCATTCGCATGCAGTCTTCCCAAGCGGTTACTTCCTCTCCCGAGGGGTAACTGCGCTTTTCATCGTAGGCGTCGATGTCGTACAGCGCTACTTGGCCTTGGCTGGCGTGGAGCAGTCGGTGGGTTTGCTCCAGTCGGTCGTCGATGGTGAGGTCGTAGGCGCGGGCGAGGTTTTCGGCGGTGCCGTAGTCTCCCTTGCCGCTGGGGTAGGCCCGCAGCCAGTCTAGGCAGAAACGGCTTTCGGTGTCCAGTTCGCCGGCTTGCTCTTGCAGGTAGGCGTCCACCGCGTCGTTGATTGCGATGAGCGCCTGGCGCACCGTTACGGTTTCGCCGGCGAGTGTAGCCACATTCCGGTAGCGGGAATAGATGGCCATGCCGAGGCCAATGGCGGCCTGCCTCAGGTCCACCGGGGCAATGTGCGCCTCCCTGGTCAACTGATCCAGTTTGGCCGGCATGTCCCGCTCTAACGCGGTGACGAAATCGCCGCGGCTGGCTACAGGCGCGTTTTCTGGTCTGGGGCGGCAGACTAGAATGACTGATGAGGCCAAGGTATTTGCGTTCATAGCGTTGGCTCTCACCGACATTTCTGTGCGCATCGGCCAAGTTCCAACAATCTGGAAGCCAGCCTTCACTACCGATGTCAGCATGGTCTCCCAACCGGTCGAAGTGACGCCCTCTCGCTCTTGCTCCTGCTGCTTGTACGCATAGAAAATGGACGATGGGAACTCTGGTGAGCAACGTTCCCTTATCAATTCCAATGTTTGTGCCATCAGATTGTCGAACCTTTGACGGGGGTCTGAAAACCGGGATGGAATGGCCGTAATTTCCTCGGCTTTGGGCGTGAGGATCCCGGCGAACATATCTGGGTAAATGTCTTGCAGCAGCGGTCGTAGCCAGACGTAATAGAAGTCGGACAGATCGGCGTAGTCGATGTTGTCGTAGTAGGGTGGGTCAGTGACGATGATCGGTCCGCCATCGGCATGAATGGTGGTGGCCGCATCAGCCTGATGAGCAACGCCGTTGTTGACATTGAGCGGCAATCGTTCGATTACCCTTGCGACCCATTCAACTTGTGCCATCCAGTTTTGGGTTGAGTCGGAAAACGGATTCGCTTCAGCAAAATCCCAAACCATCGCGATTCGCTGACGCGAAAAAACTCCGGCGACTTTGTCGCCGGAGTTGTGCCAACGGGCGTAACTGCATCCGTTGTCAGCACTCCTGTCGATGGCCATTGCCAAATAGGTGACGATGGCGTTGGCGTACTCGGTTCCAGCACCGTCTTCCGTCATGATCTGTCGGATAACCGAAAGCGTTTCACTGAAAGTTGTCAACGTGGTTAGTTGCCTTTCAGAAAATAGCTGGTGCCAGTGTGTAACCCCGTACCTTCTGGGGCGCAGCACATTACCGGAGTCGGATGCCGCCTGCTGAGGTTTCCAATTGGGAGTTGCATCCTCGGCGGCTTGAATATGTTCGTCGGTAGCTGACAGGAACAACCGCTTGCGGTTTCCGGCTGCGACGACGGCCGTCATTTGCTCACCCATGTTGCCAGAGCGTGCCTGCTCACTAACGTACTCTAACCGAACGGCTCCATTGCAAGCTATGCAGACTGCGCCACTTCGACCAACGGTGCCGTTGCTTGGAACATCTTTGCTGTTGCTTTGTACCGTATAGGAAACAGCGTTTGTGCCTTGATGTAGCGTCGGCTTTATCCAATGGCGGTTGTTCTTGGAAAGTTGGAAGGTTTTCAGCAGGGGCATTGCCACGCCGCAGGCAGGGTTGGGGCAGGGCACGGTGCGTGCCCAGAGCCAGGCAATTACCGTGGCCTCGCCACCGTCGGGCAACGCAGCCTTAGGGTACAGGTGGCCGATGCGTTCCCAACCCATTTCCCGCATCTTACGTCCATAGTAGCGGATGTCGTCGGCTAATCCGGCGGCGCCTCGCCATAGAACCTGTTTGGCGCGTTCGCCTTTGCCGACGGTCAGGCCCATAGGGTCGGCGTCGGGGTTCACCGGCGGACGGTTGGCGAATTTGGGCGGCAGCTCAATCATGGCTTTGGTAATCAGCACGGCTACCGGGTTGAGGTCGGAGCCGACGGCGCGCAGGCCCAGGCGCTGGGCTTCTAGGGGTATTGAACCGCCGCCACAAAAGGGGTCGTAAATTGGCTTGGCTTGCCGGTTCAGGTAATCGAGCACCGCGGCCGGCGCCGTTGGTGCCGTTTCATCATTGACGCGGGCTACCGAGCGAGCAATTTCGTAGCGAGCCTCGGCCAGCAAGTTGGCGTCGTTGCTGCTTTCCCACTTGACCAGCCGCTTGATGAGGTCGTGCAGCCGCTGTCGCTCTGCCCGTTGTACATCCTCAGTGGGGAACTCATCCGCGCAGTCCACGGGGTCGTCCACCAAGCTGGCGAAGATGACGGCGCGGCAGGCGGCTAGGGGACGGCGTGCCCACCACAGATGCAGAGTTGAGGGGTGGCCGTGACGGATGGACTTCTCCCGCGCCGATTCGGCGTTGATCACGTCCAGCGGTAAGTCAACTTCGATGAGTTTGCGGCGGTAGGGGAGAACTGCAATACTGACCACAGGGCCACCTCCATACAATGTGTCCACTGGTGCGACGATGATGCGCATCGTCGCACACTACCGAATGGGCTTTCCACAAGGACTTGCCCTTTTCCCGTTACGATTTGCATACCCCAAACTTCCCCGGCCGTCAAAACATCTGGATGGTTTTGGAATAGCAACAAGGTTGACGTGGCGATTACTGCTGTGCACTGATTGCACAGAGAGTATTGGCTAGAACGGTAAAGTGTCCAAACGTGTCGGCAGGTCTCGGCTCTTTTTCGTAATTCTTTGGTAGCCTTGGCGTCGCGTCTGCTCTCGAGCCAGGTGTTGACGTCGAATTTGACCGTTATGCGGATGGTAATTATCGCCAAAGCGATTGCACCGATATACGCGACGATTTTCCACCACGGCAGGAACAGGGCTTCGAGGATCGTAGGTTCCATGCGTTTCTGATCCGTAGCGGTAGAGCGGCAGATTGCGACGGATGCGTTCTTTACGCACTGTATGTTGATGTGATTTTCAGGAGGTGATGTCGTCTGTCAGATCAATGCCCAGCATACTGCTGTTGTCGCGCAGACTGCGGGCGACATTTTCGGAAATCCCGTCGTCGTTGCTGCCAGTCACGATGACTTCTACTGTCACGGCACAGCCGGCGGCGGCCATGATGCGGGCTATTTCGTCCCGTATGGTCGTGTTGAAATCGTACGAAAATGCTTCCTGTTGGGCTACCGTCTTTCGGGCCACGATGCGTCGGGGGCGGCTCGGCACGGGCGTAGGCGACGGTGCTTCGTTGCCACTGTTGCTACTGTTTTCAGTGGTTTCGGTGGTTTCATCAGTTTCCTTGCCATTGGTCTCAGCGTCACCTTTGTCGGCGCTTTCTTCACCGCTCGCAGAGCCATCGTTTTCGTCCAGGTGCAGCTGGGCGATGTCCGGTTCAATGATCAACGTTGAGCCAGACAGGGGAGGAACCTGGTAAGGAAGGCTGTTTTCGCTGATGCCACGCCGCAGGTTGCGGTATTCATTAGTGGTGACGTCGTAGCCGTCGGCGCGTCCGAAGACACCGGCTTTGATGCCCTCGTTCAGGCACTGTTCCAGAACCTGCCTGTTCCGCAGCCGAAGCCCCAGATATACGTTGTGGGTCAGCAGGTCCCACAGTTCGTCAACGGTGACGTGATAGCGCGGGTTGGGGCCACTCCAGAGCCGCTCTTGCAATCGCCGGGTAAGCGCTTCGGGCGCCAGCGCGTCAACGAGTAGCTCATCCGCCACGAATTTTTGGAAAGCGTTGGCGGCGATGTCGGCTTGTGTGCTGATCTGTCGCCAGTTGTCGGCGTCGTACTCGGCGTTCTGCGGGTTGGGTTGGCTGGGCGCCATTGTCCAGCGGTAGGCGTTGCCAAGCGCATTTTGCAGTGCTCTGTTGGCTTCCTTTTGCTGTTCGCTGCTCTGATTGCGGCGGTCGCCGATCAGATTAGCCACCCGCCGGTTGCCGTTGATGATGGAGTCCCAGGCTATGAATCGCCGGGCGGTGGCGCGCATTTCGCGCACGCCGTCGCTGGACGAGGCTAGGAACAGCAGGGTGTTAGGGCGAGTGCGCCGAGCCTCGTTGCCGCAGGCATATAACATCGTTTTGGCTGCCTCCGAAGCATGGTCGCTTTCGGCGGAGCGGCTGGGTTTGGGCTGGTCGGGGCGCAGTATGATCAGTCTAACGAAGTCGTCGTCGCGTACGTCAGCGTGTGACTCCGGGCAGGCGATGACGGCGCGGTCAGAGTTCCGCTGGTTGAACTCGCTGAGGCGGCGGATGATTTCCGCATCCAGTGCTTCGTTGCCAAGTTCGGCGGCGCGATCATTGGCTACCTTGTTTAGGTTCTCTTCGGAGTCGAAGTAATAGCGACTGTCGTTGCCCCGGTAGAAATGGTATAGCTCCCCGTCCATGGTCTGAACGGCCTCCGAGTACACGGCGGTACCATGGCCGGGCATCACTACGCCGAGGTTGACTTGTCGGGCCGTGACGCCGCGAACCGCCTTCTGAGTCGAGCTCCCGAGGAACACGGAGCGTGCTGCACGACGGGCGGCGCCACCAACGGAGCCGAAGCGTTCTGGCTTCTGCCGGTCAATGGCATGGGTTCGGGAGTTGTCACGGTCCACCTCTGCCACTACTGCGTCCCACTGCGGTCCCAGCAACCTGACGAACTCTTCGCTTATTGACGCCTCGCTGAAGGGCAAATCGCCCGGCATGATCAGTGGAGCCTGATTGTTGTCGGCACACAACCAGCTGATGGTCTGCGCCATCATGCGCAACACGCCGCGAGTGCGCTGGAACTGGTGGTACAGCGACCAGTCCTCGTAGAGGCGGTCGAAGATCTCGGGGTGGATGGGGTAACACTGGCGCAATCGCTCCAGGTAACGAGTTTCACGAGCTTCGGACGGATAGTCGCCGGCGCCGCGCTGGTACATCCGGTAGAAAGCCTGGCAGGTATCTTCCCGAGTCGCTTCGTCGCAGTCTTCTTGGAACAACCGCCGCCGCACCACGGCAAAGGCTTCGTCGTTGCTGGCCTGTGCCACCTGGGTGACCGTCTGCATCCGGTTGAGGATATTTTCTAGCATGGCCATGGCTTCCATGCCGCGCTCGCCGCCGGCTTCGGTTGCAGTAACCGGCAACGTAACGATGAGGGCCACGTTGTCGCGTCGGCTGACGGCCTCGGTGAGGTTCTGAAAGAAGGTTCCGATGGTATCAAGGTCGGCGTTGCGAGCATAGTTGACAATTTCGTCCATCAGGATGACGCACGGACCGACGAGTTGGAACATATTGTCCAATTCCTCGCCTCCTGGCGCAGTACCCCGCCGGGCAGCGGTCCCCACAGGTTCGTAGGCGGCTTGTCCGCCGAGTTGCCAGGCCATCTCGCCCCACAGGGTGTTCAGCGGGTCGCCGGCGTCGGTACGTCGGGTAATCGTTTGCGATAGCCAGGTTCCCTGTAACACGCAAACCTTCGCGTTCACTCGTTGGTCGGGGTCAACTCCGGCGTCGGTCAGTATTGTGAGGAATTCTGCCTTGGTACTAGCGTCGGGAGCCTCCGACAGTTCGCTGGCACTGTTCATCAGGTGGTACAGGGCAATCAAACTGTGGGTTTTGCCCCCGCCAAATCCGGTTTTTGTCTGGGTGATGGGGTTGCCGCCCTTGCCGTTGACGCGCTTGGTAGCGGTCACCAGCAAGTCATGGATCCCGCTGGTGACGTAGGTGCATCGGAAGAACTCCAACGGGTCGCCGTACATCGCTGGGGCAGTGCCGTCGAAAACTTGCTGGAGGTTAGCAGCGAAGTCGGCTTCCAGGAACGAGCCTTCGGCTACGTCTTCTTTGGGACGCATTGCATCACGCCATGGCTTTAGCGAGTGGCCGTCGCCATTGCGGTGACCTTGCTCTGTACTGAGCACTAGTGCCGGCTGCGTAGGTTGAGGTTGCTCGGAGCTGCGTATTAGTGATTGAATTTCCATCACTTCTTTCGCCTGCTGAGGGCGGTTGATGCTTTCAAGGGCTTCGCTGATGAAGTACAGGTTGGCTTCGGCCTTTTCGGCCGTGATGTCCTGCCCACTAGTGTCGTGGGCTAGGTCGTTGCGAATGTCCCGTATTGTCCGAAGGCGGTTTCTAGCGGTAGTCGCCTTGGTGAACTGGCTCTGGAACATGTCGGTCCAATTCTTCTCAACTAGGTTTGGGATAAACCCGATTTCGATGGAGCGAGGCACGTTTCCGTCGTTTTCCCGCATATTGTCGGTAAAGTCCTGCCTCTGCCGGTCCGCGAGCGAGTTGGCAATCGTCTGTTCTAGGCGGGAACCCGGTTTCTGCCTCAGAACGCGAGCTACGAATTCGCTCATCTCGTCGCGGTAGATGGCCAATCCCTTACGGAGGACGTCATCGTTTGGGTACTGGGCAGTCGTCATTTAGAAATCTCCGAAAAATCAGGGTCTTGGCCGCTGTAGCGGCTTGGCCGGCTGGAGGAGGTAATTCTGCAGAGTGGTGGGAGCCTCAAGCGAATTGATCGCGCTGATTGTAGCACCAGACCATGGAATGTGGCGTTTGCGCCTTCGAATGGAGTATTCGGAGTATTCACTGTTGGCGACCAGCGGCAGCAGCGTCCGCTGTGTGGCGGTTTTCAGGCGCGGCGGGGCGGTGTTGATGGTTCCGCAGCTGTTGGCGTTTTCCTTTCGACCCTGCGCGGTTTGGGCATTCGGACGCCTGGCGACGCCGGATACGCTGCCGGCCTGGCGACGCGCTGGAGCTGGTCCCCGTGCCAGCCGCAGGCGACGCCGTGCTACGTCTGGACACTCTTTCCTGCCATAAGGCCAAGGCAAACGCCGGGGAATGCCCTAAATTCTTGCGCTGGGGACACGCGGGGGCGCTTAGCGAGACCGTAAGGGTTATCTGCCTTGAGGCTGGGAACGATCCGCACAGCGCCTCTGGTGCAGCATCATGCGGTTGCTGGCCGGCAATGGTGTACGTGGGGAGTTCTGACGAACTCGTGAGGAGAGGCTGTTACTGCTGCGGCATCTCACCGCATTGCGGTTCTGCACGCGGGCCTGCCGTCGTCGTTGCCGGCCATTACTGCGTAGTCGCCCACGCGGGCGTCGCCCTACGCTCGACCAGCTACGTTGATTCAGGCATCCTTTTTGCTACTTCGTTTGGGCGGATGGTGTCCACCGGGCGGGACTCCCAACGTCGCCAAGGCGCTTTCGATGATTTCGTCGCTGAACCCTGCTTCCTGCAACCCTTGGACGCAGTGGACTTTTTCCTCCTCGGAAGGTGCCGGTATCCGGTAATCGGCTCCAATGTTGTAGTAGGTGTCGGGGTCGTGGCCCAGGTGTTCGAGCACGTTGCAGGTCACGGCTGGCGAGAATTCTTCCTCGCGCAGACGACGGGACAGGAACCTGGCTCCGTTGCCGGTGAGCCATCTGGACCTGATCCCGCATCGCTGGAGCAGGAGTTTTCCTACGTCTGCGTTGGGGTGTAGCTTCAGGATCACGGTGCGCTTCGCGTCCTCGTCCATCTCGGCTACTTCCATTCGGGATTGGAGTCTCTCCCTGCCTCGTAGTCGAACGAGTGCAGGCCATCTTCTGCCATGAGCAGCATGGTGTAGGCGCGATCACGGGCGTCGGTCGATGGCTGTGCCACCAGCCTCCGGGCGACTTCGGTGCACTGCCGCAGGGCGAGTTCCGCGGGGTAGTCGGCCGGGAAGGCGCCGTCGAACGGCCGGTGCATGAGGTTTCCGTTTGCGTCGAGCCAGGATACCCGGGCGGGCGTGCCGTCGGGGTTTCTGATGATGAGTCCGGTCGGGGCTGGCCCGCTGGCGCCGTCCAGGGCGGTCTCCAGCCGCTTCTTGGTCTGCAGGTTCGAAAGGGCCGATGTCCTTTGGATGGCCCTGAGTTTGGCAACGGCGTCGAACATTTCGAGCAGCCATTCTGTCAGGGCCTGTTCCTGGCTTTTCTGGGAGCCGGGCATTCCGCGCCTTTGGGCTTCTTCCAGCAGTAGTTTCTGGTAATTCCTGGTCCAGCCGGACTTGGTTTGGATGGTTTGCTGGGTGAAACCTCGCCGGCGTAGGTCGCAGTACTGGTGGAGCATTCCGGCGAGTTCCGTTTCCGGCATGTCCAGATTGAGCTTGGATTTCCGTCTGCGGTTGACCGGCTTTGGGTCTCGCGGCGGCATGTTGTTTTTGGCTCCTTTGTTTCGCACTTGGCTACTGGCGAGAATAGGACGTCAGGGTTGGTATGCTCAACTTCTGCTGGGCCAGCCTGAATTGACCTCCCCTGAAAGGTCGGGGTATCGTGTCGCCATCTCTTTGGGACCGTCCTTGAAGGCTGGAGATTGCCCGTACGGGGCACGGGAGTCCCGACCAATATTCGGTGAATGACCTTGCGTGCTGCGATCACCTCACTTCTCCTGATTTTCTTGGTGGTCACCCTCGCGTGCACCGCCAGCCCGCCCACCCAGGAGGCCTTGGAGGCCGAGGTGGTTTCTGCCCTCGATGCCTTGGTGGCAGAGTTGGCGGTGGCGAGACCCACCGACGAGGCCGCGTATGCGGAACGCCTGCGGGCCTACCTGGATGCCCACCCCGCGTTCTACGGCAGCGCTGCGGCACTGCTGGATCAGGACGGCAAGGTGACTGCCAGTCCCTACGTCTATCGCACCGCCGACGGCTACGCCACACTGGACCTTGCCGTGCCGTCCTACAACATCGAGTCGCAGGCTTGGGTCACGGCGCCATTGGTCGCCAACGCGGGCGTCTGGACGGCGCCCTATTTTGATGCGGGAGGCGGTGAGATCTGGATGGTCACCCGCTCCGTTCCAGTGCGGGATGCCGAGGGCGTCTTCGCACTCATTACCACCGATCTTCCTGTGGAAGACCCCGGCCAGTAACGCCTGCACAGCGTCAACACATCTCTGTGAGCGATTAAGAGCAAAGGTAAGGACGGATGCGTCGTCGTTCAGCCAGTCCGGCGTTGGCGACGGGGTCAGCGCGGCGGCCGCTTTGGCTATGCCTTGCTTTCGCTGCCGCTGGTCGGGAGGTCCGGCAGAGTCCGCTGTTCCGTGTTGCTGCGGGATTGGGTAGCCTTGTTCTTTCGCGGCTTACTGGCTTTTTTCACTTGGCCGGGCACTTGGGCTACGAGTTCGAAGACAGTGTCTTTGGGGTTGTCCGCCTGGGCCGTGGTGGTTTCGCCGTTTACTGACGTCTTCGCTGGTTTCCGTTTGCGAGTCTTGGCAGTGGGCGCCGGAGAGCTGGCTTTTTTGGATTGGGGCGCACCTGATTTGGCTTTCCTGCGTCGCTTGCGGACGGCAATCACAAAGGTGGATTCAAAAGTGCGCTCTTTAGATACCCTCGTTTGCACGGGGACAACAAGATTTCCTCATTGAGGGCGCCAGTCCTATCGGGAATATCCCCGCGTGCACGGGGTGTCTGATCCCACCACTGGCATCCGCGTTTAACGGTAGCCGTACACTCGCCGTTAAGCGACGGAAGGATTAGCTATGGATTTGTCCATCTTCCGGTGCTCCTGCTCTTGGCGTGCTTTGCTCTATTTGGCTGGAGTTCGGTTCCCGGTGGTGGTTCTGCTGACGTGGTCTGGGTCGGTCCATCTGATGGTCACGCTGTTATGGTTGCCGTCGGTGGGTCGTTCTTGACCCGTGCGGTAACGGGGCTCGTTTGGGGACTGCTCCAGGCGCGGTTGTTCTTTCTGCCGCTCGAGTACCGGGTTCGTGCCTTGACCTTGAAGGTCTGCCCTTTGGCGAGCTTGGTAAGGGTGATTGATGTCTGATCTCAGCTGGGGTACTCGTTTAGCCCTGCGGGCTGATGATTCATTCTGAGAGGTCATCTATGATTCTGCGTTCGCAGGCGTTGCGGAGCTGGGGCCAGTGTCGGGATAGTTCGTTGCAGATTCTGGTGATTAGTACGGCGGTGGCTTGGCTTTTGCCAGTCATGCCGTGGGCTTGTGCGGCGGCGGCCTGGAAGTCCGAGCAGTGGTTGATGACGAAGTCTATGCACTGTTGGTCTGCGTCATAGTGGTCTGAGTTGATGCGGGATGCGGCGCGGAGTTCGTCAAACGATTGGGTGGGGCAGACCCAGTGGATCGGGGTTTCGGCGGCCCATCTGATGGTGTCGTTGCGGCGGTGTTGTGACGCTTTGGCGGCCGTGAGTCGGCGGTTAGCGGATTTATTGAGGTGTTGGATGAACGTAGGGTGCTGCTCGGCGGCTTCGACGCGCTGTCGTTGGTACAGTCGCATTCTGGCGGTGCTGCGGTATACCGGGTTGGGTGCGGTTCGGTCCGGCGCTCCGAGCAGGTCGTTGATCAGTTTGTCCGTCCAGCCGCGTCTTTTAAGTTGAGCGGCGTTGCCGTACAGATGAGTATCGCCGGCGTTGGCTGGCACCGGCGGCCAAGCGTTGGTTGGAGTTTTGGGCGGTGTTGGCGCGGTTCGTTCTCTCAATTCGTCTGGGTCGAGGGGTGGGATCGAAAGTAGTTCTGTGGTCTGGTGGGCTGGCTCTCCGTGTGTACTGGATGCGGCGGGTTGTTGCTGGGGTATGTCGGCGTGGTGGAGCCATTCTTCCCACGTCATGTGCGGGACGGCGGATTGCTTTGAGTTGGCGAGGATATGTTGCGCGGCTTCGAGTATCGCGGTGAGCAGATGTGGGGCTTCTGCGGCAAGGCTCCGGTGCCGCACCTCGCGGATGAGTTCATGCGCGAGGAAGGGTGTTTGTTCGAGTCCGTCATGGATATGCTGGGTGCAGTGGATGTAGAAGGAGCGTATGACGGGTTGGAATGTACGCAGGGGCGGCTGGTCGGGAAGCTTGGCGAGCTGCTTGGCTGCGGTGTTGATGGCGTCGATTGGGGGCGGCTGGGAGAGGTCGGCGAGGGTTGCCCAGGCGATGGCCGCAGCTTGGGGTGGGTTTTCCCGCATGGTGGATGCGATGAGGTCGGGGTTGAATTCGCTGATGATGTCCCACTCGTGTGGCGAGAGGCTGGAGTGGTGGCATGCTCTGAGCAGCAGGGTCTCTCGGTCGTCGGGTAGGTGGACGTCTGGCTGGCGACGGATGACGGCGCCGTACCAGATGGCGATGGCTGGTTGGTGGTCTGCGAAGTGTTGCAGTGCTTGCTGAGCCTGCGCGACTGCGCGGTAATATCGCACTTGGACATGCTCGGACGAGTTCCGTGGTGAGTGTTGCGCTTGGATGGCCATACGGTGTACGAGTTCCACTGTCGCTGGGTCCGTCGCTGGGCTGCCTTCGAAGAGGTGCGGGAAGGCGTTGATGATGCGGTGGGTGGCGCGTTTGCACGCGTCATGGGAAAAGCTGAGGATGCTGGGGTGTTGGAGTCCCATCGGGTACTGTCCTTCGATGGAAGTCAGCTCGGCGTGATGTTCTGGGATCCAGTCGGTTAGCCATCGCTGGACGTGTCGCTTGTAGATTTGGTTAAGGATCTGTTCGTCGCTTTTCCGGCGTCTGGCGCGGTACTGGGCGAAGGTTATGCCGCTCTTGGACTCGACGGCTTTCATTGAGTCTGGTTGGGGGATGTTGTTGGCCTGTTGCCACTCTTGGATGACCTCGGAGGCTGGGATGGTTTCGAGGTGCTCCCGCGCCGGTGGGTCGATAAGGCTCTTGATGTGTCGGTGCGCGGCTCTGAGGGCTTTCTTCGCGGTGGGGTCCCGTCGTTGCTTTGTGGTCTTCATGCTTTTAAGCCTGCGGAAATTGCGAAGGGTTCGGCGGACTCGACGTGCTCGGAGCATTTTATATCAGCGGATTTTGATTGGATATCCCTGCGTGCCCGGGGCGAAATTACGTCTTGGGTTTGAGGGTACCGGATCTGGAATACCGGCGATGTTCTCTGTGCTGGCAATGTCCTGCTCTTTCTTCTCTTCGCTCCAGAGCCGCTTCTGGTGGATGTCGTGCTGTCGACTCGATGTGGAACTACAACGTGTACGGTTCGTAACCGGTGTAAACGATCTCTCAGGCCGGTTTCTTGTCTCGGATGGCTCTGAGTCGTCCCTGTGGCAAAACCGCCGTCACAGCTCGTGTTTGTGTCCTCTATCGCGATTTCTCAGCACGATTGGATAGTGAATTTTGGGCGTTGGTGCGGCCGGTTGCTGTTGGCGTGCTTTTGTACGCCGGCTGATGGTGAGTTCCTCTTGTCGACGGGGATGGTGTCAATGGTCTGGGGAACGCTTCGACACTTTGGGATATCCCCGGTTTTACGGGGTTTGCTTGGCCGATGATTGGTCTATTTGGAATGGTGCGGTAATGCCATGGGTATCGGGTTGGCTCGGTGGTTTAATCACCATTCCGTGTAAACGGCGGCGGATGCGGAGTACGGATTTTCGCTAAGTAGTGTCCGGCGCCAGCCAGATGTTGTGATGGGTTCCGCGGGATTCGCTCGCCTGTTGGCGTTCCCACCGCTCAGGTGACAGGATGCTGATCTGCGGACGCACGGACGGTGCCAGTTCGGACGCAACGCCGGCGATTTCCGCAAGCCGGGGTTCCAGGCGGGGTCTGTCGTCGTCGTCCACCACGACGGTGATTTCATCGGTTCGTCCTGCGCAAAGCCGGCGGCGCGTGGGCCCGTTACGGCGACTCGCGCCGGTAGTGGCGGCTCTAGGTCATTTAGAGCCTGCACGTAGCGGGTGAGCCACAAGAGCTCGGACTCATGCAGGACGGGCGGCGGTTGGTGGGGGAGTTCGTCCGGGATCACCAACAGAGAGGGAGCGCCGGGATTATGGCCTTGGGGGATTGGGTTTGCGGCCACTCGTCGTTCGAAGATCCGGACGAACCGGTCCGATAGGTCGTGGTTTAGAGAATTTTGGATAGTCCGCTTTTTTGTGCCGGTTGTCTGCTGGACCTGTTCGATTACGTCGTCGATGTTGGCTGGGCCGTGCTGTATCAGGAAGGCGTAGATGAGGTCTCCGGTCCTGCCGCGGTGACTGGCCATGTTCTGTGGGTCGAGGGCGGTTTCCCATTGCTTGAGTCCGAATGTTGACAGGCCCTGCCAGGAGACTTCGTCTGACTCGTAAGCTGCGGCCCGGATCGCGTCGGTAGTGTTGTACCCTTGGGGCAGAAGGTGGCCGACGAGACGTTCGGTTTCGCTGGCTAGGTACGCTGTTGTACTTGGTTTCTGGTCGCGGGCGAATATGCGGAGCATTGTGTTCGCGACCAGTTTTTTCGTGCTGATGTGCTGTCCCCAAGGTTGGTCCGAGTGGTAGAGGCCGTGGTCGTCGGGACGGATACCTGCCACGCGGTGGATAAAGAGGGCCGGGTCCAGTCGTGGCCAGTTGGCGAGTAGGTCTTGATGGAAGTGCAGGGACTGAAGGATCTGCGGCGGACTCTGAGGTTCGTGGGACCGCGCCATGTGGGCGGCGATGTCCGTGATCATGAAATCTAGATCACGGCTTCTCGGAATGGCAGGTGGCGGAGAGACGTATCCGGCTGCGCGGATAAGCGGCGAGTGCTGGGGTACGGCTGAACCCAGTTTTATAAAGGCTCCGATAGTGGACTCTGAGTAGAGTGTGGGGCGGCGGTGGTGCCGGTTCGGTATGGCGGTGCGGTCTATGACATCGTTGGCGCGCTGTGTAATCTCGGCCATGGGACTACCGTGCTGTTGGTCCGTTCGTGAAAGTGCTTGGGTGATTTGAGCCATGGCCTTGCCGATGGAATTGAACGGTATGTCGTAAACCTCAGCGATCACGGTGTCGGACATGGGCTCATTGTTGTGGTCGCCGAGCTTGGCGTCGAGCAAAAACGGACGCTGGATACTTCTCCGGACCTGCGCGATGACGCTCTGGGCTTTTGAGAAGAGGCTGTCGGTGACGATGTGATGGAGTGTATCTGGGGTATCTGACATAGTGGGGTCTCCGTGGGAAAGCTCGGATGGGTGGACAACAAAAAGCCGCCCACTCGGGCGGCTCACGGTCTGGCGCGCTGGGCTGCTGGGGTCAATTGCGGCCGGGGTAGGTATTTCTCATAAATTGGCAGTGTGCGTGTTCGGCGAGGGAAAGTTCCGATTCATCAAGCTCTGGAGCTTCCGGGGTTCGGGATAGAAAGGCTTATGGCAGCGTATTGTGGGACGGGTTGTTGGCCTTGCTTGTGTAGTCAAGAGGTGACTACTGAGGCGTAGGTTGAGCCGTGTTCTATTGCCCGGAGCCAATACGGCCTACTGAGTTAGGGCACGGCTGTGCTCGTCGGGGTATGGGGCTGTTTATGCGGCACCGAAGGCGTTGGGCGGATCCATGAGTGCGGCGGTTAATCGGTTAGCAAGTGCGGTAGAGATGTGTTGTGTGGTGAAATGCGTTCTGGGCCGTAAATCTGGTTTTATATGTGGATTTTTCTCTTGACATTGATGGCCACTGGGTGCGAGTATAAGCGCATATAACTTGCGCACGCGTATATCGTATGAAAGCCGTTATGCGTCGCATGGAGTGATGCGTGCGTTCTTGTGTCGGGAGGCACTTCGATGGTTGACCTGATCTCGTCGATTATAAAATTAGAGACGGAAATATTGGAACTCAAACGCCAGGAGACGGAAAAGAAGCGCGCAGCAGGGGAGATGGAAGGGCAGTACGATGAACAACTGCGAATATTAAGGAAGGCCAGGGCAGAAGCACAAGCGTTGCACGGTGGTGGGGGAATTCCTGGTAGGGAGGGCACCGTGGGACGTTCGTTCCCGACGGAGATTGTTGATCCTTCAGATGAGGACTATGGTTTCCTGTGGGCAGCGTCGGACCCGGAGAGCGGCGAACCTATGTATGACGTCCGTGTGGTGTCTGGTTACAAAACGACCAGGGAGAGAGCGCATGCGGCTGCACAGGTATACGGACACCAGCTGCGCGAGAAATCTCTGGCCGACGCCATCTTTGCGACTGGCGAGACTAGCGCGTCAGATGGTGCGTCGGCGCGGTCGTCGCTGGGCAGTGTGGTGAGGTACGGGAACGAGTGGTCACGGTTGAGCGGTTGGCTATACTTTTTGGGCGATTTGACGCGCAACGCGGAAATGGTCCGACTACTGACTGAGGAAGGATCTGAGAGCGTGCAGCAGGATGAAGGGCTCGTGGTTGGGCGCGACGTTCAGTGAATTGTGACGGGTTGTTGTAGAGTTTTGATTACAGGGATGTTAGTATTATTGTGCTAATTTAAGCCATAGCCATAAAGGATAAAAAATGGCCGAAGCGGGCTTGCAGACACCGCAACGGCCGGTATAGGGCCCACGTTTGGGGGAGGCCTATGACGTCCACTATAACATACGCATTTTTTGTCAAGTCCCGGTTCGGGACGTCGGTTGAAACGTTTTTCGTTGGCGCGCCAAAGGCGCGCTCGGACCCCTGTATTTTCGCCGCGATGCTCTGGCCAAAAGGCCGGTAGCGTCGCGGCTTTTTGCGTGGAACAGAAACGCCAGAAAAAGGAGCTCGCTCAGGAGGTGGGCTAAATGGAACCAGAACTCGACGACTGCGAACGCGGAGGTGCCGGTGGTCCGGACAGGCCGGAACTCGACCGCCTGATGCAGGCGGCAAAGGACGGCCAGGTGGAGTGGGTGCTCGTGTACCACGAGAGCCATTTGTCCAGGGATCCGTCCGAGGTGCGAGAAATTCTACGAGAGTGGAACGATTTCGGCATTGACTTCTGGATTGTGGATCCCGATGAACCGGAAAGCGAAGAAGAAGGATGAAGTGGCCGCGGTGTGTCAGCCGTGCGGCTGACACACCGCGGGTTGTTTTTGAGCAAGAGGGACCGAACAGAGAACGGAAGGAGGTGTCCCCCGATGGTTTCAAAAAGTGACTTCGACAGAGTGCGAAAGTACCTGCGGACCCGGCGGGTTGCGACCGATGAAAGCGGTAGTCAACGAACGTAGACGGTTCTCGTGAGGTGCACCAGCTGTGGCCTAAACATGGTGGTTGTCAGAACCGCCTCCGGCCACCGTTACTACCGGTGCCGCACGGCGATGATGGGCGATGTACGCAACGCGGCCTGTAGAGGCGTGGTGCGGGTGCTGGACTAGGCGCACGCCCTTTCACCAACGATGTCATACATGGAGGAAATTATGCAATCCAAGAAATCCGACGCGTCAAGCGAGTTGGCGCCGGACCTCCACACGGCTATTTATGCCCGTGAGAATGCTGTCCAGCCAGCACAGTCCACTCTGGAGGCTCAGGTCGAGGCCTGTGTGCGTCAGGTAGCCGAGGACAGAGCGCCAGAGGTCGGTGCCGCTTACGTCTTCCGGGATGAGCAGAGTGGTGCCGAACTCGACCGTTCGGGGTTGAACCAGCTTCGGCGGGCCGTGCGGGCAGGTGAGGTCGGCGTAGTGTATGCCTACTCACTTGATCGCCTGTCGCGCAGTCTGCGGCATTTCATGCTGCTCCTCCAGGAGTTTGAGGAGGCTGGCGTTGAGCTCCGATTTGTGCGGGGGTTTTCCGATGAGTCCCCTGATCACCGTCTGATTTCGTACATCCTGGGGTACTCCGGCCAGAAGGAGCGGCTTACGTACATCGAGAGGAATCATGCACGGGAAGAATAGAAGGGCCGGCCTTGGCCGTCTTCCTGACCAGACTGGTGTCGTTCGTCTGTCGTTCGAGTTGGCGTCGGAGGGTTGGGCCGCGAGCCGCATTGCGGTTCAGCTGGACGAAATTGACATTTAGCGAACGGCGTGGGGAGTGGAACTCTGTGAGCGTCGGGCGGATCTTGGACAACAGGGCGTACACGGGAATACCCGCGATTGGGTAAAGAAATCTTCGCATAGGAAAAGGAGGAATCAAGATGGCTAAACAGCCGTCGGGCTTTGGTAAGCGCCAGAAAAGAACGGCGCCGCGGGAGATTGGACCCTCGGCCGCGGCACCACGACCAGTCGAGCGGGAACCCGAGGAGGTCGTCTTTAATCATACGACCCTCGGAGGGGTTTTCAATCGGCAGCGGGACCTCGCGGCATCTGGCCCGAGGAGAGGTCGCTGGACCTGGACGGTGCGCACATTGAGGGCTGGGTGGCCGGTGTTCCTGTCGTGGACGGCGTGGCGGACAGCGGGTGGCAGGAGTGCGAGGGC
Source organism: Dehalococcoidia bacterium (assembly GCA_965219925.1). GTDB lineage: Bacteria > Chloroflexota > Dehalococcoidia > Lucifugimonadales > UBA3495 > Bin87. The sequence continues at coordinate 272,973 of OZ244795.1, forward strand.
GGCCGGGTTCGGCTGGTGGTTCGGGTGACGGACAGTCCGGACCAGAAAGAATGGGTGCGTGCGATGGCGCACGGCGGGGCTTACGCCAGGGAGGTGCTCGGGTAGGGCGGGTAATGCCGCGCATGGAAAAGTCGCCGGCGGCGTGTGTGTCGCGTCCGTCGGCGACGGAGCAAACCCTCTGGAATGGACGGAGGATTGACATGACGAAAAGGAAGAAACAGGCCATGGCCTATGTCCGTGTGCGTTCGACAAACCAGGAAGAAGGCTTGTCGGTGGAGATGCAGGCAGCGGCATGTATCGAAGTTGCTAGGTCATTGGCAAAGAGCAAGGAGGAATGACATGTCGAAGAACAAGAAGAGGGCTTTGGCCTACGTGCGCAGTGCTTCGGTTATCGAGGCGGACCAGACGTCCCTGGACTCTCAGTCGGCGGAGATAGTCAGGTTGGCGAACGAGATGGATTACGGGATTGACCCAGCAGACGTGCTTCGGGAGGTCGTGTCGGGCGTAAGCTTGGACCGGCTTCAGTTGAACAAGGTGCGCCTCATGGCGGCAACTGGCGAGTTTGACGTGCTGTTTGTCTACAGCCCTGACCGTTTGTCTCGTAACCTGGTCGATCTGCTGATGCTGATGCGCGAGTTCGCCTCGCACGGGGTGGAGGTGCATTTCGTGCAGGGCCCGTTGGCTTTCGCGCCGTGGGCTGAGTTTATCAACGTCGTCATCGAGCTCTGTGCGAATCAGGAGCGTTGCAAGCACCGGGAGCGGACAGTCCGTGGCATGGACGCCGTAACTCGCAGTGGTCGAATGCCGACCGGTGTCCATGCCCAACCCTTCGGTTACGACTTGGACCCGGCCACCATGAAGCGGGTGTTCAACGAAGTGGAAGCCGAAGTGGTCGTGAGGGTCTTTGGCCTTTATGCCGAAGGTTTGAACATGTCCAAGATAGTCGAGGTGTTGAACGGGGAAGGAGTGAAGACGAAAACGGGCAAGGCGTGGAGTCGGCCTGGGCTCCATAGGATGTTGTCGAACACGTCCTACATGGGAGTGGATTACTACGGCAAGACAAGGACAGTTGGTGGGCGCCGCGGTAACAGCAAGCGGGTTGCCGCACCGCGAGAGGAGTGGATTGAAATGAGTGGATACACACCGCCGATCATCTCAAAGGAAATGTTCCAGAAGGTGCAGGAACGGTTGGGAGAAGCGGCAGGCGCGTTTTCGGGGAGATAGGGCACGTCCGCGCCTCTTGGTGGGTTCTGTCAGGTGTGGGTCGTGCGACGCCTCGATGGCCGTACGTGTAGGTGCCGGGAAGCGTTGGTACTACCGGTGCAGTGGGGCTTCCCGGTCGGGAGTGCAATAGGGTGCTGGATTAGGAGAATGCCGGGCGAGGGCCGTCAAAGCGGATTGTCTGGAGGACCAGGTGTGGTCTCACGTGGTGGCGATTGTTCGGGACCCGAGCGGAGTAACTGCGGATCTTGAACTGAACTGTCAGACACGCGCCGGGGAACTTGGACAGGAAATCGAGCGGCTCCGCGGTGAGGTTCAGAAAGTGGAGCAACAGGAGGTGCGCCTACTGGACCTGTGCCGTAGTGGCACGTTCAGGCTCGAATTGCTGGTTGCGAGGATGGAAGGGTTGTCGACTTTGCTGGTGGACCTGCGGGCACGCCTGGCGGAGCTGGATGAGCAGCGTGCGAGGGAAGAAAACGCGTTGGCTGCCTGTGAGCGTGTTCGCGAGTACTGCCTGATGGTATCGGCAAGTTTGGAGGGACTGGATGTCGCGTGCAAGAGGGATGTGATGATGCGCTTGGGCGTGAAGGTGCTGGTGGTCCAGGGGGAGGTGACGATTACGGCGGAGATTGACCTTGATTTGTGGTAGCGGGCTGTTGCTGCCTGATTGGGTGGCGACGGGCCGGCTGTTTTTGTTTCACGAGATGCCGACAGATGGGCAAGGAGAGAATGTCATGAAAAATGGGATAACGGGCCGTATGCGGCTTGGCAGGAAAAAAGGACTGCGGGAGATTGGACCCTCCGCCGCAGCCCTTGGACCGGCCGAGTATGGACCCGAGTCGGTCTCATCCAATGATAGCGAGGGTACCGGCGCAGACCAAACCGCTGCCGGGGATACTCCGGCAATTTTGCCGGCAGAGGTCGCTACGGTGCCGGACAAGTTCATACGGGACATCCACACTGCTGTGCAGAATTTTAATACCGAGATGATGAGTGAGGATACGAGGCGGGGAAAGGAGGCGCTGGCACGTCGAGGAGTTATGCCGGGCGGGGTTGGGTCGGGGATCTACGGATACGATTACAGCCCCGAGCTGAGGCGTCGTGTGGTGAACGAAGATGAGGCGGTGGTGGTCCTGTGGATCTTCTGTGAGTTTGCCGATGGGAGGACTCGCTATTCGATTTTCAGTCAGTTGAATGCGGATGGGGTGCCGTCGAAAAAGGGCGGAAAGTGGGGATGTGCTGTCCTGAAGAACATGCTGACGAACGAGTCGTACTTGGGGGTGGATTATTATGGAAAAACCCGGACAGTTCGGGGGCCGGACGGCATACCTAAGAAAGTCCGGGTGCCCAGGCAAGAGTGGATTGAGATAAGGGAATTCACGCCGCCGTTGGTGGCGCCAACGGTTTTCTACCGAGTGAAGGAGAGGCTGCGCAGCGAACAAGGATGAGAGGGGAAGAGTGGTCTGTAAGAGCCGGGAGCGTTTGGAGGGCGCTAGCAGTTTGATGAAGTCTGTCCGATAAGATGGACCCGAAGGTACGAGGATTTTGACATGAAAAATAAGAAAGGCCGGGAACGGCCTTCTGAAAATGAAAAGGTGCCGCTTGAGGTTGAAGGGCCGTCAACGGCACCAGAACCGGATGAGAATGAGATCTCGTCGGTCGCTGGTCATGATAGCGACCGGGCGGGAGATTCGCAATCAGAATTGGGTGAGGGAGGCGCCGGTCGTTTTGTTGACAGCTGTGAGGAAGACCCTTGGCTGGAAACAATGAAGGATCTTGCGCGTTTGGTTCTCGCTGCTTACGAGGCTGATCCGCATCGTTTCGACGAGCCGAGGTAGTACATTTACATCGGGGGCGTTGAAACGCCCCCGATGCTTTGGATCAGTTGAGGTGGGCGGTTCAGGTTAGGACCGTGGCGGGCAGGTCGATAGTTTGGATGTGTTCGCCGGCGAACGGGCTATCGGCCGGAAGTGGGATTGAGTAGTCAATTGTGGCTTGGGTCCCTTGGGTGGTTATTCTACGAATGAACTTTCGCAACGCCGTCTTGGTCATGTACAAGGCATTCTTGGCGTTGTAGGTAAGAGGGTCGGTTGCCAAATCTTCGATGGCGGAGGGGTCGTGGCGTAGGGAGTCGTCGCCGGCTTCGGCCAGTTGGCTTTGAATCTGGCGGATGTTCCGGGGTGTCATGAGGACTTGCATGATCTCTTGCAGTAGCCAGTTCTCGAATTGGCCGGCCTTGATGTCGGGGGAGGCGCAGCCGTTTACGCGAGACGGATTGGATCGTGTGCATCTGTAGACGTCGTCGTCGGGGTGTTTGGCAAATCGAACTTGCATGGGGCTGTCGCAATGGTGGCATTGCAGGAGGTTGTCTAGCGTGTAAGAGCGCTGGGTAACATGCTTGTTCATAGCGTTCTGAACCTTTGGGTCGGGGTTTGCTCACGGATTGCCGGGTGGGCTGACTGGCCGTCGGCAGTGTTCAATGTGAATCCTAAACTAATGCCAAGGTGGAATCTACATTTGCGGGGCGATGAAGATTGGCTCAGGCGCCACAGGTGAAGCTCTCCCACCTGTACCTGGAGGACGGTCCGGCGCCGCCGATTGGCTTCCTCCATATGCGGGTTTCACCTTGGCTTTAGTTTAGTTTGGGATACGAAGAAAGTTCGACTAGAATTCTAGTCGAACCATTCGTTTCGCAGGATTTTTACCTTGAGGGTAAAGGTTCTGCGTACCATATCTTTTGGTGGGGTGGGGTGCAAAGTCAAGCTGCATGGGACTTTCGCAATGGTGGCAGCGCAAGAGATTCTCGAGGGCGTAAGAGCGCGGGGTGTTGCTTGTGGTCATGGGGGTTAAACCTTCGGGCTGCGGATTTGCTGCCCAGAGGCCTTGACGGGGCGACTGGCCGGCCGCAGTGTTCGACGGGAGTCCCAGTTTGGATATTAACAAAGCCGGACCAGTAGCGTGCAGGATTTCGACCTTGATGCTGAAGTCAGTGAGTGCCATATCTTTTGGCGGTGTTGGAAAATTAAGCATGGAAGCTTTAAACGGGTTTGTCTTCGGTGGTGTACCTAGCGGTAGGTTGAGCTCGCTGCTGGGCATTGCGTGCGTTGACGTAACGCCGGGACGTTGCAAACAGGGTTGGCATTTGGCTTTGCCAGGTTGAGTTTTTTGGGGCGCGAAACGGACGGGCCGGCCTACGGGCGAACTCTCGTCTTGGGTCCAACTGTTGAGAAAAATGGACTTTCTCCCAGTGCCGTTACTGAGATGTAATGCGATTAGCATGGTGTTGAACCGTGGTTAAAGGACCTGGCTTTCCGAGCAATCTAACCTTGTGGATATAAGTTTGGCCTTTAGCATTGGTTAGCGGTCGGTTTTATCCCGTGGTCGCTGGCCTGGTCGGTGGGGAACTTGTTCTTGGCCGGCTCGGCTCGCTGGTGTTTGAGTACCTTAGTCGGGGTTTGCAGTGTGTCGCACGCTTCTTTCTTGGGATTTGGCGCGATTATAGCGTTGCTGTTTCTCCGCGCAGGATTGGCACCTTGTCAGTCCGGGCCGGGATTCGTTGGCACACGCCAAGCACATTCCAGATTCCTTACGGATGTTTCTGCGGTTTCGGTCGCGCTGGTTTGCGAGCTCACGTTGGCGAGGGGAAAGTGGTTTCGGGGGATTCCGTTTCTTCCAAGCACGGATAGCGGCGCGTTGATTCGCTCGACGTTGTTCAGCGTCCAAGGGCTGGGGTTTTTCGACCAGTTGCACCCTGTGCTTAAAAGTTCTGCCTACAGTGTTGAATGGTGGAGGCTAGGGGATTCGAACCCCTGACCCCCTGCTTGCAAAGCAGGTGCTCTCCCACTGAGCTAAGCCCCCACGTTAGCGGTTTTGATTATATCAGGGCGGCCCTCACCCGTGGCCGCACGCGCGAGGATGAGGACGGTTTGATACTCAACGAGATTGCCACGTGGTTCGACAGGCTCACCATGAGCGGCTGTGCTCCTCGCAATGACAGCAGGCCAGTTCGCAATGACAGTTTTGCACGATGCTCTCGTTTTACATACCCACTGGCAGCGGGTATGATACGCCCACCAATTTACGTTGAATTTGCCTGCCGCTGTCCGCAGAACAAGGAGCCCTATTATGCGAGGAGTAGCCATCGTTTCCCCAGTCCGCACTGCCGTCGGTAACTTCGGCGGGGGCCTGCGCGACATATCCGCCGCCGAGCTGGCTTCCACGGTCATCAGCGCCGCGCTGGAACGGAGCGGCATCGACCCAGCCCTGGTTGACGACGTCATTCTCGGCCACGGCTATCCCTCCGGCGAGAACCCCGCAATCGGGCGGCTGGCCGGTCTCAAGGCGGGCCTGCCAATCGAGGTGCCCGGCTACCAGCTGGACCGGCGTTGCTCCTCCGGTTTGCAGGCGATTCTCAACGCCTCGATGCTGGTGCAGACCGACAACGCTGACGTAGTAATCGCCGGTGGCGTGGAGAGCATGAGCGGCGCCGAGTTCTACAACAACGAATCGCGTTGGGGCGCCCGGTTTGGATCGGTTACATTCCATGACCGCCTGGCCCGCGCCCGGGTTACCATTGCCCCCGAAGAACGTTTCGGCCCTATCCCCGGCGGCATGGTCGAAACGGCGGAAAATCTGGCGAAACAGTACGAAATCCCACGGCAGGAACAGGATGAGTTCGCGCTGCGGAGCCACCAGCGCGCCGTCGCCGCCCGAGATTCCGGCAAATTCGACGCCGAGATCGTCCCCGTCAGCATCCCCCAGAGGCGCGGCGACCCCAAAATCTTCGACACCGACGAGGGCCCCCGCGGCGATACCACCATGGACGTTCTGGGACGCCTGCGTCCGGTGATGCAGGATGGCTGCGTTACCGCCGGCAACGCCAGCAGCCAGAACGATGCCGCCTCCGTGTGCCTGGTGGTGGCAGAGGACAAGCTCGAGGAGCTGGGCCTGACCCCCATGGCCTACCTGCGCGGTTGGGCCGTAACCGGTTGCCATCCGGCCACCATGGGAATCGGACCGGTAGCTTCCGTCAACAAGGTTATGAACAAGATCGGCATGACGTTGGGTGATATGGACATCATTGAACTCAATGAAGCCTTCGCCGCCCAGGTGCTGGCGGTGCTCCGCGAGTGGAACCTGCCCCACGAAGACAACCTCAACGTCAACGGCTCCGGCATTTCACTGGGCCACCCCATCGCTGCCACCGGCGCGCGTATCCTGGCGACCATGCTCCACGAGATGGCGAGGCAGGATTTGCAGTGGGGTCTGGAAACCATGTGCGTAGGCGGAGGCCAGGGCGTAGCCGCCGTCTTCGAGCGGAAGTAACGGTCGAGCTTTCTCACGCATGAAGGGTTGTTTCCGTAGCGCTCCGATCCGTCGTGAGGTCGAGCCGTGAGGTTAAGATGACTACCGCCAAGCCCGCCGCCCAGCCGCGCCTGACCGGCAAACTGGATCCGCCGGTGGAGTTGCCCGACCCACCGCGGGCGCCCGATATGCAACAGTACCGCCACATCGTCAATGCGGCAGCGTCGCTCATCGCGCATTTCGCATCGCGACCGGGTACGCTGGTGAGCGGTGAGGGTTTTCTGTGTTACGACACACGTAGCCACGACGGCTGGCTGGTACCCGATTGCGTAGTGGCCTTTGACGTGAATCCGGATGCCATAACCGAGCGCAACGGCTACGTTATCAGCGAAGTGGGCAAACCCCCCGATTTCGTGCTGGAGGTGGCTTCCCGGAGGACTGGACAGGCCGACTACACCCGCAAGCGGTTCGGGTATGCCCACTATGGCGTCGCAGAATACTGGCGGTTTGACCACACCGGCGGGGAATACCACGACCTCCCGCTGGCCGGAGATCTGCTGGTCAATGGCGGATATGAGCCGATCGAGTTGGCCGATGACCGCACCGGCAAGATGTCCGGGATGTTGTCAGGATACAGTCAGGCATTGGACCTGTACCCCTGCTGGGACGATGGCAAGCTGCGTTTTTATGATCCAAAGACCGACGAGTTTTTGATGGACCAGGGGGAGTTGCAGGCGGCGCTGTCTGACGCCAGGGTCGAGCGGGATGCCGCCCAGGCCGACCGGGATTCAATCCAGGCGGAACGGGATGTCGCCCAAGCCGAGCGGGATGCGGCCAATGAACGCATCAGGCAGCTTGAAGAACGGTTGCGGTGGCAGTCGGACTAGCACGGGGATTTGATTCTTTTACAGAATTAAACTGCCCGTCCGTCAAGTTGGAAATCAACCACCCGCTCGTCCTGAGCCTGTCGAAGGATGGTCGTCGATGGTTCGACAAGCTCACCATGAGCGGAGGTCGGAGGACTTTGAAAAGGCCCTGCGGGAAGTCAAAGCCCACCCGCCGTGTGTTGACAAACACCGTCATTCCCGCGAAAGCGGGAATCCAGTGGCCGCAGTCGTTAATCACGGTTCTGATCCTTTCATCATACCCTCTCTGGACTCCTGCCCCGTATCAAGTACGGGGTGACGTTCTTTCGCAGGAGTGACGGGCTGGTTTGCTAATTGTCAACAGGCGCTAGTTGAGATACAAATGATTTTGACCGATATTGACTGTAGAGTGCAAACTGAATAATGGCTTTCGCCGTTTGATATTCTCACCAAATTAGGTTCTGTTGACATTTCACGTCATTCCCGCGAAAGCGGGAATCCAGGCGCTTTGAAAAGCAGACATCGTTCACATTCAGGGTACTCTGGATTCCCGCTTTCGCGGGAATGACGAGCTGGAGTTAGCGAAATCGCCTTATATCTCAAATGTCAACACGACCTAGTCATCAACAAGAACCAGGAGCAAATCACATGGGCAGCAAGCAGGCAGTAGCAGATGTTTTGGTAATCGGGGCCGGCGCGTCCGGCGCGGCGTTCACCTGGAGCCTTACGCAGGCGGGGGTAAAGGTCGTTTGCCTGGAGCAGGGCGGTTGGGTTCCACAGAACGCGTTCCCGGTGAGCGACCCCCAGGCTCAGCTGCATTGGCAGACTGACTTCCATCCAAATCCCAACTTCCGCGGGCTGCCCGAAGATTACCCAGTTAACGAGGATGACACTCCCATCGCTCCGTATATGTACAACGCGGTGGGTGGCAGCACGATTCACTGGGGTTCTCACTTCCCCCGCTTCCATCCTTCCGACTTCCGCCTGAAGTCGCTGGACGGTGTGGCCGATGACTGGCCGATGGACTACTTTGAACTGGAACCCTACTACGATCTCAATGACCGTATGCACGGCGTGAGCGGTTTGCAGGGCGACCCGGCGTATCCGCCAAAACCGGTGCGACCCACGCCTCCCCTCCCAATCGGACGAGGTGGTGAATTGCTGGGGCAGGCGTTCAATAAGTTGGGGTGGCACTGGTGGTCATCGGACAACGCGGTGCACTCCGCTGCTTGGGATGGTCGACAACCCGACGTCGGTGAATACCTGCGTTCTCCTTCGGGAAGCGACATCATCTTCTGGCCGCAAGCCCTGAAACAGGGTGCCCGCCTGGTCACCCACGCGCGTGTCCGCGAGATTCTGGTGGACGCATCCGGGCGAGCCACCGGCGCTTCGTACTACGATCGCAACGGTGCCCTGCAGGCGCAATACGCCAACGTGGTAGTGCTGGCGTGCAACGGCATCGGCACGTCGCGGTTGCTGCTCAACTCCCGCAGCGCTCTGTTCCCTGATGGTCTGGCCAACAGTAGCGGACAGGTGGGCCGCAACCTGATGCACCATCCGTGTGGATATGTTCTGGGGCTGTTTGACGAGGATCTGGGATCCGACGAGGGCCCTCGAGGTTCGTCGATGCTAAGCCAGGAATTCTACGAAACCGACGTGCGGCGCGGGTTCGTGCGGGGGTACGATATGCAGGTTTCCAACGTCGGCGGGGCTCCCCTCCAGATCGCCCTGGGCGGACTGGTTGGCGAGACCGTGGCGTGGGGCGACGCGCACCATCGCGATTTCGCGGAACGCTTCCACCGCCAGATGGGCATCGTGGTTATGACCGAAGACCTGCCAGAGCAACACAACCGGGTTACGCTGGACCCTCAATTGACCGACAGCCACGGCATCCCCGCTCCCAAGATAGATTACACGGTCAGCGATAATACGTGGGCCATTCTTGACCACGGCATCGCTCGCGCAACCGAGGCGCTGGAAGCCGCCGGCGCCAAGCGCGTCATAGCGTCAAAGCTGCGCCGCAACGCCGGTTGGCACCTGCTGGGAACTGCGCGGATGGGCTCCGACCCGGATACGTCGGTGGTCGACCGGTGGGGTCGGGCCCACGATGTGCCCAACCTGTTCATCATCGACGGGAGCATTTTCACCACGGGAGCCTGCATAAATCCGACAACGACCATTCAGGCGCTGGCGCTGCGGACTGCCGACTACCTGTCCGGTGAGGGATCGTCCGCTATCTCCTAACGCGGTGAAACACGCCACCGGGGCTGACCGAGGGCGGTCCTTGCTACCGGCCAATGCTAGGCGGAGAGCAATCGCTGATTCGAGGGTGAATCTCGCGGAAATGCGACTAATCACCGAACCTCACGCGTACCCACTTTAATCTGTCATTGCGAGGAGCACCTGCTCATCCCGAGCTTGTCGAGGGACGTGGCAATCTCGATGAGGCTGAACATACGTCGACGAACCGCTGTTGCTACGGCGACGAGATTGCCAACCCCCGCATCGAGTACGGGGTCGCAATGACAAAGTGGGTACGCAAGTGATCACCGAACGCCTCCGGCTGCGGGAGTTTGCTTCAGACGACTGGCCGGATGTGCTGGCCTACCAGGAGGACCCGCGTTACCTCCGTCGAGGCGGCGGGGGCGATGGTAGATTTTGGGTTCCGGGAATTGGGTCTGCACCGCATTTCCGCGTGGTGCATTGCCGAAAACACTGCATCCGCCCGCGTACTGGAACGGCTGGGTTTCCGCCAGGAGGGACGCCTGCGTCAGAACCAATACTTCAAGGGCCAATGGTGGGATACAATGTTATACGCCATACTGGCGGAAGAGTGGAAAATGTCGCCGTGAGATCGTCCGGTGAGCCACTTTTGCTGGATTGCTACACTACCTAATCGGAGGGTTTATGCCTAAGGTTGTCCACTTTGAGTTGCCTTTTGATGATGCCGCACGCGCCAACAAGTTCTACGCCGACGTATTCGGCTGGGAATCCAGCAAATTTGAAGGCGGGCCGGAGGATTATTACCTGCAGCAGACCGGTGGCGACGACGAACCATACGGGATCGGCGGGGCGTTGATCGAACGGGCCGCGGCCCTGAACCGGGGCGGCACACTCGTCGTTTTGGGTGTGGACGACCTGGACGCTTACATCGGCAAAGTAACCGCCGCCGGGTGCGAAATAGTCACTCCCCGCACTCCCATACCGGGCGTTGGGTACTTTGCCAACTTCCGGGACACCGAGGGCAATGTGGTGGGCATGTTCCAGGACGATAACGGCGCGACGTGAGCCTGATGACCGCCCGCATCGACATACCCTCCGCAGAGATCGCCGAGTTCTGCCGCCGCAATCACATTCGGCGGCTGGCCTTGTTCGGCTCCGTCATTCGCGACGATTTCACGCCGCAAAGCGACGTGGACGTACTGGTGGAGTTTGAGCCGGAGCATATACCAGGTCTCGCCTTCTTTAGTATGCAGCGAGAACTTACAGAAATGCTAGGCCGGCAGACCGACTTGAACACGGCCGGCTTCTTGAGTCCTTACTTTCGACAGGAAGTTCTGGATGAAGCAGAGGACGTATATGTCGCGTCGTGATCCGTTGGTGGCAATCCACCATATGCTTGACCATGCCAATGACGGCATTGAGCTGGCTCAAAACTATTCTCGAACGGATTTGGATTTAGACCGTATGTTTAATCTGGCGATGCGCAAAGTGATTGAGATTATCGGTGAAGCGGCCCGGCGAGTGCCTGATGATTTTCGCTCTCTATACCCCGAAGTACCCTGGCAGGGAACTGCGGATATGCGAAATCGCTTGGTGCACGGTTATGACGTAGTTGACCTTGATATTGTATGGGGCATCATTAAGGATGAACTCCCACCACTCGCTGCACAACTAACAATCATCCTCTCGGAACAGGGGGCTAACCAAAATGGGCCGCGTTGATGGAAAGGTAGTTTTGATAAGCGGGGGCGCTCGCGGTATGGGCGCAGAAGAGGTGGGCCTGTTTGCCCGGGAAGGCGCAAAGGTGGTATTCGGCGACATCCTGGACGACCTGGGCCGACAGGTGGAAGAGGAACAACGGGCCGCCGGCCACGACTGCGCCTACGTCCACCTGGACGTTACCAGTGAGTCTGACTGGCAGGCGATTGTGGCGCTGGCGGAAGCGCGATACGGACGGCTGGATGCGCTGGTGAACAACGCTGGCATAAGTATCTCGGTCGGCGGGGGAGCCGGCAACATCGCGCTGGAAGACACCAGCGAAGCCGACTGGGATCGCGTAATGGACGTCAACTCCAAGGGCGTTTTCCTGGGTACCAAAACGGCGATCCCCGCGATGCGCCGGGCCGGCGGCGGGGCCATCGTGAATATCTCGTCAATCGCCGGCATGACGGGAGCATGGTCTCGCTCGCACCCCTACACTGCTTCCAAAGGAGCGGTACGTCTGTTCACCAAGGCGACCGCCATTCAGTATGCCGCCGAGGGTATCCGGGCCAACTCGGTGCATCCTGGCCGCATAATTACCCCCATGAGTTCGGCAACCTACGACGACCCTGAAGTGGCGGCCCAGCGGCTGGCGCTGATACCACTGGGTCGCCGGGCACATCCCATTGAGGTAGCCTACGGGGTATTGTATCTTGCCTCCGACGAGGCATCGTTCGTAACTGGAGCCGAATTGGTTATCGACGGGGGCTGCATTGCCCAGTAGTATAATCCGGTATCAAGTATCCGACATAACGATCACTTGTAACCTGAAGCACCGACAAGGAGGAAACTATGCCTGACACCTATGGCCAAGGCGATTTTCAGTACACGTTCGTTGACAACTGGCTCAAGATACCCGACGGGATGCGGCTTCTGGAGTGCCCCGGGGTCGCCGTTGACGGTGAAGACCGGGTATTCATCCTGACCCGTGGCGAGCACCCGATCATGGTGTTTGACAAGGATGGCAACTTCCTGCGCACGTTTGGGGAAGGCCATTTCAGCGATAACCGCACGCACGGCCTCTACTACAGCGCAGCCGACGATTCCCTGCTGATCGCCGACGATGGAATCCATACCATCCAGAAGTTCAGCGTAACCGGCGAGAAGCTGATGGAAATCGGCGAGAAGAACCATCCCGCCCCCCGCTGGAGTGGCCAGCCGTTCAACCGGCCCACCTCGGCGGCCATCCGCCCCAGCAACGGCGACATCTACATCTCTGACGGCTATGGCAACTCGCGGATTCACGTGTACACGGCTGAGGGAGGGTACAAATTCTCCTGGGGCGAACCGGGGATAGATGCCGGACAATTCATTCGTCCTCACAACATCGCGTTTGACGAAGACGAGCGGGTCTATGTTGTTGACCGCGAGTGCCACCGCATCCAGCTGTTCGACACCGAAGGCAACTACCTGACCATGTGGAGCAACATCCACCGACCCGACGCCATGGTTTATTGGAACGGCCACATCTACGTGGGCGAACTCAACGGCATGGGCGGCGTCGATGACGCGCCGGGTCTGGGCCATCGCGTCACCGTGTACGACCGGGACGGAAACCGCGTCTGCGTATTCGGTTCGCCGGACGAGGGTGAAGGGGCCGGAGAGTTTATCGCTCCCCACGGCATCGCCGTCGATAGCACCGGAGCAATCTACGTGTCCGAGGTGTCGTACACCATTCGGGGCAGCCACATGGACCCGCCGCGGGAACTCCGCAGCTTCTCCAAATATACGCGCGCATAACCCGACACCTACTGACTACCCACATACTCCGCTCCCGGTCGCCCAATCGCTGACCGGGAGCGGAAGTGTGTCAATAGAGGCGACCGAATTGACGACATTCAGTGAAACAACCGCCGCCAGTTGGGATGATATTTTCGGCGCGGTGGAGCGGTGCTACGAGCTGGGCTGGACCGACGGACTGCCCGTGATACCGCCTACGGCCGAACGGGTGGCGGAATTTATCGGCTACGCCGGGCGCGCCCCGGATGACGTGGTGGGCGAACTGCCGGAACGCCGTCGGATCATCACCGTAGAAAAAGCAGCGGCGAATGCGGTGATGGCGGGTTGTTTACCCGAGTATTTTCCCGTGGTTCTCACCGCCGCCGAAGCAATGCTCGATCCGGTTTTTAACCTGGTTGGCCCGTCATCCAGTATGGGCGGCGCAGCGGTATTGTGCATCGTCAACGGGCCGATAGTGCAGCAAATCGGGCTCAACAGCCGTAACAACCTGTTCGGCCCCGGGAATCGGGCCAACGGTACCATCGGGCGGGCGGTGCGGTTGATACTGATGAATGCCTGCGCCGCGATTCCCGGCCTGTTCGACCGCAGCGTGATTGGCCATCCGGGCAAGTATACGTACTGCATCGCCGAGGCCGAGAGCGAAACCCATTGGACGCCCCTGCATGTCGACCGGGGTTTCAATGCGTCGGACAGTACGGTTACGGTGTTCGCCGGGGAAAGTCCCCGCCAGACCCGCTCCGTAGGCCGGCCCGAAGCCATCCTGTACGCCCTGGCCGACGCGGCCTCGTCGCTGGGCACTTCGATGTCCACCTCTGGGTCGGTGGGCGACCTGTCGGTTGGCATCAGGCAAGGCCAGATCGTGGTTACCTTCGCCGGCAACAGCAGGTTGTGGCAGAACTGGACCAAAGCGGACATTCGAGCGTACCTGCACGCCAACATCCAGCGATCCGTAGCCGATCTCAAACGCGGTCAGGTGCTGCTCGGCGACGTGGAACCGGGCGACGAAGCAACGATGATCTCACTGATCCCGGAGCCGGAGGACATTCTGGTGGTGTTCGCCGGCGGCGAGGAATCCAACATGTCGTCGGTGATACCCAGCTGGGGGCCGAAAGTAGGCTCAACCGCCGTAACCAAAGCCGTAAGGATGCCCTGACATCTTCCGCCGTACCAAAACCCCTTTCCTCTGGTGGGAGAGGGTGAGGGTAGGGGGCGTTCTCCTCGAAATGTTCACCCTCTCCCATCAAGGGAGAGGGGGCGCAGTCTCGCGCGTATCCACTTTGTCATTGCGAGCGTAGCGTGGCAATCTCGTCGCCGTAGCAGCGGCGGTTCGCCGACGTGTGTTCAACCTCATCGAGATTGCCACGTCGCTATGCTCCTCGCAATGACAAAGTGGGTACGCGTGGAGGCGCTCCGTCTCTGGCAATCTCGCACCCAACCTGATATAACAACCCGAAAGACCCATGCCTGTGGAGGGGTGAACATGGCAACTCAGAACTATACCCTGGTCAATCCGACCACCGAGCCCATCATCGCGCCGTTTGATGGCGCACCGCGTCTGCCCTCGCTGGCCGGGACCCGATTGGGTTTGATTGACGATAGCAAGCGCAATGCTGACGTTCTGCTGGAAGAGCTGGCTGAAGTGCTGCGGAACCGTTACGAAATCCGCGAGGTGCGCTGGCTCCGCAAGCCCAGTGCATCCCGGCCCGCCGACCCGCAGGAATTGCAGGAACTGGTGGCCAACGTCGATTCGGTGGTGGTGGCCATTGGCGATTGAGGAAGTTGCAGTGCGTGCAGTGTGCACGACGGAATTCATGTTGAGAAGGCCGGCCTCCCATCCGCCACGATTTGCACCGACCGGTTCATCCCAACTGCCAACGCCATGGCCAGAATGTGGGGAGCGGAAGATTACCCCACCATTTTCACGGCGCATCCCATCGAGAACCTGGATCGGCCCTCCCTCCGGGAACGGGCCGAGGGACTCGCATCAGAGGTGGTGGCCATTATCACCGGCGGCTAACACTCCGGCATTGCCGTGGTAGTGCAGGGGCGGGTTCAAACCCGCCCCTCAATTAATTTACCGCAACAATTCACCGTGTTATCGGACGATTTCGACACCATCACGAAGAACGTGGAAACGGCAACGCAAGATATAGCCGAGTTGGCCGACGACATGGCCGACATAGCCGGAAGGTCGGTCAATTAGTCCGGAGCGGCGAGCGAATCTCCGGCGGACGCCAGGCCCGGCAACTGAAGCCGCCGGTTAACCTCCAGCCCCGGCCTCGGCGTCGCGCATGTCCGGCGGAAGCAGGTTGGGGATGCCCTCGGCGATGGGATAGCGCTCGTCGCATTCGGAGCAGGTAAGCGTGCCGGTGAGCACTTCGCCCGCGTCGGGGGCGTCATCCGGGGCAACGGAGTCGCCGTGCAGCGTCAACGGCCCCTTGCACACCGGGCACGCGATAATGTCGAGCAAGTCAATTTTCATAGATTCTCCACAGTCATTGTTATCCGACCAGGCCCAGTTCGAACAACCAGTCCAGCACGTCAGCCAATCCAATCACGATAACACCCACCGCCGTCAGAGCGACCGGGCTGGTCAGGATGGCCCCAGCCCGCCGCAACAGGCTCGGGGAGCGCACTGAGCCGTCATCGGCGGGAGGGCTGCGTCGGCGTCGGCGGGGCAGCAGCCAGGCGATGGCGAATGCGTACATCGCCAGGGCGATTTTAGCAACCAGAACCGCCGTGTACCCGATGCTGGCGGCGTCTGACGTAAGCCGGCTTACAGACAGCACCGCGCCGGTGACAATCAACACACCGATGGCGGTGGCCACGATGGGACGAAACTCGGCAGCCAACGCTCGACCAAGCAGGGCGCCTGATCTTGATGAACTCAAAGCCGGCCGAGCCGCGAACAGCAAAAACAGACTCCCACCGATCCAGGTAACGGCGGCCAGCGCGTGGGCCCACCGAATGACCAGCAGGATGATATCCAGGACGGGCATGGCAAACGTGGCCTGTTCTAACCCAGGAGATCTTCGACGATCTGTGTCAGCAGGTCGGAGTCCATGCGGCTGATTTCCTGCCGAGCGATGCGACCCGCCTGGTCGATGAAATAGGTAGTGGGGAAGTACTCGATCCCGTATTCCAGGGCGATGGTCGCTCCGGTGTCGGTGGCAACCTGGAACGTCAGTCCGAAATCATCCACGAACTGCCGGGCATCCGCTTCGGTATCAAATCCCTGGGGCACGAACAACCCAATGAACTGAACATTGCGCCCCCGATACTTTTCCCAGACTTCCTGGAAGGCTGGCATTTCCTCCCGGCACGGCGGGCAGGAGGGATACCAGAAATTGATTACAATAGCCTGACCACGCTGTTGCGACAGTCGGAACTGTTCGCCCGAGAAGGTGGCGACGTTGAAGTCGGCGGCAGGATCGCCCGGCGCGCAGGCCGTGACCAGCAGCGCTATCGCCGCAGCGGCGAGCAGCGCGACGAATCGCAACTTGAATCTGGGGTTGTTTGTGATGAATACCATGAGGGTTGCATCGGGCGCCGAACCATAGCGGCCACCCATTGTAGGTTTGGCGTAGCGAGCGGTCAAACCCCGGCGCCCCCTCACGCAGGGTCATTCGGTTGTCATTGCGAGGAGTGTAGCGACGTGGCAATCTCGTTGAGGTTGAACACACGTCGGCAAATCACCATTGCTGCGGCGACGAGATTGCTACGCTGCGCTCGCAATGACATTAGGAAAACCGAAAGGCCCTGCCCCCTCACGCGTACCCGCTTTAATCTGTCATTGCGACCCCGTACTTGATACGGGGGTGGCAATCTCGTCGCCGTAGCAATGATGGTTCGCCGGCGTGTGCTCAACCTCAACGGGATTGCCACGTGGTTCGACAGGCTCACCATGAGCGGCTGCGCTCCTCGCAATGACAGCAGAATGCCCCCGGTGTTGAACGACATTCCCTTGACTGCAAACCTGCCGCCGCTACAATCGTAGGGGCCGTCCAACCGGACTGCCACCCGGCCCCGTTGAGCGCGGCCATGTCACTTGTACCAAACAGGAGGTATTACGATGCGCCTGGAGAACAAAGTTGCCCTGATTAGCGGAGGCTCCCGAGGCCAGGGCGCTGCCGAAGCCCGCCTCTTCGCCGGTGAAGGCTGCAAGGTCGTTATCGCCGATGTGCTGGAGGACGAAGGCCGTCAGCTGGAGGCGGAGATCAACGAGACCGGCGGCGAATGCGTTTTTGTCAGGCTGGATGTTACCAGCGAGGAGGATTGGAAGGCTGCTGTAAGTACCGCCGTGGACCGGTTCGGCAAGCTGGATATTCTGGTCAACAACGCCGGTATCTACCGGCAAGTCGGCATCGAGGAAACCACTGAAGAGCTGTGGGACAACATCTTCGACATTAACGCCAAGGGCGTGTTCCTGGGAACCAGGGCGGCCATACCGGAGATGCGGAAGGCCGGCGGCGGTTCCATCATCAACATCTCCAGCGTTGCCGGCCTGATTGGCAGCTGGCGGGCGCCGGCCTATGGAGCCACCAAAGGCGCGGTGCGCCTGTTCACCAAGTCCACCGCCATCCAGTACGCCGGCGAGGGCATCCGCTGCAACTCGGTGCACCCCGGCATCATCGAGACGCCGATGACCACGCCAACACTGCTGCGGGACGAAAACGCGCGCCAGGCATCGTTGAGTCGTACGCCCATTGGCAGAATCGGCCAAGCCGAAGATGTAGCCTACGGCGTCCTGTTCCTGGCTTCGGATGAATCGTCGTTTATGACCGGGAGCGAGCTGGTCATCGACGGCGGCCTCTTCGCCCAGTAATCCCTTCCACTCCCCTCTCCCATCAAGGGAGAGGGGAGTGGAAGGGTGATAGGCATCGATCTGTCATTGCGAGGAGCGCAGCCGCTTATGGTGAGCCTGTCGAACCACGTGGCAATCGCGTTGACCAAATTGACGACGTTCGCGGTCGTCATACTCACCGTGTATGCCATCTGGCTGTTCGCCGATCCCGGCAAAACCCACGCCTGTTCGTGCGCGGATTCCGGTTCTCCCGCCGAGGCGCTGGCTCGGGCCGATGCGGTGTTTGCCGGAGAGGTGGTCTCCGTGCGCGTCGGGCGGTCGTCACTGCTGACCTATTCGTCCGCCGACCCGGTCAGCGTGAAGTTCAATGTCAGCCGGGTATGGAAAGGGCCGCGATCCGATACCATCACTATCAAGACCGTGCGCAGCGAAGTATCGTGCGGGTACGAATTTGAGGAAGGGCGGAAATATATTGTTTACGCCCGCAACGGCGAGACCGGCCTGTGCAGCAGAACCGCCGGGTTGGGGAACGCCGTGGCAGACCTGGCCGCGCTGGGCGACGGTTGGCAACCCGAACCCGATGCCGACTCGGTGCGTCGACCGGGTGAATGCGGGCTGTTTTGTACCTTGATTCGCCTACTTGGGAGCTTGCGGTTTTGGAACTGACATCAGGGCTGTTATGCTGGGCGGCACGACGGCCGAGTTTCTCCTTTCCAGTGATGAATCTAAAGTTAGGGTAAGGGAGAAACTGCCACTAAACCGGCCATCCGATAAACTGATTATTTGAGAGGGAAATCATGCGTCTGGAAAACAAGGTTGCGTTCATTAGCGGCGGCGCGCGGGGCATGGGGGCCACCGAGGCCCGGCTATTCTCCCGGGAAGGCTGCCAAGTCGTCATCGGCGACCTGCGCGACGACCTGGGTCGTCAGGTTGAAGCCGAAATCAACGAGCTGGGCGGCGAGTGTCTGTTCGTGCATCTGGACGTGACCGATGAGAAGTCGTGGCAGGATGCGATGGCGGCGGCGATTGCCCGTTTCGGCAAGCTGGATATTCTCGTCAACAATGCCGGCATTTACCGGCCCGAAACTGTGGAGAACACCACAATTGAGAACTGGGATACTACCATGTCGGTTAACGCCAAGGGCGTGTTCCTGGGCACCAAAACCGCCATTCCCGAGCTGCGCAAGGCGGGCGGCGGTTCCATCGTCAACATTTCCAGCGTGGCCGGTTTGGTGGGCAACCACATCTCATCGGCTTACACCGCATCCAAGGGCGCGGTGCGACTGTTCACCAAGTCCACCGCCATTCAGCACGCCGCCGATGGCATCCGGTGCAACAGCGTCCACCCCGGCACCATCGAGACCGACATGACCGCCGACCTGCTGGCGGGCGAGGGTCGGGAAGACCGCCTAAGCCGCACCCCGCTGGGACGGCTGGGTCAGCCCGAGGACATTGCCTACGGCGTGCTGTTCCTGGCGTCGGACGAGGCGTCCTTTATGACGGGCAGCGAGCTGGTCATCGACGGCGGGCGCACGGCGATGTAGAAATCAGGAAGGCCGTTCCTTGCGCTCCTGCTCGCGTTCCTCGGCTTTGTTCCGAAGGGGTCGGCCCTTGTCCGGATTTGGATCTTTCACCAAGCCGTAGATAGCGCGGCCTTCGTGGTCTTCCGGGAGGTATTCGGTGATGGGCAACCCGTCTTTGTCCACAAACAGCAGGCAGTGGCAGTATTTGTAAATCTGCATGTCGTCGCAGGCGCAGATCCACGTGCGGTGCTGGATCTCTTCTTTCTTGTCGGGGTAAAAGCGGCAGGGACAAAGCGGCCGGCCGATGTCATCAACGTTTTGGGCCAGTCCCAAGACTACCGCTTCAGTGATGCCCTCTCCCGGGTGAGTGTATGTACCCGATTTTTCGCAGTATCGGTCGATGAACAGGCGCATTCGTTGGATGGCTTTTTCGCTGGGCAAGTCTGCCAATTCAGTTCTCCTTGATGTATCCGGGTGTGAATGTGTGCGGATGTGAAATTTCGGGTTGCTCCGATGGCAACCCGATAACACCTGCATATGCTATACGAAATCGCAAATTCTGCAACGGTGTGCTGTTATGCGAGATAATCGTGAAACTCCAGTCCCTGCCTACTGTCATTGCGAGGAGCGCAGCCGCTCATGGTGAGCCTGTCGAACCACGTGGCAATCCCGTTGCAGCAACGGCGGCGGTTTCAGCGACGAGATTGCCGCGCTGCGCTCGCAATGACAAGTTTCGCAATTTTCCAGTTAAGCGGCACCGGTGCTCTACCGTCCCATTGCGTAGCCGTCGCGCCGGAGGTCGGCGCCGCCTGAGAGGGTGCCCCGTTCCCGGTCGATTTCGATAGCTGACAGGGAACCCATCCTCGGAGTCCATTCGTTCCACACGTCCACGTCGTGGCCGCGCTTGCGGAGTTCGTCTATCACGCCCGAATCGATGCGCGACTCGATGCCCGCCAGACCAGGCCGATAGGCATGGGGGAAGAAGGAGTTGGGGAAGCTCCACGTTGAGGCGCGTGGCGCTTCAATCGCCTGCTGCACGTCCATGCCGAACTCGACGATGTTGAGGAATAGCTGCACCATGGACTGGGGCTGGACGTCTCCGCCTGGCGTGCCGAAGGGGAGCCACGGCTTGCCGTCTTTGAATGCCATGGCCGGGTTCGGCGTCAGGCGCGGACGCTTGCCGGGAGCAAGGCTGCTGGGATGGTCTTCGTCGAGCCAGTTCTGCGCCCCGCGAGCCGACACCATGAATCCCAAACCGGGAGCAATCGGCGCACCGCCAAAGCCATCGCTGGGCGTGGCCGAGAATGCGTTGCCCCATCGGTCAACGACGCAGATGTACGATGTGTCGGCCGACAGCGGGCCGGCTACCGGTTCGGGCTTGCTGGCGGCGCGGCCAGCGCCGGCCTGGTGCGCCCAGGGATTGCCGGCGTCCGGCATCTCGGGATTTGCCCGGTTGGGATCGATCTCGCGGCGGCGTATGTCCGCATACTCGCGGGACAGCAGGCCGTCCATTGGCACGTCAACGAAGTCGGGGTCGCCGTAGTAGGCGTGGCGGTCTGCGAACGCGAGTTTCAGCGCCTCCAGCAAGGTGTGGATGTAATCGGCCGAATTGTGCCCCATCGCCCTCAGGTCGCATCCTTCCAGGATTCGCAGGGCGTGGAGGTTCATCGGGCCCTGACACCACGGGCCGCAGGCGTACACATCGATTTTTGCAGAGTCCGGGCCCTGGTAGTCGATCATGGGCGGCACGTTCACGCCCACCGAGAAATCAGCCAGGTCCTGCATGGACAGCCAGCCGCCCTGGCTGCGGATAAACGCCACCATTTCCTCGGCGATCTCGCCCTGGTAGAACAGATCGCGCGCGGCCTGCAACCCCGCCTCTCGACCCTGGCCGGCGCTGGCGCGTTCGACGTCGATCAGGCGCTGGAAGGTGCGCGCCAGGTTGGGTTGAACCAGCAGATCGCCTACCCCCAGGGCCTTGCCGCCAGGATAGAAAATCTGCATGGTGCTGGCCCATTGGCTGGTGTCGCCCTCGTCCAGGATGATATTGTCGCCGCCGTTCACCAGGGCCCGATGCAGGGTTGCCGGGATGGGGAAGCCGCCCGCGGCCAACTCCAGGGCTGGGGTTGCCACCTGCTCAAAGGTCATGGTGCCGTAGCGGGACAAGGATGTGATCCAGGCATCGGCAGCCGCGGGAGTGACCGTTCGCATGACGCCGTGGGGCATATCGCCACCGTGCTCACGAATAAAGTAGTCAATGCTGGCCTCGGCTGGCCAACGACCCAGGCCGCTGATTTCGCGGGTTTCCCCGCTGGCAGCGTGGTGGATGATTATGGGCGCAACGCCGCCGAAGCTGGTGTACTGGGGGAGGGTGACGTTGATTACGATGCCGGCTGCGACGCCGGCGTCGATGGCGTTGCCGCCCTGTTCCAGGATGCGGTAGCCGGCAGCCGTCGCCAGATAGTGGCCGGTGCTGATCATGTGGGTGGCGCCGCCAACCAGCGGACGGTAATGCGTGAGGCCGATTGCCATAAAGTTCTCCCATCCCGGCCCGGGAATCCCGCCCGAACCCATGCAAATAATGATTTTCTGCGATGGCCGCAGTATAACCGCCAGACATCGAACTGTCATCGCCGGGCCGTGTATCCCTCTCCCTTGATGGGAGAGGGTTGGGGTGAGGGTGAAAATCGCAACCTTATGTAATCGCCAGGAGCGCCCGCTCATCCCGAGCCTGTCGAGGGACGTGGCAATCCCGCATCAAACCACGGCCCAAAACCCTGTCCATCCTGTCCACCCATGTCAGATTAGGCTCCCCTCTCCCACCGGGAGAGGGGCTGGGGGTGAGGGCCGCACCCACTCCTGTCATTGCGAGGAGCGCAGCGACGTGGCAATCTCGAGGAGGCTGCACACACGTCGGCAAACCGCCGTTGCTACGGCGACGAGATCCTACGGCAACGAGATTGCCAACCCCCGCATCGAGTACGGGGTCGCAATGACAAAGCGGTACGAATGACCCTGGTGAGGCGTATTCCGCCGTTGACCGAGCTTGAAACCTTCGCTAGAATTTCGGGGCGGCCCTGCGCATCGGCATCATCCGACGGTGGCCGTCGCTTATTGTAATGCCGGGTACCAACCGACCGGTGCGTCAGTTCAGGGGGGTTAAGATGACAATCCCGGCCGGCATCAAATCGGCGCACCTGCATATCTCAGAGGGCGGTACTATCCGCCTTGTTTTTTGGGCCGGCTGATGCACTCACTTGGGCAACGGCTGGTCGCCGAAGGGGTGGGAACGGCGTTTCTGCTGATGTCGGTGATGGGCAGTGGAATAGCGGCCGAGACCCTCAGCCCCAACGATGTTGGCCTGCAGCTATTCGAAAATGCCGTGGCAACCGCGTTTGCGCTGATGGCGCTCATTTGGGCGTTTGGGCCGATCTCGGGAGGGAATTTCAACCCGGCGGTAACGTGGGCCGACGTTGCCCTAAAGAACCGATCCGTTAGAGATGGGCTGGCATATACCGCGGCGCAGATTGCCGGCGGAATCGCCGGCGCCGTGCTGGCCAACCTGATGTTTGCCCTGCCTCCCGTTACGTGGTCGCAAAAAGCGCGCGGCGGTCCCGACCAATGGCTGGGCGAAGTTATTGCCACTCTCGGCCTGCTGCTGGTCATTTTTCTGATTTCCCGCACGCGAGGCGGAGTGGTTGCGCCGGCGGTTGGGGCGTATATCGGAGCCGCCTATTTTTTCACTTCATCGACCAGCTTTGCCAATCCGGCCGTAACCATCGCCCGGATGTTTTCGGACACCTTTGCCGGCATACTCCCCGCGTCCGCGCCGCCGTTCATAGTGATGCAGATCGTCGGGGCTGCCATAGCCGTGGGTCTCATTCACTTCCTGCGCCGCCGCGCGTCCTGACTAACCCGCGCCCTGACGCTAACCTCACACGTACCCGCTTTGTCAAACCAAACCAGCCTACTGTCATTGCGAGGAGCGCAGCGACGTGGCAATCTCGTTGGGTTGAGTACACGTCGGGTAACCATCATTGCTGCGGCGACGAGATTGCCACCCCCGTATCAAGTACGGGGTCGCAATGACAGATTAAAGCGGGTACGCGTAAGGACGCTAACCAATTGACTCGTGCATCCGGCACCCCTACCATACACACTCATGCTGTATGAAGTAGAAGTAGTTGCCGATGGCAATAGCCCAATGGACCTGAACCGGGTGTTCGATCTGCTGACCGACGCGCAGCAGGTGGTGCGCTTGCTGGCGCCGGACCCGATGGGGTCGGATGTGTGGTGCGACGTTACCGGCTGGGAGAATGGACAACCTTGCCCGGCGATGGCGGCGTTATCCGAGGATTCCGGCGAGGGTGTGGTGATGCTGATATACGGCGGCGAGGACGGCATCCGTCTCAAGGCCGCGAGCGCGGAAACCGATTGGGACGCCAACGCCGCCGACCAATGGGGTGAAGCGTGTTTGATGCTGGGCAGTGATGTGCAGATCGAATACGCTCCGCCCGAGTGGGATTTCAGCGAGCATCTCCACTGAAATAAGCGCGACTGAAATCAGCGTGCCGACCTGACCTGGGTTCTGGGGTTCAGTCCGGTTCCGGGTCGGTATCCACCAGTGGCGGCGGGTCAGCGTTGAGCACGTCCATCACGCCGGGAACGTCACGTCGGTAACCGCCGCTCCGGTCTTTGCGGGGGCGCAGGATGGTGGTGGGACTGCAACGCAGGAATCCGCGCAGACCGTCATCGTCGTCGTAGAGGCAGTCGTCCATCCTGAGCGAGGCCAGGTACACCCGGCGGGCGGTGGACGCCGTTTGCCGTTGCATGATGTCGGTGTACAAGCGCCAGCAGGCCGGGCTTTCCAGCGCCTCTCTGGAGCACAGGAGCGCAACGCGGTCGAAGTTGCGGAACCTGCTCATGGGCGGAAACACCTGGGCGTTATAAATGGTTTCTTCATCATCGGCCAGCAGGCTCCAGCACTGCAGTCCCCGTGTGCGCAACTCAGTCTCAAGCCAGGCGAGGATGGTGCAATCCGTTACCGACCCAATGAGCAGGATACGGCGATGGGAGACGGTGGTTTTGTGCAAAGAATTTTGCCCGGCGATGAAGTTGGCGGGAACACCGGCCGACCGGAGAAATTCTTCGGCAAGGCAACCCCCGGAGCGAGCCAGGGTATCCGCTCCCACGATGCTGGGGCCCTGGTGCTGGATCGACTTGAGCGCTAACACCGTGCTCAAGTCGCAGTCGGCAAACAGTGTCATATCGACGATGCAATCCTGCAGCAGTGTACGGTCCAGGCGCGTGCGTACCAGGGAGGTGCGCCGCAGGTCGCATCCGGAGAGGTTGGCGACATCGAGGCAGGCTGAATTCAGGCGAGCGCCGCTCAGGTTGGCGTCGGTCAGGTCGGCCATGGTCAGGTCAATCTCGGTGAGATTGGCCCCTGCCAAGTTAGCGCCGACCAGGGTGGCGAAGGCGGCGTCGCAGTTGGAGAGATCGGCGCCACGGAGGTCGGCATTGTTGAGGTTGCATCCCCGCAGATCAGAACGGGTGAAGAAGGCGCCCACGGCTCGGGAATCGGTGAAGGTGGAGCGGCTCAGGTTGCAACGCGACAGGTGCGCGTCGCGAAGGGCCGCGCCGGTGAAGTTGCCATTGTGCAGGTCGGCGGAGGTGAGGTCGATCTCGGTCAGGTCGTCGTAGGCCAGGTCAACGCCGGGCATCTTGACTCCGCTGAGATAGGCGCCGGACAGGTCAAGCCGTTCGCGGGACTGGAAGAACCGCGCTCTCCAGCGGGCGATGGCATAAGTGCGCCTTTTGGCGACAGCGACGTGCTCCGGGTTTGCCAATACGCTACTCCAAATGCGTTGAACCGCGGCTCTACTAAAAGCCCTTTCCACTCAGGGAGAGGAGTTGAGGCCGGGTACTTACGATGTAGCGCAACGGCCTAGTCATCGCCGTCGTCCCCTGCCGAGTAAGCGGCTTCACGCCCGGCGAATGACGGCATAACATCGGCGGCAAATATCGATAGCTGCTGCTTGAATTCGTGCCAGGGCATCCCCTCGGGCCACTGGAGCACTATGTCTTCCATACCGGGGTATTTGTCCTCAATCTCACTCAGAAATGCGACGAACTCAGACGGGGAGCCGCAGAACCAGGCCTTTTGGTCAACTCCATCTTCGATGCGGGGAGTACGGGCCGGCGCGCCCGGTGTGCCCCAGGGCCGGCCGTGCTCGTCGGTGTAGCGCACGAACCCGAAGGGCGCGAACCACTTGTAGCGTTCGTCGTGGAAGGGGCGAACCCCTTCGATGGCTTCTTCGCGGCTGCCGGCGATATAGAAGCCAAAACCCAGCGCCATGTCGCCGCCGAGGGGAATGTCTCGGCCAGCCTGAACCGCGGCGTCGTGATACTGGGTGATCATCTGCTCGGCGTACAGTTCGCCGGTAAGCGCCACCATCGCCTTGATGCCGTGTTCAGCGATGTAGTTCAGGGTACGTCCGCTGGCGATGGGTTGCCATATCTCCACCGGGCGGTTCAGCGGCCGCGGGACCATGGTGATTTCCTTGAGGTCGTAACCGCGATAGGGGACTTCCGGCGGGATGGTGTAGTACTTGCCGTGATGACTCCAGCTCTCTTCATTAAAGGCTTTTTGTATGACCTCCATCTGTTCCAGATAGAGTTCACGGTTGGCGTCATTGTCGATGACCGGCGAGCCAAAGGTTTCCACTTCGCGGGAGTGGTAACCGCGACCCACCCCGAAGATCAGCCGGCCGCCGGTGAGAATGTCGGCCATGGCGAAATCCTCTGCGATGCGCAGGGGGTGCCACATCGGGATGATGTTGAACGCCGAACCAAACTTCAGATTTTTGGTTTGTCCGGCCAGGTGCACGCCCATCAGGATGAGGTTGGGAATGCACTCGTAGCCTTCGTGCTGAAAGTGATGCTCGGCCATCCACATGCAGTAGAAACCGAGTTCATCCATGTGTTTGGCCAGC
The DNA here is from genome assembly GCA_965219925.1 of Dehalococcoidia bacterium. GTDB lineage: Bacteria > Chloroflexota > Dehalococcoidia > Lucifugimonadales > UBA3495 > Bin87. The sequence goes on from OZ244795.1 coordinate 299,410, forward strand.
TCGACGGCGTGGTCGTACGCTTGCGACAATTGCTCGTTGGAATAGCGACGCTCATCGGCTGGCGTACCGTCGGCGCCCACATTGTCCAAGTCAATCTGGCCGACGTAAAGGACTGAAAAACGCTTGATCATCTAGTGGATTCTCCGAAACAAAACTAAGCGGCATTATAGCATGGGGGCGAGGCGAACTGCGGAGTACGCCCGTGCTATACTCGCCGCACTCGGCCCGACCGCGTCCTTTCTTGAGGCTGCTATGACTACCAGGCCCCAGCCGCAACCCGGTCCGGCGTATCCCCGGCTGACCCCCCTGCCGGACCCTCCCAAGCCACCCGACGCGATGAAGCAGCGACCACACATCGCCCGCGCCGACCAGGTTCTCCGCAGCCACTTCCACCCTCGCCCGGACGTGCTGGTTTCCGGCGAGGGCTATCTCTGCCGGAACCCCGGCGAGGCCCGTCGCTCGCCCCATCCCGACTGTATCGTGGCCATCGGCGTGCCCATTTCGCCCCAGGTCATCGAGGATGAAGGTAACGGCTACACCATTAGCGAAATCGGCCAGCCGCCGGATTTTGTGCTGGAAGTGGCGTCGGAGAGCACCCGGGAGCGGGACAACACAGTGAAGCGGGAGCAGTATGCCGCCCTGGAGGTGAGGGAATACTGGCGGTTTGACCCCAGCAACGGAGCCCTGGCCGGAGACGCTCTGGTGAACGGACGGTACGAGCCGATTCCGGTTGACCGTGAGTCGGACGGGTTGATGCGGGGGTACAGCGCGGTCTTGGAGCTGGAACTGCGTACGGAAAACCGGCTGCTGCAATTTTGGAATCCGGTTACTCAGGAATATCTGCCGGACCTGATAGAGGCGCTGGAAGCGCTGGCGGTGGAGCAGGCGGCGCGATTGGAGGCGGAGGCACAAGCAGCGGTGGCCCAAGCTGCACGCCACGTTGCCCAAGTTGCACGCCAGGTTGCCGAGGAGCGCGCCGCCGCCCTGGCCGAGGAACTCCGCCGCCTCCGCGAGCGGCTGGACCCCACCTGACCCGGTACGCCCCTCACCCCCGGCCCCTCTCCCACCGGGAGAGGGGAGCCGAATCTAACATCGATAGACAGGATGGACAGGGTTGGGGAGGGAACGAGATTGCCACGCTACGCTCGCAATGACAAACCTCAACACCCCCGTCATTACGAAAGGCGCCCATCCCCACCTGTCATTGCGAGGAGCGCAGCCGCTCATGGTGAGCCTGTCGAACCACGTGGCAATCTCGTTGAGGTTGAACACACTCCGGCGCACCACCATTGCTACGGCGACGAGATTGCCAACCCCCGCATCGAGTACGGGGGCGCAATGACAAGGTGGGGGCTCCCCTCGCCTGCCGGGAGAGGGGTAGGGGGTGAGGGCGGACTCTCTCCGTTTGATTGGTACGCTACACCGTTCTACAATTGGAATGAAAGTTGATCATCAGATGAAGCTCACCGAATACTTCCATGCCATGCACCGTCGCCCTGACCGTGTGTATATTACATTTCACTGGATTCAGCGAGTGATTGACCATCCGATTAGCGAAGTAGTGCAGACCGATGGACGCATTCGGCGCTGGGCGCCAATTGCAGAAATGGACGGAAGGTATCTGCGGGTTGTTCTGTTGTCGGACGGAGAGACCGTACATAACGCCTTTTTTGACCGGGGGTTCAAGCCATGAACATTAAGTACTTCCAGGATACCGATACCCTCTACATCGAACTTTTCCCCGCCGAGGTGAACGAGACGCGCGACTTGGACGAAAACACCCTCCTGGAAATGGATGCCGATGGCCGTCTCTGCGCTATAACTATCGAACATGCCAGCGACCGCATGGCGATTCCTGCGTTTTCCTACCAGCAAATCCCCGAAATGATACCGGCACGCCTGTCATCATGGTCAAATTGAGAAACTTGTCATTGCGAGGGATGGACAGGATTGGGGAGGGAACGAGATTGCCGCGCTACGCTCGCAATGACAAACCTCAACACCCCTGTCATTACGAAAGGCGCCCATCCTCACCTGTCATTGCGAGGAGCGTAGCGACGTGGCAATCTCGGTGCCTGTGCCCCCGGTGCGCCCCAACATTCCACCACCCCCACCGCTACCCCGCTCAAAATCCTGTCCATCCTGTCCATCGATGTAAAACGGCAGTCCCCCTCTCCCACCGGGAGAGGGGCCGGGGGTGAGGGGCGCACCCACTCCTGTCAATGACAAGTTTCGCAATTTGCTCCTCCTCCAAGTCTTGATTCTTGAAATATCCGCCGCTACAATCCACGCACGGTTCGGTTTTTTGCGCCTTGGGGGGGTGAGACGGTTAACGCCGCTGCCCCGGCCTGCTCGGTGGGTTTGCTGGCGAGTCTGTTCTCAGGAATGGACTTGGGTGGGCGTGCGGAAGCACACTGACGGCAACGGAGACGGCTGGGTCATCTTCGGCGCCTACCCCAGGTATCGCATCTACGAGGCCAGCGACCAGTACCGCATTGGATACATTGCGGGAGAATTCGACGAGATCTGCGACCTCAACGTGAGGTGGTTTGGCCTGCCGACGCCGGTGGATAACTTGGGCGGTTCGGACGATGATGACGACAACAGCGTTGCGCAACAGCAGCATCAGCCACCTCTCGACGTCAACGACCCGTCTACTTTGACTCAGGAGAACCTGGAAAAGTACTACTAATATGAGGGTGAGCGCATCGAGAGGCAGCGGGCAGACGGTACCGGCTATAATGGCTACGTCTTTACAAGTGTTTGGTGCCGTTGATGGTAGAGGCGTTCGCAGAGTTGAGGCGGTTTTATGGATTTGACGCTGAACGGAAAGGTCGCGATGATTACCGGCGGGAGCCGAGGACTGGGGCGGCAGTGCGCTTTGGCCCTGGGCCGCGAGGGCTGCGCCGTCGCCATTTGCGGGCGGGACGGCGAGCAGGTGCAGAAGACGGTTGCCGAACTGGAAGGCATGGGCATCAAGGTGAACGGCAGCCAGGCGGACGTTACCAATCCTGATGACCCGGCACGCTTCCTGCAAGAAACCACCGCCGCCCTCGGCCCTCCCGACATCCTGGTGAACAACGTGGGCGGACGCCGCGGCTCCGTGCTGTTCGCGGAGACCACCATCGAGCAGTTCGTGGAGGGTTTGGAGGTGAATCTCCTGTCGGCGGTGCGGCTCACCAAGCTGGCGTTGCCCCACATGCAGGCCCAGGGCTGGGGCCGCGTTATCAACATCGCGTCGATATACGGGCGTGAGCATGGCGGCTCGGTGGACTACATGACTGGTAAGGCGGGAATGATTGCCTTCTCCAAGCATCTGGCGCTACAGCTGGCGCCGACCGGCGTGCTGGTCAACTGCGTGGCTCCGGGCAGCATTGATTTCCCCGGCAGCACCTGGGACCGTTTTCAACAGAACAACACGCCGGAAGTGGTGGACGAGTTCATCGACCGCAACCTGCCGATGGGGAAGTTTGGCTGGCCGGAACCAATTGGAGAAACCGTAGCCTTCCTGGCTTCAGACCGGGCAAACCTGATCACGGGCGCCTGCATCAACGTAGACGGCGGGCAGTCCAAGTCGCTGTTTTAGCGAAACGCCCCTCACCCCCGGCCCCTCTCCCTGGATGGGAGAGGGCCAGGGTGAGGGTGAATCGTCTACACTTCCACCGTCTGCAACTCCGACCTCGGCTCCGGAATCGGTTCCCCTGATTCCCGCATCAGGTCAATGTGGAGCCTGATTGCTTCGCTAATCAGTCGCTCGACTTCCTCCCTCGTCTCCGCCGCAGCCACGCAGACCGGCAAATCAGGGACGTATGCGCCGTAACTGGTAGACCCTTTCTCAATTACTACGACGAACTTCATCGTGCCTCGCGTCTATCAATCCCAGCCTGGCGAAGTATGTTCAGCTAAGTGCCGGGCGGGATGTCGGTGCTAGGATGGCCAGCAATTGTCACTGTACCACTTTTCTCAGGATGCCTGAATTGACGATGGCTGCCGGTCAGGGTCTTTCGATTCTCCCTCTCCCCTTGTGGGAGAGGGCTGGGGTGAGGGGTATAGTCTGCCGCAGGATAGTTCCCTATCTCACACCTTCACCCTCACCCTAACCCTCTCCCATCAAGGGAGAGGGGATTTCTTGTAAAACCGAAAGGCCCTGGGCTGCCGGTGGTGCGAACACGAAACCAGCCATCGCGCTCAACTAATCTGATAGCATCCCTTACCTTGGGCATAGCAAGGGCCCGTCTTACCCCGCTTTATGCACTGTCCCCACAAACTCCTGCCAGGCCAGGACGCACTTTTCGGGCGCCGAGTGCTGGACGTAACCGCCGGCTCCGGGAACCCGCGCCAGCGTGCAGTTGGGCATACGGTCGGCCTGGCCCTGGGCGCGGTCGGGGATGTCGCCTTCGCTGAGCGCGCCGACCATCGCCAGGGCAGGGGTTGTGATGCTGGCGAGTTTCTCGGAAAGGTCCTGGGTTGCCAGATAAGCGAGTGTTTCCAGCACCACGTGGCGGGACGTTTGGCCCATCTGCTGGATATACCATTCGTGATGCTCGGGCGCGTCGTCGGCGCTGACACGCCGCCCGCCCGTGGCGCGGGCCCAGCCTTCAACGCCTTCCTGTTCCACTAGCCGATAGTAATTCTGGTAGGTATCCACGCCGACGAAGTTGTACGGCGACGTGCAGGTGGTGACGGTGTGGAGGCGCTCGGGGTACTGGTAGGCGAATTGCAGGGCGATGGTGCCGCCAATGGTTTCGCCGATCAGGTGCACTTTGTCCAGAGACAGGTAATCAAGCAGGTTGCGCAAGTCGGTGGCAAACCCCTCCAGGGACCAGTTGTAGCCCGGCGCGGGCACCGATGAGCGACCGAACCCTCGAGCGTCCACTCGAATCACCCGATACTGGCGGGCCAACAGCGGGGGCCAGGCGTACCACAACCGCCCGCTCTTGGAGTTGCCATGGTGGAGGACGATAGTCTCCACCGTGTCCGGGTCGCGCCAGGGGTCGGTGAAATTATCGTCGTCGTAGTACATTTCCAGGTTGTCGGCGAGTTGTGCTACCGGCATGGCAACCTCCTGTTGCGAAGCTGATAAATGGCTTTTGTGTTGGCGGGCGCAGCGGGAGCGGTTAAGTGTATTTACATCGATGAACAGGATGGACAGGATTTTGGGCCGTGGTTTGCAACGAGATTGCCACGTCGCTCCACTCCTCGCAATGACAGATGGGGATGGGCACCCCTCCGCAATGACGTTACGCTGGTTTGGTTTGACAAAGTGGGTACGCGTGAGAGCGGCGACGTGGCAGTGACGCCGGCATCGGGCAATGATACATCCGGGCGGGTAACTACACGCTGAATCCGCCGCCGGGGGTCTGGTCGACCAGGGGGATCTGCACGCTCACCCGATCAGAGTTGCCAACGCTGCGGGTGGTGTGTCCACGGCCGGTAAGGTCTTCGCAAAGCTCAATATCGCCAACGTTGAAGATACGCTTGGTGCCGTCGCCCAAACCAATCTCGACCTGGCCCTGCAACGTGATGACGTACTGCCGGCGCGGCGCGATGTGAAACTCGACGAGTTGCCCGGGCGTGAGACGGCTGAACTGCAATCCGGTGGCAGCCTGGGTTCCCGTGCGCATGGCGTGCCCCACCTGCTCGTAGGGCAATTCGAGGTCCTCGATGTGCGATTCGCCGTCCTCTCCGGTGTAAATCCTGACTACCTGCATCTGATGCAACCTCCCGCACGATTTTGGATAGGCTCATGATAGCACCTACGCCAGCCGCCCGCCGATACAAACCCGGCGTCGCACACGGGCTAGGACGATTGCAAAGTTACGGGAGTTGACCCTACCCGCTCGTCCTGAGCCTGTCGAAGGACAGTCGCCGATGGTTTGACAAGCTCACCATGAGCGGGTGCGGGTGTCCAAGGACATTGCAATCGTCCTGGCACACGGGCCGGCAAAAGGGGCAGCGGGAACGCTGCCACCAGTAGGGTAAGGGTTGGCTCGGTGCGCGTCAGTCGGCCGCGGCCGGAGCCGGGGCTCCTGAAGGCATACCGGCCCGAATCGCCAGAGCGTTGTTGAGAACCATCTGCTCTGCCCGCTCGGTTTCCCGGGAGAACCGGACGGCGAACACCAGACCCGATGCCAGCACCACCGCAATCCCCACGATGAGCAGCGCCCCGGCCGTGCTGAGGCTTTCGGAACGGAACAGGAACCCGAAGGCCACTGCGCCGACGTTTCCTCCCGCTCCCACGATGCCGGCCACGGAACCCAGCGCGCGCCGGTTGATGAACGGTACGACGGAAAAGGTGGCGCCCTGCGACATCTTAACGAACAGGCTGAAGACCATCATCGCGCCCACTGCCAGCAACAGCGATGCCATCTGCGAGAACAGTATGAGTGTGACGCCCTCGCTGAGCAGCACGATGCCCAGGAACATCGCGCGACCCTTCAGGCCGAATTTGATGCCGGACCGGTCGCCGAATATCCCGCCCAGCGTGCGAGCAAAGATGTTCATCACGCCATACAGTCCGGCAATGACGCCTGCGGTGGCCAGGCTCAGTTGAAAGTGGTCGTAGAAGTAAAGAGCGGCGATGTTGTTGATGGTTAGCTCCACGCCGAAGCAGGCCCCGTATAAAACGAACAGCGCCCACACCCGGTAGTCCCGCGCCGCTTCCATAAAGGTACCCTTCACGGCGGAAGACGGAGGCATGATGCCCCGGGCCCGCAGGTCTTTGTAGTTGCCCTCCGGACAGTCCTGCGTGAATAAGTAGTAGGCGATGCTAACCAGCAGCAGAGCCGCGCCCGGTATCACCATGGCGATGCGCCATCCGAAGACCTCGCCGACACCGAACATCAGGACGCCGGCGAAGATCAGCGGCATCACCATCTGGGTCACGCCGCCGCCCAGGTTGCCCCACCCGGCGGTGGTGGCGTTGGCCGTGCCGACAACGTTGGGGGCGAACATTACCGAGGTGTGGTACTGGGTGATGACGAAGGATGCGCCGATTACGCCGATTGCCAGCCGGAACAGCAGGAAGGTTTCGTAGCTGTTGGCAAAGCCGATGCACAATACCGGGATGGATCCTACCGCCAGCAACCAGCTGTAAGCCAGCCGCGGCCCGATGCGGTCGCACAGCCAACCGAATATCAGCCGGGCGATGACGGTGATGGCCACCGAGGCGATGATAGTGTTGCCGATTTGGGCTTTGGAGAGCAGCAGGTCATCACGCACCACTGCCATCAGCGGCGCAATGCCGAACCAGCCGAAGAAGCACAGAAAAAAGGCGAACCAGGTGAGGTGGAAAGTCCGCATCTGGGGCGTGGCCAAGCTGAACAGGTTGATACGTGTTGCTTTGGCGCTTTCCAACGCGGAACTCAACATTGGCATTTTCTGGACTCCATAGCGTTTGATGACGTGCATTGCCTACAAAGCAGGGCCTATTCAAAGTCCCCCAACCTCCGCTCATGGTGAGCTTGTCGAACCATCGGCGACCGTCCTTCGACAGGCTCAGGACGAGCGGGTAGGGTCAACTCCCATGACCTTGAAAAGGCCCTGCCCGAAGAGGCGTGCGGGTTGCTGGGGCAATGCGTGATATGCAGTTATATGTATATGTACGACGGCCTTCACGTTTCTCCGCACCGAGCTGCGCGATTATCGAACTGCGCGATTACAGGCTGATCAGAATCTCGCCAGCTTCGCTAACCGATACGGGGAAAGTCTGCAACGATTCACAGTCGTTGCCCACCGGATCTCCGGTACTCAGGTCGAACCGGAAATTGTGCAGCGGACAAACCAGGGTTCCGCCGCCGATGAGACCGTCGGCCAGGGGGCCCGCCTGATGGGGGCACCACGCCTGCGTCGCGTAAAACTCCCCGTGCCGAGCGCGGAAGACGGCGACCCGCAGATTGCCAGGCTGGAACAACCGACCCTCTCCGAGGGGAATCTGCTCCATGTTGCCGAGGTTGTAGGTCGTTTTCATGTTTGGCGCTGCGTTGATGATGACCATGGCGCTACCTCACCGGTTCAACAGGGGTGGGGGCGGTTACGAATTGGTTGGGGTGGATGGGCGCTTCGGACTCCTCTTTCCAGGGGTCCTGATACGCATCCACCGCCGCCTGCATCTCGGATTCGAGACGCCCGCAGATACCCTCGCTGTCCCGCACCAGAATCTGGCGCAGTTTTTCGATTCCCAGACGCTCGACGAAATCGTAGGTGCGTTCCAGATACTTGGCGTTTTCGCGGTAGAACTGCATGAAGATGCCCATGTACCTGAGCACGTCGTCGTGGGAATCAACGGTGCAGAGGGTGTCGCCCTTGCGGACGCGAGAACCGGCCGCTCCGCCGACGTGGACTTCCCACTTGCCGCCTTCGATGGCGGTTGCTCCGACGTCCTTGGTGGTGGATTCCGCGCAGTTGCGAGGGCAACCGGATACGGCGAGTTTCATCTTGTGGGGGGACTCTATGCCCTGGAACCGCTTTTCGATCTTTACACCCAGGGTCGTGCTATCGCCGAGGCCAAAGCGGCAGAAATCGGTGCCGACGCAGGTTTTGCAGGTGCGGAACGCCTTGGTGTAGGCGTGGCCGGAAGGCATACCGATCTCCCGCCAAACGTCGGGCAGGTGTTCTTTCGGGATCCCCAGCAGGTCGATACGCTGACCGCCGGTGATCTTGACCATCTTGGCCTGGTACTTTTCCGCAGCGTCGGCGATGCGTCGCAGTTCGTCTGGGGAGGTGATGCCGCCATAGATGCGCGGCACCACGCTGAAAGTCCCGTTCTTCTGGATGTTGGCGTGTACCCGGTCGTTGATGTAACGGGCGTCGCGTTCGTCTTCGTAGTCCGCGCCCCAGATGGTGCGCAGCAGCGACGCCAAACCCAGCTTGCTGGCGGCGTCTTCCTTGCCTCCGGCCAGCGCATCGAACACCGCCGAAACGCTCTTCAGGCTCATCGCCTTGATAGCGCCGATCAGCTCGGGCTTGGTGAGGGCGATACCGGGCACGTAGTAATGCGCCGAAGGGTCGTCGGCAACCAGGCCATCGGCGGCCAGTTCCAGGACAGCCTGAACCTGCATCTTGCAGGACCCGCAGCCGGTTCCGGCGCGGGTAGCGTCGCATACTGCCTTGAGGCTGCGATGCCCACCGTCAACGGCAGCGACGATCCTGGCCTTGGTGACGCCATTGCAGTTGCAGATCTGGGCGTCGTCGGGCAGATCCTCAACGTTTAGACTCGCTGCGGCGTCGGCAGCCAGAGGAAAGAGCAATTCAGAGCGGTTTTCGGGCAGCGCTTCCTCGCGGTCAAAGGCTTGCAAAATCCGCGGGACGGTGAGGCCATCCCCCAGCAGAATGGCGCCGGTGACCTTGCCATCGCGAACGATAACCTTCTTGTAAACGTTGCGGTTAGGTTCGACGTAGGTTACAACCTCGTCGTCTTCGCTCGACGGGTCTTTGTCGCCGGCGACGGCCAGCTCCACGCCCATTACCTTCAGCTTGGTTGATACGCGCGAACCGGTGTAAACGGCATCGGTGTTGCGTCCGGTGAGCCGTTCGGCCAGCACACGAGCCTGTTCCCACAACGGGGCGACGAGACCGTAAACCTGGCTGCGGTGTTCGGCGCATTCTCCGATGGCGTAGATGTCCTGATCGTTGCGGCACGCCAGGCTGTCATTGACCAGGATGCCGCGGCGGACGTGCAACCCGGCCATGCGCGCCAGATCGACATTGGCCCGGATGCCGGCTGATATTACGACCATCTCGCAGTCGAGCGTTCCACCGTCCTTGAACTGCAAACCCGTGACGCGGCCGTCGCCGAGCACTGCGGTGGTGAGCTTTTCCAGATGGAACCTGACGCCCAGACCTTCCAGACTTTGCTTCAGCAGCTGGCCCGATTGGGAATCGAGTTGGGTATCCATGAGCCAACCCATGAGGTGGATGACATCGACTTCGAGGCCGCGGTTCATCAGGCCGCGGGCGGCTTCCAAACCGAGCAAACCGCCGCCGATGACGGCGGCTTTTTTTGAGTTATCGGCGTAATTGATGATCTCGGTGCAATCGTCGAGAGTGCGAAACACGAATGCGCCTGATTTGTAGCCGCCGTCGTCGTCCATCAACCCGTCCATGGGAGGAACAAAGGCGCTGCTGCCGGTGGCGATTACCAACTTGTCATAGGGCAGCAGGAGCCCGCCGGCTCCGTAGGCCATCTTCCCTTTGCGGTCGATGCCGATGACGCGGGTGCCGGCGTGGAGAGTCACGTCGTTTTCCTCGTACCAGCCGAGGGGGTTGATGAAGATGTCGTCCGGGTCATGGGAACCCGAAAGAACGCCGGAGAGCAGGATACGGTTGTAGTTGCCCCAGGTTTCCTCGCCGATGACGGTGATGTCGTAGAATTCCTGGCCGCCCAGCGCCACCATTTCTTCGACGAATCGGGCGCCGGCCATGCCGTTGCCAATGACCACGAGCTGTTTTTTCTCTGCCAAGGTTATCTATCTCCGTAAGGGCGATTGTCCGCTTCCCCGGTGAGGGAGGCTGGATGTGCAGTGCTTTCGATGCGCACGGCGCACACTTTGAATTCGGGCATTTTGCTGGTTGGATCCAGGGCCGGATTGGTGAGCCGGTTGGCCGCCTGCATCCCACCCCAGTGGAAAGGCACGAAGATTGTGTCTTCGCGAATGTTGCGCGAGATTTTGGTTTTGAAATTCGCGGAACCTCGCCGGGTTTGCAGCGTTACGGGCCCACCGTCTTCCAGTTGATGGCGGCGGGCCGTGGACGGGTGAATCTCGGCCAGAGGCGCCGGCGTCATCCCCTGAAGTTCGGGGATGCGACGAGTTTGGGTGCCAGACTGATAGTGCGCCAGGTTCCGCCCGGTGGTGAGGAACAGCGGGTAGTCGGCGTCGGGTAGTTCCGCAGGGGCTTCGTGGCGCACCGCGTGGAACGATGCCCTGCCGGTGGCGGTGGGGAAGCCTTCGATGAACATCCGGGGGGTGCCGGGATGGGTCAGGTTGGGGCAGGGCCAAAAGACGCCCTGACCGGCGTCGATCTTTTCGTAGGTGATTCCGGAATAATCGGCCGGGCCGCCCGCCGATGCGCGGCCCAGTTCGGCAAATATCTCACCCGTGTTCCGGTAGGCGAAATAGGCTCCCTTGCCCAGGCGGGACGCCAATTCGCAGATCACGTCAATGTCGTCCTTCACGCCGGCGGGACGTTCGCACGCCAACCGGCGGCGTATGACGCGCCCTTCCAGGTTGGTCATGGTGCCTTCCTCTTCGGCCCACTGCGCCGATGGCAGCACTACGTCGGCCAGTTCGGCGGTTTCGGACCGGAAGAAATCGCTGACCACGAGAAAGTCCAGCGCCTTGATTCGGTGGACAACATGGTTGGCATTGGGCGCGGACACCACGATGTTGGAACCCATTACCATCAGGGAACGCACACCGCCATCCTGTCCCAGCGAGTCCAGGAGCTGGTAGGCAGATTTGCCCGGCCCGGGGATGCTCTTTTCGGGCACGCCCCAAACGGATGCCACGTACCGGCGCGCGGCTGGATCGTCGATGCGGCGATATCCGGGCAGTTGGTCGGCTTTTTGGCCGTGCTCGCGTCCGCCCTGTCCGTTGCCCTGTCCGGTGAGGCAGCCGTAGCCGCTGTTGGGTTTGCCGATCAGGCCCAACGCCAGGGCCACGTTGATGAGAGACAGTACGTTATTGACGCCCTGCGACTGTTGCTCAGCGCCCCGACCGGTCAGGATCATGGCTGATTGCGCCGATCCCAGCAGGTGGGCCGCCTGAACCAGTTCGCGCTCGGGGACGCCGGTGATGCGTTCGACCCGCTCCGGCCAGTAGGTGGAAACCAGTCCCCGCACGTTGTCGAATCCCTGGGTGCGGCTGGCGATGTAATCCAGGTCAAGCAGACCATCGCGGATGATGACGTGGAGCAATCCGTTGGCCAGGGCGGCGTCGGTGCCCGGTATGAGCCTGAGGTGCAGGTCGGCGCGGGCGGCGGTGGGAGTGAGGCGGGGATCGGCTACGATGAGTTTCCCGCCGGCGGCTTTCTGCTCCTCGAAATACTGCATCATGGGGGGCATTGTTTCGGCGGAGTTGCTGCCCATCATGAGGATGACCTGGGCGCCGGCGATGTCTTGCAAGGGGAAGGGCAGGCCGCGGTCCAGCCCGAGGGAGCGAATGCTGGCCCCGGCTGCCGATGACATGCAAAAGCGCCCGTTGTAGTCGATGTTGGCAGTCTGCAAGGCAACGCGGGCGAACTTGCCGAGCAGGTAGCTCTTCTCGTTGGTGAGAGACCCGCCGCCGAAAATACCCACGGCATCGGGGCCGTATTGTTCGCGGGTGTCTTTGAAAGCGCCGGCGATCCTGTCCAGGGCATCGTCCCAGCCAACCGGAACCAGAACGCCGTTGAGGTCGCGCGCCAGGGGAGTCGTAAGGCGGTCTGGATGAGACAGCGCGGCGGCGGCGGTCCAACCCTTGATGCACAGCGCGCCCTGGTTAACGGGGAAGGCAGCATCCCCGGCGATACGAACGTCGGCGCCGGTTCCAGAGATTTCAATTCCGCACTGGAATGCACAATAAGGGCAGTGCGTGGCGGTGGCTGCCCCGGATTCTATGTTGTGCTGTCGCTCGAGTAGCAAAGTGGCCATGCCTCCAAACAGGTAAGCATGGTCATAGTAGGGCGATTGTTTTACAACGCCGTTGCGCTTCCGTTACTTATGCGTTGCGATACGGTTAATTGCCAATGACGGACAGGTAAACGCCCTGTTACCGAAGCTCATGCGTACCCACTTGGAAACTATCTCAAAACTGGCGGCCCGCCCAACCCGTCATTCCCGCCCAACCCGTCATTCCCGCGCAGGCGGGAATCCATAGTACCCTGAATGTGAACGATGTCTGCTTTCCAAAGCGCCTGGATTCCCGCGAAAGCGGGAATGTGACGAGCCGGGGTTAGTGAAATCGCCTTATATCTCAAATGTCAACACGAATTAAAGTGAGTACCCGTGAGGTTGCCGATACACTTTCGGAATCCCTCACGTCGATGGAATGGGCGTTGAATGACTCCCGCGCTGCCGACGCAACCCGGTGGCGCAGATTTCGTTCAGGCAACATCCATCGCATTGGGGGTCGTTTTTGGTGCAGGCGGCTTTATGGTGGTGGTCCAACAGGGCGTGGAATTCGTTATACACCGCTACGTCCGGGACGACGCTGGCGTGGAATAACGCTTGCCAACCGGCGTAATCAGAACCGCCTTCAGGTGTAATGCCGATACGCTCCATGATGCGGATGGTGTAGGCGTCAATTACGAATGACGGTTTGCCAGCGGCGTACACCAGGATGTCATCGGCGGTTTCGGGCCCGATGCCGTATATGCTTAATAGCTCGCGGCGCAACTTGCCGGTATCGGATGCAAACATGGCGTCCAGATCGCCGCCGTAGTGTTCGCACACATGGCTGGCAAACGCCTTGAGCTTGCGGGCCTTGACGTTGTAGTAACCGGACGGCCGTATAATCTGCGCCAGGGTTTCCAGATCGGCGCCGTATAGTAGGTGCCAGTCCCGGATCGCCGCCCGCCGCAGGTTGGCGAGGGCGTGTTCCACATTGCGCCACGCTGCCGCCTGCGTGAGAATGGCGCCGGCAATCATCTCAAAACGGCTGTCGCCCGGCCACCAGCCCTGTGGTCCGTAGGCGGTTAGCAACCGGTGGTAGATACGCATGATCGCCGCCGGCGTATCGTCGGGCGACCATTGCGGATGGCGTCCCGGCATTACAGCCGCACCGGTATGCTGTCGGCCAGAACGATGCTGGTATCGTCCAGGTGGCAACGGTATGCCCATGCCTGTACGCCGCTGGCCACGGCCTGGCGCAGGGTTTGTCCCAGCAATGGATCGGCGGTATCGTGGGGAGCGAAGGCGTTGGCGTCAGAGCGCTGGATGACGAAAATGACCGCCGCCTGATGCCCTTGGTCGATGGCTTGCATGAGGCTGCGCAGGTGCTTGACGCCCCGGATCGTGGGCGCGTCCGGGAACAGCCCGACTCCATCAACTACCAGGGTTACCGATTTGGTTTCCACGTAGCAGGTTCCCGGGGGGCCGTCGAGGCGAAAGTCCAGCCGGCTCTCGCCGAACGTGGATTCGGGGCGCACCACCGGATAGCCGGCGAATTGGGGCAGGCGACCCTGGGCGATGGCCTCGGCAACCAGGCGGTTGGGCAGTCGGGCATCGGCGGATGCGAGGGTGCCGCCGGTATCAACGATGGCGAGATCGTGGGAGGTTTTTCGGGTGGACGGCTGGGGAGCCGGAGCCAGCAGGACGCGGAAGCCCGGCACCAGCAGCTCCTCCATGCGTCCGGAGTTTGCGACGTGAACCAGGTGCTCGCGACGGTCGATGTCAACGAGAGCGGCGAAACGGTTCAAGCGCTTTATGAGGCGGCCTTCAACCAGCGGGGGGAAACGCACCGAATTGTCTCCGTGCAGTCCGACGCCTGCGTAAGATGTGATAATCGTATCTCGACCTATTGTGCCATGACAACCCCGGGAGACTGCTCACGCGTACCCGCTTTAATCTGTCATTGCGACCCCGTACTTGATACGGGGGTGGCAATCTCGTCGCCGTAGCAATGGTGATTTGCCGACGTGTGTTCAACCTCAACGAGATTGCCACGTGGTTCGACAGGCTCACCATGAGCGGCTGCGCTCCTCGCAATGACAAGGTGGGTACGCATGAGCGGGAGATTGGGTTTATAATGCCGCAATTGCTTTCCCCCGTTTTTGCCAGGTGCCGATGACCAGTTTCGTTGACCGGCTGCGCGCCGCTTCCGAAGAATCCCAGAGTCTTGTTAGCGTGGGTTTGGACGTTAATCCCGAGGTGATGCCGGTTGCCGACGTGGCTGAATTCAATCGGGCCATCGTGAACGAAACCGCCGACCTGGTTTGTGCCTATAAGCCCAATCTGGCATTTTATGAGGCATTGGGCCTGCCCGGTTTGCGGGCGCTGGAATCCACCATTGGACACATCCGGGAGGTTGCGCCGCACTGCGTGATAATAGGTGATTGCAAGCGCGGCGACGTGGACGCTTCGGCGAAAGCGTACGTTAAGGCCATGTTCGATGTTTGGGGATTCGACGCCGCTACCATCAACCCCTGGGGCGGCAGCGATTCGATTGAACCGTGGCTCGGCGCGCCGGATCGCGGTGTTTTCATCTGGTGCAGAGGTTCAAATCCGGGATCAGCCGACCTGCAGGACCTGGCGGTGGGCGCTGATGGACCGGGCTCAGAGCCGTTGTTTCTGCGGCTGGCCCGCCGGTCTAACCAATGGTCTGCGAAGGGAAATATCGGTTTGGTGGTGGGCGCCACGGTTCCCGAACAACTGGCAGCGGTGAGGGGAGTTTGTCCAGACCTGCCGTTGCTGATCCCCGGCGTGGGCGCGCAGGGCGGCGACCTGGAGGCAGCCGTGCTGCGTGGCGTGGACGCCGCGGGTCGGTTGGCAATCATCAACTCATCCCGAGGAATTATTTACGCTTCGCGAGGAGAGGATTTTGCCAGCGCGGCGCGTGTTGCGGCATCCAATCTGCGGAACAGCATCAACGGGATACTGCAGGCGGCGGGGTTGGGATGGGGTTAGACCTGAAACCCGGCGACATAGTCCGCCTGAAGAAGGCTCACCCGTGTGGTGGATACCTTTGGCGAGTGAACCGGGTGGGTGGAGACATCGGCCTGTTTTGCCAAACCTGTGACCACTACATCATGGCGCCGCGGTTCCGAATCGAACGGCGAATCCGGGAAGTAATACGCCCGCCTTCCGGCTCGGTCGAAGACGGCGAGCTTTCCCCATCGTGATATCCAGCGTAAGAAGGACGCTGTTCACCCGGTACCGCAGTATTACATTACTAAGCATCACCGTGGCTCTTAATAGTTTCGGTATGGGAACGGTGGCGCCGGTGCTGCCCCTCTTTACCCAGCAGGAGTATCACGTCAACGCGGCGCAGGTTGGCATTGCCATCGGGCTTTTCGGCGCGGGACGCCTGATTACCGGCGTTCCAGCCGGGTATTTGACCCAGGTGTACGGACGCCGCCCGGTGATGGCCCTGGGAGCGGCGTTGAACCTGTTTGGCGCTGCTATGGTGTCCATATCATTCCATTTCTGGTGGCTTACCGGATGGCGGTTTGTGTCCGGTTTGGGGGCAAACGCATTCTCGACGGTGTCAACGGTGTACCTGCGCGACGAGTCAACTCCCGAAACCAGGGGCCGCATACTCAGCACGCATGAGATGAGCATTCTTTCCGGCCAGATTCTGGGGCCGCTGCTGGGAGGATATCTGGCGTCGTGGTTCGGGCTCCGCGTTCCCCTCTTCGTCCAGGTTGGGCTGATGGCGTTGTCCCTGTTGGTAATTCTGTTCGTGCTGCCAGAGTCCCGATGGCGCGAGCAGCAGGCCGACCCACGGCGGCGACCGAGGCAGCAATCTGCTCAGGAGTCCGCGCTGCAGGAGTCCGCGCCGGTGGAGTCCGCGCCGGTGGAGGACCCGCCGGTGGAGAGGCGGAGAGGGTCGTTTCTGAGGCTCATGTTCAGCCCGGCGTTCATCTTTGTGGGCTTGTTCGCCATTATGATAGTAGCCAACCGCCAGGGCGCCCGGTTCAGCGTTATGCCCCTGTTTGGGAAGCTCAAAGGATTCGGGCCGGATCAACTGGGGTTGTGGCTCAGCTTAACCCATTTTCCACAATTCTTTTTTACCCTGGCGTCGGGTTACCTTTCCGACCGGTTCGGCAGGAAATCGCCGATACTGCCATCGGTAATCCTGATGTGCACCGGCATCGCTGCTTTCGTGTGGGCCGATAGCCTGTGGCAGCTGCTGCTATCCGGCGTGCTGTTGGGCATGGGTGAAGGACTTGGCAGTCCGGCCGGCACCGTTTTCTTCGCAGACATCGCACCCGCCGGCATGGAAGGCGTGACCCTGGGCCTCTTTCGCAGCTTCGCCGGGCTGGGCACCGTGTCCGGAGCGATGGCGTTCGGCGCCATTGCCGACGCTGCCGGATTCCCGTGGGCCTTGTGGGTGGATGCCATCCTGTTCGCCGCGGCGGGTATCGGAGTGATGCTCTTCGTGCGGGAGACGTTACGGCGGCGCAACAGTTAGAGACCACTCACCCGGAGGCGGCGCAACGGGAGCGGCGCAACCGGCTGCAGTCAGCCACGGTGGGATTTTGCCTTAGTCTCCGGTGGCGCTCGCCGGCTGCGCCCGCTGCGCCGGGTGGTCGATGCGCACCTTGAGCAGTGTGGCGGCCCCAATGATGAACAGCAGGGCGCTGGCTCCCAAAAGGGCGGTGTAGCCAAAGCCGGGACCGAACCAGACCGTCACCAAGTCCGGCAATGGGCCCATGAGCTTGGCGCCGGCGGCGCCGGTCAGTGTGCCCAGGTTAACGATGCCCATGTGCTGGGCTTCTCGGCCGGGAGTTCCCAGGTCGTTGGCCATTGCCCAGTGGGCAGTCAATATGACGCCCACCGCGGCGCCGATGACGCTGGCAACCAGTACCGCCAACAGGTAGGTGCTGACCCACATCATGACCAGCGTCGAGCCGACTGCGACCACGAAGCCGGCCATCAGCACCGGTTTTCGACCAATACGGTCTGACAGCCACCCGGCCGGGTAGGTTGTGAGAACAAGCATACCGCCAACGCCGACGATCGCAACACCCAAAGCTTCAGCCGGGTTGTCCACCTGCACCTTGTCGCGCAGGAAGAAGAGGCCGTAGGTAGTGAATATCACCACCGCAGCCAAAATGGCCGCGCGCGATACTACGAACCACCCCAAATCCGGGTGCAGCCGGGTCATATTGGCCGTTTCCGGGAACGTCATTTCAGAGCGGTGAAATGCCGCCGAAGCTATGCCGCGCGATCCGCCCGAGCGCAGGAAGATAGTGACGCAACTGGCGCTGGTGGCGCCAGCCATGATGATTGCAAACATGCCCAGGGTGGCCCATAGCCAGTAAACTGTGTCCGGACCGGTATATTTCCCCACCATCATGCCAGACAGGAACAGCATGGAAGCGCCGCCCAGAGCCTCCAGGAGGGTTTTGATGGACGCCGATACTCCCAGGCGGTCTGATGGCAGCAGTTCTCTGACGGAAGCCAGATAAGGGGTATAGGCGATACCGGAGTTGATCTGGATGAATAGCCAGGAAATGAGGAGGCTGCCGTAACTGAGGGGCATCGCCAGGGCTCCCATACCCACCGAAATGAATACGGAGCCCCAGATGAGATACGGCAAGCGGCGACCGATGCGGGAGCGGGTTCGGTCGCTGGCCCATCCCACTGGAACCTGTACCACTGCTCCGGCGAGCAGGCCGCCCAAGCCCACGGCTCCGAGCAAAGTGTTCTTGGCGGCCTCCGGTGCAACCTGCAGCACCAGGATGGGCACGACAATGGTGTCCATCGCCAGGATCAGACCCGCCAATCCGAAACTGTATGCGTTGAGGCGCACTAACGCGAACTTGCCCCACTGTTGGGTTGATGCAAGGCTCGCGGTATTGGTGGCAGGGTTGTTCATGACGGAGCTAATAACCTCTGGCATCAAGCGTCCATGCGAAGAGTATATGCTACAATATCGCCGTTGCACTACCCTGAAATACGCGGGGGGATTCCCGTCCGCGTTGCTGACGAGGTTGATGTCCGTGCGTGTTTGCTCGTTGCTTCCCAGTGGCACTGAAATCCTGTTCGCGCTGGGATTGGGCGAACAGATCATAGGCGTAACCGACCTGTGTGATTACCCTCCGGCTGCGGCCGCCAAACGCGTTGTTTGTCGTAGCCGCATTGATCCCTCCAGGCTGTCCAGCGCAGAGGTCGAGGCCGAAATGCACCGGATATTGTCCGCCGGTGAAAGCCCTTACGAGCTCGATGTCGAGTGGCTGGAACAGGCGGCTCCGGAAGTCGTGCTGACTCAGGACTTGTGCTACTTCTGCGAGATCGATGCTGACACCGTCAACAGCGCGGTACGACCTTTGGCGATTCCTCCCCAGGTTTTGAATTTGAACCCGCGGACGGTTAGCGAGATTTTGGAGAGTGTTATTGAGGTTGGCACGGTATGCGGGTATGCGGACCGGGCCCGAGCGCTTCAGGCCTCGATGCAGTCCCGCATTGACGCGGTTGCCGAAGCCATTAATGACGTGTCGCGCCGTCCGGCCGTTTTCTCGCTGGAGGGCGTGAATCCACTGGTTATCGGTGGCCATTGGGTCACTGATCTGTTGCTGCGGGCCGGCGGTCGCCTGCCGGAAAGATTTGCGCCCGGCTGTCCTGCGGAACGGATATCGTGGGATGACGTGCTGGAGGCGCAACCGGAAAAATTGTTTGTCGATCTGTGCTCGTCGGACTTGGCCCGGAGTGTGCGCGAGATTCCCTGGTTGGCGGCGCAGCAGGGGTGGAACAGTTTGCCGGCGGTACGAAATGGCGAAGTGTACCTGATCGACCACAGTACGCTGAGCCGTCCCGGCCCCAGGATAGTCGATGGGCTGGAGGCGCTGGCGCAGCTGACACATCCCGACCGCATCACCGGAAAGATTCCCGCCGACATGGTGCTCAAGCTGGATGCTGATATCGCCCGCGATCTGCCCCCCGAACGCGTTGGTGACGCGTTTCGGGCCTGGCCGGATGGGCAATCGCAATTTGCAGATTGCCCGGACAACGGTTTGACGGCATCTGGCGTTAGTGATACTAGCCGGGTATAATCATCGGAAAATTGCCAGAGGGGTGAATCCGCAGTGGTTGACTCAGTCGCATTTCGCACCGCGATGTCCAAATTTGCTACCGGCGTTACCGTAATTACTACGCTGGACTCTCAGGGTTTTCCTCACGCTATGACCGCCAACGCCTTTACGTCGGTGTGTCTGGAACCGCCAACCTTGCTCGTGTGCGTGGCCCACAGCACAATTACCTATGGGTACGTGGAACAGCAATTGCGTATTGGCATAAACGTCCTGCGCGAGGATCAGGAAGAGCTTGGTCGTTATTTCGCCCGCCCGCCGGCCCGCCGCGAAGGTAACCCGGAATACTCCTACACTGCTGGCGCCCACGGCGTACCCGCCCTGGATGGCGCAATGGTGTTCTTCAACTGCGACATCATCGGCTCCCACGTTTACGGCGACCATACCGTGTACGTCGGCGAAGTCAAAGAGATGATGCAAAGTGACCAGGAAGCAACGCCGCTGATGTTCTACGACAGCCAATGGTATCATCCGGGCCAGGAATAACCGGGCGGGCCAAGAATAGCTGGGCAACCGGATCGCAACAGCCAGGGCGCCAGCCACTTTAACGTTGACCTGGCCCGGATGTGGCGCTCCCGGTCGGCACAAGTGGGGGCATCAAGGATCGGAAACGCTGGCTGGCCGGTTAGTTATCCAGCCGCTCCAGGAATTGGGCAACCGCCGCGTTGACCGCTTCCGGTTGCTCCAGAGTCACGAAGTGGCCCGAGTTGGGAACCACCACGACTTCGGCGTTTTTTAGCTCCCGACCCAGGTATTCGGCATACCGCACGGGTGTCATCACATCGTCCTGCCCCACGATAACCAGCGACGGCAGGTCGATCTCTTTGATCCGCTCCATCACGTCAAACTGATCGCAGGCTGACAGGTCGCTGTGCTCGACCATCGGCCCGGATTGTAACGCTCGCTCCGCCAGTTGGGGCGCGAGTTCGTTGTTGATGGCCTCGTAATAGGCGGGCGCTTCCGAGCGCCATTGGGCGTCATTCAGGCAACGGTCCAGATAATCGGGGTGAACCCGCAGCCGACCTCCGGTGCCAATCAGCACCAGGCCGGCCAGATCCTGGGGAAACCGCAGCGCATAATCCAGCGCAATGGCGCCGCCCATCGAATGACCGAACAGTACAAACGGCGGGTAACCTCGCTCTAACGCATACTCCCGCAGCCAATCGACGTAGCCGCCGATGGAATCCCGCGGTTCCCCGTCCGGATGGCCGGGCAGGTTGATTGCGTCAACCTCGGGGAACCGGGCTTTCTGATAGAAGTAGGTGAGCTCGTTCTGACCCGAGCCGTGTACCATTACCAGCCGCATGGTTTTCTAACCTTGCTCGGGGTCGTATTCGTCTTCATCCGTTTCGTCAGGGTCTTCATCATGGTCGGAGGCATCGTCCTCGTCGGAGCCCAGAGGGAACAGCGAAGCCTGACCGTTGGTTGAGCCGTTCAGCGGAATGTCTCCATCGCCCGGAGCAATGTCCTCGGTTTCCACCGCTGCAGCATCCGGATCAGCGGGCTCGTACTGCAGATCGGCTTCAGCGGCGATTTCTTCGGCCTGTTCCAGCACAGAGGTGGCCTGGCCGTCGGTACGGGTGGGGTCCGCCTGGCTATAGTCATTGGCGCGGAAGCAGGCGATTGATACTACGCTGTCGTCGCCGCCGCGCTCCCGCCAGATGATTACACCGCGGGTCTGCCGGGTGTTGGTCACCTTCACTGCGGCGAGGTTGATCCTTACGACCTGGCCGCGAGCCGAGATGATAAACACCTCGTGGCCTTCCTCGTCGTTCATTTCAGCGGAGGTTACGATCTTGGCGTCCACCAATGGGCCGGTTGCCCGGTCGCCCTTGTCTTCCACGTTGAATGTTTTAACGCCCTTACCACCCCGACCGCGTTCGCGGTAGATGACTTCATCCTTGGTTTTGTTGTATAGCGGGGTCGCCTTGCCGTAGCCCTTTTCGCTGACCACGAGCAGGAATTCGTCCTCCGGATTGTTGACGACGTCAAGGGCAATGATCCGGTCGTGGGGTTCGGGGCGCATCCCGATTACGCCGGTGGCGTTCCGGTTGCGCAGGGGAATACTGCTCACCGGACACAGCAGGGCTTGCCCCTGCTCGGTAACCAGGAGAATCGAAGTATCGGGGGCTGCCGGGCGTACTCCGATCAGTTCGTCGCCGTCCTGAACCTTCATCGCCAACAGCCCGGATGCGCGCAGGTTGCGCAACTGGCCGGGGCGCAGAGCGTTTACCCGTCCGCGCCTGGTGGCAAAGATATAGAGATGGCTGTATTCGCCGCGGCGAGCCGGCAGCATCGTTTGCACCTGTTCGCCGGGCTGCAGATTGATCAGATTCACCAGCAGTACACCGCGACCGGTGCGGCTGGTGTCGTTGGGCGTTTTGTAAACATCTAGGGGGTAAACGCGCCCCTTGTTGGTGAAGAACAGCAACTGATCGTGGGTGTTGACCACCTCCAGCTGCATCAGGGCATCGTCGTCGCGATTGCTGGCGCCGCGCACGCCCTTGCCGCCACGCCTTTGATTCCGGTAGGTGCTGATGGGCACGCGCTTGATGTATCCGCGCTGGCTCAGGGTAACAACCACATCTTCCTGGACGATGAACTGCTCGATGGACTGCTCCTGGAGTTCGGCCAGTTCGATGACCGTGCGGCGCGCGTTGGCGTGTTTGCGCTTGAGTTCGCGAGTTTCCCGCTTGATCTCCGCCCGAATTTTCTGCGGGTTTTGCAGCAAATCTTCCAGTTGGGCAATAGTGGCCAACAGGTCGTTGTATTCTTCGTCCAGACGCTGCCGTTCCAGTGCGGCCAACCGGCGCAGCTGCATGTCCAGGATGGCCTGCGCCTGAATCTCGGAGAGGTCGAACTGCTGCACCAGGTTGTTGCGGGCCGTCTCCACGTCCTGGCTGCTGCGGATCGTCTCGATGATGGCGTCGATGGCGTCGAGCGCCTTCAGCAAGCCTTCAACAATATGCGCGCGATCCCGCGCCCGACCCAGCTGGTACTCGGTGCGCCGACGGATCACGTCTTCCCGGTGGGTTACGAAGTGGGTGATTAGATCCTTGAGCGAGAGCTCCTGGGGCTGGCCGTCCACCAGTGCCAGCATGATGGCATTGAAAGACGAACGCAGTGCGGTTCGCTTGTAGAGGTTGTTCAGAATGACGGTGGCCTGGGCATTTCGGTTCAGTTCGATCACCACGCGGATACCCCGGCGGTCCGATTCATCCCGGATTTCCGTAATGCCGACCAGTGTCTTGTCACGCACCAGCCCGGCGATTTTCTCGACCAGGTTGGCTTTGTTGACCTGATACGGCAGCTGACTCACGATGATGCGCTGCCGGTTCTGGCGGGTTTCCTCGATTTCGGTAACCGCTTCCATGATGATGCGGCCCCGTCCGGTGGCGTACATGTCGCGCACGCCGGTTACTCCGCGTATTACGGCGGCAGTGGGGAAATCGGGACCCGGCACAATTGCCATCAACTGGTCCACGTCGCAGGCGGGGTTGTCGATAACGTGGTTGACGGCGTCGCAAATCTCACCCAGGTTGTGGGGCGGCATATTGGTCGCCATGCCCACCGCGATGCCGGACGACCCGTTGACCAGCAGGTTGGGCATACGGGCGGGGAGAACCCGGGGTTCCTTGAGCGAATCGTCGAAGTTGTCGCTCGTGTCCACCGTTTGCTGGTCGATGTCGGCCAGCATCTCTTCCGCGATGGCCGCCAGGCGCGCTTCGGTGTATCGCATTGCTGCGGGCGGGTCGCCGTCGATGCTGCCGAAGTTGCCCTGGCCGTCGATAAGCGGCGTCCGCATGGAGAAGGGTTGTGCCATGCGAACCAACGCGTCGTAAACCGATGAGTCGCCGTGCGGGTGGAACTTTCCGAGCACCTCGCCCACGATGCGCGCGCTTTTGCGGTACTGGCTGCCGGGACGGATACCCATATCGTGCATGGCGTAAAGAATCCGGCGTTGCACCGGTTTCAAGCCGTCGCGGGCGTCGGGCAGCGCCCGCGACACGATCACGCTCATCGCATACGACAGATACGACGTGCGCATCTCGTCTTCGATGGCGATATCCGTGTATCGACCGTTGGGATCTGATGGTGGGGCGGTGGTCATCGAGAATGTCTCCTTGGGTTATCCGGTAGTCGGCGCTCTGCTGGCGAACTCGCCGGCTCGTTCGACCAGGCCGAGAAATAAATTGTTGAAATTGGCGGGTACTTCGTCGGCGCGTTCGGGCAAAAACTGCACGCCGATCACCCAACTGTGTTCTTTGCTTTCCAGGCCCTCAATTACGCCGTCGTCCAGATGGTATGCGATGGACATGAGACGCGGCGACCGGTGTCGTTCACGCAAGCCCAGGCGGTGGCGACTGTTGACCCGGAACATGCCGGCGCTGCCAATGATCGCCGCCACCTTGGAACCAGGCGACAGGTAAATCTGATGGCGTTGAAAGTCGGAATCGGAGTTGACGTCGTGCCCTTCCAGCGGGACCGGCGCGTCGCCGCCGAAGCAGGTGTTGAGCAGGTGCATTCCGCTCCCGGTGGACAGTACCGGCATATCGACAGCCAACGCCGCCGACAGCAGCTCAAGATCTGACGATGCGGCGCATGAGTCAGGGATCAGCAAACCACCAACCCCGGCGAGCGCGTCGGGCGCCGGAGTATCGGATGTGATGATGCGGACGTGGCCGCCAGCCGTTGCAACGGCTTGAAGGCAGGGATCCGGACTGCTGCCGTTCCGGTCGGATGCAACTACGGCGATTGTTGTCAAAAGACAGTAAACCTACAGGATATTGAGGTAGGCGTGGACATAATTCCACCCCTACAATTGTACTAAATTTCCCGTTGCCGCGCTCTGAACGGGTATGCGGATTTGTGCGAGGATTGGGCACAGATACTCATGCGTACCCACTTTGTCATTGCGCCCCCGTACTCGATGTGGGGGTTGGCAATCTGGTCGCCGTAGCAACGGCGGTTCGTCGACGTGCGTTCAGCCTCATCGAGATTGCCACGTCGCTGTGCTCCTCGCAATGACAAGGCTCAAAACCCCCGCTCATCCTGATCCCTTACTGTCATTGCGAGCGTAGCGTGGCAATCTCGTCGCCGTAGCAACGGCGGTTCGTCGACGTGCGTTCAGCCTCATCGAGATTGCCACGTCGCTGTGCTCCTCGCAATGACAGGTTAAAGCGGGTGCGGCCTGACGGGTCGGTAGAGGCTGGAGCCGGGTCACCCGCCTTTGCACCGGATGGGAGGAACGCAGCCAGGCGAGATTGTTTGACTATAACGCTTCGCCGGCGTCCTGGAGGACCATCCGGGCCACCTGCCGGCCCATCCTTACCGAGTAGTTGGTCCCCCGATCTTCGGGGTAAATCTGGGTGGTATTGGCGAGGTACAAGCGGTCGATGGGAGTACGGTGGTCGGGAATTTGGTCGGAGTATCCCACGCCGATGATGGGTTGCGCTCCATCCACCCGGTGATGGTGGTACTCAACGATCCAGTCGCGGGAGAATTGGGGGTTGATGCGCTGCAGGTGGGGGATAAACTCTTCCAGCAAGTCGGCCGGTTCTTTCCGGTAAAGCTCGCTGTTCCGGTCGGGGTAGTTGGTGAGATAAACGATGTGATGTCCACCGTACAGGTTGCGGTCGATCATATTGGTGTGTTCGATGATGCCGACGAAGGGCAGCGACCGGTCGGCCACGTTCAGCCAGTACTTGGACGACAGGGGCCGGTCGAGCACGAGGATCATCAACACCGCCGATAAGTAGCGGGCCGATTCCAGCACGGCACGATAGTCGTCAGGTAATTCGGGAGCCAACCGGGTGAACACGTAGGACGGCGTGGTCGCGATAACCGCGTCGTAGTCGTATTTGCGTTCCGGCTCGTTATCCACGGAGGCGACGAGTCCTTGGGCTACGCCGCCCTCGACAGCCACCCGGCGAACCGCAGCGCCGGTGTGTACCAGACCGCCCTGCTGCGCGACTCGCTCGCCGCAGACGTCGAACACGGTGCCGAAACTGCACATGGGATAGCCGAGGCGTTCCTTCTCCAGCCTTTTGCGCGAGGACACGCGAAGAAATATCTTGCCCCACAGCCAGGTCATGCCGACCTGATTGTAGTAATCGCCGAACTTGCCCCGCAGCATGGGTTCCCAAATGACTCGCCAGGCCGCATCGCCCATGTGGTCGCGCACCCAATCCGCCGCGGTGATGCCTTCGAACTTGCGCCAGTTGCGGGTTTTCTGGAGGATGAAGGTCCACGCTCCCAACCTGATGCGCTGGGCCAGGGTCAGGGGAGCAAACCGCAGCAGGTCCATGGGAGTGGCGAAATCCCAGATACGTCCTCCGTGGAACAAACCCACCCGAGACTCCAGCCATTGCAGAGAATCTCCCAGGCCCAGTTCTTCGATCAGCTGCACCATATCGGTATCGCTGACGAACAGATGGTGGTATCCGCGCTCCAGGTTGCCGCCGCCCACGGGGAACGTAGAAGCCTGTCCACCCAAAAATGGAGCAGCCTCAAACACTTCGGCGAAGTGTCCCCTGGTGGTCAACTCGTATGCGGCCGCCAGTCCGGCCGCGCCGCCGCCGATGATTCCTATCCGCATACGCTAATCGTCCACTTCCGCGCCAGCGCCGGATGGCGCCGCGGGGTCATTGTCGCCGGGGGGTTCAGGCGAATTGGCCGGTATTGTATTGGCCGGTATCGTAGTGAGTCCGCGCAGGGACACGTGGTTAATCCACAACAAAGCCAGGCCCACCAGGTTTACCGGCAGCCACAATGCCACCAGATGCACTGCCACCGAGTAGGATGCTGCCGTGGCGTGGGCGACGGCCAGGCCGGTGAGCGTTTGCTGAGCCACCACCTCGAAGGGGCCGATGCCACCGATGGACGTGGGAATTGCCGTTACCAGGTTGGAAGTAACGGTGACCAGCACTATCGCCAAACCTAAGAGCCACCACGTGTCGAAATACTCGTGCAGGTTGAACGAATAGGCCACCACGATGTAAACGCCGGCTTCGGCCAGCCACACGGGCAACGAGGCCAGAAACAGTGTTACGTGCTTGCGCGGAGAATTGAGCGTGGCCAGTCCTTCGACGAACCGCAGGATAATGTCGGTTGCCATTGCACGGAACCGCAGCGGGAGCAGGCCGGTTAGCAGGACAGCCCAACCAACTGCCCGTTCGCTTACCGACAGCGTCGTAAGCACGACCAGGGCGAAGGCGAAGGTGAATACCACCCCGGCCGCCAGCACAAAAGCCGTGGTTTGGTAGGCGATGCTGGCGCCGTCGAAAAGACCCGCCGCCAGCAGGATGGGCGCCGATATGGCTCCCATAGCGAGCAGGGTCAGTCCGTCGTAGAGGCGCTCCACGCTGATGGTGGCGATGGACGATGGAACGCCAACTCTCTCTTCCCGCTGAGCCAGGTACACGGCTCGCACCAGTTCGCCGAGCCGCGCGGGGAGGATATTATTGGCCATGTAACCGATGACTACCACCGGGAACAATCGCCGGACCGGAATGTTGGCAACCGGAGACAGCAGAAACTTCCAGCGGGCGGAACGGAAGTAAACCGACAGGAAATACAGCGCGATGGCGGGCGCGAGGAACCGATAATCGGCGGAGCGCAAGGCGTGCAGCAGTTCCCGCCTGTCAACCAGCAGGACGAGCAGCGCCAGCGTAACGACGCTGACCAGAACTCCCGCCCAAAATCGCCAGTTGCCCAGCACAAAGGTCATGTTTTGCGGCCTGGAATCATACAACCACCGGGGCGACAAGCCCGGTCGAGGTGGTGAGTGAACGGCGCGGGTGCCCTGGGTTCTGTTGACATTTCCAGTCATTCCCGCGAAAGCGGGAATCCAGAGAGTCGGTAGGTGGCTAATTTCGGGATAGTTATGCTTATTAGGAGCACTGGATTCCGGCCCCGTATCAAGTACGAGGTGACGTTCTTTCGCCGGAATGACGAAATGAAATTTCAAAATGTCAACGGAGCCTAATCACGGACGGAATTGGCCGGGGTTGCGGATAACGGTGCGACAAACAGCGGGCAATTGCCGGCGGTAAGCGCTGTAACGCCCAGACCCGATTTGAATATGAAATTACAGCCACGTCACTCCGGCGAAAGCCGGAGTCCAAAGCTTGTAATCTGCTAGATTTTCGCGGCGAAGCTACCGGCATCGGTGCCTAGATTCCCGCTTTCGCGGGAATGACGGTGGTTAATTGGACTGTGTGCGATAGCCCTGCGAAAGCGGTGTGGCAGGAGCGACGCGGTTTATTCATTTCGGGTGTACTGGAAGTATTCGGCGTTGTACCAGTCGCTGTCCTGACGTCGCGCTACCACGAAAGTAATGGCTTCGCGCCATTTGGAAGGATCGACGGCAGAATTCCGGAAGAACCCGACATCGGCGGACAATTGCGCCCAGAAGTTAGTTTCCTGACGATTTTCACCGGGTCGGCGGTAGGTTTCAGGATACCATAGCAGATTGCGCATCGGGCCGTCTCTGCGGTACACCGCCGGGGTTTCTTCGGTTACCTCGTGCCCCGCTTCGGCCAGGTACACCAACGGACCGGTATCTTCGCCGACCTTGCGGCAATCCTCGGTTTCGTCCTCGCTGTCTTCGGTGCAGAACCGGTCGAACTGAAGGATGGCGGCTTGCGTCTCGTTGCGAACGTACCACTGGAACGGGTACCACATATCGTAATCGACCTTCACGCTGCCGGTGGAGTTGCCGGCCGCCAACGCCTGCGGTTGCAACTCGCGGTACGTGGTCGGCAAGTCGGCCGAGCCCTGGGCGTACACCAGTACCTCCAGGTTGGAATCATCGTAGGTGTAGGCGGCCCGAAAAGCGGCAACTGTACCGAACAGCAGCAGCAACCCAGCGATGCCCACGGCGGCGACGCGGGCGCAATGAGGTCGTCGCCGCATCAAAAATGCAATCAGAACCGCCAGGGGCAGCAGGATCGCAGCTGCCAACCAGGCCGCTATGTTGATACCCACATCGCCGGCGGCCAGCCAGCCGACCCACACGGCGAGCACAATCCACGCTGGCGACAGAATAAGCAACCAGATATTGCGACGACCCGGATTCGACCACGGTATCCCCTGGGCGAGATGCCCCACCAACGCGCCGGCCGACAGCGCCAACGGCAAAGTGATGTTCACCAGCAGCCAGGGCATCTTCTCGCCGGCGGTGGTGTAGGCGGCGAGAGTCGCAACCGTCCAGGCGGCCAGCGCCAACCCGAAAGGCTCCCGCCGCCGGATGAGCCACACAACTGATGCGAGCCCGAATACCAGAACCAGCATCTCGTAAACGCTCAGTCCTATCGCGTAGTAATACCAGGGCTGGTTGCCGCGGGCTTCTCCCTGCTGCACCAGCCAATATCCCAGGCTTTGCCACGATCCGGTGAATAACCCGGTGGCGTTGGAAAAAAATGTGGTGAACAGGGTTGTCCAAACCAGGTAGAAAATGCCGGCGCCAATGAGCCAAACGCCGCCGCCCCAGGCAATGCCCACGCCGAGGCTGATGACCAGTAACATCAACAGCGCCAGCACGGGAACGAGGTAGTGCAACGCCACCCGACCCTCGGCGAGGTCGGCAGTCGCCGCCACTTCCGGGAAGGGATTGCCCAGGATCGCCAGGTCGGGTAACTGGGTAGCCATCCACGTGCCGCCAATGAGCAGCGGCGCTCCGACTATGAGAGCAGTGCGTCGCCAGGAACCGCTGCCGTAGCGGCCGGCCGCCGCGGCAGCAACCAGAACCACGGCAGCGACGGTTCCCACGGCGCTCGGGCTGGCGACCAGGGAGCCGTTTTCGGCTGGCGGCAGCCCCAACCAGGCCAGGGTCAACGGCTGCATGAAAACCGCCGCCGTGGCAGCAATGCTGCCGACCACCGCCAGGGCAACCAGGGTGAGCTTGATGACGCTGCGCAGTCGCCAAGCCCAGAGGGCCAGGACCAGCGCCGCCACGATCAGGGCCACCGCCGCCGTTGGGTTCAACCATGAGGGCGCTGCCCAAAGCGGCAAGGAAACAAACGGCTCTGTCCAGATGGGCGCGCCGGTTTCTCCCGTGGAACCGGTGTCCGGGGCCGCCATGGTCAGCCCCAACGGAGTTTGCAACAGGGAGATCATTGCAGCCGCCTGTGGCAGCGTGAGCGCAGTCAAAAACACAAAGAAGCCGGCGGCTCCGTGCAGTGCGCTGAAGCTTTGCCGCCGTCTGAACAGGAGCGCGATCTGCCGCCATCCCAAAACCAGCGCAGCGACGCCGACGAAGAAAATGACGAAGTATGCCGTCTCCTTGGTTGCGAGCATCAGGGCGAACACCAGGGCAGACCAGTACAGGTAGCGGTTGCGGCTGGTTTCCGTGTATCGCCACATCAATATCAGCAGCAGCAGCGCCCAAACCGCCATCAATATGTCGTTGCGTCCGAACCGGCTGAAATACAACATGGTGGGCGACAGCGTGAGGAAAATTGCGGCGCAGACGGCTCCGATTTCGCCGATGTTTCTCCGCAACCAGTAGGGTAGCGCCACCAGGACAACGCCGAATGCAGCGTAGG
The DNA here is from genome assembly GCA_965219925.1 of Dehalococcoidia bacterium. Lineage (GTDB taxonomy): Bacteria > Chloroflexota > Dehalococcoidia > Lucifugimonadales > UBA3495 > Bin87. The sequence continues at coordinate 329,685 of OZ244795.1, forward strand.
GAAAACGCGTCAGGAAATCGGTGTCCCCGATCCACCTGATGATCGCCGCCACCATTTCGATCTGCAACGGCCCGTGCATCCAGGGGGAATGTATAAAGGGGATGCCCTGGGCCAATTTCCACGCGAAATGGAGATGGATGGCCTCGTCGTAGTGCATGGTGCGGCCGTTGAGTTCCCAAAGGCGCAGCGCCGCCGCAACGATGGCGACGATCAGGAACGCCCACTCTATCCGGCCAAAGCTGGGGCGGCCAAAGCTGGGGCGGCGCAGCGTGGGGCCAAACCATGTGGTCGGTGGCCCAATTCGGGGAAGCTTAGCGACTCGGTACAGCATCTAAACAGGTTAACGCTGGAAATCAGATTTCGGATTACCCGGTGGCGGAATAATCTACCACGGATACCGCGTTGTATGCCGGCAATGCGGGTAATGACAACTGTTCACGTTTGAGGGGACTAAAACGGTTTGCGGTGGAAACTCCGTACTTGGTCGCCCCTCTGCAAGAGGCCGAATAGCCTGCAGATCCCCGCAAGTCTGAACAGTTATGGCCCACTGTCATTGCGAGGAGCGTAGCAACGTGGCAATCCCGTCGCCGTAGCAATGGTGATTTGCCGATGTGTGTTCAACCTCAACGAGATTGCCAACCCCCGCATTAAGTACGGGGTCGCAATGACAAATTAAAGTGGGTACGCATGAGGCCTTGGAGCCTGTTGACAATTAGCAAACCAGCCCGTCACTCCTGCGAAAGAACGTCACCCCGTACTTGATACGGGGCAGGAGCCCAGAGAGGGCATGATGAAAGAATCAGAACCGTGGTTAACGACTGCGGCCACTGGATTCCCGCTTTCGCGGGAATGACGGTATTTGTCAACACACCCTAACAGGATGCAGCCTGTTATTTGACCGTTGAATCGTCGCCCAGGCTGCGAGCCAGGTTTCGCCGGCTGGCATCGGTGGATGGATGTTCGGCGCCCAATACTCTTTGCCGGTATTCCAGGTTGCGATGATGCAAGGCGGCGGCTTCGATGAACCGGCCGGCGGAGTGCAGGGCGTTGCCCAAACTTCCCTGGCTGCGCAGAGTGTCGGGGTGGTTTTCGCCGAGAACGGCTCGCCTGGCCGTCAGGAGTTCCGCGAATAATTCGATGGCGCGGTTGGTGTCGCCGGCGGCGAAGCGGCAATTGGCGAGGCTGCTGCGGTAACGGAGTGTTTGCACGTCATTGGGGCCGTGAACCTGGATGCTGGCGTTTACCGCGGATTCAAACCCGCGCAACGCCTCGTCGAACTTGCGGGCCGCCCGGAAAGCGTGGGCCAATCGATGCTGCGCCCGAACCGTCTCCTGATGCAGATCGCCGTGAGCAGACCGGGCCTGCTTCAGCTCGGCGTCGCGTCGCATGATGAAATCCTCCGGGCGGCGGCTCTCAGGGGGCGGGCGTTCCTGGAACTTCATGACGACCTACGGAGATGTTGTCCGCACCGAACCCATAACCGATACATCGTAGCCTCCCATGTCGTGTACCGCCGCACGAAACTCCGGGTCGTTCAGCAAAGCCAGCAGCGGCTGCAACTGTGGGCTCCGGTGATGCTCCGCCGGCACAATCAGGTCGTATTCTTCGTCGAAGAGGGGAACGAAATCCAGCTCCAGAGCGCGAGCCGCCGACAATATTCCCAGGCCGGCATTCGCTGATCCACCGGACACGGCCGCGGCCACTGCCAGGTGGCTATATTCTTCGCGTTCGTATCCGGACACTGCCGACGGCGGGATGGCGTAGTTGCCGAGGTGGTAGTCCAGCAGGACCCGGGTGCCCGAGCCGCGCTGCCGGTTGACGAATCGAACCTCGGGTTTTATCAGGTCTTCCAGGGAGTGGAGTCCAACCGGGTTTCCCGGCGCAACCATCAAGCCCTGGGTTCGCCCTACCAGACGGATGATAACCACCGGCGTGTTTGGCAGATAGCGGCGAACGTACGCAATGTTGTACTCCCCGCTGTTGGCATCAAGCAAGTGACAGCCAGCAAGGTGAGCCTCGCCCCGACGCAGGGCTGCCAACCCGCCCAGACTACCCACGTGCGCCGATGCCAGGTTCACAGCCGGCCGACGGCGGCGCAGGAAACTTTGCATCAGGTCCAGCGTGAGATCATGGCTGCCGATGGCAACGATAGTGTTTTCCACCTCGGCGGCGGGGCGCAGCAGCTCAACGTCCACAGCGGCTCCGGCGTCCAGCCCCTCCGACAGACGGGGAATGCGCACGATGCCATCGGCGCGCACCAGGGACATAACGACGCCGGCTCCGCGCTGCACCGGGGTCGCGGTCATTTTGTCGCCCACGCGCCCCAACTTCACCCGGAGGAATTCGTCCTCGCCGATGGGCGAAAGAACCTTGCGGGTGATATTGGCCGGCATACGGTGACGTTCCGGCATCTGGACGCCCAGCATCCGCTCCAAGACGGGTTTCAACAGCAGCTCCGCCGTCAGCGCCGCCGATACGGGGTAACCGGGCAATCCCAGGATGGCCTTGCCGAGGGCCACGCCCAGCGCCACCGGATGGCCGGGCCTGATGGCGATTCCGTGGACTTCCAGAGTCCCCAATGCTTCGATGACCGATGCGGTGTAATCGGCGTCGCCCGCCGACGATCCGGCGTTAACTACCACCACATCACAGGTGGTCAGGGCGGACAGAGCCGCCTGGCGAATAGCCTCGGCATCGTCTGCGATGGGCGTAGAAACCTGAGGATCGCCGCCCCACTGGCGTACCAGCCCGGCCAGGATCAGCGAATTGAATTCGGGGATGTCGCCCGGTTGGCGATGGGCTTGGATCGGCACCAGTTCGTTGCCTGTCGGGATGATGGCAACCGTGGGCTTACGGCGTACCGGAATGGACACCAGCCCGGCAGCGGCGCAGGCCCCCAGGTCAACGGGGCTGACGGGGTGATTCTCGGGAAGCGCCAGTTCGGTAGCCACTATGTCCTCGCCAAGGGTCCGGACGTGTTGCCAGGGGGCCACGGGTTCGAGGATACGGACGATGGCTGCATTCAAGGCATCCTGCTGTACGTTTTCAATCATCACCACCGCGTCGGAAGCGGGCGGCAAGGGGTCGCCGGTGTCCACCCAAATGGCCTGTGTCCCCACCGATAACGAGACCGGTGCGGTTTCAGTTGCGCCGATGGTATCGGAAGCCAGCACGGCGATCCCGTCCATCGCGGCGGCATCGTAGTGAGGGGATGATGCGATGGCCCAAACCGGCCCGGCCGTAATCCTGCCGACGATATGCGGATCGTCCAGCGCAACCGGCTCAGCGTCGGTTGGATTCAGCGCCCCGACGTTTTCCAGCGCGCCGAACCACCGGGTCAACGCCTCCTCCAGCGGTATGTCCCGCAGGAAGTAACGCCGGTGGCGTGCGTGTGAGTGTGCGTCGTTAGAGGCCATGTTTATCGTTGGCGCTTCGTCCCGGCTGACCGGTTGGGATTCGCTGGATGGCGCAGTGGGTGTTCGGTTCTTACCAGAACCGCCGCACCCGCACCGGCTCGCCGGCATAGATCCCGGCATGATTGGGCGGAACTCGCAACAGCCCGTCGGCGCGTACCAGCGTGAATATCAACCCACTCTTTCCCCACACCGGGTGGGCAACAGGCAAGCTATCCGGGGATTGATCGTCGCCGGGGGCATCCAGACGCACTGGCACGAAGTCCTCCCTGCCGGCCGCCGAGGGGACGTCCTGCGCTAGTATGGCCGTGGTCTCGGCGGGAGCCGGCGGAACCGAACATCCCGCCAGCCGGAAGACTGCCGGGCGAACCAGTAAATCGCATACGACCATTGCGGACACCGGGTTGCCCGGCAATCCGAATATGGGTTTGCCATCGCACAACCCGACGATGGCGGGTTTTCCGGGGCGCAGGGAAAGGCCGTGAACCAGAACACCGGGTTCGCCCAGGGCCGCCACGATGTCCACCGTGCGGTCACGCAGACTCACCGAGCTGCCGGCCGACAGCACCAGCATATCCGCTTGCCGCAACCCGCGGCGTGAGGCGTCCAGTTGTGTTTCATAGTCATCGCCGACTAGACCCAACAGCACGGGTACGCCTCCGGCGTGGGCGACTTGCGACGCGACCGTGTACGAATTCACGTCGCGCACCTGACCGGGGCCGGGTGATTGATGGGGAGGCACAATTTCATCACCCATCGAGAGGATGGCAACGCGGGGCCGCCTGGCGACTCCAATTTCGGTAATCCCCAGGGCAGTGAGGGCGCCAATGTCCTGGGCCCGCACTACGTGGCCGGCCGGCAATACCACATCGCCGACGGATACATCCTCACCAGGCTGCACGACGTTCTCGCCGGGTGCGACGGAACGGACCACCTCGATGGTAACGTCGTCGATTTGCTGAGTGCGTTCGACCATGACCACCGCGTCGGCGTTGCCGGCCAGCATTCCCCCGGTGTAGGCGACTGCCGCCTCACCAATTGCCAGCGAAACGCCGGATTCGCCCCCCATAGGCACCTCGCCGACGAGGTTGAACCAGGCCGGCAGTCCGTCCGTGGCGCCGTAGGTGTCGGACGCACGAACGCTGTAGCCGTCCATGGACGAGCGGGCAAAAGCCGGCAGGGACTCTCCGGCAGTGATGACTTCTGCCGTAACACGACCCAGCGCATCCACAGAGGCAACGGTTTCCCGGCCGACCAACGGGCCTTCGGGCAGCCGGTCGATCAGCAAAGCCAACGCTTCGGCGGGCGGCAAAACATTGAAAAACTCGGGCATGGTAACTGCGATGCTAGCGGTCGACAGCCCCAGTGTCAAAACTCGGCCAGCGCCGCCGGACTGCGATTCCGCCCGGGTGGCGTCGCTCACGCGTATCCGCTTTGTCAAACCAAACCGGCCTGCTGTCACTGCGAAGGGCGCCCACCCCCACCTGTCATTGCGAGGAGCGCAGCGACGTGGCAATCTCGTCGCCGTAGCAATGGTGGTTTGCCGAGGTGGTTTGCCGACGTGTGTTCAACCTCAACGAGATTGCCACGCTGCGCTCGCAATGACAGTAGGCCAGTTTGGTTTGACACATCCCGTTTGCCGCCCAACGGCGCGGCCTGCTACAATCCCGGCGGGCGCGACCCGTCACTGCTCCAGGGCTGGTAATTGTCCGGCGGGCTGGCGTCATGACAACTTGGCAAGGAGTTGGCCGACATGAGCTGGCGTTTCAACCTCATCAACCGGTTTGAAGACCCACCAGGAGGCATTACCGAAGGTCCCGCGTGGAATGGCGAGCAAGTATTATTCACCCATATCCATGCCAGCCGAATTTATGGCTATAACCCTAAGTCTGGCGAGTTTTCGGTCTTCCGCGAAAATACCAACCGCACCAACGGCCTGGCCTTCGACGCGCAGGGGAGGCTGTATGGCTGTTGTCAGAATGGGCGGGCGATTGTACGTTTCGACGCGGACGGCGGCATGACCACCGTTGCGGACAACCTGGACGGCGTGCCACTGAACACGCCGAACGACCTGGCCATCGACGCGAGGGGCCGCATCTGGTTCACGAATCCGTGGAATGTCGGTAACATTGACCCGCACGAAGTGGAACAGTTGGACCACCGTTCCGTGTTGTGCGCGGTACCGCAGGCGGACGGTTCTTACCGGACGGTTCGTTCCACCACCGATACAACCATGCCGAACGGTATTCTGGTGTCCCCGGACGGAAACACGCTGTACGTGGCGGAGAGCAACAGCGATCGGATGGACATCGACCGGGAGCTGCGGGCCTACCCGATCACCGGGGACGGCACGGTAGGCACGTACACCACCCTGCATACGTTCGGCCGAGACGCCAGCCAGGTACACCGGGGCATTGACGGCATGTGTCTGGACGCTGACGGGAACATCATTGCGACGGCAGGCTGGCCTTCGGGCGGGCCGGGGCCGATGCTCTACGTCTTTTCTCCGACCGGACGGGTGCTGGAGACCCACCCGGTGGCCGCCACCCGACCCACCAACGTGTGTTTCGGCGGCCCGGATCTGACCGACGTGTTCGTAACCTCCACCGACGGCCACTTCTTCCACGCCAAAACCGAGCGGGTCGGTTGGGCTATTTACCCGTAACGGGACTTCGGTCCCGGGTGCGACAGGCGGTGTGCGATGCAGCAACGACGGCTCAGCAACTATGGAATCGGGCGCGACCAGATCCGGCAGGGCGGAGGCCGCGGCAACGGCAACGATCATTTCGATGAGCTGGTGGGCAGTACCGAATTCTACGTGTATCAAAGGCCGGGACGTCGCGTAAAGGGCTTCGACAGCCTGAAGCTGTATGTCCAGGCCGAGGGGTGCGAACTGCTGTACACCGCCGATGCGCCGCCGGAACTGTCTGACCACGAGACCCTCCGCATCACCCATCGCAGCGCCGAGCCGATACCCGATGCGGTACTCAAGCGGACGCATTCGTGGGCGCACCGCAACAACTTCCTGCACAGTTTTTTCAAACCCCTGTATCGTTAGTGTGCCGCGCGTCAACCCGCAATTCCATCTCACGCGTACCCACTTTGTCAAACCAAACTGGCCTACTGTTATTGCGAGGAGATTCCGCTCATCCCGAGCTTGTCGAGGGACGTGGCAATCTCGTTGAGGTTGAACACACGTCGGCAAACCACCATTGCTACGGCGACGAGATTGCCACCCCCGTATCAAGTACGGGGTCGCAATGACAGATTAAAGTGGGTACGCATGAGGCGATTCCGCGGGGAGTGCGCGGCGCGTTTCGGCCTGTTTGCAATCCGGCCGCGCCCGCGCGTTCGCGCAACCAATTAAGAACGTGACCAACGCGGGATCACACGCGCCCACGCGCGCCGAGCGAGCCATTCGCCGCCGCATTGCCCGCCGGGGCCCCATTACCTTTGCCGAATACATGGCCCGCGCCCTTTACGGACCGGGAGGATATTACGCTGAAGGGGGCCGAACCTTTCCGGGCGATTATTACACTAGTCCGCAGGTGCATCCGGCCTTCGGCGCGCTGATTTCGGTTCAGTTGTTCCATTTCTGGACGTTGCTCGACAAGCCAAACTCGTTTGTGCTGGTGGAGCCCGGCGCCGGCGACGGCCTGCTTTGTCGCGACATCCTCACCGCTGCCGCACACCTGCCGGATGGGTTCGGCGAAGCGATCAGGTACGTTGCCTGCGACCTGCGCCCGCTGGCCGGTTGGGAACAAGGCAGGTCTAACACTCAGCGGGTTGTGGCGGATGCGCTGCGCCTCCCGGTGCGTAATGCGGTCGGGTGTGTGCTGTCCAACGAGTTGCTCGACGCGTTTCCTGTTCACCGCGTCCGCATGGAGCACAACCGCTTGCGGGAGTTGTACGTTGATGTCGGGCCAGACGTTGCCGACGGATATGAAGGTGTGCTGTTTGAACGCGCCGACACGCCATCAACTCCCCGGCTGGCACAATATCTGACCGACGCCGGAATCGCGCTTGCCGAGGGTCAAACCGCCGAGGTGTGCCTGGTGCTGGAAGACTGGTCGAAGTCGGTTGCCGCCGTGCTGGAAGCGGGGTTCGCGCTTACCATCGATTACGGGCGATCTGCTGCCGACCTTTACAACCCGGAGCAGCGCCCCGATGGCGCTTTGGTGACCTACCGAAACCATCTGCAAACCGATTCGCCGCTGGTCGATGCGGGACGCCAGGACATAACTGCCCAGGTGGATTTTACTTCCGTGCAAAGGTCGGGCGAACGGGCGGGATTGACCAGTATTGGCAGCCTGTCGCAGGGTCAATTGCTGCACCGGTTGGGTCTGCAAACCATGCGCCGCAGTGGGCCACCCGACGGGCCGGAAGCCTCGGGGTGGAATTCGTTGCAGGTTGAGCCGGACGGTTTGCTCCCAGACGTTTTGCTGGATGCGGCAGGCTTGGAAGCGGACGGTGGGAGGGCGTGGCTCATGGGGCTCACCCACCTGACTCGTCCGGGTGGCCTGGGCGATTTCCGAGCGCTGATGCAGTCCAAAGGAGTCGCGGCCGGTCGGGCCGGTCAAGCCCTGTCCTGGCTGGACGGCAGCGGCGGGACGGGAGGGTATTCGCCGGCTCAGCTGGCGGCCATGATTCCGTCGGAGGCCATGCGGCTGGACGAGGCTCGGCTGCCGTTGCTCGGCTGACCGGGTGCTATAATCAGCGCCGCCCAGATCGTAGCATTCGGATGCTGCCCAGTGAACATCAAAGCATATATTGTGCCCCGAGATTGATCTATGCCCGGCCCACTAGACGGCAGGGTCATTCGGTTGTCATTGCGAGGAGCGTAGCGACGTGGCAATCTCGTCAAAGTACCCGACCCGGTGGGCACGGACACCTTCACTGTAAGTAACGAGATTGCCACGCTGCGCTCGCAATGACATGAGGAAAACCGAAATGCCCGGCCCACTAGATGGTATCAAGGTAGTCGAATTTTCGACCATGATCGCGACGCCGACGGCAGGGATGCTGCTCGCCGATATGGGGGCCAGCGTCACCAAGGTTGAGCCGCCGTGGGGCGACCTGTGGCGGTACGCCCAGGCGGTGCTGCCAACGGAGGGCCGGCCGTTCATGGCGTACAACCGGGGCAAACGGTCGGTGACGCTCAACCTGGCGCAGCCGGAGAGCGGCGACGTGGTACGGCGGCTGACCGAGCAGGCGGATGTCGTATTGGCCAACAATCGGCCCGACGTGGCGGCGCGGCTGGGCATCGACTACGAGACGTTGTCGGACATCAATCCGGGCATCATCTATTGCGAGGGCTCTGCCTTCGGGCACAATGGGCCCGACGCCTATCGCCCCGGATACGACATCATCATTCAGGCAATGTCGGGGATCGCGACCAGCGAGGGCAAGGTGCTGCGCGGTGTCCCGCAACACATCGTGGCCAGTCCGCTGGTGGATTCGGCCTGCGGGTTGGCCCAGGCCTGGGCGGTCTGCGGCGCACTGTTCGCCCGTGAGAGAAACGGCGGCAAGGGCCAGAAGCTGGAAGCGTCGCTGCTGGGCACCGGCCTGATGATGCTTGGGATGCGCTTTGTGCGAATTGAATCCATCGACACCGAAACTCATGCCCAGGTTCTGGAGTCACTGAACGCCATGCGGGCCGGCGGGGCGCCATATCCGGAGGTACTGGATGCCTACGAGGCGCAGCACTTCCAGTCGCCGGGGAACATATACTACCGGTTTTTTCAAACTGCCAACGGGATAATCGTCGTGGGTTGCCTGAACACCGCGCTGCGCAAACGCCTGCTGGACGTAATCGGCCTGCACGATATCCGGTTCGACGAAGGATACGACCAGTATTCTCAAGAGGCGGCCGAATTCGGAGAACGGCTGATGTCGGACGCAGAAGCAGTATTCGCCGCGAAGACCACCGAAGAATGGCTGGACCTGCTGGATCACGCGGGAGTACCCGCCGGGCCGGTGCGTTTCGTCGAGGAACTATTCGACCATCCGCAGGTGCTGGAAAATAATATGGTTGTTGACGTGCAGCACCGGGATCTGGGCGCAGTGCGGATTGCGGGTCCGGTGGTGGCATTTTCGGATACGCCGCTCCAGGCCGGGCCGCTGGCGGCGTTGGGGGAGCACACGGATGAGGTGTTAGGGGAACTGGGATACCAGCCGGCGGAGATTGACCGCTGGCGTCAATCGGGGGTGATTTAGTGACCAGTCCAACCAATCCGAGCATCACGGTTTACGGCGCGTTGTGGTGCCCCGATTGCCGCCGCTCCAAACAGTTTCTGGCCGAGCATCGCGTTCCGTACCAATGGGTTGACATCGAACAGAACGAAGACGCGCGGCTGACCGTTCAGCAACTCAATAACGGTCGCCAGATAATCCCCACGATTGTGTTCGACGATGGTGGGCCGATTCTCGTTGAGCCGAGCAACGCCGAGCTGGCAACGCGGCTGGGGATCAACGCCACGGCCAGCCGATCCTACTACGACCTTATCATCGTGGGCGGTGGGCCGGCCGGCTTAACCGCCGCAATCTACGCCGCCAGAGAAAGCATGGAAACGCTGGTTATCGAGCGCAGCGGCATCGGCGGGCAAGCCGGATCCACGGAGCGCATCGACAACTACCCGGGTTTTGCCCAGGGAATATCGGGCGCGGACCTGGCCGACCAGATGCGGGAACAGGCCGAACGATTCGGAGTGGAGTTGCTCATAGCGCAGACCGTGGCTTCGGTCGATGCCGGCGAAGAGGATGGCGGTGTCCGCACCGTGGTGACCGAATCCGGCGACCAATACCGTGCTCCGGCTGTCTTGCTGACGCCGGGAACCCGCTACCGTCGCCTCAACGTGCCCGGCGAGGACGACTTCATTGGGGCCGGGGTGCATTTTTGCGCGACCTGCGACGGGCCGTTCTATCGCGACATGGATACCCTGGTTGTGGGCGGAGGCAACAGCGGAATCGAGGAGGGCTTGTTCCTGACCCGGTTTGCCTCCCATGTGACCGTGCTGGAGGTTGGCGACAGGCTGCGCGCCAGCCAGGTGTTGCAGGACAAAGCCGCCGCTCATCCGCAAATGGATATACGGCTGAACACTACGGTGCGCGAATTTCGGGGCGACGGCAAACTGTCATCCGTGCTGGTTGAGGATGTCAACACCGGGCAGCAGGATGAGTTGCACCCGGCTGGCGTGTTTGTGTTCATCGGGCTTGACCCGAATACCGCCTTCCTGGCCGACTCGGTGGAACTGGACGAACGGGGTTTCATAAAAACGGGCTCCGGGATGGAAACCAACCGGCACGGTGTATTCGCTGCCGGCGACGTTCGGGCGGGGAGTACCAAGCAGGTGGCGGCAGCGGTGGGCGAAGGAGCCGCGGCGCTCATCAGTATCCGCGGGCACATGGAGCAGGAGATACGGAATCGGGGATACGCCGGCGATTAGAGCCTGTTGACAATTAGCAAACCAGCCCGTCACTCCTGCGAAAGAACGTCACCCCGTACTTGATACGGGGCAGAAGTCCAGAGAGGGTAAGATGAAAGAATCAGAACCGTGATTAACGACTTCGGCCACTGGATTCCCGCTTTCGCGGGAATGACGGTATTTGTCAAAACACACTCTAGGTAAGCAATTGCCCGGTTCGCATGGGTTCGGTACAACACAAAAGGGCCGGACAATTGCCCGGCCCTTTTGTGTTTGCTGGCGCCGTGGGTGGGTTGGTGATGCAGGGCTGCCAGCGGTTGCGGTTGAGGAGGCGGTGGTATGGGGTGTTATCTCTCCGGCAGGAAGGTGTAATAACGCACGCCGGCCATGGGGATGCCGTAGCCGAAGCTGGGCATAGCCCGGTGGATTACCCGTTCCGGCGCCGAATCTTCCATGCGCGCCCCATACTCGGTCAGGATATCCGACATGTCCTGTTCGACCCAATCGCTAAGCAACCTGGGCCGCTGGTCAATCTGTTTGTTGGTGAGTACCTCGTTGACAGTAACCATTGTTGCTTCCTCCTGTGTGGAGTTCATCCACCTACCATATTGCAATTACTGTTATTATAATCGCCGATGCTTGATACGTCAAGGCTCAATGTTCAGGCCTATTGCATATGAAATTACAGTTACGTCACTCCGGCGAAAGCTGGAGTCCAGATCTTGTAATTTGCTGGATTTTCGGAGGGAAGCTACCGGCAACGGTCACTAGTAGACCAACATTCTTGAAATGACGGGTGTGGAATGCCAGATTGCTCGACGATAGTCTCCATAAAGCCCTGTATGGCCGGGGAAAGGCCCTGTACCAATCAACCCATCATTACAAAGATTTCGGACTACTAAACTAAAGCCAAGGTGAAATGCGCAGATGGTGGGGGTCAAACGACGGAGCCGGGTCGTTCTCCGAGTACGGATGAGAGGGATTCACGGACTTAACCCAGCTGATCATCATCGCCACTTAAATGTACATCCCACCTTGGCTTTAGTTTAGTATTACAACGACGGTTGACGAGCAGGGACCTTGACTTTGGCCTATGCCAAACGGGGATGGCACTCAAATGAGGGTTGCTTTGCAACCCGCTGATACGAAGATTCAAGCGTGGTTCGCCAAATCCGTCGTTGTAATACTAGATTCCCGCGAAAGCGGGAATGACGGTGGTTAATTGGTCCATATGCGATAGCCCTGGCTCAATGTTAAAATCACCTTAAAATTGCCCGAGAATTTTTGGCGTATTTCCCGTCTCGATGCTGCCCGTTTCATTGCACACAGCCAGGGGGTGAACCTGTTATGACGCAACCAATAGGGGCCGACCTGTTCCGACATCTGCGCGCCGTCGGCGATCCCACCATGTCACCCGATGGATCGCGATGCGCCTACGTGCTGTCGTGGGTTGACGCAGCCAGTTCATCCAGCCGCTCCCGCATTTACCAGGCAGAGCCGCCAGTATCGGACGGTGCGTACGATGACCCGGAACCCTTCACCCGCGGCGATGCTGATTCTCATCCGCGGTTTTCTCCGGATGGCGCCACGCTGGCGTTTTTGCGGCCCGGCGGCGATGGCCCGGACGGGTCGAGGCAGGTTTGGTCAATGCCGGCTCGGGGTGGAGAGGCTGCTCAGTGCACCAACCTGCCCAACGGGGTCCGTGAGTTCGCATGGGCGCCCGATTCATCTCGCATTGCGGTGGTGGCAGACGTGTGTCCGGATGACGGAGGGGGCGCCGACGCAACGCAAAATGATGAGCCGACGGTGCGGGAAGTAAACCGGATTCGCTACCGGCACGATGCCATCGGCTGGCGGGGCGACTGTCATTTTCACCTGTTTATCGTGGACGCCAAAACCGGGGAAGCGACGCAACTCACCGCTGGCGATTGGGACGATATGGCTCCGGCCTGGTCGCCGGACGGACGGCGCATCGCATTCATCTCCGGTAGGTCGGAGGCCCGGGACGTAACCGCCAGCAGCGAGGTGTACGTGGTGGACGCGCCGGAGACGGATTCCGATGACTCCTCCATGCCCGAGCCGGTGTTGTGGTCGCAGGGATTGACTGACGCCGCGGCGGTAGCCTGGTCTCCCGACGGGCGCAAATTGTTGACTGCCGGCGCGACCGGGGACGGATTGATGGTGTTGTGGCAGGCGTACCTGTACATGTTGCAGCCGGACGCACCGCCGCGCCGCATTACGGACGACAGCATCCGCCCCTGCCTGGGGTACCCTGGCATATACCCGCCGCTGGATTTGCGCTGGATCCAGGGTGAGCCGGGCGCCGCTGGTGAGGGCGCGGTTCTGTTCCTGGCCGATGCCGGCGGAGAAACTCGGTTGTATTCGCTGCCAGTGTCGGCGGAGGGCAGCCGGGCGGAGCCGGTGGCGCTGACAGGGGGTGAAGAGCTGCTGTCAGGTATTGCATTTGATGGCTCGGTTGGCCTCGCCGTCTTGGTGTCGTCGGCTCCTGATTCTCCGTCTGAACTGGAATTAGTTACCCTAAATGGCAATCGGCAGGCAGTGGCGGCGCGGCGGCGGATCACGTCTCATAACGATGAATGGTTGGTGGAACATCCGCCGGCCCCGCTGGAGAAGTTCAGCATCAACCGAGGCGGTTGGGACATCGAATGCCGGCTGTATCACCCGCCGGGGTTCGACGCTGCGAAGCGGTACCCGTTGCTGCTGGAAATTCACGGCGGACCCAACGGCGCATTCTACGATTCATTTGTGCCCTGGCATCAGGTGCCGGCGACGGCTGGCTACCTGGTGCTGGCGGTGAACCCGCGCGGATCATCGACCTATGGGGAGGAGTTCGTCAATTCGGTGTTGGGAGACTGGGGAGGCGAGGATTACCTGGATTTGATGGCCGGCGTGGATGCGGTATGTGCGCGTCCATACGTGGATACCGAGCGTCTGTTGATACACGGATACAGTTACGGCGGGTATATGACCACCTGGATAATCGGCCACGATGACCGGTTCCGCGCCGCCGTTGCCGGTGCGCCGTGCATCGACTTGTGGAGCATGTATGGCACGTCTGACATTGCCGCGAGTTTTGGTGAAACACAGTGGTCGGCGCGGCCTTCCGGCGGAGCGCCCACGACGGTTCCGATGGTAACCGAGCTGGCTGAGGGAGTGGATGACCTGGCCTACCGGCTGCTGCAACGCTCGCCGATCACGTTCGCCCCGCAGGTGGACACTCCGGTGCTGCTGCTGCACGGAGAAAGCGATGCGCGATGCCCCATCGGTCAGAGCGAGCAATATTTCCAGATGTTGAAACGGCTGGAAAAAGAGGTTGAGATGGTGAGGTTTCCCGGCTGTGGCCACGGGTTTTTGAGGACGGGCCACGTGGCGCTGCGGCAGGCTTACCTGGAGCGGATGATGGGTTGGTTCCAGCGGTGGCTGGAGGAATAGCAGTCGGGTTTGACACCCATTGAGGCTATCCCGTATCGTACCGCCTGATACGCCTCACGCGTACCCACTTTGTCAAACCAAACCGGCCTACTGTCATTGCGAGGAGATTCCGCTCATTCCGAGCTTGTCGAGGGACGTGGCAATCTCGTTGAGGTTGAGCAAATGTCGTGGAACCATCATTGCTACGGCGACGAGATTGCCGCCCCCGTATCAAGTACGGGGTCGCAATGACATATTAATTGGGTACGCATGAACCTGATTCGCACATGGCATCCTGAGGGAGTTGTTCGTTGACTGACACAAACACGCAGGAAGAACGGGTCAGGATGCTGGCCGAACTGGTTGGCATTTCTATCGACGACTCCGATTTGCCCGAGGTGGCCAATCGCTTCGGCACTCTGATGCAGGAACTGGACCGGCTGCGAGAACTGGACCTGGAAGGGCTGGAGCCGGTCACCATATTCCCGGATACGGAATTTCCAGTTCCGGAATCTTCTGAAACGGGTTCTGACGATTAGCCAGCGTATGACCGGTTGCGAGGCCGGTATTACGACACGCCGCGCATGGGAGCCTGAAATTGGTGATACCTGCCAACTCTGACGAGATAGTTTTCCTGTCTGCCGAGGCCACTGCGGCGGGTATCCGCGCCGGTGAGTTTACGGCTACCGACGCGGTGAACGCATACCTGCGCCGGATCGACGCAATCGACGCAGATATCAAGTCCTACATCACCGTGTGCCGGGAAGAGGCGTTGGGGGCGGCATCGGATGCGGACGATGCGCTGCGCCGTGGCGACGACCGGGTCTCCGGAGCGTTGTTCGGGGTGCCGGTGGCCGTCAAAGACCAGTTCAATACGGCTGGCATACTGACGAGCAATGGCTCCAGGGCCTACGCTGACAACGTTCCGGAAACGGATGCTACCGTGGTGGCGCGGCTGAAGGAAGCCGGGGCAATTCTGATGGGCAAGCTGAACCTGAGTGAGCTGGCAATGGGTGGCACGGCCGATCCTCCTTACGGGACTCCGCAGAATCCGTGGCGGGCCGGACATACGCCCGGCGAATCGAGCAGTGGGTCCGGGGCGGCGCTGGCGGCGCATCTATGCGCGGCATCGGTGGGCGAGGACACGGGGGGCAGCGGTCGAGGTCCGGCATCTTATTGCAATGGTGTTGGGCTGCGTCCGACTTTCACCCGCATCAGCCGGTACGGGGTTACACCCATGTGCTGGTTTATGGATGCCGCCGCCCCGATGACCAAGACGGTTGAGGATTGCGCCCTGGTGCTGGGAGCGGTGGCCGGTTACGACCCGCTGGATCCGACCACCAGCCGCCGGCCGGTGCCTGATTACTACGGGATGCTGGATGGCGTTATCACGGGGATGCGCGTTGGCCGGCTGACCGAGCTGTGCAACTCGCCGGACATGCACGCCGACGTGCGGGCGGCGATTGACCAGGCGTTGGAAACGTTGGCCGGGTTGGGTGCGGAGGTGGTCGATGTGTCGGTGCCACTGACCGAGATGGCCGGAGCAATTTTTGTGGGCATTGCCGATACCGAGGGCGCCGGCGCGCGGGATGGCTTGATGCTTCGCGCGCCGGAACAACTGGACCGGGCTTCACGCACCCGATTGCAGAGCGCTTCGCTGGTTCCGGCGAAAGTGCAGAACCGGGCGATGAAAGCCAGGGTTCTGCTGAGGCGGCAATTTGAGGATGCGTTCCGACGGGTTGACGTGCTGGTGTCGCCGACGGCCCCATATCCGGCGCCGCGGCACGACGAGCTGACGGCCAGGTTCGAAAGCGCCGAAGATGTGCGACAGCGTTTCTTTTTCCGCCGGTCGTACACGGGTTGTTATCCACTGGCAGCGATGCCGGCGATTTCCATACCGGGCGGATTCACCGCAGACGGGTTGCCGATTGGCCTGCAGATTGGCGCGGCGCCCTTCGCGGAGGGAACCATCCTGCGGGCATCGTACGCCTATCAGCAGGCAACGGACTGGCACACGCGCCGCGCGCCCGTGTAGCCAGGCCCTAAACGGGAGAACATGTTACGGAAAGCCATCATCCCGGCTGCCGGTCTGGGGACGCGGTTTTTGCCGGTTACCCGGTCGGTGCCCAAGGAACTGCTGCCCATTCTGGACCGCCCGATGTTGCAATACGTGGTCGCGGAGGCTGCAGAGGCCGGGATCACGGAGGTTATAGTCATAACGTCGCCTGGGAAAGAAGGTATCGCCGAGTATTTCCGGCCCCGGCCAGACCTGGAGCGACGGTTGGCTGATGACGAGCAGTTGTTGAGTCGGGTACGCTCGGGCACCGACCTGGCGGACGTGTCATTTGTGATTCAGGAAGAACCGCTGGGTCTGGGCCATGCAGTCCTGACGGCTCGGGACGCGGTGGGGGACGGACCGTTTGCGGTGATACTGCCCGACGACATCATCGCCAATACTCCGGGGGCGCTGGCCCAGATGCTGGCGGCAACCGCCGAGCAGTCTGGCAACGGTGAATCCGTCGCTGCCGTGGCCGTGGAACGGTTGCCGTGGGAGGTAGTCCACAACTACGGGGTGGTGGATGCTGAACCGGACGGAGAGCGTCGGCACCGGGTGAAGGGGCTGGTGGAGAAACCGCCGCCGGGCACCGCCCCATCCAACCTGTCGATAGTGGGTCGGTACATCCTCCCGCCGCAGGTATTTGAGTGCCTGGAACGCACGCCGCCCGGAGCCAGGGGCGAAATCCAGTTGACGGACGGCCTGGCGCTGTTGATGGAAGACTTCCCCCTGTACGCCTGCGAGTTTGAGGGCATCCGCTATGACGGCGGCAACCCCATGGGCCTGCTGCGGGCATCGCTGGAACATGCCCTGGCCCGCGAGGACACCAAAGCGGCGGCTACGGCGCTGGTGCGGCAGTTGGCGGCCGGGCTGGGTACTGGCGAGTAAGCGGGGTTGGGAGGGTACGCCCCTCTCCCAACGGGAGAGGGAGCGTTTTTACCTGGATGAACCGGATGGACAGGATTTTGGGCCGTGGTTTGCTGCGGGATTGCCACGTCCCTAGACAGGCTCGGGATGAGCTGGCACTGCTCGCAATGACAGGGGGTTGCGATTTTCACCCTCACCCCAGCCCTCTCCCATCAAGGGCTGATAGGGGTAGGTAACCTCTGCAATGTCCCCCCTCCCTTGATGCAGGACCTTTCGGTTTTCCTCATGTCATTGCGAGCGCAGCGTGGCAATCTCGTCGCCGTAGCAATGATGGTTCCCCGGCACGTGCTCAACCTCAACGAGATTGCCACGTCGCTGCGCTCCTCGCAATGACAACCGAATGACCCTGTCCCTTGATGGGAGAGGGCTAGAGCCTGCCCCGCACTTGATGCGGGGGTGAGGGTGAAAACCTCCTGCAAAACATCTATACATACCCTTGTCAGCCCATCAAGGGAGAGGATGTCCTTCGACAGGCTCAGGATGAGCGGGGCGGTAGGGGCGGAGTGAGCGGGTGTAGGTTAATTGACATGGCCGGCGGCGTCGCCGTAGAATTGCGTCCGCTACATGCCGGGGTTGCAATCGTACGGATGTAGCCTGAATTTAGACATGCTCTTTCCACATGCCCCATGAAGGGAGGCGCCAATCATGGCTACAAAAGCCTTTTTGCTGGTAGAAACTGCAGTCGGTCGAACCAGAGACGTTGCCAACACGCTGCGTGATCTGGACGGGATCGAGTCGGTGGATGTGGTAACCGGCCCTTACGACATCATCGCCGTAATTTCCGGCGACGACATGTCGGTTGTCGGCGGGCTGGTAACGGAAAAAATCCACACGGTTGTTGGCGTGGTACGCACCGTGACCTGCGTGGCAGTGGACGCTTGATCCCGGGTTTCAGGATGGCCAATTGATCGCGTTGATGGGAGGTCCTGGTGGAGTATCGCTTCACTCCGGGCGACGATAATTTTCGCCGTGAGTTACGCCGGTTCATAGAGGATGAACTACCGCCAGGCTGGGAGGGCGGCGGCCGCTGGCCGGAGGAATACGACTGGGACTTTACGATGCAGATGCGGGGGCGTCTGGCGGACCGGGGCTGGCTGACGATGCACTGGCCCGAGGAGTACGGCGGCCAGGATGCTTCGCCGGTTCGGTCGGCGATCTACAACGAAGAACTGGCCTACCTGCGAGCGCCGGGGCGGGATATTTTCGGCGTGCGGATGCTTGGCCCGACGTTGATGATTCACGGCAGCGAGGAACAGAAACAGACGCACCTGCCGTCCATAGCGAAGGGTGAAATCCAGTGGTGCCAAGGTTACAGCGAGTCGGAATCTGGGTCGGACCTGGCCTCGCTGAGCACGCGGGCAGTGCGCGACGGCGACGATTACATCATCAACGGGGCCAAAATCTGGACCACGCTGGCGCACCGGTCGGACTGGATAATGTGCCTGGCCCGTACTGATCCGGAGGCGCCCCGCCACCGTGGGATCAGCTTCATCCTGGTGGATATGAAATCACCGGGGATAGAGGTGCGTCCGGTGATAAACATGGCCGGCGGGCATGAGTTCAACCAGGTGATTTTCGACAACGTGCGGGTACCCGGCAGCAACGTGGTTGGCGAGGAAAACCGGGGCTGGTACGTGGCGGTTACGCTGTTGGACTTCGAGCGGTCTGGCATCGACTACTCGGCGATTGCGCGGCGTTTGCTGGACGATACCCGGGAATATGTCGGTGAGGTGTCACGTAGCGGGAGCAAGATTACCGATGTTCCGTGGGTGTGCAATCTGTTTGCCGACCGGTATGTCGAGTGCGAAGTGGCGCGTCTGATGGCGTACAACGTGGCGTGGATGCAGGGCGAAGGGCTGGTGCCGAACAAGGAAGCATCCATGAGCAAGGCTTTCGGCAGTGAAACGCTCCACCGTTCGGCGAACAGCGTGCTGGAGATTGTGGGGATGCCGGGAGCGTTGGGCCGCAATGAATCGCGGGCGCCGCTGAAGGGAAGACTGCCCGAGAACTGGATGATCAGTTTTTCGCACCAGATTGCCGGCGGTACGTCGGAGGTGCAACGGGGAATCGTGGCCGGCCGGGGGCTGGGCCTGCCCCGGGGTTAATCGCGGATGCCATCATGCCGCCAGCCGGGAGAACACTTCGATCTCGGATGCGGTTAGTTCCCGGATGGCGTTGCGGCAGCGCTGCTGGACGCGAAAAACGGTGCGCTTGGTGACCGAGAACCGGGCGGCCGCATCCTCGATGGACAACTCTTCGCGTTCTATGATGGACATAATGTGCAGGTCGCGGGCCATGCGGCGGTATTTGGAGTACCAGACCATATCGTCAAACTTGCAGCGGGGAAGGGGACATTCCAGGCAAACGGGGGCAACCTCGCACCCCGTATCCTCGTAGTGTTCGAGCCCTGGCTCGAGTAAATCGTCGCGGCGTGGAGCAACAGCATTACTTGCAAACATGTTATTTCTCCGGAACGTGTGTTCTAATCTATGGAGATTATAGAACCGGCGTTCGGAGAACGTCAACGCAACTCAGAACAAATTATCGCAATTTTTGACGATTTTAGCGGGTGTTGCTCAAAGTCAATTGCTCACGCGTACCCACCTTGTCATTACGAGGAGCATAGCCCGTAATCCGTCATTGCGAGGAGCATAGCGACGTGGCAATCTCGATGAGGTTGAACACACGTTGGCGAACCGCCGTTGCTACGGCGACGAGATTGCCACGCTACGCTCGCAATGACAGAGGTGGGTACGCGTGAGAGGTCAATCGGGGTTGATGAAACGACGCAGGATGGCGGCGGCTGCGCCAGCGTCAACGGCTCCCGGCTCCCGGCTGGGTCTGCGCCCGGTGGCTCGGAGTTCGGCCTCGGCGGACGAAGACGTGAACGCTTCGTCCTGAACGAACACGGGGACGGGGGCGGAACGTTCCAGGGCGCGCACCACCGACTGAATCTTGCGGGCCTGCTGGCCGGGCCGGCCCTGAGCGTCGTAGGGTATGCCCACCACGATGGCCACCGCCTGACGCTGGGAGACCGCTTCAAGGATTCTGGCTGTGTCCGAGCGCAGGTTGCGGCGGTCAATGTGCCCGGCCGGGAGAACCAGGGAGCCGGGAGGGATGCTGACGGCCACCCCGATGCGGCGGTCGCCAACATCGAGGCCGATCAGGCGACCGGATTCAGCCAGACTTGCTGCGTCGGCCGGGGTGGTCAGTGGGCCAACTCCGTGCGGATGAGGTTGGATACAGCATCAAGGGCAGCGCCGAGCCGTTCCGGCTGGCGACCTCCGGCCTGGGCTGCATCCGGGCGTCCACCACCACCGCCGCCCATGATCTTGGCGGCGTCGCGGGCGATGTTCCCGGCGTGGAGTCCTCGGTCGACCAGATCCGGGGTTATCATGGTGACGATAACCGGAGAGCCATTGATGACCGCACCCAGGGCGACGAACACGCTGTCCAGTTTTTGCTTGAGGTAGTCGCCCATTTCGCGCATGGCTTCGACGTTGTGGGCCGATGTGGCGCTGGCGACCAGATTGACGCCGTCCACATCGCGAACACGGCCCAGCAGTGTTTCAGCTTCGGAGCGCAGACCGGAGCGTTCCGCATCGGCCAGTCGGCGGCGCAAGGTGTCGGTGTCCGCCATGTAGGCGTCGAGGCGGGCTTCCAGCTCGTGGACGGGGGCCTGCAGCTTTTGTGAGATCGCCTGCAGGGTGGCGGCCTGCTGAACAAACAACTCCTCGGCGGCGCGGCCCGTCATGGCTTCGATGCGCCGCATACCGCCGCCGATGCTGGACTCGCCCAGGACCACAAGGGTGCCGACCTGTCCGGTGGCGTGGACGTGGGTGCCGCCGCAAACCTCGAAACTGAAGGGTTCCGGCTCCTCGTGGCCGGCCATGCGGACGACGCGGACGACATCGCCGTAGCGGTCGCCGAAGAAAGCGAGGGCGCCATCGCGGACGGCGTCGGAGTAGGTTGTTTCGTGGGAGGTTACGGCGAGATTGTCGCGAATCCTGCGGTTGGCCAGGTTCTGGACGGACAGCTGCTCATCAGGAGTGAGGGGGCCGACGTGGTTGAAGTCAAAGCGGAGGCGTCCGGGGGCGCACAGCGAGCCGGCCTGCCGGACGTGAGAACCCAGCGCCGACCGCAGGGATGCGTGGAGGAGGTGGGTGCCGCTGTGGTTGCGGGAGGAGTCGAGGCGGCGGTCGAGGTCCACGGCGGCGGTTACTGAATCGCCGAGGGTGATGTCGCCATCGGACACGACGCCGCGATGGACGATGAGGCCGGCGACGGGGCTCTGGGTGTCCTCGACGCGCAGGCGGCCGTTGGGTCCGGCGATGACGCCGTGGTCGCCGACCTGTCCACCGCCCTCGGCGTAGAAGCAGGTTTCGGCAAGGACGATCTCGACCTGCTGGCCGCGGGAGGCGTGACCGACGGCTTCGCCATCGTGCAGGATGCCGACGATGCGGGATTCGATGGAGGTGAGGTCGTAGCCGGTGAAGGGGGTGCTGCCGGCACCGAGGTTCTCGTAGGCGGTGACGATTTCCATGCTGCCGGTGACCTGATGGCCGGCGCGGTCACGGATGCGCTTGGCGTCCATCTCGGCATTGAAGCCGTCCATATCGACGGTGAGGCCGTATTCGCGTTGAGCGATTTCGGCGGTGAGTTCGGGGGGAAAGCCGAATGTATCGTAAAGGACGAACGCCTCGTTCCCAAATATGGTCGTTCCCCAATCCGACAGCAAATTAAAGGCAGCGTTGGAATGGGCGTACTCTTGCCCTGAATCTTCGTCTTGTTCTAATGCCTCGAAAGCCTCGTGCGTCAATCCGGAAACGAGGTCGGTTGCCATGACTTGCCCAATGTTTTCCAAAGACAGGGAGCCCGGGTCATAGCCTACGAACCCGTGACTCTCTAGGAAGCCAGCCGCATTGTCACTCCCTGGATTAGTGAGTTTTGCAAATGTGATTAACTCTGGGATGACATCTCGATGCACCAAACGGTAATTACTCATCCCTCGTAGAATACCCATTCCCCGCTCGAACGTTAGCGCAAAGCGTTCTTCTTCGATGGCGATTACACGCTGGATGAAGTCGCGGTTTTCGGCGAGGGCCGGGTAGGCGGCGGAGAAGCGGTCCATGACGGCGGCGGTTACGTCGGTCATGAATGCCTGTTCCAGCCCAAGCTGGCGGCCGTAGCGGATGGCGCGGCGGATGATGCGTCGAAGGACATAGCCACGCTCGCTGTTGGAGGGTACGACGCCGTCACTGATGAGGAAGGCGGCGGCGCGGGCGTGCTCGGCGACCACACGGATGGCGTAGTCGGATTCGGTGTTGACGCCGTACTGGACGCCGGCGAGGTTGCACACGGCATCGACGATGGGGCGAAACAGGTCGGTTTCGTAAACGTTGGGTTTGTTTTGCAGGATGGCGGCGGCGCGTTCGAGGCCCATGCCGGTATCGACGCTGGGGGCCGGCAACGGCGTGCGGCCGCCCCGGGGGTCCTGGTAGAACTGCATGAACACGAGGTTCCAGAGCTCGACGAAACGCTCGCAATCGCAGTTGGGATGGCAACCGCCGGGGTTGGCGTCGGGGCCGCCGCCGGCTTCGACACGCAGCAGGGCGGTAAGTTCGTCGGGCGGCATGAGGGAGTCGGTTTGGGGATGCTGGCCCAGACCCTTTTCGGCTCCGCCATCGTAGTGCAACTCGGAGCATGGGCCGGTGGGGCCCTCCAGACCGGCGGGTCCCCACCAGTTATCGCTGTTGCCGTAGCGGTAGATGCGCTCGGGCGGGACGCCGATGTCGTTGCGCCAGAGGTCATAGGCGTCATCGTCGTCGAGGTGGATGGTTACGTAGAGGCGTTCGGGACCCAGGCCAAACAGGCCGGTGCAGAGCTCCCAGGCGAAGGCGACGGCGTCCTTCTTGAAGTAGTCGCCGATGCTGAAATTCCCCAGCATCTCGAAGAAGGTGAGGTGCTTATGGTCGCCGACCTCGTCGATGTCGGTGGTGCGGAAGGATTTTTGGCAACTGGTAAGGCGAAGGCGTGGCGGCGTTTGCTCGCCCATGAAGAAGGGTTTGAAGGGAACCATGCCGGCAGAGGTGAAGAGCAGCGTAGGGTCGCCGGCGGGGATCAGAGATGCGGAGGGCATGGGCAGGTGGCCCCGTTCTTCGAAGAATTGCCGATAGGAGTTGCGGATACTATCGCCGTCCATCGTGGCTTACGACTCCCGTAATTTGCGTTACGAATTAGGGTTATGAGGGTTATCCTGCCGATTGTATGTTACGGCTTCCACAGCGTCAATAATGGATGTTACAAGGTGGCATTTTGATGCAGATAGTCAACGAGTTTGCGGAAATTCGGGCAAGCACCGTACACGGCAAAGTGGTCAACCAGGCCCAACAAGGGCGCATCATGAGTGCCCTTGCGGTACTTGCCTTTTCTGGACGGTCGCGTTGCATTTCCAAGGCCGTTTTTAACGTCCTGTTTTGGTATAGTTTCCAAGTCTGGGTTAGCGGGCAATGGATTTGGGTTGAACCCTTGCCCGAAGTAAGCAGCCAAGGAATTTTGGTCGGCGAGAAACCAGGATTCCATTAGCTGGACCATGAAAAATATCTGATCAGGGGCCTTTGTTGAGATTGTTCGACCAGCTACGTTTGACGACAATTCATTCAGGTCATCGCCTTCTGAATCAATTAGCAACAACGCTGCCGTAGAATCGTTTCTGAAACGGGCAATCGCTTTGTCACGCGGGCCACAGGCTACGACATCTAACTTCACGCGTGACCCAAACAGCACGGCGAATAAACTCCTTCATAGGATTACGCAAATGCTTGCCGCCTTCCAGATACAATTTCATGACCTTGCTACCTGACTCCGCCGAGGGCACCAGCCATCCACACTTCGCCCAGCCGGTAGTCGTTCAACCAGTCATCCAGCTTTTCACCAGATAGCCGGCGGAATTGGGTGCCCTCGGTCGGGTCACGTTCGCACACTACCACTACGTCTGGTTCGTCAGAGAACTGGCTCACCAGCTCCGGCGAGTGAGTGGTTACGATGATTTGTGTGCGTTGGGACGCTAACCGGAGCAAATCCGCTAACATCGACATGGCATCCGGGTGAAGGGCGATTTCTGGCTCCTCAATGCAGATTAATTCTGGCGGTTTTGGGTGGCACAAAACTGCCAACAGCGCAATAAACCTAATAGTGCCATCGGACAGCCGGGTTGCAGGCACCGCGCTCGACATTCCTATCTCGTTAACCGCCAACTGGATAGTCCCACCATAAACGCGTGGGTGCAGGCGATCATAGGACTCGTAGAAGCGATTAAGGTACGTGTCGATGGATGGTTCGAGCCGGTGTCCCTGAAGATCATTGACCACCAAGGCAATGTTCTTGAAGTCCTCTTCCAGAAAGTCGATGGCACCATCAGTCGCCTGGGGCCGTCGTGCCGGGCTGTCGCGACCAACGTTCCAACTCCGATACAGTTTCATGGAGGAGAACCTGCGAGCAGTTTGAGTGAGAGATGGGAAGTTAACCGGGTCACGTATTTCGCTCAACACTGACTTCCCCGGATCAATATCGCCGGGAGTAAGCCTAGTACGAACAGAATCGCCGGTATCATCATGCTCGTTCTGCTCGTTGTCTCGCGTGTTGCCATCGTGGGCTCTGGAGGGAGAAATCCGTCCGGACCCGTTCTCCACGTCAAAGAAGAAATATGGACGCATTTGCCAGTCTCGATACGGGCGAAGATTTTCCAGCCTTTCCGAAACCACTTCCAGACGCTCATTGCTCTCAGCAAACCGCAGCTCGTACTTGAGTGGCATGTTAGACGGAGAGTCCGGATTCCGGAGCACCACTGATACTTCAGCGATGCGGGAATGTAGTCCTGGTGTATAGTCGCCTTTCCATATCCAGTCACCGGCTGGCCCGTTGCGGCGGAAAAAAGTCGTCAGGTCGTCCGGTACAGCCTGCAATAGTGCTATCGTCTCGATCAAGTTGGATTTACCTGACGCGTTGGCGCCAATCAGAACGTTCAATGGTTGGAGGTCTAGATCGGTGTCTTTGAACGAGAGGATGTTCTTGAGATGTAGCGAGTTGAGCAGCATGGCAACCTCATTGCATTCCGGCCGGTTGGGTGGTTAGTGCACATGTACGCACCTTATATTATAGGCCAGTACAATTAGCCCGTTTGTCCCGGGACTATTTCGTCGTATAGGCTGGCCAGCGCGGTGGCCAATGCGTGGGGACGTTCGGCGAACTCGGGCGTCGGGTACCATTCGTAGTCAAAGCTACGCACGACCACGCCGTCAATGCTGGTTCTGAGGTTGGAGACGATGACGTGAAAACCCACCGCGTTGGACGCTTGCTCGGCGAGCTGCTCCAGAATTATATCGGGGCAGTCGATTATCACCATGAAACCGCCCTGACGCCGGCCATCGGTGACGCGCGCACGAAAGACCTTGCCGAAAAGATCCATCTCGACAATGGTGTACTTGCGCTCGGCGGCTCCGTGATCGGGCCAGCCGATGTGTATGTCTCCGCCCACGGTCCAATGGTGCATGAGCAGGGCTCTCCAGACGGGGTTGGGTTCATCCTAGCGGGGCAGGAGCGGACGCGCAAGGACGGCGCCCGAGGAGACTAGGTTGTGTTGACATTTCTCGTCATTCCCGCTTTCGCGGGAATCCAATGACCGAATTCGTTAATAACGTTTTCGATTTGTTCACCTCACGACCTATGGATTCCGGCTTTCGCCGGAATGAGTTTCAAAATGTCAACACTGCCTAGTAGTCAGTCATGTTTGGAATCGAAAGGGTAAAGGCGGTGCAGCTTGGCCCTGGCATCCCGGGTGTTGAACTGCCAGTTGATGGTAGCTCTGTCGGCGTTGCGCTCCTTGACCAGGGCCTGGACTTCCCGCCGCAGTGCATCCTCGTCGGGGAGCCGCTGCCTGAGGCAGCAGCGGGAGAGGACGCTGAACTCGATTTCCGCCATGTTCAGCCAACTGCCGTGCTTCGGCGTGTAGTGGAACTCCAGCCGCCGGGCAATCCGCCGAGCCTTGGCCGCCGGGAAAGCCTCGTACAGGGACGCCATCCGGTGGGTGTTCAGATTGTCCAGGACCACCCGCACCACCGGGATCTCCGGATAGGCTTCGTCCACCAGCCAGCGCATCTGATGGGCGAAGTCCTGCATCGTGCGCCGCTGGGTCACCGCCACATGGCGCCAGCCCGCCTTGGGTTCGCAGGCCAGGAACAGATTGCGGGTCCCCTCCCGCCGGTACTCGTAGTCCTGCCGCATCGGGCGTCCCGGCTGGGCCGGCATCGGCGGCCGCGTATCGCTCAGCATCTGGGTGGAGGTT
Organism: Dehalococcoidia bacterium; assembly: GCA_965219925.1. Lineage (GTDB taxonomy): Bacteria > Chloroflexota > Dehalococcoidia > Lucifugimonadales > UBA3495 > Bin87. The sequence continues at coordinate 356,280 of OZ244795.1, forward strand.
TCGTCAAAGCAGACCACCGGCCTCTGGGGGTCATAGGGTTCGGCATACAGGTCCAGCACCTCCTCCATGTTGGCCACAAATTCCGCGCTCACCTTGGGAATGCACCACTCCTTTTTCTGCCGCGGCTTGAGGAGGTTTTTTTGAGCCGCAGGCGCACCGTCTCGTGGGGACATGGAGGCGGCCAGCCCCAACTCCACCACCTTGCCCGCCAACAGCCGCAGGGTCCAGTGGTCGTGCCCTTCCGGCGCTGGGCTGCAGCCCAGCGCCACCAGGTGGGCCTCGCCCCGGTCGTCCAGCTTCCGGTACCTATGGGCCTGCACCCGGTCCCACAGGGCCCCAGCCAACCCCTCCTCGGCAAAACGCTGCTTGATCCGGTACACCGTGCCCAGGGCCACGTCCAGGGCTTCCGCCACTTGGGGGCCGGCCATCCATCGTCACTCTTGAGCAGAATCCGCGCCCGGGCACTCACTCGGGCCGAGCTTTTTCCAGCCCGTATCAGATGCTGGACTTCTTCCCCCTGTTCCGGAGCCAACCGCACCGCCCACTTGTCCCTGACCATGACTGCCACCTCCGCCATTCACACTTCACCATGCCATGGTGCCACTATCGGCGGGATTCTTCCACAACTTCCTGCATCAAGTTTGACTGACTACTAGGTTGTGTTGACATTTCTCGTCATTCCCGCTTTCGCGGGAATCCAATGACCGAATTCGTTAATAACGTTTTCGATTTGTTCACCTTACGACCTATGGATTCCGGCTTTCGCTGGAATGACGGAATGAGTTTCAAAATGTCAACACTGCCTAGGGCCTTTCGGTATTACAAGAAATCCCCTCTCCCTTGATGGGAGAGGGTTAGGGTGAGGGTGAAGGTGTGAGATAGGGAACTATCCTGCGGCAGGCTATACCCCTCACCCCAGCCCTCTCCCACAAGGGGAGAGGGAGAATCGAAAGGCCCTGTCTCCTCTGGCAGGGCCTTTTCAAAGTCTCCCAACCTTCGCTCAAAGTCCCCCAACCTCCGCTCATGGTGAGCTTGTCGAACCATCGGCAACCGTCCTTCGACAGGCTCAGGACGAGCGGGTAGGGTGAACTCCCACGACCTTGAAAAGGCCCTGCTAAGATGGCCGCCGCTCTTCCCGCAACGTGATTAGCGTCAGCGGGATCGCGGATACCGCCACCAGCAGGAGGGCCGGGGTCGCCGCCCGAGCGAAGAACGCCTCTTCGGCTGCCGACCAGATTGACGACGCCAGGGTGGTGAATCCGATGGGGCTCAATATGAGGGTTGCCGGCAGTTCTTTCATGGTCAACAGGAACACGAGGGCCGCGCCGGTAAGGATGCCGGGCCGGATCAGGGGAAGGGTTACCGTGAACAGCACCGCCAGCGGACGCTTGCCCAAACTGCGCGCCGCCTCTTCGACCTCCGGACGCACCTGAGACAGCGAGGCACGCAAGGACCCCACGGCGGCGGGCAGGAACAGCGTGACGTAGGCTACGGCCAGCATGGCCAATGATTGATACAGCCATCGCGCGTAGTTGGCGCCGAAGAACACCAGACCCAGCGCAATGACGATTCCGGGCAGGGCGAACCCGACGAAACCCAGCCTTTCCAGCCATCTGCTGAATAATCCCGGATAACGGACGGCGAGGATGGCGACCGGCGTGGCGCAGATTACGGTAATCGCGGCCGCAAGGACGGAGACTCCCACGGAGTTGGCGGCAGCGCGCCACAGCAGATCCAGGGGTTCACCCGCTGCTATGCCGCGCACCGTCCAGTACACCAGTACGGCCAATGGCAGTCCGAGGGAAACGGTAACAACCAGGCCGCAGAACGCCAGGGCGGGCAATCGCCAGCGTCCCAAAGGCACCGGTTGGTGAGGTCGGGACGCGCCGCCGCCGCTGCTGTAGTATCGCGCGCGGCCACGGGCGGCATGTTCTCCCCAAACGACGGCAAGGGCCAGGACGATTAACGTCAGTGACCAGGCGGCGGCCAGGGTGCGATTAAGGGCTGATCCGTACTGGATGAATATGCTCCAGGTGAACGTCTCGTACCGCATCATGGCCACGGCGCCGAAGTCGCTGAGGGTGTAGAGCGCGGTGAGCAATCCGCCGGCCAGGATTGCCGGTCGCAGCAGCGGCAGGGTTACGCTGCGGAAAGTTTGCCAACGGTTCCGTCCCAAGGCGCGGGCAGACTCTTCCAGGGAAATGTCGAGGCTCCACATGGCGGCCCGGACGGTCAACAAGACGTAGGGGAAACTGATGATGACCAGGGTGAACGCAGCGCCCGAGAATCCGTAGATGCTGGGCAGGCGTTGGACGCCGAAAGCGGTTTCCAGCCATCCTTGCAGAATGCCGCGCGGCCCCAAACCGACGGCGATGGCGAAACCGACGATGTACGAAGGCAACGCCAGCGGCAGCATGGTGGCGACGCGCCAGAATGCCCGCCACGGCAGGTTGGTACGCACGGTGAGCCAAGCCAGCGGTGTGGCGATTACGATGCAGGCAACCATGACGGTTGCCATCAGGATCAAGGTACGGAGCACGACCCACAGGGTGCGCGTACGGAAGATCAAATCGACTGCGTCAGTACCGGCTCCCAGGGTGCGAACAGCGAGGTAAACGGGCGCGAGCAACAGCAGCGCTCCGATCAACAAGGCGGGCAGCCAGACCGTGGCCGAAGGGCGCGCGGTTCCGGAGAAGAGGTGGCCGAAGGCGGCCCGTGGCGTGACGAGGTTTAGCATGGCTGAGTGGGGGACGGGTTTTGACATCGATGAACAGGATTTTTGGGTGTGGTGGCGGCGGGATTGCCACGTCGCTGTGCTCCTGGCGATGACAGTGGATTGCGAATTTCACCCTCACCCCAACCCTCTCCCATCGAGGGAGAGGGGGCCTTCGACGGGCTCAAGATGAGCGGGGGCGTGTTGTGCCCAATTGGAATAGTACCAAAGTTATATTGGCCTCGTCGGGAGGAGGGTTCCGACGAGGCCAAACGCCCGGGATTGGGCTGATCGGAGTATTACCACAGCGGGCGCAGGCACGACCCGAGTAACCTGTACCTCACGGGTAACCTCGGGGCCGGGTTGCTCCACAATGCGGGTAACCTCCACCGGGGCGGCGGCGGGTACGGCGCACGCCATGATGGCGGTTGTCAGAAGCACAATCAGGGCGGCGGTCGGAAAGTGGAATTTTCTATGGCGAATGGTGGGTTCCAGCTGCATCGTGTTTACCTCCAAGTCTTGGGCGGGCTTTCCGGCGAAGATTGCGTCTAACGTTGGCTGACGGTCGGCATGGCTATGATCCTCCGTCAGGCGGACGATAGAAATATTATCGTGGTGACGCAGAATATATATTAGTATAGACTTATTTATATGTCAAGTGCGTATTGATATTTGATTTTGTCAATGATTATTCAGGCGCAAATCAGGGTCATTCGGTTGTCATTGCGAGGAGCGCAGCCGCTCATGGTGAGCCTGTCGAACCACGTGGCAATCTCGCCAAAGAGTATTGACAAGCATATTGCGTGTCGATAAACTGACGCTATAATCAATAGTCATTGATGAATTTTATCAATATACACTAATAATATTATTTGTCTGAACCAACTGTCAGGCGGGCAACAGCAACGGGTAGCGCTGGCCCGCGCGTTGGCGCCGGCGCCCGACCTGATCCTGATGGACGAGCCGTTCTCAAGTCTCGACCCGGGTCTGCGCGAACAATTGCGCCAGGACGTTAAGGGAATCATGCGGCGTCGCAACGCCACGGTGGTGTGTGTTACGCACGACCAGGAAGAGGCGATGCAGCTGGGCGATGTGGTGGCCGTGATGCACGAGGGGCGCGTTGAGCAGTTGGGACCGCCGGAAGAGGTGTTCCATCATCCGGACACCCAGTTCGCTGCGGAGTTTTTCGGTACTGCGGACTTCCTGCCGGCGTGGCGGGATGACGAGTACCTGACCGGCGAGGTAGGTCGGATGTCCTGGCCGGCGTCGTGTTCCACCGGGCGACAGTTGCAGGTGATGATCCGTCCGGACTGCGTTGATATAGAACCGGCAGACAACGGGGCATGCGTGGTGTTGCAACGGGAATTCAGGGGCGCTTTCAACCTCTATACGGTGGGGTTGCCATCGGGCCACAAAGTGCGGGCGCTGAAGTCTCACCTGGTGCAACTGGAGCCGGGCACGCGGGTGGGGCTGTCGATGCGGCAGGGCCATACGATGCAGCCGTTCGTGGACGGTGTAGCTCAGGGGTAGCGGTGGGGGTTCAACCTGACCCTCTCCCGGTTGGAGAGGGGGAGCCGAATCTAACATCGATGGACAGGATTTTGGGCCGTGGTTTGCGACGGGGCGCTCACGCGTACCCACTTTGTCATTGCGACCCCGTACTTGATATAGGGGTGGCAATCTCGTCGCCGTAGCAACGGCGGTTCGTTGACGCGTGTTCAGCCTCATCGAGATTGCCACGCTGCGCTCGCAATGACATGAGGTTGCGATTTTCACCCTCACCCCTACCCTCTCCCATCAAGGGAGAGGGGGTCCTTCGACGGGCTCAGGATGAGCGGGGGTGGGGACCGGATTAGCCGCGGGGCGTGTCTGCAAGGGGTGGGCTATTGCGGTATAATTTCTGCACCCCAGATGGGTCGGCCCGATGTGGTCGGCCATCCCCTGCCCAAGAGTGAAGCGTGCCACGTTCTCGAAAATCTGCCCCGGACACCATTGCCCACGGCCACGATGGGCCGGAACGACTGTCTCCCGTTACGGAAAACTATCTGCTGTCCCTGTACAAGATGTGGGAAGACGCGGATATCCCGACCCTTACGCAGCTCACCGAGGCATTGCGGCAGCTGCCGCCCACCGAAGGATTAGGCACGTCGGTGCCGTCGGTGGCCGGGATGCTGCGCCGGATGCAGAAGCAGGGTTTGGTGGACATAGGTACGGACAAGCGAATCAGGTTGACGGGTCGGGGAAAGACGGAGGGTGAGAACATCGCGAGGCGGCACCGGCTGGCGGAGTGGCTGGTGGTAAGTCTGCTGGGCATGGAGCTCCACGAGGCTCACATTGAAGCGCACCAGCTGGAACACGGCATGTCTTCGGCCATGGAAGCCAAGCTGATGGAACGGCTGGGGAATCCGACGCGCTCACCGTTCGGATGGCCGATTCCGGGCACCGGAGCGTCGGCTGCGGCGCCCGGGGCGGTTACGCTGGAGAACGCCACGAGCGGCGTGCCGTACGTGGTTGACCGGGTACCCGAGGAAGACGCCGACCTGCTGAAGTTCCTGGGTGGAGCCAACCTGGTGCCCGAACATCAGATAACGTTGCTGGAAGCGATGCCGTACCTGGGCGTGATGCAGGTTGCCACCGAGGTGGACAACATATCAATCGGCTACAACGTGGCGCGGCAGATAGTAGTGCGGCCCTCAGCGGAGGACGCTGCGGACGACTAATCCGTATCGGCGAGGGCGCGCCGAACCTGGGCCCAGCCTTCGGCCATGGCGCGGTCTGGCAGGGGCGGCTGCTCGGGATCGGGAATGACCTTGACGGCGACGAGCACGGGCCCGTGGCGCTGCATGATGTCTTCCAGTCCGATGAGGAATTCTTCCAGGTTGTCGAACCGGCAGGCGTGGGAATAGCCGGCGCTGCGGGCCATGCCCTCGAAGTCCACGTTGTCGAACCCGGGGATGGGGACGCCGTCGGTGGAAGAGTGGTCGGCGTCTTCGAGAACGAAGTGGACGAGGTTGGCCGGGGAGGCTTCGCCGATGGTGGCGAGGCTGCCGAGATCGGTGCGCAGGGTGGCGTCGCAGTCCAGCACGAGTACCCGGCGGCCGGGCTGGGCGAGGGAAAGGCCCAGGCCAACAGCGGGAGCGCGGTCCATGCAGTCGGTGAGGTCGATGTCCAGCTCACGGCGCTGGGAGACCTGGTGCCAGTTGCGCAGGGCGGCCGACGTGGAGACGACCAGGGCGTCGCTGCGATGGAAGTTGATGGCACGGGCGACTTCGTGGGAGGGTATCATTTTACATCGATGCACAGGATAAACAGGATTTCGGCTCATTGGGGAGGATGCTGACGGTCAGTTGTCATCGTCGACTTCGCGGTTGGATTCCCGGCGGATTTCGGAGCGGCGGCGGGAGACCATCAGATAGAGGCCGGTGGGGATGAGCACAGCCCCAGGAACCGCCTTCAGCGCGTTGCCCTCCACGAAACCCAGCCAAAGCAGGTAGAATCCGGCCACAACGATTGCCGAGGCCAAGAGCCTGCCGAGGATACCGCGGAGAGGATTATTCAGCATGGAGGAGGTTATCCTGCGCCGTCGCTGCAAACCCAACCCCCTCCCAAAGGGAGAGGGGGTTTGATGACGGGGTGGTATGCGCCCAACTGTTGGCCATCTCCCACCGGGAGAGGGATGATTTAATCGTCGGCCAGGGCGGCGGTCACTTCCGAGTAGGCTTGTTGGGCGGAGCGGGTGCCGCGCACCCGGAACTGGACGGGGGTGTTCTCGATTTCCGGTTCTACCACCAGGTGGATGAACACGGGGCCTTCGGCCGCCAGCGCTTCGTCGATGCCGTTGGTCAGGTCTTCCAGGTTATCGTAGGAGAAGACGGCGGCGTAACCGGCGCCTTTGGCGACTTCGGTCCAGTCGGTGACGCCATCCGAGCCGGGGATGGGCTGGCCGCCGGTTACGGCATACACGCCGTTATTGAAGAGGAAGTGGTAGAAGTTCTTGGGCTGCTTGGTGGAAGTCGTTACCAGAGTGCCCAGGTTCATCAGCAGGCTGCCGTCGCCATCGAGCACGAACACCTTACGGCCGGGCTGGGCCAGGGCAACGCCGAGACCGACGTTGCTGGCTTTGCCCATTGCGCCGGAGATGGGCAGGTCCAGGTTCTGGTTGGTAGTTACGGTGGGTAGGCCGAAGCGCACGTTGCCGGCGTTCATGGTAGGGATGATGACGGCGTCGTCGCGCTTGCTGTCGATGATGCGGACGGCATCGGTATTGTTAATCATCAGGGTGTACTCCAGAGGATGGTGGTTGGATGAATGGAATCGCGCGATGGAATCTAGGAGCCGAATTCGGTGCCGATGAGCACGCCAACAGGCCGGTTGAGGCGTTGGGCTTCTTCGAAGGCGATGCTGATGCGGTCGGCGTCATCGTCGGTTTCAACGAGGTAGTAATTTATTCCCCAGGCGTGAAGGATATGCTCGATAAAACGGCCGGCGGAGTCTGGCGTGGGGCCGCGCCGGGTCCAGCCGCGGTAACCAATCAGCAGAACCAGGGGTTGGTTCAGGTCGAGACTGAGGCCGCGGATAGAATCGCCGGCCTCAAAGACGCCGGTGTTCTGAATGAGGACCACCGGCTTGGCTCCACCGACCCAGAGTCCGGCGGCGACGGCCATGGTTTCGCCTTCGCGGCAGACCGGAACCAAGTCGAGGGTGGGTTCTTCCATCATCATGTTATAGAGGAAGTTAGTTTCGCTGTCGGGAAGCCAAACCACGTGGGAAACATTGTTCTTGATTAGTTCGCCGACCAGGGAAGCCGGGTGCAGAATGGATTCGTGGGTGGCCGTAGTCATTATCGCGACTCCTTGAATGATGCGCGGTGATTGAAAGTCTGTTGGAATGTGGCCGGCATTATATGGTTTGGCATTTGGGGCGTCAATGAGTGGGGTGGGTGGCGGGCTCAGGATGATCCTTCGACGGGCTCAGGATGAGCGGGGGGAGCGTTTTACCTGGATGAACCGGATGGACCGGATTTTTGAGTGTGAGGGCTTGTCATTGCGAGCGCAGCGTGGCAATCCCGATGAGGTAGTGCAATGACAGGGAGGTGCGGCCCTTCGACGGGCTCAGGACGAGCGGAGGGATTGTCACCCTCACCCCAACCCTCTCCCATCAAGGGAGAGGGGGAGGGGACTGGCTGGCGGGAGTGGTTAGAATTCGGCGTTGCGGGGGGTGCGGGGGAAGGCGATTACGTCGCGGATGTTCTGCATTCCGGTGGCGAACTGGACGGTGCGCTCGAAGCCCAGACCGAAGCCGGCATGGGGTGCGGTTCCGTAGCGACGCAGGTCGAGATACCACCAGTAGGGGGCTGCGTCGAGACCCGACTCGGCCATCCGGGACTGGAGGATGTCCAAGCGTTCTTCGCGCTGGCTGCCGCCGATGATTTCGCCGATGCGCGGCACCAGCACGTCCATGGCGCGGACGGTGCGGCCATCGTCGCTGAGTCTCATATAGAACGCCTTGATGGAGCTGGGATAGTCGGTGACGATGACGGGTTTTCCGACCTTGCGTTCGGTGAGGTAGCGTTCGTGTTCGGACTGGAGATCCAGGCCCCAGTCAATGGGGTAGTCGAAGGATTCGCCGGATGATTTGAGGGCGTTGACGGCCTCGGTGTAGGTCATGCGCTCGAAGTCGGAGGCGACGATGCCCTCCAGGGTGGCGATGAGTTCCTTGTCGTAGAATTGGTTGAAGAAGGCCATATCGTCGGGACAGGTTTCGAGGACGTGGGCGAACAGGTAGCGCAGGAAATCCTCGGCCAGGTCGGCAAGGCCATCGAGGTCGCAGAAGGCAACCTCGGGTTCCACCATCCAGAACTCGGCCAGGTGACGGGAGGTGTTGGAATTTTCGGCGCGGAAGGTGGGGCCGAAGGTGTACACATCGGTCATGGACTGGGCAAAGATTTCGGCCTCCAACTGGCCGCTGACGGTCAGGAAGGCCGGGCGGCCAAAGAAGTCCTGGCTGTTGTCCACGGAACCGTCCCCGACTCCGTCCAATCTTGGCGGGTTGTCGACATCCAGGGTGGTGACGCGGAACATGGCGCCGGCGCCCTCGGCGTCGCTGGCGGTGATGATGGGAGTCTGGATGTAGAGGAATCCGCGCTGCTGGAAGAACTGGTGGATGCCGAAGGCCATTGCGTTTCGGACGCGGGCCATGGCGCCGAAGGTGTTGGTGCGGGGACGCAGGTGGGCGAGCTCGCGGAGGAATTCCAGGGTGTGCCGTTTTTTCTGGAGGGGGTATTGCTCCGGGTCGGCGCCGCCGAGCTGCTCGATGCTTTGGGCGAGAATTTCGTAGCGCTGGCCGCGGCCCAGAGATTCCTGGAGCGTGCCGGCGACGCTAACGCTGCAACCGGTGCTGAGCTGTCCGACCAGCGCCTGGTCGGGGCAGGTGGCGTCGACGACTATCTGGAGGTCGGCAAAGGTGGAGCCGTCGTTGATCTGGACGAAGGCGACTGCGCCGGAGGAACGGACGGTTTTGACCCAGCCCTTGACGACGAGGGGGTCATTTCCGGGTAGTTCATCAAGGCTGAGCAGGTCTTTGATGCGGGTGCGCGGCTGCGAAGTTGGCATGGCGTACCTCCGTTGCTGCTGTTCGTTGCTGCTGTTCGGTGCTGCTGTTCGGTGCTGCTGTTCGGTGAATGATGGCCGGATTTTAGCATAAGGGTGTTTGGGCAGGATGGTTGGACTAGGTCGTGTTGACGTTTGAGATATAAGGTGATTTCGCTAACCCCAGCTCGTCATTCCCGCGAAAGCGGGAATCCAGACGCTTTGGAAAGCAGAGATCGTTCACATTCAGGGTACTCTGGATTCCCGCTTTCGCGGGAATGACGTGAAATGTCAGCACGGCCTAGTAGACCAACATTCTTGAAATGATGGATGTGGATGCCAGATTGCTCGACGATAGTCTCCATAAAGCCCTGTATGGCGGGGAAAGTCCCTGTACCAATCAACCCATCATTACAAAGATTTCGGACTACTAGTATAATGGCAACAATTATAGTGCAGGAAGGTGCCCAGGGTTGAGCTGGAAATCCCCGATGCTGATCAGGCGGACTTCACCCGTCAGGCGCGCATGGAAGGTATGACGCTGGACGCCTGGCTGCTCAAGATCGCCCGGCAGCAGGTTGAAAAGCAAAAGCCTGACGAGAATGCGCAGCCCCAATTACTGGCTGAGTTAGAAGAATTTTGGCGTTGGTGCGACTCGCGGCAAGACGGAGACCGCGAACCCGATTGGGAAGAACACTTGCGGACCATGACTGAATCGCGCCGCAAGGGGTTGCCCGACGTATGACCTTCGTCGATACAAATGTCTTCATGTATGCAGTAGGCAATCCGCACCCGTTGCAGGGCCGGGCACGCGCATTCTTCAATGAATCCCGTCGGGACCGCGTGCCCTTGTGTACTTCAGCCGAGGTACTGCAAGAGATTGCCCATGCGTACCTGCCAGTACAGAGAAGGGACGCCTTTGATGACGCGCTGTCCTTGGTGGCTATGAACAGCATCCACGTGTGGCCGCTGGAAGAAGCGGATGTGGCGCTGGCCAGGCGGTTGCATGAGCGGCATCCCAATCTTTCCGCCAGAGATCTTTGCCATCTCGCGTGCTGTCTGCGGCGCAGCGTCGGCGAGATAATGACTTTTGACCGGGCTTTGGCCGGCGTGTTCGGCAACTCGTCGTTGCCGTAAGGCCAGGGCCTTTCGGTTTTCCTCATGTCATTGCGTGGAGCGCAGCTCGGTTGTCATTGCGAGGAGCGTAGCGACGTGGCAATCTCGTTGAGGTTGAACACACGTCGGCAAATCACCATTGCTACGGCGACGAGATTGCCAACCCCCGTATCGAGTACGGGGTCGCAATGACAAAACCTGGAAAACCAAATGACCCTGGCCGTAAGGCCACCGGCGCCGGCGGACGAGTCGCTCGTACCCGTATAATGCTGGCATTATGCCTGATTACCCACACCTAGAACGATACCGCGCTGACTTGCAGGAACTCATTGAGTTTGGCGGTTCCGACAGCGAGCTGAACATCCGGCCGGCGTTTCAGAACTGCCTGGCCGCTTATTGTACCGACCACCGGGAGAAGCTGGCGCTGGTGCCGGAGCTGCGCGTCGGCAGCGTCATACCGGACGGAACGGTGAAGGACTCGCTCCGCATGGCCCGGGGGTATTGGGAGGCCAAGGACACTCACGACGACCTGGACGCCGAGATACAGGGCAAGTTCAACCGGGGCTATCCGCGAGACAACATCATCTTTGAGGATTCGCAGACCGCCGTGCTGGTACAGAATCGGGAAGTGGCGATGCGGGTGGATATGACCCGGCCCGGCGAATTGCACCGGCTGATACGGCGGTTTCTGGATTATGAGCTGCCGGAGATTGCGGAGTTTCGCCAGTCCCGCCAGCAGTTCAAGGATGACCTGCCCGCCGTGCTGGACAACCTGCGGGGCGTGGTCGCCGAGGCCGAGACGGGCAACGCCGAGTATCAGGCTGCCGCCAGCCGTTTTCTGGAGCACTGCCGGCGCACCATCAGCCCCGAAGTGTCGGATACTGACGTGCGGGAGATGCTGCTGCAGCACATACTCACGCAGGACATTTTCCTGCGGGTGTTCTCCGAGGACCAGTTTCACCGGGAGAACAACATCGCCCGGCAGCTGGACGCGCTGGAGCGCACCTTTTTCACCGGCGATGTGCGCCGCCAGGCCATTGACCGGCTGCGGGCCTACTACGGCGCCATCGGACGGGCCGCCGACGAGATTGCCGACTACGCCGAAAAGCAGCAGTTCCTGAAGGCCATCTACGAGGATTTCTACCAGGCTTACAATCCGGCCGCCGCCGACCGGCTGGGCGTGGTTTATACGCCCAACGAAGTGGTGGACTTCATCATCCGGGGCACGGACTATCTGCTGGATAAACACTTCGGGCGTCGGCTGGCCGATGACAAGGTGCAGATTCTCGACCCGGCCACCGGCACCGGAACCTTCGTCACCAACCTGATTAACTATCTGCCGTCGGAACGGTTGGAGTACAAGTATCGCAACGAGATACACGCCAACGAGGTGGCGATACTGCCCTACTACATCGCCAACCTGAACATCGAATACACCTACAAGGAGCGGACGGGGCAGTACGTGGAGTTTCCCAACCTGTGCTTTGTGGACACGCTGGACAATATGGACTGGCAGGGCAGCAGCGGCGGGGCGGTGCAGCGGCAGGCGGCGTTCAACCTGGGCGGGCTGTCGGAAGAGAACTGGATACGGGTGCAGGAGCAGAACGAAAAGAGCATCAGCGTGATTATGGGCAACCCGCCCTATAACGCCAACCAGCAGAACGAAAACGACAACAACAAGAACCGGGAATACCCGGAGATTGACCGTCGCATCAGCGAGACTTACATCAACGCCAGCACGGCGCAGAAAACCAAGCAGTACGATATGTACAAACGGTTCATCCGCTGGGCATCGGACAGACTGGATGATGATGGGATTATCGGGTTTGTTACCAATCGAGCTTACCTCGACGCCCGACAGGATGACGGGTTCCGGCAGATTGCAGCCAGCGAATTCACCGACATTTATGTGCTGGATTTAGGTTCGGATGTGAGGCGTAATCCGAAAATCTCCGGCACTACGCACAATGTGTTTGGAATACAAACCGGCGTTGCTATCGGATTCTTTGTTCGAGAGAAGTCTCGTCTGGGCGAGTGCGGCATACACTACGCCCGGCGGGAGGATGTGGAGTTGGCGACGGACAAGTTGGCCTATCTGCGTGACGCCAAACTGCCCGACATTGCCTTTGACAGCATTGCACCCGATGCAAAAGGCAACTGGCTCAACCAGTCCAACAGCGATTTTGAGACGCTGATGCCCCTTGCCAACCGGCAAACCAAGCTGGCCAAGACGGTTGCCGATGAGCAGGCGGTGTTTGGGCTGTATTCGCTGGGAGTTATCACGGCCCGAGACGAATGGGTTTATGACTTCGACCCGGACCATTTGGGCAGCAAGGTTCGCGTGTTCATCAACGAGTATGAAGAAAGCCGAGCGATGTATGGTGGCAGAGATGTTGACGACGCTGAATTAGGAACGGTTATCAAGTGGACTCGCGACCTCAAGCGTCAGTTGCGATCAGACTCTCCCAATGTATTTGATCGGGCAAGCGTTCGACAAACCCTCTTTCGCCCATTCGTGACAAAGCATCTCTACTTCAGCCAGAACCTGAACGAAATGCAATACCAATTGCCGGAGTTATTTCCTAGAGGTGCTAGCGATGAGAACTTAGGAATCTGGTTCTGTGTCAATGGTAAAGCTTTCTATGTGCTAGCAACAAATAGGACGGTAGATTACCATTTTACTGGCGATAGCCAATGCCTCCCCCTCTACCGCTACACGGCGGACGGGGAGCGGGTCAGCAACATCACCGAGTGGGGGTTGCGGCAGTTCCGGGAGCATTACGGGGATGAGGGGATTACTGCCGAGGATATTTTCGCCTACGTTTATGCCATGCTGCACGACCCGGCCTACCGCTACGATTATCGGGTTGACCTGCTCCGCGAGTTCCCGCGCGTGCCCCTGTACCACGATTTCGACCTGTGGACGAAAATGGGACGGGAACTGCTGGATTTGCACATCGGTTTCGAGTCAGCCGAACCGTACCCGCTGGAACATAGGGATAAGGACAGCGTTGCGCCGCAGCGGGCCATCCTCCGCGCCGACAAGGAGCGCGGCATCATCACCCTGGACGAGCAGACCACGCTGGCCGGCGTGCCGTCGGACGCCTGGCGCTATCAGCTGGGCAGCCGCTCCGCCCTGGAATGGGTCCTCGACCAGTACAAGGAGCGCAAGCCCCGCGACCCAACCATCGCAGCCAAGTTCAACTCCTACCGCTTCGCCGACCACAAGGAACGGGTAATCGACCTGCTCCAAAAAGTCTGCACCGTAAGTGTAAAGACCATGGAGATAGTTGACGGTATGGCCTATTGGGAGGACGGCTACCTGCTGGTGTTCGGCGACCGGGACAAGCATGAGTGGTCGATGATGGGGTTGCAAGCAATGTTCAGTCGGCCTAACGAGTTGGAAGTGAGTTCCGAATGGGAGGCGGAATGGTTGGAGATATAGTCTGGGCGCCGTTTCCGTTCACCGATTTGACGCAGGCGAAATTGCGCCCGGTACTGATTTTGGCCGATGTGAAGGATGGCATGGAACTAGATTGGATAGTGTGCGAGATAACCACCAGCCTTGGACACGCTCGGGAGATACCAATAACTCGTGGAGATATGGAGACCGGGGGGCTGCGCATTGACAGCCAAGTTCGTCCGGACCGACTGGCGACATTGAACGAGAGCATATTCCGTCGGACTGCCGGCCGCGTATCGGCCGCCAAACTGTCAGAGATAGCGGCAGCGGCGCGAAGCCTGTTTTGACGCCAGTAGGGAGCCGCCGTAAGCCGGCTAAATCGGCGGCCTTTGCCGGTGCCGGAGGAACGGACGATACTCAGCGGGTTTCACCCATTTTTAGGATAGGCTCTTACTCTGGACGATGTAATAGGTGTCGCCTTCTTCTGAATTGCCATCGTCATCATCGAGGTCAGAGTGCTTCAAATAAGCGATGTCAATTCCGCCGTCGCCCGAACCCAGGGCCTTTCGGTTGTCATTGCGAGGAGCGCAGCGACGTGGCAATCTCGTTGAGGTTGAGCACGTGCCGGGGAACCATCATTGCTACGGCGACGAGATTGCCACCCCCGTATCAAGTACGGGGTCGCAATGACATGAGGAAAACCGGAAGACCCTGCGCCCGAACCGTCGCAGATGACAAAATCGTCGTCGTCGGTGGTCACGCTTAACCATTGGGCTATGATCTTCGTCCCAAAAAGACGCCCTTTATCTAGCGGCGACCGGCTCTCGTCCTCTTTCAATCAGTACTTGTCGTTGACTGCTGCTAGCCCTACCGCAGCGCCAGCATTCGTTGCAGCGCGACCACCGACTCCTGCTGCATCTGGTCGGGGACGGTGATGCGGTTGACTACCTCGCCGGCAACCAGGCCTTCCAGCGTCCACAGCAGGTAAGCCGGGTGGATGCGGTACATGGTGGAGCAGGGGCAGCTCACCGGATCGAGGCAGAACACGGTTTTGTCCGGGTTGCTCTTGGCCAGGCGGTTGACCAGGCTGATTTCGGTGCCAATCGCCCACGCCGAACCGGCCGGCGCTTCGTTGATGGTCTTGCGGATAAACTCGGTGGAACCGTCCATGTCGGCGGCTTCGACCGTTTCGCGGGTGCATTCGGGGTGCACGAGCACGGTGATGTCGGGGTAGCGTTGGCGAGCCGACTCGATCTGCTTGACGGTGAAGCGGGTATGCACCGAGCAATGGCCCTGCCACAGCACCATTTTGGCGGCGCGCAACTGCTCCGGAGTGTTGCCACCCATCGCCTTGAAGGGGTTCCAGACGACCATTTCGTCGAGACCGATGCCCAGCTTGTAAGCGGTGTTACGGCCCAGATGCTGGTCGGGAAGGAACAATACCCGATCCGCCTCTCCGAAGGCCCATTCCAGCACGGCGGTGGCGTTGGATGACGTGCAGACGGCGCCACCGTTGCGCCCACACAATGCCTTGATGGCGGCCACCGAGTTCATGTAAGTAACGGGCAGGATGCCGCCGTGGTCGCCGAGAACATCCTGCAAGTCGTCCCAACCATCTTCCACATCCTGGATGGGAGCCATGTCTGCCATGGAGCAGCCGGCGGTGATGTTGGGCAGAATGACCTGCTGGTGGCTGCCGGCGAGGATGCAGGCGGTTTCGGCCATGAAGTGTACGCCACAGAAAACGATGAAGTCTGCTTCGGAACGGGACGCCGCCTCCTGGCTGAGCAGGAAGGAATCGCCCTGGAAATCGGCGTATCTTATGATCTCTTCCCGCTGGTAGTGGTGGCCAAGCACCGTAACCGATTTACCCAGCTTGCGACGGGCGTCGGCGATGCGGTCGTCCAGTTCGGCGGGGGTGCAGGCCAGATACTCGCCGGGGATTTTTTGCCACCGCACGTTGATGGCGAGTTCTTCCGCCAACGATTTGGAAGGCAGTTCGTCCTCGGGGCGACAAAAGGCTGCATGTTCGATCTCTGTTAGCGGGATAGTGGGTTGCCGCGTTCGGGTAACCATGTGTGCTGCCTCCTGGCCGGATATGATGTTCGTTCAGTAAGCGAACAGTATTAAACGATCGATTCTCAAACTATCGGGTGCGTCTCAGTCGGTAGAGTGTGGTCGCCGGAAGGGCTGAAGGTTACGTCATAACACCGGACAAAGACCAAGGCCCGGTCCGGTTGATGCGTATGTCTACCGTTTGGCCGGTAAGGTCAGTGACACCGCAGTCGGCGTCGGCCTGGGCCGATTCGAAATAGACCAGTTTGTTGCCGCGCGTGCGGCCAGTCCAACGGCCGCGTTTGCGGTTTTCAGCCAGAACCTGGGCCGTCTGGCCCAAGTAGCCGGCGTTGATGCCGGTGAGGATGCTTTCCTGGAGGGTTTCCAACTCCTTGAGCCGGCGCCGCTTGTCGTCCTGGGGCACGTCGTCGGGCATGGTGTGGTCGGCGATGGTGCCGGGCCGGGTGGAGTAAGCCGCGCCATGAATTTTGTCAAAGCGCAGGTCATCGACGAGTTGCAGCGTGTTCTGGAACTGCGCCTCGGTTTCGCCGGGGAAGCCGACGATGATGTCGGTGCTGATCGTGACATCGGGAACGGTGTCGCGAATCTCACTGACTATGTCGCGATATTCGGCGACGGTGTAGGGACGCCGCATCCGGCGCAGTACATCGTCGTCGCCAGCCTGAACGGGCAGGTTGATGTGTTCGCAAACCTTGGGCAAGGCGGCTACCGACTTGATGATGCGACTGCTCATATACGAGGGGTGGGAAGTCAGGAATCGTATGCGATCAAGGTCATCGACGTCGTTGAGCCGGGTGAGCAGGTCGGCAAGATCATGCCCGTCATCCCGGTCGTGTCCATAGGCGTCCACAGTCTGGCCGAGCACGGTAACTTCGCGCACGCCGCGGGTGGCCAGCAATTCCACCTCGTGGGCGATGTCGTCAACCGAACGGCTCACCTGGCGGCCCCGGCGATAGGGGATTATGCAGAAGGAACACATCAGGTCGCAGCCGTGGATGATGGGCACGTAGGTAGTAACGTCGGGCTGCTGGGGCGCCAGCGCTCCTACGCATCCCTCCCAGTCGAGGCCGAGACGCTGTCCAACCAGTTCCAGCAGAGGTTCAAACTGCTGGGGCCGCAGGAACAAATCGACGTGGGGGAAACGGCGTTCCAGTTCTCCGGTTTTTGGTCCCACCATGCACCCGGTGAGGGCGAGCACGGCATCGGGACGCTTTTTGCGGAGAGGCTGGTTCAGGTTCAGCGTGCCGACTACCTTGTCCTCGGCGCTTTGCCGAACGACGCACGAGTTGAGCACTACCACGTCAGCGTCGGCGGGGCGTTCGACCGGCACAAGGCCCAATTGCTCTAACGCCGACCCCAGGCGTTCGGAGTCGGCGGTGTTCATCTGGCAACCGATGGTCCAGATGTGATAGGTCTGCATTCGATTCTATCCGGTATTACAGGGCAGTTACGGTGCGGGGATTCCGAGGGAGAATGGCGGAGGGAGCGGGATTCGAACCCGCGATCCCAGTTTCCCAGGATAAGCGCTTAGCAGGCGCCCGCACTAGACCACTATGCGATCCCTCCCAACCCGGTAGGGTTAGATTGATTATAGACGATTGTGAACCGGGATACAAACGAGCGGCACGGTATCACGCGCCGCCGGGCCCACCGTTGAGCAAGGCCAGCATATGGTTTACGAACCGGTGGACTACGGGGCGGTTCAACTCTATTTCGTAGTCTTCCAAATCTTGATGGAAAAAATGTATGTGGAATCGTTCCGCTGCCAGGAAGCCCGCCAGGACGAGCGGATCGTCGTATTCGTCCGCCAGCCGGAACGCCGCATTCTTCATGGAGCGATGGCTTCGATACTGCCAACCTCGCTGCTGGGCCAGGGCTGATACAACGTGTGTGGTCGCTCCGTACAACTTCTCCGAACCCTGCAGATCGTCTCCCGCAGCGAATTCCCGGTCGGACGCCACCAGGAAATCACGAGCGGTTTGGGCGTGTTCCTGCGAGTTCATCTCTTTGGTGGTCATGGTGGTTCCCAGTCAAGCTGGCTTGCGGTTACATTATGCCAGACTGGGCAGTGTGGCAGTGTCAACCTGTGGGAATTGAGAAGAGTCGGTACGCGTTGGAACGGCAAGGTATCACGCGCCGCCGGGCCCACCGTTGAGCAAGGCCAGCATATGGTTTACGAACCGGTGGACTACGGGGCGGTTCAACTCTATTTCGTAGTCTTCCAAATCTTGATGGAAAAAATGTATGTGGAATCGTTCCGCGGCGATGAAACCGGATGAAATGAACGGATCATCGTATTCTCGCTCCAGTGCGAACACCGCATTTTTCATCGCGCGATGGCTTCGATACTGCCAACCCCGCTGCTGGGCCAGGGCTGATACTACGTGTGTGGTCGCTCCGTACAACTTCTCCGAACCCTGCAGATCGTCTCCCGCAGCGAATTCCCGGTCGGACGCCACCAGGAAATCACGAGCGGTTTGGGCGTGTTCCTGCGAGTTCATCTCTTTGGTAGTCATGGTGGTTCCCGCTCGGTGTCTACCAGCGTTAATCCCATGCTAGACCGGCCTGGCCGGCAGCGTCAACCTGTGGAAATTGAGAAAAGACGAGCGCCCCGGGTAATGGCCGGTACCGCCTAGAACGCCTTGATGCGTGGCAAAACTTCGCGGCCAAACAGTGCGATGGATTCCATTACGGTTTCGTGCCGCAACCCCGGCTGCTGGAACGCCAGGTCCACGACGCCGACGCCGCAGCGGTCGTGATATTCCCGCAGCTGTTCCACGACGGTGTCGGGGCTTCCCACGAAGTTCAACATGAACCCGATTCCCCGGTTGACGTTGGTCTGGGGAGGGTTGGCCAACCCCACACGCGCATCTGCCCGCTCGTCTGGAGGTTCGGACGTGATTGCGCGGCTCGTGGGAACCGGAGCATTCCGGGATGTCCCCGCTGCCGCTTCCAAAATTAACGCGCGCTTTTCTTCCGCCAGGGCATCGGTTTCGGCCAGGCAGATGCCGCCCCGATAAGCGATATGATCGGGGGTGGGTTGCCAGCCGGCGTCGTCACAGCAGCGAAAATATGCCTCGATGACCCGCTGCATATCCTCCGCACGGTCGTAGGAAACGGCTACCCCCAGCCGGTTGGACCCGGCGTGACTGACCGTGGGTTCGCTTCTGGTGGCCACGAAAATGGGCAGAGAATCGCCCTGAACGGGACGGGGCCATACGGCGATGGTGTCGTAGTCGTAATGCTCCCCGTGCCAGGCGAATGGCTCGGCGGCGGTGAGCGCGCGCCGGACGATATCGATGCCTTCCAATAACCTGGACCGCGCTTCCTCTCGATCCACACCGTGCACGGCGTCTTCATTGGGTGTGCCCCGCATGAACGCCACCACCAGCCGCCCGCCCGTCAGGTTGTCCAGCATCCCAATCTCTTCGGCAGCCCGCACCGGGTTGTTGATGGGCAGCAATTGGCCCAGCATCGCGATCCTGGCCCGCCGGCACCGCTGGGCCACCGTCGCCGCCATCACGGCCGGACTGGGCGTCAGACGCGTGCCCGAATAATGATGCTCCGACACGCTGATCCAGTCGAACCCCACCGATTCAGCCAGCTCGCACTCGGCTAATCCTTCCCGGTAGGATCGTTCCGACGCTTCCGGATCGATATGCCCGGGCGCCACCGGCCACGCTCCGGGCAACGAATGCCGCTCCGAATAACCCATACATCCGAAGTATGACGCTTTCATGGTTGGCTCCCCGGCAGGTTGCTCTTACGGTTCCAGTGCGATACCGCAGTTGATTCTAGTCAGCGACGGTTTCGTAGTTCACCATCCAGTTAAAACCGAACCGGTCGGTGCACATACCGAAGTAGGCGCCCCAGAACATATCCTGAGGCGGCATCGCAACCGTCCCGCCCTCGGACAGTCCATTGATGATGCGGTCGGTTTCTGCCCGACTTTCGGTGGCGATGCTAATGGAGAAATTGTTGCCGGCGCTGGGCGGCGGCCCGAACAAAGAGGTGGTGTCGCTGCCCATGAGCGCTCCGGAACCAACGGGCAGGGAGATGTGCATGATGCGGTTTTTCTCGTTATCCGGCACCGGCATATCGGCGGGGCCGTCGGCGAAGGTTGCGACCCAGGAGAACTCGCCGCCGAAAACCGAGCGGTAAAACTCGAAAGCCTCGCGGCAATTGTCGTTAAAGTGAAGGTAGGCGTTGATGTCCATTGGGTTGCTCCTGTTCGTTATTCGGTAATCAGTTTTGCTTCCGAAAGAGCGCTGACATTTTACGCGGTATGGTCGCTTTCGTTGTTCAGCAGCGCCAGCATACGGTCGACGAATTGATGGACGACCGGGCGGTCCGCTTCCCTTTCGTAATCTTCCAGATGGTCGTGAAAGAAATTCTCATGGAACCGTTCGGCGGCGATAAAACCAGCACTAATGAATTGGTCATCGTATTCCCGCGCCAGGTCGGTTATGGCGTTTTTCATAGCCCGGTGGCTACGATATCGCCAGCCACGTTGCTGGCAGATGGCGATTACGGCCTGGGTGGCCGCTCCGTAGAGTTTTTCCGAGCCTTGCAGGTGGTTGCCGGAAGCAAACTCCCGGTCGGAGGCGGTGAGGAAATCGCGCGCGGTTTGGGCGTGTTGCTCAGCGGTCATTTCTTTAGTAGTCATGGTGGTTCCTAGTCAGGCTGGCTTGAGGTTAAATTATGCCAGACACGGTAGTGAGGATTAGGAATCCAGTCAGCAAAAATTTTGAGTTAGATATACAGCGTGCTCTTTCCCATCAGCGATGCCGAATCCAATGCCTATACCCGCCGTTTCGTATTCCGACGTCAAAATTTTCTCCCGGTGCCCCGGACTGCCCATCCGGCTGGCCTGCTGCCATTGCGAGGATTTTCCGCTCATCCTGAGCCCGTCGAAGGATCATCCCGAGACTGTTGAGGGACGTGGCAATCCCGTTACACATGACACCCAAAAATCCTGTCAATCCTGTTCATCCATGTAAAAACCCGTCCCCTCCCCTACACAGCCCCCGTGTCATCGCCCCACCTCATCGAGATTGCCAACCCCCGGATCGAGTACGGGCTCGCAATGACAAAGTGGGTACGGATGAGCCTGAAGTATAGATTGAATACTCCTATTCCCTCCAGATATTTTCAGAAAGCGAGAAAATTGCGAAACTCCAGTCCCTGCCTTCTGTCATTGCGAGGAGCGTAGCGACGTGGCAATCCCGTTGAAACAACGGCGGCGGTTTCAGCGACGAGATTGCCGCGCTGCGCTCGCAATGACAAGTTTCGCAATTTTCTCAGAAAGCCCGTAACCGGGCCATCCGCCACCCAATGATTTATGGCAAGGGTAACCGGCTCGATTACTGTGGTCAGATCGTGCTATCGTTTCTATTAGTACAAAGCCAGGTCCGGAACTGCCGGGGGGATTACAAGTTCCCCCGTCTAGCAGTCCGTCCGAGGAATGCTGACAGGGCCTGATGCCAACGTGGATACGGAACTGATCACGCCGTCCCTCTGATTGGATGTTGCCCCGGCAAAAACCCAGCGGTGGGGATGTGAGGTTGACGACCTTTGCCGTGAGCCGTCCCACCAAAGCGGAACAGCTTGAGCAGGTTGTGGCCGATGCAGATCAGCGACCACTCGCTCTGCACCTTCTGCAAACCCCGCAGCAGGAACTGCCGGAACCCTCGGCCCTGCTTGATCTGGCCGAAGACCGGCTCCACCGTCCCCATGCGTAACGCGTAGCGTTGCCGACCCCGCTTGGTCTGCAACTTGCGGCGCATCCGGTCTCTGGGCGAGAGATCCTTGGGGATGCGTCCGCGCGGCGCGGGCGGCGGCTTGTGGCCGTGGCGGGTCTTTTCCGGCGCGACGAACGGGCGGTGCCCAAGGCCTGCAAATCGGCCACGGCCGGGGCCGAGTAGTAACCGGCATCGGCGGATACTTCCCTGGGCACCTTGCCGGTGTTGGCAATGGCCTCCCCGATCATCACCACCGCCTGCTGCTTGTCCGATGCCACGTTGGTGGCGCGAGTTGCCACAATCACCTGATGCTCATGGTCCACCACCGCCTGACAGTTGTACGCTTGCAGGAAGTCCTTGCCACCAGCAGCGGGCATGATGCGGGACTCCGGGTCGGTGAAGTTGCGCTGGGCCTTGTCCTCGGGCACTCCAGGATGCGCCTTGCCCTCTGTCTCGGCCTGTTCAGCAGCGGCCTGGGCCTCGGCCTCCAGCACCGCCATGGCCTCCCGGATCTTCTCCAGCCGGCCCTCCCGAAAGGCCAACTCCTCCGGCAACTCGTCTCCGCGCTGGTCCCGACCGTACCGGCGGTCTTCCTCCTCATCCACCTCCTGGGCCTGCCGCAGCAACTCATCCACCTCCCCCTGCAGCTGCCCTTCCTTCTCTTTCATCCGCTGATAACTCATCGCCTGGTGCTTCGATGCGTTGGCCCTCACCTTGGTCCCGTCCAGCACCACATGGCCCAGCTTCACCAGCCCCGCCTGACAGCACAGCATCAGCACCTGCAAGAACAACCCCGACAACGCCTCCAGGTGATCCTTGCGAAAGTCCGAGATGGTGCGGAAGTCCGGCGTGTTGTTGGCCGCCAGCACCCGAAAGGCGATGTCCTCGTGCAGCCGCTGGGCGATGCGCCGAGAAGACGACACCCCGCTGCAGTAGCCGTAGAGCAGCACCTTCACCATCATCCGAGGATTGTAGGGCGGTCCGCCCCGCCGCTCCTGCTCGTAGCGGGCCGTGATCTCGGAGAGGTCCAACTGGTCCACGATGTCGGAGATGAAATAGGCCAGGTGGTCATCAGGCAGCCACTCCTGCAACGCCTGTGGCAGCAGCAACTGCTGGTCGGGATCATAGGGAAGGTAGGTCTTGCTCACCAGTCGGCTCCGTTGGCTGAATGCTCATCCCATCATACCCCCAACAGCCGGCCGTGTTTCTCGGACGGGCTGCTAGGTGTTCTGAAAACCTTGTTGCAACTTCGGCAGCGCCATAGCATTTCCCGGTGTCGGCCTTGTCTAACGCGAATCCGACCGCTGTTACAGTGCGGACATAAACCAACATGCGCGGGAGGGTTACGCTGATGGTATCCGTTCGGCATCGCTAATCAGCCTACCCCTCATCCGGGTGGGTGGTGATGAAGCGACTGGAACGCTCCGGGTCGACGTGGGGCGCGCGCACCTCGACGCCGGCCTGCTCTTCCTGCAAGCGGACGGTTGAACTGCTGTCGGCGTTGGCCCAACCACGGTTCATAGCCGTCAGGGAAATCTGCTGCGCCAGCGTTGACATGGGCATGGGTACGTCATACTCGCGGGCCAGTTCGGTAGCGAGGGAGATGTCCTTGTGGGCCAGATTCAGGGCGAAACTGGCCGGCTCGAACTCGCCGCGGAACATGGTGCGTACCAGTCCCTCGTGGAGGAAAGACATTCTGCCCAGGGCGCCACGACGGACACATTCCCAGAGGGGTTCGGGGTCGACACCGGCCTTGACGCCCAGGGTCAGGCCCTCGGCGATGGCCTGGCGGACGCTGTGGCCGATCATGTTGTGGACCAGCTTGGCTACGCTGCCGGCGCCAATCTCGCCGGCGTAAAACACCTTGTCGCCGAATGCGTCCAGCACCGGCTTCACCCGGTCGAACACCTCCCGGTCGCCGCCGACCATGACGGCCAGGTTGCCCGAGGTTGCCCCGGTCTTGCCGCCGCTGACGGGAGCGTCCAGCACGTAGGCGCCCCTGGCGCGGAACTGGGGTTCGATCTCGCGGATCAGGGTGGGCCGGCTGGAGGAGAGGTCGATGTAGACACTGCCGGGGCGGATGCCCTGCAGGACGCCGTCGCTGCCCAGGGAAACGGCCTCCACCTCGTAGGGGCCGGGGAGTGAGGTGAAGGTGATGTCGCTGGCGGCGGCAACCTCGGC
This sequence comes from Dehalococcoidia bacterium, assembly GCA_965219925.1. Classification (GTDB taxonomy): domain Bacteria; phylum Chloroflexota; class Dehalococcoidia; order Lucifugimonadales; family UBA3495; genus Bin87. The sequence continues at coordinate 380,097 of OZ244795.1, forward strand.
GGGAGTGTTGGCGAGACTGGCGCCGCCTTCCAGCAGGGGGAGGGCGGCTTCTTCGCGCAGGTCGTAGACAATCATGGGGTAGCCGGCCCGCTGAATGTTGGCGGACATGCCGCCGCCCATGTTGCCCAGTCCGATGAAACCAACAGTTTCCATGATGTTCAGATGCTCCCTATCAGGTGGTGATTTTGGGGAGTATACATCAGGAGAAGCCCGATTCAGTGGGTGATGCTTCGACGGGTTCGGGATGAGCGGGGTGTTTACCTGTTGCGGGATTGCCACGTCGCTGGCGCTCCTCGCAATGACAGGCGGGCGGCGCAATGACAGTGGGGATTGAGGTGGATTCGTGCTCGATTTTCGTTGCAAATGCTATTGCTGGTACCGGAGTCGGGTGGTACACTTTTGGAACACTTTTCCATTTATACCCGGAAATTTATGCTGACCCTCGTTGAGCGTGCGATGCACGGCCCTTTTGTTATCGATGATGCCGACGGCCGCCGAGACGTGCTGAATACAGTGCAGCGGTTGGCAAAGGATTTAGAAGTAGAAGCGTACGTTGTAGGTGGGTCAGTGCGAGATCAGTTGCTTGGTATCCCGTACAACGACCTTGATATCACCGTGGCCGGCAGCGCCCTGCCCCTGGCCGAACGGCTCGCAACCGCGGTGGGAGGTCGGCTGACCGTGCATCAACGGTTTGGCACGGCGACGGTTTCGATGCCGGATTTTGCCATCGACCTGGTAACGGCGCGCAGCGAATCGTATTACCATCCCGGCGCTTTGCCCCAGGTGAGGGCCGGTACGGTTGCCGACGACCTGGCCCGGCGCGACTTTACCATCAACGCGATGGCCGCATCCATTACGGATGAGTCCCTGGCGTTGGTCGATCCCCACGGGGGTCGCGCCGACCTGGAAGCCGGCCTCGTCCGCACCTTGCACCCTTTGAGTTTCGTCGACGACCCAACGCGGATATTCCGCGCCATACGGTACGAACAACGTTTCTCGTTCCGGATCGAAGACCAAACGTTGAACGAGTTACGGCACGCAGTTGAGCATGGCGCATTGGCCACGCTGACGGGCGACCGGATACGTCACGAGCTGGAACGTATATTCAACGAAGCATCGCCGTTGCCGGCGTTGCGCCGGGCCGGCGAGCTGGGAGCGCTGTCCGCCGTACATTCGGCGTTGGGGCACACGCACCTGGAGGGGCTGGGAGACTGGTCGGCGACGCCGCTGAGCTGGGCAGCCGCGCTGGTGTGGCCGCTGTCCGCGGAGCAGGGGGCATCGCTGGCAACGCGACTGAACGCTCCGGCCGATCTGGTTCGCACCCTGGAGGACACCGCGCTGCTGACGGCCCGACAACCTCAGCTGGCCGAGGCAGGCTTGCTTCCTTCCGGCGTTTGCGCGCAGCTGGACGGTCTGTCGCCCGATGCTCTAGCAGCAGCGATGCGGTTGGCTGAGCCCGTGGTTGGCGAGCGCGTGGAACGCTACCTGTCGGAATGGTGGTCTGTTGCACCGCTGCTGCGGGGCACTGACCTGCTGGAGCTGGGTGTGCCATCCGGTCCAGCGGTGGGTGAAGCATTGCGGGCGCTGCGGCAGGCGCGCCTAGATGGTCTTACGCACGACCGGCACGATGAAGAGAAACTGGCCCGACAGTGGGCTAACGCAAAAAACTAACGCCAGGATCAAATTTTGAGTCAACATTGCACGGTAGGGAGGTAGTGAAGTGGTAACCATATTCCAGGTTTCAGGTCCAGCATACTGTGTGGTTTGCAACGAAGAGCTTGAGGGTCCGCACCGAACGACCTGCCAGATGTGCGGCGGACAGTTCCATCAACCCTGGTCACCCGACAGCGAGGCTCCGCGGTGCGGACGGGCAGCCAGCCACGATGAAACTCTCGCTGTAATCTTTCTGTGCCAGGATTGTTTCGACAACCGCCGGCCATCTTTCTAGGAGCGCCCGCCATTATGAAAGCCGTTTATATCGAAGCCCACGGCGACGTGGACGTACTGCAATATGGAGATCGCCCCGACCCCACGCCGGGATCGGGCGACGTGCTGGTTAGCGTGCAGGCCAGCGCGCTGAATCGCCTGGATATATTCACGCGCCAGGGGCAGAGGGGGCTGGAGCGGGAGTTTCCGCCGCCGCTGATTTTGGGAGGCGATACGGCCGGCGAGGTGGTGGCGACCGGGGCCAGCGTCAGTACGCTCAAGGTGGGGGACCGCGTAATCGTCAACCCACGCCTGGCCTGCGGAGTATGCCAGTGGTGTGGGTCTGGACGCGACGACCTTTGCCGCCGCAGCCGGTTCCTGGGGACGGCACGGGACGGCAGCTACGCCGAACTGGTGTCCGTGCCCGAGGTCAACGCCTACGCTCTGGACGGGTCGGTTGCGTATGAGGATGCGGCCGCCGTTCCGACGACGTATCTGCCCGTGTGGAACATGGCGGTGCGGCGCGCGGCGTTGCAGCCGTGGGAAACTGCCCTGGTGTTTTCGGCGTCTGCCGGCGTGGGCGCGGCGGCGATTCAGGTTTTCAAAAACGTGGTGGGAGCCACGGTTATCGCCACCACGAGCACTCCGGAAAAGGCGGAACAGGCTCGCAGCCTGGGAGCCGACCACGTTATCAACTATAACGAGGAAGACATAACGCAGCGAGTTCGCGAAATCACCGGCGGGGAGGGCGTCGACCTGCTGGTGGACCACGTGGGGGCCGATGTTTGGGCTCATGGATTCCGCTCGCTGCGACCGGGCGGCCGGTACTGCATCTGCGGAGCCACCAGCGGACTGCGGACCGAATTGCACCTGGGACTGCTGTTCAGCCGTCAGATTGAAATCTACGGCGGATACATGGGTTCCCGGGAGGACATGCGGCAGATCGTGGCGAGCCTGAACCGGGGAGTGATCAAACCGGCCATCCACCAGGTATTCCCCCTGGCGGAGGCGGCTGATGCCCACCGGGCCATGGAGGCCACCAACTTCTTTGGGAAACTGCTGCTGCGGCCGTAAAAGAAGGCGTTATGACAGACTTGACGATGGACAATGCCGCAGAGGTCCTCACGCGTACCCGTTTAATCTGTCATTGCGAGGAGCACAGCCGCTCATGGTGAGCCTGTCGAACCACGTGGCAATCTCGATGAGGTTGAACACACGTTGGCGAACCGCCGTTGCTACGGCGACGAGATTGCCAACCCCCGCATCGGTACGGGGTCGCAATGACAAAGTGGGTACGCGTGAGCGCAGAGGTCAAGTTGACAACGCCCGCAAGGCACTGAACCGCTGAAGGTAAACTCCGCTATTCCGGGACAAGGCGGGCCTCATCAATCTCGAACCAGTACACCTGGGCGGAGTTTATGGCTTCGGCCACGTCGTTGACGCGGCGGACTCCCATCACCGCCGACCATCCGGGAAGGCCAGTGAAACGGGTTATATACTCGGCGTTTCGAACCGCCCGAGTCACGTCGCGTTCGTCAACGGTGAAGGACGCCTCGGCGGCGACGTAGCCGATTTGTCCGCTTTCGTTTGCTACCTCAACGATAAAATCGGCCCGGCGAAAACTACGCAAGTCGGGGATGGGCAACCCGGTCCGATCGCTGGAACTAACCAGCTGGCGAACCTCGTCTCGGGTGAGGGTGTGGCGGTGCTGGAATCCCATTTCATCCAGCATCGTCCGCATCTCATCGTATGCGACGTCGTAAGTGAAGCGGCCTTTGATGATAGCAAAATCATCAAATACGCGTTTCTGCGCTCGCTCTAAATCATCAATGCGGTTCAATATAGCGGCTTGCCCGTATTTCAGGGACGCTATATCAGCTTCCATACGGCCCGCACGTTGGGTAGATGCTTCGATGAATTGACCCATAATTGAGGGCAACTCAAGCAATTCCTTGCTCAGAAGCAGGGAGCGGACGGTATCCGCCCAATCGGGGTTTTCGCGCAGGATTCGGGCGAAATCGTCCATCGTGTTGATGGTGGTCATTTCAATCACATCGGCGGGAGCGGGTTCTCATCAAGTATAGCATCGCTATGACCCCACCGGATTTGTCCCGTCGTTCAGCCGCCCGCCATTACCGCTGCCAGGTCGGGATGCAGTGCGCTTTCAGGCTTGCCGATGCCGACGTAATTCAGTCGCCTGACATACTGCCTGATGTAGTCGCGACGCAACCGGTTTACTGCCTCCATGCCAACCTTCATACCGGACACGGAGCCGCCGGCGATGATGGCCATTGCTTCCCACAGCACCGGGTCTTGCAACTCGCCGGCCATATCCTTTTCGATGGAACCCAGAATGCGCCGCAGGGAAGTGGCGAAATTCGCGCCCTGGATGCCCACAGAGTGCTTCAGCATTGCTTGGCCGTATGCCATGTGCCGCGCTTTGTCCTGCAGACACAGGCTGAATATCTTGCGGTCGGCGGGGTTATTGGCGTAGTGGGCGCCAAATCGGTACAGCATCAGGGTCAGTGTGCCGCGGGCGATGTAAAGTGAGACAGAGGTTTCGGGCCAGCCGGCGCGGGTTTCCATCATCCGCCGGTTCATCATGCCGGGAGACTCCAGACCCAGCGTGCCGCCGTTGGACAGGGCGCGATGGCGCATCGCCTCGTAATGGCGGGCCGAATCAAATTCCTGCGTGGCCAGGAACATTTTGGGTTCGATATAGGCGTAATTCATCCGGTGCAGCCACTGGCCGATAGTGTCGGTTTCCGCGGTGGCATGATGACCCAGCTCAGTGCACAGCTGGCACCAGGCCAGTTCCAGGGCTTCCGCCTGGGGAACCAGAGTATCCCAGGGGATGTCCTGCATGGCCACCCACCGGCGTTGAATCGCCTCTTCATACAGAGCCGGAGTATTGTCCGACCACAATTCCTCCTTGCGGTTCACCGAGTAGTTGTCGAGGCGGGGCAAACCCGGAATGGCGAACGATCCCCGGGGCATACGGGTCATTTCCCGGCTCTCATCGGGGATGTCGCCATAGATGCCGATGTTGATCGCCTCAATGGTCAGGCCGCGGGAGCTCAGTGGGGCACGCACCCCCCACTGCCGGGTATCCTTCATCCACGGATAACGGTCGCTGGGCGATAGGGGAACCTCGGGTTCGGCCTCGACGTCGGCCACCGCATCAGGAGCTTCGGCGGGAGGCGGGTCGTCCTGGCCGGCAACGGTCTGCTGGACCCGTTCAGCCGCGGACGAATGGTAACGCCCGGTGGGGTCGCTTTCGTCGACCGGATTATCGCCCGGCTGGCTCCCGTCGCTGTTCTGGGCATCGTTTTGAGTAGCCATTTTCCCTCGCAGCCGTTGAGTTTCAGGATTAGCAGTACGGCCCGTCAACTCGAGGTCCGACGGGCCGCTCAGATGTTGCAGTCGCCGATTGCGGGTGCGTTAGGAATCGTCAGCATTCCCAATGAGAGACTCCAGCTTATCCAGGAGTCGCCTGACGTCCTCCAGCCCAGACTCTACATCGGCAGTAGTGTCCAAGTCTTCATAGAAGTTAATATGCAAACTATCAGCCACCCTGTAAAGCTGCCGAATCTCGTTGTCACCAGTTTCGTCGGCCAACCGGCTGGCTACACGTCGAATCAGGCGATGCCCCTTATGGTCCCACCCACGTTGCTCGGCAATGGATTTGAGCATCTGCGCTGCCGCGCCCCAACCCTTTTCGGACGCTTGACGCAGGTCTCCCTGCTCTAGCTCTATGAAGCCTTGAGCCAGCAACGCCCTGCTGGCATCCTGGTATGTCTGAACCTGCATATTGACGGTCCCTACCAAATATACGTGGCATTTTAGGCCATATCAGCGTCGTCCACGCCGCCTGGAAGCATAGCCAGAGGCCGTCGGTCAGGTTGGCGCCGAGCGCGGCGGGATTCTCCCCGCCGTGGCCCGTTTTACGCGGCTGCTTGGTAAGCCTCTAGCAGCGCCGGATTGACGCGGCCGTTTTCGATGCGGTCGTTGAAGCCACAGGACTTGAGGCGCTGGAAGTATTCCTTGACCTGGCGCTGCCGGATGGCGGCCAGTATCTTTTGCCCTTCGTCGGCCTTGTGGGCGCCGCCGCCGAGGAGAATGGCCAGGGAATCAGCCGTGAGGTTGGCGCCGCGGGCCGCGGGGTTCTCGCCGCCGTTGCCAGTGGCCTGCCGGTCTTCGGCCTCATCCAGGTACGCGTGCATTTCGTCGCGGCGCTCGGGGATGCATTCGTTCATGTAGCGGGCGTGCAGTACGCCGAAAGCCACGTGACGAGCCTCGTCCTGCGCGGCGCGGCGGTAGATTGCCTTTTCAGCGTCGTTGTACGCCATCAGCTCGCCCAGCCGGAAAAGCGTGAGTACGTTGCCCTCGCCGACGATGTGCAGTCGGCTGGACATTTCGGTGAACTCACGGGCGTTGTCGGTGCTGCCACCGGTAACATCACTAACCGAGTCGATCATCCGCATCAGGCCGCCGCCGTTGGCCAGCGCCCGCTTGCGGAACACCTCCATGTGGCGGGATTCGTCCATCACCTGGGTCAGCAGGAACATGCGGACTTCGTGGTAGTCGGGGGACATCTGGGCGATGAAGCGTCCCGGGACATCGGCGGCTACGAATTCAACCTGGGCGAAGAAGGTTGCCAGTTGGCACTGGGCTGCTTCAACATCGTCGGGCAGCGGGCGCAGGGATTCCCAGGGAATGTCGGTAGCCGAGGACCACTGTCGGGACACGGCCTCCTGGTAGAGCTTGGTAAGGTTGTAGCCCCAAACTTCACTCTTGTCGCGGAAGGTGTAGGCGGCGTACTGTGGCGAGCCCTCTCGAGGCAGCGCGCCCCGGACGCGTTGGGTCTGATTGGGCGATTCGTCGATCAGGCCCGGCGTATTCTCCGCGAGGGTGGGGTCGTGGGCCAACTCATCGGCAGCGCCGGGAATCTGGTCCTTAATACGCTGCAGCCAAGAGAGGTCGAAGCCCTCCTGCACGGCTTGTTCCATCTCGGAGGTGGAGCGGTCTTGCAAGGTTGCCATTATCTGCTCCTAACGACAGTCCAATATACACTGAAAGCCGCCCGCGCTGTCTGGCGGCACGGACACGTTGCGCCACTATCAGTTTTCTATGATAGCGGAATGTATCCCAAAACAGGGTGCAGCGTCAAGCGATCGGGATAAGTTTCATGTAAAAGTTCGCTGCGAGTAGTAGTTCTGGATGGCATCGACGGGATTCGGCTCGTCGATGCAGCAAGCTTGCATATCGGTCAAATCAAGCGCAGAGTAAGTACCGATAACTGCAATAATATCGTAGGGACACCGCAGTAAAACCGTGTTGACTTACTAAAAATTAATATTAGACTGATGACATTCGTTAGTGAAGCCGCTTGGACATTGGAGAGCGAGAGCATGTTCTTGTGCGTGTGCAAGGGTATCCGGGTTTCTGAGGCGGTGGACGCTGCCAAATCGGGAGCGAAGTCTCCCAAGTCCCTGATTGAACGGTTCGGTTTTGAAGACGCCGAATGTTGCGGCAGGTGCGCGCGTGACATTGACGCCCTTGTAGTGTTGGTTACGGATGAACTAGAGAAGTCCCGGCTAAAGAATCGAGCCGGAGCTACCTCAGGCCAGAGGCAGCATACCGCTGTTCCCACACGGGGCTTTCACTAAATATCGATTAGCGTCGCCGATCAGAAAGTTACAAAAGCCCTATGGCGAGTGCAGCGTGGCGATCTTCTTTGGGTAGTTCAGACGCTTGGCGTGGAGCGCTGCTCGCAGCGGAGCGAGATTCCTCATTTCGCTTGGAATGACAGAGGCAAGCCGGGCGGTTACGCAATTTTCTAATCGCCGACAGAGGCGGCCAAAATAACGGCAACGGGCTATTGGGGGTTTTGGCAAGGCAGGTTTCCCTGCTGACCATAGCGTGTAGGGGTGCGTCTGAAACCCGCTCCTGCGGCGCCTGGTGTAAACTACCGAAACAAACAAACGCTAGCCACGATATCCGGGCGGCGATTGATGGAGCCATCGGCGCATTGTATTGATGGGCTATTAGTGAACTACGAAAGTTCACCTAGGCTAACGCCTGTGGCGAAGCCGATACACGCTACTGGAATTCAATCGAGGAAGATTATAATGAAGGCAAAAGACGGTGTGATCGAACATCTCAACAATATACTGACCATCGAACTCACGGCCATCAACCAGTATTTTGTCCAATCCGAGATGAGCAAGAATTGGGGATTTAACCGCATGGCCAACAGCCTGCGCTCCAATAGCTTTGAGGAGATGAAAGATGCTCAACACCTCATCCAGCATATCCTCTACCTAGAGGGAGTGCCTAACGTGCAACGGATGAATCAAGTGATGGTGGGAGAAACTGTCCTGGAGAACTTGGAACTGGACCTTCAGGCGGAGTTGGGCGCAGTCACGGCCCTGACAGAGGCCATTACCCACTGCACTCAGGCCGAGGACTACACCACCCGCAGCATCCTGGAAGAGATGATTCGTTCGGAAGAAGAGCACGTCGATTGGGTCGAGACCCAACTGGAGACCATCAAGATAATCGGTGTGGACCTCTACCTGAACCAGCAAATCCACGAAGACTGACCGCCGGCTGCAACCCTCAGCCTCGCCAGCTATCAATTCCATTCGCAAGCTCTGTCCACATCCACGGCCCCTCTCTTGACGGGAGGGGCCGTGGATGGTTAGTTGCGGAGGCCGGGCATCCCCACCCGGCGCTCGGTGCCGTTGAGCAGCCGCTTGAGGTTGTCCCGATGCTGCCAGATTATGATCGAACCGCCGGCGATGGCATAGATGGTGTACAGTTGGTGGTGTTCCCACCAGAGTGTAAGCGCGAGACTCAACACCGCGATGAAGGCGGTGCCGACGATGCTCCCCAAAGACAGGTACCGCGTCGTGGAGACGATTAATAAGAACAGCACGGCGCCGGTGAGGGCCACCCACGGGTCCATCACAACCAGGCCACCCAAACCGGGCAGGATGCCCCGGCCGCCGCGGAATCTTAGAAATACCGGCCAATTGTGACCACACAGGGCCACCAACCCGGCCATCACCTCCGGGGCGCCGTCGCCGATTGCATACCGGGCCAGAAACACTGCCAGAATCCCCTTGCTGCAATCGAGGACGAACACGGTTGCCGCCGCCCTGATCCCGGCGGTGCGCAGGATGTTGGACATTCCGGTGCGCCCGCTGCCAAAATCTCGAATGTCCTGGCCGCGCATCAGGCGAATCAGGATGTATCCCCAGGATACCGACCCGGTGAAGTAAGCAACCGCGCCTACGCCGACGTACTGGGCCGCCAACGGTATCTGGTCGGAGAATCGCAGCAGGACCAACGCTGCCACAATCAGGCACGGGGCGGCGATCAAACTGGCCCGGGTGGCCTGGCTGGATCCGCGCAGGATCATCATGGGAGTATTGACTAACGTGAACGACCACGCACGCCGGGGCGGGTGGTGCGTTCTTCGCGTTCGTGGCGGAACACGAGGCGAAGGTGAGTGCGGTTGAAGCCGAATTTGTCCCGGATCTGATTTTCCAGGTAGCGCCGGTACGAGAAATGCAGCAGCTTGGGGTCGTTCACCGAGAACACAAAGGTCGGCGGATTGACGCCGACCTGGCGAACCCGTCGGATCCGCAACCGGTTGCGGATGTTGCCGCGCACGGACGGCGGCGAATGAGTGGAGACGGCATCGGCCAGCAGGTATTGCAGGTCGCGGAAAGGCACTCGTCGCTGGCGTTCCTGCCACAACGAAAGGGCGGAATCGAGCAGCTCGTCGATCCCTTCACCCGTCAGCGCGGACGTGAAACAAACCGGGACGTAGGGCATGAAGTGCAGGCGCTCCCGAACGCGATGCAGTCCTCTTTCCATGCGGAACCGGTTGCGATTGACCAGATCCCACTTGTTCACCACTACGATGAGACCGCGGTTGGTGTCCCAGGCCAGGCCGGCAATATGAGCATCCTGGGCGGTGGCCAACTCGGTGGCATCGGTGATCAGCAGGGTAATGTCGCTGCGATGCACCGCGTTTACCGCGCGCAGCACGCTGTATTTCTCAATGCCGCGCTGCACCTGCCCGGGGCGACGAATGCCGGCGGTGTCGACTAGGGTGATGGTATGGTCACGGTATGAAATCTGGGTGTCGAGGGCATCGCGGGTAGTGCCGGCCACCGGGCTGACGATGCTGCGTTCCTGGCCGATGATGGCGTTGGTGAGCATGGATTTGCCCACGTTGGTACGCCCCACTATCGATAGGCGCATCTCGGTGGAAGGAACGAATACGGGTTCGGGCCGGTTTTCGCCGCCGGCATCGTCCTCGGCTTTATCCCACTCCGAACCGTCAGCGCCGTCGGGGTAATTATCATCCCACTGTTCGGCCAACTCCCGCCAGGGCAGTAGCTCGACGAGGCGTTCCAGCAGGTCATAAACCCCATAATTGTGATAGGCGGATATGAACGAAGTTTCGTTGATGCCCAGTTCGTAAAACTCGGCGGCCGCCAACTCCCGACGATCGTTGTCCACCTTGTTCACCGCCAGTATCACCGGCTTGTCGGTGCGGCGCAGCCGTTGCGCCACTGCCTGATCGGTGGCAGTCAAACCCTGGATGGCGTCGGTGATAAACACGATGACATCGGCGGCGCCCATAGCCATGTCCGCCTGCTGCTGCACACGTTGAGGAATGTGCCCCTCCGGGTCGTCCTCCAGGCCGCCGGTGTCCACCAGCAGGAAAGAGCGGCCCTTCCACGACGCGCCGGCGATGAGGCGGTCGCGGGTGGTGCCGGCGACCTCGGAGACTATGGCGTGCCGTCGGGAAAGAATCCGGTTGAACAGCGACGATTTGCCCACGTTGGGCCGGCCGATAATGGCCACCATGGGCGCGGATTCCACTACGGGGAGTCGCTCGGCCGGTTCGGCAAAAGGATCCACCGGTTCTCCGATAGATTCGTCTTCGGCTTCATTGACGAGTGCGTCAACCAGTTCCTCGACCATCCCGCCGTACATTTCGGCGGCGGCTTCGTCAACCAGGTCGTCGTCCGGGTCGCTAAAGACGTCGTCGGTTTCATCCACCGGGTCGCCGAGCGTTGCGTCGGCAACTGCATCGTGGATAGATTGGTCGTTGGGTTCTGCCGTTGGGTCGGTGGTGGTCATATCATTCCCAAGTGTCGGGGGGATTCCACTGTGGCGGGGTTCGACTGCGAACCCGCCGCGAGGTTCAGGAGAGTAAGAATTCCAGCACCGCTTTCTGAGCGTGCAGGCGGTTATGCGCTTGTTGATAGGCAACGGATTGAGGATGCTCCAGCATACCGGGGGGCACCTCCTCTCCGTAGTGGGCAGGCATATCGTGCATGAAGCACGCTCCGGGTGCGGCCTGGGCCATCAGGGCATCATCGACCGTATATCCCTGGAACGCCCGCATTCGTTCCCGTGCTTCGGCCTCGTCGCCCATGCTGGTCCAAACGTCGGTATAGACAACATTGGCATTGACCACAGCGTCGGACGGACGCACGAGGGGGTGGACGGTAGGCCGGGTTCCGCCGTTGTTGTGAGATGCACGGTCGCTGGCGGCAGCCAATACCGATTCCTCCAGCTGATAACCGTGAGGGGAGGCAATGGAGAAATTCATGCCGACGGCGGTAGCGCCCAAACACAGGCTGCGGGCTACGTTGTTGCCGTCGCCAATGTAGGCAAGGTTCAGACCGTCGGTGCATCCGTGGGTTTCGGCGATGGTGAGCAGGTCGGCCATGGTCTGGCAGGGATGCTCCACATCGGAGAGGGCGTTGATTACCGGCACGTCGCCATACCTGGCGAGGCCAACCAGCGAATCGTGGGAATTGACGCGGGCGATGATGCAATCGACGTAGCCGCTAAGCACCCTGGCGACATCGGACACGGGTTCGCGTTGGCCCAAACCCACTTCGTCCTGGCCCAGGTACATGCTGAACCCGCCCAACTCGGAGATACCCATCTGGAAGCTCACGCGGGTGCGGAGAGAGGGCTTTTCGAAGAGCAGGGCAATGCGCTTGCCGGCCAGCGGCTGAACACTGCCGGCCGGCGCTGCTTTCATCTCGATGGCGCGTTCAATCAGCCGGCGCGTTTCGTCGGCGGTGACGTCAGTGATGGAAAGGAAATGGCGGATGGTTGGCATGGTTTGTGCCCTGGTCAGGTTGTTTCATTCGGTCATATTTTCGGCATTGCGGTTTCGCTCATCACGGCGGGCCTTGCTGCCGTAAACGAAGACTCCCACCAGGCCAGTAAGATTGACGCCGGCTAATGCCAAACCGGCCCAGTCATGGCCCGTGGCGATAAGGTAGATACCGCCGCCGATGCCCAACGCTGAGATAATAAAACCGGCGGCCAGGCCCAGATAAGCTCTCCTGGAGTTTCCGAAAACAATAGTCCGCTCAATACTAATCCGGTGTTCATGCTGCTTTTCCGCCATTTCTAGGATGCGGTTTGCCGACCCCGGAAGTATTTCTTCGTATCGTTCGAACGCGTCCGGCGGCGGAAGTGGTGCGCGCCAGGATGCTGTAATCGCAGTTATGTCGGTATGTGATGAAACTATTTCAGCCGGCCGTGCCACCGGCTGATTAGGGGAACTTTCCGCGATCAGTTCGTCTGGTTCTCGCATTGCGACTTGCGGGCTGCCTCCAGATTATCCCGTTCTTCTTCCTCGAACTGCCCGATGGCGTCGCGGATGTACTGGCCGACGGCTTCCCAGTCTGCTCGCAACGCCTCGGCGTCGGCCTCCGGGCCGGATTTCCTAACCACGGAGCGGCGAGGGTAATAATCCAACGAGCCTCCAAAGTCAAAAATCCGCGCCATTCCTTCCAGGAAAGACGGCCTGGCATAGTTGAAATACTTGCTCTTTCGCACCATTGCCGGTGACCTCCGATAGTCTTCTACGCGTTGCTGGAAAGCGAATGCACTACGTTAGTATGATACTGGGTACACGATAGGTTATGGTAGTGGCAGTGTCCATAACAGTGTGTGGCATGGCTACCGTCCGCGTACTGGCAACATTCGATTCCCATTGCTATGATAGCACAACCAATTTTTGATCCTGCCTGCGGGCCGGCGGAGACTTTTGCAACAATGACCGAACAATCCCACGTTAACGATGCCGCTTTGTCGCCCGGCCTGACGGGTCGCCGCGAGGTTCTGGTGTGTGAGCACAACGTGGCTCCACACGTAGCCAAACTGAGCACACCATCCATGATCCGCGCCATGGAACAGGCTTCCCAGCGCGCAATACTCGACCATCTTCCGGAGGAGCAGTCCACCGTGGGTTTCGAGGTCAACATCCGGCACGTGGCCGGCGCCGACATCGGGACGACGGTTACCGCCGTTGCCGAGTTGGAGCGGGTGGACGGGCGCTGGCTGTATTTCAAGGTTGAAGCATTTGAAGGCGACCGCACCATCGGCGTGGGAACGCATCGCCGGGCCATCATCACACTGCCTCCGGAATCGACGAACCGCGGCGGCGGCAACGACAGTCACACCCACGAGTTGTAAGCGGCCACAGCAGGTAGGGCAGGACGATTGCAAAGTAGTTGGTCGGTCTGTTCTCCCCGCTCACCCTGAGCTTGTCGAAGGGCGGTCCGTTGATGGTTCGACAGGCTCACCATGAGCGGACTCAGTACGTAGCTTTGACTTTGTAATCGTCCTGCAAGTAGGACGGGTTTGAAACCGCCCCTACGATTATCCAGCGTACCGATTAGGGCACAAAAAAGAACCGGCGCTGGGGGTAAGGTAGCGCCGGTTCCCCGGGGATAAAGTCGCTGATAACGGTCAGGACATTTGATGGTTCCTACAGGTTGAACTGTGGGTCCAGGTAGGAATCGTCCTTCTGGTAAATCTGCAACCGGGAGCGCAGGGTGTCGCAAACGAGCAACCGGTTGTTGGCGCGGTCGAAGGTGCAGGCCATGGGCATGCGGAAGGTCCGCTGCTGCTGCTCCAGGTCGGGGACCCGGCGGCGAGCCTTGACCATGTCGGGGTTCGCGTTCAGCGAGAGGTCGCCCCACTCCGATACTTCGGTTGCATCGCCTTCGAGGTAGGCCAGCGGGCGGGTATCAGCGTCGTAAATTACGATGCGCTCGTTCAGCCAGTCCGCCACGTAAACGTCTCCTTCGTTGTCGATGTCGACGTCCAGCGGGTGATTCAGTTCGCCGGAGCGGCTGCCACGGCTGCCGAAGGTTCGCAGGTGGGTTCCGCCGGGCGTGAACTTCTGTACCCGATGGTTGCCCCAGTCAGCGACGTAGATGTCGCCGTTGTTGTCGATTCCGATGCCGGAGGGCATCTCCAGGTCGGTGGCGCCGTTGCCCTTGGTTCCGAAACCGCCGAGGAAGTCGCCGTCCTTGCTGAATTTCTGGATACGGCTGGTCTTGGCAGAAACCACCCAGAGGTTCTGGTCGGCATCAAAAGCCAAACCGGCTGCGCCGTTGAGCTGGCCTTCGCCGTCACCGCTTTCGCCCCACTGCTTCTGCACGTTGCCTTCGGAGTCGAAGACGGTGATCTGGTTCTTCCATTCGTCGGAAGCGTACACATTGCCGGTGGCATCGGCGGCAATTCCGGTAATCCACTCGAACAGACCCCTGGAGTTGGACTGGTAAGCGGCGCCTTCGCGGCCGAATTCGCCGAGGAACTCCTCGCCGCCCTTGCCATCGGTGTTGCCGATGGCGAGTTTGGTAATACGAGCGCTGGGGTTCTGCTCTCCGCCGCGGTTGGCGACGAACATCGTGCCGTCGGGAAGCGCCGCGACGCCCACCGGCTGGCTGAATCCCATGCCCACCTGGCTCTGTCGGCCGACGTTTTTGACGTACAGCCATGCCCGACCGCTGGCTACGGTATTCTGAGGCATAGTTAATCCTCCAATTTCGATTCGTAGGTCATGGCGGCGGCGCAACCGCAAGGCCGCGCCGCCACCGTAATTGCTGACCCGGCAGGTTTACTTCTTGATGAAGTCCAGCTTGGGGAAAGCGCCGTTGACGATGGGGTTGGCATCCATGCCCAGCCAGTCTTCGACGATGCTAGTGTAAGCGCCGCGGAAGTCGTAGTTGGGAACCAGGTCGCCCTGCTCCAGGTCTTCATTCTTGCGGGACGGGTACTCGCTGTAGAAACCGCCCTGGATGGGGTCGCCAATGACGAAGGCAGCGCCGGCTGCGCCGTGGTCGGTGCCGGAGCCGTTGTCGCGGACGCGGCGGCCGAACTCGGAGAACAGATACATGACGATGTTTTCGCCGGTGTTGTGCTCCTTCATGTCCTGGAAGAAGGCGCTGACGCCCTCGGAAATTTCCTTCCACAGCTGCGGGTGGGCGGCGGCCTCACCGGCGTGGGTGTCGAAGCTGGCGTGCTGGGTGTAGAAAATCTTGGTGCCCAGGTCGGCCATGTAAACCTGCGCGATGTCGCGGAGGTGGTGGGCGATGGGGCTGTTGGGATATTCCACGTTGCTGGAATACTGTTCCGGGGCCACCTTTACGATGTCGGCGCCAATCATGGCGTCGGTGCCGGTGGAACGCAGGTAGTCGTTGACGAAGCTGCCGCCGATGGTGGGCGCATACATCTTCGAGAACAGGTCCAGAGCCTTGGAACGCTGGTCAACGTTCTCAATACCGGTCAGCAGGCCGTAGGTGCTGAGGTCGGCGATGGCGGCTACCGGAACGCCGGGAACGGCCAGCGCGCGGGGCAGGCCGTGGCCGAAGTTGATGGCAGTCAGGACGTTCTCTTTGCCTGGGTCCATTTCGCGGGCGACGCGGCCGGCCCAGCCCTCGGTGCCAACCTTGTCCGGCTCACAGGTGTGCCAGATGTCCATGCTGCGGAAGTGGGAGCGGGGGCTGTCGGCGTAGCCGATGCCGTGGATGATGGCAACCTTGCCCGCGTCGAACATTTCCTTCATGGGGCCCATGGTGGGGGCCAGGCCGAGCTCATCGCTAATGGGGATGATGTCTTCCCGATTGTAATGAATGGTCGGCCGATTGTCGTAGTACGACGAGTCGTTGTAGGGGATCACCGTGTTGAAATAGTCGTTGCCGCCGGTGAGCTGCAGGACCACGATGACCGGATCTTTCTTGGTGGAGGTCATGGCGTATGCTCCTTAGATGTGGTGCCTTCAAGTAGAGGGAATTGGTGAACGGAGTGGCTCCGGCCGGTTCAACCGGGTTATGCGGCGCACTCCGTTCGATGCACGACGGGATTAGCCGAACTGGTATTCGGTGGTGGCGCTGATGAGAGCCATGGTTTCGCCGACACGGGTGGCCGTGCCGATATAGTCGGCCCAGTCCACGTTGCCGCCGCTGCGGACGTGCTCGGCCAGCTGGCCACGGGTCTCTTCGCTGAGTTCAACGAAGCCCATGTAGTCGGTGCAGGCGTTGAGCAGATGGTCGGGCGTTTCCACGCCTTCGTTGCGCATCCGGTCGATGATGTCGCGCATACCGGGCAGCTCGGGGTCAGACACGCGGTCGGCCACGAAGTTAATGCGAGCCAGCAGGGCGCCGGAGTTGATCCACTCCAGACCGGTGTGCCAGCCTTCCACGGAGGGCGGGTCGAGGATGGACTGACCCATGTAGGTGGGCTCTTTGCCGATGTTGAGGATGCCGGGATCCGGATTCTGGAACAGGCCTACCATTCGCAGGGTGCCGGCGACGACTTCGGCAGGGCTCTTGATCTTTTGGAAGCGGGCGTCCTTGAACCACTGGGACAGGAACATGTGGCGCAGAACGGGCTTGATCTCGAAGTTGGAGTCCTCGAATACCTGACACATCTCGTCGAGAGCGTCTTCGTCGCGGGCCGGCTCGATGGTCCAGGCGGGAACCTGGGGCTCGTCGGCGACGAAGAAGTTGTAGAGGTGGCGGCAGATGAAGCGGGAGGTGGCCGGCTGCTTCAGGATGATTTCGATGATGTCCTCACCGCCGAAATCGCCGGTCTCGCCCAGGAACGTCTTTTCGCCGTAGTCGTGGTCTTCATCACGGTAGGAGAACTTCCAGGGATAGCGCCCGTAGGGAGCCCGGGGCAGTTTGGCCTGGATGGTCCAACCGGTAAAGGCCCGGGAGCACTCGCGCACGTCCACTTCGGTGTAGTTGGAGACGCCCAGGGAGAAGAGCTCGAGCAGCTCACGGCCCCAGTTTTCGTTTACGGCGTCCCGATGGTTTTCGTTGTTGTCCAGCCAGAAAATCATGGCCGGGTTCTTGGACAGCTCGACGAGCATGTCGCGATAGTTGCCCATGCCAAATTCACGCAGCATGTCGATTTGCTCCAGCAACTGGTCGCAGTTGTCGACCTTGGAGTTGCCGGTGGCAAAAACATGGTGCCAGAACAGGGACATTTTCTCTTCCATGGGCCGCTCACTGGATATCATGTTGTACATCCAGTTAGCCTGGCCGGAGAAGGGAACGCCGCCCGGGAGCAAGAAGCTGGGGTGATACCGCAGCAACAGCGCCATCTTCCCGCTTTCGCGGTCTTCCGACGGGTTCAGCAATTCATCAACGGTGGCTTCGTAACCTTGCTCAACCAATCGTTCCAACTCTGCGCGGTTGTCGCCAAAACCGGCGCGCCGCATCAAGTGGGCCATCAGTGCCAGGTCATCTTTGTGTGACATTCTGTGCCTCCTTCCTGCAATTTTTTGCCGTTAGTGCCGAGCCTGGCAATTGCCGGCCCGGAGATTCGACTTTTGCCCATATTTTAATTTACTTGCAACACCGTGTCAACAAGAAATCGCGTATATGGGTCAAATTTGATAACGATTATAAACTAGTAACCGAATACTAACAAGGGGCAGTTTGCTCTCACGCGCACCCGCTTTTATCTGTCATTGCGAGCGTAGCGTGGCAATCTCGTCGCCGTAGCAATGGTGATTTGCTGACGTGTGTTCAACCTCAACGAGATTGCCACGTGGTTCGACAGGCTCACCATGAGCGGCTGCGCTCCTCGCAATGACAGCAGGCCAGTTTGGTTTGACAAAGTGGGTACGCGGGAGACAGTTTGCTACTTGGGGATCGCCCATTCCGGCGGCGGTGCGTGGGTAACCGATTGGTCGGTATCGGCGGGGATTTGGGCCACCAGTCGTCCGTTGTCTACCGCAACCACGTGATAAAACAACTGCGCCCGCGGCCCGTTTACGCAGATGCCCTGGGACTCTTCGAAGCGCCAGCCGTGGTCGGGACACAAAAAGCTCTTGTCCCACTTCACCACCCGCCCGTAAGCATGGGGACAGACCATCGACATCAACCGGTACTGCCCATCCCGCGCCTTGGCCAGCCAGTGTTCCTCTCCGTTGTCGAGGCGAACCCGTGCCGGTAGTTCGGGGAAGTCGGCTACCGCGCCCAGGTCAACCTTGCGCGCCGGCGCCTTTTTGGTCCTGCCGACGCCGTTGGGATCGGTCACCGTTCGCCGCCGCGGGTGATAAATGTCTTCGCTCATTGCGCCCCTTCCTTCATCTTGTCAGCAATTAATCGTGGTTGGAAATGACCCTGCGCTCAATCGGTGGGCAATCCTCCAAACGCTTCATCAAATGTAATAATCGGAAATATGGCAGTGCGGTTCCAGGTGGCCAGACCCATGTCCACCACCGCATCGTCTATAGCGTGGGCGTCCGGACCCTGCAGAATCATCCAGGTTTGATGAGAGGATTTCCCAACCCAGCCACCCTTGAATTCACAGCCGCGACCCGAGAGGGTCTGGTTCATCTCGGCAGACATCCGCACCACCCGGTCGCGCACGCCCATATCCACGCCGGGGCAGCGTTCCGGGGCGTGTTCCAGCGAAACCATATACAGACCCATAACAGATTGCCTCCCGATTGTTGCGCTACCGTACTGACAGGCTGGCGCGGTGGGGCGCAGCCTGCCGGAAGATACCGGGGACAGTGAGACCGGAAAAACGCTCCGGTCGCATCGCTTCCGCCAATCCTTCCATGACATCTATGACCCTGGGCCCGTGGCGGCTGGGAATCTGCCCGTCGAACAGATACACCCGGTCTTCCTGCACCGCAGTCAGCGCGGCCCATTCCGGCCGGTCGATCAGGCGAGCCGTCTCGGCGATGGTGCGGTCCATGTTGAACGCGCAGGGCATAACCATGACGTAGTCGGGTTGATATTCGTGAACTTCAGACCAGCTGACTTCCCGCGACTTGCCCCACTTTTCCGCCAACCCCTCTTGCCCACCGGCCAATTCCACCAGTTCGGGGGTCCACTGGCCGGTATTTCGCAGCGGCTCGAGCCAGTCGATGCAGAACACCGAGGGACTCTGGCCGTCGGTGGCACGACCGGCCACATGATCCACCCGGCGTTGCAGGTTGGCCAGAAGCTCGGCGGCTCGGGTCGGGACGCCGGCGGCCTCGCCGATGCGCCGGATATTGTCGAAAATATCATCCAGACCGGCTGGCCGGATGCTGAGAATCTGCGGGTCGTAGTCCAGCACGTGGGCGGCCGTTTCGAATACCGAACCGGCGCCGATGGCACAAACCTCACACAACTCCTGCGTGAGAATCAGGTCGGGCCGGAGTTCCCGGAGCAGGTCGCCATCGATGATATACAGCGGGTTGCCGCTGGCCCGGGCCTGCTGGATGACGGCGTCGATTTCCTGGCTGGACAGGTGATTCTTGCTGCGGATGCTGCGGCTAACGATGGGCAGCGTCCGGGCGGCGGCCGGGTAGTCGCACATGTGGGAAACGCCTGCCAACGAATCGCCTAGTCCCAGGGCGAAAACGATCTCGGTAGCGCTGGGCAGTAACGAAACAATCCGCATGGTCGGCATTGTAGGCGCAAACCCGGCGGTTGGCAAACAGAAAGACGGCCTCACGCGTACTCACTTTGTCAAACCAAACTGGCCTACTGTCATCCCGAAGGGCGCCCACCCCCCACCTGTCATTGCGAGGAGCGCAACCGCTCATGGTAAGCCTGTCGAACCACGTGGCAATCTCGTTGAGGTTGAACACACGTCGGCAAATGACTATTGCTACGGCGACGAGATTGCCACCCCCGTATCAAGTACGGGGTCGCAATGACAGATTACAGTGGGTACGCGTGGGCCGCTTTAATGGGGGGCAATCAAGCGGAACGGAATGATATGATAATCATGCTAATACGCATGAGTGAGCAAATCAGCCCATGACAACCAAGCCGAAACCTGCTACCGAGTCCGTCGCCACCACCGTCGGGAGTGATGTGGAACGTACCGGCGCCATCTGCTTGCGCCTGGAGTCGCTGGGTATCGACCACCAGGCCGACGATTTCCCAGCGCAGTTCATCGAGTTTTGCGAGCAGAACAACCTGTACGAAATGGAAGTAAACGCCGATGGAGAACTGATAATACTGCCCATGACTGGACACCGCGGCAACCGACATGAAAGTTACCTCAATCATTTTCTGACGGGATGGGAGATCGAACACGGCGGCGTGGCATCATCCCAATCCAGTCGCTACCGTCTCCCGTCCGGCGAGATTCGGGGACCCGACGCCGCCTGGATTACCCAGGAACGCTACGATGCCCTACCCGAACAACAGCGGCTAACCATAATTGAAAGCGCCCCCGATTTCGTGGCAGAAATCCGTTCCCGCACCGATAACCTGGCCCCCTTGCAACGCAAGATGGGTTTGTGGATGGCCGGCGGCGTTCGGTTGGGCTGGCTAATCGACCCGGAGAATCGCCGTGTTTACGTTTACCGGCAAGCTCAACCTGAACCGGAAACGCTGGAAGACCCGGAAACCTTGGACGGCGGTGATGTGCTGGTCGGGTTCTCTTTTCCCGTGCGTCAATACGTTTTCGACCTGCAATAGTTTCTGAGTCTGACCATGGCCGCCCGAATATTGAATGGCAACGAAATCGCTGCCGACCTGCGCGCTGAAGTGGCCGAAGGTGTGGCGGGACTGGTGGCGTCCGGCGGGCCGCAACCCGGCCTGGCGGCGGTGCTGGTTGGAGATGACCCGGCGTCGGCGGTGTACGTTCGCAACAAGGGACGCGCCTGCACCGAGGCTGGAATGCACTCGGAGACCTTCCACCTGCCTGTCGACACGGGGCAAGCCGATCTGATGGACCTGGTTGCCGGTCTCAACGCAGACAACAGATTCCAAGGCATCCTGGTACAGCTGCCATTGCCCGACCAGATTGACGAAGCGACGATCATCGAGAGCATCGCGCCGGCCAAGGACGTGGACGGTTTGCACCCCATCAGCCAGGGCCGAATGCTGCAGGGTCAACCGACGTTCGTGCCCTGCACCCCGGCCGGAGTGCAGCAGGTGCTGCTGCGTTCGGGATACGATCCGGCTGGCAAGCATGTGGTGATTGTGGGCCGCAGCAATATCGTGGGGAAGCCCCTCGCGGCGCTGCTGATGCAGCGCAAACCGGGAGGCAACGCGACGGTAACCGTGTGCCACACGCGGACGCGCGACCTGCCCGACATCACCCGCCAGGCCGACATTTTGGTTGCGGCCATGGGCGTGCCGGCGGGCGTTACGGCGGACATGGTGCGGGAGGGCGCGGTTGTCATAGATGTGGGCATTAACCGGGTGGACGATGCTTCCCGCCGCCGGGGATACCGGCTGGTGGGCGACGTTGACTACGATGCCGTGGCGGCCAGGGCGGAAGCCATCACGCCGGTGCCCGGCGGCATTGGCCCCATGACCATCGCCCTGCTGCTGAGCAACACGCTGGACGCCGCCCGCCGTACTCACACCGGTTAACCCGCGCCGCATAAACTTTGTCATTGCGAGGAGTGCCCGCTCATCCTGAGCCCGTCGAAGGATCATCCCGACCCGCCGCCTATTTACACTGTCATGCGCACCAGTGATTTCGATTACCACCTGCCGCAGGAACGAATCGCTCAAACTCCCGCCGAGCCTCGGGATGCCTCCCGTCTTTTGGTATTGCACCGGGACACCGGATACTTGGGCGGCGAGCCACGCATCGAACACCGCCAATTCCGCCAGCTGACTGATTACCTGCGGCCCGGCGACCTGATGGTGTTCAACCGCAGTCGCGTCATTCCCGCTCGGCTGCATGGCGTGGAAACTCGGTCCGGCGCGCGGGTGGAAGTTTTGCTGGTGCGCCGCACCGAACCCAACATCTGGCAGGCCCTGGGGCGTCCGGGCCGCCGTCTTCGCGTCGGCGCGGAGGTGATGATAGGGTCTGATGCGTTGGGGGCACACGTGGAGATCATCGCGGCCCACGAAAACGGGTTGCGCACCGTCCGCCTTTCTGACGAGGCGCTGATCGAACGACTTGGTGAGCTGCCCCTGCCACCCTATATTAAGGAAACTCCGGACGACCCCAACCGCTACCAAACGGTGTACGCCGATGCGCCGGGCAGCGTGGCAGCGCCGACCGCCGGCCTGCATTTCACCGATGGGCTACTGGCCGACATCCGGGCCCTGGGTGTCAACACGGCGTGGGTTACGCTGCACGTCGGGCTCGATACATTTCGGCCGGTGAGCGGAGAAGATATTGGAGAGCATAAAATCCACACCGAGTGGTACGACATGCCGGCTGATACGTCGGCGGCCATCAATGCTGCCCGTGGCGACGGACGTCGCATCATCGCCGTGGGCACGACCACCGTGCGCACGCTGGAGCAGGTGGCTCAGAACGCTGACGCCGCCGGTCGTGCGGCCATCGAGCCAACCACCGGCGACGCCGACCTGTTCATCCTGCCGGGCCACCGGTTCCGCCTGGTGGACGCAATGCTGACCAACTTCCACCTGCCCCGCTCTACGCTGCTGATGCTGGTTTCCGCCTTTGCCGGGAGGGAAACCATATTATCCGCGTATGAAACCGCGGTTAGGCAGGATTACCGGTTCTACTCGTTCGGGGACGCAATGCTGATTTTGTGACCCGTCGCCTTCCCCTGGTTAGCTGAACCTGGGCTTGGAGTCATCGCGGTTGCTGTCGTAATCCTCGTCGCGCAGGCTGCGGCGACGGGAGCTACGACTTGGCCTGTCGCCACCGGAGGATCCAGAGTCCTCGGTCTCATCGGCAGTGAACGGCGGATCGGTGGGTTCGGCGGCAGTTGAGTCCACCACATCGGCGGGAGCGCTCGCCTCACCGGAGCCGGCCGCATCATCTTCCATCGGCGGCGGCGCGAATTCAGGATGCGCGCGACGAAACTCGTCCAGGGCCGATTGCAGGTATTGCTGGAAAGTTTCCGGGTCGCGCACTTGAATTGCGATGCGACGGCGGTTGTTGGTGTACACCCGCAGCGGGTCGCCCATGAAACCACGGTCGCTGACGACTTCCCGAATCTGGCTGAAATGCAATTGACGACTGCGTGGAGTGCCAAACATGATGACCAAGGCATCGGAGTAAACCCGGTACTGGCGAGGT
This sequence comes from Dehalococcoidia bacterium, assembly GCA_965219925.1. GTDB lineage: Bacteria > Chloroflexota > Dehalococcoidia > Lucifugimonadales > UBA3495 > Bin87. The sequence goes on from OZ244795.1 coordinate 403,347, forward strand.
CCGGTTAGCCACGAGTATCCGCCGACCCCCAGGCCCACTATGATCAACAGGTAGGCGCCGCCGCCGCTGCGGCGAGGTTGTTCTGACTGCTCAGGCTGCTCCGCTTGGCCGCCCGGGGTTTGCGCGGGAGCGGGAGTTTCAACCGGAGGCGGGTCTCCGGCTCTTAAATCCGTAACCAATTGATACAAGCCGAACAGAATAACCGCTACGGCCAGGATGAGCGTGAGGTTAAACCTGACGCGACTCGGCGCCCAATACACGAGCTGGGTTTCGGGCTGCTGCATATTACTCTCGCACTTGCCGTTGTACAGTTTCTTTTTGATCGGAGCAACGCGCGCTGCTCATCCGGCGGCAATCATGTTATCACACGAGGCGGTCGCTGCCCTACCGCACATTGGCCGCCGGTTTGGACTTTCATTCTCGTCCCTGCAGCCAGATTCCCACGCGCACCCACTTTGTCAAACCAAACTGGCCTGCTGTCATTGCGAGTAGCGTCCACCCCCACCTGTTATTGCGAAAGGCGCCCACCTCCACCTGTCATTGCGAGGAGCGCAGCCGCTCATGGTGAGCCTGTCGAACCACGTGGCAATCTCGTTGAGGTTGAGCACACGCCGGCGAACCATAATTGCTACGGCGCCGAGATTGCCACCCTCGTATCAAGTACGGGGTCGCAATGACAGACCAAAACGGAACGTTGCCGGGCTGTTGTAGTTGCTTGACCGGGCACTGGTATGGTGCCAGAATTGGTGTCGAATTACCGATCACTCACCAATTTACAGGAGGCGAGGGCCATGCTGATTTGCAGGTTTCGCACCGGCGACCGAGTAGCTCACGGTATTGTTGAAGGCGACAACGTTCTGGAGGTACAGGGCGGTCTGTTTGACGGGCTGAAACAATCGGGCAGCACGTACGCGCTCAGTTCGGTGAAACTGCTGCCACCGGTGATACCGCCGACGTTCTATGCGGCCGGTATCAACTTTCCCGAACACGTTACCTGGGCCGCCCAAATGCGCGGCGAAGAGCCAAATTTGCCCAAGCAGGCCGACGTTGGATACCGGGCCGTGAACGCCCTGACCGGCCAGGGCGACCCCATCATGGTTCCCGCCGACGCCACCGAATTGCTGCAATACGAGGGCGAAGTCGTGGTGGTTATCGGCAAGGAATGTCGCAACGTTTCGGAAGCAGAGTCGTTGGACTATGTGCTGGGCTACACCATTGGCAACGACGTGAGCGAACGCACCTGGCAGCGCAACGACCGCACAATGTGGCGGGCCAAGAACACCGACACGTTCAAACCGATGGGGCCGTGGATCGCCACCGATCTGGACCCGGACGAACTGCACGTTACCATCCAGGTCAATGAGCGGGTGGTCGGCGAATACGACCTGAACACGGCGATATTCGGCGTGCGGGAATACATCAGCAAGATGAGTCATTATCTGACGCTGGTGCCCGGCGACATCCTGTGGATGGGCACCGACGGCGCCACCGAAAATATGAAGGATGGCGACGTCTGCGACATCACCATCAACGGCATCGGAACGCTGAGCAATCCGGTGGTATGGGGCAAGGCCTGATCAGTTTAGCGGCGGCATCCCCGGTGTGGGGGAAAACCTCCGGGGATGCCGCGTAACTTCAGCGCTCAACACCGGCGTTGGAACCGTCAGCGGCCCCGAATATCCTAACGCCTACCCACTTTGTCAAACCAAACTGGCCGACTGTCATTGCGAAGAGCGCCCGCGCCCACCTGTCATTGCGAGGAGCGCAGCGACGTGGCAATCTCGTTGAGGTTGGACACACGTCGGCAAACCACCATTGCTACGGCGCCGAGATTGCCACGCTGCGCTCGCAATGACAGCAGGCCAGGGCTATCGCGTATGAAATTACAGCCACGTCACTCCGGCGAAAGCCGGAGTCCAAAGACTGTAAACTGAAACAATCTGGAAATGCGCCAGCGATTGCAGCCACTGGATTCCTGCTTTCGCGGGAATGACAGGGAGAACGCGATTGCCCTGTGAGCCCCGGGAATCAACTGGACAATTTGCCGGCAATCCCGTACATTCTGGTGCCTATGACGGTTTCCGGCGGAGGCGCCACCTGCCCCCATTGCGATGCCCCGTACGAAATGGGGCACAGATTCTGCGGACACTGCGGACACGCTCTGCCGGCGTCTCGACCGCCACCCACCGGCGCGGCGGCCCCGGGGCCGTTGGAACGGGCACCGCAAAGCGAACCGCGCTGGCGGCCCATGCTGGAACGGATACTTGCTCCGGATCGCACCCGCCCCCGACAAGCGGAACGGCGGCCGCCGCCGGTGGCGCAGGACGACGCAGTACCCTACTTCATACCTCTCAACCGCGTTATTCTGCTGACCTTCCTGACCACCGGATTTTACCTCTTCTACTGGATGTACATTACCTGGCGGCACTATCGCGACTACAGCGAGGAGCAGGTATTTCCGGTATGGCACGCACTGTCAATGCTGGTGCCGATTTACCAGTTTTTCCGGCTCCACGCTCACGTGCGCGTTTACCAGGAAATGATGGCGCAGCGGGGCGTGCCCAGCACCCTGCATCCGATGCGAACCGTGGGTTTGTACGCCGCAACCGTAGTGCTGTTGTGGGTTACATTTCGCCTGACCACCGATCTGCCGGTATCTCCGCTGGAGCAATTGGGCTATTTCGGGGCCAACATCGCCAGTGTTGCCATAACTGCCTGGATAATATGGCAGGTTCAGAGCAACATCAACCGGTTCTGGCAACACCGGGTGGGGGTGCGGCTGGCCAGCGCACCGATTAACCTGATGCAAATTGTGATGAGCGTGCTGGGAGCGCTGAACTGGATTCTCTGGATCATTGTGCTGGTGGACCCGACGTTGCTGCTCGCCGACCCTACGGCGGCGGGCGCCGCTCCCTGAGACACGCGGACCGATTACGCCGGACGACGCCGACCCTGGCCCGTTACAACGAACCGAGGGCCACCTGGACCATGCGGCGTTCCAGTGACAACGCCAGATCCGTAGCGAGTTCGGTGCGATCATGCTCGCCCACGGCTCCCACGAAGGCCACTCCCAGCAAACGGCCGACGCGGAAGTCTATCACCGTGGAGGAGAGCAGACCGGCCGGCCCGCCCTGCAACACCTGCAAACCCACCGCTTCATCGTACAATCCGCTGGCCTGCACCCGGTTTACCGCAACGATCTGCTGGCCCGAGCCGCCGCTCTGGCCCACGTTTTCCTCAAAGTCTTTCAGGAAAATATCGGACATCCAGCCTGACACCTGCTCCGGATTTTCAAACAGGTGGACGACGGTAGCGCCGACGAAATTGAGGCCATCCGCCGGCGTAACGTCGGAAGTGGGCACGAACTCCCGCATGAACCCGCTGATACGGCCGGCGTTGCGAAACCGGGCGGCGCTGCTGCCGGCAAATCCGTTTTCAGCCAGCTCGTCATTGTCGAGCACCCCGGAGCGGGCCAATTGATAACTGCGCAGCTGGTCGGGTAAATCACCCTCACTAAGCGTCATGTATTCCAAGTCGGCCTCGCCGATGCGGTAGGTGGCTTTCCAAAGGGCATCGGATTGCACGGTAAGAAGTCCTTTGATTGATCGCTGGAAGGGAATGTTGGGGCGAAGACGCCCTCGCCCCGATTGATTTCTACCAGTAGTTGGGACGGAACCGGCCGTCGGCAATCAAAATTGCCGCGTCAGGCTAACCCGCCACCATGGGATACACGTGCCGTCCCCGGGTCATTTCGACCGGTACGTCGGTGCGATTCCAGTTGTTGCCCCCGTCACCGCTACAATATACGTGACCGTCCCGGTCGCAGCAGTAGACGTTATCCGGCGAGTTTCGGTCAATTGCGATCTGGAACATGCGGGCCGGGGCAACCTCGCCCAGGTCAAGCCGTTCCCAGGACTCACCGGCGTCGGTGGATCTAACCAGCACACCGGCGTCCACCGTGCCAGCGGGAGCGCTGCCGCCACCGGCGCCGGCGGCCAGATACATGATGCTGGGATCGTGGGGCGCTACCACCAGGTCGCGACAATAGCTGCCGCCCTCGAACATCTCGTCGATGGAGACAAATTCCCAATCCTTGCCGCGGTGTCGGCTGCGGAACATGGCGAGCTGGGTGATGATGTACACCAGCCCGGGGCTCGACGGATTCACCTGAACGCCGTGCAGGTCAACTGGCCCCATGCGGGTGTAGTGGCCATCGGTGATGCAGGACCAGGATTCGCCGCCGTCGCGGGATGCAATCAGTCCGCCGACTTCAATCGCGCCGTAGACGTCATCCGGGTGGGCGGGATCGACGCTCAGCCCGATAACCCGCTTCACGATTTCGGTGGGGTTCATGGTGATGTTGGGATGAACCAGCCCTTTGGTGTTGAGCTGACGCCAGGAGTTGCCGCCGTCATCAGACCGGCAGACTCGTCCCTGATCGTACCCGGCAAACATGATTGACGAGTCGTTGGGGTGGGCGGTCATCGACCAGACCTCGCCGCTCATGGTGTCGGTGCGGTTCCAGGTGTCGCCCCGGTCATCGCTGCGGTACACGCCGTCCTGAGTGCCGGCAAATACGGTGGACGGGTTGTCGGGATGAACCAGCAATGCTCGCACCTGGGGGTCGGCGGGCAAACCGTTTTCGGCGGCTACCCACTGCGATTCGCCCTCGGTAAGGCGGAACAATCCACCTTCACCCAGCGGCGTACCTTCCACACCTACTACGAGAGCGCTCTCGCCGGCCAGACCGACGTAGATATTCGTTCGATGGCCATTAGCGGTAGTCATCTGTTAGCCTCCTGCGCTGTGTCAGTATAGACAATGGTTCAAAATTTTTGTTCGAGTCTCCGTGCAGATTTTTGGCTCCACGGAGCAACTTGTAAAGGACTGGACGCGACTGAGGGCCGGATGGCGCCCCGGAAACGCTAGGGCCACATGATCCAGCCGGTGCGGTCGGTGCGAGCCCGGAATAGGTGCCCGCCGCCGGTGGTTACGTACAGCGTGCGCATATCGGCGTCGCCGAAGCAGCAGTTGGTGGGTCGATCCACCCGCAGGGGGTGTGTCTCCAGCACCCGGCCCGTGGGCGAGAATACGTAGATGATGGGCCCAGGCCCGGCGGCCTCCCAGCCGGCGCAGACGATGATGTTGCCATCGATGTCCAGGGTCATGCCGTCCACGCCTCGCTGCACGCCGGCAGCGCCCGTGCCCCTGGAATCGCCGTCAGCGGCGCCGCCGTCGATGCCGAAGGTGTGCAGCACGGTGTAATCGCCCAGTGAGCCGTCGTCGGCTATGGGATAGGCCCGCAATTCCCGGCGCCGGGTGGCTCCGTAATCGCTTTGGGCGATGTACAGCGTGCGCTGGTCGCGACTGATCAGGATGCCGTTGGGGCGGCTGATGTCGGTGGTGGCTCGCACCAGTTCCCATTGGTCGCCGCCCTGGGGGTCCAGGCGCAGCACAGACATATGATCCAGTTCCTGCGGGCCGCTGTCTCCGATCCCGGAATAGGGGTCGGTGAGCCAGATGCGCCCCGACTTGTCCACCACCAGGTCGTTGGGGTTATTGTGCCGCTTTCCGTCCAGCCGGTGGGGCATGGAAACCGCGGTGTTGGTGGCAGCGTCGAAACGGGCGATGCGGCGGCGGCCCTGCTGGCAGCCATAAAGATTGCCCTGGGCGTCGAAGCACAATCCGTTGGTGTTGAATGTTTCGTTGAAATACTCGGAAACTTCGCCGGTTTTGGGGTCGTATCGAAGTATTTTGGATGCGGGGATATGCGTAAACAGCACCGCCTGGCCATCCCAGACCGGGCCCTCTGCGGTGCCTCCGTATGGTCCGGCAACCAGCTCGAAATTCCAGGACATCATGCACCTCCGTCCGAAACAGGCCGTTGTATTCTCGGCGCAGTGTAGCACGGTTATCATGGGTAATGGGCCTCACGCGTACCCATTTTGCCAAACCAAACTGGCCTGCTGTCATTGCGAGGAGCACCCACCCTCACCTGCATTGCGAGGAGCGCAGCCGCTCATGGTGAGCCTGTCGAACCACGTGGCAATCTCGTTGAGGTTGAACACACGTCGGCAAATCACCATTGCTACGGCGACGAGATTGCCGCCCCCGTATCAAGTACGGGGGCGCAATGACAGATTAAAGCGGGTACGCGTGAGGTAATGGGCAAATTGACGGCGCCGGAGGGCGGGCTTATCATCAACCTGCTCGATGAACGCAAGGATCCAGGTGCAAATTTATGGGAACCTTTGAGGTACAAATTGGCGTTGGCCATCCGGCCGGTGGAGACTTTCATCCAGTGTCCGCGCTGGTGGATACTGGCTCTACACATTCCGTGATGCCGGAATCTTTGCTGGGGGAGTTGAGCCTGCAGCCGTCAGAACGCCGGAGCTACCGAATTGCGGACGGCAGCATCGTCCAATTCGACATCGGAGAAGCGCGATTCAAAATAGAAAGTCGAGAACGCACCTGCACGGTCATCTTTGGCCCGGAAGGACGGTACTTGCTGGGAGCGACAACCCTGGAAGATTTCGACTTAATGGTTGACCCCACCCCGCCAAATCCCAGCCTGGTTTCCCCGAGCCTGGTTTCCTAGAGATGAGCTGCTACTGTAATCCGATCCGTCGGAATTGGAAGGAGTTGTTGAAATGGGAACTTTTGAAGTGCAAATAGGCATCGGCCATCCGGCCGGCGGGGACTTCAATGCCATATCAGCAACCGTAGATACCGGCGCAACACACTCGATGATGCCTGGCACACTGCTGGAGCGGTTACGGATACGGCCTGTCCAGACCGGGCGGTACGGCATTGCTGATGGGAGCGTTGTTGAGTATGGCGTGGCAGATGCCCGGTTCAGCATAGACGGAGTGGAGCGATATTGCCCGGTGATATTCGGGCCGGAGGATGATTACCTGGTGGGGGCTACGACGCTGGAGATTTTTGAGCTGGTGGTTGACCCGTTAGGCGAACGCCTGGTTCCGGCAAAGCCATTGAGGCTATAAAATCTGCCGGCGCCGGCGCGGCAAAGCATCAGAATCATAGGGGCAGGTTTCAAACCCGCCCCTACTTGCGTCTGCAATCTCGTCGGCTGTCCACGTACTGCTATCGTCCGCGCAGCCGGGGGTCAAGCACGTCGCGGAGAGCGTCGCCAAAGAAGTTGATGGCGAAAAGACTACCGTAATGGCGATGCCCGGGAACGCGGCAAGCCACCAGGCAATGCGGATGTCTCTTGCTCCCTGCGTCAACATGGTGCCCCAGGTCGGGATATCCGGCGAAACACCCACCCCCAAGAAGGACAGGGACGCTTCGATGATGATGGCGAACCCCAGCGTGATGGTACCCAGCACGATATATGAAGCGACCACGTTGGGCAGGATATGGCGTAGCATGATGCGTGCGGAGCCGGCGCCGATGGCCGTAGCAGCCAGCGTATAGTCCAGTTCCTTGATGCTCAACACCTGCGACCGTATGACCCGGATCGTGCCCGGCAACAGAATTACCACCAGCGCTACGATGATGTTGTTGGCCGACCCGCCCACGGCCGCGACCAGCGCCAGCGCCAGTATGGTGGGGGGAACACCATACTGGCGTCGACGATCCGTTGGATTGCCAGATCGACAATGCCGCCGGCGTAGGCGCTGATGATGCCGATTACCGTACCCAGCGTTACGCCAATGCCCACGCTGATCAAGCCTACATAGATGGATATCTGCGAGCCGACGATGATCCGGCTGAACTCGTCCCGGCCCAGATGATCGCTGCCGAGCCAGGCGCTGGGAGATGGTGGCAGGAATTTCTCGTCATGGGCGCGAAAATCCAGCGGGTCGTTGGGCAAGATGCCCGGTACGGCGTACGAAACCACAGCCGCCAGGATCGTCAGGATGATGATTGCCGCGCTGATGGCTCCCAAAGGTTTGGAGCAACTGAATGCGATGATCTTCTGACCCAGGGTCTGCCTGGGCCGCATGTCCAGTAGTTGGCAATCGGCAGACGGCGCCGCCGACAGCGTTTGCCCGGTGTTATTAGTAGTCATTCGGGTGGTTCTCCGTGCTGGCCTGGATTCCGGTGCAACCCTGTCAATACCCAAAACAGGCACAAAATAACCCCCACCGGGCGAAAGGAGGCCAACTGGGGCCGAATTTCGTTAACGTCCACGTTACATAGTGTCAAGAACGTCGCGCGGTGAATCCGTACCCACTTTGTCATTGCGCCCCCGTACTCGATACAGGGGTTGGCAATCCCGTACCCTCCCCAATCCTGTCCATCCGGTTCATCCAGGTAAAAACGCTCCCTCTCACACCGGGAGAGGGTCGGGGTGAGGGCCGTACCCACTCCTGTCATTGCGAGGAGCGCAGCGACGTGGCAATCTCGTTGAGGTTGAACACACGTCGGCAAATCACCATTGCTACGGCGACGAGATTGCCACGCTGCGCTCGCAATGACAAAACCGGGAAAACCGAAAGGCCCTGCGTGAGACGTGGGGCGGTGTTGACGCCAACCCGTGGCCCGGATAGTCTGTTCTGGTTATACTGCGGATTTTCATCGCGGTGATGATGATTCGATCAGGAGCGATCCCCATGCCCGATACCGCCGCCACGACTTCCGATGGGACCGATTTGCCCGTTGACGCAGATGGTCACATCCTGCTGCGGAGGGAACCACCCGTCGCCACGGTTACCATCAACCGGCCGGCCCAACGCAACGCCATCTCCTTCACGATGTGGGGTCAACTTACCGAGTTGATGAACGACCTGGACAACGACCGCGACATTCGTTGCGTGGTGATAGCCGGCTCCGGTGATGAGGCGTTCTCAGCGGGCGCCGACATCAGCGATTTCGAAGAGCATCGCAGCGACTCCCGGCGGGGCCGTATCTACAACCGCGCCGTCGATGGCCTGCTGGAGAAGGTTGCCGAAATGGGCACGCCCGTCATCTCTATGATCGGCGGTTTTGCCGCCGGCGGCGGTTGCGAGTTGGCCGTGGCCACCGACCTGCGCATCGCCAGCGAGCACAGCCGTTTGGGTATCCCGGTGGCCCGGTTGGGAATAACCATCGGCCACCGCGAGATGTACGGCCTGGTAAACCTGGTTGGCAAGGGCAACGCGCTGTACATCCTGCTTTCCGGCCGTCTGCTCGATGCCGCCGAGTCGCTGCGCATCGGACTGGTCAATCAGGTAGCGCCGGCGGAGCAACTGGAAGCCGTTACCTACCAGCTGGCCGCCGATATAGCGTCCCTGGCGCCCCTGTCCCACGCCGTCAACAAGCAGACGCTCAACCAGGTGCTGGCCAAACCGTCGCTGGATCTCACCCCGGAAGAAGCCGACCTTCCGCTCACCCAGTTTGACACCCGCGACTACCAGGAGGGCTACCGGGCGTTTTTGCAAAAGCGGCGGCCCACCTTCATCGGGGAGTAACGGGTCGTGTCAACCCAAAAGCCCCGGCCCCAAAAACCCCGGCAAAAAAGCCCACGCCAGCGGGCCGATTTGTTGCTGGTGGAGAAGGGCTTGGTGGAAAGCCGAGAGCAGGCGCAGGCGCTCATCATGGCGGGGGCCGTGTCAACTCCCGCCGGGCCGGTGCTAAAGGCCGGCGCCTTTTTACTACCGGATACGCCGCTGGAACTAAAGGAACGATTGCCCTACGTCAGCCGCGGCGGCGTGAAGCTGGCCCGCGCTCTCGATACCTGGGCCGAATCCTTCGGCATACTGCTGGATGGCATCGTCGCACTGGACGCCGGGGCATCGACGGGAGGGTTCACCGACTGCCTGCTGAATTATGGCAACAGCCGGGGGGTCGGAGGAGCGCGGCGTGTTTACGCGGTGGATGTGGGACACGGGCAGCTGCACTATAGTCTGCGCACCGACCCGCGAGTGGTGTGCATGGAAAAGGTGAACGTGCGCCACCCGTTCCAACTTCCTGAGCCGGTCGATATGCTGGTGATGGACGTATCGTTCATATCGCTGACGATGGCCCTGCCCGAACCGTTGACCCACCTGCGTGCGGATGGATACGGCATCGTTCTGATCAAACCTCAGTTTGAGGCCCGGCGCGGCGAGGTCGGCAAGGGCGGTATCATTCGCAGTGATGAATTGCGAAACGACATACTGACCAGGGTTACCGACTGGCTCGAGGCGCGTCCGGAGATTCGTTTGCTGGACACCATAGACTCGCCCATCACGGGAGACGCCGGCAACCACGAATTCCTGGCGTTATTGCGAAAAGTAGAGACACAGCCAATTTAGGATACTGATATGTACGTACTACGGAGAATTTTCAAGACTAAACCCGGCGAAGCTCGTCGCGTAGCCAGCTTGCTGCAGAAGCAGGCGCAGATTTACCACGACGCCGGTCAACGCAGCGAGTTCAAGGTTTATTTCAATGGGGCCACGGTACCCGGCGAAACCGACGTGGTTATATTGGAATGGACCGATGAGGCGCTGATGTCGCCCATGCGCGGCGGCCACCAACTGCCGCCGGCGGCGATGGAAATCGGCGGACAAATCCGGCCGCTGGTAGAGAGCAACCGCATCGAGTTCATGGAGCTGATGACACCGGACAAGATGATGGATGTCTAACGCGCAGCGGCAACGACGACCCGGACGGGCATATTTCACCCATCCGGCGCCCGTCCGGGATTGCCCTTACACATGACTCACCCTCACCCCCGTATCAAGCACGGGGCAGGCTCTAGCCCTCTCCCTCGATTGGAGAGGGGACATCGTTGCACAGGAGGCACATCGTGGACGTTCAACAGGTAGCCGAAACACTGCTGGAACGGGGACAAACCGTGTCCGTCGCCGAAGCCTGCACCAATGGATTGCTGGGGTACACCCTGGGAACCATTCCCGGCGCATCGCGTTTCTTCCCCGGCGGCGTTATCGCTTATACCGGCGGGCTGAAAGAGAAGATCCTCGGCGTTCCGGACGAGTTATACGAAACGGCCGGCAGCGTGAGCCGTGAGATGGCAATCGCGATGGCCCGCGGCGTCCTCGAACTGACCGGAACCGACTACGCCCTGTCCACCACCGGCGTCACCGGCCCGGCAGCCGGACGCAGCGGCCTGCCCATCGGCACGTTCTGGGTTGGCATGGCGGTGAAAGGCGGCGTGGACACTGCCATCGAGATACGCGTGGGCGGCGACCGCGACGATACCAAGCACGGAGCAGTGCAGGCGGCCATCAACCTGCTGGGCAACCAGCTTGCCACCGGCTAACGACCCGCGTCGTCCCGCAAACTACGAATATATCGCGCTGCGTTCGCAATGACCGTCATTTCGTAAAAGCAGTAGCATAGGTCTTACGAGGTCTTACGCGTAGCGCCACGGAGGATTCCCCGATGCAATTTGGCGTGTCCCTTTCCGCCATCGCCCAACAGCCGGCCGGCGCCGATATGCAGCAGGCGTTTGCCGACATCTGCGCCTACGTGGGGGCGGCCCGCGACCTGGGCTTCGACATGGTGTACCAGGGTCAGCACTACCTCACCGACCCCTACCAGCAGCTGCAAACCATGCCGCTGCTGGCGCGCATTTCGGCGGAAGCGCGGGGGATGGGGCTGGTGGCCACCATGCTGGTGCCGCTGCATCATCCGGTGGACCTGGCGGAACGGGTTGCCACCATGGACGTGATTACCGGCGGGCGGTTCACGCTGAGCGCGGCGCTGGGCTACCGGGACGAGGAGTATGACAACTTCGGCGTTCCACGACGCACGCGGGTAAGCCGGTATCTGGAATGCCTGGAAGCCATGCAGCTGTTGTGGACCGGTGAGAAGGTGAATTACGACGGCCAGTTTTTCCAGCTGCGGGACGCCCAATTGATGCTGAGGCCGGTGCAACAGCCCCACCCGCCGGTGTGGGTGGCTGCCAACAGCGATGCCGCCATCACCCGGGCCGCGCGGCTGGGCTACACGTGGTACGTGAACCCTCACGCCAAGTTCGACACCATCAGCCAACAGGTGGAGATGTACCACGAGGCCGCCGGCGCCGCCGATTCGGGCGCTCCCGAGCGCCTGCCGCTGGGTCGGGAAGTATTCGTGGGGCGCACGCATGAAGAGGCATTCGCCAGGGCCACGCCATACCTGGGCGGCAAGTACGAAGCCTACGCCCAATGGGGTCAGGACAAGGCGCTGCCTGGGGAAGAGAACTTCCGGGAGCCCTTTGAGGATCTGGCCCGCGACCGGTTCGTAATCGGCAGTCCCGACGAGGTGGTGGAGGAGCTATCCCGCTACCGGGCGCTGGGCATGTCTCACGGCTGCTTCCGCATGATGTGGCCCGGTATGCCCCTGGCCGACGGCGTGGCCAACCTGGAGCTCTTCGCCGAGCGAGTGGCGCCGCATTTGCGGGAGGATTAGGTTCCAGGCGGGGAATCTACCCGCGCCGTCGGCGTGCCAATCCGATCCAGGTTACCGCCAAGTCGTGAGATTTGGCGGTAACTATCTATTGCCCGCCAGGGCCTTTTCAAAGTTGTGGAAATTAAGCACCCGCTCGTCCTGAGCCTGTCGAAGGACGGTCTACGATGATTCGACAAGCTCACCATGAGCGGAGGTCGTAGGACTTTTAAAAGGCCCTGATTACTCAATGTAGGGCCGCAATAATCCCGTCAATGGGTTTTGGATGCCAGCGCTCTGAAACCGGAATATAGCAGGTTGACCATTCCCGCGACGATGATGCCCAGCGTGCCCAACAACATGGCAAATTCAATCAGCAACGCGCCATGCAAGTCCACGACCAGCCACGCCAAAATCACCGCGCAAGTGGGAGCCAGCCAATGCGCGGTTTGCACTGACGCATAGCGGATCAATCCGCGAGATCTCCGGGCTGGCAAGGCCGAGATTAACCACGCCAGTCCTCCGCAGTACAGGATAATCGCCTGCGCGTTTTGTTACTACAGATTTCTGGATCCATGCTCAGCGGACTGGCTGCGTCTGGAACGGGGCAAGGCAATGTTTAAGTCCGTCAAATGGGACAGGATGACCAGCGCTGCGGTCAAATCCAGCAACATGGTCACCGCGTAAACCGCTACGTCGAAATACCGGTTCGCGTGCTCTGCTATCCGAGGTAACGCTGGATAGTTCATTACTCCGATTCCCTACCCGAGCGGCCCGATATTGAGGATTTGCACACTCTCCGCGCCCGCCTTGATGCTGTCCCAATCGTATTGCATGGGCGTCATGCGGACGGGCCCCCAGATGGCGGATTGGTCAGCGTAGTGTTCGCTGCCGGGATGGCCGGATGCGCCCAACGGCACCGCCCATAGCGAGCGTTCCCAGTCTCCCAGGTCGTAGGCGTAGCGGAATACCGACAGGCCGCCCACCGTAGCAAAATCGGCCGGCGAATAGGAACCCGCCCAGGGGGTATCGCCATCGCCGCCGGTGAGAATCTCCGGCGGGTTGAGCAGCGCGCCCAGGCTGGGGGTTGCCATCGCCAGTGGGTGCTGGGGTCGTGCGCGATGGACCCGGTCCCATCGCCAGGTTCCCAGGTCAGGCCCCAGCCGGTGAGTCAGGATGTGGATTGCCTCTCCCAACGCGGCAGCAAGCTCGGCGGGCCAATTTTCGCCGCCGGGCAGCAGGCCGGTGTCGCCGTCCGTGATGGCGTCGTTCATTAGAATTCGGAACCGGTTTACAAACCCGCCGCGCCCCCGGTCGACCGGATGCCACGCCAATGCGGCCAGATTCTCGCCGATGTTGTGTTTCAGTAACCGCCACTGCAGCACATCACGCATGGCGCTGTAGATGGTCGGTTCAACGGCGTCGCGATCCATGCTGCCAGACCAGCGTTGCAGGCGATCCAATGCATCGGCCACCGCTGGGTCAGGGGGCGGCGGACAGGATTGCAGGGCGGCGATATAGGCCAGCGCCGGGAGCGAAACCCGTTCGGCGTGGATGCGTCCCATTTCGCTGGCCGAAGGATTGGGCAGGTTGCGAATGCGCTCAGCGACGCGCGTGGCACGGTAGCCGGGTGCGAAGTCCATTGAGATGTAGTAAGGATAATCCTCGAGAACGGGCCGGTTATTGGCCGTGACGATGTAACCTTCCGGCGGGTTGATATTGCGGGGCAGCTCGGCGAAGGGGATGCTTCCCTGCCATTCGTGGTTCCCGTCCCAGCCCGGCACGGGCAGCGGCGCCGGCGCATCGTCGGGGCGGCGGGGAATCTCGCCTCGGCACTGGTAGCCGATATTACCGTGTACGTCGGCCATTACGAAATTGTTGACCGGATCAACCCATCCTTCCATGGCGTCGGCCAACTCGGTCACATTGCCAGCCTCCAGCATGGCCGGCAGGATGTTCGTCCACGGGTTGCCCTGATTTCGGTAAAAGATCGGGGTGGCGGTGTAGCGCAGGGCGAGGCCGTAACCGGACAGTGGGTCGCCGCCAACGACCGGGCCGTGGTGGGTCGCCCAGGTGCGCAGATGAACATCATCGCCGTCGCGCACGCGGATCACCTCATCGCGGACGTCGGCGTTGTACCAGTCGCCCTGACGTTGATACAGCGAGGCGTCGGCGTCGTTGAACCGTTCGATGTACAAATCCTGATAGTCGGCGCTGGTGTGGGTGACGCACCAGGCCACCCACCGGTTGTGCCCGAAGTGGGGGAAACCGGGCACGCCGGCAAAGGAAGCGCCCACCACGTCGAAGCTGTCGCAGGCGAGATGGTTCTGGTAGTAAACGCTGGGAACGTCCAGGCCGCGGTGGCTGTCGCCGGCCAGGATGGGCTTGCCGGTGGCGGTGCGCTCGCCCGAAATCACCCAGGAGTTGGAGCCGCTATCCATCTCGCCGATGAGATTGAGGTTGGCGGCGCCGTCGAGCAATTGCTGATACCCCACGTCCGCAGAACCGTGGTAGGCGGCGCCGGTGGGGATTATGACCGGCTGACCGGTCGGATACGACGGAAACAGTTGCGCCGCCCGCTCCGGCCCCAGCTCCAGCACGAGTCGAGCCCGCCACGCTTTGCTCTCGAAGACCCCCATGAACAGGTGCCGCACCTTGAATACGGCCAGGCTGTGCCACGGCTCCCAGGGCTCGGGCGCTATCCCGGTGATGTCGTACTCTACCGGCAGGGGAGCGTCGCTTTCGATGAATGCGTTGACGCCGTCGGCGTAGGATTCCAGCATCGCCCGGGCGCGGGTGCCGGCGGCGGCGCAATCGGCGCGGGCCGAGTCTTCCAGCCGGTGACGGCGAATCTGCATGTCCTGTCCTACGGCGGACGGGCCGACCGCTTCGGCCCAGCGGCCCACCGCTCGCCGGCGGTCATACTCCATTGCCCATAACCGGTCCTGCGCGGTGACAAACCCCTGGGCGAACCAGGCGTCGTGTTCGTCGGTGGCGCGGATGTGCGGTATGCCCCATTCGTCGCGCCAAACCTGAACCGCGGCATGGAGGCCGGACAGGGATATTTCGCCGTCCAGGGGAGGAATGGCGGCACGAAGATCGGTGTGGGTGATGGAGGCAGCGGCGGCGTTTGCGGTCATCTGGGGCACCTCTTACGGTCTGATGGCCCAATAGTACCCCACCGGCGAATGGGCTGCATCCGGCCCAAACCCGGTCCAGCCGGCGCATCCCTCACGCGTATCCGCTTTATTCTGTCATTGCGAGGAGCGCCCACCCAGGACCTTTTGGTTTTACAAGGAATCCCCTCTCCCTTGATGGGAGAGGGTTAGGGTGAGGGTGAAGGTGTGAGATAGGGAACTATCCTGTGGCAGACTATACCCCTCACCCCAGCCCTCTCCCACAAGGGGAGAGGAAGAATCGAAAGGCCCTGACGCCCACCCACCTGTCATTGCGAGGAGCGCAGCCGCTCATGATGAGCCTGTCGAACCACGTGGCAATCTCGGTGAGGTTGAACACACGTCGGCAAACCACCATTGCTACGGCGACGAGATTGCCACCCCCGTATCAAGTACGGGGTCGCAATGACAGACTAAAGAGGGTGCATCCATGTAAGAAGCCGATTCCCGCTCCCTCAGTAAATCACTCCTGCTTCTTCCAGACGCTGGATCTCCGCGGACGGCATCCCCAGCAGTTCTCCAAACACGTAGGCGTTATCCTCGCCGATGTTGCTGTATCTGCCGAACTCAATGGGCGTGCCCGACATACGTGCCGGTATGGTCCACGAAACGCTCTCGCCTTCCGTCCACTCGGTGGCCTTCACGCCCCGTTCCGCTTCCCAATAACGGGTGTCCTGGTAAAACCCCCGCGACTTCAGGTGTGCGCTGCCGTTCAGGTCCTCGCCCTGGGACACCATGCCCGCCGGCGCTCCGGCAGCCTGCAATATTTCCATGAGCGAACCCGAATCCTGACTCTGTGTCCATTCAGTAATGCCCGTGTCCAGCGATTTCTCGTTCTTGCGCCGCCCGATGCGTGTTTCGAACTCGGGTGCGGCGGCCCAGGCCGGATCGCCCATGGCCGTCCGCAAACACCGCCATTGCTGGTCGTTGGCGGCCGAGATGGCGATGTACCGGTCTTCGCCGGCGCACGGATACACCCCGTGGGGCACGGCGTAGGCGTCCCGATTGCCCCGACGCTGCGGCCCGCGACCGTTGAGCTGGTAGTCCAGCAGCGCCGGCCCGCAGGTTGCCACGCCCGACTTGAATATCGACGACTCCATCGTGGCCGTTTTGCCCGTCAGATTACGCCGCATCAAGGCCGCGATGATGGCGGCCGGCTGGAACACGCCGGTATGGTAGTCGGAGTAGGACGTGTTCACCACGCCGGGAGGCTCTTCATCCTCGCCGGTCATTAGCGATACGCCGGACAGGTGTTGAACCAGGATGCCAAATGACTTGTAGGTGTAGTACGGCCCGTGTCCGCCCAAACCGGTCTGCCACATGATTATGGAGTCGGGCCGATGCTCGCGGATGGCGGGGAAGTCGATGCCCCAGCGGTCCAGGATATTGCGGCGGAAGTTGGTCATGAACACATCGCTGATGCGCACCAGTTCCAGCATCAGGTCGCGACCCTCCGGCGTCCGCACGTCCAGCGTGATGCGCCGCTTGCCCCGCTGGTACTCCGGTTGCCCGGCGCCCCTGGACCATGCCGGTATGAACGCCATCTCATCGAGTACCTTGTTGGTTTCGACCTTGATGACTTCGGCGCCCAGCGACCCCAGAATGCGCCCGGTCAGCGGCAAAGCCACGTAGGGGCCAAACTCCACTACGCGGATTCCTCTCAGTGCGTTGGTGTTCACGGTATCCGTCATATCCATTCCTCGAAATTGCTCCGGCGTCGGGCTAAATGACTCCATCCGCCCGCAGGGCAGCCATTTCCGCTGCGTCCAATCCCAACTCGCCGCGAAACACGGCCATGTTGTCCGATCCAAGCGCTGGCGCCGGTTGCTGCCGCGGTGCAACCTCTTCACTGTGGAAAATGCCCAGCGGATATTTCAGCGTCCCCATGTTCCCGTCATCGTGCTGGATCTCCGACCAAAACCCCGACTCGGCCAGTTGAGGATCTGCCAGCAGGTCGGCGACGTCATTCACCGGCAGGAACACCAGGTTGCGGCGTTGACCTTCGTGGAACAGCTCCTGGACCGTAAAATTCTCCGCAAATTCCAAAAAGAGCGCCGTTATGATGTCGATGTGTTCCGCCCGGTCCTGGTTGCCGCCCCGATATGCTTCGTTGAGGACCTCGTCGTTGCCGGTAACTTCGTGTATCCACTCGGCCAGCGCATCCCACTCCCGCGGCGTAATGACGCCGGCGGAGATCCATCCGTCCTTGCAGGGATAGGCTCCCAACGGGATCACCAGCGTGGAGTTGGTGCCAACCCGGGTTACGTTCTGTCCCAGCTTGCGCCACAGCAGCGCCGGATGAGCGTCGGTGTAGTAGGTGATCAACGCTTCCTGTGATGACACGTCGATATGCTGGCCGTCTCCGCCGCCGAAATCCCGATGATACAACGCCGCCAGAATCCCGACTGCCGCATACTGAGCGGCGGGATAGTGGCTGTGTTCATTGCCCTGTCGAACCGGCGGTTCGTCGGGTTCGCCGGTAATTTGCATGTAACCGCTGGCCGCCATCACCACCAGGTCATCGCCCTGATAGTCGGCCCACTCGCCGGTGCAGCCAAATGGCGTAACCGAGGCCATGACCAGACCGGGGTTTGCGGCCCGCAGCGCATCGAAACCGATTCCGCGATCGTACAGATAGTGGCGGTCGAAACTCTCGATGATTACGTCCGCGTCCGCAGCCAGCCGCCGGAACAATGCCCGCCCCGATTCGCACTCCAGATCCAGCGTGATTGAGCGTTTGTTAGTGTTGTAAAACATGAAATCCAGACTGCGCTCGGTGTTCGGCGCGTCGTCCGGATACGGGCCCAGCCGTCGCGACGGGTCGCCACCCGGAGGTTCCACCTTCACCACATCCGCACCGTAATCGGCCAGCAGGCGACCGCAGAACGCCGCCCGCCGGTCGGTCAAATCCAGAACCCGGTAAGGCGGAATCAAATCCGCGCCCGTGTAGTCATCAAACCGAGGCATAGCCCTCCAACTCCCTTGCCCCAACTTCCTTGCCGATTGAGGCCAGTACGATGTTCGGTCGCCGCCAATGTATCGCCGGCGCTCCCCCGTGTCAAAACCGGCCTGCCATGTTGGCGCGAAATCCCCGCTCACGCCTACCCGCTTTAATCTGTCATTGCGACCCCGTACTTGATACGAGGGGTGGCAATCTCGTTGAGGTTGAACACACGTCGGCAAATCACCATTGCTACGGCGAGGAGATTGCCACGTCGCTGCGCTCCTCGCAATGACAGGTGGGGTGGGCGCTCTTCGCAATTGTAGGTGTCAGCGAATTACCTGACACCTACAGCAACGACAGCAGGCCAGTTTGGTTTGGCAAAGTGGGTGCGGGTGAGCTCCCGCGCAGCGTAGCCTGAAAAATCCTGCCGGGTTGGTTGATTATGATACCCTCGTTTACATCCTAATCCGCTCCGTGCTGAGAGTTGCTCTATGTCTACCATGCACCCTACCGATATTAACGCTGCGCTGGTCAATCTGGTTCGCAAGCGCAATCCCGACCGGTGGCAAACCGCCGCCATTGGTCTTACTCCCGCCCTGCGCCCCATCCTGGCCCTGCAAGACACCCGAACCCTGGGATCAGCCACGGACTCCCACCGGCCGGCGGTGCTGCTCGTCGCCGGCTTGCGGGGGAACCCCTCCGACACGCCCCGCGTGTTGGTTGCGCTGGACCGGTTCGCCCAATCCGCAGCCGCCGGAGCCTCCGGGGTTGCGTTGTCGGCAATCGTCGCCGCCAATCCGGACGCCCTGGCCGGCGGTGACTGGGAAGCCAGCAGTGATCGACGGATCGACCTCACCGCCGGCTATCCACCCCGGGATGGGTTTTATTTCGACGAAACCGCTCCGGAGCGTCGCTACCTGTGGCGCTGGATTAACTACGAAGCCCCCGACCTGGTTGTAGAGGTCGCATTGATCGACGAGGATAACGCCCCGCCGCGCTGGGAAGCCAACACCGCGGCCATAGGTTCTACGGTTGCTTCTGCCCTGACAACCGGCGATGTGTCCGACGACGACTCGCTGGTCGCCGCCTTGAGCCACCCCGCCGATGATACCCCCGGCCGCATCCCTGCCCTCCGTCTCACCACCCATTGGTCTGGACTCACTGATGCGTTGACCGCTTTGTGGGCGCTTACCGGCCGGGGCGCAGACGTACCGCCCTCCGCCGGCCGACTCGCCCTGGATGCCCGCCGGTCCCGCTCACCCCTCGCCCTCGCCCATATCCTGGCCGGACGCTACGGTCATGCGCTGGACCCGGTCAACTATACCCAAGGCGTTGGAATCAGCGGTCGCCTGCGGCTGGCTGCCCTCGACGAATCCTATCCCAACCCGACTGATGAGATCGCTAACCTGGTGGAGCCGGTCGTCGCCGATCCGGCGAAATACCTGGACAA
This sequence comes from Dehalococcoidia bacterium, assembly GCA_965219925.1. Lineage (GTDB taxonomy): Bacteria > Chloroflexota > Dehalococcoidia > Lucifugimonadales > UBA3495 > Bin87. Next base: position 423,238 of record OZ244795.1, read on the forward strand.
CGCCGGAGGCGCTGCCCTCACCGGGGTGGTATGGTCGGCGCGGCAGGCCGACATGACGGGCGATGATCGTTATAGGCGGCTGTTCTTCAACGCCACTGATCGGTTCTCGTCCCGTGGGTTGGGCGAAGCTCCTGCTCCCTGCGACCCCGATTTCCGCGTCGAGGATATGTTCATGACCGGAGCGATGCTGGGGCGTGCCCATCGAATCAGCGGCGACGCCCGGTACGCCGATATGCTGGCCAACTTCCTCGTCGATGGCGGTGATGTACAGCAGGACAACGGCCTGTTCTGGCACGCCCGTTCCGCCCCGTTCTACTGGAGTCGTGGCAACGGGTTTGCGGCCCTGGGCTACGCCGAGGCCCTGACCTACCTGCCTGATGAGCATCTCGCGCGGCCCGAGCTTTTGCGAAGGCACCGCAACCACCTGGATTCCATGTTAAGGGTCCAGCAACCCTGGGGTACGTTCGGAGAGCTGGTCGATGTCCCCGGCGCCTGGGGCGAGCTCACCTCGACCTGCATGGTGGGTTACGCGCTGGCCCGCGGGTTGCGCAGCGGCTGGCTGCCGGCCGTTGCAGAGGCCGGATACGGTCGCGGCCTTGCTTCCTGCTGGCGCGCGTTGTGTGAGCGCATCGACGAAGTCGGCGGCGTGGTGGACGGTTGCATCAGTACCGGCGTCATGCCGGACATTCCGGCCTACCTGAATCGCACCGCCGTCAACGGCTATGACGACCGCACCGGCAGCATGGCCCTCTGGTTCGCCTGCGAGATGCACCAATATGTGACGGGCGCGTCCAGGTAAGCACCCTCACCCGTACCCACACTTTGTCATTGCGAGCGTAGCGTGGCAATCCCGTTCCCACCGCTCATCCTGAGTCTGTCGAAGGGCCTGACACCTCATCGAGATTGCCACGTCGCTCTGCTCCTCGCAATGACAGATTAATGCGGGTGCGCCTCCAGGTAGGTGCCGGGTCAAATACCGGCAGGTCTGCGTGCTAGAATGGCCTGAACACTGTTTTGAGCCGGATGGAGGACCCAACATGCTGACCAGGCTGGAAGTTAACGGGTTCAAAAATCTGGTCAATTTCGCATTGGATTTTGGCCCGTACACCTGCATTGCCGGGCCCAATGGAGTAGGCAAGTCCAACATCTTCGACGCCATCCGCTTTCTGTCCCTGCTGACGGAATGCACCATAAACGAGTCGGCGTTGCAAATCCGCAGCGCCGGCGAGGAGACGGGGGATATTGCCGACCTGTTTTTCTCTGGCAGTGGGGAGCGGTACGAGCGGATTGAGTTCGCGGTGGAGATGATAGTCGGCCGCAGCGTGTCAGACGATTTCGGTCGAAATGTTGAAGCGTCATCCTCATTTCTGCGTTACGAAGTCGGCTTTCGGTATGAACTGCCATCGCTGGTTACCGGGCCTTTGGGTGGGCTGGTTCTGGAACGGGAAGAATTGCGTCCTATCGCTACGGGTCGAGCAATGCATCACCTGAAGTTTCCCCACAGCAAGGGAAAGTTTCGGGATAGCGTGGTGTACAACAAACGGCACGCGCGCAGCGGGTTCATTTCCACCAGTAATGACCACGAAACCGAGCGGACTACCATTGTGGTGCATCAGGACGGAGGTTCCCACGGGCGGGGCCGGCCGGCCCCGGCGGAAGGGGCGACGCGGACCATCATCGGGACGGAGAACACAGCGGCTACACCGACGATATTGGCGGCGCGGCGGGAAATGCAGAGCTGGCGGGTTTTGGCGCTGGACCCGGCGGCGATGCGTCGCCCCGACCGTTACACCCAGGCGCCGGGTATCGCAGCCAACGGGGCGCACATACCGGCAACGCTGCAGCATCTGGCGAACATTGCCCCGGAGCAGGGCGAGCCGTCGCATACTGTATTCCAGATGGTTTCCATAATTTTGTCGGAGTTAGTTTCGGTCAAAATGGTCAATGTGGTCACGGATGACGTGCGGCAACTACTGTCGCTGGAAGTAGAAGAGCCATCGGGGCTAAGGCTGCGGGCCAGCTCAATTTCGGACAGTACGCTGCGGTTCCTGGCGCTGGCGGCGCTGTCAGAAGTTTTTGACGAGAACGCAGTTATCTGCATGGAGGAGCCGGAGAACGGGATACATCCCGAAAAGCTCGCGGCGATGAACCGGTTGCTGCGTGAAATAGCGGTTGACGCGGATGAACCGGTTGGGATAAAAAACCCGCTGCGTCAGGTGATAGTCGCCACTCACTCACCCTATTTTGTGCAGCTGCAGTACAAAAGCGACCTCGTCCTGGCTAAAGACAGGATGCTTCGTGCCGATTCGGGTCAAATCCTTGAGCATGTGCTGAAGTGCGATCCGTATCGTGGAACCTGGCGTTGTTCGACCGACCGCGACGGAATCGATCTGATTTCATTGCAGTCCTATCTGATGCCTCCGGATGATGTACAAATAGCCTTTCCGCCGGATTTCTGGGCGAGAACCTGATGCGGCGATGGCTGCGGCGCGCCCGGCAGGGTTTACACCGCTGAGGAGAGCAGGGCGCCGTGGGGCATGAGCTACGTCGCGCGCGGCGTGTTTGCCCCACGACAGCGTTGTGGGTTCGCCGATGAATCTACCGGTCGATTTATCAAATGCGTCGGTTGCCGCCGGCGGTCAGGGTACGTGAAGGCTCACGCGTACCCACATTAATCTGTCATTGCGCCCCCGTACTCGATGCGGGGATTGGCAATCTCGTCGCCGTAGCAATGGTGGTTTGCCGACTTGTGTTCAACCCTAGCGAGATTGCCACGTCCCTCGACAAGCTCGGGATGATCCTTCGACGGGCTCAGGATGGGCGGAAGATCCTCGCAATGACAGTAGGCCAGTTTGGTTTGACACAGTGGGTACGGGTGAGACGTGAGAGTGTAGAATCTTGGGCGGATTTACGCGACGGCGCCATCGTGGCGTAACAGGAACCAAGGCCCATTACTGAATGCACCTTCTGATCGCCTACATATCCCGAAACACACCCTTTTACTATGGTTGGATAGTTCTCGGAGCCGCCGGCAGCAGCATGGTGGTGCGAAATGCCGCCGGCAGCCTCACCTTCGCCGTCTTCGTGCCCCTGATCGCGGAAGATACCGGATGGAGCCGTGCCCTCGTGGGTGGCGCAGCCGCTGTCGGAGGATTGTTGGCCACCGGCGCATCGCCTCCCTTCGGGTGGGCCATCGACAAGTTCGGAGCCCGGGTCGTGCTGGTGTTGTCGCTGGTCATCATCGGTCTCAGCACTATGGCGCTGGCCTGGCTCGAAGTGCACATCGCAATCTTCTATGCCGCCATGGCCATCGGGCGCATCATGTTCAGCAGTCCGCTGAACGTGGGTCCGGCAACCGTGGTTGGGCGCTGGTTTGTCAGGCAGCGCGGCCGGGCCACCGGGCTGCTGTTCTTGTCCCACTCGGGGGGCATGGCGTTATTTCCGCTGGTAGCCACCTGGTTGAGTTATGCCTACAGTTGGCAAACCGCCTGGATCGTGCTGGGACTCATGGTGTACGCCATTGCGCTGGCTCCGGCGGCCTTGCTGATCGCACAGCGGCCTGAGGACGTCGGCCTGCTTCCCGACGGCGATCTTCCGGACGATGCTGTTCCCGATGCCGATGCCGCCGGTCATGCGACAGCGGCGCCGGTGGACACCGAACCGCAATGGACAACGCGACAGGCCCTGCGAACGCCCGCCCTTTGGGTATTGGCCATCGGCACCGGGTTTCTTTTCCTGCTGCAATCGGGCACCAATGTTTATCAGGCCGATCTGCTGCGGTCTCGCGGCATTGACCTCACGTTGTCGCAGTTGAGCATCGTCGTCAACGCGGCCGGCACCGGGTTGGGCAGCCTTTTATGGGGCCGGGTGGTTGAGAATCTGCGAGTTTCTTACACCTACGCCATGGTGGCTCTGGTAATGGCGTTGGCGCTGGGTCTGTTCGTAATCGCCGACAACGTATTGTTGGGGTTTACGGCGGCGGGCCTGTTCGGGATTGCCGTGGCGGGCATCCTGGTCGTGCCCGCCGTTGCCTACGCCGACTTCTTCGGGCGTCAGTCCCTGGGCACCATTCGCGGCGTTACGGAGCCATTCACTTCATTGGGGCAGGCCATTGGCGCCGTGTCGTCCGGGTTGGTTTTCCAGTTTGCCCAGTCGTACACCTATGCCTTTGTTGTGTACGCCATGTTGGCGACGCTGACTGCGGCTGCTCTGCTGTTGGCCCGCCCGCCCAGTCATCCGGCTGCTGCCGCCGCGATCGCCGGGGAAACCGCCGATTAGGGCCGGTAATGTCCTATGACCCGGTTATGGGCAGGTCGGGATAAGCCTGGGAAGTAGGGAAGGGTCGGTCGGGATCAACCCGTCGCAGCTGGTAAGCATCGGACTCCATGATGGCGTCTATGTTGGCGGGAAAGTCCTCGAAACGGTCGGCGAAGGCGCGTATCAGCCGGCCGGACAGCGTTCCGCAGTCGTCGCTGCCCAGGAATACGGCCAGCGACGCAGCGCGTTCTATCGAGGCCCCCTCCCCTGAAGTCACCTGAACGCCGCGCTCGTACATCGCGGTGTCGCCGATCTCTTTCGCCAGATCCCGCGTCTCTTCCCACATGCGGGTGTTTATGGATCCGGGACTGATGGCGTTCACGGTTATGGCGGTGTCGGCCAACTCCATAGCCAGGTTTTCGGTCAGGTTTACGATGGCCACCTTGGCGGCGTCGTAGGCGGTGACGTTGGGCCCGCCCACGCCTGACATGTTCACGATTCGACCTGAACCCTGCTCCAGCATAATCGGGATTACCGCCCGGCAGCCGAAGTACACCCCCAACAGGTGGACGTTGATGGTTCGCGCCCAATCGTCCGGATCGTTTTCCCACAGGCGACCGACCGGGCCGATGTTTCCGGCGTTATTGACCATCACGTCAATTGCGCCGTAACGGTCCAGTGTGGAGGCCACCGCATTGTCCACTTGGCGCCGGCTGGTCACGTCGGCGATTACCGTCGATACCTCGGTTCCGAACCTTTCGGTTATGCTCTGCGCCGTCTCCTGCAATTCGGCGTCGGTGCGAGCTGCCAGAGTAAGTTTTGCTCCCGCCTCGGCGTATGCCATTGCGATGGCCTGTCCGATTCCGCGCCCGCCGCCGGTTATCAGTGCCACGCTCCCGTCGAGTTTCTTCCGGTCAACCATGGTGTGCCTCCTCCGGTGGAACGTGGGCCAATACTGCGGTGGTACAATTCGGCTACATACTACACGATGGGAGTGTACCCATGAGCGATGAAATCCGGCCAGACGCCGGGGTTGCCACCACCGTTTCCTTTACCAGCATGGCGTCTGGAACCCGCGAAGACTACGAACTGCTGGAGCGGCTGGAGGCGGAATTTGCGGCCGGCACTGCCGAACGGGTACTGGACCAGCTGCGTGGCCTGGCGGGATCATTGGCCGGATACCAGGTTGACCGGTTGGAACATTCGTTGCAGACGGCCACCCGGGCGCATCTGGACGACGCCGACGAGGAAATGGTCGTCGCTGCCCTGCTCCACGACATCGGCGATTTGCTGTCACCCCACAACCACAGTGAGCTGGCCGCCGCGGTGCTTCGGCCTTACGTGTCCGAGAAAACCTGGTGGATTGTCCGGCAGCACGGCTTGTTTCAGAGTTACTACTACGCGCACCATCATGGCGGCGACCGCAATGCCCGCGACCGCTACATCGACCATCCCTGGTATCAGGATGCGGTTGATTTCTGCCACCGGTGGGATCAGCCATCATTCGATCCGGCGTTTCAGTCCCTCCCGATGGCATTCTTTGAGCCCATGGTTCACCGCATTTTCGCCCGCCAACCGTTCAGCGCGGTTGCCTGATTTCCGTTTCGATACGACCCCGCAAACCACCACAACCCCACACGAGGTAACCAACCATGACCCTGGAAGGCAAAGTAGCGCTGGTGACCGGCGCCGGCGGTATGCGCGGCGTGGGTCGCGCCACCGCCCTGAAGCTGGCGTCGCAAGGCGCCGACGTAGCAATTACCGATATTCGGCGCCCGGCAGACGACCTGCCTCCCGGCGAGGTTCGCTCCGAGTGGCAGTCCATCGACAGCGTGGCCGACGAAGTGCGTAGTTTGGGACGCCGCGTGCTCCCGGTTTACGCCGACCTCTCCGAAAGCCAACAGATCGAGGATCTGGTAGCGCAGACGGTGGATCATTTTGGTCGCCTGGACATAATGGTCAACAACGCCCGCGCCGTTATTGGCCGGGACAAGGTCCCGGTTACCGAGCTGGATGAAGACGTTTGGCATCACTTTCTGGCCATCAACACCACTGCCGTATTCCTGTGCACCAAGTTCGCCGGCCGTGAGATGGTGCGCATTGGCAATGGTGGTCGCATCGTCAACATCGCCAGCAACGCCGGCAAGCAGGCCAGCGCAGACGGCGCCGCCTATTCTTCAAGCAAATTCGCCGTCATCGGATTGACGCAGGCTTCGGCGCTGGATCTGGCGCCCCACGGCATTACCGTCAACGCGGTGTGCCCCGGCCCCATCAACACCGACCGGATGAGCTATTGGGAACGCGACCAGGCCGCCCAGCGCGGATTGACCCAGGAGCAGTTTCGGGCCCAAATTGTGGCCGCATCCGGCGACCGCACCCCGTTGGGACGCATCGCCGAGGCTGAGGACGTAGCCAACCTCGTTTCCTTTCTGGCCGGCCCTGACTCCGAATTCATCACCGGCCAGTCCTACAACGTCAACGGCGGCCTGTTGTTCCACTGAGCAGAATTACTAAATCACAGGAGCTCTCAAATGCAGTACGGATTCACCCTGCCGGGGCGCGGCCCTCTGGCGAACCCCGACAACCTGGCCACCATTGCGCAGCGCGGCGAGGCGTTGGGCTTCGATTCCATCTCTCTGGGAGATCACATCCTCGTTCCCCGCAGCATTTCGTCCGAATATCCATACACCCAAACCGGCGAGTTTCCCGGCTCAACAACGGGTCAGTCCATGGAGCAAATCACCGCCCTGGCCTTCATGGCCGGCTGCACCGAAAAAATTCGGCTGGCTACCTCGGTGCTGATCGTTCCCCACCGCAACCCGATTGTTGCCGCCAAATCGCTGGCAACCCTGGATTACCTGTCCGGTGGCCGGCTCATTATTGGGGTGGGCGTGGGCTGGATGCGCGAGGAGTTCGAGGCTGTTGGTTGCGAACCGTTTGATGAACGCGGCGCCGTCACTGACGAATATATCCGCGCATTCAAGGAGCTATGGACGTCGGACAACCCCACGTTCGAGGGTAAGTACGTCAGTTTTTCCGATATTAATTTCCTCCCCAAGCCGGTGCAAAAGCCGCATCCGCCCCTGTGGGTCGGGGGAGAGAGCCGGCCGGCCATCCGTCGCGCCGCCACTCTGTGCGACGGTTGGTATCCCATTGGCAATAACCCGTCGTTCCCGGTGGGCACGCCCGATGCCCTGCAGCAAGGCATGGATCGCCTCCGCCGCACCGCTGAACGCGCCGGCCGCAACCCCGAAGAAATCCAGATTATTTACCGGAGTCACGACTATCGCATCACCGGAGCCGATACCAGCAGCGAACGTACCCGTTTCACGGGCAGCAGCGAGCAGATCGCCGGAGACATCCGCCAGTATCAGGATATGGGCGTCAGCTACCTGGTGCTGGATATCGCCCGGCTCAGCGGAGATGGCAATCTGGAAGAAACCCTGGGTCATCTGGAGGATTTCACCACCCAGGTCGCAGCGAAAGTCTGATCGAACCACTACGCCCAATTCATTTCTGACCTGGCAGGCCGGCCACCGGTCTTTTGCGTACCCACTTTGTCATTGCGCCCCCGTACTCGATGCGGGGGTTGGCAATCTCGTCGCTGTAGCAACGGGGGTTCGTCGACGTGTGTTCAGCCTCATCGAGATTGCCACGTGGTTCGACAGGCTCACCATGAGCGGCTGTGCTCCTCGCAATGACAAAGTGGGTACACGTGAAGACCACCGGTAACCTTGGGCCAATGCCCTTTTCGCTTACGGCCGACAACGCCATCGCCTATCTCGTGGAACGTGGCGTCGTGGATGTCGCGGCCGCCGGCGTTGCAACCGCCGAGACGCTGGGTGGTGGCGTTTCGAATATCGTGGTGCGCGTTTCTACACCCGGCGATTCCGACGGCGCTCTGGTTGTAAAACAATCGCTGCCGCAACTGAGAGTCCCCCAGGAATGGTTAGCCGACCGGCATCGCATCCACCGTGAATGGGCCAGCATCCGTTACCTGGCCGATGTGTTGCCGCCCGCCGGCATTCCGCGAGTAGTTTACGAAAACGAGGATGACTTCCTTTACGTGATGACGTCGGCCCCGGCGGCGGGTGTGAACTGGAAGGATGCCTTGCTCGGCGGCCGCGTAGATATCCCGGTTGCCGGCAAGGTCGGGGCCTTGTTGGGCAGGATCCACCGAGCCACTCAAATCGCAGACGGCAACATTCCAGACAGCCTGGAGCCGTTCGCCGACCAGCAGTGTTTCGTACAGTTACGCATCGACCCATACCATCGCGCCACAGCAGGCGTCCATCCCGATCTCGCCTCTGCAATCGAAGCCGAAGCCCAGCGAATGCTCAATCATCCGCTGGCGATGGTGCACGGTGATTACAGTCCCAAAAACGTCATCGTAACCGGCGCCGGCGATTCCGCCGCCGTGTTTTTGCTGGATTTTGAGGTTGTGCACCTGGGCAATCCGGTTTTTGATCTGTCTTTCATGATCAATCACCTGACTTTGAAGGCGGTTCACCAGCCCGGATTGACCGAGCGTTACAACCGGGCCGCCCGGTCTTTCTGGAATGGTTACACCCGCGCCGTCGGTTTGCAGTCGAATGATGCTGTGGAGCTGGAATCTCACACCATCCGCCAATTGGGTGTGCTTCTGCTGGCCCGAGTGGACGGCAAATCCCCCGCCGAGTACATCATTACCGATGACGCCCGGGCCCGAGTGCGTCGGCTGGCCCGTTTGATATTGTCCGGCGGCTTGACTCGGATATCCCACGTACATGACTGGCTGTTGAATCCCCGCAACGGTTGATCTCGGTACGCGATATGCCGGCGCAGACGGTGGCGCGTCCCCGGTTCCTGATCCTCCAACACGGTCAACCGGAGTGACATCAGGCCCTTGTGCGGTCGTGTTCCGGCTGTTTATCGTGGATGATGTAAACCGCTCAATCCCTTGCGCCACTGTCGCCGGGAGCCCGCAACACCGATGCAAACCATGCCCAACTCACAATACCCGGCATCCCAACCCCTGACCGCAGCTGCTAAACCTCCGCAGCCGGTGGATAGCGATGCTTCCCTGCGCCCGGAAAGCGAAATGAACCCGGCCTGGCCGGCAGTGTTCTATGCAACAGCCACGCCCGGCGAAATGTTCCGCTGCCTGAATTCCCGGACGCCAAGGTTGTTTGCCGACCTGTCCGGATACCTGGTCATGCTGCCGGAACCTGACCTGTATCTGCTGGCGTCCGCTGTTTTCCGGCTGCATCAGCATCCCGAGGCCGTGGAGAGCCGGGACATGTCATGCTTCGGCGGCGAACCGGAAATTCAGGACGCCCGCGACCCGGTTGAGATTTGGGCACCGCGACTCGCGGCGGCGCTGCTCACCGAGCTGGGATGGCGCAATTGCCGCGAAATGGGCAGCAATCCCACCGGCGCGGCGCGTCGGGGAAGGCTGTTGCAACTCATAAGCGCGTTTGCGCCGTTGTCCCGTTCTGGACCGTCTCCCACGCATCGGGGCAAGATGCTGGGCAACTGCCCGTTTTGCGCTGCACGAGCGGAACTTTGCGTGCTGCTTCCGGAGGTTCGTTGGCGATGCTTCTCTTGCGAACTTGGCGGAGGGTTGCTGGAATTCGGCCAGGAAATTCTCTATGCCGCGATGGGGCATCCCACGACGGGGACTGTCTCATCATAAATCCCTGATACTGAGAAAATTGTGAAACTCCAGCCCCTGCCTACTGTCATTGCGAGAAGTGGATGGTTCGACAGGCTCACCATGAGCGGAAGGTGGTCAGTGCGGATTTTCTCCCTCACCCCAACCCTCTCCCATCAAGGGAGAGGGTGCGAGATTGCCACGCTGGGGTCGCAATGACAGATTAAAGTGAGCACGCGTGAGGACTTCCACCTCATTGGGTAGCCCACACGCGGTATATCGCTGACTCGGCGGTGGCCGGCGCAACGGGCGCTACAACGACGATTACCTTGCCAGTCTCAGATGCCGGAGTTTCCACCGAGCCGGCAAGAACATCTCGGTTGGGGTCGTATTTCAACCCCATGCGGCTGATGGTGGGTTCGGTTCCGTCGGAGATCACCCAAACGATCCAGTCCTGAGCGACGCGGTTGTTCACGCGAACGAACCCGTCCGGGCGCCAATCGGTCGGGATGTGTGCGCCGTCTCCAGACACCTGAATGTCTCGCACGCAGAACCCCGGGCCATGAATCGCGTCATCAGTAACGTAGTGGAACCTGATCATCACCTGGCGGCCCGCATATTCGTGCAGCGAAACTTCGACGCGCTGCCAGTCCCCTGACCCCGTGTAACCCGGGCCGTAGCTGTTGCCCACGGGATTCTCATCGGTAGTTCTCTCTGCCGGAAGAACGTCCCAGGTTGCGCCACCGTCTTCCGAGATTTCCACGTAGGTGTAGTCCCAATTCTCTTCGATCTCAAACCAGCTCAGGAAATCCAGGCTGGGAGGGTTTTCCTGCTGTCCGGCTGGCGGCACGCTAACAACACCGGTCAACGTGGATGAAATGGAATCACCGCGATTGCTCCACCAACAGGACCCGCCCGGGACCTGCGTCGGCAACAGCGAAGTGGTGGCGCTGCCCTCAAAATGAACCGTATGAGCATTGTCATCTTCCCCGCTTATCCCCCAGTAATCGGCGGCAAACTGCGCCAGGGCGGTTGCTCGGGCTTCGTCGCCCGCTTGTTGTCTTCGGGTTAGGGTGGCGCTTACGTCCAGGTTCGCATAGCCATACACCCCGTGATCGCTGTCCAGCATGTTGGCCAATACCCAGTCGGCAAAAACGGAATTGAAGCTGGCGGGATACCCGTCGTTGGTGGTTGCTTCCTGGGCGTCCAGGTACGCGTCAATGGACGCCATGCCGTCGGCAGGCTCGGCGAGCAATGCGGCTAAGCCTTCCCCGTGGATATAGTGTTCCCGCAGGTAGTGAGCGAACAACGACGCAGCGCCGTAATTCAAGCCCACTTCGCTACCCAATTCTGATGGCCAGTTCACCAATGATGTATTGGGACGCCCCAGGTAAGCGTATGCGCTGCCGGTTGATAGCCCTGCTTCCGTTGCGGCCAACTCCGACAGCCCTTCGTTCAACCAGGTGGATTCTGACGGGTCAGCAGCGCCGTGGATAACGTGCTGCAACTCGTGGGCTACCGTTGACAGATAGCCATCGCTCCCGATCCGTAAGCCTCGGGCGTTGGCATTGATGTAAATCGCAGCTATCTCGTTGCTGTATTTGGCGACACTGGCCGGGAAAGCGTCCGCTCCGGATACGTAGCCGCCCACGCCCGTTATGCGTCCGTTTACGATGTGCAGGCGGTTGGCCCCGCCGGAGAACCTGGATGCCGGCGATCCGAAAGCGGCGTGTATTCGCGGGAACACCTGCTGCTCAGCCTGTGCCGTTGCCCGCTCCAGGTCTTCGTCTTCGACGCTCAGGTCGTGTTCTACCCACCAGTAAGCGCTATCCGATATGGCCGCCAACCGGAATAATTTGCGATCCATGGTCAGGCGGTTTGCATCCAGGACCCAGAATCGGGCTTCGGCTCCCACCGCCAGAACCGTCTCGGCGAACCGGTGCGGCGCCGGCGCCGGTTCGATGCCTTTCCAGCGCAATTGCCGGGCTAACGCCATCAGGTCTCGGTCGGGCGGGATGGGAAAGTCGTCGGCAGTCATTCTTGCCGACGGGCTAGCGTAAGCCAACGGGCTGGTGTAACCGGACGGCGTATCAGTTGCGCCCCGCTGCGCCTGGGTGTCGGCGACGAGAGCAGGCAAGGATGGCATGACGGTTGGTTCGGCGACCGCTGACACCGGTGTGTCGTCCGGCGTTGCCAAAGCCGGCAACCCTGGTGGTTCACCGGCAGTGCATGACGTGAAAACCGCAAGCAAAGCCACCGACAACAGGAGCAGTGGCGCAACCCCTTTCATACTCTCATGCGTACCCATTTTGTCATTGCGAGGAGATTCCGCTCATCCCGAGCTTATCGAGGGACGTGGCAATCTCGATGAGGCTGAACACACGTCGACGAACTGCCGTTGCTACGGCGACGAGATTGCCACCCCCGTATCAAATACGGGGTCGCAATGACAGGTGAAAGCGAGTGCGCATTAGCTTTCATGCTCCCGCAGTGTCCGGCGCAGGAGGTTTGGGTGTAGCCGGCGATACGGGAGTGGCAGGATTTTCAGAGGGTGGCTGTGGGTCAGTGTTGAAACGGTTCATTGCGATGCTGATCCCATCAGCGAGGAAACATTCCAAAGCATCCGCTGCCCTGATGACGCAAGCCTCGGCAGCCGGTTGCTCCTCAGGCGAGAATCGACCCAATACGTGGTTCACGCTGCCCGCACCCCCGTCCGGCGGCCCGATTCCGATACGCAACCGCGGGAATGCCGTGGTGTGTAATGTTCGGATGATGTCCTTGATCCCGTTGTGTCCAGCGTCAGATCCCTGAACCCGCAAGCGGAGTCTGCCCAACGGCAGCGCCATTTCGTCGTAAACAATTATCAACTCCGCCGGCCGGCTGCCGAACCTTGCCATCAGATACGCCACCGACTCGCCGGACAGATTCATGAAGGTGCGCGGTTTGGCCAGCACCACCGGTGCGCCGTTGCGGTAGCCTTCGCCCAGCACAGTGGTGCGTCGCCGGTCGTTGACCGCGATCCCCCAGCGTTTTGCGAGGAGGTCCACACACGCGAAACCTATGTTGTGGCGGGTATCCCGGAATCGATCCCCGGGGTTGCCCAACCCTACTATCAAATGCGGCCTGTCTTTCGTCTCCTGCATGTTATTCCCGGTCTGCCAGATTGCCATCGCCCCGGTTCAGTCAAAAGCGCTCGTGTGCGAAAGGCCGTGTCAGGCCCGAATAAGGGGCGGGGTTTCATGCCCGCCCCTTGATTTCACCGCCCACTCCTGCCGGGAGATAACGTTGAATCATGCAACAATTTTTTCAGCCTGATTTGGCTACCCCTGCTGCAAGGCTTCCAGCACCGCGGTGGGTGAAATCGGAAGCTTGTTTACCCGCACGCCGGCAGCGTGATAGACGGCGTTGTGCAACGCAGCCAACGGAGGGATGATCGGCGCTTCGCCGACGCCCCGCAACCCGTAGGGATGGCGCGGATTCGGCACCTCTACTACGACGGTTTCGATCATCGGCAAATCAAGCGCGGTGGGCATCCGGTAGTCGAGGAAGCTGGAGTTGAGCATCCGACCGTCGGCGGCGTAGGTGTAGTCTTCGGACAGGGCCCAGCCCAATCCCTGCACCGTGCCTCCCTGCATCTGACCTTCCACGTAACTCGGATGGACGGAGGTGCCGGAATCAATAAAGGCGGTACAGCGCAGCACGTCAACTTTGCCCGTCTCCGGGTCAACTTCCACGTCGACGATGTTGCCCGCAAAGACGGGGCCAACGCCGGTTGACGTGGCAGACGCGGATGCGGTCAGGGGCCCGCCGGTTCGCATCATGCGGCCGGCCACCTCGGCGATGGACATGCGGTCTTCGGGATTGCGGCTACAGGTGAACACGCCGTCGGCAAACACAACGTCTTCTTCCTGCACTTCCCACACCAGGGCGCAGCGCCGGGCCATCTGATCGCGCAGATCCTCGGCAGCAGCGATGGCCGCCAGACCCGTATCGAAGGCAATGCGGCTGCCGCCGGTGGTTGCCGTCCAACCCACGGTGTCGGTATCCACTACGGTCGGGGCAATCTGATCGACCTCTATTCCCAGAGTTTCGGCAACCTGCATCGCCACCGCAGTGCGGGTTCCGCCAATGTCCACCGAGCCGGTGATGAGGTTCAGAGTACCGTCGGCGTTTATGTTGATGGTCGCGGACGAAGCCTGACCGGCTTGCCAGCGGAAGCCCACCGCCACGCCGCGTCCCTGATTGGGGCCCGTGAGCGGGGTCTGGTTGTGATCGCAGTTGATCATGGCCTCTTCCATTTCGCGGCAACCGAACACACGGTGGGGAACGCCGTTGGGCATCCGGTCTCCCTCCTGCACCGCGTTTTGCAAACGCAGTTCGATGGGGTCTTTGCCCAGCAGGTCGGCCAGTTCGTCCACCACTGCTTCAACCGCGAATGCGGCCTGGGGCTGTCCGGGAGCGCGGTATGCCTGCACTTTCTGCTTGTTGCAAACGACGTCGAGGCCGTCCACCAGCATGTGGTCCATCTTGTACGGGCCGAAACCGGTCAGTGCGCCGCCGCCCACCGGAGAGCCCGGGTACGCGCCGGCTTCGTAAACCATGTAAAGCTGACCGGCGACCATGCGCCCGTCGTTCTTGACACCCATCTTGCAGCGCAGATAGGTCGCTGAAGTGGGGCCGCTGCCCTCAAAAACTTCCTTGCGATCCATGGATATTTTCACGGGATGGCCCGTCTTTTTGGACAGCACGGCGGCAACCGGGTCCAGATACGCGATGGCTTTGGCTCCAAAACCGCCGCCGATTTCCATCGGGACGACCTTTACTTGCGATTCGGGAATGCTCAAAATGGCGGCGGTTTGCGCCCGGATGTTGAACAGACCCTGAGTGCTGGTCCAGACGGTCACGCGGCCGTCCGCCGACCACATGGCTGTGGATACGTGGGGCTCGATGTATCCCTGGTGTACCGTCTGGGTCTCGAACTCCCGCTCGATCACGATGTCGGAATCGGCAAACCCTTCTTCAACATCGCCAACCTTGTGCTGAATGTGGCCGGCAACGTTGCTCTTGATTCCGGTGTCGTCGCCGCGGGCGAACCGTTCCATTCGGAAGTAGGTTGTCATGTCGTCGTGCAGCAGCGTAGCGTTATCGGCCATTGCTTCGCGCCACGTGAGCACCGTGGGCAGCACTTCGTAGTCAACCTCCACCGCGGCCAGCGCCTGCTCGGCGATATGCGGGCTCACGGCGCACACGGCGGCAACCGCGTGGCCGACGTACAGCACTTTGTCCTTGGCCAGCATGTTCTCTGCGATCATGCGGGCGTTGCCCTGAACTTCGGCAAAGTCGAGCACCCGGTCGGTTACGATGGGGAAGTCTGCCGAGGTGGCCACCGCAAGGACTCCGGGCAGCGCCTCGGCCTTGCTGGTGTCGATGCTTCGGATGCGGGCGTGGGAATGGGGGCTGCGGAGAACCTTGGCGTGCAGCATCCCGGGGAGGTTGATGTCGGCGCCGTAACGGGCCGCTCCGGTAACTTTGTCCACGCCGTCGTGGCGCACCGGTCGGGTTCCGATAACGCGGTATTGGGACGCTGGTTCGGTATTGGTGGTCATGGCTTTCCTCCGGCCTGGGGGCGTTGGCAGCAATAAGTCGATTGACTGATTAAACACACGTGATGCGAACGCTAACTTCGCATGAAGTAGGGCATGAAATACTCGCGGGTTGCGTCTTCGGACATTCCCGGCATGGGCGCGGGCACGATGCCGTCGCTTTCCAGGGCTGATTTCACAATGCCCTTGTTGAAAGGGCTGATGTCTCCGTCGGCCATAAAATCCTGTACGGGCATCCAGAGGCATTCTTCGATCTCTTTCTCACCCATCCTGATATCTGTGGTCAACGCACGCAGCCGGCATACGAAGTAGATGTCCGATTTTCCGTAGCGGTATCCGTGCCAGTGCCTGAAACAGGTGAGCGCTTCGAATTCTGCTTCGACGCCAGTTTCCTCCAGGACTTCGCGCACGATGGAATCCGCGATGTGTTCGCCTGGTTCCAGCGCTCCGCCGGGGAGTTTGTAAAACGGCGGACGGTTGTCGATGCGATACCTTTCGCACACCACCAGCAACTCTTGCCGGTCGTTCACCACCACTCCGCCGGCGCCGATGTAGTGGGTGGCGTAGTTGGGGATGTATGAACCCGGTATCAACGACAGCGTGGCGGTGATGTAGTCGTTGCCGGCGTGGTGATACATGAATCCGCGTTCGGTGGCGATGGGAACGTGGCTCGCCAACGCGATGGGAATATCGACCCAGGCAACTTCGTATCCGGCATTGCGCCATTCGGCCACGGAAGCGTCCAGGCGGGCAGCGAATTCGTCGGGGTCGGTGGGCAGTTCAGCCGTGTTTACCACCACCCCGCGGAATGGATTGGGTGTAGCGGTAAGCGGAACGGCCAATGCGCACCTCCGAATCGTGTCGCCAGGACTGGGCCGGTACGTTGGGATCAGCGCCCGGCAACATACCGTAACAACCTGCCGTAGCAACCCGGCGAAGTATAGCACAACCGGGGGTATGTTAAAGGGCGACGCTGCTAGTGGAGTCGATTTCGCTACTCGGGACTTGCTGGGGCGTTGTCTGAAAACGACCAGTTGCATGACGGATCTCGGAATCGCGATTTGGCTGCTGCAACGCGTTTTTCGGGCTTCAGAGTGCACGGTGGGGTGCGTTATCCAGAACTTGATTCGCACCGAGAAATACTTGAGTCAAATTCAAACACTCTTAGGGATTGCGCCAGTCGCTCGTAAGAGCCGGTCTCAATAAAGGACAACGAATGAAAGGACAACGAATGCTCTAAAAAGTCGGACACGAAACTTCGCCACAGTACGTCGCACCCGCCTATGCCATACTGCACCAGCAGAAGTTGCATCACGAGGGAATTGTGGAGGATTACCCGGTTGTCGCCATAGGATTCTAATGGCAGACCCAACAGTGCATGGAATTCCTCTTTGCCGTCATCAGCCATAGGATGAACTTCAGCAGAGGCGGCGGCGTATCCAATGCGATAAACAATTTGTAAATTGATTCTCTTCAACACATCTTCAGCTCTTGGTCTCTTCCAGTCGCTTCTCGGCTCCTGCCGGAACCTGGTTCTTCGCTTGGAATGGAATGCCTTGGCTTCCTCAAGCATTTCAGGTTTCAACTTAGCGATGATCGAAGGATCGCTAAGAGCGGCGTCTGCTGACTGATATTGTTTCTGGAATGACCATCGTTCAAATTCTGCAAATTCGTCACGGTCAATAAGGTCTTTCAGGTGCACTACCCGATCAACGAGCGCACGGTGAAGCACCCAGCAATCCTGATAATTCCCAGCTTTCCAGTGGAGGTGGATGCTGTCGATGCATACCGCTCCGCGGGAGATGAAGTTCATGATGATCTGATCTTTCAAATTACTCGAGCTTTTTTCTGCGAGCCATAGAAGGGCGTTTACCGTGAAATTTCGCAGAACCTCGATTGCTCGTGCATAATCGTCGGGGGAAAGGTAAGTTGTTTTATCTATGGAGGACATAGCCTTCTCCGTCGCTCGGCGAGGATCATCAGACATTCCGTTGAAACTCGACATTAAGGCTAATCGGGCGGCCCCGTTTTCTTGGTAGAGGTGACGGTAGGCTCGCTGCACCATTGCAATCTGAGGATGTCCAGTTGCTCGACCGCTTTGTCGTCGAGCCCGAGGACTTCGTTGAGCAATCGCCGGTCCAGCTCTTGGCGAACCGAATCTCGCCAGGCTTCGTTCGCGGGCAGCAGCGTTTGCTCTTGCAGGTCGTCGAAGATTTTTGCGGCGGCGGCGAGTTGCGCTGAGCTGAGCTTAGTGACGTCCAGCACAGGGATGGCAGGAATGGCCGTGACCGTGGTTGTACCTCGCCCATTTTGGGAGCGGTTGCTTTCCATCCAGTAGCCGACCAAACCGAGGGTGCTGTTGAGCCAAATGCACATGGCCTTTTCGTATTGCGGTGAGGTTAACATCAGCGTTGGCCATGCTCTACCCCCAAGCGCAGGAAGTTCAGCGAATGCGGCTGTCGTGGCATTGGCATTGAACCGAAAGTCTCGGTTGATGTGGAGGTGCGTGGCGGAGTTGTTCCACATCTGCTCGGCGGCTGTGTCAATGTTTTGTCTTACCTCGCCGTGGCTGTCGGGCTTGGTCAGCATTGTGCTTTGTCGCTTGTGATCGTTGTTCCACAGCATCGGGTACTCGTGCGTTGAACTGTACCCGTCGCGCTTGTGGAATGGGCTGTTGCTTCTCCCAGTGATGTCGCGGTCAACAGGGCCGACCTGCGCTATGCTTCCTGCTTTCGTGATGGGAATTTCAATTGATCCGGCCCGCTGGGGCAGCTGTAGTTCGCCACGGGCCAGTTTCTTGGCCCGTTCAACTAACGTCGGATCAGAGATTCGTAATGTAGGCCACTTATGATTTTGAACTACGTTTTCGCAGGTCACGAAGCCGATTTCGTCGTCTCCAATTTCTACGCGGCCCCAAGTGTCTGGCTGGGTGGTGTTGGAGATTGCCTGTTTTATCGCCCTTGCGGTTTCTTGGGCTTCCAGTTTTGAGGCCGGACAAGCCTTGAGATTGACGAAGTGGGCTCGTCGGCTTGGTGATTCGCCTGTTGGGATGCGGCGCGCGATCACCATGCAGTCGGCGAAATCGCTGTCTGCCGAGAAGGCAGAATCTTTGATGTCGGGCTGTGCAATGGAAACTACCACGATCTGGTCGTAGTTCTCATGCAGCAGGTTCCGCAGGCGTTGCCAACTGTACGGTTGGTCTTCGTCAGCATCGTAGCTACCGCCCATCATGGCGGACGTGGGCAGTATCAGTGCAATTCGGCCTCCCGGTCGGATCATGTTGTTGGCGATAGCGGTGAAGGTAGTGCCCAGCCCGGCGTTGCCGTCGCTGATGGTGTTCTTGCCGAGCTGACGCTCAAGACGTTTCATTTCGTTTTGTTCCGAGTCGGTGGTGCCGAACGCTGCGAACGCCGGGTTTTTCGGTTCCACGTGGTCGGTGGTTCCGAAGGGAGCGTGCTTGGTAGGTCTGGTGAACGGGGGGTTCATCGCGACCAGGCTTTGGCTCACTGGCGCCATGATTACGTCCAAGCCTCTTCTTTCGCCATGGGCGCCTAGCGCAGCCTGTTCATCCAGAGGCAGTACCGTCTGTAACTTGGGCCCGTTGAGATTCAGCAGAGCTATTGATCCCAAGTCGACCAATGGCTTGCCTTTGCTGTTGGTTGCTTTCACGGGGTTTCCGTTTTCGTCCATCACCAGTTGGCCGTTCTGGTCGGTTTTGCGCTGACCGCCGAACGGAAAGAGTATGCAGCGAGTGCCCTCGTATGGAACGGTTGGCGAGACTGACGACAGCAGGGACGCGGTGAGGTGAACGGCTGCCGGCATGATGTCGCATGCAGTCAGGCAGTCCTTCATCATGTGTTCGTGGTGGTCGTCTGGATTGCCACCATGCAGACGGTAGAGGTCCCTGACGCGCTGGTAGGCTGCCAGCATGATGCCGCCGCTGCCGCAGGCATAGTCCGCGATCTTGTACTGTTTCAGGGTTTCAGGATCCGCCCAGTCAAGGTTTTCGGGTATGGCCAAGTTGGTCAGTAGAGTAGTGGCCTCCGGCGTGGTGTAGTAGGTCTTGAGGGTCTTGCGATCAGCAATCAACCGTTGGAACACTGTTCCAGCGATGTCGTTGTGGCGCGTTGCCTCAATAATCCCGTCTGCCGTGCTGGCCATTTGCTCCAGCATATTGCTGGCAGCGCTGGCCGGAATTTGGAGAAGCAGTTCTTTTGCGACGTGGAAGATTGGCCAGAAGTTGACGTCCAGTATCCGGTCGAATCCCGCGATGACGGAGTCTTTGGTGAGGCGTTTTCCAGTGGTTTCCTCGCGGATTTGAGCCAGTCCCTTGATGCCGGCGTAACCATCGAGGTTCTGCTGGTATGCCAGGGCATTGATGATCATAGTAGTTGCCATGTTCGCAGTCTGCAGGCGCGCTTCCTGGTCAGCCTTGACCTGTTTGGAGTCTTCCGACTTTCCCGTAGGCCACGGCTGGCGTAGTTTCTCGGCTATGTTGACGCCGATTGCAGTGTTCAGCGCGGCTGCGTCAATTATGGCGTGGGCGGCAACGGCGGCGCCGTCGGCCAGCGTGTCGGCAGCCTGGCGTATCAGGTCGGCGGGTTCGGCGGCTGGCCGCACGAACTCGACGAGGTTCCGGACGTTGCCGGTGATGAACCCTGATTTTGGAAACCGGGTGTAGTCGTCCGGTGTTCCGATGTAAGCGGCGTATTGCAGAACTGCGCCGTTGCGCAGCATTGCCTCTGCTTGGTCGCCGTTGGTGGCGTCCTGAAGTTCTTTGGGACTGAGCACTCCGATGACCGTGTGGATGGTCTGGCCGCCAAACGCCGGCTTTAGCGCCTCTCCGAGCTTATTGAGGCAGTCGCCTTCTACGTTGGCGACGTTGTACTCGTTTTCGATCACGACGGGAGGTTCCGGCGAGGGCCAGGTGATGAGGATGTCAGGCCGCCGGTTGGACGTAGCCAGTGTCCCGTCGTTTTCTTCCGCGATTGTCCACTGGGTGCCCTTGACGCATTCCCTGATTATCGTGGCGTGCGACCGTTGAGCTGGTCTTCCCTGATGGTCATTTGAGTATTCTCCCAAGTATTTTTGGCTGTGTCGCGGCAGCCGGGGCAATGATTGGCGATTTTATCACCGGTTCGCTTGGAGACCGCGGCTTTGGTGTCACTCCCGCAGTTTCGGGCTGGTGTGTCTGACGGCGCTGGGCGGAGCAACAATAGGCTCTTTGCAAGACGGTTGTTCGCGTTCAATGCGGACACCGGCGCGGTGGCCTGGGAGCATGATCTGGTCAACACCAACCTGTCCACCGCGCCCGCGATTGCCGGCGGCGTTCTCTACCTGCCAACGCATGACGGTCGGCTGTTGCCCCTGAGCGAACAAAACCCTTGATGTTGACGGGTTTTGTGGCCCAACCTATACTCGCGGCAACTGTTCCAAATCCATGCAAGCAGGCCAACCTAACGATGACCCAAGCTACGCCTCACCAACGCGATATCGCGGGAGAATCCTGGGACCCTGGGCAATATCTCAAGTTCGCCGACCACCGCATACGTCCCGCCCTGGACCTGATGGGGCGCATTCCCCTGGAAGCTCCCGGAGTAATCTACGATCTGGGTTGCGGCAGCGGCAACGTCGCCCGCGTGCTGGCTGACCGTTGGCCTGCATCCAGCGTCGTTGGCGTGGACAATTCTCCCGAAATGTTGGCCGAGGCTGCCGAAACTCCGTCTCGCGTGGTGTGGGAACACGGCGACCTTGCCGATTGGCAGCCGGGATCGCCTCCTTCGATTCTTTACTCCAACGCCGTTATTCAGTGGGTACCCGACCACGGGGAGTTGATTCCTCGTCTGTGGTCGATGCTGCCCGCCGGAGGGTGCCTGGCGGTGCAGGCCCCAATGAGCTGGGATATGCCATCCCACAACATCATGCGTGAAACGTTGTCCAACGGCGGCGAAGGCGGCGGGCCCATCGGCAGCGCCGAGCTGCGGGAGGCGGTTGGCAACCGCTGGGTGCAGGACCCCGATTTTTACTACGACCTGCTGGCCCCCGAAGCCGCCCACCTGGATGTGTGGACTACGGAGTATCAACACGTGCTCTCCGGCGACGACGCCGTCCTGGAGTGGGTAACCGGCACCGGTCTGCGCCCAATCCTCAATGGTCTGAACGACGCCGACCGCGAGATATATCGGGAAGGATACCGGCAGCGGCTGAACTGGGCATATCCCAGGCGACCCGACGGCGTTACGCTTTACCCGTTTCGGAGACTGTTTTTGGTCGCCGTGCGGGGGTGAATTTCCGTATTTACATCGATCAACAGGATAACAGGATTTAATTTGTTGATATCCCGTTTACCTGGTTTGCCGATGTTCAAATTCGACTCTTGAGAGGTGGAACATGACGGTTTTAGTTTTGGGCGGCGCCGGGTTTATTGGCCCTCGGGTCATCCGCAAACTGGTGGACAGAGGTGAGCAGGTTTATGCCACCGACATCAACCCGCTGCCAGACATTCCCGGCGTTGAGAGCGACGCAATTCGCAGCGCCCGGGTTGACATTACCGATTTTGAACAGGTGACGCGCGCCATCGTGGAATCGGAACCCGACCGCATCATCAACCTGGCCTACCTCCTGGGCGGCGGCGAGGGCAACCCGCACCACCAGATGCGCCTGAACATTCTGGGAATGGATAACTGTTTCGAAGCGGCGCGCCTGCTGGGGGTCAACCGGGTGGTTTACGCCAGCTCGGTGGCGGTGAGCGGCCAGCAGGCCAATTTCGGCGACCGCCTGGCCACCGAAGACGACGCCACGTTCGGCACCAGCCAGTACGCCGTCCACAAGATATTCAACGAATTCCAGGCCAAGATGTTCAACGACAACTACGGAATGTCCATAACAGGCATCCGTCCGGCCAACGTTACCGGCCCCGACAAGGTGCGCGGCTCCACCGATCACGTCCGTTGTGTAACGCTGCCATCCCGGGGCGAGCCGGTCAGTTTTCCCTATCAGGAGATGATGCGTCTGCCCATCCACGTGGAGGACATCGCCGAGGCATTCGTCCGTGTGTCCCTGGTGGACCGCAGCGAATATCCGGTCTACAACTCCGGCGGCACGGCCATCAGCCTGGGAGACCTGGCCGAGATGGTGCGGGGCTACCTGCCCGACGCGCAAATCACGTTCGACGACCCGGGTGGCCGGGAGCACTCCGGCAATTACATGGTGGACAACAGCCGGCTGCTCAACGAGTTCGAGTTGACGTACGCCCCGTTGTCACAGCGTGTTCTGGAAATCATCAACGACGTTCGCGCGGATGAGGGGCTGCCGCTGATTGGGGGGTGACGCTTGCGACTGCAAGCGCCGGCAGCCGGTGCCATTATGGCTGTCGGCGCGCTGCTATCATCCGGGTTTCAACTACTGGGGGACCAGTTTCCAGTCGGACACCCGGCTAGCGTAGTAGCGGTCAATCTGTCCGGGGTAACCATAGGTGGTTTGATCATGGTACTGGGATTCTTAAGGGACAGCCGAGTTGAAGAGGAGCGCAAGCGCACCGCAGCGGCAGAGGCCCGTGCGGAACGGGAACGGGAGCGGGCCGACCGAATCATTGAGCGGTACCAAGCGGCTACGGAAGCCCTGATCAAACGACTGGAAGAACTGAATGGCAATAGCAGGTCGAAGCCAGATTTGAGCAAATAGCCACCTTGCAATTCAGGAGCGGGCAGTGGAGTAGGGTAGGTGTTCTCCGATGTATCCGACGATGAACGTGTCAGTTTTGTCATCTCGGTCGAAGTAGATTTGCAATCCCCCACTCGATCCCTGGTAGGTCAGATGCCGTTCAATGGTAACGAGCCTCCCGTGATCTTGGTCGCTGAAAGACCGCTTGTCTCCGTAACGAGACATCGTGAATTCCGATTCACTGCCAGCATGCTTCCACCCGGTGAGATCAATGAAAAAATTGTCCCAAGGGCCTATGTTGCCACTCGGCGTGTTGTACCAGGCTTGCGCCAACCGATTGATGGCGTCCAGGGCCACCAAAATCTCCACGCCGTTCGGTCTGGGCTTGCCGTAATCGTCGAGCGGTTTCGTGCAGTTGGTAAGGAAACGCAGTTTGGGAAATCGTTCCGGAGCAGTGATACCTCCCACTACCGTCATCACCCGATTAGCGTCCAAATCAACTGCGTCGTCATTCTTGACGATGCTGTCAGTTTCCTCTGCCTCTGCCTCAGTATCTTGGTATTCGTAGTGCGCCAGTTTTTCTCGCAGCATGGCAATCGTGGCTTTGGCTTCATCTAGCTGGTCTTCCAGCACATAAGCGCGTTGCTGTAGGGCAACACTCTCCGGGCGGTCCATTTCCGCGAGGTCTTCTTTCGGTTGGGTCGTTGATTCAACTATAGTTTCTGCAATAACTTTGGCGTCGGTCGCCAAGGAAACGGCCAGTACACCCGTAGTGGACTCCAGCAACTCCATCAGGAGTAAGGCGTTGCGGTTGGGGATTTCGTTGATGGTGCGGTCCCGTCGCTCTTTGAGAAAAGTAGCAGCCGGCTCGTAATCGGATTCCGCCATCAACAGCCTATGGCCATCAGCGTTTGGGTGGCGCGAAAAGAGCGCGATTCTTGCCCTGACCCAACAGTAAAGTTGCTCCATTGACAACTCCAAGCCGATTGTCAATCGCTCCGACGCACTGAGCGTACCCACGCCGGCCCAATCACTATGTTCCGCCGCCAGTTCTAGAAAATCACTTTCCGGTTGACCGTCCTCAGTTAGAACAATAGTCATGTCTCCTTGTCCGAACAAGTCGTCGATGCCGGACACTGACTCCTGTTTATTTGCGCCGGATTTCCCGGCGTCGGAACGGTTGGAATCGATTTCCCGCATGAGACCATCCAGACCGTCGATGCCAGCTTCCGCTTTATCGTTCCACGGCAGCATGTCGGCTTGCAGTGCGGCCGGCCAGTCGGTAATAGACACCAGGTAGCCGCCGGATTGCGCCGATTCCGCCGGGGTGTAAGTCATCAGATAACTCACGTAGGGCGTGTCTATACCGGGGTGCCGGTAGCGAACGCTGATGAGTTGGCACTGCTTGATGGCGGGCGATAGCGGTTTGGACAGGCTTATAGTCAGATTATCGTGCTCATATCTCCGGATGGGCAGAGTGCCGCCCAATTCCTTGCGCGCCGGGTCGCGGTAGCTGCCAGCGTGGGCCACTGCCCAATCGCGGGCTAACTTCTCGGCATTACGCATCTGATTTTGACTGCCTATCATCTGAATTCGTTGAGTCATTCTGGGCATCTTCATCCACCTGGTGCTTGGTAAGTCCGACTTTCTATTATACCTAAACCGTTCCCGCTTGCCGCCGTACCACATCGCTCATATAATGCGGCTATATTCGCTAACCTGAACGCGCATCGCCGCCCTGCTTGGCGGTCGGTGCGCCACACGTTTCCACGGAGGAGGTTTCCCAATGGCGTTACCTGATCGGATGAAATTTGGCATTTTCATGGGGCCGTTCCACCGGGCCGGCGAAAATCCCACGCTGGCTCTCGAACGCGACTTGGAACTGGTACAGTGGCTGGACTACCTGGGCTTCGATGAGGCCTGGATTGGCGAGCATCACAGCGCCGGCTGGGAAATCATCTCCTCGCCAGAGATTTTTATTGGTGTCGCCGCCGACCGCACCAAGCACATCAAGCTGGGCACCGGCGTTGTCAGCCTCCCCTACCATCATCCTTTCATGGTGGCCAACTGGATGACCCAGCTCGACCACATGACTCGTGGCCGCGTGATGCTGGGTGTTGGCCCGGGCGCTCTCCCCGGCGATGCTTACATGATGGGCATCGACCCCACTAAACAGCGCATCCGGATGGACGAATCCCTCGGCGTGATAATGCGCCTCTTCAAGGAGAAGGAGCCCATTACCCACCACAGCGACTGGTTTGAATTGCAGGAAGCCATGCTCCAGCTTCGGCCCTACCAGACGCCGCACATGCCCATCTCCGTGGCCTCGGTGCAAACCCCCTCGGGCGTGGCATTGGCTGGCAAGCACGGAGCATCCGTGCTGACCATCACCACCCCACGCGACCCGGCCGCTGCCTCCGGCACCGACCTCAAGGAACTTTGGGACATTTGTGAAGAATCCGCCGCCGAGCATAACCAGGTGGTTGATCGCTTTGACTGGCGCCTGGTGCTCCCGGTCCATCTGGCCGACACTCGTGAAGAAGCATTTGAGCAGGCCCGCATCGGCGCCGGCCGTTACCAGCGTGAATACTTCGAGCACACCATGGGCCGTCCGCAGGTGGTGGATGGTCCGCCCGAAAAGATCATCGATGTGCTGGCAGAACGCGGCGCCTGGATCATCGGCACGCCCGATGACTGTATCGAAGGCATCAAGCGCCTTGAAGAGCGCAGCGGCGGTTTCGGGGCATTCATGGTGCAAACCGTGGACTGGGCCTCGCGCGAGCACATGATGCACAGCTACGAACTGATCGCCCGCCACGTTATGCCCCATTTCCAGGGTTCGGCCGATGCTGCTAAGGCCTCCAACCAGTGGGCATACGAGCACAACGAAACTCTGATGGCTGGACGCACCCGCGCCTTGGACCGTGCGCACGAGGATTACGCAGCCCGCAGTGCATAGCCATCCGCAACCGTCTCGCGGCCGCCGCCGACCCATAATCTTGGTGTCGCACGGCGGCCCATTGTTACAAGCATGGCCCGCTGGAGAAGCATGATGAGTTTCTGGGATGAGGTCTACAAACTACGGGAGCAGGGCCTCATCCCGCGAGTGTGGACGCGAGAATGCTTACGGCCCCATCTGCTGGGGCCATATACGCCCAATTCCATAAATACTATCCCATCAAATCAAAGCATAACCAGGGATGGTAAAGAAATTGGCAACTACGTTAAACATGGGCGAGACCCCAAGGCTTGGCGTGTTGGACGTGGTGAGTTTCAGCTGGTCGTTGACCCGGATGATGATGCGGCGACTCGGGATGCCGAACGCCAGCGGGCGGCATCCTACGCCCACGTAGCTCGGGCCATAGCCGCCGGAGACCCTTACCCTTTGCGCGGGTTGCCCCTTAAATACGACCGACCTTTCGACCCAGTTGCTCTTGACGACTGGGAAGCACTGCAATGATTGTCCTGGATACTCACGTCTGGGCCTGGTGGGTAGAAGAACCCGAACGGTTGAGTAACATGCAAATCGCTGCCATCTCTGACCAGGAAAACGACGATAACGGCATTGGAATCTGTGCAACATCCCTCTGGGAAATCGCCAAGCTAGTTGAGTATGGACGGATACATTTGAGCCATGACTTGCCGGACTGGTTTGAACTCGCGCTTGCCTACCCAGGGGTACATATTCTTGGATTGACTCCCGCCATCGCAATCGAGTCCACCACACTGCCCGGCGACTTTCACCGCGACCCATCCGACCAGATTATCGTTGCCACTGCCCGTCTGAATACCTGCCCATTGATTACTTCCGATGACCGGATAGTCGCATATCCTGATGTAGAAACCATTTGATCAGCCGTCATCCCCATCCCGCACCAAAGCCCTAACGCCTGCACAACTCGCCTATACAACTATGGAGGCCCAACTATGCCCCTGCACCCACAAGCCCAACAGGTTATCGACGCTACGCGCGCGCTGGGGCTGCCGCCGAATCACACCGTGTCTCCCGCGGAGGCCCGGGCAAACGCCGCGCAGCGATTGCGTAGCCCCGGCCCGGACGTTGCCAAAGTTGAAGACCGCTCCGTCCCCGGCCCGGCGGCGAATGTTCCGGTGCGCATTTACACCCCCGACTACACCCCCGACGGCGACGGGCCTTTTCCCATCCTGGTCTGGTACCACGGTGGTGGTTGGGTGGTAGGAGACCTCGATTCAGCCGACGGCACGGCGCGGCACCTTTGCGTCAGCTCCGGTAACATTGTCGTGTCGGTGGATTACCGCCTGGCTCCCGAGGCAAAATTCCCCGAACCTTTCGATGACTGCTATGCGGCCACCCTGTGGGCCAGTGAAAACGCGGAATCTCTGGGCGGTGTGAAGGGAGTTGTATCAGTCGGGGGAGATAGCGCTGGCGGCAATCTCGCTGCAGCCGTCGCGATCAAGGCGGCCGAAACGGGAGACGTTCGTGTCAGTCACCAGTTGTTGGTGTACCCGGTGACGGACCGTGATTTCGGAACCGGCTCTTACACCGATAACGGCACCGGTTACAACCTGGAGCGCGAAGGTATGATGTGGTACTGGGACGCCTACCTGGCTGACCCGGCGGACGCGGCGGATCCGTTGGCCGCTCCCCTGCAATTGCCAGCCGATTTCTCAGCTGCCAAAAACCTGGCGAAAGCCTTTACGATCACTGCGGAATACGACCCGCTGCGCGACGAGGGCGAAGCGTACGCACGCCGCCTGCAGCGGATGGGCGTTCCATCCAGCGGTCAACGCTACGACGGTATGATTCACGGTTTCTTCGGCCTGGCCAGCAACATGGATACAGCTCGCGTAGCCATGGATGACGCCGGCGTGTTCCTGCGCGGCGCAGTCGATGACGTGGTGGCGGAGTATCACGCTCAACACCAGGGGGACACCAGCGCAATGCGTCAGCTGTTAGACCCACAGGCTCGCAACGTGCTGGAAATCTTTGATTCGCTGGATATGAAGCCATTCCAGGACATGAGCGTCGAGGAATGCCGTGAAGTGATGGACAACCGGCCCCGGCCGCAGGGCCCGGCGGTTGGCAAGATCGAAGACCGCGTTATCCAGAATATGTACGGCAAAGAGCCGGGCGACGTTCCCATCCGCATATACACCCCGGATACCCGGGGACCCTGGGGCATTCTCATGTGGTTCCACGGCGGCGGCTGGGTTATCGGCAACATCGAAACCGCCGATGCCACCGCGCGGGAGCTATGCGTTGGCGCCGACTGCGTTGTCATTTCGGTGGACTACCGCCTGGCCCCCGAGTACAAATTCCCCACTCAGTTCGAGGACTGCCTCACCGCCACCATTTGGGCAACGTACAACGCCGAATCGCTGGGCGGACGACCCAACGCCGTCGCCGTGGGTGGCGACAGCGCCGGTGGCAACCTGGCGGCGGCAATAGCCCTGTCCCACGAAGACTTCGAGACGCCGCCGGTGTATCAACTGCTCGTGTATCCCGCCACCGACGCCGCCTATAGTGGACGATCCTACACGGTGAACGGCTCGGGCATGTTCCTGGAAACGGAGAGTATGCGCTGGTTCTGGGACCATTATCTGGACCGCGCCGAACTCTCGGCGTACAACATCTTCGTTTCGCCGCTGCGGGCCCGTCTGACCCCGGATCTGGCGCCGGCCCTGGTGATTACCGCTGAGTTCGACCCCCTGCGCGACGAAGGGGAGGCCTATGCCGCGGCTCTTCGGGATGCGGGCGTACCCACCGTGCAAAAGCGGTTCGACGGCGTGATTCACGGCTTCTACGGGATGCCCCACGTAATAGACAAAGGACGTCAGGCGCTGGAATTATCGTGCGCCGAGCTGCGCTCCGTATTCGGCAGCATTCTGCAACACGAGGCGGCAGCAGCGGCGGCGGACGACTGAATCTCATCGCCACTGACGCATCTGCCAGTGGGTCTGTGTTAAAATGCTACTTACCTAGCAGAGAAACGGCGCAACTATGACAACCCCCATCCAATCGTTCCAGGACATTCTGGATTTGCTGGAACAAAATCCAGAATACCGGGAGGCTATGCGCCGTTACATCCTGGACGAGGAATTTCGGCGTGTGCCTGCCGATGTCCGGGAACTGCGGGAAAGCATTGCCAGCTTGGCCCAAACCGTTCGAGAATACGTGGCGGCCACCGATGCGCGGTTGGGTCGACTGGAAGATGGGCAGGCCGAGTTGAAAGCCGACGTGACCGAGTTGAAGGCTGACGTGACCGAACTGAAAGCCGACGTGACCGAACTGAAAGCCGACGTGACCGAACTGAAGGCCGACGTGACCGAACTGAAGGCCGGGCAGATCAGGTTGGAAGAAGGTCAAGCCAGGCTGGAAGGCCGCATCGGCGACGTGGCCGGTACTGCTTACGAACGACGTATCGTTAAGCGTAGCCGCGGCATCGTAGGCCGATACCTGGGTATCAAGCGCGCCAAAATTCTGCGCAGCATCAACGTCATGGAGAACGAAACCCTTGATGGCCTTATGGAAACCGCCACCGAAGCAGGCTCCGTTACCGACGAACAGGGCTACGAGCTGGACTTGGCGGACATCATTATCGCCGGGTCCGGCGCTCCGGGTGAAGCGGGCTACGCGGTCATTGAAGTATCCGAAACTATTGACGACAACGACGTGGACCGGGCCCACGACCGCGCCGCTATCCTGGCCAGGGCGGTCAGCGAGCCGGTTACTGCCGCCGTTATCGGCAAGAGCGTTTCCGACGCCAATCGCCAGCGCGCTGCCCGGAGCAGCGTGACCGTCATAATAATGGCGGAATAGCAAACCCTGGGTGATGCGAAAGCCGCCGCCAGCGACGTCGCCACGAAAGCCACGGTAGTCGGAACGGCACTCTCCAACGCCAATCGCCAGCGCGCTGCCGCGGGCGGCGTAACCTGATCGTTATCGACGAGTAGGATGGCGGGCCGCCGAGGAACGCATCCGTCGGTTGGAAGTTTGGATTTCCCACCGCCAGCCTGGAAACCAGCCCATAACCCAAAAGAGGCAGCCATGATGCCGTATCCAGATTGGATGAGAGAAGGAGTAGGGTACTGCGGCAACTGCGGCCGCATGGAAAGTCTATACAAGGCAATAGTCATCGTCGTTACATTTGCCCTGATTCTATTCGGGCGGTTACGTCTCGAGTGGTTGGCCTATGCAGTGCGTCCGTTTGCCGCGCTATGGCGTCTAGTGTGCTGTAAACGTGGCAAACACAGGGCAGGATTGTTTCTGCTTTCCTTGATTGGCGCTTCTTCAAATCCCCCAAACCCCAATTTTTCTGCAAGGATTGTGGCAAGTGGCTGAACTAATGGGCTCGCAAGGCCGTCAACTGGCGGCGAATCGCTAGGGAGACCAAACGGATAGAGCTCACGCGTGCCCACTTTGCCAAACTAAACTGGCCCGCTGTCATTGCGAGAAGCGCAGCGACGTGGCAATCTCGTTGAGGTTGAACACACGTCGGCAAATGACCATTTCTACGGTGACGAGATTGCCATCCCCGTATCAAGTACGGGGTCGCAATGACAGATCAAAGCGGGTACGCGTGAGACGTATAGAGAGCTTCGATTCTAATTCGCCACACACGCCGCAGGTGGTATTATGGCGGTGAGGGGATTATCCCTTCGCCGCCAACGCTTTATCCGAAGGAGCGACCATTATGGCTGAGACGATTCAGGAACAATACATCCGAATGAACCCCCGGTCTCGGAGCTTGCAACCCAACTTCCAGGCTCGGTTCCCTTCCGGCAGCCCGGGACACGATGGGTACACGTCAGACCCGTTCCCGGTCATCGTTGCTCGTGGCAGCGGGCCGCGCAAATGGGACATCGACGGTAACGAGTATGTGGATTACGGCATGGGATCAGCATCCCTGCTGCTGGGTCATGCTCACCCCGAGGTGGTCAGCGCATTATCGGCGGTGCTGGCCGACGGTTCCCACTTTGGCGCTCCCACCGAGCCCATGCTGGAATGGGGAGAACGGGTTTGCACGCTGATGCCGTGCGCTGACAAAGTCCGTTTCGTCGGCTCCGGAGCAGAGGCCACCATGCTGGCCATGCGCGTCGCTCGGGGATACACCGGGAAAGAAAAAATCATTCGATGGGAATCCCACTACCACGGATGGCACGACTACGTAATGCCCGGCAACCTGCCGCCCTTCGATGTGCCGGCTTCCATTGGCATTCCGCAAGGTACGATCGACTCGATTATCGTGCTGCCCACCGACCTCTCTGCGCTGGAGAATGCCCTGGCGAATGACGACAACATCGCCGGCGTCATTACGGAAGCGTCGGGCGCATCCTACGGAACCGTGCCGCTGCCGGATGGATTCCTGGAAGGTGTGCGTCGTCTGACCCGCGAGTACGGCGTGGTGATGATTATGGACGAGGTTATCACGGGTTTCCGGTGGGCGCCCGGTGGCGCTCAGGAACGCCTGGGCGTAGAACCCGACCTCTGCACGATGGCTAAAATTCTAACCGGAGGTTTACCCGGCGGAGCCGTTGCCGGCCGTGATGAATTTATGGCCGTAATGCACCAGACCGGCGACAGTCAACACGATCGCTACGAGCGCGTGCTGCACGGTGGGACGTTCAACGCCAACCCCTATGCTGCGGCTGCCGGCAACGCCGCCCTGCGGCTGGTGGCAACCGGCGAGTACAACGCCCAGGCCGACCTGATGGCCGACCGCCTGCGCGTTGGCTTGCGGGAAGTTGTCGAACGCCGTGAGGTCAATGCCACCGTGTACGGGGAAGCATCGACCTTCCACCTGTTTTTCGGCGCCAGCAGCATAGACGGGCTGGATGCCTCGCGCCTGAAGGACCAACCGGTGGCGATACAGCGCAGCCTGCGTCAAGCCCTGCAAGTCCGTGGAGTCGACCTGATGTCCCGCACCAGCGGGGTGCTGTCGGGCACTCACACCGAAACCGACATCGACTTCACCATCGAAGCATTTGACGGCGCCATCGCCGCCATGATGGAAGAGGGATTAATTCAGCACAGCTAAGATTGTGTCTGAATACCGGATAACCCTGATGGGCTTCTACCCGGCCGGGCGGAAGCCCTTTTTCATTTTTGACTGCTCACTGGGCATCGATCAACTCCTGCAATCCAATCGGCCATTGCGGTTTATTTGAGACTAAGGATGGCTCCCAACTTTGTATCTTGGGGTGATGACCTTCATCAGGCTTCGTTTATGACCTGTCTGAGGACAGTAATCAACTCCTGGCACCCGTCTACACCGTAGACCTTCAGGAGGGAGTTGGCCAACCTTCCTTTGTCAGGGGATGCCGTAATAGTCTTGGGTCGGTTGTATATGCCGGCTGCCCGCGCCGCCTCCGCGACGCTCTTGAATTCCCCACGTTCCATCTGTTGCGCTATCTCTGGATGGTCGCGCTTGATACGATCGGAGATATAATCGCTACCGGTGCGTTTCCCCGACGGCTTCGCCTGGATAGCAAGGAGAGCAGTCTTGGCTCGGGCCCCCGCCGCATCCCCAACCTTCAGTTTTTCCTTCATGACCTCTACGGAACCGTAGGGAGCCTCGTAGGGTATCTTCTCCCAAATGCGGTATTCTTCTGCTGTTTCCCATACTTGCTCGTATCGCGCCACGTTGTTGTCAATAGACCCCCACATGTTTTGCAACAAGCTTACGGTCTGCCAGCACCACGCGGGAGACCCGGGATCCTTCAGTTCCAAGGGGCCTACATTGGCTATATCTTGCTCGGTCAGTTCCAACGCCATCACCTACGCCTTCTCGCTCAGGATGTGGAACAACCGGCGCAATTGGTCCTCATTCAGGGTTTTCAGCTGGTTGCCGGAGCGCACTCCTGATCGCCAGGGAATCCCGGCCTCTTTGTATAACCACGTCCAAGTCTCTTGAATTTTCGGTCCCAAGTGGTCCTTTGGAAATCTGCCCCCAAATGCCTGTTGCAACTGCCTAGTGGCTTTCGCCTTCACTTGCGCGACGATATTCTTCCGCAGCGTCTCTGTGCGCCCTTGGACGTCATCAATGAAACCTTCGTCGGCAACAGCAACGGATGTAGGAGAGAGTGCTTTCGGGGTCACTTCGGTCCCGCCGAGGTGCTCCTCGGCGTATTTTCGGCCTGCCTTATCAATGGCATCGCCGAGTTTAGCCTTGCCAAGAAACCGTGACCAATCGGCATTTTCGTCGAATATGTCGTCTACGTATGGACGGGTGTTGCCCGGGGCAATGGTGCCGTCGGAGTCCGTCAGGAATTCTCCTTCTTGCGTTCCAGTCACTTCCCATGTAGTGAGAGGTACAGAACGTTGGCCGAGTGCGAAATCCCCTTCG
The DNA here is from genome assembly GCA_965219925.1 of Dehalococcoidia bacterium. GTDB lineage: Bacteria > Chloroflexota > Dehalococcoidia > Lucifugimonadales > UBA3495 > Bin87. Next base: position 456,717 of record OZ244795.1, read on the forward strand.
ATGATCTCGCCAGTTTCCTCATCCCATTGGATTGTGGCGCTGGCACCACCCAAATCGTAGATTAGGTCGTTGTATAGTTCCCTGCCCCTGCACTCGTCCGGCGTGATATAGGTGGCCCTTAACACGGGCTCCCCGGCATCGCGCTCCCACCGGGTACAGATTCGCATCACGCGTTAGACAAAAGAGACTGGAGTGCGAACGGTGGATAGGTCCAGGGCAACCTTCAAACGGGCAATGTCTAGCCCCGCGCTGGCCATCATCTTCACTACAAGCACATCCCCGCCACGTGGCCCCTTGGCGAACTTCTCGATAGTTTGAGCCGGGTCGCCGTCTATTTTGGAAGTAGCGATGACAACCGTAAACTCCGGTCCCTCTTTCCGAAGAATCTCTTGCACCATATTGGCGTATTGATTGACATTCCGGTTATTGAATTCGTCATGTTCATCGTCTAAGTCGCCACCATCATCAGCCCCGACAAAAACTATTCCCGCTGTCTCGCGAGCGTCCTTCCGCCGATACCTGAGGTTTCTCACCAAGCGGCGCACTCCCTCCCTGACCACATCCGGCTGGCGGACTGCCTCGAATAAGGCACGACGCGAAGAAGTCTCACCCAAACCTGACAGCAAATGGTCCTCATAGCCATCCATGCCATGCTCCCGAAGGTCCACTTCGAAAGACTCACGACTCACCTGGCATAACACCGATTCTTGCCATGCCTGCTGAAAGGTAGTGACGTGGTGGGCTACCAATCTGTAGACCACTTTCTGCCCTTGCATTTGGTACACGTGCGCCCCACGGCGTTGACGGCTTGACAAATCTTCCACGGAAATGGGATCAATTCGAAAACCTGGAATTGGTTGGCCGTCCGTGCGGTAGGGCGTAGCAGTACAGAGGACGATGAAAGCGCGAGCCTCTGCAAGTGCCGCTATGGTCTTTCCCCAGGCGGTTTGGTTGCTTGCTACGTGGGCTTCATCAACAAAGATGACAGGGTAAACGCCGTAACGAGATTTGAGGTAGTCTATCCAGTGGATGATGGTCGACAAGTTGCGATCCACCATACTGGTGGTGGCAGCGATCAGTTCACTGTCAGCCATGCGTTCGATTTGAGGCCGGTCATTCATGTTGTACGGCGAGATTCCCCGTCGCCGTTCTCCCCTTTGATTGATGCGCTCTACACGGGTTTCGTACAATCGGAAACTCTGATCTACCTTCTCCTTGCTGACCATCTGATTGCGAAGAACCCTATTGGGCGCCATCACCATTACGCCACTGACTGCTCCCTGGTTGAGCAGATAAAGACCAGTCATACGCATGTAATCGGACTTGCCGTACCTTGTCGGCAACACGATGGCCGTATGGCTCTCGCCTCTATTCTGAATACGGAGTACTGTTTCGTCGAAAGCGTCGCTCTGGCCTTGCCGAAACTTTTTCTTGTTGAATTCGAACACAGGCAGTCGCTGCACGGTCTTATCTCCCTTATGTAAGTTGCAGTTCGGGCACAGAGCCTGCATCTCAAAAAGATTAGTTCGTCGCGTCAACGACCAAGGAACTACATGGTCGGCGTGCCAACTATTGGGCAACGGATCGCCGCACTTTTGACACAAGCCATCGGCGTTGTCGTAGAGAGATGCCCTCAGACCCGGGTCCTGCAGGAACCTGTCGGAATCCTTTGCCATCTTAATATCATCCTAGGCTAGCGGGTTTCCAGTGGACCAACCAGCTTTGAATTACCCCGATTATACTATCCCAACTTCGTCCCCCACGCGGACGGCGCCCGGTTTTTCCACCAGGCCGTACACGCCAAAATATGCTGCCGCCGGGCTGGGTCGATAGCCCAGGATCGACTTGACGACATCGGTGTCGGTCTCGCCAGTGTCCGGTTCCTGGTTGACGATGGCGCAGCGGGGGTCGGGCGCAAGGATTCTCACCACCGCATCGCCGATACTGATGGGCCGATTCATCCAGCCGTCTTCCTGGTGGGGCTCGCAACCGTCCAGCAGGAGCGTGGGGCGAAACCGGTCGGTGGCCAGGCACTCGTCCTCGGACATTCCCATTTCAGACGACAACCGCTCCACCGACGCACGGCCCAGCACCGACACCGGAAACTCGTCGAACACCTGGCACGGCAGGTCAGACATCATCAACGCTACGGGTTGCTCACAAAACTCGCTCAATGCCGGCATCCAGTCGCCCGTCAGCGAACGGCCGCGCACCCGGCGGCCCCAAACGATAGTCCACACCGGGCGATCCAACTCCGGCTGACCCGCCAGCGTCGTACCGTCCGGAAACCGGATGCTCAACCGTTCTTCCGCCGCGTCCCATGCCGCCGTCAGTTGCGCCAGCTTTCCCACTTGGCGCCGCGTCAGCAGCCGGCCCTGACCGTTCACCAGGTAAAACCGCCGGTCGTCGCGGATGCCACCCAAATCGAGCACAACTTCATCCAGTCCCACCAACCCCATTGATTTGACCGGCGCAATGTTAATCTCGGCAACGGTAATCACTATGTCATCTCCAGACCGTGGGCTTCCTCTCCCTTGATGCGAGAGCGCTGGGGTGAGAGTAAAAGCATCATACTCTTTCGTCTTCGTCTATGGGAGAAGGTTGGAGCGAGGATCAGGGTCTTTCCAAAGTTGTGGGAATCAACCACCCGCTCGTCCTGAGCCTGTCGAAGGACAGTCGTCGATGGTTCGACAAGCTCACCATGAGCGGGGTGTTGAGGTTTGTCATTGCGAGCGCCAGCGTGCAATCTCGATGAGGCGGCGCAGTGGCGGGATCAGGATGATCCTTCGACGGGCTCAGGATGAGCGGGTGGGGGCACCGAGATTGCCACGTGGTTCGACAGGCTCACCATGAGCGGCTGCGCTCCTCGCAATGACAGGTGGCGGCGCAATGACGGGTTACGCAGATGTCTCCTCTGGGAGAGGGATGGTTTGATTGGTGTGCTTATTCCCAGCTCAAAAATTCCTGGACCAGCTTACGGGCAGGATCGCGATCGTATATCTGATACAGGAGCGCAGCGTTGCGGGCCGAGTCTCCGCCGAAATATCGTTCGTACAGGGTTTGCCGACCGCCGAACGCGCTGCAGGACACATCCCAAGCCAGGCGGAACAAACGGATGCGTTCCTCTGCCGTCGCCGTATCGGTGTCCATATACCGTTCGATCTCATCGGCCAGCGGCCCGCTCAGGTCGGCCTCGGCGGGCAGCGCCATCAGGCTGCTGGAGCCCAGCAGGTGAAGTATCTCCGCCATCCGTGGGTACATGGTAATCATCTGTTTTCGAGCCACCAGCAGCGGTCGGTAGTCGGGACAGAATATCCCCCACTCGTCGATGGACGCCTGCGCCTCTGATGCCGCCAGCAGCGCCCTGGTAATCTCCAGGTTATCAATCACTTCGGCGATGAGATGCTGGGTTTGCGGCAGTTCGCCGGAGCCCAGAATGTCGGCCATCAACGATGCCAGACCCAGGACGAACTCGCACTTCACTACGTTTTTGGTGACCACCTGATGGCCGGTGTGAGCGTTGCGATTGGTGCGCTCGCCCCACTGGTTGCACAACGCGACGTCGTTGTACAGGAACACGCGCTCCCACGGCACCAGCACATCGTCGAAAAACACGATGGCGTCCATCTCCTCGAACCTGCTGCTGGCGGGATGATCAAAATGCGAACGGCCGGCGTCGAAAGTGTCGCGGCACTGGAATTTCAGGCCATCCATGTTGCACGGAATGGCAAACCCGAAGGCGTACTTGCCTTCCTCGCCAACCGGCACTCGCCGGGTCCGCGCCGGATACACCGCAATCTCATCGGACAGCGGCCCCAGGGTCGCCAGCACCCGCGCCCCGCGCACCACGATGCCATCCTGGTTTTCATCAACCACCGACAGGGCTACGTCGGTGCGGTCGTCGAACGGAGTGTTGCCCACCGACCGGCTCCGTTGCAGGTTCACCAGAGTATGTGTCATCACGATGTCGTTTTCCCGGATGAACTCGTAGTAGTTCAGGATGTTCTGCCCGAACTCCGGACGGTTCCGGGCGCAGAAGTCGGCGCCGGCGGCCATGGACATCACTGCCACGTTGAGAAAATCGGGTGTGCGACCCATCATGCCGCAGGAGCCTTTCGCCCAATTGGTGATCATCTTGCGGCGGCGTTTCAGGTCATCGGCGTTGCGCGGCATAATGAACGATAAGCCGACCGGATCTCCGGTGGTGGGCGACGTGTAGGTCATATCATCGCGCAGCGCTGGATCGTGCTGCATGTCCAGCAAGCTGGCAACGGTGCGCAAGCCGCCGGCAAAGGCCGGGTGGGCCGTTACGTCCTGGACCCGTTCTCCGCTGATATAAACTTCCGCCGAACGTTCCCTGATCCCGGCGATATATTCTGCGCCTGTTCTTGCTGGCATAAGGCTGCCTCCCTTAACTTTCGTCATTCTCGCTGGCGCGGGAATCCAGGAGTCTTCGGCACAATGTACGCTGGATTCCGGCTTTCGCCGGAATGACGGTGAATCCTTGTGGGCGTGGTTTCCAGGGTGGGTTCGGGGTTCAGACGATGCGCTCGCTGCCGATGGCTTCGACGGCGCGGGAGTGGTTATCCGTTTTCAACGCAATCATCGCGTAACCGGCTTGACGGCCCAGGATGTGCATACTCTGGATGTTAACGCCGGCCTGCTTCAGGCCGTCGGCGACGCCGGCCAGCGCGCCCGGTTCATCGGGCAGGCGGAGCACCAGAGCATCGTCGCCCACGGCTTTGAAACCGGCTCGGTTCAGGACGTAGAGCGCTCGGTCGTAGTTGTCGGTGGTCAGTATAATTGTGCCCTGTTGGCCGACGACCTCGGCGTTGATTGATTCCAGGTTAATGCCTTCATCAGCCAGGGCTTTGGTGATGTCGGCGATAACGCCCACTGCATCTCCGGCCATCACGATGATACGGTTCAGGGGGTTAACCTGAGTCATTAGCATTTCCTCCGATTACGGGCCGGCGGCAAGGTCAGCCGTGGCCGGTCAGGGGACACAATCGGCGATGAGTTCGTCGATCATTTGGCGCGTCACATGAGGCATGGTGATGATGTGAGCGATATCGCCCTCGGGGGCCATCTGCCACTTACGGAACACTTCCTGCGGCGGACGGGGAAACACCACCGTAACCGAGTTGCGGTGCCGCCACGCGGGAATGCTCCGTTCGTTGAACTGCCCAACTGCGTACTCTGCGGTATCCAGCATCCCGGCCACCAGCTCCCGAAACCCCTCGTGTCCATACTGGGCAAAGGCATACCACAGCATAAGCGGCGCCAGCGCGCTGCGGGAGCCGGACAGCGTGGTATCCACTCCCACGTACTCAATGGCGCGGCCGACCCGCTCTACGTGGGCCCGTTTGGTCAGCACTACGCCGCAGGGCAGGGGCGCGCCAATCAGCTTGTGGCCGCTCACCGATATGCTGTCAATGCCGGCGTCGAAGCCGAAGGGTTGTGGGTCAGCTACGAAGGGCAGAATCATGCCGCTCAAGGCGGCGTCAGCGTGAATGTAAGAGCTGGTGACGGCCAGGTCGCTCAGGATGCCGCGTATCCGGTCGATATTGTCCACCGCCCCCCGCATCGTCGTTCCAATGTTGGCCATTATCACCGCGGGCACATCCCGGTTGACCCGTATCATCTCGTAGAGGTCGTCGTAATCTATCTCCCCGTTCTCCTGTCGCTTGATCATAATGTAGCGCGCGTTGAGCACCCGCACGTTTTTCAGCACACTGTAATGCGTCTCCTCGGAGAAGTAGAACATCGCGTTGGGGAACAGCTCGCGGGCCAGGTACAACCCGTACATATTGCCTTCGGTGCCGCCGGAGGTAACGTAGCCCCAGGCGTCCGCCGGCGCAATGCGCATCAGGTCGGCAAAGCGGGTGATGACCTCCCGCTCGATCTCGTGGGTGTTGGCCCGGAAATTGCTGGTGTGAAAGGGGTCGCCCACGTTGTTGATTGAGTAGGCCAGGAAGGGCAGCAGCGGCGAGTAGTCGAAGTTCTGGTTCGTCGGATAGCCAATCTGCCGCTGTGCGGCGGACCGAATATCGCACAGCAGTTGGTCAAGCCGTTCCTGAATTTCCGGTTGCGGTATGCCGGTCACGGCGCGGCCTCCGATCATGGCTTTTGATTCCTCTGGTTGGTATTGTGCGGCATTCCGCGGGATCTTACGCGTACCCACTTTAATATGTCATTGCGACCCCGTACTTGATACGGGGGTGGCAATCTCGTCGCCGTAGCAACGGCGGTTGGTTGGCGTGTGTTCAACTCAACGAGATTGCCACGTGGTTCGACAGGCTCACCATGAGCGGCTGCGCTCCTCGCAATGACAGGGGGTGGGCGCCCTTCTCAATGACAGTCGGCCGGTTTGGTTTGACAAAGTGGGTACGCGTGAGTCTGCGGGATGGATTGCCGTCGGCGCAAGGGTATGGTATATGAGCCAAAACCGCAAACTTGGAGCCCCATCCACACGGGAGTTTTGCCATGCCTACCATCCAGCGAACCCATGCCCAACTGCACTATTACCTCGACGACTTTACTGATCCGTGGCGTTCTTCACCCGGCGCTGTGGTGTTGCAGCATGGTTTTTCCCGCAACGGCAACTTCTGGTACAACTGGCCGCCCCTGCTCAGCCGGGAGTACCGCGTGATCCGCCCCGACCTGCGCGGCATGGGCGGGTCCACCGCCGACCCGGAGCGCTACGAGCCTACCCTGGACGTCCTGATGGCCGATCTGCTGGCCATTCTGGATCAGGAAGGCGTTGACAAGGCGGTGTTCGTCGGGGAGTCGTTCGGCGGGATCATGGGAATGCAGTTCGCCCATGACCACCCCGACCGGTGCCAGGCCCTGGTGCTGTGCAATTCGCCGTGCCGCCTGAGCCGGCGAGAGAGCGCTACCCCCGAAGGCAGCTGGCTGGCGACCATGGAGCAGGGCGGCATTGGCGCGTGGAGCGCGGCCACCATCAACTTTCGCCTCGATATGCGCCACGCCGCCGAGGGCCTGAAAGACTGGTACATCGCCGAGATGGACAAGACCAACCCCGAGTTCGGCCAGACCCTGCACCGCTATCTCGACAGCCTGGACTTCGGGCCGCACCTCAAAAACATAACCGTCCCCACCCTCCTGCTCACCGGCGACGAATCCCCCACCACGAGCATGGAGCAGCAGCATTTCATGGCTGACGAAATCCCCAACAGCCAGCTGACTATCTACCCGGGGCTGGGTCATGGCATAAACGCCATATACCCGGAATGGTGCGTAGACCGGATGCGGGAATTTTTGGGGCTGCGGGCGTAATCACCGCACCGCCGGGATCCGGAACACGAGGGCCGCTTCCCGGCGTCTAATCCCGGACCAGTCCAAGCGCACCAAATCGGCTCGGTTCCATTGGGCTTGAATCTCAATGATGCTGCGTAACGTCGGAGTTTTGAAAGTATCACCGCCCCGAACCGCAACCGTTACAACCCTGCCGGTCTCGCCGTCCCGGAACCTGCGATGGCTGCCCCGCTGACGCACGAATTGGAAGCCATCTCGAAAGAGTGCGTTTTCGATTTGTCTACCAGTGAGAGACCTCAGCCGGCTGTAGTCTATCGGTATGCCGGTTTTAGTCAGCGATCACTAGGCAGTGTTGACATTTTGAAACTCATTCCGTCATTCCGGCGAAAGCCGGAATCCATAGGTCGTGAGGTGAACAAATCGAAAACGTTATTAACGAATTCGGTCATTGGATTCCCGCGAAAGCGGGAATGACGAGAAATGTCAACACAACCTAATCGATATCGACGGGCAACCGATTATTTTGATGTTGTCGCCGCTTGCCAACACCAAGGGATCATCGGCTGTGGGTAAACCCCCGCGGGCAGCGATCTTATCCCAAGACAATTCCCCGCGTATAACCTCCTCCAGGATCATTGCGAGTACTTCCTTTGTCATCTGGTGAACCCGTTAAGATTGTTACGATATGGTATCACCGACTCATCGATACAGAGGGCTTACAAATTGATTACCTGCCTATCCCCAGCTCGGCCTGCATGTCGGTTACGGCCTGGTTGCGGGTTTTGCGCTGCCATTGCGGTCGATTGTTGATGGGCTCGTTGATGATTTCCGGGTCTATTTTTAGCGCCACAAACACCGGGCCCGGCTGGCTCATGATCTCGTCAATCTGATTCGCAAAATCTTCCAGGTTGTCGATGGAGTAGGTGGCCGGATAACCACAGCCCTGGGCCACCACGTGGTACTCCATTACGTCGGCGTTGGGCACCGGCTGGCCGCCCGTCGTTGCGTACACGCCATTGTCCAGCATGAAGTGATACAGGTTCTTGGGAGCCTTCTCCGCGATGGTGGGCAATGCGCCCATTCCCATCAAAACATCGCCTTCCGAGTCAAACAGGACCACGCGTTCGTTTGGCAACGCCAGCGCCAAACCCAGCGCGAAGGATGCGTGCCCGCCCATCGCCGGGTCGCCAAGGGGCAGGTCGCGGTCGGGCTTATCGCTCAGTTCGACCCAAAAGCGGCCGCCGCGGCCGGGAATGACGACGGCGTCGCCGCGCGACTTGTTGAAAACTTCCAGCATTTCTGCGGTTTTCATCATATCAATCACTTCCTTGTCAATCGCAATTCCTAAAATCTATATTTTACAGGGATGAACAGGATATGCAGGATGAGATGAATTGTTGATAGATAGGGAAAATTGCAAAACTTGTCATTGCGCCCCCGTACTCGATGCGGGGGTTGGCAATCTCGTCGCTGAAACCGCCACCATCGCTTCAACGGGATTGCCACGTGGTTCGACAGACTCACCATGAGCGGCTACGCTCCTCGCAATGACAGAGTGCAGGGACTGGAGTTTCGCAATTTTCTCTGATACATAAACCTGTGTATCCCTGTAATTAACTGGTGGCTAGCGGCTTACGTTGAACCCGTGGTACTCGTCGCCCACGAGCACCGCCACCGGGCGCTTCTCCCGGGCGGCTTCGGCAAAGGCGACCGAAATACGGTCTGCGTCCTCGTCCGATTCCACCAGGTAGTAGTTGATATTGAAGGCGTGGAGGAATCGCTCGGTGTAAAACGCGGCGGTATCGGTGATTACGCCGTGGCGCGTCCAGCCGCGGTAGCCCACCATCATCACCACCGGCGTGTTCATGCCCAGACCCCAGCCGCGCAGCGAGTCGCCCGACTCCATCATGCCAGTGTTCTGGATGAGGATAACCGGTTTCGCGCCGCCGGCAGCCAGCCCGGCCGCGGTGGAAAAAGCGTGGCCTTCCCGGCTCACCGGCACCAGGTCCATCGTTGGGTCGTCGCGCATCAGGACGTAGAGAAAGTTGGTCTCGCTGTCAGGGAGCCACACCACGTGCGTAGCGCCGTTCTTCTTCAATTCTTCCAGCACGCGGGCGGGACTCAATTCTGCCATCGTTGGTTTCCTCCTCGATTTAGCGGCACTTGCCAACTGCTAATGCCTGCCACAGATATACTGGTTACCCACCCGCCCGTCAACCGGGGATGGCAGCATTCCAATAAGGACAGGTGAACGATACATTATGTAGGGGACACCCCTACACTGTGGCGCCAGAGTAGAAAACAATCAATCCGCCATTCCACGTTGGAGGTGGACACCATTGGCTACAGACAGCAAAATCCCCTACGAAGAGCAAAAACGTCGCGGCCACGAGATCTACGACGCCCAAATCCGTCACCTGATTTTTAGTGAAGATGCAGACAAACACGTAATGATCGACATTCTGAGCGGCGACTACGAAATTGGAGCAAATCAGGCAACCACCATGCGTCTGCTGCGAGAGCGACGTCCGGATGCCATTATGCACCACATGCACCGCCGTGAATCCTACACTGGGCGTGTCCGCAGTCCCCGACGTATCCGCCCAGTAAAAGAAACTGACTGATGCACTATGGCGTCGTCAACGAGTACCTTGAACCAGTCATTAGCTTGAACGTCTTGGGCACTGGCAACGCCAGCCTCGTTGTCGATTTCGTCATAGACACCGGATGCACCGAGGAAGTAATCATTCCTAAAGACATCATTGACCGACTCAATTTGATACGTGTCGATGATATTACGCTTGCCCTGGCTGACGGAACTCACGCGTACCCACTTTGTCATTGCGAGCGCAGCGTGGCAATCTCGTCGCCGTAGCAATGGTGGTTTGCTGGCGTGTGTTCAACCTCAACGAGATTGCCACGTGGTTCGACAGGCTCACCATGAGGGGCTGCGCTCCTCGCAATGACAAAGTGGGTATGCGTGAGGCTGACAGAACAGTTGACACTTTTGCCAGATACAACGCTCGGATTATGTGGCACGGAAACTACAAAGAGGTCGTCGCTGTCAACATAGGATCTGAACCCATTCTCGGAATGCAACTGTTGCAGGGCAGCAACCTCAACGTTGACGCCGTTTCCGGCGGTCCAGTGACTATCACCGAGTTGTCCGGTCAGCCCTCAGGGCCTTTCGGTTTTCCTCATGTCATTGCGAGCGCAGCGTGGCAATCGCGTCGCCGTAGCAATGATGGTTCCCCGGCACGTGCTCAACCTCAACGAGATTGCCACGTCGCTGCGCTCCTCGCAATGACAAAACCGGGAAAACCGAATGACCCTGGGTCAGCCCTGACCCCTCGGAGCTAATGACTGCCCCCTATGCTATACTCACGCCTAACTCAATCCCCCGAGGGCACGCGACGACGAGGTGTTGTCATGCAGTGGGCTTCTGCGCTATCGCAACAAAACACTTTGCGGCAGGCACTGGAAGAGTGCGCCGCATCCATACGGGCGACAATGGGGGACACTGCTGCCGATCTTGCGGTAGTGTTCGCATCGTCCGAATATGCGTCAGACTACGTTGACCTGCCCTCCGTGGTTCGCGAACTGCTGGGGCCACAGGTTCTCGTGTTGGGTTGCTCCGGCGGTGGTATCATCGGCGGCGGAACCGAAATCGAGCAGGAACCGGCGGTGTCTCTAACTGCGGCCAGCCTGCCCGGTGTCAACATAAAACCCATTCGCCTGGAGGGCGACGCCCTGCCCGATATGGACGCGCCGCCCGACAAATGGCACGAAGCGCTGGGAGTCACCCCCGAGGAAGAACCACAGTTCGTTCTGCTGGTTGATCCGATGTCATTTCCGGCGCAAAACCTGTTGTTGGGAATGGATTATGCGTATCCCGCCGCCGCGAAAATCGGCGGACTGGCCAGCGCCGGCCAGGGTGCGCGACAGAACGGCCTGTTCCTGGGTCAGGATTATCACGACTCCGGCGCCATTGGCGTTGCCTTGTCCGGCAACATCGTCGTAGAGACGGTGGTTGCACAGGGTTGCCGCCCCATCGGCAATCCCATGCGCATCACCAAGAGCGACCGCAATTTTCTGGTTGAGCTGGACGAGCAACAGCCCCTGAACGTGCTGCGAAGCATCTTCCAGCAGGCTGACCAGAGGGATCGCGACCTGATGCAGAACTCGCTGTTTCTTGGTGTGGTCATGGATGCCCTCATCGATGAACCGCAGCAGGGCGATTTCCTGATCCGAAACGTGATGGGCATGGATCAACGCAGCGGCGTTCTCGCGATTGGCGAAATGCTCAAAGAAGGCCAGCTGGTTCAGTTCCACTTGCGCGACGCCGAAACGTCTGCCGAAGACCTTTCCGCGGTGCTGGAACGCTACGCCATAGACAACCGGGAAAACCCGGCTCATGGCGCGTTGCTGTTCTCGTGCCTGGGACGCGGTAAATACCTCTACGGCAAGTCCAACCACGACACCGAGGTTTTTCACGATAAGGTGGGCGCAACCGTGCCTTTGGGTGGCTTCTTCTGCAATGGAGAGATTGGGCCGGTAAGCGGGACCACCTTCCTCCACGGCTACACCAGCAGTTTCGGAATCTTCCGGCCACGCGGGTAAAATCCCAGGGTCATTCGGTTGTCATTGCGAGGAGCGTAGCCGCTCATGGTGAGCCTGTCGAACCACGTGGCAATCTCGTTGAGGTTGAACACACGTCGGCGAACCGCCGCTGCTACGGCGACGAGATTGCCACCCCCGTATCAAGTACGGGGTCGCAATGACATGAGGAAATATGACGCCATTGCCGGCGCCGGGCGCATATCAGCCTCGGCTGCGCGTCCCGGCCATTTGGTTGCCGCGTGTTGCATCTCCGTTCGATGATAAGTGCGTGGAGGTGATAAACTTGTCCCATGACGTCCCCGCCCACAATTAATGCCGGGATTTCCGTATCCCTGACCGGCCAGTTCGCCACGCAGGGACGGCAGGCGCTGGCCGGGTTGCAAGCGTGGGTTGATCACACAAATGCCGGCGGCGGCCTGAATGTGGGGGATCGTCAATGCACGGTCTCGCTGTCCCACATCGATGATGGAAGCATGGCCGATGGCGCTCGTAGGGCCACGGAGACGCTGATAACTACTAACGGCGTTGACCTGCTTTTCGGCCCGTACTCGGCCGGGCTGACAACCGCCGCCGCCGAGGTTGCCGATTCGTACGGCAGGTTGATGTGGAACCACGGAGGGGCGGGCGACGCTGTTTACGCCCGGGGTTACCGCAACGTCGTCGGCATCCTCACCCCTGCTGATCGCTACCTGGTCGGCGCACCGGCGTTGGCGCGCCAGGTTAATCCGGACGCCGGATCGCTGGTCATCGTCCGTATCGACACCGGCGCGTTCGCCAGGACGGTCACTCGCGGCGTGGAAACTGTCGCTCGCGACCTTGGATTCAAGACGACCCTGGAGTTGCGATATCGTCCCACGCAATTCCACTTTACCGAGATCGCCCGCGCGATCGCCGAAAGGGAACCGGATCTACTCGTAGCGGTGGGCCGCATCCGCCACGATGTTGCATTGGCGCAGGCCATCGTGAACCTGCAAACGACGCGCCATATTGGGTTGGCCGTGGTGGTGGCCACGCCCATCGCCGAATTCGCCGACGCTTTGGGTGCCGGCGCCGGCGGTTTCATCGGCCCTAGCCAGTGGGAGCCGGCCGTAAGTGTCGCCAATCCGGACTTCGGTCCCACCGGAGTACAGGCAGTGAATCTGCTGCAAAGCGCGGCTGTCACCCGGGGCCTTCCCGTGGACTATCCCATGGCTCAGGCATTTGCCGCCGGACTCGTGACGGAGCGTTGCATACAAGAGGCCGGCAATATCGACGAATCCGCGCTTCGGGAAGCTGCCGGCGCGCTGGACTTCACCACCTTCTACGGGCGCTTTCGCATCGATGAATCCGGCCGGCAGGTGGGTCGGGAAGTTGCATTGGTGCAAAGGCAGCACGGGGACAAAGTGGTAGTGTGGCCCCCTGAGTCAGCGGACGGCGAATTGGTCTATCCCTGGCGTTAGAAAGGCCGGGAGGAAAGTGTAATGAAGCTGCAAGACAAGGTAGCGTTGGTTACCGGAGCCGGACGCGGGATTGGCCAGGCCATTGCCGTCGCCTTTGCCCGGGAAGGCGCGCGGGTGACGCTGGCAGCCCGCAACGAAGCGGAACTACGCGAAACCGGGTCAATGGTAGAGGCGGCCGGTTCGGTTCCCTTGATTGTTCCGACCGACGTAACCAACCATGCCCAGGTGGAGCGGTTGGTGGATGCAACGGTCGCTCAATACTCGCGGCTCGACATTCTGGTCAACAATGCTGGAATCTCCGGGCCGATTGGCCCGCTGGAGACCAACGACGTTGCGGCCTGGATTGACACTGTAACCGTCAACCTGACGGGCATTTTCCTGTGCTGCCGCGCGGCAATACCGGTGATGCTGAGACAGGAAGCGGGCAAGATAATCAACCTGTCCGGAGCCGGAGCCACCAACGCCTGGAGCAATATGTCAGCCTACTGTTCCAGCAAGGCTGCGGTGGTACGGCTGACCGAGGTGCTGGCCCTGGAATTGGAGGACAAGGGGATAACGGTGAATGCCCTGGGGCCAGGATCAGTGCACACCAGTATGTGGGACAAGATGACGGAAGAGGCCGCGCAGGCGGGCGCCACGTTGATCCACGAAACCGGCCTGCGGGTAACGTCGGGAGGCGGCGCATCAATCGACGAGTGCGCCGAACTGGCGGTCTGGCTGGCCTCGGCAGAGAGCGGGGCCTTGAGCGGAAGGCTAATCTCGGCGGCCACCGATGATTTTCGCGGACTGCCGCCGAAGATTGAGGAGATAATGGCGTCGGAAGCGTACACGCTGCGACGGGTGGGGCTGTAGTGTGGCTCCGCCGCAATCAGCCAACGGAACGTTGGCCTGGCCCTACTCCGGTGAGCGCCCCTAACCCTCTCCCAGTGGGAGAGGGAACACGCCCGCATCCCCTTTCAAACACCGTAGGGGCGAATAATTATTCGCCCCCACTAATCGCCGGATAATCGAAAGTTGCTTAGGATTCCAGCTTGACCGGATTGCGGAGGACGCCGATGCCGCTGATGTCGATCTCACAGACGGCGCCGTCGGCCATGTCGGAGGTGGTGCCCGGGGTGCCGGTAAAGATGCAGTCGCCAGCCTCGAGCGTGACATACCTCGTGATGAACTCAATCATCGTCGGCACGTCGAAGATCAGGTGAGCGGTGGTTTCGTTCTGCTCTTCGTTGCCGTTTACCCGCGTCCGCAAGTGCTGGGCGTGAGGGTCGGCATCGGTTTCGATCCACGGCCCCATGGGCGAAAACGTATCTGCCGATTTGGCGCGCCACCAGTCCGAGTTGTTCTCCCGGCGGTCTTTCTGCTGCCAGTCGCGGGCGCTAACGTCGTTGCCGCAGGTGTAACCCAGCACGTGATTCAGCGCGTCTTCTTTGGTTACGTTCTTGCACTTGTCCTTGATGACAACGACCATCTCGCCCTCGGCGTCAAATCGCTGCACCTCTTTGGGGCGGATGATGGAGTCTTCCGGACCAATTACGCTGGTAGGGGTCTTGTGGAAAATCATTGGGTATTCGGGAGCGGGCCGGTCACCGACGTGGCTGGTGTAATTCAAACCCATCGCCAGGATTTTCCCCGGGTGCACCGGCGCCAACAGCTTGACGTCGGACAGGCTGTGGACGTGGTCGGTCAGTTTGACCGGAGAATCAAAAGGACTCCCCTCGATGGCGGTAACCTGGTCGCCGTCGACAACGCCGTAGTGTTCGGCGCCGTGGGCGAGATAACGGGCAATCTTCATGGTGCAGTGGCCTCCTACGCAGTGATAAAGCAATCGGTTGGTGCCGATTATTGTAACCGCCCACACTGGAGTTGACTACCGTGCGGAGCTGCTCCTGTTTGCCAGGCAGGGCAGGGCTCTTGGTATTACAACGACGGGTTGCGGATCAAGCACGGATCCGAGTGTGTGCCAAGCATAAACGAGGTTTGATACAGAACGCTCCGTCTTCCTCTGGCCCGAAGCGACGCAAGTCGCCGATTAAAGCCGTCGCTGTCACATTAGGGATCGAGGACAGCGATGGCCTCATCGAGGAGCAACTGGTGGTATTCTTGGAGATTGTCTCGGGTAATCGGAATGTAGATGTCGGGTTGCGCCGGGTTCCCCTCCAGGACCTCACCGTTCGGACGAATCGTGTGGCCAATGGTCCAATAGAATCGCACCACTGGCCGCGCCGTACCGGGAAAGTAGAGAACTTCGTCGTCCTCCCAGGTGTTGCTGAAGCCTCCCGTGGGCACCCCTATGAAGGTAGCCAGGTCGTTATCGACGAACATTGCCACAAATTGATCCAGGTGTGACCCTCCCCAGGTCCTGGCATTGATGATGGTCACCTTGCCGCTGAAATGGACGGGAGCTGGCTGAAGGATGCCGTCGGAATCCTTGGGCAGGTGGGCAAGCTTGAAGGGCACCGGGGCCGTATATTCATCGCCACGGCGAATCGATTCGGTGGCATCGGTCCGCGCCCAGTCGATCAACCAGGTTCGGCTCAGATTGAGACCGAATATGTCGGGCTCACCGGTCCTGGGCCTTCGACCCGCATAGCGCTCAATGCGTTCTTCCCCCAGGTCGCTTATCCGGACATTGCCAAACGTCGGTCGGAAGGGCTGGTCAACCAACCGTTGTATGGTGTAGGCGCCGCCCGAACCTCCACCGCTCAGAGTGACGTCGATAATCAGGTCGTAGTCCAGCAGGTCATTCCTCTCTGCATAATCCATCAGGGCAGGAACATCCTCGATCAGTTCGTCCAACTCGAAGTCCAGCCATTGGAGCAGGACTATTTCATGGGTTTCGTGAAGGAATACGTTGAAGTTTTCCCGCTGCATCACCGGTTCGAATCCGGGAAAGTCCGATACCACCGTGTAGCGGGAGCATCGGGCGCTGTAGGGCAGGGCCACGTCGTAGCGCTCACCGGACGGCCGCTCGAAGGTGAGATACAGGCGGTCGGAATATGCGGTCCGCGGGATCCGGTCAAGCCGTTGAGTCATGTCGTCCGCCAACCGCCAGTACAGTCCGGGCAGAGTGGAATGGCGTGTCAAGGGGGCCAATTCGTCAATGTACTCTGCCATGGAGCGGCCGTTGACGGCGACGATGGCGTCTCCCGTTTGCGGCGAGTTCACCCCTTCATCGACACGGGCAACAAAGAAGGTCGGGTTGTGAACATGTGATATTTCGGGGAGTACCATAATCGGCGCGGCGACACACGACCGGTCCTCCGGCCCTGGCAGCCCGCCTTCGACCGTACGCACTGGAAGGTGTGTGTCACGCCGGGCGCCGCTGAGTTTGACCAGCGCGAAGTAGAGGTCCAGTTTCGTCTCGGCGGCCAGGAACTCGTCCCGGAGCGCCCTCATATCCTCGATGGCGGAAAACCCTATGTTGGCCTCCTTGACTTCCGAGAAAGCCTCCCGCTGTTCAGTCTTGGTGATAATCTCATCGAACAGCGTCTCCAGGTCAACATTGCCCAACCGTCGGGAAGGCTCCATAGCGAGTCGTGGAGGGCCGGGGGTGGACGTTGGCACCCGTACGGCCGTTGACGTGGGGGCAGGCGCGGCCGTGGGCTCTGGTGCGGCGGTGGGCGCGGGCACAGGCGTTGGCGTGGGAGTCGGCGCCGGAGTAGAGGTGGGGACCGGAGTGGCCGTGGGTACTAGTGTAGCCGTAGGCTGTGGTGCCGAGGTTCGCGTGGCGGGAAGGGTAGCCGTAGGCACCCGAGGCGCCGCCGCTTGTGCAGCAGGCAGGGACGTGGGGGTGGGAACGGCGGTCGGCTCAGCGGCAGGGATGGCGGTAGCGGTGGGCGCCGGCGTGGGCGTGGGGGACGTGCAGGCAGCCAAAGCTAAAAACAAGCAGAGGACGGACAGCAGGAAGCGCATTGAATCTCCTTTTTCTAGCGATTTCTAATATTTCAGGGACGAGTTAGGGCGTGAAAATCCATGAAGGCGTCGTAAACCCCTTCTAAAATCGCCGCATTCATCACCCTGCCTCACCTCCCTAAGCATGCACTAACTGCCCGATTATCCTACCATTCCAACCGTCGTTGTAATACTAGAAGATTGCGAAACTTGTCATTGCGAGCCAGCGCGGGAATTTCGTCGCTGAAACCGCCGCCGCTGCTGCAACGGGATTGCCACGCGGTTCGACAGGCTCACCATGAGCGGCTACGTTCCTCGCAATGACAGTAGGCAGGGACTGGAGTTTCACAATTATCTCAGTGCTCCAGCACCAGCTTGCCGAAGAAATCGCGGTCGTGCATAACCTGGTGCGCCTCTGCCAACCCGTCCATGGGGAACGTTCGCCCGACAATACCGCGCAGCGCACCCTGATTCACCATCTTCATTACGTCCGCCATCGAACGGCGGCTGCGGCCTCCGCTGCCCATAAGGTGCAGTGGCCGCCCGTGCAGGATTGACAGATCCATGGATGTCTGACTGCCCGACGTTACGCCGGTGATAACCAGGCGTCCTTCGTGTTTCAGGGACAGCATGTTCTCGTGCCAAACATCGGCGCCGACGCAGTCGAACACCACGTCCACACCCTGACCGTTGGTCATCTCGCGCACCGTGCTGCTGATGCTGTCCACCTCGCGATAGTTGATGACCTCGTCGGCGCCCAGCTTCCTGGCCTCGTCCAGCTTCCAGTCGCTGCCGGCGGTGGTGATGACGCGGCATCCCATCATCTTGGCAATCTGGATGCCCATGCTGCCCACGCCCGAGCCAGCCGCCTGCACCAGCACATCGTCCCACGGCTGCAGCTTCGCCTGGGTAATCAGGCAGTGCCAGGCGGTGTGGGCAGCGATGGGCAGGGCGGCGGCTTCCGTAAACGACATCTCATCGGGAATCGTGTAGGCGTTGATGGCTGGCGCCGTAACGTACTCGGCGTGGCCGCCATCCACATCGACGCCAATGCGCAGTTGGCGCGAGCACCACTGGTCGTTGCCGCCGGCGCAGTGTTCGCAGAGATTGTGACCCTCGCATTTCACGCGGTTATCCAGCAGGACCCGGTCGCCAACCTTCAGATTGGCGCCGGAGTCAGGGCTGATCTGCATTACTTCGCCTGCGATGTCGCAGCCCAGGATGTGAGGGAAGCGTCGGCAGTTGTTGGCACGGAGGTTCAAATCCAGGTGATTCAGGGCGCTGGCGCCCACCCGCAGCAAAATCTCGCCAGGGCTAATCTCCGGCTCGGGACGGTCTCCCACCGTAAGTACGTCGGTCCCTCCGGTTTCGTTGATATAAACAGCCTTCATAGTGGTTCCCTCCGAATGGTGATGGAGGCAGTGTAATTGCAGCGATGGAACGCCGGCAAATCGGGCTATAATGAGGTTCCGACGCAAGGAGAGCGAAAATGCCCAAACCAACGTTCATTCACCGCGTGAAACTGCGGAACTACAAGAGCATCGCCAAGTGTGATGTTGAACTTGGGCCATTGGCAATCCTGGTGGGGCCCAACGGCTCCGGCAAAAGCAACTTTCTGGATGCGCTGTCGCTAACTCACCAGGCTCTGGATATGACCTTGGACCACGCCTTGCGGGAGCGAGGCGGGGTCAATGAGGTTCGGCGACGCTCCGGTGGGCACCCGTCAAATTTCGCTATCGAACTGCATTTCACTTTGCCTGATGGCGCAAGGCAAGGGATGTACGCGTTTGAGGTCACTTCGCAACGGAACGGCGGATTTGCGGTACTAAACGAACATTGTTCGGTAGGAGCACTTGAAGCCATCGGCGAACCCACACGTTTCAAGATAAAAGAGGGCGAAATCGTCGACTCTAACTTAGACGTGCGATTGCCCCGTCCTGTTTCGGATCGTTTGTTTTTGGTAAGCGCCAGTAATGTCGAAGAGTTCCGACCAGTTTATGATGCGTTAACCAGTATGGCCTTCTATAGTTTTGCTCCCGATGTGATGCGCTGGCCTCAGCCTCCCGACCCTGACGAGTTGCTATCCGAAGATGGCCGCAATCTGGCCAGCGTCCTTGCTGGATTGAGCAAAAACAGGCCGCAGAGTTTCAAGCGCATCCAACAGTATCTGGGGAAGATAGTTCCCGGAATTGAAGGCGTCGAACGAGTGCCCATACCGATGGCTAATCTCGAGACTATCCAGTTCCGGCAGCAAGTTGCCGGCCAGAAATCGCCTTGGCGGTTCCCTGCGATTAATATGTCCGACGGTACACTGCGCTCGCTGGCGGTACTGACTGCACTGTTGCAAGGTGACGGTGAATATCCATCGCTTATCGGCATTGAGGAGCCGGAAATCGCGCTACACCCAGCCGCGGCCGGCATCCTTTGGGATGCCATCGAGGACGGACAGGATCGGGCGCAGGTGTTGATAACTACACACAGTGCCGACCTCCTGGACCGCAGAGAGGTTCCTATAAACTCGATACTGGCAACGGACACTGATGCCGGCAATACACAAATCGGGCCCATTGTAGAAAGCAGCCGTAAACTGCTTCAGGAAAGGTTGTGCACACCAGGGGAACTTCTCAGGCAGCGGAGATTGTCTCCGACGGAAGTGGTTGTGAAGCCGCCCGCCGAGTACGTGGGTCGGCTCATTGATCTATGACATTGCCGGTTATCACGTCAATAGTAGAAGGTGAGGGTGAAGAAGAAGCCTTCCCCAAGCTTATTTACAATATAGCTACAAATAGCAGTTTGGCAGTCCGTCCAATTGTCCGCCCACCGTTTCGAGTCCAGCGAGATGCCCTGAAAAATCGGCCCGATGCTCTGGAGGATTACGCCGTAAAAGCCTTTCGTGAAGGTGGGCCAGAGGCAAGACTGATTGTCTTGCTCGACGCAGATGACGATTGCCCTGCGGAACTGGGACCACAATTGTTGCAACGACTGTCAGTGCGTATTCCCCTTGAGCGAGTTTCTGTGAGCATAGCCAACCGGGAATACGAGGCTTGGTTTATAGCTGGTTTAGAATCGATCGCCAGTTACGTCAGTATTGACGCAGACACCACGGTACCACAGGACCTCGAAGACATCCGTGGTGCGAAAGAATGGCTAAGCCAACATATGCCAAGCGGCTCCCCGTACAAACCAACGCTACATCAAGCCGAACTATCCAGTGCTGTTGACGTACTCCTGGCCCGCCAGCGTTCCCAATCTTTCGACCGCTTCTGCCGCGAGGTGGAGCGCCTGCTGGCCGGCTGACCGGCATATCAGGCCGGCGCTTTCCTGCTACAATTCCACCACGTTTAATTTAGGTAATCACCCCGCGCTACGGAGGTTTCCGATGCCCGTTTTTCAACCCGAGTACCTGCATAAAGTCGCCGTCCACATCTACCGGGCCAAAGGCACCCCCGCCGATGAGGCCGAAATCGTGGCGACCCATCAGGTTAAGGCTAACCTGACGGGGCATGATTCCCACGGCGTCATCCACATCCCCGAATACTGCGAGCGAATTGACCGCGGCCACATCGTACCCGGCGCTCCTTTCGAGGTACTTAGCGAGACGCCGACCACCGCCGTCGTCGATGGCCACTGGGGTTTCGGGTTCGTGGTAACCGAAAGGGCCACCCGCATGGCAATCGCCAAGGCCAAGGAGAGCGGCGTTGCCGCCTTCACCATCCGCCGCCAGAGCCATATTGGCCGCCTGGGCGATTATCCCACCATGTGCGCTCAGGAGGGCATGATCGCCCTGCTGACCGCCGACTCCGGAGCTGGCCCCAAGGCCGTTGCGCCTTTTGGCGGGCGCGCCCGTCGCCTGGGAACCAACCCAATTTGCATCAGTGTGCCCAGCAACCTGGAGGGCCAGGTGCTTCTCGACATGGCGACCTCGGCGGTGGCTGCCGGTAAAATTTCCCTGGCTCGCAACCGCGGCGAAGCCGTACCGCCCGGTTGGATCGTGGACAAAAACGGTGACCCGACCACCGACCCGAACGACTACGCTGCCGGCGGCGCCATCCTGCCCGTGGGCGCCGATCAGGGCCATAAGGGATTTGGCCTGTCGTTCATGGTAGAGATGTTCTCCGGACTGCTCACCGGCCTGGGTTTCGGCATCGACCCGCAGGCCCGGCACAACGACGGCTGCTTCCTGGCTGTTTTCGACGTGTCGAAATTCCGCCCTCTGGAGGACTTCAAGCAGGAGATGACCGAGTTCGCCGAATTCGTCAAGACCTCGCCGCCGGCCGCCGGGTTCAGCGAAGTGTTCTACCCCGGTGAAATCGAACATCGCACCGAGCAGCAACGTCGCAGAGACGGCATTTTCGTCGAAGACGAAACCTGGCGTCAGATCACCGACCTGATGGCAGAGGTTGGCGTAGCCGAGGCAGTCGGCCAGCCCTAGGCAACCCCCCACAGCCGGCGCTATCGGGAGCCCGGTGGAGAAAGGTTCTGATGGATTCTTTCACGCTGGGCCTGCCACATGAGTTGCTCCTGTGGCACGTGTCGTTGCTGTTCGCGTCATCATTTTTCATCGGCTTGCTGGGCGGGCTGATCGGCCTGGCGTTGGGCACGCTGCGTTTGCCCCTGATGCTGCTGCTGGGCATTCCCGCTCCGGCGGCAGCAGGAACCAACATCCTGATAAGCAGCGTGGCCGCCATCGTCGGCAGCTATCGACACCTGCGCGACGGGCGCGTGCAAGTCCGCATAGTCATGGTGGTCGGTTTGCCCACATTCGCCGGCGCATTTATCGGCGGACTATTCAGCAGCCGGGCGCCGGAAAATCTCCTCATCGGATTGATCGGCGGCCTCATCCTTTGGCAAGGTATCGCCATGACGCTGCTGGCCCGGCGGCAGAGCAAGTCCGCTGCGGAACGCCGGCAAGGAGCCGACGAACCGGATAGTTCAGGTGGCGCGTACCCGGCGGCGCGACTTGTCGCCACCGGCGGAGCAGGTCTCGGCATCGGTCTGTTGGGCGCCGCCGTGGGCCTGCTGCTTGGCTCGGTTCGACTGCCGCTCATGGTGCGAATCCTGCGCGCCGATCCCCGGGTCGCGGCGGGCAGCAATATGTTGATCGGAATGGTAATGGGCGCCCTGGGCTGGGTTGGGCATCTGTTGTACGGCCAGTTCGATTGGAAGTTGTTGCTGATATTGGGTCCCACCGCCATCGTGGGCAGCTATCTGGGCGCCCGACTTACGGGCCGGATTGACCGCAATCTGCTTATCCTGGTAATGGGAGCGGCGTTGACGGGTTCGGGGATAATGTTGTTATGGCGGTCGTTGAGCGTCTTGCTGTGATCACGCCGCCGCCAACCGGAATCACACGTTCAGGCTGCCCACTGCCATGACCCTCTCAGAAATCGGTCTGCCCTCCGACGTTACCATCTGGCACGCCGCCCTGCTGACGGTTATCTCCTTCCTGGTGGGCATACTGGGCGGGTTCGTCGGGTTGGCGCTGGGCACCATGCGTTTGCCGGCCATGCTGCTGCTGGGACTGCCCGCGCCCATTGCCGGCGGCACGAACATTCTGGTCAGCAGCCTGGCGTCCCTGGCCGGCACCATCCGGCATCTGCGGGCCGGGCGGGTGAACCTGCGCATCGTGCTTACCATGGGCGTGCCCGCGTTCATCGGCGCGTTCATCGGCGGGTTGCTCAGCGACCGCACTCCCGATGAGCTGCTGATTGCCCTGGCTGGTGCGCTGGTTTTCTGGCAAGGCGCTGAGTTTCTGATTATCGCCCGCAACCGGATGCAAGCGGGACGTTCAGACGGCGCTTTGTTTGGAGCAGGTCTTGAGGGTTCCGCCGGATTGTTCACCCCCCGGCGCGTCGCGTCCGAGGGCGTGATAGGGTTCGCCGTCGGAATGCTGGGTGGAGCCGTGGGTCTGATCCTGGGCAGCATCCGCTTGCCGGCCCTGGTTCGCATCCTGCGAGTTGACCCCCGCATCGCGGCCGGCACCAACCTGTTCATCGGTTTCGTGATGGGGGGTGCCGGATGGGTCGGCCACGTGCTTTACGGGCAGGTGGACTGGATTCTCCTGGCGCTGATGGGCGCGGCGGCGATGGTCGGCAGCTACCTGGGCGCCAATCTCACCGGCAAGGTGAATCTGAACCTGCTGATCCTCGTTATGGGCCTGACCCTGCTGGCGGTGGGCGCAATCCTGGTGGGCCGAGGCGTGGCGGTGTTGCTGTAGGCGAGGCTCGCTTTACTGATGCGTGAATGCTTATCTAAACCCAGGTTCCTTCTCTCTGGCCTTACTGGATTCCCGCTTTCGCGGGAATGACGGAAGGGATTGGTTTAGATATTGGCTCACGGCTCAGTAATTGAAGAACCCCTCTCCCGGAGGAGAGGGGCGTTTAGTCTCATTGAGACTGGATACCGGCTCAACGCGGGTGATGTTAGCGGCAGGGTCGATCCCGTGTCCCATCTCAACCTGCCGCTGGATCACTCGAGTTTTCCGTGGTTGGGTTAGGCTCGGTTGTGGGTCTTGGTCTCTGCCCAGGCCACGATGTGAGGCACTGCCGCTGCAACATCCCGCTGGTCGACCTGGCGAGCAGTGGAGTTAGCCTCGCAGCGGAGCAGCATTATCGGCAAACGGTTCTGGATTTTGTCCAGTGTCCAGGCCAGCGAATCTCCCTCGGCGGTGAAGTCCAGCTCCAGGCGATGGTTTTGCCCGATGGGCGCATTCCGATAGTGGTAGTGGGGGCTGATTCGGAAGCAGTCGAAGCGCAACAGTTCCTTGTCGTCACCTTCAATATCGTTTCCGTAAACGTGGATGCAGATACCCTCGTCGTTCATGGCCCCCACGTTGGTGCGGTACTCCAACCCGAAGCTAACCGCCCCGGCGGCGATGAGCTCCTCCGATCCTTCGGTGGATCCTCCCATTTGAGCGTGCATCTGTTGGGTCATCTTTCCGTACCTCCTTCTTCATTGACCGACTGGAAGCAGAGTGCTGGGTCGGCGTTCTGTTCAAATACGATTATACTACGACAAAACCCGGCGGATTGCGTTGATGGCACTTCAGAGGAAGGGGGAAAATTAATCAGAGTTACAGGGTGCTTGACCTGGAATCACGGGTGAACCAGCGCTGAAGACTCACCCCAGCACATGACCTCGCCGTCTTCACGCAACCCGCAGGAAGCAGACACTCCGCTGCTGATGGTCACGAAGGTCTCGCCGTCCGGTGGGCTTGTCTGGCCAAATTCATTATCTCCCCAGCACACCGCCGTCCCGTCTGTGCGCATCCCGCAGGCGTGAAACGCACCGCTGGCGATGGCAGTGAACGCCTCGCCGTCTGGTGGGCTTGCTTGGCCGAATTCGCTATCTCCCCAGCACACCGCTGCGCCATCTTCCCGCAACCCGCAGGTGTGATCCCGTCCACTGCTCAAGGCGGTGAACACCTCACCCTCAGGTGGGCTTGCTTGGCCAAATTCTCTATTGCCCCAGCACACTGCCGCGCCATCTTCCCGCAACCCGCAGGTGTGATTCCGTCCACTGCTCAAGGCGGTGAACACCTCACCCTCCGGTGGGTTTGTTTGGCCAAAGTTCTTACTTCCCCAGCACACTGCCGCGCCGTCTGTGCGCAGCCCGCAGGCGTAAGATGCACCGCTGGTGATGGCAGTGAACGCCTCACCCTCCGGTAGACCTGTCTGGCGCAGGATCGACTGGCGCCAAGCTTGGCCACCCCAGCACACTGGAGTACCATCTTCTCGCAAACCGCAGATGTGATACTCACCAACGCTGACGGCCGCGAACGTCTCTCCTTCCGGCGGGCTGTCCCATCCCCCCGGCGTAAGGCCACCCCAGCACACTACAGTACCATCTTCTCGCAACCCGCAGACGTGCTCATGAACGTCGACGGCGGCGAAGCTCCCACCCTCAGGCGGGCTTGCCTGACCAGCACGGTCCCAGCCCCAGCACAGGACCGAGCCGTCTTCCCGCAGCCCGCACGTGTGGCGAGACCCGCTGCTGATGGCCTCGAAGGTTTCGCCCTCCGGGAGGGGTCTGTCGGCATACGCATCTCTATTGCCCCAGCACACCGGGGAGCCGTCTTCTCGCAACCCGCACGAGTAAACACTCGCGGTGCTGATGTCCGCAAAGGTATCGCCCGCCGGAGGGCCTATCCAATCGTAATCGCCCCAGCAAACCGCCACGCCGTCTTCGCGTAACCCACAGCCACGATACATGCCACCGCTGATGGCCGTGAACGTCTCATCCACCGGCGGCGACCATCCCCGTTTACCCCAGCACACGGCCGTGCCGTCCGTACGCAGGCCACAGGTGGAACGCCAACCGCTGCTAATGGCGGCGAACGTCTCATCTTCCGGCGGGCTTCTCTGCCCGTATTCATTACTACCCCAGCAAACCACCGAGCCGTCTTCCCGCAATCCGCAGGTGTGCCGGCTACCACTGCTGACGACCGCGAAGGTCTCGCCTGCCGGCGGGCTGGCCTGGCCATCATCGTTATTGCCCCAGCACACCGCCGCGCCGTCTTCCTGCAATCCGCAGGTGTGCCGGCTACCACTGCTGACGACCGCGAAGGTCTCGCCTATCGGCGGGCTGGCCTGGCCAGCATCGTTATTGCCCCAGCAGACTACCGAGCCGTCTTCCTGCAACAAGCAGGTGTGATTCCCACCGCTGCTGATGGCCGGGGGCAGCTTGATGGACAGCTCACCGCCACTG
Source organism: Dehalococcoidia bacterium (assembly GCA_965219925.1). Taxonomy (GTDB): domain Bacteria; phylum Chloroflexota; class Dehalococcoidia; order Lucifugimonadales; family UBA3495; genus Bin87. Next base: position 482,651 of record OZ244795.1, read on the forward strand.
GCTGGGGCCTGCCCGTCGCCGGTGGGCGTGGGTTGTTCGGCGGGCCGGGCGCTGCCAGCGGTGGCGGGCGTGGGCTGCTCGGTCGGCTGGTCGCTGACGCCGGTGGTGGGTGAGGACAGCTCGGCCGGCTGCTCGCCGCTACACCCCACCACGAACGCAACGGTCAGCAGGACGCATAGCGCTAGCGCCAGACCCGAAAAGCGATATTTCAACATCCTTGCCTCTACTGCATACTTACGCATCTGCCCGGCGCCGCGTTTGGTCACGCAGCGTGATTGCTCTCCAGACGGGGCTGGCCACCTATCCGTTTTCCTGCCGCAGCTTCACCAGCAGCGGAATCGAACGAATCTTGCGCTCGTCGAGGTCTTCCCAGTAAATCCCTTTTGGCTTGGGCAAATCTTCGGCGTCGCCGTCGCACCGGATGATGGCATCCGGCGTTATCACCACTGCCAGAGGTACGTCATGCTGTGTGTACGGAAGGTCTTCGTCCAGCACCTGCATGGAGTGCACCGTGCTGATGACCGGAGTATCTGGACGGACCACCCCAGCGGCGGCGGCCAGTCCGTATTCCAGGTCGGCGAACCCGCCACCCTTGCCGATGCGAACACCCCGCCGGTTGACCGCCACCGAACCCGATATCACCAGGTCGATGGGCTGCATCTCTGCCACGTAAACCGGGCGTCCCACTTTGAACGCTCCTGAGATGGTCGCGGCTTTGGCCGGCTCAACCTCCGGGCGGGATGGGTCCAGTTCGATGAACACGCGCTCATCCTTCAGGCGGGGAACCGCCATGTAGAGCAGTTTGCCGTGTTCCAGCGCCAATTGCCGCAACGGGCGTTGCGCCTGGTCGGGGTTGCTCTTGATGGCTCGGGCCGCCTGCCACTCGGGCAACTCGGCGGCCAGCCTGGCCGCGTCCTCGCATCCGATGAAGTGGGGTATTTTGTCGTGTACGGACTTACCCTTCACCACCCGGGCTTCTTCAAGAGCCGTCCACACCGATTCCCGAACTGCCCACTTGTCTCGCATGGCGCCCTCCGTAGCTGGGTTTGTTACACGCTCCGCAACTGTAACACGATCGACGCGGTTCCAACCCAAACTCGCCACGTGAGGCCGTCGACCTAACCGGCCAAGGTTAGAAGTACGAATAAATCACGAGTGTCAGGACCGCTTGCTGTATAGCAATGATAATCCACCAGGGAATGAGAGCAATGAGCGCGGCCAATACGACCACGCCAATTGCCCGCGGCGTGGATTCAAAGTCCAGAGACTGGCGGGTGGCTACCACAACGGTGGCGATAGTCCAGAAAAAACCGGCCCAGAAAAAGAAACTTCCCAGGAGCGGCACGAACGAAAAAATTGACAGTACCCCGGGCGTATAGGCGAACCCAACCACCCTGGCCAGCTCCGTCCAGCTCGTTTGCGTGTCTGTGGTACGCAGGATTACACCGCCCACCAGGTAGAGAGCCGTGACCCACAATGCCCAACGGGCTACCCCGAAGGTCAAACCGGCGAGCAGACCGAATACCACGGCCCAAACGCCAAAGCCGGCTAGCAACGCGGACAACATGCTTCCGATGATCCCGCAAAAGGTGACGAGTATCACCACCACTATTGCTTGATCCAATGCCCCGCGGTCGGCTTCGATTTCCTCGTAGGTTGCGGTGTCGAACATCGCCGCCTTGATCATTCGTTGAAACAAAATTGCCACCTTCCTTTGGTGCGTAACCGGTTACGGTTATGAGATTCTATGCCAAGTCTGTAACAGGATTCTACGCTACCGGAAGCACCGACTTGCTTTTTCACGCAGCGGCCGGGTCGTTCGACAGGCTCAGGATGCGCGGGGGAGGGGACGGGTTTTTACCTGGATGAACGGGATGGACAGGATTTTTGGTGTTATGTGTAACGGGATTGCCACGTCCCTCGACAAGCTCGGGATGATCCTGCGACGGGCGCAGTGCGAGCGGGTGGCACTCACTCACTCCGCTCATGGTGAGCCTGTCGAACCATCGGCAACCGTCCTTCGACAGGCTCAGGACGAGCGGGTGTTTAATTTCCACAACTTTGAAAAGGCCTTCCGTGAGCCACGCAGGGTCTTTCGATTCTCCCTCTCCCCTTGTGGGAGAGGGCTGGGGTGAGGGGTATAGTCTGCCGCAGGATAGTTCCCTATCTCACACCTTCACCCTCACCCTAACCCTCTCCCATCAAGGGAGAGGGGATTTCTTGTAAAACCGAAAGGCCCTGCGTGAGCCACGTTCCCGCTTTACAAAATATGAGCGCTGAAGTATATTGTTATGTAAGGGAGCAGGCTGTATTTGGCCTCTCCCGCCTTGCTATTTAGGATTCAGGGCGGTGGTTATATGCCCGTGCCCCAGTATATGTCCCAGGACAAGTTGGACGAACTAACGGCCACGTTGGAAGAGTTGCGTACCGTCAAGAAACCCGCCATCGCCGAGCAGATGAACGTTGCCCGAACTCGGGGCGGCACCGACGACAATGGCGAACAGGATTCAGCCATGCAGGATCTCGCCTTCGTCGAAGGTAAAATCCGCTCATTGGAGAACCTCATCGGCAACGCCGTGGTCGGCGACGCTCTCGCCGATAACGTCGCGCCACCCGGGACGGTCGCACTGTGGCGCATGGTAACGGTGGAACGGGAAGGCGGCCAGCAGGTGCAGTACCAGATTACCGGCTCGCTGGAATCAGATCCGGCGCAGGGCAAAATTTCCCACATCTCCCCCATCGGCGAATGTTTGCTGGGCAAAAAGCCGGGCGACATTGCCGAAGTTCAAACCCCCGGCGGGAAAACCAGGCTGAAGGTTATCGCCGTATCCTGACCGTCCCGACCCGATAAGTTATCGCCCTGCTAAAATCACTCCATGACAGAGCAATCGGAACCATCGCCGGCCGAAGCCCAGGCCAACCTGGGCGGCCGGCAAGCCAATCTGGAAAGCCGACAGGCAAAACTTGATCACTTGCGGGAACAGGGGATAGACCCGTATCCACCCCGTTTCCAACGCAGTTGTTCTGCTGCCGAAGCCGTAGCCCGGTTTGAAGCCGGCGAAGAATCGGATACGTCGGACGATGGCCACACTTTGCAGCTCGCCGGCCGTATTACGTCCATGCGGGTGATGGGCCGAGCCGCGTTCCTGGATTTGCGAGATTCCTCGGGCGTGGTGCAGGCCATGTTCCGCCAAAACGTTCTTGGCGACGACTACGCCCTGCTGCAGGACCTGGACGTTGGCGATTTCCTGGGTGTGAGCGGCAATATGATGCGGACCCGCACCGGCCAAGCCACCATCGAGGCCCATTCAGTCACGATACTTGCCAAGGGAATGCGACCGCTTCCGGAGAAATGGCACGGGCTCCGAGATGTGGAAATACGCTACCGCCAGCGGTACCTCGACCTTATCGCCAACCCCGAGATCGCCGACACTTTCGTCCAGCGCAGCCGGGTGATTACCGGCATTCGCCGGTTTTTCGACGAACGGGGATTTGTTGAAGTCGATACACCCATCCTGGTGCCGATACCGGCCGGAGCCCATGCCCGTCCGTTCGTGACTCATCACAACGCCCTGGACCGCCGGCTCTACCTCCGCATTGCCACCGAGCTGTACCTGAAACGGCTCATCGTGGGGGGCCTGGACAAGGTGTACGAAATCGGCCGGGTGTTTCGCAACGAAGGCATCGATCAGGACCACAACCCCGAGTTCACTTTGCTGGAATCCTACGAAGCGTACGCCGACTACAACGACGTGATGGCAATGGTTGAGACGCTGGTGTCATCGCTGGCGGAAGACATCCACGGTTCCCCGCGCGTTGCTAACGGAGAGTCGATTATCGACTTCACTCCTCCGTGGCCTCGCCTGTCGTTGCCGGAAGAACTGCACCGGCGCAGCGGCGTGGACATCGACCAGTATCCCGACGCTGAATCACTTATTGGCAAGGCCGCCGAGCTGGGGTTGGACCCGGCTCCTCGCGAAGCCCGTGGCCGCCTCATCGACAAGATGCTGTCGGTTTACGTGGAACCGCATCTCGTCCAACCCGCGTTTCTCATCGACTACCCTGAGGATATGTCGCCGCTGGCCAAGGGTCGCCCCGACCGTCCGGGCTACGTGGAACGGTTCGAGGCATTCGCCGCCGGCATGGAGATCGCCAATTCCTACACCGAACTCAATGACCCAGTGGTGCAGCGCGCCCGGTTTGCCGAGCAGGAGCATCTGCGCGCCGCGTATGGCGACGATGAGGCCGACCGCACCGACGAGGACTTTCTCACCGCGTTGGAATATGGGATGCCTCCCACCGGAGGATTGGGCATCGGAATCGACCGGTTGGTGATGCTGCTCACCGGCCAGTCCACCATCCGCGATGTGCTATTATTTCCGCAAATGCGCTCCCTCTCCGGCGGCGGCGGAAGCGGAGAAACTCTGGATGACGCTACGGAGCGAATACCATGACGACGGCTGCCCCACAAACCAAACCGGACGCGCAAGAGTCGCACCCGCCCGTCCCCGACGCGGCTGAACCGGCCGGTCTCTGGCCCATCAGGCTGAGGCTGCCCGACGCCGTGGTAGCCGCCGGCCATGACGCCTGCGAGGACTGGTTTTGGGCCGTTGCCATGGCCAACCAGGAATGTCTCTGGGCAATGGAGCTGAGCGCCAACCGGGAGCTGGAACTGATGCCAACGTTTTCGTATTCGGAAAGGCGAGAGTTCCGGCTGTCGTTTGAGGTGGAGGCATGGAACATTGGGCTTGACAGCCCCGGTATGACAACCGGCCCAAACGCTGCCTATTTTCTGTCCAATAGTGCCCTCCGCAGCCCGGATACCGCATGGACGCTTAACGATAATGTCCTGCCTCCGCGCACAGAACCGCCGCGAACCTGGCCGTTCTGTCCTGATTTTGTCGCTGAAGTTCGTTCTGATTCCCAATCCAGCATCGCCGCCCTGCTGAGCAAAATGCAGGAATATATGGAGAGTGGGGCGCGTCTCGGCTGGTTCATCGACCCCATCGCGCGTACCGTCCGCATCTACCGCGCCGGCGTCGCCGAACCCGAACTGCTGCAAGACCCGGAGACTCTGGATGGTGAGGACGTGCTCAGCGGTTTCACTTTTGCCGTGCGGGAACTGATATTTGACCTGGTGGCAATCCCCGACCCCGCAGAATAATCTGTCGCCGTACTCCTGATTGACCGGTTGCCTATGCTGTCTCTCGAACAAATACGCAATGAACCCGACGTGGTGCGCGCCGCCCTGACCCGTCGGGCGGAAGACGAAGATTGCCTCGACGAAATACTCACCCTGGATGCGCAACGCCGCGTCGCCATCACTGACGGCGACCAGCTCCGCGCCCGACGCAACCAGGTATCCCGCGAGATCGGGCAGGCCCGCTCCCAGGGCCAGCAACCGCCCGAGGACACCGTTGCTGAGATGCGCACCGTCGGCCAGCAAATCAGCGCCCTGGAAGAATCGGTGCGCGCGCTGGATACCAAACTCAACGATCTGTTGATGGAATTGCCCAACCTTCCCGATGCCACCACGCCCGACGGGCTGGACGAATCCGGCAACACCGTGCTGCGCCATTGGGGCGAGATTCCCCAGCTGGATTTCGAACCTCAGCCCCACTGGGACCTGGCCGAGCAGTTGGGAATTATTGACTTTCAGCGCGGCGTCAAGCTGGCTGGGAGCCGGTTCTACACGATGAACGGGTACGGCGCCCGACTGGAACGGGCCATCATTTCCTGGATGCTGGACCTGCACAGCGGCGAGCATGGTTACACGGAAATGGGCCTGCCGATTCTGGTGCGCCGCGAAATCATGGAGGGTTCCGGCAACCTGCCCCGTTTCGGGGACAACCTTTACCATGACGCAGAGGACGACCTGTGGTTGATTCCCACCGCCGAGGTGCCCGTTACCAATCTGCACCGCGATGAGATTCTGTCGGCGGATGAGCTTCCCCTCTATTACGTTGCCCACACGCCCTGCTTCCGCCGTGAGAAGGCCGCCGCCGGCCGCGACACCCGGGGCATCAAGCGCGTCCACCAGTTCAACAAGGTGGAGATGTACAAGTTCGTGGAGCCGGAAACGTCCTTCGACGAGCTGGAAACCCTGCTGGCCAACGCCGAAACCGTTTGCCAGCGTCTCAACCTGCCCTACCGCATCCTGGAGCTGTGCGCCGGCGACATATCCTTTCCATCGGCCAAGTCCTATGATATCGAAGTGTGGGCCGCCGGGTCAGGGGAGTGGCTGGAGGTATCGTCCTGTTCCAACTGCACCGATTTCCAGGCTCGCCGGGCCAATGTGCGATACCGGCCCGCTGCCGGCGAACGCCCGCGCTTCGTCCACACCCTGAACGGCTCCGGCCTGGCCCTGCCCCGCGTCATCATCGCCATCCTCGAGAACAACCAGCAGCCCGACGGCTCAGTAATCATCCCCGAAACGCTGCGCCCTTATACTGGCTTCGACGTGATACCGGCGAGGTAACCCTTTCGCACGGATGTCAGGATAAACGGGGATGTTGGGGAACCGAGTAAACGAAGCCACTGCCCGCATCAAGATTAACCGACTGCTTGAAGCTGCCGGCTGGAGGTTTTTCGACGACGACAACGAGCCAGCCAATATCCGCCTGGAGCCGGATGTAATGCTAAAGCGGGCAGACCTGGATGGCCTGGGCGATGATTTCGAGGGTTCCGGCAAGGGGTTCGTGGATTTTCTGCTCCTGGATGACCGAGGGTTCCCGCTGGTAGTGCTGGAGGCTAAAGCAGGAGACAAAGAGCCGCTGGTGGGCAAGGAACAAGCGCGACGATACGCCCGCTCGCAGAACTGCCGGTTTGTCATACTGTCCAACGGGAACTTGCACTATTTTTGGGATCTGGAACGGGGCAATCCCTACATCATCACTGCATTTCCTACACCGGGTTCAGTAGGTTATTACAAGCAGGTGATTCCTAACCCGCAACGGCTGGTCGATGAGAAGGTCAATGGTGATTACATAGCGCTTACCCAGCGGCCCAATCATGCGACGGAAGCGGCGTGGCGGAATGAGGGAGAGCGCCCTGATTTCATCCGGACACACGGGTTGCGTTTCTTGCGAGACTATCAACTGCGCGCCGTTCACGCCCTGCAACGGGCAGTTTCAGAAGGCGACGACCGTTTTCTTTTTGAGATGGCCACCGGCACCGGCAAGACTCTGGTGTCCGCCGCGATTATCAAATTGTTCCTGCGCACCGGCAACGCCCGGCGGGTCCTCTTCCTGGTTGATCGTCTGGAACTGGAGAGCCAGGCCGAAAAGGTATTCAAGGAACTGCTCGCCAACGACTTTACTACTGTGATTTACAAAGAACGGCGGGATGATTGGCGCCGGGCCGAAATCGTGGTCACCACCGTGCAGTCTCTATTGTTCAACAACAAGTACCAGTCGCTCTTTTCGCCAACGGATTTTGACCTGGTGATTTCCGATGAGGCGCATCGTTCCATCAGTGGCAACGCTCGGTCGGTGTTCGATTATTTTGTCGGTTACAAATTGGGATTGACGGCGACACCGCGGGATTACCTGCGGGGAGTGGATGGCTCAGGCGCCACTGACCCCCGCGAAACGGAGCGCAGGTTGCTGCTGGACACTTACCGCACTTTCGGTTGTGAATCCGGTGAACCCACCTTCCGTTACTCCCTGCTGGACGGTGTCCGGGACGGCGTGCTGATTAGCCCCATTGTGGTGGATGCCCGCACCGAGACAACTACCCGACTGCTTTCCGAACAGGGATTCAGGGTTGCTTTCACTGATGAATCAACCGGAGACCTGCAAACTGATACATTCGAGCATCGGGATTTTGAGAACCGATTTTTCTCAGCAGCCACCAATCGACTCTTCTGCCGTACTTTTTTGGAAAACGCGTTGACTGATCCAGTGAGCGGGGAAATCGGCAAGTCCGTCATCTTCGCCGTCAGCCAGAGCCACGCCGCCCGGCTGTCCAACATACTCAACGAAATTGCAGACCGGATGTATCCGGGCAAGTACCAGTCGGATTTTGCGGTGCAGGTTACTTCACAGATACCGGAAGCTCAGCAGTTTGCCGTTAACTTTGCCAACAACAACCTGCTGGGCCGGGGCAACTTCCGGTCCGACTACTCCACCAGCAAGGCCAGGGTCTGCGTAACCGTCGGAATGATGACCACCGGCTACGATTGCCCGGACATTCTCAACCTGGGGCTGTTCCGGCCCATCTTTTCGCCCACCGATTTCATTCAGATAAAAGGGCGCGGCACCCGCCGGCATGATTTTCTGGAGTTGTTGCGGGACGACGATTTGAAAACGGACATCGGCGAGGCGGATAAGACCGCCTACAAGCTCTTTGATTTCTTTGCCAACTGCGAATACTTTGAAACGGAATTTGATTACGACGAGATTCTAACGCTGCCGCAACGCCGCCCTGATGACGGCAACGACGACCCCGATCCCGCACCTGATCCCAGCACACGGCTCGGCGCTTATACGCACCTCGGCGGCGATGCCATTGCATCAATCAACGAACGGCGGATTGGCTACGAGGGGATGCGGATTGACCGGATGTTCTTTGACCGTTTCGCTGATGCCGTGCGGAAGGATGCGTTTATCGCCGATGCAGTGGAGGCCAGCCGGTGGGACCAGGTAGTCGAGTACGTCAATGGGGAGATATTCAACAAGCCGGCGGAGTATTACACTCTGGAGCGGTTGCGACGAGCCGCTGCCGTTGACCGGCGTTTGACCATTCGCGAAATCCTGGAAAGAGTCTTTGACCTCATTCCCGGGTTCAAATCCAAAGATGAGCTGCTGGAGGAAGAATTCGCCAAGTTCGTGGCCGACTGCCGTCCCGACAGCGCCGAATCACTGCCGGCAATGCGGACCTTCTTCAAAGCCTATGCGGCCAGCGACCTGGCCCGCCACATCATTGACAGCCGGCAGTTCACCGACCTGGCTACCAATCCCGATTTCACGCTTGATGACTTGCGACAGGTGCCGGAGCAGTACCGTTCCGCCATCCCGGAGTACATCAAGGATTACGTTTCCCTTAACCAGTTCGCCGCTTAGGAACGCTTTATGCTCGACGCCGAGACCAAACGCCGCATTGACACCGCTCGCGATATTTTGGTGGGAAAGGTGCCCGACCCCAAGAGCCAGGTGGAGCAGATTACCATTGCGCTCATCTACAAGTTCATGGACGACATGGACGCCGAGAGCGAGGAGATGGGCGGGGAGCGCAAGTTCTTCGCCGGTGAGTTCACCCGCTACGGCTGGCCCAAGCTGGTGCGCTCCGGATTGGGCGGCCACGAGATGTTGAACCTCTATGCCGAGGCCATTGCCCGGATGCCGGAAAATCCCGGTATCCCGCAGTTGTTCCGCAGTATCTTCAACAATGCCTACCTGCCCTACCGAGACCCGGAAACCCTGCGCGCCTTTCTCCGCATCATTGACGAGTTCAAATACGACCATTCGGAGCGGTTGGGCGACGCCTTTGAATACCTGCTCTCCGTGCTCGGCTCTCAGGGCGACGCCGGACAGTTCCGCACGCCCCGCCACATCATCGACTTTATCGTCGCCATTGTTGACCCGAAGAAGGACGAAACCGTGCTGGACCCGGCCTGCGGCACCGCCGGGTTTCTCATCTCGTCATACCAGCACATCCTGGCCGCCAATGCCGACGCCAACGGACGACCGTCGCTAACGCCGGACGAGCGAGCGCGGCTGGTGAGCAATTTCAAAGGTTACGACATCTCCCCCGACATGGTGAGATTGTCGCTGGTCAATATGTACCTGCATGAGTTCGCCGCCCCGAGCATTGACGAATATGACACGCTGACCAGCGAAGACAAGTGGAACGAATACGCCGACGTCATCCTGGCCAACCCGCCTTTCATGTCGCCGAAAGGCGGTATCCGCCCGCACAACCGCTTTTCAGTGCAATCCCGGCGCAGCGAAGTCTTGTTCGTGGACTACATGGCGGAGCATCTCACGGCCAACGGGCGGGCCGGCATCATCGTGCCCGAGGGGGTGATTTTCCAGAGCCAGCGGGCGCATACGCAACTGCGCAAGATGCTGGTGGAGGGCTACCTGGCAGCGGTGGTGTCGCTGCCGGCGGGTGTGTTCCAGCCCTACTCCGGCGTCAAAACCTCCATCCTGGTACTGGACAAAACGCTGGCCCGCCGCGCCGACCACATCGCCTTTTTCAAGGTGGAAAATGACGGCTACGACCTGGGGGCGCAGCGGCGGGAGATTGCAGCGAATGACCTGCCGGCGGTGCAGGCCGAGCTGGGCGAATACCTGCGCCGGCTGCGGGGCGGGTTGGCGTTGGATGATTTTGCGCCGGCGACGGGGCTAGTGGTTGCAAAAGAGCGGATTGCGGACGGTGGGGACTACAACCTCAGCGGGGAGCGGTATCGGGAGAGTGCTGGTCAGGGTTCACAGTATGAGTGGGTAGAACTTGGCGATATTCTTGCTGGAAAACCACAATACGGTTCCGGTGCAAAGAAGGTTGATTATGATGGTGAAGTACGCTATGTACGTATAACTGACATTACGGATGATGGCGAACTCAAAGCTCAGGACGTAGTATCGCCGTCAGTGATTGAACCCGACCGATTTCTTGCACCGGGCGATTTGCTAATAGCACGCTCCGGCTCAGTCGGACGTACATACATTCACGACGACATACCAGGCGTGTACCAATATGCCGGCTACTTGATTAGATTTCGCATCAACGCAACTATGGCTATCCCTGAATACGTATATTGTGTCACCAAATCAGATTCTTGGCGCGAATGGATATTCAGCAATTCAAAAACAGGTACGCTTACGAACATCAATGCCAAACAATACTCAACATTTCGTTTCCCCCTGCCACCGTTGGAGGTGCAGCGGGAGACAGTGGGGGAGATTGAGGGCTACCAGCGGGTGATCGACGGCGCGCGGGCGGTGGTTTATAACTGGCGGCCGCGGATTGCGATTGACCCGGAGTGGCCGCTGGTGGGGATTGGTGCGGTTTGCACATTGGTTAATGGGCGAGCGTTCAAGCCTAATGACTGGCAAGATGCAGGTAGCGGCGGACTTCCTATAGTTAGGATTCAAAACCTGAATTCCGAGGGAAGCAAGTTCAATTATTACACTGGGAAGGTGCAAGACCGGTATATCATCCACAAGGGCCAGCTTTTGTTTTCGTGGTCTGGTTCGAGAGGAACTTCATTCGGGGCGCATATATGGGATGGCGGAAAAGCAATTCTCAACCAGCATATTTTCAAAGTAGAATTTGATCATAAAACGGCTATCAAAGCCTATCTACTCAACGCTCTGAACATGGCAGTCGTAGAAGTGGAACAGAACCTACACGGCGGAGTTGGTTTAGTACACATCACAAAGGGTAATTTGGAGCGCATACGTATCCCCCTGCCGCCCCTGGAAACGCAGCAGGCCATCGTCGCCGAGATAGAGGCCGAGCAGGCGTTGGTGTCGGGGAACCGGGAGTTGATTGAGCGGATGGAGGGGAAGGTTCAGGCGGCCATCGGGCGGGTTTGGGAAGGCGTGGTATAGTGAGCGAAGGGTTCAACCAGCCGTCAGGAAATGATGCGCCTGCGGTTTTACATTGACCCCGAGACGGAGTTGCCGCACATCTATCGCCACCGGGTCGAGGAGTACGAAGTTGAGGATGTGCTGGATGATCCTGGTGAAGTTCAACGTGGGAGCGACGATTCACGTATAGCCCATGGGCAAACCCGTACCGGCCGCTATCTGAAGGTCATCTACTCGCACAACCCGGAATCTGACCGGATTCTTATCATTACCGCTTATCAATTGCGGGGCAAACAGCTGGCCGCCTACCGTCGCTATCTGAGAAGGAGAGGCAGATGAAAAACGTCAACGAATTTCCGCCCGGCTGGGACGAGAAGCGCGTCCAAGCCGTAATCCAGCACTATGAATCCCAAACGGAGGATGAAGCGGTGGCGGAAGACGAGGCCGCCAGAGAGGACACATCAGCGGACCACCAACAATACTATGCCGAGCTGGGATTGATCCCACCGGAAGCTCCGGCAAAGGCTGCCAGGTAGCGGGGATAGGAAAACAGCGGCACTTCGCACAGAAAGGAGCCTCCCAATGTCCGGCATTTGGCCTGATGATATTCAATGCGTTGCTCTGATTACTTTTGACGTGGATGGGGTGTCGTCGTGGCTGCGCCGCAATGCCGATTTTGCCAATTACCCCAGCCTGCTGTCCATGGCCGAATACGGCCCCAGCGTCGCCACGCCGCGCATCCTGGACATGCTGGACGATCAGGGCATCAAGGCGAGTTTTTACATTCCGGGGCAGGTAGCCGAAACCCACGCTGATCTGGTGCGCGACGTTGCCAATCGAGGCCACGAGGTCGCGCATCATGGTTACCTCCACGAGCCGCCGGCCACGATGACGCCCGCCGAGGAGGAAGAGGTGCTCATCAAGGGAATCGGCATCCTGGGCGACCTCACCGGGTCGGCTCCGGTGGGTTATCGGTCGCCTAGCTGGGAGTTGAGCCCGGTGTCCCTGGACCTGCTGGCCAATCACGGATTTCGCTACGACAGCAGCCTGATGGGCGACGATGCTCCTTACTACGTTTCCGGCGGGGCCCCGGCGCGTCAATTGGTGGAGTTGCCGATTCACTGGCTGCTGGACGATGCTCCCCACTTCGTGTACGCTCCTTCCGCCAACCGGATGGGCCCCATGCGGAATCCGGATGAGGTGTTCGACAGTTGGGCCGCCGAATTTCGTGGCATCTACCGCTATGGCCGTTGCTTCAACCTCACCATGCACCCGCAGTACATTGGCCGGCCCGGCCGCCTGTTGATGCTGGAACGCCTGGTGGAGTACATCAAATCCTTCCCCGGCGTCCGTTTCATGCGCGCCATAGACGTCGCCGAAATGTGGGAAAATAACTGACTATCCTTACCCCTCTCCCGTCAAGGGAGAGGGTTGGGGCGAAGGTGAAAGGAGAATCATCATCATGCCGGCAGCACACGACCGCGGGGGCTGGCCCGACTACACGCCCATAGACCGCGCCGAACATGTCCTGAGTGACTGGGAACGCCGGGTGGATGCCGTGCATCAGGCTCTGGGGCGGCAGGGGATTCGCACCACCGACGAGATGCGTCGGGCAATCGAAAGCCTGCCTCCGGAACGGTACGAATCCCTGTCCTACTACGAGAAATGGACGGCCGCGCTGGAAATACTGCTTATTGAGAAGGGTGTTTTGACCGGCAGCGAAATCGACGCGAAAACCGCCCAGCTGCGGGAACGGGGGTTGTAGCGGTAGCTCGGGACAAGACGAGGAGATATTATCTAATGAAAATCCAAGTGGTATCGCATATATCATTGTAGTCTTGAGTCCAATAAGTGGAGAATCCCCATGGCAAATACCGGAAACGACACGCCGTTCATCAACGCTAATTTCGCCATGACCGTAATCAAACGGGCGGCGGAAATCGTTGCCGGCGCTACGACAACGCCGGGGCAGGGGTGCGACGCTTTCAGCGCATTCCACCAGGCAAGGGACGAGTTCAAAGCCGGCGAGACTCGCCAACAGGAGAAGAGCCGGAGCTACGGCTGGGCGCTGTTGATTAGGGACGCAGGACAGTACATCAAAATCCGTCACCCGATATACGGGGATTCCTTCACGCCCATCGGGGACTGGAGCGAAGCAACGGCTCCTAACGTAGTGGCGCAAACCCTGCGGGAAGCCGCCACGGCCATCGCTGACCTGGTGGCGGAGCGAACCCGAGCCGCCAGCAAATTCGAGGCCATGACGCCTCAGGAAATGGCCGAGTATGACCTCATGTGGAAAGCCGCCGCTTTCCTTACCCGTCAGGGCCTAACCGTTACCGTCGCTTGGGATCGGGAGAACCCGAATGGCCCCATTGACTACCGGGCAACCGTTGACGGAGTGGAGTGGGCCTTCGAACTTACCGAGCTGCGTATCGACGCCGAGGGTTCCCACCTCACTATCGGGCACCCCTCAGAGCGCAAAACCATCCGGGAGCAACAGGACCAACTGGTTACGAAAGTTCCCCAGATACCCGACGGCCCCGACGCGCTCCAACAAGCCCTCGACAACGCCGCACAGCACGGCAGCAAACCAAGCAAACTCAAGGCTCTGAACGGGGTCAGGTATTGCCTGATACTGCACAACCGGCAATTCCTGTATGTGCCGGATTGGGAGAAAATCGCCATTCCAGACCTCAGCGCATTCGACGCGGTTTTAGTGCTGCATCAGGAAAGCTTTCCACCGGCACAAACGTGGCAGGTTCTTCGGAACGGTTTTGGCAAGCCCGTGCGAAGCCAGAACGTCAACGACTTAGGCGACATCGCGGCGTTCAGAAACTCCAACCGAGCGCACCGCATCGACGCAAAACTGGTCAAATCAGCTTGGCAGCAGATTGAAGCCCTGGGGCTGACTGACGACGATATTCGCGCCGCCATAACCGAGGCCAGAGCAAAGAACAGCCACCGGTGATGCGTCTAGTGTTGGACACCAATACGGTGCTAATGCCAATCACCAGAGCAACCAGCAGTGACACATGGCTGCGTGAGGCGTGGGAACAACTCTATTTCATACCGTTAATCAGCGACGATACTGAGTCAGAGCTCATCCGAACCCTACGCAACCGCAGATTTGGACTCGAACCGGGCCAAATTCCCGCCGCCACCGCCGTCTACCTGGATTACTGTGAAAGGGTTGCTATATCAGAATGGCCACCGGAAACCCCATTATGTCGTGATCCTAACGACCAGCGATTCCTAATCCTCGCCTACCAGGCTGAAGCAGACTTTTTGGTAACCCGGGATGACGACCTCCTGGTACTCAAGGACGAATCAGAAATTCCGATTGTCCCGACATCCGAATTGCGCGTTATACTGCATCAACAACTCTGACGTCCAAGCCTAACTATATGACCACTCCCACCGAACCAATCCTCTACGCCGACGGAGCCGCCGTCCGCATTCGCACCGGTTCGCCGGCGCACCATTTTCGCACGCCGGCTTACATCCAGGGCCACACCGGAACAGTGGCCGCGCTGTGCGGTGTGTATCCCAACCCGGAGTCCCTGGCCCACGGCGGCGACGGGCTGCCTCGGCAACCCCTCTACCGCATCGAGCTGCGCCAGACTGACCTGTGGCCCGATTATTCCGGAAACCCCGCCGACACTCTGCAGGTGGACGTGTACCAGCATTGGCTGGAACCGGCCTGACTTGGAGAAATATGATGACCTCTACGCACAACGTTGACCACATCCACGACCAGCCCATGAGCGATGTGGCCCTCCGGTCGGTTGCCATTGAAACCCTGTTGGTGGAAAAAGGCATCATAGATGCCGCCGAAATCAGTCGGCAGGTTGACCTGATGGATGGCCGCACGCCTGCCGACGGCGCCCGGGTTGTGGCTCGCGCGTGGGTCGATCCCGACTTCAAGGCCGGCCTGCTGGATGATCCGCGCTCTGCCCTGGCGGAGCTGGGATTCAATCTGCCGGCGGAAACCCCTCACCTGGCGGTCGTCGAAAACACCGATACCCGGCATAATCTGGTGGTGTGTACGCTGTGCTCGTGCTATCCACGGATGCTGCTGGGTCGCCCGCCCGACTGGTACAAGAGCCTGGCTTACCGCGCCCGCGCCGTCCGCGACCCCCGCGGTGTGATGGCCGAGTTTGGCTCAGCCCCGCCGGTTGATGCCGAAGTACGGGTTCTGGACAGCACCGCCGACCTGCGTTATCTCGTGCTGCCCCGCCGACCCGAAGGAACCGAGGGCATGAACGAGAATGAATTGGCGAGACTGGTCACGCGCGACAGCATGATCGGCGTATCTGATGCGCTAATGCCGTAGTCCACTTGAAAGTCCAGCCGTCCTTCGACAGGCTCAGGATGAGCGGATGGGAGTGTAGAACCGCTCACGGTGAGCCTGTCGAACCGCTACTCGTCTATCTGGCTAATTCGCCTCAGATGACGCCCGCCTTCAAACTCGGTCTTCAACCACACATCTACCACTTCGCGGGCCGTTTCCCAGGATACCAGCCTCTGCCCCATCGACAAAACGTTGGAGTCGTTATGCTCTCGAGCGTAACGCGCGGACTCGGCATTCCAGCACAGGGTGCAGCGTACGCCCGCCAGCCGATTGGCTACGATGGCCTCACCGTTGCCCGAACCGCCCAGGATGATGCCGCGGTCAACGTCGCCGTGGGCCACCGCCTCTGCTACCGGGCGGATCCAACCGGGGTAGTCGGTCGCCTCTTCCGAGTAAGTCCCGTAGTCAACGGCTTCGTGGCCCAGGTAGGCCAATAACGATAGCAAACGGGACTTGTAGTCAAATCCGGCGTGATCTGATCCGATGGCGATTTTCATAGGTCGCGCTCCGGTCGCTAGCATAGCATCAAAGTGGGATACTTGTCATCGTAACTGCGTGCTCATGCGTACCCACTTTGTCATTGCGACCCCGTACTTGATACGGAGGTGGCAATCTCGTCGCCGTAGCAACGGCGGTTCGCGGACGTGTGTTCAGCCTCATCGAGATTGTCACGTCCCTCGACAAGCTCGGGATGAGCGGAAGATCCTCGCAATGACAGATTAAAGCGAGTACGCGGGAGACTGACGCGCATCCCCGGGCACCGACGTTTGTGGCATAATGGGCGGCGATTTTCCACACCCACTTTCCAATCTCACCACGGAGGTGCATACGGCATGGTTGACCTGAGGCGCGCTGCCGCCATCGTAGGCATCCACGAGCACGTCACCCGATACGCTCCCGACAAAAGCGAGCTACAAATTCAGGGCGAGAGCGTAATCAAGGCCCTGGCCGACGCCGGTCTTACCAAAAACGACGTCGACGGCCTGTTTACGGCGTCCAGCAGTATCCGCAACAGTGGCATGAACCTGGCCGATTACCTGAACATGTACCCCAGGTACGTCGATAACACCACGGTGGGAGGCGGGTCTTTCGAGTTCCATCTTTCCCACGCGCTCACGGCCATCGCCGCCGGACGCATCAACGTTGCTGTTATAACTTACAGCAGCCTGGCCCGGTCGGGCGGAGTTTCCGTCGGCACGGGCGGCGTAGGTCGTTTCGGTCATCCCATCCTGGACCCCGCTCCCGACAGCTTCGAGGAACTTTACGGCCTGACCACCGTGGGCCTGTACGCCATGATTGCCCGTCGACACATGCACCTTTTCGGCACCACGTCCGAGCAGCTGGCCGAGGTTTCCGTCGCCATGCGACACCACGCTTCAATGAACCCGGAAGCCCTCTTCCGTGATCCCGTAACCGTGGCAGATGTTGTCAACTCCCGCGTTATTTCCGATCCGCTCCACCTGATGGACTGCTGCGTCATTACCGACGGCGGCGGCGCGGTGGTCGTCGCCTCGCCGGAGGTGGCCCGCAATTGCCGCCAGACGCCCGTTTGGGTTCTTGGCGTCGGGGAGGCCATCGCCCACCAGGGAGCCGGCAAGCGCGACCTCATCTATATTGCCGCCCACCAGAGCGCGCCGCGCGCTTTCGAGATGGCCGGTGTGACCCACGACAACATCGACATGGCCATGGTGTACGACTCCTTCACCATCACCGTCGTAGAAACCCTGGAGGACCTTGGCTTCTGCAAGAAGGGCGAGGGCGGAGAGTTCGTCAGTGGCGGGCGGCTCAAGGTTGGCGGCGCATTGCCTAC
This sequence comes from Dehalococcoidia bacterium, assembly GCA_965219925.1. Taxonomy (GTDB): domain Bacteria; phylum Chloroflexota; class Dehalococcoidia; order Lucifugimonadales; family UBA3495; genus Bin87. The sequence goes on from OZ244795.1 coordinate 500,346, forward strand.
CAACACCGACGGCGGCGGCCTGTCGTCGAATCATCCTGGGATGCGTGGACTCTTTCTCCTGCTGGAAGCCACCAGACAACTTCGACACGAATTCGACGGCACCGGACGCCAGGTGCCCAACTGCCAAATCGCGCTGGCCCACGGCACGGGCGGCGCCCTCGGTTCCCGCCATAGCGGCGGTACCGTCATCCTGGGGAGGGATTAACCATGCCGGAATGGAACAGGCCTTTGCCGACTATCGTCGGTGAAACTCGACCCTTTTGGGATTCGTGCCGTCGCGGACAACTCGTCATCCAGCGTTGCGACGACTGCAACGAGTATCAATGGTACCCCCGCGGCATTTGCGCCAACTGCTGGAGCGAGAACATCCAGTGGGTGCAGTCCAGCGGGCACGGCACGGTGTGGACTTATACCGTAACCAATCAGAACCGGACTACCGGTTTTGAGGAGATGGTCCCTTACGTGCTGGCGCTGGTAGAACTTGATGAGGGGGTCCGCATGTTCACCAACATCGTGGATTGCAACCCCGCCGACGTGTCAATTGGGATGGAGGTGGAAGTAACCTTCCGGACCGCCACCCCGCAGATCAGCATCCCGTACTTCAAACCGGCCGCGTGACAACTCCCTCTCCCTTGATGGGAGAGGGTTGGGGTGAGGGTGAAACGCCCCACCGGATAATTCGCTCCTCCCGGCAATACGGCTATGAACAGCAATGTGTACCATATCCACTTTCTCGACCACCAAATGCCGGCTGGCGAACCGGACTTAGTCCGGTTCGCCAGAGACTACGCCGCTGAACTCAGTGGCGCCAGCTTGGATGACATCACCTGCTTCATACAACAGCACACTGGCGACCCCAGCTATCGAGTGACTATCAGCGTCCCACAGCGCCTGACCGACGCCATCCAGCGCATCGCAGATTCCGGTCTCGAACCCGTCTTTGAAGAACCGGAAAGGCCCTACGTGGACGGCGATTCCTGCGTAGTCCCCGGTTCATTCCAAATCAGACACTTCGGCGCTACCATCGACCCCAGGGTGGTTTCCAACCACCCGCAAAGGCAAAGCATAATGGCCGAAGTCCTCACCGAACACGTCCCGGACCTACCAGACATCGCCAAAAACTTTCTCAACTGGAACTACATAGAGACCGATGAAGAAACCGGCCTAATCGTAATCTTCTGGGGCGACGGCGCAGAGGAGGAGATCGAACTCTATCCCTCCAACAGCGAATTCGCGATTTAGCCGGAAGAACGATTGCCCGGCCCCGTCCAATCATCACCCCCCTACTTCAAACCGGCCGCGTGACCTGCGGTTACAACGCCAGGCTCTGTTGACATTTTGAAATTTCATTTCGTCATTCCGGCGAAAGAACGTCACCCCGTACTTGATACGGGGCCGGAATCCAGTGCTCCAAATAAGCATAACTATCCCGAAATTAGCCACCTCCCGACTCTCTGGATTCCCGCGAAAGCGGGAATGATTGGAAATGTCAACAGAACCTAATAAAGAAAGCCCCGCTGAGCGAGCGCACTGGCGGGGCTTTGATTCCGGTTCACTTAGCGCCAGCAATTGCAAGGCGAGGCACAACTGCTCATTTCCACGCTACTCTGAACTGTTACCGCGATGGTATTATCGCGTTGCGCCCCGGGCTAGCATCGTCAGGCTTGCGAACCAACGTCACCTGCGAATCCGGACGTGAGTATTCTGGAATTGAGAACGCTATCCGCTACGACCCGCCGGCGAGTGGCCCTGGCGATGTCCCTGGTGGTGGTCGCGCTGTTCCTGGCCTTGTTGTGGCAGTTCGTGTCGATACTGGTTCCATACGCCCTCAGCGCCTTCATCGCCTTCCTGATAATGCCGCTGGTCAACGCGCTGGCGTCAAGGTTACCCGGTCACCGGACCAGGCCCCGGGTCGTGCGGGCGGTAACAGCGGGAGTGGCCACCCTCGTGGTGTTGATTATTTTTGCTGCCGTGATCGCGGCCGGATTGTTCCAGCTGGTTCAGGGCACGTCCGCGCTGGCTGAGCGCATACCCGAGTTGGTTCAAGAGCTCCAGTTGACTATGGTTATGATCGAGCAAACCTATCGTGAGCGCGTTCCGGTAGATATACAGGCCCAGATAGACCCGCGTTTGGAAGCGGTCGGTGGGGCCATCATTGCGGTTGCTTCCGATGCAGCAGTACAGGTTTTCGGAATCCTGAGGAGCGGCCTGTCGTTGGTTATCGCCCTGGCCGGAGCGCCCATCATCCTGTTTTACCTGCTGTACGATGCGCCGGCCATTGGGCGCGGTATCCGTGCGCTATTGCCTGGCCCGCTCCGAAACGACGTATGCAACATCGGAGGGTTGGCCGGTTCCACGGTTATCGCCTATCTTCGTACCCAACTGCTGATGGGTATCATGGTCGGTGTGGTCATCGGCCTGGCGATGTGGGCGTTGGGAGTTCCGGCGGCAATAGCCTTGGGCGTTCTCGCTGGGGTGGCGGAGTTAGTCCCCGTCGTGGGCCCGATATTGGCTTTCGCCGTGGCCGCAGTCGTAACCCTGGTTACGAATCCCACCTTGTTGCCCATCGTCGCGCTCGTGTACCTGGCCGTACAGTCGTTGCAAAACATGCTGGTTGTGCCCCGAATCCAGGGGCAGGCGACGGGATTGCATCCCCTGGCCGTGATGCTGTCGCTGGCGACGTTAGGGTCGGTTTGGGGATTTTGGGGCGTATTGATCGCCGTCCCCTTCGTCGCGGCCGCATACCGAGTTTTGAGTTATGCGCGACAGGAATGGAACTCCGCAGGGATACCGGGCGAAATCGAAGCAGACCTCTCGACCGGCACACCAATAACGACAATGGATGACGACGAAGTTTTGCAACTTCCAGGTGAGTAACGAAACCGCTTCGAGGCTCGGCGATCAGCGTTAGCCTGGGGATCCACCGAAACGACGCGGTTACGGCAGGGGAAAGGTTATGAGGGGTTGGGGATGCGATTGGCCGGTCTCGATTCCGTCAGATGGAGCCGGGGGAAGTCTACGGTGGCTGTGTGGGGGCGCTGAGCGCGGACAAGACCTGCATCCATTGAGGATGTTTGCTCATGGCTAGAGTTCCTAACCCCTGGTTTTGAAGCCGGCACCAGGGATTGGCAACTATATACGAGATCAAAAATCGGATCGCAAGGATCGAATGTCAGCCAAAAATGTCGGTGTGTGTACCCGTGCCTCGCAGTACGATGGTATCGCCATAATCTTCCCAGACCAGAAGTCAGTTATATTCAATGTGGCATTCCCAGCACGGATGCCAGTTGCCAACCAACTGGTGGACGCGCTGCCTCGGGGCCAGAGGTTCGCCGGCCAGCAATTTTTCGACGATACTGTCCATCTTGGTGATGTCCTTCCCACGGTTGCGAACCCGCATTTCATCTCGACGGTAGCGCTCGCAGGCGGGGTTTGTATTTGAGGGTCAGCAGCCTGCATTTGAGCCTAACGATTCCTCAAGTTCTTCATCGTGTAACTCGCCATCAGGCGCTATATCCAGCAACCTGTTCCAAAATGCCACAATCCGGCTTTCGTCGCCATCGTGAGGAACAATCGTGATACATAGAGATCCACCCGTTCCCGACGTCCCAATAGACGACATCCAGATTAGAGCCTGTTGCCCGAAACGCGCGCTCGCCATACTCAGGGGCATGCATATAGTCTGTAGCCTCCGCTACATGGCCAATGGCACTATCCGAAAATTCCATTACTACCAATCCTTATAAGACTTGCCTTAGTCGTTGTCGGATGATTGCATCTTCTTGAAACTCCATTGTGCTAAAAATTTCTAGGAGAAGCCCTAGTGGCCTACCACCATTGCAATGATGGATGGTAGGATGTGAGGGTCAAGTAGAAACAGGAACAAATGGGGAAGTGGTGAGGGAGGTTATGGTGAAGAAGTACCGGGTAGAACTGACGGTAGAGGAACAGGAGGAACTGAAGGCATTGGTTTCCAGGGGCTGGGCGGCGGCTTATAAGCAGACTCACGCCCGCATCCTGCTGCTGAGCGATGAGAATCAGGCCCAGGGGCCAATGATGGACCAGGAGATCGCCCGGGCCCTGAAGGTGGGCACCGCCACGGTGGAACGGGTACGCCGCCGCTGTGTGGAGGAGGGAGTGGCGGCCGCCCTGGGTCGCAAAGAGCAACTGAACCGGCGCCGGAAGAAGTTGGATAGTCAGGGTGAGGCCCACCTGATTGCCCTGGCCTGCTCGCCGCCGCCGGAGGGACGAGTCAGTTGGACGTTGCAACTGCTGGCCGATGGACTGGTTGAATGCGAGATAGTGGAGAGCATCAGCGACGAGACGGTGCGCCGGACCTTGAAAAAAACCAACTGAAACCCTGGCTGAAAGAATGCTGGTGCATCCCGCCCCAAGGCAGCGCCGATTTTGTGTGCGCCATGGAAGACGTGCTGGAGGTCTATCACCGCAGCTATGAAGACAAGGAAGTGCTGGTGTGCCTGGACGAGACCAGCAAGCAACTGGTGGGGGAGACTCGGCAATCCCGTCCGCCGCGGCCTGGTTCAGTCATGGCCTACGATTACGAATACCAGCGCAACGGGGTGAGCAACCTGTTCATGCTGTTCGCTCCGTTGGAGGGGTGGCGACGGGTGGAGGTGACGGACCGACGCACCAGAGCCGATTGGGCCCGGGTGGTCAAGCGACTGGTGGACGAGGACTATCCCGATAGGGAGCGTATCGTGCTGGTAATGGACAATCTGAACACCCATCATCCGGCCTCGCTGTACGAGGCGTTCGAGCCGTCCGAAGCGCGGCGCATCGCCGAACGACTGGAGATCCACTACACGCCGAAGCACGGCAGTTGGCTGAATATGGCCGAGATTGAAATCGGGGTTCTGGACCGGCAATGCCTGGACCGCCGGATCCCCAGTCAGGAAATCCTGGAGCAGGAAACCGGGGCATGGGAACACCGGCGGAATCGGCAGGGCTTTCGAGCGGACTGGCGCTTCACCACCGCAGACGCCCGCATCAAGCTCAAATCCCTCTACCCATCAATACAACAGTGATCGACCACTAAACCAAAGCCAAGGTGGGATGTGCATTTGCCTGACACCGGGAATCGGACGTGAGGTCTCGTAGGAGTGCCTCAGCCCTTGATTGCAGGACCGTCCGGCAACGCCGTCTTACCTCGTCTTTCCGGCTGGCCAGCCCGGTGAGGAAACGGTTGACCCTCTCCCGTACCGCCGCCTTGCTCCCCAGGCACAGGTTGCCGGTGGCCTCCTCTCTCGCCCAGCCCCAGATGGCCTCGTCGGCGTTGAAGTCCGGACTGTAGCCCGGCAGATTCACCAGCCGCAGGTTCAGCCCAGGCGTCCTGAGGTATTCTCTCACCGCATCGCCTCGATGCGCCGGCGCGTTGTCCCAGATCACGTTCAGCCGCTTGCCGTGTTTCTCCCGTAACTGCTTCAAGAAGGCAACCGAGGTCCCGGCGTTGCTGTTGCCCTCCAGTTCCATCCACTCCACTTCGCCCGTCTCCAGGCACACCGCCGAGTAATAGCTGGCCTTCTCCCCGTAGCTGGGGCTGGTTGAGTCCACCAATGCCGACTCTCCTCTCAGCACCCACTTGCCCCGCAGTTCGGCGTCGGCCCGGAAGTGGGCCTCGTCGGCAAAGAACACCTTGGCTCCAGTGCGCCCCGACTCGTCCCAAAAGGCGGCATACTCCGCCACGAAGGCCTCACGCTTGGATTCATTCGCTTTGACCAATCGCTTCTTGGGCCGCTTGAAGGCGAATCCCAAGCAGTGTAGATAGTTCAGACAACTGCTGCGGCACAGGCTGACACCAAAGCGTCCCGAAACAAACTGCCGCACCGCCTTCCAATACCAGTTGGCCATTTCCATGCCTGACCATGACGGCGGCAGTTGCACCGCCGCTTTCAACTCCTCTTGTTGCGCTTGGTCAATGGCGGGGGGGAACCACCGGTCTGCTCGAATAGCAGGGCCGCAGGCCCTCCCTCACCGAAGGCCGAGGCCCAGCGTCCGATGGTGTGGGGGTCCCGCTCCAGCGCTTCCGCAGTGGCCGCCGCCGTCCAACCCTGGGCCAAGAGCAACATGGCGTACCAACGCTCCCGCTCCCGGGGCGTAGGCGCCAGAATCATCCGCCGCCTGAGGTCCTTCTCTCTCATCTGCCATCGTTCCAGCCACCGCCCTATCTCTCTCACCCCCATCAGCAACACCTCCCAACTCCCGAGGTCAGCTAACCAGTTACGGCCTCAATTTACCCCACGCCTCTGCGCATTTCACCTTGGCTTTGGTTTAGTAGTCCGAAATCTTTGTAATGATGGGTTGATTGGTACAGGGCCTTTCCCCGGCCATACCGGGCTTTATGGAGACTATCGTCGAGCAATCTGGCATTCCACACCCGTCATTTCAAGAATGTTGGTCTACTAGTTCATTGTGCGTTTATACCACCCCGGTGAGACAAACTCGACCAATCCTAGATCACGCAGATATTGAAGTTGCTGGCGCAGTTTGTGCGGCACGGTGTGATTGTCGGGATACTGCTCGGCTGCGAGTTGTTTACATACCTCATAAAGCTCTTCGTTTCCAAATCCGCCTTGGGGCATCTCCAAGACTCCCCGCATGGTAAGTCGTTTCCATCCCGTTAATCCCGCCAATAGATTTTCTTCGTCGGCTATTGAATAAGTTGCTTGGACTAATGGCGCATTGTCTATTGGCACATCAACGACCGGTGGTTCAGTGAAACTAGTCTGGATGGCCTTCAGAGATCCCTTCAATCTTTTGAGTTCAGCCAATCGCATGATCATAGGTCGTCTGTCTCCCCCCAAGCCGCTCTCCAATGACTTGGCAAGTTGGTTGACAATTTCCTTGTCGCTCGTTGCTAGTCCACATTCTCTATTACGATGCAACCCCGGATATGTAGCATTCGCCGACGTAACCAATGCAGCAGCATCATCGAAGATGTACATCTTGGCGTGGAGGTTGTTCAAACTCTTAATCGTCACCCCATCATCGGCCAAATTACAAATGCTATCCAGGCTGGATGCCCCTGACGAGAAATCCCGCAGGTCAGTCCGAGTTATCAAAGTTCGAGTAGCTTCGTACGCAACGGTGCCAATCACATCGTAGATTGCGCCACTCACGTACGGACAGCCGATGAGCAGCCGTGATTGACAACTCCTTGCAGCGTTGGACAGCCACTCGTGGGTGGGTGTGATTACGATTTCTAAACTACCACTGCTCATGTCACACACTCCCTTTCACCGCCCCAATTGATAGGGCGGGTCCGTCCATATGCAATCCACGCTATCGGACTGTATGTCGGACATCACTGTTAGGCTATCCCCGCAGTACAGCTTCGACTCGCCGTCCGAGGACTGCCAGGCTGGTTTAGGACTATCTACCATCATTGGTCTGCTCCTCTTGCTGCCGGTGCTCTGTCGAGAACTGCTCAATGACGGACGCACGCAGTGAGTCCAAAACGGCTCGTCCGGCGTCAGTGCTGTCGAGCTCTGCAATCACCATTTCCGCCAACTCCCTTTGCAGATACAGCAGTTCGTCAATCAACCACCGCCCCGGGTCTGCGCCTGAGATAGCGCCGTCAACTGCATCATTGAACTCATCCGGATGAGGGATTGCTGCATCATTGAGATAGTGCGGCTCGTAGTCAGGCCAGTCCGGAGGTAAGGCGATGCCGGTTGTTCGTTCAATCTGCGCCAGCGCGGCTTCAACTACCCCACCGCGCACCAGATATGGATATACGGGTTCTAGTAATCTGTCAGCGTTTACCATCGAGATTCCTCAGAGGTTTTGGCGCAAAATACGGGATCAAAAATCGGATCGCAAGGCCATCCTGTCAGCCGAAAATGTCGGTGTGTGTACCCGTGCCTCGCAGTACGATGGTATCGCCATCATCTTCCCAGACCAGCAGCCAGTTATATTCAATGTGGCATTCCCAGCACGGATACCAGTTGCCGACGAGTTGATGAACGCGGTAGCTTTGCTCCATCGGCTCGCCGGATACGACCTTGCTTATCACATAGCGTAGCTTTTCAGGGTCTTTCCCTCGTCTCATAAGCCGCCGGACATCGCGCCGGTATCGTGCCGATGTGCGAAGTTCACGCATCGGGCCATAAATCCGCCATCATTTCATCGACGCTGGAGTACGTGACCATATCTTCTACCGGCTCGCGCATCGCCGCCTGCGTTTCCTCGTTAGGGATTTTTCCATAGGCGAGGCAGAGGAGGCAATCGTCGTGCAACGCCGTCCGTTCGTAGAATGTGGTGATGGCTTCCTCCGGCGACATTCCCATCTGTGCAAAAACCGTCTCGGCCTTTTGCGCTATCTCAGATTCGGGGTTATTGGGGTCAAGGCCGGTTGGCGAGGCCGCTTTTGTTTCCATCCCACCAGCAGTGAAAGATTGCCCGGCAGTCTGGCTGACTTCCCACAAATCGGCCATCATTTCATCAACGATGGTGTAGATGGCAATACTCTCCCGCGGTTCGTTAAAGGCCGCCAGAGATTCCGCATTGAGGGGTTTTCCTGCCCTGAGACCATCGCCGCGCAGCGCGGTCAGCTTATAGAACATGGCGACGGCCGCATCAGGCGTCATTTTCACTCCCGCAAAAATCTCCTCGGCCTTTTCTACAACCTGGGGGTCGGGGTGGCGGGGCGTAATCTTTGGGGTTTTGCGGACCATATCCATTCTCCTTGTGCTGGACGTTGTAGCATCGGCCAGCCGCGTACCTACCCCCACGCCCGCAGCCTTATCTCCTCGCTTTCATCCATGTCGGCCTGGGCAGCGTCCGGCTCGTCGTTGAACAGGTACGACAGCGAACGGCGTGAGTAGTAGTTATCGTCCGAGGGGTTGATTCGGATGGCCTCGGTGAAGTCGGCGATTGATTGCGGATAATCGCCCACTTCGTACCACGAAATACCCCGATTGAACCACGCATCGGCACAGTCGGCATCCAGTTCAATCGCGGTGGTGTAGTCTGCGATGGCGCGCTCGTAAACCCCATTTCGACTGTACCGGTTGCCCCGATCTACGTATTCGTCGGCGCTGGTTGGCTCCGGCGGTGGCGTTGGTGTATTGCGTGGCGTGGACACGTTTATGGTGACGCCGGCGACAGGAGGAGCAACTTACATTACCGAGCGAACCAGGCCGCCGTCCACCAGCATCGTCGTACCCGTCATGTAACTGGACCGCGACGATGCCAGGAAAGCCACCAGGTAAGCCAGTTCTTTGGGTTCGCCGATGCGCTTCAGCGCCGTCTGCTCCGCCCGCTGCGCCAGCGCGTCCTCAACCGGAATGCCCTGAGTCCGCGCCCGGTCCTCCACGTTCTCCATCATGCGTTCTGACATGATGCTGCCAGGGCAAACGTTGTTGATCAGGATGTTCTCATGGCCGATATCGTCGGCCAGGTTTTTCATGAAGCCGATCACGCCCATACGGGTGGCCGCTGACAACGCCAGGTTGGGTATCGGGGTGTAAACCGTGCTGGCCAGTATGTTGATGATGCGGCCGCCGCCCTGGGCTCGCAGATGCGGCAGCGCCTCGCGGGTCATTCGCGCAAAGAAGAACAGCGAACGGTTGGCCGAAATTTGCCAGAGCTCTTCGGTCGAGTCCTTGGCGTAGGACTGTGGAGGGCCCCCGGAGTTGTTAACCATAATATCGATTTGCCCGAAGTGGGCGGCGGTTTGAGCGACCAGGTCCTGGATGGTTTCTTCCCGGTCCAGGTCACCGGCAAACGTGAATATGTCTGCTCCGGTGGCAGCCCGGATCTCGTCGGCGGCCCTTTCCAGGTCGGACGCCGTTCGGGAACATATCGCGACCCGGGCGCCCTCTTCCGCCAGTACCTCAGCGCAAGCGCGGCCGAGGCCCTTGCTGGCTCCGCCCACGATTGCGACCTTTCCGTTCAATTGCAAATCCATTGTGTAGCCTCCTGAACTGCTGCCAGGATTATAACAGGCGGAAAGTTGATACCATGCGGGCAAACCAGGGCGGACGGCAGAATGGACATCCCGTTGTAACGCCCGAAAGCGTTTACAATGCAACCACCATGACCACCATAATCGGCGTCGATTTCAGCGGAGCGCGCGATGACCGCAATACGTGGGTTGCCCAAGGGCGATTGACCTCTGAGGGAACGCTCCTGTTCGACAGCGCGCAACCCGTCCGTCGCGAGGACTTGTTCGAGCTATTGGCCACGGTTCCAACTCCTGCCGTCGCCGCACTAGATTTCCCGTTCGGCGTTCCCGCAAAATTCGCGCTGGCATTGCAACCGCGGCCTGCGCCCATTGAGATGCCCGACGTATGGCGCACTGCCGCCGCGATGACTCCCGACGAATTTGGTGACGCGCGCAACGACTACGTCCGGCGGTTTGCCGAGCCGAAACGGGCCGGCGACCTGGCATACTTCCCGGAGAGTTTTTCCCCGCTGCACCGCGCCAATCCCAACATGGCGCCCATGACCCACCTCGGTATGACCATGCTTCACCACTGGCACGAATCCTGCCCAACTCGCTGGCACGTGCCTCCCCTCGATGCCGCGGCAGAGCCCGCCGATACTGTGACACTGCTGGAATTGATGCCTGGGGCGTTCCTGAATGCGATCGGGTTCGACCGCACCACCACCAAGGGATACAAGAAGGCTCAGCTGGCTATCCATCGACGGGACGCCATAATTAGGGGCCTGGAGGCCGCATCGAATGTTTCGTTGCCTAACCTGACGCTGGTGCGGATGGGTTGTCGCGCCAACGACGATTGCCTCGATTCAGTGGTCGCAGCCGTGGCGGCCGCGGCCTGGTGTTTGGACTCAACACGATTTCGTCATCCCACCTCCGACGAACTCCCCGACGCCCGGCTGGAAGGATGGATTTACGTTCCCCGCACTCCGTGTCGCCAGGAGGAGCGATAGTCGGCGGCAAGCTGGCCGGCTGTCATTGCGAGGATGTTCCGCTCATCCCGAAACTGTCGAGGGACACCCCCTGTCATTGCGAGCGAAGCGCGGCAATCTCGTTGGCGGAAGAGACGTTGTTCGGCCTCATCGAGATTGCCACGTCGCTGGCGCTCCTCGCAATGACAGTTGACAGGCTCGAGATTGCCAACCCCCGCATCGAGTACGGGCTCGCAATGACAAAGTGGGTACTCGTGAGGGTTGTTCCGTGCTTGCCCCGCGCCGGTGGCGGCGGTAATATGAACCCAGCATGGGCGCAGACCCGTAAAGCAGGTGGGCAAATGGCAATTTACCGACTCTACGCTGGCAACGACGGCCAGTCGCACATTGAGGAAACCAGCCTGGCAAACCATCCCGAACTCACCGAGGACCAGGCGGCCCGTTCCATTTTCTTTCGTGAATGGCCTCCCGGCCACTTCATCGACTGGCATCCGGCGCCTCGACGTCAGTACATCATTTCGTTGGGCGGCGAGATAGAAATCGGTCTAGGCGATGGCACCACCGTGCGCTATGGGCCCGGCGATGCCCGGCTGGTTGAAGACACATCCGGACAGGGACACACCACCCGCGTGGTGGGCGACCAGCCCAGTCTAACGGCGGTCATTCCCCTGGCCGACTGAACGAATCATCCTCTTCCATACCATCTATTGAGTACCATCAAGGAGGCTACCAATGGGACAAATAATCAGGGTTTACACCGGCAGTGACAACGAGAGCCATTTCGAGGAACTTACTCCGGATCAATTCGCCGACATCGCCAACAACGTCGGCCCCGGCGACGTCACCGTCGGCCGCCGCGAATCACCCAGTTTTTCCGATTACCACAACGCTCCCCGCCGGCAATACGTCGTGAACATGAACGGCATCGCCGAATTTGAGGTCGCCGACGGCACCACCGTGCGCATGTTCCCCGGCGACGTACTCGTTGCGGAGGACCTCACGGGACACGGCCACATCGCTCGAAGCATCGGCGATGAATTCCGCGTCTCCCTGGCAGTGCCTCTGGCTGAAGGGTAACCGCTGAACCTGTTGACCTAGCCATCTCCCGTTACGGGAGATGGCTAACCAGAGGGAAACCATGATCGTACGTATCTTTACCGGCGACGACGGCGAATCCCACTTCCAGGACGTTACACCCGACGAATTCGCCGAGATCGCCAACAACGTGGGGCCTGGCGACATCACCGTTGGACAACGGCCTCCGGGGTGGTGGGATGATTACCACACCGCTCCGCGGCATCAGTACGTGGTGTTCATGTCCGGTGGCGCCGAGATCGAAGTCGCAGATGGCGGCAAAAGGCAGTTTGGGCCCGGCGATGTTCTGGTGGCAGAAGACCTTACCGGACACGGCCATATCATCCGCAACACCGGGGAAGAAGCCCGGATCTCGCTGGCAGTGCCCCTAAAGTAACTGGGGGCGCGCTTCGCCGGCCAGCAAACGTTGCAAGTGAATAAAACTCTGCTGTTGTCGGGCGGTTTTCGCCACCCGTCCCCAGCAGGGTTCTTGCAATAACGACGCCAGTTGCCGTGTAATCTCGTTCTCGCCAAGCCGATCGTAGCCACGATACAGACTCAGCATGGCGTGTGCTCCGGCAACGTCTCCCGAAGCCAAACGCCAGCCGTGGAGCAACGGTAACACTGCATTCACGGCGATGTCTCGCGCCCTGCCGGCGCCAATGGGCGCAGGCTTTTCGCCCTCCCTACCGTTCACCGCCAGGGATTCGGTCATGCGGGAAGGCACCCCACTAGACGCCGCTCGCCACAATCCCGCTACCTGCCCGGTTCCGCTGTAACGGTCGACGAGCGCCGCCGCACCTGCCAGCCGCCTCGCCGGGTGGTTGGCCGGCCGCACGCGAAACAGTCGCCATTGATTTTTATCCAGAGGCGCACCCAGACCGGAGGGAGGCCACCACACCGGACGACCGGCGCCGGCGTTTAAGCCAGCCCAAATCATCAACCAGCCCCGCAATGCCTCGATTCGTTCGCCAGCAGGAATGCCCCTGACGGCGTGGGTTAGCTTCCCGATGGGCACGGCGCCGGCCAACTCCACCATCGCGTGCTGATTATGCCGGTATCCCAACGCCCGGAGGATTGCTTCCCAAAGAAGTTGACCCGGTGACTCCGTCTCCAGCGAGTTGCGCACGAGGATGCTACGGGACAAAAACCGCTCGTCACCGGCACGGTTCAGCAGCGCTGCCATCTGGTCGGCCGAGTTTGGCCGTTGGTATCCGTATTGGGACAGCATTCGCCACAATCGTTGGGCTGCCTCGCCATCCACTGACTCGTCGCCGGCAATATCCAGCAGGGAGCGCAAACCAACCACCGGAGGGGTTACGCCGCTGTGGGTTACTGCCGGCGCTGCATCCGGTTCCAGCGCAACATGCAGGGCCACCCCGTTGTAGTTGGGATCGTGCTGGTGCCTGTGGGCCCGCCAATCCCGTTGCCGTAGATGGACTTCCACATCTCCGTGAACCAGACCTTGGCCTTCCACCAGCAGCAGGGCATCGCGAAAGTCCGGGCCGGCGGTGACGCCCGGTCGGCCAGGGTACAGTACCCGAACTCTTGCCCCCTTGTCCGTATGCAGATCGGCGCTGCGCGCGGCGCGTCGTTCCCACAGGTTAGCCAGCTGTTTCTCCGTAATGGGCAGCATCGCATGGTCCCGCGAGTTCCCTGCCGGTTCACCTGCTTTATGATTCGCCATCACGTAACACCGTATCAACAGATATTATCCGTAGATACCACCCGCGCTCGCCCTGCGTCTATGGCCTACTGTCATTGCGAGGAGCGCAGCGACGTGGCAATCTCGCAGGGTAGCAATGGTGGGTGGGGAAGGGACGGGTTTTACCTGGATGAACAGGATGGACGGGATGAACAGGATTTTTTGGTGTTAGGGGTGGCGGGAATGCCGCGTTGTTCGACAAGCTCGGCATGAGCGGAGGTTCCTCGCAATGACAGTAGGCCGGTTTGGTTTGACAAAGCGGGTACGCGGGAGGGTTATGCCGGCTTGCCGATTATTCCGGCGCGGCGTAGAATGACGAAACTAACAGCAGGTAAAGGAGTGCGTCCGCAACCGGCGGCGACACCGTTTATCAAACCCAGCGATTGAGGTGAACCGGTCATGGCAGAAGCGAAAGGCCCCCTGGATGGAATCCGCGTAATCGACTTGGGTCGGCATCAGGCCGGTCCTCGCTGCGCACAGGTACTCGCCCGTTTGGGTGCAGAAGTTATCAAAGTCGAACGCCTGGGCGGAGAAGAAACCCGATATCACGCCCCCTGGGTTCGCAAGCAGTCCGCATACTGGGTGCAGTACAACAGCGGCAAGAAGAGCCTGAGCATCGACCTCCGCAAGGAGCAGGGCAAAGAAGTGCTGAGCAAGTTGGTTAAGGTCTCCGACGTCCTGTTGCAGAACTTCCGCCCCGGCACCATCGCCACCATGGGCTTCGGATACGATGTTCTATACGAACTGAACCCCCGCATCATCATGGTCAATGTGTCCGCCTACGGACAGTTTGGGCCCTATAGCGACCAGATTGGATATGACCCCATCGGTCAAACCATGTCCGGCATTGCGATGGTTACCGGAGAAGAGGGAATGCCGCCCATCCGGGCCGGCGTGCCCATCATCGACCGCACCACGGCGCTGCACGCCACCATCGGAACCCTGGCCGCCCTTCATGAGCGGGAATCCTCCGGGGTGGGACAAACTATTGATGCCTGTCTCGCCGACACCGGATACAGCTACACCGAGATTCCCATCACGGCCTACCACGGCGCGGGCATTGAGCCCAAGCGCGGCGAATCAGCCGCTCCCCCGTCCGGCACCTACCCCTGCAAGGACGGCTGGGTGCTGATCTCCGCCGGCGACCAGCACCACTGGCATCGCGTTTGCAACGCCCTGGGCAAGCCCGAATGGTTGGAAGACCCGCGCTTTACCACCCGCCACGAGCGGGGCAACAACGGCGAAGTGGTCAACCAGGCCATGATCGACCTGATGGCAAACATGACCATGAAAGACGCTATCGCTCACTTCACGCACCACGACGTGGTAGCGGCACCGGTGAACACCATCGCCCAGGCAGCCCAGGACCCGCATCCGTGGGAACGGCGCGCGATGGTCGAAGTGCCCGACTTCCTGGCTGGCAGCATCGCCGTCTCCGGAGATTTCTGGCATTTCAGCCGGACTCCAGCCGTCATCGGCAGCACGCCCCAGGTGGGTGAGCACAACGAGGACGTACTCACCGGAATGCTCGGCTACACCGAGGACGAAGTCCAGACGATGTACGAGGCCAACGTCATCGGCACCTTCCATCATTACGACGAAGTCCCCGGCTAATCGGTAGCCAGCAATCTTCTCTATTGGAGGGGGTCAACATAACATTCAAAAAAGGGGCGGGCGCCAAACCCGTCCCTTTACGTTTGTTGATGCCAGGTGTGCGTCTGCGTACCCACTTTAATTTGTCATTGCGACCCCGTACTTGATACGGGGGTGGCAATCTCGTCGGCGTAGCAATGGTAGTTTGCCGACGTGTGTTCAACCTCAACGAGATTGCCACGTGGTTCGACAGGCTCACCATGAGCGGCTGCGCTCCTCGCAATGACGGGGGGTTGCGGATTTCACCCTCACCCCAACCCTCTCCCATCAAGGGAGAGGGGGCCTTCGACAGGCTCGGGATGATCCTTCGGCAAGTTCAGGATGATCCTTCGACTGGCTCAGGATGCGCGGAGGATCCTCGCGATGGCAACCGGGAGGCCGCGCCGTTGCTGTCTGTCGTCTTACCTATCCGTTGCCGGTGTGCTACGATACCCGAACGATTGCACCGAACAATTGCAGACCGATCCGAAACCGGGAATCACCGGAGGGAGCAGCTATGAAAGGACGAATTGTAGTCGTCAAAGAGTACGGCAAACCCTTTGAAATTCAGGAATACGACGTCCCCGAACCACAGCCGGGAGCAGTCCTGCTGCGCATGACCCAGGCTGGCATCTGCGGGTCTGACCTGCATACGTGGCGGGGCGACCAGACGCAGGAGCACTCGCCGCTCCCGGAGACTGGGCGCGTCATGGGACACGAGGGCACGGGCGTCATCGAATATCTTGGCGACGGCATCGATTCCGACTACTACGGCAACCCGGTTCAGGAGGGCGACCGCGTCGTCTACGCCGCTGTGTTCCCGTGCTACCGTTGCCACATGTGCCTGCGTGGAGCCACCAACTGGTGCGCAAACCGGCAGTATCCGGCCGCTGGAAACTGGCCCTATTTCACCGGAACCTATGGGGACTTCCTCTATTTGCCCCCAAGGCATCCCTTTTTCCGCGTCCCTGATGAACTGCCCGACAACCTGCTCGGACCGGTCAATTGCGCGATGGGTACGGTTACCACCGGCCTCGAGCGCGCCAACATGAGCCACGGCCAATCGGTCGTAATCATGGGGGCCGGCGGGCTGGGTCTCCACGCCACCGCCATGGCGAAAGAACGGGGAGCCGACCGCGTTATTGTTTTGGACCGCCTGGAAAACCGCCTGGCGTTGGCCGAGGAATTTGGAGCGGACTATACCATCAACATTGAGGAATTCAACACGCCGGAAACCCGCGTCCGCCGGGTCCGAGAACTCACCCGTGGCCGCGGCGCCGATGTGGTGATGGAGCTGGTGGGCCGTGCCGACCTGCTGAAGGAAGGCATCGACATGCTTTCCAATGGCGGCACCTTCGTCGAGATCGGTGACATCGTGCGCGGCCAGGAAGTTTCCATCGACCCGTCCAAACTGCTCCAGGGAAAAAACATTGTCGGCAGCCTGATGTATCGTCCGGCCCTGTTGCCCGAATTGCTGGACTTCCTGGTCCGCAACCAGGAGAATCTGCCATTCGACAAGCTGGTGTCCCACACCTTCCCGCTGGCCGATGTCAATGAAGCCTTCGCCCAGGCCGAGTGGAGCCAGCGCCAGACTGAGATTACGCGGGCGATGCTGGTGCCGTAGCAAGTGCGACGCAGACTGTACAGATGATCAGGCGTGAGCAATCGCTCACGCCTGTCGGATGGAGACCGAAATGGTCAGCCAAAACCAGTGCCAATATTGGGACTGTAACGAAAGAATCCGCAGAAACCATTTCCTTTGTGAAGAGCACCACTCCGAATACAAAGCAGGGTCTTTCGGTTGTCATTGCGAGGAGCGTAGCGACGTGGCAATCTCGTCAAAGTACCCGACCCGGTGGGCACGGACACCTTCACTGTAAGTAACGAGATTGCCAACCCCCGCATCAAGTACGGGGTCGCAATGACATGAGGAAAACCGAAAGGCCCTGGAATACAAAGAGGGAGACATTGACGGGTGCCCATCTTGCGGGAGGTACGATTGGAAAACTTCCGGGCGCTGAAATGGCAATGAAGTTTCAAAAAGCCGGTTGACAGCCCCCTGGAAAATCCGCCAGATAAGGACCCGGACTATGATTGTAGAAGAAAAACCGCCGTTCAAGGACGGACTGCCACCGATTCATCCGGGGGTTTTCATCGGAGAAGACCTTATCGAATTGGAAATGTCCTCCATTCATTTTGACGCCGCCTTGGCGGTTCCTGCCGGCACCACGGCCGCGGTAGTGGCCGCACACCTCGACATCACCCCGGAGTTGGCGCTCCGCCTCTCGCGTTACCTCGGCACCACGGCACAACTCTGGATGAACTTACAAGCCAGCTACGACCTGAAAGTTGCCGAGCGTGAGCACGGCCCAGCCATCGTCAGACAGGTCAAGCCCCGTGTGTTTGACCCGTCTGTGCAAGCCTACCTACTCTAGCCGCCAATATCACTAATCACTACCAACCCCACCACAAGGAGACTGCCAAATGAAATTTGGATTGATGTACGAAATCCAGGTGCCGGAACCTCATTACCCCGGTATTGAAGCCGATCGTTACAAGCAGGTGATGGCCCAGGTTGAGCTGGCAGATGACGTTGGCTTTGACTACTTCTGGACGGTGGAACACCACTTCCTGCGGGAGTTTTCCCACTGTTCTGCCCCCGAGGTGCTCTATGGAGCCATTTCTCAGCGCACCAAGCGCATCCGCATCGGCCACGCGGTAGCCCTGCTCCCCGGAGCTTACAACCATCCCGTGCGGGTCGCTGAGCGCGCCGCGGTACTGGATATCGTCAGCGACGGGCGCATGGATCTGGGCACCGGCCGCTCCACCACTCTCATTGAAATGGATGGGTTCGAGGTGGATCCGGAGACGACCAAGGCCCAGTGGCGCGAAGCCATCGGCATGATTCCTCGAATGTGGACCGAAGACCCCTTCTCCCACGCGGGTGAGTTCTATAACATCCCGCCGCGTTCGGTCATTCCCAAGCCGGTTCAGAGTCCACACCCGCCCATGTGGATGGCCTGCAGCCAGCCGGCATCCTTCGGTGAGGCCGGAGATTTGGGCGTTGGTGTCCTTTGTTTCAACCTGGGCGGCCATGAACAACTGGTCGAGCGCGTGCAGATTTACCGTGACGCGGTGAAAGACGCCCACCCCATCGGGAGTATGGTCAACGACAACATCGCGGCGCTGTGTATGGTTCACGTTGCCGAAACCGACCAGGAAGCCTACGATGCCGCCGCCCGGGAGGGTGAGTGGTTCGTCGCCAAGGCCGAAGACCTTTACAGCCCCTGGCAGGGTCGGGCAGTGCCCGAAAGCTACCGCTTTGCCGTTGACGCTATCCAGACCGAGCGGGCCAACAAAACCGCCGACGACCACATTGAGTCCGGCGCGTTCGCGATGGGCAGCCCGGAGACGGTTATAAAGACTATCGAGCGATACCGGGAGGCCGGCGTCGATCAGATTCTGTGCTTCATGCAGATGGGTAACCTGCCCCACAGCAACATAATGAACAGCATCCGCCTGTTCGGCAAGCAGGTGATACCGCACTTCCTGTAGGCCCGCTTCACACACCCCTCACCCCAACCGCTGTCATTGCGAGGAGCTTCCGCTCATCCCGAGCTTGTCGAGGGACGTGGCAATCCCGGTGGATGTTTTGACCCGTGTAGGGCAAAGCATTCCCGCCGGAACGAGATTGCCACGCTGCGCTCGCAATGACGGCCGGGAGGGTAGGCTCAGGATGATCCTTCGACAGGCTCAGGATGAGCGGGGGTGGGACGGGCCACGTTACTGCGCTCGCAATGACAGTTATCGCGCCGGGAAAAAGGGGCGGGTTTAAATCCCGCCCCTGAATCATTCGGCTTCAATTGCGAGGTTGCATCAGTCTGATGATGGCAGCTGTTTCGCTTCCTGCAATTCCATCGGTTCGCCGTTGAGCCGCAAATCGCATTTGCCGGCTTTGGTGACCAGCACCGAAACGCCGCCGTCGGCGGAGGACAGGCGCTTGCCCATGGTTACCTCCGGTGCATCGTCCGCGGATGACGCGCCGGCAAAATCGACGCTGGCGCCCTTTATTTGCAGGAGTATGTCGCCGTCTGTCAAATCGCCCTGGCCACTCGCCTTGCTGACGATTAGCTCAGCCCCTCCGGGGCCAACGTACCGCTGCCCTGTCTTCAATTCCATCGCGCGCAACACCTCTACGGGTAGTATTCTGATGCTCGAAATTATAGACACTCCCCGTTCAGACCGTCAACGCAATCGTGGGCTCACGCGTACCCACTTTGTTGGGCGGAATCGGCCGGCAGTCATTGCGGGAGCGCCACCCACCTGTCATTGCGAGGAGCGTAGCGACGTGGCAATCTCGTTGAGGTTGAACACACGCCGGCAAACCACCATTGCTACGGCGACGAGATTGCCACCCCCGTATCAAGTACGGGGTCGCAATGACAGATTAAAGTGGGTACGCGCGAGGAATCGGCCGGCGGTCATTGCGGGGAGTGGATGGTTCGACAGGCTCCCCATGAGCGGAAGGTGGTCAGTTAATGACTGAGCCGATGCGGGCCATCACGCTGTACCAACCCTGGGCATCGTTGATTGCCCACGGCGTCAAAACAGTCGAGACACGTTCGTGGCCGCCGCCGCGCGCTGCACTGGGTCGTCTACTTGCGATCCACGCCGGAAAACGGATTGTACCCCCGGTCTCGTTGAATCCGGACACCGAGGCCGCCATCGCGAATCTATACGGTGAAAGGTGGCGGCAAGACGTGCCTACCGGCGCGGTGCTGGCGGTGGCTCGGTTGGTTTCCGCCAGGCAGGTTACGGGCGTGGACGGTGAGATCGCCGTGTTCGGATCCGAGTCAGTCCATCGGATAGCTATTGACCCTTACGGCGATTTTGCCCCTGGCCGGTGGCTCTGGATGCTGGAAGAGGTGGAACCGATTGAACCTCAGACGGCTACCGGGGGCCAGCGATTGTGGAAGTGGAGTCCGTCACGAAAGCTGATCTTCATCCGCAAGTTGCCCTGAACTTAACTCACCGCGAGGCGCCTGCCACCGGGCTGGCCAGATTGAGCACCGTGCGGAGTTGGCAAGTCGCGATTTTGTGGAACTGGAGCTGTTTGGCTCAGTAACTCACGCGTACCCACTTTGTCAAACCAAACCAGCCTACTGTCATTGCGAGGAGCGCAGCGACGTGGCAATCTCGTTGAGGTTGAGTACACGTCGGGGAACCATCATTGCTACGGCGACGAGATTGCCACGCTGCGCTCGCAATGACATATTAGTGGGTACGCGTGAGGGTTCAGAAACGATTGCGAAGCTGCTGGAGTGCGATGTCTGCTTCCCGGCGCAGCCCGTCGACGTTGACCCTGTCCTCGTCCACGGCCTTGAAAGCATCTACCGTGAACGGCTGCCAGGAGTTGCGCAGGGTCCGGATAGCATTCTCCTCTCTCCCCGCGGCATCCACCAGCAATGTGTACATGGGGAGGAGGTAGCCGGCTCGCGGAAGGTCTCTTACGTCGCGTGCAACGGCGCCGGTGCGGAGACTAAATTGCTCCAATGCCTGTGTTACCTCGGTACGGTCGCACCCACCTTCGCTCGCCCGCCAGTCGTTGTAACGATCATGAAATTCATTCCAGGTAACGACGAGGCTGTCGTACTCGTCATAAAATACCTGCAGTTCCGCCAGGCTTTCCTCCGGATCAGTCGAAACAGTCGGATCAGCCTCCGGTGCGTTACTGATGGTTTGACCGGTGTCCGCCAGGGCATCTTCGCTGGTCTTCACGCTGGCGTCGATCCCGGAGAAGTCGGGCAGTTCCGGTTTGTCGGATGGTTCCCCTTTGTCGGATGGTTCCCTCGCGGTGTTGAAAGCTTCCAGTTCTGCTTGCGCCGCGCTTTGGAGAGCCTCTACGGTACTTTCAGCGCCGGTTGGGGCCGGTAGTTCATTCAGCGCATCAACGACGAGCGTGAATTTCTCCACCAGCTGGTCGAGGCTGGCGATAACGTCAGCCGGTTCCATGCTCTCTGCTTTATCCAGCAAGTTGCTGTATTCGTCGTGAACCGTTTGCCAGTCATTTTTGACGAGGTCAAATGATTGGGTAAATTCGTCCGTTGATTCGGGCGCGACACCATCTACCCGCCCCGTGCGCAGCGCGTTCGCCCGGTCCTGGGCGTCCTTTTGAGCGTGGGACGCATCGGAACGTCGCTGTTCCACTGCCTCGAATAGCGCAACGTTATTGGGCTGCCAGCGGTCTCGCAACTGCCGCAACGCCGTTTCTTCCGCCTCAGCGGCCACTATCAGCGTATCGGCGAGTTCTTGGGTGCTTTGAGCGCGGGTAAGGTTACGCGCCTGTTCGGTCACATCATTGAAAGCAACGGCGAAGTCGTTCAGGGCTTCATGTACTGAGTTGGGGTGGCACGAGGTCAACTCGGCCCTCCATTGGTCGAAATCGACGCGAATTTGGTCCCACTGTTGATCGATGTCCTGCTGTTGATTTACAAAATCGTTGATCTCGGATTGGGCGCTTGCCGGCAGGGGAGTGGCGCCGGCGGTGGGTTGTACCTCTGCGGGCAATATTTCCGTTGGGGATGTGTCGGGTTGGTTGCAGGCAACCAGCAGCAGCAGCGACAGAGCCAGGAACAGTGAAACGTAGCAAATGGATCTAGTTGTCATGGACTACCTTACTCACTCCTGCGAAATCGCTAACTAAGTCGTCTCTAAAATCGCCTTTCAGCAGGCGATTGACCGCATCGTCCAATGTTTCGGGTGTATCCGACAGGAGTATCAGCATGGATCGGCCCTGATTCCGGTCAAGGACTGTAACGGCAGTTCCTTCGAGTTCCAAGTCTGGACCAAAAGGTGTACTCAGAGTATCGTCAATTCGCACTCCGGCGGCCTGCAGGTACTGACTTACCTGCATCACATCCTCGTGGAGGCCCAGGAATACCGTGTCCCGACTGACGTCTTCGACGCCGCGGACGTTGGAAGATATGCCGTATTCCGACAAGCCTTTCTTCAGCTCTGTGCCCTGGCTCAGAAGCGCTGTTTGGCCCAACAGGATGTCCACCTCGTTGTCCAGTCCACGTTCATAGAAATGGGGGAAGTCGGCGAGGTAAAACTCGCGGTTGCCGTTCGTGAGGTAGTCTGCGATGTTCGATACCAGCCGGTCGTTGTCCAACATTGAGTTCTGGGGGGGAATCATAAAGGTGAGGTCTGCGATGGACACTACATTGCGGCTGTTGCCCCAGGCCATTGGATTGAGGCTCTCGCCGGTTCCAACCACCGTGGATTTAGTGTTGGCATCGGCAAATGCCAGCGCTGGGCCTGATGACTGGATGGAGCCGGCTGTGTACAGGGCGATGGTGTCCAGACCTGCGGTTAGCTCTTCGGGCTGAAACTCTCGAACATAGATATGCTGGAAGTTGAGGTCGTGCTCAACCTGGTTGTAGAGGTAGCCGGGCTGGAAGGTCAGTCCGAACCTTTCCGCCAGCGTGTTTATCTGTTGCGGTCGAGTCGGATCGGAGATCAGGAGCAGCTTTCCACCTTTGCGGACGAACTGTTCCACCAGGCTGGCTTCGGCCTCCGAATAAGCGGCTCGCGGAAGGATAACCAGGAAGCTGTCGGCGCGACGCAGCTGATCCTCCAGCTGAATCAGTCTGTCGTCTTCTTCAACGGTGGTGAAGTCGCCGAGAAACTCGACATCGTATCCGCGATTGGCTACGCGCGACCGCAGCGTAACGATTTCGTTGGAACGGAACGCATTCCTGTGTAGAGCGTCCACCAGGAACAGGCCCCCGGAAGGCAGGTTCGCGGGCGGTTCTATGGGCAATATGGAGGGGATGGCCTGCGAATCCACGTGCTGGAAGACGATTTGCGGCGAGGGCGGCGGGCTGTAACTTCCGTGGTAAAAATAGAGATACCCGCCACCGAAAACGATAGCGGCGAAAACGAGGAACAGGGCCACCGACCCTAATAGTTTAATCGTCATATCCGGCGTACAGGTAATAGACGGTAGGTTGGCGAATATCGAGAGGGAACTCCGGCAGAGGGTTATCCTGATACGTATCCAGTCCCCCGGCTAGCATCAGTTTCCGCAGTGCCTGGAGCTCTGCAATGCCGTGGCCGGGCGCCAACCCGGATGCGCTCTGGAGAGGATCGCTGTTTCCCTGATCCAGCAGCAGCAGTGTCGCCGGGTCGATCATTCCAATTGCTTCGCCATCGTATTGAGTGGCGAATACCCGTCTTACCTTCAGGATGAATTCACGCTGTACTTTTGCGTTGACGTCCACCAATCCATAATTGGAAATTCCCGCGAGTTCTGCTGCTTTTTCGATAGCATCGCTATCACCGCCGATATCGTCGATCAGGCCCAGACGTACGGCGTCGATGCCCGAGTAAATCCGGCCTTCCACCAACTCCGCTTCGGTGATTCGCAGTCGCTCTCCCCGCTCGCTGATAACCATTTGGGCGAAGCTGGATTTGAGCTGTTCTGCCAGCGCGAACCAGTCCCTTCTGGAGGCTCCCGACAGCTTGTAGGGGCCGGTGAACACAATACTTTCCGATGGCACCCCGGGGATCAGCGGGCCGGCCAATGTAACTACGCCTACGTTGCCAATCAGGGACGAAGTTTGGGCGTAGGTATAGTTGGATCCCATGGCCATCATGTACCCGCCACTGGCAACCAGGCCGTTCATGATCACAACCACAGGTTTCTTTTCTCGCAGTTTCCGGGTTTCCACGTATAGCCGCTCACTGGTGGCGGCGCCGCCGCCCGGAGTGGTGAGTCGGATTACCACCGCCTTGATGGAATCGTCCCGCTCCACGTAGCTGAGGTACTCGCCAATGACGTAGGCCGATCCCTCGGAAAGGACGGTATATGGAATGTCAATCACGCCGATGTTGGGCTTTCCCGGAAAAGCATAGGCCAGCACCAGGGCGCCAAACACTACGCCCAAAATAGCGGCGATTGGTCCGATGACGAACCAGCTCGCCAAGGCCCTTTGCGATGCACTTCCCGATGCGCGAAGTGTTTCCATTATCCGATTTGTCGCACTGGGTAACATCTGTCTCCGCTTGATCCCGGCGGCTGATCTGGGTCAAAAGTTTGACACAGTTTGCTGCCAGCGCGTCTCCGCACTGGAGGCTGGCACAATCTTACCATAAGCGTGAATCGGGAGCGGCGTCTCGATAATCCCCGACGGAGACTGCCCGATGGTGATACCATAGGGCCAGTCCAGGACGAGCGGTGGTCCGACGAGACAAGCAGGATCACAGCCTGGGGCCGCTTGGCTTTCACAACGGGACCGACAGTGGAGTTACAAAGTACCGCAGAGTGTCCAGCAGACTCATATGAACGGCCGTGACGTGGGCCCAATGGCGATATTGAACTCGACCGATATTGAAAAGGAAGTGGATCTGAGATGAATTCGAACCGTAAACCGGTCGCCGTTGTGGTGGGGGCGACTTCAAAGTGGCAATCAGATGGCCGGAATACCCAATTGGCGCACGGCAGGGTGCTCGATGACAGCGACCTTTCGGTGGGCGTGCGTTGGGGCGTCGGCGGCGCCATAGCCCAAAAGTTCGCACAGGAGGGCTTTTTCGTCATTCTCACCACCCGCAGCACGGCCAACGCGACGCCCTTGCAGGCGGCAATCCAGGAGCAAGGCGGCGACAGCATGATTGTCGAGTTGGATTTGGTGTCAAGTGATTCCATATCCGATGCGTTCGCACAGGTTCGAGAGCAGGCTGGCGACCCGGAAGTTTTGGTGTACAACGCGGGTTACCTGGAGGGTCGGGATCTTCCGCCGGAGAAAGAACTCCTGGAACATATACCGTTGGAGATGTTTGACACGGCGCAGCATATCTCCAGCCGCGGGCCGTTCCTGGTCGCCAAAGAGGTGCTGCCCGCCATGCGGGAACGCGGCCAGGGCTCGTTCTTCATTTCCAACAACTCTTCGTCCCTGCGCGGGCGAAAGCGCTACACCGGACAGTCGCTGTACTATCCGCGAGTGATGATGCGCACGTTGGCGCAGGTGCTGACCGAGGAATATTCCGAGTTTGGCGTACACGTAGCCAACATCGTGATCGATGGCACCATCGACTCGCCAGGAACCCGAGCCCTGCCGAGGGCCCAGCAGAATCCTGATGTGGTGATAAATCCGGTTAAGATCGCCGAGGCCTTCTATTATCTGCACACCCAGGACAGATCCTGTTGGACGCACGAACTCCAATTGACTCCGTTCCCAACCAAGCCGAGCTTTTAAGTCCTTCAACTCAGCGCCGAAGCCTGCGGGAAACCCACCTGTTAATCTGTCATTGCGACCCCGTACTCGATGCGTGGGTTGGCAATCTCGTCGGAGTAGCAATGGTGGTTTGCTGACGTGTGTTCAACCTCAACGAGATTGCCACGTGGTTCGACAGGTTCACCATGAGCGGCTGCGCTCCTCGCAATGACAGTAGGCCGGTTTGCACGGGCAAACCAGCGTTGGTCGGTGTCTAGCTGGGAGTTACTCGTCCTGGGGGAGAAAGGCGTTGGGGACGACCGCGCTGCCCTGACCCACCCCGGTGGTATCGCCACGCTGGTTCTCGGCCTTGATCTCCACCGATACCCGACTGCCGTTCACTTCCCGACTCACGCCGGTGACCGTCCCGGTGAAGGTGATTGTGTCGCCGGGACGGACCGGCCGCAGGAATCTCAGATCAACCGTGCCGGTGTGGTTGAACACGCCGCTGCCGAAGTACCGGCGCAGCAGTTCGATGGCGAATGACAATGACATCCTGCCCGAAGCCACCGTGCCCTCGGTTCCCAGGGTCTCGCGGGCGGTTTCTTCGTCGGTGAACTGGGAAGGTTCCAACTGCCCGGCGCTGCCCTCGAACAGGTTGATCGCCTCCTGGGACATCTCCTTTACCAGGGGGGATAGCGCATCGCCCACCTCGCAGGCGTGAACTAGCCTCCCCATTTCTTACCGACCTCGGTGGGTTGCTTGAGCTCGTGGGTAATCACGCGGTCGATGAGCCGCCCGTCTTCGTCAACCGAAACCGCCTCGGTGACGATGTAATTCTTGCCCCGGCGCAGGTACTTGTCGGCGATCCACGCCCGCACGGTGATCGTCTTGCCGCCGATGGGAGGGTTGTAGCAGTAGAAGGCGCACCGGGCGTTGACGGAACCGGCGTCCTGGTACCTGGCGTTGTACTGCTTGACATCCACCTTGTGGGAGATGGTCGGGAAACCGGCCTCCGGGTCCATCACGCCCTGGCGGTAGGTGTCTATCATCTCCTGAGTGAGGAGGTATTGGTACGTCTCGAAGGTCTCCCCGACCTCCAGGGCGTCCCAGTCCAGAAGTATTCGCGCATCCGCTTCTACCATAGCTGCACTTCCTTTCGTTATAACGCGTAATTGGGATACTGACCGGCTATATGCCCCGCCAGGAGCGCCTTCCGTCAACCCGGACGAAATGGCCGAAGCCGGGGTCGGGAAAGTGTCCGGCGGAGACCAGCACCTGCTCGTGCTCCAACATATCCATCACGGAATGTCTGGTGCTGCGGGACACGTCCGGCTGGATGTCGAATATGGGGCACCAGTCGGTGTAATGCGCCTGGGCCGGGTTGTGCGCCACGTCGCCCAGGATGTAACCCCGCTCTCCGCCCGAGGCGATCATGATTGAGACGTGGCCCGGGGTATGCCCAGGGGTGGAGACCGTGGTTAGCTCGTCCGTGATCCGGTAATCGTCGTCGATCAGGTCGATGAATCCCAGCTCCTCCAGGGGTACGACCTGGTCGCGGACGTGGGCAGCGCCAGCCAGCACACCGGGCTGAGTCCAGTAGTCCCAGTCCTTCCTCGGCACGATGTAACGGGCATTGGGGAAGTTTGGCTTGCCATCGGTTAGGTTCCAGCCCACGTGGTCAGGGTGGAGGTGAGTGAACACCACCAGGTCAACAGCCTCCGGGTCAACTCCCTTGGCCCGCATGTCGGCCATCAGCGTACCGTCGGGGGCCTGCAGGCCGGTATCGACGATGATCAGTTTACCCTGCGAGCGGACACCCGTGGTTCCATACCTGCTGGTAATCTGGTCGTGGTCGTCCAGAAGCTCAGGAAACTCGCGCCATTGTTGGATGGTGGTATCCGGGAAAGGCGCGAAGGGAGACCGGACGGGCATTCCATCGTTTAGCGACAGCAATTGAACATTGCCGACGCTGGTTGTGTAGCTGGGCATATCGGTATTGCCTCTCGATAAGTTAGCTTTTTAACGGTGTATCGTTCCGAGAGTCATATTACCCCAAAAAACAAGTCCTGTTGAGAGAAAACATCGGAGTCTCGTAAATTGTCAAGGGCGTCGGCAAGGGAGAGTTGAACAAGTCCAACGGTGGGTGACCGCCAACATCCGTGCTACGAATATCGTCCTTCTTATCGGTAGTTTGTTAGCGACCAGCACATCGCGCAACTTTGTTGTCTCGACTTTCGGCTCCGGTGGCCCCTCGGATTTACCCCGTAATTCCTGGAGCTGACTTTTTCGACACTCCCCTACGGCCGCTGTTTACACTTCCCCCCGAGGACGCGCCATCCCAATGCAATGAAGGCCACAAACACAAATGCAGGGAACAGCACGAATGCCCAGACCCCCAAGGACGAGTTAAACAAGGCGCTAATGAACCACGACTCTGCAATCCAGTCCACGACTCCACCTCCCCATTAGGGCCCATTGGCATTACGATATTCGTGGAATACGGGGCTATATAGGCTACGTCCCCGTTCGCAGGATGGACTTATCCGTCCATTGTCCGTATTCCCATTGTATCCGATTTCACTCGGTGTCGGGGGCGGCTTGCGCTATCGGCTTCGAGACCGTGAAGCACCTGCTGATATATCGCTTGGAAGAACGACCGCCACTCCATCTGCCCCGGGTTCGACTATCTGGTGGCCGTCGGCATCGAAACAGGACGCGGTGGACGTGAACCCGTATTACTTGTTCCACGGAAAACTGCCGGAGGAATCACGTGCCGATAACCCCAACCACCGGCGAATGCCCGAACCTCAAAAGCAAGAACGCTTGACGGCCGTCCCATCTGCCGGGCAGGACGACGGTCCGTTGCGCTCTCCAAACCACCCTATGGCTACGCCGGACGATAGCCGCATGATAATGATCGCGAAAGGATTCGTTTTGGTCGTCTTCATGTGTCTGAGTTCGAACCGCGGGTAACCGCCGCCGGGTGCTGTGGATATCATTCCCAATGGACATGGGGGGATACCTCGTCCCCTTGCGCTTGACACCCAGGGAAGAAACAACAGGCTTGGCACGGCCCGCCGGTTACGTTAACTCGTCCACGCAGCTCCGCACCGGCGCCCAAAAGCCACCAGCGCCGATTAGAGGGCCGGTATCACCTCGTCGCACAACAGCGCCAGCGCCTCGTCCACGTCCGGGCCCAGCTCGGAGAACATCAGCTGTCCGAACCCCTGCTCCCGGGCCGTGTCCCGCACCTTGAGCATCCGTTCCAGGCAGTCCTCCGGCGTACCGGCGATGAAGATAGCATCAATCATGGAGTCGGTAACCAGGTTGTCAAATTCTTGCTCTGTTGCGCCGTTCCGGTCCGCCTGGTGCAACCGCTCGATCTCCGGCAGGGCCACGCCCAGCCGCTCAATGTCCTCCGGGGTGTAGCCTTGCCGGAACATATTCAGGACCCGGCGGCCCGCGCTTTCCTTGACGAACTCCCTGGCCGCCGCTGCGTTTCGAGACAAGGAAATCTTGATCTCCGCCACTTTGGGTACAACCCCCTCTTGGCGTTCAGGGGGCAGTGCGCAGTCAAAGGCGTCCAGCAACGCGGGAACCCTGCCGGTACGGAGGGCCGCTACATAGTGGCCTCCGAAGATCAGGCCGTCCATGGTTTCGCCGCCGACGGCCATGCCCAACGGGCCGTTGCTGCCGCAATAGAGTTGTACCGGCGACGAGGGGCTGAAATTCAGCCGGAAGGTGGCGGAAGGGTTGAAGTGGTAATAATCCAGGAGGTTGGGATAGTCTGCGAAGCAGACTGCCTCCCCGGTCAGGAGCCGGCGCACGCTCTGGGCCGTCTCCCGGAGTACGCTGACCGGCCGCGGCGTGCGGATGAGTGATGGCGTATGGGGATTGCCTCGACCCAACCCGATACTCAATTCCCGCCCGTCCATCAACTCGCTTAGGGTGGCAATTGAATCCGCCAGGTCAACCGGGTTGCGGAAATACTGGACGGTAACCGCGGTGCCCAGCTTTATCTTGAGGCGGCAGGCCAGCGCCGCCAAGGCCACAAAGGACTGGCGGCTTCTTAAGTTATCGGTAACCCAAAGCTGGGCCACGCCTCTGGCTTCCGCCTGGGCCGCCAGCTCCATCAGGTGGGGCAAGGAAACGTGAGCGTAGGTGGGTAGGTGAAATTGGACACCGATTTCCAGTGGAGACATGATTTTGCCGCCCTCGCCATATGGTTACAGTGATTCGTGCGATTCCCCTGTCCCGCAGGCTGTCATTCACAGGCTACCACGCGCACTTGGCGATTGTGAGTGTAGGCGATAAAGAGGCCAACTGCCGCATTGATGCCGCAGCCATAGGTATGTGCCAATCCAGCAGTTCATCGGGGCCACCGTCACCGGCACTGCCCTCGCGGCCTCCGCTGATGGTGGTTACGATGCCCGTACGGGCGTCGATTCGCCGCACGGCGCAGTTATCCAAGTCAACTATGATCATGTTGTCATCCAGGTCTCAGCGTATCGCCTTGGGTTCTCCCGTGCCGGCTATCAGTGTGATTATGCCGGTCTGAGAATCCATGCGGCGGATCCTGTGATGGCGCCCTATGCGCACGATCAGGTTCCCGTGGGGATCAAATTCACCGGCGTAAGGAGTTTGACGCGCGGCGTCTATCGCCGGTCCGCCGTCGTCCCCCCAATCCTCTGATCCGTTTTCCGATACGGTTTGGATGATGCCTTTATCAGCCGGCATTTACACCTCCGGCGGTCGCCAGATATCCCGGTGCGTTTCGTCCGGGGGTACGTGGTGTTACTCGCACGGTTGGCTCAGCGTGTCCGGCTACGCATTGCCGGTTCTCGGTGGGGCTTACTCGCTGGGCTCCTGCTATTGGTTTTCAGCAAGGCGCGGTCTCGCGACATGGGCGGGTGTCTTGCGCTGGGCGATGGCAGTTAGGGCCTTCCGGCTTGGCTTAGAGCCTATCCTAATAACGGGTAACACCCGCACGGAAAGGGGTTTTTAGGATAGGCTCTTAGCGGCTTTGTGCATTTGGGGCCGTGTGTTTCCGGAGTTAGCCGGCTTGGGGAAGATGAAGGTGAGCTCGAACGTACTGCCTATTGCCCGTGTGTCCGGGCAGTGCTTGGGCCGACGAAGCATCCGGGCCACTGGGTTTGTTCCTGCCGTTTCCGGCGGATGGAGAGGATAACACCATTGAGGAAATGAAGGGCGACATTCGCGCGGTGAGGGTATCAATGTTGGCGGTGGAAACGACGACGTCGATAAGTCTGATGTTGCGTGGTCGTAGGATTTCCAACGTGAAAGTTGGCCAGGCAATGTAGGCTTGCTCCTAAATGCGGCAGCCGGCGCCTTTAGCTGCGCATAGTTCGGACAGGACGACGCCTGCAAGAACCGTCGGATCCGGCAGTCTACCAACTGGTTTGGCTCTTTGCCCGCGGTGGGAACGCGGATCCCGTCGATGAACCGGTCGCCAAATCCGGACGGACGACGTCGTTTGGCCTCAACTCAGTCGGAACTCGGTTGGTGAGCTTCCTCAGGCACGGCGCTGGCTTTGTCGGCGGTCCGTCCCGAGTTGCCGACGAGGCGTTCCAGTGCCTGGCGGGGGATCAATATACGGGCGCCGAACCTGACGGAATCGATACGTCCAACGCGGATTTCCTCCCGCACCATCCATTCACTGACTCCCAGGGCTGCGGCTGCTTCCTTCACACTGTAGGTGATCCTTTCGGGCGTTTGGTCCATATCGCGCGCTCCTGATGTGGCGGCGTGTCCGTTATTGTGTGACCACGTCGCGGGTGATGGACTAAAGATAGCGAAAACAGCGCGGTTTACCGCAGTCCCTTTTCCACATCAGGTTTGAAGGACGGTGCGCGGCGTTGTTGCGCCGAAACGCCTCCCGGTGTCTGGCGGACAGCTGATCCCATCGGCAGCGGAAAGAAAGGCGTCGGTTAAGAAAACGGCGATCCGATCGTCCCGCAGAATCGCCATAGACCCCACGAATACCCCAGGGCCTTTCGGTTTTCCTCATGTCATTGCGAGCGCAGCGTGGCAATCTCGTCGCCGTAGCAATGATGGTTCCCCGGCACGTGCTCAACCTCAACGAGATTGCCACGTCGCTGCGCTCCTCGCAATGACAACCGAATGACCCTGACGAATACCCGCTCTCGTGGCGGTTTGGGCTATTTCAGGTTTTGGGTCGTCCGGCCTTCCAAAACGGCGTGAGAACGCGTTTCCGCGGGTCCCAGCACCAGACGTCAGCTGAGCCGCTGGGGTCTGCAATCTGGAAGGATGATCGGCAATGCCGATGTAGGTGCATGGACCAGCGCCAGGAAATCTGGGGGCATCGAGAGGTTTGAGCGAATGGTCCCGCATGTACGGGAATAATCCTTGAGTGAGCCCCGTCACACAGGTAATAGGCGGTACTTTCGATTTCACCTTCATCCTCCCCCAACGTGCCAACTCCGGTGTTGAGCGTTCACAGCCCGGTAAGGGAGGGAAACCCACCCGCAAAAAGCGAAAGAGCGCCGCCAAGCGCAGAACCGTCGTCAAGGCGAACCTGGCTCCGCCGGACCAACGAACAGAAGCGCGAACCCAGGCGGGTCCGCCCCATGGAAAACCGTCAACGGGGTAAGGATCGCGGCCTCTGCAAAAACTGTCCGGACGAAGCAGTCAATGCGCAAACCCGATACCCATACCGTGCCGAGAAAAACAACAGGGCGCGGCAGGCCCAGCGCAAATATGCCAAACCAGGGGCAAAACCTCACCATAGTGGGTGCAAGGCGGGCCCCACGTCGCCCCAGGGCTATCGCATATGAAATTACAGCCACGTCACTCCGGCAAAAGCCGGAGTCCAGGGCTTGTAATCTGCTGGATTTTCGCGGCGAAGCTACCGGCATCGGTCACTGGATTCCCGCTTTCGCGGGAATGACGGTGGTTAAGCGGGAATGATGGTTGTTAATTGGTCCATATGCGATAGCCCTGCACGTCGCCCAAAAAAGTGACGCCCGGCCATGGCGCAAGCATCCTCAAAGATGGCGCATGACGAAGTCGTCGCCTACCGACGGGGGGCCAGCCCCATGGTATCCAACACGGGCACACCACGACGCCCCACCATTCCAGGGTCTTTCGGTTGTCATTGCGAGGAGCGTAGCGACGTGGCAATCTCGCCGAGTACCCGGCCTGGTGGGCACAGACACCTTCATTGTAACGAGATTGCCAACCCCCGCATCAAGTACGGGGTCGCAATGACATGAAGAACACCGAAAGACCCTGACCGCCACCGCAGAACAGGCGGATCTAGCACAGCGCATCATCCTCGAATGCTGGGATAGGCACCATCAGCACCGCGAACCGTTCCAACAGGTGTGGACCGAACCCGCCCACGACTTCGACGACGTTCCTGTCCTCGACGTCTGGGTGATCTACGACGGCGAGCCTCGCAGCCTCGACACCGCCCTACACAATACCTTCCACACCTACCTCATGGAGGAACTACGCAACGCCGGCGTCTACGCCATTCCGTCAATCTCCTACATCATAACCCGTACTGCATTGAACAACCGCGCCTATATCCCGCACTGCGTCGATCGGCTAAAATATCCCCGACCGGCAACGGTTGCAGCCCTGCACAAAACCCCGGAGCCCAGGGTACAGGCACCCCCAGCGCCGCGACGCTGTCTGACTCTCCTACCTTGGTCGGCTCCCTCCATCATCCTGGGTCCGTGCTCCGCTGGATCGCCCCCTCCACTAACCCTCAACCCCACACACCGGTCCGAAGGGCCACGCAGTGAGCAAGGGCGATGGCAAAGTCATGAAAATACGTAAACTATTGGTCCTGAGTTGGTGGAAGGACGAATCGGATTGCATCAATGCAGCAGGTTGCGTTGAGCCTCTTCCCTATTGCGCCTAGGAGGATACCCTTATGCCCGAAGCTAGTTTGACCGTCGGCAACGTGGAAATCCTATCCCTGAACGACCACGAGGCCATGCTGCCCCTTAGCGATGTCTTTCCCGGGGTTCCCGCTGAGGCGTGGGCTCCCTACCAGGAGCGCTATCCCAGCGGCTTCAGCGGCGACCACCTGCTGGCCCACTTCGAGTGCTACCTCATTCGCTCCGAGGGCCAGACCATCCTGGTGGACACCGGGCTCGGCGGCGCGGCCACCAACCCAAACTCCATCGAGGCCATGGTCGGCGGCGCCGAAGGCCGTCTCCTGCAGGAATTGGAAGCGGCCGGCGTCAGCACCGCCGACGTCAACACTGTCTTCTTCAGCCACCTCCATTTTGACCACGTCGGCTGGAACGTCACCCACGAACCCGGCGCCCCAGTCCGCGCTACCTTTCCGAACGCCCGCTACGTGGCCCACCGCGCCGACTGGGAGGTCTTCCAACGCCCGGAGGTCATGGAACTCTTCCCGCCCCACTGGGACCAGACCCTTGGCCCTCTTCAGGACCTCGGGGTGCTGGACTTGCTGGACGGGGAGCGCCCACTGACCAGCGAAATCACCGCCCTCCCCACGCCCGGCCATACCCCCGGGTCCATGAGCCTCGCCATCGTATCCGGCGGACAGCGAGCCTACATCCTGGGCGACGTTTTCCACGGCCCGGCCCAGATCACCGAAACCGACTGGAAGCTCAGCTTTGATATGGACGCAGACCAAGGAGTGGCCACCCGCACCGCCATGATCGAGCGAGCCGAGTCCGAGGACGCCATCATGGCCATCTGCCATCACGGTGGCTTCGGTCGCGTAGTCCGCGCCGAGGGTCGCCGCTACTGGCAGCTAGCCTCCTAGAAATTCAGCTGGAAAGTGGGTTTAGAAAAGGGTGGTATCGGCTGCTACTTTGGCGTGAAGCGAACCAGAACTCACACCAAGTTGCCGCGCCAATCAGCGCGGCAACTGAAGCCGGCATCAGCTTCCAGGATGGCGTGGATCACGCCGGTGTACGGCTCAAGTTTGGGGCGCTGATAGCCGAGCGGTACCGGATGGGCCAGCATCTTCCGCACCACCTCCCGGTGCAGGCCGAACACCCGGGAGGTTACCCGACCGCTCATCCCCTCCGCCAGGCAGTCACGGCGAACGCGCGCGTACATCTCCACTGGGTACATCCATCTCACCCTCCACGGGCTGCTGATCAACCTCATAGATGACGGTGGACGGTACAGTTTTCCTGAACGTCGACAGCCGCAATGTCGACGTTCGAGCCGCCCACGTGGCCCACTTTACCGCCGCCCTTGACAATACTCCCCTTCGCGATTGGCGTGGCAATGGGCACCTGGCCGAATTCGTAGGGGCGAATAACCATTCGCCCCTACAGCGCAATTCCCAACCCCCGCTCATCGTGAGCCTGCCGAAAGTCCGCCTCCGGCGGGTCGCAGGATCGTCTTGTGCTCGCGGGAGGTCCGCTCCCGGCGGATCGAAGGACGCGCCCTATTCCGCCACCGCCGGCGACCACTTGTAGATGTTCGCCAGCGCTCCGCCCATCAGCGTCTCCCGGTCCGAGTCTGACAGCGTGTCCGTCAGCCGGAACGCCTCCACGCCCTGCTCGTACGTCAGCAGTTCCACCGCCCGCGTCCAGTCCGTCCCCCACAGGCACCGCTCCAGCCCGTACTCGTCGAAGATGCGAGACAGCGGCTCCCAGATGTCCGGATACGGGAACCCCGCGTGCGACAGCGTGCCGGCGCCGGAGATCTTGATCGCCACATTGTCCAGCGCCGCCAGCGACAGCACGTTGCCCAGGTCGGCGAATGGTTCCGCCGGCGGCGGTGGGTTGAAGGGCTGCGCTAACCCCACGTGGTCAATCACGATCTGCGTGTCGGCGTTGCGCTGCGCCAGCTCCCGCAGCAACGGCAACTTGCCCGCCGCCATGATGTTCACCGGCACGCCGGCCCGCCCGACGGCCGCCAGGATGCCGTTCAGCCCCGGGTGGTCCGCCTCGTAGTCCGAGTTCGCCAGCATGATGCGCGCGCCCACCACGCCCGGCGTGGACGTCCATTCCTCCACGTCGGCGTCAATCGTCTCTGAGTTGGGATCAAACGGCCGGATCAGCCCGAACTTGGTCGGGTGCTGCGCGTACACCTCCAGCGCGTAGCTGGCGTCGTATGCGTACAGCACAAACGGCGAGATCAGCAGCGCGCCGTCCACGCCCACCGCGTCCATTGCCGCGATCATGTCGTCCCCCGTAACTTCGTCCGGCCCGGTCAGAAACCCGACCCACGGGCGTTCGGGCTTGTTCCGCTCGTAGGCATGCACCTGGCAGTCTATCGTCAGGGTTCGCTCCGCCATCAGCTTCCTCCTATGTTGTTCAGCCTCAAATAGTCATCTTGATTGGTCAGCACGTTTGGGAACACCCGTCGCCTGAGAACAAAGGAACCCAACGCAATCCCGGAATTATTCTGACGGCAGTATCCCAAGCCTCATGGCGACCATGACGGCCTCCAGACAGCTGGACGCGCCCAGCTTCGTCCGCAGGTTCTCGATGTGGTTCCTGGCCGTGTACCGGCTCACGCCCAACCCCTCGGCAATGTACCTCGTTTCCCAGGACAGCACCAAGTAGGACAGAACCTCCCGTCCACGCGCCGTTAGCCGCACCTCTCGACAGCAGTCCTCCACCATCGTACTCTGGTTCATCATTTTATGACAGGCGCCCCTTGTGGGCTCGACGGACACCGAAATAAACTGGACCAAAGACCACCTACACCAGCCGACTTCCAGTGAACAGACCTTGGCCCAGCTCCGCGGAAAATCAGCAACGCTGGCGGGCCAGCCCGACCTGATCACGCAGCGGGACGGTCAAGCGGTCATCGTCGACGTGAAGACCGGGCAGGAGGGCGCCAGTCACGTCGTACAGGTGATGATTTACCTGTACGCCATCCCGAGGCACTGGAGCAGTACCGGACTCTCAAACTCAGGGGGCAGGTCACATACGATGACTACACGGTCCGCATACCGGCGGAGGCAGTCGAGGACCAGTTCATATGGAACCTGGGAACATTGATCCGCCGACTGGCGGCCGACAAGCCGCCCGTCCGAGTGCCGAGCAGACAGGAAATGTCGCTTCTGCGACATCAGCGCCGCAGACTGCCCGGAGCGCGTGGACGAAGGCTCCGAGCCAGAAGGCAGAACTACCGGCGACTTCTGATTTCCCCACCTGGCGTCGTTGCCAGTTCGAGGGACTGGTGAGACAATTGCCGCCGTTTGCCCGGAATCCAGGAGTGATTCCGGCACGCGGCAAACACAAACAGTACGCCCTTGGAGATTGAACCGTGAGATCTGCTGCTGCCCTCATCTGGATCGTCGCAGCTCTGCTGATAGCCTGTTCTTAGGAGTCCACGTCACCACCCCCCCAAGTCGGGAGCGAGACGAGCACCGATGCAAGACCGTTGTCGGCAACGACAACCGCCACCGAAACCACACCGGCTCAGCCTGTCCCTTCCGCGACGGTAGGGCCGCCCAATCTTCAGACGCCAACAGCAGCGCCAGAGGCACAGCCAGAAACGGCAACAGCGCAAACCGCCACGCCCCAGGAACTTACGGCGACGGCGACCACCACCACGGTTCTGCGCGTGACCGTGTCAGCAGTCCCAGCTACGCTGCCGGACTACGACCGCCAAGATTGGAAACACTGGACCGACGCCGACCGGGATTGCCAAGATGCCCGCAACGAGGTACTGATTGCCGAAAGCCGTACCGCAGTTGCCTATCGAACCAACAGGAAGTGCAGGGTGACGACCGGCGAATGGCTGGCCCCGTACAGCAACACCGCCGTAGTCGATACCGGCAAACTCGACGTTGACCACATGGTGCCGCTGGGCAACGCGCACGACAGTGGTGCCTGGAACTGGTCGGCCAATCGGAGAGAGCAATACGCCAACTACCTGGACGACCCTCAGCACCTGATTGACGTCACGGCCAGCGCCAACCGCTCGAAGGGTGCACGAGGACCGGAAGAGTGGAAACCAGACAACCGCACCTACTGTTGCCAGTACGCCGTTGACTGGATCACCGTCACTCAGGCCGAACATGATGCACTCGTGCAGATGCTCAAGACCTGCGTAAACCGTCCGCAACTCGTGGTGGACCAACAGAAACAAGCGGAATCCACGCCCGGCGCGACCGGTACGCCGGTCAGGCTAATGGCGACACCAGCGTTGCCCACCGCAACTCCGACGAAAAGGAAGTACAGCTCCTGTGATGCAGCGCAGGCGGTCGGCGAAACCCGAGTGCAGGGCAGTAAAGGCGCCGGCCGAGGCTTCCCGAAGCTGATGGTGCCGAGCGCCCGAGACGGTGACTGCGTCGGCGTCGTCTGCGAAAGGTGACCGCGCCACCCACGTCAGGCTACAATGAGAAGTGCCGCAGGACACTGCGGCACTTCTAAAAAATCACGTTGCTGGCCAGCTTTATTCTTCCCGCGCGGCTCTGGGGTCGCTATGCCTCCACGGCTTCACCACAAACGTGTAGTGCCAATTTTGGTCACTACACGGAAGGCCCCTTTCCACAATTACCTGAAATTCAGAATCCCTATCCCAAAAGGTGAAAACCACATGACCACCGTACTAGAACGGGAAACCCGCACCATCACCCAGACCGGGCAGGGCAACCGCCAAGGCCGCTGCGAGGGCTGCCCCCGCTGCGACGAGCCGGCAAGCGGCTTCTGCAAAATCCCCCATCCCAAGTACCAAAATAGACATCCCGTCTGTAAAGTTTGCGGTCATTGTGTCCTGCGCGGGAACCACATGGACGACGCCTCTGACCTGGACGAGCATCCCGGCCTCGGTCCCGAGCATGCCGGACAGGGCCCAAACCTCAACTGAAGCCAAAGGCGAGCCCGCGACCAAGACCACCGAAGCCCCCGACCCCAGTTCAGACTCGTTTACCCAGTGGCCCCAGCTGTTACCAGTGATTTGGGACAAAGTTACACAATTCAAAGTTTGCGGCCACTGCGTGCTGCGCGGCCAGCACCAGTACGATGCGTTGGACCTGGACGATCACCCGGGATTCAGCTCCGGCGGGCCAGAGTCCGCAGGAAAACCCCAGGGTCTTTCGGTGTTCTTCATGTCATTGCGAGCGCAGCGTGGCAATCTCGTCGCCGTAGCAATGATGGTTCCCCGGCACGTGCTCAACCTCAACGAGATTGCCACGTCGCTGCGCTCCTCGCAATGACAACCGAAAGACCCTGAGGAAAACCCAGCCTCAATTGATCCTGATGATGTTCAAAATACGATTATCCGCACCGGTTGTGTCTGGACGCTTCCCAACCGCTGCCGGCCCCCTCGTGGCGGGCCGGCCGTTCTTCATGGTGACGGCCTTGATGTCGCGGGATGCGGTCTTGGCTTCGCGCTTGACGGCGTAGATTTCAACGGCTGATGACCAGCCGCGGATGACGGCGGTGTTAGCGCCTGGGACTAGAAACCTACGGCGTAGGCCTCGCACCGCGGGTCTGCGCCGCCCTGCAGCACCCTGGTCTTCGGGTTGCGAGTGATGACACAGTATAAGGCCGAACCCTCCCACCAATCTGGATATTGCTCTATCGTGTGGCCCTTCCGCCGTAGTTTCTCGGCCACTTCATCGGAAATTCGGCCTTCCAACCGCAGCATCCCCGGCTCATATCTTGACGCCCAGTTGGAACTGGGGAAGTTATAGCTGTAGAAGCGGGGTTCCTCCACGGCCTCCTGAGGGTCGCGGCCAAACTCCAGAACGTTCAACAGCAGTTGCAGAGTGCCTTGCGGAATATGGTCGCCGCCGTGAGCGCCAAGGGCCATCACGGGCTCGCCGTCGTGCAACACCAGGGCAGGCGCGGGAGTGAGCCTGGGCCGCTTGCCCCCGGCGACCGATGCCGGATGGCCTTCGGTCAGCTTGGACTGAGAGCCGCGCAATGAGAACGCCAGGCCGGTGCCCGGAATTATGGGCCCGCCGTTCTTGGTGCCCTCGCTGGGGGTGCAGGAGAAGATGTTTCCATCCCGGTCGATCACGGCGAAATAAGAAGTCCCGCCACCGCTGACTCCGGCTGTGCCAACCGGGACTGCCGCCTCTCTGGGAGACTGCGGGGCGCCGTCGATAGTCGCCCTCCCGGTTCTCGGGTCTCCCGCTGGGGGAGTGCCCGGCCAGGCCAGGTCCGGGTCGATCAGAGAGCGACGCTTGATCAGGTATTCCTCCGCCAGCATTTCATTGATGGGCACGTCCACGAAATCCGGGTCTCCCACGTACTGCTCCCGGTCGGCAAAGGCCAAATTCAAGGCCTGGCTCACCGTATGGATGTACTCGGCGGAATTGTGGCCCATGGACGCCAGGTCATACCCTTCCAGGATCTTGAGGGCTTGGGGGAACGTTGGTCCCTGGCCCCACGGCCCGGTGCTGTAAACGTCGTAGCCCTTGTAATTTACCGTCACGGGCGAACCCACCTGGACATGATACCGGGCCAGGTCTTCCTCGGTGAGGAGTCCCCCCATCTCCCGGTTGTATGCGGCAATCTTGCGGCCCAGTTCGCCGGTGTAGATGTAGTCTCTGGCCGCCTTGAGCGCGGCCTCCCGGCCTTTCCCGGCGTTGGAAGCCTCCACGTCCGCGATTTTGAGCAAGGTGGCAGCCAGGTCTTTTTGATAGAACATCTCCCCCTGTTTGGGGGCGCGGCCACCGGGCAGGTAAATCTCGGCGGTTGACGGGTGGGCGCTGTACTGGTCGAAGGCGGTCTTGAACCGGCCGGCCAGGTAACGAAACATGGGGAAACCGTTGCCAGCCAGGTCGATGGCCGCAGTCGCCACCTGTCCGAAGGTCATCGTGCCAAACTTGGACAGAGACGTCAGCCACGAATCGGCGGCGGCCGGCGTTATGGACGAGAGAACGCCGGCCGGAATCTTTCCGCCGTGGTTTTTTTGAAAGTACTCGACCGACGCGGCCCTGGGCCAGACCCCGAGCCCGTCAATAGTGGTAACTTCTTTCCGGTCCGCCAGGTATATGACCGTGGGCGCTACGCCCAAGAAGCTGCAATCATCGACATGCACCACGTTCAACGCCAGGCCAACGGCTACTCCGGCGTCAATCGCGTTGCCGCCGTTTTTCAGGACTTCCAAACCGGCCATGGCGGCGTTGGGATGGCTGGCCGCAACCATTCCGTTGACAGACTGCGTCAATGGACGAAGACTGGTTAGCGTGGTCCCTTTGACTGGCATTTTTCGCCTCCACATCAAGGACGTTTTAGTTCTACTGAAGCCCAGCTGTTGTTGTTGATCAGCGCAAAGGTCGGGGCCAATCGGCCAACGAGAATGGCGCCTGCCTTCGCAGCATGGTATCAGAAATCAGGGTTGCCGGATTGGCGGGGAGCTACCGGTCGTCATGAGGGCGTGCCACTTCACGCTGCTCCTCGATGGCGATATGTCGAGATTTTGCCGTTGGGAAAAGAATTGCTTGCGCCTCGTAACCCCAACCGAGGCCTGAGTAGACCCGCAGCAGCCGTGGTAGTATCAGGTGATGGTCCAGGGCCGCTGAAGATGCGCGCCCTATCAAATCAAAATCACGCAATCGGTCAGCGATTGAGGTTCCGGCAACTGATTTCAGGCATATAACGGAGGTTATCATCATGGTGGTAAAACGCCCCACCGTCGAAGAGTTTTTCCGAATTGCACAGTCCTACAACCTGAACCCTTCGTCGGCCGACGTGGAGTCCTTTATTGAGTTGAGCCAGCCCATCCTGGACTCGTATGCCCGGTTGGACCAGCTTACTGCGCCCAGCTTGCCGGTCAAATACCCCCGGTCCCCAGGGGTGCGACCCCAACCGGAAGACAACCCATTGGGGGCCTGGTACTGGCGTTGCGACATAACGGGTCCCCAGGGCGGAATCCTCTCCGGCAAGACCGTGGCCATCAAGGACAACGTCTGCGTGGCGGGCGTTCCCATGATGAACGGCACCAGCGTCCTCGAAGGCTACGTTCCCGACGTAGACGCCACGCTCGTCACCCGGATTCTGGACGCCGGCGGCTCCGTCAAGGGCAAGTCGGTCTGCGAAAGCCTGTGCTTCTCCGGCGGCAGCCATACGTCGGACACCGGGCCGGTCCTCAACCCCCATGACCACACGCGCACCGCAGGAGGCTCCTCCAGCGGCAGCGCGGCGTTGGTCGCGGCGGGAGAGGTGGACATGGCCATCGGCGGCGACCAGGGTGGGTCGATCAGGATACCAGCCAGTTGGTGCGGCATTTACGGACTCAAGCCAACCTACGGACTGGTCCCCTATACGGGGGTCTTCCCAATCGAACTGACCCTGGACCACACGGGGCCCATGGCGCGG
Source organism: Dehalococcoidia bacterium (assembly GCA_965219925.1). Classification (GTDB taxonomy): domain Bacteria; phylum Chloroflexota; class Dehalococcoidia; order Lucifugimonadales; family UBA3495; genus Bin87. Next base: position 542,138 of record OZ244795.1, read on the forward strand.
ACTGCCGCCGACCTGGCGCTGTTGCTGGAAGCAGTCGCCGGCCCCGACGGTCTGGATCCCAGGCAGAAGGCCGGACTTTCCGGGCAAGCCTATACCCAGGCGTTGACCGGAGACGTGACGGGGCTCCGCTTGGGCATTGTACAGCAAGGGTTCAATATGGCGGAGTCTGAAGCTGACGTGGACCAGGCCGTAGAAAACGCGGCCCGCTCGTTCGAGAGCATGGGGGGGCAGGTGGGAACGGTTTCCATACCCTGGCACCTGGACGGAATCCACATTTGGAGGGCCATCGCGGTGGAGGGGGCAACGATGTTGATGGTAGCCGGCAACTGCATGGGCACCAATTGGAAGGGCCACTACACCACCGCTTTGCAGGACGTATATGCGCACGGATTGCAGAGCCGGGCCGATGACCTGTCGGAAACCACCAAGCTGGTGGTCTTGATGGGACAATATATGCAGGACAGGTATCACGGCCACTACTACTCCAAGGCTCAGAACCTGGCCAGGACGTTGACCCAAGCCTATGACCAGGCGCTCAGCGAGTATGACCTGCTGGTGATGCCCACCCTGCCAATGCAGGCGACGGTCATTCCGCCGGCCGATTGCAGTCGCCAGGAGTACACCGACCGGGCGCTGGAAATGATCCCCAACACCTGTCCCTTCGACGTAACCGGCCATCCGGCCATCTCGGTGCCGTGCGGGGTATCCGATGGCCTGCCCATAGGCATGATGTTGGTGGGGCGCATGGGGGATGACGCAACGGTGCTGCGCGCCGCCGATACCTACGGAAGAAACAATTAGACGTAACAATTAGAGGTTGGCTACGGCAACACCGGGTCCGGATTCCCTCTGCAATCATCTTGGTCCAGTTTTCGGGGGTCGGACACCATGACCGGCTAAGCAAAGGGACTATTCGAACTCTTCGCCGGGATAGACCCTGCTTTGTCCGGGACTCCTGGATGGTTGGCGGTCGTCTCCAAAAATCGATTACCGGGCTATCCACGGACTGGACCGTCCATGAGAATCCGGTAGCCTGCAGGTGGCGAGCCGGTCAAATCATCAACCAAAGGAATCAACCGGAGCAAAAGATGATAGTAGTAACGGGAGCGTCGGGAAGGCTGGGACGCCGGGTAGTCCAGTTGCTGGTGGACCAAAACAGAGTAGTCCTGGCGACAGACCGATCGGCTACCGATGACCTTCCAGCCGAGTTTGTGCGTTGCGATCTCGTGGACGCCAAGGCAGTGGAGGGCATTCTCAAGGACGCGGAAGCCGTCGTCCACATGGGAGCTATCCCCGGGCCGCTGCGGGAAGACCCAAGGGTTATTTTCGAAAATAACGTGGCCAGCACCTTCAACGTCATGATATCGGCGGCGGAGTTGGGACTGCGGCGTGTAGTGTTCTCGTCCAGCGCCTTCGGCATGGGTTGGGCCCACGACGGGAACGCTTTCGTGCCGCTGTATCTGCCATTGGACGAGGAACATCCGATGATGCCTTTCGAGCCCTACGGCCTGTCCAAGCAGGTTGGAGAGGATATCGGCAGAATGATCGCCCGCAATTCAAACACCACCGTCGTCAGCCTGCGGTTTACCAATGTGGCGCTTCCGGAAGTCCAGGCGGAGTTCCCCTGGCCGGCCCCTACACCGGAGAATCCCCTGACACTGGTGATGTGGGCCTACGCTGACGCCAGGGACGTGGCCGAGGCCCACGTATTGTCACTGGATGCAGAGATAGCAGGGTATGAGGCATTCATGATCGCCCAGCCTTCCAGTCGTTTCAAAGAGTCTACGATTGATCTGGTCAAAAACAACTTTGGCGACCGGGTGGAGATACGGGATGGGCTGAGCGGTACCGCCAGCGTAATCAGTACGGAAAAGGCGCAGCGACTGCTGGGCTGGAAACCTCGCCACGACTGGCGGTAAACGGCGGCATTCCTCGGCATCTGGCGGACCGTCAGTAGAGACTGCCGCACGAAATCGGTGATTTGGGGCAAATGGTGGAGAGGGCGTCCGCCATTTTGGCTGAATATTTGAACTTGAACCAAGGTTGTTAGCGAGTCTGCAACCTAGCCTATACCATTTCATATGCGTATCGTTTTTTGAGTTTGCCCCGCACAGAGCCGGTGCTGGGTTACAGTCTGGCGATGTTCAGACCCAATTACCGTAGCGAAACCAGATTTTCCGCGCAGTTTCCCTTGCGGTTGCGGCGCCGGTCTTCATTGACACTACGCCCAGTATCGAATGCAGTTGGTTCTCAACGCCCCAATTGCTGTGCACATTATCGTTGCATCTCTCTGGGGTGAAGGAGTGGCTCAGCAAGTAATAGCGGGATTCCGTACTGGATTGGTTCCGTAGTTGTCGGGTAGCGGTAATCCTGGCCACTGCCGGCAAGTCTGGTCAGCGGTGAACCGCTTGCAGCCCGGATACGTTGTCGCTGACGGCGGCGGCTCGGCCCGAACCACCGGTGGCTGGCTCTGGATGGGCTGGCTGAATCCAGCGGCGGCCGGGTGCCCTCCGCCGCCGAACTGCTTGGCCAACCGGCTCACGTCGAAGCCGTTGCTGCGGCTGCGCAGGCTCCACTTTCTGACCGTGGGCGACACGTCAAAGTAAATGGCCGCGAACGGCGACTCCGGATGCGTGTTGACCAGGTACTCGCCGATTTCGCTCTGCATGATCGGTGAGTTGACCACCGGAACCAGATGTTCTCCCACTTGCCCGAAGTGTGCTGACTGGACGATCTGTCGGACGTCCTGTTGCTTGCTCCGGAGGATGGTCTTGCCGGCTTCCACCACTCTCAAGTAGCCTTCGGCAGTCTCAAAGTCCCGGGCGATGTTGTCCCAGATAGCGAAGTCCATCTCGCGTGAGCTCAGATACGCGGATACGACGCGGCTATCGGGCAACTCCCAGGTCCAAAGGTCCTTGTCCTGGACGTAGAGCAGGAGCGTGGGCACCGCCAACCCGGTGTGAAAGTGTTCCCAGCTCAGGACGGCGCCCGATTTGGAGAGGTCTATATGGCAGTTCGGCCAGTTCCTGCTCTGCTGTGACGTGGTGGTCCAGCAGAATCACGTTGTCCTGCCCATGCCTGCGATGCAGCTCGCCCATCCGTTCCCGGTCAAAGGAGAAGTCCAGGATGTAAACCCTGGCGTCGTCATCCATCTGGGGGACCGGGTCGCCGTGATTCATGGGCAGGTACTGGGCACATTCTCCCAGAACACGGTGGGCAGCCCACGCGGCGCCGAACCCGTCGGGGCATGACGCATGGTAAATGACCGCGGTCTTCTCTCTTTGCATGTTTGTCTCCATACCGGTGGCCGCGGCTGTTGCAAAAAAGCCCCGACCTGCTCGCGCATTGGCATATCGCCTGAGCGGTCATGATCCGTTTCCGCCTAACAGGATGTTGAAATTGGGTGGCAGAGTGGCGGTGTGTGGTTTGTGGACGTCGTAAGTACCGCAGTTTCCGGCCGCAACCCACCGTTTTCACCCAGCCGAAGACCTCTTCAATCCGTTTTCTGGCCCGCTGACTACCCGGTATCCATCGTGGCAGTGGTGCGTCTGTCGATGGCCGAGCGCTGCTTCCGGGCCACATGGGGCGTTACCTTCAGGTTCCGGCATTCCCTGACAAAGGTCCTGGTGTCGTAGCCACGACCGGCGCCCACGGTGATGCGCCGGGCTCCCGGCGCTTACGCCAGCCTCTCCAACGCCGCGTCCCGTTCGCAGGCGCCATCGGCTGAGGTGAGACGCACGTCCACCACCAGTCCCTCCCGATTGTCCATCAGCACGTGGGCGCCGAAGCAAAGGCATGTTTCCTTGCTCTTGCCCTTCCTGGCCAGCCGGGCCTCCGGGTCGGTGGTGGACTGGTGGGTCTGGTTGCGGCGCCGCTCCCCGCGAAAGTCCACCACCGGATTGCGTCCCCCACCCTCACCGGAACTGTCGCCAGACGGCGGGTCTTGATCTCTGGGTCTGAAGCTCTTCACCGACGCCCACGCCTCGAGTAACGTGCCGTCCACACTGAAATGCTCCTCCGACAGCAACCGCTGTTCTCTGGCCTGCTCCACTATCTCAAGCAGAAACTCCCGCACCACGTCGGCGTCCAACAACCGCTGCCGATTCTTGGCAAACACCGAGTGGTCGAAGCTGTGGTCCATGATGTTCAGATCCAGAAACCACTTGAACAGCAGGTCATGCTCCAACCGCTCACAGAATTGCCGCTCGCTGCGCACCGAGAATAGCGCCATCAGCAGGCAGGCTTTCAGCAGGTGCTCCGGCGGTATCGACGCTCGACCCTCCTGGGCGTACATCCGGTCAGGCGTACATCCGGTCAAAGGTGGGTCAGGGCCTGGTCCACCATGGGCTTGATGCGGCGGATGGGATGGCGCTGTGGGACCAGAGCATCCGGCGTAACCGCCGTTAGAATGGTGGCCTGTCGCGCTGCCTTGCCTCGCATAGAGGAACCTCACTAACAGAGATGGCTCATCCTATCACCCGCCGCTCACACCACCCTGATTTTCAACACCTTGCTAGTTTTACCGCATTCATAACCCCAGTAGGCGGCATGCTCCGCTCGCGTGGGGTGAGCATTTATACGGTGAGCCAGAGATTTCGAAGGGCAGTAGGGTACGGACGACATCGACTGTCGTTCCTTCGCGGCTCATATGCTCACTGCAAAAGGCACTACTCTTGAGTTCCTTATGGCTCTGTCGTAGCATGCTTCTATGCCGTTAGCACTGGACACGTCGAGACAGTTTCGCTCGATCAATGAACTCACTGATCTCGTTCAAGCTATCTCATTAGCACCCTTGACCGAATCCGAACCGGACTGGCTGGAGTGGAAACGCGAAGCGGACCTCAGCGACAGACGCTGGCACGTCTTAACCCGAATCCACCGAAGGGATTGGCGCTGGCGTTGACACAGGGGCTGATGGGTAGGGGAAGGCGAACGGGCCAGGCCAGATTCCAATAGATGGTGATGAGGACGGCGTGAGGTGGCCGCACAGGCCCGATGATGGCGGCCCGCGGTGGCCATGGCGGGCGGAATTCGGTAGTGTGCAGGCAAGAGGCGCCCCTCGCGGACTGACTTGGCGCGAGTTGGCGGGGACGTTCAGTGGGCCGGATGGCGAGTCAGCGGCAGACGGGGCGCCGTCAGGCTGGGAGTGGTATGGCTCGCAATCGTGCCAGGGCGCGACTGAACTGGGTTTCCCAGGGCCAACGCCGGGGAAGATGCAAAGTGAGGCGGCGCGCCGAGTGGGTGAGCCGTCCGGCGAGGGAGAAGAGCCGCCGCCGGAGTATCTTGGTGGTCACCACCGGCTCGCCCAGACTGATGCGCGCCGTCCAGCGAGCCAGGTTGTGGGCCAGGGTCATTCGGTTGTCATTGCGAGGAGCGCAGCGACGTGGCAATCTCGTTGAGGTTGAGCACGTGCCGGGGAACCATCATTGCTACGGCGACGAGATTGCCACGCTGCGCTCGCAATGACATGAGGAAAACCGAAAGGCCCTGGGTTGTGGGCGAGCACCTGGACGGCCAGCCAGGCGCCGTTGGCGGGAAAGCGGCCCGAGGGGAGATGGTTGAGCCCCACGCCGTACTTCAGGGCGCGGATGGCGTTCTCGATCTCGGCGTGGCGGCGATGGTCGGCCTCCAGTTCCAGGGTGTCTCCCTCTCGGTCGGTGATGAAGGCATGATAGCTGTGGTTGGCGAAGAGCGCCAGTTGGGAACCGGGCGTGGGCTTCACCCGGCGGACGATGAGGCGCACCGGTGTGGCGTCGGACTCACTCTGGAAGGGCGTGTAGTCAGTTTCAGCCACGTCGGCGGCGGCGTCCATCCAGTAGGGGATCGGCGTCCAGTCCGCCTCGGGTATCGCCTCGATGAGATTGCGCAGGCTTTTGTGCTGGCGGACGGTGATGGAGAAGCGGGCATCCATCTCACGGCAGGCGGCGACCAGAGCGTGGGTGTAGAAGCCGCTGTCGGCGCGCATGGTGGGCTGCCCGCTGGCCCCGCCGTAGCGCACCCGGCTCACCGTCTCCCGCAGGAAGTGGGCGGCGCCCGAACGGTGTTGGCGCGGCCCTCGCGCAGCCGGGCCATCAGCACGTCGCCGGTACCGGCGGCAATGGCCAGCAGCGGGTGATAGCCCCGCTGGCCGGTGTAGCCGTGGTGGCGGGCCCCTTACTTGACCAGACCGTAGGTTTCGCAGATGGTGGAGTCCAGGTCGATGGTCAGGGGCCCGTAGCCGGGTCCAGCCCCAGCCGACCAGGCCCGGGCCAGCATCTCGCGGCTCACCCGATCCAGCTGGCGGACATGGCCCCACCGGAAGCTGCGCAGGAATGTCCCCAGGGTGGATGGCGCCTTGACCGTGCAGCCGATGGCACCAGCCGTCCCGCCAGCGCGCAACACCGCAACACGTCGGCGTCGATGCAGTCACCGCCAGCCAGCGCAGACGCAACCAGGGTCAGCATCTTGTCGCCCGCATTCGCCCGCCCCGGCGCATCTGCGAGATCAACGTGGTTGTCGACGAGTTCACGCAGACCCAAGTGCTGGGCGAGGGTGCCCGGAAGGAGCAGCCCTGCATTGGCCACCAGGCGGTGGTCGTCGAAGGCGATTTGAATGCGGTCGGGATGGTCAAGTGGTAGCATCTATTCGGTGCTCCTTGTTTCGGGTTGGTTCTCTGTCTCGAAAACCATTATCCCCGAAGCACAGGAGCACTTTCTTACCCCTTTAGCACGCCGCGACACTCATCTTGTCGGTGGATTGGGGCTAACATAGAAAGTGATGCAATCATTGGGGGAAGGTCATATCCGGTCCAGGGTTGCCCGCAGTTGCTCCATGATGTTCTGTCCCTGGGCCTCGGTGCCCTTGGCAGTGCAACCGGCAATGTACAGAGTGTCGCCGGCCCGCACGCCACGGCTGAATGTGGGGACGGACGGCGCGATGTCCGGGTAGTTCTTGCTGAACTTTTCCCTTTCAGCCCTCCCAATAGTGGATTAGATAACCCTCGCCGCTCGCAGCAGTCCCAGGTCCCGGACCGTGAGGCCCAGCTCACCACACAGAATTTCGACGTTGTGTTCGCCCAGGCGGGGCGCCGGTCGGGCCGATGCCATGGCGTTTTCTCCGTCGATAAAGAATCCCGAACCCGGGTATTTCAATAGGCCGGCCCTGGCATGGTCCATCTCGACGAAGAACCCTCTCTCTTCCAGGTGCGGCGATTTCATTACCTGCTGCGGCGTCTGAACCAGCCCTATGACCAGGCCCCGGGCCATGGTCTCTCGCATCAAGTCCAGGTTGGTCCACTGGGCCAGCTTGGGGGCCACCAGTCCATGAAGCTCCTCCCAGTGTTCCATCCGGCCGGCGCCGGACGCGAACTTGGAGTCCAGCAGCCCCGGCTCCTCCAGAAACTCGGCCCACGCCTGCATAGGACGGCCGCCGGTGCCAGCCGTGGTGAGTGTTACTTCTCCATCCAAGGTGGGCAGGTGCATCCCGTCCATTACGTTGCCGTCACTGCCGCCGCGGTGGGGGTTGCGTCCAGTGTAGGTGTAGGGGTGAATCAGCCCGGAGGGGGTGCTGACGGCGGCCTCCATGGTCGAGACATCGATGTGGGTACCTTTTCCTGACTGCTCCCGCCGCAACAGCGCCGCCATTACCGCCACCGCCCCGTTGCGGGCAGCGGTAATCTCCATCTGCTGCAGGGCCGTGCCCATGGGCGGTTGGCTGGCCGAGCCTGTTACCGCGTAAAGGTAGCCCCCCATGGCCTGAGCCACCAGATCATCGCCCTGGTAGCTGGCATAGGGCCCGTCCTGACCAAAATAGGTGATGGAAACCAGGATCAGACCGGGGTTGGATTGGGACAGCTGTTCATAGCCCAGTCCCAATTCCGCCAGCCTCCCCGGTGGACAGCTCTCAAGAATAATATCCGCAGTGGTGGCCAATCGCTCGAAAAGCTCCCGACCTTCTGCCTGCTCCACATCCAGTGTGATGCCCCGCTTGTTGGTATTGAAGGCAAGGTAGGAGGTGCCCCGGTCGGGATGGGGAACCTCGTCAATAAAGGGCGGCTCGTGGCGGGCCTGGTCGCCCCAGCCGGGCGGCTCAACCTTGATGGTGTCCGCGCCCTGGTCGGCCAGCAGCTTGGCGCAATAGGCGCCCGAGGGTCGGTGGGCCAGTTCAAGTACGCGCAATTCTGAAAGTATTCCGGGCATGGTCTCTCCAACAATTGCTTATTCACGAATGTTAATATCGCTACTCTTCGCGATTGTTCGTGTGCCCTGGCGCATGAATTACGGACTTGGTTCGTCGGGCCGGGGTGCGCCAAAAACCACGCCTTCGGATTCCAGTTCCCCTATTTCCGCCGGCGACAACCCGGCCAACTCTGCCAATATCGTCTCGTTGTCCTGTCCCAATCCCGCGACCTTCGCAATTGACATGGGATTACCGGGATCTCTGAAGGGGCGCCCGGCGAAAAGACGGGACCCAACGGCAGGGGCCTGAGGGTTGGAGAACTCCCACATATAGCCGCGTTCCCGCAGATGAAAGTTGTTTACCAGGTCCTGGGCGGTCATCGCCGAACCGGCGGCGATGCCCAGTCCCTGCAACCTCCGCGCCAGCTCCAGGTCGTCGTGCTGGGAGGTCCAGTCACCGATTAACTCGTCCAGTTCATGGCGGTTGTGCCAGCGGGCTAAAGCGGTGCCGAATTTGGCTCCCTCGGCCCACTGGGGCCTACCCATTGCTCCCTTCAGCGATTCCCATTCTGTGTCGGACGACACGACAATAACTATCCAACGGTCGTCGCCCCTGGCCGGATACACATTGTGCGGCGCCTTCCACCAGTGGGCGCAGCCCAAACGATCGCGGGTTATGCCCCGCTGCGCCTCCAGGATGGCCGGTCCCACTGCCGAGACCCCGGTTTCCAGCATGGTAAGGTCAACCCGCATGCCCTTGCCCGTCTTGGTGCGCTGGTACAGGGCCAGCAGCAGGGCGTAGGCCACGTTGTTGCCTACGGAATGGTCCATGTAGTTGTTGCTGGCCCGCATGGAAGGGCCGCCCTCGTAGCCGGTCAGGTAGGACAAACCACAGGCGGCATCAACGGTGCGGGCCCGGGAGCCTGCCCGCCGCCAGGGTCCAGTGTACCCGTAAGCGGTGCTGCTGAGGGTAATGATGCGGGGGTTGATTGCGGAGAGGCTGTTATGGTCGAACCCGAACCGCTGCATGGTGCCGGGACGGAAGTTGTCGGTCACGATGTCAGTCTTCTCCACTAGCTTGAGAAAGACTTCCTTGCCCCGAGGGTTGGTCACGTCCATGCACAGGCTGCGCTTGTTGCGGGTGCCATAATAGACCAGGTTGCCGGCTTCGTTCCACCACTCTTCACCCGGAGTTCCTTCAGGAAATGGGCCGGCTTTGCGGTCCTGCAGGTGGTCAGGGCTTTCGACGCGGATGACATCGGCGCCCAGATCCGCAAGGAATCCCGTCCCCCACGGTAGCGCATGCACCTGCTCCAGGGTAAGGACTCTAACCCCGTCGAGAATTCCCTTCTCCGCCATTGCCCTTGGACCTCCATTTGCCGCTGCTGCGCCGAAGCGTTGGACAGGCCCAATGATAGTCCAGACCAGGGACCAAGTCCACTTGGGCCGTCGCCCCCAACCAATAAACCTATAGTGTCATACCATTGGTCGATAACCTGCACCTCAAGCGCGTAGTCGTCGCGCTCGAAATCACCGTGGTTGTCGCCACAACGGTGTAAGCGCCAGGGTTGAGCTACCGTGTAATCCGGGAGTTGAGGCCCGGGCCGTCGTCCCGTTCGAGGTAGCTAACCCCATAGGCCGAGCCTCCAGTCAACAAATACATGAAGGTATCAGGGCAATCGCATTTTAACTGCACAATACTTTAAGCAAGTAATCTTCGCGCCAACCGGCTTGCAGTCGTTTGCCCTTGACCTGACCCCCGAGAATCGGACCAGGATCAATGTTAGGATCCTGGACAATATGGGGGATGAGACATGCCGAAGAGGAAACACACCGCCGAGGAGATCATCAACAAGCTCTTAGGAAATGTCCCGAACCGCGAAGAGTCCGTGCCCCAAGTCAAGCCAGTCGCCATCCGCCCACGCCCTCGACGGCGGGTAAACCGGAAACTGCAACAACGTCTGCCGTTGAAGCCGCCAAACTCGCCGGCTGAAACATGATTGCGGCCGACCACAGCTGGGCACGGATACTCCGTGAACCGGTCCTGCGCCTAGAACCGGAGGTGAAACCAACAACGCGGACACAAGGTCGCCTGCGAGGCCGCTGGCACCGCGTGGACAGGAAATCTCCACGCGACCCGTGACAGGACCTCTCCGTGGCCTCAGCGCAGGAATTCGGGCCATACACCGGCGTTTACCGTCGGCTCAACGACGGCAGTCAAATTCGTTGACCAACGCCACCTGGACCGACACTCGAGAGAAGAAGGCGTGAATTGCATTGGTTGCAATATCCGGGCTATAACCAACCGGCAGGTTGCTGACATCCGCAACAAGGTGTACCGCGTCCTGCAAAATAACTCGAACCGCAGGGTAAGGACATAGCATGCCTCTCAAGATTCTGGCGCCGATTCTGACCGCCGCATTGACGATCGTATTGATCACCGGCTGCACTCTCTTCAAACGCCGCACCACCGGAGTGAATCGAGGCTGCAGAAGGCGCAAGGCTACCAGACAGCGTCATCGAACAGCTACGAAACCCCGCAGGCCTGGATGCCCTGGAGAGAGCCGCGTTGCAGCAGGCCCTCAACCAAGCCGAAATTGACGACGTATGCGACATCGGAGCCGTAGGCCAACCAAGCACTACGTCCGCGGACAACTTACCTGCGCCGTTTGCCACAGCAGTGAGCGATGCGACAAAGTCCGCAGAGGAAGCGTCCAGAAGAGAGGGCACAGAGAGTCCAGTCATACCTACCCCGAGCGAAACAGTCAGGATTCCGCAGGACCCGACCCACAACGGATACGCAGCAGGCACAAGTCAGCACGCCAGCCCTGGACGACCGAGCAGGCTACGCTCAATGCTTGGACGAGGTCTACCTGCGCGCCGCCGACGATTACGACGAATATCATTGGTTAGCTGCAGGTGCTTGGTACTGTCGCCATCTGCAACCGGTGGTGCCCACGTCAAACCCAGCCCGGTGCAACCTGGATCAAATCGAAATAACGGAAGCACGCTACCCAGAATGGCACGAACTCTTGCATTACTGGCATGCCGTTGCGAACTGCGACCCACTACCCACGGCCGACACCACGCACATCGGAAGAGGCTCAGGCATTACGCCAACGCCCTACAGCGCGTGCCTGGACAACGCATATCTTTCCTACCGGGAAATGCTCGGAAACGACGAACTGGTAGTCGGCGTTAGCGCTTGGCTGTGTCAAGGCTACCTGCCTGAGCCACCGGATATACATCGGTTGCGCTGCAATCTCGACCACCTGGGCCAAACTGAGGAACTATATCCCGAATGGCCAGAGGACCTGCGCGAGTGGCACGCCATCATGCAGTGCCTGCCCGAATGGCAGCCGCACACCCAAATCGACGACGACATCTACTCAACCTGCCTGGGAGACGTTTACGCTCAAGTCAACGAGAATTACGGCAATGACGCGACCATCTCAGCCGCCGTCTGGCGCTGCAAAAGCCAAATGCCGGAACCACCGATCATATACAACCCTCGCTGTGAGATCAACCAGCTCAAACGGGAGCAGGGCAATCGCGTTATAAATTGGTAGACTTGGCCAGGCATGCGAGTCCAGTGATGTGAAGGGGAGACGGGAGGAGTGATGAGAGAGGGGAAGGGCGCGTCTATTATGGATTATTTCGAGACGTTGGAGGACGCCAGGATCGACCGCTGCAAGCGGCGCCAGCTGCTGGACATCATTGCAATTGCCATTTGCGCCGTCAGCTGCGGCGCCGATTCCTGGGTCTACATCGAATTGTTTGGCAAGAGCAAGGAGGAGTGGTTCCGCACTTTCCTGGAACTGCCCCACGGAGTTCCCTCCCACGACACCTTCGGCGACGTCTGCTCCCGGCTGGACCCGGAGCAGTTCCAGCAGTGCTGCATGGCCTGGACCCAGGCAGTGTCCGACCTGATCCCCGGGGAAGTAGTGGCCAGCGACGGCAAGACGGTACGGCGTTCCCACGACCGCAATGCGGGCCAGCGGGCCATCCACCTGGTCAGCGCCTGGGCCTCGGCCAACACGCTGACGCTGGGGCAGGTGAAGACCGCGGAGAAGTCCAACGAAATCACCGCCATCCCCCAGTTGCTGCCAATGCTGAAACTGCCGGGGTGCAACGTCACTATCGACGTCATGGGCTGCCAGCAGGAGATTGCCCAGGGGATTCTGGATCGGGGAGCCGGCTACGTGCTGGCGCTGAAGGAGAACCAGGGTCAACTGCATGAAGACGTGCGAGACCGGTTCCAGGGAGCGGAGGAGTTCGGCTTCGAGGGAGTGCCCCACGACTACGCCACCACCCTGAACAAAGACCACGGCCGGATAGAACGTCGGGAGTGCTGGACAATCAGCGACCCAGCTTGCCTGGAGTACCTGAGCGCCGGGCAGGACTGGCCCGGCCTGCGCTCAGTGGTCAAGGTGGTGGGCCGGCGGGATACGCCGGAAGGGACCACGGTACAGCCTCGGTACTACATCAGCAGCTTGGATGCCCGGGCGGAGCGCCTGCTGGGGGTGGTGCGCACTCACTGGAGCATCGAGAACTCCTTGCACTGGAGTCTGGACGTGACCTTTGGCGAAGACCGGTGCCGGATCCGCAAGGACCACGCTCCCCAGAACATGGCGACGCTGCGGCAGGTTTCGCATAATCTGCTCAAGAACGAAACGAGCCGGCAGGTGGGCATCCAGGGGAAAAGCCTCCAGGCCGGCTGGAAGAAGGACTACCTGCTGAAAGTCCTACGCAGTTAAAACGCGATTGCCCTGGCCAAATGCCAATCTGGAGGAGCGCTCGCCCACCCTGTGCTATGATTGCCTTTGACACTGGAGCTGACCCCGAAGTTCCGGGAACGATGGCACAGGGAGGTAGTCGATGGCGGATCCCAGGCGCGATTTTGTGAAGTACACGTTCTATCGGGTGCAGCCTGAGTGGCGTCGCTTGGCGTCGGTGGAACGGGACGCCGGCAAGGATGAGTTCGCCGCCGTTGCCGCCGAGTTCGCCGACCGGGTGTCGCTGAATACCTACAGCCTGGTGGGAACTCGCGGCGACACCGATTTCATGCTGTGGGGGGTTTGCCCGGAGCTGGAGCCAATCAACGAGCTGGCGGCGCAACTGAACCAGACCCGGTTGGGCGGATACCTGGAAACGCCTCATTCCTATCTGGCGATGACCCGTCGCTCGCCCTACATCGACAACCACCAGCACGAGGGGCAGGAAGGAACCGGCGATGCGGCGTCCATGCGAATCGTGGGCCGGCGTTATCTCTTCATGTATCCGTTCTGGAAAACCCACGACTGGTATCAGCTGCCCAAGGAAGATCGCCAAGAGTTGATGAACGACCACTTCGTCATCGGCCACAAATACCCGCAGGTGAAAATCTCCACTGCCTACTCGTTCGGCCTGGACGATCCGGAGTTTGTCCTGGGGTTCGAGACCGATGAGCCGGGAACGTTTTTGGATCTGGTGATGGAGTTGCGGGAATCCAAAGCCCGGCCCTACACGCTGCAGGACACGCCCATCTTCTCGTGCATCAACCGTCCGCTGCGCGATTGCCTGGACGATGCGGCGTAACCGGCGGTTATGAGTACGCCATCCAACACCGCTGCCGCTCCTCCGGTCGCCGACGCCCCCGACGATGCGCCCCCGGTCAGCTTCAGCCTGGACATCAGTTCGGTGCTGGCCCTGCTCCCCGACGATGCCGCCCTGGACGACTGGTTCCTTAGTTTCTGCGCCCAGAACGACGATTTGGGCTACGACTTCGAGATCGACGGACGGGGGAGACTGCTGGCAATGGCTTCGGAAGGTATGGACGGCTTGCTCCGGCTGGGGAACATCTACGTCGATCTGCGAACGTGGGCTGACGAGGTGGGCGGAGGGATGGCGATACCCGGCAACGGGCTGGTGCATATGCCGGAGAGAGGCCGCCGCGCTCCGGACGCTGCCTGGATTTCCCCGGACCAGCTGGAAACCCTTCCTCCGGCGGGTCAACGACCCGGGGGCGTGCCCTTCACACCTTTGTTTATCGCGGAAATCGTCTCCCGGTCCGACCGGTTGGCAGACCAGCAGGCGAAAATGGCAATGTGGATCGCATCAGGCGCACAACTTGGCTGGCTGATTGACCCCTTCCAGCGGCAGGCGCACATCTACCTCACCAACGCCGAACCCATACTGTTGAACGATCCGGAGATCATCAGCGGCGAGCCTGTGTTGCCGGGGTTCGTGTTCAATGTCCGCAGCCGCATTTTTGACTTGCATTAACCTCCTGGCCAGGAAGGATAGACGACATGGTTGCCCAACCCAAACCCCACGCTCCAGCCACGGATGACCACGACATTACCGACTGGAGCGATGCGCCATTGCCTCTCACTATCAACATCCGGTCCATCCTGGACTCGGTTGCCGGCAAACTTAGCGATGATGAAATCGACCAGTGGATCGTCGGTCTCGCCAAAGCCAACGAGGGCCGTGGCTTCTATCTGGAGCTGACCGCTAAAGGAGAACTGGCAATCAATCCCATGGTGAATATGGACGGCAACTTTGCGGAAGTGGAAATGATCGGAAGGCTATTCGCCTGGAACGACGGGCACGGCGGACGCGTCTCCGGCTCCGATGGAATTGTCCGTTTGCCCGATGGCGCTCGAACCCAGCCGGATGCGGCGTGGTTGTCGCCGGCACAGATAACGGAAATGGGCGGCATTACCCCTGGCAAAGCAATCACCGTCTGCCCGGCCTTTGTCGCCGAAATAATGTCCGGCACCGACCGTTTGCCCCCGCTGCAGCGCAAGATGGAACTGTACATCGCCAACGGCGCGCTGCTGGGTTGGCTGATTGACCCGTACAACCAACAGGTGCACATCTACCGGCCCGCCGCCGCGCCTGAGGTACTCGATAACCCGGAGACCATCGACGGCGGGGCGGTGTTGCCGGGGTTTGTGTTTGAGGTGCGGCGGCGGATTTTTGACTTGCATTAACCGCTTGGCCAGGAAGGATGGACGACATGGTTGCTCAACCCAAATCCCATGCTCCAGCAACGGATGACCACGACGTTACCGACTGGAGCGATGCGCCGCTGCCTCTCACTATCAACATCAGGCCCGTCCTGGAATCCGTGGCCGGAAAACTAACCGATGCCGAGATAGATGAGTGGTTTGTGGACCTGGATAAAGCCAACGAAGGCCGTGGGTTTAACCTGGAGCTGACCAGCGATGGGGAGTTGGTAATCAATCCGATGGTAAATCGAGATGGCACGAAAGCTGAAACCCGGCTGACAAGCTCGTTGGAAATCTGGGAAGAAGAGTACGGCGGGGAAGCCCACGGCGCTAACGCCAATATGCGCCTGCCCGACGGCTCCCGGATACGGCCAGATGCTTTGTGGCTGTCTCCGGAGCAGGTAGCGTCAATGCCGCCAGTTTCCGCGGGGGGCGCAATCACTGTCTGCCCTGCCTTTGTTGCCGAAATAATGTCTGGCACCGACCGTTTGCCCCCGTTGCAACGCAAGATGGAACTGTACATCGCCAACGGCGCGCTGCTGGGTTGGCTGATTGACCCGTACAACCAACAGGTGCACATCTACCGGCCCGACGCCGAACCCGAAGTGCTGCACGACCCGGAGACCATCAACGGGGAGCCAGTGCTGCCCGGCTTCGTGTTCAACGTCCGCAGCAGGATTTTTGACTTGCACCAAACTACCTAGCTCAGGTTTATAACTTGCGCGACTTGCCCCCTAGGTGAAATACTACCGCGGGCACCACGCCCGAACAGTGTATTGTGAGTGGCCGACAATGACCTCATCAGCGGCGCAAACTGATCGTTTCTGCCCAATTGTTCAGATTTCAAAAAGTTGGACAGGTTGCCGCTGAAGACGGGTTCGTCATAAGCACAGTTTTCGCTACCTTCCGTGAGGTATTCGTCAACGGCTTCAACCGCTGCATCGCAGAGCGAGCCGAACGCGTCTTCGGACTCAGGAACTGTGAGTTTATGCACTGCGTCTGTTAACAAATTTTCGGGTACATCAGCGACCTGCCGGGTTCTCCTAATAACGTCGCGGAGCATCTCTATCACCACGTAGTAAAACAGAAACCTCGACGATCCCCTGCTGGGATGTTGACGGGCGGCAATACGTCCAAAACCGATTGAGTCCGCAGCGCATTTGATCTTGTACGCTGCATACAAATCGCGCGCCAGACCTTATCTCAACATCCTGCTGAGATACGATCCGTTCGTAAATTGAACCTTTCGGCAGGAAGGGAGCATTCTTGCCAAATGCCATGCCAGGGGCAGCCATCCATCCAGCACCATAGACCATTATCAAGTCGAAAGCATTGACATAGTCATCAAATTGACCCATTTTTGGATGCTGCTTTTCGCGCGCCTTACGGGCATCTATGCCGCCTCGTTGAGTCTCCAAGAATATCTTGTAGGTGTTTGCCATACTAGAGGCCCAATCACTGAAGACAGATTCTAGCGCAATAAAATCTTGCGCTCGGACTGCATTCTGAGAATTCGTGAATCGCGTAATATCTAGGTAGTGTTGACATTTCATTGTAGCCAGATGAGGGAGGCGGCGAATTGCAGAAAGCCCAGGTATCGGCTGGCCAGTTTGTCAAACCTGGAAAATATCCTGCGGTAGTGCTTGATCTTGCCGATGAAACACTCTACCACGTGGCGTTCTCGGTATAAGTACCTGTCGTAATCCCGCGGCTCCTTGCGGTTGGATCGGGCGGGGATCACGGCCACCATGCCCGCTTCCGCCAAACTCCCGATAAAGTCCTGTGCGTCATACCCTTTGTCTGCGATTACGTATTCACCCGGGTGCCCGGAGACCAACGCCGCAGCCTGTGTGATGTCATGCTGCTGTCCCGGCGTCAGCGTGAACCGCAGGGGGTTGCCCAGTCCGTCCACGCTCACGTGAACCTTCGTGCTGAACCCGCCGCGGCTTCTGCCCAGGGCTTGCGCTGATTGCCCCCCTTTTTGCGGGGGCTCCCCCAGCGCACTGGTGCGCTCGAACCACCGTACTGTCGATGACCAGGTACTCCAGGTCCGGTTCCCTACTGAAATGCTGGTGCACTCGCTCCCAGACGCCACGGTCGCACCAGCGGGCGAAGCGTTTGTAAACGGTGTTCCAGTTGCCATACTCCGCAGGCAGCAGTCGCCACTGTGCCCCGGAGCGATCCATCCACAGCACGCCCTCGACAAACCGCTTGCATTCCGCCGCGTCGCCAACGTACACGTCAGGGCAATCCCGCAGGAATTGCAAAATCTTCTCCCATTGGTCAGATGGTATGGTCATACTCGACATGCCGCGATTGTACCGCAGTCCAAATGTCAACACTGCCTAGTATATCGGCTTCGCCGCTTTTGACAATCTTGGCAATTACCCCACCTCGTTCGACTCCTTCTCTCCATTCATTAAGGGCAGCCGAACGGGCACTGCCGTCTGAATTGAGCTTACATCGAGGACCTGCCAGATAGAGCGGGTAGTTTGGCAACCGTTCACAACGTATGGATCGCGTATCTCGACTGTGCTATCAGAATCCGATTTCACATAATTCGACGCCACAATAGTGATGCCATTATTGTACAACCCAAACAATTGAGGATTATCGTTCAAGGTGGATACGATACCTTTGTTAACCTTCCGCCGACTTCCCAAAAACTGTCTTACGTTCTTTTCATAAAGCTGGTCGAGGTTACCTGCCTTGTTTTTATATTCAACGAGGAATTTGAACAAGTCAATCAGGGAAACCATGCCTACAAGCAAGCCGGCGTCCTGATCAACAAACTGACCTTTGACGTTGACAGACAGGCTCTGCGATTGTTCTTCCACTATGGCCTCCCAAATGGTCATTAGAGAAACTTCTTCGACATCAAATTTGTCGGAAATGCGCTCCCGTCCAATTATTTTTATATCCTCCAAAGCTCGGCGGTCTTGTTCTGAAATTGGTTCCGTGGTTGCAAATACCAAAACAATTCGATTGTCATCAGATTGCTGTTGACGGAACGCCTCAATCTTTTGCATGACGCGTTTGCTATCCTCGGAAAGGCGCGTATTTTGACCCTCCAAAGTGTCAATGACTTTACTACCTTCGTCACGGATGGTCGCTACGCCAGAGAACGCGGTTCCATACTAAGTGCCTATCCTAATAACCCGGCAGCTCTGAGAGCGATGAGGGCGCAGGCGAAATGAAGAAAGGCGATGTAGTTGTCGGGAGACTTGTCCCAGCGCACCAGGATGCGCCGGAATCGGTTCATCCAGCTGTGGGTGCGTTCCACCACCCAGCGCCGGGCTTTGAAGCCGGCCGCTTTCTTGATGGCCTGAGCCTCTTCCCCACGGCTGCGGATGTGGGCTGTGAAGCCAAACTGGTCCAGGGTCCGGCGCACCTCATCAAAGTCGTAGCCCTTGTCCAGGCACAGACCCTGGGGATGCTCCGGGCTGGGCGGGGGGCGTGGCGCGGGGAGGCTGTCCACCGTGGCCCGCACCAGTTTCATGTCGTGGCGGTTGGCCCGGTCCACTGCCAGCCCCACCGGAACGCCCTGGGCTTCTGTCAACAGACTGCGTTTGACGCCGCTCTTACCCCGATCCGTGGGGTTGGGACCGGTTTTTTCCCCGCCCAGGGGCAATTTGGTCAGGGCGCCGTCCCAGCTCACCTAACTCCAGTCCAGACCCTTCACTTCGTCATAGCGTTCCAGTCCCACCCGCAACAGCTCCAGAAACACCCCGGCGGCCCATTCCTGAAAGCGCAGGTGGGCGGTGGAGCCGGAGCAAATGCCGGTGGCGTCCAAGGCTTTCCACTGGCAGCCGGTGCGCAGCACGTAGCAGATGCCGTTGGCGCAGGTCCGGAACCCGGGGCCGGCCTCCGCCCAAGGGATGGGTATTCACCCGCTGGGGAAGGAGTGGAGCCAGTGCTTCCCACAGCTCGTCGGATACCTGGAAGGAGCCAGTGGTGGGGTTGGTCGGAGTGGCTGGGCCAGCGCGGGGCGGTCGCGGCGGCTTGGGTTCTTTCGCTTCGGTCATTCCCCAAGTTTAGCCGCTCCTCTGCCTCCTTCCCCATTCACTACTCAGCGGGTTTCACCCATTTTTAGGATAGGCTCTAATTGAGCCTGGCCACTCAAACAAATATCCGCCATTGGGCCTGTCCCACTGCCTCATACCGACTTTTTCAACAAGCCGTGTTCGTCGGCGTTGACACCAATTCTGGTGAGGCCGTAATCTAAACTCCCGCTCAAGAACTGCATCGTTGCAAGATGCCGCTGCTGTGGCGCCTCGGCTGACTTAACTGAGACGGCCCTATCCCGGCAACTCCACGATAGATATCCAGCACGGCCCGTTACCCAATGGGACTGTCTCCGACAAGGTTAGCGAGCCGGAATCGGGATTGACGCTGAATATGGCCATCTGGCCCGAATCCTGGCCGGCCGAGTAGATGTACCGGTCCCCGGGGCCAAGGCACAGCGCGTTGGGTCTTGCCTCTGAAGCAACGATGCCGTTGGAGGCCAATTCGCCGGTGCCGGTGTCCACCGTGTAACAGGCGATGCTATCATGGCCCCGGTTGGGCGCGTAAAGAAACCTGCCCGCTCCGGTGATCTGGATCTGGGAGCAGGTGTTCCTCTCGGCAAAGCCTTCGGGGGGAAGAGTGGGAATGGTCTGGAAGATCGACAGCGTTCCCGCCGCGGTGTCAAGGCGGTAGCCGCTCACGCTGCAACCCTGCTCGTTGGAGAAGTAGAGGACGTCCAGGGAAGGATGAAAACAGAAGTGACGAGGCCCCAAGAATTCCTCCAGTTCCACTATCGCCGGAGAGTTGGGGGTGATATTGCCCGTGTTCTCATCGAACTTGAATTGCCAGATCTGGTTGGGGCCGTTTCCCGCGATGTGAGGAACGAAAGCGTAGCTGTTGGTCGGGTCGGTCTGCATCGCGTGAGCCCCGGTCGCCGTTTCCAGCGATACGACTGGGGCCCCTCCCACCGACCCGTCGTCCCCGATGGGGTGCACAGCCACGCGTGCTCCCTGGTAATAGGATGACAGCACGAACTCGCCCCTCCGGTCCGTGTTGACGTAGACCGGCCACGAGTCCAGCGGCACCGTCCCCGTCTGCGTGAGGCCTCCGCCGGACTGATCGATCCTGAAGCTGGTCAACTGGGGGTTTTCCCGGGTGCCGCAATACAGGTGATTGTGGTCGGGACTGATCGCCAGGGTGAACGGGCCGCCGGGGACAGCCACGTCGCGCTGGTGCGTGAGACCTCCGCTTTCGGGGTCCACGGTAAAGACTGAAATCTTGTTGTCCTCGTTCACAGCAACATACATGTAGTAGGGCATAATTCCCTCCTTAAATGGTCAGAAATGGTCAGCGAAGCGACTAACTCCCGTACCGGTTGGGTGTACCACTCCGGGTGGATAGCGTTGATACCGCGGCTCAGGTCAGGATAGACCACCAGCCGACAGTTCGGCAACTGCTCGGCCATGAACCGCTGCTGATCCAGGGTCGAGGTGGGCGATTCCTCTCCCACCAGAAGCAGCGTCGGAGTTTCGACCTCCTTCAGATAGGGGCTGCAGTCCAGCGTATCGAGGTATGCCTGGAGGCTCCGCCCGATGGAGGAAGACGTCCGGTCCTTTTCGGCGATGTACCAGTCTATGAGTCCCTGAAGCGCCACCCTGGCGTCCAGCCGGTTGTTGACGGTGGCGTTGAACCAAGCCCCCACGCTCCGGCTCAGGGCGTCGTCCGTGTCCCCTCCCAGGCCGGACCGCTCCCTGCTCGGCAGTCGGCAGGGGGTGTTGCACAGCACCAGCGCCCGGACCGGCTGGGGGTGCTTGTGGGCGAAGTTCAGTCCGAGAATCCCTCCGAAGGATTCTCCCACATACACCGCATCCTCTATACCCAGGTGGTCGAGGATGCTGCTCGGATCATCGACAAAGATGTCCAGGGAAGGCTGGAATTGGTCTTCTCAATGACGGACCCACCCATGCCTCGCATATCGGGGCGCAGGACACGGAGTTCACCCGACAGCAAGGGTACCCAGTTGCACCATGACTTGCCGCTCCGGGAGAACCCGTGCTGCAACAGCAAGGTCGGCATGGACTGCCACGGATCGGTAAAATCGTCGTCGTAATGGTGCAGTTCCACTCCGGAACCGGCGCCTGGAAAAGGCACGGCTGCGCCTCCGAAGCCTCGGAGTCCAGTCCGACGCGACAATAGTAATCCTTCAGGCGTTACCTCAACCGGGATAAATGCGTCAGCCAGTAGGCCCGAAGTCGGGCTGTTGCGCCCACCTCATTCCCTTCGGGTCATGCGGTACTTCCACGGTTTCGCTCTTTGAGTTTCGCAGCCCCAAGGGGTGCTGCACCAGCTCGATCATGTTCCCGTCGGGGTCTTGGATGTATGTGGAGTGCCCGCCGCTGTAGGCGCGGACAGAGGGTGGAGAATACGGCACTTCCAGCGCATCCAGGTTGGCTATCATCTCCTCCCAGTCGTGAATCTCCACGGCAAAATGCCCTGATGGATTGGGAGTTAGCGTAAGGGTGCTATGAATTTCTCCGTTCCCAATCCGCAGTTGTAGTTGTCCCTGGTTCAATTCCGGGCCACGGTCGAGATACTCCGCGCCCAAGACTTTCTCATACCACTCGCG
Source organism: Dehalococcoidia bacterium (assembly GCA_965219925.1). Lineage (GTDB taxonomy): Bacteria > Chloroflexota > Dehalococcoidia > Lucifugimonadales > UBA3495 > Bin87. The sequence continues at coordinate 563,920 of OZ244795.1, forward strand.
GGTCCGTTCCTTGTCGCTGATCTGGATATTGATGTGCTGGATCATCGTAACCCTGGACATGACCTGTCTCCTTTCGACCTGATTTGTTTTTATGTCCGTGCCAAGTTCTGACTCTAAACCCGGCGCAGCAGTTCTTCTTCCCTCTCCCGGCGGAGCTGCAAGTCGCGGGCGTGTTCCACGAAGAGCCGGAGCATGGCCACCACCACCGAATCGGTGGATTGATACTCGGGGGAGGCGTACTGAACGTATTTCTCGGCGTCGTAGTCCTGGTTCCTGAAGTTGGAGTTCAGCTCCCAGTTCCGGTAAGGCCGGGAAAGCCCGTCTCTTCAGCATATGTCACCCGTCCTATCGTCTCCCACAGACACCGGTACTCCGCTTCCGTTGACCAAGGCTCCGGAAACCGTAACGTATATAAGAGCCCGAATCTCATGGCGTGATCTCCATCATTTTCTCTCGGTCCCCCGGTTGGACTACCCCCCGAACCGGAACAGCGTTGCCGCGGTCTTACCGAATATCCATTCTCTATCTTCTTCTCTCGTGATTACGTGTTCCATCAGGAGCCGGAGGCAATTGCCATATCCCTCCCGTTCGGCAACATGGGGATAGTCGCTGCCCCACATCAGCCGCTGCGCTCCGAAGGACTCCACGGCCATCTCGATTACGGGTGGTATGTCCTCAAAGGGGGCCTCCGGCTTCGGGAACCGCTCGGGCCGCCGGCAGATTTCCCCCAGGCCCGGGACTTTCATGAAGATGTTTGGGTATTGAGCCAGGGACAGGACTCGTCTGAACATATTGTAAGGTGGTACCGCATCCTCTCTTCGGCATCCCAGGTGTTCGATGATGATTTTCAGGTCAGGCAGGGATTCCACGATATTGCGAAAGTCGTCGGAGACGGAGTCTTCCACCCTTCGCCGAAGACTGACCACCAATCCCAACTCGGCAGCCTTCCGCCAGATTCTCATAGGGTCGCCGGGGCTAAGCCGGACCCCTTCGGCTCCCACCTCTGCCCACTTTTCCAGTTGTTCCGGTGCGTCCTGCAAGAGAGGGTCAACCGTTGCCACCATCGAAAAACGGCCCGGAAAACGCTGAACGCATTCGATCAAGTAGGGATTAAGCGATTCAACTATGGCCAGAGGGATCAGCAACGCCTTCTCCACCCCGTTTCTCAGCAACGAATCCACCGCCAATTCAATTGGCTCGTAATAGAAGGGTGAGGCATGGCAGTGAGCGTCTATGATTAGCATCCCTTAAATCCTCAAATCGTCGGCCACCGTTGTAGGTGCGTCACACGTTGAGTTGATGTGGAGACCACCACGCCAAACTCATAGCGCCCACAAGCACGGCCTGGCTGTTCCCAGGGCATCCACTCCGGCCGACCGCGACCGGACACACCCAAACGCCGCTGCTTCAGGATTATAGTACAAAGCCCGGTGGGGTAGGAGGAGAAGTTGCATGGTGGCCCTGTGGATTCCCAACTCCCGCTCAATCGCTCGAAGCGACATTCCCTTGCGCTTGGGTTTCTGAATCGCTTTCCACCTCTCCCTCTGAAGGAACGTCGGCTTGCACGGGGAGGCGACTTTGGGCTTGCCGGCGGCCGCGCTGTCAGTGATGGCCCCTTGATCCTTGTGTTGTCCCTGGCCACCTTTCTGCGGTGTTTGAAGCACAGGACCTCCAGGCACAGCTCCGGGTTGAGAGGCCGGAATGCTGGCTCAGGGTATTGCGGCGGAACCTGGAAGGGCCGGTTGAACCGCGGCGGGAACTGCTCCAGCACCCTGTTGGCTTCCCCGATGCTGTTGGCTTTCAATGTACAGGGACTTCAGGCCAGCGAATTGAAACATTGACAGGGTCAGTAGGCCACTTTGGGAGCCGGATCGGCGACCATCGTCGCACTTCGTCTTTGAGGTGCAGCGATGGCGTACCGGGAGTTTCCCCGAATGGAGGCACGAGAAGTCATACGCCGCTGACAGTCAGGAAACAGTCAACGGCAGATCGCGGCACGCACCGGCCTGTCTCGGGATACGGTGCGGCGGACCAGATTTACCAGTTGTGTGTGGATGATCCTCACATGGTGTCGCCACCGCAGACGACCCAATCAATCTCCAAAAACCCCGGCGGCGGTGACGGGTCATCACTCGTTCAGAATGGATTCCAGAATTTCGGGCGTCAGACCGCGCTGCTGTGAGTTGCGGCTGATTTCATCCATAATGTCCCGCAGCGATTGTCCCTGCGTCGCCACTTGGCGCAGCCGCAAGTTCACCAGCAAATCCAGCTTGCTCCGTTCGCTTTCCGAAGCTGCGCAGTAGATGGCCGCTACGTAGGAGTCCACGGATACCGTTATCCAATCTGTCATTGCTACTCCTCAGGGTTTAGACCGCTTCACAAGCAAAGACAGCATAACTCACGGGTAGATCGGCGAGGGTGCGATCCCACCGTATCAGTAGCCGGCCACCTAGCGCCACGATCGGCGCCCCTCGCTCCCTCGCTACTGCGGCGGCATAATCACCAGCCAGTCGCAACTCGAAGCCGCTGGCACCGTCAGGCGTTTCGGATGCTGTCGACTGCACGAAAGCGCGCGCGCCGCCAGGCCGCAGTTGACGAATTTGAGTATTGGCGTGGGCCTGCCGGAGGTGGCCGATAACGTCGTTCAACAGATTGTCATACAGCACCATATCCTGGCCCTGGTTGGTTTCGCTGTCAAACCGGTCGCAGAGTTCGGTAATGGAGGAACCCTTGCCGGCCGCCACGGCTTCGAACACGGCCAGGATCTGCTGGGAGTTGTCGCAGCCGAAGCGGATGTTGCCATTGCGATGGATGTACGAGAAGTAGTGGGGATGCACCGGGTTGGCGGGCTGCTGATTCCGGCCAAGGCCGGCGTTGCGCTGATGTAGGAAGAATATTACGCCGGATTGGGCTGCGACAGCTGCTTCCGCAACTGCGTACACGCCGGGCGGGGTTATAATCCGTAGCCCGCATTCGAGCCAGCAAACCGCTAACAATGGCTTTAGTGGTACACCGAGCCGGGGAATTCCCAGTGGCTGGTTTCTGTGCTGGAACGCTCGAGTCTGATGAAAAGGGATCAGTACATTATGGTAAACCAACGAGTGGTGAAGCGTCGGAGCGTCGGGACATTTGGGAGTATTGCCGCCACCCGCATCCAGCCTCCGGATACCAGTGGGGGATATTACCTGAAGCGGATCTGGAAAACCTATCGAACCCTGCGTGATGCCTACCTGCACTATGCTGGCAGCCAGCCCATGGCGCGCCGGACGGCAAACTCGTTGGCCATTCTGCCCCATGAGGTGGTTGCGGTTGAAACGCCGTTCAACCTGGACGACTCGCCGGCTGGCGAGTACCTGATCTGGCGCGTGGCCTTGAACGAAGACGGGTATGGAATCATCACCGCTGACGGAACACAGCGCCGGGCGCACCGGGTAGCCTACGAGAGCGCCGGCGGGGTCATCTTGGACGGTCAGACGCTCAACCATCTCTGCCATCGGCCCTTCTGTGTTCAGCCGGCACATCTGTACGCCGGCGACCACGCCAGCAATGCCAGGGACCGCCAGATTCGGAAGCAGACCCAACTGGCCCATCCCGACGAGCGATTGGTGCTGCCGGGTGGTTGGGATGAACTCACAGGACGAAATGAACGGGTGTGGCAATCCGCCGCCCTATACCGGGAACCCGACAACCCTGAGACTGTGCCGCTTCCGGGGCTGGGCGTTCATAAGCATCACTTCACCATCCCGGTTGGCGCCATCCAGAATCAGTTGATGTATGCCTGTGAAGTGTGCGGGGCCAGCAGCGACGACCGCTGGAGGGCGTTGGAGGAATATCTGGACGACCGGCGGCATTGCGAGATATGCCAGGTCAAACTCAACCGGCCCGAGGTGGAGGCCTTGATGGAGCAGCGCAAAACCGAAGCGCAGGAGGGATTGCCTCGCCAACCTCAGCGCAATCAGGAATACCACGAAGGCCAATTTGACCGGCTGATGAATGTCCGAGACCTGCTGCATTTTTCGCTGCTTTCCGGGCGCAGGCCTCTGCCATCGGCGACGAGGTTGGCAATAGTGAGCGCCTGTTTTGCCTGGCTGAAACAGAACGACGGCTGGATTAGGGCCAATCACCGGGTGGGAGAGCGATTCAGCAGCGCCGGCCTTTTCCCCTGGCATCACCACGTGGTGCCGGCTACGTACGTGCCGGAGGACTATGTCAATGGACAGGGAACCATAACCGGGCGTGAGCGGGAAGTGGTCTGGAACCTTCCCAACCCGCGGTTCCTCCTGCTGGATTACTGAATGGGCGAACTGATCGGGTTGCGCCAGCCGCCAGTATTCTCCGTACAAGTGCGCGAGACAGGAATACTCATGCCGTCAGCTCGATGCGGTCTCCGTAGCTCCGGAAGTCCGCGGCATTGAACGTGAGCAGCCGTCGCTCGCCGTGGGCCAGCATAGTGGCCACGATGTTGGCGTCGTGAATCTGCCTTCCTCCCACACGGACAAACATCCTACACCATCATAGTTAGTTAGTACCTACCACGTCAAAGGGCTGGGAACTCGACGGCGGGAACCTTCCCGACCCAGGCAACGGGCGACGCTCGAAGAACATCCACGGCGAAGGCAAGGCGTCAGAACAGGCTCTGCTGGCCCGGCTGAGCCGGTCGCGATGGCCCCTTATCGGTGGATCGGCTCTGCGGACGCTGATCCACCTGTTGCCCCACTGTATTTCCTGGGAAAGCGCGCTCGTTGGCTTTATCGCGCATCCTTTGGCTGCCGAAATCACCCCGCAATCCCGCCGCCGGAGACCTGATCGTGACCACTGCCGCCAGCCCTGACATCATGCCCCAGGAACCCGCATCCCTGCCCGAGCTGCGGGCCGCCGACCAGGGCGTGGCCTCGTCCCTGGAAGCCGTTCTCTCCGACAACACCAGGCGCGTTTACGGCACACAATGGAAACTGTTTACCGACTGGTACGACGAGGTGGGCCTTTCTGCTCTGCCGGCCGATCCACTGACGGTGGCCCGCTACCTGGCCGCTCGGGCCAACTCCGGCGCCAGCATCGCGACGCTGCGCCTCGCCACGTCCGCCATCGCCAAGGCCCACCATGGGCCAAGCTGGAATCGCCCTGCCGGGACCCGGGCGTGCGCGCCTCCTTGAAGGGACGGGGAAGGGGACTTGCCAAGCCCCAGCGTCAGTCCGGCGCCCTCACCGCCGACGTGCTCGCCGTCATCCGCCTCACCGCTCCGAAACCCCAGGCCCCGCGGCCGCGGCCTGGAAACGGCCGCGCAGGCCGCCCAGCGCGCCCGCTTCGACCTGGCCCTGGTGGCCGTGTTGTCGGATGGCGGGCTAAGGCGTACCGAGGCGGCGGCGCTGACCTAGGACGACGTCCAGCGTTGGGACGACGGCAGCGGCCGCATAACCGTGGTCCGCTCCAAGACCGACGTGGAGACTCAGGGCGCCGTGGTGGCCGTCGCTCCCGCCGCCGTGAAAGCGTTGGAAGCCATCCGGCCGGCGGGCGTTGGTGGCGCGGTGAAGGTGTTCGGGCTGTCGGAATCGCAGATCGCCCGGCGGGTGAAGGTGATCGCCAAAGCCGCCGGCCTGGTGGATTGGGAGTTCTTCAGCGGCCACAGCGGACGGGTGGGCATGGCCCCCGGCGCATGGCCAGAACGGCGCCCCCACCCACGAGATCGAACGGCAGGGCCGCTGGAAGCAGGGCGCGGCATGGTCGGGCGATACACCCACGGCGAATCCGCCGGGTCGGCCCTGCGGTACTTGTAGCCGAGCTCGGCGCTGGTAGGTAATACTTAGAACATCTCACTCGAAGGCCAGACTCTTGCGGCTGATTCGCATAGCGCTAGGGCGCGCTGTTCGATGGTAGTCTCATTCCATACATCAGGGGCCTCGCTGACCAGATTTTTATTGAGGAAAAACATACCGTGTTTATCCAAGGCGGCCCGCTTATCCTCCCACGAAGCATTAGAAAGGCTGGAGTTCAACCGACCGTTTACCAGAGTCAGGTTGCCCATCGAATGAATTAGGTTGTCGCGGTCGATCTTTGCCTTGTCGACATCCTCGATATCCGATAGGAGTTTCCAATTCTCCCGCCACTGTTGCGGCATGATGTGCTCGATGGTTAATGTCCGTTCTACGGTTTGACTCTCGGCCATTCTGGTCCTGAGGTCGCTCTCGATTCCTTCCAGCACCAAGCGCAGCTGCCCTCGGGTAAGCAACTTGTAGAGAGGCCACGAAGTGAACGCTTCCCGCAACGCGTGGTCATTCGGCCAGAGCCTCGCAGGGGCTTTCTGGTCCTTGAGATATGCAGAGACGGTGTCGTCGGCGCGCTGTGCGCCTGCTTCCTCCAACGGTTCCAGCATTCCGATGAACAGTAGGTTGTAACCGTTGGTCGACATACGGAGTATCATCCGTCGGACTAGGAAGCTTTCGAGAGCTCGCAATGCCTTGTCTAATTGTTGTTGAGGAGTTTCGGCGGTCAGCAACCACGTCAACACCGGCGTCAACACTCCCGCTTGCATCACTTCACGGCGATAGAGGAACTGTTCCATTTCTGTGCGGTTCTTGGTTTCCAGCGTTCGGTAATGCTCCGCTGCGGCATGAATCTCGTCTGCGAGTCCTGCAACTGACCCAGAGGGACACCAGTTAGGATAGTTGCGTCGGAAGGTCGAGAACATCTCTTTGGCGGCCACTTCATCTTGCGAGCGCATTACCAGCCAGTAGTTCAGAAATACGTCGATACGAGGCCGCACCAACCGGCCTTGCTGAACATCCTGGCTCCACCAACCGTCGTCGAACCTCCACAAATTCTTTCCCGCTCCCGAATCCAGAGCGATGCCCGCACTCACGGCCTCGTGCATGACCATGTTTTTGATCAGGTCCGACTCCAGAAGAGGAGTCCCGCGAGCATTCAGCGTCTCGAAAATGACGTGCGGGTCATCGCCCATTTCAAGGTCAATGACCACCAACTCGAGCAAGTTATTCACCGTACGTTCCAAAGCGTCGGCCCGGGTCTCCCGTTCCTCGGGGTCTTTTATGAGCCAGTGAGCAATCTGTGTTTTGAAAAATTCGTGGGCTCGTACGATGTTTGAATCCTTGAATTCATCGCTAGGCAGTTCATTGCTCATCGCATACCTGAAAGCTTCCTGGTCTGCGGCAGTAGGCCAGACCTTGAAGGCCCGGTCGGGGTCGCCTCCTCGGTATCGTTCGTAATTCAGCACCATGTCCGCTAAACGTTCCGCCGCGGTTTGCAGGCCCTGTTGCTGATAGACCTCTTGGATGGCATCGACCTGCAATTGGAGCGTGGTCAGACGCTGCTGCCCATCCACCACCAACCGGGATTCAAGCTGGCCAGTCATGTTCTGTGTCTACTGCAATACGACTGCACCCAGGAAGTGCGTCTGCTGTTACATCCCCACAGTTCTGCCGTTGCGCATGGCCAAGGAACGCTCCGCAGTGTTCTGCACATCGGCCCACAGCGGCTCCCATTGCTCATCCTCGTCCCAAACGTATTGCCTCTAAAAGCGTGGGACCTCGTACCAGAACTGCTTCGCAAACATGGTCTGCAGATTTAGCTTGTCAACTTTCACGAGATGGTCCTCCCCTGGTTAGAATTTGTTAGATTCAAGATGCTGGTTCCGTCTTCGCCTATGAAGACCAACCTTTCGGATCGCAGTTTAGTGTCCTGTACCTACAGCATACCTGCGACAGCGCGCCACGTTGAGAAAACTTCGCTACTCGGGATTGGGCTTTACGAGAGCTGCAAAAAGACTAAGCATTGTTGCAAAAGCCGTCGATTGCTCAATGGCATTCGCGGCCGGTTTATGGTCCGGCTTGGCTTGCTATCGTAGGTTGTGCCTGACTGCAAGTTCATGTAACCTACGTTTTAAGTCTGTGGGAAGGTCACTGTCCAATAGCTGGTCGACGATGCCTTTAATCCTGAGCCCGATCCAAGGTTCGGAATCAGATTGCGCTATGTGGATCAACAGATTGGCCAGTTCGATGGAGTGTCGTTCGGCCAATCCGCTATCTTCGATTCTATGTAGTAGTCCGAAATCTTTGTAATGATGGGTTGATTGGTACAGGGCCTTTCTACGGCCATACCGGGTTTATGGAGACTATCGCCGAGCAATCTGGCATTCCACCCGTCATTTCAAGAATGTTGGTCTACTAAACCAAAGCCAAGGTGAAATGCGCAGAGGCGTGGGGTAAATTGAGGCCGTAACTGGTTAGCTGACCTCGGGAGTTGGGAGGTGTTGCTGATGGGGGTGAGAGAGATAGGGCGGTGGCTGGAACGATGGCAGATGAGAGAGAAGGACCTCAGGCGGCGGATGATTCTGGCGCCTACGCCCCGGGAGCGGGAGCGTTGGTACGCCATGTTGCTCTTGGCCCAGGGTTGGACGGCGGCGGCCACTGCGGAAGCGCTGGAGCGGGACCCCCACACCATCGGACGCTGGGCCTCGGCCTTCGGTGAGGGAGGGCCTGCGGCCCTGCTATTCGAGCAGACCGGTGGTTCCCCCCCGCCATTGACCAAGCGCAACAAGAGGAGTTGAAAGCGGCGGTGCAACTGCCGCCGTCATGGTCAGGCATGGAAATGGCCAACTGGTATTGGAAGGCGGTGCGGCAGTTTGTTTCGGGACGCTTTGGTGTCAGCCTGTGCCGCAGCAGTTGTCTGAACTATCTACACTGCTTGGGATTCGCCTTCAAGCGGCCCAAGAAGCGATTGGTCAAAGCGAATGAATCCAAGCGTGAGGCCTTCGTGGCGGAGTATGCCGCCTTTTGGGACGAGTCGGGGCGCACTGGAGCCAAGGTGTTCTTTGCCGACGAGGCCCACTTCCGGGCCGACGCCGAACTGCGGGGCAAGTGGGTGCTGAGAGGAGAGTCGGCATTGGTGGACTCAACCAGCCCCAGCTACGGGGAGAAGGCCAGCTATTACTCGGCGGTGTGCCTGGAGACGGGCGAAGTGGAGTGGATGGAACTGGAGGGCAACAGCAACGCCGGGACCTCGGTTGCCTTCTTGAAGCAGTTACGGGAGAAACACGGCAAGCGGCTGAACGTGATCTGGGACAACGCGCCGGCGCATCGAGGCGATGCGGTGAGAGAATACCTCAGGACGCCTGGGCTGAACCTGCGGCTGGTGAATCTGCCGGGCTACAGTCCGGACTTCAACGCCGACGAGGCCATCTGGGGCTGGGCGAGAGAGGAGGCCACCGGCAACCTGTGCCTGGGGAGCAAGGCGGCGGTACGGGAGAGGGTCAACCGTTTCCTCACCGGGCTGGCCAGCCGGAAAGACGAGGTAAGACGGCGTTGCCGGACGGTCCTGCAATCAAGGGCTGAGGCACTCCTACGAGACCTCACGTCCGATTCCCGGTGTCAGGCAAATGCACATCCCACCTTGGCTTTGGTTTAGCTGCCGACTTCATGTCGGGCCTGGAACCGGCGGGCCGGCGGGTGGCGCTGCACGTGTGGAGGGCCGCCGAAAGGGGCATCCATCGGAACACACTCTGCCAGAGGACGGACCTGACGCCGGTGGAGTTGCGCTCGTTGGTGATGAGGATGGGCCGCGTGCTGGGGAGGTTCCAGCGGGAGGGGGCTTGGCGCTGTCGCGGCCGGTGGCGGCCAACAGCCCGTTGCAGAGCTACTTCGTCGATCCCGACTTTGCCGCGGTGGCGTCCGATCTGTTCGGTGAGAGGATGCCGGACCAGCTGTCCAGTGGCTTGATGCGCCCTTGACGAATGCGTGTCATAGGGCGCCTGGAAGATCGAACCGTGCATCGGTGGTTGAACACGCTGCTGCTGATTGTCGGCCTGTGGGTTGGGCTGGCCTGTGGGTTGGACTCCGACGACCGTATGTTGCGTCGGTACGCCAACTGCCTGACGGACACCAACACCACCCTGCATCGCATGACCGTGTCCGGCGCCAGCGGCACCGTAACGCTGAGCGCCGAGGCGGTGGAGGAGCGGTTGCGTGGTCAGTTGGAGAGGGGGGAGCTCACCATGGGGAAGATCAGGGCCGACTACGCCCGCTACTGTGAATAGGAACTGTCGAGAGCTGGGGGAAGAGCGCGGGCGAAAGGCGCTGGGGCGGGGGGCAGTCCGGTATCAAAATGGCCCCTGCAAGGCTGAATGCCAGGTGCGCTATGATGGCGACGGAATCCGCCGCGACGGGCGTGGATTGGATGGCTGGAGCGACGACCTGGGGGCGGATGATGTGGCGCATCCGTAATTGAGATGGTCTGAAACGGGGCGGCGAAAACCGCCATCCGGCCGGCGGGCGGAATTCCCGCACGGAGTGGTTTACGTAATGACCCTTTTGGGCGAACCAGATGGGGTATCAATAGAGTTCGCTCTCACCGTGTATCTGCACAAGTGGTGTCCCGCGCAAGAGTTCGCCGGAGGCCTGGATGATTGCCCATCTCGACCGGCAAAAATAGTCGTCGCTACCGGCAGGACTAATTGTCGTTAATCTGGGTCCTCATCTCATCCATGGCCCGGCTGAACTGGGTGGGCCCTGCAGGGAGGCCGGGTCCCGGCGTGTGCTTGAACACGGCGTGGCGATCGGTGTAGAGGGCCACGGGCACGCCGCGATGCTCCACCAAGGCGCGGATCAGCCGGAAGTAGCTGCCAGCGTCCTCATGCTCACAGAACCAGGCGCTCACCACCTGGCCGGTAGCATCGTCCACCGCGATCAGCAGCGTGAACCGCGGGGCCTGATCCCCCAACCACGGGTGATAGCTACCGTCCATCTGGATCAGCATGCCCTCCCGGGGGCATCCGTTGCCGACGGACCCGGTGTTTGGGTGGACGGCGGCGCCGGGGACTGCTCAGTCCAGCGTCCAGCAAGACCCGCCGCAGGGTGGTCCTGCCGATGTGGATGCCTTCCCGCTCCGCCAGCAGTTCCGCGAGGTGGGTGTGGTTGACGCCAGCGTAGCGGGTCCGAGCCAGATGCGCCACGTCGACGACCAGCGCCTCGGGCGTGGCGTTGACGGGTTGGCGACCGCGGTGGCCATGTGCCAAAGCCGCCGCGCCGCGTTCACGGTAGGCCCCCAGGATGCGGCGGGTGTGGCGGGAAGTTACTCCCATCAACTCGGCGGCCTGGTCCAAGGTCATGTGCTCTGCTGCCAGGCTGTTCAGAACCTGAAGTCTGCTTTGTTCTTTTGGGGTCAATGTCACATTCTCCATGATGTGACATTATCGCTGGCCAGTTAGTCGGGACCTTTTCGCTGGACGTCGACATCCAGCGCGGAACAAGAAAGCACCGCGTTGGGCTCGCTTCAAGTCGCTCCGCCCAACCAGCCCGAGGCGTTCTCTAGGCGTCTCGGGCTCCATGATTCCTGCTCGCGCCGCGGCGTCAACGCAACCGCTCCCAACTCGCGCTAGGTCCGGTTCGCGAGTGCGTCTTGCCGTGTCCTGTCCCGCCATCTCGCTCACCACGGCCATTGCAGCCCGCCATCGGCGCCCAAAATAGCGCCGGCAGATCCCGCCAATCTCCAAATTTTGATGACAGCAGCCTGTTGCGCCGCGATCCACTAATGAAAGACCATAGACATGAGCCAACCAGTGCCTGACAGTCAGTAAACGGCGACGGCACTACCGGCTCAGACCGAAACTACCGCATCCAACTGGCCACGATTCAAGTCGGGATCCCACTTCTCCAGACCTGCCGACAATCCCCAGACTGAGGATAAGCACATGACCCAATCCCGCACAACCGGCCCTCGCATCTCGCCGCCATGGCTCGCCGGCCTGCTGTCTGCAGAAGCCAACTGCGAGTGGGCTTCCTGGTTCAGGACCCACCATGAGAATTGGCAGGCCTGCGAAATATCCAATCTTCCCGGCATTGACTGGAGAATTCAGTACACTTGTCAGCTCAACGACTGCATCAAACGCTACGAGGAACAGGGCTACACGGTCTCAAACGGAGGACCGAACGCCTACGGCCTCAGCCTCGCCGAGGCCGTGCTGTCGGGCAGACCCGACGTGATAGCCACGAAGGGCGATGACTGCGTCGTAGTTGACTTCCCCAAGGGTGAGCCCAACCGCTCCCACCAGTTTCAGGTCATGATCCACATGTACGCCCTGCCCAGAGCCGTGGAGCGGCTCAGGGATATGTCTCTCAGAGCCTGTTTACAATCTTTTTAGGATTAGCACCATGAAGGCAAGCACCACCATTTGCAGGCTGGTATTGAGCTTTCTTTCGCAGTTCTTCCAGAGTCGGCGGCACTTTTCCAGCCAGGCGAAAGACCGCTCCACCACCCATCGCTTCGGCAGCACCACGAAGGTGTGCAGTTCGCTGCGTTTCACCACTTCCACCGAGGCTCCCAACAGGCTTTGCACCGCAGCGGCAAAGGGCTTCCCGGTGTAACCCCCGTCCACCAGCACGTTCTGCACTTGACTGAGGCCGTCTCGGCGCCGGTCAAACATCGCCAAAGCCCCAGCCCGGTCGGTAACGTTGGCGGTAGTCACGTGTATCCCATGGGGCAATCCTTGCGTGTCCACCGCGATGTGACGCTTGATTCCGGACACCTTCTTCCCCCGTCATAGCCCTTGTGCCCGGCGGTGTCCGTGTTCTTCACGCTCTGGGAGTCCACGATACAGAAGCTGGTCTGCTCTTTCCGACCATTACTTCGTCGGGCCGCGCTAACCGATTTTTTTAGGACTTGCTCCAGAATGGAATCCTGACCTGGGCCAGGCCGCTCGCTCCATTGCCGGAAATACTGGTAGCAGGTGCGCCAATCGGGGAAGTCCGCGGGCAGCATTCGCCACTGGCAGCCGCTTTTCAGGAGGTACAGTACGCCGCAGAAAACGTCGTACAAGTCCACGGTGCGGGGCTTGGTCCGGCGGCGGGCCGACGCCAACGTCGGCAGAATCCGGACGAATTGCTCCCGGCTGATGTCGCTGGGATAGGAATGAGACATGATTACCCCTCCCCTGATGATAGTCTCAACTTAACCTATTTCAGAGATCATAGACAGGTTCTCAGAGGAGAGTTGGTCTACTGGCAAGGACAGGTGGACATCCCGCCCGATTCACTCGACCGGGAGTTCATTGAGAACCTGCACAGTCAAGCCCAACGCCTCACAGCTGGGCAGCCCCTAGCCCGCATTCCCAGTACGGGCGAATGCTGGACATGCGACATCACAGTAGCCGACTGTCCCGAAAGGATGGAAGACGATGGCACCCGGCCTTTCATGATGCCCTATCCACCGGGTGGCGAAGACTTTGACGCCATGCTGCAACGCGCTGAATGGGCGGAGGCAGATCGCGACAAAGAATACGAAGCACGCACCAGGGCGGAGGCGCGCGTCAGAGAGCTGAAGCAGGAAGTCAGGCGGCTCGAGAGTGTCTGAAGAGACGGTTTCGATATTCCCTTGATTGGCGGAACCAGTCGAAATATCTGCTGATTCCGTCTCCCGGTTTGCCGCACCTAGTGACGAATGCCGTCGTTTCTTCGTCGGTGGACGAAAGGCAAGGATTCTGGCTACCGCTTTGTGGTGAATGCCTTTTCCGAGTCTCGACTGTGCAAATTTTCCAAGTTGGACTTTCCACAAAAGTTAGAAAAAGTATAAAGATAGGGTAAGCTGGCCTGACCCCACTTTCCGAGAAAGGCCCAACCATGCTCAGCCTGCCCGATGCCATGGTAGTCTTTCTCTTCCCTTTCGCAACGTTGTTCACCAACCCAACCTGGCGGAAAGCCCAACTGCTCTGACCCTGCTGTGCTTTCCCTGCCACATCGAGAAGTGCGACCGCATGACGATCATCCAGTTGCAAGACCTGATTCGCCACAACGGGCATCTTCGGGTCGATTCCGGTAGGGGGCAGGATCGTACGCTAAGGGGAAAGGCGCCGGTTGAGTGTGCGATAGACGGTTGGTCTTGAGACGGAGAAGAGTTCGGCGAGATCGCTGATGGAATACTCGCCGGTGGCATGCATGCGGCAGAGTTCCCGCTGCTGTCGGTCGGACAGTTTGGGCTGCTTGCCGCGCAATTTCCCTTTGGCGCTGGCGATGGCCATGCCCTCGCGGGTGCGCATGCGGATGAGATCGGCTTCGAACTCGGCGAAGGTGGCGAGGATATTGAAGAACAGCTTTCCCATGGGATCGCCCGGGTCGTAGAGGGCCCGGCCGAGGGCCAGTTTCACGCCTCGTTCCTGAAGCCGATCGGCGATGGCGCGCGCATCTGGGACGGACCTGGCCAGCCGGTCGAGTTTCGGCACGACCAGCGTGTCGCCTTCGCGCACGGCGGCGAGGGCCTGGTCGGGCGTGGGTGGTGCCGGTGAGGCCGTGATCGGTGTAGATGCGATCCTCGGCGACGCCAAGCTCCAGGAGCGGCTGGCGCTGGGCGGCCGGATCCTGCCGGTCGGTGGAACAGCGGGCGTATCCGATGAGCGTTGCCGTCATGGGGGGAAGTGTACGAATAGGGTCCCGCTTCCGCAATTGTTTCCGTACCATTCATATGAGACGCTCCTGGCCCCGGTCTGGCGGGGGTCGGGGCGACCGGATGCCCTGTCCGCTGGACGATTCCCTTACGGACAGCGCCGCGCCTGCCGGGATGAACGGATAACGGAGCGGTGGAACATGCCGAGACGAAGCATCTGGAGCGCGCGCCAGCGCGCGGCGCTGTTCGAGCTGCCCACGGACGAAGCCGCCCTGCTGCGCCATTACACGCTGTCCGACGACGACATCGAGCAGATCCGGGTGCGGCGCGGAGGACACAACCGGCTGGGCTTCGCGCTCCAGCTTTGCGCCTTTCGATATCCGGGGCGGCTTCTGGTGGCGGGGGAGGCCATTCCCCGGAACGTCCTTCGCTTCATTGCCGCACAGCTCGGCAGGCGCGCCGATAGCGGACTTAGCGTACGATTCTGCCCCCTACCGGAGTCGACCCCCTGGTGCTGGCACCGGACACCTTGGGGGACATCAGCGAAGGGTTTCGTTTGCTTGTGGCGTATGGCTCTGTTGCCTGAATTGGGTCATTGGATTTCTCTGAGGGTTGCCTTATAGTCAACGGGGTTGGGTATTCTGAGACGACAGTTGAGAGACGAAACCATGATCCACGACCACATAACCCAAGAGCAACGCATAGAACGCCTGGAAACGTCAATGCGCAAAGTCGCAAACGTCTTGCAACAGTTGGGCGAAGGAATGAGGCGACAAGGTGTGGACGACGGCGTCTCGACTTTGTTGATAAATACCGCCCATGAAATCAGAGAGGAGCTAGACCCCAACTGAAACCAGTTCCTTCTCGACCTCCGCCACGAACTCCAGCACCTCTGATATGGTGTCCAGCCTGATTGACTTGCATGGCGCCGTTGTCCAGTGCCCGCCCAACTGATAACCGCCTTGTTCGTGCTTCTCTACGAAGAACGACGTATCAGGGGTTATCCGCTTGGAGGCCAACCCGTTGGCGACCTTCCAACCGGCGGCGGTGAGCGGTCCCACATCGCGGGCGAAGTCGGCGTTGCGGGTGCGACTCTGTCCCATGCGACTGGTGTCCGTGATGATAGCGTCCGCTACTTCTTTGGGAGTGACTTGTTCCATGTTTTAACTCCTTTGCGTGGAGTCATACACCAAAAGCAAACGAAACCCAGCGAAGTTCTGTGAACGTCAATGGTAGACTTCCGTTCAAAGTCTGCCATTCGGCTTTCGAGGTGTTGCCCATCTCCCTGTGCTGTCAGACAATTGCCCCCATCGATGCCAAGACTACGCTCGTGAACGGCGACTAAACTGGCGCATGACGAAATCCCCCAAAGCGTGACGAGCAACACAAAGAAGGGCATTGCGAGTATGTCATGGTCGGAATTTATTTCGAGCGGTGTCGCAGCCGTTGCGGTTGCCATCGCTTTCGTTTCATTGATCGTGAGTTACAGGACCCACAAATGGTCCCAGATTCAAGCCCTGCCTAGCATAATCGTCCTGCGTGCCTGGTCCACTTCAGGAGAGCGTAGTCTGCACGTCATACTCGAACCAACCCCAGACCGTCAGGATTGGGTAATCGCAAGTGCGGGAGTCCGACGAACCTGGCGAAACTTGCGAACCTGGCGTAAACCATGCTTGATAGCTCGTGGCGAAGTGTCGGAACCGGACGTCATGGACGACAGGACCCTCTATTCCCGTTGCAGGAAGGTAGGCAACTGGGAACGATGTCTGACCTATGGCGGTGGAAGGAGGGAGGTTGCCATATTCGTACAACCCGACGCTCCAGACTGCGACGTCGCATTCTAGATTACGCTGAGCACATCGCCGAGTCCTGTGGCCATCAGGTACGCCAAGAGCCCAAGGTCATCCCCCTCCGAGCGGATCACCGTGTAACAACATTGCTGATGGAGTGACCGGCGGATGGCAGACTTGAGGTAGAAGTCTGCCACCCATGCGCGTCAGCACAACAACGTCACCCGTTACTTGGCCGGGATATGCCAACCAGATCGGGACTCAAAAACCGCTTGAAACACCGAGGTCTCTCTTGTACCTGCCTTGTACCGGAGGGCTATTGATCGTCGTCCGGAACAAAATCCCACGCCCGTGGTCCGTCATAACTGAATCCCAGATATGCTTGGACAAGCGTGTTTTCGCTGCCTGACGAGAGACCCGATACGGCTGGAACGAAAAAAGCCTGCAAACCGCCGGCGAACTCTACGAATCCGGCCTGGGGGCCCATGATGCGAGCAACTCGCCCTCTGACACGCTTCAGTGGGGCAATGTTTTTCCAGAATGCCCGGACATGGTCCCAGCCTCCCAGACGGGATTGATGTACCGCGCGGACGATACCGCGACCTTCGCCCAGCCAGTCATAGCTGAGATCCCGCTTTCGCCGGAATCGTGTGAGTTCCCTACATCCATCCGAATATTGCTCGTGCCTCTGGAGCGCGAGGAAGCGAGCCGCTCATAGCCATTAGGCCCTTCACGACGTAGGCGTAGTATTTAGCCTCAACTGATCCGGGTTCCGCTCGCCAATATTGGAGCTGCTCAAAGACTTCTTCCAGGGACGGAGGAGCGGGAAGAAAACGCGAAACTTGCATCGACAGCCGGATATTTTGATCACCCCTTTGATCTTCCTTGAGGTTTCTGGCTAGTAACTCCGCAATTCTGCTGACGTTCCGCGGCGGCACCCGAGCCCAATCCCCGTTTGCGCGGTTCAAATATGCCAACGTCAACAGGTTCTCGCCTTCGGGCGGAATGAAAAACCCGGCGGAGTTCTTTCGCTCCGCCGACCAGTCGTCAAGCTACGACTTCTTCAAATACCACAGGGGTTCCTGATGATGTCAAGAGGCTGGTCGTCCGCGGCACTAACTTGCGCTAGAGAGGTGGACCGATTTCGTTCATCACTTTTCGGTAACTCGCATGCACCGCTTCATAAAACCTTTCCTCGTAGCCTTCTACCTGGTTGGGACCCCGCAAAGGAAGGAAAAGGACATCATCTGTTGAGAGCGCGTGGCGGACGATTCCTCTCGCCAATTCGTCGATATGCGCAGCTGTGAAAGTATCGGGTGCGGCCGCATAAATGAACCCTACCAAGTGCGTAGCCAACACTTCCAGCGACATCCGGTCGAACGAGTCAGGCCACTTCAGATGGTTCCCGTTAAGTGCCACAAAAGGAGGGCTTTCTATCGCTCCTTTCCTGTACTGCTTGGTGGTATAGATACGAAGTGGAATCCTCAACGCCTCCGAAGCAAGCTTCCGACGTCTGGATTGGCCGGTTCTCCCGACCAGAGGCATCTCGCCCAGGAGAGGCGCCAGCACCGTGAATATCAGCAGAGCGGAAGCAACGACCCCGCCTGCCCAGCTCTCTTCGATAACCGCGAGTATGAGGCCTCCCGATTCTCCGACTAAGAGGATCATCCATAGGACCACGACTTTCCAATTCCACCGCCATTCGTTGGTGTGTAAGAAACTCCTGACCCAAAATAACCGTGCTTTGCGCAGCATCGGAGTATCCTGAGACTACCGCATACGGAATCGGTTGCGGATCGTCAGTAACAAGAAAAATAGGATGATCACGCCGAGAACCGTCTGCACCGGTCCGACCCAGATGAGCCAAGGCCAGTCCTTAATCTCCTCCTGAAAGTATGTCCGGTAAAGGCCCAAAGGCCCGTGAGCATTCGTGAAACTGAGCACCAGCGCAAGAAGAAAATCGAGGATCGACTCCTTCGCAGCTGGCCACCCTGATACCGTCCCGACTTTCAAGGTCGCGGTGAGTTTGGGGAAGAAGAGCAATTCAGCGCCTATAACAATATGGCAAAACCAAATTGCCAGGATGCGCCCCAACCCTAAGCCGTAATCGCAGATGAGTTCGTAGGCATGGTTCATCAAACCTGCGGGGAACCAACGCTCGACCCGTCGTCGCACTCGCATCTCTTCCCGGACGAACATGCGATGGTCATCAAACTTTTCCAGATCACCCATCATCCGGGCCAATCGTTGATATCCTTGAATGTGAACCAAAGCTATGCCAACCGATTTTGGGATCTCTGGCCATTCGCAATCGTGCCACACGGCATACTCTGGCAGCTCCGCCTTGAAGAACGCTGGTACGCCCCCACGGAATTTAGCCCGTTGGAAATACACGATCCACTGGAAGTTCGCTGATCTGAAGCTGATATCACTCTCAAACACGGCATCCATGAAATTTGCGCCGTCCTCGGATACGCAGTCGTCAAACCATGCTGGCCACGAAAAGTGAGCATGGTCGAACCGTGCACGACTGGGGAACGTGCAACCCCTGAAATCGGCTCTTCTATGAAACCGCGCCCTACTGAAAGTAGGAGTGTGGTCGAACTTTACGCGCGCAAAAACGAACTCACCGCGAAATTCGGCACCCTCAAACGTTACGGTCCCGTCGAATACAGCGCCCAAAAACACATGAGCAGCGGAGTCGAACCGTGCTCCTTCAAATGTCGTAATTCCTTTGAATACGAAACCCCCCATCGAAAATGCTGGAGGTAAATCAACGTACGAGAAATCAATGTGCTCACCGAACCCAGGGACCTGCCCCTCTGGAAACCCACGCGCCTGCAAGGCCGCGCGGACCCGAAGTTTGTCATCCACGCTAAGCTCCGGCAATAAGATCCTATCGCCATAGGCATCCTCCACGGTAGCTGCGGCGGCTGTTGGCCATTTTGCCCCATCAGTCCGTTCCAGAGACGCCGGTTCTCGGCCATTGTTTCGAAGCGGTCCCCGCACTCGCCCGGTTCGCCAGCGATAGTTGCGAGAACGTACCAGATGCACTCCTCGGCCGGTTTGAGATTGGGTTGAGTTTCTAGGCAGTGTTGACATTTGGACTGCGGTACAATCGCGGCATGTCGAGTATGACCATACCATCTGACCAATGGGAGAAGATTTTGCAATTCCTGCGGGATTGCCCTGACGTGTACGTTGGCGACGCGGCGGAATGCAAGCGGTTTGTCGAGGGCGTGCTGTGGATGGATCGCTCCGGGGCGCAGTGGCGACTGCTGCCTGCGGAGTATGGCAACTGGAACACCGTTTACAAACGCTTCGCCCGCTGGTGCGACCGTGGCGTCTGGGAGCGAATGCACCAGCATTTCAGTAGGGAACCGGACCTGGAGTACCTGGTCATCGACAGTACGGTGGTTCGAGCGCACCAGTGCGCTGGGGGAGCCCCCGCAAAAAGGGGGGCAATCAGCGCAAGCCCTGGGCAGAAGCCGCGGCGGGTTCAGCACGAAGGTTCACGTGAGCGTGGACGGACTGGGCAACCCCCTGCGGTTCACGCTGACGCCGGGACAGCAGCATGACATCACACAGGCTGCGGCGTTGGTCTCCGGGCACCCGGGTGAATACGTAATCGCAGACAAAGGGTATGACGCCCAGAACTTCATCGGGAATTTGGCGGAAGCGGGCATGGTGGCCGTGATCCCCGCCCGATCCAACCGCAAGGAGCCGCGGGATTACGACAGGTACTTATACCGAGAACGCCACGTGGTAGAGTGTTTCATCGGCAAGATCAAGCACTACCGCAGGATATTTTCCAGGTTTGACAAACTGGCCAGCCGATACCTGGGCTTTCTGCAATTCGCCGCCTCCCTCATCTGGCTACAATGAAATGTCAACACTACCTAGTGCCATTGGCTTCTCTATAGGCCTCCTTACATAGAGGGGCCTTTTAGCCTATGCCGCTATGCCTAACTCGCGCAACCTGGCAACTAGGTACTCCTGCGGGCGGTCGCCCTTGACCCGGTTGCAGTGGGCGCACAGTAATTGCAGGTTCTCGATGTTGTCCTGGCCGCCGCCGCTGCGAGGGATGACGTGATCTACCTCGAAGACGCGGAAGGGAAACTCTCGCTGCGGCAGCCGTTGCAGCGGCCCTCCTGCTGGCCGAACAGGACGTGCTTGTTTTGGCGGTACGGCACCGGCGCGTCGGTGAGTGAAGGTGGATGGATCCGGTGTCCTTGAGGACCCGCCGCATCTCCAGCAGTCGCACCGCCATCATGCACAGGTAAGAATGCGTCCCTTTTCCGTGGTTCAACCCCGCAGCCTGCAGCACTTGGTACATAGCGGGCTGCTGGTCGGCGATCAAGCGCATCCACGCCACGTCCGGGTCAGGCAGCGTCCAGGTGTCCTTGAATGCCGCTCCCGCCGCGGCGCTCTCCACTGGGGCGGCGTAGTTGCGGTTGGAGTTGAACGGCGGGTCCGAGTAGATGAGGTCAACCGACGCGGAGTTGAGGCCGCGCAGGATGTCCAGGTTGACCCCGGTCCAGATGGTGCGGTCGGCGAAGTTGGTCATGGTCGTAACTCGGCTGCAAAGTTTAGCGATGGCAGACTTTGGGTACAAGTCTGCCATTGTTCGGCGGCCTGGTCCCAGGTTCACGGTAGGATCGAACGTCGCGCCGGCACTGGCCAGGGTCGAAATGGCATAGTTGCTAATGAACTCTGCCATACCGAGCGAAGGGTCAATGCGGACGAGTTGGCCCGCATTACGTAACGGCTATTGTGTGAACCGCACGTCGGGTATCAAAATGGATTATTCTGCCGCATCTACCTCAGTAATCCAACCGTGCAAAACGCCGCTATTCGGTTTGGACCACCACGCCCGATCTCTGCGCCGATCACGCACTATTGAGAAGTTGAAAGTGGTCGGTATATCGCAACCGGTAGAGGTTCATTCAGAGTCGACGGCTGCTGGTGGGAGTTTAGGGCGCCCCGCTAACCACACCAACACGGCGCTTATCGCAAGGTAACCGGCACAGAACCGGAAGGCGATGTCGTAGCTGCCGAAGTTATCGAAAATCAGAGCGGCGAACATCGGTCCGCCAAGGCTCGCCACCAGCCTGAACGGGCTGATCACTCCCCTTATGGCTCCCTGGTACCGCCGGCCGAAGTGTCCAGCCCACAGCAGCGGGCCGATTACCACGAGTGCGCCGCCGGTCAGGCCGTACAACACGCCGAAGGTGCCATACATTTGCCAGATGTTGGCGGCGCCCACGCCAGCCAATATGCTCACCGCACCGCCGAGCAACGCGAGAACTGCCAGGAGCCGGATCGGAAAACGGTCTCCCAGGAACCCCCATCCTATCTTGGCCACGAAGGCGAAGACGTTGTAGATGCCGAAGGAGATGCCCGCCTGGGCGGTGGAGAAACCCAGGTCGGTCATGTACGGAATGCGGTGGATGATCAGGGCGCCGATCGACATTCCTGAAATCACTTCAGAGGCGATCAGCAGCCAAAACGACGGTGCGCGGACCGCCTGTCGCACCGTCCAGCTCGCTTCGTCGAGCGGTTGCCGATCCGATTCGTCAGGCTGTCGATCTTGTTCGCCATCCTGCAACGCATCGGGAGAGGCGCCGTCCGGCAACAAGCCCATATCCTCCGGTTGGCGACGCAGCCAGAACAGGGAGGGAGGCACGACGACTATCCAGGGCACGAACCCCAACCAGAACCAGGCGGTGCGCCACCCGTAGGTACCGATGAGGAATAGAATCACCGGGGTCATCGCCACCGCGCCCACGTTCAGGCCGGCGGTGGCGATCCCAGTGGCGCGTCCCCGGTAACGAATGAACCATTTGGCGATGGTCGGGCTGACCACCCCGTAGCCCAGTCCCGGTACTCCGAAGGCGCCCAGGACACCGTAGGGGGTGTCGTCAAAATGGCGGTAGGGTGGTAAATTGCTGGAAATGGGGAGAGTGTGGAAGGTGGGGGTATGACGGTAGCGCACCGGCGCCACGATATGACCGATGAGGTTTGGGAGCGGTTGAGGCCGCATTTGCCTGGGGGAGAGGGCAAGAGGGGCCGACCGGCCCAGGACAACCGGCGGTTTATCGACGCCGTGTGCTGGATACTGCGCACCGGCGCTCCTTGGCGAGATTTGCCCCCGGACTACGGAGATTGGAAGAACACCCACCGCCGCTTCTGCCGCTGGCGGGACCGGGGCGTGTGGGCCGGACTGTTGGAGGCGGTGATTGATGACCCTGATTTCGAGTGGCTGATGATAGACGCCAGCTATATCAAGGCCCATCCCCACAGCGCCGGCGCCCGGGGCGGAAATCAGTCCATTGCCCGCACAAAAGGGGGCTGAACAGCAAGCTGCACCTGGCGGTGGATTCCCACGGAATGCCGGTAAGGCTGGCGGTGACCGAGGGTACGTTTGCCGACTGCTCCCAGGCTTTGCCTCTGATTGAGGGCATAGCAGCGGAGTGCCTGCTGGCGGACAAAGCCTATGACACCAATGAAATCATAGCCACCGTCCGGGAATTGGGAATGGACCCGGTGATACCGCCCAAAAGCAACCGGAGAGAAAAGCGGGACTATGACCGGGCGCTGTACAAGCTGCGGCACCTAGTGGAGAACGGATTCCTGGAATTCAAGCAGTGGCGCGGGGTGGCAACCCGCTATGCCAAGAGAACGGCGTCGTATTTGGCCATCTGCCAGCTCCGGGCAGTGATGATCTGGAGCAAACTCTTTTGACGACACCCCCTAGAACAGCACGAACTGCCAAATCTCTTGGGTCTGGGAGAGCAGCATCAATGAGATGCCCAACACGACGGCGCTCCCCGCCATCAGGAGTCTTGGCCCGTGCCGGTCCACGGCAAAACCGAAGGGCGGCCCGACGGCTACGCCGACCAGATCGCGCGCCAGGAGCGCCCCGGTCATTACCGAGCGGCTCCAACCCAACTCCTCGATCATCGGCTTGAAGAAAAAGCCGAACGTTTGAGGTCCCAGGCCCACTCGCATTCCCTGGCTGAGGAACCCGCAGGCAACGATATACCACCCGTGAAAGAAGCTGGGTCTGGGTATCGACACTGACAATCGGGTCATGCTGCGTTATGGTTGGTCCGGCGGAGCAACGACGATGATGGTACCGAGACCAGGTTCGCCCGACCGGCATTGGGTTCCGCCAACGGCTCGCCGGGAATCCGCACAGCCGTCCACGGAGTTTGCTCGCGGGGTTCAATTATACCTCTGTTCCGACTTGATGGTTTCGTCGATCCGAACGGTGCAGCGGAGGCGGGCGACGCGGGCTTGGAGGCAGAAAACGGCGTTTTCGTCCTCTGGGTAAGTCGCAGGATTGTCAACGGAGCAGGCAACACGATGAAGCATTCAGCTCGCGAGCCTGCGTGTTCGGCAGACAACAAGGAGGCGGTCTTTCACGGTGTCAGCGAACTCATTCTGTAGGCCGGCGTGTCTGTTTCCCGCAGCAGCGACAGGTCGGTGCTCGCGATCCCGGTATCCATCAGCACCGACGTTATTCCCACTCCGTTCGCTCCTCTGATGTCGGTGTCAGGCGTGTCGCCGATCATCACCACGTTGCGAGACCCGCAGCGGCGGAATGCCTCCTGGAATATCGCCGGGTGCGGTTTGCCGAGTCTCTCGAACACGAGGTCCTGCTGGCCCCGGTACCGTAGAGCTAGTGCGGATTCGAACATCTGCGCAACGGCTCCGCTGGCGAAGCCGAAACCCCGTCCATCTGGATATATCACGTCTGGGGTTGGGAGTATGAGGCGGGGCACCTTTCCCCAATCGACTATGCGAAACAGGTTGCTCAACACTGTGCCGGTCGTTTCCAAAAACGGAAAGCCCTTCTGATCACCAATCACCAGTACGTCAAAATCGTCGTCGAACGATACCACGTCGCCGCCGGCCGACCGCACATACAACTCAACGTCGCGCATAGACGGGGAGCTGTCCCGTCGCCTTTGGCGCTAGGCGATTATGCGACGCAACAGGAATGATACCATTCCCTTACCGTGGTCATGTGCTCGCCCAGCCCGATGAGGGCGGTCCAGCGGGCCAGCAACTGTGTTGGCTGTCAAGAAGGATGGGCAATTTCTGCGGGACACAAACCACGCCATGATGTTGTTGTCCTACGATTCTGTCAGTCATTAACTGGTCAGCGAAAGCAACTGTCTTGACATTCAAGACAGTTGCTATTGAGTGCTCCTTGTTTCTGGTTGGCTTGCTGTCTCGCAAACCATTATCCCAGATGCACAGGAGCACTTTCTTACCGCTTCAACCCGCCGCCACACTCATCTTTTCGGTGGATTGGGGCTTAGCAAGTGGAATTTCCATCGTGATGGCCCCACCGATTGTGCAATCAGCGGGGTCTCCCCGATTTATTGGCCGCTCAGATGCCAACTCGAAATAAGGGGCCGGGTACAATTCCGCGGAAGGTTTGGAATGGATGATTGAGAAACGCCCCCTGCAAGGGGGACGGTCCGCACGACAACCTGCTTCCACCAGAGTAGAGGGAGAGAGGATTCGGGAGTAGTGGTGATATACTCGGTGGGCGATCCAAATAATCGGGCACGGGGGGAGACATGGCGACGAAAAGGAAGGGCGACGGGCTGCTGCTGGTGTACAGCGACGTGGCGCCGGAAAACGATAAGGAATACAACCGCTGGTACAACGACGAGCACATTCCCGAGCGGTTGTCGATTCCGGGAGTGCTGGACGCGGCGCGGTACGAGGCGGTACAGGGCGGGCCGAAGTACCTGGCGGTGTATGAGCTGGAATCCCACGAGGCGTGGCATTCGGAGGAGTGGCAGAAGTGGTTGCGGGAGCCGACAGAATGGTCGCGTCGGATGTCGCCAAGCGTGATTGGAACGGAGTACATCCGCAACCTGTACCAGCGGGTACACACGGCGGAGTTGCCGGCGGAGACTGCGCAAGCGGGCATGTCGCCGTTGATCCTGGTGGGCCGGATGTCGATTCCTGAACACCTGGAGGAACGGTGGAACGATGCCTACAACAACGAGCGACTACCGATGTGCCTGGACATACCGGGCTACATCCGTGCCCGACGGTTCCAGGCGATGATGGGAGAGCCGAAGTACTGCACGGTGCATGAGATGGAGTCGCTGGCGGTGGCGGAAAGCGAAGCTTGGAAGAACTGGAGTACGATCGTAACGCCGGTCTGGACGCACGAAGTCCGCCCGCATATGGTACATGGGGCGGGATCGCCCGGGGTTTATCGGAGGATATTCCCGGAGTAGGCGCCTGGGTTTCGTGCAATCTCACGCGTATCCACTTTGCCAAACCGGGGTGCTCGATCTGCTGTCATTGTGAGCGCAACGTGGCAATCTCGTGGACGTAGCAATGGAGTTTCAGCATAGGCTGGACACTGCCGGAACGAGATTGCCACGAATGCCTGACGGCATTCTCGAAATGACAGACTAGTACTACAGTCGCACATGACCGCCCAGAGGGTTGGGCGGTATTGAAAATCGCAATGTCCAGCTATGGCGTACTGGCTTTGCTCTTAAGTGAGCAAAGCTAAATCCAGTGATGGACCGAGGCTAAGAGTAGCGAGTTAGTGTTTGTGCGGCTGTAGTATTAGGCAGAAGGCGGCCGGTCGCCACCATGCTGGCTGAGCGAGGTCTCCTCCTCCGCGCAGCCAAGACACCCCGGTCAGGTGTAAACCAATTGGTGAGGTCGGCCAGCCACCTTCTACCTTGGAACTGGAGCCCAGTCTGCACCGCTCCCAATGACCAAAATAGGCTTCACACCCGGGCTCTAGTCCTTGACTACTTCAGCCTTCGACATCCCTTCAATTCCCCAATAAGAACCCAGGCAGGCGCATCGTTGTAATAAGGCCGAAGCCAGATCACCAGCGAGGAACTGGGCGAAGCTTATATTCCGCAAAGTCATATTCAGTTCTCCTTGGCACGGTCTGGATTCAGCGGCAAAAAAGGCCAAGCTGCGAAACATGGCTTATCCTGTTGCAGCTGTGGCCAGCGGGATTCTATGCGAGACCTGCCACCGGGCCCACTCGTTAGCCTAACCCCGGGCAAACCAATTTGCCTGGGGCTCTTTTCAGGAAGTTCCGGTAATTAGCCTTCCTGGTTTTTCGGGAATCTCCATCGACCACATTGGGTTAGAATATTGGGTTAGAATAAGGTAAGTTAACCTTAAGACAGCCATAGCCGGGAGGTGATTCAATGGTGCAGGCTGGAGCAGAAGCGCCAACTACACCGGGAGCTTTGTCAGGAATCCGAGTGTTGGACTTCACCTGGGTCCGGGCGGGTCCCTGGTGCACCCGATGGCTGGGGGCGCTGGGAGCCGAGGTTATCAAGGTTGAATGGCCCCAGAGCCCCAATACTCGGGGCAACAACATTGCGACGGGAGCGGGTACCCCCGAGGGCCTGCCCGCCAATCTCAACACCAACGGCCATTTCAGCGACACCAACTCCAACAAGCTGAGCGTCACCCTGAACACTCGTACAGCCCGAGGCATTGACCTTACCCGGCGCTTGGTGGCCATGTCCGACATCGTCATCGAGAACTTCGCCTACGGTGTATTGGAGCGGTGGGGTCTGGGCTACGAGGATATGAAGAAGCTCCGGCCTGACATCATTTACCTCTCCATGTCCGGCTTCGGCCACACGGGTCGGGACAGAGACTATCAAACCATGGGAGCCATTGCGCAAGCCCTGTCCGGTTTGACCTACACGTCGGGCCTGCCGGACAAGCCACCCGCTGGTTGGGGCTGGTCCTACCTGGACGACACCGGTGGCTTATACGGGGCCATGTATGCTCTGAGTGCGATTTACCATCGCAACATGACCGGTCAGGGACAGCATGTCGACAGTTCCCAGTGGATCATCGGCGTCCCCCTTAATGGTCCGGCTTTTCTGGACATCCAGGCCAACGGTCGTTCCACCATGCGAAAGGGTTACCCGCCGGGCAACCGCGCTCACTGGCCTGGCACGCCCCTGGTGAACAACTACCGGGGGCGGACCGGGGCGCCGCACAACGCTTACAAGACCAGTCCGGCGGAGTACAACGACTGGTGTGCCCTAGTCTGCTTCTCCGACTATGAGTGGCGGAAGTTAGTGGGGGTAATGGGCTCTCCCAGTTGGGCCACCGGCGAGAAGTTTGCCACCCTTGAAGGTCGCCTGGAGCACCAGGAAGAGATGGACCAGGGGATAGAGGCGTGGACCAAGACTCTGGGCAAGTACGAGATCATGGAGCGGTGCCAGGCGGCGGGAGTACCCGCCATGCCCGTTCAAAGCAGCCAGGACCGGGTGGACAACGATCCCCAGCTCAGGCATCGAGAGATGTACCGGGACGTGAAGCATCCCGCGCTGGGGACCTGGCCCCTTCAGAACGCTCCCTTCAAGATGTCG
This sequence comes from Dehalococcoidia bacterium, assembly GCA_965219925.1. Taxonomy (GTDB): domain Bacteria; phylum Chloroflexota; class Dehalococcoidia; order Lucifugimonadales; family UBA3495; genus Bin87. The sequence goes on from OZ244795.1 coordinate 591,494, forward strand.
GAGACGCCTGCAATCAACAGCCGGTCAGGTCCCCTGATCGGCGGGCACAACAAAGAGGTGTTTCAGGGGTTGTTGGGCATCAGTCACGAGGTGCTGGTGAGCGGCTTCGCCGACGGCACCTTCTGGCCAAAAGACCTCAGTATGGAAGATTATCCCTACTTAAAGGAGATGATGGAGGATGCCTCGCCCGTACAGTGGAGTGGGAATGAGCCGATAGCGAATCCCACTCCGGCGCCGGCGCGGACGCCGGACCGGAACTCTGCGGGGGCCTTTGGGGGGCTGCGGGTGCTGGAGCTCGCCGATGAGAAGGGACAGTGGTGTGGCAAGCAAATGGCTGACATGGGAGCAGACGTCATCAAGATAGAGCCGCCCGATGGCGAGGCAGCCCGGACCGTGGGGCCCTTCTACCAGGACATACCGAATCGGGAGAGGAGCCTTTACTTCTGGCATTACAACACCTCCAAGCGGGGGGTTACCTTGAATCTGGAGATGGAGGACGGGCGCCGGCTGTTCCGGCAAATGGCGGAGAAGGCGGATGTGATACTAGAGACCTTCAAGCCCGGTTATCTGGCCTCCCTGGGGCTGGGGTACGAAGATCTAGCAAAGAGTAACCCTGGGCTGATTATGTGCTCACTGACCCCCTTTGGGCAGACCGGGCCGTGGCAGGACTTCCAGACCAGCGACCTGCTGCATCTGGCGGCGGGCGGACAGATGGCTAGGTGTGGCTATGACGACGACGTGGCGCCAGATGCACCGCCCATCGCTCCCGGAGGAGGGCAGGCTTGGCACATCGGAAGTCACTACGCCTACATCGCCATTACCGCGGCGCTGGTTAACCGGTCGGTGACGGCCCGGGGGCAGTACATAGATGCCTCGGTGCATGATGCCTGCGCGCTCACGACCGAGGGCCATGTGAACCAGTATATTTACAAAAGAGATGTGATTCTTCGTAGAACAGGAGGTGGCAACACCGCCACTGGGCCCAACGCCCAGGTCCTCTGTAAGGATGGAAAATACGTGAATGTCGGTCAGGTTACCCCGGAGCGGGTGCTGATGCTTGCGCCGTGGATGGATGAACACGGCTTGGCGGGCGACCTACTGGATGAAAAGTACCGGGACCCAACGGTCATCGCCGAGAGCCAGTCACATATTCGCGGAATTTTGGAAAACTTCCTCGCCAACATCCCTCGGGACGAAGCCTACCACGGCTTGCAGAAGCGTAGCTCCAACGCGGGGGCGATCCGTTCCCCGGACGAGGTCATGCAGGACCCTCACCTGGAGGACCGGAGGTTCTGGACAGATGTAGAATACCTGGAACTTGGCAAGACATTTCGACACCCAGGCCCAGCGGCCATCTTCAACGGCTCACCCTGGAGGATATCCCGGCGTGCGCCTCTCATCGGGGAGCACAACGAAGAGGTCCTGCGCGGGGAGTTGGGACTATCTAAGGCGGAGTTGGCCGTCCTAGCTGAGGGAGGTTCGGTGTAACCCTGGTTTTCCTGCCGCAGCTAGAACCCTGTTCCGTCTCGCTCAGCCCACAGCCCCTAACAGGCTGCTGAACAAATGTGTTCACGTCCGGAATCGACGGGTCAAGTCGTTGATGCCCGGGTCCTGTTGGAGGAAATTGTGCCGTTCACACGGGACTTTCAGCCCCTTCGGCTTCGCGGACCGGCCCTCTTGGGGGCACCGGGCTGTCAAGGGCGGCGGCAAAACGTACCACTGGGGCGGAGTAAAACTATACCACCGGGGTGATGGTCATCCGAACCGTGGCCTGCTGGGGCGAGGATGATGCAGAGCAAGCCACACCTCCAGAGGGACGTTTCACCTCGGTCAGCGCCGGGCATCTCCACACCTGTGGGTTGAGGAACGATGGATCTGCGGATTGCTGGGGCCACAATGATGCCGGCCAGGCCACACCTCTTGATGGTCGATTCGCCTCCGTCAGCGCCGAGGGTGGGCTGCTCGGAGTATATGCCAGCAATCAATATGAGGCTGGTCACACCTGTGGGGTGATGGTCGATGGTTCCGTGGCCTGCTGGGGCCACAATGAGGACGGGCAAGCCTCGCCGCCTCCTGGCCGGGAGGAAGAGAGTCCCTCGCATCTGGACTTAAAGTCCATGGTTGACAAACGGTAGCGATGCGGTGCGACATCAGCACGAGAACTCCCATGCGAAGTCGAATGAAGATCAGTTTCCTGGTCATTGGGCCTCTGACTGCCTTGGCTGTTCTCTCGGTTGCGGTTGTTCTTTTTCTGTTGAATGGCGACGATCCGCTGTCCACTCCTCCCAAGAAGCCAGAGCTGAAATACTACGGTCTGGGCTCCAGGCTCGACCAATTAGTGGCGAGGATTGAGTCCGGGGAAATCACCGTCCGGCAGGCCGCTGAAGAAGCCCCAATTCACAAGGATGAGTCAGTTGCCGTGACCATCTATCTGTCGGGGAACGCGGAAGAGGTCGTGTCTTTTCTGAACGACAACGGTAGCGATCCCCGCAACGTGGGCGAGGACTACATCGAGGCCTACGTGCCGGTGTTGTTGCTGGGAAAGACCTCGGAACTGCCTGGGGTCCTCCGGGTACGTGAAATCGTCCCGCCACAGGGGACCAATGGCGGTGTGACCAGCCAGGGTGTCGGTGAACACGGTTCCCCCGCGTGGAACGAAGGTGGATACAACGGCCAGGGCATCAAGGTGGGAGTGATCGACGTAGGTTTTGAAGGTTTTAGAGGCCTCATGGGAACCGAGCTGCCGGCTTCGGTCGAGGCTAGGTGTTACACGCTTATCGACAAACACTCTCCAGATCTCGACCACTGCGAATTGGTAAGTTTCGCCATTGGTAATATTTTCTCCAGCTATGGCGATCACGGCACCATGGTCGCGGAGGCGATCATCGATGTTGCTCCGGAGGCATCCTTGTACATCGCAAATCCATACACCCGCGGCGACCTGCGAAAGACCGTGGACTGGATGATCGAGGAAGGAGTGTCGGTCATCAACTACTCGAGTGGATGGCTTTTTGGCGGTCCCGGTGATGGAACGTCTCCTGACAGTGTCGATCCACTGAGGACCGTGGACCGGGCCGTCGAAGCAGGGATAGTCTGGGTAAACGCGGCGGGCAATGAAGCGCGGCGGACGTGGTTTTGGTCTGGACCCTACTCCGACCCGGACGGGAATGGATACATCAGTTTCGACGGTAGTTCTAACGATGAAGACAACGGTCTCCAGCTTCGCAGAGGAGAAGTGATTATAGTTCAGCTCCGGTGGGAGGACAGTTGGGGTGAAGCGACTCGCGATTTCGACCTTGTCCTTGTTTCTGAAGACACCAACCGGGACGTAAAGCCCATCTCAACCAACTGGTTAACCAATTGGACCGTGGGGCGCATCTTAATCAACTGGGTCGTAAGCCCCATCTCAATGGGTGGCGCGTCGGTGAGCAGCGAAGACACTCAATCAGGACACCAGGGTGACGTTCCGCATGAATGGCTAGTGTTTGCGCCTCTCCAGGACGGGGAGTACGCCATCCGGGTGGTCCACCGCGGCGGAAGTGAGCCCAAGTGGATTCAGTTAGTCGTCTCACCGGGTATTCTGCACGACATTGAACACCACACCCGGTTTGGCAGCATTATCAGTCCAGCGGAGAGCGCCAACCCCGGCATGTTGGCCGTAGGAGCAGCCCCTTGGCACAACGTTAGCACGATTGAGGACTACAGCAGCCGGGGGCCGACGCCAGACGGCAGGGTCAAACCCGACATCGTCGGTGCGACACATGTGCGGAGTCGGCTCTAGCCCCCCTCAGGGGCGGACGTACGGGCTTCTGCGGCACCAGCCAAGCGACCCCGCATGTGGCCGGATTGGTTGCTCTGGTGCGACAACGGTTCCCGAATTACAGTCCACAAGACGTTGTTGAGTATCTGAAAGGTCATACGGAGCAGAAGGGATTGGAACATCCCAACAACACCTGGGGACACGGGTTCGCCAAACTCCCGAATCCCGACGGCGGTTGCGGGCGATTATTGGTCGACGAGGGGCCCAATTTTGGAGGGTGGGCCGAAGGTTGTGACTCGGCGGTATTGGGACGCGGTCACGCGCGGTACTATAACTTGGTCTTGTTGTCACCGGCTGAAGTGACAGTCACCCTCGAGTCCGGAGACGCAGACCCATACCTATACCTGCGGGAAAGCTACTCCTGGTCGGGGCCGGCGCTGGACGAGAACGGGGACTACGGCGGCACCACCAGTTCCCAGGTACGGGCCACCCTGGATGCCGGGGCCTACACCATCGAGGCCACGACGGACTCCCCCGGTCAGACGGGAAGTTTCACCCTGACGCTCGAGGTGCTAAGAGGCACTCCCATACCACCACAGCCAGGTCCAGATAAAATCGACGGCATCTCAGGAGACAGGGCCACCCTCGTCGCCCTCTACAACGCCACCGGCGGTCCGAACTGGAAGAACAATAAGAACTGGCTGACCGATAAGCCCCTGTATCTATGGGACCGTGTATACACTGATCCCAGTGGTAGGGTCACCGGGCTGCACCTCTGGAACAATCAGTTGAACGGGGAGATCCCAGCGGTGCTCAGCAACCTCACCAACCTGGAAACGTTGGACCTATCCGAAAACCAGTTGAGCGGGGAGATACCAAGGGAACTGGGCAGCCTCGCAAATCTGGAGTGGCTGGAGCTTCAGGACAATCAGTTGAGTGGGCCTATACCGACGCAATTAGCCCGTATGAGCCGCCTGCAATACTTGGACCTCGAGCTCAACGAGTTGAGCGGGGAAATACCAAGGGAACTTGGTAGCCTCGCAAATCTGGAGTGGCTGGCGCTTGACCACAATCAGTTGATTGGTGAGATACCATTGGAACTTGCCAACCTGACCAACCTACGAATACTGTGGCTAGGGGGCAACGAGTTGAGCGGGGAGATACCCGCTCAACTTGGTAGCCTGGCAAGCTTGGAATCTCTGGGCCTCGGCGCCAATCGGCTGACCGGGGAAATACCATTGGAACTGGGCAACCTGACCAACCTGGAGCGATTGAGGCTCCTGCAAAACCAGTTGACCGGAAAGATCCCGGCAGAACTGGGCAACCTGACCAACCTGACCACGCTGTTCCTCGACCACAACCAATTGAGCGGAGAGATACCCGTGGAATTGGGCGGTTTACACAAGCTGAAGTTCCTACAGCTTCACCCGAACCAGTTGACCGGATGCATTCCCAGCGGCTTGCAGGACGTAAAAGAGAATGACGACCTCAGCGGGCTAGAACTGCCTTTTTGTACTCCAACGCAGAGATTTAGGTAGGGTTTCCCGGTAAAGGTCCGGCGGCGGCGAGGGGAGGCGACGGATGTGGCAGCCCTTGGCTGGGTTTATGACACGATTGACGGACTGCCCTCGGCGTTCCGTTTCCTTACGGGTGGTACCATACTTGACGCCTCTGTTGCCACCACCTGAAAGTAAACGGCACCCCCAAAGTGGCCTAATGACCCTGGAAATCTGGTAGGTAGATCCTGAGCAATGACAGCGTCGTGGCTCCGGACCTGATCATCGAGTCATGGGATTGGGCAGCTGTGGACCCGCGTTCATATGAGAATCGGGGCAGCGTAAAACCCGGTGCATCTATTGAGTTTGACTTCCGCGTGCAGAACCGTGGTCATGGGCATTCGGCCAGCACGTTCCTACGCTACTAACGAGAGGTGCTCATGGGAAAAGCACGCACCGTCAGGTGCAACCCTCTAGCGAACGTCCAGCATGAAAAACTCTGTCCCGCGTCAACTATATTTGCCGGTCCTGTTGCCTCATTGAGAAATGTTACCGAAAAATCAGCACTTGGGATCATCCGCCATCAGCGCCATTTCCGGTATTCCACCGGGATCCGGCAGCGTTGCTCCGGACGCGGCGTAGACCAGCTTGTCGGCCATGATGCCTCGCCACTGCTGCACCCTCCGCTGCAACGTACGCAGGTGAGCCCGGCTGAAACGATCCGGTGCAGCCTCCTGCAGCTGGCCCAGCAATGCCACCGCGCTGGCGTCCGGATCTTCCTGCAACCAGCCCAGCACGTCGCACCACACACCTGCGAAGGGATCCTTCCGCGTTCGCCAGGTGTGGGCACTCTCGCCTGCGGTTTTCCTTCGGCGTGCTCTTGCTCCTCGCGCCACCGATCGGGCAGCCGGGCCAGAAAGCGTTCCAGGCTCTCGCCCCGCGGCGTGGGCCTGAGTTCAGGGGACACGATCGCCGCCAGCGCCGACTGGGCTTCCCTGATTGCGTGCAGCAACGCCACTGGGTCCAGTGCGGCCCGGCGTTTGCTGAGTGCAGCCTTGACCTCGGCGCTGACCGCCTCGTGCCGGATCACCCGGTCGCAGGGCGTGGCTGGCGGGCTGTAGCGCTTGATCACGGCTGACCCATGGCGGGTTTTCTCCATCAGCTTGAATGAGGGCTGGAAGTAGTTTACGTACAGCCACATCACCCCATGCAGGTGGGCGATGGTCTGTCCCGCCACCTGGCCAGAGTAACGCTCGTGACCCAGGAACCGCCGGATAACCGCCCCATTCTTCTGCTCAACCCAGGCCTGGTCATTCTTCCGGTACGCCCGGGAACGGGTGAACTCAATGCCCCGGTTGGCGCAGTACTTGGTGAGGGTGTCGTTGATGAACACACTGTCATTGTCGGAGTCTATCCCGAGAACCGGAAAAGGCAGTTGTTTGGCGATGGCCCCCAGCCCAGTCACCACCAGGGACTGCTCTCTGGCCAGCAAGGGTACCGCCTCGGTCCAACCGGTGCACACGTCGGTGACCACCCAGGCTATAGACGAAGGATCCGCCCATGTTATCCCCGCAGTGGGCCACCAGATCAATTTCCAGGAAACCAGGTGGGGGCTTATTCCAGTCGGCGAAGGTACGCACCGGAATATCGTGACCAGGAGACACCCTCCGCCGGCGTTTGCTCCGGCCTGCCACCGTGGCGCGAACGGGTTTGAGCAGCCGGTCCAGGGTGGCGGCGCTGGCAGCCAACAGACGCCCTCTCACTTCGGGGTCCAAGTCCAGGTGGCCATGACGCTCCATGGACTCCACCAGGTGAGGCAACACCGCCTTCAAACGCTTCCCACGCCAGGATCACCGCCTCCCGAACCGTCTCGTCGTAGATGCGCCGTCCTTTGACTACACCCGTCTTCTCGCTGACGTCCTCGCACTGGGACAGCAGCCTGATGCCATACTTGCGGTGATGACCCGTAACCGCGATGAACTTGTCGAGGATCCGGCTCTTCTCCTTCCTGGACGATGCCTGATACCGGTCTCGTATCGTCTCCAGCAATTCCTGTTTCGCCATCCTGCTCATGCCTCCCGCCACCCGATTGCCTCCCGATTTTCGGTAGCATTCTACTTGCGGCAATCACTTCCTAAAAGTAACGTTTTTATTGAGGCAAGGCGCCGGCAGGACTAATTGTCGTCTATCATGGGGTCGGTTTTGTGTTGCGGAAACCATCATCCCAGAATCACAGGAGCACCCTCTTTCCCATTCAACCCGCCGCGACACTCATCTTCTCGGTGGATTGAGGTTTAGTAATACAACGACAGCTTTAGTGAGGCAATGCGCTCATCGCCAGGTGAGAGTCCCGTACGATCTCGTCGTCAGCGCTGTCGGCGGGGCACGCACTTCCTCAGTCCCGTCTGACGATCCCGTGCCATTTAGGGCAGTTGTTGCATTGCACCGGAAACGCGGACTACCATGTCTTCGCGTCGGCATGTCCGCATTGATTCTGGTGGACGTTTGATGGACGGCGGATTTTGAGGTTATTTGAGGATTGGCCACGGGGAGATGAGAGATGGAGTTCTCCGAGCTTGAAGTCCTGTCCTTTCTGATTGCCGCCGGTCAGGTGTTCATCATGGTGCCCGGTCTGGCGCTCTTCTACGGCGGGCTGGTGCGCCATAAAAATGTCATTGGGACGATGATGCACTCCATCACTGCGATCAGCGTGGTGAGCGTGCTGTGGGTGTTGTGGGGTTACAGCCTGGCGTTCGGCAACAGCGTGGGCGGTCTGGGGTTCGTGGGAGACCTTTCCAAGTTCGGGATGGTTGGGGTGCCCCTCGACGAGCAGTCATTCATGGTTTTCCAGGGAATGTTCGCCATCATCACCGCTGCCCTCATTTCGGGGGGATTCGCCGAGCGTTTAAAGTTTCCGACCTACATCGTCTTTACCGGCGTGTGGGTAACCGTCGTTTACGCTCCGCTGGCCCACTGGGTCTGGGGTGGCGGCTGGTTGGGCAACCTGGGCAGCGTATTGGGGATGAGTGAAGCGGGGTTCGCCCTGGACTTCGCCGGAGGAACCGTCGTACACATCGCATCGGGCTCAGCGGCGTTGGCGGCCGCATTCATAGTGGGGCGGCGCATCGGTTTCGGATCGGTAGCCGTGACGCCCCACAACGTGCCGTTGGTCATGCTGGGGGCGGGCCTGCTGTGGTTCGGGTGGTTCGGATTCAACGCGGGCAGCAGCTTCAACCTTTCCACCGAGGCTGCCGTCAATGCCTTCGTGGTCACCAACACATCCGCGGCGGCGGGAATGGGTCCTGGTCGGTCGTCTCGTGGATGCTCACCAAGCGACAGTCCGGCAGCGGGGCGGCGGCCGGCGCGGTGGCCGGCCTGGTGGCCATCACGCCGGCGGCGGGATTCGTCGGCGTAATGCCGGCCCTGATCATCGGGGGCGTGTCCGGCGCAATCTGTTTTGCCGCCGTTGAGCTGGTTCACCGGCTGCGCGTTGACGACTCCCTGGACGTGTTCGGCATCCACGGCGTTGGCGGGATGTGGGGCGCTGTTGCCACGGGCATCTTCGTGGGCATCGGTTTCGGTGCGCTGGAAGACGACGTATCGCGGCTGGAACAGGTTTTTTACCAGGTGGTTGGCATTCTGGCCGCGTTTGCCTGGTCATTCGTCATGACCAGCCTAATCCTGCTGGCGTTGAAGTACACCATGGGTCTCCGGCTTAGTGAACCGGATGAGGAGAGGGGCGTAGACCTGTCGCAGCATGGAGAAGCGTGAATCGCGCAACTGCTCACTTCCCCTCAACTCGAAATGGAGCAGGTTTCCGGCCAGCCATCGTTGATTCATGGACGCACCCGGCTACTTGGCGCGGCAATCCGTTTCCGTCGGGCCAGCATAATTGCCAGTGACGACGCCGGCAAATTGCGATGTCTGTCGCGTCGACCGTGCAGTTGCGAAGCCTGGCGACGAGACGAATGACAGCAACTTGTCAGCCATTTCTGCAATCCGGCTCGTGGAAATCAGGACGGCGGAAACGCAATCGGGCCGGCGTTGGGATGCGCGGCACAAATTGATTTACGTAATGACCCTTGTGTGAAGCAAATCAAGTATCAATAAGACTAGGACTCTGGATTTACGTACAATAAAGTGTCGGAGGTCAAGGCAAACCGCCGTTTCGCACAGGGCCTTTCGGTTTTCCTGATGTCATTGCGAGCGCAGCGTGGCAATCTCGTCGCCGTAGCAATGATGGTTCCCCGGCACGTGCTCAACCTCAACGAGATTGCCACGTCGCTACGCTCCTCGCAATGACAACCGAAAGACCCTGCCGTTTCGCATTGGGGGCTTTCTTATGGCGAGGCGCAGTTGGACAAGAGAGCAGGATCTCACGGTGCTGTACGGGAAATTGACGCATGGCAACGAATTTCGCTCAAATCCTGACCTCCGAAACCTGGCTGCAACCATGGGGCGGACCACAGCAGCATTGTTGATGAGGAAAGCTAATTTCGATTCCTCTTACACCACCTCCCGGTACTCTACTCCACGATTGAACAGGCCAAGGCTGTATTGAAGCAGTTCCTGCCCCGGTTCAACCGGCGTTGCCAAATCCCCGCCCAGTGTCCTGATCCGGCTTTCCGACCCTTGCCGCCGGATCTGCACCTGAGCCAAGTCCTGTGCTTCAAGCACAAAAGGAGAGTGGCCAGGGACAACATAGTGAAGTTCCCGCGGTACATCCTGCAGTTGCTGCCTGACCGGCAACGCCGCAGCTATGCCGGTACGGCTGTCGTGGTGCTGCACGGACTGGACGGCCGGCCGTCATTACAACATGAGGGACGCATCATTGCCGCCCAGGAGGCGCGCCCAAGTCCAGGATCGCTGCGAAACGGCATCAAGCCTTCCTCAGGTGATGCCATCCAGTCTCCTGACCCCAAAAGGCCTCAGTGAACCTCGGGAAACGGCCCCTGAGCCACTGACAATGGTAGCCGCAGCAAACGGCCACGGCTCCGTCCTCGACGATGAAGCCGTGGTCTCCATGACGGTGTCCACTTCACCGAGGAGGCTGGTTTCTGCAACAGGCCCGCTGGGACGCGGTGCAGAAGGCCAAGCTCGCGGGCATGTCCATTCGCAAGATGGCAAGAGAGTTGGGTCTCCACGGAGACACCGTAAGGCGATACATCGATGTCGAAAGTCCGCCGACGCGCCGGTCTGAGGCTACCCCATCGGCATCGACATCTGATACGATCCCGGATTAGACAGATGACATTTTGCTGAACGCTTAGGCGGACATTTCCCCTGAACTACGACAGTCCAGTGGTACGTTTTGCCGACGCCCTTGACAAACCGGATCGATCTGGCTGCCAGCGCATCAAGGGAGGGTGTTCGAATGGTCGGATTGCCGTGAACGTGTTGCAACCCGCCGCCCTGAATCTTTGGTGAATGCTCGGCAATCGGTTTTCCGCCTGCTGACGCGCACTTCGGCTGGTATCTCTTTGACGGCCAACGTGGGACTCTGGTTGCGTGCAGCGGGAAGAGAGTCGGTGGCCTATAAAGTCACCCACTTGAGCAGCCGTCGCGGAGAAGTCAACCGGCGCTGTCCAACCGAGCTGCAGGCATGGGCGGTGGGGCTGACCGAAGGCGTCTCAGCCGAGGTTCACGGACCCGCAAGTGAAGATCCCACCTTGGTTTTAGGTTAGGTTCACCCGCCCACACGGGGATTCTCCAGGATGCCCAAGGAACGCCGAGCTCGCAGCCTTACTGTATCTGCTGTATCGCTCACCTTTAGAGTAGATACAGCTCGCTGACAGCGGATGCCACGCACTGAAAGCACCCAGGATAGCCGGACAAGATCGCGCGGGCCCAACCACGCATCCGAGACGGTGAGCGGGTATCCTCGACGCCCACAGCCGCGACCTTACCACCCCCAACGCCGCCGGCAACGATGCGCTACCCGCGCCTAATATGCCGGAAGCATCGGCCTGATCAACATCAAAAGGGATAACCCTTCTTACACCACTTGCATGGACGCTTTACTGATACTTTGAGCACATCCCTCGACAAACTCTGGTGCGCAAAGGGATAATTCCTCAACGGGCATCCGCCTGGGCGATGGGCAACAGGGCTCCCCGGCAGATGCAGACCTCGAACGGGCAGGTGCTACGATGACGACGAGCGAAACGCGGCAAGACCAGACCCCGGCTTCTTCCGTCCCGCAGGAGCTACTCGGCGCGGTGCGGTGGCGCTGCATCGGTCCGCCCCGGGGCGGGCGGGTGGTGGCGGTAACCGGCGACCCCGTCAATCCCTTCGTGTTTTACTTCGGCGCGTGCGCCGGCGGGGTATGGAAAACCACCGACGGCGGTACCTATTGGGAGAATGTTTCCGACGGTTACTTCAACACCGCCTCGGTGGGCGCCATCACCGTCGCCGGTTCCGACCCCAACGTGATTTACGCCGGCATGGGGGAGTCCTGCATCCGCGGGGACGTGACCTACGGGGACGGGGTGTACCGGTCCACTGACGGCGGCCGGACCTGGACCAACATGGGCCTGTCCGATACGCGGCACATTGCTCGGGTACGGGTACACCCCGCCAACCCGGACCTGGTGTACGTGGCGGCCCTGGGACACGCCTACGGCCCCAACGAGGAGCGGGGCGTATTCCGCTCCAAGGACGGAGGGAACACCTGGGAGCGGGTCCTGTTCCGCAGCGAGAAGGCCGGGGCAGCGGACCTGTCCCTGGACCCCAACAACCCGCGCATCCTTTACGCCTCCATCTGGGAGACCCGGCGCACACCCTGGAGCCTCATCAGCGGCGGTCCGGAAAGCGGCATCTTCAAGTCGGTGGACGGGGGTGACTCCTGGACCGATATCACCGACAACCCCGGCTTGCCCGGCGGCCTCAAGGGACGCATCGGCGTCGCTGTATCCCCCGCCAAACCGGGGCGGGTGTGGGCCACCATCGAGGCCGAGGACTGCGGCCTGTACCGTTCCGACGACGGGGGCGATACCTGGGAGTTGGTCAGCGACGACCGGGACCTGCAAGGGCGTCCCTGGTACTACCAGCACGTCTTCGCCGACCCGCAGGACCCGGACACGGTGTGGATACTTAACTACCAGTGCTGGAAGTCGGTTGACGGGGGACGCAGCTTCAGCCGGGTCACCACGCCACACGGCGACGACCACGACCTTTGGATTGACCCCAACAATCCTCTACGGATGATTGAGGGCAACGATGGCGGCGCTTGCGTGACCTTCAACGGTGGGGAGAGCTGGTCCAGCATCTACAACCAGCTCACGGCCCAGTTTTACCACCTGACCACCGACAACCAGTTTCCCCACCGGGTGTACGGAACCCAGCAGGACAACACCGCCATCAGCGTGCCTTCCCGCACCCACAAAGGTGCGATCCCCTGGGGCGACTGTTACGTCGTGGGAAACTCGGAAAGCGGCCACATCGCCGTTCATCCCCAGGACCCCAACACTGTCATTTCCGGGGCCATCGGCAGCTCTGCCGGCGGCGGCGGCAACCTGCTGCACTACGACCACGCCACCGGACAGGTGCGGATTATCACGGTGTGGCCGGAGCTGTACACCGGGTGGGGGGCCAAGGACATGAAGTACCGCTTCCAGTGGACCTATCCCATCATGTTCTCGCCCCACGACCCGCAGACCCTGTACGTGGCTGGCAACCTGGTGTTCCGCACCGCCGACCTGGGCAACAGTTGGGAAGCCATCAGCCCTGACCTGACCCGCCACGACCCGGCCACCCTGGAGCCCTCGGGTGGTCCCATAACCAAGGATACCTCCGGCGCCGAGGTCTACGCCACCATATTCGCCTTCGTGGAATCTCCCCACCAGCCGGGGGTTTTCTGGGCCGGTTCCGACGACGGACTGGTACACCTGTCCCGAGACGGTGGCGCTACTTGGGACCCGGTTACACCCGACGACCTGCCGGAGTGGACACTCATCTGCATGATTGAGGTATCCCCCCACGACCCGGCCACGGCCTACCTGGCGGCCACTCGCTACAAGCTGGACGACACCCGCCCGATAATCTACAAGACTACCGATTACGGACAGACTTGGACATCGATCACCGCTGGCCTGCCTCAGGATGATTATACCCGGGTGGTGCGGGAAGACCCCGCCCGTCCGGGCCTGTTGTACGCCGGCACCGAGACCGGAGTGCATGTGTCTTTCAACCAGGGGGAATCCTGGCAGCCGCTGCGGGCCAACCTGCCGGTGGTCCCGGTGTACGACCTGGCAATCAAGGACGACAACCTGATTGCCGCCACCCACGGGCGGTCGTTCTGGATTTTGGACGACCTGAGCCAACTGCGCCAGCTCACTCCATCCCTGGCGGATCAGTCCTTCGTCCTGCTGCAGCCCCGGGACACCTACCGGGTCCGGTCGCCCTTCCGGGAGCGGAAGCCTACTCCCGGCAAGATCTACCGCGCCGGACTGGGCGCCGACGTCACCTACAGCGAGTCGCTGGGCAAGGGGGGCGAGACCGTGCGGAAGTTCTGGGATGCCGGGGAGAACCCGCCCGACGGGGTGATGATTACCTACTATCTGAAGGAGGCGGCAGCGGAGATAACCCTCAGCATCCTGGAAGAGGACGGAAGGATCATACGGAGCTTCTCCAGCAACCCCCGGGAGGCTGACGAGAATACCCCGGAACCCCGGGCGCCAGCCGAACCGGGAATGAACCGCTTCGTATGGAATATGCGCCACCCGCCGGCCCGCAAGGTGCCCGAAGACAAGACCACCGAGGACTCTCTCGTCGGCCCCCTGGCATCGCCCGTCACTTACCAGGTGACACTGCAAGTGGGCGACGACTCCCAGACCCGGACGTTCCACATAGTCAAAGACCCCCGCGTGGGGGCCAGCCAGGAAGATCTGGATGCCCAGTTCCAATTCCTGATTCAGATTCGCGACAAGGTGTCGGAAACACACGACGGCATTAACCAACTGCGCCGGGTCCGCCAGCAGGTAGAGCAATGGGTGAGTCGCGCCCAGGGACATCCCTCGGCGGAGACGGTGGGCGACTCGGCGGAGTCGGTGAAGGAAAAATTGAGGCAGATTGAAGACCGGCTAATCCAGTCGGCGTACCGGGGCGCCCGGGACCGGTTGGATCTACCGGTGCGGCTCAACCGCAAGCTGGCGGAACTCACCGCCGTTGTCGCCAACGCGGACTTTGCGCCTCCTCAGCAGGTGTATCAGGTCTTCGACTACCTCTCCGCCGACATAGACCAACAACTGGTGGCGCTACAGCAAGTTATAGATCAAGACGTGGCCCAATTTGCCAACCTGGTGAGGGACCTGGGCATACCGGCCATTGCGACGTAATTGCGGGTCCGACGGTCAATCAGTCGTTCAGCAGGACGTAGACCGCGGCCGATGGGGTCAGGTCGTTGTGCGAATGGCCCTTGCCGGTGACGTCCTCCATCAGCCGGATATCCCCGGCCCGCAGCACCCGTTTCGCGCCGTCGCTGGCCCCGATCTCCACCTCGCCGGACAGATGGATGATCAGCCTGCGCTCGGGCAGGGGATGAAAGTCCCGGTGGCGCGACCCGTCAAACTCCTGCACCCGCACCTCGGACACATTGATCAGCGCCCCCAGCTCCGGGTGCTCCTCGAGATTCAGGTCCTCGATGTGGCTCTCGCCGTCGGCGTCCGAAAATACCCGATATATTGCCATTTTGCCCCCTGGTACATTTGTGAAGACTTCGCTGCTCGTTTGCGCGACTCTGGCACTACCATTATCGTCACAACGCTTTCTATTCTCGCAAACCGAACGACGTCGTGTTGCGGCGCCGTAACTGTAGTTTCCGCAACGTGATCGCCGGTCGGGCATCACCGTGATTATCCCACAATCCTTGCCTGCGGCGACCAGCTTTTGAATGGCCGATCCGTTCTGTTAGCAACAGCCAGCGCGTGATTTGTCGTGCGAATCGGTCAATGTCCCCAACACGGAAAACTGACTGCAGCCTGGGTTCGAACACTTGAGATAAAGCGGCTGGAAGTCGGTCCGCAATCCTGTTGCTACCAACGCAGGTTCAGCGCTGATCTCGCCTAACCCCGTGTGTTATGGCCGAAGGTGGAGACAGTCGTACTGCCCGCCTACCCCACTATATCCCCGCCGATTACGATTATAACTGCGTTATTTACGACGAAGACGCGGTTGCCATGACGGTCGCCTCAACCAGGAAGCCGACGTTTCTTCAGCAAGCCCGATGAGCCGCGGTGCAGAAGGCCGCGCCCAAGGGCGTGTCCGATCGGAAGATGGTCAGGGACACGGTAAGGAGATATATCGATGCTGAGTGTCCGGCGACGCGGGGGTTGCCGGCGACCTCACCAATGGCCCACTTTACCGCCGCCAAGTACATGGCAAGCGCCCGGCGCCCGGCGGGCGGGAAGAAACCTGCTAGAGGTACCGCTGGGCTAGGACGCAATTGCCCTGCGAGGAGCTGCGTTTTCGTCGTCCTGGGCCATCAAGATTTGGCATGATTCATGCTGCAAACTCAGGGCTGAACAAATCTTTCGCGGAACCGTCGTCGTAACGAGTGCCACAGATCCAAAGGAGAAAAGCCGGATCCTGGACGAGTTCATCGCGGTGACCGGCCACCATCGCAAGCATGGCATCAGACTGCTGGAGCGGTCCAGCGACGACGGAGAGCAGCAGCCGGCGGTAAAAAAGGGCCGGCGCATCTACGATGAGGCGGTCCGCCAGGCGCTGATCGTGGTCTTGGAAGCTGCTGACCGGATCTGCGGCAAGCGGCTGAGGGCGGCATTACCCCATCTGGTGGAGTCGATGGAGCGCCATGGCCACCTGGATCTGGACCCTGGGGTGCGCCAACGGCTGCTGTCAGCCAGCGCCGCCACCCTGGACCGACTGCTCCAGCCCATCAGGACACCGGCGGGCCGCCGGCTCAGACGCAGGAGGCATCATTCGCCGGGCCGCAATATTCCGGTACGAACCTTCGCCGAGCGGTGGCATTGCTGGGCCGACTGCAAGAGGCCGAACCGGATCGTTTCAGCCGGGCTCACCTGCGTACGTTGCACGCAGGGTGCAGCAGTGGCGCGGCATCATGGCCCAAAAGCTGGTCTACGCCACGGCTGGCGAGCCCATGGCGGGACCCGCTGCAATGCCGGAATTAGCGCTGGCTGGGGTGGACCCCAGGTGCTAAAGTTTCGGTAACATTTCTCAATGAGGCAACAGGCCGGCATTCCTTATTGTCGTTAAGCAGGAGTCATTGGGCATCGGCGCCCATCAGGATTTCGCTGGCAGGAGGCCGGCGGCGGCAACGGTCTCGGGGTTCACGGTGTCGGGCAGGCGGTAGCGGGGCCAGAGGCCCAAGCCCAGCAGCACCAATGCGCCGGCCAGCAACGGGGCCAGGCGAATGCCCAGCGGGTTCTCCGGCGAATCGCCCAATTGCAGCACCAGGCTCAACAGTAGAGGCGGCAGGGCGTAGGTTAGTTTCTCAAAAAAGTTTTGCGTTGAGTAGAACATGGCTTCCCGTCGCTCGCCTCTAATGAGAGCGTCATAGTCGGCAATGTCAGCGGTAAGTCCCTTGGGCAGCAGAAAGACGGCGGCCATTGGCATACCGGCGACGAAAGCTAAGATCAGACCCTGCATCAGCAGGTGGTCCGACACTGCTACGCCTACTAATCCCAACAGAGGGAACAGGAGTCCGCTCAATAGCAGACACACGCCGTATAACCGGCGCTTGCTGACTTTGCCGGTGGCAAAGAGTATCCAGATGATAATCCCCGCCAGAACTACGCCGCCGATGATGGTAGCGGAGAGCAGACTGGAGGCGCCCCCGTCCTTGTCCCGCAGCAGGATGCCGGCAGCGAAAAAAGGGATCCAGCCTTGCATCACTCCGACGCCAGTGGCGAACATGACAAAAGTGGGCAGGTAGCAGATGAACTGCGAATTCTGCAGCGTGTCCTTGATTCCGGGCCAGAAAGATACTTGCGCCGGGGGAGTGTCGCGCGGTGCATGTTTCCAGACGGCGGCCAGCGAAATATAGCGGAATACCAGCGCCGTTACTGCGAAAATCGTGCCCGCAATCTGGAATCCATACGCATCCTTGATAAACCCGCCGAGAACCAGACCCAGCCCGGCCCCGCCTACCGCGAAAAGGAATATGAAGCTGACCACGTTCATCCGGTCGCTGGCGGTAGGGGTCAGTTCCGGTACCAGGGCCTCCAGCGCGCCGCTTGACATGGTGGCCGCCGTGAAAAATAGTTCCAGCATCAGCACGAAGTACAGCGCGTTCCACCAACTGCTGCCCTCGGCGGGTAAAAACCAGACCAGCGCCCCGAACAAAGCATAAAACGGCGTGCTGAACAGGATGAAAGGGATGCGACGCCCCCACCGGCTGCGGGTGCGGTCGCTCCACCAACCGATGAGGGGGTCGGTAAATGCGTCAATAAACCGGCCAGCGAAAATTAAAAATCCGGCCAGCACCCGGGCGTCAATGCTGAGCCCGACCAGCGACACGTCGGGCACGCGGCTGATCCCTTCCAACGCCGGGGGAGCGAGAAAGAAGAGCACCCACTGCTGCCGGAAGTACCCGATAGCCTGTAGGCCGATATGGTCAGATGCAAAGAGCAGTTTGTTGCCGAGGGGCAAGCGTGCTTTCGTGGGCGGCGACGCAGTGGTCATAGTACTCAGTTAAGGGGTCAGGCGTGCAATCCCGCCGCAATGTATCATAGTTATTGACACCAGGCCCATGGAAACTATCTCGCGAGGTGATTGGGCGATTGACATCCTTGCCGGCTGTCGTTTCGAGCAAAGCGAGAAATCCGCAGGGTCTTGTATCTTGACGCTGATATGGACCGATCCCAAAGTGGTGGGGGTGTTTCGAGCGCGCCTGACCGGCAAGGTCTTGGTCAGAGGAGCCCGTTAGAAGTGGAATCGCTTGCAGCCGGGCGAGGGCGCGGCTGAACTTCTCCGCCTAAACTAAAGCCAAGGTGGGATGTACATTTAAGTGGCGATGATGATCAGCTGGGTTAAGCCCCTGAATCCTTCTCATCCGTACTTGGAGAACGACCCGGCTCCGTCGTTTGACCCCCACCATCTGCGCATTTCATCTTGGCTTTAGTTTAGCTCACGCCGTTTCTATCCGGCTGGCCGCTTGCAGGCCCAGCTCTTCTACCGCCATCTCGCGCATCCGGAACTTCTGGATCTTGCCGGTGACGGTCATGGGGAACTCGTCGGTGAACTTGACGTAGCGAGGGACCTTGTAGTGGGCGATCCGGCCACGGCAGAAGTCGCGGACGGATTCTTCGGTGGCGTCCGCGTTGGGCTTGAGGCGGACCCAGGCCATGACCTCCTCGCCGAACCGCTCGTCGGGCACTCCGACGACCTGCACGTCGTCGATCTGCGGGTGGGTGTAAAGGAACTCCTCGATCTCGCGGGGGTAGATGTTCTCGCCGCCGCGGATGATCATGTCCTTCAAGCGGCCAGTTATCTTGTAGTAGCCGTCCTCGTCGACGGTGGCGAGGTCGCCGGTGTGGAGCCAGCCGTCGGCGTCGATGGCGTCGGCGGTAGCCTCGGGCATGTTGAAGTAGCCCTTCATCACCATGGTGCTGCGAGTTTGAAGCTCGCCCTGCTGGCCCGGGCCGACCACGAGGCCGGTCTCCGGGTCGACCAGCCTGACCTCCACGCCGGGCAGAACCTTGCCCACGGTGGAGACGCGACGCTCGATACTGTCGTCGGCGAGGGTCTGGGTAACCACCGGCGAGGCCTCGGTCTGGCCGTAGGCGATGGTGATGCGGTCGGCGCCCATGCGGTCGATGACCTCGCGCATAACCTCGATGGGACAGGGGGAACCGGCCATGATGCCGGTCCGCAGGGAGGCGAGGTCGAACTGGGGAAAGTCGGGATGGCCGAGCTGGGCGATGAACATGGTGGGCACGCCGTGGACGGCGGTGCAGCGTTCGGTGGATATGGCGCGCAGGGTCTGGAGGGGATCAAAGTGCTGGGCGGGAATGATCATGGTGGAGCCGTGGACGACGCAGTTGAGGCTGCCCATAACGCAACCGAAGCAGTGGTAGAAGGGAACCGGGATGCACAGGCGGTCGTGCTCGTTCATCTCCATGGCGTCGCCGACGTATAGGGCGTTGGCGACCAGGTTGTGGTGCGTGAGCATGGCCCCCTTGGGGTTGCCGGTGGTGCCAGAGGTGTACTGGATGTTGATGACATCGTCGGGGCCGCACTGCGCCTGGCGGTGGCGGAGGTCGTCGGGGTTCGTCTGCTCGGCGAGGGTCAGCAGGTCGTCCCAGCGCCACATGCCCGGGGGTGTGGGAGTGGAAGCGTCGTCGTGGGGCGGGATGAATATGACGTGGCGCAGGTGGGGGAAGCGAGTGGAGTTGATCTCGCCTGGCGACGCGGCCGCCAGCTCAGGGACCAGCTCGTTGACCATGCCCGCGTAGTCGGAAGTGCGGCTTGTCAGGACCGGGGCGCGGAACCGGCCGATCAGGATGAGGGCGCCAATCTGCGCCTGCTCCAGCACGTAGGCGAGTTCGTGGGTGCGGTAGGCCGGGTTGACGGTGACGAGGACGGCGCCGATCTTGGCGGTGGCGAACTGGGCGAGCACCCACTCGGTGTAGTTGGTGGCCCAGATGCCGACATGCTGGCCCTTTTCGATGCCGATGGACAGGAGGCCACGGGCCACGCGTTCCACCTCGGCATGAAACTCGCGGTAGTTGAAGCGGTCGCCGGTGGCCGCATGGACAAGGGCTTCCCGTTCGGCGAAGCGTTGGGTCTGGATGTCCAGGATGTCGCCGATGGTGCTGTGCGTGTCGATGTTGTGAGTCATGGTCAACCTCCTGCCGGTTTGGTCCAAGCGATTAGGCCGCGGCCAGGTCGTGCTCGATCGTAGACCAGGGCGTGACGTCTGTCCTGCGGGTTTAGACTTCCTGTTCCATTGTAGCGATGCGGGGGCGGTTCAGCGCAAGGGTGCGGCGTAGATCTCAGGGTCTTTCGGTTTTACAAGAAATCCCCTCTCCCTTGATGGGAGAGGGTTAGGGTTAGGGTGAAGGTGTGAGATAGGGAACTATCCTGCGGCAGACTATACCCCTCACCCCAGCCCTCTCCCACAAGGGGAGAGGGAGAACCGAAAGGCCCTGTCGTAGATCTGGCCGCCCTTGTGGCAATCGACGCAGCGGGCGTCGTGCTAGAGGACATGCGAGGCTATCTTGTTGGTCCAAACTTTCAGGGGAGGCCTCAAACCTGGGTGTTTCGTACACACACCGCCATGTTTACTCGATCCGAGATGGCAGGATGGCGGTTTCTCCGAGTCATCGTTCACCATCGTCGTTCTCAGGGGCCAGTTCCAAAAGGCGCATGCCCCGCTCCACCTGCTGACCGGGCTCAACCGCCACGCGCCGCACTACTCCGCTGCGGGAAGCCGTGATCACCAACTCCATCTTCATGGACTCCATCAACACTACAGTCTGGTTTTGCTCCACCCGGTCACCCTCGCTGACCAGCACCTCCAACACCGACCCAGGCATGGGGGCCAGGACATCGCCCGGCCCTTCGGTGGCCGATGCGCTCCCTCGACGCCTGGTCTCCGCCCGCTGGAACACGAACAAAGAACCATCCAGCCAAAGGTGTAACTCAGGACCCACCCATGCCCAGGCGAAGCGGTAAAAGCGGCCCGACTCAGTTCTGCACAGCGCTCCACCAGCCTCACGGGACTCAATGCTGAGAGCAATCGTGGATTCCAAGCCGGTCGGAACCGAACCTTCCAGATCGAAAATCAGATGACCTTCGCCCTCTTCCAGCCGGTAGCGATAGGGTTCCTGCGTCGCAGGGTACGTCTCCCGCATCTCGCCCTGGCTCTGGGTCATGGGAGCCTCCGCTGTCCGGCGGACTGCCAGGGATTGACGCTAACCGGCCTATCGCTTCCAGCCGGTTGAGATGCTTGACCAACAGGCTGACGCGATGCCCAGGCCGCCAGCGCGCGGGCCATCATGCGAGAGTCACCGGAAATGAACGGGCTGGTAACCGCCGGGTTCCACTCCAAGAAGCCGGTGTCGTATTCGCCCTGCTGAAACTGGGTATGCCCCATCACCGCCCGCAGCAGCGGAATGTTGGTGACAACTCCCAACACCAGGAACTGGGAAAGGGCGACCTCCATCCGGCGCAAGGCCAGGTCGCGTTCAGGAGACCAGGCGATGAGCTTCGCCAGCATGGGGTCGTAGTAGATGGACACCTCCTGACCCTCGGACACGCCGCTGTCCAGCCGGAGCCCGGGCCCGCTGGGGGGCCGCCAGCGCAGCAGCGTACCGGTGGACGGAACGAAATCGCGATACGGATCCTCGGCATATATGCGGCACTCGATGGCGTGGCCCCGAGGTTGGATGTCCTCCTGTTGAAGCGTCAGGGGTTCCCCTCCGGCGATGCGGATCTGCCATTCCACCATGTCCAACCCCAGGACCGCCTCGGTCACCGGGTGTTCAACCTGGAGCCGGGCGTTCATCTCCAGGAAGTAAAATTCGCCGCTCCTTGGGTCCAGCAGGAATTCAACCGTCCCGGCGTTGACGTATCCGGCCTCGCGGGCCACCGCGATGGCGGCGTCGCCCATGCGCCGTCGCAACTCCGGCGTCAGGGCCGGCGATGGGGTCTCCTCAATGATCTTCTGGTGGCGGCGTTGGATGCTGCACTCGCGTTCGCCCAGGTGGATAGTGTGCCCGGACCCGTCGGCCAGCACCTGGACCTCCACGTGGCGCGGGTTGGCAACGTAACGCTCCAGGAACACCCGGCCGTCGCCGAAAGCAGCCTGCGCTTCCCGGCTGGCCGTCTCCATATCCCCGCCTAAATCGGCCCGCCGGTTAACCAGGCGCATTCCTCGACCGCCTCCTCCGGCGGCCGCCTTGACCATCAGGGGAAACCCCCATCGGTCAGCAAACTCTACGGCGGCTGGATCTCCAGTAAGGCACGCGGGCGTACTGGGGATCACCGGGACGCCGGCGGCCAGCGCGATGTCCTTGGAATGCAGCTTATCTCCCAGCGCGGCCATGCTTTCCGGCGTAGGCCCGATGAAGGTTATGTGCGCGTCCCGGCAGGCCCGGGCAAACTCCGGATTCTCCGACAGGAAACCGTAGCCTGGGTGGATCGCGTCGACCCCGCAATCCCTTGCAGATTGCACCAGTTTGGAGATGCTCAGGTAAGTCTCCTCGGCAGTGCTGCCGGGCAGGGCCACCGCCTGCTCCGCCGTGAGCAGGTGGGGAGCTCCGGCGTCAGGGTCGGAATAGACCGCAACCGGCACAATGCCCATAACGTGCAGCGTCTGGTTAATGCGGACCGCGATTTCGCCGCGATTGGCTACCAGAATTTTGGAGAACATCGGAAAACGTGCTGCGCGAGATCGTGTGGCCCAAGCGGGAACAGGCCGGCCATCACATTCGGAAGACGCCGCGCTTCTGCTCGGGGAACGGGGCATTTATCGAGGCGGCGATTCCCAGGCCCACCACGTCGCGCGTGTCCACCGGGTCGATGATCCCGTCGTCCCACAGGCGGGCGGTGCTGTAATAGGGATCGCCCTCCAACTCGTACTTTGCCAGGATGGGACGTTGCAGGTCGTCCCGCTCCTCCTGCTCCATGGTACGTCCCTGCCGCTCCAGCTGCTGCAACCTGATGGTGAGCAGCACCTCCGCTGCCTGCTGCCCGCCCATCACCGAAATGCGGGCGTTGGGCCACGTCCACAGGAACCGCGGCTGGTAGGCCCGCCCGCACATGCCGTAGTTTCCGGCCCCGAAGGAACTGCCGACGATCACGGTGAACTTGGGGACGGCTGCGTTGGACACTGCCATGACCATCTTGGCCCCGTCCTTGGCAATACCACCATGCTCGTACTGGCTGCCCACCATGAAGCCGGTGATGTTCTGCAGGAACAGCAGTGGGATCCCCCGTTGGCTGCACAGCTCTATGAAATGGGTACCCTTCAGAGCGCTCTCGGAAAAGAGGACTCCGTTGTTGGCGACCACTCCCACCGGATACCCCCAAATACGCGAGAAGCCGCAGACCAGGGTTCCCCCGTACTCGGCCTTGAACTCGTGGAACCGGCTCCCGTCAACAATGCGGGCGATTACCTCACGCACGTTGTATTGCCGCCGGTTGTCGGGGGACACTATGCCGTAAAGCTCGGCCGGATCATAGGCTGGCGGCTCCGGGTTGGAGACCTGGAACGGAGGGTCTCGCCTCTTCACGAAGTTCTCGATGATGTCTCGGGTGATGGCCAAGGCGTCTTCATCGTCAACGGCCTGGTGGTCGGCCACGCCGGATATTCGGGTATGGACGTCCGCGCCGCCCAGGGTCTCCGGGTCCACCTCCTCGCCAGTGGCCGCCCTCACCAACGGCGGCCCGCCTAGGAAGATGGTGCCCTGCTCCCGAACCATGACCACCTCATCGCTCATGGCCGGAATATATGCGCCGCCGGCCGTGCAAGACCCCATGACTACCGCCACCTGCGGTATGCCCAGGGCCGACATCTGCGCCTGGTTGTAGAAGATGCGCCCGAAGTGGTCCCGGTCGGGGAATACCTCCGCCTGCAATGGCAAAAAGGCTCCGCCGGAATCCACCAGATAGATGCAGGGCAGGTGGTTTTCCAGGGCAATTTCCTGGGCGCGCAGGTGCTTCTTGACGGTGATCGGATAATACGTTCCGCCCTTGACCGTGGCGTCATTGGCGACCACCACCACCTCTTTTCCCTGGACGACACCGACGCCGGTCACGATTCCGGCGGACGATTCCTCACCATCGTACATGTCCCAAGCCGCCAACGGGCTCAGTTCAAGGAACGGTGTGTTAGCGTCCACGAGGGCATCGATCCGCTCCCTGGCCAGTAGTTTGCCGCGGCTGCGGTGCAACTCCACCTGCCGCTCACCCCCGCCGGCCCGAACTTGGGACATCCGGTCTTTCATGTCGCGCACCAAGGCCTCCATCCGGGCCTGGTTGTCCTGAAAATCAGGGTCAGAGGTTCGCAGGTTGGAGCCGATTATTTCCATCACTATTCCCTGGGCAGCGCCCCCTGGGGTTTCCCGACTTATGAACCAAATGGGCGCAGTCTACCGGCGGAGAGCGCATAGCCAACTCGTTGCACAGGTTGTCTCAGGACCGGACCGATCTTGTAGTCATGCGGGACATGCAATTCCGGCTACCGGTTTGGAGCGGCGTGCCGTACCAAATGGGACGGGTTTGTCGATGATAACACGGCGCGGATCATGGCGCGGGTCGCGGGCGTAGTCTCGGACTTTAGCCCGAATCCACCAAACGGGGTGGCGGCGGCGGCGGAACGGGGGACAAGGGACACGGAGGAGCGATTGTCCCGGTAGATTTTGGACAGTTGGCGTCAGTGGACGGTCTGCGGTGGTCGTGTCGAGCCGCTCACCGAGGGACAGGGCGTAGCAGGAGACGCTCGCCGGCCGGTCTGGCGCGAGGTGTTGGGAGACGTTCGGTTGGTTGGTGGGTGAGGGTGAGGTCGGCGGGCCGGTTGCCGACGCCGCCGTCAGGACGAGAGTGGCAGGGCGCGCAATCGGGCCAGGGTACGATTGAACTGGGTTGCCCAGGGCCAGTGCTGGGGAAGATGCAGGGTGAGCCGTCCGGCGATAGAGAAGACCCGCGACCGGAGGGTGTTGGTGGTCACCATCTGCTCGCCCCAGGCCGATGCGCGCTGCCCAGCAGGCTGGCGGTGCCATCCTTATCTCTAATCCGATGGCGATTTACGCTCCGGCCCACGTCATTCGAGTCAGCCAAAGCATCGTAGAGGAAGACTACTAAAGTTGATATACCGGCAAATGTGCGAACCATAGCGGGTATCAATAAGGCGGAGGACGCTGGAAGATGGATGCCCACATTAGGTTGGCCGATGCGCTGCGGCGAGTCTTTCCGGCGACGGTGGCCAGCCCTCGAATTTCGTGGCTGAGACTGTCAGGAGGCTAGATGCGAGCAAACGTCGGTACCATTTCTAAATGAGGCAACAGGCCGGCAGGACCAATTGTCGTTAGTCAGGTGCGGCGGTTCTCCATGGCGAAGGTGACGGTGGCCAGATTGCCCTGGCTAGCGCAGGCGAAACCATCAGTGCCGTACCTCCCGAGAGTTTGCTCGATCTCATTGCGCGTGCGTATCGCGCTGACGGTGATGTTGCGGGTGTTGGCCATGGCGTTCACCCGAAGGCGAACCGGTGTATCAGCTCCGACTGGGCCGCATTGTAATGGAGACCGACTGTGACAAGTGTATGAGGTCAGCGACAGGCCAGATGTATAATGATGAAGGCCGCTCTTACAACAGGCCAACGTCATATCAAAAGGGGCGTATGCAATGTTAGGCATTGATCATCCATACAGGGAACACTGGGAAGCCGCCGGGATAGCGATCGCTGTGGCGCAGAAATTTGCCGATCACTGCGAGAGAGCGGCGAGGTCCGGGACCGGCTCGGTTGAAGCGGGCCAAGAGTTCAACCTAAACAGGTTCTTAGATTCCAACCCGGAATAGGTAGACAAAGCGTAATCGCGTACAACACGCCGCTTCTGGATATTGTGCCGCAAATTATGGTCTGCCTGCTCGACACGGACCATATTAGCTCTGCAACTTGCCCATGGAAGAAACCAGCCATGCCGTTCTACGAAAAAGGCGACACCCGTATCTACTACGAAGAGGTCGGTTCGGGATTCCCCCTGCTGATCATCCCGGGTGGCGGGCTTAATTCCACCGTGGCCGGCTTGCGGACTCCGGGGCCCTTCAACCCCATGGAGACCTATAAAAACGACTTCCGCTGTATCGCCGCCGACTTGCGTAACGCTCCTCCGGGGCAATCCACCGACCCACTGGAAATCGACCCCCCTTGGGATGCCCATTCTTACGACCAACTTGGCCTGATGGATTATCTCGGCATCGGGGAGTTCCTGGTCATGGGTTTCTGCATCGGCGGACCGATGATCCACAACCTGCTCAGGCTGGCCTCAGACCGCATCGTGGCGGCGGCGTTGATGCAACCCAGCGGGTTCAGGCCGGAGATGCCGGACATCTTCTACCAGAACAACATCGCGGGCTGGGGGCTGCCGCTCTGCGAGAAGCGCCCTCAATTTACTATGGACGTGGTCCATGACTTCTTAACAAGTATGTACACCGACCGCGCCGACTTCGTTTTCACCGTTTCCCGAGATTTCGTGCGTGGCCTGCAGACACCCATACTGACAGCGCCACGCTGCTACATCCATCAAGGCCACGCCACTCCAATTCGTCAACCGGTGATGATGGGGAGTCGGCGGGGCATTCAGTTTCTGATTCCAAATCAGATTTCAACGCGGCTCGCGGGTCCTGCTCAAAAGCGTGACGCGGTGACGAGGGCAAGGGCCCGTCCCGTACAACCTGCCAATGCATTTGAATAACAGGCTCCAATTGACACTCCCGCACCCCGTAACGATAATCCCGAACACTCTCATCGGAGGACAAGGATATGCCTGAAACTGCGGACGTGGTTGTGATTGGCGCCGGCGTGGTCGGCTGCTCGGTTGCTTATTACCTGGCCCGGGAGGGCGTCAACGTGACTCTCCTGGAGCGCGAGGCCATTGGCAGCGGCGCCTCCGCTCACGCCACCGGTTCCCTCAGCCTGCTGGGCGCTGAATTCTCCCCGGGGGCGTCATTCCAAATCGCCCGAGCATCTTACGCCGAGTTCCCGAAGATCGTCCCCGAGCTGGAATCCGCCACCGGCATGGACCTGCTCTACCAGCGTCGTCCTTCTCTCCGGTTGGCCCTGGATGACGAAGAGGCCGATCTGATCAAAGACCTGATGGTCTGGCAGCAACCCCGCGTCCAGATGCGCTGGATTGATGCCGGGGAAGTCCAATCCATCGAACCCCGCCTCTCCCCCTCCATCATTGGCGCAGTGTATGAGGACGAGTCCGCCCAGTTGGACAGCTACCGCTTCAACCTGGCCCTGGCCCGGGGCGCCGAACTCAAGGGCGCCAACATCATTCACCGAGATGTGACCGGACTTGTCACCAGCGGGACCACGATTTCCGGCGTCCAGACCGCCTCTGGGGAGATACACTGCGGCACGGTGGTGGTGGCCGCCGGCACCTGGAGCCGAGCCTTCACTCCCTGGCTGGGCTTTCCCGTTCCTGTCCGTCCGATGAAGGGCGAGCGCC
The DNA here is from genome assembly GCA_965219925.1 of Dehalococcoidia bacterium. Lineage (GTDB taxonomy): Bacteria > Chloroflexota > Dehalococcoidia > Lucifugimonadales > UBA3495 > Bin87. The sequence continues at coordinate 618,904 of OZ244795.1, forward strand.
TCTTGCTCAACTACCCGGGCGAACCCCTGCGTGTGCTGATCAGCTCTCCCAAACGCGGTCACATGATCAGCCGTATGGACGGTCTCACCAGCGTCGGCAGCACCGGCGGACGTGACTATGACCAGAAAGAACTGTTCTGGGGCGAGGAGTTTGACCGTCAGCCCACCGAAGCTGCCCGGTTGGAACTCCTCCAGCGCGCCATAGATGTCTTTCCCGACCTGGAGCGTGCCGAGTTGGTGCAGCAGCTTGCCGGTTCCCGTCCGCTGAGCCCCGACAGCAAACCCATCATCGGTCCGGTCCCCGGTCGGGAAGGCATTCTCCTGGCTACCGGCCACACCACAAAGGGCATCCACCTGGGCCCCATCACCGGCCGCATCATCGCCGACTATGTCTGCCGCGGATCAACCGATGTCGTTTCCGACATGAGCGAGTTCCTCCCCGACCGCTTCGCAGATTTCACCGATGCCGATTTCCTGGTCGCCGCCCAGACCGTGGACGAATAGCCCCTATCGGGCAGGGTAGTTGGCCAGCCACCACCGGGCGATATCGATGCGACGGGCCAGCCAGACATCGGGCTTGCCCTTCACATACTCGATGAACCGGCGCAACGCCGCCGCCCGGGCCGGCTTGCCGATGATGCGGCAATGGAGCCCCACCGACATCATCTTCGGGTGAGTTGCTCCCTCCCGGTAAAGGGTGTCGAAGCAGTTGCGCGCCGACTCGAAGAAGTCCATCGGCGTTGACAGTTGTCCGCGCCAGAACCCGTAGTCGTTGACCTCCAACGAGTAGGGCACCACCAGCCACGGGTTGCCGTGAACCTCAGTGTAATAGGGCAGGTCGTCGTTGTAGGCGTTGCAGTCGTAGATGAAACCGCCTTCCTCCACCACCAGTTCCCGGGTGTTCACGCTGGGTCCGTAACGGGTGTACCAGCCCAGCGGCCGCTGCCCGGTGGCGCCAGTGATGGAGGCCACGGCCTCATTGATGGCCCGTCGTTCCGCTTCCCGGTCCATCTTGTAATATTCTTCCCAGCGGTTGCCGTGGCCCATTACCTCGTGTCCCCGGCGCACGACCTCCGGCCCCACTTCCGGGTTGCGTTCCAGGGCCAGGGCGCAGGCGAAGAAAGTCGAGTTGACTCCATACTCGTCCAGCAGGTCCAGGATGCGCCAGACGCCGACCCGGCTCCCGTACTCGAAGAAAGACTCATTTGCCAGGTCCCTCTCGCCCCTGGCTACCGGCGACGGCGATTCGCCAACCGTCTCGCCGTGAGGGTCCCCATCCAGGATGGAATTTTCTGACCCCTCCTCGTAGTTGACGACAAACGATACGGCAATCCGGGCGCCGTTGGGCCATTCCACCACCGGCGGTTTGGGGCCGTAGCCGATTAGGTCGCGTCCTGTCATGAGATGGCTCCTCCTTTGCATCCGCCATGCGCCTCCAGGGTTGTTTCTCACGCGCGCCTAATGTGTCATTGCGAGCGAAGCCCGGCAATCTCGTCAGCGTAGCAGCGGCGGTGATGTGCAGTCGTCAATACCCCGACGAGATTGCCACGAATGCCTGACCGCATTCTCGCAATGACAATGCGAAGACCCTGATCAGGCCGGTCAGCCGCCCCGCCAGGGGTTGATACCGGTGGTCTTCAACCGCATCCGGTAGACCGAGCTACGGGCCGTGAAGTACATGGTGCGATAGTCAGCGTCGCCCCAGGCGCAGTTGGCCGGAATCTCGGGCAGCCGAATTATGCCCAAAAGGGTTCCGTCCGGCTCGAAGACCCAGACTCCTTCGGCGCCGGTGCAGTACACCCTGCCGTCGGTATCAACCTTCATCCCGTCGGGGACGCCGTCCTCCGCCGAGTGCATGTTGGCGAACAGCCGGCTGTTGCTCACCGAGCCGTCGGGTGCCACGTCGTACGCCCGGATGTACTGGTGGGTGCAAACCTCACCCCGTTCCTTCTCCGCCGCACATTCGTCGCCGCGACGGGTGTTATCGGCGTACAGGATAGTTTCGTCGGGAGAGAAGGCCAGTCCGTTGGGCGATTCCAAATCCGTGATCACGGCGGTCACTGTGCCGTCGGGGGCGATGCGGTGGATGCCGTGGAAGTCGATTTCCCGTTCTTCCGGGGGCAGGCGCAGGCCGGGGTTGGTGAAGTAGATGCTTCCGTCGGAGCGGCACACCACGTCGTTGGGCCGGTGCAGTCGCTTGCCCTCCCAGCGGTCGGCGATCACAGTGATGGAGCCATCGGATTCCCAGCGGGTCATCTGCCGATCATCCCCGTCGCACATTATGATCCTGCCCTGAAGGTCGAAGGTCAGTCCGTTGGCGCCACCGCTGTTTTCCCGTATGACCTCGGGTTCGCCGCCGGGAACCAGGCGATAGATGACGTTGATGCGGTTGTTCACGAATAGCAGGTAGCCATCCGGGTGCCACAGGGGCCCTTCGGTAAACTCGAACCCGGTGGCAAGGCGTTCCGCCTCGTAGGATTCTACGATCTGATCCAAACTATCGGGCATGGTGTCCTCCTGATACTGGTTTGTACGAATGGCGGCGCTCCGCTGATGGACTGATCGTCGTATCTCAACGTTTCGGTGATGTGCCGGATGGCGTCATCCCACCGCCGGTGCGATTGTAACCCTTGCCGGCACACCGCGACCATCAATTCCGGCGGCGAGATCATGGACACGCATGGGTCGGTGACGAAGGTCTATTCCCGGAACTTGGGCATCACTTCCTTCGCGAATAGCTCCATGGAGCGCAATACCCTGGAGTGCTCCATGCTGCCGAAGGACATGCTGGCCCCAAAGTACCCGATGCCGTGTTCGTCCCGCAACCTGGTGATTCGCTGCACACATTGCTCCGGCGTGCCGAAGTAGGCGGTGGTTTCCAGTTCCGACTCGTAGCTGGCCGGTTCGACGGTGCGGGTTCGGCGCCAGTGGTCCAGGTCCACGTTGATCTCATCGCCGTGGGTCAGGGTGCGCCGGTAACCGCCGAGGTCACGGACCCAGGTCAGCGACTGCCGCGGGTATTCCCGGGCCGCCGGTTCGTCCTCGTCCACGTACACGAACCGGAAGTAGGGCATTTCCGCTACGGGCAGATCCTTCCCGGCAGCGACGCAGCGTTCGGCGTAAAGGGAGAACAGGCCCAGGTTATCGGCCTCGGGAGTGGAAAAACTGGTCAGGATGGGCAGGTCTCGTGATACGGCGACGTCCACGCTGGCGGGGGTGCGGGACACGGCCAGGTACACCGGCGGATGGGGCTGCTGCACGGGCCAGGGGGCAATTGTCAGGTCTTTCACCTGGTAGAACTCGCCCTGAAACGAGAAATCCGACTGGGTCCACAGCCCCAGGATGATGTCCAAGGCCTCCTGGGTTCGCACGTCCCGGGTGTCAAAGTCGACGTTAAAGTTGCCGTACTCGTAATCCGCCGAGCCGCGTCCAACGCCGAAGTCCAGCCGGCCATTGCTCAGAACGTCCAGCATGGCGCTCTCCTCGGCCAGGAAAATGGGATTGTGGAAAGGCAAGACGCTGACGCCGGCGCCGATGCGGATCTTCTTCGTGCGTGCGGCGATGTTGCAGAGCAGGGGCATCAGGGACGGACAGATGCCGTACCGGCTGGAGTGATGCTCCGCTATCCAGATTGAATCGAAGCCCAGCTCCTCGGCGTATTCAACCTGCTCCAGCATTTCACCAAAGATACGGCTCTGGGCGCTGGCCTCCGGCTCTGTCCAGGAACCCAGCAAAAACAGGGCAAACTTCATGATAGATGTGCGCCTCCTTCAACCTAATCTGAAGGGATTGTACAAGTCTTTGGGAGGGTTTGCTTGTTGGTGCCTGTGCCACGGGGTTACCGCCAACGTTTGGGTGCCTTTCGAACCCTAGGGGGTGTCGTCAAAATGGCGGTAGGGTGGTAAATTGCTGGAAATGGGGAGAGTGTGGAAGGTGGGGGTATGACAGTAGCGCACCGGCGCCACGATATGACCGATGAGGTTTGGGAGCGGTTGAGGCCGCATTTGGCCGGGGGAGAGGGCAAGAGGGGCCGACCGGCCCAGGACAACCGGCGGTTTATCGACGCCGTGTGCTGGATACTGCGCACCGGTGCTCCTTGGCGAGATTTGCCCCCGGACTACGGAGATTGGAAGAACACCCACCGCCGCTTCTGCCGCTGGCGGGACCGGGGCGTGTGGGCCGGACTGTTGGAGGCGGTGATTGATGACCCTGATTTCGAGTGGCTGATGATAGACGCCAGCTATATCAAGGCCCATCCCCACAGCGCCGGCGCCCGGGGCGGAAATCAGTCCATTGCCCGCACAAAAGGGGGCTGAACAGCAAGCTGCACCTGGCGGTGGATTCCCACGGAATGCCGGTAAGGCTGGCGGTGACCGAGGGTACGTTTGCCGACTGCTCCCAGGCTTTGCCTCTGATTGAGGGCATAGCAGCGGAGTGCCTGCTGGCTGACAAAGCCTATGACACCAATGAAATCATAGCCACCGTCCGGGAATTGGGAATGGACCCGGTGATACCGCCCAAAAGCACCCGGAGAGAAAAGCGGGACTATGACCGGGCGCTGTACAAGCTGCGGCACCTAGTGGAGAACGGATTCCTGGAATTCAAGCAGTGGCGCGGGGTGGCGACCCGCTATGCCAAGAGAACGGCGTCGTATTTGGCCATCTGCCAGCTCCGGGCAGTGATGATCTGGAGCAAACTCTTTTGACGACACCCCCTAGCGAGCAATGGGGTGCAGGTTAGTATACTATGATTACCAACGCGTGAAAGGATGGACAACTATGACCAGGGTCATTCGGTTGTCATTGCGAGGAGCGCAGCGACGTGGCAATCTCGTTGAGGTTGAGCACGTGCCGGGGAACCATCATTGCTACGGCGACGAGATTGCCACGCTGCGCTCGCAATGACATGAGGAAAACCGAAAGGCCCTGCTATGACGACTCGGAGTTTCACGGATCTGACCACTCTGTTCTCTCGTCAATCGCGCGAGGTTTGGGAGCGGCTAAGCTACGTCAACGGCGATGAATAATTGGAGTGCCAAAAACTTCAACAGCATTCACGTCAAGAAGAGCACTCTCCCATGGCGATGCTTGGTTTCATGTCCTAAGGCACAGAAATCGCTCAGACTTTTGTCTGATGATCCCAATACTGCACCTGTATAGGAGCCGTTTCCTCTGTTTGATCCAAGGTCTTGCTACCACTGGACGTTGCCAAGAGTACTTCACAAGGATGGCGGGGCCTTGCCTATGGAGGCAAGCGAAGCCGGCGGGATCCTTATGTCGATACCGTTGGACGGGGAGCGAGAAGTCTATGACCCAGCGGGTCGTGTTGAGCCAGCAACCCGTCTTGAATTTAGGGAGAGGTACCACCGGGACGCAGGGATTCCCAAGGTTGCTACGGTCTTGGAGGTGCTACCGCCTACGCAGACCGGATAGTCAGAGTCGCAGGAATACCGACTATTGACGCTTCATATAATTGGCATTACTTCAATTGCTCGCGGCGAGTTGGCAAGCGTATGGGCGAAAAGCGATTACGATGACGCGTTTGTGTTGGGGCTGCAAACTCCCACGGGTCGACCGCGTCGTGATTTGGTCTGCCTGGCCGAGAGAGCGCCCGCCCCCTCACCCCATAACCCGCCTGAACAATGCCAGGGCGTTGCCGCCGGCGATCTTCCTGACATCCTCGTCGGAGTAGCCACGGGCAATCAGGCCGCGGACGATGTTCTTACCGTCGGCGGGAGACTCCAGGCCGTTTAGATAGCGTGCCGGCGTGGGCCCGGGGCGACCCATCACCACCTCGCCCACGCCCACCGAGTCGCCGATGCCCGTATCCGTGCCGATGGCTACGTGGTCCACCCCCACCAGGTTGACCATGTAGTCGTAGTGGTCCAGCACGCACTCGATGCTTTGCTCTGGGTCGTTGCTGAGCCGGTTGGGAACGGCGGTTATCCCGATGACGCCGCCCTTGCGGGCACAGGCCAGCAATTCCTCGTCCTTTCTCAACCTGCGCGCCTGGAGGCTGTCGCTGGCCAGGGTGTAGGAACCGTCGTGGCTGAAGGTTACCGGGGTTTCCGACGCCTCGATGGCGTCCATGGCGGTTCGGAATGAGGCGTGGGACACGTCGACGACCATGCCCAGCTCGTTCATGCGTTGGACAACCTCCAGCCCGAACTCGCTGAGGCCGCCATCGTTGCGCTCGAAGATGCCGTCCCCAATGTATGCCTTGCGGCTGTAGGTCAGGCCGGCCAGCCGTATTCCCGCGTTGTAGAGCACGTCCACCAGGTTCAGCTCATTGCCGATGGCCAGGTGCTCCACCGTGGGCAGGAACCCCACCTTGCCCCGCTGCTTGGCCGACTCTATCTCGGCCGCATTGCTGACCCGTAACACGTTGTCATGCCGCGAAATGTCCGCAATCATCATGCTGATCTCCTCCAGAAGATCGGAAAAGCGGATGAACGACATCTCGTTGGTGTGCAGCATCCCGCGAAAGACGTTGGCCGTACCCACGGCGGTAAAGCCGCCGGCTCTCACCGCGTCGTACCCCCAGACGTAGCGGTCGCTGCGCAGGTACTCCCAGTATTGGCTGAAGTCTTCGGGCAGGACCATCGGATGCTGGTGGAGGTCGATCATGATCGCCTCTTCCATCAGGCGCTGGAACCTGATTTCCTGCCGCGCGTCCAGCGGCACGGTCATGGAGGGGACACGGCCCACCTGACTGACGAAGTGGAAGCGGCCAAGGGTCATAATGCAACTCCGTTCGTTAACTCGCCCGTCCGCAGTTTGTCATCGCGCGCGAAGCGTGGCAATCCCGTTGGCAATGCGACGTTCAATGTATACGATCGCCATTGCAATGTATACGGTCGCCATTGCCTCGACGAGATTGCCACACGCCCGTCAGCGTGCTCGCAATGATGGTCTTGCGGCAATCGGTACGCGTGGGCATTCACGGCGACCACCGAGCGGACGCGGAACAGCACAACGTTCCGGCCGTGCGGCAGCATCGTGCTGGATGCCAAACCCTCGTCCAATCACTATTTCAGATAGTCGGTCCTGGGCTGCCGCATGTGCAGGTCGGCGCGGCCGAAGCGATTGTTTATTTTCCAGTTGGTCAACGACAATCAGTCCTGCCGGTACGGTTCAGGCGGTTACCGGACATTTAGCTGGGAATGGTGGAGACGGGAGAGAGCGCTCTGCCGCCTTTTCGATGGGCGCGATCCTGGTCGTCTTTGCGTCGTTCGCGGGCTTTACGGTGGACCCCGTCGCCGTTAGATTCCCAGTGCCGCTACTTACCTCCCCCCGTACAGCCGATTTAGATTGCCGAGTCGATCCGGGTCCAACTCCTTCCCCTGCAACGCCGGATGGTCGGGGCCGTAGCGGTGGGCCCGGAACACGCCGTTGGCCATGCCGAACTGGGATGGAACAACGAAGGGGCTGATGAATTCCCACACTATCTCGTTTCCGGGGGTTACCTCGAACAACCTGATACTGCGGTCGCCCCGAGAGACAGCCAGCAACATCGGCAAGAAAGCGATTCCCGCGTAGAGCAGGGACCAGAAAAGCCCGTGTCCCACACATGGGCCACGGGCCGAAAATGGGAACAATTTGAAGCCGGCCCCTCCCGGTGCGTCGTTGCTGCGGGCGGGACCCGGACCGGCGCTCGCCGCCAACTGCCGGTAAGCGTGTATCACTCCATTCCATACGCCGGATTCTGGTCTGGCACCACGTTCGTCCATCCTGCGACCTGGCGAACGACTTACTCAACCACTGATCGAGGAAATGGCAGGTTAACGCTGCCTGTACTCCGTGCAACCGGTCCCAGATTCGGAATCTATTCCACAACGCACACATACCCAAGTAAAGATGTCGAAACCGCACCTAAGAACCGAATCCCTCCCGTGGAGCCCCGACCGACACCTCGACTCCTTCGACCCGGGTCCCAACTTTTCAGTCGACAGCAACACAGATCCGCAGTGCGCCCACGGTCCGACACTCAGGACGCATGAGTGCGCCCCACCACACAGCAGCAACGCTGTGAGAACATCAGTCGAAACGAAAGAGACGACCAGCAAGATCGCGAGGGCACGATGGCGAGCCACACCCAAGGAGTTGGCCGGTTCACCGTTGAGAACATCCTCACGGTGCTGAAAGCAATCCCGGAGACCAACGGTACTTGTGCCAAGGTGCCCGCCGAAGCAAGGGTAACATGGGTGCCGAGCACACAGGAATGCCGGTTCTGCGACATCGGCGCCCCAGACTGCCCGGAGCGTGTGGACGAAGGCTCCGAGCCAGGCAAACTCGACTTGACCACATGGTGCCGCTGGGCAACGCGCACGACAGCGGTGCCTGGAACTGGTCGGCCAATCGGAGAGAGCAATACGCCAACTACCTGGACGACCCTCAGCACCTGATTGCCGTCACGGCCAGCGCCAATCGCTCGAAGGGCGCACGAGGACCGGAAGAGTGGAAACCAGACAACCGCACCTACTGTTGCCAGTACGCCGTTGACTGGATCACCGTCAAGTACAGCTGGGCGCTTACCGTCACCCAAGGGGAGCATGACGCACTGGCTGAAATGCTCAACACGTGCCCGAACCGCCCTACGTTACTGGCAGGAGATCCCAGCCAAGGTGGGCAGAGGCCGAACACAACCAGTTCGCCAGCTCGGCCAACGGCGACACCGGTGCCGTCCACAGCTACTCCGGCTGCAAGAACGTACAGCTCCTGCGATGCAGCGCAGGCGGTCGGCGAAACCCGAGTGCAGGGCAGTAAAGGCGCCGGCCGAGGCTTCCCGAAGCTGATGGTGCCGAGCGCCCGAGACGGTGACGGCGTCGTCTGCGAAAGGTGACCGCGCCACCCACGTCAGGCTACAATGAGAAGTGCCGCAGGACACTGCGGCACTTCTCAAAAATCACGTTGCTGGCCAGCTTTACTTTTCCCGCGCGGCTCTGGGGTCGCTATGCGTCCACGGCTTCACCACAAACGTGTAGTGCCAATTTTGGTCACTACACGGAAGGCCCCTTTCCACAATTACCTGAAATTCAGAATCCCTATCCCAAAAGGTGAAAACCACATGACCACCGTACTAGAACGGGAAACCCGCACCATCACCCAGACCGGGCAGGGCAACCGCCAAGGCCGCTGCGAGGGCTGCCCCCGCTGCGACGAGCCGGCAAGCGGCTTCTGCAAAATCCCCCATCCCAAGTACCAAAATAGACATCCCGTCTGTAAAGTTTGCGGTCATTGTGTCCTGCGCGGCAACCACATGGACGACGCTTCCGACCTGGACGGGCATCCCGGCCTCGGTCCCGAGCATGCCGGACAGGGCCCAAGCCTCAACTGACGGGGATGACGCCCCCGCGGCCGAAGCCACGACCGCCAACTAAAACCCGTGTACCCAGTAGGCCACGCTGCTACCAGGGATTTGAGGCATTTTCCTCAATTCAACGTGATTGGGCAGTAACGCAGCAGTCAGCGTCCGGCCGCATATCTGACCGGCTGCACATTTAAATATAAAAAGGCCCTGGCCCGGAACGTTCCGGGCCAGGGCCTAATCGTCGTGCGGGAGCTTGGAGACTAAACGAAGCTGAACTGCTCGTAGTCGCCGTGGACGATGGGGATGGGGTCCAGCTCGAGCCACCGGTTGAGGATGGTGGCGTAGGTGGAGCGGAAATCGTTGGTGAAGTGCAGGTCGCCTTCCGAGTGGTCTTCGGGGCGAAGGGACGGATAGTCACCATACAGGCCGCCGTTGACCGAGCCGCCGATTACGAACGCGACGCCGCCGGAACCGTGGTCGGTGCCGGTGCCGTTGTCCTTGATACGACGTCCGAACTCCGAGAACACCAGGATCAGCGTGTCGTCGGCCAGGCCCTGCTCCTCCAGATCGGAGGAGAAGTCGGCGATGGCGGTGGACACGTCGGTCCACAGCTTGTGGTGAGACAGCACCTCGTTGCTGTGCGTATCGAAACTGCCGTGGGTGGTGTAGTAAATGCGGGTGCCCAGGTCGGCGGACATCACCTGGGCGGCGTTGCGCAGGGATTGGGCGATGGGGGAATCGGCGTACTCGACGGTGGACGAATACACCTGGGGAGCGGTTCGCAACCGGTCGGCGCCCTTGAGGGCGTTGGAGCCGGTCTCGGCGAGGACCTGGGCTACGGTGTCGCGGCTCTCGGTGGGCCCGTAGATGCGGCTGAAGGCCTCCAGCGCGTACTGGCGGGCCTTTTCATCCTTGATGTCGGGCATGAGGCCGTAGGTTTCGAGGTTGGACACCGAGGCTACGGGTACGCCCTTGCAGACCATGGCCCGGGGCAGGCCCCGTCCGAAGTTGACGCCGGTGAGAACATTTTCGCCGCGGGCATCCAGGTCGCGGATGGTTGCGCCCAGCCAGCCGTCGGCGCCGATCTTTTCCGACTCGGCAGTGTACCAGACGTCCCGGGAGCGGAAATGCGAGCGGTTAGGGTTGGGGTAGCCGATGCCGTTGATGATGGCAAGGTTGCCTTGGTCCCACAAGTGCTTCATGGGGGCCAGGCTGGGGTTCAAGCCCACCTGGTCGTTGATGTGGAGCACGTCCTGCTGCGGGATGCCTACGTTGGAGCGGAAATCGTAGTAGAAGCCGTTCCCGTGCGGGATTACGGTGTTGAGGGCGTCGTTGCCGCCCTGGAGCTCGATGACGACGACGTTTCTTTCTTTCTTCGTGGAAGTCATGGGGTCTATCCTCCTGAGCGACTGACTAAGCGACTGGCTTGTAGACCTGGATGCGGTGGCGGTTGCTTTCAGTTACGTAGAGTTTGCCATCTCGGTCCAGCTTGACGGAGACGGGGGACCAGAAATATTTTTCAATGTGAGACGACTCCTCATGAGGGTCGTCGAGGAAGTATTCGATTTCGGGTTCCAGGTTGGCGCGGGAGCGAGCCTCGCCTTCCTCCACGTTGACGGCCAGGAAGTTGGCGGCCCAGGCGGAGAGGGTGGCTTCGCCGCGCAGCTTCTGGACGTAACCACCGTCGGGATTCAGAATCTGCACCCGTTCGTTGCCCCAGTCGGCCACGTAGATATAGCCGTCGGCGTCGACGGCCACGCCGGAAGGACGGTGGAACTCGCCGTCGCCGCGACCCGACGTCCCGTAAGAGGCCAGGAACTGTCCGTCAGCCGAGAACTTCTGGATGCGGTCATTGCCCCAGTCGGCCACGTAAACGTCATCGCTGCGGTCGATGGCCAAGCCCCAGGGCAGGTTAAACTGGCTGGCGTCGTTACCGTGGCTGCCGAAACCGGCCAGGAAGCGGCCATCGGAGGTGAATTTCTGCACCCGATGGTTGTAGGTATCGGCGATGAAAAGATTGCCCTGCGAGTCGAAGGCGAGGCCGGACGGAGTGTCGAACTGGCCGGCCTCGGAGCCGGAGGCGCCCCAGCTAGAGAGGAGCTGGCCGTCCCGGTCGAAAACCGAGATGCGGTTGCTGTACTCGTCGCTGACGTAAACCCGGCCCTGGCTGTCCAGGGTGCACGCGGAAGGCCAGACGAACTGACCTGGCGACTCGCCGTAGGCTCCGAAGGTGCCGAAGTAATCACTGTCGATGTCGCACATGGTTACGCGCACACCGCGCGTAACGTTCTCCAGCGACCGGTTGGCGACGTACATGCGGCCATCGTCGGCGATGGCGGTGTCGGTTGGGTAGTAGAACCCCCGGCCCTCCATGGTGGTCATGCCCAGTGTAAGGGCGTATTCGAGGGTTTTGAGTTCGGGTATGTTCTGGGTGGTGGTCATATTGTTTCCTCAACTGGCGGCGGTGAGACTACCGGTTGGATCAGGCCCGCTGGAACTCGTGAGTGGATGCCACCATCTGTAGAACCTCGGCGATGCGCTCTCGACTGGCAGCGGGCGAGTCGCCGTGGCCGATGACGGAGGCGAAATCGACCAGTTCGTGGCGGGTGTGCTCGGAGACGGCGATGGCGCCGACCTGGTCCAGGCAGGCATCAACCAGCACTTCGGGAGACACGCCGGCGGGGTTGGTGTCGGCGATGCGGTCGATGATGGTCTGCACGCCGGGCTTGGCGGTATCGCCCAACTGCTGGGAGGCGAAGTTGATCCGTTCCACCAGTGAGCCGGTGTCAATCCAGTCGGTGCCCTGGTGCCAGCCTTCCACGCTGGGCGGGTTGTTGAGGAACTGGCCCATGAAGACGGCCTGCTGGTAACGCTCCAGGATTTCCTTGCGGGGCCGGTCGAACTCGCCGGTGAGGCGGAGCACCCCGGCAACCAGTTCCACCGGGCTCTTGACCTTCCGGTACCAGTTGGATTCGGCGCGGAAGAAGTCGGAGTTGAACAACACCCGCATCATGGCGGTGATGTTGTACCCGCTGTCGAAGTAAGCCTGGGTCAGCAGATCAATTGCCGCCGGGTTGTCAGGTTCGGTGTAGGGCCACTCGGGAACGGGCGGCTCGTCGGCCACGAAGAAGCTGTACATGTGGCGAGAGATGAAGCGAGCGGTGGCTTCGTTCTGGCAGATGATGTCGACGATGTCATTGCCGTTGAAGTTGCCCCGTTTGCCGAGGAATTCCTTTTGGCCGTCGTCGTGGTCTTCGGGCTGGAACTCGAAGTGCCACGAGATTCGGCCATAGGGCCAGTCGGAATCACGCATGGAGCGCAATTCCATGTACTCCCGGTTGCCCAGGGTCCAGCCGGTGAAGGCGCGGGCGCACTCCTGAACGTCCTGCTCGGAGTAGTTGCCCACGCCCATGGAGAAGAGCTCGAGCAGTTCCCGACCGTAGTTCTCGTTGATGGCGTCCTTGTGGTTGTCCTGGTTGTCCAGCCAGATAATCATCGCCGGGTCCTGGGAGAGTTCCGCCAACAGGTCGCTGAAGTTGCCCATGCCCCGGTAGCGGAACATCCGGACCTGATCGGACAGGGCTTTGCCGTGGATGACCTTGGGGTAGCCGGTGGCGAAGATGCCGTGCCAGAAGAGGGCCACCTTTTCACGCAGGGGCGTAGAGGTGGTGGCCATACGGTAGAGCCAGTTTTCGCCGGAGCCCAGGGTACCCATCATGCCGGACAGTTCCGGATGGAAGCGGCGAATGAGGTCATCGCCCATCCGGCGCTCGTGGGTCTGGTCGAGGAGCTGTTCGACGGTGGTTTCGTAGCCCTGGGCGGCGTAGGCGTCCAACTGTTCGCGGGTAGCGCCGAAACCGGCTCGACGCATCAGGTGGGCAATCTGTTCGATTTCACGGTTAGGCATGATGTGCATCCTATCGATGAGTCGCAGTAGATGACCGGTCGGCGCGCGTTACTTACCGCTCAGGATGAACTCGGAGACGCGCTCGCCAATCATCATGGTGGTTACGTTGGTGTTGGCGCGGATGCAGTCGGGCATGATGGAGGCGTCAACCACGCGGATATTGTCCAGGCCGTGCACCCTGCCATATTGGTCGACGACCGCCATGGGGTCAGAGGACGGGCCCATTTTGCAGGTGCAGGAAATATGCTGGGCGGTGGACACAATGCCCATCAGCCAGTCATCCAGCGCATCGTCTGAGGCCAGGTCGGAGTCCAGCGGCTCGGTGCGCTCTTGTACGATGTCGCTGAAGTCCCCGTGCTCACCCAGCGAGACAGCGATTCTGACGCCATCACGGAGACGCTTGCGGTCGAATTCTTCCTGCAGGTAGTTGTAGTTCAGGTACGGTTGCTGGTTGGGATCGCTGGACTGGAGCCGCAACTCGCCGGCGCCAACGGCCAGGTAGATGGAAACCGAGGCGCGTATCCCCAGCGGCTCCATCCGGTTGCCGCCGCGAATAACCTGCGCAGTGGCAAAGGAGGAGAAAATCATAATCATGTCGTTGCGCAGGTGCGAGTCCTCCGCGGTGTAGCGCAGGCAGAGCTGACTACGGGGTGACAAGCCATTGAGGTCAAAGCCCGGCTTGGTGCGCCAGGTTACTGGTACGATGGGGTGGTCCCGCAGGTTCTGACCCACGCCGGGAGAGTCATGCACTACGGGGATGCCCATGCTCCGCAGGTGGTCGGCGGGGCCGACGCCGGACAGCATTAGCAACTGGGGAGACGCGATTGCTCCCCCGCTGAGGATAATCTGTTCGCCCTCCACGGTGAACACCTCGCCACCGCTTTCCACCACCGCGCCAATAGCCCGGTTGCCGTCGAACAACACCCGGTGAACGGTGCAGTTGGGTCGGATCGTCAGGTTCAGGCGATTACGCGCCGGGTCAAGGTAGCCCAGGGCGGTGCTCCAACGGATCCCGTTGGGATTGTTGTAGGGGGTCGGCCCGACGCCGGAAGCATCGGGGCTGTTATGGTCTGGGCTATCCTGGAATCCGTAGGCTTTGCAGGCGTTGTAAAACGCGTGCTGGGCCGGCAGCCATTCCTCTCGTTTGAAGCGGCGGGCGATGATAGGCCCGTCCGTACCGTGGAAGTCGTCGTTGAAGTCGGTGTCGGTTTCCAGGCGTCGGAAGCTGCCCAGCAGGTTCTGGAAGCTCCACTCATCGTTGCCCATGGCGGCCCATCCGTCGTAATCCTCTGGCACGCCGCGCAGGAACATTTGGCCGTTGATGGCACTGGAACCGCCGGTTACCCTACCCCGGGGCACCATGATTTCAGGATTCTTTTCGGTGCCGAAACCGGTGAACTGCCAATTATGATCGCTAGTCATCACGTCGGTCGTAGTGGCGTAACCGAACTTCACCTCATCCGGGAGTCGTTCAAAATCCGGGTAATCAGGGCCCGCTTCCAGCAGGAGCACCGACCGGTTGGGATCTTCACTGAGTCGTGTCGCAACGATGGAACCGGCTGAGCCGGCGCCGATGACAATAGCGTCGTACTTCAAAACCTTTCTCCTTCCACCATGATCGTTAGGCAATGCGCCGACGTGATTACAGTTGGTCGAGGGTTTGGTCTCTTTCGTGCAATCATACTGGAAGTATAGGGACATTTCCAGCAAGTTGTAACGGGGCCTCGGTCAACAGGCTGTGCTTGACCCCGCTCTGGCCTCGGTCGGTGGGATTGGGGCCGGTTTTCCCCCCGCGCTGGACGGGGAGCAACGGGCTGAGGGGAGCCCCGGCAAAAAAGGGGCAATCAGCGCAAGCCCTGGGCAGATGTCGCGGCGGGTTCAGCACGAAGGTTCACGTGAGCGTGGACGGACTGGGCAACCCCCTGCGGTTCACGGTGACGCCGGGACCGCAGCATGACATCACACCGGCGGCGGCGTTGGTCTCCGGGTACCCGGGTGAATACGTGATCGCAGACAAAGGGTATGACGCACAGGACTTTATCGGGAGTTTGGCGGAAGCGGGCATGGTGGCCGTGATCCCCGCCCGGTCCAACCGCAAGGAGCCGAGGGATTACGATAGGCATTTGTACCGGGAACACCAGGTAGTAGAGTGTTTCATCGGCAAGATCAAGCATTACCGCCGGGTATTTTCCAGGTTTGACAAATTGGCCAGCCGATACCTGGGCTTTCTGCAATGCGCCGCCACCCTCATCTGGCTACGATGAAATGTCAACACTACCTAGTCAGGCCACAGGGTCATTCGGTTTTCCCGGTTTTGTCATTGCGACCCCGTACTCGATACGGGGGTTGGCAATCTCGTCGCCGTAGCAATGGTGATTTGCCGACGTGTGTTCAACCTCAACGAGATTGCCACGTCGCTACGCTCCTCGCAATGACAACCGAGCTGCCCTCCACGCAATGACATGAGAAAAACCGAAAGACCCTGAGTCAGGCCAGAAGCGCTTTTCGGCCAGCGGGCAAGAATGCTCATTCCCTGAATGACGCAATCTACGCCGCTTCCAAATGGGTCGCTACCCTCGCCGCCAACGTCAACCATGACAAACAGGCAGACCAAAATCCCGATGAGCACGACACCGAATGAAAAACCCAAACAGGAGACCAACATGACCCTGCCAAAGCGCCTCCGCCTTTCCAAATTCCTGGCCTTGGCTACCATCGCCATCGCGCTCATATTCACGCTAGTCTCACAGGACTCGTACGCCGCCAGCACAGAGCCGGCTGACCAAGCCGGTCCCGTGCCCGAACACAGCTCCGGCTGCCACGTCCACCCCCACCGGCCCTCCAGCATCACGGCCACCCAGAGCCCAACCAACGACTTCGAGGTCTCCATCGCCTGGGCCGATGACGACAACAACACCGGATGCACCACCCACTTCGACTACGTCCTCTACTATCTCGGCCCCGTCGGCCTAGGCCCCAACAGCACCGTCATCGCCATAACGCGCACCTTCTCCACCTTGCCCGTCGACGCCGACCTCTCCGCCACCGGCAACGGCGTTTACCGCGCCTTCGCGAGGGTCGTGAGAGTCGTGGGTGACGAAGAGTGAACCGGCGGCTGGGCCTACGCCAACTACTTGCTGTTCGAGGACGACACCGTCGAGCCGCCCCTCGCGCCCCGCGTCCGGTGGAACACCAGGGTCGACGACGTCGACTGGCAATGCTCCCGCAGCTACGGCTGCATAACGTCCATCAGCCTCACCATAGTCCAGCAACCCGGCGACACCCGCAACTACTCCATCCGGAAATACGCCGCCACCCACCGCCAGGGCAACGAAGCCAAGATCTCGTTCTCACACGACACCCGCGCCACGACCGACGACATACCGGTCACAAGCCACACCAGGTCCCGCGCCTGGGTCCGCTGGGCAATCCATGACAGCGACGGCAACGACCTGTGGAGCCAGTGGAGCATCGGGACCTCCATAACGCCAGTCCCGTCCCAGAGCGCCCTGAACTCGCGTCTCTCCGGCGGAACCCGGCGGTTCCCGCTGGCCCAGCAGCCGTTCAACTTCAGGGCCGCCTACAACGCGGACGAGGGCGACACCTATGACATCACCTTCGACGGGGTGAAGAAGATCGCCGGCACCGGCGAGTCATGGTCCGGCGGCCTGGCCGTCGAGAGGTACCAGTGGGCCACATCCCAGAGATCCAGCGGATGTCCGAACTCGGCCCGCTGGCGCAGCATCAACACCTCACCCCATCCCACCGACTCCGACAAGCTCACGGCCAAGATCGCCGTACCGCCCCACCGCTACCTCGCCATCAGGGCCGTCACCTTGGCCGGCAACGGTGACTGCGACATCGCCACAACCACCGGCAACCCGGTTTCCCCTCCAACCTTGACCGTCGAGCGTGACACCAACGCTGTCGGCCAACACGAATGGGTATGCGACCGCTTCACCGCATGCACCGCCGACTACTCTATCGCCCCAAACGACCCAGCCAACGAGAGCCCGAGTACCGGATACAAGATCAATATCACCAGCTCCCAGGATTTCAACGAAGTGCCAGACACAGAGTTCAGCGACGACTACTATACTTCCTCAAGGGTCCGTTCAGAGACCATAACCGTCCGCCTCCAGAGGGTCGTCGGCGACGCTTGGAGCGACTGGAGCCCGCCTTTCAATTACACCACCTCGATGACCCCCGAACAGATCAGTAGAGACGCCTACCCCGCCTGGCTCCCGCCCGACATCGCGGCCGACTACGACGAAGACTCTGACCGGTACACCCTCAGCTTCGATACCCTATTCCCCTCAATCGTCGATCGCGACCCCGGTGCCTGGTCCGGCGGACTACTAGTTGAACATCTTTGAACTGATGGATAATGAGGTTAATTATAAGGAGCTAAAGAATAAGGTGCGGGGAGTGGGTAATGGAGAAGAAGTACCGGGTCGAACTGAGTGTGGAGGAGCGGCAGGAATTGAAGGCAATGGTGTCGAGAGGGCGGGCGGCGGCCTACCGGCAGACCCATGCTCGCATTCTGCTGTTGAGCGATGAGGCGCAAGGGGACGGGGTGATGAAGGACGGGGATATCGCCCGGTCCCTCCAAGTTGGCCGGGCGACGGTGGAAAGGGTACGCCGCCGCTGTGTGGAGGAGGGTGTGGAGGCGGCCTTGGGACGCCGGGAGCAACTCAATCGCCGTCAGAAGAAGTTGGACGGTCAGGGGGAAGCCCATCTGATTGCCCTGGCCTGCGCCGAACCGCCACTGGGCCGGGTAAGTTGGACGCTTAAATTGCTGGCGGACCGGCTGGTTGAATGCAAGATAGTGGAGAGCATCAGCACCGAAACGGTGCGGCAGACGCTGAAAAAAACGAACTCAAGCCTTGGCTGAAGGAGTGCTGGTGCATCCCGCCCCAAGGCAGCGCCGAGTTCGTATGTGCGCGAGTTCGTATGTGCGATGGAAGACGTGCTGGAGGTTTATCATCGCCCCTATGGGGACAACGAAGTGCTGGTGTGCCTGGACGAGACCAGCAAGCAGCAGGTAAGCGAGACCCGTCAGCCCCGCCCGTCACGGCCTGGGGCGGCCCGGGCCTACGATTACGAATACCAGCGCAACGGGGTGAGCAACCTGTTTATGGTGTTCGCGCCGCTGGAGGGGTGGCGCCGAGTTGAAGTGACGGACCGGCGTACCAAAGTCGATTGGGCGCGGGTGGTCAGGAAGTTGGTGGACGAGGACTACCCGGACAAAGACCGGATCGTACTGGTGATGGACAATCTGAACACCCATCACCCAGCGTCCCTGTACGAGGCATTTGAGCCGGCGGAGGCGCGGCGCATCGCGGAGCGGTTGGAGATTCACTATACGCCCAAGCATGGCAGCTGGCTGAACAGGGCCGAGATAGAACTGGGGGTGCTGGCCCGCCAATGCCTGAACCGCCGCATTCCAGACCAGGGGGTTCTGCGGCGGGAAGCAGGAGCGTGGCAGCAGCAGCGCAACCGGGACACAATACGGGTGGACTGGCGCTTCACCACCGCGGACGCGCGCATCAAATTGAAGTCCCTGTATCCATCAATCCAAAACTGATGGACTACTACCCGTAATCTATTACGAGTACGGCAGGGTCGAACCCAACGACCACATCAGGAACAACAGCTGCCCCACCGGCGGCACCTACAGCAACGGCGAGCCCATCGAACGCGGCCCGTTTGGCTTCGCCAACCCGGTCGGCGAAGCCACGCGAGTCTCCGTCACGAGTTACATGGGCTACGCCCACAAGGTGTGGGCCCGCGGCGTCACGCTGTGGGGCCGGGGCAATTGCGCCGTCGTGACTCCCACCAACAACCCCACGTCCCCGGATGAAACACCCAGTCCGTCGGCTCCGAAAAAGCCCACCAACCTGACGTACACCATCTCCGGCGGCAACGTCGTGCTCGACTGGGACGCCCCCGACGACGACTCCGTTACCGGCTACTCCATCCTCCGCCGCAAACCCGTCACCCAGAGACATCTCCTCATCTACGTCCGCGACACCGGCAACACCGATACCACCTACACCGACACCGACGCGCCAGCAGGCGAGTACTACGTGTACCGGGTCCAGGCTCTCAACATCCAGGGCATCGCCAGCCCAAGGTCCAACTACGTGGACGTAGACCGCAGGTGAACCTCGCAGCAATATCGAGCAAAACCGGTTCCCCGCCATGCCGCGCAACTGCCCGGCGCGAGCTCGCATTGCCTCAATAAAAAGGAGACTTATTAGGGGGTGTCGTCAAAAGAGTTTGCTCCAGATCATCACTGCCCGGAGCTGGCAGATGGCCAAATACGACGCCGTTCTCTTGGCATAGCGGGTTGCCACCCCGCGCCACTGCTTGAATTCCAGGAATCCGTTCTCCACTAGGTGCCGCAGCTTGTACAGCGCCCGGTCATAGTCCCGCTTTTCTCTCCGGTTGCTTTTGGGCGGTATCACCGGGTCCATTCCCAATTCCCGGACGGTGGCTATGATTTCATTGGTGTCATAGGCTTTGTCCGCCAGCAGGCACTCCGCTGCTATGCCCTCAATCAGAGGCAAAGCCTGGGAGCAGTCGGCAAACGTACCCTCGGTCACCGCCAGCCTTACCGGCATTCCGTGGGAATCCACCGCCAGGTGCAGCTTGCTGTTCAGCCCCCTTTTGTGCGGGCAATGGACTGATTTCCGCCCCGGGCGCCGGCGCTGTGGGGATGGGCCTTGATATAGCTGGCGTCTATCATCAGCCACTCGAAATCAGGGTCATCAATCACCGCCTCCAACAGTCCGGCCCACACGCCCCGGTCCCGCCAGCGGCAGAAGCGGCGGTGGGTGTTCTTCCAATCTCCGTAGTCCGGGGGCAAATCTCGCCAAGGAGCACCGGTGCGCAGTATCCAGCACACGGCGTCGATAAACCGCCGGTTGTCCCCGTGTCGTGGCACGGGGCAGGCTCTGGGCCGGTCGGCCCCTCTTGCCCTCTCCCCCGGCCAAATGCGGCCTCAACCGCTCCCAAACCTCATCGGTCATATCGTGGCGCCGGTGCGCTACTGTCATACCCCCACCTTCCACACTCTCCCCATTTCCAGCAATTTACCACCCTACCGCCATTTTGACGACACCCCCTAGGAAGTGATTGCCGCACGCGGAATGCCACCGAAAAATCGGGAGGCGTCGGTGCGGCAGGAGGCATGAGCAAGATGGCGAAACGGGAGTTGCTGGCAACGATACGGGACCGCTACCGGGCTTCCTCGAAAAACGACAAGACCCGCATCCTCGACGAATTCGTGGTCGTAACCGGCCATCATCGCAAGCACGCCATTCGTCGGGCGGCAAGGTGCATTGTGTGGCAACGTGCATCTGGCCCGCGGCCGATTCTGGGCATCAGAGCACGCTGTAGTAGCGAGCCTATACCCAAGTCACGATTTGGATTGGTTTGAGGCGGCATTGATGGTTATGGATCTGAACCAGTATTCAATTGCAGCTGCCCAGCCCGGGCTTGCAGTGGAAAGAGTCATGAATCTTTGGCTCGGAGTTCCTCCTCTTGAAGAACAATCTCGAATCGCGCAATCCTTACGAAAATACAACGATGGACTCGATAAAGCAGTCGCCGCCGCCCGCCGACAGATTGACCTGCTGCGGGGGTACCGCACCCGCCTGATCTCCGACGTGGTTACCGGCAAGCTGGACGTGCGGGCGGCGGCCAACCTGCCGGACGAGTCCGACGAAGAGGCCCCGATATTCGGTGAGTCATTCACCCAGGCAGGCGCACACGAAAGTCGGTCTGCCATCTTTGTCGGGCTTGACCAACGTCCCCATTTGTAACTACAATACAATAACTACATAATGGCCAGTCAGATTATTTGGACCTGGGACCCAGACAAAGACCGCGTCAACCGGGCCAAACATCGTATAAGCTTCGACACCGCGCAGTTGATCTTCCGGGATTCCCTCCATGCGACCCGTGAAGATTATTACCCACTGGAGCCCCGCCTTCAAACCATCGGAATCGTAGGGCCGGTGGTATTGATGGTAATTCACACACCGCCCGGTCCCGACCCGACAACGGGCGAGGAGGCAGGGCGCATAATCAGCGCCCGCAAAGCTGATCGATAGGAACGAGAGCGATATGAAGAAGGAAAATCATGGGCTCACTGAAGCCCAACTGGCAGAGCTCCAGGCGCTGGCCGATATGCCGGATGACGAGATCGATTTCAGCGACATCCCGGAAACTCTCGACTGGTCAGACGCCAAGCGGGGCCGATTCTATCGGCCGGTCAAGCAGCAGATAACACTACGATTGGACGCCGACATCATCGCCTGGTTTAAGGCACAGACGGAAGACGGAAAGGGATACCAAACTGCAATCAACCGCGTTCTGCGTGAGTACGCGGCAAGCTGCGGCGGCCCGGTTGCCCCAGGAAGGCAGCGATGACGCCCCGATGGACGCGAACGACCACTTGGGGGACAACATGGACAACTCCCCGATGACGGTGGCCGGGAACCGTCAATGGCAAGCGAGGTGATTGTATGATTGATGGAAAGGTGCGGGAAGTGCCTATCTGAAGATGTTAGAGGGATAGCGTGACCACCGACACCAGCGAAAAGGGCCTGAGAGCCTCATCTGCACCCACCTGACCGGCAGCGCAGTTGCCCGAGGAGGGGCGGTGGAACTATCAGAAAGCTGGCCGCAGTACATCCAGAGATACGGCCTCATGGGGGAAGATAAAGGATTATGGGAAGCAGGCTTGAGTCAATAACCCTGAGAGGATTCAAGACTATCAACGACTTGGTAGGTTTCAAGCCCCGCCCACTCAACGTTCTTATTGGGCCTAATGGTGTGGGCAAATCCAATTTTGTCTCTTTCTTTCGCATGATGAGTTGGATGCTGGCCGACCCTAGTAACCTCCGACTATTCGTGAGTCAGCAAGGAGGGGCCGGCAAGTTGTTGCACGACGGGCAGGGCGTGACGCGGGAGATTGAAGCCGAGTTAACGATTCAAACCGATGCAGGTGAGAACCAGTACTTTTTCCGGCTGGTTTTCGCCGCCGGCGATACCTTGATATTTGCAGATGAAAGTTACCGCTTTTCCAGGAGCATATATGGCTCCACGGCTCCATGGATTCCGACAGGAGCCGGTCATAGTGGTCCCGCCCTAATCGAGAAAGCCACCGGGGACACCACTGCTCGCGTTATACGAGACATCCTGCAAAGAATCATCGTTTATCAATTTCACAACACGGCAGACAGCGCCCGAATCCGAGGCAAGTGGGCAGTAAACGACAGCCGCTATTTGAAGGAAGACGCCGGCAATATCGCCCCCTTCCTCTTTCGTCTCAAGGAGCGTGAAAGTTGGCATTACCGCCGCATCGTGGATAATATAAGATTGATTCTGCCGTTCTTCTCCGACTTTGAGTTAGTAAACGACTACGGGCATATGTTGCTGGCCTGGCGAGAGCAGGGCAGTGACCAGGTATTCGACGCTTCTCAGGCGTCGGACGGGATGCTGCGGGTCATTGCCCTGGTATCGCTGCTGCTGCAACCGGAAGACACCTTGCCGGACGTCCTGATTCTCGACGAACCGGAGCTGGGGCTGCATCCATACGCCATAACCGTGGTTGGTGGGTTGATAGGAGCGGTGTCAAAAAGTATTCAGGTGATAGTAGCCACTCAATCCACCGCACTGGTAGATTGCTTTGAGCCTGAAGACATCGTGGTGGTCGAGCGTGAGGGCCGGCAATCGGTATTCAGGCATGATCTCGATTCCGAAAAGTTGGGAGAGTGGCTGGACGACTATTCGCTTTCTGAGTTGTGGGAGAAGAACGTGTTGGGTGGACAACCCTAATGCCCGTAAGATTGCATTTCGTAGTGGAAGGACAAACGGAACGCCGGTTCGTGGAGAATATCCTGCGCCCGCACCTGGCTGACCGCTCCATCTGGGTTGCGGCCCGGTGTGTTGAGACGAGCCGGTCGCGTGGCCGAAAATACAGTGGAGGTATCCGGGATTATACGAAGGCAAAGAGGGACATTGAGCTTTGGATGAGGGAAGACCAAAACTCCGATGCGCGTTTCACAACCATGTTCGACCTTTACGCCCTGCCCGGAGATTTCCCTGGTTACGAAGATGCCAGACAAGAGCACGATCCCTATGCCCGAATTCAGCTTCTTGAGGATGCTTTGGGGGAGGACATATCCGACCGGCGGTTCGTTCCTTATCTCCAACTCCACGAATTTGAAGCGCTATTATTTTGCGACCCCCAAAAACTTGAAGTGCGGTTCGACCGGCATTCCGCAGGAATCGGGAGGCTCGCTCAAGTTGCCGAGCAATCTAACCCTGAGCTAATCAACGATGGGAACGAAACCGCGCCGTCAAAGCGAATAATCAGAGAAATACCGGAGTATGAATCCGACAAACCGTCATCCGGCCCGATAGTAGCCGAAAGGATAGGGTTGACTACTCTGCGAACGAAATGCCAGCATTTTGCGGAATGGCTCGGAAAGCTGGAAGCTCTCACCCAAGGTTCGTAGGCCGACGGGAGTGGAACTAATATGACCACCGACACCAGCGAAAAGGGCCTCGAGAGCCTCATCTGCACTTGGCTGACCGGCGTGCCTTACGGGAGCGTCAAATATCACGCCACCGAGGATCTCCGGCCGGTCTATGGCGTGGGCTGGTCCCACAGCGACCCCCGCGACTACGACCGGGAATATTGCGTGGACATCGCGCAGCTTTCGCAGTTTCTTCACGCCACGCAGCTGGAGGTGGCCGCCGCCCCTCAACCTGGGCAGCGACATCACCCGGCGCAAGTTCCTGGCCCGCCTGTAAGGGGAGATCAGCAAGCGGGGCACGACTGCTATCCTGCGCAACGGCATCAAGCACGGCCCGCACCGGATCGACCTGTTCTATGGCGCGCCGTCGCCGGGCAACGACTCGGCCAAACTGCTCTACGGCCTGAACCGCTTCACCGTAACCCGCCAGCTGCGCTACAACAACGACAACGCCCAGCTTGCCCTGGACCTGTGCCTCTTCATCAACGGCCTGCCCATCCTCACCTTCGAGCTAAAGAACAGCCTTACCAAGCAGACGGTGGACAACGCCATCAACCAGTACAAGGTGAGTCGGAACCCCCGGGAGCGGCTGTTCGAGATGGGGCGGTGTCTGGCCCACTTCGCGGTGGACGACCACGAGGTCTGGTTCTGCACCCACCTGCGGGGCAAGCAGTCCTGGTTCCTTCCTTTCAACCTGGGGCACAACGACGGGCGCGGCAACCCGCCCAATCCCAACGGACTCAAGACAGATTACCTGTGGAAGCAGGCGCTCACCCGGGATAGCCTGACCGACATCATCGAGAACTACGCCTAGATCGTCGAATCGCAGGACCAGAAGACCAGGAAGAAGGAGCGTCGACAGATCTGGCCCCGCTACCATCAGCTGGACGTTACGCGCAAGTTGCTGGCCGATGTGGGCGCGAAAGGTGTCGGTATCCGGTACTTGATCCAGCACTCGGCAGGCAGCGGCAAGTCCAACTCCATCGCGTGGCTGGCCAACCAGCTCATCGGCTTGGAGAAGGACGGCGCGCCTGTCCTCGATACCGTCATCGTGATTACCGACCGCAGGAACCTGGATCGGCAGATCCGCGACACCATCCGTCAGTTCACCCAGGTCAGCTCCACGGTGGGGCACGAGAAACCGCGGCCGGCCTCTCCAGGCTGATTCAGGAGGGCAAGAAGATAATCATCTCTACGGTGCAGAAGTTCCCGGTCATCGTGAATTCCATCGGTAACGAGCACCGGGGCCGGCGGTTCGCCATCATCATTGACGAAGCCCATTCCGGCCAGGGCGGACGCACCACCGCCATCATGTCCACGGCGCTGAGCAAGGCCGGCGAAGAGCCGGAGGAGGAAACCACCGAGGACAAGATCAAGGAGGAGCCTTACCGGTTCCTGGTCTGCGCCGAGAAGTTCTTTGAGGCGGCCGACCGGGACCGGCTGGATCCCATCCTGGACGCCGGCGTGGCCACCTACCGGGAGGAGCTGGACGAGGACGGCAGGTGGACTTCAAGGGCAAGGCCAAGGGGTTCCTGCGCACCTACGGGTTCCTCAGCGCCATCCTGCCCTACAACAACGCCGAGTGGGAGAAGTTGTCCATCTTCCTCCCCCTCCTGGTGCCCAAGCTGCCAGCGCCCATCGAGGACGATCTGTCCCAGGGAATCCTGGAAGCCATCGACATGGATAGTTACCGGTTGGAGAAACAGGCGGTGCAGAGCATAATGCTCTCCGATGAAGACGCCGAGATCGAACCGGCGCCCACTGCCGCCGGCGGCCGCAAAGCGGAACCTGAGTTGGAGCGGCTGTCCAACATCGTCAACCAGTTCAACGACCTCTTCGGGGACATCCCCTGGGAAGACAAGGACAAGATCCGACAGGTGGTGACGGAAGAAATCCCGGCT
The DNA here is from genome assembly GCA_965219925.1 of Dehalococcoidia bacterium. Classification (GTDB taxonomy): domain Bacteria; phylum Chloroflexota; class Dehalococcoidia; order Lucifugimonadales; family UBA3495; genus Bin87. Next base: position 644,573 of record OZ244795.1, read on the forward strand.
AAGGTGGCGGAGGAACAGGCTTACCAGAACGCCGTTGCTTTCTCCGACCGGCAGAACGCCAGAGTTGAGCACGACAAGGCTTTGCAGGCAGCAGTGACCAGCCTCGTGACCACTTACACCACCCTGTTCAAGCAGTTCAACGATGACCCGGAATTCCACAACCGGCTGTCCACCACCAACTTCTCCACCACATATAACCAATTGGCCCAATCCCTCAGCCATAACCCTGCTGGCTCAGGGCCTTTCGGCTTTCCTCATGTCATTGCGACCCCGTACTCGATGCGGGGCCGGAATCCAGTGCTCCAAATAAGCATAACTATCCCGAAATTAGCCACCTCCCGACTCTCTGGATTCCCGCTTCCGCGGGAATGACTGGAAATGTCAACAGAACCTGGTTCCAACATCTGATCTGTAATTGTCCTTCGATAAGCCCAGTCGGTGAACAGGACGAGGGCTATGTATAATGTGCCCGGCCAAACCCATCCTTCGAGTGGAGTAACCAAATGACTGTGGAACCCGTCAACATTTTCGAGTACGAAGAGATCGCCAGGGAGCGAATTCAGAAGGGTGATTACGATTACATCGCCGGCGGCGCCACCGACGAAATCACCATCAGACGTACCAGGGCGGTGTACGACTCCATCATGCTGCGCCCGCGCATGATGGTGGACGTGGCCCAGAGGAGCTTGGACACCACAGCGCTGGGCCAGGAAATAGCCCTGCCCGTCATGCTGGATCCTGCGGGCAATCACGAGTCGGCCCACCCGGAAGCGGAGATCGCTTCGGTCAGAGCGGCGGGAGCGGCGGGAACATTGATGGTGCTCAGCTCGCACGCCTCGCGTACCCTGGAGGACGTGGCGGCGGCGGCCACCGGGCCGCTGTGGTTCCAGCAGTATTTCTTCAAGGACCGCGGCCTGACGCTAGAGATGGCCGCCCGGGCCGAGGAAGCCGGGTATTCTGCCATCTGCATGACTTTGGACGCCAAGATCGCACCAAAGCGTGAACGCAACATCCGCAACGGCTGGGTCCTCGCGCCATCGCCCAATTACACCCACCTGGACCTGGGCGCCCACGGTAGCGACTTCGCTCCTGAGGCCCCAGCCAGTCCCACCGATATCCGCGACGTGGCGGCCACCTGGGACGACCTGGACTGGTTTGCGTCCAGCATCCGGCTTCCGGTGGTGGTCAAGGGGATAATGTCCGGCGAGGACGGCAGGCGGTCTGCGGAGAATGGCGCCCAGGGAGTCATCGTTTCCAACCACGGCGGCCGCTATCTGGACACCACGCCCGCCTCTATCGAAGTGCTTCCCGAGGTGGTAAAGGCCGTTGATGGCAATGCGGAGGTGTATCTGGACGGTGGTATCCGGCGGGGGACCGACATTTTCAAAGCGCTGGCGTTGGGCGCCCGCTCCGTTCTGATCGGCCGCCCCCTGTTCTGGGGATTGGCCGTTGATGGTGAGGCTGGCGCCAAAGCTGTGCTGGATATATTGCGGGACGAGTTGGACGCCACCATGGGCATGTGTGGCTGCCCCACAATCGGAAGTATTGGTTCCGCCCAGATTGATGCCGTTTCGCCGCTCCTGTCCATGTTCCCCACTCCTCCGGATTTCAGGTAGTGAAGGTTCGCTAGCACCCGCCCGGGCGGCGGCGAAACACGCGGCCGGGAGTGGTCGGAAGGCGCGACGTTGTGCACATAGACGCTGGGTTCAGCGACTTTCGCCGACCAACTCGTGCTTCCGTATGCGGCGCGTCTGCCCCGGCGGCTACGCAATCTGGACAACTTCAACCTCCTGCTCCTGGACGATCTGGGCTGCCTGCCTCAGGGCGCTGATGAATGCGAGGTCCTCTTCACCCTCATCGCCGAACGCTGAGAACGGAAGTCGCTAGTCCCGGAGAGGTCCAGCGAATCGACCTCGATGGTCTTAGCGGCATGGTTGATACGATACGTGGCCGGTTCGTCTTCTCCGGCGGCGTAAATCAAGATCACCGAGGGTAGACCCGCCGCCGTGCAGTACGTGAGCATCTGATAGATGTCAGCGTGTTTGAAGCCTGGCGTAACCAGCTTCTTGTACTTGGCGTCGGCCACGAACCAAGGGAGCGAACCGGTTGCGCTGGAACCGGACAGCCGCCAGGAGAGGTCGGGCTCCACGTCGATACGTCCGTCTTAGTCCAGTTCCAGGCTGGAGTTCTCGATGACTCTGGGGCACCAGGGCGTCGGGCGTTACCGCTGTGAGAATCTCAACCTGTCACGCTGCTTTGCCTCCCAATGAGCAACCTCCACACCTAATGGTACATCGCATCGTACCATCACCCCCCAACCGACCCCTTTTTCAACACCCTGCCAGAATTTTTTCACGGCCCTGGTGCCGACCATTGAGACACCATCCAGGGTGACCACCACGGCCAACCCGTATGTATAAAATTTACGGGATGGTGGAGACGGGGGAGGGCGCTCTGCTGCCTTTTCGATGGGCGCGATACTGGTCGTCTTTGCGCCATTCGCGGGCTTTACGGTTGACTCTATCTCAATTAAATTCCTAGTGCCGCTACCCCCGCCTTGGCGATGGCCTCGTCGTCGAACCCGCTGGGCAGGCCCCCCACTCCGATGGCTCCGACTACCATCCCGTCGTGGAGAACGGCGACTCCGCCCGGTATCGCTATCAACTGGGGATCCCCGAAGGACTCGAGCGACCGGCCCGTGCTGCTGAGTTGCTCGGCGAAAGCGGCGGTGTCCATGGAGCGGACCGCGGAGGTGTAGGCTTTGCGAATGGCAAAGGTGGGTCTCAGGCAGCGGTCCATCCGGGCGTAGGCCAGCAGGTTTCCGGCATCGTCCACCACCGCCATATCGACCTTGCGTCGGTCAGGATCCCGGTTGAAATCGGCGATCATGGCCGTAATTGCGTTTTGGGCCTGTTCCAGGCTGATCATGGGCTTGTTGTACATATCGTCGACCTCCGTGAAGCTGTCGTCAGGAAACTGGGCCGCTCTCAATGGCGACCAGGCTGCTGTTCGTTCAGTCGCAGAATTTGGAGTTAGTTTATCTGCTCCCTGGGGCGGCCGTAAATCTGGGGAACGCCCGAACCCCGCAGGAAGGCGTAGCTATCGATCTGAGACTGGCGGCGCCGATACCCCTTCCTTGGTCCAGATATGGTTTTTGGCCCCCATCGGGATGCCGTGCATCGGCCGGTGTTAGGCGCCGGCCAGGATTTCCCGTTCGGCGTGCCGGAAGACTTCGGTTTACCTGCCTCCATACAGCCGATTGAAATTGCCGAGTCGATCCGGGTCCAACTCCTTCCCCTGCAATGCCGGATGGTCGGGGCCGTAGCGGTGGGCCCGGAACACGCCGTTGGCCATGCCGAACTGGGACGGAACAACGAAGGGGCTGATGAATTCCCACACTATCTCGTTTCCGGGCGTTACCTCGAACAACCTGCCCGTAAGACCTTCGGTTATCAGAGTGTTGCCGTTGGGCAAGCGTTGCGCCCCGCCGGTGAAGTGGGTGAAGAAGGAAACCATCGGCAGGCCCTGGTACTGCCACACGATCTCGCTGGCGGATGGGTCCACCTCGATCACCCGGGAGTAGCTCAATCCCCGACGGTGGGCGCCGTTATCCAACAGCAGCACGTGGCCGTTGTCCAGGTAGGTGGGATGATGTTGATGGGATATGTGGCCCGGCCCCCACTTCCAGGTAATTTCGCTCGTTGACCGGTCCACCAACGCCACGGTATCGAGGATGCGGAAGCTGATCAGGAAGGTACTGCCGTCGGGCGACGATGTAAGGTCGTTCGCGCCTCCCCAGGCATCGCGCCTTTCCAGGGGGCAAATCACGTCCGTTTCCGGGTCCAGGTGGTCGGCAGACCGCCATACGTTCACTTCGACTCCAGCGGACGTAACCTCCACCACCTGGTCGCCGAGCATCTGCTCCGGGTCGTTGGCCGTGTTGAAGCCGCCTCGAACCCTTCTGGTCAGTTCCGCGGGTATCCTGTCGCGTTGCAACAGGAACAGGTTGTTGCCGTTGGGAAGCCGGTTGTGGCGCCGCAGGCTGGGATTGTAATACTCCCAGACTAACCTGCTGTCCCAATCCAGTTCCCGGATGTGGTCGGCGCCCGGAGGGTTGGACCCCTGATCTCGAAAAAGCAGGTTGCCATTGTCTAACAGGAAGCCGTAGGCGATGCCGCCGGGATAGTGCCAGCGGTGGACGAAGTTGCCTTCCATATCTATCAGGTAAGCGTCGTCCCCGCCGTTGGGTGAGAAGAGAGTGTATCCCCGGTACGCGCCGGCGGCGTGGTAACGGATCAATCCGGTGGGACGGTAGGACGTAGTCATGCGGTGCTCCTCCTGGTTGCCTGAACTATAGCCAACGCCACAACGAAGGGCGGACGGGTATCGGAACGGGCGGCTGGGTCGTCGCTGCACCCACCAGTGATAATTTGGCATCAACCCCGGAGCGTCGGGCCTGTCTACTCTGCCGGTTGCACCAGCGCCATCGAGAAGATACTGGATGCGAGACCGGTGGTAAACTTGACCCGACCTCGCGCCCTGTTACCGGCCGGGGGCCAGGAGCCGACTCGAATGCGCATCGCGGTACCCGATCTGGTTTCCAACTCCTACTTTCCCGCGGTTGCCGCCATAGAGCTGGGGTTTTTCAAGGCCCAGGGAATGGATGTGGAGTTGGAGATGATCTTTCCGGTGGGCGGGGTCATGGAAGCGTTGCGGGACGGCGGGGTCGACTTCGTGACCGGTCCCGCCCACGCCACCCCCTCGGCCTTCCCCGGCTGGGAAGGAGCGAAGTTGCTGGCCGCGGTGTCCCAGCATACCTTCTGGTTGCTGGTGTTGCGTTCAGACCAGGGGGTCCGACCCGGGAACGCTGCGGCAGTCAAGGGCTTGCGTACCGGAGCGGCACCCGGTCCCGACGCCGCGCTGCGCCGATTGCTGGCGGAAGCGGGTGTGGACCCCATGCGGGACGGTGCGACGCTGGCGCCGGTACTCGGCGGCGTGGACGCCGGCGTATCCTTCGGCGTCCACGCTGCCCGAGCCCTGGAGGAGGGGATAATCGACGGGTTCTGGGCCAACGCGATGGGAGCCGAAGTGGCGGTACGAAACGGGATAGGTAGCGTGGCGCTCGACCTGCGGCGAGGGCTGGGGCGGCCGGCAGCGAGGGACTTCACCTTTGCGGCGTTGGTCACCACCGACCGGCTGGTTAAAGACGCTCCAGACGCAGCGGAGGGAGCGGTGAGCGCGATCGTGGAGGCGCATCGGGCGCTGCGGGCCGATCCGTCTCTGGCAGCCGGGGTGGGCGAGCGGCTGTTCCCACCCGATGAAGTCGCATTGATCGAGGACCAGGTCCGACGGGACGCCCCCTACTACGTCGCGGAAATTTCTCCGAACTCTGTGGCCAACCTCAACGAGTTCTCCCGAAATGTCGGCCTGCTCTCCGGGGACATAGCCTATGAGCAGGTGGTAGCTACCCGGTTCGCCCATCTTTGGTCTGAATAGCAGGTGTGCTCAATGAAAGTGGATATCAGGGTTCCCGTCGGCCTGCCGGTCCAAAAGACCGCCGATTTCATCGCTGGATGTGAGGCCGCAGGATTTACCGGGGTTGGCGTCCATGACCACCAACACAGCGGGCGGGACGTTTTTTTGACCCTGGCCCTGGCCGCCGAGCGGACCTCCCGGCTAACCCTGTATCCCGCGACCTCGAACCCGGTTACCCGGCATTCGATGGTTCTGGCCTCGCTGGCCCACTCGCTGGAGGAGATCGCCCCGGAGCGGGTACGCCTGACCGTGGCTCCCGGCTACCTCGCCGTCGGGAATATTGGCCGGCGCCGCGCCACGGTGGAATCCATGCGCCGGGCCGTCACCACCATTCGCCGCCTGCTACGAGGCGAGTTGGTGGAATTCAACGGAGTCGAAACCCGGCTACGTAATTTTAGCGACCGGCCGACACCGGTATTCATGACCGCCGCCGGTCCACGGATGGTGGAGTTGGCCGGTGAAGTTGCCGATGGCGCCCTATTGCTTGTCGGCCTTCATCCCAAAGCGGTGGACGCGGCCCGCCGCAGACTGGAAATCGGAGCGGCGCGGTCCGGACGCAGCCTCGACGGTTTCCAAACGATCTTCATCACCCCGACGACGGTGTCGGATGATGGCTCGGCCGCCCGTCGCTTTCCCCAACAGTGGTTTCGGCCCGACCAACCGTACCTGAAATACCCCAGCGATTCCAACCTCGTCTGGCTGCGAGAGGCCGGCATCGGCCTGACCGACGATTTTGTCCCCGAGAGCATCGGCGACGCTCAGGCAGCCGAAATATGCGATGCCTTCGGTCTATTCGGCACACCTGAGGAGTGCTTGGCCAGACTGAAGCGGGCCAGGGACGAATCGGGTATCAGCCATGTCTTCATCTTTCCCACCCACACCCAGGAGGGCGGTTACGACATGCCGTGGGCGGAGGTGGACGCCTTCCGAGAGACAATAATCCCGGGTCTGGGTGCCTTTTCGTAGCGGCTCTCCAAGGCTTTTTGGTTGGCGGCCGTTTTGGAGAAACAACAGCAACAATTGCCCGTGCATCTTTGCAGGGAGAGTCTCGGACCGATCCCGGGACGACGGTAGCGAGGCCAACAGGACTGGTTTGCTCCCAAAACTGGACCAGTGGAAATCCGAGTTTTGTGGGATGAACTGGAGCGACTGACCGAGAGAATCGTCCGGGAAGTACTCTCGGCGCTCCCCCGGTGCAGGCCGTCGTTGGCCTGCACCGGAATTTGGGCAGGTTGTTGGTGGGGGCCTGCCGCGATATGGGGCATCAACGAGCAGGATTCTCACCGCCGGTGGCAGGTGTTTTCTGAGAGGTTTCGAGCGTGGTTGACCCGTTCTCCGGCGTCGGAATTGCTAGATGGGGGACCGCAGAGCGTTTGCCTCGCATGGAACCGCCGCCGACAACTGATGGTCAATATAGTCCTACGACCGAGGTCGTGCCATCGGTCAGCGGCGGGCTACTGGCGCGCGGTGGTGTCATTGCACGCGCAAGATCCACGTCGTCGCTTAGTGTGAATCTTCATTCGCGTGGCGACAAGCTGTAGCGAGTGATCTACATTCTGTGGCCCGTCACGGAATGCTTCCATCGGGTTCATCGGCCAAGGGTGGTAAGTCCCTGTAGACCCGACGCGTGCCCTCAGCGCATCCCAGCCTCTCCGGTTCGTCGGAAATTATTGGTAGATCGTGATCACCGTCGGGCTAGCGTTCCCGAGGTGAACCAAACACGCGGTCTAAAACCACCACGCCAGGAAACACGGGGCTCCCTGGCGTTATTGCCGTTGACCTTGACTCCGACAGGTTCAGTCCAGGGCGCATGGGTTAATGCAATCTCTTCTGCAACCAGAGTTCTGACGGCGCGCGCCGACATAGCAGCCTTGCCCTACTGGCGCCGGCTTATCGGTAAATCAAACGGGCGCGCCGGCATTACCATCGCGACAACCTGGTGCGGCGATGGCTCTGGGAGAAGGCGCAGGCCGTGGTGGAGATGTTCCAGAGGTACGCCAACGGTGTGGAGTTGATGAGCACGCTGGCAGGGTGGTTGAACGAGCAGGGGTTCCACACCAAGAGCAAGAAACCCCAGGTGATCATGGGGGAAACGGTGGAAGGCGAGGGCCGGCACCAGGGGCTGATCAGCGTGGAGCTGTTCGAGGCTGTGCGGGAGCGGATGGCAAAGAACCGGTCCCGGCGTTCGGTGTCCAGCAACATGAAGAGTGAGCATCCGCATCTGCTGACCAAACTGTTGCGGTGCCACGAGTGTGGGACTGAGCTGTGGTCCCAGACCCAGAGTTCAGAGGGGAAGACCTACTACAAGAGCCCGGACCGGGGCCTGAGTGTGATCTGTTGCCACCAGGGGAGGTCGTTTGTGGGATGGCGGTTTGAGGAGCAGGTGGAGCGGCTGTTCGATGGGTTCCGGCTGCGTGAGGATTGGATCGACTGGATCATCGAACACCACGTGAAAGGGCAGGACCACGCCGCCGCCGTACAAAAACGACACTCCATACAAACCCAGGTCGAGAAGGCCCGGCATCTCTATTTGGCTGGCGAAATCGACTGGAGAAGCTTCACGGTCGCGAAGAACCTAGCCGAAGCCGAGTTGGTCGGCACGCACATCCCGGAAATCGATGACGCGACCCGGGCCGGGGCACATTTGGAAAAGTTAGCCTCGGAGTGGCGACCGTCGTCCGTAAGTCGTCGGAACCGACTGCTACGCACGGCGCTCGAAGCTATCTACATGGATTTGGACCAGCGTGCGGTCGTTGGCCTTTTGCCCAAACCGGATTACTGCACGTCGATGCTGGCGATGGCGGACCGCCGTGATGTTGCTATACGACCGGCCGTGACCGGCAGTTTAACTAGGAATGGTGGGCCTAACGGGACGATAGGACGTACCTGTCCGGTCAGGTCGATTTCTCGAGAGATCTTCCCTGAGTTCTGGCTGTCATCGGGAAGCGGAATCTTGTAGTCGATTATGGCTTTGTCGTGGTCGAATCTGACCTGCTTGACGAACTTTCGGATGAGAGTTTTGAGTTGTGCGGGCTCGCATTCCGTGAGGCATAGTTTTAGTTCGGCAGCGAAACGCAATGCCGCGTCTGGGTCTTGTAAGATGCGGAGTTCGTGTCCGACCGCTGCGGTGGCCTGCATTTTCGTGTCGGCAAGCTGTTGCTTTTTCTCGTCAAGGTCGTCGATGCGCTTCTCCCATACTTCCAACTTGAGTTTGCCGGTTTCGTACGCGTCGGTAAGCCGGTTGAAGCGTTGTTCCAGATCGTCGAGCTGTTTGTCGATGGTGTCGATGAGGTCGATGCGAAAGCCGGATTGGTCTCGGACCTCTGCTTCGATGTGAGCTATGAATTCCATCACGTTCGTTGGGGTAAGGATGTCATCTACGATGGCATCCAAGACCATTGGCTCGAATGTCTCGACGTTGCGACGAGGGCAGTCGCAGTACTTGACGCCTTGGTCGTGTCTGGTTTGGCAGACCCAATATACGTAGGCGTTGCCTTTGGAAGGGCGCGGGACCATGTTTGCTCCGCAGAGGTTGCATTTGGCCAGATTAGAAAGCAGATATTTGCTGCCAGCCTGTCTTGGATGGATGACGTTTGGAGACCTGGCGTCGAGAGTTCTCTGGACGTCCTCGAATGGTCCGTCAAGGATTATTGCGGGGTGCATATGGTCGAACCGGAGTTGAACGCGTCCGGGTTGCGGTTCGACGGGGTACATGATCGTTCCGTTGTAGATGCGGTGACGCAGTATCCGATATACGCTTGATTTTGCCCATTTCCCGCCGTTGGGTGCTGGTATGCCTTGCGCGTTCAAGTCTTTGTGGATTTCCTGGCTCGCTAGCCCGCGTTGGTAGATGTTGAAGATCATGCGGATTATTACAGCTTGTTCTTGGTTGATAGCGAGCTTGTAACGGGTCTTGCCGCCGGCTTGGACGGGTTTTTTCTCGTATCCGAATGGTGCTTTACGATATGGGTAAAATCCACTTTTGATTAGGTTTGCGATGCCAAAGCGTATGTTGCGGCCAAGGCTGGCCGAGTAGAAGGAGTCAAAGGCTTCGAAGATCCCTTCCATCAATTGGCCTTCGGGACTGCCGTCGTTGGGTTGTTCGATCGAGATAACGCGTATGCCGAGCTTCTTGAGGAGGCCCTTGTAAATCACGCTGTCCTCTTGATTTCGGGCAAACCGGGAAAAGTTGGTTACGACGATGGCGTCGAAAGGTTTTGGATTCTTTCGAGAGTCCGCAATCATTTGAAGGAATCCTGGGCGATCGTCGACTGTTCCGGTTCGTGCCTCGTCCGTGTATATGCAGGACAAACGTGCATTGGGCTGGTTCGCGAAGTCGAAGATACGGGTCGATTGGGTTTGGATCGAATTGGCCACGTCTTGGGCATCGCTGGAGACCCTGGCGTAACCCACTAAACGAGTCGGTATCTCAAATGTGGTCATGCGGTATCCCTCGCTTTGTTTCTGGTCCGGCTTGGGCCGGGGTGGGAGAGTCTTCCTGTCGGTGATGGTGCAGTGGGCAGCGGGGTGTCGGTGTGGCCTTTGTGGGCGGCTCGTCTGTCGGGGGCGAGGTCCTTTTGCCGGGGTTTGTTCCAGTAAGGGCTTTTGCACTTGGGGCAAACTTGGGGCTGATGTTGTGGTAGGTCGTCGGCGCCTTTGTTACGCGGCAACCAACGGTGCAAACATCGCTCGCACTGGAATGCGGGTGTCAAAATAATTGCCATGGGGGGTTCTCCTCTGCGGTAGGTTCCCCCGCTGTCGTTTGTATATTACCACAAGGTATAGTACGATTCAAGCAGATGGGGAGCGCCGTCTAGCGTTTGTTCATGGTAGATATCTTCTATAGAAAACTGATCCCTTTTGGTGAGGAAATGACATTTAGCGGTTGCGCAAACATCTACCTATAGACTATATTTAAGACTGCTGGAACCATGGAGGCGCGTGGCTTGCGTTTGTGCCTTCCTTTGGTGCCTTCAGGAAACAAAAAAAGAGGTCGCTGGACTATCACTCCAACGACCTCGGTTAGCACGATCCGGACCGTTACGCCTGGTGTGCTCATTATTATTGTATTCGTGGGAGTGGGAGCTAAGCAAGTCGGGTCTCATCGGACACAGGTGCATTGTATGGCGGGCACACCACGCGGTTCCGAAGGGGGAACCGAGAATGCCAAAGAAATACGTCGAACGGCAGCTGCGGCTGATGCCGCTGGGAGAGATAGAAAACGCATACGATTTGCCCGTTGAGGGGGACTTTGAACCCATAGGCGACGACCCGTGGCACGAGATCATGCACGAAGTTACGCGCATTTTTGTGCGTTATCGCCTCGAGGCGTCGGACAGTGCTTGTTCAAAGGCAACTGTTGGGAACGGGTGACTGTGTGGGGCGGTTCCATTTTATTGTAGTGAACGCCCATGCGTTCTGATATTGAAAACAGGAGGATCTTTCATGGTCAACAGAAACGACGAAGAACGGGATCCACAGCTGCGGCGAGCGGTAATCTACACCCGTGTGGCGCGCGCAGACCAAGACTCGGAGAAGGTGATGGCCGCCGCAATTGCCGCTATCCAAAAGTACGCTGAGCAGAACAACATCGCGATCGCCGGCTCGCACTCTGACGAGGGCGAAAGCGGCAACGACCCGGATAGACCGGGACTGGCGGGTTTGCTGGCTTCGGCCAGTAAGCCCGACCCGGGTTTCGATACGGTGCTGATCAGTAAATGGGATCGACTGGCCCGGAACCTGGTACTGTGCGCGGCGATTGTCAAGGCGTTGGAAGCCTCTGGCATCCGTGTCGTCGCGACTATCGGCAACGATTTGGACAGATCCGGACTGGAGGATCTGTTGGCTTTGGCCCGCAAATCCGACCCGGGTTTAGACACTGTGCTGGTCTATTTACACGATCTGCTGGCCCGGGACCGGGTGCTGTAAAGCGTCAAAGCATAAAGGCGTTGGCTGCCGTTCGTACTGTCGGGCGTCACGTTTCGGACGTGGCGCCCGTTTCGTTTGGCTCATGCTGGCCTTCGACCGAGTACCAGTGGATTGCCATGGCTAGGAGTCGTTCGCAGCCCTCAACGGACGGATCGGTTCTGTATCGTTGGCCGGCGTCAATCAGTTGAGCAGTGGCAGGCTTTGCGGTCTCGGGTTTGTCAGTGCTTCTTGGTTTACGCGGCTCGGTGAGGTGTGAAGCCGCTATGAGTAATTCCTTAATAGCCAGCCGATACTCCCTTTGCTGGTATCGCGGATATTGTTCAATCATCAAAGACTGTTCTGCGTACCGGCGTGCGGCACGAATGAAGTTGCAAAGTCCCTCGTTCATAGTTGTTGGCATGATTACCGCCTGAACTGGTGTTGGCTATCTCGGGCCTTCTTCTTGGTTGGCGTGGTCGGCTCTGCAAAACGGGCACAGAGCTGTGAAGAGTGCGTCAACACTTTCGGCGTCTCCGTGTTGGGCGACCGTTTTGACGACTTCGATGGTCGGGATCATCCACTGTTCGCTGTATGGTTCCCAGTTACTCATTTCCTCAGCGGCCATTTTAAGATTTTCTACCTTCGTCCAGCATTGGTCGAACGTCTCTCCGTTCGGCGGCGCCCACCTTGTCCGGATTGAAGGCCAGCAATTGTCGCGGATGTCGATGCTCTCGTCTGCTAGCTCAACCTTGATCCGGTATTCCCAACTCAGGTCCACAGCCCAGATCGCCATATGGGCGGCGAGAACAGTAAGTAGGATCAGTCCTAGTTGGTCTAGGAATAGTTGGGGGCGGATTCTTTTGGCCATTGCTCGTACCATTCCCGTCAACCTTTGCTCGGAGACGACTCGGCTTTCTCGGTATTGTGGGGAGTTGGTGTTCCGCCGTGTCGTAGTTCAAGCCGTCCACGTGGCCCACTTTACCGCCGCCCTTTACATTTTAGTAATTGGTCCTGGTAGTCAGCGTTTTGGTACACCACGGACTTGGTTGTTAGAATGAGCATCGTATAACACCCGGAGAGTGCTTCCGGCTCTGTTCGGATGACCACAACCCTGATTGGTTCCTATGCCTGCTTACCCGCACATTGACCGCTACTATGACGAACTCTCCCAACTCATCGAGTTTGGAGGGTTGGCCAACGAGGAAAACATCCGCCCGGCGTTCCAAAACTGTCTGGCGGCCTACTGTGCTGAGCACTCTGAACGGTTGGTGCTCGTACCTGAGTTGCGGTCGGATCGTAGCAATAAGCCTGATGGGACCATCCGGGACTCCCTGCGCATGACGCGCGGCTTGTGGGAAGCGAAGGATACCCACGATGATCTGGACCGTGAGATACGGAACAAACTAGGCCAGGGCTATTCCAGCGACAACATTCTTTTCGAGGACTCGCGCACCGCCGTACTCGTCCAGGACAATCAGGAGGCGAGGCGGACGGACATGACCGATCCGGCTGCGCTTCACGAGTTGATTCGGAAGTTTCTGGAATATGAATTGCCGGAGATCAAAGAGTTTCGGGAAGCGAGGCAGCAATTCAAGACGGACCTGCCTGCCGTGCTGGGGAGGCTCCGCGAAACTGTTGTCGAAGCCGAGTCTGGCAACCCCGGGTACCAGGAGGCGGCTCGGATCTTCCTCGAACTGTGCCACCAGTCGATTGGCCCTGAGGTGTCAAACGACCACGTCAGGGAGATGCTGATCCAGCATATTCTGACCAAGGACATTTTCCTGAGGGTGTTCGATGAGGACCAGTTTCACCGCGAGAACAGCGTCGCTCGCCAGTTGGACGCCTTGGAGCGTACCTTCTTCACTGGCGACGTGCGACGCCAGGCCATCGACCGGTTGCGTTCCTACTATGGTGCCATCGGTCGTGCTGCTGATGACATCGCCGGTTACGGCGAGAAGCAACAGTTCATAAAGGGCGTCTACGAGGACTTCTACCAGGCCTACAACCCGGGTGCTGCCGACCGCCTCGGCGTGGTCTACACGCCCAACGAGGTGGTGGATTTCATCATCCGGGGTACCGACTGGCTGCTCCAGAAGCATTTCGGCAAGACGTTGGCCGACAACAATGTGAACATCCTGGATCCCGCCACGGGAACAGGCACGTTCATCACGAACCTGATCAACCATCTGCCGGCCGACCGGCTAGAGTACAAGTATCTCAACGGAATTCACGCCAACGAGGTGGAGATTCTCCCCTACTATATTGCCAACCTCAACATTGAGTACACCTACAAGGAGCGGACGGGCCGCTACTTGGAATTCCCGAGCCTTTGTTTCGTGGACACGTTGGACAACATGGACTGGCAGGGTGCCAGCGGTGCCGCCGTGCAAAGGCAAACACAGTTGAACCTGGGCGGCGTCTCCGAAGAGAACTGGATCCGCGTGCAGGAGCAGAACGAAAAGCCTATCAGCGTCATCATAGGCAACCCGCCGTACAACGCCACCCAACGTTACTGGAACGATTTCAACCCCAATCGCGCTTATCCGGTCATAGACCAGCGCATCCGCGAAACCTACGCACAGGCTAGCGGAGCCCAGAACCTGCATAAGCAATACGACATGTACAAGCGGTTCGTCCGCTGGGCGTCGGACCGCCTAGCGGATGACGGGATAATCGGATTCGTCAGCAATAGCGGCTTTTTGGATGGTCACCAAGACGACGGGTTTCGTAAGGTGCTTGCCGAGGAATTCAACGAGTTGTGGGTGATTGACCTAAAAGGTAACGCCCGCACTAGTGGGGAGCGGAGACGGCAGGAGGGCGGGAATATCTTTTCCAACAAGATCCGTGTGGGTGTCGCCGTTTACTTCTTGGTCCGGCGGGGTGGTCTAGACGGTTTCAAAGTGTATTACAACGCCGTCGGTGATTATGCGAAAGCTGCTGACAAAGTCGATTACTTGAAAGACCAATCACTCGCCGACTTTGCCTTCACTGATGTGACCCCCGACGGCAAGGCGTACTGGCTCGATCAGTCCGACAGCGATTTCGAAACTTTGGTGGCGATTGCCGATCGGGAAGGAACTCCACCGGGAACTGCAGCCCATACTCAGGCCGTGTTTGCCCTATATTCTTTGGGGAATGCTACTAATAGAGACGAGTGGGCCTACGATTTTGCCGTCCTCGAAGAACAGCGCAAGGCGGCTTTCTTCGCAGAAACTTACAACGGTTTTCTTGATGCGAGGGACGAGTCGTACAATCCTGTAATCAAATGGAGCCGTAACCTGCGCCGTCACTTCGAATCGGGCCAGCGCATCGAATTCGCTAAAGATAAAGTCATCGCCGCTCATTATCGACCATTCGTTTTGAAGTGGTACTTCGCCGATCCGATAATGAGTAACGACCTTACGAGGAAGCACTACGAAATCTTTGGACCAGATCTGCAACAACGCAACGCAGTCATCAGCTTTTCCGGTCCGGCTTCGAGCAAGCCATTTCAAGCTCTAGCAACAAGTAAGTTGTTTGGCATAGACACGTTAGAGAAGACCCAATGCGTCCCCCTCTACCGCTACACGGCGGACGGCGAGCGCGTGAGCAACATCACCGAGTGGGGGCTGCGGCAGTTCCGCGAGCACTACGGCGACGACAGCATCAGCGCCGAAGACATCTTCGCCTACACCTATGCCATCCTCCACGACCCGGCCTACCGCCAGCGCTACGAGGTAGACCTGCGCCGCGGTTTTCCGCGGGTTTACTTCCAGGAGGATTTCGCGTGGTGGGCGCAGCAGGGCCGTGAGTTGCTGGTTCTGCACTTGGGGTTTGAGACGTTGGAGCCTTGGCCGTTGGAGCGGGTGGAAAAGGACGGAGTGACGCCAACGCGGGCGATCCTTCGCGCCGACGAGGAGCGTAACGTCATCACTCTGGATGAGCAGACTTCGCTGTCCGGCGTCCCGTCTGAAGCATGGGAGTACCGCCTGGGCAGCCGTTCGGCCCTGGAATGGGTCCTCGACCAGTACAAGGAGCGCAAGCCCCGCGACCCGACCATACGCGAGCGGTTCAACACTTACCGCTTCGCGGACTACAAGGAGCGGGTCGTCGACTTGCTCGGTCGAGTGTGCGCAGTCAGCGCGTTCACGACGAGCATCGTAAACGAGTTGGGTCTCAGGTCATCAATTGAGCAGGATTAGCACAACGGCGCAACCGCCCAAGTTATCGAGGCCGCCTTCGCTCAGCTACTGAGCGATCCAGAGCAAGCCGCGCCAGCGGGGCGTTCGCTCTGCGTTCAGCAGATGGAGTCCGCCGTTTCGTCTGGGCTCTGCGTCTGCTGCCGGAGCATGGGCGGCAACAGGACCTTGACGCCCACCTCGTCGGCCTCCTGTTGCTGTGGCGACTGGATCACCTCGCCGACTACGGCGGCGATGGTGGGTTCACCGGTCGCGGCCGCGACCGTGGCGGCCCGGCTGTGTGCTCTCGTGATGTCGTCCAGCCTGATGGTGCGCGAGACTTCAAACACGGCGTGTACGTGTTGCTTGTCGTCGGCGCGGCGGGCGCGGATGATGATGTCCGCGACCAGGACGTGGTCCGCCTGCTGCTCCGTGATGAGGCCGGCTTCCTCGGCAGCGTTGATGGTGGCTAGGAACCCTGGTTCGGTGTCGCGGCCAGTGGCGAGCAGGACACGGCCTCTGTTAAGCGCGAGTTCGTTCATGGCGATGTTCAGGATGTTCAGTCGGGCGCGGTTTTCGAGATCGCTGCCGTTCAGGGACGCCACATTCGTCTGGAGGGACGCCATGTTCGTCTGGAGGGATGCCACGTTGGTGTCCAGGGACGTGAGGCGGCGGTTTGTCTCCGCGGCATGGTCTTCCAATGCATCCAGCCGGCGATCGGTGGCTTCGGCAAAAGCTTGGAAGCTGGCGCTGAGGTCGGTCACGAGGCCGACCAGCTGGGCGAATTGCTCCGGCAGGGCGATGAGGTCGGGCGTCAGCAGCCGGGTCCGCATGTCTTGCAGGTACTCGGGGTTGCTGTCCAGGAAGTCCAGCAGGTGCTGATATTCGGGCGGGTACATGGGGTGTTGTCCTCTCAACGCTACGTTGTGATTATAGAGCATCGACGGTTGATTGCGAGGGCTAGAAGGGCCCACTCGGTGTGCCGTGTTCGCGCTTGCAGACCATGGTGTGGCATTAGTTCATCATGTTGTCCTGATCTTTCCCTTTGGATGTACGAGGTTTCCAAGACTTGCGGTGCTTATCAGCGCAGGATGAGCAACGGACCTGCCCGGGTACGGCAGGTTTCCGACAATCTTTGCAGATGCTCAATTCTTTGAGCTTGCGGCGATTTTCAACGGCGCGTGCCCGAGCTCGTTCCCGTTGTTCATCCGGGTTTAGGCGGACTCTCTTTGGCTTCTCGGATGCTTTCGGCTTTGCGGTTTGGACCGTCACGGGTTTCGAGGTTTTACGGGCACGAGAGGATACTGCTTTTGGATTGGCAGACGTCTTGGTCTTGCGTTTAGGTGCCGGCTTGGCCTCGTAGGCGGGGTTGGTGGTGATGGGGAAATCGAATTCCCACTCGAAGGTTGTGCCTACTGCCCACTTGTGCGGAGTTGACCGCCGCCACCCGGTAGCGGTATTCCACGCCCGACTCCACGTTGTCATCGGTGTAGGCCATGGCCTCGCCGTTGCTGTCGCCGTGGAGCGAATAGGGCTGGTAGTTCTCCGTGCGGTTGACCATATCGTCCGCCCCGGGACCCCGGAGTTCCAGCTTCACGCTCTTCAACTCCGCTCCTGACAGAATGTTGGCCCGAAAGCCGTAGACCTGGTCGGGGTCGATGTCCGTCGGCGTCATCCCGTCGTCGACCGCGCCCCCATCCAGGTGTGTCGTGGCGTCCACCAGCTCGAAGCCGGCCAGCTCGAAGCCGGTCGGCCGGTTGCTCGTCGCATTCCGGGAGCCGGTTGATCAGTTGTCGGTTGCACTCCCGGAATCGTCTTCCGTAGGAACGCAGATGAGGTTGACAGCGCGTGACCAGTTGCTCCAGTCTTCTCCAAACCGTCCTCGGATCCTGATCCCGATGACGGTGAATCCGTCGAGCGCAGCTGCCCCCGTCATTTCGGGCGCGGTCCCGAGTGTGTAATGAACAGTGCCGGTGTCGGTGCCCTCTAGGGTTCGTACGTCGGCTTCCCATTCGTCGGCGTCTCTGGACTCCAGGGGTTGGAGCCAGAAGGCACGGAAGCTCTCGCCGGTGTCGCAGGCGTTCTCCAGCGTGTTGCTTCCGAGGTCGGCGACATCCTCCTGCAGCTTCTCCGAGCCCTGCCGGTCCGTCCAGTAGATGTAGATGCCGTCTATGTCGTAGACAGTGGCCGGGTAGCCGGTGGTGGAGGCTGACCACCCGCTGTCGCCCCTGCTGTTGGTCGCCCGCACCTGCACCTCGTAGGGCGAGCCGGACTCCAGACCGGTGATCTCGGATCGGGTATCGGCCACGTCCTGCGGGCCGTCCGTCCAGTCCCCGCTGCCATCCTTCCGGTAGCGCAGGTCGTAAGAGTCGACCACCGAATCCGCCGGCTCGATCCATCTCACGTCCAGGGCGCTGGTGCTGCCGTCCAACGCCTGGACCCAGGGGGGCGCGGGGGCCGACGGTTTGGTTCCCACCAGGCTGCCGTCCACCTTGTGCCCGCTCTGGGTGCCTTGCGTGGGGTAGTCGAGGTTGGCGGCGACGTCATCGTCAACGCCCTGGATCGTGCCGCTGTTGAGAAACAGCTCGTCCGCCTCGATGTAGATGCCGTTGGTGTCCCTGTCGGCCGCCTGGACCCGGTAGGTGAACCGCAGCGCCTCTCTCCCCGAGCCGCCGTCGTAGTTCGCCCACTTCAGCTGCGTTGCGGGATCTGAGCCGCCGACCCGTAATTGGATGCGCGGCGTGCCGGTGACCCTCACCGCCTGGTCGAAGGTCACCGTGACCTCGATGGTCTGGCCCCGGCCGTAGGTGTCGGTCCCCGTACCCGGCGACGAGGTGACCACCACCGTGACGACGGCGGGTGTCTCGTCTACGTCGGTCACCGTCACGGTGATGGTCTGCTCTTCCGTCATAGCCCGGTCGCCCGTGCCGCCGGTGGCGGTGACGGTCACCATATAGGTGTTGTTCCCACCGGCATCGGTGGGGTTTTCGTGGTCGGGCGCTTCCTTGAACGTCAGAACGCCGCTGGACGCGTCGATGTCGAACTTCGCCTGGTCCGCGCCGCCGGTGATGGCGTAGCTCACCGTGTCTCCGGCGTCCTCATCCGTGGCCTCAACCATGTCCACGGCCGTCTGGTTCTCTTCCACCGAGAACGACGCGGCGCTGGTGAACTCCGGCGCGGCGTTGGGGGTCTGCAGGCTGGCGTCCACCGTGAACACGCCCGAGAGGCCATAGACGTATCTGTTGTTGGTCCTGCTTATCGTGTCGCTCTCTATGGGGCCGTGGGTGCTGTTGCTGCCGTTGGGGCTGCCCTGCATGACCCAGTGATTGCCGGAGTTGCCCAGGGCGCGGCTGGTGCCGCTGGTGTTGTCCATCGCTTCCGTACCGTCTTGTGCGCTGCCCGTCCAGATCTTCCAATTGGTACCAATGGTCACCGACGCGCCGGTCTCCCATCGTCCCGCGGCCTCCTCGTCCCAGTCGCCGTCGTAGAAGTCGGCGTAGTTGTCGGCCACCTTGGCGCCGCCCAGCCAGTAGATGGGCACGCTCGTGCCCGTCGTGCCGGTGTTGTCCCGGGCATCGACTTCTTCGGTGCTGCCGAGCATCCGGAAAGTTCCGCTGTGGGCCTGGATGTCCGCATGGCCTGCCGCGGCCAGATCCTGAACGAAGGTGTTGTATTCGGCTATGTCCGAGGAACTCGCGGTTCTGTTGCTTGTCCCAATGAACAGCAGCCGGAAGCTGTCGCCGTCGCCGAGGCCGCTGGGTATCAGGCTCCAGGTCGTCGGGACGGGGGACGGCTCGTACTCGACGGTAACGAAAAGCTCCGCCAACGCGGAGTTGAGGTTGCCGGCCTCGTCGGTCACCGTGTCCGGGGGCAGGCTGATACCCACCCGGTCATCGATGGGCGACTCCGCCGCCGTGACGCGCGCGGTCCAGACCGGGACCGAGGCGGACCCGGTGAGCGAACCCGCTACGAGCGTGCCACCCGCCACGCCGATGTCGTCCTCGGTAAAGCCTGTGACCGGCTCGCGGAAGGTGAAGGTCACCTTGAAGGTGCTCTTCTGCGCCACGGGCTCGGGGGCCGTTATCGTCACCGTCGGCGGCTTGGTATCCACCCGCACCGTGAGCACCTCCGACGGCTCGTTGCCGTTGGTGTGCTCCTCGGTACGGACCGCGTCGGCCAGGATCTGCACCGTCAGATCGCCTTCATAGGATTGCGGCGGACGGATCTCGGTGGACCAGTTCATGTCCACGGTGGAGCCTGACGAGCTCCTGATGGAGCGCACCTCGCCCCGGTCAACCGTGACATCGTCTGTCCGGAAATGCCACAGCGGGTCGCCCTCCAGGTTTCCGGATTGGGTCGTGACCGGCAGGTTGAACTCGACACCGACGTTGAAATCTCCCGTCACCGGCTGCTGCGGGGGACCGGTAAGTGTCACCGTCAAGTCACGCAGGTCCACGGTGAATTCACGCTGTGCAGCTTGGTTCCCCCCTTCGATCACGTTGGCGAGCAACGACACGGTCAGTGTGCCTTCCGACCCGCTGTATTGGCTCTCGTCGGCGGTGACGGTGAACACGTAGTAGTTGTGTCCGCTGTTCGGGCTGCTGGCGCACGAGACAAATGCCTCCACCAGGCACCGCACGTTCGAGGCCATGCCGTGTTCCACCTGAATCGCGTCCAGGATGTTCTCGCTCAGAAAGACCGGCTTCGTCAGATTCTGGAAGATGAACCACATCTCGAACTGCCGGCCCGTTCTGTCGATGGTGGGCATCCTGGCTTCTTCGATGTGGAACAGGAACGAGAGCGGTCCGGGCTCGATACTCACGGACGCCACGTCCGACGCCGTGCCCGGCCCTCCCGAGTCGATCGCGGAAACCCGGAAGTGATATGTCGTCCCCGGCAGCACGTCCGTGTACCGGTAACTCGTGTCGGTGGAGTTGGTGTTGGTCACCGCGTCGGTCCAGGTGGGATCGTCGTCGGTTGACACCTCGATCCGGTAGCCGGTGATCGTGACGCCCTCGACGGCCGGCGGCGCGGTCCAGCTCAGGTCAATCGCCGTCCTCCCGTCTGCGGCCGCATTCAGCTCGGTCGGCGCGCCCACGTTCTGCTGCTCCTCCGCGATGCCAGGTTCGACCGGAACCGCCGTGGCCTTCGGGATGATCGCCACGGCCCGGTCGGAGGGCCGGCTTGCCTCCTCGCCGCGCAGGGCCTTGACCCTGTAGGCGTAGCTCTCCCCCGCTTTGGTGGCCGTGTCGTCGGTGTAGGTCGTGTCGGCGGACCCGGTGTCGGCCACCAGGGTCGCCAGGTCCCCGTCACCCTGGGCGCGGAGAATCTCGTAGCCGGTTACCGACTCGGCGTCCACCGCCGGGGCGTTCCAGGCCAGTTCCACTCCGGCGGAATCGCCGCCGTCGAACACCGCCTTGGCGCTCAGGCCGCTGGGGGCCAGGTCCTCGGGGTCATGGGGGACCTGTACCTGGGCTTGGTTAGAGGGCTGGCTCTTCTCCTCGCCCCGCAGGGCGATGACCGCGTAGCTGTAGGTCTCCCCCGCCGCGGTGGCCATGGCGTCGGTGTGGAAAGTGTCGGCGGACCCGGTGTCGGCCAACAGGGTTGCCAGGTCCCCGCCGCCCTGGGCCCGGAGTACCTCGTAGCCGGTTACCGAGTCAGCGTCCTGTGCCGGGGCGTCCCAGGTCAGGGCCACGCCCCCGTCATCGGCGGGAGCGGCGGACAGGTTACCCGGGGCCAGTGCGACGGAGTCTGGTTCCGGCGTGGGCTCGGGTGTTGGTTCGGGAGTAGGTGCCGTCGTCGGTTCGGGCGTGGGCTCCGGAGTGGGTGTGGGAACCGCCGGGGTGTCGGCCTTGACGTAGCTCGACCACTGGCTGACCCCGGTGGGGCTGACCGCCTTCACCCGGTATGCGTAGCTGCCTTCGGCCGAAACCGAGCCGTCGGTGTAGCTGAGGCCGGAACCGGCGTTGCTGTCGATCACCTTGAACACGCCGGCATCGTCCTTGTCCCGGTCGCGGCGCAGGACGGCGTAGTGGGTAACACTCTGGTCCGATGACGCCGTCCAGGTGAGGCTGACCGAATCGTGCTTGGCTGAGGCCTGGAGGTCTGTGGGCCTCGCCGGCGGGCTCTCCCCGGTGGCGTCCTTGGTTGCGGTGACTTCCTGCCCCTGGGCCTGGACCCCGTAGACGAAAACGCCGGCCAGGATAAGGGCGCAAATGCCTAGACCGATAATGAGGAAGGAGGAGTGGGCGACGACGGCCTTGGGCTTTGGATGGGCCGATATGCGTGCGGCCAGGCCGTGTACTATGGACGCGCCCAGAGCGGCTGGGTTGGTGAGGAATTGCTTACGGTTCATCGGTGTTGATACCCTCTTGTATTTGCAATTTGACCTGCCACCCTAAATGTGGTGGGGGGCCCTTATGTGAACTTTGTAAAGGTCAGACGGTGGCGGATTCCGGCTCCCGGGTTACGCAGCCGGACGGAGGTGAGGCACTGCCGTGGCGGTCCGGGGGACGAGGGACTGGTGCCGCGGCGGGCGGGGCAACCACCGCATACTGCCGTGGGATTTTCTAGTTCGCTGCCGCAGGCTGAGGAGTTCCATCGGAGTGGCCAACTCCTCAGTGAATTGGTGAACAATCCCACAAAAGTCGGGGGTGGTGACGTCTCCGGCCGGCCGGGCCAATGCGGCGTCATCGCTTTGGGATGGCAATACCGGGGGAGTCTTGACCGGGGCAGCCGTTAGTGCGGCTGCCAGCAGGGACCTTAGCGGGCTGCGAGGCTGGTCTAGAAACCGGGCCGGAAAGCCCTGATTTGGAAGTGGAGTTGCGGCAGTAAAGCCGACGTGAGCAAAATCAGGGACCATAGTTGTCCGAGCCGGACGGCGCTGAAATTGGCCGCCGCATTGGCGACCACAGCGCGGACAACATTGAAGACGACGCGGTGGCCTGCTGCGCCGCCGCCGGTACTGCCCAACAGCCCTATCTTGCCCGCCACCGGGGTGGTGTCGCGATTGCCTAGGTGTTCCGCCAGTAGATAGGCGCTGCCCGTGATGGTCAGATGGTTGAAGCTGGACATATCGTCCGGCTGGCGTTCCGGCGGGTCCTCAAATTGGAACCCGTCTGGTGGTCGCGTCGTGGCGGCGGTAGGCTTGGCGGTGGTCATGCTAGACCTCCGGTTGGTGATGGAGCGTGGCGGCTTTGGTTGGACAGTAACGCTGATTATACTCGTGGCGAGTCCGGCCTGGGCAGCGTGGACGGCGGTCTGTTCTGCCTGGCTCACTGATGAGAACGGGGGCGGTTCTTTCGAACCGCCCCCTTGTGCTGGCTGTTGCCACGAACGGCCGGCGTTACTGGCCGGGCCCCGAAGCGGTAGGCGTACTCTGCCTCTGAGGCTCATCCTCATCGGGCTCTCCCTCAGCCTACGGAGTTGAATCTATCGCCGCTATGTCCAGATTGGGGGACTTCCCGCCCTCCCCGGTGGAGTTGACCGCCGCCACCCGGTAGCGGTATTCCACGCCCGACTCCACGTCGTTGTCGGTGTAGGCCATGTCCGCTCCCGTCGCGTCGATGGTCGCGTAGCGCGTCAGGGGTTGTCTGTTCATGCTGCCGTCCTGGAGTTTGCCCCGGTACACCACGTACTGGGTGACGACGGAGCCCTCGGGAGCCGACCAGGTCAGCTGGATTTCCTGCTGCGAGGCTTGGCCCGCCAGGTTCTGGGGTCTTCCGGGCGGTGGAGGCGTAACCTGGGACGTCGCCGCGCTGGTGCGTGATTCCTCGTGGCCAGCATCGTCGGTGAAGCTGACCGTCACGCTGATGGTCTTGCCCTGCTCGCTGGCGGTCAGGGTGTAGGTTGAGCCGTTTGCTCCCGAGATGTCCGCGTCGTCGGCCAGCCACTCGTAGCTGTACGAAACGTTGACCAGTCCGTTCTCGTCGGCGATGGCCGAGGTGTCGGCCGTGAGCGTCTGGCCCACCTGGGCGGTTCCGCTGATGGCGGGCGCGCCGGTGGCAGAAGTGTTGGGCGGCTGGGCGACTATGGCGCGCCCTACGCCGTGGGACAGCATCTTGCCGTCCGGGGTGCACACCGCCCCTACCGCGTCGCAGTCGGCGGCCGGTGACAGCGACACCGTCACCATGGCGTCGGACTCCGGGGCCAACCGGACCTCCCACAGGTCGCTGCGCTCGTCCACCCGGCTTACGGCCTCGACGGCGGCGTTGGTCACTTTCAGGGCGTGGTCCCGCAGTTCCTCGGGGGTGATGGAGACCGCTTCGCTGAACGCTATCCTGAAGGTGAAGGGCGTACCTTGGCCGCCGTGGCCCGTTTGCGGCAGGCCCTCGAAACTCACCGTCAGCGGCCAGCCTGCGACCGTGAACTCGACGCTGAACGTTCCCAGCTGGCTGCCGCCGCCGTTCGTCTCGGAATAGGCCGTCGCCGTCAGGGTGTAGCTGCCCGCCGCCAGCGCGGCGCCGTGTTCCTCGCCGTTGCTGTCGCCGTGGAGCGAATAGGGCTGGTAGTTCTCCGTGCGGTTGACCATATCGTCCGCCCCGGGACCCCGGAGTTCCAGCTTCACGCTCTTCAACTCCGCTCCTGACAGAATGTTGGCCCGAAAGCCGTAGACCTGGTCGGGGTCGATGTCCGTCAGCGTCATTCCGTCGTCGACCGCGCCCGCATCCAGGTGGGCCGTGGCGTCCACCAGCTCGAAGCCGGCCAGCGGGTTGTTCGTCGCATTCTCGGAGCCGGTTGATGAGTTGCCGGTTGCACTCCCGGAATCGTCTTCCGTAAGAACGCAGATGAGGTTGACAGCGCGTGACCAGTTGCTCCAGTCTTCTCCAAACCGTCCGCGGATCCTGATCCCGATGACGGTGAACCCGTCGAGCGAAACTACTCCTGTCAGTTCGGGCGGGGTCCGGAGTCTGTACTGAGCGGTGCCGGTGCCCTCTATGGTTTGTACGTCGGCTTCCCATTCGTCGGCGTCTCTGGACTCCAGGGGTTGGAGCCAGTACGCACGAAAGCTCTCGCCGGTGTCGCAGGCGTTCTCCAGCGTGTTACTGCCGAGGTCAGCGACGTCCTCGTGTATCTTGTCCGAATCCTGCCGTTCCGTCCAGTAGATGTAGATGCCGTCGATGTCGTAGACAGTGGCCGGGTAGCCGGTGGTGGAGGGTGACCACCCACTGTCGCCCCTGCGGTTGGTCGCCTGCACCTGCACCTCGTAGGACGCGCCGGACTCCAGGCCGGTGATCTCGGATCGGGTATCGTCCACGTCCTGCGGGCCGTCCTCCCAGTCCCCGCTGCCATCCTTCCGGTAGCGCAGGTCGTAAGAGTTGACCACCGAATTCGCCGGCTCGATCCATCTCACGTCCAGGGCGCTGGTGCTGCCGTCCAACGCCTGGACCCAGGGGGGCGCAGGGGCCGACGGTCTGGTCCCCGCCAGGCTGCCGTCCACCTTGTGCTCGCTCTGTGTTCCTTGCGCGGGATAGGCGAGGTTGGCGGCGACGTCATCGTCAACGCCCTGGATCGTGCCGCTGTTGAGCTCCAGCTCGTCCGCCTCGATGTAGATGCCGTCGCTGTCCATGTCGGCCGCCTGGACCACGTAGGTGAACCGCAGCGCCGTGGTCCCCGTACCGCCGTCGTAGTCCGCCCACCGGAAGTGCGCCGCATTTCCGCCGCCGATGCGCAGCCGGATGTGCGGCGTGCCGGTCACCCTCACCGTCTGGTCGAAGGTCACCGTGACCTCGATGGTCTCGTCCCGGCCGTAGGTGGCGATCTCCGCAATCGGCGTCGAGGTGACCACCACCGTGAGGACGGCGGGTGTCTCGTCCACGTCGGTCACCGTCACGGTGATGGCCTGGTCGGTCGTCAGCGCGCGGTCGCCCGCTCCCCCGGTGGCGGTGACGGTCACCATGTAGGTGTTGTTCCGACCGGCGTCGGTGGGGTTTTCGTGGTCGGGCGCGTCCTTGAACGTCAGAACGCCGCTGGACGCGTCGATGTCGAACTTCGCCTGGTCCGCGCCGCCGGTGATGGCGTAGCTCACCGTGTCCGCGGCGTCCTCATCCGTGGCCTCAACCATGTCCACGGCGGTCTGGTTCTCTTCCACCGAGAACGACGCGGCGCTGGAGAACGCCGGCGGGTTGTTGACCGCCGGAACGGTGATCTTGAGCGCCACCGTGTCGCTCGCCGTCCAGGTGAGGCCGGTGTTGCTCCAGGTCACGCCCGTGCTTGAGGTATTGAGTGTCCCGCTCCCCAGATTGAACGTCGTTGCGCCGACATGCAACGTGAGCTTGTCCCGGGTGGCCTTGGTCGCGATGTCGCCCGCGCCGGTGTCCTTGAACCTGAAAGTCAAGGCACCGCCCTCAAGAACAATAGCTTTGAGATTGTAGGTATGTTCGCCGTAGTCGAAGTCCTGGTCCGAAAGGACGCCCCCGGTGTAGATGCCGGTGTCGTCCCAGCCGAGGAACGTCACCCCGGCTACCGTGTACGACCCCACCGTCATGGTTTCCGACCAGAGTTCGGTCTGGCCCTGCTGGGCCTGCGCAGCGGTCTGCTGGAGCATCAGGGCCAGCAGGGCGAGGACCGCCGCCAGCGCCAGGAGCCTCTTTGAGCTGGACACGCCCGCCAGGGCGGAGGGCAGGGTCCGGAATCGGTGCACGAAATGGGAGCTACGGTTTGACATGCGTCACCTCATGTTGGTTGCGCTCGGAACCGGAGTCGGCGTGCCTCGCCTGTTGGCGGGGCGACGGACCGGCACGTCCGTTCCAAGCGGTAATGCCCCGTCCGGGCGGAAGCCGGCGGGGTTGGCGTGAACTGCGGTGACGTCTCCGGCCTGCCGGGCCAATACGGCGTCATCGCCTTGGGATGGTAATACCGGGGGGAGTCTTGACCGGGACAGCCGTCAATGCGGCTGCCAGCAGGGACCTTAGCGGGCTGCGACGCGGGTCTAGTGGGGCAAAAGTCGGGGGGGGGGGGTACTGTGACGCGCGCAGTGCGGCAGCCTCAAGCGCGGTCGTCACGGTGGTCTCCGTTGCCGTGGCCGGGCGGGCTGTCTCGGTTCCGGGTCGTCGCCGGTCGAATGCCAAAAGAATTACTCCCTCTCAACGGGTCAATGCGCTCGATTATACAGACCAAGTATAAGATATCTATGAGAAATACGACCATCTCCCATGATATTAGTGTTAGTTCAATCCTAGACCGCTATAATCGGCCCGAAAGCCTCCAACTCGGCCTCATCCAGGTTGGGGCGCCGCGGCGGGAAGGGTCTTGAGCAGCTGGGGTCGCCTGAGATGGATGTCCTCTTTGCGAACGACCGACTGCTGGACCCGGTTGCCGGCGACGCTGACATGGGGGTGTTGAGGGCCGGCGGGATCAGGTACATGAACTCTGGCTACAGCAAGATTTACGCCATGACGCTGGCGTCGTTTCCCATCTACGATAGCCGCGTGGCTCTTGAGGGAACTGGCGGACCGGGAAGGTCAGGACGGACGTTGGCCCGAAGGCCGGACGGAGTTGGCGTTGCAGTCGGCGCTTTTCATGGTGGGCTACCAGAAATTCGAGCTGGCGGCCCTGGGACTATAGCGTCCGACTGCCGACCGGCGGTGTGACGGAATTGCGTTCAGGGGCCCGCCTCACGACGGGCCCCTGGGTTGTTACGGTGGTTACTCCCAGGACCGGGCGTAGGCCGGGTGCGATATTGGGCTCAGCGGGTCCGAGAACCGGCTGCGGTAGGCGGCCACGCCGTACTCGTACGCGATCCCCGGTTTCGCCGTGTGGTCGATGTAGCTGGTGTTGGCGTTGCCGGTCTGGGCCACCAGCACATGGTTCTCGTATGAGTCCCCCAGCTGGCTGGTGTCGCTGACCGGTTTCCGGTAGATCCGGTAGCTGTCCACCTGGTGTCCCGTGCGTTGGGGAGCATTCCAGGTTAGCAGGACGGTGGCGTTGTCCAGCATCCGGGCGTTGATGTTGTGGGGTATGTGATCCCCCTGGTGTACCTGGGCTGGAACGGTGGCCGCCGCCGTGACGCCCTCCTGGTGTGGTCCGTTGACGCCCACGTGGTTCTGGGCGAGGACGCGGAAGGTGTAACCCTTGTCATATCCGACTTCGACCCTCCTGGTGGTGACGTATCCGGACGCGGTGGCCAAGTAGTTGAAGCTCTGTTGGTTCTTGGCCTTTGACTGGATGATGTAGCGGTAGGGTTGGCCGCTGGCGGGATGTTCCCAGTGGAGGCGGGCGCTGTTGGCGCCTTCCCGGTTTGCCGTGAGGGACGGGACGGGTTGCGGTGTGGCGATGGTGGCGCGGTGGATTGCCGACCAGTCCCCGGGTTGCTGGCCTTCCAGTGCCCGCATCTGGTACTCGTGGACATTCTGGTCAGCCGACCAGTCCGCCAGGTAGAAGGCTCTGGTCGCGTCCTCCTGCGTCCAGTCGCCGCCGTCGATGCGGTAGCGGATCTGGTATCCGGAGACGTCCTGGGTAACGGAGCTGGCCCACTGGATGAAGATCCTGTTGCCGAACGGCGTGAAGGATAGCCACGCGGGTGGGGCGGCTCCCTGGTGCCAGACGGCCGACACGGCGTCGGTCCACTGGCTGACGCCACCGGCGTTGACCGCCCTGATGCGGTACTCGTAGGTGGTTCCGGGAGTGGGTCCGACCTGCCGGTGGCTGGTCTGGTCTGCCGCCACGACGACGGAGGTCCATTGCTCGGTGTTCTGTGGCCTGAGGTGTAGCTGGTACTCGTCGATGAAGGTGACGTCGGGGCGGGTCCAGCTGACCAGGATGTCGTCGCCGTCGATTGCGGCGGTCACGCCGGTGGGTGGTTCAGGCGGGACGACCCACATGGCCTCGACCGGGCCGGCCCAGTCGCTGTTGCCCACGGAGTTGGCCGACCGGACCCGGTACGAGTACCGGGTGTCGCCGACGGCGTCCAGATGGGTGAAGGAAATCATGCTGGCGTCCACGCTGGCGGTGTCGGTTTCGCCGGATCCGGCGAAGCCGTACTGGACCTCGTAGCTTTCGACGACGCCGCTTGCTGGCGCAGTCCACGAGATCGTGATGGCGGAGCCGCTAACTACGACCGTCGGGCTGGTGGGCGCCGGCGGGGCCAACGTGCGACTGGCGGTCAGGGTCTCCGACCACGGACTTTCGCCGGTCGTGTTGTGGGCCTGGACGCGGTACTGGTAGGTCACGCCCTCCACGCTGTTCGCATGGGTGTAGGAGGTTTGCTCCGCCGTCAACTGCTGGGTCGCCAACTCTTCGGAATCCTGCTCGCCGTACTCGACGTTGTAACCGTCGGCGGCGCCGGTCTCGGGGGCTTCCCAGGATAGGACGATGTCGGTTGCTCCGACCGCCACCGCGAAGTTGGTCGGCGCGGAGGGCGCCAGGCGGCGCATGATGCCCACGTCCTCAGACCAGGCGCTGTCGCCGGCGTCGTTGTACGCCTGGACGGAGATGCGGTATGTGACGTCGCCGGTCACGTCCGTGATCCGGTGGCTGGTCTGGCCCTCCGGCAAGCGGTCGCTCTCCACGGGGTCGGCGGATCCGGCCTGATGCCTGACGGTGTAGCCGCTGACGTGTACCGTGTCGGGCCGTTCCCAGGTGACGATGATGTCGTCTGCGTCCAGTTGGGCGGACACGTTGTGCGGCGCCGAGGGCGGCGTGATGCGGGTTGCGGACGCCGGTTCGGACCATGGGCCGTTGCCGGCGGCGTTGTAAGCCTGGACGGCGTAGTGGTGGGTCACGTCTGCCTGGGCGGCGACGTGGCGGTAGCCGGTGTCGGTGATGCCTTCGGCGAGGCTGTGCCAATCGATGCCGCTGATGTAGTGTTGGATCCGGTAGCCGTCGATGAAGGGGCTGTCGGGGGCCGTCCAGGACAGGACGTTGTCGTTGCCGTCAACCGTGGCCGACAGGTTGTCCGGTTGGCCGGGGACTGCGATGAGCGTTACGGGCTCGGACTCGGTCCACGTGGAGCCGCCGTGCTGGTTGCGGTGCTGCACCCGGTACCGGTAGGCGTTATTGGGCTGCGCCGTGTTGTCGGAGTGGCTGGTCGCCGTGGTGTCGGCGATGTTCGTCCATTCGCCGTCCAGCGGCTGACGTTCCACTCGGTAGGCGCCCGGCGTTCCGGCGGCCGGGGCGTTCCAGACGAGGTCAATCGCGGCGTCGGCGGCGGTGGCGGTGAGCCCGGATGCTGACGCCGGCGCTTCGATGACGGCGGTGTCGGACGGCAGGCTGACGTTGAACGCGCTGTGGGCTATGACCAGGTACGAGTAGGTGACTCCGGCCTGGGCGGTAGTGTCCACCGCTGAGCTCTCGGGAGCCGGGACGAAGAGTGTGATGGGTGTGTCGGTCCCCTCGTAGGGATCTGGGCCCAGGTACCGGTGTACCGAGTATTGGACAATGTCCGCTCCTTCGCTTGGCGCGTTCCACGACAGCGAGATGTTGTCGTCAAAGGGGTCGGCTATCGAGGCGGTCATCCCCGTGGGTGGTAGTACGGGTCTCGAGAACACACTCACCGAGGTTTCAGAAGCCGGGCTGGCGCCGATGGCGCTGCGGGCCGTGACGCGGTAGGTGTAGCTGGTGCTGAAGGCGGCGGTGGTGTCGTTGAACGACGTCGCGCCGGCGTCCGCAGTCCCGAGTTCGGTTTCCTGGTCGCCGTCGGAACGGAAGATGGTGTATCCGGTCAGCGGGTATTCGGTGTCGCACTGCTCGACGGCCGGCACTGTCGATGCCAGCCAGGTCAGGTTGACGGTGGCCGTTTCGTCGGTGGACTCGGGTTCTGCTACGGCTCCGGTGAGGTTGCCGGGTGCCGATGGCGTGTCCGGGACATCTGCGGAGGCGGATTCAGAGGCTGGGCTGTTGCCATGGGCGCTGTTGGCCCTGACAGAGTAGGCGTAGGTGGTTCCCGGCTCGACCGCGTGGTCGGAGAACGTGGTGTCGGTGCCAGCGGCTTGGAACTCCTCGCCGTCGGCCCTGATGATGGTGTAGCTGGATGTCAGCGTGTCGGGAGCGTCCCAGCTGACCCGTATGCGGGGGTCCTCACCGTCTGGGACGATCAGGTGGGCCAGAGTGTTATCCGGTGTTCCTGGCGGGCCGGTGTTGGCCGTTGCGTTGCCTTGGTGGAAAACGGCCAGCAGGATTGCAGCGGCTGCCACTACGGCGGCGACCGCAACCCAAGGTCTGGCGGGTGGTCTCGGAATTCGCATGGTCTATTCACCTCATTTGGGTAGATAGACTTAATGTAGCGAAACACCTCGGACCTTCATGTCGGTTAGCCCCCCGCCCGGGCTTGGCGAGGCCGATTCGTGAGCACGGGAGACGGTAAAATTGTTGGCAGGATTTTGGAATTCAAACACCTGCTTGGCCCAGTGCTTTGGCAGCGAGTAGCCGGGCCTGGGGTCCGGCGAACGACCGGTTTAGGTGACGGAGTGGGCGTCCCGGCTCGTCGCCGACGAGTTTCACCAGCCGAGACCGGATGCGCTACTGGCTGGGCTCTCCCGGGTTACCGACAAAAGACTGACTGCTCCGTTGGTCGGTGGCGGTTGGCACCACGTCTAATCCCCAATCCACCGAAAAGATGAACGTCTCGGCGTGCTGAAGGGTTAAGAAAGTGCTCCTGTGCTTCTGGGACAATGGTTTTGGAAACACGAAACCGGCCCCAGACAAGGAGCATCCAAAAAATGCTACCACGCAACCACCCCGACCGGATCCAAATCACCTTCGACGATCCCAGTCTGGTGGCCGATGCCGGGCTGCTCCTTCCCGTCACCTTGGCCCGGCATCTGGGCCTGCCCCAATTGGTCCAGCAGCACCTGGATCTGGGCAATGCCCCGGGCCGGGCGAACACGGGCGACAAGGTGATGACACTGGTGGCGTCTGCGCTGGCTGGGGGCGACTGCATTGACGCCGATGTGTTGCGCACCGGCGCGACGTCTCACTTTGCATCTTCCCCAACGCTGGCCCTGGGAAGCCGAGTTCAGTGACGCCTTGGCACGATTGCAAGCCTTGCCTATTCCAGCCTGACGGCGGCAACCAGCCCGCTGACCCGCCATCCGGTCAACTGAACGTCCCCGCCAACTCGCGTCAACTCGGTCCGCGAGGGGCACTTCTTTCCTATCGCCTGTCGAATTCCGCCCACCAGGGCCATCGCGGGCCGCGATCATCGTGTCTGTGTGGCTACCTCACGCCGCCTTCATCCTCATCTATTGGAATCGGGCCTGGCCTGTTCGCCTTCCCTTACCCATCATCACTTGTGTCAACGCCAGCGCCCATCGCTTCGGTGGATTCGGGGTAAGGCTATACTAGATCAGCGACTCGCCGACCATCACACTTCGGATACAACCGGTTGGAGACGATGATTTTGAGCCAAAGCGAAAACTACCAGCGACGAGTAAATGTTCCGATGTTTGGCCCGATCACCCTCCGGAATGTTTCGTTGGCAGCATCGCTGGCTTTTGGTGTGCTCGGAATAGTCCTGACGACTGTGTCGTTATTCTTGACCCTCCGAGAACCAGAGACCCGGGTCACGTTTGAAATAATCAGCGCTACGGACGTTCTGGACTTGCGTAGGTCTCTGAAAGATTTGCGGATCGAGTTCCGCGGCCAGGACCTTCAAGAGCAGGACCTCAACCTAAAAGTCGTGAAGATCAATGTAGCAAATTCTGGGGAAACGCATATACGGGCTGGCGATTATAGCAATATTGACTGGGGTATCAGAGTTGTAGGAGGCCAAGTCATAGAGGCGAAGGTCGATCGATCAAATGCGGCAAATGTGATCTCGACCAACGACCTTCGCTATATCGGATCTGACACCATAGGGTTCCCCAAGATCGTGTTCGATAAACGCGATGCATTTGCGATCGAATTGTTGTTGCTACACCCCAATGGCGTAGAACCAGACATCGTACCCATAGGAAAGATTGCCGGAGTGAAAAATTTCGACCTCGCGCCTCCACCCATACCCGGTCAAGAGGTGGGGTTTGTTGGACAGGCTTTCGGGGGCAGTTTTCCCATTTTGGCTGTGAGATCGTGGGTTTATTTCGTTGGCTCCATAATCATCCTGTTCGCAATCGTTTTTGGATTGGTGGGCGGAGTGATAGCGATCGATAGTGTCCAAAAACGGCGCCGCCGGAAACGTGTGTTACAAACTGAGGCTATCAAACAAATCGACAGGGTTAGCGTCAGAGATGGCTTGATCGGTCTTTATGGGTCAACCGGGCTCTCTGGGCTTAGGAGATTGTCCGATATCATCGCAGACCCAAGTGTAATAAGGTGGATGAACCATTCGTCCGAATGGTTGATTTCATATCGAGATAGTGGAAGTGATGAAGAAACTGCGTCAATGATGGATGAGATCGGAGATCAGAGCACTTTTTATAGGGTTCGTGATGCCTTGTTGGCGATGGGCGTGATAGACAGAGGGGCGCACGATGAAGCCATAGTAGACCCTGCCCTTACTAGTGCGGTGAAAGATCTTGTGGCTGAACTGGAGAATTAGAGACCCTTGTGAGAATCGATGCTCCGCGCCAAAGCGACACGGTAATCGACTGGATTACCGGACGACAACCTCACGGCTGACCGCGCCCGATAGTGTTGTAGGGGCGAATAATTATTCGCCCCTACGGTCGGTTGGTTTGGGGGAGTCAGCCCCCGCCGTGATGAATTCCGACACCCGCTCGCTGATTATGATGGTGGTCGCGTTGGTGTTGGCGCGGATCACGTCGGGCATCACCGAGGCGTCGGCAACGGGAAGACCATCGATGCCGTGGACTTGGCCGTGCTGGCTGACCACGGCCATGGAGTCGCTGGCGGGACCCATCTTGCAGGTGCCGGCGATGTGGTGTTGGGTATAGGCGTTGCGCAGGATCCAGTTGTCTAGGGCGTCGTCGCTGACGGGGTCGGCGTTCACCGGATTCAGCCGTTCGACGATGAACTCCTTGAACGGATACTGCTCGGCGATTTCCAGGTCCCGGCGGACGGCCTGGCGCATCCGCTGGCAGTTGTAGGGGTCGCTGAACTGCTGGTAGTCGAGGTCGGGCTGCACCGCAGGGTCGGTGGATTGGAGCCAATGAGCCAAGTGTGGTCAAACGTGCAAACCTCGAAGTGGCGCATCAGGTCAGGCAGTTGCTATACTCGCCTCCCGTTGGGGATCTCTGACATTTGCCCCGCGGGTTCGGAGGTGTGATGAACGCTTATCGCTGGACGGTACGGGTGGCGTCCGGTGGTGTGGTGTCGCGTTGTTGACGCTCTGGGCTTTGTTCGTCGCCGTTACCCGGATCTTCGACTTGGTCATCGCCGGCGTGTATCCAGAGGCATGGGTGTTGACTGCCATGATGACAGCGCCGTTCACCATCGGTACCTTTTCTGCTTTAGTTATTGGGACGGCCTTGGTCGAAAAGGTCCTGCGCCGACGGCGCTCGGCCGCTGTCTGATCTCCGGGCTTCATTTGTTGCTGGGCCATCGTGCGGCAAAGGGAGGCGCGATTGAGCCACCCATCATGAGTCGTCTTTGGGTAATGAATGACACCGCCGGTATGGCCGCTGCCCCTTGGTTTCAGCTCGTTGTCCCGAAAACGGTGGTGAAGTCCTGGTGGATTCCCTGCAAAAAGCCGGCCGCCCCGTTGGTCGGTGGCGGCCGGCGTCGCCGTCAGTCAACGACGGTTTCATTGTGACAGCGGACGATGGCTCCACGTGCAGGCCGTGCGTCGTCGTTCTGGGCAGCGCGGAATTCGCTTCGCAGCGCGGTGGCGGCTGCGGCAACACGCTTGTCGGCGCAGCAGACAGGCGGGGTGTTGCGGTTTAGTCGGCGTAGACTGAAGCGTTGTCTAGAGGTCTGGCCGGAAAGCCATTGGCCGGGTTTTGCACTACGCCAAACAGACGTATTACAGATGAATACGGCGTGATAGTGCATGCAATACGTTTCAAGAATTCATTACTACATCGATAATCGACGTTCAGAAAATAACGGCTTGGGGAGAATCGGGGTTCCCGGCCAGATTTCTAGGTACCTCTCCGGCACGCTGGGGCCGTGCTCGCAGCTGCTTTCGCGGGTCGACATCCGACAAAAACGGCGTTGCCAGACATTCTGTAAATAGCTGTAATTTATTTACAGTATAGCTTATACTAGGTACTATGTTGCCGCCATTGGAAAATCTCATCGATCTGTCTCCTGAGGCTCGTACGGAGCGATTGCTAGTCGAGAGAGAAGGCCAATGGTTCGACCGTAAGAGCAACCGGATCGCGCCGCGCGACCTCGCGGTCACCTTGGTGGCGATGGCGAATGCCGAAGGTGGCATCATCGCGGTCGGCCTCCACAGTGGTGTCTGCGAAGGAGTCCGCTCCGTCGAAAAGTCCCATAACGGATGGCGGCAGGCAGCGATGAACTTTACGAGTCCTCCAGTCCGGTGCGATGTCGATCTATTGGCGTGTGTGAACAAACAAGGGGATCCTGACCAGTTGTTCATTATCACCGTTTATCCTGGAGACCAGCTTCACGCCGACGCTAAGGATGACGCGTATTTACGTGTGGGCGATCAGAACAGGCGTCTGACCTTTGAACAGAGGCTACAGTTACGCTATGACCGTTGGGACACGGGCTTCGAGATTTCTCAAGTGCGAGGTAGAGGCAGCCCGGTCTTGGACGACAGTATGTTACTTGATTATGCTTCCCACATGGAGGTGCCTGATCCGATAAGATTGTTGCAAGCTCGTGGCGTCATGGATTCTAACGGTGAACCGTTTACTGCTGGTGAATTATTGTTTGGAGTCGACCCTTCACCAGTTTATCCTCAGGCATTTGTGAGGGTGCTGAAGTACGCTGGAACCCAACAACTTACTGGTTCGGTCCAAAATCTCGTCGCTGATACTCGCTGTGAAGGGCCCTTGCCTCTGCAGGTGGATAAGGCTCAGGAGGCGGTGCGCTCTCTGATCTCGAGGCAGAGGTCGCTGGGACCAGACGGACGCTTCGACTGGTATGGGATCGTGCCAGAGGAAGTTTGGCTAGAAGCCTTGGTCAATGCTGTCATACATCGTGCTTACAGTAACTTTGGGGATCATATTCGGGTGATTCTGTTCGATGACCGTATTGAAGTGTTCAGCCCCGGACGGTTCCCTGGGTTGATCAACCCCATTGACCTTATGCGGGTTCCGCGATTCGCTCGCAATCCCAGAATTGCTCGCGTGATGTCGGATCTGTCGTATGGCCAAGAATTAGGAGAGGGATTGCGCCGTATGGTGCAGGTAATGGAATCAACTGGCCGGCAACGTCCAGTGGTGGAGCAAACCTCTGGAGGGGTCTTGGTGACCCTGTTAAGCCGCGTATATGATGTAGATGAGACGTATGGCTTGCCTGACTCTACTCTGAAATTACTGCAGCAAATGGCTATCGTCGAACGTGCTCAAACTGGCGAACTGGCCGGAAAGGTGGGTATTTCCCGCCCCGTAGCTTTGCGTTCGCTGCGTCTCTTGGAATCGCGTGGATTGGTGAGGCACGTAGCAATAGGCCCTACCGATCCGAAAGCTTACTGGATTATAGAAGGTAGGGATTGACGGTTCGCTTACCGCCGAATGCACAGAGCTGTATTAGCTGTATTGACAGCTGCATACAGCTGCTCTTCTCGGGAAGGATGGGCGCTGCCGTGCACGCAGACGTCGTCAATGACCCGGGCGTTGCCGAAGGTCTGAGCCGTGCCGGAGATGTTGGCGTTTCCCGAAAACTGGGCGTCCTGGGAGCCCCGGACGTAATCGTAGGTCCAAGCGTCGTTGTTCTGGTGTAGGTTCCTTTCGTGCTTCACTTATCCGCCCACCGTGCCGGTGAGACCCTGGGGGCCGTCGCGAAGGGCGACGGTCTGGGCGGCGGCGCGGGTCTCGTACTTCCTTCTCATTTTCTGCTTCCTCGGGTGTCAAGGGCGGCGACAAAACGTGCCACTGGGGTGACGCCCTTGACACTCTTGGTTTCGAATAGAAAAAACCGGTTTCATTTTGTTTGGCGACAGCGAAAAGGCAAGGAGAGCGCATGTCGATTCGGTGGGATGAGTTTGAGCCTCAAAAATACGAGGGTATGGTGTCGGTCCTGCTCAGTCGCCTGCATCCGGACGCCCAGCGAATCGATGGCAAGGGTGGTGATGGTGGTCGGGATGTACAGATTGTCGACGGACAGGCCGGCCTGCTCGACGACGCCTTCGAGCTAAAGTCCTTTACTGGCCGGATGACTGCATCCCGGCGAGAGCAGGTGGCCCGTTCACTGAGACGGGCAGCGGCTCTTGGGCCAGCGCGGTGGACACTCGTTGTGCCCATCGATCCGACTCCCGCCGAGGACAAGTGGTTTCGGAAGCTCGGCGCGGGCTACGGCTTCCCGATCGCCTGGTTGGGAGAAACCTGGCTTGACGAGAAAATGTCGGCGTTTCCAGACATTCGGCGGTACTTCGTGGAAGGGGCAAAAGACGAGGTGTACCAATTGCTTCTGGAACTTCGGGAAGAAGAGGCCCGAATTACTGACGTCCATGGGGCAGTAGCACGGTTACGGACGCTCCGCGAGCGCCTTAATGAGATCGATCCCTACTATCGCTATGAGATGTCCACTGTAACCGCCGAGGCGAATAGGTGGCCATCGGATGTTGTGTTCTCAGTTTGGTCTGGAGACGTGCGAGTTGACGTCTATCCGAAGTATCCCGGGGCTGTCGAGGATCGACCTATCACCATGGCCGTCATGGTGGCCTTGGAGTCAGAAGACCTAGTGATTCAGGACTCGCTGGGCTACGGTCTGGAGACCACCATACCGCGTCGCATGATTAGAAGCGTAACGATTGATGCACCATCCGGTCTTGGAGCGACTTTCACTGAAGCGGAGTTGACCCTCTTTCCTATCGACACAAGGCTGCACGAGCCCGTCACCATAGCATTGGACATCATGGACGGAGACAAGCTTATAGCCAGTTGCCCGGTTCGATTCACGGAACAGACCGGAGGTCCAAAGGGATCCATCTTTAGTGGGACTGATAGCACTGGTTGGTTGGAAACTCGACTGACGGTGAAGGTCGTGGAAAATGAGGTTGAAGGCCAGTTTCGGCTGAATCCCAATTCTGCGATGCCAGCTGCCCTCGTTCCACTTTTCCGATGGCTTGATGCATGGCAGCCTCCTCGCCACCTCAAGATTCGCTGGCGCGAGGACTTCGAGATGTACGGTGAAGTGAATAGACCCCTTGTGGCAGACGGGATCTTTGGCAGATTGGTTGAGGCGCTTGCCTATCTGCAGGACCGTAGCGGCATTTACTCGGAAATGCCATCCTCACTTAGTAACGAGGACGCACAGGAAATCGTCACTGTTGTGGCCCTGATGAAGGGGGGAAATATCGCCCTCAAATGGAAATCTTTCAACCTGAGGTTGGATCGATGGGGCCCGGAGCTTAAAGAACTAGAGAGTGGTGGTGTGATGCAATTCATCTTCGAACACGAAACCTCTCTCAAGCTAGAGGGAGTAGTGATTCCGATAGGACGGATCCGAACTCATATCCCGTCGGCTCGTCTCGCCGACTGCGAATCCGTCCAACGAGACTTGGCGTCCGGATCAGTTCCGCCCCTACGGCTGGTACCTGGAGATAGCAATGAGGCACAACGGTTCCTGGTGTCTTGACCACGATGGAGGCCATACAGGTGATTACTTTTCCCTCTCGCCTAGTAGAACGGTACCACGTGGTTAAAGAGCATTACGGGAACGAGATGAGGTTTTCGTTCATTGAGAAAATGAGGGTCTCGGGTGGCCCTGCGAGTGCTGGGTAGTGTTCTGCGCGCGTTATCTACGGAATGAGAACGCCGCCGGCCTTGGTCTGGCGGCGGCTTTGCTGCGAATGATTGTGTCCGATTCGTTGTTATGCTGGTGGCCGTGCTCGGTCTCTGCTCCGATTGGTTTTGTCGGTACAGTCATTGCAGCGCGTGCCGCCGGGTTTCGCCGGTTGGGGACACTCGCGTGTCAAGGGCGGTGCTCTTTGCGTTCATCGGGAGTTAGCGTAGCTTTGTTCGGCTTTCTGGGGTATTTGGGCTTGGCGGAGTTGGGCATCGCCTTTGCTCGCGGCTTGGGCGTAGCCTCGGCTGCAGGGCGTCGGGGCTTTTTAGCCGCCGGCTTCGGCTCATAGAACGGATTGGTGGGCATCGGGAAGTCGAACTCCCACTCGAATGTTGTGCCTACTGCCCACTTGTGCGGGTTGGTGTGGGGTGTGTTCGGGTAACGGTGTTGGTCTAGGGTAACTGTCTGCTCTCGTCGGAATAAAAATGACCGTGGGCATCAAGGTGCCCGCGGTCATAATCGCTTGAGCGTTTTTCCGGGGTCAGGTGGCGACGGTCCTGTCCGGCATTTCCTTTTGGATCGGTTGGGTTTCAGGTTTACTCTGGCGGTCTCGTTCTTTGTGTCGCGCTTTCATTTGCCGGCGTTTTTCCGTGCAATCCGGGCAATAGGCTGTGCCAGGTGTGGCGGCACTTCGGCAACTGGCGCAGAGGCCGAGTTCCTTGCGGCGTTCGCGCAAACGCTTCTCGTAATCTCGTCGGACTTGTTTACGTTGCTCGGCGGTTTTAGGATTCTTCCTGTCGTACTCAGCATAAGGCGGGTACGCCTTCTTCAGGTCGACTTGGAAGGAGGGTAGAGGGATGACGTACTCGGCGGTACGTTCTATTGTCCAATTTGGTGGAGACGGGGGAGAGTCGAACTCCCCGTCCAGAAACTTCCCTGACTAGATGTGCTACAAGCTTGTTCGGCGTTTTGATCTCGCCGCTACGGACTCTCGCCGACCGGATTCCGTGGCAGCCAACCGATAAAAACTATGGCACGCGACCATCGGTGTCGTCGGTGTTGCATCCCAGAAAATATTGTACGTCCGCGTCCCAGTCTCCGGGCAACCCGGTAGCAAACGTAGCCGCCTTAAGCGGCTAGTGCGAATTCACGTTCGCCAGTTACTTGTTTGCCACTGTTTTTAGCGAGGGCAGCAGCAACCTCGGCTTGCAATCCGTCAGAAACCGCTCCTGTCGAACCCGCGCGTCCCCAACTTGACCAGTCGTAAGGTTGATCGCCCTACGACTTGTTCTAATCATATCACAATCATCCGCAGCACAGCCGCCCGCAGCACAATGAGAAAATTGCGAAACTCCAGTCCCTGCCTTGTGTCATTGCGAGGAGCGCAGCCGCTCGTGGCGAGCCTGTCGAACCACGCGGCAATCCCGTTGCAGCAACGTCGGCGGTTGCAGCGACGAGATTGCAACCCCTGCATCGAGTACGGGGGCGCATTGGGCGGTTATACTCGGCAACGTACCGGAGACCTGATTCCGGCAGGCGGCTGGATCATGCTGTGTTAATTGCGTGTAAGGAGGGTGTTGACAAGGGTGGGTGAAAGGAGTATTGTGTCGGCAATCGGCTCCCGTTGATGGCGACGCCGTCCGGATTGTCGAAGCACTTTAACAGTTGAATAGTGGAAGGAAGTAAGGTTCATACAGTAAGAGAGTTTGATCCTGGCTCAGGGTGAACGCTGGCGGCGCGCTTAATGCATGCAAGTCGAGCGTGTCCGTGGCTTCGGCCACAATGGAAAAGCGGCAGACGGCTGAGTAACGCGTGAGTAATCTGCCCTCCGGTGGGGTATAACCTCGGGAAACTGAGGATAATCCCGCATACGACCATTGTCCTTTGGGGCACTGGTGAAAGGCTCCGGTCGCCGGAGGAGGAGCTCGCGTCCTATCAGGTTGTTGGTGGGGTAATGGCCTACCAAGCCTATGACGGGTAGCTGGTCTGAGAGGATGACCAGCCAGAGGGGGACTGAGATACGGCCCCCACTCCTACGGGAGGCAGCAGCAGGGAATCTTGGGCAATGGGCGAAAGCCTGACCCAGCGACGTCGCGTGGAGGATGAAGGCCTTCGGGTTGTAAACTCCTTTTCCGAGGGAAGATACAAGACGGTACCTCGGGAATAAGCCCCGGCTAACTACGTGCCAGCAGCCGCGGTAATACGTAGGGGGCAAGCGTTACCCGGAATTACTGGGCGTAAAGTGCGCGTAGGCGGTTGGATAAGTCTCTTGTGAAAGCTCCCGGCTCAACTGGGAGAGGTCAAGGGATACTATTCGACTTGAGGATAGCAGAGGTAAGCAGAATTCCCGGTGTAGCGGTGGAATGCGTAGATATCGGGAGGAATACCAGTGGCGAAAGCGGCTTACTGGGCTATTTCTGACGCTGAGGCGCGAGAGCGTGGGGAGCAAACTGGATTAGATACCCAGGTAGTCCACGCCCTAAACGATGGATACTAGGTATGGGGGGTATTGACCCCCTCCGTGCCGTAGCTAACGCGTTAAGTATCCCGCCTGGGGACTACGGCCGCAAGGCTAAAACTCAAAGGAATTGACGGGGGCCCGCACAAGCGGTGGAGCGTGTGGTTTAATTCGATGCTAAGCGAAGAACCTTACCTGGGTTTGACATGTTGGTAGTAGGAACCCGAAAGGGTAACGACCTCGGGGTAACTCGGGGAGCCATCACAGGTGCTGCATGGCTGTCGTCAGCTCGTGCCGTGAGGTGTTGGGTTAAGTCCCGCAACGAGCGCAACCCTCGTCGCTAGTTACACTCTCTAGCGAGACAG
Organism: Dehalococcoidia bacterium; assembly: GCA_965219925.1. Taxonomy (GTDB): domain Bacteria; phylum Chloroflexota; class Dehalococcoidia; order Lucifugimonadales; family UBA3495; genus Bin87. The sequence continues at coordinate 685,750 of OZ244795.1, forward strand.
CCTCCCGCAAGGAGGAGGAAGGTGGGGACGACGTCAAGTCATCATGGCCCTTATACCCAGGGCTACACACACGCTACAATGGCCGGTACAATGGGTTGCTAAAGCGCGAGCTGGAGCCAATCCCAACAAAGCCGGCCCCAGTTGGGATTGCAGGCTGAAACCCGCCTGCATGAACGCGGAATCGCTAGTAACCGCAGGTCAGCATACTGCGGTGAATACGTTCCCGGGCCTTGTACACACCGCCCGTCACGTCATGGAAGCCGAGAACGATTGAAGTCGCTGAGCTAACCCTTTTGGGAGGCAGGCGCCGAGGTCGGGTTCGGTAACTGGGACGAAGTCGTAACAAGGTAGCTGTACCGGAAGGTGCGGCTGGATCACCTCCTTTTTAGGGAGTTCCAAGTCTGATAAGGTTGCGTATGCTTCCGCAGTCGGACTCACTCCTATGGTCAATCAGCGGATGTTCCTGCTCCTCGGGTCGTCTGGTCGAGCTCTTCAGGCTCCCGGATCCAGAGTGCAGGCTCCATTAGAAAATCCGCTGTTTCCCGACACTAAGTCGGACATATTCTCTACGAATTTTTTACTTCCTTTCACTATTCAACCGCTAAAGAGCACCATTAGAAACGGACCTCTCACTGCAGGTCCGTTTTTCTTTGGCTACGCACCCCTCCAATGCTTCCCGTTCGATCCAGCGGCATTTGTCATTTTGGCTCGATCGCCATCAACCAGCCGCCACTATGGCGTTCCTATCCCGGCACAGGACCTTTTCAAAGTCCTCCGACCTCCGCTCATGGTGAGATTGTCGAACCATCGGCAACCGTCCTTCGACAGGCTCAGGACGAGGGGATGGTTAATTTCCACAACTTTGAAAAGGCCCTATCCCGGTCGGGCGGCGCAGGTAATTCCCGCTTTTCTTTGCTATCATAATCGCCGCTGATGCGTATTTCCGAACTGGGCGAATTCGGCCTGATCGACCTGGTCCAACAATGGACCAAACCCGTCGCCGCCGGTCTAACCGGCGATGAGGCTTTCCGGTTGACGGTTGGCAATGGCGACGATGCCGCCGCTGCCACGTTCTTCCGTGGCCCGGTTACTGAGTTCTACACGACCGACACCATGGTCGACGGAATCCATTTCACCACGGCCACAACCCCGTGGCGGGACCTCGGTTGGAAGGCGATGGCGTCCAACATCAGCGATATCGCAGCAATGGGCGGCGTCCCGACCTGGGCTTTGGTTACTCTGGGTCTGCCTCCGGACACGTTGGTCGCCGACATCGCTGAGTTATATCTCGGAATGACCGGCATTTGCCAGGAATATCAGGCTCAAATCATCGGTGGAGATATGGTCAGCTCCCCGGTTGTTTTCGTTACCGTAGCTCTGACGGGCATCTCCGAAGCGGCTCCCATGGTCAGATCCGGCGCCAAACCCGGTCACCAGGTTGCGGTAACCGGCCCGGTGGGCGGTTCCGGCGGGGGATTGAAGTTGCTGCTGGACGGCTCAGACACCGGTGGTCAGGCCGCCACCGCTCTCGTGCAGCAGCATCGACGCCCACGGCCACACGTCCCCGAGGCCAATGTTCTTGTTGCGGCGGGAGTCGGCGTCGCCATGGACGTGAGCGACGGTTTGGCAGATGATCTCGGAAAGCTATGCTCGTCCAGCGGGGTTTCCGCGCGTATTCTGTTAGAATCCGTACCCGTTCCCGAGGCTCTCAGGGAGATTTTCCCCGACCAATGGCAAAGGTTGGCGCTGTACGGCGGAGAGGATTACGTTCTTATGTTTACCACTCCACCGGACGTCATGGCGTTAGCGGTAAACAGTCTGCCGTCGGCAGCCATCATCGGAGAAATCACGTCCGGCGCGCCGGGACAGGTTACTATTATCGACACCGATGGGACATCCATATCGCGCCACGGATCCGGTTGGGACCACTTCGCTAACCCGGATACATCAGCACAATAGCCTGCCACCGTGGACTCCCTCACCATCTACACCAACAGCGCCAGCGAAACGCGGGCCGCCGGACATCTGATCGGCGAATTCGCCCGCGCTGGCGACGTGTTTTTACTGACCGGTCCCCTGGGAGCCGGCAAAACCTGCCTGCTCCAGGGCATCGCCCAGGGACTGGGCGTCGTCGAATATGCTCGCAGCCCCACCTTCGTGCTGGCAACACGATACCAGGGTCGTCTAACTCTGCATCATGCCGACCTCTACCGCATCGGCGATCCGGCCGAGGCCTGGGACCTGGGACTGGAAGACGTCATCATTGCCGGCGATGACGTGCTGGCCGTGGAATGGGCCGACCGCGCCTCCGATTTGTTTCCGGACGATGCGCTCTGGATCGCGCTGGACTACGTTATCGGCGCCGAGCCAGCCTGCGAAACCGTGCCCGACGACGACGGATCGATCCCCAGCCGACACAGTATCACCATCGACGAATCCCCGCCCCGTTTCGCAGAGCTTCTCCGCCGGTTGGCTGAATACGCCCCCGGCGCGACATCCGGATCGACTCCATAATGCTGTTGGCTATCGACACTTCTTCGCGATTCGCCGGCGTCGCCCTCGCTGACGACGACGGCGCCGTCATCGACGCTCGCGTATGGCGCTCCCGCGCCAATCACACCGCGCAATTGATGCCGGCGCTCAGCCGCATTCTCCAGGACAACAAAGTCACGGTAGTTGAACTCATGGCTGTGTCGGTCGCATTGGGGCCCGGGCCGTTCAGCGCCCTGCGAGTGGGAGTTAGCGCTGCCAAGGGACTTGCAATCGCCGCCAACTTGCCCATTATCGGAATCGACACCCTGACGTTGGAAGCCGGGCCACACTGGCAGCCCGGGATCGTGGTTGCCTCCTGGCTGGAAGCCGGGCGAAACGAAGTCGCTGCTGCATGGTTCAACGGCCCTGGAAACAGGATAAAAGCCGACGCAATCACCACGCCCGAAGAATTGCTTTCCCAAGACCTGTCAGAACGCCCCTCCACGCTCTATTGTGGGGAAGCCGCGCACATCCGCCGGGATGCGATCCGCTCATTCCACGCCGGGTCCCAAGCACCTACCAGCCCGCGCGTCGTGGCGCCCTGGACGCCGGCGGACCGATTGTGGCAGTTGGCCGCGTCAGCCGCTGAGCAAGTCCGCGCCGAAACATTCAGCGATCTCTCCACTCTGCAACCCTACTACTTGAGAATGCCGAGCATCGGCGCTCCCAAGCGACGCGACCGCGTGGCGCAGGGCAGACCCGGTTCGGCAAATCGCTGAATTAATATAATGACCTTCAATCCCAATCAATAGCCACAGGAGCATGAAACATCCATGGAACGAACGTTTGTCGCAATCAAACCGGACGGTGTGCAAAGGGGAATGGTCGGCGATGTGATCACCCGGTTAGAACGCCGAGGCCTGAAATTGGTCGCCATCCGCATGATGTTGGTGGATGATGAGCTGGCCCGCCGTCACTACGGTGAACACGTGGACCGCCCGTTCTTTGCCGGGCTGGTGTCGTTCATCACGTCCGGGCCAATCGTGGCCATGATTTGGGAAGCCAACAACGCGGTGGCCCTGGCCCGGCAATCCATGGGAGCCACCAATCCGGCCGAGGCCGCTCCCGGCACTATCCGCGGGGATTTTGGCATCGATATTGGCCGCAACATCGTACACGGCTCCGACAGTGCAGAGTCGGCAACCCGCGAAATCGGATTGTTCTTCGGCGATGGAGCGGGCCTGGATTACAGCCGCAACACCGATGAATGGATCACAGAATCCTGACTACCTGCGGAGCCCGATTCCACAACCGCTCCAGATTAAAAAACTCGCGCTCTTCGGGTCCAAAGATATGGATAACCACATCGGCGAAATCGAGCAGAACCCATCCCGAGACCGGAGTACCCTCTCGATGATGAACGGCCACTCCGGCCTCTTTCATTGCCTTGGCTAAGTCTTCTTCCAGCGCCTCGATCTGTCGCACCGATTGTGCGGTCATCACCACAAAATAATCCGCGAATCCGGTCAACTCTCGCAGGTCGAGCATAACGATGTCGCCGGCCAGGTTTTCCGCCGCCACATCAACCGCCAGGCGAGCCACGTCGGTGGTGCTGAGGGTGTTGAGATTAGTCATCATTTGGGTTGAACAATGAGGGTCGCCAACTGGGGGCGTATCCGCCCGTTTTCAGGTTGGTACGAGTATAGAGGCGGGGCCGGTCGCCTTGCAATCCCCATCATTTGTGATATATTACACAAGTCAACATGCCAGCGATGCTGTAGCTATTAATTGCCCATTTCAAGGGGGGCTTTGTCGCGACTGGCCCGGCCTGAGGCCAGTCTTGTTGTTTGGTACATAGTGAGCAAGGGTGCAACCATGAATTCGCTCAAAGAGTTAAGCCAATCCGGTTTATACGCCCCGGAACAGGAGCACGACGCCTGTGGCGTGGGCATGGTGGCTAACATCAATGGCGATAAGACCCATGCAATTATCGACGAGTCGCTGGAAGTGCTCATCAATCTTGGCCATCGCGGCGCTTCCGGATCGGACCCCGACACCGGCGACGGCGCCGGGATCCTGGTGCAGATTCCCGACGCGTTTCTCCGACAGGCAACTTCGGATCTGGGCATAACCCTTCCCCCGGAAGGGGAATACGGCGTCGGCATGGCGTTCTTACCCCAGGACCCGGCAGCTATAGCGGCCATGGTCGCCCACATTGAGAGTGTAGTAGCCAACGAAGGTCTAACTCATATGGGCTGGCGCGATGTACCCGTGAACGCGGCTGCCATCGGACGCGACGCCCGGGAAGTTTGCCCCACCATCCGCCAGTTTTTTGTCGGCAAGGGAACCGCCCACACACCCGACCGCGCCACCCTGGAGCGCAAACTCTACGTCGTTCGCAAAGTTATCGAAAACACGCTATCCGATACGGGAATCAGCGAAGACGACGCCGATTTCTGCTACATATGCAGCCTGAGTTGCAACACCCTGGTCTATAAGGGCCTGCTGGTAGCCCATCAGCTTTCCCAGTTTTATCTTGAGCTCAATGACCCCGCCCTGGTGTCAGCATTCGCCCTGGTGCACTCCCGTTTCAGCACCAACACCCTGGGGCACTGGAAGCTCGCCCATCCGTACCGGTACCTGGCCCACAACGGTGAAATCAACACGCTCCGCGGCAACATCAACTGGATGCACGCCCGGGAACGGCAATTCCAGTCTGCGCTGTACGGCGACGATATCAACAAGCTGGCGCCCATTTGCAATCCAACCGCCAGCGACACTGCCAGCTTCGACAATTGTCTGGAGCTGCTGGTGATGACCGGCCGCGATCTGGCGCACTCCATGCTCATGATGATCCCGGAAGCATGGAATCAGCACGAAACCATGCCCCAGGACAAAAAGGACTTTTACGAGTTCCACTCCGGAATGATGGAACCCTGGGACGGTCCCGCCATGATGCTCGCCACCGACGGCAAAGACGTTTGCGCGGTTCTCGACCGCAATGGCCTGCGGCCCTTCAGGTATACCGTAACCCACGATGACAAACTGGTGATGGCATCTGAAACCGGTGTACTGGATCTGCCGCCAGCCAGCGTCAAGGAAAAAGGACGCCTCCAGCCTGGCCGTATGTTCCTCGTCAGCTTTGACGAAGGTCGAATCATTGGCGATGAGGAACTGAAACACACTCTGTCCAACCGCCAACCGTATGGTCAGTGGCTTCGGGACAACAAAATTGCGCTGGATAACCTTCCTTCGGCTGACGCGGTTCCTCCCGCCGGTGGAGCTAATTTGCGTCAACAGCAGCGAGCGTTCGGGTACACCATAGAAGAGTTGCGGATACTCACCACACCGATGGCCGCCGCGGGTTACGAAGCCATCGGATCGATGGGCAACGATGCGTCGCTGGCAGTTTTGTCCCAGCAAAACCGCCTGCTGTTCGACTACTTCAAGCAGCTATTCGCCCAGGTGTCCAACCCCCCGCTGGACGCTATCCGCGAGGAGCTTGTTACCTCCCTAGAAGCCTTCGTTGGCAGCGAACAAAACCTGTTCGACGAAACGCCACAACACTGCCGTCAATTGCGCCTCCAAACTCCCCTGTTAACCGACGAGCAATTGGCTCAAGTTCGCGCTCTCGATTTGCCCGGGTTGTCGTCAACCACCATTTCCACCCTGTTCGATGCCAGGCAAAGCACACTGCAATCGGCGCTGGATGAACTGTGCGACGCAGCATCGCAGGCCATTGCTAACGGCCACCAGATCATCGTGCTGTCCGATCGCGGTGTGGATGCGCAACACGCCGCCATCCCCAGCCTGTTGGCCACCGGCGCAGTCCACCACCATCTGACCAGAGAAGGCACCCGCACGCGCGCCGGATTGGTGGTCGAGTCGGGCGAGCCCAGGGAAGTCCAGCATTTCTGCCTCCTGATCGGCTACGGCGCCGGCGCCATCAACCCATACCTGGCCCTGGAATCGGTGCGCGATTTGGCTGAACGGGGCGAACTCAACAGCGCCGATCCCGATCACGCCGCCTATAACTTCATAAAAGCCAACGAAAAAGGCGTACTCAAAGTGATGTCCAAAATGGGCATCTCCACCGTCCAGTCGTACCGGGGGGCGCAGATATTTGAAGCCATCGGATTGAACGATGAGGTGGTGCAGCGTTACTTCAGCGGCACGCCGTCGCGTATCCAGGGTATTGGGCTGAATATCATCGAAGAAGAGGTATTGCAGCGGCATCGCTCGGCGTTCGACGACCCTTACGTCCCCGGTATGCAGGAACTCGAGATGGGCGGACAGTACCAATGGCGCCGCCATGGCGAATTCCACCAGTGGAACCCGGAAGCCATCGCCAAGCTCCAGTACGCCACCCGTTCCAATGACCAGAACGCATATCGAGAATTCGCGGCGCAGGTGAACGACCAGAGCCGGGCCATGGCCACGTTGCGCGGCCTGCTTGAATTCAAAGCCGGCGATTCAATCCCCATCGACGAGGTTGAACCCGCCGTAGATATCGTGAAGCGTTTTGCCACCGGAGCCATTTCTCTGGGTTCTATCAGCCGCGAAGCCCACGAAACAATGGCCATCGCCATGAACCGCCTGGGCGCTCGCAGCAACACCGGAGAGGGCGGTGAAGACTATCACCGGTACGCGCCGGATGACAACGGAGACAGTCGTTCCAGCGCCATCAAACAGGTGGCGTCGGGCCGCTTTGGCGTGACGCCAAATTACCTCGTCAACGCCACCGACCTTCAGATAAAGATGGCCCAGGGATCCAAACCGGGCGAGGGCGGCCAGCTGCCAGGCCACAAGGTTGACGAATACATCGGTTGGGTCCGACACACCACTCCGGGCGTGGAGCTCATCTCGCCGCCACCCCACCACGACATCTATTCAATCGAAGACCTTGCCCAGCTGATCCATGACCTCAAGAACATCAATCCCGATGCTCGCATCCACGTGAAACTTGTGTCGGAAGTCGGCGTGGGAACCATCGCTGCCGGCGTGTCAAAAGGCCACGGCGACGTGGTGCTCATCAGCGGCCACGACGGCGGTACGGGCGCCTCTCCCGAATCTTCGATCAAACACGCCGGTCTGCCCTGGGAACTCGGCGTGGCCGAAACCCAACAGGTGCTGGTCGCCAACGACCTCCGCAGCCGCATCGTCGTCCAAACGGACGGCCAACTCAAAACCGGCCGCGACGTGGCCATCGCAGCGCTGCTGGGCGCAGAAGAATTCGGAATGGCCACTGCGGCCCTGATCGTCAACGGCTGCATCATGTTGCGGAAATGTCACCTGAATACATGCTCGGTCGGCATTGCAACCCAAGACCCCGAATTGCGGAAACGATTTGCCGGTCAACCCGGCCACCTGGTCAACTATTTCTATTTCGTAGCCGAAGAACTGCGAGAAATCATGGCCCAGATCGGTGTCCACACGGTTGCCGAGATGGTGGGCCGGGTCGATAAACTGGAAACCCGACCGGCCGTGGATCACTGGAAAGCCTCCGGCATCGATCTTTCCCGTCTGCTGGTGATCCCGCCTCGCTCTGAACGGGTGCAAACCTACTGCTGTATCACCCAGGATCACGGCCTTGAGCGTGCGCTGGACCACCAAATCATTGCACAGGCGCAACCGGCCATCGATCACGGCGAGCCGGTGGAAATCAACCTGCCGGTCAGCAATGCCAACCGCACCGTTGGCGCCATGTTGAGCGGTCGTGTCGCTCAGAAATACAGCGAAGCCGGCCTGCCCGACGCAACTATCAAAATCAACCTGGAGGGTTCGGGCGGACAGAGCTTCGGCGCGTTCCTATCACCCGGCGTATCCATTAACCTGGCGGGCGACACCAATGACTACATGGGCAAGGGCATCGGCGGCGGTCGCATTGTAATCGTGCCGCCGGCAGATTCCGGTTTCGTGCCCGAAGACAACATCATCATCGGCAACGTCGCATTGTACGGAGCCACCGGCGGCGATGTATTTATCCGCGGCAGGGCCGGAGAGCGGTTCGCCGTTCGCAACAGTGGGGCCCGCGCCGTTGTCGAAGGATTGGGCGACCACGGATGTGAGTACATGACCGGAGGTGTGGTTGCCGTCATCGGCAGCGCCGGGCGCAACTTCGGGGCCGGTATGAGCGGCGGCATTGCATTCGTTTACGACCCGGACCGCGATTTCCACATCAGGTTCAACAACGGCATGGCCGACCTCGAAAACCTGGAAGCCCCGGAGGACATCGACCTGCTGCATCAACTGCTATCCGAGCACCTTGACCGCACTGGAAGCGGGCCGGCCGAACGTATCCTGGCCGACTGGAACGACAGCATCGGCAAGTTCCGCAAAGTCATGCCCCGGGACTATCGTCGTGTGTTGGAAGAACGCCGCCGGCGCGCTGAAACCGAACTGCTGGCGGTGCACGATGGGTAAACCGTCCGGATTTATCGAGTTTGGCCGCACACCGCCGGAACGGAAACCCCCGGCCGAACGGATCCAGAATTACAACGAATTCTATCAACGTTGGTCCGATGAACAGGCCAAAGAGCAGGGCGCCCGGTGTATGGATTGCGCCGTGCCCTTCTGCCACATGGGTTGCCCGCTCGGGAACGTAATCCCCGATTTCAACCACCAGGTTTACCTTGGAAACTGGCAGGCCGCATTGGACGTACTGCTGAGCACCAACAACTTCCCTGAGTTCACCGGGAGGATCTGCCCGGCGCCTTGCGAAGCTTCATGCGTCCTCAGCATTAACGCCGACCCCGTAACCATCGAGTACATCGAGAAAGAGATTAGCGACCGGGGTTTCGAGCAAGGCTGGATCAAACCCATTACGCCCGCCACCCGCAGCGGCAAAAGTGTGGGCGTCGTTGGCAGCGGTCCCGCCGGCCTGGCCGCCGCGCAGCAGCTGAACCGCGCCGGACACCAGGTTACAGTGCTGGAACGCGCCAATCACATCGGTGGACTTTTGATGCTGGGCATTCCCGACTTCAAGTTGGAAAAATCGGTCGTCACCCGCCGGGTGCAGTTGATGCAAGAGGAAGGCATTGAGTTCCGAACCGGCGTCCACGTTGGCGTTAATCACCCTGCCGAACAGCTGTTGCAGGAATATGATGCCATTTGCCTCACCGGCGGCTCTACTCAAGCCCGCGACCTGAACGTGCCGGGGCGCGAATTAGATGGCGTTCACCTGGCAATGGAATATCTCCCCCAACAAAACCGGCAACTGACCGGCGAGACGGTGTCGGATCGGATCTCGGCAGACGGAAAGCGAGTGGTTATTCTGGGCGGCGGCGACACCGGCGCCGACTGCCTGGGAACCGCCCACCGACAGGGAGCAGAAATCGTCCGCCAGTTCGAGTTGCTGCCTGAACCTCCCACCGAGCGCAACGACGACAACCCCTGGCCCCTGTGGCCGATGGTATTACGTACGTCCGGCGCTCACGAAGAGGGCGGCATTCGCGACTACAACATTCTCACCAAATCGTTCGGCGGCGACGGCGGGCAAGTCAAAACCCTCAATGCCGTCCGCGTGGATTGGTCAAAGGGCGAAGACGGTCGGTTCCAGATGTCCGAGGTGCCCAACAGCGAATTCAGCGTCGATGCCGACCTGGTTCTGCTGGCTATGGGCTTCCTGCACCCCGAACACGATGGGATGCTTGAACAACTGGGAGTCGAGCTCGATGGCCGAGGCAATGTTCAGGTCGACGCCAACAAGATGACGTCGGTTCCGGGCGTGTTTGCGGGCGGTGACATGGTACGTGGGCAGTCATTGGTCGTTTGGGCCATCGCCGAAGGCCGTGATGTGGCCCGTGGCGTTGACGCATACTTGACGGGGGCCACCCATCTGCCCCGAACCGCGCCGGCCATCTAGATCCCGGCCAACACGGAAATAGCGCCGGTAATCCCGCTGGATGATTTATTCCAACGGGTTTTTCAGACCTGCTCCTGAGCGGCGTGGGGCACTGCGGTGCGGCCAATGTGGCTCAGATATTCGCGAATGTTCAGCACCTGGATCGTGTTGGTGGTGCCGGTAACTCCGGTCATAAAACCGTGTACCAACGTGACCGTATCGCGCTCCGATACCAGCCCCGTCGCCATCGCTTCGTCGACCAGCAGGGTCACCAGTTTCGCCACATCCGGCTCCGCGGGTATCACACCCTTGGGAGCCAGCCCCCATGCCATACAGACCCGCCGTTGCACCACTTCGTCATGGGAAAAGACCAGCACGTCATTCTCCGGGCGGAAACGCGACATTTCAAACGCCGCTCGTCCGGTGCTGGTGATAACGATGGGCTTGGCGTCCAGTGACTTGGTGAGCTGTGTTGCGCCCCAGGCCACCGATTGCGTTTGATCGCGTTGCGGAGTCTCGGTGTAGTAGTTGTACATCTTTTCCGCTTGCACGATTGCAGCGTCGGCGATGCGAACCGCCTCCACCGGGTAACCGCCAACGGCGATTTCATCGGATAACAGGATCGAGTCGCAACCATCCAGCACCGCGTTGGCGATGTCGGAGATTTCGGCGCGCGTCGGCGTGGGCGAATTCACCATCGACCGCAGCATTTGCGTGGCGACGGACGAAATCTTGCCCGCCTCGTTCGCTTTTTTCACCATGTTCTTCTGGATGACCGGCACCTCTTCCATGGGCATCTCGACGCCCAGATCACCGCGGGCCACCATAATTCCGTCCACTTCGCGCAGAATCTCATCCAGGTTGTCGATACACTCACGACGCTCCAGCTTGGCCATCACCGGGGCCCGACTGTTCAACTGGTTCAGATGCGCTCGGGCGTAGCGAACGTCTTCTCCGGTGCGCACAAACGACAGCGCCACCCAATCGACGTCCTGCTCAACACCAAACTGCAACGCAATCTTGTCGCTTTCGGTGATCACCGGCATGTCAATGGGCACGTCCGGCAGGTTCACACCCTTGTAAGAAGACAGGTTGCCGCCGTTTCGCACACTGGTTTTCACCTCCAGATCGGGGGTAACTTCCAGCACTTCCAGACACACTGTGCCGTCCGATATGTAAACCAGGTTCCCGGGTCGCAGGCTCTGCAAGATGGCCGGCTCTGGGAATGGCAAGCGGTAGGGCACATCCGATTCCGATTCATTCGTGATGGAAACGTGGTCGCCAAAATTGAGCTGTATCGCTTCTGCCATGTGACCCAGGCGGAATTTATTGCCCCCCAGATCCTGCAGAACGGCTACGGGACGGTTGTTACGCCTGGACGCCTCTCTCACATTCGCGATTACCTCGGCGTGCTCCTCAAGCGTGCCGTGGGAAAAGTTCAGGCGTGCCACGTCCATGCCTGCCGCCACCAGCCGGTCCAGAGTTTCAGGCGACCGGGAGGCAGGACCAATTGTGGCGATTATCTTGGTTTTACGCATTTAAATTCCCCCGCTTTGGCGATAACCGTCCGACCCGTGGCGGCATCCTTTTCTCACAACTTTGCTTAGGCTTTCGTTTCTACCCGGCATTATACCCACAACGGCGGGATGGTGGACAATTACCCTCGCTGCCCCAATATCAAACAAAACAGGCGCAGCCGGCTTTTGGCCGGTGCGCCCGGATTGTCAATCGCCGGTTTACTAACTTCCCTGGCGGGACTGTTCGTAAGATTGGGTGGCGCGTTCCAAACCGGCCCGGCGGTTAACTTGCAACGTGTCTTTGAGGCCCGACGCCCACTGTTGAGACGTCTGAATCCCGGCGAGGGTGCCCTGGAACTGAGGCATGACGTAGCGAGCCATGAGTTCGTAAGAGCGGTGCAGCTTATCTCGCGGCGCCCAGTCCTCCGCTCGCACCAGCATCCCGCCAAAACCACCGGACATTTCCTGGAGCTCGTTTATTCGCTGGATGCAGTCGTCCGGCGTGCCCACGATCCACTGCTTGTTGTCGGTCATAAAATCGACGATCTGGTCGCGGGGAACATCGGGTACCTCGTGGCCAAGCGTACCGCCGAAATACTCGGTAACCACCCGCGCCGATCCCTCCCGAATATCCTCCTGCGCTTCCTTCTTGCTCTCAGCCAGGTGAACACCCACCGACAGACGCCACTCCTCGCGTTTCACCGTTTGCCCGTGCTCTGCCGCCGATTCCTCGGCAATGGCCCACTGAGACTGCAACGACGTCGACCGCACCATATCCCGGGGAACGCTCAACGATATTACACCGGCGCCGTACTTACCCGCCGTCATCACGCCAGCGGGCGACTGCACCGAAGCGACCACCAACGGAAACGGCTGTTGATACGGACGCAGTTGCAGGTGGGCATCATGCAATTCAAACCAGTCGCTCTGATAGGTGTATGGTTCTGGGCTGTCCATCAACCGTTTGATCGCACCCAGCGATTCGTCCATCATCTCCCGTTGTCGGGCCGGGTCGATGCCGAACATGTAGGCGTCTGACGCCAGTGCCCCGGGGCCAACACCCAGCATCACGCGCCCGCGAGTCAGGTGATCCAGCAGCACCATGCGGTTCGCCACCATATAGGGGTGGTGATAAGGCAGGCTGACCACGCCCGTGCCCAGGCGCAGGTTGCGCGTGCGCTCGGCAGCCGTAGCCATAAACACCTCAGGCGAGGCGATGGTCTCCCAGCCCGCGCTGTGGTGCTCGCCGATCCATGCTTCGTCAAACCCCAGCTGGTCCAGCCACTGCAGCAGTTCCAGGTCCCGCTCCAAAGCCAGTGTCGGGTTCTCGCCGACCCGATGGAACGGCGCCATAAATATTCCAAATTTCATGCGGGCGGGAGCCGTCATTAAGTGCCTCCTGATTGATAGGTAGCCTGGTCATAGGTATATGGCTATTACGTTGGTTTGGATTGGGCCATTCTAACACGGGGGACTGCCGGCGCAACCGTGCTAAAATCAAACCTATGACCACTCCTAACTTCGCCGACCGGACCATCTGCACGGGCGATAACGTAGACATATTGCGCGGCCTCAACTCCGCTCCGAAAGTTGACAGAGGTATGCAAGCTTGCTAGCATGATTGGTACAACTACCCATCGGGTAACTGCCCAATATTCGGGAAGTCCAGTACCCGATCACAACTACCCCAGGGGCGCGTATTGCGCCCCTGAAAATCTTTAACAATCCCAGGCGATGATGACTGCTGCCAGGGTATCTATCAGCGAACAGCGGGTACGCGTGTTCGTTGATTACCAGAATTTCACGCTTTCGTTGCGCAGAACCGAATCGGGTTTTAGGATTGACATGAGACCGTTGGGCGTTTGTCTGGCTCAAGAGGCATTGCCGGTGGCGATTCCCTCGGCATAGATGCGGCGCACCGCCGGCCAGTCGTCCGGCGTCATCGGCGTGATGGTTATTTCAGGCAAGGTTGTCATATCATTCACGATACTACACCGGCGCCCGCCCCAATAAGCCGAGAAAAATGTGAAACTCCGGTCCCTGACTTCTGTCATTGCGAGGAGCATAGCGACGTGGCAATCCCGTTGAAGCAACGGCCGCGGTTTCAGCGACGAGATTGCCAACCCCCGCATCGAGTACGGGGTCGCAATGACAAGTTTCGCAATTTTCTAAATAAGCCACTATCCCGCCCGCCGCAAAAGTGGTATCGTTGCCCCTAATAGCTCCCGTCGGGAACGCTTGTTTTAATTGAATCCAACCACCGCGCAAGGAGGACAAAATGCCACAGATTAAGCACATCGCCATCGCCACCAACGATGCTGAAAAGACTGCCAAGTTCTACTCCGAGGTTTTCGGCCTCCGCCAGGTCGCCCAGTTGGACGGCGAAAATGCCAAGGGCTTCATGCTGAGCGACGGCAACGTCAACATGGCCATCCTGGACTTCAAGAACGACACCGTAGCCGGCGAGCGCGGCAAGGACTGGGAAGGCATCCATCACATCGGCTTTGAAGTTGAAGACCTGGAAGACATCGAGAAGCGGCTGATGGAAAACAACTCCAAGCCCATGGACGCGGTCAACAACGCGCTCCACGCCGGCATGGGCGGCCCGCGCACAGAGAACGTAGAGACCAAGTACGAGGGCCCCAACGGCGAGATGATCGACGTCTCCGGAACCGGCTGGGTCGGGACCCGCGGCCTGGATTAAACCCTCACTCACCAACGGCTCATAATTTAGGGGCGGGTTTCAAACCCGCCCCTACGCGTTCACGAATCGTTGAGGTCGAAGCGTATCGGCGATTTTCGCCTACATGAACATATGGAAGTTGGCGATGATGACGTCCTCTTGTATCTGGTTCCAGGCTACTCTCTTATCGGTTATCATTTCTTCCATGATTCCGGCGTCGCTCAGAAACCGATCGTTCCAGAGGCTGTCGCCGAACTGCATCGCCTCCAGGGGCCGGATAAACCCATTGAGAATCATTCCGGTGCGATGTTCCTGGCTGATGATTGAGAGGCAGAAGTCGTCATCGTCGCCGCGGGAACCGTCGGCGGGCCCACCATAGTAGTACACGCGCATCTCGATTCCCTGGGATTCGGGAGCGCCGTTAACGAAATAAACGCTCTCCCCCGAACTAGCTCCGCTTGCCTGCGTATTTCTCTCCCATTCGCAGTTCTCGTCTTGCAGGTACCGGTTCAACTCATTCGCCTCCTGATGCCTCAGAAAGCGTATCGCCCAAAGAATCGCTCCTGCAACAACCAGGACAGCGACTACGATGATGGCTATAATCCCAATAATTGGCATTTTATCTACTTACGCCCTCCTATTAGACGAATACTTCCGGAAATCAACCGGTCCAGTGCGTTTGATTCTGCGTCCCCTACGCGGGGCGAAACACCAGCCCCGGGTCATCTGCGTCGATTTCATCCAGCGCCAGCACTACCGGCAAATCGACCGGTATGTTCTGCGGGTTGGAGGCGTCCACCCCCGAGATACGGGCGCTGATTCGTGGCCCTTCTTCCAGGGTCACTATCCCCGTGCAATACGGATTGTTCCTCCCGTAGCCTTTAGCCTCCAGTGAAGCCGGAGCCACTGAGATGCAGGTGAAGGTGCTCAATGTCGCCCGCCCGCTGAGTTCGTGCCACTCCATATTGCGGCTGTGGCTCACCGGATCGATCGGCCGCGCTTCTGCATAAACGTTGCCGTTCTCCCGGCAGCGCACTCCCATGAAGCGGCCCTCTTTCAGAAAGGCGTAGAACGATGCTGCGTTGAACGGTCGTGATTCGGCTTCGGTAGTCATCGGACGCCCCCTAGCCGCGTTGCAGCACGTGGACGACGCAGGTGCCGCCGGTGCCGCCCACGTTATGAGTCAATCCAAACTCCAGGTTGGGACTGGTCAGTTGACGCTCGCCCGCTTCACCCCTCAACTGCTTGAACACTTCGATTACCTGTGCAACGCCGCTGGCGCCTACCGGATGACCCTTGGCCTTCAGGCCGCCGCTGGTGTTGATGGGCCGGTCTCCGGTGCGAGCGGTACGGCCCTCGTCCACTGCGTGAGGACCCTCGCCCGGTGCGAAGAAACCCAAATCCTCACTCGCCACGATTTCGGCAATGGTAAAACAGTCATGGACTTCGGCCACGCCGACGTTTTCCGGGCCAATACCTGCCATAGCGTAGGCTTCTGCCGAAGCAATCTTGGCGGCGGACAAAGATGTCAGCTCCTCGGCGTCGTGGAGCGGGCGCCCGGTGGCCTGCCCCATACCGGCAAGATGCACCGGCTGGTCGGTAAACTGGCTGGCGATTTCGCTGGCAACCAGCAACACGCACGATGCCCCGTCCGTAATTGGAGCGCAGTCGTAGAGACGCAGCGGCCAGGCGATCCATGGATTGGACCGGGCGTCATTCAGG
Source organism: Dehalococcoidia bacterium (assembly GCA_965219925.1). Taxonomy (GTDB): domain Bacteria; phylum Chloroflexota; class Dehalococcoidia; order Lucifugimonadales; family UBA3495; genus Bin87. The sequence continues at coordinate 701,987 of OZ244795.1, forward strand.
AAATCCAGTTCATCTGCCCATTCGGGCACCGTCTCACCCCGTTGTTCCGCCCGCGCCCGGCGCCGGTCCATCATGTCGCGGACAGTAACCTGAAACTGTGCCTTGGGATTGAGTTTGCCGTTTTCGTGGTTCTTGATGCCAACCTTCAGCAGGTGATTCAGATTGGTTTCGTACCGGTCCATGTGAGCCTTGGCGATGGCTCCGAAGATGCCCGGGAAAGTCAGCCCGGCCGGCACTTCATAAAGACCATCGGCGGCAGACGCCAGCACGTCGGTAACCCCTTCGGTAGGCAGGGAGGTCATCTTCTCCACGCCTCCCACCATCACCACGTCATACATGCCGCTGGCGATGGCCATCACGCCCTCGCGCAGTGCGCTGCCGCTGCTGGCGCAGGCATTCTCCACACGGGTGATTGGCGTGGGAGTCATCCCCAGCCAGTCGGCCATAATGGGGGCGGTGTGACCCTGGTGCTCGAAAAGATCGGCAGAGTAGTTGCCCAGATAACCGGCCTCGATGTCCTGCGCCGAAATTCCCTGATCGATATTGTCCTGCATGTCGTGAAACGCTTCGACGAACAGGTCGCGGCTGGACTTGTCAGGGTAGGCGCCGAATTGGGAGAGGCCGGCGCCAACGATAGAAACCTGGCGGGCCAGACGGCGGGGGCGAGTAGTGGCCATTGGTAAACTCCTTGGTGATTGTAGGGGCTTATCCTACCCCAAAAATACCCAAAATTACCAGTATGGTAGCGAGCCGGGGCGGGGCCTTTCGGTTTTCCTCATGTCATTGCGAGCGCAGCGTGGCAATCTCGCCGCCGTAGCAATGATGGTTCCCCGGCACGTGCTCAACCTCAACGAGATTGCCACGTCGCTGCGCTCCTCGCAATGACAACCGAATGACCCTGCGAGCCAGGGGAGGTAGGCACGCATAATCGCGGTGCGCCAGCTTTCAGATTGGGCATTTCTCCGTAAGAGGACGTAAGGCGAGATTGCGGCGGTTGACAAAAAGACCGCTATCCAAAAAATCGACAGCGTATCTAACGCGCTCACCGCTCGACCTAGGAGCAATGGAAAAAGAGAGTACGCAACAGTGAACCCCCCCAGCCGTCCATAAGCTCAGGATTCGCGGGGTCTATACCCGTACAAAAGGACACCGGGGCGAAAATTGCCCAAGGGATGATGATGAGAGAGAGGACAAAAAACGGAACCAGAAAGACCCCCAGGGGGCGAGTTCTTTCAGCTTCTCCATAGCGTCACCCCTATCTCAGAGCCGCCGGCTTTAGGGTGATTATACCATTGGCCAGCCGGTTCTCCTGTGCCAAGTAAGAGTCTATCGCAACCGCCGCCTGCGATTACTTCTCTTATGTGATACGGGGGTGCTTCGGGAGGAGAAAATACCGTATCTGCTTTCAGGCTTCTGATTACCCGAGCCAATTCCTTTGGTGTGGCCGGTTCCGTTGCGGCAATCCGACCAGGTCGTCAGCGCCCAGCCGAGAGGTTGCCGACGCTGTAGGCCGCCTCCCGGATGGCCGAAGCCAACCTTTCCACCGATTCCCGTTCGTCGTGGTGGCCGAGAGATACTCGGGCATCCTGGCCGGTGACCGCCAGGGCCACGCAGTACTTGGTTTTTTTGGGGGTTGCCAAGCGTGTCACCCAACCCCCGAGCAATCCCACCAACAAACCAGCCAGGATACCTGCCCCGCAAATGGCCCAAAAGGTCCAAGGCTCTGGTTCAAAAGGTCCGTAGTCGCTCCAATTCGGATTACGCACATAATCGCCTGGGGCTGACTCAATTTCAATCCCCAAATAAAACAGGACGGTGAGCACCAGGGTCCACATCACGGCAATAAACGGGAGAAACGCTATCCCAAATCCTGCAAATTGCACAACTTTCCCAACTAACTTCCAAAACCGGTGCGTACCGTCGCGGTCGTCCACTGTTTCCCGCTCGATGGCGATGTCAATCACCCGGTGCACTGACAATGCGCCAGCTGGGTAACTTATGCTGTGCTGCGAAACACGGACCCCATTATCATCGTAGAACACCCGCTACGGCTCCGGGCCAGGAAACGCTGGGGCATTTGCCGGAGCAACGCCGGCCGCGCCAGCAGCTCTGGCCAGTTCGATCGCTGATACTATTCTTTCCACCTCCACTCGCTCCTCGTATTCGCCGGAATAAAGCCTCTCTCTCTCACCGGTTACGTCGATGCCGGCGCGATATTTGGTAGTTTTGGCCGTGCCCCATTCGACGATTTTGTGTCCTAACAAAGCCGCCAATATCGCCCCCAGGATAACGGCTCCAACAAAGAGCCAACCTCCCACTGTCGAAGGGTCGATCAAAGACCGGATTTCCTCCGCGAGATCATCCCACTTCTCCCCGAGATCCCCCAGGAAAGGGAATAAAGGTTTACCCCCTGAGTAAGGGTCGGCAAACTTGCTCTCTGATGTGAGACCAAAGTGATCTAGAACGGCAAAAAGAACCCCCCATAAGAAAATAATCGAAAGCACCGTAGCGCCCGACCCGGGCAGGTATTTTATAAGGTTGCCGACGACTTTCAAGAACTTATTCGAACCCGTTTCTGCCTCCACTTCCACCGCGTCCACAACCGCAGACTTGACTCTGTTCATTGTCACGGTTTTGCCGGGGAACCGCAAAAGGTTCGCGGACACAAAAACCCGGCCGGCATCGTAGAACACCTGCTGCGGCTCCGGGCTGGTAAGCACTGGGGCATTTGCCGGAGCAACGGAGGCCGCGCCCTGCTCCCGCGGCTCGCCGGAAGGATGCGCCACGTCCTCGGTATCCGCTTCGTCCACCCCTTCGTTCCGTCCGGTCAGGTTCCACGTTTTCGCAGACAAAAAGAAGTGATATGCCTGGTCCAGGTCCAGCCCCTGCTCTGCGCGGTTCTCGGTCTCGCCAAACCAGCTTGGGGCCGGAACGGCATCGTTCAACCACGGCCCGGCAGCATCCAGTGCGATTGCATACGCCAGCATCTGGTCCGAACCATCCACAACGTGCCCCGGGCCCAGACCCGCCAGGTATTCCTTCAGCCCCAACCACTGGCCGATCTCATTCAAACCCGACTCAGTAGGTTTGAGTTTGCCTACATTAGTGGAATCAAAAATCAGAAAGTATATGAACCCCAGGACGCCGCCGGCGATTGCGTTGATCCACCACTGGGAAATCCATAGTTCCAGCCACAACCCCACGCCAACTCCCAACAGGACCACCGCCAGTATTACCGTCCGCGCACCCCGTACGTGGTGTTCCCGCATTACTCGTATCGGGTTATCGCTGAAAAGCCCCTGGTATTGCAGATACTCTCCCAGCCCATCACCCACGGCTTCTTTCTGCTCCTCCAGCCGCTCACCCATTCGCTCTACCGTGACCGGCCCCGTGGGTAGCCGGTCGCACACCAGACGCTCCCAATCGAAGTTCGGCGACTCCCGGGCAGTCAGCTTGTAGGCATATCCACCTCCTCGCCTAGCCCTCCTGACCGGCATGATTTCCAGCATGCCTCTTTGGCACATCTCGATTACCGACGCCAGTAAAGTGCGGTCGTTGACCTGCCGGCTCTCCAGCACGGAAACCGCCGCTGCCGACAGCCCACTGGGTGGTCCGGTTACCGGCTCGATCAACTTGGGATGCTTGGCTTTTCTCCACTTGAAATCCAGGATCCAGAGTGGGATGACCAGCAACAGCGCCAGGCCGGTACCGGGTACGCGGAAACCCCAGGCCGTTAACTGCTTCCAGCCCATCTCTCCAAAATCAGGGATGACGTATTGCGCGACAACCCCCTCGGGAACCAGCGTGAAAACCAGCGCTGCGGCAGCGAGAACCAGCAGGATGAACAACAAGCGCCACATAATTTCCTCCCCATCGGAATATGCACCGCCGCCCCAATCCCGGCCCGCTTCCGGGAACCACACACATTGCCGGAGACCGGGCAGCTCTGCTGCCGCCGGATAGGCTAAAACCAGGGCCGCTTCTGGGTAACGTAGCGCGCCTCAAATTCCTCGTCAGACTTGGTGAGGTAAATGATGCCCTCAACCAATCCAACCACTCCTGAGGCCATGATGACCAGCCAACCAAGCAAAAAAAAGAGACCGCCAATAAGCGCCCCAAAACCGAAGTAGAAAACCGTAGATAGGATCGCCGCGACGATAAACAGGAAAATACCGGCGCCGGTCACCGCCACATGGATGATGCCGGGGACGGTGTTGCCGAGGTAAAACTTGTGGACGCCCAAGTAGCCCAGCACAATGGCAAGCACACCGGCAACGACTCTGCTCTTGGCGCCGGACGAGGAAAACATCGTTGACACATCAACTCCACCGCCGCCGCCCAACGCCCGGTACACCCCTACCGCGTCCGTTCCCTGGACTTCAAAGTCCACCCGCATCCCGCGGGCCGGTGGTGTGCTATCGTTCCATGCGCTCCCCGCAAACGTGTACCGGCTGCCGTCTTCCCCTGAGATAACCCCTTCGTTGGTCTGTGCGGAATAGTCCAGTATCTGACCTTGCATTGTTCGCCTCCTTGTATGGCAAGCTAGCGCTCAAGGTGCGCAGTCAGGAAGATTTCAAAATCACCATTCCTGGCGCAATATCAACGCTCGAACAGGAATCCAAAAACAAAAGAGTGCCGACTATCCCGGCACAGTTTGCAATCTTCTGATGCAATCATCGCCCTTCGCGATTTTGATTATTGTTTCGTATTATACATCGGCATCGCTTAAGCTGCAATCCCAGCATCAACTCCACCCCCAGCGCCCCCTCACACCACGCCGCCGCCACAGCTTTGCCTCGGCATCTGTTCACCCATGCACATTTGGAGGAACACCGGGATGCGATCGGGTAGCCAGCGGGACAGACACGGTAAAGCGGTCAGACCCCGGCGCTCGCCTGGTACCTAGTAGACCAACATTCTTGAAATGAAGGGTGTGGAATGCCAGATTGCTCGACGATAGTCTCCATAAAGCCCTGTATGGCCGGGGAAAGGCCCTGTACCAATCAACCCATCATTACAAAGATTTCGGACTACTAAACTAAAGCCAAGGTGGGATGTACATTCGAGGGGCGATGAAGATTGGCTCGGTTGCGCCGGTAAAGCCCTCTCATCAGTACTTGGAGGATGATCCGGCACCGCTGCTTGACTTACACTATCTGCGCATTTCACCTTGGTTTAGGTTTAGTATGGTTCTGGACCATAGTCGTTAGGGCCATCGCTACCCATCAGGGTAAATATCAACAACACTATTCCGCCGAACGGCACAAAACTAATCAGAATCCACCATCCACTGCGTCCGGTGTCGTGAAGCCGCCGAACCAACACCGCCAAACTCGGTATGATCGTGGCCAGATAATAGATCCCAAAGAGGATGAAAAACACCCAGCCAACCGTAACTCCCAAGATCAACAACACAACCGAAACAATGGCATGGATTAGGTAAAACAACCAGTACTCTGTCCGCTTGGCTCTCCCGCTAAAATCAAAGTACTTGGCGAATACTTCAAGATAAGGCATCCCTTTTCCTCCAATGATTTGTAGACTTCATTACACGTTGCATTTGTGACTACCCACATCTGTCAGACCGGCGGCATCAAATCCACGCCCAATGCGTTTTCGCACCACGCCGCCGCGCCCAGCAGCCTCGCTTCGGCGAAGGGCGACGCCACCAGTTGAATCCCCAGCGGTAAACCGGATTCGGCAATACCCGAAGGCAGGGAAATAGCCGGCAAACCGCATGATGTCCACGGCCCCTGGAAAGCCGGATCGCCGGTGTTCGTGACGTCGGCCTGCGGCGGCGACGGAGCGGCGGGGGTCAGCAGGACGTCGCATTGTTGGGAAAGCTGCTCCATGTCGGCGATAAACTGCCGTCGGTTTTCCAGGGCGCGCGAATAAGCGATGCCGTCCACCTGCAAACCGTCCGCCAGCATCGCGCGCAACTTGGGCTGATAGTCTTCGGCCTGCCGCCGATACATGGGCTCGTGAAAGGCCGCCGCTTCCACCGACATTATCAACCGCTGGTCAACGTATGCCGTATCAATGCTGGCTGGCATCGGCAGTTCCTCGATTTCGGCGCCGGCCTGGGCTAATTGTTCGGCAACGGCATCTATGTGGCGTCGCGTTTCGGCATCGGCTCCCTCGTAGAAATAACGACGCAGCATCCCAATGCGCGGCGCGGGTGGCTCCACTATGGCCGACAAGTAATCGCCGACGGGTTCGTGGGACGAAACCGGGTCGTTGACATCGGGGCCAGACATCACCTGCAGCAACAGCGCCGCGTCTTCCACGCTCCGCACCAGCCAGCCCACCGTGTCCAGATTCCAGCTAACCGGCACCACGCCGTAGCGACTGACTCGGCCGAAGGTCGGTTTGAAACCGACCACGCCGTTGTAAGCAGCCGGCCGCAGCACCGACCCCACTGTCTGGGAACCCAACGCCGCCGGACACATTCGCGACGCAACCGCCACCGCCGATCCGCTGCTGCTTCCACCCGGAGTGTGTGCCGCGTTCCACGGATTCACCGTGGGCGACGGGTCCAGGCAGGCGAACTCGGTGGTTACCGCCTTGCCCAACATCAGGGCCCCCGCGTGTTTCAATAACGTGAGAGAAGCCGCGTCATACTCCGGTACGAAATCCTTGTAAACCTCGCTGCCGGCCCGAGTTGGGATACCGGCGGTGTAGTAAATGTCTTTCATGCCGATCGGAACACCGTGCAGCGGGCCCAGGGGCCTCCTTTGCTCCACCGCCTGGTCGGCGGCTCGCGCATCCTCCAGTACCGTCGCCCGATCCACGTATACCCAGGCTTTCAACCGGTCATCCAGCGACGCAATGCGGTCCAGGCATGCTTCGGCCAATTCAATCGCCGTGATTCGCCGATTGGCAATGGCATGGGCGGCCTGAGCGGCGGTAAGTTCATTTGGTACGGGCATGATCGGTAAACCTCATTTTGGTCGAATTTAGGAGGCGAAAATTACACCGGTCGGGGTATTGGCGAACCGATGGGTCGTTAATCTGTTATATAATTGCGCAGTCCATACCGCCTGAAAGGGAATCGCCAAATGCCGGTTTACTATCTCAGTCAGGAAACCGAGGGCCAGAGATCCGGGAAGATAGCGGCTTTAATCGGCGGTCTGATCACGGTTTTGATACTGGCGGTCACAGCCGCAATTATCGCATATTACGTCACCCGGCCGGACGACGCCGTTCTGACATCATCAAATGCTGCGGGAGCCTCGCAACCCACTATCGTCGAATCACCTGACATTGCGACCGCATTCTCCAGCACCGTCGAGGCTGACACAAACACCATCTATGTCGTGGATACCAGCGATTCAATGAAGTTTGACCTGGATGAGGTTCAGGATTCTTTGGTCAGCCTCACCGATGAAGAGGATTTCAGTCGCAACCGGGTACGCCTGATGACGTTCGACGCCTTAGTTAGGCACGCATTCGATTTCGATTTCATGGAATCACCCGGCTCCCGCGAGGATTTCAGGAACGCTGTCAACTCCCTGAAAACCGCGGCCGACAGCACGGACTCCGGCAACACCATGATGTATTTGGGGATCCGACGGGCGCACGACGAACTGGTCGAGATGGCCGACTACGACCGGACTAACCGGATTGTGGTATTCACCGACGGCGCCGCAGACGACCACCATTTGCATTACGACCGCCTGTTGGAAGAAGTCCAAAACTCTCCAATCCCAAACTTGCGAATCGACGTTATCGGCTACGGACTCGATCCCACCATCACGTACTTCCCAAGCGAAGTATTGGAAGGGCTACCCGTAGCTTCGGGCGCCGGAGGCGACGATCCCGCGGCATGGACTGTGGAGGAAATCCAATGGGTCGAACGCAACTACGGCATGTCGCATGACGAATTCATCGACGCTTACGGCACTCCCATACTAGCGCCGATCCACGAACTGACGTCTACCGCGGGCGGGGCATACTACCCCGTGGATCGTTAGCCGTCCTCGGGCCTGGCCGGCGATGGACTCAATCATATCTACCGCACCCGAGGTTGCGGCGGCCGGGAGCCACCGTGTGGTCGCACTCCGGGAGAGGCGCCATTCTCCCCATTCGGTGGCCTGCTCGCAGGCGTAGGCGGTGCGGAACCGGGTAGTTTCATCAAAGGCCCGGCCGGATGCCGTCAGCAAATCTTCCGCGGTCACGGCATGGTCTTGAATCAGCACCGCTTTATCTCTTTCGCATCTAATCCAGCAGTGCCAGCATCAGGGCCACATAACGATGCACCAACGGGCGGGCGTACTCAACGTCCTCCGGCTCCATTGTCTTGTTGTAGAAATTCGAGTGAAAGTGCTGCGCCTCGGCGATTCCCACGCGCAACCGCTCATCGTCCACTTCAACGGCGATCTGCCGGGCCGAATTTATCATCGTCCGGTGGGTGCCATGTTCCAGGCCCCGCTGCTTTGCCACCGCCGTAATTGCGTGGGCCGCTGCTCCCCACAGCTTTTCCGAAGCTTGCAGAACATCGCCGGCGGCGAATTCCCGGTCGGATGCCGTCAGAAAATCTTGCGCGGTCAGGGCATGGTCTTGAATCAGCATCGGCTTGTCTCTTGTCGTAGGGTAACTTGATTATACGCCGGGCGGTCGCCTTTCTCCCCAGTCGGTGGCCTGCTCGTAGGCGTAGGCGGCGCGGAACAGGGTAGTTTCATCAAAGGACCGGCCGGCAATCTGCAAACCTATGGGCAACCCGCCGCTCGTGAACCCGCAGTTTATGGATAGAGCCGGCAGGTTCGCCAGGTTGAAAGGCGCCGTGAACCCCCGCCGGCCTTTGAATCCGGCCAGCACATCGGCCTTGGTTCCCAGGCCGGCCGATTGCGGTATCAGCGTGGCCGGCACCGAGGATGCCGGCATTACCAGCACATCCACCTGCCCCAGAGCCGCCAGGATCTGGCGGCGCAGCACATCGCGCAATCTGGTGGCCTTCTGATACACCTTGGCGGGAACGATGCTGCCCATCAGCAACCGCACCTGATTATTATGGTCCAGTTCCCCCAAGCGCTCGGTGGATATTATGTCCCAGTTGAGCATGGCGGCATCGCTGCTGATTATGCCGTAAGAAATTTCCGAAGAGTTGACAATCAGCGGGACGGAAACTTCGCTCACCTCGGCGCCCAGTCCGGCCAGTACGCCAGTGGCTGCGATAACGGCGTCGCGAACTTCCGGATCGTTGGCATCGGTATGGACCCGCTCGGTTACCAACCCCACTTTCAAACCAGCAATGTTGCCGTCGAGTGCGGCTGAATAATTCGGGACTGGCACATCCCAGGTTTGTGGGTCGTTCGGGTCATGTCCCGCGATTGCTTCCAGCGTATTGGCGCAATCGGTAACCGTTCTGGAGATCGGCCCCACTGTGTCCATCGACCAGCTGGCGCCAAACACACCATGTCGACTGACCCTGCCGAACGTGGGCCGAATACCCACCAAACCGCAAAATGCCGCCGGCCCTCGAATGCTGCCGCCGGTGTCTTCCCCCAGGGATGTTGCGCACAGAAACGCCGCCGTGGCTGCTCCCGAACCGCTGCTGCTGGTTCCCGGATTGCGCCCGGTATCCCAAGGGTTGCGGGGCCGGCCATAGGGATGTCGGAACGCATCGCCGCTGGCGTATTCGCTCATGTTGAGCTTGCCCAGCAACACCGTGCCGGCCGCCCTCAGGCGCGCCATAACCGTAGCGTCTTCATCCGGCACGTTCTCGGCCATTATGGTAGACCCATTGGTGGTAACTATGCCGGCCGTATTGAACTGGTCTTTCACCGCCACGGGAACGCCGTGCAACGGACCCAACCGCTGGCCGGCTGCTATCTCGGCGTCAGCGCGGCGCGCGTCTTCACGGGCGCGGTCGGCGGTTACCGTGATGTATGAGGCGTAGTTGCCGTCCAGTTGGGCGATGCGCTCCAGGAACGCTTCCGTAGCCTCCAGCGAGGAAATCTCACCGGCGGCGATGCGCTCACCCAATTCGGTTGCGGAAAGATAGCAAAGGTCCGGGTTTGCCATTAGAGAACCTCCCGTTGCCGGGCAGTGTCCGATACGATGATTGGCAGCGGTTCGATATTGGCCACATCAGGCTCAACAATAACGTCCAGAGCCGCCAGCAAACCATTCAATGACTCTCGTACTTCTGCCACCAGGTGATCGGGAATACTAATGCCTGATGCTTTGGCCAAAGCCCGCACATCGGTATCATTCAAATCCGGCAAAATCCAACCTCCTGCGCAGGTACAACGCTATCTAAATACTGAGCCTCGTGAGTGAACTCGGCGCCACGCGGATAATTGTGGCCGGGGGCGCCGGCGTTGTCAACACAAACACACTGCTATAATCTCCCGGATAGCACAAACCGAACTGCACCACGGCAATGGGAGCGATGCGATGGCTGGCGCATATCAACCCTCACACGATGTTGTCGGCGTGATCCTGGCCGCCGGCCGGGGTAGCCGCATGAACTCCAAAAAACCGAAACCGTTGCATCTGGCGGCCGGCAAAGAACTCATCAGATACCCGGTGGATTTGATGGCCGAATGGGGGATGCAACGCATCGTCGTGGTAACGTCGCCCGATCATGCGGCAGCGATTGGCGACCTGCTGGGCGACGACGTTGAAATCGCCATGCAACCCGAGCCTGATGGCACCGCCGGCGCTTTGGCCACTGCCCTGGATCAACTTGGCGAGATTCCCCAAACGGTCGTGGTGATGGCCGGCGACACCCCGCTGGTTCGCGCCGCATCATTGCGGACACTGATTGACGAACATACCGCGGTTGCCGGCCGCCGCATGACAATCCTGTCGGCTCCCGACGTGTTCGCCGACGACCTGGGTCGCATCGAGAGAGCCAGTGTAACCAGCGATGGCCGCGTGGGGGCAGTCAGCGCAATCGTGGAAGCCCCCGACCGCACGCGACCCGTACACGGGCCGGCCGAAGTAAATACGGGCGTTTATTGTTTCGCCGGAGACTGGGTCGCCCGCCGAATTACCCAGGTGACTCCTTCACCGTCGGGCGAGCTTTATCTCACGGCGCTGGTCGCCATGGCATCCGACGCCGGCGAAGACGTCGCGGCAGCGCCCATCGCCTACGCCGATGAGGCTCTCGGCGTAAATAATCGAATCCAGCTCTCCACCGTGGAAGTGGTCCTGCGTGACCACTTGAACCGTCGCTGGATGGAAAACGGCGTCACTATCATCGATCCGGCCACCACCTACATCGACGCCGAAGTTACAATTGGCAACGACACCGTCCTGCTGCCCAACACCATGCTGCGCGGCCAAACGGCCATCGGTCAGGAGTGCGAAATCGGCCCCAACTCCGTGGTACAGGATACGCACCTGGGCGACCGCTGCAGCATCGTCGCATCTTTCCTGGAAGGCGCCAAAGTGGAAAACGACGTCACCATAGGTCCCTTCAGTCACCTTCGCCCCGATTCGGTAATAGAAACCGGCGTTCACCTTGGCAACTACGTGGAAGTGAAGGCCAGCCGAGTGGGTTCCGAAACCGCAGCCGGACACTTCTGTTATCTGGGCGACGCCAACGTAGGCCGTGGCGTGAACATCGGCGCCGGAACCGTTACCTGCAACTACGATGGAGTTGACAAGCACACTACCAACATCGGCGCCGGCGCTTTTATTGGCAGCGATACGATGCTGATTGCACCCGTCTCCGTGGGTGAAGACGCGGCCACCGGAGCGGGCGCAGTGGTCACTAAAGACATCCCCAGGGGTAGACTAGCCGTAGGCGTACCTGCTAAACTGGTCCCACGTGCAGATTAAGGAGAGCAACTGACCCCCGCCGCGCGCCCTGCGCCGGTAAAGGGCCGACAGTTTGGATACTGACAGTAGCTTACCACCGTTATTATTTCTGGCCGTTTCGCTGGCGCTCTTTGGCTGGACCAGCGTAGTATTTGCGGCCCGAGACACGGCTTTGTCCACCATGCAGTTGGTGGCAGCCGGTATCCCAACCCAGATCCGAATGGTGCGATTGATAAGGGTCGCCTCGACTGCGTTGGTCGGGATCTCGGCGGCTTTCCTGGGCATGTCTCTCGCCCCGGGATGGCAGTCTGCGGGCAGCAATGCGCTCTGGCTGACGGCTGGCTTTATCACCATCACAGCCTTGGCCGCCTGCGTCGTTATCATCATCGTCGATATTGCGGTCGGGATTTTGGTCAGGTCGTTTCCTCTCATCGCCCGCCGCGTGGCGCGTCCCCAGCGCTGGTTCGCTGACATGGTTATCGCGCCGTACGGCAATGGTAATGCAAGCGCGTCCAATGGAAACGGAGTTCACCAATACCAGGCCGACGATGATGGGAACTTTCTTGCTTCCGTACCGCTAACTCCCAACGAACTGTTGAATCTGGACCAGTACGACATCGACATGGTGCGCTCCATCAGCCGCATGGACGACCGCGATGCGGTGCACATTATGGTGCCGCGCCTCGACGTTGACGCTGTTGAGGTGTCTGCTGCGCTGGAGACCGTAGTCGACACGCTGGTAGCCAGCAAGCACACTCGTTTGCCGGTTTACCGCGGCACTATGGATGATGTGGTGGGGATTGTGCACATCAGCGACGTGTTGCTGACCCTGGCACAAGAGGATCACGATGCAACTCTCGCCAGCATCATGCGCGAACCGGAATTCATCGCTGAAAACATGGCTGTGGACGACCTGCTGGTGTTGATGCGCCAAAAGTCGTTGCAGATGGGCATCGTTGTAGACGAATATGGTGGTGTCGAGGGTATAGTCACCCTCGAGGACGTGCTGGAAGAAATCGTTGGCGAGATCGATGACGAATTCAGCGACACCAACGGCGATGACCCGGTGCCCAATCAAGACGGTACCTGGACTTTGAACGCAACGGTGCCAATCGAATACGCGGAACAAATTGCCGGCGCAGCGCTGCGTTATGAAGACGTGAACACCATCGGCGGTTACGTTTATACCGAGTTGGGCCGGATGCCGCAGGTCGGTGACATCGTGCAAACCGGCGGCGTGACCATCGAAGTAACCCAGGTCAGGGGCCGCCGCATCCAGCAACTGCGCTTGATACCCCGGGACAACACGGCCAGGCAAATACCGGATCCAACCTCTTCCGCCAGTTAGGTAAACGAGTCCGTTGGTGAGACGACCGGAATCCCGGCGGCCATCAGCTCAGCATGAAAAAGGACTACCGGGCTATTTCAATCCGGCAGTCCTTTTTGCGTTTTGCGTTGCAGACCCGCGTTTACCGCACGCCAACCAGTTCGCCATTCAATATCAGGAAATGATCGTACAAGCCGGATGGCACCGGTACCGCCAGATGGACCGTGGAACGTTCGGCGCCGGTCACTTGCAGATCCGAAGCGCTGATCACTTGCGTGTGTGTCGACAGGTAAATGTATTCGTTGGTTCCATTTTCGACCGTGATTACCAGGTTCTCATTTTCTTTCAGCACGTCGGCCGCGCGGGTCAACCCGCCAAAGCCGGCTGCGCCCTTGCCGGCGGGGCCAAATAGCCACGTCGCTCCCCGTTCACCGGGATTCGCGGAAGTCTCAACGTGCCCCACCGGACTGAGACCTGATGCAAAATTAACTATGGTGTTTTCCGATACCGTCAATTCAGAGATTCTGGCGTGTACACCCAATGCGGGTACATTCACGCTCACGGCCGGCGGCAACGTTCCTACCGCGGCAGCATCTGCGGCGCGAACCAGTTCAATCCCCAGCTCGGCAGCCTGTTCCGCGAACGCTCCTTCCGGCAACGTCAGCGCAGTTACGGTAACTCCGTCCGCGCCGGACGGTACGGACTCGTTTGGTTCCGCAACCGTCACCCCCTGCCGCTGTACAGCGTAGTCATCCAGGCCGGAACGCAGCCAAAACAGGTGGCCGTAATAAAACACCCCCGCTGCCACCAAAATCACTCCCAGCGCCAGCAGGGCGATTCCAGACCACCTCATACCATAGTGCTGTGCGCGGGTGCGCATCTGCATGTAATCGAGACCTATCTCCATTTCCACACCTGAATGTATTGCGCTCGCCAACCAACATGGATCGTCCGTGCATCAGGGATCATCCGCCGGCCGATTGGGACTGGCGGAAGCCATATTTCGCCCGTAATCCAGTAGCGTTAGTGGCGCCCCGTTCGTATCGGTTCGTTGACGAAAATATCGCCGTTACGAATTTTGATGTTGTAGCCACAACCCGGGTTGGTGCAGGTCCACGCCTTGTAGTGGACTGCGGCCCCCTGGGCGCCATAGTCCGATAGCGGCACCAATGTACCAATGTTGCACTGTTGGCAGATCGGCATCTCCATAGACTCCACAGAATTCACCTCCCAAAAGATAGCCGAGCAGTCGTCGGGCCCGTGCCAAGGATTATATCTGCGCGCTGCGCCCTGCTGCTTGCACAACGGCAAGCAGGCTTTTAGCGTTTTGCCTGAATACGCTGGACAAACCCGGCGAATGGGGCCGCTGCTGTCCGGCTGGGTCAGCCGTGTCGGCAATGCGCGTCATCCAGCAAAGCCGAAGCTGCGGGTTAGCGAGTAGCCCACAGCTTCAATGCAGCGTTAACCAACGCCAATATGTTGCCGGCCATGATGCACGAACCCTGGCCGGTTGATTCGAGGTTATTCCAGATAATCGCGCAGCTTCTTGGAGCGCGATGGATGCCGCAATTTGCGAATGGCCTTGGCCTCGATCTGGCGGATCCTTTCCCGTGTAACGCCGAATTCTCTACCGACCTCTTCCAGCGTACGGGTACGGCCGTCTTCCAGGCCGAAGCGCAGCTTCAGCACGCGGCTTTCCCGATCAGTCAGCGAGTTCAGCACTTCCTGAACCTGTTCACGCAGCAGTTGGGCTGATGCGGCATCGGCCGGCGCCAGGGTAGTTCGGTCTTCGATAAAGTCACCCAGGAATGAATCTTCTTCTTCACCGATGGGAGTCTCCAGCGAAACCGGCTCTTGAGATATCTTCTGAATCTCTTCCACCTTTTCAGGTGTCATCTCCATGGCTTCGGCCAACTCTTCGGTGGTGGGTTCACGCCCCTTTTCCTGGAGAAGACGCCGGTGGTGGCGCATCAGCTTGTTGATGGTCTCCACCATGTGAACCGGTATGCGTATCGTGCGCGCCTGATCCGCAATCGCCCGTGTAATCGCCTGGCGAATCCACCAGGTGGCATAGGTGCTGAATTTGTAACCCTTGCGGTAGTCGAACTTTTCCACCGCGCGGATCAAGCCGATATTGCCTTCCTGGATCATGTCCAGCAACGCCATTCCGCGGCCGATGTACTTCTTGGCCACGCTGACCACCAGCCGCAAATTCGCTTCGGTAAGGTGGGTTTGAGCGCGCTCCCCGTTCCTCTTGATTCGATCGAAATGCAGCGCCGCGTTGAAATTCTCCATCTCCACCAGGTCGCTCAACCCCGGGTCCCGAAGCAACTGGCTCAGCAGCAGCAACGAGCACTGGTCATCCTGAGCGTACAGCGGCGGCACATCTACACACTGCTCCGGGGCATAACAGCCCCCCACGCCCTCGGGGTGAAGTTCGGCCCACACCGGCACGTACGCGGTAACCGCATCGGCCACCCGCGGCGGCAGCACCCAGGTGTCCAAGGACAACTGGACCACGCGCTGATACGCAACGTCTTCCGCAATGTCCACGTCGCGGGCAATTTGCTGCACCATTGCCGGGGATACCTCGGCGTCAATCGCCTTCCGCAATGGGGGATTTTCCTGCACTTCCCGAAGCGACATGTTGGGTTCAAGATCCAGGTATCGGGAGATCGAACGCACCAGGGCAGCAGCGTTTGCGATTCGGGCCAGCAACACCATGGCGGCTTCCCACTCCATGCTTTCGGCAGGAACTTCGTCTCCCAGCGCCACGTAGCTAACGGCTGGATCATCGGCCGGCTGCTCTGCCAGTTCCTTCTCCAGCTTGTTCAGGTGGTTGAGTCCTTCCAATTGCCGCGCCAGCCGACGTTCATCAGCCGACGTCAGCAAATCAACCCGGCCGATCTCCCGCAGGTACATCCGCACCGGGTCGTCCAGCGCATCGGTGCCCTCGTTGGTATCCACGTCGGCCCAGTCGCGTTCCTCCCGCTGGATGTCCCGCGCCGACGGGCCGTCAAGATCCGGCAACACCGTGCGAGCTGCCGCAACCCGACGAATCTGCCATTCGTCATCCGCCGCGTCCAGGTCGTCCACCGCCACGGCAGTCACCACCACCTCGCCCTCCGCGGTGTCGTCGTCGTCAACCGGGTCTTCGTCATCGTCCACGGCTATGGCCGTGCGAGGCGCTTTGTAGACCTCTTCGTCATCGTCGGCTATGACAACGGATTCGTTCCCTTCGTATTCCCCATTCTCGTCATCAACGATCACGGCGCGGCGACTGTTAATTATGGTCATATTTTTCTCCCGGTTTTGGTTGTGGCCAAACTGTGGGCGCTTGCTGGTTTCGGTCGTATCAATGTGAGCCGGCAGGGCCCGTCCGCCGGCTAGGCAACGCCGGCCAATTCCTGGTTGATTTCGCGAACCCGCTCTTTTCCGGCTTGCACCTGCCTGGCGGCGGGCGACTCCCAATCCGCTTCATCCTGAAGCACTGTCAGCAGCTGGGAGATTTCTTTATTCAGGAATTCCTTCTCGATTCCAAGTCTAATCTGTTTCCAGGCCTGCTCTAGTCTGGACGCGCTCGACAGCATCAATTCCCGTGCGCGCAATAGATTCAGATGAGATTCGAGTTCAGGCGCAACCAGGATCTCTGCCTTCTCCCCGCCATCGGAACCATTCTCACCCCCGGATTGCGCCCCCAGGATACTGCGATAGATTTCCCGGTGCTCTGAGCGCTCGAACCAGTCGGCGGACACTGCAACGGCAGCATCCGGTCCCAGTTCGTCCCAGTGCTGCAGCAGCATTGCCAGGCAGTATTCCTCGGCTGCGTCCTCCGAGCGACTCGGAGCCGGCGTTGCCGCGTCCGCCGTAGCCGGCGGCGTTTCGCCACCTGCCCGGCGACCCGAACTCCGGCCCACCGTCCTCATGGCCGACCGCAAGGTCTCGCTGTTAACCAGCAGGCGCACCGACAATTCATCCAGGTAAAGGTCCCGGCGAATCGCATCCGGCACCTGCGCCACAAAGCGAAGCATGGCTTGAGCCACCCACGTCTTGTCGTCGGCATTGTTCAGGTCGGCCCGTGCCGACAACGAAGCCAACAGGTACTCGAACAACGGGGACGCCCCGGCCACGAACGCCGGCCATTCCTGCGGCGCAGCGCGTATGAAGTCATCCGGATCCTGACCCGACGGCAGCTCCGCCACCAGCATTTCCATAGCCTCTGATCGCTGCAATACCGAAACCCCTCCGGCCTGCGATGCCCGAGCGTTGCGTTGCTGGAACACCCCCCACGACGATTCCAGGCTGCGCAGAGTTGCATTGCGGCCCGCCGGATCGCCGTCCAGCGCCATCGTAACGTGGGTCGTGAGCCGGCGCACCAGCGCCACCTGCTGCTCAGTGACGGCAGTGCCCATCGATGCGACCACGTTGTCGAACCCATGCTGGTGCGCCATGATGGCGTCCATATACCCTTCAACGACCACCACGCCATTCTGTCGCACCGGCTCCTTGGCCAGGTGCATGGCGTAGAGAATCCTTGACTTGTCGAACACCGGCGTGCGCGGCGTGTTCAGGTACTTGGGCACCGCATCCGCGTTGAGGGCGCGGCTGCCGAAACCGGCCACCCGACCCGACCAGTCGCGTATGGGGATAATCAATCGACCCCGGAAAAAATCGGAGTATCGGCCATCATCCGCTTCCCGGGCCAACCCGGCCTGGGCAACCAGCTCCCTGGTGTGGCCGGCTTCGGTCAGGTGCGCCAGCAGCCGATTGTCCCGAGGCGGGCTGTACCCCAATTCAAACATCTGGATCGTCTGATCGTTGAGGCCGCGGTCAGCCAGATAATCCCTGACGAATTTGCCCTCCGGTTCATCCAGCAATCGCTGGAAATATCGCCGGGCGGCGTCGTTGATCTGATACAGCTGATCGCCCACCCCGCTGGTGTTCCGGTCCTCTATAACCACTCCCACCCGGGCGCCCAGACGGCGCAGCGCTTCCCGAAAATCCAGCCGTTCCGCCTTCATCACGAACGACAGCGCATCCCCACCCTCGGCGCAGGCGCCGAAGCAGCGCCAGGATTGACGGTCGGCAAACACGTAGAAAGACGGCGTCCTCTCCTGATGGAACGGGCAGTTGGCCTTGTAGGAATTTCCAGACCGTTGCAAGTTCACATACGAGGCGACCAACTCTACGATATCTACCCGGCTTTTTATGTCATCTATTTGCGTCATTTCAGTTAAATGCTGATTTTGGGACAGAATAGGTCAAAGGATATTATACCACGCCAACACCGCGCGACTCCTCACGCGTACTCGCTTTAATCTGTCATTGTGAGGAGCACAGCGACGTGGCAATCTCGATGAGGCTGAACACACGTCGACGAACCGCCGTTGCTACGGCGACGAGATTGCCAACCCCCGCATCGAGTACGGGGGCGCAATGACAAAGTGGGTACGCGTGAGCGGGCGACTCTATTGGCGCACGCCACCGGGTTCCCCGATCACCGCGTGTAGGTGACGGTTATGGCGTCCTCAACGGTGTCGCCGTCCTGACTCGCCATGACCCTGATTTCATTGCGCCCTGGCTGAAGGAGAATATTCGTTTGCCAGCTGCCATTGTCGTCCACTGCCGCCACCACTTTATTAAGTACGACCAATGCGCCCGGCGAGGATTTACCCGATACCTCCAGCACCGATCCGGTTACCACCGCGCCATCTGCCGGCTCCATGATGCTGACCGTCAACTCCAGCGGCGTGGGATCATATTCCACCGGTAAGGACCGGCGCACTTCCTGGTTTGAAGACCCATGCACGCTGACGATTTCGATCACGTTGAACCCCAGGCTCAATGGCACCGCCCGGGTAAATGCGCCGTTTGAATCCGCCGGCAGCCGATCCACGCGATCCGGTTGGCTGCTGCTGGTGTAGGTAATCAGAATAACCGACCCGGGCAGCGTAACACCCTGGACTTCCACCCTCGGCAGGCCGCGCACCACTTCAAACGGCCGGGGACTTCGCACTTCCAGAAACAGCATCGGCGCGGGTGTGGGCGACGGCGTCGGTGTGGGCCTGGGCGTCGGCGTGGGAGTCGGCCGGGCCGTGGGCGGCGGCGGTGTGTTCGTCGGCGACGCGGTGGGCGGCGGCGGCGTGGCGGTGGGTGGAGGCGTCAATGTTGCCGGCAGCGCGGTGAGTGTCGCCACGAAGTCAACCGGCGGCGTGGCTGTCGGCGACATACGGGATGCCGGCGCGATGTCGGGCGTGGTCGGCAATCCCAGCGCCCACACCGCCACAAACGCAGCGGCCAGCAGACCAACCAGAAGCCCGACTACAATTTCCTGTCTCAATGCGTCAGTCGCCAGCGCGATCCCGGGAACGGCGCAGCCGGGAACCTAGGCATCGGTAGCGCCCACGGGGAGGGTCAACGTAAACGTTGTGTGCCGGTTTTCCGCCGACGCCACAACCGATTCAACCGTCAGGTCGCCTCCGTAACGTCTGGCCAGCGTTCGGCTGATGTACAGACCCAGTCCCGACGAAGTCTTCTCTTCGCTGCGACCCATCTCCGGCGTCCAGCCACGGGTGAAAACGTGGTTCCGGTAGTGCGCCGGAATCCCCGGGCCGTCATCCGACACTCGCACCGCAAAATTGTCGGTATCGCGTACAACCGTGATCTCGATGTAGTCGCCGCCGTACCGCAGAGCGTTGTCCACCAGGTTCGCGATTATATGCTCCAGCGCCGATGCGTCGGAATACACCAGCCCGAATTCCTCCGGTTCCGACCACCAGACAATGTCCTTACCCTGTTCGCCTGCCTCACCCATGTATCGCTCTACGATGCGACTGACCACTGCGGACGGCTCTACCGGATAGCGTTCCACCGGCGCGTCGGGCGTCGTCAGATTGATCATCACCTGCATGTTGCCCATCATCAGCCGGAAGGATGGCGCCTGCTCCTCGATTTCGTCCAGCAGCTCGTGCACCACGATGGACACATCCTCACCGGTGGCCGCCAGCACGCCGCGCACCTCCCGGCACTTGCCCAATATCCGGCGCATCGGCCGGCCCAGGTCATGCTGGAAGGTTTCAAACTGCTGCTCGGTAACCCGGCTCCAGTCTCCGGCGTCGCCGTACCCGTTCCCGTTGCGATGCCGCACACCGGCCACGGCGTAAAATCCCGCCGCCGCCGCCAGACCCAGGCCAACCACGCCCATACCGATATACATCAGCGGCTCGATCCGCCACGGTTCGGGGAACAACCGGGCCAGTGGCAAAAACATCGATGTCAGCATCAGCACAATGCCGCCCGCCGCCGCCGCCAGACCCACAATCGCCGGCCACGGGTGGGCTGCGATCCGCCGCACCGTCAGAACCGCCATGCTGCCGTCCTATTCCCGAGGCGGCGACAACCGGTAACCCCGGTCGCGCACGTTGACGATGAAATCGTTAGCCCCCAGCGATACCCCCAGCGCCCTCCCGATGGCAACCTTGATCTCGCGCACCCGCACCCGAAGCGACGCCCGCGTGTCGTCCCCTTCCAGATACCGCTCCAGCCGGTCGAAGGGCACCAGGTTGCCCGGACTGCGGTACCACGCCTGCGCCAGTTCCTTCAGGATGCGGAACCGTCGCCCGCTGATGTCGGACACCGGCGTCAACTGACCCCCGCCGTCCCTAACCAGCACCGCGTCCGCGTCGGTATCAATCACAATGCGATCACCGATGGCTATCGACCGCGGCTCCGCGCCCACCAGTCGCCGCACCCGCAGCGCCACCTCCTCCGGCGACGCCAGCTTGTCGATGAACTCCACCGGCGCGTTTACCTGCAGCGCACTGCGGGCCACCGTGTCCCGTTCCACGCCCTGGCTGTATTGGGTGAACATCAGCACCGGCAGCTGAGGATGCTGACCCACGATGCGCTTCAGAATGTCCAGGCCCTTGAACTGATCGTCCCGGTAATCTCCCAGGCGCACATCCAGGATTACCCCGTCGGGACGCCCTTCATCGATGGCATGCAACGCGGCCCACATCATATCGTCGGCGGAACCGTGTTCCTCCTTGCTCACCACCTGCGTGCCCCAGCCCTCTTCTTCCAGGCGCCGGCAAACCGCCCGCACGATGGCGGACGTCGCCTCGTCGTCAACAATAAGGATGTTTCCCGAACGTGACGCCATGATATGGCCAAATTCTAGCATAACGCCCTTCGACCCCACACCGAACAACCCGCACGGTGAGCGTACAAACAGCGTTGTTAATGGCGTGCAAAACGAGGGTAAGAATGGGAGGCGAATCTGCATTCGCCTCCCAACATCAGGGCCGGTGAGAATGTAACGCCGGGTCAGGCGTCCTTCGTCAGGTTGGTCAGAAACTCGGCGTTGGTGCGGGTACGGGCCAGCCGTTCCAGCACTCGCTTGGTGGCATCGCCGCTGTTGGCTTGGTCGCCGCTGGAGGCCAGCGTAACCATGCGCCTCAGCAGCCACACCTGCGCCATCGCCTCCGTGTCGTACAGCAATTCCTCGCGGCGGGTTCCGCTACGCACCACGTCGATAGCGGGGAAGTACCGCTGGTCGGCCAGCCGCCGGTCCAGGTGCAGCTCCATGTTGCCGGTACCCTTGAACTCTTCGTAAATAACCTCGTCCATCCGGCTTCCGGTATCCAGCAGGCACGTCGCGATGATGGTGAGCGAGCCGCCTTCTTCCAGGTTGCGGGCCGCTCCGATGAACCGCTTGGCCGGGTACAACGCCGCCGGGTCAATACCGCCCGACAGCGTGCGCCCCGAGGTGGGCAGCGCCAGGTTGTAAGCCCGCGTCAGTCGCGTGATGCTGTCCAGCAGGATAACCACGTCGCGCCCGGTTTCCACCATGCGCTTGGCCCGCTCCACCGCCAGCTCGGCCACCCGGCATTGCTCTTCCACCGATTCGTCGAACGTGGATGCAAAAACCTCACCGTGAACGGCGCGGCGCATCTCGGTAACCTCTTCGGGACGCTCACCGATCAACACCACCATCAACATCACATCGGGCCGGTTCTCCGTGATTGCCGCCGCAATCTGGCGCAGCACCGTCGTCTTGCCAGCCTTGGGCGGAGAAACCACCAACCCGCGTTGCCCCAATCCAATCGGCGCAAAAAGGTCGATCATTCGCGAGGACAGACCCCCGCTCTCGTGTTCCAGCACAATGTGGTCGTCGGGGAATATGGGCGTCAACGATTCGAAAATGCGCCGAGAGCCCGGTTTCTGCAGCTCGGGATCCAGCAGGTTGATGGTCGAAACGCGCGTTAGCCCGTAGCGCCGCTCCCCGTCTTTCGGCGGTCGCACAACGGCGGTTACCGTGTCGCCGGATTTCAGGTTGAATCGCCGAATCTGCGCCTGGCCCACAAACACGTCACCGGTTACCGGCGGGTATTGCAGGGAACGCAGCAGGCCGTGTCCCGCATCCATCACCTCCAGCACGCCGGATGCAACCAGCATGTTCCGCTGCGCCGCCGCCTGCCGCACCCTCTGGAACAGGGCATCGCGAGTAAGTTCATCCAGCGGAGCGTCGCCATTCAGGCCGACGGCGGGCGCCAGTTGAATCAAATCGTCAAACGACATGGCGGTCAGGTCGGCAATATCTACCTGGCGGTCGGGAAGGGGTACGGCCGCCTCGTTGGGATAACTGCGACCATCGAGATCGCCATCTTGGGTTGGTTCAGCGACGGCAACGGCGCCAGCTCCATCGTCAGCGTTTGCGGGACGACGGCGGCGGCGGGTAGCCGTAGATACAGGACGAGCGCGGACCATTGTCAGCCTCCGGATGCTTTTTGCCAGTCTTGCAGAAACTGCGACAAACCGGCGTCGGTCAACGGGTGCTTCATCATTTGCATCAGCACCCCATAAGGAACGGTGGAGATATCGGCGCCGATTTCGGCGGCCAGTTGGCAATGACGGGGCCCCCTGATGCTTGCTGCCATCACCATTGTTTCTATCGCCTGCTCTCGGTAAACGTCAACGATGTTGCCCACCAGTCCGATACCGTCGTGGCCAATATCGTCCAGCCGCCCCACGAACGGGCTCACCACCGTGCTGCCGGCGTTGGCGCCCAGCAGGGCCTGGTTCACCGAGAACACCAGCGTCTGGTTGATTTTTATGCCGTCGCGGGCCAGCGCGCTGATTGCCTTGAAACCCTCTTCGGTGCTGGGAATTTTCACCCAGGGATTGGGTATCCACTCGGCAATATCGCGGCCTTCGGCGATCATTCCGGCCGCATCGGTGCTGACCACTTCCACCGAGATGGGGCCGTCGATGATGTCGGCGATCTCCTGAACCGCGGCGCGGTAGCCGGCCGAACCGCCGATGCCTTCTTTGGCCGCCAGCGATGGATTAGTGGTCACACCGCCAATCACTCCCAGCTCGGCGCCTCGCCGAATCTCTTCGATGTTGGCCGTATCGAGAAACAGCTTCACTGTTTCGTCCTCCTGCGGGCGATTTGTGCGGTGGCCGCGTCCGTTGCGACCGGCGATTGCACGAATGCCGCCTGTGTTGAGTGACCGTCGGGAATCAATGCCCCGGCCGGCCTTGTTGGTTCACGCCGCCACCGGCAAGCAGACCAACTAAAAAGTCCACCAGCCAGACCGACGGAAAGGCAATTGCTTTCCTTCCCTGACAATTTCGCACGCCTGCCCAACCAGAGCGCTGAACAGCGGGTGCGGACGATTGGGCCGGGACTGAAATTCCGGGTGAAACTGCACTCCCACCATAAACGGGTGGTCAGGGATTTCCGCCGTTTCAACCAGTTCCCCATCAGGTGACAATCCGCTCATTATCATGCCCGATGCTTCCAGTGATTCCCGGTATTTGTTGTTCACTTCGTAACGGTGACGATGCCGTTCCAGTACTTCCGGCGCTGCATACGCTTGCGCCATTCGCGTGTTGCTCTGCGGTCGGCAGGGATATTGCCCCAACCGCATGGTGCCACCCAGGTCGGTAACGCCCTTTTGTCCCAGCATAATATCAATGACCGGCTGCCTGCAATCCGGATCGAGTTCCGATGAGTTTGCTCCGGTCAGTCCCGTAACATCCCGCGCCCAGTCGATTACCATCACCTGCATACCCAGGCAAAGGCCGAGATAGGGAACTCCTTTTGCCCGTGCGTAGCGGCTGGTATCCACCATCCCCTCTACCCCCCTTGAGCCAAAGCCTCCCGGCACCACTATGCCGCACACGTCCTGCAGATGGTGATCAGGGCCGTCGCGCTCCACCGCCTCCGAGTGTACCCACCGCACGTCGGCGCGCACCCCGCAGGATGCAGCGGCGTGACGCAACGCTTCCCGTACCGACATGTACGAATCGGGGTACTCCACGTATTTACCCACTATAGCGATGGGCACCTCTCCGTCCGCCGCGTTCATCTGGTCCACCAGCCGACTCCAGTCTTCCAGTTTGCAATGCCCACTCAGCCCCAACGCCTGGGACAGGATGCGGCTGACCCCGGACTCCTCCATAATCAAAGGTACTTCGTAAACGTTTTTCACGGTGGGCATGGGGAATATCGCTTGTGACTCAACGTCGCAGAACAACGAAAGTTTGTCTCTTATGCCGTGGGAAATCTCGGTGTCGCTGCGGCAAATCAATGCATCGGGTTGAATGCCGATGCTGCGCAGTTCCTTGACGCTGTGCTGGGTTGGCTTGGTTTTCAGTTCCTCCGACGCCACGATGTAAGGCAACAAAGTCAGGTGCAGATAGAATACGTTGTCGCGACCCACTTCGTTGCGCATCTGCCGGATGGCTTCCAGGAATGGCAACCCTTCGATGTCGCCGACGGTTCCCCCTACTTCAACCACCACCACGTCGGCCGACGACTTTTCGGCCAGCCCAATGAGCCTGGCCTTGATCTCGTTGGTAAGGTGCGGGACCGTCTGAATGGTGCCGCCCAGAAAATCGCCCCTGCGCTCCCTGGTGATCAGCGTCAGGTAGGTCTGGCCGGCGGTGACGTTGCTGTCCCGCGTCAGTTCCACGTCTATGAATCGCTCGTAGTGGCCCAGATCCAGGTCGGTTTCACCGCCGTCCTTGGTTACGAACACCTCACCGTGCTGATAAGGAGACATAGTCCCCGGGTCGACGTTCAGATATGGGTCCAGCTTGATCACGGTTACCGCGAGACCCTGACTTTTCAGGATGCGGCCTATAGAGGCAACACAAATGCCTTTTCCAATGGAGCTGACCACGCCCCCGGTAACAAAGATAAACTTGGTGGGCATAATTTCCTGGCGTACCTGCCGGATGGGGTTATGCCGTGGCCGGGGCGACGCGATATGTCACAGACATACCAGGCATTGGGCCATCAACCTGCATCGTTAGGAAGAGCACGTAAACTAAAGAGGGAAACGCCGAGAGAGCATCCGTTGCATTGCCGGTTACGGACTTTGGGAACCCTTTCCCCGCAATCATTACAGAATAGGTCGTAAAGAATGCGCCGTATCTACGCTCCCCGTTGCCCCCATTATAAGTTGCTGAAAATTCATGTGTCAAATATACCGACGTGAGAAAATCGCAAAGCTTGTCATTGCGACCCCGTACTCGACAGGGTCATTCGGTTGTCATTGCGAGGAGCGCAGCGACGTGGCAATCTCGTTGAGGTTGAGCACGTGCCGGGGAACCATCATTGCTACGGCGACGAGATTGCCACGCTGCGCTCGCAATGACATGAGGAAAACCGAAAGACCCTGCCGTACTCGATGCGGGGATTAGCAATCGCGCTCCCTCTCCCTTGATCGGAGAGGGTTGGAGCCTGCCCCGTACTTGATACGGGGGTGAGGGTGAACTCCCCCGCTCATCCCGAGCCTGTCGAAGGATCACCCTGTCATTGCGCCACCTCATCGAGATTGCCACGCTGCGCTCCTCGCAATGACGGAAGGCAGGGCCTGGAGTTTCGCAATTTTCTCACCAACGCGGCATATTGCCCGTTCTTGAGCCTGATGAAGTTTTGTAATCGTAGAATCAGGATCAATCTATGGGCGTGGCGGCAGTTCGCCGTGCGCTCATGCGTACCCACTTTGTCATTGCGCCCCCGCACTTGATGCGGGGGTTGGCAATCTCGTCGCCGTAGCAACGGCGGTTCGCCGACGTGCGTTCAACCTCATCGAGATTGCCACGTCGCTGTGCTCCTCGCAATGACAGATTAGAGTGAGTACGCGTGAGTGACGTGCGCAGTGGACAAACCCGAATCCTCGGTTTTTGTGGTATCGTATTGCACGATTTGGGGCCGGTTTAGTGCTGACATTACCGGCGCCTGAGCGATCCTTTTCTAACATTTCAGAGGTGACGCCCCGATGGTTGCGCACAGTGAGCGGATGGTCTCCGTCCGCGGCGGTATGTTCAATGTACAGGTTGCCGAGGGTGGCTCCGGCCATCCGCTGGTCTTCCTGCATGGAGCCGGCGGCTACGTGGGTTGGCCCGATTTTCTCGACCGCCTGGCTCAGCATTACCACGTTTACGCTCCGGCCCACCCGGGCGTGGCCGAGTCAACCGGCTTGAACCATCTGGATGACCTGTGGGACCTGGTGCAATTTTACGAAGAGTTGCTGGATGCTCTCGGCATAGATCATTGTTTCGTGGTCGGCCATTCGTACGGAGGATTCTGCGCGGCAGAACTGGCAGCCCACCGACCGGAGCGGGTTTCTCGCCTGGTATTGGTCAATTCTCTGGGGCTATGGCTGGACGACAACCCGGTCGCCGATTTCTTCATCCTCACGCCCGACGAACGCCGGGAAATGCTGTGGTTCGACCCCGAAAGCGACCTCGCCCGTGCCTACGTCGCACAACCCGAAGGCATCGAAGAACGCATGGAACACACGCTGGACCGGTTGCAGACTTTACAGTCCGTCGCCAAGTTCACCTGGCCGATCCCCGAGCGCGGCTTGACCAAGCGCTCCCATCGCATCACCATGCCCACCCTCGTGCTGTGGGGTGATTCCGACCAGGTAATCCCGCCGGCATACGGCGCTGCCTTTCGCGACCTGCTTCCCAACGCCACCCTCACGGTGATTCCCGAGTGCGGCCACATCCCCCAGCTGGAGCGGCCCGACGCCTTCTTTGACTCCGTAGCAGGTTTCCTCCAAAGCTGACTCCTGCTATCTCATTCCACGTTACCGCCTCCATGTTCCCGCTACGTTCAAGCCACAATTCAGGAGATTCACATGGCCATTAGCGACGCCATGCGCGATTCCATCAATCATCACATCAACGCCGAGTTCTATTCTTCCTACCTGTATCTCTCCATGTCCATTTTTTGCGACGCCTCCGATCTGCCCGGATTCGCCCATTGGATGCGCATACAGAGCCAGGAAGAATACAACCATGCCATCCGGCTCGTGGACTATATCGAAGATCGGGACGGCCGCGTCACTTTGCTACCCATCCAGCAACCACCCGTTGAATTCGATTCGGTGGATCACATTATGCAAGAAACGCTCGCACACGAACAGCACGTTTCCGCCCTTATCAACGACCTGTATCACGTCGCGATTACCGAGGGAGACTACGCAACTCAGGTAATGCTCCAGTGGTTCATCAACGAGCAGGTCGAAGAAGAAAAAACGGTGCGGGACGTGATCGCATCGCTGCGGATGGTGAACGGACGCAGCGACGCATTGCTCCTGTTGGATCGGGAGATGGGTTCTCGCGCGGCGGCAACCCCCGCCTGATCCCTCGCGCAACCACGCTCCAATTCCTCAACCCTGCTCCGGAGATGTCATCTTGACTCTGAACGAATTCATCACCGACGCGCTGGAACACGAAAACGGATACCTGCTGGAAGCGCTGGACGGACTGACCCCTGATGAGTTGGCCTGGCAACCCGCCGCCGACGCCAATTCAATCGGCTGGATCCTGTGGCACATGGTCCGCGTCGAGGATATGTGGGTTCAATTTTTCGCCCAGTTTCAACCAGAACTCTGGGAGTCGGGTGCCTGGAACGAAAAATTCGGGCTGCCAACCCGAGATAACGGATTCGGCCACACCCCCGACCAAGTCAACAACTTCCCGCGTTTGGATCTGGCGCAGTTTCTGGATTACCGAGCGGCGGTTCGGGCCGCCACCCTGGCCTACCTCAACACTTTGTCTCCCACCGACATGGAAACCGTCCCGCGCGAACGCCGGCCCGAAATGTCTCTGGGCGCCATGTTTCGGCAGATCATCGGCGAAATGTACCAGCATGTGGGACACATCGCCTACCTACGTGGCCTGCAGGGTAAATGAGCGCGCCCGGCGTTGGCAAAGTCTTCACGTTGAAAATCGTGCCCCTAGCAGCCCGTCCGAGAAACACGGCCGGCTGTTGGGGGTATGATGGGATGAGCATTCAGCCAACGGAGCCGACTGGTGAGCAAGACCTACCTTCCCTATGATCCCGACCAGCAGTTGCTGCTGCCACAGGCGTTGCAGGAGTGGCTGCCTGATGACCACCTGGCCTATTTCATCTCCGACATCGTGGACCAGTTGGACCTCTCCGAGATCACGGCCCGCTACGAGCAGGAGCGGCGGGGCGGACCGCCCTACAATCCTCGGATGATGGTGAAGGTGCTGCTCTACGGCTACTGCAGCGGGGTGTCGTCTTCTCGGCGCATCGCCCAGCGGCTGCACGAGGACATCGCCTTTCGGGTGCTGGCGGCCAACAACACGCCGGACTTCCGCACCATCTCGGACTTTCGCAAGGATCACCTGGAGGCGTTGTCGGGGTTGTTCTTGCAGGTGCTGATGCTGTGCTGTCAGGCGGGGCTGGTGAAGCTGGGCCATGTGGTGCTGGACGGGACCAAGGTGAGGGCCAACGCATCGAAGCACCAGGCGATGAGTTATCAGCGGATGAAAGAGAAGGAAGGGCAGCTGCAGGGGGAGGTGGATGAGTTGCTGCGGCAGGCCCAGGAGGTGGATGAGGAGGAAGACCGCCGGTACGGTCGGGACCAGCGCGGAGACGAGTTGCCGGAGGAGTTGGCCTTTCGGGAGGGCCGGCTGGAGAAGATCCGGGAGGCCATGGCGGTGCTGGAGGCCGAGGCCCAGGCCGCTGCTGAACAGGCCGAGACAGAGGGCAAGGCGCATCCTGGAGTGCCCGAGGACAAGGCCCAGCGCAACTTCACCGACCCGGAGTCCCGCATCATGCCCGCTGCTGGTGGCAAGGACTTCCTGCAAGCGTACAACTGTCAGGCGGTGGTGGACCATGAGCATCAGGTGATTGTGGCAACTCGCGCCACCAACGTGGCATCGGACAAGCAGCAGGCGGTGGTGATGATCGGGGAGGCCATTGCCAACACCGGCAAGGTGCCCAGGGAAGTATCCGCCGATGCCGGTTACTACTCGGCCCCGGCCGTGGCTGATTTGCAGGCCTTGGGCACCGACCCGTTCGTCGCGCCGGAAAAGACCCGCCACGGCCACAAGCCGCCGCCCGCGCCGCGCGGACGCATCCCCAAGGATCTCTCGCCCAGAGACCGGATGCGCCGCAAGTTGCAGACCAAGCGGGGTCGGCAACGCTACGCGTTACGCATGGGGACGGTGGAGCCGGTCTTCGGCCAGATCAAGCAGGGCCGAGGGTTCCGGCAGTTCCTGCTGCGGGGTTTGCAGAAGGTGCAGAGCGAGTGGTCGCTGATCTGCATTGGCCACAACCTGCTCAAGCTGTTCCGCTTTGGTGGGACGGCTCACGGCAAAGGTCGTCAACCTCACATCCCCACCGCTGGGTTTTTGCCGGGGCAACATCCAATCAGAGGGACGGCGTGATCAGTTCCGTATCCACGTTGGCATCAGGCCCTGTCAGCATTCCTCGGACGGACTGCTAGCCAAAATAACAGAGGCTTGATACATTGGAGACAGAGTACTAGGGTGTGTTGACGAATACCGTAATCACGGTTCTGATTCTTTCATCATACCCTCTCTGGACTCCTGCTTTCGCAGGAGTGACGGGTTGGTTTGCTAATTGTCAACAGGCTCTAGTTCAGAGGGCATTATGACTACACTAACAATCCGAATCAGTTCATTACGTGAGGAATCGGATTGCACCGGTCCGCCGATAGATGGCGCCATGGTGTTGCTGGCGTACTCCAATGGAACTTATCTGACCGGGCAAACCAATGAAGCGGGCAAATGCGAGTTTGACCTTTACCGGCTTGACGACAAAATGACCCTCTTGGTGGCTGCGGAAGGCCACCTGGCTTGCTAACGTTCCGGGGAGCCGGCTATGCGTTTGGTATCAACAAGTGGAGTGGTGGAGTTAGAACCCGCGCAGAATGATCTCAATTCTGTCCTGTTCGCCAAATCAACCGGGCACATTCCCGGCATCGTGGGCAGGCTGAACCCTATCAACGATGGACGATGTTATGTGTACGCCGACAATGTCGCTATCAATGAAGAATTGGCCCACCCAGCACACTTCAACATGGGCGATTGGCTTGACCTTGTTGATGTTCATGGTATGACAACCTCCCTCCGTTTTTTGCAAATCACAGGGCAATACTCACTCATCGAGTACACCACTCCAAAACCATACGGAGTGTGAATATGAGCACCGACAACCAAGATCTGCATGCAATGTTGCGCTCCTTCATCACGCGACAAACCGAATTTAACGAATACCAGCGAGAGGTCAATGCTGCATCTCAGGCGCGACTCAATGGTATTCAAGACGAGCTCATCGAGTTCAAAGATGAAGCTAACGCCCGATTTGAAGGTCTCGCCAATGACGCGGCGGAAGTCAAAGGAGGCCATGCATACGTCATGACCACTCAGCAACCGGAGCTTGTCGCAGAGCGACTTGGATTCTATTACGAAAGAGTGATGTCGACTGGCGAGTTGGTGGATATGACCCGCGAGCAGCCTGAAGTCATTTCGACCGATAACGAACGGGAAAGCTTCCTCAATGCTGACTTGATATTGAAGGTGAAGGATAAAGTCAACAGCCTCACAAACTATATTGCCGTTGAAGTTTCCTATACAGGTCAGGAGCGGGATGCGGAGCGGACACTGTGGAATGCTGGGTTCTTAAATCAATTCACTGGGAGGCCAGCTTACGCTGCTGTCGCCAGCGTTAAAAACGATGAGGCGGTGCAATCGCAAATAGATAAAAAGGGGTTGCTTTGGCATAGCATACGAGCGGCAGACTTACAACCAAATTGATATAGGATGGTGTAGGGTAGGCAAGACGGTTGAGAAGTATGTCCGCGGGCCTGAGCAGGAGGTGCCATCGTAGGGACACATCGCCTACCTGCGCGGCCTGCAGGGTAAGTAACCTGACGCCCAACGCTGACTCTGCGGATTGCCCTCCGACGGTGTCTGCGGGCAGTTCCTACCGCAATTGCCTGAGTCCGTCTTCCAGCGCAACCCAGGGTAGCAGGGCGCATTTGATCCGAACCGGATATTGCCGAACCACTTCCAGGGCGCTCAGTTCGCCCAACTCCACCACTGCCACCGGCGGCAATGGTTTGCCCTGCATCAAGTCGCGAAACAGCTGGGATACGTCGGAGGCGCCTTCCACCGTGCGCCCGGACAGGTTCTCGGCCAGCAGCGACGCCGACGCCTGTATAATGCTGCATCCTTCCGCCGTCGCGCTCACGCGCTCAATCACCAATGGTTGGCCGGCTGGCGCGGCCAACTGCAGCTGAATGTTGGCCCGGTCGCCGCAGAACGGGTTGAACTCTTCTGCCTCCGCGTCCGGCGATTCCAGGCGACACCGGTGCCGGGGACGCCGGTAGTGATCCATGATGACATCGCCGTAGAGCGCGTCGGGTTGGTCGGGCAGCAGCGCCATGTAATCAGCCGAACTCCGGAGCGCCGAGGTTATTCGGTGGTGGCGATTTCCTCGCCATCCAGAGCGGCTTTCAGCGTATGCCACGCCAGGATCGCGCACTTGATGCGAGTTGGGTAGGCGATCACGCCGGACAGTATCTCCAGGTCGCCCAACAGATCAACGTCCAGCTTGGCGTCGGGCTGGGTCATCATCCGGTGAAACTCCTCAAAGAGCGCGGCTACATCCGGCCCCGACGCACCCTTTACGGCCTGCGTGAGCAGCGACGCCGACGCCCGGCTGATGGCGCACCCGTGGCCCTGAAAGCCCACGTCGTCAACGACTCCACTATCATGGTTCACCTTCAACTGCAACGAGATCTGGTCGCCGCACAGCGGGTTGAAACCGTCGGCGTGATGTGTGGCATCCTCCAACGCGCGAAAGTTGCGCGGCCGGCGGTTATGTTCCAACAAGATTTCCTGATACAGATCGCCCAAATCTGAAGCCATTAGCCAAACACCTCGATCACCCGGTCAATTGCCTTGACCAGCGCATCAATCTCTCCGGTGGTGTTGTAGAAAGCCACCGACGCTCTCGCAGTGGCCGCAATTTCGTACCGCGCCATCACGGGTTGGGCGCAGTGGTGCCCAGTGCGGATCGCAATCCCTTCGGCATCCAGAATCGTGCCGATGTCGTGAGCGTGGGCAGCGTCCATTATGAACGACAAAACGCCGCCTTTGTCCGCCGCGGTACCGATCAGGCGCACACCCTCGATTCCGGCCAGGCGTTCCGTGCCGTAACGCATCAAAGCGTGTTCATACGCGGCAATCCGTTCCATCCCGATTGCTTCCAGGTATGCCACCGCGGCGCCCAGTCCAATCGCGCCGGCGATATCGGGTGTACCCGCCTCAAACTTGGCCGGCAACGTGTTGTATATGGTTTCTTCAAAAGTAACCGAACGGATCATCTCGCCGCCCGACTGGTATGGCGGCATTGCGTTCAACAAGTCCGCACGGCCCCACAGCACTCCAATTCCGGTTGGTCCGTACATTTTGTGGCCCGAGAAGGCCATGAAGTCGGCCCCCATTTCCTGCACGTCCACCGGCATGTGCGGCACCGACTGCGCTGCATCAACCATTACCGGCACGCCCTTGGCATGGGCCAGGTCTGCGATGGTTCTGATCGGATTCACCGTACCCAGCGCGTTGGACTGATGCACTACCGACACCATCCTGGTGCGGTCATTCAGCATCCCTTCATATTCATCCAGCAGCAACTCGCCGGCATCGTTGAAAGGTATTACCCGCAGCTTGATCCCGATTTCTTTGCCCAGAATCTGCCACGGCACGATGTTTGAATGGTGCTCCATGCCCGAGATAATTACCTCGTCTCCGGCCTTGAAGTACTTGCGGCCATAACTATGGGCCACCAGGTTGAGCCCTTCCGTGGTTCCCCGCACGTAGATCACTTCGCAGGCGTCCGGCGCATTGATGAAGCCGCGCACCAATTCCCGCGCCGCCTCATAATCATCGGTCGCCCGTTGGCTCAGTGTGTGTACCCCACGGTGGACGTTGGCGTTGGTGTGAACATAGTAGTTAGTGATGGCATCAATAACCGCCCGGGGCTTCTGCGTTGTAGCAGCGTTGTCCAGATACACCAGGGGCTTTCCGTTGATTTCCTCCCGCAGGATCGGAAAATCCTGCCGAATTCGCTCGACGTCTATCGCGTCCAGTCCATTCGGCGGGGCAATCCGGCCCGGGCCCGATGTGGTGGTCACTAGCGGCCTCCAATGGGTAGCGAAATGTCGGCGTCGGGAATCGCTTTCTGGAATCTTTCGTCCAGGTAACCCCGCAGCGGCTCCAGCGCAACCGTATCGATGATTTCGCTGGCGAAGGCATGTATCAGGAGGCGGCTGGCGGTCGGTAGATCCAACCCTCGACTCCGCATGTAAAAGACGGTATCCATATCAATGTGTCCCGCGGTTGCGCCGTGACCGCATTTCACGTCGTCGGCGTAAATAAGCAGGCTGGGTTTAGTGTCCACTTCCGCCTGCTCCGACAACAGCAGATTCTTGTCGGTTTGCTGCGCGTCGGTTTTCTGGGCGCCCTCACGAACGGTGACGTTCCCGCCAAACACGGCACGCGACCGGCCATCGAGAATCCCCTTGTAAAACAGGCGACTCGTACCGTATGGCTCGGTATGGTCTATGTTGATGTAATTGTCAATGTGCTGGTTTCCGGTGGTCAGGTACAGCCCGTTCAACGTACATTCGACACCAGGGCCGGCCAGCGTGATGCCAAAATCATTCCGACCCAGCTCGGCTCCCTGCGCTATCGCCACCGACGAGAAACTGGAATCGCGCTGCTGCAGCACCCGGCTGACGCCAACGTGATAAGCGTTCAAACCGTCCATCAGCAGGCGGTAATGTTCAACCTTTGCTCCCTCACCAACGTAAATCTCCACCACGGCATTGGTGAAATAGCGGGTGTCATCCGGGCCGATATAGGTCTCGATTACCGTCAAGCGGGAGTTGGGTTGCGCGGCTATCAGCATACGCGGGTGAGTAACTCTCGGCTGTTGACGCTCGGTAGTGAGATAAACGACGTTCACCACCCCGGCATCCTGCCCGGCTGGAACGTTGATCCCGACGCCATCACCGGCGAACGCCGTATTCAGCGCTGCAAAACCGTCGTCTTCGGGCACGGCCAAGCCACCCAAAACCGCCTCGCCGAACGGCCCTGGCGACGCCATGGCATCGGAGAGATTGGCGACTATCAGCCCGGCCGGCGCTGCGGAACCCGCCGCTCCGTCTAAACTGGTGCCGGAACTCAGGCCCGGCGCGAAAGCGCCATCGACAAAAACCAGCGTTCGCCAGTCAACATTCCACGGTGCAACGGCTTTAACATCGGCCAGCGAAATATCCCCATCTACGCCTCCAGGAGCCTGCACGTAGCCAAACGACTCCCGGGCAATGGGCGCCACATTGGTATATTTCCAGGGCTCATTGCCGCGGCGCGCCGTGGGCAGGCCCAAACCAACGAAGGCGTTCCACCCCCGGTATCGCAGATCCAACATGGATTGCGGCGCGCCGGCGGTCAAAGACCGGTAGGCAGCGGCGTAGTGGGGATAAGTGTCAGCGGCAGAAACGGTAGTGGTCATTCACACTGCTCTAATTGGAGTGAGACGGGTAATACTCAGGGGAATCAGTGGCGGGCGCCAAATCGCAAAGGCTGCGTGATCGTCATTCGACCACGGCTCCCGTTTCTTCACGAACCCATTCATAACCCTTGGCTTCCAGCTGTTCCGCCAGTTCCGGGCCGCCGCTCATTGCTATCCGGCCATCCACCAGAACATGAACCTGGTCCGGCGTTATGTAATTGAGAATACGTTGGTAGTGAGTTACCAACACCGCCGCGTTGTCCGGACGTCGCAATCGATTCACGCCGTCGGACACGATCCTCAGCGCATCAATATCCAGACCGGAATCGGTTTCGTCCAGCAGGGCCAACGTCGGTTCCAGCAGGGCCATCTGAAGCACTTCGTTGCGCTTCTTTTCGCCTCCCGAGAACCCCTCGTTCACCGAACGGCGCACCAGCTCCGGATCAATTTCTACCTCTGCCACCTTGGAACGGAGCAGTTGGTCGAACTCGCGTGCGCCCATCTCTTCTTCACCCGCATGAATGCGCTTGGCGTCCATGGCGGCCTTCAGAAATTGCCAGGCGCGTACGCCGGGGAGCTCCACCGGGTATTGGAACGCCAGGAACATGCCCTGGCGGGCGCGATCTTCCGGCTCCATCTTCAGCAGGTCCAGGCCCTTATATATGGCCTTCCCGCTAGTAACCATGTATTCGGGCCGGCCGGCCAGGGTATTGGTCAGCGTGCTCTTGCCAGAGCCGTTAGGCCCCATGATGGCGTGCACTTCTCCAGCCCGCACTGTCAGGTTAACCCCCCGCAGTATCTCCTGGCCGTCGATGGAAACATGGAGGTCCTGCACCTCCAGAATGGGCGGATTAGATTCGTTTGCAGTGGTCATTGCAGATATTGATACCCTGTGCCGGTGTATTGGATTCTGATCGGTGTTTACCCTACGGTTCCTTCCAGGCTTACTTTCAGCAGCTGCGATGCCTCCATCGCAAACTCGAACGGCAACTCCTGGAAAATCCCCCGACAGAATCCGTTGATAATCATGAAGTGCGCGTCCTCAACCCCGATTCCCCGCTGCTGCAGGTAGAAAAGCTGGTCGTCGGACACTTTGGAAGTGGTGGCCTCGTGCTCCATTTGAGCCGTCGGGTTCTTCACCTCGATGTACGGCACCGTATGGGCGCCGCACTTGTCGCCCACCAGCAGGGAGTCGCACTGCGTGAAGTTCTTGGCGCCGTTGGCCGTCGGGTTGATTTTGACCAGGCCCCGGTAGGTCTGCTGACCCTGCCCGGCGGAGATGCCTTTGGCAACAATCGTGCTGCGGGTGTTTTTGCCCAAGTGGATCATTTTCGTGCCGGTGTCGGCCTGTTGCCAATTGTTCACCAGCGCCACCGAATAAAACTCGCCCACCGAGTTATCGCCCTGCAGGATCACGCTGGGATACTTCCACGTAATCGCAGATCCGGTTTCAACCTGCGTCCATGAAATCTTGGAATCGGCGCCGGCGCATTTGCCCCGCTTGGTGACAAAGTTGTACACGCCGCCTTCGCCGTTCTTATCGCCCGGATACCAGTTTTGCAGGGTGCTGTACTTGATCTCGGCCCCCTCCATTGCAACCAGCTCAACCACCGCCGCGTGCAACTGGTTGGTCTTCCGCATCGGCGCCGTGCAACCCTCCAGGTAACTGACGTACGCCCCTTCGTCGGCAACGATAAGCGTCCTTTCGAACTGGCCGCTGTCAGCCTGGTTGATCCGGAAGTAGGTCATCAACTCGATGGGGCAGCGCACTCCGGGAGGAATGTAGGCGAACGAACCGTCGGAGAACACCGCCGAATTCAGCGTGGCATAGAAGTTATCAGCGTAGGGAACCACCGAACCCAGGTATTTTTGCACCAGGTCAGGGTGTTTGCGGACCGCCTCGCTCATCGAGCAAAAGATAACGCCGGCGTTCTCCAACTGCTCCTGATACGTCGTGGCCACCGACACGCTGTCCAGCACCGCATCGACGGCAACTCCGGCCAGGCGCGCCTGCTCTTCCAGCGGTATGCCCAGCTTGCTGAACGCCTCCAGCACTTCAGGATCCACATCTTCCAGGCTCTGCGGCCCATCGCCCGAAGACTTCGGCGCCGCATAATAGTGGATGTCCTGGAAGTCGATAGCCGGATGTTCTATGTTGGCCCACGTCGGTTCGGTGTAGGTCTGGCGCGACCAGAACCGGAACGCTTTGAGACGCCAATCGAGCATCCACTCCGGTTCCTGCTTCTTCGCCGAAATCAGCCGCACCACATCTTCGCTGAGGCCCTTCGGAAAGGCATCCTCCTCGATGTCGATGGTAAATCCCCATTTGTAGTCGGAGTTCAACTCCTCCGCTGTAGTCTCGCGGGAGATGACACGCTGCGATGGTGTGGTCATCGGGTGAATATCCTCCTCACCGGGATTATTGGCAAACCGGCGACTAGTTTAACCTATTTCCGACCAAAGTGGTCAACAATCATCGTAGCCCAGCAAACCCCATCTGTCAACGGCAGCCCAGCCCTCACGCAGGGTCATTCGGTTGTCATTGCGAGGAGCGCAGCGACGTGGCAATCTCGCCGAGTACCCGGCCTGGTGGGCACAGACACCTTCATTGTAACGAGATTGCCACGCTGCGCTCGCAATGACATGAAGAACACCGAAAGACCCTGAGCCCTCACGCGTACCCGCTTTAATCTGTCATTGCGACCCCGTACTCGATACGGGGGTTGGCAATCTCGTAGCCGTAGTAACAGCGGTTCGTCGACGTGTGTTCAACCTCAACGAGATTGCCACGTGGTTCGACAGGCTCACCATGAGCGGCTGCGCTCCTCGCAATGACAGGGGGTGGGCGCCCTTCGCAATGACAGTCGGCTGGTTTGGTTTGACAAAGTGGGTACGCGTGAGCTGCCCAGCCCTCACGCAGGGCCATCGAATATGGACGGTTAACCACCGTCGTTCCCGCGAAAGCCGGAATCCAGGCACCCTTAATCACGGGCGCCCTTAATCAGAAGAATCCCGTCCATCCCGTTTATCCTGTTCATCCCGGTAAAATGATGTCCCCAATGCCAACGACTTTGGAAAGACCCCCTCTCCCTTGATGGGAGAGGGTTGGGGAGAGGGTGAAATTCGCCACCCCACGCCATCGCGAGGAGAGCCACCTCATCGAGATTGCCACGCTCGCAATGACAAGTTTCGCAATTTTCTAGTTGGGCCGCATCCGCCAACTCATACCCCGCAGAATGTTATAATCGGGACGGCTTCTTCCCCGAAAAACCCCACTGACACCGGGAGCATACAGATGCCGGCAACTCCCGTCTTTTGCGACGCCCATACCCACCTTGACCAGTACGCTCCGGCTGAGATACCGGAGATTCTGGAACGCTCCCGAGCGGCCGGCGTCGGCTACATCATACTGGCTGGCACCACCATTGAGTCCACCCGAGCCTGCATCGACCTCGCCGCCGAACATCCCATGTTCTACGCCGGCGTGGGCATCCATCCCATGCAGGCCGACCAGCCGGTGGACGATGACTCGTACTCACAACTTGAAGCCCTGGCGCGCGACAACCCGCGGGTCGTGTGCATCTCCGAAGTGGGCCTCGACTACCTGCCCACCTCTCCCGATCACGAGGTGCAGGATCAGGTATTTCGTCAGCACATCCACCTGGCCAAGAGCCTGGGGCTGCCCATCATCTTCCACTCCAGGGAGTCTCACCCGGCGGTGTTCAAGGTACTCCGCGAAGAGAATGCCGGCCTGGTCGGGGGAGCCATGCACTACTTCCAGGGCGACGAAGCCACCGCCCGCGAGGCCATCGATTGCGGCTTCTTCATCTCATTGGCCCGCCCGCTCACCCGCCTGCCCGAATTGCAGGAAGTCGCCCGCCGGATTCCCATGGAGCACATCGTTCTGGAGACCGACGCCTTTCCACAACCGTTCAAGAAATATCGCCACAACTGGACGGAACCGCGTCACCTGGCCGGTGTTGCTCAATGCCTGGCCGACATCAAGGGCATTTCGATTGACGAAGTGGCCGAGATCACCACGGCCAATCTGAGCCAGCTCCTGCGGCTCGATGCCCCAACGGCTCCGGGGACGACCACCGCCTGACAATGACCGGTTCGGCCAGACATTTTCAATCTGGAGCGCCACATTTATGACCACCCAACACGAACATCCGCCGGATCACGAAGCCCCGGAACAGATCGTTCCCCAAAGTCTGAACGACTATCTTGAGGTTATGACCAAAGCCGTCTTTCAGAGCGGCTTGTCCTGGAAAGTCGTCAGCAACAAGTGGCCCGGTTTTCAGGCCGGATTCCAGGGATTCGACGTTGTCGCCGTAGCCGCCATGGACGAGTCTGCTATCGACACGCTGGCCACCGATACGGCTATCGTCCGCAACCGGCGCAAAATCGCCGCCACCGTGCAAAACGCCCAGCGCCTGATCGAACTCCAGGACGAACACGGCGACATCCGCAACTACCTGCGCTCCCACGGAGACTTCTACGCCGTGCTGAAAGACGTGCGCAAGCAGTTCAAATATATGGGCGACACCGGTACCTACTACTGGCTCTACGTCCTGGGCGAAGACGTCCCGGACTACAGCGAGTTCTGCAACCGCAACAAATAAACCCCTGTCATTGCGAGGAGCGCAGCGACGTGGCAATCCCGTCCCGCCCCTTGTCATTGCGAGAGTAGCGTGGCAATCTCATCCTGTCTATCGATGTAAAACTACCGGAGGTTGACATCATGACCACCCCCGTAACCTGCCAACTGGCCCTGAAAGAGTGGGCGATAACCGTGCGGGCGCTGGCCGACGGCGACCAGATAATGATGCTCCGCAAGGGCGGCATCCACGAGGAGAGCAAGGATTTCCGCGTCGTGCATCCGGAATTCCTGCTGTATCCAACCTACCTGCACCAGCGCGAAGACCTGCTGAAAGACAGCCACCAGCCCACGCTGCGGAAATTGCTGTCCGACAGCCCGGCCGACGATGACAGCGTGACGTTTACCCACTGGGCGCAGGTGCATGAACTGCTGGAAATCGACCAGTTGGGCAAAGTCGAAGACCTCGCTCCGCATCACATCTGGACCGACACGTACGCCGAGTCCCGCCTGCACTGGAAGCCAATGGTTCCGCTGACCATCATGCTGCTGCGTGTATTCCAAATGGAATCGCCGGTAACGGTTCCCTACATTCCCGAGTACGGCGGCTGCAAATCTTGGGTGGACATCATCCCCACCGTGCAACTCGGCCAGATGACGCCGGTGATTGACGACGCGACATTCGCCCAAATGGTAGAAGCCGTCCGCGGCAGCCTGGGCCTCGTAACCGCCTGAATTTATCCGGCAAGGTGGACATCGAGGGAACCCTGGCAGTCGTTGGGCCGCCAGAGTACGATTTTCTGTTCGACCTGGTGGTTGACCCGGACTGCGCCGATTCCGAGCGCAGCTAGGAATATCACCGTGCCGAACTGGAACGGCTGGCGTCGAAATGGGCCGATGACGAGGGCATCAGCGCCGAGGGCCGAGATACGCTATTGCGCTGGGTAGCCAACCTGCCCCGGCAGGACAGCAGATAACGTTTGATTTGAGTGGAGGGACTAGGATGGCGAATGACACCAGGCCGTTGACAGAGAACGTTGGGGTCCGCTAAACCTTTGCCAATCCAACCGGAGGGGTGAAGGCAATGGGACTGTCAATAGGCGTGGTCAATGTTAATTACTTGCATGAACCTGCTCAGCCGATTTTTGACTTCATGTCTGAATTGAGGTCCCTCCCTAGGACGGGCCTCCACGAGTATTACCATGACCTTGAAAACCGGGATGAAGACGATCCTCTGGGGTACGAGGACGACGATGATGAATACTGGAATGATGGCGGTTTTTGCGAATTCCGGCGAATTGGCATGATTCGCCGGGCCACGGGCTGGGCAATCCGCGAAAACCTCGCCCAATCCGAAAGAGCGCTCCTGCTGGATTGGATAGCCAATCTTCCCTGGAGTGACGACTACATCATGCTGCACTTGGGGTACTGAACATGACCAGCCGACGACAACAATCTCAAGACCACTACGACCATATCCTACCCTTTATTGAGGAGGCAGCCGGAGAATACTATGGCGGAAACATTGATCAGGGCTTCCGGCATTGGGCGTTTGCTACGGTTTTCACTGTCGGACATGACGTCCAAGGTAACGACATCGTCGAAGCTACTGCCATTGATGGCTCTGATGATTTTGAAATTGATGGATATTTCATTCCAGAATCCGACGACGATTCGGTGGTTCATCTGTTTCAGAGCAAGCATCGTCAACCTGGCACTTCGATGGGGCCACGGGAATTAGCTGTATTCCTTAACGCCCCCAACCGTTTGCTGAACGCTAACGAGGTCGCTGCCAGTCGTAACGACGAAACGAAAGCCTTGTATGACGAACTCATTAAAAGACTGACTTCACCCGATAGTCGGTGCTCAATCAACATGATCTGGGTTACTAGCGGTACCCTAACCCCTGCGGCCCGTCGAAATGCGGACGAGAATCGATCACGGAGGCTAACGGTTGACATCAATGGCAACCCTACCGAAGTTACAGTAACTTTGGAATGCTTGGATTTATCCGACCTGTATGACCAATACGTAAATCAACAGAGCAGCGACGACGCGAGTGAACCGTGCGATTTCACGTTCCACCTTGAAACAGGAACGTATCACCAGACCGGTGCCAACACTGACTACCCTACGTTGTCAATGACAGTCCCAGTGAAGCAAATAATCAATGTGTTCGCGAAGCACAGGTACAGAATCTTTCGCCTGAATCCGCGCGGGCCTTTGGGCAACAAGGTCAATACTGAGATTAAGCGTACTTTGGAGGACCCAACCGACCGTCGTCGATTCCACTTGCTCAACAACGGTATAACCGCAATTTGCGATTCCTACCGCTTGGTTGATGACCAACTAGTTGTACAGAACTTCCAAATTATCAACGGCTGCCAAACTACCGTCACGATATGGAACGTGCGAGCCGCAATACAAAACGATCCGAGTGTTCTAGTGACCGTCAAATTGACAGAATGCCCCGAGCATTTCTCGCACACCATCGCAGCAACCACCAACAGGCAAGCCGCCTTGCGGGCCGAAGATTTCATTTCCAATGAGGCTGTACAAATTAGGCTACAGCGAGAGTTCGCAACACTGGCACCACCATGGTTCTACGAAATCAAACGTGGCGAATGGAATAAAATGATGGGAGGTACATCCGCTAAAGAGCCTTACCGAGAATCGTCAAAGGAATACAGGAAACTATCCAGCAAAGATGTTGCGCAAGCTGTAGTATCGTTTGCCGGGTTCCCAGGTGAGGCAAAGGATAATATTCGCAGTTTCCTTAACAAAACAAGGATCGCATCTTTAGCACGCGAAGGCGATTTCAGTTACGAAGCCATCTACAGCGATAGCGTCACCGCCCCCCAGCTATTGTTGCCTGCGATGATACAACGCAAGGTCTGGAAACAAGTCACCGCTGACAAAGCAAGTGAGCAATGGTTAGAATATTCCCGTTTCCACATCGTGTGGCTCATTGCCGACATTCTGCGAGAACACTACGATATACGGAGTCGTCTGTTCCCCGTCCATCGGTCATCGACAATCGCTACTGAAATCAACGATTGGTTCTCACCGATTTACGGGATTGCAATAGCTGCAATTAGAAACGCACTTCAAGAATCCGAGCGGCGCGAAGAATTTACTGGCTATCGGGAATTTTTCCGCACGCCGGCGAATTATCGATTGGTCGAATCCAATCTACATGGAGCCTTGCAACTGGCAGGGAACTTCGGCGACCCGTTTGCGAACCTTCCTCCTACGCAATAACCTAACCATGCCCACCACCCCCCGCCCCCTCGCCCCGGACGCCATCGTCCGCCTCCGCTCCGTCGCCGAGGTATGCGATGTGTTGCGCAGTTGGGGTGAGCCCGACCTCGCCGACCGTATCGCTTACTTCTCATCCGACGTAGACTTGGATGACGGCGATGTTCCCGTCACGCTGGAAAGCGCGTTGGGCTTCCTGGCGTTTTTCGGCGCGGTGGAATCGGAGGGACAAGTAGATTTGGGCTGTTCGTCGGAAGGCTGGATTTGCGCTGAGTGGTTTTTCAGCGACAACCGCCTGGTCAGCGTATTGTTTCCTGACCGTGATAAGGTTGATTGTGCCGCCCGCAAATCCGATGGCCGTTTCATCGAAATCAATAGCGGCGGCGACACCGGCAATCGCTCGTTTATCATGGCTAAATTGGTAGAATCGGGGGAGTGGTTTACATGGTTCAAGGGCAGCCCCGCCGCCGTGAACTCCGACATACGCACCACGTAGCTCGCTATTGCCGTCCTCGCGATATCGGAGATAGCGGCCGGCTATTGGCCACAGCATTCAGACTCCGACCCGGCGAGGAATATTTGTCTACCAACTGGCTGGAACTTTTTCACGATTCCGACCGCTATTCTCAAATTATACGCGTTAGACGGGCGCTAACTGACAAAGGTTTCCGCGTTAGCCGCAATTCCTTCTTTGCCGTTTTGAATGCTGGCGCCGCAGTTATGACGTGCAAAAATAATTTCAATCTGGATATACAATTCATCTTGCTGGGCGAAATGCGCGATCCATCACATACCGGCATCTACGGTTGCACAACGCACGGCGCTGCCGTGGCCCTCGCAGCGATAGTCAATCCCAACGAAGTCTATCCCGCCGTTACCTGACTACTCCCAAAGGAAAACCACCATGAAATACCGCAACCTTCCCCGTACCGACCTGCTCCTCTCCGAAGTTGGCTTCGGCGTCTGGACCGTGGCCACCAACTGGTGGGGGCGCATCCCCGAAGAGATGCGCCGCAGCCTGCTCGAAGAGGCCCTGGAACTCGGCATCAACTTCTTCGATACCGCCGACACCTACGGCGAGGGCTACGGCGAGGAGGTACTCGCCAAGTTCATGGGTCACCGCCGCCACGAAATGATCATCGCCACCAAGTTCGGCTACGACTTCTACGACACCACCACTCCCCGCATCGGCCACCAGGAGCGCCCCCAGAAATTCGAGCCCGAGTTCATCCGGTTCGCCTGCGAGCAGTCCCTTCGCCGCCTGAACACCGACTATATCGACCTCTACCAGCTGCATAATCCGCGCGTTCCAGCCATCGAAAGCGACGAAGTATTTGAAACTCTGGAGGACCTCAAGCACGAGGGCAAAATACGATTCTACGGCTCCGCCCTCGGCCCCGATATCGGCTGGTTTGAGGAAGGCCAGCTCAGCATGGAAGAGCGCCACGTCAACAGCATCCAGATTATCTACAGCATCCTGGAGCAGGACCCGGCCAAGGACTTCTTCCCCATCGCCGCCAAAGAGGCCGTCGGCCTGCTGTCCCGCGTCCCTCACGCCTCCGAGGCCCTCACCGGACGCTACGATGCTCCACCGGAATTCGATGAATCAGACCACCGCTCATTCCGACGGCACCAGTGGCTCAGTGAGGCGTTGGTAAAGGTTGACCAGGTAAAATTCCTCGCCGGCGAAGAAGTGGGGCGCACCATGAGCCAGGCCGCCATTCAGTTCGTGCTGCGCCAGCCCACCATCACCAGCGTCCTGCCCAATTTCACCACGCTGGAAGAACTAAAGGAATATTCCGACGCGGTGGATACCCCGCCCATCTCCGAAGGCGACCAGGCCATCATCGACGATCTCTGGGCCAACAACTTCTATCTAGAAGAGCCCGAACCCGTGTTTCGGGAAATCTGACCCTTTCGCAATCTTAGTATTTTCCCGCGTACCCACGTTGTCAAACCACACTGGCCTACTGTCATCGCCAGGAGCGCCCACCCCCACCTGTCATCGCGAGGAGCGCAGCCGCTCATGGT
This sequence comes from Dehalococcoidia bacterium, assembly GCA_965219925.1. GTDB lineage: Bacteria > Chloroflexota > Dehalococcoidia > Lucifugimonadales > UBA3495 > Bin87. The sequence continues at coordinate 746,858 of OZ244795.1, forward strand.
GAGCCTGTCGAACCACGTGGCAATCGCGTTGAGGTTAAGTACACGTCGGGGAACCTCATTGCTACGGCGACGAGATTGCCACCCCCGTATCAAGTACGGGGTCGCAATGACAGATTAAAGCGTGTACGCAGCGACCATCCGGAGGCCTCCTCAATTGACAGTCTCATGGGCTAGTGATAACTTTCACATGGCCCTATCCTGATTCCCCCGAGGAGATTGGTTCCCCCATGCCTGTCAACATTTGCGTGCTCGCCAAACAGGTCGTCGACCCTGAAATGCCAGCCGCTGCGTTCCGGATCGACCCCGACTCCATGCGGGTGGTTCCCCCGCCCAACATACCGCCGGTGGTCAACGGTTTCGACGAAAACGCCGTGGAAGCTGCACTACAGATCAAAGACGCCCAGGGCGCCAACATCACCGTCATCTCCTCCGGTACGACCTTCGCCCTCGACGTCATGAAAAAACCCCTTTCCATGGGCGCCGACGAACTCATCCTGCTGCAAGACGACTCCTTCAGCAACACCATTGACGCATTCCTCACGGTGCAAATGCTGACCGCTGCCATCAATAAACTCGGCGGTTTCGACCTCATCATCTGCGGGCGTCAGGCGTCCGACTGGGACAACGCTCAGGTCCCCCTGGGTGTTGCCGAAACGCTGGGCATGGCCTGCATAACCCTGGGGAAAAAAGTGGACGTTCAGGATGGCAAGGTAATCGTGGAGCGCCTGGCGCCCGATGGTTACGACGTGGTTGAAGCCCAACTGCCGGCGCTGGTAACCGTCAGCAACGAGCTGGGACAACCTCGTTACCCCACTCTACGGGGCATCATGGCCGCCACTCGCAAACGACCTACCGTGTGGACCGCCGGCGACCTGGACATCGCCCCCGATCGTTTGGAACCGCGCATTACCCTTCACGACCTCTTCGTCCCCCAGCGCGATCAGGCATGCGAACTTATAGAGGGCGATGACGACGCCGATGCAGCCCGCAAGCTGGCCCTTCGCCTCCGCGAAGACCGCCTGATCTAGTCCCCAAACCTCATTCATTCTACGGAGACACTAATGGCAGACGCTACCGGAATCCTGGTTTTCGGGGACGCCCCCGAGGGACAGTTGGCTTCTACCGCGCAGGAACTGCTTTCCGCCGGCCGCTCCTTGGCCGACAGCCTGGGCCAGGAACTCACCATCGCATTGTTGGGCGCCGACCTTGCCGACGCGCCCCAACAGGCCATCGCCCACGGCGCCGACAAAGCGCTGGCGGTGACAAATCCCGCACTGGCCGAATACCATCCGGATCATTACCTAACTGCGATGCAGGCCGTAGCCACCGAAAGCAACCCGGGGATCATCCTGATCGCCCGCAATAACGAGGGACGCGAGTTGGCGCCCCGGCTGGCGTTCCGACTGGGAGTGGGTCTTGCCCAGGACTGCCTCGAAGTGTCCGCCGATGCTGGCACCGGCCGCCTGCTGGCGAATCGTCCCGTCTATGGTGGCAGCGCCGTTGCTGTGGTCAGCTGCACCCACACGCCTCAAATCGCCGCGCTGCGCCCCAAGACCTACGAACCCCTCGATGCCGATGCCGCGCGGACCGGGGATGTGATCGCGTTCCCGGTGGACATCAACCCTTCCGATGCCAAAACCCGCGTCGTCAACGCCGTCAAGGAACAAGCGGTGGGTATCAAGCTGGAGGACGCCCGGATAGTCGTGTCCGGCGGGCGCGGTCTCGGCGGACCCGAACCCTTCTCCCAACTGGAAGAACTGGCCAACCTGCTCGGTGGCGCGGTTGGCGCCTCTCGCGCCGCCGTGGACTCCGGCTGGGTTCCGGCCAACCAACAGGTAGGGCTCACCGGCAAAACCATCACGCCGGATCTCTACATCACGGTCGCCATCTCCGGAGCCAGCCAGCACATGGCCGGTTGCAGCGGTTCCAAGGCCATCGTCGCCATCAACCGCGACGCCGACGCCAACATCTTCAAAGAAGCCCGTTACGGCGTTGTCGGCGATTGGGAAAAGGTTATTCCCGCCCTCATGGAAACCGTCCGCGAACTTACCCAGTCGTAGGGTAGGGCGGGTTAGCTGACGCGCTCTATGCCGAGACAACTATCAAACCCGGCATCAAAACTAAAAATGCGGCTACAGCCAGCCGCCTGCATCACGGCGATGTGTAGAGCGTCTCGCGCCGATATGCCGGGAATCGTCACGAGCAGCGCACGGGCAGCCCGAACTTCCGGCATTCCGTAAGTCAAAACATCGTCGACCAACGCATCGATTACCTCAAATGCATCGTCAATCGCCTCCGGACGCCGTATCGCCGTGTAGCGATGCAGTATCTCTTGGTACACTTCGACATCCGTAATGATGCGTTCGCCGTTCTGGACGAGTTCCCTGGTTATGCTGATAGCGCGGGACTGATTAGGATGTGGCGCCCCTACAATATACATAGGCACATTCGAATCAACGAAAATCACTAAAGCAGCCGGCCCGCTTCTATCTCGCGCAACATCTGGTCAATGTCGGCGGTAGGATGGTTGCACTGCGACGCTTTTTCCAAAGCCTGCAATTTTCTTTCGACTTCATCCTGGTTGGTGCGTCGGGCAACGCAGAGCGCCTGCCGAACCCACTCCGACACACTCATCTGTTGCCGTTGCGCCGCATCGTGAATCGCCGCGTATTCGGCCTCGTCCAGCAGAACCTGCAATCGCTTAGCCATAGTGTGCCTCTCTTACCCCAACCGCCATTCGTCAGAATCTGGCCCCGGCCAGCATTGCGTAACCAATCCCGCCAGGTGCTTGCTGCGTTCACGGATGGCATCATCGTCCCAATGCTCCACATCCATCAGCTCGCCATTGAGGTTCAAAACGGCGTACTTCAAAAACTCTGCTTTCTTGCTTTGCCAGCGGCTATTGGATACGCTGCTATTGAGTTTCCCGTTTAGCAGAGTGAGGTTGCCGGTGGTGTGCACGAGTTGGTTGCGCTCGTACTCGGCGATTAGCCCATTGGAGCCGGTAGGAAGTGGCCAGTAACCCTTCCAGCTTACCGGCATCAGGTGCTCAATAGTCAAATTCCTAGGTACATCGGTTTGCTCCGACTTCGTTGAGCGTAGTTGACTCTCGATTCCTTCCAACACCAGCCGTAGCCTGCCCCTGGTTAGCAAGCGATAAAGCGGCGACGTTTCAAGCGTTTGAAATATCGTCGCGTCGTTGGGCCATTCCCTAGAATACGCCGTCTGCTCCTTCAAAAAACTTGCGACCACTGCATCGGCGTTATCCAGATTGTTCGCGCGCAACCTGTTGGCCAAGTCCAGCATCAGGCGGTTGTAGTCTTTGGTGGTTTGCCGGCATATCATCCGACGTACCAGGAAACTCTCCAGAGCGCGAAACGCCCGGATGCGGGTTTCATGTTCTGCTGAAAGCAGAATCAGCAGTATTGGGGTGATGACCCCCGCTTGCATCACATCCGTCCGGTAATGGAACAGGTCTTCCTCGGGGGAACGTTGCGAACTGGACTGGAACCGCTTGTACTGGTCCAAATCGTGTTTCATTTCCGACATCACGGATTCGACCGATGCTCCGTCCGTGTAGATACGGAATGTATCAAAAACTTTTGATGGTGACACATCCTGTCCGGTGCGCATCGCGAGCCAGTAGTTGAACAGCATATCCAACCGTGGTCGGAACAAGCGGCCTTGCCTGACTTCACTGCGCCACCACCGATCATCCAAGTTACCCCAGATGCTGCCGTCGCCATCAACCACTTCCCCAGATTCAGACATCACGAAATTTTTGACCAAGTCGGACTGTTCGAGCGGGGTTCCTCGGGCATTCAACGTTTCAAAAATGACATTCGGATCATCTTTATCGTCAAGATCGATTATGATCAGTTGGAGCATCGCAGTAATTGCGGTCTCCAGCGCATCAGCTCGGTCCACCAATGTGTCCGGTTCTTCCTGTAGCCACTTGCCTACTTGCAATTGAAAGAAATCGTGTGCCTGCACGATAAGCGATTCTTCGAAATCATTGACTGCCAACCCGTTGTCCATAGCGTGCCGAAACGCTTCCCGGTCGGTTCTGGTTGGCCAGAGTTTGAAGATATGGTGCGAACTCTCATCCGGCACCAAATCATCATCGTTGGAGACTAGCTTAGACAACCCTCTAGCATTCCGCCGTAGTTCCAACTTTTCGCAAACCTGCTGGGTGGCATCCAGCAAAAGCTGCAACGTGGTCATTCTTTGCTGGCCATCAATCACCTCACGTTGCTCGATGTATCGGGCGGCGGTAGGAACCTGTTGCAACACAACCGCGCCAAGAAAATGCCCGGCCGTTGCTCGTTCGGCTGCCACAGCATCCTGACTACAACGTTCCAGCTCTTCCAAGTAGTTCTCGGCCACGTTGCGCACATCGTCCCATAGTGGCTCCCATTGCTCATCATGCGTCCAGACGTAGGGGCGTTGGAACAGGGGAATCGTGTAACGAATATCCTTCTGAAAAAGATCTTTGGGGCTGAGAATATCGGTTTTAATCGTCGCCTCCTAATGCGCAAACATTACACCAACACTACGCCATCTACTAGCCGCACGGCCGCCGTCATGCCCCGTTTCTGGCCGGATACCACAGCCTTTCAACCTACCCAACCTCTAACCTCCAAACAGCTCTTGGCGCAACTCATCCTGGCTGATTTCCGGGTAAGCGGCAACACGGGACAAAATAGAGTGCAGCGTGCCTATTTTCAACTGGTTGTGACGGGGGATTGACACCTGGTGCTCTCGCCCTCTTATATTGCTAACTAGCCGCATGTGGCTACCCCTCTGCCGTACCACCCGATAGGCATAGCGCCGATGCAGCAGCCGGACTAGTAGACCAACATTCTTGAAATGACGGGTGTGGAATACCAGATTGCTCGACGATAGTCTCCATAAAGCCCTGTATGGCCGGGGAAAGGCCCTGTACCAATCAACCCATCATTACAAAGATTTCGGACTACTAAACTAAAGCCAAGGTGGGATGTACATTTAAGTGGCGATGATGATCAGCTGGGTTAAGTCCGTGAATCCCTCTCATCCGTACTCGGAGAACGACCCGGCTCCGTCGTTTGACCCCCACCATCTGCGCATTTCACCTTGGCTTTAGTTTAGTTCATCTCCCGGCATATCCCGGGGCATCATCAGACTGCTACGACTTCATCCTTTACCAGATGGAGCCGGAAAGTTCCCGGCGTCGCGTCATCATCGAAATGGCACAGTACCGCATCTTGCGCCATCAGCTTCAGTTCTTCCCACGAGTCGCCCTGGGTAATGATGTCGTACCCTACCGCAGCGGCGTAGTAGCCACCTTCCTCGGCCTCATGCACTTCAAAAACTACTTCGTCTGGCATAATAAAACGCCCTCCATTCGCCGGGCCGTGTCCTGCGGAAATTGTAGCATCCTGACCCATTGGCAGCGTACCTTCTAAACCAACACCACGTTATCTATGAGCCGCACCGCGCCCACCCGCGCGGCCACCGCCACCATCACCCGGCGTCCGCTCGATGTATCCGCCCGTTCCACCGGCGCCATGCTGTCTGCATCCACGACGCTGACGTAATCCACCGATTCCAACATAGGCTCGGCTTGCAGTGCCGCCATCGCCGCTGACCGCAATCTCCCGGCGTCCCGCTCTCCTCCACGCCAAAGCTCCTGCGCCGCGCACAGAGCCTGATAAACTACCGGCGCCGCCCGGCGTTGATCGGCAGTGAGGTAGGTGTTTCGACTGCTTAACGCCAGCCCGTCCGTTTCCCGAATCGTGGGCATGGTCACGACCTCTACGCCCAGATTCAGGTCCTGGGCCATGCGCCGGATCACCGCCACCTGCTGCCCATCCTTCTGACCGAAATACGCCCGGTCAGGCCGCACGACGTTGAACAGTTTGGCCACCACGGTCGCCACGCCTTTGAAATGACCCGGCCGCGCTTCCCCTTCCTGGCCTTCCGCTACTGATCCAGGTTCAATCCAGGTATCGAAGCCGTCGGGATAAACTTCCTCAGGAGGTGGCGCAAATACCAGGTCGGTTCCCTGTTCAGCCAGCAACTCCAGGTCTCGCTCGAAACTGCGCGGGTAACTGTTGAAATCCTCCCCGGCTCCAAACTGTGTTGGATTGACGAAAATGGACACCGCCATCGTTGCGCTATCCGCCCGCGCCCGCCTCGTCAACGACAGGTGGCCATCGTGCAGGGCGCCCATAGTCGGGACCAGCCCGAGCGGACGCTGAACATCCTTGCAAAGCGCCGCCATTTCTGCGCATGTCCTTACTATTTTCATTACGGCCGCCTCTCTCCGGCGCCATCTCGGCAGTAGCTGACGACTGACCTGATATGCACTATTCCGGCGGAAACAGTTCGTCAATCTGGCGCTGCATCCGTTCCTCCTCAGATTCCGACAGCACCAGGCTTGACCGGTTATCCGGAGGCAGGGCCATGTCGGCGTAGAAATTCTGATCGTAGTTGCGGGGCCTCACCACGACCGGCATGGGAACCGCATGCCCAAATACCAGCGCCTGTTGTTTGGCATCCAGCCGGGCCAGCACATGGCGCAATTGGCTCGAATCCTGCGCTCCCATCAGCACTGCATTGATGTCCCGCTCATCGTTGAGGCTGCACGACAATCGAGTGCCCAGCTGGCTCATCACCTCAGAATCGATGCCGCTGGGCCGCTGGTCGACAATCATCAGGGTCACATTGTACTTCCTGAGTTCCCGGGCAATCGTCCCGAAGATTGTCTGCGACGCCACGGCCGGCGTCAGGAATTTGTGGGCCTCTTCTACGAATATCACCAGCGGACGCGGTTCTGAACCCTGGCCCCCGTCGGCAAGTTCTTTCCGACGCACCCACTCGGCATGAATCCGTCGCGTCAGCAGATTGCTCACCAGCACGTATGCCGCCGTATTGTCCCCGTACCGTCCGAATTCTAGGACAACATGGTCGCCACGCTGCAGATGCTCCACGATGCTCCCCGCCGTGTTACCACCGACGCCGTCCGCCCAGAACTGGAACCGCCGCCAACCACTCAGCCGCTGATGCAACGCCCGCAGCGACGATACGTTGACGCCGATCTCGCCCGCCAAATCATTCACCTCGGCCCCGGTTAGATTCACAAACTCCCGCAACCAGCTTTGCCCGGCAAAATGCCGCTCCAGGTTATACGCCGCCGATGCCGCCAGCTCCGACAGACCCATTGCCTCGCGCAGCACCTCTATGTCGGCCGGTTCGATCTCGTCGTACCCAATGCGAACCACACCGTCGGGACGGATCCGGCGCCTCCTGGTGCTCTCTTCATCCAGGGTGAAAGTAACCACCCGATCCGGGAATAATTGCTTCAACCCCTTCACCTGGCTGCGCCGGTCGTTGTCCTGACCCTGCCAGCCATACTCGTTCGCCATGTCGAAAACCAGCGAAACCGACTCAGCCTGTTTCACCAGCCCGGCCAGCAGCATCCGCGCCAGAAACGTCTTGCCGGAACCCGACGCGCCAAACACTCCCACCGACCGGCTGGCCAGCGTTGCCAGGTCCAGCCGAACCGTTGCCGCCTCCATACCCTGGGGAGTACCCACGTCAAACCCCGCGTCCTTCTCCACTCTGAACACCATGTCGATGTCGGCCTGGGAAGCTGCGAAGACGGGCGAAAAATGCTCCGGTATCGTCGTGGCCGACGACGGAGCTGTATGATCCGCGTCATCCAGCGCGGCGCTCATGCTGGGCATGACCGACAACATTCCGTAAGCCATTGTCCCCGCCAAAACCTCCGACAGCAGGCCATCTGAACTGGACGGGGGGAAATGACGCACGCCATCATCGACGGTACGCAATTCCACGTCCGTAACGACTCCGAAGTAACGGTTGCGCTTCCCCAGGATCGTTACGAACGAACCCACGTCAACATCTTCCACGGTGGCGTCGCCCGCCGCATCCATGCGAACGTCCAGTCCACCCGACAGCGAACCTCCCACCACCACACCCAAACGGCGGCGGCGCGCTAATGACCCGGGCGCGCCGGACCCGTTCCCGCCGGAGGCAATCGCATCATCAAACCGTTGGCCGGAGTTAATCATGCTGCCATCGTCGTTCGACACCATCACGCCATCTCCCGCAAAAGCGTCTGCAGCCTCATCCCGTCTCGCGACAGTTCGCTAGCCAACGCTCGACCAACCCGCAGCAGAAACTCCGATTTATCCCCAAACCCGTCCGCCAGCCGGCGCACAAACGCGATCAACGCCTGGTCGGCCGCCGGCGAATGATCCGCCAGGAGCAACGGCAAAAATCGAAATTCCCTGACAAATTCAGCGCCTTCATCATCGCCGCTGATGAACGCAAACGAGTGCAGGTTTGGCGGGCGCGGTGGAAGACCCTGGCGTATGGCCGACCCTTCCCGGTATCCCACCACCATTGCAGTCAAACGCGTGGTCAAAACAGCGGTCAACTGCGGATTGGTGGAATACACCTCATCTTCGGTTTCCAGCGCCGCCCCACGCGGGGTCAGCGGACGCCCAGGATCAACCGGACCGTTCCAAATCTCCCGCACCACCCCGTACACCGGCGGCGAACCGATTCGCAACAGCGCGCCCAACGGCGGGGATTGGTGCAGGTCATAACATTCCACCACTACCCGCTCCGAGTGAGATTCCATCACTTCGCCAACCCGCAGACCTGCTTGATCGTTTCGCACTGCGTTGTTTCGGCCGGCATCATACCGGCCGGCGTCGTACCGGTCTGCATTGAAGTTAGTCATTTCGTCCCGTTGTACCGCACCTTCATCAGCACCCTGATTCTAGCATTCCCTTCCCTTCCTCACACCCGCCGAGCATCCAGGACGATTGCAAAGTCCCTGGACACCCGCTCATGGTGAACTTGTCGAACCATCGGCGACCGTCCTTCGACAGGCTCAGGACGAGCGGGTAGGGTCAACTCCCGTAACTTTGCAATCGTCCTGGCCGAACATCGCAGGGTCTTTCGATTCTCCCTCTCCCCTTGTGGGAGAGGGCTGGGGTGAGGGGTATAGTCTGCCGCAGGATAGTTCCCTATCTCACACCTTCACCCTAACCCTCTCCCATCAATGGAGAGGGGATTTCTTGTAAAACCGAAAGACCCTGGCCGAACATCGTCAAAACATTGACACTCTCGTACACTGTGCTATCATTGGCTCCCGCAAATCATTGCAATAAAGCAGGTGCAACATGTCTGGCCATGAAGTCGCCGTCGATCGCTTGCGCTCCCAGGGTTACCGGATGACACCCCAGCGTCTATCAGTGCTGGACATCGTCGCCGGTCGTTCCGGCCACGTGGGGGCCGACGAAGTATGGACTCAGGTCAAAACCCAGCACCCCTACGTTGACCTTGCCACCGTGTACCGCACCCTGCAACTGCTCAAACGCGTCGGCGTCGTTACCGAAGTCATCATCGGCAACAAACTGCACTTTGAGCTGACCGACCAGCACAACCGGCACCACCACATGGTTTGCTCCCATTGCGACGCCGTGCAGACCCTCAGCCCCGGTTACCTGGACGAATTGAACCAGCGTCTGCAACGGGAATTCGGGTTCGCTCCCGACCTGGAAAACTTCACCATCGGAGGCACGTGCTCAAAATGCCAGTCGGCGGCATCAGGTTGATCCACTGTGGAGTCGGTTCAGCCCTGGGGAGTCAGGCGCGTAGACAGTGTCAGGTTGCGTACGGTCATAATCGTCCTGGCGGTGGTGGCCGCCATAACGACCACCGTGGCCTGCGTCGCCGAACCCTCCCCCGCCATCCCTCCGGAAGCAACCGCCGTTGAAACTTTGAAGGTCGTAACTACTGTGTCCCCCATCACCAGCATCGTCGAAAATATCGGCGGCACTCGTATCAGATTGCATGGAATCGTGCCGGAGGGAGTCAACTCCCACACCTTCGAGCCGGCCCCGTCGGTCGCTGCCATACTGGCCGATGCAGACTTGGTGTTCCTGAACGGCCTGTTCCTCGAAGAACCCACCCTCGAGTTGGCCCGCGCCAACCAGAAACCCGGTTCCATGATCGTCAGCCTGGGCGATCAAACCACCTCAAAAGATGAGTGGCAATTCGATTTTTCGTTCCCCGAGGAGAACGGACAGCCCAACCCGCATCTCTGGCCCGACCCCATTCTCGCCCTCAAGTATGCCGAGGTCGTGCGTAACACCATGTCAGAGCGCGACCCTGATAACGCCGACTATTACTCCGAAAACTACGACAAATTCGCCGGTCGCATCGCCGACCTGGACGCCGCCATCGTTTCCATCATCGCCACCGTGCCGCCCGGCAACCGCAGGCTGTTGACCTACCACGACTCATGGGCCTACTTCGCCCGGCGATACGGCATGACCGTAATTGGGGCAGTCCAGCCGTCCAACTTCTCCGAGCCTTCCGCCCGCGAAGTCGCCGACCTGATTCAGCAGATCGAATCCGAGGGGATTCCGGCCGTATTCGGTTCCGAAGTTTTTGACAGCGATGTGATGGAAACCATCGCCGCCGAATCCGGCGCCGCCTACGTCGACGAGCTGAGCGACGACGACCTGCCCGGCGCACCCGGAGACCCGCGCCACAGCTACCTCGGTTTGGTCGTCAACAACCTCGAAATCATGGTTCCCGCGCTGGGTGGCGACGCCTCCGCCCTGGAAAATATCGACGTCAGCCCCGTTTTTGACGGCCCATCCGCCGCGGTTTACCTGCAGTAGCCATTATGCTGCACCCACCGGAACTTGAGCACCTTCACCGGCCTGACCCGGACGCGCGTCCCATCGTTGAGCTCCAGAACGTAACCGCCGGTTACAACGGCGCTGCGGTGCTTCGCGACGTTGACCTGCGCGTCATGCCCGGCGATTTCGTGGGCCTGCTGGGACCCAGCGGCTCCGGTAAAACCACGTTGCTGCGCACCGTTCTCGGCGCTGCCGAGGTGATGGCCGGTTCCATCCGGGTTTACGACAAACCCGGCAGCCGTCGCAACCGGGCGGGGTATGTACCTCAGCTGGAAACCATCGACTGGAACTTCCCGGTCACCGTAGAAGAAACGGTCATGATGGGCCGCACCATGGTCAACGCCTGGTTCCCCTGGTACCGCCGGCGCGAACGCGAGCTGGCCTTCGACATGATGGAGCGTCTGGGCATCGCCGATCTGGCCAAACGGCACATCCGGCAACTGTCCGGCGGTCAGCAGCAACGCGTCTTTCTGGCCCGCGCTCTCATCAGCAACCCGGAACTGCTGCTGCTCGACGAACCTACGTCGGGCGTGGACGTCAAAACCCGGGACGACGTGATGCACCTGCTGCACGACCTGAATCACGCCGGCGTAACCATCATCCTGACCACCCACGAGATAAATGCCGTCGCCGTGCACCTGCCCCGGATCGTGTGTCTCAACGGCGCCATCGTGGCCGACGGCCCGCCCCACCGGGTTATCACTCCCCATATTCTCGAGGAAGTTTACGGAGCCCAGATGCCCGTAATCCAGTTCCACGGCATGACGCTGGTGGCCGAAAGCGCGCACTTCTGGGTGAACCAGAACGGCGGTGAACCACTGTCCACCGTGCCGGACGACACTCACCACGATACCGCGGCTCACACCCATTTGTCGCCCGAAGACGTGGCGCTGCACCACCACCACAACGAAGGCGTCGCTGCCGGTGGAGACGCCTGATTGATTTTCGAGCCCTTTCAATTCGCATTTTTTGTCAAGGCCATCATCGCCGCCAGCCTGGTGGGCGGCTTGTGCGGCCTGATGGGAATTTATATCGTCCTGCGGGGTATGTCCTACATCGGTCACGGCCTCTCCCACGCCATCTTTGGCGGCGCGGTGGTCAGTTGGATCATGTCCATCAATTTTTTCGTCGGAGCCACCATTTGGGGGTTCCTCTCGGCGGTGCTCATCACCTGGACCACCCGCAAAAACCCCATCGGTTCCGACGCTGCCATCGGTATCATTACCACCGCCAGCTTTGCGTTGGGAATCGCGATAATCAGCCGCAACCAGAGTTTTACCCGTGACTTCGAAGCCTCGCTGTGGGGCAGTGTTCTCGCCGTTGACAATAACGAAATCATCGCAATCGCGGTGGTTACCGGCATCGTGGCGGCGGTGTTCTTCCTCGCCTACAAACTCTTCCTGTTCGCCACCTTCGATCCCGACGTGGCCGTGTTCTACGGCGTGCCCACCGGCTGGGTCGACACACTGTTCTCCCTCTTGCTGGCCGGCACGATTGTTGTTTCCATGCAGGTGCTGGGCGTAACCATGATTGCCGCCGCCATTGTCATTCCACCCATCGTCGCCCGCCTGCTCACCAACAGTTTTCGTAAAATGGCCCTGGCATCCATCGCGATAGGCGTTTTTTGCGGCGCAACCGGTATTTACATCAGCTATTTTATAGACGTATCGTCAGGCGCCAGCGTAGTATTGCTATCGGCGGCCCTGTTCGTTACGGCGCTGGCATGGTCCAAAGTTCGCAGCCGCATCAATCGAACGGCTGACAGCGAGGGCAGCCTGTCCCGACTACCGCAAAGCTCGGGCAGCGCTCTCGAATAACCTCCACTCATCCCGCCATAGGAGGTCTTTATGGCTCACGCACATGATCACGCCGCGCCTTCGGTAACCGAGGGTCGCACCGGCGTCCGCAGAGGCGCCGCCTTTATCATCGGCGGCCTGTCCAGCGGGCACGGGGTTTTTCACTCGATAGCGCAAAGCTTTATCGTGGTTCTGCCAGAGGTTCGTGACCTGCTCCTCGGTGGCAGCATCATCGCCGCCACCAGCATCCAGACCACGCGGGAGATTGCATCAGGTGTGGTTGCGTTACCCGGCGGCGTGCTCACCGATGTCTTGCGACGCTATTGGGGTTGGGTAATGGCAGTTTGCATGGCCCTCTTCGGCGTCGGGTGGCTGCTGATGGCTGCCGCCGGATGGCAAGTGCCGGGCAGTACGTGGGTTGCCCCCGCGCCGTCGGACGGCCTCGCCGGCGCGGCTCCACCGTTCAACCCGTTGGGTTACGCGCTCCTGACAATCGGAATGGCAGTAGTTGCGATCGCCGCATCGATTTGGCATCTGCCGGCCATGGCGGCGCTGTCATCCCACTTCACCCACCGGCGAGGCGCGGTGTTGTCGTTCCATGGTGTAGGCGGCAATATTGGGGACGTGCTGGGACCGGTACTGACCGGGTTCCTGCTGTACTACCTGGCTTGGCAGTCGATTATCACCATTTATGCCGTCGTGCCGATTTTCCTCGCGTTTCTGGTGTTCTGGGCCTTCCGCGACATCGGCCAACGCGCCCAGGCGGCTGTGGAAGAACGCGCCATCGGCTCAATGCGGATGCAACTCGATGAAACGAAGTTGCTGGTTCGCAACCCGCGGGTGTGGGGGATTACGCTGGTAGCAGGACTGCGCGGCATGGCCTACATCGGCTTCATCACCGTGCTGCCGCTTTACCTGGTTGACGAACTGAAACTTACCATCACCGAACATCGCAGTTTTGAAAATCTGTTTATCCGCGGCTCCCTCATTGGTCTGCTCGTGCTGGTTGGAATCTTGGCCAGCCCCGTAATGGGCTACCTCTCCGACCGGTTCGGGCGCAAGATAGTGCTGATTCCGGGGATGCTATACCTGGCGGTAGTCACGCTCCTGATGGCCCCCTTGATCAACGGCCAGGAAGACCTGTTGGTAGCAACCGTTTTGTTGGCTGCCCTAGGGTTTTTCCTTTACAGCGACCAGCCCATCCTGACCGCCGCCGCGATGGACATAGTGCGCGAGGGGACAGCAGCCACCACGCTGGGTCTGCTGTCAACCTCCCGATTCATCCTCAGCGCCGCATCTCCCATCATCGCGGGTTGGCTGTACGGCATCAACTACGACTACCTGTTCTACTACACCGCCGCATTGTATCTCGCTGCGGCAATCATCCTGGCCGTGGTGCGGTTACCTCGTGCGGAACTTGTAGCCGACGGAGCTCATGGTGATCACGGCGACCACGGCGCTCACGGTGACCACGGTGACCACGGTGACCATGCCGAGCATGGCACTCACGGCGACCACGGTCACGGCGACCATGCCGAGCATGGTGACCACGGAGACCACGGCCACCGGCACTGATCGTCAGTCAGCCAACTCCTTAAAACTCGTAGGGGCGACGCAAGCGTCGCCCCTACTTGATTAAAACCCGTTTGACCGAGCTGTCTAGGCTTCAGTCTGCTCCGTCTGGCTGCCCTTCACCGTAATGGTGATGTGAGACATTGCGGTGGCGTCCGGAGCGCCGTGCCAGTGGTCTTCCCCGGCGGGAATGATGGCAACATCGCCCTCGCTGACAACTACCGACTCATCCCTGGTAGCAACGGTACCCGTGCCCTCGGTCACGATAAGAATCTGGTCGCCACTGTGCTTGTGGAACTTGTTCCGCACGCCGGCCCCAAAGTGGACGATACCGAAGTTAAAGTTATTGCTGTCGTCGGGATCGAGTATGGCCTGTCGACCAACCGGGCCGGTGAACAAAGGCGCCGTACCTTCCGTACGTTCCACTGCGGACATTTTTACGATTTTCATGGGTATCGTTTACCTCCAGAATAGTTTGCGGGTGGGAAATTCTCCAACAATCATACCCTGTGGCGGTTATGTCGTCTAGCGAGATTCTCTCTCCGGCGGGACCTTTCGATTCTCCCTCTCCCCTTGTGGGAGAGGGCTGGGGTGAGGGGTATAGCCTGCCGCAGGATAGTTCCCTATCTCACACCTTCACCCTCACCCTAACCCTCTCCCGTCAAGGGAGAGGGGATTTCTTGTAAAACCGAAAGGCCCTGCTCTCTCCGGCGGGACCTTTCGATTGTCATTGCGAGGAGCGCAGCCGCTCATGGTGAGCCTGTCGAACCACGTGGCAATCTCGTTGAGGTTGAACACACGTCGGCAAACCACCATTGCTACGCCGACGAGATTGCCACCCCCCATATCAAGTACGGGGTCGCAATGACAGGCGGGGTGAGTACGCGTGAGAAAGCATCTCGTTGACAGTGCTACCGGCTACCCGTACACTGCCTCAACGTCCCACCGCTGAATCAAACCACTGGGCGCTCCGTCTGTTGGAGGTAACCACAATGAGTTTTGACCAGTTTGAAAAAGGCATGAAAGTAGAAGCCATCGCCGATTTCCAGGTTCGAGAAGTCATGGCTTCTCCCGTCGGATCGTCTGTACGCAGCATCTCGGTTGGCGACTTGGGCGAGGTGCGCGAAAAGCGCAGCGTCGGGCCCGCCACCTGGCTGATAGTCTATTTCGACAGCGTTAAGCGCCAGATCAATGTCGACCAGACCAACATAGATAATATCAAGCCTGCCTGAGCGCCGGGAGCATCCTGCCATGGCCGCCGACCACATCGCCTCGGTCAACACTCTTACCTTCGATATTTTCGGCACTGTGCTTGACCTGGGCGGCAGTCTTACGGCTCCGGCAGCCGATTTCCTCACTCAGCACAACTCTGCGGTGCCACCCGATCAGTTCTGGATCGATTGGCGCAACCGGCAGCGGGTCGAACAATATCAGGACAACCTGTTCATGCTGGGGCACAGCGGGTACCGGGAAACCTGCCGGCGCGCATTTATCTACTGTTTGCGTCTCCACGGCGTGTCGTTTGACTACACCGAGGTCGATCACTTCATGGCCGTCTATGACGACCTGCGCCCCTATCCTGATGCCGTTGCGGGCCTGCAAAAGCTGGCCGACAGCAACCGGTTCCAACTGGTGGCGCTGTCTAACGGTGAGCAATCGTATCTCGAAAGGCTGGCCCGCCACAACATCGGCATCCCGTTCAGCCACGTGATATCAGTCGAACAGGCCGGCGTCTTCAAACCCCATCCCGCCGTTTACCGCACCGCCGCGCGCATAATGAACCGGGAGCCGGCCGAGATCATGATGGTCGCCGCCCACTCGTTCGACATTACCGGCGCCCGCGCTTGCGGATATCGCGGCGCTTATGTAAACCGTTACCAACTCCCAAATGAGGAATCTCCTTACCAACCGGACTTTGAAGTCGCTGACTTCCACCAATTAGCTGAACGTCTGCTCGGCCAGTCTCCGGCGGTCTAATCGAATATGGCCGCCGTTGATGGCAGTCCCGGCTGGTTACTTACTTTTTCCGCACTTCGCCACCGGGATTTCCGCTGGTTTTTCCTCAACATCGGCGTTCAGTCTTTCGGTCAGGGAATTCAGTTTCTCGGCATCGGATGGCTGATCCTGGATATCACCGGCGAAAAAACGCAACTCGGCCTGGCCGTTAGTATCTTCGGAGCCGCCAATCTCCTGTTCGTTTTTGTCGGCGGCGTCCTCGCCGACCGGGTGGAACGTCGTCTTTTTCTCATTGTCTGCGTGCTGGGTATCGGGTCGGTAACCCTGGCGCTGGGGGTGCTGGCCCTGCTTGACCTGGTCAAGATGTGGCATGTGTTCGCGGCAGTGTTCCTGCTGGGAGGACTGGGCGCGATGCAGACGCCGGCCCGGTTCGCATTGGCAGCCGACCTCGTGCCCCGGGAAGACATCATGAACGCCCTGGCGCTTCACACTTCCATCAGCCAGATTGGCAATATGGTGGGCCCGTTGGTCGGCGGTTGGGTCATAGAACAAATAAACACCGGTTCAGCAATCGTCCTCAATGGCGCCACTGTGCTGCTGGGTATTCTGTTCCTGCTGGCAATGTCCAAACCCCCGCCAACCCAGCGCACCGGCGCATCTCCGGTCTCCGATTTGATTGGCGGATTCACCCACGCTGTGCGAACTCCGATGGCCGCCATCCTCATCACCATGTCCGCCTCATTCGGGTTCTTCGGCATGGCCTACATGCAGGTAATTACCGGCTTTGCCCAGGAGTTCCTGAAACTCAGCCCGGTGCAAACCGGCGTATTGATGATGTGCCGCGGCGCCGGTGCATTCTTCGGCTCCATCGTTGTGGCCAGCTGGAGAGATCGCAAGTACAAGGGCTTGTTGATGTACGCGGAAATTACTGTTTGCTGCCTGGGCCTGATCGCAATGGCGTGGTCCCCCTGGTTCTGGGTAAGCTGCATCCTGGTTGCCCTGGTCGGGTCCACCAGCATCGGCGGATTTTGGCCGGTCTCCAGCTCGCTGATGCAGTTAACCACCGCGCCGGAATTGCGCGGGCGGATGATGGCCATGATGCAGCTCGCCCCGGTGTTTCACTTCCTCGGCGCCTACCCCCTCACCTGGCTGGCGCAAATCTACAGTTGGTCCCTGGCGATCAGCAGCGGCGCTGCCGTCCTCCTGGTTATATCCGTGGCCGGCTGGCTCTACCGCCCCATGGTTCGCCGTATGGATGAGGTGTAAACACCGGCCGCCCGAACCGAAACAGCCTCACGCGTACCCACCTTAATCAGTCATTGCGAGGATCTTCCGCTCATCCCGAGCTTGTCGAGGGACGTGGCAATCTCGATGCGGTTGAACACATGCCGGCGAACCGCCGTTGCTACGGCGACGAGATTGCCAACCCCCGCATCGAGTACAGGGTCGCAATTACAAAGTGGGTGCGCCCAAACCGAAACAGCCCGGTCGGGCTGTTTTGCGTTTCGATATCTTCCTTGCCCACTATCCTCAATCTGTCGTATATTGTCGCCAACAGGCGCCCAATCTCACCAAAAAGGAGCATCAAAATGGTTAAACCCAAGCAGGTAGGCCACCTCGTAATCAACGTCACCGACGTTGCGGCATCAACCAAGTTCTACACCGAAGTCCTTGGTTTCCAGATCGCCGTCCAGCGGCCCACCGCCACCTTCCTCACCTGTGGCGATATTCATCACGACCTGGCTCTGTTCCAGGCGGCTGACGATGCTGCACCCATGCGGAAGGGCAACGTCGGGCTGAACCACTTCGCCGTGCAGGTCGATGACTTTGACTCACTGCGCGACCTCTACCACACTCTCCAGGACAACGGCATCGCGGTGGACCGCACTACCGACCACGGTATGACGGGCAGCGTCTATTTCGAAGACCCGGACGGCAACGGCATCGAATTTTACTACGACAAGTTCGATAACCCGGCCGACGGCCTGGCCGAAATGCGGCGCAGTGACCGCGAAAACACCGTACTGGTCCTGGACTAACTGCCGCGGGACCGGCCCGGCGCCGGATGGAAACACCAGAGGGGCGACAATTACGTCGCCCCTCTTCCAGTTCACCGCAGGGTAATTCGGTTTTACAAGAAATCCCCTCTCCCTTGATGGGAGAGGGTTAGGGTGAGGGTGAAGGTGTGAGATAGGGAACTATCCTGATAGCAGACTATACCCCTCACCCCAGCCCTCTCCCACAAGGGGAGAGGGAGAATCTAATGACCATGCGGTTCACCGGCGGGCGCTTGAAATTCGGCCCCGACTTATTACGCCGGGGTCGTTATTCAATACGGATATCGTCTGGAAGCGCTCAATTTGCCGGCTGTTCGTCGTCCTCTCCGTCGGAATAGTCAAACTGCCCCAGAATATCCGCCAGCGTTCCTTCCAGGCCCGGATCAAGTTCCACCGGTTCCTCGTAGGGCATGAAGTGATATTCGTTCCGCACCCGCTCAATATAGCGACGCGCTTCCTCGTTGCCATCCGCCACCCGATCCAGCGATTCCTGCAATCGGCTCGCCTCTTCTTCATATCGCGGGCGAAGATCGGCCAGATCTATATTCAGCGAATACAACGCCCGCAGGCGGCGCATGATGTCGTAAAAGGCCCGGTGGTCGGTGGTAATGCCAAGTTGGCCGCCGCTGCTCCCGCTGAACGGGAACATGGGCGCCATCGCTCCGATTCGCAGCATCTCAAGGTCGGGACGTTGATAATGAGCTGCGTTCACCAGCGCCATTCCTACCGTCGGCCCCTGCCGCTGCTGGTAACCGTAGCTTGAGAACAACATGCCGTGCTGCCGCAACTCATCGGCCATCGACGCCTTGCTGTACACGCACGAAATGCGCCGCTCCAACTCAGGAGGAGCCGGCCCGTTGTACCCTTCAACTGCCACCACCTTGGGGCTCCCCATGGCGTCCACTGCCTCAAAGAAGCCCTGGCTGTAAAGGTCAAACCGGAACCAGGGTTCTATACCCAGGAAAATCACTACGCCATCGCCCGCATCCCAAAACCCGTTGTCCCAACGCATGGGTCGGGTCGGAAGGCCATCGGTGAACGAGGCCCGGGGCCGGTACAGGTCGTGGGTTCCAGCAACCTGGAAGGGAAAGCACATCCGGGAGATTTCATCGGACATCTGGCCGATACGCCGCGCCGACCATTTTTCGATCAGCCAGCGCGGCATACCGCTGGAGATATTGCCGCCATCTGACCACTGGCGTCGCCAGCCGGCCAACAGTACCCGCGCGGTTGGCGTTTCGTCCAGGCTGATCAGTGGTTCGGCCATTTGATCCGCACCTCGCTAACCGTCAGCTAAATCAGCTGGGCCGGCGTAAAGATGCCCTCCATGTCTGCCTCGGTAGCCGGTTGACTGGCTGGTTGACCCAGTTTGTCGCCCATGAACCAGTAAACCTGCTTCAGGTGGTGAGTGCTGTGGCTCAGAATGATATTCAGCAGTTCCAGCACGGTAACCTCGCCACCGTAGTGGGCCGGCACCACGCGGTCAAACCCTTCGGTATTGCCGCTGTGCAGAAATGCAACGACTCCGTCCGAAACCTGTTTTGCGTAAGCAGCGATCTCCTCAGGTTTCATCAGGTGCTCCAGGCTCGCCTTGCACGCACGCATATCCTCCGTGGACATCGACCCACGGGTGCTGCTGGTGTAAGCCAGTTCCGGGAATGACACGATATGCACCAGCGTGTCACGGAGCAACTCCGGACGCCACAGTACGGGTTGCGCCAACTGTTCCTGCGTCATCTCCAGCGTTACCGTCGCCGCTGCTCCCAGGATGCACTGATATTTTTCGGCCAGCCAGGCGGTACGGCCCGACAGGTCAATGGGCGCATCTTCCAGTCCCAGCGCCGGGATTAGCTTCTTGGGGTAATACCCAATGATGATTTCGGCGCCGTCGATAATGGTTACCGGAGCTGACAGCACACCGCGCGACTTCAAATCCTCACGGGCAGCGTCATCGGTCAACAGGTCGTGGTGCTCATACTGAACACCGTTGGACGCCAGAAATTCCTCCAGCGTCCGGCAACTGAATCAACCAGGGTTGGTGTAAACGTGTACTTCTCTGGGTGTCGTGGTCATGGTCGCTCTCCCTGCCGGCTGCCGCGTTCTGAATGTCCGCGTACAGCGGGCCACGTGTTATTTGATTGCCTGTTTTACTCGCCGGCCCGGAACCAGTCCGACTTGCGCTCGGCTATCATGATCGTGGTGCAGTTGGTATTGGCGCGAATGCAATCCGGCATCACCGACGCGTCGGCTACGTGCAGGTTTTCCAGGCCGTGCACCCGGCAGTGTTGGTCAACCACCGCCATGGGGTCATCAGCAGACCCGATCTTGCAGGTGCCGGATATGTGCTGCGACGTACTGACGATTCGCTTCAACCAGTCGTTCAGCGCTTCGTCGCTGGCCAGGTCTTCCGGCCGCGGGTCCAGCAACTCATCAACTATGCCCGCATAGTGCTCGGCCTTCAGCAGGTCCACGCAAAAACGCACTGCCTCCCGCATCCGGGCCAGGTCAAATTCTTCCTGGAAGTAATTGTAATTCAAATCAACCTGATCGTGCGGGTCGGTGCTTGCCAGCTTCAAATGCCCGGAACCGATTGCCAACTCCAGTATGCACGTGAATCGGATGCCCTCCGCTTCCAGCGGGTCACCGGCAATGGGCGAGGAGAACGACGACTGCATAATCTGGATGTCGTTCCGCAGGTGGCTGCCCGACGCCGTGTAGCGCAGACATACCTGCGTCCGTGGCGCCTGCGGGTCCAGCGGAAAATCGTCCTTTACCTTCACGGGCACCCGAATGTTGGGATGGTCGCGCAGGTTCTGGCCCACGCCCGGCAATTCGTGGATCACTGGAATTCCCATCTCACGCAGGTGCTCAGGCGGCCCCACACCGGACAACAGCAACAGTTGCGGTGATCCAATCGATCCCGAACTCAAGATGATGTCGTTGCCTTCCACGGTAAATACATCGCCGCCGCTCTCCACCTCAACGCCCACCGCCTGCTTGCCCTCAAAAATAATCCGACGGCACGTTACGTTGGGCCTGATGGTCAGGTTGAGCCGATGGCGCGCTTCCCGCAAATAGGTGATGGAAGTGCTCATGCGAACCCCGTTGGGGTTATTCATCGGCACCGGACCAACTCCTCCCGAGTCAGGGTGGTTCATGTCCGGATCGTGAGGGTGTCCGGCAGACTGACAGGCTTGCCAGAACGCCACCTGAGCCGGCAGCCAGTCTTCCTGCTTGTGCCGCCGCACCGGAATCGGCCCGGTGTTGCCGTGGAAGTCGTCGGAGATATCCGTGTCGGTTTCCAGCTTGCGGAAGTAGGGTAGGCAATCGGTGAACTTCCATTCGTCGTTGCCCATGGCCGCCCAGGCGTCATAGTCTTCAGGGACCCCGCGCAACAGCACCTGCCCGTTGATCGCCGAGGAACCACCCACCACCTTCCCCCGCGGAACCGGCATCGGCTGCGACTGGCCGGGGTTCTGCGCCCAGAACGTCCAGTTGTGGGGAGCGTCAACCGCCGACGCAGTCTGGTCGTAACCATATTTCAGATCATCGGGGTACAACTCAAAATCCGGGTAATCCGGCCCCGCTTCCAGCACCAGTACCGAACGATCCGGGTCTTCACTGAGCCGCGTTGCCATCGTACATCCGGCCGAGCCGGCTCCGATGATGATTACGTCATATTTCATTGCGATACGCCTCCGTTAGCATGGCTGTCATTCATCTGGCTACATGCCCTCGGTCGCGGCCCGCAGTGGCGTGCCCGCTACCGAACGTATTGTCAGTAATTATGCGCCCAATCATACCGGCTGCAACAATCGCCGGCAAGCGCATGAAGTCCTCACACGTACCCACTTTGTCATTGCGAGGAGCACAGCTTCAATCTGTCATTGCCAGGAGCATAGCCGCTCATGGTGAGCCTGTCGAACCACGTGGCAATCTCGATCCCTCCCCAATCCTGTTCATCCTGTTCATCGATGTTGGATTCGGTTCCCCTCTCCCGGTCGGAGAGGGGCCGGGGGTGAGGGGCGCACCCACCCAATTCGTTGACACCTGCGCATCCTGCCCAATATCCTGGCTTGAATTCCAATGCAGCGCTCGGACCGGATGCCGGTGGCGCCAGCAAACCCCGGAGATGCCAACATGACGCGGGAAGAGCGATTGAGAAAGATACACTCCTACGGCAATGGCTACGATGCGCTCGTGAATGGCTTGCAACGATTTCCTCGGGAGATGTGGGATTATCGCGACGAGCACGGCTGCTGGAGCATAAGGGAACACCTGGTGCATATTGCCGACAGCGAAGCCAACAGTTACATCCGGTGCCGCCGGCTCATCGCGGAGCCCGGTGAACCGTTGATGGCCTACGATGAAAACGCCTGGAGCCGTTCGCTGAGCTATTCGGAACAGGGCATCGATGACGCTCTGGCGCTTTTCCGCCTGCTCCGGAGCCAAACTTATACCCTCATTCAATCGCTGCCCGACGCGGTTTGGAGCAACACCTGCCATCACCCCGAAAACGGCGATATGTCGCTGGATGACTGGCTTGCGGTGTACGAAGCCCACATCCCGGAACACCTCCGGTTCATGCAGGAAAACTGCGACGCACGGCGGAATAAGCGCTGAGTAATCCCTGATCTCCATACCCTTCGATGTTGCGGTCGAGGTTGACGGATTGCCTCCGCCGATGCCGCCAGGCATTCACCACCTCATTACACCACGACGATTGCAAAGTCGTTGGCCGGCCTGTTCTCTCCGCTGATCCTGAGCCCGTCGAAGGATAGTTGCCCGTGGTTCGACAAGCTCACCATGAGCGGGTGTCAAGGGACTGGCAATCGTCCTGCTCATTACACCTTCCAGCATTCCCAACCCTTATAGATTACGCTATACTGCGCCCCAACAAGCATCCCGGCATGTTGGCGCTGAATGTCGGAGTGTTTCTCGCACCAGGATGAACCGATTGCGCCCATGGCCCCAATTTTGCCACAGAGGAGTTTGACCATGCAGTTTGGCCTGCTTTACGAATGCCAGCGCCCGTACCAGGGCACCGAAATTGACTGGAATGCACTGTACAAGGAAACCCTCGAGCAGTGTGAACTCGCCGACCAGGTTGGTTTCAACAACCTGTGGTTCGTCGAACACCACTTCCTTACCGGCTTCTCCGGTTCGCCCGCCCAGGATGCGATCTTCGGAGCGCTCAGTCGAATCACCAAGCAGATTCGCATCGGCTATGGCGTCTGCATCCTTCCTTACCACCATCCGGTGCGCGTCGCCGAGCGGGTCGCGCTGCTCGACCAGCTCACCGACGGACGCATCGAACTCGGCACTGGCCGCTCCAACGCCTACGAACAGACCGGCCTCGGCATTGACCCGCGCGACACTCGCAGCCTGTGGGCCGAGTCTCTCAGCATGATTCCCAAAATCTGGACTTCTGATGAGTACGAGTACGAGGGAGAGCACTGGAGTGTTCCCAAGCGTCGCGTCCTCCCCAAGCCGCTCCAGCAGCCTCACCCGCGCATGTACCTCGCCTGCACCTCCGAAGACAGCTTCCGCCTGGCCGCTCAGAAGGGTATCGGCGTGCTGTCGTCCGCTTCCTATGCTGTAGAAGTCCTGAAAGAGAAGGTGCAGATTTACCGCGACTCACTCAAAGACTGTGAGCCGGTGGGCGAATTCATCACCGAGTTCTGGGGCAACAACGTTCATGCCTTCTGCGACGACGATGACCAGTACGCCAAAGAGCTGGCCGCCGAGTCGATGAAGACCTTCTTCGGCCCCGACAAGCCTTACATCGCTGGCCGCATCGGCGCCTACGAAGAGTTGCTGGAAGCCTGGGGCGGCGTGCCCGACCACCTGCAGGCGGACTTCAGTCGCTGGCTCCGCCAGTCGGACGAGGAACACCAGCAATTGGCCTCCGAAGTTGGACTCTCTCTGGACGCCGGCCCAGGCGCCGCGCGCGCCGCAATCGCCCAGCTGGACGGCAACACCCTGTCCGACCGCGGCGTTATCATCGCCGGCAACCCCGAGTCCTGCATCAAGACCTGCCAGATGTACGAAGACATCGGCGTCGACCAGGTCATGCTGATCATGCAAACCGAAACCATCCCCCACGACAAGGTGATGGCCTCCATCGAAAAGTTCGGGCGGGAAGTAATCCCGGCGTTCCAGGGCAACGGTTCCAAGAAGTAACTCGCCCCTCGCCGAATTTTTGCGCCCTGGGCGCGCTGCCGAAACTGGCTGCGTCCAGGGCCTTTTCATACCCGCGTCTCCAACATGCCCGGGAGATCCACTATGACCAACGCAACCCGCGGCCCATTGTTGAAATTCAACGTCCGGATCAATCAGCATCGGTACAGCTACGATGACCTGCAGCGCATTTGGCTGGAGGCTGACCGGTTGGGCTATTACTCTGCCAGCCTGTATGACTTGCTGAACTCCGATGCCCTGGAATGCTGGACGACTTTGACCGCGCTGCTGGCGCAAACCGAACGGATCCGCGCCGTGCCGATGGCGCTGGCCAACCCCTACCGGCATCCGGCGTTGCTCGCCAAGATGGTGGCCACCCTGGACGTGATCAGCGGCGGACGCATCACCCTGGGCATCGGCGCCGGTGGCAGCCGCTCGGACACCACGGCCAGCGGCCTGAATTTCCCCTCCACCCGCGTACGCTGCGAGATGCTGGAAGAAGCCGTTACCCTGATCCGCGCGTTATGGACCGAACCCTCCGTCGATTTCCTCGGTCGTTTTTACCACGTTGACAACGCATCCGTACAACCCAAACCCATCCAGTCTCCTGCGCCACCCATCCTGGTCGGCGGCCACGGCGAGCGTCATGTACTACCGATGGTGGGCCGCACCGCCGACATCTGCAACGCCGGCTCCAACAACTCCGTGGCCGATCACCAACGCTGGCGCACAATTATCGACCGCGCCGCCGAAGCCGCCGGCCGTGACCCCTCAAACATCGAAACGACTCATAATTCCAACGTGGTAATCGCCCCCACCCGGCGCGAGTTCGATCAACTGGTCGCCCAACTGGCCGGGCAGTCCGGCATGACGATCCGGCAATACCACGACCATCGCCTGACCAACACCATCTCGGGAACCCCGGAGCAGTGCGCCGAACGAATCTCGGAGTACGTGGTGGCCGGCATCTGCTACTTCTTCATCGTCTTCCCCGACTTCGCGGCCTCGGAAACCCTGGGCCTCTTCGCCCATGAAGTGATGAGCCGGTTCAATACCCTGCCCGGCCCCGCCTAGCGGCGTCCATGCTCCGCCTCTCCGCCAGTCTGTGCAACTTCGACGACCGCTTTTCAACGGGTGCGAGCAGACCCGAATAGAGACTTAATCGTCGGCCGGCGTGGTGGCGCCTCGCGTGATGAGCCGTTGCACGTCGACGCGGCGGCGCTGCGATGGCGAAAGTCGCGGGTTCCCCAGCATCAGGAACAGCACCGAACCAATTGCGCTCACCGCGGCCACCGTGGCGAACGGGATCGTGTAGTTCCCGGTTACGTAGTCTTTCATCATCCCGATGTACGGCACCACGAAGATAAACATGATGTTCATCGGAATCATGGAAATGCCGGTTATCGTCGCGAAGTTGCTGCGACCAAAATATACTCCCCGAATCGACGTCGTCAGAGGCGTGCGTCCTCCAAAACCAATTCCCATCAGGATGGCAAACAGCATGAACATGGGCATCGTATAGGCAAACAGCAATATCCCCACGGCGATCGATTGCAGGAACGAAAACGCGAATATAGCCCACCTGATCGGTATGCGGTCCCCAACCACGCCGCCGATCAGCATGAAGGCGGTGGCCGCCGTGGTCTGCACCGACACCACCAGCCCCACTTGCACCAGCGAGTAATTCCGTTCCACCATCAACAGGCCCAGATATGTCATCACGCTGATGATTATGATGGACGAGCTGGCGTGGCCCATGGTAATTAACCAGAACGAACGCGCTCGGATCGCCTCGCGCCATTGGTAGTCCGGAGCAATTGACGCCGCCTCACTAGTTTGCGGCGTCAACTCATCCGGGGCCGTTTCCGGTTCAATACCGTCGGGGTGCTGGTTATAGTCCTCCGGGCGGTTCCGCATCAACAGCGCCAGCGGTACGGCGCCAATCAGCGCCACCAAACCCACCGCCAACGCGGTCATCTCCCACCCCAACCGGCCCTCGATCAGCTGCTCGGCCTGGGCGTCCCAACCCATCCCCCACGCCATCAACGGAACGATGAAAATCCCGCCCACGCCGAAACCAATCATCGGTATGGCCATCGCGGTAGACCGCCGCCGCCTGAACCAGTTGTTCAACACGCTGTTGGCCGGCAGCCATGAACCCAACCCCGACCCCAGGCTGATCACCATGAACGCCAGGTAGAACATCCACAATGTTTGCGTCCGGCTGAACAGCAGAAACCCCACGCCGACCACTATCAGGCCGATTATGACCATCTTGCGAGGGCCGAGCTTGTCCACGCCCCAACCGGCTATGGGGCCCATCACCGTGCCTTCCACCCGCGTCAGGGCGAATCCCCACGACAATTGGCTGTCCGTCCAGCCGAAGTTCCCCTGCATCACCGGCATCCACAAGGAAAGCGCCTGAAAGAGCGGCACCGTACCGATAACCATGATTACGGCGCCGATCACGGCCAGCCACCAGCCGTAAAATAGCCCTCTCGCCAGTCGCATGGGATGGACCAGTTCTCGCGCCTGCAGCAATGGATGCTCCTTCTATCTATTTGCCGTGAAACGCATACTTCGGCGTCACATTTGGCAGCACAACGCCGGATATTATACTGCGAATCGCAGGTGTATACGCGATCGTGATATGTTAACTATATGAAAATCAAAAACCCCGTTGCAAAAGACGGGGTTTAGATGTAATTCAAAACGCGGGGAATGCAGCCGCGGGCACTACCCGGCCACAGGTACACCATCTTCGTACAGGTGGCAGGCGGTCATGTGGCCCGAGCTGTATGCTTTCAGCGGCGGTATGTCCACCGAACACCGTTCCATCACGAACGGGCAGCGCGGATGGAAGGTGCAGCCACCGGGAGGGTTCAGCGGCGACGGCACCTCGCCCGACAACACAATTTCCTCACGTCTCTGGCGAGGGTGCGCCGGCAGCGACGCCGAAATCAACGCCCGGGTATAGGGATGTTGGGCGTTGGTGAAAATCTCTGCCGGTGGCCCTTCTTCCACGATCTTGCCAAGGTACATCACCCCCACCGTGTGGCTCATATACCGCACCGTGGCCAGGTTGTGGGCGATCAGCAGGTAACTGAGCTCATAGGTGGACTGTAGCTCCTTCAGCAGGTTCAATATCTGCGCGCGGATCGAAACGTCCAACGCCGATACCGGTTCGTCCAGCACAATCAGCTTGGGCCGCGTCGACAAGGCCCGCGCAATGGCGATGCGCTGACGTTGCCCTCCGCTGAACTCATGGGGATATCGCTCGGCGTGAAACGGGTGCAGGCCCACCACCTGCAACAGCTCCTGAACTTGCAAACGCACCTGCGCACGGCTGAGCCGCTGGTGCGTTACCAACGGTTCCGAAATTATCTGGTCCACCCTCATGCGGGGATTCAACGAACTCCAGGGGTCCTGAAAAACCGCCTGCACCGACGCCTTGAAATTCCGCCGTTCCGCGCCGCTGAAATGGTTCATTGGCCGGTTGTCAAAGTAGATGCTTCCTTCCGTGGGCCGGTCGGCCATCAGCACCATTCGGCTCGTCGTCGTTTTGCCGCAGCCCGATTCGCCCACCAGGCTATAGGTCTGGCCGGGCATTATATTGATGGAAATGCCATCCACAGCCTTGACTGTGCCGGTCATGCGCCGCAGCAGGTTCCCCCGGTACACCGGAAAATACTTCCTGATGCCTTCCAGCCGCACCAGCGACTCATCGCTCGCAGTCCTTTCGGCGGCCAGAGGCTCCGTCGATGCCGTTACCATTATTCTGCCCTCCAGCACCGCGAGGTGTGACTGGCGGCGATCGTGAACTCCGGCGGATACTCTTCGCATCGTTCGTAGGCGTAAGGGCACCTGGGCGCAAACGCGCAGCCCACCGGCAGGGAATCCAGCTGCGGAGGTTGCCCGTCAATGGACGGCAGCATGTCCACATCGGTGTCCAGATCCGGCACCGACTGCAACAGCGCCTCCGTGTAAGGATGCCCTGGATGATCGAACATATCCTCAACGTCCGACTGCTCGACAATCCGGCCGGCATACATCACCGCCACCCGATCACACATCCGCGCCACTATCCCGAAGTCGTGGGTAATGAATATGATCGCCGCCCCGGTCTGCTCCTGAATATCCTTCAGCAAACGCAGGTACTGGAGCTGGATCGTGGCATCGAGCGAAGTCGTCGGCTCGTCGGCGATCAGCAGGTTCGGCGACCTGGAGATTGAGATGGCCCCAACCACCCGCTGCCGCATTCCGCCGCTCATCTGATGGGGGAAGTTGGTCAAACGGTCTTCCGGCGCCGGTATGCGAACGTTGGCCAGCAAATCAATCGCACGCTGACGCAACGACCGCCGGGACTCGGTGTACTCAAGGCGCAGGGTTTCCATCAACTGGTCGCCCACCGTAAACACCGGATTCAACGACGTCAAAGGGTCCTGCATCACCATACAAATGCCGGAGCCGCGTATGTCCTGCATCTCCCCCTTGCTTTTGTCCAGCAGGTTTTCCCCCAGGTAATGGATGCTCCCGCCCACGATTCGGCCCGGATGAGGCACCATCCCCAGGATCGACCATGCGGTCATGCTCTTTCCGGATCCGGATTCGCCGACAATACCCAGCGTCTCGCCGCGATGCAGGTCAAAGCTGATTCCGTCGACCGCCTTCACCACACCGGTGCGGGTGAAGAAGTGGGTCTGCAGATCTTGAACACGCAGAATTATATCGTTAGTCATTCAACACACTTTGACGCAACACACATTGACGGACTTCAGCGCGCCCTTCTCAGTTTGGGGTCCAGGTAATCGCGCAGCCAGTCGCCAAAGAAATTAAAGGCCAATACGACAATCGTGATCGCAACCCCGGGGAACAGCGAAAGCCACCACACATCCAGTATGACATCCTGCCCTTCCGCCACCATTATACCCCACGCTGGCGCGCCCGGAGGCAAGCCCAATCCCAGGTAGCTCAGCGCCGCTTCCAGCAGGATAATCTGCCCCACCATCAGGCTCGTAATCACCATCAGGGTGTTGGCAACGTTGGGGAAAATGTGGCGCAGCAGGATGATCGGCGACCGTACGCCCGTAATTTGAGCCAGCGTCACGAAGTCGTATCCTTTCACTGTGAGCACGTCGCCTCTTATCATGCGGGCAAACCTGGCCCACACCGTCAGCAGAACCGCCAGAATAATCGTCAATGGGCCGCGGTCCATTATCACCGCCACCACGAGCGCGACCAATATGGTTGGAAATCCCAGGGCGGCGTCGGTAATTCGCATCAACACCGCATCAACCCAACCTCCCCAGTAGCCCGAAACAAGCCCTACCAGCGTACCCACGGTTGCGGTGAGGGCCAATGCGATCACGCTGATCTGTACCGTGGTACGCGCTCCGTAAATCAAGCGGCTCAATACATCCCGGCCCAACACATCGGTGCCCAGGATATATTCAGCGCTCTCGAACGGCGCAATTTTACTGTCGAGAATATTGAGCTTGTCGGCGTCGTGGGGCGCCACCCAGTTGGCGAATGCGGCGCAGAACACCAGCACCGCCAATACACATATCGGGATCCACGGCAGCTTTTTTTCAGCCAACCGCTGTCGCAACGACAGTTGCGGTTGTGAGGTGTCCAGAATCAGATCATTTGTGGTTGCCATGCGCCTTGCCCCCGGTTAGCCTAACGCCTGATCCTGGGATCCGCGTACACGTACAATATGTCAACGATGAGCGCAGTCAGGATGTAGAAAAATGCCGATGCCATCACGGCCGCCTGCACTACCGGGAAATTGCGCTGCAAAACACCATCCAGCAACAATCGGCCCAGGCCAGGCCAGGCAAACACCACCTCCACCACGATAGCCCCGTTCAGCAGACCGGCCAGGCTGATCCCGCTGAACGTGAGGATGGGAATCAACGCGTTGCGCAGGGCGTGCTTCCACACCACCATCCCATCTTTCAATCCCTTGATGCGCGCGAAACGCACGTAGTCGCTGTCCATCACTTCCAACATGCTGGATCGCCCTAGCCGCATGATGCCGGCCATGATGGACCAGGCCAGCACAAATGCCGGCAGGATAAAATGATCCGGGCCGCCACGACCATAGGTCGGCAGCACTTTCAGAATTGCTCCGAACAGCAGAATGAGCATGATCGCCACCCAGAATTGGGGGGCTGCCATGCCAAGCACGGCAAATAACTTGCCGGTTCTATCGAAAATCGAGTCGCGTCTTACCGCCGACAGAATCCCCAACGGTATGCCGACTACAATCGCCAGCAACATCCCGGCCAACGCCAGTTGCAGCGTGGCCGGCAACCGCTCCAGCAGCAAGTCCCTGGTCGGCCTGCGGTCTCTGATCGAAACTCCGAAATCCCCTACCACCGCGCCGCGCAGGAATATGTAGTACTGCTCGGTCAACGGTTTATCGAGGCCGAGCTGTTTCTTCAACCGTTCGTAGTCAGCCTTCCCCGACGCCTCGGGCGGCAACAGGACCAGCGCCGGATCGCCCGTCAACCGGGTGGCCAGGAACACCAGCAAGCTGATGACCACCAGGGTAAAGAATCCCTGAATAACTCGTATGGCTACGAATTGCCACATTGATTTTACCCGTCCATCAGCCTGCTGTAGATACTAAGATTCCGGATTCAGCTGCATCGTCCAAAGCGCGGTCTGGTACGCAACCACCGGCCAGGGATCCCAGGAAGCAATCCGCGGCCCGACTCCCCACGGCAGGTTCACGTATCCCGTCCCAAATTCGTAATGCTCCTCGTAGAGAATCTTGTAGGCGTCGTTGAACGCCTGTTGCCTCTCGGTCGGATCGACCACCGCCAGCGCATCCTTGGCCACTGCGATCAGATCATCGCGTCGCCCGCCCAAGTGTGCGCCGCCTTCGGGGTCTCCGTAGATGGCATTCGTAATGCTGCCGCCATCCCACCGAGACTCGTTCGCCCGCATTATGACCTTCCCGTCCAACTGACGGTCAAACCACCGCTCTCTAACGGTGGAGGCTTCGCCAACCAGCACCTCAACGTCGATCCCCAGGTTCTGCCGCCACATGTCGGCGATCAACTGCGCCTGCTCCGGCAGGAACGGTACGTCCCCCGCCTTCCAGGTATGAATCTCCAGCGTTCCAAAGCCTTCGCCACCGGGATAGCCCGCGTCAACCAACAGCTGTTGCGCTTTTTCGGGGTCAAACGGGAACGGGTCCAGTTCAGCGCTGTATCCCAGCGCATTGGGCGTTACCCAGTTCCAGCCTTTCGACACTGCGGCTTCCGGCCCATACAGCTGTGAGATGATCAGGTCTTTGTCAATCGCGTAGTCCAGCGCCTGCCGTACTTCCTTCTTGTTGCACGGGAACTGTACTTCCCAGCATCCCGGCAGCAGAATCCACATGTACGATGATTCTTGCGACCAGATCAGCCGCCCGCCGCCGTCTTCAATCTGTTCCTTTACCGAAAGGTTGGCCTCGATGACATCAGCGTCACCCGCCCGCAACGCGGCAGTGCGCGTTGACACTTCCGGCACCAATCGCAGGTCCAGCGTCTGGAATGTGGGGCTGCGCTCCGGCAGGAAATAGTCATCGTAGCGTTCCAGCAACATTTGCTCGCTGATGACGTGATCTTCCAACCGGAACGGCCCAGCGCCGATGGGCGCCGCGTTGTATCCGTCCTGTCCTACGCTTTCAAAGTAGGCTTTCGGCAGCACCACTCCGGCGATTCCAAAACTCAATTCAGATATGAAGAAGGGGAAAAACGCCTTGGGGGATTTGTGCTTCACCCGCAGCGTGGAGGAGTCGATGGCTTCGATACTTTCGGTATCTGCCGCCTCGGCTTGCACGCTGGGGCTCAGAGAAGTTTCAATCGCCTCCGGGCCGAACACGAACTCCATCGTGAACAACGCATCGTCGATGGTTAGCGGGTCCCCGTTGTGGAAGGTAATTCCTTCGCGCAACGTCACATCCCACGTCAGCCCGTCCGCCGATACCTGCCAGTCGGTGATTACTCCCGGCAGCATCTCAACGTTCTCGTTGCCGTTGATCCAGAAGGCATGCATCTGCCGGCCGTAGGTGGCCGTCTCGCCGACGCCGTCCCGTGGGGTGAACAACTCGTTGGCCCACACTGCGTTCATCAGCGTTACTTTGCCGCCGGTGAATTCAGTGCTACCGGGCGCGCCGGCCGTTTGCTGCGGCACTGCGGTGGCCCCGTCGTCAGCGGTCTGATCCGTGGTTGCGGCTCCGCTCGACCCATCGTCGTCGGTGCCAGCATCTTCCGATGGACTGCCGCACGCCGCCAACGCTGCCAGGAGCAGTACGGCTGCGGCCACCAGTATCGTCTTCATACCCAGTTTATCGACCAACATGTGGAAACCCTCCATCAGGACGCCAAAATAAGTTATCACACCCCTGTTATGAAATACGGAGTTGCGTGGCGGCGACATTAGCACAGACATCCGGCGACGTCAAATTGCGTATGACAGTCCTGTTTTGGGTACGGATACAGTAGAAACCCACTCCCCCTATGGTGGTTTCGTAACACGTTCATATGTTTTTGAAATTACCTTCGTACATGACCACTATTCGGAGCGCGATAGTAGATTTAGTAACTAATCCCTCAGTGAACCCAATTTACGAGATGCGTAATTTCGCGCTCCGCAGTCAACTGATGGCTGTCAAGTATCTCCGCAAGCAGCCCGGATCGCGCCACGGCCAAGCCGGCTGATGATTGCCGGGGTGGAAAACTCCTACAACCCTTGCATGGTCACGATTCGTCCAACCACCCCCGGCAAACCATTCCGCTACCGAATAGCATAGTGCAGATTACGGGTTCACCTTCATCGTCCAGATGGCCGTCTGGTATGCCACCACCGGCCACGGCTCCCACGATTCGATTCTGGGTCCGACTCCCCAGGGCAAGTTCACGTAACCAATCCCGAATTCGTAGTGTTCGTCCCGAAGAGTCTTGTAGGCCTTATTGAATGCCTCGTGGCGCAGGGCCGGATCTATCACCGCCAATGCCTCCTGAGCCACCGCGATCAGGTCTTCCCTTTTGCCACCCAGGTGTGCGTTGCCTTCTGGATCACCGTAGATGCCGTTAGTTATGCTGCCACCATCCCAACGGGCCTCGTTAGCGCGAATCATTATCTGCCCGTCCAACTGCCGGTCAAACCAGCGTTCTCGGACGGTGGCGGCCTCGCCAACCAGCACTTCAACCTCTATCCCCAGATTCTCCCGCCACATGTCCGCAATCAGCTGGGCCAATTCCGGCAGAAACGGAACGTCCCCGGCCTTCCACGTGTGCACGGTCAAAGTTCCAAAACCCTCGCCTCCAGGATAACCGGCGTCGGCCAGCAGCTGTTGCGCTTTTGCGGGGTCGAAGGGGAAGGGGTCCAGAGCTTCGCTGTAGCCCAGCGAGCTGGGTGTGGCATGAACCCAGCCTCGCGATACAGCGGCATCGGGGCCATAAAGTTCGTTGATGATCAAATCCTTGTCGATTGCGTAGCCCAGAGCCTGCCGGACCTCTTTCTTGTTGCAGGGAAACTGCACTTCCCAGCAGCCTGGCAACAGTATCCAGTTGTACGAAGATTCCTGCGCCCAGATGAAACGTCCGCCGCCGGTTTCAACCTGGT
This sequence comes from Dehalococcoidia bacterium, assembly GCA_965219925.1. Lineage (GTDB taxonomy): Bacteria > Chloroflexota > Dehalococcoidia > Lucifugimonadales > UBA3495 > Bin87. Next base: position 780,773 of record OZ244795.1, read on the forward strand.
CCTGCACGGCCAGATTTGCCTCGATCACGTCGGCGTCGCCGGCTCTCAGCGCAGCAGTGCGCGTTGAAACTTCGGGCACCAGGCGGAGATCCAGCGTCTGGAACGACGGGCCGCGCTCGGGCAGGAAGTAATCATCAAAACGTTCCAGCAGAATCTGTTCGCTTACGATGTGCTTTTCCAGTCGGAAAGGGCCCGCTCCGATCGGCGCCTCGTTGTAGCCGTCCTGCCCGACACTCTCGAAATAATCCTTGGGCAGCACTACGCCCGCGATACCAAAACTCAAGTCGGACAGAAAGAAGGGGAAGTAGGCTTTGGCTACAGAATGCGTGATCCGCAGCGAGTCGGGTCCGGTCACCTCGATGCTCTCGGTTTCGGCAGCCTCGAGTTGAATGGCCGGGCTGATCGATTCCGTTATGGCTTCCGGGCCGAACGTGAAATCCATGGTGAACTTGGCGTCATCAATGGTGAAGGGGGCTCCGTTGTGGAATGTGATCCCTTCGCGCATGGTTAGATCCCAGTACGTCCCGTCCTCAGACACACTCCAGTCCGTCAGCACACCCGGAACCATCTCCAGGTTCTCGTTACCGTTGATCCAGAAAGCGTGCATCTGCCGACCGTAGGTGGCCGTCTCCCCAACGCCGTCACGAGGTGTAAATAACTCAGTGGCCCAAACCGCGTTCATCAGCGTTACCTTGCCGCCGGTGAATTCAGTGGCGCCGGGCGCGCCGGAGGTTTGCTGCGGCATTGCAGTGGCGGCCATTGCCGAACCGCCGCCGCCGTCGGCTGGTTGATCGGTCGTAGCAGCCCCGCTCGACCCATCGCCGCCGGCGCCAACATCCTCGGATGGGCTGCCACACGCCGCCAACCCTGAGAGAAACAGGGCGGCGAGCATAACTACTATCGTCCTGATACCCAATTTTCGAAACAACATAAAGAACCCCTCCATGTCGATCGTGAGTGCTTTGGCTCGTTCGCTATGAGGTAAGAAACAATGGGTAGGCGAAACAATAGCACAAATACCAAATTGGAGCAATTTACGTCGTTATCAACGGGTATAGACTCGATATTCATCATAATAAGTTTTCATTATTCGGTTTTCGTAATTTACTGTCCGAGCAAAACTATGGTGCGATTGCCGGAGACGCAACAGTATCGGGCCACCCGGTTACCGGGTGGCCCGATTTCACATCAGGCTAAACACCTTCAGGCGATAACCCCCACGCCACTCTTACGGTTACGATTCGCCCAACCACCCCAGGCAGATCGTTCCTCTACCGAATAGCATGGTCCAGATTACGGGTTCAATCGCATGGTCCAGATGGCCGTCTGGTACGCCACCACCGGCCAGGGATCCCACGCCGCGATTCTCGGGCCAACGCCCCAGGGCAGGTTCACGTATCCCGTGCCGAACTCGTAATGCTCCTCGTAAAGAATCTTGTAGGCGTCATTGAACGCCTGTTGCCTCTCGGCCGGATCGACCACCGTCAGCGCATTCTTGGCCACCGCGACCAGATCATCGCGCCGACCGCCCAGGTGTGCGCCGCCTTGCGGGTCGCCATATACAGCGTTCGTAATGCTGCCGCCGTCCCAGCGGGCCTCGTTCGCCCGCACGATGATTTTGCCGTCCAGCTGCCGGTCAATCCAGCGCTCCCGGACGGTAGCGGCGTCGCCAACCAGCACCTCAACGTCGATCCCCAGATTCTGCCGCCACATGTCGGCGATCAACTGCGCTTGCTCCGGCAGGAACGGTACGTCCCCCGCCTTCCAGGTATGAATCTCCAGCGTTCCGAAGCCTTCGCCCCCGGGATAGCCCGCGTCAACCAACAGCTGTTGCGCTTTTTCGGGGTCAAACGGGAACGGGTCCAGGTCGGTGCTGTATCCCAGGGCGTTGGGGGTCACCCATACCCACCCCTTGGACACCCCGGCTTCCGTGCCGTACAGCTGGGAGATGATCAGGTCTTTGTCAACTGCGTAATCCAATGCGTGGCGCACTTCCTTCTTGTTGCACGGGAACTGCACTTCCCAACAACCAGGAAGAAGAATCCATATATACGAAGATTCTTGCGACCAGATCAACCGGCCGCCACCATCCTCAATCTGTTCCTTTACCGACAGATTGGCCTCGATGACATCAGCATCACCCGCCCTCAGTGCGGCAGTGCGCGTTGACACTTCCGGCACCAATCGCAGATCCAGCGTGTCGAACGTCGGACTGCGCTCCGGCAGGAAGTAATCATCGTACCGTTCCAGCAACATTTGCTCGCTAATAACGTGGTTCTCCAGCCGGAACGGTCCCGCTCCCACCGGCGCCCCGTTGTAAGCCTCCTGCCCGACGCTTTCAAAGTAAGCCTTGGGCAGCACTACACCGGCGATGCCAAAGCTCAATTCAGATATGAAGAACGGGAAAAACGCCTTGGGAGCCTTGTGCGTCACCCGCAGCGTGGTGGAGTCGATGGCTTCAATAGTTTCCGTATCCGCCGCCTCCGCCTGTACGCTGGCGCTGATCGATTTTTCGATCGACTCGGGGCCGAATACGAACTCCATAGTGAATAACGCGTCGTCGATGGTTAGCGGATCGCCGTTGTGGAAGGTAATCCCCTCCCGCAACGTCAAATCCCACGACAAGCCGTCTTCCGATACCTGCCAGTCTGTGATTACTCCCGGCAGCATCTCAACGTTTTCGTTCCCGTTGATCCAGAAGGCGTGCATCTGCCGGCCGTAGGTGGCCGTCTCCCCAACGCCGTCCCGTGGTGTGAACAGTTCGTTGGCCCACACTGCGTTCATCAGCGTTACTTTGCCGCCGGTGAATTCAGTGCCACTGGGCGCGCCGGCGGTTTGCTGCGGCACTGCGGTAGCGGCCGCTGCCGAACCGCCGCCGGCCGGTTGATCCGTTGTAGCAGCCCCGCTCGATGCGTCACCGTTGGTACCAGCATCCTCGGACGGGCTGCCACAGGCGGCCAACCCGGCCAGAAACAAGGCGGCGAGCGTAATCATTATCATCCTGATACCCAATTTTCGAAACAACATAAGGGACCCTCCATGCCGATCGTTACTGCTTTGGCGCGTTCACCCTCGGGGAAAAGCGATCGGTAACAGAAGCAATAACACAAATACCAAATTGGAGCAATTTCCGTTGTTATCAACGGGTATAGACTCGATAATCATCACCGTCAGTTATTATTATTCTGTTTTCGTAATATGCCTTTCCAGCAAAACTATAGTGCGATTGGCTCAACCCTCACGGCCAAGACCCGGCGGCGGACAGGGCGACCCAGCGTACTCGCGCCCACGTGGCCGGAGACGCAACAGTATCGGGCCACCCGGTTACCGGGTGGCCCGATTTCACATCAGGCTAAACACCTTCAGGCGATAACCCCCACGCCACTCTTACGGTTACGATTCGCCCAACCACCCCAGGCAGATCGTTCCTCTACCGAATAGCATGGTCCAGATTACGGGTTCAATCGCATGGTCCAGATGGCCGTCTGGTACGCCACCACCGGCCAGGGATCCCAGGAAGCAATCCGCGGCCCGACTCCCCACGGCAGGTTCACATATCCCGTGCCAAACTCGTAATGCTCCTCGTAAAAAATCTTGTAGGCATCGTTGAACGCCTGTTGCCGGTCCTCCGGATTCACAATCGTCAACGCGTTCTTGGCCACAGCGATCAAATCATCGCGCCGCCCGCCCAGGTGGGCACCGCCTTCGGGGTCGCCGTATACGGCGTTCATCGCGCTACCACCGTCCCAGCGAGCCTCGTTCGCCCGCACTATGACCTTTCCGTCCAGCTGACGGTCAAACCACCGCTCTCTAACAGTGGCAGCATCGCCAACCAGCACCTCAACGTCGATCCCCAGGTTCTGCCGCCACATGTCGGCGATCAACTGCGCCTGCTCCGGCAGGAACGGTACGTCCCCCGCCTTCCAGGTATGAATCTCCAGCGTTCCAAAGCCTTCGCCACCGGGATAGCCCGCGTCAACCAACAACTGTTGCGCTTTTTCGGGATCGAAGGGCAAGGGGTCCAGATCATCGCTGTATCCCAGCGCACTGGGTGTTACGTAGCTCCAGCCTTTCGACACCGCAGCTTCCGGCCCATACAACTCGGCGATGATCAGGTCTTTGTCAATCGCGTAGTCCAGCGCCTGCCGTACTTCCTTCTTGCTGCACGGGAACTGCACTTCCCAGCATCCCGGCAGCAAGACCCACATGTACGATGATTCTTGCGACCAGATCAGCCGCCCGCCGCCGTCTTCAATCTGGTCCTTTACCGAAAGGTTGGCCTCGATGACGTCAGCGTCACCCGCCCGCAACGCGGCAGTGCGCGTCGACACTTCCGGCACCAATCGCAGGTCCAGCGTCTGGAACGAGGGGCTGCGCTCCGGCAGGTAGTAATCATCGTACCGTTCCAGCAACATTTGCTCGCTGATGACGTGATCTTCCAACCGGAACGGCCCGGCGCCGATGGGCGCCGCGTTGTATCCGTCCTGTCCTACGCTTTCAAAGTAGGCCTTCGGCAACACCACACCAGCGATACCGAAACTCAACTCCGACAGGAAGAAGGGGAAAAACGCCTTGGGAGACTTGTGCCTAACCCGCAGCGTGGTGGAGTCAATCGCTTCGATACTTTCCGTGTCCGCCGCCTCGGCTTGCACGCTCGGGCTCATCGATGTCTCGATTGACTCCGGCCCGAACACAAACTCCATGGTGAATAACGCGTCGTCAATGGTTAGCGGATCGCCGTTGTGGAAGGTAATCCCCTCCCGCAACGTCACGTCCCACGACAACCCATCCTCCGATACCTGCCAGTCGGTGATTACTCCCGGCAGCATCTCAACGTTCTCGTTGCCGTTGATCCAGAAGGCATGCATCTGCCGGCCGTAGGTGGCCGTCTCGCCGACGCCGTCCCGTGGGGTGAACAACTCGTTGGCCCACACCGCATTCATCAGCGTTACTTTGCCGCCGGTGAATTCAGTGCTGCCGGGAGCGCCGGAGGTTTGCTGCGGCACTGCAGTGGCGGCCATTGCCGAACCGCCGCCGCTATCGGCCGGTTGATCCGTAGCAGCAGCTCCGCCCGACCCGGCACCATCGGCGCCAGCATCCTCGGACGGGCTGCCGCAGGCGGCCAACCCGGCCAGAAACAAGGCGGCGAGCGTAATCACTATCATCCTGATACCCAATTTTCGCAGCAACATCAGGAAATCCTCCATGCCGTTCGTGGCCGCTTTGGCGCGTTCACCTTCAGGGACAAGCGATTGGTAACAGAAGCAATAGCATACCCGCTAATTTTCGTCAATTTCTATCATGATTATTGAGATAAACACCTAATTAACAACAGCGTGTATAAGAATGTGTTGTTTTACGTAAACCGGATGCGCCAGCAAAACCATGGTGCGATTGGCCAAACCCTCACGGCCAGGTCCCGGCGGCGACTGATCATCCCCCGGCCTTCCCGACGCTATAACCGTGGCGGGCACCGGTCTCCCGCGCGTACCATCCCGCCTCTCGTCACGCCGGTGGAAACGGCAGCCAGCCTCAAGCGGCCCGGCCGGGTGGGCGTTGTTATGTATAATGCCCGCAGATTACCGGCGCCGGACGTGGTTGAACCGCCGGCAGCACGACAAGGAGTTCCTGCAATGCCCCAATTCCTGCGCGTTTACAGCGGCCCCGATGGTCAGTCTCATCTGGAAACTTACGAACCGCCCTTCGAGGATTTCATCGATACCGAAGGAGCCTATGGCCGTGGCACTCCCATGCAGCCGACCTCCGGCATGACCATCCGAATTTCTCCTCCGGATTACTTCCTGGATTTCCATTGCGCTCCCCGCAAGCAGTACACCGTAACCCTCGCCGGCCAGGCCGAAATCGGCCTTGGAGACGGCAGCACGTACCAGGTGGGACCCGGCGATGTGCTGATGGCAGAGGACCTCACCGGCCAGGGACATACCACCCGGGTGATTGGTGATGCAGAGCGCGTGTACCTCGTGATACCGTTTGGCGACTGACGCACCTGCCCGATGAACTCCCGGCCGGTCTCTAACATTGGCGCGCATCAGCGGGCCGCCGAAACTCGCCTGCCGATCGTATTCCAACCGATCATATTACCGAACATATTATTGAGGCCACCACGGTAAAGCCGTCCCGTAACCAGGGCAAACCAGCGCATTTCTACGGTTGGTGGGTGGTGGTTGCCGCGGCAAGTCTCGGCTTCGCTGCGTTCGGCGTCGTGATTCCCGGGTTTCTGGCCGTCTCAGAGTCCATCCGCGCCGACCTCCACATCACCTCCGGTCAATCGGCCTTCGTGGTTGGCGCCGCCTGGGGGGTGGGCGACATCACCTCGCTGGGCGCCGGTTGGCTTGCCGATCGTTACGGCGCCCGCCGGCTGGTGCTGGCCGGCGGCTTGATGTGCGGAATCGGATTCGCCACCCTCGCTTTCGCCGATTCCTTTTGGATGGTGGTCGTTTCCTACTCCGGGTTGGCAGCCGTGGGTCGGGGCCTGGGCATTTTCCCAACACTGATGACCGTCGTCAATCAGTGGTTTATCCGACGCAAAGCCCTTGCCATTTCAATCGTGAACACTTCGTTCGCCGCCGGCGCCGCGGCGTTGCTGCCGGCCATGAGTTGGTCGGCCACGCTGGTGGATTGGCGCATCAGCGTGTTCGCCAGCGGAGCCCTCGTGTGCCTGCTGACCCTGCCCGCCGTTGCAATCACACGCAGCCGGCCCGAGGACATTGGCCTCCAACCCTACGGAGCAGAACCGGATGCCAGTAGCCGGCGGCTCGTCCCGCCCAACCGGGTCGAAGCCGGTGGAACTCCGGACACCACTGCCAACAGGTATTCCGGCAACGAGTTTTCCGTCCGGCAAGCTCTGGTGACCATGTCGTTCTGGATGCTGGCAATCGGTGCGGTCCTCCGCACCATCACTTCCGACGTGTTGATAATCAACCAAATCCCGCTATTGATCTGGAAAGGCGTACCCGAAAGCCGCACCGCATATTATTTGTCCCTCACCTATCTGGCCATGATTCCGTTCCGGTTCGGCATGGGCATAGCCGCTTCGCTCTTGCCGCCGCGCCTGTTGCTCGGGGGAGGAATGGTCGTAGCCATGCTTTGTACCGCCGCCGTCCTGACCTTTTCCGGCGAGCGGGTGGCCTGGTTTCTCATCCTGTCATCGGCCACCGGACAGGGAGTGAGCGCACTGGCCTGGCTGGCGGTCGGCGAATATTTCGGACGCCGCAGCTTCGGTACGCTGGTAGGCATGATGACGGTTTGCTATGGCGTAAGCGGCCTGATCGTTCCGGCAGCCGCCGGTTCGGTATTCGACCGGTTTGACAGTTTCGTTCCGGTGCTGCTCGTAATCGGCCCGCTGCAATTCATCGCCGCCAGCGCCCTCTTCATGGCAAAACGACCCGCTGTCTCTCCAGCGTAAATCGTCGTCGGACCGCCACCGCGTCGCCTGATGTCAAAGTCTGTATACTCCACTTCCGACATGGTGCCACGGAAGTTCACGATCCCAGACAGAAACAGCCAGAGACACCGCCGGCGCTGCCTGCTCCCCGCTTCAAATCGCCCTGCCTGATTGCCGTGCCTGCGCCCGCGCCACACTACGACCGCGGCGATGCCGTCCTACCGGCTAATCGGGGCGGCATTTTTTACGGATGGTGGGTACTTGCGGCTTCCAGCGCCCTCGGCTCATTGGGATTTGGCGCGGTGATACCCGCATTCCTCGTATTCGCACTCCCAATCAGCGATCAATTGAACATCAACGAGGCCCAATTCGCTTTCGTTGTCGGAGCGGCCTGGGCCATCGGCAACGTGGCGTCGTTAGTCGCCGGTTGGCTCGCCGACCGGTATGGCGGACGCCAACTGGTGCTGGTGGGCGGTTTGCTCAGCTGCATCGGATTTACGTCGGTGGCCCTGATAAATACCTACTGGCAGCTGTTTCTGGCGTATTCGGTGGTCACCGCCATTGGCCGCGGCATCGGGATCGCTCCCAATCTCATGACGATCGTCAACCAGTGGTTCGTACGTCGCAAGGCATTGGCAATGACCCTGCTGAACACTGCCTTTGCCGCCGGGGCCGCGATCATGGTGCCATCCCTGGCTTACCTGCAAGGATGGTTCGGCTGGCGCATCATCATCCTCGGGTCCGGAGCACTTCTGCTGATACTGACCGTGGTGGCCGCCCGCGTCATTCGCAGCCGCCCGGAGGACATCGGACAACTCCCCGACGGCGACCCACCCAGCGACACCGACCTGCCGACAATGCCGGGCCGCCGGGAAGCGGTGTACACCGCCCAAGACTTAACCCTCAAACGCGCCGTATCGACCCCTGCGTTCTGGCTTCTCACCGTCGCGGTAACCCTTCGCATCGCCTGTTCCGACGCCCTGGTGATCAACCAGATTTCCTTGCTGGTGTGGAAAGGCGTGCCAAAGGAACAGGCTGCCTATTATCTTTCCCTTACCTTCCTGGCCATCATCCCGCTCCGATTCGGCATGGGCCTGGCGGCTACTGTAGTCCCTTCCCGTTGGTTGTTGGTGGGCGGAATGACCATCGGAGCCGCCGGTACGGCCACCGTGCTCTGGTGGTCCGGCAATGTCGCTGCCGCCCTCTTTGTGGTCTCTCTGTCGTCCACCGAAGGGATCGCCACCCTGGGGTGGTTGGCCGTGGGAGAGTATTTTGGTCGCCGCAGCTTTGGCACGCTTACCGGGATTATGACCGTGAGCTTTGGGGCCGGCGCGTTGGTGGCTCCGGTTGCTGCCGGATGGGTATATGTCCAGACCGACACCTATGCCAGCGTGCTGATGGTCGCGGCTCCCCTGCAACTAATATCGGGACTGTGCTATTTGCTGGCCAGACGCCCTGCGGCCATGCCGACGCCATAACCGCCGCAACACCCCGGATCACAGCCTCCACTCCAATCGTGCCCGGCGTATCTTCCCCCCCACCCTCCGGGAGCGGGGCCGGGGATGAGGGCAACCCCCCGCTCACCGACCCCCTCCGCTCATGGTGAGCTTGTCGAACCATCGGCAACCGTCCTTCGACAGGCTCAGGATGAGCGGAGGGGGGCGCGGGATTGCCATGCCCCGCTCCCATGCCGGCGCAAACACCGCCAGACCTATTGCCCTAACCTCCCAACGCAGCCGTGAGAACCCACATCGGCCGTTCACCCACCGCATAGGTTTGCAGCGCCGTCAGCGCTCCCGTTCCCTGGTCAATCGCGTAGGAAGCCAACATGCCGGTCGACGAGCCGGCCGCGAACACAAACTTGCCCGCTGGATCCAGACTGAATGCGCTGGGCACCGCCTCGGTGGCAGCGTGGCCCACCGGAGTCAGCCTTCCCGTGCCGTCCACCGAGAAACTGGCAATGCTATTGTGCCCACGATTCGGCACGTAGAGAAAATCCCCCGCCGGCGAAAACTGAATCTGCGAGCAGGTATTCCGCAGGTCAACTCCCTCTGGCAGCGTGGAGATCGTTTGCATCGGCGACAGCCTGCCTTCGGCGTCGATATCGTACGCAGAGACACTGCAACCCTGCTCGTTGGAGAAGTAAACAACGTCTACTGACGGATGGAAACAGTAGTGCCGTGGCCCAAGGTCGCCATCCTGGGGCACCGTGGGCGGGTCGTTCGCCGTCAGCTGCCCGTTGGATTCGTCGAATTTGAACTGGTAGATCACGTTGGGGCCCGGATTATTCTGCGGCGGTTCCAGCACGTTGTCGCTGATGCGGGCGATGTGTGGCACGTACGCGAACCGGTTGGTGCGGTCGGTCAGCATGGAATGAGCGCCGATCGCGGTATCGACCCATGCCGTGGGAGCCCCACCCAAACTGCCGTCCTCGCCCAGCGGAAACACACCCGCGTGTCCCCCTTGATAATAGGAAGACAGCAGGTATCGGCCGGTACGGTCTGCGGCCAGAAACGCCGGCTGCCCGCCGGGGATCACCGATCCATTCTGCGTCAAACCCCCGGTGTTCTGGTCAATACTGTAACTGGATAGTTCGGGCTCCTCGCGATGACCGGCGTACAGGACCTGCCGGTTGGGACTGATCGCAAGCAGCGACGGCCCGCCCGACACCGGCGTTTCCCCCGCCGCCGTCAGTTGGCCGGTCCCTTCGTCCATTTGAAATATCGAAATCTTGTTGTCATCCTGGGCTGCGACATAAACGTAACTGGGCATCTGGTGACCTCCTCGTTCGCGACCGTCAGTCGCGGGCCGTTGCTCTAGGTTCTGTTGACATTTCCCGTCATTCCGGCTTTCGCCGGAATTCGGGCGCTTTGGAAAGCAGACATCGTTCACATTCAGGGTACTCTGGATTCCCGCTTTCGCGGGAATGACGAAATGGGGTTAGCGAAATCGCCTTATATCTCAAATGTTAACACGGCCTAATTCCCGTAAAATCTTTAACGAATCAAATTTTCGGCCATCCTCTCCAATTCCTGACCCATCTCGGCTTCGGTGGTGCAATAGGTGGGCCAAACCGAAACCCGGTCGGCGCCGGCGTTCAGGAACGCATCGACCGACTCCCTCGTGGTCTCCGGTGGTTGCCCAAACACCGATATGGTCAGCGATCCCGGATCACGCCCTCGCTCATCCGCCAGCGCGTCCAGCATTTTCCGGCTCTCTTCGATCTGACCGGGGGTTGCCCGGTTCGGCAACCAGCCGTCTCCCCATCGGGCGACCCGCTGCAATACGTTGCGCGCGTTACCGCCCAGCAACACCGGAGGGTGGGGCTTTTGTACTGGCTTGGGATAGGAGTAAACCGGCGGGAAATCGTAGTAGCGCCCGTGAAATTCCGCCTCATCCTTGGTCCACAGCTCTTTCAGCGCGGCCACGGCTTCCCTCGTCTGCGTCCATCGGTGATCGAAGTCGCCGCCCATCATCGTAGTTTCCTCACGATTCCAGCCGGCGCCAATCCCGAATACGAACCTGCCATTGCTGTGCAGGTCCAGCACCGAAATCTCCTTGGCCAATATCAGCGGATTCCGCTCCGGCACCAGCGTGATCCCGGTCGCCAGCTTGATCTTGCTGGTAACCGCTGCCGCCATCGCCAACGAAATATAAGGCTCCGAGAAATGCCGGTAAGTCCAGGGAATCTCGCCCCCGGTTGACGGAAAGGGACTCTCGCTGGTCACTGGCAAAATCGGATGTTCGTGATACCATATCGACTCGAACCCCAGGTCTTCCGCTTTTTTGGCAATGAAAGCGGGATTTATCGTATAAGCCGGCAACGGCACTATTATTCCAACAGACATCCTTCCCTCCATACGTTCGGCTGGACACGGTTCGCCCTGTGGGTATTTTCCCAATGTGTCGCCAGGCTCCGAATCTCGCTAAAATTAGCACAGCGGCACTCGGATAACAAACACGCTGAATCCCGAACCACTTCCGGAGCGAACACCGCGCATCAACGTTCCGGATACCTTTGCAGGTTGACGAAATTCGACGCGCCCGCCGCCCGACAAGGGTTGAGTTGGCGCATGCTTAATGCTAATATTTGCACCAGTTAATGGTGTGCTTAGATAGAGGAGGTTTGTCTATGGCTAACCATGATATTGCTTTGATGGCCCACCTGATGCGACGCGCAGGTTTTGGGGCACAGTATCATGAATTGGAAACGCTGGCGGCCCAGGGATATGAGGCTACGGTGGATGCCCTGCTCAATCCCGAAGACCAGCCCAGCGGCCTGGACCTGGATCTGGCGGAACGCTACTTCATTGAGTGGAGCCATTTCACTCGTGGCGTTCCCGAATATTGGGCCTGGCGAATGATCAACTCCAAACGCCAGTTGGAAGAGAAAATGGTGCTGTTCTGGCACGGCGTTTTGTGTACTGCCGACAGCAAAACCCAGAGCTACCCCACCTCATACGACGAACTGGAAATGTTCCGCCGTCTGGGAATGGGCAGCTTCAGGGACCTGCTTCTGGAAATTTCCCGCGACCCGGCGATGGTGTTCTATTTGGACAACTGCCTCAGCCACAAGGGCGCGATCAACGAGAACTACGGGCGCGAGCTCCTGGAGTTGTTCTCAATGGGCGTCGGTATGGACGGCCAGTTCAACTACACCGAAGACGACGTCAAAGAGTGCGCCCGGGCTTTCACCGGCTGGACTCTAGCCAACAACGTGCCGGGCCAACCCTACGGTCGGTACTCGGCGAGATTCCTCTTCAACCCGGCCGACCACGACGACGGCGAAAAAACTTTCCTGGGCGAAACCGGGCACTTCAATGGCGACGATATCATCGACATCGTTGCGAAGCAGCCGGCCACCGCCAGGTTCGTGTCCCGTCATCTCTACAGCTATTTTGTGGCCGACGAGGCCCAGGTTCCGGCCTGGATGGACACGCCTCCCCAGGATCCGGAAACCATCCAGATGCTCGAGGACGAATACTATCGCTCCGGTTACAACATCGGCTCCATGCTTCGGCTCCTGTTCCACTCCGATGCGTTCAAAAACGCTCGGTTCGCCAGGGTCAAGAGCCCGGTCGAAACCGTTATGGGCACCATGCGCCTCATCGGCGACTGGACCAGCCCCAAACCCGGCTTTGAGTTCATCTTCGACGAAATGAAGTACATGGGTCAGGAACTGTTCAACCCGCCGTCGGTGGAGGGTTGGCACACCGGCAAGGAATGGATCGACGGCGGAACCCTGGTGCATCGCATCAACTTCACCGCCGATTTTGTCGGCGACGTCAACTACCCCGGCGTCCGGCAGATTCTCGACCGTTTGGCCGCTGCCGGCCCTACCATCTCCGCAGAGCGTTTGGTGGACGGCTGCCTGGAAATGCTCGGGCACTATGAGCTCCCCGGCGAAACGCGCGAAATGCTCGCCACATTGGCGGGAAAGGGCGGCACATTGCACACCGACACTGACGAGTTCCGGGAACGCGTTAGCGAGACGCTGCAAATGATTGTCGCCACCAAAGAGTATCTCTACGCTTAATAAAAACGGCGGGCGGTTCCTGTGGCCCGGCTCGTCCACTTAACTACAGACCACACCTCGGGGAGGAAAACATCGTGACCGCTAACAAGAAAGACCCCGTCCTGGTTGTTTTGCAAATGTCGGGAGCGTTTGACGCTCTCAACACCTTCATTCCTTACAACGATCCGTTGTACCAGGACTACCGCCCACACCTGCGCGTGGAACCCGAACACGTCCTGGCCGTCAACGACCAGGTGGGCTTCCACCCGGCAATGGCGCCCATCAAGGACCTGTACGACGACGGCAAGGTGGCGGTGATTCAGGGCATTGGTTATCCCAATCCCATTCGCTCCCACTTCCGGTCCATGGACATCTGGCACACTGCCGAACCCGCCAAGATGGCAACCGAGGGCTGGTTGGGTAAGGCCGTCGCCGACCTCGACCCCAACAAAGAAAACATCCTTACCGCCGTCAACTTCGGCCGCGGCCTCCCCCGCGCCCTCGCCGCTCCCGGCGTGTCCGTTGCCTCGGTGGGCAGCCTCGAAACCTACGGCGTGCTGACCTCCATCGACAGCGAGGAAAAGCGGTTGGAAGCCCTGGAAATCTTCGGGCGCATGTATTCCCCAATGATCGGCAGCGGCCCGGTCAATGATTACCTGTCCCAAACCGGACTGGACGCCTTGAGAGGCGCTGACATCCTGAGGACTGCGCCGGAGATGTATTCGTCCAGCATCGAATACAACGGCGACTACTTCTCGCAGTGGGTCAAGAACGTGGCCCAGGTTCACCTGGCCGACTTCGGCACGCGGGTTTTGTACACCGGTTTCAACCCCGGCGCTTTCGATACCCACGCCAACCAGCCGGCAGCGTTCCACCGGCTGTGGTCCGACGTGTCCAACGCCGTTAGCGACTTCTACTACGACCTCAGGGAACACAACAGCGGCGAAGAAGTCGTCATGCTGCTGTTCACCGAATTCGGTCGCCGCGTCAAGGAGAACGGCTCCGGAACCGACCACGGTTCTGGCAGCGTAGCCTTCGTGATCGGCGATGGCGTAAAGGGCGGGCTCTTCGGCGAGTACCCCTCGCTCGAGCCGGACAAGCTGGATGAAGGCGACTTGAAGTGGAACAACGACTTCCGCAACACCTACGCCACCATCCTCGACAAGTGGATGAGTGTGGACTCCCAGGAAGTTCTGGGCGCCAACTACGAGCACTTCGACTTCATCAGGTAACAGACCCCCAACTATCATCACTCCATAGACCAGCATCCGCGCCCGTCAATCCGGCGGGCTCGGTCAGTAAGGTGAGGCAATATGGTTACGGAAATTGCTCCGGTGACATTTCAATACAGCCATACCATCGGGCGGCAGGAATCCCGGGGCGGCAACGGGTTCTTTAACCCGGTGGCCGTGACCCGTGGCCCTGGCGACCGCATCTACGTACTCAGCCGCGGCACCGAAACCCCGGCGTTCTTCCCCTGCAAACGGGTTACCATCTGCTCCATAGACGAGGAATACATCGGGGAGTTCGGCGAAAAGGTCGGCCCGGAAGACGCCGTACCCACCGCCCATGACGGCGCCTTTTTCTGGCCCACCTCGGTCGCCCTCGACAGCCAGGGCAACGCTTACGTCGCCGACGAATGGCTGAACCGCATTTCCATTTTCACCCAGGACGGCGACTGGATCGGCAAGTGGGGCGTCCCCGGCGAGGGCGACGGCGAGATCAACCGTCCTTCCGGCCTGGCCTTCGACAAGGACGACAACCTCTACATGGTTGATTCCTGCAACCACCGCATCCAGGTGTTCACCAGGGACGGCGAATTCCGGTTCAAGTGGGGCCAGCAGGGAACCGCAGCCGGCGAGTTCAACTTCCCCTGGGGTATCGAGATCGACCAGCACGGCGACGTTTTCGTAGCTGACTGGCGAAACGACCGCATCCAGAAATTCACCGCCGACGGCCGGTTCCTCATGGAGTTCGGAAGCACCGGCCAGGATGACGGTGAGTTCAATCGGCCCACCGATGTTGCCGTGGACAACGAAGGCACTATCTACGTTACCGATTACAAAAACGACCGTGTGCAGATTTTCGACGGTGACGGAAAATTCGTTACCAAGCTGCTGGGGCAGGCCACGCTCTCCAAGTGGGGCCGCGAGCGCGTCGATCTGGATCCGGTTATCCTGCGTGGACGCGAGAAGGCTCAGCACCTCCAGGACCGCGAAGGCCCGTTCCAGGGACCCATTGGCGTAGACGTCGACGACGACGGCCGCGTGTTCGTTGTCGAAACCGCCCGCCACCGATTGCAGGTCTTTACCAAGCAGTCGGCCCTGTTCGCCGGCGACCCTCTGTAGTCGATTCAACCCGCCGACCCAAGCGTCGGCTACCATCGTACCAGCCAAGAATAAACCTCCGTTGTGTCACCACAACGGAGGTTTATCTTCATGCGGCGCGCCCCGCATGAATCACGCCAGTGCCCCTATCCCTGGGAACATCCCGCTCATCCTGAGCCTGTCGAGGGATCGCCATTACCGGAACACCCGAATGGCGGCCGACAGTCGCAAGAACCTGCCCCTATCCTTCAGCAATCCAATTGGCCACCCGCTCACCAATCATAATCGTGGTGCAGTTGGTGTTGGCCCTGATTACATCCGGCATCACCGAAGCATCCGCGACCCTCAGTCCTTCGATCCCATGAACCCGGCAGCGCTGGTCCACCACCGCCGTGGGGTCGCTGGCCGGACCCATTTTGCAGGTACCCGACAAGTGCTGACCGATGCACACCTCTCGCAACATCCAGTCATCCAGCGCATCGTCGGAAACCAGGTCAGCTTCGGCAGGCGAAATGAGACCGTCGTAGATGTCCCTGAAAGCATCATGGTCCAGAAGATTCAGGACTATCCGCACCGATTCTCGCATCCGTTCCCGATCCCACGGCGCTTCCAGATACCGGCAGTCAATGTGGGGCTGCACGTCCGGGTCGGTCGATTGCAGAGTAAGCTCACCGGCGCTCTGGGCCAGTTCCATCATGCAGGTCATGCGGATTCCCTCCTCAGCGAAGGGATCACCACCCAGTGGCGTGGAGAACGACGACGGGAATATCTGCATGTCGTTGCGCGCGTCCGACCCGCTGGCCGTGTAACGCAGCACCGTCTGAATCCTGGGCGCCGCCGGGTCCAGCGGAAAATCTTCCTTCACGCGCACCCTGACCGGCACCAGCGGATGGTCCCTCAGATTCTTCCCAACGCCCGGCGTGTCCTTCACTACCTTGATACCCAAACGTCCCAACTGTTCGGCCGGCCCAATCCCCGACAGCATCAACAGTTGCGGCGACGCAATCGCCCCGCTGCACAGCACAATCTGGTCCGCTTCCAGCTGGAACGTATCGCCGCCGCTCTCAACCTCCACCCCGGTGGCTCTCGTGCCGTCGAACAATATGCGCCGCGCCCGCACGTTGGCCCTGATAGTCAGATTCAGCCGGTGTCGGTTTGGGTTCACGTAGGTCAACGCCGTGCTCATGCGTACACCGTTGGGGTTGTTCATTGGAAACGGCCCAACCCCGGTGGAATCAGGATGGTTATGGTCGTAAACCTCGGCGTAACCACCGTCCAGGCACGCCTCATGGAACGCCTCCTGCAGCGGCAGCCAGGCTTCCCGTCTGTGACGGCGCACCGGAATCGGGCCGTCGAACCCGTGAAAGTCATCCCTGATGTCCGTGTCCGTCTCCAGTTTTCGGAAGAACGGCAGCACGTTGATGTAACTCCACTCGTCGTTGCCCCAGGATGCCCACCGGTCGTAGTCTTCCGGAACCCCGCGCAGAAAAACCTGGCCGTTGATGGCGCTGGTTCCGCCCACCACCCGGCCCCTGGGAACCGCCACCGGTTCCGCCTGACGCGGCGTGCCGGTGCCCACGAACGACCAGTTGTGAGGCGCGCCCATCTCAGACGCCGTTGGCGCGTAACCGAACTTGAGGTCGTCGGGCAACTGCTCTATGTCGGGGTAATCCGGTCCGGCCTCCAGCAATAGCACCGACCGGTTGGGGTCTTCGGATAGTCGGGTAGCCATGGTCCCGCCGGCAGAACCCGCCCCGATGACAATCACGTCGTACTTCATAGCGTCTCTCCCCTATGCTGCCCGTTTATGCCCGTATCACGGCGATCACGGCAGCGCCTGCAGGAAATCCTCCACCGACATCACCTGACCTTGTCGGGGATACACCTTCTCCGTCAGCACCCGGTGCACCTCGGCATCGCCGTCGGAGCAGGCGTCAGATAACACGATGAAGCTGTAGTTAACATCCACGGCCCACCGAACCCCCGACAGTACGCAACCACTGGTGGCAACACCCATGATAACCAGCGTATCCCGCCCCATTTCGCGCAGAGTCACATCCAGCGCCGTGGTCGAGAATGGGCCAGGTCGGACCTTGGTGATAACCAGCTCCCCTTCCGCCGGAGTAACTCCCGGGTGCAGCTCGATGTCGGGCGCGTAGTCTGCGAAGGGTCCCCCGCGATGCACCACGTATATCACCGGAATACCCGCGTCACGGGCGCCGCTCAGCGCCCTGGCTGCATTCTCCACCACCGCGGCCGGTTCGCTGGCCACGTTGGCGATAATCCGTTGCTGGAAGTCCATGATCAATACTGCCGTGCGGCTGGCATCAATTTGCGTCGCCTGCTGCGTCATAACTGTCCTCCCGTTGTTTCGTTTCGTTTTTGGGTACTATTGCCCGAATACGGCGCGAGTCGCCTCTCTCACCATCGGGTCGGGGACTCGATGAATCTGGCAAATCCAACATCTGACAAACCGGTAGCCCGGTTCTGGGCGCATTATACCCCAGGCCAACTCGGGCAAAGACGCAGATATGGCAACCGGCAGTCCCCGACCCGAACAGTTGTGGAAATTAACCACCCGCTCGTCCTGAGCCTGTCGAAGGACGGTTGCCGATGGTTCGACAAGCTCACCATGAGCGGAGGTCGGAGGACTTTGAAAAGGCCCTACCCGACGCGCAGGGTCTTTCGGTGTTCTTCATGTCATTGCGAGCGCAGCGTGGCAATCTCGTTACAATGAAGGTGTCTGTGCCCACCAGGCCGGGTACTCGGCGAGATTGCCACGTCGCTACGCTCCTCGCAATGACAACCGAAAGACCCTGACCCGACGCGCTTTTCGGGTTGAATATCCGCCCGCCCGGATTGATAATGCCCGGCGGCAACGTCCTTGAGCGCAGCAATAGTCTGACGCTTTGACGCCGGGCAGGTGATCTTATGGTTGAAGTGTTCGCCGGTATCCTGGGAGGAGTAGGGCTGCTCTTTTTCGGGATGTGGATGCTGTCGGAGAATCTGAAGGCGGTGGTTGGCCCCCGGCTGCGAATTCTGGCCAGCCGCTTGGCCGACAACCGTTTTGCGGCGTTCGGCTGGGGATCGCTGGCCGGCGCGATTACCCAGAGTTCGCCGGCAGTTACCTTTATCACCGTCAGCATGGTGCGCTCCGGCCTCATTTCCGCCAGGCAGGGTTACCCTATCGCTTTGGGCGCGCAACTGGGCGTGGGACTTATCCTGCTGATAGTTACCCTGGACATCAGGCTGGTGGCCCTCTGTGGCCTGGGCGTGGGGAGCATCGTCATTACCCGAGCCCGGCGGGGCAATTACCGGGAAATCGGCGCAATGCTGTTCGGAATCGCCGCGCTGTTGTTCGGCCTGGTGCTAATCAAAGAGTCGGCTGCGCCCCTGGCGGACCAGCCGTGGTTCCGGGCCGCGCTGGACATCTCAACCCGTTCCATCCTGCTGTCGTTTGTCCTCGGCGCGCTGCTCACGTTCATCGTGCAGGCCCTGGTGCCGGTAGTGGCCTTCGGCATCGGGCTGGCCGCGGCCAACCTGGTGGGCGTCGAACAGGTGTTGATGTATATCTACGGCTCTTACGTCGGCCTCGGCATCAGCGTGGTGGTGGTTTCCGCAAACTTGAGGGGCACCGCCCGCCAAATCGGCATGTTCTGGGCCTTCCAGGTGTTCTTCTCGGCGATCATTATGGTTGCCCTGCTCTACGTGGAGGTGTACTTGAGCGTGCCCCTGGTCGTAGCGGCGGCAACCGCCCTGGACATCGGCCTGGGCCCTCAAATGGCCATCGCCGTCATCATTTTCGGAATGCCCTCCCGCATCGTCGTGCTGTCCGCTCCGGAGTGGACCATGCGATTGTTCTCCCGTTTCTGGCCAGCCAGCGAGGAAGAACAGCAATCCCAGACCCGGTACATCCACGACCAGGCCATTGACGACGTTGACACGGCCCTGGACCTGGTTCACCTGGAGCAGGCCCGGGTGCTCCGGAACTTCTCGGATTACCTGGACACGGCCCGTATGGGAGAGACCCTGGGCTCGTCCCGCGACTCCACCCAAGAAGTCAACGCTCGGATCGACGAGTTTCTGGGTGAACTGTCCCGTCAGCACCCCGGCGTCAGCGGCGAACGCCATAACGTCATGCTCAACCGCCAGAAGTTGATCGACTGGCTGGAAGAGCAGTTCTCGATTCTGCCCGACGTATTGCAGCAGTTACCCGAAGATCCCGTGCTGGAAACCTTCCGCATGAGCGTGGTAGAGGGAACCGATGCCGCCTTTCTCATCTTCCTGGACGCCCTGGAAGACGAGGATCCCGAAGCCTGGGAGTTTGTCGTTGAGCTGATGGGAGACCGCCGGGTGATGATGCAGGAAGTCCGATCCAGGTACTTGCCTACCGAACAGGAAGATGACCCTGAGCGCAGCCGCCTTATCGTCGAGGCCACCAACGCCGTGGAGAACATTTTCTTCCTGCTGGCCCAACTGATGCGCGAATTTCGTACCGACGACGCCCTAATGCGATCCTCCCAATCTGAGCGATGATCGCCCCGGCGCCACGTTGGGCTAAGCTGTTTGACATCGCGGATGCGCGGTGGGGTGAGGGCTTGCCGTGGGTGTCTCCTAGACGTATGCCAATCCGTGTACCATTTTGGCACAGGAAGGCACTGCAAGTTACGGCAAGATACGGGAACCTAAATAGGCCGGCGTCGTGCGCAACCGGTGTATTTCAGGGCGCAAAACTGCCATCTCAAGCGTGGATAATGGCTCCCCCGGTAGGATTCGAACCTACGACCTAGCGGTTAACAGCCGCCCGCTCTACCGCTGAGCTACAGGGGATTGATGCAATGCTTCGGCGCAGCGGACCGCCGACAGTCATTCGATTTTAGCACCCGTTGGCGATGGCGGCAAGACGTCGCGCCTCACGCGTAGGGTCTTTCGGTTTTCCTCATGTCATTGCGAGGAGCGTAGCGACGTGGCAATCTCGTTGAGGTTGAGCACACGCCGGCAAATTACCATTGCTACGGCGACGAGATTGCCACGCTGCGCTCGCAATGACAAAACCGGGAAAACCGAAAGGCCCTGCCTCACGCGTACCCACTTTGTCAAACCAAACCAGCCTACTGTCATTGCGGAGGGCACCCACCCCCACCTGTCATTGCGAGGAGCGCAGCGACGTGGCAATCTCGTTGAGGTTGAGCACACGCCGGCGAACCATCATTGCTACGGCGCCGAGATTGCCACCCACCGTATCAAGTACGGGGTGCAATGACAGATTAAAATGGGTACGTGTGAGGCTGGCCGCAGTTATAACAAATCACCCCCGGCCGGTACCGGCCGGGGGTGAAACCATCCCGGGCAACGCCCGGAAGTGCGTTAGGCTGCGTCCGTAGCGGTGTTATCCGCAATGGACAACCTCCGGGTCTGTGCCGCCTCGGCCACCGGCAATGCCACCGTCAGCACGCCGTTGTCCAGGGCCACCGCCGCCTGATCCAGATCCAGGTCGCTGGGCAGGCGCAATGCTCGCTGGAAACTGCCGTAACGCCGCTCCCGCATCAGGTACTCGTCTGCCTGATGATCCACCTCGGGTTGCCGGGTGGCTTTCACCGACAGCACCCGGTCCGGGCTGATGGTAACGTCCACGTCGTCCGCCGTGAAGCCCGGCAGCGACGCCTTAACCGTCAACTGCTTGTCGTTGCGGTGCACGTCCATCGGTATCGACCAGGCCTCCGCCGGTGTTTCGGTTTCCGGCTCGAACGGGTCTCCCCAGCCTCGCCCGGCAAAAAACGGGCTGTGCATCATACGCCGTAGCTGGTGCATTTCCCGAAACGGATCAAATCGCTGCATACTCGTCATGGTAATCCTCCACTTTATCGGCCATCGGGCCGTGGTTTCAACGGGAGCCTGCGCCACCGTCAGGATTCACTATAGATAGTTGATGGTCTTTTGTCAAGTATTTGTTTGATATACACGCAATAAATTGACAAATTCCGACTATCATTATAATATCGATTTGCCACTATTTTGCTATGCAATGGTACCGCAATGCCAGACCTGTACGAAACATTGGGACTGAAACGCTCCGCCGACGAAAAGGAAATTCGCCAGGCGTATCGGCGTCTGGCTCGCCAGCATCACCCCGACGTGAATCCGGGCGACCCCGACGCCGCCGACCGCTTCAAGTCCATCAACGCGGCTTACGAAGTTTTATCCGATTCGGATAAGCGCGCCAAATACGACCGCTACGGCGACCAATGGGAACACCCCGAACAATTCGAACCGCGGCGCGGCGCCGGCCCGGATTTCAGCCAGTTCTTCCGACCCGGCGATTTCGGCCGGGAACGGGGAGGCTCATTTACCTTCTCCACCGGCGGCGGTTCTCTTGACGACCTTTTGAGTAGTTTCGGCAGGGGCGGCGCGCCATTTCGCTCCCCACCGGCCGACGTGCCGGTTGACATCACGCTGGAAGAAGCCGACCACGGCGCCACCCGCCTCGTCAGCCTCCCCGATGGACGCCGCCTGGAGGTAACCATCCCGCCCGGAATCGCCGACGGCGGGCGGGTGCATATCGGCGCCGGGAATCCTTCCGGCAGCGATTTCAACCTCCTGGTTTCCGTGCTGCCTCACCATCGTTTTGAACGGGATGGTTCCGACCTCTACACCTCCGTTGACGTTCCCCTGGCCGACGCAATCCTCGGCGGCTCAGCCAAGGTCACCACCCTTCGCGGGCAGATCGAGTTGACCCTGCCGCCCGAAACCCAGAACGGTCGACGTTTTCGCCTCGCCGGGCAGGGCCTGTCCCAGCTCCGCAACCCCGACCATCGCGGAAATCTATATGCGACCATCAACGTAGTCCTGCCGACCGGACTCTCCGAGGAACAAAGGCAGCTGTTCCAACAGCTCCGCGAGTCCGTTGCGGCCAACGACTCCTCGGACGACGACTCTAAGGAAGCGCCAATATGACTCCACAAAACAGTTTCACCACCGAACCCTGTTTCGTCATCAGCGTAGCCGCCCGCATGGTGGGCCTGCACGCCCAAACCCTGCGGTACTACGAACGCGTGGGGTTGGTGTTGCCATCCCGATCATCAGGACGCCAACGTCTGTACTCCATGGAAGACATTGACCGACTGCGCCGTATCAAATCGTTCACCGACGAAATGGGGGTTAACCTCGCCGGCGCTGAGGTCGCATTGAAACTTATCGACCGAATAAACGAATTGGAAGCTCAGGTGGAAATCCTGTCCAGCGAATTGAACCGGCTCCGGAACAACAACCGGCCCGGCGTCACGGGCCGGCCCGGAAATCCGGCGCGGAGGTGATTGAACATGGTTGTTAGCGCAGAACAATTTACTCGCCAGGCACAGGAAGCCCTGCAGCGTTCCCAGGAACTGGTACGCAACTACCAGCACAATCAGTGGGACGTCGAGCACGTGCTGCTGGCCCTGATCGCTTTGGAAGACGGCTTGCCGGAAAAGATAATACGTGAACTCGGTGTAGACCCCGAGGTCCTGAAAACACGCTTTCATCAGATTCTGGAAGCCGCTCCCAAAGTGGTTTCAGATACCCCGCAAATATTCATTACCCCCAGGTTGCAGCGCGTATTGCAGACGGCCAGCGAGGAATCCCAACGCCTGGCAGACCAGTTCATCAGCGTCGAACACCTGCTGGTTGCTGCCGCTCGGGAAAGCTCCGGCGACTCAGCCCGCCTCTTCCAGGAATTTGGCATCAATCAGGAGTTGGTGTACCAGGCGATGCAAAAATTGCGCGGCGGCGCCCACCGCGTGGACGACCCCAACGCCGAGCAGCGTTACCGCTCTCTGGAAAAATACAGCGTCGATCTCACCGAGCTGGCCCGCATCGGCAAACTCGATCCAGTGGTCGGTCGCGACAACGAAATCCGCCAGGTCATGCAAACCCTCACCCGCCGCACCAAGAACAACCCGGTGCTCATCGGTGAAGCCGGCGTTGGCAAAACCGCCATCGCCGAGGGCCTCGCCATCAAGATTCTGGACGACGACGTTCCCGATTCCCTGCGCAATCGCCGCGTCATGGCTCTGGACATGGGCCGTCTCGTTGCCGGCGCCAAATTTCGCGGCGAGTTTGAAGAACGCCTCAAGTCAGTCATCGACGAAGTCGAATCAGCCAAGGGCGAGATCATCATCTTCCTGGATGAGATGCACACCCTCGTGGGCGCCGGCGCCGGGGAAGGTGGCCTGGATGCCAGCAACATGCTCAAACCGCCGCTGGCTCGCGGTGAACTCCAGGCCATAGGCGCCACCACCCTCGACGAATATCGCAAGCACATCGAACGCGACCCGGCTCTCGAACGTCGCTTCCACCCCATATACGTCGATGAGCCCACAGCCGGACAGACCCTCACCATCCTGCAGGCGCTCAAACCTCGCTACGAGGCACACCATAAAGTAACCATCAGCGATGATGCCCTTGAGGCCGCCGTCCGCCTGAGCAGCCGGTACATCGCCGACCGCCGCCTTCCCGACAAGGCTATTGACTTCATCGACGAAGCTGCCAGCAAAGTCCGTATTGATGCCGGCACGCTGCCGCCCATGGTGCAGGAGCTTGAGACCGAACGGCGACGCCTCCAGGACCTTGAAGAACGCGCCAACCAGATGAGCGAATACGAGCGCGCCGCCAAATACCGCACCGAACGTATCCGCATCGAGGCCGACCTCACCACCGAGCGCAAGTCCATTGAACACACTACCGGGCCCGATCTGGTGGTGGATGAGAAGGACATTGCCGAGTTGGTTTCCAACTGGACCGGTATTCCCGTGGGCCGCCTGTTGGAAGGCGAGGCGGAACGCCTCCTTCACATGGAGGACGATTTGCACCGCCGCGTGATTGGCCAGGATGAAGCCATCAGCGCAGTGTCCGATACCATCCGCCGCGCCCGGTCGGGGCTCAACAACCCCAAGCGTCCCTTTGGAAGCTTCATCTTTCTCGGCCCCACCGGCGTGGGCAAAACCGAGTTGTGTCGGGCGTTGGCCGAGTTCCTCTTCGATGACGAAGAGAGCATGGTTCGCCTGGACATGTCCGAATACGGTGAACGCCATACGGTTTCCCGGCTCATCGGCGCGCCTCCGGGTTACGTCGGCTACGACGACGCCGGCCAGCTCACCGAGGCCGTCCGGCGCCGTCCCCATCGGGTCATCCTCTTCGACGAAATCGAAAAGGCTCACCCCGATGTTTTCAACCTCCTGTTGCAAATCCTCGAAGATGGACGCCTCACTGACGGCCACGGCCGCACGGTGGACTTCCGCAACACCGTCGTCATTATGACCAGCAACCTGGGAACCGGCGATTTGTCGCAACGTCCTTTCGGTTTCAACCCCGCTACCGGCAACGAGCGGGAAACCGGACAGGTCTCAGGTGAACTATCCCGTTCCGTACATGACGCATTGCGTCGAACCTTCCGTCCCGAACTCCTCAACCGCATTGACGAGACTATCGTGTTCCATCCGCTCAGCCGCTCGCAGATCGGACAGATCGTCGGCCTGATGATCGCCGAAGTACAGGAGCGACTAACCGAGCGCGACATCACCTGCGAACTCACCGAAGCCGGTTGCAACTGGCTGGTAAACGAAGGCTTCAACGTGACCTACGGCGCCCGGCCCCTGCGCCGCGCCATCCAGCGTCACGTGGAGAATCAGCTCTCTCGGGGCGTGCTGTCCGGCGATTTCAAAGCCGGCGACCACATCGTTATCGATTTGAACCCGGCCGGCGACGGTCTGGACCTCAAAGCAGGAATGTTGTCCCCCGCCGAACCGTCACCGGTGGCCGCGCTCTGAAATCCGTCATTGCGAGGATCTTCCGCTCATCCCGAGCCTGTCGAGGGACGTGTCAATCCCGATGCCTCAGCCTACTGTCATTCCAGTACCTCATCGAGATTGCCACGCTACGCTCGCAATGACAGGGGACACCTCGACAGGCTCGGGATGATCCTTCGACGGGCTCAGGATGAACGGAAGGGGGTCGCAATGACAAAGTGGGTACGCGTGAGCCGGCGCGTCCGATTGATCGCGGCGCCTAATTCAGCATCAACACGGCAGCCGAAGTCCCAATCCAGGCTGCAATGGCAACCAGCAGGGGAACATCGCGCAGGATCAGCAGCTCCGGCGATTCCGCATCCGCGCTGTGGTTCAACAGGTACAGGTACCTGAATAGCCCGAGAATCACCAGCGGAACCGTCAACAGCATCGTGTGATTGCCGGGCAGGTTGGGAGCCTCCACCGTGTAAATGGCATAGCTAACCAGGGCCGCTGTGGCGGAGAGCGTCAGTAGTTGCCCTCCCAGGGGCGGCCCGTAATGTTGCAGCGTCGGTCGCTGCGCCCCGGCGTCGTCCCCCGACAGCCTCGCTTCGGCATAGCGGCGCCCGATTACTATGAACAGCGCTCCCGATGCCGTTACAGCGTACAGCCAGGGAGACGGCGCGGCCCCCACCGCGATCGCGCCCGCTGCGGCCCGCAGAACGTATCCGGTCGCCACCATAACCACGTCCACCAGCGCAATGCGCTTCAACCCCATCGAGTAGGCCACGTTGATGGACAGGTATATCGCTCCCACGACCCACACGGCCACCAACGATGAAACCATCTGCTCCAGGCCGACCATGCTCCCCGCCGCCATCAGTATCAGCAGCGCGGCCGTTGCCACCGCCCAAACGGGTGTAACCGTGCCGGAGGCAATCGGCCGGTTCCGCTTCATGGGATGCTGCCGATCCGCCGGCCGGTCGGCCAGATCGTTGATTATGTAAACAGCCGAGGACAGCGCACAGAACCCGGCGAACAGGATCAGCAACGCGACAACGTGCGGCCCCAGCGTGGCCAGATCCTCCGGCGACCACACCAGGTCAACAGCAAACAGCAGCGGCAAAAACACCAGCAGGTTCTTCACCCACTGCCGCGGCCGGATGGTTGCCAGCAACCCGTTCAGCAACGTCATCAGTCCGTCGCCAGCGGTTCGCCGGAACCCGCAATCCCAGCGCGTTTCGCCGGTCTCGTTCGCGATAACCACAACCACGCCAGCAGGCCAATCAGCACCGCCAGCCACAGCGTGGCCAACCGGGTCAGCAGGGTTGCCGTAGAAGCAGCCGCCACCGTTAACCCGGCCTGACGCAACAGGGCCACCATGCTGCCCTCGAAACCGATCAGCCCACCGGGCAATACCGTAACCGCTCCCACCAGGGCCGCCGCCGCTGAAATGGGCAGCGCAACCGTGATCGGAACGTGCTCACCCAGGCCGATAACGATCAGCCACAGCGCAACTCCCTCCGACGCCCACGCCAGCGCTCCCAGCGATACCCCCACCGCCAGCATTCCCGGCGACATCAGCCGGCGCAGTCCGTCGTGAGAGTGCGCCAACGGCTCGCGCCACCGCCGCAGAACGGGTAGTCCCAACACCGCCGCCCCGTAACGCGATGCCGCCAGCCATCCCGCTCCGATGCCCAATGCCAGCACGACCCCAATGACAACCGAAATTGCCAACGGCAGCAGCGCCAGCCCCACCAGCCCCAGCATCGAGATGGAGATTACGTCAGTCAGACGCTCCATTACCACCGCCGGCGCAGACCTGGCAATCGGCGCATCCGCCCGCTCGTTTAACCACACGCATTTGAGCAGTTCACCAACCTTGCCCGGAGTGACCGACAACGCCAGTCCTGCGGCGAATACCGGTACGCTGTCTCGGGGAGCCACCCGAATCCCCAGCGCACCGAGATACAACATCCAGCGCACGTACCGCAGAGCGTAATTCACCACGGCCAGACCCATCGCCGCCAGTAACCATCCCGGCGGAAATCGAGCCAGCAGCGCTCCAACTTGTCGAACGTCTCCATACCCCACCAATCCGGCGAACACCAACGCCGTCACCAACCCCAAAAGCAGCCACCGACGCTTATTCACCGCCGACGTGATCCTCGGATACTTCGCCACGCGCCGACATGTGCAGAATCTGGGCCGCCAGATATCCCGCGCCAAACCCGTTGTCAATGTTGACCACCGCCACCCCCGGAGCGCACGCGTTCATCATGCCCAGCAGCGCCGCGATGCCGTCGAAGCTGGCCCCGTACCCAATGCTGGTGGGAACCGCGATCACCGGCGCCGACACCAATCCGGAAACAACGCTGGCCAGCGCGCCCTCCATCCCGGCTGCCACCACGATAACGCGCGCCGCCTCCAGCCGACCCCTCTGGTCCAGCAGACGATGCAACCCGGCAACGCCCACATCGTTGATTCGTGCCACATCACATCCCATCAACGTCGCCGTTAGCGCGGCTTCCTCCGCCACCGGAGCGTCAGCCGTGCCGGCGGTTATCACCAGCGCCCCCTCCATCTTTGCGGCCCTGCCCGACCCGTCCGGCGCCACGATGCACCGAGCCTCCCGGTGAAACTCGGCTGCGGGCAACAATTGCTTGACGGCTTCAAACGCCTTGACTGATGCCCGCGTAACCAACACGGGAAAACCACGCCCGGCCATCGCATGGACAATTCCGGCAATCTGTTCAGGTGTTTTCCCTTCGCCGAACACTACCTCCGGCCATCCCGTGCGAATCGGACGGTGGTGGTCCAACCGTGCGTATCCCAAATCCTGGTACGGCAGGTCTCGCAATGCGCCGGCAGCATCCGAAACCGACACGTCGCCGCTTTGAACCTTTTCCAAAAGACTGAACAACGCTGCCGAGTCCACGATTCAGCCAACCGTCTCACCGGCTAACCGGGCCGCTTCCAGCTTTCGCAACCGGTACAGCGCCCCAAGCCCGCACATGCTCGCCGCGTAACTCGCTGCCACGCCAACACCGATCCACATCAGCGCCACGATGTGGTTGGGCATGTCGATGGTGAACATCACGATCAGGGCGGCCGACACCAGGATGGCCGCCACAGCCGCCCCCACCAGTGCGCCGAATTTCACCGCCACCACCATCGAAGTTGCGTCCCCTGCCGGTACCGACCGGATCCCGAAGTACCCGGCGATGAACGGGCCAAAGGCCTGGATCAACGGCAGAACGCCGCAGCCCGCCATTATGGCTAGTGCGATAAAAAGTCCTCTGGTCATGGCGCCGTGTTATCCGTACTGATCGACTTGCCGGTTCCGTGTAAGGCCAACCAGTATATCCACAAGCCGGCGAATATTGCACCGTAGCCCTCAATCTCACAAGGTCATTCGGTTGTCATTGCGAGGAGCGCAGCGACGTGGCAATCTCGTTGAGGTTGAGCACGTGCCGGGGAACCATCATTGCTACGGCGACGAGATTGCCACGCTGCGCTCGCAATGACATGAGGAAAACCGAAAGGCCCTGCCCATCTCACGCGTACCCACTTTAATCTGTCATTGCGACCCCGTACTTGATACGGGGGTGGCAATCTCGGTGAGGTGGGGGTCCTTCGATGGGCTCAGGATGCACGGGGGAGGGGGCGGGTTTTTACCTGGATGAACAGGATGAACGAGATGGACAGGATTTTTTTGAGTGTTATGCGTAACGAGATTGCCACGTCGCTGCGCTCCTCGCAATGACAAAGTGGGTACGCGTGAGAGCCCCCGATCCCGGTACGTCTTACCCCGCGTCCGCATCGGCCACCCGCGTATTGATGGCGGACGGCGGCCCCCGAGTCTCGCCAGGTATGCTCCGGCCGGCTTGCCGCCGTCTGTATAATGCACGCATCCACGCCAGCGCGTTGGCCAGCGAGGAGCAGATGAGCCAGGAAGAAACTACTCCGGGCCCCGATGGGCCTTTCGCCGATCTTCTGGGCATACGTCCCGGCGAATCTGAAGACGGCGTCGGCACCGCCTTCATGACAATAGCCGACAAACACCGTCAGCGCGCCGGTGTGGTGCAGGGCGGATTGCTGGTCGCTCTCGCCGACTATGCTTTTTTTCGTGCCTGCCGTTCGGTACTGAAAGAAGGCGAACATGCCGTCACCATCGAGCTCAAGCTGAACTTCATCGCCCCGGCCAAAGACGGGACGCTGACTGCCCGCAGCAGCATCAAAAGCAGGGGCGGAAGAATCATCGTGGGCGATATGGAGATATTCGGCGCGGAAGGACAACTGATTGCCACCGGAATCGGTACTTACATGACGGTTTACGACCGGCGAAACGCTCAATCGACGGATTCTACCCAATAGACGCCCCGCTATCAGCGCAATGCCGTCAGGGCATTTGGCATTACGGGTGCAATTGGGTATAATGGCAACAGATACGGAGGTGTCGGTTTGCGTATCCCCATGAAAGTCGACTATGGCGTCCGCGCATTGGTTGAGTTAGCCATGCGCTACGGAGATGGTCCCGTGCAGACGGCAACCATCGCCTACCGGCAGGGTATTCCCGAACCCTACCTAGAACGCCTCATGTCCACCCTGAACAAAAGTGGTTTCGTCCACAGCCGCCGGGGGCCACAGGGCGGACACCTGCTCGCCCGCGCCCCGGCCGACGTAAACCTCTACGACATCATGCAGGAACTCGACGGCAACGCATCACCCCTCGACTGCCTTACCATCCCCACCGACTGTATGTTCGCCGATTCGTGCGCCCAGAAAGAAATCTGGCAAACGGTGGAAGATTCGATTCAGCAGGTACTGGAAGCCACTACCCTGGAACACTTGGCAACGCGGCAAAGCGCCCTCATCAGCGCCGCCGATCACCAGGCCGACGCCCAGGAGTCGATGGCGCATCCCATTACCATTGGCCGGCCTTCCTGAACCAACCAGGGCTATCGCATACGAAATTCCAACCTCGCCACTCCGGCGGAAGTCGGAGTCCAGCTCATGGCGTACCCACTTTGTCATTGCGACCCCGTACTTGATACGGGGGTGGCAACCCCGTCGCCGTAGCAACGGCGGTTCGCAGACGTGTGTTCAACCTCATTGAGATTGCCACGTCGCTGTGCTCCTCGCAATGACAGATTAAAGTGGGTACGCGTGAGGGAGTCCAGAGCTTGTAGTTTGCTGGATTGTCGCAATGAAACTACTGACTTCGGTCACTGGATTCCCGCTTTCTCGGGAACGACGTGGTTAAACCGTCCATATGCGATTGCCCTGCTGAACCGACCCAAATCTATTGACAAATTTCAGGGCAGGCCGATAAACTGACGCTGAAATGATGCGCTCGCAACTGCCACGTTACACCTGCGCCTGTCCTCACACATAGGGGGCAGGCGGTTTGCAATCACTGCCGCGCCTGCGCCCACCGGAGGCCGCTGCCTGCGTGTTTCCGGGTGCAGGTTTTTCAGTGTTTGACCCCCGCATCATCCAGGGAATTTAGCCAGCAACATCCGCCGGCGTTGCGTAGATCCCGGCGAATTGCAAACCTCGGAGGAATCGGTAATGGTTCAACCTCTTCGCCTGACTCCAGACCAGGTCAAGCGCTACAGCCGCCACATCATCATGCAGGATGTCGGCAGCGCCGGCCAACGCAAAATGATGGAGTCCAGCGCGCTCATCATCGGCGCTGGCGGCCTCGGTTCTCCCTCCGCCGTTTACCTGTCCCTTGCCGGCGTGGGCAAACTCGGTATCGTCGATTTCGATGTCGTCGAGTTGTCCAACCTTCAGCGTCAGATCCTGCACCACACGCCCGACGTGGGCCGACCCAAGGTGCAGTCCGCCAAAGACAACATCCTGTCCTACAACCCGGAAGTTGACGTGGTTCTCCACGAAACCTGGCTAACCTCAGAAAACGCCTTCGACATCATCAGCCAGTACGACATCGTTATCAACGGCGCCGACAACTTTGCCACCCGCTATCTGGTCAACGATGCCTGCTACCTGCTCAACAAGCCATTGTTCGACGGCAGCATCCTCATCTTCGACGGCCAGGCCACTGTGTTCCTGCCCGGCCAGGGTTGCTACCGCTGCCTCTTCCCGGCCCCGCCACCTCCGGGCATGGTTCCCAACTGCGCCGAAGCCGGCGTTTTGGGTGCGTTGACCGGTCTTGTCGGCTCCATCCAGGCTACCGAAGCATTGAAATATATCCTCGGCATCGGTGACAGCCTGGCTTCCCGGCTCATGGTCATTGACGCGTTGAGCATGCAGTTCCGCGAAGTACGTTTGCGGCGCAACCCGGAATGCCCGCTCTGCGGCGACAACCCCACCGTTACCGAATTGATCGACTATGAGGTTTTCTGTGGAGTCGCCGAAATCCCCGAGCCGGCAACTATCGCCGCCGGTGCGGTATAACCTGATCGCCCTGCCGCTCAGCAGAAACCAGCCACCGCCAACCCCACCACCGGCCCCGCCGGAGCAACATTCCAGCCACCCAACAGCCGATCATGCCCACCAACTCCACATACAAAGGCATCATCGCTACCATCGGCAACACCCCCTTGGTGGAGTTGCAAAAACTTTCACCCAACCCCAACGTACGCATTTACGCCAAGCTGGAAGGCCAAAACCCCACCGGCAGCGTGAAGGACCGCATCGCGCTCAAAATGATCGAGCGCGCCGAAGCCGACGGCGAGATCACTCCCAACCGCACCATCCTGGAACCCACCTCCGGCAACACCGGCATATCCCTGGCGATGATCGGTCGCATCAAGGGATACAAGGTGAAGGTGGTGATGCCGGAAAACGTTTCCGCCGAACGCACCCAGCTGCTCGAAGCCTACGGCGCCGAGATAGTCTATTCCGATGGCACCCTGGGCACCAACGGCAGCGTCGTAGTGGCTCAGGAAATGGTCGCCAAAAACCCCCACGATTACCTCATGCTGTACCAGTACGGCAATGATGGCAATCCCGATGCCCACTACGAAGGCACCGGTCAGGAAATCGTCGAAGCCCTCCCCGACGTGGACGTTTTCGTCGCCGGCCTCGGCACCGGCGGCACCCTCATGGGCAACGCCCGCCGGTTGAAAGAACATCGCAGCGAAATCAAGATCATTGCCGTAGCCCCGGAACCCGACGACTTCATCTCCGGCTTGCGTCGCCTGGAAGACGGTTTCATTCCGCCCATCCTTGACATCAACCTGCTGGACAACCGCTTGCTGGTCAATAGCTTCGATTCCTTCCACATGACCAAAGAATTGCTGGACAAAGAGGGCATCTTCGCGGGTATCTCCTCCGGATCGGTAATCGCCGGGGCATTGAAACAGGCGGACCGAATGGAAAGCGGCAACGTCGTGTGCCTGCTGGCTGATGGCGGGTGGAAATACCTGAGCAGTCAGTTGTGGACCAAGGACTACGAAACCCTCGCCAAAGAAGCCCAGGGCAAAATCTGGTGGTAATTCCCCCTTTCTCGACCGGATCCATCCCTGGCGGCGCCAAATTGCGCCGCTTTCGTTGTTAACACCCCTTCTTGCCAACCAATCGGCTGCGGCGGGACCCGTTTCCCCAACGTAATCTCGCCGGCCCGCCGACCGTTAATCGACCGTAGGGTCTTTCGGTGTTCTTCATGTCATTGCGAGCGCAGCGTGGCAATCTCGTTACAATGAAGGTGTCTGTGCCCACCAGGCCGGGTACTCGGCGAGATTGCCACGTCGCTACGCTCCTCGCAATGACAACCGAATGGCCCTGTAATCGACCGGATTCGGTGTTGCCCCTGACTGTTGCCGGTGCTATACTACGTTCACATAAACGCCCTGCTATAGATGAATACCAGTTGAGTGTGCATCTATGGCGAGAGGTTTACGGATTTGGAAAGCGGGGCGTGTACCCGCTTTACTCTTGTAACATTGCCGGGCGACACCAGGGAAATCAGGCTACAGCCCGCACCGCGGAGGACAACGATGAAAAGCGATTTCATGATGGCATTAAATCAGTTATCCGCTGAACGCGGACTGGCGAAAGACCAGGTTCTGCGAGCCATTGAAGTCGCTCTGGCTTCGGCCTTCCGGCGCGACGACCCGGCCGGTGGCCAAAACCTGTCGGTTAAACTGAACCCCAACACCGGCGATATCAGCATATTCGCCCTGCGCGCCGTGGTTGAAGAGGTCGAATTCCCCGAAACCGAAATTTCCCTACAGGAAGCTCAAAGCATTCGACCCAACATACAACTCGGCGACGAAATCGCCGAATCTGAAGAAGTCCCCCACGACGCCAGTCGCATCGCGGCTCAAACTGCCCGACAGGTTATCATGCAGCGCCTCCGCGAAGCCGAACGCGAAAAGATTTTCGAGGAATACTCGGCATACCAGGGTGAATTGATCAGCGGCAATATTGAAAGCGTCGAAAAGGGCCCCACGGTTTTCGTAAACCTCAATCCCCATCAGGCCCAGAACCAGAACCGGGCTCGCGGCGTCATGCGCCCCGACAACCAGGTAGGCAACGAACGATACCGCAAGGGCCAGAACCTCAAGGTGCTGCTGGTTGAAGTGCAGCAAACTCCTCGCGGCCCCGAAGTCGTCGTGAGCCGCACCCATCGCGACCTGCTCCGCCGCCTGATGGAGGCGGAAGTCCCGGAAATTGGCAACGGTACGGTGGAAATCCGCAGCATCGCCCGCGACCCCGGAGTCCGCAGCAAGGTCGCGGTCGCGTCTCACCAGGAAGGCGTTGACCCGGTCGGTTCCTGCATCGGCTTGCGCGGCAACCGCATCCAGAGCATCGTCAACGAACTACAGGGTGAAAAGATCGATGTAATCGAATGGGATTCCAACCCCCGGGTACTGATCTCCCGCGCCCTCAGCCCCGCCGACGTTGGCGCCGTTGAGTTGGACCAGGACGAAAACACCGCTTACGTCGTGGTTCCAGAGAGCCAGATGTCGCTGGCCATCGGTCGCGACGGTCAAAACGCTCGCTTGGCCGCGCGCCTCTCCGGATGGCGGTTGGACATCAAGAACGTTGAGCAGTGGGAAGCCCTGCGCGAAGCCAGGGCCGCTGAAGCCGCTCGTGTCGCCGCAGAACGCGCCGCTTTGGCCGCCGCCGCTGCCGCCGCTGAACGGGCCGCCGCCACCGTGGAAGAAGCCGTGATGCCGGTTGCTGAGGCCGCCGAAGCCGCCATCGCTGAAACCGGCCTGGTGGCCGAAACGGTTGAACTCATTGAAGCCATTGCGGCCAGCCCCGAGACGGCAACCGTTGACGCCGAAGTCGTCGCCGATATCGCCGCCGCAATCTCCGAACCCCCAGCGGAAACAGCAGCAGTAGCCGAAGTCCTGGAGGCCGAGGTTTCAACCCCGGATCAGGCGTTCGATGAAGACGCCCTCCTCGAAGCCCTCATCGCGGAGGAAGAGGCCACCGCCGTCACCGCATCCGCTGCAGAAACGCAACCGCAGCCGGTCGGCCTCAGCGTGGAGGCCCTGGAAAACCTTACTATCGACGATGTGATCGTTGAAGACGATGACGAAGAACTCGAAGACGATGAACCGGTCGAGGAAGATATCGCCGACCTGTTGGCGGGTCTGCCCAATCTGGCCCCCGACGCTGGAAAGATCAGGTTCGCTGAAGACATTGTCGGAGACTTCCGTGGCGGCGATAGTCGTCGCCGTCGTGGCGGCGGCAACCGCCGGGGTGGCAACGTTCCCGGAGCCCGCGGCCCTGGTGGCCGGGGCCGGTGATACTTCCTCACACCTACCCGCTGACATATTTCGGATGGAGCCGTGGACCCGCCAACCCGCCATTACAGGACCGCTGCTCCAGTCAGGTAACACCTATTCCCAAACCCCGTCACATACCGGAACGTAGTTGCATCGCCTGCGGTCGCAAAGGACCGAAGGGCGACTTGGTGCGCGTGGTTCGCGCTCCGGACGGTTCTACCAGCGTGGACGTGACGGGTCGGGCCAACGGTCGCGGCGCCTATTTGTGCCGGCAGCCAGAGTGTTGGGATAAAGGATTAGTCAAACGCGCCCTGGAGAAGAGCCTGCGCAAGGCAGTTTCTTCCCAGGATCTGGATTCAATGAGAAATTTCTACCTTGAGACTATCGCATCTGCCGCGGCAAGCAATGGAATGGCTTCGGCTGGCGACGTCGTGCCCAACATAAACCAATGAAACCGGCAACGCTGGGAGCGTTGGTGGGGCCGTTCCGCTGGAGGAGGTTTTGACCATGACTACTGAACAACGCGACAACGCATCGCGCCGGACCCGACGTGCCGAACCACGTCGCGCCAGCCCTCGGGCTCTTACTTTGCCCGAAACCCTCACCGTCAAAGAATTGTCCGAACTCCTTGACCAAACGCCGGTGGACGTAATCAAGCAACTGATGCGCCACGGCATCATGGTATCGGTAAACCAGGTGATCGATCACCAGGTGGCCACCGTGGCCGCCGCCGCTTATGGCGTGCGAACCCGCCTCGCTGAATCAAATGCCGAAACTGCGGCGATTACCGCCGACGCCACCGCACAAATCGATGAGCAACTGCAGCCTCGCCCACCCATCATTACTATCCTGGGCCACGTTGACCACGGCAAAACCAGCCTCCTCGACTACATCAGGGAGTCATCCGTGGTTCAGAAAGAAGCCGGCGGCATCACCCAGCACATCGGCGCCTATCAGGTGGAAAGGGAGGGTCAGCCAATCACGTTCCTGGACACGCCGGGCCACGCCGCATTCACTGCCATCCGATCCCGCGGAGCCCGTGTTACTGACATCGCCGTGCTGGTCGTCGCCGCCGACGACGGCATCATGCCTCAAACCGACGAGGCCATTTCCCACGCCCGCGCCGCGGAAGTGCCCATCGTCGTTGCCATCAACAAGATGGATTTGCCCGGAGCTCAACCCGAAGTCATAAAACGCCAGCTCAGCGAACGCAATCTCCTCGTCGAAGAGTGGGGCGGAGACATCATCGCGGTCCCGGTATCTGCGCAAACCGGCGACGGTGTGGGAGATCTGCTGGAAAACCTCACCGTTCTGGCCGAAGTCATGGAACTCAAAGCCGATCCAACACGCCCGGCCGCCGGCGTTGTCGTCGAGGCAACCCTCGACCGGCGTCGCGGTCCCACCGCCACGGTACTGATCCAGTCGGGCACTCTGCGAGTCGGAACCCAAATCGTGGTCGGCGGCGCCTGGGGCCGCGTGCGCGCCATCACCAACGAGCGCGGCGAGTCCATGGACTGCATCACACCCGGCAGCCCCGGCGTGGTCATCGGCCTCAACGCCACCCCGGAGGCCGGCGACATCCTACAGACCGTGTCCGACGAACGCACCGCCCGTCAGACGGCTGAGCGCCATGGGCAGCGCTCTCACACCGGCAATCTGGACACCGTGATCACGCTGGACAACGTCGTCAAGCAGATCGACGCCGGCGACGTGAAAGAACTCATTGTTGTACTCAAAGCCGACGTCCAGGGCAGCGTGGAAGCCATCGCCCAGTCCATCGACAAACTGTCAGAAGGCGAAGTGAAAGCCCGCATTATCCACTCCGGTTCAGGTTCAGTCAGCGATTCCGACATTCAACTGGCGTCGGCTTCCGACGGAATCGTCCTGGCCTTCAACGTCGGCTTCGAGATCGGCGCTGAACGCTCCGCCGATCGCCTCGGCGTGGAAGTTCGCAGCTATCAGATAATCTACCGGCTGCTGGAAGACATCGAGCAGGCTTTGAAGGGCATGCTGGAACCGGAGTTCCACGAAGTCGTGGTCGGCAGAGCCGAAGTCCGCGAAATATTCGCCGGACGACGCGGCGTTGAGATCGCCGGTTGTCGGGTCCTAGATGGCCGTATCGTGCGTCAGAGTACCGTTCGCCTCATGCGTGAACAAAACGCGGTCATCGAAACTGGAATCAACAGCCTCCGCCATTTCCGCGACGAAGTGAACCAGGCCACCGCCGGTACCGAATGCGGCATCGTGCTGGACGGTTTCAACGATTACCGAGAGGGTGACGTCATTGTCGCCTACCGCATGGAACGCGTGAACTAACTCCGGGCATTATTTACAGACCGGCTGGGTGGAAACTCCGCGGGGCTTCCACCCAACCGACGCCCGTATACGGGGAGGTGCAGCACATGACCGACCGACGGCGCGTTGAACGTGTCAATGGAGTCCTGCGCGAGGAAATTTCCGGCCTCATCGCTTCACAACTCAACGACCCCCGTTTGCGCGGCATCATCAGCATCACCCAGGTGCGCGCCACGTCCGATTTGCGTAGCGCACGGGTTTACGTCAGCGTCATGGGAAGCGAGGAAGTACGCCAGCAGGCCCTCTCCGGTATCCAGTCCTCCGCCTCTTACCTGCGCCGCGAATTACGCAGCCGCGTGTCCCTGCGTTACGTTCCCTTCCTCACCTTTGTGCTGGATGACGCCATGCTGGAAGCAAACCGCCTGATGCGCATCATCGACGACCTCGGCGACGCCACCGCGTCCCCTGACCCAACCGCAGCCCGCCAACTGAGGCAAACCTGATCTCATGCCCGGCAGCGAACGCGGCGGCACGGCGGTCAACGGTTTCCTGAACTTCTACAAACCGGTTGGCATCACTTCAATGGAAGCCCTCCGTCGGGTCAAACGCATCACCGGCCAACGGAAAAAAGTCGGCCACGCCGGCACCATGGACCCCCTCGCCAGCGGCGTTCTGCCCATCTGTTTCGGGCAGGCCACTCGCTTCATGGAGCAGGTCGTTTCCGGGCGCAAACAATACCGAATGACGGTTCGCCTGGGAGAATCAAGCACTACCTACGATGCCGAGGGAGTGATCACGCAGGTTGCCGATCCGGCGGGACTATCCCACCAGGTTATCCACCAGGCGTTGCAGAGCTTCATCGGCTTGATCCCGCAAATCCCGCCCATGTACAGCGCTCTCAAAGTGGACGGACAGCGCCTGTACGATTTGGCGCGCGCCGGCAAGGAGATTACCCGCAAGCCACGCACCGTTGAGATTTTCAGCATCGCCATCGATTCCCTGGACCTGCCCGACGTAGAGATCACAATAGATTGTGGCCCCGGCACTTACATGCGTTCCGTCGCCCACGACCTGGGGCAGATGCTGGGGTGCGGCGGGTACGTGACCGCCCTGACCCGCTCATCGTGTGGCGGTTTCGACGCAACGGACAGCGTTACCCTGGAACAGTTGGAAGATCTGTCTCCCGCTTCCGACTGGCAGAATCTCCTCCATCCGCTGGACTGGCCGATTCGCGCGTTACCCAGGTTAACGGTCAGCGAGACCGAAGCAGCCGGAGTGCGGAATGGTCAGCCGGTTCCGGCCCTCGATAACCCTTCGCAGCCATTCGGCCCTGATGACCGGAGGCGTCTGTACGACCCCAATGGTTTGTTCCTTGCGCTGGCCCGTTTCGACGCCGAGCATGGCAGGTGGCAGCCAACACGGGTTTTCGACAGCCGGGAACCATCCCCCTTCGCCGGCAACCCGGACTAGGTTCTGTTGACATTTCACGTCATTCCCGCGAAAGCGGGAATCCAGGCGCTTTGGAAAGCAGACATCGTTCACATTCAGGGTACTCTGGATTCCCGCTTTCGCGGGAATGACGAGCTGGAGTTAGCGAAATCGCCTTATATCTCAAATGTCAACACGACCTAATACCTCATGCGTACCCACTTTGTCATTGCGACCCCGTACTTGATACGGAGGTGGCAATCTCGTCGCCGCAGCAACGGCGGTTCGCCGACGTGTGTTCAACCTCATCGAGATTGCCACGTGGTTCGACAGGCTCACCATGAGCGGCTGCGCTCCTCGCAATGACAGATTACAGTGGGTACGCGTGAGGGGCTGATACGATTCGCTACTGGCAACACTGTCGGACATCCGCTCAGCATGGACACCACTCATCCGCCGTGCGCCCGGTGTAACCGGATTGCCCGAAGCGGCTCAACCTACACCTTCCGACCCCGTGGCGGCGCAGTTGGAGTCACCAAGTGTTTCCGTTGCTCCCTGCGGCACTGGCCCATGATTCGCCGGTCCCTGATCGCCAGCGCGGTGGTGGGCACGGCTCTCACGGCGCTGAATCAGGGCGATACCATTCTTGCCGGTGAGGTCACGGCGGCGTTGGCCTGGAAAATACCGCTAACCTATTGCGTGCCTTTCCTGGTGGCAACCTACGGGGCATTGTCCAACAGCCGCAACTAGGCTCTGTTGACAAATACCGTCGTTCTCGCACCTCAACCGTCATTCCCGCGAAAGCGGGAATCCAGTGGCCGCAGGAGTGACGGGCTGGTTTGCTAATTGTCAACAAACTCTAATCCCTCACGCGTACCCACTTTGTCAAACCAAACCAACCTACTGTCATTGCCAGGAGCGCAGCCGCTCATGGTGAGCCTGTCGAACCACGTGGCAATCTCGTTGGGGTTGAGTACACGTCGGGTAACCATCATTGCTGCGGCGACGAGATTGCCAACCCCCGCACGAGTACGGGGTCGCAATGACATATCAAAGTGGGTACACGTGAGGCTCTAACCCGTCGCCACCCTAATACTGGCGCAACACCTCGACCACCCGCCCGCGAATCTCCACGTTGCCGGCGTCGGCGTATATGGGTTCCATGGTGCTGTTGGCGGGTTGCAGTCGCACCTGAGACCCTTCGCGGTAAAATTTCTTCAGAGTTGCTTCCTCTTCCTCGCGCAGCCAGGCCACTACCATCTCGCCGTTGCGGGCCGTATTGGTAGGCTTTATCACCACCACATCCCCGTCGTCGATCAGTGCGTCGATCATCGAAGTTCCCTTAACTGACAGCGCGAACAGGGTCCCGTGCCTCTTTTTCAGGTCCGGTCGCACCTCTACCGTATCGAACTCGACGGCAGCCGACGCCCCTTCAGTAGAAAACGCCGGTATTGGTTCGCCAGCCGCAATATAACCAACGATCTGGACCCGCACCGCTCCGTTGGCGACCGGTTGGCCCGTCTCATCCAGCAACTCAATCCCCCGCGCCACCTCCGACCGGCGTTTCAGGTAACCGTCCCGCTCCATCAGGCGCAGGTTGTAATCAACCACCGACGTGCTGCTGATGTCGCATCCCTTTTGAATATCGCGCACAGTGGGCGGTATACCGTTTTCGTCCAGGAAACGCTCTATGTATTCCAGAATGCGCTTCTGACGCGGTCGCAGGCTTTTTAGCGGTGGCATTGCTACCTCCCGGGGGGTTAATGAGTCGATATTAAACAAAACTTATGTTCAGCACGGATATGCTATTATTGCGCCGGTAATTTGTCAACTCCACCGAGTCACAAAAATAGCGCCCGGCGCTTGATAAAAACCGCCGGGCGCGACACTCTTTCGATGGAGCGGGATTATTCCTGTTGCAATCGGTTCAACGCCGCAGCTAACCGAGCCTTGCGTCGCGATGCGTTGTTCTTGTGAAACACACCCTTGCGGGCCGCAATGTCCAGCAGGCTCATCGCCTTGCGTACAGCGGCGTCCGAGTCGGCGGCGTCGCCGGCTGCCAATGCCCGCCGCGCCTGCACGATCGCCGTGCGAGTGGTGCGGCGCACGCTCAGGTTCCGAGCGTAGCGTTTTACGGATCTATGAGAGGTTTTTGGGGCTGGCACGTGGTTGGCTCCTGATGTTTTACTTTTCAGACATAGATACTATCAAATCAAAACCAAAATGTCATCCCGATGTATCACGTCGTCAGGGCCTTTCGGTTGTCATTGCGAGGAGCGCAGCGACGTGGCAATCTCGTTGAGGTTGAGCACATGCCGGGGAACCATCATTGCTACAGCGACGAGATTGCCACGCTGCGCTCGCAATGACATGAGGAAAACCGAAAGACCCTGATCACGTCGTAACGTTCAAAGTCCTCCTAACCTCCGGTCATGGTGAGCTTGTCGAACCACGGGCAACCATCCTTCGACGGGCTCAGGATGAGCGGGTAGGGTCAACTCCCGTAACTTTGCAATCGTCCTGTCACCTGTAACAGTTCAGACTTCGGGGGCAGTGAGCAGTTGTCGGCAGGCGTCGGGGGATTTAGAAACTATCTCAAAACCCGCCATGCTCTCCGAAAGTCCGATCGTAGACAGGGTGAGTCGTGGATTCCCGCCTGCGCGGGAATGACGGGTTGGGCGGGCCGCCAGTTTTGAGATAGTTTCTTAGAGCCTATCCTAATAACCCCGAACATACGGTTTTTCATAGCTGAAATGCAGGTCATCAGTTGTTATTAGGATAGGCTCTTAGTCCTTGGGCGGGCCAAGCGCCGAAGCTGGCCGGGGCAGAATTGGGCGTGAAATGACTGCTTTGGGCATCAATTCAAATTGACAAAACATAGGGTGCGGTGCTATATTCCGCCTGTTTACACATTATGCGCCGAAATGTATGCGGCTACACCGTATCGGAGCGGCGCAACCCTGAGAACCCCCGCATAATTCTGTTTGCCTTTACAACACACCATCCCGCCAACTTGATGGGACGGTGTTGTTTTGTGGCTAGCCACTGGCGGCGTGGGGACGTTTTCCGGCCAGATAATCCAGGACGTTTCGGAACCACAGGCCGGTTCGGAGGAACTGTCAGATGCAAATGAACGACTTCGTCGTCAGGTTCGCCGGAGAGGGCGGGCAGGGCGTCGTGACCTCGGCAGAGGGCTTGGCCCAGGCCTCTACGCAGGCTGGATACCATGCCCTGACCTATGCTACTTTCCCGTCGCAGATTCTGGGAGGTCCGACTTGGACGCAGGCGCGAATCTGTACGAAACCGATCCTGAGTTCGGGCGACGAGGTGGACGTGCTGGTTGCGTTCAACGAGGAAGCATACGAGACGCATGTTGAGGATGTGCGCGAGGGCGGCGTGATCATCTACAACGCCGACGACTTTACAATGACCGATACGCGGTCGTTTGGGCTGGCTGTCGATACGCTGGCGCGTTCTACTGGAAACAACCGCGCCGCCAACATGGTTATCATCGGAGCGCTGGCGCAACTGGTTCACATGCCGCAGGAATTGCTGGAAGACTTTGTGGAGTCACGGTTTAGGCGTGGCCGCGACAACGATGATGAGATTATCTCGTCGAACATCCAGGCGATGCGGCTGGGCCGGCAGAACGCCGCCGAGAGCGGCTTTGTCCTGGGCGATCTGGCGCCACCGGTTCCCCCGGATTACGCGCAGTTGATGCTGAAGGGGAATGAGGCGA
This sequence comes from Dehalococcoidia bacterium, assembly GCA_965219925.1. Taxonomy (GTDB): domain Bacteria; phylum Chloroflexota; class Dehalococcoidia; order Lucifugimonadales; family UBA3495; genus Bin87. Next base: position 822,953 of record OZ244795.1, read on the forward strand.
TTGCGCTGGGAGCGACCCACGCCGGGGTCAGTTTTTACGCCGGATACCCGATATCGCCGGCAACAACCATCTTGCTGTGGATGGAACGCAACCTGATCGGCGAGGACAAGTTTGCCTACCAGGTTTCGTCGGAGATTGAGGCCATCACGTCAATCATGGGCGCATCCTTCGCCGGCAAGAAATCGATGACAGCCACCGCCGGCCCGGGCCTCTCGCTGATGAGCGAAGGGCTCGGTTTGGCGTGGATGGCGGAGATTCCCTTGGTGGTGGTGGACGTGCAGCGAGGTGGCCCGGCCACGGGACTTCCCACCAAGACCGAACAGTCTGACCTGATGGTCTGCATGTACCCGGCCCACGGTGACGTGCGGATGCCGATCATTGCTCCCGGGTCGGTGGAAGAGTGCTTCCTGGCCGGCGCCTATGCCCTGAACTGGGCGGAAAGATACCAGGGCCCGGTGATCCTGATGAGTGAGATGTCGATGGCAGAACGGGTGCAAAACATCCCGAGGCCAGACCTGTCGAAGATTCCGGTAGAGAATCGGCTGACCTATGATGGTAGCAACGGGTACCACCGGTATTCCGGCTATGAACTGTCACCGATGCCTTTGCCGGGTAACCCTGGCGCGTACGTTGCCAATGGCAGCGAGCACGACGAAATGGGCGATACAACCCACCTGCCGAGTCGCCATATTCAGATGACGGAGCGCCGTTTCAGCAAGTTGAAGCTGCTTGAAGAGAATAATTTCGAGAGCGACAACGAGTCTGCAAAGGTGGCGCTGATGACCTGGGGTGGTTCCAAGGGGCCGACCCTGGAAGCCTACAACGAATTGCGAGAGCAGGGCGTGGATGTCGGCTGGTATTTCACGATGTTCCTGAACCCGCTGCCGCCGCGATTGTTGGAAGAACTGCGAAGCAAGGACCTGGTGATTGTTCCGGAGTTGAACTATCAGGGTCAATGGGCCGGCATCCTGCGCTCGCACGGTGTAAAAGCCGAAGCAATTACCCAGTACACCGGACTGCCTTTCAAGGTCAGGGATCTGGTGTCTCGCGTCAATGAAATAATTTCGCCTGCAAAGGAGGTAGCCCGGGTATGAGCAAAAAGAACCCGGAGTACGACTTCAAGTGGTGCCCCGGCTGTGGTGACTTTGGAGTACGCCGCGCGCTGGAGCTCTGCATGATCAACCGGCTGGAAGAAACCGGCCGGCCAATAGAAAACAACGTTGTTGTTGCCGGCATCGGCTGCAGCGGCAATCTGGTTCATCTGCTGGAGGGAGAGCAGCCCTACGGTTTCCACGGAATCCACGGGCGAACGCTTCCGGTGGCAATGGGCGTAAAGATGGCGCGGCCCGAGCTGAATGTGGTGGTGGTGGCCGGAGACGGTGACTTCCTGAGCATCGGCGGCGAGCACATTGCTCCGCAGGCGGCACGCAACCTGAACATCACTGCGGTGATAATGGATAATGGCGTGTACGGGTTGACCAAAGGTCAGAGTTCGCCCACCACGCAAATGGGCACGGTTACGAGCAGTACGCCATTCGGGAAGATCGAGGAAGACCTGGACCCGCTGGAGCTTTACCTGACGCTGGGCGTGTCTTTTATCGCTTCGGGATTTTCGGGGCAACCGCGTGTGCTGGCGGATCTGATCACCCAGGGAATGAATCACCAGGGAATGTCGATGATTCACGTTCAGTCTCCCTGCGTGACCTACAACGATACCTTCCAGTTGATCAAGGGTAATGCTAAAGAGGGTATCGCTCCGTCGCTTTGGGATATTCCCGAAGACCACGACTCCGGCAGCAAACAGGCAGCCTACAACCTGGTGCAGCAAGGTGGCCTGCCGGTGGGAGTCATCTTCAAGGATGAGACGCGCCAACCGCTGGAGGCCAATCTTCAAACCATGCGCTCCAAAGCCAGAGAGCGGACGGTGGATCAGCTGATCGACGGTTACGCCTTCTAGCCCCTGTTGACAAATACCGTCATTCCCGCTTTCGCGGGAATGACGAGCTGGGGTTAGCGAAATCGCCTTTGTTAACAGGCTCTAGCCCCAGATACCTACTGAAATGCCTCCGGAGTTCAGTGTCTCCGGAGGCATTTTATTTTGGATCGACGAGCGGGCGCAGGCCGACGCTGTCGCCAATGGCGGCAGGAGTTTTCAGCTGCCGACGTTGCTCTCAGCTGAGCCGGAGTATTCAGCGGAGGGCGCGAGGTCAGGGTTCGCGTCCTGCAGCGACTGGTACTTGGAAGGACATTTGACCAGGATGTTGTCGGTTTGGAAAACCGCGGATTCGGGATCGTAGTGACCTTCAAGGATGATCTCGGAATGCGGGTTGAAGAAAAGGTCGGGCAACACGCCGACGTATGAGGCTTCCATATTGGGGCTGCCGACCATGGGCCCGGGCACGTCGGGGGCCTTGTTGGCCAACGCGAAACGGGACACGGTTGAACCGTCTTCGCGGCGGAAAGTATCGGTGACGAGCGCTCCTGCCACCCGCAGGGTGCGGCCGTCCTGGAGTAGCGGGTCGTCCACGAACTCACCGACCGTGGCGAAAAACAGCGCGTTGCCGGGGAAGGCGGCATAGACCATGTAGGCCACCGCCAGCCCAATGACTCCAGCCAGGATGATCAGCCGGATGCGATGGCTGCGCCAGCCCGACTGCTCCGCCGTTTCGTCAATGGCGACGGTTTCGTCAATGGCATCGGGTGATGCGTATCTGTCGTCGGCTTGCATTGTAAGGGCGTTTGGTCGGTCGGGAGTAACTTTGAGCGTTGTACCTGGAACGTTGTAATTGCTTACGGGAAACGAACGGTTACATTATACCCGGCCTGAGCCAACCGGGTATCGGGACTCATGCGTACCAATTTTAATCTGTCATTGCAACCCCGTACTTGATACGGGGGTGGCAATCTCGGCGCCGTAGCAATGATGGTTCGCCGGCGTGTACTCAACCTCAACGAGATTGCCACGTCGCTGCGCTCCTCGCAATGACAGCAGGCCAGTTCGGATTGGCAAAGCGGGTACGCGTGAGGGTGTTGCGAGGGGCGACGAGGCTTGCTGAGTCGGGCGGATTCGGCGCCGGGATGCTCCGGAATTGCGTTCATCAGCCGTCGTTCCTGCCGCCATCTTCGTCAGAACCGGCGGGCAGGCTATCCTGCAATTCCTCGTTGAGTTCACGAAGCTCCCGTTCCAGCGACTGGCGCCGCCACGACATGTAAATGGCGTAAGCGAAAAACACCACCCATACGACGGCAAAAGCGGCGAACAGAAAGGGGAGGTTCGTGGGGGCGTCGTAATTCATGTTGATGCAGCCGGGAGCGTTCGTGAGGGAGTCGGACTAATTCGGATCATCCCGGGCATAAGCGCGGCGGAGATCCGCCAACCGGTCTTCGGACTTGCGAACCGCCATGCGCTCGAGCAACAGATAGGTGAACAGGGCGAGCATGGCCACGAAGGAGAATATGAGGATGAGCTTCATGATGGGTTCGAGTGCGTCATTTGCTGCTTCGGGTCCGATTACCTGCACCGGGTGAATGGATCGCCACCATTTCACCGACAAATAGACGATGGGAACGTCTACGGAACCGACGATACCGACGACGGCGGACCATACGCGACCCTGCTGAGGAGTGGGCGCATAGTTCCGGATCATCAGGTAGGCGACGTAAATCAACCACAGGATGAGGGTTGTGGTGAGGCGCGGTTCCCAGACCCACCACACGTTCCACACCGGGCGCGCCCAGATGACGCCGGTGACCAGCGCCAGGGTCACGAATACCGCACCGACTTCGGCGGAGGCGTGGGCCAGGCGATCCCAACCCGGCGTGCGCCGGATGAGGTATCCGATGCCGGCAACCGCGCAGACGGAAATTCCCAGCAAGGAAAGGAGGGATATGGGTACGTGCACGTAAAAGATGCGCTGCACGTGGCCCAGAACCGCATCGGTAGGGGCGACCACGAAGATGAAATACCCACTGATCAGCATCAGCGCTGCGGTGATTAACAGTAACCAGAGTCGCCCGTCGCGGGTCGCATCGCGCACCCTGCTACGGCGCGTCCGGTGGCTCGCTATCGCTGCCAAGAAGTATTATCCCTCGAACACAAAACCAAATATCCACGGACATATTACCAGATACACGGCGTCGAATACCACGAGGAGAGGCACCCAACGACCCCACACTGGCCACAGTGGACTGCCCTGCAGGACCAGCGCGGAAGCCTCTACCGCGCCGATGATAACCGGAACTACTACCGGGAAGAAAAGCAGCGGCAGCAGGGTTTCGCGGGACCGGGTTTGAACGGCGATGCCGGCGAAAAAGGTGCCAACCGTGGCGAATCCTATCGTCGCCAGCAATATAACCAGCGCCAGGATAGGCGACAGGGTGGGCAAACCCAGCATTACGGCGAATACCGGCAACAGCATGGCCTCGATGACCAGCATGAACACCAGGCTGGCCAGCGCTTTGCCCAGAAAGATGGCGTCGCGACTGATGGGCGATGACAGCAATCCGTCCAGGCCGCCCTGCTCCAGCTCGCGGGAGAAGGCGCGGCTCATGGCGAGCACACCGATGAACGCGTAGGCAACCCACAGGAGCCCGGGAGCGACGGGCGCGAGGCTGCCCGGGGTGCGGTTCAATCCGAAATTGAACACCACCACCACGATCAACCCGAATATCAGGGCGGAAGCGATGATGTCGCGGGAACGGAGTTCCAGGCGCACGTCTTTCCATGCGATAGCGAGTGTAGCCCGAACCATCTCCACAGTGCAGCGAATCCGGCGAACGGGTTATCGAGGGAGCGGCGCGGGCGTCATTGCGGCCCGTATCTCTGCGGCGGTGGTTGCATTGGTGGGCGAGTCGAAAGCGACCCGACCAGCGGCCAATGCCATCGCCCGGTTGGACCAATCAAGGCCGACCCGTTCGTTGTGGGTAGTGAGCAGCACTGTTTTCCCTGATTCTACCCAGTCTTGCAATAGAGCGCCCAACGTTGCGACGGATGCGGCATCAAGGCCGGATTCGGGTTCGTCCATCAGGAGGATGGCCGGCTCGTGGAGGATGGCGCGGGCGACGGAGAGCCGCTTTTGCATACCGTGGGAGAGCGTGCGAACGCGGCGGTCGGCGCGGTTGAGCAGGTTAACCTGGTCCAGAGTAGCGTCGATCCGGCGGTGGGGACTATTGAGGCCGTAGAGACGGGCGTAGAACTGCAAATTTTCGCGGCAGGTAAGGTCGTTGTACAGCATGGTTTGATGACCTACAAAACCGACCAGACGCCGGGCCGATTCGCCGCGACGGTTCAGGCGGTGGCCGGCGATGCGGACGGAGCCGGCGTCGGGCCTGGCGAGGCCGGCCAGGATGCGTAACAGAGTGGTTTTGCCGACTCCGTTGGCGCCGAACAGAGCGACGACTTCACCCCAGCCGATGCTGAGATCAACCCCGCGCAACACCGCGCGGTCAGCGTAGTCTTTTCGCAGGTCTGCTGCTGCGATGGCGAGATTTCCGGAGGCGGACAGGGTCATCGCGTTATCGAGGATACAGCCGGGCTGACGCATGGCCGGACATTAGCAATCCTGTTCCCATAAACCACCTGAGCATCAACTAACCATCAACCAACTAACCATCGGTGACGTAGTGTTGGAAACGATTCCGCAGCAGTTTCTTGTCGAATTTGCCCACGCCGGTCTTGGGGATTTCGTCGATGAATACCACGTCGTCGGGAAGCCACCACCGGGCGAATTTAGGCTGGATGAAATCCAGGATTGCCTGGCGATTGAGCCGGTTGCCGGAATCGGCCCTGGTTACCACGCAGGCCAGGGGGCGTTCCTGCCACTGGGGGTGGGGTATGGCGATAACGGCTGCCTCCAGCACATCGGGATGGGCCATGATCGCTGATTCCAGGTCAACCGACGAAATCCATTCGCCGCCGCTTTTGACCATGTCTTTCACGCGGTCGACGATCTGGATATAACCATGCGCATCGACGGACGCGATGTCGCCGCTGTGATACCAGCCGGCCACGAAAGTTTCGGCGCTGCGGTCGTCATTCACGTATTCATCGGCCATCCAGGGGCTGCGGAACCATAATTCTCCCAGCTGTTCGCCGTCCCAGGCAGCCTCGTGTCCCTTATCGTCCACCAGTTTCATTTCGATGCCGGGAGCAACGACGCCCTGTTTCGCGCACAGATCCAGTCGCTCCGCTTCGGACAGGTGGTCGAGGCCGGTGCGACGGCGGTTTACCGAGACGAGGGGAGCTGCTTCGGTCATGCCGTAGGCGTGGATCATGTCCACGCCCAGACGGTCGCGGTAAGCCTGCAAAATGGCCAATGGCACCGCGGAGCCGCCGCTGATGATTTCCCGCAATGTGGAGAAGTCGTACTCGATGCCGGACCGTTGCAAATAATCCAGGACGCCGATCCAGATGGTGGGTACGCCAGCGCTGAAAGTGACACCTTCGGTTTCCACCAGTTCGCAGATTTCCCGCGGGCCGGGCCGGCTGCCGGGAAATATCTGGTCGGCGCCAACCAGGGTCGAGACGTAGGGCAAACCCCAGCAGTTGGCATGGAACATAGGAACGACAGCCATCACGCGGTCGCGCTCGGAAACGCCGAGAACGTCCACTGTGGCGGTGGAGAGGGTGTGGAGATAGACGGCGCGGTGGGAGTAGGCAACGCCTTTGGGCAACCCGGTGGTGGCCGAGGTGTAACACAGGCCCATGATGGAATATTCGTCGACTACGGCGGGATGATATTCGTCGGAGGCCGAGGCCAGCAGGTCTTCGTAGGCAATGGGGGAGGGCAACGTGGTGTCGACAGCGCTGGCATCGCCCAGGATGATGTAATGCTGAACGGTGGTGAGGCGATGGGCGATGGCTTCGACCAGGGGCGCGAGGTCGGGGTCGATGAGGAGGGCTTTGTCGCCGGCGTGGTTGATGATGTAAACGATGTCGTCGGCGGCGAGCCGGATGTTGATAGTGTGTACCGCCGCTCCGATGGAAGGCGGAGCGAAATATGCTTCAAGATGCCGGTAGGAATTCCAGGCGAAGGTGCCGACCCGGTCGCCGGGGACGATGCCGAGGTTGCGGAGGGCGTTGCCCAAACGTGCGGTGCGACCAAACATGTCGGCGTAGGAATAGCGGTGCGTGCCCTCGCCGACCCGGGTAACGATCTGTTTGTTGGGGAACTGGACGGCGGCCCGCTCCAGGATGCGGTGCGCCAGCAGCTCGTATCGCATGGTCATGGTGCAATTCTCCGTGACGGAATGATCAACGACGGAATGATCAACTTGAGCGGGAAAGGGCGGACGGTCGCGTTACGGGTGTTTGATGCTAACCCCGCCGTCGATAGCCCAGGTTTGTCCGGTGACGTAGGAGGCGGCGCCGGACGCCAGGTAAACGGCCAGATAACCGACTTCGATGAGGCGGCCCACCCTGGCCAACGGGATGGCATCTCCGGCGGCAGCGTCGCGGGCGGCGAAGGCGTCGGCAGACATCTGTTCCGGGTCGGGGAAGGTGCCGGGGGCGATGGCGTTGCAGCGGACGCCAAAGGGCGCCCACTCCTGGGCAACGCATTCGGTGAAGCGCATCAGGCCGGCTTTGGCAGCGTCGTAGGCCGCCGACATGGGCCGGCCGCGGAAGGATGCCCAGCCGCTGATGTTGATAACGCAACCCTGTCGGCGATCAAGCAGGTGGGGTCCGACAGCCCGGCATCCCTGAAATGCCTCGGTGAGGTTGATGTCGACGATGTTGTGCCATTCTTCTTCGGTCATGCCGGGAGTATCGTTGCCGGGTAGCTGGACCACCGGCTTGCGAATGGCGTCGCCAACGCAGTTGACGAGGGTGTCAATCCGGCCGAATTCGGCGATGGACCTGGCGGCGATCTCATCCATGTCGGCAGACTTGGTGGCATCGCCAGTGAGGGGCAGGCAGGTGCCTCCGTTGGCACGGATTTCGTCGGCGACGCGGTTGACTCCGGTGGGGGTCAATCCGGTTACGGCGACGTCGGCGCCGGCGTTTGCGAAAGCCAGGGCGATGCCTTTTCCGATGCCTCGCCCGGCGCCAACCAACAGCACTTTTTGACCGGTAACGTCAAATATATCAAGGCTCATTCAGGGGCTCCTTTGCGCCGCGTCATTTTGATGGGCTAATGTTGCCATACCGCAGGCAACAGAGCAACATCTGTCATTGCGAGTATCTTCCGCTCATCCTGAGCTTGTCGAATGGCCCTTGTCATTGCGAGGAGCGTCAGCGACGTGGCAATCTCGATGAGGCTGAACACACCCGATGAACCGCCGTTGCTACGTCAACGAGATTGCCACGCTGCGCTCGCAATGACAGATACTACGGCGACATAATCGAAAGGAACGGGCGAACGGGTCGAGTAGCGGTTGCCGCCGGTTTTGAATCGGGCCTTGATGCGGTAAAATCAGTCCACGACTAGCGGGAGCGCAGGAGGTGAGCACCTTGCCCAAGGAAAGCAACCGGGTGGTTTTCCCCGCAGAGGGGTGGACGAACTCCCTCGCGGTGGAATTCGTAGGGACGGACCGATTTGGCAATGGTCTGGTGTATGACGCCCAATATCATGACGAACCGCTGATGCAGTTGATCTACGACGCTCGGGACGAAGAAATTACGGTGCGGTGTTTGCGGTGCGAGCAACAGGAGCAGGCGTTTGGGCGGTTTGTGGCGCATCCGATGATTGGCATCGTGAGCATCAATGCCACCGCCCTGCTGATACCGATGAACACCCCGCGCATTATGAAACACCTGGTGGACGTTCACGATGAATCGCTGGACGGAATGGACGGGCTGGACTTGTTCAACTGCCTGCTGGACAGTTGCGAGCTTTAGCGGCGCCGGCATGGCAGACATGGCAGATACGACGGCAGCAAGAACAGGCATTTTCGGTTCGCGAGTGTCATAAGGAGAAATCACGTTGAAATACGATTACATAATCATCGGGGGCGGCTCCGCGGGTTGCACCCTGGCGGCGCGGTTGACCGAGGACGGCACGCGGTCGGCGCTGCTTCTGGAAGCCGGGCCGGATTATCCAGACTTTGAGCATCTGCCGGTAGACCTGAAGAACGGCAACAACGTGTGGCGATCCGCCTACGGTCCACACAACTGGGGATACACGGCGCGCGGCACACCGGAACAAGAGGAAGCAATACAGATCCCCCGGGGACGCGCCATGGGCGGATCGAGCAGCATCAACGGACAGGTGTTGTTCCGTGGCGTCCCCGAGGACTACGACAACTGGGCCGTATTCGGCAATGACGAATGGTCGTTCACTAAGGTTTTGCCCTATTTCCGCCGGCTGGAGAACGACCTGGATTATGGCGGGGATGATTTTCATGGGAATTCGGGGCCGATTCCGGTGCGGCGATACAAGCGCGAGGAATGGCTGCCGGTGGCAGAGGCGTTTTACGACGCCTGCAAGTCTTTGGGATTCCCGGAAGACCCTGATCAGAATCACCCCGATTCCAACGGGATCGCGGCGCGCCCGTTGAACAACATCGATGGCGTGCGGATGAGCACGTCGCTGACCTACCTTTCGATGTCGCGCCACCGGCTGAACCTTACCGTCCGCGGCAATGTGACGGTACGGCGGATACTGTTTGAGGGCACGACGGCCGTGGGAGTGGAAGCCGAGAGCGGAGGCGAAGTTTTCACCATCGAAGGGGATCAGATCATACTCAGCAGCGGTGCGATAGCGTCGCCACAGATTCTGATGCTTTCCGGCGTAGGGCCGGCGGACCACCTGCGTGAGATGGGGATTCCGGTAATCCATGATTCGCCGGGCGTGGGAGAAAACCTGCGGGATCATCCGGCGGTGTTCAGCCTGTTCCGTGGTGTGGGAGAACCGCCCGACCTGGACGCGCCGAGCATACAGGTGGGCCTGCGCTACAGCCCGGAAGGAACGGGAACTCGCGGAGACATTCAGCTAACGCCAATCTTGATGACCAGCGAACACCGGCCGGCCAGCGTGCAGATCGACTCTGATGACTTTCATTTTGGATTCAGCGCCGCTTTGCAAAACGCGATTTCCGCCGGGCGGGTGCGGCTGACGTCCACCGACCCGCACCAGCAACCCGATCTGTTTTACGACTATCTTTCCGACCCGGGCGACCGGGCGCGGATAAGGGCGGCGGTCCGGCTGGGTCTGGAGATCGCCGAACAGCCGACGTTCAAACCGTATATTGCCGAGCGCTTGTCTCCCACCGACGCCGACCTGGAATCGAACGCCACGCTGGATCAATGGTTGCTGAGAAATGCCTACACCCAGCACCACTCTTCCGGAACGTGCAAGATGGGTCCCGGCTCGGACCTGGACGCGGTGGTGGACCAATACTGCCACGTGTACGGGCTGCAAAACCTGCGGGTGGTGGATGCGTCGGTAATGCCCGACGTGATTCGTGCGAACACCAACGCCACGACCATTATGATCGCAGAACGGATAGCCGAGTTTATTCAGGAAGGGAAATAGCAGGACGATTGCAAAGTTGCGAGAGTTGACCCTACCCGCTCGTCCTGAGCCTGTCGAAGGACACCTGCTCATGGTGAGCTTGTCGAACCATCGGCGTGTGTCCAGGCACTTTGCAATCGTCCTGAGAGAAATAGGCCGATTTGTTAACGTCTCGAAATGTTAAACTGAATTGAGGCCGTGGCCGCCGTGCTGGCGGGCGCTGCTGACGACACTCCATTACAGGAAGGCAACAAGATATGACCACTTCCACTACGCGGATCGAACGGGATTCCATGGGCGAGATGCAGGTTCCCGCCGCTGCGCTCTACGGCGCGTCCACAATGCGTGCGGTGCTGAATTTTCCGATCAGCGACCTGCGTTTCCCCCGACAATTCATACGGGCTTTGGGCCTGATCAAACTGGCGGCGGCCCGTACCAACATGGATCTGGGCGTGCTGGATCGGGCAATTGGGGAGGCCATTGTAGCGGCGGCCCAGGAAGTGGTGGACGGCCAGCATGACGATCACTTTGTACTGGATATATTTCAGACCGGCTCCGGCACCTCTACCAACACCAATGCCAATGAGGTGATTGCAAACCGGGCGTCGCAAATTCTGGGAGGCGACCTGGGGTCCAGGCTGGTGCATCCCAACGATCACGTCAACCTGGGGCAGTCGTCCAACGACGTGATACCGACGAGCATCCACCTGGCTGCGCTGCTGGGGATCAAGGACGACCTGCTGCCGGGGCTTGAGAAGCTGCAAACCGCCCTTGGAGCCAAAGCCGATGAATTTTGGCCCATCATCAAGACGGGACGCACGCATCTTCAGGATGCCACGCCGGTTCGGTTGGGCCAGGAATTCAAGGGATACGCCGGCCAGGCCGAGTACAGTATTGCCCGGGTTGGTCGGGCGCAGCAAGCGTTGGCCGAGGTGGCATTGGGTGGCACCGCCGTGGGCACGGGCGTGAATACCCACCCCGAGTTTTCGGAGCGCACGTGCCGCCATCTGAGTGCGATGACCGGGGTTGATATACGGGAAACCGGAAACCATTTCCAGGCTCAGGCTACGCTGGACGGGATAGTGGAAGCGAGCGGGCAGCTGAAGACGGTGGCAGTCAGCATGCACAAAATTGCCAACGATATTCGATTCCTGGGTTGCGGGCCACGGGCCGGCCTGGGGGAAATTAACCTGCCCGAGGTGCAGCCCGGCAGCAGCATAATGCCGGGCAAGGTCAACCCGGTGATCGCCGAGTCTGTGATCCAGGTGTCGGCGCACGTGGTGGGGAACGACGCGACCGTTGCGCTGGCGGGCGCCGGAGGGTATTTCGAGCTGAATACCATGATGCCGGTGGCCGCTTATAACCTGCTTCAGTCGATAACGCTGCTGGCGGCGTCGGCAAAGAATTTTGCGGAGCAGTGCGTGGATGGCATCACGGCCACGGAAACCGGGCCGGCGATGGTGGAGAAGGGGTTGATGCTGGGAACGGCGCTGGCTCCGTCGATTGGCTATGACGCCGCTGCCGGGATTGCCAAGAAAGCTGCTGAAACGGGGAAGACCATTCGCGAGGTGGCCCGCAACGACACGTCGCTGAGCGAAACCGAGCTGGATGCGTTGCTGAATCCCGAAGAGATGACCAAGCCCAGCCTGGAAGTGCGCGGAGGCGGGGGCTAAACACCGCAGCCAAATTCACCGGCCCTCCTCGCGATGACAAGGGGGTGGGACCATCCTTCGACAGGCTCAGGATGCGCGGGGGGTGGTTAGTGCGGATTTTCACCCTCGCCCCCTCTCCCATCAAGGGAGAGGGGGCGAGGATAGGTTTGCCACGTTGCTGCGCTCCTCGCAGTGACAGGAAAGGCACCTGCTTTGCTATTACGACCCCATACTCGATGCGGGGGTTGGCAATCCCGTTGCCTTCCACGGCCCAAAATCCTGTCCATCCTGTTCATCGATGTAAAACGGCAGTCCCCCTCTCCCTCGATGGGAGAGGGTTGGGGTGAGGGTGAAATTCGCAACCCCCCTTCATTGTGAGGAGCATTGCGACGTAGCAACGGCGGTTCGTCGACGTGCGTTCAACCTCATAGAGATTGCCACGTCGCTGCGCTCCTCGCAATGACAGTAGGCCAGGGCTATCGCGTATGAAATTACAGCTACGTCACTCTGGCGAAAGCCGGAGTCCAGAGTTTGTAATCTGCTGGTTTTCACAGCGAAGCTACCGGCATCGGTCACTGGATTCCCACTTTAGCGGGAATGACGGTGGTTAAACCGTCCATATGCGATAGCCCTGGACAGCAGGTCGGTTTGGTTTGGCAAAGTGGGTGCGTGTCAGTATGTACCACGCTGCGCCATCGCAGGATGCGTCTGGTGCCGCGCCGCCCGTTTTGCCACTTTCGGTTGCCTCCAATCCGCGCGTGGTGCATCATGTACCGGCATCATCAAATACAGTTCGGCAAATACGGTTCCGCGCCAATGGCCAGCCCAACCACCGGAGGTTCGTTATGTCCATCACTAACCTGACCCGCAGCCCCGTGTACGGTCAGCACGGCATGGTTTCCTCAGATTCTCCGTTGGCCGCCGCTGCCGGATTGCGAGTCCTGCAAAACGGTGGCAACGCCTTCGACGCTGCCCTGGCGGTTGCCGCCGTAGAATGTGTAACCATCGTTCCCATGTGTGGACTCGGCGGCGACTCTTTCATCCTGGCCTACGAGGCATCCTCGGGCAAGGTAACCAACATCAACAGCAGCGGAGCCGCCGCGTCGGGCGCCGAGGCCAGCTACTACCGCCAGCAGGGACTCGACCTGATGCCCATTGCCGGCCCTCACTCGGTATCCGTTCCCGGTGAGGTGGCCGCCTGGGAATCGCTCCATCGCGATTTCTGCACCCTGCCCTTCGCCGACCTGCTGGAACCCGCCATCCGATACGCCCAAAACGGCTTCCCGGTTCCGCCCCGTATCGCCAGAGTCTTTGCCAACAGCGCCGAGTTTCTGGCGCGGTTCAGCTCCACCGCTGATGTTTACCTCACCGGCGGACGGCCACCACGCGAAGGCGACGTGCTGGTCAACCAGGACCTCGCTGCATCCATCCGCGCCGTCTCCGAGGGTGGCGCCGATGCTTTCTATCGCGGCCCCCTGGCCGAGCAGATGGTAGCTGGGCTCAACCACTTTGGCGGAGCATTCGCCGTCGCCGATTTCAACAATCATCACGCCGATGTTGGCGAACCCATCAGCGCCGAATACCGTGGCCACCGTGTTTACCAGACCCGCCCTCCGTCTCAAGGATTCCTGCTGCTCCAGATGCTCAACATCGTCAGCGGCCACGACCTTACGTCCATGACTCCCAACTCGGCCGACGCGATTCACCTCCTGGTCGAAGCCAAGAAAATCGCCTATTCCGACCGCAACCGTCTCGCCGGCGACCCCAATTTTGTCGAATGGCCCCTGGACGGCCTGCTGTCCCAGGAATACGCCGATATGCGCCGTGACCAGATCCACCCCTTCCAGGCCGGCGGTGAAGTAAGGCCGCTGACTCCCGTGGACGGCCACGGCGACACCACCTATTTTTGCGTAGCCGACGGCGACGGCAACGCCGTCAGCTGGATTCACAGCCTTTCCAACGGCTTCGGTTCCGGAGTTGTGGCCGCCGGCACCGGTGTCCTGTTCAACAATCGCGCCGGCCGCGGGTTTAGCCTGGAAGCCGACCACCCCAACGTCATCGCGCCCGGCAAACGCACCATGCACACCCTCAACTGCTACCTCACCACCGTCAACGGCCAGGTCGCCATCGTCGGCGGAACGCCTGGCGGCGATCTGCAACCCCAGTGTGGCGTACAAATCCTGTCCAAGCTCATAGATGGCGGCCTCCAGTCTCAAGACGCCGTGGAGTCTCCCCGCTGGTACAGCTTCCCTGGCACCGACCCCGCCACCATCAACCGGTCCGGCGAACTGCGCGTCGAGGTGGGTATGCCCGATGACACCATCCGCGACCTCACCCGCATGGGGCACAACGTGGTGCAAAACTCGCTGGGCTCCTACCACGGCGTGGTGCAGCTCATCGTCCGCGACCAACGCCGCGGCGTCCTCGTCGGCGCTTCCGACCCCCGCGGCGACGGCCAGGCCGTGGGCTTTTAGGTGGATGGGCCGGCAACCCGATTGCTTTGCTGCGCGTTACGGCCTGGACAAGTTCTGGAAACACGCAACAAACGACGACAGCACAGGGGTATGCCGTGGCCCCTCACGCGTACCCACTTTGTCAAACCTAACTGGCCCACCTGTCATTGCGAGGAACTTCCGCTCATCCTGAGCCCGTCGAAGGATCATCCCGAGCTTGTCGAGGGACGTGGCAATCTCGTTGAGGTTCAACACACGTCGACGAGCCGCTGTTGCTACGGCTAGGAGACTGCCAACCCCCGCATCGAGTACGGGGTCGTAATGACAGATTAAAGTGGGTACGCATGAGGCCGTGGCCCAGGTTGCTGACTCTGCTTCTGATATAGCCATTTACGGAAAGTAGTAAACCGCCGGCAGCCCCCGGTATCGTTCATCCAGGTCCATGCCATAGCCCACCACGAAATGGTTGGGAATGCTGAACCCCACGTAGTCATACCCGATTTCGGCTTCGCGGCGGTCGGGTTTGTCCAGCAACGTGCATATTCGCAACGAGGCCGGCCGCATCGCCTCCAGGTACTCCGACACCGCGACCAGCGTGTGGCCCGTGTCGGTAATGTCGTCCACCAGCAGCACGTGCCGTCCGGCGATATGTTCGGAGGCGGGCGTCCCCTCGATCCTCACCGTCCCCGACGACGACGTGCCGCTGCCGTAGCTGCTGGCCCTCAGGTATTCGACGCCGATGACCTCCACCCGTATCTGCCGCACCAAGTCAGCGACGAACAGAGCCGCGCCCTTCAGCACGCAGACCAGCGCCACGCCGGTATCGGCATAATCCCGGTCGATCTCCCCCGCCAGCCGGGCCACTTCGCGTTGCAACTCGGCCTCCGACAACAGCAGGACCATTCCATCGGTCGGTTCCACGGCGGCGGTGCAAACCCTTGAGATTGTCCCGGCTGCTACACGTCCAGGTTACGCACCTCGGTGGCATGGCTCTGGATGAAGTTCTTGCGGGGGCCAACCTGCTCACCCATCAACATCTCGAACACGTCGTGCGCCTCAGCCAGATCATGCGCCGAAACCCGCAGCATCTTGCGCGTCTCCGGATCCATGGTCGTGTCCCAAAGCTGGTCGGCGTTCATCTCCCCAAGACCCTTGTAACGCTGCACCGCCGGTTCGGCCCGCGCCGTGGACATCTTCTTGATCAGTTGGTCCTTTTCATCCTCGCTGTATGCGTAGGCGATGCTGCGGCCCCGTTGCACCCGATACAACGGCGGCTGGGCAATATACAGGAACCCGCCATCGATCAGCGGTCGCATCCTCCGGTAGAAATACGTCAGGATGAGCGTGCGGATGTGCGATCCATCCACGTCGGCGTCGGTCATGATGATGATGTAGTGGTAGCGGAGCTTGGAGATGTCGAATGCCTCACCCTCTCCGGTTCCGATTGCCGAGATAACGGCCCGAATCTCCTCGTGGCTCAGGATGCGTTCCACCTTGTCCAGGAACCGTTCCACGTTCAGGATCTTGCCCTTCAGCGGCAGGATGGCCTGGAACTGACGGTCGCGGCCCATCTTCGCCGACCCCCCGGCCGATTCGCCCTCCACGATATACAGTTCCGACTTGGCCGGGTCCCGCTCGGCGCAGTCAGCCAGTTTGCCGGGCAGCGAAGTGCCATCCAGGGCGTTCTTCCGCAACACCAAGTCCCTGGCGCGGCGAGCCGCTTCGCGGGCAGCATGGTTGGTTTGCACCTTATCCAGCATGCTCTTGGCGGCGGTTGGGTTTTCTTCCAGGAACCGCGTCAAACCTTCGGCGGTGGCGGTTTCTACCCGGCTGCGGATTTCGGGGTTGCTCAGCTTGTTCTTGGTTTGGCCCTCAAACTGCGGATCCCCCAGCTTCACGCTGATGATGGCAACCAGTCCGCCTCTGGTGTCATCGCCGTTGAAAGAATCCTTCGGGTCTTTGAACACGTTCTGCTTGCGGGCATGGTCATTGAGCACCCGCGTCAACGCCGACCGGAACCCGGCCAGATGTGTCCCACCTTCAGACGTCAGGATGCAGTTGGCAAACGTGCGCTCGTCGGCGGCCAGATTATCGTGCCCGTCAGTATGGTGATACTGGAACGCCACCTCTACGTCCGCGTCTTCCGCGTTGCGTTGGTAGTAAAACGGCTCCGGCATAACCACGTTGCGCTTGCGGTTAATGTTCCGCACCATGCTCGCCACGCCGGTGTCAAAGAAGAAGCTGCGCTCCACGTCGCCGTTGCGCTCGGCCTCGTGAAACTCGCTCACCAGGAAGATTTCCAAACCCTTGTTCAGGTACGCGGTTTGCCGCAGCTGCGCTACCAGGCGCCCAAAGTCGTAGGTTATCTCCGGAAAGATGTCCGGGTCGGCGCGATACGTTACCGTCGTACCGTGCTTGTTCACTCGCTGGTGGCGCACCAGTTCGGTGGACGGAATGCCCCGCGAATAGTCCTGCGTGTAGCGGTGACCTCCACGGTAAACTTCAGCGTGCAGTTGTGATGCCAGCGCATTCACCACCGAAGCACCCACGCCGTGCAGCCCTCCCGACACCTTGTAGGCTGCTCCGTCAAACTTGCCCCCGGCGTGTAGCGTGGTCATCACCGTTTCCAGACCGGAAACCCCGGTGTCAGGGTGAACGTCCACCGGAATCCCGCGCCCATTGTCGGAGACGGTAACCGCGCCATCCTTGGCCAGATGCAGATCGATGCGGTCGCAATGCCCGGCCAGCGCTTCGTCCACCGCGTTGTCGAGCAATTCCTTAATCAGATGGTGCAGCCCGTCAACCCCGGTGCTGCCGATATACATTCCAGGGCGAACCCTGACCGCTTCCAACCCTTTTAAGACCTGAATGTTATCAGAAGTATACTGTGAAGATATATCTGTTGCCGAAACCGTAGATTGCTGAGTCATATTATGATTATTTCTCCACAGATTTCACTGACTGGGCCAATGGCAGTTCCCTGCTGTGCAGTTTGTTCAATACGCACAGAAATTGTATTGCCCGAGCACATTGATATTATACCCGAACCACCTCGGGATTACTACGAAATTGCCGACGTAATTGGGTGATTCTCAAGCATCAAAAGATGCGCTCGTATACTCCCGGAGACCCGTTTGCAAACCGCATCGACGGCTGCACATGCCCGTTCCACTGCGGCGTTACCGCGTCCCTCACCGCCTGCCATTCGGCACACTCTGCAACTTCCGGACCACTGCATTCGTGCACAGTAGTGTATTTAGGCTCTCCCATTACAACTTCCCACCTTCTCCCACGTATGTATCCCGGGATACTGTAGTACAAAGGCAGTCGTTCATCGTTATATGCTGCGTTGAATAATACATCCAGCGGTTCCGGTATTTCCATTCTCCCTACCAATAACGCCGGCGCCATCTCCGCCACCGCCGTGTCCTCCGACACTTCCGTCGGATAGATCAGCCGGTACAGGTTGCGCACGTAGTTGATGCCAATCACGCCGGGCGACATCCTCTGCGACCACTCGGTGGGGTTGTTCAGGTGGTACTGCCAGCCGTCGGAATACCACGTTTCCGCCGTTTCGATCTCATAGCACGCCAGGTATTTCGGACCACCCCGCACCGCCACATATCTCGCCGCGTTCAGCACTCCCGGAATGGACAACCGTTCGGGGATGTGTTCTTCGTTATAGCAGCGGTTGAATTCATCCTCATGCTCGGCGGGCACATCGACGTACACCATCAACAATCCCTGTCCCTTTTTAGCACCCAAGTATCACCTCCCTGTTTTCAGAAACATAGTCAGTGCCGGCGCAACGTTGGTAGCGCGTGGTAGCAATAACGTTACCGGTTTGACTGCACATCCGGAAAATACCACTGCCCCGATTTCAGGCTGTTGATCGCCAGCCGCATCGGCTCAAACAGCGGTTCCGGAGTACTTCCCAACGGGTACCACCCATACTCCCCGAACGAACCGTCGGCAGCGTTGGGCGTGGGAGTCTGGTCGCCTATCTCGCCCAGAAATTCCACATCAACGTAATGGCGTCCATACTCGATGATGTTGCTCAAACATAGCGCCCGCAGCTCGCTTACCCTCACCCCAAGTTCCTCCTGAGCCTCTCGCCGCGCGCAATCCTCCAGCGATTCCCCAAACTCCAGATGCCCGCCAGCCGAACCCCAGGTGGACTCTCCGTGAGCGCCTTGCCGCTGCGCCAGGAACACTTCGCCACCACGAATAAACACCACTCCCACCCCAACCAGAGGCCGTTTGTCCTGCTCGCCCACGGCCGCAGTATACCATAGCGTTATGTAATGATCCGTCGTCCGATGCTTGTCGCCGCCCGTCGGCTGGTGCTAGACTTCGGCGGCATTTGTCCCTCACGGTCTCGCCGGCTATGTCTCGTACCGACTCCCATCCACCCATTTCGCCCCAGGAGGCCCGCTTCCCATGACCCAGGCCCACCCGACTGATGATCTCCCGATTTCCCGCTCCGGCCACACGGCGCTGTCCGTTTGCGAAACCGCGGCCCGGCGGGCCGGCGAACTGGCCGTCGCCCGTTTTCGCACCGACATCGAGATCAGTTTCAAGGGTCGCGCCAACGTTGTAACCGACGTGGACCTGGCATCGGAGCGCATCATTCTCGACCACATCCGTGAAGAGTATCCGGACTTCGGAATATTGTCGGAAGAATCGGCGCCGGTGGTCGGAACCTCTCCCTATACGTTGGTGGCAGACCCCATCGATGGCACCCGCAACTTCGCCGAGGGAATCCCGCATTTCTGCGTGGTCGTCGCCGTCGCCAGGGGCGATGAGGTGGTGGCCGGCGTAACTTACGATCCGGTGCGCGACGAAATGTTCGCGGCGCAAAAGGGCCGGGGTGCGACCCTCAATGGCGAACCCTTCCACGTTTCAGACCGGCAGGATATCGGCGAGGCCGTCCTAGGATTCGACCTCGGCTACAATTTTGAACAGGCCGGAAAGTTGCTTCAAATGGCCAGCGACATGTGGCCGCAAACGCAGGCCTACCGCCTCATGGGTTCCAGCGCCCTCAGCATCGCCTACACCGCGTGCGGACGCATCGACCTCTACTTCCACCACAGCCTGTCACCCTGGGACATCGCCTCCGGGATTCTGCTGGCCCAGGAAGCCGGCGCCCAGGTTATCGATCAACGCACCCTGGAACCGGCCACGCTCTTCTCACCGGGCCTGATCCTCTCCAACCCAACCCTCGTCAACCAGTTCCTGCAACTAACCGAAGGCGCGGCCTGGCGAAGACTGTAGGTTTCACCCAACCACGGGCGCTCCGCAGTCCGGGCATCAAGGAATACTCGTGTGGTTCACCGAGCCTAATCGACCACGAATACCAGCACTGCTACAGCTGCCGCGATTGCAACGGCGTAAGCGAACGTCATGATGACGGTTTTCTGGTTAAACCTTACTTTCATGACCTCCTCCGTCAATCAGGGGAACATTATGCACCCTGGCAATCACACTATACCACCACTGGATCAACGGAGCGGTAGCAAGTACCGCAGGAAGCACCAGAGCCGCGCGGGCCACGCTTTCCAACGTCTCCGAACGTGCCGCGTCGAACAATTCCTCCGGCAAATTGAACCATGCCAACAACGAGCCGCCAACTACTAGAATGGTGGCTACCAACCCCATGGATATCGATAACACCAGGCGGCGGAAATCGAACCACTTCCAATTTATCAACATATTCGGCGGCAGTCCCTTGCCTGGCGGTTGCGAGCAATTTCCCGGTAAACAGGATGCTCAAAAACTAATGCACTGAACACCGCTTATCAACCACCAAATGTCACCTCCCCACCTAGCCGATCCCCACTGCACCCCCGTCCACCAGCGCATCCACTTCGGCCTCGGTGTAACCGTGCTCCAGCAGCAGTTCCCGCGTATGCTCGCCCAGTCTCGGCCCTCGGTGGCGGATGCTTCCCGGCGTCGCCGACAGCTTCACCGGTATGCCGATGTTCTGTAACTCGCCCATCTCGTCGTCGGCCAACGTCACCTTCATCTCCCGGGCCAGCACCTGCTGGTCACCGTACACCTGCGCCATATCGTAAATCGGGCCGGCCACCACGCCCGCCGACTGCAGTTGCTCCATCCAGTATTCCGTGGAGTGTTCCACCAGGATCCCTTCCAGCAACTCCGCAAGCTCGCCTTCCCGGGCCTTCCTGTCGTTGGATGCCTTGTATCTGGGGTCCTCAATCAGGGCATCCTGCCCGATGGCTCGACAAAACTGCTCCCACGTTGGTTGCGACGCGGCCCCGATGTTGATGTAGCCGTCGCTGGTGCGCAGGGCCTGATACGGCGCGTTGACCCGGTGCGCCGAGCCCAGCGGGCCCGGTATCTCCCCGTTGGCGAAAAACTCCGACGACTCCCAGACGGTGAAAGCGATACCCGCCTCCAGCAGCGATGCGTCCACTTTCTGACCCTGTCCAGTGCGCTGGGCGTGTATGTAGGCCGCCAGGATTCCGAACGCCGTAAAGCTTCCCGCCCCAATGTCAGTTATGGGAACACCCACTTTTGCCGGCGGCCCGTCGGGAAACCCCGTGATGCTCATCAATCCGCTCATTCCCTGCGCCACCAGGTCAAACCCGCCCCGGTTGCGGTACGGGCCGCTCCCGCCAAAACCCGAGATGCTGGCGTATACCAGCCGGGGATTGATCTTCGCCAGTTCCTCATAGCCCAACCCCAACCGATCCATCACACCCGGCCGGAAGTTCTCCGCCACAACGTCCGCCGACTCCGCCATCTTGCGAAATACAGCCTTGCCGGCATCAGACCGCAGATCCAGCGCGATGCTCCGCTTGTTCCGGTTCAGAGCCAGGAAACCCGCCGCAAACCCGTTGCTGTACCGGCTGCCCATGCGCCGCGTATCGTCGCCGCTCCCCGGACGCTCAATCTTGATTACATCCGCCCCCATGTCGGCCAACAGCATCGTACACATCGGCCCGGCCATGATCTGCGTCAAATCCAGCACCTTTACGCCCGCCAGCGGCCCCGGGGGATGTTCCTGTTGACTCATCACAAACTCCTTCCTGATAGGCCCGTCGCCCACCGGAGACCTTTGCGTAACCTGTCATTGCGAGCGAAGCGCAGCAATCTCGATGTGGTAGCAGGCGTGGTGACGGCGCGGATTGCCACGTCGCTCCGCGCCTGGCAATGGTGATTTATGCAAAGGTCTCCCCCTGGGAGAGGGGTTGGGGTGAGGGCCGTCGCCGTTTGACACCCTCGTTACCAAACCGGATAATGCGGCCTCGAACCGGAGGGGCGCAATGGGCGATATTATACTTGGCGACAATCTTGATGTCCTGCCCACCCTGCCCAATGGCGCGTTCCAACTCATATACGTTGACCCGCCCTTCAACACCGGCAAATCCCAGTCCCGCACTCGCATCAAGGTCACGCCCGACGCCGACGGCGACCGCACCGGTTTCCAGGGCCGCCGCTACCGTACCCATGTCGTCGGCAACAGCAGGTACGCCGACGATTTCGACGACTACATCGGCTTCCTCCGTCCCCGCATGACCGAAGCCTACCGCGTGCTGGATGACCACGGCAGCCTGTTCTTCCACATCGACTACCGGGAAGTCCACTATTGCAAGGTAATGCTGGACGAAATATTTGGCCGCGATTCCTTCATCAACGAAATCATCTGGGCCTACGATTACGGCGGCCGCCCCAAAACGCGCTGGCCCGCCAAGCACGACAATATCCTGTGGTACGCCAAAGACCCCGATAACTACACCTTCAACTACGACGCCATCGACCGCATTCCATATATGGCCCCTGGCCTGGTCGGCCCCGAAAAAGCCGCCCGCGGCAAAACCCCCACCGACGTCTGGTGGCGTACCATCGTGACCGGCAAGGAAAAAACCGGCTACGCCACCCAGAAACCGCTGCACGTCATCAGCCGCATCGTTCGCGTCCACTCCAATCCTGGCGACCACCTGCTCGATTTCTTCGCCGGCAGCGGCACATTGGGTGAGGCGGCCTATTTGGAGGGACGGGAGTTTGTGCTGGTGGATAACAACCCGGAGGCAGTGGCGGTGATGCAGCGGCGGCTGGAGCACAGTGATGCGGTAACGCACGGCGTTGACGAACTGGGCCAAGCTAATGAAACAGAAACAGCACCGAGACTACTTTAGGAAAAATATGACAATTCGCATCAACGATCCAGAAGTACAGCGCCTTGCCGCCATTGCAGGCATCATAGAGCAAGATTATCGGAATGCTGCAACAGATTGGACCCACAGCCCGTTCGGCTGGATCAAAGCGTTACCGTCTCGAAGCGCTGGAGCGGTATTCGAGGCTCTTGTAGCAGGATGGTGCGCAGCAAAAGGATTGGACGTCACGCGGTCGCCTGATAGCGACGCCGATAGGGTCATCTCGGGCCTACGCACCGAAATAAAAGGCTCGACACTGTGGCGGAACGGTTCTTATAAATTTCAGCAATTGAGAGATCAAAATTACGGTATGGTCGTATGTTTGGGCGTTAGTCCGTTTGATGCACATTGTTGGGTTATAGAAAAGGAGACTGTCATGACGTTGTGGTCAAACGGCAAGATAAGCTCACAGCATGGCGGTGCCAGCGGTAGAGATACTGCTTGGATTACAGTGAATCCCGACCAACCTCCCGATTGGATGCGGCCATTCGGCGGCACTTTGGCAGCAGGATTCGCACGGCTGCAGTCCCTAACTCGCCAAACCTGATACCATAGAACTACTCCATAGGAAGCGGTTTTACTATGACTACGCCAACCAATCCGGCTAACGAGCCGGAACAAATGACCTTTGCCGAAATTCGCGCGTTGCTGGCGGAAACTATTAAGGGCCTTGCAGAAACCCGCAAGATTGTTGACGAGAACTCCAGGAGCCTGGTAGAAACCCGCAAGATTGTTGACGAGAACTCCAGGGGCCTGGTAGAAACCCGCAAGATTGTTGACGAGAACTCCAAGGGCATCGCTGAAATGCGTGCCGCCATCTCCGAACTAACGCAGGCGCAGGAACGCACGGATACCGCCATTACCCGGCTAACAGAAGCGCAGTACCGCACTAACCAGGACGTTTCCACACTGAAAGGATGGGGATTAGAACTGTACTGCGAGCGCAACCCCGAAATTTTTGCCCTTGCCCTGGGACTGGGGGATGAGGAATTAATCACAAAGCGGGAAATCGGTCGGATCGCCAGCGCCGCCAGCCTGGCCGGCGTTATAGCTCCTGACCAGCGCCGCAGTTTGATACGCGCGGATGTCTTTATCTACGCCCGCCGGGAATCCGACCACCAGCCGGTTTGCCTGGTGGTGGAAGCATCTTACAAGGTTGACGACGATGACGTAGAGCGGGCCGCGGGCAGAGCCGAGATATTGAGCGCCATTATCCAGAAATACCAGCCGCGCAACCTCAACGGCCAGGTAATCCCCATCGTTGCCGGGATTGACATTGAAACGGCCGCCTCGTTTCGAGCCAAGAACTTCAATGTCACCTATGTGCAAGTTCAGAACGGCAATCAGCTGACCAATCCTCCGGAATAAGGAGCGCACCGTATTGCCCCCCAACCCCCGCGCCAAGCAGGACGCCGATTTCATCTTCCACGAGCTGACCCGCTCCATCTGTCCCGAATGCAAAACCGTAATCGACGCCCAGGTAATCATTCGCGACAACCGGGTCTACATGCGAAAACGTTGCCCCACTCACGGATGGTTTGAGGGCATCATCAGCTCCGACGCCGAGATGTATGTCGGCAGCGTCCGGTTCAACAAGCCCGGCACCATCCCCCTGGATTTCAGCACCGAGGTCAAAGACGGCTGCCCGCTGGATTGCGGGCTGTGTCCCGAACACAAGCAGCACATTTGCCTCGGCCTCATCGAGGTGAACACCGCCTGCAATCTCAACTGCCCCGTGTGTTTCGCCAACGCCGGCATCGGATACAACCTGACCCTTGAGCAGGTGGAGTCCATGCTCGACCGCTTTGTTGAAATTGAGGGCGACCCGGAAGTCATCCAGTTCAGCGGCGGCGAACCCACCATCCACCCCCAGCTGCCCGAAATGATCCAGGCCGCCAAAGACCGGGGCATCCGTCAGGTGATGATCAACACCAACGGCGTCCGACTCGCCAAAGACGACAAATTCCTGGCGCAGATGGCCGCTCTCGACCCCGTGGTGTATTTCCAGTTCGACGGCCTGCGCGAAGATACCTACCTGACCATTCGCGGCGAACCCTTGCTCGATACCAAGATGCTCGCCCTGGATCGCCTGGCCGCCGCCGGCATGTCCGCCGTCCTCGTGGCAGCCGTCGAGCGCGGCGTCAACACCGACGAAGTCGGTGGCATCGTGAACTTTGGCCTGCGGCATCCGGCGGTGAAGGGTGTGGTGTTCCAGCCGGTAACCCACGTCGGCCGCCACATCCCCTTCGACCCAATGACCCGCGTCACCATCCCGGACATCATCCACGGCATCGTTGATCAAACCGACGGCCGCTTCATCCTGGAAGATTTCGTCCCCGTTCCCTGCTGTTTTCCAACCTGCCAGGTCAATTCCTACATCTTCGTGGACGGCGACACCGTCATGCCACTTCCCAGGTTGCTGGACATCGACCAGTATCTCGATTACATCACCAATCGCGCCCTGCCCAAGGCACCCGATGCTGCCGTCATTCAGCAGGCCCTGGAGGGTTTGTGGTCGGCTTCCGCGGTGGCCGGCACCGAGAAAACCGCCGGCCAGTTCGAGTGCGCTTGCGGCCCCGGCCTCGACCTGCCCTACGAGATGAACCATCTCAAAGATCACGTCTTCCAGATCGCCATCAAGGATTTCCTGGACGCCTATACCTTCAACGTCAAGCAGGTAATGAAGTGCTGCGTCGGTATCCTCACTCCCGACGGGCGCGCCATCCCCTTCTGCGCCTACAACTCGGTGGGCTACCGGGAGCAGATACGCGAGCAGCTAACGCTGGAGCAGGGCCGTCAGAAAATCCGCCTGGCCTCATCGGTTCACCAGCAACCCTCTGCTGGCGATTGACAATCCTTATCTGGCATGACATCAAACCCTCTCATTCATACCCACTTTGTCATTGCGACCCCGTACTCGATGCGGGCGTTGGCAATGTCGTCGCTGTAGCAACGGCAGTTCGGCGGCGTGTGTTCAGCCTCATCGAGATTGCCACGTCCCTCGACAAGCTCGGGATGAGCGGAAGATCCTCGCAATGACAGCAGGCTAGTTGGATTGACAAGGCGGGTACGCGTAAGATCAAACCCTGTCCTGCATATCCCGTAGTTCCATGTTCAAATCCGTCCTCGACACCTACACCGCAAAAATTTGCTGCGCCGACCTGTATTCATCCGAAATGGCGCGGTTCATTCTCGGGGATAGTCTCCACCCCGGAGGCTTGCGTGTAACCAACCGCCTGGGCCGTGCCATGGGTTTGCAGGCCGGTTGGCGTGTTCTGGACCTCGCCTGCGGTATGGGTACCAGCGCAACCGCCGTCTCCCGCGTGTTTCGATGCCACGTAACCGGCCTGGAGTTGGGCGCCGATGCCGCATCCGCTTCACGACGGCGGGCCCTGGAACAACCGGCGCCGGCGAACGTGGACTTCGTGCGCGGCGACGCCGAAGCCCCGCCCTTTCGGCCCGGCGCCTTCGACGCCGTCATCATCGAGTGTGCCACCAGCCTGTTTGTGGACAAACTCGCCGCCATCGACCACGTGCGCCATTTGTTGAAGCCGGACGGCGTGATCGGCATTTCGGACGTTACGGTGGAACCGGGCAGCCTGCCCCCTGAGCTCGACAGCGTCGTCGGCATGATGCTCTGCCTCACCGATGCCCTGCCGTCTGACGGTTACCAATCCCTGTTGGAAGACGCTGGCTTCACGATGTCGGCCCGCGAAGATCTTTCCGGCGAGGTGCTGCAGCTGTTGGCCGACCTCCGCGGTAAGCTGGCGGTTTTGGGTGGATTGGGCAGTTTCGTCCCCGGAGCACCCACAGATCTGGCCGCCGCTCCCGACCTGTTGGACCGCGTCCAGTCCCTTGTTCAGCAAGGTCAGCTGGGCTACTCGCTGTACGTAGGACGCAAACATTCCTGATCCCCCGCACATCCTGAGCCTGTCAAAAGACGCCCCCTCTCCCTCGATGGGAGAGGGTTGGAGCCTGCCCCGTACTTGATACGGGGGTGAGGGTGAAAAACCCAGCACCAACCCCACGGCGAGCGTCCGCGCCGGTGATCACAACTCGTGTGATAACATTAGATTCGGCCTGCCCGGGCCTGAAGCCGCGTATGTTGCCTGAAGAATTAATCAACCTGACGCCACGCCTGCTGGCCGCAATCGTCGTCGGTTATCTGTTGGGCAGCATCCCCTTCGCCTACCTCGTGGCACGCCTCAAGGGTGTGGATATTTTCGCTACCGGAAGTCGTCGGGCCGGCACCGCAAACGTCTTCTGGCACGTCGGGCGATACCGCGGTATGCTCGTGTTCGCCGGCGACGTGATAAAAGGCTCCGCGGCGGTTGTCGTCGCCTGGATGCTTGGTGTGCCCGAACTGATGGGAGTTCTCGCCGGCAGTGCGGCAATCGCCGGCCATTGGAAGAGTATCTTTACCGGTTTCAAGGGCGGCGACGGTATGGTCGTTCTGGTCGGTGTGTCTCTGGCCTACCTGGGTTGGTTCATGCTCATCGGCGTTGGCGTGGGCTTTGCCTCCGTGCTGGTCTTCCGCCGCTCGGTGTTCCGCTCTTCCATCGGCATTTTTCTCGGTTACGGCGTGATGCTGACCCTGAATGAAGTCATTGACCATCGGGGGTTGGAGGTGATGCTGGCCTTGACGGCATTGGCGATGGTGGTCATCACTCATAACATCTTGACTAACGCCGACCATCGCCCGGAAGTCGTGCCCGCAACGCAGATTGACGAGATGCTGATCGAGGACACGCGCGAGATCCTGGGCGAGGCTGCCCGCCTCAGCGAAGACGCCATAATCCGGCAAGTGATCGACAACGACGACGACGGGGAAGGTGAACCCGGGCGCTGACCAATCCGGACGCCACTTACGTTTGCTGGCGGCTATCCTTAATCTTGGACAGGTCCAGAACCCACCCCAGCATCTCGTCCGACTCTGCCTCAGCGTATAACCCCGGTTGCAGCCGGATGGCTT
Source organism: Dehalococcoidia bacterium (assembly GCA_965219925.1). Taxonomy (GTDB): domain Bacteria; phylum Chloroflexota; class Dehalococcoidia; order Lucifugimonadales; family UBA3495; genus Bin87. The sequence goes on from OZ244795.1 coordinate 850,661, forward strand.
CTGCCAACTGCTGCGCGCACTCCTCGATGTCGCCCCGGTCAGCATAAAGCCGGGCGGCGTTGTAGTAGGCCGCCGAGAAATTCGGCAACGCAGCCTCCGCCGCCAGGTAGTCTGCCAGCGCGGCGTCAGCATTGCCCAACGTCTCCCGTGCCGCCCCTCGGTTGCTCAACACCTCGGCGAAATCGGGACGAAGCGCCAGCGCAGCATCATAGTCTGCAACGGCGCGCTCGTATTGACCCAGCGCGTCGTAGGCCAGACCGCGATTATTGAGAGCCTCCACGTCGTCAGGTCTCAGGCCGATGGCAGCCGTATAGTCGGTAACGGCATCCTGATGACGACCCACCCGGAAGCACGTGCGCGCCCGGTTAAACCTGGCGTCCGCGTTATCCGGATTGCTCCTTAGCGCCCGGTCGTAGTCGGCAATCGCTTTCTCCGTATCTCCCAGCTCGTCCCAGGCCACTCCCCGGTTCAGGTACGCGTTGGAGATGTCGGGCCTTAACGCCAGAGCGTCGTCAAACGCGGCGATGGCATCCTGGTAGCGCCCCACGTTATTCAGCACTATTCCACGGTTGTAGTGGGCTTGCAGATACTCCGGGTCCAGCCCGATGGCGGTGGCATAGTCGTCCAGGGCCCCGGCGGGATCGCCCAGGTCGTCGCGGGCATTCCCCCGTTGGTAATAAGCAGGGGCATAGGCGGCATCCAGCGCCAACGCCATCGTCAGCGACCGGTCGGCGTCTTCCGCGCGCCGCCGCCGCAGGCTGGTCACACCCAGGTTGAAGTGTACCGCGAAGTCATCCGGACAAGTGCCGGCCAATGCCTGATACACTGCCAGCGCCTCCGGATAACGACCAATTGCGAAACAACCATTCCCGAACATCAGGCTGTGCGGACTCCGACCGGTTGGTATTCCGTCGTCCAGGGTCGCCAGTGCGTCCAGCAACTCAACTACAGCAGCGGCATCTTCGCCATGCAGTCGCCCGCCTCTGGGTCGCGGCGTAAGCACACCCGTTCCCAGACCGTGCCATTCCAGATTGCCGGCCAGGCGGCTCAATAGTTCGTCAGCAGATTCCATCAACTTGGCGCCTGCGCCGGGGAACACGGATGTAACAACGCCATCCTTCCCCACCCGCGAATTACAGCGTGGAAACGCGCCCGCCGCCCATTTCAGGGCGCAGCGCTATCTGAGCCAGGGCCAGGGCCGTGTAGTAAGAAACGGTCATCGTCAGGTCCACCACGCCGCGATCACCCAGCACGTCATGAACCGCCTTGAAATTCTCGTCTGAAACGTCTTTCTCGCGGGTCATCTGCTGCACGAAACGGGCAATGTCAGCTGGTGTGCCTTCCAGACAGCCCGGCGCTTTGCCGGTGCGTATGCCTTCTATCGCTTCGTCGGATACACCGGCGCGCGCCGCGGCCACCGAATGCCCGTCCACTCAATCCCCGAATCCCATTCCCGAGCCACCAGTATGATTGCCAATTCCTTCAAATCATCCGGCATCGAGGACTGGAACCGGAGCGAAGCGCCCAGCGAGGTGAGATACCCCGCCGCCAGCGGGCTATGCAACAACGCCCTGAACTGCAATCCCACCTCGTCAACCCCCCGGTCCTCCCTGATACGGTCATAAATCGTTTGACCGTCAGCGTCTAATTCGTCGCGAGATACGTAGGGAACGCGGGCCATGACATCTTCCTCCGGCTGAACTGCATCCAGCATACCACAGGCCGCCCGACCTCTCACCAACCACCGCCAATAACGAGGAAATTTCGCTACTCTCATTCCATGGTAGATGGGTCAGACATCGACCAACGCACTAACGAATTTCGTAGTCGCCTCATCAAAACGTCGTCTTTGACAGTACGTTGCCGAAAGGATTAGGATTGCGGGTACTTCCCGAACAGAGGTGACCGTTTTGACTGTTAACGAGCCGGCGACTGTAGGCCAGTATGCCCCGATAAGCAGCGTGTGGGAAGGCAACGATGCTGGAATTCTACGCGTCGATTGCCCCTGAACCTATCCTAGATGCCACATACAACAAGGGCAGGTTCTGGAAAGGATCGTCACGCGACGTCGTGTCTATGGACATCAATCCGAAATTCAACACGGCGTTCGTCTGCGACAATCGGGAAATGAAAGGCGTCCCAGACAGCGAATTTGGCACGGTAGTCTACGATCCTCCGCACGTTGGCCCTCAAGGGCGAGACAAAAGTACCAAGAGATTTGACGAGGATTTCGGAGCGACAGTCGCCTGCGGAAAGGAGCACGACTGGAGCTTGAGCTACCTATATCCTCCGTTCCTAGAACAAGCAAAGAGGGTGTTGAAACCCGACGGATTGCTGCTGGCCAAGATTACGGACATGGTGAACAGCCACCGGTCAAAGTGGAGCCACTGCGATTTTATGAGGATGGCTGACGAAGCAGGATTTACCGTCTGCGATCTGATCGTCAAGGTCCGAAGCGGCCCGATGGTCTCGACTAAGTGGGCAACGGCTCACCACGCTAGGAAGCGGCACTGCTTTTGGATAATCTGCCGCAACAGCACCAAGTGTGAGCACTGATCCGTGCGCGCCTACAACCCTCTCAGCGTGGAGGAAATTGGCCGTAATGCGGCACGGGCTCTGATGGCATATCCAGCTGGCGTGCTGCCTCCAGAGGATGGCTGACGAAGCAGGATTTACCGTCTGCGATCTGATCGTCAAGGTCCGAAGCGGCCCGATGGTCTCGACTAAGTGGGCAACGGCTCACCACGCTAGGAAGCGGCACTGCTTTTGGATAATCTGCCGCAACAGCACCAAGTGTGAGCACTGATCCGTGCGCGCCTACAACCCTCTCAGCGTGGAGGAAATTGGCCGTAATGCGGCACGGGCTCTGATGGCATATCCAGCTGGCGTGCTGCCTCCAGTGGAAGTCTTTCAAGGTGCCGGAGTTTACACACTGCACTACGACGGGCTTTTCCCCGCATACGCTGGCATCGAAGAGGATGCGCCCATCTATGTTGGAAAGGCTGACTCACCGGGGAGACGGCAAGGGCGAACGCCGGCATCAAGCCAAGTGCTCCACAGCCGTCTCCAGGAGCATGCAGAGTCGATCGAGGCAGCGACAAACTTGGACCTGCCAGACTTTCGGTGTCGTTAGCTCGTGCTTGACCCGGTATGGACCGGCCTCACCGAGCAGGTGCTGATAGCGCAGTATCAGCCAATATGGAACGCGGTCGTCTTGGGCTTTGGCAATCACGATCCAGGCGAAGGCCGCCGGAATCAGCGCCGTTCCCTATGGGACACGTTGCACCCAGGCCGCGAATGGGCATCTAATCTTCGAGACAGGATCGAGAAAGCGGCAGAAGTGACAGACGCAATCGAGAGATTTCTGGAAGACAGACGGGCACGAGACATCTCCGACAGCGGTAGTTGAGGACATACCACAGAACTGATCTATGGTCGTGTAAAATTCAGTGACGCTCTGACTACGCTGCCTGTTGCACGGCGTTGAGCTGCGGCACAAACCGGCGCAGCGAAAATAACAATGACTGCCGCCTCCAAATCGGTTATCCTTGCCCAATGCTCAGCGACATTTGGGTAATCGTTGCCGGTATCCTCATCCTGGCCGGCCTCCTCGCCAGCCAGGCGTTGATCATTGTCGTCGGCGTTCTGGTGCTCGCCATCTGGCTCACCGGCAAGCATTGGCCTCGATTCGCGTTCCGTCGCGTCAGTTACGGCCGGCGACTTGAGCGAAGGCGCGCCTTCATCGGCGACGTTGTTGATTACTTCATCACCGTTGACAACGGCAAGCTGCTTCCCATGATCTGGCTGGACATCTCCGATTCCTTCCCCATCGGATTGCAAACCTCCGGCACCCACCAACGCGGCGTCGGCGCTGAGGCCGAGCTGGATCACCGCATCACCACCTCCCTCCTGCCGTACCAGCGCACCACCTGGCGTTACCGGGTACGCTGCCGCACCCGGGGCAACCACCGCATCGGCCCGGCCCGCCTTCGCAGTGGCGATATCTTCGGTTTCAGCGCCGCCGAAATGAACGTGTCCGACCTGGAATACCTGCTGGTGTACCCCCGCATCGTGGACTTGCGCCAGTTACTGATGCTGTGGGAACAACCTATGGGCATAACCCGCGGCCTTCGGCGCATCCAGGACGATCCCAGCCGTTTCGTCGGCCTCCGCGATTACGTCCCTACCGATCCACTTAAACATATCGACTGGAAATCCACCGCGCGCCACGGAAAGCTGGAAACCCGCATTTTCGAGCCGGCTGCAACCCAGCACATGCTCATCGCTCTCAACGCTCGCACCGGTGACGCCGCCTGGCAGGGGAGCAACCGGCGTCTCTTTGAACGCGCCGTTACCGTTGCGGCATCCGTCGCAGCCCACGCCGAGCGGGAGGGCTACACGTTCGGGCTGGTCAGCAACGCCGTCGCTTCATACTCCAGCAAATGGATCCTGGTGCCCTCCGGGTCCGGTCAACCGCAGCTGGAGGCAACCCTGGAGTCCCTGGCCATGGCAGGCCCTTTCTGGGTTGCCGAACTGCCCGTGGTGCTGGGCGCCGAGGCACGCCAGTTGCCGGCCGGGTCCACCGTTGTGCTGGTTACCGCCATCCTGTCCCGAGCCGTGGTGCAGGAAGCCGACGAGATCCGCCGGCGGGGACACCGCCTCGTCATATTCTATGCCGGCGACGGCGAACCCGGCCCAGCCGCCGCCGCGTTGCCCGCAGAGGTATCGGTCTTTCTCGCCGGTTCCAGCCTCGCCGCTCTGGAAGATGTTTGGCGCGACGACTGGGCCAACGACGATCTCGACGCCGCCTGGCAGCAGTCCCCCGAGGAAATGCCGGAACAGGAGGCAACCCGTGGGTAGGTTCACCCGCTCCGCGATGATTGTGTTCATCGCCCTGTTCCTCGAAGGCTGTGCGGTTTACCTGGTCTGCCGGTTAATCGCAAACGTACTCCAACTGCCCGAAGCAGCTATCCCCCTTCCGATCATGGCCCTGGCCATGGTTTGGTCGTTCATTCTGTCGTGGTACGTGCAAACCATACAGTTCTCCCTGAACCTGCGGGGCATCGTCGGCCTGATTTTGAGCGCCGCGTCGGTCCTGATTCTGGCCGGCATCAGCATGGGCGCCGGCTGGTTCCCCCTCGGCAGCGTCTTCAGTGGCGATCTCCGCGCCATCGCCGCTTTGGCGTTGTCCACCGCGTTCATGCTGGCCATGTGGTGGCGCGGCACTGCCATCGCCCGCGACGACGTAACCCTGGACGTCCTTCGCAACGCCTTCGTCCGTGGCGTCGTAACCATCGTGGTTGCCGTCGCCTCCGACCCATTGATCGAAGCCAACATCGTCCAATGGCCTATCCTGTTTGGTTATTTCGCCATCGGGTTGTGCGGACTTGCCATGAGTCGATTCACCTCCGAAGGCGCCACCGGACACATGAGCCGGGGCTGGATGGCGTCCATCGGCCTGGGCGTCGCCGCTGTGTTGGCCCTGGCTCTGATGTTGGGCGCCGCCGGCGTGGGCGGACTCGACGACTTGACCCGTGCCGTCACCGGCGGACTCGGCTGGCTGGGCCTGTGGGTGTTGCGCCCCATCCTTCTGTTGCTGGGGTTGTTGGCCGCTGGCATGGTCGCCCTGGGCAACTGGGTATCCGGATTTTTCGGCGGCGGCGATCTCAGTGGTCTGGAGCTGGCGCGTTCCCAGATTCAGGAACTCCACGAGAGCCTCAGAGACGTCGAAGGCGACGGCCCGCCCGGCCTGATTCTCACTATCCTAAAATGGTTGGCGGCCATTGCAGCGGTGTCCCTCGCCGGTTGGGTTTTGTTCCGCATGTTTCGCCGGCGTCGCCTCATTGGCGGCAACTACTCCGAAGGCGAAGTCCGAGAATCCCTGTTCACCTGGCAAGGCGCCGGCCAGGATATATCCGACGCCCTTTCCGGTTGGGCCAACTGGGCCGGCAACCTGCGCCGTAACCGTCCGCCACCCACTACGCCCAGAGACGTGTACCACCGGATGCTCGAAGTGGCAACCACCGTGGGCCGACCCCGCCGCGAGGCGCAAACGCCCCACGAACACCGTCGGGATGTCTCCGAAACCCTCCCCGAACCGCCGGTCCACCGTATCGTGGACGGGTTCCAGGACTACTACTACGGGAGTCAGGAAACTGACCCGCCGGCGGAATCCATGTCGTCGCTGTTGGAAGACCTGGATTCCCTGGAACCCCGGCTCTAGGGCCGCCTGACCATCCGGCCGGCCTAACGGAACTGCGGGATCACGTCGGTGGCGATAACCTGCATCAACTCGCGAATACGGGACACATCCCCGGTGTTCAGGGCCATCACCAGATGCGACACGCCAGCCTCACGGAATGCCGCTATGCCGGCCGCCATTCCCGCCACGTCGTCGCCGGGCAAGCGGACCCGGTCCGCAGCCCGTTCGCTGGATGGACGCCCGTGTGCTTCCACCTCAACCCGCACCGACATCACCAGTTCATCGGGATTTCGCCCCGCCGCTTCCGCCATTTCCATGATGTGGCGCCGACCGATCGCAAACTCCTCCGCCGTCACTCCCGAGGGATGCCATCCGTTGCCACGCCGGGCCGCCCGCCGGTGCGCTCCCGGACTGTTTCCGCCCACCCAAAGGGGCACGTTCGGCGCACCGTTCATCACCTGTCGAGGTTTCGGCGAGAACTTCAGGTCGCTGAACTCCCAGCGCGCGCTCTGGTAGCGCGGGTCTTCGTTTGACCACAGCTCACGCATCACGTCCATCGACTCGTTGGTCAGGGAACCCCGTTGGCTGAGCGGAATACCCAACGCCTCGAACTCGGGCGTCATCGCACCCACTCCCACGCCCAATACCACACGCCCCCCGGACATCTGATCCAGCGTCGCCGCATACTTCGCCAGCTCAACCGGATTGTGATAGGGCAGCACCAGTACTGACGTCCCCAATTGTACCTTCGACGTCAGCGCCGATATGTGCGACAGCGTGGCCATCGGATGGTAGTAAGGCTTGTCGTCCAACCGTTCCCGGATATACCCGTTGTTGAACAGGTGGTCCATAACCCACACCGAATCGTATCCCAGCTCTTCGGCCATCGGGCCAAACTCGATCACCGTTCGCGGGTTCTCCAAACCCCAGTTATTGGGGATGGTTACGCCAAATTCCATGGCAAATCTCCGAAAATAACCCCCTCTCCCATCAAGGGAGAGGGCTGGGGTGAGGGTGAAAATTTCAACCCTAATCAGGCATTATGGTACGCCGGGGCATAACGCAACCCCGGCGATTCATGTGGAATCAGGTCGTCTTGATCGACTGCAACAGCCGGGCCGACTCAATCGCCCCCACAGCGCAATCCGATCCCAGGTTGCCCACTTTGCCGCCCGATCTGTTGATCGCCTGCTCCAGATTTTCCGTCGTCAAAACCCCGAACATGGTCGGTATGCCCGTTTCCCTGCTGACCGCGGCAATGCCCGACGCGGCCTGATTGCACACCATGTCATAGTGGCTGGTTTCCCCACGGATTACCGCCCCCAGGCAGATCACGGCGTCGTACTGTCCCGACGCCGCCAGGGTCTTTGCCACCACCGGCAATTCGAAAGATCCAGGAACCCACGCGGTAGCTATGTCGTTATCCCGCACCCCGTACTGCGCCAGCGTAGCCAACGCCCCTTCCATCAGGTTTTTGGTGATAACGTTGTTGAACCGGGCGGCTACAACGGCCACGCGGAGCCCCGAACCATCTATTCCTGCGTTAAGATCTCGTGGCAATCTCTCATCTCCTGTGCGGTGGCCGGAATCAATCGACGCGAGAATCCGTCAGCCAAATTCCCGGCCAGTGTACTACGTCGCCGTCAGTAATGTCATTACCGCCCAACCCTCCCAGCTGTCATTGCGAGGAGCGTCAGCGACGTGGCAATCTCGCAAGCGCAGCGACCAACGCTGTCACCAGTCTATTCTTGACCGCCGCGTTCCGATTATCGAAATATCCTGGCAACGCGCTCCGATGCTTCACTCTGCGGGTTGACGCAAGTCAAAAATCAGACGGCGCACCTCAAACACAAACCCCGGCAGCTCCGGCTCGCCACTCACCGTCTCCGGGTCGTCCAACGCTTCCGGCGCAACGCCGGGGCGATACACGTGCACCTGCCGCTGGAAGGGGTCGATGAGCCACGCCAGTAGAGCGCCGTTGTCGATATACTCTGCCATCTTGCGCTGCAACGCAGCCAAGCGGTCGCTGCGGGAGCGCACTTCAACGACAAAGGCCGGGCAGAAGGGGAGGAGCCAGTCATCCGGCGCGGGATAGGGCGGCGGACGGTTGGCCTGCTGCTCGGGCGAAATCCAGGCCGCATCCGGCGCATAGCGTTGCCCGTTGGGCAGACGGACGCCCAACCGGGAACCGTGGGCATTGCCACCGTACTCTCTGCACCAAATGTTCAGGTCGGCAAAGACTTGAGTCTCGTCTCGGGAGCCTTTCACGCCCGGCATCGGCGTTGCCAACAGCACTCCGTCGGCGTCAAGTTCCAGTTTGCCCACCAGTTCGTGGTTGGCGTGGTTGAATTCGATCAGCCAGCGGTCTATATCCCGATCGGTCAATTCGAGGCGGGCCATCAGCTCCAGAACCGGGCGAAAGTCCAGAACCAGCGGGGCCGGCTCCGGGTCGCCGTCCACCCACATCGCCTCTCGCAGAGTTGCGGGCAGTTCAGTAACAGGCTTGGCTACCATCAGATTACTCTCCCTGTCTCTCCAAAATCCCCCGTATCGTAAACATCCGCTGGAACAGCGTAAAGCATGACACCGCCGCGATCAGCCAGATTACCCAGACCATAATCGGAACTGGCGCCAAGCCCTCTGCGATTAGCCCGGCGCCCAGAATAACCACCCGCTCCGACCGCGTCATGATGCCCGATCGCGTGAATGCCCCCAGCCCTTCGCCCCTGGCCCGCAGGTACGAAACACCCTGCGAAAACACCAGTCCCAAAAGCACCGCCAGCATACTCAGCGACAGCTGATTCGGCTCCAGTTCCGCCCAAAGGTAATACAAACCCAGGCCCACGAACAACGCCGCCTCACCCAACCGGTCGAACACCGAATCCAGCAGCGCCCCGAAGGGAGATGCCCGGTTGGTCAGCCGGGCCAGCGCCCCATCAAACAGGTCCAGAAAGCTGCCCACCAGGAACACGATACCGCCGTACAGCGGCCAGTCCATGGCTACCAGCGCCGCTGCGGCAACACATACCAGGAAACCGAACACCGTGACGATATTGGGAGTGAGTCCCACCGCGTTCAGCCCCCGCGCTCCGGGAATCTCTACGTACCGCAAAACCGCAGCCCTGAACTGCTCTCTACCTGGCAATGCCACGGATACTGGCCTCCTCGATGCACTGGTAATAATATTCCTCCACGTCGGAGGCGATTACTTGCCAACGATAGCCCGCCGCCGTTTCCCGGCCGGCCGCCGACAATCGCGCTGCCAGGTCCGGGCTGTCCGCGATGCGCCTGATCGCACTGGCAACAGCGCCCGGATCCCGCGGCGTGGTCAACAACCCCTGTCGCTCGTGGGCAATCACGTCCCGGTATCCATCGATATCAGAAGCCACCACCGGCGCCCCGGCCGCCATCGCTTCCAGCAACACGATCCCGAAACTCTCCCCACCGGTGGCCGGGCTGCAGAATACGTCGGCGCTGGCGTAGTAGCGGGGCAAATCCTGGTGAGACACCGCGCCGGCATCCATCACCGATTCCGCGTCCATGCGGGTCAGCGTGGCGACAGTGCGTTGACTCTCCCGGTCCAGCCCGCCGGGCCCCACGATTATCAGGCGCAGGTCGTCACGTTCAGCGCGCAATCGGGCGAAGGCGTCCACCAAGTAGCGCAATCCTTTCCGCTCGTCTTTTCGGCCCACGAACAGCACGTTGAACCGCCCGTCGCGCAGATGCGGGAAAGCCTCGCACCGGGCAAAACGGTCGTAGTCGATACCGTTGGGAATGATGCGGTAATCGTGCCCCGGAAAATGCGGAACCACGAACGAACGCGCCGCCGGAGATACCGCTATCCGACCGTGCAATCGCTGCTGCCAGCGCCCCAACGCCGGCCGCCAGCATCTGTACAGTCGGTGGTGTTCGGAGAAAGCATGAAAGGTGCCGATATTCACCGACCTAGAGTGTTGCAGCACCATCCAGGGCAGCAGGGGAGCCAGCGGCTCGTGAAGGTGTACCACGTCAAAAGATTCCCGGGCCATCAGGTTCCGAACTCGCGAGTAGATCCAGGGGGACATAGATACCCGCGCCGTGGAACCGCCGGCTGATAGTCGCACTGTGCGGCCCATCGATATGAAACGCCCGTCGTCAATGTCAGCAGCCAACGGTCGTTGCGGCGTCTGCGGTGCGATAACCTGCACGCAATGCCCGCGTTTCCCTAATTCAGCAGACAATTGAGCCACGTGGGCGTTGACACCGCCGGGCCAGGTGAAGTCGTAGGGAGACACCATGGCGATTTTCATGGCCCTGGCTCTCTCCCTCCCAACGCAGCATCACCGGGCTACGGCACGTTGTTGGCCTTACGCATCGCCTCCGGGTCTCACGATCTTCGCTGCCGCTACCTCCGGGTCGGCGATGAACGCCTCCACCATATCGTGGGCTTCGGAATCGGTAAACTGAATCGGCGGACTCTTCATGAAATATGCCGACGGACCGAACACTGCACCACTCTGACCGTGATCCAGCGCCAGCTTGGCGCACCGGATGGCATCTACCACCACGCCCGCCGAGTTTGGACTGTCCCAAACCTCCAGTTTCACTTCCAGCTTCACCGGAGCCCCGCCAAACACCTTCCCGTCAATATGGATGTAGCACCATTTCCGGTCCTGCAGCCACGGCACGTGGTCGCTGGGGCCAATGTGGATCATATCGGCTTCCGGCTCTTCGTCCATCTGGCTGGTAACCGACCCGGTCTTGGATATTTTTTTGGATATCAGACGTTCGCGCTCCAGCATGTTCAGAAAATCGGTATTGCCGCCGAAGTTCAGCTGGTACGTATTGTCGATCTCCGCTCCACGGTTCTCCATCAGGCGCGTCAGCACCCGGTGAACTATGGTAGCCCCAACCTGCGACTTGATATCGTCGCCGATGATGGGTACGCCGCGTTCCTCGAACCGACCCCGCCAGTAATTTTCACGGGCGATGAACACCGGAATGCAGTTGATCATGGCGCAGCGCGCGTCAAGAATCTGCTCCACGTACCATTTGGTCGCCATCTCACTGCCCACCGGCAGGTAATTGATGACCACGTCCACTTCGCGGTCCTTCAGGATTCCCGAAATGTCCGCGGTGCTGTGAGGCGACTTCACCACCACGTCGGCCAGGTAGCGCCCGATCCCGTCGTGAGTCATTCCGCGTTCCACCGGCACACCCAGGTAAGGCACGTCGGCGAACTTGATCGTATTGTTGGGTTCGGTAAAAATGGCCTGCGACAGGTCTTTGCCCACCTTGTTCTGGTCCACGTCAAACGCAGCCACAACCTCAATATCCTCGATGCGATATTCCCCGATGCGATTGTGCATCACTCCAGGGACGATCTCGTCGTCCGGCACTTCAACGTACTTGCTCAGGCCCTGCACCAGGGACGATGCGCAGTTACCCACGCCAATGATGGCAACCTTAATCTTGCCCAATTTCCTCTCCTTGCACCCCGGCAAAATCCGGGCCCTAGCCAGAGTGTGGACTGTTCATTACGACCGCGGCTAGTTCAGCCTGCCGGATAGTCTAACACATGCAGAATATGGCACTGCCCGCGCCACACGCTAACGATTCGTAATAGCTCGGGCTAACGTTGCACTCCCCGCGTGAGCCTTGTGGGTCTTCCCGCCACAATCCGCCGGCGAGGCCGGCAATGGCGCAATGCTAGCCAGCGCCAAAAAACCTGAAGATGGCCGTTTCGTCGTCGTGGCGGAACCTTCCTCCCCTGAATCGTATGTCCCGGCCCTGTTCGATGTGCTGATTCACCAGCGCCGACACCTGACTACAGGCATCGTCAGCGTCTGCGGCGGCCCTCACGATGTTCATCAGCTCGTCGGCAAGCAGGTTGTCGCTCACCCCGTCCGTACAGCTAACCAGCCGGTCTGCGTGGGTGATGTCCGCCGTGGTTTGAAACACCGTCAGTTTCTCCTCCGCTCCAATCGCCTGAGATACCCCCAGGCGTATCAATCCGCCGTGGCGCCCGCTGAACTGCTCATGGCTGTCGGGCCGGATCACGTATATCGGGCTGTCTCCAACACTTACGATGTGCAGCTGCCCATTCAAATACAGCGACGCCGAAAAGGTGGTCAGCAGAAACCGCCCGCCCCCCACCTGGAAGAAATCTTCGTTCTGTTCATTCAGGACGGCAACGATGTCATCGGGGCCGGCTATGCTGATATCGCGCAGGGCATCCGCAACCGACGTGCTGGCTTCGTTTCCCCCGTGGCCGGTAACACCGTCCAGCACCACGTCCAGAAAGTTGCCATCGCCAAGGTCGCGAATCAGGTAGTTGTCCTCGCCGTGGGCGGAGTTGTCGTGGAGTGTAGACAACGAACTCGTGAGCATGATTCTTCGGTCCTCGCAGTGTTATGAGTTGCTGGAATCAGGCAGACAGGTTGGTAAGTTCAATCTCTGCGTTAAATCGATAGCGTGTCCAGTGGTCTTCCGTCAACCGCTGCAAAGCCGTATTCCACGCGCCCCGCGCCGTTTCACCCTCGGACAAACTACTGTTACGGATGGTAATCAGGTGGAGGCAATCCTGCAAGTCTTTTCCGAACTCGCTTACGCTGCCGTACGACCGGCCGCGAACCCTGCCGATGCACGCGGTGATTGCCTCCCGAAGATCCTCACCCGTTCCGGAAAATGACGCTGCCAATTCGTCGCATTCCTGCTCCAGCGAAATCACCGGCCTCTGATTATACGGGTCGTAATACCCGGCTGGGTCGGCCGGCGGCAACAAAGGTGAGATGTAAAATTTCAGCATCTCTACGTAAAAATCGTGTACGTCCTGGGGGCCCCGATTCCCCTGGGGCCGCTTATCTTCCACGCCCACCAGCGCCCCGGCATCGATGAGCGAGATTTTGCCCTCGCCAGGCGAATAAAATACATTGTGCGGCCCCAAATCCAGCAGCGCATAACCGGCGGCGGCAAAAATTTCCTGGGCTTCAACCAGTTGCGTTTGAATGGGCCATTCGGCAACACCCACGGGCCGGGCCAGCGGATGCAGCGCAAACAGGTTCTGCCCCAGCCCGATGGGCACCCTTAGAATTCGGCTGCGTGGGTCTCCCACCAGCGGAATCCCCGTCGCCCGCTCTTCCACCCGCACCCGATATTCGTGGCCCAAATCCTCGTTGAAGTATTCGTCATGGATGGCAACCTCGGTCACGCCGATCACCCGGGGAACCGCCGCGCACAATTGCCCCACGGCCTCATACGCCTCCAGGGTTCGGTTGGTGCGCTCCTCGATGCCGCCGTGCGTCTGCCGCCTCACCGCCTGCGGACTCGGACGTTTCAGCACCACGGGCAATCCGGTTTCCCGGTCCGTGGCCGCGCGCACATCGTAATCGGCGCCGCTGCCCAGCGGGCCGATCATCTCAAAACGTTCCAGTGAAACTATGTCCATGGCAGGCACGAATCAATCAAAGTATCAGGCATACACATTAGGTTCTGTTGACATTTCCAGTCATTCCCGCTTTCGCGGGAATCCAGAGAGTCGGGAGGTGGCTAATTTCAGGATAGTTATGCTTATTTGGAGCACCGGATTCCGGCCCCGTATCAAGTACGGGGTGACGTTCTTTCGCCGGAATGACGAAATAAAATTTCAAAATTCAACAGAGCGTAGGCATGAATATCGGCATCCCGAAGTCATTGGCATCAGGGCAGGTGACAAAAAATAGTAACCCAATCCTCGCGTTGCACGGTTTCGCCGACCGACAACCCCGCCGCTAATATGGCGGCAACCGCATCCTCGTGTTGATCCACGATTATACCCGAGGCCACGAACACACCCCCAGGCGCCAGCAGCTCCGGTATCCCGGGGGACACAATCCCGATCCCCCGCGCGCTGATGTTCGCCACCGCCACGTCGTAGGTTCGCCCGCGCGTAGCCGCCCCGGGGATGCTGCCGGTCTCTGCGTTCACCCGGTCCAGAATCCTGGTTCGCTTGAAGTTCTTGCGCGCCGCTCGCACCGCGTGACCATCGATATCCACTGCCGTAATGTGACCGGCGCCCAATTTGGCGGCGGCTATCGTGAGAATCCCCGAGCCGGTGCCAACATCCAGAACCGTACATCCGGGCGTTACCAGTTGCTCCAACGCCTCCAGGCACGCATGGGTCGTCGGATGGTAACCCGTGCCAAACGCCAGGCCCGGGTCCAGGTCGATTACCACGTCGCCCTCAACCGGCTCGTAGTCCACCCACGACGGTTTAACCACCAGGTTCTTGCCCACTTTCAGCAGCGTGAAGTGCTGCTTCCAATTGTTGCGCCAGTCCTCAGAGTCGTCCAGTTCGCGTATGTCCAGTTCGCCCAAGTCGCCCACGCTGGCCGCCAGCTTTACGCCAACCTCGATATGAGCCAGCCGCGTGCGGGACAAACTGGGCAGGTACGAACGCATAATCGCGCAGTCCAACGGTACCGTTTCTATGCTCAGCCCGTAAGCGTAACGCTCAAAAAGGTAAGAAACCGGTTCGACGAACTCAAAGGGAACTCTTATCGTCAGTTCGTACCAGGCCATCGTCAATAAACCAGTGTTTTGGGCAAGTCAGGGTGCAGCCGCGATCAATTGCGGTCGGCTCAGTCGCTGGTAGGCGAGAACGTATCTTTCAGGCGGTCGAACAAACCACGCTGCTTGTCATCACCGCTCTCGCCATCAGCGCCACGCTCCGGTTCAGACGTTTCGGTTTCCACCGGGTCCGGAGCCGGTTCCTCATCATCAACCTTGTTGCGCGGATTCTTGCCGTTCGCCGACTTGCTGCCCCGCTTTCTGCCCGCTGCCGGTTTTTTCGCTGCCGGACGAGCCTTGCCGTTATTGGAGAACGAATACTCCAGGTCTTCCAGCAACTGCCGCTGATACCGGTTCAACTTCTCGGGAACGTCCACGTCCACCAGCACCCTGATATCCCCCCGGCGTTCGGTGGGCCGCCCGTTCCGTCGCAGATGCGGTACTCCGCGTCCCCGGATGCGGAAATAACTCCCGCCCTGCGTGCCAGCGGGAATCTCCAGATCCACCGGCTCCCCTTCCAGCGTCGGCACCGGCTTGGTTGCACCCAATGCAGCCTCGGCCACGTTGATCGAAACGCGGTGCAACAGATCAAAATCCTGCCGGTCGAACAACGGATGATCCTGCACTCTCACCTGCACGTACAGGTTGCCGAACGGCCCCCCGTTGCTGCCGGCCCCGCCCTCACCGGTGATCCGAACCTGCATCCCATCATCGACTCCGGCCGGCACCGTAACGGTTCGGGTGCGTCTCCGACGTTCAAACCCCCTGGCGCGACAATTGGAACACGGCGTCTCAAACGTACGACCCGTACCGCTGCAGGTGGGGCAAGCGGTGGTGACGGCAAACTGTCCGAATACGCTCCGCTGCGCCCGCCGCACCTGGCCGGCTCCGTTGCATGTGCTGCACGTGTTCACGGCAGTCCCCGGCTCATTGCCCGCTCCCGAACAATGGTGGCAGGCTTCGGTCCGGGTGATTTCTACGTCACGCTCGCAGCCAAACACCGCCTCCTCGAACGTCAACGTAACCTGTTGGCTGATGTCTTCCCCGGCGCGCGGTTGAGTAGCCGTCCGCCCGCTGCCGCCAAAGAACGTATCAAATATATCGCCAAACCCGCCAAAGGGGTCGAACCCGTCGAAGGGACGGTCGCCTCCCCCATTCACGCCGGCATGGCCGAACCGGTCGTACCGAGCGCGTTTTTCCTGGTCGCTCAGGACCTGGTAGGCCTCATTGATCTCTTTAAATTTGTCCTCAGCGCCCGGTGTCTTGTTCCGGTCGGGATGAAATTCCATCGCCTTCCTGCGGAAGGCCCGGCGTATTTCTTCGTCGTTTGCGCCGTTGGCGACGCCGAGGGTTGCGTAATAATCAGTAGGCATAAATGTCTTTAGAACCAAATGCTTCCAAGACTGATTATAGCCGACCTCTACCCGTATGCTCAACACCACCCGGATGCTCACCAGGGCCTTTTCAAAATTGTGGAAATTAACCACCCGCTCATGCTGAGCCTGTCGAAGCGCCCTCCTTCCCGTCATTACCAGCAAAGCGCGCCAATCCCGCTACCCTTCGTCGGCCCCGTGGATGCGGTTGACGTCCCTTGCTATCCCGTATAATGCAACCATCCATTGCCACGCCACCCCGCTGAACACCACCATGACTACAACCGCCAAATATCCCCCACAACCGTCGGTGCGCCGCGAATCCCTGCCGCCTGGCCCACCCGAACGGCGCATCATCGGCCAAACCTTCCGCTACCTTAGCGACCCCATCGGGTTCATGCAGGAAGCCGCCACGTACGGCGACCTGGTAACCATGTCGGTAAAACCGGCATTGCTGCTGCTGGTCAACCACCCCGACCTGATCCGGGAAATCGTTGTAAACAAACATCAACTATTGGGGCGGGGGCCCAACACCGAAGTCCTCAAATACGTGATGGGTAACGGCCTGGTTACCGCCTCCCCGACGGCGCATTTGCAGCAACGCCGCCTGATGCAGCCGCAATTCCACCGCGACCGCATCCACAGTTACGGCGAAACCATGCTGGACTTTGCTGCCCACCACCAGCAGACCTGGGCCGACGGTCAGCGCGTGGACATGGCCTGGGAAATGAGCTCCCTGACCCTCCGCATTGTTGTCAAAACGCTGTTCGGCCTGGAGCTGCCCGACGACGTTCGCCGTATCGGAGAAGCCTTCGCCCTCGGCAACCGTTACGTCGTGGCCAGAGCCAACCAGCCGCCCCGGTTACGCAGGCTCCTGCACCGGTTGCCAACGCCCTACACTCTTCGTTTCAAGCGGGCGCACGCCAGGCTCGACCGCATGGTTTACCAGCTCATCGAGCAGCGTCGCAACGCCGATGACGCCAACGACGACCTACTTTCCCTGCTGCTCCAGGCCCGCTTCGACGATGCCGATGCGGACGACGTTGCCGCCGAACATGACGCCCCCGACGGCGATGCCGCCGACCGCGGCCAGTTGATGACCGACGAGCAGGTGCGGGACCAAACCATCACGCTATTCGCCGCCGGCCACGAGACCACCGCCGTCGCGCTGACCTGGACCTGGTATCTGCTATCGACCCATCCCGAAATTCAGGACCGTTTCCACGCCGAGTTGGACCGGGTGCTCGGCGGACGAACCCCGTCTCTCGCCGACCTGTCCAACCTCACGTTCACCGACCGGATTCTCACCGAATCTCTGCGACTATACCCGCCCATTTGGTTCTGGTCGCGCATGGTGTTTCAGCCGTTCGAGCTGGGTGGTTACCAGATGCCGGCGGGAGCCCTGTTGGCCGCGCCACAACTCATCGTCCAGCGCGACCCTCGCTGGTTCGATGACCCTCTGCAGTTTCAGCCCGACCGCTGGACTCCGGAATTTCGTCAGAATCTCCACCGTTTCGCCTACTACCCGTTCGGCGGCGGCCCCCGCCAGTGCATCGGAGACGGATTTGCCTGGACGGAAGCCAAGCTCATTCTCGCCACTCTGGGCCAGCGCTGGCGTATGCACCACGACCCAGGCCACGAAATTGGCCTGCTTCCTCTCGTCTCCCTACGCCCCAAGGGCGGTATGCCCATGTTCCTCGAACGCCGCTGACGCGCTTCATCCCATTTGGTAAAATCCGACCAACCATCCATTCGTTCCCGACACAAGGAGAAATAACATGCCTATCGCCAGGCTATACACCGGAGACGACGGACAGACTCACATCGAGGAACTGGAACTGGAATCTCATCCCGAACTCGCCGCCATGCAGTCCACCACCGGAATAGTGTTTCGCAGGGTCGAGTCCGGCTATTTCAGCGACTGGCACTGCGCGCCCCGCCGTCAGTTCGTCATAACCCTGGAAGGTGAGGTAGAGATCGGCCTCGGAGACGGTACCGTCCACCGCTTTGGCGTCGGTCAGGCCATGCTCGCCGAAGACCTCACCGGTCAGGGCCACACCACCCGCGCCGTGGGCGACGGCCCCAGGCTCACCGCCACGGTGCCGCTGGCCGGCTAATCCCCCAGCGCAAAAAACTGCACCCCCGCCCGCGGTGGGAGAGGGTGCGGTTACAGTATTTAACCCGAACCTCGATCAGGGTCGGGGTGATTAATCGTCGGCTACACCGGCCGGCTCTTCGAGCTGCCTGGGGAAGTTGCCCTCGAACAGGCCCTTGTCCGCCGAGCGGTTCCACTCGGAGCTCGGCAACTCGTAATACACCTCGATCTCGTTGTCGTCGGGATCCAGCAGGTACACGCCCAGAGAAAGCCCGTGGTCGCCAATCCGCTGGATACGCACATTGTTGTCCTTGAGGCGCGCGTACAGTTCCTGCAGGTCCTCAAAGGTTTCCATCTGCCACGCCATGTGCGCCTGACCGATCAGGGAGTGGTCGGGACCCTGCGCGTCCATACCGATGGCGCGGATGGCCAACTCGTGCGACTTTTCAGTGTTCGCCGACATGAACACGGTGCCGCTGGCAGTCCTCTCCATGATGGTCAAACCCATCACCCTGGTGTAAAAGTCCAGCGACCGTTCCATGTCCCGCACCCGCATTACCAGATGCCCCAGATGCTTCGGGGTGTACGACATATTCTTACCTCCATGTAATTGGCGACTTTGAGGGTCAGTCTTCCTGGTGCGCGTCAGTCTTCCTGATCCAGAAAAGCGCGCACCTTCTGTTTGTAGGGTTCCTTATCGTAGTTGGTGTACAGGGCCAGCGAGTTCCGCACCGGATTGCCGCCAAACATCCGCTCGTAGAGTACCTGGCGGCCGCTGAACGAACTGCACGACACGTCCCAGGCCAGGTGGAAGAGTTTGGCGCGATCCCGCGCGGTGGCCGAATCCGTGGCGAAATACCGGTTCACCTCGGTGGCGATGCCAGCATCGAAATCGGCTTCCGCCGGCAGCGCCATCAGGCTGCCGGTGCTCAACAACTGGATAATCTCGATCATCCGGGGGAACACCGTGCGGCCGAACATGGTGCGCCCGGCTCGGATGGAGTTGATATCGGGGCACATCATGCCCCACTGGTTGGGTTTGGCATCGGCTTCGGAAGCGCGCAGGCAGGCCCGCAGCGTATCCCGCTGGGTGATCAGCTCCGCCACCATCTCCTGCACGTGCGGGATCGTCCCCGATCCCAGCGTATCCACGATCAAATCCGCCAAACCAAGCACAAACTCGGCCTTGGTGAGGCATCGCGTCAAAACCTGGTGCCCGGTGTGGGCGTCCGATTGAGTGCCGGAGGCGTATCCGTTGCACAACTCCACGTCCCCCAGCAGGAACACTCGCTCCCACGGCACGAACACATCGTCGAAGAACACCACCGAGTCCATTTCCTCGAACCGCGACCCCAGGGGATGATCGAAGTGGGACCGCCCCGCGTCGAAACTCTCCCGGCACAAAAACTTCACACCTTCCGTATCGCACGGAATGGCGAAGGAGAATGCCTGACGTCGGGCCTCGTCGTCCAGCCGATGGCTCGCCACCGGATAGATGGCGATTTCGTCGGAGATGGGGCCCAGCGTCGCCAGCGTGCGGCTGCCGCGAACCACGATGCCAGCGTCGGTCTCCTTGACCAGCGTGAGCGCCACGTTTTCGTGCAGCGTATCGGCCGGGCCGGCAGTACGCCGGCGCTGCAGGTTCACCAGGGCATGGGTGAGCGTTACGTCGTTCTCCCGAATGAACTCGTGGTATGCCAGCACATTCTTTTTGAATTCGGGCCGATCCCGGGCAAAGTAGTCGGCTGACCCGGCCCACGCGGTGAATATGGTGTTCATAAAATCGGGCGAGCGCCCCATCATGCCGCAACTTGCCCAGGCCCAATGCGACATCATATCGCGCCGGCGCTCCAGGTCTTCCGCAGTGCGGGGCACCATGAAGGAAATACCCACCGGATCGCCGGTAGCGGGCGAGGCGAAGGTCATCGCCTCGCTGAGCGTGGCGTCATGCTGCATATCGTACAGCGCGGCCACCGACTTCACCCCATTGCGCAGCGCCGGATGCGTCGTCACATCCTTAACGCGCTCACCCCTGATCCAGACCTCGCGGGGGCGCTCCTTCAGGCCGGTGATATATTCCTGTCCCGTTCGTGCTGGCATAGTCTTTCATCTCCTTTGGAGAGAACTCCACCGATGCTGCGCCTGACGCGGGATACTACTTGAAGGCCGGCATAACCTCTTCAGTCATCAGCCTCAGGCTCCGCTGCACCGCTTCTTTCGGCAGGAACCCGCCGGGGTTCAATTCGGCGGTAATTCCCGATACTCCCAGCATTTCCTTGAACTCGTGCAGCCGGTCGATTACCTGCTCGGGACTGCCGAACACCACCCTGGTTTCCAGCAGGTCCTCGTAGGTGGAGTTGACCAGTCGCTCGTACCGGGCCTGGCGGCCCGCCGAAACGTCCGCGCCTTGCCGACCCCTCGAATATTCAAAGAGTTCCCGTTGGCGCTGGAAAAACGCCTCGATGCTCTCCTTGGGCTCTTCAATGGCCTCGGCCTCGCTGGGTGCAATGTACACCGGGAACCGCACATTGATGTCGCCGCCTTCCCCGGGATGCCCGGCCGCCTTCCACTCCTGTTTGTACTCTTTCAGGTTCGTCTTCAGGTCTTCAACGTCCATCGTTCGCAAGCCCAGGAAGATGGGGTAACCCAGCCGGCCAATGCGCCCGAAACTGTCCTCGCTGCTCGCGGCGATGCGCACCTTTGGGTGGGGTTGCTGGTAGGGCAGCGGAGATATGCTGGCGTTGGTAATGTGGTTGTACTCGCCCTCGTAAGAGAACGTTTCACCCGACCACGCCATCAGAATGATATCCAGCGCCTCCTGGAACCTGTCCTTGCTCTCCCCGTAGTCGATGCCCATGATGTCGTAGGCGCGCACGTTGCCGCTGCGCCCCACGCCAAACTCGAACCGTCCCTCGCTCAACTGGTCCACCGTCGCCGCTTCCTCGGCGATACGCAACGGATGGATTAGCGGCAACACCTGCACCGCCATTCCCACGCGCAATCGCTTGGTGCGCGTCGCAATGGAACTGGCAATGACTATCGGCGCCGACAGCACCGACCGCGCGGGATTGAAATGCATCTCCCCCAACCACACGGTGTCCAGGCCCAATTGCTCCGCCAGGTCAACCTCTTCCATCGATTCCCTGATGGCCTCCTGGTGCGTCTTCGCTCCACCCATGGTGAAGTTGATGTTAATTCCGAAGTCCATTGGGATACCTCACTAGCGTTGCTCGGAGCGGGCTGGTCGCCGCGAGTCTGATCGTCGTCGCCTTGCAATTCCGGCCTTCCAATAACAGTATAGTACACCCCGAAGGTGGTCAAGGCTCCCGCCGATTCTCACCGGGCCTTTCTATTCTCCGTAAATCGTCATTCCCGCTTTCGCGGGAATCCAGAGAATCCTACGGCGTCAGCGGCTATGCTTGCATCCAGCACAGCGAAAAACACGCCGGATTTGAGAAAATAGAAAGGCCCTGCGCCCACCCCCACCTGTCATTGCGAGGAGCGCAGCGACGTGGCAATCTCGTTGAGGTTGAACACACGTCGGCAAATCACCATTGCTACGTCAACGAGATTGCCACCCCCGTATCAAGTACGGGGTCGCAATGACAGATTAAAGCGGGTATGCGTGAGACCGGCGTGCGGCATCAAACGGGAACTGCGGCGCCGGGTGAGTTGGTCAGTCGTAGCGAATGTGGCTGCCCCGCCTGGGTTCGAACCAGGGCTTACAGCTCCAAAGGCTGACGTGCTACCACTACACCACGGGGCATCAGGAGCCGGCGTCGTCATCCCACCGTACGCCGTGCATCTCCGTCCGTATATTGTGCGACCCGTTCCCGGCGTCGTCAAGGCCGCCCCACCCCCGTCATTGCGAGGAGCGCCAGCGACGTGGCAATCCCGCAACAGGTAAACACCCCGCTCATCCCGAACCCGTCGAAGCATCACCCAATGAATCGGGCTTCTCCTGATGTATACTCCCCAAAATCACCACCTGATAGGGAGCACCTGAACATCATGGAAACTGTTGGTTTCATCGGACTGGGCAACATGGGCGGCGGCATGTCCGCCAACATTCAGCGGGCCGGCTACCCCATGATTGTCTACGACCTGCGCGAAGAAGCCGCCCTGCCCCTGCTGGAAGGCGGTGCCAGTCTCGCCAACACTCCCGCCGAGGTTGCCGCCGCCAGCGACATCACCTTCACCTCACTCCCCGGCCCCTACGAGGTGGAGGCCGTTTCCCTGGGCAGCGACGGCGTCCTGCAGGGCATCCGCCCCGGCAGCGTTTACATCGACCTCTCCTCCAGCCGACCCACCCTGATCCGCGAGATCGAACCCCAGTTCCGCGCCAGAGGCGCCTACGTCCTGGACGCTCCCGTCAGCGGCGGCAAGACCGGGGCAGCCTCAGGCAACCTGGCCGTCATGGTCGGCGGCGACCGGGAGGTGTTCGACCGGGTGAAGCCGGTGCTGGACGCCTTTGGCGACAAGGTGTTTTACGCCGGCGAGATTGGCGCCGGCAGCGTGGCAAAGCTGGTCCACAACATGATCGGCCACAGCGTCCGCCAGGCCATCGCCGAGGGCCTGACCCTGGGCGTCAAGGCTGGCGTCGACCCCGAACCCCTCTGGGAGTGCATCCGCCGGGGTTCATTGGGACGCATGAGGGTGCTGCATGAAGGACTGGTACGCACCATGTTCCGCGGCGAGTTCGAGCCGGCCAGTTTCGCCCTGAATCTGGCCCACAAGGACATCTCCCTCGCTACCGAACTGGCCCGCGAGTACGATGTCCCCATGCCCATGTCCACCCTGGCCGAGCAGATCGCGTTGTATGCCATGAATCGCGGTTGGGCCGAAATGGACAGCAGCGTAACCGTCCGCCTGCAGGAAGAGCAGGCCGGCGTCGAGGTGCGCGCGCCCCACGTCGACCCGGCCCGCGCCGGTCGCTTCATCACCACCCACCCCGACGAGGAGTAGCCCTGCCTGCTGTCATCGCAAGCAAAAATCCCTCTCCCCTCACGCGTACACACCTTCATCCGTCATTGCGAGGCGTCCCGCTCATCCCGAGCTTGTCGAGGGACGTGGCAATATCGCCCGCCCCCACCCGCTCGTCCTGAGCCTGTCGAAGGACAGGGCTATCGCATATGTACGGTTTAACCACCATCGTTCCCGCGAAAGCGGGAATCCAGTGACCGGTGCCGGTAGCTTGACTGCAAAAATCCAGCAGATTCCAAGCTCTGGACTCCGGCTTTCGCCGGAGTGACGTGGCTGTAATTTCATATGCGATAGCCTTGTGTCGAAGGACCCCCGTCATCCCAACGTCGCTGCGTTCGCACTAACAGATTAAAGTGGGTACGCGTGAGCAGCATTGAAGCAAACTTGCACCGCCACCGATTTGCCAGTCGGTAAACGCTTGCAAACACAACTGCTGAATCCTAACATGCTTCTACCGAACCAACTGTTACGTATCCACGAGGTTCAGCGTTGAGCAGCATAAATAACCAGCAACCCCACCGGCAGGATTCGAACCGGCCCAGGTTTGCTTTCTTGAGGCGCATCGAATCCCATATCCAGGGCAAAACCCTGGGCGGCCTCATGCAGTTGGTGCCCCTGCTGGTTACCGTTTTCATCATCGCCTTCATTATCGGAAAAGTGGACGGCATTATCCATGACTTGCCGTTTATCGAGGACTTGCCGGGGCTATCTACGGGCGCCCGCTTTGTCGGAGGTCTCATTGACCTGATTTTGATTATCATCCTGCTTTACCTGGGCGGGTTGGTACTCTCGACATGGCCGGGCCGAAAGGTCATGCAGCTCATCAGCGGGGCAGTATCCAGAGTTCCCGTTGTCAGAACCGTGTACGGCGTAACCCAGCAAGCCACCATTGCCGTGAGCAGCGACTTTTCCTTTACCCGCCCAGTCTTCCTGGAATGGCCCAGGGAGGGTATGGCTGCCGTGGGTTTTGTTACCGCGCGGGTCCATTCTGAATCTACCGGCATATCCATGGCCGTGGTGTACATCCCCACTGTCCCCAACCCGACCTCCGGCAACCTGGCCTTTGTGGTCGAAGACGACCTGATCGAAACCGACCTCACCGTTGACGCCGCCATGCAACTGGTCTTCTCCGGAGGCATCGTTTTACCCGACTCGGTGGTGTTTGCCCGTCTCCCCAGGGAACGGGAAGAACGCGAACTTATCGGCCGGTTCGTGAAAAATCCGGACTGACCCCAGCCCTTCTTTCTCCCGGCAACTCGCCGGCCGATCCGCCGGCTTCAAGCCCCTTCTACTGCCGGCGCTTCCTGGTCCTCGAGGTCAACCAATGCCCCTGAACCAGCCACCGGTATCCGCACGATCATCTCGGTGTATTCGCCGGGCTCCGAATCCACCCCGATCGTGCCGCCGTGTTGCCGCACAATGTCGCTGGATATGGCCAGACCAAGACCCGTCCCCTGGTCGGTTGGCTTGGTGGTGAAAAATGGATTGAAAATCTTGTCAATCGCGTCGTCGGGTATGCCATTCCCATTGTCGCGAATGCGTATCTCAACCTCCCCTTCTCCGCGCCGCGTCGTTAGCCACAACGTGGGAGCATAGGAGTCGCCCGGCCCGGCGGCCTCCCGTTTCTCGGCGGTGGCGTCGCAAGCGTTGCCCACCATATTCAGAAACACCCGCCCCAAATCCTGGGGTACGACTGCGATTTCCCCCACCTTCGGGTCCAAATCTTCCTGCCAATCCAGCTGGAATTCCGGGTTGGTGGCGCGGGCGCTGTGATAGGCCAGCCGGGTATTTTGGTCCAGCAGCCGGTTGATGTCCGTAGGCTCCCGCTCACCCCCGCCGCGACCCATCATCAACATATCCTGCACAATTCGGTTGGCCCTTTCGCCGTGGTTACGAATCCTCTCCATGTTCTCGGCCAATTCGGACGAAATATCCCGGAGCAACGCCTGCTGGTCTTCTTCTAACCGTTCTGCGTTTTCGTCCAGCGTCTCCCGCAATTCCGCCAGCAGTTCGTCCGATCCTTCCGAGAAATTCTTGACAAAATTCAGTGGGTTCCTAATCTCGTGAGCCACCCCCGCCGTCAGCTCGCCCAGCGCTGCCAGCTTCTGCTGCATCACGATCTGGTCCTGCGCCCGGTGCAAGTCGCCTAACACCGTTTCCAACTCATCGTTCTTTTCCTGAAGTTCCCCGGCCAGTTGTTCCACCACATTCAGCCGCCGTTCTTCCAACGCGCTGCGGCGGAATCCCTCCAATGCAACCCCCATTTCCGAGATTTCATCCCGCCCGCCGATTTCCACGGGCGCTTCCAGGTCGCCAGCCGCCATGCGCCGCATCTGGGCCGAAAGCATCTGCAAACGCCTCAGCAGGACCCGACCCACAAACACCCACGCAATCAGTGACGCCCCAATCACCGCAAAAACGCTGATGCCCAGGAGCAGCGCCCGTCCGGTAAAAAACGCCTGTGCCGACGCCCGGGTGGCTCCCGCTGCGCTGGTTTCCGCCGCTGCAACCAGCTTGTCCACCTCACCAACCAACCCAATTGCAATATCCCGGTTCAACGCCAGCAAATCCCCCTGGCGTTGCGATAGTTGCAACTCCTGCTCCAGCAAGTCGAACCCACTGTCGTTTGCCAAACCCAAATCGAACAGCCGCTGATACGTCGGCGCAATCTCCCCGTGTATCTCAGAATCTCGCAGCGCCAGCAAGTTCCGCTCAATTCGCCCCTGCGCCGATACGAAACGCTCCCGCAGCGGCTGAATCGCTGCTGCGTCTGAAACGTTAAACGCGCTCACCAGCATCTCGGTGGCTATATTCCCGTCAACCTGCAACTCTACCAGGTGCCGGTAACGGTCCAATTCTTCCCCACTAAAATGTTCAGAACGTTCCGCCGGCGCCGCGCCCAATTCCCGGTAGCCCAGCACCGTATAAAAAAATTGGTCATCCAGACTCGAAACCACAATCCGGTCCAAACTGAAGCGCAGGTCGTCCAACTCCAGCCGCATCTCCTCACTCAATTCCGCTAACCGAAAGGTTCTTACTTTATCGACTGTCATCGCTCCGATGTTGGTTATCAGCTCGTCGGCGTGTTGGCGCACCAGTGGCAAACGCCCGTCGTCAGTCTCATGCTGTTCCAGGTTCGACATCTCCTGCTCGAAAGCCCGGTGCGATTCGTTGATGTTGGCGACTACCGCCGCCGAGTCCTCCGCCGTGGCGGCTGCCGTGAGCCGTGGCCCCGCCGCCACCAGCTCCCCGCTGTATTGCGCCACTCCGAACGCCGCCGCCAGCCCCGGAACGGTTCCTTCGTTGATGCCGCTTTGCACGTTTCCAACCCGCTCGAAAGAAAACAACCCTACCAGACTGGCGGCAATGGTCAGTGCCACCGCGCCGCCAATCGCGGCGTAAAGCTGCCCCGATATCCGAAAGCGGCTTTGCAATATCCGTTGTAACACGTAACTCAACGCTGCACGTCTTTTAGCGTGGCGGCCGGGTAGTAATCGCCATCCCGTCCGATGGCCGTCAGAAACACCTTATCCGAACCCTGGTTGTCACCCAACCCATAGCCCAGCGTAAACCCTTCAATGTCAATAACGTCGCTGCTGTCAAACCTTTCCAGGAAGCACGCCCGGCTTACCTCGCGTCCGCAGCTTTCCAGGCCGACAACGGCCAATCGGCCCGCCAGGTAACCCTCAAATGATACAAACCCCGGCTTTGCCTCCGGGTCATACGCCTGCAGCGCGTGACGGTAAGCGGCCGCCACCGGCAAGTCTGCGTCCGTGGGGAATGGAACCACCTGCGTCACCAGCACCCCGGCGCCTCTCGTATCCAACTCCCGCGCCAGCGCATGACTGCCCACAAAAGAAACCGTCAAAAACACCGGGTCAAACTCAATTCGCCGGCCCCAGGCAATAAACGATGCCACCGGTTCGTATGCGCCGATGATAATGACCGCCTCCGGTGCGGCTCTCCGCAGGTCCAGCAGCGCCGTTTTCACCGCGGTCGTGTTCCGCCGGTACACGCCCACGCCGGCCAGCTCCATGTTGCGCCGCTCCAGAGCCTCCAGCGTCCCAACGTAACCCGCTCGGCCATACGAATCGTCCTGATACAGAATGCCGATGCGCTCAATCCCCAGGTCGGTGGTCAATCGCTCCACCATCTCCTCGGTCTCCTGCTTGTAAGAAGCCCGCAGGTTGATAACGTTCCCCCACCGGGGATCCCGCAGGAAAGCCGCGCCCGTGAACGGCGCAATATACGGGATACCCGCCTCGGCGGCCACCGGCACCGCGGAACGGGAAGTCGGCGTACCCACCGCGCCGATCAGCGCAAACACTCCCTCTTCCTCAATCAGCTGTCGGGTGTTCGCAATAGCGGCTTCCGGCTCATAGGCGTCATCTTTCGTCACCAAGGCCAACCGCCGCCCGTGTACTCCCCCCTGCTGATTCGCCTCGTGGAAGGCTGCCTCGATTCCCAGCCGCATATTGAGGCCGAGTTCTCCCGCCGGGCCGCCGAACGCAGCCGATTGCCCAAACAGTACGCTGTCAGCCGTAATACCGGACGCCGCTGTCTCCACCGACCCCACCTGAGTCTCGCCATTCTCCGCCGTTGCGTTCCCCGCAACCGCCGCGAGCCCGTCGCCACGTTCCTCAGTAGCACAACCCGCCAGCAACCACGCCATCATAAGGACCAACACCGGCCCAACCAGCAACCGGATTATCCTGTCTAACCGAAAAGCGCGCGTCATCAATCACTGTGCGCGACCAGGATCACGTGGTTCTTCCCCTGCTCCCGCTTGTACTGCATTTCGTCCATCATCGTACGCACCAGATGCAGACCCAAGCCCCCTACTGGCCGGTCTTCAATCGGAGCATTCGTATCCGGCAGCGTGGCATCAGTAGTCGGGTCAAAAGGGCTGCCGTCGTCAATTACTTCAATAATCAGACGGTCCGTTTCCGAATTCAACGTTATCTCAATCTGGCGAATGCCGTCATTATCCCCGTAGTTGTTGATGTTAAGCGTCAGTTCTTCCAACACCAGATTGGCCTTGAACACCAGTGCGGGAGGCCAATTCTCGCGCTCACCCAACGCTTCAACCTCGGCGGTTAGTGAATTCAGGTCAAAGCCATTCGTGGTCATGCTCAGAGAAAGTAGCTCTGTCACGAACCCACCGCCGTCCGGTGCAGCGTCAGGCAGGTAATGTCGTCCGACTGCGCCTGGTCCCCGGCGAAAGCGTGCACCGCCCGAAATACTTCTTCGTTCACCTGCCGGGCATCTTCCGGCGGTGTCGCCGCAAAAACCGCCTGCAGACGGTCCATCCCGAACTCCTCGCTGTCGCCGTTCATCGCCTCGGTAACTCCATCGGTATAGAGAAACAGCGTGTCGCCGGGAGCCAACTCCGCCGTCTGCTGCTCATATTCGAGCCCGGATACCAGGCCGAGAGCAACCCCGCCCGTCATCGGCAGCGTTTCCGAACTCCCGTCCGCGTGAACCACCAGCGGCGGATTGTGCCCCCCGTTGGCGTAGGTAAACCGTCCCGTCGCCGGGTCATAGGCCACATAGAACACCGTTACGAACATCGCGGTTTCGTTGCCTTCCAGCAGCAGGTTGTTCACCTCAGCCAGCGCCTCGCCCGGCCCCTCTTTGCCGATCGCCGCCCCTTTCAACAGCGTGCGGCACGACATCATCATCAGCGCCGCTGGCACCCCCTTGTCCGAAACATCCGCGATGGCGAGACCAATGCGCCCATTTTCCAGCCGCATCACATCAAAAAAATCGCCCCCCACATTGCGGGCCGGTTCCATGCTGGCGAAAACCCCGTACTCGGCGGACTGCGGAAACGTGGTGGGCAAGATGGATTGCTGCATCTGGTTGGCAATGTCCAGTTCGTTCTGTAGCGCAACCAGCTGATCCCGGGACGACAGCGCCTCCCGCCATTCCATCATATTGCTCAACGTGCGTTCTATGGTAACCCGCAAATCATCAAAATCCAGCGGCTTCGTAACAAAGTCGAACGCACCCCGATTCATCGCCGTCCGTATGTTCTTCATATCGCCGTAGGCGGATATGATTACCGACTTGATGTTGGGGTCAACGCTGGGAATCTGTTCCAGAAGTGTCAGCCCATCCATCTCCGGCATATTGATGTCGGTAACTACCATGTCAATATCCCGGTCCTCGTTCAACCGCTGCAGGGCTTCCACACCGGTGCCGGCGAACACCAACTCGTAACGGCCTGCCCTGATGTCCCGGCGCATCCGTTGCAAAAACAGGGGTTGAACATCTTCTTCGTCGTCAACCACCAGGATTTTGTAAGTCTGATCCGTCATTCGTTCTCGCCTGCACAGTGTCCCGGTAAATTGGGTCTATACAGCTAAAACCGGTATTCGGAACCGGTCAGCCCTGGTCAGCCATTCAGTGCAGCCTTTGCTTCCGGCGCCGATCCGTGGACCGAGATTATTTTGTCAAAACCACTGATCGCAAAAATCTCTCGCACCGGTTCCGAAAGGTCACATACCACCAGCTTCGCTTCCCGTCTGTCCAGCGCTTTTGCCGTCAGCAGGATCACCCGCAGGCCGGCGCTGCTGATATAAAGCAACCGCCGCAGATCCAAAATTACGGCGCGATCATTCTCGTCAATTGCAGATTCCAGTTCATTCTGGAACTCACGGGCGTTTGCCCCGTCAACCCTCTCATCGACTATGGCGATCAGGGTACTGCCTTCACGCTCAGTATTAATACTCATCTGCCTACTCTCAGTAACGCGGATCGATCGATTATCTCGCGCTCCCCGTATTGGCGTAATCTCGACTTTAGATGGTGGGCCTGGATGGACTCGAACCAACGACCTCAGTCTTATCAGGACTGCGCTCTAACCGCCTGAGCTACAGGCCCACGTCATGTTAAACTATCAAACTTGCACCAGTAACGCAATCCCGCCCCCTCCTGTAACAGGGCCTTTCGGTTTTCCTCATGTCATTGCGAGCGCAGCGACGTGGCAATCTCGTTGAGGTTGAACACACGTCGGCAAATCACCATTGCTACGGCGACGAGATTGCCACGCTGCGCTCGCAATGACAAAACCGGGAAAACCGAATGACCCCCCCTTCTGTAATTGCGAAAAGCGCAGCAATACGGCAATCCCGCCGCTACTCCCGCGAACCCAGCCCGTCCCCCTCTCCCTTGATGGGAGAGGGTTGGGGTGAGGGTGAAATTCCCCACGCCCCTGTCATTGCAATGAGCGTCAGCGACGCGGCAATCTCCCCGTCCCACGGCGAAGACCCCATCCCGTACCCACACCAAGCCGTCCGTGTCTCGCTGGCGCTGTCTGGGGGATGCCACCTCTCGTATCGGTGGCATCCTAATTGGCTCCCTATTGGCTCCCTTCCTTAACCGCACCGCACTGGCATCAACGGGTCCTATCGAAGCCGTCCATCAGGCAGCCCGTATCGTACTCGGTCGGTTGGGCAAACCAGATCGGCTTGCACCACGGCTCGAACTCCGCAACCCTCCCACCGCTGATCGAGACGTGGTAGCTGCCATCCTCGTTCTTACTCACTGCCACGATGACGCCTCCGCCAATGTCCCTGCTTTCGCCGTCTCCTATGAGCGAGTAGTCGTCCCGTCCCCAGCCGACATCATGTTTGGATTGCGGATTGCGGGGATCGTGCAGCGCAGGCCCAAGCCGAGCGTTTATCCCTGTTCCTGTGGACTGGTCATACTGGCTCACGAGCACGCCGTCGTAGCGGAACGGGCGCCGCTCTCCGGTCACCCACGGGTTATAGACGTCGGGGAACTCGATCACGTAGGCGGAGGGGCGCTCGGGCAGGACCTCCAATGTAGTAAACGCGCGGGGGCGGCCCGAATGGACTACAAGGAACTGGTGGCCGTCGTCATAAGGTTTGCTCAGCGTGTATGCGGCGTTGTCGGCAAGGTGAAGAGCATATCATCGAGGGAGACCCAACCGGCGGAGTAGCGGTTGACGGCAAGCGTCGGGGGCATATCCCGATGCCGGCCGGGGGCGGGGACTTCGCTGAGAGACGACATCACGTCGAACCGGTTGCTGTAGGGGTTGGGCCGCTCGATCCCATCTCCGGGGAACGGCTCCCAGGGCAGTTCCGTGAATGAGTGCGGCCACCCCATCCATCCGTGACCTATCTCGTGGACGATGGTCTCCATATCGGCGTCGCGAAGGCTGCCAGCCCTTCGGCGGGGGAGAGCCTGTAGGGAGGGAGAGTTGGGGAGACGCCGGCCAGCCCGATACCCCAACAGCAAGGCCAGCGCCGCCGATGCCGGTTTGCTCAAGTTCCGGTACGTTATCAGCCAAGGCCTCCGCAAGCCACTAGAACTTCTCGGCGTCGGGGCCGAACCACTTTTCGATGAGGGCGTTCAGCGATCCGTCCTCCTTCATGTCGGCGATGGCCCTGTCCAGCTTGTCCTTCAGCCGGCCGTCATCCTCCCTGACGCCGACACCGATTCCGGAGTCGAGTGTGACCCGAGGGCCCACGAGGGCCAGCTTTCCTTCATGCCCCGCCATGCTCTCCCGGGCGAACCCCAGGTCAACCAGCGCCGCGTCTGCCTCGCTGCCCAGGACGGCCGAGACCACCTCAGGGGCCAACTCGTACTCCAGGAGCGTCGCACCGGACTCCAACAGGTGGTCGGCCTGCACGGTAGCCACCTGGGCGGCCACTCTGCCGTCCACCACCTCGCCGCCAGCCTCGACCAGCGCCAGGTAAACTGACTCGCCGGGAGGGAAGTACGGCTGCGTGAAATCGATGACCTCGTCCCGTTCGTCGGTGATGCTCATCCCGGCGAGGATGGTGTCATAGTCCCCGGCCACCAGGTTGGGTATGATGCTGTCCCACTCGTTGGTCACCCAGGTGCATTCGAGGTCGGCCCGTCGGCACAACTCTTCCCCCAACTCCCGCTCGAACCCGTCGACTTCGCCCTCGTCGTTGATGAAGTTGTAGGGAGGATACGCCCCCTCGGTCCCCATCCTGACGGCATCAGGGCCTCCGACGCACGACAAGCAGGCGAAGACCAGCATGGCAATCGCGAAGATAGTCCAGCGTGTATCCATTGGAAAATACCTCCTTAGAGCTGGTCGGCTCACGGCTCCAAACACCCGATCCGGAGGCCAAACCTGCCAGAGTGCGGGGAGACGATTCTGTAAGGTAGGATACGCCCAAGCCGCAGTGCAAGCGAGCCTGCAATCCGTAACTGTTCAGAGTTGAGAGGAGGGCTAACCACTTCCCCCTTTTGGGAGGAAGATTGAGATGGGGGCTCTCGGCCTGACGTAGAGGACTCGTTCAGATACTACCAAGCCTGAACAGCTACTGCGACCCCTATTCTCCGCAGCCTGCTACAGTCCTCCGACAGGAGGGTCCTGGCTTCTACTCCGGCGCCGTTGACCTGTGGCCCGGCTGGTCTTCCAGCACGGGTGTCGTGCCTCCGGGATTCGGCTGGTAAGCGATCTCGGTGCCGGTGGCCTTGATGTCCAGTCCATGGGGCAGAAAGACGGTTACTCCATCGCGGTCCATGTCGCTCGGCTGCACCTTGTACTTGAACACGAGTGTGTTGGTGCCGCTGCCGGATGCGTACGGCACTTTACCCTGGGTCCAGACGGACCCGAGTCTGAGGATGGCGAAGACATCTGCGCCCCGCGTCGACGTTCTAGTCGAAGTTGACGCTTATATAGATGATCTCGCCCGGGCCGTAGGTGTCGGTTTCGTAGGATGGAGTGGAAGTGATCGAGAGACGCTGCGGGTAGGGCTGACCGTTCACCTTGTGGCCGGACTGGTCATTGAATCCATCATAGAAGCGGCTCAGCTCGACGCTAGACCCGCTGGCTGTGATTCTGCCGCTCTGCCTCCTAGGCCGTAGTTTTCATTGCCCCACGGCGCGCTTATGCCGTCTGTGTCCACGCCGTTAGCTTTACGGTGTACACGCACCGTTATCTCAACATCTACAAGGTGTCGCTGCACGTCGCGATGTCCATGCTCAGCTACCTTGCGACGGCGCTGGCTCACCTCAAGGCCGACGACTACGTGCACATGAGGCACATGCGGATTAGACTACCGCAGGCGGGAAAGCGTTTACGCGAGAAGAAACCCGATCCGACGATCATAGCAGCTCTGCTGATGCACCAATTCAACGAGTTGCAGCGAGCGGCTTAACGAACCTAGCGGTCGGTTTCTGCACTCAGGGAGTTGTTCACGATAGGCTTCTGGCCGTCCTCCATCTCGTACTCTTGGTGCAGCAACGCTGTGCTACCATCGGTACAACCTGTGACCGTGTACAGCAGTAACAGAGAGATCATATCCAAGCCTCAGGGCGACGATCAGTCCCGCGCCGCCTGCTGCCTACCGCGCCACGATCTGGAACCTAATAGTGCGATCACTCAAGTCATTGATGGCAGCGTGTCTGGTTGATGAGCGGCCCAGAATAAACCCTGCTTGCCGAGACGAAGACTAAGTTGCGTAAACACGGATCAACCTCACCACCCTTCATTCCGCGATTTTACCCTGGTCAACGTAAGGAGCTAACAAATGGCCCAGATAGAGTGAGATCCAGACGGAACCATAGTCCAAACCGACGAGAACGGCATACGCTGGAGAATGGTGGGAGCCGTCGGACCTTCAGTAACAGAAAAGAAAAACCGGTACTGGGAACTCGAAGCCCGGAAGCGGGATCTTGAAGAGGAACTGAATACCGTAAGCACCGAACAACATCAGATCGATTTTTCGCGGGCCGCAAGGCCGGCGGGGCGGGCGGACCGGATGGGGTTGGTTGCAATAATGGTTGTTATGTAAACTCAATCCCTACTCGAACCGCCCGAAAACGCAGACCTTTTATAAGCCGACTTTTTGTATAAGCCCAAGTTTTCTGACGCCCATCCGATCTGGACGGGACAGCAAAACACGACCGCAAATAACGCCCCCAGACGTGATTTCGCGGGCGGGAAGGTGTTGAGACGCCTTTTGCACCGAAACGGCCGCCAGGGACCCTGAACGGAGAGAGAGGACTGTGGAGTACTCGTTCGACGACAGCTCGAAATGCGCTGAGATAGCGGAAGTCGGTGATTGGTTGGTGGATTCATTGCCGAAAGTGACCAGGCACCCGGAGCACTTTTGGAACACCAACAACCTCTGGCGGCACTGCGTTTGTGTTGATGGCAAATACACCATCGAAAGACACAGGGCGATGGAGCTGATGCGTGAGCAGGGTTTCGCAGAACCTGCGAACGATTTAGCCCGACCCATAGCGGAGGCTGCATTCCGATTAGATTATCTGTTAGACGATGAGGATCGGCTGATCGATTACGCACGATGGCAGTTGCTTGACTGCTATCACAGGGTTTTGAAGCCCGTAAGCCAATTTGATGGGATTCCAGCAGAGTTGAAGGAAAAGTGGGACGATGAAATGGCTGAGGTCAAAGCAATCCTCGGCGCCCGTTTCAGCGAAAAACGTCCGCGTACGACGTGGAAGAACTTCGAGCAGCTCATTGCCTTCGAAAGTACAGTCGAAAATCGAAACCGTCGGCAGAACGAACTTTACATACAAACGGGAGTGACGCTATCGCGGGGATTGCACAACGCGTGGTTGTCGCCGGTTTCCCCACAATACGGATCTTTTGCAGGCAGAATATCGTTCGTAATGGCAATGGACCGCATAGGGAAGATTTGCCTCAATAAGAAGCTGGTAAGTGCCAAGGGAACCAATTACGCCAAAAGAATCGTGGCCCTATGCGACGTTGATAGCTGGGATGGTCAATAGCACAGCGATCACGGGTCCGTAGTCGTGTTGCGCGGCGCGGATTGGCATTCAATACCCTTGCCCTAAACATCCCGCAAGGACGAACGGCACCGAGCGCAGACGGCTCGGGGAATGGGGAATCGCTTTATGACGAACGTGAGCGAACCGGGTCTGTTCTGGTTACCGGATGGCGCTGAACACCGTGTGGAAGGCACGGTAAATTCCGACGAAACAGGCGTGACGCTGGTAACACAAGGCAGTCTCCTCGAAGACGGCATAAGAGACCAGGAACTCCGAACCATCCACGGTGTACTCGCGGCCGATCACATCAAGCTTGTGGACGCCATCGTTATCGAAAGTGGCACCTCTGGAGGTCGATTTCTCCCAGCGCGAACCCAAGAAACTTGGCATTGTTCTTATGCGTTCCGATGAGAACCTTACGACGGCGATCTCCCACACAACATCACGTGTGTTGAGGTTCAGGTCAAATCGCTCGAGGACTGGGCACACGGGTTAGAGGGGATCCAAGTGGAGCGGGGTAGCTCATCACATTCCCTGTCTTGGCTTACGAACCAGCCCGATCTAACTCACCGGTGGTCGCTGGGTGAGGTAACAATCCGGCAGACAATCATACCTTCGTGGAAACAAACCAGGCACCATGTGCGCGAAGCTACGGTAACAACTGACACTTTCTTCCGCGTAGGTTTTGACCAGCCTCAATCTTGGGCAGTAGTCGAGGACGTGGTATGCAGTCTGCAAGCCTTAGTGAGCATCGCCAAGGGAGAAGCGACGTCCGTGGAGTGGACTGCGATTGTCGAAGGTTCCGCCAATGCGCGGTTGATTGCTTACTACATTCCAATCCTGCGAACCAGCGGGCATCCGATCAAGCACAACGAACTATTCTCGATGGACGAATTGGGTGGCATAGCAGGAGTCGGCAAATGGTTGGATGTGCTGCACGGTCAAGGGGTCCTAAAGACAGCGCTGTTAATAGACCGATACCGAGAGCCACCGTTCATCACGGACCGAACCGGGCACCTACTAATGGCGTGCGAAGTATACCGGCGCCACTCTATGGTCAACCCCAAAGCACACGTGGTACTGAGACCAGACATCCTCAACCCAATGTTGTGCCGGACTGGCCAAGGATTCCTTGACTGGATAGGAGATGCTAATGCGTGGACCAAGGAAGTGCAGAAAATCCGCAGCGAACAAGGGATCGGGCATTTCCAAGGCTATGCAGATGATTTAGTGGACGTGGAACAGATCCACTCGGTAAATGAGCAGCTATACGCACTGGTTGTCGCGTGCATACTCGCTGACTGCGGCGTTTCGAAGGAACTGAGGGAAGAGGTCGTTAATCGAGCCCGGTCAAAGTACGTTATAAGGTTGTGAAACTCGGGCGGAAATGACTTCAGACCTGTTTACGAATGTCGTAGCGATCGTGCCAGTTTTGAGCAACTAACTGGCGAGTAGGCGAGTAGCGAAATCGCCTCACCTCCTGTCCAGGGTCTTTCGGTTGTCATTGCGAGGAGCGCAGCCGCTCATGGTGAGCCTGTCGAACCACGTGGCAATCTCGTTGAGGTTGAACACACGTCGGGAAATCACCATTGCTACGGCGACGAGATTGCCACGCTGCGCTCGCAATGACAAAACCGGGAAAACCGAATGACCCTGACCTCCTGTCATTGCGAGGAGTGTCAGCGACGTGGCAATCCCGTTACACATAACACCCAAAAATCCTGTCCATCCTATTCATCGATGTAAAAACCCGCCCCGCTCATCCTGATCCTGTCGCAGAACCATCCGCCATTCCTTGACCGCCTTCCACGCCTATGCTAGCCTCGAACCAGGAAAATGCCGGAACGGCCGGGTGGCCGCCGCGAGACTGTAATGGTCTCGGGGAGGAAAGTCCGGGCTCCTCCGGACAGGGTGCTGGGTAACTCCCAGGCGTCGGTGCGTTACGGCGCGTCGGCGACGGAAAGTGGCACAGAAACATACCGCCGGTTGCGACCTCGGTCGCCGTCGGCAAGGGTGAAATCGGGCGGTAAGAGCGCCCGGCCGCGTGCGGCGACGCACCGGCGGCCAAACCCCACCTGGAGCAAGGCCAAATAGGGGGACTATGGGTGTCCGGCCCGTCCCCGGGTTGGCCGCTGACGACCCCAGCGGTAACGCTAAACGATGAGCTGAACAGCCTCTACCGAGCGCATTGGCTCAACCCGTTGTGGGGCTAGATAGATGGTCACCGTCCGCCTACGGCGGATACAGGACCCGGCTTATAGGCCGGCCCGGCATTCTCCCTTTCAATTCCCACTCCCGTAAAATCCTGTCCATCATGTTCATCCATGTAAAAACCCGACACTCCCCGCTAACATCCCCACCCCACGGAGTAATCCCATCATGGTTAGAACCAATCGCGCCAAAGCCAAACTCCTCGCCGGAGAAATCGCCGTCGGCGGCAGCATCAACTTCTATGCCCCCATCCTTGTCGAGGTGTACGGCGTCCTCGGCTTCGATTGGGTGTGGATCGATTGCGAACACGGATCATCCAACGACTCCGAATCCGAAAACATGATCCGCGCCGCCGAACTCCACGACATCACCCCCGTCGTGCGCGTCCCCAACGCCCAGCCGTCCACCCTGCTGCGGTTCCTCGACCGCGGCGCCCAAGGACTCATCGTGCCCCACGTCAACAACCGCGCCGAGGCCGAAGCCGTCGCCCAAGCGTCCCATTACTATCCCATGGGCGACCGCAGCAGTTCCACCGGCGGACGCACCAACCGCCTCGGCAGCGGATTGCCTCCCGCCGAATACTATGAGGCCGCCAACCGAGAAACGCTCATCATCGCAATGGTCGAAACCCCCGAGGCCGTCGCCAACGTCCGCGATATCGCCAGTGTCAACGGCGTGGACGCCATCCTGGTCGGCAGCAGCGACCTCACCCAGGCCATGGGTATGCCGCCCCAGGCCGATGTCGATGCCGCCATCACTCAGGTCATAGACGGCACTCTGGCCGAGGGCAAAATCATTGGCGTGGCCGGCGCCGGCATGACTGTCGACAACGTGGGGCGCTTCCAGGAATTTGCCGCCCGGGGCGTCCACCTCATGTCGGTCAACATCCAGGATTTCGTCCGCCAGAGCGCCAGCCGATTCCTGGCCGACATCCGGGCCTGACGCCGACCAACCCTTCTCGACATTGCTGAGATAAATCCCAGAACATGGACCCGTCGATCCTGCTGCCGCTATTGGGCGTAGTGCGCCGGGAGCTAACCAGGCTCATTTTTCTTGGTCTCGTGTTCACGTATACATTGGCAGCACTGGTAGAATGTGGGTACGGGGGATGTGTAAATGGGCTGCCGAAAACTATCATTGCGATGCTGGGACGTGCCCCAAAGTTGTTCTGGCAAGGCATGGCATCGGCCTATTTGGTGGAATTCACAGGAGGTTTTGCCGGTATGACAATTGGACTAGCCTGGGACTGGTGGAAACAACGCCCTCAAAAAGCAGCTGAAAAAGCCCGAACAGAAGCTTATGCGGAAGCTTACGCGGAAGCCTATGCAGAAGCTAAATTGCGCGAAATGGTATTGCGCGAAATGATGCTCCGTGCCGGCATTGACCCGGATACCGGAGAGCCTATGCCCCCATTCAACAACGGTAATGGCACAACCAACGGTCACACCGAAAAGTAGTCCCGCCTGAACCTGATGGTCTCACCAGCCACCGACTATCGCAACAACGCCTGCGCCGCCGTCATCGCCGGCCTAGAGGGCATCGGCGTCGAGTTCGTCATCCACATCCCCGACAGCTTCGGCGCGCCCGTCGTCAGCCACTTCGAAGCCGCCGACGGTGTTCGCTGCTTCCCCGTCGCCCGCGAGGAAGAGGGCATCGGCATCCTCTCGGGTCTCACCATGTCCGGGCGTCGGGGAGTTATGTTCATCCAGGATGTGGGACTTGGCAACTCCATGGTCGCCCTCACTACCTTCGCCATGGCCTACCACATGCCCATGCTCATCCTTGCCATCCGCCGGGGCGGATTCGGCGAGTTCAACGCCGCCGTCCACAACTACTCTGAAACCGCGCTGGAAATGGTCGAGTCCATGAAAATCAAGGCATCCGCCCTCGATTACCGGGTTCCCTTCGACCAGTGGCCCGGCGTAATCAAATCCGCCTACGAATACGCCTACATGACCCGCCGACCCATAGTGGTATTCCTCAATTTGAAAGACTGACTCGACAAAACCGCAATTGATTGCAAGCGGCAAAATAAATACAATGGCTGCGGGTCAACAGTCTGAGTCCTGAATGCAGGGCCTTTCAGTTTTCGAGGATTCGTGCTCATTTAGCGTCGTTTCGGCACAGGCCGTAACCCAGAAAATTCCTGCCGTAAGAGACACTGGATTCCGGCTTTCGCCGGAATGACGGCTACTTTGCGGAAAACTGAAAGGCCCTGGTCCTGAATGAGGAAGTTGCTTTATGTCCAGTCCTAACCTTGAAGATAGAGCAGAATTTGCCGATAATCCCGAAGACCGCTGCGCGTGTGTGCTGCTGCTGGACGTGTCCGGTTCCATGGCCGGTAACAGCATTCAGATGGTTAACGACGCCATCAAAGGCTTCAAAGATGAAGTGTCCCGCGACCGGTTGACGGCTTTGCGCGCCGAAATTGCCGTCGTCGCTTTCAACCATACCATCAACGTCGTGCGGGACTTCGTCACTGTGCGCGATTTTGACCCGCCCCAGCTATCGGCCAGCGGCGGCACCAAAATCGCCGGCGCAGTTAACAAGGCATTGGATATGATTGCCCAGCGCAAGAAGGACTATCGGGCCAACAACATAGGATATTACCGCCCGCTAGTCGTTCTGCTCACCGACGGGTACCCGCAGCATGATACCCCGGGGGAAATCGCCGAAGCCACCCAACGGATTGCCCGAGAAGAAGCCGAACGGCAAGTAGCGTTTTTCTTCTTCGGGGTCGAAGGCGCAGACATGGCCATGCTGGCTCAGATAGCCACGCCGCAGCGCCCGCCGCTCCGGATACAGGATGCCGAGATTGACAAAATCTTTCAATGGCTGGCCAGTTCCGTATCCGCAATCTCAACGTCTCAGCCGGGAGAGCGCCTTACGCTGCCCCTCCCGCCCGGACTCACCGAATACTGATGCCGGCGCCAGCGCAATGCGACCGCCGGCTACGGTGGCAGGTAACCTCAGCGTCTGCACAAGGTTCCAGCCACGTTAAATCCGGCCAACCCTGTCAAGATTCGGTGCGATACCGCACTTACCGCGCGCTCGGAACGCCGCGCGACACCTTGGTAGCCGCCGTAGCCGACGGCGCCGGCTCTGCCCCTTACGGCGGATCAGGGGCGCTCGAGGCTGCCAACACCAGTATTCA
This sequence comes from Dehalococcoidia bacterium, assembly GCA_965219925.1. GTDB lineage: Bacteria > Chloroflexota > Dehalococcoidia > Lucifugimonadales > UBA3495 > Bin87. The sequence goes on from OZ244795.1 coordinate 890,971, forward strand.
CACTGCCACGGAGCGACTGCGCGAAAATCCTAACGGCACGGGAGCGGACATACTGGAACGTATATTGGTCGAGTCAATGTGCGCAGCGCAAAAGCGGCTCGACGAAACTGCCCATAGGCAGGGGCACCGTATTGACGATTACGCTACCACGCTCCTGCTGGCAATCTATGCCGGCGGGACTCTGGCCGCAGCGCAGATAGGAGACGGGGCCATCATCGCCGGTAGCAGCGATGGCGATTATCACTTCATCACCAGCCCGGCCCGCGGTGAATACGCGAACGAAACGAATTTCATCACCGGGCGCAACGCCCTGACAGTATGCCAGTTCCATGTTAGAACGGACTTGAATGTAGAGTACATCGCAATGTTCACCGACGGCATCCAGAACCTGGCGCTGGATTACCGGAGAGGAATACCGCATACACCATTTTTCCGTTCCACTTTCGATTGGCTGGTGCAACAACCCGATGAAGTGCAAGCCTATACGGGGTTGCGCCGCTTCCTCCAGTCTTCTCGCGTCAGGGAACACACTAACGACGACGTTACGCTACTGCTGGCGAGAAGGCTCTGAAATGATTGCAACTTACCGTAATAGCAAAAACGAACCCGTGAAACTCGACGTCAAACTTGGGGGCGGTGGCGAAGGGGAAGTCTATGCGGTTGCCGGCAACACTAAACAGGTAGCAAAAATATGGAAGCCGTCCAATCCAGCCAACATATCCACACAGAGAACCCTGGCGCAGGAAAGGTCCGAAAAAATCAGGATAATGATGCAGAAGCGCCCCGTGGTTCGCAACGGCGGGGGCAGCCTGTTCGTAAGGCAACATACGCCCTTTGCCTGGCCTGAAGATGTCCTGTATGACTTCAATAGCAAGGGCGTGGGATTTCTGATGCCTAAAATAGATACGGGTTCATTCCGAGAAATCTTCCGGTACTACAATCTGGAAGAGCAGAAAAAATTGGAGAAGGAACGCAACGCAAAATACGAACGCCAGGATTTGCTGTTGATGGCCCGCAACCTGGCCGAAACTGTCGGCTGGATACACCAGGCCGGATATGTAATCGGCGACATCAATGAAAAAAACGTGCTGGCTAATGACCAAGCGCAGGTAGTCATCATAGACTGTGACTCGATGCAAGTAGAAAACCCGGCCACCAACGAAACGTACCTCTGTACCGTAGGACGCTCCGATTATACGCCGCCGGGGTTGGCGCTGGGCGCAAAACGTACCGCCAATGATGACCGGTTCGGTTTGGCCGTGCTTATTTTCAAGCTGATAATGCGCGGGAAGCATCCCTACCAAATCAGCAGCAATCGTCCGGAAACTAAAGATAAAATCAGATTGGATCATTTCCCATACCGGGATAATACTCTGCACATCTCTAAGACTATGCGTCAATTCAAGGAAAATTGGCAAAGCATGGAACCCAATCTGAGGCGGTGCTTTCGCGAAGCATTCGCCCCCGACTATAAGAGCACACGTCCCTGCCCGGCGGAATGGATGGAAAGGCTGGACTATATTATCAAGCCACCGTCAACCGGAACCTCTCAGTCAATGGAGCGCCGCTTGCAAGAAGTGGAGCAACAGCTGGAATATGAACGGCTGGCACGACATCAGGCGGGGCAGTGCTTGGAAAAAGTGCGCCGGCAACTGGCAGATGCTCTGCGCAGGCGGACATAATGCCGAGCAGCAGTTGGCGACAGCGGAGCAGAGCAGAGCAAATGTGGAACAGCAACTGACAGACGAGAAACAGAGACGAGTTACAACGGAGCAACGGCTGGAAAGCGAGCGGCAAAACTGGCGAAAGCGCGAAAATCTTGTGTGACGGACTGCACCTTGCTCTAATAGCGTGTTCCGCCGGTGCAGGGGCTGCGATTACCACCATGTCATTCCTGATATGGCTGCTCTAACGCATCAGGCAAATACCACGGAGGGCCTGTTGATATGACCACTCCCCGCATCGACGCCCTGCAAACCATCTCAACCGAGTTCGCCGCCGAACCCGTGGTCTTCACCTGCGGTTCCACTAGCCGAGAGATGGCCGACCTCGACCGGCAGCCCAACCATCTCTACGTCGTGGACTCCATGGGACTGGTCAGCAGCATTCTGCTCGGCCTCAGCCTGGGCCTGGAATCAGCCGGCCATCGCCAGAACCCCTACCGAAAAGTAGTGGGAGTCGAAGGTGACGGCGGTATGCTGATGAACCTGAACTCCCTCACCAGCATCGGTTACCTCCAACCGGAAAACCTGCTGCTGGTCGTGCTGGACAACCAGCAATACGCCTCTACCGGCGGCCAGGCCACCTTCACCACCCACCTGGACCTGGCCGACATCGCCGAATCCTGCCGCCTCAAGGTCTGGCGCGCCGACGATATCGAGACGCTGCGGCAGTCCCTCACCGAAGCGGCCACCACCGCCGGACCCTGCTTCGTCCACATGAAGATCGCCCCCGGCAACGCCGCCGGCATTCCCCTGTTGTTAGACGATCCGGTAACCCTGGGCCACACCTTCACCCAGTGGCTGGCGACGGTGAGCTAACCGCCAAACACCGCCCGGCGCAATGTCGCGTTGAGCCGCGACTGCCAGCCCTTGCCGCTGCTCCGGAACGATTCCACTACGTCAGCATCAAGCCGGATCGTAATGCGCTGCTTCGGCGCAGCCTTCTGTTTGCCGCGGGTATTCCGCCAGCGCTCGACCAATTCAGGATGCACTTCACTGGTCGGACGCGCGTTGGCAAACCATTTGTCATCAAGCTCAAACTGGTCAGGGTCTTTGGCAATTCCAACGTTTATTGCGGTTTCTTCACCGTACTTCGCAGAGATCTCGTCAAAATTCATCCCACTGGCTACAATTTCGTCAAACGTCAGTCCGGTTCCCTCTATAGACTCATCCATATTTGTACCGTTCCCGTGCGTTGGCCTACGGACGCTGATTATGCGGACGTGGTCGCCCCGGATGGTAAACACGAGGTTGTGCAAGCGGTCTCGAATAAACCCGAGGACACCCAACGCATTTCGGATTGTCGGTGAGCCGGCTCTACCAGGGCGGAATTCCAGTCGAATTCTTCAATGTCCGCGAAATCTATCCCGTGCTTCTCCAGATTGTCCCTGCGTTTGGTTTCGTCCCACTCATATTCCATTACTCTATTTGTACATACAATAATACTGCGTGTCAAAACATCACTGCCCATCCATCAGGGAAATCGCATATGGACGGTTTAACCGCCGTCATTCCCGCGAAAGCGGGAATCCAGTGCCCGAAGTCAGTAGTTTCGTTGCGAAATTCCAGCAGATTACAAGCTCTGGACTCCGGCTTTCTCCGGGGTGGCGTGGCTGTAATTTCATATGCGATAGCCCAGGCCCATCCATGTAAAAACCCGTTCCCCCCGCTCCTCGCAATGACAGTAGGCCAGTTTGGTTTGACAAAGTGGATACACGTGAGGCGGCGTAACTGTTCAGAGTTGGGGGGAAGCGAGGAGTTGTCGGCAGGTGGTGAGGGGGTTGAGGCCCTGTGCTCTCCAGGAGCCGAAGATTGAAGCCAGCGTCATCTTGGTTTCGGTGCCCTGCTGCGAGCGGGTTCCTCCGCTGATCTTGCGACTGATCACCAGCGGCCGCAGGCTGCGCTCGGCGGCGTTGTTATCCGGTGGCACTTCCGGTTGGCCCATGAAGACGAAGAGTTCCTTGACGTGCTTCTCGATGCGTCGGCACAACCTGGCCTGAACCGCCGACGGGTCATCCAGGTAGGGACGGCAGAGGGCCAGCAGGCGCCTTTCCAAAGCCAGTTGGGTGGTGCGTCGCTGTTGCTCCGACGGATGGGTAAAGGCCGCGGCCTGGCGGTAGAGTTGGTGGACCGCGTCAGCCCACTGTGTCAGCCGATGGTCCTGTGGGTAGAGTGTACGCAAGTCGTGGATGTCCCGCAGGAGGTGGGCCCAGCAGCGTTGCTTGGGGCCGTCGTAGTGGTGATAGGCGGCGTAGAAGTCGCTGACCAGCACACCAGCAAACTCCTCCCCCAGGACTTCGTCCACCACGGCCTTGCCCCGACCTCGCCGCAGGAAGTACCGCAGGGTGGGCGTGCTAAAGGTCCACACGTAGCCGTTGTGTCCGTCCTCCCGCCAGCCGGTCTCATCGGCGTGGACCACCGGACTGCCTCGGACCCGCTCCACTATGGTTTCCATCACCCCCTGGGCTTTGCGGGCCACCCGTTGCGTGGCAGCCACGATGGCCCCCACGCTGAGATGCAGTCCATGCACGGTGTCCAGGTACCACTGGATGGTGCGCCAGGGCAGCCTGGCCTCCTCGCGCAACGCGGCAATCCGGCTGACCAGGTTCACTCCCAACCGCTGCCGGTCCAGCACCACGCCGTCGAGTTGCGCGGTGGGCGTACAACGCCGTTGGCACTGCGGGCAGGTGCGGGCGAGGTAAGCGTGCTCAGTTACCTCCACCGGAACCTGGGGCAAGTCGATGACTTCCCGTGTCCGCTGGGTCCAACCGCCGGACAACTGGGTTCCACAGTCGGGACACTGTTCCACCACATGCTCCACTCGCTGGGTAGGCGTCGTGCGGGTCCGGGCAAAGCCGTGGGGTCGAGGCTGGCGTGGCTTCTTGGGTCGATCCGGCTTCTGCTCGGATTTGGACTTCAGACCGGGCATCCTTCCCGAAACCCTGGATTTGGCCCGCCCTTCCAACTGGGCAATCCGTTTCTCCAGGTTCTCGATGATGGCCTGCTGCCGAACGATGATCCCAATCAGAACATCCCGGTCGGCGGTGGTGAGGTCGATTTCATGCTCCATGACCCCAACTTGACATAAACAGCCCAAAGGTCGCCAGCCATCGACAAACAACTTTTCAGCAATTCACCTCACCAACTCTGAACTGTTACGCTATTGGGATTCCCACGCTGCATTCGGAATGACTGGGCGGCTACCGCCGGTCGGGCCATTGTATAACCGCGCCAGCAGGCCGTTATAAGGAGCCTTTACGAGAGTATGTCCCACGATATACCATCACCCTATGGGTGAATAATGGAAGTCACTTTCCGAACCAATCAACTGCAACGGTGCTACGAAGAGTCGAACAGAGCAATCCAACGATGGGGCCGGATGTGGGACGGCAATACATCGTCCGCATCAATCGACTCTACGCGGTCAGCAATTTTCAAGAGGTTTACAAAATCCAGTCAATGCGTCTGCACCCTCTAAGGTCGTCAGGGAGAGGCGAGCTGTCCATCCGTTTAACTGGACGGTGGCGCCTCATAGTGACGAAGGGCGACACGGAGGAAAGCGTGATTATAGAGGAGGTAAGTGACCATTATGACGACTAAAAACCCGCGTGTGTTTTCCGACTTGCCGATACCTCCTGGCGAAACTCTGGCGGAGGAGATCGAAGCCCGCGGCATGACCCAAAAGGAACTGGCAGCAAGGCTCGGCCGGCCGGCCCAAGTAGTGAACGAGATTATTAAAGGCAAGAAAGCCATCACTCCGGATACCGCAATCGGCCTGGAGAAGGTGCTTGGCATCGAGGCGCAGTTCTGGACCAACCTCCAGGCTGACTATCAGTTGGCCCTGGCGCGGGAACGGGAGCGGAAAGCGCTCGCAGCCGACCCGCCGACGGCAGCCGGGTAAAGTACGGCTACGGGTTCGCCCGTTTCAACATCGACGGCGACGAACGCCCCTGCCCCGTCATCTTCGGCTCTGATGGCAACTATCTGCTGGGCGCATCCACCCTGGGGATTTTTAACTTGGTAGTTGACCCGGCCGGGAAATGGCTGCTGCCGGCGGAGTGGCTGTCGCTGGGCTGGGGCGGGTGAGAGTTAGGGCGAGGTGTCGCTGGCGCTGTCCCACCAGCATCCGCAACGCTACCACCTTGCTGGCTTGGTTATCCGACCTTGCGCGTCGGCAACCATCGGCGGAAACTGGCTGTGCCGCAAATGGCTTTTCCGGAGCCGCTTGACGTAGGTCGCCGCGTCCTCCAAATCCCAGTGTGTATAGTTATTGTTATCAGGGTTGACCACCGTGACTTTAAGCCCCAACTCGTCCCGCACGTATCGCATCGGGCTGGCCAGGTCGGAATCGTTGGACACGATGACGGCCTGCTGGTAAGCGTTGGTAAACCCGTCAACGAGGAGACGGGTCGCCAGGTTCACGTCCGTCCCCTTCTCCTCCGAGTCCATAATGCGGACATACTCCGGCAGCCCCGGTATGGGCTCCGCCAACCGGCGCGTCTTCATTCGTGGCCGAAACGTACCGTAGTGAATCTCAAACCCAGGCAACGTCTCTAACGCCCGCAAGTACGTCAATTGGCGCCAGGGTTGGCCGGGATTATCAGGCCGCTCGTTGAGCAAGGCAGTGAAGTAGCAGACACGGCAAATTTCGTCGTTTGGAAACAGCATTTCGGCCAACTTACGCAAGTCCAGCCACCGGAACGGAGTATTCCTGAGCGCGCGGTAGTACAGGTTAAACCCGTCGATGTAAAAATTGGTAAGCATCGATAGCCCTTAAAATGACAGAGGCCGCCATTGGGGCGGCCTCGACCCTACCGTCGAATCGATAGGGGGGGTAAGTCGCATGGTATGTTACGCAACCCGGCTTGTCAACCGCGCAACGCCACTGTCCCTGACACGGAGCGACTGCAACTTGCGGTACGCAAAAATCCCGCCGGCAGCGGCAAGGTAGCGGCTCAGCGTAGCACTCCGTGGGCCGCGTGCTGTCAATGGTTGATTAGATGATATTCTGTTATAACAAGCGCCAAAACCCCTCTACATCAAATGGGGGGCTATTCCGAGGCGTCAAAGCGGCTCGTTCGGACACGGGACATGGCCAAGAATACGCTCACATTTGAACTCGGCGGGCGCGTCGAAATCGCCGACTTTGCCAATGGCATAGTAGCTTTCTGGCGTCACCTGGATCGTCGAAGATTTGCAGTCTGGAAGCGCTATCGCAACATTTCGGGGCGAGGCTCCCAACCCATTGGAAGTAGAACGAATTGTAGATAGCTACGAGAAAGTGGGCGTCGCGCTGGCGCAGCATGAAGATTTGCCCCAGTTCGGCAGTCAGGTAACGCGCGCCGCCGACGCCATCAAGCACCTGACCAGGACCATGGAGTACGTGCGATTTGAAACACAGGATAGCGATTACACGATTTATCGCAACGGCGACTACCCGGCTAAACCCACTCCAACGGTGTCCATCGGAGCAATTACGGGTAGGGTACAGACCTTGAGCAATCGGGGCGGCCTGCGCTTCAACCTTTACGACACCCTCCATGATAAAGCCGTAGCCTGCTACTTGGCGTCGGGGCAGGAAGAACTTATGCGGGAAGCCTGGGGGCAGCGGGCCAGAGTCAGCGGGCGAGTGTCTCGGGAAGCATCCACCGGTCGTCCGACCACCATTCGTAGCATTATGAACGTGGAAATTCTCGAAGACGTCCCGCCGGGTTCCTACCGGCTCGCCAGAGGAGCCGTTCCCAGGCGGCCGGGAGATATGCTGGCCGAAGATGCTATCCGCAGGTTGAGAGATGCCTGATAGTCGACAAATCACTTAGAGCCTATCCTAATAACCCGGCGGCTCAGAGAGCGATAAGGGCACAGGCGAAATGCAGAAAGGCTATGTAGTTGGTGGGAGACTTGTCCCAGCGGACTAAAATGCGCCGGAAGCGGTTCATCCAGCTGTGGGTGCGTTCCACCACCCAGCGCCGGGCTTTGAAGCCGGCCGCTTTCTTGATGGCCTGAGCCTCTTCCCCACGGCTGCGGATGTGGGCGGTGAAACCGAACTCGTCCACGATGCGGCGCACCTCATCAAAGTCGTAGCCCTTGTCCAGGCACAGACCCTGGGGATGCTCCGGGCTGGGCGGGGCGTGGCACGGGGAGGTGTCCACCGTGGCCCGCACCAGTTTCATATCGTGGCGGTTGGCCCCGTCCACCGCCAGCCCCACCGGGATGCCTTGGGCTTCTGTCAACAGACTGCGTTTGACGCCGCTCTTACCCCGGTCCGTGGGGTTGGGACCGGTTTTCCCCCCGCCCAAGGCTGACAGGGGTATGTAACGGCTGAAATTGGTTGTGGAAGTAGCTTGGGAAGGCGCAGGGGAATCCGGCATCTTGGTTTTGACGGAACCGAACGCCGGAGGGGTCCCATGCGCCTTCCCAGGGAATGCTATCAGATGCAGCAGATTATTGAAACGCATTTACCTCACCTCACTCAGCCACAGTTGACCGGCTTGGCCCCCGTATCGAGTACGGGGCAGGCTCTGTGGGTATGCGGGGCTATCCTGGCCGGCAGCGCCTGCCAGAACGCCGTGGCCTCGGCCCTCTCGCCCTGGGGAAGCTGGAACAACTTGCGCCAGTATCTCAGGGAGTGGTTGTACGACGGCAGCGACCGGGCGCGTCCCTGCCGGACCGAGCTGGACGTAAGTTTGTGCTTCGCGCCGCTGCTCAGATGGGTCCTGGCCTGGTGGCATTCCGGCCGGCTGGCCCTGGCCGTGGACCCCACGCTGAAGGGAGACCAAACCACTGCCATCGTCATCAGCGTGGTCTACCGGGGATGCGCCATTCCCGTGGCCTGGCGCATCATGCGCGCCAACCGGCCCGGGGCCTGGATGGACCCGATAGTGGAACTGCTGCAAGCACTGGCCCCAGCGGTCCCCGATGAGATGACCGTGATCGTGCTGTGCGATCGGGGGTTGGCCAGTCCCAAGTTGTGGCAACAGATACGCGCTCAGAGCCTGCCCCGGCGAAGGCCGGGGGCTGGCATCCCTACATGAGGTATCCGAAAAACATCACCTTCTGCGCCCAGGGCGGCCGCCGGCTGCCCGCCCGCGCCTTCGTTTCCCGTCCCGATACCGCGTGGGTCGGCAGCGGTACCGCCTTCGCCGACGCCAAACGCCGTTGCACTCTGCTGGCGGTCTGGTACGCCGAGCAGGAGGAGCCATGGATCATCCTCACCGACCTTCCGCCGGAAGCAGTCGGGGTGAGTTGGTACGCGCTCCGCTTCTGGATCGAACTGGGCTTCAAGGCGGTCAAGAGCCTGGGCTGGAAATGGGATAAGACCCGCCGGACCGACCCGGCGCGTGTCTCCCGGCATTGGCTCGTGTTGTCGGTGGCCACGCTGCTGACCCTGGCCTATGGCACCAGAGTGGAAGACGCCAATGACCGGAGAATTGCCCCAGCCAACCTGCGGACGCCGCCCAAAGCCGGCCCCGTACTGGATACGGGGGCGCTGGCTCCCACGCATCTCAACCCCTGGCGTAGGCCGAGACGGACTGTCAGCGTAATCCGCCACGGCATTGACTGGCTCAGGCGGTTGCTGCTCCGAGGCCGGCTCTGGAGCCGCGTCTGGCTGCTGCCTGAACCCTGGCCCCAACCCAAGCCCAACCTGGAAATCACCCGCCATGCGCCTCCCTGAAAACACCTTACATACCCCTGTCAGCCCGCCCAAGGGGTATTTGGTCAGGGCGCCGTCCATGCTCACCCAACTCCAGTCCAAACCCTTCACTTGTCATAGCGTTCCAGCCCGGTCCGCCATAGCTCCAGAAACACCCCAGCGGCGGCCCATTCCTGAAAGCGCAGGTGGGCGGTGGAGCCGGAGCAAATGCCGGTGGCATCCAAGGCTTTCCACTGGCAGCCGGTGCGCAGCACGTAGCAGATACCGTTGGCGCAGGTCCGGAACCCGGGGCCGGCCTCCGCCCAAGGGATGGGTATTCACCCGCTGGGGAAGGAGTGGAGCCAGTGCTTCCCACAGCTCGTCGGATACCTGGAAGGAGCCAGTGGTGGGGTTGGTCGGAGTGGCTGGGCCAGCGCGGGGCGGTCGCGGCGGCTTGGGTTCTTTCGCTTTCGTCATTCCCCAAGTTTAGCCGCTCCTCTGCCTCCTTCCCCATTCACTACTCAGCGGGTTTCACCCATTTTTAGGATAGGCTTTAAATGGGCGGCCTTTGCCGGTGCCAGTTGGTGGTTTGCTGGTAGGCGTGGGCGATGCGGAGCAGGGTGGGTTCGGACAGGTGCGGGCCGATGAGTTGCAAACCGACGGGCAGGGGTTTGTCGGAATCAGCGTCGTTGGCGAAACCGCAGGGGATGGACATGGCGGGCAGGCCGGCGATGTTGACCGGCAGGGTGTAGATGTCCACCAGGTACATGCGCACCGGATCGTCGGCGCGGTCTCCGATGGGGAAGGCCACGACCGGCGAGACGGGGGCGACCAGCGCATCCACATCAGCGAACACACGGTCGAAGTCCTGGCGGATCAGGGTGCGAACCTGTTGAGCCTTGTGGTAGTAGGCGTCGTAGTAACCGGATGAAAGAGCGAACGCGCCGAGCATGATGCGCCGTTTGACCTCGGGGCCGAAGCCGTGCTGACGGGTGCGTTCCATCGCCTCCCACATGTTGCCGTCGCCGCGGTGAGAGTAGCCGTATTTCACGCCGTCGTAGCGGGCCAGGTTCGCGGAACACTCCGACGGAGCGATGATGTAATAGCAGGCGAGGGCGTATTGAGTGCTGGGCAGGGAAACCCGGCGAATCTCAGCGCCCATTGCGGTCAGCCGGTCGATGGCGGTCGTTACGGCGGCGCGGACGTTGGCGTCCATGCCGTCAGCAAAGTATTCATCGGGGACGCCGAGACGGAGGCCGGACACCTCGCCGGTGAGGGCGGCGGGATAATCGGGAACGGCGTCGGGCAGCGAGGTGGCGTCGCGGGGGTCGTGGCCGGCGATGGCCGGCAGAATGAGGGCGCAGTCGGCGGCGTCGCGAGCCAGGGGGCCGATTTGATCGAGAGAGGAGGCGTAGGCCACGAGACCGTACCGGCTGACGCGTCCGTAGGTGGGTTTGAGGCCCGTGATGCCGCAGAAGGACGCCGGTTGGCGGATGCTGCCGCCGGTGTCGGTGCCGAGGGCGAAAGCGGCCGCGCCGGCGGCCACCGCTGCGGCTGAGCCGCCGCTGCTTCCGCCCGGAACGCGGTCGGTGTCCCAGGGGTTGCGGGTGGGGAAGAAGGCGGAGTTTTCGGTTGACGACCCCATGCCGAATTCGTCCATGTTGCCCTTGCCCAGCAACACCGCGCCGTGTTCGCGCAGGCGGGCGACGGCGGTGGCGTCGTAAACGGGCACGAAGTCGGCCAGCATCTGTGAGGCGCAGGTGGTGGGGATCCCCGAGGTGCACAGCAGGTCTTTGATCTGCATGGGGATGCCGGTGAGGGGGTTGGCCAGTCTCTCGGAATGAGAACGGGCGGCGATGCGGTGGTCGGCGTCGGCGGCCTGCTGGCGGGCGGTATCCGCGGTTACTGTGATATAGGAGGACAGTTGATGATCCACCGCCGCCGTGCGGGCGAGGTAGGCCTCGGTGAGCTCGACGCTGCTGATCTCGCGTTGGGCCAGCAGCCGCGATGCCTCGGCCACGGAGAGCCGCCATAGTTCGGTCATGGAATCCGGCAACGGGTGGGTTACTCGTCCAGCACGGCGCGAACCTGGAAGAAATCGCCGCGCCGGCGGGGAGCGTTGCGGAGGGTGTCTTCGGCAGGCAGGCAGTCGTCGGTTTGGTCGTCGCGCATGACGTTGTCCAGGTTGGCGACGTGGGCGGTGGCTGGGATGCCGCCGGTGTCCAGGGATTGCAGCACGTCGAATTGCTCCAGAATCTGGGACAGCTGAGCCGTGAATGCCTCGATCTCGGCCTCGGAGAGGGAGATACGAGCCAAGGCGGCGATGTGTTCTACCTGTGATCGGTCGATGGGCATGGTGGGTGACGCAGCGATTAGCGCGCCGACAGCTACGTTCAGTCGGCAAACTTTGGCATTTCACTCAAAATGGAAACGATGATGTATTCGGCAGCAGCGAGGCTTCCCCACTCCATCGTGCGATACAAGACGCGCAAGTAATTGATCTGTTGACGCCACATCTTTAATTGCTTGGACCGTCATTTGTTCGCGTTCCCGTAGGTCAATGTCCGCGCAAAGCGGTCGCCATGTATGAGATGCCGATCACCACTAGCAATGTCTTCAGTCCCCATTCTGCGTACCAGTACCAATTTTCGGGCACGTTTACGAGGATGGCGACCGCAACGAACAGCAGTCCTATCGATAGAGCAGCTGCTATCCTTCCCATGATTCAACGTCCTAATACCCCGGCTCGTCGATCTCACATTTTAACTTCTTTGCATCAGCGGGTCAAAACGCCTTCGATCGCCTCCGTTGTTGCAACCTCGACAGTACTCTAGCTCATTTCGGAGCCGCCGGAGACGCTGATGGACAGGCCGTCGCCTACGCGACTTGGAAAGCAAATTGGACCTCACAGCTCGGATGCCTACAAACTGGATTGCTGAGTTGCGATGGTCTTTTGAAACGCGACCTGCCGCAACCGGAACAAACGAACAGGTTGCGGAATGATTTGAATTCTTCCCATCTCGCCTTTTCATCTCCGACCGAAGCTGACTGATGTGGGTTGTCGGAGAAGTGGCTGGCGAAATTCTCAACCACGCCGGTTTGCAGGCTGGACAAGTAAGAATTGGCATTACCAGAGATTCTAGGTGGTACCAGTTTTCTGTCCTTCAAAAATCCAGCTAGTGCCGATGCCAGTTCGGCTCGCTCGTATAGGAAGGGCCTCTCAATTGGGCGAATCGTAACCGAAACGCCAAAGTCGCGACAGATTTGCAACAGCCATTCTTCTTCGGACATTCGGATGTATTCTCCGGCGGATTCTCCGACATCGAGTTTGCCATCAATCAAGTCGTCTGGGGTGCGATGGTCAGCATAAACAGGTCCAAAAGCCGGGTCCAAATTCGTAATGCGACGAAATCGCCAACCAGATTCTAGTAGGTGATCCCGCAGCAGATTGAAAAATTGTTCGTCATGGGTAACCACTACAATTTGGAATCCCACAAATTGCTCGGCTAGAGTTGCTGCGATGGTTTTGCGGTGGTCTGCGTCATACGACGTCACCACATCGTCTAGGACGATGATGGGAGCGTCTGCATTGAAGGTGCGAATTGCGGCAAGGCGTAGCGCCAACGCTACAGTATGGATTTGAGAGTCGCTGAGATAGCCAGTGGGAGCGACGCCTTTTCGGTTGTCAGAGTAATCAATTACAAGGCTAACCTGCTGCTGGTTAGCTGCATTTTCGTCGGCAAGTTGAAGTCGGACTATGGCTGCTTCGTCCGCGGCAATCCCTTGAATTTTCTTGTAAAGGCCGTCTACGTCGCTTTCGAGTTTGGAGAATAGTTGTTGGATGTGATTAACAATGGCTGTCTCAATGACTTTTGCCGGTATCTCTAATTCTGTGTACAGTTTTTGAATTTCCGCTTGGGTACGTTTGATTCTGTCCAGGTCATCCTTGATGCGAACCAGGTCACGGGCAATCCCCTGAGCGTTAGAGTATGTGTTCTCTCCCTGTTGCATCACCAAGCGGTCTCGTGCCTCGGTTAGCAAACTACGGATGGAGACCATCGCCTGAAACAACTCCGTGCTGTGGGGTAATGGTGGGCCAGAGGTCCAGGCATCCAAAGCGGCGTGGTAAGCGACGACTGGCTCCGCATGACCCTCATAGCCGGCATCTGCCAATCCGGTACACAGGTTACTCAACGTGGTTGTGAGAGTCTGCTTGTTTTTGGATACTTGCTCTCTGGCAGTGCGAAGTGCGGCTTCTGCCTGCCGGTACGCGGTTAGCATAGTGCGTTTGGCGTTTATGCTTATGCGCACCGCATCGCGTGAACCGTGAGGCGTCGATTTGAATTCTGTATCGCAGACAGGACAGGTATCAAAATCGTGGTTTTCCATCTCAAAGAGCGAGTGAGCATTGCTCCATATCTCGTTGAAAACAGCTTGACCTGCCTTGTCTCGCTCGTTTGATTCGCGAGTAATAGCGAGGTCGTAATCAGAAACAGAGCCTTCAAATCTGACGACAAGGCTGGTAGGCTCACTGCGATCATTCGCTACAGGTGTTGAGAGAGCCTCAATCTGTGTAATCAATGTTTTGAGCGTCGCCAGCCCAACGCGTTTCTCCTCCTCCTCTTTTCGTTGAATCAGAACAAGATAGGCGCCATCCGTTTCGGAAATCTCTGCAAGCGCCAGCGACGGGTCTAATTTGGACAGAACTTGGGTGTTGAACCATTTGCAGGTGTCTGACTCATTCCAAACAGTGAATTCATCTGACGTGACGCGTTTCAAGTCGTGAAGGCGTTCGTTGACTTCAGACTGTGATTCGGTCGTTGTTTTGATTTGCCGTTGAAGACTTCGTAGATTTCGCTGGATAGAAACGAGAGGATCGAGGGAGAACCACGAGGCCATTTCTCGATAGCGATCTTCAGCAGATGCGTCGACAAAACTACGTAATTCATAGCCATGGATTACGAATGGCACAATCGTGGAGGACAGCACACGCTGCGCCGCTACCGGTACGCCTTTCCCGTCAGCAATACGGCGTGCGCCACCGAATTGGTCAGCACCTTGTCGGAATTTGAAATGAACGTAAGACTCTACGCCGTAGTCGTTTGCCCTAACGTGTTCCAAAGCAGTTGGCCCGGCTTGTGCTTGGCCTGCACGCCGGCCCAGACGATCAAGGGTCGCATCTTCTGAGAAATAGTACTCAAAGGCGTCCACTAAACTAGATTTGCCCTTCGCGTTAGGGGCAAAAATGGCGAGGCTGGAAGGCCTGTTATCTTTGTAAAAAGAGAAGGATTGCGGTTTCAAGTAAGCTCGAAATCCTTGGATGTCCACGGATTCGATTGATATGGGGGTGGTCATTCTCTATGTTCTCCCCTTTCACGGGCCAGCTTTTCTATGAGATTCGCTGCGTCAGCTACTGCATTATTCGCAGGGTTAATTTTCACGATATGGTTGGCGAGGATGTCAATTAGAAGACTGTCGGCATCCGGATTATTATGTAGCGAATCCGTAATGTCCGCGACAATTTTGTCATTAGTAGGATTTTCGTCATTCATGATACATTCCTTCAGACTGTGTTCGTTTCTATTGTTTAAGACAACCATCAGTTGCCGGTTGGATCAGCTCATTTCGGAGCCGCCGGAGACGCTGATGCTGAGGCCGGTCATGTAGTCGGATTCGGCGGAGGAGAGGAAGGCCGCCATGCGGGCGATGTCGTCGCCCTGGGCGATGCGACCCATGGGGACGCGCAGTTCGCGTTCGCGCACCATGAGGGCGCGATGTTCTTCTCCGGACACGCCCTCGGGGGCCAGGGCGGCGGCGATGAAGTCGACGCGCTCGGTGTCCACCAGGCCGGGGCAGATGGCATTAACGTTGACCTTGTAGGGGGCCATCTCGTGGGCGAGGGACTGGGTGAATCCGATGACGGCAAACTTGCTGGCGCAGTAGGCTCCGTAGCGGGCGATGCCGCGCTTGCCGGCGCCGGATGAGATGTTGATGATTTTGCCGGGGCCGCCCCGATTGACCATGTGGCGGCAGACCTCGCGGCTGACCAGGTAGGTGCCGCGGACGTTGACGCGCATGACGTCGTCGAAGGCGTCCTCTTCCAGCTCGACGATTAGTACACGGTCGCGGCCGGGGCGGGAGCCGGCGTTGTTGACGAGGATGTCGATCCGGCCGTAGTCGCGGAGCACGTCGTTGACCATGTTGTTGACCTCGGTGCTGTCGGAGACGTCGTAGTAGAGGCCGGCGCTGCGGCGTCCCATGGCCTGGATCTCTTCGACTACGCTGGGCAAACCACGCCAACCATCGAGGCGGTCTTCGGTGCGGATGGCGTCGAGGGATGCTTCGACGTCGGTTACGACGACGTCGGCGCCCTCGGAGGCGAGGCGGGTGGCGATGGCGCGTCCGATGCCGTGGCGTCCGCCGGCGCCGGTAACGAGGGCTACTTTGCCATTAAGGTCGTACATGGGGTTGCGCTCCTGTGGTGTTGATGGTGGATTTACTCGGGTTGGAGGTCGCCCAGGGGGATTTCGTACCAGAAAAGCTGTTCTGAGGCGAGGGCATCCCGGATGTGGTGGTCGATGACAACGCCGGCGACGGCAGGGATGGCGGGGATTCCGGTGAAACGCGTGAGGTAGCGAGCGTTGCGGCGGGCGCGGGAAGTGTCGCGTCCGTTGACGGTGAAAGATGCTTCAACGGCGATGTAAACAGTTTCGGCATCCGGATTGGTGGCCTGGATTACTGCGTCTGCCCGTTGGAAGCTTTTGAGGTCGTTGGGCTCGATGTCGCCGGTGTCGATATCTTGGGTGAGATTCATGAGGTCGCGGCGGGAAAGGGTGGCGACATAATAGAGGCCCAGGTCGTTCGCCAGCAATGGAGCTTCGTCGCGGGTAATGTCGTACACGATACGGCCCCTAATGTCTCCCATCTGGGTTCTCATTGCGCCGATATCGTTCTTGATTATTTCCTGACCCTCGGCGAGTTGATCCATTCTGTGGGCGAGTTGATCCATGCGCTCTGTAAGTTGATCCATTCTGTGGGCGAGTTGATCCATGCGCTCTGTAAGTTGATCCATTCTGTGGGCGAGTTGATCCATGCGCTCTGTAAGTTGATCCATTCTGTGGGCGAGTTGATCCATGCGCTCTGTAAGTTGATCCATTCTGTGGGCGAGTTGATCCATGCGCTCTGTAAGTTGATCCATGCGCACCGTAAGTTGGTCCATGCGCGCGGCGAGTTGGTCCATGCGCTCCGCAAGTTGGTCAACGCGTTCGGTAAGTTGGTCCATGCGCACGGCGATTTGGTCAACGCGTTCGGTCAGGCGGGCGACGGTTTCGGGAAGGGCGAGGAGTTCGCGGGTGAGGACGCGCGCGCGAACGGCATCCAGCAACTGCGGATTTTCGTCCAGGATGCGGAGCAGGTCATCGATGTTGTTGAAGGTAGTCATTGGGTTCACCGACCGGGGTAGTGTGCAGACATTTTAACAGAAGTCAGGCCGGTTCGGGCGCCGCATTGCGGGCTGTCCCGCTGCGGATGAGACGGAAGTCGATGACGGCCAACACGATGTCGACAACCACCTCAACGGCGGGATTCATCAATACGAATATAAATCCAGGAGGCTTGTCGAAGCCCACGGCGATTATGGACGGTATGGCGGCAGCTGACAGGCCAAAAGTTACGGTTGGTACGCCGGAGCAAACCAAGATAAGCGGTGGTCGTCGGCCAGGCGTGGGAGGCAGTTAGTCCCGGCGGGGAACGTCGTCCGGCTGGCCTGGCCAGGTGATCTGGTGGTCGTGGTGGTGGAGGGCGTAGGCTCCGCCGGCGACGTGGACGACGAGCTGGTGGCCGAAGACGTCGGCCAGGACGGATTCCAGCAGCACTTCTTCGGGAGGGCCGTAGGCGATGAGGGTCTGGTTGATGAGGGCGACGTCGCTGGCGCGGGCGGAGACGCAGGTAAGGTCGTGGGTGCTCATGATGACGGTAGCGCCCCGGGACCGCAGGTGGTCCAGAATGTCCAGGAAACTGTGCTGAGCGGTGGGGTCGAGGCCGTTCATGGGTTCATCGAGGAGCAGGACGGATGGGTCAGCGGCGATGGCGCGGGCAAGAAGGGCGCGGCGGCGTTGGCCTCCGGAAAGTTCGCCGACGGAGCGTTTTCGCAGGTGGGCCAGGTCAACGATTTCGAGGGCGGCGGCGGCGGCGTCCCGACTGGACTTGTTGTGCCAGCGGATCAGGCCGCGCCGGGGAGTGAGGCCCATCATCACCACGTCCCAAACTGAGGCGGGAAAGTTCCAGTCCACCTGTTCCAACTGGGGCACGAATCCGATGTCTTTGCGCATGGATACGCTGGGGTGGCCGTGAACCAGGATGTTGCCCTTTTTGGGTTTGGCCAGGCCAACGACGGATTTGAGCAGCGTGGATTTGCCGCTCCCGTTGGGCCCGACTACGCCGGCTAGGCTGCCGGTTTCCACGGAGAACGATACGTCATGCAAGGCGACCGTGTTTCCGTAGCGGACGGTGAGGTCCTGGAAGTCTACGGCCTGGGGAGCGTGGCCGTCGTGGGTGTGGGTTTGGCCGTCGCGGGAGTGGGTATGGCTGTGGGCGGCGCCGATGTGCATGGGGCTATTGCCGGTGCCAGTCATCGCCGGCGGGAGGCCAGGGGTTGTCGGTGCTGAGCACCTGGGATAGCTGGGTGAAGGCTCCCTTGAAGGTGGCGGGATGGAGCCAAATGCTGTTGAAACCGAGGTTGGTGTAGTTGTCGGTGCGGCGCGACGTGGTGAACCGGATGTCCTGGTTTTGCAGGTAGGCGTCGGTGGCCAGCGAGTCGGCGATCTCGTAGATGGTGAGGTAGATGCCCTCGCCGTAGCGGGCCAGGAAGCGCCCAGAGGGGGAGTCGTCGCTGGTGGGTTGGGCCAACTCAATGAAGGTATCGCGGCCGGTGAGAGGCAGCACGGCGATCTCGAGGTCGGTGAAGCTGATGGCAAAACGCCTGGTGGGTTCCAGGCCGAACATGCGGCTCCAGCGCTTGATGGCGGCGTCGAGGTCGCGGACGATAACGGCCATCTGACGGAGCTGCGTAACGCCGGGTTGATGTGTTGACCATTGCCAGTCGGGGCCGGCGGCCGGCCAGGGGTTGTTGGGGTTGGTTACCTCGACGATTTCCAGGAACGCGCCGTTGCAGGATGCGGGATGGAGGAACGCGGAGCGGGAGCCTTCATGCTGCGTTTCGGCGGTGACCCGCACGTCCATGCTTTTCAGGTGGGGGATGAGCCGGTCGTACTCGGTGGTCTCAAAAATGATGAGATAGGGGGCCTCGCCGCGACGCTGGAGAAAACGAGCGCCGGCCGAGGCGTCGTTGGACGGGGCCAGCAACTCGACGAATGTGCCGTTGCCAGCCGGCAGTACGGCGTTATCGAGGCCGAACTGAGGCAGAGTTCCAGTGCGGGACGGTTCCATGCCAAGGATGCGACCATAGAGGTCGGTGGCCTCGGGGAGGTCGCGCACCATCATGGCGACTTGACGCAGCTTGTGCAGCATGGGAGGTGATGGCCTTTACCGCAGGGGTCGGCGGCGCCTTTGCCGGGCTTTGAGAGTGAGCAGTTTAGTTTCGGCCTCGTAACGCAGCCGCATAGTTTCGTGAAGTTGACGTTCGGCTTCCAGCTTTTGGGTGGTGAGTTCTTCGATGCGCACCAGATGTTGCTGCCGGTACATCTCGCGTTCACGAGCCCGCCTTTCGGAGTCCAGGGCCCACTTGTGGAAGAAATAGCTGGACAGCATAACTATTGCGCCTCGTGCAATGTGCCATTCCGAAGGGGGCGGCGATGACGGCGGCGCGGGGTGGTTGCCCGCTCCAATTGAGCTTTAAGGTTCTGCACCTCGGCTTCGGCAACTTGCCGCAGCCGGGCTTCCTCTTGCTGTCGGTGCTCAGCTTCGGAGCGCAGACGAGCCTCTTCTTGTCGTTGCTGCTCGGCTTCCTGCTGTTGCCGTTCAGCTTCCTGAGCCCTTTTGGCGAAGAAGTAGCTGGTAAGCACGGTTACTGCGCCTCCCGATACGGTAATGGTGGGACTGATAATCTGGAATATCCTTATCCAGTTCCAGTTTACACTGTTCTGGCTGATACTGCTGTCCAGCAATGGAATCGCAAAGTAAACGGCGATGGTAAGCCCAACGGCGGTTGCCTGGAACAGCGCAAAGTCAGCAGCTGCGATGAGAGATGCAGACAAGTGCCGCAATAGCAGCGATCCGGCTGCATTGCGGGTTTGGTGAGGACCGGCATTACCGTCTGACCGATTGCTATCTCCCGTCATCGGAGCGGGAGGGCAGGGTCAGCTGGGCGGTGCCGATGATGTAGGGTCGGTCGGGGACCGGTCCGGTCATCGTGATGTCGCACTGAACACGATTGATACCGTCTTCCTGGGTGGTGTCGCTGATCTGGAATCCGACGTGCAACGGCTGGTTGTGGGGCACCGACCCGCGGAACACAAGGTCGAGATCGGACACGGTGTTGGCGCCGGCCCAGTCGGTGAGGGCGCGAGAAACGACAGCCATACTCATGATGCCCGGCACGATGGGCGCATCAAGACCGACTTTCTCCGCTTCGGCCTGGTCGGTGAAACGGTTGGGATGCGGGTTGCCCCAAAGTGAGCAGAAGTTGACGACCTGTTCGTCGGTGATCACCAGAATGATGGGGCCGATCTCATCGCCGAGTTCGGTGTCTTCGAAGTAGAGTTTGGCGGGCTGAGACATCGGGGTATTGCTCCGTGGTGGGGCGGGAGGGCCGCCCTCGCCCCGGCCCTCTCCCAGAGGGAGAAGGGGGTTGGGACGGGGTTGTTGGGTCAGGGTTACTCGCGGACGACTTGAGAACGCTGGACGTCGGCGACAACCACGCCATCCTGATTGCGGAAGGTGGTTTCCCAGACGACGTGAACCATGGTTCCGGAGCGGCCGGTTTTGGTGTAAACGTCTTTGAGGTGGGAGGAGGCGGTGAGGCGGTCGCCGGCCACGATGGGAGCCCGGGGTTCGACGCGCTGGCCGCCGTGGAACTGGCGTCGACCGAACCGGAGCTTGATGTCGGGCAGCTCGCCGCGCTCGAAGAGGGCGCACAGGATGGGCGGCGCAACGACGTTGGCGTACCCGGCGGCTCGAGCGGCGTCAGCGTCGGCGAAAATGGGATTGTCTTCCCCTACGCTGCTGGTGAAGACGCTGATAATCTCCTCGGTGACGTCGAAGGGACCCGATTCGTGCTCGACGCCGTAGAGGGAGTGGTCGTATTCGTAGTCAATCTGAGTAGGCATTGGGACAGGCTCCAAAGGATGCTGAATTAGCTGACGGGAGCAGCGGCGGTTTCTTCGATTGAAACGGGGCGAAATTCGCCGGAAATGAGGGCATCCACCAGTTGTTCGCTGGTGGAGATGGTGGCCTGGAACTCGGTAACCGCGCGACATATATGACTGGCAAGGTGGGCATCGCTGCCGCCGGTGCCGAGGTAACCGGTGCGCTGGCAAAGCGCTTCGGCGCGCTGGTTCTCTTCGGGTTTGCTGCCGGCGTTGACGCGTTCGACGATGGACACGCCGGGGAACTGCTCGCCCTGTTCCATGTACTCGACGAGGCCGATGCCGAATCGTCCGGGATGGGCCGGCACGACGTAACCGCCGTGGTGTCGAGCGGCTTTGATCAGCTCTCGTCCGTCCATCCTGACGTCGCCGAAGTCGATGTCCTGGTAAAGGGCGGGAGTGATGTTATACACGAGCATATGGCCGAAGCAGGTGTCCAGCTCGGCGCCCTTGAGGACGATCACGCCGTATTCGGCGGCCAGTTGCGAGTAGTCGGCGTCGAAGTTGAATTGCCGGTGTTCGGTGAGCACGATGCCGTCAACCGTGAAACCGCGCTTGCGCAGCACGTTGATCCATTTGAGGTACTGTTCGACGGTGGCACGGGAATCGTCGGAGGCCACGGAATGGCAATGCAGGTCGAGATAGGTCAAAAGGGTAGTCTCCGAGCGCCAAAGTATGGGGGTGCCGCCAACGAGTGATTATATTGTGCGGTGGGGCCGGGCGCAACCGGGGATGCCGCCTCGTAACAGTTCAGAGTTGGTGAGGTGAATTGCTGAAAAGTTGTTTGTCGATGGCTGGCGACCTTTGGGCTGTTTATGTCAAGTTGGGGTCATGGAGCATGAAATCGACCTCACCACCGCCGACCGGGATGTTCTGATTGGGATCATCGTTCGGCAGCAGGCCATCATCGAGAACCTGGAGAAACGGATTGCCCAGTTGGAAGGGCGGGCCAAATCCAGGGTTTCGGGAAGGATGCCCGGTCTGAAGTCCAAATCCGAGCAGAAGCCGGATCGACCCAAGAAGCCACGCCAGCCTCGACCCCACGGCTTTGCCCGGACCCGCACGACGCCTACCCAGCGAGTGGAGCATGTGGTGGAACAGTGTCCCGACTGTGGAACCCAGTTGTCCGGCGGTTGGACCCAGCGGACACGGGAAGTCATCGACTTGCCCCAGGTTCCGGTGGAGGTAACTGAGCACGCTTACCTCGCCCGCACCTGCCCGCAGTGCCAACGGCGTTGTACGCCCACCGCGCAACTCGACGGCGTGGTGCTGGACCGGCAGCGGTTGGGAGTGAACCTGGTCAGCCGGATTGCCGCGTTGCGCGAGGAGGCCAGGCTGCCCTGGCGCACCATCCAGTGGTACCTGGACACCGTGCATGGACTGCATCTCAGCGTGGGGGCCATCGTGGCTGCCACGCAACGGGTGGCCCGCAAAGCCCAGGGGGTGATGGAAACCATAGTGGAGCGGGTCCGAGGCAGTCCGGTGGTCCACGCCGATGAGACCGGCTGGCGGGAGGACGGACACAACGGCTACGTGTGGACCTTTAGCACGCCCACCCTGCGGTACTTCCTGCGGCGAGGTCGGGGCAAGGCCGTGGTGGACGAAGTCCTGGGGGAGGAGTTTGCTGGTGTGCTGGTCAGCGACTTCTACGCCGCCTATCACCACTACGACGGCCCCAAGCAACGCTGCTGGGCCCACCTCCTGCGGGACATCCACGACTTGCGTACACTCTCTACCCACAGGACCATCGGCTGACACAGTGGGCTGACGCGGTCCACCAACTCTACCGCCAGGCCGCGGCCTTTACCCATCCGTCGGAGCAACAGCGACGCACCACCCAACTGGCTTTGGAAAGGCGCCTGCTGGCCCTCTGCCGTCCCTACCTGGATGACCCGTCGGCGGTTCAGGCCAGGTTGTGCCGACGCATCGAGAAGCACGTCAAGGAACTCTTCGTCTTCATGGGCCAACCGGAAGTGCCACCGGATAACAACGCCGCCGAGCGCAGCCTGCGGCCGCTGGTGATCAGTCGCAAGATCAGCGGAGGAACCCGCTCGCAGCAGGGCACCGAAACCAAGATGACGCTGGCTTCAATCTTCGGCTCCTGGAGAGCACAGGGCCTCAACCCCCTCACCACCTGCCGACAACTCCTCGCTTCCCCCCAACTCTGAACAGTTACCCAATAGCAACACAGGTTGCCCAACTTCCCACCTTGCCATAAACTGTCGCCACAGTAGAACCGCACCCAAATCGCACGGGAGGCTTACCCATGCCCCTGCCTACTCCTTTGAAAGGCGTCCGCGTCGTCGACTTCACCTGGGTCCGGGCCGGCCCCTGGGCAGCCCGCTGGCTGGGCACTCTGGGCGCCGAAGTGGTGAAGGTTGAGTGGCCGCTGAACCTCGATACCCTGCGGCAAAACCGATTCACGGTCCCTCCGGGCGTGGAACCGGGCCCAAACTCCACCGGTCAGTTTGCCGATACCAACGCCAACAAACGGGGCATCAGCATCAACACCCGCACTGACCAGGGCCTGGACCTGGTGAAGCGGCTGATCTCGGTCTCCGACATCGTCATCGAAAACTTCAGCAGCCGCATCATGCGACGCTGGGGACTAGGTTACGACGAGCTGCGAAAAGTTCGGCCCGACATCATCTACGTGTCCATGGCGGGATTCGGTCAAACCGGTCGCTACCACTGGTACGGAACCATGGGCCCGGCGGCCCAAGCCCTCAGCGGACTGACCCACCTGTCCGGAATGCCCGGTAAACCGCCGGCCGGCTGGGGCTGGTCGTATCTGGACGACACCGGAGGCATGTACGGCGCCATGTGCGCGCTGACCGCCCTGCGCCATCGCTCGGCCACCGGCAAGGGCCAGCACGTCGATCTGTCGCAAATGATCACCGGCATCACGTTGACCGGCCCGGCTATGCTCGACCGCACCGTGAACGGACGTCCGGCACGTCGGGAGGGATTCCCACCCGGCAACCGCACCGTGTGGCCGGGAAACGAACTGGTGAACAACTATCGCGGTCCCATCGCCGCTCCCCACAACGCCTACCGCACTTCTCCGGGAGGTTATAACGACTGGGCCGTCATCGCCTGCCTGTCCGACGGAGAGTGGCACAAACTTGTGGACTTGATGGGCAATCCCGCCTGGGCAGACGACCGGTTCAACACCATCGAAGGTCGTCTGGAGCGCCAGGAGGAGATGGACGAGCGCATTGAAGAATGGACCAAAACCTTCACCAAGTACGAGCTGACCGATAAATGTCAGCAGGCGGGCGTAAAGGCCATGGCGGTGCAGAGCAGCCAGAACCGGGTGGAAAACGACCCGCAACTGCGCCACCGGGATATGTACGTACCCATGGACCATCCCATGCTGGGGCCGTGGAAGTTCCAGAACGCGCCGTTCAAGATGACCAAATCCCCGGCGCAGATGTCCAGCCCGCCGCCGATGATCGGCCAGCACAACCGGGATGTCCTGGAGGATTTGCTGGGGCTGGAACACTCGGATTTGCTGGAAGGTTATGAGAACGGCATATTCTGGCCCACCACCATGGACCGGTATCCCTACATCGAGGAGGCCCTGCGATGACTTCCGCCAACAATGGCAACCAACCGGACGGTATCGACCGGGGTGATGCTCGACCCGCCGACTACAATTTGCCGGGCCCGCTGAACGGCCTGCGCGTGCTGGAAATCTGCGACGAGAAGGGCCAGTTTTGCGGCAAGCTGCTGGCCGACCTTGGCGCCGACGTTATCAAGATCGAACCGCCGGGCGGAGAAGCCTGTCGCAGTTTCGGTCCGTTCATGGACGATATTCCCCACCGGGAACGCAGCCTGTCATTCTGGCATTACAACACGTCCAAACGCGGCATCACCGTCAAACTGGATTCGTTACCGGGGCAGGACATCATCAAGCGGCTGGCCGCAACTGCCGACATCGTCCTGGAGAGCCAGAAGCCCGGTTATCTGGATTCGCTGGGGCTTGGCTACGACCGGCTTTCCGCCGACAACCCCGGCCTCATCATGTGCTCGCTAACGCCTTACGGTCAGACCGGCCCGTGGCGCGACTACATCAGCAGCGACATCACCCACCTGGCCGGCGGCGGACAGATGGCGTCATCGGGTTACGACGAGATCGACGTACCCAATGCTCCACCCATCGCGCCCGGCGGCGGCAACAGCTGGCACATCGGAGGTCACTACGCATACATCGGCATGATGGCCGCGCTGTACTACCGGTTCATATCGGGCGAGGGACAGTACATCGATGCGTCGATTCACGAAGCCTGCGCGCTGACCACCGAGGGCGCCATTGCCATTTATCTGAGCACCGGGGACGTGGTGCAACGGCATACCGGGAGGCACGCCGCACCGGACATGTCGCCGGCCATCCAGTTCCCCACCGGCGACGGCGGCTGGCTGAATACCACGCGCTCGGGCACCAACCTGACGCCCCAACGGTTGAAGCTGCTGGCCGAATGGTTCGACCAGTCGGGAATGGCGGAAGACCTGGGCGATGAGCGTTACCAGAACCCCGAGGTGATCGCCGAGGAAAACGACCACATCGTGCAGGTGATGAAAAACTTCTTCAACAACTCCACGCTGGAAGACGCTTTCCACGGTGGGCAGCAGCGGGACTTCCCCTGGGGAGCCATCCGCAGCATGGACGAGATCGTTGGCGACGACCACCTGCAGGATCGAGGATTTTTCACCCAGGTAGAGCATCCGGAATTGGGGCGGACGTTCACCTACCCGGGCGGCGCGGCCATCTACAACGGGTCGCCGTGGCGAGTAAGCCGTCGCGCGCCGCTAATCGGCGAACACAACGCCGAAATACTGCAAGGCGAGCTGGGCCTCACCACGGGACAGATGCTGCTACTGGCCGAGGGGGGAGTGATTTAATGCTCGCACCGGATGACTACTATCCGGTCATCAACATTTTGCCGGCAGAGGAGATTGGCGCGGGCCAAGCGATAGGCATTTATGCCAACGATGAGCAAGTAGGCAGCCGGGAAAAATTTTGGACTGTTGGTCCGGACGGTGAGCTATGGCTTTACAAAAAGCCGCGTCCTACCAACCACGGGGAAGCCTGGTCGGAGAAAGTGGCGGCCGAAATTGGCCATTTGATAGGAGTACCCTGTGCTGAAGTCCAGTTAGCGGTATCTGGGGATGAACCCGCTACTTTGTCCCGGTCGTTCAAGCCGGCACAATGGCTGTACTACCACGGCAACAGCGTACTGGCTAATGTAATCAGCGGCTATGATTTAAGGCGCCGGTTTGGCCAGAATGACCATAGCGTTAAAAATATCCTGAGAGCGATTTCCCATCTGGCGGATAGTGGTTTGCTGGACACAGACTCTGCGGTGGGACAATTGGCTTCTTATGTCATGCTTGACGGCATAATCGGTAACACCGACCGTCATCACGAGAACTGGATGGTAATGATTGCTCCCGGACAGGCGCAGTTTCAAATCGCGCCGTCATATGACCACGCCTCCTCGCTGGGGCGCGAACTTGCTGATTCCCGACGGCAGCAAATCCTGGCTCATGGCAGGATGTTAGACTATATCGTCGGCGGCAAAGGGAAGCGTGGCAAAGGCCGGATATATGCCGACGCCAACCGCAAAGTACCTTTGTCTCCCTTACGCTTGGCCCAATTGATTTGCCGTTGGCAATCCGACGTCGTTCAGCCCACTTTGGAACGGCTGCAAACCTTATCCGACAGCGAATTACGGCCCGTGATTGACAAAGTGCCACCACAGTTTATGTCTGATATTGCCAAAGAGTTCGCGTACCAGTATCTAACTACCAGCAAAAGGGAACTACTACGGAGCATCCGATGACTACGCTTTACCTGGCTTGGCAAGACCACGAAAGCCGACAATGGTTTCCAGTGGGCCGGCTGGACTCCGACGATGGGGCCAAGCCCATCGCCTACACATTTTCTTACATCAACGGCGCTGCGGACGCCAAAGCATTGGCCCACTTTTCCTCCATCTTGGGCTTCCCTGAATTTGCGGAATGGTATCAGTCCGATGAACTGTTCCCGCTGTTTCGCAACCGGCTGATGAACTCGCGCCGGCCTGACCGCCCCGCCTACCTGCGCCGGCTGGGAATGGATGCTGATGACTGGAACCCCATGCGGGAACTTTCGGTATCAGCCCCGTACAGTGACACTTTCGAGATGTTTCCGGCTATTGAACCAAACGCTGATGGCTGCTTCGCAACCCGTTTCTCCCTGCACGGTTTACGCCATACCAACCCCGACGCTATTCGACGGACTGAATTGCTGGAAGTCGGGGAACGGCTGGGCGTATCTCTGGAACTGGACAATCCGGTTGCAACCCACGGGATTATGGTTCATACCCAAGATTATTATCATGTGGGCTGGTTGCCGCGCTATCTCGTGGATACGGTACATCAAGACGACGCTTGGAAAATCACTGATGTCAAAGCTACTGTCGCACAAGTCAATCTGGACGGGCCGTTGAGCCATCGGCTGCTAGT
Source organism: Dehalococcoidia bacterium (assembly GCA_965219925.1). GTDB lineage: Bacteria > Chloroflexota > Dehalococcoidia > Lucifugimonadales > UBA3495 > Bin87. Next base: position 918,159 of record OZ244795.1, read on the forward strand.
TGATTTCAGGGGCAGTTTACCGGCCGGGTTCCGGCCTATGGAACACCTGCCACAATACCAACCCATCGCCCCGACGGCCGACTACCCCACGAACAGGTCTTCCGGCAGGAAGGCTGACACTACGTAGTTGGGTACGTCCACGACGTTGCTCACCTTGAGGTCGACGGCCACGCTGCAGATTACGTAGGCCTGGTTGCGGGTGAAGCCGCGCTCCTGCAGCAGGTCGATCATGTTCAGCAGGGCGTTGCGGCAGGCCAGGGTCAGGTCTTCGCCCTGGTTGACCCCATCGTCAGTAACCGGCATACCCATGGTGGCGATGAACTTGCGGGGAGCGGCCCACTGGGGGTCGATGTAGTAGTCTTCCCGGGTGAAGCGGGGCCAGCGGATGTTGCGCTGCTGGGCTTCGCCCTTGAGCAGGCGGAACCGCACGGTGCACGTCGCGCCCATTTCCACTGCGGTTACGCAGACCTCGCCGTCGCCCTGGGCAAAATGGGCATCGCCGGTGGAGAACAGAGCGCCATCGACGGCCACCGGCAGCAGCAGTCTGGAGCCGGCCGAAAGTTGTTTGACATCAAAGTTGCCCCCGTTTTCCCGGGGCGGCAGGGTGCGCAGGCCGTGGGTGGCGCCGACGCCGGCGATGGGCACCGAGCTGGCGGTATCCGGAGGAAGGGCCACGCCGCCGCGAGCGGCCAACTCAGCCTCGCGACGTGTCCATGCGTCAAGTTGTGCATGGCTCGGAGCAACCCCGGAGACACCCATGAAGGGTGCGCCGGGGACGCGTACGCCGGGGATTTGCGCGGAAGTGGCCCAGCCATCGGCAATGTTCCAGTGCACCATGAAGGGCTCGGTGAAGATGTCGCGCAGGAAACCGAAGCCAGGCACGATGCAACTGAAGGCGTGGGGCTCGGGGGCGATATCGACGAATTCAATTTCCAGCAGATCGCCTTGCTGGGCTCCTCTGACCAGAACTGGCCCAGTGAGAGGGTGGATGACGCCGGCATCGACGGTATCGAAAACCGTCTCGGTTACGCCGGGGTGAAGTTGACCGTCGAAAGCGTCGCGGGTTTCCAGCACGACCTCTTCACCTTCGTCAACCTCCAGCACGGCGGGGATGTCCGGATGCCAGCGATTGTGGCCTGTGTTAGACTCCTCACGCAGCGGTTTGCTGCGATCGATGTTAATGCTCGGCATGGATTGAACCTCCCCGATTCGGTCAGTCTCGTTCGTCAATAATCGGCCGGTTTGTTCGCAAATAAAAGGAGTTGTTACGGTGTCAACTACCCAAAACGTATCCAACCCTTCCGCAAATCCCGACATCATCGCGGCCAACCTGGCGGCGGTGGAAGCCCACTTTCACTCCGAAGCAACCAACGAAGTCGAAGCGGCGCTGGATCTGTACACCGATGACGTGGTCTGGGAAGCGCCGGCCCGCGGACTGCGATTTGAGGGCAAGCGGGCTGTCGCCGACAATTATACGCAAATGTTCGCCAAGATGGAGGACGTGGAGTTCGAAAATCTGCAACGGTTCGCCACCGAAGACCGGGTAGTGGATGACAGCGTGGTGCGATTCCGGCTGCTGGACACCGGCTATTTGCCGCTAAATCCCGGCACGCAGGTGGAAATGAGGCTGGTGCACATCTTCGAGATGCGGGGCGGATTAATCAGCAAGGAAATCGGCTACGAGATGTGGAGCGCGGTTGGTTAAAAGAGGCGAGTGGTGGCGCTGTGGGATTGCCTGACAGTTGATGATGATAAAATAGTGGCATCCACACACTCCGTTGGCGAATCACAATGATAACGCCTGAACTCTACATTCTGTACGGCTTTTTAGCCTTTATCTCCCTGTTGCTCATTACGATGGTGGCAACTACTCTGCGTACTGCTCAGGATATTGGCACACTGAAACGCGGACAAATTGCGCTTGGTGAAAAGATAGACCATGTTGAACAGAGGTTGAACGACCGGATTGACGGGGTTGAACAAGGGCTGAACGCAAGGATTGACGGGGTTGAACAGAGGTTGAACGACCGGATTGACGGGGTTGAACAAAGCTTGGGAGGTAGGCTAGATCGGGTGGAAAGCAGGATAGACTTGGTTGAGAATCGGCTTTTCCTGCTGGCGCAGGACGTTAGCGAGATTAAAGGTTCCGTTCAGGCCCTACACGAGCGGGTTGATTTGGTGATGCGACATCGGCACCAACCCACTGGCGAGGTAGTTCTGACACCAGAGGAGCTGCCGGCAGATTGATTATCGAAGCTCTAACCGACGTGCCAGAGAATCGGCGACACCGGACACAACCAGCGTCGCCGCCCTTATTTTGCGCCCCGTTACCTTCTCATGCCGGAACATCATGCGCCCAGGTGAACCCGCGGTCGGGTTCGTCGATGAGACGCCACTGCAGTAGTTTGAAGCCCTCTTCCACCGGTTGGAATGCGGCTTCAACGCGCTTGCCGATGCCCACCATCACTTCCTTTTCCATGTTGAAATTGGCATCGACCAGGTTTCCCGTGATCCGCAGACCGTCATGCTCATCGGGCTGACCACTCTGCTCGTCCAACTCCACCAGCACGATGGCAAACGGCGCCAGGTCGCGGAAGCTGGGAATCACGGTGTGGGCCACCACCTGGTAGGAATAGATTGTTCCCTTGCCCGACACCTGCTGCCATTCCCAATTGATGGACGTACACCAGGGGCAACCCGGGCCAGGTTCGCCGCGCAGCAATCCACAGTCTGAGCACTTCTTGACCACCAGGCGACCCTCGGCAGCCGCTTCGAAGTATCCCTTGTATTCAGAGTCGTTGTCGGGGATGCTGAGATTGATCCCCCGGTAAGTGTAATTAGGCATTGGTGTTCTCCCTGTATGGCCTCGGCTCCGGTTCAGCGGTCTAGTTCAGTATGTTGCCCATGATTAGGGAGCTTCCAACCGCCGGTGTACCCCATCCCATGTTCATGCTGATCTTCGCATCCTGAACCTGCCGACAACCGCCCACGCTGTAATCGTAGGTATGCTCACCGTTGGCAGCGCCGGGGCAGTAGTCATCGACGGCGCCGCGCAGTTGCCGCACGTTCTCGATGACCATATTCATACCGTGGGTGTAGCCCTCGCACAGGTGGCCGCCGCTCAGGTTGTTGGGGCGGGCCCCGCCGAGGTTGATGATGCCGCTGGTTACGTAATCTTTGCCTTCGCCCTTCTTGCACCAGCCATAATCCTCGAACTGGAGCAGCACCGTGTAGGTGAAGGCATCGTAACAGCCGGTGAGATCGACGTCCTCGTGCTTTACGCCGGCCAGCTCGAACACCCGTGGACCGACGTAGTGACCGGCAACCCTGGTGATGGGGCCGTGCTGGTAGTGGAAATCGCCTCCGGGTTTAGTGCCACGGCCCTGAACGCCCTTGATGTAAACGGGCTTGTGCTTCAGGTCCCGGGCCCGGTCGGCAGAGGTGACTATGACGCAGGTAGCGTTGTCGGTTTCCAGGCAGCAATCCAGCAGGTGCGCCACCGGCCGGATAATCCAGCGAGAGTCCATCACGTCGTCCACAGTAACCGGATGCTTCATCAGCGCCTTGGGGTTGCTGGCGGCATGGTTGGAATGAGCGACCTTGATGGCAGCCAGGTCTTCGCTTTTCACGCCGTATTCGGCCATGTGGCGGGTGAAGGTGTAGGAGAACTGCTGCACCGCGCTGATGAGGCCGTAGGGCCGTTTCATCAAGTCCAGCCCGCCGATGGGAGCCGACGCCCGGGCGCCGGTTCCGCCGATGCGTATGTTGGAGTAGCCGTTCATGGAGCGAAAAATCGCCACGGTGTCGCACATGCCGGCCTCGATGGCGCCGATGGCCAGCCCGACCAGCGCTTCGGTGGACGATCCGCCGCCGGAACAGTCCATGTAGAAATTGGGCCGCAGGCCCAGGTCATACTGAATGGACGTAGAGGGCGTGGAGTCGCCGCCGTGATAGCTCAGCATCCCGTCAACCTGATCGGGCGTAAGGCCAGCGTCGTTCATGGCGTTGCGGATGGCTTCAGCGCCCATTGCTCGGGTGGTGCGGCCAGACGCGCGGCTGTATTCGGTTTCGCCCACACCGACGATGCAGTACTTGTCTCGCGGGTTGCCTGCCATATTGGTCCCTCCGGATTACAGAAATAAAACGCCGCACCACGGTGGCCGGCGCAGTGTCGCTACGCTAACACGGCGGGCCGGGGGATTCAAGGCGGGGTGGGCTAACGGAGTGGAGGACGCGTTGGGATATAATGTCGTCTATGACTACTTCGATGAACGACATCGTCGATTTCGTTCGTATTCTGAACGAGCAGCCGGAGTGGGCGGACACCATCCGTGGCATCCTGCTGGGCCAGGAACTCCTAGACCTACCCCGGCAGTTAGCCCAGTTTGTCCAAGCCACCAACGAAAGGCTGGGCCGACTCGAAACCGACGTCACCGACTTGAAAGCAGGCCAGGCCCGGTTGGAAAATAGCGTTGGTCAACTGGATACCCGCGTTGGTCAACTGGATACCCACGTTGGTCGCTTGGAGGGGAAAGTGGGACGGCTGGAAGGCTCCGATCTGGAAAGAGAAGTTCACGTCAATATCGCCGGCCGCGGGCTGGGGTTAAACCGATCCCGCGTCCTGCAGAGCAAAATCATACCCAGGGGAACGGAACTGCAGGACGCCATCGACGACGCCGAGGAACAGGGTATTATCACTGAGGACCAGGGCAGCCATCTGGAATTGACCGACGTTATTATTGCGGCTCGGCGCAAAAGCGACCGACAGGAATGTTATGTTGTCGCTGAGGTTTCCGCTGGCGTTCGCAATGACGACATCACCCGCGCCCGGGACCGGGCACAAACCCTGGCGGTTATCAAGGGGACGCCGGTCATTCCGGCGGTGATAGGTGCCAGCATCGCGCCGCAGCAGCAAGCGCTGGCCGACCGGGAGGGGGTGTCAGTAATCCTTACTTTGCGACTTGCGCCGCCCGCAGACGAACACATCGGCAACCAGGCCAACTAGCCCAACCGCGAGACCATTCCCTCCCTATGTGGCAAATGATTGCCGAACCCGGCCTGCGTTGCGCCGAGTGCAGGCACCCAATCCAGCCGGGCCGGCTTTGCCTATCGGAGTTGCCGGAAGAAACGCCGGCGGGGGTGAGCCGTGGCGATTTTCGCAACTACTGCATCGGCTGCCCGCAATGTTGGGCGCAAGGCAAGCACGCCTGCTATGTTCGGTATTTAGATTCCGGCCAAAGCTCCGGCAAGACACCTCGTAGCCTGCCCTGCGCTCGCTGCGGACGACATATTGGAGCGGGCGAAAAAGCCGGCGTTGACGTCTATTACGACTGGCCTGAAGCTACGGCAGACGGAAGCGCTGCTGGACGACTGGCCACCATTGCCGGCGCTGCCACCGCCGCCATTAGTGTGGATACGCTGATTAGGGGAGTACCGTCCGGCTCTTTCTCAAACCTCAGCGATTCCTCGCAGGGCAAATTCGCCGCCGCTGGGCTGGGCGGCGAGCGCGGCATCCGCACGGCTGCCGAGGCACAAAGTTTTTACCGGGACAGCATCCCCTACCCGATACGCAACCTGGGCGAGGATGCAATATGTCCATTCACCGAGGGCAAGGACGCCAGTCACATCCAGTCGGCCCACAGCGCGCCTCACCTCGCGGACAGCAGCAACAACATTCTTTGGGAAACCTCCGGCATTAACCGCGCCCGGGGCGCCGAGAATATGACCGGAGCCGAGCAGTTTCAAGCCCATGCCACCAACGCCTTTGACGCATCCGTCATCATATTCCGGGACTGTCTGCAATCAGCTGCCACCACCGCACTGTACGCCGGCCTGCTGGAAGCTCCCGTTGCCGCCATTGAAAACTATATCCTCTACCAGAAAGGCCGCAAAACCGGAGAGCAGGCCATCATTGACGCCGCCAAGTCAATCGCATCACGAGCTACTGCCGGCGCAGTGGTGGGTTTCGCTGTAACCGGAGCTGTTGCCCTCGCCGGCCCGCTGCTAGTCACCATAGCGCCTATTCTGATTCCGGTAGGGATGGCCCTGTACGGATACACAGCGCTAAAACGCATCCTGAACGCTCTGGCCGATGGCCTACCCCTACATCAGGTGGGTACTTACTTCTGCAGCCCACGCTGCCACACCAAGTTTGCCTACGAAGCCGGCAGATCGGCGTTGATGTGCTGGGAGGCTAGCCGCATTCCTACCAGATTGAGGACTGCCGGATAGCAATCAGAAATCCAGCAGTTTCCGTACTTTCTCCTCTTGTGCTGGCGTAAGCGGTATGATTGTGATACCTCCTGCAGCGCCCGAGACTGGCTCAATCCAAACTTGTAATGTACGGAATTGCGGTTCTCGATTGGTGTCAAGGTACTTCAACCTACACACGAATAAGCGACGATTTTCACTCATCGTGACGTCGCAGGACGCCAGTATCAAGAAACTTGCTGTCTGGCATTCTTTGGAGATATATTCGTCGATGCTAACGTCGTCCGTCGATTCCGTGGGTATATCACCCACTTTGATGTGGAGTAGGTCATCCTGCAAATTTTCGCTCCCAATGAGTACACCCGCGCTAAATATCGCGTTGTACATGAAAGCGTTCGGCGTGTTGTAATTGGGCATTGTTCTCATCCTCATGGCAATTCACAGGCATTAATAACCCTCGGTCAACTCCAGCTCCCAATTGCCGCCGGCGCCAGTGTAGAGCAAATACTCTTTACCCGGTTTCACTTCTACCGGGTAATCGTCCAGATGCACTTGCCCGTCAGTGCTAATCACTTCACACTCGTGGGCTCCGTCCAAACTGACCAGTTCCACAAAGAAACGGCCACCGCCATCATGACGCAAATTGGCCAGGATAGGGCGTGAACCAACTCGGAAAGGTCCGGCTATCGTCGCTCCACCACTCCCGCCAGTGCTATAAGGAAACTGCACGGCAGCTTGGCCTAAGTCTGGCTGGAGAAAAAGGCATTCAAAATCTCCCCAGCCTGAAACTTCTAGATGATAGTTGACTTCCGGATGAGGATCGCGCCATTCGCCTTCTGCAACACGCCATAGGCCTACGCCAGTCCCTTCCTCGCCAAGCTCAAACAACGTCGTCGGTTCGTCAAATATGCCAGGTTCATCCCGCACGAGCGCAGCGTCACTACCTTGCCGACCTTGATGCGTAAATGTTACTGCTAAAGCACCGCGGGAAAGCGCAAAGCTCTCTGAAACCCAAATATCAGCCTGCCTTACTATCCGATCAGAGAACCGAATACCTTCGCCATCTAGATCAAACACCGAGATTTCGCCGGTCGAAGTGGGGCCAAAGGCATCCGATATCATATCTGTGAACAGCGTGTCTAGGACTGAAATAGCGCGTACCATCACGGCGACGCCCTCACCCATCTCCAAACCCGCCTCACTGGAAACTCGCAAAGAATTGGACGGTCCCGACGAGACTAAATTACCGGATAGGAACTGCTGAAAACCCCCGTCTTGAAGGTCAAAATCAGGATTACACTCCAACACAACAGCTAAGTTTTCGCCGCCGTCGCTGACTACCCAATCCGGCCCGTTACACCGAACATAAAGCCGACACCACGGGATGAGATTACTATCGGGCTTAACAGCAGCCTCCTTGGTAGCCGGCAAGGACCAGAAAGGTAGCGTCAAACACTCCACGCCGTCATCGCCGACCTCAACCATTGACGCCGCCCAGAGATGGCCCAGGTAGGCATCCAGGGCAGACCCAATCGCCGGCTCAGTCTCAACATTGGACTCGCCGGAATCGCCCAGCCTTCGTCGTCCGCGTGATGGCCGCCTGCTTACCACGATGCGCCTCTCGGTTGTAGATCGAACTTATTCTCTAAATAACCCGGAAGCACTGTACAGTTGACGCCATCCAAGCCACGTATAGGGACCTGCATGGCCTGGCGATGACCCGTTCCCGCTCGGCGCCGGCCATCGGTTGCTCACTTCCCCCAAGTCTGAACTGTTACAATCACACCTGTCCGGCTTCGTCTTCTGGGTAGTCCTCCGGTTCGCCGGCGTCGGGCGGGGCTACGATAGCTACTTGGACGCCGCGGTCATCGGCGAGCTGGCGGTAGAAGGGCGATATGGAGTAGCCGGCAACAACGGGCATAACCGGAACGCCGTACAGTTTTTCGACTAAGGACGCGCGGCTCCAGGACCGCTCCACATCGCGCAGACCCACACCGGCGGACACTTCAACAGCCAGGCACTTCTCTTCGTTAGTGTCCCAATCGCGCCCGCGCAGCACTAAATCAAGGGCGAGCAGGACGCGGCGTTCGTCCCGATTGAATCTTCCCTCGCGTATGGCGTTATCAACCTGCACGGCAAGGTCGTTGTTATCGATCACGCGGATCCTGCTAAGGATCTCTCCGAAGTAAGCGCCGGCATTCTGCCTGAACCTGCGTTCGGCTTCATCGCCAATCAGCCGCGCCAATTGCCGGTCGTGACGGTCCAGCCGCCGTAGCACGCTTCTCATCTGACCGGCCAGATTCTGAACTTGCTCGGTCAGCGCGTCAACCCGTTCGGTCAATAGGCGCATCTGCTCGGTCAACGCATCCAAACGTTCGGTATTGCCACGCACCTGCGCCGGGAGTTGCTGGAACTCCTCGTCCAGGATTAGCTGGCGCAGGCGGGCCCGGTACTCCGGGTTGCGCTGCAGCACACCCAAAAGGTCGTCAAAACTGGCTATGGGTTCGGTTGCCATGCTGCATTATCCCCCGTCAATCAAGTATAAAGCACCTGCATGGCCTGGCGCACGTCCTCGATGGTTTGCCTGGCGATGACCCGTTCCCGCTCGGTGCCGGCCATCAGCGCATCGCGGACGTAGTCGGGGTGCTCTTCGTACCACACGCGACGTTCACGTATGGGCGCAAGGAACCGGTTCAGCGCCTCCGACAGGCGGTCTTTCACCTCCATGTCGCCGACCGCGCCGGCGGTGTAGCGTTCCTTGAGTTCGGCAACCTCGTCGACGTCATCGTTGAAAGCGTCGTGGTACAGGAACGCCGGATTGTATTCCACGACGCCAGGGTCGGTGGGACGCAGCCGGGGATTCTCGCCGGTGATGTCGGTGACCATGCGGCGCACCCGCTGCTTCACGGTGTCGGGGTCGTCGGCCAGATAAACCGCGTTGTTGAGGCTCTTGCTCATCTTCGCCCGGCCATCGGTGCCTACGAGACGGGGGACACGGCCCACCCGGGCGCGGGGCATGGGGAATACCTCGCCATAAATGCGATTGAAGCGCCGGGCGATGTCGCGGGTGTACTCGATATGCGCCACTTGGTCTTCACCCACCGGTACCAGGTGGGCTTTGGGCAGCAGGATGTCGGCCACCTGGCTGAGCGGGTAATTGAAGAAACCCAGCGTTACCGACTGGTTCTCCGACTCCAGCTGGCCGATCTCGGCGCGCAGAGTGGGGTTCTTCTGATGCTGGTTCAATGGGGTCAACATGCTCAGGAACATGGTCAGCTCGGCGTGCTCGGGCACGTAGCTCTGTATGACGAACGATGCCTTTTCCGGATCCAGACCAACCGCCATCCAGTCGGTGGCAACATCCAGCACCGACCGGCGGATCAGGCTGATGTCGTCCAGATGGTCACCCATTGCCTGGTAGTCGGCAATCAGAAAAAAGCATTCGTATTCGTGCTGCAGCTGTATCCAGTTCTCCAGCGCACCCAGATAGTGTCCCAGATGCAGTTGACCCGTGGGGCGCATTCCGGTCAGGATTCGTTGCTGGTGGGGCATTTTGGAAAATCTCCTGAGATGGGGTTGCGGCTTGCAATGGCTATGCGCCGGTTACTTTTATCAGAGCGGAAAGGAGTAGGCCGGCCATCCCAATCCAGAACCACGCGATGGTTCGCAACAGGGATTTGGGCAAGAACTTTTCGGTGCGTTCCGTCCATTCATAACAGACTGAACCCAAGAATCCGACGGCCAACACAAAGAGCAGATACGCGGCCAGCGCAACCAAGGCTAGTCGTTCTTCTGCCGGCGCGCCACAGCAATGCCTATCATAATGGCGCCTCCGACCAGTATGCATATGCCCACAAAGACGAAAACCGTGTACTGGTACTCACAGGCGGCGTCGGTGGTGGTTGGCAAAGTGCAGAAGTACTTGTAGTAAAGTTCTTTCATTGTCAATCCTCCTTCGTCGTCAAGCCGGACAGGGCGCGGGCGCGGCGCGCTGTTTCGTCGGGCAGACTATTCCGTGATTGACGATGCCATTCCAAGTATTCTAGCAGGTTGACGGTGGCGTTGGCCTTGCACTGGCCGCAGAGTAATTCTCCGGTTCGGCATTTGCTTTGCAGTTCGGCGTATTGGGCCGGTTCGGGTGTGGTGTGGAAAGCGTGGACGCTGGCCACGCCGCAAACTCGAGGGTCAGGGTTGCCGCCCAGTTCACGCTGCTCGGCCAGAGTCTGGCGGCCGCCGGTGTAGGCCCTCCCGATGCGTCGCTGAACCTCGTCCGCCGAATCCTGGTAGGCGATGCGACCCTGAGGGACGGCGTTGGTCATAACCTCGACGGCGGCGCCGGTTTGCGGGTCGTTGTAGGTGGTAAGGCTGCGCGCCATCCGGAGATACAGCGCCGACGGTTTGAGGAAACCGAAATCCTCGGCGGCGTTGCGGGCCATGCGGACGTACACGTCCCCGCCCAGGCCGTCAATTACCAGCGTCCGGCACGGGCCGCCGTATTCCGGCTGTTGCGTGTGCAGGATGTCGGCCAGGCGCAAAAGGGGCAGGAAAGTATCGGTGGCGCTGTCGCGCAGGCGCAGACCCAGCGCCGAGTTCAGCGTGCTGAGCGGTATGACGCTGCCCAACGCAAACGCCGTTTCCGTGATGGACGAGCGATCCATCTGCAGGTACGCATCGGCGCGGTTCAGGTCCAGGCCGATGGCGGCCAGGGTCAGCAGGCGGTCGCGCATGGCATGACGGGCGGCGGCGCGGGCGTCCTGAAAATCGTTGCTTTCGGCTGCTTCGCCGTCGCCGGCCGCGGCTGCTTCCCGGCGCTTCGAGCGGGCGCGGTTGACCGCCTGGTGGGTCAGTTCCAGATCGCGGAACCCAACCAAAACCTCTGCGCCCAACGACTGGAAATAGCACAGGAGGTTCGCCACCGCGCCGTGGCCCAGGTGCATCGGCCCGTCGGCGGCCATGGTGGCAATGACCTTGCAGCGTTGGCCGTCGGTGAGGGCCTGCAGGAACAGGTCGGCGTCGCGACTGCCCACGATCTGGCCCGTTTCCATGTAGGGATGCGGTTTTTCGAACCACTGCCCGAACTGGCGGCGCTGCTCCGGATACGCCTCGTTGAGACCGGTGACGCGCAGTTCTTTGATGAGCTCGTTCTCGCGCGCCAACGGTTGATCACCGGTACGCACCACCAGCGAGGGGATGGCCATGTCCTGCTCTTCGGTGCGTGTCTCCGGGGAATCGGCGTCCAGAATCTGACCGTGCAGCCGGCTGAGGCGCTGTGCGATGTCGTTCAGCGTGCGTTCCTGGACGGCGCGGGCATTGGACAACAGCAGGCGGGCGATGTCCTCGGCAGTCTCCGCCGACAGACCCAGTTGACGGGCGCGCCGACGGGCGCCGACGAACAGATTCTCTTCCACCGCCGGCTTGTGGATGGTGTCGCTTTCCAGGTACTTTTCGGCGGCCACGTTGCGCGACGCTTCGATACGGTCGTGGGTGAGGCCCAGGATGCGGTCATGGCTGCCGGAGATGATGGTGCGCTGCTGCCCGCGATATTCGGCGTAAGGCAAACCGGGAGGCGGCATTTCCGATCTGACCAGCGCCGGGTCCTCACCGGCCAGCAGTCGCGCCACGCCATTCTGGATGACGGCTACCTCGGTCAGCCGACGCCAGTCGGCCGGCACCAGCGAGGCATCTCGGTCGTCGAGCCAGGCGGCCAGCCGGGGCAGTGCCTGGTTATAAATTTCCACCGCGGACACCGTCGTCAGCTGTTCACCCAGGGACAAAGCGGGCATCAGATACCGTCGCCGGTAGTGAGACAAGTGGCGTTCGCGCTCTCGTCCCGCAGCCGGGGTCGCGCGCAATACGTCGGCGTGTCGATCAACGGTTACGAGATCGAGGCGGGCCGCGTGCCACAACAATCTTCCGTTGTCGTCGCCATCGGCATCGGGAATCTCTGCGCTGTCCTGATGACTGTCTCCGTCTTCGACCCCGTTCCAGGCGGCCTCGTTCCAGGCGGCAACGATGGCGGCACAAACCGCGTGGACATATTCAACCGGGGCGTCTGATCCCCGCAACCAGGCGGCGGCGATGGCGGCGGAGGCTCGGGCGCGGTTGTGGGAGTCGACCGGACCGGCCAGGTGCAGCAACGCGGCGGTGTTGATGACCGAGGCATCCAGTGCGACACCATCGGCGGCCCTGATCAGGTTGGCGGCGGTTACGGTGATGCGGCGGGCCGTGGCCAGACCCTCGGCGGCGGGGTGCTCAGCGTAGATAGCCGGCAGCGATGCCGCCAGCCGGTGGGCGTCGGGCGTGTACGAATGCGTGGTAGCCATTGCGGTACATCGGGCAGCCGAAGAGATTGGCTACATAATACCAGCAATAGCTGCGGGAGAGAGTTGAGCGGGGATGGCAGTAGGGCTCCGGTGAGGGACCGAGCGAAAGGCGTCCACAAGCTCGGGGTGGGCCGGCACCACGCGAGACCGGCCGCCCTTTCCGTTCCGGACCGTGACGGACGGCTAGGTGCCGGCGAATTGCAGATCGCGCCACTCCAGGTTGAGGGCTTCGGCCTGGCGAAGCGCTGTGCGCCAGAGCAGCAGGGCGAAGAGCCACGGTTGTCCGGCCGGCATGGCGTCCAGGATCATCTTCACCTGGTCGGGGGTCCAGTAGTGAGGGAGTCCTCGCGCGGCCATGGGGTCAATCTAACATGGCAGACTTCCGTTCAAAGTCGGACATCGTGACCCGCCAGCAAACCGGAGCAGACCGAATGCCAAGCCCAATTCGCCTGTAGGTCTTTTCCGAAACGCTCGGCCGGCGATCGTTACAGCCATAAAGCCAGCCACTGGTCGACGGTCGCCTGCCGCTCTCAGTCAGGGTCAGATCGTATTTGTCCTTGACTTCATTGTGTCGCGTGGCGAAGTCGCATTTCTCAACATCTGTGGCGATGACCCGCTTCGCTATGCCGGTCAACTGGTTCGGGGCGCGGTTATCTTTGCCCGAATTGTAGGCGTTGGTCTATTGTCAAAAACGAAGACCGAATATTTGTTCTGTAATATGAGTCATGCTATATTGATCGGGGCGAACGGGTGGGCGGTGAATTGCGGGGATTGGTTGGACCGTCAGTCCCGTACCTCAATTACAGGCGCTGTTCAGGACGGGGGATCTATGCCAGACAAAAGCGCAATAGAATGGACGGACGCCACGTGGAACCCTGTAACGGGTTGCACCAAGGTCAGTCCGGGCTGTGCTTATTGTTATGCCGAGGCGCTCACTCTTCGGTTCAAACGCGGTGGGCCGTTTCTGCCTGGTCGAGCAACCATCAATCTCCATTTCGATAGGCTCGACGCTCCCAAGAGATGGAAATCGCCACGACGCATTTTCGTGAATAGCATGAGCGACCTATTTCACGAAGAAGTGCCCTTTGAGTTCGTGAAGGAAATCTTCGACCGGATGTGCAAATATCGGCAACACACCTACCAGGTCCTCACGAAACGGCCTGAACGTTTGCTGGAATACCTCCGATGGAATGGCGCGCGAGACTGGCCCTCGCACGTTTGGGCAGGTGTGTCGGTCGAAAACCAGTATTGGGCTGACCAACGGATTCCGGCGCTCTTGGACGTTCCCGCGGCGGTGAGGTTCTTATCAGTGGAACCGTTGCTCAAACCGGTGGATTTAAGGACATATCTGCCGTCTCTTCAATGGGTGATAGTTGGCGGCGAAAGCGGCCACGCCGCCAGACCGATGGACCCTGAATGGGTCAGACGAATAAGAGACGATTGCTTTGACACGGGCGTGCCCTTTTTCTTCAAGCAGTGGGGAGGACGACACAGTAAAGCTGGCGGGCGTGAACTAGACCGGGCAATCTGGGATGAGATGCCAGTAGAACCTGTTGGCATCACGGATGCTGCGGACAGACAAGACAATAATGCCGCTGAGCTACAAGAAAATAATCGATGACGACGTTTCCACCCATCCAGCCACACACGCTGGCCAAACACCACATCTTTGAATATCACTTGAAAGAGTGGTTCCCAATTCTTGGGCGCAGCAACAGTTGCTTACAAGTCATCGACGGGTTCGCAGGACCCGGTCGATACGAGGGCGGAGAAACCGGGTCACCCATCATTGCGCTGAGGGCGGTCAAGCAACACGACCAATTCCCGACGTTCGACCGAAACGGAAAGTCCATAAAGTTTTTGTTCGTCGAAAAGGACCGTGGGTATTATCAGCATCTGCAGCAAAGGTTGCATGATGAATCCTGGCACAACGCGTTCACGATCAATGTCCAGCATGGCGAGTTCGAACGGGTATTTGCGGGATTTTTGGACGACGTGGATGCTGGCCTCCAAGAGATGCCGCCCACGTTATTGTTTGTCGATCCGTTCGGGCCGGCCGGGTTTCCGTTGAGTTTGTTTGAACGCCTGGAATCGTTCAATAGGATCGACATCCTAATTAACCTGAACCTCCTCGAACTCGTCCAGTGGATACTTCCAGATCCTACGAAACACGTCACGGCTAACCGGCTCTACGGAGGAGACAGATGGAAGCCCGCTCTGAATATGCAGGGGGCAGCCAAGTCACGGTTTCTCTCAGAAGAGTACCAACTGGCTCTTACCGAGGTTGGTTGGAAGACTACCAGTTTCGAGATGGTGAACGCACAAAATCAAGTGGTCTACCATCTGGTGTTCGCGACTCAAAATCCCAAGGGTTTGGAGGCGATGAAGCGCGCTATGAGGAGGGCGTCCCAGACCGGTACATTTCGGTTTTCGGATGGAATTTCAGTTGCTCAACCAGTGTTTGTGGGGCTAGACGCCGAAACTGAATACGCCCGGGACATAGCTGAGCTCCTGACGGCGAAGTATGACGGCCGAACCGTTGCGTACTACGAATTGGTGGCGGAAGAGATCAATTGGCACAAGTATTGGCTGGAGAAAGACCTGCGTGAAGGACTGAAGCAACTGGAATCTGCCAATCCGGCGCGAATCTCCGAAGTACGGAAGTCCGACGGGAGTACCCGCCGCAGATTGACATACCCCTCGGGTTGTCTCATTACCTTTCAAAGGCCTCAAACGCCGCGACAATCACGTCTTCTATAACCTACCTCCCAATGCTCCTGCCGACCGAGCGGTAAACGGAACTGAAATCGCGGACTGCCCGAACGTGTTCCGCGATGTAATCGGGCATCGGCCCCATTGGAATCCCCGTGACTTTGGCTGACTTCCTAGTAAAGTCAGCCATTTTCGTTGCTCTAGGGCGGGTGTGGGGCACTAGGGTAAGCGCGGAACCGGGTGGGACCACCAGAAAAATGGCAGAGTTGCTAATGAAATCTGCCATCGCTACACAGGCGTGACGGTGTTTTGACTATGACCAACTTCGCCGACCGAACCATCTGGACCGGGGACAACCTGGACATCTTGCGCGGCCTCAACTCCGCGTCGGTTGACTCTCATCTACCTGGACCCGCCGTTCAACTCCAACCGCAACGTGAACATGTATGTATGGAACAGCCCCGCAATTATAGCGGATGGGGGACAGGGCCAGCCGTTTCAGGAGAACGGGGTTGCCGCGTTGCTGCGCTCTTCGGAATGGCGGATGGGGCTTGGCCGCTGGGTTCAACCACATCCGTTTACCAGGCTGGTTAGGGGCTGCCGGCGGAACGGCCACCGTCCACCATGTAAACGCCGCCGGTGCAAAAACTGCTCTCGTCGCTGGCAAGGAATAACATCAGCTTCGCCACTTCCTCGGGGTTTCCATATCGCCGCAGCGGGATACGCGCCGCGGCGGCCTGTTTCGTCCGTTCGACAGTTACCGTCGCATCGTCCAGCGCGGCCACCCGCATCTCCTCTATCGAGCGCATCATGCGCGTCTCGATGGGAGCGGGATTGACGGTGTTGACCCGAATGCCCAGGGGAGCACCCTCCAGGGCGGCGGTGCGCATCAGGCCGATGACGGCGTGTTTGCTAGTGGTGTACGCCGACATATCCGCGCTCCCGCCAATGCCGGCAGTGGAGGACGTGATGACGATGCTGCCTCCGCCGCGTTCACGCATCGCCGGAACCACGTACTTGATCCCCAGCCAGACGCCACGCACGTTGACTGCCATCACCCGATCAAACACGTCGATGGGGTAGTCGGGTATCGGAGATATGGAGCCTTCAATCCCGGCGTTGGCCAGGTAGATGTCGATGCCGCCCCAGCGTTCGACCGCCGCCTTGACGTAGCCCTGCGCCTGATCGGGTTGCGTTACGTCGGCGGCTGCATAGCTGGCCCGGTCAGCGCCGATTGATTGCACCACGTCCTGGAGAGCTGCCTCGTCAAGGTCAACCAGCGCGACGCGGGCGCCTTCGTCGGCGAACAGTTGTGCCGCCACCCGACCGATCCCGCCGGTTGCTCCCGTAATCAGGGCTATTTTCCCGTCCAGACGCGCCATGTTGCAGCTCCTTTCACCCGGTTGCCTATTGCTGGTTATATCGCCCGTTCGCGGGCCGTGCGGGCGGCGAGGCTCATATTGGCCAAAACGCCGGCGATTGGCAAGTCGCAGGTAGAACTCATGCGCACCCGCTTTAATCTGTCATTGCGAGGCGCACAGCCGCTCATGGTGAGCCTGCCGAACCACGTGGCAATCTCGATGAGACTGCACACACGTCGACGAACCGCCGTTGCTACGGCGACGAGATTGCCACGCTACGCTCGCAATGACAGATTAGTGAAGATGGAGCGAACGCAACATGCAGCAGAGTGAGAGTGGTACCCCTAAGCATACCATACTGCGAACTTTCCGCTGGGAGGTGGTGCTGTAAGAACCTGTCTATGATCTCTGAAATAGGTTAAGTTGAGACTATTATCAGGGGAGGGGTAATCATGTCTCATTCCTATCCCAGCGACATCAGCCGGGAGCAATTCGCCCGTATTCTGCCGACGTTGGCGTCGGCCCGCCGTCGGACCAAGCCCCGCACCGTGGACTTGTACGACGTTTTCTGCGGCGTGCTGTACCTTTTGAAAAGCGGGTGCCAGTGGCGAATGCTGCCCGCGGACTTCCCCGATTGGCGCACCTGCTACCAGTATTTCCGGCAATGGAGCGAGCGGCCTGGCCCGGGTCAGGATTCCATTCTGGAGCAAGTCCTAAAAAAAATCGGTTGGCGCGGCCCGACCAAGCAATGGTCGGAAAGAGCAGACTAGCTTCTGTATCGTGGACTCCCAGAGCGTGAAGAACACGGACACCGCCGGGCACAAGGGCTATGACGCAGGCAAGAAGGTGTCGGGAATCAAGCGTCACATCGCGGTGGACACGCAAGGATTGCCCCATGGGATACATGTGACTACCGCCAACGTTACCGACCGGGCCGGGGCTTTGGCGATGTTTGACCGGCGCCGAGACGGCTTCAGTCAAGTGCAGAAGGTGCTGGTGGACGGGGGTTACACCGGGAAGCCCTTTGCCACTGCGGTGCAAGGCCTGTTGGGAGCCTCGGTGGAAGTGGTGAAACGCAGCGAACTGCACACCTTCGTGGTGCTGCCAAAGCGATGGGTGGTGGAGCGGTCTTTCGCCTGGCTGGAAAAGTGCCGCCGACTCTGGAAGAACTGCGAAAGGAAGCTCAATACCAGCCTGCAAATGGTGGTGCTTGCATTCATGGTGCTAATCCTCAAAAGATTGTAAACAGGCTCTAAGATATCGACATCCGAATCAGACGCAACCACCGTGTACAAAAGGTAACGAGACCGTTGACATCGTTTTTCTGATCATTTGAACGAAACCCCGACATACACTCGTGTAGATGAGCGGTGCACAATACGTTGAAAAGCACATGGCCGCCATTAGTGTAGGCTTCGTATTAAAAGCTTACCCTGAACACCAGTCTAGTGATCCAACTCCTCCCCGTAACCAGAGTCTCACAACATCGGACAGATGTTGTCTGGTTCGTTGATAGCATCTGACTGATTTTCGCCGTCGGCATCACCATTAGGCACAGAGCGCGTCTCCAACCTGCGCCGCCCGAACGACCATCGGCGCCCATCAAACGTTGCTACTGAGTTGATTTCCGTCCACCTGCCAATCATGTTGGCCAAAATGGGTATCGAGTCCATTTCTATGAAACGCTTTTCGCCTAACCAGCCGAACACGATGACGAGGCCTACCTTGCGCAGGGTCCGCTTCAGCCAATCATCACGCACGAGAAGAACACTGTGGTCGTCGCTCTCGACGAACCGGGCTACCGTGGTGCTCGCCGAGTCGCACCATTCACGAGTACCGGGCTTCCAAACCAGGTTACCGGCGTCAAACAGGATTTGCCCAGGGTACCAAGCCCGCACCCCGTCATCTATCGAGCAATCTAGGATGTTGCCTTCCCATTCGTACTCCTCCCAGGCAGGCGAAACTTGCAGGCCAGTGGGCTTCCAGGTTCCCGGTTCCGTGATAGGTTCCCAAACGTCCACCTCGGTGTCCCTTGACATCGCCCAAGGCAATTCGCCCAAATAGGCTGCATCTATATTCCTGCCCCTTCCGGGCATCCAATCGTTCATGAGGGAGTGACGTTCGATGTACCTGACTACTGCGTCGCGTTGTCCCGGCCTTACCAGCCAACTGTAGATATAGCTCCATAATTCCCGACGCCGCGGGCGCGTAACCGTACTTCTCCAGTTGTACCAAGCGTGGAGCACGACCCACTTGTTCCCGTTGTTGTCCTGACGTCTCACCAGCGGCTCAAATTCCGGTATGTCATTGATTTCCCTTGCCCACTCTGCGTCTGGCTCAGGGTCGTCATCCCGGTAGCGGGGGCCATTCGGGATCCACCACTGGGCAACTTCCACGGCGAACGTTTTGCCGACCTCTACGTCGCCGTCCATATCGCGAGTACGGGGCGGGGGCGGCAGCGTAGGGTCAATGTCCCGGCTCCACAGCTGCCAAGGACCTTCGTAAGTTTCCGGATCCCCTTCATAGTGGTGCACCATGTGAAAATTGTCTGCAACCCGTGCCACTAGCTCGTGAAATGCAATCCATTGGTATTTCTTGCCGAATCGTTCCGGTTTGTGCTCGGTTCTGCTCGCACTCCAATAGTTCACACGCTGGTCAAATTCCGCGAAATCCAGGGGGTTCCAACCGAGTGAAATTACCCGCTGGAATACCCACCTTTGTCCCCAATCTGCGGAGAGCATAGTCCTCTTCCTCTTTGGCGGAACCGCAGAGCGCAACGAATGCCGGGTGAAACGGTGCATGGCAGGTTCAATGACGTATCGACCAAAGTCGCCCATTGCAAACACCGAGCCCATCAAACGTCCGTAAGGCCACTCCACCAACCGCGACTCAGGCCAGCGAATATCATAATCGCGTCTGACCTCCTCTTCAGTCGGGGGTTCCAATGGCAGGGCGGACGAGTACGGCGGTTTCATGTCAGAGTATGTCTGTTCGTCAACCCAGCCGTTATTCAGGCACCATTCGTAGATGCCGCGCACTGCATCTCGAGTAGAGAGGTTAGGCACCTGGTCATCAGCGAAGACTAATTTCCGCAGTTTGTTGGCCGCGCTGACAACAGCTTGGGGTTCCGCCGTCCCGCCGCAAAGCACCGCGACGTGGCAAGCAACTGCCAGCCGTTCGATCACGTAGGGGTCGTTCACGCCGGCGAACCTCGATATGAGGGCCGGCAGCACTGGCAAGTGCGCCGAAAGCAGTTGCGACAGGGATTTGGTGGTGTGGTCGCGCAATATCCGGTTCGGCGACGTGAATGTCCAAGCGAGGGTGATTGCGGCAAGTTCCACGACCTCGGAAGGGCAGTCTGGACGGCGGCTCCGCGACGCCCACCGTATCAGACGGTCTAACGGCCCACCTTCGTCGAGGGTGTGGTAGGTAGGCAAGCTCCATGCCACGTCGCGGTTGGGCATTGACATCCCTTTGAGGGCCTCGTGTAGCGAGTAAGCGTTCAGGAGGTGTTGCGGCTGCGTGGCGACCGACAACCAGATTTCCAGCATAGGTTCTTCCAGGTATGGATCTGGTTCCCGAGCGTCCGCTAGGAGCTCGCTGGTTCGCTCAGTAACAGCCAATGGGCGCCGTACGCAGATACTCTTCATATGAGCGGAAGTCCACACCCGGCGGGCGTATGGTTCGAGATCCCAATCGGCAGTATCCAGGAGTTCGACGCCAAATCGTTCTGGCACCAGCACCGCTAACGCTTCAATCCAGCTAGGCGGGGCGTCCAGCAAGGTTTGGCGCAGCGGTTCGCCAAGAGACAGGGCCTGGCGCAGAGAGCCAGCGTCGCTACCGAACGGGTCCAAGAGGATGGAAACCACTTGGTAGTCAGCGAATTGCTGGTAGGTGAATCGGACAACCTGCCTGAGTTCTTTCGCTCCAAAATCCCAGGCTACATCCTTGCTGAGCACGCCCTCACTAAGCAGTTGCCCGAATAATGTATCCGGCCATTGGCGACTGCCTTGCTCGAAGGCGTTGATCAAGTCGGAAGCCCTTTCGTATGGCAAGCTGTCGCCGTTGGCCTCAACCAGCGCTTTGCTGAATCCATCAATCGCCGCTTGCATCGGGCGCAGCGCCGGGTCCATCTTCAGTTGCTGGGCGATTCTTTGTTCCTTCCATTTCAAGTACCGCTCAAAGGTCTGGCTCAGGTGCGCTTCCCCCAACGGCGGAGCAGATAAGCCCATTCCGTGCAGACTTTCGCAGTAGAGCTTGAGGAAAAGCGGGTTGGTGAATTCAGGCGTGAGGAGCGGGATCCGGGGCTGCTCCAAACCGAAGGCGTCAAAGAAGCGTTCGGTAGCCTCCAACTCCCGCCCATCGAACCCGGGGTGTTCCACCTCGGTGACGTTACTCAACCCGCCTTCCGGTAGCACCATACCCAGGAAGGTGGACCTCACCGATACCGCTACTGAGATCCAAGGGTTGTGGGTAACCTCCGCGAGCAGCCGAGGCAATTCCTCCTGCCAAGCCGCTGGGTCGGCCGCCTCGTTCAGAGCATCCACCATTAGCAAAAAGGGAGCGTTGGACGCCGCGGCCGCGGCCTGCATAGCAGAGGCCAATTCCTCGGAGCCGACTTCCTCCAGACCCAATTGTTTGGCAATTTCAGACCAGATATTTCGGCCCGACAGGCTGCCGCCCAGAATGACCACCGCCGGTTGCCCGGCTTTGACGGCGCGGTCGCCCACGTCGCAAAACAAGTGGGTTTTGCCCTGTCCAGCAGAGCCTTCCAGAAGTAGCGCCCCATTCGTGGCCGCTTCCGAAGCGTCGCTCAGCAGCAACCTTTGAAATTCTCTCAGGCCGGATTCCACGCTTCGGAGGTAGTGGCTCAAGGAGAGTATGTGCTCTTCCGTAACCCGTTGTTGTTGCGTTCGTGTCTTTTGTCCCTGTGGCGGTCTTGGCGGATCGGCGTCACGGATGAAATCCATGCAGCCACGTGTAAGAGCAAGCAATCCGGATTGATCTAACCGCTTCGGTAGCGTAGTCTTTTCCGGGGTAGCGTGTTGCCATTCGGCCAGTTTCTTCTTGAGTTGGCACAACTGATTGGTTACGCTGAGTCTAGTGTAGCGCGAGACCTGGATCCGCTCCGCGGCGCGTAAGACCGAGTCGCGGACATCTCGGAGGCGCTGCCAGTAGGCTTCAGACATCGCCAGACCTTCCAAGGCGAAGGACACCGGCAAGTCAATGTGCAGTTCCGGGGTGTAACGCCTGCCGGCCATGTCGTGAGCGATTGACATCCGGTGAGCGCACCATTCCGGTGAGAATACCTCTTTGTCCCAGAAGAACCGCCTTATTCCCCGCTGCCCTGGGTGACGGACGAGGCGCTCCAAAAGATCGCCTTCCGACCAGAGTTCAATGCGGACGCAGTCGGCGCCGGGAATGCGCTTTCGCTGGGATTCCTTCTTGTCCTCGAATTTCTGGCGGGCAGACTTGCGCTTTCCTTCGTCAACGGCGTCGGGCAGGTCGAACGGGATGCAGAAGGTCAGGCGTCGGCAATTGGGCCGTTTTTCGACTACGGTCTTCAGCGACTTTTCCATCCCCTTGAGGAGATTGTCTATGTCGAAGGAATACTTGGCCTGCCACCCCCATTGGGTTCCGTTGCGGCGGGTGATGTACCATTCCAAACCGCCATCAGGGTTGCCGGTCTTGACCAACTCGGCGCCTTCGGGCACCGGGTCGCGCAGTTGATAGCACAACTCCTCAAAGGCTTGGTGCTGGGAGCCGCGCCACTGGCGAATGTTCCTGAAATCAAGATTGGGAGTTGTCATGGTTGCAGACCTGTCGAGTGGCTTATTTTCCACAGGGGACCCGTGAGAATACGACGCATTTAGGTATCGCCCACGCCACCCTCATATTACCTTTGTTTTCGCCGTCGTACGTCAACTTCGGCGTCACTGGAATGGCCGCCATCAACAAAGGCGGGTATCTGGTGCTCAATGAGTTCGAGGTCTCCTATTTTACTACGCTGTCTCCCACCCGGCATTTGCAAGGTGGCGTGTGTCAGGGCAATCGCATTTAGCGTATTTGGAATAGTGGATGCCTCAGATTATTGAAGTGTGAAATGCTGCATCCATCCAGAACCAAGGGATTACGGGGCACTGCACCGCCATTATGCCGACGTTTGCCGGATTCCAACGCCGAAACCTTTCAACGTCGTCCTTATTTCCCCCACCCAACGGTTGCCGGGGCTCTGTCTGGCGTTAAGACACCTGTAGAACATTTGTAATGCGATTGCCCTGTGGCGTGTGTGTAACCTTCGGAATCGGCGTAGAGCGTGATTCTCTTGTAACCATATTCCAAGTAGGGGCTGCCCTCGACGACGAATCCCAGCGCTGCGAAAACAGCGATTAACGCTTCACGCTTCAAAGGATTGAGACCGTTCAACTTCCGGGGGACAATAACCTTGTTCCGGATGCTCCCACTAACGCTCAATATCATCGGCATCGTATGCAACGCATAGGTCTAAAGTGATCGTGCTGGGTCGAACTCCCTGGCTTCCCATATCCACCAGATTCTCGTTCGCAGGGCTGTCCAGCGTCAGCAGCGACTTGCCGTCGGCGGCGAGCTTCCGCGCGAATGATTCCGTCTTGCTTCCGGGCGCGGCGTGGGCGATAAATACTTGGGCAGCCAATGACGCCACCAACTCGTTGCGCTGGGCTGCGCTCTCCGCTGTTGCGCGGCGGACTGTCTCAGAGAAAGGCGACAGGACCAATAGCCTGCCTTCTTCCAGAGGACCACGCCAGTCGCGCGGGATACGCATATTCTCAATGCCCCGGGCCGGGCAGATGACTACGGGCTGGCTGCCCCGGAGCAACAAGCGCAGGCATTCTTTCTCCATCGGCGTCTGGAACCCGCCGATTACGGCGACGCCCGCATCGCGCATCGAACGGGCGAGGTCGTAGGTCTTGAGGATGAGGTCCCCCGGGCACCGGGTCGAGCAGAAGAGGGCGGTCAGCGGCTCTTCAAGCAGCCGAAGGTTGCCTTTTGACTTGAACTTCGGCAGCTGTTCCATGCCCCATTTTCCCTTGCATACTCGATTACTACAAGAAGGGTAGCAAGTCCTTCGCCCATTCGATAATCTTGATGGCGGACGCGATGACGGGGAGTGCTTTCATGGCCTGCCATGCAGCGACCAACCGTCGCCTCACGTCCATTGACTGGTCCGATAGCGGAATGGCGTCGAATTCTTTGGCGAGGATTTCGGCTGACACCCGTGCCACGGTTTCCGCGTCGTTGATTCCCCGGTTCAGGGAGAGCAATCCAACCCTGTTCGTCACATCCTGATGCGTGTTGGGGAAGAAACGGCTGGGGTCCGACGCCATTTCCCGGTGCAGAGCAACGGCCCCATCGCCGTCCTCGGCGGTAGAGCCAAGTTGGAGGTCGAGTGCCAGGACGGGTTTGCCCAAGGCAATCATCTCCGCTCCGGCGGAGTACGTGCCTTTGCCGCCGCCAATGGCGAGCATGGCGTCGGCCCTTTTAGTCGTCATCTCTCGGTACTCGCCGCCGGTGAACACCTCGCGCCGTATAAGACAAATTTCTACGGCGTTTCGCTGCTCCAGGTCTCTCAGCAGGTGCAGATTGGCGTCGTCTATCTTTGCCTCCGGAGCTGCGTCGGACATTACGATCCGAGCGTACTGGCGAGGGTTTTCGGTTGTGCTTTCGGCATGACGCTCGACTTCGCGCAGTGCCAGCCAGTCGAAAACATGGGGCACGCCGTAGTCGTCTTTGGTGGACTCCTCATCCCCGGCAAGCACCACGACGCCCGCTCCCCGGCTCAATGCCTCTCTGGTGAAGCGCCTGACGAAGTGAATGGCGATGTCCAGTTTGTCGTTAGGGCACGAAGGCCCCGCGCTGCCAGATAGCAGTATGAATTTGCCGTTCATCAGCAATTGCCAGCCTCAGTTCCCTTCGCAGAACAGGGCGTTGAACTTTGCCCTCGTCGTGCAGGAGTTGACGTTGGCGCGCATCTGTGAAAAGTAGGTTGAGGCGCGGTTACGAAGTCTGGAGTTCGCCGGGCCAAGATATTCGTCCACGTATCCGGATTGCCCCGTGGTATCGGAGATTGGGCTCTTCACCGCCGTCACTGAGCGGCTGAGGAAGTGATTGAGCATGGCCTTTGGGTCTTGGGGCCCCTGATAGTTCCTGAATGCGCGTATTGCTAGAGACTCCAGATGGTACCCGCTAAACTTCCTGCTTGGACGGCTAATGTGGCAGTTTGCCATGGCCTTCGCGAGCTTGACCACTTGCACTACTCTGTCGTTATTGGCGTCGTTGACTTCGGCGAGCCTGCGGGCAAAGTTTTCAGGGTGCACCACGTTGCTCCAACTGGTACTTCCTGGTTCGGCAATCCGCACGCCGCCGCTGTTGGTCCGAATGGCAGGCAGCACTTGGATTTCGATACCACTGGCATAACCGATTGTCACCGCCAAGCTGCCTGCCCTCACGGGATTATTAGGCAGTTGCCCTTTAATGGTTCTTCGTACCTGCTGTATCACTCTTGCCGGGGGCTGGTTCACCAGTGAAGACTGGTTCACTATCAGAAGGACATCGACGTCGCTGAGACCGGTTACGTAAGTGCCTCGTTGAACGGAACCGCCGTACATGGTCTGTACTACGTGCCCTTCATTTCGGATTATGTTGCACAGGCTTTCAAGGTGTCTCGTGACCGCCTGCTGATTCCTGCGGGCGTACCTGGCGAGTAATTCCTCGCAGTAACGGTTGAAGTTGTCATCTGGCATGATTCGTGGTCCTTAGAGCCTGTTTACGATCTTTTTAGGATTAGCACCATGAAGGCAAGCACCACCATTTGCAGGCTGGTATTGAGCTTCCTTTCGCAGTTCTTCCAGAGTCGGCGGCACTTTTCCAGCCAGGCGAAAGACCGCTCCACCACCCATCGCTTCGGCAGTACCACGAAGGTGTGCAGTTCGCTGCGTTTCACCACTTCCACCGAGGCTCCCAACAGGCCTTGCACCGCAGTGGCAAAGGGCTTCCCGGTGTAACCCCCGTCCACCAGCACCTTCTGCACTTGACTGAAGCCGTCTCGGCGCCGGTCAAACATCGCCAAAGCCCCGGCCCGGTCGGTAACGTTGGCGGTAGTCACATGTATCGCATGGGGCAATCCTTGCGTGTCCACCGCGATATGACGCTTGATTCCCGACACCTTCTTGCCTGCGTCATAGCCCTTGTGCCCGGCGGTGTCCGTGTTCTTCACGCTCTGGGAGTCCACGATACAGAAGCTAGTCTGCTCTTTCCGACCATTGCTTGGTCGGGCCGCGCCAACCGATTTTTTTTAGGACTTGCTCCAGAATGGAATCCTGACCCGGGCCAGGCCGCTCGCTCCATTGCCGGAAATACTGGTAGCAGGTGCGCCAATCGGGGAAGTCCGCGGGCAGCATTCGCCACTGGCAGCCGCTTTTCAGGAGGTACAGTACGCCGCAGAAAACGTCGTACAAGTCCACGGTGCGGGGCTTGGTCCGACGGCGGGCCGACGCCAACGTCGGCAGAATACGGGCGAATTGCTCCCGGCTGATGTCGCTGGGATAGGAATGAGACATGATTACCCCTCCCTTGATGATAGTCTCAACTTAACCTATCTCAGAGATCATAGACAGGTTCTAACCGTAGCTAAAGGAGATCATCCAAGACGATTACGGGCAAGCCCTGGACACGGCGGAAGTCGGTGTCGTTGGTGATGAAGAGCGCACAGCCGGCTCGAAGAGCTGTCGCCGCGTGGAGGGCGTCGGGCGTCTTCAGACCGGTCTCGGCGCGCAGGCGGGCAGTATCCTCCCATATCTCGCGCGTGGCAGAGACTAACTGCACCTCAGGGGCGGAGAATACGGCCCGAAATGCCGCTTCGAGATCCTCATTTCCTTCCCGGATTGGCCGAACCAGGGCCTCTGCGACGGCTAACTCGCTGCATACCACGACGAATTGCCCTGCCTCGGCCTGCTGCCATACGGGAGCCAATAGCGTGAGGTACGGCTCATTGCGCTCTACGCTGTAGATGATGGCTGAGGTATCCAGGTAGATTGCCCCATGCGACGGAAGCCTCAGCGGTCCCACGACGCCCGTTCCTCCGCGATGTAGTCATCAACTTCCTTTGCGGTCTTGAAAAGGCGTTGCCCCGGCCCTTCTGATATGATCTGCCAAGCCGAGCGAGCCGAGGGCGCCGGCATGGGGGTGATCATCACATCCACGCTCTCACCCTCGGTCAACTCCTGGTTGACGATCTCGATCTTCCCTCCCGGCAGTACCGTCGTCCTGATGTGCAGCGTCTTTTGCATGGGTACGTCTCCTTGTCTGGAGGTTTCCGGTTGCTAAGCCCGGTCGAATTCTTGCCCGCTCCGTGACCGGGCTATCCCCGCCGGCAGGGGCTTGCCCCGGTCCTGATAAGAGAGAATGAATTGCTCGGCCACCGCGGACAGTTCGGCCAGGGCCTCGCTGCCCGTCTCTCCCCACGCCCGGCACCCGGGCAGTTCCGGAGTCTCGGCCATGTAGAGCCAGCCCTGGTCCTCGCAGGGTTCGTGCAGGACGCATTCCAACTGTTACAGTTCCATTTCGTCCTCCTCGTGTAGATGTTTCTGATCCCTCACGCCACATGCGAGATCTCGCCGGGCGTCGCATCGGACAACTTGCCAATTCCACCGCCTGCCCCGCCTCCACGTCGGCAATCTCCACCTTGCCGATGACATGTTCAGGTGGTTCCTGGTAATTTCCAACCGCTATGTCGTTATGCTTAATCTTGGTCTATTGGGTCGTTGTCCACAGGGTCGGAGGCTCGCACTTCCTCACCTTTACCTTTGGAACCGAGGAGCCTGTAGAAGTCTATGTACTTCCCAGATCCCAGGAGGATCAAACCCAAGAAAAAAAGCCGTGGTTCCTGCTGAAAGTGACCATCGTGAAAAGTCAACGTCCTCGGCTGGGTTCGGTCTTATGCCGGTCCCGACTGTAGTGTCCATTGCGCCCATCACAGAAATTGCGACAGAAATTGCGAACGAAATTGTCGCCAACAATAAATTAAACACTGACGTTGAATAAGCTAGCGTTCCTGATTTTTCCCATTCCTCAACATCCGGTTCCTTTGAACGTCGAAAACTAGGTAGCCGTCGATGCCGGAGGATGTTCCATGCGTTCATGGCGGCAATATAGGCGAGGTATCCGATGCAAAATAAACCTATTCC
The DNA here is from genome assembly GCA_965219925.1 of Dehalococcoidia bacterium. Classification (GTDB taxonomy): domain Bacteria; phylum Chloroflexota; class Dehalococcoidia; order Lucifugimonadales; family UBA3495; genus Bin87. The sequence goes on from OZ244795.1 coordinate 945,987, forward strand.
CAACATCACGACAAGAAAGGTACTTTGCACTAGGTCAGGACCTACGATGCCCATGGCTATCAATACTCCGTAGACAATTAATGAAACTACGAGAGACCCCACCAATAGATTATTAATGTCACGGCGACCTTGCGCTGACAGAAGTCCGATGTAGTGCGAGGATCCCTGCCACGCGGCGGAGAACATGATGATTGTGACCGCCAATAACGCCACCGAAATGACTACGATGTTCGTTGCAACGGCTTGCAGCTCAGCGAATTGCATCATTATCCCTCCCGACCCATGCGGTACTTGATGTCGTAGTTGATGATGAAGTCCAGTTCCTCATCTGTAAAGCCGTAGTGCTTGGCGAGAACACGATCTACCTCGTCCACGATGGGCTTAGAGAGCTTCATATAAAACTCGTCGTACTCAACCCGTCCGGTGGTCTTGTAGTTGTACACACGGCGTTTAGACTTGGCCCGCATATCGGCTTCCAGTTTACGGGAGATGGAACTCAGGTCGTCAAACGATAGCATTGGAAACATCGAAATCTCCGGCTTGTTCAGGTGGTAACAATCTGAGTGAGACGACCACCAGATAAAGAAAGTCGTGCTGCAAAGGATGCTATGCAGGCTTGGAACGCCACTGGTTTGCGAGTAGAGGGATTTCAACTCCGTTGATTTCTTTTCACCGTCGCGCTCGCTGTGGAAATACGGAGTGGTGGTGTGCGACCTTATCCAGTTGACCGGCGCCGAGTGGTACAGGACTTCGTTCCCCTGGCTTGATTGGACTTCTTGCCAAGCGATCTGATGGTTGTTCAATTTCGTCAAGACTTGGTGATGTAAAGCACTGGACACTTTTGGTATCGCCGTGGCGTACCGTAAGTTCCCGATGTCCGTATAGCGCAGCAGGTCGAAAAGAGTATCCCTGGCATCTGCGTACCAACGCAGGTATCCAGTGGTAAACGTACCCTTACCCCGATTCGATACAATGAATATAGCCAATCGAAACTTTACACCATCAAACAGGCAGCTCGGATTCGCATCCGAGCTGATGTTCATTAAATGGCATGATTCGTAACGATCATAGAATCGTGAGACCAGTGGCTGCATCCGTCGTGTACTATGCCCGCTCAGTGGGACAATCATGCTCAATGAGGCTTGTTTGCTTGCTATGACCTTACACCGCTCCATCACAAACGCATACAGATTGCCGCAACTCTCTGTTTCGTATCCCTTGACAATGTAGTTCTTTCGGACTTTGCTGTACTCCACATACGGCGGGTTCCCTATAACCACATCGAATCCGCCCTTGCTCATAATCCCATAGAACTCGACGAACCAGTGGAAGGGCTGCTGGCTGGTGCGCCAGGCGTCGTAGGCGGCGGCTTGCTTGGGGTCAACGCCGTACTCGGTAGCCAGGTAGCGGTCCAGCTCGTCGCCCAGGCCATCCAATCGGGCGCGCAGGGCGGCCTTGTCTCTCGCGGTTACTTGCCCGCCCAGCGTGGTCTGCTGCTCGCGGAATTGGTCGAAGGCCCGGCTGGCGGTTTCCGCGTCCTCCTCGATACGTTCCAGGATCTTCCGCTGCTCCTCGTCGAGGGCGCGGAACTGTTGCCCAGCGACCGGTCTGCGGCGGCCAGGCAAATGGACCGGTTCAACTGTTGCCGATATGGTCATCGCTCGCTCCACGTCTGCTAGGGACGTGAAGCCGACCAGGGTGTTGCCGGCGCGGATGTTGAAGTCGATATCGGGCAGCGGCTCAATCTGGTCGTAGCTCTCCAGTTGGGCTACCAGCTTGAGGAAGAGGCGCAGCTTGCAGATTTCTACCGCCTCTTCCATGATGTCCACGCCGTAGAGGTTGTTCAGGACGATGGACTTGAGGATGAAGTAGCGCTCGCTGGGGTGCGTTTCCACTTGCGCCAAGACGTCGCGGAAGTCGCTGAGGGCGTTGGGGCTGTGAGGCCGCCCGGAGCGTTCCAGGTCGTCAAGGAAGCCCCGCATACCTTCCAGGCAGGCGGTATAGAGGGGTTCCAGAATGTTTAAGGCGGCGAACAGGAACGCGCCAGAGCGCAGGTAGGGTCCAGGACCGACACGTCGCGCAGGGCGTGCCAGAAGGCCCGCAGCAGCTCCGGTCCCTCGCTCTGGGCTATGACGTCCCTGGCGAACCGCTCGATGTCCAGGTTCAAGGTGATGAGGTCGTTGACCTCCTGAATCCCTCCGGTCGCGAGCTTGGTGCGGACTTCCTGGTAGCGCTGTCGGCGGGCCACCAGTTCACGCCAGGTCTCGGTGGGCAGGGCGAAGTCGTCGGGGGCGGGCCGGTTCCAGTCGCCACGTTGGGACACGTCGTCGATGCCGGCGGCAATCTCGTCGGGCAACTCATGCGGCGCGTCCAGGGGCTTGGGGTCTTCAGGCTGCCGGGCATTCCAGGTTATACCGTGACCCACAGCCGGGTAGATATAGCGGTCGGGGTCGTCCTGTAACAACCGCCAAACGCCGCCACCGGGGTTGAAGGCCACGGGGCATTCTTTCCTGGCGGCGTCGAAGAGGAAGGGGATCACGGTGTTGCGGGTGATGTAGCCGGTGATGTCCTCCTTGGTGTAGTAGGCACCCATCTGCTTCTGGTTGACGTACTTCTCGAAGATGTAGCCCAGCACGTCGGGGTTGATCTCGTTGTCCTCCCGGTAGGGCCGCTCGTCCAGGTGCCAGCGGTAGCCATCGAAGAAGTTGAAGACTCGCTCAAAGGCTTCGTCGGGTATGGCGATGTCCGGGTTGTCCCGCTCCAGGTCGTGAACGTCAAACAGGCCGCCGTTGAGGAAAGGCACCTGACCGAGCAGGGCCGCTAGGTCGGGCGCTCGCTCCGCTTCCGGCTGGCCCAGCCCTTCGTGGAAGAGCCGCAGCAGGAAGATGCGGTAGAACTGCTGGAAGCGCCCGCCGCTGCTCTGGGCCTGTACCATGTTCAAGCGATTGCGCAGGTAGTCCGGATCGCCGTCGAGAAAACCCTGCTTCTGGACGAAGTAAACGAACATCATGCGGTTGAGCATCAGGGAAGCGTACCAGTCCCGGTCGCCCTGGGCGGTGATGCCATCGATGAAATTGCCAAAGGCGGTCAACTCTGTCCTGAACCGGTCGTAGAATCGCTTGGTTATTTTTTCGACATCCAGAGCCGCACGGACGCGGGAGGCGACCAGGGCGATGTTCAGCGATGGCTCTTCATCCAGGGACACGAACAACGGTTGAAGGCGCTGGAGCAACGCTTCCCCGGACTGTCCGGCGTAGAAAGTTTGCTCGTGGCAAGCGGCGGGCTTGCCGGCCTCCCGCTTGACCCACTGCCAAACCTGGAGAGTCTGGCCGGCGTCGACAAAGATGATGAGGTGTTCATAGGCCAGCTTGGCGACCTGATTCTCTATCTTGCGTCGTACCGGATAGTCCGGGACGGAACCATCGGCGCCAGGGCCGCAGACGTAAACAGCGAACCCAGATTTCTGGGCGGCAGGCTCCAAGATATAGTCATGCCCATCGACGTGGACGCTGACCGGCTCGGCGCGATAGTGGTCCCATCCCAGACCTTCCACCAACAGGTTCTGGAAGTCAAAGGACTGTAGGTAGGGGCGAAGTTCGTGAACCTGTACTTGCATCAGCTATCCCTTTCCTCCCGTTTCACCAATAACGTCTGGGATTGCCACGATTGTAATATCGTTGAATGGCGCAAAGTCGGCTCCGTTCTGCGTCAGCAGGGTACAGACGCCATGTACCGCCATAGTGGCGACTATGTTGGCGTCGTGGAGGCGCTTTCCGTGCAGATCGTGGGTTGTAACCAGCTGGCGCAGCCGCTGGGACACCGCTTCGGTTTCGTCATACAGTTCAAGGCGGCGCAAAAACTCGTTCACGTTTGCTTCCTCGTCTGCTGCGCTTAACCCCAAACCATTGTTTGCGATGGGGCGAGTGGCCACCACCAAGTACTCTCGAACCACTTGACCACTGGTGGCTAGGCGTTTTTCCAAGTTGATGGTACCAGCCAGGAGGTTCAATGCCTCGGAGTGTAACTGACGTGATTCATCCGTCGCAGTCAGCAGCACGTTCGTATCGACAAAAAGAATATCATCGACCATCGTCATTATAAATTTCGTCCCTGCTCCATGAGCCTTCATATCCTGTCGAGACCGTCGCTATCCCAAGAGAGCGGCGGTTCGGATCCGGCAGGCTATGCCCATTCTCGAATAGCCCCAGGGAACAGATGATTCGCGGTTCCTGGGACGCGGCTTCCTGATCCTCAGTCAGGCACAGCCGGTCTTCGTCACGCAGGGCGATTGCCAACTCGGCCAGCACCGTGTCGTCCACGCCGCTGCGCAACTGCCGGTTCAGGGTGTCCACAGCCGTTTGCCGCAGGGGGTAACGGTAAATGTCGTCAAGGACCTGGTGCAGTGCAGGAACATCGAAGATTTGTCCTGTGATGGAATCAGCGTATACCTTCAGGCGGGTATAGGTGCGGAAGCGCGCCCCGGAAGGGCGTCCAAGTTGTCCCCCAACTCGCTGTTCTTCCCTGGCTATATGCTTTACGCCTTGCTCGACAAGGCCATGATGGAATTCATGATGCGGTTGAGCCGAGGTGTCCGGGCTGCACTCTGCTGCCGCCAGGATTTCCAACTGGGACTCCGTGATGCTCTTGCCTTCCTTGTCAACGTAGGCCAGGGCGTCGTTCCCATCCGGAGTGCGGACGAAAACCAACACGCCCTCCGGCCTCTGGGCAATGGGGGTGTGATGACGAGATGAGAAGACCACGTCCGGTAGGTTGGTCACAGCTCGTTCCAGCCTGGGGTCGGCACTAATGGCATTCTTCCAGATTTGGTAGGCGTGGGACGCCAGGTCCACCTCCCCATCCGGGTCGCCGTCCAAGATTCCCGCCCGCTCGTGGTAGAGGTTGAGAATGGTCTGTTCGTCGGCCTCGTCTTCAAAGAACGCTTCATCGGCGCCCACCACCTCGGCGTTTTGCCGGAGACGACTGCGAACCCGGCCGCGCAGGTCGATGATGCGCTCCACACCCTCGGCGGGAAGGAAGGAGTGGCAGAGTATCTCCTCCGCTGTCTGCCCGATCCTGTCAACGCGCCCGGCCCGCTGGATCAACCGGATGATTGCCCAGGGAAGATCGTAGTTCACCACGATGGCACAGTCCTGTAGGTTCTGTCCTTCGCTCAGAGCGTCCGTTGCAACCAACACCCGCAACTCACTATCAAGAGCTGCCATATCCTTCACCTGGTTGCTAATGGGACTGAAACGGCGCGCAAAAGCTGTTGGTTCCGCGGAATTCCCGGTAACGCCGGCCATGCCCTTCACGTGCTTGTCCTTGAGTTGCTCCTCAAGATACCGAACAGTGTCCGCAAACTGGGAGAAGACCAGCACCTTGCGGTCGGGATGGGTCTCGGTAAGCAGCGAGTGAAGCGCATTCAGCTTGGCGTCGTGTTCCGGCCGCCAAGAGCCGTGAGCCTGAAGAATACCCAGCAGGGCATTGGCATCCGCTTGAAGGTCGTCCTCCAAGCGGTCCTTGAACAGGTCGGAGCGCAGCCAGCGGAACCGGCGCCGGTAAAGCCGCTCGTAGTCTGCATATATCTCAGCGGCGCGGCTTTCACATTCGACGGAAGTCCACCCGCTCCGCCCGGCTTCGTCAGCCTCCTGCTCCGGTTCATCCTCCGCCTCTTCCAGATCCAGAAAATCCATCGTGGCCTGATTCTCGTCCTCGTCGGTGAAACGGGAATCGAGCATCTCGGCGTCCTGAGTTCCGATAGGCAGCGGCCGGCCGTTGCGGATGGCATGGAGGAAGACGTAGTTGCGGAGCAGGTGCCGTTCGACGGAAAGCAGGAAGGCCGATCCGCTACTTTCCAGGCGTTTGAACAGGTTGGTTCGGCAGAAACCCATGAGCCGCCTGCCCCCCCTGGATAGGTTCTGAATCTGCCTCTCTTCCGCCTGGGTTGGATGAGAGTCATCGTAGTCGGCAACGTATTTGTCGAGGCCAAGGCCGTAACGGGGGAGTTCCAGCTTGTTGATGGTTTCCACTACTTCAGGTGAGTAGAGCCCGGCGTACTGGTCGTTGGGATCGGACTCGTCAATAGCGAACTTGATGGTCTTCGGTACGCGGGTAGGGAAGTAGGACTTGTTGCCATCCTCGTGGGTGAGGTATTTCCGTCCCGTGTCGGGGTCCGTGTCCGCATAGTTGTCCTGGATGAAGCTGCGGGTACGCCGCACCAGGTAGAGACGCATCAGGTCGCGCCAGTCGTCGGGGTAGGCGCTGAGATCGAAGGCCGCCATGGTGCGTGGTGATGCTTGGTGCCGCCTGCTGAATTCCACCTCTCCCAACTCGCGGAGAAGCCTTTCCGGGCGAATTCCCAAATCCTGGTCATCCTCTACGAAGACGCGGAGTTGGCTGGACAAGTCCAGATAGGTTTTGTTGTAGGGCGTGGCCGACAACAGGATGCACTTGCTTTCATTGGCGCGCACATACTCCTGAATCGCCCGGTACCTGCGGCCTTCCCGATTTCGCAGGTTGTGGCTTTCGTCGATGACCACCAAGCGATATCGCCGAAGGGTTGGCAATTGCCCGATAACCTGGCTGATGGAGATCACCCTACCCCTCAGCCCGTATTCATGGGCGTAGTCCTCCCACATGGAAACCAGGTTTTTCGGGCAGATGATGAGTGTTTCTAGGTCAAAATCGTCCTGGAAGATGCGAGCCACAGCGGTCGCCATCAGGGTCTTGCCCAGACCCACCACGTCACCGATGAGCACCCCGTTTCGCTTGTTGAGATGGTGGGCCGCAATTTTGACCGCTGCCGCCTGGAAGTCGAACAAGCGATTGCCGAAAACTCCCGGGATTTTGTACTCGGTCAGGCCGGCTCGGGCTTCGTGAGCGAGGTGGTAGGCCATCTTCAAGTACACGTGATAGGGCGGGACCAGTGCCTCCCTGGCCCAACTCTCCTCGATGATCTGAATCAGCTCCTCGGTGATGTCAACGCAATAACGGTCCTTCCACCGGTCTTCGAACCATTGCTTGAGCTTGATGGTAGCGTCGTGGTCCAGAATGTCCACGTTCAACTCGCCCTGCCCCGAAAGGCCGGCGAAGGTCAGGTTGCTGCTTCCCAAATAGCCCACGATGGGGTTGATGGGGTCGTCTCGGTAGAGGAGATAGAGCTTGGCGTGGAGGGAATGGCGGAGGAACAGCTTGACGACGACTTTTCCCGTCCGCAGTTGCGCTGCCAAGCGACGCAGGGTTTGTTCATATGCATTGTTGGGCGCCCCGATGGTCAGTTGTTGGCGCAACTGCTCCCCCAACTGGAGGCGCAGGCGATGAGCAGTGCGATTGTCCATGCCCGGAGACCGGTCCGCCAGACTGAGGGCATCCCTGAGTTCCTCATGGGGCAGGCGCTGCATCCCGATGAGAACACGGCATGGACCATCGTCCGGCCCCCAATTATCCACGCACGAAGCCAAACCTCCCCATCCGCGCAGATTGAAGTAGCCGACGCAAAAGTCCGCGCGCGAGGAAAGCCCCATGGTCTCGCGCAACGCTGGGAGGAGGCTAGACCCAGCTGCAAGGTTATCGAAGATACGTGGCATAGATGCGGTACTCGTTACCCTTGTCTAACAATCGGTGTCGTTCTACCGGTTGAATGCGTTTCGGGAGCATTCCCGCCCCCTGATTTTACCCACTCGTCGACTTCTGAGAGCCGGAAGCGCAGAAGCCGACCCACCCTGTGCGCGGGAAAGTCCTTGGAGTCAACCCAACGGTAAATGGAGTCTTTGGCTACGCTCAAGTGGGCAGCCACGTCTGCAATACCGACCCAACCTTCTTCAGACGCCATGCCGCTACCTCCTTATGAGGAAAGCCTACAATTTACAACGAAAGTATAAAAATGTAGGTGAACATCGTCAACCTTGGACACTCTCCCACGCTCAGTGCTCACTGGAATAAGGACGCGGTTGCGGGCTCGAGCTTGGGGCCCCTTACCTGACGGGCAATCCAGGCCAGAGTCTGTGCAAGCGAAAACGGGGGAACACGGCCCAGGACAACGGCGTCCGTAGCCCTTGTCATATCTGGTACTGACACTTGCCAGCTGACGATGGCGGCTTCCGGCTGATACGCTGGAGGCATGGTCTTCTCACGAGCGCGAATTCTGGACGCCCTGGCCCGGCTGCCCTTCATTGACGCCGGGGAACTGGCCCTGATCCTAGGCGAGCCGCTGGCGACGGTGCACCGCGCCCTGACCGGCCTGCTGAAAGACGGTCTAGCCCATCGGGGCAGCCACGGCACGGCCCACTTGTCGTCCAGCCACCGCTACTAACTCACCGGCAAGGGCATCGCAGAAGCCGCCGATGTCCTGGGCTACGACGCGCCGTCGGAGTTCGTGCGGGCCTACCCCGTGTCCCGGCAGTGGCTGACGCTGCTGCTGCGCCGGATGGATGCCGTGGCCTCGGTGTACCGCTTGGCAGCTACCCTGTCCCCCGGAGTGGACGGCCTGGAAACCCAGGTGGAGTTTCACCGCCGGGGCCGCTTCGACGCCGTTATCACCCGGCACGACAGGCGCAGCTTCGGTGTGGTGCGCCAGGGGCTGGCCCTGCGGCGCCGCTCCCTCTACGACCGCCTGTGGGCCATCGCCGAGTACCACTACTCCCGTCGCCCCTCCGTCGTGCTGGCCCTGGTGCCCAGCCCCTGGGAGCAGCGGCTCACCGACGAATTCTGCCTAAACGTGGACCTCCGGGACTGCTATGTCACCGTGGAGCGCCGGGAGACCCTCGAAGAATGGGACCGTCCGATCTGGATTTCGTCCAACTGGGTGGTTGGCAGAACGTACCGTACCCTGGAGCAGGTGGTCTCCCAGGCCGACCCCGGCGGACGGTTCCACCCGGAGGCGCCGGAGCGCAAGCGGGCGTTCCTGCCCGACCCGGAGCGGATGGTCAAGGCTACCCCGGCCTTCGGCATGAGCCCGTCGGAGAAGCGCGCTCTGGACCTGATCACCGACCACCCCATGATCCTCAGGGAGCGCCTGGCCCGCTGGCTGGGGGTGTCTGACGGGAGGGTGAGCCAGATGACCCACAGCCTAACGCAGGCCTGGAGCCTGGTCGAGCAGCACGGCAAACGGAGCGACGTGCGCTACACCCTGTCCGAGCGGGGCATCAGGTACATCACCCGCCGGGACCGGGCCCAGCTTCCGACCACCATGGCCGCGTGGAGCACCGAGCCTGCCACCGACAATCACGGACAGACCCGGCCCCTGGGACACCGCATCCACACCTGGGCGCGGCAAACCAGCCACGCCGACGGCATCACCTGGTTCCTGTCGGAGCTGGCCGCCGAAGTGAGGGACGCCGCCAACAGTGAACTCCAGTGGTCCGTGCCCACCGCCCGCGCCGACCGGGCCTTCAACCGGGGCGAGGACGCCATCGCCCCCGCGCCGTGGGGCACCTGCTGGCCGGCGGACTGCACCTGCCCTTCTATTTCGAGCACGAGCTGCGCGCCCGCCACCCCAGGGGCGTGGCCGCCCGCCTGCGCCCCTACTCACGCTACTACCGCTCCGACGCCCCGGGCAAAGACCAGCCGCCCTTTCCCACCACGCTGTTCCTGGTGGACACGGAGGAGGTGGCGCAGACCTACGCCAGCACGGCGTCCCGGATGGTCGCCATGTTATTGCCCATCCTGGTGTCAGTAGGGAGGCACTGTCCTGTAAGGGGATACTGGGCCGGTCCTGGCGTCCCCTGTGGGAACCGGAGTGTCCGCCGCTGGCGCTGCGGGAGCTGGGAGCCTACGGGTGGGACGGCCTGCGCCACCGGATGCATCGGCTGGAGACACGTTAGTCATGTTGACACGGCCCTATCTGCCCGCTCTGTTGTCTGGGGGCGCAGATTGTCTCCTCGGGGCGATTTCAGGGGTTGGCCGGGACGCCGCGACGTGTCATTTCCCCGAGGTTTCAAGCAGGAAACGGGCTGTCCGGCACTTTGACCAATCAGAAATTGTACTTTGGGAACTGTGAGAAACCGCGCTAAAACAGGGGGAGGCCCAATTGCACAAATGCAATCGCGATTACCACCGTTGACGCCTCAGCCCATGACGAGGTGAGACACGTGAAAGATGATGTTCATTGGGTGGATAAGGAGGAGGCGGCCAGGGAGTTGGAGGTTTCGCTATCGACCTTGGACCGGATGATCCGCAAGGGGGAGTTGGAGGTGGCGAGGGAGGGCCGCGGGTTTATGTGAAGCTGCCGGGACCCCGTTACCCCAGCGACCGGGAGCTGCTGCGCCAGACCAGAGCCAGGGTTGAACAACTTGAGCGCACGGTAGGGGAGCTGACCGAGGAAGCGGACCAGTTGGAACAGGAACGGGATCAGGCTCGAGCCGAGACCGAGGCGGCCAGGCGTGAGTACCGCGAGCTGGAAACGGAGCACCGCAAGGAGCAGGCCGCCTACCGGAGGGTCAGGCGCTGGGCCGCCCGGCTCGGCGTCGCCGCCGCCGTGCTGATCGTCCTGCTGGCGGTCACCGTCCTGGCGGCCTGGTGGCTGATTGCGTAGCGGTGTGGGTCCAGGCAAAGGCTGGAATACTGCCCCGACTGACCGGGCGCAATTGACGGCAGTGTGAGGATGAAACATAATAATAGTAAGACAATCCAATAAATTGCCATCCAGGAAGAGGCACCATGCCCCCACGCCGGAAATCCAGGACCATCACCTTCTCCCTGCCCCCGGAGATGTTCGAGCAGGTGCAGCGGCTGAAGGACGAAGAGGGCCGCGACATGAGCGAACTGGTGCGCGAAGCCCTCCGCCTGTACATGGAAGATAGGGAGCTGCGCCGCGAGGCGCGCCTGGAAAGGCTGCGCTCCCGCCGGGCCAATCAGTCAGACGATGATGATGGAGGACACATCGATGAGTAAGAAGAACGACCTGACCCCCGTGGCGTTGTACGCCCGCGTTTCCAGCGACCGCCAGGACGTGGACCTGTCCGTCGCCGCCCAACTGCGGGCGCTCCGGGACTACGCCGAGAAGAACGGCTACCTGGTGGTCCGTGAGTTTGTCGATGAAGCCGAGAGCGGGCGCATCGCCGATAGGCCCCAGTTCAGGAAGATGCTGGACGAAGCGGGCAAGCCAGAGGCCCCTTTCCGCGAGATTCTCGTCTGGAAGTTTTCGAGGTTCACCCGCAAGCGCGAACACGCCGTGACCTTCAAGTCCATGCTCCGGCGCAAGGGCATCCGCGTCGTCTCCATCACCGAGCACGCCGACGACACCCCCACCGGCAAGCTGATGGAGGCCATCATCGAGTCCGTGGACGAGTTCTACTCGGAGAATTTGGCCCAGGAAGTGACGCCGGGGGATGCGCGAGGCCGCCTACCGGGGCTTCTGGATGACCACCAACGCCCCCTACGGCTACCGGCGCGTGTACGTCCAGGACGGCGCCAAGAAGCGCCCCCGCCTGGAACTCAACCCGCCCCACGACGCCGTGGTCCGCCGCATCTTCGACCTCGCCCTCCAGGGCAAGACCTCGCTGGACATCCCCAAGACCCTGAACGCCGAGGGAATCCCCTCCTCTAGCGGAAAGCAGTGGAGCAAGACCACCGTCCACAAGCTGCTCACCAACGAAGCCTACACCGGCACCCTGGTTTGGGGAACCAATGCCAAGGACGGCCAGGAGCCGGTGCGCGTGGAAGACGCCTTTCCCGCCATCGTGTCCCGACAGGAGTTCCAGCGGGTCAGGAAACTGCTGGAATCCCGCGCCCCGGCGGTCACCCACCCCCGCCGCGCCGCCAGCCCCTACCTGCTCAGCGGCCTGGCCAAGTGCGAATCCTGCAACAAGGCCCTCACCGCCTCCGAAGCCAAGAGTGGCAGGTACACCTACTACGTCTGCCAGTCCATCCTCAAGCTGGGTAGTGGATCCTGTGATACCCCCAGGCTCAACGCCAGGTCCTTTGAGGACATCATCGTCTCCAACATCCTCACCGAGTCCAACGTCGGCGACCTGGTGAAGCTGGTGGACGAGGAGATGGACGGTGTGGCCCGGGAGCAGCGGCAGAACCTAGAAACCATCGAGGCGGAGCTTGAAGAGGTGAAGCGGAAGCTGGACCGCATCTGGCACTTCGTCGAGAACACCGACCTGGACATGGCGGACGCGTCGGAGCGAATCCTGGGACACCGCCACCGCCGGGAGCAGTTGGAAGCCGCCGCCGAGGAAGCGCGGGCCGTCCTGTCCCAGCGGAGGGAACTGCTAGACAGCGCCGACGTCATCGCCGCCTTTGCACGGGACATGAGCGAGTTCCTCAGGACCAGCGAACTCACCGAGACCAAAGCCTTCGTGCGGTCATTCGTCAAGGAGGTGCTGGTGCGGCCCGGAGGGGCGACGATTGTCTATGCGATCCCCACGCCGGACGACAGTCCCATAGGGGGAGCGGACGCCGCTGAAATCGCCTTGAATGGCGGAGTTCGCAGTATCGGATACGGTGGTACCCCTGGAGGGACTCGAACCCCCGACGCGCGACTTAGGACGCCGCCGCTCTATCCAACTGAGCTACAGGGGCAGGGCGCCGAATGGTGGACATAGCGGGGTTATGCACAACGGCCTGACTAAACATCGCTAACCACCATATTCATCGTGATTATAGCACGGAGGTTCCGCCAGCAATCGCCTGCTGACGCTTGCTCATGCGTACCCATTTTGTCATTTCTGTATGTGCCAGCGAATTACCTGACACCTAACAGGAATGACGGGGATGTGCGATGTCCTTCGACGGGCTCAGGACGAGCGTGGTGGGGACGGGTTTTTACACGGATGAACAGGATATTGACCGGGGGTAGGCGACGAGATTGCCACGTCCCTCGACAAGCTCGGGATGAGCGGAAGATCCTCGCAATGACAGGTTAAGCGGGCACGCGTGAGATGACACTTGCTCATGCGCATACGTCGGTCCGGTATTCCCTCACGAAACTGATGCTATGGCGTGGTCCAGTATGTCTGCGGCAAGGTCCATTTGAGCTTCCGTCGTGGTAAATGGCGGGACAAAACGCAGCACTGAACCACGCCGGCGAACGCTGACGATCAACCCGTTCTCCAGGCACATTCGCCCAATCTGTTGGCCCTGCTCATAAGCAGGATTCTTGCTTTCCCGGTCGGTAACGAACTCAATTCCCTGGAGCAGCCCTCGACCGCGAACATCGCCCACCAGTTCGTGCCGCTCGCTCAATCGGAGCAGGTGCCCCTGCCAATACCGCCCAATCCGGTCGGCAACGTCAACCAAACTTTCTTCGAGAATTATGTCCAGGCTGGCAATGGCAGCGTTGCAGGTCAGTGGGTCGTTGGAGTGAGAGTGAGCCACTACCAGGCCGGTTTCCACGGCCTTCTCCTCAATTTCATCGGTGGTTATGGCGGCGCTGATGGCGATACCACCGCCGAAGTGCTTTGAGATGGTGAAAATGTCGGGCACAACGCCTTCCTGCTCGAAGGCCCACATCGATCCCAATTTGGCCAATCCGGTCTGCGCTTCGTCGAGAATCAGGAGCATTCCGCGCTGCTCACAGCGTAGTTTCAACTCCTGCAGCCAACCGGGAGGTGGTTCTATCACGCCGCCGGCGCTGAATAGCGGCTCGGTAATCACTGCGGCCATACGACCGTCGGCCTGCGCGTCCAGCAACTCAAAGCTGGTGTCCAGGCAGGTGTAGTCGCACGCCGGTTGATTCTGGCAAAAAGCGCACCGGTAGCGGTAAGGGGCGATGATGGGGTAGTTGCCGGGCGCATAAGGGCCATATCCCTGATGCCAACCGGAAAAGGTAACGGCCCGGGCGGCGTCGCTCATGCCGTGAAAACTTACCACCGGGCTGGCTATTTCGTAGCCGCCGGTGTAGCGTTTGGCGATTGCCATCGCAGCTTCGTTGGAATCGCTGCCCGAGGTGAGGAACATACTGCGGTTCAGACCTGGAGGCGTAATCTCCGCCAGCCGGCTGGCGAGGATGATCTCCCGGTCGTTGAACATCGTCATGTGACTGTGAATCAGTGATTCGCAGCTTTCCTGGAGGGCCTGTACGATACGGGGATGGTTATGGCCCAATGCGGCGCACATCTGCCCGGAATTGAAATCCAGGTACTCCTTTCCGTTGATGTCGCGGACCACTGAACCGCGACCCCAAACGAATATCGGGCCGGTGACGATGCTCCGGTCCATCCGACTGCGGAAGCTGTACTTCCGCGCCAGGTCCAGCAATTCATCCTCAGAGTATGTATCTGCCACAAACAACCTCCCTGAGCTTCGGGTACGGGTCATTCTAGCCCGGCGACCAAACCTGTCAATCCTGACCTGCTTGCTGGCGTCCCAACAGGCGGGTTGACGCACGAAATCAGGGGCGAGGAAAGAATCGGTGGAGATAGCGGGACTCGAACCCGCAACCTCGGCATTGCGAACGCCGCGCTCTCCCAGTTGAGCTATATCCCCACGTAGTAGTCGCAGGCTTGAGCCAGGTTGACCACCGATTCATCGTAGCCAACAACTGCCGGCGGTGTCAAGGAACTGCGCTTCCTCATCAGGGGCCTTTTCAAAGTCCTCCGACCTCCGCTCATGGTGAGCTTGTCGAACCATCGGCAACCGTCCTTCGACAGGCTCAGGACGAGCGGGTGGGGGCACGAGATTGCCACGTCGCTGCGCTGCTCGCAATGACAGGTGGGGGTGGGCGCAGGGCCTTTCGATTCTCCCTCTCCCCTTGTGGGAGAGGGCTGGGGTGAGGGGTATAGTCTGCCGCAGGATAGTTCCCTATCTCACACCTTCACCCTAACCCTAACCCTCTCCCATCAAGGGAGAGGGGATTTCTGGTAAAATCGAAATGCCCTGGGCGTGGGCGCTCCTCGCAATGACAGTCTGCCCCGACCCACAGCTATTACCCGCCGGGGACTACTCGCACGCGGTGGTTGTTGCTGTCGGCAATGTAGATTGTGCCGTCGGCCGAGATGCCGCAGCCGTGGGGACGGTCCAATCCAGCATCGGTCGCCGGGCCGCCGTCGCCGTGCCTGCCCAGCTGTCCGCCGGCGATGGTGGTGGCGATGCCGGTATTGGCGTCGATCCGGCGGATGGCGTGGTTCTCGGTATCCACCACGATGATGTTGTCGGCAGCGTCGCAGCGCAGCGCCTTGGGCGCTCCCCAGGCGGCGGCTAGCGCCGACCCGCCGTCCCCGCTGTAGCCCCTTTCGGCGTCTGCTCCGGCCACCGTTCCCATGATGCCGCCGGCCGTCACGATGCGGACGCCGTTGCCCTCTCTCTCGGCGATGAACGTATTGCCACGGCCATCCATGCAGACGGCGCGGGCCCCCAGGATGCTGGCCTGCCGAGCCGGCATACCGTCGCCGCCCCGAACCTTCTCGCCGTTGCCGGCGAATGTATCAATGATCCCGCTGGCCAGGTCGACGCGGCGGATGCGCTGGTCCTGGATATCAGCGATCAGCAGGCCGCCCCTGCCGTCGAGAAAGCAGTCGTTGGGCTCGCGCAACTGCGCCTGATTCCCGGGGCCGCCGTCGCCCGAATAACCCGCCTCACCCGTGCCGGCGATGGTCGTAATGATGCCGCTGACTACATCGATTCGGCGGACGGCGGCGTTGAGGCGGTCGACGACGTAAATCGTGCCATCTGCCTCCACGGCCAGCGCGTAGGGCTCGTACAGCGTGGCTTCGATGGCCGGGCCGCCGTCGCCCGTGTAACCGTCCGCGCCGGTGCCGACCACGGTGGCAATCACGCCGGTGGCAGCGTCAACCCGGCGCACGACGTGGTTGCGCGCCTCGCAGAAATACAGGTTGCCGGCAGCGTCAAAATCGCACATGAACGGTTCCCGCAGCGTGGCATTCCCGGCGGGGCCGCCGTCGCCGGAATAACCGGCTTCTCCGGTGCCGACGATGGTGCGGATGGTTGCATTTTGGAACGACGTCATGTGGCCTCCGTGGGCGTTGGCAAAGTTGTGAATATCGGCGGGGGTGCGGCGCTGGTAACGATAGATTCCCAAACCGACCGTTCTAAGAAACTATCTCAAAACTGGCGGGCCGTCCAACCCGTCATTCCCGCGCAGGCGGGAATCCACGACTCACCCTGTCTGCGATCGGACTTTTGGAGAGCATGGCGGATTTTGAGATAGTTTCTAAGTGTACAGCGTATCCCTGATGTTGTTGATGGAGCGACGCAGGCGGTCATCCTTATTGACGGTCTTGCGTATTTTATCGGCGCCGTGAATGACAGTGCTGTGATTGCGCCCGCCCAGGAATCGGCCCACGTTGGTGGGCGTCAACCCCAGTTCGGCCACCAGCAGGTACATTATCACCTGCCTGGCTTCAGCGATATTGGCGGCGCGGCTGCGTCCCAATATTTGCTCACCCGACACCCCGTACTGGCTCGCCACCCGCTGGAGGACGTCTTGCGGCGCAATCACGCGGGGAACGTCGGGGCCGTGGATGGCGTCCAGCTGCTGGTTGACGCGCTCAACCGTCATGGGCATGTTCATCAGCTGCGACATGGCGACGATGCGGTTGAACGCGCCCTGCAATTCCCGCACGTTGCTGCTGATCCGGTCGGCGATGACCTCCAGAACGGCGTCAGGCACCGCGGTATGGCCGTCGTCGGCCCACGAATGCAGGATAGCCAGCCGGGTTTCCAGCGACGGCGGCTGGATGTCGGCCAGCAATCCCCATTGGAAGCGGGAACGCAAGCGGGCTTCCAGCGGAGCGATGGCCTGTGGCGCCCGGTCGCTGGTCAACACGATTTGCGCCCCAGCCTGGTGCAGGTCATTGAAAGTGTGGAAAAGACTTTCCTGCGTTTGCTCCTTGCCGACCAGGAACTGGACGTCGTCCATGAGCAGGACATCCAGGTTACGGTAGCGGTCGCGAAATTCCCGCATCGACCGCTTGTTGATGGCAGAAACGAACTCGTTGGTGAACTGCTCGGAAGTAACGTACAGGGCAGACCGGTTTTGCTGCAGGGCGCGGTTTCCAATGGCATGGAGCAGGTGGGTTTTGCCGAGACCCGGACCCGCATAAACCACCAGTGGATTGTAGGTCCCTGCCGATGAATCTTCGTCGGCGACCACCGAACAGGCGGCGTGAAAGGCCAGCTGGTTGTTCACACCGACTACGAAATTGTCGAAATTGTACCTGGGGTTGCAGGTTGCCGCGTTGGTGGATTTCCAGTCGTAACCGCTGGCCGCCGCGCTCCGTCCCCCCAGGTCGTAATCGCCCGGCACCGCCGCCTGGCCAGACTTGGGCCGCGCCGTCACGGCGGCCACGGTAGCCTGCTGCGCCTGGTCGGAGGCGGCGACGGAGGGCAGCACCCGGTAGCAGATGCCGGCGTCGTACCCCAGGGTTTTGGACAATGCTTCCCGCGCCAGCTCCAGGTGGTCGGGCATCTCCAGCCAGGACACCGTGAAGGAACTGGTGGCAGCAACTATCAGGTCATCAGTCTCCCAACTGTGCCCGACGCAGGGTCGCAGGAACGTATCAAAATGTTCCCGGCGTACCTGCAGCTGCAGGCGACCCAGGACAGCGTGCCAGACTGAAGCGGCATCGGATAGGTCCGGCATATCTAAAAAGGTCTCCTAATCTACGCCCAACGACCGGTGGCAGCGCCGCGGAATGAAGGGATTGAGTCGGCTGCTGCGGTTGGCAATTCAACGCCTTCGCGAGTGTATGTAACATGATGCTAAGGCTCATCATCTGGGTTGCGCTAGCGAAGCTAATAGATATTTTGTTCCGCCCCAAACCTAAAATTTGCTTAAGGTCGTTCCTGTCCCCTGTTTGGGATTTTAAACCGACCAACTATCGCGCCTGTCGTCAACGGGCGTGTCCTCCGGGGCGCTATCGTGGGCCGGCATTGGCCGATAACAACATCTGGTAGAAATCGGTTCCGGGCCGTTCCGGGGAAGCGCTTTTACACCTATTGACGGGTCACTACGGCATCTGGGCGGGGCCGGCGTTATGACGCCCGGCCGCGTGGGCTATCGAGTCGTCGCTTTCAACGCCCCGATCACGTACTCAGTGTGCATCCTGCGCTCGATTCCCGACGGATCGCTGCGCTGATTTCCGTTTCGCGCCGGCATCATCCGGCGGTCCCGGTCAATCGGGCGCGGAACCACCCCGATCACTTCCAGCCCAGCCTGTCCGGCAATGTCGGCCAGGCAATCATGGGTGGGAATCAATACTCCACGCATCACCGAGGGGCCCACCACCATAACGGTTGCAGACCCGGGACGCAGCACCCGGGCCATCTCACCGATGGCGGCAGCCATGTCGGAAAAATAGCGCGCCAGCACGCGCGCCCGGGCCGCATCGATCACCGCCAGCTCAGCCGTTATCGCCTGCACCGACGCCGGCAAACCGGCGCTGGATCCGACGTTCGCGTGGCGCTCTGCGCCAATATACCGGGAGCGCAAACGGGACAGGCGGGGCACCGGCTCACCCAACCAGGCCAACGAAAACTTGTGCGCCCGCATGTAATCCAGCGCGTTGGCGTAGGGGGGCGACGTTACGATCAGGTCCACGGTGTCGCAGCTGAGGGGCAACCGGCGCGAATCGCCAGCCACCACGGCGCTGACGCCGACGGTTGTGGAATCCACGGCGGCGTAGGCATCCACAGCCCGATTCAGGAGGGTCTGGAACAACCGCAAGGGACGGCGGGGTGTTTTGTCGTCAACGCGGTGGGGTCGCGTGTGGGCAAGGTCTCTGGCCCGGGATACCCCGCCGGACTTGGTGACGATGGTGGACGATAAGATTACCTGCAGCAGGTTCCGCAGGCTGTGGTCCGGCTCGGAGCGAACCGCCAGAGCGAGGGCCGCCAGTTCCTCCTGGGTTGCCGGGAGAAACCAGTAATCGATGAATCTCAACGTGACGGCGTCCATTTGGTTGCGCACGGCAGAGAGTGGATCGGCAGGACGGGCCAGGCCGGCGTACAGGTTCGCGGCGCGGTTCAGGGCAGATTCTCCGGCCTGTCGAACCACAGCCGGGTCTAAAGCGGTAGTGCGCGCCATGCTCTGGCGGCGGGCCAGCGGGTCCAGATCCACGCCAATGACCAAGCGATGGGCAAGCCAGCCCTCCAGCAGCGTTGCCCCCGATCCGCACATGGGGTCCAGCACGGTATCGCCAGGAGCAGAGAGGCCGTTTACGAAGTAACCGGCCAGGCCGTAGGGGAAGCGGGCGGCGAAGGGATGCAGGGCGTGCAGAGGGTGGGAATCACGCGCCGGGGTGTTGAAACCCAGGTCGCCGGCCAGCAGGTTATTGAGACGCTCCCGGCCGGCTGTTGTGGTGGTTGGCACAATCAACGCAACCTGTCCCGCCCGCCAGCCAGTCTCGCGGAATCAGTTATCGGGGCTCGCCGGTTCAACGGCCAGACGGCCAGCTTCACGGGCTACCTCCCGGTCCCGCTGGGCCTGTAAGCGCTGGGGCAGTTTCGGGTAGGGCAGGAACCAGTAACCCACCGCCGCCGCCAGGTACAGAACGACCAGCGGGAACAATGCCCAGTAGAAGCTTTGCGTCTGGTCGTAAATGTAGCCCATCCACATGGCCGTCCACATCGAGGCCAGCTGGTCGGGAAGATGCTGCCAACCGCGCAGGGTGGCGTAGGCGCGGCGGCCGAAAAAGTCACCCATAATCGCCCAGTTGAGGGGATTGGCGCTCTCGGCAAATGCCAGCAGTCCAACGAAAATGACCAGCTGCCAAAGGTGGCCGCTTTGAGTGATGAGCGAACCCAGAGCCAGCGATCCGGCCGCCATGCACAGCGCGCTCAGCTTTCGCCGATCGACCTTGTCGCCAATCCACCCCATGCACGGGTTGAATACCATGTTGGTAAGGGAGAATCCGCCAACCAGGACAGAGGCAATGACCACGTAACGACCGCCGACGTCGGGACCGCCGCCCTCCATGAACCACACCATGATGGGAGCCATCAGGAAGGACGCGCCGGCGTGGACGATATTCCGGAATGCGGTAGCCAGAACCAACAGCCAATACGACGGGGTACGCATCGCTTCGCGGGCGGTGAAGTCGGTTTCGGCAAACTGGATCCGGCGGCGCGGCGCGGCAGCCGTCTGCCCGCCGGCGGCTTCCAGGGGATCGGGAGGATCGCCGTCCGGGAGTTGGCCCATTTCCTCCGGAGAACGCCGCAAGAAGTAGGACAACGGTAAAACAGTAACGAATATTGCGGTCCCCAAAATAGTACAGGAATCCCGCCAACCCACGGTATAAACTAACAGTCCTACGAGGGGAGCCGTCGCGCCACCCAGGCCGTTGCCCATACTGACAACAGACATTGCCAGTCCACGGCGGCGGCGAAACCAGTTGTTGACCGCGGCTATTGAAGCGTTGTTGTAACCGGAACGGAAGCCCACCGACATGAATCCGACGAATATCACCAGGAAGTACCAGAATGACCCGGTATAGCCCAATAGGATGAACCCCAACCCCGACATCGCCCCGCCGAACGCCAGCATCACCCGCGGGCCATAGCGGTCGGTGCAGTAGCCCATGATGGGACCCTGAAAACCACCCACCATACGACCCAAAGCCTCCGCAAGACCCATCATGGTCCGGGTGAAATGCAGGTCGGTTTCGATTGGGATGTATAACACCGTGAACCCACGGTTAAAGGTGCCGTGCTTCATCCCGTCGGCCAGCAGGCTGACAATTACGATCCACCACCCGTAGAACATGTGGGGTCGTCGCACGCGCATCAGTAGACCACCTGCTCGGCGGCCAGCCGGTTCAGTCGCGATTCGTCGATGCCAAGCACCTGTCCCAGGACGTAGTCGTTATGCTGGCCCAGCAGCGGAGCGGGGTTGTGCACGCCTCCTGGCGTATCGCTGAAGCGCCAGGGAACCCCGTAAACCATCTCGGCGCCTACCCGGGGGTGTTCCACCTCCACGTAAGTTTCCCGAGCATTGAGATGCGGGTCTGCGAACTGATCGGCGATGTTCATCACCGGCATGGCGGCAACGCCCCTCGCCTGCAGGAGCTCGGTGATCTCGGGCGCGGATCGCGTGCGCGTCCAAGCCGATATTGCCTTGTCGAGAGCGCGGCGGTTGTTCCAGCGAGCGGAATGGTCGGCAAAATCGGGGGAGTGCGCCAGGGTTTTGTCCCCTACGACGTCAACCAGGGCATCCCACTCGGCATCGGCGCCAACGGATATCGCCACCCAGGTATCTGCTTCGGCGCAGGGGTAGTTGTTGTTTGGAGCGAAATCCGGATCGTCGTTGCCGGGCGGTGTCGGGATGGAGCCGGTCATCTGGTATTGCAGCATCGGGACACCCAGCATCGAGGCGGTTCCTTCCAGGTGGGCCGCTTCCACGTATTGACCACATCCGGTACGGTTGCGATGTCGCAGGGCCGCCGCGATGGACAGGGCGGTGTACAGTGCCGCCACCGTGTCGCTCCAGGCAGCCTGCAACTCCCCAACCAGTGGTTCGCCGTCCTCGGGCGCGTAACCCACCAGGCTCATCATGCCGGATAGGGCCTGAATAATGGGCGCGTAAGCCAGCATGTCGCGCAGCGGGCCGGTGTCTCCGAAAGCGGGCATGGCGGCAACGATAATGTCGGGCTTCACCGTGCGCAGGGCATCGTAATCCATGCCCAGTCGTTCCAGCACGCCGGGGGAAAAGTTCGCCAGCACTACGTCGCTGATGGAAACCAGTCTTCGCAACGTGGCGCGGCCGGCATCGGCGCGCAGGTTCAGCGTGATGCTCAGCTTGTTGCGATTGAGTCCGTGGAAAACCGGTTGCAGTTCGGGCCATAGTCCGCGGTCGCCGCCGGAAATATCCTCACCGACCATGGGGCGACCCAGCCGCATTCCGTCCATGCGGGCTCGGCTTTCGACCTTAATTACCTGTGCGCCCATATCAGCAAGCAACTGCCCGGCCATCGGGCCAGCCCAGGCGCTGCCCAGGTCAACTACTCGCACATTGTGAAGGGGCGGACGGGTCATCGGCCGCTCGACACGGTGGGTCGTCGGATCGATTCCAGGGCGGCCGGATCGCCGCGTATGCTGCCGAGAATCTCGTCGTTATGCTGGCCCAGCATGGGAGCCGGCCGCACCACGCGACACGGCGAGCCGTGCAAACGCGCCGGCGCTCCAGGGTATTGCAGCGTACCCGCTACCGGATGCGACATCTCCCGCAGCCAGTTTCGCCCGCGGAGTTGCGGCGACTCCAGCACCTCGTCGAAGGTAAGCACCGGGGCGCAGGGAATCCGGTTCTCCAGGCAGAGATTCAGGATTTCATCCTTGGTGTGCTGCATGAACCACGGGGCGATCAGGCTTTCGGCTTCTTCGGGATACTGGTCGCTCATGGCGCGGCGGTCGCGGTAACGCGCTTCATCCATCCAGGGCTGGTCACCCAAAAGGCTCAGAAAGCGTTGGTACTGCTCCAGCTGGGGAGCATCAATGCAGACGTAGCCATCTTTGCAGGGTAGAACACAGTTTGGGAACAGGCCGAGTCGCATCCGGTTGCCTGAGCGGGAACCGGCAATCCCCCGATATATGAAGGTGGGCAGATGGTATCCCGTGAGCAGTGTGGCGATCACGCCGGAATCGGCAACGTCGATGTACTGGCCGGCCTGGTCTCCATCGCCGGTAGCATCCGCGGATTCACGGCCCAGCAGCGCCACCACGGCCGCGTAGGCCCCACCGATGCCGGCCAGGTAGGCGGCCTGCAGGTCGGGAGTGGTCAGCGGCTCGCGGTGGGTGTGTCCCGTGCCAAAACTCATCCCGCTGAGGGCGTTCACCTGCAGGTCGTAACCGGCGTATTCGCTGTAATCGCCGGTACGTCCGTAGGGCGACAGCGATACGGTAATCAGTTGGGGATGGCGCTGCCGCAACGCTTCGGCGGTGATGCCGGCGGCGTCCAGCGCGCTGACCGGCTGGTTCTCGACGAAAACATCTGCCGTGTCCAGCAGGCGATGCAGGGATTGGCGCCCGGCGGGCGACTGCACATCCAGCGTAACGCCCCGCTTGCCCAGGTTGGCAAACAGAAACAACCCGCTTTTGTCAGGATGTGAGATGCTATCAGGGTATGGGCCGCGCCGACGTGCTGCGTCTCCGACAATTGGCTCGACCTTGATGACGTCGGCGCCGAATTCGGCCAGCAACTTGGCGCAAAATGGGGCCGAAACCATCTGGCCCCACTCTATGACACGGACGCCGTCCAATGGCGCCGGCGCCGAACCTGATGTCCCCGGGTTTGACACGGAATGCGCCTCCTCCGGAGCCACACTGTACAGGGGGCACTATACGCAGGCCCGGTCTTCTGGATAAGAATGTCGCCGTGCGACTGGTCAATGGTCAATGATTGATATTTTGGAAGTATAGGCCGATAGAGGCCGGCGCGCAAGGTAAGCGTTCGGCTCACCAAGGCCTTTTCAAAGTCCTCCGACCTCCGCTCATGGTGAGCTTGTCGAACCATCGGCGACCGTCCTTCGACAAGCTCAGGACGAGCGGGTGTTTAATTTCCACAACTTTGAAAAGGCCCTGTCGGCTCACGCGTACCCACTTTGTCAAACCAAACTGGCCCACTGTCATTGCGAGGAGCGCAGCGACCTGGCAATCTCGTTGAGGTTGAACACACGTCGGCGAACCACCATTGCTACGCCCACGAGATTGCCACGCTGCGCTCACAATGACAGATTAAAGTGGGTACGCGCGAGAAGCGTTCGGAGCTATCTATGCTTCACGGAGTCAAAAAAGGATTCAGCACCTGGACTTCAAAGGATGAGAAATCTCGTACGTTCCCGGTAACCAGAATCAAACCTTGGACGATCGCGGTCGCTACGATCATGGCATCTTCGGATAACGTATCGGACCGACGGTGCATCAGCCGTGCCCACTGGCGGAAGGTATGCGCGTCCATAGGCAACACCAGATAAAAATCCAGTATCTGGACGAGCCACGTTTCCAGTTCGTGGGCTTTGGCGGCATCCTGATCCCGCGTGATCTCTATTCCCGCCTGAATTTCGCCGATGGTCACCGCCGATAGAAAAAGCTGGTGTCCCAGGGACACCCCCAACCCACGAAACAACCTCGCGATGTGGGCGTGGGCGACGCAATTCCGACACTACGTTAGTATCGAGAATGTACATCGGCTCAGTCGAAAGCGGGCGGGGGACGGAGATGCCAAGGACGGCGCGGCGGCACCAAGTTCTCGGTGCGCGCCTCTGGGGCGAGCAGGAGTTCTTTGATGTTCCTGGAAGCCGGCTTCTCCATACTGCGCCACTGGTTGATGGGAACCAAAACGGCGGTTTCTACACCCCGTTTGGTGACAACTTGCGGGCCTTCGTGCAAAGCCGCTGCCAGAAACTCGCTGAATCTGGCTTTCGCTTCCTGAACCTGCCATGTCCTGCTCATGCTAACTCCACCTTTAGACCAGCAGACTATTATTCTGACTATAACAGATGCTGCCGAAAAAGCGACGCCCCCACTTGCTACGGGAAGCGCATCGAATTACGCAAGGATTCCTGGAACTCCTCCGCGCCCCACCCAATCGGGCGGCTGGTTACATCCCGATCCACCTTCCGGGAGGTCCACCGGCCGCCGGCCGGGGGCGGTGAGCTGCCCATTCTCTGCAGCCACGGCGCGGCGCATGGTGGTCATTGCCGGGCAGCGTTCTATCTCGGAGTGCTCCAGATGCCGTAGTCGCTGATGTGGAAATCGTTCGTGGCCTGACGTTTCCGGATTCCGGCTCAAGTCAGGGATGACGGTAACGGGATGCGAAATGACAGTTTCGCAATCATCTCACTGGGCCAGGGCAATTACGTCTTTTTCACTGAACCAGGCACATTTCGAGTCCCATACGACATTTCAGGGGTATTCTGACCCTCTAAAACGCTGAAAGTTAAGCGATTGCAACATTACGAATTATGACGCTATTATACGGCCAATTGGGTCTAATTGTTGACTACCGATACGGTAATTGACTAGTATAGTTACATGTAATCACGCTTTGGATAGTGATCCCGTAACCGCGTATTAGCAGGTTGGGAGATGATGGCGATGATCAAACGGCAAGACTTGCAGCAAGAAATCGATCGTCTCACCGCAGAGCTGGCAAACCGCGACCGGGAGTTGGTTTCGCTGCGAAACCGGCTTACTCTGGACCAGAGCGGCGGACGAGCGCCGATAGTCCGGGCGGAACAGGCAGTGAGCGACATGCCTGCCTCGGAAACGTTCCACGAGGCGTTGCATGGTCTGGCCCTGGTGTCGCGACTCAGAATCGGAGCCCATCAAGCGGCCATCAGCTATGTGCCCGATGGAGACTTCAAGGCGGCCATCCACACGCACTCGTTTTCTGAGAGCCTGTCTACGATCTCTGAAATAGGTTAAGTTGAGACTATTATCAGGGGAGGGGTAATCATGTCTCATTCCTATCCCAGCGACATCAGCCGGGAGCAATTCGCCCGGATTCTGCCGACGTTGGCGTCGGCCCGACGCCGGACCAAGCCCCGCACCGTGGACTTGTACGACGTTTTCTGCGGCGTACTGTACCTCCTGAAAAGCGGCTGCCAGTGGCGAATGCTGCCCGCGGACTTCCCCGATTGGCGCACCTGCTACCAGTATTTCCGGCAATGGAGCGAGCGGCCTGGCCCAGGTCAGGATTCCATTCTGGAGCAAGTCCTAAAAAAAATCGGTTGGCGCGGCCCGACGAAGCAATGGTCGGAAAGAGCAGACCAGCTTCTGTATCGTGGACTCCCAGAGCGTGAAGAACACGGACACCGCCGGGCACAAGGGCTATGACGCAGGCAAGAAGGTGTCGGGAATCAAGCGTCATATCGCGGTGGACACGCAAGGATTGCCCCATGGGATACACGTGACTACCGCCGACGTTAGCGACCGGGCTGGGGCTTTGGCGATGTTTGACCGGCGCCGAGACGGCCTCAGTCAAGTGCAGAAGGTGCTGGTGGACGGGGGTTACACCGGGAAGCCCTTTGCCACTGCGGTGCAAGGCCTGTTGGGAGCCTCGGTGGAAGTGGTGAAACGCAACGAACTGCACACCTTCGTGGTGCTGCCGAAGCGATGGGTGGTGGAGCGGTCTTTCGCCTGGCTGGAAAAGTGCCGCCGACTCTGGAAGAACTGTGAAAGGAAGCTCAATACCAGCCTGCAAATGGTGGTGCTTGCCTTCATGGTGCTAATCCTAAAAAGATTGTAAACAGGCTCTGAAAAATACGCGCGCTACAACAGCTACGATGTGATGCCGACTGGGGAAGGAATCTGGGGATTGTTGGTCGAGAATCGCGCGCCGGTTCGGATGACCGAGGCGGAACTTTATTCGCACCCTCAGTTCAAGCATTTCAGCGATCTCAAGAATGCCCAGGGACTGGAACATCCTCCGATGCCGGGATGGCTGGCGGTGCCCGTGCTGCGCCGGGACGGGGAGTTTATTGGAGTAGTGCAGCTAAGTGACAAATTAGATGGGGAATTCACCCAAGCTGATGAGGATCAGCTGGTACAGCTGGCCAAGTTCTATACGGCGACATTTGAGCTGCAGTACGTGTACGAAGATTCACGGCGGTTAACCGCTGCCCTGAGGCAGGCCACGCTGGAGCTGCAGCGTTCCAACGCCGAGCTGGAGCAGTTCGCATACGTGGCTTCACATGACCTGCAGGAGCCCTTGAGGATGGTTACCAGCTACCTGCAGCTGCTGGAACGCCGGTACAAAGCAAAGCTCGATCAAGACGCCGAAGAGTTCATCGCTTTTGCAGTTGACGGCGCCTCCAGAATGCAAACGCTGATACAAGACCTGCTCGCCTATTCTCGTGTTGGCACCCAGGGAGCCGCCTTTGAACCCACCGACTGCGGCGCGGTGTTGGATCGGGCGCTGACGAACCTGGAGGTGGCCATCGCAGAAAGCGGCGCCGAGATAAATCGCGGGCCGATTCCAGACGTCGTGGCTGATGCCTCCCAGCTGACACAGCTACTGCAGAATCTGGTGGGGAACGCGATCAAGTTTCGAGGCGACAGCCCGCCACGCATTTGGGTCGAAGCAGAGCAGAGGGATGCCGATTGGCGTCCGCTCCGGTTGCGGGGCAGGAGGAGGCGGCCGGAGCGGGAACGAGCCGAAGGTGGTGGTGGCCTTTTGGCCGTTAGCGGGGGCCGCGCCGGACGTGGCCACGCCTTTATGACCTGCCGGAAACGCTCCATGCCCCGGACCTGAGTCTCCGGGGCATGGGAGTTTTAGGGTCGCAGTGTCATGCGACTATTGGGGGGTTTACCCAATCGGGCGGCTGGTTACCTCCCGATCCACCTTCCGGGAGATCCACTGGCCGCCTCCGGCCGGGGCGGTGAGCTGCCCATTCTCCACGGCCACCGTGCCGCGCAGGATTGTCATTACCGGCCAGCCCTCGATCTCAAAGTCTTCCCAAATGCTGTAGTCGCTGATATGGAAGTCGTCCATGGTGAGACGCTTCTTGATGGACGGGTCGATGAGGGTAATGTCGGCGTCGCTGCCCGGCGCCAGGATGCCTTTGCGCGGGTACAGCCCCATGATGCGCGCGGAGTTGGTTGACGTCACATCCGCAAACCGTTGCAGTGACATTCCACGCTTGGATACGCCTTCGCTGTAGGTGATGCCCACGCGGGTCTCGGCTCCGTTGTGGCCTCCGGTAACGTCGCGCACCGTCTTGCCCTCAATCTTTAGATCCCAGTTGGTGCAATACTCGTCGGTGGCCATGGTGTGCAGGCCGCCCCATGCGATGCCCTTCCACAGCATGGCGGCGTCCTCGGGGGACTTGAGCGACGGGTAGGTGTGATACTTCATCCCGTTCTCTTCTTTGTAATTGTTGGCGTTGAAGCAAGCGTAGTTGTGCAGGGTTTCGCCGTAGATCGCCATGCCCTTGTTGCGCGCTTCGCCGATGGCGTTGATGCCTTCCCGGGCGCTGACGTGCACGAAGTAAACGGGTGATCCGGTCCACTCGGCCACTCGCAGCACACGGCGGAAGGACACGTCCTCCGACTCGTTGCTGTGCACCAGCGGCATGTTCCACCACTCGTTGCGTTCCTCGCGCTGCAGCTTGTCGTACATATACTGCACCATGTCGTCATCTTCGGAGTGAACCAGCAGCATCCCGTCATGGCGCTGGATCACTTCCATCAGATCATGCAGGTGTCCCATTCCAACCTTGCGCGGCTCGCCGGACATCTCGGGCGGGCGGATGTTGGTGGTAAAAATCTTCACCGAAGCCCAACCACCCTGAATATACTCGGGGAGCGACTCCAGGGTTCGCTGGGGAATTTCGCCGAGAACCATCAGGTGGTGGGCATAGTCGGCGTAAGAATTGCCCCGCCAGGAGTTGGTTCGTTCCTGCATCGCCTCAGGGATGGTGTTGCCGGGATGATGGATGGCGAAATCCATCAGGGTGGTGGTGCCGCCAAACAGCGCGGCGCGACTCACCTGCTCCGGCGGCGCGGTGCGCAGGTTGCCCGGCCCCATGATGGGCGCGTCGATGTGGGCGTGCGGCTCGATGCCGCCGGGGACCACAACCTTGCCGGTGGCGTCAATAACGCGTACCACGTCGTCGGTCATGGTGTTGGGAGCCGTGATGGCAACGATTTTATCGCCCTGAATACAAACGTCCCAGTCGCCCACCCCCCACGGTGTAACCACCTGTCCGCCGCGAATGATCAAGTCCAGCATAATTTTCCTCCGTGGCCGGCCGCCGCCGGTTTTGAGTCGCAATTCGTAGCCAACCGATTGGCGCCAGTATAGCGCAATCTGGAGGGCCCGTCGGCGCCCCGCTACCCGACTTTCGTTAATGCCGAGAACGAATCACTGCGGCAGCACGTTATGCCGGCGGCGAATGGCAGCCGTGTATGGAATCGCCAACACCCCGCTTCAGCAACCGCCCATCAACCACTCCCCGTTCTCGAAAACGAAGAGAGAACGCACCAGACCCAATTCCGATGCGCCGTTTTCCGTCAATTGGGACACTACCCACTTTAATCTGTCATTGCGAACGCAGCGCGGCAATCTCGTCGCCGTAGCATTGGTGGTTTGCCGACGTGTGTTCAACCTCAACGAGATTGCCACGTCGCTGCGCTCCTCGCAATGACAGTGGGCCAGTTTGGTTTGACAAAGTGGGTACGCATGAGGGCCACTACCACCGCCTCGGCGCATAGATGGGCGCCAACATCTGGTGTCATGGGCTTTCCAGAGCAGACCACGATGCCCTGCTGATGCCACCGACTACAACCGCTAAACCGCCGGCACTACCAGGGCAACTTACCGGCAGCAATGACCGTCGGTTTATCCCGGTCGGGCTAGCCGTATTTTTGATGAAAATCGTCATCGCTCATCACGATGTATTGGATGAAGTTGATGAACGGCCAGATGCCAAAGAAGCTGCCGAGGTAAAATTTGTGGATGCCAAAGCCACCCAAAAAGAATGCCAACAGGATAGCAGTCGACTTCGATTTCATTTGATGTTCCTCTGTACTCCTCCTCTGCGGCTGATGGGTCCGCGTTGCTCGCGGACCCATCCCGTCCAACCCGTATGATTGGTCTCCATCCTGCCCGTTCGGGAGGAGGAGACGCATCATCAGTTTGGCATCCACATCACCGAGGATATTTCGCTGAACTCCCGGTCGAACTTGGACCATGATGCTCCGGCGTCGTCCGACTGATATAGATACCCGTACCGGCTGCCGGCCAGCAGGAAGTCCGGGTTTTGGCGCTGGGAGTTTACCACCCACATAGCCGTGTTGGGTTCGACGGGCAGGTTCAGGCTTTCCCAGTTGGCGCCGGAGTCCTGGGAGCGCATGACCACGCCGGTGGAGCCGGGGGTGGTGTCGCCAAAGGTGGTGTAGATGGTTTGCGGGTCGTCGGCCTTCACCTTGATGCCGCGAGGGTAGCCCAGCGGGAAGTTCTGGCGCACGTCCAGGTTGCGCCACGAGCCGCCGTCGTCGTCGGTGAGGAATACGTCATCATTGACCATCACCACCACCCGGTGGGGCGGGCCGGCGGTTACGGTAACGTTGTGGATATCCAGGTTGGGAATGGCGCGGTGATCCACGGTTTCCCAGGTATCGCCGCCGTCAGAACTGTGCCGCAACCCATCCACCTCGATACCGACCCACACGCTGTTGCCGTTGGTCGGGTCGATGGCAATGCCGGTAACGCGCGGCACGCCCACCGCCGGACACTCGGCGGCAACCTCCACCGGGCGCAGTTCCCAGGTTTGCCCACCGTCGCGCGTGCGGTAGATGCGGCAAGGATTCGGAGTTCCGGTGCCGGCGAATCCCACCTGCGGGTTGGACGGGTCGAACGCGATGGCCCAAACCGCCGTGTCGTTCATAATGGTGTCAACCCGATGCCAGGTATCGCCGTTGTCATCGCTGCGTATGATGCCCCGGTCGCAGCCGGCCAACACCGCGCTGTCGCTACCGGGCACGGGCGTTAAACATCGCACCACCGCATCCGAGTGGATGCCCTGGGTAATGCCGACCCGACGCCAGGATTCCCCGCTGTCCACGCTGCGCATCACGCCCTGTCCGGCTGTTCCTACCAAAATTGTTATTCCGTCTGCCACGATAACGCCTCCTTGCTGCCGCTGAAATTGCGGTTGGGGGGTTTTACTACAGTTGGCGACATGATACCGCCGCCGGGGTGGGAATGCTACCGGGCGAGTGGCTCGGTTAGCGGCCATTGAGCGACGCTATGCTGACGGCCCAGATTCCGATTCCGCTTGCTGCACCAGTGTATCTACAAAATCCGCCAAAGCGTTCACCTCGTCAGCCACGTACTGGCGATCCATGGTCGGATCCTCGATTGCTTCGTAGACATATTTGACTGCATATGGCGAGAGAGTGATCAGGTGTGCAAAGCGTTGAACCTCCGGAACGCCGGCGTTGTTGATTATTGCTGCCAGGTCAATGATGCTGTGGGTGCGTTCGTAACGTTCCCCGGCCAGACTAATCCAAGCTTTGAGCGCCAGTTCAGATGCCCGTTGGGCATGGAACCCGAAAATGTTTTCTTCCACATCTGAGTTCAGCAATATATACAAAGCTCGAATTTGCGCGCGGCACATCCGCATCAACTCGCGAGCGTTGTCCAACTCCGACACTATCTCTTCTCCCGGCAATGTTTGGTGTACGCCGTATAGTATGACCCCCTCTCGCCAGGCGCGGCCAGCGACATGGTTGATGGAGCGTTTTTTGGTTCGATATTGGGTTTCCGTCCAGATGATGATGTCAATACGCCGGAACCGCCCGTTGGATACGGTTTCGGCCAGCCCATGCGCTTGTTGACGAAGGTCGTACCGTTGCTGGACATCCAACTCGGTTTGGCTGGCGATGACGGCCAAATCCACGTCGCTGTGAGTTTGATGGTCGCTACGGGCTCGGGAGCCAAACAGGATAACGCACTGGGGCGACAAGGCGCTGCCGATGGCCTCAGCAATAGCCTGAACAACGTTGGCGTCATGGTCAACCGAATCAGACT
Organism: Dehalococcoidia bacterium; assembly: GCA_965219925.1. Lineage (GTDB taxonomy): Bacteria > Chloroflexota > Dehalococcoidia > Lucifugimonadales > UBA3495 > Bin87. The sequence goes on from OZ244795.1 coordinate 977,416, forward strand.
GAGTATGCGCCGCTGAAGTAGTCATGTCCGCTCACCAAATTGATGATAGCAGAACCGGCTGGGATCGGACTTGGGCTCCAACCACAACGGCGTCGGTTCCGATCATGCACCGGAACCGACGCCTCAGAAAGTACCGATGCAGCGAGTTAGTTGCCGTCGCCGTCGCCGGAGCCGGCGGGCGCTGGCGCGGCGGCGGGTGCAGCTGGCGCTGGCCCGGTGTCATCTCGCATCTCGGCGGGAAGGGCGTTTTCCCATTCGGGCAACTGGTGCCGGTGAGTGCTGGGCAGGAACATGATTGCTATGACGCCGATGAGACTCATCACGAAAGACAACAGAATCGTCCAGAAGTACGGGTTGTCAAGGAAGGTCGGAAAACCCAAATCCCGCACGGCGATGAGTAAACCGGTGCCGGCCAAGGCGCCCGAGGCCATGCCGAAGCCGGCTCCCATCATCTGGAACCCGTAAGCGCTGCCGATTGGCGCGTTGCCGTAGTATTGCCGGTTGATAATAGGGAAGGCAGACATCTCGCCACCAAACCCGATACCAAACAGGACGGCAAACATATAGAACATCCACGGGGTGTCGGCGAAGAAGAGGATGGAGACAGGCGCGAACTGCAGGAAGAAGCAAACGGCCATGACCCATTTGCTGCCAAACAGATCGGCGGCGACGGGAACACCGAAGCGCGTGATAGTGCTCACCAGGCTCATGGTGGCGGCGGCGCCGGCGCCGATGGCCGCGGCGCTGAGCAAGCCGGTGCCCACGAACCCTCCTTCCGGGCGCAAGGCATCCACGACCATAAGTGGCAGGAACACGATCACGATGCTGTGGCCGGCGCAACCCCAATAATGGATGCCGATGAGGTTCCAGAACGCCGGTGTCTTGCGCACCTGGTTCAGGAAAACACGTGCGCGCTCCTTGGCCCCGACGCCGGTGGTGGGCGCCCTACGGGACGGCTCGTTGGCGTCGGCGCCCAGCTGACGCATACCAACGTCCTCCGGAGAGTTGTGGAATAGTCGGGTCAATAGCAGGAGGAGGATGCCACCTACGATTCCAGGCACCCAGAACGCCATCCGCAACCCGATGGTTTCGGGTTCCAGGAACGGGAAAAAGCGAGCCCAGGCTTGCCCGGGGCCGAAGGTGAAGAACCATACCAGGCCAAGCATAATGGGCGGCGCGATTACCGGACCAAAACCCTGGGAGGATTGCAACAACCCCATTCCCAGGCCAAGATGCCGGCGGAACCAGGACGTAACCGCCACGGTGAGCGGAACCTGGAAGATCCCCATTGATGCGCTGAGCAGAATGCCGAAGAACAAGTAGAGCTGCCAAATCTCGGTCATGAAGCCGGTTAAAATCATGCCCGCGATGTATAGCGACGCTCCCAGCGTCATGGTGAACCGCGCGCCGTAGCGGTCGCCCAGCCATCCGGATGGCGGGCCGAACAAGCCCGACACCACCCACTGCATGGAGAAGGCAAACAGGATCAGACCTTCGCTCCACCCAAAGACCTCGGATATGATGGGCACTATTACCGGGAATCCCATCCGGAACGACGATGACACCAGCCGCATTACCGACGTGATGACGACGATTGCCCACGCGTAGTGGATGCGTTGCCCGACAAGCGCAAACTCGGCCGGACGAAGATTCACTATGGCCATAGTCCTCTCCCTCGAATGGCGGCAGTATGCTACCGGCCTCAATAGACTGTCAAGGAAAGGCACTGGCTCATGCACACCCAATCTGTCATTGCGAGCGTAGCGTGGCAATCTCGTCGCCGTAGCAACGGCGGTTCGCCGGCGTATGTTCAACCTCATCGAGATTGCCAGGTCGCTGCGCTCCTCGCAATGACAACCGCATGACCCTGACCGGTGATTATCGCTCACTGATATAATGTGTACGTAATCCGCACATGATTTGATGGGTTTCGCTGATATGTTGCCACGATGACCGCTCCGCATTTCGAAACTGTGTCGATACCCGTTGCAGGGATGACGTGCGCCGCCTGCGTTCATCACGTGGTTGAGGCGCTCCGAATGGTGGACGGAGTGCAGGACGTGAGCGTGAATCTGGCCACCGCCAGGGCTACCGTCAGCCTCACCGACAGCCGGGAAAACTCCCCGGACATTCACCATCTGGCGAACGCCGTGGCCGCCGCCGGTTATTCCATACCCCCGGTACGCCGGGTGTACCCGGTAACCGGCATGACCTGTGCGGCCTGCGTGCATCACGTGGCCGAAGCCATCAGATCAGTTCCCGGCGTGGATGATGTGTCAGTCAACCTCGCCACGGCAACCGCGGCGGTAACCCACCTGCCCGAAGCCGTCGAGCCTGACGCGCTGGCCCGCGCCGTCGCCGATTCCGGTTATCAACTCGACACATCCGCCGACGTATCGCAACCCGGCGATCACCGCTCCCGGGAAGAACGCCAGATCCGCAACCGGCTCATCGTGGCGGCTATCGGCGGCATCGCGCTATTGCTGGCCAGCTTTCCGGCCCTGCCGTGGACGCCCGGTTTGCTGACCATCTGGTGGTATCCGCTGGCGCTTTGGGCCGTTGCGACGCCGGTGCAACTCTGGGCCGGTTGGTCGTTATACGTGGCCGGCTGGGCTGGGATGCGACGGATGCAACCCAACATGCACACGCTCATCGCCCTGGGAACTTCGGTGGCCTACGGCTACAGCGCCGTGGCGGTTCTGTTGATGCTGCTTGCGCCGGCTGCGCTGGCATCGGTGGGCGGCCACCAACTGCACTTCGACATGGCGGCCATCATCGTCGCCCTGATTCTGCTGGGCCGGTGGCTGGAATCAAGGGCGCTGGCCCGTACGTCGGGCGCTATCGCCATGCTGATGGACCTGCGACCCCAAACGGCCCATCTGCTCTCTGACGACGGATCCATATCCGACATTCTCGTTGACCGGGTCGCCGCCGGCGACATTCTGGCGGTGCGCCCCGGTGAGTACGTGCCGGTGGACGGCACGATAGCCGCCGGCGCATCGTCGCTGGACGAATCAGCGTTGACCGGAGAGAGTATGCCGGCCGACAAATCCGTGGGCGATCCGGTGTTCGCCGGTACGCTCAACGGAACCGGCGCCTTCACACTGCGCGCGGGCCGGGTGGGCGCCGACACCACCCTGGCGCAGATCATCCGCCTGGTGGAAGAAGCGCAGGGTTCCGCCGCGCCGGTGCAGCGTCTCGCCGACCAGGTAGCGGCCTGGTTTGTGCCGGCGGTGGGCGGCATAGCAATAGCGGTGGCTATCTTGTGGCTGTTCCTGGGCCCGGACCCTTCATTCCAGTACGCAATCCTGACGCTGGTGGCCGTGCTTATCATCGCTTGCCCCTGCGCCCTGGGGCTGGCTACGCCGACCGCCATTATCGTCGGCGTCGGGCGTGGAGCCGAACGGGGCATCCTGATCCGGAGCGCCGCCGTACTGGAACGTGCTCATTCCGTAACCGTGGTTGCCGTCGATAAAACCGGAACGCTAACCACCGGCCAACCCCAGGTGACGGATGTTATCCCAGCCGACGGCGTGGAGCCCGACGACGCCCTGCGCTACGCCGCCGCCGCCGAGCAACTCTCGGAGCATCCCATTGGTCGGGCCGTGGTGGCACACGCCATTGCCCGGGGATTGACTGCCGTAACACCATCAAAATTTGTTGCCCACCGGGGCGCCGGCGTCAACGCTACCGTCGATGGCAGTCAAATTGTCGTGGGGAACGCTAATCTGCTCGCTGACTGCGCCATTGCAATTGACCCGATGCTCTCCTCGGCCGCCGACCGGCTGGCGTCGCAGGGTCGCACTCCTATGTTCGTCGCCAAAGACAACCGGTTGCTGGGCGTGATTGCCGTCGCCGATTCGGTAAAAACCGGCGCCAGGACGGCGGTGGCCGCGCTGCATTCCTTGGGAGTGCAAACCGTGATGCTGACGGGCGACCGTGATGAGGTGGCCGCCTCGGTGGCCGCCGACTGTGGCATCGACCGCTATTTCGCGGGGATGCTTCCCGCCGACAAGGCCGCCGCAATCAACCGGCTGCAGGCCGACGGCCATGTGGTGGCGATGGTTGGGGACGGCATCAACGACGCGCCGGCCCTGGCGTCGGCTGACGTGGGCATCGCGATGGGCGGCGGCTCTGATATCGCCCGCGAGTCTGCGGACATTACGTTGATGCGCGACGACCTGACCGCGGCGGCCACGGCCCTGCGGCTGTCGAAAGCAACCATGCGCACCATCCGGCAAAACCTGTTCTGGGCCTTCTTCTACAACGCCCTGCTGATTCCGGTGGCCGCCGGGGTGTTGTACCCACTGTTTGCGACGCTGGGCGGTGTTCCCGGCGGGCTGTCCTTCTTCTTTGGAGACGCCGGGTTCCTGAACCCCATCCTCGCCGCCCTGGCAATGGCCGTGAGTTCGGTGAGCGTGGTCAGCAACTCACTGCGGTTGCGGCGAGCGCGGTTGGTGTAACAGACCCGGTGGTGATATTTTGGAACGGGAGCCAGAGGAGCGCCCACCCCCACCTGTCATTGCGACCCCGAACTTGATACGGGGGTGGCAATCTCGTCGCCGTAGCAATGGTGGTTTGCCGGCGTGTGTTCAACCTCAACGAGATTGCCACGTCGCTGCGCTCTTCGCAATGACAGGTGGGGGTGGGCGCGAACATAACCGCTGGCGGGCGAGAACAACTGACAAAAGCCGGCTCGCCGGATCCTACACTAACGAAGACCGGAAAACACCTCGAAATGACCAAGTGGACTCTGCTGCTGTCGTTGCTCCTGGTACTGGGCTGCAGCGAGATGGAAATGGAACAGGACAGTATCCAACCCGTCAACACGCTATCTCCCACTGCCACCCCGGACCTGGTCGCCACGGTGGATGCCAGCGTGCGAATGATCCTGGCCGACATTCCCACAGTTACGCCGCAATCTACCCCAACGCCGCAGCCAACCGCGACGCCGCAGCCCACGGCAACACCACAGTCGCCGCCGACGCCGTTGCCAACGGCTACTCCGCCAGCGCAGCCTACGCCACAGCCCACGCCTACGCCGCAGCCTACGGCCACTTTCCAACCGACGACTACTCCCGAACCGACGCTGGGGGAGGTCATTGAACGAGCGGCCCAATCGGTGGTGCGCATCGAGTATTACCAACAGTCGATTGCTTCGGGGTTTATCTACAAGACCGCAGGGAAAACGCGGGTTAGCATCATCACCAATGCCCATGTAGTGGACGGACGAGACCACACCAAAATGCGAGCAGTCATGCCGGACGGTCAATCGTTGGAGGTGGTTGCAGTCCGCGCGGGCAACCCCGCCATTGATGATATTGCGGTGATAGAAGTACGGCGCCCGGAGCTTGAGTCCGTATCAGTTGCGAAACTTGCAGAAGAAGGAAGTGTCCGGGCAGGTGATTCCGTAGTAGTGTTGGGGTTCCCGCTGGCAAATAAATTGGGTGAAGAGATTTCGATAACGTCGGGCATAATCTCGGCGGTGCAGAACTGTCCTTGGCTGGATGATGATGACGTTACGTGTGTCAAGACAGACGCCGCGATCAATCCCGGTAACAGCGGCGGCCCGCTGATCAACCACCAGGGCGAAGTCATCGGCATTAATACTCGTAAGGCGGTAGGCACGCGAGTCGAAGGCATCGGATACGCCATTGCAACCGATTATCTGGCAAAATGGCTGTCGGACAGACTAATAGATTAGACAGGCTCGCGCGTACCCACTTTAATCTGTCATTGCGACCCCGTACTTGATACGGGGGTGGCAATCTCGTCGCCGTAGCAATGGTGGTTTGCCGGTGTGTGTTCAACCTCAACGAGATTGCCACGTGGTTCGACAGGCTCACCATGAGCGGCTGCGCTCCTCGCAATGACAGGTGGGGGTGAGCGCTCCTCGCAATGACAGCAGGCCGGTTTGGTTTGACAAAGTGGGTACGCGTGAAATTAGAAGGGGAGTTGAAAAAATATGGCAACTGCAACCGATCCCATCTGCCTGATGCAGGTGGACACCGAGAATCCCAACGGCGGCGCCAGCGAACACGACGGCCAAACCTATTATTTTTGTGCGCCGGGCTGTCGCATTGCCTTTGAGCGCGACCCCGAAGGGTGGGCATCGGGACGCAACAAGCCCATCGCTATGGAAGCGCCCCAATCCCAGCCGCTCACCATCGTGCGCCGCCTGTTCCGCCGCGATAAGTAACGCCAGGCAGTCAGCCTGGCGTACATGGAATCTAGACGTTGGCTCCGCAGCATCGCTTGTACTTGCGCCCACTGCCGCAGGGACACGGAGCGTTGCGGCCGATCTTGCGGCCGGCGCGCGGCGCGCTGGCGGTGCGTCCTCCGGTTACCGCCGCCATCGGGCTCACCGGGGCGCGCTGTGCGGCTCTGCGCCCAATGTTGCCGTTTCCGTTGTTGCCAGCATCGTGAGCGCCGTTGTTGGAACCCGCGGCGCTGCCGTCGGCCGGATTTCCCAGGTTCGCAGCCTCCGGAGAAAGCGTTACGTGGAACAGGGAGTGGGTAACCTCCCGTTGCATCTGCTGCATGAGTTCGGTGAACGCGCGCTGGCCCTCGGAACGATACACGGTTAGCGGGTCGCGTTGACCCACCGCGTGCAGTCCGACGCCGGTACGCAGGTTCTCCATGCTGGTGAGGTGGCTGACCCAGTGGGTGTCTATGGACTTGAGCATCAGCAACCGGGTCAGAAGCTGCATCTGATCGGATCCCATATCGCGTTCTTTCGCGTCGTACAGGTCCTCGGCGTGTTGGTACAGGATGTCTTCGATGCGGTCGCGACTCAACAGGAGCAGCTTTTCCGGGGTGTCAAACTCGAACGGCGGCGGGCAGATCATCCGCAAACCGGCCAGCAATCCTTCGGCGTTCCAGTCATCAGCGTGGCGGGATTGAAGATGGGCCGCAGTCAGTTGATTGAACTCGTCCCGCAACATATCCAGCAGTCGATTCCGCAACCCTTCGCCGGCCAGAATCTGGGTGCGCAGAGTGTAAATGGCGGTGCGCTGCTGGTTCAACACATCGTCGAAATTCAGCAGGTGTTTGCGGACGTCGAAATGGTAGCCCTCGACCTTTACCTGAGCGCCGGCGATGGATTTGGTAATCAGTTTGTTTTCCAGAGGTTCGTCATCGTTCAGGCCCGTCCAGGTCATGACGTTCTTGATGCGGTCGCCGCCAAAGCGCTGCATCAATTCGTCCTGCAGCGCCACAAAGAACTGGCTGCTGCCAGGGTCGCCCTGCCGACCGGCGCGGCCCCGCAACTGGTTGTCCACCCGTCGGGCCTCGTGGTGCTCGGTGCCAATGACGTGCAAACCGCCCAGGGCAATGACCCGATCATGTTCCTGCTGCCAGTCTTCGCGACCGGCATCGGCGCCGCCCAGCACGATGTCGGTGCCCCGACCCGCCATGTTGGTTGACACCGTAACGGCGCCAGCCCGGCCCGCCTGGGCCACGATACTGGCTTCATGCTCGTGGTTGCGGGCGTTGAGCACCTGGTGGGCAACCCCGCGCTTGCGGAGCATTTCGCTCAATGCTTCGGAGGTCTCGATGGAAGTCGTGCCGACCAGCACTGGTTGACCGGACTGCGACCGGGCCGCTATGTTTTCGACCACGGCGTTCCATTTACCGTCCGCCGTCGGGAAAATCAGGTCGGTGGCGTCGGCGCGTATCATCTGCACGTTGGTGGGAACCGCGACCACTTCCAGGCCATAAATCTTGTAAAACTCATCGGCCTCGGTCACGGCAGTACCGGTCATACCCGACAGCTTGTTGTACATCCGGAAGTAGTTTTGCAGTGTGATGGTGGCGTACGTTACGCTTTCCCGCTGGATTTTGAGTCCTTCCTTGGCTTCTACAGCCTGGTGCAGACCGTCAGACCAGCGGCGTCCCGGCTGCAACCGGCCCGTGAACTCGTCGACAATGATGACCTCGCCGTTGGTTGCCACGTAGTCCTTGTCCTTGACCTTCTGAATCTGCGCCACCAGCGCGTTTTCCATGTACTGCACCAGGTGGAAGTTCTCCGGGTCGTAGAGGTTGTCCACCCGCGCCCAGCGCTCCATCTTGGCGATGCCTTCTTCGTTCAGGGAGATGGACTGGGAACGTTCGTCTATGGTGTAATCCTCATGCTCTCGCAGGCGGGGCGCCAGGCGAGCGAAGGTGTAGTAATGCTCCACCGGCTGCTGAGCCGGCCCGCTGATGATAAGGGGTGTGCGGGCCTCGTCAATCAGGATGTTGTCAACCTCGTCCACGATGGCGAAGTGGCGACGACCGCCCTGAACCTGCAGGTGCACTTCCAGCGCCATATTGTCGCGCAGGTAGTCAAAGCCGAACTCGTTGTTGGTGCCGTAGAGTACGTCGGCGCGGTACGCCTCGGTGCGGCTGACGGGAGACAGGAACTGAAAACCGCCCTTGCCGGGGTCGGTCATTTCAGGATCATAGACGTAGGCGGCATCGTGCTGCAGGCAGCCGACGGTCAGGCCCAGCAGGTGGTAGATGGGACCCATCCACACCGGGTCGCGGCGGGCCAGGTAGTCATTGACCGTAACGATGTGAACGCCATCGCCGGTGAGAGCGTTGAGATAGGCGGGCAGCGTGGCGACCAGGGTTTTGCCCTCGCCGGTTTTCATCTCGGCAATCTTGCCGTCGTTGAGCACAGCTCCGCCGATGAGCTGCACATCGTAGTGGCGCTGGCCCAGCGTGCGGCGGGCGGCTTCGCGCACCACGGCAAACGCCTCGGGCAGCAGGCCATTCAACGCTTCCCCATCGCCCAGGCGATTGCGGAACTCGTCGGTTTTGGCGCGCAGGGCAGCATCGTCCAGGGCGCGCGCCGAGTCCTCCAGCGCGTTCACCCTGGGAACCATCTGGCCCCGGAGCTTTTCGGCGGCGCGTTCCGGTGTGTCGCCGACTATCTTTCTGAGTAATGAAACCATGATTTACCCTCACCCGAACCGTCTCCCACTTTGGTGAGGAGACACCGACGTTCGTCATCACGGGCGCAGCGTGGCAGCCCGCTGGAACCAGGCAGTTTGTCGCGTCAGTATAGCAATTATACCGATCATACGCAGGGGCATAGCCTGTCGGATTGGCGGGGTTGGTGAAGGCGGGTTGCGGGTTGCGAGGCAGGGCCGAGACTCTGCGCTATCATCCGTAGGGCAGCAGGGCATCCGATTGAGAGCACCGTTGCAGTCCTCATGCGTTCCCTCTCAGGGCCTTTTCAAAGTTGTGGAAATTTACCACCCGCTCGTCCTGAGCCTGTCGAAGGACGGTTGCCGATGGTTCGACAAGCTCACCATGAGCGGAGGTCGGAGGACTTTGAAAGACCCCGGCCTCGGCGGCCGGTTGATTGACAGGACATACTGCCTGGCGCAAAATGGCCGAAAATTGGGGCGAACAAAGGCCCCGTCCGTTGCTACTTGAACGGGAACGCAACACCTGCGCTCCCACCCTGGAGGAGGTCCTGATATGGCGTTTCCCGACCGAATGAAGTTTGGTATCTTCCTCGGCCCGTTCCACCGTGTTGGCGAAAACCCCACGTTGGCCATCGAACGCGATCTGGAGCTGGTTGAATGGCTGGACAAGCTGGGGTTCGATGAGGCCTGGGTTGGTGAGCACCACAGCGCCGGCTGGGAGATTATCTCTTCCCCGGAGGTTTTCATCGCCGCGGCCGCCCAGCGGACCAGCCGCATCAAGCTGGGCACCGGTGTCGTCAGCCTGCCATACCACCACCCTCTGATGGTGGCCAACCGTATGGTCCAACTGGACCACATGACCTACGGGCGGGTGCTCTTCGGAGTCGGACCGGGCGCCCTCCCCGGCGACGCATACATGATGGGCATTCCTCACGAATCACAGCGGGAGCGCATGGACGAATCCCTGGGCATCATCCTGCGCCTGTTTACCGAAACCGAGCCGATCACCTACAAGAGCGACTGGTTCGAGCTGAGGGAGGGCCTGCTCCAGCTGCGGCCCTACCAGCGCCCCTACATGCACACTGCCGTGGCCTCGGTGCAGTCTCCGGCCGGCGTAACCCTGGCTGGCAAACACGGCTGTTCGGTCTTGACCATCACCGTGCCCAGAGATCCCTCCGCCGGCCCCTCCGACTTGCAGGGTCTATGGAACATAGCCGAAGAGTCCGCCGCCGAGCATGGCAAGACCATGAACCGCGACGACTGGCGGCTGGTGCTGCCCTGCCACCTGGCCGAGACTCGGGAAGAAGCCCGCAACGATGCCCGCATCGGCGCCGGCCGCTACCTGCGGGATTACAGTGAGGGAACCAACGGCCGCAAGGCAGTATTCGATGGCCCGCTGGACAAGGTAATTGACCACATGGCCGATAACGGAAGCTGGATTATTGGCACTCCCGATGACTGCATCGAAGCCATCGAGCGGCTGGGCGAGCAGAGCGGCGGTTTCGGCGCTTTCTTGGTACAGACCATAGACTGGGCGCCTCGGGAGAAGATGATGCGCAGCTATGAGCTGATGGCCCGCTACGTCATGCCGCACTTCCAGGGCAGCGTCCTCAGCACTGCGGCTTCGAATCAGTGGGCCAAAGAGCGGCAGGACGAACTGGTCGGCGGCCGGGTTCGCGCCCTCGACCGGGCCAGGCAGGCTTACGCCGAACGCCCCGCATAAGGAGCAGGACGATTGCAAAGTTACGGGAGTTGACCCTACCCGCTCGTCCTGAGCCTGTCGAAGGACGGTCGCGATGGTTCGACAAGCTCACCATGAGCGGGTGTCCAAAGACTTTGCAATCGTCCTGGCATAAGGACAGGGCCTTTCGGTTTTCCTCATGTCATTGCGACCCCGCACTTGATGCGGGGGTTGGCAATCTCGTCGCCGTAGCAATGATGGTTCCCCGGCACGTGCTCAACCTCAACGAGATTGCCACGTCGCTGCGCTCCTCGCAATGACAACCGAAAGGCCTTGGCATAAGGAGCCGGTCCTTGACCACCGCTTCAATCCAAGACCGTGTTGACGAGCTCTTCGCCGACGCGCGCCAAGTCCACGCGCAGGCCGTCGAACGGCTTGAACACGGCGACATCCGCGACGCGGCGGAGAAGGCTTGGTGCGCCGCCAAGCGCGCCACCGACGGCCTCATACTGGCCCTGACCGGCGAAGAACCCTCAACCACCGCGGCCACCACCAACTACCTGGACTCCCTGGCTCGCCGGGCCCCAGACACCAAACGGCTCCAGGGCCGCTACTACAGCCGGATCCACAATCTCCACGGGATGTGCTTCTACGCCGGATTCTGCAACGACCAGACCGAACGCCGCATCAGGGAGACCACGGCGTACATTGATGACGCCCAAGCCCTCACCGGCGGATAAGTGATGCCCGATTCCCAGGGAGGTTTCCCGTTATCAGCCCGCTCCCGAATTGGGAGCGGGCTTTTTGTTCCGGTTCGTGGTTAGACCGCCACTCCCACCGTAGCCCATTCCACGCCGTTGAGGACTATCTGCTGGAACTCGGGCGTCTCAAAGCTCCGGCCATCGTGCCCCAGGAGCAGAACGAAGACATTGCCGTCTCCGTACCGACGGGTCCATCCCAGGGGATAGGTGCCGCCGGGCATAAACTGGGGGTTCCGGTCCGGGCCCCAGGGATACGTCCCGTCTTCGGCTGTGCCCGTGATGAAAACGTCGTTCCCGTCTCTTATTGCCAGGCCCATGTACAACTCGTCGTTGGTGGAAAAGTCCGCAACGCCCTTGACCCCGGGGTGGACGGCATCGCTAACGTTGACGGTGAACTGCCCGTAAGGAGGATGGAAGCTAGTGCCTGAAATCCAGCCGCCGCCGGTGATGTCGTGGTACTCGGGCCACGCTGCGGACAGGCAGTTGGAAATATGAATGCAGACGAATCCCTTGCCGCCGCTCACGAAGTCCCGCAGGCCCTCCTGCTGCGACGTGGACAGCGTCCAGTCGCCAAAGTCCGGAACGTTCTCTCGACGCGTGTTGAAAACCAGCACGTCGTATCCGCTCATTTCGGAGCCGTCGGCCAGTACCGAAGCATCCTCGGTCACCGTGACCTCGTGACCTGCTCCCGTGAGAAAAGACTCTAAAATCGGCGTCGATTCCTCGTAGGGATGACGACCGCCGGAAACTACCAAAAGCCTCATAATTTAATACCTCCAACCTGATGCCCGACATTGTAGATTCCCTGGCCGCCGGTGGCAAATCCCCACAATGGGCCGCCGACGTTTCGTTGACCGTGATCTTCTCTTGGGAATATGCCGGCGCGACCCTTTTTGCTCCTCCGCTTCGACGCATGGCGATTGCTACGGTCTTATCTGCCGGGCAACCTTCTTCCCGGTGCCACGCCCCTTCCGAATCAATGGTTCGAAGTCCCGGCCTGACACGCCAGGTGGTCCCGTCCTTCCGATACCCTGCGTTCCACGTGCTACCGGCACGGGTCGGCGTTGCCTCTCGGCCCAGGATTGCCCACCGTACGGTCGCGGACCATGAGAACCCAGACCGTAGCCACCATGGATAACACTAGCATTAGAATGAATGCACGGCCGTAATCTCCCCAAATGTCGAACGCCAGCGCTCCCGCCAGCGCTCCCAACCCGCCGCTGATCTGATGGACCATCGATATAGTTCCGCTAATCCTTCCCAGCCTGGCCGATCCGAAAATGTTGCCGGAAAACACCACCGTCAGCGGCGCGGTCATCAGGAAGGTGAACCCGTAAAGTAGAACGAAGGCCACTGCTACGGGTTTAGCCTGGGACACCAATACCAATGCGAATATCGCGACCCTAATGACAAAACAGAGCAAAGTAGGTTTCACCGGCCCGACGGCGTCCGACAGGAACCCGGAAACCAACACCCCCAAAAGACCCATCAATCCCATCAGTGCGAGCAGGTTACCCGCTATCAGGGTGCTTATCTTCAAGTCCAGGGCAAACGCCACCGCGTGAGTCGCGACGAAATAGTCCTGGAATCCGCAGATCGCATAGATTCCAGTCAGGAGCCACAGTTGACGCGACATCAACAGCGAGCCCTGATACCCCAACTCCGGCGCTGGCGCCGTTACCGGATCGCGGCCCGCTGAATCCCCGGCAACCCTTGGGATGGCAGGCGCAGACCTCACGGCGGCCAACGCGAGGGGCGCGAGAATCACCAAGTTGGCCAATCCCAACGCACCGTAGGACACTCGCCACCCGAACTGCACCAGCGACTGGGCAAGCAAGCCGACAATCACCAACTGACCGATGGCGTTGCCCGATACAGCCGTACTGTTGGCGACACCGCGGCGTTCCGGGAACCATCTCACAATCATGACGCTTACAATGGGGTTTGAGATCGCAGAGTTGCCCAACGCGAAGACCAACCCGTATACCAAGAACAGATGCCACGGGGCGGTTATCACGCTCATCAATCCGATGCCTACCGCACCGACCATCACGCCGGTTCCCATGATCCACCGGAGCTGGTAACGGTCTGCCAGCCTGCCGACAAATGGCATGGCCAGGGCCGACACCAACATGTACACAGTGATGCTGAGGGACAGCGTAGTGCGGCTCCAGGTAAGGTCATCCCCCATGGGTTTCAGCATGAGCGCCAATGCGGAACGCGACCCTCCGTTGAAAAAGAGGACTCCGAACCCGGTAGCTAAGATCACCCAACGGTAGTCGATACGGCGCATCGAGTCCTATGGCTCCTGGCACGACCTGCGGCGAGGTCCGTGCAAAAGGGTATCCTCAGTTCTTCCGGATGCAATCGGCGGATTGAGCGTTCATCTTACGACCGAATGATCGTCGATCTTGCCAGCGAGCCACGTCGTTCTAATCCCCGTCAATGTTACCCACCCGCATGACCGGGCGGATCAAACCCTGGCGGCACACCGCCGCCGGGTGCGCGTTGCTCCGAGAACGGCATCCGGGCTATTACCTAACCGTTTTCAGTCATGCCGAAATACGAGTGTTCCAGAAAACGACGCCGACCCGTACCGGGTTCTCGCCGGCGACTTCCGGCGTCTGGCTCTCCATCGGTACAACCGCCAGCGCGGTGCGGAGTATACCCCGAAACATGTGCACTGCATTTGAGGACGTGGTTTCGGCATCCCGCGAGCCTTCTGGATGCGACATCGCTAGCGAGGTTGGGGTTCTCCGTTGCTGCCGTCCAATCAAAGCGGTAACTGTTCTATGAAATCCAGGGTCCTTTCAGCCAGGATTTCGGGAATCTCAACTTTCATGTTGTGCCCCACTCCGTCAAAGACTTCCAACGTGGCGCCAGGCATCCGCCGAGCCATCAATTGCTGCACGTTTAAAGGCGTAATCTCGTCCTGCGATGCGGCCAGTATCAGCGTGGGTACGTCAATCTCCGTCAGCAGCGGCGTCAGGTCCTCCGCTAGCAGGCAGCCTTGCAGGGCCAGCACCACCGGCGCCGGAGTCTTCGCACCTTCGTCGGCATACCACTCGATCACTTCACGCCCGGCCCGCGGCCCGAACCGTTTGGCGGTGTCCGACAACAGCCAGGCTCGCGTGCCCTCCTCTTCAAGAATCCGCCGCCACGCTCCGGCATCCATATCGGCGCCCATCTGGGACAGCCTGGGAGTAGAGGCAACCAACGTCAGGCTGTGCAACCGGTCCGGGAAATCGTGTGCGAATCGCAGGCTCACGATACCGCCTGCCGAGGCGCCCACCAGGTGCGCTTTGTCGATGCTCAGACCATCCAGAACCCTTGCGATGTCGGCGGCCAACTCCGGCAGAACGAACCTCAAACCCGCTGGGGGCGACGTGCCGGCGTGTCCTCTCATATCGAAACGAACCACCGGATGGCGCCGGGCCAGGGTCGGTACCCAGGCGCGCCAGCGGTGCAGATTGCCCCCGGCGGCGTGGTGTAACAACACCGGTGCCGGTTCAAGCCAGGGATCGGAAAAATCATCCGCGTGGTAGTGGAACTGGGAGCCACCAGCGTCCAGTATCGGCATACACTCACCCTAAACCTATCGGCAAATTTCGGCCCGCTTCAAACGGCCCTGACACAGCGTCCATCGGAACTGCAGCCACAAAATATCACGAATTGGCCGACTCTTTGTGTCCTGAACGGGCCTTCGGTCGCTGGTCGAAGCGTGGGGACACCTCACGCGTACCCGCATTAATCTGTCATTGCGAGGAGCACAGCCGCTCATGGTGAGCCTGTCGAACCACGTGGCAATCTCGTTGCGGTATAACACACGTCGACGAACCGCGTTGCTACGTCGACGGGATCGCCACGCTACGCTCGCAATGACAAAGTGGGTATGCGTGAGCTACCTAGCTGGGTACGCGTGAGGCGCGGACACACGATATTCCCCGAGTTTGTGTGGGGGTCATAGGGTCACAATTGCACAGGACGAGAGAACGTCCGCTGCAAAAACCTGCGGCGGCACGTGTGAGGACATAGACACGTCCGGGTATACACGCCGACGGGGGCGGTTAGCACCCCGGCCGCAATCCCCGAACACCGGAGACGCATACGCCGCGCCCCTATCCGGGGATTGCGGCCACAGCTTGGTCAGCGGCGTGGATTTAAACCATTCCCCCGCACGAAACGGTGCTGAACCGGCTAGGTGGTGGGGAAGGTGAGACTCGAACTCACACGCCCGGAGGCACATGATCCTAAGTCATGCTCGTCTACCAATTCCGACACTCCCCCGGAAGCCACGCGTATCGCC
This sequence comes from Dehalococcoidia bacterium, assembly GCA_965219925.1. Taxonomy (GTDB): domain Bacteria; phylum Chloroflexota; class Dehalococcoidia; order Lucifugimonadales; family UBA3495; genus Bin87. Next base: position 993,079 of record OZ244795.1, read on the forward strand.
AATCGTTGGGGTTGGTGACCCGCCTCGGGGTCGAACCGAGAACCTGCTGATTAAGAGTCAGCTGCTCTGCCAGTTGAGCTAGCGGGCCATCCCGTCAACCGCGCAAATACGCACAGTTAGGCTACCAATGACTCATATTGGTGTCAAGAATTGAGAAACTTGCTAAACTCCAGTCCCTGCCTTCTGTTATTGCGACCCCGTACTTGATACGGGGGTGGCAATCCCGTTGAGGTGTCGCAATGACAGGGTGATCCTTCGACAGGCTCGGGATGAGCGGGGGAGTTCACCCTCACCCCAACCCTCTCCCATCAAGGGAGAGGGAGCGCGATTGCCGCGCTGCGCTCGCAATGACAGGTTTCGCAATTTTCTCGTACGGTTTTACCGCCCGTCCGACAACCGCGCCGCCAGCGATTCCGGCAGTCCCGACTCCCGTATTTTGGCCTGTGCCTTCGCGACGTCATATTCCACGCGCCGGTACTCCAGCATCCCCAGCGGGCCTCCCGCATCATCATCATAGAGCAGGTACGACGCTCGCCAGTCGCCGTCCCGAGGCTGCCCAACACTGCCCGGATTCAAGATCAACCGCTGATCCAGTTCTAATGAAGGCAGGTTATCCGGGTCCAGCAACGCGCCAACGGGCTGGTCGCCGGTTTCCGTCCACACCAGGGGATAGTGCGAGTGCCCCACCAGGCAAAACTGCGTTTCCAGCAAGGCAAATGTAGCCATCGCCGCGTCGGGATTCAGCAGATATTCCATCACCGGGTCGCGCAGACTACCGTGCACCAGCGTGAACCGGCCCTCCTGTTCCACCTCCGGCAGACCCGCCAGGTATTCCAACTCTTCAGATGACAGTTTGTCGGTTGTCCACAATGCGGCGTCTCGCGCCGCGCCGTTGAAGAGGTCGGGATTCAGTTTACCGACCACCGCGTGGTCGTGATTGCCCGCGATGGCCACGCCGGGCAGCCCGCGCAGCAGGGCGATGCACGCCGACGGGTCGGCGTTGTAACCCACCAGATCCCCCAAAAACCACACCACCTCAAAACCGCCCTGCCGTTCCGCGTCGGCCAATACTGCCTCGAACGCCTCCAGGTTGGAGTGGATGTCGGATACTATCAGGGCGCGCATCAAAAGCATCCTAGCACACCGCTCATGCGTACCCACTTTAATCTGTCATTGCGACCCCGTACTTGATACGGAGGTGGCAATCTTGTAGCCGTAGTAACAGCGGTTCGTCGACGTGTGTTCAACCTCAACGAGATTGCCACGTGGTTCGGCAGGCTCACCATGAGCGGCTGCGCTCCTCGCAATGACAGGGGGTGGGCGCCCTACGCAATGACAGTCGGCTGGTTCGGTTTGACAAAGTAGGTATGCGTGAGAGCACACCGGCGTTGCTATAATACGGCGTCGTTCCACGTCAACAAACGACGTATGCCTCGGAACGCACCGGAGGCTCACCTGTGACCATCAACAGCAACGCTCCCACCGTCCACATCATCGCCACCGGCGGGAGCATCGCCGGTGTGGGTCCCGACCGCATGGACTACACCCGCTATCCGGAACTCGGCGAGCATCTAACCATCGAACAAAACCTGGCCCGTGTTCCCGAGATCGGCGACAACTTCAACGTCATCGCCGAGGACATGGTCAGCGTGGGCAGCACCGCCATTGGCCCCGCCAACTGGATTGCGCTGGCCGAGCGGATCCACGCCATCGTACGCGACGAACCCAACACCGCCGGCATCGTTATCACCCACGGCACCGCCACCCTGGAGGAAACCGCCTATTTCCTGCACCTGACCGTTAAAACCGACCGGCCCGTGGTGATAACCGGCGCCATGCGGCCACCCACTTCCATCAGCACCGACGCCGACCTGAACCTGCTGGACGCCGTACGTATCGCCGCCACGCCCGAATCAACCGGCATGGGTGTGCTGACGGTGCTGAACAACGAGATCCACTGCGCGCGTGAGGTGTACAAGACCAACACGCTGCGAGTGGAGACGTTCAAGCCCAATGAGCTGGGTTTCCTGGGCTATGCTGATTCCGATCACCGCGTTGTTTTTTACCGGCGGCCCGTCCGCAAGCACACCACCGAAACCCCCTTCGCGGTGGATGGGCGCACCGACCTGCCTCGAGTGGACATTGTGTACGCTTACGCCGGCGCCGACGGGATGCTGATAGACGCCGTAAGAGCCCACGGTTCGGCGGGACTGGTGCTGGCCGGATTCGGCGCCGGCACGTTCCCGCCGGCAGTCATTGACGCCGCCGAGACAGCCGTGTCCGACGGGATGCCGGTAGTTCTGGCCAGCCGTTCCAGCGCCGGCCGCGTGGTGATGACGCCGCGCAAAGAGGAACAGGGGTTCATTGTCTCCGACAACCTGATGCCGCAGAAAGCCCGCCTACTGCTCATGTTGGGCCTGACTGTCACCACCGACCGCGCCGAGCTGCAGCAGATGTTCTACGAATTCTAGCCCTCCGCCATCGCCGGCAGGGCCTTTCACAGTCCTCCGACCTCCGCTCGTGGTGAGCCTGTCGAAGGACGGTCGCCGATGGTTCGACAGGCTCACCATGAGCGGGTGGTTCGGGTGGTTAATTTCCACAACTTTGAAAAGGCCCTCCATCACCGGCGCTCCCCGCCCGCCGTTGCAACGTCGTGTATAATGCGGCCCACCAGTAAACGCGCCGTTCCGCTGACTGTGGATGGCCACACTTCCACCACGGCGATTTTGAGGAGAGCACCCGATGGCACAGGCGGCAGGGGTCAGTCCTACTCATACCGGCGCACAGGAATCTCAGCCACGCACCAAAGGCTCGGTGATGGCAACCACGGTCATCGGAGCCCACGCCTTCGAGCACCTGTATGCCCACAGCATCCCCGTGCTGATCCTGGCGATTTCAACCGAACTGGGACTGGGAGCGCTGCAAGTGGGTGTGGTCGTCGCCGTGCGATCCATCTTCGGGGGGATTACCAGCACCACCGGCGGGTTTCTGGTTGACATTTTTCACCACCGGGTAGCCTGGGTGCTGTCCATCAGCACCTTCATGATCGGTTTGGGATACCTGCTGATGTCCATCGCCCCCTCCTACGCATTGATCCTGGGCGCATTGGCATTGGGTTCGATGGGGAGCGCCCTGTGGCATCCGCCGGCGTTGGGGCTGCTGGCCCGCCGGTTCCCCGAGCGTCGCGGCCTGTTCATCTCCATGCACCGATCCACCGGCAGCATCGGCGACGTAATCGGCCCGCTGGCGGCGGGAGCGCTGGTGCTCGGCGCCATCACCTGGAGCGGCGGCGTTGCCGAGGGCTCGGTGGAGGTATCCTGGGCATTGCCGTGGGGCAAGATCGACTGGCGTTATATCCTGGGTTTTAGCACGCCGGTGATGTTCATTGCCACCGTCGCAATTTACTTCCTGCTCCGCAATGCCGGCAGTGAGCGTCCCACCGACGTAGATGTTGGCCAGCGCATCCGGACCAACTGGGCCGGCATGAAGGCCGCTTTCCGTGGCACTGGAATGTGGGCCATTTTCGCCGTTTCGGCAATACGCGGCATGGCCGACCGGTCGCTGGTGTTCCTGGTGCCCCTGTATTTGATGCAGGAATTGGGACTCAAGGAGTTTCAGGCCGCCGTCCACGTGATGCTGATGGTGTTGCCCGGCATCCTCTTCGGCCCCTTAATTGGAGCGCTATCGGATCGCATTGGCCGCCGTCCCCTGATCATTTTCATCATGGCCGTTACCACGGTCCTCACGCTGGCCATTATCCTGAGTGGCAGCAACGGATATAGCTACTGGATCACCATCTTCGTAGCGATCTACGGAATGCTCAACTTCTCCGTCAACAATCTCACTCAGGCCGCCGCCGCCGACATCGCCGCCGGCCGCCGGCTGGAATCCAGCTTCCTGGGTCTGATGTGGGGCAACAACACCCTGTTCGGCGCTATCGCGGCCATCATGATTTTCGGCCCGGTGGAATGGTTCGACTGGCAATACGGTTTCTTCATCGCCGCCGGAATCTACTTTGCCGGTTTCTTGGCCTCGCTGCTGATCCCCGGCAAGCCGCCCGCCCCCGAGGCGGTGGCGGTACCCGCATAGCGGCCCGGGATTCCAGGCTCGGCAATGGTGCAGGCAACGGCTCCCGCGGCGCCGGAGACGGCAAGCCGCCGCACCAAAAACGGTGTGATGGCCTCCACCATCATCACTGCCCACGGTTTCGAGCATCTGTTTTCCAACACCATCCCGCTGCTGACCACGCAAATCGCCCTTGACCTGGAATTGACCAGCCTGCAGGTGGGGGCCATCGTCGCCGTGCGTTCGGCCTTCGCCGGCATCACCAGCGTATCCGGTGGATTCCTGTCCGATCTGTTCCATCATCGAGTGGCCTGGGTGCTGTCCGCCAGCGCCTTCCTCAGCGGCATAGGGTTGCTGTTGATGGCCTGGTCGCCGTCATACGCGCTGATTCTGATGGCGCTGGCGCTGGCATCATCAGGCGCCGCGCTGTGGCATCCGCCCGCGCTGGGATTGTTAGCCCAGCGGTTTCCCACCCAACGGGGATTGTTCATCTCGATGCACCGCGCCACTGGCGGAGTCGGGGATGTCCTGGGCCCAATGGCCGCCGGCATATTACTGCTGGGAGCCCTGCAGTGGGAGGCCGCCGACGGAATCGTCATCGGCCGGGAACTTGGTTGGGAGCCCATCGGCTGGCGCTGGATACTGGGGTGCAGCGCACCCGTCATGCTGTTTGCCGCCTTTATCATCTATGGACTGCTGCGCCACGCCGGCAACGCCCCGCCCATAAACCTGGACCTGGTGCAACGAATCCGGGCGCAGGCGCAGGGCACCAGGGTAGCGTTCCGGGGCACTGGAATGTGGGCCATATTTGCGGTGTCGGCGGTGCGGGGCATGGCCGACGGTTCACTGCTGTTCCTGGTACCCCTGTACATGACCCAGGCTCTGGGGGTCAACACGTTCATGGCGGCGGTACACCTGGCGCTGGTGGTGGGACCGGCCATCGTGACCGGCCCGCTCATCGGGGCGCTGTCGGATCGGGTAGGTCGCAAGCCGCTGATCGTGTTCCTGATGGCATTTACCACGTTGCTGACGCTGGCCATTCCCCTGACCGGTCAGGATTATTCCATCTGGCTGACGATATGCGTCGCGCTTTATGGCCTGCAGCATTTCACCGTCATCAACCTCACGTCCGCTGCCGCCGCCGACGTTGCCGCCCAGTACGGGCTGGAGTCCAGTTTCCTGGGGCTGATGTGGGGCAACAACGTGCTCTTTGGAGCCGTGGCCGCCCTGGTTATCTTCGGCCCGCTGGAATGGCTGGGCTGGCAATACGGATTCTTCATCTCAGCGGCAATTTACTTTGTGGGCTTGTTGGCCTCGCTGATGATTCCCGGCCAGCCGCGCGCGCCGGAAGCTGTGGCCGCGCCCGTAGTTCAGTGATGTGCTACGCTAGTATCAGGAATAAGCCAGCGGTTGAACGGGAGGCTGCCTTGTTAGCGGCAGAACGGCGGGTTTTTTTCAGCTTTCACTATGAAGGCGATGCCTGTCGCGTTGCACAGATTCGCGATTCTGGCGAGCTACCCTTAATCTGTAACGATTGGGAGAGCATAAAAGTGGGTAGTGATGCTGCTATAGCGCAATGGGTTGACAGCCAAATGCGCACAACATCATGCACGGTCGTTTTGATTGGAAACGAAACCGCCAACCGCGAGTGGATCCACCATGAGATAGAAAAATCGTGGAACGATGGCAAGGGTTTGCTTGGAATCTACATACACAACCTCAAAGACCAATTTGGCAAGCAATCAATTAAGGGAGAAAACCCATTCGACAGCATTAGATTCGTAACTGACGGCCTACCCCTATCCAGGGTCGTGAAATCCTACAATCCAGCATACAATGATGACCAATATGTGTACAACATCATAGTTCACAGTATCGAGAACTGGGTCAAAGAAGCGATACAGATTCGCAATAAACACCCGAAACGAAATGAAAAAGCAATCGCAATACAGCCCGGATTCCGAGGCTGTAACAGCACATTTGTCCATACTGCAGGACATCATCCGGCGGATGGGCAGCAACAGCTCATCTTGCAAGATACAATGTGTCGTGCTGGTGACCGGGATTCTGGTGGCGGTAGCCGTGAATAGAACGTTCAGCTATGCGTGGCTGGCGTTTATACCGACGTTCCTATTCCTGTTCCTAGATGCCAACTACTTGGCACTAGAACGAGATTTCCGCCATTCGTACAACGCTTTTGTCTGTAAACTCCATATTACAGGCACCGTACCTTTGAGTGACCTATACGCGGTAAGCCCCAGCAGCCGGGTTAATGACCAACTCCTTGTAAGCCTGTGGTCAAAGGCAATTTGGCCCTTCTACGGCGCGTTGTTTGTAACGACTCTGCTGGTATGGCAACTCGATTGCATCAAAGCGCCAGTCGATTGTCTCAAGGAAACTTTCGGTTTCTGAGAGGCAATCGCTGGCTGGGCATAATGGATGCCGGTAACGGTCCAAAACAAACGCCGCCGATTTCTCCGATGCCGTAGCACTACCATCCATAGCCTCATCACCCGCCTGCTACCCCTGACCGCCCCAGCTTGACTACCCATGCTTGATCACTTTAAGATTAAAACCCGCGCCGCTGGCCTGTTTCTGCTTCTTACCGCGCTGGCTACCGCTATATCCGTGCCGGCCCGGCTCCTGGCCGACGCCGATCAACCCACGCTGTCGGAGTCCCTTTGGGCCATTGCGCTTAACAACACGCCGTACCTCATCGGCGGCGTGGCGCGGTTGGTATCCGGACTGGCCTTGCTGGGCGCGGCGTGGTTCCTGTGGCGATCCCTCCGCGCCCACCATCCCACCGCAATTTGCATTGCTGCCATCGCGCTCGCTGCATCCGGTTTAGTCACGGCGGTCTCCGGACTCTGCGCCGTGGTACTGGCAACGTCGGTGCCCGAAGTGGGTCCGGTGGCAGTTCTAATTAGAGCCGGCTGGGAAGAATCGTTGCGACCCTGGGCCGACGCCCGCTGGATAACGGGCACGGTGGGATTCACCCTGGCCGGCGTGGGCCTGATAGCCCTGACCCCAGCGCAGTGGCGCATCGGCGGCATCCTCAAAGTATCAGCCGCCGCCGGCGTGGTCATCGGCGCAGCCATGCTGTTCATCTGGGTGGACGCCGCCACCGTAGTGCACCGGATCTCTGGCATCGCCTTCTTGCTCTGGCTCATCATCAGCGGCATCTGGCTGGTGGCCGGACGGCTGGAATCACCACGACAATCCCCTCACCTTTGATGGGAGAGGGCCTGCAATCCTGTATATCCATGTAGATAAAGCAACCTCGGAGGAACCATGCCAACCCGCGACGAGAATATAGCCACCGTTTCCCGCATTCGGGCAGAGCTGACCGCACTGCTGGACGGCATGGACTACTGCCTGGACTGGAAGGACGGCGACGGCTGGTGCGCCCGCGAGATTCTGTACCACCTGGTCGACACGCCGGAGGGCGGCGTGGGCAGCATTATCGCCGGCGTGCTGGACGGCAGCCGTCCCGAAATCACCATCCTGCCCGACATCAACAACATGAACCCGGAGCGAATGGCCGCCGAACCGGCCGAGGCCCTGGCCGGTGTGCTGGCGATCCTGCAAACCGCCGAGGAAGCCATTGCTGCCGCCACCGACAACGACTTCGAGCAGCGCACCACGCTCGCCCACCTGCCGGCCCGCGGCATCGACGAAACCCGCACCGCCCAGTCATTGGTCGACGGGATACTCGCCCGCCATTGGGGAGAGCACCTAGCGCAACTGCGCGAAATACGCGACGCCCTGGGCATGTAGGCCCCCTCTGGCCCCAGAGAGGGGAGAGGCCCCTTTGCGCAATCTGTCATTGCAGGAGCACTCACCCCCTGTCATTGCGAGGAGCGCAGCGACGTGGCAATCTCGTCGCCGTAGCAATGGTGGTTTGCCGACGTGTTCAACCTCAACGAGATTGCCACGCTTCGCTCGCAATGACAGGGGGGCGGGACGGGATTGCCAACCCCCGCATCGAGTACGGGGTCGCAATGACAATTCGTGCAACGCTCTCCAACGGGAGAAGGTCCGGCGGTGATGGTTTGTGCCATGCCGATTGACACTGCACGGCCGTGTGGTTATATTTTGCCTAATATGCGCATCTATATTGGAGGAGAGTTAACATGGTGACACCGAGAGGACGAGCAAGCGTAGAAGCCGGCAACGTTACGTTCATTGTCCAGCATGAATTGTGGGACGGTAACATTCAGGACCACTCCGACCAGGGCGTGGTCATTCTGGTCGAGGTGAGCGGAGAAACTGCCCTGCGCTTCAACTGTTTCGACATCGAGCGCAGCTACGTTTATGCCCCCGATGGCAAGAACGTGCAGTACCGCATGGATCACACCGTCGATGGCAACCCCATCGGCTGGACGGTAAAAACCATCAAAAACAGCTTGGGCGCCATGCTGACCACGGCCGGCTATGCCGACGCCGTTGCCGGCCTGGACATGAATGCCGTGTCCTCGGCGCTGGAAGAAGTGGAAAGCACCGCGCGCGCCAAGTTCATGGCCGAGCGCAACACCGTCAAGCACAACCGCGGCACCGACATCATCGAGGCCGGCAACATCCGCTTCGGCCTGGAAATGCGCCGACAGGCATCGGGCGACGGCGGGTTGGCCATCCATGTGCTCAGCGAATTGGCTGGCAATACGGGCCGGGTGTTTACCGAAGAGACCGAGCTGCTGGCCTTCGACTGCTTCCGCGACGACCCGCACTATCACTACGGACCTCGCAACAAGAACCATCGGATTTTCTGGGACAAGACGCTGGTTCCGGACCCGCTGGACTGGTGTTTGGACCAGTTCAGGAGCGGCAAGCTCAAGGCGATGCTGGAACGCGCCGGCTACCCCGGTGTAGCCTCCGATCTGGACGAAGACCTGATCGCTAATATCATGCCGAAGGTTGCGGCTCGCGCTCGCGAAATGCAGGACAGCGGCATCCCCGCCGAGGTTACTCCCAACCTGGTGCGGTAGCTAAACAAAGCTTGCCACGTCAGGCCGCCACGCTAACATCAACCGCCGCGGGGGAACTTGCGGCGGTTACTTTATTGCAGGGTTGCTTTATTACAGGAAGGATATGCTGGCAAAGTTTCTCGCTATTCTGAACCCCGCTATGCTCATCCGGATTGGAGCGCTGGCGCTGCCGGTTTTCGCCCTGGCGGCCTGCTCCGGCGGCGAGCCGACGTTGAGCTATGGCTTTTACGCCTATTTTGCTCCGGTGAGCTCCAGCGCCGACGCAGACCCCAATGCCGACGGATTCAATACGCCGCTGGGGTACGAGGCCGACCTGCTGACGGCGCTGGAATCAATAGAGGGAGCCGGGTTCTCATTTGACCGCCGCGCCATCGCCGAATGGCCGGACATCTGGCTGAAATCGGCCACCGACGAATTCGATGTCGTTGGCGGCGGCATCACTATTCTGGACCCCCGAACCCGCAACGCCGACGGCAATGCGGCGGTTGCTTTCACCAATGGTCATATCGCCTTCCGGCAATCGCTGCTGGTGCGCGCCGCGGACGCTGCGCGGATAACCAGCCACGCCGACCTGACCGGCGCGGTGCGTGTGGGCACGCTGGCCGGGACTACCGGGGAAGCGCGGCTCTTGCGGCTGACCGGGCTGGCCGACGCCGATGGCGTATTAGCCATCGGAACACGGGTTGACACCGACGCCGGCGAGGTGGTGGCCGACGGCAGCGCCGATTACGTCATCACTTCGGCCGGGGTATCTTCGGGTCTGGAAGGGCGGCGGCATCTCTATCCGCCGGACGATACGATGCCGCAGGTAGTCTATCTGGGCGACGAATTCGGCGAAACGAAGCTGCTCGACGATCTGCGGAAAGGGAAGATTGACGCCATCGCGCGGGGCGAAGTCGGCAACGCCGACGTGGCGCAGGAATCCGACGGTAGCTTCGCGGTCACCGCGCTGGACGCGGCAGTTGAGTACGGCGGGTTCACCGTAGCGGCCGGCGACACGGAGCTACTGCAAAAGCTCAACAAACACATCGACTGGCTGACCGACCACCGGCGCATCGGCTACGCCGAATGGCTGGCCGACCCAACAGTGTTTATGCGGCGGGCGAAGGCGTGGGGGAGGTAGCAATCTACGGCCAGATTGGCGCCCCAACACCGCATCGTTATATTCCGCTACAATTACTTTGGACTTATCCACGTTACCATCAGGCATCAGGAGAAGTGATGATTTATCCAACTAGCGTAGAGCCGAGAGAAAAATATCGAATCTGGCTCCGGTATTCTGACGGTGCTGACGGTGAGATCGACCTATCCGACGTAGCCGGCCGTGGAATTTTCAAAGCTTGGGACGAACCGGGATACTTCGAGAAGGTGTGTATAACACCTCACGGGTCTGTAGCATGGGGGGACGACATCGAACTCTGCCCGGAGTCCCTGTACATAGAACTCACCGGCAAGTCCGTTGGGGAAGTAATGCCGGGCACTCGACCTATGGTGCAAAGTGCCTGAACTCTGCCGTTTCTATGGTATCGTCATAAATATGTACTACAGGGAACACGGGCCTCCCCACTTCCATGCGCGATACGGCGAACATGCGGCACTAATAGCCATCAACAACCTCACCATCATTGAAGGCAGGCTTCCTCCCCGCGCCCATGGATTGGTTATCGAATGGGCATCCCGTTACCAGGAAGAATTGTGGGTTGCATGGAACAGGGCGCAAGCAGCTGAGCCGCCCGGCAAAATCACCCCGCTGGGATAGCGCTTAGCTTTATGCTCTGTACGCTGCCGATATCGTTCGGAGTTAATCTTTACAATGCGGTGAACGAATCGCAATACCAGTCGCAATAACGGTCGCTGACATCCACACTAGGCAGTGTTGACATTTGGACTGCGGTACAATCGCGGCATGTCGAGTATGACCATACCATCTGACCAATGGGAGAAGATTTTGCAATTCCTGCGGGATTGCCCTGACGTGTACGTTGGCGACGCGGCGGAATGCAAGCGGTTTGTCGAGGGCGTGCTGTGGATGGATCGCTCCGGGGCGCAGTGGCGACTGCTGCCTGCGGAGTATGGCAACTGGAACACCGTTTACAAACGCTTCGCCCGCTGGTGCGACCGTGGCGTCTGGGAGCGAATGCACCAGCATTTCAGTAGGGAACCGGACCTGGAGTACCTGGTCATCGACAGTACGGTGGTTCGAGCGCACCAGTGCGCTGGGGGAGCCCCCGCAAAAAGGGGGGCAATCAGCGCAAGCCCTGGGCAGAAGCCGCGGCGGGTTCAGCACGAAGGTTCACGTGAGCGTGGACGGACTGGGCAACCCCCTGCGGTTCACGCTGACGCCGGGACAGCAGCATGACATCACACAGGCTGCGGCGTTGGTCTCCGGGCACCCGGGTGAATACGTAATCGCAGACAAAGGGTATGACGCACAGGACTTTATCGGGAGTTTGGCGGAAGCGGGCATGGTGGCCGTGATCCCCGCCCGATCCAACCGCAAGGAGCCGCGGGATTACGACAGGTACTTATACCGAGAACGCCACGTGGTAGAGTGTTTCATCGGCAAGATCAAGCACTACCGCAGGATATTTTCCAGGTTTGACAAACTGGCCAGCCGATACCTGGGCTTTCTGCAATTCGCCGCCTCCCTCATCTGGCTACAATGAAATGTCAACACTACCTAGTCAGCTTGACCGACACTGTAATGCCGCGCTTTATGCTGCCAATTTTGATTAGCGCAGCCGGAACATATGCGGTATAGCTTTCCAGCTGGGTACTATCGAGACGCGGAGCATGAACGGTTATCCGACCAAACTCTCTGACCCACCTATCCCCCAATATGGCTTTCGCCATGGCAATTGCCATGGGCCCGTCATCATCGTAGCCAAAGACTTTCATATGGTTGACTTTGCGGTCAATTTCGCGAAGTTTGCCCGTAATTTGGCACGTTTCTCCTTCACCGGGCGGAATTACCACTATCGAGTTAAGTGCGGCGGTTGGTGATACTTGACGACGTTTCCCTGACGGAGTGAGGTTGCCGCTGGAAGCAGAGCTGGGCCTGATAAGGTTATCAAGGCCAGGAACCCCGGTCGCTATCTTGCGGCCATCGATGTGAGTGATCGTCGCCACTTGGTCCAACCATTGCGGTCTGACCGACTGCACCCCATTGCCTCAATGATGGTGAGGCCACGGCGGAAATCTGTCATCCAGAAACACGCTGGAGCCATGGTCGCAGCGCAGATGATAAATACCGGCGTGGCAGCTCGGGCAGTTCCACGGATATACCAATGTTTGGCAATCAGGGCCGTGGTTGGGTCAGGGTCTTTCGATTCTCCCTCTCCCATCAAGGGAGAGGGGATTTCTTGTAAAACCGAAAGGCCCTGGTGGTTGGGTATCGGCAGTTGACTTTACCCCTCATCCCCTATCTTCAGCAGGCTTAGAAAGGCTTCCTGGGGGACTTCTACCCGGCCCACCCGCTTCATGCGCTTTTTGCCTTCCTTCTGCTTTTCCAGCAGCTTGCGCTTGCGGGTAATGTCGCCCCCATAGCACTTCGCCAGCACGTCCTTCCGCATCGCGCGCACCGTCTCGCGGGCCACGATGCGCGTGCCAATGGACGCCTGGATCGGTACTTCGAACATCTGCCTGGGGATGGCGGAACGGAGTTTCTCCACCAGAGTGCGACCGTGGACTACCGCGTTGTCCCGGTGGCTGATTATGCTCAGCGCCTCCACCGGAGTCTGGTTCACCAGAATGTCCACCCGCACCAGCGGCGCCGCCCGGTATCCCTCAAAGGTGTAGTCCAGCGACGCATATCCCTGAGTGCGTGATTTCAGCTGATTGTAGAAATCAGCCAGCATCTCGGCCAGCGGCATGGTGTATTCCATCACCACCCGCGCCTGCTCGGAGTCGCCAAGTCCCTGCAGATATTCCATCCGCCGGAATTCGGAGCGGCGGCCGTGCATCAGCTCCATCACCGCGCCCACCGAACTGTTGGGCGTAACAATGGTAATCCCCAGGATGGGTTCGCGAATCTCCGAAATGGTGGTGGGCGACGGCAGCCGGGACGGATTGTCCACGCGCATCACTTCGCCATTGGTCAACAGCACCTCGTAGGCCACGCTGGGCGCAGTTACGATCAGGTCCAGGTCGTATTCCCGTTCCAGCCGTTCCTGCACGATTTCCAGGTGCATCAGACCCAGAAAACCGCAGCGGAACCCGAACCCCAGCGCGCCGCTGTTTTCCGGTTCGATGGAAAGTGAAGCGTCATTCAGCTTCAGCTTCTCCAGGGCCGCACGCAGACGCGTGTAGTCCTCGCCATCCGCCGGATACAGGCCGGCAAAGACCATGGATTTCAGCTCCACATACCCCGGCAGCGGCTCGGTGGCCGGATTGCCCTGGTTGGTCAGCGTGTCCCCGACGGCACACTCCTGCACATCCTTGAAACCCGTGGCCACGTACCCCACCTGACCGGCGTTCAGAATATCGGTGGGCGTGGGTTCCGGCGAGAATACGCCAACTTCAATCACCTCCACCGACCGGCCGGACGACATGACCTGCAGGCGGTCGTGCTTCGACATGCTGCCGTCGGCCACCCGCACGTAGGCGATGATGCCCTTGTAGGAATCGTAAGTAGAGTCAAACACCAGGGCGCGGAACGGCTCATCGGCAGCGCCTTTGGGCGCCGGCACCCGTTCGACAATGCAGTCCAGCAGTTCCGGCATGCCGATGCCGGATTTCGCCGATACGAACATCACCTCGTCGCGGCGGAACCCAAAGAACTGTTCCATTTCGGCAGCCACCCGCTCCGGTTCGGCCGAAGGCAGGTCAACCTTGTTGATGACCGGGATCATCTCCATGTCGTACTGCAGCGCCAGCAGCGTGTTGGCGATGGTCTGCGCTTCCACACCCTGGGTCGCGTCCACCACCAGCAACGCGCCCTCGCACGCCGCCAGCGCCCGCGATACTTCGTAAGAGAAGTCAACGTGGCCCGGCGTATCGATCAGGTTCAGTTGGTAGTCAACGCCGTCCGGGGTGCGGTGTTTCATGGTCACCGCCTTGCCCTTGATGGTAATGCCCCGCTCGCGCTCCAGGTCCATCTGGTCGAGAAACTGCGCTTTCATCTCGCCGGGCCGAACGGTGCCCGTAATTTCCAGAAAACGATCGGCCAAGGTGGATTTCCCGTGGTCGATATGGGCGATGATGCAAAAGTTTCGGATGCGCTGCTGCTCCATAACCCTTGCATGGTATCACGCTGGCGATTGGAGCGGCAACGAAACGGCAACGCCTCCAGGGCCTTTCGGTTTTCCTCATGTCATTGCGAGCGCAGCGTGGTAATCTCGTCGCCGTAGCAATGATGGTTCCCCGGCACGTGCTCAACCTCAACGAGATTGCCACGTGGTTCGACAGGCTCACCATGAGCGGCTGCGCTCCTCGCAATGACAACCGAATGACCCTGGGAGCGCCAGGACGCGATTGGGCATTTCGCAATGGCTGTATGGTACAATGCTTCGCAGCGTTTCTGGCCGGGCTGACATTGTTATCCGCCCGGTATTTTTAACGGAATTGGAGTGGACGACAGTGCCAACCTACGTTGACCCTACCGCCTGCAACGCCTGCGCCGGAGTTCACGGCGGCCCGCAGTGCGTATACATTTGCCCCAACGACCTCATGGTGTTGGACGACTTGATAAACAAGGGCACCAATCAGGAGCCCGAAATGTGCTCCGAGTGCTACGCGTGCGTGAAGTTGTGCCCCGAAAACGCCGTCCACGTCCGCGGTTATGCTGACTTTGTGCCTCTGGGCGCCGAGGTTCAGCCCCACTACGAAGGGCAGGACATCGTGTGGGACATTACGTTCCGGGACGGCCGAACCGAGCATTTCCGCTTTGCCTCCCGCACCTCCGAATGGGGCAGCATCGATCCCTACGCCGGTGTGCAGCCTGCTGATCGCGATGCGCTGCGTTCCCAGGCCCTTTTCGGCGAACCCAAATACCTGCTGCTGCCGGAAACTACGGAGTAGAACATGGTCAGCGCCACCGTGGATTATCACCGGGAACGCAGCCGGCATTTCCTGAGCCTCGTTGACGACGAGTTGACCCGTGGCTAACTTGAGGAAGCCAGCAACAAGGTGTGGGGCGCCGCTGCCCACGCCATCAAAGCCGCAGCCGAACGCCGGGGCTGGCAGCACCATGCCCACGCGCTGCTGGAAGAGGCGGTGATGAGGCTGGTTCACGAGGAAAATGCCCCACGCGATTTGCTAATCCAGTATATGACCGCATCAGCGTATCACCAACGTTTTTACGGCAGTCCACCTGAAGCGGAATATATTCGCGCCGGAAAGGAACTCATCGCCGAGTTCATACAGACACTGGAAAGCGTAGGCTAACCGAACTTTCGGAGCAGGACGATGACTACTGCCGATACCGTCGCCTACCACCAAGAGCGCAGCCATCACTTTCTGAATCTGGTGGATGATGAGCTGGCTCGAGGTGAGTTGGAAGAAGCCAGCAACAAAGTGTGGGGCGCGGCTGCCCACGCCATCAAAGCCGTGGCCGAACGCCGGGGCTGGCAGCACCATGCCCACGCGCTGCTGGAAGAAACCGTGGACCGCCTTGTCAGCGAGGAAAACGCGCCTCGCGATATTTTGATCCAATACATGACTGCCTCAGCATATCACCAGAGGTTTTACGGGAATCCCCCCAGCGTGGCTAAGATCATCGCCGGCAAGGAACTCATGGCCGAATTCATCCAGACCTTGGAAAGCCTGGGTTAAGGCCACTCCAGGCCAGACCTCGCGTGGCGCTGGCCCCTCTCCCACCCATTCCCATCCAGGAGTAACACCCCATCATGCCTGAACCTACTACCCGTATTGTTGAATGTGATGTGTTGATCGTCGGCGGCGGTATGTCCGGTTGCGGCGCCGCTATCGAAGCCCGCTACTGGGGCGGCGATGACCTGCGCATCGTTATGGTGGACAAGGCGGCCACCGACCGCAGCGGCGCTGTTGGCGAGGGGTTGTCCGCCATCAACATGTACATGGGCGGTCGCTGGGGATGGAACCAGCCCGAAGATTACGTCGAGTACGTCCGCAACGACATGATGGGCGTCTCCCGGGAAGACCTGGTGTACGACGTCGCCCGTCACGTGGACAGCAGCGTCCATATGTTCGAGGAGTGGGGGTTGCCCTTCTGGTACGACGACAACGAACAGTACGTCCGTGAAGGCCGCTGGCAGGTGATGATTCACGGCGAGGCTTACAAGCCCATCGTCTCGGAAGCCACCAAAAAAGCCCTCGGCCCGGATAACCACTACGAACGCGTTTTCATCTCCCACCTGTTCACCGATGCCGACGACCCCAATCGCATCGCCGGCGCCGTCGGGTTCGGCGTCCGCGAGGATGTCATCTACGTGTTCAAAGCCAACGCCGTGGTATGCGGCGCCGGCGGCGCCACCGCCCTGTTCCGTCCTCGCAGCGTGGGCGAAGGCATGGGACGCACCTGGTACTCCATCTTCGACACCGGCTCAGTGTACGGGCTTATCATTCCCATCGGCGGCGAGATGACCCAGATGGAACACCGCTTCGTGCCCAGCCGTTTCAAGGATTCCTACGGCCCGGTTGGCGCCTGGTCGCAACTGTTCCGCGCCGACCTCACCAACGCCGCCGGCGAAAACTACTTCATCAACCGCCTGCCTGAACTCAAAAAATACGATCCCTATGGTTCCGCCTTCCCGACGCCCACCCCTCTCCGTAACCACCTGCTCTGGACCGAAATCCAGGCCGGCAACGGCCCCATCCAGCTCAAAACCCCCGAAGCCATCGAGGCGCTGGCCGCCGGCGACCCGGTCCGCCGGCGGGAAATTATCGGCGAAGCCTGGGAAGACTTTCTGGACATGACCATCTCCCAGGCCATCCTGTGGGCCGCCCACAACATCGCCCCCGAAGAGCGCCCCTCCGAAGTCGTCCTGGCCGAGCCCTACATCATGGGCAGCCACAGCGGTGAAGCCGGCGCCTGGGTCAGTGGCCCCGAGGACATTGCGCCCGACGGTTATCACTGGGGATACAGCAAGATGACCACCGTAAGCGGCCTGTTCGCCGCCGGCGATGGTGTTGGCGCGTGTCCGCACAAATTCTCCTCAGGATCGTTTACCGAAGGACGCCTGGCCGGGAAATCCGCCGTGGCCTACGCCCTTGACCACCAGACCTTGCCCAAGGTCGACGACCGTCAGATTGACCGGCTCAAGCAGCAGGTATGGGCGCCCATGGTAACCTTCGAGACGAATCAGTACGCTTCCACCAATCCCGACGTGAACCCCAATTACCTGTCTCCCCGTCAGGGTCTGTTCCGCCTGCAAAAATTGATGGACGAGTACGTGGCCGGCGTTTCTGCCGGCTTCACCACCAACGAATCGACCATGCTGCGCGGCCTCGAACTGATGGGCATGTTCCGCGAAGACCTGCAAAAACTGGCCGCCCGCAGCCGTCACGAACTGCTGCGCTGCCATGAACTGATCCACCGGGCCTGGGTGGGAGAGGCTCACCTGCGCCACATGCTGCACCGCAAGGAAACGCGGTGGCCCGGCTTCTATTACCGCAGCGACTACCCGGAGATGGACGAAGCCAACTGGCGCGTGTTCGTAAATTCCCGCTACGACCCACAGCAGGAAACATGGGATGTGTTCACACGCCCCTGCCCCCAGGTGTTCTAGTAGTCCACCAGTTTTGACTTGAGCTGATGCTCTCCACTACCTCGCATTCGACCAGCCGGTCGGCCAACAACCTCAGCCTCCAACCGGCTCGGCCCTCCGGAGGTTCAGCCCAGGCCAAGGCAATCAAGTGGGCTTCCCCTTGACCGTCCAGTCGCTTCGGACGCCGCTTAAGTTGCCGCTTTCGTCCCAACGCTGCCGCAACTCCTTCCTCGACACAGCGGCGGCGCACCCGTTCCACCGTTGCACTGCCGATCTGCAGAGACCGGGCAATCCCCTCATCCTTCATAGGTCCGTCCGCCTGAGCCTCATCACTCAGCAACAAGATGCGGGCATGGGTCTGCTTATATGCCGCCGCCCGACCCTTGGAAACCAGCGCCCTCAGTTCCTGTTGTTCCTCCTCCCTCAGTTGCACCCGGTATTTCTTCACCTTCACCACCCCCTCACTTCCCAATCTTCTTTCGTTACTACCCAATATGATACCCCAGCCATCACTTCAAAACTGGTGGTCTACCAGGCCGTGTTGACATTTGAGACATCAGGCGATTTCGCTAACCCCAGCTCGTCATTCCCGCGAAAGCGGGAATCCAGTGGCCGTAGTCGTTAATCACGGTTCTGATTCTTTCATCATGCCCTCTCCGGACTCCTGCCCCGTATCAAGTACGGGGTGACGTTCTTTCGCAGGAGTGACGGGCTGGTTTGCTAATTGTCAACAGGCTTTAGCAGAATCCCAGGACCGTTTCAAAATCCTCCGACCTCCGCTCATGGTGAGCTTGTCGAACCATCGGCGCCGGCCCGCCGACAGGCGCTAAACGCCTCGGATCGCCGGATGCTCCGCACATTCCAGTGACACCCGCCACTGGCGATCCCTTTCATCACGCTGATACACTCTTCTTCCCAATCTTGTTTTCTGGAGAACAGGTATGAGTACCGATACGCCGGCCCCAAACCCGGCAGAACTCCTGGCCACAGTCACTGATCGCGTCAAAGAGGTGGTGGGCAGTGTTCAGCAATCGCAGCTCTCCGACCCAACGCCCTGCGCCGAATGGAACGTTCACGGCCTGATTAACCATCTCATTGGCGGAGCCGAATATGCCGCCGGCTGTCTGGTCGGCAACCCCCCGAACATCCAGCTCACCGGGGCCGACAGCACCCACGTCAACGATCACGACGCCTCAAGCCTTTCGCTCGCGTACCGCACCGAGGTAAACCGGGTGCTGGAACTCGCCAGCCAGCCCGGTACGCTGGAAAAGATTACGACCACACCTTTCGGCAAAATCCCCTTTGGCCAATTTCTGGTGGGCACGTTGATGGACCAGTTCATCCACGGTTGGGATTTGGCCAAAGCAACCGGCCAGGACACCACGCTGGACACCGATGTGGTGGAATTTGCATTCCCGTTGCTGGCATCCGGGTTCGCCGACATGGGACGGGAGAGTGGATTCATCGGCATGGCGATCGATGTCCCTGACGATGCCAGCCTGCAGGACCAGATGATCGCCTACATGGGACGCCAACCATAGGGATAATGGGCAATGGCTTACGACGAAACCCTCGCGCGGCAGATTCCAGGGTCTTCTCAAGGTTGTGGAAATTAACCACCCCCTCGTCCTGAGCCTGTCGAAGGACGGCCGCCGGTGGTTCGACAATCTCACCATATGCGGAGGTCAGAGGACTTTGAAAAGGCCCTCATGTCTACGAGGACGCCCCGAAACTACCCCACGCCGGCCTGTTAAATTTCACCGGTCGTCCCATGAAAGGCTCGGTGCTGATCGAATCCGAAGGACTGAAATCCGATGAAGACCTCGCCGCCTGGTTGAATCGTGGGCTGGCCTTTGTCGCCACACTCCCGCCCAAATAGGTCAAGCCGGGGTTAGTCGTCCGCCGGCGCCGGCGCAGCAGTCGCGCCGGATGGCTCTATTTCAGGCAATGGCACTATTGGCTGGCCGTCGGCGGCGTGAGTATGCCGGTAGAGTGGGGCAATCGCCGTGAGCAACTCCCGGTGCCGGCGCTCGCCGTCCTCATTTAGTCGCATCATTTCCTGACGCAGGCGGTTGGACTCGCTCATTGTTTCCTGACGCAGCCGGTCAACCTCGCCCATCATGTCCTGACGCAGGCCGTTGAACTCGCTCACTGTTTCCTGACGCAGGCCGTTGAACTCGCTCATTGTTTCCTGGCGCAGCCGGTCAACCTCGCCCATCATGTCCTGACGCAGGCGGTCGAACTCGCTCACTGTTTTCTGACGCAAGTGGTCGAACTCGCTCATTGTTGCCTGATGCAGCCGGTTGACCTCGGTCATTGTTTCCTGAAGCCGTCGTTCAACCAATTGCTCCATTGCCGGGAACCGTCGTTCAACCAGCTGCTCCACCAGTTGCTCCACTGCCTGAAGCCGTCGTTCAATTGCTTTATCGCGCACGTTGGCGGCCCAGATGAAAACTCCGGCGAACACGCCCATAAAGCCAACCATTGCGGCGGCGGCGATGCCAACTACCTGGATAAGTTCGATTATGGTTACGGGGTTCACCGGACAGGTTCCTGTAATTTCCTCTTGCAGGTTGACGGCGTTAGGTGGGCAAGGGGTTTTGGCTATCGTATCATTGTGCCAGCAACCGGGCAATTGCCCGCCACTCTCACGCGTACCCACTTTGTCAAACCAAACTGGCCTACTGTCATTACGAAGGATGCCCACCCCCACTGTCATTGCGAGGAGCGCCCGCTCATCCCGAGCATGTCGAGGGACGTGGCAATCTCGTTGAGGTTGAACACACGTCGGCAAACCACCATTGTTACAGCGACGAGATTGCCACCCCCGTATCAAGTACGGGGTCGCAATGACAGATTAAAGTGGGTACGCGTGAGCCCACCACTATGGAGAATGCTCTGATGCAAGCCATTGATATGCACGTCCATGTGCCCCGAGAGCCGGGCCTGCCCGAGATCGAGATCGAAGCCGAGCTGCTGCGATATTTTCGCGCGCCGCCTCCACCGACCGACCCGGCCGAAATGGCCGCCAAGTTCCGCGAGTCCGACCTTTTCGGAGTGATTTTCTCCGTTGATACCACCACCAACACCGGCGAAAAGCCCGATAGCAACGACTGGGTCGCCAGCATCGTGCGAGACCATCCCGAGCAATTCATGGGCTTTGCCACCGTCGATCCGTGGATGGGCAAGGCTGCCTGCTACGAGTTGGAGCGTTCCATCAGGGAACTGGGACTCAAAGGGTTGAAACTGCACCCAATCCACCAGGCCTTTTTCCCCAACGACACCCGTTTCTATCCTCTTTACGAAGTGGCAGACAACCTGGGCATCCCGGTGCTGTTTCACTCCGGATTCGCCGGCGCCGGTTCCGGCACTCCCGGCGGTAGCGGACTCAAGCTGAAGTACAGCCAGCCCATTCCCTGTTTCGACGATGTGGCCGCTGACTTCCCCAACCTCACCATCATCATGGCCCATCCTGCCTGGCCGTGGATCGACGAGCAAATTGCAGTGGCCCTGCACAAGTCCAACGTGTACCTTGATCTGTCGGGCTGGATGCCGCGCTTCATCCCCGAGCCACTCATTCGCGAAACCAACACCCGCCTGCAGGACAAGGTGATGTTCGGCTCCGATTACCCCTTCATCCAGCCCGACCGTTGGCTGCACGACTTCCAGAGCCTGGAGATTCGCGACCACGTCATCCCCAAAGTCCTCATCGAAAACGCCCGCCGCGCCCTCAACATCCCCGCCTGACATACAGCGGCCGGCCATCCCGCCGCGGCCTGTCATTGCGAGCGTAGCGTGGCAATCTCGTCGCCGTAGCAACGGCGGTTCGACGACGTGTGTTCAGCCTCATCGAGATTGCCACGTCGCTGCGCTCCTCGCAATGACAGATTAATGCGGGTGCGCGTGAGGACCGGCGCGCTATGGCGTCGCGGGTCGGTAGGGTTTATATTAACCACCAATCACCGCGCCCGGCGAACCGCCGGCAGCGCCCAGGGTGGCCATCGCCAATATGTCCTCTCAGGTGTTCTACCGTAAATGGCGACCCAGCCGCTTTAGCGACCTGGCCGGGCAGGAGCATGTAACCAACACCCTGCGCCAGGCCATCATGCAAAACCGGGTTAGCCACAGCTACCTGTTCTGCGGGCCGCGGGGCACCGGCAAAACCACCACCGCCCGCGTACTGGCCAAAGCGGTCAATTGCGCCAATCCCCAACAGGGCGACCCTTGCAACGAGTGCCACCTTTGCATCTCCATCAACGATGGCCGCAACATGGACATCATCGAGCTGGACGCCGCCAGCAACCGGGGCATCGACGAAATTCGCGACATCCGCGACCGGGTTCACTTCATGCCGGCCGAGAGCGCTCGCAAGGTCTACATCATCGACGAAGCCCACATGCTCACCGCCCAGGCGTCCAACGCCTTCCTCAAAACCCTGGAGGAACCCCCGCAGCACGTTATCTTCATTCTCTGCACCACCGAAGCGCACAACATCCTGCCCACCATCATCTCCCGCTGCCAGCGCTACGACTTCCGACGCCTGCCCGGTCAAACGATCTTCGACCGGCTGGCTCACATCACCGACCAGGAAGCCGTCGCCATCCAGCCCGACGCGCTCCGGTTGGTGGCGCGCAACGCCGGCGGCTCGCTACGGGACGCCGAAAACATCCTGGAACAGTTGGTAGTATCCTCCGGTGGCGAAATCAGCCTCCAGGACGTCGAACAGCTGCTGGGCCTGGGCCGCAGCGACACCTACCTTATGCTGGCCCAGGCGTTAATGTCCGGCGATACGCCCCGGGCGTTGGCCGCCATCAACGAAGCCGTTTGGGAGGGCGCCGATCCCCGCCAGATGCAGCGCCAGACTCTCGATCTGCTGCGGTCGGCGCTGCTAATCGCATGGAACGCTGACGATACGCTGGACCTGGCCGACGATACGCTGTCAACCCTGCGCTCGGCGGTGCAGCAATCCGACCAATCCCGCATCCTGCGCGCCGTGCGCATCTGGGCCGAGGCCAACCTCCGTTACGACGCACCCGCCTCGCTGCCCCTGGAAGTCGCCGCCGCCGAGATTGGCCGCAACGAACCTGCCGCCGTCCCGGAAACCTCGGTACCCCAGCCGGCGCGTACCCAACAGCCCACCGCCTCCCGACGCCCGCCGCCACAACGGCCCGCCACACCACCAGCCCGTCAGCCGGTCGCCTCAAGAGCCCCGGCGGCTGCTCCCGGCAGCGTGCAGGATAAATGGGAGCAAACTCTATCGAGTCTGAGACTGATTAGGATTGACGGCGGCTACGAACTGAGGTCGCTTTTGCTGGACTGTCGTCCTGAGAATGTCTATAAGTCTGACGACGGCTCCACACTGATCATTCCCTTCCGGAACGCCTCCAACTTGGAACGGATGCAGAAAGAACTGATCAAGCCCAAGGTTCGTGATACCATCGAGACGGCGATTGAACAGTCATTCGGTACTCGCCATCCATTCGAGGTAACATTGGCCAATGGCAGCAACGATGGGGCCCGCCCGGCGCGCAATTCCACTCAAGACAGCCATTTGCTGCGCACCGCCATCGGCTTGGGTGCGCGTATCGTAGAAGACCAACAGGAGGCTCCGAACCAACTATGATGAACCGAAAGATGATGCGCCAGGCCCAGCAGTTGCAAAACCGGTTGGCCAAGGTGCAGCAGGAACTCGAAGAACTCACCGTCCAGGGCTCCGCCGGCGGTGGCGTTGTGCGCGTCACCATGAACGGCAAACAGGAAGTGTCCCAAGTCATCATCGAGCCCGAAGCAGCCGAGGACATCGACCTGCTGCAGGACCTGGTCGCCGCCGCCGTCAACGACGCCTCCGCCCGCACCCAGCAGTTGGCCGCCGAAAAGATGGGTGAGGTTACCGGAGGGCTCAACATTCCCGGCCTGACCTGATCCAGTGGGTTGCCAGCATCACACGGTATGCCCATCCCTTTCACAACTCACCACACTACGCCTGAAGCGCCATGCTGAATGATCCCGGCCCCGGGACCACCCGTTCGCTCGGAGAACTTATCTCCGAGTTGCACCGGCTGCCCGGCATCGGGCCGAAGAGCGCCCAGCGCATCGCTTACCACATCGCGCAGATGCCGGCCGAAGACGCCCGGACGCTGACCGACGCCATCACCAGCGTCAAAGACCTCATCCTTTTCTGTGACGAATGTCGCAACCTCACGGATGCCTCCCCCTGCGATATCTGCTCCAATCCCCAGCGCAACCAGGACCAGATCTGCGTGGTCGAAGAAAGCCGCGACCTCGTTGCGCTGGAACGCACGCGAGCGTTTCGTGGCCTGTATCACGTCCTGCATGGCGTCCTGTCGCCCCTCAACGGAATTGGCCCCGAGGATATTCACCTGCCCCAGTTGTTCGGTCGATTGCAGCGCAAAGATAACCCCTTCCGTGAGCTGATTATCGCCACCAACTCCACGCTGGAAGGCGACGCCACCGCCGATTTCATCCATCGACGCCTGAACGGATCCGGTATTCGCATCACTCGCCTCGCCCGCGGATTACCCGTCGGCGGCACCCTGGAATTCGCCGACGAGATCACCCTCAGCCGCGCCTTCTCGGGCCGCAGCGAGCTGGAATAGCGCCATGACCCTGCCCCGCACCTACCGGGCCTTGGGACTCACCCTGCGGAAAAGATCCATCGGCGAGGCCGACGTCCTTTCGACCCTGCTCACCCGCGAGCACGGCAAACTCGAGGTCGTCGCCCGCGGCGCCCGTCGCATCAACGGCAAGCTGGTGGGCCATTTCGAGCCCCTCACGCTGCTCAACGTCGCCCTGGCTCGCGGCCGCACGCTGGACACCGTCGCCGAAGCGGAAGACCGCAGCGTTTTCGCGGCCGTGAAGGCCGACTACCACTTGCTATCCCGCGCCCTGTACGTGGTCGAACTGGTGGATGCTTTCAGCGCTCTCTCCGAACCCGACACGGAACTTTTCGATCTCACGCTGCAAACCCTCAACGTCATGGAATCCGGGGCGGCCACCGATCTGCACCTGCGGTACTTCGAAATCCGGCTGCTGCGGCTGTCGGGTTTCATGCCCGAGTTGTTCTCCTGCATCGACTGCGGCTCGTCGCTGGAACCGGAACGCCACCGCTTCGCAGCCGGGGCCGGCGGAACCATGTGCCTGTATTGCGTTCCAACCGAAACGTTGTCGCGTCCCCTGTCTTTACCCGCCCTCAAGGTACTGCGCCTGCTCCACCGTACGCCGCTGGTGTCCGCGCTTCCCGATTTGCGGGTGCCCTCACTCGTGCGGAGAGAAGTTAACGAAGTGCTGTCGTCCTGCCTCCAGTACTGGTTGGACGGGAGAATCAACTCGGTCGCATTCATCGAAAAATCCGGCGAAAAAACCGGCACGATTTCGATTTAGCCCCAAACTCGCCTCCGCCGCTGTTGAACGGTTAATACCAAAAGGACTAAAAAATCGGTTACCACCACGGTGTTGCCGCGATCCTGCGTAAACGCCAACAGGCCCGCCGGGTCCGCCGCTGCGTTCATTCTTGCCACAAGATCACTCTTGCCACAACAGGAACCGGAGCCGGGGAACCCATACGGTTCGATACCGAGGGACATCAGATGTTCAACAAAGTATTGGTTGCTAACCGGGGCGAGATAGCCGCCCGCATCATTCGCACCTGCCAGCGCATGGGTGTTGCTACCGTCGCCGTGTATTCCGAGGCCGACCGGGGAGCCGTGCACACCCGCATGGCCGGCGAGTCAGTTTGCATCGGGGGCGCGGCAGCCACCGATTCCTACCTGAACATCGACGCCGTGCTGGCGGCCTGTCGGGACACCGGCGCGGAGGCCATCCATCCGGGATATGGGTTCCTTTCGGAAAACTCCGAGCTCGCCCGCCGGTGCAAATCCGATGGCATCATCTTCATCGGCCCCGGCGAAGAGGTGCTCAACCAGATGGGCGACAAACTCTCCGCCCGCCGTGTCGCCCGCAAGTCCGGCTTGCCGGTGATGCCCGGCACCGAAGAACCCGTCAAAGACGATGAGGCAATCACCAGGGCGTGGGAACTGGGCTTCCCCATGATGGTAAAAGCCATCGCCGGCGGCGGCGGCATCGGCATCCACGTGGTGCATACCATGGCAGAATTGGAGCCCATCATCGAGCGGACACGCAAAACCGCCCAGGCCGCCTTTGCCGACCCCAGCCTTTTCTACGAACGTTACCTTCAGGGCGCGTCACATATCGAAGTCCAGCTAATCGCCGACCAGTATGGCAACGTGTTGCACCTCTACGAGCGCGACTGTTCCATCCAGCGTCGGAATCAGAAACTCATCGAAGAAACGCCGGCATCCGCCAAACTGCCGGAAGATGTACGGGAACAAATCGGGCGGCTGGCCCGTCAGCTGGGCCGCGAGGTTGGTTACACCAACGCCGGCACCGTCGAATTCCTGGTTACTCCCGACGGCCATTTCTACTTCCTGGAAATGAACCCCCGGTTGCAGGTCGAACATGGCGTAACCGAGCTGCTCACCGGACAGGACATCGTTGAGATGCAACTCCAGTCGGCGGCCGGCATCGCCTTCTCCCAGCGCCAGGGCGACATCACGGCGAACGGCCACGCCATTGAGGCGCGCGTATATCCGGAAGATCCCAACACCTGCCTGCCCAACACCGGCGTCGTCACCGATCTTCGCCTGCCCCACGGAGACAACGTCCGCGTGGATACCGCGCTTTGCATCGGTTACGAGGTTTCGCTACACTACGAACCGCTGTTGGCCAAGGTCATGGTTTGGGGTCCCGACCGTGCCGCCGCCATCGCCGCATTGGACACTGCACTGGCCGATTTCACCATTGAAGGCGTTACCACCAACATACCGCTGCTGCGCGATGTCCTTGCCAGCCCCGAATTCACGTCGGGGAAATACAACACCGGCAGCCTGGCCGATATTTTGGATCGGCGACAGCAGTCCCGCCGGGCCGCCATGAACGGCCACAGTTCGGGAGTGTCCACCAACGGACACCACAACGGATCTGATCCCGGCCTGGCCCAGAACCCTCGGGCGCTGGCCGCCGCCATCGGGGCCGCAGTTCTGGCTGCTCAGGCCGGACAGCAGGACCCGGCGGGCGCGCCGGCCACGGGCTCGCGCTGGCGGATGCAGGGCCGCCGGGAACTATTCCGTTCGCGTTTGGGGAGCGAAACCCGGTAGCGTGGCAACGATAAGGGTACGCATCGGAGACCAGTGGTACACCGTAGAGGTTGGCGACCTTGGCCAGTCGCCGGTCGAGGTTACCGTAGATGGCGAATCTTTCCTTATCGACATCGAAGTTGCCGACGCGCCCACCCCACCGCGCCGGGGCCGTCCGTCCGGCGGACTCTCCGTACCTGACGCCCCAACGCCTGGGGGAGCCGGCGCAGCGGCCCCCGTCAACGACGACATCCTGCGTTCACCCATGCCGGGCCGCGTCATGTCGGTTATGGTGCGTCCGGGTGACGCGGTGTCCGCCGGGGATGAAGTGTGCGTGGTCGAAGCGATGAAAATGGAACAGAGCATCCTGGCCCACCGGGACGGCGTGGTGAAAACCGTATTCGTCCAACCCCTCGACTCAGTCAGCGCCAACGACCCCCTAGTCGAACTGGAGTAGGGCTGCAACTGTTATTCAACCCGTGTTCCGAGGCAAGCATGGGTCTTTCAAAGTCCTCCGACCTTCGCTCAAAGTTCCTTAACACCCGCTCATAGTGAGCTTGTCGAACCATCGGCGTCCGTCCTTCGACAGGCTCAGGACGAGCGGGTGGTTAATTTCCACAACTTTGAAAAAGCCCTCCGAGGCGAGCATTGGCGTGAAGGCAATGCGCCGCAACAGGTGGTAAAATTGGGATTGTTATGCCTCAGGACGTCATCTACATCAAGGGTGCCCGTGAGCACAACCTCAAGAACATCGACGTAACCATTCCCAGAGACCGCCTGGTGGTTATCACCGGCGTCTCCGGGTCGGGCAAAAGCAGCCTCGCCTTTGACACCATCTACGCCGAGGGACAACGGCGTTACGTCGAATCCCTGTCGGCCTATGCCCGTCAGTTCCTCGGCCGCATGGATAAACCCGATGTTGACTACATCGAGGGATTGTCGCCGGCCATCTCCATCGACCAGAAGGGAGTTTCCCACAACCCCCGTTCCACCGTTGGGACGGTTACCGAGATTTACGACTACCTCCGGCTGCTTTTCGCCCGCATCGGCAAGCCCCACTGTCCCAAGTGCGGCAATCCGGTGGCCCGCCAAACCGTACAGCAGATTGTCGACGCCATCCTGAATCTGCCCGAATCGTCACGCATCACCCTGCTGGCTCCCAAGATTCGCCGCAAGAAGGGCGAGCATCGCGAGGTGTTTGAAGCCGCCCGTCGCGGAGGTTTCGTCCGCGTGCGCGTCAACGGCGATGTGATGCTGGTCGAAGAAACCGACGCCCTCACCCTCGACAAACAGAAGTGGCACTACATCGACGTCGTGGTCGACCGCCTGATCATCCGCAGCGACACCGAAACCAGCCGGGTTACCGAGTCGGTGGAAACCGCCCTGCGCGAGGGCGAAGGTGTCCTCACCGTGGCCCGGGAGGGCGACGACGATCTGGTGTTCAGCGAACAGTTCGCCTGCGTTGCCTGCGGCGTCAGCCTGCCCGAAATCGAGCCGCGCACTTTCAGCTTCAACAGCCCCCACGGAGCCTGCTCCACCTGCACCGGCCTGGGCTACCAGTTGGAAGTTGACCCCGGCCTGGTGATTCAAAACCGGTCCCTGTCCCTGCTGGAAGGAGCCATCGTTCCCTGGGCCCGCTCCGGCGCTGCCAATGCCTGGTACGCCAGCATGATGGAAGCCGTGGCCAGCGAGTTCGACTTCTCCCCCCAGGTTCCCGTGCGCGAACTCACCGACGATCAGATGAACGTCATCCTCTACGGCGCCGGCAAGCTCAAGGTGCAGGTGCGCCATCGCACCGGTCGGGGCCGCACTTACGCCTGGAATACCACCTACGAGGGTGTCATCCCTAACCTCCAGCGCCGTTACCGCGACACAGAGTCCGACCACACCCGCAGCGAGATCGAACGTTATATGGCACAACGGGCCTGCCGATCCTGCAGCGGCGCCCGCCTGCGGCCCGAAGCGCTGGGCGTTCTGGTCTGCGGCCAAAACATCATGGAGGTAACCGGCCTTACCATCGGCCAGGGCCTGCGCTGGATCCGCAGCATCAAGCCGGGCGCCGACCCATCGGAAAACGGTTCGGTGAACGGGCACAGCGGAACCAACGGACACGAGCCCACCGCAACCCTGTTACCCGCCGAAGCCGCTCCCACCAACGGAACCACGTCCCGGAGCCGCCGCACCCGTCGCAACGCGCGACCCGCCACGCCGGCGCCGGCCACGCTTACCGAGCGGGATATGACCATCGCCGACCAGATTCTCAAAGAAATCGAAGGCCGCCTGCATTTCCTCGACAGCATCGGTCTCGACTACGTGACCATGAGCCGCACGGCCCGTACGCTCTCCGGCGGCGAAGCGCAGCGCGTTCGGCTGGCCACGCAGATCGGCAGCGGGTTGACCGGCGTGCTCTACGTCTGCGATGAGCCCACCGTTGGCCTGCACCCCCACGACGACTATCGCCTCATCGGTACTCTCACCCGCCTGCGCGACATGGGCAACACCGTCATTGTTGTTGAGCACGACGCCGCCATGATGCGCGCCGCTGACTATATCGTAGATTTGGGGCCAGGGGCCGGCGAACACGGCGGCAAAATCGTGGCCACCGGCGACGTCGCCGCCGTCATGAATAACGTCGATTCGCTCACCGGCGCCTACCTCAGCGGTCGCAAAAGCATCCCGGTCCCCGAAGAACGTCGCACCGGCAACGGCCTGGCCATCTCGGTCACCGGCGCCCGCGAAAACAACCTCAAGGGCATCGACGTGGAGTTCCCCCTGGGATTGCTGGGCTGCATAACCGGTGTGTCAGGCAGCGGCAAAAGTACGCTGGTGTACGACATTCTTTACAAACGCCTCGCCCAGGCCGTGGCCCAGGGCCGCGACCGTCCCGGCGACCACGACGACGTAACCGGCATCCACCACATCGACAAGGTGGTCAACATCGACCAGTCGCCCATCGGACGCACCCCTCGCAGCAATCCGGCAACCTACACCGGCGCATTCACACCCATCCGAGAATTGTTCGCAACCCTGCCCGAAGCCCGGATACGCGGATACAAGCCTGGCCGTTTCTCGTTCAACGTCAAGGGTGGCCGGTGCGAAGCCTGTCAGGGCGAGGGCTACATCCAGATCGAAATGCAGTTCCTGCCCGACGTAACCGTGCCCTGCGAAATTTGTCAGGGCCGGCGCTACAACCGGGAGGCCCTGGAAGTTACCCTGCGCGACCAGTCCATCGCCGACGTGCTGTCCATGACCGTGGAAACCGCCCTGGATTTTTTCTGGAACTTCTCCCGCATCCGCAACCGGCTGGAAACGCTGCGCGACGTGGGTTTGGGTTACATTCGCCTCGGCCAGCCGGCAACCACCCTGTCCGGCGGAGAGGCGCAACGAGTCAAGCTGGCCACCGAACTGTCCCGCCGCGCCACCGGGCGCACCCTGTACCTCCTGGACGAGCCCACCACCGGCCTGTCCTTCGAAGACTGCGCCGCGCTGTTGCGAGTGCTGCACCGGCTCGTCGATCAGGGCAATTCGGTGTTGCTCATCGAGCACAACCTGGATCTGATCAAGAACGCAGACTGGGTCATCGACCTGGGTCCCGGCGCGGGCCACGAGGGCGGCAACCTGCTGGCGTGCGGCACTCCCGAGATGCTGGCGCAGTGCGAGCAGTCGCACACGGGCCGCTACCTGCGGAAGACATTGGTGCAAACCGCGCTGGCGGCGAGTGCGGACTAATTCAATACAATGCAATCAGTAGTTGGAAGGTAACACATGGGTGGTGGACTAAAATGGCAAAGCGAATTGCGCTGTTCAATCACAAAGGTGGAGTAAGCAAAACTACCACAACCTTCAATCTGGGTTGGATGCTTGCTGCCAAGGGGAAGCGAGTGATCATAGTTGATGCGGACCCGCAGTCCAATTTGACTGGCGTAGTTCTCGGCTACAAAGGCCCTTCCGAACTTGAATCATTCTATGAAAATGAAAGCCACCGTAACTTGAAAGCAGGTCTTACGCCAGCGTTTGAGTCGCAGCCCGTTCCGATGGAAGCAGTAAAGTGTGTCGCCGTATCGGAACAGGAGGGGCTGTACCTGTTGCCGGGGCATATCGGGCTTTCCGAGTACGAAGTTACATTGGGCATTGCGCAGGAACTTTCCGGTTCCATACAAACGCTCCAAAACCTGCCTGGCTCTATTTCGGTACTTTTGCGCAAGACGGCCGACAAACTGGATGCCGATTATATCCTGGTCGACATGAACCCAAGCCTCAGCTCCTTCAATCAGAACCTGTTGATGACCAGTGATTATTTCATAGTTCCGACAAACCCGGACTTTTTTTCCGTGATGGCGATAGATTCTCTGTGTAATGTTCTCCCAAATTGGCGCTCATGGGCACAAAGGGCTGCTGCACTAGATATTTTAAAAAATGCAGTTTATCCGTTCCCAGACGTGACTCCCAAGTTTTTGGGAACTATCATTCAAAACTATCGTCCCCGCGGCGGTTCGCCTGCTGCCAGTTTTCAAACCTGGATAGACGCAATCAACCAAAAGGTTTCCAATCGATTGGTTCCAGCATTAGAACGGATTGGTATGGCATTTCCTGCCGAGCAATACCGGACGGTTGAAGCAGGTGATTATTGCCTGGCAACTATTCCCGATTTCAATTCGCTCATTGCGAAATCTCAGGAAAACCAAACTCCGGTTTTTGCTCTTACCGATGAACAGATAAAACAATCTGGAGTTGTATTGGAACAAACCATCAGACAGCGAGATTCCTTCCATGATATTTTCTCGAAGCTTGCCAATAACGTTATCCACCTGACAGGGGACTAACTGGGCTATGGAGGTTGCGATTGAACAGTTCAGAGCAAATATAGAACGTGTTCGCAACCTGGGATCGCTCACTATAATTTTGAGCGCACAGACAACAAGAGCTTTGGACCTCTCCGATATACTGCGGGCCGAGCTTGTCCTTGCCGTCAGTTCGCTCGACAACTTCGTGCATGAAATTGTCCGACTCGGAATGTTGGATGCTTTTAATGGAAATCGCCATCTAACACCGGCGTTTCTACGGTTTCAGGTTTCAATTGACAATGTGTTGCAGAGTATTGCAAATCCCACAGGGGATGATTGGCTAGAGCGAGAGATTAGGAATCACCATAGCTATCGCAGCTTTCAAACCCCCGATCATATAGCAGACGCTATACGCTTGATTTCCGATGTACAGTTGTGGAACGCGGTGGCAAGTCATACGGGATTAGAATCGCAAGGTATCAGGGAAAGGCTCAACCTAATCGTTAATCGCAGAAACCAAATTGCCCATGAAGCCGATACAAACCCCTCATATCCTCTGATGCGGTGGCCTATTGATGAGCAGATGGTTGACGACGTCGTGGATTTTATAGAACAAATCGCCGAAGCTATCTATGAAACCGTTTCATAACCATTATGGAACTCCGCATAGATTTCGCACAGCGCTTATGGTGCAGATGCCACACGATTATCATCCTTCTCGCCCCACTGTTATTCTCTGCCCTCCCGCTGCTTGGTCTCGCGTCGGTCGCGTGGCAGCTAGCATCAAAATGGATACCACGCCGAGATTGATCCCAAACGCTGTGAACACCGGCAGGTAGCTATGCATTTGGTCCACGCCAATACCGGCTGCGGTTGGTCCCAGCGCTTGCCCGCCCACCTGTGCCGCCAGGCCCCAGGCCCAGATCTTTCCCAGGTGCAGACGCCCAAAATAGTCGGCCCAGGTTAACCGGTTGATTATGTGCAAACCGGCGACGCCGAACCCAAGGACAAATGCCCCCACTACTCCAAGCGCGATATTGTCGGCGAACGCGGTGATGATAGCTCCACTGCTCACCACCAAACCGGCTGCTGGCATGATAAACCGCATCGTGAATCGCTGGCTCAGCGCCGACCATGTCAGGCTCGCTGGAACCTGGGAAATTGCGAACATGCTGGCCGTCCACACCGCCACTGAAGCGGGCACTCCCTGGTCAATAAAGTGAGGCACCTGGTGCAGCGACACCCCAGCCTGCACGATAAAACCGGCAAACGCAAACAGCATCATCAACCAGAAAGCGCGGGTGCGCATGGCCTGGCGCAACGTAAAATTGATTTCGTCCGACGTCGTTTGCGGGCGGCGTCCTGACTCCACCTGGAGCCGAATCGAAGCCTCGGTGTCACCGTCCGGCAACATACCCAAATCCTCTGGCCGGCGACTCATCAGCAGAATGGCCGGCGCCGCTCCCACCACCAGCGTCCAGATACCCAGGGCATACCACGCCGCCGGCCAATTCCCCGAGACTCCAATTATCACCTGGGCTACCAGCGGCATGACAGCCAATCCCGTTCCCTGCACCACGTGGTTCATCGCCAGGGCGAACGGGCGGCGGCGGATGAACCAGTTGCTCACCGCAGTGGACGTCCCCATCTCCAGTGGGCTGGCGAATGCCGCCCGTCCCGGCACGTAAATCAGGTAAAACAGCCAGATGGTGTTCACCAGCCCCAGACCAAAGGCGCACACGCCCGCAATCGCCGACGATATGCCCACCACCATACCCGAACCGTACCGGTCTATCAGCGGCCCCACTACCGGCGACAGCACCACCGCAAATACTCCGCCCAAACTGACCGCGCCGGACATCTGCGTTCTCGTCCAGCCAAACTCGTTCCCCATGGGAACCACGAACACCGTCAACACCGCCACTGACATCAGCGGCCGCGCCGAATACGATGCCACGCCGGTCAACCCCAGTATTACCCACCCGTAGTAAAAGGGGGTGATCCGGGCCATCCGGGATTGCAGAGCGCGCATTATAGGGCGCGATTCCGACGCCGGGCGTCCACCAATTCCTTTTGGCAGTTAGATGAAATTATGACGCAGTCCAGTGGTTTATAACGGGATGAATTCGGAAGCTATGAAACGCCCGCTGCCAGTGTCGCAAAGTATAGCAGGCGCCAACCGTCCCCTCCGCGACCATCCCAACCGTTGCAGTCCCCACGCGTACCCATTTTAATCTGTCATTGCGAGGAGCACAGCGACGTGGCAATCTCGTTGAGGCTGAACACACGTCGGCCAACCACCATTGCTGCGGCGACGAGATTGCCACGCTGCGCTCGCAATGACAGGTGGGGGTGGGCGCTCCTCGCAATGACAGGTGGGGTGGGCACCCTTCGCAATGACAGTAGGCCGGTTTGGATTAACAAAGTGGGTACGCGTGAGCGTTGCAGTCCCGTTGTCAGCCATACGGCGTCGGCGACCGGCCTCCCGGCTAGGCTATAATAGCCGCGACAGCACAGACACCATCGGCGCAATTTTCCATAACACAGTAAATTCTATGAAACGTTCCTTCCGGTTGGCCCTGGCCCAATTCAACCCCACCGTGGGCGACATTGCCGGCAACACAACCCGCATCATCGAGCTGATCGACGAGGCGCGGGCGTCCCACGCCGACCTGGTGGCGTTCCCCGAACTGGCCGTAACCGGCTATCCGCCCGAAGACCTGCTGTTCAAGCCCTCTTTCCTCTCCGAGAACACCGCCGCCGTAGAACGCATTGCCGCCGCCGCCCGAGGCATCGCGGCCGTCGTCGGTTGTGTCGAGGTGGGCTCCGACATCGCCAACGCCGCCGCCATCATCGACGACCGACGCCTGGTGGACTGGTATCGCAAGATGTACCTGCCCAACTACGGCGTGTTCGATGAAGACCGCTATTTCCGTCGCGGCGAAGTTTGCCCCGTGTACATCATCAACGGCGCCACGGTGGGCATCAATATCTGCGAAGATATCTGGTACCCTGTCGGACCCATCGCCGTGCAGCGCGATGCCGGCGCCGAAGTCATCGTCAACATCAAC
Organism: Dehalococcoidia bacterium; assembly: GCA_965219925.1. Classification (GTDB taxonomy): domain Bacteria; phylum Chloroflexota; class Dehalococcoidia; order Lucifugimonadales; family UBA3495; genus Bin87. The sequence continues at coordinate 1,027,841 of OZ244795.1, forward strand.
GCATCACCATTCCACGCCGGCAAATCCGCCCAGCGCGAGCGCATGATCGCCACCCGCGCTGCTGACAACGGCGTGTTCGTAGCCTACCTGAATACCGTGGGAGGGCAGGATGAGCTCGTTTTCGACGGCGCCAGCGTCGTGTGCGCTCCCGACGGCTCCGTGATTTCCCGCGGGCCAGCGTTCGAGGACAAGCTCATCGTCGCCGATCTGGACGTTGAGTCCGTGTTTCGCCAGCGTCTCCGCGACCCCAAACCCCGCAAAGAGAACCCCAACATCCTGCATGAGGTGGGGCGGGCCCAAGTAACACCAATTTCCGAACACCACTTTGCCAACCGCCGCATCCCCGTCGAATCGCCTCTGTTCCCCAACCTCACCGACGAGGAAGAGGTGTACCAGGCCCTGGTGGTGGGTACACGCGACTACGTCCACAAGTCGGGATTTCGCGGCGCGCTGATCGGCCTCTCCGGAGGTATTGATTCCGCCCTCACCGCCACCATAGCAGCAGATGCACTCGGCGCCGAGAACGTGGTGGGAGTCACCATGCCGTCCCGCTACTCGTCGGAGGGCAGCGTCTCCGATTCCCAGGAACTCGCCGACAACCTCGGCATCAAGCTGTGGCGCATCCCCATCGAGCCGGCCCACGTTGCCTTCACCGATATGCTGGCCGACCGATTCACCGGCGCCGAACCCAACGTCGCCGAGGAGAATGTCCAGGCCCGTATCCGCGGCAATGTGTTAATGACCATATCCAACAAATTCGGCTGGATCGTGCTGACCACCGGCAACAAGAGCGAAATGGCCATGGGCTACGCCACTCTCTACGGCGACATGGCCGGCGGGTTTGCCGTGCTGAAAGACGTGCCCAAAACCCTGGTTTACGCTCTGAGCCGCTGGCGCAACGCCGGCACCCCCGACGGACGGCCCCTCATTCCCATTTCCGTGCTGGTCAAACCTCCCAGCGCCGAGCTGCGCCCCGACCAAACTGACCAGGACACGCTGCCTCCCTACGAGCAGCTCGACCCCATCATCAAAGCCTACGTTGAAGACGACTATAGCTATGCCGACATGGTGGCTATGGGACACAACCCCGACTGGGTGCGGCAGGTCGTAGCCTTCGTTGATCGCAACGAGTACAAACGGCGCCAGGCTCCACCCGGTGTGAAAATTACGCCCCGCGCCTTCGGCAAAGACCGCCGCCTGCCCATCGTAAACCGTTTCCGGCCATTGCCCCCGGCTTGAAAACCCCGATAGCATATAGCGAATCTATATCGTTCACCCCTCTGCGTCCCCCAATACATTTACAGGAGAGTCCCCAAATGGAAATTGAACGCAAACTGGCCGAGATGGGTCTTGCCGTTACCGAACCCAATCCGGCCATTGGCAACTTCGTGCCCGCCGTGCGCACCGGCAACCTGGTGTTCGTATCCGGCAACCTGCCCCGATTGCCCGACGGAACCATGCCTCACACCGGCAAGCTGGGAAGCGAGGTTAGCGTCGAAGAGGGCGCCGCCGCCGCCCGCCAGAGCGCCGTCAATTGCCTATCCGCTGCCAAAAGCATAATCGGCGATCTGGACAAGGTGCAGCGTGTCGTCAAGCTGCTGGTGATGGTCAACAGCGACCCATCCTTCGACCAGCAGCCTCTGGTGGGCAACGGCGCGTCCGACCTGCTCGTGGAACTCTACGGCGAATTCGGACGCCACGCCCGTTCCGCAGTTGGTATGGCCGCTCTTCCCAGGGGCGCGCCCGTGGAAGTGGAGATGATTCTGGAAATAGCCGACTAGCCGCCCGGAGATCAGGATTCCAGAATGTCCCGCACGGGGCAGGTAAAGCCCGGCAGAACATCCTCGCCGTCCAGCGTATCGTCAATAGAGAGCAGCCTGGTAGGCCCGTTGGCCTGGCGCACCCGGATAGTCTGCGTTTCCGGGTTAATCACCAGGGCCATGCGCGCGCCGTAATACAACCACATAATAGCCTTATTATCGACGTTTTCTTCCTTGTCGCTGGGGGACACGATCTCAACCACCAGGTCAGGCAGGACGGGGCAATACCCGGCGATTTCGGTATCCAGCGGCAGGCGTTCGGCGGAAACGTAGGCGACATCGGGTTCACGCACCGTATCCGGATTTCGTTCCAGCAGCACGCCGCTGTCGGAACCGAACACCCGTCCCAGCCGCTGGGGGCGGACGTGTATCCAAGGCAGTGCCCCTAGAGCTACTGCAATCTCGCCGTGTTTCAATCCTGTCGGCGTAGTTTCGTACAGCACCCCCTGGACCAATTCACCCCGCACACCTTCACTGTACAGGCGCAGCAGGTCGTCGGCAGTTAGCAACGTTGGTTTAGTGGTCATAATTGCCGTTCCTCAGCACTGGCTTCACGCTATGGGTCGTTGAGTCAATTCCAGGGAGGCCGGGGGGCGAGCTAACGCCAGTTCATGGCCAGGGCGGGAAGGTTCCATAAAGGTGATAGCGTCGTAGTAATCGTCCAACGCTACAAATACCCCATTCTCTATGGCCCATTCACGCATCCCACGACCACAAGAATGCTCCCAGGACAACACTTCCACCTGCCAGCCGCGCCGGTGCATTCGTTCCAGGGTGCTGTGAAAGCCCCGGCCCTCAACATAGCCAGCTCCGTCGCCGGTCAGTAGAACCACGATGCCAGCATCGCCGTTGTAATCCAGAGCATCCTCCAGCATCCATAACTGCAGCCACTGGTCGGGAGTCTGCTGCTCACCGCGGTCACGCTCGCCGCGGTCAAACAAATTGATTTCCACCCCCAAGTTCTCCAGGCGGTTCCATAGCTGGCGTAATTCCGGTGGAACGGAACCGGCAGCCATCGCTTTGGTCAGCGGCCGGTCAGCGTGAGCCAGGCGCAGTAGGTTCTCAAAGTGGATGCGGACCCGATAACGGGCGTTTACATCGCCGTTGCGCTCTTCGGCAATGCGCTGCGCCTCGTGAAATATGTTGGAATTGTCCCAATAAACGAACACGCCGCTCATATCGGTACCCCATCCGAAAACCAGTCTGGCAAAATGCTTGCCATTCAAGTGTACTACATACGCACATTACGGACTGTTACCGCCGACTAGCTGCCCGTCGCCTCCTTGTAGGAAAACACCGCGAACAGCGGATCCGAGGGTGGCGAGTCGTCAGCGTTGGACAACCCGCCCCGCACCCCAGCCAATCCCCCGGCGTGGTGCATATACGACGCTACCAGCTCGATGTGGTCTTCGTCGTTGGTCCCTCTCCACACCCTCACCGCCTTGGTGGGGAAGCAACGGTTGGAAAACGAAACCACGAATACTCCACCCGGCCGCAGTATCCTGGAAACTTCCGCGAACACATCCAACGGGCGGGTCAGGTACTGCACCGACACCGTGATCACCACGGCATCGAAGGACTCATCATCGAAGGGCAGTGATGGGTCGGCGTTGATGTCCCGCAGGACGTATTCGGTAAGTTGCGGGTTGTCGGCCATCTCGGCGGCGTTCATACCCAGACCCACGATCCGTTTGCGCGGGTGATCGTCGGGCCAGTGGGTTCGCCAGCTGCTCATCAGGTCCAGCACTTCGGCCTGCTCCGGTATCAACCGCCGAAACAGCTTGCCCACCGCGTCGATGGCCCCATCGTCGATGTGAACCACCAGCCGCGGCATCGTGTAAAACTCGGCGTCATTGCTCTCGTCTTCCCGCTGGAAAAACTCCGGTGGGAAACTCCTGGGATCCATAGCCAAGTTCAACCTCCTGATGAGACCTATATCGCCGGCCCGCTCCGGGAATAGCAGGCGTTCAAACTCCGCGCGGTTCATGCTCTTCTAACTCCTCTGCCGAGGGGAGATGGTAGGGGTGAGGGAGAGAACCGGGCAACTATCCTACCCCAGCCGATACGCCCGCGCCGCGCAATCGTGGAACATATCCGCCCGCTCGCTGGCCGAAAAGTCCGCCGACATCCGCTTGAAGGCGTTCCACATCACATGATACGAGAACGATTCCTTGTCCACCGGGAAGTTGCTCTCGAACATGCAGCGGCTCGGCCCGAACTGTTCGATGCAGTAACGCATGATGGGGTCGATTGACGTCGCCACCTCTTCTGAGCCAACCGGTGTCGAGCGTTGATGCCAGTCGAACCCCGTGCGAGCCATCCCTACGCCGCCCAGCTTGAGCACCACGTTGGGAGCCGAGGCTGCCGCCGCGATCCCGGCGCGCCAGTTGGCCATCGTTTCGTCCGGATTGCCGGCATACGGTCCCGTACGCATCAGCCCGCCCACGTGGTTCAGCACGATGGTCAGGTCTGGAACGGCCCGGGCGAAATCGGCCACCTCGGGCAGTTGCGGATGCAGGCATGACACGTCCAGCGACAGGTTCATTTCGGCCAGCGCCCGGGCGCCGGCCCGGTAGTCGTCACTGGCAAGTTGATTGGGGAACGGATACGCGCCGGGGCTGGCAATCTCCGGATGCGGGTCCCATCCTACCCCGTGGCGGATGCCGCTGAACCGGTTGGGGCTGGCCGCCCGCAACGCTTCCAGCACCGGGCGCACGTTGCTCCCCAGGTGCAGGTTGGCATGGCCCACAATCCCGTGTGCCGCGCGGGTGTTGCCGTAGATGCCGCTGGCGCTCTGGGCAGCGATGCCCTGCACGAATTCCACCTCCCCCACCGGACGCAGCTCGTCCGTTGCCCCGTCCCGGTACATCGACCGCGCCTCCACAAACACCGTGGATACAATATTGTGGCCGCTGCCGGTGTCGGCCATGAGCTGGTCCAGCATGTAGCGTGGCTCAACCCGGTCGGGTCGCTGATCCCAAAAGTGGTGATGCGGGTCGCAGATGGGCAAATCGGGTTCCAGGGTCGGCTCAACCGTTTGAGCCAGCCAGTCGTTGATCGGCGCTGCCATGATCGTGCCTCCTTGGTCGAATCCGTTGGGAAGGGCGGTGTATCGGGCGTTAGGACTGTGCGTCGTTTAGATCTCCACGCGGTACACACGGGCGGCGGTGTCATGGAACATGGCAGCGCGCTCCGTGGCCGAGTATCCGCTGGATAGCCGCTTGAAGGCGTTGTACATCACATGGTACGAATAGGACACCTTGTCCACCGGGAAGTTGCTCTCGAACATGCAGCGATCCGGCCCGAACTGTTCGATACAGTGGTGCATAAACGGCGCCATCCCTTCCGCCAGTTCCTCGGAGCCGATGGGGACGGTCCGCTCGTGCCAGTCAAAGCCCGTGCGGGGCATCCCGATACCGCCCAGCTTGATCACCACGTTGGGAGCCGACGCAGCGGCGGTGATGCCTTTGCGCCAGGTATCCAGCACTTCTTCCTCATTGTTGGCGTAGGGGCCGGTGCGCAACAGGCCGCCGATGTGGTTCAGGATGATGGTCAGGTCGGGTACGGCTTTGGCGAAATCGGCCAGTTCCGGCAGCTGCGGGAAATACATCCAGCCTTCCAGCGTTAGGCCCATGCTTGCCAGTACCCTGGCGCCGGCCCTGAAATTGTCGCTGGCCAGCTGACCCTGCTGGTTGTGCGCCGCCGTATTCTCGATCTCCGGATGCGGGTCCCAGGTAACCGAGTGGCGGATGCCGCGGAACCGGTTGGGGCTGGCTGCCTGCAACGCCTCCAGCGCCGGTTTCACGCCGTCGCCCAGGTTCAAATTCGCATGTCCCACGATGGATGCTGCCGCCCGACCCGGCCCGTAGAGTCCGTTGGCCGATGCCGCCGCCAATCCCTGCACAAATTCCACCTCGCCCACTGGACGCATTTCCTCCGGGCCCGTGATGCGATACATCGACCGGGCCTCCACGAACACGGTGGAGCGTACGTTGTGGCCGCTGTTGATATCTTCGGCCAGCTCGTGCAGCAGGTAGCGCTGGTAGGGAATCCGCTCGGTGCGGTAATCCCAAAAATGGTGGTGCGGGTCGCAAATTGGTATATCCGGCTCCAGCGTTTCTTCCTGCCGGGTGGCGAGCCAGTCATTGCCTCCGAATGGCATAATCAAGCCTCCTGTGCGTATCATAGCGCCAGTCGGCCCCGGTTATGTAACCTGCTCCGCCGGCAGCGCAATCATAACATAGGGGACGTGCCAAGAAAGGGGAGTGCAAAGCAGGGTTAATGCAGCGTGACAGGCGTTAATAGCAGATTGATGCCGTTTATTAACCGATCCTATGCTGTTATTATTAGATTCAATCCACTTTATACTAGACAAGAGCAACGAATTGACAGCGAACGTGGCCTCAAATCCACCTGTTGACCCTCGCGTCCTACAGCTCGGGAACGTATTCACCCCCGCTGCACCAATCCGGGACACCGATTTATTCTCGGGAAGGCGTAGCCTCATACTCAGGATTGCCGATGCGGTCAACCAGCGCGGAATGCACTGCATCGTGTTTGGTGAACGGGGCGTAGGGAAAACATCCCTGGCCAACATCCTGCCGGCCGTGCTCGGCCTCACAATGGACGAGGAATTGGCAGTTGCCAGCATTAACTGTGACACTTCAGACACCTACACCAGCCTGATACACAAGCTGATGCAAGAGATAATCACTGTTCAAGAATTGCCTCGTCTGGGATTTGGCAACTATTCTTTTCGCCAGGAACATCCTTTATCTGCCGCTCTCCCCGACCAACCCACGCCGAATGATGTACGTATCCTGATGCAGTCGTTCTCTTCCAACTGGTTGCTCATCGTGGATGAATTCGACCGGCTTGCTGACCAGAATTCGATCCGACTGGTTTCCGATACCATCAAAACGCTCTCAGACCGCGGCGTATCTGCCACTATAGTACTGGTCGGGGTCGCCAATAACGTAGATGAACTCCTGAAGGAACACCGTTCGATTGAGCGGTGCCTAACCCAGGTCCTTATGCCTAGAATGACTCGTGAAGAACTGACAGACATCGTAGATAGAGGACTGATCCAGGTAAATATGAGCATGGATGATTCGGTGCAATGGTACGTACCGGCTGTATCGCAGGGCTATCCTCACTACACGCATCTTCTGACCCTACATGCAGCTCGACAGGCTCTGGGCGCTGGACGCGATGTGGTTACCCGAAGAGATATAGAAGCAGCAATCGAATATGCTCTTACAATGACCGAACGCAGCGTCCAGGACAGCTACTCGTCAGCAGTATACAGCGCGAATCCGTCGGCTTTATATCAGCAAGTGTTGCTGGCTTGTGCGTTAGCAGAGGTTGGCGAATTTGACCATTTCAACGCACAAGCCGTGCGCGAGCCGTTGTCTCAAATAATGGATCGGCGCTATGACATTCCAGCTTTCGCACGACATCTTGATGCGTTTTGTGATGATAGCCGTGGGCCAGCACTGATCCGCGAAGGGCAAAGTCGCCGTTATCAATATCGCTTCGCCATGCCACTAATGCGCCCATTCGTGCTGCTGAAAGGCATCGCCGACGGCCGTATTTCGGCAGACGTTTTGCGCTAACTCGTGCGCTTCCCCGTTGTCTTTGTTGTCTTTAATGTTTTTTCACAGGGAGATCCCAAACGACCATGACCACACCCGCACCCCGACAGTCCCATCCCTACTACATGTACGACGCGATCTTGTCGCAACCCGACGCCATCGCATCGGTGTTGGCCAGCCAATCTGCCATCTGCGATGACCTGGGCCCGGCGCTGGCCGCCCGCCGCCGGATCTATCTGGTCGGCATCGGCACATCCTGGCACGCCGCGCTGGCCGCCCAGCAGATGCTCACCGCCGGCCCCGAAACCTTCGCCGGCAACTCTTTTGAGTTCTGCACCGCTCCTCCGCGCATAACACCGGACGATGCCGTGATAGTCTTCAGCCACCGGGGAACCAAGCGCTCATCCTACGATGCGCTGGACTATGCCCGGTCCACCGGCGCATTCACCGTAGCCATCACCTCAACTGCCCCCGGCCCGCGCATACAGGCTGCCCACCGGTTGATTCACACCGTATCCCCCGAGATTTCGTCGGCGTTCACCGTCAGCTACACCACCGCCCTCACCGTCATCGCCATGCTCAACCGGGCCATTGCTGCCCAAACCGGCCGCAACGCCAGCGACCCCGCCTACAACCAGGTGGATGCACTGCCCAACCTCATGTCGCAAGTCCTGGCCGCCGAGGACGATGTCAGGGTAGTTGCGCTGGACAATCAATCGCGCCGCCGTTTCATCTCCGCCGGCTGGGGAGCCCACCGCGCCAACGCCTACGAGGTCGCCCTCAAAATCAAAGAGACCAGCCGCGCTGACTGCGAGGGCTTCCAGATGGAGCAGTTGCTCCACGGCCCCTTCTGCTCCCTTGACTCCGATTGCCTGCTGACCCTCATCGCGCCGCCCGGCGACGACCGTGGCCGCACCCTCAACCTGTCCCTGGCCGCCCGCGAGCTGGGCGCACCGGTATGGGCGTTGATGGGCGAACCGGACTCGTCGGTGCTTGCCACGGGGGCCCGCATCTTCCCGTTGCCCGCTTGCCCGCCCAACCTGATGCCCATCATCAGCGTGGCGCCCCTCCAGCTCTTTACCTATCACCTGGCGTTGGCCCGGGGCAGACACCCCGACCTGTTCCAGCAGGACGACCCCCTCCAGGCTGCCGCCCGCACTCACTACGACCTCTGAACCACGCGCAGTTGCCCCGCTGTTCAACTCGACACCCTGGCACCAGCCTCGTAGGCTTGCTCCCTCTCCCCCTGTGGGAGAGGGTTGGGGTGAGGGGAGATAGCCAGACATTGCGCGATCCAATCACATTCAAACAACCAAGAGGAGCGATCCCATGCCCGACAACACCGACGCCCAACGTCTGATCGAAGAAGCCGCCCGAACCCGCGGCTACACCCTGGAAATGCACCGTATCAACGCCCTCGCCGACCCCGAGTGGACGCAGAAATACGGCGAGTTCATCGAGGCGACCTACACCGGCCAACGGCTGCTGGATCGCAAGACGAAAGAGCTGCTGCAAATCTGCGTGGAGGTTGCGCTGCGCGCCGACCAGGAGCAGATTCAGGCGCACATGCGTGTGGCGCTCCGCGAAGGAGCCACTCCACGGGAGATACTGGAAGCCATGCAGGCCGTGATCGCGCCCATGGGAGCCCTGGCTTTCCGGCGCGGTGTTCAGGCCTGGGCCGCCGAAACCGACTTCCAATACTGACCCCGACGGCCCTGACCCGGCGCGTACTGACCCAACCGGCTCCCCGCGCCTTCAGCCACCGCCCGGCATGTTGGGGTGTCCCCACAGCGGATGTCTGAACGTGGGCGCCAGGGCGGGGTTCAACTGGCGTCTCACATTGGCCGCGGCCCCGCCGTCGTGGGTGGTTGCCGCGGCCGCCTCGCCCGATTCGTCGGTCGAGGCCCGGCGGTTGCTGCGCGGAGCCTTCCGTCGCGACGTTAACCGGTTCAGATGCCGCGCCAACTCATCCAGGCTGTGCAGGTTGTGGGCCGGCATGAAATCGTCAATGTAAGGCAACGCCGCCTGCATCCCGCGGGTCAGTGGTTCGTAGGTCGGCGACCCCAGCAGTGGATTCAGCCAGATCAACCGGTGGCAGCTGCGTTGCAACCGCGCCATCTCCCGCGACAACAGTTCCGGCTCTCCCCGGTCCCAGCCGTCCGAAATCACCAGCACCACTGCGCCGCCACGCAGCACCCGGCGCGCCCACTGGTAATTGAAACCCTTGATCGCCTCTCCGATGCGCGTTCCGCCCGCCCAGTCGGGAACCGCGCGGGCCACATCGGCCACCGCCTGATCGACTCCTCGGTGCGCCAGATGACGGGTCACGCGGGTCAATCGGGTGGCGAACAAAAACGCCTCCAGCTGCTGCCCACTCACCGCCACCGTGTGAACGAAGTGCAGCAGCATTCTGGTGTACCGCTCCATGGAACCGCTCACGTCGCAGATCAGAACCAGCGGTCGCGGCTTGGTCTTCCTCCGGCGGTGGGCGATGTCCAGCATTTCGCCGCCGTAGGCCAGACTCCGGCGCATACTCCGCCGCAGGTCGATATCCGACCCGTCTCCCCACATCAGGCGACGAGTCCGTCGGCTGCCCAAATCCCACGCCAGGTCTGCCATCATCCCCCGGGCTGCCGCCACCTCGTTGGCGGTATATTCGGCAAAATCCCGTTGGCGCAGCACTTCACGGGCGCTGAATGATCGCTGCAAGTCCACCACCGGCTGACGGTCTCCCGCGTCGTCGGGCGGCATGTCCTCGCCGGGCGGGCCATCCGAGGTATCCTCCCGGTGCGGCATCACACGCGGCGTCCGATAGCGCCGTTCCTCCCCCATCGACCGCAGATCCCTCATGCTGGCGCCGTGAGCCTGTCGTCGCCAGAACACCTGAAATGCCTCATCGAACAGGGGCAAATCACTGCGTCGATGCACCAGCAATGCCCGCGCCGCCAAACGGAAATCGTTGCGGTTCCCCCCCAGCGGCACAAACTCCGTGGCCCGCACCAGATCCAGAATGTTCGCCGACCCAAAATCCAGCCCCAGCCGTCGCAGCACCTCGCCGAACATCAGCAGGTTGGTCAGGATAGTGCCGTCGCCGACGTCAGCCGGCGCGGTGTGCATGTTGATGTTGGCAACCATTCTCTCGGATCACTCCGGTGCGCCGCCAAACGCGTCGATGCGTCGATCAGCCGGCAGATTGACCGGCAGACAGGATGGTATCACACCCCCTCCCGGTTTACGCGTTGGCAACCGCGGCGGGTCGATGACGCAGCGTTACCGCCGCCGGGTCGCGTGGGAACAACAGCGCGGCAATCACCGCCACGCTGGTGCCGGCTGCCACGCTCAGCGCCCCCGTCATCAGCGAACCCGACAACTCAGCGATGATCCCGGCTGCCAGGGGCCCGGTGGCGAATCCCACCGCGCTGAACGTCAACACCAGCGCCGTTATCACCGACACCTCCCGTTCGTGGATATCCTTGAAATCGAACTGTAGCACCTCCATCGCCGGCACAAACACCCATACCAGCCCCAACCCGGTCAACTCGATGGCTACCAACACCTGATTGCCGGCAAGCAGCGCCGCAAACGTGAATCCGGTGTTGAATACGGCGGGAATCAGAATCATCAACCGACGGTCGGTAATGCGTTTGAAAATCTGCCCACCCAGCGGCGCTGCCGGAATCAGGGCATAGTAGAGAAACCCGAACAGGACGCTGCCCGATGATATCGCGATGTTACGTTCGGTTTCCAGGATCAGGGGCAAAAACGTCAAAACGGTAGTCCACGACGCCGCCAGGCAAAGCATCACTATTCCCAGCAGCCAGGCGTGCGGATAGCGCCGGAGCGCGCCGATGGGCGATACCCCTCCGCCCTGCATCAGCGTGGTGGCAGCGTCCTTAGCCCGTACCCGGTCGTCGGATCCCTCCGTTCCGTCGTTCGCCGACCGTACCGATGTCCCGGCTTTGGCCGTGGACGTCAGCGTCGTCCAGATCAAAAAATGCGCCGCCATCAGCCCGCCCTGGATGAAATACGCCAATCGCCAGCTTCCCAGGGCGACGATAATCAGTGGACTGAAGGTCAACACACCCGCCATCATCGTCGAATGAACCGACAACCCGACTGCCGTTACGATTGAGTAGTCTTTCGGAGCCACCCAACGTCTCAGCAGCAGCGGGCGCACCGGAGCCAGCGCCGCATAGGTCAGCACGGTGAAGAATCGGGCCAGCAGCAGCGTCCAGAAACCCACGGCCAGCCCTTGGCAGAACACCATCGGCGTGATCACGGCCAGTGCTCCCATCACGCGCCGGTTCGGGTTCATCCTGATAAAGACCACGCTCAACGGCACCAGCGCCACGGCGGACGTAATCCACCACACCCCCTGCAACAACCCGATTTGCAGATAGGACAGGTGCAGGTCCTCGCGCACGAAGGGCAGAAACAACCCAAAGGCATAGGACGACAGCACCACCGAACTGTGGTGCAACCGGTTCAGCATCATCGCCACCCACCCGCGTGGAGATGTGGTCGCGGCCGCTTCAGCGCTGGAGGAATTGCCGGGTTGTGTCAACATCTACCGCACACTCACGCGTACCCACTTTGTCAAACCAAACTGGCCCACCGTCATTGCGAGGAGCGCCCATTCCCACCTGTCATTGCGACCCCGTACTTGATACGGGGGTAGAATCTCGTTGCCGTAGCGATGGTGGTTTGACGACGTGTGTTCAACCTCAACGAGGTTGCCACGTCGCTGCGCTCCTCGCAATGACAAAGTGGGTACGCGTGCGCTACCGCACTCGGTCAACTGGCCCGGCTACCGGTGGCCCGACCGTGGGTGCGCCATCGCCGCCGCCTGCTCCTCGGTCATGCCGGCGAAGCGCTGCGGACGGTACGGCCCAAGCACGGCATCTGCTGGCACACCCCCGCAAACTTCCTGCGCTGCCAGCTCGCTCAACGCCGGCGCCAGCGTCACCCCGCTGTGGGTCAACGCGATGTACAGGTTGGCGGGTTCGTCGGCAAACCCGATTACCGGGTACCCGTCCAGCGGCATGGGACGCCAGCCCACGGGAACCGGAACGGCCTCCGCTCCGGTAAGCCCGGGCAGATAGCGGCACGCCCTGGCCAACAGGTCGTCGGCGTGGGCCTGGCTGTCGTCTTCGGCCAAACTCTCCTGGTCGCCCTCGCCAATCATCATCCGCCCGTCGGCGCACTGACGCAGGTGGATCTCCCGCCGCCCGTCGCCAAGCGGCGGAGCGTACACCACGGGCACGTTGTACAGCAGAGGCGGCAACGGATTGGTGCGTATGACCACCCCCGGGCTCTCCGCCTGGGGCACGTTCACACCGGCCAGTGCGGCCAAAGCCGTCGTGTCGGTCCCGGCAGCCAGCACCACCGCATCCGCCTCCACCCGGCCACGGGTGGTGAGCGCCGACCGGATGGAGCCATCGGTTTCTCGCTCAAACCCGTCCACGACCGTATCTGAATGGACGCGGCCATCCAGTTGCCCCAGACGGCGCAAGCCGGCGTTGACCACCAGTTGCGGCTCAACCTGCCCTTCGTTCTCGCTGTATTCGGCGGCGACGACGGGGCCCACGTCCAGGGACGGCTCCAGCCGTTTTAGCTCCGCAGCGTCGATCAAACGCGTCGGATAGCCCCAGGATTGCAGTTGCCGCACCCGCGCCACCAGCTGCTCAGCGGCAGTTTCCTCCGATTCCCACGACACCTTGCCGCCCCAGCGCAGGCCAATCTCCTCGGCGTCGCCGTGGGGAGCCACCGCCGCGGCGAAACGCGGCCACATCTCCAGCGAACGTCGGTTCAGATTGTGGTAGCCGATGGGTTCCTTGGCCCCGGCATTGATCCAGGCAAAACTGTGGCTGGACGCGCCGCTGCCCGGCTCGCCACGGTCGACGACGGTAACGCGCACGCCGCGGGCAGCGATGCGCCAGGCGATTGATGCCCCCAGAATGCCCGCTCCAATTACAACGACGTGGCGGGGGACGTGGCGGGGAGGGATGTTTAGCCGGCTCATCTTTGGCCCGACTCCGAATCAAGATCCTCGCCCAATGTGGCCAGAAATTGATCCATCTCTTCGTCGGTCAAATCCTCCATATCCGAATCCTGCCCTAAGATCATGTCATCAATCCCGTCAAGGAGTTCCGCCACAGTTTCGTGATCGTCGCCATCCAAAAGAGCGTTTTTGACAAATGGCAACGCCAATAACAGATGCAACGCGGTTTCGGCGATCCTGATGGACGCCGGCGCGGCGTCGGGGTCGGAGAGCAGAGCATAAGCTTCAGCCGCCAACTGAGCGTGCTCGTCGCCCGCTTCAGCTCGTTCCAGGATGCTGTCCACAATCGTCTGGAGAGCGTCTCGCAATTCCGGCGAGGGCTCGCCGCCGATAACCGCTGCCGCCAACAGGGCGCTTTGGTACAAAAACACCAGGTCGGTGGTGTTATGGCCTGGGTCGGCCATAACACGCTGCGCCAACTCGACTATGTCCGTCGGATCAGCCGAACCATCAAATGTGATGTCGTTGGATACCATCCGAATTTGCTCCTAAAATTGCATCGAGTAGCGCGGCGCGTCTGAGCGTTACCGGTCATCCTCTCCGGCCACCCCGACGCGGGCCACGGTTCCGGGAACGTTCCAGCAGCGTTCGCACCGGCTCGCCCCTCACCGCCTCAATGTCATCCTGGTACTTCAGCATGATGCCCAGCGTATCATCTATGACCTCCGGCTCCAGCTCGCGCATGTTCAGCGCCATTAGCGCCGAGGTCCAGTCCAGCGTCTCGGAAACACCGGGGATTTTGTACAGCTCGGTATCACGCAGCTCCTGGATGAACGACGTCACCTGTTGCGCCAATTGGCGCGGCGCATCGGGCAGGCGCGCCGAAACTATCTGCAATTCCTTTTGGTAGTCGGGGTAGTCAACCCAGTAATACAGGCACCGGCGTTTCAGCGCGTCGTGCACCTCCCGCGTCCGGTTTGACGTGATGACGACCACCGGCGGGTGAGCCGCCTGGAATGTGCCCAACTCAGGGATGGTGATCTGGTAGTCGGCCAGCAGTTCCAGCAGAAATCCCTCAAATTCTTCGTCCGCCCGGTCCAGCTCGTCGATCAGCAGCACCGGCGCCCGGTCGCGTCCCTGGTCGATGGCTTCCAGCAGGGGCCGCTTGATCAGAAATTGCTGACTGAACAGGTCTATGCCGGCATCGTTGCCATCCCCGTCGCCGCGGCGAGCCTCCATCAAACGAATTTCCAGCAGTTGACGGGTGTGGTTCCACTCGTACACGGCGTGGTTTACGTCCAGGCCCTCGTAGCATTGCAGGCGTATCAGGTCGGTTTGCAACCCCGTTGCCAGCGCCCGGGCGATCTCCGTTTTCCCGACTCCGGCCTCGCCCTCCAGAAACAGCGGTCGTTGCAGTTTCAACGCCAGAAAGATGGCGATGGCCAACCCCCGGTCGGTGATGTATGCCTGGTCGCGCAGCAGGTTCTGCACTGCCTCCACGGATTCGGGAGCCGTCGGGCTCGCGTCGGGAACAGTGTGGTCGGTAGGGGAAATCGTCACTGGGCAACTCCGGGTTTGGGATTCAGGCAACGGAAACCATTGTAGCCCATTTACCCGTTCCTCGCCGTCACGCCAGCCAACCCGATACAAACCCTCGCACCAACCCGCGCAGCGTATCCCAGTGGTCGCCCAGCGCCGCCCGTTCTGATTCGGTCAGGCAGTCGTAGGTACGCCCGTACTCGGCGAAATACCACAGCGGAAACACCCAGAATCCCTCATCGACCCTGGTCGCCCGTTCCGGCAGCGTCTCCACGATTCTGCCGGTTGCGCCGCTCACCTCCCACGATACAAGGGTCTGCCCCCCGTGGGCGATGGCCAGTCCTTCCACGAACGCGGCATCCCGGTCAGCGTCAGTGTACGGCCCCAGCAGTTCCAGCAACCGGCGCTGTCGTTCGGCATCGTTGGCCGCCGGCCCAGCGAACCGGCGCGTGTACCGACTTTCCCAGTTGGCCCCCAGCGCCGGCACCAGCAAGCCGCCGTCTGACGCGATGGCGGGAATGCCGGCTGCGTTAGACCATTCCTCCGCCTTGCTGCGGGCGATGGCCTCGTGGGTATCGCCTGATTCGTCCGGGTCGGCCCGCACCCCCAGCTCCGCCGGCGTAACCGCCGGCACGTCCAGCCCTTCCACCAGCCACCGCAGCATCCGCTGCTTGTCGGCGTTGCCGGTGGCCAGGAGGATGGTCGGCGTCGACACGTCGGCCTTACCTTCCGGCGCGCGAACTGACGTTGACGGGGAGCCTGGCCATTTCGTTGTCGTCGATGGCGACGTGAAAGGCGTGCGGGCCGTGCTTACGGAACGTTACGCCGTTCACCTCAACGATGATGCGCGCCCGTGAATCCACCACGCCATCGGGGCTGGTGAATGCCACGGTGCGCTGGATTGGCGGCATGGCGTCCTGCGCATCCGGATCCAGCAGCCGCACGTCCAGCCGTTTCTGTCCCGCTTCCAGGGTCGAATGACGCAGAATGCAAACCACCACAAACCGGGCGTGGGTCATCGGCAGCGCATTGCCGCTCACACTGTTGATCCCTATTCCCAGAGCGTGCAGCTTGCCCCGATCCTCCAGCGCAGAATCGCACAGAAAAGACAGTTCGGTGTTCATCCCAAACGGCTAACCGTCGCCGTCGCCCCCAACGTTTCCGAACGCCACGCCCGCTGCCGCTGCTGCCGGCGGCGCCACTGACGGGAATACCGCCGAGCGAGCCTCCGGTGGCAACTGGTCCTCCCAGTTGGGTATGAGCTGACGCCTGGTTGTCTCCAGCGTCAATACTACGATTACGCCCAGGCTGCTGAAGGCCATGGACAGCGCGAACGCCGGCACATATCCCACGAACTGAATCACCAGACCGGCCACCAGCGTCGAGACAAAATGCCCCATCATCGCTCCCGAGATTTGGAACCCATAGATGGTTGCCACCGGCCCGGTGCCAAAGTATTGGCGGTTCACCACCGGATACGCCGACATCTCGCCGCCGAATCCAATCCCGAACGCGCACCCGAACAGGTAGAAGGCCCACACATCTTGAGCGAAAAACAGGAGCACCACCGCTCCGGCCTGGATGCTCAGCGCCGTCGCCATTATCAGCTTGCCGCCCACCCTTTCGGTAATGATCGGCACCGCAAACCGCCCCATGATGCTGAATACGTTGATCAGCGTCAGAATCACCGCGCCCGTGGTGAAGTCGATACCCCGCGTTACGGCGTAGTCCACCACGAAAATCAACACTATCCCGTGGCCGGCGCAGCCCATGCCGTGGATCACCGGCAGATTCCAGAACGCCCGCGTGTGCTTCATCTGCCGTTGGAAAATTCGCAACCGCAGCTTGGCCATATCAGGATCGAATTTGGCCGGAACCGGATCGTTCTCGGTGGCGCCGTAGGGTAGCAGGCCCTTATCCGCCGGCTGATTGCGGAAAAACGGCATCAACCCCAGTATCGCTCCCCCTCCAGCCAAACCGATGACAACGAACGTCGCCGTCCAGCCAAAATTCACCAGCAGCATCGAATAAACCGGAGCCAGCACCGCAGCGCCCACCCCTCCGGCGGCCCACATTATCCCGATCCCCAGGCCCAGCCGCTTGCGGAACCACGGATTCACCGCCGCCATCAGGGGAACCATTGAGATGGACGAAGTGAGGGCCAGCATCACGCTGTAAACGATGAAGAATTGCCACACCGACGTGATGAATCCGATCAACACCATGCTGACGCCGAACAACAACCCGCCCGCGACGATCAACTTGCGGGCCCCCAGCAGATCACCAAACCGTCCGCTGAACGGCGATGTCAGCGAACCGACCAGGTAGTACCCCGCCAGCGCAAATCCTATGAACGCCGGCGGCCATCCAAATCGACCGCCTTCTTCCAGCGGCGCCCTCAATTCCGGCACCATGATGCCGGCCGACATCGAAATCGACTGCCCAAAAATTTGCACCACGGCCAGGATCGCAATGATGACCCAGCCGTAGTGAAATTGACCCGTGGGTCGGAGTTTCACGGGTAAAGCAGCCATTCGGATAACTTCCTAATTCTTCATCTTATTTCGCAACCTGGAGACGCAGGTGCGCCCCGGATGTCGCGTTCAGTGCAATGGACACGCGGTCAGGAAAGCCTTGCCCCACCAGGTGTCGGAGGCCGTCGTTCCGGCTGCACCGCCCCCGGGGGTTGCAGCCGTGGCCAGTCGTGGAACAGCATTGGGATCGACCGTCCCCGACGTTGGCGCTGTCTGCCCGTATCCGGAAGTGAACCCGGATGTCGCGGTGGTCAGCACGCTGCCAATGCCGGCCTCGGTGCTGGCTGCCACGGCCCATGCGCCAAAAAAGATGATCAACAGCAACGTAACCACCATCGCCCCCACGGACGTGAGCATGGCCGCATTGCGCCTCGTGAACAATACCATAGCGCGGATATTGTACTCCTCAACGCGCCCCATTGACAGTCTCCCCCGCCCATCCCCAGGGCAAACGCATTCTAAATTGAGGGTGCTGATAGAATCGAGGGACGAAGCAAGGAATAGGTAGCAAGGGATAGGTTCAGGTTGTGAGGGGTAGTGATGATGAGCAGCGGCGAGGGAACCAGCTTGGTGGAACATTTCAGCAGTTTGGAGGATCCCAGGAGGCCGCAAGGCAGGCGGCACAATCTGCTGGACATCATCACCATGACCATCTGCGGCGTGGTGGCCGGCGCCGAGGGATGGGACGACGTGGAGTTGTTCGCCCAGTGCAAGGCCGAATGGTTCCGCAGGTTCTTGGAGTTGCCCAATGGCATCCCCTGCTCCGACACCTTTGCCCGGGTGTTTGCCCGCATCGACCCGGACCGCTTCCGGGACTGCTTCCGGGCATGGGTGAGCAGCATCCACCGGCTGACCCAGGGACAGGTGATTGCCGTGGATGGCAAGACTCTGCGCCGCTCCCACGACAGGAGGACGGGCAAGGAGGCGATCCACATGGTCAGCGCCTGGGCCTCGGAAAACTCCCTGGTGCTGGGTCAGGTACGGACGGATGCCAAATCCAATGAGATCACCGCCATACCGGAGTTGCTCAAGTTGCTGGATGTGTCGGGTTGCATCGTCAGCATTGACGCCATGGGCTGCCAGAAGGAGATCGCCCGGACGATTCTGGAGCGTGGCGCCGACTACCTGCTGGCGGTCAAGGGGAACCAGGGCCGGCTGTACGATGACCTGAGGGATTTGTTCGAGGGGGCTGAGGAATTGGGTTACGACGGGGTGCCTCACGAGTACGCCACCACCTTGAACAAGGGCCACGGGCGCATCGAGAGAAGGGAATGCCGGACCATCAGCGACCCGGCCTGCCTGGAGTACCTGAGCACTGCTGGGGACTGGCCCGGCCTGCGGAGCGTCGGGGTGGTGCGGTCGGAACGGCGGGAGGGAGAGCGGGTGTCGGTGGAGTGCCGGTACTACATTTCCAGCCTGGAATCGGAGGCCCAGCGGTTCTTGGGGGCGACGCGAAGTCATTGGGGCATTGAGAACTCGGTCCATTGGGTCTTGGATGTGTCCTTCCGGGAGGACGAAAGCCGGGTGAGGACGGGAAACGCACCGGAAAACATGGCCACAATGCGGCACGCAGCCCTGAACCTGTTGCGGCAAGACAAGCACTCCAAAATCTCAATCAAAGCCAGGCGAAAGCTGGCCGCATGGGATAACGACTACTTGCTTTCCATCCTCTCCAACTAGAATGCGTTTGCCCTGCGCCCATCCCGACCCCCTCTCCCTCGATGGGAGAGGGTTAGGGTGAAAGCCCCTCCGTCTGTCATTGCGAGCGTAGCGTGGCAATCTCGTCGCCGTAACAACGGCGGTTCGTCGACGTGTGTTGAGCCTCATCGAGATTGCCACGTCGCTGACGCTCCTCGCAATGACAGGGGCCAAGGACGTGCCGGCGCGCAACCTTACCCGGCCAGGCTTTGCTGAAACACCTGATCCCACGCCAGGGCCCACGGCGGACGCAGATAGCCCAATGCCCGCACGTCGTCGTACCACACCGACAGCGGCGAATAACGAGTGTAAGCGCTGCCGCCCGTAAGCTTGCACAGCCTCCCCAGGCAGTCGTCCGACAGCCGGGCCACGCTTTCTTTGGCCAGCAGCAGTTCGCGCCGGCCGGTGTTCGTCTCCAGGCAGCGAATCGCGCCCTCCCAGGCTTGTCCGATCAGCCAGGCCTCCTGTTCGGCGTGGGCCCACTCCACCTGCTGAAACGCCCGCAGCCCCGGCTCCGATGCCATTCCGTTCTTGATACGAGGACGTACGTAATCCATCGCGGCATCCACTACGCCCACAATCACCGACAGAAACGCCGCTGCGCCCAGGCCTCCGTTTGCGCCCATCAATTCGGCCTGATGGTTGGGCCATGCCACCCGCGTCGCCGGGAATTTCGCAAACTCAAAAGCATGGCTGTTGGTCGATTTCATCCCGTGCCCCCGCCACTCGGCGGTGAGCTTCAGGCCTGTGGAACCGTCCCACGGATGGTTGCGTACCTCCATGAAAAACAGGTCGGGCGTTGGTTCCCCCGCCGCCAGCGCGCGGGTGGTCATAAAGGACGTCAACCCCGACCCGCTCCCAAAGTGCTTCATGCCGGAAATCCGGTAGCCGAATTCGCTGATCCCATCCGGTTCGCACACGCTGGATGTGCGGGCCGTATCTCCTCCCGACCCGGGTTCGCTGACGATAGTGCCCCACCAGCAACCGCTGTGCACGCTGTCGAATACCTTGTTGCGCTGTTTAATCCATCCCGACGTGTATGGTTCGGGAACCGTGGGCAAACGCCACGATGCCAACACCAGATGGTGCATCGCGCTGGCTAGCGTGATGGACGGATCGCCGGTCGCCAGCTTGCGCAGCAGCGAACAGATGGGCCGCGCCGACTGCTCGATACTCTCCCACGTGCCCCCCAGGTCGGCGGGCACGGCCATCAACGGCACCCCAATCTCGGCGAGGCGAGCGTAATCCGCGGGATCGCCTTTGGTCCGCTGCTGACGGTCGGCCAGGTCGGCGGCCCATTCCGCCGCCACCACGGGGGCCTGCTCCAGAATGCTAGCGATGGTAGTCATATCTCAACCTCTATGCTTCCTCGCCACTGTCGGGCAGATTGCCGTAGCGGGCGAATATCAGGCGGTGCACCTCGAACACGAAACCGGGCAACACATCCTCACCCGATAGCGTCTCCGGGTCGTCCAGAATCTCAATATCATCCGGCCCAGCCCGGCAGATATAAGCGCGCCGCTGGTAAGGGTCGATGTACCAACCCAGCTTTGCTCCACCGTCCATCCATTCCTGCATTTTGGCCAGGCCATCCCGCACGTCATCGGTCCGGGAGCGGACTTCGACGACAAAATCGGGCGCGCCCTCTATGGCACTGCGATACTCGTCAGAAACCAGCTGCGAAAGCAGGGTGTCGTAGCGTTCTTGCGTGATCCACGACGCATCGGGCATATACCGGGCTCCGCTGGGCAACTGGAACATGACTGTCGGCGGAAAGGTTGCGCCGCCATTTTCCCGTCGCCAGACCCCGACGCCGGTGTTTACTTCCTGCTCATTTGCTCCGGTGTCCCAGCCTGATGGCGGCACAATAATTAGCTCTCTTTTTGCCGATATTTCAAAGCCATAGGGTTCGTTGTCGCGGGACAACTGGCACAGCCGTTCCCCCAAATCCGGAGCGTCGAGGGTGATGCCCAGCGCGGACAGGTTCAGCCGCAGCCGACCAACCAGCGGCAAAGGGGCCAAAGCGCCGTCTGGCGCCCTTTCGGCAACAGCGTGATCAGGTTTGACCGTTGTCATAACTGCCTCCCGTCCATTCAGCCCGGGCTCTTTCTACTCCACCGTAATGTCGTAGCCCACAATGGCGCTGAAGTTCTTGCGCATATTGTTGTAGCGCGGTTCGTGAGATTGCACATTGCCCACGCTATCCGTCGCCCGGGACATTACCGTGTACTCGCCGGGCGCAGCGTCCCAAACCCACGACCACCGCCGCCACATGAACCGCTCCGACGGTTCTTCCAGCCAGGCCGGCTGCCATGATTTGCCGCCGTCCACGCTGACCTCAACCTGAATGATGGCTCCGCCGCCGCTCCAGGCGTAACCGCGCACCACGTGCGGCCCCGCCGCCAGGGTCCTGGTGTCGTCGTTGGGCCGCGTCACCAGCGACTTCACCCCGATGGTGGTTATCAGCTCCTTGTTGGGGTCGTCGGCAGAATCGGCGTAGTAGTAGAAGTTGTAGTGATACCAGCAGTCCGGCTCGTGATCCATCACCTCCAGCCGCCGCAGCCACTTCACCGACCAGTTGCCCGACCAGCCCGGAACCAGCAATCGGATGGGAGCGCCGTGCAGGTGTTCCAGCAACTGCCCGTTTTGAGCGTACGCCAGTATCGTGTCCGGGTGCAGCGCCTTTTGCAGCGGCAGCCCCTTGTCGTAAAAGAATGGTTCGGTCCCCTCTGCGGCAGAGGCTGGCACGCCGTCGTCCCAACCCTCGGCGCGGATGTGGGTCGCCCGTCCGGTGAGCCCCGCCGCATTCAGCGCTGCGGCCAGCGGCACACCCGTCCACTCGCTGCCGGAAAGTATCATCCGCTCCTGCGTTCGCGACGGACGGGGGCCTTCGCCCTTGAAGTATTCAAAATAGGTCGCGTCGCTGCCCGAACACTCCATCACGGTGCGCACCGAACGGGAAGGGAAGCGCCGCAACTCGGCGTAATTCAGGCGCAGCGTATTTTTCACTTCCCCATCCACCGACAACGACCAGTCCGCCGCGGCCACCGGTTCGGGAATCCCGAAGTGCTGCACCACATAGTGCAGTTCGGTCGGCGTGATTAATCCTTCCAGCTCCATCACCGGCGTACGCACCCGCTCCGTCTTGCCATCGGGTCGCAACAATGTGATGGGCTCGACTTTCTTATGAGGCCATCCGTACCAATTCTCTCCCTCTGTGCTGCCAGCGCCATCGGAACTGGCGCCATCCATCTGCAGGAAATCGGGCCGGGCGGCATCGTCTGCTTGCGTTTCCGACGGGTTTTGCGGAGTAGTCATGGCGTCATCGCTCCCTGTGAGGTTTGAGCCCGACAATGGCCGGGCGAGATACGCCAGTTTCCCACGCCGGCGCAAAGTGGGCAAGCGGGCCGATCATACGTTATTGCGAACGCAGCCTGGCGATCTCGTTCCGGCAACCGGTAATTACAGGTTTTACGGCAATGTAGCCGGATATAGTGTCAATGTACAAAATGGACCAAGTTGGAGGTATGTGGTTTGATCAATTACCCCCGCAACGCCCGGAATCCAGAAATATCGCTGCAAGAATCGGCCCGCTCTGCGGCGGTTCGACCATACCCTCTCCAGTATTCTATAAACTCGGTCTCATATTCAAAAACTCCGCTGCCTTCTTGAAAATCTGCCAGCGTGCCTCTGATACTCCCAATGTTGGTGGTGTTCCCACTGCCTGCTTTGTCGCTGGCGATACGCCACTTTTCCTGCACAAAAACCTCGACGTCGGTGAACGGAACCGGTATGTCAGCCAATTCGTCAGTGGAATACACGATATTTGCATCGGAGTTGTTTACGTCGGCGCGGCGGTACACGAAACCAATTATCCAGTGCTGATGGTATTCGTCGTAAGGGAACAGAATGTTCTTCGTGGGGTTTCCCAAAAAGCTCGTGTAACCTCCCAATGTATATGAGAAGCGCCCGTCTTCGTTGTCTTTATAGGTGGTTTTCACATCAATGGCGATTTTACGCTTGTCATCCAGGTTTCGGGCGAGCGTAAAGTCTGGATAATAATTTTGTTTCGTTGGCTCATACAACAACAAGCCACAATGTCGGGCGTAGGAGATCATTGCGCGCCGCGCTATTATCTCGAAAATGGTACTCAGGACTTTGGTGTCAGACCCCAATGGATAAACTCGTCCGAGTCGATCTACGATTCCGCATACGCCGTATCCGTTTTCCAGGTTGGCTAGAAAATTCAGAATGTGTTGTTTCATCCGATGACCAGGCCTTCCTCGATTGCGTGCCTCAAGGACTCTGAGGAACCAACGTGATAATAATGAGAAAATGTTGCAATTTCGTACCCATTGAACCAATTGGATAACCTGTTATTACTGCGAAATCTATTTTGTACCCACATAGAATACAAGAATCGGCAGGGCAAACGTTTCAGCGTCTGCACCAGTTCAAAGGCTTCCATCTCGTCCCATCGGTTGTAATAATCCGTATGTCTCCCCAGATAAGGCGGGTCGGCGTATATGGAATCGCTATCATTTGCGTTGGCTAATACATCGCGCCAATCAGATACGATGAACTCCCAGTCTCCGGCACTAATCGATTCGATAGTCCACTGGACCTGATTGCAAATTTTTGTGACGTACGCCGGCCGAAAGCGTTCGGGTTTACGGCAGAATGGGGTGTTGAACTTGCCTTGTTTGTTGAATCGTATCAAACCGTTGAAACAAGCACGATTAAGGAACAGGAAATCCAAGGGGTCCGCCGTGTCATTAAAACGGTCACGGATGTAATAATATCGGGCATCCCCTTCCGACAACAAACGTGCCCCCTCATGCTGCAGGTACGTCCGCACACCAGCGGCGGTAATGCGCTCGCTTTGCAAAGATTTATAGAAATTAATGATGTGGTAGCACGAATCTGAAACCAGCGCTCTGGGCGGTCTTATGTTCAACAACACCGCTCCTGACCCCAGGAATGGCTCTATCCAACGCCCTTGCCAATCCCAATCGATATGGCTCCCGATGAATGGCACTAACTTAGTTTTTATGCCCTGTATTTTTATGGGCGGGGCTTTGGGTTTATTAGCGTAATCGAACATTCTCGTTTCTTGTCAGAATCTTTGATCGAATAGAACAGAGTTCCCTTTACGCCAGCATTATTATAATGAGGTATGGTGATATGGAACAGTACAGAATGTCACTTTTTCACTCCTCGCAATGAGGCGGCGCTGCTTGCGTGGTTTCACACCGCGCGCTAAAACCCGCAACAATCTTCCCAGCCCAAATCGTCGTGCCAATCCCGCTCCCTCCCCAATCCTGTTCGTCCAGGTTGGATTCGGCCCCCTCTTCCTCAATGGGAGAGGGCAGGGTGAGAGTAAAAACCCAGCACCAACCCATCCCCCCGCTCATCCTGAGCTTGTCGAATGGCCCCCTGTAACGGTGAGGAACGCTGCGGTTGACATCCCCGGCGTTTCCGGGCATGTTGGCCCCATGCGTGCGTTGCTGGCGGGTACTTCCGGGGTGGACAAGGGCGTTGTCATCGCCAACCTGATCGCCAGGCTGGCCGCCCACGGCGATATCCCCCGCGACATAGGCGGCGCAATCTCCGACGCCAATCCGCGCCATGTGCTGGTGGCCAACGTCGAAGACATCATGGCCGAGCAGGGCGACGATCTGGCCAGCGCCCTGTCATCCTTCCGTCCCCGCTACCAACTGGCGGCCTGGCAGGGGGCTGGCCTGCGTATCTCCCAACAGCTGGAGTCAGCCGACCCTCACCACTGCCTCATTGCCGCCCACCTCACCTACTACACCAGCGGCCGGCAGTTTTCGCTCATCGACGTTCCCACCATCCGCCGCTGGCGACCCGACTGCATCATCACGCTGGTGGACGACATGCTGGACATCCACGCCGCAATGCAGCGCCGCGACGCCGACCAGCACACCAACTTCCGCCTCCGTCTTCGCGAGATCCTCGCCTGGCGCTCCGCCGAAATCGCCATGGCCGATCTCCTTGCCCGCAACCTCTACGAAATGCGGACGATCCCCCACTACGTGGTGGGGGTCAAGCATCCCTCCGAAATGCTCTACCGGCTCATCTTCCGCCGGCGTCAGTATCCCCTGGTGTATTCCAGCTTTCCCATCACCGCCGTCCGTGATGATCCGGACCTGCGGAGCAGGATCGACGACATACGCAACGAGCTGCACCGCCGTTTCATCGTTTTCGACCCCCTGACTCTCGACGAAGGAACGCCCCAGGTGTTCGCCAGGGCCCAGGCCGCAGTGTCCGACGCAGTCCCCGAGATAACCGTTTGCGAGCACGAAGCGCGCTGGCCGATGGAGATAGCCGGCACGCTCAGCGACGGACGCCCTCCTGCTTACCCAATGACCCTCGACCCGCAGGAGGCTCTGGAAGTTTGGGACGATCTGGAGAACCAGATTCGTCATCGCGACCTCACCATGGTTGAGCAGGCCCAGTGCATCGCCGCCTACCGCATCACTATGGGCGGTCGGCTGTCCACCGGCATGTACTCTGAGTTGATGTATGCCACGCACACCGCCGAGCCGGCCCGTCCCGTGTTGATGTATGCCGACCCGTCGGATAACGGCCTTGACCATCCCTTCCTGCGCAACTTCAATCACCGTACTTTCCACTCCCTCGACGACTGGTACGATGCCGTCAGCCGCATCGGCCCCGCCCCCGACCCCGAAGCCCAGCAACCGCTGTTCTAATACCATCTCGGAAGCGGAAAACCCCGCCCCCGCGCATCCTGAGCCCGTCGAAAGGCCCCCTCTCCCATCGAAGGGTTGGGGTGAGGGTGAGAATACCCCCTGTCATTCTGTCATTGCGAGCGTAGCGTGGCAATCTCGTTGAGGTAGAACACACGTCGGCAAACCACCAGTGCCACGGCGACGAGATTGCCACGCTGCGCTCGCAATGACAGGTCGGGGTGGGTGGGCGCCCTTCGCAAGGATAGTCGGCTGGTTTGGTTTGACAAAGTGGGTACGCATGAGGCCGTCGCCCGTGTTGACGCCGGCCCCCGATGTTGCGTAAAATTGCACCATCAACAACTTCCCGTCAGGGGGTGACCAATTTATGCCTATTACACAGAACGGCGTCGAGCTCTCCGTTGAGATTTCGGAAAAGGCCGCCGAGAAAATCAAGTATTTCGCCGACAAAGAAGGGATCATGGGTAACGTGGGCCTGCGGGTGGCGGTAAAAGGTGGCGGCTGCTCCGGTCTCACCTACGACCTTACCATCACCGACCAGGAGCGCGAATCCGACAAAATCGTTGAACAGTACGGTGTCAAGGTCATGGTGGACAAAAAGTCCTACATCTACCTTGTTGGCACCCAGCTCGACTTTTCCGACGGGCTGAACGGCAAGGGCTTCGTGTTCGAAAATCCCAACGCCAAAAAGGCTTGTGGCTGCGGCACCTCCTTCGCCGTCTAGTTGCATTGAAATCGAGGGGGTAAGCGACCCTCACCCCCGGCCCCTCTCCCACCGGGAGAGGGGTTTTACGTTTCGGAGGTTGGAGATGACCGCTTTTGCCACTGATTCACACACCGCCGCCGAGTTCCAGGCCGCCACCGAGCGGGCCGCCGTGTACCCTGACGACGCTGGCATCCTGCTCCTCACCGGCGAGGACGCCCGCGACCTGCTCAACCGCCTCTCCACCAACCTGATCGATCCGGACGCGCCCGCCGGCGAGGTCGTCGTGACCGTGCTCACCAGCGACCGCGGCCGCATCGTCGACCTGGTATGCGTCATCCACTGCGGAGACCACCAGATCATGCTCACCAGCCCGGGCCAGCAGCAGAACGTCATCGACTTTCTGGACAAGTACACCATCATGGAAGACCTGGAGGTTGAGGACATCACCGACCAAACCTCCCTGCTGAGGCTGACCGGACCGGACGCCGCCGGCATTTTGGGCCGGGTACCGCACGATGATGCCCTGATAGTAGAGCCTCCGACCGACCTCGACGATCCGGAACGCCTGCCCACCCGTTACCTGCTATCCGACGACCCTGACGCCGCCGCGCGCATCTCCGCCGCCCTGGAATCAGCGGGCGCGGTGAGCATCAGCGCGGAGACCGCCGAGGCCCTGCGCATCGCCCAGCGCCGGCCGGCGTACGGCGCCGAGATGAGCGATACCTACAACCCGTTGGAGGCCGGCCTGATCGGCGCCATCGACTTCCACAAGGGTTGCTACATCGGCCAGGAGGTTATCGCCCGGCTGGACACCTACGAAAAGGTGCAGAAATACCTGGTCGCCCTGCACTTTCAAACCGATCACGACGGTGTTGACAATCTCGCGGAGACGCTGCCCGACTCCCGGTTGGTTGACGCGGATGGAAAGGCTATGGGGATCGTTACATCGGCAGCCGTCGTACCCATAGCGGACGGCGCCGGCGTCATCGGCCTCGGTTACGTCCGCACCGCCGCCGCCAAAATAGGCAACGCGCTCGGCGTCACCACGCCCGACGGCGAGGCCATCAGCGGCCTAACGGCTCACATTACGGCGCAACCCCAGCTGTTCGGCGGTGAGCAACCACCCCTCAGCGCCTGACCTGCACACTGCTCCGCAGCCGGGTCCGCCACCCGCTAATGCACGGCATCCCGCGGACCACATCCTCAGGTAGCTGGCCCGCCCATCCATCACGCCAACGCTGATCGACCCCGTACCGGCGCTCCAACGGCACCGTAGACTTCCGACGAGGTCTTTGAGGGGATGCTGTTCGATTCTTGCCAGCAGTCTGACCTTCGGGTTATCATTGATAAGCTGAAACAAGCCAGAGAAACAGATGATCTAACAGCAGGAATTGCACTAGAGGAGACATGGAGATGGCTCTGCTCGACTGCGGCGGAAGACAGGCTACACAGGTGTAGCCTATGAATTGGTCGAGCCTCAGTGAATTGGGTGACTTGGCAAGCCTCGCAGGGGTTGCAGTCGCTTTTGTGGGCTTGGTTGTGGTGGGATACCAAGCCAGGGGCGCAAAGCGGGCGGCCGAGCAGACGAGGAAGGCGGTAGCCGACGTTCTCACATTTGGGAGCGGCAACCGGTCTACAACGCTGATCCAAGAGATCAAATACGTTCTCCAAAAAGGCCAATGGGAGGTCGGCTATCATCAGTGCCACACCCTTAGAGCATTGATAGGTGATCTCAAAATTACCG
Source organism: Dehalococcoidia bacterium (assembly GCA_965219925.1). GTDB lineage: Bacteria > Chloroflexota > Dehalococcoidia > Lucifugimonadales > UBA3495 > Bin87. Next base: position 1,056,208 of record OZ244795.1, read on the forward strand.
GTCCGTCAACGCAGCACATCCAATTGATTGATGAGGCTATGGTTAGTCTGACGGATATCGAGAATGACCTTGACGCCGCAATAAGAAAGGAGCGGGAGCCCAGAGGCACGGATTGCTTCAACGCGTCTTTGAGTATTATACAGGCCACTCTGGAAGACATTGTGAGCGAGGCCGCGGCGGGCCGAGGAGGATAGCATGAGTGAGAATCAGCCGGTCCAGTTGGGTGAAATCGTCAGCGCTCTCTTGGTGCGGACACGCGCGGGCAGAGTGGAATGGGTGTGGCATGATAATTCGGCGAGCGCCATCGCGACGCTAGAAAACGGTCGCGTTATTCTCAGCAAGGACCGCGATTTCGACACCGAGGTGAGAATCCAAGATGTGGATTCGACCAATCTAGAGGACATAAACGTTGGTTACGCCAAATATAGGTATTTGAAGGAGCAAGTAGACCAACTCTACGAGATGGCGCGCCGCTCAGCATTGAAGATAGATTCCAAACTAGAGTCCATATTTCGTGAGATCTCCTCCTGACCACCGTCACGGTAGGCATGGCCGAATGAAAAATAGTGAATGAGCCAGGTGGCTCTCCCGCGTCAGCTATGGTCCTGAGCGACCTATGGCAGGGACTTGGGCAGTCCACGGAGGAACCTCCAGCCTTCTGGGATGGAGGTTCTAGGGGTCTATTCGGCGTAGGCTGTCGGCTCTTTATATTTGGAACTCCCAGCGAAAAGTTCGCAATTCAGTCCCTTCAGGCCCACCATTTCTACGAATTCAGATGCGTTCGCGCCGCCGTTACGGTTATCGCTGGCGCTGCCAGCCGTATTTAGAAAGTCCGTACCGAATCGCCAACTGATGGGCGACCGGCTCAGTTGATTGGAGTGCTTTCCAGACAAGCACGTTGCGCCTGTCAGCTTGTCCGTGCTACCATCCCCGTGTACCTGCTAGGTTCCCCGTGGGCGGTTAGCTCAGTTGGTTAGAGTACTTGCTCGACACGCAAGAGGTCAGTGGTTCGAGTCCACTACCGCCCACCATTGCCCAAAGTTGCCCTTATGGTATTATCAACCGAACATCCGCTCCGAAAGGCCATGGCCCAGGCGCGCGACGCCGGCATGGGAAAGGCGGATCTGATCAGCATGGTGACGGACGTTTACAACGCCCCCCAGGTCAACAACGCCGAGCCCGCGCCGGCCGCCGAGGTCATCTACGATGAGCTGCCCGACGGGCTGATTGACCTGCCCAGCGCGGCCAAGAAATACGGCTGCACTGTCGGCAGACTTCGGAATTGGGTTTACCGTGGCAAAATCAACCAGCGCGGAAAACTCAAGGCTTCGGCTCCAGGCGGTGGGCTTTTGCTAGTCAGCCAGTCCGAAGTTGAACGCGCGTTGGCGGCTCCGCGACCAAAAGGCGGGAGACCTCGTAAAACCTGATGTAACTGTTGACATACTGATAAAACTGGCCTACCATCCCCCCTGAAGTACGAACTCAGGGGGGTTTTTATGGCCTGCGGCACAGTCATCACCGTCTCCCACGGGGACGAAGAACTCACATTTCATAGCCCTGACCAAGCGAAGACCATCGCCGAAGCGCTGCTCGACGAGCTCGCTCCTGGCACAGTCGTACGCATTTTCGTGCGGCACGCCGATGGCGGGTCGTGGAGCCAGGACACCCATCTTGAGAACGGGGTAGTCCACTCCACATTCGATTTCACCAACGCTAATGTGGAAAACCTCATCGAAGCCGCCGGATTGGGGGGCTGACATGACCACTACGACGAGAGGTGAGGGCTGCATCGGCATCCAGGCCGCGCCGGTGGACGTGCGCCATCTCCTGGCGCCCTGCCCCGGCAAGGCTAACCACGAATGCTGCGGCTACCGCTTCTGCAACGAGCACTACCGCCAGCACAAGGCCGGCATCCATCCGGCCAAATGGAAGCACGGGAGGGCGGCATGATCTGCGCTCACCTGGGACGTAACGGCCACTGGCATGTGGTGGTGGCCGGGATGCACGAAGGCCTACCACTTCACCGGGTTTGTGGCGGATGTCGGCTGATCATCTGCTCGAACCATCCCGATTGCGAGCCTGAGGGCGAATGATGAGCACCAAGCAAGTCCCCAAGGTGTTGGGCAAGAACGCCCGGTATGGCGACCCCTGCCGCGGCTGTAAAGAGTGGACCTACGCCCAGACCCGTCGCCAATGGCAGCGAGCCATCAAACAACCCTGCCCCCATTGCGGCATGCCACAGTGGTGCACGGAATGATGGCCCGGCTCGAAATCAACGCCAAGGTGAAGAAGGTGACCGAAAAGATCACCCGCGTGGGGGACAACGGCGAAGTCGACGCCGTCTGCGAAATCACCTTCACGATGTCGCTGAGCCGGCGGGACTACCTCCGGCTGGCCAGGGCCGAGTTGAGGGGTGATGATCTGCTGCTTGCTCTGGACGTCGCCAACTTCCAGATGAGCCTGGACGACATGTGGGAAAAGGGTTCCACCCAGGAGGGGACGTGATTTACCTGAAGTGCGACCCTCCTTGCGGGCCAGACCCCTGCACCAGGCGCGGCGGCAAGATCAGGTGCCGCCTGGACCACCATCTGGAGACGGAATTACTGGAGCTGGGCTGGAAGCCGGAATATCTGTTGGATCAACACGGCAACATATTCACGCGATGGCATCCGCCGGTGGGCGTTGTCCGACTCCGGCCGGACTTGGGCCCGCCGATGCTGGACGTATGAAGGCAATGAACCACGCTGACCCCCTCCACGGCTGGCTCGACCGTATCCACCAGGGCGACGCGCTGGAGGTGATGAGCCAAATGCCTGACGAGTGCGTCAACGTGGTGGTGACGTCGCCGCCCTACAACCTGCTCAATTCCAGCGGGAACGGGATGCGGAACAACCAGCAGGGGAAATGGCGCGGCCCCCGGGCCAAGGCGTTGTCCCAGGGCTACCCGGAGCATTCCGACGATATTCCCCGCAGCGAATACATCGACTGGCAGCGCCAGTGCCTAGAGGAGATGCTGCGCATCCTCACCAACGACGGCGCCATCTTCTACATCCACCGGGGGCGTATGCAAAAGGGCGTGGAGGAAAGCCCCCGCGACATCCTCAATGGTCTGTTCCTTCGACAGGAGATCATCTGGGCCAAGCCCGGCGGCATCAACCACACGCCCTATGCGATGACGCCGACTCACGAGAGCGTCTTTCTGATCGTCAAAGACCCGTCAAGCGCCGGCTACCGACGACGCGAGGGCAGCGTGGACTACGGCTCTGTTTGGGCGATCAGCCGCGATACGAAGGCTGATCACCCTTGCCCATTCCCGGTCGAACTGGCCCGACGCTGTATCCAGATGGTCACCGGGCCAGTGGCGCTGGACCCGTTCGTCGGCAGCGGCACCACCGCGGTTGCCGCCGTCCAGGAGGGCCGCGACTATATCGGCATCGACCTGAACGCCAAATACTGCAAATCCGCCCGGAAGAGGGTGCAGCTGGCCCGCCTGGACGACGATCTGAACCCGAATGCGGATAGCGACGAAGAGGGCTGGAAGGACTTCCAGGCCCACGGATTTGATACTCAATGGGATGCTTCGCAAGGTTCGCAAGGTTCGCAATCGGATGCTTCGCAAGGTTCGCAATCGGATGCTTCGCAAGGTTCGCAATCGGATGCTTCGCAAGGTTGGATGCGAGTAGCAGTCCGCTGGGATCACATCGACAGAGCCGTCTATGACCGCATAGCCGAAACGCAAAAGGCGACGAAACTCCAGGCCGTTCCCCTCAACCAACAAGAAATAGCAAATGAGTTGGATTGCAGCCCGCGCACCGTCAATAACGCTATTTCCAAACTCAAAAAAGAGGGTGCGCTCACTGTAAAATACCAGCGAGGGCCTAGCCTTTACTCCGTATCATCAGAGATACCGCGGTGGCCTGTTCGCATCTCGGGGGGCCTTGGCACCCTCCCGCAAGGTTCGCAATCGGATGCTTCGCAAGGTTCGCAATCGGATGCTTCGCAAGGTTCGCAATCGGATGCTTCGCATACCCGGGTCCGGGACCGGGAACCGGGGTTAATTAACCAAGTTAATCTCCGTGAGATTAACCCGGTTCCCGGTCCCGGAGTCCCGGCGCGCGCGCGAGAAGACGCCGGCGCACGCCACGTTGCGCCGGACGCCGCGGTCTGCCCTTTGCACACGCAGGTCCACCTCCAGGTTGTGACCACCTACCGTCCGCTGGTGGCCATCATGCAGGCCACCGGCGACGAGATCCGCTATTGCTACGGATCCAACGGCAGGTGCAGCTGGGTGCACTCCCGCGAACTCGGCATGGTGGTTGCCGCCGGCGGTCGCCGCCTCGATGCCCTGGGCATCGAGGCGGCTTACTACGACCTCCGATCTGACGCCCAGCCTGCCGCCGGTAGCAACAAGGACACCAGCCGCACCGGCTACCTGGACAGCTACCGCCGCCGCCACGGGAGGCTCCCGTGGGAAGGATAAGCATTTTGAGCCGGATACTCCAAAATAGCGGCTACCAAAGCGACAGTTTGTATTTCGCTTTCTATTTTCCGCCCGGCAAACCGCAGCGGATAATGCCCTTTCTGACCCTGTACCTGCCAGCCGACATTGCCGCGGCCGAACGCACAAGAAGACAACGGCTGGTTGTGAACAACCCGCAAGAAAGGTGAGAACCATGACCGACGTGAGAACCGAAACCCACTGCCCGGCCTGCGCCCAGCCGATCTACTGGGAGATGCCCGCGGAAGAGCTGGCCCGGATCAGTTCGCACCTGCGCTGCGACCCGGACCGTTACGGCTACGTCGTGGAGTACCGGTGCGCCTGGTGCCAGGCGACGCTGGAACTCACCCTGACGCGCGGCGCCGCGGGCCTGCTGTCGGGCACGTTGGCCCTGCCGTATGCGGGCCCGGCGCTGCAAGGGGGAATGGGATGTCGGTAAAAACTGCCCAAAACGTCACAATACCGGTGATAGCACATCACCGGGGCTGGCCCCTGGTAACAGGGAGGCAAAACACATGCCACACGGCAGACCACACCGGGAACTCACCGAGGAGGAAAAGCTATACATTTGCGCCCACTACGCGGGAAGCCGCCGCAGCCTGCAGATGCTGTGCCGGCGCTTCGACGCATCGAACCGAACGGTCCAGCAGGCCCTCGAGGAGGGGGGAAGAATCAAACGCGGGCGCTCCCGCCTGTGGAAGCCCCAGGACGAGGAACGGATGATGGACCTGCTGCTGGAGCACAGCCTCGAGGAAACCGCGCGCCTCCTGGATCGCACGCCGGGCGCCGTGACCACCCGCCGCGCCAAGGTCAACGGGCAGCTCCGCCGCCAGAAAGGTTTGTACACGGTGGCTGAGACGGCGGAGCGCCTGGGAGTGTCGGACGATTGGGTGCGGCACGAGATGACCCGCCGCCACGGGATCCTGAGGCCGCAGGGACGCCGCCACCGCTACGCGATGGAGCAGGCCGACCTGATCTCGGCCCGCACCATCTACCGGGCCCTGAAGGAAAGGATGCGGGACATCCCGGGACGCAGCTTGACGGGACTGATTGAGATAATCGAACGGTGCTGCCGGGACGACCGCGAGGCCTGAATCGTATGGGATCTGCACCTATCGTCCAGACCGCTTTGTGCGGCCCGCCGACACGCATTTTGGACCCGTCCGAGAGCAGTTTTGAGTAGGGAATGGGCGCCATGACGTCATGTTGTAGGTATGGGATCGCCGTAGTGGCGGGCCTTAAACACCAACATTTCGATATCACTTTCATGAGAGGTATCGACCATGACGCCCATCACCCAGCTGGCATTGGACGTGGCGATGAAGAAGTTCATCGCGGTGCGGCTCGCCGTGGGCGTGAGGGCGCCGGGCATCGCGCAATACCACTGGGCATTCAACAAGATACGCGCTTGCGAGTACCGGCTGCCCACCACCCTGGACGTGCTGCTGCCGGCCCTGATGGAGGGCAACCTGAGCCGGGAATCGCGGCGGTCCCTGGTGAAGTGTTGGCGGGCCTTCTTCCGCTTCGTGGAGGAGGAGTACGGCCTGCCGTCGCCGATCCGGAGACTGCCGTCCCTGCCCGGGGCGACGCCGTTGCCGCGGGTGCTGACAGCCCGGGAAATAACTGCGCTGGTGGGCTCCTGCCGGTTCCAGCGGAACCTGCTGGCGATCCTGACGCTACTGGACACCGGGGTCCGGATCGGCGAGTTGCACAGCATGAGGAAGGGGGACATCGACGGGACCGCGCTCACCGTGCGGGGCAAGACCGACACCAGGGTGACCGTCATATCGCCGGAGATCGCCGAAGCCCTGGAGGGAATCGGGGACGACACCCACTACTGGGTCGGGCAGCGGGGCCCGCTCACCGTGTCCGGACTGCAGCAGGTCGTCAAGCGGGCGTTCCGGGCGGCGGGCATCGCCGCGGGCAAGCAGAAGAATGGCCCCCACACGCTCCGCCATACCTTCGCAACCCAGTACCTGCGCGGCGGGGGCGGGATCTTCCAGCTGAAGGAGCTCATGGGACACGCCAGCCTGCGGTCGACGATGATCTACGTGCACCTGGCGGCCCGGGACCTGGACGCCGACCACCTGATCCACTCCCCGGCGCGGACGCTGGGTCTGATCGACGACCTGGTCAGGTCGGAGCCGCTGCCGGAGTTCTACCGGCCGACCAGGAAAGCAGCCTGATGGCACAGGAGGACGCATGACCACCATCCACACCACCCGTGGGCGAGCAACCGGAACGTGCATGCACTGCGGCGCCGAGCAACCCGACCATGAGCTGGCGATCTACCATTCACGGGAGGACCTCAGCTGGTGGTGCACCTGCGAGGACTGCCACGCCAAGGCCCGGGTCCTGGTCCAGTGGTGGCAGCTGATCAGACTGTCCGAGCTCAGGACCGGGACCGCCTTCCCCTGGTGGTGGAAGCACCGCGGTGTCCGACTAATCTATACGACAAAGGAGTGAGTGATTTTGCCATGAAAACCAGAGAACGGATCGACCTGGCGTCGATCGACGACAACCCCTGGCAGCCGCGGGTGGACATGGACCCGGACGGGGTCGCAGAGATGGCTGACAGCATCCACCAACTGGGGTTGCTGCAGGCGCCCCTGGGACGTCGGCACCCCGAGGTGAGCGGGCGGATCCAGCTGGCGTTCGGCCACCGCCGGGTTGCGGGCTGCCGGCTGCTCCACCAGCAGGGCCGCGGCGAACCCCACGTCGAGATGGACGTGGCCGAAATCAGCGACGAGGGCATGGTCGTCCTGGCCCTGACCGAAAATGAACTACGCAAGCAGCTGAGCCAGATTGAAGTGGTGCGGGCCCACTACCGGGCGGTCAATGAGACCCAGCTGACCGTCCAGGCGCTGGCCGACCAGCTGGGGATCGACCGTTCCACGTTGAGCAACAACTTGCGGGTCCTGGACCTGCCCGACTTTGTGCTGGAACACGTGGAGAGCGGCGACCTCAAGATGTACGCGGCCAGGGAGTTCCTTGTGCTGCAGAATGCCGACCACGCCCACATTGAGGATATGCAGGACGTGGTCCAAGGGATCGTTAGCACGCACGGGCGAAAGGGTGCTCCGGACTGGAGCCGCCGCCACGTCCGGCGGTTAATTGCAAACAGAGTGTCCTACAACGAAGGGGACTTCCGGCCCCTGGGACCGCGGCCCATACACCATCACAGTGGCGCTTCCCGTGAGGCAACCTTCGACACCGCCACCTTTGCCCAGCAACTGCCCGACACGCTGCATACGATCCCGGCCGCCAACTCCCTGGACGAACATTACGAATTGCAATGTGACTCATCACGGGTCTGGACCTGCGCGGTGAGGGAATGGCGCCGGCGGCAGACCAGAGCCACGAGGGAGGCCACCAAGGAATCCGCGGCCACCGGCGGGAACTCTGCCGCGGCGCCACCTAAGAGCGCCAGCCGGGACAAGCATTTTGAGGTGGTGATGGCCAAGGACCCGGTCTTCAAGCAGGTGGCCGCTGCCCGTGAAAAGAAGGGTCCGAGTCGGCCGGTCAACGACGACGAACGGGCGCAGCTCGGCACCAGGGCGGACCTGCGGGACGTGAGTGGCAACACCGCCTTCTGGAAGATTCTGGAAAAGGGGAATCTGGATGGCCGTCAGAATAAATACGCCTGGAGTCGGGAAGGAGGAGGGCCGGTACCGCCGTGGTTCCCCGACCTGGACGAGTGCATGCGGTGCACCATTGGAGCTGCGTATGCGAAGTCCCGCGACGGCTACACCCTGCGCGATGTCACGCTGGTCTGCATGAACCGGGAGCACTACCAGCAGAAACTGAACCTGGGAGAGGCCGCCTACCGGGGCACATTGCAGTCGCAAGAGGAGGAGATTGACCGCCAGGACGCCAAGTCGGTCAAACACCTGATGCGGCAGCTGGAACCCCTGACCGACGACGCCTGCCTGGTGCTGGCTGCCTCGCTGGTCGCCGCCAACCCCGCGCTGGCCTGGACCAATCCGCTGGGGTTCTACGACGAGGACTGGAGCCACGAGTCAGGGCTGGGCGAAATGGTGAGCGACCTGCTGGGCTCGGAATCCCTGGTTCCCACCTGGAACGGTCGGGAAGGGTACGGCCCGGTCATCAACGCCGACTCCATCTCAGCCCTGTCGGGGGATGGCGCCCGTAAGTTGACCGCCGCCCTGATGACCCATCACCTGCGGCTGGCGGGCAAGTTCGACACCGTTTCCCAGGGAAACGGCCACCTGACGGAGCCGGCGACTGTGGGGGCAGGAGAATAACCATGGCAAGCAAACTTGAAGCGGATCTGATGGCGGCCGGTTATACGCCGGAGCCACTACACTGCGATGACGTGGCCATCTGGACGGGCTGGCGCGCGCCGGAGGATGATCGGCTGGGAGCGGAAACAACGCCGTCCACCTACGAACGCTATTACGACCTCATCACCGACGCCATGTACGCTCAGATGGACGATTCGCCCTGGGATCGGGAGCACCATCCCTGTCGGGGAAGCGTGGGGGGCCGTTGCCCCGTCCTGTCGTCCTGGGTGACCGAGTACCGCGCCGTGCTCGATTGCTGGCACAGCATGTCTGAGGCGCCACCCGCTCCGGAGGGCCGCTGATGAACGCTAACGGCGTTATTTGCCACCGGTGTCTGGCTTCGCCGGGGCAGTTGTGCACGGAGGTATCTCTGCACGGGACCCAGCAGTTGAAGCAGGTCCACCCTGAGCGGGAAAACCTGGCCAGGCTGGGCCCTTGCACTCATTGTGGGGCAGCTGTCGGCGAACCCTGTTTCCACAAGAAGAAAGGGATTTTGCTATATGAGCACTGGTCGCGGATGGAATGCCTCGCCGTCCGATGCGATTGGTGCCGAGCCTTGCCAGGAAACCTGTGTCTCGATGCGGCAGGGAAGGTTCGCGGTCCCCACAAATGCCGAGTAGATGCTGGGAAAGCCGCCGGAGCCCGCTGATGGCTTCCACCGCCGCTATCGACAAACTACGCCGCCGCGTCGTCGACCGACAGGACGGTCTATGCCTGCGCTGCGGGCAACCACTGGGCGATGACGCGCACGTGGCGACGATCCGGCCGATCGGCAAGGGCGGCACGGTCGACGCCGGCAACCTGGTGGCCACGCACTGGCTCTGCAGCATCGAGCCGGACCTGGCGCATACCAGCCGGGTGCCTGATTGCAGTTGCTGGTTTTGCATTGCACCATAGATTGGGGCGGAGCAGGACGCGGAGGTGAACCCATGTTGAAAGTGCGGCGAGGGGTGTACCATCGTGTTCGGCGGCGACGGGACCGTAGAGGTCCTCTACGGGTTCCGTTTGAATTTGCGGGGCAGGAAAGTAAAGACGGAGGAAACAGCAAATGAAAGCCCAAATCACCATTGATTTAGTAGAAGGCTGGTTTGATGACCCCACGGCTATCACCATAGAGGAGGTGCAAGAGATGGTGATGGATGACCCCAAAGGAATTCTGGAAGATGCCGATTGGGCAATCGTAGCAGACGAGGAAACTGAATAAATCTCCCTACTGCACCGCAAATTCAAACGGAACCCCTCTGCGACTGCAATTTGTATGTGGAATGCGTCTGCAAGGTTGAAACGGAGGAATGACAATGCTGGAACAGAATGATCTGCGTGGCGCGCGGTGCTACCGCGTTTGGGACCGGGAACTGGCGGAGGCGTTCGACGGCCCACCGCTACGGGCTGTTGAGGAGGATCGCGCCGTCCAGCTGTGGCTGCAGCGCCAGGGGTGGCGCCTGCAATTCGACCCCACGGACATCGTGGTCAACGACTTCATGGTGGTCCACCCCGAGGTTAATGGCGACATGGTTACGAGGGTGTTCGTCGAGAGCGCCGAGGAATGGGACCGCATTGATCACGACGGTTTCCGCGCCGGAGCGCCGGACGAGTTCGATGCGCTGCACTTCATGCGCAAGCGCCGCGGCGGCGATGGCGTTCACGTCGCGGTAGTGGTGGTCAACCGGGACACCGGAGCGGCGTACGTGGAGATATTCACCCCGCAGCAGTTGAACGACGCAGCCCGGGCCGAGCCGACAACGGCTGGGCGTAGGCGCAGCAGCAGGTGAGGTGTAGCGAGCGCGTCATAGCAACCTGCCTGCCTCAGTTTCCGCTGGAACTTGGTCCCCCCACGCATCGAACCCCTCAATCCGTCTGCGAGCGAACATATCTAGCCGGGGAGAAGGCGTAACCCTTCTCAGTAGGGCGTATAGGCCGTCAGGTTTCGTGCAATTGGCAATCTGCCGGCCCCAAGCACCAGGCGCGGCATTGGGGTTGCGGGGCGCATCCCAAAGGTTCGCCGTCCGAAAATCCTTTGTGTCTAAGAATTTAGGCCGACCCTGCCGCCCGACGATGATCGGCTCCATGTTGTAAATCGGGTAGCCTACTGGCTTTGGCCCATGCGGTTTGACCCAGGCCATCATGCACATGTATTCCAATCGCCACGAATCCAGCAGGTCAAACGCCGGACGCACAAAACGATTGATCACCCATAAGAACACCAGCGCGTCCGGTTCCAGCAGGGACGGAATATCAAGGGCTTGCAATCCGGCCAAGCTCATCAACGGGTAATCGAAATCCTGGTGGGCCGCTTTTTTATGGCACCAATGGCCCGTGCCGCTGGTGCCACCCCGACAGCAACCAGCGGCAGGCCCCTCCACCCAGGTTGATTTCGGGAAGCCCGCAGACTTCCAGGGCGGGTCGATCACGACGGTAGCGTATTTTGCATCTGGCAACGGTATCATGTGCAGTTATCTTGGTAATGCCCATTGCTTGCACGTCGCCGACAGGTCATAGCAGCCGGATTTGTCAAATGATCACCTCGCAGCGTCGATCGACGGAGTACTGCCCGGTGAGCTCACCCACCAACCCGTCGGTCTGGGGCTCCACGAACGCCACCTCGGGCCCGTTTTCGCCCACCACGACGAAGGCATTGAAGGCGTGCACGTCGCCGGCGACGACGGCGCAGCAGTTGTAGCCGTGGTCGCGAATCAGGTTGGAGCGCAGGGTGAGCGCGAAGTCGTCGCAGTCGTAGTTGCGGCCGCCGCTGTCCCGGATGTACTGCCGCTGGTCAACGGGATTGGCGGCCAGGTACCGCGCCATCGCCTCGCGGCTGATGGCAACGATGCGCGAGTCCATGGTGGTGCCGCTGAACAGCCGGACATCCCGCCCCAGGGCGGACTCCAGCGCCGGCATCACCTCGTGGGGCTCGTAGGCGTGGGCGCCGTCGTGGACGCTCCACTGCACCTGCGCTTCCTCGTCGTCGCTGTCGTGCACTTCCCGTGGCTGTGGCGCCGGCATGGGCGGTGTGACCGGGTCCGGAACCGGCGGCCCTTCCTGCGTGTCCAGGAAGTAGTTCCGCAGGAGGTAGAGCTGCGAACGCATTATGCAGCGACGCGTCGGGCTGTAGGAGCCCTCCTGCGACTCCTCGACGATCTCGGGGTTGGTGGTCTCGACGACGTCGAGGAAGTCCTCTACCTCTGGATAGAACTGGCGCCAGAAGGCGACGATGTTGACGTTGTTGCGGCGACACCAGTAGCGGATCACCACGTGCTGGTTGGGGTCGAACTCGTCGACCTGCCAGGCGTAGGACATGCGCTCCGGCGCCTTCATCCAGCCATGCCGCAAGCCCATCCAGTCAGACGGCACCATTTCCGCGGTGATGTCGCGAAGCTTGCGCTCGGTGACGTAGTCATCGTAGGAGCGCCCGTCGCCCCGGTTGCACGCCACCGCCAGCTGCTGGCCCTGCCACGTCATGTCGGCGGTGGGACCGCCCATCGAGGACCCGCCGCCGCCGCTGCCGTCGACGGAGATGCCGAACACTATGATGGGCAGGGGCGTGCGCTTCACCGGCGGCCAATCCGGACAGTCGACGGGGAATACATCGAGGCCGGCCTTCTTGACTCGTTTCACGTATTCGGCGACCTCGCGGTCCTGGTGGATGCAGCGCTGGTGCGCCTCGTCCCTGAGCAGGATATGGTGTGTGGCGTCGTAAGCGGTCATGATCTAACCTCCAATGCTGTGTTTCGTTGCTTGCGCATCAGCGCCTTATTCCTCGATGCCGGACACCACGCCGGCCCGTTCCGGCGACATGTTGGCTTGGATCAGCGTGCCGTAGGCCCGCGCCCGGGCGGCGATGTCCGCCGCTGCCAGCCGTCGGAAGGTGAAACGGACGTCGAACTCGAACTTCTCGCTCAGTTCGGCGGCCAGCAGATTGGCCAGCGGCAGGATCCCGCCGGTGAGCAGCTGCCGGTAGGCCTCTCGCAGCGCGCCGCCGTCGCCGGCGTAGAGCGCCGGGGGCACTCCCAGGTCGCCCATCACGGCCAGGGCGGCGGAGTCGCGCAGCACGATGTTGGATGGCGGAATGTTGGGCCCGAAGCGCTTCACATCCCAGTCTCCGGCCGGCGCCGCCAGTCTGCCCTGGCCGAATCCCCGCGACGTGGTCTCCGTGATCGCGATGTTGCCGGCGATTTTGCCCAGGTCATCGCGGATCTTCTGCACCCGCTTGGTGGGCGTGGCGTCGGGCACCGGCAGCAGATAGCCCACCCGGGCGTTTGCCTCCTGCTGCAGCCGCCGCTCCATGTTCGCCAGCTGGCCGGCCGTGAATCCCGCGTTGACCAGCGGAGACACTCCGTGCCAGGGTTTGGCAAACGTGGCGCCGATGCGGTAGTGGACCACGCCGGCGCCGCCGATGTCGCGCACTTCGATCATCCCGTCCGGTGAGTCCAGGTTCACCTGATAACGCCAGCTGGACGGGCGTGTCCCGCCGGTCATCTCGTAACGCGCCGCCGGCGTGAGTTCTATTTCGGCCACCTGCGTCAGGTCGATGGCCAGCACGGCGTTGCCGTGGAGCAGGACCTGCCTGGCGACCATCGCCAGCAACCCCGGACTGACCGCGGGCACCGCGGGATGCACGTCGGCCAGCGCGAAGCCGCGGCTGAGAACGCCCACCGCGAACTCGGCGGCGGCGGTCTTGGCGACTTCCGCGTTGCCACCACCCGCGAGCTGATTGGTCAGCGTGTCGAGCACGTCCTCGGTAACATTGCCGCTGCTACCGCCGGCGTCGGTGGTGACGGTCTCGACGGCTCGGGTCTCCCAGGGCCAGCGTAGTGTGATCATAGTCTCACCCTTCCCGTTCGGTCTCGGCTACGCGCTGCCGCCATTCCATTTCGCCGGGCGTCTGCTTCCTGGCGTGCGCCTCCAGGTGGCAGCCGCGGCACAGCGTCGTCAGGTTGAGCAGCTCGTTGCCCCCGCCTTCGTGCAGCGGCTTGACGTGGTGGCACTCAAACAGGCCGGCCTTGTGGCATTTCGTGCAGCGGTAGCCGTCACGCTCGAAGACCAGGAGGCGCAGCTCGGCCCACAGCCGGTTGCCGGTTTCACGGTGATGCCGGCTCATCTCAGACCGTCGTCAGACCGAAGCCGGTCTCACCGTCATCATCATCATCATCGTCAACTTCGTCGAAGTGGCGCCGGAGGCGCTCGCCCATGGCCACCGCGAGTACCGCAGCGCTCAGCGGGTCGATGCGGCCGCGCCGACGACGTTTGTCCAGCTTGAGGTTGCCCGCGGCGTCGTACTCCAGCTGGGACTCCAGGATCGCCGACTCCAGGAGCAGGTTGCTGGGGGCTTGTATCCGCTCGCCGTACACCGCGCGCTGGAAGGCCACCACGTCCTCGTTGCCGTCACGAAACCCCTGCCCTCGCCATTCCAGGTAGCCGGTCCAGTTTTCCGGATCCAGCGAGTCGAGCACGTCCTCAACGCTGGCCTGTTTGTAGCGGTCGGCGGCGATCCCCTCGATGGCGGAACCGGCCAGCCGGTCGAACAGGTCCTCCATGAAGGGCAGTACCGGCGTTTCCCGCCAGCCCTCATAGACGGTGAGCTCGCCGCGGCGCGCCTGGGCGACGTACCGGGCGCCGACTCCGTCCGCCTGGCCGCGGGCCTCCAGCGTAGGGGTCCCGCCGACGCCGGCCCAGACGTCCAGGCGCTTGGTCAGCGGGTAATAGGCCGCCGCGCCGGTGAAGCTCTTGGCGCCGCCGAGGTCAAGCCCGACAAAGCACGGCCCTTCCGCCGCCGGCAGCTCGTCGACCACGCATTTTCGCCAGTCTGCCACGTCCACGATAACCTCCTGATCCGGTTGCCCAACTGAGTTGAGTTCCATGGTCCGGAAGTGGACCATGTCCTGCGGGCTGGCCAGGGCCTTGGCCAGAGAATCCCGCATGTAATTCAGGCTCTTGATCCCGCTGGCCAGGCCGGGGTTGGCCCGGTGCCACTCGGCGGTGTCGGATGGGTCCGCGTCCTGCTCGCACGAGTACTCCTGCCAGACGACCTGAGGCGTATCACGCCTGGCCCGCACCTCGGTGAACATCGGGCTGTGGCCACGAATCGAAATCATGAGCATCCGGCCGTCGCGGGCGGACATGCTGGAGTAGCAGGCGTTCCACAGCGGCCGCTTTTCCTCGCCCAGCAGGCCGGCCTCGTCGATGATCAGCTCGTCGCAGCCCACGGCGTGGCCGGTGCTCTTGTCGGCGGCCAGGAAGTCGACCACCGCCTCGTGGTTGCCCTCGATGTGCCCCGGCGTGGGGGTCCGGTACATCTTGACGCCCTTGAGTCTCGACACCTTGGCGATGTGGTCCATCGCCTTCCACAGCTCGGACGCCAGGAGTCCGGTGACGCTGACCACAATGCCGCGGAAGTACGGCCGGTTCAGCGGCCCCACCATCCGGCCCAGTTCCCAGGCGGCGATGACGCCGGTCTTGCCGTTCTTGCGGGCCACGCTCAGCGCCGCTTCCCGCACTCCGGGCGCCATGGCCTCCACCAGCCAGTCGTACTGCCAGTCGTGGATGCGAAAAGGCTGACCGGCCAGGGGCCCCTCGGCGATGACCAGCGTTGACTCGGCCCACATCCGGAACTCGGCGACGGCTTCCACTGCGTCGGCTGCGCTGTGCGCCTCCGCGGGGGCTGTAGACTCCTTGATGAGCTCGAGGTCGGCCGCGCGGCGGCGATCATATTCTTGGCGGTCTCTAGGGTTGATTGGCATATATACACTTAGTGTTGAGATAAAGACTTCTGACAGGCGGATTTTAGTTATGAGTTACCTCGCACGCGCGAGCGGTACTCCCCCTCCGGCCCCCACGCCGTCGCGTTGATTCTTGCTCAGGGTTCCCTTAGGCACCTACGTCAGTTGGCCGACCCGTTCGCGCGCCGCCAGTTGTCACAGCGAGTACACGTAGACCCGATCTGTGATCTCATCCAAGACGTAGATGTCGATGCCGTCGCTGCTGATGCCATTTGGGCCGCTGTTGGCCGGGGCCAGCGCCCAGTTGGATAACGCCGCCCCTCCTGACGAGTACACGTAGACCCGATCTGCCCCGCCATCCACGACGTAGATGTCGGTGCCGTCGCTGCTGATGCCATTTGCGGCGCTGTTGCCCGAGGCCAGCGCCCAATTGGATAACGCCGCCCCTCCTGACGAGTATACGTAGACCCGATCTGCCCCGCGATCCACGACGTAGATGTCGGTGCCGTCGCTGCTGATGCCAAATGGGGCGCTGTTGCCCGAGGCCAGCGCCCAATTGGATAACGCCGCCCCTCCTGACGAGTATACGTAGACCCGATCTGCCCCGCGATCCACGACGTAGATGTCGGTGCCGTCGCTGCTGATGCCAAATGGGGCGCTGTTGCCCGAGGCCAGCGCCCAATTGGATAACGCCGCCCCTCCTGACGAGTACACGTAGACCCGATCTGCCCCGCCATCCACGACGTAGATGTCGGTGCCGTCGCTGCTGATGCCAAATGGGGCGCTGTTGGCCGGGGCCAGCGCCCAGTCTCTCAGCAGCTCATATTTCAAAACAGTGCGGAGCCGTCGCCATGCTCCGCCCGATTTCTGGGCAACGTAATTGGCGTCGGTGCGCGACCAAACATCGCCGTCCGAGCCATCGGCGGCAACTGGGTTGCGGTTCCCGGTGCGGAAGTTGCCGATAATCAGGCCCTGAGTGAAATTTACCCGTTCCGCCTGGGCTATCGTCAACAGAAAGCCGCCGCTCACCAGCAAATCACGCCCCAGCTTCTTTTCCCCGTAAATGGTGGCGTCGCCGGTGCTGTTTGCGCCAAGCAGGATGCTGCTCGCAAGCGAAGGATCTCCGGCCCAAACTGCCAGCGTTCGGAAGTCGTCATATGCCTGGGCATCGTTGGTATCGATGCTGGCGAACTGAATTTCGTTGCCGGTCAGCATATAGGCAATCGTCAGTTCTCTGACGACCGTGCCAATATCGGTAATCCCAACCAGGTTGCCCAGCAAGGCATCGCTGCCCAGCTCCATATGCGTCGGGTCGAAATGGCCCGAGAATAACGCGGCCGATCCCGCGTTGGTCAATGCAAGTATAGGCATTAGGTCGCCACCTCCGTGATTTTGAATCCGCCGTAGGCATAGACCGGCGGGAACCGGACGCCGACGATGTTCCCCTTTACCACCATCCCCACCCGCACCCGGGCAATGGTCTTGTGCCAGCTCCACTCCAGAGAAGCGATGTAACCCGACCGGCGCTCACCCTCCAAGTCAACGGCGATAACGGCCCCCAACCGCAACCGTCGCGCCCGCTCGTACACAAAGGGCCGGTTCACCGTCAGGGTGAACGTCAGGTAGGTCAACCCGAATTCATAGGCATCGAAAATCCGTTCGGCCAATGCCGCCCGATTGCCGGATCGCAGGCCGCCCAGGACTTTGAATGACGAGGGCAATGTCCTAACCTGGGATGACGATGACGTGCTCGACGCGTACTCGGTTCCCTGCAGGGCCACGGCATTGACTAGACTCTGGTCGTTGAATGACAGGTCGTAACTGTCTTTCAGGTCGGAGGCGTCGAAAACATGGGAGCCGGAAATGGTGCCAATATCACGGATCACCTGCAGCCCGCCGTTGCGCAACGGCAACATCCGCGCCGGCGGACCCGCCGTGTTCAGAATGGCTTCCATCGCCGTCAATGCTTTGGCGGACACCTCCCAATTGGAAAGGGTTTCGCTGAAATCCGCTGCCGCTATCTGACGAAACTTCGCATCGGTCGGCCAAGCAGCCGCTGTCAGCACATCCCCCAGCGCCGCGGCATAGGAGTGATTGGATACCGACGCAACGGCAACCGTTTGCCGCAGCCGGTCAAATGTGCCCAACGCCGGAACGTCTACCACGGTTCGCCCCCAATTGGGAGTGTCATAATCCGGCGACGTCGTGATGCCGCGGAACCAGTCGTAAGTGCCTTGGTCCTGCTTCACTCGCACAATCACCAGCTGGCCTGCCTGATACGGCCGACTGTCCGCGCCGACGATATATCGAGCGGTGAAGCGGCTGGGCTCGGACCGCTGGAACGGGCGTGCCTCGTCCTGCCCCTCCCGAATGTCGACGGACTGCAGCAACCCCGTGGCCGCGGCGGGCACCGTGTCGGTGAAGTAGTCGCCTCCGGCCGGGGCGCCGATGTATATCTCTGGATAGAAGTCCGGCATCAGTCAATCCGCTCGGAGCGCTGGGCTTCGGCGTTGCCCCGAACCACAATCTCTTCCATCGTGCGACGACCCACCTGCAGCTGCACCACAATCGGCCGGCCAATGTCTTCCCCGCCGCCTTTCACGCCGCCGCGCCGCAGCGAATCCAGCAGCCCGGGCGGCAGTGGGAATATCCCCTCGTCGGTCCGGTTCTCGCCCACGCGAATCATCCGGCCGAGGGGACTGCGGACACCGCGGACCAGCGATCCGTGCTGCGAGCCGGGGATGGTGTCGTGGCCCAGAGCTTGGTCAACCGCGTCCTGGAAAGTGTCTCCCGCCGGCTGGGTTAGCTCTTCATTGTAGTAAGCATTGCCAGAGTCATCGAGATAAAGGTCCTGTGAATTCCCCGACGTGCTTTCGTGCGTAGAAATTGTGCCATCATCGTTGAAAGTAACCCCGGCAGTTCTGACACTGCCGTCGTCTTGTATGTCGCCGCCCCCGCTGAAGGTGCCGCGCACGTCGCTGTGCTTCGTGATCACTTCGACCACTTTGGGCGTCTCGATCTTCTCCAGCTCCGCGTTGATGCCGGCGCTCAGCACGCCGTACTCGGCGATCAATGCTGCCGCGTGCGCCTGCAGCGCGGCCAGCTCCGCCCCCTGCGCCGTCTTGATCTTCTCGCCAACAGCGTCGATCTCGGCCTGGGCAGCGTTCAGCCTATCCTGCAGGCTGGCTGCATAAGCGGTATCCCGCTGCGTTTTGAGGTCGGCCAACTGGGCTATTAGAGCCGTTTTCTCATTGCTGTCTGCGGTCTCAATCTGAGTGGCGATGGTCGCGATGTGAGTATCGAGCGCGGCCACCAAGTCAGCACGGTGCGCCACATCCGCCGCCGCTTGGGCGATCTTGGCATCCGCATCGGCCTGGGCCAGCTCTCTGATGGATCGATTCTGCTCGGTCTCCATCTTGAGGTTATGCGCTAAGAGCAAGGCGAGATCGTCGATGCCGAACTCCTCGGCTTCCCGTATCAGATCCGCGTACTGTTTTGCGGTCAGCTTCTTGATGCGGCCCTGGGCGAGCTTGTACTGGACTTCGGTAACACCGAATGACTTCAGCAAAGCGGCGTGCGAGTCATCGCGGAATTTCTTGTTGGCGTCCTTCCGGTCCTGCAGGGCCTTGGCTTCGGCTTCGGCAATCTCGTCGCGGATCGCCTTATCCGCGGCCATCTGGTCGCGGGCCGCTTGGAGCCGCCTCTCTCCCTCCGCTTCCAGATCCCGGGTCAGTTGCTGCTCGGCCTTCAGCACCTCAAAAGCAGCGGACCTGGCGGCCTTCGCCACTTCGTCCGCCATGGCTTTGGCGGCGACCGCTGTGGTTTCGGCAGCGCCCACCACCGATGTGGCCATATCGTCCATCGACGTCGCCAGGCCATCGGCTGCCTCCTCAGCGATCTTCACGTTATCCGCAAAATCCAGCATGTCGATCTTGCTGACGCCCGGAAGTTTGGCGATGGTGGCGTTGTAAATCCGGATGATCCCGTTCATCACGGTCTGGGCAATGTGCTGCACCGTCTGCCAGGCTCCGGCGAAGTCGCCGGTCAGCACCTGCGATACGAACTTCAGGACGTCGGCCACCACAACCAGGACGGTCTTGATGTTCCCGCCGAAGATGCTGGCGAACGTCTTTAGGATGGGTATGAGAATCGGCCCCATCACCCGCGCAATGTCCTTGATCGGCGGAAGCAAATCGTCGTTGAAGAACTTAACGACGTTGGTGAGGATCGGAATCAGCGCCGATCCGATGGAGGTGGCCACCCCCTTGAAACTGTCCTTCAGTTTCGTGACCTGTTCAGTGAAAAGCTTCGCATCGGCGAGCTGATCTTCAGTCAGGAAATCCCCCGTCTTCTCGACAGTTTCGAGCAGCGCGGCAAACTCGCCATTCGTCATGTTGACGATACCGGCCAGTTTCTCACTGCTACCGCCAAAGATTTCCTCGGCGGCGACGGCTCGGTTGGCCACGTTGGGGATCTTCTGAATCTCGGCGACGACGGCGCGCCAGGCCGCCTCCGGCTCCATCTTCTGAAGTTCCTCGGCCGACAGCCCCAGGGCGTCCAGCGCCTCCTTGGCACGGCCCCCGCCGGTGAGGGCGAGTTCGCCCAACTGCAGCTGCAGCTCCTGGGCCGTGTCGGTAACACCCTCCAGGCCATCTTCGGAACCGGCGCGGTTGGCCGCCTCCGCCAGTTTCTGCAGTGCCTCGCCGCCGATCCGGCTGCGCTCGATCATCGGGCGCAGTTCTTTCTCCGCCCTGACAACCCCGGTGACCATCTTCGTCAGGCCACCGACCACGAGGCCGATGCCTGCGGCCGCCAACCCCGCGGGGCTGGCCAACGATGCCAATGCGCCACCGAACACGGGCACCTTGCCGGCCGCGCCCTGAATCTTCTGCTGGACTCGCCCGAACGCCCCGCCGATGCCCTTGGTGGTTTTGTCGGCTTGCCCTTTGGCGTCGGCCAGCCCCTTTTTGAATTTCTCGCCGGCCACGCGCAATGTGAGCGTTGCCGACCCTAAATCCGGCATCGCTACACCACCTGCACGTTCATGCCGGCCGCCGCGAATTCACGGGCCAGCTCTTCCAGCGTCGGCATGTCATCATCCTCGGCATTCCCCGACAGGCGCGCGGCGGCCTCCTCCCAGTCGGCGATCAGGTTGCTGGCGTCGGTGTCTCGCATGCGCCCCATGGCCAGCCGCGTTACCGCGGTCTGCTCCAGGGCTCGGTGAGCGTCCAATGCCCCCAACAGGTCAATCCCCCGCTGGAATACGGTGATTGGGTGCTCGTACAGCCACGTCCACATGCCGCCGCCGAAGTGTTCCGCCAGGAGTGCGGCTAACCTCCCAAAGTCGATCTCATCCAACGGCGTAGGCGTTTCATCCGGCTCGGCTTCGGGCTTGAACGGCTCATCATCGCGCTGCCGCTCAAGCCCAACACAAAAGACTCCCGGGCCTCCCACGCCTCCCAAAGCGTCATCGACCGCACCAGTTCTTCCGACAGGGCATCAAAGAAGATCTGCGGCATCAGGGCTACGCACGCGATGGCCTGCTCCGACTCCGTGGTCGCCTCCGCCAGCGCCTGGTCGTCGCGGTTGAGTTCCAACCACTGAATGAGGGTGAAGTCCACCGGGCTCTTCAGCCGGTAGCGCAACCCCCGCAGCTTGTACCGCGCCCGGGTGGGCGCCAGCTGTTCCATGCGCAACGCTTCCATTTCTCGCCTGCCCTAAATGGTGGGGCCGGTGGTCATGCGGATCAGGTTGGAGAAGCCGACGGTCTCGCTCTTGTAGGCCTGGAATTCCACCGGCACCATCGCGGTCTGCTTGGCGCCGACGATGGTTTCGAAGTCGCTCTTTTCGGCGCACCGCGGGAAGTAGATTTCCGTCCGAAAGCCCGGGCGGTGCAAATTGTTGCGGCCGTCGTAGGGAGATGCGTCGACCTGGCAGATCAGCGCGTACTTGGCCACCTCAATGCCGCTGTCCATGGACATGCTGCTGTACGCGACCTGGGCAGCTGTGGCGGCTGTGGCGGCGATCGCATTGTTGTTGAATATTTTCCGCAGCGTCTCGAGGCTGATGTCCTTCACGCGGCCGGACACCGTCTTGATGTCGCTGGTTCGCCAGACGTCCACCGGCTCCAGTTCGTTCAGCGCTTCCTCATCCTCGAGGGCCTGGGAGCGCATGATTCTCACGCCGTCATTGTCGAAGAACGACTCTGCGAATAGTTCCCAAGGCGCCGCGGGCGTCAGGTTGGGCGCCGCCGTCACCGGGGTTTCCGCGTCCGCCAACCACCAATGCACCCGGCCTCTGAGTCTCCTGTTGTAGGGCATGCCTACACCTCCTTTCCCTTGCCGTCCTTTGGGCGGCCTAATCGCCTTCGGCGTAAATCAGGTAATAGCTGCGAAACACTCCCGGCAACTTGAGGTCCCGCTCCAATATGTCCAGTGGGCCGCCCGCGCTGAATAGGCTGGGCAGCGTGAGGTCGTCCGGGGGCACCGGGTGATCCGGATGTCCGCCTTGATACAGCTCGTAGGCCTCCCGATGCTCCTGGCTGCGGCGCCGGATGTGCCGGTGGATCCGGTTGCTGATCCGGTTCGCGTCCGCCTCGGTGGCGGCGAACACCGTTACGTCAAGGCGCCGCTCCGCCTCGGGGTCCTGGGCGTCCGGCTCGGAACCCCCGATGCTCCGCAGGAATGCGAAGGGCGTTGGCTCGTTGCCGTCGAACGCGCCGATGGATATTTTCTGCAACTGGAGTTCCGACGGCAGGCCCGCTGTCGCCTCCTCTACGATTTCCTTCAGGTCCGGCATGGGATCGTACTCGTCCATCAGTCGAACCCTATTCGCCGCGTTGACTTGGCTCCCTTGCGACTGGTTTTGATTGTCTTGGCCTTCCCGCCGACCCGTTCCGCCAGCTTTCCAAACGCGCGGTCCCCGGCCCGCCGGATGAACCCCGCCTTGGTGGGATGCCGCACTTCCACGGCGGCGGCGTAAAACACCGCCCGGTCGACTCCAAATCGGCCCACGATGTCATCGCCGACCCGTTTTGCCGGTTCGTTGTGGAAGCCGGCGGCCAGGTTGCCGCGGTCCACCGGCGCGTCCGCTCGGGCGATCAGCGCGGCGTCGGCGGTGGTTTCATCCAACGCCTCGGCGCCCTCGTCCATCAGCAGCTCGAAAACCTGGTCGCCGAGCCACACCAGCTGCATGTCGGATTCAGGCATGGGGCTGCAACCCCGTTTCCTGGGAAACGGTCTCGTCAATGGCCGTCTCGCCGCCCTGGGGCAGCGCGCCGGTTTCGACAACCGCCACCTCGATCCCCCGCTCCGGAGGGGCCGGGCCTTGGTGCCTACAAGGCCCCATCAGGTTGCCCTGGAAGCAATGGTCTCCGTACAAGGGGCAGTTGTATTGAGTGCTCATGAGATCCTCTCGCAAAGCAGCGCCAGGTGGCGCATTCGGCGCTCCATGGGGGCGCGACCGATGACGCACCTGCGCTGCCCTTCGTCGTCGATGATGTTCAGCTGGCCGGCCACCACGTCCACGTCCGCTCGCCACCGGATGACGAATACGGCCGTGTTGACGTTCAGCCGGGCGTCGTTGTCCCAGTCCAGCTGGTCCCGCGGCGCCGCGTCCATCCGTTTTGCCCACACCTTCACCGGCGTGGGGTCGCCCGGCTGATCATGCCCGTAGGCGTCCTCGACCGAAGGGCCGGGAACCATCAGGGTGATCAGCCGGTCCAGGACCGGCGCGGCGCCGCGCGGCATGGCCTGCTATTCCTCGTCGGCTTCGACGACGGCTTCAACGGTGACTTCAACGGTGACTTCCGTCTCCTCGTGGTCATCGTCGTCGTCGGAAGCGTCCTGGCCCTTGTCCGCCGCCTCCGGCTCGTGGTCATCCTCGCCGTCGTCGGGCACGTCCGCGGCGGGCGACGCATCGCCTTCACCGGGCTCCTGGCCCTCCGAAGGCTGATCGCCCATCAGAAACCCGAACTCGGCGGCGAACTCGCGGGCCGACACCTCGGAAGCCGCGATCCGGCTCTCCAGGCTGGAGCAGTGGCTCACCACCCGGTCATAGTCGGCAATCGCCTGGTTGTAGGCCACTTCCTTGCCGGCAGCTTCGGCAACCAGTTGCTGGGCCGCCGACAGGTCGCTGGCCATGGTGGTGTTGGCCGTCTTGTACCCGTCCCGCTCCGCCGTCAGGGAAGCGATCTTGTTGTCCCGTTCCTTGATTCCGCCGCGCGCGGCCGCCAGAACATCTTGAATGATTGACATGGTCTCTCCTGCGGGCTCTCGCCCAGGTTGTGTTTTGGTGTCCCTATCCGGCGTCAGGGCGCCGGCGCCCGTTGGTATTGCCTACGCCCGGGGAGCCGGACTCTCCGGCATCTGGACGGAACCCTCCTGGCTCTTGTCCGACAGGGCAATCATGACGATGGCCTCATGGACGTCGGCCGGCACGGTCTTGGGTGGCGGATCCGGGTCCGGCTCCGCGATCTTGCCCATGACGTTGCCGATGCTGGCCACCGCCAGGGTTGCCAGGCCGATGCAGGTGGCGAAGATCATGCCGACCATGACCCCGTCGAAAAACTCGGTGTTCGTGCCGGTCAGCACGTCCATCCAGCGGAACAGTGCGTACAACACCGCGCCGACAATGCCGGTCAACATGGCCGCCATCGAGACTACGTTGATGCGAAACTTGCTCATGATTGTTGCTTGCTCCTGGCGTCGGGCCAAGTTGTGTTTTGGTGTCCCGCTCTAGGGCACCCGCAGCACGGCCACCGTGACGTTGCTGACATCGTCGATGGCGAAGCGCAGGGTGTCCCCGTAGATGTGCCTGGGAAAGTCCCGTATGAAACGCTCCGCATTGGCCGGCACCAGGTGGGTCCGTTCGCTCACCGCAGCGCCGTCCACCAGGACGTCCCGGCCGATTTCGATGTTCGCCGCCGTGGCGCCGCTCTTCACGTGCAGGAACGTCTTCTCGTCGTTCTGCACCAGGAACTGGTCGCCGGCCGCCAGCGTGCCATCGGTCAAACGCTGCGCCGCCGGCGTGGGACCCGAGTCCGTGAAGTAGGTCGCGTTCAGCGCCCGCGTCATATTCTGCGTGGGGAGAGTTTTTTCAGCCATGGTTCACCTCCGGTCGGTTCTTCGCTGGGCCAGCCGCTCCAGCATCGTCAGTCGCTCCCGTGGGCGCGTTCTTTCCGGTCCAGCAGTCCCTCGATGCGCCCCAGCCGGTCCTTGATCGCATTCACGGCCTCGACCATGGTGGCGATGCTGGCGTACACCTGGGCGGAGTCCTCAATGTGGCGGGTGAGTTCGGCCCGCCGCTCGTTGATGCGCTGGTGCAGGCTCTCAATGTCCTTGGCGTAGTCCAGGCGCAGCTGCTTGATGGCCTCGGCGTTGGCGGCCACCCGGTGCTTCAGCACCGCCCAGGTGCCGGCAATCCCGGCGCCGGCGGCCAGCAGAAAGACCAGGACCATGACGACGGCCTGGACGTACCCCTCAATCATGATCGCGTCCCTCCGGCGGCTGGCGGGTCCCGCCGTAGCGGTGTCCGCACATCACACAATGCAGCGTGCCCCGTTCGACGATGCCGACGAAGCACCGGCCTCCGCAGCGCTGGCAGTAAATGGCCATGGAAGGACCTCATCAGGACCGGGGCGGCCAGAACCAGGTGCCGCGGCGGCCGCCCTCTGATTGGGCCACCGAGCCGCACCACATGGTGTCGCCGTTATTGAAGGTGAGGACGCCGTTGACCCATTTAACCGGGTCGGCGGGGTCCACGTCGGTAATCTGCATCGCGACCAGGTCGCCGGGCCACGGTTCGTTGAACGTCCGATGGTTGGGGCGGCTGCGATAGGAATCGCAGTCCTTGCCGGACATCCGGTAGTGAACGATCTTGCCGATGGTTGGAATCATGGTGTGCCTCTCGGTGAGTTTGGGAAGTGGCCCTTAGGTTTCAGATGCGACCGGCGTCGATCCAGTCTTTTATGCTTCCAGGTCCGGCAGGGGCACGGCCGGCGGGCGCTCACTGACCCGGGCAGTGGCCCGGCTCAAATCCACGTCCAGCAGAACACCGCCGCACGTGCACGGGGTCGGCCCCAGCCGCGTCACGGTCGCTCCTTCGACGACCGGCACGTCGGTCTCCGGCCCATTCGTCACCACTGCGCAATCGTCGGCGTGCGCCACTGTCACCACCATGCTCGTCTCCTAGTACCGGAACTGTATCCAGAAGTTGCCGGTGCCGCCGAAAAAGGGGAGGTCTGACGGCTCTTCGAACCGGTACGTCGCCCAGGTTGTGCCGTCATATACCACGCTGGGCTGGACAGTCATGTTCCCGTATCCGGTATAAATGTTGGGGGGTTGCGTTGGTTCTTGCCCAACTGGCACTGCGGCCCACAAATACGCGTTAGGCGGCAGAGGCGCCGGATAGTCGGGAACGAGAATAAAATTGCTGTACGACAGCACCGTGCCCGGAGACCCCAGGTCAGCGGCGTCGATGGTGTCGTCAGCCGACCAGCCGCCCAACTTTGGGACCACCGGACGCGTCGCCCCCTCGGTGTCAACGATCCAGTTCTTGCCCAGCCGTGCGGCGGCAATCGTTGTTTTTGATGGCCAGTAGTACCCGTCCACGCCGCCAACCGTGAGCGGCGTCGGATTCCCGAACTCGGCGCGCGCGTTGCCCTTCACGTCGGCCTCACGTATGACGGTGACCTCCAGCTCCGTGGCCGGCTGCCAGAAGGCGATGTACCGGTCGAGGGCGCCGCCGCCCACTGGCACGATGTCGGTCTGCGACGACAGGCCGGAGTTGAAGTCCGCAACGGAGAGGACGGCGTTGGCGCTGACCGCCGACCGGCGGGTGTAGATCTTCGGCTGTATGCCGCCCCGGAATCGCTTCGCTTCGATGGCGCCGGCATCGTCGAGCAGGTGCAGCACCAGGTCGTCGCCGTTGATCGCGCCGCCGTCTTCGACCAGCGGCAGGATCATGTCGACGGGCAGGATGATGCCGCCCAACTCCATCAGCTTGCCGTCCTGGTTCAGGATCAGGAAGCGCCCGCTCCAGGGTATCTGTTCCTGCGTCACGGGTTGTACCTCAACTGGATCACGATGCCCTCCGCGTTCTCGCCCAGCAGCGACGCGCTGATGCCGACCAGGTGGTCGACCAGGTTGGCTTCCACGACGCCGGCCTGTTGGGTGTAAACGCCGATCAGGTTGGTGGGGTTGCCCGCGTAGTAGAGCGCGTCCGGATACCCCGCGGCCGCTTCGACCGCGAACCACACGTAGCCCGGGCCACCGTCCGGAATCGTGAGGTCATCGCCGGAGTACTGCTGGCCGTTGGCCACCTCCCCAGGAGTGACCGTCGTGTCGATGCTCCAGCCGATGTAGCGGTAATGGGTGCCTGGGTGCGGCGTGTAGGCCGGCGTGAGCGGCGACTCCGGCGTCTCCGGAGCTGTGGTGTCATCGGCGTCCACCGCCCCATCCGCGGCGTAAGCCCCGCCCTCGTGCCACCAGGCCAGCAGCGACATAGCGCCGCTGTTCCGCATGGCGTCGGGGTGCACGCCGGCGCCGGCGTGCGGCGCATCGTACAGGTAGCCCACGAAGCGCACCGCGGCCTCGTCCTTGACGCTGTCGGGCGCGTCGGGCGCGTAAAGGTTGATCAGCTCGTCGGCCACCGAACGCAGCCCCTCGACGATGCCCAGCTCGGGCTCGGCGGGCGGCGTGGTCGGGTCGGCGCTGACCCTGATCTTGGCGGCCAGGGCAGCGGTGGTGATCTGCAGCGCCATGCTACTTCGCCTTGGCCTTGGCCTTGGCCTTGGCCTTGGTTTGTTTCTGCGCCGGCGCCGGCGCAAAGAGCCGGTTGAAGTCGTCCGGCGTCATCGGCATCAGCTCGCCGCCCGGGTACCGCACCAGCCAGTCGCCCTGGCGCAGCCGCAGTTCGCCGATGGCCAGCAGCCGACCGCCGGTGCTGGAGAGCGCGCGGCCGTCGTAGGCGGCGGCCAGCTCGTCCAGGTTGCCGGCATCCACCCGCACGGCCTTCGCCGGCAGGGGACGGCGTTCGTAGTCGTTCATCATCTGGTCCGCGCTCATATCGTCCTCAGCACGTGGCGGCGGAACCAGCCGCGGCAGAAGAGCCGGACCGGATTCAGCAGCCAGCGACGCTCCTTGTAGCTGTCGCAGCCCAGGCGGGCGCACTTCGCCGTGGAGCGGTGCCAGGGCTTGACGCCCAGCAGATAGAGCAGTCGGTGGTACATCAGCGCTCCCTCTCGATGCGGTATTCCCGCGTGGTGTGAACGGGGTGCCGCCGGCGGCAGTCGCCGCACTGGCCAGCGGGCGGCGTCCCGGTTTCGGCCGCCTTCCGACAGCCGCACCGGCAACCGCACCGGTATTCGCGATAGGTCAGTCCGCCGCGGCTCATCCCTACCCCACCAGCCACCGGCGCGCGCGGGAATCGGGGTCCGGCTGCGCCACCACCCGCTCGCCGTCGAACGCGGACCTGGTCCGCAGCCGCATCTCGCACAACCGGGCGGTCTGCACCACGATCCGCTTGCCGCCGTTCGGCAGATCCTCGGTGGTCGTCACGCTACCGGCGTTCGCCCAACCGGCCGTCACCCCGCGCACCAGGCCGGCGTTCAGCTTGGAGAGGAAGTTCTCGGCGTAGGTGGTGTTCGGCAGTTTGCGCCCCACGAACTCCAGGGCTTCGTCCGTATCCCGGAGCCGGAGGTTGCCCGCGATGGTGGAAGCCAGCACGTCGTCATAGGAATTTCCGGCCAGCAGCATGATCTCGCCGGCCAGGCTGTCGGTCAGCGAGCCGGGCAGGAACCGCACGTACTCGCCCCGGGCCATGCTCACCACGCCGTCCACGCCGTAGGGCAGGCTGCCCGCCACCCGGGTGCCGTCGACCTGGCGCAGCTCGGTCGCCTCGGGCGGGAACTCGACGAAGTTGATCTCGGCGTTGTCCTCGTCGTAGCTGCAGCCGTCCGCTTCGGCAGCCGTGACCAGATCGCCGACCGGCACGTCCAGCAGCTCGGCCAGCCCGCTCAGGCGCGGCATTGGCGGGCAGTTGATGACGCCGCTCAGGATGCCGCCGATGGTCGACGCCGTAATCCCCGCGGCCTCTCCCAGCTGCGCGTTGGTCAGTTCCTGTTCGTCCCGCAACCGCCGCAGGAGGTTGCCCAGCTGCTCGCCCCGCTGCCCGGCGTGGCCGCCGGCGCCGCAACCGGCGCAGCGCGCCTCGGGCTGCCAGAGACGGTGTTCAAGCTGCTGGTAGGCGGGCACCTGCTCCGCGTAGCGCAGGTAGTCGCTCCAGTTGCGGATCTGCAGCCCGCTGTCCGGATAGGCCGGCCGGTCCACGACCCCCCAGCCGTAGAGCCTGGCCTGCATCACCTCGCGCACCTGGTTGACGACGCGTTCCGCCAGGACGCGGAACTCCAGCGACAGCCCGCGCAGCAGTCCGATCCGCACCTCGGTGTCGGTGGTTCGGCCCCAGATGGTTTCGGGCAGCACGACCTGGCCCCGCAGGTCCACCTCGGAGTCGGCCACCGAGAGGCCGGAGCCGGTGCGCGCCAGGGGCTGATCTCGGTTGTGCATCCGGTTCGCCATCAGGTCGAGGGCGGCCAGGTCGGCGCCGAACGCGCCCGGCATGATCCGCTCCCGGCCCCAGGGGAACACGGCCTCGTCGCCGTAGCGCACCACGACGCCGTCGACGGTGCCCAGGGCGCCGTCCGCGGCGCGGTGTTCCAGCTCGCCGTAGCGGTATTCGGAGATGTGCTCAGGCATCGCGAACGCCCCCTACGCCAGTTGGAACGCGGTTTGCTTATGGGTGTCCTGGTCCGTGAGCTTCACGTTGGTGAACATTGCCGCGGTCAGGCCAACCTTGCCCTCGCGCCGGCCGGTGTAGATGTCCCTGATCAGGGACATCCCGCGCCAGACCGGGGCCATCAGACGGGGCGGCATGCCGGAGCCTATCCGATAGGCGACGGCGTTCTGGTCGTCGGCGGACGCCGCCGGTACGTGGCTCGAAGCGCGGAACCGGTCGGCCGGCAGCATGGTGAAGCCGATGCCGATGTTGGCGATGGTCAGGGGCAGCGCGTGTTGATAGGTCTCGGTGCCCACCAGGAGCCTGACCTGAGTCCAGTCGTAGGCGTGGATGCCGTCCACCTGGCCAGAGAAGGCGGACAGGTACGTGATCAGGGTTGCCTCAGCCGTCGGCGCAGTCGGGTCGGTCAGCGCGGCCAGCAGGTCCACCACGACCTTCTTGTCGAAGGCGGTCTGCAGCACGCCGCGAATGTCGGTCTGCAGGGCCGGCTCCAGGCCCGCCACCCGGAAGGCGCTCTCCTGCCCCCACTCGTAGGAGGCGGTGAGACGCTGCGGGTCGGCGGTGACGATGGTGATCGTCGCGGCCTCGGCCGCCTTTTCCACGCCTTCGCCGGGCCCGGTGGCGACGGCGCCGGCGGTGATCATCGGGTACGAGTGCTGACCGGGGGGCACCGTGGGCATGCGGGCGCCCAGGTACACCGAATCCGAGCGTGCAAACACCCGGCTGCCGATGGTGTCCTGCATGACGTTGGTGCCGGTGGCGGCCACGGTGTCAACCCGCGCTTCCAACCGCTCATCGCGGTTCAGCAGGAACTCCATGGGCACGCTGCCGGGCTCCATCACGTCGCCGAAGATGTGTTCGCGGTACTCCTTCGACGCGCCCTCGAGTTCGCGTTCGGAGGCGGCGGCCGCCACGTAGTCGCCGAGGCTGGCCCGCTGGCCCAGGTCCCGCAGCTCCCGCTGCTCCTGCGTCCAGCCCCTGGTATCGACCTGGTTGGCCACGTTGGCCTGCCCCTGGCGGTCTTCCTCGGCCTGTTCCTCCGCGTAGCGGGCGTCGATGGCCTGCAACTCGGTGAGCATGGCGCGGCGTTCATTCACCGCCGTCTCATACCCGTCCTCGTCGCCCCGCATTTCGATCAGGGCAAGCTGTTGGGCGTCGACCCGCTGCTGCAGCGCACAGCGCTCACGCCAGGTGTTTTGGCTCTTCAGCACGGTTCCTCCGCGCTCCCGCCGGGCACACGAGCACTCTCAGGTCGCGCGGTGCGGGCAGGCAGCTGTTCACTTGTGTCGGGCAATTTTCGTTCCATTGCCTCCGACCCAAACGAAAAGCCTCTGACCGCACAATCGCTCGGGTCAGAGGCTTTTGCGTTGAACAGCGGATGGTGGCTGTTCAGCCAGACTGGGTCACAAAAATCCGGCTAGACCGTTGTGATCCAGCCGGATTGCAATTTCAGATTATCACATTTTGTCGGAGTGTCAACGCACCGGCCGTCACCGCGGCCCTACGATCCCCGAGAGGCTATTCTTAAGAACGCGCTGCAACCGCTGCATCGGCGACAGCGCCAGCGAGACCTCATGCTCCCACGGCGGATGCCCGTCCATTGCCCAGATGGTCAGCACCACCCGGGTGGCGTCGGACCCCGCGGGATGGCGTGTGCAATCCATGGCATATCCGGCGGGGATGCTTATTTTGAGTGCTTCGCCCATTGGCGGCTCCCTTATTGGTGAGACGCTTCCAATGCTGCACGAATAGAGGCCTGCAATGAATCCTCCAGCCCAGCCACCCGGAAGGCGCTCTCCTGTCCCCATACGTAGGAGGCGGTGAGACGCGGCGGGCGCCGGAGCTCAACGCCGCAGATCCAACACTCCAGACCGAGTGCATCAGCCGGTATGTCGGAATACCCGATGTATCCGCAAGGGCAGCGGTTAGGGTTAGTGGGCATTTGGTAGCCTCCTTTGCAATGGGGCCACGGCCTTGCGGCCGTGGATAGCGGCGTAATGGTGGCCAGGGCAAAGGCGTCTGAGATTCTTCAATGGGGCCACGGCCTTGCGGCCGTGGATAGGGCGTAAACGTCCTGGGCACGCAGCTTGAAGTCTACTCTTCAAATGAGTTTCAGGGCAAACCATTCCTGTCCGGAGGCGATTCGCGAAAACATCCCTTGCCCCTTGACCATCATCTCAGGGTCAGATTGCAGTCCGTGGCGATGGCCCGAAGGCCGACGTCAGACAGGGGATATGAACCGAGCATCAAGTTCAGGTTTTGCACATGATTATGGATATCGCTCTCACTAGTTTGCTCGTTATACGAACGGGCTTGCACCGACTGGAGCATTGAGCAGTCCCAGGTGATGACGCCCGGCTGAACGTGCAGTTGGGACAACTGGTCGACCCGGCCGGCCAGCGTGGTCAGTTGGGTTTCGGTACTGACTACCCTTTGGGTGAGTTGCTCGAGAGGCGTGGGCGTCGCCGCGGGCGTCCCATCTTGCGCCGACGAAGCCGCTGGCCACAGCGCGACGGTGGCGACAGCCACGGTCACGGCGATGCCGGCAACGCCGGCGATTGCAACGCCCTTCCATCGGCGCCACCAAGGGGTACGTTGGGTTGATTGTTCAGACAATGTAACTTCCTCCGCGCAAAGTGTTGAGTTTCGCTGTCTAGGCCCGCTTCCCGTGAAACCACCCAGGCCCCTTTCAACCCCGCAAATCGCGTCTCCGAGGCTCATTTGCGGCCTGACGGCGGCGATCCGCCCGGATCGGGCAGGTTTCAAAAACTTTGGGCCGTCACAAAAAGTCGTCTTATAAAAGGCATGGGTTTTCGGGCGTTTTGAGTAGGGATTGAGATTACATAATTACCATTATGGAAACCAACCCCTGTCGTTTCACTGTTATCGCCAGCCTCGTGGCCCGCGAAAAAATGGTAGCATTTGCGCCACGATACCACACCCGTCAAGCGTAATTTATGACCGATCCCAGTCTCATCGAACGTTACCGCTTCTACCTGGCCAATGCCCGACGCTTGGCGGATAACACCGTCCAGGCCTACGCCGGCGACGTGGGCCGGTTCCTGGCCTGGATGGAAGCCACCGGCGCCGCCGTGGACGACATGGGGCCCCTGCTCCTGGGAAACTACGTCTATCACCTCAGCAAGGCAGGCAAACGACGCTCCACTCTCAAGCGCAACGTCGCCGCGGTCCGCAGTTTCTACTACTTCTTGGCGTCGGTCGACGGTCGGTTCCGGAAGTCGCCGGTGCCTGATGCCCGCGATTACCCGATGAACATGGAGGATCGGAAACCCCGGTGGATCGGCCCAGCCGAAGCCACGCGCCTGATGGACGCCGCCGATGACGCCACCCCGTGCGGCCTTCGCGATCGCGCCCTCCTGGAGATGATGTACGCGTCCGGCGTGCGGTTGGCCGAAGCCCACGGCATGGACCTCGCCCACGTTGCCCGGTTGAACAGCAAAGTCCTGGTGCACGGCAAGGGCGGCAAGAAACGGGAAGTGCTCTACGGCGCCGACGCGGACCGCGCCCTGCGCCGCTACCTCGCGCATGGCCGACCGGCGCTCCTGGTCGATCCCAGGCAACCGGCGCTCTGGCTCAACCGCTACGGCGGCCGGCTGTCCCGCCAGTCGATCACCGCCGTCGTTAGGTGTTACGCCGATAAGGCCGGCCTGAGCTCCCGCGTCCACCCCCACGTCATTCGCCATTCTTTCGCCACGGCCATGCTCGAGGGCGGCGCGGACCTCAGGGTTATCCAGCATCTGATGGGGCACAGCAGCGTGGCCACCACACAGATCTACGCCCACGTCACCAAGAAAGAGGCGCGGCAGGCCTACCTGGAACATCACCCGATGGCCAGACCACCGGCGCCCAGGCTGGTAATCAGGGCCTGAACGGCATCCACCGAACTGTCGCCGGTTCGTGCTCAAATAAGCACGGATCCTATTACAACCCCCTAAGGGCCCTTCGCCAGCCAACGGGGTGTCGCTTAAACGCCCGATTCAGGGCGTTTTGAGTTGCAGCGAACTGTCGCCCTCGTCGAAACCGCGGACGCTATTGAGACTGTGCGGGGCCCGTGCTCAGACCGCCGCAAAATCGGTGCCAACGAAGTGTCGCCGTTTCCCGAACGAATATAGTACCCGTCCCCCTTTATCGCGGCGTCTCAATAGGGGTTTTGGGGCCGTGCCGGCAGTGAACCCAATATCGACACGCAAGAGGTCAGTGGTTCGAGTCCACTACCGCCCACCATCGACCATAGTCCAGGTCGACGCCCCCGGGAGAATCCGGGCCACCTGCCCCAATGCCCGCCGCAGAGCCCCGGCACCGCTCCGGCGGAAATTGCCGCCCCTAATCGTCACCGCGCCTGTGCCAACGGGCTGATCCCGTCCGGTCGTTTGGTGCGCCCGTCCGGCCCGCCAGGGTCCGACCTACCGCGACCATCCGGCTCAACGCGGAGCATTGTTCAAGCCCTGAATCCGCACCCCAATGGCACAACCCCCCGACAGGTTGACGTGGCTCCGTAGATTTGAGTATTCTTGCGCCTACAGGAATATCCATTTTCGATACCGTTCCGGGCGCCACAAGGTCGGGAACTTGTTACAATGAGGGAGATTTATGGTAAAGCAGGGTGTGGTAGCCGACGATCTTACGAAACCCTTTTTTGATGCCGCCAACGAAGAGCGACTATGCCTCCAGAACTGTAGCGCCTGCGGCCGGCTGCAGCACCCGCCCGCTCCGGTTTGCGCCCAATGCCGCTCCGCCGACAACCTGGAGTGGAAAGAAGTGAACGGGCGCGGCACCATCTATAACTACGGAGTAGTTTACGACTGCCCGGTTGGATCGCTCAAAGAGGACCTGCCTTTCAACCTCGCCGTAGTCATGCTGGAAGAAGACCCCGGCATCCAGTTCTACTCCCACCTTCCTGGAACGCCGGTGGACGACGTACCCGTCGGTGCCACTGTTCAGGTGGTGTTCGAGGCAACCGCAAACGGCCAGAAAGTACCCGAGTGGCAAGTCATTGGCTAACCACCACGATATTTGCACACGCTAAGCCTTCGCAACTAGGAGTTAACCATGACCACACAGATGGCTCCAGAATCCATGTACCGGTCCAGAGAGGGCATGGGAATTTGGGAACACCGCGGCAAGGTCGCGGCCGTCGGTATCGGCCACTCTCCCACCGCACGCCGCTGGGACGGACGCCCCGAAACTTCGGTGGGCGCCAACAGCATCCTCGCCCTTCGCAAGGCCATCGACGACGCCGGCGTCTCTCCCGACCAGGTCGACGGCCTCGTTCTGGTCCCGGTTACCACCACCGGCGCACATTGGCCGTCGGACACTCCCGTACCAATGGATGTGGTAAACGCCTTCAATCCCACCGACGACCCGTTGGACGGTATCGGCCAACTCAGCGCCGAGTGGATCCTCAAAAACATGCCCGAGCTCACCAACGTCAAGTTCACCATGTACGCGCCGGGCTGCATGTCCGCCGCCTGCGTGGTTGCCGCTCAGGCCGTTGGCGATGGCCTCACCAGCACCTGCCTGGTGCTCAAAGGCTGGCATAACCTGGAAGGCCGCTATAACCACGGCGGCATCAGCGCCGCCGCCGAGGTTCCCGGATCCTTCGCTATCAGCCCGGGCCGCACGCTTTGGGGCGCCCCCGGATGTTACGGCACCGCGTTGCAGTTCGCCGAGTACTGCCGTAAATACGGCAAGCACCACGACATGATGGCTCCATTCATGCAGAACTCCCGGCGCAACGGCCTGCTGTTCCCCGAGGGATACTGGGCACAGCACCGTCCCGAGCAACTGCTCCCCGAAGACTACCTGGCCTCGCGCTGGATCGCCAAGCCGGCCAACCTCTTCGATAACGACATCCCGATCATGACGTCCGCGGCCTACCTCTTCACCACCGCCGACCGGGCCCAGGACATGCAGCAAAAGCCGGTTTACATCCTCAACCATGCCTCCAGCCGCGGCGCCCCCCGAAGTCTCACCCCCACGCTGGAAGAGATACAGGCCGAAACTGGCAGCACCGGACGGAAGATCTATGAGGGCGCCGGCATCACCGCTGACAACCTCTCCTTTGAGAACATGTACGACGGTTTCGCCCAGTTCCACCAGTTCCATATCGAGGGTCTGGGCTACCGGGGCATGAAGTTTGGGGACGCCCTGGACTTCTACCAGACCGACATCAGCATCGAAGGGCCAAACCCCATCCTCCCCAGTGGCGGCAACATTGGCAGCGGCCGCAGCCGTTTCTGGATGCACACCGATTGCATCCAGCAGATTCAGGGCCGCGCCGGCGCCCGCGCGCTCACCGGCGTAAAGCCCGAGATTGGCGTCTCCGGCGGCCCCATGCCCATGGGCGGCAACTATACCGTGTGGAGCGTTTCCCCTGACTAGACCCGACACTTCTCCACACCCCAGCATCAAACTGAATTTAGATGAGAGCCCGGGCCGGCCATCCTGGTCACCGGGCCTCATTCGGGAAACGGCGCCCAACCCTGGCGTACACACCATCAACTTCAAGTGAGGAATCAATTTGGCGATACTGATCAGTTTTGACATCGACGGCACTCTGGAGGTGGGAGACCCGCCGGGCGTTTTGACCATGGATATGGTCAGAATGGTTCAGGAAAAGGGATTCCTTATTGGCAGTTGCTCCGACCGGCCAATGAGCGGCCAGCAGGCTATCTGGGACCAGCACAACATCCCCGTACATTTCGTCGTCCCAAAACACCGGCTCCCGGAAGTGAAAGCGAAATTCGAAGCGGACGTTTACTACCACATCGGCGACCGGGAAGACCTGGACAAAAAGTACGCGCTGGAAGCGGGATTCGAGTTCCTGTGGCCCGACGAAGCCGCCGAAATGCCGTGGTTCCTCTCCGATACCGGCCCCGGAGACCCTTCCCCAGTCTAATCCTCCCGCCCCCCTCCCCGCTCGTCCTGAGCCGGTCGAAGGACCCCCTGTCATTGCGAGGACCTTCCGCTCATCCCGAGCTTGTCGAGGGACGTGGCAATCCCGTCCGAACCCCCTCTCCCTTGATGGGAGAGGGTTGGGTGAGGGTGAACCCCCCGCCTCCCCGCTCATGGTGAGCCTGTCGAAGCATCATCGCGCCACCGCATCGAGATTGCCACGTCGCTGCGCTCCTCGCAATGACAAGCCTCCACCCACCGCACTGTTTACATCCGATTCCAGTCAACGGTCGTACACGGTTTGTACGAATATGACCGCCGGATGAGGACGCACAGTGAAAACTAAAATCGGAGCATCCCTGGTTTTTGTCGGTATCGCCATCCTGGTTGCCGTCGCGGCATACCTCACCCAGCTCGCCCCATCCGCTCCGGGCGATAGCGATCCCGACACCGTCGTCTATTCCGGACGGCTGGACAGCTACCTGGCGGTAGCCCCGGCCATTTTGCGCGCCGGTCAGACCGAAAACATCTCCGTCTCCCTGTTTGATGGCGCGGAGCCGGCTCAGGGCGACGTCCAGCTGGCGCTGATGCAGGATGGCGTCGCCGTGGCCCAAACCACCGAATTTGTCCAGGGCGTCGCTTCGGTTCCTTTGACCGTACCCGCATTGCCCGCCGGCGGTTACGACCTCCACATCGTCAGCAGCGGTGACAACGGAACACAGTTTGAGGACACCTCCAGCGTGTCCGTGCAGAACCCGACCATACTGTTCCTACAGACCGACAAGCCAATCTATCGCCCCGGTCAACAGATTCACCTGCGCGTCCTCCGGCTGGACCCCGATCTCAAACCCGCGCCGGGTCCGGTAACCGTCGAGATTCAGGATGCAAAGGGCAACAAGGTGTACCGGCAGGAAACCGATGCCGATGAATTCGGCATGGCCACCGCCGACCTGCCCTTGTCCACCGAACCCAACCTCGGCGTCTGGACTATCACCGCGTCATCGGGCGAGCAGATCACCCAGCAGGACGTGCGCGTCGAACAATACGTCCTGCCCAAATACGAAATCACCCTCGATCTTCCTCGGTCATGGGTGCTGGCCAGCGATCCCGTCGTCGGTACTGTTTCTGCCGAATACAGCTTCGGCAAGCCGGTGCGCGGCGAGGTCGAAATCATCGCCTACCGATATGTGGGCGTATGGGAACAGTACGCCGTCTTCACCGATGACATTGACGGCTCCGTTTCCTTTGAACTCCCCCCGGTCCAATACGTGGCCGGCGTCCCCGCCGCTGGCGGTCAGGGCAATCTGCAGCTCGACATCACCGTGCGCGAGCCATCCACCGGCTACCTGGAACGCACCACCGAGCTCCTCACCGTCGCTGAAACACCGGTGAACCTACAGTGGATACCGGAAAGCGGAGCGTTCAAACCCGGCCTGCCCTTCTCCCTGCTCATCGTCGCGGAAACCCCCGATAATCGCCCCGTCGACTCGGACGTGAATGTAACCCTGCAATTTTTCGACCGAAATTTGAACCGCATCACCGAGGAATCCTTCGACGTAACTGCATCGGACGGCAAGGCCCTTGTCGAGATAGAGCCGCCCGATGACGCGGTCACCCTCACCATTGCCGCATCATCACCCAATGCCTACGCCGCCATCACCCTCCCGGCCAGCTATTCGCCGACCGGCAACTTCATCCATGTGGAGCAAACCGGCGACGCCCGGCTCGATGTCGGCCAGCAGGCCAGCTTCTTCGTTCACTCCACCGGCGAAGCCCGAAACTTCTACTACGAGGTCGTGTCCCGCGGTCGCGTGGTCTTTTCCGATGTTTCTCAGTCTCCCGACATATCCATTGCCCTCACACCGGACATGTCTCCGTCTTCCCGGCTGCTGGTGTACCAGATTCTCCCCGACAACGAGGTGGCCGCCGATTTCATACCCTTCTCCGTATCAGCCAGCTACCCCATGCCCGTCGAGGTCGGTTTCAGCGCCGCCGAAGCCCGCCCCGGCGATCCGGTGGATATTCAGCTGAACACCCAGGGCCCGGCCAAAGTGGGCCTGGTCGTCGTTGACCGCTCCGTCTTCATCCTCGCCGAAAACCGCCTCAACTTGCAGCAGGTATTCGCGGAACTTGAACGTCTATACCTGCAACCCCGCGTCGAGGCGCACTACGGCGACTGGCCCGGCGATGCCAAAACCAGGGGTTCATCCGAGGCTTTCACCGAGGCCGGCCTGGTGGTAATGACCGACAAAAATGTTCCCGATGGCATCGACTACGAGCGCCGGGAAATCTGGTGGATTCGCTGGCTGTTCGGCTCTCTGGTCGGCATGGGCGGCATGTTTGCTGTCGGAAGCATCGGCGCCGGCGTGATGGAGTTCCGGCGCGGCGGACGCAAAATCAGGTATGCGCTATTCGGACTCGCGCTGCTGCTCGGTGTCGGCCTCATGGTTGGCTGCGGCGGGTATGCGCTCGAAGATGCTGCACCGCAGTCAACCATGACGGCGGCAAGCGCCGCCCCATCGGCCTCGGCCGCCGCCGCTTCACCCGGTGACGACCTCGCCGACGTCCAGCGCGTGCGCCAGTACTTCCCCGAAACGTGGCTGTGGACCGACGTTATGACCGACGCATCCGGCCAGGCCACTCTGCCGGTGGAAGCCCCCGACAGCATCACCACCTGGATACTCCGCGCCGTCGCCATGTCCCCCGAACACGGCCTGGGTGTGGCCGAAACCGAGCTCACGGTGTTCCAGCCCTTCTTCCTTCAGGTTGACCTGCCCTACTCCGCCATCCGTGGCGAGGAATTTCCCGTCAAGGTCGCCCTCTATAACTACCTGGAAACCCCGCAGGACTTCTTCGTCGAACTCGACGAATCGGAAGATTATGAACTGCTGGGTGAACGTAACCAGGTGGTTACCGTCGCGCCCAACCAGGTCGGCGGCATCGAATTCGACATCCGCCTGACCCGGCTGGGCAGCCTGCCCATCAAGGTCACCGCCCGCAGCAGCGATTCAGCGGATGCCGTTATCCAAACCCTGCTCGTCGAACCCGAAGGTGTCGCCAGGGAATCGGTGGACAACGCCATCCTGTCCGGCGGCGACCGGCGCGATTTCCAGATCATTCCGCATCCCGACGAAATACCCGGCTCCGACCGCTCTTACGTTGTCCTCACCGGCAGTTACCTGAGCCAAACGCTGGAAGGACTCGAGAACCTGCTCCAGATGCCCTACGGGTGCGGCGAGCAGAACATGATCCTGTTTGCCCCCAACATCTTTGTGGCCCGCTACCTCCAGGAAACCGGCCAGCTCAAACCCGAAGTGATGGCCACCGCCGAACACTTCATGACCACCGGATACCAGAGGGAATTGACCTATCGCCGCAACGATGGCAGTTTCTCAGCCTTCGGCCAGGAGGATCAAGAGGGCAGCCTGTGGCTTACGGCATTCGTTCTCAAGTCCTTCGCCCAGGCCGACGGCCTCATCTATATCGATTCCGCCGTGCAGGATCAGGCCATGCAGTGGATTCTTTCCCACCAGCGCGGCAACGGCTCATTTGAGCCCGTCGGTTTCGTGCATCATAGCGACCTGCTGGGGGGCTTGCAGGGCAACACCGCCCTCACCGCCTACATCGCCATCGCCCTCCAGGAGGCCGGCGAAACCGGCCAGTCCGCAAACGCTCTGCGATATCTGGAAGGTCAACTGCCAGCCATCGACGACCCCTACACCATGGCCATCGTCGCCTACGCCCTGGCCCTGGGCAACAGCCCGCGCGCCGGCGATGCCTATCAACAGTTGATGTCCATGGCGACCAGCGACACCAACGGCCTGCACTGGCAGCACTCCGCCGCCGTCGAAACCACCGGATATGCAACCCTGGCCCTCCTGGAGAACGGCGACCTCATCAGCGCTTCCAACGCCGCCCGTTGGCTGGTCTCCCAGCGCAACGCTTTTGGAGGTTACAGCTCTACCCAGGACACCGTCGTGGGTCTGCAAGCCCTCATCCAGTTCGCCGCCCAATCCAAATTCGACGTCGATATGACCATCGACCTGTCCGTGGGAGACTGGAACCGGAGCGTCGTTGTCGATGAATCCAACGCCGACATCGTCCAGGTCCTGGAACTGCCCCGGGGAACCGACCTGAAAGTCGCCGCAGCAGGCGACGGGCAGGTCGTCGTCCAGGTGGTGCACCGATTCAACCTCCCCGAGGTTCAAACCTCCTCCCTTGAGCTGTTCCACGTGGACGTTACCTACAGCGCCGACCACGTCCGGGTGGACGATATTATCGAGATTACCGCCGACCTGGCGTTTGTCCCGACCACGTCGCTGGATGCCGGCATGATCGTGCTCGACGTTGCGGTTCCCACCGGTTTCGCCGCGGAGGTGGACACGGTGCGGGAGCTGGTGCAGGCCGATTGGCGGGTGAAACGCTACGAGATCGCCGGTCGCAAGGTAATCCTGTACATCGAAGAGCTCAAGGCCGGTGACGGGATGTCGCTGCGTTTCAACGCCCGCGCCCAGTATCCCGTGCGCGCCCAGCCCGTAACATCCGAGGCCTATTCGTACTACAACCCCGACTGGCGCGGCGAAACCCTGGGCGCCAGCGTAACCGTATCCAACTAACCACCACCGCCGCCATAGGCGGATCATCCTGAGCCCGTCAAAGAACCCCCTCTCCCTTGATGGGAGAGGGTTGGGTGAGGGTGAACCCCCCGCATCCTAAACCCGCCGCCGCTCATCCTAAGCCTGGTCGAAGGGCCAGGGCCTTTCGATTCTCCCTCCCCCCTTGTGGGAGAGGGCTGGGGTGAGGGGTATAGTCTGCCGCAGGATAGTTCCCTATCTCACACCTTCACCCTCACCCTAACCCTAACCCTCTCCCATCAAGGGAGAGGGGATTTCTTGTAAAACCGAATGACCCTAGTCGAAGGATGCCCCCATAGACAAACCTGACCTCTACCTGCAACAATGCACCATTACCCTGCAGTGGAGATGAAACTATGGCAGACCGCATCGCAATCATGGGACCCGGAGCCGTGGGCAGCTATGTCGGCGCTTTCCTGGTCCAGGCTGGCGAAGACGACATCACTTTTATCGATATGTGGCCCGAGCATGTGGAAAAAATGCGCACCGTGGGCCTGCGCGCCAGCGGCAGCCAGGGCGACTTCACTGTCCCGGTCAACGCCATGCACCTCACCGAGGCGCAAAACATCACCGAACAATTCGACTACGCCTTCATCACCGTCAAGTCCTACGACACCGAATGGGCCACCCATTTCATCAAGCGCTACGTCAAGGACGATGGAGCCTTCGTTTCCATCCAGAACTGCTGGAACGACCCGACCATTGCCTCCATCGTGGGTCCAGAGCGCCAGTTGGGTTGTATCGCCTCTCACATCGAGGTTGCCCTCTGGGAGCCCGGCCACGTCAATCGGGGCGGAGAACCCGGACGCGACCACGGCCACACCGTGTTTCGCGTGGGTGAAAACAGCGGGCAGGTTACAGAGCGTTCCAAGGCCATCGCCGCCAAACTCGACAATATCGATGCCGCCTACGCCACCGATAACCTGTGGGGCGAGCGGTGGGCCAAGCTCTGCCAGAACGGTATGGGTAACGCCATCTCCGCCATGAGCAAACTGGGCAGCCAGGAAATGGCCGAAGATGCTCGCATTCGGCGCATCCGCATCCAGCTGGCCAAAGAGGGCGCTCAGGTCGGCCTCGCCCAGGGCCTCAAGGTCGTGGACATCAACGGCATCCCCGCCGAATTCTGGGCCGACGCCGACCGGGGCGACGTTTTCGAAGAACTGGATGGGAGATTGTCTGAGTCCGGCGGGCGGGTCAACTGGCTGGCTTCCATGGCCCAGGACGTCCACAAGGGCCGCAAGTCCGAAGTCGATTTTATGAACGGTCTCATCTGCGACAAGGGCCATGAAACCGGCGTCGCCACCCCTTACCACGACGCCATCGTCGAGGCCATGCGACTGGTGGACAACAAAACCATTGTCGCCGACCCCGAAAACGTTGACCGTATCGTTCGCGCCATCGGAGATCAATAGGCTCGCGGCCCCCACATTAATCTGTCATTGCGAGGAGCGCCAGCGACGTGGCAATCTCGATGAGGCTGAACACACGTGGACGAACCGCCGGGGCGCCGGCGAGGACTCGTCCCGTCTCTACAGGAGGTCAAAATGTACATCGCCGTTGAACCAGCCGGCCTCATGATGCACACCGTAAAGCTCGTGTTCGATCCTACGGATCCTGCCGCCGAGGATCAGGAAGTGCGCGATTACCTCAGCCAGCACGAACTCGAACCACGCTACCACTGGTTTGCAGAGATCGAGGGACTGGGAGGCCGCGAGTGCGAGATTATGCAGTTCGGCGGGTGCTATCTCGGACGCAACCTCCAGAATATCGGGGTCATCCAGCGTCGGGTCGTGGAAACTGAGCTGCTCACCGCCGAGATTGGACGCCACATCGATAGCGGCGTGCTGACCGCTCTGGCCCATGCCAGCGAGAGCGAACGGGACGTTGCCATCGCCGCGCTGATCGACGAGTTCAGACAGGAAGAAAACTTCGGTCAGGATGAAGCCGGCGAACTTGTTGCCACCCTGGACCCGGCGGCGGTGCAGCAAGCGGCCGTCCGCGCCCTGGCGACCGTGCGCCAGCAGGTTGCCGCCAGCGCGTCGCAGCCCCTGTGCCGGTTCGAAGAATAAAAAGCGCCCGACACCGGACGCATTCTGGAGCGGGCGAACGGTATTTCGTTACTGGTCAAGAATCCCCGTGCGTTTAGCTCGCCACATTGAGCCAATCCAAACCAAGCCAAATACGACGAATCCTCCGAACAGCGCCACTTGCCCACCCACGTTTGAGTCGCCGAACAAGATTGCTATCGCAAAAAACCATACGACTCCCAGCACCGCCCCAGCCAGTGTACTTCCGGCTGTAATTTTCTGTTTGGAAGTGTGGAACACGGACTGGCGGAGCCCCCTAGTAGTCGAACATCTTTGAAATGACGGTTAGTCGAGGTTAGCCTGATTGCACAGCAATATTCGGGAATCGCTGCTCTCCCGTCAGGCTGCCAATTACTCATCCATCAATTCAAAGCTGTTG
Organism: Dehalococcoidia bacterium; assembly: GCA_965219925.1. Lineage (GTDB taxonomy): Bacteria > Chloroflexota > Dehalococcoidia > Lucifugimonadales > UBA3495 > Bin87. The sequence continues at coordinate 1,099,535 of OZ244795.1, forward strand.
GTTTACTAGCCTGGGACTACCAGGGAGAGGCCACAGCCCAATTCGTGCCCCGCCCGCCGCCGGTAACCACCACCATTCCTTGCGGCGGCGGGTGTTTGGCCAAGACAGGAGGGCCGTACATGAGCACCTTGAAGGACAAATGCGCTATCGTTGGCGTGGGAGAGACGGTCTACAACCGGGACTCCGGCAGGACCGAGTTGAACATGGCCGTGGAGGCGGCCAACCGCGCCATCGCCGACGCGGGGCTTGTTCCCCAGGATATTGACGGCATCGTGAAGTTTACCGCCGACTCCACACCCCAGGGGGAATTGGCCGCCTGCCTGGGTATTCCCTACCTGCGGTACTACGGCGAATTGGGGCCGCTGGGCGGGGCCGCCTGCGGCCTGGTCATACAGTCGGCGATGGCCGTTGCCCAGGGCGTGGTCAACAACGTGCTGGTGTATCGTTCGGTCAACGGCCGCTCCGGGCAACGCTACGGCTCCGGCACCGTCACCACCCGCCGGGGCCTGGGCAGCTCCGCATTCACCGAGCCTTACGGCCTGTTGGTGCCGGGGCAATCCAGCGCACTGCGGGCGCGTCGCCACATGCACGAGTTCGGCACCAAGATGGAACATTTTGGCGCGGTGGCGGTGGCCTTCCGAAATAACGCCTGTCTCAACCCCAAGGCCATCATGCACGGGCGGCCCATCACCATGGAGGACTACCTGACCTCCAGAATGTTCTTCGACCCCCTGCACATACTGGACTGCGCGCTGGAGGCCGACGGGGCCAACGCTTTCGTCATCACCTCGGCGGAAAGGGCGGCCAACCTGAAACAGCCGCCGGTGTACATAACCAGCGCTGCCCAAACGCTGCTGGCCGGTATGGGCGGGCACGGGCGTTCCTGGGACGAAAGCGGCGGAGCCCTGCTGTCCCCCGAGTTGTTCGGTGAGGCCGGGGTCACCCCGCAGGACATTGACGTGGTCGGCTTCTACGACCATTTCAGCCCGGTGATTATCACCAAGCTGGAGGACTACGGTTTCTGCCAGCGCGGCGAGGGCGGGCCCTTCGTCGAGGGGGGCAGGATTGAAGTGGGCGGAGAACTGCCGGTCAACACTTCCGGCGGGCATCTATCCGAGGCCTACCTTCAGGGCATGAACCAGATCATCGAAGTGGTGCGTCAGTTGCGGGGACAGTCGCCGGCCCAGGTGGAGGGCGCGGAGTTGGGTCTGGTTGACAGTGGCGACGGCTCGGGTGCCCTGATACTGAGGAGGTGAGTCAGCTGTGACTACCGCTAATTTTCCCCTGCCGGTGCCCAACCTGGACAACCAGGAATTCTGGGACCAGTGCCGGCAGCACCGGCTGGTGCTGCGGCGTTGCCTGGACTGCCGTTCCTTCTACCATCCGCCAAGACCCAACTGCCCGGAGTGCGCTTCGTCCAACCTGGAGTGGGTGGAGTCGCCGGGGAAGGGTAAGGTCTACACCTACGTCATAACTCGCCAGCCGGTGAACCCGGCCTTCCGGGAGCGTCTCCCCTGGGGCGTGGTGGAAGTTGAGCTGGAGGAGGGGGTCCACCTTATCAGCAATCTGGTGGACTGTGACGCGGACGACATCGAGATCGGCATGGAAGTGGAGGTAGTCTTTGAGGCGGTCAACGACGAGATAACCCTGCCCAAGTTCAGGAGAGTCGGACAGTAGCCAGATCCCCGTAGGGTTGCCCTGACTTTCTCCCCGTCACAGTGTCAGTTCGGCGGGAATCAGGCGACGGTTCTTGGCGTCGGCAGCTAGTAGACCAATAGCTTTGAAATGATAGGTGAGTGGAGTACCCTACCGGGGACAGGATGAAGCAGATTGGGTAGTGGGAGGAAGGGTATGTCAGCCAGGAAGTACCGGGTGCAGTTGACTGAGGAGGAACGGCAGGAACTGAAGGCGTTGGTGTCCCGGGGGAGGGCGGCGGCATACCGGCAGACGCATGCCCGCATCTTGCTGCTGAGCGATGAGGCTCAGGGGGACGGGGCCATGAAGGACGAGGAGATTGCCCGGTCCCTTCAGATCGGCAGCGCAACGGTGGAGCGGGTGCGCCGCCGCTGCGTGGAGGAGGGGGTTGAGGCAGCGTTGGGACGCCGGGAGCAACTGCGCCGCCGTCCGAAGAAACTGGACGGTTCGGGTGAGGCCCACCTGATTGCCCTGGCCTGCTCTGACCCACCGGAGGGCCGGGCGAGTTGGACACTGAAACTGTTGGTCGACCGGTTGGTGGAACGGGAGATCGTAGCGAGCATCAGCCCGGAGACGGTGCGGCAGACGTTGAAAAAAACGAACTGAAGCCCTGGCTGAAGGAGTGCTGGTGTATCCCGCCCCAGGGGAGCGCGGAGTTCGTGTGTGCCATGGAAGACGTGCTGGAAGTCTACCATCGCCAGTATGGGGACCGGGAAGTTCTGGTATGCCTGGACGAGGCCAGCAAACAGCAGGTGCAGGAGACCCGCCGACCACGACCGCCCCGGCCAGGGGCTGCCAGGGCCTGCGATTACGAATACCGGCGCAACGGCGTGAGCAGCCTGTTCATGCTGTTCGCGCCGTTGGAAGGGTGGTGCCGGGTGGAAGTCACGGACCGGCGCACCCGGGTCGATTGGGCGCGGGTGGTCCAGCAACTGGTGGACGTGGACTACGCGGACAAAGACCGGATAGTGCTGGTGATGGACAACCTGAACACCCATCATCCGGCGTCACTGTACGAGGCGTTTGACCCCGCTGAAGCGCGGCGGATCGTGGAGCGGCTGGAAATCCACTACACCCCCAAGCATGGGAGTTGGCTGAACATGGCTGAGATAGAAATCGGGGTGCTGTCCCGGCAATGTCTGGACCGCCGAATCCCCGACCAACCGGTCCTGCGACGGGAGGTGGAGGCGTGGCAGGGTCAGCGCAACCGGGAGGCGGTGCGGGTGGACTGGCGCTTCACCACCGAGGACACCCGCATCAAACTGAAGTCGCTTTACCCATCAATACAACACTGACGCACCACTAAACTAAAGCCAAGGTGAAATGCGCAGATGGTGGGGGTCAAACGACGGAGCCGGGTCGTTCTCCGAGTACGGATGAGAGGGATTCACGGACTTAACCCAGCTGATCATCATCGCCACTTAAATGTACATCCCACCTTGGCTTTAGTTTAGTAGACCAACATTCTTGAAATGACGGGTGTGGAATACCAGATTGCTCGACGATAGTCTCCATAAAGCCCTGTATGGCCGGGGAAAGGCCCTGTACCAATCAACCCATCATTACAAAGATTTCGGACTACTAAACTAAAGCCAAGGTGGGATGTACATTTAAGTGGCGATGATGATCAGCTGGGTTAAGTCCGTGAATCCCTCTCATCCGTACTCGGAGAACGACCCGGCTCCGTCGTTTGACCCCCACCATCTGCGCATTTCACCTTGGCTTTAGTTTAGTAGTCCGAAATCTTTGTAATGATGGGTTGATTGGTACAGGGCCTTTCTACGGCCATACCGGGTTTATGGAGACTATCGCCGAGCAATCTGGCATTCCACCCGTCATTTCAAGAATGTTGGTCTACTAGTAGTCCATCAGTTTTGGATTGATGGATACAGGGACTTCAATTTGATGCGCGCGTCCGCGGTGGTGAAGCGCCAGTCCACCCGTATTGTGTCCCGGTTGCGCTGCTGCTGCCACGCTCCTGCTTCCCGCCGCAGAACCCCCTGGTCTGGAATGCGGCGGTTCAGGCATTGGCGGGCCAGCACCCCCAGTTCTATCTCGGCCATGTTCAGCCAACTGCCATGCTTGGGCGTATAGTGAATCTCCAGACGTTCGGCGATGCGCCGCGCTTCCGCCGGCTCGAACGCCTCGTACAGGGACGCTGGGTGATGGGTGTTCAGATTGTCCATCACCAGTAAGAGCCTGTTTACAATCTTTTTAGGATTAGCACCATGAAGGCAAGCACCACCATTTGCAGGCTGGTATTGAGCTTTCTTTCGCAGTTCTTCCAGAGTCGGCGGCACTTTTCCAGCCAGGCGAAAGACCGCTCCACCACCCATCGCTTCGGCAGTACCACGAAGGTGTGCAGTTCGCTGCGTTTCACCACTTCCACCGAGGCTCCCAACAGGCCTTGCACCGCAGTGGCAAAGGGCTTCCCGGTGTAACCCCCGTCCACCAGCACCTTCTGCACTTGACTGAGGCCGGACCGGTTTTCGTCAAACATCGCCAAAGCCCCAGCCCGGTCGGTAACGTTGGCGGTAGTCGCGTGTATCCCATGGGGCAATCCTTGCGTGTCCACCGCGATATGACGCTTGATTCCCGACACCTTCTTGCCTGCGTCATAGCCCTTGTGCCCGGCGGTGTCCGTGTTCTTCACGCTCTGGGAGTCCACGATACAGAAGCTGGTCTGCTCTTTCCGACCATTGCTTCGTCGGGCCGCGCCAACCGATTTTTTTTAGGACTTGCTCCAGAATGGAATCCTGACCTGGGCCAGGCCGCTCGCTCCATTGCCGGAAATACTGGTAGCAGGTGCGCCAATCGGGGAAGTCCGCGGGCAGCATTCGCCACTGGCAGCCGCTTTTCAGGAGGTACAGTACGCCGCAGAAAACGTCGTACAAGTCCACGGTGCGGGGCTTGGTCCGGCGTCGGGCCGACGCCAACGTCGGCAGAATCCGGGCGAATTGCTCCCGGCTGATGTCGCTGGGATAGGAATGAGACATGATTACCCCTCCCCTGATGATAGTCTCAACTTAACCTATTTCAGAGATCGTAGACAGGTTCTAAGCTGGGCTTTGCGCAATTCAAGCGGCGTAAGCGAGGGAGTCCACCATTCGTTGGTACAGGGTGACGGGGAGTTCCTGGGTATCGGTGCTGGCTGCGGACAGTGAAAAACCCTCCGACGCCAGCCAAAGGTGGCGTCGCACCTGGGCGATGGCATCGACGAAAGTCGGCGACGGCTTGTCGTACCAGGCAGCAGTGCGCTGGGTGATGGGATGATGTTTCTGCAAGGCGTGGGCGGCGAGGGTGGTCCAGGAGAAGAGGCCCAGCAGGACGGGCGTGGTGCGAGCGATGGCCAGGTCCGACCACTGGCGCTGGGTCTCGACACCCAGGTGGGTCCGCACCTCCTGAAAGGTGACTTCGAGTTGCCAACGCAGGACAAACCACTCCAGGATCTGGGTCTGGTCCGCCGACGGGTCGGTGCAGAGGAGGGCTTGGGGGTCGAAGGTCCCTTGGGGGTCGCGGATCAGCACCCAGCGGATGGTGACGGGCGGTTTGCCGGAGCGGTACCAGACGGCGATCTGGGAGGTGAGTTCCACGGTACGGGTGGTGCCGTCATACCAGGACACGGCGGCGACGGTCCACGGCACGTCGGCCTGATCCAGGAGGGTTTTCAGGGAGGGTCGCCGCGGGCCTTTCAGCGCCGGCCGGCCATTCTGACCCGGCTGGCGGGTCGGCGCTGGCGCATATAGAGCAGCGTCCAAACGTAATCTGGCGATGAGAGTGACTGGCTCGCGCAGCGACTGGCAGCAGTGGAGCAGATCCAGCACGGCGTAGGCGTTGTCCCCCACCAGCACCAGGGACCGGTGGGGCAACCAGCGGCGCAACTGCATGACCATTTGCCGCGCCCAGTCGGTGACCTTCTTGTGCCGGCGTCCCTGTCGCTCGTAGTAACGAGAGGAGGGCGCCAGCACCGTGAGCACCGGCAGCGCCCAATGGCGTCCCGCCCAGGGGACGTGTCCCAGCCACATCAGGGAGACCCAGCGCAGCCCACTGGCCTTGACCAGTTGGTGGCGACTGGAGCGGACCGCGTCCCGATAGATGCCTCGGGCCCTGATCTTGGCGCCGCGACGCCGTTCCAGGGTTTCATCGATACCGAAGATAAACGGACCGTCGCCGTGATCCAGGTACTGAAGCAGCAGCAAAAGCAAGATGCGGGCCACCTGACGGGGCGACCACACTGCCCGATTGAGTACCTCGTGGTAGCGGGCGTAGTCGTCCTGGTCGCTGCGGCCCATGACACGGAGCGCCGCGGCTACGGTGCGTTGGCCGGTGGCCAAGATCGCGCCCACCATCATGAGTTGGGCCTTCTGCCAGGTCGGAGTGGTGAACACCGTTGCGAAGGGAGCGAGTATCGGTACAATGACATCGGGCAGGGTGAGCATAGCTGGGCCTTTAGTGGAATTTGGGTCAGGCCAGCTTACCCTGTCTTTATAATTTTTCTAAATTATGCGCAAAGTCCAGCTAAGATCCGGTCTTTGTCCGGGTAGTCCTCGTCCACCAACTTCCTGACCACCCGCGCCCAATCGACTTTGGTACGCCGGTCCGTCACTTCAACTCGGCGCCACCCCTCCAGCGGCGCGAACACCATAAACAGGTTGCTCACCCCGTTGCGCTGGTATTCGTAATCGTAGGCCCGGGCCGCCCCAGGCCGTGACGGGCGGGGCTGACGGGTCTCGCTTACCTGCTGCTTGCTGGTCTCGTCCAGGCACACCAGCACTTCGTTGTCCCCATAGGGGCGATGATAAACCTCCAGCACGTCTTCCATCGCACATACGAACTCGCGCACATACGAACTCGGCGCTGCCTTGGGGCGGGATGCACCAGCACTCCTTCAGCCAAGGCTTGAGTTCGTTTTTTTCAGCGTCTGCCGCACCGTTTCGGTGCTGATGCTCTCCACTATCTTGCATTCAACCAGCCGGTCCGCCAGCAATTTAAGCGTCCAACTTACCCGGCCCAGTGGCGGTTCGGCGCAGGCCAGGGCAATCAGATGGGCTTCCCCCTGACCGTCCAACTTCTTCTGACGGCGATTGAGTTGCTCCCGGCGTCCCAAGGCCGCCTCCACACCCTCCTCCACACAGCGGCGGCGTACCCTTTCCACCGTCGCCCGGCCAACTTGGAGGGACCGGGCGATATCCCCGTCCTTCATCACCCCGTCCCCTTGCGCCTCATCGCTCAACAGCAGAATGCGAGCATGGGTCTGCCGGTAGGCCGCCGCCCGCCCTCTCGACACCATTGCCTTCAATTCCTGCCGCTCCTCCACACTCAGTTTGACCCGGTACTTCTTCTCCATCACTCACTCCCGCACCTTATTCTTTAGCTCCTTATAATTAACCTCATTATCCATCAGTTCAAAGATGTTCAACTACTAGTAGTCCGAAATCTTTGTAATGATGGGTTGATTGGTACAGAGCCTTTCCCCGGCCATACAGGGCTTTATGGAGACTATCGTCGAGCAATCTGGCATTCCACACCCGTCATTTCAAGAATGTTGGTCTACTAGTGGCCTACCACCATTGCAATGATGGATGGTAGGATGTGAGGGGCAAGTAGAAACAGGAACAAATGGGGAAGTGGTGAGGGAGGTTATGGTGAAGAAGTACCGGGTAGAACTGACGGTAGAGGAACAGGAGGAACTGAAGGCATTGGTTTCCAGGGGCCGGGGGGCGGCTTATAAGCAGACTCACGCCCGCATCCTGCTGCTGAGCGATGAGAATCAGGCCGAGGGGCCAATGATGGACCAGGAGATCGCCCGGGCCCTGCAGGTGGGCACCGCCACGGTGGAACGGGTACGCCGCCGCTGTGTGGAGGAAGGAGTGTCGGCCGCTCTGGGTCGCAAAGAGCAACTGAACCGGCGCCGGAAGAAGTTGGATGGTCAGGGTGAGGCCCACCTGATTGCCCTGGCCTGCTCGCTGCCGCCGGAGGGACGAGTCAGTTGGACGTTGCAACTGCTGGCCGACGGACTGGTGGAAGGAGAGATAGTGGAGAGCATCAGCGACGAGACGGTGCGCCGGACGTTGAAAAAACCAACTGAAACCCTGGCTGAAAGAATGCTGGTGCCTGCCGCCCCAGGGCAGCGCCGATTTTGTGTGCGCCATGGAAGACGTGCTGGAGGTTTATCACCGCAGCTATGAAGACAAGGAAGTTCTGGTGTGCCTGGACGAGACCAGCAAGCAACTGGTTGGGGAGACTCGGCTGGCCCGTCCGCCGCGGCCTGGTTCAGTCATGGCCTACGATTACGAATACCAGCGCAACGGGGTGAGCAACCTGTTCATGCTGTTCGCTCCGTTGGAGGGATGGCGGCGGGTGGAGGTGACGGACCGGCGCACCAGAGCCGATTGGGCCCGGGTGGTCAAGCGACTGGTGGACCAGGACTATCCCGAGCGGGAGCGTATCGTGCTGGTAATGGACAATCTGAACACCCATCATACGGCCTCGCTGTACGAGGCGTTCGAGCCGTCCGAAGCGCGGCGCATCGCCCAACGACTGGAGATTCACTACACGCCCAAGCACGGCAGTTGGCTGAATATGGCCGAGATTGAAATCGGGGTTCTGGACCGGCAGTGCCTGGACCGCCGGATCCCCAGCCGGGGAATCCTGGAGCAGGAAACCGGGGCATGGGAACACCGGCGGAATCGGCAGGGCTTTCGGGTGGACTGGCGCTTCACCACCGCAGACGCCCGCATCAAGCTCAAATCCCTCTACCCATCAATACAACAGTGATCGACCACTAGTAGTACGAAATCTTTGTAATGATGGGTTGATTGGTACAGGGCCTTTCCCCGGCCATACAGGGCTTTATGGAGATTATCGTCGAGCAATCTGGCATTCCACACCCGTCATTTCAAGAATGTTGGTCTACTAGTGGTCCGAAATCTTTGAAATGATGAGTTGCTGGCTTCGTCCTGGTTCTCCAGCGAAGTCGGTCTAAAGCAAGGCGTGAAGACGGATTCCCATCATTTCAAAGCGGTTGGTCTACTAGTGGTTTCACCCTGTCGGGTTCGTTGGGTGATTTCACGGAACCGTTGTTGGGGTATCCGCGTCGCCGGAGGACTGCCAACCCGAACTCCCGACAACACCTCGCGGTAGCGATTCCGGAAGTCAGCATCCGTCTGCACTCCTTTTCTTGCGTTGCAGGGGGAGCATAACGCCTGAAGGTTGCTGTCCACATTCTCGCCGCCGAATTCTACGGGGTATATGTGGTCTATTTGCCGGTTGTTTTTGTTGAGCGCAATACCGCAGTACATACAAAGATTGTTCTGGCGTGCGCTGATACGTCGTCGTTCCTGTTCGGAAAACCGAATTCGACGCGTTGGTGCCAGTGCCCTCTCGCCGGCACGGATTCGCAACGTGTACCGGTGGTAGAAATCCACCAAACCCAACCCAGCACTGGCAATACCACGGCCCATGCCCTTTACGACAGTGAGCGGGAGATTTTGCTGTCGGTCTTCTCCCTGTGTAGGTTCGTTCAAGGCTCCTATCCTACAGCTCAGCGGAAAACTGGCTATTGCCAGAAAGCATCTCACAAAGGCCAACCATATGCCTGCTTGATGCTGGGCCGGCACTGTCGGCCCATTGGCGGCAAAATGGAGTGGAGCGGGCGATGGGAATCGGACCCACGTAACTAGCTTGGAAGGCTAGAGCTTTACCACTAAGCTACGCCCGCGCAGGTCAACATTATAGCGCATACCCGCCCCTGTGATTGCCACGTCGCTGCGCTCCTCGCAATGACAGATTGGGTACGCGTGCGCGTTACACCGTTATACATAAGACCCAAGAATCCTGTCCATCCATGTAAAAACCCGCACCCCCACACATTACCCATGAACGGTCACGCAATAACTTCCAGGCGTTCTCCGACGGCTGCAGCCGCCAGTCGGGAATCCAAAGTCGCCAGCGCCACACGTTTCCGCATCGCCAATTCCAGATACATTGCGTCATAGATCGTTAGTCCGTGAACTCTGGCTAACCCATAGGCCCCTTCCAGGTCCGGCGCAATATCGGTTTGGATCGGCAACGTAGCCAAGAATTCAGGTGTTGAGGCGCCTCTCCCGGAGCAACACGGCCCTTTCGTTCGGCAACCAACAGCACATTGCGAATTTCCAAATGCCATAGCTGCGGTACGTACGCCTCGTCCGATTCGAGGCGATGCAAAATCAGGTCAGCAATTGGGTGTGATTCATCGGGTAAAAACAGCGCAGCGGTAACTGAAGCATCCAGCACGAAGGCGCTCATCGGCTGTGGCCTTCGTGCCGCGCCTCCAGGATTTCAGCTACGGACATTTCGAGCCTGGACTGTGTGCGTAAATACTCTCGGAAACGCGATACCGCCGCTTTTTTCCTGCCGGCTTCATGCTCAGCGGGAGGTGTAAGATAAGCGACTACCTTGCCGTGGCGGGTGATGGCGATAGTTTCTCCCAGCTCAACGATCATCAGTAACTCAGATAAACGACTCTTCGCATCGGTAGATTGCACTTCAAGCATAGGTATCCTCTCCGAAACGTCGGCCGCACGATTGCCCTGATTCCTGCCGGTAAAATGACTAGGGTGTGTTGACAAATACCGTTATTCCCGCGAAAGTGGAAATCCAATGACCGAATTCGTTAATAACGTTTTCGATTTATTCACCTTACGACCTATGGATTCCGGCTTTCGCCAGAATGACGGAGTGAATTTCGAAATATCAACACTCCCTAGTCAGAATATGCAGCCATTTTACCGCACCCGCTCATACCAGCCCCGCCTCTCGCAACACCTGCTGCGCTGTCGCGCCGATGTCCGCCGGCGTGGGAATAATAACCGCCCCCGCCTTTTCCAGGGCGGCGGTTTTGGATGCGGCGGTGGCGCTCTCGCCGGTTATGATGGCTCCGGCATGTCCCATGCGCTTCCCGGGCGGCGCCGTCGCCCCCACGATCAGCGAGCAGATGGGCTTGGTAAACTCGGCAGACCCGATGTATTCGGCTGCCTCCTGCTCCATCGTCCCCCCAATCTCGCCGATAAACACCACCATGTCGGTATCGGGATCATCGTTGTACAGTTGCAGTATCTCCACAAAGCTGCTGCCGATTATCGGGTCGCCACCGATCCCCACGCACGACGACTGGCCGATCCCCAGATCGGTCAACTGCCCCACCGCCTCATAGGTCAGGGTTCCGCTGCGGGAAACCACCCCAACCCGGCCCGGCATGTGGATATCGCCGGGCATTATTCCAACCTTGCATCTCGCCCCGGGATTGATCAGGCCCGGGCAATTGGGGCCAATCAGCCGCGTGGAACTCGCGTGAACGTAGCGATACAAACCCACCATCTCCTGCACCGGTATGCCCTCGGTGATGCAGGCGATCAGCGGTATGCCGGCGTCCACGGATTCAGCGACCGCATCGGCGGCAAAGGTGGGCGGCACGAAAACCAGGGACACGTTGGCGCCGGTGGAATCGACAGCCTCGCCCACCGAGTCAAAGACGGGCACCACGTCATCGAACAGTTGCCCGCCCCGACCGGGGGTTACGCCGGCCACCAATTGCGTGCCGTACTCTTTGCAGGAACGGGCGTGGAAACTACCCTCCCGACCGGTGATGCCCTGCACCAGAACCCTGGATTGCTCGTTTAGCAGAATGCCCATTCGGATTATGCAGCCGGCCCGGCGCTCAAAGCCGCCGCCGCTTCGGTGAGAGTGTCGGTGAAGGTTACGTTCAGTCCCGACTGGGCCAGAATGTTTTTGCCCTCAGCCAGGTTGGTTCCTAGCATCCTCACCACCAACGGTTGCTGGGCATGATGCTCTTCAAAGGCCATCACTATCCCGCGAGCCGCCACATCGCAACGCAAAATGCCGCCGAAGATATTCACCAGAACCCGGTCAACCTTGGGATCCGACAGGATGATGCTAACTGCCGCCGCCACTTTTTCTGCGGACGCGCCGCCGCCCACGTCCAGAAAGTTGGCCGGCGCCGCGCCCGCCGCGTTGGCCACATCCAGCGTTGCCATCGCCAGCCCGGCGCCGTTCACCAAACAACCCACCCTGCCGTCCAGGCTCACGTAGGCGATATCGTCGTCCGCCGCCTGAGCCTCCAGCGCATCCTCCTGACCGCGGTCCCGCAATTCCTGCAAATCGGGATGACGGAACATCGCATCATCTTCCAGGTTTACCTTGGCATCCAGGGCCACCACCGAACCATCGCCCGTTACGATCATGGGGTTCACCTCAACCAGCGTGCAATCGTTTTCGGTGAAAATGCGATACAGGGCGTCGAAGATGTTGGCGGCCTGCCGCGCCGTTGGGCCGGTCAATTCCAGCCGGGCTGCCAGACGCCGACATTGAAACGGCATCAGCCCCAGCAGCGGGTCCACGTTTTCAGTGATGATGGCGTCGGGGTCGGTAGCCGCAACCTCTTCTATGGACGTTCCCCCGGCGGCGCTGGCGATGAAAACCACGCCCCGAAAATCCCGGTCGATGGTTAGGGCCACGTAGATCTCCGTGGCTATGTCAGCCAATTCCTCAACCAGAACACCGTCCACGGGCACGCCGGCGGCATCGGTTTGATGGGTAACCAGCCGGGAGCCGAGCAGGCTGCCGGCAAATTCGCGCGCCTCATCCGGAGATCCGACCACCTTCACACCGCCGGCCAGCCCCCGGCCGCCGGCGTGTACCTGTGCCTTGACCGCCGCCCGTCCGCCGAATCCGACCGTCGCCTGCGCCGCCTCATCCGGAGTTACTGCCACCTGCCCGTTGGGCACTGGAATCCCGTAACGGGCGAAAATCGCTTTGGCCTGATACTCATGCAAATTCATTGCGTCAACCATTGTGCAGTACCACGGCCCAACCGTCAACGGAATATTCTCCCACGCCCCGTTCCCCCACCCATCCCGAACCCGTCGAAAGACCTCTCCCTCTCCCTCGATGGGAGAGGGTTGGGGGTGAGGGTGAAAATCGCAACGTTACGTCATTGCGAAAAGCGCAGCCACGTGGCAATCCCGTCCCCCGATCCTGTCATTGCGAGGAGCGTAGCCGCTCATGGTGAGCCTGTCGAACCACGTGGCAATCTCGATGAGGTTGAACACACGACGGCAAACCACCATTGCTACGGCGACGAGATTGCCGCGCTACGCTCGCAATGACAAGTCTCCACCTCCGCTCATCCTGAGCCTGCCGAAAGGTTGCACGCGGCTTCCCTGGCCACAGAAACCCCAGGGCAAACGCATTCTAAATTGAGGGTGCTGATAGAATCGAGGGACGAAGCAAGGAATAGGTAGCAAGGGATAGGTTCAGGTTGTGAGGGGTAGTGATGATGAGCAGCGGCGAGGGAACCAGCTTGGTGGAACATTTCAGCAGTTTGGAGGATCCCAGGAGGCCGCAAGGCAGGCGGCACAATCTGCTGGACATCATCACCATGACCATCTGCGGCGTGGTGGCCGGCGCCGAGGGATGGGACGACGTGGAGTTGTTCGCCCAGTGCAAGGCCGAATGGTTCCGCAGGTTCTTGGAGTTGCCCAATGGCATCCCCTGCTCCGACACCTTTGCCCGGGTGTTTGCCCGCATCGACCCGGACCGCTTCCGGGACTGCTTCCGGGCATGGGTGAGCAGCATCCACCGGCTGACCCAGGGACAGGTGATTGCCGTGGATGGCAAGACTCTGCGCCGCTCCCACGACAGGAGGACGGGCAAGGAGGCGATCCACATGGTCAGCGCCTGGGCCTCGGAAAACTCCCTGGTGCTGGGTCAGGTACGGACGGATGCCAAATCCAATGAGATCACCGCCATACCGGAGTTGCTCAAGTTGCTGGATGTGTCGGGTTGCATCGTCAGCATTGACGCCATGGGCTGCCAGAAGGAGATCGCCCGGACGATTCTGGAGCGTGGCGCCGACTACCTGCTGGCGGTCAAGGGGAACCAGGGCCGGCTGTACGATGACCTGAGGGATTTGTTCGAGGGGGCTGAGGAATTGGGTTACGACGGGGTGCCTCACGAGTACGCCACCACCTTGAACAAGGGCCACGGGCGCATCGAGAGAAGGGAATGCCGGACCATCAGCGACCCGGCCTGCCTGGAGTACCTGAGCACTGCTGGGGACTGGCCCGGCCTGCGGAGCGTCGGGGTGGTGCGGTCGGAACGGCGGGAGGGAGAGCGGGTGTCGGTGGAGTGCCGGTACTACATTTCCAGCCTGGAATCGGAGGCCCAGCGGTTCTTGGGGGCGACGCGAAGTCATTGGGGCATTGAGAACTCGGTCCATTGGGTCTTGGATGTGTCCTTCCGGGAGGACGAAAGCCGGGTGAGGACGGGAAACGCACCGGAAAACATGGCCACAATGCGGCACGCAGCCCTGAACCTGTTGCGGCAAGACAAGCACTCCAAAATCTCAATCAAAGCCAGGCGAAAGCTGGCCGCATGGGATAACGACTACTTGCTTTCCATCCTCTCCAACTAGAATGCGTTTGCCCTGACAGAAACCACCCCCGGCGAGAGCCAACAGCGGCGGTGTGGTAAACTTGCCGGCGATTTTGATCGGGAGCCGGTCCACCATTCCGGCGGCTCCAAAACAGGGCGATATATGGTTCCTCCCGACAATATATTCGGCGTCATTCCGGTTTGGGCCGGAGTGTACCTGCTCACTGCCCTTACCCTGGCGGTGGCCGGTTTTGCCGTTTACCACCGCGTGTTTCGTCTGGTGCTGCAGGGACTCCCGGTGGCCCGCTTCGACCGACCTCTCACCCGCATGACGGGCGCCATTGCCATCGTCCTGGGACAGCGCAAAGTGCTGCAGCGTGTGGGCAGCATTGACGCCCGGTCGCGCCGCCTCGACCTTGCCGGCATCAGCCACGCCGCCATTTTCTGGGGGTTCCTGTCCTTCAGCCTTTCCTACCTCATATTCATCTTCGGCGGCTCCATCTGGTATCCCCTCGGCGAAACAATCCTGACCCCGACCGGCGTGCTGGTTTACAGCATCTATCTCGACATCCTGGCCGTGGTCGTGCTGGCGGCCCTCGTTTGGGCCCTGGCTCGCCGCTGGATCGCCCAACCCCATCGACTCAGCTTCGACCTCACCCGCAAGGGCGAATCCGTCATCATCGTCGCACTCACCGCGGGCTTGATGATTGCGACGCTGCTGGTCCATTCTTTCTACGCTGCTTCAGCCGGCTCCGGCCCCGAGGCGGGCGTGTTCATCGGTGGGGCCATCGGCGGGTGGTTCGTCGCATTGGGAATGACGGAAGCATTTGCCGGCAACTTGCAGGCCGTCTTCTGGTGGGTTCACCTGATCATCATCCTGGCGTTTTCACTTTATATCCCCTTTTCCAAGCACATACACATGGTGGCCGCTCCGCTCAACGCCTTCTTCCGCAACCTGGAGTCCAGCGGGACACTGGCCGCTATCGACCTCGAAAACGCGGAGCGTTTCGGAGCCTCCCGCGTCCAGGACTTCACCTGGAAAGAGCTGCTCGACGGTTACGCCTGCGCCGTATGCGGACGCTGCACCGACGCCTGCCCGGCCCATACCACCGGTAAAGTGCTGTCCCCCATGCACATTGTGGAGAACATCAAAGAGCACATGATCGCCATCGGACACCAGGGTCAACGGGACGCCGAACACGCCGAGCCCATGCCCCTCATCGACGGCGCCATCCCCGAACAGGCCATCTGGGATTGCGTTTCCTGCGGCGCCTGCATGGAGGAATGCCCCGTGGTGGTGGAGCACGTGCCAACCATCATGGACATGCGCCGGAGCCTGGTGCTCGAGGAATCCCGCATCCCCGAAACCGGCATGAACGCCCTGCTCAGCATGGAACAGCGCGGCCATCCCTGGCGTGGCACCACGTTTTCCCGCACCGACTGGGCAGAGGGCCTCAACGTACCAACCATCGCCGACCATCCCGACGCTGAAATCCTCTTCTGGGTCGGATGCACCGCCGCCCTGGAACAGCGCAGCCAGGGCGTTGCCCGCTCCATGGTCAAGGTGCTCAAGTCCGCCGGCGTCGATTTCGCCATCCTGGGCGACGAGGAAAACTGCACCGGCGACCCGGCCCGGCGCATGGGCAACGAATATCTCTACCAGATCATGGCCCAACAGAACGTCGAGGTTCTCAACTCATACAACATCAAAACCATCGTCACCATCTGCCCCCACTGCTTCAACACCATGCGCAATGAATACCCTCAGTTTGGCGGCAACTACGAGGTGCTGCACTATAGCCAGTTTGTAGACGGCCTGATACGCGAGGGGCGCATCAAGCCCATCAAGGTCATGGATGTATCGGTCGCCTACCATGACTCCTGTTTCCTGGGCCGGCACAACGGTGTTTACGACGAACCCCGCAACGTGGCCAAAGCCATCCCGGGCCTGAAGCTGGTGGAGATGTCGCCCCGGTGTCGCGAGCGCGGGTTCTGCTGTGGCGCTGGCGGCGGCCACATGTGGATCGAGGAGAGCCAGGGTGATCGCATCAATCACGTCCGCACCGACCACTTCCTGGAAACCGGAGCCGATACGGTGGGGGTGTCCTGCCCGTTCTGCCTGCAAATGATGACCGAGGGTATCCAGTCCAAAGGTCAATCTGATACCAAAGAAGCCAGGGATGTCCTGGAAATTCTCGCTGACAGTATCGGAGACGTCTGACCCGACGTTGTAACGTGACGCCATGCTGGATTCGTTACTGCCAACCGTCATGTTGAATTACCTGGAACAGCGTCTGCTGTTTCGGCCCAGACCGCTGAGTGACGCTACTCCGAAAGACCTGGGACTGGATTTTGAATCGACGATAACGAACACTGCCGATGGCCGATCTTTGGTTTGCTGGTACATCCCGGGGCATCCGCAAACCGACCTCACCTGGCTCTGGTTCGGCGGTGTCGGCGCAAACCTCAGCCTGCGCGTCGGCGAGTTCGCCTCCGTGCGACATCACACCGGCGGCAACATCCTCGCCTTCGATTACGGCGGTTTCGGCCTCAGCGACGGTCGGTCGTCAGTCCGCAATACGGCCTTTGATGCCAGGGCAGTCCTGACCCATCTGCGCCGGCGCTATGGTGTCCCACCCCAGTCGGCGCATTATTTCGGCGTCTCCATGGGTGCGGCCGTGGCGACACGTCTGGCTGCGGAAGGCTTCCACCCCCGGGGACTGGCTCTGGTGGCTCCGTTCGCTTCGTTGCGTGAAATGGCAAAGTTATCCTACCCGATGGTTACGTTGAACGGATTGGTAGTCGGCGAACGATTCAATACGGTGGCTCACATCGGCGAAATCGGCTGCCCGCTGCTGGTCGTTCACGGCGCCGACGATGAACTCGTGCCGGTTTGGCAGGGACGCAAGCTGTACGATGCAGCCCGCCAACCCAAGCAATACCTCGAACTGGAAGGCAAGGGACATCTGGACATCGGCGATTCCCCCGAATTTTGGGGAACCCTCATCGATTGGCTCCAAACCACCGACACGCCATCCCCCGCTCATCCCGGCCCCCTCTCCCTCGATGGGAGAAGGTTGGGGTGAGGGTGAACCCCCCGCTCTCCCCGCTCACGCGTACCCACTTTGTCAAACCAAACTGGCCTACTGTCATTGCGAGGAGCGCAGCGACGTGGCAATCTCGTCGGCGTAGCGATGGTGGTTTGCCGACGTGCGTTCAACCTCAACGAGATTGCCACGCTACGCTCGCAATGACAAAGCGGGTACGCGTGAGGCTCTCCCCGTCGTTGCATACCGCGGCGTATTCGCATATCATCGGCTGAAACAAAATCATTGGCAATCCATGCCAAGCAGGAGTTACCCAATGGCACAGCGACCTGATACGAAACGCCTGGAAATCGAGATCGTCTATTGTTGGGATTGAGGGCACGCAGGACGCGCGGCCTGGATGGCCAGCGAAGCCCTTACCCGCACCGGCGACAATATCTCCACTTTCAAACTTACACCCGGTGAACACGGCAAGTTCGATATCATCATCGACGGCGATCTGATCGGCGAACACAAGCATACCCCCGACGCCCATCTTTTCCCCGACCTACAGGACCTGATGCACGCTATTCACGATCGAATCTGATCAACCTGGCATTCCGCCAGCCGATTCACGCGCCCCTGGTGTCCAACCGCCCGGGGCGTTTGCTTTTCCCGGCGCCATCCATCATCAAACCCCGCTGATAATCTCGGTGCCGTAGTCCAGCAGCTCCAGGTCCGGTCGGGTATTGGCGATATATTCCACCACGTTGGCCAGGATGGAATCGGCGTGTCCGCTATCGTTGCTGACGCAGGACACCAACAGCGTCAGGCGTTGCCAGGCGTTGCCGTCCTCTTCCGAGTCCTCGGCTACCGCCACGTTAAAGCGGCCCCGTATCCGATCGGTAAGGCTGCGGGCTACCTGCCGACGGGATTTCAGGCTTTGGCTGTCGTGCAGGCGTAGCGCAATACGCACCAGTCCAACGTGCATGGTATGCCTCCAGGTTTGTCATAGTGGCTCGCGCGTACCCACTTTAATCTGTCATTGCGAGGAGCGCAGCGACGTGGCAATCTCGTTGACACCCCACTCCCGCCAGCCCAGGCCCGCCCCCTCTCCCTTGATGGGAGAGGGTTGGGGTGAGGGTGAAATTCGCCACCCCTCGTCATTGCGAGGAGCTTCCGCTCATCCCGAGCTTGTCGAGGGACGTGGCAACCTAGATGAGGCTGAATTCACGTCCACGAACCGCCGTTACTACGGCGACGAGATTGCCAACCCCCGCATCGAGTACGGGGTCGCAATGACAAAGTGGGTACGCGTGAGAGCATGGTGGCTATTGACGCCAGCAAGTCCGGGGGATAGATTATAGCCGGCAGGGGTAATTATATAACCTTGTGAATCATAGAGGTTGCGGTCTTTATATCGGGAAGCCGCACGTCTTCGCTTACGGTTCAGGGCTTGCTTATTGTCATGGTGTTCAACCCGAGTGATACTCCCAGGGGGATCAATCCTGCGATTGGACCGGTCGAAGTGCCGGAGGTCGTCATTTCCCGCCTCCCCCAATACGTTCGCATCCTCTCGCAACTGCTGGACGACGGCGAGGAAGTAACCAATTCACAGCAACTCGGCGCCATGCTTCGAATAACCTCCGCCCAGATCCGGAAAGACCTTTCCTATTTCGGGCGGTTTGGCAAGCAGGGCCGCGGCTACCGCGTACGTCATCTGCTAACCGAGTTGAAGCAGATTCTGGGGTTGGACTCCGAATGGAACGTCGCCGTGGTCGGCGTTGGCCGATTGGGAAACGCTATCCTCAACTACCCGGGTTTCAATCCCGACGGGTTTCACCTGGTGGCCGCATTCGACAACAACCCCAGGCATCTGGGCGAGGAAGTGGGTGGCGTTTCCGTGGAGCCCATGAGTGCAATGGCCGAAACGGTGGCCAGTCGCAATATCACCATCGCCATTGTCGCCGTGCCCAGCGTTCATACCCAGTCGGTTATCGACCAGTTGGTTGAGTGCGGCGTGCGCGCTATCCTCAACTACGCGCCCATCACCGCCCAGGTCCCGGCCGGCGTGTGGGTACGCAACATCGATCCGGTGCTGGCCCTGCAATCCATGACCTACTATCTAACCGAATCCGCACCTGCGGTAAACGGCACAGACCCTTCCGGTCAGGTTCCCGCGCAGCGCACCTGACGCGCGACTAAACCCGCGTCGTTCACTCCCCGGCGCCGGCGCCCCGACTAACCGCCCCCGGAATCCAGCCCACGTTGCGCCATGGACCGATGCGGGTTGGTTCGCCGCCTCCGCGACACGTTCAGCCGCACCTGCGCCCGGCGCAACGAAGCCACCGCGAGCTCCAGCTCCGCGTCCGATTCACGACTGGCGATGCGTTCCTGTGCCTGGGCGATGGCTTCCTGCGCCCTCGCTTCGTCGATTTCGTCCACGTCTTCAGCGGCGTCAGCCAGGATGGTTACCCGGTTGCCCAGCACTTCCAGATAACCGCCGGATAGCGCCAGGTACGATTCTTCCCCATCGGCCCGCACCATCAGCTCACCGGGTTGCAGCGATGTCATCAGAGGGGCATGGCGCGGCAGGATGCCCAACTGGCCGGCAACTCCCGGCGCTACCAGCGCATCGACTTCACCCGAGAACAACTCGCGCTCTGCGGTGATTATTTGCAGTTGCATGGGCATGGTGCGAACTCCTGCGCGCTAGACGGCGGCCTGCATCTGTTCTGCCTTCTCCACCGCTTCTTCAATCGTCCCCACCATGTAGAAGGCCTGTTCTGGGAGGTCGTCGTGCTGGCCGTCCAGAATTTCAGCGAACCCGCGGACGGTATCGCGCAACGCCACGTATTTGCCCGGCTGGTTGGTGAACGTTTCCGCGACGAAGAAGGGTTGAGTCAGGAAGCGCTGGATCTTGCGGGCCCGGAAAACCGCCTGGCGGTCCTCTTCCGACAGCTCTTCAATTCCCAGAATCGCGATGATGTCCTGCAGGTCGCGGTAGCGTTGCAATACCTGCTGCACGCCCCGGGCGACCCGGTAGTGTTCCTCCCCAACGATGCGGGGTTCCAGGATGCGGGCAAACGATGCCAATGGGTCCACCGCCGGATACAACGCCTGCGCCGCCAGCGCCCGTTCCAGCGACACCACGGCGTCAAGGTGGCCAAACGTGGTCACGATGCCAGGGTCGGTGTAGTCGTCGGCCGGCACGTAGATGGCCTGGAATGATGTGATGGAACCGCTCTTGGTCGAGGTGATCCGCTCTTGCAGGGCGCCCATCTCGGTGCTAAGCGTGGGCTGGTATCCCACTGCGGACGGCATGCGTCCCAACAGCGCCGATACTTCCATGCCGGCCAGGATGTAGCGGTAAATGTTGTCGATGAACAGCAGCACGTCCTGGTTCTGCTCTTCCCGGAAGTATTCCGCCATGGTCAGGCCGGTCAGGCCGATGCGGGCGCGCACTCCGGGGGTTTCGTTCATCTGACCGAACACCAGCACCGTGCTGCCCAACACGCCGGAGTCCTGCATTTCGTGCCACAGGTCGTTGCCCTCGCGGGAGCGTTCTCCCACTCCGGCGAACACCGACACGCCACTGTGCACCGCGCCGATGTTGCGGATAAGCTCCTGAATGATTACCGTTTTCCCAACGCCGGCACCGCCGTAGGCTCCCACCTTGCCCCCCTTGGGGAACGGCGTAATGAGGTCGAACACCTTGATGCCGGTCTCGAGAATCTCCACCGTGGAGCTCTGGTCGTCAAACGCCGGCGGGTCTCGGTGAATGGGCCAGCGTTGCCCCGCTTCCACCGCGCCCAGGTTATCCAGAGGCGTGCCCGTAACGTCGAACAGTCGTCCCAGAGTTTCGGGGCCCACCGGAACCGAAACCTTCGACCCGGTGTCGGTAACTTCGCTGCCCCGGGCCAGGCCGTCGGTTGAACCCAACGCCAGGCATCGGGCCCAGTGGTTGCCGATGTGTTGCTGTACTTCCAGCACCAGCCGTTCGCCGGAGTTATCAACTTCCAGCGCGTCGAACAGATTCGGCATTTGGTCGGTGGGAAACTCCACGTCCACCACCGTGCCGATAACTTGGGCAATTTTACCGGGCATCTTGTATGTCCTCCGGATCCGTTTGCGGGAGATTCTTCAGGCGTAGTTTCAGTTGGTTAGTGGGATAGCGGTTCGCCGAATAAATCTCGGCAAGCCGGCTTGCCGGCCTTGCTTCGGCGCGCTCTATCCTTCCTGGGCAATTTGGCCACCCACCAGGTCGAGCAGTTCGTTGGTAATGCTGTCCTGGCGAAGTTTGTTCATCACCAGCGTAAGGTCCGAGGACAACTGGTTGGCGTTGTCGGTGGCGCTGCGCATGGCAACCATTCGGGCCGATTGCTCGCTGGCGATGCTCTCCAGCGCCGCGTGATAAATCTGCATTTCCACGAACTGGGGCAACAGCGTCGAGAGTACCGTGGCCGCGTCCGGCTCATAGATATAACCCACCCTCTGGGCGCTATCCAGCTCCGCCGGTTCCACCGGCAGGATGCGTTCCATCACCGCTCGCTGCTGCATCGTGGATAGAAAACGGGTGTACGCCACGTACACCTCGTCCACCTCGCCCTCCGAATACCCGTCGATGGCCAGGCGGGATATTGCGGTGGTGTCGGCCAGCGATATACGGTCTCCCAGGTCGGTGAATACCGCCTGTACTCCCTCGGTGTAGCGCACCAGAAAATCGCGCCCCTTGCGGCCCACCACAATACTCCGTACCGGGGCCGCGCTGTTCAAAATGAACTGGGCTACGCTCCGGTTAATTGTCGCGTGCATCCCGCCGGCCAATCCCCGGTCGGGCGTAATCACCACCAGGCCAACACGATTCACCGGCCGCACCTGCAACAACGGATGAACCGTGTCCTCGTCGCCGGCCGGTTGCGCCGCCAGCGTTGCGATCACATCGTGAATCTTTTCGGCGTAAGGGCGGCCTTCAACAACAGCCATCTGCGCCCGCCGCATCTTGGAGGCGGCGATCAACGACATGGCATTGGTCACCTTGCCGGTGTTCTCCACGCTGCGAATGCGTCGTCGTATGTCTCTAACGCTGGGCATAATTTAACCTTACGGTCTGGGAAGCGCGATTAATCATTGTTTTTTGGGACAGTTGCCGCTTTAGGGTGTGTTGACAAATACCGTCATTCCCGCACCTCAACCGTCATTCCCGCGAAAGCGGGAATCCAGTGGCCTCAGTTATTAATCACGGTTCTGACTCTTTCATCATACCCTCTCTGGACTCCTGCCCCGTATCAAGTACGGGGTGACGTTCTTTCGCAGGAGTGACGGGTTGGTTTGCTAATTGTCAACAGGCTCTAGCCGAACGTCGGCTTGAATTCGTTTATCGCCGCAGTCAGCTGTTCACCCACCTCGTCGGAGATGTTCCCGGCCTCGCCGATGCCCCGCCCCAGACCGGGCTGCGTCGCGTTGAGATGCCGCAGCAGCTGCTCCTCAAACGC
The DNA here is from genome assembly GCA_965219925.1 of Dehalococcoidia bacterium. GTDB lineage: Bacteria > Chloroflexota > Dehalococcoidia > Lucifugimonadales > UBA3495 > Bin87. The sequence continues at coordinate 1,122,186 of OZ244795.1, forward strand.
CCCCACCCGTTCCAGCGGCACATCCTGCATCAACCCGGAGTTCACCGCAAATAGTATCATCACCTCGTCACCGAGATTCAAAGGTTGATACTGACCCTGCTTGAGCGCTTCGGTGGCCAGCTGGCCCCTTGCCAGTTGCGCCCGCGTCGATGCGTCCAGGTCGGCGGTGCCGAACTGGGCAAACGTTGCCAGCTCGCGATACTGCGCCAGGTCCATCCGCAGGCTGCCCGCAACTTGCCGGATGGCCCGGGTCTGGGCGGCTCCACCCACGCGCGAAACCGACAAACCCACGTTGATGGCCGGGCGGATTCCCACGTTGAACAACTCCGGCTCCAGGTAAATCTGGCCGTCGGTAATGGAGATCACGTTGGTCGGAATATATGCCGACACGTCGCCAGCCTGCGTCTCGATGATGGGCAAGGCCGTAATCGACCCCCCGCCGAATTCGTCGTCCATCCGCGCCGCCCGTTCCAGCAACCGGCTATGCAGGTAGAACACGTCGCCGGGATACGCCTCGCGGCCGGCCGGGCGGCGTAGCAGCAGCGACATCTGGCGGTAGGCCCAGGCGTGTTTGGTCAGGTCGTCGTAAACGATCAGCACATCCTTGCCCTGCTCCATGAAAAACTCGCCCATGGCGCAACCGGCATACGGCGCGATGAATTGCAGGGGAGCCGAATCGGCCGACCCCGCGTTCACCACAATCGTGTGGTCCATGGCCCCGTATTCTTCCAGGATCCCCACCACTTGCGAAACCTTGCCCTGCTTTTGGCCGATGGCCACGTAAATGCAGATCAGGTCGGTGTCGCGCTGATTGATAATCGTATCGATGGCGATGGCCGACTTGCCGGTGGAGCGGTCGCCGATGATGAGTTCGCGTTGGCCGCGACCGATCGGGATCATGGCGTCAATGGCCTTGATGCCGGTTTGCACCGGAGTATCCACCGACTTGCGAGCCACCACGTTGGGCGCGGTGCGCTCCACCGCCATCGTGCGGTCGGTAATGATCGGGCCTTTGCCGTCCAGTGGCCGGCCCAACGGATCAACAACGCGGCCCATCAGGGCATCGCCCACCGGCACCTCAATAATCTGCCCGGTGGCCCGCACGCGGTCACCCTCTTTCACGCCCGTGGGGTCGCCGAGAATGGCCGCGCCCACAACGTCCGCTTCCAGGTTCATGGCCAGCCCGAGAATATCATTGCCAAAATCCAGCAATTCGTTGGAACTGACGCTTTGCAGGCCCTGAATGCTGGCGATGCCGTCACCCACCTGCAGAACAGTGCCCACGTCAACGAGGGTCAGGTCGCCGCCAAACTCCTCAATTTGCCGCTTGATGAGCGATACTAGCTCTTGTCCTCTGACTGCCATTAGCCAGTCTCCTTATTTTCTGAAATTGGCGCCGGCGTCCTATGGGGGCGTCGCTGCCGACCGGTTGGTGTAGTTAGCGTCAATTAAGCCGCCTGAGCGCGAACACTCAAACGCATTCGGTCCAGCGCCGAACTGGTGCTGCCATCCAGCAGCCGGTCGCCGATCTGGATGATCAATCCACCCAGCAAACTCTCATCCACGCGCGTGGTAATGATGATATCGCGGCCGGCTAGCTGCGAAACGAACCGGTTGATGCGCTCCAGCTCGTCGTCCGTTAGCGGAACTGCCGCCGTAACTTCCACGCGCTGCCGACCCAGATGCTCATCGAGCAACTGAGAATAGCCCGCCTGCACGTCGCCAATGGCGTCAACCCCGCTGCGGCTTACCAGCAGCGATACCAGGTTGCGCACCAAGGGATGCGTTTCCGTAAGGACGGCCTCAATGGCGGCAACCTTGCGCTCAGTGGGAACTTCGGCGTGTTTCAGAAACAGCGCAAATTCCTCATCCTGAAGCACGTCGGAAGCCAGGCGCAAGTCCTGGTCCCATTGCTCCACCTGCTCGTTTTCCAGCGCCAACTCAAAGATGGCCTGGGCGTAGCGCTGCCCCGACAATCGGTTTGCCACGGCTTTGCTGCCTCCCTCTAACTCTCTCGCCGGCGCCGGAGTGCGGTCACGGATGACTGCGCCAACCTGCGCCGACGGACGTGTTGTTGACGGATCGACTAACTCCGGCGGAGCGCCTGCTCGCCTTCAGCCAATACCTGGTCGATGATTTCCTGATGGGCTTGCCGGTCCACCGTGCGGCGAATAATCCGCTCGGCGGCGGTGATGGCCAGGTCGCCAAAGGCTGAGCGTACTTCGTCGATGGCGGCATCCCTTTCCCGCGCAATGTCGGAGCGGGCGCGCTCGCCAAACTCTTCTGCGGACTGGCGCGCCCGAGCCATCTCTTCCTCGCGAAAACGGTCGGCTGCTTCCCGGGCCTGATCCAGCAGGCGCTGGCCTTCCCGGCGAGCATCGTTAATCTCATCTTCGATGGCCGAACGCGACGTTGCGGCTTCCTCGCGCGCTCGATCTGCCGCCGCCAGACTCTCCCGGATGGTATCCACCCGGGTGTCCAGCGCATTGAGCAAAGGACGATAGGCGAAAACGCCGAGCAGGATCAGCAGGACAATGTAGTTGATCAGATAACTGATCAACGAGGGCACATTCAAGCCCAGTTCTGCCATGTTACTACACCACGAAGAGCAGGATTACAGCGACAATTAGCGAATAAATACCCAACGCTTCTGCGAAGGCGATGGCCAGAATCATGTTGGTGGTAACTGCGCCGGCGGCTTCCGGGTTGCGCCCGATGGCTCCCATCGCTCCCGCGCCCAGGATGCCGATGCCAACGCCCGGGCCGATGACGCCGATGCCGATCGCCAGGCCGGCCGCCAGGAACTTGGCGCCTTCCTCGCTCAGCGCCGCCTGCGCGCCCAACGACATGATTGTCGCGATCATTGAAAGATCAATTGCCATTGTTGAGAATCCTCCGTTTTGATTGTGGCCCGATATTTCTAACCGCTCGCTGGTCGCCCTCCGGGCAGGGGAGCGGATCTGCGCGGGTTTCAGACGCAGTTGTTGTTCGCCGTCTAATGCTCCTCGTGGCTAACTGCAACCGACAGGAATATAAGGGTCAGTCCGGCGAAGATTACCGACTGGACCAGGCCCACCAGCAACTCCAGTCCGAATACGAACTGCGTCGCCACGAACGGCACCAGGAACGTAATCATCACCACCAGAATCTCGCCAGCCGTCATATTTCCGAACAGCCGGAACGTGAACGAAACGACTCGCACCAGCTCGGAGATCAACTCCAGGAGACCCACAAACACGTTGATGATTCCAGACGGCCTCCCTCGAAGAATATCGCCGAAGGCGAAGAATTTTTTGAGGTAACCAAAATTATGGGTGCGAAAACCCCAGTATTCGACGAACACAAACGATATCAGCGCCAGTGCCAGCGGCAGGTTCAGGTCGGTGCCGGCAGGACGCAGCAGGTGGGCCTTGATTTCAAACCCGTGATCGCCGCCAACCCCATAGCCGATAGCCTGGTAAATAGGGATCAGGAAAATGGCCAGCCAGGCGTTGAACAGCACAAAGAAGAAGATGGTGGCCACGATGGGGAATGTCCGGCGGGCCATGTTGGGGCCCAGGATGCTCACCGAGAAACTGAGCACTGCTTCAAAGATTATCTCCACCAGGGCCTGCAGGCGGCTGGGTACTACCTTCGGTTTGCGCGCCGCGCCGATAAAGAACACCAGCATAACCAGGCTCACCAGCCAGGCCGACAACAACGTGTTGGTAACGGCAAACTGCATGATGCCCAGCGGTTCGCCGTGGTGGGCCTCTTCATCAGGGTGGGCGGCTTCCATGCTGCCGGATTGGGCGCTGCTTGATTCGGCGCCGGCTGATTCCGTGCTCTCCGCTTCGGCGTGGGCGGCATCGCCCGACCCCGACTCAAGCCCCAACGCGCTGTAACGGAGCGTTTTCGGGAAAATGGGCTGCGGGGGCAGGTGGATTTCGGGTTGCGGGACGAAAGGCTGGGCCGTCTCGCCGCCAAACATGCGCGAGCCGATGGCTCCTACCACAAACCCAACCACCAGGAGCACCGCCATCCCGATGCCAAAGAGCATGAATGCCCGTTTACGCGTCACGACTGCCTAATAGCCTCCGTCAGTGTCCCCAGGGTCTCGCCGCGGCGGCGGGGAACCCGGCGGGTTGGATCCGTAAACGGCGCGGAGCACCATCCGATACACCCCATAGAAGGCGATTACGCTGCCCAGCACGGTCCCAATCAATACAAACAATGCTACCTGGCCGCTGAGTTTCCCCAGCCATAGCCCTCCGAGAATCCCAATGACAATGCACAACGCCACGTACCATCCCAATCCGGTCAACCGGAGGGCAACAATCAGCCAGGGCGGCATGAGTTGATGTGGGCTTGCCATTCATGGGCGGCGGGCATATTAGCATCGGTATTCAAGCGTGTCAATGAGTCAGGCGACAGAATGCGTAATTGCGTTTACGATAACGCCCCGGCGTCAGACGTGTCGGGGCGTTATCTTATCAATACTGCTGGCAAATTCTGCTACCGAGGCTACTTGCGCTCGAAGTCCTCCATGTCCAGCTCGTTGATGAGGTCGGTGAAAGCGGAAAGTTTTTGCAATTCCTCTTCCGTTACGTTGGTTTCAGCAGATTCCCCACCGGGAGCGGATTGCGTTACCGGCGCTCCGGTTTCCTGGTCCATGGAGATTGCAGCTTTTTCCATCACCTCGTCGGCTACGTAGATGGGAACCTCGGCCCGCACCGCGACCGCCATGGCGTCGCTGGGGCGGGAATCAATCTCATGGGTCTGTTCCCCCACCCGGATCACCACTTTGGCGTAGAAAGTTTCGTTCTGCAGGTCGTTCACCAGGATATGATCAAATGACCCGCCCACCGACTTCACCAAATCCACCAGAAGGTCGTGGGTAAGGGGTCGTGGAACCGTCATCCCCTGCATCTTGACAGCGATTGCCTCGGCTTCAGTTGGGCCAATCCATATCAGCAGGAACAGGTTGGTCTCCAGTTCCTTAAGCACCACCACACGCTGGTAGTTCATCTGACTCATCCGGATGCTGTCAATTACAAGTTCCCGCATCTCGCTGCACCGCTCCAATGACCACGTCCGGCACCGATTAACCGCCTGGCCTGCAATAGCGCTGCCGGTCGGCTGCGCCAATTCTACACCCCGGAGACGTAGCGGTGTCAAGCACGAACGCTACTTGCCAGAACCGTTAACCGGGCAGTTCGGCAACCGGGCTTTTTAGGAGGTTTCGCCCCGCGTGCGGTCCTTCCCGCATCAATGATCAACCGGTCTCGTAATTACCGGAAACGGACCTGTTCGGTCATGTCATCCGGCGCGAAATCCCGCGATGAAGGCACATCGTTGTTGGCCGTCGCCGCCAGCGCCGATCCGGCCAGCGCGTCAATACCCTTTCGAATCGAACCGGTGGCCGCCGCCAGATCGCGCTCCAGGTTGCGCAGCGTACGCAAAGCATAGGCGTCGGCCTGATTCCGGCGGTTTTCCGCATCCTGCTCAGCCGTCTCGATAATCCGCTTGTACTTGATCTCGGCCTCCCGCAGCATTTCTTCGGCTTTGCGGCCCAGTTCGTGTTCACTCACCCGGCTGCGAAATTCGTGCTCTATGTGCTGGCGAGCCTGCTGAGCCTCCGACATCGCCGATGACATGATGTCGTCCTTGCGAGACAGCATCTCCTCGGCCCGGTGAACCTCTTGCGGCACGGCGATGCGCAGTTGTCCTACCAGCTCGTTCAGCTTCACCCTGTCCACCATCACGCTGCCGCTGAGTGGAACCGATTTGCTGGAATCTACCAGCAGTTCGATGCGATCAATAATGTTCGTAATATCGATGATGTCCCCCTGACGCCGGTGGTTAAGACTTGCCTCGGTTGGCTATTTACCCGGCGACCCATATTTTTCACGGAGAGCGCCGACCACGTTGGGCGGCACCATGCCCGAAATTTCCCCGCCCAAACGGGCAACTTCCTTCAACAGGCTGGAACTGATAAACGTGTGCGCCTGGTCGCTCATCAGTGCCACCATGTCCACTTCCGGTTCCAGCCGGCGATTCATGAAGAACATTTGCGATTCATACTCAAAATCCGGGCTGCTCCGCAATCCCCGGATAATGGTCGCCGCGCCCTGCTCGCGGGCGTAATTCACCACCAGCCCGGAGAATGGCTGCACCACGATGTTACCGACGTGGCCTACGGCTTCACGCATCAGGGCGACTCGTTCTTCCGTAGTGAACAGCAGACTCTTCGACGGCGTATCGTAAACCGCCACGATAACGGTTCCAAAAAGTTGCGCCGACCTCTCTGCCACGTCCAGGTGTCCCATCGTTACCGGATCGAACGTACCCGGATATAGAGCGGTTACCATTCGGTGATACTCCAATTATTTTGATTGTTACCGGTCAGGGGGACCGATGCCGGTAGAAAGCCACCCCATTGTCGCCGTATTTGCGGCTGTCGTACAACTGCAAACCCGGCAACTCCACAGGCAACTCCCTTCTGCTGCTGTAACCTGCCACCAGGGTGGCGTCCGGAGCCAGCAACCGCGATGCCCCCATCGCTTCCAGCACAGGCGTCGGGTCTCCGAGACGGTACGGAGGATCCAGCAGAACCAGACCGTAGGTCTCGTCCCGCTGGTTCAGCCAACGCAATACGTCGGCGCAGAATACCTGCCCAGCCGCAGCGTACCCGGTAGTTTCCAGGTTTTGCTGCAGGTTCTGGCACTGGCGACGATTCCGTTCCACGAAATCCGCCCAGGCTGCCCCACGACTGAGGGCTTCGATACCCAGGCTGCCCGTACCGGCGAACAGATCCACCGCACGTTGACCGTTAACCTGACTGGTTTCCAGAATGTTAAATATCGCCGACCGCACCCGCTCGGTAGTGGGCCGTACGCCCTCCACCGCTGCTCCCTTAAGTCGCAGCCCGCGAGCGTCGCCGCCGGCAACGCGCATGGTGAGTGAATTGCGTGCACGCATTCTATTGCCCGTGGGCGGAACGTTGACAATTGTTGCGGTTGCAGGTTTCGGTCAATTTTGCACCGGGCCAATGCGTGGCGATTCAGATTCCTGGCCCGCCCAGGCCCCGGACATCGCCAGTATAACGTCGAGTAATGCCCGTGGCGACATAACGCCCTGCCCGCCCGCCAGGATCATTCTGTCATTGCGAGGAGCACAGCGACGTGGCAATCTCGTTGAGGTTGAACACACGTCGGCAAACCGCCGTTGCTACGGCTACGGGATTGCCACGTCGCTGGCGCTCCTCGCAATGACAGATTAACCTCGCCCTCCGGGAGAGGGGTTGGGGGGTGAGGGCGAAACCCCCGTCCCCACGCTTGCCCGGCTGCCGGGCCGTGTGCTACCATCGTCCACGGTATCCAAAACGGCAGCAGATCAACCGACCGTGCCATAATCCGGTGTACCTGCCCGGTATCCGCTGACCGTCCGTAAATCCGAAACGTCTGCCAGCCGGCAGTCAATACTGATTCTGGAAAACGTAAACCCGATGAGTTTTCGTCAGACGCTGGCCGACGCTGCTCCCCCGCCCGACAGTGAGACAGTCATCACCATTGGCGTCTTTGATGGCGTGCATCGTGGCCACCTTCACCTGCTGCGTCGGCTGTTTGACCTGGCGCCCCAGCCGCTGATTTCAACGGTCATCACCTTCCGGAACCACCCCGCAGAGGTCGTCAATCCCGACCGCGTGGTCAACAAGATCATCACCCCGGACGAAAAGATTGACTTGTTGTACAAAGCCGGCGTTGGCCAAGTAATCAGCCTCGAATTTACCAACGAACTTGCCAACGTGGATGCCAACGAATTTACCAGTCTGCTGGTCGATTGCCTCAAAATGCGCGGCATCGTAACCGGACCCGACTTCGCCCTGGGTCGCAACCGCAGCGGCAATCTGGAATACCTCCGTCGCCGGGGCTCTGCAATGGGCTTCTGGGTGGAAACCGTGCCTCCCCTCGAGCTCGATGGCTCCGCCGTCCGCAGCCGCCGGGTTCGCAACGCCCTCGCCGATGGCGACGTGGACGGCGCCGAGTACCTGCTGGGCCGTCCCTACGCCACCGACGGCATCGTTGTCCACGGCGCCAAGATGGGTCGTCAGCTCGGCTTCCCCACCGCCAACATCGTCCCCACCGCCAACTTTGTCATCCCCGCCGACGGCGTCTACGCAACCTACGCCACGGTGAACGGCGTGCGCCACATGGCGGCCACCAGCATCGGGGTTCGTCCTACGTTCGGCCTGAGCCAGCGACTCATCGAAGCCCACCTGCTGGATTTCTCCGACGACATCTACGACCGGAACCTGCGGCTGGAATTCGTGTCCCGCCTGCGGGGTCAGGAAACCTTCGACGGCATCGACGCTCTGATTGCTCAGATGAATCGGGATGTCGACCTGGCGCGTTCCACACTGGAAAAGCATGACGAGCTGGAACGCAAGGGCGAGGTAATCAGTGACTAGCCCGGTGCGCCTTCCCGATGACCCGTCTCTAATCACCAAGCGGGGCGTCAGCCGAATAATCTCCGAAGAGCAGTTTGTCGCCATGCTCAACGGCGGCAAACCCCTGCGGCTCAAGATGGGCTTCGACCCCAGCCGTCCCGACATCCATCTGGGCCACGTGGTGGGACTCCGCAAGCTGCGTCAGCTACAGGACCTGGGCCATCAGGTTATCCTGATCGTGGGCGACTGGACGGCGCAAATCGGCGATCCATCGGGCCGCTCCGCCACCCGCACCATGCTCAGCCACGCCGATGTGCTGGAAAACGCCGAATCCTACCTGCGCCAGTTCTTCAAAGTCGTTGACCGCGACCGCACCCAGGTGGAATGGCAAAGCCAGTGGTTCGGCGATTTTACCCTCGCCAACGTCATCGAGCTGACCAGCCGCTTCACCGTGGCGCAATTCCTGGAGCGCGACGACTTCGCCCGCCGCTTCGCCGAGCATCAGCCCATCGCCATCACCGAGCTGCTCTACCCACTGCTGCAAGCCTACGATTCGGTAGCCATCGAGTCCGATGTGGAATTCGGCGGCACCGACCAGATGTTCAACTTGCTGGTCGGGCGCGAGCTGCAGGGCATGATGGGCCAAACTCCCCAGCAGTGCTTCCTGATGCCCATCCTCGTCGGCACCGACGGCGTTCAGAAAATGAGCAAGAGCCTGGGCAATTACGTAGCGCTGGAAGAACCGCCCGGCGACATGTACGGCAAAATAATGTCCCTGCCCGACGAACTGCTGCTGCAATACTTCCAATATCTCACCGACGTGCCGGACGCCGAAATATCGGCGATGGGCGATTCCATAGCCAACGAAGAATCCAACCCCATGGACTTCAAAAAGCAGCTGGCGCGGATCATTACCGAAACCTTCCACGACGCCCCGGCCGCCCGGGCGGCCGAAACTCAATTTGAACAGGTGGTCCAGCGACGCGACCTGCCCGACGAGATGCCCGAATACAGCCTCGCGCAGGCCGGAGACGTAGCCATCAACCGGTTGCTCGTGCAGGCCGAACTGGTCGCCAGCAACGGAGAGGCGCGGCGATTGGTGGGCCAGGGCGCGGTGGAAATCATACGGCCCGGCGGAGACCGCGTGACGATAGTGGCCGGAGACCCAACGCCACCGCTGGCCCCCGGAGACGTAATCCGCGCCGGCCGCCGCCGATTCGTCCGCCTGGTGCAGTGACCCCCCAGGAATTCATTGCCAAGTGGCATAACGTTCAGTTTGGCGAGAAGCAGGCTTCCCAGGAGATGTTCCTGGACATCTGCGCCCTGGTCGGCCATCCCACGCCGGTGGCTTACGGCAACTCGGATGTTTTCACGTTCGAGAAGTCGGTGCCCGGCGGCTTCGCTGACGCTTACCTTGAGGAGCATTTTGGCTGGGAGTTCAAGGGCAGCGACGCCCAACTGCCGGAGGCCATCAACCAGCTGCTGCGCTATCAGGTGTATCTGAAAACTCCGCCCCTGCTCATCGTGTCGTCCTTCGACACCATCCACATACGCACCAACTTTCCGGGCATGGAAACCATCCTGCACGTGATACCCGTCGCCGCTCTGGACCAGACCGACAATCTCGCCAAACTCCGCAACGCCTTTTCCGCTCCCGGAGAATTTCGACCCAACCGAACGGTAGAGGAGGTTACTCAGGAGACCGCCAACCTGTTCCGCGACATCGTGGCCGATATGGAGCAGCACAATGAGGATCCGGAACGGCTGGCCCGCTATCTCAACCAGATTGTGTTCTGCCTGTACGCCGAGGACGCCGGACTGCTGCCCGACGGGCTTTTCTCCGAGATCGTCCGCCGTCAGTTTCGTCGCCCCGATTTGTTCAATCAGGCCGTGGATAACCTGTTCGCCCAGATGTCCGGCGGCGGCCTGTTCGGATCCGACGAAATTCCCCATTTCAACGGCGATCTATTCCACTCGGCGGATACCGTCGAACTGAGCACCACCGCGCTACAGCGCCTGGGCGAGGCCACGCAGAAAAACTGGCGTAACATCGAACCGTCCATATTCGGCACACTGTTCGAGCGCGCCCTGGACGCTTCCAAACGGGCGCAGCTGGGCGCGCATTACACTGGCGCCGACGACATCATGCTGGTGATTGACCCGGTGGTGATGGAACCGCTGCGCCGGGAGTGGGACGCCACCCGCCACGAGGTGGGCGAGTTGCTGGCCGACGGCGATGATGCCGCAGCCCACGCCCGCCTGCTGGTGTTCCAGCAACGGCTGGCCTCAGTAACCGTCCTGGACCCGGCCTGCGGCAGCGGCAACTTCCTCTACCTGGCCCTGCGGTCGCTGCTGGATTTGGAACAGCAGGCGATTGACTTCGGCGCCGCGCAGGGTTGGCACGACCTGTCGCCCACCGTCAAGCCTAACCAGATGCTGGGCTTGGAGATTAACCACTACGCCGCCGAACTGGCCCGCACCTCCCTGTGGATTGGCTATATCCAATGGCACCAGAGCAACGGCTTCCCCTATCGGCGGCACCCCATACTGACGCCCTTGCACACCATCCGCCAGACCGACGCCATCCTGGACCAGTCCGACCCGGACAACCCCACCGAACCGGAATGGCCGGCGGCAGAGTTTATCATCGGCAACCCGCCGTTTTTGGGCGGCAAGATGCTCCGCGCAAACTTGGGCGACGAATACGTTGACGCTCTGTTCGACTGGTACGACGAGCGTGTACCTGCTGAGGCTGACTTGGTATGTTACTGGTTTGACAAGGCTCGAAGTATGCTTGAAGCGGGGCAATCTAATCGGGTGGGACTGCTGGCGACACAGGGCATTCGCGGCGGCTCTAACCGCAGGGTATTGCAGCGGATCAAGCAAACTGGCGACGTCTTTATGGCTTGGTCAGACCATCCCTGGGTTCTGGATGGTGCAGCGGTTCATATCTCAATTGTTGGCTTCGATGACGGTTCTGAGGCAAGCCGTGAACTGAACGGCCATCCGGTTCCGTCAATTAATGCCAACCTCACCGTAGGAGTTGACCTGACGGTTGCCAGGCGGCTCAAAGACAATCTGGGCTTTGCGTTTATGGGCGACACTAAGGGTGGGCCGTTTGATATTCCCGAGGCTTTGGCGCAAGAGATGCTCAGCAGCCCGAATCCGCACAACAGGAGCAATACGGAGGTGATTAGACCCTGGGTCAATGGCCGTGATATTACTGACCGTCCCAAGGGAATGTGGATAATTGACTTCGGCAATATGCCATCAGAGCAGGCTGCCTTATACGAAGCGCCGTTTGAATACATTAGTGCTCACGTGCAGCCGATGCGGGCGAATAATAGACGGGAGATATACGCTAACAACTGGTGGTGGCATATGGAGCCACGGCCCGGTATGTTAAATGCGCTCAAAGGTCTTGACCGTTACATAGTCACTCCGACAACTGCCAAACATCGTTTATTTGTCTGGTTGCCAGCTGAAATTTTGGCGGATCATGCTTTGATTACCGTGGCTTACGACGATGATCATACCTTCGGAGTCCTGCACTCCCGGTTTCACGAAACGTGGGCTCTCGCTATGGGGACGCAACTGGAAAGCCGCCCGCGCTACACTCCCACCACCTGCTTTGAAACCTTCCCCTTCCCCCATCCCACCGACGAGCAGCGCGCCGCCATCGCCGCTGCCGCCGCGGAGCTGAACCGGCTGCGGGAGAATTGGCTCAATCCCGCGGATGTCAGTGCTGCAGAGCTGCGCCGCCGCACGCTGACCAACCTCTACAACCAGCGTCCCACCTGGCTGGCCAACGCCCACGCCACGCTGGATGCGGCAGTAGCCGACGCCTACGGCTGGCCGGCCGCTTTATCCGGCGAGGAGATTCTGGAGCGGCTGCTGGCGCTCAACCTGGAGCGGGCGGCGGCGGAAGCGCAAAAATCCGAATAGAATTGCCACGTCCGGCTTGCGCTATACTGTCCCCAACCACGGATCGCCCATCCCCGAATCCGGGAGAGCCTCACCATGACTACATCCAAAAAGCTGTTGACCGCCGACGACTTGATGGCGATGCCCGATGACGGCAAGCGGCACGAACTGGTGCAGGGGGAATTGATCACTGTGCCCCCAGCAAGCGATGAGCACGGCTTTACAGGCGACGAACTGGCTTGGCGAATCGGCACATTCATCAGACAACGCCGGTTGGGCCGTGGGCGTATGGCAGAGACCGGGTTTTGGATTGAGCGGGGCCCCGATACAGTCCGTGCGCCGGATTACGCCTTCATATCCTACGAACGTATGCCAGGCCGTCCCAGCCATCGGGGTTATTCCGAAGTAATCCCCGACTTGGTCGTTGAGGTGGCTTCACCTAACGATCGACAGCCGGAGATAGACGCCAAAACCCGGATGTGGATCGCCGCCGGCGTCCGCCTGGTATTAAACGTCTATCCTCAAACGCAGGAGGTGTACGCCCACCACGACGACGCAACGGTGGAGCAGTTCGGCATTGACGACACGTTGACCTGCGAGCCGGTGTTGCCCGGTTTCGCCTGCTCCGTCGCCGATATTTTTACCTACTGACGTTCCGACCCTTTGCATAACCGACGGCAGAAGGCGGCTGGAGTATGGCAGCCAACGCCATGACACCGCAGGAATTCATCGCAAAATGGCGCCGGAGCCGGGGACAGGAATCGGCCGGGGCGCAGGAATGGTTCATTGACCTTTGCCGGGTGGTGGAACATCCGACGCCGGCCGAGCTTGACCCCCGCCAGGAGTGGTACACCTTCGAGCGGGCGGTGCGGGAGTCGTCGGGCCGCCGGGGCCGCGCCGATGTGTACAAGCGCAGCTACTTCGCCTGGGAGTTCAAGGGGCTGCACCGGGACCTGGACGAGGCGTATCGTCAGCTGCAACGCTACCGGGAGGCGCTGAACAACCCGCCTGTTCTGGTGGTATCCGACTTTCGCACCATTCGGATTCACACCAACTTTACCAACAAGGTGCCCGTTGTCCACACCATCCTGCTGGACGATTTGGGCGAGCCGGAACAGCTGGGAATACTGCGCAGCGTTTTTCACAACCCGGACGCGCTGGAACCGGAAATCAGCCCGGATGACGTTACCAAAGCGACAGCCGACATTTTCGCCAAAATCGCGGCGTCCATGCGGGAGCGGGGCGTTGACTCCCTGGATGTTGCCCGGTTCCTGAACCGCCTGGTGTTCTGCTTTTTCGCCCAGGACGTGGGGCTGCTGCCCGGCCAGATGATTACCGAGCTTTGCGAGAATTTTCATAACAATCCCGCCGAATTCGACCAGGGGCTGCAGGAACTGTTCCGTCGCATGAACGACGGAGGCCGGTTCGGCGTGCAGACAATCCGCCACTTCAACGGCGATTTGTTCACAGACCCGGATACCGTCTTGATGACTACGGGCGAGCTGGAAGGACTTGCCGAAGCGACGGAGCGGAACTGGGCGCACATTGAACCGTCTATTTTCGGCACGCTGTTTGAGCGGGTGGTTGACCCCAACAAGCAGGGACTTGTTGGCGCGCAGTACACCTCCGAGGCTGACATCCGGTCGGTTATAGACCCCGTGATAATCAAACCGTTGCAGGCTGAGTGGTCTGAAGTTGAGCGCAAAGTAGGCGGCCTGACGCTGCCGGAAGGCCAGCAGGATGAAGCCCAGGCCCGCCGGTTGCTGCAAGAATTCCAGAGCCGGCTCTCCTCTCTGAAAGTGCTGGACCCGGCCTGCGGCAGCGGCAATTTCCTTTACGTGGCCCTGCGTCAGTTGCACGACCTGGAGAAAGCGGTACTGACGCTGGCCGCCGACCTGAACCTGCGGGGCTTCCTCCCGGAGGTGTCGCCGGAGCAGTGCTATGGCATCGAAATTGACCCCTACGCCAGCGACCTGGCCCGTACTTCCCTCTGGATTGGGCATCTGCAATGGCTGATTGAGAACGGCCACCAGTATAACCGGGAGCCCGTGCTGGGTTCCCTGAACACCATTGAATGTCGCGACGCCATCATTGACCGGTCGGAACCGGAGCAGCCGGCGGAACCGGAGTGGCCGGCGGTGGATTACATCGTGGGCAACCCGCCGTTCCTGGGCCACTTCCCGTTCCGGGAACAGCTAGGCGATGAATACGTCAACGCGGTCTACGATTTGTACGGCGACCGCATACCCAACTCCAGCGACCTCTGCTGCTACTGGTTCGAGAAAACTCGGGCGCATATCGAGGAGGGGAAAGCGCGGCGGGCTGGCCTGCTGGGTACGCAGGCGATACGCTTCCAGTCCAACCGGCCCGTCCTGGCCCGTATCAAGGAGACCGGCGATATTTTCAGCGCCGTTTCAGACCAGGATTGGGTGCTGGACGGCGCCAGTGTGCATATCTCAATCATCTGTTTTGACGACGGCAGCCAGACCACGCGCATCCTGGACGGCGAGCGCGTTTCCAACATCAACGCTGACCTGACCGGCGGGGCGGATTTGACGCAGGCCAGAACTTTGGCAGAAAACGCCAATCTCAGCTTTATGGGCATCACTAAAATCGGCCCGCTCGAAATTACCAAAGATGTTGCTGCGGAGATGCTCCGCCAGCCAAATCCACATGGCAAACCCAACAGCGACATTATTAAGCGGTGGCTGACCGGCCGGGATATTAATCAAGTATCTCGTGATATGTGGGTAATTGATTTTGGCACCGATATGACTGGGGCAGACGCCGCCTTGTATGAAGCGCCTTTCGAGTATGCGCGCACCAATGTTAAGCCGATACGTGATAAGCACCGGGACGAACGAGTTAAGAGTAACTGGTGGCGACTTGGAGTTCCTCGCGGAGCGATGCGGCAGGCGTTGGCCGGATTGCCTCGCTACATTCATCCTAGCAGTCCGTCCGAGGAATGCTGACAGGGCCTGATGCCAACGTGGATACGGAACTGATCACGCCGTCCCTCTGATTGGATGTTGCCCCGGCAAAAACCCAGCGGTGGGGATGTGAGGTTGACGACCTTTGCCGTGAGCCGTCCCACCAAAGCGGAACAGCTTGAGCAGGTTGTGGCCGATGCAGATCAGCGACCAATCGCTCTGCACCTTCTGCAAACCCCGCAGCAGGAACTGCCGGAACCCTCGGCCCTGCTTGATCTGGCCGAAGACCGGCTCCACCGTCCCCATGCGTAACGCGTAGCGTTGCCGACCCCGCTTGGTCTGCAACTTGCGGCGCATCCGGTCTCTGGGCGAGAGATCCTTGGGGATGCGTCCGCGCGGCGCGGGCGGCGGCTTGTGGCCGTGGCGGGTCTTTTCCGGCGCGACGAACGGGTCGGTGCCCAAGGCCTGCAAATCAGCCACGGCCGGGGCCGAGTAGTAACCGGCATCGGCGGATACTTCCCTGGGCACCTTGCCGGTGTTGGCAATGGCCTCCCCGATCATCACCACCGCCTGCTGCTTGTCCGATGCCACGTTGGTGGCGCGAGTTGCCACAATCACCTGATGCTCATGGTCCACCACCGCCTGACAGTTGTACGCTTGCAGGAAGTCCTTGCCACCAGCAGCGGGCATGATGCGGGACTCCGGGTCGGTGAAGTTGCGCTGGGCCTTGTCCTCGGGCACTCCAGGATGCGCCTTGCCCTCTGTCTCGGCCTGTTCAGCAGCGGCCTGGGCCTCGGCCTCCAGCACCGCCATGGCCTCCCGGATCTTCTCCAGCCGGCCCTCCCGAAAGGCCAACTCCTCCGGCAACTCGTCTCCGCGCTGGTCCCGACCGTACCGGCGGTCTTCCTCCTCATCCACCTCCTGGGCCTGCCGCAGCAACTCATCCACCTCCCCCTGCAGCTGCCCTTCCTTCTCTTTCATCCGCTGATAACTCATCGCCTGGTGCTTCGATGCGTTGGCCCTCACCTTGGTCCCGTCCAGCACCACATGGCCCAGCTTCACCAGCCCCGCCTGACAGCACAGCATCAGCACCTGCAAGAACAACCCCGACAACGCCTCCAGGTGATCCTTGCGAAAGTCCGAGATGGTGCGGAAGTCCGGCGTGTTGTTGGCCGCCAGCACCCGAAAGGCGATGTCCTCGTGCAGCCGCTGGGCGATGCGCCGAGAAGACGACACCCCGCTGCAGTAGCCGTAGAGCAGCACCTTCACCATCATCCGAGGATTGTAGGGCGGTCCGCCCCGCCGCTCCTGCTCGTAGCGGGCCGTGATCTCGGAGAGGTCCAACTGGTCCACGATGTCGGAGATGAAATAGGCCAGGTGGTCATCAGGCAGCCACTCCTGCAACGCCTGTGGCAGCAGCAACTGCTGGTCGGGATCATAGGGAAGGTAGGTCTTGCTCACCAGTCGGCTCCGTTGGCTGAATGCTCATCCCATCATACCCCCAACAGCCGGCCGTGTTTCTCGGACGGGCTGCTAGCATGGTATCCCGCCACCGGATGTTTTCCTACATTGATGCTGGTGTATTGCCAGAGAACACCATCATAGTGTTTCCCCGGGATGACGATTACTTTTTCGGCGTGTTGCACAGCCGGATACACGGGCTTTGGGCAACGGCGATGGGTTCACAATTGCGAGAGGCGCAGAGCGGTTTGCGCTACACCCCCACCACCTGCTTTGAGACCTTTCCGTTTCCGACGCCTACCGATGAGCAGCGGGCCGCCATCGCCGCCGCCGCCGCTGAGCTGAACGGGCTGCGGGAAAACTGGCTGAACCCGGTGGATATGTTCGGCGGCCCGGCCCTGAACGCCGACCAACTGCGCCGCCGCACGCTGACCAACCTGTATAACGACTACCCCAGCTGGCTGGCCAATGCCCACGCCACCCTCGACGCCGCCGTTGCCGCCGCCTACGGCTGGCCCCCCGACCTGCCCGACGCCGAGGCGCTGCAACGACTGCTGGCCCTGAATTTGGAGCGGGCGGGGGCGGAGGGCGCCGCCGGGTAGATACCCGCCACCGATTAGATGTACTTGCTTGCGTTGACGGCAAGTAGGGGTGAGACTATGCTTGTGGCATGGAAATTTGTCCGGCCTTTATTGACGAAACCGGCATCCTTTCCGGCCCACGGCAACAGCAGCCCGTTTACGGTATCGGAGCGCTGGTCATTCCCGACACCAGGGACATAACCAATAGCCTGTATCGTTTGCACTTCAACTTCAGCGCCGACAGGATGGCCGAGCGCCAGAGGATTCGCAATGACATCCAGTCGCGCGGCGAGTCGCTGACGCTACAGGAAGTCGATAGATTGATGCATTCAACCCGTCATCACGAGTACAAGTTCAGCGAAGTTACCCGTTTCAACCTTCAGCAGTACATCGACCTGCTCAATCTCTACTTTACTTACCCCGAGCCACAGTTCCATGCACTGATACTGGACCGGCTTGACCCTGAATATAGCTTGTCGCGCTGGACTGGCGACGTTTGGCGGGCATACGCAGATTTGGCTTGCGATCTACTGAAACAGCAGTTGGACCGGGATGTATTCGCGATCGTGGATTTGCAGGACAAGCCGGACAAATCGCCCGTGTATATTGAAGATATGCTAGGCTCGGCGCTGCGGGTAAAGGGCTGCCTGCGCGCAACATCAGATATGTCCGTCTATCTGCAACTGGTGGATGTGCTGCTGGGTTGCGTACAATTCGACTGGAAGGACGCTAATGGCTATTACGGCACGACATCTCAACGAGCCGGAGAGAAGAGGACGCTGGTCAACTTTGTGAAAAGCCAACTGGGGCTGCGCCCGGATGAGCCGTTGCTCACGGACGGAATGCGTCGCGGAGATGGGACGAACCGTCGCTGTTTACGGTGCGCCGGGGGAATTGGCAGTCTAGCCGGTCGGAGTAAAAAGCATAAGCGTCGCTATGTCCGGCGCCTGTCCCTTAGGCGGGACGGCGTGCTCCGACCACTCCGCGCTTACTATAACTTACTAATTGAGGATGGTAGTGTCAAGCCTTTGTCAAAGGCTTGACAATCCGGAAGTCGTACAAATTGCAACAGGAGCCTCCTTCATGGTTCTCTCCAACGACGACGACAAGTCGCAACAGCGCAACGATGCCTGGCGCCAGCGGGCCGATTCTGCTCCCCAGCGCAAGGCAGCCTACAAAACCCTGAGCCAGATTCCGGTGGAGCCCGTCTACGGCCCCTCGGATGTTGTAGATGACCGCAACGGCCACGATGTGGGATTGCCGGGCGAGTATCCCTACCTTCGCGGCGTCCATCCCACCGGCTACCGTTCCCGGCTGTGGACCATGCGCATGTTTGCCGGATTTGGCGAACCCCGCGAAACCAACGAGCGGTTCCGCTTCCTCATGGATCAGGGCGAAACGGGCCTCAGCGTCGCCTTCGATATGCCCACGCTCTACGGCTACGACCACGACGACCACCGGGCCCGCGGCGAGTTCGGGAAGTGTGGTGTCGCCGTCTCGTGCCTCGAGGATATGCAAACCGTATTCCAGGGCATCCCCCTGGAGCAGGTAACCACCTCAATGACCATCAACAGCCCGGCGGCCATCATCTGGGCAATGTACATCGCCGCCGCCGAAAAACAGGGCGCGTCTCCCGCGTCGTTGGGCGGAACCTTGCAGAACGATATTCTCAAAGAGTACATCGCCCAGAACGAATACATCTTCCCTCCGCATCCGTCCATGCGCCTGGTCGTCGACACCGTCGAATTCGCCACCAACCACATGCCCCGGTTCAACCCCATCAGCATCAGCGGATACCACATCCGCGAAGCCGGCAGCAACGCGGTGCAGGAGCTGGCGTTCACTCTCGCCGACGGTTTCGAATACGTCCGGCATTGCGTCGAGCGGGGCATGGCGGTGGACGATTTCGCTCCCCGGCTCAGCTTCTTCTTCAACGTCCATAACGACTTCTTTGAAGAGATCGCCAAGTTCCGGTCCGCCCGCCGCATCTGGGCCCGTGAGTTGACAGAAACCTTTGGCGCCGAGTCCGACCGCTCCGCCTGGATGCGTTTTCACGCCCAGACATCCGGCGCGTCCCTCACGGCCCAGCAGCCGGAAAACAACGTTGTGCGCGTGTCCCTGCAGGCGTTGGCCGCCGTCCTGGGCGGTTGTCAGTCGCTCCACACCAACGGCAAAGACGAGGCCTGGGCGCTGCCATCCGCCGAAGCCGCCTTGCAGGCCCTGCGCACGCAGCAGATCATCGCCCACGAAACCGGCGTCGTGGACACCGTGGACCCGTTGGGCGGAAGTTATTTCGTGGAGTCGCTCACCAATCAGGTGGAGGCCGGCGCCTACGATTATTTCAAGCGCGTCGATCAGTACGGCGGCGTGATTCCAGCGTTGGAATCCGGCTTCTTCCAGCGAGAAATCGCCGACGCCGCCTACCTGTATCAACAGGAAGAAGATCGCAAAGAACGCATCACCGTGGGGGTCAACGAATTCGTCGCTCAGGATGAGAGCCTGGCCATCCCCATCCTCAGGGTTGACGAAGCCGGCGAACAGCGCCATATCCACCACCTCAATGAGGTGCGCCGCCGCCGGGATAACCACGCAGTCGCGACCCGTCTGCGCGCCCTGGAATCTGCGGCCCGGGCCAGCGGCAGCAACGCTAACCTCATGTACCCCCTCATCGAGGCGGTAAAGGCTGAGGCCACCCTGGGCGAGATGATGGGCGTGTTCCGCGACGTCTTCGGCGAATACCAACCCACCTGGGGCTTCTAAGAAGGGGCAACTGCCGGCCCAGCGAGCAGGGAGGTGATTCATGGTAACCAGCAAACCGAAAGGCAAACTCACCTATGCCGATTACGCGGCCACTCCCGACGATGAGCGGTGGGAGCTGATTGACGGAGTGTTGTACAAGATGGCACCAGGGGCTAGCGCCAAACATCAGGAAGCGTCTGAAAGTTTGGGGTATCTAATTGGAGACCGGATCAGACCGTACCGGATGGGACGGATTTACCGTCCTCGCTTTGACTTGATTTTGCCGGGAGAATCCGCAGTTGAGCCCGATTTGCTGTATGTTTGTGCGGCGCGATTACATATCATAACCGAGCGGGGTTGCGAGGGGCCACCCGACTTGGTAGTGGAAATCCTGTCGCCTACCAACCGGAGGCACGACCTGGAAATCAAGCGGGAGTTGTATGCCCGGCACGGTATTCCCGAGTACTGGATACTGGACTCTGATGCAGAAACTGTGTGGGCGCTAACTGAGCCAATCACCGACATTAGTGGCGGCGTGTACACCGTGGAAACTCTGTACTACCCCGGCGACGTGCTTACCACGACGGTTATGCCCGGGTTGGCGATTCCCGTGGCGGAGATATTTGCCAATCCGTGGTAAGGAAGCGAATTATGGCAACGGCAAAACCGAAAGGCAAACTCACCTATGCCGATTACGCGGCCACTCCCGACGATGAGCGGTGGGAGCTGATTGACGGAGTGTTGTACAGAATGGCCCCAGCCCCAAATACCAACCATCAACGAGCATTGCTCAGATTAGTATCGGCATTCGTGCTGCACTTTTCCCGAGTTGGCCAACCGGGCGAATTGTTTTTCGCTCCCACCGACCTGATCCTGTCGGATGGAACCACTGTCCAACCCGATATGCTTTTCGTATCCGAGGATCGCCGAGGGATAATCGCCTTGCGCGGTTGTGAAGGACCACCGGATTTGGTGGTGGAAATCCTGTCGCCGTCCAACACAGCCCACGACCTGGAAACAAAGCGGGAGTTGTATGCCAGGTTCGGCATCCCTGAGTACCTGATACTGGACTCTGCTGCGGAAACGGTGCGGGCGCTGTCGGAGCCGGCTATTCGGGATGGCGTCGGAGCCTATACGACGGAAACGCTGTATGGCTCCGGCGATGCGTTTACAATCGTCGCCGTCCCCGGACTAACGATTGCGGTGGCCGATATATTAGCCAATCCGTGGTAAGGAAGCGAACTATGGTAAGCGAACGCCACATCAAGGAACTGTTCGTCTTCGTGGCCGAACCGGAGGCGCCACCGGACAACAACGCCACCGACCGGAGCCTGCGTCACCTGGTCGTCAGCCGCAAGGTCAGCGGCGGCACCCGGTCAGTCCAGGGCACTGACACCAAGATGAAGTTGGCCTCAGTCTTCGGCACCTGGCACGCCCAGGCATTGAACACCCTCACCGCATACCGACACAGGACGATTGCAAAGTCTCTGGACACCCGCTCATGGTGAGCTTGTCGAACCATCGGCGACCGTCCTTCGACAGGCTCAGAACGAGCGGGTAGGGTCAACTCCCGTAACTTTGCAATCGTCCTGCATACCGACAACGTTGCCAGGAAGCACAGCCGATGTTAAACTTAAAATATCTAGCGCGTAGGCGTTAGAGTACGCGTTTATAGTACCAGCGAAGCGCGGCTGTCAACATGGTCGTGACGAGTTCTACTATCATCGCATAATCTCCATTATAGGAGAGCGGTACAACGGTTTTATCGTTGGAAGTGGCGTCGGTGTTTTTGAGTTAGAACCCGAAGTCAGCAAAGCATACGGGGTAGGGGAGACTGGCCGCAAGTCGTTTGACCCTACTCCCGTTGGATAGATTATCATGCCAAATACCACGCAGTGGTACGCTAGAAAGCCATATCTCCACTTTGACCTCCCGCTTGGCAAACGCAAAGCCACTGCTTACGTTAGCGACACGGATAGCATAGCGGGGCACCCGTTCTATCCGTTCTTGTCTTATACACTGACCACACCCCGAATCAGAAAAGCACCCGAGGGTAACACCAAACGGTTCATCAAAGAACCCAAAAAGCGTACCATTGCCTATCCTGCCCATAAGGATGGATACATATTCGCATATTACAAGGCAAAGCTCGAAACCCCGTATGAAGCATGGCTGAAGGCTAAAGGGCTGGGCCAATCTGTGACGGCTTTCCGCCGTATCGGTGAGAACAACGTCACCCTCGCCAAAAAAGCCTTTGATTTCATTGCGGCTAACCCGGGCTGTCAAATAATGGTAAATGATGTAGAATCCTTTTTCGACAATATCAACCATCAGCAGCTGAAAACGATATGGTCACGTTTCTTGAATGAAGATTCGCTCCCAAAAGACCACTACGCTGTGTACAAGGCTATTACCAAATATAGCATTGTTGAGCGGCATAAAATATACAACCTGTTGGGCATACCGATATTCCGCCGTCGTAGCCACGGCAATCAACCGAAGCGACTGTGCACCCCACAACAATTCCGAGAAAATATCCTCCCAAGTAATTTGATCCAACCTAATACGGGCCTGTCGCAGGGGATAGGCATACCACAGGGATCTCAGTTGAGCCCCTTGCTGTCCAATATGTACATGGCCGACTTGGACTTGGCGATACATAAATGGGTAAGTTCAATAGGTGGCGCATACTGGCGGTACTGCGATGATATTCTGATAGTCATTCCCAACGGGCCCAGTGCTTGCGATCTGATGACAAAGCTAGACACGGAATTACAACGCCTATCACTAAAACGCAGTGGCTCGAAAACTCAAACTCTCGACCACGCCGATCTATCGGCGGGATGCCAGTTGCAGTATCTAGGCTTTATGTTCAACGGGGTCGACGCGGTCATCCGTCCATCATCAATCCATCGCTACCACCGAAGACTGAAAAAGGCGATCCAAGCTGCCGAAATCCGCCGCGACCTTGAAAGCGAGAGTTCAGGCCAGATAGCTCCGCTGCGCCAGCAGGCCTTGTACAATATGTACTCGGACGGTCAGGTA
This sequence comes from Dehalococcoidia bacterium, assembly GCA_965219925.1. Lineage (GTDB taxonomy): Bacteria > Chloroflexota > Dehalococcoidia > Lucifugimonadales > UBA3495 > Bin87. The sequence continues at coordinate 1,145,294 of OZ244795.1, forward strand.
CGCGGTAAGAAGATCAAATCCCGGAAGAAGAAGCAAAAATTCAGCGGCAATTTCGTCGATTATATGGGTAGATCTGTGGGGTTGATGGATTCGCCACGCATTAAACGGCAACGAAAAAGAATACTGCACAGGTTTAGGTCATCGCTCAAGGCGCGCAGATAGAGCAGAGGCGGCCCGGTCATTGACCGGGCCATGTTCGTTGTCGGATTCGGCTCCCCTCTCCCGTTGGGAGAGGGGCCAGGGGTGAGGGGCGTACCCACGCCTGACGCCCGCCCGCCGTCAGGCGCGGCTTTCGGCTTTGGCCTGCCGGGCGGTTTCGATGACCCTTTGCTCGATGTTCTGGGGGACCTGCTCGTAGTGGTCGAACTCGTACCGGTAAGAGCCCCGGCCCGCGGTCATCGAACGCAAATCCTGCGAGTACCGCTGCACCTCGGCGTGGGGAACCTCGGCCTCAATCACCGTGTAACGGGGCTCGGGGCTCATCCCCAGTATCCGACCCCGCTTGCTGTTCAGGTCGCTGATGATGTCGCCGGTGTAGTTCTCCGGGACCGTAACATACAGTCTGACCACCGGCTCCAGCAGGACCGGCGCGGCCTTCGTCATTCCCTGGCGAAGCGCCTGGCTGCCCGCGATTTCAAAGGCAATTGGTTTACCATCCACCGGATGCGTGCTTCCGTCGTAGATAATCGCCTTCATGTCAACCACCGGGAAGCCGGCCAGCACGCCTTCTTTCAACGTGTTGACGACACCCTTTTCCACGGCCGGAATCAGCTCCCTCGGCACGCGTCCACCCACCACTTCATTGCCAAATTCAAACCCCTCATCCCGATTTTTGGGCTCCAACCGCAGCAGCACGTGGCCGTACTGGCCGCTGCCGCCCGTCTGCTTCTTGTGTCGATACTCCGAGCTCGTCACCTGCGTGATGGTTTCCCGGTAGGGCACCACTGGCAGCCGGACGTTCAGGTTGGCCCCGAACTTGCGTCTGATCCGGTCCAGGGAAACCTCAATCTGTACTTCACCCAGTCCGGTCAGCAGGCTCTCGCTGGTTTCCGGATTGCGCGTGAACTGGAGGCTCGGGTCGTCTTCCACGATCCTGGCCAGCGAGGTTGACATCTTATCCAGATCAGCCTGGGATGCCGGAACCACCGCCAGCGAGTAGAAACCCTTGGGGAAGTCGATCCGGGGAAGGCTAACCCTGGCGTCATTGGCGCACAGCGTATCTCCGGTCAAAGCCGAATTCAGCTTGCCCACGGCTCCAATATCGCCCGCCCCTACTTCCGATACGTTTTCCTGGCTGTTCCCCAGTGGGAGATACAGTTGCCCCAGCCGTTCCGACTGGCTCTTGTTGTTGTTGTACGCCTCGCCGTTGGATTTGGCCGTACCCCGGAACACGCGGAACATGGACAATTTGCCCACGAACGGGTCGGCAGTGGTTTTGAATACCAGCGCCGCCAATGGCCCGGATGCGTCGGGTTCCACCGCATCATCACCCGACGTCGCGGGAATGTCCGCCGGAGATGGCATGAAATCGAACATCATCTGCACGAATTCATCAACTCCAATGTTCTCCGTGGCGGAAGTAAACAGGATCGGAACCAAAGACCCATTGCATATCGCTATCCGCGCTCCGGCGGTAACCTCGGCGGCCGTGATGTCCTCCCCTTCCAGGTACTTGTCTGCCAGGGCGTCGTCAGACTCCGCTACCGCTTCGATCAATCGCTCGCGGGCGGCATCGAAATCTCCCATGGTGTCGGCGGGAATGTCTGCGGGCGGGTCGATTACGCTGACTACCCCGGAGAAGGTTTGGGCTTCGCCAACTGGCAACTGGAAGGGAACGCAGTGATTTCCAAATATGCGCTGGATTTCCGCCACGTTGCGGTCGAAACTGGCGTTCTCCCGGTCCATCTTGTTCAGCACGAACGCAACGGGCATAGCCCTGGCCCCCGCCAGGTCCCAGGATCGTTCGGTTCCAACATCCACGCCGGTGGGCGCCGACACCAGGATAACCGCCGACTCCACGACCCGCATGGCCCCTATCGCCTCACCCATGAACTCGTCGTAGCCCGGGGTATCGAGCGCGTTGAGTTTGTTATCGCCTTCGGTCACGCGGATCAGGCTGGTCTGAACGCTGGCGGCCCGCCGAATCTCCTCCGGCTCATAGTCAGAGGTCGTATTGCCGTCGGCCACATTGCCCAGACGGGTGATGGCCTTGGCGTTAAACAAGATCATTTCGGCCAGGGAAGTTTTGCCAGCGCCGCTATGAGACAACAGCGCGACGTTGCGGATGGTACTGGCTGATATTGCCATTGTGATACCCCTTTAGGCGATCCAAAATGTTGCGTATTGGCGTGATTGTAACGAAACTGGCCTTGTGCTTGCAACCGACCGCCGCCGGCGATACAATCGGTGTCCAGCGACCGGCAGTGAGCCGCTCCTTCAGCGACTCCCCTTCGGGGCCGGCCGCTCCTCTATTGCCCAATCGACTGCCGCGTTGGCCAGGACGATTGCAAAGTCCCTGGACACCCGCTCATGGTGACCTTGTCGAACCATCGGCGACCGTCCTTCGACAGGCTCAGGACGAGCGGGTAGGGTCAACTCCCGTAACTTTGCAATCGTCCTGCGCGTTGGCTCAGGGTCTTTCGGTTGTCATTGCGAGGAGCGCAGCGACGTGGCAACCTCGTTGAGGTTGGGCACGTGCCGGGGAACCATCATTGCTACGGCGACGAGATTGCCACGCTGCGCTCGCAATGACATGAGGAAAACCGAAAGGCCCTGCCGCGTATGTCTGGCCCGTATTGACGAATGCCGTCATTCCCCCACCTCAACCGTCATCCCCGCGGAAGCGGGAATCCAGCGAGCGTAAAACCGGGCCAACGTTCCTATCGCAGAGGCTTTTCCGGGTTCCTGCCCCGTATCAAGTACGGGGTGACGTTCTTTCGCAGGAACGACGGGTTGATTTTCTAATTGTCAGCGCGCTCTAGCCCGATTTGTAGCCCGGATCCGCCGGCAGGTTGGGTTCTTTGGCGGCGTCATTCGCCAACCGGTCACACAATTCGTTGTACCTGTTCCCGCTGTGGCCGCGTACCCACCGGAACTCCACCATGTGCTTCTGGCAGAGGTCCAGCAGGCGTTCCCACAGATCCGGATTCAACGCCGCCTGGTTCCTGTTGCGCTTCCAGCCGTTCTTCCTCCAGCGCACCGCCCAGCCTTTTTCCATGGCGTCAACCAGGTAGCGCGAATCGGAGTACAGCGCCACCCGACACGGGCGGTTGAGCGCCTCCAGTCCAATGATGGCCGCCAGCAGTTCCATGCGGTTGTTGGTGGTGCGGGCAAATCCGCCGGCCAGTTCCATGCGCCGTCCGTTGTAATCCAGAATTGCGCCATACCCGCCCGGCCCGGGGTTGCCCAGGCAGGAACCGTCGGTGTGAATGGTTACATCGGTGGCGTCGTCGAACAAGCCGGCTGGCATTGGCATTACTCCTCGGTGCAGACTGGAAGTCGGCACGGTGGCATTGAGAGAATTGCGACTTGTCATTGCGAGCCCGTACTTGATACGCCGGCGGCAATCTCGTCCCTTCCCCCTCTCCCTTGATGGGAGAGGGTTGGGGTGAGGATGACAATTGCCCCCTGTCATTGCGAGCGCAGCGCGGCAATCTCGTCGCTGAAACCGCCGCCATCGCTTCAACGGGATTGCCACGTCGCTGCGCTCCTCGCAATGACAGGAGGCAGGGACTGGAGTTTCGCGATTTCCTCGTGGCATTGCAGGTTAATTGGGGTGCCGTGCCACCCGTTTCATAATCGTGCGGGTCAAACCGGCGCACTTGGCCCGGATCTTTTCAGTCCATTCATCCTGAACCGCCGCTGTCCAGGGTTCAGAGTCGATAACGTCCGGGCTGTCAATTTCGTAAACCGCCATGTATTGCGGAAACCCGTCGGCGTTGGTTGTCTCCAGGCGATACCGGTAGGCGTTGCGGACGCCGGGCACCTTTCTCAAACCGGGCAGATGCACCGCGTCGTAAAGGCGGTTGAACTCGGCCTTGTCCTCCGCCGGTATGTCGGTCTGCACCATTAAGACGTAGTCGGCGGTGGCTGGCGGCCCTCCCACCTCCGCGGCGATGCGACGCAATACGGTGTGGGTGCGGTTGGAGGCGTGCGGCCTGATTTTGGTAATCCAGTCGCCCTTTTCCGCCTCGGCCTGCCAGCCAGCGGACTGCGGGACACCGGGGTCATCCATCTCGTACAGGGCTGCGTATCTGGCCACCCGCTTCGCATCGGTCGATTCCAGACGGTAACGTGTGCAGGAAACAACGCCGGCAGCGTTGCAGATGTATTTAGCGTGTTCGGTATCGTAAACGCGATTGAACTCATCCTCCCAATCGTCGGCAATGTCCATTTGTACCAGATAGGCGAAATCGGCCATAGTGGGGCCTCCTGATGGTTGTGTCGATATGGTTGTGCGATGGCGGGTTATCGGGATGTCAGTCGCCGCGGAGGGCGGTGAGGATGTGAATGGCAAGGTAGCGGCGAATGTCGTCCGTGGTTTGGTTGAACGTGTTGATGGCCGCTTCGACGTCAGCAATCAGGTCAATAACGTTGGTGCCGGAGAATCTACTGTGAGGGTCATAATCCGCTGAGTGGCGCTCTTGTTGAGCGGTTGCGAAAATACGGCCAAAACTGTGGATTTCGACGGGGAATTTATCGCTCAAACTGGTTCGGCTGAGCTTGTTACGAGTTGGTCGGTGGTCTACGGCGCGGTAAGTTTGTTGCCAGGCCCAGCGTTGTTGGTCCGCCTGGGATGCTCCGATTAGGGTATTGGCATTGCTGGCGGCCAGCGTGTGAAAAAGGGCGTAATAAGCGCAACTGACCGCCCGGCGAAGCTCCGTTTGGGTGGCCGGCGCTGTCCCACCGGCAATCACGCCGTAGACTAAGGCTCGGGCCAGGGCAATAAGTTCAGACGGATTCACCGGAGCAGCCTCTCGTGCTTGAGGTCCCATTCCCATTTTTCTATGTACAGAGGATGGATACGAAGGTCCACTCCGAGGGCATCCAATTGGGGATCAATGATTGTGGGCAGAGTGATTTTGCGGGAATGGTCCATATAACTGTGGTCGCCTTCCCACACGATCCACACGTGCAGGTAATCCTCGCCGTACCAGTCATCGTGGAGCTGGCGGACGATGATGGGGCCAAAGTGGAGGTTGGGCTGGAACCAGCCGTTGAGGGTGTGGCCGATGATGGCGGCAACCTGCTCGGCGGTGTCTTTAGTAATCGTGGCCATGGCTAGCGGCTCCTCGATAGTGCTTACCCTGTCTGATGTTATAATCCCGACCGGCCTTGCCAACAGCAAATGCAGACCATCCTTCATTTTTACCCCGTTACAAGCCATCATGCAAACCGATGCAGCAGAACAACAGGAGCAGATTGCGGCCCTGCGGGATTTTGCCGCCACGGGGTTGGCAGAGTTGGAACGGCTGCTAGCCGAGGATAAGCAGGCGCAGATTGCAGCGTTGGAGCGGTTTGCGACTACCTCGGATTTGAAAACGCTGCGAGAGATGGCCGAGGAGCAACGCACCGAGTTCGATGCCATTGATTTCCTGAGACTATCGAATGATGAAGAGTTCCATTCCAACTTTCTGGCTTGGTTGCTGGGCCCCAATAATAACCACGGCATCGGAGATTATTTCCTCAAAAAATTCCTGCGCCGAGTCGGTTTGTCATTTGAAGTTATCGAGAGCGTTGATTGGACACCGGCAGAGTCTCAACGGGAATGGCGTAACATAGCGGATGGACAGCCAGGATATTTGGACATCCTCATAGTGAACGAATCAACAGGATTCCTTTGCGCCATTGAGAACAAGATATGGTCCGGCGAACATAGCGAGCAGCTTACTCGCTATCGGAAGGCGCTGAAAGAACGCTACTCCGACTATGACAGGCATTACATCTTCCTATCGCCCAGAGGAACGCTACCTTACCGGGAAGAGGAGCAGAAATACTGGAAACCGATGAACTACACCGCCATATTGGAATTGGTGGAGCAAACGATTGACGACACCGAGGTGCGCGAAGACGTGCGCGCATTCCTGCGACAATACGCAACCACGTTGCGGAGGAAGATCGTGCCCGATAGCAATACCAACATTGCGGAACTGGTCCGCAAAATCTACTTGGAGCACCGGGAGGCGATTGAGCTGATAATTCAGCACAAACCGAACTTGGTAGACGAAATGAAGCAGATTTTTAGAGATGCGATTAAGCGTCAGGATAAATGGCGACTGGACTGCGAGGATGTTGGTTTTCTTCGGTTTCAGTCTACCGACTGGGGCCGCTTTGCAGTCCAGAAAACCGGAACCGGGTGGCTGGCACAATCCTCCAATGCGCTGTTGCTGTTTCAGATTAATTTCAGAGACGGCCCTACGAACCTCCCTTACCTAGACCTCGGTCTATCTCCGGCGACTAACGAATCCATAAGAGAGAAATTGTTTGACAGCGCGCGACAATCGTTGCTATTCACGCCTCGCATAGCAAATTCCAAACTGGCTGGATAGTATTGGATGCCAAAGAGTACATCCTGAACGAAGGAGATTTGAACCATTTGGGTGATCCGTCGGTTCGCGCCAAGATTGAGGCGTGGGTCGAGAAGTTTGCCGCCGAGCAATTCCCCGCAATGAACGACGTCATCGTAACGTGCCTGGAAGAATACGAGGCGGAGCAGGCGTAGGGATTGCGGCATCCTTCGACAGGCTCAGGATGAGCGGGTGGGTAGCGTGGGATAGCAGGGTGGGTAGTGGGGATGAACGGGGCGCTGCCAGCGCGTTACAGGTGCACAATGTTCAGTGGGTGGTTCCATGCCCGCGCCAGGTGTTCCAGGGCGAGCCGGCGGTGGCACTGCTCGGCGGTGGGTTCGGCGCACAGCAGCACGGTGGGAACCGAAAAATCGGCCGGCACAATCGTCAGCTCGGGACGGCGTCGCGCCATGATGTCCGCATAAATCTGCTCATATTGCTGCCAGGTAATGCGTTTGCCACGCCAGTCGTCCAGCAACTCCGGCGTCGGCGACAGCAGCGGTTGATGTTCGTAGTCCATGCCGTTCAATTCGCGCAGAAAATAAGGCAGGTCCTGACGGCGGGCGAAGATGGCCATTTGCGAAGTGTTCCGCAGCCGAACGTCCAGCAACCGTTTGACACCGGCGCGTCGCAGCGTCTCGAAGAAATCTTCCGCCGTGCGACGCGTGAATCCGATGGTGTAAACCGTGGTCATTGGCCTAATGCGTACCCACTTTGTCATTGCGACCCCGTACTTGATACGGGGGTGGCAATCTCGTCGCCGTAGCAGCGGCGGTTCGCCGACGTGTGCTCAACCTCATCGAGATTGCCACGTCGCTGCGCTCCTCGCAATGACAGATTAATACAGGTACGCGTGAGTAAACCCATCAATAGGTCAGAGCGTCGGCGGTGCCGTCCGGCAACTCAACCTGGAGCGCCTGCAAACTGTGGGCGAGGCCGTGGTAATAGGCGACGACTACCAGCATATCCACTATCCCGGCGTCTCCGATGATGCCGCGCACTGCATCGAACGTGGAGTCCGACACTCGATGCTGGCGCAGCAGTTCGATAACGAACCCGGATACCACCGCGTCATCACCCGACAACCCGTTTGGGGCCCGGTACTCGTGGATCGCGGCTATCTCGGCGTCGGTGAGACCGGCGTTGCGGGCGGCGGGTTGGTTCACCGTCCAAACGTAATGGCCGCAGGCTTCGCGCGCTGCCGTCAGGACGGCCACGGCCTTGACGCGGGGTGGCAGCGGAGTTTCAAAGCGGACATAGCCGCCCAGGTGGGCAAAGTTTCCGGCGGCCTGGGGGTTATTGAGCAGGGCAGCATAATTCCGTTGCACCCCACCGCGAGAGGTTTCTATCTCGTCCCATACCGCCTGGCCGGCAGCGTCCATGTTATCTCGGGTAGCGAAAGGCACTCGGGTCATTTTGGTCATCCTCCTGGCATATTTCGCAAAAGCTTGGCACGAGAGTCGTCGCCAGTCAACACCCAGCCCGCTCGCACGCCCCGCTCATCCTGAGCCCGTCGAAGGATGGCCTCCTGTCATAGCCAGAGAAGTGTGACAATGCCGTCCTAACCCCCTCTCCCTCGATGGGAGAGGGTTGGGGTGAGGGTGAACCCCCCGCTGATGACAGGAAGCCAGCGGGGCCTTTGGCGGTACGGAGTTATCAGGCTGTCGCAACCGCCGGTTCATGGGTCTTCAGGAAGCGCCGGGCGTGGGCTACGACCTCGTCGATGTGCGCCGGCGAGTCTTTCCAGGGATAAATAGTCACCTCGGAGTTCGGGGCCAGGTTGGCAACCTCCATCGCGCACTCGTATGGGTGCGCCGGCACATCGTCGGGCGCTATCAGCAGTGGTGTCTGCAGGGCGCGCACGAAATCGCGGGAAACGGTGAAAACGAAGTCGGCGCGGTCGGTGTACATACTGGTCAGGAAGTCATGGACCATGTCCATTGTGATTTCAGGACGCTGCGCGCAAAGGGGCGGCCCCCACCCGGTGATATTGTTCTGGTAGAAAATATCCGGCGTCTCTGCCCTGAACCCGCTGGGTTGCATCAACGCCGCCGCCACTATGCGATCCTGGGCCAGCCTCAGCAGGTTGTGGATCAGCGGCCCGCCGATGCAGAAGCCCATCACCAGGAACTCCTTGATGCCGAGATGATCCATCAGCCCAAGTTGGTCATCAGAGTGGGCATCCCAGGGGCGGTCAATCTCCAGTGGGCCGGTGGATTGGCCCCCATTAGCATTGCGCAAGTCGGCGGCGATACAGCGAAAGTCGTCCTTATAGGTCTCCATAGGGTTGAAGGGCACCGACCTCTGCAACGATGCCACGGTGGAATTGAGTCCGCCGCCCGGAATGATGAGCAGGGGGAATCCGGAACCGACCTCTTCGTAGTAGATACGGTTGGGGCCTCTTTCATAGAACGGCATGGCTATTTTCCTCTACCAGCGAGTTGCAACGCTCGCTTGATGTCTAACGGGCCGGCAGGCCGGGATTTGCGGCACAACATCCGGATGCGGCGTGTTGTACGGGATTATGCTTCGTCTGCCTTTTCTGGCGCTGACTCTAACCCACGATGACTCAGGCGGTCAAGATAACGGCCCGGCGCCCAGGGCAACGGCCTCATGCGTACCCACTTTGTCATTGCTACCCCGTACTTGATACGGGGGGTGACAATCTCGTCGCCGTAACAACGGCGGTTCGCTAACGTGTGTTCAGCCTCGTCGAGATTGCCACGTCGCTGACGCTCCTCGCAATGACAGATTAAAGCGGGTAGGCGTGAGGGGCAGTGGAAACCAGTAAATCTCCCTACTCAACCACCACTTCATCATGCAGCAGAACGCCTCCGTTTCGGTAGGCTATCGTAATCGGATCACGCTGAAGCGCGGCTTGAACCACCTCCAGCGGAGTGGTGCGCGAGCTTCCAGGCACAATTACCCGACGCACAGCGCTGCGATGCCCAACCACCCCCGCGGCAGCGTCGCCCTGCGCCTGACCCCTGCCGCCACGGGCAGCCATTGCCAGCTCCACGCTGATACTGTCCGCGCCCTCGGTTCCCTGGCCCAGCAGCTGGCTCAAAGTAGCCGCCGACGACGCAGCCCAGGCGGCCTGAGACAGTGGAAAAGGCCCGGGACCCATCCATCGGAGCTATGGCCGGCCAGCACAGTCCAAAGGCTTGCGTGAGTCAGATTTTCGCAGGTAACGGCAACCTTTACCTCGCCTTCGTGGGCCATTCCCCCATCATCGTCATATTCCTTCGTATCGAGAAGATACCGCCCGTGGACTGATCCGGTGGGCACTATGGCGATATCCCCCGCCAACGGCAGGACGCCAGCCGGATTTGGTGACGCCGCCGCTACATCGCCTGAGCTCCATTCGACCTCATCCTGAAACTGAATTGAACCCTTGGTGAGCGCTTGCCCCACCGGACAATATCGGGAAGCCCGCTCCAACCGGATACGTTCCGATTCGGAGATTTGGCCTTTCAAAGTGACCACTTCCCTGACGCCAAACCCGATGCCGCCAAACCCATTGCCAGTAGGGGGTGTCGTCAAAAGAGTTTGCTCCAGATCATCACTGCCCGGAGCTGGCAGATGGCCAAATACGACGCCGTTCTCTTGGCATAGCGGGTTGCCACCCCGCGCCACTGCTTGAATTCCAGGAATCCGTTCTCCACTAGGTGCCGCAGCTTGTACAGCGCCCGGTCATAGTCCCGCTTTTCTCTCCGGTTGCTTTTGGGCGGTATCACCGGGTCCATTCCCAATTCCCGGACGGTGGCTATGATTTCATTGGTGTCATAGGCTTTGTCCGCCATCAGGCACTCCGCTGCTATGCCCTCAATCAGAGGCAAAGCCTGGGAGCAGTCGGCAAACGTACCCTCGGTCACCGCCAGCCTTACCGGCATTCCGTGGGAATCCACCGCCAGGTGCAGCTTGCTGTTCAGCCCCCTTTTGTGCGGGCAATGGACTGATTTCCGCCCCGGGCGCCGGCGCTGTGGGGATGGGCCTTGATATAGCTGGCGTCTATCATCAGCCACTCGAAATCAGGGTCATCAATCACCGCCTCCAACAGTCCGGCCCACACGCCCCGGTCCCGCCAGCGGCAGAAGCGGCGGTGGGTGTTCTTCCAATCTCCGTAGTCCGGGGGCAAATCTCGCCAAGGAGCGCCGGTGCGCAGTATCCAGCACACGGCGTCGATAAACCGCCGGTTGTCCTGGGCCGGTCGGCCCCTCTTGCCCTCTCCCCCAGGCAAATGCGGCCTCAACCGCTCCCAAACCTCATCGGTCATATCGTGGCGCCGGTGCGCTACCGTCATACCCCCACCTTCCACACTCTCCCCATTTCCAGCAATCTACCACCCTACCGCCATTTTGACGACACCCCCTAGGAAGCTCAATAGGCTCCACCTCAAAATCTACCCTGATGTCCTCCAGCGCAATCCGGCCCCGGTAGGCAACGCCCACCACTGTGACCACCGTTCAAGCAGCCCACGCCGCTACTGACAGATATTGGGGAGGGGGCCCCACCATATCAAAGTCAAGATTCGGTATGCCGGTCACATAAGGCCATGGCCCCCTTTGTCCCGGCCCGCCGCCAATCACCGAAAGCACTGCTTGCTCTCCAATGGTGCGGGCCACTATGCTCCGCTGAAGCCGGTCAGTCATGGTGTTGCGCGCATCTTCAGTCATTGGTCCTCCCAACGTTGTTTGCCATTTTCAGTTCATTGATCGGAGCTACCAATCCTATCACTAAGCTGGATATCGCCATCAACGCGCCCGCGACGATGAAGACCCACCCCAGGCTCAGCTTTATCAGGGGGCCCGAAGACGCTATCGAGATGGGCGACACGGCGACCGACGCAACCAGCAATAGGCTCATTACTCTGCCCAACATCGCCGGCGGCGTGCGGCCCTGAATCCACGAAATGATCATAATCCCCACATAGCCGCCCATTACTCCGATTGTCAGGGTTATTGCCGCCGCCAGCCATGTCGCGCTAAGCAGGCCGAAAGGCGCCATAAGGATGCCAGACAGGGTGAAGACTGCAACTAAAATTGGGCCCAGTCCACGCTTGGGCGCGGGCAGCGCTCCCGCAAGAACCGTGCCCAGCACCGAACCCCCGGCGTAGGCGGATGTGACTATCCCCAATGCGAGGGCGCCTTCCGTCAGCCGAGTATGGGCCAGCACGGGCATCCCTACCGTCACCGGTCCCCGCATGAGAAGTTCCATCTGCACGATGAGCAGGAAAATTGCGAGCATCGCCCCGTCCACGCGCACATACTGTATTCCCTCTCTAATGGATGAAAATAGGCTGAGCTCTTTCGTATCTTCGCCCGCCAGCCGGGGGCCGGAATCGTCCATTCGCATCAGCAAAAGCATTAACGAGGAGACCAATAGCGCCGAGGCCACCACCGTGAACGCCAACCCTATTCCTGTCTTATCCGTGCCACCCGCGGAGGACACCCCATCGCTGAAGAACGTTATCAGACCTCCAGCCAGAGCGGGGCCTATGAAACCGCCCAGCTGGGTTGTCGTACGTACTGCCGCATTGGATTGTCGAAGTAGTTGGACTGGTACGACGCGCGGTAGCAACGCCAATTGGGCGGGATAATAGAACGAGTCCGCGACCCCCTTGAGCAACGCGAACACGTATATCAGCCACAGGTCTGCCAGCTCGGTCAGAACCAGGACTGCCAGAGACGCAACAAGAGCAATACGTATGCCGTTGCTGGCCAGCATGATCGCGCGAGGCGAATATCTGTCTGCCAGCGACCCGCCGATAAGGATGAAGAAGATGGTGGGAATGTTGCCCACCGCCAGGACTATGCCCACAGCGACCGGATCGCCGGAGACCATCAACACCAGCCATGGGAACGCTATCAGGTCGAACTGGTCGCCGATGGCAGATAAACTACCTGCTCCCCATAACAACCCGAAGTTCCGTGTCCTCATCAGTTTCCAGAATGAAGGGTTGGCAGATTGCTCACTCATGTCCGGCAATACCAGGTTGAAACGATACGATGGGGGTGGGATGTTATTGTCTGCAAATTTAGGGGAATTGTATTCAAAAACTGGCGACGCCATCGGCGTAATCCAACATGGCGGATTGGCCAAGCAATGATACCGTACACGCTAAGAATGGGGGTGTTGTTCAGATCCCACTAACTACTGTGTCAGCCATTAAATTTCGCGCCATTCATGCCTGTTTCCAGCCACTGTCGTCCTCATTGCTCCGGTTTATGGCTATTCGGATCAGAACGATGCGATGGCCGGCTTCGTGCCAGCCGGCTCCTGTTGCGCCACCGCCGGAGACTCTAAATTGACAGCCCGCCACGCGTACACCTACAATCGCAATAACTCAAAAATCACGCCAGGGTTCAAGCTCGACAGGAGGACAAAATGGCCGAATTACTGGGGCTAGGATGTTCCCACGGCCCAATCATTCTGACCCCGCCCGAGGTGTGGGCCAGGGGCAGAGATCGGATATTTGCCCGCGTACCGGGCTACGAACCGCCTGCCCAACTGCTGGAAGAGCTGGGAGACGACAACGGACTGAGCCACGACATCAGCGACCAGCAGAAGGTCGTCGAGTCGTTTAACATCCTCCGCGACCGCCTCCATGAATGGGCGCCGGATGTTCTGTTGGTCATCGGCGACGACCAGGCGGAGAACTTTCTCCAGGACAACCTGCCTCCTTTCTGCCTGTACACCGGCGCCGAAGTCGACGGCTATCCCTTTCAGCGTCCCGCGGCCCGGACCAACCTGTGGAACGCCGCCCCGGAGACGAAGTTCTCCTTCCAGTGCCCCCAGGAGTTTTCCAGGGACCTGCGCAACCACTTGATCCGGGACGGGTTCGACATGGCCTCTTCCAGCGCTCTCAAGGGTTGGGACTGGGGCCTGGCCCACGCCATCATCAACCCGCTGGTGTTTCTGGACCCCGACGGCAGATTCCCGCTGCTCCCGCTGTTCGTCAACTGCTACGGCGAAGAGGCCGGACCCGACTACCCGCCGCGGCCCACACCCAAACGATGCTACGAACTGGGACGCGGCATCCGAAGGTTCCTGGACACCAGGGACGAAAGGGTCGCTGTGGTAGCGTCTTCCAGCTGGTCCCACAGCTTCCTGGCCCACAAGTTCCAGTGCCGGGCCATCGACATCGAGACCGACCGGCGCAACCTGGAACTGGTGCGGGCGGGTCAGGGGAGCAAGTTGGCCGAACTTACTCCGGAGGAGATTCAGGCATCGGGAGACCACGAAATCCTGAACTGGATCATCGCTCTGGGAATACTCGGCGACGTTCCCGCGGAAATCGTCGACGTGCGTGAGTCCCACACCCAACTGGCGTACCGCGTGGCGGCGATCTGGAACTGAGCGCTTCTGCTTCAGCGCCCCATAGCCCTCAGCCGGCCGCATCGGATTCCCTTGCCGGTGCGGCGACTAATGATGACTGAACCCGAGGAGAACGTATCAGTTCATGGTCACATCACTGGAGCCGCGAACCCAGACCTAGCAGGGCGCCGGTCACAGAAGTTGCGACGGCTGTCCCCGTTGCGCACGCCCCGACAGCCCGATGTGCAACCTCTCCTATCCAAAGTTCGCCAACCGGCACCCGGTGTGCAAAGTTTGTGGGCACTGCGTGCTGCGCGGACAGCACCAGGATGACGCGTCGGACCTGGACGACCACCCGGTATTCAGCGCCGGCGGCCCAGGGTCCGCAGGGAAACCCAGCCTCAATTGAGCCGGATGATACTCAATCGGCGCCCCCGCTCGTCCTGAGCCAGTCGAAGCATCGCCCCCTGCCATGGCAAGGAGCGCTGGAGACGTGGCGACCCCGGAGCATGTGAATCATCTGACTACCACGTATGCTCCCTCCACTACGATGGCGGCGCCAGCTATCGATGCCGCCGTGGCCCGGGTGCCGTCGCCGGTCAACAGCTAGGCCGCCGGATTCTGACCGTTGGTCCGGGGTGGAGGTTCGGTAAACGGCTCTCCCCGATCTTCGGCGTCAATCCTTCGCTGGTTCCATTCCATCCAGAGTTGGTGGATCTCATGGCGCCCTTCCTCGCGGCCTTCTTCCCGGCCTTCCTCGCGGCCTCTCTCTCTAGCCCGCTGCCTGATCATCGCCCCGATTACCATGTCTGCTCCCTCCACTACGATGGCGGCGCCAGCTATCGATGCCGCCGCGGCCCGGGTGGCCTGGTCTATTGCCACCCGTGTGATCTCGTGCCATGTGCCCACATCCCCCACCGTCACCGCGGACCAGGTACCGATGGTTGTTAATGATATGGCGCCTACACTGAATATACCAAAGAACCACGGAATAGTCCGCGACGCAATGCTGGGAACGCCGATGCGAATGCCCGAATTTTGCCCTTCTGTTGCCATGCCCAGCGACTATTGTGCATATTGGCGTCCCCGCGGGCAACCGGCTGCTGTCATCACTTACTGCTGCCGGCGGCGGTTCCTGACTCCAAAAGAAAGCGGCCCCGACTACGGGCGGGGCCGCTTTCTTGAGTCTGCCGTACTGCCGGGTTACCCGCCGTTCTGGTTCCAGAGTTCTTGCAGCACTGCGCCCGGGGACATGGGCAGCGAACCCATACGGACTCCCAGAGCATCGTGAATAGCGTTAGCAATGGCAGCCATCGGTGGCACAATCGGCACCTCGCCGACCCCGCGAACGCCAAACGGATGACCCGGATTGGCCTTTTCCACGATCACAGTCTCAATCATCGGCAAATCCAGGCTGGTGGGCATCCGGTAGTCCAGGAAGCTGGAGTTGACCATATTGCCGTCGTCGCTCATGAAGTATTCTTCATTGAGAGCCCAGCCGATTCCCTGCACGGCTCCGCCCTGCATCTGCCCCTCAACGTAGCTGGGGTGAACCGCCTTGCCGGCATCCTGCACGGCTGTGTACCGCAGAATCTCCACCTTGCCGGTTTCGGGATCAACCTCGACGTCCACAACATGCGTTCCGAATGCGCTGCCCACCCCGGGCGGGTTGACGCTCACCTGTGCGGAGATCGGGCCGCCGGTCCGTCCCAGCTGCGAGGCCAGCTCCTTGAAGGACATCTGCAAGTCCTCGTCGGAGTTGTGCTTGAAGACACCGTCAGCCAGGTCGATCTCGTTGGGATCTTTATCCCAAATTTGCGCGGCGCGATCAATCATCTTGCTTTTGATTTCCTGGGCGCAGTCATGCGCAGCCCAGCCGGTGGCAAACGTCGTGCGGCTGCCGCCGGTCAGGAAGGTAAAGCCGACGGAATCGGTGTCCGCGACGCTGGGACGAACGTCCTCAGCGGGTATGCCCAGCACCTCTGCCGCCTGCATGCTCAGCGATGCCCGGGTGCCGCCGATGTCGGTCGATCCTTCCACCAGGCCAATGGTGCCGTCTGAATGCACGCTGATGCTGGCGCTGGAGGCGAGGCCCACGTTAAACCAGAATCCGGTGGCGACACCGCGACCACGGTTGGGCCCGGACAACTCCGACTTGTAGTGGTCGGTGTCTTGCGCGGCCTCCAGGGTTTCGATGTTGCCGATCACCGGAAATTCTGGGCCGTCCACCCGGCGCGTTCCCTCCTTGCTGGCGTTCTTGAGGCGAAATTCCAGCGGGTCCATGCCGCACTTGCGCGCCAGTTCATCAACGATCTGCTCGCCGCCAAAGGCGGATATCGGGGCTCCTGGAGCCCGGTAAGCGGCGACGCGCGGTTTGTTGGTAACTACGTCATAGCCCTCTGCGCGCTGATTGGGAATTTCGTAGGGAGCAAATACACACTGTGCGCCGGCCGTAACCTGCGAGCCCGGATATGCGCCCGCTTCGTAACAGAGCACAGCGTCCGCTGCCACGATGGTGCCGTCGCTCTTGGCGCCCATCTTCACCTTGAACCAGGAACCGGACGTGGGGCCGGTCGACTCGAACGTTTCGGTGCGGGTCATCAGCATCTTCACGGGACTGCCGGTTTTCCTGGACAACAGCGCGGCCAGCGGTTCCAGGTACAGCGGAATCTTGCCGCCGAACCCGCCGCCAATCTCCATGGGCACGACCTTGATCTGCGAAACGGAGATTTCAAGCACGCCGGCGAGGGCGTCGCGCGTCGTGAAAGCGCCCTGAGTGCTGGTCCACACGGTCAGGTAGCCATCGGTGTTCCACAGCGCCGCGGCGTTCTGCGGCTCAATGTAACCCTGGTGGACGGTTCGGGTGCTGAATTCCCGCTCCACGACGTGATCGGCGTCGGCAAACCCCTGCTCAATATCACCCTGCTCGTAAACGAAGCGAGTGGCGATGTTGCTGTGCTTGTCGGTGGCCTCTCCGAATTCGGTGGTGGTCAGATCGTCGTGCAGCAGTTCAGCATCATCCTTCATCGCCTCCAAAACGTTGGAGTTGGCTCGCAGTACCTCGTACTCCACCCTGATGAGCTCAACCGCTTCCTCAGCCACGTGTACCGAGTCGGCCGCCACGGCCGCGATGGGATGGCCGCGGTATAGCGCCTTGGATCCCGCCAGCACGTTATCGCTGTTGGCTCGGGCCGACAGCGAAGGACTGTCCTTGCCGGCGATGGGCAGGTCGGCTCCGGTAACCACCGCCCGCACGCCGGGCAGAGCCTCGGCTGCTGAGGTGTCGATGGACTTGATGCGCGCGTGGGCGTGGGGACTCCGGAGCACCTTGCCGTGGAGCATCCCGGTCATGGCAAAGTCGCCGCCGTATTTGGCGCGCCCGGTTACTTTGTCGGCGCCGTCGTGGCGGATCGGCCGCGTCCCGACGACGTTGTAGTTGGTATTGGAGAGCACGACATTCGCCATAAAGCACCTCGCGATGTGTCAGGTTGGCGTGGCATTGAGACCTAGCGGTATGTGACCGGCAGCAGTCCCGCCGCATCGGTAAGTTTCGCTATTCTTGGGGCCCGATTTTAGCACACACATCGGCGCTATCCCAACCCCGGCGGGTTTGGCCGATCTGGCCGTTCCGTCTAACATTAGTATCAAGGCGATGCAATGATTGACACTGTATTGTCCCACCTGCTTGAATCCATACGCAAGTACACGGCATTTCGGGCCTGGTTCGCCGAAGTCCTGCTGCTGTTTACCGTCCTCACACTGGCACGAATTGGCGCCGCGGTCTGGGATGGCGCAGTGTTGGGCAACGCAACGTACTGGGTCGCCTGGTGGGCAGCTTATGATAGCATCGGATCGTTTGCCGATGACTCGGTGGCTTTGGCGATAGCGCTAACCGCTCTGATGGAAGGAGTCACTATGTTTCTAGCAAAAAAAACGCTTCCGCATTATCCGTGAGGACAGCCTCGAGGAGGGCAAGGAGATAGGCCGCGAGGAAGGCCTTGAGGAAGGCCGGGCCGAATCCGCCGCCGCAATTCAGGAACTGCGAGAAGAAATCCGACGGCTGCGCAATGGAGCCAACGGTGCAGACGGCGCCAATCAGGCCAACTCGCCGACCAACTCGCAGGAGTAGCTACTATGTTCCTGGCTAGAAAACGTCTCCGTCTTGCTCGTGCGGAAGGCTTTGCCGAGGGGTTGGCGCGATCGTTGGCCGAAGCAGGCCCGGAGCAACTCGCCGCTGGCCTTGCCTCCGCACGTCAGAAAGCCATCAGCAAAGGCGATTTTGACCTCGCCGACGCTTTGCGTGATCTACAGCGACGCTTTGGCCTCCCGATAGATGTCGGTTCCCAATCTGCGACAATAGCAGAACGGGAGGCCAGAGTCCGGCAACTTGAAGAGGAAAACCGGCAGTCGCGCAACCAGGCTAGCTGAGCGGCAAGGGCGGCTGCCACAGTTTCCCGGTGTCGTTGACCGTGATGGAGTCCACCCACTTTACCCAATCGTAGCCCCGTTTGTGGGGCTCCACCATACGCGCCGGAAAACCGTGGCCCGGAGAGAGCGGTGCGCCACCTACGCGGTCGGCCAGAATGCTGCGGCTTGCTTCATCCAGCGAGTAGCGGCGAAAATATCCGGTGCGCGAGCGTATGGTAATGCTGCCCGCGCCGGGTTTCAGCCGCGCGCGATCCAGCAACGCCGTAACCGGTACCCCCTGCCATTCGCGCGTGGTATACCAGCCTCCCGTGCAGTCCAGCGTTGCCGCAAGGCTATGTTGCGGCAAGCCCTGAAACTCGTTGATGTCCAGCTCGTACGGATTTTCCACGTGGCCGTCAACGCGCAGGCGCCATTGGTCGCGGCCAACGTATGGAACCCGGTCGTTCAGCCACATGGTAACCGGAAAGTCATCGCCGCCTTCAGGATACGAACCGGTGTAACGCCGGGATGCTCCCGGGCCGGCCGTCAGAATGTTGGTCAGTTCGGCTGTCCGCCACAGCATGAACCCGGCCAGCGCCAGCCCGACAACCCGCAAAACGTTGCGCCGGTCGGCAATATACCGTCTGCGAAGACTGATGCGATGTTGCAGCGAATGCCAGACCAGCAACGGCAACAGCAGCAGCGCCAGGTTCAGGTGGATGGTGGCGCCGGAGAATCCCAGGAAGCTGTAGTACCCGAAGTGACTCCAGGCCAGGCCCAGCCCCAGTACCGTCAGCAGTCCCGCCAGCAACGCAGCCGAGCCTAGCATCAGGGAACGTGAACCCTGCCAGTTGTGCGCCGACTTGACGGAACCCAGGATGTTCCGCGACTTCCAGATGAACAGGGCCAGGATCGCAAAACCAAAAATCCGGTGCAGATGCATGGCAGCAATCCACTCCGGATTGGAATGCGTCAGCCCCAGGTAGCCGGTAACCAGCTCGGCAGCCACCAGGACGATGAGGAGTATGTTAGCCCAGGGGTAGCGCATGGGAACGAAAACGCCGGGATCGTGGGCAGCTCAGGCGGAGGAACGACGCTTCAGGGCGACCGCCACGGCCACCAATATAACCAGGGCCAACGCTACGAGTGCGCTGGGCAGCAAGGTTCCTCGTTGGGGGGCCTCATCGCCGCTTCCCGCGACGGGGAGAGCCGGCGTATCCGCTGGGGTCGCCCCGCTTTCGACACTACCGCTTTGATCAGGCAGATCCGGTTGGCCGGCGATGTTGCGGCCTTGCTCGCTGCTAACCGTTGGGGCTCCGCTCCGGGAAGCCTCGGCTCGCTCACAGTCATACAGACCGGTCATGTTGGACAGGTCGTGAATGTTGGAAACGTCCGCAAGTTGCGGGTCATAATCAAACACCGGGTCAACGGTCATCTCGGCCGGAGATATTACGGTGTTCAGGCGGGTTACATAGGAGTAGCTGCTGCGCAACTGTTGCAGCAGCGGGTGGGTAACCGGCAATCGATTGGTGGGAGAAGCATATTCGGTGACGAATGCCTGGCCGCGATACTCATCGGCCCGCGCGCTCATCAACTGTCGGTAGTTGCTGGTCCTGCCGAAACTGGAAAAGGTCAACTCCTCGTCGGCGATTTCCATTTTGGCGTAGTTGACGGGAACGGCTTGATTGTCGGAGAAAAACCACACCATAACCGCCATGTCGGGGTTGGCGGCCACTGCGGTGAGGCGCAGGGGAATCATTGGCCGCTCCGCCGGGTAGGTCACCTTGACCGGCTCTACGTCCTGGTCGCCGGAGTCGGGCAAAAGACGCATGGCCAGGAACGCGAACCCCTCAGCCACGTACACCTCAATCAGCGGCTCCATCTCCGGAGTAACCCGGTACTCGTTATCCCGCAGCCACGTAATCAGCGCCTCCGGGTCTTCGGAACCGATGACATCCGACCAGTATGGCCCCACCTCACCGCTGGCAAAGACTTCCACCGCGGCGCTTTCGGCCATCGCCATCGGGATCGAAGTTGCGGAAAATTGCTGAGCGCATTCGGGCGGCGGAGGAGGAATGAATACCGGGTCGGTGGCAACTTCCAGCTCGGTGAAGGCAGCCATGCCGTCTTCCGGCACTGCTATGTCGTCCAGGGAAATGGCTTGGGGCAAGGGTAGAATCCAGGAAAAGTCCGGCGCCGAGCCAGTGTACTGAATCTGGATATAGGCAGAGACGGTGCCATCCCCGTTTTGAGTAAAAATTATTCTTTCCGCGTTCTGGTCGATGGGAGAGTTCTGGCAAAAGAACCCACCGCAAGCCCAAGCCGGCTGGGCCATACCCGCCAGAAGGATGACCACGCCCGCAGCCAGGACCAACACTCCCGCAAACCACGCCCCTATTCCCATGCTTGCACCTCTGACATACTGATGCGACTGATGCGGAAATGCTGCTCCAGCCTTCATGTCATTCTATTTTGACAGATTGAACTGATTGTAATGAGAAAATTGCGAACTTGTCATTGCGACCCCGCACTTGATACGGGGGCGGCAATCTCGTCGCTGAAACATCCGCCATTGCTGCAACGGGATTGCCACGTCGCTACGCTCCTCGCAATGACAGAAAGCAGGGACTGGAGTTCCGCAATTTTCTGATTGTAATACGAGGCAGTTAGTTTTTTGGATTGGTGGCTGTGTCGTGCTTGAAGGTGTGCCTCACAGCTCAAAAATATCCCGCACCGGGCAGGTGAAGCCGGGCAGCGCCGGGTCCAGATTCAGCGTGTCATCCTCAGTCAGCGTTTGCGGTGGGCCGTCGGCGGGGAGAGCCACTACCGTGCGGGTTTCCGGGTCAACCAGCAGCGCCAGGCGGACGCCGTAGCGCAACCACATCTGGGCCTTGTCGTTCACCGCAACCGGTCGGTCATTGGGCGAGATTATTTCAACCACCAGGTCGGGAACCACCTCGGAATAGCCGCGAACCCGCACGTCCAGCGGCAGCTTTTCAGCAGAGATAAAAGCCACGTCAGGTTCACGTACCGTGTCCGGGTTGCGATCCAGCCAGATGCCAACGTCAGTGCCGACTACCCGCCCCAACCGGCCGGCTTTGACGAAGCCGCCAATCAAAATGATCAGGTTGGCGGCGATTTCGCCATGTTCCAGTCCTGCTCCCACGATTTCGTGCAGCACTCCCCGTATCAATTCTCCCCGGACGCCCTCACTGTACAGACGCAAAAGGTCGTCTGCGGTAAGCAGTTTCGCTGTCGTCCTTGCCGTAGTCATAGCCGGTGAACCGCCTTGCCATCATCAGGGCATTTTCAAAGTCCTCCGACCCCCCGCTCATGGTGAGCTTGTCGAACCATCGGCGACCGTCCTTCGACAGGCTCAGGACGAGCGGGTGTTTGGTTTCCACAACTTTGAAAAGGCCCTGTGTCTGCATTGATGGCGGCATTATACACACCGGCCCCGTGGTACACTCGGCGGCAATCATTCATGCGGAGATTATCATGCAACCCCTATCCGACCTGCGTGTACTGGCCGTTACGGTGTTTTTGGCCGGCCCCTTTTTGAGTATGACCCTGGCCCGGTTTGGCGCCGAGGTCATCAAGGTCGAGATACCGGGCCGCGGCGATCCGGTGCGAGGCAATGGCCCCTTCGCCGGGCCGGACGGTATCCACAGCGAACAGCGTTCCGAGCAGCACATCGCCACCCGGTTCCTCAAGCGCAGCCAGGGCGTCAAGAGCATCACCCTCGACCTGAAAAATTCCCAGGGACGGGAGCTGTTCCTGCAGATGGCGCGGCAATCGGACGTGGTGCTGGAGAACCTGGCTCCCGGCTCCATGACCCGCCTAGGATTGGGCTACGACGACGTTGCGGCAATTAATCCCGGCATCATCTACGCCAGCATCTCCGGCTACGGACAAACCGGCCCCTACGCTCATCAGCCGGCCCACGATCCTCAAATCCAGGGCATGAGCGGCCTCATGGACATCAACGGCGAACCCGACGGCCCGCCCACCCGCGTCGGTTTCTATATCGGCGACCTGGTTACGCCCATGTTCGCCGCCACCAGCATCCTAGCCGCCCTGCGCGAGAAAGAACGCACCGGCAAGGGTTGTTATCTGGATGTCTCCATGATGGACACCCTGGCGTCCCTGATGCTGATGGAGAACCTGGAGGAAGACATGGCGGCCGGCATACCCCTGCGCACCGGCAACAACAGCCGCAGCGGCCCCACCGGCCAGTACCACGCCAGCGACGGCGCAATCATCATTACCGCCGCCAGCGATGACCAGTGGCGCCGCCTGTGCAACGCCATCGGCACGCCCGAGTTGATCGAAGACGAGCGGTTTGCCCGGTATCAGGTTCGGTCGGAGAACGCCGCGCCGGCACGGGCCGAAGTGCAGGCTCGCATCGGCGGTATGACCCGAGACGAGGCGCTGGCATGTCTGTCCGCCGGCGATGTGCCCTGCGCTCCGGTGCGCACGGTGCCGGAGATTCTGGCCGACCCGCACTTCCGCGACCGGGGCGCGCTGCGACCCATGCGCAACGCTGCCATATCCACCGGGGTCGGCGACGGCGAAGTGGACGAGGTGGTTGCCGGATTTCCGGTGCTGTTCGATGGCAAACCGCTGCCCGATGTTCCCGGCGCCCCGTCGCTTGGAATGCACAACGCCGAAGTCCTGGCCCAACTGTGCGGCGTGGATGAATCCGGGCTGGAACGACTGAGGGCGGAGGGGGTTGTGTAGGGGGAAGACGCCCCCTCACCCCAGCCCTCTCCCACGAGGGGAGAGGGAGCGAAATGGCGGCTCAGCGCACGCAATGAAAGCATACTAACCCCCCTCTCCCTTGATGGGAGAGGGCTGGGGTGAGGGTGACAACCGCAACCTTATGTCATTGCGAGGAGCGCAGCGACGTGGCAATCTCGTAACATCACTACATCATCTAACCTGCCCCAACCCACAGGAGGAAGCCACCAAATGCCACGTATCAACACCAAACCGCTACGGTCCGTCATGTTTGTGCCCGGCAACAAGGAAGACTGGATGCGCAAGGCTCCCCAGTACGGCCCCGATGCGCTGATCCTTGACTTGGAGGATTCGGTTCCCGAGTACGACAAGGAATCGGCGCGCCCGCTGGTAGGCAGGATGATCGATGAGCTGGCCGCCCGGGGGCAAACCCTGTTCGTGCGTGTCAACCGGCTGGAAACCGGCCTGACCGGATTCGACCTGGAAGCCGTCACCCGCCCCGGTCTCTACGGCATCCTGCTTCCCAAGGTGGAGACGCCGGCGGACGTGGTGGAGGCGGACGTGCTGCTGCGGTACTTCGAGCGCAAGGCCGGCATGGAACTCAACACCGTGTGCATCGATCCGGGACTGGAAACGGCGCAGGGCATCCGCATGGCCTATGAGATCGCGATGGCGTCTGATCGCGTGGCCCACATGGGCGGCAGCGGCGGCAAGGGCGGCGACACCGCCCGCAGCGTCGGGTATCGCTGGACCCTACAGGGTGCGGAAACGCTGTATCTCCGCAGCAAGGTCCTCGTCGACAGCCGGGCAGCCGGCATCCAGTGGCCCATCAGCGGCGGCTGGTTCGACATCCGCGATCTGGACGGCCTGCGCTACTGGGCCAACAACCTGAAGGCGCTGGGCTACACCGGAATGCACCTGATTCATCCGTCTCACGTTCCAATTGTCAACGAGATTTTCACCCCCACCGCCGAGGAGATCGCCCACTGGCAGGGCCTGCTCGAAGCGATGGACCAGAGCCGTCGGGAAGGCACCGCTGCCGTCACCTACGCCGGCGACATGGTCGATGTGGCCCACGAGGAAACGGCCAAGGCCATGCTGGAAATGTGCCGGAGGTTGGGGTTGGTATAGAAGAGTCCCCTCTCCCTTTATGGGAGAGGGCTAGGGGGTGTCGTCAAAAGAGTTTGCTCCAGATCATCACTGCCCGGAGCTGGCAGATGGCCAAATACGACGCCGTTCTCTTGGCATAGCGGGTTGCCACCCCGCGCCACTGCTTGAATTCCAGGAATCCGTTCTCCACTAGGTGCCGCAGCTTGTACAGCGCCCGGTCATAGTCCCGCTTTTCTCTCCGGTTGCTTTTGGGCGGTATCACCGGGTCCATTCCCAATTCCCGGACGGTGGCTATGATTTCATTGGTGTCATAGGCTTTGTCCGCCATCAGGCACTCCGCTGCTATGCCCTCAATCAGAGGCAAAGCCTGGGAGCAGTCGGCAAACGTACCCTCGGTCACCGCCAGCCTTACCGGCATTCCGTGGGAATCCACCGCCAGGTGCAGCTTGCTGTTCAGCCCCCTTTTGTGCGGGCAATGGACTGATTTCCGCCCCGGGCGCCGGCGCTGTGGGGATGGGCCTTGATATAGCTGGCGTCTATCATCAGCCACTCGAAATCAGGGTCATCAATCACCGCCTCCAACAGTCCGGCCCACACGCCCCGGTCCCGCCAGCGGCAGAAGCGGCGGTGGGTGTTCTTCCAATCTCCGTAGTCCGGGGGCAAATCTCGCCAAGGAGCGCCGGTGCGCAGTATCCAGCACACGGCGTCGATAAACCGCCGGTTGTCCTGGGCCGGTCGGCCCCTCTTGCCCTCTCCCCCAGGCAAATGCGGCCTCAACCGCTCCCAAACCTCATCGGTCATATCGTGGCGCCGGTGCGCTACCGTCATACCCCCACCTTCCACACTCTCCCCATTTCCAGCAATCTACCACCCTACCGCCATTTTGACGACACCCCCTAGGGTGAGGGTGAAAAATGACCCAAGCAAACCAATTTGCCAGAAAGTTGCGACGCAACTCAACCGACGCCGAACGTGCGGTTTGGGGTCTCCTTCGCGATCGCCGGTTAGGGGGCCATGAGTTTCGCCGGCAAGTTGCCTTGGGGCCTTACATCGTAGACTTTGTTTGCTTCAATCAGAAAATCGTCGTCGAAGTGGACGGCGGGCAACATCAGGATCGGTTGCGCCAGGACCAGGCCCGGAGCGAGTGGCTGGAGTCTCAAGGCTTTACCGTATTACGTTTCTGGAACAACGAGGTAATGGGGAATCAGGATGGGGTGGCGCATCTGATCCTCACGGCGTTGGAGCAGGGGATTTCACCCTCACCCCAACCTTCTCCCGTCAAGGGAGAGGGGGTTATGCGTCGCCGGCGGCTGACTCCCCTCGCCCTCCGGGAGAGGGGCCGGGGGTGAGGGCGGACTTCCCCTTCATCCCGGTAAAATAATGTCCCCCAACGCCAACGACTTTGGAAAGGCCCTGTGACCGGTGGCAATGCACTCGCAATGACAGATTAAAGTGGGTACGCGTGAGTTACCGGAGGAGTTGACGCTTTGATGTTTGCAAGGGAAAGACGCGAGCGCATCGCCGCCGAGCAACGGCTGGAAGAAGAACGCCGGCGGGCGGACGAGCGGATTGAAGAGCTGATGAACGATTTGCGTGAGGAGCGCCGGCAATCTGCGGCCACTCAGCAGGCAATGCTGGCGACCATCGCCGAACTCTCCAGCAGAGTCACCGCGTCGGAGCAACGCAACGGCAGCGACGGCGAAGATTCTGCCGGAAAATAATTGGTTTTCCTAAAACTTCTCTCCGTTTGCCCAGGATTTGATCAGGTGGTGGGCGATGGCGATCCGGCCGGGCACCGTCAGCTGGTCGCTCTCACCGTCCAGAGCCTTCAACACCTCCGCGCGGTCGAACCACTTCACGTCGGTCATCTCCACGTCGTCCATGTTGATGTCGGTGGTGTCGGCTTCGGCGATGCAACCGATCATCAGGGATGACGGAAACGGCCACGGTTGCGACGAGTGATAACGCACGTTCTTGACCTTGATACCGGCTTCTTCCATCACTTCCCGCGCCACCGCTTCCTCAATGCACTCGCCCTGATCCATAAAGCCGGCCAGCGCCGAGTACGTCCGCAACCGTGCCAGACGCCCGCGAGATTGCCCCAGCAGGCACCGGTCCCGCGCCACGTCCACCACCACCGTGATGATAACCGGATCGGTGCGTGGGAAGTGGCTGGCGTTGCAGCCGGGACACTGGCGCACCTGCCCGCCGCGCCCCTTGTTGGTGGCATGGCCGCACACCGAGCAGAACCCGTGGCGCAGGTTCCAGTCCAGTTGGGCACGGGCCTGAGACAGCATCCCCGTGTTGGGCCCGGACATCGTTTCGCCCGCCGTGCGGCAGTCCTCAAAATGCCAACCCGTGGCATCCTCGACCTGGGTAGCGATGGCTTCGTGCCGGGACAAGTCCACCGCGAAATGGCAGACGCCGTCCAGCATACCGAGAAATATCCACTCAGCGTCGGGGGGCAGCGGTTGGACCTGGTTGGTGGGGAGCCAACCCAGCTCCGGCGTCGCGTCGTTGGTAAGCAGGACGTTCAGATTCCGAAACGGCAGAAACTTGCTGCGGGCGTCGAAAGCCTGAACGTTGATCCATTCCTCGTCCCGGCGTTCCACCTCACCCCGGTTCAGCGGGTTATCGGCAAATATGTGGGGTTCTCTCATCGGTGTTACCTCATCAATTCATTGAGCAGCCGAAGCGTCGAGGATATGGTTGCGGAGGACTTGCAGGTTATCGCCCTGGTACAGGGTGTCGGTCATGGGGCTAGACTAAGGCCAGGTCTTCGGCTCTGACAACGCGCGTAGGTTTATTGAGCAGAGTCTCCGCTTCCTTCAATACTTTGGCCTGTAGTTCCGAAACAGTTTCTACAGAGCCTCCTCCGACGAAGACTGGCGACGAAGATTTGCTTCGCAATCCAGCATAAAGAGCGTTCATAGCGTCCTTACCGGCTTCCAGTTTTCTCATTTCACTATTCCATTCTCCAGCATCGATATGACCAACATACTCGTCATACTCGGCGTCCCATTCGAGGCATATCTTAAAAAGGACGTCGGCTATCAGTCGGGGAATGTCGCCAGCTGAAGGCTGATAAATCATCTGAATCTGAACTGCGCCTGGCCCTTCTCCGACAAATCGGAAACCCACTTGGCCATGACCGAGATTAGGGGATGACTGCGGGCCATCCGACGATGCAGCGCCAAGAGCGATGACATCCGCATCGTAAGTCGTATAAATAACTCTACCGTGTTCAAGAGGAACATTAACGGTCTGCTGCCGTATTTCCAGTGGTTCCGGTTCTCCGGAAAAAGTGCCCTTGTTAGCTTCCTGAGCACGGTCATAAGCTGCTTGTAACTGGTACCAAGTGGAGGCTCCGCAGCCAAACAGCCTGTCCAGGCGGATGGCCAAAGCAAAGGTTATCGCCGATTCCCCTCTAATCACACTCGACAATTCCTCGGGGCCGACGCCAAGTTTCTGCGCAGTCTCCACTACGTCCATACCCAGAGGTTCCATGCAATCCCGCAGGATAGAACGGCCAGGATGGGGAGGATACTTCATTGGCATTTTCCTGCCTCCCTAGTGGTAGTCAACCAAATCTACGTCAGTTACATCGCCAGCATCGAAACGGAATATAATCCGCCAATTTCTGGATACACTTACAGACCAGAAACCCGCCAAGTCGCCGCTCAGCGGATGCAGCCGGAAACCGGGCTTGTTCATATCTTGAGGAACCGTTGCCTCATCTAGCTGTGCCAGAATGTCCTCGATCTTCGCGACTTGGTTAGGCGGAATTCGTCTCCGGTCGCCAGTCTCATACAGTCGTTGCAAGCGACGGCCCTGGAATCCAATTATCACTGCTGGTTAATATAACTTAACCGAAACGGGCAACCCTCGGACCCCGTGCGAGGCCCGGCTGGAAGTGCAGGGGGGTCCGGTGGCAGCGTTGGCGCGTCGCACCACGTCGTCCTCGTCAATGACGGTGAGGCTCATCCGCAGTGCGTGGGTTGGGGCCAGCCGTTGCCGCACCGGGTCAACCACCAGCAATGCGCCCTCCAGGGTGTACGCGCCGAGCTGGGCGGGCGCACCCTCGCCAGCGAAAATGACAATGGTAGATCGTTCAATCCCCTCCACCCGGATGCGGGCCTCGCCGACGGCATCCTCCACGATACTACCGTCTGGCAGTTCCGATTGTATGCGTCGGTAGGGGACTATCCCCAATTCATGCAGCAGGGTTGCCGGCAGACGGGTATAGGTGGAGCCGGTATCCGCCAACGCGTCCACCATTTCGGAGCGGCTGCCGTCTGCGGAGATGATTTCTATGAGGCAGCTGAAGGTCCCCATATCAGGCATCTCTGGCCGATGGGTACTCCGGGCGGCGCCGTTCACGCAGGGCGGCCAGGCCCTCCTTCACGTCGTCGCCGAAGAAGCCCAGCGCCTCAGCGAGCAGTGAATAATCGAAGGACGTGTGGCCGGCCTGTCGCAGCCACTGGTTCAATGCCCTTTTGGTGAAGCGGATAGCCGGCTGCGGGCCGTCGGCCAGTCGCCGGGCGATCCGCATGGCGGTTTCCATCAGCTCGGTCCGCGGCACGCACATGCTGACCAGGCCGATGCGCTCCGCCTCCTTGCCATCCAGAAACTCGCAGGTCAGCAGGTAGTACTTGGCCTTGGCCATTCCACACAGCAGGGGCCAGATGATGGTCGCGTGGTCTCCCGCCGCAACGCCCAGCCGGATGTGGCCATCGGTAATGCGGGCGTCTTCGGCGGCAATGGAGATGTCTGCCATCAGCGCAACCGCCAGACCCGCGCCCACTGCAACGCCGTTGATGGCCGAGATGATGGGCTTGTCCAGATTCAGGATGTTATAGACGATATCGCTGGCTTCCTGGGTGTTCTGGGCGATAATGGCCGGGTTGTCAATGGCCTGCTCGATCATCTCGAAGTCGCCGCCGGCGGAAAACGCATCGCCAGCGCCGGTAACGACGGCCACCCGCACTTCGGGATCCGACGCAATGTCCAGCCAAATGCGGCTCAGTTCGTTGTGCAGGCGAAAGTTGGCGGAGTTCAGCGACTCGGGACGGTTCATCGTAAGCGTGATGATGCCGTCGGCCTTCTCGATCAGCAGATGTTGGTATGAAGAATAGTCAGTCATGTAGCGCTCGCTCCGGGTGTAATTCGTACTAGTCATCAGCCGGCGTCGGCTCAAAATCGGGCGGCAGGTCAAAAGTGGGCCGGCCGTCGTCTCGGTGGCTGTGGGCCAGGATGGCCCGCATCAACTGGTTGTGGCCGCGCTGAAAATCTTCCCGCAGCTCGTCCTGGCTGCGCTGCATATCCTCTCGAAACTCGCGCTGGCTGATATGTATGTCCTCTCGCAACTGGTTGTTGCTGCGCAGCATTTCTTCTCGAAACTCACGCTGGCTGATATGTATGTCCTCTCGCAACTGGTTGTTGCTGCGCAGCATTTCTTCTCGAAACTCGCGCTGGCTGATGTGTATGTCCTCCCGCAACTGGTCGTTGCTGCGTTTCATATCTTCTCGCAGCTGCTTGTTGTTGCGTTGCATATGTTCCCGCAACAGATTGACACCCTCCTGTACTCCGCCCAGTTCCTGCTGGACGTTGCCCATGCGCAGCCATAGCGCGCTGAGTATCAACATGAAGACCGTCAACAGAGCTCCGTAGAACGCTGCTACGATGGAAAACACAGTGATTATTCCGCTAATGCCATCCATACATCCGTTCTCTCGACACACCCTTGCGACGGCTCTGCAAAGCCAATACTACCAGACGATTTTAGCGTTCTGTAGGGCGACTAATTCGGATTCGTTAATGCCCAGCAGGCCGCAGAACACCTCGCGGTTGTGCTCCCCCAGGTCGGGGGTCCAGCGGTCCACCGCGGCCGGCGTTCGCGAGAACCGCCAGGGCGGAGCCACCGCACGCTGCTCGCCCTTGGTGACATGCGTAACCACCGGAAAGGCGTTGCGTTCGGTCAGATGCGGGTCGTCCAGCAGCTGATCGGCGGACAGGGACGGAAAAGCAGCAATGCCCGCCGCCTGCAGCAACCCGGTAACCGATTCGGCGGTCAGGTTGCAGGTCCACTCCGACAAATGCTGCTCCAGCGCGTCCTGGTTCCGCCAGCGCAAAAACGCATCGCCGTAGTCGTCGCCATCGGCCCAGGCGGGATTGCCCATCGCCCCTTTCAGCGCCTCCCACTCGGAGTCGCTCCCCACCGCAATCGTCACCCACGTATCGTCGCCGCGGCACGGGAACACGCCGTGAGGAGCCATCGCGTCGTCCCGGTTGCCCTGGCGTACGGCGTCGCGCCGGTTCATGGCGGTATCCATCAGGGCGTGGCCCATGAAGGCGGTGGCGATATCCCGCACCGCGACGTCAGCGCGCTGTCCTACCTGGTGGCTGCGATGAGCGCACAGGGCGGCGACGGCGGAGAAGGCCGCCATCATGCCGCCCGTGTGATCCATGGCGTGGCGCAGCTCTACCGGCGGGCCGTCCGGATATCCGGTCACGTATCCCAGACCCCCCAGCGCGGCAAACATGGGAGCATAGCCGGCATACCGCGCTTCCGGCCCCGTCTGCCCGTTGGAGGACAACGACACCATGATAACGTCGGGTTTGACCTCGCGCAGCTGCGGATAGCCCAACCCCAAACGATCCATCACGCCGGGACGAAAATTCTCCAGCACGACATCGGAGATGCGAACCAGGTCGTAGGCCAGTTCCAAGGCGCGCGGTTCCTTGAGGTTGAGCGTAACCGAACGCTTGCAGGCGTTGACCTGCTCGAAGGACGACGGCGGCTTGCCATACATGGCGTGGGGCCGCCGCGTAATGTCCAGGCGCGCTGCAGATTCCACCTTGATGACGTCGGCGCCCAGCGACGCCAGGATCATGCCGGCGAAGGGGCCGGCGGCGTGAACCGAAAAGTCGGCGACGCGCACACCGGAGAGGGGAGCGGACTGGTTTGGCATAATCACCACCCGGACATTATATATTTGCCGCGCCGTTCTGATACTGCGCCTGATACTCCTGCAACAACGTCGGTAGCAAGTCAGGGTTGTTCCGGGCAGCCGCGTTGAGAACCATCAACATCTCGCCGGTTTCTTTTCGGCCCTCCTCCCGCGCCCGTTCCAGGCGCCGTCGGTGCCTTGCCAGTGCGATAAACATTTCGACCCCCAGTTCAATCAAAATAGCCAGCGAGAGCGAAAGGAAAAGGCCCACTCCCACAGTCCCATAATTGCTTCCGGCGTCTTGTCCCAGCCCCAGACATGGCCGTGCGCCCACAAGGTCAGTAGGTTGACCGGCCAGATGCCGAGAATGATAAACGGGATATGCTTTACCGCATCGCTCGGAAGTATATCCATAGTATCCTGTCGCCGGCGGTGTTGCCCATCTCCGCCGGCGTAATTTCCTTTCCGGCGCCGCTAGTAATAAACCGCAGCGCCAGTGCCGCCGCCGGCTGCGATTAACTCGCCCGTGATGGCCCAGGCCTTGTCGGAGGCCAGGAACGCGGTGAGGTAGCCAATCTCGGAGGCGTCGACCATGCGGCAGATGTGGTTGCCGCGGCCTGAGCCGGGGGAGAAGTCCTGCCGTTCGGCCTCTTCGGGAGACACTCCCAACTGCTCGGCGCGGGCGGCCAGCAGGCTCGGCGTCCGCTCGGTGCGCGTCGTGCCCGGATGGATGCAGTTGACCGTAATCCCGAACTGCCCCAGCTGGGTGGCCAGCGTCTTGGTCATATGAACCATCGAGACGTTGCGCGCGCCGCCGCTCAGGTTGCCGGCGTTGCGGGCGTTGAGTCCGCTGATGTTGATGATGCGACCGTAGCCCTGTTCTTTCAGCAGGGGAATCGCGGCCCGTGAACAGCGCAGGGCACCCATGAATTTTACGTCGAAGTCGCTCATCAGGTCTTCATCAACCAGCCCCTCAATGGGTCCCGTGGCGGACGGCGAACCGCCGGGCAGGGACGCGCTGTTGACCAGTATCTGCAAACCGCCCAACGCCTGGGCCGCATCGTTAATGACCCGGTCAACCTGGTCGCGCTGCGTGGCGTCAAATGACATCGGAATTATGCGGCGACCCGTAAGCTCGCTGATCTCGGCGGCAGCCTTTTCCAGGTCAGCCATTGACCGCGACGCCACCACCACATCCGCGCCCTCGCGGGCCAGTTCCAGCGCGATGGCCTTGCCGATGCCACGGCTGGCCCCGCCCACAAAAGCCTGTTTACCTTCCAAACCAAAATCCATTTGGTAGCCTCCATTTTTATTGTTCGGTATCTGATCGCTCGGTACGCGCGGCACCGCAGTATTCTCATCGCCAACGGCGGCATTTTACCATGATCAGCCACACCACTCTGCCATGCCCCACCATCCTGAACCCATCGAAAGCACCATCCTCAACCCATCCGTCATTGCGAGGAGCGTTCGCTCATCCCGAGCCTGTCTAGGGACGTGGCAATCTCGATGAGGTTGAGTACACGCCAGTGAACAATCATTGCTACGGCGACGAGATTGCCACGCTGCGCTCGCAATGACAAACCTCAACCCTCCGCCCAGCCGGAAACCGCAGACGCCGAATCAGATCACGCCGGCCCGGGCCAGAGCCGTCAGCTCCGTCGAAGAGTAACCCAGCAAACCCCCGTACACCGCCGCGTTGTGCTCCCCCAGCAGCGGCGCGCGGGCCAGCGCGGTGGGTGTGCCGTCCAGTTGGAAAGGCGCGCCAGCGTACTCCAATTCACCCGTTTCCGGATGCTCAACTCCAACGTAGTATCCCCGCTCACGCTGCTGGGAGCTGTTGAAAACCTCGGACGGCGTGTAGTAGGGAGCAATCGGAACCCCGTGAGCCTGCCCCTCGGCGTAAAGCCACTCCCTGGAGTGTTGCGAGAACCAGTCACGCATCTGTCGGTTTAGCTCCGGCCCGTGGGTTGCCGGGTCACTGAACATATCCGCCGACGCCCATTCGGGATTACCCATAAACGCCAGCAGACTCTCAAACTGGCGCGGTTCCAGCGTCAGCAGTTCCACGTATCCATCGGACGCCGGCAGTACGCCGCCAACACGGAAGTAGCGGGAAAACCGCGTTTCCGTGATCCCCTCCGACTCATGCCGCTGGATGGGCATATACCCAACGGATAGTTGCGCTTCCTGCGCCGATGCGTCCACCAACTGGCCGCGTTGGTTCCCCTCGGCGTTCAGTCGGTGGTACACGGCGGCAACTGCGCCCACCGCCGCCGTGAGGCCAGCCTGGTAGTCGCCCATGTTGGCCCCGGCGACGATGGGCGGGCGGTCGGGGAACGTATCCAGCGCCACGCCGTTGGGCAGCAGCCAGCCCTCGCCGCCGGCATGGAACGTTGCCAGATGCCCGGCGCGGTAGTCGGCATACGCTCCGCTGGAGCCAAATGGCGTAACGGCGGTGACGATGACGTCCGGGTTGACCGCCAGCAGCGATTCGCCGTCCAGACCCACCGCGACAGCCGCCGCCGGGCTGTAGTCATGGACGACCATATCCACATCAGCGACCAACCGATGCAGCAGGCCGCGTCCCGCGGCGTCATCCAGATTGAGCGTTACGCTCTGCTTGCCCGTGTTCAGATACAGATACAACCCGCTGCGTTCGGGATGCGGATCATCCTCCGGAAACGGCCCCCGCCGCCGGGAAACGTCGCCGGTAACGGGCTCCACCTTGATCACCCGCGCCCCCAGCGAAGCCAAAAGCTTGCCGCAATACGGCCCGGCGATCAGCGACGCAACCTCCAGCACCTGCAGATTGGGCAGGGCGGTGGGTGAAATGGGATTGTCGGTGGTCATGGAGGCTAGTCACATCAATGTTGGGTTACAGCATGATCGGCGGACCGAATTCGCCATCCGGCCGTTTTTCAATCCGCTCGTTCACTAGGTCGACGTTGAAACCCAGGTCCTGCAGCAGTCGGTATCCGACCATCGGCATGGGTGCCGGGACCGCTCCGTTTACGAAACCAGTCCCCTCCAGCATACCCACCGCGACGTAGATCGGAGTCTCGATTACGCCGTTGCCAGTCATTATACGGGCCGACGCGTTGGGAACGGTATCCAGTCCCAGCGCGTCGATATCCGCCGGCGGCAACCCGATCCGGGTTGCTCCGGTGTCCACCAGGAAATCGTACTCCCTGGTCTCGGTTTTTCCGGCGATGTTGCCTCTGGCGAAAGTAATCCCCATGATTCAATCCCTTTGGTAAGACGACGACCTACACCGGCAGTATCAGCAGCCCCCCTACGGCATTGACCTCCATCTCATACAGGTCGTTCTGCTCACAGAAGGCGATGGACCGGGCCGGAAAATCCTCCGCCCGGTGGTCAATGCCCAGGGCGGTAAGACGCAGCACAACGGCGCCATCAGGGGTGATGGCGGCGGAGTCGGTAGTAGGTTTGGGTTTGGTGGTCATGTCTGTTGGTTTTTCCGCGGAGGAATTCAAGGCAAGTTTACCATTGGCTGGAGACGATGAACGCCACCAGAACCACCCCGCTATCGGTAAGACACTACATCAATTGCACAGCAGACGGCATATTTCAGATTCGCGATTTCTACTCTGTGCAACTTGGCAGGGCGTCCATCCATTATTAGCGCGCACATTAACGTCTGCACCGCGTTCCAGCAGGAGTGCGACAACTGCAGGTTCGCCAATTGCCGCCGCCAAATGTAGCGGCCTAATTCCAGTATTACTTGTCGCTTCAATGTCTGCACCGTGGTATAGCAACAAGGCAACGACTGCTGGCAGCCCGTATCGTGCGGCATAGTGCAGAGGTGTAAAGCCATATTTATCTTTGGCATTGATATCTGCACCCTTGTCCAGCAGCATTATGCACACTTGTTCCCGGTTTCCGGTACCTGGTTACGCAGCTGCGCCCAGCAAAGGTGTCATGCAGTATCAGTGCGAGTGTCAACCAAAGCTCCCTGGTCCAAAAGGATCGTTACGATACCGGGTTTGGGATTATATGTGGCAGCCAAGTACAACGGCGTCATGTTGAGGAACGAAGTCGTCGCTTCGATGTTTGCTCCCCCATCCAATAGCACTTCAATCACTCCAGGTTCTACACTTTGCCGAGCCGCTACGTGGATCGGCATTCTACCTCCACCATGCCGTGCATGGATATCTGCGTTGTTGTCCAAGAGTGCTGCAATCACGCCTGAATCAGAGTTATATGCCGCAGCGACATGAAGTGGTCTCCATCCACCGATGTACTTCAAATTGACGCTTACACCCTTACTCAGTGATGCTGCTGTTTCAGAAGTGCTAGCGGTGGCCCAGAATTGATAGGACCTCCAGCGACCGCGGGACGCTAAAATTGCCCATCGCGCCAGTACGATTGGCATCCCTAGTGGTCCGAAATCTTTGTAATGATGGGTTGATTGGTACAGGGCCTTTCCCCGGCCATACAGGGCTTTATGGAGACTATCGTCGAGCAATCTGGCATTCCACACCCGTCATTTCAAGAATGTTGGTCTACTAAACTAAAGCCAAGGTGAAATGCGCAGACGCATGGGGTAAATTTGTGAAGGAACCGAGGTAGCTGGTCTCAGAAATTGCGAGGGGTTGGTGATGGGCGTGAGGGAGATAGACCGGTCTCTGGAACAATGGCAGATGGGAGTCAAGGACTGGCGGCGGCGGATGATTCTGGCTCCCACACCCCGGGAGCGGGAGCGGTGGTACGCCATCCTGCTGCTGGCTCAGGGCTTGACGGCAGCGGCGACGGCGGAGGCGCTGGAGCGGGACCCCTACACTATCGGGCGTTGGGCGTCGGCCTTCGGTGAGGGAGGGCCTGCGGCCCTGATATTCGAGCAGACCGGTGGTTCCCACCGCCCTTGACCAGGCGCAGCAGGAGTAGTTGAAAGGGGCGGTGGAACAACCGCCCGCTGCGGCGGGCATCCAACTGGCCAACTGGTATTGGAGGGTGGTGCGGCAGTTTGTCTCAGAACGGTTTGGCATCAGCCTGTGCCGCAGCAGTTGCCTGAACTGGCTTTACCGGCTGGGGTTTGCCTGCAAGCGCCCCAAGAAGCGTCTGCTCAAGGCGAATGAGTCCAAGCGGGCGGCCTTCGTGGCGGAGTACGCCGCCCGGTGGGAGGAGGCCCAACGGACTGAAGCCAGCATATTCTTTGCTGGGGAGGCCCACTTCCGGGCGGACGCGGAATTGCGGGGCCAGTGGGTGCTGAAGGGTAAGCCTGCGTTGGTGGACTCCAATAGCCCGCGGTATGGGGAGAAGGCCAGCTACTATTCAGCGGTGTGCCTGGAGACGGGCGAGGTGGAATGGATGGAACTGGCGGGCAACAGCAACAGCGGGACCTCGGTTGCCTTCCTGACGCAACTGGCCTTCCTGACGCAACTTAAGGAAAAGCATCCAGGGCCGCTGCGGGTCATCTGAGACAATGCGCCGGCCCACCGTGGGGAAGCGGTGCGGGAGTACCTCAGGACGCCTGAGCTGGAGCTGAGGCTGGTGAACCCCGTGTCAAGCACGGGGCAGGCTCTGCCGGGCTACAGCCCGGACTTCAACGCCGATGAGGCTGTCTGGGGCTGGGCGAGAGAGGAGGCCACTGGCAATATGTGCCTGGGGAGCAGGGCGGCGGTGCAGGAGAGGGTCGGCAAATTCCTGGCCGGGCTGTCCAGCCGGAAAGATGAGGTGAGACGACGCTGCCGGACGGTCCTGCAATCAAGGGCCGAAACACTCCCGCGAGACACCCGCCCCGATTCCCAGCACCCGGCAAATGCACATCCCACCTTGGCTTTGGTTTAGTAGTCAGTCAATGTTGGAAAGGCATGGGTAAATGCGATGTAGTTTGGTTCTGGCGTCCTGGGTGCTGAACGCCAGTTGATGGTGAGACACCCGCTACGTTGCGCTCGGTCTCGTAGGCGGTGATTTGGCGTTGCGGGGCGCTGGCGTCGGGGTTTCTCCTCTTGAGGCAGGCACGGCTCAACGCGCTGAATGCGATCTCCGCCATGTTGAGCCAACTGGCGTGTTTGAGTGTATGGTGAAACTTCAGCCGCTTCACGATGCGTCGTGCCTCAGCTGCAGGGAAGGTCTCGTACAAAGACGCCATGCGGTGGGTGTTCAGAGCCGGCCCTGTACTCGATACGGGGCCGGCCACGAACATCCCGTTCACTCTGGGGATGCGCCACTGCTGCTTCTGCCAGGGCTTCAGGGGGCTTTTTGAGCCGCAGCCGCACTGTCTCGTGGGATAGCGACGCCACCAATGATTAACGACAATAAGGAATGCCGGCCTGTTGGTGTTGTCAGGCCGCTACCTCCAGCATATTAGCGGCGGGTAGCACATCGTTAGGTGCTGGTGGAGAGCATCATGGATGCCGAGGTTTCGGCGCAGGTCGGCGCCCAGCACGGTGAGAGCAACCCGGATGGCCTTGCCCGCCGCAACGGCTATTGCGGCTAGGTTTAGGATACCCAGGTTGGGACGACGGAGTTGCACATACCCGAGATCGGGGAGGGTAGCTACTTCCGCAGCCTGCCGGCGCTCAGGTGGCGCAGCGGGAAGACCCTGTTCTCGGCGAGCCAGCGGCCCTGCGCGGAGGGATGTCCACCGGGCGAGTGGATAACTTGATCAAGGCCTTCGGTTGCCACGGCATCTGCAACACCGATCGTCGAACACCTGCTTCATGATCTGCGCGGTATTGGCGACCGTAGGTCAGCCGACATGAACGGCGACGTGAGTAATAAGCACGTTGATCTCTTCCTCGCCCAATCCGGTGCTCAACGCCCGGTTGATATGGCCCGGTAACTGGCAGGTGCGGTACGAGGCCGTGAAAACCTACACTGCGATAAGACTGCGGTCTCGCTTCGACGGCCCCCGCCTCGCCCAAACGTCACCGAAAAGCACATCGGCGCTGAGTTAGGCCAGCTTGGGGGTTGCTTCGCGCATCGCCCTCCGGGCCGTGGGTCATGTCGCCCCATCTTTTTGTGGACCCCAGGTCACTCCGAATTCAGCTCTTGACACCAACGCGCCCGTCAGGGTTTCGGCGGTCTGGCCCGCCAGCCATACGCCCGGCGATGCCAGGGCATCGGGCTGGACCATGGGTATGTGGGCGGTTCCCGGCCAGTCCCCACGCCGGTTCATCCAAGTGTCCACCCTGCCGGGGTCCAGGACGTTGACCGCGACATTGTGCGGCCTGACCTCCTCTGCCAAGCTGAAGAACATTCTTTCCAACGCCGCTTTGCTCATCGAGTAGCCGACCCGACCCTGCCGGTAGCCCCTGGCGGAGCCGGAAGTAACGCAGTATATGGAGCCGCCCTCTCCTTGGGATATCATGGACGGCAGTGCGTATTTGCAAAGGAGCAGCGGGCCGCGCACATTGACCGCCAGGCATTGGTCCAATAGCTCAACATCCAAGTCCACTACCGGCGACTCACAGTCCATGCCCGCATTGGAGACGAGTACGTCAATCCGGCCGAAATGCTCCAGCGTGGCGGTCACCAGGTCTTGAATGTCCTTGACCTGCGCGATGTCGCAGCGGACCGGTATCGCCGTGCCTCCGCGGGCGGTGATTTGCGCTGCCGTATCTTGTATGTCACCCGACCCGTACTGCTCGTACTGGGTGCCGGCCGACCTGTCTATTTCAGTACGAGATGCTACGACAACTCTCGCCCCCGCATCGCCTAGGCCCAAGCAAATGGCGCGCCCAATCCCGCGGCTGCCGCCGGTTACAATCGCTACTTTGCCGTCAAGTCTCATACCAACCATGCAGGGGCCAAATCAGGCGGATCCAAATTTCGGCAAGCATATATGGTCGTTGAGGTCGTCGCAAGTCACTAGTACCGCCATGCAGGGCAATCGCGTCTAATTTTGGTGAGAGGCAAAATCCCGGGAAGTCCGAGTTCGGGTAGTCTCACGTCGCCTGACAACGGACAGTTACAGCATCAAAGACGCGAATTTCAACCGGTTGGCGGGTTTTATATCACATTCAAACCGCAGACGCGGCCCAATATTATCAACATTTAGAATGCAATGCGCCAGTTCATATTGTAGATACTGAAGACGCGATTGTCCTGTGCAGTGGGCGAAGGGGGCGGACAAGTCTTCTCCCCAGAGTATATAATTTGGACTAATCCACTCCCTTTCCGATGGAGTGGGATAACCCGTACCAGTCCTGGACTCTACCGAGTTTTGGGTAGGAGGAACTTATTATGGGCATTCAGATCAAGCGCGTTGGACATGTGGGGATTCTGGTTTCCGATTTTGAACGGTCTTTCGAGTTTTACACCGAGGTGCTGGGCTGCAAGGTGACTTCCCGCCGCCGCCGGCCCGACGGGGCCGAGACGGCCTTCCTGCGGTTTGACGAGACCCACCATGATTTCGTCATCGCCACTGCTCCCGAAGGCGTGGACGTTTCCGAGAACGTTCCTGGGCGGGCCCGGCTGGTGCAGCAGGTGGCCTTTGAAGTGGAAAACCGTGACGAATTCATGAAGGCTCTGGCCCACATCCACACCCACGGCGCGGAGATTGTCAGCGGCCCGCTGACCCACGGCATCGAGTCGGGCGGGAACCTGGAAGGCAGCGGCAGCCGCTCCTTCTACTTCCTGGACCCGGACGGCAACCGGCTGGAGATCTTCTGCGACGGTATGAAGGTTCCCAACGGGGAGCAGTTCCCCAGGGCAGAATACGCCGACGCCATCAAGGACTTTATGGACAAGAAGGCCGGAAGGGCGCCGGCAGCGGCTGCAGACTAAACAACGTTGACCGTAAAATGGTTCAACAAAACGACGGCGGGGAACACTCCCCGCCGTCCTGAGTTCCGCGGTTTTCGGCTGAGCTACCCTTGTCGAACGAACTTGTCGACACCAGTGCCGTCGCTGAGGCCGACGTAGATGTCGCCGCGGGAGTCGACCCAACTGCCGTGGCCGGGGCCCCGGCAGTCGAAGCGTGCCAGTACGCCTCCGGAAGTATCCAGGACGCTGACCCGGGCCGAAGAATCGTTGACGCTGCCCTCGCTGACGTACAGGACGCCCTCGCTGTCCACGGAGATGTCCATGGGCCGCTGGATGTCGTCCCAGATGGTGATGAACTCGCCGTCCAGGGTGAAGAGCTGCATTCGGTGATTCTCCCGGTCACAGAGGAAGATCGTGTCGTTGTGGATCAGGAGGCTGTGGGGAAGGTGGAAGTGCCCCGGCTCCGTCTTCCCCGGTTGTCCCCAGGACTGCTTGAGTTGACCGTCCCAGCTGAACCGGTGGATGCGGGCGTTGCGGTATCCGTCGGATACGTACAGGTCGCCCGAGGGGGATGGGACCAGTTCACTGGGGTAGTTAAAGGGGCCGGCCGCGCGGGGGCAAAGGTCGCCCGGGTTTTCGCAGCCGGTGTCCGAGTGGACGCCGTGGCGCCCCAGCATCTGGATGGGCTTGCCGTCGATGGTGTAGACCAGGCAGACTGAACTGTCCCGGTCGGTCAGGTAAACCGTGTCGTCCTCTATGTAGATGCCGTGGGCGAATGAGAAGGCGCCGTTCCCCCAGCTGTCCAGCAGGTTGCCGTCCCGGTCGAAGATGAGGATGGGCGGGTCCTTGCGCTGGAAGGCGAACACCCGGTCTTGGGAGTCGGTGGCCATGGCGCTGACCATGGCGAAGGTCTCGCCCTCTGGCAGCTTGGCCCAGTTTTCAACCATTTCATAGGTGTACTTGCCGCTTCCTACGGTCGTCATGCTTTTGGCCTCCGTATTGTTTGGATGGGATCTCATTGGTTGACGCCTCTATTGTAACGCCGGAAACGCTTTCTGTTTCAGGTTGGGCATCACCTCGTCGGCAAACAGCTTCATGGACCGTAGTGCCTTTTCGTGCTCCAAGTCGGGACAGTAGCACTCTTACAATGATGCCACAATCTGGTTGAGATCCAGTCGCTCGTCGATCTGTTCATCAGGTGGTTCGCCCCGTCTGGAACGAGGGCCTCCGCGACTACGAGACCCATACCGCTCCGGCGATACCATCTGACGCGACCGGCACGCAACACACCTTGGCATACACGCTCCGAGCCGCCACAGTGCAGCGTAACACCTAACGACGCTGGGATTGTGCCGGCCTTGGTTCCCGACAACCTCCGCAGGGTAGCGTCCACACGCAGGAGCTACGGCGCCTCTGGCATCGTGCTGCCGACGGGAAGAACCCTGTACTCTGTTAACACAAAGTCACGCACCAGCGTCTCTCCCCCAGAGTCATCAACTTCGTACAACGACCTTTTCATCAACAGAGGGTCGTCTACCACCACCTCGAGTCGCTTCAACAATTCATAAGCGACCGCCTCGCCCGGGTTTCCGCTCGGATTAGTCCTCAACTCGAAAATCACCGTCTCCTTGCCGTCCAGTGTCCCAGACCCCTTTTCCTCACCAGCCGAGCCCAAACCAGACTCGGCACGTTCCCAGACTCCATCTATCCAATCCTCGATGGTCGTACTGTGTACCACCGGCAAGACAAACTCTTCACCAGACGACACGTACGTCGTCACGTTCCGCCCATCCTCGAAACGGGTATACATCACCAGCTCACCGTTGGAGTCGCTAGCCAACGACACGGCTGAACCCACATTCCCGTCGTCAGCCTTGGCAAGCCAAGTTTCAATAACCATGAACTCAGGAACTTCCGACAACCCCAACCGGCCTTTCTTGAAATCAACCCTTTTGTAGTACAAGATCTGTCCGTTCTTCACACCATCGACCAAACCCTGCTTCTTATCAGCCGCCGACGCAGACAAGCCTTCCGCAGTCACCGTACCGTCTGGAACAACGTAACCCCAGCCGAAGCGGATGCCGACACCTGCCAACACCGCCAGTACAACGATAAGAGTCAAAGCCTTCTTGTTCAACCCGATTTTCATCAGAAACACCTCTCCATTTCAAAATGCCGGCAACGACGCCGACCAAACCGCCAAACGCTACCCGCCCCAAGTTTCACGGGTAACGTCCACCACTTCAGTTGTTCGGATGGCGTGCCGAAGAAGACGCCGAATGCCAATCAAAATCAATATCCCCATGTTTCCCGGGATGCTCGCTATAGTGGGACAAAAACGCCAGCGGGTAACAACCGCCGACACGTACATGCCATTTTTGTTGATGACCTATCAATGGCTACTACCAAAACGGTTGCAGTCGACCGTAAGACGGCTATTGCCCCATTCGGAATATCGGTGGCTTCAGCGGAGCCAGCCGAAGACAATGTGAGGAATCCTCGCCGGTCGCCGAACCGACTGAGCGATTTCGCACCGTTCCAGGCACGTGGGTAAAATCGTCTCGCAGACCCAATCTTGGTCTTGTTATATCGAGCCCTACGGCCATTTCACCCCACCGGCGATTACGCAATTCGTAATCAGTGACCCTACTTGAACAATCCTACTCTTGAGGGAGTGCTGGGAATGCTGTCCAAAATCCATCGGCGGATCAACGCTGGAAACTCCTAAGCAAGAACAATATATTCTCAACTGGCAGGAATCACGATGACTACCACAGTAATGCGCTATCAAGGCTGTCTGATGGGGTTGGCAGCGGGAGACGCGGTGGGCACAACCGTCGAGTTCCGGCCACCGGGCAGTTTCCCAACGGTTACCGACCTGGTGGGGGAGGCCCCTTTCGGTTGAATCCCGGGGAATGGACGGACGACACCTCCATGGCGCTGTGCCTTGCCGACAGTCTCATCGCCTGTGGGGGTTTTGACCCCGGCGATCAGATGGACCGCTATCTTCGCTGGCGAGATGATGGCTGACTGAGCAGCAGCGGCAGATGCTTCGACATCGGAATCACCGTGTCAGATGCCCTGAACCGCTACCGGGCCACCGGTGAGCCGTTCGCCGGTTCCGCCGATCCTTATTCCGCAAGGTGGGACAAGTGAAAGAGATTTACGAGCTGAAAGGAGCGGGCCGTTCGATCCGGGAGATTGCCCGGGAGCTGGACGTGTCGCGCAACACGGTGCGGAAGTACCCCTGCTTCCGCAGGGGCAGGCTCTGAAGTCGCCGGAGGCGATGCGGCCCAAGCCCCGGCCACGGCGAGCGTCCAAGCTGGATATGTACACGGAGTACATCGACCTTCGGATGGGGGAAGGGTTGGAGAATTGTCGGGTGCTGGATCGGGAGATCCACGCCTGGGCTATCAGGGTAGTTACTCGACAGTGATGCAGTACGTACGCCCGCGGCGGCGATGGCGTCAGCCGGAGGTGACGCTGCGGTTTGAGACGGCGCTGGGAGAGCAGGCGCAAGTGGACTGGGGCAGCCTGGCATACATCGACGCGGACGGGAAGCACGCCGGGTCTGGGTGTTCGTGATGACCATGGGCTGGTCCAGGGCCTGCTACGTGGAACTGGTCCGCAAGGCGGACACCGCCGCCTTCATCCAGTGCCACGTGGATACCTTCGAGTACCTGGGCGGCGTGCCGCGGCGCTGTCTTTACGATAACGCTAAGGTGATCACCCTGGGCCGGGACGAGGAGAAGCGGCCGATCTGGAACCAGCGGATGCTGGACTTCGCCCGGCGGGTGGGATTCGAGGCTCGGCTGTGCCAGCCTTACCGGGCCCAGACCAGGGGCAAGGTGGAGAACGGAGTGAAGTACGTGCGTCGCAACATGTGGCCGAGCATCCGCTTCACCACGGCATCATCTGGAAACTGGC
Source organism: Dehalococcoidia bacterium (assembly GCA_965219925.1). GTDB lineage: Bacteria > Chloroflexota > Dehalococcoidia > Lucifugimonadales > UBA3495 > Bin87. The sequence goes on from OZ244795.1 coordinate 1,189,044, forward strand.
CGACCTGAACCGGCAGAGGCTCTGGAGTGGTGCGACGTGGTGGCCAACGCGCGGGTGCATGGAACGACGCATCGGGTGCCCTGGGAGATGCTGGCCGAGGAGCGGCCCCACTTGGGCAAGCTGCCTGGTCGGGCCACACTGGCGCCGTACCTGCGGGATGATCGCAAGGTGGCCAGGGACGGCTTCGTCAGCTGGGAGGGTCCCGCTACGGCGTCCACTGGAAGTGGGTAGGGGCCACGGTGCAGGTGGGGGAGCGCCAAGGCACGGTGGAGATCTGGTCCGGTGATGAGCGCATCGCGGTGCATCCCCGTGCGGAGCGCCAGGGTCAGCGCTTCATCCTGCCCGATCAGTGGTCGGGCTTGCCCAAGGGTGATAATCATCCTCGGAAAGAGGCCATAGCGGCAAACGTCAAATCTGAACAGCCCGATTATCGGTCAGTTCGCGTGGAAACTAAATGCCGACCACGAAGCGGACTGCGGCAGACCAACACCAAACGACAACCCCTCCGTCCTTACCTATGCTCTTCATCGCTGAGAGGGAGAGGTTGACGCTGTGCCGGCGTTACTGGCTGGGGTCTTCCACCGGAAGATCGGTGGTAATGAGTGCGAAGACGCCCTCGGCATCCCGTACGGGAACGGAGCGAGTGACCATCCAGATCTCTCCGCCTCCCGCATCAAAATAGGGCGCCGTCCAGACGCCCGCGTTTGCGGCCAACGGCGCCGTGACCCAGGCCTGCGACTCAATGTTGTAGGACGGCACGGCAAGGTCCAGTGTGGCGTAGCCGTCGGCGGTGCGATAGACGTAGGGACTGGCCGTGACCCTGCCATCCTGATCCAGCAGTGCCGCAGCGCTGCCGTAGAACGCGGGGTGGGCGTCCAAGAAGACCCGCAGGCGTTCCGCATACGCGGCCGCGTCGGTGGGTCTCGACGCCGCCAACTCTGCCGTCAACGCACCGAGGGCGGAAACCACCTCGGCCTTAAGAGCCTCCTGGGTGGGCGGGCTGGTGGTGCAGGCGAGGGTGGTCGCCAGGGCAAGCAGGAGAAGTGAAGCGATAGCAGCACGCAAGGTCATTCACCAAATGTTGGTCGGGACTCCCGTGCCCCATTGGGGGAACCTTCAGACTTCCAAGACGGTCCCGAAAAGATGCCGACACGATACCCGACCTTTCAGGGCCGGTCAATTCAGGTGTGCCCAGCAGAAGATGCGCATACCAACCGTTGTAAAAATGGTTGACTTTGGTTACAAACTACCGTCAGCCATTGACGCGGTCTCTGCCGCGCCGCCGCCCCAACAGTTCAAGTCGGCTCCGCCCGGAAATCTCACTCGGGAACACCGAACTGGTCCCGGCTCCCGCCGCCGTTTACAGTTTGAGGGTCCCCGGATTCCCGCGGAAGCGGGAATGACGAATAAAATGCGGTTGTCCTAATGTTGGAGGAATTATAGTAATCACTATAGACGAAATGCTGGACCTGTTGAGCTTTGCCGGGGCAGAACTGGGCAGCGGCAACGCCAACCACGGCCCGATGGCTGCGGAGGCGCTGTTTGCGCTGGGGGGGACGAAGCGGACGCTCATCAAGCCGTGCGTTACACCTGGCAGGCGTGTGCCGGGATCTATAGTTGGTACTCAACAACGCCGCCGCAAGACTCCGCGAGCTGGGAGACGCCCCCAAGTCCAGGAGCGCTGCGAAACGGTATCAAGCCTTCCTCAGGTGATGCCATCCGGTCTCCAGACCCCGAAGGCCTCAGTGAGCCTCAGGAAACGGCCCCCGAGCCACTGACAATGGTAGCCGCAGCAAACGGTTACGGCTCCGTCATCGACGATGAAGAGGTGGTCTCCATTTTGCTGAACGCTTAGGCGAACATTTCCCCTGAACGTCGACAGCCGCAAACCGACGATCGAGCCGCCCACGTGGCCCACTTTACCGCCGCCCTTTACACCAAACTGGAGCGGTTCGAGGACCGCAGCGATGGCGCGCCTCCGGCTCCCAATGGCAAAAAGCGCAATCAGGGAAACGCGCCCCGCTTCGATGTCCAGAGCCACCTGTACCGGATCAGGGTCATTCGGTTGTCATTGCGAGGAGCGCAGCGACGTGGCAATCTCGTTGAGGTTGAGCACGTGCCGGGGAACCATCATTGCTACGGCGACGAGATTGCCACGCTGCGCTCGCAATGACATGAAGAAAACCGAAAGGCCCTGTGTACCGGATGACGGGGGTGGACCTGACCCGGGTCGACGGCGTGGACGGGTTCACAGCGCTGAAAGTCATCAGTGAGATTTGGCACGGACATGACGAAGTGGGAGAGCGCCGGCCACTTCGCTTCCTGGTTGGGACTGAGCCTGGGCAATCGGGTAACCGGTGGCAAGGTAATCAGCTCAAAGACGAATCCCAGCGCCAACCGAGCCGCGGAAGCATTGCGCTTGGCCACCACGCGCTACACCGCTCCGACAGTGCCTGGGGGCGTTTCTCCGCCGAAAGAAGGCGCACCTGCGAGAGCCGCAGGCCATCACCGCCACGGCCCGCAAGCTGGCCCGCATCATCTATTCCATTATTCCATGCTGCGGTACGGCCAGGATTACGTGGATGCTGGCGCCGAATACTACGAGAGCCAGTATCAGCAGCGGGCGTTGCGCGCGGCAAAACGGCGGGCGGCCCAACTGGGCTACCAGTTAGCGCCTATGCCCGGTGGTGAAGACCGGGCTTCAGGCGTTTCCCTAGCCGTGACGGCCACCGCCGCGTGAGACCCCAGGTTATAGTCGGGAGGCCCCACCCTGAAAAACCACAGTGTAGGCCGACACGGACTTGACCAAAGTCCCCAACCCTCCGGAGACGCAGGCCAGATACCGCGTTGAGCAACAGTTCACTAATGCCGTACAGGGCACGGAGATTGTGGACATGGCGGCCTTTGAGACCGGAGTTCACTATATGGAGTGGACCGAGGCGGTGTACCGCAGCGCCGTGACGGGCCAGGCGGTCTATCTGCCCCGGTAGGCCCGCGGGTCAACCCCACAATTGCCGGGAGGCCAGTGCCTCTCCTTCGACCAGCGCCTCCAATTTGGCCCACATGATGGTTGGGTGAACCCGGGGATTGAACGCCCCTTGCGAGAACCCGCAGTCAGTGCCGGCCATGACGTTCTCCCGGCCTGGCATGCGGGCGTAGTTCGCAATTCGTTGGGCCACCAACGCCGGATGCTCCACAATATTGGTGGTGTGGGCCACCACTCCAGGGATGAGGATCTTGCCGTCAGGCAATTTGCGGTTCTCCCATACCTCCCACTCATGGGCATGCCGGGGGTTGGCCGCTTCGACGCAGTAGGCACCCGCGTTCACCTGGAGGACGATATCCACGATGTCCTTCAATGGAACATCAGTGACGTGGGGCCCATGCCAACTGCCCCAACACAGGTGATAGCGCACGCGGTCTTCTGGTAAACCGGCCAGCGCGTGGTTGATGGCCTCCACCCGCAGGGAGGCGAAATTTCGGTATTCCTCGATTGAAGGGGCTGGGTCGGGCATCCAATATTGGGTGACCACTCTGGGGTCATCGATCTGCAGGATGAACCCGGCCTCAACTATCGCCCGGTATTCCTCAGGGTCTTTCGGTTTTCCTCATGTCATTGCGAGCGCAGCGTGGCAATCTCGTCGCCGTAGCAATGATGGTTCCCCGGCACGTTCTCAACCTCAACGAGATTGCCACGTCGCTGCGCTCCTCGCAATGACAACCGAAAGGCCCTGCGGTATTCCTGTTTCATGGCGTCCGCGATGGCCGCCAGATATTCTTCCTGAGTGGGGTAATACTCGTTGGTGCGTTGCAGTTCGATGGTTCCGGGAGCCACCGCAGGGATGAAAGCCTCTTCCGCATCGACCGTCACCAAAGCCGCGTTGAAGTTGTCGATGTCGCTTTGCACCGCGGCATGGCCCTGGTAGGTAATGGGCGCGGTACAGACCATGCCGCGGGCCTGAGCCCCTTCTATCGGCGCGTCGTATTCCAGGTAAAAGTCTCGAAAGATCGTACGATCTCTGCCCCAGTTCAGGAGAGGGCTTTCACCGGGTTCCAGGGGCCTCGCATCGAAGCCGGATAACCGGTCGTTCACGTAGGTTGAAAAACTGGTCTCGCTGAATTCTCCATCGCTGGGAACGTCGATGCCGATTCCTACCTGACGCTGCACCACCGTTTGCACCGATTCCCGGACCTGGCCGGCCAGAGCCTCGGCGTCGTGCGGCCGGCGAGTCTCTCGATCCCTCATGAGTTCAAGGATCTCGGCGGACGCGCCAAGCTGACCACATGGGTCGTCAGAATTCGGTCGGAACTGTTTTTCATCTCCTTCTCCCCGGCGAACCTCGACTATCCCGCATCACGCCTGTCCCGGTCTATGCGCCGGCCAATTCTTCAAACGACGGCTCGGGCATGCCCTCGGTCCAGGTGGGGTCCCGCAACTCCAGCCGATTGCCACTGGGATCCAAGAAGTACAGTTCCCGTCCGGTGAACACTCCCCGGGCTCGATATGTCAAATGATCTATGGTGACGTTTCTCTCGTGGAAGACCTTGCACGCAAGCTCGAAGGTCTCGGGAGAAACGGTGAAGGAATGATGCACCCCCGCGTCCTCCTTCAACGGCCCGTCCACCGGATTGGGACGCTCGCACAGCAGGATGTTGTGGTCTCCCACGTTGAAGCAGGACATGATGTTGTTCCCTAATCGTCCCACCGGGGCCAGTCCCAGCAACTCCCCATAGAATTCTTCGGCCTCTTCCAGGTCATTGACCGGTATGGACCAGTGGGTTACGCCTTCCACGTTCAATATAGGCATGGCTCCCTCCTGCGACGAAATACGCTTCTAAGGATGACACCACTTCCGGACTCAGTGCCCGATCCAGATGCCCAGCCCCACGAGCGATACTCAACCTGTGTAGGGGTTACACAGTCGGAATTGCCACCAAAGAAGAAAATGTCCCTATTTTCGTGGCAGTGATGAGGGCAAAGGTTCCCAATCGCGCAAGTCCCTTGTGGATTGCCGCAATTATAAACAAACTCACTTTCCAGGCAATCAGCGTTGGTCCCTCGGTAGCGTTCCGTTTTAGGTGGTTTATTTGGGGATTGTGCGCCGATTTCACCCATGTGTGTGGGGGACGTGGGCGTTGAAGTACGTTTCATATCCCGGGTTGAAGGTGGATCTGGTTTCCCGGTCCATAAGCCACCGGGCGACCTCCATTCCTTCGTGGCCCTCCGACTGGTCAATGACTATGCGGACATTGTCTCTTTAGGACCCTTCAGGATTCACTCCGGGCTCGACCTGGGCCGCGCGTCGCGCGGCATGTTCCTTGACCCTCGTTACGTCATAACCAAGGCCAAACCCGCCAGCCTGCGAACCCAGCCACGCCGCCATCCCAGGATTACACGATCACCGGCCCAGTCAGCAGCGTGATGACGAGGCAAGAGAGATAGGCTAACAGCTTGATCTCATTGATCGGGCAGAGCGTGAATATCATCGCGACATCCCGCCCTCAGCCCAAATGTGGCAACGGTATATGCTCGGTTCTGGTCGCAGGAGTCCCAATCCGCTGATTTCCGCAATGTTCAGGTCCAAGCCTCCTTAGCTTCATTGAGGCTTTCTCCCTTTCGTCAACATCGGCAATGGGCGTCTGGGTTCTCCTGTGGTCGCCGTAATGGTCCCGGGCGTTCGCCCGAGGCGGATAGTGAAGCGGCGTTGACGGGGGACCGTAACCGAGCCGCTTCGGACTCGTTTAAAGCGGTGGTGCATCTTCGGCATTTGATCTCAGGTGGATTGGGTGTCCCATTTGCTCGTTCGTTAGAGTCTGGAGGCGTCATGGGATTTCTGGCCGGGGGGAGTTTTACGTGAAGAGCTGTCCCGCGTCAACCATACGCGCCGGTTTGGCGTTAATCATTTTTTCCGGTTCGCCTCCTCGGCCTGGCCCCGTTGCTGGGCTGCATCGGTCGGGTAGCTGGGGACGTCAAACTCCAGGATGACGGAGTGGTGCATGACCCGGTCAATGGCCGCGGCAGACGGAGATGCTTAGCCAGGACCTGCTGATGCCGTGGGGCGACCAGATTTACCAATGGCGCACCGGCGACCGCTCGCAGATGACCCGTATCCACGAATTGCTGGCAGTCATAGGCTGCCGAGTGTCGTATTCGTCGTTGCGACGGTTCACCGTGAAGGCCAACCCGGAACGGTGCGTCGAGCTACACCCGCAGGCGGCGCAGTGTCGGCCGCCAGACCCCCAGCACGAACGCGACCGTCAGGTAAATGGCGGCTCCGCCCGAGAAGGCCGCGGTCCAGCTTAGGTACTCTGCAACCAGCGTCATGGGATAGGAGCCGATGAACATGAACCCGGCGGAAATGTACCAGACGCTCATCACTCTGCCCTGAAACTCCGTTGGTACGGAAAGTTGTAACACGGCCGTCCCCATTGGCACTATGCTGCCCATCCCAACCAGATACAGTATCGCCCAGGACAGCCAGAACCAAGGTGACCAGGCCAGGCAGAAAAGGGATATGCCGAAAAGGAAGATGCAGGCCAGCAGCAGCCAGTTCTTATGGGGCGTGTTGCCCAACGACGCCATGATGACCGTACCGGACAGCGACCCAATGCCCGCCCCGGCCATCAGCAGCCCGGCTCCACCGGCGCCTGTGTCCAGCACCAGTTTGGCGAAGGCGGGCAGCAACTGGGCATAGGGCATTGCGAAGAAGCCGAAGGCGAACCCAATGCCGATGACGGTGAAAGTGACCGGGTTCGACCAGCAGTACCGCAGCCCGCCCCACAGTTCGGACAGGATGGTCGAGCGCCGGTCCCGGGCTGCCAGTGGCACCCGACGAACCATGAGCAGCGTTACCATGCCAACGCAAAAACAGCCAGCGGCCAGGTATAGCGCCGGAGTTATTCCGGCCAGTTCGATGACGCCTCCGGCCAGGGCCGGACCCAGGATTCGTCCCGAGTTCATTACCGCCGAGTTCAGGACGACGGCGTTCATCAGGTCGTCGCGGTCAACCAGGTCGCGGACTATGGCCAGTCGGGTCGGGGTGTTGATGGCTTGGAGGGTGCCGAGGACGAAAGCCGCCGCGTAGATGTGCCACAGAGCAACCAGCCCGACCGTCTCCAGCACGGCCAGTCCAAGGACCACGAGGCCCACCAGGGCCTGGGTCAACATCAGCAGTCCGCGCCGGTCGAACCGGTCGGCGAAGGTGCCTCCGAACAGTACGAACCCCAGCGTAGGCATCCCGTAGAGGAAAATCATGAAACCCATGCGGGAGGCGGAGTCGGTCAGTTCCAAGACCAACCAGCCCAGGATGAGGAACTGCATTCCCCTGGCCCATGCCTGGGCGTTAGCGCCGATCCAGAACCAGCGGAAATCGCGGTGCCGCAGCGCACGGAAGGTCTGGAGCTTGCGTCCGATGGCCAGAATCTGGGCCAACTATTTCACCAGTTTTGCCGTTTCAGGTTCCTGTGGCGCTGCCTTTGCCTACGTGATAGTAGGTCTTGGAACATCCGCCAAGTGCCGCATTGTACATCTCAGGGTGGTTGCGTGTAGAGCAGCGATAGGCCAGGATCGAGGTGGTCCAGGACGCGGTGGACAAGACCGGATGGATCACGATGCCGTGCCCGACCGAATCAGGCTGCTGAACGACAACGGCCCTGGACAAGTCCCAAGAGCCTTCCGGGACTCCCTGGGCATGGTCGGCATCAAGCAGGTACTAAACTGAAGCCAGGGTGGAATCTACATTTGCGGGTCGATGAGGACCGGCTTGGGCTTTCCGTAGCATCCCTTTTTTCTGACCGACCGACTCAACTGCCCGCAATTTTATGCAACGCTGATGCGGGTTACACCTTGGTTTCAGTTTAGGAGAATTACAGGGCGGTGGGTTGCGCTGCATTTGCGGCAACCTGATAATGATCACATCACTGCCTTCACAATTTGGTTGCGTTTTTGTTTACAACTAAGGCCAACTATCTACGCACTGGCCGTCGATCCAAGCCAGTTGCGTAACGTGATCGAAACCCACGGGGACATTGCCGGAGAACTCCATCAGTTCCTGGTCAGGTTCATGCGCGAGACCCAGGTGCCGGACCGCCTGCTGACGCCCAGATTGGAGCTGCGTATATAGTTCCGACGACAGTTCAGCCCTATTCAATACGAGCTCTAACGCTCTCTGGCAGAGGACATTTGCCGGCTTGGCGGTTCTACCAGGGGAGTGCACGGCGCGGGTAAGAAACAGCGGATGTTGCTCAAAGATAAAGTGGCGTTGATTACGGGCGCCGGTCGCGGCATCGGCCGCGCCATTGCTTTGGCCTTCGCCGGTGAGGGCGCTCTGATAGCCGTTACCGGACGGAACACACGCCTACTGACGCGGGTGGTTGATGAGATACGCGCCGGCGGCGGAACGGCCGAGGCCCTTGCTCTCGACGTGACCCAGGCCAACGACGCGGATCGCGTTGCGAAGCAGGTCATCGGGATTTGGGGCCAGATTGACGTACTGGTAAACAACGCCGGCGTCATCACCGATCACACGCCCGTTTGGGCCACTACAATAGACCAATGGGACGAGGTGATGAACACCAACCTGCGGGGAATGTTCCTCGTTTGCGGCGCGGTCATACCGCACATGAAGGAGAGGGGGGCATAATCATCAACATCGGGTCGTCATCGGGCCGTTTGCCTGAGAGCGATTACGGAGCTTACGCAACCCCAAAGTGGGGTGTGGGGCTATCCGCTTCGCTGGCCCACTCCCTGCGCCCCCACGGCGTCCGGGTCAACGGCATCAATCCCGATTGGGTGGATTCCGATATGGTCAGGGCGTATGATCCTCGGGGAAACCCGGGCTGGATAACGGGGGAACAGATAGCGCAGGCGGCCTATACCTGGCGGCTCATGCGCCCAGGGTCATGACCGGACAGTTCATAGACATCTTTGGGGTCTGAGCCTACTAACAGTTGGATGGCGTTTCAGCGATGAGTCAAAGCACAGATTTTTCTGAGACCTTTTACCGGCAGCACGCGCGGCGTTACGCCGAGGTCAGCCATAACTTCATTCAGTCCGTGTACAGCGACATGTCTCACCCGGCGCTCAAAGGCGATGCGGACCTGATGGACCGTCTCCAGGAGCTGGTTCCCGCCGGAGCCCGGGGGCTGGACGCCGGCTGCGGCGCGGGCGCCCGCGATGTCTTCTTCTACTGGCAGCGGGGATACGACATCCACGGTGTGGACGCCGTGGAGGAGAACATCCTGGAAGCGCGGCGGCTTCACCCGGAGATTGCTCAGAGAGTGTCGGTCGCCGACCTGCGCCAACCTCTCGGCCATCCGGACCGCTCCTTCGACTTCATCCTGTGCAACGCGGTCATCCAGCATATCGACCCGGAGATTGCCCTCGGGGTCACGCTGCCGGAATTTGCCAGGCTCCTGAGAGTCGGTGGCGTTCTCCAGCTTATGTTCAAAACCGGAAGCGGAGTCGCAACAGTCTACGACAGGGACTACAGCGCGGACCGGACCTTCCAGCTGTACGACGCAGATGAAGTGCTGGGTCTGCTGACGGACTTGGGCCTCAGCGTGGTTCCGGCGGAAGGCAAGAAAATGGGAGGCGTCATGTACTTCAAGGATCCAAAGCCGATGGACCACTGTGTCTTTTTCGCGCGCAAGGACGGGTGAGGAGTGAGGCGCATGGGTTTCGCAGATTCAATCGCGATGCCCGGAGGACTCAAGTGGGCGGCCTGACGGTTCCCCGAGACCTCCGGGACATCACACCGACCTGGCTGACCAAAGTCCTTCAGAGTGGTGTGGTGTCGGGAGGCGCTTCCGTCACCGGATACTCGACCGAGACCATAGCCGAGGGAAAGGGGTTTATGAACCGGCTGTTTCGGCTGACGCTGAACTACGACGCAGATCTTCCCGGTATTCCAGGCGCCATGATCGTCAAACTCCCATCCGCAGACCCTATGTTGAGGACGGTTTTCGACAGGCTGGGACAGAACCGGCGCGAGGTCAGGTTTTACCAGGAGTTGGCAGCCAACGCTCACCTGCCAACTCCTCGTTGCTACTACTGTGGCATAGACCCGGCGACGGGGAACACCGTTCTGGCGCTGGAGGACATGAGCCACGCCCGCCAGGGCGATAGCGTGGCTGGCTGCTCTGTGGCCGAGGCTCGGCGCACCATCTCCCAACTGGCCAGATTCCAGGCGTCCTGGTGGGACAACCCCCGGTTGGACGGATTGGACTGGATGCCACTGAAGGATGCCGAAGCCAGTTCCTATCAGGCGATTTATCCGGGCGCGTGGAGGTCGCTAATAGAGAAGGCCGGGAACGGGATGCCCCAGGGTTTGCGCCGGCTGGGGGACCGACTGAGCCCCGAGGTGCCCAGGATAAAGGGCGAACTTACAAAGCCTCCCCGGACGATTGTCCACGGAGACTATCGTCTGGACAATTGCTTCTTCTCTGCCGATGCCCGTCCTCAATCGCCGGTGGTTTTCGATTGGGAGTTCTGCGTGCGCGGCCGGGGCGCCTGCGACGTCGCCACCTTCATCAGCGAGGCATTTCCCGCGCGACAACGCAAGGAGGTGGAGTTGGGCCTCGTGCGCACGTACCACTCCGTCCTGGTGGACAATGGTGTGAGCGGCTACTCGTTTGAAGAGTGCTGGCATGATTATCGGCTGTCAATGCTGGAGGTCTTTGTTTTCTGGATAGTCACGGGAGGCTACTGCAATTTCGAAGGTGAGCGGGCCACCGCGTACCTTCACAACACCCTAAAACGGTTCGACGCCGTCATATCCGACCTTGCCGCCACGGAGATGCTTTCCAACTAGACCAAGACGAAACCCGCATCCGCGCTATTGGGTATGCAGGAGACGCCGGCGCTGCTGGAGTCGTGACAAACGGATGAGGCTGAGTTGCGGCGACGGATTTACGGAGCGCCAACGCCCCGGGGAACGCGAAATGTAGATCTCACCTTGGCTTCGGTTTAGTATTACAACGACAGTTCAAGGCGGGATGTCTGGGGATGCCCGGAGGGCGGCGCGGAGTTTGGCGTGAGATCGGCCGGCCCGATGGTTGCGCAACTGCTCCGCCTCCAGCAACCGTAGCAACTCCCCATGACCCAACCGCTCCCGGGGCAGCATCTCGCGTACCACACGTTACACCTGCGGCCTCGTGATCCGTGGCATCTTTTCCCCAAGCCTGTTGCAGGCTCAGCAGGCTGGCCATGACGGACGGGTTGGATGCCGGGGCGTCCTGGCCCAGCTCGCTGAGGCGGTCCGTCCGGCTTTCCGCCCTTTGCGGGATGCTGATACCCAGAATCTCAACGAGTTAACCATACTGCGAAACCAGCTGATGACCATGCTGGTCGCGGAGAAAAACCGTCCTAAGCGGGGCACCGGAGCAGTTCACCCCAGGATAAAGGCCCACATCAACCGGCTGGAAAAGGAGTTCAAAGACTTGGACCAAGGTCTCGGGAAGCCACTGCTTCGCAATTAGAAAGCAGCGTTACGTTTCAGATGGTGTGGCCCAACGGCAACGGGTCCTGGATTCCCGCCGCCTCCGAGGGAGTAACCTCCCTGGGTGAAAATGACGGGATGGAAAAGTCGTGAAAGCCTTTCTAGGCTACGGATTAGGCCACCCGGAGCGGAGGGCAGCGCGGCCCAGAGGGCGAAGCCGGTTGACGGAGTAGGGGCCGCTGGGTACACTCGGCGCAATGTGCCGAAAGTGGGCGATTCCCAAGCCGACCGGGGTCTGTTCCGGGGTCGGTTGAAGGACAGGAGGAAGCGGGATGCCAAGAATTAAGCATGTTGCCATAAGGACGGCGGACCCGGCCAAGACGGCGGCTTTCTACAAGGAAGTGTTCGGGCTGGAAGAGGTGGGGCTGGCGCGGGCCGGTTACTACCTTTCCGACGGGTACATCAACCTGGCAATTCTGAAGTCGAACGAGGACGCGGTGGGGGAGAGTCCCCGGGACGCGGCGGGATACGCGGGAATCGACCACCTGGGTTTCGTGGTGGAAGACCTGGACGAGATGTGCGCGAAGCTGGAAGAGAACGGCGCCACGGCCACCAACCAGCGCATCGACATGGTCCATTCCGAAGGCGCCAACGCCGTTTCCTACTACGAATTGAAGTACCGGGGGCCGGACGACCAAGTCATAGACATCACCGAGTCGGGCTGGATCGGCAGCTAGTGACGATGCGGCGGATACTCCTTGGGGACAACGTACCCGTGGTGGGTGACACAGGACGGCCAGCGTGGTAGAGGCAGCCATCACCCGAGGCGAACTGCTGGCACTGGCCCGGGAACTCACCCCGCTGGTACGGGAGTGGGCCGAGGACAACGAAAAGCAGCGGCGGGTTTCTTCCGACGTTGTTGACGCCCTGGTGTCCAGCGGGCTGATCCGAGCGGCGCAGCCGGAGCGGTTCGGAGGGATGGGGCTGGACTTCGACGTTACCTTCGGCGTGGGGATGGAGCTGGCGCGGGCGTGCGCGTCCACCGGGTGGTGTTACGCCATCTGGTCCAGCCACAACTGGCTGGTGGGAATGTTCCCGGAGAAAGCGCAGGAGGAGTATTGGGCGGAGTCGCCGGACACGTTGTCGTCAACATCCTTTAACCCGGCGGGCGGACTGGTCGACGCGGCGGAAGGGGGATACCGGGTTTCGGGGCGGTGGGACTTTTCCAGCGGGTGCGATCCGGGGACGTGGGTCATGCTCATAGGCAACGCGCCGGAGGGGCCAGTGTTGCTGATGCTGCCCAGGACCGATTACCGGATTGACGATACCTGGTTCGTGGTCGGGCTGCGGGGGTCGGGGAGCAAGGACATCGTGGTGGACGGGGCGTTCGTGCCACACCACCGAGCGGTGTCGATGAACGATGTGAGGGAAGGCTGCACTCCCGGCCGAGCAATCCACGACACTCCCAACTACCGCATTCCCATGCGGAGCATTTTGTCCTTCACTCTATCGGCGTCAGTGCTGGGAATGGCTCAGGGCGGGTTGGAGGTGTTTTCGGAGACTATCCAGGGGCAGGTGTCGGGGCGCACGGGAGGGAAGTTCGCCGAGTCGGTGGGGCTGCAGCTGAGGTTGGCCGAGGCGGACGCGGAGCTGCGTGCCGCACTGGCATTGTTGAAGCACGACTGCGCGGAGATTTTCGCAAAGGCCAGGGACAGCCAGTCGTTCACGCTGGAGGAAAGGGCGCGTTACCGGAGGGACCAGTCCTACATCGCCAAGCTGAGCGTTCAAGCCATTGACCGGGTGTTCGAAGCATCCGGCGGAAGGACCCTGTTCGAGTCCCATCCCCTGCAGCGGTTCCACCGGGACGTTCACGCCGCGTCCCACCACGTATCGCTGGCGTGGGACGCTCCGGCGGAGCAGTTCGGGAAGGTCCGGTTGGGACTCGGGCTGGAACGGCCGGACCTTTGATCAATAGCCGGGACGACTGGCGCGGGACTGGCCCCGCCATGCGTCGCACTGGTATGCAACGGGCAGCTTTCGGGGTCGAGCAATGACCAACGTTACCGTCTGGCGGACGAGGCTGGCCCACGCCCTGCCCTTCTACTACGGCTGGGTGATCTCGGGGAACGGGGTGGCGGTGAGCCTGTCCAGCCGGACCGTGATGGCGGTGGCGACCCTTTCCGTGTTCGTTGTTCCGATGACCCAATCCATGGGTTGGTCGGTGGGGATGTTCTCCGGGGCGGTAAGCCTGGCAGGGCTGGTCGCGGTCTTCGTTTCGCCCTTCGTGGGGAGATGGCTGGACAAGTACGGGGCGGGAGTCATCCTGGGGACGGGTTCATTTGCCACGGGGGCGCTGGCGATTGGGCTGGCCTTCGTTACCCATCCGTTGGCCTTCTATTTTCTGTGCGTTCCGGGGCGGATGATCTTCTCCGGTCCGATGGAGATGGGGCTGCCCACGGCCATCAGCAACTGGTTCATCCGGAGGCGTCCGATGGGGCTGGCCGTGGACCAAATCGGCAAGGGGGCTGGCCTTGTCATAGTGCCCTTGGCGATGCAGCTGATCATCACAGGGTTTGACTGGCGAACGGCGTGGGTCACCCTGGGGGTTCTGGCGTTTGCGCTGGGGGTTGTTCCGTCCCTGTTGCTGGTGGCACGGCGACCGGAGGACATGGGGCTGGAACCTGACCCGGTACCGGCGCGGGAAGACTCAGCAAACCAGGGTTCGGAGGCTGCCAAAGGTTCCGGCAACTCGGGTGGCTTCGCCGAGACCAACTTCACAGTGGTGCAGGCGCTGCGAACGCGGGCGTTCTGGATCCTGGCGATCTTTTCCGGTGCCGGGATGATGGTCCAGGCGGGGTTGAGCCTGCACCAGGTCTCCCACTACATCAGCCAGGGAGTTGACCCGCCGTTCGCCGCGATGAGCGCGAGCACATCCGCCCTGGCCCAAATGCCGGCTAGCCTCTTCTGGGCGGGCCTGGCTCGGAGGGTGCCCATCCGATTCCTGATGATGGGAGCGGCGTTCGTGCTGGCGCTGGCCGCGGCGGGGACGATGATGAGCGACTGGCTGCTGCCGGAGATAATCTCGGCAGCGGGGGTCGGGTTCGGCGTGGGGGGTCTGCACCTGCTGATACGGCTGGTGTGGGCGGACTACTACGGGCGGCAGAACCTGGGGACAATCCGGGGGCTGACGATGTCGGTGCAGGTGGGCGGGCAGGCGCTGGGGCCGGTAATCGCCGGGTTCATGTTCGACTATTCCGACAGCTACCGGATTCCGTTTACGTTTTTCGCCGTGGCAGTGTTCATGGCGGGGATCATGGTACTGGCGGCCAAACCGCCCCAGGCTCCGACCCCGGCGCATCCGAGGGAACCGGCGGGGGTTTCAGGTTAATCCAACCGGCAACCTCCGATTCCGAGAGGTTGACCATACCCCGAGCTACCGCACTACTGTCCCCGTAGAAAGCCCGGTAACTGGGCCAGCTTTTTTCGTCCAAACCACTGGTCATGAAGCCGCGGGCGAGGTTTGTCCCTCCCCAGGTAGGGATTCTTCCCAGTTGGGGATGAGGATGCGGGAGGATGATTCCAGCAACAGGATGAAGACGACTCCGGCGAGACTGGCGGCAATAGAGATGGTCCAAGCGAGGTCGTAGGAGCCTCCCCCGACGTCGATGAAGCCAAGGAACCGCATCGGAGCTTCGCCATTGCGGAAGTCGTAGATCACGCCGCCGACGAGTCCTCCGAGGGCCATGCCGAAGCCGGAGCCGAGGTGCTGGAATCCAAAAATTGACCGCACCGGACCCATGCCATAGTACTGGCGGTTGGCGATGAGGAAGGCGGACATTTCCCCGCCGAAGCCGATGCCGAAGAGGACGGCGAAGAAGTAAAACTCCCATGCACTCTGGGCCCAGAAGAGCATTATGACCGAAACGCCCTGCAGGCAGTAGGGCAGGATCATCGTTACCTTGGCGCCCCAGCGGTCGGCAAGGATAGGAATGAACAGGCGGCTGCTGACGCTGGCCATGCTGTAGATGGCGACGATCCAGGCTGCCGCCGCGAGGGACAATCCTTGCTCGGTGGCGAAGAAGACGACGTGCCACATGACGACGGCGTGGCCCATGCAGCCGAGGAAGTGGATGAAGGGGAGGTTCCAGAAGGCCCGGGTCCGGCGGGCATGCTGCAGGAAGACCTTGCTGCGCAACCTGGCGGTTTCGGCATTGACCGGTACAGGCGCCGGGTCGTCGTCGGTGGCTCCCAGGGGTTTCATCCCGCGGTCGGCGGGTTCACTGTGGAAGAAGAACAACAGGGAGAACAGGATTACTCCACCCACGGCGGCGATTATCCAGAACCCAACCTGCCATCCGGTCAGGGCCACCAGCAGCGCCAAGGCCGGGGCAGTGACTGATGCTCCCATGCCTCCGATGGACTGCTGGATACCGACGGCGATGCCGAGCTTCTTCTTGAACCAGGCGGCGACGGTGGTGGGGATGTTGACGGTGAAGATGGCCTGGGCCAATCCCAACAAAAGGCTGTAATAGATGTAAAGCTGCCAGAGTTGGTCCACGGTGCTGAGGAGCAGCATCCCGGCCACGTAGAGGGTGGCCGCAACAAACAGGGAAGGGCGCGCTCCGTAGCGGTCGCCGACCCATCCGGAGACAGGAGAAAGGAGGGCGCTGGCGACGCTGCGGAAGACCTGAGCGAGGACGATGGCAGTGACGCCCCAGGCGAAGTCGGTCTGGAGGAGGACGAGGATGACGGCGAAGGCCTGGCTGACGAAATTGGCGGTGAGCCGGAGGATGGTGCCAATTCCGACCACGACCCAGGCGTAGTGGTACTGCTCCCGCAAGTAGTTCATCCGGTCCGACGAGTCGATATTCAAACGGAATCACTCTCCATTACCAGAAATCAGGATGGGTCGTTGTGCGCCGGGCCGGAAGTCGTCGGGAAGGCGGGGCGTACAACCGGCATGCGCTATTGGGGCATTGTAACCACGCCAGGGTCGGGTGGCAACTTGACGTAACCGAGGAGAGAAGCGCTGAAGTGTCAAACTGGACAAAAGCGGACATTCGCGCGTAGGGAGAGCGGTGCTTGGTCCGAGATTGTCCGGTTTTGTCCGCTACGTTCTACCGGACGTCCGGGAGTCCTGATGGATTCCGCCTGATTTTCGAATTTGTCAGCTGGGAGTTACTCGTCCTGGGGGAGAAAGGCGTTGGGGACGACCGCGCTGCCCTGACCCACTCCGGTGGTATCGCCACGCTGGTTCTCGGCCTTGATCTCCACCGATACCCGACTGCCGTTCACTTCCCGGCTCACGCCGGTAACCGTCCCGGTGAAGGTGATTGTGTCGCCGGGACGGACCGGCCGCAGGAATCTCAGATCAACCGTGCCGGTGTGGTTGAACACGCCGCTGCCGAAGTACCGGCGCAGCAGTTCGATGGCGAATGACAATGACATCCTGCCCGAAGCCACCGTGCCCTCGGTTCCCAGGGTCTCGCGAGCGGTTTCTTCGTCGGTGAACTGGGAAGGTTCCAACTGCCCGGCGCTGCCCTCGAACAGGTTGATCGCTTCCTGGGACATCTCCTTTACCAGGGGGGATAGCGCATCGCCCACCTCGCAGGCGCGAACTAGCCTCCCCATTTCTTACCGACCTCGGTGGGTTGCTTGAGCTCGTGGGTAATCACGCGGTCGATGAGCCGCCCGTCTTCGTCAACCGAAACCGCCTCGGTGACGATGTAATTCTTGCCCCGGCGCAGGTATTTGTCGGCGATCCACGCCCGCACGGTGATCGTCTTGCCGCCGATGGGAGGGTTGTAGCAGTAGAAGGCGCACCGGGCGTTGACGGAACCGGCGTCGCGGTACCTGGCGTTGTACTGCTTGACATCCACCTTGTGGGAGATGGTCGGGAAACCGGCCTCCGGGTCCATCACGCCCTGGCGGTAGGTGTCTATCATCTCCTGAGTGAGGAGGTATTGGTACGTCTCGAAGGTCTCCCCGACCTCCAGGGCGTCCCAGTCCAGAAGTATTCGCGCATCCGCTTCTACCATAGCTGCACTTCCTTTTTGTTGAAGGTTGCGGCGATTTTGGCTGCGGTCGCCGAGACCTTCATTTTTTCCAACATGTCAACTGGTTTGCTTGCTCACGAGTACCCGCTTTAATCTGTCATTGCACCCCGTACTTGATACGGGGGTGGTAATCTCGGCGCCGTAGCAATGGTGATTTGCTGACGTGTGTTCAACCTCAACGAGATTGCCACGTGGTTCGACAGGCTCACCATGAGCGGATGTCAAGGGACTTTGCAATCGTCCTGTCCGGAACCCAGGGCCTTTCGGTTTTCCTCATGCCATTGCGAGCGCAGCGTGGCAATCTCGTCGCCGTAGCAATGATGGTTCCCCGGCACGTGCTCAACCTCAACGAGATTGCCACGTCGCTGCACTCCTCGCAATGACAACCGAAAGACCCTGGTCCGGAACCAGGGCTTTCGGATCCCCCAATTTCGTATGCTAAAATTGGCAACCGCAATCCCGACTGTTCTGAAGACAGCGTAGGAGGGTACCTTGAATTCCGGCGATACCTCATGGATTCTGGTGGCCACCGCCCTCGTCCTGTTCATGACATTGCCGGGCCTGGCATTGTTTTATGGAGGCTTGGTGCGGTCCAAGTCGGTGTTGTCAGTGGTAATGCATTGCTTCTCCATCGCCGCTTTGGCCAGCCTTTTGTGGATGATTGTGGGCTATAGTCTGGCCTTTGGCGACGATGTCGGCGGTGTTCTGGGCGGGCTGGACAAGGTGTTCTTCGCGGGTATAGCGACGGATACGCTGTGGGGTTCGATTCCGGAGATAGTATTCGCCATCTTTCAGATGACCTTTGCGATTATTACGCCAGCCCTTATTGTGGGCGCGTTTGTCGAGCGCACCAAGTTTCCCTCGATACTAATCATCAGCAGTGCGTGGGCGCTCCTGGTGTACTCACCGATCTGCCATTGGGTGTGGGGAGGAGGGTGGCTCCAGCAACTCGGGATAATGGACTTTGCGGGCGGGGTGGTGGTACACGTCAGCGCCGGGACATCCGCTTTGGTCGTTGCCAGCATGGTGGGGAGGCGACGGGGTTTCCCAAACCAGATCCAGCCCCCGCATAATCCCGGCATGGCCGCTGCCGGAGCGGCCATGCTGTGGGTGGGTTGGTTTGGGTTCAATGGGGGCAGCCAGTTGGCCGCTGATGGCGCCGCCGGTATGGCCATTGCCGTAACGCACATTGCAGCCGTCAGCGGCGCTATCGCCTGGTCGACCGTCGAATGGATCAAGTTTCGCAAGTCTTCCCTGGTGGGAGCCGTCACCGGAGTGATCGCGGGCCTGGCCACGGTCACACCCGCCTCAGGTTTCGTTGGCCCAGCCGGGGGCTTGATCCTGGGCGCATTGGCCGGGGTTGTGTGCTTCTTTGTCGTGGATGTGGTCAAGTACCATTGGAAGATCGATGACTCCCTTGACGTTTTTGCCGTGCACGGAATGGGCGGTATCATAGGCACGTTGCTGGTACCCTTTCTGGCAGTGGCTGTGCTTGGAGGTGGTGGCCTGTCGGTTGAAAACGGTTCGATTGTCTTCCAATTGGGTGTACAGGCGCTGGGTGTGGTGGCCGCGATGGCCTGGTCAGGCGGTTTTACTTTCGTGATCGTGAAGGTAACTTCCTGGCTAACCGGAGGGACGAGGGTTGACGAGGAGGATGAATTGGTCGGGCTTGACCTGGCCATCCACGGCGAACGCGGGTACGACATGTAGAGGACGACGGGGTGAATAGCAATGAAACTGATAATGACAAGGATCCAACCACACCGGCTTGATTTGGTACACGAAGCCTTATTGGACATTGGGATCTCCGATCTAACGGCCATTGAGGTGAAAGGGTTCGGTGGGGCGGTGGACCATGCGGAGATATCCCGCGGGGCAGCGTACCGGGTTACCTTCATGCCCATGGTGAAGATTGAGGTAGTCGTCGAAGACGACCGCGTTGAGCAGGTGGTGTCTGCCATCCACCTGGCCGGCGCCGTCAGCCCTGAGCAACGCGGCCCGGTGTGGGTCTTCGATGTGCTGGCGGCGGTCGCCGGGGAGGGCGATCCCCGGTAGTTTGACATGGCATCAGCGCTACCGAGTTGGGGACGTAAACAGAGTTAGAGTCGCGACATTGCAGTTCCCCGAGCCGACCATGGAGCGGCCCGTTACGCCGCCCACGGCAACCGTGGGGTCAGAAATGGCGAGAGTAGCAACGCGGGTCCGCTGCGTTATAGCCCGCCTGAGTTATCGCATGGTATTTTCGCTGCCATTAACTTCGACAAATACATTCTTGAGTCGTCGGTGTACGATGAGATGTTCCAACCGGGCGGCACGCCCAGGGAGCATTGCCAGCGGCTTCACGAAACCCTGAGCCAGCTCTCTGTCGAGGAACTGAGCAGCATCCAGGAACGCGTGACCCGGTCCTTTTCCAATGAGGGTATCTCCTTTACGGTTTACGGAGACGAGGAGGGTGAGGAACGAATAATACCGGTAGACTGCCTGCCCCGGGTGCTTTCAGGGGCCGAGTGGGGGTATTTAGAAACCGGGCTGGCCCAGCGCGTTAAAGCGCTGAACCTTTTCCTGGAGGATGTTTACGGTGAGGCCCGCATCATTGACGACGGGGTGATTCCGGCCGACATGGTGTACGGGTGTCCCCAATACCGCATGGAGATGCGAGGTTTTTCCGCAACCCACGGCGCCTGGGTTGCTATTTGTGGTACGGACCTGGTGCGGACCAACGATGGTTTTCGGGTGCTGGAGGACAACCTGCGAGTCCCTTCCGGCGTTTCCTACATGATCGCGAATCGAAAGGCGGTGAAGGCCAGTTTGCGACAATTGTACCGGAGCTTACGGGTGCAGGAGGTGGAGCAGTATGGACGCCTCCTGCTGGAGACGCTTCTTGAACTCGCGCCCAGTGGACGGTCTGAGCCGTGCATTGCGCTGTTGACCCCCGGGGTCTACAACTCGGCCTTCTACGAGCATATGTTCCTGGCCCACGAGATCGGCGCGGAGTTGGTGGAGGGCCGGGACCTGCTGGTGAACGATGGATTCGTATACATGCGGACCACCACGGGCCTGCGCCGGGTGGACGTGGTGTACCGCCGGGTGGACGACGATTTCCTGGACCCCCTGGTTTTTCGTCCGGATTCCCTCCTCGGAGTGCCGGGCCTGCTGCATGCCTACCAGCTGGGAAATGTAACCCTGGTAAACGCGCCGGGTACCGGAGTGGCAGACGATAAGAGCGTATACGCTTATGTGCCCGATATGATCCGTTACTACCTGGGAGAAGAGGCGATCCTGGACAACGTGGAGACGTACCTCTGCCGTCGCCCCGAAGATCTGGAATACACCCTGGACAATCTGGAGAACCTGGTTGTGAAACGAGTGGGTGAGTCCGGCGGATATGGGATGTTGGTTGGCCCTCACGCCACGCCGAAAGAAAGGGAAGAGTATGCCGTACATCTGCGCTCCGACCCGGCCGGCTTCGTCTCTCAGCCGGTGCTGGCCCTTTCGCGGGCGCCTTGCCTCATCGAGGAAAATTTTGAGCCGCGACACGTTGACTTGCGGCCTTTTGTACTTCATGGTCGAACCACCCGTATGGTTCCCGGGGCCTTTTGCCGCGTGGCCTTACGACGGGGCAGCCTGGTGGTAAACTCCAGCCAGGGAGGGGGTGGCAAGGACGTCTGGGTACTGAGGGACTGAGTTGAATGCTTTCTCGCAGTGCATACGGGCTTTATTGGATGGGCCGCTACCTAGAACGGGCGGAGTTCCTGTGCCGTTTGTTGCGACTACAGACCGAAGCGCTGGTCGACCGTCCCATCAGGGAGATCCATGTCGGCTGGTTCCGCATCTACGGCGGCTTAGACCGGGAACCCCCCGGCGGCAGCCTGGAAATGTTGGACAACGATGAGTTTACGCTGGCGGATTCCTACACCCTGGCCGACGACCTGACCTTTGAACGCTCCAATCCTGATTCGGTGTGGAGTTGTTTCGCCATGGGCCGGGAAAACGCCCGTCAGATCCGCCACTGCATCAGCAGCGAACTATGGACCAGCCTTAACCTCGCCTACCTGCGGATTCAGAAAATAAGCATACAGGACATCTGGTTGCCCTCTCCGGAAAGTTTTTACGCCGAAACAGCCGCGGAGATGAGCATGTTTTCCGGCGTGGCCGCTGCGACCATGTACCGGGACGAAGGCTGGCGTTTCTTGCAGCTGGGCCGGTTTATCGAGCGGGCCCAAGTGTCCACGTCGTTGTTCCTGGCGCAATTGGCCGCGGACTCGCAGACCGGAGAGTATTCCGAGGCGGACTGGGCCAGCCTGCTGCGCGTTTTTCATGCTTTTGAAGCCTACAACCGGAGCTATAGCATTCAGGTGCAACCGAGCCAAGTGTTGAATCTGCTGACCACGGACCCCCTGCTTCCGGACTCGTTATGCAGATCCCTGGACAGGACAGCATCGGGTCTGGCGTCCATCGGCCCCGGCCCCGATGCCAGGAACAGCGGCGCCGTTGCGAGACTGGCCGGCCGCATAGCGGCACTGATCCATTACGAATGGCCCGATAGCGAAGACCGCCACGAGTTGTTGCGGCAGGTGCTGGAGCACTGCCGGGAGCTGCACCATCTCGTGACCGCAACCTACTTTGAATATCCGGTAGAAGGTTTCCCGATGCGCTAGTGTTGTGGGGAACCGGCGCCACGCCCGGTGTGAAAATGACCCGGGAGCGCCTCAGCCCGCCGCGCCGTGTTGCCTCGCACGGTGCCATTACCCCGCGGCCAAACAACCGGCCTACGGGTGTGACGATGAGCTGCCGCCGGGAATCTATCCTATGCCGGAATTGGCGTTGGTTGGAGCCGACCCCAAGCGCTGAATTTGCGGTAACATTGCCTGGTGAGGCTACACGCCGTGGAAAGTAGTTGACGCCGATTAACTGTAACCGCGTTTCCCTGGATACAGCCTCACGCGTACCCACTTTAATCCGTCATTGCGACCCCGTACTCGATGCGGGGGTGGCAATCTCGTCGCCGTAGCAATGGCGATTTGCCGACGTGTGCTCAACTTCAACGAGATTGCCACGTCGCTGCACTCCTCGCAATGACAGGTGGGAGGGTTGATCCTTCGACAAGCTCAGGATGAGCGGAGGTCGGAGGACTTTGAAAAGGCCCTGCCCCACGGGGTGTGGGGTTGGCCAAACCTGGACTGAGACCACAGGTGATACGAACGACGCTTCCCCAGCAATAGCTGAAGGCTCATTTTTGCGGGTTTACATGACTGCTACTGACGTTCTTTGGCTGCCTCAACTGGGGGGCAGTGCGTTTGACCCAAAATTCGTTACCACTGAACGTACATTGGCATCACGACGTGAACGTAGCTGTCTGATTCGGCCGGCCGAAATACTCCCGGGCTGGATGAGTTGGTGACCTCGATGGCGACTTTTCCCCGCCCCAACACGTTAACGATGTCTTGCAGGTATCGGACGTTGAACGCGATCTTGGCGTCCTCACCAACCATCTGCTCGATATCCAGTTCATCCAGATTGTCCCCAACTTCTTCAGACCGGGCGGAGACTTTGAGACGGCCGCCTTCGGTGGATTCTTCCGGCATCATCTCCATGCGCACGATGTTGCTGCCGTCGCGGGCGAACACAGCGGCGGACTGTGTGGCCCGCTTCAAATCTTCCAGTTCCATCACCGCCCTGGTTTCGTAGCTCTCGGGAATCAATTGTTCGTAGTTGGGAAAACTTCCCTGCAATAGTTGAGAAACCAGTTCAACGTTTTCCAACTTGAACATCACTTGGCCCCGCTCCGGCGAAAGCGTTACCTGCACCGGGGCGCTCTGGTCCGATACTAACCGCTGCACTTCCTGCAGCGTGCGAGCCGGCACGATCACCTGGAGGTCCTGTTCGACCGGCTGCGCCAGTTGGCCCGTGTACACCGCCAGTCGAAAACCATCCGCAGCGGCCATCACCAGGCTGGACTCATGCAGTTTGACTTCGACACCGGTCAGGACCGGGCGCGACTCGTCGCTGGCCGCCGAGAAGGCCACCAATCCGATTCCCAAGCGCAGAACCGCAGGGTCGATGTTGGTTGCTGTGCCCTCTCCGACCTGAGGCACCGGGGGAAAATCTGCGGGATCAGCGCCGTTCATGTGGGCCACCGCGCGGCCGCAGGCCAGATGCAGCACGTTCCCCGCTACGGTTGTACCATCTTCGCCTTCGACCTCTGGCCCCGCCAGGTCAAGGTCGATGCGGTCGTTGGGGAGGGAATTCACCAGGTCAGCGAGCAGGCGGTGCGGGACCGTGATTGCGCCTTCTTCTTCTATCATTGCGCCGATCCAGGTGGTGATGGCGATTTCCAGGTTGGTGGAGGACAGCATCAACATGCCCTGGTCGGTTTTGAGCAGGACGTTTTGCGTAATCGGAAGCGTTGACCGGCTGGCGACCGCGCGACCCACCGTTGCCAACCCTCGGGCAAGGTTTTCCTGCAGGCAAGACAATTTCATCATTGAAAAACCTTATCAAGGCAAAGTTTAGTGAATTATATCACGCTGGCGAATTCCAGCCCCACGGCGGAATCACCGTTGATGCTGTTTCTCTTCAACGACGACAGCAGCTTCTGCACCGGCGACGAGACGTCAGTACAGCCGCTCCCGGTTGGCTTGAGCCTCGTCTTCGTCGATTTCCTGCGCGTTGGCATCGGCGATCTGGTCCGCCAGCACCTGCCCGTAGGTGGGATACGAAGAACGGTCAATCTGAGCGTCGGCATCCCAAATCCGGCTTCGGATCAAGGCACGCCCGCAGTGCAGAAAAGCTTCTTCCACCGTAACTTTCAATCCGGAAAGCGGCTGCCGCCTCGATACTGTCGTCGGCTGCAGCAGTTCGGGGTCGGTCGTAATCTCCGCTTTGCCCTTCACCCGCAGCGTTTCGTTCATGCCCGGGACAAAGAACAGCAGCCCGACACCGGGGTTTTCCACGATGTTTTGCAACGAGTCCACCTGGTTGTTGCCCGGACGGTCAGGAAGTAGCAGCGTCCTGGCGTCCAGCACCTTGACGAATCCTGGCGGATCGCCGCGGGGCGATGCGTCTGCCTGGCCGCTGGCATCGCTGGAACTCAACACGCAAAACGGCGACAGGGCAATGAAGTTCCGACAGTGAATGTCCAGGTGGTCCAACACCTTCTGGGCCGCTCGCGGCGCCGGCGGCGGATAAACGGTGCGAAGTTCCGCGTCGTTGGAGACAACCATAATGCACGCCTCCCCATGAGTTGGTAATGGGTTGGATGGAGCCCGTGGCTCATGGTAAACGTTCAGCGCGCAGGGGCGCAAGACGTGCCATACTTAATCAGGGCCTTTTCAAAGTTGTGGAAATTAACCACCCGCTCGTCCTGAGCCTGTCGAAGGATGGTCGACTATGGTTCGACAAGCTCACCATGAGCGGAGGTCGGAAGACTTTGAAAGGGCCCTGCGGAATCACCGTTGCTATAATAGACGTTGCGCTAACAATGAGCGGCATCCGCCGATTATCTGATCTTTTTGCGAGGATATGATGACCAAGCTGTTGTTCCTGGACGACGCATATATGCAGCAAATCGACGCGGTCGTGACCGGGGTTTTGGAAGACGGTGGGGTGGTTTTGGATCAAACGGTATTTTACGCCGGCGGTGGCGGTCAACCGTGCGATACGGGAACCCTGACGGATCTTGCGACGGGAAATTCGTTCGCTGTCACCAAAGTTGGCCGGGTGAGTGGGTCGGTGGTTCACACGGTGGCAGCTGAACCGGCCATGCCGGTGGGAACAACGGTACGCGCTGCTATCGATTGGGACCGGCGCTACCAACTGATGCGCACGCACACCGCGCTGCATATCCTTTGTGGAGTGGTATGGCGTGATTTCGGCGCCCTGGTAACCGGTGGGGATATGCGCCCCGGGACCGCCCGCATGGATTTCGAACTCGAAAATATGTCCGCCGAATTCGCTCACGAAGTAGAAACGATCATAAATCTGGAAGTTGCTCGGGAGAGGGATATCAACGTTGACTACCTCCATAGATCTGCCGCCGATGCTCACCCCGACCTGATCCGCACCAAAGTAAACCTGCTACCCGCCGGCATAACAGAAGTGCGAACCATCGACATCTCCGGCCTGGATTTGCAAGCCGACGGTGGCACCCACGTCCGCAACACCCGTGAGGTAGGTCGGATACGGGTGGTTGGACACGAGAGTAAGGGGCGCATCAACAAAAGGCTGCGCATCGAACTGGAATAGGACTACAGTTGTATGGGCCAGTCTCCAACGGCAGCGCAGTCCCGCCGGGGACTTGTCAAATGATAGGCGAAAGATACAAACTATACCTGCTGGCATTAGTCATCTACACTGCGGCGGCAGTTGTGATGACTGCGCTGGACCTGGTGGCGATTCGGTATGATGAATCCGTTCTGCTGGCGCACCTGATTACTACGCTATCCGGCGGTTTTTTGGGAGGAATTGCTTTGGTGCTAGGAATATTGAGAGACAATCGAGTAGAGCAAGCGCTCAAACGTGCCGAGGTTGCAGAGGAACAAGTCAAGCAGGAACGGGAACGAGCCGACCGCGCCGAGGCCGAGTTACAGCGTATGCGCGCAGAGTTTGACCGCAGTGTGGTAGATCGCGTTCGACGACTTGAGGAATTGGTCGGGATGACGCCACCGGCGCCCGCTAACGACTCCGACGCAACCGCAGAGTAGTTCGGCCGCATTGCTTATGTCCCGCACCGTAGTCGGCATTGATGTCGGCGGCACTTTTACCGACATTGCCGTCCTGGAAAATGGCCGGCTAACTGTTCACAAGCTGCCCTCCACGCCGTCAAACCCGTCGCACGGCATAGTCACGGGCGTTACCGACACGGGCGTCGATATCGCCGGAGCAGACTTCGTGCACGGCAGCACCGTTGCCACCAACGCTCTGCTGGAAGGCAAGGGCGGACGCACCGCGCTGGTCACTACTCTGGGGTTTGAGGACGTTCTGGAAATCGGGAGGCAAAATCGCGCCGACCTCTATGACCTGTCAATGGAACGGCCACCACCGCTGGCCCCTTCGGAATTGCGCTTCGGGTTGCTGGAACGCGTTGAGTACACCGGCGCCATCCTGGAGGACCTGACCCCAGAATCGGTGCAGTCCCTGTTGACGCTGCTGGAACAGGAAG
The DNA here is from genome assembly GCA_965219925.1 of Dehalococcoidia bacterium. Taxonomy (GTDB): domain Bacteria; phylum Chloroflexota; class Dehalococcoidia; order Lucifugimonadales; family UBA3495; genus Bin87. The sequence goes on from OZ244795.1 coordinate 1,215,698, forward strand.
ACGTGGATGGTATTGCCGTATCCTTCCTGTTTTCGTTTCTGAACCCGGCCCACGAGGAAATTCTGGCCGACCATTTATCCCGGCTTCCCGGTCGCCCGTTCATCTCCATATCTTCCAGAATACTGCCGGAATTTCGCGAATACGAGCGCACCAGCACGGTGGTTGTCAATTCGTACGTGGGCCCGCTGATGGCCCGGTATTTGACCGAACTGGAGGGGGTTTTGGGAAGTGGGCTGCGCATTATGCAATCGTCCGGCGGCAGTATCACCGCTCGCCTGGCGGCCGAGCAGCCGGTCAGAACTATTCTGAGCGGGCCGGCCGGCGGCGTGGTTGGCGCTTTTTATACTGGCGTGCAGGCCGGCTTTCCCGACATCATCACCCTGGATATGGGTGGAACCTCTACCGATGTCTCCCTGTGTCCGGGTCGTATCAAAGAAACCACATCGGCTAATCTGGGTGGATATCCGGTCAGCGTCCCCATGATAGAAATCCATACGGTGGGAGCTGGCGGAGGGTCGATTGCCCGGGTTGATTCAGGTGGCGCCCTGGTGGTTGGCCCGCAATCGGCTGGCGCTGAGCCCGGACCGGCGTGCTATGGCCACGGCGACAGGATCACGGTTACCGACGCCAATCTCACGCTGGGTCGATTGCGCGCCGACGAATTTCTCGGCGGCCGGATGGCGCTGGACCGAGAGCGGGCAGTAGGGTTGATGGCTGATTTGTCCGGCGATGTGGGCGCTTCGGTAACCGATACGGCGTTGGGAATCATTCGCGTGGTCAACTCCAACATGGAACGCGCCATCCGGTCCATATCCCTGGAACGTGGCTACGACCCGCGGGAGTTTACGCTGGTCCCGTTCGGCGGAGCCGGGCCAATGCACGCCTGCGAACTGGCTGCTGAGCTGGGAATCCCCAGGGTTTTGGTTCCTGCTCACCCGGGCATTCTGTCGGCGTTGGGCGTAGCCATTGCCGATGTGGTCAAGGATTATTCGCGTACCGTAATGCTGCGTGGTGATGCCCTGGACAAAGACCGGCTCGAAGAGGAGTTCCACGGCATGGAAGGCCAGGCGAGAGCCGAGCTTTTCGATGAGGGTTTGCCGGCAGATGGCATGACCGCTCGCCGGTTCCTGGACGTGCGTTACGTGGGCCAGTCATTCGAGATAACGGTGGATTGCCCGTCTCTCACCGGGCGCGGCGATCTGACCCGCAGTATTTCCTCCGGTTTCTATGCTTCCCACCTGCAACGATTCGGGTATGCCGACCGCTCCCTGCCCATCGAGGTGGTCAACCTGCGGCTCAAGCTCGAACTTGCCGTCGACAAACCTGATCTGGAACCTGCCGCGTACGTTGGCGGGGACGCCGCCCACGCCGTCACCGGCTCCGCCGAGGTTGTCTTCCCGGGCGGCCGTGTGGACACGATGCTGTACGACCGGAACCGATTGGAGACCGGCAACCGTGTTCCAGGGCCGGCGCTGTTGCTGCAGCTCGACACGACAATAGTTATCCCGCCCGACTGGACTGGGGTAGTTGACCCCTACGGCAACCTGCTGCTGGAACCGGCCTGATTGGCATTCGGTACCAGTGAAACTGCAATGAGCACATCAACCGACAGCCTCTCCCGCCTTTCCGTCCTGGCGTGTTTTGCACATCCTGATGATGAAGGGTTTGCGTCGGGCGGTTTGCTGGCGAAACTCGCGGCCGGCGGCGCCCGGGTTACGCTCGTTTGCGCCACCAACGGCGACGTTGGCGAAATCAGCGACCCGTCGCTGGCCACTCCCGAGAATCTTTGGCAGGTGCGTAAGCAGGAACTTCTAAACGCCATGGACGTTACCGGCATCTCCGACGTGCGTTTCCTGGATTACCGTGATAGCGGGATGGACGGCACCGAGGACAACAGGCACCCACGGGCATATTGCAACTCCGACCGCGACGTCGTTCTGGCCGATTTGGAAAATATCATGCGGGAAACCAATCCGCATGTCGTCCTGACTCACGACCCTACTGGTGGGTACGGACATCCGGATCATAAAACCATGTCTGCCCACGCCACTGCTGCGGTGTCCCGCGTCTCCGACCCGGACGGGGCCACTCCACTGTTGTATTACGTCTGTTTCCCCCGCGACGTGTTTCGCCGCTGGTGGCAGGAAATGGCCGACCGCAACATCACACCACCGTTCGCCGCCGAGGCAATCGACGAGTTGGGCACACCCGACGCAGACGTAACCACCACCGTTGATGTTATGCTCTGGGTCGATGTGAAATTGCGGTCTTTGTCCTGCCACCGTACCCAACTGCATGACTCCGGCCCCTTCCACCAATTGCCTGATGACGTCGTGAATATGTTGATGGGCACCGAGTTCTATCAGCTGGTGACCCCTCCGGGCGCAGTTGATCTGTTGGCTGGGTTGTGAAGTCAGAAGGCAGTCGTCACCTCAGTGACCATCCGCCGTTGCAGGGCAATCGCATATGAAATCAGAACCTCGTCATTCCGGCGAAGGCCGGAATCCAGAAAAGATTGAAAGATGAAACTCCCTAGTGTGTACATTCTTGCCAGCAGGCGCAATGGAACGTTGTACGTTGGGGTTACCTCTAACATCGTCCAGAGAGTCTGGCAACACAAGAACGATCTGGTACAAGGTTTCACGAAGCGTTATGGTGTACACACGCTGGTTTGGTATGAAAGCCATGAAACGATGAACAGCGCAATTACGCGGGAGAAGGCTATCAAAGAATGGCAACGGGCGTGGAAAATCGCGCTGATTGAGAAAGATAATCCGGTGTGGCGAGATTTGTATGAAGATGTCTGTTGACTTGGTCTCAGGCAGCCTGGATTCCGGCTTTCGCCGGAATGACGGAGTTGCGGTTAAACGTCTTTGTCATCTTACCGTCCGATTCGCGCCGAGCTGACGCTATAGGCAAAACCACCGGAGTACCAACTATGCCCGAAGCTGCCCCCAACCGCCTCTACTTCGGCGACAACCTGTCCATCCTGCGGGAGCATGTCGCCGATGCCAGCGTTGACTTGATTTATCTCGACCCGCCCTTCAACTCTAACGCCACTTACAACGTCCTGTTCCGGGAGCGCAGCGGCGACGAGTCGGCGGCTCAGATTACTGCTTTCGACGACACCTGGCACTGGAGCCTGGAATCGGAACGCGCCTATCAGGACGTGATTACCCACGGGCCGGCCAAAGTTGGGCAACTGCTGGCCGCGATGCGCGCCTTCCTCGGCCAGAACGATATGATGGCCTACCTCACCATGATGGCCCAGCGCACGATTGAACTGCACCGCGTCCTGAAACCCACCGGCAGCATCTATTTGCACTGCGACCCTACGGCTAGCCACTACCTGAAACTGCTGCTGGATGCGGTGTTTGGCAACAGGAACTTTCGGAACGAAATCGTTTGGAAGCGTTACGGTGCTCATAACGACGTAGGGCAGGGTTCTACTCGATTTGGTCGCGTCCATGACACCATTTTGCTATACGGCAAGAGCGAGTCAGTAGTTTGGAATCAGGGTTTTGTTCCATTGGACGATAGTTATATCCAAACCACCTACCGGTTTATCGAAGAAGAGACTGGCAGGCGATTTACCACTACTCCGCTTACCGGGCCTGGAGGTGCCGAAAAAGGCAATCCTGTGTACGAATGGAATGGTCATACCCGGGCGTGGCGGTACAGTCGAGAGACGATGCAACAACTGGATGCAGAAGGCCGCCTATATTATTCCCGAACTGGTTATCCTCGTCGCAAACTATTCTTGGAGGAATCTCGTGGCGTACCCGTACAAGATATGTGGTACGACATCAACTCTTTGTCCGGAAGTAATGCGGAACGCCTCGGCTACCCCACGCAAAAACCCGAAGCTCTGCTGGAGCGAATCATCAACGCCAGCAGCAACGAGGGCGACGTTGTGCTCGACCCCTTCTGTGGGTGTGGTACTGCCGTGGCCGCTGCCGAGCGGCTCAACCGGCAGTGGATTGGCATTGACGTAACTCACCTCGCCATCTCACTAATCCGCCACCGGCTGCACGATACCTTTGGCGGTGATTTGTGCCCCTATGATGTGATCGGCGAGCCGGAGGACGTGGGCAGCGCCGAGGCTTTGGCCCGGCAAGACCGCTACCAATTCGAGTGGTGGGCGCTGGGCCTGGTGGATGCCCGCCCGGCCCGGGACAAACGCAAGGGCGCGGACAGCGGCATCGACGGCTACATCAACTTCTTCGACGACAACAGCGGCAAGCCCAAGCGCATTGTCGTGCAGGTGAAAAGCGGCCACGTCAATCGGGGTCAAATCGCCACCCTCAAAGGCGACATGGAGCGGGAAAAGGCGGAACTCGGGCTGTTCGTTACCCTTGAGGAACCAACCCGTCCGATGCTGCAGGAAGCCGTGGCTGCCGGGTTCTACGAACCGGAGCATTACCCCGGCCAACAGTACCCGCGCCTGCAAATCTTAACCATTGACGAACTATTGGCCGGCAAGCCAGCCGAATACCCACGCATGGGCCTGCAAACCACCTTTCGCCAGGCCCCCCGCCGTCGCCGTGCCGAAGGCCAGCAGTCTCCTCTCGCTTGACGTTACAAAATCCCTTCTTCCTCTGGGAGAGGACTAGGGTGAGGGTTGTCCCCACCCCTCCAAGGAGCTATACCGCAATGCCCGTTGATGCCATCAGCCTCGAAGTGTTTAAGAATATGTTTATCTCCGTTTCGGAGGAGATGGGAGTGGCGCTGCAGCGGACCAGCTACTCCACAAACATGAAAGAGCGACAGGACTTTTCATGTGCGCTGTTCAACCCGCAGGCCGAGATGGTGGCGCAGGCGGCCCATCAACCCGTGCATCTGGGAGCGATGCCGGCGTCGGTTCAGGCCGCCCTGCAAACGTTTCCGCAGGGTTTGCGCGCCGGTGATATCGTCATCCTGAACGACCCGTACCTGGGTGGTTCCCATCTGCCTGACATCACGCTGGTTGCGCCGGCTTTCATCGAGACGGACGGCGTAAAAACGCTCATTGGATACGTCAGCAACCGCGGCCACCACTCCGATGTGGGAGGGATGGCCCCCGGGTCGATGCCCCTGTCAACCGAGCTGTACCAGGAAGGACTGATCATCCCACCATTGAAGCTGTCTCGCGGTGGACGACTCAACCAGGAGATCATCGCCCTGATCTGTCGCAACTCGCGCACACCGGATGATCGGCGAGGCGACCTGGCCGCACAGATCGCGTCCATCCGCGTCGGCGAAAAACGCCTCACCGAGATTGCCGAACGCTATGGGCTGCCCGATACCCATGAGCACATGGATGCCCTGCTCAACTATTCTGAGCGGCTCACCCGCCGCGCCATTGCCGAAATTCCCAACGGCGTTTACCGGGTGACTGACTACATGGATGACGACGGATTGACCGAAGAACCCGTAGTCATTTCGGTGGCCGTAACTGTGGAAGATGATCGAATGACCATTGATTTTACCGGCACCGCCGATCATCGGCCCGGTTGCATCAACGCACCGCGAGCCGTAACCGTGTCCGCCAGCCTGTACGTTGTGAGGTGCGTGGTTGGCAGCGAAGCGCCAGCCAATCAGGGCTGTCTGCGCCCGGTAGAAATCATCACGCCTCGGGGCAGCCTGGTCGATCCACTCCCCCAGCGGGGCGTAGCGGGCGGCAACGTGGAAACCTCCCAGCGCATTACGGATGTGTTGCTGGCCGCCCTGAGCCAGGCGCTGCCAGATCGGATACCGGCATCGTCGCAGGGCACGATGAACAACATGATTATCGGTGGGCACGACATATCTCGGGACAAACCCTACGTTTATTACGAAACAATTGGCGGCGGGATGGGAGCGCGCCCGGATAAAGATGGTATTTCCGGCATCCACACTCACATGACCAATACGATGAACACTCCCGTTGAAGCCCTGGAATTTGCATTCCCGCTGCGTCTGCGTCGCTATGCTCTGCGGCGCGGGTCTGGCGGCGACGGAATGCATCGGGGCGGCGATGGCCTGGTGCGCGACGTGGAGTTCCTCAGCCCGGCCCGGGTTACCGTGCTGTCGGAGCGGCGGCGTTTTGCTCCCCCCGGATATCACGGCGGACACCACGGCCATCAGGGGGAGAACGTACTCTTCCGGGGGGGCTACGAAGAAGTGCATCTGGCCGGCAAAGAGACCCTGGATGTGGAGGCGGGCGACATATTGAGCATCCGGACACCCGGTGGCGGCGGCTGGGGCGCGCCGGAGTAATTTTTACCGAGATGGACAGGATGCACGGGATAAACAGGATTTCAATTTGTTATCCTGTCCATCCCCTTTATCCTGTTTATCCCGGTAAGTGATTTCGTAGCTGCTGATATGTACGATGTTATAAACGCCGGCACTATTGCAGAAGTGCAAGAGCAGGTTATCGCCTGTCGCGCGTGTCCCAGGCTGGTGGATTGGCGGGAGGAAACGGCCCGCGTCAAGCGGCGTATGTATCGGTATGAAGATTATTGGGGTAGGCCGTTGGCTGCCTTCGGTGACCCCCACGCCCGCTTGCTCGTTGTAGGTTTGGCGCCGGCGGCCCACGGCGGCAACCGTACCGGACGCATGTTTACCGGCGACCGCAGCGGGGATTGGCTGTTTGGGGCTCTGTACCGAGCCGGATTTGCAAACCAGCCCGAGTCGGTGCGTGTTGGCGATGGACTCCAACTGCAAGACGCCCTGATTACCGCCGCCGCCCGCTGCGCTCCGCCTCAAAACAAACTCAGACCCGACGAGCTGGCCGCCTGCCGCCCGTACATAACGCGCGAGATTGAACTTCTTACGGATTTGCGGGTCGTCGTGGCGCTGGGCCGCATCGCTTTTGATGCTTTCCTGCGAGCTTACGCCGCCGCCGGACACACCCCGCCGGCGCGCAAACCGCCCTTCGGCCATAACGTAGCCACCCAACTCCCCAATGGCGGCCCCCTGCTGATCGCCTGCTACCACCCCAGCCAGCAAAACACCCAAACCGGCCGGCTCACCCTGGATATGCTGGATGCCGTATTTCAGCGGGCGCGGGATGCGTGTGGTGAGTAGTCAAACAGGACTCAACTATCATCGTCATTCCGGACTTGATCCGGAATCCAGAGCGTTTCGCCGGTGACAACTTCCGTGAACCCCAGGATGGAGGCATAGGATGAATACTTCAACGATTGAGGTTCAAATTCCCGAAGCGGAAATCGTTGCGGTTTCTGAGGACACTTTGAGCGTCGATCTCTCCGACGGACGCACCATCGCGGTACCACTAGCCTGGTATCCCCGGCTCGTCTATGCCACCCAGGGCGAGCGGAACAACTGGGAACTAATCGGCCAGGGTCAGGGAATTCGCTGGTCCGATTTGGACGAAGACATCAGCGTAGAGGGACTGATAGCCGGCCGCCCATCGGCAGAAAGTCAGCAGTCTTTCAAGCGTTGGCTGGAAGCAAAACACGCCGGCCGCAAATTGTTGCTGTGCGACTTGTCGCTTGATGTATGAGGGGTTGGAAGCGTTGTGGCAAAACACCTTAGCGATGCTCTGCAGTTGCCCCATAATGCCCTCTGTCACTAGAATATGTAGATTGGGCGGAAGACTGTAACGACTCCAGCGAGGTGCGCTAATGAGAGCAGGTATAGAGGGTACGCTCACGAAAGCGGAAAAACATCCGCGAGCAATGACTTCGGGCAATTTGTTGATCAACGTAATATCAGGAGCAGTAATAGGCCTGGGTGCGGCTTGGCTGGTGCATTGGTTTAACTCACTGCTAGGGCCACCTTGGAGCTACTTGGTAACAGCGGGCATCCTGTTATTGGCAAAAGTCGCGTGGCGCTGGGTTACGACACTCTGGTTAAGCCCTCTCGTGGGCGAGTGGGCAGCGAGATTATTTGAGAAACAAACAGGCGTTCCAATACCACAGCATATGAGAAATTTTCAATGGGGCAGCGACAGTCTGTCTATCGTTACCTTTGCAGCAACAATAGCCGTAGCAGGCTACTTGGCCAATCTGAAAATGGAATCCGGCGACCCTGCTGAGGGTGTTAGTGGCACTGGCATCATTTGGATAACGATGACTGTCGGAGCGATAACAGCTGCGTCTCAGTGTCTATCCAGTAGAATTACTATAATTTCCTTATGGCACAACAAATTTGAGTACCAAGATAATCCTGCTTATAGACAGAGTAGAGGTAACATACAGAGCCCTCCAAGAGCCAGTGGGCAAGGATCAACAAGAAACCGGCGAAGCGGACGCTAGGGATGCTCGATTAACTCCTCCTGAAACCACCGCTTCGAGTCCCGCTACCGCTGAGTCGGCCGGCGATGGTTTGCTGACCGCCAGGCATCGGGATCGGAATCCTCAGATTAGCCGCCTTGCCGTTGGTTCTGCTGTGGTGGGAGTTATCTACCCTAAGGCTCCCTGCACTCCGTATCTTGCTGTGTGTATTGCTATCTGCTCCGCCGCAAATTGGGTGGCTTCGTAGAGGTCAACCAAGTCGGTGATTTTCTGGACGTAGAGCAGGCCGTTCATGGCGTTGTGACTGCGGAGTTCTTCCAGCGTCATCTGATTGCGTTTGATGCCGTTGCAGGTGCGGTGCAGCAGGGCCAGGTTGTATAGCTCATCGTTGCCCTGTGATCCCTGAGCCGCTCGGCGTGCCCGGATGTGGTCCACTTCCAGCAGCATTTCGTCCAGGCTGCCGTTGGGCCGGCGCGGTTCGTAGCCGCAGCCCCAGCATCGGGGGCCGAACTTGTCCATGAGCAACCGCTTGGCATCGTCTTTTGGGATGCGCCCCGACCAGCCGGACGATTGCGTGGTCTGTCTTGCGCCGCGTCGGGCCTGCCGCAAGTTATGGTGCGGCGCCGGGTCAACGTCGGCGCGCTTGGGCAGGTCGTTGGGGCCGATGGTGCGTGACTCAGCCTGGGTTAGTTGAGGTTGTTCGGTAGCCAACGCCTGCCGGGTTGAGTCAGTCATATCACTGAGGGCGATGCCGTTCAGATAGAAACGGCGTTTCAGCATCGTCCAGGCCCGATAGGCCATATCGCAGGCCACCCATCGACGGCCCAAACGTTCCGCCGCCACCGCTGTCGTAGCGCAGCCGGCGAATATGTCCAGTACCACGTCGCCGGGTTTGCTCGAAGCCTTGATGATGCGCTCATACAATTCCAACGGTTTCTGCGTAGCGTAGCCGGTACGCTCTTTGGCGTGCGCCCCTATGGGCGGTATGTCAGTCCACAACGCCGGCGGCACTTGCCCCGGATTGCTTTCCAAATAGCGCTTGAGTCGGGGTATGCCATTATCTGCGGGGTGGCGAATCAGACCTGCTGCATCCAGAGCATCGAGCCGCGCTAGTGGACTGGCAATGTCTCGGTAACCCGGAATAACTGTTTCTTCAATCCAAGCGGCATAATTGCCCGTCATTGGAACTGCCCAGTGCCTACCGACCCGGTTAGGATCGCGGCCGCGCCAAGGCTGACCGGTTTCGCCATATCTCAATTCTGCTGCGGTGAGGTCTCCGAGTTGATAAAGGCCACGCTCGTCCTGGTAGCGGTAGAACTGCGCTACATAGTTGGGGTCAAGCGGAACGCGAACATCGTTGACGTTGATTCGGTCGCCGTAAAACAGGATGGTGTCACTGACGTTGCCAAAAGTGCGTGAGTCGTTGTGCGCAGAAGTCCGTTTCCAAATAATCTCGGCTTTGAAGTTCTCCGCTCCAAACACTCCATCCATCAGCATCCGCAGGTAACTGTTGGCGTGGCTGTCGCAGTGCAGATAGATGCTGCCGGTTGGCTTGAGCACACGCCGGCATTCAATCAGTCTTACCGCCATAAAGGCGATGTAGGCGGCTTCATTTTCTGACGCGCACGCTTCCACCGCCTGGATTACGGCGTGGACGGACGGGTAATCGTCCTCAATCATCATCTTCCAGGCCGGATGAACGTCCTCGTCCCAGCTCCAGATGTCATGGACGCGGGTTTCGCCCTGCCCCTCGTTGTGTAGAGCGCCGTGCGCCTGAGCCAGCGCAATTTCCTCAGCGTATTCGGTGTCGCTGATGGGCGGCCGCGGGTTGCCGGTAAAGGTCTCGTTGGCGGCAAAGGGCGGGTCAATGGCAATCAGGTCAATGCACTCATTGTTCAAGCTGTGCAGAAACGGCAGGTTGTCCATGATTGCCAGCGTGCGGTTGCCAACGTTCAGCTCGCCCATTTCGGTTTGCTCCGGAGTTTTTTGGTTTCGTTCGTGTAGCCGCCATTCTATCATTGCGACCCTCCGCAACTGATGCCCAACGTGTCACCGTGCTAGAATACCCCCAACTTTTAGGAGTCATTATTCCCCATGAAGTATGACGTGATAGTGGTTGGCGGCGGCGCAACCGGTTGCGTGCTGGCATCCCGACTTTCGGAAGATCCATCCCGTTCGGTTTTGTTGCTGGAGGCGGGTCCTGATTACCCCGATCCGTCCCTGCTCCCCGATGAACTGCGGTACGGTTACACCCGCGACGCCGAAAGGCAGGACGGGCCGCATAACTGGTCGTTGCGGGGAATCATCAACGCCGAACAGGGGGAAATACACGTTGCCCAGGGCAAGGTCATCGGCGGGGGCAGCTCGATCAACGGGCAGGTGATGCTGCGGGGCTTGCCCGAAGACTTTGCGATGTGGGCCGCGTTGGGCAATGACCGCTGGTCGTACACCGATGTGCTGCCGTACTACCGCAAATTTGAAACCGATCAGGACATCCACGACGATTTTCACGGCACGGATGGCCCTATTCCCCTTACTCGCCGGCACAACGAACCCTGGCCGCCGATCCAGCGGGCATTCTACGAGGCGTGCCTCGGAGCCGGCTATCCGGAGTGCCCCGATTTCAACGGTCCCGAACAGGGAGGTGTCGGGCCCATCCCGATGAACAATCCGGGCGGGATCCGGATGTCCACCGCGCTGACGCACCTGGGCCCGAGCCGGCACCGCCTGAATCTCACGGTGCGCGGCGACGTGGTGGCGCGTCGAGTGCTGTTCGACGGCAACCGCGTTGTTGGTGTGGAGGCGGAGAGCGGAGGGCAGATTTTCAACATCGAGGCCGACCGGGTGATTCTGAGCTCGGGCGGCATCAAGTCGCCGCACCTCCTGATGCTCTCGGGAATAGGCCCGGCGGAATCGCTGCGGGAGTATGGCATCAACGTTCTCATCGACCAGCCGGCGGTGGGCCGGAATTTGTGGAACCACCCCATCGCCAGCGTGAGCCTGCGGGCGCGGGACGGCGTGGCGCTGGCCGCCGATAACCTGGGCGTGCGGATGGGGTTGCGCTACACCGCCACGGGTTCGGACACCCCCAACGACCTGCTCATCTCGACCAATTCGATCTATTCGCCGTTGTCGGGAGAAGTGATCCCGGAAAGAGGCATCCGGTTGTCGTGCGCCCTGGAGCTGCCGGCGGGTAGCGGCGAGGTAGAGCTACAGTCCGCCGACCCGCACCAACAGCCGCGCTTCAACTACCGGTACATGGAGAACGACTGGGACCGGCAGCGGCTGCGTGAAGCGGTGCGAATTTGCCGACAGTTATCGGATTCTGCGCCATACGCCGAAGTGCTGGAAGCGTGGGTATCGCCCACCGAACCGGAACTGGCCGACGACGATCTGCTGGACAGCTGGCTCCGCCGCACCGTTACCTCAGCGCGGCACATGTCGGGAACCTGCAAGATGGGCCCCGACGGCGACCCTGCCGCCGTGGTCGATCAGCGCCTGAAGGTACGCGGCGTGGACGGCCTGTGGGTCGCTGATGCCAGCATCCTGCCGAAGGTGCCCCGCGCCAACACCCACGCCACGGTGATAATGGTAGGTGAACGGCTGGCCGCGGAATGGGATTAACGGGCGAAAGTTGGATCGTTGACCGATCTACCGACCCCCTCGGTAATATCGGCCTCAATTCCATGAGAAAATTGTGAAACTCCAGTCCCTGCCTTCTGTCATTGCGACCCCGTACTCGATGCGGGGGTTGGCAATCCCGTTGCAGCCACAGCGGCGGTTTCAGCGACGAGATTGCCGCCCCCGTATCAAGTACGGGGTCGCAATGACAAAGTGGGTTCGCATGAGGCGGGTGGCTGACTGGGTAAAATCGGGGCATTAGCGCCGATAGCCCAAGGAATCAGACATCAGGACAGGTGACACTATCTGCGCCGGAATCGACGGCCAACGTGGTCAAAAGGCCGGCAGATTGCGGCCAATTGCACCATTGCGCCCCGGTTCGCTCCGATTTAGAATGACGCAACACGGGTTAGCGGCGGAGGATAATGATGTTTGACCTGATGATTACCGGAGGCACGGTGGTTCTGCCCAACGAGGCAGCGTTGGTGGACGTGGGTATTCAGGATGGCCGCATCGCCGCCATCGCGGCGCCGGGCACCCTGACCGATGATGCGGCGCGCACGCTGGACGCGTCCGGGCGCATTGTTACGCCTGGCGGCATCGAACCACACATCCACGCGGCGGCCAACGTGCAGGCGGGCGCCCATCAACTGGTGGCCGGCGTTCCCAACGCCGGGCCGCTGGAACATTCTTTGGGAGCCATTTGGGGAGGAACCACCACGGTGGTGGATTTCGCGCCGGCGCCCAGGGAAGGGGACCTGGTCGGCGGCGTTCACGATTTTCTCGGTGTTTGGAATGACAACGCTTACACCGACTATTCGGCCCACATCATATATTCCAGCCGCAACTCCCCGGATAGTATTGCTCGGGTTGGTGAGCTGATTGAGAACGATTTTCCCAGTGTCAAAATTTTCACCACCAACATTCGCCCTCCTACAGACCCACCTTTGACTCTGACTCCGGTCGCCCGCATCGATTCGGGCCGGCTGTCAGACCTTGCGGGTCAGTTGGCCCGGCACGATGGTGTCCTGGCAGTACACGCCGAGGACGACGAAATCGTGATGTACAACTACCTGCTGGCTCAACAGAGAGGCATTTGGGACTGGTACAACGTGCATCTGATTCATTCCAAAGAGGTGGAGGACCTGGCGTTTCGCGACGCCATCCGCATTGCAGAGCAAAACGGCGCCGGCATGTACTTCGTGCATGTGACCGGCAGCGATGGTGTCAACGCCGTCGCCGAAGCCCGGAGCCGCGGCTTGCCGGTGTATGGTGAGGTGCTGACGCTGGCCCTGTCGTTCAATTGCTGGCAGTATCGGGAACCCGACGGGATGAAATACCACACCTACCCATCGCTGAAGTATCCCGAAGACGGCAGTGATCTGTGGGCCGGTTTGTTGGGGCACAACCTGACATTCACCGGCACCGACAGCAGCTTCACGACCTATCTGGACAAAACGGCCGGGCGCAACGTTCAGGACGTGCGCGGCGGCAACATCGGTATCGAAATCCGCATGGGAGTCAACTATTCCGAGGCGGTAGTGAAACGCGGAATGCCCCTTACCCAGTTCGCCAACATCACCTCCACCAATGCAGCCCGCCTGTTGGGGATGTACCCTCGAAAAGGCGTTATCGCGCCGGGCAGCGACGCCGATCTCGCCATCATAGATCCCACGTTCCACAAGCAGTTGACCATGGATGATCTGCATATCCGCGACTACAGCCCGTGGGAAGGTTGGGATGTTCGCGGGTGGCCAACCACCGTCATATTGAGGGGCAAGGTGATGGTGGACAACGGCGAATTGCTGGGCGCTCCAACTGACGGCCAACTGGTTCGGCGGCGCATCGATCCGGCGGTTTTGCGGCGCCCGGCGTTCTAACCGGCATTTTTTGGTAGACGACCTGAATTCCGTTCTCTATGGGGCCGTTAGGTATGGCTGGCTGCCGTACTCAGCCAACCAGAGCGACCTTGCTTAACCCGAAAGCGTCCGCTTAGGCCACGCATGAATTATGCTCCCAAAACACCGCGCCGGATGGGGTGGTGGTGTGGGGCAGCATTGTCGGTGTTGGCATCGCTGGTTGTGGCTGGATGCAGCGGAGGTGAAACATCGGTTGCGACGCCGGTCACGACGGGCGTTGCGCCGATGCAGTCAGGGGTGGCAATTACCGCATCCACCGCTGTAGTCGGTGAGACGCGAACCATAATCCCGGCGCAGACACCGGATTTGCTCTCTACCGCAACCGCTGCATCTGCGACGCCAACTCAGCCGGTGGGGAACGTGCTGATCATTGACAACGTAACGGCGAACGAGGCGCGGGAAAGGTTTGAACGGGTATTGCGGGCGCCGTGGGCCACTGACTTTACCCGTAGTACCATTTCTTTTGACGAGATAATGACGGGTGGGCCAGCCAAAGACGGCATCCCCGCAATCGACCAACCCCGTTTCGAGTCCACTGCGGAGGCTGACGTGTGGCTGGACGACCTGGAACCGGTGCAGGTGGTGGATATTGGCGGGGATTCCCGGGCGTATCCAGTGCAAATTATGGTTTGGCACGAACTGGTGAATGATGTGGTGGGTGGCGAACCGGTCGTGGTTACGTTTTGACCGCTCTGTAATACCGCCTTCGTGTTCAGGCGGACGGTGGACGGGCAGGCGCTGGACTTCGGTACTACGGGGGCGTTGCGCAACAGTAATCTCCTGATGTACGACCGCCAGACCGAATCGTGGTGGCAGGAGTTTGGAGGCCAGGGAGTGATTGGACAACACGCCGGCCGGCGCCTGGAGCAACTGTACTTGTCCATTGTTTCGTGGCGGGACTTCAAACAGGCTTTCCCCGATGGAAAGGTGCTGTCCCGCCCCGATTCCGGACGCCCGTATGGCAATAATCCCTACCGCGGGTACGACCGTCCTGGATCAAGTCCATTCTTGTTCAGCGGCGCCGAGGACCCCAGGCTGCCGGCGGTGGAACGGGTAGTTGCAATTGAACTCGACGACGCTGCCTGGGCGGTATCGTTCACGATACTGATGGATGAAAAGGTCGTGGCAGGTTCGTTGGAAGAACATGATTTTGTCGTGTTCTGGCAGCCGGGCACGGCGTCTGCCCTTGATTCGGGTACCATAGCCAGCGGTCGGGATGTGGGTACGGCGGGGATATTTGCGCCGGTGAGTCAAGACGGCGTTGCATTGACCTTTGCCATCGATGCCGACGGCTTCATCGCAGACGATCAGACCGGCAGCCGGTGGAATATATTTGGCCGCGCCGTGAGTGGCCCGCTAGCCGGCACAGCGTTGGAACCGGTGCCGGGCCGCATCGGGCAATTGTGGTTTTCCTGGGCTGTGTACCGGCCTGATACGGTGATTTATACTGCCACCCCATAGAGTTGCGTGGGACTCCCTCACGCGCTAACGCTACTACGCACATCACCCCGTCAAGTGCTTTGAATCACCTGCTGAAGTTCGCGTTCGTGACCTCCCTGATATTAGGCGGGTTGGTTTTGGTGATGGCTTGCGGCGGCAATCCGCCGTCCACGCCGGATCCTACCGCCGCGTCGACGGCTGCTCCCACTGCTACGCCGATGCCATCGCGCATCGCCGCGCCGCTGCCAACCCCTACCGCCACGCCGCCACCAACCCCTACTACCACGCCGCCACCAACCCCTACTACCACGCCGCCACCAACCCCTACTACCACGCCGCCACCAACCCCTACCGCCACACCGCCACCAACCCCTACCGCCACACCGCCACCAACCCCTACTACTACGCCGCCGCCAACCCCTACCGCCACGCCGCCGGTCGCATCTACTGATGTATCTGACCTCGTTGTTATAGGTCGAAACCTGGAATATAGCTACATAATCAGTATTTCAGACGACTGGAACGAAGAAGGGGAGGGATGGTATGGCCGCAGCTCTCCCTGGAGCAAACTCCGCATTACGTCGCAACGCTTGGAGAGCGGCAGCACGCTCAATCAATACGCCACGTCGATACGCGATGGGCTGGAACGGGATTGGTGGCCTTCGCGTTCATTGTTTGAGATAACTGCGTTCCAAGAAACACGACCTGACGGGCAGAATTTCTATTCCGTAACGTACCGCGTTCAGGAGAGCCCAGAATACTGCATTGTTGACGTTGCTGAATTGGTAGCCGTGTCGAATTCTTTGGCCGGTAATCCACAGGGATTTCGGGCTCGCGTCTGGATGTGCGAGCACAGCGTGGCTGATTACGGCCAGGACCGGATGGAAATGCTGGATAGCTTTCGTATCATCACCAAGCCATCCACATACTATAAGCAGTTCCTTTACGCCAAGGGGGTCGAAATTAAATCGACCGGCAAAGTGGCTCCTGATGCGTTGTATGCAGCGGGGGATATTGTTAACACGATGCTATCGGGAAGGCAGGACATCTCTGGCTGCATGGCTGACGTTGATGCAGGATTGGCAATCATTCCGAAGGATGAGTATGTAACTACATTGCCTGAATTCGCTTTCTTGAAAGGGCGGAGCGATTTCACTGGCAGGACCTACGAATCGTTCCTGATACGCGGGCTTGGCGCAATAAAGGGACAACCAGTTTCCGCAACTTCCGAAGAGCAGATCCTCGGCCTTTCCAAGGATCAGTATCCTCACAATCGATTCCCACACATAGGATTTATTACCGTGCATGAATTCGCTCACGGGATTCAAAATCTGTGCTTTACTCAAAGTGATTGGGAACAATGGGGCGGATTCTATGATGCTGCGTTGCAGGCCGGTATTTTCCCTGGAACGCACATGATGCACGATGTGCACGAATTTTTCGCGGTGTTCAGCACTGCCTATTTCGAGGTTACGGATGAGCTTGGCAAAGGCGTTGACCGGGAGATGTTGAGAGAGGACTACCCGGAAGTCGCAAGGTCCCTTGAGGACATTTATGGAGGAGCCACTCTCGCGCCGGAGTTGCGGATGAGGACCGCCCGATGACACGGGTGATGCCCGGCGATATGGGTAGATAAAAAGGGGAGACGGACCGTCTCCCCCTCTTGCCGTGGAGATTATCGGCTACCGCCGGTAAATCCCACGCACGCGGCGAACGTCAGCAAGGCGCGATTCGGCCAGCAGTTTGGCGGCGCTTGCGGTGGATATCTCTTTGGCGCGGGCGGTCATCAACACCGCTGACATCTGCTCGTAGATGCGTTCGGTTTGTTGACGGGCTCGGTCCGGGTTGTACGGCTGTCCGATCTCGGTTGAAACATTGATAGCGCCACCCGCATTGATCAGGAAATCGGGAGCGTAAGTGATACCACGTCGCTGCAGTTCGTCCCCGTCTGCCTCCGTTGCCAGTTGATTGTTAGCCCCACCCGCAACTATCCGACAGTTTAGACGCTGGATCGAATCCTGGTTGATAACGCCGCCCAAAGCGCACGGGGCAAAGATGTCGCATTGGGTGTCAAAGATTTCTTCGGCGCCCACGACGTGAATCCCCATGCTCTTTGCCCGGCCCAACGCATCTTCACTGATGTCGGTGGCTATGACTCGCGCATCTTCGTCCAGCAAATGTTTTGCCGTGTTGGATGCAACTTTTCCGAATCCCTGCATCGCGATGGTGCGGCCACGCAGCGAGTCGCTGCCCCACGCATCGCCGGCGCATGCCTTCATGCCCATGTAGATGCCCAGGCCGGTCATGATAGACGTGTCGCCGCTGCCGCCCAGAGTCACGTCCAACCCCACCACGTGCCTGGTTTCCTGGCGGATTGACTCCAGGTCGCGTCCGTTGGTTCCCACGTCGGTGGTGGTCAGGTATCGGCCGCCCAGGGTGTCAACAAAGCGTCCCCATGATCGCAACAGGGCTTCAGACTTTAGAGTACGGGGATCGCCGATTATCACGCCTTTTCCGCCGCCGAGGTTCAATCCTGCCGCCGCGGATTTATAGGTCATGGCCTGGGACAGACGCAGCACGTCGGCCAGCGCATCGGCCTCGCTTGCATAGGGCCACATCCGGGTGCCTCCACATGCGGGCCCCAGCGTCGTATCGTGAATGGCGATAATTCCCCGTAGTCCGGTGTTCGGGTCGTTGTACATTGCAACCTGTTCATGTCCGAATCGCGCCATGGTATCAAGAATTTCCATTTCCGATCTCTCTCCTTTCATAACCAAATGAAATTTTCGATCACGGTGTTGCCGGTGGTTTGCCGCCAGGGGGCGGGAACGCGCCACATGCCCATGGATTAATTATACGGCATCAACAGGAGCAGACCTTGGGGTTTATCCGCCGAAACGCACCTGCCCCCGATTGCGCCGGAGCTGATGCTCACGCGTACCCGCTTTGCCAAACCAAACTGGCCTGCTGTCATTGCGAGGAGCGCAGCCGCTCATGGTGAGCCTGTCGAACCACGTGGCAATCTCGTTGAGGTTGAACACACGCCGGGGAACCATCATTGCTACGGCGACGAGATTGCCACCCCCGTATCAAGTACGGGGTCGCAATGACAGATTAAAGCGGGTACGCGTGAGGGAGCTGACCCTGGACGGCCCGCGTGGGCCATCGGTCTCAACCGGCTGGTTTGGGGTATAATCGCCGGAGTTTCCGCCCACGCCAAGCAGGAGTAAAGAGCAATGCCCCCCAAACAGTATGAAAACTCGCCTGGCCTGATAATTGAAGCTACCAAACGGTACCACGCGATTATCAAGACCGACAAAGGCGACATGACGGTAGAGTTGTTGTCGGAAGTGGCGCCGCTAACCGTTAACAATTTTGTGTTCCTGGCCCGCGATGGATTTTACGAGAATAACCAGTTTCACCGGGTCATCAACGGTTTTATGATTCAGGGCGGTTGCCCGAAAGGCGATGGCACTGGTGGCCCGGGCTATCGATTCAGGGATGAAGCGGTGACGCGACCGTATGTGCGGGGAACCCTGGCCATGGCCAACGCCGGCCCCAACACCAACGGGAGCCAATGGTTCCTGGTTCACGGCGCAGATGCTGGGCTTCCTCCGAACTACACCATTTTCGGCGCTCTGACCGAAGGCGACGACGTGCTTGAATCACTGGCTACCTCACCGGTACGCGCCAGTCGAGGTGGGGAGAACTCTCAACCCACCGAGCGCCTGGCTATCCAAAACATAGAGATTACCGAAACCGATTTGGGTTAAAGCGTCTCGCAAGTCGCTGGCGATCGGCCGCATGGTAACTGTTAACGTATGAGGGAACGAAAGCGGTTTGCAGTGGCAATTTCGTACTTGGTCGCCCCTACACAAGAGGCCGAATAGCCCGTAGATCCCCGCAAGTCTGAACGGGTACGCCGAGTGTTGCCGCGTGTTTCTAATCCCCCCCGACTTTCCTTTCGCGGATCCGCCTGACATTGGGGCCAAGGACTGGCGCTCCTCCTGCTGCTCACGGCGGTTGTGGGATGGCCCCCGTCGCCAAGAGTGGAAGCGCAAACCACCCCGGTGAACGACGCCGACAAGGTGTTCATGCAGCTGAGCGCGGCGAGGGCCAGGACCTGCGGGGTAACGTCGGCAGGCTACATCCGTTGCTGGGGCAATACCGTGAACGCTCCTGTCCGGAGCGATACGGACGGCTACATGGAAGTTGCGGTGTCCCGCGGTTTCACCTGCGGGCGGCGTAGCAACGGCGCAGTGGATTGCTGGTCAAACATCACTGGCGCTATTCCAACGCCGCCCACCGTACAGTCCGGCGACCGGGCCGGCGAACCGGTTACCTTTTCGACAATCAGCGCCGGCCAGTCCCACGTTTGCGGCATCCTGGACGGACAGCACAGCCAGACGGCGGGTTTGCTGCAATGCTGGCCGCTGCCTGATTCAGAGGCTGGCGTCAAGCTGGCCACGGTGCCTGATGAGCTGGCGGCGGTTACCTTCGGCGCGGTAGATGCGGGTCTCTTTGGCACTTGCGCGCCGGTGAAGGACGGCACGGACGACGGCAAGGCGAAATGTTGGGGCGGCACGGATCAGACAGCCGTGAAGGCGGAGCTTCCGGATACGGTCTTCGCTGACATCAGCACCACCGGCTGGGGTGCCTGCGCAATTGTGCGGAGCGGAGACGAGGCGGGCCAGGTCAAGTGCTGGGGGACGGACTTCGCCGATGAGATTGACGGCGCGCCGGAGACGGGGACTTTCAGCTCGTTGGATATGGGCGTGCAACACGCCTGCGCGCTAAAAACGGACGGCGTCGCAGTCTGCTGGGGCGCGGACGGCGACGCCGACACAGCGGGTATCCAGATTGCCACCAGGGGCAACCTCATCCGCAACACCGGGCAGGCGGACCCGCAGCCGCCGGCGCCCGGCGTGGCGATGCCCGTGGTTACGCTGGCGCTGTCGGAGACCTCCATCTCCGAGAACGGCGGTAGCAGCGCGGTGACGGCAACGCTGGACACGGCCTCCGTCGCGGCGACCACGATAAGGGTGTCAATGTCGTCGCTCGACCCCGAATTTGTCACGGTATCCGGCAATACGTTGACCATCCCGCCGGGCATGATGTCGAGCATCGGAACCTGTATCATCACCGCCGTTGACAACAACAGAGACGAACCGGACCGGAAGCTGACGGTGTCGGGAAGGGCGGCGGAAGGCATAGAAGATCGGGCCACCATCAGCACGATACTGACGATCACCGACGACGACCAGGCGCAGCAGGCTACATCGACGCCGACGCCGACGCCGCAGCCTACTCGCACGTCCACGCCCACGCCCACGTTCGCATCCACATCCACGCCGCAGCCTACGTTCGTGCCCATCCCGCAGCCCACGCTCTTGCCCACGTCCACGCCGGACATAGCAGCGACATTGGCTGTTATGCTGGCCAACCACCGTCCCTCCAACTGCCGTCCCGCCCACAGCGGCGGCTACGCCTCCGCCGACACCCATTACGCTGCCGCCCGGGGCCGGCCCGGCAACCTCCCCAACCCCCACGCCACCCGCCAGCCCACCCCCACCCTACCCCATCGACGGCCAGCGGGGTCCCTGAACCGTCCTGCAACTGTCCGTCGTGGTTATGGCTAATCTGCACCCTTCCGTGGTGGTTGTGGCTGCTGCTGCTGGCCCTTCTCCTCACCCTGGCGTACCTCTCTATCCGCGGCATCACAAGGAACCGGGAGCGTGGGCGTTGACGCTAACGTAACGTGTCGTAGATGAGAGCCGGTGGAATGAAGCCCAGGAAAAGCACTTCGAGCTTCCCTCCGATCCTCAAGCGTGAACAGTTACGCGTGAGCCCTTAATCGTCGTCTGCTACGACGGGCGCCCGACTGGGTTGGGGCGAGGTTGCCGCCGGCGCCGTTGGGATTCGGGGCCGGCGGGCGAAAAGGAAACACACGCCGCCAAGGAAATTAAAGCCGGCCAGCACCAGGAATGCCACGGTGTAGGATTGCTGCCAATCGTACATATATCCGGCGAAGGGGCCGGCTCCGAGCAGCAGGATGTTCATCGGGATTGTGCTGATACCCAGAATCTTGCCGAAGTTGCCTCGTCCAAAGTATTCGCCGCGTATGGAGGTGGTAAGTGGATTGCGACCACCGAACCCGAGTCCGAATACTACCGCAAAGGCATAAAACATCCATAACTGGGTGCTGAAGGTGAGCATTACCACTGCCGCTGCCTGAATGGAGGTGAAGATGAACAGGCAAAGACGCTTGGAATAACGGTCTCCCACGTATCCGCCGATCAACTGCGCCCACATTGCGACAAATGTATAGGTGGTTACTACGCGACCCACCTGATTCTCGTAGTCGGCGTCTTTGAGGAACAGGCCCAGGTGAGTGAAGATTGCCAGAATGATCATGCTGGTCAGGCCGTGTCCGACCGCTATCAGCCAGAATGCGGGGGTACGAATGGCCTCTTGGGCGGTGAGTCCCTGGGGAGCCGGTGTCCCCTGACCGCCTGCCGCGCCTCGGGGGGATGGCCGGGCGTCATCTTCGGGTTCCAACCCCATGTCTTCGGGTCGGTTCCTGATGACGAACGACAGGGGGATGGCAGCGCCGAAAACCACGATGGCCAACGTAAGGGCGGTGCCCTGCCATCCGATGTTGCTGTGGATTGCGAAGTCCATCAACGGGATGATGATTAACGCTCCGCCGCGGCTAATCCAGTTGGCCCACCCCATCGCAGACGCCATGCGGCGTGAGAACCAGTTGTTGATGGTGGTCATCATGGGGACCCAGCTGCCCATCCCCTGGCCCAGGGCCATAATCATGTAGGCCACGTAAAACATGTACAGAGGGCCCACCGGCCAGAATCCGGCATCAATCTTCCAAAATACCAGGAAACCCAATCCCAGTATGATGAAACCGGACAACACCATCTTTCTGGCGCCGAGTTTGTCGGTCAGGAAGCCCTCAACGGGGCCCATCAATCCACCCTCAATCCGGGTGAATGACAAAGCGAGAGACAGCGCTCCGCGCTTCCAGCCAAAGTGGTTTTCCAACGCCACCGACCACAACGTCATCGCATGGAACAGGGGCACCGTGGCCACGGTCATTACAAATCCGGTGGCTATAACGATGTACCAGCCGTAGTAAAAACGCGGCAGTCGTCGGGAAGTTCGAGAGGGTGGAGATCCGGGAGGTTGCGAAGTCATGGGCTCAACATTGGGAAATAACAGAGGGAAATTACGGGCGAGTTAGAGCGGGATGTAATATCTTACGCTTTTCGTCGTTATTTGCACAAGTTATAATGTGTGATTGCGATTATCATTGCCCACGGTTCAGTGCATTGCCGTTGGTGTCAATTCGCGGCATTAGTTCCCCGGTACGTCGCAGGGCCTTTCGGTTTTACAAGAAATCCCCTCTCCCTTGATGGGAGAGGGTTAGGGTGAGGGTGAAGGTGTGAGATAGGGAACTATCCTGCGGCAGGCTATACCCCTCACCCCAGTCCTCTCCCACAAGGGGAGAGGGAGAATCGAAAGGCCCTGCGGTGCGTCACACACTACTGACATCGCGCATGGCAGGTGCTATAATCGCCGGTACGCCCGTTGCCAATCAGGAGACTAAAACTTGCGTCATTACGAACTGGTAGCCATTCTCAGCCCTATGCTCAATCAGGATGAAGTTACATCCGCCTGGGCCGATATAAAATCGTTTATTGGGAATCGGGATGGCGAGATTACCGCCGAACAAATTTGGGGAACCAGGCGCCTTGCCTACCCAATCCGAAAAGGGAGTATCAACTTCCTGGAAGGATCATATTACCTGAGTTCTTTTGCAGTAGAGAACGCGTTCAATAAAGAGTTGGAGACTTATTTGCGTCTGGATGAACGAGTATTGCGTTCGTTGGTAATCCGATGCGATGGTCCGCTGGAAGATCGACCGGCGCCCGGCCCACTGACGGCTCCGTCCCGCTACATCCCGCCGGGCCGGGGACGCAGACCTGATGGCGGTGGCCCAATTCCCGAAGCGCCGGGAGGCCCGCCTGACCGGAGACCTGAACCGGCGTTCGCTCCTCCTGTTGCCGCCTCGCCGGCGGTCGCCGAACCGCCTGCCGCTCCCGATGCGCCGCCCCCGCCGAGCGCTGAACCCACTGCAGATGCCGGCGCCGAGCCGACGACCACAGTAACACCCGAACCGGCTCCGGTGGTTGACACTGAGCCAGCGCCCGCTCCTCAACCCGAGGCGGCTGTCGAAACGCCGCCGGGTGCGGTGGCAGATGCTGCGGAACCGCCAGCCTCTGAACCGGCGGCCGGATCCGACACTGACGCCCAGGCGTAGGGTAGCTAGTGAACAAAATCATTATCATCGGCAATCTGGGTCGCGACCCGGAGATGCGATACTCTCCTTCCGGCAATCCGATGACGTCGTTCAGCATCGCCAGCAATCGGCGTTACACCACGGCCGCCGGGGAGCAGCGCGAGGAAACAGAGTGGTTCAATTGCACCGCATTCGGGCGATTGGCCGATGTTTGCAATCAATACCTCACGCGCGGCCAGCAAGTGTATATAGAGGGACGCCTCAGGTCTCGACAATACGACCGTCGGGACGGCACGCCAGGATTCTCGCTGGATGTTTCCATTACCGAGATGCAAATGCTGGGACGCCGTGGCGACCAGGCCGATGGCGCGTTTGGCGAAACACGCGGCCGATACGATGATCAACGCTCCGGGGATACGGGTTACGCCGGTTCAGCAGGAGCTGGTGAACCCATGACGGACATCGACGATTTGCCGTTTTAACTCACGTTGACGCCGTCGTATTGGCGGCGCCCGGACACAATTCCGGAGGACAATTCAAGCATGACTACTCCCACACCTTCCACTCCCCCAGCATCCGGAACTCCGGCATTTGCCCCAGCGCCAACCAGCGCGCCGGCAGATGGCAACGCCCCAGCCCGGCGGCCCGCTGGGCCGGCCGGCGGGCCAGGATCATTTCGACCGGCCGGCGGCCCCGGTGGGCGTCCGCCCGGGCGCGGCGGTCCGCGAACCGGCGGACGGGGCGGCGGCCGGCGATTTGGACCCCGCCGCCGCGTGTGCGCGTTCACCGTGGAAGGCGTCAAACCCAATTACAAAGACGTCGACAGACTGCGCCGTTATATCTCTGAGCAAGGGAAAATCGACCCTACCCGCAAGACTGGCACCTCGGCTAAAAATCAACGTTTGCTGGCCATCGCAATCAAACGCGCGCGATTTCTGGCCCTCTTGCCGTACGCACCCGAGCACAGCGTTAACACGGGTATGCGTTCCGGTCGGTAGCCGGTTGGCGTGAAAATGCTGAACCTGTCGTTGCCCTGGAGACGTGGCGCCGACGACGGTGTTGAAGAGCCGCCACCCGGGGGTCCGCGGCCGGTACGCCGACGCGGAAGTCGTAACCGCCGTGTGGGAGAACGCGCCGGCGATACGGTCGCAGTTTCCAGAACCCGCCGGTTGCTCGAAAGCCGACGTCAGCGGATCGCGCTTGTAGTTGGAGCCGTGCTCCTGCTGGCGATTGCCGGAGTGGTCGCGGCTGGAATTTACCAGGAATTCATTCGTCCGCCGCGTGTGATGGCTGGCGAAATTCGCGGCGTACGTTTCACGATGGGCGACTTGGTGGAGCGCATCCGTGTTTTGCAAGGCATCAACCGTTATCAGGGTGGTCAGGTGGACCTTAGCCGCGACCCGTTTGATCAGTTAACGAAACTGCTCCACGCCGAGATACTGCGCCAGGCGGCTCCCGGGTTGCAAATCAACGTGACCGACGAGGATATCGATCAAGTCATCCGATCGCGTTTCAGGCCGGAACCGGATCCCGGACAGGAAGTTGATGACGAGCAACTGGACGCCGAGGGTGACAATAACTACGTGGGGTTCCTGACCCAGGTTAACCTTTCCGATGCGGCATACCGTCGCATCGTCGAAGAACAGTTGCAGGAAAGCGGGTTGTTTCAGGTGATGTTGGCAAGCCTGCCCGAAGCAGCCCCGCATGTGGAGGCCCAGATAATCGTGCTGGGCGCAAATTCCGACGCGGACCCAGTGGCGGTGCGCGAGCGGTTGCAGCTGGGCGAAGATTTCGCCTCAGTCTCTCGGGAGATCAGCGGTTCGGATGGCTACATTGGGTGGGTGCCCGAAGGCGCTATCACCGAATTCAATCGCCATCTATTTGGCGAAGACGGTGAACCACCTCTGTTGGGACCGGGTGATATATCGAGTTCCATCTTTGTGCAGGACAACATCGTGTTGCTGCAAGCCATCGGAGAGCCGGAAACCCGGGAAATCGAGCCGGCGATGCAGTTTCAGTTAGCGGCAGCCAGGGTAGAGAAATGGAAGGCTGATCAATTGTCCCAGGGATCCGATGATGGATGGTCAAAAATCAACCTTGATAGCAGTCTCTACGAATGGGTTACGCAGCAGGTGCGCCTCACCCGACCGCGTGTAACCCCGGTTCCGCAACAATAGGCAGGTTGGGGTCGCAGGCGAGGCTAATGGTTGGCACTACCCGAGAAATCAATATCGGATTGATGGGATTGGGAACTGTTGGCGGCGGCGTTGCCCTGGCCCTGACTGACCACGCCAACAGCATCCAGCGCAAAACTGGATTCTCCGTCAACCTGCGCCACGTGTTGGTTAGGGATTCCGAAAAAACCCGCAACCCGGCGCCCCCGGAAGGGGTTCTAACCACGAATCCAGAGGACATACTGGCGGACCCGCAGGTTCAGATAGTGGTGGAAACCATGGGCGGGGACCATCCGGCCGGGGAGTATCTCCAGCGGGCTCTGGATGCGGGTAAACACGTGGTTACCGCCAATAAAGAGGTCATGTCCCGGCGTGGCCCTGACCTGTTGGCGCTGGCGCAAAAAAAGCGGGTGAACCTGCTCTTCGAGGCTTCCGCCGGCGGTGGCATACCCATCGTCGGCTGCTTAATGTCGCAGTTGCTGGCCAACGATATTCGCTCAATTCGTTCCATAATTAACGGCACTACGAACTATATTCTGACGCAAATGGCCTGGCATCAGGCGTCGTTCGCCGATGCCCTGGCCGAGGCGCAAACCCGTGGTTACGCCGAAGCCGATCCAACCAACGACATAGAGGGTATCGACGCGGCTTATAAACTGTCGGTCCTGGGCAGCCTGGCTTTCCACCGTCGAATTCCCCATCACGCAATTCACACCGAGGGCATAAGTCGGCTGGGCCCTGAAGACTTCCGCTACGCCTCCGAATTGGGATACGCTATCAAATCCCTGGCGATCGCGGTAGTTCAATCCAACGGGTTGGTGCAGGCGCGAGTGCATCCCGCTTTGGTGCCCGAAAATCACCTGCTGGCCAAGGTTGACGGAGTGTATAATGCTGTTGAGGTCACGGGCGATTTGTGCGGTCAAATCATCCTGCATGGGCAAGGCGCGGGACGTGAAGCGACTACCAGTGCGGTGATGGGCGATATTCTGAATATTGTTCGCACCATGGGCAGCGCTAATATTCCACCACCGTTACCGGCGCTGGATGCACATGGCGACGATACCGACGGCGCCGTATGCCCTATTGATGAGCTGGCCAGTGCCTACTATATCCGTTTGACCTGTGCCGACCAGGCCGGCGTGTTGGCGCAAATAGCCCAAATCCTCGGGGATGGCAACATCTCGATCGCTACGGTGATTCAAAAAGATACTGATCCTGGCAGCGGAACGGCTCAGTTGGTTATTACCACCTATCCCGCGCGGGAAGCGGACGTTCAGTTTGCGTTGGCAGCGGTCGCCAGGCTCGGCGTGGTGATAGGGGTGAATAACCTCATCCGGATCGAGGAATGAATCCGTCGGTTAGTCCGCTGTCGCCGGCAATTCAGCGAGTCACTACACTAGATTAGGGGTCTGATGGGCATTGGGGTGTTACAAAGATATCGGGATTTGCTGCCCGTGAACGAGGAGACACCGTTGTTCTCCATGGGCGAAGGTGACACGCCGCTGGTGCGCTCCAGACGGCTGGGGCCCGAATTAGGTTGCGCCGACCTGTTTTTCAAGCTGGAGGGTTGTAATCCCACCGGTTCATTCAAAGATCGCGGCATGGTTGTTGCCATCGCCAAAGCAATGGAAGCAAACAGCGTAGGCGTAATGTGCGCGTCCACCGGCAACACGAGCGCTTCCGCCGCCGCCTATTGCGCTTATTGTGGATTGACCGCCTGGGTGCTGATTCCCAAAGGTGAAGTGGCGTTAGGCAAGCTGGCTCAGGCCATGGCCTACGGAGCGCGTATATTGCTCGTTGACGGCAATTTTGATGCCGCATTGGCGCTGGTACGCGAATTTACCGCCAACAATCCCATTACGCTGGTCAACTCGGTTAACCCCAACCGGATCGAGGGCCAGAAAACTGCCGCCTTCGAGGTTTCGGATGATCTTGGCGATGCGCCCGATTATCTTTTCATACCGGTGGGGAATGCTGGCAATATTACGGCTTACTGGAGAGGGTTCGTTGAATATCACCAATTGGGACGTACGGAAACTCTGCCCCGCATGATGGGCTTTCAGGCCGAAGGCGCAGCGCCCATCGTGCGAGGCGCGCCGGTGGCCAACCCGCAAACCATCGCCTCCGCTATCCGCATCGGCAACCCGGCGAGCTGGAAACCGGCCGAACGGGCCCGGGACCAATCCGGCGGTGTTATCGATGCCGTTAGCGACGATGAGATATTGGAAGCTTACCGGTTGTTGGCTTCACGCGAGGGTATCTTCGGAGAACCGGCTTCCGCGGCCTCGGTGGCCGGCCTGATTAAGATGCGCAGGAAC
Organism: Dehalococcoidia bacterium; assembly: GCA_965219925.1. Classification (GTDB taxonomy): domain Bacteria; phylum Chloroflexota; class Dehalococcoidia; order Lucifugimonadales; family UBA3495; genus Bin87. The sequence continues at coordinate 1,243,706 of OZ244795.1, forward strand.
GGATTGGATCTCCGGGGTAAACGGGCCGTATGCGTCATCACCGGATCCGGTTTGAAAGACCCGGATATGGCCGTAAGCAGCGCTCAGGCTGATACGGTGGAAGTTAAGCCCAATTTGGAGGCGATTGAATCCGTAATCTTGGAATCTCTGACGCCCGCCGCCCGCAATGACTGGCCAGGCGGGTGATACCTGGCAGGAAGGCAAGGCACGCTAAATATGACCAGCGCTCCCAGAATCAACCAGGCCGCCGTAGCAGTGGCGGTTGGCACAGTGTTGAAATACATCGACGAGGATAGCGGACGGGAAGGTCTGTGGAGGACCCCGGACCGGGTTGCCGAGATGTATGGAGAGCTATTCGCCGGCGTGGGCAGAGACCCGGCGGACGAAATCGATGCCGTATTTTCTGATGACGTAACTCAGGATCCGGTGATGGTGCGCGATATCCCTTTCTTCTCCATGTGCGAGCATCATCTCCTGCCGTTCTTTGGCCACGCCCATCTGGTTTATGTGCCCAACCGTCACATAGCAGGCATTAGCAAGATCGCCCGTGCGCTGGATACGGCTTCACGGAGGCTTCAGGTACAGGAACGCCTCACCGCACAACTGGCCGATGCAGTTTTATCCCGGGTGGAACCGTTGGCAGTGGCCTGCCGGCTGGAAGCAGAACACATGTGCATGTCAATGCGCGGCGTACATAAACCCGGACACCGCGTGGTTACCACGGCGGTTCGCCTGGCGACAAACTCGTCCGCCAACGGAAGCGGTTCCGCAGTGGCGCCGCGCGACCTGCTGGATATGCTGGGACACTGAAGGACTTAACCGAGGAACTTGATGCCCGAATCTCAAGAGCTCACGCCGATTACTTCCTTCGAGCAAGTCCGGCAGCAGTGGGAGCAGCTATTAACCCACTCGACGGTTAATAACCTGTATATCACTCCGGTTTGGCAGGAATTGTGGTGGGATGCCTTCCACGATGGATGCAGCCTGGCCGGGTTCTACACGTCTGATCCTGCCGGGGATGTTACGGCGATTGCGTCCCTCTCCCGGTGTGGCAATAACTACTCGTTGCTGGGAAACAGTGATACCTTCGACTACAACGATTTCGTGATAGCCGAAGGCGCCGAAAACAATTTCTACCACACGCTTCTGGATGCCATCAGCGCCAACGGAGATCATCGACTCGAACTGTATTCCATTGGCGAGGATTCACCCACGTTGACGATGCTCCCCGACCTGGCGCGCGAAACCGGGTTTGTCGTAGAGATAGAAGAGGAAGACGTTGCACCGCGCCTGGCGCTCACCGACAGTTGGGATGAATACCTGGCGGGGCTGAGCAAGAAAGACCGACACGAACTGCGCCGAAAGCTGCGTCGTTTGGAAGGCCACGAAAACTGGCGCTGGTATTGTGTGTCGGACGTGGATGAAGCCTCCCGTCGTATGGACGACTTTCTGGACCTGATGCGCCGAAGCGACGCAGCCAAGGCGGAATTCCTGACTGCCGAACGCGAGGCTTTCTTTCGTCGGATGGTAGCCGGAACGGCGCGAGAGGGGGTACTGCAGCTCTTCTTCATGGAAATGGACGATAAGACTGTGGCGGCCTCGCTGTGCCTGGATTACGACGGCGTTCGCATGTTGTACAACAGCGGCCACGATCCGGAGTACCGGTACTATAGCGTGGGCTTGTTGCTGCACTCGCTCTGCTTGCGAGACGCCCTGGAGAAGGGGTATCGTTACTTCGATTTCCTCAGGGGCAATGAGCCTTATAAATACCGCCTGGGAGGAGTCGATCATCATCTCTACCGCATTACGTTGGAACGCGGTCAAGTAGCGGCCACTGAGGGCGTGCAGGGTTGACCAACGCCTCTTCCAATCGGGTTGCCCTGCTCTCGTATCACGCTTGCCCACTGGCGGCTCCGGGCCAGGGTAAATCCGGCGGCATGAACGTGTACGTTCGTGAATTGGCCCGTGCGATGGCTGGATGCGGCGCTACAGTCGATATATTCACTCGCGAACACGATGAATCCGGCGCGGATGGACCGCAGATCGCCGACGGCGTCAACGTGGTGCACATACGGGCCGGCGACCCCGATGTCCCCCTGGAGCATCAACATAATTATCTGGACGACTTCGTCGCCGGTATGCATGAATATCGTCTCGGGGAGTGCGCTGATTACCTTGCCGTGCATTCCAATTACTGGCTAAGTGGGTCTGCCGGGGTTAAATTCGCGACGAATATCAATCGACCCCACGTGGTTACATTTCATACGCTGGCCCAGGTCAAGATGCAGTCGCGCTCCGGGGAGGCTGAAATCCCCGAACGCCAGCGAGCAGAAACGGAAATAATCGGCGCCGCCGACTGCATCATTGCCTACAGCGCACACGAGCGCGACGCCATGGTGCGGTTGTATGGGGCCGATGCCAGGCGAATCGAACTAATCCCTTGCGGCGTGGATCTATCCCGTTTTCGGCCTCTGGGACGCGCCCGCGCCAATCGCGAGCTAGGACTAAATGGCAATAAGATTCTCTTGTACGTGGGCCGCATCGAGGCGCTTAAGGGAGTGGACCTGCTGATCCACACCGCCGCCCAATTGGAATCGGACGAAACCGTGCGGGTGTTGGTGGTGGGCTCCGATGCGGATGGAGGCCGGGAGATCGCCCGTTTGCAACGGATGGCCGATGATCTGAATGTGGGCGCCCGTGTCGAGTTCGTGGGCCGGGTGCCTCAGGAGCGATTAGCCTGGTATTATTCGGCGGCCGACGTGTGCGTGGTACCGTCGTTCTACGAGAGTTTCGGGTTGGCCGCTCTCGAAAGCATGGCTTGCGGCACTCCCGTGGTGGCGTCGCGGGTTGGCGGCTTGCCGACCATCATTCAGCATGGCCGCACCGGTTACCTGAAATCATGGCGATGCCCGGAGTCCTTCGCAAACTCCCTGGAAATGATAATGGCCAACCGGAGCCTGCGGGATAGCATGGGGCGAGCCGCGAGACTCCGAGCCGAAGGATTGAGCTGGGACCGTGTTGCCCAGAGATTGCTGGAATTGTACGCAGGGTTGGCTGTCGACCGAGCCGGCAGGAAGGTGGCAACATGATCTCAGGCCGATTCCGTCGGCATTCCCCGGAGGGAGGCAACGACGGGCCCGACCGTCACGAACAGAGGCCCCATCCGCGGCATAGTTCAACCCACTTAATGGCTGTCGTTTTACGACATCTGGAGAGTCGGTTGGTGGCTGGACTCCTGGTGTTCCTGCCCATATTTGTAACCTATGTAGTTTTCGGTTTCTTCTACGACTTTATTGATCCGTTGCTGGGTCCGGTCTTTGACTGGCTCAACGTTCCCCACTACCCGGGATTGGGATTCGCTGCGATGGTCATAATCGTTTATCTAATGGGGTTGTTTATCGGCTGGGCCGTGGCCAAATTCCTGGTGCACCAATTCCACAACTTAATTGCGCGGGTGCCGGTTATTGGGGCGGTGTATAACACCACGCGGCAAGGAATCGATTTCTTGTCAGATACGCAACAGTCCAATTACCGCGGGGTGGTTCTGTTTGAATTTCCCCGGCTTGGGGTGCTGTCGATAGGATTGATCACTTCCGAGTTGGGAAAGTTGGACGGCGTCCAGGAATTTCTGTCCATTTACGTGCCGACCACTCCGATACCCTCTTCGGGTTATTTGGTGATACTGCCGGCGAACAGTGTTACGCCGACGGACATGAGTGTAGAGGAGGCGATGCGGATGATCATTTCTGGCGGGATCATTGCCGGCGACATTTTCCGGGACCGTACGATGATCCAGGATCGCTCAACCCCGAGCGAACATTGGCTGTGGGGTGGTGGCGATTCGATGAGCGGAGTCCATGTAATCGGGGGGAATCGGATCACTCGAACTGAAGCGAGAGAACCGGAACAATCGATTGCAATTACAGATTAGGCGTGTTGACATTTGAGATATAAGGCGATTTCGCTAACCTCAGCTCGTCATTCCCGCGCAAGCGGGAATCCAGAGTACCCTGAATATGAACGATGTCTGCTTTCCAAAGCGCCTGGATTCCGGCTTTCGCCGGAATGACTTGAAATGTCAACAGAACCTAGCCAACCTAATCGGTCGAGGGTGGGGCAGTGTCCGAACCGGTAACCAATCTCTCCCGCCGACCTGGCCGGTAAAGCTGTTGATCCCGCCCAACACCGTGTTTGAAAAACCCACCGCCGCTGCGAGGACAGTGGTACCCCTGAGTAGGCCCGCACACAGGCCATCACGATATCCGCCTCACGCGCACCCGCTTTAATCTGTCATTGCGACCCCGTACCCGATGCGGGGGTTGGCAATCTCGTCGCCGTAGCAATGGTGGTTTGCCGGCGTGTGTTCAACCTCAACGGGATTGCCACGTGGTTCGACAGGCTCACCATGAGCGGCTGCGCTCCTCGCAATGACAGGTGGGGGTGGGCACCCTTCGCAATGACAGTAGGCCAGTTTGGTTTCACAAAGTGGGTACGGAGCGATATTCGCCCCTTGACACTATTGGAGGATTGTTGCAGAGTAATCCCCGGTCCCCAATTGAACCTGGGTGCGGTCGGCGGACCGTTTCGCGCTGAGGAACAACCGTGGAATCGTCCAAACGCAGGGCGGACTGATAGAATCGCCCATCCGATCACATCAAGTACACAAACGTTTGCCTTGCAGGAGACAGCCGATGGAATTTGCCCCGGAACGTGCGCTGGTAATCACACCTCACCCCGACGACGCTGAAATGTGGGCTGGCGGGACGATAGCCAAATGGGTGAAGGCGGGTGCAGACGTTCACTATGTGTTGTGCACCGACGGCGGCAAAGGAACCGACGACCCCGAAGTAACCTCCGAAGAATTGGCTGAGATTCGCAGCCGCGAGCAAATGGCTGCTGCCGAAATTCTGGGAGTGTCCAACGTCGTGATGCTGGGCCGACCCGACGGAGAGCTGGAGGATACGGCGGATTTCCGGAAAGAACTGGTCAGGCAGATCCGGTTGGTGAAACCGGATGTTGTGTTGACTACCGAACCCTACCGGCGCAACATGCAATGGCACCGGGATCACCGGATTGCGGGGCAGGTTGCCTTGGACGCCGTCTTTCCATACGCCCGCGACCATTTACACTTCGGCGACCTGTTCCTCAACGAAGGCATCGAACCCCACAAAACCGCGGCCATCTGGTTTTGGGGGTCTGAAAACCCCAATGTTTTTGTTGATGTGGCGGATGCTCTCGATACCAAGCTGGCCGCAGTAATGGCGTACCGCAGCCAAACGCGCGGGCGCTCCGAAGCGGAAATGAAAGGATTCGTTCGAGCCCGGGCGGAACAAAATGCTGAGATCGGCAACGCATCCGGCGAGGAAGATGTTGCCGGCCTGGCGTTGGCAGAAGCCTTCCGCAGGGTAACCTTCCGCACCTAGCACGCCGTGCCGGGTTCGGGTCAGTATAGAGAGAGCGCGGGAAGTCAGGAAGCCGTCTGACGATGAGGGATGGCGATCAGAATAGGTGGCAGGCAACCTGATGCGTGGGAGACAACGACCGGGACTCCGGATCGTCAACCGAGCACTGGTCCATTACCATCGGGCACCTCGTATGGAAATAGCACCCCGATGGAGGGTTCATTGGCGATGGAACTTCCCCGGATATGATGATCTCTTCACGTTCTATGTCCGGGTGTGAAGGCAGTGATGCTGCGATCAACGCCTTGGTGTAGGGATGGCTGGGATTGGAGAACAACTCGCGAACCGGAGCCTCCTCAACCATTCGCCCCAAGTACATCACCCCAACCTGGTGGCTCATATAGCGTACAGTCGCCAGGTTATGGGCGATCAACAGATAACTCACGCCGTACTGGTTTTGCAGGTCCCGAAGCAAGTTCATGATCTGGGCGCGTATGGATACATCCAGCGCCGATACCGGCTCATCCAGTACGATAAGCTTGGGACGAAGCGAAAGCGCCCGGGCGATGGCGATTCGCTGCCGCTGCCCCCCGCTGAATTCGTGGGGGTAGTAATCTCCCTGCGCCTGCCGCAGCCCCACATCACGCAACAGGGTTTGCAGTTGTTCCTGGGCCTCGTGTTTGCCCATAGGCTGGTTTGTGAGCAGCGGTTCCATGATGATGGAACCGACGCGCATACGTGGATTCAGCGAACTCCAGGGGTCCTGGAATACTGCCTGAACTGACGCGCGGTACTCTTTGCGGTCCGACCCACTGAACCGGCTGGTGTCTTTGCCGTGGAATCGAATAGTGCCGTCGGTTGGAGTCTCTACTTGCAACACCATGCGCGCCGTGGTCGTTTTCCCACAACCGGATTCACCGACCAGGCTGTAGGTTTCGCCTTCCTTGATTTTGAAAGAAACTCCGTCAACGGCCTGAACTTGCCCGATGGAACGACGGAGCACGATACCTTTGGTGATTGGGAAATACTTGCGGACGTTTTCCAGCTCAATGATGGAATCCCCATTCTGGGTGGTGGGCTGGGCAGCGGTCATCGGCTGTGTCATCAGAGGTTCTCCTCGGTCAATCGCCAGCAGGTTGCAATATGTCGTGGCTCAACGGCCACCGCCGGCGGAAATTCTTCCAGACACCTGTCGTGAACGTAGGGGCAACGGTCGGCAAACGAGCATCCGGGCGGCAGATCATCCAACGCCGGCGGCTGGCCTTCGATGGAGTACAGAAAGTCCACGTCTTCATCGACGTTTGGCACCGAACGCATCAACGCTTCTGTGTAGGGGTGCTGAGGGTTGTTGAACAACTCGCGAACGTCGGCAATCTCGGCAACGCGGCCGGCGTACATCACCGCCACGCGGTCGCACATCTTGGCAACGATGCCGAAGTCGTGGGTGATGAAAATGATCGCCATGCCCGTTTCCTGCTGTAACTCCTTCAGCAACGCCAGGTACTGGTATTGGATGGTGGCGTCGAGCGACGTGGTGGCTTCGTCGGCGATAAGCACCTTGGGCGAGCCGGCGACGGCGATGGCTCCCACCACGCGCTGCCTCATACCTCCCGACATCTGGTGTGGGAAGTTTGAGAAACGGATATCTGAGGAAGGGATTTTAACCTTTTCCAGCAATTCAATTGCCCTGGCTCTCAATCCCAGGCTGCGCCCTTCGTCCGAGTTTTGCCGCAGCGTTTCTATTACCTGATTGCCCACGGTGTAAACCGGATTTAGCGAAGTCATGGGATCTTGCAGAATCATGCAGATTTCCGACCCGCGCATCTGGCGCATCTCGGATTCGGATTTCTGCAGCAGGTCTTCGCCGTTGTACAGAATCTCGCCGCCGACCGTACGCCCGGCCGGTTTTGGGACCAATCCCATTATCGACAAAGCAGTCATGCTTTTGCCGGAGCCGGATTCACCCACTACACCGAGTGTTTCCCCTGGGAATAGTTCGAAACTAACACCGTCAACCGCTTTGACGGTGCCGGTCCGCGTAAAGAAGTACGTTTGCAGGTCTTTGACCTCCAAAATAGGCTGCGTTTCAGCGCTAGTCACAATCCAAGTTCCTCCGTATCGATGGGGGATCAGGTTAGCCTAAACTTATACAACAGGCAAGTTTCGCGAAGCGCCTTCCGCGGCGTTCCACGAAGTAATGGATGGTTCACAACACCTGCCGGCCCGGGTTGGCCAGCATGGCTTGCCGCACTATCGGCACCGGCGGGGCGCCCCAGGATAGCAAGGTATCGTGGAACCGGCGCAAACTGTACCCATTGCCTTCCTGGGTTCGCCAGTCCTGCCGCAATTTCAACAGCATCAGTTTTCCCAGCGTGTAATTCAGATACCCGGGGTCAAATGTGCCCCGCATCGCCTCCCGCCGTGCCGGATGTTCTTCCATGTACGCGTGGGCCTGGAAAAAGCGGGTTGCCTCGTCCGGTGTCATTCCCTGGGTGTGCATTCCCAACGAACACAGGTAACGGCAATTTCGCACCAGGGCTTCCAGCAGTTGGGTCAGCCACAGAGCAGGATCGTTGCGGCCGTAGTCGGTTTCCAGCATCATCTCTTCGGTGTAATGCGCCCAACCTTCGGTGAAGGCGTAAGAAGTCGCAACCCGATTGATGAGTGGAAGCGGGGCTCGGTGGCGGTTGTGAAGGTTGTGTACGTAATGACCGGGATACACCTCGTGGATGCTGATGATTTTCAACGTGTGATAGTTGAAATTGGACAACCATGCCTCTTGTTGCTGCTGCGTCCAGTCCGGCTCCACCGGCGTTACGTAGTAGTATGCCTCGGTGGCGACAGATTCCAGCCCACCTGGCGAATCCATCGCTGCGAAGGCATAACGCATGTAAGGCGGCGTCTCGGTAACCTGGCAGCGTTCTTCCGAGGGCAACCCGATTATCTCGTGGTCAATCAACGACTGCCTGATGTCTTCCAACATTTGCCGCGTGTCGGGGATCAAACCGGTTGCTGACGGGTGATTGGCGCTGACCTGGGCGACTGCTTCGCGTACGGATTTGCCGGGAGCGACCAGCGCGGCCGCCTGGTCCAACTTGCTTAGATTTTGCTCCAGGTTGGCTTGTCCAATGGCCAGCAGGTCGGCCAGAGGCGTGGTTACGCCTTCACCCTCGGCCAGCATCCGGCCATATAGAGTTGACCCAATGGAGAACTCCGGTCGAGTTGCGCGCGATTGCAGCACATCAGCAAACCGGTCCAGAGCAGACGATGCGGACTGGCGGGCCCGGTCGAATTCGGCGGATACGTCCGGAGCCAATCGAGCGCATTCTGCGGCGGCGTCCGCCAGTCCGGTGCGGCAATACGTTGCCATTCCCCGGTAGGCTTCCACTGCCATGTCTTTGATGGGCGCACCCAGTTCGGCGTCGGTCAATCGATCAAGCGTGTCCAGAAAATCCGGCGCTTGTCGGAGAACCACCGTGGCCGCTCGGATTCGGTCGGGCAGTGGACCATAATCTCGCTGCACATAACCGCCCACGTTCAGGTATCCGACCTGGCGCTGCGGATTATTGTGTAGCGTCTGCATCTCCTCGAGGTTGAATAATTCCCGCCGCAGGAACATTCCCAAGAGGTTGCGTTCCAGGCGGGCCATCGCGTAATCGCTGTCCCGGTTCATAGTATTGGGTTCCGGCAGCAATGGTATACCCGAGAGTTGGCCCAGGGTTCGGTGAATCTGCTCGACCCGGTTCGGTATGCGGTTGCCCGAGAAATCGGGAAGCCTTCCATCGTATTCGTGCCGCCCGATACGACTGCCGGAGGTGGGCAGGAAATCCCAGTGTTCGGCGACGGCTGTTTCAGCGAGATTGCTGACAGCTGACTGCCATCGGGCTGCTTCTTCGGATTGGGTCATGGCTGTGATTATTCTCTGGAAATTGGGGAAGATTGTGGCGCCGAATCCGGCCGCAGTGTGCGTTCAGGAGCAACCGAGGCTCAGGCGACCAATTCGCTGATGAGGAATTTCGGCTCGATGTCGGTGAAATTCTTAACGTCTCCCACCAATTCGCGCCCGTGGTTCTTGAACCCCTCGTGAACACCCTCCACATCGTTGAAGAAGAGGTAACCGACGGCGACGTACATGGGGGGCGCGGTGGGATCGGTATCGGATATGCCTTTTTCCACGTTGTAATAGCGCATCCCGAAAGTGGTCAACCGCTCCTGGACCAGTGGCATGTGGGTATTGACGTAGTAGTCGAAATCAAACGATTTGTCTTCCATGTTGTCGTAGAAAACGGTTACTTTGATCATTTTCGTTGTCTCCTGTGTGAGTTCCCCGTCAGTGGTACACGTTTATGCCGGCGCCGCCGCCGGCGGCAATAGTTTCTCCACTGATGGCAATGCTGCGGGGCGAGGCCAGAAAGGCGACCACCCAGGCCAGTTCTTCCGCGTCAACAATGCGTCGGGTGGAATTGCGGGCAGCAACCCGGCGTTCCACTTCAGCAACGGTGGCGCCTTCCCGAGCGGCCTGTTCTTCGTACATTGGGGCGCTGCGTTCGGTGCGGGTGGTGCCGGGGTGAACCAGGTTTACACACACTCCATGCTGGCCCAATTCTTCAGCCAGGTATTTGGTCAAATTGGACAGCCCGGAATTCCTGACTCCGGCGCTGAGGTTGCCGGCGGCCTGTCGCGCCGACAACCCGCCGATGTTGACGATTCTGCCGCTTCCCTGGAGTTGCATGTACGGAGCAACAGCCCGGGCGCAGCGGAGGTATCCCATTACTTTGGTGTCCAGGTCCAACATCACGTCCGCGTCCTGGATTTCAGACAGCGAACCGCGAGCTAATCCACCGGGCGCGGCTGCGTTATTGACCAGGATGTCGATACGACCGCCCAGGGTTTCCGCGGCGCTCGATACCATGGCGTTAACTTGTTCGGTGCTTGTCATGTCAGCGACCATGGGTATGACTTGCCCGTGGGTATCGCCGGCGATTTCCTCGGCGGATGCGGACAATGTATCAGCGTAACGTCCGGTGATGACTACGCTGCACCCATCGGCCGCCAGCACTCTTGCCACAGCCTTGCCGATGCCCCGGCTCCCACCGGTAACGATTGCGGTTTGCCCATTCAGCTGCAAATCCATCGAACTGCCTCCGCAGGTTGAATTGACGGCATTCTACACCAGGTCAAGGTGGCCGCCCAACCCCGCTCCGTGTATGAAGCCCGTCGGCCGGAGAGCTGGAATATGGTCGCCCTCGCGGCAAGGAAAACCCCTCTCGAGTCCGAGAGGGGTCGTGATATTTGGAGAATGCAGCAGGTTAGGCGACTTGCACGGTTGCGCCGGCATCTTCCAGCTTGGTCTTGATGGTGTCGGCTTCGTCCTTGTTCACGCCTTCGCGGACGCGCGTCGGCGCTGATTCCACCAGTTCTTTTGCTTCTCGCAGTCCCAAGTCGGTGATCTCGCGGACGGCTTTGATAACATTGATTTTGTTGGCGCCGAAATCCGCCAGCATGATGGTGAATTCGGTCTGCTCGTCGTCGCCTGCGCCGGCTGGAGCGTCGTCGCTGACGCCTGCCGGAGCAGCGGCAACCGCCATGGGAGCGGCTGCGGAGATACCGAACTCTTCTTCCAATGCCTTGACCATATCGGCCAGGTCCATGACGCTCATTCCCCGGATTGCTTCCAATACTTCCTGATTTACTGCCATGACTGGCTCCTCCTGGTGTTAGTGTTTCGAGTTCTGTTTGCCTGGTTTGAATCGAGATCGCGAGAGGCTAGGCAGCGCTCTCGGTTTGCTGTAACTGGTCGGATCGGGCCTGTAGCAGGTATGCCAGGCCGCGCAGAGGACCGCTGAGTATGCTTAGCAGGCCATACAGAGGCGATTGCATGTTGCCCAACAACTGAGCAACCAGAACGGGGCGCGGCGGCAAGGCGGCCAAACGCGATACTTCACTGGCTGCCATTGCGTCCCCGCGATCGACAATGGCGCCGTTGATTCTCAGTATTCCGCCGGCAACAGCGGCGTCGTTTACAGTTTTGGCAGCCGCTACCGGGTCTTCGTACCCCAGGGCGATACCGGTTTGACCCGTGATAATGTCTTTCAGTTGCGGGATATCAGCGGCATCGGCGGCTAGATTCAGCAGGTTGTTTTTTATTACAACGAATTCGACTCCACCGTCGCGCATCCGACGGCGCAGGTCCACCATCTGGTTGGACCCCATGCCAGAGAAGCCGGCAGAAATCACGATGGAGCTGTTTTCCAGCTTTTCCTTCAGTTCGGTTACCCGATCCATTTTCGCCTGGGTTGGCAAGATATTCCTCCGATTTCCGTGATTCTCTGCGAGCGCGATGTAGGCTCAACAATGTTTGCAAAAGATTCTGAACTAAAAAAACCTGCGACTTCAAGACATTGACGCAGGTTTTGTAAGGGAACGGACTCCGAGCTGATTGGCTCCGGGGTCGGTGTCCACACCACCGGGCGAACCCGGTTGCCTCGCCTCGGCGGGTGGTGCCCTGAGGCGCCCATTGTTCCCTTACGGGTGCCCGCTGTCTCAAGCACTATGGAATTATTCAATTTGTAGAGTTAGCCTATCACCCCGAACCACTCCATGCAACCAGGGCCGCCCCAGGGTTGACGCGCGGGCAACGAAGGGGCGGGTTACTCCGGCTTCAACGCCTGCAGTGCGGTTGGGTCAACGGCAATGCCGGGGCCCATCGAGGACGTGATATACGCCGATTTGATGAACGAGCCTTTGACCGCATCGGGACGTTCGCGCATCACGGAATCCATGAAAACCGTTAGGTTATCCATCAACATGTCGGGTTCAAACGACGATTTTCCGAACTGGCCGTGAATGATCGCAGTGCGGTCGGTGCGGAACTCCAGCCGTCCTGCTTTGGATTCCTGGATCACGCGTGGCAAATCCCGAGGTTGCACCAGGGTACCGGTACGGGGATTGGGCATCAAGCCGCGGCGCCCAAGAATGCGGCCCAGGCGTCCGATTTTGGACATCACTTCCGGAATGGCCAATCCGACATCGAACTCCAGCCAGCCGCCTTCTATTTGCGCGATCAGTTCGTCGTCACCGACGTAATCAGCCCCGGCCTGACGGGCAATGTCCACGGCCTCGCCGTTGGCGAAAACCAGGACGCGTACCTCTTTACCCAGTCCGTGGGGCAGGACGGTAACGCCGCGCACCTGTTGCTCCGCGTGCCGCACATCGGCGGTGGTGCGGAGATGCACTTCGATAGTTTCGTCGAATTTGGCGGTAGATAGTTCCCGGATCAAGTCCACTGCTTCGCGGGGCTGGTAAACCGATTCCTCGGGGACCCGTTCGGCTACATTGTTGTAACGTCGGCTATGTTTTGGCATTGCGCTTTGTCTCCCCGGATTAATCGCCTTCTACGGCGATTCCCATGCTGCGAGCTGTGCCGGCGATGATGTGCATCGCCTGCTCAACCGTATTGGCATTCAAATCCTTCAACTTTTCTTCAGCGATGGTTCTCAAGGTATCGCCGGTGATGGTGCCCACTGGTCCGCCCGAATTATCTCCCTGCCCTTTGTCCACGCCGGCCGCCCGGCGCAGCAGATCCGATGCCGGGGGCGTTCGTGTGATGAAGGTGAAGGACCTGTCTTCGTACACGGTGAGATGTACGGGTACGATGGTGCCTGACTGGGGTCCCGTGCGCTCGTTGTATTCCTTTACGAACGCCATAATATTGACGCCGTGTTGACCCAACGCGGGACCGACCGGAGGGGCTGGCGTGGCTTTGCCCGCATCCAGTTGTAGCTTGATGATTGCCCGTACCTTTTTTGCCACGGATGGCCTCCAGTCCCGTCTAATCGTTCCGGATTAGACTTTGTCAACCTGCATAAAGTCCAGCTCGACCGGAGTTTCACGGCCGAACACGGATATCAGCACCGTAACCTGGCCCCGGTGCTCGTCCACTTCCTCAACCTTGCCCAGCATATCGGCGAAGGGGCCATCCGAAATACGCACGGTGTCTCCGCGATTCATTCCAATCACGGCCCTGGGCTCGCCGGACGCCACCCGGTCCAGTATGTCATCGACTTCCCGGTCATCCAGCGGCACCGGACGCGGGCGGTCGCCCCCTTCTTCTTCAGCGGAGATGAAACCCGTTACGCCGGTGGTGTTGCGAACCAGGAACCATGCCTCGTCGTCCATGACCATTTGGACCAGGATATAACCGGGGAACAACTTGCGGCGCTGGGAAGTCCTTTCCCCCTTGTTGCGTACGATCTCGTCTTCAGACGGCACTTCGACGCGGGTGATGCGGTCATCCATCCCCAAACTGACGCGGCGAAGGTCAAGGTTGCGTTTCACCATATCTTCCTGGCCGGTATAGGTATGCACGATATACCAGCGCAGGTCGGTGGGTGGTTGTAATGTTGTCATATATTATTCGGAATAGTTCCAGATGATGGTTATACGTTGGGAATATGTACAGCGCAGAGTGAGCCAGCCGCTCCGGCGTGGAGCGACCGGATCAATCGAAGCGCGAACTACGCAATTTGCAGTGCGTACCAGCCGAAGACTATTGCGGCGGGTTACAGCACAAATCTGGTGAAGACTTCTGCAAACAGCCGGTCGAGCAATCCCAGAAAAAACCCCATCGCGATTGCCAGCACCAAAACGACGGCGGTCAAGCGCGCCGTTTCTTCTTTGCTGGGCCAAACCGATTTACGCAGCTCCGAAACGGTTTCCCGCAGGAAGGTCACCGGGCCGATCCTCCCCACAGCGCGGGGAGAAATCGGCGCTGGTCGTCTGGCAGATGTTCTGGCCACCGCCAGTTACCTCACTTCACGATGTATCTGGTGGTTGCGGCAACGGCCGCAGTACTTGCGCAGCTCCATTCTGGTGGTGTTGTTGCGCCGGTTTTTCATGGTTGAGTAGTTACGTTCCCGGCAGTCGGTGCATTGCAGCGTTATGACTAGCCGGGCATCGGTGGATTTCCGTGCCATTTGATCACTCCAGAAGTCTGGTGAAAACCCCGGCGCCCACGGTCCGTCCGCCTTCGCGGATGGCGAACCGGAGGCCCTCTTCAATCGCGATCGGAGTGATGAGGTTCACCGTCATTGTGATGTTGTCGCCGGGCATCACCATCTCGACACCGTCGGGAAGGGCGATTTCACCGGTAATGTCACTGGTGCGAATGTAGAACTGAGGTTTATAGCCGGTGAAGAACGGAGTATGCCGACCTCCCTCCTGCTGACTCAGTACGTACACTTCGGCTTCGGCCTTGCGATATGGCCGCATGGAGCCGGGTGCAACCAGCACCTGGCCGCGCTCGACCTCGTCCCGGTCCACGCCACGGAGCAGCACGCCCACGGCATCGCCCGCTTCGGTAGTGCTGAGCAACTTGTGGAACATTTCCAGTCCGGTGGCCACGGTCTTGCGCACGTCGCCGGAGCGGATGATTTCCACTTCCTGACCAACGGACAGCTGGCCCCGCTCGACTCGGCCGGTTACCACGGTGCCGCGGCCCTTGATTCCGAACACGTCCTCGATGGGCATCAGGAATGCCTGGTCGGTGATGCGGGAGGGCAACGGGATGTATTCGTCCATGGTTTGGACCAGCTGACGAACATCCTTCATGGCTTCCGGGTCGCCTTCCAACGCCTTTAGGCCGCTGACCCGCACGATCGGCGTATCGTCGCCGGGGAATTCGTAGCGGCTCAAAAGTTCGCGAATTTCCAGTTCCACCAGTTCAAGCAGCTCTTCGTCGTCCATCATGTCAACCTTGTTCAGGGCGACAACCATGGAGGGAACTTCTACCTGGCGGGCGAGAAGGATATGCTCGCGAGTTTGGGGCATGGGGCCATCGGGGGCCGACACAACCAGCACCGCACCGTCCATCTGGGCGGCGCCCGTGATCATGTTCTTGATGTAGTCGGCGTGGCCGGGGCAGTCAACGTGGGCATAATGCCGCTCCCCGGTCTCGTATTCGACGTGAGCGATAGCGATGGTTACGCCACGCGCCTTCTCTTCAGGAGCGTTGTCAATATCGTCCATTCCCCGGAAGCTGGCGCCTCCCTCTTCTGACAGCACCCTGGTGATGGCAGCGGTGAGGGTGGTTTTGCCATGGTCCACGTGGCCGATGGTGCCCACATTTACGTGCGGCTTGGTACGGTCAAAGACTTTTTTAGCCATAGTGTGGAGTTCTCCTTGCTCCTCTTTGTGTTTTCCGCGGTACAACCCGGCGGCTTATTTGTGCTCGTGGAGCCCAGAGGCGGAATCGAACCGCCGACCCCGTTCTTACCAAGAACGTGCTCTACCGCTGAGCTATCTGGGCATCAATGGTAATGGGCGTCGTTGGTAATAATTATACTGGTTTGTTCGGGTTGAGGGGGTGTTAGTTCAGGTGGTGGAGGGGGCAGGATTCGAACCTGCGAAGCCCGTCAGGGCGCCAGATTTACAGTCTGGTGGCTTTAACCACTCACCCACCCCTCCAAGTTTGATCGGTTTATTGCGTCTCCGTAACCGGCTGACTATGATTTGAAGAGCCCCAGAGGGGACTCGAACCCCTAACCTGCCGATTACAAATCGGCTGCGCTACCATTGCGCCACCGGGGCGGAGTTTGTCCGGCTCAACCTTGAAGCCCCACCGAGGGCAGGGGTACGTTAAAACGACCCCGCAAATTCCGGGGCCGTTCCGGGTATCGCCAGTCGATGAAACAGGTTACGGAAAATACCCAAAAATGTCAATAGTTTGAACGCTCTAACAGGGTCATTCGGTTGTCATTGCGAGGAGCGTAGCGACGTGGCAATCTCGCCAAAGTACGCGACCCGGTGGGCACGGACACCTTCACTGCAAGCAACGAGATTGCCAACCCCCGCATCAAGTGCGGGGTCGCAATGACATGAGGAAAACCGAAAAACCTGCGCTCTGACCCAGGATATTGAGCAATTCTGCCGTCGCCGCTCCGCTGTTACCTTGGTTAGGGCGAGCGTTCCGGGCGACCCTAATTTGACGGTTGTCTCACCCTGCGGTATCGTATCTGCGGCAATTATACGCTAACATTAATAGCATCAACCTACAGCCAGCGAATCAGTCGCCAGCCTTGGCCACGGAGTGTACCCAAATGCCCGGACAGGAACTGCCTCTTTTCGATTACAACGAAGTTCAAATCGGGGAAGAACTCGGTGCTTATGAGTATCTGCTGACCCAGGAGATGGTCGACTTGTACCGTCGAGCTGTGGACGACCCCGATGCGGTGTTCCCTACCATCGCAGTGAAGCACGACGCAACCTCGTTGGCAATGGCCTACGACGACCAAACCGGCGGTGTCAATGCCGGCAACGAGATCGATTTGCACAATACGCCGATTCCGGGAAAGAAAATTCGCGTAACCGGGCGTATTCATGACAAATATATCCGACGCGATAAGCCGTACCTGGTCATAGAGGCCACCGCTATGGATGAAGACGGCCGGCTGATTGAAAAAATGCGCACCTACCAGCTCAAAAAACCGGAGGAATTGGGAAAGAAATGGCATCCGCAAGGTTAGACAGCGAAACGCTGCCCGTTATCACCAAGCACATCACTCAGGAATCGATCAACCTGTTTGAATCCTGCGGCATCCTGAACCGGGCGAATATCCACAACGACCCCGAGCTTGCTGCCAGGCGACTGGGAACCAATTACGCCATTGCTTCGGGCCGCATGAGTATCGCTTTTTGCACCGAAGCCATGCGCAAGTTTGTCGGAGCCGATGATTTTCACCGCAGCGGTAACGTCAACCTCAAATTCCTGCGACCGGTCAAAGACGGCGACACCGTGACAGTCCACGGTCAGCTAATCAATCGGGAAGCGCAGGATGACGGGTCAACGCTGGTTACGGTGGACGTTTACTGTGAAAATCAAAACGGCGATAAAACTGCGGTTGGCCAGGCCAGCGCCAAGGTTTCCAATCAGTAGGGAGTAAATTTCATGCCAATGACCAGGTCGGAATTCGGTAAGGTCGAAGTAGATATAGTCTATTGCGTGCCTTGAGGCTATCACGGTCTCGCCACGTGGTTGGCGATAGAATTCTGGCGGTCGCAAAACGCCGGTGATATTGCGGTCAAATTGACGCCGGCCGGTAGCGGTCGGTTGGAAATTTATCTTGACGGCGAAAAAATCTTTGATCGTTTTGACGAGAGTGGCGAATACCCCAGCTACAACCAGGTCAACGAACTGAAGATGGTTGTCGCTGAACGCGTTTTTGACGTGGAAGATGAAATGATGGGCACCGGTAACTGACCGGGCCGAGTTTCATCGCCGACGAGTCTGGAATGGCAAACTCTGAACATCTGGAAATCGTGCGCGCCGGCGCAGTGGCGGTCCGGGTCTGGCGCGAAAACAATCCTGGCGTCGATCTGGACCTGCAGGGTGCTGATTTGCGGGGCTTGGACCTCAGGCAGGTTTCGCTCCGCGGATCCAATTTGATGGGCGCTAACCTGTCGGATGCCCGGCTGCAGAAAGCCAACCTGGCCCGAACCGACCTGCGGGGAGCTGACCTTACGGGCTGTGAACTGGGTGGCGCGACTCTGTCGTCGGCCGACATGAGAGAAACGGTTCTGTGCAATGTCAACCTGTTTTGGGCCGATTTGAAAAAGTCTGACATGACCGGCGCGGTATTGCGTTGGTCGCGATTAAATCGGGCGTCGTTCCTGGGAACCGATCTTACATCTGCCGATTGCAGCCAGACCACGGCTATCGAAGTTGACCTGCGCTCGGCCAATCTTACGGATTCCAATTGGCAGGGGGCCAACCTGAACGGCGCGGATGTGAGCCGGGCCGTCATGAAAGGCGCGGATTTCACCGCTGCAAAAATCCGGGATTCGATGTGGATTATGACCGATCTGCGTGGCGCTAACTTCGATCGCGCCAGTCTCCATCGGTGCGACATGACCATGGGGAAGTGGGATGACAGCACAAACTTCCCACCGGGATTCGACCCGATGTTCATCGAGAACCGGGTCGACGACTACTAACCGCCGGTTGTTCGCAGATGGCGGTACTCCTCGTTGCATCTGACCGGCCCCGCGCCGGCAAGACGGCCATCGTCGCCGGAATGGCCAGGTCCTTGCAACGGGTTGGTGTCAACGTCGCTGCCTGCAAGCCGATGTCGCTGGCCGGCCGCACGGATCCCGACTCGATTTACCTGGCAGCAAACTTCCGAGGTGGAGCGCCCGTAATAGATTCCGATAGCGAGGCGGGCCTGGACGCTGCTGCCAATGCTATCCGGTCGTTGACCGGAATCGCGGAACACATAGCGGTGGAGGTGGCCAATCCGGCCAGTGGTTCAGGGCTGTCATCCCAGTTGCTCAACGGATTGGTGTCGAGAGTATCGGGCCGGGTCGTCGCGGTGATCGAATATCGTTCCGACCTTTCGGCGGTGGCGTTATCCAGCGAGGTTGCGCCGCTGGGCAATGATCTGGCGGGGCTGCTGGTTAATCAGGTTCCCATATATCGGGCCGAAAAAACCCAGGCTGTCTTGCATCAACTCTCTGCAAACGGGATCCCAGTCTTCGGCCAAATCCCGGAAGACCGCACCATGCTGTCCATCACCATGGACCAGTTGGCGCAGCAATTGGGCGGGAGATGGGAGTTGAAACCGTCCGACAACCAAGCGTGGGTGGATCGCTTCCTGATTGGCGGCAACATCATGGATTCCGGCGCCGGCTATTTTGGCCGGTACTCTCACCAGGCGGTCATCACGCGGGCCGAACGCCCCGACATCCAGATGGCCTGCTTGATGCAGAACACGCGATGCCTGGTGTTGACCGGAGGGGCTCGGCCCACCGAATACATTCGGGTTGAGGCCGCCAAACGTGGTGTGCCGGTGTTGCTGGTTGACGGCGGAACAGTGGCCACCGCAGACGCTATCGGCGTTTTGGCAACTACCGCGGTACCGCACAATTGGCATAAAGCCGAGCGTATGGCTGACCTCCTGGCGGAACACTCGGATTTGGCTGCGATACTCGGTTAATTGCCAATCGCCAGGAGTTGCAGGGTGCGGGAATCAGTCCTGCGTATCCACTTTGTCATTGCGCCCCCGTACTCGATGCGGGGGTTGGCAATCTCGTCGCCGTAGCAACGGCGGTTCTCGACGTGTGTTCAGCCTCATCGAGATTGCCACGTCCCTCGACAAGCTCGGGATGAGCGAAAGCTCCTCGCGATGACATATTAAAGCGGGTACGCGTGAGGTGGGAATCAGTCCTGCATCTCGAAGCGCTCCGACTCCGGCGGCTGTGACCACAATTCATCGGCGCCCGCCATGGCCACGGACCGCTCCGGGCTGGCTCGCCAGGCGTCGTATATGTCGTTGCTGTCCCATGTAACTATAGTCGAGATTTTCGTCGGATCCGACAGTGATACAAAGGTTTGCCTGGATCCAAAACCGGGGGCGCGGCTTTGCGCTTCTCCGTTCCGGTTCAGCAGCGCTTTGGCCTCCGAAACGCGGTCCGCTTTGGCCCAATGGTGAGTCAGCACGCCTATCATTCCCATTTTGATATTTCCTCCTGTAATGAACTAATTGTCTGCTTTGCTTACCTGGTGAGCAGAATCGCCGACAGGATCGTCGCGCGCTCCGATGCTTTCCTGCTCCTTGGCATTGAACCACCTTCCCAATAGGTACGCCAGCCCTGCGGAAACAATGCTTAAGACCGCGCCCATTTTCCCGGGATCGTGGAACGCCGAGCCGCTTGGAAACGCTTTGCCAGCTACGAACAGTGCGACCGTCAGCCCCAATCCGGCGATGATTCCCGATATGAACAGGTGACGAACCCGCATCCCGTTGGGCATGGGAAAACCCACCAGTGAGGCTGCCCAAGAGAAGAGGGTCACGCCCACTGCTTTCCCGATTATGAGCGACACCAGCACCATGCCAGTCACGTACCCAACGCTGGATAGCGCGACGCCGGAGTTCGCAAACGCAAAAAAGAACAGTCCGACATCAACAAACAGTTTTAGTTGGTGTTCAAATTGGTCCAGCACGCTGAGACCGAATACCGGCATGTGGTCGTGGGAACTATCTTCCCCGGACGGATTTGGAATGTCTACGATCAACGCTTCCCTGTCGAACAGCCCGGCGCTGTGGTCGGAGTTTGGCAGGAAGGGCACGATGGGGACCAGAGCCAGCGCCGGCTCCACGCCGGCTTTGGCTAATCCGACCCACGACAACGCGCCGCCAATCAGGATGTATACGGGCCACCAACGAATTCTGAACCGACGCAATACGTACGCCGTCGCCATTCCCGCCACTACCAACAGCAACCAGACCGGTTGTACCGGATAGTGTGGGTCCGGATAGAAAATGGCAATGATGCCCAGTCCGATGGCGTCGTCGGCCACGGCGAGGAGCAGCAGGAAATTCACCGCGGGGTGGGTGGCGCCAAACACCAGCCTCGCCACCAGCCAGGCCAGCGCGATGTCGGTGGCGGTAGGAATCGCCCAGCCATTGGCCACGGCGCCGAAATCGTCGGTGCCCCCATAAATTACCCACGCCAGCAACAGGTACAAACCTGCCGGCCCGAACACGCCCCCCAAAGTACCCACCAGGGGGTTGATAGCCCGGCGCAATGGATTCAGTACCCCGCCCGGCAGTGTTGACGAAGTAATCTCCTTGGCAGCGACACCAAAGAAAAGGCACATGAACATGCCGTTGATGATGAAGTGGACCGTAAGCGCATGACCGAATACCGAAGCGTTTTCTCCGAACGGGTAGAACTCCACCACCATCTCGTACCAGATGTGGTTGGTGTTGGCGGCCAACAGGCCCAGCACAACCCCGGCGATCAGGGGCAGCGAAAACTCCTGGAGGATGTTCGTGGCCTTGATTACCGGGTGTATGTGACTAGTTGATTCGGAATGCATCTAATTTGGAATCTTCTTTTGATGGGAGAGAGCCATGAGGGAGAGGGGA
The DNA here is from genome assembly GCA_965219925.1 of Dehalococcoidia bacterium. Taxonomy (GTDB): domain Bacteria; phylum Chloroflexota; class Dehalococcoidia; order Lucifugimonadales; family UBA3495; genus Bin87. Next base: position 1,265,031 of record OZ244795.1, read on the forward strand.
TTAGGGCCGGATACAGCCCCGAAGGGCGCTTGGATACATCGCCATGTCGCGTCTCATTGTGCTTGGGATGGATAACAGCGACAACCGGTGATGGGTGCGACAAACCGCTCTTTGGCCGGGAGATTCGACGTTACACGCTTTGTTGCCAGCAATCTGACGCGACGTCTATCTGTCCGGCAAAAATGGAGCGGGCTTCCACCACCAACGGTTCGGGATTGTAGTGGAAAGCAGTGTCGATATGGGTCAGTGTCAGTTGGTTCACGCCAGCCAGTTGAGCGATCCTGGCGGCCTCTGCCGCGGTGGAGTGAGCGGTGTTGTCGGCCAGTCGGCGGTCGTCTTCGGTGCATATAGCTTCGTGGATCAACAGGGAGGCCCCATCGGCAAGCTCGGCCAACGACGGGCACCAACGGGTGTCCCCAGAAAACACGACCGACCAGTCCCCAGCCTCCACCCGCCAGGCGACCGCGCCGCCGATGTGGTTTACCGGAGCACACTTGGCGCGCACGCTGGGAGTCAATTGTAACCAGTCTCCCGGCTGCGCGGGCTGGAACGAAAATACTTTCCGGCCGTCTCTGCGCCGCGCTCCGGTTTCGTCAACGGTCAGCCCCCGCTGTGGGTAGGCCAACAGCGCGCCGATGTCGTTCAGCGCCTCCCCGGATCCGTAAATCTGCATCGGTTTTTCGTTAGGGTCGCGACGACTGCGTTGCATTTCGATGTGAGGCAATCCTTCGCAATGGTCGGGGTGGCTGTGGCTAAGCAGACAGTGGTCGAAATCGGTTGGAGACATGCCCAGTAAATCGGCGTGCCGCAACACGGTATTTCCCGACGCAGCGTCTAGCAAGATGCGGCTGCCGTCGGGACAATCCAGCACAATGGCGGTGTGGTTGCGGAGAATGCAACCCCCGGAACCGGTGCCCAGGTAACTGATCGTGAATCCTGTCGCTGCCAATCTATACTCCTGTCTCGCCGGGCTGACTTGGTTGGTCCGGCGCTATTGCAGTGCGATTCGTGAGTGGGACAGAACCGCGGGATTAACGAGGAATTCCGGCATCCGTCCCTGCAAAACGTCCACGGTAGCTCTGGCGGTTCGTTCTTCCAACTCCAGTACCGATTGTTGAGACAAAAAGGCCACATGGGGTGTGACGATCACGTTGTCCAATTCAAACAGTGGATGACCTGCTGGCGGCGCTGCGGATTCCATGACATCCAGCCCCGCGCCGGCGATGCGTTCATCTTGCAACGCTTTATATAGCGCGGTTTCGTCGATGATGGGTCCGCGAGCGCAATTGATCAGGTATGCCGACGATTTCATGTGCTTGATTGCGCGGTCGTCGATCAAACCGCGGGTGTCGTCGTTCAGCGGCGTGTGTAATGTAACGTAATCGGAACCGGCCAATACACTCTCGAATGTCGATGCTGACACGCCATCGGGAAGGGCGGCATCGGCAGGCAGGTATGGATCGTACACCAACACCGCCAAACCGAAGGATCTTGCCTTGCGTGCCACTGCGCGGCCAATCCTGCCGAACCCGATTACTCCGATGGTTTGGGTGCGCAGCCTGGTCAACGGATGCGGCGACGCAACTCCCTCCCATTTGCCGGCTTTCGCCATCCGGTCGTAGAAACCCACCTGTCGATTCCAGGTCAGCAGGAGGGCCATGACATGATCGCTTACTTCGTCAATGCAGTAATCCGGCACATAAGTTACGGGTATGCCCAGCTCAGTGGCAACGTCAACCGCGATGTTGTCCACTCCCACCCCATACCGGCTGATGACGCGGCAACGCTGCGCAGCCCGAACGACCTGGGGCGTAACCTGGGCGAAGCACGTCATGATGCCGTCGCAGTCGGCGGCCAACGCAACCAGAGTATCCTCTGACCCATCCGGAGCTTCCACCACCTCGGCGCCGATTTCGGCCAACACCAGCCGCTCGGGCCCGGTGGACGGCCAAACGAAATCAGTAATCAATATGCGTGGCGGGGACACGTGATGAGGAGAAGTCATAAATAAATGGATTCGGCAGGAGTGTGAAAGGTGTAGGGAGTATAACCGATGGCGATGATGTGAACACCACCGGTGCACTGCTCCTGCGTACCCGCTTTGTCAAACCAAACCAGCCGACTTTCATTGCGAAGGGCGCCCACCCCCACCTGTCATTGCGAGGAGCGCAGCCGCTCATGGTGAGCCTGTCGAACCACGTGGCAATCCCGTTAAGGTTGAGCACACGCCGGCAAACCGCCATTGCTACGGCGACGAGATTGCCACCCCCGTATCAAGTACGGGGTCGCAATGACAGATTAAAGCGGGTACGCGTGAGCGGTTTCACTGTGACCGCATGGGTATGGGCCGTGAGCGTCGTGTTAGAATCGCCCAATGGTGAATGGAACGATTTTTACCTGATGCGCAGCAACAATTTCCGTATCAACCCAATTGGCAGTTTGGAAACCTGAAATGTCTACACGTTATGCCGTAAGCCTGCTAACCGATCCGGATTTTACCGCGCGAGCATACCGGGCGCGCCAGCTTATCTGCGGGCAATATGCCTGCTGGGCTGCTGAAATGCACATGGTGCATCTGCCGCTTTCGGAATACTTCGCCCTGGAACCGGTGGGCGCAAATAACCCGGAAGCAGCGCTGGCCGGTGAGTTGGATCAGCTGGCCACACGCTACCGACGGGTGTCGCCCCGCTTTCCCATGTTCAACCGCGGAATCACGACCACCCGTCCCTCGGAATCAGATGGCAACATCTGGCTGGATTTTTCTCCCGAGGTTGTGAATGAGCCGCTGTATCGCCTGCAATCACTGGTTGCGGACTTGCTGGATCGCAGTGAGCATATATCTGCTCCCCGGGCGCAGTACGGCCCGGATTTCCCGCCGCAGATACCGCTGTTGTCCCACGCTAACCTGCCTGACTCGGTGTTTGACAGCGCCCTGGAATTTGCGCGGGCCGTTACCGATGAGTTGAAGGTGTCGCAGATAACGAGGGCCTGGCGCATTGCCCTGACGCGGTTTGAATCGGATGCCGCCGGCGATGACTGGAGCGGAGGGCGGTGGGCCGCTGATTTAGGTTGGAAGGCGCTGGGTAGTTTTGGGCTCTGATTTACCGAATCCAATCACACCGGGAACGCCAGCTCCAGGCTTCTCTCATGCGTACCCACTTTGTCATTGCGAGCACAGCGTGGCAATCTCGATGAGGTTGAACACACGCCGACTAACCGCCGTTGCTACGGCGACGAGATTGCCACGTCGCTCTGCTCCTCGCAATGACAGATTAAAGTGGGAACGCCAGCTCCAGGCTTCGCCGCTGATCCGACGTCAGATGCCAGCCCGAAGATTCGCAGTTAGCCGCGGTTCGCTCCGGGCTGTTCGATTTCGGGATGGCCACCATCCCCGGCTGGTCGGCCACCCAGTTCAACGCAACTTGCGCCGGGGTCTTGCCGACATCATCGGCCACATCGTTCAAAACACTTTGAGCGCGGCCAATTCCCAGAGCGTTGGGTAGTCTTCTGCTTCGGCCGCCGGCCAATGCACCCTCGGCCAACGGGGAATACGCAATTACGGTGATGTTGTTCCGCCGGCAAAACGGTATAACGTCGCGTTCAGCGCTGCGACGGCGCAGGTTGTACAGAATCTGGTTGGACACGATGGGATTATTCCTGAGAGCTGACTGAGCCTCTTCCATGTCTTCTACTGAAAAATTGCTGACGCCGATGTAATCCACCATTCCGGCAGAAACGAGGTCTTCCATCGCCCGCATAGTTTCGGCGATGGGGACGCTGGGGTTGGGCCAATGGATTTGATACAGATCGATTTTCGCGACGTTGAGCAGCCGCAGGCTGCGGTCGGCGGCCCGCATCACGGCGTCCCGGCGCAGGTTGTTACCCAGCACTTTGGTTGCAAGGAACACGCGGTCGCGGATTCCCTCGATGGCGGCGCCCACTGCATCTTCGGTGCGGTACATTTCGGCCGTGTCGATTAGGTTTGCGCCCAATTCCACGCCGTACCGCAGTGGCGGGGAACCCCCGGAATATCGCCAGGTGCCCAGGCCAATTTCCGATATCATCACGCCTGTGTTGGCCAACTGTTTCATCTGCATAATTACCACCAAAGATTGAATCTTGCACTGTCTGACAGCCTGTTGGATAGCCATCGCGTTTTCGAATCCGGCCCGGACGCCGACTCCACGGCAGAGACTACACGCCTGGCGGCCAAGCCGGGGAATGGAATCAGGTTCAGATAGTCATTCATTGGGCTACGATACCTCAATCGGGCTCACGTGTACCCACTTCGTCAAACCAAACTGGCCTGCTGTCATTGCGAGGAGCGTAGCGACGTGGCAATCTCGTCGAGGTTGAACACACGCCGGCAAACCACCATTGCTACGGCGATGAGATTGCCACCCCCGTATCAAGTACGGGGTCGCAATGACAAAGTGGGTACGCGCGAGCTCAATTAGGAACTACCGTGGATCCACGCTAAGAGCGGTCAGATTTTACCAAGTTCGCGGAGCGTAGCGACAACTCGGATAGTTCCATCGGGCTGGCACGCATCAGCGCGGCGGGGATGATGGCAAGCAGCGCAACGGTACCGGCAACCCGGAAGAAATTATGAAACAGGGCCAGGCTGGCAGCTCGCAGGGTTTTGTCGTATTCAATCCATGCCTGGGCCCGGGCAGCGGCGTCCAGACCCGGCATGGTCAATGGCGACTGGGTCTCGGTCAGGATGGTCAACATTTCGTTGATTCCCCAGGCAGACAGGGCCGCCGTACCAAGAGTCATGCCAAGCATCCGGGCCACCACGATCATCGAAGCCGACACGGCGCGATATTCCAACGGAGCAGCGCCGATGGCCCGGTGCATCAATGGAGCAATGACCAGACCGAACCCAATTCCGGCTATAACCATATCGATGGTGAGTCGGGGCTCGGCGATAGCGATTTGCCAGTTGCCAACCCGAAACATGCCGAGCGCGATCAACCCGAGACCCACGACCGTCACCCAACGGGCATCGATCCACCTTAACGAAAGTCCACCAATTACGGAAAATACTGGAATGGTTCCCGTCATTCGCAGTAGCCAGAGCGCCGCAGTGAACGCATCCACCGGACGGTCGGGCACATCCATTACTGTATTTGCCATAATTACCGTGGTGGCCATGGCGATGATGAGCGCTATCCCCACCAATAATTGCGCCAGGTTGGCCGCGACAAACGCCCAAGCTTTGAACAACATACCCGAAATCAGTGGCTGATCAGTGCGGCGTTGAAGGTAAACCAGCAAGGCGGCGCTCAATGCGAATCCTGCCAACAGGCCAAAAGGAAGCCAGGCCGAGAGGCGGAACAGCCCTTCATGAGCTGCGGCCAGTCCCAGCATCACCAGCCCGATGGTGAGCACGACAGCGCCGCGATAATCCATCCGAGAACCTGCGAACCGTTCATTGCGCAAGAATAGCAGTGCGACGGCGATCACAGCCGCCTGAGGAACGTTCAGCCAGAATATGGCTCTCCAGCCCCAGATTTCAATCACGGCTCCGCCATAGGCTGGCCCCAACATGCTCCCTGCTTCGGCAGCGCCGGCCACGATTCCCAGGGCGAGGCCCCGTTTTTCCGGAGTTACCAGGGCGGCGGCAATGGCCAGACTGATCGGCACGGTTCCCCCGCCGCCGATTGCCTGCACCACTCGCGCCGCCACAATTTGATCCAGAGGCTCCATAACGCCGTTTAACCATTCCCATTCACCCGACAGCGCCACTAGTGTCGTACCCACGGCAAACACCGCCAACGATACGTGATAAACGCGCTGATACCCATACACATCGGCCAAACGACCCAGCAATGGCATCGCTACGGTGTACCCCAACAGGTAGGCCGTGACCACCCAGATGACCGATTCCAGGTCGGAAAGCTCGACTTTCAGGTCGGCCATCACGGCTGGCAGGGCAGTAACCACCACCGTTTGGTCCAGGGCGGTAATGAAAACGCCGGTGGCAATGGCGGCCACCATCAACCACGGCGGGAAGCTGAAATTTTGCAAACGACTCAGCATCCGGGCTGTGGTCGGCGCCGGTTCAAGTTTTAGGGGGCGCTAACGTCTATGAAATTTTCCGGCGCATCGATGACGAGTTGGTTATTGATGTCGCTCAGAGTTATTTCGCGGACTGCGCCAGGCTTGTCGTATTCGCCCACCGGCCCGACCACGCGGGCTTTGATCGGTAGCAACTTGGCCGCATCTATCCAGATTTCGACGTTTACATCAGGCCGATTACTGGTGTTGAGCCCGGTCCACGACATTACCGAAGCGTCTGCGACGCCGCTGAGTCGGAATGCTCGCACTCCGTTTACGCGCTCGTCGCCGGTGACTCGTGCGTCGTCCACTTCCCTGATGAGATCGGCCATGATGATAGCCAGTTTTTCGATTGGAAGGGGGATAAGTGAATTTGGCTGCTTGGTCCATGATCGGGACGCCGGATCAACCAGGAAGTAACTGTCGGGAGTGATGACCATCTGTAAACGGACGAAAATGCCGTCTTGCGATTCCGCTGCCGGCCCGGAAACAAGGTACCCTTCAATAGTTAGATCCGCTCCCTGACGGGAATCCCAAACTCCATTGGCCGCAGTAATTTGTGCTGACAGGCTATCAACGTAGATGCTGCCCGACGGATGTGTGAGCGAGAACCGCATGGACTCGACGGACTCCATGTTTGCTGACGTTGCAGTCAGGAGCTGCTGCGCGTCGATTGGCGGCAGCGTGGCGGTTGGGCCGGGCGATGACGGGTTGCCCTGCTGATTCTTCAGCGTACCCAACGCTCCTCCCTCGCAAGCTACGCCGAGCAATAGAATCACCGATACGGCAATACTGGTACTGGCCCATAGGCGTTTTGGCAGGCGATTAGTGATCCGGCGGATGATTTTCACGATTTGCCTCCCGTTGATGAAAACATCACAGCAATGTAAAGACCAGCGTCGGCGTGATGATTGTGAGCAGAAAGAATATTAACGTGAACCCGGTTACAACCCATGCCAGTGTGTTCAGTTGCCATGCGCAAGCGAGGGCTCCGAAGATGCCGGATACAGCGCCCACGGTGGAGATAACCAAGCCCAGCAAGCCAATGATTACATAATCGAATGAGAAATCGAAGTCGAAAGGAGTGTAGGAGGTCACGACATATACGGACACGACCGTCACCAACCCAATCAAGCAGTAGGAAATCAAAACCAGGGTCGATGCGATAGTCATTGCGAGATTGATGGCCAACAGGTCGTATCTTCGTTCCCGTGGAGCGATTTGGCTCATGTTAGCGCCTGGCCATAATCAATTAACGTATTGGCGCCGGGTTATCGAGTTGACCAAACCGCAAGGCTGCCGCCGCCGATGTCCACCAGCCCGCCGTCCTCAACGGCGCTGGCAACATATATTCTGGCGCCGCTGGCCGCACTGCCGTTGCGCCGTTGGGACAGATATTGTTGAGTGCCCGCCACCACCAATCCGGCTCCGTCTGGCGCCCAGGGAGAATGACTGCGGGCATACTGATCGAAGAATGCCAGCATCAGGAAAGTCTCTCCGCTGGGAGAGAATCGCAATCCTCCAGCCGCCGTCGATTCCATAGCCGGCGCGTCCGTCGGTTCGCTATCGACCACTCGCCATTCCATCGTGCGCTCTTCGGAGTTTATGGCAACCCAGGCCAGTCGAGTCCCGGACGGTTCCCAGAAGAATCCCAACACCCATTCACCGTCTCGAATCGTGCGCTCTCCGCTTCCGTCAGATGCCACCAGTCGCAGCCGCTGGAATGCGGGGGAACCATCTGACTGGCGGTCTGCTACTGCAATGGTTCGGCCGTCGGACGACCAGAGGAAAGCGGTATTTCCTTCCACTTCCGCCAGTCTCATGGGGAGATATGTCGGGTCGCCGGGTCTGCCGACCCATACGGCTTCACCGTCCCCGCCGGGAGCCGACCAGGCCAGCTGAGCGCCGTCGGGCGACCAGGCCGGGGTGCGGAAGGAACGAGAGCGGGTTATTGGCAGCACGGTGAGTTCCAGGTTTGCGCGGTCGAACCGGAGCACCGAAACTTCTTCGCCACTGTGCACGGCGAGCGAATTACTGTCCGGCGACCAATCGAAATACAGCGGCGCACCGCGTTGCACGGCGACCGGCTCACGTGGAACTCGTGCGCCGTCGGCAGGACTGGCGTCGGCTACGAACAGCGTTAGTCCTTCCGGTGTCGCGGCGGTGATCCCCACCAGCTGACCGTCGGGAGACCATTGGACATAGTGGGCGGCGCCGTCGGCAATGGTCATTGGGGCTTCATTTACAAACACCGGGCTGCCCACGCCGGTTGCTGCGTCCAATGACAGAACGCTGATTTCTGCGTTGTTCCGGGAATCGCCCTCGATCAATGAAACGGCGATTTGGCTTCCGTCGGGAGACCAGACCGGCCAACCGTACAAACGGTCTGGCGGCAATTGCTGTGACAATACTCCGCTGACTTGCCCACCGGAGTTAGCCACTGCGCCAGCGGTCAACAAGTTGCGGTCGCTGCCATCCGGATTGACCGTTGCCAGTTGCCCATCGGAATCAATGTAGGCTATGCGGTTAGTTGCCATTTGGAATTGGATGCTACCAGAATCCGCGACGTTTGAACCGCATCCCAGGCACATCAAAACGGCAATTGCTGCTACCACCGCGCCCGAAAGCCGCTTTAGGTGCGTTATCAACCGCCGCAGCGCTGTAGTCGTCGGCGGGGCGCAGAATGTTCGCGCGAGCATCAGGGCTACGTTATCATCCGTCCCGGCAATTGGCAATGCAACGCCAACCCTCCGCGTACCCGCTTTGTCAATCCAAACTGGCCTGCTGTCATTGCGAGGAGCACAGCGACGTGGCAATCTCGCTGAGGTTGAACACACACCGGCGCACCATCATTGCTACGGCGACGAGATTGCCAACCCCCGCATCGAGTACGGGGTCGCAATGACAAAGTGGGTACGCGTGAGAACGCCAACTTGCAGTTGGCTCAATCGTTTGGAATACTCAACGGGGCAGTTATTCGCCACGCGGAGTCTAAATCCGGCGGAAACGCCGGCAACTGCGCTCAGCCGGTGCGTGCTCAACCCGCGATTGTGGTTTAATGTGGGTATCGTCCGATTGTCGGAACTAATCATTGTTCGGGAGGTCATCACGTTGAGCGCTACCGGCGACCAACTCTCAATTCGGCCGGCACCGTTGGGTCGCGTCCTGATGGTGCAGGGCACCGCGTCTCACGTAGGCAAGAGCGTGTTGGTGTCGGCGTTGTGCCGGATTCTGCGGCAAGACGGCCTGCGAGTCGCCCCGTTCAAGGCGCAGAATATGTCCAACAACTCTTACGTTACCCCCGACGGAGGTGAGATCGGTCGGGCTCAGGCAGTCCAGGCTGAGGCCGCGGGTGTCGATGCCCGCGTTGAGATGAACCCGGTGCTGCTCAAGCCGGAAGCCGACAGCCACGCCCAGGTAGTGTTGATGGGCCGTCCGTTGACATCCGCGCGGGCCCGCGACTATTTCGATCTCAAAGCCACGCTTTGGGATTCGGTAACGTCGTCGCTGGACATTTTGCGAAGCCAGTACGATGTGGTGGTTATCGAGGGGGCCGGCAGTCCTGCCGAGATTAATTTGAAGGCCACCGAGATAGTCAACATGCGGGTGGCCCTGTATGCCGACGCGCCCGTTTTGCTGTGTGGCGACATTGACCGAGGCGGCGTGTTCGCTTCGCTGGTGGGCACATTGCAGTTGCTGGATCCCCCGGAACGAGATGCAGTGAAGGGATTCCTCATCAACAAATTCCGCGGTGATGTGTCGCTGCTAACTGACGGGCTGACCTGGCTTGAAGAGTACACGGGGAAGCCGGTGGTGGGCGTCGTGCATCATTTCCGTGATATCCACATACCAGAGGAAGACTCGGTCGCGTTGGACATCACGCCCCTATCCAATTCGGCAGCCGCCGTACTGGATGTGGCCGTAGTGCAGGTGCCCCACATCTCCAATTTCGACGACTTCGATCCGCTCGACCGGGAGCCGGGCGTTGCCCTGCGATACGTGCAGCACGGCGACAGACTGGGCCGCCCTGACCTGGTGATTCTGCCGGGCAGCAAGACCACGATCCCAGACTTGTTGTGGATGGATCAGCAGGGTCTGTCGCGGGCGGTGACTGATGCGTTTGCGGATGGTTCGGCCGTGGTCGGAATCTGCGGCGGTTATCAAATGCTGGGAAAAACCATCCTGGACCCGGATCGCGTGGAATCCTCGGTGGGCGCTGCTGATGGACTCGGTTTGCTTCCGCTGGTGACCACATTTGCCGGAACCAAAGAGACGCATCGGGTGCGCGCCACCGTGCATCCCGATGCCGCAATGCCCGGATCCCTGTTTTCCGGCTCAGCCAACGCAGAGGTTGTTGGTTACGAGATTCACATGGGCAGGACCACGGGTGAAGGTGTCGCACCTGCGTTCACCGTGTTGGACCGGGCCGACGCCCAGGTCAACCCGGACAACGCCCTGGACGGCGCCATGGATTCCACGGGGCGGGCGATGGGGACGTATATCCACGGGTTGTTCCACAATGCCGGCGTGCGGCAGGCCCTGTTGAATGAACTGGCCCGCCGCAAGGGAGTTGCCATGCCCCCGGGATCCGACGTAGGCCGGGACCTGGAGTACGACAAGCTGGCGGATTGGGTGCGTAACAGCCTGAACATGGACCTGGTGTACGGCATGCTGGATTATTCGCCCTCGGCGTAGCAACACCGTTGGCCCACCGAGTATGAGCAATATATCCCTGGTATTGGGTGGCATACGCTCTGGCAAAAGCGTATACGCCGAGCAGTTGGTTGATTCAATTGCAGCGGGGAAGCCGGTTTACTACCTCGCTACCGGCACGGTTACCGACGATGACATGGCTCAGCGGGTTCTTCGCCACCGGGAGCGGCGACCGCCCCACTGGCTTACGATTGAGTCTCCGTTGAATCCGACCGGAGCATTGCGGGAGGCGGTAGCACATCAATCGACGGCGGGGGATGCAGCCGTTCCTACGGTGTTGTTGCTGGATTCACTGGATGGCTGGGTGTCCAACCTGCTGTTGGAATACGAGAACATTCCGGAGATTGAACTTGAGGCTCGAACGGTGGGCGCCGCGCGGCAGTTTGTTACCGTGGTCAGAGACATGGGCATGGACGCTGTCATCGTGAGTAGCGAAGTGGGACATTCGTTGGTAGCGACATCCTCGTTGGGCCGGCAGTTTCAGGATTTACAGGGTTCTGTCAACCAGGCGATGGCCGCGGCCGTGGATTCAGTAACGCTGGTGGTGGCTGGAATCCCCATCACTATAAAGCCTTCCCGCGCTGTAATGTAAATCCCGCCAAGCGGACAATTCATTGAGGGTTGTCGTGCCGTGTGCTACGCTTGCCGCCATGCGACGCGGATCTGGCCCCGATGAACAGTCTGATCCCACCCTGCCCACTGGGGCAGTAGTGGGCCATGCCACGGCATCGGCGCCCGGAACCTGCGGCGAATTGGTTCAGGGTATCACCGGCGGCGTTCATTTCCTGGTTACCTGTCCCATCAACCAGTTCTCTAGAGTTACCGTAACGTTGTGGGAATCTTCCGATGCCGGGACGGGTATTCGCGTCAAGGGAGATCCCCGGTTGCCAAAAACTTTGCAGGCCGTTGGATCGGCCCTGGTTGAGATCCAAAAACAGCGCCGGATACCTGATTTGCTGGCGCACGTATCGGTTGCGAATCCCCTGCCGATTGGCAAGGGGATGGGAAGCAGCAGCGCAGATATTACAGCCGCCGTATCGGCCACGGGAACCGCGGTCGGCGTTGTGTTGTCTCCGGAAACGATAGCCCGTATAGCCCTTTCGGTGGAGCCTACTGACGGCGTCATGTTCCCCGGGGTGACTTTGTTCGATCACCGGAGCGGTAGAGTGGCTGAACCGCTGGGGCCGCCGCCGCCCCTGGAAGTCATCGTGGTTGACTGCGGGGGCGAGGTCGATACGTTGGAGTTCAACCGGATTGACCGAACCGCCGACTGGGAATCAGTGTCCGTGAAAACCGATGCTGCCCTGGAGTTGGTGCGCGAAGGCATCAGTCGCGGGGATCCCGAATTGGTGGGCCGCGGCGCGACCATCAGCGCCCGCGCCGGTTGCACTGCGGATGCTGTCCCCTGGGTTGAACGGGCGGAGTCCTTCGCACGGGAAAACGGGGCAGTTGGTATCAACGTGGCGCACAGCGGCACCGTCGTGGGAATATTGCTGGATGCCCGGAAACGACACAGCAAGCCGGTTTTCCGGCGAGCGTTGCAGGCGTTCGCCGACGCGGACAACGTGTTACATTTTCGTGTCATCGGCGGCGGCGTGCGTAATTAATTTCGCGGTCTCACCCGACGGCAGTTCCGCAGCGATCAGTGTTGGCCGGCCACCGGCGCACTGAAGTTCCAAATCGGGAATTTCCGGCGCCGCGCCGGAAGTGATTAGCACCGACCGCACGCCACGGTACCCGCCTCGTCAAATGGTGGCGTTACTTCTGCAATCTACGCCCGTGGAACAGGTACTGTTGAGAGTAACCGGCGTATTGGCCGAAGTATCCCTGGGCCCATTCCACCATAGCCCGGTCGGACGGCTTTTTCTGCATCGGGAAGTACCACTCAGCCAACGCGCGCCTGACCCACACATCAACGGGAAATGCTTCCAGATTCTCCAGCGCGAACACTGCGATGCAATCTGCGATTTTGGCGCCAATCCCCGGGCAATCCATCAACCGGTTCTTCGTCTCAACATACGTTGCCCTTTTCAACTCGTCCAGGTCCAGCGCACCCGTTACCACCATATTGGCGGCCGCGATCACGTAGGGAGCGCGAAAACCGAGGCCCAGCTCTCTCAGCATGCTTTCGCCGGCGCGTTGCAACTGATTCGCAGACGGGAAGGTATGCCGTGTCTCTCCGCCCAGGCTTACCGGGTTGCCGAGACGATCTGCCATAGCTTCCATGTTCTGGTGTATGCGCGGGATGTTCGAGGTGGCAGAGCAGATGAATGCTACCGTGCATTCCCACGGGTCCTGCCTCAAAATCCGCAACCCTGGGTAACGCTCCACCATAGAAGCCACGCGGCGGTCCCGGCAGATGTCGCTATATATGACCTCTATTTCGTCATCCAGCCGGAAGTAGGATTGCAACGAATCGTTCAGATCAACATCACGCTGGCGTCCGTTGGCGCCGCTGCTAATATATTCGACGCCGCATTCAGATTGGCGGATGTGCAAAAGCCGTTCGCCGAGAACTCCCGAATACCAGCCATCACCCAGCTTGCGCCAACGGTGGGCCTGGCCGCTTTCCAGACTTTCCGACAGGTCAAACGGCTGATCAATGACGAGGCGCACGGTCTAATTGAAGCCACTGGGCCGCTTGCTGACCCAGAGTTGCCAGGTTGGATCTTTGGAAAGTGCAGGAAGGCAACGAATTCAAAAATCGGTCGCCATAGTTTGCAGTCTGAATGCGTCGGTCCAGAATGATAATCGCGCCGCGGTCCGACTTGCTGCGAATCAGGCGTCCAAAACCCTGACGGAAACGCAACACAGCGTGGGGGACCTGGAAATCGTTGAACGGATTATTGCACAAGGCTCCCCGTGCTTTGATTATGGGGTCGGATGGCACCGGGAACGGCAGGCGGCACAACATCAAAGCCCTCAGCACGCCGGGTTCCATATCGACGCCTTCCCAGAAACTTGCGGTACCCAACAGAACCGAACGGGGGTTGGCCTGCATCCGGTCAATGAGTTGGCGAGGCGTGCCGTTGACACCCTGGGCGAGCAAGGAAATCCCGTCGGGTAGTTGGTTGCGTATCTGGAAAGAGACGTCACGCAGGGCGTTATGAGAGGTAAACAGCGCCAAGACATGGCCGTCCAACTCCTTTGCCATGTTCACGATTGCCAATGCCGTGGCTCTGGAATGGTCCGCGGATTGCCGGGGGTCGGGCATGTCTTCCGGAACCATCAACAGCGTATTTCGCCGATAGTTGAACGGACTGTCCACCAACAGTTCGTCGCTGTCTTCCGGAAACCCCACGCGCCGGCGCAGGAATTCAAAGCTGGAATCGGTGGTCAGTGTGGCGCTGGTGAGAACCACTGCCTCTTTCTCCATGAACAGGCGGTCGGCCAGGATCGGCCCTACGGTGAGCGGAGTCGAGTGGACGGTCAGGTTGCGGCGCATCACGTCCAGCCACTGGATTTGTTCGTCGTCATAGCGCCCGAAAACAGACGCGAGGTTGTCGTTGATTTGGATAACGTTGTCGATGGATCCGTTCAATTCTGCTGCGGCAGACTCTGAAGCATCGGACGAGGTTCCCACCGACGCCGCGCGTTCCAGTTCCCTCAGCGAGTTGACGCAGCCGTTCAGAAAGGCCGCAAAGGATTCCCATTCGGCTGCCACCGTGCTCCATTCGCCACTCTGTCGGCTGCCGGCATCCAGGGACAACGGTTGCCGATCGTCTGCTGATTTTCCGGCGCCACGGAACATTCTTTCGATTGCATCCCATAATCTGACCCACGCTTGGGCGGATTGATTACACGCCGCTGATGCGTTGGAGGCTGTTTCCTGAATGTGTGTGGAGGCGGTGTCACTCGTCATCCTGGCGGCGGCCGCACCAATTTGATTGATGTTGCGGTACACCGAATCGAGCTCCTGCGGCAGCGCGTCCTGAGCGATTTCAAAACCCAACTGGCGGCTGGCTTCTTCTTCCAAATGGTGAGCTTCGTCTACTATTAATCGTTGATAATCCTGGAGTACGGACCCACCCACGGCCAGGTCGGCCAGCAACAAAGCGTGGTTCACGACCAGAATGTGCGCCGACTCAGCGCGCTGTCGCGCCTGGCGCAAGAAGCAGGGAGCACCACTGCGAAACGCGGGGCACAGGCCCGGATTGTCCGCGCTGATACGGGACCACGATCGGAGATCGCTGGAATGGAGGTTCAAGTGGGCGCGGTCTCCGTGCGTCGTGTCATCAAGCCAAACTGCCGTTTTCCCGATAACCCTGGCATCGTCAACGCTCAATGAATCCGAGTTGCTGAGATTGGCCCACCGGTGCAGGCAGATATAGTTGGAGCGCCCCTTGAGTTGAGCCGCTTTGATAGCTCCGGTTTCCAGTATGCCGGCCTGTTCGAGAATATCGATAACGGCTGGAATATCCTTTTCGATCAGCTGTTCCTGCAGGTTTATCGTGTTGGTTGAGATTACGACGCGCTGGCCGTGGGCGGCTGCATACAGAATAGCCGGCAGCAGGTACGCCAGGCTTTTGCCGATTCCGGTGCCACCCTCGACGATCAGTTTGCGGCCCTGGAAGATGGCGCGCGTGGCGGCCTTGAGCATCTCTGCCTGCTGTGGACGGGTTTCAAAACCGGGGAATGATTTGGAGAATGTTCCGTCTGCCGACAGCAATTCTTCAATCTGTTGCTCGGTGAGGGTTCGGCGCAGGGCGTTGGAAGATAAACCGCCGTTTTCCGCGGACACGCGGGCTGCCAGACTTTCCAGGTTCAGACCATTCAGTCCCACGCCTCCGCCGGCATCACCTTGGTTCAGGATGGCGTTGGCTCCCCGGGCGTGAGGGATTAAGCCTTCCAGCAAATCGGCAACGGTTGCGTTCGCCGTGCGCGCCGTGCGGGCGATGAACGCAATCTTGGCGGCGGGCAATGCCGCTGCTATTTCCAGGAGCTTGTGAAATACCTGCGCGGTGACCTCGGCGTCGGCGCTGGCGCGGTGCGCGTTGGCGTGGTCCAGCCCCAGATGTTTGGCCAACGCGGCCAGGTTGTATTCCGGAACGGTGGGCAGGAACACGGAGGCCAGATCCCACGTGTTGTAGCTCTTGTTCGGCAGGTCGAGCCGGTGGGATTGCAGGAAATCCAGGTCGAATTTTATGTTATGGCCGATAATCGGCAGATCGCCCACGAAGTCAGCAAACTGGCCGGCCACCTGGTGGAACGCCGGGGCCCGTTCGATCTGAGCGGGAGTGATAGAAGTCAACTGCTGGATAAAGGCCGGGATGTTTCGACCCGGATTGACAAATGTTTGGTATCGTTCCAGCACGTCACCGCCCCGGAACTTGACCGCTCCCAACTCGATGATGGTATCGGCATTGGGATTGAGCCCGGTGGTTTCCAGGTCAATGCAGGCGTACACCTGCTCCAGCGGGTTCAGTTGAGGCAATCGTACTTGGGTCATGCCAATAGTCGTAGCCGTAGGTATGGTTTTTGGGACTCGCCGTTGATAACCAATTGAGGAAGCTCAACCGTTCACAGGGATCAGGACGCGGAGCGGAGGCCGTAAGGACGGAGATCGCCTCGACGGAGGCCCTCCATGGGTCGGAAATCTCCGCGGTGCAACGCGTTCAGGAATTGTGCCTCGTCGAATATTTCGTCGGGAAATTCCGTGACGAACCGTCCCAACCCGTGAGTGCTGTGAGCATCGCTTCCGCCGGTGACGGGCAACCCCAACTTGTGGGCGACATCTACGGCGAACCGATTTTCATCATCGGACGTGCCTCCATTGGCTACTTCCACGGCGTCGGCCAACTCGAAAACACGATGCTTCAACGCTTCTTCCGGTTTGGTGGGGATTGGCTCTTTCGGGTCGGGATACAGGTAAGGACGGGTTCGGTGGTGTTGCCCCAGAACCCCGCGGAATGGGTGGGCCGAAACGACGAACCCTCCGGCGGAGTGGGCCGTTCTGCTCAATTCTTCCGCATGGTGAAAACCGCTCTGGTACCGGTCCACACCAAAGGCAAGAATATGACCCATATCGGTGTCGGCTTCCATTGCCCGTATCAACACTACGTTGTGCCGGCCAGCGAAGGCAGCGAATTCATGGCGATCCCAGGGTCCAGCATGTTCGGTGATACACAACCCACGCAACCCCAACCTTTCCGCCTCAAGTATGAGGTCTTCCGGAGTAAGGCTGGAATCAGCGCTCCCCTTGGTGGTATGGATGTGAAGGTCAAAAAGGCGGGCCATGGACACAACCAGTCTATTCGCCAGACCGCCGCCCGTCAACGATGATGGCGTCATCAACAGGGTCTTTCGGTTTTACAAGAAATTCCCTCTCCCTTGATGGGAGAGGGTTAGGGTGAGGGTGAAGGTGTGAGATAGGGAACTATCCTGCGGCAGACTATTACCCCTCACCCCGGCCCTCTCCCACAAGGGGAGAGGGAGAATCGAAAGACCCTGGCGTCATCAATCAGGGCCTTTGCAAAGTTGTGCAAATTAACCACCCGCTCGTCCTGAGCCTGTCGAAGGACGGTTGCCGATGGTTCGACAAGCTCACCATGAGCGGGGGTTGGAGGACTTTGAAAAGGCCCTGGCTCGCTGGCGTTGCCCAGGGGTTCGCTTAATATCCCTGCTGGCAACGGCGACCCTCTGATAGAATGCGTTTACCTAGTGGCTACGAGAATTGGCCAACCAATGGGAGAACAATAATGGCGAAAGTAGGATTCATCGGATTGGGAACAATGGGAGCCAGCATGGCGTATAACTGCCTGCGCGGCGGCAACGACATGGTGGTTCATGACATCAGGCGGGAGGCGGCCATCCAGCATCTGGAAGCTGGCGCCCAGTGGGCTGATACACCCCGAGAGGTTGCCGCTGCTTCCGACGTGGTGTTCACATCCCTCCCCGGCCCCGTGGAGGTGGAAGCGGTTTCCCTCGGCGAAGATGGCATTATGTCCGGGATGGAGGCCGGTAAAACCTACTTTGACCTGAGCACGAGTTCGCCTACCCTCATCCGTCAAATCCACGACCGGGTTGCCGCACAGGGCATCAACGTGCTGGACGCCCCGGTGAGTGGCGGTCCGGCAGGCGCCTCCAGCGGTCGTTTGGCGATTTGGGTAGGCGGCGACAAAGCCGTGTTCGATCAGCACAAGGCGGTCCTGGATTCCATCGGCGATGCCGCATATTACGTTGGGCCAATTGGAAGCGGCGCCGTGGCCAAGTTGGTGCACAACTGCGCCGGTTACATCGTTCAAACCGCCCTGGCCGAGGTTTTTACGATGGGCATCAAGGCGGGCGTAGATCCGCTGGCGCTGTGGCTGGCAGTGCGCAAGGGCGCCGGCGGACGGCGCGGCATGTTCGAGGGATTGGCTCAACACTTCCTGATCAACGAATACGACCCGCCGGACTTCGCGCTTCGTTTGGCTCGCAAAGACGTGGACCTGGCGGTTGCCGTGGGGCGAGAATTCGACGTGCCCATGAAACTGGCCAACACGACGCTCGCCGAAATGACGGAAGCGTTGAACCGCGGATGGGCTGGCCGCGACTCTCGCGTTGCAATGCTGTTGCAGGAAGAGCGCTCCGGCGTAGAAGTCCACGTGGACCCTGACGCGTTGCGCCAGGCGTTGGAAGCAGAACAGGGCGGATAAGTTCGTCCCGGGTCAGACCCCGGCTGAACTAATCAGCTGCTTCGGGTTCCCACTTCAATACCGGTCGTCGCGCCGCAGTGGCTTCATCCAGGCGGGCGACCGGCGTGGTGTGCGGCGCATTCTGCACCAACTCCGGATTTGACGTGGCCTCGGCGTCGATAGCCCGCAAGGCGCCGATGAATGCGTCCAGCGTGTCTTTGGTTTCTGACTCGGTGGGCTCAATCATCAACGCTTCGTGAACTATGAGCGGGAAATACATCGTGGGAGCATGAAACCCGTAGTCCAGCAGCCGTTTCGCGACCTCGAGTCCACTGACACCTCGCTCGCGCTGCCAGTCCGCGGAGAACACTACCTCGTGCATGCACGTACGATCGTATGGTAGTGAGTATATGTCCTTCAAAGCGTGCATCAGATAATTGGCATTCAATACCGCATTGCCGCTGATGGATCTCAGGCCATCGGCGCCCAACGTTCGGATGTACGTGTAGGCTCGCACCAACACGCCGAAATTGCCGTGAAAACTGCTTATCTTTCCGATGCTTCCATCCGGTTCGCTGAATTGGTACTCGCCGCTGTCGGTACGGATAACTATCGGCGCGGCAAGATATTGAGCCAGATTGTCGCCACAGCACACCGGACCCGCGCCGGGCCCGCCACCGCCGTGCGGAGTGCTGAACGTCTTGTGAAGGTTGAGATGGCAAACGTCAAAACCCAGCGGGCCAAGCTTGGCACGTCCCAGCAGGGCATTCATGTTGGCGCCGTCGCCGTACACCAGCCCTCCGCAATCGTGGACCAACTGGCACACTTCCAGGATATTGGTGTCGAACAACCCCAGGGTGCTGGGCAGGGTGATCATAACGCCGGCAAGGTCGTCACCCACCAGCCCGCGCAACGCGACCAGGTCGGTGTTGCCGTCGGCGTCGGAAGGCAGGGTCACCACGTCAAACCCGGCCATTGCCGCCGATGCCGGGTTGGTGCCGTGGGCGCTGTCGGGTATTGCCATTTTGGTGCGGCCAGCGTCGCCGCGCGCCAGGTGGTAGGCGCGCATCATCAATACGCCGGCCAATTCGCCGTGGGCGCCGGCCAGAGTGGCCAGGCTGGTGTTGGCCATTCCGGTTATTTCCGTCAGCCATTCCTGGAGCCGATAGAGCAATTCCAGCGCTCCCTGGGCCTGGGCGGTAGATTGCAGGGGATGAATGCCGGCAAACCCGGCCAGAAACGCCATATCGTCATTGATCTTCGGGTTGTACTTCATCGTGCACGAACCCAGCGGGTAGAAATGGGTGTCGATGCTGAAATTCAGTTGACTCAGCGTGGTGAAGTACTGCACTACTTCGGGTTCCGACACTTCGGGCAGTGGCAAATCATCGCGCAGAAACGCGGGATCCGGCATGGGGGCGGCCGGCACATCCAATGTAGGTGCGATCGTTCCGACCCGACCGGGCACACTCCGGTCCATCAGCAGACGGGAAGTGTCTCTATTTCCGCCTTTATTCATCATCTTGCAGTATGTCTCCCGTTAGGTTCAGCGCCAATGGATTTCGAGCAACCAAAATCGATCGCATTACCCGATTGTGGCCAGGGCATCGACCAATTGGTCGATTTCGGATTTGGTATTCATTTCAGTTACGCACAACAACATTCCGTTGTTGAACCGGTCGCTGACGTCCAACCCGCCTAAAATATTGCGCTCCATCAACTGAAGGTTCACCTGGGAAGGGCCGGTCGGACACGACACCACAAATTCCTGGAAGAATTCGCCTTCCACCGGCAGCGAATAATCCGGCAGGTTGTTGATTTGCTGGGCGGCGTAATGGGATTTGTGGTAGCACAGCTCCGCCACCTGCCGGAGCCCCTGGCGACCCATGGCCGCCAGGTATATCGACGACGCCAGCGCGTACAGGGCTTCGTTGGTACAGATGTTGGACGTTGCGCGTTCCCTACGAATGTGCTGCTCCCGGGTTTGCAGCGTGAGCACGTAGCCGGTGCGACCTTCGGTATCAGTTGTGCGACCCACCAATCGACTGGGCATTTGGCGAATGTACTGCTGTTTGCAACTGAACAGGCCCAGATACGGACCACCGAATGATGGCGGTATGCCCAAAGGTTGACCTTCACCGGCGACGATGTCGGCTCCGAACGCACCCGGCGGGCGCAACATGCCATCGCCAGCGGATCGGCCGACACTACCAGGAGACCGCCCTCGCCGTGGATGGCGTCTCCGAGCGCGCCCAGGTCGTCGAGCGTCCCGAAAAAGTTGGGATATTGAGCCACAATCCCGGCGGTGGCTTCATTGGCCGCCCCTCCGGCGTCGGCGGTGGCGATCACATCGATGGCGATACCCTGAGCCTGGCAATAGGTGGCTATTACCTGACGATATGAAGGCGCCACACCGTCGCAGACGACCAGGCGATTTCGCCCGGTAACCCGGCAGGCCATCAGCGTAGCCTCAGCGAGGCTGGTGGCTCCGTCGTACATCCCGGCGTTAGCCACCTCCATACCGTACAGAGCGCTAACCATGGTTTGAAATTCAAAAATGACCTGCAAAGTTCCTTGAGATACCTCCGGTTGATATGGAGTGTATGCGGTAAGGAACTCACCGCGGGTCATCAGGGCTTTCACGATTGCAGGAATGAAATGATGGTAACACCCGGCGCCCAGAAACGAAGGGCCGCTGGCCAGCGGCCGGTTTCTTGATGCCAATTCTCCAAGTTCTCGCTGAATATCAAGCTCGGACATGGGACCCGGCAGATCCAGAGAAGGATTCCGGTAGGCATCGGGAATATCTTGAAAGAGGTCGTCGATGGTTCCCAAACCAATGGAATCCAGCAATTGCTTCTGCTCAACCACAGTGTTGGGGATGTAATGAGACTGAAATTCGGTAACCATGTTGGGTTGCTCCGTCAGTTGCAGATTAATCATCCCAAGCGAGAGCTTGATCAGGATGAAGGGAAATAGCTTGGACTCGCCACGCTGATTTGTTCTTGAGTGCAGCCAAGCTTATTCTAACGCGAAATGCTTCGCCCCGTGATGGAGCATTCCGCCCGGCCAGCCATATAGAATCACTGGCAGTTGGGTTGTACCGATCTTGCAAAAGTCCATTGGGCAAGCACAAAACCGAGACAGAATCAAGAAGATTAGGGACATCATCCGCCGAGCTTTCTGAGTAGTTATACTTGACGAATATCGTTGTCGTCAGGTATTCGTCATCCCGTACTATCGCGATATTCTCTAAATCCCCTGGCACATCCACCGCCCGATTCTGTCTTACCTGACGGATGCGCATTGAGGTTTGGGATGTCTGGATAGTGGCTGTGCGAGCGCCAGCCGTTTTCTCCGCTTTTGAATCTACAAACAGCGCTTGTCGCACCGCATATTCGGGTTGAAACAAATAGGCCGCCCTTTTGTAGTCAATCTTGCCGAATAACCTTACCGGTATGGTTGGCATCCCTTGCCGGTCCAGAGCCTCACGAGTAATGTCCTCGCCTATGTCGGCTACCAGATCTGATTCGTTCCTGAAATCATAGATGGCCTGAACTACCATCCGCAGCGTAGCCTTCTCTATCTGCTCAATAGTGTCAAGATTAGCCCGAAGATCGCCAGCGTTCAGCGTCATAGCGTCAGCCTTAATGAGGGAGTCAACGCTTCTTGTACTCGTGCCCTTGCCAACTGCACGCTTTGAGGATTCAAGTCAAACCCAATAAACTGCCGCCCTTCTCCTATCGCGGCTAACGCAGTAGTCCCACTGCCAACAAAGCAGTCCAACACCAAGTCATTTGGCTCCGTTAGCAAACTTATCATCCGACGCGGCAATTCTAACGGGAATTGCGATTCGTGAGCGCTATTAGAGCGAACCGACCGTATATTCCACACGCCCCGCGAACCCCACTCTGCCCATTCGTCGGCATCCAGCCGTTCCCGGTTCACCACCGTTATTCCCGGCTTCCAGATAATCAGCAGATGCTCCCACTCGTCCACCGAACGATAGGACAAGCTGTGCCATCTGCTGTTTTCCCAACACGGATCCTTTACCCACACACGCCGGTCATAGAGATAAAATCCTGCGTCTTCAGCCCAGCGCTCTACCAGTCCGGCGGTGAGTTTCACTCTGGTCTGAGGCGCGTATTTGCCGCCCCGGACGTTGTTGTTTTTCAGCCGCCGGTCGATGGTCTGTTCGCTGCACCCCAGCAGGGAAGCCAGCTGGTACTTGTCAAAGCCGGGATTATCCCGCTGTGCGGCCAGCACCTCATCCCGAGTGATTTTAACCTTCTTGGCGCTGACGTTATCCGCCTGGATTCGCGGCATATCCGGGTCCTCGAAAGCCAGAATATCGGCAATGTTAATCGCCAGGAAACCGCCGGCTTTGATGACCGGGTAGTGGGCTGCAATCGTTTGTTCCAGCAACGTTGCCCACTCTCGAAAATTCAAGTGGGATTCATATGACTTCCCTAGACAATAGGGGGGCGACCAGAAACTCAGGGCCACCGATTCCGGCATCATCTCTTTCAACAACGTTCTGGCATCACCGGGATGTATTAGGTTTGGTTCCAAGTAAGAGGATGTAAACATATCCGCCGATGACCTCATTGCTTGAATCAGCCCTGCGCTGGCGCGCCACCATCCTTGCCGTAACCCCTCCACGTTGTCAAGAGGCAAGCGGACACTGGCAATCTTTCCTTTCTACGCCAGCACCCGGTATCGGTAGCTGGATTCCAGCAATTCCCCGTCCTGGAATCGGTCGAGCCGCAGAGGGGTGAGGTCAACGTCTCTGGCTCGCCGTTCCACCACCAGCTCAGCCACGGCTTTCCCGATGGCCGGCGACAGCTTGAACCCGTGGCCACTGAATCCCACGGCGCAATAAAGACCATCTACGCCAGAAACCGCGTCCAGTACCGGGTGCCAGTCGGGTGTGGTTGTAAACAATCCCGACCAACCTCCCCGGTAGTAGGAATCCTCCATACCCGGCATGCGGCGACCCAACCGGAAGATTGCGGACGCGGCGTCGGACGGGTCTATGCCTTCAGGATAGGAATCAGGATTCGGCTGCTCTTCATCGTTTCCGAATCCCATCATGGTAAATGCGGATCCATCCGGGCGGAAGGAAAACGATTGGCTGATGTCGCCAACCGTGGGATGGTGGGGCACCCGTTCGATGGGACGGGCGACTGTCGCTATCTGATGTCGAACCGGCAACAACGGAACCTCTACGCCGATGGCAGACAGCAGGCGGTATGACCAGGGTCCGGCGGCGATTATCACGGTTTCGGTCGCAATGCGTTCGCCGTTCCGGGTGGTTACTGCCTGAACCCGACTGCCTTCATACACGATACTGACGGCGGGGTTGCGCATTGAAATGTGTGCTCCCGCTTCCCGCGAGCGGGCGGCGTAAGAAACGGTAACCTGATGCGGATTGGCGTACCCGGAAAGGGGTTCCCAGGCTGCGTGTTCATCATCGTACAACCGAATCGCCGGCGCCAGTCGGCTTACGTCATCATGGGTAACCACCGAGGTGTCGATCCCCAACTCCTGCAGTAATGCTACGTTGCGCTGCAACCCGGCGCGGTCGTCATCTTTCACCACCACCAGGTAACCGGTACGTACGAAACCCGACTCTCCGCCCACTATCTCATCGAACTCGGTGAACACCTGAAGACTTTGCCACGCCAGGGTCGCGGTAACCGGGTTGGAGTAATGCATCCGACAGATCGCCTGCGACCGACCGGTGCTGCCGGAACCCAGCACGTCGCGTTCAAGCAGTACCGTATTGGCGACACCCAGTTGCGCCAGGTGGTACTGGATAGCGCAGCCTATGACGCCGCCACCGATGATCACTACATCGGCAGAGCCAGGCAATGGATTATTCGTCGACACCTTTCCAGGACATAACACGGTTGACGTCAATTATGATTGCAACGAGTCGCTGGTCGCTTCTGGTCAGCTCGTCGGCGTCTTGCGCTCCGCGTTCTGTCCCCTCATAGCGGGAAAAGATGCTGCGTACCGTATCACGCAGATTGGCATTCTCCACGGTGGCATCGCCTTCCAGAATCACGTACTGGTAAGGCCATTCGTCGGTGGCCACGGAGATCGCAACCTTGGGATTTTGGCGTACATTCCGCGTTTTCACCGCAGAGTCGCCGGAAACAACGGTTACTTTACCGTCTTCCCATCGGTACCAAACCGGCGATATGTGTGGTGTGCCGTCCTGACGGATCGAGGCGAAATGGGCGACATGAGGGCCGGCGAGGTAGGCGTCGATCTCCTGTGGTGTAAGTCGCGGCATTATATCCTCAGACGCTCCGGCGGTCGATCAGAAATCTTCCCTGGCCCGGCTTGATTTAGCGAGTAATGATAACATATCGATCCGGACATCGGCCCGCACCCAACGCGCGCGTCAGGGCAATCGCATTCTCATCTGGAGGCAACAACCAGCGTCTGAATTTGCGGTTGCCGAGGTTGAATACGTCTGGTCCAGCAAAGATTGAAGGCGGTTGACGTTGTGCCGGAACGGAATCCGGCTCCCCTACGCCCATTGTTTTTGAGAATGCGATTGCCCTGACGCGCGCGTACCCACTTTAATCTGTCATTGCGACCCCGTACTCGATGCGGGGGTTGGCAATCTCGGTGAGGTTGAACACACGTCGGCAAATCACCATTGCTACGGCGACTAGATTGCCACGTCGCTGCGCTCCTCGCAATGACAGGTGGCGGTAGCCGTCCTTCGCAATGACGGCAGGCCGGTTTGGTTTGGCAAAGTTGGTACGCTGGAGCCGGAACCAATCATTGCACGCTCCCCATCAGGGCGGTATGATGAATTGCAGGCTGACCGCTCAACCGTCATAGCACAGAAGATACGATGACTGCCGAATCCCCTAATACAGAGAACCTGCGCACGGCGTTGTTTGACACCCACGTAGCCTTGGGGGCCCGTATGGTGCCCTTCGGCGGATGGGATATGCCCGTGCAATATGCGGGCATCATCAGCGAAGTTGCTGCCGTTCGCAACGGCGCCGGATTGTTCGATGTCTCTCACATGGGCCGCTTGCACCTGGATGGCCCCAACGCCGCTGCTCTGTTGGACATTCTTCTAACGGGATCAGCGTCGGGGCTCAGGGTTGGCCGGGCGAGGTATTGTTTCATCTGCAAAGAAGACGGAGGCGTCATTGACGACACCATCTTCTACCGGTTGTCCGAGGACGAATTTCTGCTCATCCCCAATGCCGGAAATCGGCCGGCGGTTTCACTGTGGTTCGACAGGCAGCTGGCCCAGCATTTCGACGGCAGGGGAGTGCAGATTACGGACCGTACCATCGCCACGGGGCTGATTGCCTTACAGGGCCCATCAGCTGCCGACATAATCGACCGGCTCTGCGAAGATTTTTCGCCGGGCACCGGCCTGGCGCACAACCCGGGCCGATCGCCAGTCCCCTCGTTGCTGCGGCCGTTTTCCTGGGGTCGCGGCCACATGGATGGTCGGCGGGTGTTCGTTGGCCGCACCGGATACACCGGAGAGGACGGCTTCGAGATTGCTTTGGGCGCCGGCGACGCCGCCGTTATTTGGGAACAACTTTGCGCCGCCGGGGCAGTAGCCTGCGGCCTGGGAGCCCGCGACGTATTGAGGTTAGAGGCGGGGTTGCCATTGCACGGTCACGAATTGGCGGATGACATTTCCCCGATCGAAGCCGGAATGGGCCGTTTTGTACGGCGCGATGGCGGGTTTAACGGGGCCGATGTCCTCGACCAACAAAGGGTGTACGGCACGCCGCGTCAGCTGGTGGGCCTGACTTTGCCCGGTCGCAGCGCCCCTCGCGCCGGGTACGAAGTATTCGCTAACGGCGCTGTGGTTGGAGTTATCAGCAGCGGCAGCTATTCCCCCACGCTGGAAAAATGCATCGCCATGGCTTTCATCGACTCGAACAGTGTCGATGCAGAACTCACGGTGGATATACGCGGCCGCGCAGCGCCGGCAGCCACGGCGGAACTGCCCTTCTACAAGCGCGCGTCGTAGTGATGGATCGACCGCCTCGCCTCATTCAATAGCTGGAGGATGTAAACAACGTGAATCCCAAAGACCGAAAATACACTCGCGAGCACGAATGGGTCCTTTTGGAGGACGGTTCGGCGGGTCTGGCGTTGGTAGGCATAACGCACTACGCCCAGGACCAGTTGGGTGACGTTGTGTATCTGGAATTACCCGCAATTGGAGCCAGCGTAGGTCACCTGGCGAAGATGGGCGAGATTGAATCAGTCAAGGCTGTTTCCGACCTCTATTCGCCGGTGAGCGGAGATGTGATGGAGGTCAATGCCAGGTTGGCCCGCGAGCCGGAGTTGGTCAATAATGATCCGTTCGGCGACGGGTGGATGCTCAGAGTCAGGATCAGCGATGCATCGGAGCTGGATACGCTGCTGGATGCCGCCGCGTATGAAGAGTATATCGGCCAGCTCTAGTTCGCCAATGCTTGGGTTGAACCTTATTGCCCCGTTTCTACTACCGCCGGGCGCAGAAGTTTCCATCGGCGTGATGTGACGGGGAATCAACTCACGCGGTAGAAATCCCCACCGCCGGTCCAGCTGGCCCGCAGCGCTTTGCCCGCCACTACCGGTCCGAATTTGATCCGCTCTGCCGTGGGTTCTGCAACCGGGCCGACGCCAAACCAGCCGGCCTCTTGTTGGCTGTGTGATTCTTCGGTCAATGGTTCCTCGCCGCCGTTCGGCCAAGCCAGATACAGTCGTCCCCGGCGCAGGTAGATCCGGAAATTGGATACGTAGGGAGCGTGGCTCCGATAGTGGCCAGGCAACGCCTCCCAGATTCGGGGATACGGAACATAGTCAATGGTTGGGGATGCGTCCGCCCTGATGTATACGTCTCCGCCGTGGTGAACTTCCTCGGCCAAAGACGCAGATCCGGCAGAACCCAAGAACCGGAACCGAAGGGGGAACGGGTCGAAGGAATCAGCGGGTACGACAAAGGTCTCGCCCGAGATGTGCTGCAAACGGACGCCGGCAAGTACCGGGGACCGATCCGGGGAATGTGCGTCAAGTATCAAGCGGTTGCCTTCGTTCCTGATGCTAAGCCGAGACTCTGAAACCTCATTGATGAAATCGCCGGCATACCGATTAGCGTCGGAAACCTCTTCGCGGTTGGGAGCGTCGGGCGGTGAGGGCATCGGCAACCCATCGCGAATTGCGGCCGCTGCCTGTAGCGCATAGAACGCCGGTGTGTATGTGTCCACGTCCGAGCCGGTACACAACAATGCGGCCGCCAGCGAATCGGTTTGGTCCACCAGCATAATGGCCCGAAACCCTACCGTGCTTCCTCCGTGTCCTATAAATCGGTGGCCGTCAGCCTGGTGTGAAATGATTCCGAATCCGTAACCGTAGTCGTGCTCATATTGTGCGCCACGATTCATGGCGATAACAGGCGTGGTCATTTGCTGAAATGATTCGGCAGAAACCAGCTCCCGTTGCCCCGCGCGACCACCGTTAAGCCAAAGCCGGGCGTAGCTTGCCATATCTTCAATCGTGGCTGCCGGACTGCCGTCTCCGGCGTTGTATTCCATCCATGTCGCTGGGATCAGTGTGTCGCCATTGCGATACGGGCGATCGTCATGGAGCGGCACGTACCCGATGGCCAGGCGGTGGCGATTGGCATGAGTGGCAATCGGATCGGTTTGGGTCATGCCCGCCGGTTCCAGCACACGGCGGCGCAGGACGTTTCCATACGGAGCGCTCTCCAAATCCTCCAGCAGCCATCCCAATAGCTTGTAGCCGGTGTTGGAGTAATGGAACCGCTCACCGGGTTCCCATGCCGCCCGCGTGTAGCGCAGCGCGTAACCTTCATAGCGGGACGCCGGGGTGAAATCTGTTCCTGCGGGAAAACCGGCCGTGTGGCTCATCACGTGGCGGAGTGTAACGGGCCCGTAGTTAGAGGGAAAAGCGAACCAGGGAAGATGCGTACTCAACGGCGCGTTCAGGTCGAGGCGTCCGGATTCAACGTGCTGCATCAATGCGAGGGCAGTCATAGATTTGCCAATGCTGCCGATCTGAAAAGTGGTGTCGGCTAGTACCGGTTGGCGGGCGGATACATCGGCATAGCCAAGCCTGGCCGTGTACAAGGTGCGGCGTCGATCAGTGATGACCAGCGCAAGCCCCGGTGCAGGAACTGCGGATTGCCACTGACTCAGATGCGAGGTTAGATCAGAATACCTTTCATCAACCATGTCGTTTAATGAAACATGTGGCGCATCAGAAAGGTGAATGCGTGAGCAATGCCCGAGGATTTCGACAGGCGGGCCGTGATGTACACATGACCGTGAGGGCCGCCGTTAATTCCAGCGTATCCCTGTCCGCGCAGCCTCAACCGGGCGCCGTCGGCAACGCCGGCCGGTATGGTCGCCTGCAATCGTAATTCCTTGGGGATACGTTGCTTGCCGGCGCACCGCCAGCAGGCCCCCGCGGTAAGCGTTTCTTCGGGCTCGGTGCCGGTTCCACGACATCTGGGACAGGCTTCCAGCCGTTCGACCCAAAACGACTTGCGGGTTCCCTGGCGTGCTTCCCGGGGATTTATGAAAACGGAAACCTTCAAATCTTCGCCGGCTCGAGCATCGCGTGAATCGCCACCGCCTCTGGCAGCACGCTGGCGCGTCCGATTGACTGATCCGCGATTGTAGCGCCGCGCCGCCGCCCCGACGCCCAGGCTCCCCAGATCGTATTGCCGGCGACGCTGTGGGTCGGACAGGGTGCTGTAAGCCTCGTTGATCTGCTGCATTCGCGATTCTGCTTCCGGACCGGAATTGAGGTCAGGGTGGTAAAGGCGAACGAGCCTGCGGTAAGCCAGGCGAATTTCGTCAACCGTCGCGGTGCGGGGGATCCCTAAAATGCTGTAACAGTCCTGGGTCATGGTCAGAAAGATACGCGGGCAGGGCACGAAGCGGTCTGTCGATCCCGCCTTGTGGTTGGGTTACCGGATATATTTAGCAGGGAATCGCAGCCGGACGGTCTATCCCTTCAGGAAATTGAATCCCGCCTCAGGATAACACGAGAGCCGCTTATCTACACGACCACGGCAGCCATCTCATGCGTACCCATTTTGTCAAACCAAACTGGCCTACTGTCATTGCGAGGAGCGCAGCCGCTCATGGTGAGCCTGTCGAACCACGTGGCAATCTCGTTGAGGTTGAAGGCACGTCGGCAAACCACCATTGTTACGGCGACGAGATTGCCACCCCCGTATCAAGTACGGGGTCGCAATGACAAAATGGGTACGCATGAGCCGCAGCAGTAAGTTGCGCCCCAAAATTCCGTATGCTATCTTGGAAAGGTCGGGACGGGGCGTAGCGCAGCCCGGTAGCGCACCTGCATGGGGTGCAGGGGGTCGCCAGTTCGAATCTGGCCGCCCCGACCATTTCATTTCTCCCAAGTTGAGAGGGACGCAACCAGCGTCCCTCTTTGCCGTTCAACCGGCCCAGCCCGCGCAGACGGCCAGGTGCGGGGCATATCGGATTGCTCGATCTCACATTGCAGTGCGTCCCCCGTCGACCACCACCTCGCTGCCGGTTACGAACGAGGATTCGTCGGACGCCAGGTAGATGACCGCAAAGGCGATATCTTCCGGTCGACCGATTCGCCCCAGGGGCGTGCGTTGGCGTTGCTGTTCATCAGTTAACGCGCCACGACCCCGACGAGACTCCACCAGCATAGGAGTGTCAATGGGGCCCGGATGCACCGAGTTGCACCGGATGCCATCCCGGGCGTGCTGAATCGCCGTGGACTTGGTGAACAGGCGCACCGCGCCCTTGGTGCTGCTGTATCCGGCCAGGTTGTAGTCGTTTCCGACCAAACCGGCAGTGGATGAGATATTGACGATGCTGCCACCGCCAGCGTCGCGCATTGCGCCCAGGGAAGCCTTGGTACCCAGAAATACGCCTTTCGCGTTGACATCGAATAAACGATCCCACTCTTCGACCGTCATCTCTTCGATGGTGCGACCCAGCACTATACCGGCGTTATTCACCAGAACATCCAGCTTGCCGTATTCCGAAACTGCCCGGTTGACGGCCGCCGCCCAGTCTGCCTCGCTGGTGACATCCAGATGGACGTAGGTGGCCTGGCCGCCCAACTCCCGTATTTCTGCCTCAACCATGCGCCCGTCATCGTCCAGAATATCGCCGAATACCACGCACGCACCCTCGGAGGCGAACATTCTGGCTTCGGCCGCTCCCTGGCCTCGAGCGCCACCACTAATCAAAGCCACCTTGCCATCCAGTCTGCCCATGATTGTCGCCTCCTGTAAATGATGGTTAGCTGGGTACAGATCGATCAACCAACGCGCCGGTCCGACGTGTCGGCGCTGACAGGACTCGCTACCCGTTGATGACTTCCCTGAACTCTCGGATCGCGTTGATGTGGGCATCGGGAGTATTCAGGTTGGCAGACATGGTGTTCACCGAGAAGTGAGTGGCGCCCAGCCCGCGCCAAGTTTCAGCGGTGGACTGCCAATACTCCGGATCACCATCCGAGTAGTTGACCCGGGGTTCCATGCCCAGGGCGTCCGGGTCTCGGCCGGCGTCCGCCGCAGCCTGGCGGACTCTGGCGATGGTGGCAGCCGCCATGGGGTCGTCGGACTGAAATTGCGGGAACCAGCCATCAGCACACCGTCCCACCCTACTGAGCACACGGTCGGGCGGGATAGGTCCGCGCCCACGGCTGCCGGCTCCCATCCAGATTGGGATTGGCCGTTGCACGGGAGGGGGGTTGATCCCGGCATGAGTAATGTTGTGGTACTTGCCGTGATAATCGACGACTTCTTCGGTCCAGAGTCGACGCAGCAATTCCATCTGTTCCTCGGCTCTCCGTCCCCGCGTGGAAAAATCTTCGCCCAACGCCTCGTACTCGACGTGGTTCCAACCTACGCCGATGCCCAACCTTAATCGCCCGCCGCTCAATATATCGACCTCGGCAGCTTGCTTGGCGACGAGAGCGGTTTGCCTTTGGCCCAGGATAAGGATCGCCGAAACGAGCTCTACCCTGGTGGTGAGCGCAGCCATGTATCCGAAAGCAACGAAGATCTCGTGAAACATGCTGTCTTTCGTGTAGCTGCCCGTCCACGGCTGATGGTAAGCGGTATCGGCTCCCAGAACATGGTCATAGGCAATGATGTGAGCGAATCCAAGTTGCTCAGCCGCCTGCACGTAATCCCGAACGGCAATTGGGTCGGCTCCTATCTCAGTCTGGGGAAACACTACTCCAATCTGCATTTGTTGATCCGGCATACCAATCCTCCAAGCGCCTGGGGATAAATGACTTGGATGCGATTGTACAGTGCCCTCAGAGGGGCGGCAATTCAGGGGAGCCCGGGATACGGCGGAATTCGCGCCGGCATCATGGTGTGGCCCAAACCAGATTCCAGATCAGGAAAAATGCTATGACAGCGCACCATCCCAACACAATGCAGATCCGGTATAGCCGCGTGAACCACAGATATTCCCACACTGGCAACCTGCGCTCGCGAGCTCTGGCTGAATCAGAATCGGCGCTGGCCCAAATCCAATTGCCGATCCGGTTAATTCCAATCATGGCCGTTCACTAAAACGATGGATTTGGCGATCCGGATGCTCAAGCTGTGCTGATACATTGTGTTCAGGTTAGAGGATCTGAGAAAGGAAATGCTTAACCCGTTCGTGGCGCGGGTTGTTAAAAAATTCATCGGGTGGTTGGTCTTCGACAATCTGGCCCTCATCAAACATCACGATGCGGTCCGCTACTTCGCGGGCAAACGCCAGTTCGTGGGTAACCGCCAGGATGGTCATGTGCGACGCCGCCAATTCGTGCATTACTTCGAGCACCTCCTTGATCATCTCCGGGTCCAGCGCGGAGGTTGGCTCGTCGAAGAGCATGATGTTGGGTTGCATGGCGAGGGCCCGGGCGATGGCGACGCGCTGCTGTTGTCCACCAGAAAGTTGCGCCGGATATTTGTCAGCCTGTTCCGGGATTCCCACCCTTTCCAGGAGTTCCATCGCAGCCGATTCGGCTTGCCTCGCCGGAATTTTGCGCACTTTGGAAGGCGCCAGCGTGATGTTCTCCATGACGGTGAGATGCGGGAACAGGTTGAAGGACTGAAACACCATCCCCACGTCTCGGCGAATTGTATCGATGTTGCGCACGTCGTTGGACAGTTCGATGCCGTCCACGAAGATTTCGCCCCGCTGGTGCTGCTCCAGGCGGTTCAGAGTGCGTATGAAGGTGGACTTGCCGGATCCGGAAGGCCCGATGATTACGACAACTTCGCCGCGTTTGACGGTGGTCGTAATGCCCCGCAAAGCGTGGAAATTGCCAAACCACTTATGAACGTCGTTGCAGACGATGATGTTGTCGGTTGCGGCGGCAGTATCAGCGCTCATAGTCGCGCCTCCGTTATGTGTTGGCCAGGTGAAGGAATTACGCGGTTTCGGAGCGTTGGCGTTCCTGGGCCAGCTGCTCTTCCAACCGCCGGATGAGGGCCACGGCTTCGTCACGTTCTTTCCTTGCTTCAGCCAGCAATTTTCTTTCTTCGTCCAGTTTCCGTTCCGCTTCAATGCGACGGCCCGATTCTCTCCAGTAAAGCATTACGTCCGGCCCTCCTACGATGCCATTCGCCAGCAGCACGGCGGTCATTATCCGAATCATCAATTCGCCCGAAGTTAGTCCGCTTCCCCATAGCTGACGGCATAAGTAATTGCGCCGATTAACACGTCCAGCGAGATATAAAATGCCACCCACGCCAGGCGACGCCAAAGCGCCCCCAATTGCCTCAATCCTGTCCAGCCATTTTAGCAGAATTCTCTGCAATACCTGGACTATCTGACGCCCACGCCGAGATGCCGTTCAACTCGTCCGCTGATGTACGACATTCCGTAGGTAAACACCCAGAACACCAGCGCGAGAAAGATGAAGAGCTCCCTCACGTTATCCAGGTACGGTAGAGTGCCATTTTCGACGTAAGTCGTGGCGAACTTGCGGCTGAGTTCCAATATGTCCAGCATCCCGATGATGTACACCAGGGTGGTATCTTTGAACAGCGCGATGAATTGGCCCACGATGGTGGGAATTACGTTGTGGATAGCCTGGGGCAGCGAGATGAACATTGTCGTTTGCCATTGGGGCAATCCCAGGGCGCGAGCCGCCTCCTCCTGACCGGGATCGAGGGCCTGCAATCCTCCCCGGATGTTCTCCGCCATATAGGCCGCGCTGAACAGTGTGATGATGATGGCCGCCCGGAGCACCGAGTTCAGCGGGAAGTTTGCCGGGAATGCCAACGGCACCAGCACCTGGGACATAAACAGCAGAGTGATTAGCGGCACCCCGCGGAACACCTCGATGAACACCACGCACAGCAGTTTGACCACCGGCAACCGGCTGCGCCGTCCCAGCGCCAGCGCAATCCCGATGGGAAAGCTTACTACAATGCCGGCCACCGCCAACAGCAGATTCAGCATCAACCCGCCCCAATGCAATACCGAGACCGGTTGCAGGCCGGGCACTCCGGGAAGACCTCGGAGTAACACCAGCGTCAACAGGAACGCAAGCACGCTAATGGTGGCTACCCAACGCCAGGCGCCCAAAGGCGTGTAACGGCCCAGAGCCCAGCCCACCAGCAGCGACGGTATGTTTGCCAGCAGCAGCAGGCGCACATCCCACCCCATCCGCTCCAGACTGTAGGGAAGGAATGCAAAGAGCGAGATCACTACAACGACCATAATGGCAATGCGCCTGGCAATGCCGCCGCCGGCGACTACCCAGGTCATTCCCAACAACAGAGTCACCATCATCAAGGCAACTTGAGGCCGCCAGAAACAGTTCTGTCCTGAACAGGCCGACTCAGCGTTGTACTGGCCGATTATCAACAGACCGCCCAGGGTCGAAATAACCGTGAAGTCGGCGTCTATCAGCAACCACTTCAAACCGTACCAGAGGACCAGGGCCGCCAGGCCGCCGACCAGCAACGTGAGGGCGCTGTTGTACCAGTTGCTGAACAGGTTGGCGCGAACCCAACCTGCCAGTCCCGTTTCTCGGCGGGGTGGCGGCAAAGCCTCTGGAGGTAGGGAGTCAGGAACGGTGGCCATCGGTTATCTTCTCACAATCCTGATACGGCGGTTGTACAAGTTGCCTATCAGCGAGTAGGACAGGCTCATCGCCAGGTAGGCGGCCATGATCAGGATGAAAATAGAGACCGCCGGCGCGGTCTGTGTCATGGTTTTGGCTACACTGGTCAGGTCGGAATAACCGATTGCCCCGGCCAGGCTGCTGTTTTTGGTTAGGTTGAGGCACTGGCTTATCAACGGTGGGATGATCACGCGTAACGCCTGGGGAAACGTGACGCTACGCAGGGTTCTCATGGTTGACAGCCCCAACGCGCGGGCGGCTTCAGTTTGTCCGCGCCCCACCGACTGGATGCCGGCGCGGACGATTTCGGCAATGAATGACGAGGTGTACAGCACCAGCCCAATCTGCAGGGCCAGCAGGCCGCCGGAGATGGTGAACCCGCCGGCTATCCGCCCGAAAGTGCCCTCCTGGGGCGCCGGCTGCGAGATAACAAAGGGCGCGCTGCCGGCAAGACTGATGACCAACCAGGCCGCCGCTCCGATGATTACGGCGGCGGCAAAGCCGGCTATGAACGGATAGGAGGCAACGCCGGTTGCGATTTCCCGCTGGGTCAGCCGGCGATGGATAACCACCCAGGCGACGACGGCGACCGCCGCAAAGACCAGCCACGCAATCCCCGCGGCCCATCCCTGGGGGAAGGGGAACGGCATGGATATGCCCCCGTTGTTTACGTACAACCGATTGGCGATGACATATCCCTCCCGCACCGGGGGCAGGGCCAGCACGATATAGAACCAGAAGTACAACTGGATCAGCAGGGGGACGTTGCGAAAGAACTCGATATACACCAGCGACAGTTTCGCCACCAGCCAGTTACCCGACAGCCGGGAGACGCCGACGAATATTCCCACCAGCGTGGCCAGAATGACGCCAACGATTGACACAAAGATGGTGTTGACCGCCGCGACGCCGAAAGCATAGAGGAAGGAATCCGACTGTTGGTCGTAGGGCAGGATGTGCTGGCCAATGGGCGTCTGGTAAGCGCGGGACAGGAAGCTGAACCCGTAGGGAATTTCCCGCTCTTCGATTGCGTTGGCGATATTGAAGAAAAACCAGGCAACCAGAAACACCACCAGAAAACCCGACACGATTTGCGCTGCCCACTGGATTACCAAGGCGTGACGCCAGACCGGGATGCCCTGGTAGGTTAACCTGCTCTGTATCGTCGTCATAAGTGTTTGATGGCGCCGGGTTCGGCTTGGGCACATTCTAACTTATTGCGGGTGGCGGTTCACCCGGCGCAAAGATAACCGTAGGGGCGGGTCTTGAAACCCGCCCCGATTAGGTTCGCATTCAGGATGCGGCAAATGTCGCCGTTGGATTACCGCAGTGGCGCAGCGTAAATCTGGCCGCCCTTGGGGCAATCGCCGCACGGAGCGTTGGCCCACAGCGCGTTGCGGCCATTCTCCCGCGGCAGGTTGACGCCCGCGGGGCCCAGGTTGCGGTCGTAAATCTCGCCATAGTTGCCCACGGCTTTGATTACGTCCTGGGCGGCGGTGTCGCTGATGCCCAAGTCTCCCTGGCCGTAAGAACCTGCCAGGCCGAAGAGGCGGTCAACCTTGGTGTCGTCGGTAACAGCGCTGGGAACGTTGTCGGAGGTTACGCTGTAAGCTTCGGCATAGATAAGAATGCCCATCACCGTTTTCACGATGTCGAACCACTGGTCATCGCCGTGGGGAACCACCGGCCCCAAAGGTTCTTCGGAGATGGTCTCCGGCAGAATCACGTGGTTGGCCCGGTTGGACAGGGATGCGCCCAACGCTGCCAGCTGAGAGCGGTCGTTGGTGAAAGCGTCGCACTGGCCGGCTTCGTAGGCAGCAACCACGGCGGAGGTGTCTTCAAAAGTCAGCGCTTCAATGTTCAGCCCGTTCTGGCTGGAGAAATCGGCCAGGTTCAGCTCGGTTGTCGTGCCCTGGGTTACGCAGACGCTGGCGCCTTCCAGTTCCAGCGCGCTGGTAATGCCCAGACTCCTGTTTACCATGAAACCCTGACCGTCATAGAACATGGTCTGGGCGTAGTTGCCCCAGGACGCATCGCGCGATGTGGTCCACGTTACGGTACGAACCAGCATGTCAACTTCGCCGGACTGGATCGTTGGCCCGCGTTCGGTAGCGGTAATCAAGCGGATTTCGATGGCGTTGGGATCGCCCAGCACTGCGGCGGCCAAGGCGCGGCACAGGTCAATGTCGAATCCAACGTTGTTTCCTGATGCGTCAATGTAACCGTAGCCCGGCACGTCGTTGCGGCTGGCACAAACCACATGGCCGCGATCCCGAACGACGGCAAGCCTGCTATCGCCCTGGTTGCTGGCTGAGGTGGCCTCGCCGCCGCCGCCCGGCATGGCGGTGGACTCGGCCGGTTGAGTGGCCGTCATGGCTGGCTCGGTGCCCCCGGAAGCGCCAGTGGCCGTTGCTTCTACCATTTGGGTGGTTCCAGTAGCGGCGGCCGTGGGTCCGGTGGAACCGGAGGGGTCGGTTGTGGCGGCATCTTCCGAGGTGCATGCCACAGCGGCGACCACGACCAACAGAATTGCGGCGCCCGCGACATATTTCAGATAGCGATTCATTGGATCAAATTCTCCTGTTTTGGAATGGAGTCTTATTCCCCTGTCACTGAGGCACGATTAGTTTCGCAAACGTTACCGCATATTGCAATATCGTGGCGCCATTGTTTAGGGCTTTTTCAAAGTCCTCCGACCTCCGCTCATGGTGAGATTGTCGAACCATCGGCGACCGTCCTTCGACAGGCTCAGGACGAGCGGGTGTTTGATTTCCGCAACTTTGAAAAGGCCCTGCCTATTGTCGATGGCAGGTTTGCCGATGATCGGACACCATGTTTGTTGTACCTATTCGAACGCCCAGTATCGCAAGGCGGATTCACCGAATATTTTCGCAATGTCCTGGGCCGGGCACCAGGAACCCACCTGTTCCATCGTGTGGGCCAGAGAATTGCGGTAGCCCTCCCGGTTGGTTACGCGCGGCCAGTCGGAGCCCCAAACCATCCGGTCCGGACCGAAAGCGTCGTAGGCCATGCGCACGTACGGCGGCGTATTGGCATAGGGGAACGGCGGGTCGCTGATCTCACCCATGCCATGAATTTTGATCGCCGTATTGTCAAAGCGGGACAACGTCAACGCCGCGCGGAACACGTCGTCGGAGAGCATTGAATCGGCTCCGATGGCGTAGATGCCCATGCCGGCCAGGTGTTCGATGATTACGGTCAGGTTTGGCAATGACCCTACCAACTCGGCAAATTCGGGTGAAGCGAATCCCGCCGCCGCGCCCCCGACGCTTACCGACATCCCCAAATCGGCAGCCCGCCGCCATATAGCCAGCGGGTCATTTCCCGGTGAGCGGTGAAAATTGCGAATACGCAGGGTCTCTGCCCCAGCGATATATAGAGTCTCCAACGTGTCGCCCGCCGCGGGGTCATCGACGTCCACGCGGCATACGACTGAAAACCGTCCGGGGAAGCGACGCTTGCATTCCAGCACATACGAATTGTCCAGGGTGGCGGTGGATTGCACTAACACCGTTTTCGACACGCCGTTCAGCTCCATTTGGGCCAGCAACATTTCCACCGGTTCGTATTGGTTGCGTCCGATGTGAACATGGGTATCGACAATCATCGTAAATCTCCAACCTGATGCGGGCTAAATGGCGACCACTTCCAACGGGTCCAATATAGCATCGCATAAAAGAAGACACGGCATTAAGCCTCACGCGTAGCCACATTGTCATTGCGAGCATAGCGTGGCAATCTCGTCGCCGTAGGAATGGTGATTTGCCGACGTGTGTTCAACCTCAACGAGATTGCCACGTCGCTGGCGTTCTTGGCGATGACAGGGGGTGGCGAATTTCACCCTCACCCCATCCCCCTCTCCCATCGAGGGAGAGGGGGATGGGACGGGTTTTTACCTGGATGGACAGGATGAGTAGGATGGACAGGATTTTGGGGTGAGGCAGGGAACGAGATTGCCGTGCTGCGCTCGCAATGACGGATTAAAGTGGGTACGCGTGAGGGGATTAAGCAAATTGACCTGTGATTGGGAATCCGTGATAATGCGGGAGATTATTGGTGCATTCAGCGAAAAGATATACGGTCGTAGCAGCGTTCGCCTTTGGGTCTGCGTGCAACTACCGGATATGCCTATTAGATCGACGGGACAAATTTACTGCAGGAAAATCGCCGGTTGTCGCTCGCTCGTCGGGATTCGCCGGCGTATGCGGTTTTGTAACCGGCAAGTAACCGCCCCGCAATTCAGGCGGAAGAAGGAGGAACAGCCCCATGATTTCACAGGCCGATAACATTACCCTAACCCAGGTGGGAGCCGGCACACCGATGGGTGATTTGATGCGCCGCTACTGGATGCCGGCATTGCTGTCGTGGGAGCTCGCCGAACCGGATGGTGAACCGGTCCGCCTGAAACTGCTGGGTGAGCATCTGGTTGCGTTTCGCGACACCGAGGGGCGCATCGGCCTGCTGGAAGAACTATGTCCACACCGCCTGGTTTCGTTGTGGCTGGGCCGCAACGAAGAATGCGGGTTACGCTGCGTTTATCACGGCTGGAAATTTGACGTCAATGGCCAGTGCGTCGATATGATGAACGAGCCCGCGGACAGTGATTTTCCGTCGAAAATGACGACGGTGTCTTACCCCACAATTGAGATGGGCGGCGTGATTTGGGCCTACATGGGGCCGAAAGAACATGCTCCCGCTCCGCCCAACTTTGAGTGGGCTTCGGTGCCGGCAACGCACCGTCACGTTACCAAAAACATGCAGGAGTGCAACTGGCTGCAGGCGCTGGAAGGGGGGATCGACTCGGCCCACGCCACGATTCTGCACCGGACGCTCCGGGCTGACACCACCCACGCCGGCCTGCGGATTGACTCGCCACACGTGCAGGGTCGGCCGCCGGAACTGGAGGTAGACATAACCGACTACGGTTATCGTTACGTCGGGATTCGCTCGCTGGGAGACGAGGGCAACCACATCAGGGCTTATCACTTCATCATGCCGTTCCACCAGATCCGCGCCAGTCAACGCGGATACCGGGGCCGGCCCGGGCCAGCGGGTTTCCTCGCTTCCGGACACATGTGGGTGCCCATGGACGACAACTCGGTCATGGTGTGGAACTGGGATTTGTCCTACGATGATCCGATCGGGGATGACGAGCGTGTGGAGATGGACCGCAGCTACGGGCGTGGGCCCGAGCACATGCTGGACAGCTTCCGAACCAGGGTTAATCGGGACAACAACTGGATGATTAACCGCGATGTTCAGAAAACGGAAACCTTCAGCGGTATCGAGGGCGTCAACGCTCAGGACGTTGCAGTGCAGGAAAGCATGGGTTATGTGGTAGACCGCACCAGGGAGAACCTGTCCCGCACCGACATGGCCATCATTTATGCTCGCCGCATGTTGCTACAGGCTACCCGCACCGTTGCCGAAGGGGAGACGCCACCGGGCGTTGCTGGCAATTACTACATGCTGCGACCGGCACAGGCGGTTTTGCCCGTGGACGTGGATTGGCGGGACGCGTTGTGGGACGATTTGTACCCTGACGGCTCCCAACAGCGTAACGGGAAGTAAAGGGGGCAATGTATATGGCAAAAGGTAGGGGCGAATGGTTATTCGCCCCTACCTTTTTCGTGCCGTGTCTGAGTACTCAATTGTCCAAGGCAAGATCCCGCCTTACCGCGGCAGAAGTATGAACGTCTTCCCGACCGCTGCGAATCCGTTCAAGAACCTCCACAGAGAGATAATAATCCTCAACGTCGTCAATCCCGCGTTCAATGATCTCGTGCAAGAAGAACGATTTGGAGTGCCCGGTTTGTGAAGCCAAGAAATCCAGCCTCTCCTCGGTTTCGGGCGAAAGCACAATCGTGATAGCCATGCCGTGCTCCTGATAATAACTGATTTTTCGGTTTTGATTTGGCACAGGTCATCTCATAATATTTGGCAAGGTACGTTCATCCGAGAT
Organism: Dehalococcoidia bacterium; assembly: GCA_965219925.1. GTDB lineage: Bacteria > Chloroflexota > Dehalococcoidia > Lucifugimonadales > UBA3495 > Bin87. Next base: position 1,305,564 of record OZ244795.1, read on the forward strand.
CTTATAATCGCTCTTGATGATCCATTGAACCGAGTAATCAAACTCTTCCAAAGCGCGAGAAGCAATCCAGCCTGAGTCAAACCCACCTGATTCGAATCTTGCACAGCGCCACAAACATACTCGGTATCTGTACGATGGAGTAAGATTGCTTTCCCAATGGAGCAAGCACTGCGACCTATTAGTCACCCCTGCCTGCAATTCTACCTCGTCTATCAGCTTGAACGTGCTGTCATATACGCTTACCGACAACCAAGGCCCGATATCTCTCGATTTGTCGTATCCCTGACAAGCTTCGCCAGTACGCTCATGTTGAAACTTTTTGCCTTCGAGCGCAAAGGCCCCACGAAGCCTTGTTCCGTTTTCAATAGGCGTCGGTTCCAATTCAGTGGCAGTCGGTTCGACACTGGCGCGGTCATTAGGTACAGGAGTGCTGACAGGTGTTTCTGGCAAACACGCGATTATGGCGATGGCAATTCCGATCACCCCTATGAACTCCTTCATGTTGTTCACCTTTCACTTCGCAAGGGCGCATTTCGGATGCATATCCAGGGTTGGATTCTAGGTCATGGATTCAACTCGCGATCTGGCTCAGTAATTCCCTGGCTTTGGCAGTAACCTGTTCGTAGTTCGGGATACGCCTTGACTGGATCACATTTCGCAGCGCATCCTCCGCTCTGCCGGACGTTATGATTCTTCGTGTTTGACTGACACGGGTTCTAGCCGCTTTCAGTGTAGCCTTCTTGGCGAATCAACAGTTCAATGAGGCTTCTATCGGACTGCGTTCGGTCGGCAAACTGACAGTAATAAGTTACAAAGCATCCTTTTCCAATGCTCCGTAGGCTTCTTTCCAACTGGTCATCGTTCATTTTCTTTGTCTCCTAAAGTTATAGAAAAGTCCGGGGCTGCCAAAGCGAGCCCCGGACTTTCGCTGACTGTAAAGGTGGTGCCTAGCCCTCTTTCAGCGCGGGGATTACCCTGGTGCCCAGCAACTCGACGGAACGCATTACGTCTTCGTGGGGCATGTGGCCTTCGTTGCCGTAGATGAGGATGTAACCGGGTTCGAGGTCCTGGCGGATGTGCCGCAACTTCTCGGTTACGGTTTCAGGGCTGCCCACGATGATATTGTAGGCGTCCTGCAGCTGCTCATAAGTCATGCGCTGGCCCATGGTGCCGGTGCCGATCAGGGGGCGCGACATCTTGATGCGCAGGGCTTCGCGAGACTGGTAACCGGGCGGGTCGTTGAATTCCATCGGCCCACGGTTGCGGTGGTTCTCGGTCCACAGGAAGGTTCGGCCAATTTCCTGGGCCTTTTCATCTGTGTCGGCAACCAAGCAGCGGATCAGGTAACCGAAGTGCTCGGGGCCAGCTTCGTAACCTTCCTCGGCGGCGGTCTCGTGGTAGATGCCTTTGAGCTGCTTGGTCAGGTCCAGCAGTGAACCCAGGTTCATGTAGGGATACCGGTGCTTGGCGGCCCAGATTACGGACTCAGGGCTGCCGGTGCCGGGGAACCAGACCGGAGGGTGCGGCTTCTGGATTGGCACGACCCAGGGGTTGACCATGCGGTGCGGCCAATATTCGCCGTCCCAGCGGAACGGGCCGGGTTGCGTCCAGCACTTCACGATGAGGTCGTGGGCCTCTTCGAATCGCGGGCGGTTTTCCGTGGGCGAATAGCCGGCATGCAGCGTTTCGACGGCGGTGCCCCGAACGAATCCGGAGATGATGCGGCCGCCGCTGATGCAGTCGAGCATAGCGATTTCTTCGGCCATCTTGACGGGGTCATTGACTGCGATTACGTTGCCCAGCATCGCAATTTTTGCTCTTTTGGTGCGCTGGGTAATAACGGCGGCGTCAACGTTGACCGACGGTTTCATGCACCAGTACGAACTGTGGTGCTCGTTGGACATGATGCCGTCGAAGCCCACCTCGTCGGCCAGCTGATACTGGTCGTGGTAGTTGGAGTATAGTACGTGGGCCTTTTCGGGATCGAAGTAGGTATTTGGGAAGTGCATCCGCCCCGATTCGTAGGGCGCCAGGTCGTCTTCGGTGACGTGGCCGTAAGGCTGTTCTGAGAACCAGAACACTTCAAGCTGGTGAGCCATGATGGTTTGCTCCTTCTCGGTGTCGCGCGGCAGAATGGGTTGAGTGTGGCAGCGGGGTTGGTTCCGGTAATTGGGGAACGATGGGTTCCTGCCGGCTAAAGGCTGTTCAGGAAGCTGTTGACTGCAGAAACAAATTCGCTGCGCTTTTCAATGGCCGGCGAATGGCCACAATTGTCGATGATACAAAGCTGGCTGCCATTGATCGCCTGCTGGAACATGTGCCCACATTCAACGGGAATGATGGCATCTTCCCGGCCCCAGACGATCAGTGTTGGCGTGTCGACGCGAGCCAGCGTATGCGGTAGGCTCGGGTTGTTCAGGTATGGTCGCCAGCAGAGTTGAGAGGCGGTGATGGCGTTGGAGTGGACTACCAGCTGTTCTTCGGGAGTCAACTCGCGGGTGAGGTGTTCGTAGTTTTCCACCTGGTTGGGATCGTGGAAGCGCTGCTGTAGCCTGGTGTCGGCGGAAACCATGAATATCTCTGCGATCTCGCCTTGAACCGGCTTGATGCCAGCGGCGTCCACCAGGATCAGGGCGTCGATGTTGTGGTCATCCATGGCTGCCATCTCGGCAGAAACCCAGCCACCCATTGATGAGCCCATGAGCACGATGTTCTGCAAGCCCAGGGCGTCAATGAACATATGGTTGAAAAGCGCCACGTCGGTAATGGTCTTTGCCCAACCGGGGCCCTCGGTCCCATTGAAACCGGGTTGGCTGGGAACGTATACCGTGTAATTGGCCGCCAGGTCTTCGTGATAGGCCTGCCATCCGGAGGATCCGCCGGCGCCGTGGAAAAAGACCAGTGGTGGGCCGCTGCCGCCGGAGAACATCTCCACGGCGGTACCATTAACGTTTACGGAGGTTCGGGAACCGCTCTGTACTGTTGTCATACTCTCGTTCCTGCCAAGTTTGAGTTGCCGCTATTCTGTAACAGGGGTAGTCGGATGTCAAGACGGGTGCCTGCTCACGCCTACTCACTTTGATCTGTCATTGCGACCCCGTGCTTGATACGGGGGTGGCAATCTCGTCGCCGCAGCAATGGTGGTTTGCCGACGTGTGTTCAACCTCAACGAGATTGCCACGTCGCTGCGCTCCTCGCAATGACCGGTGGGGGTGGGCGCTCCCCGCAATGACAGTAGGCCAGTTGGTTTGACAAAGTGGGTACGCGTGAGGGGTGCCTGCCGTGGCACGAAACCGCCCGCGCGTAACGCAAATCGCAGCGCCGGCAAATCTATCCGTCGCGTTGCAGAAGTCTCGTTATGGCCCGATTTACCAGGTTGGCAGCCAGGGGAATTTTGTAGGCGTTGTCGGGCAGCGGCCTGGGATCTACGATCGCCAGCGACCCGGCTTCCGCCGTTGATACCGATGCAACTGATTGGGATCGCAAATAATCCTCGGTGGCAGCGGCGCGATATGGGGTGGGCGCCACTCCCCCCAGAACTATCGACGCCCGACTGATGGAGCCATCCACCATATCAATAGCTGCCGCCACACTCACCAGGGCGAAATCTCCGGATTCCCGTTCCCCTGCTTTTAGGTAGATGCTGCGCTGCGCCGTGGATGGCGGCGGCAATGTGATGCCGGTAAGGATCTCTCCCGGTGTCAGAATGTTCTCCCTCATCAGATCCACGTCGGGGCCGATGAAGAATTGGTCGATGGGCAAATTCCGTTCTCCCTGGAGGCCAGCTATGCTGACCGAGGCTCCCAGCGCTGTCAGCGCCACGGCAGTATCGGACGGGTGCACGATAAAACACCGGTCGCCTCCGGTGACGCAGAGATACTTGCCCATTCCCTGAACGGCAAAACAGTGGTCGCCCCCACGCTTCAAACACACCGTCAGGGGATGGCGATAGTACCAGCAGCGTGGACGCTGGTTGAGGTTCCCACCCAATGTTCCCAGGTTGCGGACCTGCGGAGTGGCGAGACCGGCCGCGGCTTCGGCGAGCGCCGTATGGTTGTTACGGATTTCAGCGTGGGAAGCGATGTCCGCGATGGTGACCAGGGCGCCTATTCGCAGCTCCCCACCGGCAGTTGCCGCGATTTCGCGCAAGTTGGAATCGGGCACGTTATCCAGCGCGACCAATGTGGACGGGGTGGCGGTGCCGTCCCGTATTTCGGACAGCAGATCGGTGCCGCCGGCAATCATGGCAGCGCTATTGGGTTCGGCGGCCAGGATGGCGCAGGCTTCATCCAGTGTTGCCGGTTGGCGCAGACGGAACGGCATAGCGATTTACTCGGAACCCGATTTCCGGTTTTGAAGGGCAATCAAAATCTTGTCGGGAGTCACTGGCAATTCAACGAAGCGCACGCCAATGGCATCGTACAAAGCGTTTACGATTGCGGGAGCCACGCCGACCGACGGCACCTCTCCCAGCGCTTTTGCTCCCATTGGGCCGATGGGGTCCACCACGTTGGCGTAGATCGTTTCAACGGCAGGGTAGTCGCGAATCGTCGGGCTTTTGTGCTCCAGATAACTGCCGTTGAGCGTAACGCCGGTGGGAACGTCGGTGACAAGTTCTTCACTGAGGGCGAAACCGAGCATCTGGGAAATAGCGCCTTCAACCTGATTCAATGCGGTGCGAGGATTGATGATTCGACCCGAATCCTGGGCAGCGACATACCGCGATACGCGCACGCGACCGGTGGCAGTATCGACTTCAACCTCGCAGAAATGCGCGCCGAACGAATTGACGATGTAATCCGGGCTGCCCGGCGTGACCGTCGCTTCGGCGCTTAGAGATTCAGGGACCACTGATTGAGCCAGTTGGGCGAACGTCACGCGGTTAGCGGGTTCGCTGGCGACGAACACCGCACCGTCGGCCATGGACAGGTCATCGCGTCGTGCCTGCAATTGACCCGCGGCCACCGCAAAAACGCGGTCGCGTAATTTCTCGGCAGCCTGCAGCACCGCGGTTCCGGTCGAGAACGTGGCCGTGGAACCCGCCGTTATGGGGGCATTGGGCGTGGCTGCCGTGTCGGCGAACAGCGGTTGAATATCCTCGTAGCCAATGGAAAGAGATTCGGCTGCCAACTGCGCCAGAACCGTAACGGCCCCTTCGCCCACGTCGATCAATCCGCTGACCAGTTGCACTTTGCCATCCGTTCCGATGGCCAGGCCGGCAGCCGATTCGGAGCCCACGCCGCCGCGATAGATCATCATGCTCATGCCGCGACCACGACGAACAAAGGGGTCGGACGCATCGGTTCGTTGGAACGGCTCGCCCCACCCGAACTGGGCGGCGCCACGGCGCAGACATTCTTCCAAACCGTTGCTGGAGAACGGAATGCCGCCTTCAAGCGGTTGCCCGTCCACGATCTCGTCGGCGGGCGACAGGCGTGGTCCAGCCTGTCCTTCCAGTGGTACATGATTGCGGAGGCGAAACGCCAGCGGATCCATGCCGACGGCGTCAGCGGCCCGGTCGATCAGCGTTTCGAGCGCGAAGTGTCCCTGGGGAGCTCCCAAAGCGCGATAGCTGCCTGAAACGGGTTTGTTGGTTGTGGCCGGACGCGCATCGAACCGAACGTTGGGGCAGCGGTACAGGTAAAGTATCCCCTGGCCGGCACGGCGAGTCACGCCCGGGGCCGAGGATTGATACGCACCGGAATCCATGATGGCGTTACCGTGGATGGCCGTGATGTCGCCGTTGTTTTTCACGCCGATCCTCAGGTTGATCCGGCCCCCGTGGCGAGTCCGGCCCGCGACGAACTCTTCCTCGCGGCTGTACTCGACGCGGACGGGTTGGCCGGCGCGTTGAGCCAACAATGCGGCGAGCGCTGCCATACGCGACTCGTCCTTGTTGCCGTATCCGCCGCCCATGTTGGGACCGATTACGCGCACCTGCTCGGCGGGTACTCCCAGAACATGGGCCAGGGCCGCCCGGTCTACGTGGACTCCGCGAGTGGACTTCCATACCGTCAGGTGGCCATTTTCCCAGGCAGCCAGAGCAGCCCGAGGTTCGAGGGGTGTGGCCGAATGCGTCGGCAGAGAATAGGTTTCTTCGAGAACTATGTCGGCGGTTGCAAATCCGGCGTCGATGTCGCCACGTTGCAGGGCCAAAGGTTCAGGGATGGCCAGATTGCCGTTGGGGTGGATGGCCGGCGCGCCGGGTTCCAGGGCGGCAACCGGGTCCGTTACAAAAGGCAAGGGCCGATATTCGACCTTTACCATTGCAGCAGCGCGACGGGCAGTGCCCAGGTCGGTGGCGGCCACCGCGGCTACTTCATCGCCAACGAACCGAACGCGCGTGTCCAGCACCAATAAATCGGGGGCCAAACGGGCGACCGGGGTATCGTCCGGCGTAACGGCAGCACGGACACCTTCCAGGGCCAGGGCGCCTGTAACATCGACCGAAATTACGTCGGCATGGGGATGCGGGCTGCGGACGATTACCCCGTGCAGCATCCCTGGCAATGATATGTCCGCCGAATACTGAGCAGCGCCGGTGAGTTTGTCTGCCAACTCTCGCCGTGGCACGCTGTGGCCCACGGTGGTAAGTGGCGGTGGCGGTGTGGTTGTCATATCGGGTCGCCCCACGGTGTTGGACGGGTTGCTTGGTTTCGGTGGGCTGCGCCTGATGGTATCAATGGCCCGGTCAGACGTCAACGACGGTAGCGCCATGCACTCAGGGCTTTTTCAAAGTCTTCCGACCCCCGCTCATGGTGAGCTTGTCGAACCATCGGCGACCGTCCTTCGACAGGCTCAGGACGAGCGGCTGGTTGATTTCCACAACTTTGAAAAGGCCTTGCCATGCCCTTGCCGAGGGACTACCGCGGGCGTTAGGATGGTGGACGTTATGGTTGCGCGAGATTCAAGCCACGACCACGGTAATCTGATGGAACTCAATATCACGGTGAACGGGAACCCGGTGGCGATTCACGTGCAGCAGTATTGGTCGTTGCTCGACGTACTGCGGGATTCGCTTGGATTGACGGGCGCCAAGCGAGGTTGCGACCGGGGCGAGTGCGGGTCCTGCACCGTTTTGCTGGATGGCAAACCTGTAAATGCCTGCCAGGTTCTGGCCTCTCGCGTCGACGGCGGCGCCAATGTCGCGACCATAGAGGGTCTGGCTTCCGGCGGGATGTTATCGGAGCTGCAGCAGTCGTACCTCGACGAAGATGGGGGACAATGCGGTTTTTGCACGCCGGGATTCGTGATGGCCACCAGGGCGTTGCTAAACACCAATCCCACGCCAACCGATGATGAAATCCGAGAAGCGTTGTCGGGCAACCTGTGCCGCTGCAACGCCTACGGTCGCATTCTGGCATCGGTGAGAACGGCAATAGAGCGGGAAGCGTAGCGGCCGGTCCTGGCAAGGAAGACCCCGCTGACAAATGGATCGAGTGTCCGTCCCGGCTGATATTCCCGGCGTTATGACGCTGGCGATGACACCACGCTCGAAGGTTGCCGCGTCGGAAGTCAGCTCATGTCTCTGGACTCCGGCCAACTCGACACACCGGTGTCGAAACCGGGCTGCTAGCGTAATACCGCCGCCGCCGCTTTCGATTTGTTATGATGAAAAAGCAGTTTCGCCACCCGGCGTACCCTGATGATTGATATCCCCGAGGAGACAATTGACCATGACCACAGTTCTTGAACGCATCGATCCTGCCGTTGCCCAGGCGATTGCCAACGAAAACCGGCGGCAGCGGGATTCCATCGTGCTCATTGCCTCGGAGAATTATGCCAGCAAGGCAGTGTTGGAAGCCCAGGCCCAGTTGATGAACAACAAATACGCCGAGGGATACCCGGGCCGTCGATACTACGGCGGTTGCGAAAACGTGGATGTGGTTGAAACGCTGGCTATTGATCGGGTCAAAGAGCTGTTTGGCGCCCAACACGCCAACGTGCAGGCCCACAGCGGCGCCCAGGCCAACATGGCGGCGTATTTTGCGGTCCTGGAGCCGGGCGACACCGTTCTCGGTATGCAGTTGGACATGGGAGGACATCTGACCCACGGCGCTGGGGTGAACTTTTCCGGCAACCTGTACAACTTCGTGCCGTACGGGGTGAATCGGGACTCGGAGACCATCGACTACGACCAGGTTGAACAACTGGCGCGGGAGCACAATCCCAAACTGATCGTTGCGGGTTGCAGCAGCTACTCGCGTATCCTGGATTTCCCAAGGTTCAGGGCAATCGCCGATTCGGTGGGCGCTCAGTTGATGGTTGACATGGCCCATATCTCGGGGCTGATTGCCGGCGGGGCGCATCCGTCGCCATTGCCGCACGCGCAGATCGTTACCTCCACGACTCAGAAAACGCTGCGGGGCCCTCGCGGCGGTATGATTCTCGCCGATGCCGACCTGGCTCGAAAAATAGATTTCGCAGTTTTCCCTTATATGCAGGGTGGGCCGTTCATGCACGTTATTGCCGCGAAAGCGGTTTGCTTCGCCGAGGCCCTCCAGCCCGATTTCTCACGCTACGCCCACCAGGTGGTTGCCAACGCCCAGGCAATGGCGCAGGAGTTGTCTGAGTCGGGCGTGCGGCTGGTTGCCGGCGGGACCGATAATCACCTGATGCTGGTGGATCTCACGCCGCTGGACATTACCGGCAGACAGGCGGAACGGGCCCTGGAATCGGTAAACATCGTGGCCAACAAGAACGCGATACCATACGACCGGTTGCCGCCGCGCACTGCGTCCGGCTTGCGCCTGGGCACCCCTGCCATCACGAGCCGTGGCATGGGCGAAGATGACACGCGGCAGGTTGCCAGGTTGATCGTGCGTACGCTGGCGAACATAGGCGACGAGGCGGCCCTGTCTGCGATTGGGGAAGAGGTGAGGCACCTGGGCAACCGGTTCCCCGTCCCCGGCCTGGACGAAGAATAATATTTTTCGCTGGATCCGGCGCAGGGGCAAGGGTTCGAGGAAATTGCAAAACTTGTCATTGCCAGCGCAGCGCGGCTATCTCGTCGCTGAAACCGCCGCCATTCCTTCAACGGGATTGCCACGTCGCTACGCTCCTCGCAATGACGGAAGGCAGGGACTGGAGTTTCGCAATTTTCTCAAGGGTTCAGGGGCGGAGAGCGCCCACGAACAGGTGGCCGCCGATCCCGCCTTCGTAGGCTTCGGTCTCCCGGTACTCGGCGTCAAACCCGGACTCGTCCAGCAGGTCGAGCCAGGTTTGTTTGTAGAATAACCCGCTGGTATGACGGTCCTGCTCCACCGAGATCTTCCCGTCACGATTGATAATGAATATGAACACCGATTCGATTACGGTGTCAGTGGGGTCCGGGTCTGCCACGTATTCAATGAACGTGACGTCCTGATTGCCGTTCTGCCGTGTCCAGTCAATTACGCGGGGGCCGTGAAAGGTCTCCCGGAGGCAGTCGGGCGCCATTATCAACAGGCCGCCGGGAACCAGGTGCAGAGCAGCCGTCGTGATCGCGGCCTTGAGGTCATCCTCCGTGAGCATGTAGTTCACGGCGTCGTGGATGGCAACGATGTTGAAGGACCGGTCAAGCCTGACGGTTCGCATGTCGCCGAGGTGGTGCATCGTTAGCGGGTTGAGTCGCCGGGACGTCTCTAGCATTTTCGGAGCAATGTCAACCGCTTCGGCATCGACGTGCTGAGTCAGGTGGGACAACAGGTGTCCGCCGCCGCAACCCAATTCGAGCAGCCTGGGTTTCCGCCCAGGTTGACCACCCGATTCGGAATGATGCCGGCGGATGATGTCCAGCCACAGAGCGGCCTCTACGGCGTATTCCTCGGGGGGACTTACGACCGGCCACAGATGAGCCAAATCGTTATAGAGCCGCATCGACACGGTGCGTCAGAATGGCGGGGCGGCGCTGTCGGCGCTGTCTATGAAAAGGTATTCGCGAACTATGCCCAGGTGGGAGCGCGGCGCCGGGAGGGACTTATGCAGCCACCGTTCCAGGTTGCTGATACTGATGCCCGGCTGCAGATCGATGCACGGGCGTCCCAGGGTTTCCCAGCGAGCGATCATGCGGTGGGCGTCCGCAGGCAGTGTATTGCAGTGCGTGAATGCCGGCTTGGTGGCGAATGGCAGTGAGGGTAATTGGTTGGTCAACATATCACCGTTCCGATTGCATCGGTTGTAATCTTACAACCCGAGGCGTGATTTATAGAACAATTGTACGTATGATACAACCGGAATGCAATGGGTTATTGTCCTCACGCGTACCCACTTTAATCTGTCATTGCGACCCTGTGCTTGATACGGGGGTGGCAATCTCTTCGCCGTAGCAATGGCGGTTCGCCGGCGTGTGTTCAACCTCAATGAGATTGCCACGTGGTTCGACAGGCTCACCATGAGCGGCTGCGCTCCTCGCAATGACAGGTGGGGGTGGACGTGGGCGCCCTTCGCAATGACAGTAGGCCAGTTTGGTTTGACAAAGTGGGTACGCGTGAGGTTATTGCCATGCCGAACCGATCCGGGCGGCGCTCATTGTTAGCTGGAATAGCCGTCGGGGTTACGAGTGTGGCGGGGTCGTTGGGAATAGGGCTTATTCACGGTTGAGGTCGGTGAGGAGAGAGCGGATCAGGTCGGTTCCGCGGGCGCCAGGACTGGTGTAAGCGACCAGTCCTTCTTTGTCCAAAAATACGTACGAGGGCACGCCACCAACTCCATACGCATCGGCCAGTTTTGCCGACTCGTCGAAGAAATTCGGAAAGGACAATCCGGTCCGGTCGACGAATTCGCTGGTTGCCGCTTCGGTAGTGCGGAATTGAGACACGCCGACTACGTCAATGCTGGCAGCCTGGAGTTCCTCGGTATAGAGGACTTGTACAGCGGGCAACTCCCGCTGGCAATAGGGTCACCAGGGAGCCCAGAAAACTAACAACGTTGGAGTCCCCAAGGTTTCCGAGGAGTCAAACAAACTGCCATCGAGGAGCACGGCCTCAAATTGCTGTCCGGGGCGGCGTTCACCTTCTCCTGGGGAAGCGGGTTTGGGCCGTGGCGTGTACGTTGGTCTCGGAGTGTAAGTCGGAGACGGTGTGTTGGCAGGCGCATCGACCGCGGGTGCGCTCACCGTGGCCTCCGGCTGGGCCGGTTCCGGTTCCGTTGTCGGGGTTTCAACCAACTCCACAAGGGCCGGGGGCGCTGTGGGCAAGGAATAATCGGCGTCGGTGGCGGGTGGTTCGCTGAGTGAATAACAACCCGCAATCATTGCGACCAACGTGATCGCCAACAGAACGACGGGGATGAGTGGCAGATTTCGGGTCATGGAACTTTTCGGCGCGGAAAGTATTTCTTCACTCCTGGGACGCTATTGGCTCTTCACCCAATCGGCAACGCGCTCACCGATGGTCATGGCGGTGGTGTTTGTGTTGGCGCGGACGACGTCCGGCATTACGGACGTGTCGGCCACACGCAATCCCTGCACGCCGCGCACCCGGCAGAACTGGTCGACGACGGCCATCGGGTCCGAATCGGGACCCATCTTGCACGTGCCAGCCAGATGTTGGGACGTAGTAACATTTTTGTTGAGCCAGTCGTCCAACGCCTCGTCGGAAGCCAGGTCTTCCTCCGTGGGTGTCAAGGGGCCGTCGACAATATCATTGAATGCTGGATGCTCCAGCAGGCCGAAGCAGATACGCACGGCCTCCCGCAACCGCTCGCGGTCGGAAGGTTCTTCCAGGAAACCGTAGTACAGGTTCGGTTGGTCGCCGGGGTCAGCAGAGGCGAGAGTAATTTCGCCCTTGCCAGCCGCCAGCTCCAGGATGCAGGAGAAACGTACACCTTCACCTTCCAGGGGGTCGCCGCCCAACGGGAAGGAGAAGGAAGAGGGCATAATCTGGATGTCGTTGCGGAGATTGTTCACGCCGGAGGTGTAACGAAGGGCGGCCTGGATTCTGGGAGCATCGGGGTCCTGGGGAAAATCGTCCTTGACGCGGAGACGGACGGGCGCCATGGGGTGGTCTCTGAAATTCTTGCCGACGCCGGGCGAGTCCTGCACGACGGGAATCCCGAGGCTGCGCAGGTGGTCTGCCGGACCCACGCCGGACAGCATGAGAATTTGCGGTGATGCGATGGCGCCGGCGCTGAGCACTATTTCGTTCGCTTCCAACTGAAAGATATCCCCGCCACTCTCCACTTCCACGCCCCACACGGTGTTGCGGTCGAACAAAATGCGCCGGACCATCACATTGCCACGAACGGTCAGGTTGAGCCGATGGCGGTTTGGGTTGATGTAGGTGAGACCCGTGCTCATGCGTATGCCGTTGGGGTTGTTCATGGGAATGGGGCCGACTCCCCCGGATTCCGGGTGGTTCATGTCGGCATCTTCACGGTATCCGGCGTCAACGGCGGCCTGGAAAAAGGCTTGCTGGAATGGCAACCAGTCGGGTTTCTGGAAACGGCGCACCGGGATAGGGCCGTCCGTGCCGTGAAAGTCATCGCGAATGTCGGTATCCGTTTCCAACTTTCTGAAATAGGGCAACACGTTTACGTACGCCCACTCATCGTTACCCATTGCCGCCCAGGAGTCGTAATCTTCGGGAACGCCGCGCAGCAACACCTGGCCGTTGATCGCGCTGGTGCCGCCGACTACCTTGCCCCGGGGCACCGGCATGGGCTCGGTTTGCTCGGGACGACCCCGGGCCTGGAATGACCAGTTGTGGGGTGCGCCCGGTTGAGATGCGGTGGCGTTGTAACCGAATTTCAAATCTTCAGGGTAATGCTCGAAGTCGGGATAGTCGGGCCCTGCTTCCAGCAGCAACACCGAGCGGTTTGGGTCTTCCGACAAACGGGCGGCAACAACGCAACCCGCCGAACCGGCGCCGATTACAATGACGTCGTATTTCATAATTCTTTCCTCAATTGCAAAGTTATCGCCGTTCCGGCTTGGTCGCCTCGCGCCGCAATGACGGGTGAAGCGCTAGCGAACCGGGGGCCACATTATCCAACCACGGCGGCCGGTGTTGCGCAACCGTAGGAGGTGCCCGCCGAGAGTGGTTACATACAGGCTGCCCTGGTCGGCGTCGCCATACGCACAGTTGGTTGGCATATCGACTCCCACCGGCATGGGATACGTTTCCAGGACGCGACCTTGAGGAGTCCAGACATAAATCATTGGCCCCGGGCCGCTGGCATAGTTACCGGCAGTCCCCACAATGTTTCCTTCCGAGTCGAGACACATGCCGTCGATGCCGCGTTGTGGGCCGCGATGGTCGTCGCCGAATTGATGCAGCACAATGTACTGGCCCAGCGTCCCGTCATCATTGATTGGGTACGAACGCAGTTCTCTCACTCCTCCCGGATCGGCGTCGGTCTGGATGATGTACAAACTACGCTCATCGGGTGAGACGAGAAGGCCGTTGGTTCCGGTGGTGTCGAAGGTCATGCGCTGGCACGTATAGCTGCCATCGGGTTGAGGGTCGGCGCGCAGGATGTCGCGGTTTGCGATCTCCTGCTGTTCGCTGGGGTCCGTGTTGCCAGCATTCCAGGGGTTACTGAACCAGATGCGCCCCTGCCGGTCGATGGCGAGGTCGTTGGGTGTGTTGATGCGCTGTCCGTCCAGGCGATCAACAATGGTCGTAGTGCTGCCGTCGGATTCGAATCGAACGATGGAGCGTCCGCCCGAGCAGCAGCCGTAGAGGCGGCCTTCGGCGTCAAAGGCCAGGCCATTGGTATGGTTGGTATCCTCGCGATAAATGCTGCATTCGCCGGATTCGGGGTTGTAGGCCATGATCCGGCTGGCTGGAATGTAGGTGAAAAGCATCCGGGCGCCATCCCAGGCCGGCCCCTCGGTTAAACGGCTGAATGGTCCCGCGACGTGCTCCCATTGCAGTGCCATGCTGTCCTCCAGTGTCGTGTCGATTCGGTTTGGGAATCGGAGATTTGATAACCGGTTAGAGTCGATACGCTTTCACAGCGGTTCCCTGAAACATGGCGGCTTTTTCCGGATCCGAAAATCCGGCAGTGACACGCTTGAAGGCGTTCCAACCGTTAGTGTAAGCGTACGAGTTTTTATCCACGGGGAAGTTGCTTTCAAACATGCAGCGTTCGGGCCCGAACTGTTCGATGCAGTACATGATCCACGGAGCGATGGTCTCGGCCAGTTCCGCCGACGTCGGAGGGATGGGGCGCTGGTGCCAGTCGTAACCGCTGATAACGTTGCCGAAACCACCCAGTTTTACCACCACGTTTTCGTGTTCGGCCACGGCAGCGATTCCCTTCTGCCAGTCGGCAAATACCTCATCCCGCTTGCCGGCGTAGGGGCCGACGCCCAGGGGCCGGCCAATGTGATTCAGTACGATCGTTGCGTCTGGAAACGCGCCCGCCAGGTCGGCCAGCTCGGTCAACTGGGTGTGGTACACCAGGGCATCGAAGCTCAGGCCCAGATTTCGCAGACAGTTGAACCCCTCCCGGAGTCGCGTATCCATGAGCATCCCGGGCGTGTTGGGACTCCCCGGTGAGACCTGGGGGCTGGCATCCCAGGCACAGGAGAAGCGAATGCCCCGGAACCGGTTGCTACTGGCCGCGATAAGGGCTTCCAGCGCCGGCTGGACGGCAGATCCCAGCATGAGATTGGCGTTGCCCACGATTCCGGCCGCAACCTCGGTGGGGCCGTATTGGCCGCTGGCGCTCTGGGCGGCAATCCCCTGGACGAATTCGATCTCACCGACGGAACGCATCTCGTCAGGCCCGTGAGCCCGGTACATGGAGTGGCACTCTATGAAAACGGTCTGGGCAATGTTGTGTCCACCGCTCACGTCCTCCGTAAGCTGGTCCAGCAGGTAGCGGTCGCCATCACGATCCCAGAAATGATGGTGTGGGTCGCAAATGGGCAGGCCGGGGTCCATGGCGTCTTCAACGGTTTGGGCGAGCCATGCAGCGCGCTGAGTGGACATGTCCATTCCTCCAAATCAGAAATAGTTTCGGCGCAATGATGATGCGCCGCGCCGACGGGTTAGATGGGCAATGGGACCTCGACGAGTTCATCCGGCAGCTCGACGCCAAAGGCGTTAACGTTGAATGCGAGCATTGTGTAGCAGCCCATGAGGGTGGTTAATTCGGTTACTCCCGGCACGCCAAAATGGGAGACCGCGGCGTCGAAGGCAGCCTGGCTTACCTTTTTGGTCCGAAAGAATTCACGCCCGTAGTTCACCACAGCGATTTCGTCCGCGGACGGATTGGGCAACTCCCGCCGTTCGCGGAGGGCATCGACGATTTCGTCACGCAAGCCAGCGCGGCGAGCCGGCGGCGCATGGGCGTTCCAGATGAACTGGCAGTCATTTTCGCGGGCCGTCAGCAACATGGCCAACTCTCTGATGCGCGGCTCCAGCGACGTGTCGGTCCGCAAGTAGAGTGCGAGACCGAGCGCGCGCTGCGCCACTTCGGGAGCGTTCAGCATTACAGAACCCGGACCCGTGGTGGGCACTTCTCCTCGATCGGCGACAAAGGCGTCGAAAGCCGGGCGTTCATGTTCCGGGACAGACAGTCGGGTTACGTTGGGGGTTCTGGCCATGATTTCCTCCCTGGGTGTCTGGTTAGCATACAAGCCGCCGGCCCAGTTTAGCCGGGGAGCGGACGGGAACTGTATTACGCCAGTCTAACACCGTTCGGGTACCGTGGTGGTTAAATCTCACACCCGCGAACTGGCTGCGTATCCCCGATTTTGAGGGCTCCGATTGGATCAACTTTCCGCAACCCGTAATGACGATGGTGTCATCCAATGTGCAAAATGGCTGGTATCATCGTTCGCAACACTGGGGCTCCAAATCTGCAGCCGTGAGGTGCACCATGAGCAGCGCAAAAATCAACGGAATCGACCTACACTATCAGAGCTATGGCGAAGGGGAGACTATCGTGTTCGCCCACGGCGCCGGCGGGAACCTGTTGAGCTGGTGGCAACAGATACCATTCTTCTCCCAGCGTTACCGTTGCGT
Organism: Dehalococcoidia bacterium; assembly: GCA_965219925.1. GTDB lineage: Bacteria > Chloroflexota > Dehalococcoidia > Lucifugimonadales > UBA3495 > Bin87. The sequence continues at coordinate 1,321,520 of OZ244795.1, forward strand.
CACGTTTGACCAGCGAGGATTTGGGCATTCTTATGACGTGCCGGGAGGGCCCGGCCCCAACGCGTTCGTTGACGATTTGCGGGGGTTGCTGGACTATTTGGGGATCGAGACTGCCCACTTGGTGGCCCAATCGATGGGTGGGCGCTCAATGCTGGGTTTCGCGGTCGAGTATCCGCATCGGGTCCGGAGCCTGGTGATGGCAGACACTGTGGGAGGGATGGAGGCGCCGGAAGTGCTGGAACAGCAGCGCATTTGGAGGGAGAGCCATACGCCCAGCGGCGAGATAGGATACCGGGCCGTTTCTCCTCTGTTCGTCCAGAGGGAACCCAACCTCGCCAACCTGTACCTGCAGATATCGCGCACCAACCCACCCCGTCAAGATCCGCCGGGAGGCCAGCCGGTCGGGCCGGGCGCAGCGGCAGTCGGCAGCCTGTCCATGCCGGTGCTCTTCTTCGTAGGGGAGGATGACGCTATTTCGCCTCCGGCCGTGATTGAAGCCGGGGCGCGGGCGATTCCGGGCGCCCGATTGCTGCGGGTGCCGGAGGCGGGCCACTCGGTGTACTTTGAAAAACCCGACATCTTCAATTTCGAGCTGTTGCGGTTCATCGAAAGCGCCGCGTCATCGCCAGCTCGGGCAGCGGCCAGCGCCGGAGTCGCGGATGACGACTGAAAACCACACCGGGGTGCATCTGGACGAATCGGACGGCATCGCCACGCTATCCATCCAGGGCAGAACGCACCTGAATTTGCTGGGTAATGTAGTGTTTCAGGCGCTGAACCGGCGGGTCAGCCAGTGTTGCGACGACCAGGATTTGCGGGCTATCGTGCTCCGGGGCGCCGGCGACCGGGCGTTCTCTGCGGGTGTGGACCTGTACGAGATGAAAGACCTCAATCCATTGCAGGCCGAAGCATTCATCCGCACCCTGCACGCAGCAGCGCGGTGTCTGCTCCGCGCCCCGTTGCCGGTGGTGGCCGCGATACGGGGGCCATGCCTGGGCGGAGCGCTGGAAGTGGCCCTGGCTTGCGACACGCGCATCGCCACCGATGACGCCATTTTTGGCCTGCCCGAAGTGAAGGTGGGGCTGCCATCCGTTATCGAGGCATCGTTGTTGCCGCGCACGGTGGGACTGGGCAGGGCGCGCAGAATGTTGCTCACGGGTGAGACAGTTGATGCGCCGGAAGCCCTGCGGATTGGTCTGATAGACCGGATCGTACGTGGGGATCAGTTGGAGCAATGCGCGCTGGATGCGGCTCGGGAGTTTTTGGGAATGAGCCGGTACATTCTGGCGACACAAAAAGAGGTTGTTTCCAGGTGGTTGGAACTGGGCGAGGAAGAAGCGGCGCAGTACAGCATCAAAGCCTTTGCCTTGTGCTTTGCTACCCCGCATCCCAACGAAGCAATGTCCGCCTTTCTGGAGAAACGGGCCCCGAGGTTGTAAGTACGATGCCGGGCAGCAATCCAGAACTCTCACGCGTACCCGCTTTGTCAATCCAAACGGGCCTGCTGTCATTGCGAGGAGCGCCCGCTCATCCCGAGCTTGTCGAGGGACGTGGCAACCTTGATGAGGCTGAACAAACGGCGACAAACCGCCGTTGCTACAGCGACGAGATTGCCAACCCCCGCATCAAGTACGGGGTCGCAATGACAAAGTGGGTACGCATGAGATCCTGAACTTACTTGCGTGTCGGCGGCGGGACTGCGCCGCCAGCCGGAATGACCGGCGGGACGTGACGGACAAGGCATAAAATCATCAGATTGGGAGGAAACGATGACCGAAAGCACGGAATTATTCCATATCATGCGAACTACGCGGGCGATGCGAAGGCTCAAGCCCGACCCGGTGCCAGACGAATTGATCCGGCAGATTCTGGAGGCGGGCGTGTGCGCCGCCAACGGAGGCAACAATCAGCCGTGGCGGTTCCTGGTGGTTAAGGACAAAAACATCAAGGAACAGGTCCAGCAGTGGTACAAAAAAGCTTTTGACGAAGTGGTGGGGCCGCGCTACCGCGGCAGCGACCCGCCACCGGGTTCCAGTCCCAGCCGTTACCGCCGCCAGCACGATGCGGTGGAATACCTGACTGACCACTACCACGAGGCGCCGGTATGGATCGTGGCTTGCCAGGACCACGGCAGCGGTACCCCCAACCGGGCGTCGGGGGCGTCCATTTATCCGGCGGTGCAGAACATGCTGCTGGCGGCGCGCGCATTGGGGCTTGGCTCCACGCTGACGTCGCGGCACCTGATCCACGAAAAGGAAGTGGAGGCAATTCTGGGGCTGCCGCCGGGCGTACACTCCTATGCGATTCTGCCCATTGGGTATCCAATGGGTAATTTCGGACCGGTACGGCGGGGAGCTCTTAACGACTTCGTCTATCTGGACAAATGGGGAGATTCGTATCCATCTCTCGATTAGCCGTTCGGCTGCCGGGCCGTAACGACATGGCAGTACAACGAGCGTCCGAGGGAGCGCCAACAGTCGGAGGGAAACACAATCATGCCGGAAGTTTACCGCGCCGATCACGTAGGGAGTTTGTTGCGTCCCGACGATTTGCACCAGGCCAGGGCGAACCACCGCGAAGGCGGGCTCGAACTGCACCAGCTGCGGACTATCGAAGACGCGGTAATCCTGCGTGTCCTGGAACGTCAGCAGGCAGCGGGAGTGGAGATCTATACCGATGGGGAATTTCGGCGTTCCGGGTTTCAAAACGACCTGATTGAGGCGGTGGAAGGCTACGTTGAGACCAACGACCCCGCGGTGGTTCGCGTGTGGCAGGGCCCGGGTGGCGAACCGCACGAGCAGGGCACGCGGCAGGTGGTGGGTGGCAAGCTGCGGCAACTGCGGAGGTTGACCCAGTACCAGGCAATGTTCATGAAGGCTTACGCGCCGGGTCCATTCAAGATAACCGTGCCCAGCCCCAGCCAGTATCCGGCCATCAGCTTCCAGCCGGGCCTGACCGATCGATACTATTCAACGCGGTCGGACCTGCTCTGGGACATCGCCGAGATCATCAAAGCCGAGATATCGGCTCTGCTGGAATCGGGCGTGCAATACGTCCAGATCGACGCGCCCCGGTACAGCTATTACGTGGACGCGAAATGGCGGGAGCATTTGCGGGAACTGGGGGAAGACCCGGACCGGATGTTCGAGGAAGCAGTGGCGGCGGACACCTACTGCCTGGAGGGAGCGCAACGGCCCGGCGCCACAGTGGCCCTGCACATTTGCCGGGGAAACAACCAGAGCAAATGGTACGCGGAAGGCGGCTACGAGGCCATTGCCGCAAAGTTGTTCGCGACGTTGCCCGTTGACAGGTTTCTCCTGGAATATGACTCCGAACGCGCCGGCACCTTTGAACCACTGCGGCACGTGCCCGAGGACAAAATGGTGGTTCTTGGACTGATCAGCAGCAAAGATTCAACCCTGGAATCTCGCGATTACGTCCTGGAACGGATCGAGGAAGCAACTGCGTATGTCCCGCTGGAAAGACTGGCGCTCAGTCCACAATGCGGTTTTGCGTCCACCGTCGCCGGCAATCTGCTGACCGAAGAGGAACAATGGCGCAAGCTGGAACTGGTGGCGAACATCAGCCGCGAGGTATGGGGAAGGTAAGGCATCATGGATTTTGGATTGTTCGTCGAATTCGCCGCCCCCGAAGGTACCACCGACCGCGATACCTTTTCTCAAGGCTTCGCCCTGGTGGACGAAGCCGAGAGCATGGGCGTGGATTCAGTCTGGTTGGCCGAGTATCACTTTTCGCCGTTCAGCGTCTTGTCTGCGCCCATTACGGTCGCCACGGCGGTGGCAGCCCGCACCAGCAAGATGAGGATTGGATTTGGCGTGCTGCTGTTGCCACTGAGCAATCCGGTTCGAGTGGCCGAAGAGGTTGCAACGCTCGACCACATCAGCCGGGGCAGGATTGATTTTGGGATTGGCCGCGGCACGTTTCCAGACCATCACGATGCTTTCAACTCACCGTATCCCGAGAGTCGGGGCAGGTTTGAAGAGTATCTGGAAATCATCCTGAAAGCATGGACGGACGAGAAGGTTTCCTTCGATGGAGAGCACTATCATTGCCACGAATTGAACATCAAGCCGAAGCCGTTCCAGTCGCCGCACCCTCCCATCCGAGTGGGCATTACGTCGGCGGAAACGTTCCCGATTGTAGGGCGGATGGGATACCCGATTTTCATCAATCCGTCCCGGGTGTTCGCCCTGGCGGAGTTGGCGCCAAACATTGAGAGCTACCGGACAGCGTGGAAGGACGCCGGCCACGAGGGGGAAGGGCAGGTGGGTCTGCGGATACCGTTGTACGTGGCTGAAACCGCACGGGAAGCGTATGAAGACCCCATGGACAGCACTGTGGCCTCGATGCAGGGGTTGAGCTCCAGGGTCGCCGGCAGCGCAGACCGAGCGGGCACGACCGGCGATTGGCGTGCTGAAGCGGACCGCATCGGAGGCATGACCTACGATGACTGGCTCAGGGATAAGGTGGTTTATGGAACTCCGGAAGCCGTAACCGACCGGCTGCATGAACTCATTGAGGATTTGCATCTGTCCCAAATCGTATATGAGATTAACTTCGGTCGCCGAATACCTGAGGAACTGCAGCTGAAATGCCTGCGCCTCATCAACGAACGTGTGATTCCGAATTTCGCATGACGCCTCCACTACGGCGTTGCAACTTGCGTTGCGTACTATTCGGAAACACCAGCAACCCGCCAGGGACGGACTTGGAAGATATGCAGGGGGTCGGGAGAAAGTATGACAATCAGCGCTAGTGTAAGCAGCGTGGCGGAGGCATATCTTGAATTGCTGGCCGCCCGTGGCATTGAATATTTCTTTGGCAACGGCGGCACCGATTTTGCCCCCATCATCGAGGCGTACGCGAAAAGGATGTCCCAGGAACAGCCGCTGCCCAGGCCAATAACCGTACCCCATGAAGTTACAGCCGTGGGTATGGCGCATGGTTACACCATGGTGACCGGTCGGCCGCAAGTGGTCATGGTACACACTGTGCCGGGAACTGCTAACGCAATTGGTGGGGTCGTGAACGCTTTCCGCTCCAACATACCGATGCTATTCAGCGCGGAAGGACACCGATTGCAGAAGGGGACGCTCTGGGGTCTCGGGACGGCAGTATTCATTGGGCCCAGGAATCCTTTGATCAGGCGTCGATGGTTCGGGAGTGGGTTAAATGGGACTATGAACTCCGCCATGGCGCAGACGTGGAAGGGGTGGTGGATCGAGCGTTGGCTATCTCGGAGTCGGAGCCCGCCGGCCCGGTGTATTTGACGTTGCCTCGCGAGGTTTTGGCGGAGACGCTGGAGGGCATTTCCTATAATGATATTTCCCGACAACAGCCCACCCGCGACCGGTTGCCCACACCCGATGCTATCGCGGAGGCGGCAGGTATTCTGGCGAGCGCCCGCGCCCCGGTTCTGGCTACCAGGGGAGCCGGCAAAGACCCCCGCGCGGTGTCTCATCTGGTGGAATTGGCTGAGCTGTTGGGGATACCGGTGTTCGATTCGGGGGCGCTTTACGCCAACTTTCCCATGGATCACCCCCTGTACGCTGGAGGAGAGATTGGGCCGGCGCTGGCCGATGCCGACGTGGTTGTGGTGGTGGAAGCGGACGTGCCGTGGATCCCCAAGCGCGCCGGGAATCTGACCGATGCCCGGGTGATCGCCATCGGCGCCGATCCTCTATTTTCCAACTATCCGGTCCGCGGATTCCCGGTGGACGTAAACCTTGCAGGAAGTCCCCGGTTGATATTGCAATCACTGTCGGCCGCGGTCAGAAAGGTGGGGGTGGACTCCCGGGCGGTAACTTCGCGCACGGCATACTGGACTGATGCCGGCAGCCAGCGCCGTGAAACTCTGCGGCAACGTCCCCTGTCCAGCAAGGACGAGCATCCCATCAGCAAAGCCTGGTTCACCAAATGCCTGAATGATGCGCTGGACGACGACTCCATCCTGATCAACGAACTGGGGATCGATGTGGCGCAACTGGAAATCAGGCAACCGGGCGGGTTCTTTGGTACTCCTCCGTCCGGCGCGCTGGGTTGGGGTGTAGGCGCATCGTTGGGAGCCAAACTAGCCGATCCATCCAAAACCGTTATCTGTTGCGTTGGAGATGGTTCTTATATCTTCGGATCGGGCACCGCTGGGCATATCGTGGCCGAAGCTCAGAATCTGCCGGTTCTGACCATCGTGTGGAACAACGGTATCTGGAACGCCGTGCAGAATGCCACCAAAGTCAACTATAGCGACGGGGTTGCGGTGCAAACCAACAACTTTGCGGTCACCACCCTTTCCCAATCATTCCGGTACGAGCTTATATGCCAGGCTGCCGGCGGGTATGGGGAGCGGGTGGACGATCCCGCCGACGTTCCGGCGGCATTGCAACGGGGACTCCGGGCGGTGCGCAACGACAACCGACAGGCATTGCTCAACGTGATTGGTCAGTAACGCCTCGGATTTGCAGTGCGACGTACGCCCCAACCGGCCGGTTGGGAGAATCCGGTTGCCGTCCGGTAAATGTGGACTCAAGCAGTTCCGACCAGTAAACGCAAAGAACCGGCCGATTCACAGGCGGGCCACCGGGGCCGGGACAGGGCTTTTTCAAAGTCCTCCGATCTCCGCTCATGGTCAGCTTGTCGAACCATCGGGACCGTCCTTCGACAGGCTCAGGACGAGCGGGTGGTGAATTTACATAACTTTGGAAAAGCCCTGGGGCCGGGATTGGCCGCGTTGACGCCGGCGCGTGACCGGTAGCCGCCATGTGGGGGAGCGCTAGCTGCCTTGCAGCATGAATTCGGAGACCCGTTCGCCGATCATCATGGTGGTGACGTTGGTGTTGGCCCGGATGCAGTCGGGCATGATGGACGCATCGACGACGCGGATGCCGTCCAGTCCGTGGACCTTGCCAAACTGGTCAACCACGGCCATGGGATCTGACGATGGACCCATTTTGCAGGTGCAGGAAATGTGCTGCGCCGTGGACACCATACGCATCAACCAGTCATCGAGGGCGTCGTCGGTGGCCAGGTCGGAATCGAGGGGTTCGATGCGTTCTTCGATTATGTCGCTGAAATCTCCATGCTCGCCCAGTTGTGCGGCAATTCTGACACCGTCGCGCAATCGTTTCCGGTCGAATTCTTCCTGCAGGTAGTTGTAGTCCAGGAAAGGTTGCTGGTTGGGGTCGGTGGAGTTCAGACGCAGTTCGCCGGTGCCGACCGCCGGATAGATGGAAACCGAAGCTCTGATGCCCAGGGGTTCCATGCGATTGCCGCCGCGAATCACCTGCGCGGTGGCGTAGGAGGAGAAGATCATAATCATGTCGTTGCGGAGGTGAGAATCTTCCGCCGTGTAACGCAAACACAGCTGGCTGCGCGGCGAGAGGCCGTCCAGGTTGAATCCAGGTTTCGTTCGCCAGGTTACCGGTACGATGGGATGGTCGCGCAGGTTCTGCCCTACGCCGGGCAGATCGCGCACCACCGGGATGCCGTGGCTGCGGAGGTGATCAGCCGGACCCACCCCCGAGAGCATGAGCAGTTGCGGGGACGCGATGGCCCCTCCGCTGAGAATAATCTGGTCGCCTTCGACCGTGAAAATATCGCCGCCGCTTTCGACCACCGCCCCGATGGCCCGGTTGCCTTCAAACAATATGCGGTGAACGGTGCAGTTGGGCCGAATCGTGAGATTCAGGCGGTGCCGGGCCGGGTCCAGATACCCTAACGCGGTGCTCCATCGGATGCCGTTGGGATTGTTGAACGGCGTGGGGCCTATGCCCGGCATCGGGGCTGTTGTGGTCTGGGCTGTCGGGGAAGCCGTGGGCTTTGCAGGCGCTGTAAAACGCCGATTGGGCGGGCAGCCAGTCTTCCGGCTTGAAGCGGCGGGCGATTATGGGGCCGTCGTTGCCATGGAAGTCATCGCTGAAGTCGGTATCAGTTTCCAGCCTCCTAAATGAACCCAGCAGGTTTTGAAAACTCCATTGGTCGTTGCCCATGGCGGCCCAGGTATCGTAGTCTTCGGGCACACCGCGCAGAAACATCTGGCCGTTGATGGCGCTTGACCCTCCGGTTACCCGTCCCCGAGGCACCATTATCTCCGGGTTCCGGTCGGTGCCGCGACCGGTGAACTGCCAGTTGTGGTCGCTGGTCATTACGTCGGTGGTGGTGGCGTACCCGAACTTGACCTCATCGGGCAGATGGTCGAAGTCCGGGTAGTCTGGGCCGGCCTCTAACAGGAGCACCGAGCGGTTGGGGTCCTCGCTCATTCTGGTGGCGACGATAGAACCGGCAGACCCGGCTCCGATCACGATTACATCGTACTTCACAACATTTCCTCTTGATCCAGGATTGGCCACTTTTGTGTCGGCGGCGTCGCAGTTGCACGGTTACATGCCGGGCGTCACAATGGTGCGTACCAGCGCAATGCGTCCTGTTTCAGCCGGATTTTCGCAATGATACGCCAAGAAATAGAACAATTCTAGCGACGATATCCTGATGCCGGTGGAGCGGTTACCGGGTCGCGCGCTGGATGCGGCAACGGCGTTACACTGGCGAACACATCCGGCGAGGATGCGAACCAACCCACCAACGCGAATCCAACCCAACAGGAGCACGATGATGCCTCAACTGATTCACGGCGACCATCCGGGCTTGACCTGGCAGGGAGCTATTTCTTTTGACCGCAACGACCAATGGGTAATGCCGTGGCGCATCCCTTACGACGAACGGTCTCTGTTCCCGCCCGACGCATTGCGAGAACGGGCGGCGATGCCGGCCGGAATTCGCATCTCGTTTTACAGCGACACTGAGGTTTTGGGAGGTTCAGTTGAGCCAGCAGAGGAATCGAGCCCGCTAGATCTCTATTGCGATGGACGATTCTTCGGCTCGGCGGGGCTGGAAGGCAATAAGAGTTTCCGTTTTGTCGGTCTACCTGGAAGCAGAAAACTGATTGAGCTGTGGCTGCCGCAGCACGGTGAGTTCAGACTGCGTGGGCTGGAATTATCCGACGGCGCAACGCTGGAAAATTTTGAGGACAATCGTCCGCGCTGGATAACCTACGGGAGTTCCATAACGCATTGCCGGACGGCGGAGAGCCCGAGCCAGACCTGGCCTGCGATTGCCGCCCGGCAACACGGCCTGAACCTGACCTGCCTGGGCTACGGAGGCGGCTGCCACCTGGAGCCGATGGTGGCACGCATGATACGGGAGTTGCCGGCCGACTACATCTCGATGAAGCTGGGGATAAACGTCTATAACGCGGGCAGCATGAATTCCAGAACTTTCATGCCGGCGGTTATTGGGTTCGTACACATCGTGCGGGAAAAACACCCCGACACACCCATCGCGGTTATCTCTCCAATCTTCTCGCCGCCTCGCGAAACGACGGAGAACCCGGCCGGCTTCACTCTTTCGGCGATGCGCGCCGAGATTGCTGAAGCCGTGGAAGCTATGAAGAGCCGGGGTGACAAAAACCTGCACTACGTGGACGGTCAGGAACTATTCGGGCCGGACCTGGTACACCTGCTCCCGGACGACCTGCACCCGGATGGTGAGGGGTACAAAGTGATGGGGCAGAATTTTGTGGACCGGGTGGCGCGCACCCTGTTTGCCGGCTCCGGGGTGGCTGCACCGGTGTAGGTTGAATCCTCTGGCCTGGCGTCGGTGAAACGCAGGGCCGGTGCGTCAACCACCGATACGGCTCGAGATATCCTGATCCAGGATAGCCGCGGCCAACACGGTGACGGCGGTCGGAACGTAAAGAGGACCAATGGTCGGGATCGACACCAGGGCGATCATTAAAATGAACGATAACGACGGCAAAAATAACAATAAGCGAATGGGATTTCCGGTTTCCACGCAGAATATGGCGACCAGGACGGCGCCGGTCAAAATGACTGGAATGGGAAAGAACAGGAGATCCCACGGACCGTTTGCCTGGACCGGCGCCAATCGTTCGATAACCTGGACCGGCACTAATCCTTGTATGTTCACCGGCAAAATCAGGAGGCAAATTCCAGCAACCCAAGCCAGAAGATGGGATACCCAGGCTGCCACGCCGGATGGCCCGCTGTGTTTGACTGCTGTGAAAAACCGGACAGTCACAGTCGTTGCAGGTCCAGGAATTACAAGGTCAGGCCAACCGGCATCAACGGGCCAATCGCACCGTGGGCGGTGTTTGCACTAGCATCAATCGCGAAGCGGGCGGAAAAACTCGCGAACCTCGTGGGCCAACAGTTGGGGTTCTTCCAGAGCCGCAAAGTGACCGCCCCGAGGCATCTCCTGCCAGCGACGCACGTCGTAGGAACGCTCGGCCCATTCTCGTGGCGGCCTGGAGATTTCCTGGGGGAACATGGCCATCCCAGCGGGAGCCGGCACCTTTTCATTTTCGGCCATCGTCCACAGGGAACTCTGGTTTTCCTTGTACATGCGCACCGATGATCCGATGGAGTTGGTTACCCAGTAAATCGTAACTATGGTGAGCAGCTCGTCCTTGGTGTAGCGGCTTTCGATGTCGCCGTGGCAGTCGCTCCAAGTGCGATATTTCTCGATGATCCAGGCCGCCAGACCGGCGGGCGAATCGTTGAGGCCGTAGGACAAGGTTTGAGGCTTGGTGCCCTGGATGTGGTTGTAACCGCCCTCGTCAAGGAACCATCTGTCCCGTTGCGTTACGAGGGCGTCTTCAGCCTCGGTGAGCGGGCGGGAACCAGGTCCCAGATACGGAGTGGGCCGGGTAACGGACGTCAGGTGGACGCCGTACATTTTCTCGTGGTGCGAATATCCGAGGCGCGCGGTCACTCCGGAGCCTATGTCGCCACCTTGCGCCGAGAATTTAGGATAACCCAGGTTTTCGGTCATCAGTTTCGCCCACATGTCGGCGACCTTCTGAACCTGCATACCGGGGTCGTTGGAGGCCTGGGAGAAGCCGAAGCCCGGCAGGGACGGGGCGACCACGTCGAAGGCGTCTGCCGCGTCACCGCCGTGGCTGGCCGGGTCGGCCAACAGCGGTATTACTTTCGTCATTTCAAAGAAACAACTGGGCCAACCGTGGGTTATAACCAGGGGCATCGGACTGGGTCCCACGCCGCGTTCGTGAATGAAATGAACATCCAGACCGTCAACATTGCTTTTGAAGTTGTGGAAGGCGTTGAGTTTCTTTTCCTGTGCGCGCCAGTCGAAATTGGTGCGCCAGTATTCCACCAGTTCTTTCATGTAATCCAGATTGCTGCCGTAGCCCCACGCTGAACCGGTAACCTCGTCGGGCCATCGCGTTTGATTCAGACGCACCTGCAAATCATCGAGAACGGATTGGTCGATGGCGATCTCAAATGGCATTACTTCCATCTTGTAACTCCTGTGCGGACCGGCTTGCGACCGGTGGGACCCGTCGTGCAGTACCTGGGAATGTTTGGGGTTCGTCTGTGGAGCGTGGCGTCCCCTGACGAGCCGGCTGGGAGCATTATACATTTTGTCGCCGGGCTCCCATCCGGGGGCCGGCGCCTGGCGCGGTCTATGTGATCCGGTGGCCTGGGTGGATAACGCCGCCTTGCAGCAATCAGGCGTTGCGGAATCGGGGCATTACGCGTTCGGCAAAGAGGTTGAGCGAACGGGCAGTCACGTCTGAGGAAACCAGACCCCGGTTGGTGAGCATCAGGTTGCGGATGCCGGCGTGTCGCATCTGGTCGAGTTGCTCCGCGACCCGCTTTGGGCTGCCCACCAGGTTTTCAGCAGCATCCGGGTCAGGGTTGGCAGCGTAGCCGTCCCGCTGTATTGGAGGCGCCTGTTGGGACATGGGAAACTCCGGGGGATTCAGGCGTTGCCGGAAATCCTGCATGATCGCATAGGCGTCGTAATTGGTGGGGAGGAATTCGTCCATCGCCTGGCTGTCAGTTTCGGCCAGGTGCAGCTCGCGCCAGACCCAAATCCGGTCCAGGTTGTGTTGGATGGATTCCTCGTTGAACCCGGAGGCCGCCATGGTGTCGCGATACAGGGCGATGTCGGCGGCAACGCTGTTAACCGAGCGGCCACGGAGGAGAATAGGTCGGCCAATGCGCGCCATCTCCACGATGGACTCCCGGTTGATACAGGCCCGGGCCAAAGGTGGGTGAGGTTTCTGGTACGGCCTGGGCCGGACGGAAGGGAAGGATACCTGCCAATGTTTACCCCGAAAATCAACGTTGTCGGTGGTCCACGCGGTTACCAGCAGCTCTTCGGCCTCTTCCATTTGTTCCGCGCCCAAGATAGGGTCGCTGCCGAAACCGAGGTATTCAAATGCGTTGTAGTTCGAGCCCCGGGCGGTGCCCACTACCAGACGGCCCCGGCAGAGGTTATCCAGCAGGGCCGTTTGCATCGCAACCCGTACCGGATTGTGCAGCGGCAATTCCAGTATGCCAAACCCAAGCATAACGCGTCGGGTTTTTACCGCAAGCGCGCTGGCAAATACCAGTGGGTCGCCATATACACATTCGCCGGTGAAGTAATGCTCCGCGATCCAGATGGCATCGAAACCGAGATCCTCAACGAGTACGGCTTCTTCCAGGCAATCGTGAATCGCCTCGTCGTCGCGCGAATCGTCGAATTTCATGGGGTAGAAGAAATGTCCGAATCGCATCCGAGTCCACTCATACGACAGTTGAATACAGCAACGACGGTCCTTGATGCTAGCGGGTCGCGGACGCCGGCGGGTCGCGTTGCCGCCCAGGAATTGAGGTATTTGCGCTATTTGCCGTCTTCGATACTAACGGTGATTATTGCGTTGGCGATCAGAGTGCCATCGGTGCCGTCGTCGTTCAGCAACTGAAGGCCGCCCACCACGACATCAACGTTGGCCCGGCCGTGGGGCAGCGAGTCGGCCACCTCGTCAGCATTCACCTTTTCGGGATGCGGCGCACCGATTGTAACGTTCACCGTCATGTCATCGGCGGTGGCGTCAACCAGGCGGGCGAAGCCGAGGCTGCTGTGGTGTATGGCATCAAAAACGGCGCGCTTGGCGGCCAGAGTGTAGTCCAGACCATGTACATCTACGCCCATACCCATTTCGGTAACGCAGCGAACCAAAGCCATCGTGCAACCTCCTGTCCGGTCTGTGGCCGGCGTGTCGAATTGGCGCTGCATCGTCGCAACACCGGAGAATCAGGTAATCAGATTCATTTAACGGCAGCGACGCCGGCAAGTCAAGCGAGTTTGGCAGGCGCCCAGGGCAAACGCATTCTAATTTAATCGGCTTTGCAGGCGTCCGTCATTCCCGCGAAAGCGGGAATCCAGGTCGTTTGATTGTACGTCAACTGTCTGGAAGCAAGCTGTATGGATTCCCGCTTTCGCGGGAATGACGGTATATGAGGTCCCCTAAATTTAGAATGCGTTTGCCCTGGGCAGGTGCCGTTGAAGGGAAATCCCAACAGCCTTGGTAATTCAATCTGCCTGATATTCGTAATGCAGTAATTCGCAGGGAGCGTCGATCATGGTTTCCGCTATAATACGGCGGCAAAATGGTCGCCCGAATTTTCCCCCTAGAATTGCCTGCCCGAAGTATCCTGATTGCCGTCGCCTTCTCGACGCTGGCGACACTTATCAACGGTTGCGGTGGGACGTCGGATCGCAGCGGCACGATTGCAGGAACCATCACGGTGTTTGCGGCGGCCTCGCTGGTAGATTCGTTTCGCGATTTGGCCGAGGCGTTCCAGGATCAACACCCACAAGTACAGGTTGAGTATCATTTCGCCGGCAGCCAGACGTTGAGCACGCAGTTGACGCACGGAGCGGCGGCGGATGTGTTCGCGCCGGCGGACGCCCGGCAGATGGCGGTTGCCAGCAATGCCGGACTATTAGACGGCAAGCCCTTATACTTCGCCGCCAACCAAATGGTTGTAGTGGCTCCGATAGATTCACAGGCTGTTGTATCGTTGACGGATTTGGCGAAACGCGACGTAACCGTAGCGATGGGTACGGAGCAGGCGCCCGCCGGTGTGTACGCAAGGCAGTCGCTGGCATTGATGGCAGGTGATGCGGATTTTCCCAGTGGCTTCGCTGATTCGGTGCTTGCCAACGTTGTAACCAATGAAACCAGCGTGCGCGCCGTGGCGCAAAAGGTAGCCCTGGGCGAGGTGGACGCCGGTTTCGTTTATCAAACCGACGCGTCAGCCGGCCAATTTTCGACGATGTTTCGTGTTATCGACATCCCCGGCCATCTTAACGTGGCAGTCCAATACCCCATTGCTACCGTGGCAGCCGGCGCTCAACGGAGAATCGCGGCTGACTACGTGGAATTTGTACTGGGCGCCGAAGGGCGGGCGATATTGCTGCAGCACGGTTTTGGCGCTCCATCCACCGCAGAGTGTCCGTGCGCTGACGCTGATTCGGGCGTAATGGAATCATGGGTTTCGGTGATTCGGTGATGCGAGGATTTGTACGGGCGGGTTAGGCAGATGATGGGACGATGGTCTTCCGGCCGGCGACAGGCCACAACCCTGGGCTTGTTGGCGCCCGCCGGCGTTGCCGCAACGGCCATATACGTCCTGTTTATCGGGTTGCCCATCCTGGCATTGTTGATCCGCGCTTTGCAGCAGGACGGATTCCTGGCCGGGCTGGGTGGTTCGCTGGTTGTCCAGGCGTTGCAACTGTCGCTGATAACCAGCGCCATCAGTATGGCGGTGGTCGTTGTTGTTGGCACACCGTTTGCGTTGTTGCTGGCCCGGCGAAATTCCCCTTTGCTGCGGGTGATCGACTCGTTCGTAGAGCTGCCTATCGTATTGCCGCCCGTGGTTGCCGGGGTAGCCATGTTGATGGCGTTTGGGCGCAACGGGATCCTGGGCCCGGGGTTATCCGCGGTGGGGATCACGCTGCCGTTCACCACCGGGGCGGTAATCTTTGCCCAGGTTTTTGTGGCAGCGCCCTTTTACGTGCGGGCGGCGCGGATCGGGTTTTCGGGAATTGACGTAACTTTCGAGGACGTTTCACAAACGCTGGGGGTGAGCCCGTGGTCTACGTTCTGGAGGCTTACCGTGCCCATGGCGTGGCCGTCGCTGGTCACTGGGTTGGCGTTGGCCTGGGCGCGCGCGGTGTCCGAATTTGGGGCGACCATCATGTTCGCCGGCAACCTGACCGGACGCACCCAAACCATGCCGCTGGCGATAATGACGGCGATGGAATCCAGCCTTGGAGCCGCCCTGGCGCTGTCGGTGTTGCTGTTGGCGATGTCTGTGCTGGCATTGGCGCTGCTCGCGTTATTGCTGCGCCGCAGCAACGGGGTCACGTGATGGCAGTGTCCACGGAGAACGCGGCGGCGTCCGGGCAGTTTGAGGTCAAGATCGGAGATTTCAGCCTGCAACTCGCTCTGGCGGTTGATCCGGGACGCATTCTGGTTTTATTTGGGCCATCAGGTGCGGGTAAGTCCACCGCGCTCCGCACTATGGCCGGCCTCGTGCGCCCGGAAGCAGGGTGGATCACGATTGCCGGCCACACCGTTTACAGCGACGGGAGTGGATCTGGCGGGCAGTCGATCTGGGTGCCTCCACACCGCCGGTCGGTGGGGTACGTTACGCAGGAAAACCACGTATTTCCCCACCTTACGGTCAGCCAAAACATCGGCTACGGGCTGAAAGACCGGAAAAGCTCCGCCGCTCGCCATCGGGTGGGCGCGTTGATTGATGCGCTACATCTGGATGGCCTGGGGGAACGACGCGCCTGGCAATTGTCAGGCGGCCAGCAGCAACGAACGGCGTTGGCCCGGGCCCTCGCCCCGGAACCGACGTTGCTGCTGCTGGACGAGCCGTTCGCGTCTCTGGACATGGAACTGCGCCGGGAGTTGGGCGCCGAGTTGCGCAACACCATCCGCAGGTTGAGCGTTCCTGCCATCCTGGTTACACACAGCCGGGAAGAAGCGCTGGGCCTGGGGGATACCGTCCAGATCATTGACGACGGAAAAACGGTCGCCGTGGGCCAACCGCTTACGATGTTGGAACAGCCGGGACAGGGGCGGGTCGCACGTTTGGTGGGGGTGGAAAATCTTTTGGAAATGGAGGTTGTGGAGCGTTTGCCGCAGGACGGAACGATGGTTTGCGCCGCCGGTGGCGGATCTCTGGAAACACCGTTAGCGGATGGGTTGGCGGTCGGTGATGCGGTAACGGTTGGGATTCGGTCATCGGACATCATCCTGGCGTCCGGGCCGTTGCCCCAATCATCGGCGCGCAACACATGGGCCGGAGTCGTAACCGATGTGCAGATGCGCCCGCCCGGGTATCAGGTAACGCTGGAATGCGAAGGAATCCAGCTGCGTTGCCACATTACCGGCGCTTCTCTGGAAGCAATGAACATACAGGCAGGAATGGCGCTGTGGGCCATTTTCAAGGCGTCTTCCTGCTTTTTGTTGAGCAGTTAGACCGGTTCGGACGCACCGGCGTCGCAAGTATAATTGGCGTGAGATAGCCACGGAATTATCCAACTGACAGTTACGAGGAGCAACCTGATATGCCGGGTTACAAGGGGATTTTGTTCGACATGGACGGCGTGCTGGTCGACAGCGAGCCGCTATTTCACAAGGCGGTGAACATGATGGTGGAGCGCTGCGGGGCGGCTCCCATAACGGAAGAAGAGAACAATCGGTATCTGTTGGGCACCACCGTTGAGGAGACGTGGGTACGCGTCAAAGAATTGCGGAGCATCCCTCAATCCCCGCAGGAGCTTCTGGCCGGTTACAACGAGGTGGTGAAAGAAGTGTTGCGCACCGATTTGACCCCACGGCCCGGTGTTCGCGGGCTGATCGCAGAGGCCCAGCGCCGGAGAATACCCATCGCCGTTGCGTCATCATCGCTCAGGGAGTGGGTTACTCTGAAGCTGGACGTGATCGGGCTGACAGATGCCTTCGACGTTACACTGGGCGGCGACGACATAGACAATGGCAAACCGGCTCCAGACATTTACATCAAGGCGGCGCGATTGATTGGTCTTGCGGCCGGCGAGTGCATTGCGATCGAAGACTCCCCAATCGGCCTGGCGGCGGCTTCCGCGTCGGGTGCATACACGGTGTGCACCCTTACCGATTCTACGCGGCACCTGGACTTGTCGGCGGCGGACGCAATCATCGAAAACCTGAACGAATTCGATTACACGTTGCTGGCGGCAGGGTGACTCTGCGAAAGGGTAACTCTCAGGGAACGAGCCTATTCACGTCCACGTCGCCGGCGGCGCAACCCGGGAATGCCTGGGAACACGCCATCCCGCAACACCCATTGCAGGCGCTCCGACAGCGCCCGAACTTCGCCCGCGTCGATCAGGGATACGATCTCGGCGACGTCGCCGGTGGGCGTCAACAGTTGACCGCAAAGGCCGCGGAGGGGTTCCAGCAAATGCTCGGGAATGGGTTCATCGCCGAAATCCCAAATGACGGTTCGGATTTTGGTATCCGCATGGAAGGTAAGGCCCTGGTCGATCCCCCATAATTTGCCCGACGGGCCGCGCAATACGTGGTTGGCCTTGCGGTCGGTGTTGTTGGCCACCAGATCGAAACAACATATCATTCGTAACTGGTCGGCGTCCGCTTCATCCAGGCTGTCGCGGGAAATAGTGTAGTAGTTCTCTTTGGGGTCGTGGTCCACAAAGAGCTGGGCCGATCCGATTCCGTAAGGGCCATCCCGAATGATCGTCAACGGGATGAAATCCCAACCCAGGGCGCGGCTGAGCAGGAAAGCGGCGCATTCGCGTTTGTACAGAGTTCCAGTGGGGAAATCCCAAAGCGGAATTTCTCCCTTCAGGGGTTTATAAATCGCGCGGCCATGATTTCCATCGAGGGATAGTTCCGCGAGGAATGTGTAGTTGGAGCCGGCTGGCGTGAGTTCGCAGCTGACGAACTCCCCGTCACGGAGTAGAGCCAGGTCGTTGGGTTCGGAAGTGTCCACGTTGGAAACCGATTTCTACCGGGCTCGCACAACGAAGCTAACGTATGACCGGAATTCGCCGATACGCTAGCCGGTCTCGAAAACGGCATGGCCATTGGCCCGCGCGCATCGATGGCCTTCCGGATCTATGGGCATTCCACACAAGAAGCAGGGAGGACGACCGGCCGCGCAAATTCGCAGCGCTTCTTCGGCCAACGCGGACGACTGGGAAACGGTAAACCAAAAACTGACGGAGGTTTGCGCGCCGGCATCCGGATCGTCTTCGTCGCCTTCGAAGGCTTGTAGTTGGAAACAGTTGGCATCCCTGTCGTACTGCAACTGCATCTGACGGGCTCGAAAATCCTGTTCCAGAGGATCACCCATCCAAGATTCCTCCCCGGGGTTACTGGCTCTGGATTGGGCATCTGCGCCGACCTGTTCCAGTGCCCGCTGGAGGTATATCGCCAGCTGGAGTAGCTGTTCTTTTTCAAGCCAGATGAAGGACTGGGCACGTCCGGTTGCTGCCGATAACCGAAAGGTACGCTGTCCCGGGCGGCCAAACGTTTCGGCGGCAATAGACTGGGCGGCGCCCAAATTGTAACGGACTTCTCGATCTGCCATGCCGTAATGATAGTCGGCAGGCCCAGCGCTGGCAAGGCCCTGGCCTCCTCATGCGTACCCATTTTGTCATTGCGCTCGAACCGTGGCTAGCCCAGCCCCCTGGATCGATATTGCAATGCCTCTGCGAGATGCGCAGGTTCAATTGTTTCGGAACCGGACAGGTCGGCCACGGTCCGGGCAACTTTCAGTACCCGGTGCAGGGCTCTGGCGGACATATCCAACTGTTGCGACGCGCGCCGCAACAAATCGTTAGCATCATCGGCCAGGTTGCAATATTCCCAAACGTGGGCGCCGGACATTTCGGCATTGAAAATCGCGGGCCTGTATTGGGTTGACGCGAATCGGTCCTCCTGGATGTGGCGGGCCGCGATCACCCGGTCGCGCACTTGCTCAGAAGATTCGGCAACAGATTCACCCAGGAGACTCTCGAATTCGACGGGGGGAACTTCCACGAAGATGTCAATCCGTTCCAGCATCGGGCCGCTGATGCGCCGCTGGTAGCGAGAGACGGCGGATGGGCTGCACACACATTCTTTGCGGGGGTGGCTCGCGTACCCGCAGGGGCATGGATTCATGGCCGCTACCAGCATGAAACTGGCCGGGTAGGTTACCGTGCCGCTAACCCGGGTGATAGTAACGGTTTTGTCCTCAAGTGGTTGCCGCAATGACTCCAGGCTGGCGTGTCCGAATTCCGGCAGTTCGTCGAGGAACAGGACACCGCGATGGCTGAGTGTGATCTCGCCGGGCCGCAAATTGCGTCCGCCGCCCACGAGGCCGGCGTTGGAAATGGTGTAGTGGGGAGCGCGAAATGGTCGGCGGGCAATCAGCGGGCTGTCGGGCGGAAGGTTCCCGCTGACGCTGTATATCTTGGTTACTTCCAGCGCTTCCTCCGGGGTCAGGTAGGGCAAGATGCCGGGCAACGCGCGCGCCAGCAGGGTCTTACCCGACCCGGGCGGACCGCTCAGCAAGATATTGTGGAACCCGGCAGCCGCCACTTCCAGCGCCCGTTTCGCATGATCCTGGCCCCTTACATGGGCAAGGTCGGCGCTGTCGGCCGGTTTGCGATTGCCGTTCAGATGCACGCCGCTGGTGGGGAACGGTTCGATAGGGGCATGGCCTTCCAGGTGCGCTACCAGTTGCGCCAACGTTTCAATCGGGTAAACCCTGATGCCTTCAACCAACGCTGCTTCCGCTGCGTCCACCGCCGGCACGTACACCGATCTGATTCCCTGTTCGCGGGCGACCCAAACCATTGGCAAAATGCCGGCGGTGTGCCGCAGGCCGCCATCCAGCGAAAGCTCACCCAGAAATATCGCCGGCTCCAGCGTGGGAGCAGCTTGACCGGTGCTGTACAGGATTCCCACAGCGATGGGCAAGTCGTAAGCAGGGCCAGCCTTTTTGAGATCAGCCGGGGCGAGATTGACCGTGATGCGTCGCATTGGGAATTCGCAACCGCTATTGCGGACGGCAGCGCGGACCCGTTCTTTGGCTTCCTGAACCGCCGTATCGGGCAGCCCCACGATGTGGAAGGCTGGAAGACCGGGCGATATGTCGGTTTCGGCCTGGATCAATTGGCCGTCCAGACCGATGACGGCGCAGGTTTGAGCGGTAGCCAGCATTCCGAATACTCCTGTTGTGGTGTCGAACGTTATGGCGTTAGCAATGTTCCCGTGGTGGGTCGTCAACACGGTATCAATTGAGAACATAAGTACGCAACTGGCAAACTGTCACCAAATGTTCATCGGAACAACCGAAGGACCAGGGCCTTTTCAAAGTTGTGGAAATTAAACATCCGCTCGTCCTGAGCCTGTCGAAGGACGGTTGCCGATGGTTCGACAAGCTCACCATGAGCGGAGGTCGGAGGATTTTGAAAAGGCCCTGCAGAACGTCTCCCCATCTTTGCCAAGCCTGCCGGCCTAATCTATACTTGAAACGAATGTACTTGAAAAACCGGGCTTGGGGAAACAAATCTGATGGACCTCCAATTTGAAATCGGCGACCCGCAACGTCCCCGGGGCCATGCTTTGTTATATTTCAGGGTCGAAACGGAGCCCGACCAGGTATACGGTACCTATATCGTCACGCTGCCCATCACGGCCGACCTTACCAAGTATGTCCCGCCGTTCCTGGCGTCTCACCTGGGCACCGGCGCCGCTGGGCCATTGGCGAATTTTTCATCGTTCGCCATGCCGCCCATGGGCGAACTCGTCCAGGGTGGTTATGACCAGTTGGTCCGGTTGGCTAATTTGCGTCAGGATGACCTGGTATACGGCGGCAGCATGTTTTCTTACGACCTGGCGCGCATGATGGAGTCGGTGTCGGAGGCGGTGCAAGATTATTCATCTGCCTGGGCGCAGGTATCGCCGGGGGCCACCGGCGCTGCCGCCGATCCCATGCCGGGCGGCGCGTCGATACCGTTGGGCGCGTCTCAACCCGAGGTGGCGCCGGTAGTGGGGGATGACGCCGCTGAATCGGACGGCATGGGTGTCAATGAGGTTCTGTGGTCTTTCATGAGCGAAGGGGATCGCCTGGCCGAGTTGAGTCGCCTTTTGGGTCGCCTGCGTTTCGCCCAAGAAGGTAACGATACCGCCACCATTGCGGACGTTTCCGCGGAAATGGCCGCCCTGGGTCGCCTGCTTCCCCAGGAGTTTTACATCGACGCGCTGGTTTCTGCCGCGTTTGACACCAGCGCGGAAGGCGCTCGACTGGCTCAGCTATACCTGGAGCGCTGTTACAGCCTTTCCTCTGGAAACGCCGAGCAAACCAGGCGGATCGACGAACAGATCGGCGGTTTCCAAAGCGGCAGTTAGAAATCTGTCCGAGGGTTCAGCGGCCGCCGACAGCGCCCGTTGGCATCAGTGCATTGCTCTCGTATGCTCGTTGGCCGGGTGTTCACGCGTACCCGCTTTAATCTGTCATTGCGAACGCAGCGTGGCAATCTCGTTGGCGTAGCAATGGTGGTTTGCCGACGTGTGTTCAACCTCAACGAGATTGCCACGTGGTTCGACAGGCTCACCATGAGCGGCTACGCTCCTCGCAATGACAGTAGGCCAGTGTGGTTTGACGAAGCGGGTACGCGAGAGTGGCCGGGTGTTCTTGACATGCCAGACGCAAGGCTCATACACTGCGGCAGAATCAATATTCAGTCTGCAACAGGAGGTCATCAGCGATGACGGCTCAGCACACGCACCCCCACGCTTCGGTCGCCAGCAGCATGTCCGATGCGGCCCGCGCCTGGTTGGACAGCCTCGACAGCGAGCAACGCGGCAAGGCAACTTTCCACTACATGGATGGCGAACGGATTTTCTGGTACTACCCGCCATTGAACCGACACGGATTGCCGCTCCGGGATATGGATGGGAATCAACGCAACCTGGCATTGAGTTTGCTGGCCACCGGTCTGACCGATGAATCTAACCGGCAGGCCAACCTGATCATCGAACATGAAGAGGTGCTTGGTCCTCTGGAAGCGGAATCGGGCCATGTTACCTGGCCCAGGGACCCGGAGCTTTACTACTGGACGGTTTTTGGCGATCCCGCCGGTTCAGACCCCTGGGGGTGGCGCGCCGAAGGCCACCATCTTTCCGTACATTACAGCGTTTGGGGCGACCAGATACTGGCCGTCACGCCGTTTTTCCTGGGCGCGAACCCCGCCGAAGTGCGGAAAGGGCCGAAACTGGGTCAGCGGATTCTGAGCCAGCGCGAAGACCTGGCCATTGAATTGATGGCATCGCTGGATGCAGGCCAACGGGGCAAGGCAATTATCCATGACAATGCGCCCTGGGACATTTTGGGCTACAACAGCAGCAAGCAGGCCATACACAACGATGAAGGTCTGGCGGCGCGCGACCTGAACGGTACGCAGAAAGAGATGCTGATGACCCTGATCTCCGAGTATGTTGGCGGTGTGCCGGCGCCGGTGGCCGCCGACCGGATGGCCAGGATTCGCGACACCGGGCTGGATGACTACCGGCTGGTATGGGCCGGTGCCTTGGACCGGAGCCGTGACCACTACTACCGCATTCATGGTGGGCAGTTCATCGTGGAGTTCGACAACATCCAAAACGGCGCTAATCACATTCACTCGGTTTGGCGTGATGTGGAAAATGACTTCGCCCAGGATGTTTTGCGCGACCACCATTTGCTTTACCACATACTCTAACGGAAAACTGGCGCCGGCACGCCGAGAAAATTGCGAAACTTGTCATTGCGAGCGCAGCGTGGCAATCTCGTCGCCGTAGCAATGGTGGTTTGCCGGCGTGTGTTCGCCTCAACGAGATTGCCACGTGGTTCGACAGGCTCACCATGAGCGGCTGTGCTCCTCGCAATGACAGCAGGCCAGTTTGGTTTGACAAAATGGGTACGCGTGAGGTGGAACCGAGGTTGATCGTTACTAAAAGGCTCCCACATCGGCGAGCGCGGCTTCCAGTTCATTGAACGTAGCGAATCCTTCGAACCGGTGCCGAACGATACCGTCGGCGTCGAGCACAAATACCCAGGATTCATTTAGCCAGTCTTCCAACCTGGTGAATCCCCATTCATCGGCGGCGGGAACCAAACGGCCTTTACTCAGATCGCCCTGAATCTCGGCTGGATTGTCGTAAAGTTCGACGTGGACGTAGTTGGCAGTATCGGGGTGAGCGGCGCGCAATTCTGAAACGGTGTCCACCTGTGGACCGCACGTTGGGCTGGTACAAAAGGCGGGCGTAGCGAACACGATGACGGCCGGTGCGTCGTCGGTAACCACGTCGGATACCGACAGCCGGTACAGCTCGGCGTCCGGAGAATAGGCGGTGGTCAGTTGGGGCAATTCCAGTCCGTCGCCCAATACTTTGGTAGCGCTGGGCGGCGCAGGATCACCCAACGATGGGATCGGAGTCTCTGCCAACACGTCAACCGGAATCTCCACCGCTCGCTGCACGTCGTTTTCACTGACTGTTGCAGTCAGCAGGTAACGCCCCGGAGCCGGGAAGTCGACAGCGGTGGCGTATGATCCTCGAACACCGTACGGCCAGGGATTGAAATTCGCGGTCGCCCGAGCCGCCGGCGCCGTGTCATCCGAGTGGGCAATCGATATATCCGCCGTGGGCGCCTTGATCAAACCTTTTTGCGTCTCAAGGAGGAATGCGATCCGGTTTTGGCCTACATCGAGCACGGTGGTCGCCAAATGGGCCCGTATGAATTCTTGCGAGGCATCGACGGTGGGTATCTGGATCAAGTTGGGCTGATTCTGCGCGGCAGTGTTGTCCGGCGTGACAGTCTCCGGGACGGCGGAACCGCTACAACCCACCAACGCAGCTACGAGTCCCAACGAGATCAACCCGAACAGGAACCTGCTCACTCCCACTGATGGCGCGAGAAATCGGAGCATCATGGACCCTCAGAGTAAACGCCGAACGTGAAGGCGAAGATACCGAAATCGTCGGAATCAGACCGCATGGTGAGGACGGATTCCTGACGGTATTCGGGATTGTCCACCATGGCATACAGACGTGGTTCGTCCACCAACAGGTATGAACGCCCGTTCTCGTCGAACTGGATATCGGAACCGGCATTTTCGGATGTCAGCATGGCCCCATCTACGGTTACAAACACCTGGTAGGGTTCGCCGGATTCGGAGGTGAGCACCACGTTCACACTCCTGGCGGCGTAGTTCAGGGCCAGGTAGTCTTCCAGGCTTTCGGTTTGCCGCGCGTGCCGGATGCGTTCGGGTTCCACCGACCATTGCCCGTTGAAGTACAGGTAATGCTGTCTGATGTCCTGGGGGACAGTAACGTCAATGACGCCGGTGCTTTCGTTGTCGGTAGGGTCAGTGATCGATTCGAAGAACTCCACCTGTGCCACATACGGAGCCCGCCCGGCCTGGAGCGTCAGGAAATTGCGATGCCACCCGGCGTATAGCTCCGGGGTTACGGGCGCGGAGCCGGAAGATCCGGCTTCCTGAAAAGCTGAGTCTCGCACCTGATCCTGGGGCAGGTTCAGCGGGTCGTCAGACAAATCGGCGCCAGCTTCTACCAGAGCCGCGCGGATACGTTGCTCAGTTTCGCCGTAGGCACCCTCGCCGAAATGGTTGTAAATCCGTTCACCTCGGCTGTTGAACAAGTATTTGGCGGGCCAGTACCGGTTTTCAAAGTTGCGCCACGTTTCCATGTCGTTGTCCTGCGCCACCGGCCAGCCGATCTCGTAGGAGGCCACCGCGTCAACTACGTTGTCGTAGTCTTTTTCAAATTCGAACTCAGGAGCGTGGATACCCAGGATAACCAGGCCATCGTCCTCATACTGTGCCCACCAATCACGCAGGTAAGGGAGCGTCCGGATACAGTTGACGCAGGTGTACGTCCAGAAATCTACCAGCACTACCTTGCCCTCGGCAGTTAATTCAGCGATAGACAGTTCGGTGTCCGTGTTCAGCCAGGCGCTGATGCCGGCGATTTCAGGGATGTCCGCGATTACGGCTTGCCGCGCTGCGGAAACGGTCGGAGGCGTCTCGGGAGTGGACTCCTCCTGAGCAGTTTCTGCAGTTTCTGAGGTGGGTTCGACGGTTTGCTCTTCTGCCACCTGCGAAACTTGGGTTTCGGATTTTACCGGAACGGCAGTAGCGTCCGGCGCTGCGGATTCCCCGCAGGCCAGCGCTGCCATCACCACGACGGTTATCAGCGCAACAAGGACACCGCGAGGCCAACTAAATGTCAACGGCATGAAAACTCCCTACGCAAATCGTTATTTGTACAACACCGATTATTGCCCGTGTTCCATGATAATTATACGCCCGCATCCAGATGTCGGATTGCTGAATCGATCCGTTGGGATTAGGAATGCCGGCCGCGTTCCTATGCTACACTGGCGTCAGGTTCATTCAACCCAGCGACGGAGTATTGCCGTGCAAAACATCGCTGTTTCAGCTCCTGCCGGTGTGCCGGCCACTATCATCGAAGCTACGGAAGTAGGGCGACGTATCGCGCAAAACATCGCCACGGTGATAGTGGGGAAAGACGAAGTAATTGAACAGGCGTTGGCTGCACTCATCGCGGAAGGGCATATTCTGGTGGAAGATGTGCCAGGGGTTGGTAAAACGATGCTGGCCCGAGCGCTTGCAATTTCGATCGGCGGTACGTTCTCCCGCATTCAGTTTACGCCGGATTTGCTACCCAGTGACGTTACAGGAGTGTCGGTATACAACCAGTCCACCGAGGAATTCAGCTTCCGCTCCGGGCCAATCGCCGCGCAATTGGTCCTCGCCGACGAAATCAACCGAGCTACGCCCAAGACGCAATCTGCGCTCCTGGAAGCCATGGAGGAGCGCCAGATAACGGTTGACGGCATAACTCATCCGCTGCCGCCGCCTTTCCTGGTGATAGCAACCCAGAACTCTATCGAATATGAAGGAACCTTCCCGTTACCCGAAGCGCAGCTGGACCGGTTTTTGATGCGTATAAGCGTGGGATATCCCAAGTTTGCCGAGGAAATGACGATCATCGCGCAACAGGAACATACGCATCCAATCACGGATCTGCAGGCGGTGGCGAATCCGGAACAGGTGCTGTCAATGCAGACGGTTGCGCAGGAGATATACGTTGACGGGTTGGTGCGGGAGTACGTAGTTGCGCTGTCGGAAGCGACCCGGGAACATGTTGATACCACGCTGGGCGCGTCGCCGCGGGCTTCCCTGGGACTCTTTCGCGCCTCCCGCGCAATGGCCCTGTTGCGGGGACGCGATTACGTGCTGCCGGATGATGTGAAAGAGCTGGCCCCCTCTGTTCTCTCCCACCGGATTGTGCTGACGCCAGCGTCGCGGATGCGAGGCGTGCGCACCGAGCAACTCGTGGCCGAACTGCTCAACACCGTGCCGGTGCCCGGCGCTCGATAATCGGGGCCACGGCCTCAACCCGGAGGTTGGCAACTGAGATTAGGGGATCACAACCCGGTTCTGCTCCTGTTTATGGGCAATGATGGCGATCAACGGGGTGGAGACAACCGCGTTCCCGACAGTCAGGAACCGCTAACAAACGATGATCAGGCAAACGCTAAGGCGACACCGACGTAAGTTACTATTCTCTCTGCTGATTTTGGTTGTCCTGCTGTACGCTATGGGCACCGGATTCGCATTCTTCTACCGGTTGTGGTTCGTGTTGGTGCTGCTGACCGTGGTCGGCTACGCATGGGCGTGGTTCAATCTGCGTGGAATAAGCGTGCGGTTGACACGGTTGGATACGCGCGGTCAGGTGGGGGGTTATCTGGAAGGCCTGGTCCAAATGGTCAACCGGACGCGAATGCCGAAGTCGTGGCTGGAGGTGGTGGAAGAAACCGATTTGCCCGATGCGGGCGGACGCACTATCGCGCTGGTGCGGGGTCAGCAACGGGCGTTCAGGATTGCCACTTACCTGGCGCGGCGAGGCGTGTATCGAACGGGTAGAATCCGCGTTACCGCGCGAGACCCGTTTGGTATGTTCCGCCTGAGCCGTACTTTCCTCAATGAGCAACAATATACTGTGCTGCCTCTAACGGTTCCCCTGCCCGACCTGGATAACCGATTTGCCAGCCTGCCCAGCGACACCGGGCTGTCTCGGCGCACTATGTCCATCACACCTGAATCATCCGGAGTGCGGGAGTATAACCCAGGAGACGGGTGGCGACGGATTCATTGGCCTTACACTGCCCGCATGAACAAGTTGATGGTCAAAGAGTTCGATATCGGTGTGTCGGCGCAGGCATGGGTACTGTTGGATATGGAACGACGATCCCACGTGGGCGCCCCGCCCGACAACACCGAAGAGCTGTCGGTTACGGTCGCTGCATCGTTGATTCACCGGCTCGAGCAAAGCGCGGTGCCGGTGGGGTTGGCGGCGAACGCGTCCGCGCACTGGATGTTGAAACCCGACCGCAGGCCGGCCCAATTGGGCATGTTGATGGAAATGCTGGCGGCGGTGCAGGCTGATGGGTCGTCGCCGCTAGAACGGTTCATTTTCGACCTGCGCCCGCACTTATCCGGGTTCAACACGCTGATGGTGGTTACACCGTCGCGTAGAACGGAATGGGCGCCGGTTCTGGTTGGATTGCGTCGCCAGGGCGTCAACGTGGCGGTTTGCTACGTAGATTCTACGTCCTTTGTTCCGTTGGACAGCAGGGCAGCGCCGGGCGCAACCGGGCAGGTGACTGCCGAATTCCTGGCGCAACACGACATTCCCCTTTACCTGGTGCGTCGGGGAGAAGATCTGAATCGTGCGCTTTCGTCGCCATTGGTAACGGGCATACAGGGAGCGGCGGAGCGTCGGCGGGAAGCCGCCAGCGCGGAATCCGATTCGGTCGCATCAACCTCCCCGGTAACTGCGGACTGATACCAGTTCGATTGGACGGGATCGGCGGTTGATCGACCCGCGCGGCAGAGACCGGAGAAAGCTCGCCTGACAACCCGGGTAACCCGGCAAACGGGAGCCGTACACAACGTTGGCAACGCCCGGATATGTAAACCGGATTCGGTTATACTGGGGCCGCACCTGGTAGTTTTATGGCAACTCTAACTACTACAGCACCTGGACTGACGCAACGGCCTCCAGCAGAAGGCCGGACTCCGTTCGTGTCTGCGTTCCTGTTCCGGCTATTGGCGGCGCTGATGGCCCTTCGGCCGCCGGACGGGTGGGCAGCCGCGGGACTGCTGGCCCTCAACTTAACCATCATCGTGTGGTCGGTGGAAGTGGCAGACTGGGCCCCGACGCCGCCCCTGGTACTGGTGCTGGGCATTGGATTGCTGACGGCCCTGGCGCTCAGCCGCGTCAAGATCTGGGCGGCTGTTCTGATACCCGCCGGTCTGGCCATCGGCGGCGGTGTGATTATCTGGCAGATGACCGCATCGTCGCCCGAAGAATTAAGGCTGGCATCTGCCGGTGAACTCTTTGGCCGGCTGGCCGACTGGGTCGCGGCTGCCCGCGCTGAAGGGATCAGCGTTGACCCGCTGCCGTTTGGGGTGGGGTTGATGATTGCGGCCTGGCTGATCGGATTCCTGGGGGGGTGGCTATTTTTCCGCCGACGGAGTTTCTGGGCAGTTTTTGCGCTGGGGGCGGTCGGATTGCTCTCCAATCTGACTTTTTTGCCAGCCCAGGCCAGCGTGTATCTGGGAGTCTACCTGTTTACGGCTTTGCTTCTGGTTGGCTGGTTGCAGTCAGTGAGGGCGCGTCAGCAGTGGAATTCCCAGGGGCGCGTTTACGACGGGCATTTAGGAATCCTGACTGTTAGTGACACGGTTTTGGTTGCATTGGCGGCTTTGGTGATCGCGTTCCTGTTGCCCGTGGGCGGCCAATGGGGCCCGGCCAACAAGGTGTACGACTATACCCGATCCCCGCTGGTGCGCTGGGAAGAGGATTTCAACCGTTTGTTCGCCGGGCTGCCAGCCCGGAAGCCGCTGCCCTATCGGATTTGGGGCGACGCAATGGCATTCCAGGGGACGATCAACCCCACGGATACCCCGGTACTGCGGGTCAACTCCCCGATTCCCCTGTACTGGAAAGCGCGTTCATACGCCAAGTACACCCACGAGGGCTGGCTATCGGAGGGCACGGTGCTGAAGGAACCCGGGTGGCAACCCGAGTACAGCCTGGTGGATCCCGATCAAGAACGGTTCAACGTTACGTTTGAGGTAGTTCCGAATTATGATAGCCGCAGTCTGTTTGCGGGTGGCCTTCCCATCGGCGCCAACCGTGACATACGGGTTGAGACTTTCGACTCACCACGGTATGTGATTGATCCCTACGCCGGGGTGCTTCCAGAGGGGATACCGTCCACATTGGCCCTGGCGGTGCAGGCGGTGGGCGACGCAACGGCTCAAGACCCGGCGGCGGCGGATGAGCTCATAGCTGCCAACTTGCCTCCAAATTTCTTGCTGGAATCTGTGGAGCGCGATGACATTGGCGTGGTCCAAACGGCCATAGTTGGGGAGTTCGTGCCAAATGTGCCCGATGTTTTGGCAGTGCGAGCCGCGGGAAACGTCGCCGACTCCGGAGAGCCGTACCAGATTACCGCGGCGGTGTCGACGGCAACGGCGGAAGATCTCAACACCGCCAGCGATGACTATGCTCCGTGGGTTTGGACCCGTTACACCCAGTTGCCGCCCGACATGCCGCCTCGGGTTGCGGAGTTGGCCCGCCAGATTACCGCCGGCGCTGAAACCCCGCACGACAAAGCGGTGGCGGTGGAACAATACCTGAAAAATTCGCTGGATTACAGCCTGGAGATCGAACCGCCGCCGTTCGGTGAGGACGGCGTGGATTACTTCCTTTTCGAGAGCCGTCAGGGTTACAGCGAGTATTTCGGTTCAGCCATGACCGTGCTGATGCGCAGCGTTGGAATCCCGGCGCGCATGGTCACGGGGTACTCCATCGGTACGCGCATCCGGGATTCGCAAACGTATGTCGTCTCCGACCACCACAGCCACGGGTGGGCCGAAGTATATTTCCAGGGGTATGGCTGGATCCCGTTTGAACCTACTCCTGGGAGAGACATTCCGATTGTGGTGCAGCCACAAGCCCAACCGGAAGAGAGTTCCCTTGACGAATTCGTAGATCCGGGCGAGTTACCGTGCGAATTTGAAGATGAATGCGAGGAAATAGAGTCGGGATTTAGTGATGAAGACCTGGAGTTATTTGCCAACGGCGGGATACGGTGGCGGACCGTCTTGAGTAATAGCCTGCCCTGGATTATCGGCATCGCCGCGGCGTCGGCGCTGTTGGCAGCCGTGGCCGGAACTGTCTGGCGATGGTTGCTGTCCACTCCGTCCAACAATGTTGGCGTCTATCGGCGTTTGCGTCGCCTGAGCCGGTTGGCTTCTTTGGGCCCCCGGCCTTACGAAACTCCACACCAGTGGGCTGCCACGGTGAGCACTGCGTTGCCCGCACAACGACGGGACATATTGACAATTGTGGATGTGTACGTGGGCGAAACGTACTCGGGCCGCCAACGCTCTGAAGGGTCACCCGACGAAAGCGTCGTGAGGGCCTGGCGCGGGTTGCGCATACCCCTGGCTATCCACACCCTGAGACGTCGGGAAACTTAGCGTTGTTGGGGTATCGGCCTGGTTCGCGGAGCGTTTGTGACACCGGCCCGTTGACGCTCGTGCGTACCCACTATAATCTGTCATTGCGAGCGCAGTGTGGCAATCTCGGCGCGGTAGCAATGATGGTTCGCCGTCGTGTGCTCAGCCTCAACGAGATTGCCACGTCCCTTGACAAGCTCGGGATGAGCGGAATCTCCTCGCAATGACAGTCGGCTGGTTTGGTTTGACAAAGCGGGTACGCGTGAGTGACACCGGCCCGTTGACGGGAATGAGTCCGGTGGGCGTAAGATACCGGATCGCATAAACGGGACACTGGTTGGAGCGCTGGCATTGGACACTGGAGTACATCACCCATGAGCAATAAAATTGACATTCCCATGACTCGCTATTACTACCACCTGGAAGAGTGTCCGGTGGGCTGGCTGGCTTTGTTGGGCACTGAGCGGGGATTGCAGCGCGTTAGCCTTCAGCCTGACCCCCGGGAAGCGCTGTACGGATTGGGAGCCAAGCTGCAAATCGCCGCAGAAAATGCGGCGATGTTTGCAGAATCACTGACCGCATTTCGCGACTATTTCGGCGGCGACAACGCCGCTCTGGCTCGAATTACTCTGGATATGGAAGAAGTTTCGGCGTTTTACGCGGCAGCATGGGAAGCATGCCGAACCATTCCACCGGGAGAGACGCGCTCGTACAAATGGCTTGCCAATGCCGCCGGCAGTCCCAAGGCAGCCCGGGCTGCCGGGCAGGCCATGGCCAAAAACCGCCTGGTTCTGGTTGTTCCCTGTCACCGGGTGATCGGCAGTGGCGGCAATCTGCACGGCTACGGCGCCGGCGGCCTCGATGTCAAGGCCAGATTGCTGGAAATGGAACGCGGTCCGGCCAGAACCCATTGAATCGTCAACAACGCTATAATGACCGGAAATTCAGACAATCGCACTCTCGGCCGGAGGTTCTAACGATGGCAGGTCAAAAATTCACTTCCTGGGTACACGGCTCCGCCATGACCGGAGAATACCTGAACCGCATTACGTCGGTGCGCCACTGCGGGCCGTTCGTGCGCATTGAGGGCAACGAAGGCCAGAATACCTGGCTGCATTTCGCCATACCCACGCCCACCGTCCGTGACGGGAACCACACCAAGGCAGAATCGGTGTCGGTGGCATTCCGTGCGCGTTCTCACGCCAACGTGCACGAAGTGCTGGTTTATGACGGCGAAAAGATTATCGCCGAGCATCAGGACCTGGGATTAAAGGGCGACCACCTGGACAGCAAATTTGAGATTCCCGGCGGGCCGGAAGTTGATCGGGGCATCAACGTGGTGGTCGGCGTCACGTTTGACGCAGGGGCGCCCGACGTGCGGGCTATGCAGGTGGAAATCGTGGGAGTAGGAGTCGATTTCGAGGGTTAATCCACCGGCGCGCCGCTATCCGCCAATTGGCGGGGAGGGGAAACGACCATAGGTCGTGCTCCTCCCCGCAGTCTCCGGCACCGGGAACGCGGGCGTCGTATATCGGGCGGCCCCATCGCGCCTTGAGACGGAGGACCTTTTCCAAGTCCCCCGACTTCCGCTCATGGTGAGCTTGTCGAACCATCGACGGTCGTCCTTCGACAGGCTCAGGACGAACGGGTGGTTAATTCCTACAACTTTGAAATGGCCCTGCTTGAGACGGGGAACGCATCACACACCGTTCACTATCATCACGTTCGACTCGGTGGCCTTGATCCGCAATTCTTTCGGGCCGGCATAGTCGTCGGAATAGTACCAACCGCGGGCTTTTTCCAGGCTCTCAAATTCCAACACTACGGTGCGTCTGGCCGGCTGGTTACCTTCCAGCACTTCGACGTCTCCACCCCGTACCAGGTACTTGCCGCCGTGCTTGTCGATGGTTGGCGATACCTGCGCCCGGTAAGTCTCAAAGAGCTCCGGGTCAGTAACTTCGATGGTAGCGATAATGTAAGCGGCCATAATGGACCCCCTTGGTCGTGTTCTTTAACGTCGATTGATCGTTGTGGCTAACGGCGTGCGCACTGCGGATTCTAACCCACCGGAATCGACGGCGGCCAGCCACTTGCCCGACCAGCCTTCCCGATGTTACCGTACGACCGAACAAACTTAGGGGATCAATCGGACCTGCTTTACTCACGCAGCGCGGGTCGGATCGTCGTAACACAACCCTTGAACCAGGAGCATCGACAGAGATGACCACCGGCACAGACGTTCGTACTTACCACAATTTTATCGGCGGAAAGTGGACACCCTCCGATTCCGGCAACACATACTCGGTTTACAATCCGGCACATAAGGACCGCGTCCTGGGTCATTTCCAGCTTTCAAACCCCGAGGATGCTCTTCGCGCGGTGGCCGCGGCATCTGATGCAGCCGCCGGGTGGGCAGACACGCCGGCGCCGGTGCGTGCGCAGGTGCTCTTCAAGGCGCTGGAAATCATGGAACGCCGCGGGGAAGAAATCGCTCGCACGATCACCGAAGAGGAAGGCAAGCCATTGCCCGACGCGCGCGGTGAAGTGAAACGGGCGATGAACATTATGGAGTATGCTGCGGGCGAGGGTCGCCGCATGTTCGGCTACACTACGCCGTCCGAACTGCCCAACACCGTTGCGTATACCGTGCGCCGGCCGCTGGGAGTGGTGGGCATCATTACTCCCTGGAACTTTCCCATCGCGATACCCGCCTGGAAAATGGCTCCGGCGCTCATCTGCGGTAACGCCATCGTGTTCAAACCGGCTTCCTCCACGCCGTTGTCGGCGGTAAAACTGGTGGAGGTGTTCGAGGAGGCGGGAGTGCCTCCCGGTGTTTTGAACCTGATAACGGGGCCCGGCGGTAGCGTGGGTAACGCTCTTGTGGAATCGCCCAACGTTTCGGGTATTTCCTTCACCGGCAGCACCGAAATCGGTACGGAGTTGTACACCCGGGGCGCGTCGCTGTTGAAAAAGGTGCAGGCGGAGATGGGCGGCAAAAATGCCGTCATTCTGCTGGCAGACGCGGACCTGGATAAAGCGTTGGGTGGGATTGTTCAGGGCGCTTTCGGGTCCACCGGGCAGCGATGCACCGCAACCAGCCGGGTCATCGTGGAAGATGGCGTTTACGATGAGTTTATGAACCGCCTGATCGATAGCGCCTCCAAACTCACGATTGGGGATGGCCTGGAAGACGGTATTGATGTAAGCCCGTTGTCCAGCGAGGCTCAACAACGCACGGTTTCGGAATACATTGCGACCGGGGCCTCAGAAGGGGCAACGCTGGCCTACGGAGGACGCACACTGTCGGGCGGCATTTACGACGAAGGTTGGTACGTGGAACCCACGATTTTCACCGACGTGTCGCCGGAGATGCGCATTGCCCGGGAGGAGATATTCGGGCCGGTGCTCACGGTGTTCAGGGCTCGAGACCTGGAGCACGCCGTCGAGATATCCAACAACGTAAAATTCGGGCTTTCTTCTTCGGTTTACACCCGTGACATACCGCGGGCATTCCGATATATCAATACGGTGGACGCCGGTATGGTTCATGTCAACGCGCCAACGCTCGGGGGCGAGGTTCACCTGCCCTTTGGCGGATTGAAGGCATCGGGAGTGGGCCAGCGTGAACAGGGCGTGGAAGCGGTAGATTTTTTCAGTGAGGTAATTACTGTGTACATCGACTACGCCGACGCCCCTCGGGAGCAGGCCAGGTTCATCTAACACGGTTGCGTCGGGGCAAGAAATCGACCGCGCTGGTGGGATTGGCAGCGGTGGCGGTTCTGCTGACCGCCGGATGCAATCCTACGGATGAAGAACTTGCCACACGGATCGCGGACGGAATAAAGGCTGCCATTACCAATTCCGACGTACGTGTTGGCGACCTGAATCCACTGTACCGAGGGGTTTGGCCATCGGTGTTTTACGTCGATCCCGGTGATCGTCAGCACGGCACCGGCTGGCTGCTGGAGCCGGGATTGATCGTAACGGTCGCCCACCTGGTCGAAGGTCGGCGGCAGGTTATCGTGCGGCAGGCCACTGCACCGACCTTTGTGGCCGATGTCGTGGGCTCTGACGATCTTCGGGATGTGGCCTTGTTGCGATACGATCCGGCTCAAGCCGAGTTGGACCCCAGGGCAATGCCGCTCCCGCTGGGCAACGCTACCATCGACGATATCGCCAAAGACCTGCTGGCGTTAGGTTATTCGGGCAGCGGCGTGAAGCGCCAGGGGACAGTGGGGTCACCAAAGGCCAACGCCGGCATTTTGTCTCAGATAACCAATTTTGGCGCCGATAGCTACGGCAGGAACCTGGAAATGGATGCTGCCATAGATCCGGGCGACAGCGGCGGCCCGGTGTTGAACCGGCAAGGCGAGGTGGTCGGGATGGTAAGGGCGGCGGCCCGGCATTCGGCGGACGGTGGTTTGGTCGTGGGAACGTTCTACGCGGTCCACGCCGATGAAATCCGGACAGCGATAGCGTCAATTGAGTCTGGGGAACAACAATAACGCCGTCCCCAGGGTGATCAGGACGATTGCAAAGCCCTTGGCACCCGCTCATGGTGAGCCTGTCGAACCACGGGCAACCATCCTTCGACGTGCTCAGGATGAGCGGAGAGAACAGGCCGGCCAACAACTTCGCAATCGTCCTGCCAAGGTGATTAGGCTCTGTTGGCATTTTGAAATTTCATTTCGTCATTCCGGCGAAAGAACGTCACCCCGTACTTGATACAGGGCCGGAATCCAGTGCTCCAAATAAGCATAACCATCCCGAAATTAGCCACCTCTCGACTCTCTGGATTCCCGCTTTCGCGGGAATGACGGGAATGGCGGGAATGACTGGAAATGTCAACAGAACCTGCTCGACCTTGCAGGGCCTTTCGGTTTTCCTCATGTCATTGCGACCCCGTACTTGATATGGGGGTGGCAATCTCGTCGCCGTAGCAATGATGGTTCCCCGGCACGTGCTCAACCTCAACGAGATTGCCACGTGGTTCGACAGGCTCACCATGAGCGGCTGCGCTCCTCGCAATGACAACCGAATGACCCTGCTCGACCTTGCCGGCGGGGTTACAGCGAGCGCCGGCCACTGAACCCGGTGTCGGTGGGATGCCACCACTCAATGGAGGGTTCCCCACGCTGCCAACACAGGTACACGGTGTCACCGCCGCGCCGGGCCGGGAAATCGACCAGGCCACGGCCAATGTCTCGCACGAGTATGCCGGCGTTGGTTATCTCGGTTACAGCTTCCTGGATCTGGCGAGTGAGACGGGACACCTCGTCTTCTGCGGCAGAGATTTCCTCCTCGCTGCTGGAGTGCCCGTTGCTGCGCCGCCTGCGGAGCAGACCCAGCAGATGCTCCTGCCGTTCAACCAACCGGCTTCGCACCGGAGCCATCGCGGCGAACCGCTCTTCCAGCCAGGGTACCAACGCGTTGGCATCATCCAGATTGAAAATCCGCTCAGGCATAACCAATGTATAATACACCAACCTGCGCGTTGCCAACGGGTCGTTGCAGACTCCTGTCGACACGTCGCGAGCCTCCCATAATGCACGACGAAACTCCCATCAACACACCCAACCGCGGCCAATTTGCCCTGGGCGACCTGGCATTGTTTATCGACCGAAAGGGTCGTACGTACCAGCACACACTCACGGATGGCGGCAGTTTCCATAGTCATCTGGGGCAGCTGACCAACGATCAGGTTATTGGTCAATCAGTGGGTGGCTGGTACACCACCAACCGGGGGCACGTTCTGCTGGGCATCCGTCCGACGCTGGGGGACTACGTCCGATTGATGCCCCGTGGGCCGCAGGTCATCTACGCCAAGGACCTGGGCAACATCGTGTCGATGGCCGACTTGTTCCCGGGCGCTACGGTGGTCGAAGCCGGGCTTGGCTCGGGAGCGTTGACCACCGCGTTGCTGAGGGCGGTTGGTCCAAACGGACGGGTGCATTCCTACGAAATCAACCCGGCAGTGGTGGGCAAGGCGCTGGCCAACGTAGCATCAATCGTGCCTGATACCGATAACCACCAGGTTACCGTGGGGGATATATTCGAGGGAATCGCCGAGACCGCAGTTGATCGGGTGATATTGGATCTTCCGGAGCCGTGGCAGGCGGTGGACGCCGCTGCCGAGGCGTTGATTACCGGGGGCATATTGTTGTCATTCCTGCCGACCATTTTGCAGGTGCAGGAACTGGTATTGGCATTGAACGCCGATGGACGGTTTGCCCGCGTCGAAACGGCTGAAACCTTGCTGAGGGGCTGGAACGTAACTCGTCGCAGTGTTCGGCCGGCGCACCGGATGGTTGCTCACAGCGGGTTCATCACCACGGCGGTGAGGTGCGTGCCGCGGGCCAGGCCACAGACAGCGGAGGACCTGCCGGCCGAAGCCGACGGTTAGGTTGTCAGGCCATGCACCGGGAAGACCGCGTCGCGCACGGCTGACACACTCTCAACAGCCAACGCCCTGGCGTCTGCCCTAACGTGGCCCGGTATTTCGGGCACATCCGTGTCGCGCAATGTGTTGCGTCCCAGGCGCTCCACGGCAATGGTGGGTACGCGGTCGGGCCACTCGGCGCCACACATCACGCCGTAGGCCATTGTCCAGCATCTGGCGACGGCGCTGAGATCATACCCACCGCCTCCAGTGGCTAACCACGGATACCCCAGGCTGCCCAATCGTTCCACCGCGGCGACGAATCCGCGGCTGGTCACTTGCAGGTGGGTCAGCGGGTCGGTGTGGTAGGAATCGATGCCAAGCTGAGTCAACAGCACGTCGGGCGCAAAAGCCTGCACCAGGGGCGGGACGATGGCCTCAAACGCTTCCAGGTAAATTTCGTCGTCCGTGTAGGGGTATAGAGGGAGGTTCACAGCATAACCCACGCCGGACCCGGCGCCGGTTTCGCCGGCGAAGCCGGTCCCCGGAAACAGGAACCGGCCTGACTCGTGGATCGAGATGGTCAGCACGCGTGAGTCATCATAGAAGGCGTTTTGAACTCCATCGCCGTGGTGGGCGTCGATGTCAACGTATGCAACCCGCAAGCCTCGGTTCAACAGGTACTTGATGGCGACAACCGGATCGTTGAAAACGCAGAATCCGCTGGCCTGGCGCGCCGCGGCGTGGTGAAGGCCCCCGCTGATGTTGAACGCGGCAGATACCTCTCCGTCGGCCACCATGCGGGCGGCGGTCAGAGTGGCGCCGGTGCTCAGCATGGCTGCTTCATACATGCCGGGGTAGGTTGGGTTGTCACCGCCCTGGGCGAATCCAAAACGTTGGGGCTGGAATCCGGTCAACCCCAGACTGAATGTACGCACTGCGGAGATGTAATCCCGGGAATGGAAAGCCCCGACGCTGGACTCGTCAGCCGCGGACGGTGCAACCAACAAGGAATCAGCGCCGTCGAATGCGCCGTATGCCTCGAGGAGTTCGTAGGTGTGGCGCAGTCGAATGGGGCGCATGGGATGGTCGGCTCGCAGCACATGCTGGCTCATGTTGTCGTCATATACGAATGCAGCTCGTGGCATATCTCTTTTCCTCTTTCGGCAAGATCACTAGGTGAGTAGATTATCACGGACGGAATCGGAACAGGCCGCTATGATAAACTGAGGACAATCCACGACCCCTACCTGAGGTGGTCAATGGCGAGCGAAACGCCGCAGAACGCTTCATTTGATACAGCGTCAAACGACTTCCCAGCAGCATCCGCCGATTCCCCTTCCCGGCAGACTTTGCCATCGGTTTGGCGAACTGCCTGGCAATGGGTAGCATTAGCGTGGCTGGGTGGGGTACTGATCGGCAGCGTGTTTCTAGTCTTGGTTCTCAGTCCAGATCCCAACACTGGCTCGCGGCTAGAGGTTGATGCAGTAAAGATATCAGCAGTGGTGATCGGCATCGTATTCTTGATGGTCGCTCCAGGTGCTTACGCAACTTGGCAAACTTGGCAAGGATATTGCAAAAGCATGGGTAGAAGCCCACTAAAGTTTTGGGATAAGGGACATTGAAATGGCGGAACATCCAAACTGGGAACGCCATTGGAGCACGATATCCTTGGGCATCGTGACCGTCGCGACGGCAGCGATCGGCGCGGCATTTTTTGCTATTGACCTTACGGAGGTTGTCACGTCGCTGATAACGTATTTCTTGGTAGTGATCGCGATTTCCGTCTATCTCTGGGTACTGATTCTGGGTGGACGTTCCATTTTCTCAACATCCGACGAGGCCATACTACTCGGAACGTCCAAACGACAACTCGCCCAGGCACTGTACCGCTGGTTTTTCCTGGAATTATTTGTCCTGGCAATGCTGCTTATCCCTGAGGCGTTCGCTAGTTTATTGCGATCGCTAACGTCTGCATAATGACGACCCAAACCAGCATCACCGCCGTTATCCTGGCCGGGGGCCAGAGCCGTCGCCTGGGTCGGGATAAAGCGGTTGAGCCAATTGCGGGCGAACCGCTCATCCGGCGGGCGATTCGGCTGGCTGAAAGCGCTGTAAACGCCACCGAAGTGGTTGTCGTAGTGGCGGATGCAGCTCGGGGGCGGGCCCTGCCTTTGGATTCATCGCACCGGACGGCTGTGGACGTGTTTCCGGATTGCGGATCATTGGGCGGCATTTATACGGGTCTGCACGCGTCGCATAGTGACTGGTGCCTGGTGGTTGCCTGCGACATGCCCTTTCTGTCCGCTCCATTGTTGGCGCACATGGCAGAATTGCGCGCCGGCGTGGACGCCGTAGTTCCCGTAATCGATGGGAGACCGGAGCCTACTCACGCCCTGTATTCCCGCCGTTGTATGCCAGCCATCGAGGAACGTTTGCGAAAGGGAGAATTGAAAATCGCGGGATTTTACGATGATGTTTCGGTTCAGTATGTACCGGAAGACGAGGCGCGAAGGTTCGATCCGGATCTGCTGAGCTTTTTCAACATCAATCTGCCCGAAGACCTGGCCCGCGCGCTGGAGTTGGCGTGATGACCGCCGGACGTACGGGCGCGGAACAGTGGGTAGATATCACCGTGGAGCTATTTGGCACGGCGCGAATGAACGCCGGTGTCAGCCTGGTGCCGTTGAGGGTCGGCTCCCGATGGAACCTCACCGCTTTAGCGGGCGAACTGGCGAAAGAATGCCCGGCGTTATTGGGAAATGGATTGTTCTGCGACGATGGGAACTACGGCCAAACGGCTATCCAACCGGGCTACGCAATCAACCGCAACGGACTGGAGTTTTTGGCGGATGATGGCGACGCTCCGCTGGATTTGAAGCCGGGCGATTCCCTGTTGCTGTTGTCCAATCAGGCCGGTGGGTAAGACCGTCGGGGCGCGGCAGGTGATTATGAGAACTACCCATGGTTATCGGGGAGCAGCGCTGGTGGTAAACCTGACCACTGGCGAACACCGATGGGATCCAATCCCGCAGCGGGTATTGCGAGCAACCATCGGAGG
Source organism: Dehalococcoidia bacterium (assembly GCA_965219925.1). Classification (GTDB taxonomy): domain Bacteria; phylum Chloroflexota; class Dehalococcoidia; order Lucifugimonadales; family UBA3495; genus Bin87. Next base: position 1,361,482 of record OZ244795.1, read on the forward strand.
GATCGGTTTAGGCACGTGGTTACTGCACCAATACGGTGCGCCCGAGGTTGATTTCGACGGAGCGATACTCACGGATGCCCAACGCCTCCGGTTGCTGGATTCTGCCTTCGAGCCAGAGAACCCGCTGATTTTCGCGTCGAGCCCGCTGGTAGGGACAAGGTTGACCACGTCCAGCAAATTTGCGGTGTTAACGCGTTCCCCGCTGACCGGGTTTATTGCCGACGGTCTGTCGTCCAGCCATCTGGCAGTGGAGTTGAAGCGCGCCTGCGGTGATGCTCTGGTCATTCTTGGCAAAGCGCCCGAACCGACGCTGTTGCACATTGATGGAGACAGTCCGCCCCGGCTGTTGCCGGCCGGGGATCTGTTGGGTCTGTCCACCTCGGATACCGAAGTTGCTGTCAAAGAGCGGTTGGATGACGGCGCTCGACGACCCGTGCGGGTTGCCAGCATCGGTCCCGCCGGTGAACGGCTAGTGCGATTTGCCAGTATCGCTAACGACGGTGGACGTCAGGCGGGGCGGTGCGGCCCCGGTGCGGTCATGGGCAGCAAGAACCTGAAGGCGATAGCGTTGCGTGGCCGTCCCGACGCCGATCCGCCGGTTGCTGACGCCAGCGGTTTACGCGGGTATGCGCGGGACCTGAGCCGCCGCAGCCTGGGGGCGGCTACCGCAAAGTATCGCGAGTTGGGTACTATCGCCAACGTGTCGGTTTTCAACCGACTGGGTACACTGCCAACGCGGAACTTTCAACAGTCCACATTCGAAATGGCTGATGATGTGAGTGGCGAGGCGCTGCACCAAACTCGGGCCACGCGAACGGCCCATTGTGCCAATTGTACCATCGGTTGCGAAAAGATAATTTCCGTTGCATCCAAAGAGGGCGACTCAAAATCTCCGGGAAACCGCGAGAGCGCCAGGCTGGAATACGAGAGTTTGTTTGCGCTGGGGCCATTGGTAGGAGTCGGCGATCCTGACGCCGTGATTCGGGCGGTGAAGCGGTGCGATGAATTGGGGATCGACACGATTTCAACGGGCGGGGCCATCGCCTGGGCCATTGAGTCGTCGGAGCGGGGGCTGCTGCCCAGGACATTGGTTGGAGAAAGTGTCAGCGGCGGATTGCCGGCATCGCTGCATTTCGGCGACGGGGAGACTGTTCTAGCGCTGTTGGACGACATCGGGCATCGTCGCGGGTACTTGGGCAATTTGCTGGCTGATGGCACTCGCCTGGCAGCCCTGAACGTAGGCGGTGGTTCTGAGAAATGGGCGATGCACGTTAAGGGACTGGAAATGCCCGGTTACGAACCCCGCAGCCTGAAAACGCTGGCGTTGGGCCTGGCGACCACGCCACGGGGGGCGTGTCACAACCGCACTTCGGCCTACGACGCCGACTTTTCGCCAGAGGTTGACCGGCTGACCGTTGACGACCGTCGCGGGTCCATCGCCGCTGCCAGCGAGGATTTTGCCGCTGCGCTGGATTCTCTGATCTGGTGCAAATTCCTGCGCCGGGCATTCGGCGACTTCTGGGAGGAATCCGCGGCCGTTTATCGAATGATCACCGGTTGGGACGATTTCGACGCGGCCGAACTGCGCCGGGCTGCCAGCCACATCGCTGATTTGAAGAAGGCTTACAACCAGCGGTGGGGTTGGAATCGTGCGGATGACACATTGCCCCCACGGACGCTGACGGAAGCCCTGAGCGACGGTGTTGCGGCGGGCGTTGGCCTGACCTCTGACGAACTGGACAAGATGATTGCCGACTACTACGTCGCGCGAGGGTGGAACTCCGACGGCCGGGTTGCGATGGCTTCCCTGTCGCTATAACTTCCCGGGCACTATAGGGGTTGTTTCGCCGGCAGGCCCACGCGCCGGGGATAATCCGTAGGTGTCGGCCTGACTTTCTCGACCGATACCAGCCACCGGTCGGGCGGCAGAGGCGGCGATAGCGCGTCCACGGAATAGACACCGCCTATCGCGCCGCCCAGTTCCAGCAACGCATTGTGCGCATCCCTGGCTTCTGCCGGGCCATCTTTGCCCTTCCAGGCCAGCAGATGGCCGCCGGTTTTGCACAAAGGCAGGCCGTATTCGATCAGCGCCGACATGCGGGCAACGCCACGGGCCAGCGCTACATCGAAGTGGCCGCGGTAGCCGTTTGTCCGGCCCAGTTCCTCAGCCCGAATCGTAAGGACTTCTACGTCGGGTAGCTCAAGATGCTGAATTAGCCGGTGCAAAAATTGTGTCTTTTTACCGACAGACTCGGCAAGTGTCAAACGTAGTCCGGGGAATACGATCTTTAGCGGCACACCCGGGAAGCCGGCGCCGGCGCCAATGTCAACCACCCTGGCGCCGTCCGGCCAGTGGGGAAGGGCCAGGACTGCCGTCAACGAGTCCAAAAAGTGGCGAACCTGTACCTCGGTTGGGTCGGTAACGGAAGTGAGATTGGCGCGCGTGTTGCCGTCAGCCAACAGCCTTGTATATTCGGCAAACTGGCTCAACTGCGCATCAGTCAAATGCAACCCCAGGCGTTGAGCCTGTTCGTACACTATCTCCATGCCCAATGCTGATGGGGGTGTCATCGGTCCAAAAATCGGGAAAACACTTCCCGCCCGGCAAATTGCGCCCGTTCGCCCAACTCTTCTTCGATGCGCAGCAGTTGGTTGTACTTGGCAAGGCGCTCGGAGCGGGTAATTGAGCCAATTTTGATCTGGCCGGCTCCGGTGGCCACGGCCAGGTCGGCGATTGTGGTGTCTTCGGTTTCGCCAGACCGCGCGGAAATGACTGGCAGGTAACCCCGTTGTTTCGCCAAACGCACAGTTTCCAGGGTTTCGGTCAGGGTGCCAATCTGGTTCGGTTTCACGAGCACGGCGTTGGCGATGCCGCGATCGGCGCCCTGGGTCAAACGTTGTGGGTTGGTAGTAAACAGGTCATCCCCGACGAGTTGGGTGCTAGCTCCCAGCTTTTCGGTCTGGTACGCCCAACCGTCCCAGTCGTCTTCGGCGACACCGTCCTCAATTGAGATGATGGGATAGGTTCCACACCAGTGGACCAACAGGTCGGTCAGTTCGGTGGCAGAGAAGGTGCGCCGTTCGGCTCGCAGCGGGTAGCGGCCGTCGGCGTCCACGAACTCGGTGGCCGCGACATCCAGGCCGATTGCGATGTCGCCGTTTCGGGCGCAGCGGTAGCCGGCCAGCCGGGTAGCGTCATGCAGCAGACCCAAGGCGTCTTCGTGGCAAGGCAGGGGAGGACCGTAACCGCCCTCGTCCGCAACGCCGTGGCCGTAGGGGCCGGTTTGAGTCAAGATGCGCCCGATGGCCCGGTGGACCGCAACCGCCATGCGGAGCGCTTCGCGGTACGTGGCGGCGCCGATGGGAATAGCGAGGAAGTCCTGCATATCGAGGCCGCCCTCAGCGTGCCGGCCGCCGCTGATGATGTTCACCATCGGCATGGGCAACGTGGTGGCATCATCGCCACCCAGATACCGGTACAACGGCAAGGCGGCCGCGCGTGCCGCTGCGTGGGCGGCGGCGAGCGAGACGCCGAGGATGGCGTTTGCGCCCAGGTTGGATTTGTTGGTCGTGCCGTCAAGTTCGCACAGCCGCGTGTCCAGGGCGTCCTGGTCGGCAGCGTCTGTGGGGTTGCGTGTTCCGGAGATGGCAGGCGCGATGATGTCGTTGACGGCGGCTACCGCCCGCAGGACGCCCTTGCCCTCGTAACGTCCGGGGTCGCCATCACGCAACTCGACGGCCTCGTGCCGGCCGGTGGAAGCGCCGGAGGGGACGATGGCCCGGCCTGCCGCACCGCCTTGCAAGCTGATGTCAACTTCGACGGTGGGGTTGCCGCGGGAGTCCAATACCTCCCTGGCATGTACAGTTGCAATGTGGGTTGAGTTAGGCATAGGTGTATGTCATTGCGAGCGTAGCGTGGCAATCCCGTCGCCGATAGCGCGATGGTTCAGGCTCACGAGATTGCCACGTGGTTCGACAGGCTCACCATGAGCGGCTACGCTCCTCGCAATGACAGCGGGACTGGATTCCGGCCTTCGCCGGAATGACGGTTCGGGGTGGTTAGCCGTGACCCTCTGATTTGATGTCGTTGAACGTAACCCGAAGCATCGGGGCGTCGGTTTGGTTCTTCCACTGGTGATGCTCAACCGGGGGCACAAGCACGGCGTCGCCGGCGGTTACCGTGTATTCCGTACCGGACACGACCAGGGTACCGGTGCCTTCGAGGACGAACACCGTGTGTTCCCATTCGTGATTGTGGCCACCGGTGTCCGGATGGCTGGCGGCTCCGGGCTGCATGGCTCCGTTGTAAAGCATCAGGTAGTTGGGGCAACCGTCTCTGCCGCCCAGCAAGGTGTGGCCGGTTTCGTCGTTGAGATCAGCGTGGTTGCGGATGACCGGAACGGTGCCGGCTCCGGGCTCGCTGCCACCGGGTCGGGCAGTACCGCTGGCGGCGGAAATGGGGTTGATCTCAATGCGGCGGATGTCGCCACTGCCGCCGTCGTTGCGGGTTACGTGGTCAACCATGGGCGGAATTAACATGGCATCGCCGGCCTTGACCGGGTATTCCTTGCCGTCTGCAACCAGCGTGCCGCTGCCTTCAATGACGTAGACCTCATGCTCCCACTCGTGGATGTGGTGCGAGCTGGTTCCGCCCGGCTCGATTACGGAGTAGGCAAGAGTTACCAACGGCGGGTTGTCGTCGGCGCTGATGAGGCGGGCCGGTGAACCGGCGGGATAGTCTTTGATGTTGTGGATTATCGGGTCCATCGATTATCTCCTTTGGGGGTAGGCGAAGCTGGGATTGAGCCTCTATGGGTCTCCGCCGATTATACGGGCCGTTGGGGTGCTGTGTCATTGGCGGATCTGACCCACTGTTGTGGCGCCGGGTTCCCGAACGGTTCGCTTAATCTCGTTAGTCGGCGGGCACCTAATCTTCCCAAAGACCAAGTAGTCCCAATATCAGGCCGAACAGAACGTACAACAGGGTGATTATTGCCACCGCAAGGGCCAAAACCAACGCGAAAAATATGATGCCTATCGGCCAACACCAGAAAGTGCTAATAGGAACGGGTTGTCGACCGGGCCCAGGACCGCTACCGAAGAAGGTTATGCAGGCGTCCGGCGCAATCGATCCTGCCGCGTAAACGATCCCGCCGATCACCAATAAAGCTATGAGGCTGAGGGACCAAATGCATCCTTTCTGCACCATATCGACTATGCCTCCCTCCGGGGACTGACGCCGGGAGTGCGATAAACCCAACTTTACCTGGCGAGGGTTGCCAGGGCAGCTTCGGCAGCCTCGGTTTCGGCGGCGTTTTTGCTGCGACCGGTCCCGGCCGCCAGCACACCCGCGTTGCCAACTACCTCGACGGTGTAGCGCGGTTGGTGGGGAGAGCCTGACGTGCTGACCACGTGGTAGGTGGGTGGACTCTGGCCCAGGGACTGCAACAATTCCTGCAACTCGGTTTTTGGATTGTAGGGTCGCCAGTTGGGGCGGCAGGTGTCGTCGATTTCATCGGCCAGCGCTTGCAGCACGAACCGCCGCGCCTCGTCGTACCCGCCGTCGACGTATATCGCGGCGATCACGGATTCCATGACGTCACCGAGAATCGAATCGCCGTAGCGAGTATCGGTAGAATCGGAGCCTCGACCCAGCATAACGTAATCGCCCAGTCCCAACCTTTCGCCAACGGCGGCCAGGGCCCGTTGACTCAGCAGCGTCGTCCAGCGGCGCGTCAGCCCGCCCTCGTCGCAATCCGGCAATCGGTGATACAACTCTTCGCTGACAATCAGCCGCACCACCACGTCACCCAAAAATTCGAGCCGTTCGTAGGAGTCGCGAGTATCACCGGAGTGCTCGTTGACCCAGGATCGATGGGTCAGTGCTTGACGCAACAAGCCCCGGTCCTGAAAGCTCAGGCCCAGGGCTTGTTCGAGTTCCTCGATTGGCCGATGCCCAAAGGCGGGCACCGAAGGGTTATGATCGGACACCCTCATACGGCCACGGCGGGGAAGGACGCTTGATTTCGCCCACGTGCTTGTGGTCCGCCACCATCTCGACCAGGTTGTCGTAAACGGAGCCCGACTCTTCGGTCGAAGGGATAAACATCTTCACGAACGCCGAATTGCCGTTGGGGAACACGTACAGAGGCACGCCAAAGGCGCCGTGTACTTCCACAGCCTCGGTGTGGCTCTCGCCAATCTCCCGCAGGATTTCCGGATCGGCCAGGTCTTCAGCGAACCGGCCCATATCAACACCGGATGCCTCGGCAACCGCGTTGATGGCGTCGGCGTCGGTCAAGTCGATGCGGTCTTCGTGCCTGGCCCGGAGCAGGTTGATGAAGAACTTGTCCCAAATCTCCTCACCCTGCCGCTGGGCGGCAACCCCGGCGCGCAACTCCAGGAGGGTGTTGTCGGAGTCATCCTGTTCCCAGTATTTGAAGTTGTCGCCGTCGGCTTTGTTGTTGTCGTAATTGACCTGTACCAACGAGAACGGCTTCAGGTCTACGTTGATCTGCTGGTCGGTACTTTCTCGAACTTTCGCCCACCACATGGCAGCGTTGTACACGAAAGGTCAACGGAAATCGTAATAGCAAAGGAAATCGGTTTCGGCCATTGTGGCACCTCCAGGTTTCGATCCTCAAATCTGTGGGCAATCACAGCCCATGTTGACGCGATTGTAGCACATACCCGTGCGGACGTCATGGCGACCTGCGCGTATTATCAGGGTCTTTCGGTTTTACAAGAAATCCCCTCTCCCTTGATGGGAGAGGGTTAGGGTTAGGGTGAAGGTGTGAGATAGGGAACTATCCTGCGGCAGAGTATACCCCTCACCCCAGCCCTCTCCCACAAGGGGAGAGGGAAAACCGAAAGACCCTGCGCGTATTATCAGGACGATTGCAAAGTCCCTTGACACCCGCTCATGGTGAGCTTGTCGAACCACGGGCAACCATCCTTCGACGGGCTCGGGATGAGCGGAGAGAACAGGCTGGCCAACGACTTTGCAACCGTCCTGGTCGTATGATTCGTTTCTCCACCTAATTTAATCGGCTTTGAAGGCGTTCGTCATTCCCGCGAAAGCGGGAATCTATACAGCTTGCTTCCAGACAGTTGACGTACAACCAAACGACCTGGATTCCCGCTTTCGCGGGAATGACGGTATATGAGGTCCCCTAAAGTTTAGAATGCGTTTGCCCTGCATGAATACCGTGGCGAATTGCCCACAACTCCCTGAAGGGTTATATTGTACGTGCTTAAATTACTCTTTAGTCCCTGCTAATCAAAAGGAGTTGCAACCATGACACAGAGCCAACGGTTACGCAGCGGCAACGTTCAGCCTCCGGCATCTACGATGTCCGTTTACGAAGCGATCCACAGTCGTCGGATGAATAACGAGTTTACCGATGACGTCCCGCCACGCGAATCGTTACAGCGCATGATTGACGCCGCAATCTGGGCGCCAAACCATCGTCTCACCAACCCTTGGCGATTCTTCGTGCTGGAGAAAGGCGGAGCTAAGCGGACCGAGGTGGCCCAGCTCGCCTATGACAATCAGATGGCCCGCAGCGGAAACCAGGACGCAGCCCACGGCAGCCGTCAAAGGGTGCTGGACGCGCCTGCGTTGATCTACGTGTACAGCGTGCCCGGAGACCGGGAAGACCTTACGCAGGAAAATTACGCCGCCGCCTGCTGTGCGGTTCAGAATCTCCTGTTGGCGGCAGTGGCCGAGGGTTTGGCCGGAGACTGGAGCACCGGGAATACGACGCGGCATCCGCGCCTGGCAGAAACCTTGGGCGGCGAAGCTGACTGGATGATGGTGGGAGCCCTGTTTATCGGCCAGCCGTCGCGTCCGTCTGCCTCGGTGCGGGCGGCTCCCGCCGAGGTTGCCGTGTGGCTGGATTGACCGGTTAGCCGGGGTTATCCGGTTGCGCTATACTATCGCCCCACCGCGACGGCGCTGGAAAACCAACTCCAATTCTTGCGGCGAGGAGCAGATAGATTATGGCCTGGGCCGAGACAATCGTTGACACGCTGAAAAAATGGGACACGTCGCTGATTGCGTACGTTCCTGACATATCAATTCACCAGGTTACGCGCCTCATCGAGGCGGACCCGTACTTCCATCTGGTGTCGTGCACCCGAGAGGAAGAGGCGATCGGCGTTGCGGTGGGGAGCTACGCCACCGGGCGCAACGCTGCCGTATTCATGCAGTCCAGCGGGTTCGGCAACAGCGTCAACGCCGTCGCCAGCCTGTGTATCCCGTCGCGCACACCCATACCGATCTTCATGAACCTGCGGGGACAGGTTGGCGAGTTCAACATCGCTCAGGTGGCCATGGGCCGCAACACCAAACCCATCCTGGACCTGTTCGGTATCGCTAATTACACCATCGAGACCGAGGACCGGTTTGACACGCTGCTGGACGGTATCATGAAGCTGTGCCACGCCCACCGGAATCCGGTTGCCGTTTGTATGACCCCGATGCTGCACGGAGGGAAAATTGCTTAGGTTCGACGCCACGAAACTCGTACTGAGCCACGCCGGAGACAGCCCGGTGGTTGGCAACTTGGGGCCCACCAGCGACGAGCTGTATCACGCCGGCCACCGGGACCGGAATTTCTATACTTACGGCAACATGGGTTTGTGCTCCTCAATCGCATTGGGCATGGCCCTCTCCACCGGTGACAAGGTAATCTCACTGGACGGCGACGGCTCGCTGCTGATGAACCTGGGGACGATCGCAACCATTGGCCGGGAAAAGCCGGAGAACCTGGTGGTAGTGGTTTGGGACAACGAAGCGTGGGGGCAAACGGGCGGACAGCCCAGCCATACGGCCACGAACACCAATCTGGAGGATGTGGCGCGTTCCTGTGGCATCACGAAAACCGCGACGGTGGGCGACCTCGAAACCTTGGAGGACGTTTTCTCGCGGGCGATGGCAGAGCCCGGCCCCTGGTTCATCGTGGCCAAGATAGAAGAAGCCGAGGAATACATGCCTGTCGCGCCGGTGGAGCCGGAATTCACGCTGTACCGTTTTAGGAATACCTACGTGGGCTGAGGGTCTGTCACGCAAGTAGTGGTGGGTTGCCTCCGGCGCGGGAATGACCGGGTAGTGGCCGGCGCAAGTTGCAGTCTGGAAAACCGGCAATGAATCCGGGCCTTCGACGGCGTGGCGACGGCGCATTGCGATGCGAAAACCTAATTTAGCGCTTGCCTGAAGTGGTGCGCGTTTTACCTCGGGAGACCGGGGACTATGGAGGGGACTATGGATAAGGATACCGTCGTTGCCCTGGGCGCAGGGATAGGGGTGTCCATGGGTATCGTCGTGGGTATCGTCATCGGCAAGGCGCTGGGCGTTGATATCGGCGTGGCCGTGGCGATTGGATTGTCGATTGGCGTTAGCGTTGGCGTTGGCGTGGCAATTGCGTACGTTATGAGCGCTGGGCGGCGAGCGTAAGCGGACAACACACATCATAATTGAGGGTAGAGGTAGCAAGGAAGACAGGCAACTGATGGAGGCATTTCGGCGCATTCAGCATGGCAAAAACTCGTCAGGCCAAACTCTGCCGGGTCTTGATATTGTATTTGCGGACAAGAAAGCCAACTCGGCAGGGTTACAAATAGCAGACTTGACCGCTCGTCCGATTGGCCGACATTTTATCGACCCGCACCAACCCAACAGAGCATGGAATTCGCTTGAATCCAAGCTACTGCGTTCTCCGCAAGGTGATGTGGATGGATGGGGACTGACGGTCTTGCCAAAATAGGGAAAAGCCCCGGAGTAGTCCGGGACTTTTACACGGATTGGGAACTACCCTGGCCCTCAGCGAAGGGCCGCACTACTGCGATCCCATCGCCGGCAGGAAACATCCCGCCTTCAACGTACTTGATTGCTTACGGTCAAGCCGAAGCCAAATCCGCCGGCCGTAACCATCCCCAATCACAGTTTCACCCTATACCCAACTGGGTATATCCGTCAACATCCGTTGCCAGCCCTGCCCGGTTGGTCTATGATTGATTCAGGCGGGGCATACCGCCGATTTCCGCTGCTGGCTCTGAGGAGACTCGCACCATGACCCAGGCCAACGTTCCGAATATAGGCATTGAGGCCGCGCTTGCATCCAACGGCATCTCGTCCGCCTTACCCACCGGCCTGACTGCAACTGACCTGGCTGAAGCCTGCCGGCAAATGATCCTGGTGCGTACTATGGACGAACGCATCTGGATGATGAATCGCCAGGGCAAAGTTCCTATTGCCGCTTCTGCGCAAGGTCATGAGGCTGTTCAGTTGGGTTCGCTGCTGGCGGCGCAAAAGGACGGCGACTGTTTCCTTTTCCCGTATTACCGTGACCTGGCGCTCAAGATGGCGGTTGGGCTAACGCCCCGTCAGGTGATGCTGTCTTTCATGGGCAAGGAAGGCGATCCATATTCGGGAGCGCGCCAGTTTCCGTTGCAAGGCGCCGACCTGCCGAGGCGCGTTATCCAGATCTCCAACGTCGTCGCGGCCGGATTGACCCAGAGCGTGGGCTACGCTTTGGGGTGCCGGATGCTCGGGGATGACACGGTTACGATTTGCTATTTCGGCGACGGCGCGACCAGCCAGGGCGAAACCCATGAGGCCATGAACTTCGCGGCCATTCATCAGTTGCCTATCGTCTTCATCTGCGAAAACAACAAATTCGCCATCTCAACACCCCAAAACTCCCAAATGGTGATCGCGGATGTGGCAGCCCGCGCGGAAGCATATGGCTTCCCCGGTTTTGTTGTCGATGGACTCGACTTCATGGCCTGTTACGAGGCCACCCGGGAGGCAATCGTTCATGCGCGCCGCACCGGCCCGACTCTGGTGGAGATGAAGTGCGAACGGTTCATGCCGCACACCACTGATGACGACGACCGGCGCTATCGCGACCGCGACGCCCTTGATGCTGCACGCCAGCGGGATCCGGTCGTAACTTTCCCGGCCGACCTGGTGATTCGAGGCATCGTTTCTCAGGAGCAGGTTGATGGATTCAGGGCCGAGGCTGTTCAGCAGGTTAATGACGCTACCGATTTTGCGGACGCCGCACTACCCCCTGACGCATCCACCATCTATGACAATCTGTACGTGTAAGGGCGCACAGGCGGGAACGATATGGCAGAGATGACGGTAATCGAGGCGGTGCGTTCGGCGCTGCGCGAGGAGATGGAGAGGGACGAGCGGGTGTTCGTCATGGGCGAGGACGTGGGTCAGCGGGGCGGCGTGTTTCTGGCTACCCAGGGCTTCGTCGAAGACTTTGGTCCGCAGCGAGTTTTGGATACGCCATTGGCCGAGGCGTCCATCATGGGCATCGCCTTGGGCGCCGCGTTCCGTGGGATGCGCCCCATCCCGGAGGTGCAGTTCTCCGATTTCGTTTGGCCCAGTGTCAACCAACTGATTGGCGAAGCAGCCCGCGTTTACTACGGGACCAACGGCGCTCTCAAAGTCCCGATGACCGTCCGCATACCCTATGGCGGCGGTATACGGGGAGGGTTGTACCACTCGCAGAATGTGGAAGCTCTGTTCTTCCACACGCCGGGATTGCTGGTGGTCACGCCATCCACACCATACGAAGCCAAAGGGTTGCTGAAATCGGCAATACGCGACGATAATCCCGTTATATTTCTGGAGCATAAGAAAACCTACCGGCTGGTTCGGGGTGAAGTTCCCGACGGGGACTACACCGTACCCATCGGTCCGGCAGACGTAAAACGGGTGGGGAGCGACGTAACCGTGGTCTCCTATGGGCTGGCGATGCACTACTGCCTTGCCGCCGCCGAAGCCGTAGCAGCCGATGGAATCTCCGCGGAAGTAGTGGACCTCCGAACGCTGAAACCGCTGGATACGGAAACCATACTGGATTCGGTGCGGAAAACTGGCAAATTGCTGGTGGTGCACGAAGACAACATCAGCGGCGGTATAGGCGCGGAGATCGCAGCCCTCGCGGCTGACGAAGCGTTTGAGTATCTGGATGCTCCGATCGCCCGATTGTGCGGCCCTGATGTCCCGACGATGCCGTTCGCTCAAAGTCTGGAAGATGCTTACATGCCCAGCCCGGAGGCTATCGCTTCCGAACTGCGCCGGTTGGCTGCTTACTGACGGAACCATCTCGCGACAGTCCGGTCGTTTTGACCGGCCAGCATCCGGTTGACGCGCCGTAGAGGAACTCATAGTGGCCGAATTCATCGAACTTCCCCACGTTGGCGAGAGTGTCGTTGAGGGCACGATCGGCAAATGGCTGAAGCAACCGGGAGATCGGGTGGAACGCTACGACCCACTGGTCGAAGTTGTTACTGACAAGGTGACGATGGAAGTTCCTTCTCCGGTGGCTGGGCAGTTGCTGCGCATTATTGCTGCGGAAGGTGAAACTGTACCGATGGGCGCTCCCATTGCTGAGGTGGAAACCGACGAAAGGAGTATGCCGGCCTCTCAACCGGCCAACGATGCGACGACGGTCGCTGCCGCCGCTGTGTCCGCGCCCGTCGGGGCCCCGCCGAGAACACCCGCCGCCGCACCAGCGTCGCCCACGCCAACCGCGTACCTCATCACCGATGCACGACCGGTTGGACCGACCGGCGGATCGGCAGTAGAGGCGTTGGCCCAGGAAGCCGTTGCGACGGTTTCCGATGCAGCACGGCCCGGGCCGTTGTCCACGGCTATCGCGCCGCCGGCGGCCCAGGTTCCGCAGCCGGTAATCATGGCCCCCCAAACGGATGTTGACGGCGAAAGAGCGGCGAACCTTTTGTCCCCCGCCGTGCGTCGCCTGGCACGTGAGCACAACATTGATGTGAACCGCATTGCCGGCACCGGCCTTGGGGGCCGCATAACCCGCAACGACGTGCTCCGGTTCCTGGAATACGCTGCTGCTGCCGACGCTGCGCCTCGCACGGACGACGCTGCGCAGACGATGGCAGCCGATGGCGACGAAGAAAAGATCGCCACCACGCCGGTGCGCCGGATGATCGCCGACGCAATGGTGCGGTCGGTGAGTCAGATACCCCATGCCTGGAGCATGGTGGAGGTTGACATCACCGATCTGGTTGCGCTGCGGAACCGGGAGCGGGACGGGTTCCGTCAAAGAGAGGGTATCAACCTCACCTATCTGCCATTTGCACTCAAGGCAGTGGCGGCCGGGTTGAAGGACAATCCCACGCTCAATGCGTCCTGGGGAGGCGATCACATACTGGTAAAACGGCGCATCAACCTGGGCATTGCGGTTGCCGCGCCGACCGGGCTGGTGGTTCCGGTTATCCGTGATGCCGACCGGCTCAGCATCGCCGGTCTGGCTCACTCCATTGACGATCTGGCCGGACGCGCTCGCAGCGGGGCATTGCGCCTGGAGGACGTTCAGGGCGGCACGTTCACCGTGAACAACACCGGAGCGCTGGGCAGCGCCGTGAGCGGCCCTATAATCAACCACCCGCAGGCCGGGATTCTGACGACGGAGGCGGTGCAACAACGGCCGGTTGTCATCCACAACGCCATCGGGATCCGTTGGATGATGAATATCTGCCTGTCATTCGACCACCGTATCAACGATGGCGAGGAATCCGGCGCGTTCCTGCAATCGGTGAAACGTCGCCTGGAGGCGATGGATGGCGACACGCCCATCTACTGATTCGGTGGGATTGGATAAACGGGCGGGATTGGACGGATCGCCCCCGGAGTCATGCCGCATAGTTCGGTTGGGCACCATGCCCTACCGGGATGCCTGGGATCTGCAAGTGGAGATCGCAGGCCGAGTGCGGCGCGGTGTCGAACCTGAAACCCTGCTGCTGTTGGAGCACCCCCACACCTACACGCGGGGGCGTTTATCTCCCGATGCTCACCTGCTGCTGGACGATGCGGCGATTGCCAGTCTCGGAGCGGAGGTCGTGGCAACCGACCGCGGCGGATTGACTACTTATCACGGACCCGGTCAGCTGGTTGCCTATCCAATCATCAGGCTGCGGGGACGGGGTGGCCCGCACTGGTACGTGCGCACGCTGGAACGGGTGATCATCAACAGCTTGTCCCAGCTTGGCTTCGCCGGCACAACGGTGCCGGGTTTGACCGGCGTGTGGACGGCAGACGGCCAACGTAAGGTGGCTGCCATTGGCGTCAAGATTGCCGGTGGCGTGGCCTACCACGGTTTTGCAATTAATGTCAGCACCGATTTGTCGATGTATGACGCCATTGTCCCCTGCGGTATCATCGATCGAGGGGTTACCAGCGTGGTTGCCGAACTACCCGACAGCGCCAACATTTTGACGGTGAAAGCAGTGGCGGAAATTGTGGCCCGGCAGTTTTCCGGTGTGTTTGGGTTACGCAGTGAAACTGCCAACGCGGCGGCGCCGGAGGCAACGAAATGCAATACGACGTCATTGTAGTCGGGGCCGGTTCGGCAGGTTGCGCCCTGGCGACCCGAATATCGGAGGACCCGGCCAAGTCGGTGCTGCTGCTGGAGGCTGGCCCCGACTACGCAGAATTTGAACACTGGCCCACCGAATTGCGGGATGGAACCAGCCAGGAAGCCTCGGCCGCGGGTGCGCGGTTCAACTGGTCGTATCGGGCAACCGGGACTGCGGAACAGGACGCTCCGATGGAGATCGCCCGGGGTAGGGTGATGGGCGGCTCCGGAGCAGTTAACGGTCAGGTGTTCCTGCGCGGCTTGCCTGAGGACTATGATTCGTGGGCGCAACAGGGCAACGACCAATGGTCGTTCGCCAACGTTTCGCCATATTTCCGCAAGCTGGAATCTGATGCCGATGTTCGCGATGATTTCCACGGCAGCGAGGGGCCGATTCCGGTGGTGCGAGCGCCCCGGGAAACCTGGCACCCCTTTCAACAGGCATTTATGGCGGCCTGCTCGGCGCTGGGGTTTCCGGAAGATCGGGACATGAACCATCCGTCGTCCACCGGTTTCGGGGCGGCGCCGATGAACAATCCTGCTGGCGTAAGGATGAGTTGCGCGTTGGCATACCTGTCGGCGGCGCGTCATAGATTGAACCTGACCATTCGCTCCGACGTGCTGGCCCGGCGCGTCCGATTTGACGGGAAAGTTGCGGTAGGTGTGGAGGTGGAAAGCAACGGCGAGGTGTTCACCGTGTTGGGGCGAGAAATCGTCCTCACAGCCGGCGGTATCGCTTCTCCACAATTGTTGATGCTGTCCGGAATTGGGCCTGCTTCGCACCTGGCCGAATTGGGTATCTCGCTGGTGCAAGACCTGCCCGGCGTGGGACAAAACCTGCGCGATCATCCTATTGTTTATGTTGACGCGGTGTTGAATCCGGATCACGCCACCGACTTCGCCGGATCACGCATCCAGACGCTGCTGCGTTACACGACCGCCGGATCACCGCTGCGCAACGACATGCAGGTGTATGTGAACAACGCAGCATCCGGCCCCAGCCCTTTGGGAAGCGGACCGGGGTCTGACCAACCTTGGCTGCGGATGACGTGCATCCTGGAGCAGGCTGATAGCGTCGGTGAAATGCGCCTGACGTCGGCAGACCCGCTGGACAAGCCGGACATCGACTATCGTTACCTGCGGAGTGAATTCGACCGCAGCCGTCTCCGTGAGGCCGTGCGCCTGTGCCAGCAGGTTCTCGAGCAACCTGCGTTCGCGGGGTTCGTGGAGGGTTTGGTGTCCCCAACTGCGGGAACTATAGCCTCGGACGCAGCGCTGGATGCGTGGCTGAAGCGCACCGTATTCACGACTTTTCACACCTCCGGGGCGTGCCGGATGGGGCCGGACCACGATCCCATGGCGGTGGTGGACCAATATTGCCGGGTTCGCGGTGTGGAGAATTTGAGGGTGGTTGACCTGTCCATCTGTCCCAACGTGGTGCGAGCCAACACCAACGCCACCGCGATAATGATTGGCGAGCGGGTCGCTGAGTGGTTGTAGGGTAGTCCGGTTGCCGTCCGGCAGTGGCTTTTCGTTGGATGTGATATTTGCGAACAACGGTCGGCTATAATGTTTGGCACCCGCGCCGTTTGCGCTCATGGAGTCCGTGCGATGCCAATTTCCCGATACGTCAGCAGGTCGATGCAGGAAGGCGGCTGGATACGCCGCATGTTTGAGGTCGGTATTGCCTTGAAGGCGCAGTACGGCGAGGACAGTGTGTTTGACCTGTCGCTGGGGAATCCAATCATGGAACCGCCGCCCGAGTTCCACGAGGAGCTGCGCCGCATCGCCCAAAACCCGTTGCCGGGGATGCACCGCTATATGCCCAACGCGGGTTACGCCGAAACCCGGCAGGCTGTGGCCGATACGTTGTCGGTCGAAACGGGACTGCCGTTTGGAATCGGCGACATCGTGATGACCTGCGGGGCCGCCGGAGCCGCCAACGTGGTGCTGCGTACGATTCTGAACCCCGCGGACGAAGTGATTATTCTTTCGCCCTTTTTTGGCGAATACGTTTACTACATCCAGAATCACAACGGGGTACCGGTGATCGTGCCCACCGATGCCGAGTTCGGTCTGGACCTGGAGGCGATAGAAGCGGCGGTGACCGAGCGGACGCGGGCGATCATTCTGAATTCGCCGAATAATCCGTCCGGTGTGGTTTATCCGACCGAGTACATTACAGCCCTGGCCGACCTGTTGAGACGGGCCGAGACCCGGTTCGGTTCCGAGATTTTTATCATCAGTGACGAACCGTACCGCAGAATCATCTACGACGGGCTGGTGTACCCGCAGGTGTTTCCGCAGTACGAACGCACCATAGTGGTTAATTCCCACGCCAAGGACCTGGGATTGCCCGGTGAACGGATCGGTCACATCGCGGTTCACCCGGCGTACGGCGGCAAAGCCGAACTGGTGGATGGCCTGGTGTTCTGCAACCGGGTGCTCGGATTCGTAAACGCTCCGGCGTTGATGCAACACGTAGTGCGGGCCGTGCAGGGAGCGTCGGTGGACGTTGGGGAATACCAGCGCAAACGCGATTTCCTGTACGAACGCCTCACGGGGATGGGCTACGAGATAGTCAAGCCGCAAGGCGCATTCTATCTGTTCCCCCGCTCACCATTGGATGACGACGAAGCCTTTGTTGCGGCCCTGCAGGAATATAACGTGCTGGTGGTTCCTGGCAAAGGATTCGGCACGCCTGGCCATTTCCGAATCTCCTACTGCCTGGACGACCGGGTGCTGGAGGGCTCCATGGACGGTTTCGCGAGAGCGGCGGAGCAATATCTGAGTTAGCTGTCGGGCAACGCGGCGTCCCGTAGCAGCGCAAATATCGCCCCCAGGTCGATGGCAACGCCGGGTATTGCTTCGGAGGTCAAAACGTCCTCGGCGCTATACATCGTTTCCAAGGTCAGAGATTGCCCATCCCCAACGTATTTCGCAACCGTTCGGGCACGGAGGTCGGCCATCCACATCTCTCGGACGCCGTTGCGGGCATAAACCGGCAACTTCACGTTCAAATCGCGTTGGCGGGTAGATTCGGACAGCACTTCGACGACCACATCGGGCGCGCCGGTGACGCCGTGGCCGTCAAAAATATGCCGGCGTTCGCTGGAGACGAATAGTAAGTCCGGCTGGAAAGTGTTGTGTTCGTCGATGGCTACATCGAATGGTGAGAGGATGACTTCGCCGATCCCGGAGGTTCCAATTTGCAACCGCAGGGAGAAATACAACTCACCGATAAACGTCTGGTGCGGGTAATTGGGACCGGCCATTTTGACGAGTTCTCCCTCGATGAGCTGGTAGCGAACGCCGCGGTGCGACGGTGGCGTGAGGGCCATGTAATCTGCCCCGGTCAGTTTGTTTTTGGGCTTCTGTTTCGGTTGCGTCATAATCGAATCTCCGGTTGTCGGCTTGGAATGCCCACATAACTTACGGCCAGTTACTGTTGGCCTCTTTAGAAGGCAGCCGTATCGTGGCATTGCCACGGGTGGTTACCTGCTGGCGCTGGTTCTCGCCCCAGATGTCCATGTCCACTAGGCACTCGCCATCTACCACCCGCTTTCCGGTTATCGTTCCCTTGCACCAGGTGGTGTCGCCCACGACGTTGAACCGGCGCAGCTCAACGTGCATCGCCTTCAGAAAGCCGTCGTCGCCCATCCAGTTGGTTAGCAGGTGGCCCATCCAGCAACAACGCTGGCAGCCGTAGTCATAGGCGCCGGGCAGTCCGGCGCTCTCGGCAGCCTCCTGTATGTCGTGGACACGGATGATGGCTTCCTGGGCTCCGGTATTCGGGTCGGTGAATCCCCAGGAAGGATGGCGAAGCATCTCCTGTAGCTGAATGCCGTGGCTGATGCCGCCGATGCAACCGGCTACAAAGGCGGTGATGTCGCCGTGACTCATTGGCCCCTTGACCACCGGGGTCAGTTCGTCGCCGACGTTCACATCCTCGAACCAGCGGGGATTGCTGCCCCGGATTTCTTCATCCAGAATCGCCTGCTGAATTGTTTCCAGCTCCTGGCGGGAATACTGGTAGGGTTCAAAGGTGTATTTCTGACGCTCGCGGGCGGCGCTGCGCTCGGCGCGAATCTGCCACCCTTTGGTCCTGGCGACGGTTTCACCGCGCTGGTTGTAATAATGGGTGACGCTGGACTGGATGAGGATGCGGCCCGCAAACTCGCTTTCCTTTTCTTCCAGGCCGGTGAACTGCTCCTGCACGCTGATCTGGTCGTCCAGATAGATTGGTCGGTACCATTCCCAGTCATTGCCGGCATGGAATCCGTGGACGCCAGGCAAGCCACCGGTGCGACCGGAGCACCAATAGACGCTGTAGAGGAAACAGGGAGGGGCAATGATGGTTCCGAATTTGCTGGTCTGGGCGTAGGAGCGGTCCCAATACAGGGGGTTGGTGTCCCCGATGCCCTGGCAAAAATGCCGGATGGCGCTACGTGAAGCTTCCTCGTTGAATAACCCAACGCCGTACTGTCGCGGACGGTTAAAACTGCCGATGCGGTTTCGCAGTCGTTCCAGACCTTCTTCCGTGATTCTGCCCGATTCCAGCACCATCTTTTTGTTCCCTCCCGTGGGTAGTTGCCTCATGCGTCTTCCGACGGCTTCTACCGGCTCAGTTTACGCTATTGCGCCGGCGATTATAGACCACCGATCCACGTCGGCAGGGATTGGCGATAATCGAATGGAGATGGGCCTACGGGTTTGATGGGGACAGAACCGAGGATGATGGATTCTATCCGGCGGTAGAGGCTATGGCGGTGGGGGTATGGTCATTACGGGAGTTCGTTGACTCAGGTACTGCTCTGTCACGAAGGGCGACCCGAAACCGTACTGTTGGGCGCAACGCTGCACGACTTGAAGAGTTTCGGCCCGCAGCGTTTGGGGCGCTGGGTCGGTTCCTCCCGAGATGATGCTGCGAATCAGGCGGCCGGCCAGATCCTGCTTGGTGTCAGGATGGCCGCAGATGCCCTCGTAGGCCACGCCGCCGCACGTTGGGCAATACCACCATTCCAGGGTTAGCACCGACTGGATTCCCAAATCAGGGAGTTCGCTGAAAATCTCGTGCGCAGCATAACGGCCGTAGTAGTCGCCCACGCCGGCGTGATCTCGCCCAAACATGTGATGGGTGCATCCCAGATTCTTGCGAACCAGGGCGTGGAACACGGCTTCCCTGGGGCCGGCATAGCGCATGTCCCACATCAGCGCGGTGGTGCGGTGGATGTCATCGCGGAAGAAGCCACATTCACGCAGGTGTTCGTGGGTGAGCACGATGGCTTCATCGATGTAGTCTCCCTCTTTCTTTTCGCCGATAACGGCGCTGACCAGCACGCCATCGGCCCGGGCCTCCAAAAAAGCTCCCTTCATCAGGTATTCGTGACCGGAGTGGGGAACGTTGCGGGTCTGGTGAGCGACCACTCTGCGCCAGTTCGCATCGGCTAGTTCAGAACGCAATTGACGGGGAGTGCGCCAGAAACGGTCGAAGGGTGGATTGATGACGGGTTCGCAAACCAGGGTGATGTCGCCGGCTACGAAACGGTCGGCGTAATTCAGCGTTCGTTGCACACCGGGATGGGCCGGGTCTGCTGTGCTGTAAACGCGCTGCGCCAGAGAGGTCAGATCGGATGAAAAAATCTCGGAAACATCCAGCGTGGCCAGCGGGTTGCCTTGGTGAGTGAGCAGCACGGTATTCCCGACCTGCACGTCCAGTCTGCGGAGTTCGTCATGGGGAACGTCCAGCACGATTGGTATGGGCCAGACCAGGCCATTGCCGAGCTGCATGGCAGTGGCTACTGATTCCACATCGGCGCTGCCCATGAATCCGGTCAGGGGTGAAAAGAAGCCATAGGCGATGTTGACGCATTCCGTGGCAATCTGGTCGCGAATGGGGATTGCCGGCAGGCCGGCGATAATAGCAGCGGTGGACACGGTCAAGGGACGGACGCGTTCCACCAGGGCGCCGCCATGGGGGGAGAGGCTGTTGTTTGTGGTCATGACGCGGGCATTTTATCACCACACCAAAAGCCGGGATCGCGGCCGGCCAACCAGTTATCACCAATCTTGATTGAATCCAGCGGAGACCCATACCCGTATAGGTTGCCAATATAGGGAAACGCAACGAAACGGGAGGGAACGATGCGAAACGATAGTGCAATCCGGTTTGCCGCCATGCTGGCCATGCTGGCGGTGGCCGGGATACTGGCGATAGCGTGCGGACAGGGAGGGGAACCAACCAGCAGCGAGTCCGGAGGGGATTTATCCCAACCATCGGGCAGCTCGAACCCGACGCAGGATCAATCGCCGACACGCAGCAACAACACGTCAGCGGGTAACCGGGACTCCCAGAGCGCCAACACTTCACCGGCGGCCACTTCCGCCGGTCAGCGCGGCGATGACCAAGGCACACCGGTGTTCGCTGTGGCGACGCCGGCTCCAGCCATGGAAGGGGCAACCCAGGAGTCCTTGGCCAACGCCGCGACCGGCACGCCGGTTCCGGCAACAATGGCTCAGGCTCGATCAGCTCAAGGCGCTGGATCACCGCAACAGGGACCGACGATTCCTCCTGAATCCGGCGGAACTGAGAACCCCAATGACGGCGTGTTTCCGCTGGTATATTTCGAGCATTACGGCGTGAACCCGTTTATTGACGCGGACGAAGACCCGTTGTCCACCTTCGCGCTGGATGGCGACACTGCGTCTTACGAGATTTTGAAGCTGTTCCTCAACAACGGCCACCTCGCAGAGCCTGATTCGGTGAGAGTCGAAGAGTACATCAACAGCCTGCCGCAGAATTACACGCCCACCGATACCGCCCTGGGTTTGCATCTGGATGCTGGGCCAGCTCCGTTTGGCGATGAGGGCTACGTGCTGCTGCGCGTTGGCGTGAGCAACCCGGCGCCCACCGACGACCGGGATCCGGTTTCGTTGATATTCGTCGTGGACGTGTCGGGATCAATGGAAGCCGACAACAGGCTCGGCCTGGCCAAAGAAGTTATCGAAGGCATCGCTGACCGGATGATTCCCAGCGACCGGGCTGCCATAGTCACCTACGCCAATGGCGTCCGCGTGGCCCGTGAATTTACCGACGGCGATAACACCAGAGACATCGTTAGCGCTGCCCGAAGACTGCGGGCGGGTGGCAGCACCTTTGCCGAAGCAGGCTTGAGGCAGGCTTACGACATGGCATCTGCGGAGATGCGCCTGGGTCGCAAGGTGCGGTTGGTGCTCCTGTCCGACGGCGTGGCAAACGTGGGAGAAACCGGCCCGGAGTCAATCCTGAAAGTCGTAGATGACTACGGACAACGCAACGCCACTCTAACCACCATCGGCGTCGGCATATCGGGGAATTACAACGACGTGCTGCTGGAGGTCTTGGCCAACCGAGGCAACGGCACGTATCACTACATGGCAGATGGCGTTGCTGCGGGCCGGTTTATGCAGGAGAGCGTGGCCGGGATCTTCACCGAAACCGCTCGTGACGCACGGATACAGGTGGAGTTCAACCCCGACGCCGTACGCAAGTACCGCCTGATCGGCTACGAAAACCGCGCCGTTGCCGATGAGGACTTCAGGGACGACAGCCTGGACTTTGGCGAAGTTGGCTTCGCGAGGGACGTGTCAGCGCTATACGAACTGCGCCTGTTTGATGACGTTGAGCGGCTTACCACCCTGGCGGAAGCGCGACTGCGCTGGTTGGACCCCGAAACCCGCGAACCTACCGAACTATCCGCTGTGATCAAGGCGGGTGAGGTCGAACGTGACCTGTCCGACACCGATCCATACTTCCGGCAAACTGCCGCCGCCGCCGAATTTGCGGAGCTGCTGCGACGTTCGTTCTGGGCACAGTGCGGCGGCCTGGACGGGGTAGAAGATCTGCTGGCTACAGTGGCATCGGACCTGGACGAAAACAGTACCTACCGCGAATTACGGGATCTGGTTTCCCGAGCCGATCAATACTTCGAACCCTATTGCGCCAATTAGTGCGGCAGCGTACGAGAGGCGGGGTTCGGGGCCGGATTGTCCTTCGGGATATTCCGGCCCTAGTGGTCGCGGTATTCCGCGGCACGCTTTTCTCGGAAGGCAGCGACTCCCTCGACGTGGTCCTGAGATGTAAGCGTTATGGTTTCGCCGGCGGCGGCCATCTTCATGGCCGTTTCCAGGTCAAATTCCAACCCCTTATAAAGCATCAACTTGGAAAGGCGGATCGCGATGGGCGGGCCGGCGGCAATTCGTTCCGCCATGGCCAGGGTAGTTGATTCCAGCTCCTCTTCATCGACGAGGCGGTTGAGATAACCCAACCGATAGGCTTCATCCGCTTCCAGGAAATCGCCGGTGAAAAGCATCTCCGCGGCGCGCCCGAGACTCCCCAACGTTCGCGGATATAACCACGTTCCGCCGAATCCGGGGAACAGCCCGATTCGTACGTAAGCCGACATGAATCGGGATCGCGAGGTGCCGATGCGGATGTCGCAGGCGCAGGCCAAATCCAGGCCGGCTCCGGTGGCGACACCGTTTACCATCGCGATGACCGGCTTTTCGCAATGCTGCACGCCCAGAATCATGGCCTGGGCAGAACGGAAACTGCGTCGAACTTCGTCGGCGTTGCCGGACGTCCAACCTGCGCCGTTGCCGTCCGAGGAGCCTCCCAGATCGTTGAGGTCGCCGCCGGCGCAAAACGCGCGGCCGGCTCCGGTAACGATGACTACCCGGACACCGTCGTCGGATTCGGCGCTGGCGATCGCGCCGGTAATCTCCCTCTGCATCTGGTCGTTCAGGGCATTGAGCTGGGCGGGCCGGTTCAACGTGATGCGGGCGACGTGAGTATCAGGATTCGCTGTGTATTCGACGAATTCAAATTGGGGCATCTAATCCGGTTCCTCCATATCTGCAGAACATGTTGCGACCTGGCAGATTCGTCGGTCAGCGACGACGGGTGGGTTATAATGTTACACCAACTTGGGGAACAACTATGACTTGCTCAAATGAATCCATCGCCTGAAACCATCACCGCGGCCATCGCGCGGGGACTTGCCAGCGCCCGTGATCCGGCCCAACCGGGTGATGCCGACAAGCAGCCAGCAAACTATGCCCTGCTGGGGGAGGCTTTCCGACAGAGCGCCTGGCAGCATCTGTCGGAGAACGGCGATGACAGTTTGTCACAAGTATCCAACAAGGCATGGGGGCTGGTTGCGGAGACCGTCAAGGCAATTAGCGCCCAACACGGGGGAGTAATTCACGCTCATCGGTCGATCTGGCAGGTAGCGCGGGAGTTGGCTGATCTGGCGCGCGATGCCGGTGATACCGAAAACGAAGAACTGATCCGTACCGGATTCCGCACTGCCCGCAGCCCGCACACTAATTTTTACGAAAATGAAGAAACGGCACGAGAGGTTGAGTTGGGACTTCAGTTGTGTGAACGTCTATCCGAGCGGCTGTACGAACTTTATTGGACTGACCAGCCGCTGACCTGAACTATCGCTGTTCAAGTCTTTTGACCTAGCGTCGGTACCATTCAATCACACAGGTTATTTGATTTTTATATGGAAGAATTTACTCCCAACGGTGTACTAATTGCTATTGATTGGGAAAACATCCGTCGAGGAGCCCAGCTGTATCGAAAAAGCGTGAACCCGGACGCTTTGTGCCGGGCGATGACAAACGTGGGCGAGGTGTTTGGTGAGGTGCAGGGCGGCAAGGTGTTCGGTGACTGGAGCCTGAGGCCTGATGATGGCGTAGCTTTTAATGCCGCCGGCATCCAACCCTATCAGGCGCCGCGCACGCTGGCCGGCAAAGACCGCAGCGACCCGGCGATGCTGCTGGAGGTGTACGACTGGCTGCGCGACCGGGATGATTGCAGAGTCATAGTGCTCGGCACCGGCGATTCCGACTTTCAGATACTGGTTGACCGTGCCCGCGCCCTCGGCCGGCGCATCGTCCTTTGCGCTTTCAGCCAGTCCGTAGCCCGGGATATGCTGGCGGTAACGCCCCTGTTTCCCCTGGAAGCCGAACTGGAGGGATTCAATCTGCCTGAGCATGGTAATGTTTCCATCGAAAAGCAAACTGCCCAGAAGATGGATGACGCCCTCCAAACCTTTATCAGAAATATGGACAAGATTGAAGGGAATCTCAGTTTCGTAGGGTATAGCAAGCTGTGCACGGAGTGGATGCTGGATTGGGGTATTACGACAACCGACTACCTGTGCTATCAACTGGTGGACCAATGGGTTGGTGATGGAGTAGCCGAACGCCACTCTGTTTATAATGCCAACAATCCCCAATTTTCCACTGCTGCAATAAGGCTGAATCGCACCAACGAACAGGTACGCGAACTGCTGGGATTGAACCGCCCTATCCTGAGCAATCCGGTAATCTCCAGTCAACAAGCCGAAGCCTATTCCGCATCGGAGTAATGTATGCCACCGTTCAGTTACATCGACCATCTGGAATGCACCATTTGTGGCGCCGCCTCAGACTACGACGGTTTGGCAACGGTTAGCGAATGTTGCGGCAAAGTCCTGTTTGTGCGATATGACCTGGCCCGATTGGGGCGAGAAGTTTCGCGGGGTGATTACGACAGCCGGGCGTCGAGCATGTGGCGCTTCAATGAACTGCTGCCGGTTATAAACCCCGACTCGGTGATCACGCTGGGAGAAGGCGGTACGCCTCTGCTGGACGCAACTACGTTGGCCCAACAGATGGGAATTCGGCGATTGTGGATCAAGGAAGAAGGGCTCAATCCAACTGGCACTTTCAAGGCGCGGGGGATTTCGGCTGCCGTCTCCAAAGCCTGGGAGTTGGGAGCCACCGGGTTCACAATGCCGTCGGCGGGGAATGCCGCTGGGGCCGCCGCGGCTTATTGCGCTCGCGCTGGAACCCCGGTCAAGGTGTTCATGCCACAGGATGCCCCCGATTCCAACAAAAAAGAATCCATCGTTGCAGGTTCAGAGCTTAACCTGGTTGATGGGCTGATCAGTGACGCCGGGCGTATCGCGGTGGGCGTTGCGGCAGAACAGGGGTTGTTCGATCTGTCCACGCTGAAGGAACCCTGTCGCGCCGAGGGCAAGAAGACCATGGGGTTGGAAATCGCTCAGCAACTTGGCTGGCGGATGCCCGACGCCATCGTGTATCCGACGGGCGGCGGCACCGGTATTATAGGCATGTATAAAGGATTTCAGGAGCTGCTTGAATTGGGTTGGGTCGAAGGCGAACCTCCTCGTTTTTACGCGGTGCAGGCCGATGGATGCCAACCAATCGTAAAAGCGTGGAATGAGGGCAAAGACACGGCCGAGCCATGGCCCAACGCAACAACCAGGGCGGACGGACTTCGCGTGCCGGGGCCTTTTGCCGATTACCTGATCCTGCAGGCGCTACGGGAAACGGGCGGGGGCGCTTTGGCCGTGAGCGACGACGACATGATCGACGCCATGTATCGGCTGGCTACCGCGGAAGGCATCATTGCGTGCCCGGAGGGTGCGGCGACGCTGGTGGGATTGGAGCGGCTGCTCGCCGACGGCAGCATCTCGACCGACGAGGAAGTGGTGCTGCTGAATACCGGCTCCGGTTACAAGTACCTGGACCTGCTGCGTGGCCCCGGGGATTAGGATTTACCGCCCGACAGTTTCCTTTTGAGCCGGCGCCACATTGTCCGCACCGGACGGCGGCGGCGTATCAGGTTGTTGGCGACCAGCGGGGCCAACGTGGGGTTAGCGGCCACCAGCGGAGCGACCCACTTGCGAAGTTCGGCCATGGTGGGCGGTTGCTCATCCCAGGTTGGCACCAGAGATTCCATGGGATGCCACTGCCGACGGCCCTGCAATCGCGTCATCACGGTACCGCCAGATTCCTGGACGGCCAGCGCTCCGCCCAGCATATCCCACATGCGTGGGGCGCCGATGATCGTGAATTGCATCATCCCCATAGCCGTCAACACCAACTCGTAGGCGATGCTTCCAGTGACCCTGGGCTGCCCCAGCGGTTGGCCTTTTAGTCCCTTACCCAGCCGTGTGGATCCGCCGAACGAGCCCGGCAATCCGACCAGGCGATCACCGCGCAAACGGTCGGCCTGAAACACCGATACCGGCTCCCCGTCGCGATAAGCTCCGGCGCCCGCGCGACAATGCACGACGATGCCGCCCTCCGGATTGGGCCATGGGATGAATACAGCGCCAACCAGCGGCCGACCCCGATGCAACACACCGATGGATGACGCATAGACCGGCAGCCCGTTCATGAAGTTGGTAGTGCCGTCCAGTGGGTCCAATACCCACAGGAAATCCGGCGCACGCTTTTCCCCGTCGGCATCGGCGTTGTCCTCCTCGCCCAGGATGCCGTGGTCGGGGAACCGCTCGGCGATCTGTCCTACCAGGTACGCCTGGGTCTCTTTGTCCGCCGTGGTTACCGGGTCCTGTTGCGCCTTGTCCTTGTATTCGATGCTCAAAGCACGACCGAAATGGCGGGACAGGAGCTCGCCGGCGCCGCGCGCGAATTCGGTGGCGGCTAGCTCGATCTCCAGGGCGGCGGCATCGTTGACGGTGGTCATAGTGGCTCCGATTGTACACCACAGTCCTCAGAAAGCATCGAAGCGTTTATCTCGAGAAAATTCCGGAACTTGTCATTGCGAGCGCAGCGCGGCAATCTCGTCGCTGAAACCGTCGCCGTTGCTGCAACGGGATTGCCACGTCGCTACGCTACTCGCAATGACAACCGAATGACCCTGAGGCCGGGCGCGGGCGCTACTGTTGGCGGGGTGGGAAATCGGGTAGAATACTGCACGTATCTTTGGCACGTATCTTTGGAATGAAATACGCTGTCGCAGTGAATCTGCTCTGGGATAGGGTCTAACCCTACACTCTCCACTGGGGAGGGGAAATGGGGCAGAATCGTGAAACCTGCATGATTGCTACAACACCATATTGAGGAGTCTGACGATATGGATTACACCAAGCGAAGGGAGAATTACCGAGCCGTATTAGCCGGGGAAGTGTGCGTGCACCCTGGCTCAGTTTTTGATCCCATTTCCGCACGAATCGCTGAAGATTTGGGTTTTGAAGTGGGTATGTTCGCCGGCTCCATCGCCAGCGGCACGGTGCTGGGAGCCCCCGACTATGTGGTGCTGACGCTGAGCGAATTTGCTGAGCAGATTTACCGAATTTGTCGGTCCGGCCAACTAAGCCTGATGGTCGACGCCGACCACGGCTACGGAAATGCGCTGAACGTGCGGCGCACCGTTGAAGAACTGGAAGCCGCTGGCGTGGCGGCCCTCACCATCGAAGACACCTTGCTCCCCATGGCGTTCGGAGGCAGCGACAGCGACGGCAACCTCATCCCACTGGAAGAGGGCGTCGGCAAGATGAAGGCGGCATTGTCCGGACGTACCGACCCCAACCTGGTGGTTGCGGGACGTACCAGCAGCATTCGGGTCAGCGTCGATGAGTGCATACGGCGGGTGAAGGCGTACGAGGCCGTTGGCGTGGACGCAGTTTTTCTGGCCGGCGCGAGCACCAAGGCGGAGGTTGCGGCGGTGAATGCCGAGGTCAATATCCCGTTGCTGTTGGGCGGCGCAACCGGTGAATTGACCGACAAAGAGTGGCTAGGCGCTCATGGCGTACGGGTCGCATTGCAGGGGCATCTGCCCTTCCAGGCCGCGATCAAAGCAGTGTACGATACGCTAAAAGCGTTGCGTGACGGCGTTGCTCCGGGAGACTTGCGGGACCAGCTGGCTTCTCCGGATTTGATTGCCCAGGTTACGCGCAGGGCTGATTACGACCAGCAGATTGCCGATTACCTGCGTTAACCGGGAACCGGCGCCGAATAGATACGACCACAGAATCACCAGCACGAACTAAATCAGGAGGCATCATCATGGGATTCGTTTGCAACCACCTGCACCTCCGGAGCGAAGATCCGGACAACGCTGCCAAGTTTTACGTGGACAACTTCGGCGCAACCGTCGCCGAGACTCGTCCTTTGTCCACTACCGTATCACACCGGCTGGAGCTGAACGGTCGGCCTTTGCTGACGGTGTCGGGACGCGCGGAAGGTGAAGACCCGGTTGCCGGTTCCACCGAGCCGCGTTACGGGCTGGACCACTTCGGTTTCGAGACCGATGACATCCAGGCGGCGTTCGCGCAGTTCAAGTCCACCGGCGCGAACATCATTTGCGATCCGTGGACGATGCCATCCGGCAGCCAGGTGATGTTTGTAGAGGCGCCGGACAAGGTTAGCCTGGAGATAATTCAGCGCCCTGCGTAAAGTGGGTGTTCGCCCGCACGCCAGCCCCTCTTCCGATGGGAGAGGGGTTTTTATTCACCATACTGTCCGCTGCTATAATTCGGCGTAACGCCGCACTGTGGGCAAGCTGATAGCGAGGATGATTATGGCAACACAGACCATTGGACGCCGCCGATTCAGCGTGGATGAGTATTTCGCTATGGCCGAGGCGGGCATTCTGGGGCCGGATGAGCGGGTTGAGTTGCTGGACGGTGTTATCTACACGAAGCATCCGTCTGCGATCCGCCGGTTCACAGTGGACGAATACTATGCAATGGCCGGGGCGGGCATTCTGGGGCCGGATGAGCGGGTTGAGTTGCTGGCGGGAGAGATAATTACGATGGCTGCAGTTGGAAGCCGACACGCGTCTTGTGTCAATCGCATCTCCAAGGCGCTGAATAGCCAGGTTGGGGAACGCGCCATCGTGAGCGGTCAAAATCCGATACAACTTGACGATGGGAATGAACCGGAGCCGGACATTGCGTTGGTACGGTGGCAGGATGATTATTATGAATCAGCGCACCCGAGACCGGAGGATGTGATACTTCTGATTGAGGTGGCCGACTCTACCGTTGGGTTTGACCGTGGCCACAAAGTGCCGATGTATGCCATGTATGGGATTCCCGAGGTGTGGCTATTTGATGTTAACGCTCGCGGTGTGGAAGTTTATGACGAGCCACTGGCGGGAGGGTACACACGGATGCGGACATTTGGGGTCGGCGATATTCTTACGCCCCTGGCTTTTCCGGAGATTAAACTACGGGTTAGCGAGGTAATGCCAGCCTAGCTACAGGCCGGCGAAGAAATCGGCGGGAACCGATTCGCCGGGTTCGACCGGGGGCCAGGCGCGAATGAAGTGCTCGATGCCGATGGCTGCGGCGGCCACCTCTCGCGGAACACGCTCGTAAGGCCAGTCGGGTTGCAACTGGGTGAAGTGCCGCTTGATACACGCCATCTTGGCGTCCAAGCCGTCTGAGACATCCATAGTGATGTGGATGTCGTTTGGATCGCAGCCGTCGTCGACGCGGTCGGGGGGCGGCATCGGGAAATCCACTCCCGCGGCCCGTAGCGTTTCGGCCATGTGAACTCTGAATCCCTTCGGACGTCCGCTATAAAACAGCCGGTCGGTTTGGTGCGGTTGTATTCCGATTGCCATGTGATGCGGGAACGCCGACGCGTCGGCTGCCAGGCGGAATGCTTCGGTGGCGTGGTTACAGATGGCAATATGATCCGGGTGGCCGTAGAGGCCGCCGGGTTCGAAGGTCAGTATCACCTGGGGCCGGAACCGTCGGATTTCAAACACCAACCGGGCAACCACCTCGTGTTCGTCGGCCTGCACGAATGCTTTGGGATGGTGGTTGTCATCCCAGCCAGCCATGCCCGAATCCCGGTATCCGAGAACGGCGTGGGATTCAATACCCAGCTCAATTATGGCCTTTTCAAGCTCGGCGCGGCGTACTTCCCCGATGGTTTCGCGGGTGGCCGAGCCCGGCTGCCGTATCTCTCCCAACTCTCCGGAGGTGGCGGTGATCAGCCGGGTGGTTACGCCGCGGGCGGTGTGCATGGCGATGGCGCCCCCCATGGGAAACGCCTCGTCGTCGGGGTGGGCCAGCAGAGCAAGCATACGGTGTTCGGGCATTAGTCAGCCACCTGCGCTACATTGTCGTCGTAAGTCCGCTCGCCCACTGCGTCGGGTTCATCTTCTACGTCCTCATAATCGTCCGTCTCTTGCGCCAAGCCCGCAGAAGATACAGCGTTTTGGAAAACCTCACGTCCACCAGGAATTGACTTGCCCATTACTTGACTAATCAATTCCAACATAGCCTCACCCCGTTCGATGAAACATTCTGCGAATTCGTCATTGCGGAGGCGTTCTGGTGTAATCCAATGCGACACCAAAACGTGGCTCAGCTGTTCATTGTCTCTTTCCAGCCGGGGCAGATACACCGAAGGCGCACTTCCTCCGATAATCTTGTTGGTCTTTGCGTCAATGGGTGTTTTGTTGATGATGGAGTTGTACAAGCGTTGCGGTACCTTCGGATGATCTTTACCATCTTCGCACCATTGATGAGGGAAGATGTGGTGGATATCAATGTTTTCATCGTGCCAGGTAGAGAACGTGAGTTGGCTGTCAGTCCTCCAGTCCGACGCTCCGCTTTTCATTTGCAGTGCATATACACCCTTGTACGCTGCGCTTTGACGAGTACGCAAGGAAAGCAACCGCTCCGGTATGAAGTTGGCTTCGCTTATTAACGTTGGATCCGGGCCGCCCCGGATCCATTCGGCAACCTGTGCCAAATCCAAACCGTACTGCGTTTCTACTGCGCTGCCGTACATCTCTCCAAAGATACCTGACCAGAACCAGCGCTCCAGCAGGGCTTTGGCGTTAGCAGGTTCCAGTTCCGTTCCCAATTCTACGTAGATGGCGGCCAGCGGCACTAACTGTGTGGTGTACGGCACATCTCGCTGTGTGAACACAAATTGGCTATGGAGAAACTTGGCGGCTGCAACGAAGCCGGCCTCCACTTCGTCTGCCCACTTGTGGTAGTCGGCGACGTCTAAACCGAGGATATCACCTTTTCTACAGTTGATTGCCGGTGTTCGGTTTTGCGAGTGTCCTTCGGCGATGGCCTGCTTTTGGCGTTCCTGGGTGGTCAGCAATGCTATTGTCTGCAGAAACTGGTCGCCGCCGATACCCTGCAATGCGCCGTAACCGCTATACAAGCGGTCACTCCGCGCAGTCCAATCCTCTCTCAGTGAGAAATTTTCGTCTTGCGCAGCAAAGGTAGCCGTTACCAGTTCAAACACGGAGAGAGTAACGCCGCCGGTATTGACTTTTTCAAAGACCGTACAGACTGCCTCTTTTGGGGTTTCTTTGTCCAAACTGATGACTGGCAAATCGTACCCGGTAAAGGCACTCAATACCGACTGATTGAAACCATTACGAAACTCGATGAGGTTTCCCGACGGATGCTGGCCATTTCTAGTTTGCCAGTAATCATTGTATCCGAACAGCCAATCCATGCTGTCCAGCAACCGCTCCGTCGGCATCATATGCTGCTGGTATTCCAGTTCCCGGCTGGAAAGGTTAAGTACAATTTCCCGTCCGAAATTCCTGGTTTCCTTCCTGTTTTCGGGGACACTGATAATCGCTTCTTCCCGGTCAACATTCGGGTCCATCGCCTTCAGCATATCCACGTAGTACCAGCGTTTGATGCGTCGGTTGTGATTGTCCTTGGTGTCCACCGGGCCCTCGTGCCGCAATGCCTGATATAACGAGGTCAGCCGTTGTTGCCCATCCAATAGGTACTCATCCGGAGGATGGGCTGGTCCACTGTCCACTCCCTCAATCAACCTGCTTTTCAGCCGGATGTCCCCGCCGGCTTGCAACGTCATAATCGCCCCGACAGGAAATCCTCGGGAGATGCTGGCGAGTAAGCCGCGAATCCGGTCATCATCCCAAACCCAACCCCGCTGGAAATCGGGTAGCTGAATCTTGCCGCTGCCGGCAGCGTCCAGAAGGTTTTTCAATGATTCAGGGTGAGTATGGAACATGGTGAGCCTGCATTGACGGAGTGAGATTTGGTTTCCGAGTTCCTAAATTCTAGCGCAATACGGAATGACGAGGTAGGCTGATGGCAGCAAAGGCGTAGGGGCGAATAATGGTTCGCCCCTACATTGTGATGACCGGGTTAGCTTGCGATTTCCAGGACTTCGAGAATGATGCCTTGGGGGCCTTCGAAGAACATGACGCGGCGGCCACCGCCAACGGTGGTTTCTTCGAGGACGGTTGCACCGCCGTTTTTCAGGTCGGCGATGGTTGCGTCGATGTCATCGGTGTCGATGGCGATGTGCTCGAAGCCGTAGTTCTGCGGGTGAGTCTGGGTGGAGATGTGGTCTGTCACGTTGAGCGGCAGGCCGTGCAGGTCGAGACGGAAACCACCATTGGCGGTTTCGGCGGTAACCGTGGCTCCCAGATTGGCCACGTACCAATCGGCAGTGGATTTGGGATCGGGGGTCTTGAGGTGAACGTGATTGAGTGCGAAAGCCATGATGTGAACTCCTCTATAAATGGTCGCTGTTTGCCGGGTTCCGTTGGTAAAGTTTTCACCCTCACTAGGGCCCTCGGTCTTCGAGGGCAGGGGGACAATGAACGCCACGCTGGTGCCCGCGCCGATTGTAACATAACGCATCTGACCGCCCCAGTGGTGATATACTTGCGCCGCTGAATCGAACCGGAGGCAAGTGGGAGATGCTGGCATTCTTGGGAGGGACCGGTCCCGAGGGAAAGGGGTTGGCTCTACGGCTGGCGATGGCTGGAGAGTCGGTAATCATCGGTTCCCGGGACGCCGGTCGAGCGCAGGAAGCGGCGGACGAGTTGTTGTCCCTGGCTCCGGAAGCGAGCATTGCGGGAGCGGTGAATTCCGAAGCGGCTTCGCAATGCGATGTGGTGTTTTTGACCATGCCGTATAACGGAATGTCGCCCACCATCGCGGGCGTTGGCGATGCCCTGGACGGCAAGACTGTGGTGACCGTGATCGCCCCGATGCGCTTTGAGCGTGGTGTGGGAGCCATTGCTGAGGATGTTGACGCCGGTTCTGCCGCACAGGAAGCGCAGATTGCCGCCCCTAACTCGCGGGTGGTGGCCGCCTTCCAGAACGTGTCGGCCGAAGAGTTGCTGAAACCGGGCGTTGCGCTGGATGAGGACGTGGTGATCTGCGCGGACGATGCCGATGCCAAATCCGCAATCATTGACCTCACCCGCAAGATTCCGAACCTTCGACCCGTGGACGCTGGCGCTCTCTACAATGCCCGATACGTGGAGCAGATCACACCGCTTTTGGTAAATATTAACCGTATTCATCGGGTGCATTCCGGTG
This sequence comes from Dehalococcoidia bacterium, assembly GCA_965219925.1. Lineage (GTDB taxonomy): Bacteria > Chloroflexota > Dehalococcoidia > Lucifugimonadales > UBA3495 > Bin87. The sequence goes on from OZ244795.1 coordinate 1,395,047, forward strand.
TGAGAATCACCGGAGTATAGCTCGGCAGCATTACCGGTTGCCTGGCAACTGAACCGAAGACCGAACTGGAGGAAAACACAATGCCGCGAGCAACTCTCGATTTGCAGAACTCCGCCGATTTGTCTGCCATTGGCGGGCAGTGGAAATGCGCCCACGGATTCGTGCCTGGCGAACCCAACGAGGGAATTGTCAGCGAAGCCGAAGGGTCGCCGTGCCGCCTACCGGATTTTGACGATTCGGGCTGGGAGGTGTGCGACGACCTGGTCGCCTGGCGGCGGCGTGGCGTGTCTTTCGTGTGGTACCGAATCACCGCAACGTTGCCGGAGACGGTGGGCGGGCGCTCTCTCGATGGCGCGCGTTGCCTGTTTGAGTCGTGCATCGACGACTACGGCGAGATATGGATAAACGGCGAGTGTGACCGCGAACGCGCCACGGTTCAGGGCTTCAACGTACCGCAGCGGGTGGTGGTTTCAGCCGAGCCGAATGCTGGTGACCAGGTGACCATCGCAATCCTGGCCATGAACGGCCCGCTGGCCGCGCCAGGAGGGGCGGTTTTCGTGCGATACGCCACGTTGGCTTTTGAGTGGCGGGAGTAGAACTAGTAACTTTGGTTGCTCCCCTCTCCAGCCACGGCCTCCCCGAATTACAGGCGCTAATTCAGCCACTCATCATCGTCGCCTGAGTCTTCGTCGTCATCCTCGGCCTCCGGGGCTACGCGACTGGGGTCGTGTATGTAGCCATGCGATTCCAGTCGCGTGCGTATTTCGGCGGTGAAGTCGGCGACGGCGGTACTGGCCGGCAACGTGATCTCTATGGTCCCGCGATTGGTGACATCCACGCTGCCGGGGTCTTCCCGCGCGAGTTCGACGCTGACGGATTCGCGGTGAATGCCGAAAGTGTCGGTTACGGAAAACACGACGCTCATGTCGTCCATCGTGATGATGGTTATGTTGTCGTCGGACATTTAGGTTCCTCTGGCGAGCCGCTGGATTCCGGCTTTCGCCGGAATGACGGGTTTAGTCTTGCGGGGGCCATTGAGTGCCACCCTCGGCGGGACGTTCTGCAGCAGGCCGGGCCATGCCGTCTGCGACCAACTGCTGAAATTCGCTGAGGATAACTGCGCTCCACTCACCGGCTTTGTTGACGCGGTAAGCAGTACGTCGTCCGCGGGCCACCTGGCGGCCCTCTGCTTCATCGCTGATTGCGGCAGCGGCCTGGGCTACCATGTCGTCCATCGCGTCAATTGCCGGCACCAATGATCGGGCAGTCTCGATAAAGCGGGCGATTTCGGACATATTGCTGTCCATGACCACAAAAACGGGAACAGTGCCGGCGCGATGCTCCGGAAGAAAGCTGTTGGTCAGGTCCAACTCGTCGTCGCGGCTGAACACGCTGAGCCGGATGTTGTCGGATGCGTCGGCGAGGCGGAGGACGGCGGGTGTGGTGGACATTGCATCGCCGCACCAGTCTGACGTGAACACGGCGAGGTTGACGGGTTGGTCGAGGCCGTCGAAGTATTCAAGGACCGCCGCCGGGATCTCGGTGTTGTCGTGTATCTGTATGAACGGTTCTTTGTTGACCTTAATGTAATCGATGTACTGGGTTGTAGTCATTCCCTGAGCGAATTTCTCGGCTGTGAGTTCCATTGATGCACCTCATGATCGCAGGCCGTCTGCTTTGCCGTTGCAGTCGGCGAATGCTAAAATCGCCGCTGGATACTGGATACTACCACCCGCCGGGTGTGCGGGTCGAGAGGTGCCCCCTGTTGACTAACGAACGTGCCGGAGTGTACCTGAAATACGCCTTGTTTTGCCGGGAAACTGTGGAGGGCAACGGCGATGAATTGAGCTGTAGCGAAATTATTGACCTGGTGGACATTGAGATGCCAGCCGAACCGCCAACCGGCGACGGGCCTCGTGTGTTGGCGGAAGTGGATGTGCATCTGGTCTTTTGCATCGCCGGCGCTAATCCCGGAGATCATACGCTTGAAGTGAACATCCGGGCGCCCGGAGCCAGTCTTTCCAGTCCGCCGCCGCAACAGACTGGGTGGGATGAGGGCATATTCTTCCAACGGTGGATCAAACCCTTTCGGATTCCGGTGACACGATTGGGCCGGCACGTGGCCGCAATAGCTTTTGACGGGATGCCGCTGGGAGAGGCCAGCTTCCTGGTGCGGCTGAGGCCGTGAGGGCCGGGTGCGTGCCAGAATGAGGTTAAAGGCGGTGGGAAATGGACTGCGGGAGCGTTGCGAATCTGCTGGCCCGTTACGTCTGCATCATGAATGGCACAATGGTGGACGAGCTGGTGGGGTTGGGTATCCTGGGGCTTATCTACGTCGGCGGGATTATCTTTATGGTCCGAGCCCTCGTTGCCGGCTGGAATGCTACGCAGGCCGAGTAGTCCGAGCCTAGCACCTGGCGCCGGAACGAACCGGCAGTACATGGAGTCTATTCTTGCGAACATAGCAGCGTGGGGTCTGGGTTTTGTGTTGCTAAGCCTGTTCATTGCCGTAGATTAAAAACTTGCGCGACCCCGGCAAGCCCAAGTCAACCAAGATGGGGATACTCGTTGGCGCAATTATTCTGGCGCCTTACGCATTTGGTATCGGCATGTTCGCCGTGAGTGTGCTGTTCGGCGGGGTGGACAACGCAGCGATGGGATAGAGCGGGTTCGGTATAACGGCGCCAGACCAGCAGGGGAAACACCCATGAAACCAAATGAGCTGGAGCCTGTTGACAATTAGCAAACCAGCCCGTCACTCCTGCGAAAGAACGTCACCCCGTACTTGATACGGGGCAGGAGTCCAGAGAGGGTATGATGAAAGAATCAGAACCGTGATTAAGACGTCGGCCACTGGATTCCCGCTTTCGCGGGAATGACGATATTTGTCAACACACCCTAGCCTCATATATGTCCCGGCGGCATTTTCACAGGGTGCTTCTCTTGGCGTGGAATGCCCCCAATACGACATCGACGCCGCTTTTGATGCGTTTTCATCTATCGATGACGACCACAATCAGTAGGGGCGAATAATTATTCGCCCCTACATGGATTCCCGCTTTCGCCGGAGTGATGGAATTAGGCGCCGTTATCCGCCGTTTCGCTCCCAGAGGGCTTCCAGGACGGCGCCCGGGTTCATGGGGAGGCACTCGAGGCGGGCCCCGGTGGCGCGGGCGATGGCGTTGCCGATGGCGGCCATCGGAGGGACGAGGGACACCTCGCCGACGCCGCGGACTCCCAGCGGGTGGCCGGGGTTCGGCACCTCTACTATCACGGTGTCTATCATGGGCAAGTCCAGCGCGGTGGGCATCCGGTAATCCAGGAACGATGAATTGAGCATTTGGCCATCATTGCTGAAGTAGTATTCCTCATTGAGGGCCCAGCCGATGCCCTGAACTGCTCCGCCCTGAATTTGACCCTCGACATAGCTGGGGTGGATGGCCTTGCCGCAATCCTGAATCGCCGTGAAACGGAGTATGTCCACCTTGCCGGTCTCAACGTCCACCTCGACATCTGCGACGTTGATTGCAAAGGCGTTGCCCACGCCACCCGGGTTGGCGGTGGCCCGTCCGACGACGGGGCCGCCGGTGCCGTTGAGACGGCGGGCGAGTTGGCCGAAGGTTAGCCGCAGAGCGTCATCCGACCGGTGAGCCAGCGTCCCGTCTGCCTGGTACTCCACGTCTTCGACGGGTACGTCCCAGATTCGGGCAGCGCGTTCGATCATCTGACGGCGGACGTCCTCGCCGGCCTGATAGACGGCAGTACCCATTTTGAAGGTAACCCCGCTGCCGCCGGCGCCGCTGCTGTAGCCGATGCTGTCAGTATCGACGATGGAGGGCTTAATCTTGTCCGCCGGCAAACCCAGGACTTCTGCGATGTGCATGGCCATGGCTGCCCTGGAGCCACCGATGTCGGGTGATCCCTCAATCAGGCTGACGGTGCCATCGGGCATGACGCTGGCAACGGCGCTGGCTGGGCCGGTTCCATTGAACCATGCGCCGGCGGCGATCCCGCGCCCGGTGAGCCGGCCTGGTCCGGTGGGTTCCGGCACGGGGGAGGCCAGGTGGGGGTGATCCTGGGTGGCCTGGAGGATTTCTACCATGCCGATGCGCCGGAAGGTGGGGCCGGCAACCTGGCGGCTTCCTTCTTTGGACGCGTTCTTGAGTCGGAATTCCAGGGGATCGATACCGAGCTTCTCGCAGAGTTCATCGATGGCCTGTTCCGCAGCGAAAGAAGCGGCGGGTGAGCCGGGAGCCCGGTAAGCGGATGATTTTTGCACGTTGGTAACCACGTCGTAACCTTCCACGAATCCGTTGGGGATTTCGTAAGGCGCGAACATGGTGCGGCACCCGCTGGGCACGGGCGATCCGGGGAATGCGCCGGCTTCGTACACCAGGGAGGCCTGGGCGGCGACGAAACGACCGTCGCGAGTGCCCCCAACCTTGACCTTGATGTGCGTGCCGGAAGTGGGGCCGGTTCCGGTGAAGACCTCGGTTCGTGTCATGGCGATCTTGACGGGGCGGCCAACCTTGCGAGCCAACGCAGCGACGACGGGCTCGAGATAGCAACCGCCCTGACCCTTCCCACCGAAGCCGCCACCGATCTCCATGGGGACAACGTTCATCTGCCCCACCGAGATTCCCAGGATGCGGCTGGTGTGGTCGCGCAGAGCGAAGTGGCCCTGACTGCTGGCCCAGATGGTCACGGTGTCATCGGTGTTCCACCGGGCGGTTGCGGAGTGGGGTTCGATATAACCCTGGTGAACCGATTTGGTGTGGTACTCCCGCTCGATGATCTCGTCAGCCTCCGCGAAACCGGCCTCGAGATCGCCCAGGCTGAACTGGAAGTGATTGGAGACGTTTGAACCGTCGCCCCCGTCGCTTTCGGCCCAACCGCCGGATCGCTGCGCCGGATTGGCCAGCGTCACCAGCCGTTCGTGGACCAAGGGAGCGCCCGGAGCCATGGCCTCGTCGGCGTTGAGAACCGCCGGCAGCACCTCCCAGTCCACGTCAATCAGCGCCAGGGCTTCTTCAGCAAGGTGGGGCGAGTCTGCGACGATGGCGGCCACAGCGTGTCCGAGATACAGGGCTTTCTCACGGGCCATCACATTGCGGGTGTAGAACCCGTAGTTGACGGGAGCCCCTTCTTCCTGATCGTTGATTTGGGCCGAAACATCCGGGAAGTCGGCGCCGGTAACCACGGCATGTACGCCGGGTAAGGCCAGAGCGCGGCTGGCATCTATTCCGCGGATTCGCGCGTGGGCGTAGGGGCTGCGCAGTATCTTGCCGTGGAGCATTCCGGGAAGGTGGATGTCGGCAGCATAGCGGGCCCGGCCCATCACCTTATCCGGGCCGTCGTGGCGCACCGGGCGAGTACCGACGACACGGTAGTTTTCTTCCGGGTCGGATAGGACGATATTAGGTTTGTAATCAAGCATATACGCGACCTCCTGAGTGACGATTGAGACGTGGGCGATGGCGGTAATTTACCACAAACCCGAGCTAACCGGGACGCGTTCCCCGGATGGGTACCTTGAGCTCGGAACGATAATCCGCATCCCGGCCCGCTCCAGGGGTAACAACGGGGCCGGGCGGAACGCTGCCGATAGTGATGAGGAACTCGCCCTCGCTCCGCTACCAAACTCACGCGTACCCACTTTGTCAAACCAAACTGGCCTACTGTCATTGCGAAGGCCGCCCACCCTCACCTGTCATTGCGAGGAGCGCAGCCGCTCATGGTGAGCCTGTCGAACCACGTGGCAATCTCGTTGAGGTTGAACACACGTCGGCAAGCCACCATTGCTGCGGCGACGAGATTGCCACCCCCGTATCAAGTACGGGGTCGCAATGACAGATTAAAGTGGGTACGCATGAGGCCACCAAAGGATTGACCGACCGCAGCCCGGTGTTTAGAGTGGTTTCGAAAGACACTGGATGCAAGCCGACGTAAGGAGAATATGATGCCCCATTTCATGTACGTAGCAGTGCAGGAAGATGACAAGATTTTGGTTTTTTCCGTAGATCCCCAGACGGGGAAACTAACTCCCCAGGCCGATGTTGCCGTGGCCGGCGGGCCGTTCACGCTGGCGATCAGTCCAGACCGGAAATATCTATACGCCGGATGCCGGGAAATCCCGCAGCTGTTCAGTTACCAGATTGATCAAGCCAACGGAAGTTTGACGCAAAACGGATCGGTGTCGCTGGAGGCCAATCCCACGTATATCGCCACTGACCGGAAGGGCAAATTTGTGCTGTCGGCCTACTACCAGGGCGCACATGTTGGGGTACATCCCATCGGAGATGACGGATCGGTGGGCGGGGAGCCGATCGAATGGCTTGAGACCGCCACCGGAGCCCACGCCATGCAGACCGACCCCACTAATAGCTACGCTTTTGTGCCACACATCGCGGGCAACGGACCCAACGCCATCTATCAATTCAGGTTCGATGAAAACACGGGCCATATTACCCCTAACGCGCCGGCCGTGGTGGAAATCGAAGAGTTCTTGGGCCCCCGGCACTTTTGTTTCCACCCGTCGCTGGACGTTTTGTACTTTTCCAACGAACAAGGTTGCAGCGTTACCGGCTATCGCCTGGACACTGCCACGGGAACGTTATCAGCATTTCAAACCGTTACCACAATCCCGGAAGATTTTACCGAGAGGAATACTTGCTCACAGATTCAGGTCGCAGCTTCGGGCAGGTTCCTGTACGCGCCCAACCGTGGCCACAACAGCATCGCCTGTTTCTCCATCGATACGTCCACTGGCGAGTTGACCGCAACGGGCCGGGTTGCTGCGGAGCCCATACCCAACGCACTGTGCCTCGGTCCCGATGACAAGTTCATCTACTCAGCCGGCCAGGAGTCGGGAATCATGGCAACCTTCAACGTCAGCCCTGATTCAGGAGAGTTGACCCCGCTGGAGACCTATCCGTTGGGGAACCGGCCGTGCTGGATTTCGATCACTGAGTTGCCAGGGTAACGGGGATAGCACACCGCATCAGCATCGGTGGCGGCTGCTGTTTTTGGCGGGCTGGGCTGCGGAATCACGGTCGGTAATGTTCTGCTGGATGTCTCGTGCGTACCCACTTTAATCTGTCATTGCGACCCCGTACTTGATACGGGGGTGGCAATCTCGGCACCGTAGCAATATGGTTTGCCGGCGTGTGCTCAACCTCAACGGGATTGCCACGTGGTTCGACAGGCTCACCATGAGCGGCTGCGCTCCTCGCAATGACAGATGGGGGTGGGCGCGCCATCGGATGGAGGTTGCTTGCATCTGCATGGGTAACTGCCACCAACCAGAGCGTTACATCTGGACTTCTGCCGGCATTCAGCGTCGGACTATTCCCGCGGCTGGAGACCGGCACTCAGATGCCTGCGCTACCCGGTGGTGTCCTCACGCAACGTTTGGGAGCATGCTGGACGACCCGGAACCCCGGTGGCTAATACGCGCCAGATCGCACATCATCAGGTAATTGGTGCCGAGGGAGGGAATCGAACCCACACACCTCTGGGAGGTAGCGGATTTTAAGTCCGCCGCGTCTACCTTTTCGCCACCTCGGCACGGATAAAAAAGCGCGCAACTCCTATACAATCAGGTGTGTTGCGCGTCGCGAAAATCGTATCGATGGGCGCGGGATGGCATTTCTATCAGATGCCAGTGTGGCATGAAACTATGAGGTGCATTTGATGGAAATGGAGGCGACGGGCGGATTCGAACCGCCGAATAGAGGTTTTGCAGACCTCCGCCTTAGTCCACTTGGCTACGTCGCCTTGTATTTGCCAATCGTCTTCTGTTAGCTTCCAGACTGTTTCACCCGGCCAATACCCAATGAATCATTTGGTGCCGAGGGCGGGACTTGAACCCACACGAGCGAAAGCCCACGGCCCCCTCAAGACCGCGTGTCTACCAATTCCACCACCTCGGCGCTTGGGGAACTTTTGGAGTATATCACAACGGCAAAATCCAGTGTCAAAGATGCGTTCGACAATGAATCCAATGCGGATCGATGTGTGGGGTAAAGCCGAAATCAGTGCGTGGGAACGCCGGACAACCTGAAAAGAACAAAACCGATGGGACGGGCGGGAAGCCCCCGACTCGGTCTGATCTAACCGCTTAGTTGACCTGGTGCTCCCGCTGCAACAATTCCTTGGCGGTATCGCCGATATTGGCTTCGATGCAATCACGCAGAGCGGAGTAGATGGAGCGCTTGATGGCGTCCATCATCCAGCCTTCGTATTCGGGGGCAGACTGGTACTCGTTCTTCACCGCGATAAGTTGCCGCAAGGACTCCAGGTAGTGGGCTTGCAGCGGAGTCAGCGATTCCGGATCGTAGTCTTCCAATTGAGGGCCGGCTTGCGGGTCCACGCCGATGGGGGCGGTACTCACTACCGGATTCTCATTTTCCAAACCGCTGATATTGGCGTTGTCACTCTGTGGTGCGCTCATTGCATTACTCCCAAGGTCCGGCGGGACGTTGGCCCGAACCAGATTTGAGTTGTGGGCATTATAGCACTTTTGCAGCCTGTTCACACCGTTGTAGGACGATTTAACAAAAGATTTACGAACTGGCAACATTTTGCCTTTTTGTGACGGTGGGATGGATATTGGTGATGCGTTTCGTGATAGACAAGGTGCGAATGGCGCGAATTACTCCGCACCGATTGATACGATGCGGCGGGTTGGTCGGATTGCAGACCGGATGGCGCGGTTCGATTTCCGCGCCATCCGGTCTCCGTCGCTTCCGTGGCGATGGTTTTAGACCTCTCGGAACTCGCCTTCAACGGTGTCATCGGACCCGGGAGGAGCGTCGCCGGCGCCTCCGGCATCACTTGGCCCGCCTGCCCCCGGTTGGGTGTAAACCGCCTGGCCCACCCGTTGCAGGGCCTCGTTCAGTTCATTCATGGCAGTCTGCATTTGAGCTACGTTGTTGGCTGCGATGGCAGTGCGTAGCGATTCCAGCTTGGCATCTGCTTCGGCCTTTAGGTCGGCGGGCAGTGTTTCGGCGTGCTCAGTCAGGAGACGCTCGGCGGAGTAGGCCAGGCTGTCGGCCTGGTTACGAGTTTCCACCTCCGCGCGACGTGCCCGGTCGGCTGCTTCATTGGCTTCGGCGTCCGACATCATGCGCTCGATGTCTTCCTGCGACAAACCGCTGCTGGTCTGGATAACGATACGCTGTTCTTTGCCGGTGCCCTTGTCCTGAGCCGATACGCTGAGTATGCCGTTGGAGTCGATGTCGAAAGTTACGTCGATCTGGGGCATTCCGCGGGGGGCCGGCAGGATTCCGTCCAACATGAACCGCCCAATGGTTTTGTTGTCGTTAGACATTGGCCGTTCGCCCTGCAAAACGTGGATATCCACGCTGGGTTGCGAGTCCGACGCGGTGGTGAACGTCTCGGTTTTCTTGGTTGGAATGGTGGTGTTGCGCGGGATGAGCGCCGTAGTCACGCCGCCCAGGGTTTCGATACCCAGGGTGAGGGGCGTTACATCCAGCAAAACGATGTCGCCAACCTCTCCGGCCAGGACGCCGGCCTGAATCGCGGCGCCCAGGGCCACGGCTTCGTCAGGATTCACGGAGCGGGACGGCTCCCGTCCGAAGATCTGCTGAACCTTGGCCTGGACGGATGGCATTCGGGTCATGCCGCCAACGAGGATCACGTCATCAATGCTGCCGGCGCCGACGCCGGAGTCGCTTATCGCCTGGCGGCACGGGCCCCCGGTACGGTCAATAAGGTCGCCAACCAACTGTTCCAAACGGGAGCGGCTGAGGCTCTTCACCAGGTGCTGGGGCCCACTGGCGTCGGCGGTGATAAATGGCAGGTTGATCTCCGTTTCCAACGTGCTGGATAGCTCGATCTTCCCCCTCTCGGCCGCATCGCGCAACCGTTGCAACGCCATGCGGTCCTGGGTCAAGTCGATGCCGGTTTCGCCGCGAAATTCGCTAACTAGCCAGTTCAGGATGGCATCGTCGAAATCGTCGCCACCGAGGAAGGTGTCGCCATTGGTAGACAACACCTCGAAAACGCCGTCGCCCAGCTGCAGAATGGTAATGTCGAAGGTTCCGCCGCCGAGGTCGAAAACTGCCACGGTGGAATCGGTTTGCTGTTTGTCAATGCCGTAAGCCAACGACGAGGCCGTGGGTTCGTTGATGATCCGCAAAACGTCCAGTCCGGCGATGGTGCCGGCGTCTTTGGTGGCTTGCCGCTGGGAATCGTTGAAGTAGGCAGGTACGGTAATGACGGCCTGCGTGATCCGCTCTCCCAGCTTGGCTTCGGCGTCCTGCCTGATCTTTTGCAGGATCATGCTGGAGATCTGGGGCGGCGCGTACGACTGTCCCGACATTTCCACGTGGGCGTCGCCGTTATCGCCACCGACCACCTGATAAGGCAAGCGTTTGGCGGCGTCCTGGACGATGGGTTCGTCGTATCTGCGCCCCATCAGGCGTTTGACGGAGAAAATGGTGTTCTCCGGGTTGGTAACTGCCTGGCGCTTTGCGATTTGACCGACGTATCGCTCGCCGCTGCGGACGTTTACGGCTACTACCGATGGAGTGATTCGGTTACCTTCAGCGTTTTCGACTACGGTTGCCTCGCCAGCATCGATAACCGCTGCCACCGAGTTGGTGGTACCGAGGTCGATGCCCAGGATCTTTGCCATTGTTATATCTCCTCTGATTGTTTTTGATGTAGATTTTGAAGGTCTTAGTTGGGCGGTAGGTTGTCGTTAAGTGGGGCGAACCGAATATCAGCCCCAGAGCGCCTATTGGTTTACGACGACCTGAGCAGCCTGAACAACGCGATTGCGGAGCCGGTAGCCCTGTCTTAATACTTCGACGATACTACCCGATTCTGCGTCCCCCACCTGGGCGATGCCGACCGCCTCGTGCAGCTCGGGGTTGAAGGTTTCGCCGAGCGAGTCAATGCGGGTTACACCCTCCGATTCCAGGAATGCGGTCAATTTACGCTGAATCAATCGAACACCTGCGGCCCACGATTCGGCGACGGCGCTGCCGTCCCTGTCATCCGCGTCAGGTTCGTATTGAAGGTGATTGATCGCCAGATCCAACTCATCGACGATGGGCAGCAGGTGAACCAGCAGGCGACTGTTGGCCTGTTCCTGAACAGTGCGTCTTTCCTCGTCGTTGCGGCGGCGCAGATTTGCCAAGTCGGCCAGACCACGTTGAACCGCGTCCGACTGGCGGGCAATCTCTTCGTTGGCCTCGGCCAGCGCAGCCCGAAGCATGGAAGCTTCCTGTTCGGGAGTCATGGGAGGGGGTTCGATTTCGTCAATTGATGGTTCGGGATCAGGGTGGCCGTGAGCCGACGCAGGTTTGGGTTCTCCCAACGAATCGCCGGCGGTGAACTCGGCGGAACCGGTCGGTATTTCGGGGTCTGATTGTGGATTGTACTGATCTGGAGGCATTAGATAATTCCTGAGTAAATTTGCAACGGGGCCGCTACGCCATAGCGGTGGGCGTCGGGGACTAGTAGTCCGAAATCTTTGTAATGATGGGTTGATTGGTACAGGGCCTTTCCCCGGCCATACAGGGCTTTATGGAGACTATCGTCGAGCAATCTGGCATTCCACTCCCATCATTTCAAGAATGTTGGTCTACTAGTCCGGAACGGGCAAACTGAGGCTATTGCACAACAGGGCCACTTCGGAGCGAATGCTGTCTGCCACTTCGGCGTCGTCAATCGACCGGGCAACCCGGTTGGAGAACACTTCCAGGTTGTTGACCAGCTTCAGGGCGAATTCGACGCCGGCCAGGTTAAGTCCCAGGTTGTCCATGAGGTGACGAATCAGCATGACTTTGTGGAGATCCTGCCGTGAATAGAGGCGCAGCATCCCTACCGTGCGTTCGGGTTGGATCAACCCCAGTCTTTCGTATTTGCGCAGAGTTTGGGGGTGCATTTCCAGTAAACGCGCCGCTACCGAAATGATATAGACGCCTTCAAGCTCCATGCCGGCCGGGCGGTTCGCATTGGCCGGTTCAGTCGCGAGGTCCGGGATGGCGTGTTCGCCGCCCACACCATTGGACGAAAGCCGACTGGACGATGGAGGCGAACCGGTTACCCACGCTTCGGGGGCTTTTGATGTGGGAGCGGGATACGATTCCAAAAGCGTTTGACTGATTCGATGCGTTCTGGGCCATTGCCGCTGCATAACTCCAGACCTCCCGGTTGGCAACGAGGCGCGGAAACGGGTTTGCCGTGGTCGGCAAAATCCAGGGACCGCCACGTGAATTTTATCACACGATGATGTATTGAATAATAGGGCTTGACACGGTATGTGTCAAGTTGTATTATTCCGACTGAGAAAATATTGACACCGATTGGCTCACTCAGACAGGTTTGGCAAATTGCAATCCAATCTTAGGCGACGTGCGTATACCGAATCAGTTGGCGGATTAAAAACACTTGCTAACTGGTACGGAAACAACGAATCCGTTTAGGAGGCAATCATGAAACTGATGTTCAACGCCTGCCCCAAATGCTCCGGAGACCTGGAATTTCGGCGAGATATTTACGGAATCTTCGTCAGCTGCTTCCAGTGTGGCCTGCAACGGGACCTTGACGCCCCAATGCCCACCGTTCAAACGCCGCCCAAATCGGCCACCAAAACTGTGGCAGCCAGGGAACGCGATCTGTTGAAAGCAGCGTAGCAGAACCACTCAGGAATCCGGGCAACGGAATAGGCCGCCGACGTCTAACGTCGGCGGCCTTGTAAATTTAACGGGCGGTTCTCTGCGATCAACGGGTGAGTTCGGGCCAGAATCGCTCTTCCTGCCAGGGATCGGCATTGTTGTTGTAACCCCGTTGTTCCCAGAAACCGGGGGCGTCTTCGGCCATCAATTCGATGCCGTTGACCCATTTAGCCGATTTCCATCCGTACCGGCTGGGAATGATCAATCGCAACGGCCATCCGTTATCTTTGCCCAGCTCGGCGCCGTTTTGTCGGTGTGCCAGCAAGCCTTCCGAGAGGGCCAGACCCAGCGGGACGTTGGTCGTATAATCGCCATAGCAATGAGCCATGATGTGTTGCGCTGCCGGCAATACGCCGGCCCGTTCCAATAGCGCCGAAATCATCACTCCTTCCCAGGTTTGGTCCAACGCGGACCACTGGGTCACGCAATGAAAATCGGCGTCGATGGTAACCCAGGGTAAATCGAGGAATTGTGCCCAGCCCATGGTGATTTCCTGCCGCACCAGGCCCCAAACCCTGATTTGCCACGAGGACAGGTCGATCTGAGGCGTGTCACCGTAGGTTAGAACGGGGAACGTTTTGGCCACGAACTGGCCTGGCGGAACCCTTTCTCCCGCTGGCGGAGCCGTTTTCACCTGATCCGGGCGTTTCAACCCAAATTCGGGCTGAACACCAGTGTTTGATTGTTGTTGCTGGTCAGGGGTGGTCATTCGGTCGCTCCCGGGTCGCTGTTGATTTGCCGGCAGGTTACCGGCTGGCGCGGATCGTTCCCGCCGGGCCTTCGATGATCCGGCCCACTATCGACGCACAAGGCGCGTTACGGGCTTCGAGGGCGGCGATAAGTTGGGCGGCGCGTTCCGAAGCGACCGACATCAACAGTCCGCCGGATGTTTGCGCGTCGCAGAGCAACAACCGATCTTCGTTGGTCAGCGCGTCGTCCCAGGATACCGAGTCGTAAACGCTGCTCACGTTGCGATGTGTGCCACCTGGTGCGACGCCGTTGGCCAGGAGTTCTCTGACGCCAGGCAAGATCGGTACGTCGGAAAGATTGATCTCCGCCGCAACGCCGCTGCCGCGCACCATGCTCCTGAGGTGGCCCAACAGACCGAAACCGGTAATATCGGTGGCCGAATTGACCTCCACTTCCATCATGGCCTCGGCGGCCGGTTTATTCAGGGCGGCCATCGTTTCAACGGCGACAGCCATAACGTCCGGGTCCACCACGCCCTGTTTGCCGGCGGTGGTGATGATCCCGGTTCCAATGGGTTTGCTCAGCACCAGGACGTCACCAGGGCGTGCGCCAGCGTTGCTGACCTGTTTGCCGGGTTCCACGATGCCCACAACTGAGAGGCCGTATTTGGGTTCCGGATCATCCACGGTATGCCCGCCCACAATCAGACATTCGGCTTCAGCGGCTTTGGCGTACCCGCCCTGCAAGATGTGGCCCAGGATTTCCTTGTCCAACTCGGCGGGGAACCCGACGACATTCAGAGCGATCAACGGCTTGCCGCCCATGGCGTAAACATCAGACAACGAGTTGGCCGCGGCGACGGCGCCAAACTCGTATGGATCGTCGGTAATGGGCGGGAAGAAATCGACGGTAACGATGAGCGCCGTTTCGTCGTTGATGCGGTAAACGGCGGCATCGTCTCCCGTCTCGGCGCCCACCAGCAGGTCAGGGTGCTTGAGCAGGGGAACGTAACTCAGGACCTGGACCAGGTCCTCAAGACTCAGCTTGGCCGCTCAACCGGCACAATGAGACAGCTCGGTGAGACGGATAGGAGATTTGGCTTCAACCATTAATGCCTCGATGTTGGGAGAATGCGTACGTGGTTGCAGGGATTAACCCTACAAGGTATTAGCCCTACAGCTGATATTCGGGTCGGCGCAGCAGCTGGCGCGCGATTACCAGGCGCATGATTTCGTTGGTGCCTTCGCCGATAATCATCAAAGGGGCGTCGCGGTAATAACGTTCTACCGGGAAGTCTTTGGTATAGCCGTAACCACCGTGGATGCGCATGGCTTCCATAGCGACTTCTCCGCAAACCTCGCTGGCGAACAGCTTGGCCATGCCGGATTCCAGGTCGATACGCTCTCCGCTGTCTTTTTTGGCGGCGGCGTCATAAACCAGCAGACGCGCTGCCTGAATCTTGGTGGCCATGTCGGCGATTTTGAGCTGAATAGCCTGATGCTGGCTGATCGGTTGTCCAAAGGTTTCGCGCTGCTGGATGTATCGCATCGAGGCGTCCAGGGCGGCCTGCGCTACGCCAACGGCCCGAGCCGCTACATTGATGCGTCCGGTTTCCAGCCCGCTCATCACCTGGCCGAAACCAACGTTTTCATCCCCGCCGATGAGGTTCTCGGCCGGAATGCGATAATCTTCGAAGAACAGTTCGCAGGTGTCCGGGCCCCGGTATCCCAACTTGTCCAGGTGCCTCCCGACTTTGAACCCGTCTTCGAAACTATGCTCTCCTTTCTCGATGACGAAAGCGGACAGGCCACGGTGCTTGATGGAGGGGTCGGGGTTGGTGCGGGCCAGCAGGCAGAAAGCATCCCCCGAATCGGCGTTGGTGATAAACATCTTGGAGCCGTTCACCACGTATTCCTCGCCATCCTTGACGGCGCGAGTTTCCAGGGCTCCGACGTCGCTGCCGCCGCTGGGCTCGGTTAAGGCCAGGCCGCCGCGAATTTCGCCGGTGGCGAGGCGGGGCAGAAAGTGGTCGCGTTGTTCCTGGGTGCCGTAATGCGTAAGGACGTAAGCGAGGATGTGGTGCGTGCCCAGCGTCCCGGTCAGTGCCATGTAACCCTTGCTGATTTCCTCGAAAATCATGGCAAAGGTTGTGTAGTCTAGGCCCATGCCGCCGTATTCTTCGGGAACCGTGATACCAAACAGACCCAGCCCTTTCATCTGGTCAATGAGGTCGTAAGGAACAGTATCCTCGGCGTCGTGCTGAGCGGCCACCGGTTCCACTTCGTTGCGCACAAAGTCGCGCACCATGCTGACAATCTGAGTGCGGGCTTCCTGTGGCGTAGGGGAGATTGTGGTCACGGCGTCTCCTGCTGCATCCTCGGTCAGAATATGCTAAGAAGTCTATCCCAGCGGGTAAGGGCGGTCAAATGAGGTGAGTTAATCGGGATTGGCTGCCTCGTTGCCGACTTCAATCAATATCCGGCAATGGTCGCTGGAACCCCACTGATCCACCTTGTTCAAAACCCAGGCCCGCACGCTCTGATGAAACCCTCGCGAGGCAAACATGCGGTCGAGTTGCAACCGGGCTGTTTCCGGCGAGTTCCCCGGATAGTAAGTCACAACGTTCTTGGTATCCTGCAGCAAATGATCGGGTGTTGGGTCGGCGCGGCGGCCAGAAGGATATTGCGGCCCCATATACTCCAACCCCAAGGTGCTCATACGGTCAAGAATAGTGTTTGCGCGGCGGGCAAACTCGCCTGTTCCGTGCCCAAAGTCAAAATCTACGTTGAGATCGCCGGCGGCCAATATCCGGTGCGGCGGATCTTCTGCGTCATAGTAGGGGATAAACACGGACAGGTCGGAGATGATTCGATGCGCCGATGCGTCCGGGTAAATCCATCCGCCCCCGGTAGTCGGATGCGGATCGAACCATCGGGCGTACATTGACACTGCAACAAACGGTTTCCCGCCGTCCAAAGGTGTAACCGTGGTGGCCGCGATGGTACCAATACCGCTGACCGCTATTTCATCAGCTTCCACCCAACGGGTTGGAATAGCCTGCTTGAACCATTTAACCTTATATCCTCCTTGCCCGGTAAATATGGCGAAATCCAGCGGCGCAAGGTGCCAGCCAACTGTATCTATTTTGCCCTCGCTCAGTCAACAACCATGTATCAGCGCAGATTTACTCCAGTGCAAAGCCTCCTGGGCCGGGACTATACTATCCGCCAGTCCTCTTCACGACCCCCAGGATGACCAACCATGAGCACACCATCCACTGAATCGCGCTACACCGGCCTCGCCTCCGGCGTACCGGCAGCCCGCGATCCTTTCGCCCGTGCCCGTCAGTTGCATTTGCAACTTCGCTATCACGCCGACCGATATTACAACGAGGACGCCCCCGTTATCGGCGATGGTCAGTACGATACGTTACTGCATGAATTACGCTGCCTGGAGGTTAAATATCCCGGTTGCCTCAACCCCGATTCGCCCACTCAACGCGTCGCCGGCGCCCCCGCTGACGGGTTCACTCAAGTGGAACATCCGATGCCCATGCTCAGCCTGGCCAATGCCTTTGAACGGGAGGGTCTGGAAGCCTGGCACCGTCGGGTCACCGACCTGCTTGACGGTCAATCGTTTCAGATGGTGGCGGAACTGAAAATAGACGGATTGGCGGTTCGACTAGCCTACCGGGACGGACGCTTCCTGCTGGGTGCGACCCGCGGCAACGGCCAAACCGGGGAAGACGTTACCCACAACCTGCGCACCGTCCGGAGCATACCCCTCACGTTGGCCGGCCATCCCCCGGCTGACCTCGAAGTGCGCGGCGAGGTTTATCTCCCGTTGGACAGTTTCAAAAAGATGAACGAAGAGCGGGAGCGCCTGGGCGAACAGCTGTATGCCAACCCCCGAAACACTGGAGCGGGCACGATACGTCAACTGGACCCCAAAGTCACGGCAAGCCGAAACATGCAGATGTGGGTGTATAGCCTGAATGACACCGGCGTTGCCCCCATGCCTGCCGATCATTGGGAATGCCTGGAAAACCTGAAATCTTACGGGTTCCGCATCAACTCGCTGAACCGGATTCTGGATACAGTGGACGAGGTTTGCGCGTTTTACGACGAGATGCTGGAACGTCGGCACGAGTGGAATTATGAAGCGGATGGCATAGTGGTGAAGGTTGACAGCGTCGCCCAGCAAAACTCGCTGGGAGTGGCGGGCCGGGAACCGCGCTGGGCAATCGCCTACAAGTTCCCCGCCGAGCGGTCCACCACCCGCCTGCTGGACATCATCATCAACGTGGGGCGCACCGGTAGCCTTAATCCCCAGGCGATTCTGGAGCCGGTGGTGGTGAGTGGCGCTACGGTGCAGCACGCATCGCTCCACAACGAAGAGGACATCCACCGCAAGGATATCCGCATCGGAGACACCGTGGTCATTGAGCGGGCTGGCGACGTTATCCCCCACATCATCGGCCCGGTGGACATCCCGGGCAGAGAGAACCTGCCGATTTTCAAAATGCCGGAACATTGTCCGGAGTGTGGGACACCCGTGGTGAAAGATGAAGGCGAGGCCATGCACCGGTGTCCAAACTCGGCCTGCCCGGCGCAATTCTTCGAATCGCTGAAGCATTTTGTGGCCCGTGGGGCGATGGACATCGACGGATTGGGCGAACAGTGGTGCCGCATATTGATTGATCAGGGGCTCGTGTCCGACGTTTCGCACCTTTATCAACTGACGCCGGAGCAATTGACGGCGCTGGATCGCATGGGAGACCGCCTCTCGACACGAATCCTTAACAACATTGAAGCGAGCAAGCAGCGACCGCTGGCGCGCATCCTGTTCGCGTTGGGCATCCTGCACGTGGGCGCGGAGGTGGCAGACCTGCTGGCTGGACGTTATGCTAGCATCGATGAAATAGCCGAGGCCGGCATGGACGAATTGACGGGCATTGACGGCATAGGCCCGAAAATCGCCGAGAGCATCGTCAGGTATTTCACGACTGAACGCAACCAGGTTACGATTGCAGGACTACGTTCGTCGGGCGTAAAGCTCTGGCAGGATCTGGCGCCGGTGGACACATCCGCGCTACCGTGGAAAGGGTTGACGTTCGTAGTCACCGGCACACTGGCCGGCATGACTCGCCGCGAGGCGGAAGGCAGGGTGAAATCCCTGGGCGCTGCTACCGCATCGTCAGTTTCACGCAAAACCAGTTGGCTGGTGGCCGGAGCGTCGCCGGGCAGCAAGCTCGCCACCGCCGAGCGCCTCGGTGTCCCCGTCCTGGATGAAGACGGGCTGGTGGCGCTGCTGCAGGACCCGGCCGCGATAAGCTCCGCCACCGCTCAGGGTGAACCGGTTGAGGACGTTAACCCGGAAGGGCAGGCGACGCTCGCGCTGGGTGATTAGCCGGCAACTGGCTCGCCGGCGTGACGGGCCGGTTACCGTATCAAACCGTATACCCGGTCCGGTTGCACCACTACGATGACGGCGTCCTGAGCTACCATGGCCCGGTCATATTCCTCCCAATCCGGGTGTTCGTTATCGCCGCAAGCTATAAAGGCGTCGCGCAGTTTCTGCCGCATAACCTCTGAGTCGGTGTTACGGTAGTCGGTGAGGGTTGCCGTGCCTTCCACCACCGCGAACTGGCGCCAATCGTCTGCCACGGCCATTACATTGCAGCGTGAGTTGCGTCGCAGGTTGCGCACCTTGTAGGAAGACCCCCGAACTGTCACGAAGAGCGCGGCTTCATCGCTATCGAAAGGCGAAGCGCCGCACACCACAATGCTCGTTTGGGCAGTTCCGTCCTGTCGAAATGTCGTAATCACACCCCGGTGATTGGATTGGAAGAAACTCTTAACGTCTGAAAATTCCAATTTTTGCCTCCATGTTGCTATAGCGTCGGATGTCTGGGAAGTGGCCGGTCAGTTGGTGTCGGCCACTTCATATATGGTAACGGTATCCGATTGGAATGCCCGAATGAGCCAGCCTTCGTCGGCCCAATCTTCCATCCGACCGGTGACGCCATCGCCGTAGGTATTCCGTTCCCGAGGACCTACGATGACCCATCTGACATCATACCGGCTCAACAAATTTTGCACCCGCGCGGATTCGTCGCTTTCGTAAATCGCGGCGACGTCGTCTCGCCGGCCGGATAACGCAGGATCGTCGCCCCGCCATTGGCGCTGATGACCTTCCCAACCTAACACGGCCGGCCGTGCTGTCGCAGCGGAGATTCTACCGTAATCAGTATAGTCGCCGCCCACGGCCTCGACGATAATTCCCCGGCGATGGCGATGGTTCAACCACGTGATAGCGGCGTATTCGCCGGGCTCCGAATGGCGCAGAAAGTCCAGCCCGGCCAACGTATTCGCCGACCAATCGTTCCCGCCGGTGGCCCAGCCGGTGCGTTCCAGGATGGCGCCCACCGGATAGTAGGAGGACGCCAACAGGAGGAACGCCACCATAATGATCCACGCCAACGCGAATCCACGCAACAGCGTGGACCAATTTTGCGCCCAGCCACGGCGCGCCGGGATTGCGATAATGTAGTAGGTTCCCACGGCGCCCGCCGTCCCCAGCAGTAGCCACGCCTGGTAGTAAACCTTGAAAACGGTGTTCATTCTGTTGCCGAACTGGTCGGCGATGTGGAACAACTCTGCCCCTGCCAACAGGTAGAAACCTGCGGCGGCCAGGACCAGAGGGAATTCTATCCATTGCGTCGGCCGCCGGCCCGCCGCCAAAGCCAACGCGCAATATGCGGCGATGCCCCCAATTGCCAGCAACGGCAACGCCAGCGCCAATCGTTGCAAAACCACGCCGTCGGCCAACTGAATATCCTCCGGGTTGACCGACAACCTGATGCCTACGGCCACCAGCCACAGCAGTAATGGCGCGATGCTGAAGCCGGCCACGGCAATCACCACGCTGCGTTGCTGGCGGGTGGGCCAACCCACTTCCATGAGAGCCCGGATGATGAGGCCGGTGGCCAGCAGCGCGGGGACTCCCATCACGACCAGAAAATGGAATGGCCGGGTGGCCGGACCAACAACCGGCAAAATCCCCTGGGCCTGGCTGTCAAATGACCAGTAGAACGGTTGGAACAGGACCACGCCGGCGGCGGCGATCCCCAGCGTCAGCAATCCGGCGCGGCCCGCCGACTTTGCCAACCGGTGTCCCGGCGTACTGCTGTCCGATACAGATGAGTCGTCGATCGGAGTTGACCAGGAGAACCATCGCAATAACGCGGCCATGCCAATGATTGCCAGATAAACGGGAAAGTCCCAGGCGTTCATGAAAGCCAGAGCTCCAACTGCCAGGCACACGGTTGCGGCTTCCCAGGGTTGGCGGCGTATCCAGTCCAGTCCCGGCGGGTTGGGCGATACCATCATGGATAGTGCAAGGGTCAGCGCGAGGAGGAGGAACGGCAATACTGTCACGTGAGCGTGCAGATCGCCCAGCAGGAAGCTGAAGAAAGGGACTTCGGTGATGGTGTAATCCAGCGAAGCGCCGGTTTCAGCCAGGGTGTCGATGACTCGGCTGCCCCTCCACCACCACCAGAATTGATCGGGGAACCAACCTTCTGCGCCCGTGGGGGCGGTTAATCCCTTGATTCCTACCCACCCCCAAAATCCTTCTCCTCCGATCCCGCGCACATGGGCAAACTCCAGCACGCCCGACAGGTTCCCAAGCAGCAGGACACCCCCGGCGGCAAACAATCCAACGACCAGCGCCGGGGACACCCTTGACCCCGAGAATCGCGCCAGGTTGTACACCAGGCCCAGCGCTCCGGTGGCCGCCAGCGCTGCTACGGTGGCGACCGACAGGTTGTATGCGATGTTCGTTGGCACCCCGGTCAACGTGGTCAGCATGGCAGCGACATAGTGGCCGCCGTAGTAGTAGGCAATGCCGTGGCCGGCGAGCCAGGAGTCCATAGGGGGAAAACCGTCGGCGCGGACGATGGCGTTGAGGATGCCGAAATCCATGGGTTTTTCGGTGTGATTGATGGCGGGGACTTCGCTGATGACCAACGCCCAGAAGGCAAACATCGCCAGAAAGGTTAACTCGACGGTCAGGACGACCGTCCATCGACGCCGGAAGAAATCCCGCAGCTCACTGCGCTGGCGATAGGCTAACCAGGCTGAACCAAGCACGAAAACGGACAGCACCGCTAGAATGCCGACCGATGAGTTGGGAACAATGCCGACGCTGCCGCCAATCCAGGTAATCCATGCCAACAGCAACAGCGCCAGGATGCGCGCAACTGCCCAACCCCGGTCGGCGAGCCGGCCCATGAGCAAATGGGCGACTGGAAATCCGAGCCAGGACAATGCCTCGAGCACTATCAGCCAGGCGACGACGTCCTGCACGGTCAGTTGCTAATCGGGCGTCAGGCGGCTGGCGCCAACAGGGCGTCGACGAATTCCACGGGGTCGAACGGAGCCAGGTCGTCCAGTCCTTCACCGGTGCCGATGAACAGGATGGGAACCCCCAGCTCGCGATGAATGGACAGCACGATGCCGCCTCGTGCGGTGCCGTCGAGTTTGGCCAGGAAAATACCGGTGCAACCAACCGCTTCGGTAAACGCCTGAGCTTGAGTCAATCCGTTGTGTCCGGTAGTAGCGTCCAGCGTGAGCAAAACCTGATGGGGCGCGGCGCCGTCGAGTGCGTTGATCACGCGCCGCACTTTGCGAAGCTCTTCCATGAGGTTATTGCGCGTATGCAGGCGGCCGGCAGTATCGACGATCAGGATGTCGGCTCCCCGGGCACGGGCAGCTTGCCAGGCATCATAGGCCACGGCTCCCGGGTCGGCGCCGGATTGATGGCTGATCACGTCCACGCCCACCCGTTGACCAAGTATTTCCAACTGCTCTTCGGCGGCGGCGCGGAAGGTATCGGCGGCTCCCAGGACCACGCGCTTGCCGGCCTGGGTGAAATGGTGAGCCAGCTTGGCAATGCTGGTGGTTTTTCCGACCCCGTTGACGCCGCACACGAGGATTACGTAGGGCGACGTTAGTTCATCGTCATCAAGCCAGGCGTCCGGGTTGCCGGCGCCCGATAGTTCTGCGGACAATAGTTCCCTGAGCCGGCTGTAGGCTCCCTCGCCATCAACAACGCGACCGGCGCGTACTTCGGAACGAAGATCGTCCAATACGGCCATGGTGGTGGGAACCCCCACGTCGGCAGAGATCAGTATTTCTTCGATCTCATCCCACACGGCGTCGTCAAGTTCAGCCGAGCCCAGCAACTGCCGGATGCGGCCAAACCAGGTTTCGCGGCTGCGCTTTACTCCGGCGTCGGTTTGCTGTCGGTTAGTGTCGGTCCGGTTTCGCTTGAAAATCGAGAACATGGCTCAACCAGATTATCAGCGGGGTAGCGTCGGCGCAACCGGAGCGCCGGGTTAAGCAGGGTCTTTCCAAAGTCCCTTGACACCCGCTCATGGTGAGCTTGTCGAACCATCGACGACCATCCTTCGACAGGCTCAGGATGAGCGGAAGATCCTTGCAATGACAAAGCGGGTACGCCTGAGCGTTATTGAGCATTGACGGGTGGGGCGCATTGTGGTAGTTTCGGCGTACAAACGAATAAGAACTTTGGCGGGAGCCTGGTTATGCCAGGCTGAGAGGGTGGCCGTGAAAGCCACCGACCGTAGTACCTGATCCGGATAATGCCGGCGTAGGGATTAGAGACAGCATTTACGACCGCCAGAGATTTGCAACCTGGCGGTTTTTTTATTGGCGGTGTATGGCCGCCGGTTTGGAACCCCAACGAGGAGACGACAATGCTAGATACCGGAGTCGGAATCGCGACATTAGTGCTGGTGTGCGCTATGTTTTTGTTCCTGGGTGTTACTTACGTAGGCCGACGTCGTCAAAGCGTGGAGGACTACACCATCTCGCGCAACCACGCGCCGGTAAACGTGGGCGTGGCGACGCTGGTGGCTTCGATGTTCGGTACGTGGGTACTGCTCAGTCCCGGCGAGTCAGGAGCGAACTTCGGCATCGTTTCACTGGTGGGGTATGCGCTGGGCATGGCAGGGATTCCGGTCATGTTCATGTTCGTCGGGCCTCGAATCCGACAGTTGATGCCCAACGGTCACTCGGTGACGGAATACGTGAAACACCGTTTCGGCACGCTCCCCTTCGTTGCTATCTCCGTGGTGATCATATTCGTGATGGGCATATTCATCACCGCCGAGATGACGGCGATCACCGCGGCGGTGAGCATCCTGACCGGGTCGCCGGCATGGGCCACCGCGGTGGCGGTCGGCGTGGTGGTGGTGGCATACACGGCTTACGGTGGCCTGCGAGTATCCATTTACACTGATCGTATCCAGTTCTGGGTGCTGATTCCCGTTTTGCTACTGCTGGTCATCGTGGCGGCGGCCCTGCTCGGCGGCACCGGAGTATGGGGAGCGGCGAAAGAGGCGGGGTTACTGTCGGTGAGTTCTTCCGGCAGCTACTTCTTCGGGATCGTGCTGATAATCGGCATCGTGGCCTCAAACGCCTTCCACCCGGGAATGTGGCAGAGGGTTTATACGGTGGAGAGTCAAAGAGCCCTCAACCGGAGCCTGTGGGGAGCGACCGCGCTGGCCATACCGATTACGTTTCTGATGGGTATGGCTGGCATCGCGGCGGTGGGAAACGGTTCGGTTGGGCCGTTTGAGTATCCTGCCGTTGCGGCGGCTTTGTTCGCGCTGGCATCCGACGTATTCCCGCTTTGGATGCACTTCCTGATGCTGGTATGCGCTTTGATGCTGGCCATGAGTACCCTGGACACGATGATGAACGGGTTGGCCAGCGGGATTGCCACCGACCTGGCCGGTATGGGCATCCAGCGCGGCACGTTGATGACGCTGGCCCGGGTTGTAACGGCGGTGGTAGCCATACCGGGAATAATCGTGGCAACCCAGGGGTTGAGCGTACTTTACGTGTTCTTGATCGCCGACTTGCTGGGGGCGGCAATCGCGGCGCCGATGCTGGTGGGCCTGTACTCCAGGCGAATGCCCGGGTGGGCGGTCCTGGTCGCGGGCGGCGCGGGAATCATCATCGGCGCGCTGTTCTATCCGAAACCGGATCTGATATCGCCGTGGGCGATTGCCGCGCCAACCGGCGGCCAGATGTTCTGGGCCTTCGTGTCCGCCCTGGTGGTATCGTCCGCAATATCCGCGGCAGTAGTGGTGATCCGACGGATGGTTGCGCCCGACCAGGAATACGATTTCGACATCCTCGGCTCGGGGGTGCAGTTGATCGATGAGCCGGTCATCGCGGACGACTAGGTTATGTCGGCGTGGCCGGCGGCACGATTGCGCGGCCACACTTGCCGAGACAAAAAACGAGGGGCGGCCAATCGGTCGCCCCCATGCTTTGAACCGGATCGAGTCTAGGCTACTTGAAGATAGCCAGGCATTTCGTAGAGTTGAAAATGTAAGTCTCGTACCAGTCCACGATTTGGGCCTGGTATTGCAGGGTGTCCATCGCGCCGGCCAGGCACATCCAGTTGAGCAGTTCCTGTTGACCCGCGTCCTCCACCTGGGCGGTTGAGATGCGGGACCAGGCCTGGTAGTCCCCGTCTTTCATTTCCTCGAAGCGGGCGCGGTCTGACACGATGTCGGGGTATAGCCAGTAGTTTTTCTCGGTGAGGAAGGCGTGAGACCAGGAAGAAGATGCGATCAAGGCGACCCGCCAGGGTGACTCTTTGAGGGCCTGGGCGGCGGCGGCGCCAACTTCCAGGCACCGCTTGGGCGACGGGCCGGGCGGATCCGGATCGGGGGAATGTTCGACGCTGCCACCCTTGTTCCGAATGACGCGGCTGCCGTAGCAATTAACCAGGAACGGAACCACCGGGTAGTCGAAGCCCTTGCGGTCGTAGTCGAGGTAGAGAAGAGTGTTCAATATCGCGTGTCCCAGGCCAGGTTCGTGGAGAGGTTGGTAGGCGTAGGACATGTCGATGCCACGGTCGATCATCCCGGACACCAGGGCGCGCGCGCCGTTTTTGTGTCCCTGGAAGTTGAAGGTGGTGTCGGCCGATTCGTCCCATACGTTGCGTCGGGGAGAACCGTCGCCGTTGGCGAAAGGTTGGCAGTTGAACTCGTCGTAGGCGAGGACGCAGAAGGGAGGAATGATGTCTTCCCGGAAATTCTCGTACTGGTCGTCGCCCCAGATAACCACGAAGTCCGGGTTGAACGCATCCAGTTCCTGCCTGAGGCGCCGGAAACCGGCCACCATCCGCTGGCGTAACCGAACCGCCGAGGCGTAACCCTCGTCTTCCCCGTATTCGACGCGCATGGGTTCAGGCCAGTTGCTGGGGTTTTTCATCTCCGCCGGCACCCGGTCGTTGGTTCGCAGCGTGCGTTTCAGCGATGACTCCCCATCTTCGTCGGGGCGGATTAACGACGGCGAGTGGGTCAGACCCAAACCAAGTATTTCGGCCATGTTCGCGCTCCTTGATGCAGGTGAGATATGAACGGGTGCGACTCCAGCGTCGCCCCGAAGTCAGCGATCTCACGCGTACCCACTTTGTCAAACCAACCTGGCCTTCTGTCATTGCGAGGAGCGCAGCGACGTGGCAATCTCGTTGAGGTTGAACACACGTCGGCAAACCACCATTGCTACGGCGACGAGATTGCCACGCTGCGCTCGCAATGACAGATTACAGTGGGTAAGCGTGAGAGTCAGCGATGGGTTGACGTGGGTGGACTATTTGAAGATTGCCAGGCACTTGTTGGAGTTGAACACGTAAGTCTCTACGTAGTCCAGTATCTCCGGTTTGTATTCCAAGGTGTCCATGGCGCCGGCGAGGCACATCCAATTGAGCATTTCCTGCTGCCCGGCGTCTTCGACCTGGGCGGTGGAAATGCGACTCCAAGCCTGGTAATCGCCGGCTTCCAGTTCCTCGAAGCGGGCGCGGTCGGATTCGACATCGGGCCACATCCAGTGATTTTTTTCGACCAGGAATCCGTGGGACCATGACGAAGACGCGATGAGCGCAACCCGCCAGGGTGATTCTTTCATCGCCTGGGCGGCGGCGGCTCCCACTTCCAGGCAGCGTTTGGGGGAAGGACCGGGCGGATCGGGGTCGGGTGAATATTCAACACTGCCGCCTTTGTTCCGGATGACCCGGCTGCCGTAGCAGTTGACCAGGAACGGGACTACAGGGTAGTCGAACCCCTTGCGGTCGTAATCCAGGTAGAGCAGTGTGTTCAGGATGGCATGTCCCAGACCTGGCTCGTGGAGGGGTTGGTAAGCGTAGGCCATGTCGACGCCTCGGTCAATCATGCCGGAAACCAGCTCCCGTGCACCGTTCTTGTGTCCGCGGTAGTTGAAGGTGGTATCGGCGGCTTCGCCCCATACGTTGCGGCGAGGCGATCCATCGCGGTTGGTGAATGGGTGGCACTCGAAATCGTCGTAGGCCAGGACACAGAATGGAGGGATGATGTCCTCGCGGAAGTTTTCATACTGATCGTCGCCCCAGATGACCACGAAATCGGGGTTGAAGGCATCCAGCTCTTCACGAATGCGCCGAAAACCGGCCACCAGGCGGGCGCGATGTTCGAGAGAAGACGTGTACCCTTCATCCTCACCGTATTCGACACGCATGGGTTCGGGCCAGTTGCTGGGATTTTGCATCTCGGCGGGCAGGTTTTGGTTGGTGCGCAAGGTGCGCTTCAACGGAATCAGTTTGTCTTCATCGGGTGCGATCAGAGGCGGGTAGTGAGTGAGGCCAAGGCCCAGGATTTCTGCCATTTCTTCACCTTCTTCAGTAATGTGCCGGCGGGATAGGTGTGCAGTCGGCGGATAGTGTGCCAATATTTTGCGTGGCTGCAGGTTGGCTGTCAACCGGAGCCGGATTGATTACGTAATTCGTACCAGCATACGGTTCTGCTCCTCGGTTTGGTCATTAGATAGTGCGTTAGGAGATAGAGCGTTATTGGAGCTGCACCACCGTTACACCGCCGGCCGCGCCGCCTTCGCCGGGCTCGGTGGATGCCACCAGCGGGTGGCTGGACAGATACTCCCGGATGGCCCGGCGTAAAGCGCCGGTCCCTTTCCCGTGGACAATTTTAATCGATGTCATTCCCTCCAGCGCCGCATCGTCAAGCAGCGAATCGATAACGGTCAGGGCTTCATCGACACGGTATCCATGCAGATTTACTTCCGGGCTCAACGTGCGTTTGTTTTCGGGGCGACGGTAAACGACTCCGGCGCGTTCGGCGGCCGGGTGCAGGCGGTCCGCGGGTCGATCAAGCTGGTACACCGGGATTCGGGCGCGCATACTGCCGATGACGACTTCGACCTCCCGTTGTTCGCCGGGGGCAGTGACGACCTCCACCGGACGAGCGACGCCACGGATATACACTCGATCACCAACCCGCAGGTCGGCATACCAGGGTGGCCGCTCCACGGGGATGGGGTTCCAGTCGGGCGAAGCAACTTCACGCCGGGCCTGGGCGAGTTTCTGGCGTTCCAGACGCAAACTATTTTCGGCGGCTGCGTCAGACTGCTGCCGTTGCAACGATCGTTCGGCCTGCCTGATTTGGTTCAGCAGCTGGCCGATTTGCTCCGTTAACGCGCGCCGCGCTTCTTCAACCAGTTCGGCTTTGGTGTCTTCTACCACGCTGAGTCGCTGGTCGGCTTCCTCGTGCCGTTGACGGGCCTCCGTAAGGGATTGTTCCGCCTGGTTGCGCAGTTCGGCTACGGTGAGTCGCTCTTCCTGCAGTTCCTGGAGCAGCTGGTCGGTCCGGATGTGGCTGGGTTCCAGGTGGGTTTTGGCTGTTGTTATTACGGTTTCAGGCAATCCCAGTCGCGACGCGATTATGAGCGCGTAGCTGCGGCCCGGCACACCATTGGTCAATTGGTAGGTGGGTTCGAGAGTGCGCGGGTTCAGGTCAACGCTGGCGTTCACCATGCCGGTCTGGTCCTGGGCCAGGCGGGCTACGTTGCGGTGGTGAGTTGTTGCCACCACCATGATGTTGCGGTCGCGAAACTCGGACAACAGCGCGGCGGCCAGCGCCGACCCCTCTTCAGGGTCGGTGGCGGAACCCAATTCATCAATGAGAATCAAAGAGCGCGGAGTTGCCAGAGCCAGTACCTCGCGCAAGTTCCTGATGTGGCTGCTGAAAGTGGACAGCGACTCAAATATGCTCTGTTGGTCTCCGATATCGGCGTAGATGCCGTCCAGGACGGGAATCTCGGCGTCATCCGCCGGGACTTGCAATCCCGCGTGGGCCATCATCGCAAGCAGCCCGACCGTTTTCAGCGCCACCGTTTTGCCGCCGGCGTTGGGGCCGGTGATCAATAGCACACATTGCCCGACATCGATAGCGACGTTAGTGGGCACCACCCGACCGGTCAGCAAGGGATGGCGCGCGCCTTTCATCTGCAAACGGCGCGGATCGTCGGAAGACGCCATGGTGGGGGTTATCGCCCGGAGAGAAATGGCGTGGCGCCCTTTGGCGATAGCCACATCCAACCGGCCCAACAGGTGTATTGTTTGGGAGATGTCATCGTTGCAGCTGGCAATCAACGAAGATAACTGGCGCAACACGCGCTCTTCTTCCCGTTGTTCAGCCAAACGAGTTTCCCGCCACCGGTTGCCCAAATCGATTGCCGCCATCGGTTCGATGAAAACGGTAGCGCCGCTGTCGGAGACGTCGTGCACGATACCGGGGGCTTGACCCTTGAAGTCGTTTTTGACCAGCAGCACCATGCGGCCGTTGCGTTCGGTTACGATGTTCTCCTGAATCACCCCGGTGCTTTGATACCGGCGCAGGGATCGTTGCATGACGTCGTTCAACGATGAGTGGACTGACCGGGATTCCCGGCGCAGTCGGGAGAGTTCAGGAGACGCGTCGTCCAATATCTCGCCGCCGGAGCCAATGGCCCGGTTCACGACGCTTTCGATGTCCGGCAGATCAGGGAGACCCTGTGCCAATGTTGCCAGCAATGGCAGATCTTCCCGTCGATCCAAGGTGCTGCGGTTCCAACGCGCGGCTGCCACCAACACGCCAACGCTGCGGAGTTCCTCACCGCGCAACAACCCTCCCAGCGCGGCCCGATGGATGGCGGGGCGCAGATCGTCCTGAGGTCCAAGTTCGAGGGCCCCGGTGGTTTCCAGCAACCGTCGGCCTTCGGTGGTTTCCTGCTGGCGCATCGCCACGTCGCGGGAGTCTCCGGAGGGCGTTAACGTGGCGGCGGTTTCTGCTCCCACTGCAGTGCGGGTGGCGCTAACCAACTGCTGACGAATCTGGTCAAATTCGAGCAGATCGAGTGCGCGGGCAAACCCTCCGTCGGGTGGGAGGGTTTGTTCGTCGGCGTCCATCATAGCGGCATTATACCGGGGTTGCGCAGGATAGGCACCGCCGCCGGATGGTAAATCGGAGCCAGTATGGAGCAGCAAATTATTCGGGCCAGCGCAGCGGATACACCCGCCATTGATAGAGCATTTTGCTCACATCGTCCAGGGACGCCCGATTGGGCTCTCTCACGTCCAGCCGACGTTGCAGCGTGATGGGCGCCAATTGCTCCAGCAATGCACATTCTTTGACGAAACCGTTAACGGTGCTGGCCTCGCCGCCCAACATCACGTAGTCCAGGCGGTCGAGATAGGGATTCCATTGTTTTTGAACTACCTGCGCTGCCTCGACATACAACCGGTGAATCTGATTTTCCCGAACGCGCTGAAACCGGCGCTGGGATGTTCCGCCGGCGTGATGCTTGCCCTTGACGTACCGCGTATCAGTTTTGGAGACGATCAGCCGCTCACCGTGGTATACCCCAACAGCGTAGCGGCCGAGCCTGAGCATTGCTACGCCCACCAGGTATCGAGCGGACAGTAAGGATCGCAGGGGGTTGTCGTCCATCTCGTCGGTGACCCTGTCGTCCTCCAGGGGAAAAGGTGGATGAACAGCCAAGCCCACGTTATCGATGCGGAAAGCCGCGACTCCGGTCGGCGACCGCAACACCCGACTGTCGGCGAGTTGCAACGCCTCTACCCATTGGGAACCACCCGGCCGGGCAGACAGCGCACCGACGAACCGGTCTTCATTTTGGATTGGTGGAGAATACAGGGCGCCGGTTACAGCGGCAGCGCCGGAGGCATTTTTGATGGCATCCAGCGCCTGAGACATTCTGGAGACAGACATCGACTGGCCCGCGCTGAATTCCGGAAACACGTTCTCACCAGTGTTAGCCATGCCCAATGATACCGCACCGGCTTCATCGCGCACAGGACTGACGAGCGTTTTCGGGTGTGCCATAATGTGCCACTACCGCAAAACCACGAAATTTCAGGTGATTGACATGGTGTCCCACGATTTTCGGCCCGACGCCGATTCGCCAAACATTCCGGAGCGCCGCCAGCGGGTGTTGCGGCGTCTTGACGATGGACACGCGGCCCTGTTGGAGGCGTTGGCGGATTTGGGCGAAACGGAGGCTTTTCTGGGTTCCAGATGGTCAGTTTGGGAAGTGATGCAACATCTTTTGACGGAGGATTTCGTAGATGCCCTGGAGCAGATTGCAACGGGCGAGCGGGACATGCTGCCGGCATTTGACGGGCGGGCCAACCGGATTGCCAATGACATCGCTCGCCTGGAAGCCAACTACCAGCGTTTCCGACGCCTGTTATCCGGATTGACCGAAGGGCAGTTGAACCGACCGGCGACTCCTCCCAACCCCGAGAACAATTTTCCGGCCCTGTCATTCCTGGACCTCGTGGAACGGGTTTCCGGGCACGAAGGCAACCATGCTCGACAGGTCGTGGAAACCAGGAAATACGTGGCCGCTTTCCGATCCATGGAGCGGGCTGTAACCGTTGCCGGTTTGGGAACCGGCGATCCCGACGCGATTCCGGATCAAACCAGGCAGATGCTGGCCAATGCTGACTACGTGGTGGGTTCCGAGCCGGCAATTTCGTTGGCTCGAAGATGGAGCCGGGGAGTCGAACTGCCGATGCGAGCCGACAATGCGAATGAACTCGTGAACCGGATCGGCAGGGATACCCGGGCCGGCCTGTGGACGATGGTGGTCACGCTGGGCGATCCGGCTGAATCGGTCCCGGGCCTTTTGTATCGTTTGCAAGAAGAAGTAGACGCGGTATCGTTGATTCCGGCGCCGGGGTTCTATCGCCTGGTATTGGCGCAGTTGAGCATATCGCCGCTGGCAGCAGTGTGCACTTCGGTTAATCAGATGGGTGACGGCAACTTGCCGGATCCGGCGGCCGGCCGCGCCGTGGTTATCCTCGGTACTGATGAAGGGGGAGCTTGGTCTGAAGTGTGCGAGAAATTGCTGGCCCGAGGGGTAGCTGAGGACGCAAAAGTCAGCATGTTGACGAATTTAATGGGGCGCCCTGAAGTGGCGACGGGGAGCTTGTGTGATCTTGCCAAGTCAACCATGACGAGTTCTCCCGCCACCGTGGACTCGGCAATGGCACTGTACTGAAACGCCACCCCGAATCATCATAATGGTTGGGTCGCGGTTTGGCGGCTGCTGAAGATGCCGGAGATTGAGTAGCCCGGTGGCGGGTATAATGCACTTGCGATACACGGTCTCCGGGCAAGCTCGGCGACGCACAAAATTAGTAACCTGATGCGCCGGCCCCAGGCCGGCCAGCGACGGAGGATGCAGCATGGCAGAGAAGATCGGATTCGTTGGGCTTGGGATAATGGGAAAGCCCATGGCTCGCAATTTGATGGCGGCAGGATACGAGCTCACGGTGTACGACATCGTGGGGGAACCGGTGGAAGAGTTGGCAACCGAAGGCGCGTCCGCCGCGTCGTCGCCCCGGGAGGCCACGGTCAACAACGCCAGAACCATCACCATGCTGCCGGACTCTGCTGATTCGGAGCGTGCGATCCTCGGCCCTGATGGTGTTCTGGAGGGAGCCGCGCCAGGCTCGGTAATCATAGACATGAGCAGCATCGCGCCGTCCATGTCGCAAAAAATTGGGGTGGCCTGCGCCGACAAAGGCGTGGAATTTCTGGATGCGCCCGTGAGCGGCGGGGAACCGGGAGCCATCGCCGGCACGCTGGCCATCATGGTAGGCGGCCAGCAGTCGGTATTCGACGACTGTGAACCCTTGCTTCAGGTAATGGGCGGGAACGTAGTATTGACCGGGGACATTGGCGCCGGGAATATCACCAAGCTGGCCAATCAGATAATCGTGGCTGCCAACATAGAAGCGCTGAGCGAGGCCCTGGTTTTGACGCAGAAAGCGGGCGTGGACCCGGAGCGGGTGTTCAACGCGATACGCGGTGGATTGGCCGGGAGCGCCGTGATGGAAGCCAAAGCTCCCATGATGCTGGACCGCAATTTCAGGGCGGGTTTCCGTATTCGGCTGCACCAGAAGGACCTGCGAAACGTGCTGCAAACGGCGGGCGAACTGAACGTGCCACTGCCGGTCACTGCGCTGGTGCAACAGATGTTGGGTTCGCTGATCAACGATGGCGACCAGGAATCTGACCACTCGGCCATTTTGCATTTCATCGAGAAATTGGCTGGCGTGGAGGTAACCCGCGGCGGTTAGGACAAGTACCGGACAACGCACCAGGAACCAGGGAGGGGAGTACCAACTGATACTCCCCTCGTTAGTAGTCCGGGGTTGATTTTACTGGAGCGCCAAATTGTCTAAAGGTCCTGAAAACGGGAGCGGCTCCATTCCAGGGCGGCCCGCAGTCCGCCTTCCGCGCGTACCCGGCTGAATTCGGCCTGTTCGGGGGTTGAGGCGGTGTCGAACTGGGTCATCAGTTCAAGATTGTGGTGCAAGGCCGAAATGAATCCGGCAGATTCCAGGGCGCGATTGATGGACAATTTGGTGGTTTTGATGCCGATGGCCGGGATATTGCGCATTTTGTTAGCGACTCGCCGGCACTCATCCATGAGGGTGTCGTGGGGCACGACGCGGTTGACCATGCCAATGCGGGCTGCTTCGTAGGCGTCGATGGTGTCCCCGGTGAGCATCATCTCTTTGGCCATGGCCAGATTGACTGAGTAGGGAGTCATCAGGAACGGAGCGCCGTAGCCCAGGCGGATTTCCGGTTCGCCCAGCATGGCGCGGTCTGAGGCAATCTTAACGTCGCAAACCTGGACGAGTTCGCAGGCTCCGCCCAGGGCATAGCCATTGACGGCGGCTATGACGGGCTTGCTCAAATTCCAAACCATCAGAAACGTGTCGATAGTGGCCTTGAGACGGGAACGGCGGCCATCCACAGACAACGGTTCACCGCCCGGTCCCCCGGCCCCCTCCGATTCAATGTCGAATCCGGCGGAGAATGCGCGGCCCGAGCCGGTGAGTATGACGACGCGGACGTCAGGGTTGGCTTCGATGCCCTCCAAAGCCTCACGAAACTCGGCCATCAGGGTTTGACTGAGGGCGTTGAGCTTTTCGGGACGATGCAGGGTGAGATAGCCAATCCCGTCGGATTCGTCGTACCGGAGTTCCTGGAAGGCCATGATCTCTGCGTTGCCGCCAGCCCTACGGGCCGGTGATCTCGATGGACTGGATAGTGACTGGGTTAACCGGAGAAGAATTTTCACCCGTGGGGCCCGGTATTGTGGGAGCCGTCGCGATGGCGTCGATCACGTCCAGCCCGGAGATTGCCCGCCCGAAAATCGTGTAATTCGCTGGCAACGGGTAATCGGCGTGCATCAGAAAGAATTGGCTGCCGTTGGTGTTGGGCCCCGAGTTGGCCATGGCGATAACGCCGCGCCGGTATTCGCCGGAGAAGGTTTCGTCGGCGAATCGATACCCCGGGTGGCCGCTGCCGGTACCCGTGGGATCTCCACCCTGGATCATGAACTCGGGCAGGGTCCGGTGGAATATCACGTTGTTGTAAAAACCTTCTCGCGCCAGAAACACGAAGTTGTTTACCGTGATCGGTGTCTGCTGGGCTTGCAATTCCACCGTGATCGCACCGGCGGTCGTGTTGATAACTGCAGTGTATGGAACAGACGGATCGATCAACATAGGTGGCGGGGCCGACCATTGCTTGATCGAGCGTCCGTTCAGGACCATTGTCGTAGGTGTCCTGGGGTTGGGTGCGTTGGCATCACCAGGCGGGTTGACCTGAGCAGCGGCGCCGGTTTGCGAAGCGTCCGCCGCGGATTGTGCCTGTTGCGGTGGCATCGGGCTCCCCGAAGCGGAGGTTTCGCCGGTCGTCATCGTGGTCGGAGAATTGACACCGGAGGATTCAGGCGATTCCGCCAGCGGGTTGCTGATCAAACTGCAACCACCGAGGAAGAGTGAAACGACGGTTACTGCCAATAATGCTTTAATCAGTTTGAGGTCGATTTTCATTTCAATCAGTATGGGCGAGTGATTTTTGCGACTTCTTTCAATGCTTCCAGTGTGAAGTCTGGAGACTGGCACAACCCGATGGTTTTTTGTTCGTAGTCGGCGATGGTGGCTACCATGTCGGGAATGAGATCGGCCAATCCGAAGGGAATATTGGTGACGCCGTGTTTGTCTCCGTGGAGCAGGTCACCCGTGGACACCGTCAGGCCTCCAACTTCGACCGGGATGCCCATGTCCACCATGTGAACGTAGGCGTGGGAAACCGAAACGTGTTTGGCGAAGAATTGGAATCCGAGTTCCCGCACCTCGTCCAGGTCGCGGACGGTGCCGTCGGTGGCTACTGCCAATGCTCCAAGCGCCTTGTGAATGTTGGATTGAACTTCACCCCAGTAAGCGCCCAACGGCGGGTTGTCGATGTCGTGGAGCACGATGAAGCGCGGTTCGGGAACGGACACGATCAGGTCCCACCAATCTTCACGAGAAACGCTGTGGCCCTCGGGGCGGTTGGCGGAAATTACACCGGTTACGGCGTAACCTACGATGGGTGTGAATTCCTGAAAGACAGTCTTGATTTCCGGTAACATAAATCCAGTGTTTTTCGGTCGGAAATCGAAACCCTCAATCGCGTTGCAAATGCTGGGTGAGTCGATACGCGACAACGCCTGCAACGTTGCTTCGCTCACGGTTTGATACAAGGTGGTCCTCCTGAAGTCGCTTTGGCAATACGCCGGCGCCGGCTGGGTGGCTGGAAGCGGAAACACTATATCGGTTTGCAAGTTGAAAGGCAAAAGGGGGAACGATATCCGGAACCCGGCTCAGCACTCGTCCGGATAGTAATCGTCCTCGTAGACCGAGTCGTATTCAGCGTCATCGCGCGTAAAGCGTCCCCACAACCATTTGGCCACCACGACGACAACAGCCAATAACACCAGGCCCGAGATTATCCACGTATCCAGATAAGCCCAAAACGGCACCGATGTGGACTGGCTTCCAGCTTGCTGTCCAATAAGCAAAAGGATTTTCAAATGCATTTACCCACTCACGCGTACCCACTTTATCATTGCGAGCCCGTACTCGATGCGGGGGTTGGCAATCTCGTTGCCTCCCAGATTTGTCATTGCGAGCGTAGCGTGGCAATCTCGATGAGGTAGTGCAATGACGGTAGGCTGATGCATCGGGATTGCCACGTCGCTAGCGCTCCTCGCAATGACAGGGGCCCCTCGACAGGCTTGGGATGATCCTTCGACGGGCTCAGGATGAACGGGAGATCCTTGCAATGACAGCAGGGCAGCTGGGAAGATAACGGCCCGTTGGTCCGATTCTGATGTCCGGGCGAATTGACATGGACATTCTCGTTTGAGTGCGCTGTTTGCGAAATTGGTCGCTGTAGCTCTGGTTTCTATGTCGCCGGTCGGCGAGGAACTGGTTTCCATACCGCTGGGAGTGGGACTGGGGCTGAATGCCATGCTGGTGGCAGTGGTCGCGGTGATATTCAATTGCCTGCCGGCGTTGGTGATCTCGTGGTTGTTCTGGCGGGCCGAACGCGGAACCAGGGTGGTGAGGATTGTATTGTCGTTGCGCCCACCCGTTTTGCGTTTGGCCGCCACGTGGATATTGCGGCGCCGCAGCGGGAGGTTGACGACTATCGTAAAGCGTTGGGGTATTTGGGGCGTGATAATTATTACCCCATGGGCGGGGGTTTACGCAACGACGGTAGCCCTCGAGACGCTTGGGATGCCGCGCCGGGCGTTGCTGGTGTCGATTGTCGTCAGTCTCACGTTGCACGGAGCGATCATTGCGATTGCCTCGGTCGGGCTGTTCGAGTGGTTGTGGCCATAGCGCGCCGTAGCGAGTGCTCCAGATCATGTTCGACGGGAAGACATCCAAACGCCAACGATAGTCGTAACCGGGGGTAAGTGACAAAAATGGCAAAATCTCGCACCAAGCCAAAAGTGCCGCATTTGACCGTTATATAAGAATATAACCGAAAATTTGGCCGACTGTTTCACATCGGGTAATCCCAGGCCATAAGGGCAAAGTGTGGCCCGAACACCGCCTTTGCCCGTTACTCAGGAGCTGGTGGTGACCATGAAGCACACTGTAAATTCCTTTTTGCAACATTTGGTGGTGGAGAAGGGATTAACCCAAAATACGCTCAGCGCTTATAGCAACGATCTCAACCAATTTAGAGAATTCGTGACTGACAACCTGGAATCTGACGGTGATCCGGAAGTTTGGAGATTGGTGGATATCGACCTGCTGAACGCCTATATCACGGACCTGCGAGATAACCGGCATTATCGTGATACGACCACCGCCCGCAAAGTAGCGGCGGTGCGTTCTTTTTTTGGCTATTTGAGCTCCAATGGTTTGATTAGCGAAGACCCCACGGCAAACCTCGGGTCGCTTCGAGTGGGCCGGTCAGTCCCCAAGTTCATTTCCGAGGCCGAGATACGACAACTGCTGGAGACGGCAGCCGATACCGGCACCCCGGAAGGGCGACGCGACGCCAGCATCCTGGAGCTGCTGTACGCGACCGGTTTACGCGTCAGCGAACTTGTCGCGCTGGATGTGCAGGACATAAACTTCGAAGAAGGGTTCATCCGAACCTGGGGCAAGGGTACGAAAGAACGCATCGTTTACCTGTACCCGGAAGCGCTTGCCAATCTTCGCGAATATGTTGGCGGCGCCAGGGTAGCATTATTGGAGCAGAAACGGGGTCAGACCGCCATGTACGTGAACCAGCGAGGTGAGAGGCTGACCCGCCAGTGGGTGTGGAACATTCTGAAAACCTCGGCGAAAAAAGCCGGTATCGACCCCAATATTACGCCTCACACACTTCGGCATAGCTTTGCGACCCATTTATTGCAGAACGGCGCGTCCCTGCGCCACGTGCAGGAGTTGTTGGGCCATTCCAGCATTTCCACGACACAGGTTTATACGCACCTTACCGATCCCCACGTCCGGGCGGAATACGAGCGAAGCCATCCCAGGGCATGACGTGAGCATGACGTAAAAACGAGGCCAGAGTCGACCACGATTGCCGGCAACGGACTCGTGAGTTTGACATAAATCGTTTCGGCGAGCCTCGCCAATTGAGCATCGTTTGCTGGTATTATGATAGTCGGGATGACGAGTTGGTTAACCGGCGTCGGCATCTATAATCCAGTTCAGATTGCATGAGTACGCCGACCTGCCTGCTATTTCGGTCGGCGACGCATGGAGGGCAGCAATGCCGAGCAAAGGTAAACGAGTAGCGTCTCGCCAAAACAGTCTGCGCCGAAAACGGGGAACCGGCAACCGCCAGCCGGCGCTGCC
Source organism: Dehalococcoidia bacterium (assembly GCA_965219925.1). Lineage (GTDB taxonomy): Bacteria > Chloroflexota > Dehalococcoidia > Lucifugimonadales > UBA3495 > Bin87. The sequence goes on from OZ244795.1 coordinate 1,433,053, forward strand.
GGTGGAGGCGGCGGCCCGTTCGGGCGGCGGCCCAATAGCATCACCCACCGGCTCCCATGATGGCAGCGGAGCAAGTGTCACGGGTAACGTGCCGGGCAATGGCGCAGTTGCGAACCCGGCGGCGCCGTCTCCCCAAGTCAACAATCGTGCGTCCGCGCAGCCCCGGGGAAGACGGTCGGAGCGACCGGCGGCGTATAACTACGTTGGGTCTGAATTGATGCGCATTGGCATATTCTCCGGGGTATCGCTGGTGATCTTGATAGCAGTTTCCTTCGTCATATAGGCAGCACAGGGACGGGCGATGGAACGCCACGAATTTGATCACCGTCTATTGGTGACCCCGGAGCGCCCCGGCGTTTACCTGATGAAAAACGCCCGGGGCGCTGTCATCTACGTTGGCAAGGCCGCGGTGCTGCGCAATAGATTGCGGTCCTACTTCGGTTCACCTGCCGGCCTGGATCGGAAAACGCGCCGGATGGTCAGCGAGCTGGAGGATTACGAGTACATCGTAACGGACACCGAAGCCGAGGCGCTGATACTTGAAAATACCCTGATCAAACGACACCGGCCCTACTTCAATGTGCGGTTGAAGGACGATAAAACTTACCCGTACCTGAAGGTTGACCTCGCCGAAGAGTTCCCGCGGGTTTACATTACCAGAGGCGTTCACCAGGATGGAGCGCGGTATTTTGGACCCTTCGCCAGCGCCGGGAGCGTGCGTCAGTCGATGGATTTGGTGAAGAAGCTGTTTCCGTACCGCTCCTGCACCAAAAAGATAACAGGCGCCGACCCCCGGCCATGCCTCGAATACTACATTAACCGTTGTGTTGGTCCCTGCGCCGGATTGGCCAGCCGCGACGAATATGCGGATGTAGTGCGGCAGGTCATCCTCTTTCTGGAGGGAAACACCGAGCTGGTGACCGGGCAGCTTCGAGGCAAGATGACCGAAGCTGCCGATCAACTGGAATTTGAACGTGCGGCGGCGCTGCGTGATCAGGTTGCTGCGATCCAGAAATTCGAAGAGGAACGCACCGTAAAGGTCGATTCGCCGCGGACGACCGACCTGGACCTGATCGCGGTAGCGATGGCTGCCAACGAAACGTGGGTAGAGATATTTTTCGTACGTCGGGGGAAACTCATCGGTCGGGATCACTTCTTCATGGAAGGCCCGCAGGATGACGAGCCTGGTGAAGTCATCGCTCAGTTCGTGCAGCAGTTCTACGCCACCGCGCTGGAGGTGCCTCCTACTATCCTGGTGCAACACGACCCGCCGGACGATGATGCCCCGCTGTTGCAGGGGTTTTTGAGACAAAGAAGAAACGGCGCGGTGCGATTGCTGCGTCCCCAGCGGGGGGAAAACCGGAAGCTGATGCAGGTGGTTGCTGAAAATGCTGCCGAGGGCCTGGCGCAACACCGGGCGAAGTGGCTGAACCGTTCGGACGCGATTCAGGGGGCGTTGGCCGAACTTGAAGAAGAGTTGAGCCTGCCGGCCTTACCCCGCCGGATGGAGTGTTACGACATTTCTCACATCCAGGGGAGCAACCTGGTTGGCAGCATGGTGGTGTTCGATGGCGGCAAACCGCTGAGTCGAGATTATCGGCGGTTCAAAATCAAGGCGGTAGAAGGCGTAGATGACTATGCCAGCATGAAGGAGATGCTAACCCGCCGGTTCAAGCGGCTGGGTGAGGCCATCGAGAATCCCGACCCCGAAGGCAAAGTGGGCGCTTGGGGAGTAATTCCGGATCTGGTTATCATCGACGGGGGCAAAGGTCACCTTTCGGCGGCCCAGGAGGTTATGCTGTATCTGGGATTGCAGCATATCCCGCTGTGTTCGTTGGCCAAAGAAAACGAAGAATTATTCGTGCCGCATACGCCCGAATCCATCGTGTTGCCCAGGGATTCCCAGGCGCTGTACCTGATGCAGCGAATCAGGGATGAAGCGCATCGTTTCGCCATCAGTTTCCATCGGAACCTGCGGTCCAAAGGTAGCCTGAAATCCCCCATAGATATGGTTACCGGTATCGGGCCCAAACGCAAACGAATGCTGTTGCAGCGGTTTGGTTCACTCCAGGGAATTCGGGAGGCCAGCATTGAAGACATCGCCACGGTGCCAGGTCTGACCCGCTCGCTGGCGGTAAGATTAAAACAAACCATTTAGGGTGCCCGGCGCTCCGGACGTCGGCCTTGCCAGTGATTAGATGACTACGCCGACCGGCTCCGATCCTACGCCAGGGTCGGGCGTTTTTATGCCGGAACATTTCGCCGAGCTGGTGCTTCGAGTCCTGGACGAAGAGGGCGCCGAATCTGCCATTGCATTGATGCGGCGCATGTTTTCTGCCGACCAAGGTATTCTGCTGGAACGGACATCCGGCGATGTGCGACGTGAGCTGCTGCCCTGGCTGACGCTGGAGGAGATTTCAGACATCCTGTACGAAGCGCCGACGGAATCGGCGGTTGTCATCACCCGGGAGCTGACGGCGGAACGGGCCGCTGATCTGCTCGACGACGTTGATTCCCATACCGTGGTCGATATTCTGCAGGAATTGTCCGATCAACAGGCTTCGGCGATTGTGGAGGAATTGGAACGCCCCGAGGATGTGGTCGCGCTACCGCAGTATCCGTCGGATTCTGCCGGCGGCATGATGACGCCCGATTTTCCCCACGTGCGGCGGGACGATACCGCTGGTCTGGCTCTGGATGCGCTCCGGGTGTTCGGAGAGGACGCGGAGGGATTTGGCTGGGTGTGCGTGCTGGACAACGATCGCCGTTTGACAGGATACGTCAGCATTGCTCAACTGGCCCTGGCCCGTCCGACGAGAATGGCGGGTGAGTTGGCAGATGAATATGACCACCGGCTGGTATCAATATCATCCGAAACCGACCAGGAAGAAGCCCACCGGATCATGTCTCGGTACACGTTGAGCCTCCCACCAGTAGTTGACGCCGAGCAACGGGTTTTGGGAGTGATACGGGCCGAAGAGATAATGAACGTAGCCGCCGAGGAAGCGACGGAGGACATGCTGCGAATCGCATCGGCGCCGGGCGACCGGGTGTTCGGCCCCGTCGGTTTGTCGGTTCTGCACCGGTTGCCCTGGTTGATAGTGAATCTTGGTACGGTGTTGCTGGCAGTAGTTGTGATCAGCGTCTTTGAAACAGCCATCTCCGCTGCTGCTGTGCTGGCCGTGTTTTGCCCGTGGTGGCCGGGCAGGGAGGTATCGCGGGCACTCAAACCGTTACGCTGGTGGTCCGGGGGTTGGCGATAGGTGAGGTTCCCATGAACGCAGGGTTGCGGCTGTTGGGTAGTGAGCTGGCGTTAGGACTGGTGCATGGGATTGTGTTAGCGTTGGTCGCCGGCGGCATTGGTTACGTTTGGAAGGGAAGCATCGGGCTGGCGATGGCGTTGGGTCTGGCAATGGTGGGGAATTTACTGGTTGCAGCGCTAGCCGGAGCCGGCGTGCCGTTGATACTGGGGAAAATGCGCGTTGACCCGGCGGTTTCGTCGGCGGTATTCGTAACCACCTTTACCGACATATTCGGGTTTCTGATTTTCCTGAGCGCCGGCGCGTGGTTCATTCTCTGGATCGGCTGACCGGACGGCGGGTTTGATGTGTTGCGGCGCAACTACGCCAGAATGCTTGCATTGTTTTGCTGCGGTAAATTACTATTGCCGGCAACAATCGGGTCTGTTCCCGATGCCGGGGGATGCTGGGAATGATTAAGCTGAGCATCACATTGCCCAACAGCGCACAGTTGTCCATCGAGGCTGATGAGCCGGATATGATTCGTGAGGTATTGGGTTTCACCCTGCCTCAATTGGGGACGGTTGCCAACGATTTGGCGGCCGTCAACGGGGCAATTAGTGGCCATCATACTCCGCCTAACGGTATCGGAGATGGGGGCGATGCCGCCAGCATTCCGGAGAGTAAGGTGGATGGAATAGGGGTTTCCCCTGACACGTTGCAGGCCGCTGTGGAACCCGCAGCAGTATCGCACCGGGAGACGGAGATTGACCAGCATCCGGCGCCGCCCGGCCCCGCAGCAGAGCCGCAGCGGTCGGTGACGGTTGCTCCACCGCGTGCAGCGCCGGCTCCGGTTACTGGCGTAGTAAATCAGGAAACTGACGGAATCACGACGGTGTATCCTTCTGAGCCGTCAACGCCCGCGGAGCAGGAATTCGTAGGTTTTTGCCAAAAGGTCAGCCCGTTGGGAGATATGCGTCGCGTGGTAGTGGCTGCCGAAGCATCAGCCCGATTCCTGCACACCGATTCTGTCGACCCCGACGAGTTGGCACGATTGTTTACGCTGGCTCACTGGCCGCTGCCTCATAGCTTTGTGCAAACGCTGCGCAACGCGGCCCGTACCAAGTTTCGCTGGTTGGAACGAATACCCGGCCGACCCGGTCATTACCGCGTTACCAACACCGGACGCAGCATCGTGTTGGGAGAGAGCGCCAACGCGGTTGCCAGTACCGGGCCGGCAAGGCCCGCTGAATAGCCGGCTCAGGTCGAGGCGGAACCCTTAGCGGACCGGGTGCCAGACCGATTCGGCGGGCATGGCTGAATGAGTTGGCGGCCGCCTCCGATGTTCCGGCGGCCCGCATTCCGGGGAATGGTTTGACCGCCGGGATTCATCCATCGGTGCGGAGCTTTCGGGCCGGCGTCACTGTTGGTAGGTCGCAGGTTCTCACGTCGATTTGGTTGTGGTCGTGGGTGCGTAGTACAATCTCAAGACACAGAAGCGGGCGCTGCGGTGGGTCAGAGCCGCATTGCAATAAGGAGAACGTTAAATGAAGATGTATATCTGCGGCGAGTGGGTTGATCGCGACGACAAAATGTCCGTGATAAACCCCTTCGACCAGTCGGTTATTGATACCGTGCCACGCGGCACGTCCGCTGACGTTGATGCCGCAATTACCAGTGCGGTGCGCGGCGCATCCGTGATGGCCAAGCTACCCGCTCATCGGCGTTACACGATATTGAAGCGGGCCGCCGACCTGATGGCTGAGAAAGCTGACGATCTGGCGGAGACGATCACCCGGGAAGAGGGGAAGGTCATCGCAGAAGGACGGGCCGAAGTACAGCGCGCAATCCAAACGATTACGCTGTCGGCTGAAGAATCAAAGCGACTGCACGGCGAGACCGTACCACTGGATGCCGCTCCGGGCATCGTAAGTCAGTTTGGATTTACGATTCGTGTACCGGTGGGAGTAGTCGCGGCAATCGCTCCGTTTAACTTCCCGCTGAATCTGGTGTGCCACAAGGTGGGGCCGGCCCTGGCCGGAGGCAACGCCGTGATTTTGAAACCGGCCGGAGACACACCCCTTTCGGCGCTGAAACTGACCGAGATTTTGCTTGAAGCAGGGTTGCCGGAAGAAGCGATTCAGACGGTTACCGGCTCCGGCGGCGAGATGGGGGATGCAATCACCGGGGATCCCAGAGTCCGGAAGATTACCTTTACCGGCAGCATGGAAGTCGGCGACCGAATTTGTCGAAATGCCGGTATCAAGAAGGTGACGATGGAGCTGGGGTCCAACAGCCCGCTCATCATCATGTCTGACGCCGACATAGAAAAGGTCGCCGCGGCAACTGTCGCCAGCGGGTTCTCCAACGCCGGCCAGGTGTGTATCTCGACGCAGCGGGTGTTTGCGGCCCGAGCGATTTATGCTGACCTGCTGGATGCCCTGGTGCGGCCTACGCAGGAATTCAACGCTGGAAACCCCTTCGACGAGGACGTAAAGATGGGCCCCATGATCCGTCAGGCCGACGCCGAGCGGGTCGAGAGTTGGATCGCGGAGGCAGTGGGTCAGGGGGCGAGAGTCGTCGTCGGCGGAGATCGCGAGGGTACGCTACACACGGCGACGGTGATTGCCGACGCCCTTCCTGACATGCTGATTTCCAGGGAAGAACTGTTTGGCCCGGCCATTGCCGTCAGCGCATTCGATGATATTGACGATGCGATCTCCAAAGCCAACGATTCCCGCTTTGGGCTTTCCGCCGGAATATTCACGCAGAACGTGGATTGGGCGATGCGGTTCGCGCAGGAGGTCCATTCCGGGAATCTGCACATCAATGCGTCCCCGCAGTGGCGAGCTGACGTGATGCCTTATGGGGGCCTGAAAGACAGCGGAATGGGCAAAGAAGGCCCGGCATACGCCATTGACGAGATGACAGAATTGAAGATGGTCGTATTCCATCTTGGTGGCTAAACTGTCCCTGTTCCAGCCCCAACCCCCTCCGCTCCGGAGGGGGTTATGCTTATCGGAGAGGTGGAATGACCAGCAGACCGCACGGAATTGACGGCTGGGGATATGCTTCCCAGGAATATGCTCCCGCACCCCAATTGATGACGCACATACCATCCAGCGCGCTGGTGGTAACTCCTCACCCGGATGATGCCGAAGGCGGATGCGGGGCAGCCATGGCCCGTTGGATTGCCGAAGGGGGAACTCATGTGGTTGTGCTGATGTCAACCAACGGCAACAAAGGCACCGGAGACAAGTCATTCACTCCCGAGTCCCTGGCCGCCACCCGCGAAATCGAGCAACAGAATGCGTCCCGCGTTTTGGGGGTGGACGAGGTGGTGTTCCTGCGGTACGGAGACGGGGAACTGGAAGACACGCTCAAGTATCGTGCGGAAGTGGTGCGTGAAATCCGCCGGCACAAGCCGGAGGTCATCTTTTGCATCGACCCGTACCGCGTCACTTCCCACACTCACCGGGACCACCGCAGAAGTGGGCAGGTGGCCCTGGACGCGGCGTTTTCATACGCCTGGAGCCGGCTGGACTTCCCGGAGCAGATTACCGACGAAGGCCTGGAAACGCACCAGGTCAAGGAAGCGTTGCTGTGGGGATCAGAACGGCCTGATACGTTCATCGAAATTAACGAAGAACATATCCGAATGAAAGCCGAATCCCTCAGCGCGCACATGTCGCAGATGGGAACCCGCACACCCGCAGAGCGCCTGGAGCGCATGACCGAAGGTTGCCGTATGCAGGGTGAGCGATGCGGGACTCCGTTTGCTGAAGGGTTCCGCCGCATCGAGTTCAATCTCGGCACCGATGAATGGTGGCTGTTGAACCGCTGATGGTTACGTGGTTATGGCGGCGATGATCTCATCCGCGCTGGCGACCCAGGCCATCCTGGGGAAAATGGTGTCCATGCAGACCTCATGCTCCACTACGGTCGCGGCAGCGCAGCAGTCGCGGGCCACGATGCAGTCGTAGTCTTTATCCCGGGCATCGCGGAGCGAACCCTCCACAACGCCGGTGGTTGAATAACCCGTGAGGATGAGCGTGGTTATTCCGAACCGCCGCAGGAAAACCTCTATGTCAGTGGTATTGAACGGGCTGGTGGTGTGCTTGACGATCACGGGATCGCCAGGGATTGGGGCAAGCTCAGAAACCACCTCGGCGTCAGCGCTGCCCTCCGTTAGACGAGGGCCAGCGTCGGCGGCGGAAGCCGGCGCGCCAAAGGGAGGGCGGGGAGCATCGCGCCGGTCAGCGCGCCGGGTTACCTTTACGTAGATAACCGGCATCCCTGCCGCACGGGCCGCTTCCAGCAGGCGGGCGCCGTTGGCGATGATCTCGGCTCCGGTCAACGGCTGGACGGGCATTGCATTCCCTTTCACCAACTCGTTTTGCATGTCCTGGATCAGCAGCGCGGTGGTTTGAGGATTTATGGCTATATCCGGCATCGATTTCCTCCAGCGGGATGGTGTTGCAAGTTACTGTGGGTCAGGCGAAGCATGGGAGCAGGTATCGGGAAACACTGGACCGCCGGCGGTGTGCTGGACCCCGTAGGCCCTCATCATAGACGAAGTGTTGCTCCGGGCTATGGAGCGAAATATGTTGGCGACAATCCCGCTGTTGCGTCGGACGGTTTGATGCGGGGCTGGTAGGACCACGCCGGGAGTCGGTTCCAGCAGGCCCCAACGGGTGGGGACTCTCTCTGCGAGTACCACTCCGGGGGGAGCCATGATGTAGTGAAAATTGGCCGCAGCGAGAAACCTGGGATTGTGAAATTTGGTTGAAACCGAAGCGTAGCGTTCCCGCAGCCGTTCCTGCTCTGCGGTGAGGCGGTCCAGGTCGGCGCGAGCGGTGCGATAGGCGGGAGTTTCCTGCCGATGGTCATATGTTCCACCGGATGCGTATTGCTTCGACTGAACCAGCATTTGATTGGCCAGGGCAATGCGGCGTTCCAGCGAGCACATACGCCTGCGGAGACGCTCGACGTCAGCCGGTGTATTGTTGTCGCGGGCGAAATCCGAGCGGCTGGTTTTGACCTCCACGGCGTAAACCGTGTTGGATGGGCCGACCGCTACAACGTCTACGATGGGCCCCCAGGGTCCGTGCAGGCGTACCTCGAAGGCGATGGTTCGGCAGCCGGCGACGTTATAGAGCCATTCCCATGCCGCCCATTTCAACCAATAGGCAAGTTGAGACTCACTCGCCAGTTTGAATCGCTCGGCGTCCAGCATCTCTGTACACAACATGACCAATGGCGATCTCGTTGCCCTGTCAGCGGTTATTGCTCCTTGAGTTGGGAAACGATGCGGCGGAGCTGTGCCTGTTCAGCATCGTTCGAGGTCTGGATCGAAAAGTGCATTTCATCGACCAAACCACCGTATTTCTCCTTGAACAGGCCCGGGATATCGCCATATTCACCGATGATCGCAAAGGCGTGCAGCATGTCATCGGGTACAAGGTCGCCCATCTCCTCCCATTTGCCTTCCAGAGAAAGTCGGTGCAGCTGGTGGCCGATGTCCTCAAAGCCGTGGCATTCAAGAACGGGGAAGTAAGTACGGGTGGAAGAGTAAAAGGCGATCCGGCGCCTGGTCTCCGCTTCCTGATCCCTGATGGCGGCTTGGTTGGGTCCGGTAACTATGAAGCCACCTCCGACCAGGGATACGTCGTCCGGATCGCGGCCGGCGCGTCGGGCTCCCTCGGATATGTTGGGTTTGACCACCTGCCGGACGTATTCGGGGGAAGTGAGACTGTGGAGCATGAGACCGTCGCTGCACTCCCCGGCAACCAGGCAGTTGTAGCCGTTGACGGCAGCTGTAAAAACCTGAGGATGGGCGTATTCGCTGGGCCCGGGGCTGAAAAACGGCGTCATGAGAGAGAACTGGTAAAAATCGCCGGCGTATTCAAGATTGCTGCCGGTATCCCAACAATTCCAGATAGCCCGGAGGGACTGAACGTACTCGCGGAGGCGTGGGCCCGGCGAACCCCAACGGGTGGAAAACCGGCGTTCAATGTGTCCCTTCACCTGGGTTCCCAGACCGAGGCGGAACCTGCCACCGCTGGAATCTTGCAGATCGCGGGCCGTATGGGCCAGCACCATGGGCGAACGGGGGAATGCTATGGCAACGTGGGTTTCCAGGGTGACACGACCGGTGGTAGTGGCGGCAACCGCTAGCGGCAGAAACGGATCGTGGGCGGTTTCGTTGGCGGCGATTCCGTCGTAACCGATCGATTCCGCCCAGGCGGCTTCGGCGGCGACTCTGTTCAGGTCACGGGATTTGAGGGAATACACGACTCTCATGGGCGCTCCTGTTGGAAATGGCTTTTGATTGTTAATGAGCCGGTTTCACTTGGACTGGTACCAACTCGAACTTTAGCCCCAGCATTTCCTGAAAATCATCTGGGATGTCATTCCAATATTCGATCAGCAAATCCGACAGTTGGCTACCGTTAATCAGGCCGATACGTGGGAAGCCCGATTCTGTCGCTGCCTCACGTGCGCCGTGTGCTTCCCGTTTTGTGCGCGAACGCACCAAACGTTCGTCATAGTATGCCTCCCATGAATCTCTGGTTAATATCCTGACGCCTCAGGATATTCCTCTTCGGTAGATGGTGATTCCGAACGCGTCGATGTGGCGCTTTAGTGGCGGGTGTTTGATGCTGCCGTAATCCTGTATGTCGCATTTCTGGGGAATGTTCAAGTCTTGCAGGTCCAGCGCCAGCCGCCCCAACCGATACTCGTCCGAAATCCCGTGGGTCGCCAGGTCGTAATCCGAGCGTGGCGTTGCCCGGCCGGTGGCGCGCGAGCCGAACAGCGTTACCGTCGTCAACTCCGGATAGGCGGCGAAAACCCGGTTCATCTTGTCCCAGGTTGCCGGCGGCAGGTCATGCGAGTGTTTTCAATCACCGCCTCAAACCTCGCAAAGTCGTAAGTATGCGACATCAAGTTGCGGTCAACGAGCATATCCATCCAAGCGTCCGCGTCGGCAATCAGTTTGGCGGCGAAGGCTTCTCGGATGACGTTGCGCGGCGTTATTTCGGATAGGGTAACTCCGGCGTATTCCAGGCGGTCTTTGAGCGTCAGCTAGGCCAGCTCGAACGTATATTCAAAGCGCTGGATAGCCCCTTCACGCTCCAGCTCGTTCAGTTCCGCAACCTTTCGCTCCATCGCCTCGCGCAACAGGGTATATGCACGAGAAAAATTACGAAACCTGTAATGCCAACGCACTTCCCGGCTCATCTCTGTTCCTCTATCAGTGCTGTTGGCTATCCCTCAGCCGGTACGTTCTCCGCATAAAGTTGGTCGGTTTTGGCTGCCATAATGAAATCGTTACGATGCAAATTGCGGATTTTGTGAGTCCACCACGTAACGGTCACGCGTCCCCATTCGGTGGTCAATCGCGGATGGTGTCCCTCGGTTTCAGCCAACTCGCCGAGGGCATTGGTGAACGCCAGCGCATTGACGAAATTGTTGAACTTGAACTGCCGGTCGAGTTTGGGGATGCCGGATTCGTCGATCAGATCCCATTCGTTTACCACGGGATGCAGTGCGGAGATTTCATCGCCGGTAACGTGAGGCGAATCGCGGCGGCAGGCGGTGCATCTTTCGCTGTAGAGTTCGGCCATTTGCGCCTCCTGGTGATCCTGATTGGGTGGAGTGTTCGAGTACGGCAATTCTAACATAGCGGTTGAATAGGCCAATTACGGCAGTGTTATCAATTGCCACGGTTGAGGGTTCGCTGTGGCTGGGGTATAGTTTGCTGAAAGCAATTTATCCGGCTGCGGAGGTTACGATGAGATTTGGGGCTATCAGCAACTCCTGGCGAAATCAGCTTGACGATACCAGTTTGGGCGATCTGATCGCCCGGGCCCAGGATCAGGGAGCCCGTCATGTTGAATTGCGTCAAACTTGCCTGGCGGACGGTGAATCGGGGGCCGGGGATGATTGGCGGCCCAATCTGGAAACATTGGCGGAAGTTGTGGTTCGCTTTCCCAGTTTGAGTTTTGACCTGGCGGTCGCTCTACCCTGCCTGACCAGCGATATTGACCCCAGGGGCGGCTTGTTCCAGTCGCAACTGGAGGCGGCCCGCCTGGTGGGCGGCGACTCACCACATTTGCGGACGGTCGATCCGGCGACAGGCGACAAACCCTGGGTGCTGGCCGCCGATGTAGCCAAGGAAGTGGCCCGCATCGTGCCGCTGGTGAAAGAAGCGGCGCGCCAGGGGGTCATATTCTCCATGGAAAACTCGGGTCAGCCGCTGCGCTCTATGCAGATGCTGGTTCGGGAAGCCCGGGCCCGGATGACCGACGAGCAAGGCAAGTACCTGGGGTTGTGTCCCGACCCGACCAACCAGTTGCGACGGCATCCCGACAGCCATCCCCTGGACGAATTGGCGGCTTTGCCGGCTGATTTCATCAAGATTGTACATTTCAAGCAGGCCCGCGACGGAGTCGCGCTGGAGAGCGTGGAAGACGGGGACCTGGATTGTCGGGCGATGGTGCGCATCCTGGAGGGCAAATCCTACGACGGCGCGGCGATTATGGAGATCCCGCCATCGGACGGCGTGTTTGATAATCTGGCGGCGAGTTTCGCTTATCTAGAAGGCTGACGAGCCTGCGGAAAATGTCGGATTACAGCGATTACACCGTCTCCATTCATTACGACCGGAGGCTATACCGGCAGGACATAGCCGGTTCCAAAGCCCACGCGGCGATGCTGGCCCGGCAGGGCATTATTTCCCAGGATGATGCCGACAGCATCAGCGCCGGGTTGGACGCGGTACAGGTGGAAATTTCCAACGGCGAGTTTCCGTGGGATTCTTCGCTGGAAGACCTCCACATGAACATCGAGCGGCGGCTGACCGACCTGATCGGCGTCGCGGCGGGGCGACTGCACACGGGACGTTCTCGGAACGACCAGATAGCCCTGGACATGCGCATGTACACCCGGGAAGTGGTGGACGATACCATTGCCGGTTTGCGGGGAGTACAGCGGGCTTTGGTAGGAAAGGCTGAGCGATACGCCAACGTAATCATGCCGGGTTACACGCACTTGCAGAGGGCGCAGCCGGTGTTGTTCGCCCATCACATGCTGGCCTATTTCGAGATGCTGGAGCGGGACATCGGGAGGTTCGACGACTGCGCCAAGCGCATGGATGTGCTGCCACTGGGCAGCGGAGCGCTGGCCGGCGTGCCGTATCCTACGGATCGACGCGCGGTGGCTGAGTCGCTGGGATTCTCGGAGATTAGCGCCAACAGCATGGACGCCGTGGCGGATCGGGATTTTCTGGCGGAATACCACGCGTCAGCGGCGATAGCAATGATGCACATTTCCCGGCTTGCCGAGGAGATCGTCATCTGGTCCAGTCGCGAATTCGGGTTTGTGGCGCTGGCTGAAGAGTTCACCACCGGCAGCAGCATCATGCCGCAGAAACGCAACCCGGATTTCGCCGAGATTGCCCGGGGCAAGACCGGACGGGTGTACGGCCACCTGATGGGTATTCTCACCGTGCTCAAGGGGTTGCCGCTGACGTACAACCGAGATTTGCAGGAAGACAAAGAAGGCTTTTTCGACACGGTGGATACGGTGCTCAGCACGCTGGGTGTGTTCGCCGACATGCTGTCAGGGATGGAGCTGGACGCTGACCGGGTTGAATCGTTGGCCGGGGAAAGCTACATGCTGGCCACTGATATGGCGGACTACCTGGTAGGGAAGGGGGTTCCGTTCCGCGAGGCTCACGGCGTTATGCGTCGCCTTTGTCGATATTGTGAAGAATCCGGTACCGCGTTGTCAGATTTGCCGCTCACCGAGTATCACAAGTTTTCGCCGTATTTTGGCGCCGAGGTTTATGACATCACGGCGGCGGCATCGGTGGCGGCGAGAGACAATCCCGGCGGCACCGCTCCGGGACGGGTTGCCGAAGGGTTGGCCCGAGCGCAAGGGATTCTGGCCGGGGCTGGGGTCTGATGGCCGGTACTGCTGCTCACATTCAGATAGCCCCCTCGGTGTTGGCCGCAGATTTTGGCCGTCTGGCGCAGCAAGTTCGGGAGGCCGACGCCGCAGGAGCAGATCTGATACACGTTGATGTGATGGACGGCCGGTTCGTACCAAACATTTCGTTCGGCGAGGTCGTGGTGGATTGTATCCGCAGCGCCACCGACCTGCCTCTCAACTTGCATCTGATGGTGCACGAACCGGATCGTCTGCTGCCCGGTTTGATGAAGGTAAGTTCTGACCAGGTGCTGGTGCATGCGGAGGCGTGTGCCCATCTGCACCGCACGATTGCCTTGATAAAGGAGAATGGCAATCAGGTGGGTGTTGCTATCAATCCCGCAACGCCGATTTCGGCGGTGGAGGAGGTGTTGCCCGATTTGGATATCGTGCTGGTGATGACAGTAAATCCGGGTTTCGGTGGACAATCATTCATCCCGGCGGCGTTGGGGAAATTACGCCGTTTGTACGACGTGATTCAGGAGCATGGATATCCGGTTCAACTGGAGGTGGATGGTGGCGTGAAAGCCGACACCACGGCACGCGACTCAGTGGCGGCCGGCGCTGAGATTCTCGTTGCCGGTACTGCCATCTTCAACCGGGAACAGTCGGTGGCCGAGGCGATAGCGGCGCTGCGCGATGCTGCTATCGGGGTTGCGCCCGGCCAGTAACGCGGGCAGGAGTGTTCCAGCCCCGCATGAAAAGAACGGGCAAAGCGCCCGTTCCGATAATCCTTAGTGCTTAATCCGTGGCGCTCGCCTTGTGATTTAGGTAGCGGCGCGAGTGCGGGCCTTTTTGGGCCGTGGCGGCTTGTACATAGTCCGCAGACATCGTGAGCAGATCTTTATGCGAACCGGCTTTCCGTCGATAGCCAGGGTTTGCTTGTGAACGTTGGCCTTCCAACGGGTTTTGGTCTTGCGGTTTGAGTGGCTAACGTTGTTGCCGGTCATGCCGGCTTTTTTGCAAATTTGGCACTGCATAATCTTCGTCTCTCGGGGAGGTTGGGCGAATTATAACATACCTGCGAATACACCGAAATCATCTCATGCGTACCCACTTTGCCATTGCGAGCGTAGTGTGGCAATCTCGTCAGCGCGTAGCAATAGTGGTTTGCTGACGTGTGTTCAGCCTCATCGAGATTGCCACGTGGTTCGACAGGCTCACCATGAGCGGCTGTGCTCCTCGCAATGACAGCAGGCCAGTTTGGTTTGACCAAGCGGGTACGCGCGAGCCGAAATCGCCGGTTGCGCCGGTTCCGGCCCTGCGGCATAATGCCGGACACCGTTTGGAATGACAATAGAGGCCCGAAGCAAGGAGGAACCGATTATGCCGCAGGCAGGTATCCCGTCGGAACAGGAAGTCCTGGGCTGGTTTGACAGCCTCTCCAATTGGGGTCGCTGGGGCGACGACGATGAGTTGGGAACGCCCAATCTGATAACGCCCGAAAAAACCCGATCGGCTCTGGCAACGGTTGAAGATGGTTATTGCGTTTCGTTATCGCGGGAAATCACCTGGGATCCCACGCCGGACGTGCCGGCGCCTCCGGTCCACTACATGGTGGAGAGCGGCGAGGGATGGGCAACCGGGGATAAGGTGTCGTCGCGAGAGTCGGCGGTCGCCATGGACTATATCGGTATGATATTCCACGGCGTGTCGGTTACCCACGTGGACAGTCTGGCGCACTTCTTCTGGAACGGTAAGACGTACAACGGCAAGCCGGCCCACATGGTATCCACCAACCTGGGCGCAACTGTATGTTCGGTTGAGGCGGCGCAGCGAGGATTCATGACTCGCGGAGTGCTGGTGGATGTGCCCTTCGTGCGGGGCATCGACTGGGTGGAACGCGGCGATGGCGTGATGCCGGACGACATACTGGCAGCCGAAGAGCGTTGCGGGTTCCGGATCGAAGCGGGTGACGTGTTGCTGGTTAGAACCGGTCAGCTACACCGTCGCGGCGTGGAGGGACCGGTGCCTCGCGAGGCCGGCTCCACTGCGTGCCAGGCGGCTTGCCTGCCCCTGTTCAAGGAGCGGGACATCGCGGTATTGGGATCGGATACGGGCAACGACGTGAGCCCGCCTCAGTACGGTGGGCAGCTTACCAACCCGGTTCACCAGGTATCCATAACGGCGATGGGACTTTGGATACTGGATAATGCCAACCTCGAGGACGTGGCGCAGGAGTGTCGTCAAAGAAACCGCTGGACTTTCCTGGTCAGTATCAATCCGCTGCGGCTGCACAACACAACCGGTTCTCCCGTTAATCCCATCGCGGTATTTTAGCCGTAAGCGACATCGGAGAATTTTGGTATGGCCGACGAAAACGTAACGATGGACGAGCTCCGGACGCTGGTGCGTTTGGCCGGGCTGCCCCTTGACGAAAGGGAGCTGGAAGAGCTGCTGCCGTTGTACCAATTTTTGCGCGAAAGGGTCGCCATGCTGCACGAGGCTGACTTGCCCCTGGGTGGTCAGGCGATGACTTTTCCGGCCGATTGGGCAAGGTAGTCGGCGCGTGGATACGGCGGCGTTGAGAGGTGGCGGATGATGCCGAGCTCCCATGAACTGCACTACCTGACCATTGCGGAGGCTGCGCCGTTGATCCGCGATGGGCGCCTGTCTCCAGTCGAGTTGACGCAGGCATATCTCCAGAGAATCGGGGAGATCGACGGTCGCCTGGATTCGTACGTCACCCTGTTACCTGATCGAGCATTGGAGCAGGCGCGGCAAGCTGAGGCCGAGATTGCCGCCGGCAACTATCGGGGGCCGCTGCACGGCATTCCGATTGGGCTGAAGGACTTGTATGACACCGCCGGTATCAGGACTACCGCCATGTCCCGGGTTACTCCGGACCGAATACCGCACGAGGATGCGACTACGGTAGCCAAACTTTACGATGCGGGCGTGGTGCTGTTGGGGAAGCTGGCGATGCATGAATTCGCCCTGGGAGGCCCCGATTTCTCCAGCCTGTTCCCGCCGGCGCGGAATCCATGGAACACCGAGCACATGCCAGGGGGCAGCAGCAGCGGGTCAGGCGCCGCGGTGGCAGCAGGACTTTGCATGGGTGCGCTCGGGTCGGACACCGGAGGCAGCATTCGCGGGCCGGCTTCCATGTGCGGGATAGTGGGAATCAAACCAACATTTGGGCGGGTCAGCAACTTTGGTGTGGTTCCGCTGTCGTGGTCGCAGGACCATTGCGGGCCGATGACCTGGACAGTGGAAGATGCCGCAGTAATGCTGCAGGCGATCGCCGGTTATGATCCAAAGGATCCAACGACTGCGGATGTCCCCGTTCCGGATTTCCTGGCCGCCCTGAAAGACGGGATCGCCGGTCTGAAGGTGGGTGTGCCGCGGGAGTATTTTTACGAACTTGCGCCCGGGGTGGACCCGCAAGTAATCAGGTCGGCGGAACGTGCCCTGGAAACATTGGCCGAGATGGGAGCAGAAATACGGGATGTAAACATTCCGCATATCAAATACGCCCAAACCGCCAACCAGGTGGTTATGATGTCGGAGGCCTATTCGTTCCATGAGGCCAACCTTAAGAGCAGACGACAGGATTATGGCGACATGGTTCGCAACCGTTTCCTGTTGGGCGGGTTGCTCACCGCTGCGGATTACAATCAGGCAGTGCGGATGCGCCGGGTAATCAAGGATGAAATGGCTGACGCACTGCGCGACGCGGATGTTCTGGTGACGCCGACCTACGCTTCGACGGCGCCGAAGATCGATGGATACGCCGGGTCAACCACGTTGACGCAACCCAGTTTCACCGGGCCGTTCAACGTTTCCGGGTTGCCAGCGGTGTCGGTCCCGTGCGGACTGTCGGACGACGGGCTGCCGATGGGTTTGCAAATAGTGGGGAAGCCGTTTGATGAAGCAATGGTATTGCGAGTTGCGCATTCCTACGAACAAACTGCCGGATTTATAGAGCGCAGACCGCCAATTCAGGGTTCAAGTGGACCTTGGCAACAAAACGGGTAAAATCTGTCGCCCACGCCGTTGACATAACGGGGTACGGCAAGGTATTACGGATACAACTGTCACTGATGGTGACGAACTCGGAGGGAAACAAATTGAGCACCCAAATTCAGATCTATTGCGTCAAGTGCAAGGCTAAGACAGACTCGCGGGAAGTGCAGGGCGTTACCATGAAAAACGGACGTCCGGCCACACAGGGGATTTGTGTGGATTGCGGCACCAAGAAGTTTCGCATCGGCGCCACTGTGTAGGGCGAGGTAACCGAGGGACAATTCGCTAGTGGCCCATTCGGTCAAACTGCGCAAGATGGTCGAGGTCCAGGATATGGAATTGTTGTCCATGAACGGTGGTTGCCCCGCAGCGTGCGGCGTTGCCCACCAAGACTTCACCGGTGAGGTTTTCCGTATCTTGAGCGCGAATGACGTAACAGAGGGGTAGCAGATGCTGGGCCGATAGCCCGTTAGCATTGTTCCGAGTATTCAGGGCGCCGTATGGCCCGGCGCCCTGAATTTTTGCCAGATGCGCGTTGCAGTGTTGGTCATCTACTGACCAGCCGCAACAATTTCCCCCGAAACCCACTGGTAATTCCGGACAGGTAGGATTCCCAGGCAAGCTGCTGATTGCCGGTTGCCAACGATGGGTAAGGGTGGATGCTTTTCAATACGCCGGAAAGGCTCATCCCCTGGTTGATAGCCATCATCCATTCCTGAACCACCTCGGCGGCTCGCGGGCCGACCACGGTGGCTCCCAGTACCTTGCCGTTGGCGCGATGTGTCACCTTGATGAACCCGATGGTCGTGCCGTCGATGACAGCCCGGTCAATTTGGGCCATCTCAAGGATTGACGTACGCACTTTGCCGCCAAAGGCGCGGCGGGCCTGTGCCTCCGTATATCCGGCCTGGGCGACCTCCGGATCAGTAAACGTTGCCCAGGGAACGCGCTCCGGTCGAGCGCGGGATTTGCCAGGCAGCAACGCGTTTCGGACAGCCATGGCAGACTGGAAACCGGCGTAGTGGGTGAACTGGAAGTCGCCAACACAATCACCCGCAGCATAGATACCGCGGGCAGTCGTGCGCAGGTAGGCATCTACCGCAATACCCGACGGGCCATGCTCTACGCCAGCGGCATCCAGATTCATTCCGGACACGTTGGGACGTCGGCCAACTGCCACCAACACCGCGTCGCCCATGATGTTGACTCCGTCCGCGACGGTTACGCAGAACTCTTTACCGATTAGTCGTACCGATTCCACCGGGGCCGATAGACGAACATCTACCCCGTCGGAGATCAACGCGGTTGCGACCAACCCCGCGGCATCTGCGTCGTCGTTAGGCAGGATACGATCAAGGGCCTCAACCAGGGTGACTTGGGATCCGAGTCGCTGGCAGGCTTGAGATATTTCACATCCCACCGGGCCGCCGCCGACCACGATCAGCCGGGCCGGGAGCGCATCCAGTTGCCAGAACGATTCATACGTGAGAAACGGCGTGTTGTCGAGGCCGGCGATGGGCGGGACGAATGGCGATGCGCCGGTACAAATGAGAAAGGATTTCGCGGATATGGATCGCCCAGCGGCGGCAATGGATCGGTCGCCGGTAAATTCGGCATGACTTTCCACTACGTCTATTCCTTCATCACGCAGGGCGTCTGGAGATTCAGACGAATAGATTTGTCCTATCACATCCCGGATGCGGGCCATCACAGCGGCGAAATCGATGGTTGGCGGCGATACGGTGATGCCGGCGTGGCTGGCGTTTCGCACCGTGTTGGCGACGCTGGCGGCGTGGAGCAGGGATTTGCTGGGGACGCAACCGGTCCAGGTGCAGTCTCCGCCCACCCGGTTGGCCTCGACCAGCACCGTGCGCTTGCCGAGACGATTGGCAAAACGAGCGGCGGTTATTCCGGCAGAGCCGGCTCCGATGATGGCCAGGTCGTATTTTTCAGCCACAGCATTACCCACCCGCCTACCCGCTTTAATCCGTCATTGCGAGAATCTTCCGCTCATCCTGAGCCCGTCGAAGGATCATCCCGAGCTTGTCGAGGGACGTGGCAATCTCGATGATACTGAACACATGCCGAAGAACCGTCGTTGCTACGGCGACGAGATTGCCAACCCCCGCATAGAGTACGGGGTCGCAATGACAAGTGAGTACGCATGAGCCAACGCGGCGTCTTGAAATTACCGGAATGGAAGCGGCTGCCATCATAGCCCACGGTATTGTTGGTGTCCATCGGGTTGGGATGCTCACGCGTACCCACTTTGTCAAACCAAACTGGCCTACTGTCATTGCGAGGAGCGCTCACCCCCACCTGTCATTGCGAGGAGCGCAGCCGCTCATGGTGAGCCTGTCGAACCACGTGGCAATCTGGTTGAGGTTGAACACACGTCGGCAAACCACAATTGCTACGGCGACGAGATTGCCAACCCCCGCATCGAGTACGGGGTCGCAATGACAGATTAAAGTGGGTACGCGTGAAGGTTGGGATGGTGTTGTGCAGTTGCTATAATCGCGCCGAACGGTAGATTACAACAGGAGGCGCGAAAATGGCGGATGATTTGTCTGGGTTGCTGTCCGAATCGGAACTGACACTACTGGACGGTGCGTTGGATCGCACGGAGGGGCCACTGTGGCACCCCGGTGGATACTTGACCTTCGTAGATTTGGGTCGTGAGCAGCTGTTGAAATGGGACCCTCAAACTCGCTCCACGTCGGTGGTGCGGGAAAACACGGGTGAGGGCAATGGCTGCACGCTGGACGGTCAGGGCAACCTGCTAATGTGCGAAGGAGCCGACCATCGCTGCGTCACGCGGATGGACGCTGCGGGCCATTTGACCACCATCGCGGATCGTTGGGACGGCAAACGATTTAACAAACCCAATGATGTTATTTGCCGCACCGACGGCACCATATATTTCACCGATCCGCATCTTCGTTTTCCGGAAGAATTGCGGGAGATTCCCTTTGCCGGAATTTATCGCATCGACTCCGCCGGAAATGTGCATCTGGCCACCGACGAATGCGAGTACGCCAATGGTTTGGCGCTGTCGCCCGATGAGGCGATACTGTACGTTGCTATCAGTCGGGCCGAAGCGGCGGATTTCGACCGCGAAGAACGCGGAGAATTCTGCCCCAACCGGCGGATTCGCGCGTTTGACGTTGCGGCTGACGGTACGCTGAGCGGGAACCGAATCCTCATCGAGATGGGCTCCACCGCTCCGGGTGTTCCCGATGGCATGAAGGTGGATACCGAAGGCCGCGTATGGTGCACCGGTTCGGGCGGCGTTTGGATCGTGAACCCCAACGGAGAGCAGGCCGGCGTGCTGCCGACTCCGGAGGTGACGCGCAACATCTGTTTCGGCGGCGATGACATGCGCACCTTGTATCTGACTTCTGGGCATTCCCTTTACAGTATCGGGGTGAACACACCGGGGATCAGCGCCTTCTGAAGCTAGAGCCTGTTAACAATTACAAACCAAGCCGTCATTCCTGCGAAAGCAGGAATCCAGAGAAGGAATGATGAAAGAATCAGAACCGTGATTAACGACTTCGGCCACTGGATTCCCGCTTTTGCGGGAATGACGGTATTTGTCGACACACCCTGGTTCGTTGACACATCGAAAAGCTGGTTTTCGGTTCGATTCAATCCGATTGATGGCGCATCAAGAGTGGTTAATGTTAGGTTACGAAGTACACACGGAAGCTGGAGGAATTTATGACTACTGCAACCAACATCGTGGGGACTGGCGCGCACACCTACGAATTTGATCGAAACTGGGCTCAACTGCCCGATGGCATCCCCATGCCGGCGGCCGCTGTTTTTGGTGACGATGAAGACCGGATTTATTGTTTCAACCGGAATCCCGAGCATCCGATTATGGTATTCGACCGCGAAGGAAAGTTCGTAAAGTCCTGGGGAGCCGGGATGTTCGAGTTTCCCCACGCCATCATTATCGACCAGTGGGGTTACGTTTGGCTCGTGGACCGGAACATGGGACAAATTTTCAAGCTGACCAAGGATGGCGAGCTGGTGATGTCCATCGGGGAGCGTGGCTATCGCTCGGATACCGGCGCCGACAACAGCGCGTTTGATTCCAACTCCTGGCATTCGGTCGTTCGCGGCGCCGAGCCGTTCAATATGCCGGCCGGTATTGCGTTGAATGATGAGGGCGAGATCTACATCGCTGACGGATATGCCAATGCCCGCGTGCACAAATTCACCGCGTCCGGTGAGCATCTTTTCTCCTGGGGCGAGCCAGGTCCTGGACCAGGTCAGTTCAATTTGCCTCACGGCGCCTGGATCAATCGGCACGGCAACCTGTTGATCGCGGACCGGGAAAATGACCGGGTGCAAGTGTTCCAGCAGGACGGCACACATATTACCGACTGGCCCAGCAAGTTGATCGGCCCGGCGGTGATTTGCATCGATGATGATGACGTGGCGTATGTTGCGGAACACAACGGCGGAATGCTGAGCATTCTGGACGCTGAGGGTCAACGTTTGACTCAATGGGGTGATCTGACGCACCGCAGTTGTCACGGCGTTTGGGTGGACAGCCAGAAAGACCTTTACGTGGTGGAACCATACGAAGGCAGCACGGGCCGCACCGTCGTCAAATACACCCGGAAGGGTTAGCCTGGGGAGGGTGAGTTGCGGGCCGGAACGTTGGCCTGCTAGAATAGTTGCGTCCGGCGGCGTTGCGCTGCCGGACGCATCGGCTGGGGCTGTAGCTCATTTGGGAGAGCGCTTCAATGGCATTGAAGAGGTAGCGGGTTCGATTCCCGCCAGCTCCACCATTCTATGCCGATGTGTGCGGGCGCGGGCACGGCCCGTAACCCCATTCGCCCACCGATTCCACGCGATTCGGACGGCAACACGCTGATAACATCAAGGCCTTCGGCTATCAACACAGGGCCTTTTCAAAGTGATCCTCTGACCTCCGCTCATGGTGAGCTTGTCGAACAATCGTAGATCGTCCTTCGACAGGCTCAGGACGAGCGGGTGTTTAATTCAACAACTTTGAAAAGGCCCTGCCATCAACAGCGTGCGATGGGCTGTGCCGGTAAGCCCAAATGAAAGCGATAACAGCGGTTCCTGTCTCTAATTGCGCGTGAACCAATCGGGGTCCCGGCCCAGCAAATTCCTGGGGCACGTGCGTGCCCAGTAGCAGTTGATTTATCCCTGGTTCCGACCAATGTGGCGGATATGGCGTAATGCCCTATAATCCAATATATTCGTTGGAGTGAACTGCTAAACGGGGAGAGTAATCTCTATGCTGGAAATGAGGGCCATAACCCCTGACGAATTCGTTCAGTGGAATCGGGCTGAGGCGCGGGCTTATGGCAACCGGCTGGATAATAATCCGGAGATGTTGCGTGCGCATTTTGATCTGGATCGCTCCATTGCAGTATTCGACGAAGGCAACATCGTCGGTGGCGCACATTCGCACCCAATCGAAATGTCCGTGCCGGGCTCTTCCTCGGCGACAGCAGGCGTTGCCAACATCGCTGTACAGCCGACGCACCGGCGGCAGGGTGTGTTAACCAGGATGATGCACCATCAGATCCGCGGTATACACGAACGCGGCGAACCGTTGGCAGCGCTGTTTGCCTCGGAAAGCGCGATTTACGGTAGATTCGGGTATGGAATCGGTTCATTGCGCGAACAATGGATCATCGAGCGGCAGCACAATGCCTACGCCAGGCGACATGAAAGTCATGGCAAAATCGTTTTCGTGGATCCGGATGACATTACAAAAGAGCTTCCCGAGGTTTCCCGGCGGAGTACCGCCGGTCGACCGGGGGTAATCCAAAAGGCGATTCACCTGTGGGAACGGGAATCACAAGCGCCGGAACACCGGCAAGGCGGCCGTGGGGGTCTGTTCTACGTCGCGTATGTGGACGGTGGAACGGTGGATGGCTACGCGAAATACCGTACCAGTGGAACGACCCTGGTCGTCAACGAGTTAATGGCAATTACAGAAGAGGCAAACGCCGCTCTGTGGCGATTTTGCTTTGAAGTGGATTTGGTCACTACAACTGAAGCGGACCGGCGTCCGGTGGACGACCCATTGCCCTGGATGTTGGCAGATCCGAGACGGCTGCACCGCACCACGCGCGATGGCATGTGGCTGCGCCTAGTGGACGTGGCCGCCGCGTTGAAGACCCGGCACTATATGGAAACCGGCGGCTTGGTGTTGGACGTGCGAGATGACCTGTGTACCTGGAACGAAGGACGGTTCGAGTTGGAGGGTTCGTCCAAAGGCGCGACATGCCGGAGTTCAAATTCGTCACCCGATCTGGTGTTGTCCGTTCGTGATCTGGCGTCAGTGTATCTGGGAACCGTGAGCTTCACCACCCTCTCGCGGGCCGGCCTGGTGGACGAGTGTACACCAGGGGCACTGCAGCGGGCTGACCGCATGTTTGCCGTCCAGCACCAACCCTGGACTCCGTATGGTTTTTGATTGCCGTTTAAACCCCTGGCATCGTTGCATTTGCAACGACGGGGCACCCGGGATCGGAGGTTAAATTCATGGCTGCGAATGGAATCCCATTGGCAAGGGAACTGAATAGTGTTCCCTCATTCACCGTTCCGCTGACCGCATCCGAAGACGCCAGATTCCAGGGCATTATGGAAGAGGCGGTCATGGTGGACGTGCACCAGCACCCGTTCGTGATGCCCGAATCCATGGAGCGATTCATAGATTACCTGCGCGGCAACCGCTATCAGTGGGGCTACCAGGCTGTGGAAGCCGGCGGTTGGACCGCTGTGACCACGGCCAACGTGTTCAGTGGCCTTAGAAATACGACCGATATGTCCTTTGTGGAATATGAAGACCTGGTTGCCGAAGTGGGAGGCATGTTGGCCGACGTCGCTTCTCAGCAGAGCGTGGTCAAAATAGGCAATGCTGACGATATAGTCGCCGCCAAGCAACAGGGCAATATCGGATTCATGCCTACTTTAGAACACCTTGCCATCGGGAATCGCATGGAATGGGTGGACGCTCTGTTCGGCATGGGCG
Organism: Dehalococcoidia bacterium; assembly: GCA_965219925.1. GTDB lineage: Bacteria > Chloroflexota > Dehalococcoidia > Lucifugimonadales > UBA3495 > Bin87. The sequence goes on from OZ244795.1 coordinate 1,457,281, forward strand.
TGCGGTTGGCCGGCATTACGTACAACCGAAAGAATTTCATCGGAGACGGCCTGAATGAACGCAACCCCGGTGGTTTGAGCAATTTCGGCATTGAAGTTGTGCACCGAATGAATGACCTGGGGATGGCGGTGGACCTGTCCCATGCCTCGATGCCGACGGCGCTGGATGCCATAGAATTTTCTAGAGCGCCGGTGGTTTTCAGTCACAACGCGGCCTACACGCTGCGTCCGAACGGGCGTACCCGAAAGGACGAGGAGCTACTTGCCTGCGCCCGGAAAGGCGGACTGATCTGCATCACCGCGGTGCCCAACTCGCTTAGCGACGATCCCGAACAGGACATCGACTGTGTTCTGGATCACTATGATTACATGGCGCAGCTAGTGGGAATTGATCACGTTGGAATCGGTACCGACACGACAATCGGCGACCACGTGGCCTTTCACCGTCACATGATGGGCCGCGACGGCCCTGACCAATTGCCCGCTCCGTATCTCAACGGACTGGAATCGCCGGCCGACGGGAAGAACATAGTGCGCGGCCTGATCCGCCGGGGCTATACGGACGGACAGGTGCAGAAGATCATCGGTGGAAACGCTCTGGAGTTCTTCCGCCGGGTCATTTCTTAGCGCCGCGCGCGTAAACCTAGAGAGAGCGCCGTAACGTGCCCGGTCAGCGGGTCTAATTCTCAGGGAGTGGTTCCTCGTCGGGCGATGCGCCGTTCACACCGATCAACGCCGCCCGCACTTCTTCCCAAATACCGGAGTCCGGCTGCGCATCCCAACCGTCGTAGTGTACGAGATCAGCCAAGGGCAGGCGCTCCCGCCAACCCACTGACTGGAGCAACGGCTGGGCGGCGAATTCGACCGGATATCCGAGGCAGAGATAAGCCACGGGGATGATGTGGGGTGGTATGCCCAGCAGCCGCCGCAGTTGAGGGCGTTTCAGGATGCTGACCCAGCCCACTCCCACTCCTTCCGACCGCGCGGCCAGCCACAGGTTCTGCACGGCGCAGCACGTGGAATAAACATCCGTCTCCGGCATCGAGTTCCGCCCCAATACCTCGTCAGCCCTCGTGGGGTCGCACGTGATGCACAGGTTCACCGGCGATTCCATGATCCCTTCGAGCTTCAACGCCAGATATTGGGAACGCCGGGGTTCGTCGAAGAACTGGGCGGCGGCCTGACGCTCCCGGTCGAACAGGTCTTTTACTTGCCGGCGGATTTTTGTGTCACCGACGATAATGAAGTCCCACGGTTGCATGAAACCTACCGACGGGCCGTGGTGGGCTGCCTGGATGATGCGGGCCAGTGTTTCCGGTGGAATTGGATCATTCCTGAACACCCGAACATCCCGCCGTGAATAGATGGCGCGGTAAACTGCCTGACGTTCACCAGGCGGGAAATCGTCATACTTCGTCATAGTGTCAAATCAGTCTCGCATTACCGGCGGGGAATACGGCGCCCTGATCCAGTGTAGCAGGGGACGTCGTCAATGTTGCAGTTGGTGATTCTTCTTTTTCTGCCGGAATGTTCCGACCGGTCGCCGGGCAAACGGGCCCAAACGCGCATTCAGTATTATTGCAGCGTCGGGATAGTTCACGCCAGTTGGTGGCATTCTACCACCAAGCCTGCTCATGCGTACCCACTTTGTCATTGCGACCCCGTACTCGATACGGGGGTTGGCAATCTCGTCGCCGCAGCAACGGCGGTTCGTCGGCACGTGTTCAGCCTCAACGGGATTGCCACGTCGCTGCGCTCCTCGCAATGACAGTTTATGGTCGGTACGCCCCACCGCTGCCCTCCCGGTGGATTCCGGATCAAGTCCGGAATGACGGGGCGCGCCCTTCGACAGGCTCAGGACGAACGGGGAGGGGACAGGTTTTTACATCGATGGACAGGATTTTAGGTGTGGGTACGCGTGAGGTTCAACACATGGTTGCGGTGAACGCATTTGATCTGGACGTGGGCAGTAACGTGGTATCATCGGCGCACTACGGAACATCGAACAACTGGAGGCCCACTATGGCTACTAAACCGACACTTTCGAATGAACAAGTCACAGCGGCAATGAATGCCATGCTCGCCAGGGGAATGGAAACTCCGGACGAACCGGTGGCAATGGCAATTGTGGACGCCGGTGGTGAGTTGCTGGCATACCGCACCATGGACAACCTCCGCGTTTTCAGCCGCCGCCATGCCCTCCGCAAGGCATACACTTCGGCAGTCATGGGCCAGGACTCCGGCGCCCACGCTGCCCGATTGCAGGAACAGGGCCGGGGCATCGCCGACCTCGGCGACCCCCGGTTTACCCACGGTCAAGGCGGTTTGGTCATCATGCAGGATGGCGTGATTCTGGGCGGCATCGGCGTGGGTGGCTATCCCAGCGGCCAGCGCGACGAAGATTTGTCGCGGGTTGGACTAAACGCAATCAACTTGTAAAGAGCGAACGCGGTTTGGCGTTCTGCGGGTCTTGTACAGAAGGGGGTGACCATCATGCCAGATTGGGACTTCACACACCGTACAGCACGGGTCAACGGAGTGAACATTCATTACGTTATCGAAGGCGATGGCTACCCGGTGGTGCTGCTTCACGGGTGGCCGGAGATGTGGTTCTCCTGGCGCAAGCAGATTCCCGTACTGTCGCAGAATTACCAGGTAATTGTGCCCGATATGCGGGGATTCGGCGCGTCTGAGAAGCCTCTGCAAGACTACCGAACCCGTACGGCGGCTACCGACATTTACGAGTTGGTGCGACATTTGGGACACGACAAAGTCGCAATTGTTGGACACGACATCGGCGTGCGGGTGTCCTACCGATACTGTCTCGACCATGAAGCGGAAGTCGACCGTCTCGCATTGCTGGACGGTACGCATCCGCTGGAGCAGCTGGAACTACAAACGCCGCAGGGGGTGCGGGAAAGGTGGCACTCGTACTTCCACCAGATACCCGACCTGCCCGAACATCTCGTGCGGGGAAATGAAGAAGCGTATCTGCGTTACTTCTACCGGAACTGGTCGGTCAACCAGGCAATGATGTCTGATGAGGAAGTTGCGGTGTATGCCAGGGCGTATTCGCAGCCCGGCGCGTTGCGCGGCGGTTTTTCGTATTACCGGGCAGCGGCCTACGAAGATCCGCCAGATTGGCGAGCCGATGCCGAACGAGTTCTCAGCATTCCGCTCTTGTACCTTTGGGGAGAGCGTCGGCAACGCACGGCAACGGCAGGCGGTATGGATCCGGAAGCATCGTGGCAAAAGGCGGCGACTAACCTGCGCACTCAGTTTATACCCGGGGCAGGTCACTTCCTGCACGAGGAGAAACCGGACGAGGTAAACGCAGCGCTGTTGTCGTTCCTGGGCGAAATCGGGAATTAGTTCCCGGCACATTCGATAGAAAAGAGCCCCGATTTCCAGCGGGGCTCTTTGGGGTCGGTGTGGCGCAGGTTACTCGCGCAGGGCCGGGCCAACCTCTTCGGCGTAGAGGCGGATTGACTTCTGCACGTTCTCAGGCGGGACGGTGCCGCCCAGGTTGGGTTCCATAATGAAACCGGTGAGACCTAGCTCGTCGCGAATTTCGATGAGCCGGTCGGCTACCTGCTGCGGAGAACCGTATGCAACCCGGTCCACCAACAAGTCGTCGTAGGTGGTATTGAGGAGTTGTTCCGCCCGCTGGCGGCGTTCCGCCGATGCGTGTTCACCTTCGGCGGCGACAGTCTGGATGTACGTATTGGCGGTGCGCTGGAATGCGCGCATTGTGCTTTCTTCGGTGTCCGCCCGGACCTGCTCCATGGAATCTGACACGTAGATGGGCATCCGGACATAAACGTCGTCCACGTCATGCCCATTTTTGGTGGTGGCCGCGCGGTACAGTTCCAGGTTTCGCGCCACCTGAGCGATTCCCTGACCGCGGACGCCGGTAACCAGCGGAAAGCCCAGTTCTCCGACTATGCTGAATGTATCAACCGAATTGGCGGCAATGCGAATTGGCGGGTGGGGTTGCTGGTAGGGCCGCGGAGTGACCACCACGTCATCCATGTCGTAGTAGTGGCCGTGGTGGGAAAAACGGTAGTTGTTCCAAGCCTTGAGTATGATGTCCAGGGCTTCGGAGAAACGCTGCCGACTCTCGTCGAATGGCACGCCATAGCCAAGATATGACCGGGGGAAGCTGCTGCGCCCGATGCCGAAATCCAGGCGGCCGCGGGAGATGTTGTCCACCGTAGCGGCTTCTTCCGCCAGGCGAATGGGGTGGGCCAGAGGCAGGACACTAACACCCGTTCCCACACGGACGCGTTCGGTGCGGGCGGCGATGATGCCGGCCATGAGTAACGGTACGGAAGAAACGGATGGTATCCCGGCTCCACCCGGATCGGTCGGAGTACGAGGAGCGGCGAAATGCCGTTCGGCTAACCAGACTCCGTCGATACCGCATTCGTCAGCCAGTTGGGCGACGGTAAAGGCTTCGGCGAATGCCTCGTCCTGGGTGCGGCCTTCGCGATAATCGCATTCCATCACCAGACCCACGTGCATAATATTCCTCCTGTCGGCGCCGCCGATGCAACAACCGCTGTGCTGCGCTGAAATTAACTCTCGATGTAGGTGTTTGGCGCCGCCAGGAACTTGGTGCGGCACTCAAGGCTACAGAAATAATACCACTCACCGTTGTGGAAACTACGGGTGCCGGCGGTCGGATCGACTTCATTGGCGCCGTGCATGGTCTGCCCGGTCGTGGCGCGGGCGGTATTTTCGTTGATTTCGGACTTGCAAACGGGATCAACGGGCATGGATTGACTCCTTGGTCGGTCTGGCGTTTATACAGGCTAATTCAGGCAACGGGTTCCAGGTTCATGCCGAGGCGCACCTTGCCCGGCTGGTCCAGCAGGGCCCGGGCAACACGAGCGCGGTGTTCAAAACTGGTGCCCATGCGCATGGTCCAGGCGGTAACGCGCCGGTACCAGAGATGCAGGTCGAACTCCATCATAAAACCGATTCCGCCGTGGATTTGCTGGGAGGAGCGTACCGTAGCCTGGCATTTATCATTGGTGAACGCTTTGGCCTGGGAAACTTCCACTGCATAGGGTAGTCCCTGGTCCAGCTTCCACAGGGCCTCGTAGGTCAACAGCTGGGCGCCGTCGCACCAGACCACCATATCGGCGCAAAGGTGCTGGATGGACTGGAACCCGGCGAGAGGACGCCCAAACGCAACACGGTTCTTGGCGTATTCGATGGCCATTTCCGCATCCTTGCGGGCCGCGCCCACGATCTGGGCGCATAGCAGGGCCGTGCCCGTGTCCAGCATCTCCTGGGTGAGTGGCCATCCCTGGTTGATCTCACCGACGATGTTGGAGAGGGGGATTCGCACGCTTTCCAGGCTCAGTTTGCTTTGCGAGTCTTTGGCTAGCGTGGTAAGCCGTGTTTCCTGGATGCCTGGGGCGTCGGTGGGCACGATGGCAAGTGTTATCCCGGCGTTGGCATCACTGGGAGGCGCAGTGCGAACTGCGACGACCATCAGTTCTGCCGCCGAAAAGTTGTCCACAAAGTGCTTAATGCCATTTATCACCAGACTGTCGCCGTCCACCTCAGCCCGGCATTGCACGGTATCGGCACGAAGGCGTGGGTCCTGTTCCTGGACAGCCCAGGTCATTATCAATTCGCCCCGCGCGACCCGAGGCAGGAATGATTCCTGCTGCTGTTGGGAGCCGAATTTGGCCAGCGCCAGCGCAGCGGTGGACGTGGAATGCAGGGGTACCGGAGCAATGGCCCGGCCGCACTCTTCTATGATGAGCCCCAGGTACGTTACCGGAAGGCCGCCACCCCCGTAGACTTCGGGTAGGGAGATGCCGAACCAACCGAGAGCGGCCATCTTCTCCCATAGCTCAACCGAGTAGCCGCGCTCGTCCTGCTCCACCGCGCGAGCAAGGCTGGGCGGGCATTCTCCGTCCAGAAACTCGCGGGCGGCGTTTTTCACCATTAGTTCTTCTTCGGTGGGAAGTACGTTCATTGTGCCTCAGTAGCGTTGTCAGTTAGTTAGCGGAACGTCGGTGAGATCGGCGATGAGATGGACGAACTTTTCTACATCATCCAACTGCTCGGAGACCATTTCAGCGTCATACCAGTCAAGATAGAAATTGTTATGCAGACCGTTGGCGCTGTCTGCCCAACGAATCACCGTACGGTCGCCTGACTCTTGGGCAAGCATCAACACTACATGGTTAAAGTGGCTATGGCTTCGATAGTCGTAATCTCGCGCGTCAGCGTACACTTTGGCGGCGTGGGCCGCGGCGCCCCATCCTTTCTCGGAGGCTTGCAGGAGCTCTCCGTCTGCCAGATAACGCCGGCTATTCCGCACGAAATCGGCGCAGATGCGGCTGTGGTCGGAGTCGAATTGAGGCATTGGAGGGCTCTGGAAGGAGTGCAACTTTTGGGGCTGATTAGACGCGGGGCATGCCCAGTCCCCGGCGGGCCACCTGGTCTCGCATGACTTGGACGCTGCCGTGGTTGATGCCGCTCTGGAAAGCGCCCATCAGGTTGTGGGCAAAAATGCCGTCTTCTACGGAATCCTCGGAGCCGTTGAGCAATTGGCCGTATGGACCCAGCAATTGGGCGATGGTTTCTGTGGTCCGAACACCATGTTCGGGAGCAAAGACCTTCTCAGCCGATCCTTCGTAGGTGAAGTTGCCATCGGATTCGACGATGGACATGCTGCGCAAGGTCATCAGACGACACACCTGACCTTCGATCCACATATCTGCGAGCCGGTCGCGGGTGGTGGGGTCTTCGCGCATACCGTAGCCCTCGATGTCGTTTTCCTTTACCCAGTTTACGATGTCCTCATCGCGCTGGATGGAAATCAAGTACCGAGATGCGCCGACGCGGTCGAGGTTGAGTCCCATTGCGCCGACGTACCAGCCCTGGTTTTCCTCTCCCAACATGCACGAAGCTGGCACACGAACATTTTCGAAGAAGGTTTCGTTGGTGCGGGCGTCGCCGTAAGTTGTTCCGAGAGGCGCGGGAGGATTGTTCTGGATGGTCCACAATGGGCGGACGGTGATGCCGGGGGTGTCCATGGGTATGAGGAATATGCTGATTCCCCGGTGGCGCGGGGCATCAGGGTCGGTGCGCGCCATCAGGTAGATGTGAGTTGCGTAGTGTGCGGCCGTTGTGTACATCTTCTGGCCGTTGATGACGTACTCGTCGCCATCGCGGACGGCGCGGCACTGGAGACCGGCGAGGTCGGCGCCCGCTTGGGGCTCGGTAAATCCCAGAGCAAAGGAAATTTCGCCGCGAATTACGCCGGGGATGAACTCCTGCTTCTGCTCTTCGGTTCCCGCTGCGAGTATGGCCGGCGCGCCGGACCCGGCTCCGCCAACGGTGATGCCAATGCGGGCAAACTCCTCTTCCACGATGTACTGGTCGATTCGACTGCCGCCCTGCCCGCCGTATTCTACGGGCCAGGAAATGCCGATCCAGCCCCGCTCGGTGATTTTTTGGTACACCTCCCTGGTCTTCGGGCCCCGTCGCCGGATTCCGGTACCCTCCAACTCGGCTATGATGTCGTCAGTCACATAATCAGCAATGAACTGCTGCACTTCGGAGCGCAGGGCTTCCTGTTCGGTAGTGAATGCAAATTCCATGGCGGCGCTGCCTCACGGGTAGGGTGTGCGGTACTTTACTGCCGTCCAATTATAACGGGTAGGCTGGTTGGTGTCATTTCGGAAAAATGGGTTCTGCCGGCCTTGTGCTAAGATCGCGTCAACCCAGCTACGCAAATTGAGGCTTACGATGAGCACCGCGGCTAATGCAATCACGATGCTGCCCTACCGGCGGCAGGGGGAAATTGACTACGCCAGCCTGGAATACGACCCCGATGAACCGGAACCTTTGCCCGAAGCTATGGAACAAGAACCCGTCATACAGGAAATCCTCGGTATCATCAGCAGTCGGTTCACCGAGTTCGGTCTGCGCCCGGATAACTTCCTCAGCAGCAATACTATCCTCTGCTACGACCCGGCCAATCTCAATGTGCGAGTGCAACCCGACATATACCTGTCTTTTGGGGTTGAGCAGGCGGCCATTCGCCGGCGGAAGCTCTACCTGCCTTGGGAAGCAGGCAAGCCGCCAGACCTGGCGTTGGAGGTAGCTTCTGAAAGCACCAGCCGGCAAGACATCATCGCCAAGCCAAGCATCTACTCTGCCGTCGGCATTCCCGAATACTGGCGCTTTGACCCGACCGGGGGCGAGTATCACGGTGAGCCGATGGCCGGGGGCTTGCTGGTCAATGGCGCCTATCAATCCATTGAACTGACCACCGAACCCGACGGCATCCTGAAAGGATACAGTCCAATGCTAGCCCTCAGCTTGGCTTGGGATGAAGGCTGGCCCCGCTTTTACGACCCAGCCACCGCAACCTACCTGGAAAACTGGCGACAGGAGCGGGCGGCCCGGCGGTCTGCCGAGGCGGAGCGGGATGCTGAAAGAGCGGAACGCCTCGCCGCCGAGACTGACAACGAGCGGCTGCGGGAACAGATACACCGTCTGCAAGCCGAAGAATAGCAGATGATTCTGCCAACAACAACCTTATCGAATAGTCGTAACTGTTCACGTTTGAGGGGATGAATGCGGTTTGCAGTGGAAATTCGGTACTTGGTTGCCCCTACACAAGAGGCCGAATATCCCGCAGGTCCCCGCAAGTCTGAACAGTTACTGCAAGCATCTCGCACAGCTCGGCGATTGCGGAAAGTTCGTCGCCGGACTTCCTATACCAACGGTTTCATCACAAGTTAGATCGACCGTTTTGCCCGCTAATTACATCAGGACATGCAACACCACTTGGGAAAGACCGATTAGAGCTCCGAGACCGGCCCCGAAATAATTAATCCACTTGAGGTGTTGGCCAGTTACGTCCAATATCATACGCTCTACCTGAGCGTCGTCGAAAGTCTTGATTCTTTCGGCTACCAGTTGTTCTATGTTCAGTATTCCACTTAATGCCGGTATCTGAATGCCCAAAAACGCAATGAGCCATTCTGTAAGGTGCTCGTCGACACTATCTTCGGTTGTTTTGGACAATGCCACAAAATCGTTCAGGTTTTTGGTCGCTCCGGTCTGCAGCCACTCGTCGGTTAATTGCATAATTCGGTCGGGTGTTGCAGAGGATTCCAATGCGGCGATTATTGTGTCAACGATTGCTGGTACTCTATCGGCGACTACTCGGTCCATTCCGCTGACGTTGATGACCGTTCTGGCTACAACATTTTGGTCGGCTGCGAAATTTTGAACAACGTCGCTGCCGACTTTTATCATTTCGTTGCGCAATGTGGGTTGCCGCAACACTCGGTGCAACGCTTCCGCCATTGAGGGCATCAGGTCAGCCAGTAGTTTTTGACCTCCGGCCCCCGGAAAGCTCAACGGCGCCTGCATTAATGCTTGACGCTGCTGCTGTATCCACTGCTTCAGACTGGCCCGAAGCTCCATGTTGTCCAGTTGCGCGCGGATAGTGTCCGGCGATAGCAGTTCGCGGGCTACCAATTGCCCCATATTCAAGGCCAGTTCATCGCGGCTTTTCGGGATGATGCCCGGCGTGAGTGGAATGTGAACTCTGAAAATGTGCTTGGACGCTCTGGGCCTAAACAGCATTTGTATTGCAATTCGGTTAGTGATGTAACCGATTAGTGCGCCGAGCACTGGCGGGAGCAACCATGGCAGAAGGGCAAGTGCAGTATCCATTGATTGGATAAATCTCTGTTATTCGTCGGGTGTTGTGGCATCCAGTTCCAGCCACTTGCGGGCTTGGTTTCCAACGTAGGTAGTTAGTCCGGCGTTGACGCTGCTGCCGATGACTGCTCCAACGCCGAAAGGTATACTTTTCTCGACGGCCTTGCGGGTGAACACGATGCCAACCCGCTTGAAGGCTTGCTTGGTTACTATCAGCGCGCTGCCCCTCAGTTGCTGACGCAATATCCTCACGCCGGCTTCAGAAGCCAGTTTAGTTGCCTTTCCTCCCAAATATTTGACACCTTTTCTCTCCATTGTTCCGTAGGTGGCCAACGATACGGCCAACGAGAACGCTTTGTCTTCCGATAGGTCGTGTTTGAACAAATAAACCAGCGCGAGGCACATGTCCACATTGATTTTCATGAAGAGTACAAAGTCGGTGGCTGCGCCGGCTGTGATTGCGGCTACGGTTCCTGGCCCGGGAATCGCTCCAGCTAATCCTGTAACCCCTCCCGATACGCCGGAGCGCAAGGCGTGACCGCGCACAATGACCTTGGCAACATTGGTTTTCAGTTCCAGATCTCTGGCGCCCGGATTTTTTGACCGCGCTTGTAACAGCCTTTTCCGAGCCAACTTTTTTGTTGTGTCCGGACTACGGGCGATTTTGCGAACCGCCTTCTCCAAGACGTTGCCGTCCCATGTTTCCAGCGCGGATGTGGTCATTTATGATCTCCCGACATTACAATTTCACCCCACCCCGCACTCGGCCAGCACCGGTTCGATGGCTCCGATCAGCGCTGGCAGGTATTCGTTCCAGTCCCCCACGATTCCATAGTCGGCGGCCCGAAAGATGGCAGCGCGATGATTGCGGTTAATCGCCAGGATGACCCCGGCTTTTTGAATTCCCACCGTGTGGTTGAAGGCGCCGCGAATTCCCACGGCCAGATACACCCTGGGGGCTATCGTACGACCGCTGATGCCGACCTGGATGTGATGAGGCAACCATCCGGAATGTACGACGTTTCGAGTGGTTGCGATGGAGGCGCCGATGGTGCCAGCCAGGCGTTGGGCTTCGGCCAAACCTGTTTCGCCCACGCCCATGCCGACGCCGATCACGACTTCCGCGGATGTCAACTCAAGGGCTCCATGTTCTTCTGACGTATGCTCGCTCAACAGGATGACGTCCGGTCCGTCGCAAGGCGCTGGATCTATGGCGGTAACTGTCGGGGTGTAATCCGGATCCGGGTCAGCGGGGGTCAGGACGCCGGGCCGGAGCGTTACGAGGTTGGGCAACGTTTTGGAAAGAATGGGAGCAACGACGTTGCCGCCGAGGGCGGGTTTGAGTTGTACCAGTTGGCCGGCGTCGTTGATTTCGAGGTCTATGGCGTCACCGGTCAGTCCCAAACGTTGCCGGGCGGCAATGCGGGCAGCCAGGTCGCGTCCATCGGCGGTGGCGCAAAAGAGCACTGCGTAGGGTGGGTTGGCGACGACGGCGGCAGATAGACTCTCCGCGACGCTGCGCCCGCAAATTACACCCAGATCATCCGTATTCAGGGTCAATATCCGGTCGGCGCCCGCGGAAGCCAACCGGGTAACGGTTGCACCGTCCGGCGGTCCGGACCCGATGAATACGGCCACGATCTCACTCTGCGTTATGGGAGCAAGGGCGCGCGCTTTGCCGAGCATTTCCAGCGTAGCGTGACGCACCGCCGAACCGACCATTTCCACGACCACCCAGATACTGCGTTGGGTTCCGGTGTAACGGCCGGGAGCGGACACCGTTGGTCCGGTTGAGTCTACCGCCTGATCCAGCGCGGCCAGACGTTCGCGGAGCATTTCTGCCACCTGGCGCGCAGCATCGTCGGGCGTTTCATCGCGGATTACCACACCCAGGCGGTCCGGTTCAACCAGACGAATGTCTTCAACCCAGGTGGGTGACCCTTCCAACCCGAACAACGACAGGTCATCCGTCAGGTCGGCACAGGTTAGTTGCTCAACCGTTTTGGTCTCAGCGACTTCCATTTCCTCGCGGCCGGGATATCTTTCCTGCCCGGCGCCTTCCGTTACGCACACGACGGCGGGCAGGGAGCAGCGCAATACCTGATAACCTTGATCGGTGGCCCTTTCGCAGGTGATGCTGTGGCCGGATCGGTCGATCTCGAGATGCCGGACATTGCTGATGTGAGGCATCCCCATGAGTTCAGCGACCTCGGGACCGACCTGACCAGTTTCAGCGTCGCTGCTGTTGCGCCCGCAGATGACCAGATCGGGTTCTTCGCGCTGCAAGGCCAGAGCCAGAGCCTGGGCCGTTGCCAGGGTGTCACTGCCGGCCAGTGCCCGGTCGGACAGTAGAATCGCCCGGTCGGCCCCGAGGGCGTGGCACTGAGTCAGTCCCTCAGCTGCGTTTGGCGGACCCATGGACAGGGCCACCACCGAATCGCCAGGATCAGATTTCAAGTCTATGGCGAGGTTGAGACCCAGCAGATCGAAGGGGTTTATTTCTGATGGCACGCCCTCGCGCTGGATTACCTTATTCTCGTAATCGAACTGGATTCTGGAAACGACGGGGACATATTTGACGCAGACCGCGAATTTCATGCGAAAACGCTCCTTGTGAGCAGAAATCGGTTTATTGCCGGTGACCCGAAGGCGCCAGGCAGGCGTTCACTCGGTGGCCGGCTCAGGCATTGATGCTGGCGCCGAGTTGTTCTCGGGTATGTTGTGTCAACTCCTGAATGGTGGAGCTGAATTCCACTGGGTAGCGGGCCGGTTCCCGAAGTCGCTGATAGGGAGGGCTGAGGCCGGCCACGCCCTCGGCGACGCGCTGCCGTACGACGGCCAGGTTTTCCCGAGGTGATATGCGTTGTCCGTTTTTCATAGCCTCGGCCAGCAAGGGTCGGCCCGGCGCGATGTTTTCGTGGGCCAACGCTATTACATCGCCGATCATAAATCCCGATGAGTCGAACTGTCGGAATATCTGCTTGGACCCCGGCATCGACTCCTTCCCACCGCTCAATTTCATTACCGGCCGGTCGTCGTAACACACCATTTTGTAGACCATATCACACCAGGGAGCATCGCCCGAGACGCCCACGCGGGTTCCCACTCCGAACATGTCGATGGGCGCTCCGTTGTTCACCAGGCGTTCGATTTCGTACTCGTCGAGACCGCCGCTGGCCAGGATACGGACGTAGCCGCGGTTGGCTTCGTCCAGTATGGAACGTACCTGGCGGCTCAGGTGATCCAGATCTCCGGAGTCCAGGCGGACGGCGGTCAGTCGATGGCCGGCGTCTTCCATTTCTCCGGCAACCAGGGCCGCGTTGCGGGCGCCGCTGATGGTGTCGTAGGTGTCCAACAGGAAGATGCTGCGTTCCGGGAACATTCTGGCATAGGCGCGAAAGGCTTCGATCTCGCTGGAGAATCCGGTGATGTATGAGTGCGCCATGGTGCCGGCCGGAGGAATTTCGTAGCGACGCGCGGCCAATACGTTGCTGGTGGCGGCGAAGCCCGCCATGTAAGACGCGCGCGCCATTCCCAGGGCAGCTTCTGTGCCGTGGGTACGCCGCGAAGCGAAATCGGCGATCGCCCTTCCCTGGGCAGCCAGGACGCATCGGGCTGATTTGGTAGCAAGCAATGTCTGGTATTGGATTTGATTGATTACAATGGTTTCGACCAACTGGGCTTCGATAATGGGAGCGGAGATTTCCATTATGGGTTCATCGGCGAATACGACGCTGCCTTCCGGGACGGCTCGGACGCTGCCAGTGAAGCGGGTCGCCGCCAGGAACTCCAGGAAATCGCCAGTGAAAATCCCGGTGGTGCGAAGATAATCAATGTTGGTCGGATCGAACGCAAGGGCGCTCAGGCAGTCCAGAGTGTCGTCGATACCCGCTGCGACCATGTAGCCTCGGTTCGGCGGATAGTCGCGCATATAGAGGCTGAAGGTGGCTTCATGCGCCATGCCCTCCGAAAAGTACGATTGACCCATGGTCAGCTCGTAGAGGTCGGTAAACAGACCAGTGTCGCCGGCGGCAAGTGGCAAAAAGGGAGGTTGGCTGGGGATCGACATGAACGTTCACCGGGAGGAAACCGAACGCAATCTATGGAAAATCGCCGACCGGATTGTCCGCATTATCCAACCGGCCGGCATCAGTGTCAAACACTGTATATGGGTATTCGGACCAGATTCCGTGCGTTTGAGACCGGGCGACGGGCAAGGCCGAAACTTCCCCGTGCTTGACATATTGTTCGCCCAACGGTAGCATGGTTCCCGTTAACAATCGTAAATACTTCTGGAACCCTTATCCAGAGAGGCGGAGGGACCGGCCCTGTGAAGCCTGGCAACCAATCCCGCATCCCTAGCGGGATCAGGTGCTAAATCCGGCGTCGCTGCTGGGCGTTGCGAGACGCTCGTTGCAGACCGGCGAAAGATGAGGGGAGGATTGTCTCGCTCGGCTCTCCCTATGCGGATGGGCCTTTATTTTTTGCCTGTCGCGGCGATGGGTATCGTCGAACCGACAGGCTGCGGATTCCCGCAACTGGCGTAACTGTGGCTATGAAAGAAATTCGTCCGATAAATTGGACGGGCAGTCGTTTGGAATTGTTGGACCAAACCCGGCTACCTCACGAACAGGTAACGGTCAACATCAGCGATTATCGCGTGGCTGCTGCTGCCATAACCGATATGCGCGTACGCGGCGCCCCGGCCATCGGTGTTACCGCCGCCTATGCGATGGTGCTGGCGGCGGCGGAGTTGCAGTCGCGAGAACGCGATCACTACATTGGTTCGTTGCGCCAGGCAGGGTCACAAATTGCCGCCGCGCGGCCAACAGCCGTCAATCTGGGCTGGGCGGTGCGACGCATGTTGCGCGTTGCTGAAGCCGAACCCGATCCGGGCAGCATTCTGCCTAAACTGGAAGCGGAGGCGCGGCGAATCCAGGCCGAAGATGAAGGAATCAATCGGCGTATCGGAGAGCATGGCCGTGTGCTGATGCCGCAAGATGGCCAGGGCGTGTTGACGCATTGCAACACCGGCGCGCTGGCGACCTCGGCTTTTGGCACTGCTTTGGGCGTGATTCGAGCCGGATGGGAAAAGGGTGGCAGATTTCGGGTTTACAACACCGAGACCCGACCCTGGTTGCAGGGAGCGCGTCTCACATCATGGGAGTTTCAGCAGTTGGGTATACCAGCGACGCTCATCGCTGATTCCGCGGCTGGGATGATGATGTTGAACGGTGACATATCGTGCGTAATAACCGGCGCGGACCGGATCGCCGCCAACGGCGACACGGCAAATAAAATCGGCACCTATGCCCTGTCGGTTTTAGCTCATGAAAACGGAATCCCGTTTTATATTGCAGCTCCCACCAGCACTGTCGATCTGGCTATCTCTGACGGCGGCGGCATCAGGATCGAAGAAAGGCCGCAGCATGAAGTTACGTCTTTTGCCGGCGCGCCAACTGCTCCGGAGGGGACTGCCGCCTACAACCCTGCTTTTGACGTAACACCCAACCGGTACATCACCGCCATCATCACCGAGCAAGCCATTTGCCGCCCACCTTACGACACCTCACTCCGCCAAGCCGTGGACGCTGCCTGACCATCCCCTCTCCCTTGATGGGAGAGGGTGAAAAACCGCTAGACACTATGACCAACCCATCTATCGAGCCCCAGACCCGGCGGCGCATCGCGCGCACCGGACTCACTGCCTACGATCCGGAGCGGGCCTGTCACGGCTACACGCTTTTCGCGCCCATGACCGGCGGCGGAGAAGTGATATTGCTGGGGCCCGATGGGGAGGTCGCCCATACGTGGAATATGCCTTGTCCGCCTGGTCTCTATGGCTACCTGTTGCCCAACGGCAACCTGTTCTACGGCGGTAAGGTGACGGAAGACGCAACTTGGGAAATATTCAGCGGGTTCAAGCGATTCAAGGGTGGCGTCATGCTCGAAGCCGATTGGGATGGCAATATTCTTTGGGAACACCGGGACGAATACCACCATCATGATGCCCGGCGCACTGATTCGGGCGGGTGCCTGTATATGACCGTCGAGCGTATGTCGAACCAGCAAGCGGCTGCAGTGCAAGGAGGCCAAGTAGGCACCGACGCTGACGGAATGTGGTGCGATGTGCTGGTTGAGGTGGACACCGACGGCAACCGCGTTTGGGAATGGCATGCGGCCCAGCGCCTTGATGCTGCAACCGACATAATCACCTTCAACGATTCCAGGGAAGAATGGAGTCACGGAAACACGGTGGTACCGCTGCCGGGACGCCGGGTGATGTTCAGTTTCCGTAACATTTCCACGGTGGGCATCATCGACCAGGAATCAGGTGAGATCGTGTGGAAGCTAGGCCACAAGGTGCTTGCCCAGCAGCACGACCCATCGCTGTTGGACAACGGCAACGTGCTCATCTACGACAACGGTTCACACCGGTTCTCGGACCCGTTGCCTCATTCTCGAATCATAGAAGTCAACCCGGCGACGAATGAAATCGTGTGGCAATACACGGACGATCCGCCTTTTAATTTTTTCAGCGCCTATATCTCCGGGGCTCGACGGCTGCCCAACGGGAATACGCTGGTTACTGAAGGACATTTCGGGCGTATTTTTCAGGTCACGCCGGACGGTCAGGTCGTTTGGGAGTACATCAACCCGTACTTTGGCGCAAATGAGGCCGGACACGTGGTGAACAGCGTATTTCGCGCTACCCACTACCTACCCGAGGACATCCGCCAACTGAGCTGAACCACCACCTGGCAAGAACTCGCGTTCAGAAAACGCACCCGTAAGGAATCAACCCTCAATGCCCAATCACCCCCAGGCAGAAATAGCAATCATTGGCGGAAGCGGTCTCTATGAGATCCAGGGGTTTAATGAATCCGCCGTCGTTGACATCGACACGCCGTATGGCAAGCCCAGCGACTTCATAACCGTGGGTGAGTTGCTGGACGTGCCGGTAGCGTTCCTGCCGCGCCACGGAAGAGGTCATCGGGTGAGTCCAACCGAGCTTCCGTTCAGGGCCAATATCTATGCGTTGAAAACGCTGGGCGTAAAACAGATAGTGTCAGTGAGCGCAGTTGGCAGCCTCCAGGCGAGGTTTCAACCGCAACATCTGGTGGTGCCCAATCAACTCATCGACCGTACCCGTTTTCGCGACAGCACTTTTTTCGAGGGCGGCGTGGTGGCTCACATTACGTTTGCGGATCCTTTCTGTCCGGCCGTGAGCAACGCCATCGCGACGGGGGGTGATGGGCAGGGCATTCCTACGCATCAGGGTGCGACGCTGGTGGTGATGGAAGGTCCGGCGTTTTCAACCAAGGCCGAATCCGAAATGTACCGGGCCTGGGGCGGCGACCTGATCGGAATGACCGCCCTGCCCGAAGCCAAACTGGCCCGCGAAGCAGAAATGTGCTACGGAACCATGGCCTGGGTAACCGACTATGACTGCTGGCATCCGAACCACGACGCGGTGACGGTGGATATGGTGGTGGAAAACCTGATTGCCAACATCGCCAACAGCCGGATTATTCTCCGCCACATCGTGCCGGCCCTGGCGCAACTCGGCCCGTGCGAGTGCCAAACTGCATTGGCCAACGCCATCATTACCGACAAAAACCATATCTCCGACGAGGCACGCCGGCGCCTGGAACCCATTGCCGGCAAGTATCTGAACCTGCGATAACCACAACTCATCGCGACTTGCGAGCATTACTCGCGAATCACTAAGGAGGCAATCAACATGCCACGACAGATGCCCGGGGAACCCTACTTTCGGGTGGATTCCGTAGAGGCGCGCCAAATGGTTGAAACAAACCCCGAGGGCATAGTTGTCATAGACGTGCGGCGGGACGACGAGTGGGTTACGGGACACGCCACCGGCGCCGTCCACATCCCGGTGGACGATCTGCCAGGCAGGATGGACGAGGTTCCCGAAGACAAGGCCATTTTGTTCATCTGCGCGGCTGGGGTGCGCAGCGGACTGGCCTGTGAGCTGGCGGCCGCAATGGGCTACGACTCCGAAATGCTCTATAACATTGAAGACGGCACGCCATCGTGGATCGCAGCCGGCAATCCCACGTCGTACGGCAACGAACCCTAAACCCATTAATTCTACAACCCGATTGAAACTCGGTAGAACAGAAGAGGTACGGAAATTTGCTTGAACAGAAAACGAAAGGCGACGTAAAAGACTTATCGCTGGCTTCCGCTGGCGTTGACCGCATCAAGTGGGCTGGCCGCGAAATGCCGGTTGTCAATCGAATCGCAGAACGATTCAGTCGGGAAAAACCCTTTGAGGGTATACGCATGGCGGCCTGCCTGCACGTAACAACCGAGACCGCCAACCTGGCTATCGCTTTGAAAGAGGGCGGCGCCGACCTGGTGGTTTGTGCCAGCAACCCGTTGAGCACGCAAGACGAAACCGCCGCCGCGCTGGTGCAGGAATATGGTATTCCTACCTACGCCATTAAAGGCGAAGACAACGACACTTACTACCGGCATATCAACGCTGCGTTAGATCATGCTCCCATGGTTACCATGGATGATGGTGCTGACTTGGTGGGTATTTTGCACCGGGAACGCAGCGATCTTCTGTCCAGTGTGCTGGCGGGTACTGAAGAGACCACCACCGGAGTGGTGCGCCTAACCGCCATGGCTGCGGATGGGAAACTAAAGTATCCCATCATTGCGGTCAATGAGGCTGAGACGAAGCACTTTTTCGACAACCGCTATGGCACGGGCCAAAGCACGCTGGACGGCATTACTCGAGCCACCAACATCCTGTGGGCGGGCCGTCGAGTGGTAGTCGGCGGGTACGGCTGGTGCGGCCGGGGCGTTGCATCGCGAGCCAGAGGGCTCGGCGCACAGGTAATCGTCACCGAAGTGAACCCGATCCGGGCGCTGGAAGCGGTCATGGATGGATTCCAGGTAATGACCGGTCTGGAAGCGGCCCAACAGGGTGAGGTTTTCATCACGGTATCGGGTGGTTGGCACGTTATTGGCGCTGATCATTTTGCGGTCATGCGGGACGGGGCCATCGTCGCCAACAGCGGGCACTTCAACGTTGAAATCGACATACCGGCGTTGGTGGCCGCCTCGGTGAGCCGCCGGGAAGTTCGGCCATTCGTAGAGGAATTCGTTACTGCCGACGGCAGGCGAATCCACCTGCTGGGAGAAGGCCGGCTGATAAACCTGGCCGCGGCAGAGGGTCACCCCTCAGCGGTGATGGATATGAGCTTCGCCAATCAGGCGCTGAGCTGCGAATATCTGGTCAAAAACCATTCCAATCTCGCCTCGGGGGTTCATATCGTGCCCAGGGAGATTGACGCAGAGGTAGGCCGTCTCAAGCTGGAGACGATGGGGATTCGCATTGACACATTGAGTGCGGAACAAACCGCCTACAACGAGAGCTGGGAAGAGGGCACGTAGTCGCCACACATATCTCAGTTGACCAAAGATTGGATCAGGGAGGAAATGACCTATGCCAATACAGTTTATGACTTCGCCCAAATACCTTCTCACCTCTGAGTCGGTAACTGAAGGGCACCCGGATAAGCTCTGCGACCAGATTTCGGACGCCGTACTGGACGCCGCCCTTGCTGGCGACGCGGGAAGTCGGGTTGCCTGCGAAACGGTTGCCACCAAGAACCTGGTGATGGTTACCGGAGAAATTACCACCGCGTCAGATCTGGACTTCAATGATATTGCCCGCCGGGTGATGTTGGAAATCGGGTATACCGACGTTAAATATGGGATAGACGGTAATTCTTGCGGCGTGGTGGCCCACGTGAGTCAGCAATCTCCAGACATCAGCAGCGGAGTTACCACTTCGCTGGAGCACCGGGGAGACGGCGCTGCCGATGCTCGTCGGGCCACCGGCGCTGGCGACCAGGGCATGATGGTGGGATTCGCCTGCAACGAGACTGACGACCTGATGCCTTTGACGGTTGACCTCTCCCATCGCTTGGTGGAACGGCTGGCGGCGGTTCGCAAGAACGGCACGCTCCCTTACCTGGGCCCGGACGGAAAATCGCAGGTAACGGTGGAATACCGTTTCGGCAAGCCTCACCGGGTGGATGCGGTTGTGATCAGCACACACCACGAAGACCAGCCGGACCGAGCGGCCTTTCAGGAAAAGATTCGCCGGGACATTATCGAGAACGTAATCATTCCGGTGGTTCCCGCGCATTTGTTGGACGATGAAACGAAGTATTTCGTGAACCCCAGTGGATGGTTCGTCGTCGGTGGTCCGCAGGGAGACACCGGCCTGACCGGACGCAAGATTCTGGTGGATACTTATGGCGGAATCGCACGCCACGGTGGTGGTGCGTTTTCAGGCAAGGACCCCACGAAAGTCGACCGTTCGGGCGCCTACGCGGCTCGATACGTAGCCAAGAACCTGGTTGCCGCCGGTCTCGCCGACCGGGTGGAAGTTATCGTGTCCTACGCCATCGGCGTGGCCGAGCCGATTTCCGTGTCGGTGGAAACGTTTGATACCAACCACCTGCCCAACGAGCGCATTGAGCAACTGGTAACGGAATATTTTGACCTGCGTCCCGGCGCCATTATCGAAGACCTGAACCTGCGCCGCCCCATATACGGCAAGACTGCTGCATACGGACACTTTGGTCGCAACGACCTGGACTTGCCCTGGGAACAGACCGACAAAGCCGCGGCCCTCAAACAGGCTGCCGGAGCATTCGCCGCCGTCACGGGCGATTAGCGCGCCCAGGAGCGCGAATCTCACGCGTACCCGCTATGATCTGTCATTGCGAGCGCAGCGTGGCAATCTCGTCGCCGTAGCAATGGCGGTTTGCCGACGTGTGTTCAACCTCAACGGGATTGCCACGTCGCTGCGCTCCTCGCAATGACAGTCGGCCAGTTTGGTTTGACAAAGTGGGTACTGTGAGGAGCGCGAATACGCGGTAATGTTTCAATCCCCCTCCTACAGGAGGGGGATTTTCTTTGGGTCGCCAACCTGCGGTGATAGAATTAGCCCATGGCTGCTAGCATTAAATTTGGGACTGACGGTTGGCGGGGAATCATTGCCGACGATTTTACCTTCGCCAATGTCGCTCGATGCGCTCAAGGTCTTGCCGATTACCTGCGGATTCAGAACACGGCGGGCGCCGGGTTGGTTATCGGATACGATACGCGTTTCGCGTCCCGGGAGTTCGCTGAGACTGTTGCATCGGTGATTGCCGGTAACGGCATATCCGTCTATTTGTGCCAGAACCCGGCTCCGACTCCGGTAGTTAGCCACCATGTGGTGTACCGGCAAGCCGCCGGCGGCGTGGTAATCACGGCCAGCCACAATCCGGGAAACTGGAACGGTTTCAAGTTAAAGTCCAAGCTGGGGGGCAGCGCCAGCCAGGAAGTTACCGACATCCTGGAACTGTGCATCGACTCGGCGGGTTCGCCGAAAATGCTGTCCATGTCTGAGGCACGGGCAGGTGGCCTGGTGGTCGACGTGGACCCGACGACGGTGTACCGGGACTCGGTCGCCGGATTAATCAACCTGGAAGCTATTCGGTCCGCCGGCCTGCACATCATGGCGGATTCCATGCACGGAGCCGGAGCAGGTTACTTTGCAAGCCTGTTGCAGGACGGAGCCAGCCGCGTCACCGAATTGAGGCCCGAGCGGAACCCGGCGTTTCCAGGCATGGCGCAACCTGAACCGATTGGTCACAACCTGAGTGATCTGTGCAGCCGCGTGCCTGCCGAGGGTGCATCTGTGGGTTTGGCGTTGGACGGAGATGCCGACCGGATTGGTTTGGTGGATGAACACGGGCGGTTCGTCAGTACGCTGGAGGTGTTTTCGCTGCTGGCGTTGTACCTGCTGGAACGCGGAGAGCGGGGTGGGTTGGTAAAAGGGGTAACCGCGTCCGTGATGTTGAACAAGCTCGCCGATAACTACGGCGTCCCGATAGTTGAGCTGCCGGTGGGTTTCAAGAACATCGGGCCACGGTTCCTTGCCGACAACGCTTTGCTGGGTGGCGAGGAAAGTGGCGGCTACGCATTCAGAGGCCATATTCCAGAGCGAGACGGTATCCTCAGCGGCTTATACTTGCTGGAATACATGGCCACCGCCGGGCTTTCGGCGTCGGGGATGGTGGAGCGATTGTTCGACCTGGTCGGCGAACACCACTATTTGAGGCGAGATGTCGGCTTCGACGCTGCACAACGAGGGGATATCGCTGAGCGGCTGAGCGATGCGACATTGACTCAGTTGGCGGGGATGCCCATCCGCGAAGTTGACGACATTGACGGCCGGCGGTGGATGCTTGACGTGGGATGGGTGGCGGCCCGTTTTTCGGGCACCGAACCCCTGCTGCGGATTTATTGCGAGGCAACTACATCTGATAACGTTAAGCGATTGCTGGACGCTATGCAGGCTCACCTAGGCGTTTAGGAAGGCAGGACGATGGAATCAGCGACGCCGCTACGGCGGTTGATGGCGTACTTACTCGATGGGGCGCTGTTCTTTCTAACTCTAATCGTTGGTTATATCATCTGGTGGCTGATTGTTCTAAGGCGGGGCCAAACGCCCGGTAAGCAGCTGCTGGGGATCCGCGCGATGCATCGCAACGGCGAACCGACCGGCTGGTTAATAACATTCGCGAGAGAAGTCGTGAAGAACGTGGCCCACGCATTCGGCCCAATCGGGTTTTTAGCCGATGCAATACTCCTTGTGATAGATGCGACGGAGCACCGATCGTTAGCGGACAGAGTGGCCGATACGGTAGTAGTGCGTAATTGATACTCCAAAATCCGGGCAATGCAATCCATCACGCAACGACGGGCGTACCCACTTTGTCAAACCAAACCAACCGACTGTCATTGCGAAGGGCAGCCACCCCCCACCTGTCATTGCGAGGAGCGCAGCGACGTGGCAATCTCGTTGAGGTTGAGCACACGACGGCGAACCATCATTGCTACGGCGCCGAGATTGCCGCGCTGCGCTCGCAATGACAGATTAAAGTGGGTACGCATGAGAGCACGTAACGACGGGCGTGAGATAATTAGCCCATGCAAGTGTTGATGCCGAATTCGTGGACAGGATACTTGGGAGCAATAAGAGGCCGCTCATGACAACGCCCGCAAATATCCCCAGCTCAGCCCCTCACGCGAGATTTTGGGAGCGCATACCGATCAACCGCAGCGTGATGATCGCGATCGGCGTTGCTGTCATCGCTTACGCGATTGCCATACTCGGAGCGTTGATGTTGCGCAACGCATCCGGCATTGATGGCGTCAACCGCTTCGTTGAATCTTTATCGGGATCCGCTGGTACCGGCATCCGTGGTTTGGGCCTCAAGTTGGGATTTGCCTACGCTGCGGGGGCGGTATCCGCCGTGAACCCCTGTGGTTTCGCCATGTTGCCCGCCTATCTGGGCCTGTACGTCAGCGGACGAGACCAGGAACACAACCAACGCTTCCAATTCTCCACGGTGGCCGGGTCGGTCAAGGCCGGTTTACTGGTAACGCAGTCGGTGTCGTTTGCGTTGCTGATAGCGCGGGCGATCATGATTGGCCTGTCGGTATCGGTGGGTTTCGTACTGCTGTTTGGAGTGGCCGGTTTTATTTTGGGATTTGGTTCGAAGGCGATCGTAATATCGGCATTGCCATACGTTGGCCTGGCGGTTGGCGTGCTGTTGGTGGGCGCCGGAGCATTCATGGCCGCCGGTGGCAAAATCTATACGAGCCTGGCACAGCGCGCGGCCTCCCGGGTTGGCAATCCGGACCAATTGAATGTGGGCGGATATGTGCTGTTTGGGGTGAGCTACGGATTAGCCTCGCTGAGTTGTACCCTGCCGGTATTCCTGGCCGTGTTGGGAGTCGGAGCGGGATTATCATCGGGTTGGGTGGATACCATCAGCCAATTTGTACTCTACGCACTGGGGATGGGCAGCGTGATCCTGGCGCTGACCCTGGGAATGGCGGTGGCCCGCACCGTGCTGGTGCGTTGGCTGCGAAAGGTGTTGCCCTACGTGGGAATCGTGGGAGCCTGGCTGATGGTGGTTGCCGGCACTTACATCGTGTTCTACTGGCTGACCCTGGGCGACCTGTTGTGAAGGAACAGCAAACCCCCCGCTTTTCAGCGAGGGGTTGGTATCACGATTCTTGCGCCGGAATGGTGTTAGCGCTTGGTGTATTGTGGTGCGCGTCGGGCGCGTTTCAAACCGTACTTTTTGCTTTCCTTGACCCGGGCATCGCGGGTGATGAACCCGGCTCGGCGAAGGTTGCCCTTGAGTTCGGAGTCGAAGACGACCAAGGCACGAGTGATGCCATGGCGGATAGCCTCGGCCTGAGCGTTTACGCCGCCGCCGGAGACCTGGGCCATGACGCGGAAGCGGCCTACCGTTTCGGAAACCACGAACGGCTCCTTCACCGTGGACTGCCAGGGGAGCCAGTTGAAATATTCTTCCATGGGTTTGCCGTTGACGATGATAGCCGTACCGTCATCGGGATAGAGACGCACCTTGGCGATGGCCGATTTACGCTTGCCAGTCCCGTAGAAGTATTGCTGTTGGGGTTCTGCTGATACCACCATTTATTACCTGCCTGGGGTTCAAGTGTGGTTGATCGATGAAAGGATTAGGTTTCTGTGCCTACCTGGGCTTCGTGGGGATGCTGATCGCCGGAGTACACGCGCAACCGGCGAAGCAGATGGCGCCCTTGTTTAGTGGAAGGAAGCATGCCTTTTACGGCGAGGCGAACAACGCGGTCCGGGTGCTCTTCCATCATGTCGCGCATCATGAATGTCTTGAGATTACCCACGTAACCACTGTGCCGGTAGTACATCTTCTGCGTGAGTTTACGTCCGGTGACCCGCAGCTTATCGGCATTGATGACAACCACATGGTCGCCGCTGATGACATGGGGAGTGTACGTTGGCCGGTCCTTGCCTAACAGCGCGACGGCGACCTGTCGAGCGAGCCGACCCAGGCTGATCCCGGTAGCGTCGATGACGCGCCAGTTGTCGGGCAGCTCACCGGTCTTGGCGAAATATGTGCTAGTGCGTTTCATGGTGGCTAGTTACCTTCAACATATGATCGTATTCGGGGTAGTGAACGGACATGAGACAAAGTCCGTGAGCGGGAAGGGTGGGAATTTGTCGGTTGGAACTGAAACGTCCAGCCAGTGCGTCGGCCATGGCATGAATCGGCTGGCGTCCCTTGCCAATCTCCACCAGTACCGCATTGATTCTTCTGATTTGGTGCCTCAAAAATCCGTTAGCTTCGCAATCGATATAGACTCCGTCCGGATCGGCTGTATCGGCGTTCAACTCCCACTTGTAAACCCATCGCACTGCGCTCCGGTCTTTTGGATGTCCGGTGGCAATCCGGCGAAAGTCGCGTATGCCGAGGAGGCTCTTGCAAGCCAGCCTGATCGCCCGTGTGTCTAATGGTTCGCGTACCCAATGGTGCGTTCGTCGCAGTAATGGTGATTTCGTTGGCCGGTTGGAGATGCTGTAGCGATACCGGCGGCGAGCGGCGCTTCGGCGGGCGTCGAACTCGTTGGGGACCTGGACGACTTTTTGGATTCTGACAGCAGGCGGCAAGTAGTGGTTCAAAGCCGATTGGAATACCGGGGGATCATAATTGCTTGCGGTATCGAAGTGTACTACCTGCCCACGAGAATGGGCTCCTGCGTCGGTGCGGCTGGCGCCTCCAACGCGTACAGCTTCTCCCGTCAGCTTTCCGATGGCCTTTTCCAACTCGCTCTGGATAGTGGGCGCACCGGATTGCCACTGGAAACCGGCATAATCGGCGCCGTCGTACTCCACCACCAAAGCGATCCGGCGGCGATTGCCATGTTGGGCGCTAGCGGATGTCAAGGCGTTAATCTGGTTATGGCAATTCCTCACAAATGCTGAGTCGGTTTTACACCAACTCGATCACCGCCATAGAGGCGCCGTCGCCCTGGCGTGGACCAAGTTTGATGATGCGTGTGTAACCGCCCGGCCGCTCCGCGTACCTGGGGCCCAAATCGTCGAATACCTTCGCAACCGCGTCCTTGTTGGGGACTTGGCTGAGAGCGATGCGGCGGTTGTGTAGCGTACCCTTCTTTCCGTGCGTAATGAGCTTTTCAGCCATTATCCGGGTTTCCTTGGCCTTTGCCAGGGTGGTGGTAATACGTTCATGCGTGACAAGGTCGACGGTTAAACCCCTGAGGAGGGCTTTGCGTTGGTCTTTGTACCGGCTCAGCTTTCTACCGGTTACTCTGTGTGATGGCATTTTTAGGCTCCGTCGTCCTCAAAATCATAGTCGGGGTCATCGTCGCCGTCACCGGGATCGAAAACCAATGAGCCGTCAATGGGGATATCTATGGCACCTTCATAATCCAGTTCGCCAGCAAGGCCGGCTACTCTGGGTGCGGCGACTCCGAGTTCGTTCAATTTACTCTGGAGTTCTTCCAGTGATTTTTGACCGAAATTACGGATTCCCAACAGGTCGTCTTCGCTCAAGTCCAGCACCTGGCCGACGCGGTGGAGCTTGGCGCGCTTGAGACAGTTGAGGGTGCGTGAGGAAAGGTCCAGTCGTTCGATAGGCATGAGGTAGACCTCGGATGCCACCGGAAGATTGGAAGTATCCAGCGGAGAATCGGGCGGGCGGCTGAGCTGGTTGAACATAAAAAAGTGGTGAACTAGATTTTCGGACGCTTCCTGGATGGCGGCCAGCGGGGTCACGGCGCCGTCAGTCCACACCTGCAGGATCAGCCGCTCCCAGTCGGTTTGCTGACCGACCATCATCCGTTCCACGGAGTATTCGACCTTGCGGACGGGGTTGTAGATGGCGTCAACGGGCAGTACGCCCACCGGCAATCCCATCATGTTATCGGCCTGGGACACCTGTTGATAACCTTTGCCGGATTCGACGTTGAATTCGATGGACAGGGAAACGTCGGGATTGTCCAGCGTGGCCAGATGCAGTTCGGGGTTGACTATCTGGTAATCGCTGGCGGTGGCGATGTCGCCGGCGCATACACGGCCTTCGCCGTTGATGTCCAGGCGCATTTTGCCGGTCCGCTTCGTAATGGCATGAATACGGATCCGCTTGACGCTGAGCAGGAGGTCCATAACCTCTTCTTTGACGCCCGGAATTACGGAGTATTCGTGGGGAACCCCGTCGATTTTTACCCACGTGATGGCGGTGCCCTGTATGGAGCTGAGCAACAGACGACGCAGGGGGTTGCCCACAGTGGTGGCAAATCCGCGCTCCAGGGGTTCCAGGGCGACGGAAGCGTAGGTGTCGGTGCTTTCCATCACCCGTATTGCCGGGGAAGGCGTTTCGAGTTCAGGTTCCCGCATTGGGGGGAATTGGGTATTTAGCATTCAGGTGCTTACCTCGAGTAGTACTCGACGATGAGGCGAGAGTTAATGGTATCGGGCAGCTCGTTATCGGCAGGCAACGAGGTGATCTGGCCGACCATGTCCGTCAGGTCCAGCGTGAGCCAGGAAGGGAGGGTCCGTTTTGGCAAACCTACAGTACGGTCGGCGAAGAACTCGCGACTCTTGGACGATTGGGTCCAGGCGATGGTTTGTCCGGGCGTAACCAGGAAAGAAGGTATGTCGGTTTTGCGCCCATTGACGGTGAAGTGTCCGTGCTGAACCATCTGGCGGGCCTGTTTGCGCGAATCGGCAAACCCCAGGAGGAAGATGACGTTGTCAAGACGGCGCTCCAAAGTTCTAAGCAGGTTGTTGCCTGAAATTCCCGGAGCGTCGAAAGCATCCGACATGTACTTGCGGAATTGTCCTTCCATCACGCCGTACATTTGTCGAGCCTTCTGTTTTTCACGCAGATGGATGCCGTAATCAGAGACACGGCGGCGGCGAGTGCCGGCCCCTCCGGGCGGCACATGACGGCGTTCTATCGCACAGCGTGGAGAAAAGCACCGGTCGCCTTTGAGGAATAGCTTTTCCCCGGCGCGGCGGCACAGGCGGCAGGATGGTCCAGTATATCTTCCCATTGTCAGTCAATCCGTTGGTTGTGTGCAGGCAGGATGGTGCGGTTATACGCGCCGGCGCTTGGGGGGCCGCACGCCGTTATGAGGGATCGGTGTTACGTCGCGGATGCTGGATACATTCAAACCGGCGCCTTGCAACGCGCGGATAGCGGGCTCACGGCCGGCGCCCGGGCCTTTGATGTATACGTCGATATTCCGCATCCCCATGTCTACGCCGCGCCGCGCCGCCTGCTCTGCCGCTCTTTGAGCGGCGAAGGCGGTTCCCTTGCGAGAACCTCTGAAACCCGCGGTTCCAGAACTGGTAGAAGCGACCACGTTTCCGTCCGGGTCGGTCAAACTGACCAGGGTATTGTTGAACGTGGAGTAGATGTAGGCCCGTCCTTGAGGGATGGATCTGCGTTCTCGGCGGCGGGTTCGTGGTCTGGGCATTAAGTGTTACCTCTTTGGATTATTTCGATGGTGCGAATCGTACGGACCGGCCCGGTCGTTAAGGCGGAGAGGCCGGGATGATTACTTCTTGCCACCGGTGCGGCGACCACGGCCAGCGACGGTGCGACGGGCGCCCTTGCGTGAGCGGGCATTGGTGCGAGTCCGTTGACCGTGCACGGGTAGATTCCTGCGATGGCGCAAGCCGCGATAGCTGCCGATGTCGATCAGACGGCGGATGTTCTCGTTGTGCTCCCGGCGCAGGTCTCCCTCGGTGATGTAATCCTGGTCGACGATTACCCGGATGCGGTCAAGCTGATCTTCGGAAAGCTCGTTCATGCGCGGCGGCATGTCGATGTCGAGGTTGGCTTTGCCAACGATTTCGGTTGCTTTGGTAGGACCGATACCGTAAATGCTCCGCAATGCGATATGCGCCCGCTTGCGGTCGGGTACGTCCACTCCGGCGATACGAACCATGGGTTTGCTCCTGATAGTGTAGATCCGAAGATCGGGTTGCCCGGGCGTTTTAGCCCTGGCGCTGAACGTGTTTGCTGTTGACGCAGATGATGCGCACTACGCGTTTACGCTTGATTACCCGACAACGGTCGCAGCGTGGTTTTACAGATGCCGAAACTTTCATGGTATTTCACTGCAAGGACCGCTACTTAAAGCGATAGGTGATGCGGCCTCGCGTCAGGTCGTAAGGCGATAGTTCTACCAGGACTCGGTCGCCGGGCAGCACACGGATGAAATGCATCCGTATTTTGCCGGACACGTGAGCCAATACCTGGTGATCGTTGGGCAATTCAACCCGGAACATCCCGTTGGGGAGGGCTTCGGTGACCTGCGCTTCGACTTCGATTGCTTCTTTCTTAGCCATAAAAAGCCTGCTTTATTTTGCCGTGGCATCTGGACCAGCCAGCGCCATCGGCCGTGTCGGTTAGTCGTGAACAGTTAATATTTTGGGCCCGTTTTCGGTTATTGCCAATGTATGTTCAAAGTGGGCAGACAGTTCGCCGTCTGCTGTTACAACTGTCCAGTCGTCGTCCAGAATGATGGCTTCGGGCGTGCCCAGGTTGAGCATGGGTTCGATGCAGATGCACATACCGGGCCGGAGCAGCTGGCCTTTGCCAGCCTCCCCATAGTTGGGAACCTGGGGATCCTCGTGCAGAAAGCGACCGACACCGTGGCCGACAAACCGGCGAACTACGCCGTATCCCCTGGGCTCTGCGAATCCTTGCACGGCGGCGCCGATGTCTCCTATCCTGTTTCCAGGCTGAGCCGCTGCTATCCCGGCATAGAGGCTGGATTCAGTTGCTGCCATCAGCTGTTGGGCGACGATGCTGGTTTCACCCACCGCAACGGATATGGCGGCGTCTCCAATGAAACCGTCGATGGTGGCGCCAACGTCCATTTTGATGATGTCGCCTTCCTTCAGTACGCGTTTGCCAGGGATTCCATGAACGATCTCTTCGTTCACCGAGGCGCAGATGGCGGCGGGAAATCCCTGGTAACCGATGAAAGTAGGAACCGCCCCGTGTCGCCGAATGTTTTTGTCAGCGATACGGTTCAGGTCCCCCGTTGTCATGCCGGGTTCCACCGATTTCTTGAGCAAAGACAACGTATCGCCGACGATAGCGCCGGCCTTTTCCATCGCCTCCATCTCCCGCCGTGACTTGATTGTCACGCCTCCTGTATAGGTAGATGGCGAGTTGGAGGCTGTTTTACGTTTAGGTGTACGTCCCACCATTATAATTATACCGTAAACGATGCTTTAACGAAACACATCATGAAGCAAGGACATCCAGGGCATCGAGGACCAACCGGTTGACGGTGTCAATGGACCCTTCGCCGGGGATATCGGAAAGCAACCCGCGCTCCCGGTAGAAATCAAGCACCGGGGTGGTTTCCCGGTGATATACCGCGATCCGATTCGCTACCGCTTCAGGAGTATCGTCGTCCCGCTGGTATATGTCTCCACCATCCGGGCAATCGGCGCACTTTGGGGGGACGGCGCCGGTTGCGTCGTCCCGGGAGTATGGCCGCTGGCATACCCGACAGATATAGCGGTTGCTGAGCCGGCGAATCAACTCGGTATCATTTACCTGGATGTGAATCACACGATGGATATTGTGGCCATTGTCGCTCAAAGCAACTTCCAGGGCTTGGGCCTGGTTCGCGTTACGGGGGAAACCGTCGAGCAGGAATCCATCGGATTCGCTCAGCTGGCCGATCCGGTCCAACACCATGTCGATGGTCACATTATCCGGAACCAGGGCTCCCTGGTTCATGTAACTACGGGCCAACTGCCCCAACTCAGTGCCGTTCGAGAGATGATGGCGGAAAAGATCGCCGGAACTGATGTGATCGACATGCAACTGTTCTTTGAGCAGCTGCGCCTGCGTACCTTTGCCGGCGCCCGGCGGTCCGAATAGAACGAGTTTGGGGTTGCAGGCTGTCATCGCAGGAATCCCTCGTAGTTACGCATCATCAATTGCGCTTCCAGTTGACGCAGAGTGTCCAGACCCACGCCGACCATAATCAGCAGGCTGGTGCTGCTGAGCGCAATAGCTTCGACGTTGGTTACCAGCGACGCGAGGTAGGGCACAATCGCGATGAATCCCAGGAACAGCGCGCCGCCCATGGTAAGACGGATTATCACCCGATTCAGATAATCCTGAGTGGGGCGCCCCGGTCTGATGCCCAGCACGAAACCACCGTTACGTTGCAAATTTTCTGCGATGTTTTGCTGCTGGAAAACCACCAGGGTGTAAAAGAAAGTGAAACCCACCACGAGGACAAAGGCCAGAATCCAGTAAATCGGGCCGCCGGGGCTCAGGGCCACGTTGAGGTTGTCGGCGATATTGCCGAGGAGCCCGCCGGCCGAGCTCAGGTATTGGGCGACCGTACCGGGCAGAATTACGATGGAAAAAGCAAATATGAGGGGGATCATACCGGCTGAGTTGATACGCAACGGTATGTACGATGACCCGGATTGGCGGTACATTTGCCCGCCCCTGAAGATGCTGCGACCATACTGTACGGGAATGCGGCGGTGCGCCTCATTGAAAACCACGATCATGGCTATGATCAGCAGCCCGATGAGGGCGAAAAAGAACACACCGATGATGTTGTCGCGGTCCAGGAACCCTCGGGCAAGCAGACCCGGGAAACCGACCACGATGCCGGCGAAGATAATCAGCGATATACCGTTCCCGATGCCGCGCTCGGTGATGAGTTCCCCGAGCCAGACCAGGAACATTGTACCGGCGGTCATCGACAGGATGGCCGCAATAGTCGGCATGAGGGCATCGCCCGCAAATCCCACGTTGGTGAGTACGTTGGCCTGTTGCAACAGCACCAATTGTGCGAATGCCTGCGCGATGGCAATGGGAACCGTACTCCAATGGGTGATGCGGTTCATCTTGATTCGACCGGCTTCACCTTCTCGCGACAGGTTCTGCAACGTTGGTATGACCGGCGTGAGCAGCTGCATAATGATGGAGGCGGTGATGTAGGGGAAAACACCCAGCGCCACTATGCTCATTCGACGCAGGGCGCCTCCGGAGAACAAATCCAGGAATCCCAACAGCTGGTTGTTGTTAAACAGGTTGTCGAGGGCGACGGAATCCAAACCTGGTATGGGAATGTGGGCTACTAACCGGTACAGAGCCAGCATCCCCAGGGTAAACAGGATTTTCGTACGAAGGTCGGGCAGGCTGAAGGCATCGATTGCCGCCTGCATCAACCGGGGCCATCGGCCGCCGCCCTGCACCTCCGATTGAATCATCGCCTACCGCACCTTACCCACAGAGACCGATGACAGGGTTAAAGCTCTACCGCAGTGCCGCCGGCGGCTTCGATTTTCGCTCGCGCCGAAGCAGTGAACTTGTGGGCCGAAATGATAAGGCCGTGCTGCAACTCGCCGTCTCCAACCACCTTGACGGGGCGGCGCGTTCTCCTGATGATACCCAGGTTATGCAACTTTTCCGGCGTTATTTCATCGCCGGGATCAAACCGCTCCTGTAGGGTTTCGAGGCTGACCAATGCGTAGTGGGTCTTGTAGCGGTTGTTGAAACCGCGTTTCATGGGGAGACCCTTGATGAGCGGGAGTTGTCCGCCTTCAAAACCGGGACGCAGCCCTCGTCCGGACCGAGATTTCTGCCCTTTCATACCCCGCCCGGCGTAGCTGCCTCCACCGGCGGAATCTCCTCGGCCGATGCGCTTTCGCCCGCGGCGAGCGCCTTTGGGCGAGGCAATTTGGTGTTCCATCATGATTGAAAGTAACTCCACGTGCAGATCTGGACGGCTATTATCCCTCAGCGGGTTCGACCGTAACGAGATGCTGCACTTTGTTAATCATTCCGAGTATGGTGGGGCTGTCTTCGTGGATAACCGAGTGGTGCAGCCGTTTCAGCCCCAACGATTGCACGATGCGCCGTTGGTAGGACGGGCGACCGATGCAACTCTTTTTCCAGGTGATTTTTATTTGTGCCATTTGAATTCAGCCCTAAAGTGGAGTCAGACCGGATTTTAATTGACTAGCCGGCCAGTTCACCGGTAGCGTCAGAATCCGTTGCAACGTTCTCGGTTGCCACGGCGTCCGGGGCGGGTGGTTCCGGGGCGGCGTCGCCAACCGGGGCAGTGGTTTCGGTAGCCTCGGCTGGCGTCGGTGGCGGAGTCGGTGTTGCAACCGGACCCGGGGCATCGGACAACCCTGGAGTTGCTTCTACTGCTACGGATTCCGTCGAACCGTTGGTAGTCGGAGCAACCAGGCTCAAGCGGGATGCCCGCGTCGTTACCGGATCACGCAGGAGACTCAGGGCTTCCAGCGTAGCCTGGACGATGTTGATGGGATTGCGCGAACCCAGGGACTTGCCAACAACATCCTGCACGCCGCCCAACTCGAGCATGGCCCGCATTGCGCCGGCGGCGATGACGCCGGTTCCCAAAGGAGCGGGCTTGATGATGACGATTGATGCCCCTTTGCGAACTGATATTTCGTGAGGAATCGTGCTTCCCTTGATAGGGATGGTGATGGTGCTGCGGCGGGCCACGGCGGTTCCTTTACGCACTGCGTCGGGAATTGCCAGGGCTTTGCCCATGCCGGCGCCGACGTGTCCCTGTCCATCGCCGACCACTACGAGGGCGTTGAAACGCAGACGGCGTCCGCCTTTGACTACTTTAGCGATTCGGCGGGTGTGGACTACGCGTTCACTAAAACCGCCGCTGTCGTCTTCTCGCGGACGTTGCTCACGGTCGCGACCGCGACCTCCGCGTCCGCCGCCACGGCGATCTCCACCGCCGGTGCCGGTGCGGTCGTTCCTATCTCCCCTGCGGGGTGCAGCTGAAACCATCAGAACTCAAGCCCTCCTTCCCGGGCTGCATCAGCCAACGCCTTGACGCGACCGTGATAACGGTAGCCTCCCCGGTCGAACACGACCGATGTGACGCCGACTGCAACTGCGCGTTCGGCCACCAGTTTACCCACGGCCACGGAAGCGGCGGTTTTCGGTGTGGCGTCATCAGACGCCAACTCCTGGCTTGACGCGTAGGCCAATGTGTGTCCACGGGCGTCATCAATGACCTGGGCATAGATGCCCCTGGCACTGCGAAAAACGCAAAGCCTGGGTCGTATGGACGTGCCGTTGACTTTGTTGCGGACTCTGCGATGTCGGACAACGCGGAGTTTTCTTGAATCTTTATCGCGTGGCATTTTGTTGTCAGCTCTTCTATGAGTGAGGGATTGGAACGTGGGTAGTATGAGAACCGGGCTGATGGATGATCAGACGGCGCGCCTGGCGGCGGCCTTCCCGGGCTTGAGCCGCAAAACCTCGCCCTGGTACCGGATGCCCTTCTCTTTGTAGCGGTTGGGTGGACGCACGCGGCGCACTTTCGCGGCCAGTTGGCCGACCTTCTGCTTGTCGACGCCGCTGACGTGAACGCGGTTGTTGCCTTCCACCTGCATGGTCAATCCTTCATCGGGGAAGACACTAACAGTGTGGCTGTAACCTACGCTCAGCGTAATCCCATCCCCATTTTGCTGCACACGGTAACCGACGCCCATCAATTCCAGGGTACGTGAATACCCGTCGGTTACGCCGAGGATGGCATTTGCAATCAGTGTGCGTGTGAGGCCATGAAGAGAGTGGTGAAATTTGCGTGCGGTGAGGCGTTCGACGATGACGTTGCCATCCTCTACCTTTACGGTTACTTCCGGGTGGTATTTTTGGGTAACGCTACCGCGAGGGCCTTTGACGACCACTCCGCCGTAGATCACCTCAACTTCGACACCCGATGGGATTGGTATGGGTTGCCGCCCGATGCGGGACAAGGGGCGTTCGGTGGGTGGGACCCGTTGGGCCACGCCGACACTGGTCATTTCCTGATTACCAGACATAGCAAACCAACTCTCCTCCGATGCCTTTCCGCCACGCCTGATACCCGGTCATCATCCCCTGAGAAGTGGATACGATGGCGATGCCCAGGCCGCCATAGACACGAGGTATTTCCCCATGGCCGACGTGTACCCTGAGACCGGGTTTACTCACCCGCTTCAATCCGCGGATGGCGCTCTGTTCGTCGTCGCTGTATCTCAATTGGATACGCATTGTCGGAAAGCGTGGTCCGCGGGCCGGTTCCCAGTCCCTGATGTAACCCTGAGATTTCAGGATATCGGCAATTGCCGTTTTGATTTTGGATTGCGGCACCATAACTGTCTGGTGCCGCGCCTGGATGGCATTTCGAATGCGAGTCAGCATATCTGCCACCGGGTCGTTAATTGGCATTACGGGATAGCTCCTTGTTACGTATCCACGTCTAGGAACGCGAGCGGGCCTAAAGGCTTGCCTTCCGGACGCCCGGCAGCAGGCCATCGAGGGCCATTTCGCGGAACGAAATGCGGGAAAGGCCAAAGTGGCGAATATAACCCCGGGGCCGACCGGTGGCGCCGTCGCGGTTCCTGATGCGATTGGGGTTGGCGTCGTGTGGCAGCAAAGCCAACTTCTGCCGCGCCTCGAACCGATCGCGCATGGGGAGGCTGAGGTCCCTGGCTTGTGCCAGCAGCGCTGCCCTTCTTTCGGCATACCGGGCGGCGGTTTGTTTGCGCCGCTCGTTTTTTACAATGGAGGATTTTTTGGCCAAGGTGAGTATCTCCTGATATGGGGTTATTCGCGTATGAACGGCATGCCGAAATGTTCCAGCAAACGGCTGGCTTCGGCGTCGTCAGGGGCATTGGTGGTAATGGTAACCTGCAACCCACGCAACCGGTCGATACTGTTGTAATCGATTTCCGGGAACACAATCTGTTCGCGCAGGCCCAGGGAGAAATTGCCACGCCCGTCGAATCCGTTGCGGGAGATGCCGCGGAAGTCCCGGATGCGAGGCAGGGCCGTGATAATCAACCGTTCCAAAAAGTAAAACATGCGGTCACCACGCAGGGTAACGGTAGTACCCACCGGGTTCCCTTCCCTCACCTTGAATCCGGCGATGGAACGCTTGGCGCGGGTGATGACGGGTTTTTGGCCGGAGATGGTGGTCAAATCCCTTACTGCGCTCTCCATGGCCCGCCCGTTGGTTAGGGCCTCTCCAAGACCGATGTTCAAGTTGATCTTGGTGATACGGGGCACACGCATGGGGCTGGGGTACCCGAATTCGGACATCATTGAGGGAACGATCTCCTCGCGGTACCGAATTTTCAGGTGTGGAGGAGGCAGAGGCGCGGGTTCGGAGCCGTTGGTTTCGGCGCTGTCATCCCGGCGGCGCTGCCGCCGCCCGCGGGTTTGGCTTTCGCCGGCGCCCGGTTCTATTTCCGTTTCTGTAGTTTGATTAGTTGTCATGATTTAACCGTCCCGATTTCGGAACTGAGTGCTGGGTTCAGTGTAGTTGCTAGTTACGAGCTTGACATTCGAAATGTGAATCGATGCTTCCTGTTGGATACGGCCGCCTTGGCGAATACCTGGGCGGGGCTTGATATGGCGCGTTACAATATTGACGCCTTCAACGATGATACGGTCTTTTTCGGATACCATCTGAAGCACCCGACCGGATTTGCCCTTGTCTTTGCCGGCGATAACCAGCACATCATCGCCGCGCCGTATCTTGGTTTTTGCCATCACACCACCTCAGGAGCCAGGGATACGATGCGCATGAAGCCACGGTCGCGAAGCTCGCGAGCTACCGGACCGAAAATGCGCGTGCCCCGGGGCAACTGGTTGTCATTGATGAGCACGGCGGCGTTGTCGTCGAATTTTATATAGGTGCCGTCGGGCCTCAGCAGCGGAGCGGCCTGGCGCACTATCACTGCCTTGACCACCGAACCCTTCCGAACCGGTGAGTTGGGGACTGCCTCGCGGACGGTGCAGACGATGATGTCGCCCACGGACGCATATTTCCGACGACTGGAACCCGGAATGTTGATCAGGCGAATACGTCGGGCGCCGCTGTTATCCGCGACATGGAGCCTGGTGTAACTCTGAATCATCTAAGCGTCCTCGTTTTCGTTGTGGTCGCCGGATTCTTCCGCCACGGCGGTTGCTAGGTCTGATGCCACGGAAGGGTCTTCGGACGGTTCTATGACGCTATCGCCCTCGAGCTCAATTGGTCGTACGTCAGCGACCTCCCGCCGGGACAGGATGTTCAACAGGCGCCAGTGCTTGGTGCGGGAGATGGGCCGGGTTTCCTGGATTCGCACCATGTCGCCGATTTGACACTGTTCTTCCGGATCGTGAACGTAGAAACGGGTTACGCGACGCATCTCTTTGCGGTAGACCCGGTGGCGTTGTTTCCACACCAGTTCCACCACTGCTGTTTTACCCATTCGGGTGCCCACTACCGAGCCGACCCGAACTTTCCGCATTATTTTTGCCATCTGGAGTGTTTCCTGAATCCTGGGAGTGGAGGATGAATTATTGTTCGAGAAAGTCTATTGTGTTTGCCGTTCCCGCAGGCAGGTCAGCATACGAGCAACGTCCTTGCGGGTTTTCCGAGGCTGGTTGGTGTCGGTGAGTTGGTTGGTTGCGTCCCGAAAACGGAGATTCATCAACTCCTTGTACGACTTGTCCAACTCTTCCTGGATCTGTTCATCGGTGAGCGCTCGTATCTCGTACATTTTCATGTGAGATCAGCCTCCTGTACCGGTGAGCAGCGCATTGATGCGATCTTTGTAAACGACTTTGGTGGGTATGGGGAGTTTGTGGGCGGCGCGAAGCAGAGCTGCTTCGGCCTGGTCCAGGGGGACACCGCCGACCTCGAACATTATCCTCCCGGGGCGCACAACAGCCACCCAGTGGTCGTTGGCGGCTTTTCCGCCGCCCATGCGAACCTCGGCGGGTTTCTTGGAAACGGCTTTATCCGGGAAGATGCGAATCCAGGTTCGCCCGCCGCGTTGAAGATGGCGGGAAATGGCGACACGGGCGGATTCGATCTGACGGGCGGTTATCCAGTCGGGGCTCATCGCCTTCAGCCCGATTTCACCAAATTCGACCTTATTCCCGGTAGAGGCAGCGCCCCGGCGCTTGCCGCGGCCCATTTTTCGGTATTTGGTTCTTTTGGGTTGCAACATGGGATGTACTCCGAAAATCAGGTAATTGCCTTGTAAGACGCGGAAAACCGCTAGGCGTCCAGTATTTGGGCAAGGTCAGCGTCCGCCTCTGCGTCCTGACTCGCGACACGAAACTCGATGCTGTCCAGCTCGGTTTCTTCTTCCGCGGGTGGCGGCATTATCTGTCCTTTGTAGATCCAGACCTTGATACCGATGCGACCCATTGCCGTGTGGGCCTCTGACAGCGCATAGTCAATGTCGGCCCGCAATGTGTGCAGGGGCACCCGGCCCATCATCAGCTTCTCGGTCCGGGCAATTTCGGCGCCGGAGATCCTGCCCTTGGTGATGATCTTGACGCCCTCGGCGCCGGCCTGCATGGTTCGCAGGGCAGCCTGTCGCATAGCTCGCCGGTAGGCGACGCGTCGGCTGAGTTGGTCTGCGATGTTTCGACCCACCAGGAAAGGATCCATCTCCGGCTGCTCGATTTCTATGATGTTGAGGCGCATTTGGCCGCGCGACATGGTCTCCAATTTGGAACGCAGTCCCTTGACGCGGTCGCCATCGCGGCCGATGAGAATACCCGGACGGGCGGAGTGGATATTGATGATGATTTCCTGAGCAGTGCGGTCGATTTCGATTTTGGCGATACCGGCGTCGGAGAATGAACGGTACTCGCGGTGGATAGCCCGACGGAGCGCCAGATCTTCCTGTACGCCAGAGCGATATTGGGCGCCGTTATTGGCGTACCAATGGGTTTTCCAGTCTTTGATGATTCCCAATCGGAAACCGTAAGGGTGTGTTTTATGGCCCATAATTTAGACCTCCAGAATCTCGTCCACTTCGATGATGATGTGGCTGGACCGGCGAGTTACTCGACCGATGCGCCCACGAGCCCGCGGACGAAAGCGTTTGAGCGGACGGGCCTGGTCAGCGGAGATACGCGTGATGCGGAGCGTCTCGCGACTCATAAACAGATTGTTTTCGGCGTTGGATGCCGCTGACTGCACTACCTTGGCCACTGATCGGGCCCACGGGGAAGTCATCAAACCAAGCTGATCCAGGGCATCGTTTACGGTCATCCCGCGCACGGCGTCCATTATTGGTTTAAGGCGTTTGGGGGATGCCCCGACTTGTTTGGCCATTGCCCTGACTACCGGCATGGGGTTACCTCACTCTGCTGGTACGTTCGGAGCGCGACACGTGGCCGCGGTACGTACGAGTCGGTGCGAACTCCCCGAGACGGTGTCCAACCATGTTTTCGGTGATGAATACCGGTACATGGCGGCGTCCATCATGGACACCGAAATTCAACCCGACCATTTCGGGCATAATCATGGAGTCACGGGACCAGGTACGGATAACGGTGGCTTCACCGGATTCTCTAACCCGGTTAACCTTCTTGAGCAGTTTGGGGTGGACGTACGGGCCCTTTTTTACTGATCTTGACATATCGACAAATGCCTGAAGTTTAGTGCGCCTGATATTCCAATTGTTACCGGAGATTACCGCCGTTGCCGCCGTCCACGAGTGATAAAGCGGCTTGACGTCTTCTTCTTGTTGCGGGTTTTATGGCCCAGGGTAGGTTTGCCGGTGGGGGATTTGGGTCCGGGCATACCGATTGGGGAGCGGCCTTCGCCGCCGCCGTGCGGATGGTCCACCGGATTTTTCGCCACACCGCGAACGTGAGGGCGGCGGCCCAGGTGGCGTTTGGCGCCGGCCTTCCCCAAGCTCTCGTTTTTGTGGTCGGGATTCGAAAGCTGCCCGATGCTGGCGCGGCAGTTGAGGAGGATGCGGCGCATTTCCCCGGACGGCAGGCGTATCAGTACGTATTCGCCTTCCCTGGACAAAACCTGGGCGCCGGTGCCCGCCCCGCGCACCAACTGACCGCCACGACCGGGAGTGAGTTCCAGGTTGTGGACTACCGTACCGGTCGGTATGTTGCGCAGCGGCAATGAGTTGCCGGGGCTAATCTCGGCGTCGGGTCCGGAACTGATTCGGTCGCCCACCGAGAGGTTCACCGGAGCCAGGATGTAGGATTTCTCTCCATCAACGTAGTGTAGAAGGGCGATGCGAGTGGTGCGATTCGGGTCGTATTCGATTGTCTTGACGACAGCTGGGACGCCGTCTTTACGGCGTTTGAAATCGACGCGGCGGTACATCCGGCGGGGACCGCCTCCGCGATGGTAAGCAGTTATGCGACCCTTGTTGTTCCGACCACCCCGTTTTTGAAGCGGTTCAAGCAGCGATTTCTCGGGTTGGTTGGTGGTTATCTCTTCGAACGAAGGGCGAACCGCATTCCGTGTGCCGGGGGTTACTGGCCGCAGATTTTTGAGAGGCATATCGTTTTATTCTCGCTGTTATACGCGATGGAGGGTCGGAGGCAATTGCTGGAGAGGCAACTTTTACAGGCCCTCAATCAGATTGATCCGATCACCCTGCCGGAGGGTTACCACGGCTTTCTTTACGTCGGGCCGTTTTTTGATTCGAGGACCGTAACGCTTCTTTTTGCCCCGATTCATGGTGATGTTCACGCTGAGAACAGTAACATTGAAGTTCTGTTCGACAGCCTGTTTCACCAGCGTTTTGTTGGCTTTCGGGGCGATCTCGAAAGTGTATTGGCCCTCTTCCTGAAGCAGTGTGCTTTTTTCTGTGATGGTGGGCCGCAGAAGAACCGAGCTGATGTGCATGATTAATTCACTTCCGAAGCAGCGCGCCGAGAGCGGTGTCTGGGAGCCGTGCATTGCTCTTCAATACGCCGTATCGCATCCACAGTAATCAGGACAGTGCGCCGTTTGAGCACGTCGTTGGCGTTGACAAGGTCTGAAGGCAGTGTCCAGACCTGGCCCAAGTTCCCGCCGGCGCGGGCCACGTCCTGTTGGGCGATGCCGGTTACGATCAGCACCGACCCGGCAATGTCCAGTTGCGCCAGCAGTTGTTTCATCGACTTGGTGCGTCCGTCCAGGGTATCCAGCGAATCGATGCACATGAGACCGCCCTGACGGATTTTCTCGGACAAAACGCACTTGAGCGCGTTGCGGCGCATCGCTCTGGGCAGACTCTTCCGGTAGTCACGGGGTTTGGGGCCGAAGGCGATTCCGCCGTGTCGCCATTGAGGCGACCGGATGCTGCCCTGGCGCGCCCGCCCGGTGTGTTTCTGGATCCATGGTTTCCGCCCGCCCCCGGACACTTCGGCGCGAGTGCGTGTGGAGTGGGTGCCCTGCCGCTGGTTGGCCTGGTAAATAACCAGGGCTTGATGGACAAGCGTCTGGTTCATTGGGACGTTGAATACGGCGTCATCAACGTTAATGGTGTCAATGGAGTCGCCGTTTTGATTTCTGACGGGAATTTCCATAGGTGGGTTTGTCCCCTGAAAAACTTGAAAAATCAGGCTCGGCTCTTGCCGGTTTTGCGAATAGTCACTGAACTGTTGGGAGCCCCGGGCACGCCGCCTTTGACCATCAGGAGATTCCGTTCCGTATCTACACGTACCACTTCCAAGCCCTTGCACGTTACCCTGCGGTTACCCATGTGTCCGGACATCTTCAGGCCCTTGAACACCTTGCCGGGGGTGGTTCCTCCCCCAATGGAGCCAGGCGCGCGCTGCCGGTCGGATTGGCCGTGGGTGCGTGGACCGCCGTGGAAGCCGTGCCGTTTCATCGTACCGGCAAAGCCCTTACCCTTTGACTTGCCTATGATGTCCACAATCTCACCGGGCTCAAACATATCCACGGTTACCAGTTGACCGACTTCATGCTCAGAGATGTCGCCGGCCGTTACTTCTTGAAGCCGGCGCCCGATCTGACTGCCCTTGAGGTGGCCGCTTTCGGGTTTGTTGGGCTTGCGAACCCTGCCGAAACCAAGCTGCACGGATTCGTATCCGTCTTTTTCGACGGTACGGATTTGCGTTACCGAGCACGGACCCGCCTCGATGATGGTTACTGGCACCACATGTCCGGCGTCATTGAACACCTGGGTCATTCCGATTTTTTTGCCTAGAAACGCGTTGAGCATGTTGGTTCTCTTTTCGGGCTTCGATTTGTGAATGGTTTGGACAGATGAATCGGCGGCGGTGGCTCGTGAGCCTGCCGCCAGCCAGGATGTTTTTTATATTGACGGAGTCGGTGGAGGGTCAAGCCTGATTAGAGCTTGATTGAGATATCCACTCCCGCCGGCATGTTGAGCCTGGTCAAAGCGTCTATAGTTTTGCTGGTGGGTTCCATGATGTCCAACAGGCGCTTGTGCGTACGAATTTCGAAGTGTTCCCGGGAATCTTTATCAACGTGTGGCCCACGAATGACACAGAACCTTCTGATTTGAGTGGGCAGCGGGACGGGTCCGGCCACGCGAGCGCCAGTCAATTCGGCCGTTTCCACTATTTGCACACTGGATTGATCAAGGACTTTGTGGTCAAAGGCCTTGAGTATGATTCGCATTTGTTGCCGGGAAACCATAAGTGATTGTTGCAACGCTCCTGAATTATGATTGGCTACCGCAGTGCGGATCGCCCCTAAGCGATATTTACGATGCTTCGCGCCAGGTGGTCCGGTACTGGTTCGTAGTGTCGGAACTCCATCGTGTACGAAGCACGGCCTTTGGTGATAGATCTGAGAGCCGTTGTGTAAGCAAACGTTTCCCCAAGGGGAATCATTGCCCGCACGGTTTGGAGATCGTCTTGGCCTTCAATGCTTCGAATCTGGGCGCGTCTTCCGCCCAGGTCGCCAAGCACGTCACTCAAGAACTCGCCCGGTGTTACTACTTCCATCTCGAAGAACGGTTCCTGCAACACCGGAGCGCCCTTGCGGGCTCCTTCCCTAATGGCCAGCATAGCCGCCGAGCGGAAGGCCATTTCAGACGAGTCTACCGTATGGTAGCTGCCATCTACCAGGGTGACCTTCAAATCGACCAAAGGATACCCTGCCATGGGCCCATTGTCCAGTGCCTGTTTCACGCCATTCTCGACGGCAGGGATAAATTGGCGAGGGATATCTCCGCCGGAGATGCCGTTAACGAACAGGTTGCCGTCGCCACGTTTCTGGGGTTCGATCACCAACCAGACGTGGCCGTACTGACCATGTCCGCCCGTCTGACGGACGAAACGGCCTTCAATGCGCACCGGTTTGGTTAGGGTTTCGCGGTAGGCAACGCGGGGTTGTCCCACGCGAGCTTCAACGTCGAATTCGCGGCGCATACGGTCAACCAGAACTTCCAAGTGGAGTTCGCCCATACCGGAGATCACGGTCTGGCCGGTTTCGTCGTTGAACCGGACTACAAAGGTGGGATCCTCTTCCGACAGTTTGCGCATGGCTTCGCCGAGTTTGTCCTGGTCGACACGAGTGGCCGGTTCGATAGCGACGGAAACGACGGGCTCCGGGAAGTGTGGCGGTTCCAGGATCACCGGTCGGTGGTCGGTGCAAATGGTGTCGCCGGTGAAAGTATCTTTCAAACCGACGGCGGCGCAGATGTTGCCGGAAGTGATCATCTGCAACTCTTCGCGGTGGTTGGCGTGCATGCGTAGCAGGCGACCCATGCGTTCGCGGTTGCCGCGGGTGACATTGAGAACAACTGCTCCGGACTCAACCTTTCCCGAATAAATGCGCAGGAACACCAGCCGGCCGACATAAGGGTCTACCACCACTTTGAAGGCCAGAGCAGAAAGCGGCTCGCTATCTAC
Organism: Dehalococcoidia bacterium; assembly: GCA_965219925.1. Classification (GTDB taxonomy): domain Bacteria; phylum Chloroflexota; class Dehalococcoidia; order Lucifugimonadales; family UBA3495; genus Bin87. Next base: position 1,500,599 of record OZ244795.1, read on the forward strand.
CGGCTCTCGGATTTCAGTAGATTCCGTGCCTGGAACCGTGCCCTCGACTGCTGGCACGTCCAGCGGCGAGGGGAGGTAACTGATGATTGCATCCAGCAACGGGTGGATACCCTTGCCGCGCATGGCGCTGCCGCACAAAACGGGAACCAGTTGGCGGCTGATGGTGGCGTTCCGCAGGGCGGCGCGGAGATCATCACCGCAAATTTCTTCGCCCTCCAGGTACTTTATCAACAGGGCTTCGTCAGTTTCGACGATTTTCTCAATCATCTCCTGGCGATAATCCTGATAGGACTTCTCGTATTCGGCCGGTATCGGCACGATTTCCGGTGGTTCCGCTATGTCATCTCGGCCATCTGAATACATGATGGCCTGGCCTTCAATCAGATCCACCACGCCGCGGAACTGGTCTTCGGATCCGATAGGCACCTGCACCGGAACGGGGTTTCCCTTCAGGCGTCGTCGCACTGATTCAATGGTGCGTTCGTAGGAAGCGCCGACCCGGTCCATCTTGTTGACGAAACAAATTCGAGGCACGTTGTAGGTGTCGGCCTGTCGCCATACCGTTTCCGACTGGGGTTGGACACCGGCTACAGCGTCCAGCACAACGATACCGCCGTCCAGCACTCGCAGGCTGCGTTCAACTTCTGCGGTGAAGTCTACGTGGCCGGGCGTGTCGATGATGTTGACCTGATGGTCACGCCAATACGCGGTGGTAGCGGCGGCAGTGATTGTGATGCCTCTTTCCTTTTCCTGAGGCATCCAGTCCATTGCGGTCGTGCCCTGATCCACACCGCCCACCTTGCGGATGCGGCCCGTAAGGTAAAGTACGCGCTCCGTTACGGTGGTCTTACCAGCGTCGATGTGGGCGATAAACCCTATGTTGCGAAGATTCTTCGCTGGGGTTTGAACAGTAGTCATCCAGATTCCTAATATTGCCGATTGAATATGAGCGGGTGATCGTGATGATTATTTGAGACGCTGAATGTATTGGGCGAGATAATGCCGCCGGATTGAATCTATCTGCGGTAATGGACAAACGCTCGGTTGGCCTCGGCCATCCGGTGCAGTTCTTCCCGGCGACGGACAGCCGAACCCTCGCCGCGGGCGGCATCCAGAAACTCATTGGCAAGCCCACGCGCCATGCGAATTCCGTTGCGGGCGCGGGCGCCGCGAATTATCCAGCGCATTGCCAGCGCTTCGCTGCGGGTGGTGCGCAGTTCCACCGGAACCTGATAAGTGGCTCCGCCAACGCGCCGGGGACGCACTTCCACCAGGGGAGTTGCGTTCCGTAGCGCGGTGGAGAACACGGTCATTGGGTCCTGGCTGGAATCCACCCGAACCAATTCCAGAGCGTCGTACACCAAGCGCTGGGCCGTGGACTTCTTTCCCTTCAACATCACCCGGTTGATGAACTTGGCCAACTCGAGGTTGTTATACCTCGGGTCCGGTTTGATGATGCGCGGTTCTGCACGTCGCCTTCGTGACATATCAGTATCTGCCTTATAGTTTAGAGTAAGCCACCCCCCGGTCGGGGGGTGATGTTCAACAAGCTTTCGACTGGCGGGTAGACTCAGCCCCGGCGAGTGCCGTACTTGCTACGACCCTGGCGGCGGCCGTCTACGCCTTCGGTATCAAGGTTGCTGCGCACTACGTGATAGCGCACACCCGGCAGGTCTTTGACACGACCGCCGCGAATAAGGACCACCGAGTGTTCTTGCAGATTGTGACCTTCGCCACCGATGTAGGCGGTTACTTCCACGCCATTGGTGAGCCTGACCCGGCAAATCTTACGCAGCGCCGAGTTCGGCTTTTTGGGAGTCATGGTCCGAACCTGGATGCAAACACCTCGGCGTTGCGGGCACCCCGGCCCCCAGCGCGTGCGGTTGCGCAAGGAGTTCTGGACCCAATGCAGGGCGGGAGCTTTGGTCCCTTTACGCACCGGTTTGCGACCTTTTCTAACCAATTGATTTACGGTTGGCATAATTCGCCTCTCGCTGCCGAAACAGGAATAAAAATCGGTACAGCGACAGGCAATTGTACCCACGGCGGTGAAAGAATGTCAACCAACTTTCGGTCTATCTGCAGGGTCTTTCGGTTGTCATTGCGAGGAGCGTAGCGACGTGGCAATCTCGCCGAGTACCCGGACTGGTGGGCACAGACACCTTCATTGTAACGAGATTGCCACGCTGCGCTCGCAATGACAACCGAAAGACCCTGGGTCTATCTGTCCTCACCAGGGCCTTTTCAAAGTTGTGTAAATTAACCACCCGCTCGTCCTGAGCCTGTCGAAGGACGGTTGACGATGGTTCGACAAGATCACCATGAGCGTAGGTCGGAGGACTTTGAAAAGGTCCTGTTCACGTCGCAGGGTCTTTCGGTTTTACAAGAAATCCCCTCTCCCTTGATGGGAGAGGGTTAGGGTGAAGGTGTGAGATAGGGAACTATCCTGCGGCAGACTATTACCCCTCACCCCAGCCCTCTCCCACAAGGGGAGAGGGAGAATCGAAAGGCCCTGGTTCACGTCGCGGTCGTTCTTGACATTGCATACCGTCTGGCAATAGACTTGTAGGCCGTTTGGGAGATTGGATTTAATGGATTACGCTATCGTCAAAACCGGCGGCAAGCAGTACCGGGTTTCACCCGGTGATGTCGTTGATGTGGAACTGCTGTCCGCGGAAGAAGGATCTACGACCGAAATCAACGACGTCCTGGCCGTGTCCCGCGACGGAGAGGTTGAGTTCGGCAAGCCGTTCGTAGATGGTGCGCGGGTTGTAGCGCAGGTGCAAACCCACTACAAAGATCGCAAAATCATTGTCTATAAGTACAAGGCTAAGACACGGTATCGGCGGAAGCGCGGGCACCGGCAGAACTACACCCGAATTTTGATTCAGGGTATCGAGATCGGAGGTTAACCATAATGGCCCATAAGAAAGCCGGTGGAAGCACCAATAACGGTCGCGACAGCAATGCAAAGCGACTTGGAGTAAAGAGGTTTGGTGGAGAGCGTGTTACGTGCGGTTCGATCATAATGCGACAGCGCGGAACCAAGATTCGCCCCGGCACCAATGTTGGCCTGGGCCGCGACTTTACCTTGTTCGCCAAAATTGATGGCCAGGTAACCTTTGAATGGGCAGCCAGGGGACGTCGGCGGGTGAGCGTTTACCCGTTTGCCGCCGCCGAGTCTGTGGCCGCATAGGACGTTGATACGATGAAAGCCGAAATCCACCCCCAGTACTTCAACGCTACGGTAACGTGTTCGTGCGGCAACGTGTTTCAAACCGGTTCCACCAAACCGGCGTTGCGCGTCGAAGTGTGCGGTCGTTGCCATCCCTTTTATACCGGTGAACAACGGATCGTGGACACTCAAGGGCGCATTGAGCGAATGCGGCGCAGGTTCAATCTGGACGAATAGACCGGTTGGCGACAGCGGTTGTGCGCAACGGGAGCCACCTACGGGCTCCCGTTTTTGTTATACCGGGAGTACCCTGACGTGGTCACCGCGCCACACCTCAGACGTTACTCTATTTTGGAGGATGCTCATGCCACGCTACGTACCAAAGACCGTGCGGGAATACGGACGCGTCTATCTGGCTGAGCAACTGGCCCAACACGGTTGGCAGTGTTTTGTCGCTCGCCGCAGTCCCAATGAAGACGAAGTGATCGCCGCCGTCCCCGCTGACGGCCGGGAGGTGCGTCTCAAATTCCATTCGCAGGAACACTCTCAGGCGATCCGATTCTACAACCTGTCCACCCTGGACTGGGATTGGGAGTGCCTGGTCATCGCCACGTTCGTGCTGGGTGATGCGCCAACGACTTACCTGTTGTTGCGCGATGATGTCGCGGCGGACGGAAGACTGGAAGAGGAGTTTGAAGGGGCGCTTTGGCTGCAACCGGGCGAATTCTCGGCGGATGGCTTCAAAGAAGCGTGGCACAAGCTGGCAGCGTGATCAAGTGATGATTCCGCCACGCTCAGCTGATGGCCCGAACTGCTAGCTCGCATGAGTGTTCGATCGCGGGACCAGAATGCCCGGCAACCGCTGCCTCTCTACGGCGGGCAGGCGGTAATTGAAGGGGTGATGATAAGGGGGGTAAGGCATTACAGTCTGGCAGTGCGACGCCCTGATGGCGCAATATTTTGCGCCACGGAAGAGGTCAACGCCAAGTTCTCCAGCCGAGTTAGGCGAGTGCCGTTTGTTCGTGGGGTGCTGGTGCTGGCGGAAACGTTGTGGCTGGGTATGAAATCCTTGCAGCGCTCAGCCATCATTGCGGCCGCAACCGAAGATGCCGAAGCGGGCGAGTCACCGAATGGCGGCGGCAGCGACCAGATCAGCGGTTGGACCATGGGTATCACAATGGCGATCGCGCTCGTGTTGGGAATCGGCATTTTCCTGGTGGCGCCGTCGTTGGCGGTTTGGTTTGTTGAGCCGCTCATCGAACCTCTCATCTATTCCTCGTTAATCAGCAACCTGATAGAAGGATTCATCCGGCTGGCCATACTGATAGGGTACGTGGCCGGCATATCAGCTATGAAGGACATCAGGCGCGTTTATGCCTACCACGGGGCGGAGCACATGGCGGTGCATACTTACGAAGCGGGCGAACCGCTAACGGTGGAGCATGTTCGCCAACACCCGACGCCACATCCCAGATGCGGAACGGCGTTTTTGCTTACCGTCGCCGTAGTTTCGGTGATAGTGTTTGCGCTTTTGGGCCGGCCCCCTTTGGAATGGCTCATCACTTCCCGCATCGTTTTGATTCCGGTGGTGGCCGCGGTCAGCTATGAAATAATCCGATTCGCCGGCGCCCACCGGACGGCCTGGTTCGGTCAGGCTCTGGCCGCTCCGGGTCTGTGGCTACAACGCATCACAACCCGTAGGCCGGATGACGACCAGATTGAAGTAGCCATCGCCGCAATGGCGGCTGCATTGGCGGCGGATGGCGCGACGAGCGGAACGACGGACATCGCAAACGGATAAAGCGCTGGGAAATCGGTTGCGTTGTGTTCTCCTGTCAGCCGTGGCGAACCGGGGAACCGCGTGCGTGTGGTACAGTAGGGTCGGCTCGCAATTCTGGTACGCAGCCCCAAGAGGTGCAGAATGGCCGAAGTTCCTGACATGCAGATGATCCCCTACCTGACGGCTACCGAGCCGCGCAACTTCGTCGAAAAAGGACTACAGCGATACAACGAATTGCTGGAGACTTTGGGTGAGCAACTGGAACAGCTGCTGGAGCTCGCCAGGGATGGGAAGGCCGGAACCGCCGAAACCGCCGAGGTGGTGGGTTCGCTGTGTGAGGCGCTGCGTCCGCGCCACGGATTGTGTATCGACCGCGCGTGTTTTTCCTGCCGGGTCCACGAGGAAGCGATAAAGGAGCACGTGCTGCTGTACGTGGACTGGAAATTACCCGGAACAGTGCAGCAACTGGAGCGGTTAAAGAACCGAAATTAACCGGGGCGTCCATCGGACTACGGCGATATGTCCGTAAACGTGCCTGAAAACTCGCATGGCGCCGCCCGCCAACGCGGGCGGCTTCCCATCCGTGTCGTGCCGTCGTAAGTGAACCAACTTAGATCTGTCATTTCACACCCGCACTCTCCAGATCATGCCCATCGACAGAATCCGGGTAAATGCCATGGCTAGAAACACTATGGGCCACGGACTGCCGGATACATTCAGTACAACGCTGAATAGGATAGCCTGCGCGCCAGCATAGAGGTATCCGTGGGCGTCCAACACACCGGCGGCGGTGCCGGACATTTTGCGACCGGATAGATCAACCGCTATGGCGGAAATGGTTGAAACGCCCATGCTGATTCCTCCCCACAACATGAGGGCGGCGCCGAGGTATGCGTTGTTGGGAGGAGCCAGCGCGATTGTCACCAACGCTGCTGCGGAGAATCCGCACGACGCGATGACCAGGGGGCGTCGACTGCTGTTGAGAAAACGGTCTGACACGAAGCCGGCCACGGGTGGAGCGATCAGATACCCCACTGGAAGCAGCACCGTAACCAATATGGTTTCAGTTATTTCGAAGTTGCCGGCTTCCGAGTAGTAGATGGGAACCCACGTAGTGAGACCGTAACGGGTGACGTTTTCCAATCCCTTGACGTGGCAGGCCAGTTGAAACCTGGAGTTGGCAAGGAGCAGTTTATAGGGCCCCAGCCCTTTCAATTGATCGTCGGTTACCGACTCCGGTTCGGCCGATATCTCGTCTTCCTCAATGTACTCAGGGAGGTTGACGTCACGCGGGCGGTCCCTGGCGACGAAATAGAAGGCTATACCAAGTACCAGGATGATCAGGGGTGGGTAACGGAAAGCGGCTTGCCAGCCCCATCGAGCCGCCACGAAGCTGCTGAGCCACCACATTACGAGCATTGCACCGCCGGTCGTGGTGCCGATTATTCCCATTGCGATACCGCGTTCCCGGCGGGGCCACCACTGGCTGATAAGGCTGATGGCAGGCGCCCAACATGCGGCGTTGACAAAGCCCGTGAAAAACCACGGGATCGCGAAGCCAACGGTTGAAGTTCCGAAGGATGCAGTCCAGTTGAATACTGTGGTCAAAACGGCTCCCACGGCTACCCACAGGCGCAGTCCATAGGCTTCGGCAAGCCGCCCATGTACCAGGTCTCCAACCATGAAGCCCCACAAGAGCATGGCGTTGATGATGCCAATTTCGATATGGCTTAGGTCCAATGCCTCCTTGATCAGTGGCGACGTGGGCCAGAAATTAAAGCGCCCCGTGTAAAGAAAGAGGTAAAACACACAGAACGCGATGAGCACCTGCCACTTCCAGCGATGGTAGCGGGGCGGCAGATCGTCGTAGGCTACCGGGCCACCGCCGGTGGGCGCCTCAGACAACGTAGACTGGGCGGCACGGCCGTTGAAGGAGTGTGAATCGTTGGGAGACGCCATGTTGTCGGCAGCAAACGGATCCGATTGAAGTTAGAAACAATGACACCGCCGTCGCCGGACATTGGCCAACGACGGCGGTGACAATTAATTGGGCGGGAATTAACGTTTTGTGTGCAACAACTCCATTGCTTCGGAAAGTAATTCGTCGTCGGAACGTTCCAGGTCCAGAGGGTCGCCGTGCGGTTGTGGTACTGGGAAACCTGTCTTGTAGTACAACTCAATCCGGTTACCCTCGGGGTCGAAGAAATACATGCCGAATGCGTTGCCGTGGCTGACAATGCGGTCAATGGTCACACTTTCAGCGTCGATGCGGGCTTTGTAATCGCGCATGTCCTGTATGGAGGGCACACGGAAGGAGATTTGCTGGATGACCTTGGCGTCATCAGTGGTTACCCGCCCTTCCATCAGGACGAATTCGTGATGTTCGCCCACCGGGTCGGAGCTGAGGAACACCATACGGCGCTGCTCAAGGTCTTCGTCCGCGATCTGCAAGCCCATTACGCGAGTGTAAAAATCACGCATATTCATCAGATCGGTTGCATAGATCCCAACGTGCCCAAGGCCGGCGATTTGCGGCATGAGAGTACCTCCTTAAAACGGCGTTTGATGGGGCAACGGTATTTCACGCCGTTCAGTATGTCAAGAGGATTCCAGGTGTGACCAGGGCCTTTTCAAAGTTGTGTAAATTAACCACCCGCTCGTCCTGAGCCTGTCGAAGGACGGTGCCGATGGTTCGACAAGCTCACCATGAGCGGAGGTCGGAGGACTTTGAAACGGCCCTGAGGTTTGACCGACGAAGAAGCCAATGTTTATAATCCTGAGTTGTGAAAGACGACAACGTTGACGGCCAGCGGCGGCAACCCCGAATTTTTTACGGATGGTGGGTGGTCGCCGCTGCCTCTATATTGGGTATGTTCGGCAATGGGTCCATCTCCCAGGGTTTTCCCCGGTTCCTCTTGCCGATAGAATCCTCCCTCGGTTTGACCCGCAGCCAGATGGGACTGGTGTTCAGCCTGGCGCGGGCTGAAGGGAGCGTGGCTGGGCCGGCTGTCGGGTGGTTGGCGGACCGGTATGGAGCGCGTCCGCTGGTAATCGTCGGAAGCATAACGGTAGGCGTTGGGGTCATACTGCTCTCGCAAGTAAATTCCTACTGGATGCTGCTGGTGTTGTTTGGCGGCGTAATTTCCCTGGGCAAATCGGCGGGGTTGGGTCAAACACTGATGGCCGGGGTGAACCAGTGGTTCATAAGGCGCCGGCATATAGCCCTGTCTGCATTGATGACGGCGTTTGCCGGCGGTGGAGCCATAGTAGTGCCCTTGCTGAACGAGGGGATTCAATGGCTGGGCTGGCGTCAAACTTTGGTCTGGACCGGCGTCGGGATACTGGCGATTACGCTGCCGGTGTCATTTGTGATCAGGAGCCGGCCGGAGGACATGGGCCTGCGACCCGATGGTGACACAGCGGAAAGCGAAACGTCGGAAGGAAATCAGGGTCGGCGACGTGGATCCGAAAGTGGTGAGGTAAGTTTTACATTCCGGCAGGCCATCGTTACTCGCACGTTTTGGCTCATGTCAATTGGCGCTTTCATGCGGGTGTCGGCTACGAATGGGATGCTGGTCCATATATTCCCCATGATGCTGGAACGCAACGTGTCGGAAGATGAAGCGTCTGCCTGGGTGGCCGCCATGTTCTTTCTGGGGATTCCACTGCGCTATGTCCTCGGCGTAACCGCCGGGAGGTTCCCCGGGAATATTTTGCTGGCCATCGGGATGGCCATCGGCGCGGTAGGGATGTGGGGCCTGTGGATCGGCCCTGGAGTAATCGGATTGCTGGCCTTCGTAGTGGGAATTGCCGTCGTGGAAGGCATTACCTCTGTCAATTGGTTGATGCTGAGCGACTACTACGGGAGAGGTCGTTTCGCGACGCTGATGGGATTCATGAGCCTTTTCATGAATGTCGGACTGTTTGCTGCGCCGATGTTCGCCTCGTTCGTGTGGGAACTAACCGATAGTTACTACATCGTGCTGGCGACGTTCACGCCCATGTACATAATTAGCGCTCTGGCGTTTTTGCTGTGCACCCGGCCATCGCCCCCGGTAAGCGCACAGCGACGTTGGCTGGGGGGACAGACCCGAGACACCGAGGTTGCCCCAGCCGCGGGCGACAGCGATTGATAGCTGAAAGGCAGGAGAGCAGACCGTGACCGAACCGAAGCGGCCGACATTCGATCCGAAACCCGTCACGCTTTTGGGTTCCCACGTGCGCCTTGAACCGGTGGGGTCGCAACACGCCGGGGACCTGTATGCAGTGGGAACCGAAGAATCCATCTGGCGGTTTCTGCCACGACCTGCCTACCGCAGTTTGGATGATGCCAGGGGGTGGGTGGATATGTGTGTGGAACGCAACAATTCCGGAGAGCGGGTGCAATTTGCGGTGATCCTGTCCGCCGAAGATAAGGCAATCGGATCGACCGGGTACCTGGATATCGACCGGCCCAACCGCGCCCTGGAAATCGGAATGACTTGGTATGGACTCGCATATCAACGCACTGTAGTAAACACCGAATGCAAATATCTGTTGCTGCGGCACGCTTTTGAGGATATGGGAGCATTGCGCGTTTGCCTGAAAACAGACAGTCGCAACGAGCGTTCTCAAAGGGCCATTGAACGCATCGGGGCAGTCAGGGAGGGCACCTGGCGAAATCATCGAATTACCTGGGACGGAGTAAACCGGCATTCCGTGTTCTACAGCATCATTGATTCAGAGTGGCCGTCGGTGCGTGTTGCGCTGGAATCAAGATTGCGCGATTAGTCCGGATGGGGTCCACACCGGCCGAACCCTGGTGGTGGCCCGGAACCTCACGTGTACCCGCCTTAATCTGTCATTGCGAGCGCAGCATAGCAATCCCGTCGCCCACTTTGTCATTGCGAGGAGCGCAGCGACGTGGCAATCTCGTTGAGGTTGAACACACGTCGGCGAACCGCCGTTGCTACGGCGACGAGATTGCCACGCTGAGCTCGCAATGACAAAGTGGGTAGGCGTGGTGGCCTGGAACCATTGGCGCAAACTGGCCGTGTGGGGTATGATGCTCGGCGTTGATTAAACAACTGGCGGCAGCAACGAAGCCACGTCGGGAAGTGCCGAGGCTGGCGATGCCGTGCTGACAGTCCCGCCATTCGTTGATATAATCACCGCCGGAGGAGGTGCCTATGCGAGCTATTGATTACACTGCCCCTACATCCCTGAGTGAAGCCGTTTCCATTATGGCGGCCCACGGTGACCGCGCCCGTCCCTTGGCCGGCGGTACCGATGTGCTGGTTCAGTTGCGAAGCGGTCGGCGGGAAGTCGACGTTCTCGTTGATACCAAGAAGATCCCCGAATTAAACGGAATCCGTTTGGATGACAACGGTTTGCAACTCGGAGCAGCCGTTGCCTGTACCCAAATATATGACGACCAGGCAGTTGTCGCTGCATATCCCGGGTTGATTGACGCTGCCAGTCTCATCGGCAGCATACAGATTCAGGGTCGCGCATCCATCGGCGGAAACCTGTGCAACGCAGCTCCGTCGGGCGACAGCATCCCTCCGGTGATCACGCTGGGCGGCGAAGCCCACATCAACGGCCCCAACGGGTGGCGCACGGTTCCGACCGAGGATTTCTGCACCGGACCGGGTCGAAGTGTCCTGGAGCCAGGCGAGTTGCTAGTGGCAATTCAGATCCCGGCGCCGGCGGCGAATTCGGGCACCGCATACTTGCGATTCATACCCCGTAATGAGATGGATATCGCGGTCGCTGGCGTGTCGTCCACGGTGGTTCTGGACGCGTCCGGCCAAAATATTCAGTCAGCGCGCATAGCGTTGGCGTCGGTGGGACCGACCCCGATTCTGGCGACAGCAGCGGGCGATAGCCTGGCTGGCAAGGCAGTGTCTGACGACGCGATTGCCGAGGCCGGCCGATTGGCCAGCGAAGCCGCAACGCCTATTACCGATATGAGAGGCACGATTCGACAGCGGCACCATTTGGTTGATGTGTTGACCCGCCGCACATTGAATATTGCCATCCGGCGCGCTCGAGGGGAGGAATAATATGCCCGGACTTGTCCATGTAACTACTACCATCAACGGAAATCAGGCCGACTTTCTGTGTGAGCCGAGGCAGAGTTTGCTGGAATGTCTGCGAGATATCGTTGGCATGACCGGCACCAAAGAGGGTTGCAACGACGGCAACTGTGGCGCGTGCACCGTCCAGTTCGACGGTCGTATCGTTACATCCTGCCTGGTTTTGGGTGTTGAAGCACAGGGCGCCGAAGTAAACACCATCGAAGGCGTTGCCACTGCAGACGGATTGCATCCGGTGCAGCAGGCGTTCCTGGAAAACGCGGCGTTGCAGTGCGGCATCTGCACACCAGGTTTCATTGTGGCCGCCAAGGCGCTGCTGGAAGCCGAACCGGACGCGGACGAGGCGCGTATTCGCCACTGGTTGGCGGGTAATCTGTGCCGATGCACCGGTTATGACAAGATTATCCGGGCCGTGATGGATGCCGGAGAACGGATGAAAGCCTAGTCGATTCCGGTTCACTGTAACCGACATCGTTTGTGGAACCGGAGCGCCCCTGGTTGCCCCGGTTCCAGTCATTTCAACGGCATCGCGTGTCATTCACGACCGTCGCGTATGCAACTATTACGAACTGAGGTGAAGTAAAGTGACAACCTCCAACATGGTTTTATCGGAAACCGAATACGACGTAGTTGGCAAACGTCCGGTGCGACCGGATGGTGTGGACAAAGTCACGGGACGTGCGCAGTATGGCGCGGATCTGAACCTTGCCGGCCTGCTGCAAGGACGAGTGTTGCGCAGCCCCCACGCCCACGCCCGTATCAATTCTATTGACGTGAGCAAAGCCCAGGCGCTGGCGGGAGTGCGGGCAGTTGTTACCGCAGCCGATCTGCCGTTCGCCGCGCTGAGCAAAGCTGAATTGGGGAACGATTACAACCGGTTCAAGTTCCTGAGCGACAATTTCCTGGCTAGTGACAAGGCGCTGTATCGAGGTCACGCGGTGGCCGCAGTGGCCGCTGACAACGCCCACGTCGCCGAGGCTGCTCTGGCGTTGATCGACGTCGACTATGAAGTTCTGCAACCGGTTTTGGATGTGCGTGGTGCGATGCTTGAGGGGTCACCGCTGCTCCATGACGACCTGATCCATACTTCCGCGATGGGCGATATGTCCGATCAGCCGAGTAACGTCGCGTCTTACATGAAAATTGAAAAGGGCGACGTTGCGTCGGGGTTTACCAATTCCGACGCCATTGTAGAACGGGAATTCACGACCGCCTCGGTACACCAGGGCTATATTGAGCCACACAATGCCACTGCCCACTGGCGGCCGGACGGGCAAATCAACATCTGGTGCAGCACGCAAGGGGCGTTCGTCGTGCGCGCCAACACCGCCGATGTTTTGCGGGTGGATATTTCCGACGTGCGGGTTACGCCCATGGAGATTGGCGGGGGCTTTGGAGGAAAAGTCTCGTTCTATATTGAACCGGTGGCCGCGTTGCTGTCCCGCAAAGCCGGCGCCCCGGTCAAGATTCTGATGAGCCGAACCGAAGTTTTTGAGGGAAGTGGCCCGGCGCCCGGCAGTTGGATGCGGGTCAAAATGGGAGCGACCAAAGAGGGGAAGATAACGGCCGCCGAATTCGAACTGGCATTTGAAGCCGGGGCGTATCCGGGTTCCCCGGTGATGCAGGGGGCCACCTGCGCCTTCGCCTGTTACAACCTGGAGAATGCATTGGTAGAAGGCTACGACGTGATGGTCAACAAACCCAAGACCGCTGCCTATCGCGCTCCGGGTTCGCCACAGGCTGCCTTTGGTGTTGAGCAGGTCGTGGACGAGCTGTGTGTTGAACTTGGCATGGACCCGATCACGTTCCGCCTCAACAACGCTTCGGTCGAAGGCACTCGAAAAGTGGAAGGGCCGGTGTTTCAGCGGATCGGACTGGTTGAATGTCTGGAAGCCGCGCGAAATCACGACCACTATCAATCCCCGCTGGAGGGGCCCAATCGCGGACGCGGTGTTGCGGCCGGTTTTTGGATGAACCGGGGATTCCATTCAAGTGTTAACATGACGGTCAATCCCGACGGCACCGTCAACCTGATCGAGGGATCAGTAGATATCGGCGGTTCCCGGGCATCCATCGCTCAGCAGGCAGCCGAGACACTGGGCATCGAATATGACGACATAAAGCCGCAGGTGGTCGATACGGATTCGATTGGATTCACCATGGTCACCGGTGGTAGTCGGACCACATTCGCCACCGGCTGGGCTGCCATCCTCGCAGCGGAAGATGTCATGCAGCAAATGGTCGAGCGGGCGGCGTCAATTTGGGACGTCCCGGCCGACGAGGTCGAGTATGACCGGGGAACCATCCGCCACAAGTCTCAAGAGTTAAGCTTCACGTTCGGGGAATTGGCGAGGCAGCTGTACACGACTGGCGGCGGCATTACGGGCACGGCCAGCCTCGACCCCACCGGAGAGGGCAATTCATTCGCGGTTCACCTGGTGGATGTGGAAGTTGATCCGGATACCGGCAAAACAACCATTCTCCGCTACACGGCCATCCAGGACGCCGGCAAAGCCGTGCATCCCAGTTACGTGGAAGGACAAATCCAGGGTGGCGCTGTGCAGGGGATTGGCTGGGCGCTGAATGAGGAATACTTCTTCAACGACAGCGGTCAGATGGTGAACTCCAGTTTTCTGGATTATCGAATGCCCACGGCATTGGACCTGCCGATGATTGACACCGTGATCGTCGAGGTAGCCAATCCCGGCCATCCATACGGCGTGCGTGGCGTCGGCGAGGTGCCCATTGTCCCTCCATTGCCGGCGATTGCCAGCGCGATTGCTGGCGCCACTGGCAAGCGAATGACGAGTCTCCCCATTACGCCGGGGAGTGTCTTGGAAGCGGACTGGAACGGGGCGTAACCGGCGTCGGAACCAAAACTGCGGGCTTGGGTTGCATGGCCCAGCCAGACGGGTTGCAGTCGTGATTCATCGATCGTGAAGGATGAGGCGATGGGAATACCGAACTGGAAGGTTGTGCGCCCAGGCCTGCTGCTCTTCGGAATTGGCGTGGCCTGGGTGATTCTTGCCGGCGGTTGCGCTACGGCAAACGACGAAATCGCGGTGGCTGATCCGGTGGAAACTGCGCCGGGCGCATCAGCGATAGAGCTTTCCGCCACGGCGCGGGAAGGTGAAAAGCTCTTTGAAGCGAATTGCATGGTCTGCCACGGAGCGCGTGGTACCGGGTCCGCAACCGGGCCGCCATTAGTGCACCCCATCTACGAGCCTGGCCACCACTCGGATAATTCGATCCGTGCCGCGGTTCAATCCGGAGTCCAGTCGCATCATTGGACGTTTGGAGATATGCCGGCTATTGTGACGGTTGCACCGGATCAATTGGACCAAATCATTTGCTATGTCCGCGAGTTGCAGGTAGCAGAAGGTATCGCCGATAAAGCGCCGTGCTGATTGCATTGGTGGCGATGAGGTCGAGCTTGCTTACACGTGGGCAGGACACGGTGGGTTATCATAATCTTGAAACGGGCCCGGCGATTTATCGGCATGACTGGAGGTGTTTCGTGGCAAAAGTATTCGTTCCCACGATGTTGCAAGCCACCACCGGCGGAGTAAAAGAGGTGGACGTCAACGCCCGGAACGTTCGCCAGGCAATTGAACAGCTGGACCAATTGTTTCCCGGCATCGCCGGTCGCCTGATGGAAGATGATGAGATTCGCCCAAATCTGGCGGTGGCAGTGGATGGGGAAGTGGCGCGCATGGGCTTATTGGAGCGGGTCGGCCAGGATACGGAGATTCATTTCGTCCCCGCAATTGGAGGCGGCATTTAGCCATTTGGCGGAGTTTCGTGCGGAGCCGCTCCACCCGGTACGAGCGCGGGCATCGGGCGACCGGTGGCGCCTCACCTGCTGTCATTGCGAGGAGCGCAGCGACGTGGCAATCTCGTTGAGGTTGAACACACGTCAACCAACCGCCGTTGCTATGGCGACGAGATTGCCACCCCCGTATCAAGTACGGGGTCGCAATGACAAAGTGGGTACGCGTGAGCCGGTGGCGCAGATTGACCCGTACCGCAGGGGCAGATACAATTACGTTCAATATCAGGCGCCAAGATTTAGATTTGTGATGAATTCTACGGCATTGCCAAGTGACAATCCCCAAGCACCCGGAGAAGAGTTTGCTTTTGCGGTAGCGGCGCAAGTTGCGGGCGAGATGCCCGTTAGCGAGGCTGTATCGAAAGCGATTTCGGCTGGTGGGCTGGTCTTTCGGGAGGCGGACGATGGTATTGAAACGTTGCTTTGCGCCAGGACACGGCCGGGCCGCCAGGGTCCGGACGCTCCCTTAAGTTGGCGTTTGCCTAAAGGAACGCCCGAGCCGGGCGAAAGCGTGGAGGAGACGGCCCGCCGTGAGGTGCAGGAAGAAACCGGCGTGCACGTGAGTCTGATCGCTCCGATCACCAGTATCCAGTATTACTTTGTGGGCCACGATGACGGAGTTCGCTATGACAAGACGGTCCATTTTTATCTGATGGAACCACTTGGGGGCAGTACCGCCGATCATGATGCCGAGTTCGACGTGGTCGAATGGCAAGCCTACGACCGCGCGTTGCAGTTGCTCGAATACGACAATGAGCGCAGCGTTCTGGAAGCAGCGCGATCATTGATCGCCTCCTACCGGGATGGCGAATGACCATGGATCGGACCATCGTTCTAAGGGGGGTGCGCGTGCTGCTGCGTGGCAAACGCATTCAGGATGCGGAGTTGGATTACATCTGGCGCAGTGATCCGGAAATAGCCCGCCTGGACGCCGCGTATCCTCTCACAATGAAATACGAACGATACCTGAAACTCTTTGAAGACCAGATCCGTTGGCCCACCCCAGGTTCTCATCATTTCGCTATTGAGGTGGCCGGCGGGAAGTTTATCGGCAACTGCATGTATTATGACCTCGACAGCCTTTCAAAAGAAGCTGAATTGGGCATCGTAATTGGAGACCGAGATTACTGGAGTGGCGGGTATGGGTACGATGCAGTGGTAACGCTGTTGCATCATATGTTTGACGATTTGCGGTTGAAACGGGTTTATCTGCACACGCTGGATTGGAATCACCGCGCGCAAAAATGCTTCGAACGATCCGGATTCAATCCGGCGCGCGAGGTGCGGCGGATGTCCCATAATTTCATCCTGATGGAAGTATATCGAGACGATTGGGACGCAACGTCGAGTGAGCGATTGGCGCTCAGGCAGCAGTATCTGGATCAACGAGGTGGTTTGCTGGTCGGCGACGATGATGCCGTCGCCGCGGGTCCGATAGCGTAATCCCTGTCCGGCAAATACAGCCATCGGTGGAGATCAACCGTTGGCTGCGATTATCGCCTCTGAAATGGTGATGTCCCCCGTGTATAGGGCCCTACCGATGATCGCGGCCTCGGCCCCGGTGGGCACCAATTTCGACACATGCTCCGGAGCGCCAACACCTCCGGCGGACAGAACGTTGAGTCCGCTGGTCTGGGCGAGGGCCGCGGTTGCTGAGTAATTGGGTTCTTCCAGGGTTCCATCGCGGGAAATGTCGGTATAAAGCACACGCACGACACCCAACTCTGCCATGCGGGCGGCCAATTCGATGGCGGTAATTTCCGACGTTTCGGTCCAACCGCGGATGGCGACCAAACCATCCCTGGCGTCGAGAGCGACCACAACTCGGTCACTGCCGAACCGACGGCATAATTCCTCAACCAGATCGGGGTTGGACACGGCGGCAGTTCCGACAACGACGCGAGCCGCTCCGGCATCGAGCAAACCGGAGGCTGTATCTATGCTTCGGATACCGCCGCCAACCTGCACCGGAATAGTGAGCGACCGTGTGATAGCCGAGATTGCGGCAAGATTAGCCGGGTTGCCACTGTGGGCTCCGTCAAGATCCACGATGTGGAGGCGCTGCCCACCTTCCGATTGCCATCGCTCGGCCACCTCCAGGGGGTTGTCGGAAAATACGGTTTCCTGCGCGTAATCGCCCTGATACAAACGTACGCAATTGCCGCCTCTTAAGTCTATTGCCGGGATGATTTCCATGGAGGTTGCGACCTGCGCCGCTATGCGGCGGTACCAGTGATCTGCTTGACGAAGTTAGCGTAAATGCGCAGCCCGTTTTCGCCGCTCTTTTCGGGGTGGAATTGGGTTGCTACCACATTGTCGCGGGCGTATATACTGCAAAATTCCACGCCGTAGTCGGTAAGTCCGGCCACATGGTCGCGGTGCATTGGGTCGGCATAATAACTGTGCACGAAGTAGAAATGACTGTCCTGGGGGATGCCGGCCCACAATGGATGATCTGATTGAAAACGGACGGTATTCCAGCCCATGTGGGGTACCTTGAGGCCGTCCGGCAGGCGTCGCACCCGTCCTGGAACGAGACCGATGCAATCGGCATCGCCCTCGTCGGTAGCATCCAACAGGAGCTGCAAACCGAGGCAAACACCAAAAAAAGGCCGTCCACTGGCGATATATTCCAGCAGAGGCTGCACCAGGCCGCGTGAACGAAGCGCTGACATTGCCGCCGGCCCGGAACCAACGCCGGGCAGTACGACGGCGTCTGCGGAAGCGACGCGGGCCGCGTCTGACGTTACACATGGAACGACGCCGGCTTTCTCGATGGCTCGGGCGACGCTTCTCAAGTTGCCGGAATCGTAGTCAATTACGACGATTCGGGGTTCGCGGGGCGGGTCTTCGGCCATCGCGCTATCAGACACGATCGCCGGTGGCCCGTTCGATGGGGATCTCCCGATCGTGGTAACGAGCCAGGACGAACAGCAGGTCTCCCAACCGGTTGAGATAGGCCAGAATCAGGTTGTTGGTCAACCCGCCGACCTCAGCCAGGGCGACTACCCTGCGCTCAGCAGTGCGAATGACGGTTCGCGCTGAATCCATCGCCGATGACGACGGCGTCCCGCCCGGCAGGATGAATACCTGGGGCATCTGGAAATGCGTTTCCAGTTCGTCGATTATCTCTTCCAGCTTGTCCACCATCGCTTCGGTAACCGGAGTGAAGTGTTGATGGAACAGATCGTATTTTTCGGGATCAGTTGCCAACTCGGCAGCGACAGTGAACAATTCGCGCTGCAAATCCCTCAGGATGTTTTTGACCTTGTCGTCGTCGGTCAACGAGCGGGCCAGACCCATCAGGCTGACGGCTTCATCGGTGATCCCGTAAGCCTCCGTGTGCGGGTTGGCTTTGGACACACGGCCACCATAAAGCAGGCTGGTCTCGCCCTGGTCGCCGTATTTGGTGTACACGCGCTTGCGGCGTGAAGATGACGAAGATGTACTCATTTTTAGATACTCCCGTGCCAATTTCGGCGACACATCATTCTAGCACTACCTTGACGGCATCGCTACCCGGAGCGCCGGCAACGCAGGGCTTTTTCAAAGTCCTCCGACCCCCGCTCATGGTGAGCTTGTCGAACCATCGGAGACCATCCTTCGACAGGCTCAGGATGAGCGGGTGGTGAATTTCCACAACTTTGAAGAGGCTCTGCCGGCAACCGTACGCGGGGCGCCTGCAGGGTCATTCGGTTGTCATTGCGAGGAGCGCAGCGACGTGGCAATCTCGTTGAGGTTGAGCACGTGCCGGGGAACCATCATTGCTACGGCGACGAGATTGCCACGCTGCGCTCGCAATGACATGAGGAAAACGAAAGGCCCTGGGGGCGCCTGTGATCCGTTGGGAAGACAATGGTCAGGTGATAAACTGACGATACAGGGGATCCACGTCAGAATCTACTGCCAAGTTGGGGAGGACACCATGCCGCCGGAAATTCGCGCCATCGGAATCGAAGGGTTGCCTGAAGTGCGCGCCGGGGACGACCTGGCGACGCAGATCATGGATGCCTGCGCTGCTCAAGGAACGCCGATTGAAGATGGCGACGTGTTAGTGGTTACCCAGAAAATCGTCAGCAAAGCTGAAGGGCGGGTGATGACCATCGACGATGTTGAAGCGTCTCCGTTGGCGGTGGCTATCACCGAGGGGCACCGGCGTGACCCGCGCCACACTGAGATGATTTTACGGGAAAGCCGCCGAATCGTTCGTATGGATAGGGGCGTGATTATCAGCGAGACCTATCACGGTTATATTTGCGCCAACGCCGGCATCGATGCTTCCAACATTCCCGGGGCTAACGCGATTTGTCTGCTACCGGTGGATCCTGATGCTTCGGCTCGACAGATCAGGGATGCGATACGGGTGCGGCTTGGAGTCGATGTGGCCGTGTTGGTTTCTGACACATTTGGCCGTCCATGGCGGAACGGAGCCATCAACGTGTCGATTGGCGTAGCCGGCTTCAATCCGGTGGTTAGCTACGTGGGTGAGTTTGATCCTCACGGCAACGAATTGCACACTACGACCATTGCAGTGGCAGACGAGCTCGCGGCCACCGCTGAACTGGTCACCGGAAAATTGCTCGGCGTACCCGTGGCAATCATCAAGGGTTATCCCATCGAAAGAATGGACGATGCTGATAGCAGAGCAATAGTGAGGGATTCGGACAAGGACCTTTTCCGCTAGTGCAATCGGTGGATCATCGTGATCTGCTCCGAAGCCCGGCCGGTTATCCGTTGGTTGCCCAGATGCTATTGTCCGGTTTGCGTTGGGCCACCATCGAACAGTAGCGGCATCCGGTATTGATAATCGGGAGTCGCCGGGTTCCCAACAGTGTGCGGGGTATCAGCGGGCAGGTGAAGTTCCCGGTTTGATTCTCCGTGGTCGCTGAACCCGGAAATTCCCACTCCGAGCAGACGGAATGTCCGTTCGGGCGCCAGTTCCCGGTCCAGCAGAGTTCGGGCCGTAGACTCTATTGTGGCGGCGTCGCTGGTGGGGTTGGGTAACGTGGTCTGGCGCGTAAACGTCGTAAAATCGGAGAGCCGTATTTTCACGATTACCGTCCTGCCGAGTAATCCTTTGTCAGTCAACGCGCTGGCAACATTCTCAGACAATCGTCGGATAACCGCGAACAGGTCCTGAGAATCGTTGAGATCCTCGGGAAAAGTGGTCTCGCTGCTGATGGATTTTCTTTCGCGCACAGGTTGGACGTGGTCGTGGTCGATACCGCGGGAGTGGTCGCAGATGCTGGGACCGCGCTTACCGAATCGGCGGGCGAACCAACTGTCGGGCATCTGCGCCAGGTCGCCGATGGTTCTCACGCCGTCAGCGTGAATGAGCGCAGCGGATTTTGGGCCGATCCCGGAAAGTTTGCCCACGGGCAACGGAGCCAGGAATTCGGCTTCTTGCTCGGCAGGGATAACGACAAGGCCATCCGGTTTCTGCAGTTCGGACGCGATTTTGGAGACGCTTTTGCCACTGCTCAAACCCACGGAGACTGTTAGGCCGGTTTCCGAGGATACTCGCTTTTTTATATCTATAGCGATAGCGAGAGGGGAACCGCCGGCAGCGGCGACTGCGGTTATGTCGAGAAATGCTTCGTCGAGTGACAGAGGCTCAACAATAGGAGTGACTGACCGAAAAATCTGCATAACCTGATCCGACATTTCCCGGTAACGGTCGAAACGAGGTCGAACGACTATACCGTCGGGGCATTGCCGGATAGCAGTTGCCATGGGCATCGCTGAGTGCACGCCAAATTTGCGGGCCTCGTATGATGCTGTGGCCACCACGCCGCGGCCGTCGGGTCTGCCTCCCACGAGCACGGGCTTGCCGCGGAGCTCAGGGCGGTCCAGCTGTTCCACGGCCGCGTAGAATGCGTCCAGGTCGGCGTGAATAATGTAGCGTGCCGGTTGCTGCGCCATCGTGAATCCAGCCAATTGACAACGGACGGGTATCAACTGTGAATTGTACCCGGTGCAAACCCATGATTGAAGTCGAGGAACGTCATGTAACAGGGTCTTTCGGTTGTCATTGCGAGGAGCGCAGCGACGTGGCAATCTCGTTGAGGTTGAGCACGTGCCGGGGAACCATCATTGCTACGGCGACGAGATTGCCACGCTGCGCTCGCAATGACATAAGGAAAACCGAAAGGCCCTGCGTCATGTAACCGCTCACGCGTACCCACTTTGTCACACCAAACCGGCCTACTGTTATTGCGAAGGGCGCCCAACCGCACGTGTCATTGCGAGGAGCGCAGCGACGTGGCAATCTCGTCGCGGTAGCAATGGTGGTTTGCCAACGTGTGTTCAACCTCAACGAGATTGCCACGCTGCGCTCGCAATGACAGATTCAACGTGAGCATGTAACCGTCGTTGCTGTGAACTGTGGCAAGGATTACAATGGATTCCCGTTGCGCGTTGCCCCCGGCTGCGAATGCAGACCGGGGCGAATTTTTTGCGTATTGGTGTGGTGAATCGATTTGGCACTGACTGGTGAACGGGTGGCGCCTGCCCAGCGACAGCCGCGGATCTACTACGGTTGGTGGATGGTTGCGATCACCTCGGTGATGAGCTTTTTCGCCAGCGGCATATTCTTCCGGGGGTTCGGAGTTCTGGTCTTGCCGATCCGAGATCAGTTGATGATTACGCAGGCACAAACGAACCTGGTGTTTTCAGTCGCTAGAGCGGAAGGAGGCCTGGAGGGTCCGCTCGCGGGATGGTTGATCGACAAGTTCGGTAACCGCAAAGTATTGGTGCCGTCGCTGATGATTACGGTCGCGGGCTACTTCTTGATGGCGTTCTGGATGCCAAGCCTGTGGAGTTTTGCGGTGGTTTACCTGGGATTAGTGTCGCTGGGTAACAGCATGGCGTTCCAGCACGCCTGTTTTGCCGCCTTGAATCAGTGGTTCATCAGGCGCAGGTCCCTCTCGATTTCTATCCTTGCCGCCGTTTCGTCGTTGGGTGGTTTGGCCCTTATCCCTACGATGAATCTGTTGATCGACCAAAAGGGTTTGCAATGGGGATTGGTTGCCTCGGGACTGTTTTATCTGGTGATATTGCTGCCGATCTGTTACTGGTTTCGTAACCGACCGGAGGATATGGGACTGTTGCCGGACGGCGCGACGCGTCCTCCCGCAGTCACCGGGACCCGAGGGGCTACTCGGCAGGAGTACCGGGATTACACGGTTCGGGAGGCGTTACGGACCCAGGCTTACTGGTTCCTGTTGTTGGGCGCTGGATTGAGGCAGACTGCCACGTTAGGCATATTGGTGAGCCTCTTTCCCATTCTGATTGAGGACAAGGGAATGAGTCCACAGATGGCCGCCAACCTGGTCGGCGCCATGTCCGCGATCAACTTCGTGTCCCGGTTGGTCATGGGATATTTGGGAGATCGAGTCTCTAAGAAGGCAATTTTAGGTCTCAGTCTGAGCGTGGAAGGGCTCGGTTACCTGTTCCTGTGGTTGGGTGATTGGCAGACGGCGGTAGGGATTACGCTGGTTTTGGGGTTTGTCATTTGCGAGGGGATGATGGACGGGGCTGGCGTGATTGTGTGGGCGGCGTTGGGCGAATATTTCGGTCGCAGCAGATTCGCGACGCTGCGAGGATACATAACTTTCGGATACGCGTGGGCCCTGGTGGCGTCGCCGGTGTACGCCGGGTGGATTTACGACAGGTTCGGGAACTATGACCGGGCAATCGTGCCTGGAGCCATCTGCGCCATGATTGCCGGGGTGTTTTTTATGCTGATAAAGAAACCACCGGTATTGACTGCTGAATCGCCCGATCCATCCGATAGCGATTAGATTTTCCATCGAGTCGCTGTGCTACAATTAGCCCGCCGTTGAATCGTGAGACTGAAACAGTCGGAGTGTAAATATGCCCACGATCCTGGAACAGTACATCAGTCAACACCCCGGCTCCGCGGAACGATACCGGGAAGCTGTCGGGATATTCCCCGGCGGTGTTACCCACGACAACCGGTACGCTGAACCATTCCCGCTATATATAACTCACGGAGAGGGTCCCAGAAAATGGGACGTGGACGGGAATGAGTATATTGATTATGTATCGGGACACGGCGCACTGATTTTAGGTCATTCGCATCCAGCGGTTGCCGACGCGGTAGTGGAGCAGATGCGCCGCGGCACTCACCTGGGCGCGTGTACCGACGAAGAGCTGCGTTGGGCCAGGGCGATCATGGCGTTAATGCCGGCAATCAAGCGGGTGCGTTTTCACAGCAGCGGCACCGAAGCCACACTGATGGCGATGCGACTGGCGCGCGCGTACACGGGCCGAAACAAAGTCATCAAGCTGCAAGACCATTTCCACGGCTGGCACGACTATGCGATGGCGGGCTCTGATCGCCCGGCTCCCGGAATTCCGGTGGAATCCTGGGGCAGCATGGTTGTCGTGCCGGCCGGCGACCTGGATGCCGTGCAGCAGGCGATGGAACGCGATACGGACATTGCCGCGATAATCCTTGAACCCACCGGCGCTCATTACGGGCAACTGCCTTTCGATGTGGCGGCCTATCTGTCGGGACTGAGGGAGCTTTGTGATCGGCATGGTGTGGTTCTTATATTCGACGAGGTAGTTACCGGCTTCCGAGCGTCGCCGGGCGGAGCACAAGTGCGGTTTGGAATATCGCCGGACTTGACGACCATGGCCAAGATCGTTGCCGGCGCGTTGCCGGGTGGAGCCGTGGGAGGAAAGTCGGAAATCGTCGATATGATCGCGCAACGGGGCGATCCGGAGTGGGACAACACCCAAAGGGTCTATCATCCGGGCACGTTCAATGGTAATCCTCTATCGGCAGTAGCCGGGGCAACCTGCCTGGAATTGATCGCAGCCGAACCAATCAATCAACGTGCTGACGCAATGGCTGCCAGGCTCAAAACCGGTCTCAACGACGTTTTCTCGCGCATGGAGGTGAGCGGCCATGCGTACGGCATCGCGTCCATGATCCACTATACGTTGGCGGAAGGTGATTTTGATCGGGAGTTTGGGCCGGAAGTAAACCGACGTATCAAGTCAGCCGCGGCCACGCCGGCAGTGACCGCGATAAAGCGAGGGTTGCAAAACCGCGGGATCGATATTATGGGTCGCGATGCATTGCTGGTTTCGGCCACCCACGTCGAGGCGGATATTGACCAGACTCTGGCCGCTTTCGAGGCCACATTCGCTCAGGTCCGGGAAGAGGGATTGGTTTAGCGGGCGACGTCGGGCCGAATCCTTTCATTTAGAGACCACTATGACCGCCATTAAAATCCTTACGCTGATTGGCGCGAGCGTTGTGGCCATTGCGTTGTTCGGCCTGACTTTTTCCGCAAGCTTGCCGGATGATGGAATTCTTCGAGCAATTTCGGTGGGCCTGTTAGCCGGTATAGTCGGCTTTCTTGGTACGGCTTTTATTGTCCGAGTCCTCTCGGACCTGGAAAAATGAGAAATCTGCAAGCAGCCTGGGCGACCCTATTTGGCCTCGGTGTTATATTAGTCGCCATAGACACGGTTTCCGACTCTCTGCTATCTATAAAGGTGTGCCCGCCCTGGGTGTCATAGGAGCCGCTTTGATACTGCTGGTCTTGACTTCAATGCTGAACTGGATGTTCAAGAGAGCTTGGAACGAACGCACCCGCTCAAATGCCAACAACCCCTAATGAAGTTCAATCCAATACCCAGACACAGGACGAGATGAAAGGTCAATATGGCAAGTTTTTGGGAAACTATCAGCGTTAATGGTCAGGAAATGGAAATGTATGCCAGCGTGCCCAGTAGCAGCGCCGGGTTCAGCGCACCATTTCCGGCCGTGCTGGTAGCACAACACGCCACCGGCGTTGACGCATTCATACAGGACATTTGCGACCGATTGGCTGCTGAGGGTTATGCTGCCGTGGCGCCGAACCTTTATCACCGGGTCACGGATCCGGAATTGCTCAACGAACAGCCCCGTCCCCGACCGGCCGCATTGCTCAGTGATCCGGATATCATCGCTGACGTGAACGCCGCCGTGGAGTGGCTGCGGAACCACGATGCAGTGCAAAGCGACCGGATCGGCGTGACCGGGTTCTGCATGGGCGGTCGGGTCGCCTGGCTGGCTGCCGCCGCCAATCCGCATTTTGCCGCGGTGGTTCCCTATTATGGCGGCAATTTGATGACCACCTGGGGAACCGGCGAAACACCCCCGTTTGAGTTGGCGAATAACATAAACTGCCCGATTCTGTTCCACTTCGGAGAGATCGATGTCAACCCGTCGCCCGATGACATGCGGGCATTGGATGCGGAATTGGACCGTTTGGGCAAGTGGCATCAGTTTTATTCCTACCCAGGGGCAGACCATGCCTTCATGAACCCTGCCGGCGGACGTTACCAACAGGCCGCCGCGGAAGCTTCGTGGCCGCGAACCGTTGAATTTTTTGACCGGCACCTGAAGGGCTAACCCGTCCCGACGACGAAAGCAGTTATGGTTGATTAAGTATCGCTGGAGGTATTGTTATGGCCAGTTTTTGGGAGAATGTTGCCGTTGATGGCAGTGAGATGGACATGTATGCCAGCGTGCCGAGTAGCAGCGCCGGTTTCACCGCTCCGTTTCCCGCGGTGGTGGTGGCGCAGCATGGCGGCGGAGTGGACGAGTTTATCCGAACGATCTGCGACCGATTGGCTGCGGAAGGATTTGCGGCGGTAGCTCCCAACTTGTACCATCGAATTTCCGATGACGTGTTGAATGGCGACCCGCGACCGCGTCCGTGGGACGTGCTCAGTGACCCGCAAATCGTGGCCGATATTGGCGCCACGGTGGATTGGCTCCGAAACCACGAAGCAATACGCGGCGACCGCATCGGTGTAACCGGCTTCTGCATGGGTGGTCGGGTCGCTTGGTTGGCAGCAGCATCGAACCCGCATTTCGCAGCGGTAGCGCCCTACTACGGCGGCAACCTGCTGGTTACGTGGGGAGACGGCGCCACGCCTCCGTTTGAATTGGCTGGCAATATCAACTGCCCGATGCTGTTCCACTTTGGTGAAGTTGACGAGAATCCATCTCAAGACGACATGCGTAATTTCGACGAAGAGCTGAACCGCCTGGGCAAGGAGCATCAGTTTTACGTTTACCGTGAAGCGGATCACGCATTTATGGATTTTACGGGTCCCCGCTATCAGAAAGAAGCTGCTGACCGGTCGTGGCCGCGGACGCTGGAGTTTTTCGGCCAGCACCTGAAGGCCTGACCACCACGCCGCTTGGCGAGATTGTGACCTGATCATTACAACCATTACAGGAGAAACCCCATGCCGAGAGTAGCGCTTGATTTAGAGCAGAAATCCGACCTGGCGGTCATCAAGTCGGACGGCTGGCGCGTAGCGCAGGGCTTGGAGCCCGGCGAACCCAACCAGGGACTGGTGGCAGAGAAGCTGGCCAGCGAGGCCAGATTGCCAGACTACGACGATTCCTCGTGGGAGAGCGGGGCCGATCTTCAGAAACGTTATTCGGTAGGATTTACGTTCGCGTGGTATCGGTTGCGTTTCATCATGCCTGACACGGTAAAGGGACAGGATGTGTCGACATGCCGGGTATTCTTTGAGACCAACGTGGATAACTACGGCGAGGTTTTCATTGACGGAAAGATCGACCGCAACATCGGGGTGGTGACAGGCAATAACACGCCGAAACGGGTGCTGCTTGAAGAGCCGGGCCAACCGGGTCAGGAACACGTTATTGCGGTGCTGGTGGCCAATGCTCCGTTGGGCGAGCCGGTGGGTTCGATATTCATGCGCCACGCGACACTGGCGTTTGAGTCACAACCCCCGCGCTAGCCCCGTCAATACTGCTCTATCGCTATGGAGGCTTGGTTATGGCCACCCAATCTTTTACAGGCACGGTAAACGCGCCGGAATTTCCTGACGACGTCGAATGGGTCAACACGGACCGCGCTCTCAGCATGGCTGACCTGCGAGGTAAGCTGGTGGTGCTCGACTTCTGGACCTATTGTTGAGTCAACTGCATGCACATATTTCCGCAGTTGCGGAAACTCGAAGAGAAATACGCCGAAGAGTTGGTGGTTATCGGGGTCCATTCGGCCAAGTTTCCCAATGAAAGGGACGCCGACAATGTGCTGCGCGCCGCTCAGCGATATGAGCTGAAACACCCGGTGATAAACGACGCCGAATTCAAGGTTTGGCGTCAGTATGCCTGCCGGGCCTGGCCAACGTTGATGTTTGTGGATCCCACCGGGAAGGTTATCGGCAAACACGAGGGAGAGCTTCCGTACGACGCCTTTGACTCCCTGCTGGGAAAGATGATTGCCGAGTTCGACGACCAAGGAATCATCGACCGGTCGAATCTGAATCTGAAACCGGACGTGGTGGAGGCCTCATCGCTGGCCTTTCCCGGCAAGGTTTTGGCCGATGGCCCTGGCAATCGTCTGTTCATCGCGGATACGAACCACAATCGCATCATTATTTCCGATTTAAGCGGAACCGTTCGGGCGGTGGTGGGTTCCGGCGCAGAGGATTTCATCGACGGTGGCTATGCGGCGGCCGCGTTCAATCATCCGCAGGGGATGGAGCTGGTTGCTGAGGCGCTGTACGTGGCTGATACCGAGAACCACGCCATCCGGCGCGTTGACTTGATCGCTGAGACGGTGGAAACCGTCGCCGGCACCGGTGAACAGGGCAACGACCGGCGAGCCTCCGGCCCTGGCAGACAGGTGGCGTTGAGCAGTCCCTGGGATCTGGCTCACCACGAAGGCGTGTTGTATGTCGCGATGGCGGGCATCCATCAGATCTGGCGTTGGTCGTTAGCCAGCGGGATCGTTGAACCGCACGCCGGGACGGGCGCTGAAAGCATCGATAACGGGCCTTTGGCCACGGCTACTTTGGCTCAGCCCAGCGGTATCACGGTAGGGAACGGACTGCTTTATTTCGCCGACTCAGAAACCAGCAGCATCCGCCGCGCCGGGATCGACCCGGCAACCGGTCGCGTAGCCACTCTGGTTGGGATCGATCTTTTTGCGTTCGGAGACCGCGACGGTGTGGAGCATCATGTCCGGCTGCAGCATCCCATCGGCATAGAATGGCATGAAGGCGAATTGTTCTTTGCCGACACCTACAACCACAAGATAAAGCGTTTGCTTCCACTCACGCGGTCGGTACAGACGGTGTTGGGTTCAGGCGCCACCGGGCTACATGACGGGCCGGGAAAACTGGCGACGTTTAGTGAACCGAGTGGCCTGAGTTTTGCCGTCTTTGACGACGGACGCCCTTCGCAACTGTACATAGCAGATACCAACAACCACGCGATCCGGATTGTGGATATTCCAAATGACCAGGTTAGTACTCTTGAATTGCGTGGATTGTGAAAACCGGGCCGAGCGCGTAACCGTTTTTATTGATCGTTAATCCCAGGCCCGCAACTCTCAGTTGTAAATTGCGACGGCACGGGCATTATCCGGAAACGTGATATTGTGGTTGTCGCGTTTTGGCGTTCGCATCGCTTGATTTAGATTTCGACTTACCAGGAGATGATATGGTTGTCCCTTCCTCCCTCGACGCGTCTTCGCTGGAAGACCAGTCTGACCTTGAACCCGGATACGCTGTCAGCACTGACGACAACATCACGTTGTTGGCCAGCAAGGTGATGCGCGATGTTCTGGTTACGCGTGATGAACCGGTGCGCCGGCGTGAGCTGTGGCAGGCCGTTGAGTTGGCTATGGGCGACCGGTCGCCCGATGTTGATGGAGTGCTGAAAGGAGCCTGGTTCAATAACCCGGTATATGGAAAATGGGTGCTGACCGAGGCAGCGGAAGCGGCCGGTTCGCCGTTCGTGGATGTCCACGGCATCATCAACGTAGCAATTGTGGTCGATTACCTGCGCCGTTGCCGTGGAGAGGCTCCCTACATCGGGGACGTGGGCGATTTCATCAAGCTGTGCCGGCCCGCCGTTCATTTGGGCAACGACTGGTTGACCGAATTTACGGGAGCCATCACTCGAGCCTGAGCCCTGGCAGTTTCAACCCACCGGAGGAGCTCATACGTACCCACTTTAATCTGTCATTGCGAGCGTAGCGTGGCAATCTCGTAGCCGTAGTAACAGCGGTTCGTCGACGTGTGTTCAACCTCAACGAGATTGCCACGTCGCTGCGCTCCTCGCAATGACAGTCAGCCAGTTTGGTTTGACAAAGTGGGTACGCGTGAGACCGGAGGAGTACGAGCTTGGGACAGGGTCAGCAATCCGGTGATGAACCGCCCAGGTTGACGACCAGTACCCGGTCTTGCCCGGCTAAATCCGGCTCCGTTGAAACCTCTGCGTCCGGAAACGCCTGGGTTGCCGCTGCCTGCGCGTCAGACATCTGTTCAGGGTCCATCTCGAGCAGAATCACGCCGTGAGGTTTCAATCGCTCACTATCGGAGGCTTGTTGCAGCAGGCGGCGGATGTGTTCCAAACCGTCGGGGCCGCCGTCCAGCGCTGCCACGGGTTCCCATTGGACTTCGGGTTGCAGCGTTGGAATTCGCGCCGTGGGGAGGTAAGGCAAATTCGCTACCACCACATCTACGGATTTGGGCAGGGGTTCGAGCAGGTCGCCTTTTAGCAACGTTACCCGGTCGGCGACGTTGTGCATTCGGATGTTATAGGCGGCTACGTCCAGGGTTGGGTCGAAGGCGTCGATGGCGTAAATGTGAGCGGCCGGCAGGTGTATGGCCAGATTGATCGCGATCGCGCCTGAGCCGGTACCCACGTCGGCAATAATCAGTTCCCGACTTTCCATACCCATCAGCGCCATGAACAGCGCATGTTCTACCATGGTTTCGGTTTCCGGACGGGGGATAAGCACATCCGAGTTCACGAGCAGGTTTACGCCGTAGAACTCCCGGTAATTCAGGATGTAGGCCAGGGGTTCCCGAGTCAGGCGGCGTTGGATAATGGCCGCCAGTTGCTCCTGTTGCTGCGCGGAAACTTCGGTTTCCTGTTCGGCGTAGATGGACTGGCGCGGCATACGCATCACGTCCATGACCATCACTTCGGATTCGAGCCGGGCGTCCGGGATGCCAACAGCTTCCAGTGCGCGATGCGTGTCCTGAATTACGCTTCGCAGGTTAGGCATGGATGCTACCCGGTAGGGACGACGTGGAACAACGGTGCGTGAGTTAGGCGCTAGCTTCTTCCAGGCGGCGGGCCTGGTCGTGAGCAATTAGTTGATCGATCATTTCGTGCAATCCGCCGTCCATGATGCGTTGCATACCGTGGACGGACGTTCCAAGCCGGTGGTCGGTAATGCGGTCCTGGGGGAAGTTGTACGTTCGGATGCGCTCGCTGCGGTCACCGGTTCCCACCTGGGATTTCCGGTTGGTGAAGATCGCAGCCTGTTGCCGTTCCTGTTCGGCGGCGAAGAGCCGGCTGCGCAGGATAGTCATGGCTTTTGACTTGTTCTTGAATTGGGAGCGTTCATCCTGGCAAACGACGACCAGCCCGGTTGGTTCGTGGACGATGCGCACAGCGGTTGCCACCTTGTTTACGTTCTGGCCTCCGTGGCCGCCGGCGTGGAATATGTCGATGCGCAGATCATCATCTTTGATGTTGAGTTCCACTTCGTCGGCCTGGGGCAACACTGCAACCGTGACCGTAGAAGTGTGAAGACGCCCCTGAGTTTCGGTTTCAGGAACTCGCTGGACTCGGTGAACGCCGGCTTCGAATTTGAGGCGACTGTAGGCGTCTTTGCCATCTACGGAGAACGCGATGCGATTGAAACCGCCCAGGTCTGACGGGTTGGAGTCCATAATCTCGACGGCCCAACCCTGCTCGCTGGCATAGCGTTGGTACATTCGGTAAAGGTCACCGGCGAACAGTGAGGCTTCCTGGCCTCCCGCGGCGGCGTGGACCTCCACTATAACGTTGCGTTCGTCGTTGGAGTCTTTCGGCAACAGAGCGAATTTCAGTTCTTCGGTCAATGCAGAAAGCCGACCATCCACGTCGGCGAGTTCGAGTTGGGCCATCTCCACCAGCTCGTGATCGCCGCCTTCACTGATGAGCGCCCGCAGATCGGCGGACTCTTCGCTGAGTTTGGTGTAACGGCCGTAGATATTGACCAGTTGTTCCATTGCGGAACGTTCCTGGTTCAATTCTTTCAGTCGTTCGTAGTCGGAGGCTACATCGGGAAGGGCCATCTCTGATTCGATGTTCTGATAGCGCTGGACTACGGGCTGCAACTTGAGGAAAATATCGGGCATTACAAACTCATCGGCAACGGCGGGAAACACTGCAAAGTATAACTTAGGCTGCCAACTATCAGCAACCGGCCGGTTGCCTCACGCGTACCCACCTTAATCTGTCATGGCGAGGATCTTCCGCTCATCCCGAGCTTGTCGAGGGACGGGGCAATTTCGATGAGGCTGCACACACGGCGGCGCGCCGCCGTTGCTACGGCGACGAGATTAGCAACCCCCGCATCGAGTACGGGGGCGCAATGACAAGGTGGGTGCGCCCCTCACTCCCGGCCCCTCTCCCACTGGGAGAGGGAGCCGAATCTAACATGGATGGACAGGATCCTTCGGCGGGCTCAGGATGAACGGGGGATTTTGGGCCGTGGTTTGCTGCGGGATTGCCACGTCGCTGCGCTTCTCGCAATGACAAAGTGGGTACGTGTGAGGGTTCAGGGCACTTTCAAAGTTGTAGAAATTAAACACCCGCTCGTCCTGAGCCTGTGGAAGGACGCTCGCCGATAGTTCGACAATCTCACTATGAGCGGAGGTCGGAGGGCTTTGAAAAGGCCCTGCGGGAGCCATCCAGGGTCATTCGGTTGTCATTGCGAGGAGCGCAGCGACGTGGCAATCTCGTTGAGGTTGAGCATGTGCCGGGGAACCATCGTTGCTACGGCGACGAGATTGCCACGCTGCGCTCGCAATGACATGAGGAAAACCGAAAGGCCCTGGGGAGCCATCCGGTGCGGGTTACCTCATAATTCGATGAGTGTTATACTCAAACGACGGACGGAATGTTCACAGATTTTTGCGGCATGGGCCGTATCGGAGGCACTGATGATTCAAAACGCCGTGGTGCAACAATTGCGTAAAGGCGGCGTGCGCGTTACGCCTCAACGATTGGCCATCGCCGAAGCAGTGCTCAATTCCAGCGACCATCCAACCGTGCAGCAGATTCACGAGCGGGTTCAGCAGCATTTCCGTCGATGACGCTGGCGACCGTTTATTCCACCCTGGGGGTGTTGTCCAGGAGCGGCTTGATCCAGGAATTGCCGTTCGCCAAGCAGTCCCGGTACGAGAGCAACGTGTCTCCCCACGTCAACCTGGTTTGCATCGGGTGCGGCAACATCGCCGACGCTGACGGCAGCAGCGACATCATCCTGCAGCTGCGGGACGAGGTCTCCAACGAAACCAGTTTTCAGGTGATGTGGCAGCGCGTGGATTTCCACGGTTGGTGCCAAGCCTGCTCCCCGGTCGCCAAGCAACCAGGTGATTGATAGCGTCGTTGGCATCACCATCTGGACGGATAATCTGGACCGGATGGTCAAATTCTACCGGGACATGCTGCAGTTACCGTTGCATTCGTTCCACGAGGATGTGGGTTTCGCGGCCTTTCAGCTCGGAGACCTGCGCTTCAACGTTGGCCGGCACAGCGGGGTCAGCGGGCCGTCCCGGGATCCTTTGCGCATGATGCCTCACCTGGGCGTAACCGATATTCACGCCGAGCATTCCCGACTTGCGGGGGCCGGCGTCGAGTTTATCCGGCCCCCGGAGCGGGAACATTGGGGCGGCTGGGTGGCAACCCTGCAAGACCCTGACGGCAACGTGCTGCAGTTGTTGCAATTCCCCGAATAGTCGTCGCGGCGGCTTTGCCCAGGGTTATTGCCGCAATTTTCGCGCCAGTTCGGCGTTGGACGGTTCCACCAGGATCGACCCGTCAGGAAATATGATCGTAGGGATAATCAACCGGTTGTCGTTGACCTGTTTCACGTAGGCTTGGGCCGTGTCGTCCCCATCGACGTCCACGTACTCATAGGTCACCTGCTGGCTGTCCAGATAGTTGCGGGACCGGTGACAGTCCGGGCACCATTCGGCGCCGTAAACGGTGATGCCAGTCGCGGAATCGGTCGCCATGTTAGCCTCCTTTATTATGCTGGGTAGACATGCTGGATAGGCTTGGGGTCAGCGTTGAAGCGTCAGTCGGCGGGTTGGCCGGCGGTCTGTTCGGCCTGTTCCGGAACGTAATGGGGGCGGATCAGCTCGTACACATCGTCAGTGCGGCAGTAAGCGTTGCCGGCCAGCCGGCCCGTCGGCTGCAGCGCCTGATGATTGACCCGGTAACCGTTGGGGCCCTCGTACAATACATCCTCGCGCAAGTGCATACGCACAATTTCGCCGATGACCAGGCCATGCTGATGCGGCTGCTCGCCTATATTCACAATTTGGGTCAACCGGCACTCCATGTTGACCGGTGATTCCAACACCCGAGGCGCCTTTACAACTTCGCTGGGCGCTTCCGTCAGCCCGGCGATGACGAACTCGGAGACGTCCGAGGGGTATTCGGCGGCGGTGGCGTTCATGGCGGCGGCGATATCGTCCACCACCACGTTGACCACGAATTCGCCAGTCTCTTCGATGTTGGTCAAAGTGTCCTTGCGTTTGTCTTGCCATCCGGCGGCTTTGCGGGAAGATGAGAACACCACCGTGGGAGGGTTGTACGCGACAGCGTTGAAAAAGCTGTACGGCGCCAGATTGACTACACCGTCGGTAGATATTGTCGAAACGAACGCTATGGGGCGCGGAACAACGACACCAGTGAGTATCAAGCTGAATCGTTCGAACGTTCGCGGATCTATTATCATTGTTGCTGTCTCCTGTATGACGGCTCGCCATGCGGCGCCGGTTGCCTGCGATACCGCGGGTATGGTACGACGACATCATATCGCATTTACGCGCCGGTTTGACGGCGGGTGTAAAATCAATGCCACCTTCTTTCAACCGCAGGAGTAATCCAGCGCCTTCACCGTGATGGCGAGGTGCAGCGGCGCAATGGGTCAACGGAACTATGGGGAGGCTCAACAGGATCGATATGATCGAGGGCGTTTTTGATGGACTAAAGGTGCTCGACTTGAGCGCCGATATAGCGGGTTCTTTTTGTGCCCGCCTGCTGGCCGATTACGGCGCAGACGTGCTGAAGATTGAACCTCCGGCGGGCTCTGCGATGCGGAGGGTCGGTCCTTTTTATCATGATGATCCCCACCCTGAAAAAAGTTTGTTTTTCCTCATCCTGAACCTGAACAAGAAAGGAATCACACTCAATCTCGAATCGGAAGCCGGCCGCGGAATCCTGAAAGAATTGGCGGGTCGGGTCGATTTGATTGTGGAAAGTTATGCTCCGGGCTATCTTGACGGGTTGGGGATCGGGTACGATTCGCTGTCAACCATCAATCCCGGTTTGGTCATGACATCG
This sequence comes from Dehalococcoidia bacterium, assembly GCA_965219925.1. Taxonomy (GTDB): domain Bacteria; phylum Chloroflexota; class Dehalococcoidia; order Lucifugimonadales; family UBA3495; genus Bin87. Next base: position 1,534,895 of record OZ244795.1, read on the forward strand.
GTAACCCCTTTTGGTCAGACCGGGCCGTACCGGGATTTTCATGGGGAAGAAATCGTTTCCTACGCCATGGGCATGGTGATGGGAATCAGCGGTGTGCAGGGAAAACCTCCGTTGAAACACGGCGGGTTCCAGGCTCAGCATCAGGGTGGGTTGTTTGGCGCGGGAGCCACCGCGATGGCGCTGTTCGCGCAAGAACGATACGGCCAGGGCCAGCATGTTGACGTGTCGGTAACCGAGTGCGTAGCGTCAACCATGATGGCCACTCAAACCATTTATCCATTCATCGGCGGTGTGCAGATCCGGCGACAGGATGGACAGATGTGGGAAAACCCGATGCCATGCAAAGATGGCTGGATTATCGTGCAGGCCGGCGGCGGAGCATCGTGGGATGATATCGCTGATTTCTTCCAGGCTCCCGAGTTGTTGGAACCCCGGTTCGCCGACCGGGCCCAACGAGTGCGGAACGGCGCGGCGATGGACGCTGTGGTGCTGGACGCGATTCGAGACCGCGAAAAATGGGAGTTGTTTCCCAAAGCCGCCGAAAAACGGATGTTGTTCGGACTGGTTCAAACTCCATTGGAGCTGGCCGACTGCCCACAGTTGGAATCCCGGAGTTTCTATCGCGAAATTGAGCATCCGGTGATAGGTCGTATCAAGGTTCCGGCGGAGTTGTTCAGAATGTCTGCGGCGCCGTATCAATTGCGTATGCCGGCTCCGACGCTGGGGCAGCATAACCGGGAGATTTTCATTGATGGGCTGGGATATGATGCGCCGACGCTATCCACCATGCGCCAGTTGGAAGTCATCTAGTCCAATCAAGCTGGATGATTGTTGCGTTCGGAGTACGAACAGCAGATGGGAGTTGCGATAAATGGCTAACCTGCCCCTGTCCGGCATCCGTGTCCTTGATTCTACCTACGTGTTCGCCCTGCCCTACACCGGCGGTCAATTGGCCGATCTCGGCGCAGATGTCATAAAGATTGAAGGTCCTGGACGGCCCGACATCACCCGTGGCGGCGGCCTGTACGGAACCTTCCCGGATAACGATCCGGGAGAAGACTGGTGGAACCGGCCTTCGACATATCATCTCCTGAACCGCAGCAAACGCTCCCTGGTGTTGGACATGTCTCGCGAGGAAGGGCGCGACATATTCCGGGAATTGGTGATGGTCAGCGACGTTGTCATGGAAAATTTCACTCCGCGGGTGATGCGCAGTTGGGGGTTGGACTATCCCAATCTCCGCAAGCTGCGCCCCGACATCATCATGGTGTCCAACACCGGCTACGGACACGGGGATGGCCCATATTCATCCTACCCGGCGCAGGCCACCACCCAGGAGGGTACTCACGGCCATTGCTGGATCACAGGATACCCGGGTGGCGAGCCGTCCAAAGCTGGCCGGTCGTTTGTGGATTTCCTGTCCACGTGGAGCGCAATGCTGGCGATTGGCGCCGCCCTGAGGTATCGCGAACGAACCGGCAAGGGCCAATGGATCGACATCGGCATGTATCAGGCGGGCGTCATGTTTCTGTCCGAATACCTCATGGACGCCATTGCCAACGGCAGGGAAGGCGAACGCATTGGAAACCGGCATCCCTGGCGGGCACCGCAGGGAGCGTACCCCGCCGCCGGAGAGGACCAATGGATTACGCTTTCGGTGGGTGACAACGACGATTGGCTGGCCCTGTGCCGATTGATGGAACGGACGGATCTGGCCGCCGATCCCCGGTTGCGGGAATTGATTGGCCGGCAGAAGAGCCACGATGAGATCGACGCCGGCATCGCGGAATGGACGCGCCATTACGACAAATACCAACTCATGCACACGTTGCAGGCTGAAGGGATTGCGTCCGGCCCGGTGCTCAGCGGCAAGGAAGTGCATTTCGACCCCCACTACCGAAGCCGGAATTTTCTCGAACGGGTCGAATATCCTGAATCCCGCAACATGGGCGCCCGTTACCTGATGGGAAGACCGTACCGGCTATCTGAAACGCCGTTGCAGATCCGTGGTCCGGCGCCGCGTTTCGGAGAGGACAACCTGAACCTGCTGGAAGGTTTGTTGGCCAAACCTGCCGCAGCGGTAGCCGAGTTGTCGGACAATGGCGTTATTACCGAGGTGCCGGTCAACGGCGAACCGTCCCCCACGCTGGACCCGCAAGAGTTGGTGGAGCGTCGCCAGTTAGCGGAGTGGGATCCGGATTACCGGGAACGATTGGGCATCTGATTCGCCAGGTTACGCCAATCCCTGACGTTGGTGTATTTTGCCGCGCAGCGTTGACGATTCGCAATCCTGCGGCTAACCTGAATATAACGCCGGCGTCATCTAACGGCTGGCAACCGAGGGCCCGTAGCTCAGTGGAAGAGCGTCCGACTCATAATCGGCAGGTCACAGGTTCGAACCCTGTCGGGCCCACCTCACCTCGATGCCGGACCGCTATAAGTTGATTGGACAGTATTGTAATTCGATTACGCGCGATCTCAATCCTATTAATTTAGGCAACCTGCTCCAGGTACTCTCTGATCGCAAGATATGGCTCCGCGTTTAAGTTTAGGTGTTTAACCGCGGCTAGGATGTAGTCACGGAGGTCAACTTCTTCAGACAAAATTGCACGGAGATCGTAGCCCTGCATGAGGATTATCGCCTTTTCGGTGTTCTGTTTGAGCAACCTAGGGACATTCTCCGACCACCCATTGATGGAGAGAAACAATCCCATAGTTTGTCTTCCAGACCGTGAAATTTGCCCTGCCAGGCCGTCCACTTCCCTCGTATCGCTAAGTTTCTGGCGCCAACGACACTCCGTAAGGTAGAACCATCCATCAATCTGGAAAGCACCATCGATCTGCTCAGCGCCCTCGTTGCGGGTAAAACTCCGATGAACGGGGATTTCAAACGCAACAAAGAGCCTGTCCAATAGATACTGCAAACGATAACCTCTTTCCTGAGCGTTTTCTTCTCGTCCCGCTAATTCGTCGAACATCGCTAGAAGAAGGCCTAGCTCCCGCTTTCTAGCCAACAAATGCTCTCTGGTTTGTTCCTCCCTAGCGGCATCTCTCCGGGCAGCTTCTTCAGCCTCGAAAAGTTGATGCCTTTCCAAGATTCCTTGCGCCTTGGCTTTTACAGCTCGGGCTTGGTATTCCCCGGAAGAGAGTTCAAACCTTTCCCAGCTAGCAGCAATCTTGACTAAATTTAGGACTATTTCGGCATAGCCGCCCCGTTCCTCCAAGGCTTCAAGAATCAATGGCGCTATGTTCCTCTTGGACATTGGTCGGCCAGTAAGGTCATCACGTTGACGGGAAAGGGGATGATAAATTTCCTGCGGGACTCCCGCTGGCTTGAGAACGAAATTCACCATATCAGATTTGCGGTATGCTAGAGTCGCGATTGCTTCAATAACAAGACCTCTCTCGTCAACTCCGACTCTCATTCCCGTGTTCCCCTTAATAGTGGTGTTGGTTCGCCAAGCGCGCTAATTAATTATATCCTCCGGGGCATCACCAATAAAAACTAAACCAGAGCCCGTAACTGTTCACGTTTGAGGGGACGAAAGCGGTTTGCAGTGGAAATTCCGTACTTGGTTGCCTCTCCACAAGAGGCCGCATAGCCCGCAGACCCCCGCAAGTCTGAACAGTTACCAGAGCCCAAGTGGGATGTGCATTTTACCCGCTCCCAGGAAACTGGACCAGGCGGAATGCGAGTTTAGCGAGATGATCTAAACTGACCGGAGAAGAAGGCTAGTCCAATTATATCGCGACCTCCCAGCGGAAAGTTCGCAATACGGTATGCTTGGGCCCATCAGTTCCCATTAGGTGCGATTAACCAGCATGGGGATATTTGACTGCTCTCCGAACCACTGACCACCTGGGCTACTTGTTTCGGTGGTGCGCCACGATGCCCCCGTTCCTGCTTCCCCGTTGCGGTGACGTTTTTGCCGAGATGCTTCCTACACGGGGCTGTTACAATAGTAGGGTACGTTTGAATTTACAAACGCGAATGGGGCGCAATGATCGCCCACTGATGTTTTACACGGCGACGGGCCAGCATCCTTTTCGCTTCCTCGCCCCCGCGGTGAATCACCGGCACTGAACCACAGGACCAAGGAGTCTGTCCCCGTATGCCTTTTGCATCCCGATCTACCCGCCGACGTTTATCCAGCCGCCCCAAACCCAACCGAGCGCAACTGCATGATGCCGTCTGCTCGGACTGCGGCGCGCCCACCACCGTCCCCTTCCAGCCCAGCGAAGACCGGCCGGTGTATTGCCCGTGGTGCTTGAAAGCCCGTCGCAACGGTCTCGTCCACACCGACGACACACCGGGTCTGGAGACGTTACCCACCAACGCAGCCACCCATGACGGCCCGCACGACGCTCCGGCCAACGCCGGAGTGTTTCCCGGCATGGTTCTCAAGGCTGCCACCAGAGCCGCGATCGGCAGGATGAATATATCCGACCCCACACCCATTCAGGAGCAGTCGATTCCCTGTCTGCTGGCAGGTCGTGATCTGATTGGACAGGCCCGCACGGGGTCTGGCAAGACGCTGGCGTATGTGGTGCCCCTCGTGGAGCGGTGCGACCCCAAAGTGCGTCAGATTCAGGCGCTGGTGCTGGTTCCAACGCGCGAACTGGCGATTCAGGTGGCCGCCGTCATCGAAGCCTTGGCTGCGCCACATCGGCTCCGTGTTACGTTGTTGTACGGTGGCCGGTCGTTGCGCCCCGAATACACGGCATTGAAAAGCGGCGTGCAGATCATAATTGGCACTCCGGGCCGGACGCTGGACCACATCCGTCAGGGCACGCTGGATCTGCGAACGGTGCGATTTCTGGTGTTGGATGAAGCCGACGAGATGCTCGACCGGGGATTTGCCCGGGACGTTGACGCGATCCTGAGCCGCACGCCCACCGACCGGCAGACGGCGCTTCTCTCCGCAACCATGCCGGAGTGGGTGACCAAGACTGCCAGAAAACACCTGAATGACCCGGTTATGGCGAAAGTGGATGCGGAACTACAGGCGCTGCCCTCCGTGGAGCATCTCATCTACACGATTCAGCGGGCCGACAAAATGGACGCCCTCCGGTCATTGCTGGACCGCAGAGACGGCGCACCGGTGCTGGTGTTCGGAAAGACCAAGCACGGCGTCAAGCGGCTGGCCGGCCAGCTGGGAACCTATGGCTACCCCGTGGGGGCGCTCCAGGGGAATCTGAGCCAGGCGGCACGGGAACGCGTGATGAAGGATTTCCGCTCCGGAGCCGCGCCGATTTTGGTTGCTACCAACGTGGCGGCCAGGGGTCTGGACGTTGAGGGAATTGGCCAAGTCATCAACTTCGACCTGCCCGATTCAGAGCAACTCTTTACGCACCGCGTGGGGAGGACGGGACGGATGGGCCGCGCCGGTGAGGCCATAACGTTCATCACCCCGGACGAAGATCGGAAATGGCGCGAGATTGAGAGGGGCCTGGGCCGGCAGTTCACGCGCAAATCGTGGACCAGGGAACGCCGGGCTGAGGATCGCCGGAACAAGGCGGAGGAAGAGTTTGCCGACGCGGGCAAACTCCGGGTGCGTCCCAAACCGAATGTTGCCGTTGCCACGCATGGGCGGACCCGATAGGTTTTAAGAATCCGGCAGGGAGCGATACTCTGGACTCCTGCTTTCGCAGGAGTGACGGGTTGATCGCAGGGGTGACGGGTTGGTTTGCTAATTGTAAACAGGCTCCAGGTAATCACAGCTCGAATATCAACACCCACATGGGGCCATTTCCGATGTCATAGACATCCAGAGCCTCCAATGTGCCGCTGTCCTGGTTCACGCGATATGATGCCAGGCGGCCCGACTCCAGGCCGGCGGCGTACAGGAAGTTGCCGGTTGGGTCGATGCTGAAGGCCCGTGGCACCGGCTCCGTGGCTACTCTGTCGATGGGCGTCAGGCTGCCGTCGGACGCGTCCACCGCGAACCCGGCGATGCTGTTGTGTCCCCGGTTTGGCGCGTACAGGAAACTACCGGATGGGGTGATTTGAATCTGTGAGCAAGAGTTCCTCCCGTCGTAATCCTCCGGCAGCGTGGGCACCGTCTGGAACGGCGCCAGAGTACCGGCCTCTGGGTCGAAATTGTACGCGGTAACGCTGCACCCTTGTTCGTTGGATGAATACACTACGTTCAGATTGGGGTTGAAGCAGATGTGCCGTGGCCCTTCCGGTGAGTTCGGTACCACCCGGTCGGGATTGTTGGGAGAAAGGTTGCCGGTTGCCTGGTCGAACTTGAACTGGAAGATGGCGTTCATGCCAGTTTGTGAACCCTCGGCGATGTGCGGCACGAATGCGAAATGATTGGAGGGATCGGTCTGGATGAAATGGGCGCCGATGCCAGTCTCCCGCCATTCGGTGGGTGACGCGTTCAACCGCCCGTCGGCGGTGAATCCATGCACGCCGGTGCGGGCCTGGTAATAATAGGCTGAAAGCAGATGGTTGCCCGTTTTGTCCGTTGACACATGCACCGGGTCGCCTTCCAAATCGACGTGGCTCAACGGTTGGAGGCTACCCGTTCCTGGGTCTATGCCGAAGCTCGACATACCAAACGCACCCGGCAAACGGCGTCCCACGAACAGAAAACGCTTCTGCGGATCCACCGCCATCGGAGCCGGCATCCCGGCCAACGGAAACTCCGCCAGCCGCTGCAATGCCCCGGTTCTTGGGTTCATATCGTACTGCGCGATGGTGTCGTCCTGTTGCAGCGAAATGTACATGCAAGTAGCCATGTCAACCGTTCCTCCCCGTGCTGTGTGTGGTCATCCTACCACCCGCCAACCTTGTTGTAGATAGTCTGCTGCCGACGGAACCGCCGGCCGGATTGGCTTACAGTGGCCCCGCAGGTTGCAGCGGGGGTCTGCCGGCGACCCAACCCAGGTTCCGGTGTCAAGGCGTGTAGCGCGCTCACGCGTACGCGCTATAATTTGTCATTGCGCCCCCGTACTTGATGCGAGGGTCTTTCGGTGTTCTTCATGTCATTGCGAGCGCAGCGTGGCAATCTCGTTACAATGAAGGTGTCTGTGCTCACCAGGCCGGGTACTCGGCGAGATTGCCACGTCGCTACGCTCCTCGCAATGACAACCGAAAGACCTTCGTACTTGATGCGAGGGTTGGCAATCTCGTCGCCGTAGCAATGGTGGTTTGCCAACGTGTGTTCAACCTCAACGAGATTGCCACGTCGCTGCGCTCCTAGCAATGACAGGTGGGGTGGGCGCCCTTTGCAATGACAGTAGGCAGTTTGGTTTGAAAAGTGGGTACGCGTGGGGAGTAGCGCGGCCCATGCGTCGCAGATGTATAATCGGGCTACCCACGCTACCGGTCTGCTTGATGCGAGGCCGGGATGCGGCTGCAAATTGGAGGAATGGTTATGCCAGGACCTGGTGAAATTTCTATGGAAGAATTCAAGCTGATGGCAGACCGGGCCGGTCTCGGCATGGACCAACAGGAACTTGACGACCTCATGCCGGTGTATGCCCTTTATGCGGCCTACGCCGAGCAATTACACACCCTCGAATTTGGTTCGGAAGAAATGGTCGTGGAGTTTCATCCCGACTGGCCGGATGGCTAACCTGGCGATATTGTCAGGGGCCGCATCTGTCCAAGGAGAGGAAATCACATGGTTGCATCAAACACTGAATTGCATTTTTTGACCATTCACCAGGCCGGCGAATTGATGCGCAAGGGCGAGCTTTCACCGGTTGAATTGACCAGGGCTTGTCTGGAACGAATTCAGGAAACCGACGACCGGCTGCATTCGTTCATCCTGCTGTTGGCCGACGATGCTCTGGAGCAGGCGCGGGTCGCCGAATCGGAAATTCTGCGGGGTGAATATAAAGGCCGGATGCACGGCATACCCTTCGCGCTCAAAGACCTGTACGACACTGCCGGCGTCCGCACCACGTCCGGGTCCCGGGTAGACATTGACCGGGTTCCCACCGTGGATGCGACCACGACGGCCAGGCTGAAGGCTGCCGGTGGGATCCTGCTGGGTAAACTGGCCATGCACGAATTCGCCCTCGGCGGTCCCGACTGGACAACACCGTTCGAGCCGGCCTGCAACCCGTGGAACCTGGATCACATTACCGGCGGGTCCAGCAGCGGCTCGGGTTCAGCGGTGGCTTCAGGTCAATGCCTGGGGGCTTTGGGATCATGCACGGGCGGATCGATCAGGGGTCCGGCCTCACTGTGCGGCATCGTGGGCCTCAAGGCCACCTACGGCCGCGTGAGCCGTTTCGGCGTGGTGACGCTCAGCTGGTCCCAGGATCATGCCGGGCCCATGACGTGGACGGTGGAAGATACCGCGTACATGTTGCAGGCTATCGCCGGCCACGACCCGAAGGATCCAACGTCCAGTCGCGCACCGGTGCCGGATTACTCGCTTTCCCTGCGAGAAAACATTCGCGGCGTGAAGATTGGCCTGCCTATGCACTACTTTTTTGATGCCGACCCCAGCGTCAGCCCCGAAGTCGTGGCCATGGTGGAGAAGGCGGTGACGGCGCTGCAAGAGCTGGGCGCTCAGGTGGAAGAAGTGTCCCTGCCCAGTCTGGAATACGTCCGGGCCGCCAACTCGGTGATCATGGTCAGCGAAGCCTACGCGTATCACGAGCCGAATCTAAAAAGCCGGCCCCAGGATTTCGGCGAGATCGTACGTGGTCGATTCCGCATCGGGGCATTGATGAGTGCCGCAGACTATTTGCAGGCGCAGCGCGTTCGGTCCTGGGCTCGCCGTGAGTTTGGCGAGGCGCTCAAAAAGGTAGACCTCCTGGTGACCCCCACCATGACGCAACCGGCGCCTGCCTTCGAAGGTTACGATCCAACCGCCACCGTCCGGGGGCGCAGCTTCACCGCTCCTTTCAACGTAACCGGCCTGCCGGCCATTTCAGTGCCGTGCGGATTCAGCGAAGACGGGCTGCCCATCGGGATGCAGATTGCGGGCAAACCGTTCGATGAACCCGGCGTCATCCAGGCCGCGTACACGTACCAGCAATATGCCCGTTGGTACGAAACCCGTCCGCCAATCTAGTGTTCAGTCCAATTAGGAGCGGCAGGGATAGAGGCGGTATGGTGGTGACGCCCGCCGCATTGCGCTCCGCCTCATAGGAGCTGATGTTTCGTTGCGGGACAGCCTCGTCGGCGTTGCGCCCCTTGAGACAGGCCCCGGTCAGCACGCTGAACTGGACCCAGCCCAAATCTGATCCACGGTAGAGATCCCACGACTTGACCAACATTACAAGCATTATCTATGATGCGGACATGCCGTTTGAATATCCCTTGACAGTTGAAGCTTTCTGAAACGGGAAATCCCAGACAAGGATCGAGGTTGAATGGAAATGACTCTGCTAGGCACAATCCAACAATTGGACGCTAGTCTCAGGGTGGGACGGTTTACCAATGAGGCCGAAGTATCCACTGGCGTGGTACTCAGGATCCTCCAAGACTTGGGTTGGCCAGTGTTCGATACTTCGGTGGTTGCTCAACAATTTCGTCTGCAAACTCCTAACGGCGGGACACGGCGTGAGGATTTTGCACTATGCCGGGAGGATGGGCGTCCTTTAGTATTTATTGAGGTGAAAGCCGTCGGCAAGATTATAGGTGCTGACTTTCAACTGTTTGAGTATTGTTTCCATGGCGGCGTTCATTTCGCCGTCCTCACTGACGGTCAGGAGTGGCACTTTTACCTTCCAATGGAGGATGGGAATTATGATGACCGACGTGTTTATAAATTGGACATCCTAGAGCAAGACCACAATGAATGTTGCACGCGCTTCCAGAGGTACCTCTCTATTGAAAGCGTCAGGCAAGGCAGCAACCTTGAAAATGCTCGAAGTGACCGCAATATAGCCGATCGTTTAGTTGCGATACAGACCGCCTTGCCGCGAGCGTGGGAGACAATTCTTACGGACGCGGACGATTCTATCAGCGAGATCCTTGCGGACCAAGTTGAGGATCTATGTGGGTTCAGACCCGGTATGGACACTTGCGCCGATTTTCTCAGACAGCTCCGTCCTTCCCCCTCACCTCCAAAGCCACCGCCCCCCTTCCGGGACCCCCCAGAAGAATTGAGTTTTACCGGTTTCGTTTTCAAAGACGAACGGCGTACCTTCAGCACTGCCAGGGCAATGATGCTCGTTGTATTCGACAAGTTAGCAGAGCATGACGCCACTTTTTTGGACCGGTTCGCGAGTAGGAAACACGGTAGGAAGCGCCGCTACCTTGCACAGGATAAGTACGAACTTTATCCGGACCGCCCTGACCTTTGCGATCAAGCCAGTTCTGAATTAGCAGTAGGAGGATGGTTCATCTCCACCAATTGGGGTAAACAGGCTTGGGAGGGAATCGCTAAGCTCGCTTGTGAGGTAGCCGGGCTAAAATTTGGGAGTGACATAGTTATAAGTTTTGTTTGACCACACGTTAAAGCATGTGTGCATTCAGATTGTATAGGTTTATGGCGGCTGATTCCTTCGCCTAACGGATTGTGGCAGGGCAATCGCGTCTTATTCAATACGGCATAGAGAATATCAATCCGACTGATAACACCTACGGGGCACCCGTATAATTAACGCTCCCAGGCAGATTATTGGAGCCTTTTTCACATCGAACTGGCTGCGTTTCGAGTGCCGGACGCTATCTCAAGGGCATTTATACCATCCAAAACGCTGAAAATCAGGCCGTTGCACCGTTACGAATTAAGACGTGATTGCCCTGTGGATTGTGGTGGTTTTCTGTCGAACCTACCGGATATCCAATTCCCTCGTCTGGCGGGATCCCAGGCGTTAGCGGCTTGGTTGACGCCGTCCAGACGCTGCCTCGGTTCATTCGGGACAGCAAAAATTGACAGAGCATTCTTACTGCACGGCCCGTACGACTCGACAATGCACGGAACGAAAAGGTCATGCAGACGATGGGAAAACCCGGTTGGTATGACGGCGGGTTATGCGCGGATTCCGAGGTTGGCGGTTATGCGGGATGCTGTTCCAGTCGTCGGAATTTTTCCAGTTGGTCGATGAGTTGCGCTGGATTGGCCGCCCTCGGTTCCACGACGAGGTAGGTTAGACCGGCGGCGGCGTATTCTTTTATGTCGCTGGAAACCTGTTCAGCTGATCCGCGTAACGGTGTTCTTCCCGCGCCGTTCATTGGTTGGTCGGTGATGTCCACGCCGGCTCTCAGGGAGAATTCGAACCCGTTTGCGGGTAATCCGGCGTCCGAGCGCATCTGCAGGACCCGCCGGGCCACTTGCTCCACATCTGCCGGCGATTGCCGAACACCGTGCCAGCCGTCCCCGAGGCGGGCGGCCCGACGCAGAGCGGGGGCGGAAGTGCCACCCGTCCAGATTGGCGGCCGGGGCTGCCGGGTCGGGTGTGGTGTCATGGCAAGTCCGGAAACGTTGAAATGCCGTCCCGAGTAGTTCGGAGTGCGTTCGGTCCAAAATGCGCGCAGCAGGTCGATATGCTCGTCTGTCACGGAACCGCGCACCGCAAAATCGACGCCAAGAGCAGCAAATTCTTCTGCCATCCACCCCACGCCGGCGCCTACGATCAATCTGCCTCGCGAAATCACGTCCAGTGTTCCCAGCATCTTCGCGTTGAGGACCGGATGCCGGTAAGGCAGGACGAGCACACTAAACCCCAGGTCTACCCGTTCGGTCACTGCGGCCAGGTAGGCTAACGTCGTAACTGGTTCCAGGATTGGGTCGTCAACCGACAATGCGAATCGGCCGTCGCTCCGGTAGGGGTATCTGGAACGCAGATCGGTGGGCAGGGCAATGTGGTCGCTCAGGAATATTCCGTCGAAACCCATTTCCTCCGCTCGTTGCGCCACATCGGTAAGGGCGTCAATTTCCGCCATCGGCCCAACGTTGGGTAAGATCACGCCGTATTTCATTCGAACCTCGGCACTGGCAAAATCGTGCTGAACGATCGGTTGGCCGCTGTGTGTGGGCATCTTGCTGCTTCGCGTTTGGTTGACACTCCGGGGAACCCGATGCTAGCATATTTCACCGCATGGCCGAACACCTTGAAACCATACCTTCGCACGGGCATGTGATGATGAATATCCAGATATTTTGACCGCTTGCATCCGCGGGGCTCAATGAAGCGAGTATCTCATTTCCCGTCTAAGCAGCAAGTAACCTGCGCCGGCCGGCCAAGTACGACCGTGCACTGAATCCAAGGAGGACGATGATGGCCGATCAACCCGAACTACATCGCGGTTTGATGAACGTTTATATGGACAACACGGAGTCCAGCTTCATCGACGGGGATATCGGAAAACTGTTGTATCGGGGATACGACATCCACGATTTGGCGGAAAAGTCCACCTTTGAGGAGATCGTCTACCTGGTGCTGTACGGCGAATTGCCGAACCATGCCCAGCTGGAAGAGCTGGATGGTTACCTGCGCGCCAATCGACGCATTCCTGATGAGATCATCACTGTAATCGATGCAGTCCAGTCCGCCCATCCCATGGATGTTTTGCAAACCGCGATGATAGGACTGGCCGCCTTCGACGAAGAATCTGAGGATAACTCCAAAGAAGCCAACATCCGCAAAGCGCTTCGGCTTACGGCCAAGGCTCCCACCATAGTTACGGCTCATCACCGCGTGCGCTCCGGCCTTGAGCCGGTGGCGCCTAATCCCGACCTTAATCATGCCGGCAACTTCCTCTTTATGTTGTTCAACGAAATCCCGGACGACGAGACCGTCTCTCTCATGGATGTGGACTTCATACTCCACGCCGAACATGGTGTTAACGCCTCATCCTTTGCGGCCCGTGTCAGCGCCTCCACCAACTCTACGTTGCATGCAGCAGTGTCCGGAGCAGTCGGTGCGCTCAAGGGTCCCGCCCACGGCGGGGCTGCCGAAGAAGTAATGAAGATGTCCATAGAGATCGGCAATCCGGAAAACGCCGAAGAATACGCCCGCAAAAAGTTGGACAACCGCGAACGGATCATGGGTTTTGGACACCGAGTCTACCGGGCTGAGGATCCAAGGGCGCGACACCTGCGCGAACGATCGCAGGCGCTGGGAGAGAAACGCGGCGATCCTCGCTGGTTCCAGATTCTCACCCACCTTTCCGAAGACGTGATGGCTCCCTACCGCGACCGCGGCATCTACGTTAACGTTGACTTCTACGCCGGTTCGATCTACCACCTGCTGGGGATCCCTTCCGACCTGTTCATCCCCATTTTTGCTTTGGGACGGGTGCCAGGCTGGTCTGCCCAGTGCATTGAGCAATACGAAAACAACATCCTGTTGCGCCCTCGGCTGCACTACGTCGGCCCGATGGACCGTGAATACGTGCCCATCGACGAACGGTAATACCGGGGCAGTTTTTGAAATCATTCGGGCCGGCGTCGCGAAACGTCGGCCCGATGCAGTTAATGAAGCAGCTAAGAGGTTGTCGCGCCCGACAGCCTAGGGATAAACCTCCAGATTGCCCAGGTGCACTTCAGCAAGTATCGCCGGTTTGTCGCCATCGTGGCTGTGATCGCCCTGTTGGCTGTCGGCATTTTCATCGTCGTGTTTTTCCTCTAACGCGGTGGTCTCGTTGCCATTGGCAGTTCCTTGGTCGTGGCCGATGGTGTCGGGCGGTTCACTGGCGTACACATGGAAGTTGATCCCAAACGCCCCAGCGGTGACGGCCGGGAATGTCAGGGAGCTGACACGGTTCGGAGACACCCCGACGGTCAGATCGTAACCGTGCAGGTGAATCTCGCCCGGTTCGTCTGCAGTGAAATTGAGTCTGACCGTGTCTCCCCGATCGACCTTCAGATCTTCGCGCGTCAGCGGTGTGCTGCGCTCGACGATGGTGAAGTCAATCACGACGGCATCATCCGGAACGACCGCGCCGTTGTCCTGAGCGCCCGATTGATGGCTCAAATTGCCGTTGTGGGTGTGGGCATACTGGGTTGCTACTGAACTTGCAGCAACTGTTCCGGCCGGGTCGCCATCGGAGCCGCTCGCCCCATTGGGTTGGTCGTTTGAACGGCAGCCGGTGAGCAGCACCGTCAGCCCGATGGCCAGGGCAGCGACCACCCAAAATGTATGTAGGTAGTTTCGTTGCATCGCAAATAACCTCCGCAATAAGCGCCCGCCCGCGCTTGTCTCTCGAATCGCGAACGGCGGTAATTTGTTATATGGGGAGCGATACTAGACGATTGGGGGCGGAATGGGCGGTGGCGTGTGTATCCCGTTGAGGGTAGCAGCGCGGTGACCCGATTTTAGTAACGGGTTTCGGTCGGAGCAGTGGGGCGACACCGGGCGGAGTCTCTCCGGGTTGTCGTGGTAGGACGCCAATAGGACGGGAAGGAAAACGTTGGCAGTCGTCAATGCCAGGAACGCGATACCGTCGCTTCCTGCTTTCCTGCTATCCGCTCCGGTCACGGTTGTTCCGTGATGTTGGCGACCCTGTGTGTCGTAGTAGTGTTGATGCTCAGAAAGCGCGCCGTTTAGCAAGAAGTGCTGATGCGTATGCGTTCGCTCGGCGAAATGGTGATCGTCCAGCGGCCCGACCACCGGCAATGTCAGCCCAACGAGCGCCACCGCCAACAGTAGTAACGCTGCTCTGGTGGGTCGTTCGCTGCGACGCAATGACATGTTGATCGGGGGGCAGTTTTGGAATCTGGACTATCGCGGTGAATCGGGGCGTCCGAACTCGCTGCGCCGTTGACAGACAACAAAATGATAACAGATAATGTCTGCCAAACTTGCTGAGTGCTGGCAGGCCCTGCTTTGGGGTGTGAGCACGTTCATCATACGAATTGCGAAACTATTTCGCAGATAACTCCAAACACTATCAAGGAGGCTAAACGATGGCGTCACAGGACATCGCTCTGATGGCACATTTGATGCGTCGTGCCGGCTTCGGGGCCACCCGAGAAGAGCTGGAAATCCGCGTTGCCAACGGCTACGAGGCAACCGTCGACGAGTTGTTGAATCCCGAGAGCCAACCAGCCATTGACCGCTACGAGTTGGTCCGGTATCAACCCTGGACCTGGCGTCCCGGTACCATCCAGGGGATGGGTTCGGCCGAATGGCTCCACTTCATGATCAACACCAAGCGCCCCCTTGAAGAGAAAATGGCGCTCTTCTGGCACCAGGTGTTCGCTACCGGCGTGTCCAAGGTCGACCACTACGACGAGATCACTCGAATGGTGGCGCTGTTCCGGGAAAAGGGCATGGGCAGCTACAAAAATTTGTTGCTCGAGATAGCAAAAAACCCGGCGATGATCTACTGGCTCGATAACTTCGAGAACCATGCCGACGCCGTCAACGAAAACTGGGGCCGCGAGTTGCTGGAACTGTTCAGCATGGGCGTTGGCACCTACACCGAGGTCGATGTCCGGGAGGCTTCTCGCGCCTTCACCGGCTGGACGGTTGAACCCAAGCTGCCCCGTGGCCCCATTGGTCGCCACGACTGGAATTTCAAGTACCTTCCCGAGGATCACGACCAAGGCGAGAAAACCTTCCTCGGTGAGACCGGGAACCTCGACGGCGATGACATCATCAATATCATCTGCGAACACCCGGCGACCGCTGCGTTTATCGCTCGGCACCTCTACAACTTCTTCGTGGCTGACGAAGCGCAGGTTCCGGCCTGGCAGGTCACTCCGCCCAAGGATGAGGATGCCATTGAGTTGCTCACCGATGCCTTCATCGAATCCGATGGCAATCTGACCGCCGTGTTGCGGGTCCTGTTCAACAGCGACTTCTTCAAGAATGCCCGCTACGCCCGCCTCAAGAACCCCGCCGAAGTGGTCGTAGGCACGTTGCGTCTGGTTGGCGGGCATGAATTCCCCGCGCCGGGCCTTGGCGAAATGGCCCGTCAACCCACCTACATGGGTCAGGATCTGTTGAACCCACCCAGCGTAGAGGGTTGGCACACCGGTGTAGAGTGGATCAATAGCGGCTCTCTGATGCGCCGCATTAACTTCACCGCCGCCATGGTCAGCGACGTGAATCGCCCCGGAATCCGCACCATGATCGACCGGCTCCAGGCTGAGGGTGACCTTTCGCCCGCCAAACTGGTGGACGGTTGTCTCGATCTGATGGGCCCGCTGGAAGTGGATGATGCAACCCGTCAGGAGTTGATTGCCCACGCCGAAACTGATGGCAACATCCTATGGGCTACGTCAGCCGACGTCGAAAACGGCGAACGGCGTATCTCAGAGATGCTGCAGCTGATCGTCTCCCTGCGTGACTATCAGTACGCTTAATCTCCAACGTTACATTCTGCGAAAATCGTAAACGCACAGGAGCGACCGATATGACCGCAACGAAAAAAGACCCGGTGATCGTAGTCCTGCAGCTAACCGGCGGCAACGACTACATGAACACCGTGATTCCCTACGCCGATCCCCTCTATCGAGACAACCGTCCGGTGGTCGGGGTCCCCGATGACCGCATCGTCAAGCTGAACGATAGCATCGGCTTCCATCCGGAAGTCGGTCCGCTGAAGCGGTTTTGGGATGCGGGAGACATGGCCATCATTCATGGCGTCGGTTACGCCAATAGCCCTCGCAGCCATTTCCGCAGCATGGACATCTGGCACACGTGCGAACCGGACAAGCTGGGTACGGAAGGGTGGTTGGGCCGCGCCACGCGCGATATGGATCCCAACAAGAGCAATGTCATTACGGCGGTAAACTTCGGACCCAGCCTTCCCCGAGCCCTCGTGCTCCCTGGCGTGCCGGTGGCCTGCATCGACGATCTGGACAACTTCGGGATGCTAACCAGCATCCAGGAGGAAATCCAGCGAGACAAGATCATCAACCGGTTCACCCGCCTCTACTCGCCCACCATCGGCAGCGGATTCGTAATGGATTACCTGGGCCAGACCGGTTTGGACAGCCTCAAAGCCGCCGATATCCTCAAGGCCGCCCCCCAACTATACAACAGCGCCGTCGAGTATCCGGATACCCCGATAGCCCGTAAGCTCAAGGGCATTTCCCAAGTGCACCAGGCTGACCTCGGCACGCGCGTGTTCTACTGCGACCACGGTAGCTTCGACAGTCACTCCAACCAGGTTGGGATGCACGACGGTCTGTGGCGAGATGTTTCCGCAGCGGTCGGCAGCTTCTTCGACGATCTGCGTGAAAACGATGCCAGTGACAACGTCATTCTACTGATGTTCACCGAGTTTGGTCGCCGTGTCCACGACAACGGCAGCGGTACTGACCATGGAGCAGCCGGTTTGGTGTTCGTAATGGGAGACCAGGTGACCGGTGGCGAATATGGTGAATACCCGTCGTCCCGCCCGGAAAACCTGGAACAGGGAGACCTTGTCCCGAGCACCGACTTCCGCAGCGTGTATTCAACGATTGTAGAAGATTGGCTTGGGCTTGATGCTCAACCCATAGTGGGCGGCACGTTCGAAAAGGCTCGGTTCATCTAAAAACGCGTCGACCGGTTCCGGTTGATCGGGACCTCCCAGAGGGCAACAACAACCGGGGTCAGTGGGTTTTAACTCTGCTGGCCCCGTCAACTTGCGCTCAGGCATCCCCAATAACCGGACTCAAAACCAACAACACTACAGTGAGCAGGTAAAACTATGCTAACGCAAATAGCGAAAGGGCGCGTGTATGACTACAGCCACTCTGTGGGCCGCGGCGCCGCATCCGGTATGGGTTTCAGCCAGCCGACTGCAATGGCCCTGGATGGAAATACCATCTACGTATTGAATCGTGGCATCGAAGGAATCTCGAATGTCCCCTGGAATCGGGTGGCGTATGGCGCTCGGGTCAGCATCATTGACCTTGGCGACGAACCCGGCGACGAAGAGTTTACTGGCGAGTTCGGTAAATACGGCGACCGCGAGGGGGAGTTTATCTGGCCGTCGGGAATGGTATTGGCCACAGATGGAAATCTGTACGTCTCGGACGAGTGGATGAATCAGATTTCGGTATTTTCCACCGACGGCACTTTCCTGCGCCGTTGGCGCGCCGCTCCGCAGGACGATGGCGCCGACCACGGTACCGCCAGCGTCGCATGTGACGGTGACGGCAACATCTATTGCACCGATGGCCGCAGTCACGAGGTGCGTAAATTCACTGCCAACGGCGAACTGATTACCAGTTGGGGATCATTGGGCGATGGCAATGGCGAGTTCAATTCTCCGTGGGGAATAACTGTTGACCGGACTGACGGCTCCGTGTACGTGGCCGATCATCGCAACCATCGGGTGCAAAAGTTTACCGCCGACGGCCAGTGGCTGGCTCAGTTCGGGGAGCCGGGTTCCGGCCGTGGACAGATGCACTTGCCGATCAAGGTTACCGTCGATACCCAGGGTGATGTGTACGTCGCCGACTGGAGCGATAACGGAATGCACCCGGGTCGGGTCCACGTCTTCGACCACGACGGGAATTTCATCATTTCCCTGATCGGCGATGCCCAGCAATTGAGCAAGTGGGCCGACATGACGGTTGTTGCCAATGCCGACTACCTGAAACGCCGGCGAGAGGTTCCAACCACCGAATCGGAGTGGCGATTCGCCTTGCCTACTGACGTAATGTATGACCCGGACAGCAGGCGACTGGTAGTGCTGGACTCCCAGCGCAGCCGGTTGCAGATTTATAACAAGATGGAAAACTACCTGGTTCCGCAGATGAATCTGTAGTCGACGATGTTGGTGCGGGTTGCCGGAACATGCCGGATTCGGTAACCCGCATCGTGGCTCCACAGTCGTGCGACGTTGGCTCCTCCCCATTTCTTAGGCTCAGCTGAATTGATTACCAGAGATCAGGAAGCTGAATACGTCAGATTGGCGGAGCAATCGCCCGGAATGTTGTGCAGCGACGCTCCTCCTGAAATCCTGGAAGCGTGTGCGCTGGACAATGAACCCACGCCGTTTCTGGAACGGTTCTTCGAATCCGGGATACGAGCACACGCCCGCCAGCAGCACGGGCGGGAACTGCCGCAAATGTACGTCAACAACGCCATTCTGGTGCTTTGGCTGCGCGCTTGTCGCCTGTACACCAACCAACTGCTCGGCGTCGCTGACACTGACCTCAAACTGATGTTTTTCTCCAGCGCAGATGCAACGCTGAGTTAGCCAGCAGGGCTATCGCATATGAAATTCCAACCTCGTCACTCCGGCGGAAGTCGGAGTCCAGAGCGCGTATGCGCCAGATTTTTGGGGCGAGGCTACCGGCATCGGTCACTAGATTCCCGCTTTCGCGGGAACGACGGTGGTTAAACCGTCCATATGCGATAGTCCTGAGTTAGCGAGTTGAAAGCATGGCTGCCAGGGGTCGGGCCACGATACAATAGAGTGTAGGGCCAATCGCTGATTGAGGAGCGCAGTCCCCGATAACCTGCCAGTTATCACGGCCAAATCGCGGAGGGATGGCAGAGTGGACGAATGCGACGGTCTTGAAAACCGTTAACCCGTCAGGGTTCGTGGGTTCGAATCCCACTCCCTCCGCCATTAAAACCGGTGTGTAAATAGGAAAATTCAGACCTGCCGGTGTGGTTATCATATTTGGAACTCGTAGCTAGGCAAAATTGGTTCTCTTTCCGCCATTCCAGTTCCTTGGGTCAAGTTGCCTCGTCAGAGATTTTTGGTTCCACGCAGCTTTAGCACGTTACCGTACTACCTGCTGATAGAGCTACGTTCTCTGTCCCCTATGGGGTAGTTCATTGGACGTACAGTAACCCGGCCAGGATTCCGGGCGCGAGCCGTGGCGCAATCCCACTGCGTCCGGGAGTAAACTACCGCCGGTGAAGGAACCCGCGGGTAGATCTTTGGCGATAACTTGGTTTGTCACCTGGCTGCGGTCGTAGCCGGCTCAACTCCAACGGTGGTGGACTGGAGTGCAGAGAGCGACTACGATGGTATGCGTAGGATCACATAGTTGCGGTTTGCTTAGGGCTGCGACCTCCAATTCCGCTGACTGAGCAAGCATGACCCCCGAACAGAAAGCCCGCGCTAAGATTGACGCCCTGTTGGAACAGGCCGGCTGGGCGGTGCAGGACGCCGACTCGGCCAACCTCTACGAACGTCGCGGCGTTGCCGTGCGCGAATTCGGTTTGAAACCCGGCCACGGCACCGCCGATTACCTGCTGTACGTCGATCAAAAGGCGGCCGGCGTGGTGGAGGCCAAGCCGGCGGGTTACACCCTCACCGGTGTTGAGACCCAGTCCAGCAAGTACAGCGACGGTCTTCCAGACATCTTGCCAGCCCACGGCAAACCGTTGCCCCTCCTCTACGAGAGCACCGGAGCGGAGACGCGTTTTACCAACCTGCTGGATCCGGAACCGCGCAGCCGTGGCGTTTTCGCGTTCCACACGCCTGACGCCCTGGCGCATTGGGTAGGGGCCGATTCACCGGCCGGCCACTCTGGCGCGGCCGGCGTAGCGGAGCAAACCGCATCTTATCTCGTCGCCGCAAATCTGCGCCGCAGGCTCGCCGCAATGCCACCCTTGGATGTTGGGTCGCTCTGGCCGGTGCAGGAGCGGGCGATCCTCAACCTGGAAGTATCCTTGGCCGATGGTCGGCAGCGCGCATTGATCCAGATGGCGACGGGTAGCGGCAAGACCTTCACCGCCTGCAACCTGGTGTACCGGCTCATCAAGTACGCCGGTGCCAATCGGGTGCTGTTCCTGGTGGACCGCAATAACCTGGGACGCCAGACGCTTCGGGAGTTCCAGGGCTTCACTACACCCGACGAACACCGGAAGTTCACCGAGCTGTACAACGTCCAGCTGATGGATTCGGCGCGCATCGACCCGGTGAGCCGAGTATGCATCTCCACCATCCAGCGGGTGTACTCGATGCTACGCGGCGAGGAGATTGACGAGGAGCTGGAGGAACGATCCGGCTTTGAATTTGCCCAGGTAAACCGCCAGCCCGCGCCGGTGGAATACAACCCCGCATATCCCATCGATGACTTCGACTTCATCATCACCGACGAGTGCCACCGCTCCATCTATAACCTGTGGCGGCAGGTGCTGGAGTACTTCGACGCCTTCCTGATTGGACTGACGGCTACGCCGTCAAAGCAGACGCTGGGATTCTTCGGGCAAAACCTGGTTATGGAGTACACCCATGAGGAAGCGGTGGCGGACGGCGTAAACGTGGATTCCGATATCTACCGCATCCGCACCGAGATTACGGAGCAAGGCGCCACGGTGGAGGCTGGCCAATACGTTGATCGGCGCGACCGCCGGACGCGGCAAGTGCGCTGGGAACAACTGGACGAGGACCTTACCTTTACCCCCAACCAGTTGGACCGGGATGTAGTGTCCGAGGACCAGATCCGTACCGTCATCCAGACCTTCCGCGACCGGTTGTTCACCGAGATATTCCCTGGGCGCACCGAGGTCCCCAAGACCATCATCTTCGCCAAGGACGACAGCCACGCCGACGACATCGTGCGCATCGTCCGGGAGGAATTCGGCAAGGGCAACGACTTCTGCCAGAAGATCACCTACCGCACCACGGGCGTGCCCCCTGAGCAGCTGATTGCCGCGTTCCGCAATAGCTACCACCCACGCATCGTGGTTACCGTGGACATGATTGCAACGGGCACCGACATCAAGCCGGTGGAGATCGTGTTCTTCATGCGCAACGTGCAGAGCCGCAACTTCTTCGAACAGATGAAGGGCCGCGGCGTGCGCGTCATTTCGCCCGACGATTTCCAGGCCGTTACGCCGGACGCAGTGAACAAGGACCGGTTCGTCATCGTGGACGCGGTGGGCGTCACCGAGTCGGAACTGTCCGAATCCTACACGCTGGAACGGGAACCCACGGTGTCCTTCGGCCGGCTGCTGTACCTCATCGCTCTGGGCAGCCGCGAGCCTGATCATCTCTCCTCGTTGGCAAGCCGGCTGGCGCGGTTATCCCGCAAGATTTCCCCAGCGGAGCGGGAGGCAATCGAGAACACCGCCGGCGGCACGCCGCTGCAAACCCTGATCGCCAACCTGGTGCGGGCCACCGACCCCGACGCCGCCCTCGAAGCGGCGCGGGAAGCTACCGGTTTGGAGGAACCGTCGCTGGAGGCAATCGCTGAAGCGGAAAAGCAATTGCGGGACGTTGCGGTCGTACCCTTCGCCTCCAATCCCGAGCTGCGCCAGCGGCTGGAAGAGGTTCACCGGTCCTATGAGCAGACCATCGACACCGTGAGCAAGGACGTCGTGCTGGAAGCGGGCTTCACCGAGGCCCAGGCCGACGACCAGGTGCAGTCGTTCCGCCAGTTCATCGAAGCCAACCGGGACGAGATCACCGCGCTGCAGGTGCTCTACGAGCGTCCCTACCGGCAGCGGCTGCGCTATGACGACATCAAGGCACTGGCCGACGCGATGCAGGCGCCGCCCCGCTCATGGACCACGGACCGCCTTTGGCAGGCGTACCAGCGGCTGGACCAGTCGCGTGTGCGCGGCTCCGGCCAGCGGGCGTTGGCCGACATCGTATCCTTGGTGCGCTACGCCATCGGCGAAGCGGACGAGCTAGCGCCTTTCGCCGACCACGTTAATCAACGGTTTGCGGGCTGGCTGGCGATGCAGGAAACGGCGGGGCGGGAGTTCACATCCGAGCAGCGGCGATGGCTGGAGTCTATCCGCGACCACATCGCCGGCAGCGTCAGCATCGAGGCGAGCGACTTCGAGTCCGTCCCGTTCAACCAGCAGGGCGGCCTGATGGGGGCCTACACCGTGTTCGGGGATGAGCTTCAAGCAATCATCGAGGAGCTGAACCTGGCGCTGGTGGAGTGATTATCAGAATCGGGATTTTCGGGATTAGAGGATTGGAAACCCTGGTAGCGGGTATCACTTCAGTCCTGCAAATCCCCAAATCCGAGAAATCCTGATTCAGACAATTGCGCCAAGAATAGAAAGACCCTAAATGAGCGGGCAGGGCCATTCGGTTGTCATTGCGAGGAGCGCAGCGACGTGGCAATCTCGTTGAGGTTGAGCACGCGCCGGGGAACCATCATTGCTACGGCGACGAGATTGCCACGCTGCGCTCGCAATGACATGAGGAAAACCGAAAGGCCCTGATGAGCGGGGGACATGGCTTGACGGGCCGGCGGCGTCGCAGCAAAATGACACTACGATGATTTACGGGAGCCCCTGATGGTTACGGCAAAGGAGCAATTCACCAGCCGCGCCGCGCCTGAACTGCTGGCGGTGATGCGGGAGATAGCCCGCGAGGAAGGTCGAGACTTCGACGCCGTGCTTGAAGACGCCATGCGGCTGTACATCGCAAAGTGGCAGGTCAATCGGCCGGGAGTCCAGCCCGAGTTCATGGCCCACTACCGGGCCAGCGCGGAGAAGAATCGGCGGCTGATGGAACTCTTGGCGCAAGCGGAGCAAAAGAAATGACCAGCATCGCGGAAATAAAGCAAGCCATTCTGGAACTGCCGGAAGCAGAATACACCGAACTGCGTCGGTGGCTGATGGGGCAAGACTGGGAACAATGGGAGCGAGAATTTGACGAGGACGTGATGGCGGGGAGGTTGGACGCTTTGGCGTCTGAGGCTCTAGATGCTGCGGCAAGGGGCGAATTGCAGGACCTTTAAATGCACCGGACAACTTCCCACTTCTGGCGCCACTTTCGGGAATTGCCTCCTTCGGTGCAAGAAACGGCCCGCCGGAACTTCGAACTCTTGAAGGCCAATCCCAGACACCCCTCGTTGCGGTTCAGAAATGTCGGACGCTACTGGTCGGCGCGAGTGGGCGGATCCTACCGAGCAGTGGCAGTCCAGAATGGCGCAGACTTCGTCTGGTTCTGGATCGGCCACCACGACGAATACCTGCGTGTGATCTCCCGGTAGAGGCTGTTCAGCACATGATGCACGATGCTCAACAGATAGATCTGCCCCGCGGATGGGCGTGGGCCACGTTTGGCGAGTTGACCGACAACTTCGACGGTAGGCGGGTTCCGGTAAAGGCGAAAGACCGGGTTCTAATGCGGGGACCTTATCCGTACTACGGCGCCTCCGGTGTTATAGATTCGGTTGATGGGTACCTGTTCGACGGTGATTACCTTTTGGTGACAGAAGACGGCAATCTGTTATCGAAGTCACACCAAATTGCGTTCACTGCAAAAGGAAAGTTTTGGGTCAACAACCACGCCCATGTAGTTCATCCGCTTGGTGATGTGCCGATCGTCTACCTCCAGCATTTCATTAACTGCACCGACTTGCAGACCTACGTTACCGGCACAACGCGGCCGAAGCTCACTCAAGCAGCACTGAATCGTATCCCTGTCCCCCTTCCGCCCCTCGCCGAGCAGCGGCGCATTGTTGCGGAGATTGAGAAGCAGTTCACGCGGCTGGATGCGTCGGTGGCGGCGCTGCGGCGGACGCAGGCTAATCTGAAACGCTACCGGGCCAGCGTCCTGCGGGCGGCCTGCTCGGGTGAATTGGTGCCTACGGAGGCGGAACTGGCCCGCGCCGAGGGTCGGGAGTACGAGCCGGCCGGCGTCCTGCTGGAGCGCATCCTGGCGGAACGTCGGGCGCACTGGGAGGCGCAGGAGAAACGGCGGGGCAAGTACAAGGAGCCGACCGCGCCCGATACGTCCGACCTGCCCACGCTGCCAGAGGGGTGGGCGTGGGCATCGTTTGATGCCTTGACTCGCAACTTTGACGGAGTACGAGTGCCTGTCAAAGCCGAAGATAGGGCGGAGATGCAAGGCTCTTATCCATACTATGGCGCGTCAGGGGTTATCGATAGCGTGAACAATTTTCTGTTTGACGGTAGATTTTTATTAGTCGCAGAAGACGGAGCGAATTTGTTGTCACGTTCCACTCCCATAGCATTCATAGCACATGGGCAATTCTGGGTGAATAACCATGCTCACGTAGTGCAAACTTTCGGAACGTTACCCCTGTCTTATGTCGAAAACTATATCAACGGGCTAGATCTTCAAAGATATGTAACGGGAACGGCTCAACCTAAATTGACGCAAGCGGCACTCAACCGTCTATCCGTTCCCCTTCCTCCGCTTGCTGAGCAGCGCCGCATCGTTGCCGAGGTAGAGCGGCGGCTGTCGGTCATCCAGCAGGCCGAGGCGGCGGTGGACGCCAGCCTGCAACGGGCCGAGCGGCTACGCCAGAGCATCCTGAAACGCGCTTTCTCCGGCGAGCTGGTGCCGCAGGACCCGGACGACGAGCCGGCGTCGGTCCTGCTGGAACGCATCCGCGCCCAGCGCGAGGCGGAGCAAGCGGCGGCGGCCACGACGAAAAAGCGGCCGGCGCGACGACGGCGGCAGAACCCCACCCGTAAAGAGGCAGCCGCATGACCACGGCATCAACCATTGGGCAGAAGCTCTGGAACTACTGCGACGTGCTGCGCGGGGCCGGCCTGTCCTACGGCGACTACCTGGAGCAACTCACTTACCTCATCTTCCTCAAGATGATGCACGAGCGGAGCCAGCCTCCCTTCACGCTGCTGACCGACTATCAACCGCCGCCGATCCCCGAGGGTTACGACTGGCCCAGCCTGCTGGCTCGGGATGGCGCCGAGCTGGAAGCCCACTACCGGCGTACGCTGGAAACCCTGTCCGCTCAGAGCGGCACCCTCGGCGTGATCTTCAGCAAGGCGCAGAACGCGATCCAGGAACCGGCCATGCTGACCCGGCTGGTGAAAGAGCTCATCGACAGCGAGAACTGGCACGCGCTCAGCGCCGACGTCAAGGGCGACGCCTACGAGTCGCTGCTGGAGCGCAACGCCCAGGACGTGAAGACCGGCGCCGGCCAGTACTTCACGCCGCGTCCGCTGATCCAGGCCATCGTGGAGGTGATGCGCCCCGGGCCGGACCTGACCATCTGCGATCCGGCCTGTGGCACCGGCGGGTTCCTGCTGGTCGCCCATGAATACATCGCCGGCAATTACCGCAACATGAGCAGCGACCAGAAGGCTCACCTGCAAAACGATGCCCTGCACGGGTGGGAGATCGTGGACAGCGCGGCGCGGCTGGGCGTGATGAACCTGTACCTGCACGGCGTCGGCGGCGACCGGACTAACATCGTCGTGGACGACAGCCTGCGGGCGCAGCCGAGCGACCACTACGACATGGTGCTGACCAATCCGCCCTTTGGCCGCACGTCCACGCTAACCTACGTCAACGCTGAGGGAAAGACGGGGCGGCAGAGCCTGGTAGTGGAGCGGCCCGATTTCTGGGCCTCCACCGGCAACCGGCAATTGAGCTTTCTCCAACACGTTCGCACGCTGCTGAAGATCAACGGCAGCGCGGCCATCGTGCTGCCCGACAACGTTCTGTTCGAGGGCGGGGCCGGCGAGACCATCCGCCGCCGGCTACTGCAGGAGTGCGACGTCCACACCCTGCTGCGGCTGCCCACCGGCGTGTTCTACGCCCAGGGGGTCAAGGCCAACGTGCTGTTCTTCGACCGCAAGCCGGCCAGCGAAACGCCGTGGACGCGGGCGCTGTGGATCTATGACCTGCGCACCAACCAGCATTTCACGCTGAAAACCAACCCGCTGACCCGGGCGCACCTGGACGACTTCGTGTCCTGCTACCGCGCCGATGACCGGACGCAGCGGGAGGAGTCGGAACGGTTCCGCCGCTTCACCTACGAGGACCTGACCCAGCGCGACAAGACCAACCTGGACATCTTCTGGCTCCGTGACGAGAGCCTGGAGGATTCAGAAAACCTGCCCCCGCCCGACGTAATCGCCGAAGAGATCATGGAAGACCTTCGCGCCGCGCTGGAACAGCTGGAGGAAATCGCGGCAGATTTTGGAGCGGAGACAGAGACATCGGAAATTGGGCCTGTTTAACCGCGGCCAAGTTTGTCTCTGGAAATGTTTTCAATCGCCAGCTCATCAACTCCAACCTTATGGTCTCCGTAAATTGGAATGACATTCGCCCCTTGAACGGGTCGCAGAACGCCGGGTTCGAAGAGATCTGCGCCCAGCTTGCGCGACTTGGACACCACAGCACGCGAAGTTCACCCGCACCGGGAATCCTGACGCCGGGGTCGAATGCTACTGCATTTTGCCGAACGGCGATGAGTGGGGTTTGCAGGCCAAGTATTTCGTCGCTCAACCGGGAGAAACCCGATGGCGTGAATTTGGCCAGTCCGTCAAAACTGCGCTCGCGAAACATCCCAACCTCAAGCGCTACTTCATTTGCGTTCCGGTCGCCCGAGCCGACGCACGCGTCACGGGTCGTACATACGCCATGGATCGTTGGAACCAACGTGTTCAGAAACGGGTGGGCTGGGCGCAACAACGCAATATGCAGGTTGAGTTCGTGTGGTGGGGCGCCTCGGAACTGGCGGAAAGACTTTCTCAACCCCAGCAGATCGGACGACTGTATTACTGGTTTGGCAATCATGGCTTCGATCAAGACTGGTTTCACGAACACCTTGCTGAAGCCATCGACGCCGCTGGTCCTCGATATAACCCTCAGCATCACGTCGAACTAGACATCGCCGAATCTTTAGAAGACTTCGCGCGTACCGTTGGCTCATTCAATTGGATCAAATCACTCGCTATCGACGTGCGCCACAGGGGCCAGTATCTCAGACATCTAAGGTCAGATGACCATCAGCCATTGGACATACCGGCGCTTCAACCCCTGTTGGTCGCGGTAGATTCGGTCTTGGACGCATTCAGGACACTGGAATTCACCGCCGCGGATGAACTGGAAGTGCAACCTATTCAGCAGGCGCTCGTTCGGGCAAACGTTATCGCAGACGAAGCTCAAGCCGCGGTCAGGGAGCTTCAGCGCGAATACGAAACCCAACGAGACGATGGCGAGGAAAACCCACGGTATGCGAGGAATCCTTACTCTCGCGTAACCGGGGATATCCGCGGCCTGCAAACGGAACTTGATAACGCAGATTACGGACTCAGCGAATCATCAAGCGTAGCAAACAGTTGGCTGATGATTCTCAAGGGTCGCGCAGGCACCGGCAAGACACACTTAAATGTGCGATTTTGCCAGCAGGCGAATTTACGCAGGGGGCACCGGCCGTCCTCTTGATGGGGCAGCATTTCACCACAACGGGTGATCCTCGGGCTCAATTGCTGGAACAGGTCGGGATGCATGGGGAAACCCCCGACACGTTCGTCGGGGCGTTGGAGGCAGCCGCCCAATCGGCCAATTCCCGCGCGCTGTTGATGATCGACGCGGTAAATGAAGGTAGCGGTCGCGACATCTGGTTGAACCGTCTCGCGGCGTTCTTGTCCCGTGTTGAGCGCTCGCCATGGATTGCCACCGTACTTTCCGTCCGGAGCACTTACGAACGGTCGATAATCCCGGAGCACGTTGGGGAGCGCGCTGCGTCCGTCACGCATTCGGGTTTCAGTGGCCGTGAGTACGAAGCGGCGCGCATATATTTCGAACATCACGGCATTGAATTCCATTCAACGCCGATCTTGTATCCGGAATTTGCGAATCCTTTGTACCTGAAAACGATATGCCATGTACTATAGTCTCAGGGGAGACACGCCTGCCAAGCGGGCGTCAGGACGTAACCAGGGCCTTTCGATTCTCCCTCTCCCCTTGTGGGAGAGGGCTGGGGTGAGGGGTATAGTCTGCCGCAGGATAGTTCCCTATCTCACACCTTCACCCTCACCCTAACCCTCTCCCATCAAGGGAGAGGGGATTTCTTGTAAAACCGAAAGGCCCTGGGATGTAACCGCCGTACTGGATTCATTTGTTGACGTCGCACACGAACAACTGGCCGATCGGCTGGATTACGATCCGAAGAATAACTTGGTTAGCGTTGCGCTCAAGAGACTGGCCGAGAGATTCCTCGAAACCGACAATCACTGGCTAATCAGGGAAGACGCAGTACGGGTAGTGAACTGCGTCCTTCCCAGAAGAGATTTCAGCCGTTCGCTGTATCGCGGGATGGTGGACGAAGGAGTACTGCTGGAGGATATGCGGCGGCCGCGCGACGGCGACTCACGCGAAATCGTATCAATTGCGTTTGAACGCTTCGCCGATCACATCGTTGCCGACGCGATCATGCAAAAGCATTTG
Source organism: Dehalococcoidia bacterium (assembly GCA_965219925.1). Lineage (GTDB taxonomy): Bacteria > Chloroflexota > Dehalococcoidia > Lucifugimonadales > UBA3495 > Bin87. The sequence continues at coordinate 1,563,864 of OZ244795.1, forward strand.
GACAGAAATAGTTTGTCTATGATGTTCGAAAGCCTGCCTCTGCGGTGGAGGCGTCCCGTCAGGGGGCTCTTGCACTTGTTCGGTGGCAAAGTGGCGGGATTGATCGACAGGAGCGACTCATTGATCAACGTCGCAGTTTTCCAACCCCTCCGCCATCCGCCCGTCGATGTACTCGGTGTACGGATCCAGCTTCGACCCTCTTGGTGGCCGCGCCTTCGGCCGCATGGCCTCCGGCGATTGCAGATACCGGCGCACCGTGTTCCGCGATACCTCCAGCTCCCTGGCGATCTCCCGGATCGAATGGCCAGCGCCTTTCATCTCGTATATCTCTTTCACTTGACCCACCTTTAGCAATGTGTCTGCGGCACCTCCGTCGAGTATCCGCGGATGATGCCACTACTTTCGGCTGGGTCAATTCCATTTCGGCGTTTTTGCACATTCTAATGTCGGCGATGACAGGGATTCCAGGTGGGCGTTGATTTCCTCCAGCAGGCCCTGGCCCAGGCTGCTCTTTTCCAGCAGATGACGAAAGTTGAGGATGGTGGTCTCGTCGGGCAGGGGCCCTGAGAGCCTCAACCCCACGAACCGCCGGACCGGCTCGGACTCGTAGAGCAGGTCCTCCATGCCGGGGTGCTCAAATTGTAGAAAAGCTGGACACAGTGTGTTCTCAACATGGCGGACAGAGGATATAGAGGGCGCCCCCTCCGGCCTTTGGGTAGAAGGGACGGATGCGGTCCTCCAGCAACTTACAGGGAATCAGGCCGTCCATCCGCTCCAGGAACACTTCCCGGCGAGTCTTGCGCCTCTTGCCCTGGTATTCCAAGTCAGCAAAGCTTGCTTGGTCCATACAACCTCATCCTCGGTCAGTATTAGGCTCTCCAGCTTGACTATGCCACATCACCACGGACTTGTTCAGAGGATTTTTAGGAAAGCGGCGCCCGTTGGCAGGCCCGGGAGAAGGGCCCGGGCGCCAGCGGTCAGTCCCAAGTGGATGAAGCGCCGTTTTACGGGTAGAATGGCCATCATGCAAATCCGCCCAGGAGCAACCAATGCAGCCAGGCGATATCCCCGGGCAAGCCAATGATGACCCTGCAGGACTCGGTCAGGACTTGTATTCGCAAGTATGCCGACTTCAGCGGGCGGGCCACCCGGGCCGAGCACTGAAGGTGGGTGCTGGCTACCAATATTGTCAGCCTGATGCTCAGTGGTGTGGACATTTCCATAGGCTCCCTGGCCGATTTGGATGTCTACACTCCCTTTCAATCTATATCTGGGTTGGCGATTCCGATCCCCAGCCTTGCGGTGACTGCCCGCCGCTCGCACGACATAGGCAAGAGCGGCTGGTGGCAATTGCCCCGGATAGCAAAGGGAGTATTGGGGGCTATCCTGTTGGCAACTGGGGCGATTGGCCTGTGGTACATGACTTTAGTATTTTCCGGTGGTAGCAACTCTGGCAACTTATCACTAGGCAGTGTTGACATTTTGAAACTCATTCCGTCATTCCAGCGAAAGCCGGAATCCATAGGTCGTAAGGTGAACAAATCGAAAACGTTATTAACGAATTCGGTCATTGGATTCCCGCGAAAGCGGGAATGACGAGAAATGTCAACACAACCTAATCCTCGGTCTAGCTTTTGCTGCCTTCTTTGTGGGGTTGGCCATATGTGCAGGTTCGATTACATGGATGCTGATTTGGCTGGTCAAACAGGCCAAGCAGGTTCAAACCAATAAGGTTCCGACCCGCGAGCATGGGACGAGCCGCAGCCGCCCGCATACCCTGTTCTGTAATGGGGTTGCGTGAAAAGAAATTGTTGGAGACAAGCAATGCCAAAGATAATCCCGGTACCCGATGAACTCAGCCAGCCCTTCTGGGACGCGGTGAACGAACAGCGCCTAGTCCTCCAGAATTGTACCGCCTGCGACAAGCTCCAGTACCCGCCCCAGGCGGCTTGCCAGGTGTGCGGCTCCGCCGATGGGCTGGAGTGGAAAGAGCTAGAAGGCAAGGGCCACGTCGCCACCTACATCGTCATCGAGGACGGCCGCCTCAACCGTCGGATGCCCGACCAGCCCTACAATCTTGCCCTTGTGACGCTGGACCAGGACCCCACTGTGAACTTCTACTCCAACCTGCCGGGCGTCCCGGCCTACCAGGTGCCGGTGGGCGCGGCCGTGGAGGTTACCTTCGAGGAAGTGGCCCCCGGCCAGTTGATACACGAGTGGCGGGTGGTGGAATAACCATTATTGAAAATTCGCGCTTATTCGCGGATAAGCTATAAAAGGACGGACTATGACCAGCAGCAATAACTTCCAGTGGCGCAGGGACCGGGACGGCCTGGGCGTGTGGGAACACCGGGGCAAGGTGGCCGTCGTCGGCTATGGCCATTCGCCGGTGGACCGGCGGTGGGACGGCGAGAACCTGGATACCTCCCTGGGCGCTTACACGATCATGGCCTGCGAAAAGGCCATGGAGCAGGCCGGAGTCACCATTGACCAGGTGGACGGCATCGTCTGCTGTGACAGCCACATCGCCGGCGGCAGCGGCGGGTCTGCCTCCCAGTGGGCGCCCCGTCCCTACTTCGACCCACCCTACGACACGGAGTACGGCCTGACTCTGATTAACCCCCAGTGGCTCATCAACACCATGGGCTTCAAGAACGTCAAATTTGCCCCCACCGGGGTGCCGACCATCGGCGAGATGATGGGCATGGCCTCCCAGGCCGTGGGCGACGGTGTTTGCTCTACCTGCCTGGTCATCTATCCCACCGGCAACATGGAAGGCCGCTACCGGCGAGGCGGCGAGAATGCCGACGACTACGCCCGGGGCGCACGCCAGTGGACCGTGCCCTGGGGCAACCACGGTGGCAACGACTTCATCAACATCTTCCCCCACAACCAGTACTGCCTGAAGTACGGCGGCGAACATGACGACCTTGCCCCCTTTGTCATCAACCAGCACAAGAACGGGATGCTCACCCCCTGGGGGTACAACTACAACCACGGCATTGAACTCATATCGGTGGAAGACTACAAGACCTCCCGGTACATCTTGAATCCTTTGCGCATCTGGGACTGCGACCGTCCCGTCAACGCCTCGGCGGCCTACCTGTTCACCACCGCCGAGCGGGCACGTGATATGAAATCCCAGCCCGTGTACGTGCTCAACCATTCCCAGCACAACTTCCGGTTCCGAACCACCCAGCCCGACCTGGACGAAGTGGAGATGTGGACCGACCGGCAGGCCGCCCGCATGTACGAAGGCGCCGGCTTGGGCCCCGCCGACGTGGACATCTTCAACCCCTACGACGGCTACTCCATAATGGCCCAGTTCTTCCTGGAAGGCTTCCAGTGGCACGGGGTCAAGCGGGGCGATGCCTTTGCCTTCTACGCCGGCGACATCAGCGTCAAGGGCCCCCACCCCTTCAGTTCCAGCGGCGGCAACCTGGGCAACGGTCGCACCCGCACCGCCATGTACACCGACAGCATCGAGCAACTCCGGGGCGCCGCCGGCGACCGCCAGGTAACCGTGCGAGCCGAGACCGCCCTGTGCGCCTTCACCACCCCCAGCAACGGTGGCTGGCTGATGCTGGGCAAGTACCCTTCGTGATGATTCAGGGAACGACGTGAAGATTCAGGGAAGCTCGTAACAACGTCATTCCGGCCTGCGCCGGAATCCAAAAACCCAGCAATGTAGATTCCGGCTTTCGCCGGAATGACGGCCCGCCGGTGGAAAGGGCGACTTATTCAGAGGTTCCCTAGAACATAGATGTCCCGCAGTTTCAAGACGGCAAGTGCCGAGTCCGCCTCCCCTGGGAAAATGCCGTTGCAGAGGACATGTGCTGGGCTTCTGCAGAACTCACCCGCTACGCATCCTGCTACACGATGAGCCCCATGTGTGCGGCCTGGGTTACAATGAATATGCGGACGTGATGGAAGAATGGGCGGTCGCGGCTTGACGGCTGAATTCATCACCGGAGTAGCACGGTCATGTGGGCCCGCTCTGCGGCCGTAGTTGACCGGATCCGCGATTGGCTAAAAACTCGTTCACCCTCCCAGGCTAGCAGACAATATCATTATGCCGAGCAGCCAGATGGGAGTCCCACCTGATGAATCGCAACCCTACGGTCGTCTCAAAGACCTCATCGAAGGTCTGGATGTGTTCGGGGGAGTGGGTAGCAGCCTTGCTCGGCTGCTGTGGGGTTCGTCTTATCCGGCCCGGAAGGTGCCGCGATTGGAGGAGCAGCCGGCTCGCTCGCTGGATTAGCTTTACGGAACGTCGGGCATGAGTTGGTATCCCGACTTATGGCACCGAGGGAGCAGGTTAGACTGGGAACCGTGTTCACTCTGGCAGCGGCCGAAATCGTTGTGCGTTGTGGCAACGGCGAAAAGACCCGGGAGGACGGGTTTTCTCGGTCAGTGACGATGGCCGGTCACCAGTGGAAGAAGCGTGGGAGAACGCGTTGCTAAAGAGTCAGCGCGAGCCGGAAGAGAAAAAACTCCCCTACATGGCGTATCTTATGGCCAATCTCGCTTTTGATGACACGGTCAGCCCTGAGATGGCGCACCAAATCATAAAAACTGCAGAGGAGTTGACCTATCGCCAACTTTGCATCCTGCGCCTGTCTGTGGTGAAGGGTCGGTTCCAAATGCGCAATGGCAATTACTTCGACACTGATGATTTTCCCATTCAGTTACGCCAAATCCTCTATGAGTACCACGACCTGAACGCCCGTGTGCTAGGGGGTGTCGTCAAAAGAGTTTGCTCCAGATCATCACTGCCCGGAGCTGGCAGATGGCCAAATACGACGCCGTTCTCTTGGCATAGCGGGTTGCCACCCCGCGCCACTGCTTGAATTCCAGGAATCCGTTCTCCACTAGGTGCCGCAGCTTGTACAGCGCCCGGTCATAGTCCCGCTTTTCTCTCCGGTTGCTTTTGGGCGGTATCACCGGGTCCATTCCCAATTCCCGGACGGTGGCTATGATTTCATTGGTGTCATAGGCTTTGTCCGCCATCAGGCACTCCGCTGCTATGCCCTCAATCAGAGGCAAAGCCTGGGAGCAGTCGGCAAACGTACCCTCGGTCACCGCCAGCCTTACCGGCATTCCGTGGGAATCCACCGCCAGGTGCAGCTTGCTGTTCAGCCCCCTTTTGTGCGGGCAATGGACTGATTTCCACCCCGGGCGCCGGCGCTGTGGGGATGGGCCTTGATATAGCTGGCGTCTATCATCAGCCACTCGAAATCAGGGTCATCAATCACCGCCTCCAACAGTCCGGCCCACACGCCCCGGTCCCGCCAGCGGCAGAAGCGGCGGTGGGTGTTCTTCCAATCTCCGTAGTCCGGGGGCAAATCTCGCCAAGGAGCGCCGGTGCGCAGTATCCAGCACACGGCGTCGATAAACCGCCGGTTGTCCTGGGCCGGTCGGCCCCTCTTGCCCTCTCCCCCAGGCAAATGCGGCCTCAACCGCTCCCAAACCTCATCGGTCATATCGTGGCGCCGGTGCGCTACCGTCATACCCCCACCTTCCACACTCTCCCCATTTCCAGCAATCTACCACCCTACCGCCATTTTGACGACACCCCCTAGTCAGCAACGGGGATACGATTGCTATAGGGATACAGGAAATATCTCCAGGTAACACCATTCCGCAAGGGCTGGGTGCGGACATGTACAACCTTATGCGTCTAGGTTTGATACCCGATGAAGACCTCCTGCCGATTGCAGCACAACTGAAATGAACCCGCTATGCGAAAAGCGGGCGCTGCACATGAGTGGGTCCAATCCAGCCACGACGCCGCGCTCAGGTATGCCTCTAAATCGGCGGCGACTACAACTCGACAACAGTAACTCCTCCACTTCCCATCGGCGGGTGTTCGGTGATAGGCAAGGAACCCAACAAAATATTGGTCAGACGACCCGCACTACGCATATTGCATCCACTGCGCTGCGGGCCGCCCTAGAAGTCAATGGCGAAGCCCCGGGAAATTGGCCGGCGGCGACCCTCGTGACTGGACACCCGATGACGATGCAGACCCTGCAGCGCGGTTTCTGGCCTACTGCGATGCACCTTTTTGGTCGTTGGTGTGGACATCTCGGGTGGCGAAACTAGACGACCCGGACGGACGACGCTGGGCAGAAAGCGAGGCAGCCGAAGATGCCACGGCTCGGCGCCTGGTCCTGGTTAACGAAGAGTGCGATTCAGAAGAGTGGGAACGAGGAACCAATCTCCTGCTGCCTGTAGCGGCTCCTGGATGGGCCTATTACCCCGGCGAAGACCAGCGCATGTTGGCCTTTAGACCAGAAAATTGTCGGGGCATTTCTGAGGCTTGGGAGCGACTACTCCGGTACAGGCGCGAGCAGTTACCCGAGGACCTTTTGCTCATAATCGAGCGACGACTCTGACCCATACATTTTCATTTCGCCGCAGGCACGGGCAGTGTACCTGCCGACGCGGGGCGATTTAGTGTTCCGGCCAAACGTCCTTCGCCTGCTGCTGCCGTTCCAAAGACCCGATTTTTTGTATGCCCGTGGCGAAGGCCCGCGTCATTGACAACTCGGGTGGGGTGTCATAATAACGCCGCCATAGAAGGCCTGTCACCCATGGCCGGCGCATACAGGAGAGTAAATGATACCTTCCTGAATCGAGATGGATGATGCTCTGGCCGTCGTAAATTCCTCCTTGCGCATGTGCGTGGACATCCTGCTGGACTACATGGACGAGGTCAACGCCGCCGGCGTCACCGGCATTCGTCGCCCCATGAGGCGGCGCTCTTTCTGCTCACTGCTATCCGATTACTTCTATTCGCGCATGGAACAGGTGCCGGAGCACGGTTCGCGTTTTGAACATCGAGAGGACAAGGGCAGCATTACATTGCGTCCGAAGACCGGCTGGTCGTCAGGGTCAAGCAGATCGACAAGAGATACCTGTCGTGGAATCTCCCGACGCCCCACTCCCTGCTCTGGAACCGCCAGTTGCCCGCCCCTGGCATGGAGCCATTGCCTAGATTGGAATTGGGATACCACTTGGACGCCCTGATGAACGGATACCGCGGTCTCCACCTCCTGCAGAGGTTTGGGAAAATGGTGGACCGGCGAGTCCAGGTATATGGTGCCCGCACCGACGCTATGATGTGGAACAACGCCGACTGGACGGCACGGGCACGAGCCGCCCTGTATATCGGTATCAACCCGTTCGGTAAAGATGGGTAATGTCATGGCCTCACAAACCGCCAACCCTAAACTGATCCAATTGGCCCGGCAATCCCGGGGTTTGACCCAAACCAAACTTGCCTCAGACATCGGGGTAAGTCAGTCCCTGATTGCCAAGTACGAAGCCGGAGTGAGGGATGTACCGCCCGACCACCTGGCGAGGCTGGCAGAGGCTCTCGATTACCCGGTGCGCTTTTTCAGACGGCCGATGGGTAGGGCTGGATCCGGCAGCGAGATTTTCCACCGCAAGCGAGCACGGGTTCCGGCCAGTGTCCTGGGACGCAACTATGCCGACGCCGCGATCAGACGGATGGAGATAGACGCGCTGCGTGAGGCGCTGGACGGCGTGTTCAAATTGACACCGTTCCCCTTCTATCCGATTGAAGAGTTCGATTACGACCCGGAGAAAATCGCCCGCACGGTACGGGCAGTGTGTCAACTTCCCGAAGGCCCGGTTTTCAACGTCACCAGGACCGTGGAAGAAAACGGTGGCATCGTCGTGGCCCACAAGTTCGACCCCCGTATCGACGGCTTTGGATGTCGGACGCTGGGGCTGCCACCGGTCTTTCACCTGAACCGCGACCTCCCGCCCGACCGCTGGCGCTGGACGTTGGCCCACGAGATCGGGCACATGGTGATGCATGTAGAAAGGGGCAATCCCGACAAGGAAGCGGAAGACCAGGCGCACCGGTTCGCCGCCGAGTTTCTGGCGCCGGCCCACCATATCGAACCCCAATTGCGGCGCCTGAACATCGGTCAGCTGGCTCCTCTCAAAATGCAGTGGAAGATCTCCATGTCATCCTTGGTCAAGCGGGCGAAAGACCTGAATACCATAGACGCAAGGCAGTACAAATCCCTGATGGTGCAGTTATCCCAACAGGGGTATCGGACGCGGGAACCGGTCAATCTGGACCCACCGGTGGAGCATCCGAGTCTGCTCTTTGATCTGGCGCAGTATTTCGAGCAGAGCCTGGAGTTCTCCCGCGCTGAATTACTGGCTTTGCTCAACATCGGCGAGACTGATTTGTGGACCTATTACAGGGACCCTGAGGATCTGCTCGGCAACATCGTAGCACCGCCGCAGGCAGAGCCCAAGGACGAGGCCATATCAGAACCTGTCGCGCGTTTGCGCTTGCACGCAGGAGCCCCGTCTCTGCATCACCAGTTGCGATGCGCGCCCGAAGATGTGCGTCCCAACCAGCAACTGTTGGATGCCCTGCATCTCTTGCAGCGGGAGGGAGTTGTCCCGGAACGATTGATTGAAGTCAGCGAGGAACGGGTGCGGCAGAAGATCGAAGAGAGCCAATCCCGAAAACGACAGGTCGACGATCTGGATCGACTCTATGGCTCCGGCTATCAATAATGAGATCGCATGGAACCACCAAATCTACCTGTGCGCCAGGTTCCACGGTCGTGTCGTTCTGTCCTATGGGCGACAATGTGCCAAAAAGGTACACAGCGGTCGGTCATCGCAGAAAAGTTGTTGTCGGCGGCGATTAGGGACTTGGGTCGAGAAGGACCAAGCGGACCGTGCGGGATTCAATCGCGTTCGTAACCAGAAGGAAATATGAGCATTCAAATCAACGCCGCAGCGCGCGAAGAGATCGCAGAATATTTGGTCAGCGACCGAGTTACCCACCGAGTTCTGGACCGCAAATTCCAGGACCTAAATATTTCCGAGCCCGCTCCGGCGGTCCAAAGTTGAGATAGCTCTATGGATTCCATAGAATTTCACCAAAGCCCTCGTGCAATCAAATCGACCGGTCGTCATTCTACCCGGTCGCGATGGAACCCTATTTTTCGAGGTACTTTGGTAAGGACGGTAAACACCAAAGCAATTAGTTATCGTAAATCCACCTTCAAGGTCATTGCGGCTCCGCCTCCAAAACCTTTTTGTCTGGCTTTTGCATTGGAAAGCGCATTTATTTGACCGCGGCCCTGGTTACGGTAGAACGATCTCGGGGATCACTACCTCCAAACGGTCGCATTTCAGCAGATGTTGGTATTGACCCTCCGACCTCTCCTTGTCCCGGGTGGCTATCGCCAGTTTGATGGCGGATGCTTCGTTCACCCCCTCAGGCACATCGAACGATTGAGCGAGTCGTCCCACGGTAGTGCCGTCGGTTGCGGTCAATTCCCATGGGTTCTTGTCGGTCTTTACCCGTAGGGGATCGCCGGGCGACAATCTCTTGATCGCTTGGTGAACAGGGTCTTCTGGTCGTTTGCGACCAGCGAAGCTCAGGTTAACATCGTGGAGGCTGAGGCGGAGATATTTCCGCTTCATTTCTGGCGGCGCTGGTGGGACATTGTCCTGTTCCGGGCGGACCTGTACCGACGTGTGGCCGCGGAGGTCTCGGAGAAACGGATTTGAGTTTCCGAACTTTGCCAAGGTGAGGGTCCGCTTCGCGCGGGTCATTGTCACATAGTACAGGCGACGAGGGGCGTCGGAGTCTTCGCCCCCCGGTTACGTTTTACCAGTTGCCGTCCAAAATGACAACATGCTCGAATTCCAAGCCCTTGGCCCGGTGGGCGTTGGTCAAAAGCAGCCCATGCTGGCGGGGACGGTTGTCCCTGGCCCATTCTGCCAACCATTCGCGAAATGCGGTGCTCGGCAGCGTTTCGTTACTGGTCTCGATCCCACAGTTCTCGACTGCCTCCAGAAGCAGGTCATTCCAAGGCCCTGCCGGTTGTTGCTGCAACCAATCGGACAAATCTTCTGCCCTCAAGAGGCTGCCGGGCCCTCGGGTCCACTCCAGTAGTTCTTGGGTCTCTCGCGGTTGCCAAGTCGCCGTGAAATCTTCTCTGGACAATTGGACGGGAACTTCCTCACGCTTGCAAAGAGCGCGCACCGGGTCCAATTGATCCCAGTTCCGGGAGATGACCGCACAATGGCTCCATTTCCATTCAGGGTCGAGAGTAGCAATGCGCTTCAGCTCTTGCACAACCACCTGTGCTTGCGTGATGGCTTCTTTTACCTCGACGGACTGTTCCCTGAACTCCTCTACAGTCGTGCCGCTGCTGGACAGGTCATTGCTGCTCACGTTAGCCTTCACCAGGCTGCCGTCGGCGTACATCTCCGGCGACAGCAAGCCCAGCCGCAGCAGTTCGTCGTTCAGGCCGTCAAAGATCGCTGCGAAACCATCACGACCGATCCGGTCGATGAAGTGGCTGATGCTGGAATGGCCGAACACCGGGTCGTCGATGGTGAGGAAACAAAACCAGCGATAAGCGATATTCTCCGAGTTGGTCGAACACAGCCTGCGAAAGGACGCGATGTTGTACAGCGAACAGATGAGCAGCGCCGTGACCATCACCTCAGAAGCCTGACGCCCTCAAGGCCATCGATTTATTGAGCCGACTTACGCTGCCAAAATGATAATCTCTGACGTTTTCCCAACCTATCCATACCAGCAGGAGTCCAAATCAGTCTGCCACGTGCAGCATTAAACTGGGCAAGAGGCTTTGTGAGACAGGCTGCCAGGATGGACGGCCGGTCTCCCGAAATCGGGGCAGTAGCACTCTTCCAGGGGCGACACCAGCTTGGCGAAGTCCAGTTGCTCATCGATCTGGATCAGAAGGTGGTCGGGATCTATGAAATACCGCAACTGCTTGGTGGAGAATTGGAACAGGTTGGAGTCGCGGCGGCTACGGTCCAGAGGTTCAATCATCGGCGCCCTCGGCAACAACGGACTATCCCGACATTGTAGCCCAACTCGTCGTTGAACCCGTGATCAAGCCGACTTTTTCAACAGTCCCTTGCCGCCGCCCTTGACAGGGGCTCCCCGGATGGAAGCTAAGCGTGGAGCCGTTCGTAAGCTGAAAGCCGTTTTATGCCATGCTCTTCGTCGTATTCCGGGGCGGAGACCAGCTGGCCGGTCATGGTTTCAGGGGTCTGCAGGGCCATGTATACGGCTACTTCGGCAATGTCGTCGGGCAGCCTCATGCGCTTGTGCACTTCGTCGCCGTAGTCGTCGTTGGGCTTGGTCAGGTTCCAGCCGGGGTCGAGGATGTTGACGGCGATGCCAAAGTCCTTCACTTCGTCCGCCAGCGACTCGCTCAGCCGCTCCACCGCCGCCTTGGCAGCTCCGTAGGACGCCTGTCCGGCCCGGCCCCGGCGGGCCACGTTCCTTGAAGTCAGGTTGACGATGACGCCACTGCGACGTTCTATCATGTGGGACAGGGCCGCCTTGCAGGCCATGAAAGTGGTGGTCAAATTCGACTCCATCACCAGCCGCCACTCCTCTTCGGTGATGTCTAAAACCGTAACCGAGTGGGTCAGGTCCTTGGTAAAGAGGCGGTATCCGCCGGCGTTGTTGACCAGGATATCTATCTTCCCCAGCTCGTTGATGGTCTCCCGGACTGCTCGGTTGGCACCCTCGCTGGTGGTCAGTTCAGCGCTGACCGTGTGGGAGCGGCGGCCCAGACCGCGAATTTCCGAACCTACGGCGTCCAGCTCCGAAGGAGTACGAGCTACAATGGCGACATCCGCTCCTTCGCGAGCGTAGGCCAAAGCCATGGAGCGGCCCAATCCGCGGGCCCCTCCGGTTACCAGGGCGACTTTGCCTTCCATTTGCATTTTGCTTCACCTTTCTGAAATGACAAGGACGGCACTCCAGGCTGCGCACCGCCAGCCAAGGCCGGAATCCTGCGCAGTGGATCACTACCCTGAGCAGTCCTTGCCAGTTGTACTACCTCGTAAAAGAAAGAAAGTTTGTGCTAAGAAGCTGTCTCAAAAGTCCTTTCTACCTTAGCGGGAGAAGGTTAGGATGAAAGGGATTATATCAGTCACGCGCACTCAATCCTCTCTGATCCAGGGAGAGGAGCAGGGTCATTCGGTTGTCATTGCGAGGAGCGCAGCGACGTGGCAATCTCGTTGAGGTTGAGCACGTGCCGGGGAGCCATCATTGCTACGGCGACGAGATTGCCACGCTGCGCTCGCAATGACATGAGGAAAACCGAAAGGCCCTGGGGAGAGGAGGCCGAGGTAAACGTTTTGAGATAGTTTCTAAGTCCTTAGCAATGACGATCCGGTATCCGACCACCCCTGCATCAATTGCTTCGTCGAACTCATCGGGCGGGTAGGATTTGGAGAGATTTTCCACGCGCTAAATGCGGAACTGATCCTCTTTGGCCTATGTTCATCCCAGGATTCACGCTGATGTCCGCGTGGTCAAGCCCAGGATTAGCTTCCAGCAACCGTCGCCGGCGGGTAGCGCCTTACCTAGCCGGCAGGTCTGAGGTTGGCGGGCAGGTGGCGTTCCCAGTCGGGAATTTGCCTCACGTGGGGCGAGGGCAGCAACCAGGCCTGGAAAAGGGCCATCAGGCTGAATCCAAGGGACATTAGCAACGGCGCCAGGTAGGTTCCCGTTACGTCCCACAGGACCCCGGCGCACACGGGCGCCAATCCCATTCCGAGGCCGCTGCCCAGGCTTTGCCAACCGTAAAGGCTACCTTGGGGGACGTTCCCGTAATACTGACGATTGGCGATTGGGAACGTGGGCACTTCGGTGCTCTGGCCGATACCAAAAAGGACTGCGAACAGGTAATAGGCCCAGGCGTCATGGGCAAAGAGAATGATCAGCAGCGGGAAGACTTGCAGGGCCATGCCTACTATCCACACCTTTCTGCACCCCCAGTGCTCCGCCACCACGGGCACGGCGCCCCGGGCGACGACTCCGATGCTCTGTTGGGCCGCCAGCACCCCCGCGGCCGCTCCCAGGGATAGGCCGCTGTCCACGGCAATGGCCACCACCAGGACGTTGATAATATTGTGCCCCATGCATCCCCAGTAGTGGATGCCGATGAGGTTCCAGAAGGTGACAGTGCGCCTGGCCTGCTGGATGAATACCTTGGCCCTTAACTTTGTGGCCTCGTCCCTCCCGGGCCTTTGAATCGGTTCATCTCCAAGATCGCCCAGGGGGCGCAAGCCTATATCGGCGGGTCCGTTGTAGAAGAACCTGACCAACAGGAGCAGTAGCGCTCCGCCTGCTATGCCCGGAAGCCAGAAGATCCACTTGATTCCCAACTGGTTGAAGGCCGCGCCAATCAGGAACAGGAACGCAATCACGCCGATTCCCTGGAACGACCATACGACCCCCATGGCGGCTCCCAGGTGTCTCCTGAACCACAGGGTGACGCCGGACACTGTTAGCACGGTAAAGATGGTCGTGGACACTCCCAGGACCACGCCGAAGAAGAGGTAGAATTGCCACAGGTTGCTCATGATGCCCGTCAGCAACATGCCGGCGATGAATAGCAAGGCTCCGAGCAGCAGGAACCAGCGAACCCCGTATCGGTCCCCAAGCCATCCCACATAGGGACTCGCCAGCCCAAAGACTATCCACTGGAGGCTGAACGCAAGGCTGATGGCGCCGTAGCTCCAGCCGAATCCTGCGGTTGGGTCGCTGAGATGGGGCACCAAGGCAGCAGCCGCGAATCGCACCGAAGAGGTGATGAACCCCATCGTCGCGGCGATGGCCACGATGACCCACGCGTAATGGATTCGGTTTCTTAGGTGCATCGATACCGCAGATCAGGGAGTGAGTGGCATTGTAACTGAAACCGTTTTCGGATGCCGAATTGGAGATGTTGCCGGAGATCGGCTGTTGATAAAAATGCAGTGTACACACAAAAAGAGCGCGGACAAAGAAAAACTCCCGGTTCTAAGCTGGACTCCTCACTAACTAAGGTCGTCACGCGGCAATTGGCGCGCCGGGAGGTGCGTGCGTGGCATGTTTCGGAGCATCGGACATGGGCACCAGTTGGTAGCCGAGTTGGGCCGCCCGCCGTTTTGCCGCGCGCAGCGCCCGCTGCTGATACTGGCTCTCATAGTATTCGGCGCCGGCATCCACGTAGTCCTAGCCGTAGCGTGGAACTGCTGCAAGCACTGGCCCCAGCGGTCCCCGATGAAATGACCGTGATCGTACTGTGCGACCGAGGCCTGGCCAGTCCCAAATTGTGGCAACAGATACGCGCTCAGAGCCTGCCCCGGCGAAGACCGGGGGCTGGCATCCGGTTCCGTTTCCTTTTGCGTGGTAGCCCTTTAAGACCATTATTCCCGTCCTAACAGCAGCAACGGGGTCAGGCCGCCTTGCGCCCCTGTTGCTGGTGCGCTCTGCGGGCTTTTGCGTATTGGTGCGGACGCTTGCCCGTCCGCCGTTTCTTGCTGGCCTGTTCCTGCTTTTGCTCACTTGGCCGCAGAAACGGATGGCGTTTCGCTGTTGACGATTTTGGGTTTGCCACTCAGAAACATAAACTTGCTCGCTATCTCGTACAATGCGTACAACCGTAACCCCCAATCCACCCAGAATCCCAGTGTTGGCGGTTCGGTTCGTTCCTTGATGAAGGGACCACAATAATGCCATCCCCTACGCATCCTGAAACGAGATGACACACCCTTTATCTTTGACTCGTTGATTCTGTACGCAACTTCCTTCGCCCCCCCACGTCCGATCTGGGCCCATGTGCATGGCGGCGAAGGCGTCTGGAGAAATCTTATCTCCGACGGGTGATATTTCTTCCCACAAACGTGCCAAATATTCTCTTTCTCGCGCTCTTGCCTTTGTTCCCAACTCCACGGTGATGTCGTAAATATAAACGGCCTCTGCACTTTTGTAGTGGTGGAAGCACATATCGCACATCAAACCGTTTGGGTCATCGGGAGGAATGACCAGTGGGCCACCGTAACATTCCATACATCCTTGTAAGTCGCCACGGTTCGTTATGGCTTGGGCTAGGACAGAGATAACCTTGAGCATTGTTCACTCCTTGTTCTTCATCCAACCGTTGGCTCGGTTGCCTTGTTGCAGGCCGACCAGCGTGTAGCGGTGGCGCTTTTCCTTGTTGCACGGCGGACACAACAGCGTCAGGTTGTCGTAGGCGTCCGTTCCGCCCTGTGAGCGCGGGTTGATGACGGGATAATGGCCTCAAAGTGCTACCACGCAAAAGGAAACGGAACCCACTTCGGAGCTAACTTGCAAAATCCACCAAGGAATCCGACCAACGACCAGCGCGACGCTCTGGTATCCGCCGCGGGAATGGGCTGGTTTGCCCGGCAAGCGCCAAATTGGCAGGTACCCGCCTGCGCCGCAACACATGAAGGATGGATATTCGGGGTATAAGTACGGTGACGCGGTCGTCTTGAGGTGGTCTGGGATCCTGCCAGTTGGTGCATGGTGCGATCAGTTTCATCCCCTGAGATTCACCCCGCCGTCAGCGTCGCTATCACCAGCGCCCTTCCCGCCGCGCTTCACGTCCTGGAGCAGCAATTGGCTCAACAACTCCGCCGTGTCAACCATCGCCTGCCGCTCTCCACTGTCGGCGGGTAGCCCTGCTCGACCTCTGGTGGTATTTGGTCGAGCTTACCCTGTTCTTATATTTTATCTAGCTTTTGTACAAAGTCGAGCGTGTTGTAGCGACGTTGAAAAACTATCCGACGCCATCCACAGGTCGCGTCGTACCAAGGCGATGGCGTCCACGAAAGCGGGTGCTGGCTTGGCGTACCAAGCTGCGGTGCGCTGGGTTATCGGTCGGTGTTCTTGCAGTGAGTGGGAGGCCAGGGTGATTCAAGAAAACAGCCCCATCAGGACCGGGGTGGTGCGGGCGATGGTGCGGCCGGACCATTGGCGTTGGGTTTCCACTCCCAGATGAGCCCGCACTTCCTGGTAGGTTACTTCTCCGCCAAGGGCGGGCCTGATTTGACTTCAGGCCGTACCGTTTTCGAGATGGGGCAGGCCGCCAGGTCGGTTGAGGGCTGTTTGCCGAGTCATGGCAACGCGTGTCAGTCGGTGATGTACGTGTGGGTGATAACCTCCCAGACGTGACCGTTTTCGCATTCGAAGTAGAACCCGCGCCCCTGGTGCAAGTGGTTGATCTCGCCATCTGTCCGCGAACGTGGACCGCTCCCGTAGGGGATACCCTCGTCCTTGATGCGCTGCAGGATCGCGTCGAACTCCTCGTCCGAAGCCAGGAAGGCGTAGTGATTGGAGCGCGGGTTGTCCGAATCATCAAAGTCCAGTGTCAGTATGTCGTTGACCTTGACCGGCGCGAAGTGGCCCCAGGGCCCCTCGTACTTCAGTCCGAAGATGCGGGCGATGAACTCCGCGGCCTTCACCTTGTCGTAGGCGGGCACGATCGTGTGGTCTAACTGCAAGGGCATTATGGTCCTCCTCTAATCAGATGGTATGCTAAGCTGACACCGCAATCCGGTTCCGGGCCGGTTCCAAGAGTTGTGTAAATCGACCTCCATTAGACCACCTGATGGGCATAGCCACCTGGGCTGCGGCGGACAGCGACGGCGATGGCCGCGCCGGCATTACGCCGATCCCCCGGGCAAGTTCAGCACTTCCCGCCGTCTCCCACGTAGTAATCGTACTTGCGCGCCGCCAGGTCCACTATCTCGGCGACATCTTCCTCGAGCAGGTACCTCTCGGCCACAAGGTCCATCGCGGCGCGGGTCACCTGCTCGAGATAGTCCTCGCGGCTGGCGTAGCGTTCCTCGATGGATGCTCGTGGGTCGCCGGCGGCCTCGCGTTCGGCCTGGGTAGCGGGCAGAGGAAGGGTCCAACCGGCGAGGCCGCCGGTGATGCCGATAAAGAGGTTGGGGTTGCCGATGCTCTCGTCGCGCAAGTTCCAGCCGGTGTAGGTGGCCACCGGGACGGTCAGGTCCGGCAGGCGGATGCCGCCCCGCTCGTTGAAGGACTCGTCGAGGTCGGCCACCAGCGCCGGGAACTCCTCTCCCACATCGGCGGGCAACTTCGCGGTGCGCCCCAGGTGCGACTCCGGGCCGTAGTCCAGCCGGACCGCCCTGGTGGTTTGGGTTGGGACCCGCACGCCGGGGAGTTGAGCCAACCGTTCCAGCAGCGTATGGGACTCCACCGCCGTGCCGTCGTTCAGGCTGGGATGGCGGCTGGCGGGAGGCTCCTCGCCCATGGCAACCCAGCAGTCGAGGTTGTCCAGCGCAGCCCGCAACAGGGGAGCGTAGTCCACGCTATTAAAGGGAAGCTGTCCTCTGATCCCGTCGTTCGTACGGATTTCCAACGGGGGAAAATCCCCTGAACCGTGCTGGCAACCGGCGAAGTGGTAGCGGCGGACCGACGGCGACTCCGCGGCGTCGGTCAGGTTCTCCAGGTCAGTGTGGATCAACGCCGCATCTCCGCGCCAGTACTCGGCGGAGGTATTGGTGAACATGATCCTGGGCACCTTGCCCCGTCGCTCCAGCACGTCGAGCAGGGAACCCTGGACGCCGGTCACCGGGTCCGTCTGTGGGGTGTCGGTGAAGGGGAACATCTCCGGGATGATGTAGCAGACGTCCTTGGAAGGCTGTCCAAAGCGCAGGTTGAACTCGCCGCGCATCCCGCCGGCCACGTGGGGGATGATCCCGTCCAGGGCCGACCGGTCCTCCTCGTCCTCGTTGATGCCCACGTGGATGTACTGGCGCAGGAAGCGTCCGCTCTGGGAACGGCCCATGGCGTAGGCGTAGTCGATGGCTCCGGCGCAGGGGTTCCCCGCCGAGGCCGGGGCGTATTTCAGGAAGGAGACCACATCCCGCATCGCGGCGAACCCCAGTCCCACAATCCGGCTGCCGGTTGTGGTGTAAACCAACTGGTAAATCTTCCCCGACTCGAATCCGGAGGGCATGTAAATGTGGCTGTGCTGTGGTTCCAGATCCTCATCTTCGACCCGGACGAAGGACCACTGGCTCCGGTCAACAGGTGTGGCAGGACTGTTGGGCAGGTCCCTCACCGTAAGGGTGGCCTCCGCCTCTTCAGGGTCGGCGGCAGGATTGGGCAGGTGCTGCCGGTCTGCCAGCAGGAACACCTGGGTGGGTTCGTTGCACTGGAACTGGCAGAGAATCTTGCCGGTCAGAGGCCCCTGGGGGCCGATGGCTTCCGGCCCATGAAGTCCGATGAGTCCGGGAGTGGTCGGCACGTCCGCCTGCCAGCCGCCCCAGACCACCGTGTAGCCCCGACGCATCAGGTAGCCGTTGCCGGCCTCCAGAGGCGTGGTGGGGTCTGTAATGGCTGGGACGCTGTTCAGGCTCAGGGCGGTCTTCCGGCCCCGGTTCACCACGTCGAACAGGATGCGGCGGTTGCCCCGGTCGATGTTCACCGGCTGGAGTATGGCGAAGTCTGCCGAAAACTCCACCTTGCCGGCGGAATTGCGCGGCGCCAGATCCAGGTCCGTAATCCCCTGATTCCGGTCATGCGACGGGTCCATCGCGTAGTGGGCCGTGCCTTCCAGAAGCTCATACGCTCCCACGTCGCCGAAGCTCTCGCCGGACGCGAAACTGGTGCGTTTAGTGATTTCCAATTCTGTGATTGCCAAGACGCCTCCGGTTGGCCGACGGCCGATAGTCAGTGACCGATATTTAGTTCTTGGTTGCCAGTGTCGGAGTGGATTTTAGCACCTGTGGACCGTCCGCAGTGGCAGTTTTCGTCCACTCAGCAGGGAGGAAATTGCGAAACTCCGGCGGGCTGAACAGGCGAGACGTATTTGGACCAGTTTCCGGGGGCATGTCGCGACTTTGACCTTACCAACGAGCCGGGCCCAACCCACTTCTCTGCGGGAGGCGCTACCTAATCTAGCCAGTACCGATAGTTCCATCTAACTCGGACTGAGAATGGAGGATAAAATGGACCTCGACCATCGGCTAGCAGTTCGACCGTCGGTTTTTCACAACTGAAAGGCGAGATTCTTGTCTGGACTTGGCGCATAAATTAGAAAAAGTATAAACACAGGGTGAGGTGATCTGGCCCAACCCAAATGTCACTAAAGGCCCAGCCATGCTCACCCTGCCCGATGCAATTGTACCCGTACTCGTTCCCTTAGCAACGCTGTTCAGCAGCCCGACTTGGCGGAAAGCACAAGTGTTGCTGGTTGACGCGATCCTGACCCCAGGCCAGCGCACCGTGGCGGCGGCGCTCCGGGTCATGGGCCGCAGCGACCATCGGGGCTACGCCCGCTACCATGAAGTGCAATCGGGCGTCCAGGTCGCCCCGAGCCCCGCCGAAACCGACATGCGGGACGCACCGGCCCGTACCATGGGTTCACGGTTGTCTGGTGAATTGACACCAAGGCGCGGGAACGATAAAAAGTTAGGAAACTCTGCGCGCAATGAGGTAGGAGCGGGACATGGCGGGAGAATTGGATCCCAGGGCGGCCGGGGCGCGACGGTTCGATGGTCAGGTGGCGGTGATCACCGGCGGCGGCCAGGGCATTGGTTCCGCCACCGCCCGACGCCTGGCCCAGGAGGGCGCATCCATCGTCATCGGCGACATGGTGGCTGAGACATCGGATCGAGTCTGCGCCGCGATCCGGGAGTTTGGCGGAGAGTGCGTAGTATCCCTGGGTGATTTATCCCGGTGGGAGAACGCCGAGGCTTTGATGCGCCGGGCAATGGAGACTTACGGCAGGATCGACGTGCTGGCCAATATCGCCGGCGGCACCATCTGGTTCCAGTCCTTCCAGTACTACACACCGGAACAGATTCAAACGGAGATGGACCGCAGCTTTTGGACCGCCATGTGGTGCTGTCGGGCCACTCTGCCCCACATGATCCAGCGGGGCTCCGGCTCAATCGTCAACATCGCCACCCACGCCGTTACCGGTAGATTCCGCGTGCCCTACGCTGCGGCAAAGGCAGGACAGATCGGCCTGACCACTTCCCTGGCGCGGGAAGTGGCCCACCTGGGAATCCGGGTCAACTGCATCGCGCCCAGCGGCACTGCTGCCGAGGACCGGGTAACGCCCCGCGACCACGGTGTGGACGTGGCCGTGCCGGAGCTGCCGGAGTCGGAGCGGGCCGACCAGCAGCAGTACCGGTCGTCAACCCGCAGCTCGGAAATACCCATGGGTCGGCGCGGGGAAGCTGACGAACAGGCGGCGGCCATCGCCTTTCTGGCCTCCCACGACGCCTCGTACATCACCGGCCAGGTGCTGGCGGTTGGCGGCGGGCAACCCTACCCGTTCTAGCCCCGTGGCAATGACCCGTCTGCTAACATGACACAAATCCGCCGCGTTGCCAAAAAGGACCGACGAATATGGGACTAAAACGCCTATTGCTGAAACCGCTTTCGGGGTATCCGGGTGGTTACAAGAGGATGCGCAGGGGAACCCAGGGCTTCGATTCCACGCCGCCGTTCAAGGTCCCCGATAACCCGCGGGATCGCCGCAGCCGTATCCCGCCCACGGGGTTTCGAGAATACTGGTATCCCGCCCTGCCGGCCAAGG
The DNA here is from genome assembly GCA_965219925.1 of Dehalococcoidia bacterium. GTDB lineage: Bacteria > Chloroflexota > Dehalococcoidia > Lucifugimonadales > UBA3495 > Bin87. The sequence continues at coordinate 1,584,299 of OZ244795.1, forward strand.
ACGTCGAGACGGACAGACCCGAGGTGCTGCGGATGCTGGGCACCGACGTGGTCTTCTTTAAGGACAAACAGGGCGAGGTGCAGGCCCTGCTGGACTGGTGCCCGCACCGGGCGGTCTACCTGTCCATAGGCCGCTGCTACTTCGAGGGCTTCCTGACCTGCCCGTACCATGGGGCGACGTTCGATGGCGACGGCAACTGCGTCGCGTTCCTCACCGAAGGCCCCGACTCCATGATGGTGGGAGCCGAGGGCATGAAGGCCCGCAAGTTCCCCACTGTTACCCTCAAGGGCATGGTGTTCGTCTGGATGGGCGAAGGCGAGCCCGTCGCTCCCAAGGAAGACATCCCGCCCGAGATGTTCGAGGAGCACAACATTTGCCGGCCTTCCTTCGGCATGTTCGACTGCAACTGGGTGCTGGTGCTGGAAAACACCATGGACGCCCACAACGCGTTCATGGTGCACCGCAACGCCTTGCGTATGCTGGGCAGCCGCGTCGGTGGGCGGCCGCGCACTCCGCTGGGTTACCGGGTCAACCTGGTGAACAACAAGAACGTCCACTACCGCCCGGGCAGCGGAAAATCCTCCACCGAAAAGTACTATTATGACGAGGATGGGAACATCCCATATCAGATGTACTACCCTGGTGTCGACGGCGTGTGGCCGCTGCACCGGTGGCGCCTGCTCTGGACGTGGTTCTTCGACTGGAAGGCCCATCGTCGCGGACAGGACCCTCAGTACCGGCGCGCCACCCTGGCCGACACCCCCGACGTGAACGAATGGAACGGAACCCGCCTGCCTGGCATGTCCCGTACCGGCGGCAACAACCGTTACTTCCGCAGCACCCGGTGGCCCGTGCCTGTGGAGGAAAACCTGACTCGCATGGTGTACCTCAACGTGGAGCGATACGAACAGCGACCTGGCCTCATGCGCCGCATGGTCCGGGGAGCCACTTGGCCCTATCGCAACTGGGAGCTCAATTTCAACTTCCGCAACCAGGACTACGACGCCGAAAAGTACACCCAGTACTCCATGCCCGAGTACCTGTCGTCCACCGACTCGGTGGTCGTGGCCATGCGTCGGCTGTTCGTGGAGCATAACCGGGACGTGCAGCGTCGCCGGCAGTGGGAAGAGGAGCTGCCCGAAGTAATGGGCGAATCCGAGGCCGAACAGATGGTGCGTGAGGGCGACCTCAAGGTTGCCGAAGCCAGCGGCACCTTCGACGCCGGCCGCCTGGAGGACGAGCTGCTCCGGCGGGTTTAGCCGAAACAACTGCTGATTAGGCCATAGACATTCAGCCCGCTCCCGACCCTCTCCGGTCAGCCAAGCTGGACTGTCGATAAAACTTTCGAATTCTCGTTTGAGCTGTAGCAGTTTCTCACCGCCGAGGTTTGCGCCGCCCCGCGAACCAATCGACCAGCCGGGTACGTAGGACACTTCGGCGCCGGCGACGTTCCGTTAGGAAACCTGATCCAGTAGTCGGCAAGCAGCCCCATGGACCGTTGGAGGCCAATCTGACAGACCTAAAGTATTCCGGTGGGCGAATTCGGCAGTTTTGCTGCTATTAAGACTCTACCGTGTTTAGACTACCTTTGCGTCTGCTCGTTAGATTGCCAAACTACGACAGATGCTCGGCCCCGGCGCCAAAGAAATCCCGGACGATCGATTAATTCCACGGAAAAGCCGGAAGTTGCCCCAGGTTTCCTAGGGGGTGTCGTCAAAAGAGTTTGCTCCAGATCATCACTGCCCGGAGCTGGCAGATGGCCAAATACGACGCCGTTCTCTTGGCATAGCGGGTTGCCACCCCGCGCCACTGCTTGAATTCCAGGAATCCGTTCTCCACTAGGTGCCGCAGCTTGTACAGCGCCCGGTCATAGTCCCGCTTTTCTCTCCGGTTGCTTTTGGGCGGTATCACCGGGTCCATTCCCAATTCCCGGACGGTGGCTATGATTTCATTGGTGTCATAGGCTTTGTCCGCCATCAGGCACTCCGCTGCTATGCCCTCAATCAGAGGCAAAGCCTGGGAGCAGTCGGCAAACGTACCCTCGGTCACCGCCAGCCTTACCGGCATTCCGTGGGAATCCACCGCCAGGTGCAGCTTGCTGTTCAGCCCCCTTTTGTGCGGGCAATGGACTGATTTCCGCCCCGGGCGCCGGCGCTGTGGGGATGGGCCTTGATATAGCTGGCGTCTATCATCAGCCACTCGAAATCAGGGTCATCAATCACCGCCTCCAACAGTCCGGCCCACACGCCCCGGTCCCGCCAGCGGCAGAAGCGGCGGTGGGTGTTCTTCCAATCTCCGTAGTCCGGGGGCAAATCTCGCCAAGGAGCACCGGTGCGCAGTATCCAGCACACGGCGTCGATAAACCGCCGGTTGTCCCCGTGTCGTGGCACGGGGCAGGCTCTGGGCCGGTCGGCCCCTCTTGCCCTCTCCCCCAGGCAAATGCGGCCTCAACCGCTCCCAAACCTCATCGGTCATATCGTGGCGCCGGTGCGCTACCGTCATACCCCCACCTTCCACACTCTCCCCATTTCCAGCAATCTACCACCCTACCGCCATTTTGACGACACCCCCTAGGCTTCAACTATTAGCGTGTGACGTAAGCGGGCAGGTAGCGTCGCGGGTTGATTCGCTGGCAGTGCGGTTTTTTATCTTGGTGCCATGTTCGAATCACCCGGCAGATAGAGAGTGGTTGATTTCGGAACTGGACACTGGTATTACAACGACGGCTTAAGATGGTGCTTCGGGAACGCTTCGGACCGCGGGTCTGCTGCAATAGCTGGAGGATGTACATTTAGGAAGGGAACGGGCCAGCTTCAAACGTCCCGATTGGCATACGTCGTTGTAATACTATGTGCGTTCTTGTTTTGTTCCCGACGACAGCGGGCCACTTTGCCAATTCCGCACTGAGCGGACGCTCATTCCGGCCATGGCCGCCGCCAACTGGACAGCCCGGCATTGGTACCTTCAAACCGACGACACGCGGCACGTTGCCACAGCCCTAGTCCGCCACAGGTACATCGCCTGATGCTGACCTGGCAACGGTCGCGCCTTCGTGAGCGGAAAAGCAGGCGCTCAGCTCAAGCCGAACTGCTCTCTGGCGTTCCCGCCCAGCATTCGTGCGATGACGGGCCGTTCTACGTCTGCTTGGCTCAGTGCCTGGATGGCGTCCCAAGCGCTGGTTGTGTCGTGGTGGGGATACCGAGAACCCCAGAGGATTTTACTTTCGTAGGAGTGTGGCAGCTCCTGGATCAGGCGTTCTTCAGCGTCGAACCCCAGCATGACGTGGCCTTCCTCCCACATATCTTTGGGGTCGGTTCTGACGGGGTAGTAATGCTGCAGTGGAATAACTCGCGTCGATGCCTCCATTTTCTCCAGGACTTCCTCCATCCAGGAAGCCTTTCCGTGGGCCATCACCACCCTCATCTCAGGGAACCGCTGCATAACCGTATAGCCAATCAGCGTGGAAGCGACGAACATATGGTTGTCCAGCCAATGGGACAGTATCGGAGCCACCGGGTGACCCAACGGGACCATCCCGGTCGCAGCGGACGCCCGGTTACGCTCGCCGGCGCTGCCACCCGCAAAGGGACCGCCTCCACCGCCTCCCAGGCCGGCGGTTTGTGAGAGCCGGCCACTGACCTTTTCCACGAAGGGGCCATGGGATGTCCACTCCGGGTTCCACAATCCGGCGGCAGGGTGCACGGTGGCGGCCAACCCCAATGTCTCCAGTTCCGCCCAGAGTGGATCATAATATGGATGAGTGAGGTACCGTTCTTCCATGAACATGGGCCGGATGAAGGCGCCACGGAAGCATCGAGATCCGGCGACTCGGCGCAGCTCGGCCAAGGCGAAGTCCATATTACCAAGGGGAATCATCGCGGCGGCGAAAAGGCGGTCCGGGGCAGCCTGGCAAAAATCTGAAACCCAGTCGTTGTACGCCCGCGCCAGTGCATACGCCACGTCCGGGTCCTCCACAAGGTGGAAGCCTTCGGCGAACCAGGTCGGATAAACGAGGGTCTGGTCGATACCCATCGCATCCATATCCTGGAGCTTGGCCTTTGGGTCCGAGGCTCCTTCGCACATCGGATGGCGGATATTCGGGTCCAATTCGCCAACGGAGTCCCAGGTCATTCCGGGCTGCCAGATGGCATGACGGGGGATGTTAGGATTGGCGCTGTCCCGGAACACCCGCCCGTTGATTTTGAGGTACGAGTCGAACTGCCCTTCTTCTCGCCAGAGAGCATATTTGCCCAGCACGCGATACTCGGGCTCCAGATACTTCTCCCACACCTCGCGAGGTTCCACTACGTGGGAATCGCTGTCGAAAACGGAGAAATCCTTATTGGTAGTCATGGCACGCCGTCCGATTGGCTGCCGGCTATCGGCGCGTCACCGATGACTCCGGCTTGAGGGCTTCCCTGATTTCGTCTTCGTCGGGCCACCAATCGGGGCGGTGGATCTCGGTAACACGGTCCCGGATGATCTTTTTCGGCGGCTCGATATTGTAGAGGCGGCGGGCGTTTGCCCCCAGGAACCTGGCCTGGTCGTCGATGGGCAACTCGCACTCTTCCATGGTCTCGATGGCCCTCCAGGCGTCGTCTCCGTCGTGGTGGTAGACGTCGGAGGCCCAGGCAAGGATGTCCCGATAGTAGTCGGGAAGGCGCGACGGAGGCGCTTCATCCCCTTCGAACCCGGTAACGCAATGCTGGAAGAAGGTTTCACTGGGCGGCTGCTTCAGAGGTGGCAAGGTGCGGTCATTGCGGTAGAGCCGATAGGTCTTGTCGCATTCATCCAGCAGGAAACTCAACCAAGTGGAAGAGGCCTCGAACACCGCAGCCTGGATCTTGGGGTGCCTCTCGAAGAACCCGGACATCAACACCATGGTGACCCAGAGGGACGCCTCGGCCTGGAAGTTCTGCACGTTGGAGAGGAGCGTGTGAGGCAAGCCGGAGGTTGAAATGGTCCTCCTGATGAGTTCCGCACCCGAATACTGATCGGAGTAGCCCGGCGGCTTCGCAACTCCCGAGGCCGGGAATGGGTGCATACCGTAGACCATTCCGGTATCCTCCAGCGCGTTCCATACGGTCTCGTACTTGGGCTGAATCGGATAGTTGCCCATGGCATCCATTGGCCGGATGAGAGCAACGCGGCAGCCCTTGGCAGCTACGCGATAGACCTCTTCCGCCGCATATTGGGGGTTTTGCATGGGGATAAGGGCGGCGAAGAAGAGACGTTCCGGGTCTTCCTGAGTGTATTCATAGGCCCAGTCATTGTAGGCCTTGCACATGGCCCGCGCCCCCAGAGCGTTCTGCAGCCAGGGGTAGGTATCAATGCTGGTGGGTATGATCATCACCTGGTCGATACCCTGGACGTCCATGTCGCGCAACCGGGGCCCGGGTTCGTCTGCCCCGGCGTGGGCCAGGTATTCCGACTGCTCCCTGGTGAGGGCAGTTTCCGGGTTGAGGTTGCGGACGTTGAAGGCGCGCTGGATGTCGTGTTTGAGTCCCGGACCGGCTAGCCTCACGATGTCGATGATCCCGGGGCCTGTCTTGGGCACGGGGGAAAAGCTGTTCACGTCGGCCTTTCCGTTGACCAGCAACTGGTTGGTCTCGGCGTCGTACCACATGGTGGACTTCAGAGCTTCCAACTCGCCTTTGGTGAGGTGGTCTGCGGCCCGCTCCCAGACTCTGGCGGGCTCAACGATGTGAGCGTCGCAGTCGAAGGTGGGGAAATCTTTGGTCATTGGCCTGAATCGCTGGATTGGCAAAACGGACCTCCTCTTTACAATGCGATAGGTTGTTGATCGGCGAATCCACGCCCAACCTAACAAGGGGCACTGCTATTGTCAACAAACCGACAGTTTGCATGAGGAAGAATCGTAGCAGTAGAATCACTTATCTACAGTATTCATTGAATGGGAGCGAAAAATCGATGGAAAATCGACGATTTGGTCCAACAGACATAACAGTTTCGGCCCTCGGGTTCGGTTGTTGGGAGATGGGAGGCACGTATGGCGATGTTTCCCAGTCGGAGGTAGCCGCTGCCGTGAACCGCGCCATTGATCTGGGCATCAACTGCTTCGACACTGCCCCCGCATACGGCAGAGGGGAGTCCGAGTGTCTGCTAGGCAGGGCTCTGGGGGCTAGGCGCAAGGACGTGGTCGTCGTCACCAAGTGCGGCGTGGGTTATTCGAACCGGCAAAAGGGCCGGGATAGCCGGATGGTGTCTATCTTCGCATCCGTGGAACAGAGCCTGCAAAACCTGGGAACCGATTACCTGGACGTGCTGCTCATACACTGGCCGGACGACAACACGCCTTTCGATGAGACCATGCACGCGCTGGACAGCCTGGTGCATCAGGGGAAAGTGCGCGCGGTCGGGGTTTCCAACTTCACCCTGGACCAGATCAAAGAATGCGAATCCGTACGAGGTGTAGACGTCGTGCAGTACGGCCTCAACATGTTCGATAGGCGCATGGAGCAGGAAATCTTTCCCTACTGCCAGGCGCAAGGGACCGGCGTGATGGTTTATGGCCCTCTGGCGTTTGGTCTCCTATCCGGCGCTTTCAACGCGGACACTACATTCGGAAAAAATGACTGGCGTTCCACGGGCGGGCGGCCAGGTTGGAACGTGGGGGTGTTTGCAGAGGAGCACTTTCAGCGAAACCTGCAAGTTGTGGAGGAGTTGAAGCCAATCGCCGAGGTCAGGGGCAAACAGATGCCCCATCTAGCATTACGCTGGGTCCTGTCAAATCCAGCCGTAAGCGTCGCGTTGGTCGGCACTCGCACCGTTCAGGAGGTGGAGGACAACGTCGCTGGGTTGGAATGGGCCCTATCGAGCTCGGACATGGCGCAAATCGACGCTGTGTTCGCTCGTTACGGCGTGGATACCCACCCGGATATAGTCATCGACCCGGAGGAGTAACCCAAGGGTTATCCCGCCGTGGCCGTGGCTTGGGCCGCATCGCCTCCGGCGACTTCAGGTACTGGCGCACCGTGTTGCGCGATACCTCCAGCTCCTGGGCAATCCCTCTGAAAATTGACACCCCGGATCGAGCAGCCGGCTCCTTTCATCTCGTATATCTCTTTCACTTGGCCCACCTTTAGCAATGTGTCTGACGCACCTCCGCAGAGTGTCCGCAGATGATGCCACTACCATCGGCTGGGTCAATTCCATCTCGGCGTTTTTGCACATTTTAATATCGGCAGTGACACAACCAAACCGCGGACGAGAGAACACCGAGGAGTACTTGCTCCCCGCTGATGGGGACCCATCGCTCGTCATCCGGGGCTGGCTACTCCATGCACTGGATGCCCTCGCTCGCCGCTTGACGGGGCAACGGACGACAGCATGGCCCTAGTACCGTTGCCAGGTATATTTGTAAGAATATAAGAAAGCAGCCATACTTAGGCATGATCTTTCTGTGAGGAAGTGCCCAGCCATGGCTGCCATCAAGTATAAAGTCAAGCTGACCGAGGCCGAACGCTCCCGTCTCAATGAGGTGTCCCAGCGAGGCAAGGCGTCAGCGCGCACCGTGAAGCGGGTGCTGTCGCTGCTCAAGGCTGACCAGGGACTGCGGAACCGTGAGATAGCCGATGTGCTGTTGGTCAACGCGGCCACGGTCGCCAGAGCGCGGAAGCGGTACGCGGAGGAAGGACTTGCGGCCGCCATCAATGACCGACCGCGGCCGGGCCAGGAGCGGAAGCTGGACGGCAAGCAGGAAGCGCACCTGATCGCCATTGCGTGCAGCGCCGCGCCCGAAGGGCACACGCACTGGACACTCCAGTTGTTGGCCGACCAGGTGGTGGAGTTGGAGTTTGCCGATAGCATCTCCCTGGAGACGGTGCGCCAGCTGCTCAAAAAAACGAACGCAAGCCGTGGAAGAAGCAGGAGTGGTGCATCCCCAAGGTGAGCGGGGAATTCGTGGCGCGGATGGAGGACGTGCTGGACCTGTACCAACAGGAGTGCAATCCGGAGCGTCCGGTAGTGTGTTTTGACGAGACCTCCCGGCAATTGACTGGGGAGGTGCGTCCGCCCCTGGCGGCTGCCCCCGGACGGGTGGCACGCTATGACACCGAGTACCAGCGTAACGGGACCCGGAACCGGTTCATGATCTGTGAACCGAAGGGTGGGTGGAGGCATGTCGAGGTAACTGGGCGCCGCACTGCCGTGGACTTCGCGCACCAGATGCGGTGGCTGGTGGACGAGGCCTATCCTGACGCCACAGTGATCCGGCTGGTCCTGGACAATCTCAACACCCACCAGCTCGGCGCGCTCTACGAAGCGTTTGCACCGTCCGAGGCGCGTCGCATAGCCAAACGCCTGGAGCTTCACCACACACCCAATCACGGAAGCTGGTTGAACATAGCTGAAATCGAGTTGAGCGTCTTCAGCAGACAGTGTCTGAACCGCCGGGTCGGCGATGCAGCGTTGCTGAGACGGGAGGTCGCGGCGCTCGAACGCGAGCGCAACGAGGCCGCCGCCATCATAGACTGGCAGTTCTCCACCCAGAACGCTCGCAGTAAGCTCAAACATGTATATCCAATAGAATTAAATTGAAACGGTACTCGTAGTCCATCAGTTTTGACTTGATGGGAAAGAGACTTCAGCTTGATACGGGCATCCTCAGTTGTGAAGCGCCAGTCCACCCGAAAGCCCTGCCGATTCCGCCGGTGTTCCCATGCCCCGGTTTCCTGCTCCGGGATTTCCTGACTGGGGGTCCGGCGGTCCAGGCATTGCCGGTCCAGAACCCCGATTTCAATCTCGGCCATGTTCAGCCAACTGCCATGCTTGGGCGTGTAGTGAATCTCCTCCAGACGTTCGGCGATGCGCCGGGCCTCTGCCGGCTCGAACGCCTCGTACAGCGAGGCCGGATGATGCGTGTTCAAGTTGTCCATCACCAGCACGATACGCTCCCGGTCGGGATAGTCCTGGTCCACCAGTCGCTTGACCACCCGGGCCCAATCGGCTCTGGTGCGTCGGTCCGTCACCTCCACCCGTCGCCACCCCTCCAACGGAGCGAACAGCATGAACAGGTTGCTCACCCCGTTGCGCTGGTATTCGTAATCGTAGGCCATGACTGAACCAGGCCGCGGCGGACGGGATTGCCGAGTCTCCCCAACCAGTTGCTTCCTGGTCTCGTCCAGGCACACCAGAACTTCCTTGTCTTCATAGCTGCGGTGATAGACCTCCAGCACGTCTTCCATGGCGCACACAAAATCGGAGCTACCCTGAGGCGGCAGACACCAGCACTCTTTCAGCCAGGGTTTCAGTTGGTTTTTTCAACGTCCGGCGCACCGTCTCGGGGCTGATACGGTCCACTATCGCACACTCCACCAGTCGGTCCGCCAACAACTTCAGTGTCCAACCGATTCGGCCCTCCGGCGGCTCCCCGCAGGCCAGGCAATCAAGTGGGCTTCCCCTTGACCGTCCAGTCGCTTCGGACGCCGCTTAAGTTGCCGCTTTCGTCCCAACGCTGCCGCAACTCCTTCCTCGACACAGCGGCGGCGCACCCGTTCCACCGTCGCACTGCCGATCTGCAGAGACCGGGCAATCCCCTCATCCTTCATAGGTCCGTCCGCCTGAGCCTCATCACTCAGCAACAAGATGCGGGCATGGGTCTGCTTATATGCCGCCGCCCGGCCCCGGGACACCAGCGCCTTCAGTTCCTGTCGCTCTTCCGCGGTCAGCTTCACCCGGTATTTCTTGGCTGACATCTCCCTCCTCCCACTCCCAATCTGCTTTGTCCTATCCTTGGCAGATTACACCCAGTCAATCCTCATTTCGAAACTGTTCGACTACTAAACTAAAGCCAAGGTGAAATGCGCAGATGGTGGGGGTCAAACGACGGAGCCGGGTCGTTCTCCGAGTACGGATGAGAGGGATTCACGGACTTAACCCAGCTGATCATCATCGCCACTTAAATGTACATCCCACCTTGGCTTTAGTTTAGTAGTCCATCACATTTGTATTGATGGGTAGAGGGATTTGAGCTTGATGCGGGCGTCTGCGGTGGTGAAGCACCAGTCCACCCGTATTGCGTCCTGGTTGCGCTGCTGCTGCCACGCTGCCACCTCCCGCCGCAGGACGCTTTGGTCCGGTATGCGTCGGTCCAGGCATTGCCCTGCCAGAACCCCGATTTCAATCTCGGCCATATTCAGCCAACTGCCGTGCTTCGGCGTGTAGTGGATCTCCAGTCGTTGGGCGATGCGCCGGGCCTCTGCCGGCTCGAAGGCCTCGTACAAAGATGCCAGATGATGGCTGTTCAAGTTGTCCATCACCAGCACGATACGCTCCCTATCGGGATAGTCCTCGTCCACCAGCTTCCGCACCACCTCCGCCCAGTCAACCTTGGTGCGCCGGTCCGTCACCTCCACCCGCCGCCACCCCTCCAACGGCGCGAACAGCATGAACAGGTTGCTCACCCCGTTGCGCTGGTATCCATAATCGTAGGCCATGGCTGAACCAGGCCGCGGCGGACGGGATTGCCGGGTCTCCCCCACCAGTTGCTTGCTGGTCTCGTCCAGGCACACCAGAACTTCCTTGTCTTCATAGCTGCGGTGATAAACCTCCAGCACGTCTTCCATGGCGCACACAAAATCGGCGCTGCCCTGAGGCGGCAGGCACCAGCATTCTTTCAGCCAGGGCTTCAGTTGGTTTTTTTCAACGTCCGGCGCACCGTCTCGTCGCTGATGTTCTCCACTATCTCTCCTTCCACCAGTCCGTCGGCCAGCAGTTGCAACGTCCAACTGACTCGTCCCTCCGGCGGCGGCGAGCAGGCCAGGGCAATCAGGTGGGCCTCACCCTGACCATCCAACTTCTTCCGGCGCCGGTTCAGTTGCTCTTTGCGACCCAGAGCGGCCGCCACTCCCTCCTCCACACAGCGGCGGCGTACCCGTTCCACCGTGGCGGTGCCCACCTGCAGGGCCCGGGCGATCTCCTGGTCCATCATTGGCCCCTCGGCCTGATTCTCATCGCTCAGCAGCAGGATGCGGGCGTGAGTCTGCTTATAAGCCGCCGCCCGGCCCCTGGAAACCAATGCCTTCAGTTCCTCCTGTTCCTCTACCGTCAGTTCTACCCGGTACTTCTTCACCATAACCTCCCTCACCACTTCCCCATTTGTTCCTGTTTCTACTTGACCCTCACATCCTACCATCCATCAATTCATTGGTGGTAGACCACTAGGGTGTGTTGACGAATACCGTCATTCCCGCGAAAGAACGTCACCCCGTATTTGATACGGGGCGGGAATCCAGTGGCCGAAGTCGTTAATAACGGTTCTGATTCTTTCATCATACCCTCTCTGGACTCCTGCTTTCGCAGGAGTGACGGGTTGGTTTGCTAATTGTCAACAGGCTCTAGACACTCCCTCGTCCTGAGCTTGTCGAAGGACGGTCGCCGATGGTTCGACAACTCACCATGAACGAAGGTATCTCACCATGAACGGAGGCAGGAGGACTTTGAAAAGGCCCTGACGGGCCGCTTTCAATCGATGAGATCCTGGAGGCGGTTGCGAAGCACGACTTTCACGACGGCCAGCACGATCACGGCCCCGCCAAACAGGAAAACGATGGGCCACTCCAGGCTCTGCAGCGCGAACCCCAGCGCGGTGGCAGCGGCGGGAGGGTGCTCCGTGTCGGTGGCGGCCATTAGCAGGATTACCAGGCCGAGAACACCGGCGGCGACACCGTTGGCCAACCAGTGGGATAGCTCGGCATTAGCGGGGAACCATCCGGATTGAAACAGAAGCAACGATGCGGCCGCTCCGATGAGCGACCCCATGAAGTGGCCTCCGACGAGGTTGCGCAGACTGGCGCTGCGCGAAGTGGGGTGCAGGAACACGATGACCACGCTGGACCCCAAACCGGCCGCCAAGACAGCGTCGGCCACCGAATCGACCAATAGCAGAACGGCCAGGATGGCGACGACCGCAAGGGAGGATTGCCACAGGTAACCCTTCTGCATCCGAAAGAACCGAACGTCGTACAACAAGATGTACGGAGGGAGTCGGAGCCGTTTGCTGGTGCGGCGCGGCAAAACCTGGAGTTCGCCGCGGGCAAACAATCGGGAGTGGTAGCGGCCCCGCTCATCGCGGACGTGGCGATGGAAAAGGCGCGTCAGAAGGCCGGGCGGTTGAACCGTTGTATCATCGCCAGCGGCACCGGTAGTTAGATGCCGGGGTTCCGCGGGCGCTGAGCGGTTTTCGTCGGTAGAATAGTCCACCATGACGAAGGGCTACCCCCAGGTATAAAACTGCGGAGAGGAGCTGGTATCAGGCTGGGCGGCCGGAACCGTTATCCAGACTGCGGGCGAAATCAAGCCAAACACGGGCGCAGGGAACCGGCAGGACGTGCTGCACGAAACCTGAGACGCCGGGAAACACAACGGAACGTCCGTTGGGGAACACGTCGGAGGCGCCGCGGAAATCACCCAACACTTCTTCACGCAAGGCGGCGGCGGCGATGATCAAGGTTGGGGTCTGAACATCCTTGAGAAGCGGGCGCAGATCGCCGGCCGCCTGAGCCTGGAAGCCGGCTACGACATGGGGTGTAGTGGCCTTCATCTGCTCGGCGTACCAGCGGGTGTAGTGGGGGTCGACTATCTGCGGGTCGAGACGACGACCGATGCTGCTTTCGACCCACGCGCCGATGCCTTCGTTTTCGATCTGGACGGCGGATTCGGCGTGGTGGGCGTCGTTGAAGCTGGTGGGAGAAGTGCAGGCGGTGAGGGAGAGCAACCGCTCCTGGTGCATGGTGGCGTAACGCATGGAAATGCTGCCGCCGACGGTTTCGCCGATAAGGTGGAACTTATCCAGGCCCAGCTTGTCGACAAACTCGGCGAGGTCTTTGGCGAAATTGTCCACCGAAAAGGGAAAGCCGGGGTCGGGGACGTCGGACTGACCCATGCCGCGCATGTCGAAACGGATCACGCGGTAGTTTCGCGCGATGATGGGGACCCAGCCGAACCAGAGCTTATGGTTTTTGGCCATGCCGTGGTGCATTACCACGGTTTGAGGCTCGGTCCACGGGTCGGTAAAGTCGTCTATGGTGTAGAACAGCTCACAGCCGTCATCGAGTCGAAGCTTCATTGGGTTTCCGCCGACCTCCTTACTGCCGATTGTTTCAACCGACTATTGAATATTCACCAAACTGCCGGGCTGGCGACGGGCGAACCCGGCGCAGAGGCCCGTGGGTCAGGAGATTCCGAGTTCGATAAAGACCGACCTGGCGATGCGCATGGCGGTGCGTGTGTTGACATAACCGCCGTACATGGACAGGTGAATGAACACTTCCATGACTTCGACCGGGCTGAGACCGATGCCGAGGGCGCCACGAATCCTGCGTCGCATCTGGGCGTCGTAAACGCCCATGATGGTGAGTGAAGCCAGGGAGATGATGGCGCGGGACTTGTCATCGAGGGGGGAGCGGCTGTGAATCGCGCCCCAATGGTATTCGTCGACGATGCGCTCCAGGTCGGCCTCGGGGGAAGTGTCGTCGTAGCCGGAGGAGGGGGTGTCGCCCATGTGACGGCGGTGCATTTCCTGTCCCAGGGCGTGCAACTCGTCGGAGTGGCGGTTGGTGTCGTATTCGCTGACCGGTTGAAACACGATGCCGCGATCCTCGAAGATTTCTTTGGTAAGGCGGAGGGCGGTTTCAACGGCAGGGACACCAACGTAAAAGGTGGACTGGATGAATATTTCGACCACCTGTTGGGGGGTAATACCGACGTTGAGGGAACGCTCAACGTGGCGGCGCAGGAGGTTGAGTTCCCCCTGGGCCATGAGGGCGGCAACGGTGGCAACGCAACGGTAAGAGAGCTCCAGACCGGGGCGTGTCCAGATCATCCCGAAGAGGGCTTCGTCAATGATGCGTTTTAGGTCGGGGGCCAACTGGTCAACGCCCGGCAACGCATAGTGTGTATTGTCCCCGCCAGACATGATTCCGCGCATATTTTGTCCGGCCAGAAAGCGGTCATTGAGGGTGGTCAAGGCAGTGTTCCTCCTACCAGGTTATTAAATGCGGCGTTACGCGCTAAGGCGTGGACCCGGACTGTAGGGCGTTGAGATTATAGCACAGGCTTGGCGACATCTCAGTTTGCCAATTGGCAGTGGCCTGACGGTTGTCGGGCCGGTGCCCAGAGGGCCGGATCGCTCCGTTAGTCCACCGTCGGTTGGGTGAGGCAATGATCATCTGATGCCGCCTAAACCTAAACCAAGGTGAAATGCGCAGATAGTGTAAGTCAAGCAGCGGTGCCGGATCATCCTCCAAGTACTGATGAGAGGGCTTTACCGGCGCAACCGAGCCAATCTTCATCGCCCCTCGAATGTACATCCCACCTTGGCTTTAGTTTAGTCTCCCGATTTCCTCACTGTTTCCTGCGGCAACGCTGTGGGCGCGTCCGATGGGACGTGGGTTGACTTAGCCCGAATCCACCGAGGGGATGCGGCCGTGCCGGTTAGACCAGGGATGAGAAGCCCAGGAATGAGACTACAAGATTTTGATCCCGATAGATTTGGTCGGGTGAGGGGTGAGCCAGCGACAGGAAGGTGATTTCTGACGGCCCGGTGCTGGTAGTGGGGGAGATCGGCAGTCAGCTTGCAGCAGGAGACACTCAGGGACCGACTTGGCGCAAATCCACCAGGCGGGTTGGGTAGTGCGGCGGACGGGTCGTACGCCGTCAGGAAGGGAGTGGCAGGGCGCGCAATCGCTCCAGGGCGGAGCTGAACTGGTTTCTCCAGGGCCAGCCCTGGGGGAGGTGCAGGGGTGAGACGCCGCGTCTTGCGGGTGATGCGTCCGGCCAGGGAGAAGAAGCGTCGCCGAAGGGTCTTGGTGGTAACCACTGCCTCGCCGAGACCGATACGTGCGGTCCAACGTGCCAGGTTGTGGGCCATCACCTGTACGGCCAGCCAGGCACCGTTGGCTGGAAAGCGTCCCGAAGGGAGATGATTGAGCCCCACGCCGTACTTCAGGTCGCGGATGGCGTTCTCGATCTCGGCGTGGCGGCGATGGTCGGCCTCCAGGTCCGGGGTGTCCTCCTCTCGGTCGGTGATGAAAGCGTGATAGCTGTAACTGGTAAACAGGGCAAGTTGGGACCCGGGCGTGGGCTTGACCCGGCGGACGATCAGACGCACCGGCACGGCGTCGGGCTCACTGCCGAATGGTGTGTATTCAGTCTCCGCCACGTCGGCGGCGCCTTCCATCCAGTACGGGATGGGCGTCCAATCTGTCTCGGGTATCGCCTCGATGATGTTGCGCACGCTCTGGTGTTGTCGGACGGTGATGGAGAAGCGGACACTCTTATCGCGACAAGCGGCGACAATGGCGTGGCTGTGAAGCCGCTGTCGGCCCGCACGGTGAGTTGTCCGGTGGCTCCGGCGTAGCGCACCCGTCCCACCGCCTCGCGCAGGAAGTGGGCGGCGCCCCGAGCCGTGTTGGCTCTACCTTTGCGCAGCCGTGCCATCAGCACGTCCCCAGTGCCAGCGGCGACGGCGAGGAGCGGGTGATAGCCACGCTGGCCGGCGTAGTTGTGGCGCTGCGCGCCCTCCTTGGCCAGCCCATATGTCTCGCAGACGGTGGAGTCCAGGTCGATGGTCAACGGATCATCGCCCGGCCCGGCACCAGCCGCCCAGGCTCGGGCCAGCAGCTCCCGGCTCACCCGATCCAACTGACGCACGTGGCCCCAGCGGAAACTGCGCAAGAAGGTTCCCAAGGTGGACGGTGCCTTGACCGTGCCTCCCAGCACCTGCTCGGTCCTGCCAGCGCGTAGCGCGTCGGCGTCGTCAATGCAGTCGCCTCCGGCCAGCGCCGACGCCACCAACGTCAGCATCTTGTCGCCGGCATTCGCCCGACCCGGCGCATCCCCCAGGTCAACGTCGTGGTCCACCAGTTCAGCCAGTCCCAGACGCCCAGCCAGGGTGACCGGAAGGATCAGCCCAGCGTTGGCCACCAGGCGGTGGTCGTCGAAGGCGATTTGGATGCGATCGGGGTCGTTGCGTGGTAGCATCCGTTGGGTGCTCCTCGTTTCGGGCTGGTTTCATGTGTCAGAAACCATTATCCCCGAAGCCGGGAGCACTTTCTCATCCCTTCATCATGCCAACACACTCATCCTTTCGGTGGATTGGGGCTTAGTCTGCCTCGTCGGTTGTGTTCAACCGGACATTACAAGGGCTTTTTCAAAGTTGTGGAAATTAAACATCCGCTCGTCCTGAGGCTGTCGGAGGACCTCCTATCATCGCGAGGAGCGTAGCGACGTGGCAATACCGTTGCGGCTGCCGGGGCAATTATGACCGCTTACACTAATCCTCATAAGATATTATAGATATTGGAGGCATATCTAACAATAATTTTATATATATGTGCGTATAATGTGTGCCGATTTGCCAATCATGGGGAGATGCTTGCGTATCCCTTGATGTCTGTCGCCGGGGACAAAACCCGAAGCGCCCCCCGGAGTGCCGCCGCCGAAAAAGCGATCCGCATCACGCTGACCGTCATTGCAATACTGATCGAGGTCTGTCGCCATGTTCACACCCTTCACTAACGCCCGCAACGTCCTCCGCCTGCCGGGGACTG
This sequence comes from Dehalococcoidia bacterium, assembly GCA_965219925.1. Taxonomy (GTDB): domain Bacteria; phylum Chloroflexota; class Dehalococcoidia; order Lucifugimonadales; family UBA3495; genus Bin87. The sequence continues at coordinate 1,600,870 of OZ244795.1, forward strand.
CTTCCACCTCCTCCCTCCCCGCACAAGAGTCCTAATACTGCGCGCTGGCTGACTGGAAGCGGCTTCGCCTTGGCTATTTGCGCCCTCGCGCTGGGGGCGCTTCTCTTTGCTCAACCGGAAACGGCCCAGGCACAGACCGGCCCCACAAAACTCTGGGCGTCAACCATGACGGTCGGCAACAGTTTTCTGGGCATTGGATACAGAGCAAGTAGGGTATTGGTTATGGTTCCATATCCCCCGATGCACCGTTCAGGTTTTCGGGCTACACATCTGGCACAACGGCTTTTGTCGAAGAGGTACGTATTGCTAATACCTTACTGCTGTTTCTCTTCGGCCCCTCCTACTTGCCAGTTATAGCGGGGTGTTGTGTGTGGGCGAACGGTCATTTCCCTTTGACCAGAGCGACTACAATTCCCAAGCTACCGCCTCGCTTTCTCCAACCACGGCCTGAGTTGGGTTGACGGCCAGCGGGTGGAGCTGTCGCTGTGGGAGGTGCCGTCGAAGCAGGGCGACTGGGCCAGCCTCTGCCTCCCGCCACCACCACTAACGGTCAGCATCCAACCGGTGAAGGCGACCATACGGGAGGGCGAGGGCGTAGTGTACCTGCTCCGCGCCAACGGTATCCTCACGGAAGACCCTCAGGTTCCGGTGTCGGTCAGCACGGACGGCGACTTCGGGGCCGGATCAGGCGTCCGCCGGGTGGGTATACGGAGGGGCACCAATCGGACGTACCACCGTTCCAGACTACGGATGACGACACCGAGGAGGCGAACAGCTCCATCACGGCGGCGCTGCGCTCCGGGTTCGGGTACCAGATAGCGGCTGCGCCGGGGAACCAGGCCACGGTGCGGATTGTGGACAACGACCCCGGCCCGCTGAACCACGTACCCGACTATCCGCATCCGGGTGGCCGCGGCCGCCATCACCGAGGGCCAGGACGCGGTGTTCGCGGTGACGGCGGACCCGGCGCCGCTGTCCGACCTGCCGGTGCACCTGTACGACAACGACGGCCCACCGAGTTCGCCGTCGGGTCTGCGGCTGGGTAGGCTGGAAGGCGAGTCGCGCCTGGCGGTGCGCTGGGACGAGGTTCCGGAGGCCACCGGCTACGAGGTCCGTTGGGGCGTTGCGGCGGAGTCGGCGCGGCAAACCGCGTGGGTGAGCGGGCCGGCGTTCACGACGCCGGAGCTGGCGCCGACGGCGGCGTACGCCTTCCAGGTCTCGGCCTGCGACGACGCTGGGTGCAGCGAGCGGTCGCCGGAGGTCCGGGGCTCGCCGGAACTGAGCTACCAGTGGCGGATCGCCGATGCGTCGCACAGCGAGCTGGCGGGGTTGGCTGGCTTCCTTGATGATGCCGGCCAGGCGCAGCCGCGCTTCACGGTGCCGGGCCGGCGCGACGTGCCGGACCGCAGCGCACTCGACGACGGCAATTGGATCGACTTCGAGCTGATGGTGACCGATGAGGAAGGCGGCTCCGACACCGACACGGTGACCGTAACCGAGTCCGGCGCCAACGGCTAGGAGCAAAATCGGGAAATGGCCCCTTGACGCAACGCCGCCGGCAGTCCTACCCAGGCTACCGGCGGCTTTATTACGTGAGGCCGGCTGGGACGGCGCTGCCTAACTGATGAGGTTGCTGCTCGGGGCCGGTCTCGGGGCCGGATCTGACTACCGACTGAACCCAATCCCCATGTCATGCCCCGTCTTGGAAACCGTCCTGCCTACCGGCCTCGTCGCTACGATGGTCGTGGAGAGAGCGGAGTGAACAACGGCGTAGAGTGTGTTGACAAATACCGTCATTTCAGCGAATGCGGGAATCCAGTAGCCGAAGTCGTTAATCACGGTTCTGATTCTTTCATCATACCCTCTCTGGACTTCTGCCCCGTATCAAGTACGGGGAGACGTTCTTTCGCAGGAGTGACGGGCTGGTTTGCTAATTGCCAACAGGCTCTAATACGGCGGGGTAGCAACGCGGCCCCGACCAATTCAGCGCCAGGCTGTCTGCTCTTTCCGGAGCCTTACGACAATCGTCATCTAAATGGATCACCCCCGCTGCGGATAAAGCATACCCAGAGTAGCGAAATCTCCTCATCACCAGGGCCTTTCGGTTTTACAAGAAATCCCCTCTCCCTTGATGGGAGAGGGTTAGGGTGAGGGTGAAGGTGTGAGATAGGGAACTATCCTGCGGCAGGCTATACCCCTCACCCCAGCCCTCTCCCACAAGGGGAGAGGGAGAATCGAAAGGCCCTGGTTCACGTCGCGTAACTGTTCAGAGTTGGGGGGAAGCGAGGAGTTGTCGGCAGGTGGTGAGGGGTTGAGGCCCTGTGCTCTCCAGGAGCCGAAGATTGAAGCCAGCGTCATCTTGGTTTCGGTGCCCTGCTGCGAGCGGGTTCCTCCGCTGATCTTGCGACTGATCACCAGCGGCCGCAGGCTGCGCTCGGCGGCGTTGTTATCCGGTGGCACTTCCGGTTGGCCCATGAAGACGAAGAGTTCCTTGACGTGCTTCTCGATGCGTCGGCACAACCTGGCCTGAACCGCCGACGGGTCATCCAGGTAGGGACGGCAGAGGGCCAGCAGGCGCCTTTCCAAAGCCAGTTGGGTGGTGCGTCGCTGTTGCTCCGACGGATGGGTAAAGGCCGCGGCCTGGCGGTAGAGTTGGTGGACCGCGTCAGCCCACTGTGTCAGCCGATGGTCCTGTGGGTAGAGTGTACGCAAGTCGTGGATGTCCCGCAGGAGGTGGGCCCAGCAGCGTTGCTTGGGGCCGTCGTAGTGGTGATAGGCGGCGTAGAAGTCGCTGACCAGCACACCAGCAAACTCCTCCCCCAGGACTTCGTCCACCACGGCCTTGCCCCGACCTCGCCGCAGGAAGTACCGCAGGGTGGGCGTGCTAAAGGTCCACACGTAGCCGTTGTGTCCGTCCTCCCGCCAGCCGGTCTCATCGGCGTGGACCACCGGACTGCCTCGGACCCGCTCCACTATGGTTTCCATCACCCCCTGGGCTTTGCGGGCCACCCGTTGCGTGGCAGCCACGATGGCCCCCACGCTGAGATGCAGTCCATGCACGGTGTCCAGGTACCACTGGATGGTGCGCCAGGGCAGCCTGGCCTCCTCGCGCAACGCGGCAATCCGGCTGACCAGGTTCACTCCCAACCGCTGCCGGTCCAGCACCACGCCGTCGAGTTGCGCGGTGGGCGTACAACGCCGTTGGCACTGCGGGCAGGTGCGGGCGAGGTAAGCGTGCTCAGTTACCTCCACCGGAACCTGGGGCAAGTCGATGACTTCCCGTGTCCGCTGGGTCCAACCGCCGGACAACTGGGTTCCACAGTCGGGACACTGTTCCACCACATGCTCCACTCGCTGGGTAGGCGTCGTGCGGGTCCGGGCAAAGCCGTGGGGTCGAGGCTGGCGTGGCTTCTTGGGTCGATCCGGCTTCTGCTCGGATTTGGACTTCAGACCGGGCATCCTTCCCGAAACCCTGGATTTGGCCCGCCCTTCCAACTGGGCAATCCGTTTCTCCAGGTTCTCGATGATGGCCTGCTGCCGAACGATGATCCCAATCAGAACATCCCGGTCGGCGGTGGTGAGGTCGATTTCATGCTCCATGACCCCAACTTGACATAAACAGCCCAAAGGTCGCCAGCCATCGACAAACAACTTTTCAGCAATTCACCTCACCAACTCTGAACTGTTACTCATCACCCTCACGCGTTTCGACCGGGGATCGTTCGGTGATATGATTACCCTCGGCCAACGCGCCGCGGGAGTCCCAGTGCTTATCGATTTGCACACTCACACCTACCCGAAATCCGATGACAGTTTCGTTTCCGTAGATGATTTGATTGAGGCGGCTAAAGCCCGCGGCCTCGATGGAATTTGCCTCACAGAACACGACGATTTTTGGCCCCCGGAATCCACCGCCGAATTGACTCGTCGCCACGGCATCCTCGTCTTGCCCGGCTGCGAAATCAACACCGATGTCGGCCACGTCCTCGCCTTCGGTTTGCACCGGTACCGCTTCGGAATGCACAAACCCGAATTCCTGCGCGCGGAAGCCGACCGCGCCGGTGCAGTCTTGGTAGCCGCTCACCCATACCGCCGCCGTTTTTTATCAGAGCCCGGTTCAGACGCAAATCAGAGGGCAGACATGTTAGCTCGCGCGCTGGCAGATCCCATGCTTGGGTTATTCCACGCCGTAGAATCTCAAAATGGTCGTGGTTCCGCAGAAGAAAACCGATTCGCTGACGAGTTGCGCTGCAATCTCGGTTTGCCAGGAACCGGCGGAAGCGATACCCACCGGATTTTTCAGATGGGAACCGCCGCCACCCTGTTTGAACGGAAAATAGCATCGTTGAGCGATCTCATTGCCGAACTCGAAGCCGGACGTATGCAGCCCTTGAATTTGGCCGGCTCGGCTGTCGTCCCTCCCACCTGAATCCATCTATCCATTGGGTCGCGCAGTGTAGAGTATCCCAACGCGGTCCGAAACTCCGACCGGTCAATGCTGCCGCCTAACGTCAATTCGGTTCAGTTTTCACTCGGCCACCCACATAGCGGAACAGGACATTGCCACCTGTATTGCAAATAGAAGACCTTCATGTAGAGTTCCGAGTCCCCAACGGAATTGTGCACGCCGTGAACGGTGTTTCCTTCGCTCAGGAAGAGGAAGAGGTTTTCTGTATCGTAGGCGAAAGCGGAGCCGGGAAGAGTGCGCTGGCTCTCGCGGTAATGGGGCTGCTTCCGGATAACGGTTTCGTGACCAGGGGTCAGGTCGTTTTCGACGGCGTCGATCTGGTTACCGCGCCCGAAGAATATATTCGGCGACTCCGCGGCAAAACTATGTCGCTGGTTTTCCAGGACGCGCAGGCCGCCCTGAACCCGGTTCAAACCGTCGGGGCCCAATTGACCGAAGTAATCATGACCCACTCGCCGTTGAACCGGCGGGCCGCCGCCGCCGTCTGCCAGGAGATGCTGCGCGAGCTGGGGGTGCCAGACCCCAGACGCATCATGGGAGCCTATCCGTTCACGCTCAGCGGCGGCCAGTGTCAACGGGTCATGTTGGCCATGGCTCTCGTAATGCGGCCCCGCCTGTTAATCGCCGACGAGGTGACATCCAGCGTGGACGTTACGCTGCAGGCCGAAATTCTGGAAAGGCTGAAGGAACTGAGTCGGGATTCCAAGTCTGCGATCCTGTTGATCACCCATGACATGGGAGTCGTGGCGAATATGGCGCGCCGGGTAGGGGTGATGTATGCCGGGCGACTGATCGAACACGCCGGTTTGTTGCCTTTGTTCCAACAACCCCGGCATCCCTACACCTGGGCGCTATTGCAGTCGTTGCCCAGGCTGGACGCTGCCGGACACCGTCTACGGGCCTTGCGCGGCTCCCCTCCCGACCTGATAGACTTGGGCGAACAATGCCCGTTCCTGCCGCGTTGCCCCAAAGCCATTTCGCGTTGCCGGATCGAGGATTCTCCAGCGCTGGTTGAATTGACGGACGGACACTACACGTCCTGTTTCAATCCGATTTTGTACCCGGAAGGGGAATAGCTGGAACTCAGCCCCTGCGAGACACGGTTCCCGAATACATTGTAGCCAGTTCCGCCACCAACAACTCCAGCGAAATCGCCGGTTCAAGCTCCCCACGCTTGACCGCCACGTCGCTTCGCAACAACCGTTCGTACATCTGAACAATTTGATGCATCGACATCCGGCGGGCTTGTTCCAGCGTCTTTCGAACCACGAAATCGGAGTTGGTACCCAATCGCCGGCCCATATCACCTCGATCCACTCCGCGGTCGATCAGATCTCGCGCTATTGCCAGCAACCGCAATTGTCGCTCTATCATCGCCGCTATGTACTGAGGTTCGCGCCCATCGCCGAGCAACCGGCGCAACAATTGCATTGCATCCCCGCCGCGTCCCGCCACGATGGCATCTACCGCCGTGAATATGTTGGCTTCCTGAGCGTAGGGAACCATCTCCTTCACGTCGGATTCAGAGATGGCTTTGTCTCCCGCGAACAAAGATAACTTCTCCAGCTCCCGATCCAACGCCCAAAGATCATTGCCCACCATCTCGGAAATCGCCCGGATTGCGGGTGGCGAGATATTCGCACCCTTTTCCTCTGCCGAGCGCTTGATCCATTGGTCTAATCCCTGGCCGCTGGGCGCCGTTTGCTTGTGCACCGTGGCCTGGTCCCGCAATTCCCGCAACAACGGATTGCCGTCGGACACAACTCCATCGGTCAAAATGAGCAGCGTCGTCGGGGGCATGTCAGGGATGGCCGCAACAACCTGGCTCCATCCCTCCGGGCCGCCGCCTCTTCGGGTACGTCGCCCACGCCCGCCACCTCGGGAGCGGCCCGAGGCGGTACTCTCCTGGGTTGCCAGCGCCCCCTCCAGCTCAATCAGGCGGACGGAATCAAGAAACGGCAACGAACCACACATAGCCACCACTTCGGCAGGAACGGCGTCTGATGCAACAACCCGCTGCCGATTGGAATCTATCAGATCTTGAGCGCACGCCTCCGCCTTGATCCGCAGAACTTCCGCCGAAACCAGGAACGTGTCGCCATAGACTACGTGGGCCGGCAAAGGACCGCCTCCGGTTCTACGTTGCTAATTCTCCACCAGCTCGGTTAGCACGCCGAAAACCGAACGGGGATGCACGAAGGCAATTGTGCCGGATAAACCATGCCTGGGTTCATTGTCGATCAGGCTCAAACCGTTTGCCGACAGAATTTTCAGCTTGCCAGCTATGTCGTCCACGTTGAGCGCCAGGTGATGCAACCCTTCGCCCCTCCGTTCGATAAACCTGCCGACCGCGCTCTCCGCTGACAGGGGTTGCAACAATTCCAGCCTGGTCTCACCTACCTCAATCAAACAAGCCTTGACCCCCTGATCGGCCATGTCAACTACGTCGGGTGTGGCAGCGCCGAAATTGGTTGCGAAAAATTCCAGCGCGGCAAATATGTCGTTGACGGCTATGCCAACGTGGTCGACATAATTGACAGAACAAACCTCAGTCATCTGATGCGGCTCCTCCCGGGAATGGGCGGTTATACAGGATACTGAGCCAGAACCTGACGCGCGATGATCATACGCTGCACTTCCGATGTGCCTTCGTAGATGGTGGTTACGCGGGCATCGCGGAAAATTCGCTCGATCCGGGATTCCTTAAAGTAACCGATCCCGCCGTGAATTTGCATGGCCTCGTAGGCCGCTTTGTTGCACATCTCAGACGCAATCAACTTCGCCATTGATGCCTCGTTTTTGAACGGCAGCCCCTCATCCCGCAGTGTCGCGGCATGCATCGTGGCGACTCTGGCCGAATGAACGGCGGTGGCGATATCGGCAATCTTGAACTGGATTGCCTGGTGATTGGCCAGAGGACTCCCAAAGGTTTCTCGCAGTTGAGCGTATCTTACCGCCTCTTCCAGAGCCGCCTGACCAATACCGACACACTGCGCGGCAATCGAAATGCGGCTGGAATCCAGGATGTCCATTGCGTATCGAAATCCCATGCCTGCTTCACCAATAAGGTTGTCAGTTGAGATTTCGGCGCCGTCGAACACGATTTCACAGGTGCTGGATGCCCTGATCCCCATCTTGTTGTGCTGAGGATTGATCTGCATCCCAGGCGTCCCGGCGGGGACGATAAAGGCGCAAACCCCACGGTGTCCGGCCGAACGATCCTCATTCGCGAACACCACCAGCGTTTCAGCAACCTCGGCGTTCGTGATGAACTGCTTGGACCCGTTGAGGACCCACGAACCGTTGCGACGACTGGCCGTGGTCGCCATTGCTGCGGCGTCAGACCCGCTGCCTGGCTCAGTGAGCGCCCAGCCGGCGATTCCGCGGCCCGCGGCCAATGACGGAATATATTGCTGCTTCTGTTCTTCGTTGCCAAAACGGGCGATGGTTTCGACTCCCAACCCCAGGTGTGCCGCCAACGTAACGCTGGCGGCGACGTCGGCCCGGGCCATCTCGGATATGGCGATGGACGACTGCCGAAATCCTCCGCCGCTGCCGCCGTAAGCCGGGTCAACACCGATCCCCGTTAACCCCAATTGAGCCATTCCGCGCCAATTGTCCCACGAAAATTCGGCCTTCTCGTCCAACTCTGCGGATCGTGGCATCACCTCGCGTTCTGCAAAATCCCGTACCAAGTTTTGCAGCATTCGCTCTTCTTCATTCAGCATCAAATCAATCACGGCAATCCTCCGCGACGTCTATAAAATTTTACGAGTTAGGCCAAAACCGCAAATCTTGCGATCCCGGTTTCATGCTGGTTAAACGCGGTCAGTCTATCACAGCCCGGCGGCCGGTTCGTACTCGCCGAACACCTGCCTCAGCACTTGGCAAATCTCCCCGAGGGTGGCGTATTTCTCCACGCATTCCATCATCGGCGGGATGGTGTTGGCCGCTTCGCTGCGGGCCGCGTCGGCAAACCTCGCCAGACTCACCTGAACAGCCATGTTATCTCGATCCCGGCGCAACTGCTGCAGCCGAGCCACCTGCTCCGCAGCAGCCGCAGCATCCACGCGCAGTAATCCCGATATGGGAGGTGATTCGGTCACGTACTGGTTCACGCCTACAACCACCCGGTCACCTTCGTCAACCTCGCGTTGGTGTCGGTACGCCGCCTCTCCGATTTCCCGCACTTGGAAACCGTCCTCAATCGCAGATACCGCTCCACCCATCCGGTCAATGCGCGCAATGTAATCCAGGGCAGCAGATTCCAGGCGATCGGTCAGGTCTTCAACGTACCATGACCCGCCGAGGGGATCGACCACGTCTGCAGTTCCGCTTTCGTGGGCCAGAATTTGCTGGGTCCTTAACGACAACTGCGCCGATTCCTCGGTTGGCAAACTCAAGGCTTCGTCGCGGGAATTTACGTGCAGCGACTGAGTGCCTCCCAGAACCGCCGCCAGCGCCTGAACGGTGCTCCTGACCACGTTGTTGTCGGGCTGCTGAGCCGTCAACGTAACTCCGGCAGTTTGGGTGTGGAACCGCAACATCATTGAGCGGGGATCTTTTGCTCCAAATCTGTCTTTCATAATACGCGCCCACAGGCGTCGCGCTGCCCGAAACTTGGCAACCTCTTCAAAGAGATTGTTCTGAGCCACGAAGAAAAATGACAGACGCGGCGCAAAGTCGTCCACCTTCAAACCTGCGTCGACAGCCGCCTGAACATACGCGATTGCGTTCGCGAACGTGAACGCCAACTCCTGGGTTGCAGTGGCGCCCGCCTCCCGCATGTGGTAACCGCTGATGCTGATCGTATTCCAGCGCGGCACGTTCTCAGCGCAATACTTGAACACATCCACCACCAGACGCATCGAGGGACGGGGCGGGTAAGAATAGGTGCCTCGCGCGATGTATTCTTTCAGAATGTCATTCTGCAGCGTCCCGCTCAACTGGTCGGGCGCAACGCCCTGCCGTTTTCCCGCGGCAATGTACAGGCACAGCAGCACCGACGCCGTCGCATTGATGGTCATGGACGTGCTTACTTTGTCCAATGGAATCCCGTCGAACAGGGTTTCCATGTCGGCCAGGGAACTGATGGGCACACCTACTTTGCCAACCTCTCCTTGTGCCAACGGGTGATCGCTGTCGTATCCGATTTGAGTGGGCAGATCGAAGGCCACCGATAACCCCGTTTGCCCGTTGTCCAGTAAGTAACGGTATCGTTCGTTCGTCGCGGCGGCGGTGGCATATCCGGCATACTGCCGCATGGTCCAGATCCGCCCCCGGTACATATTGGGTTGTACTCCTCTGGTGTAAGGAAACTCCCCCGGATAGCCCACAGATTCCGGCACATCGGCCGCCGGTGTGCTGTCTTCGGGCGTATAAACAGTATCCAGGCTCATGCCCGAGTCAGTTTTGAATGAATCCCGGCGCTCCGGAAACCGTTGGGTTACCCGGCCGAGCGTAGATTGTTGCCATTCCTGCTTGTTCGCAGACATTACTCTATGGCCCTCCGGTGCGGATGCTCAGTCATATTGTCTCGCATTCTACCACTCCGTCTTTTTGTAATCAGGGCCATCGCGACCTGTTTGGCAACCGGTAGCCGCCTTCGTTCGGAACACCCCGTCCAACCTGAGCCTGTCGAACCATCGGTAACCGTCCTTCGACAGGCTCAGGACGAGCGGGTGGTTAATTTCCACAACTTTGAAAAGGCCCTGGGTGAGGAGTCAGGGTCATTCGGTTGTCATTGCGAGGAGCGCAGCGACGTGGCAATCTCGTTGAGGTTGAGCATGTGCCGGGGAACCATCGTTGCTACGGCGACGAGATTGCCACGCTGCGCTCGCAATGACATGAGGAAAACCGAAAGACCCTGGGTGAGGAGTCAGGGTCTTTCGATTCTCCCTCTCCCCTTGTGGGAGAGGGTTGGGGTGAGGGGTAATAGTCTGCCGCAGGATAGTTCCCTATCTCACACCCTCACCCTCACCCTCACCCTCACCCTCACCCTCACCCTCACCCTACCCTCTCCCATCAAGGGAGGGGGAATTTCTTGTAAAACCGAAAGGCCCTGGTGAGGAGTTAGTCGGCATTGACACTCCATCGCCTCACTCAATATACTAACGTGGTTGTTGCGATAAGATCGAATATACTGCAGCAGCCGAACACCGACCGTTTCCGACTCCCATAAAGACGCTGTTGGCTGGCGGATGAGCAGAAAAAACATTGTCGTCGTCGGCGGGGGCACTGGCAACCACACTACCCTGACCGGCCTTCGCACTCAGGATTGTCATCTCACCGCTATCGTCGCCATGACGGACAGCGGCGGCAGCAGCGGTCGACTTCGGGACGAATTGGGTCATCTGCCCCCAGGGGACTTGCGCCGGTGCCTGATGGCTCTGGCCGACGAAGGCGAAGCCGGCAACTTGATGCGGCGCCTCTTCGAGTTCCGTTTTTCCGCTGGCGACGGGCTCAATGGGCATAGCTTTGGAAACCTTCTCCTGGCCGCTCTTACCGAAGTTACGGGTAACACCATTACCGCCATTGAACAGGCCTCTCGTATGCTGGGCATCACTGGGACGGTGTTGCCGGTAACATTGACGCAATCGAATCTGTGCGCCCGGCTGTATGACGGCAGCGAACTCATTGGCGAGTCCGCCATCGACTTGCGAAATCACAAGCTCGATATCGGCATCGACTATGTGTACCTGAACCCCCGCGCCTACGTGTATCCTCCGGTGCTGGACGCAATTGTCGCCGCGGACGCAATAGTTTTGGGGCCCGGAGATATCTACACCAGCGTGTTGCCTAATTTGCTGGTTGAGGAAGTGGCGCGGGCTATCGACGAGTCTCAGGCCACGAAGATACACGTTTGCAATCTCATGACCAAACCAGGCGAGAGCGACGGGTTCCGCGCCTCCGATTTCCTGTCGGTAATAACCGCGTATTTGGGTACTCGCCGTCCCATGGACTACCTGGTATTCAACAACCGGCCTTTCCCGCGACGGATGTTGGAACGATATGCCTCCGATGGACAATACCCGGTGGTCCTGGACGAAGCGTCCTGCTTGCCTTTTGTCAATCGTATCGTAGAAAGGCCCCTGCTTGCGCCAGGAATGTTCCTGCGCCACGATCCAACGGCTCTGGCGGAAGTTATCATGGAATTGGTGGCTGCGGACAACGCCGCAAAGCACGCGGACACCGCCAACGCTCCCATTCTGGATTGCGACGATTTCGAGCATTCCATGTTTTTCGGCGATCAATACGACATGGAATCCATAACTCTCAACAACTCCGCACCCAGGTCTGCCGGAACGCTGGTCGCCCGCGGCGCTTCTCCCGAGGACTGTTAGCCTGCTATGTGCGGTATAGTCGGCTATGTCGGCAATCGTCCGGCATGGCCCATTGTCCTGGAGGGGCTCCGTCGCCTTGAATATCGCGGATACGACAGCGCGGGAGTAGCCGTGCTGGACCCGGATGAGGGTCTCCTCCTGCGGAAAACCGTCGGCCGGGTCCTGGGCCTCACCGAGAATTCAAACCGCCCCGACCCCGCCGGCTCTGCCGCACTCGGACATACTCGCTGGGCCACCCACGGACGTCCATCGGAAGCCAACGCTCATCCCCATACCGATTGCACCGGGCGCGTCGCGGTGGCGCACAATGGCATCGTCGAAAACTACCTGCCGTTGAAATCCGACCTCATGCGGCGTGGGCATGTGTTCCGGTCTGAAACCGATACCGAAGTTATCGCGCACCTCATCGAAGAGGGCTTGGCATCCGGTCTGAGCCTGTCCAGCGCAGTATTGGGTTTGAGCGACCAGGTCCAGGGACCGCAGGCAGTGGTTGCCGTGCTGGAGGGCAGCGACGACAGCATTTGCGCCTTGCGGTTGGGACACGCCGGCGGGGTCGCAGTGGCCCATCACGATGGCCAGGGAATCGTATCCAGCGACCTGCCAGCATTGTTGCCCATCATCGGAGAACGTGGCTCCCTCCCAGTAGGATTCCTGGACGACGGGGAGGCCGCGGTGGTCACCCGCTCCGGCGTAACTTTTCTGGATCGATTGGGCAACCGCATCGACAAACCTTTGCTGCCAGTGTCGCTTGAAGACGTGCTCGTCGACCGGGGCGGTTACCGGCACTTCATGCTCAAAGAAATCATGGAACAACCGCAGGCCGTGGTCGCCGCCATGCGCGACCGCGTTGACTTCTCCGGTGGGCGAGTAACGTTGCCCGATCTCCAGCTTTCCGACGTCGACATCAGCCGTTTGCAAAAGGTGATGTTGATTGGTTGCGGAACCAGCCTGCACGCCGCCCAGGTAGGCAGGCATCTCATCGAGCAATTCGCCGGCCTCCCCGCAGAGGCGGAATCTGCCTCCGAATACCGCTACCGAAACCCCCGGCTGGACGAACGCACGTTGGTGATAGCCATCGGTCAGTCGGGCGAAACCGCAGATACAGTGGCCGCCATGGAAATGGTGCGACGCAGCCGTGCGCGGTTGGCGACAATATCCAACGCCGCCGCCAGTCAGGCTTGTCGGTTGGCCGATGACACGCTCCTGATGCGTTCCGGCGTAGAAGTCGGCGTCGCCAGCACCAAGACCTTCACATCTTCGCTCACGATTCTGAACCTGTTGGCAATGCGGCTGGGCGAAGCCAATGGTCATCTGGGGGCCGCGGTCAGGCGTCAATTGGTTGACGAATTGGCTCGTGTGCCCGGACACCTGTCCAATATAGTCAGTGATACCGCCCCTCTGGAAGATTTGGCTCGCCGGCACTACAACAGTCGAAATTTCCTTTATCTGGCCCGCGGCATCAATGCCCCAATAGCTGCCGAGGGAGCGCTGAAGCTCAAGGAGATCAGTTACATCCATGCCGAGGCTCACCCCGCCGGCGAAATGAAGCACGGTCCCATCGCACTAATTGACCGCGAAATGCCGACGTTGGCGATTGCTTGCCGCGGGCAGTTGTACGACAAAATGGTCAACAACGTGCAGGAAGTAAAAGCTCGGGACGGAACCGTAATCGCAGTTCTGACCCAGGGTGACGACCATCTGGCTCATGTAGTCGATGGTGCGGTGTATCTGCCGGATTCTCCGGAACACCTGACCCCGTTGTTGGCAACCGTCCCGCTGCAACTTCTGGCGTACCACATCGCCTTGCGACGCGGTTGCGACGTTGACCAACCCCGGAATCTGGCCAAGTCAGTAACCGTCGAATAGTTACGAGCCCCTGGCCGGACGGGGGCTATCCCCGTTGGCCTTTTCGAAGATGCCGCTCTCTCTGTTTGTGTTCGCCCTGGTACAGGGAACCACTGAATTCCTGCCCATATCCAGCAGCGGACATTTGTGGTCGTTTTCACTACTGCTGGGTGAAGAAGGGGAGCCCTTTTTCGTAACGTCAATCCTGCATGTTGTAACCGCAACCGCAGCCGTGGCGAGCTATCGGCGCCTGTATTGGTCAGCCGTGTCCGGCATCATCAGCGGCGGCAGGTCGCCCAGCTTCGCACTGCGTTACCTGGCTGCTCTGGGAGTCTCGGGAGCCGTCGCCGCCCCGTTGGGCCTGGCCCTCTGGTGGCTATCCACCCACCACACCGGCAGCAGCGCATGGATCGTCGGAACCTCCATGCTGCTCAACGGCCTGGCGCTCTCTGCGGCGCCTCGGGCTGATCCGGCAGCACCTTCCGGCGATTTACCCGGTTTGACCTGGCGGGCCGCCATAATCGTTGGACTTGCGCAGGGAATCGCAGCAATACCGGGGTTATCCCGATCCGGGTTCACCATCGTAGCCGGTCTCAGGTGCGGCCTGCCCAGAACCGACGCCGTCGCGCTGTCGTTCGCGCTGGCGCCTCCAATCATGCTGGGAGCTGCGGTATTCTGGACCATCACGGCCTGGCCAGAACTGGGTTTAACTGGCCATTCCGGGCAAATCGTCGGCGTCATGGCGGGAAGCATCGTACTGACGTTTGTTGTCGCCATGCTCTCAATCAGGTGGGTAGGCTCATGGGTACGCGCCGGACGCTTGTGGTGGTTCACCCCCTGGAGCGTCGGCGTCGGGATCGTGGTGTTGGCGCTGGCCGCGAGCCGGCCCGATCTTATAACGCCGTAATGGCCATAAAAAGCATCCTCAAATAATGTACATAACCCCATATCCCGATTAGTATATTAGAGTTGTTTAACACGTGCCCCTCGCCATTATCGGGCGCGAGCCAGCCAACGTACGTCATCGGAGGACAATCCGGATTGTTAGAAATTATCGAGTACCCTGAGATAGACGCCGACCCGTACGTCAGCCTGCTGGAAGCAAAAGCAGCCAATCATCTGTTGGATGCGGCATCCCAGCTTGAAGGAATCAGCATATTTCACGTCAACAGCACCGCTTACGGCGGCGGCGTCGCGGAAATCCTGCATTCCATGGTTCCCCTCAGCAATGCTTTGGGCGTTTCCACCGAAAGGGTCGTAATCACCCCTAAAGATGTTAGATTCTTCGACGTCACCAAGCGCATACATAATATGCTCCAGGGCGCTGACGGAAAACTATCTGAGGACGAACTGGCCATCTATTACGGATGCCTCGACGATGTGGCAGAAGAGATTGAACAAACCGGTCTGGCCGCCGATATCTGGTTCCTGCACGACCCGCAATTGCTTCCTTTGGCCTCGCGTTTGAATCGAAACGCGGCCCCTCATCGTATCTGGATTGTCCACATAGACTTAACGCATCCCAACCAGTGGTTGCTGGATGAACTGCTGCCTCTCACATCAGCGTATGATCGGTTGATTTGTTCCCTGGATGATTACATTCCGCATCGCCTCCCAGCCGGTTTGGGAGTGAAGGTGGCTCCCCCGGCCATAGATCCATTCACATCCAAAAATGTGGTGATGGCGTCCGAACGCGCGGCGGAGATAACCGTGGCCCTGGGCATTGATGCTTCCCGCCCTCTGGTTACCCAGGTTTCCAGGTTTGACCTGTGGAAAGACCCCTGGGGCGTAATCGATGCATATCGAATCGCCCGGTCGGAACACCCGGGGTTGCAGCTGGCGCTGTTGGGCCTTAGCCACGCCGACGACGACCCCGAGGGCGCCCAGGTGTTGGAATCGGTCCGCTCATACGCTGGATCCGATCCGGACATCCATTTATTCTTCTCCCCACACGGCCTTCCTGCCTCTAACGACGAGATCGTGAACGGGCTTCAGACTCACTCTGATGTCCTGGTACAAAAATCCACCCGGGAAGGATTCGGACTGACTGTTTCCGAGGGCATGTGGAAAGGAAAACCCGTGATCGGCGGTAACGTCGGTGGGATACGGTTGCAAATCGAAGACAGTAAATCCGGATATCTGGTTGATTCGCCGGATCAGGCCGGAAATCGCATTGCGCAACTACTCGCGAATCCTGGATTACGCGCTAAAATGGGTAAGGCGGCCAAAGAACGTATTCGGGAACAATTCCTGATGCCCCGTCTGTTGAGCGATTACTTACAGGTCGCGCTTCAGGCTCGCAACGGGTCCGGGTCCTCTCAGTTCAACGGTCATTAATATAAGGCCCCAACCGCGAACGATTAACGGGAGCGGTTCTACGGAATTAACATGCCTCGCACCACTATCCTCGTAATGATTGACGGACTCGATCCGGAGTACCTGGCATCTTGCCCGGCTCCCAATTTGCAGAGTTGGGGGCAACAGGGATTCCAGGTGAGCGGCGGCGGCATGATGCCCAGCGTTACCAACGTCAACAACACGTCAATGGTAACCGGCCACTTCCCGGCCCAACACGGCATCGTCTCCAATTATTGGCTGGACCGACAGGCGGGCGTAGAGCAATACGTCGAGTCAGGCGAGTTCATTTGCTCCGACACAATATTCTCCCAGTCCCGCCGCAACGGGGGACGTTCCCTCCTCGCAGCATCAAAAGATAAACTGCGCCGATTGTTGGGCGACGACGCGCATCTCGCATTCTCTTCCGAACAGCCAACCGCAGAGTCCATCGTTGCTGCCGGCGAACCGCCGGACGTGTACTCCCTGGAGGTTAATGGATGGACCATCGACGCCGCACGGGACGCTCTGCGCCGGGAACACTTCGACCTTGCTTTTATCGCCACTACCGACTACGCCATGCACACCTACGGCCCGCACCATCCGGAGTCCGCGCGGCACATTGCCCTCCTGGATGAAGCGCTGGGTCGCCTGGTGAACGACGTTCCCGATGTTCAGATTCTGATTACCGCCGACCACGGCATGTCGGACAAACGTCGTATGCTGCATCTACCGGCAATCCTGAACACCCACGGGATCTCGGCCCAGGCAATTCCCGTAATCAAAGATTTGTACGTAGTGCATCATTCCAACCTGGGGGGCAGCATTTACGTACACTTGGCAGACCCCGCGGCCCTCGAGGATGCTCTGGCCGTGCTCCGACAAACCGATGGAGTTGAACTGGCCTTGCCTCGAGACGCCGCAGCTGAGCGATTTTCACTCATGGGCAACCGCATCGGTGACATTTTCGTAACCGGTGGGGCCGATGTCGTGTTCGGCAATCCCGAGGAGGTTGCCTTGCCAGCCGGCCTGCGCTCCCACGGGTCGATCCACGAAACGGCGGTGCCCATCATCGGATATGGCGGCGACTTCGGCGGTTTTGAATTTCGGGAAAACCGCGATTTGGGTCGCTACGTCAGCCAGCGCGTTCTCGCCTGACCATCCAGTGGGGCCGTGAATACCAACGTGTCAACGATTGAAGTTCGATCACCCGCTACGACCGCCAACATGGGCCCCGGTTTCGACTGCCTCGGCATGGCGCTCGACTTGTGGAACCGCATGACCGTTACCGCGCTGGCCGATAACGCGGTGCCAAGCGTTGAAGTATCGGGCGAAGGCGAGGGCGAGCTGGCATCTGATATTGACAACCTCGTGTACCAGGCGATGGCCTTCCTTTATGAAGAAGCGCAGGAGTCCATGCCCCCGATGGACATACACTGCCAAAACGCCATTCCCCTCAGCCGGGGCCTGGGGAGCAGCGCAGCGGCTATTTCCGGCGGTTTGGTTGCGGCGAACGCTATGTTGGGCAACCCTTACGGCGCCGATGAGTTGCTGGAAATGGCCGCAACCATCGAAGGCCACCCCGACAACGTGGCGGCTGCGGTTTATGGAGGTATGCGCTTGGTTGTGGCGGACGAAGACCGGATCTATACTGCCGCCATCTCGATCCCGCCTCAGCTCCAGGCCGTTCTTTTCATCCCGGAGCGGCGGATCGCCACCGTCGATGCGCGCCGTGTGTTGCCAGCCGAGGTTACGGTTGCCGATGCGGTTTTCAATATGAGCCGTGCCGCACTTTTGGTTGCTGGAATGCAGGGCAACCATCCGGAATACCTCCGAATCGCCACGCAAGACCGGTTGCACCAACCCTATCGACAATCGATCTTCCCGCCGATGAAAGTGATCTTCACCGCCGCGATGGCTGCGGGAGCCCTGGGAGTTTTCCTTTCGGGCAGCGGTAGTACCATTATGGCGTTGGCGGAAGACCGCGCGATGACCGTAGCCTATGAGATGTTCGACGCCGCCAGGCTGGCCGGTGTGGAAGGCCGCGTTGAAATCACCCAGCCAACCGAACTCGGCGCCCACGTCACCTCCGGAGATTCGGACGATTGATCCCCATCCGGAATAACTAGACCAATGGCTTTGTATGTTCACAAATACGGAGGCAGCTCGGTTGCCGACGCTGAAAAGATCGTCAACGTGGCGCGCAGAATCGCTGGCGTGTACCACGCCGGTCACCAGGTGGTGACTGTGGTCTCCGCGATGGGAGATACCACCGACGAGCTGATCGACCTGGCGCACACGGTGGCCACCGAACCCGATCCCCGCGAGTTGGATTTGCTGCTCTCCACGGGTGAGCTGGTATCCATCACCTTGTTGTCTATGGCATTGCGAAACCTTGGTTACGACGCCATCAGCCTCAGCGGCGCCCAGGCCGGCATCCGCACCGACAGCACATACGGGAAGGCTCGCATTAGCGACGTGGATCCCGACCGCGTCCAACGGGAACTCGCTTCGGGTCGTCTGGTTATCGTTGCCGGTTTTCAGGGATTGACGCCTGATGAAGACATCACCACCCTGGGTCGCGGCGGTTCGGACACTACTGCTGTCGCTCTGGCCGCTGCCCTCCATGCCGATCGATGCGACATATACACCGACGTAGAGGGCATCTATACTGCCGACCCCCGGGCAGTCCCCACAGCTCGCAAGTTGGCTGAAGTTGGTTACCAGGAGATGTTGGAATTAGCGGCAGCCGGAGCCAAGATGCACCCTCGGTCCATCGAGCTGGGAGCAGTTTATAATGTCCCTATCTACGTTGCATCCAGCTTCTCCGATGCTCCAGGCACATTGATTCACCAGGAACCGGACAACAAGAACATGGAAGATCGCATCAAAGTCACCGGAATTGCTTATCAATCCAATATCGCCAAAGTAACCGTTCGTGGTGTCGCCGACCAACCCGGTGTGGCCGCCGCGCTTTTCGAGCCCTTGGCCGAAGCGGGTATCAGCGTGGATACCATCGTTCAGAATACCAGCGTTGACCGCACCACGACCGACATCAGTTTCACGGTAACTACGCCCGATTTGCCCCGCGCGCTCCGCGAAATGGCGTCCCTTGAGCAGATGTTGGGCACTTCATCCATCATGAGCGACGACACGCTGGCATCAGTCAGCGTCGTAGGTTCCGGGATGCAGAACGCCCCTGGTTATGCCTCCCGCATGTTCAGGATTCTGGCCGACGGCGGCATCAACATCGACATGATAACCACCTCGGAGATACGCATTTCCTGCATCATAGGCCAGGCCCACGCTCGCGAAGCGGTGAGGCTGCTCCACGAAGGCTTCCAGTTAGACGAAGCCGGCTAGTCATACACTCGGTAAATCGGTAATGCCAGGCTGTTATCTGTCCGTAGTCATTCCGGCTTATAACGAAGCAGCGCGATTGCCCGGCACTCTGGAAACCGTCGCCGCTTATCTTGAGCGACAACCCTTCGATTGGGAAATCATTGTCGCTGACGACGGGAGCGCCGACGCCACCGGAACAATTGTTCAGGAAGCGGCGAACGCAGCCGCCAACGTGCGTTCGTTGACCCTTCCGCATCGGGGCAAAGGTTCCGCCGTCAAAAACGGCATGTTGGCAGCCAACGGCCAATATCGCTTTTTGTGTGATGCCGACCTGTCCATGCCCATCGAATGGGTGGAGTCGTTGCTGCCCCCTTTGGCGCCCAATTCCAACATCATCATCGGTTCGCGTGAGGCTGCCGGCGCCAATCGCATCGGAGAACCGCGCCGTAGATGGTTGATGGGTCGCGTATTCAACCGACTAACGCGAATCCTGGCTACCCCCGGCATCTCGGATACCCAGTGCGGATTCAAGGTATTTCATGCCACCGCTGCCGAAGCGCTGTTTCCGCTGCAGACGCTCAACGGGTTTGCTTTCGACGCCGAAATATTGTTCCTGGCCCGCAAGATGGGATTCACGATGCACGAAGTCGGTATCGAGTGGCATTACCGGGCAGAGAGCAAGGTCCGCCCATTCCGGGACAGTTGGCTCACGCTCCGCGACCTGCTCATGGTTCGCTGGCGCTGGATCACAGGTCACTACCAGACATAATCACTCCGCCGATCGCGTCTGCCAGCTGACCGGCGAGTGCCAGTCTAGTCCATATATCTTTCAGACCGCGTGGGCATTCGCCATCCCCACCACATCCTGAGAAAATTGCAAAGCTTGTCATTGCGACCCCGTACTCGATGCGGGGGTTGGCAATCTCGTCGCTGAAACCGCCACCATGGCTTCAACGGGATTGCCACGTCGCTACGCTCCTCGCAATGACAGAAGGCAGGGACCGGAGTTTCGCAATTTTGTCCATCCTGCGCCTATTGCAGATCGCATATGTTGCACCATATCGATCTACATCAAAATAAATCGTCCAAATTCGTTTAGATTCACCATTGACCTGTGATTCCGCTTGGGTGTAATTCTAAAAACCGACCAGTCTTCTCAGTTGATGTAGCGCAGCGAGCATAGCGAGGGGGGCACGACGATGTTGAAAAACATGCCGATCCAACGGGGTACACCTTCCAAACAAGCCGTTTCCGACCAATTGTTGAAGGTTACCTTGGGCAAGGAAGCCGTGAAAATGGCGTTGTGTTCAGACTGGAAACGCGCAGTCGAGTTGAACCGGGCTATCCTGGAGTTGTGCCCGGACAATTGCGAAGCGGCGAATAGACTGGCGAAAGCGCTGATGGAACTGGCCAGATACCAGGAAGCCCGTGACGTACTGGAAGATTTGTGCCGCCGGTCCCCCGCCAATGCTATCGCCCGCAAAAACCTGGTGCGCGTAAACAACCTGGAAACCAATTCTCCCGCAGTACCACGTGCGGCGACGAAATCATCCCATACTACTGACACATTCATTGAGCAGAGCGGAAAGTCCTGCGTTGCGGTCTTGCGCCGAACTACCGAACTTGGATCCGTCTGCACGGCGGGGCCGGGCGATGCAGCCACGCTAACCGTCAAAAAGGACAACATCGTCGTATCTGCGTCAGACGGCGCCCCTCTGGGTACGCTTCAGCCCAGGCTGGCCCGCCGGCTTCGGCGGTTGATCGCCGGGGGCAACAGTTATTCCGCTGCCATCATCAACATTGGCAACCAGGAAACCTCGGTCATTATTCACGAATCCAGCCAACATCCCAATTTGCGCGACGTGATATCGTTTCCAGTCCAATTTTGCGTCTCTACCGACCCTAATCAGACGGCGGTTCAACGGGGTATCGCCACCGATACAGACGCACTCGATCCCGACAGTATCGCAGTTGATGTGAGCGAACAGGCTTCGGACGCCGAGCTGTCAGAAGCCGTGGTTGCCATGACGCCGGATGAATTTGATGACGACACCACCGATGACCCGATTCCGGTGCTTGATGTTGACGCGGATGCCACGCCCTTACCCGTCCCAGCGCCTGTGCACAACCCCGACTGGGAATAGCCGCCCTTCCTGCCCTCAACGCGGAGACATTCCGTTTTCAGCAAGCGTAAATCACCCGTGTGTGGTTAAGAATCCTGGCCAGCTCCTCGCGCCCGTGCGTCCAGCCCAACGGCAACCCTGGAACGGAACGGTCGCACCCGATTCGTAGCGTGCGGCGCTCCCATCGGCACTACGAACACACATTCCTGACCGGCGGCATGCGGCGAGAAAAATTCGATCACGCTGTCGTCGTAGAACGTGAGTCCAGTGGCGCCCAGTCCAACCGCGTGCATCCCCAGGTAAAGGCGCCCCCCGATGATGCCGGCAAGGGTTTGAACCAGCCGATAGCCACGAGCGCCGAAAGCGGCATCCGCTGCCTTCAAGTCGGCCGTAATGAATCCCACGGCGGCGGCGTCTGCCGGCAGCGCTTGCTCAAACCCCAGATGTCCGGCCATTTCGCGGAAATTACCGGCCTTCAACAATCGCAGACCC
Source organism: Dehalococcoidia bacterium (assembly GCA_965219925.1). GTDB lineage: Bacteria > Chloroflexota > Dehalococcoidia > Lucifugimonadales > UBA3495 > Bin87. The sequence goes on from OZ244795.1 coordinate 1,622,817, forward strand.
TTGTAAAACGGATTGTAGTGGTAGGTGCCCGACGCCAGCCCCTCGACGGCATTGACGATGAAATACAGGTTCATATACGGCGCCAACCCTTCCCGGAAATTGGGCACATTGATGCCCGTAGTAGCAGCGCCTATCACCGAACGAAACGCCTCCCAGCTGATGGATTCGAGTGAAAACCGCCGCGTGGAACCTCGCGACCGTATACATTCGCCCAGTGGCGCAGACTCAAACAGAGTCAAGTCGATATCCCCCTGAAAACTTCCATCCAGCCCGGAGCGCAACGGCCTGAATCCTTCTCCGGTTCCTTCCAGTTCATCGCGGTCAGACCCGGCGTTGGCTCCCGCTTCGCGGTTCCACTCTGCCACGTCGGCGCGAGTCTGAAGCCAGGATGCGGCGTGGAGCCGGCGACTCACCGGGTAAGGCTCGGCGCCGGACACCAGGTCATTGCTCTCTTGCGTTATCAGACCCGGAACGTCCCCAGACCCAGGCACTAGTTCGCCCGCCGGTGCTCCTATCGAAGCCAGCATCGCCGGCGCTTCGTCAATTCCATTCAAACCCAGGAATCCGCACAGCGACCGGTCCACGAAACCGAATCGCAACCCAACCGGCACTCGTTCGGCTGCGCCCGCCGTCAGCAGATTTGCCGAGATCGTGCCCAGGTCCCAATAACAATACCTGTAACCCCGTTCACGGTATTTCCACGCGCTGCGCCAGAACACGTTGGTGAACACCAGGGTGGCCGGGTAGGCGGAATGGTCACCCGCGGCGCCGCCTACCCACCGCCTCAGGTCGCCATTGCGCAATCGGACCAATGCGAACTCCCTGGGATTGAAATGATAGACACCCGCTCGCAATCCATCCAGGTCGCCGCACACCACGTAGATCTCGGTCGGATACAGCGCGCCGGCCGACGCAGCAGCTCGGTAGTGTATTTCCCCGCTGCGCAGCTGCGAACGTCGGATAACCGCTGCGGAGTGATACAACAGCGAGGCCAATCCTTCCAGCGTAAGCGCTGCGTCACCGGCTGAACCGACATTGCCGCTGGCTCGAATAGCATCCAAGGTGGGCGTATCCATTGCGGCGCGGCCAGCAACGTCGGGCAGGAGGATATTTCGTAAATTCGGGTATGATTTGTACAGGGGCGGCTTGTTGCCCAGATTGATGTATTGCAGCTTGGTGGCGTCGTTATACTGCTCGGCGAAGCTAGCGTCGTTGTCGACCGAAGTAGCCATTATTTGCACTTCCCCCGTTGCCTGATTGGGTCTCAGGATGTCACGACCGTCGAGCCGGGTCGGCGTCAATCGTCGCGCGTACGATAGATATCCACTTCCGCCGCTTCCACTACCGACCCTCGGATCGGCGGGCGTGGTTTTTGTACTCTGACTCGAACCGCCTGAACCGCAGGATGTTGGTCGAATACGCCGCGGGCGATGGCCGAAGCTGCATTCTCCAGCAGGTTGCGCGGTTCTCCTTCCACCACCGTTTTCACGACACGATACAGATGCGTGTAACTCACCGTATCCTGCAACCGATCCGATTCCCCGGCAGTTGTCAGATCCAATTCGGCTTCCAGGTCAACAATGAAGGGTTGCCCCAGCCGACGCTCTTCCGGATTCACACCGTGAAACCCGTAAAACTGCATACCGCGCAGAATGATACGGTCCAGGCTCATCGGCGTACGGACGCGCCAAGGCATCGCCGGCGCCGGTTGCCGGTATGCCTCCGCGACAGCGGTTTACGAGTGGAGATTGGATCTCCGCCGGGTTCTGGTAACCGCATCACCTCCCGGCCGTCAGCCTCGATGTGGGTATTTACTGTCATGCCTGGACGCTTTGGGCCGCTATGGCCTCCACCAGCGCCAGGAGGTTTTGCGCCCTCTTCACCACTGGCACGTCCACCATCCGACCATCTATGGAAAGCGAGCCGCGGCCCGCGCTTTCGGCTTCCTCCCAGGCTGCAACCACGGTGCGGGCGTATTCCACGTCGTCGGGATGGGGAGAGAACGTCTCGTTGATGATGTCAATCTGTGCCGGATGGATGGCAAACTTGCCGGTGAATCCCATCTGCCGCGCCGTGCCAGCATCGGTGCGCAACCCGTCCGGGTCACGGAACCCTACGAATGGACCGTCCAGAGCCGCTACACGGGCGGCGCGCGCGGCAACCGCCACCGCCGATCTCGCGTAATAACATTCCTCGCCAAAATCGGTTCGGATCACCCCCATGTCGTTGGTGTAATCCTCCGCGCCGAATGCGACCCCCACGATGCGCTGAGAAGCGCGAGCCATCTCATAAACGTGAACGATGGCCATCGCCGTTTCAATCCAGGGCACCAACTTGATCGTTCCTCGCGGAATGCCAATCCTGGATTCCAAAGGTCCCAGCAGTTGGTCAACCTGCCGCAGATCCCACGCGGTGTCGCCTTTGCCTACGCTGATCCCGGCCAGTTCCGGGCACACAACCGTATCCAGTTCCTGGCTCGTGAGACCGGTATCCAGCGAATTGACCCGAACCATTACTCTGCGTCCGGCCGCCGCCAGTCGCGGCACCCACTCTGCGGCCATCTCGCATGCCGCTGCCTTTTCGCCCGGCGGCACCGAGTCCTCCAGGTCAACCATCACGACGTCGGCGCCGAATCCCAATGCTCTTTCCAGCATGTTGGCCCGATTACCGGGGACGAAAACCAAACTGCGCAACAATTCCACTACGGATATTCCTCCTCAATCAGAATACTGGATAAATTCCTCACCCGATTCAGAAGTCTCCCCACGAGTAACCTGATTTCACGTCAACTTTGAGCGTCACGTCCAAGTCCAGCGCGGCGGGCATCTCATCCAGCACCATCGCAGTCATACCATCCATCTCGTCCTCTGGAACCTCGAACACCAGCTCATCATGCACCTGCAGGATCATTCTGGTGTTCCAATCTTCGTTTTTGAGGCGGGACTGCACGCTAATCATGGCTTTTTTCATGATGTCTGCGGCCGTGCCCTGAATCGGCATGTTGATGGCCATTCGCTCGGCAGCCGCCCGAACGTTGTGATTAGACGATTGAATGTCCGGTAGATACCGGCGCCGGCCCAACAGGGTTTCAGCGTACATCGTGCGCCGCGTCTGGTCTTTGATCGATTCCAGGTATCCATTTATCCCCGGATAGCGCGACAGATAGTTGTCGATGAATTGGCGGCCCTCTTCGCGACTGAATCCGGTTTGCTGAGATATTCCGTATGGGCCCAAACCGTAAATGACGCCAAAGTTCAGAATCTTCGCAATCCGACGCTGGTCCCCATCCACCTGGTTTATAGGAACATTGAACATCTGGCTGGCGGTCGCAGCATGTATGTCTTCTCCACGGCGGAAAGCCTCCAACAGAGACTCATCCTGGGACAGGTGGGCCAGCACTCTGAGCTCAATTTGCGAATAATCGGCAGATAGCAGTTTACACTCCGAATCCGCTATGAACGCGCGACGGACCTGCCGACCCGCTTCGGTGCGCACCGGTATGTTCTGCAAGTTGGGGTCGCTGCTGCTTATCCGGCCAGTCGCCGATCCGGTCTGATGATATGAGGTGTGAATACGACCCGTGCGCGGGTTCACCATCTCCGGCAGGGCGTCAGCGTAGGTCGATTTCAGCTTGGAAACCTGTCGGTACTCCAGAATGCGATCAACCACCGGGTGCATTCCTTTCAGGGACTCCAGCGCGTTGGCATCCGTGGAATAACCGGATTTCGTTTTCCTGGTCTTGGGCAATCCCAACTCGGAAAACAGCAAATCGCTCAGTTGCTTTGGCGAGTTGATGTTTACGGCATGGCCGATGTCCTGAAACAGACTGGTCTGGAGTTGTTCCATCTGTTCGTTCAAATCGCGCGACATCTCGTGCAAAATACCGGCGTCGAGCTTCACTCCCGCGCGCTGCATCTCAACCAGCACCGGCACTATGGGCAATTCCACGTCGGACATCAACCCCTGGATACCCAACGATTCCAGCGGCGGTTCCAGATGCTGCCTCAACCTGAGCGTGCAGTCCGCGTCAGCAGCGGCGTACGGAGCGCCAACTGCGATGTCAACTTCGTTAAAGGTTTTCTGGCGCGCGCCCTTCCCGATGATTTCCGTTATGTTGGTCATCTCCCGGCCAAGTATCTCCAGCGCCAGGGGTTTGAGTCCCAACCGGTTCTTGCCCAGCAAATGCGCCGCGATCATCGTGTCGTGGTCCACCACGCCATACGGTTCGATCCCATAGTTGCTCAGCAGCGTCAGATCGTAATTGGCGTTGTGGGCACACCGTTGGAGTCCATCCTCAATGAAGAGGGGACGTACGGCGGCCAGCACTTCCTCCATCGGTAGTTGATCACCCGATGCGTGGCCGACCGGCACGTACCATGCTACTCCGCTGGGAACCGCGAAACTCAACCCGGCCAAGTCGGCGTTCATCGGATCCGTGCTGCTCGATTCAGTATCAAACGCGAAGGCGCCGGCGACGCGAATTTCGTCGATCATAGCGACCAGCTCGCTTTGGGAATACACAATCCGGTAATCTTCGTCTGCATCGGCAACCGTCGCCGCCGGACCCGCATCTACCGAAACACCATGCCCGGCGGGTTCACCGGTCGCCGTCGCCCAGGGTGCGTCCGGCGATGGAATCCTCCCCAAAATGCTGTGAAATTCCAGGCCGGTCATGAATGCGACCACGTCTCCCCGCTGGTAATTGCCGAACCTGGATCCCTCCAGATCGAGCTCAACAGGGGCTGCCCGGTCGATAGTCGTCAGGAAACGGTATTCGAACGCGGCTTCCCGATTTTCCGACAGATTGTTGTGAACCCGTTTTTGCGAGATGTCGTCGATATGCTCGTAGATGCCCTCCAGCCGGTCATAGTTGTTCAGCAACGTTATCGCCGTTTTCTCGCCCACGCCGGGCACTCCGGGAATGTTATCCGATTTGTCACCCACCAATGCCTTGAAGTCAGGTTGCTGAGCCGCTGTCAGGCCACCGTAACGTTCAAGTAATTCCGCTTCATCCACGATCCTGCGGTCACCTTCCCCGCGAGCCAGGTCTACACGCACTGTGGAGGATACCAGCTGGAAGGTGTCCCGGTCCCCAGTTACGATAACGGTCTCCCATCCTGCTTCTTCGGCTTGCCTCGACAGAGTGCCGATCAAGTCATCGGCTTCATAACCTTCCAACTCGTACACCGGAACACCAAAAGCCCTCATTAGTTCTTTCACCCGGTCGAACTGCCCTCGCAGTTCGGGAGGCGTTGGGGGCCTTTGAGCCTTGTATTGCGGGAACCGAACATGGCGAAACGTGGGCGCCGGCGTGTCAAAACAGATCGTAACGTGGGTGGGTTGCCACTCGTTGAGCGCCCGAATAAAGACGCTGGCGAATCCATAAACGCCGGTTACATCTTCCCCGGTGCTCGACACCGTCAGGTTTCGGGAAGCGCTGATAGCGCGAAACGAACGGTGAACCATCGCGTGCCCGTCCAACAACAGCAACAACGGCGAACTGCGCCCGGCAGTCCCGAATGACATCGGCATCGACATTTGACTTGTACTCGCCATCTTCGGTCCCTCCGGCAGATTGTCTCTAAACGCCCAACTATTTTCGTGATCGGTTTGATTCATCCGCATTATACATCAGCCGTAACGTGTGGCCGGAATCCCGCCACCGTGACCATGAAAGCTGCCGTGATATAATAGCTGCGCCCTCCATCTGACCAACTGACCAAGCTATAGCGTCTTACAGGTATGCCGATTTACGAATACAATTGCGATTCTTGCGGCTTGCGCCAATCCAGATTGGTGTACAGTTGGTCCGCTGCGGATGCGCTGTCGTGTAGACAATGCGGAGGAAACGGATTGACCAGGCTGGTATCCGGTTTCTCTTTTCATCGCTCGTGGGGGGAAAGTCTGAACTGGGTGCCAGATAACGCGGTCGCCGACCTTGATAACAATCAAGCCGTCAGCATCGACTCCCACCTGGGACGCATGGACGAAGCCATGGGGGGCCGGGTCACCCCTGATTTCCACGAACACCGGCGCGAGATCAACAACCCGGACGGTTGATTAATCATGCCCATTTACGAATACCGTTGCCAAATCTGCCATGAACTGTCCACCTTTTTCGTCCGCTCCGTGGGGGCTGCGCTGGAGCCAATTTGCAACAGTTGCGGCAGCGCCGAAATGCAACGCAGAATGTCGGCATTTGCAATGGGCAAAACCACCTCCGGCGTCCACGCTTCCACTCCTGCCACTGGCAATAGTCGGGAATACTACAGCGACCCGCGCAATATCGGCCGGCACGTCGAAGACACTTTCACCCGCCACGGCGTTGAAATGCCGGCCACCGTTCGGGAGTCCATCGACGCTGCTCGCGGCGGCGAAGTCCCCAAAGGAATGCAATCGTGACCACCGCTCCAGACAACAACCCCTCCAATCTGCTGCCGGCGCTGGTCGGCTGCCTCGAGGCCCTGCTGGCGTCCGAAACGTTGCCCGAAGGGTTGATTGCCGGTGAAATCGGTTGGCTGGACAGCGGTCTCGCTTCCGCCCGCCCCGAGTCCGTACACGTAGGGCGTCCCGAAAATCGTTCCGATGCGATAACCCTTATCGACACCGCCCGCAACGTGCTCAGCATATTGGAGTTTACCGGCGCCGTTGAGATAGATTCCGCGCTGCAACTCCACAGAGCGCTGGATGATGCCAACCAACGCGTTGGGAGGATTTTGCGGAGGCAACAGGCTGAGCGCATTCGAGGGCTGTACGTCATCATCGACCCCGAAGTGACCGGAGGCCGCGAACCGATAGACGTTGCCCAGGCCGCGATTAATGGCGGCGCCCGTATGCTCCAGCTTCGGGACAAATTGCGCGACAAGGGTGAACAAATGCCATTGGCCATCGCCCTCCGGGACCTTTGCGCCGCCAACGACGCCCTGCTGATTATTAACGATCACGCCGATATTTCGGCGGCCCTCGGCCCGGAACACGTGGGTTTGCACGTGGGCCAAACCGACTTGCCGGTAGCCGACGCGAGAAAGATACTGGCGCCAGGCCAGTTGCTGGGACGCTCAAATCGGGATATCGACCTCATCATTGAGTCCCAGGAAATGGGCGCCGACCACGTTGCGTTCGGCTCGATGTACAACACGACCACCAAACCCATGATTCGCAACCCGCAGGGTCCGGAACGGCTCAAACAGGCCCGCGCCGTGGCCCAGGTGCCCCTGGTCGCCATCGGCGGCATCACGGTCGATAACGTGGCTCCGGTTGTGGAGGCGGGGGCCGATGCGATTTGCGTCACCGCCGCGGTGGGAAGCGCCCCCGACCCCGAAGCCGCCGCTGCCGCGTTGACCGAAGCCATCCGCGCCGCCGGCGGACGGGTGTAGGGTCAGGCGATGCCGACACCACACGGGGAACACCTGGCAAACCTGTCTGCCCGGGCTATCGAAGAATTGGGCCAAAGGCACCGGGCGCGCGAACAGGCGCTGGTGGTATCCCGCCAAGTAATTCGTAACTCGGCTAATGCCATTCGCGCCGTTCATCGTTACGATTTCGACGAAGCGGACCGCCTGATCGCCGAGGCTTCTGACCGGCTGGACGAAACGCTGGAAATCAAGGTCAACAATCCCGAGATTTACTACGCCGGTTTTCTCTCCGACGCCAGGAAGGAATTTACCGAAGCTAACATAACGCTGGCGGCAATTTCCGGGAAAACATTGCCCGATTGGGAATCGCTTGGTGTGGATCCGCCCGCTTACCTGAACGGAATGGCCGAGGTGATCGGCGAACTTCGTCGGTACATCCTGGACGCACTTCGACGGGACGACACCGCCCGTTGTGAAGAGCTCATGGAGTTGATGGACGAGATCTACGGGATATTGGTTACCGTAGACTTCCCGGAGGCCGTAACCGGCGGATTGCGCCGCAGCACCGATGCCATGCGCGGTGTTTTGGAACGCACCAGGGGAGATTTGACCATTTCTTTGCAACAACGCCGTCTGGAACGCCGCCTCGCAGATTCGTCTCCCTAACGCTGCTAACCGACCTTGCCGAATACTTTGACGGATACTTCGCCCTGTTCACACGTCCCGGATTCATCAGCGCCCGGCTGCGCAATCTGGTCATCGCTTCGTGGCAGGTTGAGGCCACCGAGCTGGAACATCGCGTCCCCAGGGGGCTGGAAGTTGACTGCTTCCATAACCAAACTTACATCAGTTTGGTTGGACTCTGGTTCGCCAATCCCCGCGTCTTCGGATTGCCCGTGCCAACAGCCGGGTACGTGCAGGTGAATTTGAGAATGTACGTCCGACAGAAGGTGTCCCGCGGGTGCAACCGGCCCGGTGTATTGTTTCTGCAACAAATGGTGGGCAGCCGCATTGCCGGCCAGTTCGCGAGGCGGTTGTATCGCGAACCGTGCGCCGCGCTACCGATGGGCCGCAATTTCAGCATCCCGTCCTCTTCCGAAGGTGACCAGACGCGATATTCCTATGCCTGGCTGCGGGACGGCAGGGAGGAATCATTGTCCGCGGAGACCAATCAACCACCGCAAGTTTCAGCGGCGGGTTCCCTGGAGGATTTTTTAACGGCACGCCACTGGGGTTATCATGCTTTGCCTGGTAGTAGGGCCCGGAGCTACCGTTTGACGCGCGATCCGTGGCAGATATCGACAGCCACGAGTTGGGCGATCAATTGCGATTATTCGTCCTTATTGAGCCCTTCCCTGGCGCAAGCGGCGACGCAAGAACCGGTTTCCGTCCTGATGTCCCATGGATCCGCAGCCAAATTACATCTGCCCCGTAGGATCCCATCGTAAATCTTATTGACAATCTGGGATTCAAGTTGAGATTCGCCTCCATCCGTTGGTAGAATACGGCCATCTGAAGCCGACGCTTTCACGCCAACGCTTACACACCTATTCCGGAGTTGCCACTTGGTTACACCACCTCCCCGAACAATGGTCGATCTTGCGTCCGACGAGTTGGACGCCATGGAAGAATGCTATCGCCGTGGCTGGACCGATGGATTGCCAGTAGTTCCACCGACAATAGACAAAGTACAGGCGATGCTGGATGCGGTCGGCCTGGCCCCCGATGACATCATCGGAGAAGTCCCGGTTCGCCGCCGCACCCTGACGGCCGATCAGGCGGCGGCCAACGCCGTTATGGCGGGGTGTTTACCCTCTTACTTCCCCATCGTGTTGGCGGCGATGAGAGCCCTGTTCGAACACGATCCGAACTGTATCCACGAAGTATCCGCCGTAACAAACTCCACGGGGCTGCTCGTCATCGTAAACGGCCCCATCCGCCAGGAGATCGACCTGAATTGTACTGACAACCTGTTCAGTCCGGGGCGACGGGCAAATTCCACAATCGGAAGAGCTCTGCGGCTGATTTTCATCAACGTATTCGAGCAGAGGCCCGGGCTCCTGGATCGCGGCTGCATGGGCAGCTTGACCAAATTTGGCGTGGTGTTCGGCGAGGACGAAGAAAACAGCCCATGGGAACCATTCCACGTCAGCGCCGGTTTTGCGCCAGGCCAGTCAACCGTAACCGTTGCCACCATCCAGGACCCGTCGATGCACGGTAACCGCTATGGCACCACCGGCGAAAGCCTGCTGGATTCTATCGCCGATGGCATGGCGTCCCACGGATTGGGCATATATTTTGGCCGCGGCATTAAATGGGTCTGGGTAGTAGGCCATTGGCACTCAGAGTTGTTGGGCCGCCAGGGCTGGGGAAGGCGGGCCATGCAGGAATATTTGTACGAGCGTTCCTGGCGTTCGGTTGCGGAGTTGAAACGGCTGGGGATGGTGAATGGCCCGTTGGAATCCGAAGATGACGACCGACGATTGTTGACGGTTGAGAGTCCTGATGACATCCTTATCGTAAAAGCCGGTGGCGACAGCGGCATCTACAGCGAACTAATCATGAATTACTTCGGGGTTCCCGCAGTCACTACAGCATTGTAGGCCGGCGCCCTGTTCCACACCCAAGGAGTTTGAAAATGACCATATCGCACTCTCCGAGCATCCAGGTGATCGACCCCACCGGGTACGACCCGGGTGAATCGCCATTGATCATGGCCGCTCGACCTATAGACCTGCGTGGCGCCCGATTGGGACTGCTGGACAATTCCAAAGCCAACTCCGATACCATTCTGTGGCAAATCGCGCGAATTTTGGACGAAGAGTTTGAGTTCTCCAACATCTACCATGCCCGCAAGCACAGCGCATCGCTGCCCCCGCATCCAGAGGTGCTGGCCGACCTGCACCACAATGCAGACTTCGTAATCGCCGGCATAGGGGATTGAGGAGGCTGCTCGTCGGGCAGTTTGCACGACGGAATTACTCTTGAGCGCCAGGGAATCCCGGCCGCAACCATCATCACAACGGTGTTCGCCAACACCGCCCGCGCATACACTAGGCTGATGGGAATTCCCGGTTTTCCATACTTGATGTGTCCTCATCCCATCACCAACGTGGGACCTGATGCCCTCCGCGAGAGGGCGAACAACCTGGTTCCAGACGTGCGTAATTTGCTTATTCACGGCGAGTTGCTCGGCAACTGAACTCGGTAAGGTAACCTGTTTCCATGGCGGTTTTTGATAATTTGTTGCGGCGTTTTCGACGACGTCCTGACGGGGACCCGGAACCTGGCGCAACCGGCTCATACGAACCCGAGCCGTATCACGACGACACCACGGAAACACCACTCCAACCGGGCCCAGCAGCGAACGATGCTGACGTCAGCCGGTTAGTTGCAGACGTCCCGCCACCACTACTGTCCGACGCTCCGGAGCCTGCCCGGGCATTCACCATAGCCCGGGCAGAACTCGATGCGCCGCTCCTCATAGAACCGACCCCCGCTTTTGCGTCGGTTGGTTCAGGATCCCCATCGTCGGTGGCGGAACCGTCCGCATCATTTGCGGCAACCGCCACTACGGCTCCCAGCCACTTCATGGACGATGACGTACTGCACGACGATCATTTGTCTTTGACGTGCCCCTACTGCGGTTTAGAACAACAACGGATTGGGGCCAGATGCACGAAATGCAACCTGGTGATCGTTCGACTGCCCAGATGGGCGCAACGGCGACACCAGGGATGGATCACCCGCCGGTTGTCGTGGCGCCGCCTTTTTATCGCCTGCGCCGTTGTCCTGATTATCTTGTTTGTCGTCTGGATTAACTACCCCTTCGCCCCCGACCCGGTGGTCTTATTCAAGAAGATACATTCCACCATGACCATCGACATGAGCGCCGGTAGCTGGGCTGCTGCTGGGCGAGACCTCCGCCACAGCCGTTTCGTGGAGTTGGGGCCGCCACCTCCGGTTGGCGATATTGCCTGGACGTCTTTCGTGCCCAACCCGTTGTCGGCCGAACCCGTTGTTCAGTCGCCCAACGTTTACGTCGCCACCGCCGACGGTGTTTACCCACTGGCGCAAGACACCGGCGAACTTCGGGAGGGTTGGGAAGGTGATACCCTCGGGCGCATTACCAGCGCCCCGGCCGTGATCGACTCATATCTGTTTTTCGGTAGCACCGACCACACAGTCAACGCTTGGAACGCGGTCAACAGCGATCCCATCTGGAGCTTCCAAGCCGCAGACACAGTACAGGTGGCGCCAATCGTATCCGATGGCCTGGTTTACATCAGCTCGGGGAAAGGGGCGTTATACGCGCTCGACGCCGCCAACCAGGGCGCCCAAATCTGGCGCAAACAACTGGATAGCAACGCCAGCGCTGCTGTAGCAATCCACGACGGCAAATTGTTCGTCGGCGATGACCAGGGAATTTTCTACATCCTTTCCGCCAGAACCGGCCAGGAACGATTCCGATACCGCACGCCCCGGACGGTGGCGGGTTCGCCGGTGGTTTCGTTGGATGGTTCCCGCGCTTATTTCGTCTCGGGAGGGCAGTTATACGCGGTGGATGCAACCCTCACCGAAATTCCCGGACAGTATCAATTCAAACAAGTATGGGCTCAATTGTGGCTCTGGCAAGTGCCGGGAGTGCCCCGCCCACCGGGCCAACAGGGCGGCTTATGGCGCTTTACACCCGAAAATCCCTTGCTGGGGGTCTCCAACAGTCCTGCGTTGGCCGACGACGATATCTATGTAGGAGCCCGCAACCATAAACTCTACGCTCTTAATGCCCTCGACGGTAGTCTTAGCTGGGAATTTGAGGCGGCAGACGCCATCTGGGGGTCGCCGTTGGTTGTCAAAGATCAAGTGATTTTTGGCGACGACTCGGGCACCGTGTATAGTTTGAACCGAACTGACGGCACGGAAACCTGGTCGCTCTCAGTGGATCCTGATCCATCGGACGACGACCGCTACCGGATCAGGATTTCCCCTGCGCTCAGCAATGGTTTGTTGGTGGTGCGCACAGATAGCGGGCACGTCTTTGGCATCCGATAAGCTCTTCCCGCTGGGTTCCGTGCCGGCGGCATGTAAAAGCGGCTGGACTCTCATCGAGTCCAGCCGCTTTTGACTGTTAGACTTTCAGGTTAGTAAAGGTGGCACGACACCCGGTGGCCCGGCACAACCTCTTTCTCCACCGGTACCTCTTCGGAACACTGAGGCATCGCGAACGGACAGCGCGGATGGAAGCGGCACCCCGAAGGCGGGTTGATTGGAGAGGGTACCTCGCCCTGCAGCACGATGTCCTCGCGAATCAGATCGGGGTGCGAAGGCAGCGCGGCCGAGAACAACGCTTTCGTGTAGGGATGGAGAGCGTTTTCGTACAGTTCCTCGGTATCCGCATATTCTACGATCTGACCAAGATACATCACCGCGGTTTGGTGGGCCATGTACCGCACCGTCGCCAGGTTGTGCGCTATCAACAGATAGCTGACGTTGTACTGATCTTGCAAGTCCTTCAGCAGGTTCATCACCTGCGCACGAATGGATACATCCAGCGCCGACACCGGCTCGTCCAGCACAATCAGCTTGGGGTACGACACCAGGGCCGATGCCACTGCGATGCGTTGCCGCTGGCCTCCACTAAACTCATGGGGATAGTTATTGGCCTGCTCGGCGTGGAGCCCCACCTGCTGCAAAACTTCCGCGACTCGATCGTTCTTCTCTTGCGTCGTCACGCTCCGGTTAACGATAAGCGGCTCTGCAACAATATCGCGGACCCGCATCCGTGGGCTCAGCGACGACCAGGGGTCCTGAAACACCGCTTGCACCGTGGTCCGGTACTCCTGCAACTGAGTTCCGCGGAATTCGTTGATGTCTTCCCCTTCAAGAAGAATATCACCCTCGGTCGGACGTTCCAGCCGCAGTAATAGCTTGCTGGTAGTGGTTTTGCCACAGCCAGACTCGCCAACCAGGCCCAATGTCTCGCCTTGCCTGATAGAGAAGGAAATACCGTCCACCGCCTGCACGTAGCCGATGGTCTTCATCATGATGAGACCTTTTGTCACGGGGAAATATTTCTTCAGGCCTCTGACTTCTAGCAATGCATTATTGGTAGCAACTGCCATTAGGAACCGTTCCTCCTCGGAATGGGAATTCTTTTCTCAGGCGCTGGAACCGGAAAGAGCTAACCGCTGCTGCCGGTCGGCACGACGAATTCTTCAATAGGATTGCCTTGCCAGTCTGGACCGAGCGCCCAACAGTCGGCATAGTGCCTAGGATTCATCTGTATCGACTCCGGATATGCTTCCAGGCATTTGTCCTCGGCGTATAGACACCTTGGCGCAAACCGGCACCCTTCCGGCAAGTTTGAAAGCAATGGCGGCTGGCCGTCAATGGAGTAGAGCCGGCCTACGCGCTGTTCCAGTTTTGGAACCGAGTTGATCAATGCCTGGGTATACGGGTGGGTCGGGTTGTTGAAAATATCCCGCACGTCACCCTGTTCAATTATCCGCCCGGCATACATCACGGCCACTCGGTCGCACATGCGAGCAACTACGCCAAAATCGTGGGTAATGAAAATGATGGCGAGTCCGGTCTCCGCCTGAATCTCTTTCAAAAGGCGCAGGTATTGCAACTGGATCGTAACGTCCAGCGCCGTGGTTGGTTCGTCCGCGATAATAACTCCTGGTTCGCAGGACATCGCGATAGCCCCTACCACGCGTTGCTTCATTCCACCCGACATTTGATGCGGATAGTCGTCCAGCCGTCGCTCAGGAGCCGCCACGTTCACGGAGCGCAAAGCGGTTACCGCCCGGCTCAGCATTGACCGCTTGTTTTCCCGGTGCGCTATGCCCAAAGCCTCGCGCAACTGGTTGCCAATTGTGAATACCGGGTTGAGCGAAGTCTGAGGGTCTTGCAAAATCATCGAGATTTGCCGGCCTCGGATATCCCGCATTTCATCTTCGCTCTTCAGCAGGACATCCTCACCATTAAGGATTACCTGGCCGCTCACTATCTCGCCAGCCGGGCGCGGAACCAGCCGCAGCAATGACAGCGCGGTCATTGTTTTCCCGCAGCCCGATTCGCCCACGATACCCAGGGTCTCCCCTTTACGCAGCGAGAACGAAATGCCATCCACCGCTTTCACGGTAGCCGAGCGAGTAAAAATGTAGGTGTATAGGTCTTTGACTTCCAGAATTGGTTCGGTGTCAGTTTGAATTGTACTCATAGTGCTAAACGTTCCTCAGCTTGGGGTCGAGACGGTCTCTCAACCAATCTCCAAACAGGTTCATCGACAATACGGTCAGTACGATAGCCAAACACGGGAAGAGGAATATCCACCAGGCGATGGTGATCAAATCTCTGCCGTCTGCAACCATTACTCCCCATGCCGGTCGGGGTGCCTGAATGCCAGCTCCCAGGAAGCTCAAGGTCGCTTCCAGGATGATAACATGCCCTACCTCTAGTGTCGCCAATACTACCACAGTGTTGAACAAATTGGGGAAGATGTGGCGCGCCATGATGCGCATGTTCGACGCACCGGAAACCCGCGCCCTATCGATGAAATCCTGCTGCTTGATCCCCAATGCCTCGCCGCGCACAACACGGGCATACCGTGCCCAGAGCAACACCGCGATCACGATGATAACGGTGGTAATCCCGGCCCCGATTGCAGCCACCAACACCAGCGCCAGCAAAATCGACGGGAAAGCCAGTTTGATGTCCACGACACGCATGATTATCGCATCGGTTTTGCCACCTTTATAGGCAGCCAACATCCCGAGGACAGTGCCAAGCCCTCCTCCCAGCAGGATCGCCATCGAAGAAACCAGCAGCGAGATGCGGGCGCCATACATAATGCGGCTCAGTATGTCCCTGCCTTGCTTGTCGGTGCCCAGCAGGAACTCCGTGGACCCACCCACATTCGACTGGTATCTGATCACGTCACCCGGGCTTAATACCCCGTCTTCGCCCCCCGACACAAACGTGGCTCCCTCGCGCTCCATTTTGCGCTGGGCGTTGGTGATTCCGATATCGACATTCAACCGGTCGCGTTCAGCGCGCTGAACTACTGTTCTTTCCTCGAACTGTTCCGACATCCAGAATGGAGGCAGCTTGGCGTTCTGCAAATCCCCGACGCGGGCGCTGTGCGGCGCCAGTTGATCGGCGAAAATCGCTGGAACCACCAGCAATATGAACAAGATTGTCAGCGGTAATATGGGCAGGTGACGGAGCTCATTTAAAGCGCTTACCAGCCGGTTCGAACGGCGTTCAGCCTGCGCCGCATCTGACCCTTGAGTCGTAGTTACTGCTGCCATGGTCAACCTCTAATGGCGATTGTGTCGCGGCAATGACCCTGCTCAGGGCCGGTTACGAATAACGGATGCGTGGGTCGATGTACGCATACAGCACATCAACCATAATGTTGATCAACACAAAGGCTGAAGCAAAAAGAAGCACCACAGCCTGCACAACGACATAATCCCTGAAAATGATGGCGTCAATCACCAGAGCGCCGACACCGGGCCAGGCGAACACCGTTTCAATAACCACCGAGCCGGTAATCAGCACGGCGCCGATCAGTCCAAAATACGTCAAAGGCACGATCAGGGCGTTCCGGAAGCAATGCTTCCAGATAATCTTCCATTCGGGAACGCCTTTGATTCTGGCCAGTTTCACGTACTCGGTGTCCAGTACCTCCAGCATGGAGGAGCGCGTCAGGCGCATCAGCGCCGCAACGTTGTAATAACCCAGCGACACCGCCGGCAGCACCATGTATTCGATCCCGCCCTTCCCAGACGTGGGGAAGATGTTAAGCTTCACCGCAAAAATCCACATCAGAATCAGGCCGACCGCGAACGACGGCGCCGATTGACCAAGGATTGCGAACAGCTTTCCGCCATAGTCGAACACTGAATCCTTCTTGATAGCAACCAATACACCGATCGGAAACGCGATCAGACCGCTAACCAGAAGGGCAAACATCGACAACTGCACGGTATTGGGCAAACGCTCCGCAATCAACTCACCGGCGGAAGCGTTGGGCCAGGCCAGCGCTTCGCCCATGTCGCCGCGGGCTAATTTGCCCAGGTACAGGAGATATTGAATGTGAATGGGTTTATCCAGTCCCCATTCCTTTTTGGTCAGTTCAATCTGTTCCTCTGACGCTTCTTCCGGCAGCAGCACGTTTAGTGGATCCCCCGACACGCGCGCCAGTGCGAATGTCACCATGCTGATGACAAAAATGGCAAGAATGCCTTGACTCACTCGCCGCAAAATGTATCGTTGCATCGCCTGTTTCCTCTCTCAACTCAACCCGCCACATTGGTGACTCCGGCCAAGGCATCGGTGAAGAGCCAAGGCCGGAGGACCAGAAACATCGCTGGGTGTACGGTCGATACGTCAGTTACGTGTTTACTCACGGACTCCCCTGATGTGTTCCAGGTCGGTGAACTGTCCGCCATAGGGTCCGAGATAGGCGTATTCTTCCACGACCTCCGGGTCAATCACCACCTGCACCGACAACGTGTGCAGCGGCATACTCACCACATTGTAGAACAGTTCGTCCGAAACCGAGTGCCAATGGCCCAACTGTTCTTCGAACGACAAAGAGTTGAGCGCTTTGAACGTGTTTTCCCAGGCGGTATCACTCACATAGAAGCGCATGAACCGCTCAGGACTGTAAGCGAAGTGAATCGTGGGATGGGGCGGCTCTGCATACCCGCGGAACGGGTAGATACAGCAGGTGGTGGTTGCGCCGCGATATTCCTGACGCCAGGCCGAGAATTCCATCTCGCGAATCTCGGTCTGCAGCCCTATCTTCTCCCACATCCCAGCGATGGCCACAACGTAGTCTTTCATCTCGGGCAGTCCGCTCATCGTGTAGCTGATGATCGGCACATTGAAACCGTTCGGGTAACCCGCTTCGACTAACAGTTCTTTGGCCCGGTCAACGTCGTAACCATAGAGCTCTTCCCAGTCGGCTTCCCACGCCGGGTTATATCCGGCATACTCGCCGCCAAACGCCTCAGCGCTGGGAATGAGCGCGGCAACGCGGCCTTCATCGCCCTGGCCGTCGAACAGGTTGTCGCGAATTGCATCGCGGTCTATGGCCTTGTTCATCGCCATGCGAACCATCTTGCCGGTTTCGCCGGGCGCAGCCCACGGGCGGGTCGGATCATACGATGCTGCCGAATACGGGTCGAATTCCGGTCCCGACTTCGTCGAGAAATACATGCCGCCGAACACCATCATGCTGTTGACAGCAGTGACCTGGCTCTGGGACAGATCCAAACCATCATCCAAAGCCTGTCCAACCAAAGCTCGGTCAATCGTGGCCAACTGCGCTTCCCTGGCCAGCATCGAGGCAAGCCTCGTAGATGCTTCTTCAATTATCAGGATCTGGATTGAATCCCAGTCGGGGTCGATACGATAGTGGTCGCCAGGCGCACGTTCCCAAAGCCAGCCAACACCCTTCTCGAATTCGGCGAACTGGTATGGGCCTAGCCGCGCCGGGCCCTGGTCCAATAGCGTCGGTTCCCCTGCTGAACAGAACCCTTCAAGGTGCAAACTGGTCTCGAAAGATTCGTATTCCGACTCTCCATTGGGACAACCGGTGTCCCATTGCGCCTTGCTGGTAATGGGCAAACCACGGTATCCGGAGATCCAGTAATCAAAGATCAATTCCGGCCGCTTGCCCATGAAGAAATTGATCTCGTGGTCGCTGATTACCTCCGGCACCGCCTGGGGATTGGTGCGGAAATAGTCAGAATAGGAAGCCCCACACGCCGGGTTGGTGTAGTAGTTCAACGAGTTCACTACGTCGTGAGCCGTAAACTCCCCGTACCCAAAGTGAAATTCCACTCCTTCACGGAGCTTGAAATTCCAGGTGCGTGCGTCGTCGCTGACACTCCAGTCGGTAGCGAGTTGCGGATCGATCGCTCCGGTATAACGGTTGGGGTCAAGCAGAAACTCGTGGGAAGGACGGTGCTGGCTGGTCGCGCTGCCAGTTACATCGCAGTCCATAATTCCCTGCCGCGTTTGTTGCGAAAACAGGAAAATCAGGTCCTTGGTCTTCAGTTCACCAACCCTGGCCACGGCTTCCGCAGTAGGGGCCACGGTAGTGGCTGGCGCCGATGCCACAAATGACGGTCGCGTGGGCGCAGAGTCGCCGCCGGCAGCCGGTTGCGTCGCCACCGTACTTGCCGGCGCTGCCGGCTCTGTCGTGGCATCCGCAGTCGTAGCGCCCGCGGTCGTAGCGCTGCCCGCGGCGGGGTCGGCGGGAGTTTCCTCTGCCCCTCCGCAGGCCACGACTATTGCCATTGCTATTATCAGCATCAGCAACCCTATCGTTGGGGTACGGAACATATATCGGTATCTCATTGCTTCTCTCCAAGATTTGGTTAGTTCTTTCTTCTTGCTTGCCCAACTGACCAAAGCAGCGTGATCGTATCAGCCCGTCAGTCTCTTCACAACTTCTAAACGTTTCTCAATCTCGGATCCAGTCGATCCCTCAGCCAGTCTCCCAGCAAGTTCATCGACAATACCGTCATCACTATCGCCAGACACGGGAACAGGAACATCCACCACGCGCTGGTGATCAATTCCCTCCCGTCTGCCGCCATCACTCCCCACGACGGCGCCGGCGGCCTGATCCCCGCCCCAAGGTAACTCAGCGTCGCTTCCAGTATGATCACGTGCCCTACTTCCAGCGTCGCCAGCACTATCACCGTATTGAACACGTTGGGGAATATGTGCCGCATCATGATCCGCGCGTTCGACGCTCCCGCCACTCTGGCCCGGTCCACAAAATCCCGCTGCTTTATCGCCAGCGCATCACCCCTCACCACCCGCGCATACCGCGCCCACAACAACAGCGCTATCACCGTTATCACCGTCACGTATCCCGACCCCACCGCCGCTACCAGCGTCAACGCCAGCAGTATCGACGGAAACGCCAGTTTGATGTCCACCACACGCATTATTATCCCGTCGGCTATCCCACCGCGAAACGCCGCCAACATCCCCAGCGTCGTTCCCAAAAACCCCCCCAACAGTATCGCCAGACACGATACCATCAGCGATACCCGCGCTCCGTGCAGCAACCGGCTCAGCACATCACGCCCCAACTTGTCCGTCCCCAACGGAAATTCCCAACTCCCTCCGGGTATCGCCTGCACCAGCGCCTCTCCCAGCTCCGCCTCCCCGTTACCGTTCCGGTCATCCAGCGTCCCAGCCCCCGATGCCAGCAGGTGCCGCACGTTGTTTATGTTCACCTGCGTCTCATCGTTCTGTACCCGCTGCACTATCTCCTGCGTCAGTACCTGATCCCCCACCCACACCGGCGGCAACTTCGTGCTGTCCAAGTGATTGTCCGTCGCTCCGTGCGGCGACAGCAGGTTCGCGAACACCGCCGGTATGATCAGCACCAGCACCAGGATGATCAGCGGTATCACCGGAAAACGGCGAAATTCACTCCACGCATTCTCAGCCCTTCCCTGCGCCGCCTCCGGCGCTCCTGCTGCTATCTGTCCTGCCGGTCCCCCGGGAGCATTTGCCTGCACCGCCATTTCTTATCTCCCCTTCATTCCTTCCGTCGATTCCTGCCCGTCGATCCCCAGCCTTCAGGAATACCTGATCCGCGGGTCCACATAGGCGTACACGATGTCAGTCAGTATATTGATCCCTATGTACAGCAGGGCAAATATCATCACGATCGCCTGCACCGTTATATGATCCTTCGACACTATCGCCTGTATTACCAACTGTCCTATCCCGGGCCACGCAAATATGGTCTCTATCACCACCGACCCCGTTATCAGCACCGCCAGTATCAGGCTGAAGTAGGTCAGCGGCACTATCAGGGCGTTCCGAAAACAGTGCTTCCACACTATCTTCCACTCCGGTATCCCCTTGATTCGCGCCAACTTCACGTACTCCGTGTCCAGCACATCCAGCATCGACGACCGCGTCAGCCTCATTATCGCCGCCACGTTGTAGTAACCCAACGCGAACCCGGGCAGCAGCATGTACTTGATTCCGCCCTTTCCAGACGTCGGCAACCACCCCAGCTGCACCGCGAAAATCCACATCAGTATCAACCCCACCGCAAACGTCGGCGCCGACTGCCCCAGTATCGCGAACATCTTCGCTCCACTGTCAAACCACGAGTCCTTCCTTACCGCCGACAATACCCCGATCGGAAACGCGATCACCCCGGTTATTATCAACGCGAACGCTGACAACTGCATCGTCGCCGGCAACTTCTCCACTATCAGGTCCAGCACCGGACGATCCCACTTGAACGACGTTCCCAAATCACCAGTCAGCAACCGCCTCATGTACGTCAGATACTGCACGTGCAGCGGCTGGTCCAACCCCCACTCCTTCCGCACCCGCTCCAACTGTTCCTTCGACGCTTCGTCGTCAAATATCGCCGCCAATGGATCCCCGGCTATCCGCGACAACGCGAATACAATCAGGCTGATGACGAATACCGCCAGCAACCCCTGTAATATCCGCAATACTATAAATCGCTGCATGATGTTCAGTCCGACCGATGTGTAGCGTTATCGTTGATCCTGTCGCGCTCCCGGTTGTTTAGTCGATAATCCACCAGTCACGCAATCTCGTTTGACTTTTTTCCAATGGTTCAAAACCCTTCAATCCGATATGACCCACGTCGCCAGGTTGTCTAGCCTGTTTCCGGCGGCGCGGGTCATATACACAGTCAGGGACTACCTGCGATTTACTCCCGTTGACCCTTGACGTATTCGAGGTAGATATAGTTGCCGTTGTTGGGTCCCAGGAAGATGTACTCCGCCACCACGTCAGGATTCACCGTTGCGCTCACCGGCAGCGTCCAGCCTGGGATAGTGGTTACCTGGTAGAAAAGCTCGTCCGAGACTTTCTGCCAGTCGGCCGTGGCATCGGCTTCGTTCAACGCCCGTAGCGCCTTGTTCTTGTTGACCTGGATATCGTCGCTGGTGTAGGCCCGGAAGAACCGCTCGGCGCTGAAGTAAAAGTGCACCCGCGTGTCTATCGGCGCCGCCGGTCCCCGGAACGGGTACACGCAGCAGTCCGTATCCAACCCCCGATAATTGTTGCGCCAGTTAGAAAACTCGATGGCATCTGTCTGCGGCTCCAGCCCGATCTCACGCCAGTACCCCGACATCGCTTCCATCAGGTCCGGCAGTTCCGGCACTCCGCTCAACGGGAATACCGGTATCCGGAAACTGAACCCCTCCGGGTATCCCGCTTCCGTCAGCAACTCACGCGCCTTCTCCGGGTCGTAGCCATACAGCTCCTCCCAAGCGTCTTCCCATGCCGGGTTGTAACCTGCCGGGAAGTCCGGAACCAGCGTGCCAATCCATTGCCGTCCGCCGCCGCCCTCAAATATTGCGCTGTTGATCTGGTTCCGGTCCAGAGCCTTATTCATTGCCATGCGGACCAGGCGCCCAGTTTCCCCAGGCTCGTTCCACGGCATGTGTTCGTCCCGGTGCGGCACATTGTTATAGCTGACCTTGAGCTCCGCCTGTTCCTCGGGAGTTAGATCGGTGGGAACTCCCTCCTCGCCGGTGGCATAATACAATCCACCAAACAGAGCGAAAGCAGTATTGGCGGTCACCGAACTGTCGAAGATCGTCATGCCCCCGGCGATGGCCTCTCCCAGCAACGACCGGTTGATCGCTGCTATGTGACCTTCGCCCGCCAGCATGATCGCCAGCCGCGTCGCCGGCTCCCTCACGTTCTTCAGCTCGATCTCCGGGAAGTCGGGATCCACCCGCCAGTGTTCATAGTCCACAACATCCCATCGCCAGCCCACGCCTTCCTCAAAACTTACGTATTCGTAGGGTCCCGTCCGCGCCGATTTCTCATAAACCAGGTCCCGGCTCTGCGCGCAGTACCCCAACTCTCCGTAATCGGCTTCCCCGTTGGGGCAGGCCTGGTCCCACTGCACTTTGCTGCTCATGGGAACGCCCCGATAACCCGACAACCAGTAGACCAGGTCGACCGCCGGTCTTTGTTTCGTATGGAGATTGACTTCGTAGTCGTTGACTATCTCAACGTCGGCACCCGGATCACTGCGGAAGTAGTCCGAATAGGATGCGCGGCATTCCGGATTGGTGTAGTAGCCCAACGAGTGTTTCACGTCCTGAGCCGTAAATTCGCCCCACTCATCGTGCCACCTCACTCCCTGCCGAAGCTTGAAATTCCACGCCCGGCCGTCGGGAGTGATGCTCCACTCAGTCGCCAGCATCGGCTCGTACGATCCGTCAATTCGGCTGACGTCTATCATATACTCCATTGCCATCCGGTAGTTGACCACTCCAGAACCGGTGACTTCACAGTCCAGCGGCGACTCCAGCGACGGCGGGTCCAGTACCGCGATCAGCCGATCCGTGACCACTTCACCCTGAAGTGTCGACACATCCAGTGTGGGAAGCACCGTAGCCTGTATCACCGATGCCCTCTGCGTGGGCGTCGGCGCCGCGTCTTGCGGAACCGGCGTATTGGTGGCTGACGGTTCCTGGGCGCCCGTTGACGCCTGTTCTCCGGTCGCAGCGGTTCCCGCGGCGGTGTCGGCAGGAGTTTCCTCTGCCCCTCCGCAGGCTACGACTATTGCCATTGCCATTATCAGCATCAGCAGCCCTATCGTTGGGGTCCGGAACATATATCGGTATCTCATTGCTTCTCTCCAGGATTCGATTAGTGCTTTCTTCTTCTTTGGCTTACCCAATTGACCATAGCAGGCTGACCATATCAGCCCGTCAGTCTCTTCGCAATTTCTAAACGTTTCTAAATCCCCGGGCCCATCCGATCTCTCAACCAGTCTCCCAGTAAATTCATCTCCGGTTGTCGATTTCACCGAACAGCCGCCCGGACGCAGCAATTAGCGCCCGGACGCCACTCGGTAGGCTTTGGCAATATATGAAACATCCATGTGGCAGTCAAATCGGAACCGGGTTGACTTTGCTACGTTTTCCATAACATAATGGTTCACCCTTGTGGTTTGTTCGCAATATATGACGATAATATACAAATACTGTAACTCAAACGACTGGTTTCGTACCAGTCGTTTCACGTGCTACCGATTATGCAATGTAAATACCCTTGTCATATGCCTCAATGAGATAAAGCGCGACGGAGCAAATCCGGTAACTCAATCCAGGGGGTGATTACTTTCCGGGGGGGTGAGCACTTTGCCCGCCATCGATTTCATTCGACCCGGAAACGCACACCCGACCCCGAAATGCACACTGGACGCCTGGTTCAGGTTCCCGCGTCCACCACGTCGCCGCCAAGGGACTGCCGAATTCGTTGGACGGCTTCGCGAAACCCCGGAGTTTCGGGAGAATCTTCGACCGCCGCCACCTGAATGAAAAACTGTTCAAAACCAGCCGGCGAAAAAATGGTCAGAATCCGGGCTGGCGTCGAACCACCATTCTTGAACGTGTGCGGCGTCTCGCGCGGAATCAGCACAAACCCGCCGGCAACCGCCCGCAGGGTCCGTGGTCCAACGGTAATTTCTACTTCACCTTCCAGGATGTAGAAAGCTTCTTCCGTTTCGTGATGGACGTGTAACGGCGGCCCATCAACATCGACGGTAAATTCCAGGAGCGAATACGCTCCTCCCGTCTGTTCAGAGGTAGCTTTGACGACTACTTCGGGATGGCCCGGCGGAGCGTATCGGTCGCCTTCGCCGTCCGCCAATACCCATGCGCCATCATGCGCCTCCATAATTCAATTGCAAATCCGGTACAAAACCGGCAATTACAAAACCGCCTCAGCGATGCGTTCCAGGTCGTCCAGTACGCTGCTGTCTGTGGTGCTGGCGACTCTAACGATAACGCGGTTCGCTCCAGCATTGGCGAACTGTTCTATCAGCCCCCGATCCGCCGGCTGTCCGAATACGGTGACGCTGATGCCAGACGGGTCACGCCCGGATGCCTCGGCAAGTTCATCAATAGCCGCCCTGCCGGCAGCGATCTGCTCGGGACTCGAAGCCGTGGGCATCCATCCGTCCCCCCACCGCACCACACGTCGGAACACGTTCCTAGCATTGCCACCCAGGATCACCGGAGGGCCGCCTTCCTGCGCCGGTTTGGGATTGCACTGTACCGGAGGAAAGTCGTAATAGCGGCCATGATATTCAGCCGCGTCCTGAGTCCACAAGGCACGCATCACCTCGATCGCTTCCCGAGCCTGTGTCCACCGGTGATCGAAATCGCCCCCCATTATCTCGGTTTCCTCGCGTAACCAACCGGTGCCAATACCAAGCAGGAACCGCCCGCCGGAGAAACGGTCCAGCGTGGAAATGGCACCCGCCAAAACCAACGGGTTTCGTTCCGGTATCAACGATATGCCAGTCCCGAGCTTGATCTTGCTGGTAACTGCCGAAGCGCGCGCCAGCCCGATGTACGGGTCCGCCATATCGCTCATGTAATCGGGGATAGATCCATCCGGTGAACCGGGATATTTCGACGCCGGGTTCACCGGCATTACCGGGTGTTCCGGCAGCCAGATCGATTCAAAGCCAAGCGATTCGGCTTTGGCAGCTATCTCTGCAACATCAATAGAATTGGTGGAGATTGACATGTTCAATCCGATTTCCATTCTGGCCTCCGGTGGCAACTGTTTCGTGACATCTATCAACGTCGCGATAATAGCACGGCGTTTAACCCCGGTCTATGTGCCGGCCGGTTACGCCAGGGCCTTTTCAAAGTTACGGAAATTAAACACCCGCTCGTCCTGAGCCTGTCGAAGGATGGTCGACGATGGTTCGACAAGCTCACCATGAGCGGAGGTCGGAAGACTTTGAAAAGAAAGGCCCTGCGGTTATGCCGTCAAAGCGTCCATTTAGCCCTGCCAAACAGCGCTTCCCTCCAACATACCGGCCCGGCAACCCGCCGTTACGGAATGATATACTGGTTCCCGCCTCCGACATTTGGCCATAGAAGGTTTTGAAGACATGCCTCTATACATCATGCTTGCTAATTACACTGGCCGGGGCCGGCGTATGGGCCAGGATAATCCGAATTCATTGAGCGAAGCGGCCTCGGCTGTAGAAACTCAATCCAGTAAAGTGCTTAGCCAATACGCCGTATTGGGCCGTTACGACTTTGTAATCATCACCGAGTCATATGATAATCAGTCTGCGGTTCGGCTATCTCTTGAACTGGGACTGCGCGCCGGATTGAATATCGAGACTCTACCCGCATTGCCAATCGGTGTCCTGTCCGACGAAGATCACATCAACTTCCTGCGTGATGCTGCCGTGGCCCTCAACTTGCCTGCCGGGCCCGACGAATCGAGTTCGTCCGACGACTGGCGCCTGCCCGACGAACCGGAATAAGCCCACCATCTCCATTGCCGTTACTTCGTCCAATATGGTTATCAATCGCCCGCCCACCGTTATGACCATCGCCGGATCAGATTCCGGAGGCGGCGCAGGTATTCAGGCCGACTTGAAAACCTTTTCGGCTTTAGGCGTTTTCGGCACATCTACCTTGACCGCGATCACCGCGCAAAACACCGTCTCTGTGTCCGCAGTCCACGAAGTTCCCACCGATGTCATCACCGCGCAAATCGACGCAGTGCTAACCGATATCGGAGCCGATGCCGTCAAAACGGGCATGCTTTCATCCACTGCGATCATCGAAGCAGTGGCGGAAGCCGTCCAGCGGCATCACATGCCGAACCTCGTCGTCGACCCGGTTATGGTTGCCAAAAGTGGTGACCGGTTGCTCAGGCAGGAAGCTATCGGAGCCATGCGTTCCGTCCTGCTCCCTCTGGCAACGGTCGTAACTCCCAATATCCCTGAAGCCGAAGAATTAACCGGCATCACTGTCGCTAACGACGCAGATGCTCGCCGGGTGGCCCGGGCCATCGTGGACATGGGCGCCGGCTCAGTCGTGGTCAAGGGCGGGCATCGCGATGGACCGCCAACCGATCTCTTTTTCGACGGCAATGAGTTTCACGAGTTCACTACCGAAAGGATCCCGACCGTAAACACCCACGGTACGGGTTGCACGTTTGCTTCCGCCATCGCGTCTTACCTGGCTCATGGTGAGCCGGTCACCATTGCCATCAGACGGGCGAAAGAATACGTTACCGAAGCCATTCGCGCGTCTTATAGTATCGGCAGTGGGCATGGGCCGCTTCACCATTTCTACGCATTTTGGAAATAATGGCAAAGCCGGCCGGTTGCGGCCGGTATTCGGCGTCGAAAATTGGCGACCCGCGCTTCCCTGTTTCGGCAGCCGGTCGCACAATATCGTAATCCCGCGGCTTCGTGCCCAGGACCCGAACAATAGACACCACTGGAAAAGGGGTACCAGCCATGTTTGAAGTGGTTTCCAGCCGCGTCAGCTTTCCGGATATGGAATCCGAAGTTCTGCGTTATTGGCAGGATCACGACGTATTCCGGCGTTCGGTGGACGACCGGCCCGATGCGCCCTTGTTCATGATGTATGAAGGGCCACCCACCGCCAACGGAAGCCCGGGGATTCATCACGTGCTGGCGCGCGTCTTCAAGGATGTCATTTCCAGATATCGCACCATGAAAGGCTGTCGGGTGATCCGCAAGGGTGGGTGGGACACTCACGGCCTGCCGGTGGAACTGGAGATCGAAAAGGAGCTTGGTCTTACGTCCAAGCGCGATATTGAAGAATACGGGATTGCTGAATTCAATCAACGCTGTCGCGAGAGCGTGTTTCGCTATGTGAAAGACTGGGAAGTCATGACCGACCGAATCGGTTACTGGGTTGACATGGATGATCCCTACGTCACGTTGGAAAACGACTACATAGAAACCGGGTGGTGGATCCTGAAGGAACTTTGGGATCGCGGTTTGCTGTACGAAGACCGGCGCGGCACGCCCCACTGCCCCCGCTGCGTCTCCAGCCTCTCGTCCCACGAAGTCGCGTTGGGTTACCGCGAAAACACCCCCGACCCTTCGGTTTTCGTCAAATTCAATGCTACCCGGTGGTTGGACGGTAAGCCTCCCGTCGTACCAACCTACTTGCTGGCCTGGACTACCACGCCTTGGACGCTCCCCGGAAACACCGCCCTCGCCGTTAGCGCCGAGGCCGAATATTCCGTCCTTGAGATTGCCGACGACGCTGCTTCCCCATACCGCATGGTGGTAGCCACCGACCGTCTGGCTGCGGTTCAGTCGGAATATCAGGTATTGGACACCGTCGATGGCGCCAAGCTGGTGGGGATAACCTACCAACCTCTGTACGATGCCGTGGCATACGGTTCGCCTATCAGCAAATTCACCCGCCGCGACAGTGCCTCGGGAAATACTACCGTGGAACTTTTGGATGCCGAAGGTTACGATCCCCATGTCGTCGCCGCCGATTTCGTGAGCATGGACGACGGCAGCGGGATCGTACACATAGCTCCCGCCTTCGGCGACGAGGACCTGGGCCTCGGCCGGGAAAATGAGCTTTCCTTTGTCCAACCGGTGGACCTGCAGGGGATCATCACCGGTGGGTATCCCTTCGCCGGCAAATTCGTAAAAGACGCCGACCCGGACATTTGCGCCGACCTGCACGAGCGCGGTCTCCTCCACCACCAGGAAACCTACCGGCATACCTATCCCTTCTGTTGGCGCTGCGACACCCCACTGCTCTACTACGCGAAATCCTCCTGGTATATCCGCACCACCGCTGTAAAGGATCGTTTGGTGGGCGCCAATAGCAGCATCAATTGGTATCCCGAACACATCCGGGAGGGAAGGTTCGGCGAGTGGTTACGCAATAACGTCGATTGGGCGATTTCCCGTGAGCGTTATTGGGGAACCCCAATCCCGGTCTGGCGGTGCGAATCCTGCGAATCCGTAACTTGCGTGGGCAGCCTTGCCGAATTGGCCGAACTGTCCGGCGCTGCTGTTGATGGTCTGGATTTGCACCGTCCATTCGTAGACAACGTCACCTGGGATTGCGGTTCGCCGGGTTGCGACGGCACGATGCGTCGTATCCCGGAGGTGATGGACGCATGGTTTGACTCCGGAATGATGCCGCTGGCTCAATGGCATTATCCCTTTGAGAACACTGAAATCGACCACGACGGCCGCCTCCCCGCTGACTACATCTGCGAGGCGGTGGATCAGACCCGTGGTTGGTTCTACAGCCTCCACGCGTTGTCAACGCTGTTGAAGGATGATGTTGCTTACCGGAACGTGATTTGCCTTGGACTCATTCTCGACGGCCGCGGCCGAAAGATGAGCAAGCGTTTGGGAAACGTCGTAGACCCGATGACCGTTCTTGATACCCACGGCGCCGACGCGTTACGGTGGTATCTGTTCACCGCGTCCCATCCCGGCGAAGCCCGACGTTTCTCTGACAAACTGGTTAATGAAACGCTCCGCCGCGTGCTCCTTACTTTGTGGAATGTGTACTCCTTCTTCACTAACTATGCGAACATCGACGAATTTGAACCCGATCAGATCCCGGCTGGCTGGCGTCCCGAAGCCGAGTTGGACCGTTGGATACTCGCTGAGTTGAACACCCTGGTGCAACAGGTGGACGACAACCTGGATCACTACAATCCCACCGATGCCGGTCGTCGCATCCAGGAATTTATCGATATCCTGTCCAACTGGTACGTGCGTCGGTCGCGGCGCCGTTTCTGGAAGAGCGAAAACGACACCGACAAACTCGGTGCATACGCCACGTTGTATAGCTGCCTTACTACGGTTGCCAAGCTGATGGCCCCGTTGGCGCCCTTCGTGGCCGAGCAGATGTATCGCAACCTGGAACAGCGTTACAATCCGGGCGCCTCGGATAGCGTGCATCTGGCTGCGTTCCCATCGGCGGATGTTGAACTGATTGACCGACCGTTGATGGACGCCACCCGGTTGGCGATGCGAGTGGCCAGCATGGGTCGGGCTGCCCGCAGCAAAGCCAGGCTCAAGGTGCGCCAACCGCTGGCCTCCGTGGTGGTGCGCACCCGCACGCCCGACGAGTCGCAGTATCTGGACTGGGTAAGCGGGCAAATCCTCGAGGAACTTAACATAAAGGAACTCTATACCGTGGGAGCAGAACCCGATCTTTACGACCAGGCATTGTCGGCCGCTGGCGACAACGCGGAGGCTATCGTTTCGGTTGAAGGATTTTCGGCGTCCCTGGAATCCGGCTACATGGTGGCGATCGACACGCGCATCACCCCCGAATTGGCCGATGAGGGATTGGCGCGAGAACTGGCTCACCGTATTCAAAATCTGCGCAAAAATGCCCGCTACGAGATCACCGATCGCATCATCACTTATTATCAGGGGCCCTCTGATATCCTTCGCGTCATGGATGGTCATCAGGCGTACATCATGCAGGAAACGCTGAGCGAAGCCCTGTTGGCTCAGGAACCCGACTCGGACGCCATCTCAGAATCTCAAAGCATTGAAGGCATGGAAGTAGTGCTCGGCGTACGACGCGTAACACCCTGATCCACCATATTCCGTATTTGATCTGGCCGAAACAACCGATGCCTGAATTACCCGATGCCTGAATTACCCGAGGTGGAAAACGCGCGCCAGTATCTGTTGAGGGCGGGGCTGGTGGGCAGCGTTTTGGGGGCGCCGGACATAACCTGGCCGAAAACTGTCCGCCGTCCCTCGGTCGGAGAATTTATCGAAGGCATCGTGGGCCGCCGGGTCGAAGAGATACAGCGGCGCGGAAAATACCTGATCTCAGCGTTGGATGACGGCAACAACCTTATTCTGCACCTGGGAATGACCGGCAGCCTGCGTATCGCCAACGCCGCCCAGTCGCAGCGCCCCATGGTTCGCCATACGTTTCCGCTGGATGGTGGGCGACGGTTGGAATTCAGTGACCCTCGAAAATTCGGCCACCTGTGGTTGCTTGCCGATCCCGCCGATGCAATGCCCGCGATGGGGCCGGAACCCCTCGAACCGTCGTTCACCGCCGACGCTTTGGCCCGCATATTGAACGGCCGCCGGGCGCCGATCAAGGCATTGTTGCTGGAACAATCGGTCGTGGCCGGGCTCGGCAATTTGTACGCTGACGAAGCATTGTTCCTGTCGGGCATTCATCCTGAACGCATCGGGCAGAACCTCACGGAAGATCAGATCCGCGGTCTCCACGCATCCATCGTATCAGCGCTATCACATTCGGTTGGCGAATATGCCCGGGCCCGCGACGCTCACTGGCCCGATCCGCCGGTGGCTCTGTCGCCCTGGAGCGTCCCCCGCAGCAAAGGTGACCTGTGCCCTCGCTGCGGGATCGAGGTCCAGCAGTTGCGTGTGCGCGGCAGAAGCAGTTGGTTCTGCCGCAATTGTCAACAACCCCCGTAACCATTCCGGTAGAATCGGCTGCCGCCGGCGGGTTCCCCGTGCCCAGTCTCAATTGTCCAACCCAATCGATCCTCCGCATCCTGAGCCCCAACCCCGCTCATCCTGAGCCTGTCGAAGGATCATCCTGAACCGGCCGAAACCCCGCAGTTACCCCACGAACCGGACGGCTCTTGGCATTCGGAAGACTGTGTTAAATACGAGGAAATTTCGCTACTCGGAAATGGACCAAGCAGTGGCTGAAAGTGATCAGCGTTGTGACGGATTTCGTTCTGGCATCTCGTCTGCTTCAGGAGAAACTACAAAGCTATGCCGTCACTCAGGTGCCGGTTTGGTTTCGACCTACCGGCAGGATTAGTGGACTAGACCCCTAGGGTTCACAGACTGTTGCCTTACACGTTAGCTGTGGCTTCAGGTCTGCCATGGCATGGCTTTCGGCCAGTATTCTGGCTCCGGTCCATCGTCGTCAATGTACGCGACTATTTGACGAAACCATGCCCTCACGGGCGACGGAATCTTGTTCCACTCTCCCAGCCGCGGGTAGTGGAGGGCTTCTGCCCATATCTGATCACGCTCGTACGGCGGCAGCTTGGAGGTCCCCTTAATGAAGACTTTAGCGGCGTGGACGACTTCCTGACCCATCAAACACCCGCGGTTCATTGGGGGCATCATCGTGAGAGTTCAGAGATGCTTCACCCGTGTTGGATCGCTCCGTGGCACCGTGTTCGTCGGAAAGTGCCACTTGTGTAGCGTAGGGACCTTTGCTGTTTCTGTTGAGTATGAACGTCACAGGAGTTCCTGGTTCAAGACGTTCGGCCGTTTCCCTTCTGACGCCGGAACCGTGAACGAATACGTCGCCTTCACGCTCCATCGAGATGAACCCGTAGAATTTGCCGTGGTCAAACCACAGAACCGTACCACTGGAGCGGTAGTTTAACCGGTTGGAACGGATGCACTCCCTGATGATTTGCTCTGCTATGTGTGGTGCTACTTCAAAGAACTCTCTGTCCTGCCTGATTCGGTACTCGCCCAGTGCCTGATGGATTTTCCTTTCGGCCTCAACGGGATCACTCACTCTGATTACGTAGCGAGCTCCAAACGGGGTAAGCACACCTGTCGCCCCGTTTATCTCCTTCGCACGCTGTGACACTGGTCGATCAGTTCTGCCTATCTTCAGGACGTTCGGCTGTTCTCGGGTCGAAAGAACGTAGATCCATCCACCATCCCTGTTTTGGCTAGGACTCTCCTTGGCCGATTCGTAGTTTTCAAGGTACTTGAGAATGGAGTTTTCGTGCAGTCCTTGCTTGGCTTGCTCTGCAGAATCAATGTCATCAGCAATTAGCGCCCGACGCAACTTCAAAAGGTCGTTGGCGATCAGCCGAGCATGCCTTGCCGGTGGGTTGCCCAATTCTTCGCCGACCATGGCATAGTCCCATTGGTCTTTCCGAATGTACCTGTTGAACATCCCCTTCAACTCGCTGAGAGATTCCAAGACCGATTGGCTTTCCACTTCCTGGCCATTCATGAGTTTGGAAACGTCGGACACAGCCGCGTCGTAGCGCTCGCGCATTCGCGATGATATGGGTGCCATGCCGAATCCCCACTTGGCCACTGACCTCTTTTCTTTCACGATGTTCACCGCCTCATCTAAGTATGATGAACCAATAATGCTATCGTTCACGCCACCGCCTGCTGGGATTCGTCCTTGAGCCATGCTGGGTTGCCGCGGGACGGCGTCATGCGTGGCTTGTTCCAGTAGGGGCTTTTGCACTTGGGGCAGTTCTTCGGCTCTGGCGTGCCCTGCTGCTTCGGTGCCCAGCGGTGCAGGCACCGCTCGCACAGGAAGCCGTCAATCTTGATATAGGCCATGATACGTAACCTCGTCAGGCGCGCTTTGGCACTATGTTATCAAACAGTACATCATTTTCCAACCATGGATTGACGCCTACTGACAACCGGTTGTCAGTAAGCGATCACGCGTTGTAGGAAATCGAACGTTTGGTTCAAAAATGACATAAATTCCTTGCACTGACTGTACCATTTTAGTACAATCTCAGCAGGGAAAAACCTGCCGCCCGGGCGACCGTTTGACACGGATTTCACGCCCTTTAACGGCGGCGAGGCCGAAAGAGTTGGAGCTGCATTCGGCCTCGGTAACCACCTAGTCACTCGGCTTAAGGAGATCCCCAGGTGGTCGCTTGTGATGATAATCGCAACGCGGGCAACACCGCAACCGTGCCCGGGCAGCGGCGGGCTGCCCGGGGTCCAACGCTGTCGATGCCTTCGGCTCTGCCGAAAAGCGGCTTCGGCTTCCTCGAAGTCGTGATTGAGGAGGCTATCTCGCGTACCGGCGATCTGGCGGAAGTACTCGACGCGCCCCACGAACAAGGCGGGAACCCAGGCTACCAGGCTGATGCCATGCTCAGGGCCTTAGTCATGCAGTACGCCCTCAACGAGCGCTACGCCAACGGTTTCCTCAACCGCTTGGGAAGCGATGAGCGACTGCTGCGTATCTGCGGTCTCGAATGTGCGCCCAGCGAGGGTGCTTACAGCCGATTCAAGAAGAAACTGACCCCTTACAAGGACTTCATCTGGATCAACATCGCCGAGGTGTTTCTGGAGTGCGGAGACGAGATAGAACGCCTGCGCGAAGCTGGAGTAGTCCCGGTCGACAAGCCCCCGCTGGGGCACTCGCTGGTCATGGACAGCACCGACGTGGAGTCTTGGGCGCGGCCTGGCAGGAAGAGCCGGAAAACCGGAGAGGAGATACCGTCCAAAGATCCGGACGCCAAATGGGGACGCCGCACTGCCAAAAACCGCCGCTCATCCAAGGGCAGTTCCAGAAAACGCGGTAGTTCCAAAGCAAGCAAAGCGGCCGGCAATAACGCTGGGAAGGCAGAAGCATCGAGCCAGAACGACAAGAAGACGGAGAGCTACCACGGCTACAAGGTGAATTTCGTCACCGACGGCAACCACGGGCTGCCGCTGTTCGCCGCGACCCGCCCGGCAAACGCGAGCGACGTGACGGTGATGATCCAGGACCTGGATGACTGCCTGACGTTGTACCGGAAGCTGAGGCCGAGGTACTTCTTGGGCGACAAGGGCTACGACAAGTTGGACAACATCAAGCACGTGGTGAGCCGCGGCATGATTCCGGTGATCGCCATCCGGCGGCCCGAGAAGGACAAGGGAACCGGGAAACGGCTGTACGACGGGATTTACGACGAGGACGGTCGGCCGACCTGCATCGGCGGCGAATCCATGGAGTACGTTGAAACCGACCAAGAGCAAGGCCACCTGTTCCGTTGTCCCGCTGATGGCTGTCCTCTCAAGGAAACCGTCCAGTTCACCCGTCACTGTGACCACGAGCACTACGAGAAGCCCGAGGGCAGGCTGCTCAGGATAGTGGGCCTGCTGCCCCGCTGCTCTGACGAGTGGAAGGCCGAGTACAAGAAGCGGCCGAGTGAGGAACGGTTCTTCAGCAGCGCCAAGCATAGCCGGCTGTTGGACACCCACCGTTACCTGAACGGCAGGAAGTTGTCGATGCACGTCGCGATGTCGGCACTTGCCTACCTGGCCACCGCGCTGGCCCACCTGAAAGCCGATGACTACGCCCACATGAGGCACATGAGGATCAAGTTGCCGGCTGCAAAGAGATCCAAGGCAAGGCAAGTAGAGGAGCAAAAAGTCTCCCCTGGCATCATAGCCGCGCTGGTGCTTCACGAGCTCAACTCCGTGCAGCAGGCAGCGTAGTAGAGGCACTGCAGAATCTGCCGTATCAGACGACCGCTGGTCCTGTGGCGGTGAGTGGTTCCCTTAGAGGTAGGTAGTCTCGCCCGCATTCTCCAAATCAACGGCTAATCGGCCACATACTCGACAGGTTAGGACGTAATGAGCAGGTGTTACGGTGTGGACACCGCCACAGTTGGCGTTGGTTTCGCCGTACTGTTCCAACCAGATCATCTCTACGAAATCTGCCTTTTCTTTCTCGCCACGTCGGCGCAGTTCGAAAAGGTACGTCCCCCGGCACCCTCCGCAGTTCACGCTATGAAAAAGCGTCTGGTCGTGCTCCCATAGCCGGATGGGCATGAGTATCCACATTTGCGGTCCGTCGTAGTCCCGGCAGTCGATACCGCAGAACGTGTAGAGAGCGTGCGTTCCCACGATGTCCGGTGGTGATTGGGAGACGCCGTAGACGTCTTCGAGAATGTCCCTTTCGAAATCTACTTGTTCCCACGACTGTTGAATACCATCGGACTCCAGAAGATGGAAATGTTGCACAGCCTCTTGGAGATTGGTCTCGATTGGCACCAAGAACGCCATCCCTTCGTCGAACGCCGACCTACGTCGGCGCTCTTCGTCATTTTCGTCGAACCAATATCTCATGCGCTCACCAACGAAGACCTAGAGGCTAACTCGTCGACGATGGTAGTCGTGAACGTGCTCACAGTGCAAACGCGACTCAGCAAGTCAATCACCCGCTCCTTGTGGTCCGCGAAGCGGTAGATGTTGAAACGCTCACGGATCGTCGGATCCTTAGGCTTGCGTTCCTTGTACTGATCTAGCACCCACTCCAGTGCTGAGCGAGTCCCCAACTGGTACTCCCACGCCTCAGCCGGCACGCCGGCCAGCGCCGTTTGTCCGTCCAGAGTAATGACACCTTGTTCCTTGTTGGCGCGCAGGATGAACCGCGTCGGCGTAACGCCGTCCTTGTCGATTCGCTCGAGCGGCCACGGCTCTGCCGTCTCAAACCCCAAGTGCAGATCCAGCAACTCGCGCCCCTGCTGTGCCCACCAAGTAAAA
The DNA here is from genome assembly GCA_965219925.1 of Dehalococcoidia bacterium. Classification (GTDB taxonomy): domain Bacteria; phylum Chloroflexota; class Dehalococcoidia; order Lucifugimonadales; family UBA3495; genus Bin87. The sequence goes on from OZ244795.1 coordinate 1,658,286, forward strand.
TCATCTTGGAAGTAAACCCGTGGAAACTCCCGACGCAGATCAACCGCGTACCGACCCCGGTAGACGGGATCATGGAGCATAGCGTAGGTGTAGGCGAACACGTCCTCTGCACAGATGCTGTCGTCACTGTAGTGTTCGCGGAACTGTCGCAGTCCCCACTCGGTGATGTTGCTTACACACTCGCCGTCCGGTTTGTAGCGGTATAGAGGAAGACACTGACAATCGCCAGTCAGATGTTTATCGACCACCCTGTTCGCTGCCAAAACGTGAAAGGGCCTGTTTGACCCGACAGCTTTCACGCAAATAATTTGGTTTTCGCCCTCATCACCATGGGGGAAAATCTGGGGCATTTGATATTGCATTTCGTTCAAGTTCTGGTGGAAGTAAAGCCGTTTGGCTACGAACGGTCGGTACAGCGCGTCGATGACGCTGGACCTGTTGAATACATTCGAAGAATCCAAACGAAGTTGCCGTTTGAGGTCGCGCGTCCATTTGATGACGGTCCCCAACTCGGAGTTTTCGACTTCGCGACCCCCGAACGATGCTCGGGTCTCCTCGTACATGCCAATAAATGCCCGTACTTTCGCCCCCAGCACCTCAAACGAAAAATCGTAAACCCATTCATCACGGTCGGTAACGACACCAATGGAGTACAGGCTGAAGGTTGCCCTCTCATCTGCCACGCTTTTGGCCAACTTGGTCGCCCGATTAGCCAGCGGCAACAAATTCTCGAAGCCGCTGTCGGACTGGCCGAACCAGTACGACTTGGTATCTGGAACGATAGGTGCAAAACCAATGCCTTCAATTGTCGCGTCTCGCAGGAACGCGAGTTTGTCCGTCGCCAGTTCCTCGTCTTCACGGCAAGCGTAGTGAATGCCACAATTGCCGAGCTTTGCCTTTTCACGAACGAAGAACCCGATGGCTACGCCAGTCTGGATGCCAAACACGTTGTGCGTGGTGCCCGAAATCTTCGGATTTCGCCGCACATCCGAGCCCAAGTCCAGCACGTAGATGTCGGTGAATTCTTGAACCGCCATTCGGCGAAACCCGTCATCCTGTCGAGTTTCCAAGTACGCCCGGTTAGTGATGAATCCGATGATTCCGTCGTCCTCCAAGCGGTCCGAAGCCCATCGGATGAACCGCTTGTACATGTCGTACTGCAACGTCTTCTGGGCAGTACTGGCCGCGATGTAGGTTTCCCTAACGCGGCGGTCAACCTCACGGTACTTACGATTAGGATTGAACTCGTTGAAATTACTTTGAGAAGCGTTATAGGGCGGGTTGCCGATGATGACACTGATGGGCTTTTCATTCTGCTCCTGCACGCGGATCCAATTCTCTTCCGACACTCCGCCTAGGTTCAACGTCGTCTGCCTCTGTACGGCAGCGCCGCTGGCCCCTTTCCAGTCCATGTTGTCTAGCGTGTCGACGAAGCACAGGTTGGGGAACTCCAGGTAGTCGCCCGTCAGTTCCTTGTACGTGTACTCAATGTTCAGGTTGGCGATGTAGTAGGGGAGAATTTCCACCTCGTTGGCGTGGATCTCGTTCCGGTACTTGTACTCCAGTCGATCAGCCGGCAGGTGATTCATCAGGTTCGTTATGAACGTGCCCGTCCCGGTCGCCGGGTCAAGGATGTTAACGTTCTTGTCGCCCAGCGTCTTGCCGAAGTGCTTCTGGAGCAACCAGTCCGCGCCGCGGACGATGAAGTCCACCACCTCGTTGGGCGTGTACACCACGCCGAGACGGTCGGCGGCACCAGGGTTATAAGCCTGATAGAAATCTTCGTAAATGCCCTTCAGGAACCGTTGCTTCTCGCCGTACTCGGCGATGTCGTCGGCAGCGCGGCCAATGGCACCGTAGTAGGCTCGCAGCCGGTCGACGGCCTCGCGCCGCACATTGCCCGTGAAGAACGTGCCCTCGAGGGCATCCAGCTGGCGGGCGACGTTGTTCTCCCGGTGGAACTGGTCCTCTGCGAACACGCGTAGGAAGATGTCTTTCGTCAGAATGTGCTGGATCAGCATCTCCCGGACGTTGTCGTTCGTTACGTTGGGACTGATGGACTGGTGGCACAGTTCGAGAAAGAGCTCCGCCGCCCGTTGGTATTCATCGTTGCCGATCTCGGCTTCGACGATGGTGCCGCGTAGGCTCTCAAGCACGGCTGGCAGGTCGTCCCTGAACTGCTGCCTCGCTTCCCGGAATTCCTTGATTTCCGGAAACTCGTAACCCAAGAACTTACGAATCAACTCGTCGAGGGTAGCCGGGTCGGCCATTTCCGTCCGCATTACCTCTTGGTCGTTCTGGACCAGCACGGCCGTGACCGAGTTCTCGAACAAAATGTTGTCGCCGGAGTAACCTTGCCCGAGCTTATTCCGGATCTCACGGTCGAGGTCGTCGTGAGCGTCCTTGGCTTCCCACAGGCCGCGCGTCATGCGCAGGGAGTCGCGTACCGTGCCGTCAGGCTTGTTGCTGCGGTCGGACCGGAGTTCCGGCACGAGAACCAACCGCTCCGGGTGGTCGGCGCAGTAGGCTGCCAGACAACTCTGGAAGGCTGGGCGGATGTTCTCCTCGTTGTTGGTACCGCCGAACTCAATCAATTCGGCGAGTTCACGGTAGTAACGGTCAATGTGGAGGAGATCAGCCATGAGGATCAATAGGAACTGAGGTCATCATAGTGAATCCGACAACACACGTTGGATGTCGTGGATACTCATTCTACCAACGGAGTCCGTTGGGCACAAAACCGCCTACTGAAACGGCTAAAATTCCTAGACGGATTTCGTCACGGGGCTGACCACTTTCAGTCGCCATCCAGCCGATTCCCGAGTAGCGAAATTTCCTCGATAAATACATACGATTATTGACGGCAGGCTCCGGTGACTCGTACACTATCGGGTACTGAAATCCTCGTTGGCTCAGCGCAAACCCTGTTGTACGTCATAACGGCGTTGCAACTTGAAACAACAGTTGGAGGCTGAAAAACCATGGCCAGTTACCGCAAGCACGAAGCGCAGGAATGGGCTTGGCAAATGCTGAGGGGCCAGTGGACTACTTTGGTAACTCCATTCACTCCCGATAATCAAGTAGACACTGAGGGGCTGCGCCACAACGTTCATCATGTACGCAGTTTAGGAGTTCGCGGCGGCGGTTGTACCTGGAATATGGGCGAGTTTTGGAGTTTGACCGAAACTGAACGTCGCCTGGTAATGGACACTGTTGCCGACGCAGCTGAAGGACAGTGGTTAATCGGCGCCCATGTAACGGATACTTCGCTCGCCGAAAGTATCGCCCTGGCGCAACACGCTCAGAACCGGGGATTCGACCTCCTGATCATAGCTCCGTCATACATGGTCACCAAAACTGAAGACCAGGTGGTGGACTTCGTCCGCCACGTCGCCGACACCACTGACCTGGCGATGATGTTCTACAACTCGCCGCAATTTGGCATTACCATCACTCCGCAGGGATTGAAGCGATTGTGCGCCATTCCAAACCTCGTCGGAGTGAAGGAGGCGAGTTTCAACCAGCAGATCTCCATCGAAACCCACCTTCTGGTAGGCAAAGAAGCCATCATCAGCACTCCCGACGAGTGGATCTTCCACAAGAGCCAAGAGCTGGGCTTCCACCAGCAGGTGATGTTCGCCAACACTTCCGACTGGCGCTTCGACACCCCGGAGCACAACTACTACGTTCAATTCATCGAAAAGGCCACCGCTGGAAATCTGGACACCAAGTTCTACGACCGGCACTTGAAAGACATCAAGGCGCTGTCAGACAAATGGTGGGGCGGCACGATGAAAAAGACCAACGGCGCCCTTCCGGTTTCCATGTGCAAGGCGTGGGGCGAGATGATGGGAATGGCCGGCGGCAGCGTGAGGGTCCCGCTGTCCGACCTCACCGCCGAAGAAAAATCCGAATTGTGGCGTGAGTTGCAGCCTCTGCTACCTGCCGCGGCCGCCCCGACCCCAACTCGCGAGGTCATCCATGGCCGTCCCCATGCTCCGTGGCTCGCAGATAATTCAGCCGGGTACTCCGATGGCGGCGCCGCAGATTCGGGAATGATGCTGCTGGTCAGCGTGCAAAACATGGCTGAAGCATTGGAGGCCGACCGGGGCGGCGCTGACATCATCGACGTCAAGAACCTGCAAGAAGCCCTGGTGGGTTCGGGACATCCCAACCTGGTTCGCGAAGTGCGCGACCGTATCCCAATGCACAAACACGTTAGCGTAACTCTGGGGGTTGTACCCAACCAGCCGGGCACGGTCGCCATGGCGGTGCATGCGGCTACATTACTCAACGCCACGTCCGTCAAGGTGGGTTTCCGGGTAGCCGACTACGACACCGCGGTTCAGGTACTCCGGCAGTCGCGGGAAGCAATCGGCAATTCCGAAACCAAGCTAATCGGTTCCCTGTTCGCCGACAACCTGCTGTTCGACGGTGGCCTTGACCCGCACCTGATGGTAAGCCTCGCCTTCGATGGATTGTGCGATGGGTTCCTGATTGACACTCTCACCAAAGATGGGCGCAATCTGTTTGACTTCATGCCCGAACCCGTCCTCCGGGACATGGTGATGGAAGCCAAGCAAGCCGGACTCAGTACCGCATTGAGCGGCCATTTGAAACTGAATAATCTGGACGAATTGGCACGCATCAATCCCGACATCGTTGGCGTCCGCGGGGCCGTATGCTCCAGCGGAGAGCGAGACCGCGCCGTCGCATGGGAAGCCGTAGCATACTTCAAGGAGCAACTGCAGCTCCGCAAAACCGGTCAAATCGACGTCAGATCTCCCGCCGGTGCAGCCGCCGGTAGCGACAGTGATTATCCCAACGGCAACGGCCATCGCAACGAAACCGGCTGGACCATCATCGACGGGCGCGGTAAGAACTGCGCCGGGGTCATTGCAGCTCTGAGCCGGCAAATGGAATATGACCGGACGTCGTTCATCGAAGCCATTCTGCACGACGCGTTGAACATCTATGACGTGGTGTATTGGGCCGAGCAGGCCGGCCACAGATTGTTGACGCAGCGTAAGGAAACCGATGGCACGCTGCGCGTGCTCATCCAGCCCTACGGAAACGGCAATCGGTAGAACGATTCCAAACGCCCCGAATGAAACGGCCCCGTTGGCGATCTGATGTCAACGGGGCCTTTGCGGTTGGCGCGTCGTTGACCCAGCGCTCGGCAGGCCCCTATAATCCTGATGCACCGGCGCCACGAAGATTCAGCTACGGCGGCGCCTGGCGCTCTAAACCGGTTTGGGAGGGCAGGATGGCCCGTTTCGATTATTTGGAACCACACTCGATTGACGAGGCATTGCAAATGCTCGCCGACGGCGGAGAAAGCACTCGACTGGCGGCAGGGAGCACCGATTTTCTGATCCGCTGGCGTACCGGCGTCTGGCGGCCTCAAGTGGTGGTATGCATGCAGCATGTGCCCGGCCTGGACAACATCAGTTGGAACCCGGACGACGGATTGTCGATGGGGTCCATGGTCACGGTTCAAACCATCGAACAGAATGCCGACGTGCGCAACCACTATCCTGCGCTGGTCGCCGGCGCAACCGCCTTTGCCGGCATACAGGTGCGAAACCTGGCCACTATCGGCGGAAACGTGTGCAACGCATCACCGGCCGGGGACACCTTGCCCGCGTTGCTGGCGTATGACACCCAGTGCCGCATTGCCGGGCCCCAGGGAGAACGCTGGCTGCCGCTGAGCGAGGTGTTCGTCGGGCCGGGGCGGACGGCTCTGGTCGCTGGAGAAATACTGACCGAACTGCGACTTCCGCCGCCGTTGCCCCGAAGCGGCGGCCTGTACATCAAACACAGCCCGCGCGGGGCCATGGATATTTCGTCAGTGGGAGCGGCATCTGTCGTCAGCCTGGCCGACGACGGCAGTTGCGTTGTTGCTCGCATCGCCCTCGGCGCGGTTGCTCCGGTGCCAATGCGGGCGACTGCCGCGGAAGAAGTGTTGACCGGCCAGACTCCTAGCGCCGATGTCATAGCCGCAGCGGCCCAGGCGGCTGCAGGAATGTCTACACCCATATCCGATGTGCGCAACGGCGCCGGCTATCGTCGGGAGATGGTGCGCGTCCTCACCCAACGAACTTTGCAACACGCCGTTGCCACCGCCGAACATGGCTCCCCCACGTTCACCGAACTGCGGCGACTCGCTGTTGAAACGGTTTTCTAGGAACTGAGGTAAATGTTATGAAACAACCGCTTACGCTCAACATAAATGGTGAGCAACGCCAAATGTTGGTGGACCAATTCTTTTCGCTGCTGGATTGCCTGCGGGATGAAGCCCACCTGACCGGTGCCAAAAAGGGCTGCGATGAGGGCGATTGCGGCGCCTGCACTGTGCTCATGGACGGGCAGCCCGTTACCTCTTGCTTGGTGCTGGCTCACAGCGCCCACGCCGCCGCCATAACCACCATCGAAGGATTGGCAAACGTCGACGGCCTTAGCCCTGTGCAACAGGCTTTCGTGGAATGCGGCGCCTTGCAGTGTGGTTTCTGCATTCCCGGGTTGATCATGTCGGCCACCGGTTTCTTGCAGCAAAACCCCGATCCATCAGAAGAAGACATCAGATTCGCCATCGGCGGGAATTTATGCCGGTGTACCGGGTATTCCCGCGTTATTCAGGCGATCAAAGCCGCCGCTGATGTGATGCGAAATGCCTGAACATCCTCGCCTTTTCAACCTCGCAATTGCACTGTCCCCGCACTGGAGGCGCTAATTATGACTCAATTCAAAGTATTGGGAAGAAATTATCCACGGGTGGACGCCTACGATAAGGTAACCGGCCGCGCCACCTATGCGTCAGACGTTTATCTCCCGGGTATGCTGGCCTGCAAATTGTTGCCCAGCACCAGGACCCACGCTCGCATCGTCAAAATCGATACCAGTCGGGCCGCACAGCTACCAGGTGTCCACTGTGTCATCACCGGCGCAGACTTTCCCGACATACGATTCGGCTCCGGAGCCCTGAAAGATCGCTACATCATGCCGACGGAAGTGGTGAACTTCGTTGGAGAGCCCATTGCGGCCGTGGCGGCTGACGACGAGGCGACAGCGCAGGAAGCCATCGAGCTCATCGAGGTTGAATACGAAGACCTCCCGGCGGTTATCAACCCGTTGGCATCCATGGCCAGCGGAGCCTCCACGGTTCACCCCGACCTGGAGAGTTATGAAGGTTACGGTTTCACCATGGGCCATAACGTCAGCACCCTGCTCGACGCCGACCGGGGCGACGTGGAACAGGCCTTGAAAGATGCCGACGTTGTGATCGAAGACGTTTATCGATCCCAGGGCATCAACCAGGGTTTCCTGGAACCAATGGCATGTGTGGTGGAAGTGGAACCCAACGGCAGGCTGGTCGTCTATGCTTCCACTCAGGGACCCTATCAGATTCGGGCGGGACTGGCCGCTGTGCTGGATGTGCCGGTTTCCAGAATCAGGGTAGTGGCCATGGAATTGGGAGGGGGGTTCGGGGCCAAATTGCGCCTGACATTTGAAGCATTCCCCGCTCTCCTGGCCATGCGTACTCATCGACCGGTAAAATTGGTCAACACCCGTGAAGAAGCATTCACCATGAACGGCCCCCGATTGCCTGTCACCAACTACATCCGCAGCGGCGTGATGAAAGACGGCACGATAACCGCCCGGGAGGCTTACACCATCTTTGACGTAGGCGCCTATCTGGGCGCCGGCCCGAATTCAGGTATCGGCCACGGGATCGGCGCTTATCGCGTTCCCAATTTCCGGCTCCGGTCTTACGGCGTATACACCAACAAAATCTACGTGGGTTCTTACCGCGCTTCCGGCGTCGCGGACATGACATTTGCGGTGGAATCTCACATGGACCATATCGCTCAGGAAATCGACATGGACCCGTATGACCTTCGCGAGAAGAACGCCCTCCGCGAAGGCGACGTGTCGGTCAGCGGCGCAGTTGTACCCGGCAACGGTTTGATGGAGACATTGGCTGCCATCAAGGAAAAAATTAACTGGCCACGGAGCCTGGAAGATGGTCACGGTATCGGCCTGGCCCTGTGCGAATGGCGTAGCGGCAGCGGGCCTTCCACTGCTGCGATCAGTGTCAATGACGACGGCACTGTTAGCCTGTTGACCGGATCTGTCGATATTTCGGGCAGCGATACGTCTCTGGCCGCCATCGCAGCCGAAGCCCTCGGCATCCCGATGGACAAGGTCATCGTGGCCAAGCGCGATACCGACCTGGCGCCCTACACCGGGCAATCGGGAGGCAGTCGGATCGTTTACAGCCAGGGCACGGCCGTAAAACGCGCCGCTGACGATACCCTGAACAAATTGATGTCGCTCGCCTCGGAACGCCTCGGTGTGCCGCAGGAAGCCTTGGGTAGCGAAGACGGCCGCGTGTACGTCCTCGACAATGCCCCGCAAGGAATGACGTTTGCCCAACTGGCAGCCGCCAGCACTACTTCGCGAGGCGGCCCGATCATCGGGATGGCCTCCCTGTCGAACATGCCTTATACCCCGGTGTTTGCCGCCCAGGCTGCCGAAGTGAAAGTCGACCGGGAAACCGGCAACGTCCGCGTATTGCGGTATATCCAGGCTCAAGACGTTGGAACGGCCATCAACCCCATGGCAGTCGAGGGGCAATTGGACGGCGGCGTCGTGCAGGGCATCGGCCGGGCTTTGACCGAAGACCAGCAATTCGACGCCGAAACCGGTGCGGTTCGCAACCCGTCGTTTGCTTCTTATCTGATGCCCCTGGCCATTGATTTGCCGGAAAGCGAAATCGTGCTGGTCAACGTCCCGGCGCCTGACGGCCCGTTCGGCGCCCGAGCCGTGGCAGAACCCCCGGGGTTCGGCCCGCCCGCCGCCATAGCTAACGCCATCTACGATGCTGTAGGCGTCCGGATCAACGAACTGCCCCTTTCGGGTGAACGCGTCCTGGCTGCTCTGCAAGGCCGGTCTCCCGAGATTGACCTTGACGTGGACGCTCTCCGCAAAGCGGAGGGCATCGCAGCTGATTAAGGAACTACGGCCGGCGACTAATCTTGCCGGCCGTAAACATGCTCCGGCGTCACCAGTACGGCGAATCGTCGGTCGTCAACCATGGCCTGATCATATTCCGGCCAGTTGGGGTGCTCTACGCCGGCCGCGGTTCGATACACGTCTCTCAGCGTTTCCCGATACTCATCTGCCGTGGCGTTGTCCACGGAAACCAGGCGTGCTTCGCCTTCCAGGACGACGAATCGCCGCCAGTCGTCGCTGCCCACCAAAATGGTGCAGCGTGGATCCCGTCGCAGGTTGCGCAATTTGGCCCGGTCGGCCGTCGTTGTAAACGCCACCCCTTCGCCATAAAGGCCGCAAGTAACTATGCTCACTTGTGCGGCGCCGCTCCTGCGAAACGTCGTCACGGCCCCGTTGTGGTTTTCGGTCAAAAATTGTCGTTGCGTTTCAGTTAGCATCTACACCTCCCGGCCTGATTCAGGCGGAAACCCAGAAATTCGATCCGCTGTCGGTTTTTTCTACTTCGATGCGCACGGGGAACATATCCTTGATGTCGTCCAGGTGCGTGATCACTATAATTTTTTCAAACTCGTTTTGTATTGATGAAATAGTATCCACAATGCGCTCCCGCCCCGAGGCATCCTGCGTGCCGAATCCCTCGTCTATGAATAGCGTGGGCAGTGGTACGCCCATCCGTTGGGCCAGCACTTTGGATAACGCAATCCGTAGAGCCAGATTGATCCGGAATGCTTCACCGCCGCTGAAAACTTCATAACTCCGGGCCCCCAGCTCGTCGCTCACCAAAATATCCAGGGTTTCGGTCAAACTGCCGCCCTGATTCGTGCGCTGAGTCTGCAGCCTTACCGCCATACGATTGTCGGTCATTCGGCCCAACAGCAGGTTCGCTTCGGTTTCGATCCGCGGTACCGCTGCGTCAATAAGCATGGCCGGCACCCCGCTGCGGCCAAAGGCGGCAAACAGCTCGGTGTATACCGCCAGCTCGGTTTGATCCTGCTGGAACACCGTGGTCAGCCGGGCAATCTCCGATCCGAGCCGGCCACGTCGTTCCGCGCTGGCCGCCAGAAACCCCCGGCGTTCGGCGGCGTTGTTGCGATCCCTGGCCAATCCGTCAGCTTCCTCCCGGGCAATTCGTAATTGTTGCTCCACGACCGGCAGATCCTGCGCCGCTTGCTGGTCCGCTGCCAGCCGGTTTTCCATTTCGGCAAGTTCATCGCGCAACCGCTCAGTCTGCTCGCCGAGCCGGTCGAACTGGGATTCGTCTTCCGGAAGCCTCGCGCTGGCGGCATTTAACTCCACCCGCTCGGTTTCCCAGCGCTGCAAAGCCTGGATCATCTCGAAGGCTTGTTGTCGCTGCTCTTCTTCATAGCCCAACTCAAGAATTTGAGCCTCAATCTTCGCCACGGCAAACCGTTCGTCAGCGGCGTAAGTATCCGCTTCCAGCGGTGACACAGCAGCTTCCAACCGGGGAAGCAAATCGTCGATTTGTTTCTGTGCCGCCTCACCATATTCCCGCTCGCGTTCCAGGCGTCCGCGTTCTCGCTGCGCCTTTGTCGTACGGCTGGTCAGGTCTTTCCGGGTTTTTTCGATGTGTCGCTGCAATTCGTCGAGCATCCCGGCGTTTTCGCGAATCACCGCCTGGATCTCCCGGTGCTGCTCCAGTTTGGCTGTGATCTCGGCTTCATAAAACTCCACGACGCTGCCGCAAGCATCCTGATCCAGCGGTGTCCTGCAAAGCGGGCAAACGGCATCCGCCGCCAGCATTTGCTCCTGGTTGGCCCTCAGCGCTTTCCCGTCGGTCAAGCAGCGTTCCAATTCCCCGCCCAGCCGGGCCACGTGGCCCTGTATTTCGGCGAACTCTGCGATTTGCACGTTCAGTTGCCCCTGTTCAGTCGCCAGCATCCGCTCCAACTCGCCACATTCCTCCAACTCCCGGCCAACGATGGATGCGCGCTGTGCCGCCGGCCGCAAATCGTCATCAATTCGCTGGCCCATGGACTCCACTTGTGCCTGCAACTCAACCCGTACCCGGTCTATGGCGCGCAGATACTTGTCGCGCTCGTCACGCAACTGGTCAAACCTCAGGCGATCTTGCTCCAGGACCCGATATCTTTCGCGCGCGGACGCCAGCGCGGATGCCCCGGCTGCAATCTCATCAGCCCTCAGCGTCAACCCGCGCGCCGCCTCGATCCGTTGCCTCACCGTTTCAGACTCGGTTTCGGTGCGTTGAAGGTCGAGACGCACACCTTCAATGCGCTGGGCGGTTTCCTGCAACCGCACTCCTTTGGCGCGCAACTCACCGGCGCGGAACCGCAGCTGTTCAATCTCAACGGCCCTTTCAACCAGCTCATCATCCAACTGCGACATTCTTTGCTCAACATCGGTCAGTTCCTCCGATGGATCCGGAATGCTGTCAAACTCCGCCTGAGCCTGCTGCACCGCTCCTTGATTCAAGTCCATCTGGTTACGATAGTAGTCCCGACGTTCGCGGGCGCCGTCCTGCAGGGCCTCGTAAAGACCCAGGCCCAGAATGGAGGCAAGCACCTCTTTGCGTTCACTGGGGCTCTTTCGGGTAAAGGCGTCGGACTCGCCCTGAAGCAAAAAGGCTGAATTGACGAAAGTGGCGTAATCCATGCCCACGATGTGGCAGATCTTGGCGTCCGTCTCCCGCATGGTATTGCCGGTTATGGGTCTGATTGCGTCCTCGGCCCCATTACCGCCACGATCTACAATGAAAAGGTCCAGCTCGGTACGGCCGCGGTTGGCGCTGCGCCGGCGTCGTACTACCCGGTACACTTGTCCCCGCGACTGGAAATCCAGTTCGACCCTGCACTCGCTCTCACCGTGGGTTATCAACGAATCAAAATTCCGGTTCCCCGTGCGCGCCTGCCCCCATAAACTCCAGGTAATTGCGTCCAGAAGCGCAGACTTGCCGTGGCCATTGGCCCCGCAAAGACACGCAACATGCACCCCCTCAAAGTCCAGGGGACCCACGTCGTTGCGGTAGCACAGGAAATTACGAACGGTCAATCGCAGGGGGATCATTAGAGTGTCAAAAGATTCGCAAACTGTTTCGCTTCAGCATCACATAGCCAGCCAGATTCTACCATCGCAATGCGGCCAGAATGAGAAAAATGCGAAACTCCAGTCCTGCCTTCTGTCATTGAGAGGAGCGCAGCGACGTGGCAATCCCGTTTCAGCAATGGTGACGGTTTCAGCGACGAGATTGCCGCGCTGCGCTCGCAATGACAAGTTCCGCAATTTTCTTCCAGAATCGCCTCATACCGAATACATCCTGGGCTGGTGCTATAATTGACGCCGGTTCGCGTAACCGACCCTTATACGATGACGACACCCATAAATCAGGCGGATGACGGTGCGGCGGCTCCCACAGTTGTGGTGGAGGAAGTCCGCAAGCGCTATGGCGATATACAGGCGGTGGACGGGGTTTCATTCAGCGTGGGCAAAGGCGAGGTGTTCGCGCTCCTGGGCCCTAATGGCTCGGGGAAAACCACCACCGTAGAAATCATCGAGGGTATGCGCAATGCCGACAGCGGCAAAGTGACTGTGGTCGGTATCGACGTTAGCAAAGACCCTCGCGCCGTTAAACAAATCATCGGCGTCCAGCTGCAGAGCAGTGCATTCTTCGAACACTTGCGCTTGTCCGAACTGCTGATGATGCTGGGCAGTATTTACGGTATTCGCGTCAACCCCGACCCGCTGCTGGAAGCCGTAGACCTGCTGGACCGAAAGTCGTCTTCGTTCCGTACACTTTCAGGCGGCCAGAAACAGCGTTTCGCCATCGCCGCATCTCTGGTTAACGATCCGGCCGTTATCTTCCTCGACGAACCAACCACCGGCCTGGACCCCCAGGCGCGCCACCGCATGTGGGAACTGGTGCTCCGGTGGAAAGAGGAAGGCCGCACCGTCATGCTCACCACGCACTACATGGAAGAAGCGGAAGAACTGTGCGACCGTGTAGCGGTGATGGACCAGGGCCGTATCATTACGATGGACACACCGGCGGCATTGATCGACGATTTGATAGCGCGGGGGTTCCAGCGAACCCAGAAAGTCCGCTCAGCCACATTGGAGGACGTTTTCCTCGATTTGACGGGCCGGTCCCTGCGGGAGATGTAGGTGCTGCGCAGACCGGAAATTTACCTGACCTGGACGTCCATCAAGATGTGGTCCCGGGACCGCGCGTCGTTGTTCTGGACGTTCTTCCTGCCCCTTGTGATCATGGTCATCTTCGGGCTCCTGAACTTCGGCGAACTTGGCAAGCTTGACGTTGGCATCGTCGACAACGCTCAGAATGACGTTTCAAGCGCCTTCACCGACGGGCTGGCTAATATTGAAGCGTTGCGCATTGAACATGGCACTGAGGCGACCGAACGCGACGCCCTCACCGAAGGGCGCCGGGACCTGGTGATCATCCTGCCGGAGGATTTTGCCAGCGAGGGACAAACGTCCACGGTGCAGGCCCTGTATCACTCCAGCCGGTCCAACGAAACGCAGGTCGGGCTAAACATCCTTCGGTCGGCAGTTGACGAAGTGAACTTCGCCATCACCGAAACCCAGCGAGTCGTCACGGTTGACAGCGAGCCTGTGGATGCCCGCAACCTGGGTTACATCGATTTCCTCATGCCCGGGGTCATCGGCATGTCCATCATGCAGCTGGGCTTGTTCAGCGTGGCGTTCAGCTTCGTGAGCATGAAACGCGAGGGAGTGTTGCGCCGACTGCTGGCTACTCCCCTCAATCCGGCCACCTTGCTGATCGCCCAGGTGCTCACCAGATTGGTGGTAGTCATGGTTCAGACCGTCATACTGGCGGGGGTTGCGGTGTTCCTGTTCCGGGCTGAGTTCGCGGGTAACTTCTTCTCGGTGTTGCTGGCAGCCGCCATGGGCGGCGCGGTGTTCCTGGCCCTGGGATTCGCAGTATCGGGTTGGTCCCGCACCGAGCAGCAGGCGGCTCCCCTGGCAAACATCGTCGCCCTCCCCATGATGTTCCTGTCCGGAGTGTTCTTCTCCCGGGACGTTTTGCCCAACGTATTGCAAGTCATAACCGACTACCTGCCACTTACATACTTGGTGGAGGCCATACGCGGCATGACCCAGCAAGGGGATTCCGTTATAACCCAGTGGCCCAATTTCCTGGGCCTCGCCGTGTGGCTTGTGGTAGCCTTTGTCATCGCTAACCGCACCTTCCGCTGGGAATAATTACCAACGCACTACGTCCGATAGGGGAACCATCGTGTTTGACAGCCTGAGCGACCGCCTCACGGGAATATTTAACCGGCTCCAGGGAAAGGGCCGGCTCACCGAAAATGACATTGACGACGCCCTGGGCCAGGTGCGCCGGTCACTGTTGGAAGCCGACGTGAACTTCCGGGTTGCGCGAGATTTCGTCGCCGCGGTCAAAGAGCGTTCCCTGGACAGCGAAGTGCTCGAAAGCCTCAGCCCGGGCCAGCAGGTCGTGAAAATCGTCCACGAAGAACTGACCGGCATCCTCAGCGCCGGAGACCATCGCCTGACTCCCTCCAGCCAGCTGCCATCGGCGCTGATGCTGGTGGGATTGCAGGGATCAGGCAAAACCACCACGGCGGCCAAACTGGCGTTGCAGATGCGGCGTCAAAGCCATAGCGCGCTGATGGTCGCCGCCGACTTGCGCCGGCCGGCAGCCATCTCCCAACTGCAAACTTTGGGCAAACAATTGGACGTACCCGTGTATTCGGAGGATCCAGCCGGCGCCACACCTGCCAGCGTGGCCGCTGCCGGAGTGCGCCGCGCTACCGAGCTGGCTTTGACCTGGACCATCGTGGACACCGGTGGACGCCTACACATCGACGATGATCTTATGGGTGAACTGGAAGACGTCAAGAACGCCATTTCGCCGCATCAGGTCCTGCTAGTCGTCGATGCCATGACCGGTCAGGACGCGGTGAACGCAGCCGAAGAGTTCCACCGGCGCATCGGTTTGGACGGCTTGATATTGTCCAAAATGGACGGAGATGCCCGGGGCGGTGCGGCCCTCTCTATCACCCGAGTCACCGGCGTTCCCATCAAATTCATCGGTACCGGAGAGCGCCCGGATGGTTTGGAGGCATTCCATCCCGACCGCATGGCTTCCCGTATCCTGGCCATGGGCGACGTGCTAACCCTGATCGAACGGGCCCAGGAAGCCGTGGACGAACAGAAGGCTAAAGAGCTGGAACGCAAAATGCGCACGGCCACCTTCACTTTGGAGGACTTCCTGGACCAAATCCAGGGCGTCAAGAAAATGGGCGGATTGGCCTCCGTGATGGAGATGATCCCCGGCATGGGCCAATCCACCAAAAAGATGAAGGATCAACTCGACGAATCGGAACTCAGGAAAACCGAGGCCGTCATCCGGTCCATGACGATGGAGGAAAGGGAACACCCCGAAATCATCAAGGCCAGCCGACGACGCCGGATCGCGTTGGGGAGCGGCACCAACCCGTCAGATGTCAACCGCGTGCTAAATCAGTTCAAACAAACCCAACGGCTCATGCGTCAGTTTTCCACCAACCCCAAGGGCCTCATGCGGATGTTGCGGTAACCCCGTCTACTGCCCAACCGTTCGCGTCAGGAACCCGCGATTCGCCCCGATCTCAACGCTGCAAACAGATAGGCCGTGGCGTACGACCGCCACGGCGACCAGCGATGCGAAAATTCCATTAGCTCGCTGTCTGTTATTTCAGCTCCATCGAAATACAGTTGAGATACCGTTCGCCTCAAGGCAAGATCGCCAATCGGGAACCCATCCGGGCGTGAAAGCGCGCGCACCAGAACCCATTGCGCGGTCCAGTGCCCAACACCCCGCAATGCCACCATCTGCCTGGTTGCTTCCTCGTCCGGCAGCCGGTGAAGCGATTCGAACCCGTCGTCGGAGTCCACCGCAGTTCTGGCTATCCCCTGGATGTATTCGGATTTTCGCATACTCAGCTTGAGCTGTCGCAGGTCTTCAACCTCCGCTGTGGCCAAACTCAAAGGCCGTGGGAATGCGTACCATTCCTGTCCCGATACCGTGGCCCGAACTCCGTAATGCTGGATCAGCAGGTTGCGCACGATTCGCGCCACCGATGCGGCGATCTGCTGGCCCATTATCGCCTGGATCAATGCCTCAAACACCGATGCGGTTCGGGTGTTGTGATACCCGTAAAAATCGTTCACGACTTCCGACAGCACCGGATCGTCGGCCACCGCGTCGTAGAACGGCCGCAATTCCTGGTCGCAACCCAGCAACCAGCGCAATTGAGCCGTTGCTGATTCGGCGGCGGCGGGAGTCAGGTTGTCGCCCACCAGCGTTATTGCCAGGCGGGGTGCGTCAACCGATCCCACCGAGCGCACCGATGCCAGCGCAACTTGATCCCCCAAATCCAGGAGGCGAATATAGGTGCCGTCAACGTAATCTTCGGTTTTGAACTCCTGGTCGCGCGAGTAACTCGGTTGGCCGGCAGTGAGCTGGAAGTCGTAAGGCGCGACCGGTGTGATGTTTACCTCGATGCTGTTTTCCATAAATTACCCCAATGTCCCGACGGATCAACAATTGCCCGGCAAGGCAACGTCGCCCAGGCTAGTGTAAATTGGGCCCTGCGGAGTCAATTCGCTGCGGTACAGACGAACCAGATTCGGCTTCCACATCGGAACGACCGGCATGACGACGTTCGAGATGGCGGCTGTTACCGCTACCCGTTGGGCCGCCGTGGCGCGGTCCCGCATCCGACCCAGCGTCAGATGCGGTCTGAACGGCCGGGTATCCGGCGCCCAGCCCAATTCAGTCGCTAACTGCTCGACCCTTTGTTGCAACTCCTGCAACGCCCCCAGAGACCCGTCAACGCCGGCCCATACCACGCGCGGATTACGGTGGTTCGGGAACGTCCCCAGGTGCGCCAATGACAGTTCAAGGTTTTTGGTTGCAGTCGCGGCCGGAATCAAACCCGATAAGATTGGCTCGATTTTATTGATATCCGTAGCCCCCAGGAATTTGAGAGTCAGGTGTGTGCCCAGGGGGTCAACCCAACGTACGCCAGCCGGGACCAGGCGCTGCATTTGCGCTATCACATCAACCAGAGCATTGCTCCAGTTTTCGGGCAAAGGCAGAGCGATGAACGTCCGCACGGATTCGGTGCTTCTGGTCATGGGCGCAATTCTTCGCGCCATTCTTGCAACCTGCGATACCACCGGGTCAGATCATCCAGCGAGTATTGAGCGTTCGCCGGGCTTGGGTTGGGTAATACGAAAATCCTGGATTCGCCAATAGTATTTTCCTGGCGACCCAGATCTATGACCCGGGGTGGGTTTGCGCCCTCACCGTATCTCAGGAAGGCCCGGTACGCCGTCAACCCGTGAAAACAGGCAATAGCCGGAACATACTGCGTGATTTTTTCGCGCAGCATCGGCGCCTCCCGACGATAGTCTTCAGCGCGCAAACCGGATGCCTGCGGCGTCGGACGTTTGACCAAATCGGTGAATCCAATGCCGTCATCAAGAAGTTTGGCCTCGTCTCCCGGTCCTACCGGGCGACCGGCCACGTTCGCCGCGCTGATCGCCGCCCAGAACCGATTGCGGGGATTCGCAAAGTAATGCCCCACTCGCACCGAAAAACTCGACGGGTTCAGTCCAATCAGCACGATGTCTAACCCCGGACGCAAATAGTCAGGCAGCGTGATTGCAGCGGGCGCGTTTTCCGATTGCTTCATGGTCCAGCGATATTGAGCAGCTTGGAGGCGTTTCCGCCCAGGATCGCTGCGGTCTGCTCCCCACCGACTTCGGCGCTTTCCATGTAGTCCAATGCCCTCCGGTGCGACAAGAGCGGGTAATCGGTTCCGAACAGGACTCGCCCGGCACCAGCTGAGGCAATGGTGGCAGATACCACGCTGGAACGATACAGGAAGGGAATGGCGGCGGTGTCGAACCAAACGTTGGTAAATTTATCGGCCACTTCGGGCATGTTGGCGTAAAACGGCAGTCCACCACCCAGATGGGCCAGGATTATCCGGTTATCCGGGAAATTAACGACGAACTGTAACAGCAGGTCGGGCGTAGCCGAGCCTTTGCCCGGATATTCGTGCCCAACCGGTTCCGAGCCATGCACCGTTATGGGTAATTGCCGTTCCCGCAACTCAGCCATCAACGGCTCCAAAACAATCCGATCCGTAATGTCGAACCCCTGTGTGTCGGCGTGCAGTTCACCGACACCTACCGCCCCCGCCTCCAGGCAGCGAACCGCCTCGGTGACAGCGTCGGCTCCCCACGCCGGATTCACCGAGCAAAACGCGTATAGTTTTTTCGGATATCGGCTGGCAACCTCCAGGAGATAATCGTTGACACTGGCGGCAATCGACTTGTCCGTCCAACCAAACCCCATCGCAACCGCACCGTCGATGCCAGCTATTCCCATGTCGCGCAACAGATCTTCGGCGGTGGCGATGCGGCCCCCCGGCTCGGGAAACAGCGCAGCATACGTTGCGTCCGTAGACGATAGTTCCTGGTGTTGGTCGGCGAATTCCGGAGGCAATAGGTGACAATGGGCGTCGATAATCATAACTACAGCTTTCACTCGCCGCGCGGGCGGCGACCTACCCAGTATAAACCAGACCGGAAGCCGCCCGGATTACCCAACTCACGCGTACCCACTTTCTCAAACTAAACCAGCCGACTGTCATTGCGAAAGGCGCCCCGCCTGGCAGGGCCTTTCGATTCTCCCTCTCCCCTTTTGGGAGAGGGCTGGGGTGAGGGGTGTAGTCTGCCGCAGTATAGTTCCCTATCTCACACCTTCACCCTCTCCCATCAAGGGAGAGGGGATTTCTTGTAAAACCGAATGGCCCTGCGTGAGGGTTTACCCGATATAGACACCAACTTTGCACGGGCATATAATCACTTGGGTGTCATCCGAATCTAGGCTCCCAACGCAGGTGAGGAATTGGCGGCAGTAACCCAACCGGCACTGACGGTAGAAGAAATGCGCGCTACGTCTTTGGAATTGCGCCGCGATATCGTGGATATGATATTTCGCGCGGGGAGCGGACACCCCGGTGGTTCGCTGTCTGAAATCGACATTCTGGTCTCCCTCTACTTCGGAGTGCTCAGGTACGACGCTTCCCAGCCGGACTGGCCCGATCGAGACCGATTCATCCTGAGCAAAGGCCACGCATCGCCCGGTTTCTACGCCACTTTGGCTCGTGCCGGCTACTTCGACAGGAATGAACTTTCGTCATACCGAAAAACTGACGGATTGCTCCAGGGTCACGCCCATCCCATGACACCGGGTGTGGAAATGAACTCCGGCTCCCTGGGCATGGGGTTGTCATTTGCCCTGGGGCACGCCCTGGCAGCGCGATTGGATGGCAAAGATTACCGGGTGTTCGCCCTGCTCGGCGACGGCGAATGCCAGGAAGGCGAAATCTGGGAAGCTGCCATGGCTGCGGCTCACCACAAAGCCCGCAATTTGACCGCTATCGTCGACCGAAACCGGATTCAGAACGACCGGTTCACCGACGAGGTGATGGCGTTGGAACCCCTCGCCGACCGATGGCGCGATTTCGGTTGGGCCGTTTTCACCTGCGATGGGCATCAACACGCAGACGTTCTAAGGGTTCTTGACGAATCCGATGGAGTCGGACCGGCAGTAATAATCGCCGAAACCGTAAAAGGCAAGGGCGTCAGCTTCATGGAAAACAACCCCGGATTCCACGGCCGGGCCCCTACCGCTGACGAATACGATGCAGCAATGAAGGAGTTGGCCTGATGGCAACCCCCCGCGAAACGGCCGCCACCAGGGAAACTTACGGCCGCACCCTGCTCACCATGGCGGAGGATTACCCCGACATCGTGGTGCTGGGCGGCGACCTGAACGTCTCTACGTTCGTGCATCTGTGGAGAGACCAATATCCCGATCGGTTCTTCGACTTCGGCCCAGCCGAACAGAACATCGTCGGTGTCGCGGCAGGCTTGGCAGCCGCCGGGAAGATACCATTCGTCAGCACATTCAGCGTGTTCGGCACCGGTCGGCCCTACGACCAGTTGCGCGTCCTGATTGCCCAGCCTTCTCTTAACGTGAAGCTGGTTTGCACCCACGCCGGAATCCTCACCGGCGAGGACGGCATGTCTGCCCACAGCATAGAAGATCTTTCGCTGATGTGCGCGTTGCCCACTTTCACCGTAATCTCACCGGCAGACTCGGTTGAAACCGAGCAGGCAATTCGAGCTGCTGCCGCTACTAAGGGGCCGGTGTACGTGCGCCTGTCGCGGGCTGCCACGCCCATAGTGCACACCAACGGCTATGGATTCAAAATCGGCCAGGCTGACATAATGAGGAACGGAGCCGACGTTTCAATCATTGCCAATGGTTCGCTGGTTTCCCTGGCCCTGGATGCCGCCGACAACCTGGCATCGCAAGATATAGACGCCCGCGTTATCAACCTGCACACGCTGGCCCCCGCCGACCAGCAGTCGATCATCGCCGCCGCCCGGGAAACCGGCGCCATCGTAACCGCGGAGGAACACTACGCCCACGGCGGTCTCGGCAGCGTCGTAGCGGGTATCGTGTCCCGGAACCATCCGGTCCCCGTGGAAATGGTTGCGTTGCAGGGTTACACCGGCTCCGGTCCAGCCCTCGAACTGATGGCCAAAAACGGGTTAACCGCAGAAGGTATCGAGCAGGCCACCCGGCGCGCCGTAGCCCGCAAGCGTTAGCGGGTTCCTTCCGGCGCCCTCAATCCACCGGGCCCAATACGGGCGGTTCAGCTATCCACTGCCCGGCGGCGGCAACGGCCCGTGGCCATGGCCGTTGCCATTACCTCCGTATTCTTCGTAGCCGCCATCGCTGAATACACGGATCTCGGTTCCCTGAAAAACGTGGTACAGGTGCGTATCCCGTTCCGTTCCCACTGTATTCAGCATGTCGGAATCTATGTCCGAGATAATCTCTTCGATTTGTTCCGGCGTGATGCGCTGTTCGACCGCAATGGAAACGTGGGCGGCGCCGGGCAAAAAATGGGTGTCTATTCGCCCAACCACATCTTCCCCGTCCAGAATGAGGAAAGCCTCCGAGTTTGCGGTACGCACTTCGCGTTCGTAATCGTATACCACTACGTCACCCACCTGATGGCCATCGTAGCGCTGCTCGCGATCCGCCCCACGTTATTCACGGATTTGGCCATCGCCCCTCACGATCCATTTGTACGAAGTTAATTCGCGCAATCCCAACGGCCCCCGGGCATGATATTTCTGGGTACTGATGCCAACCTCGGCGCCCAGCCCGAACTGCGACCCGTCCGTAAAGCGCGTGCTGGTGTTGTGGTAAACTGCCGCGGCATCAACCTCGGTCAAAAACCGTTGTGCCGCGTCCTCGTCATCGGTAACGATGGCCTCGGAATGGCCTGACCCGTAGGTCTGAATGTGATCCAGGGCGTCATCCAGGCTGTCCACGATTTTGATCGCCGCTATGAGGGCCAAAAACTCGCGTCCCCAATCGTCGGGCTGTGCGGCTACGGCGTTCAGCCCCTCAGCCGGCCCTAAAATACTCAGGGCCCGGTGATCGCAGCGCATTTCGACGCCGGCTTCGTTCAACATCGCAGCAATCCGGGGTAGGCAGCGTGCCGCCGCCTCAGAGTGAACCAGCACCGTGTCCAGTGCGTTGCATACCGTCGGGCGCTGTACCTTGGCGTTGTGCACAATTCGGGCCGCCATCTCCACGTTAACCTCCCGGTCAACATAAGTGTGGCAAACTCCCACCCCGCCGGTGAGCACTGGCATTGTCGCGTGCTCGGCGACGAAGTTTATCAATCCCGTTCCGCCGCGCGGGACCAGCAGATTGATGTATTCCTTCATGCCCAACATCACGTCCACTAACCCGCGGTCCACGTTGTCGACAAACTGCACTACGTCCGATGGAATACCCGCCTCTCCTATCGCTCGCCGCACCAGCTCAACCAGAGCCGTATTGGAGCGCAACGTCTCCTTGCCCCCACGCAGGAGGCAGGCGTTTCCGGATTTTAGCGACAACGCAACTATGTCCGTGGTCACGTTGGGGCGACTCTCGTAAATGCTGGCGATTACACCCAACGGAACGCGTCGCTTCTCAGCTCTCAACCCGTTCTCCATCACGAAAGACTCGATCTTTTCCCCCACCGGATCGGGCAGCGCCGCAACCCCGCGCACGTCCGAGGCCATACCGCGCAGGCGATCCGGCGTCAGCAACAGGCGATCGAGAAAGGCGTCGTCTATCCCCGCCGTTTTGGCGTCCCGATAGTCGGCCTCGTTTGCTGCCAGCACCTCGCTCTGCTCTGAATCCAACGCCTCGGCGATGTTGGCCAAAGCGTGATTACGTATGCCCTCAGGCACACGCGCCAACAGCGCGGCAGCGGACTGCGCGGCAGCGCCTTGTTCGTAAAGATGTTCGGCGGAAGTCATCTGAACAGTCTCCAATGCAAAAGGGTCCACCGGATACTACAGCAATACCAGATTGTTGCGGTGGATAATTTCTTCCCCGTACTGATAACCCAGGGTGTCCGTAATTTGGTTCGATTGCAAACCGCTTATTTTGCGGATATCGGCGGAGGTGTAATTGGCGATTCCGCAGGCGACGCGTTGGCCCGCAGAGCCCACCACGTACACGATGTCGCCTCTCTTGAACTCCCCGGACACCGTGCGTACGCCCGCCGGCAACAGACTCACCCCGTTGTTCCTGAGGGCCGTCACCGCGCCATCGTCCACAACGACCTCACCCCAGTCGCCATCGGCCACCCGGCTGAGCATCCACCGCTTGCGAGCCTCCAGTTTGCTGCTGGCCGGCCGAAAGAAGGTCCCCACGGGTTCACCGCACACTGCCCGCGTAATCACCTCCGGATCACGTCCTCGGCAAATTGTCATTGCAATTCCCGAAGAGGTCACCAGCCGGGCGGCGTCGAGCTTCGTGGGCATGCCGCCCCGTGCCCATGCGTTGCGGTGCTCGCCGGCCATCGACGATACCCGTTCGTCCACCAGATCCACCATCGGCACCAGTTTTGCAGCGGGATCCAGTTTGGGGTCGGCGGTGTACAAACCGTCAACATCCGAAAGGATAATCAACATGTCTGCGTCGATAAGCGTCGCCAGCAGGGCCGACAAACGGTCGTTGTCTCCGAACACTTCTCCAATTTCATCCGACGCCACCACATCGTTTTCGTTCAACACTGGCACCACACCGAGTTCCAGCAATGACAACAGGGTGTTCCGAATGTTCAGGTACGACTGCCGTTCTGCCATGTCGTTGATGGTCAATAACGCCTGGGCCACCGGAATCCCGTGCGCGGCAAACAAATCGCCGTAGATATTCATCAGGCGACCCTGGCCCAACGCTGCCAGCACCTGCCGTGCCGGAATGTCGGGTATCGCGGGGACCGTTTCGTACTCAGCCAGCGTCTGCCTCCCGGCAGCGATGGCCCCCGATGTAACCAGCAGCGGCTGGACCTTGTTCTGGTTCACCAACCCGGAAATCTGGTTCACCAGTCCTGCCATAACCGATTCGTCCAGTCCATTGGAAGAGTCGCCGCCAGTAAGCACATTTGTGCCTGCTTTTACCACAATACGCCGGTAATGCGGCTGCCGGCTGTTTCCGCCGGTGGCGCTGTCGGGATTCGCCGCAGCCTGGTCTTTCAGGGTGGACATGCTGGTAATCCGTGGTGGTGGAAGGTGGCTGAAATTATATCACGGGGCCGTTCTCACTCCGGCGGCGGCGGTAATCCCGGTAATCCAGGTGCTTCAACAGTTCGCTGACCCGCGGTTGTTTCCTCACGCGTACCCACTTTGTCCAACCAAACCAGCCTACTGTCATTGCGAAGGGCGCCGACCCCCCCACCTGTCATTGCGAGGAGCGCAGCGACGTGGCAATCTCGATGAGTCCGAACACACGTCGGCAAACTACCGTTGCTACGCCGACGAGATTGCCACCCCCGTATCAAGTACGGGGTCGCAATGACAGATTAAAGTGGGTACGCGCCAGCGTGTTTCAGGTTGCCTGCCCAACCGGGACGGCGTAGAATCTTGTTGCGGGGCTGGCCATTGGTCAGGCCCGTATCGGTATGTTTAGATTCGCCGGACAACTATATTCACTTTGGTTAGGTTATGGCTCTTACTGGCTTATTGTCTTTGATCGGCGCAAACACTTGGATGCAGCGCCATCTCCGCAACCTCCGGGCGCCCAGCGCAAATCCCACCGTTACCGTTCCCCCCGATCATCAACCCGTGTACGTGGGGGCGTTGTGGCAACTGGAACAGCGACCGGTACTGGTCATTACGCCCCGGCTGGAGGACGCTCGCCGGTTGCACGACCAACTCCTTAATTACCTGGGAGACGACGCTCCGGTATGGCTGTTGTCCGAACCGGAAGTCCTGCCCTTTGAGCGCCTCGCTGTGGACGCTCGCACCAGCAATCAACGCCTGTCCGCGTTGGCAGCATTGAACATGGGGGCGAGCGATGCCCCCCGAGCATCCGACGCCGCGCCCGCTCTGGTGGTGGCATCGGTAGCCGCAGCGTTGCGATTCACGTTGTCGCCATCCGTAGTCCTTGGGCGCCACCCTTCGGCGCCGGATGCCAACCTGTTGTGCAAGGGTAGCCGGGTGCCATCGCTGGACGGCTTGCTCATGGCATGGGTTCAGCTGGGATACCGACACGAACCCCAGGTCGACGTTCCGGGCACGTTCAGCCTGCGCGGCGGCATATTGGATGTGTTCCCACCCAACGCCGAACTCCCCTATCGCATCGAGTTATGGGACGACGAAGTGGACACTATCCGCCGCTTCGACCCCGAATCACAAAGATCGTTTGAGGATGCCGCCGAGGTACGGATCATCGCCGCCGGCGAACAGCTGCCCCAGTTGAGCGATCCGGAGACTTTGTCGATGAAGCGCAGCCGCATCGACCTGTCGCCGTGTTCGGCAAGGTGGGTGGCGCGGTTTCAGGAAGAGCTCAGCGTACTGTCGTCCAGTCCAATTCAGGAATCGCTGTCGTTTTACAACGGATTGCTCAACCACCATACGTTGTCGGAGTTTCTGCCCGACGACACGGTGGTCGTCCTTGACCGCCCCGAACGATTGGCGGCTGAGGCCGAAGAACAGGCCGCCAAATATGCTCAACAATTGACCATCCGCCAGGAACGGGGCGAGTTGCCATACGGATTCCCGTCACCCAACACCGATTGGGAACATCTGCGGTCTCAGATGCTCGAGAAACAACTGGCCACCGTGAATCTCAGCCGGTGGGCCGGAGTAGATGGCGTCACCGTGGTCGACCCATTGGCTGACACCATGGCCGGATTGGAGCAGTTCACCCACGACGTTGCATCCCGAATCCATCAGGACGGAGCCGTCGTGGCAGTCAGCCAGCACGCCGCACGCCTCCAGGAAGTCCTCACCGACGCCGGCATTGATGCTCAACTGGCGGATCACTTGCCCACGCGGCCGCGTGTCGGAAACGTGTACCTGTTGAACGGATCGTTGCGAAAGGGTTGGCAAATCGACAGCGAGGGAACCGGCGTGTCGGTGGCCGTGTACACCGATGCCGAATTGTTCGGAACCGTCAAAGAGCGCCGTTACCGCGCCCCCAGGACTCGTCGGGACCTGGGAGATGCCGTATCCCTCGCCGAGCTCACGCCGGGCAGCTACGTCGTGCATATCGATCACGGCTTGGCCCGATTCGCCGGAACAGCCACCCTGAGTTCTACCGACGACGACCGCGAATACCTGGTGCTGGAATACGCCGGCGATGACCGGCTCTATGTGCCCACCGAACAACTGGACCGGTTGGGCGCTTACGTCGCACCCACAGATCAACCTCCGTCCCTCACCCGCCTGGGCGGTAGTGAATGGTTGCGTATCAAGGAACGCGCTCAAGGGGCCGCCAGGGAGATCGCGGCGGAGTTGTTGCGCCTGTACGCCACCCGTGAATCCGTAGACGGGCATCGGTTCGCGCCGGACGCGGCCTGGCAACGCGACCTGGAGGATTCATTCCCGTACGTCGAAACGCCCGACCAGATACAGGCCATCGACGAGGTCAAGGGAGACATGGAAACGGTGCGCCCCATGGATCGTTTGATCTGCGGAGATGTTGGCTACGGAAAAACTGAAGTAGCGCTGCGGGCAGCATTCAAGGTTGTGAACGAGGGAATGCAAATTGCCCTCCTTGTGCCGACCACGGTATTGGCGCAGCAGCACTACGCAACTTTTTCAGATCGCCTTGCTCCCTATCCGGTAAAGGTTGAAGTCCTGAGCCGATTTCGTACCCACAAAGAGCAGGCTGAAGTTGTTGCCGCTGCCAAGGCAGGCTCGGTGGACATCGTGATTGGCACCCACCGGATGCTGCAGAAAGACGTGGCATTCAAGAATCTGGGGTTGGTCATCATCGACGAAGAGCACCGGTTCGGCGTTGTTCACAAAGAACGTCTGAAGCAGTTGCGGGCCGAGGTTGACGTGCTGACGTTGAGCGCGACACCTATCCCCAGGACGCTGCACATGGCCCTGGCCGGCGTCCGGGACATGAGTGTTATCCGAACGCCCCCAGAGGCCAGGTTGCCGGTCAAAACCTTCATATCGGAAGCCAGCGACGAGTTGGTTCGCGAAGCCATCCTCCGGGAATTGGAGCGGGACGGTCAGGTATTCTTCCTGCACAACCGGGTACGGTCAATCCATCAGACTGCGGAAGCGTTGAGCAAACTCGTGCCCGAAGCCCGCATCCTGGTCGGCCACGGGCAAATGCCGGAATCTGAACTGGAAGACGTGATGGTCTCCTTCGCCAACCGCCAGGGGGACGTGTTGGTGTGCACTACCATTATCGAATCGGGACTCGATATGCCCAACGTCAACACTATCATCATCGACCGTGCCGACCGGTTTGGCTTGGCTCAGTTGTACCAGTTGCGCGGTCGCGTTGGACGCGGGGATCACCGAGCCTATGCGTACCTGCTCCTTCCCGATGATCGCGAAATCACGGAATCAGCCAGCAAACGCATTCACGCCATTCTGGAGGCAGACGAACTGGGCGCAGGTTTCCGGATTGCCATGCGAGACCTGGAAATCCGGGGGGCGGGCAACCTGCTCGGCGCCGATCAAAGCGGGCAAATTCAGGCGGTCGGCCTGAATCTCTATTCAGATTTGCTGACCCAGGCGGTGGCAGAACTGCAAAACGACGCGACTCATCCGCGCCAGGCCGAAGCCGACCCACCGCCGCGCATCGACATTCCCGTGCCGGCCAATATCCCCGAAGACTACGTAGCACACCTTCCGGCTCGCCTTGCGTTTTACCAACGCCTGGCCACCATCACCGACCGCGAACAAATCCCGGCGGTGCGAACCGACTTACAGGACCGGTTCGGGCCACTGCCTGATTCAGCCGAAAACCTGCTGTCTGTCACCGACCTGCGTTGCCTCGCCGCAACCGCGGGTGTCGAATCCATCGTTGGCGCCGAAGACGGCATTGTGACGGTCGTATTCAGACAGCCGGTCGGCGATGCGCGAATTGCCCTGCAAAAATTGTTGGGTCCGGCGGTGCGAGTTGGTCGTCGCGACATTGAGGTTCGCGTGGGCGGCGAAACGGACTACGGTTTGAGCCGGTTGGGCCGGGTTTTGCGGCGCGTGTCAACCTTTGTAGCAGAAATGCG
Source organism: Dehalococcoidia bacterium (assembly GCA_965219925.1). GTDB lineage: Bacteria > Chloroflexota > Dehalococcoidia > Lucifugimonadales > UBA3495 > Bin87. The sequence continues at coordinate 1,685,957 of OZ244795.1, forward strand.
GGCAGCCCTGGAAGCCGCGCAGGAGCTAGCGAATGGACAAGAATCCACAAATGGAACGGTCGATTCAGCCCCCGCCACACCATCCCCAGAGCCCAGACGGCGCAAACGCAATCGCAACCGTACCCGGCAAACCGTCGTCACCGATTAAACCATCCCCTGCAATCGGCCTACTAATCACTCGGTGATATAATGATCATCAGTCGGGGTGTAGCGCAGTGGCTAGCGCGCCACGTTCGGGACGTGGAGGTCGGTGGTTCGAATCCACTCACCCCGACCATTTCATGCCAATTCCCCAGGTAGCCTACCTTTGCGACACGCCACCACACCGTTGCCCAGCACTGCTATAATTCGCCAGTATCAGGCACAGGAGGCACAGCATGGCCCGCCGCAGTTTCTGGGCGTGGGGTAACGAAGATCAGGAGCCGTCGCATGATCAGTATGTGGCGATGGCCCAGCGGCTACACCAACGGTATGGCGCCACGGTAGCCTTGCCCACTCCTCCCACCGGCGCCGACCTCAACCTCCGCAAACCTCGCATGTCCCCCCACCCGTTGGTGGCCCGGATTTGCACCATGGATGACCACGAGCGCGCCTCCCATACCTACGGTCGCAGCTTTCGCGATCGATTGCGCGGCTTCAACCTCCAGTTCCCGAACCCGCCCGACGTCGTGGCCTATCCCAGTACGGAGCAGGAACTCACCGTTCTGCTGGATTGGTGCGCCAATTCCAATATCGTCGCCATTCCGTACGGGGGCGGAAGTACGGTGGTAGCCGGGGTCGAGCCGCCAGAGGCCGATGCCGTTGTAACTATTGACTTGACCCGGTTGGACCAGGTGCTGGAAATCGACGACACATCCAGAGCCGCTCGGATTCAGGCGGGCGCCCTTGGCCCGGGTCTGGAAGCCCAGCTGCGCCCGGCCGGTTTCACCCTCCGCCACTTCCCGCAGAGCTTCGAGTTTTCTACGTTGGGCGGTTGGATTGCCACCCGCAGCGGAGGCCACTACGCCACCAACCACACCCACATTGATGACTTCGTGGAATCGGTGCGCATGGTCACTCCTGCCGGAGTCTGGGAATCCCGCCGGCTGCCGGGCAGCGGAGCCGGGCCATCGCCTGATCGCCTGGTGATAGGCAGCGAGGGCATCCTGGGAGTGATCACAGAAGCGTGGATGCGTATCCAGGCCCGCCCGCGTTTTCGTGGCTCCGCCGGCGTTGTGTTCGATAGCATTGACGGAGCTTCGGAAGGAGCGCGTCTGATTGCCCAGGCCAAGATGTGGCCGGCCAACCTGCGGATGCTGGACCCGGCCGAAGCCCAGGATTTCGCCGGACTGGATGGCGAAAAAGCCCTGTTGATCATTGGATTCGAATCCGCAGAGTTGCCCCAGGATGACAACATTCGCCAAGCCGTCGCCATCGCCCGCGACGCCGGCGGCAGCATCAACGAGGACAACATCGTAATCGCCGACGCCGCCCAGCGCTCCGACGCATCCGCCGGACGGCAGGGCGCGGTGGGCAACTGGCGCAATTCCTTCATCAACGCACCGTATGAGCGCAACGTCACCGTGGGATTCGGTGTCGTTGCCGAAACCCTGGAAACCTCAATCACGTGGGACCGCTGGCCCCAAATGGACGCCGCGGTGCGCTCCGCTCTCCATGACGCGCTGCAAAATACGTGCGGAAACGGGCGCGTATCGTGCCGGTTCACCCATGTGTACCCCGATGGGCCAGCCCCTTACTACACCTTCGAAGCGCTCGGCAAGGTTGGCGGAGAACTGGAAGCTCATGCCGCCATCAAACAGGCCGCTTCCGACGCGGTGATGGCAGCCGGCGGGACAATAACGCACCATCACGCCGTCGGCAGGACGCATCGGCCCTGGTACGACCGGCAAAGGCCCGATCCATTCGCTGACGCTCTCCGCGCCGTCAAGCGCTCACTCGACCCCCACGGTATATTGAACCCGGGCGTTTTGATCGACCCGTAACACGAAACCTCAACATTTGCTGCCTCGAAAATTGCTGGAGGAACTGGGATATGCGTGGCGTAATATTTACCGGCGACCGAGAGGTGGAGATCCGTACTCTTCCCGATCCTCATCCCGGGCCCGGCGATGTTGTCATCGCCATGAAAGCATCCGGTTTGTGCGGCAGCGACTTGCGGCATTACCGGGCAGCCAGATCGGAGCGTGGCGACCAGGCCAATCTGAAGGTGGCCGGACATGAACCTTGTGGCGTTGTCGCGGAAATCGGCGCCGGTGTTACCGAAGTAGCCGTCGGCGACCGCGTGATGATGCACCACTATACCGGGTGCCGAACCTGCGCCATGTGTCGGATCGGCTACACCCAAATGTGCCTGAACGGCTCGGTGGTTTATGGCACCGGCGCCAACGGCGGCCACGAAGACTTCCTGATTTGCCCGGCATATACCTGCGTCAAAATGCCCGACGGATTGGACTTCGATGAAGGCTCCGCGTGCGCTTGCGGGACCGGCACCGCTTTCCATGCCCTGAAGCGCCTGAACATGGCCGGCGACGATACCATCGCCATCTTCGGCCAGGGTCCGGTGGGAGCCAGTGGAACCATGTTCGCCAAAGCAATGGGCGCCCGGGTTATCGCGGTCGATGTTGATGGCGACCGATTGCAACTGGCGCAGCGGCTCGGCGCCGATGTTTGCATCAATGCGAGCACCCAAAATCCAGTTGAAGCGATCCGCGAGCTAACCCACGGAGAAGGAGCGCCCGCTGCGCTGGATTGCACCGGGCGACCCGAGGCAAGGGTCAACGCCGTAGATTCTGCCATGTTGTGGGGACGAGTGTGCTTTGTGGGAGAAGGCAACACCACCACCTTCGACGTCAGCCCCCAAATCATCCACAAGCAGTTGACTATACTTGGCTCATGGACTTTCAGCCTGAACGGACTCGAGGAAGTAGCCAGATTCGTGGTTGACCGTCAGGTGCCCCTGAAAGACCTGTTTACGCACCGCTTCACGCTCGATGAAGCCGACGCCGCCTACAAACTCTTTGACGCCGGTGGAACCGGTAAAGTCTGTTTCACCTGGGATTAGGCGGCGCTTTGCCGGACCGCATCCAGGCTCACTAACTCAGTAAGCCGGGCAACACCTTCTTGTTGAACAGCCGGAGCGATGCGGTTTGCAGCTCATCGGACATCAGGTTGCCATAGTTGATCTCGTAGATGCACTGGTCCAACCCCAGAGTTTCCTCCAGTTCTGACAACCGCTTACTGACCTGGTCTGGGGTGCCGTAAACCACCTTGTCCCGCAGCCAGTCGTCGTAGTCCATGCCCAAAATGCGCCGGCTCTGCTCGCCCCAGTCGCCGGTGGTGCCCGCCCGGCCCGCGTAGGATGCAACCCGTTGACCCAGGCGTTCAATTGAATTCATGGCCGATTGCATCGGTTCCTGGTAAGCGCGTTCGGCGTCTTCGTTGACATAAATAGGCACCCGCAATCCGACCTTGCCGGTACCCGGATGCCCGGCGTCAAGCCACGCCTGGCGGTAGGCGGCAATCGGCCCAGCCAGCTCATTCAGGGTAAAGACCCGCGACGGGTTCACAATCAGCGGGTGGCCCATCGACCCGACGATGGGGAAGCTCTCCGCAGAAGTAACCCCGATCGTTATCGGCGGATGGGGTTGTTGGAACGGACGCGGCGTGACCGTCAATTCGTCACACGAGAAATGCTCGCCGTGGAACGAAAATGTTTCCTGCGTCCAGGCGGTCGTTACCACCTCCAGAAATTCGTCAAAGCGACTTCGACTCTCTTCGAAGGACACGTTAAATCCCTCGTGAACATTGGGGAACGTCCCTCGGCCCACTCCCAGCTCGGCGCGCCCGTCGCTGATGTGATCCAGCGTCGCCATCTCTTCGGCCACCCGGATCGGATGACCCAGCGGGAGGCAGTACACGGCGGTCCCGATGCGCATGGTACTGGTTTTGGCCGCGATGGCTGATGCGATGGTTACCGGCGACGCCAGCACCCGTTCCAGGTTGAAGTGATACTCAGCCAGCCAAACCGACGATACACCCAGATCCTCAGCCTCCTGCACCAATCTGAAAGATTGGACAAAGGCATCGTGGTGGTTTCCATCAACGGGGCGGGGAAATTCGAGAAAGAGGCCGAATTCCATCATGGTCCTCCTGACAATCGTTTGTGCGGGTGACAGTTGTTCTGGCTATACCTGTGATCCCTGGATTCTGCGCTCCTGCCCCTGCCACTCCTTTTCGCGGAGAATAAACTTCTGGATCTTCCCGGTGGCCGTCTTGGGCAATTCCCCGAACTCCACGCTCTTGGGAGCCTTGAAGTGGGCGATCCGGTCGCGAGTGAATTCGATTATTTCTTCAGCGCTCACCGATCCGCCGTCGCGTGGCACTATGAAAGCCTTTGGAACCTCTCCCCAATGCTGATCGGGAACTCCCACCACGCACACTTCTAGCACGCCAGGATGCTCCATGATCACTTTCTCCACCTCTTGGCTGGAGATATTCTCACCCCCCGAGATGATGATGTCCTTGGAGCGATCTTGCAGCTCGATATAGCCATCGGGGTGCCAAACCGCCAGATCTCCGGAGTGGAACCAACCGCCGCGAAATGCCTCCTCGGTTGCCTCCACGTCGTTGTAGTAACCCTTCATCACGGCGTCCCCCTGCATCACCACTTCACCCATTGACTCGCCGTCCTGGGGAACGTCCCGCATTGCTTCGTCCACCACCCGCAGACCCACCCCATACACCATATAGGAAACCCCCTGCCGAGCTTTGGCACGGGCCAGGTCTTCCGCGCCCATTTCGTCCCACTCCGGTTGTGAAGCCGCAACTGTGCAGGGCCCATAGGTCTCGGTAAGTCCGTAAACATGGATGATGTTGGCGCCCATACCCTCTATCGTGCGGATCACCTGCGGAGCCGGCGGCGCGCCCGCCGTCATTATCGTCAGCCCCGTAAGGTCAGCTGAGGCGGCTTCCGGCGCAGCGTACAGTCCGGTCAATACCGTGGGCGCCGCACACAGATGCGTTACCGACTCCTCGCGTATCAGCCGATACACCTCCGCCGGGTCCACTCTACGCAAACAAATGTGGGTTCCTCCCACTGCGGTAACCGCCCACGGGAAACACCATCCGTTGGCGTGAAACATGGGCAGCGTCCAAAGATAAACACTCCTCCAGTTCATGCCCATCTCCATTGCCTCGCCGATGGCGTTGAGATAGGCGCCCCGGGGAGTATATTCAACGCCCTTGGGCATTCCGGTAGTGCCGGACGTGTAGTTGATCGTGGTGGTATCCGTTTCCGACGCCGGACCCGGCAGTTCCGGCAGCGGTTCCACGCTGGCCAGCCATTCCTCGTATTCGGGCCCTGGTATATCGGTGGCCAGCGGCGCCGTATCGCGTACTTGGACGTAGGTTTCTACTCCGGGACAATCGTCTCTGAGCTGTCGAACGGTGTCGGCCAACTCCGAATCGAATACCAGTACCTTGGCGCCCGAGTGGTTCAATATGTAGGCAATTTCTCGTGAGGACAACCTGATGTTGAGCGCCACTAGAACCGCGCCGATTCCCATGGGCGCGAAGTTGGCTTCCAGCATCGCCGGCAGGTTTGGAACCAGATAAGCGACACGATCACCAGCCTCCACCCCAACACTGCGGAGAGCCGCCGCGTGTCGCCGTACCCGCTGGTGGAACTGGCCGTAAGTTGTGATGGCGCCGTTGTACACGCAGGCAGCCCGTCTGGGATAAACCGTAGCGCTACGCTCCAGGAACTGCAATGGGGACAGGTTCTGCGATGTTGCGCTGCCAATCGTCATGTGTTCGGCCTCCGGATATGCTCCCCGTTCGTATCGCGTTTCGTGCCATTCTGAACCGTAATCCCAAAATTGTCCATAATCGCCGCACCAACGGGAGGCTTTGACCGGAACCGGCTACTAACCGTCATCCACCTCTACATCATCCCGGTACAGGGTAATTCGGTTATCGCCAATCCCTGCCCATCATTCCCGCACCCCAACCTTCATTCCCGCATTTCAACCGTCATCCCCGCACCCCAACCGTCATTCCCGAGAAAGCGGGAATCTAAAACCCCAGCATTAGCCATCGACAAAGTGCCCGTCTTCCGTCAGAGGTGAAAACTCCCGGATTTCGGATTCGGCTCCCCTCTCCCACCGGGAGAGGGACCGGGGGTGAGGGGCGTACCCAACCCTGTCATTGCGAGGATCTTCCGCTCATCCCGAGCTTGTCGAGGGACGTGGCAATCTCGATAAGGCCGAACACACGTCGGCAAACCACCATTCCTACGGCAACGGGATTGCCGCGCTGAGTTCGCAATGACAAGTATCGCAATTTTCTACCCGGTAACTAGGTTGTGTTGACATTTCTCGTCATTCCCGCTTTCGCGGGAATCCAATGACCGAATTCGTTAATAACGTTTTCGATTTGTTCACCTTACGACCTATGGATTCCGGCTTTCGCTGGAATGACGGAATGAGTTTCAAAATGTCAACACTGCCTAATTCCAATCGAAACGCGAAAGGCTATGCTATTATGACCCACAAACTGGACGGTGGTGGAGACGATGCAAACACAGTTATCCTCGGTCGTGGATGTCGGCAGGGTTTCATACCTCAACCCAACCGGGTATGTCGATCTGGCTAACCGCACCCTGAACGGACGGCTGGATTCGGTGGCTGGCAAGGTTGCCGGTCTGCTGGACAACGGTAACGACACTTCCAGTTTCTTTTTCCAGAGCCTGGCCGAAATTCTGGAAACCGATTACGGCGTGGCCAAAGTTGTTTTACAAACCAAATTTACTTCGACTCGGCCGGCCGAACCTAACATCATCAGCCAGATGGGAGCGGAGTCGGACTTCCTCATCGCCGGCGTAGCGCTTTGAGGATCCTGTACGTCGGGCAGTGTGCTCGACGCGCTGAATTTTGAGGATGTTGGCAAGCCCGCGGCGGTTGTGGTCACCACGAATTTCGTGCGTTTGGCCAATGCAATATCCGGGGCCAACAACCTTGCCGAATTGCCGCTGGTCATCATCCCTCACCCGCTCGGAGACCGCTCCGCTGCCGCCGAACGCGCCCGGACCGTGGTCGCCGACGTTGTGGCAGCCATCACGTCTCACGACGGCGCTTAACCGGACAGGTTTGTGCACCGGTGGCTATCCGACAACATGATTCGCGCCTCACTGGCTTGGACACCGTTCAGGGCGCCCTGGACACCATCGAAACCTATTTCGAAAATGGCTGGACCGATGGCCTGCCCATCGTACCGCCTACCGAGTCGGCGGTTCAGGAATTCGTAGCGGCATCAGGGCGCGACGGCGACGACGTCCTCGGAGTTATGCCTCCACGGATGGGAATCGTTACCGTCGAGTCGGTGGCCATCAACTCAGTGATGGCAGGATGCAGAGCGGAGTACATGCCGGTAGTTCTGGCCGCCGTGGCAGCGGCATTGGACGAACGCTTTGATGTTCGGGGCCTGCAGGCCACCAGCGACCCTGCTGCGCCTCTCGTGATGATCACCGGCCCAATCGTCGAAGCCGTCGGCATCAATCACGGCGTCGGGCTATTCGGACACGGCAATCGAGCCAACGCCACCATCGGCAGAGCGCTTCGTCTGATCATGATCAATCTCGGAGATGGCCGCCCCGACACCGGAGACAAGTCAACACTCGGCTCGCCAACCAAGTATTCATACTGCATGGGCGGTGACATCGATACACCCTGGTCGCCGATTCACGTCGATATGGGATATGGCGCAGAGGAAAGCTGCGTAACTCTATTCGCCGCCGACGCACCCCGGGGAAACAACCCGGCCGGTTCCGGCAGCATGGAATTCGCGCTATGGATTCTGGCCGACTCGCTGTGTAATCTCAACCACAACATGATCCACGGCGGACACCTGCTTGCGGTGGTCAGCCCGCTTATCGCCCATGGGTTGCACGACGAGGGTTGGACGAAACGGGATGTACAGCTGTATTTGTACGAGCGGGCTCGCATCCCTATCGAACAGGTGCGTCGTTACAAAGAACTGCGGTACGGCCGCAACGTGGAGGCCGGCGAACCATATTTCTGGCCCAAGTGGCTGGATACCGAAGGCCCCGAACCCATGCTTCCCATCGTACGCGACCCCGACAACATTATGGTGGTCGTGGCCGGCGACCCGGCTCGGTCCCGTTCCGCCTATTGTCCCCCTCGACCTTACAACCGCCCCGTCACCAAGCGCATCCAATTGCCCCGGTGACTGGCTAACTTCTCGATCAGGCAGACAGATTCATGAACGAGCGCGATTTTATCGGATACGGATCCAATCCGCCTTCAGTTCGTTGGCCGGGCAACGCCCGTATCGCAATCTCGGTTGTGGTCAACTACGAGGAAGGCAGCGAGGCGTCCCTGCTGGACGGCGACGGCCACCATGAGTCCAACAACGAAGTGCCGTCCCCGATTCCTTCCGGCCAACGTGACCTGTTCAACGAATCATTCTTCGAGTACGGCAGCCGGGTCGGAGTCTGGAGAATCCTGAACCTGCTGGATCGCTACGACGTCAAGAGCACCTTTTTCTGTTGCGCCGTTGCCATCGAACGCAACCTTGAAGTGGGGCGCGAAGTGGTGAACCGCGGGCATGAAATCTGCGGTCACGGATACCGCTGGGAGGAGTACCACAACAAATCCAGAGCCGAGGAAGCCGAGGCAATACGCAAAACCGTGGAGTCTCTGGCCGCCACCACCGGCGTACGGCCCGTTGGTTGGTTCACCCGCTACGGCTCCAGCGTAAACACCCGCGACCTGGTGGCCAGTGAGGGAGGATTCTTCTACGACAGCGGCGTTTTCAACGACGACCTGCCATATTATACCGACGTGAACGGCAAACCCTGGTTGGTGTTGCCCTACAGCTTCGAAACCAACGACGCCAGGTTTTGGCGCGGCGGTCTGAACAGCGTCGGCGACTTTTACGAATACATGAAAGACACCTTCGACGTGTTATACGACGAGGGCCGCACCCATCCCAAGATGATGTCGGTGGGCCTGCACTGCCGCATCGCCGGCCGGCCCGCTCGTTCGCGCGCCGTAGATCGTTTCCTCCGCTACGCCAAAAGCCATCCCGGTGTCTGGTTTGCCCGCCGCGATGAAATTGCCCGCTGGTGGCTGGATAATTATCCGCCGGGCACCCTATCCCTTGATGGGAGAGGGCTGGGGTAAGGGTGAAACCCCGTCCCGACAGGTTTGCCCTACCACTCGTTCAGCCGGATGACCGTGAAGACGGCGCCTTCGGCGTCCGTGAGAACGGCGAATCGTGCAAAGTCCATCAAATCCCTGGGTTCCACGATGATGTTGCCACCCAGGTCTTTTGCCTTGCCGGCGATCGTGTCCACGTCGTTGACCCCGAAATAGACGCCCCAGTTGGGCGGCACCGGCCCCCAGTCCTCGCCAATCTGGATGATGCCGCCTACCATCTGGTCACCAACCTTCAGCACCCAGTATGGGAATTCTTCCACGTTTTCGTCCCGGTCGATGTCCATTTGCAGGACGGATTTGTAGAAAGCGCCCGCTGATTCGGGGTCGGTGGTTGCCAGCTCAAACCAGCAGAGAGCTCCGGGCTCCATCATGACGCCGGCGCCGGCGTGCTTGAGCGGGTACCACAGTCTGAGAAACGCGCCCTCCTTGTCCTGGATGATGGCCATGCGGCCCACGTCCATGACATCGCAGGGGTCGAAGACGACGGTTCCGCCGGCGGCTTTGGCGCGCTCTGTGGCCGCTTCCAAGTCATAGACGGTTACGTAAACGCTCCAGTGTGGGGGCAGATTTTCCTGGCCTGGGCCGGCTTCAGCGGAAGCGCAGGCGGCCATGCCGTTGTGGGAAAACATGGTGTAGACCATGTCAGGGCCGGCCGGATGGTCGTCGTAAGTCCAGCCGAACAGGCTTGTGTAGAAGTCTTTTGCAGCCTGACCGTTGTGGGAAAGGTGGTCAGCCCACGATGGCGTGCCGGATGGAAAACTGGTTGTTTCGGGCATAAATTAGCCTCCGGGTTTTGATTTGCCCTACCAGAATATCAGTCGGGCAGCAATTCCGTTAGTTGCTGCCCGTCATAAAAATGGGCGGATTTAGCCGCTGCGCCGACGAGGTTAGTCGTCGGCGGGCACTGCAACCTCGACGTTTTTGAAGGCCGGCATTACCTCTGCGGCGAACCACTGCAGCTGCTCCAGAATGAGGGACTGTGGAGTGCCTACCGGCTGCCCCACCTGAACTCTCTTCAGACCAGGATACCGTTCCTCAACTCCCTTCAGTTTCTCAATGATTGATTCCGGAGTCCCAGCCAGCACGCTGCCATTCTCAATAGCATCCTCAATCCGCGGCAATCCCGCGTTGGGCGCCACCTGAGGGTTGCTGATGTCCAGGATCTGCTGTTCCGTCAATCCTCGTGTCAGGCGCAACGGCCCGAACATCTTCAGGTTTTCTTCGTAATACCGGCCGGCCTGTCGGGCAGCCTCTTCCACCGTCGGCGCGACGTGGAAATGGAACCCAACGGCCAAATCCTCGCCCAACTCGGCTTCCGGTTTGCCGTGGCGCGTCAACGCGTCGCGATACGCGTGCATGATGCCATCCATCGCCCCACCCTCAGAGGAACCCCCGCCGATCACTCCCTTGATTCCCATGCTGGCCATGAACTCCAGCGCTCGTCCCGTCCCGCCCTGGATGGGTTGCCAACACTCCACCGGAAGGTTTTTGGGACGCGGAACCAACGTGATTTCTTCCAGTTGGTAGCCACGGTACGGTACTTGGGGAGGAAAGTCGAAATGCTTGCCGTGATGCGAGAATGATCGCTCGTTGAAGGCTTTGAAAATCACCTGCACCTGTTCTTCAAATAGCTCCCGGTTGGCGGGCTGGTCCATCAACGGGGATCCGAATGACTCCACCTCACGGGTGTGGTAACCGCGGCCCACGCCAAAAGTCACGCGGCCGTTCGTCATCCAGTCTGCGGCGGCGAAGTCTTCGGCCAATCGCAACGGATGCCACATCGGCGCAATATTGAACCCGCATCCGAACCGCAACCGTTCCGTCAGGTGAGCCAGGTGCACGATAAACATCAGCAGATTCGGGATACATTCATAGCCCTCGGGCTGAAAATGGTGCTCCGCCATCCAGAAGGTATCGTAGCCGTGCTTATCCAGTGTTTGCGCAATGGCAACGCCTTTATCGAACGCGCCGGCCAGGAACTCATCCGAATACGAACGATCGTTGACCGCGGTACCGGCGTATCCAACGTTGTCCATATCGACGTGACCAGCGTACAGGCTGTCAAAGGTTGTGATCATTTGGTGCCTCCGGCAATTGGCGCGCGAGATTGCGCTAAGTGATGGATTTTCTCCGGCGAGATCGTTTACAACATCGTCGCAAGCATTGTAGGCCAACCCGTCCGGGCATTCAACCTTCGGGGCTATCGCATATGGACGGTTCAACCACCGTCATTCCCGCGAAAGCGGGAATCCAGTGACCGATGCCGGTAAATTCGCTGCAAAAATCCAGCAGATTACAAGCTCTGGACTCCGGCTTTCGGCCGAGTGACGTGGCTGTATATTCATGTGCGATAGCCCTGATTCAACCTTCGGGTTCGCTTGAATTAAGACGTGACGTCTGGCAAGATACTGTCATTATGAGAATTGGTGCTTTCGAACTACAGGAACCGCTGCCCGAGCTGCGCGACCCTCACGTCTTCGCCATGATCCGCCCGTGGGTGGATGTTGGCAGCGTGGGCACCCTCACCCTTACCAGGCTGGAAAGGTATCTGGGTTCGCGCGAATTGGGACGCCTTCATCGCCCCGGTGAATTTTTTGATTTCACCAGATACCGTCCCAGTATGCGGCTGGTGGATGACAAACGCCAGGTGCGGATCCCCAACAGCGTTATCAGATACGCCGTAACCGAAAACGGGCCCGATTACCTTTTCTTCCACCTGCGCGAACCCCATGCCAACAGCGAAGTTTATACCGACTCAATCCTTGAAGTCGTCAAACAGTTCGAGGTAAAACGCTATTGTCGATTGGGCGCAATGTACGACGCAGTGCCGCACACCAGGCCACTGCTGGTTACCGGATCACTGGGCGCGGTGTCCCAGATTCGACCCGTGCCGAACCTCAAGCTGCGGGGCAGCACGTATCAAGGCCCGACTACGATCATGAATCTGGTTTCGGACGGCATTGACCAATTGGGCGTCGAATCGATCAATTTCATGGTTCACCTGCCCCAATACGTCCAACTCGACGAGGACTTCAACGGCACAGCAAGGATGCTTGAAACTTTGTCATCCGTGTACCCCGACATCCCAGCCGACTTGGCCCCGACCCGACGCGGTCAACGCCAATACCGGGAACTGAGTTCAGCCGTGGAACGCAATTCGGAGCTTCAGGGCCTGATCCAGCAGATGGAAGCGTACTACGACTCAAACGAGGCAGAAACCGTTGAGCCAGCCGAGAGTCAACCCCAATCTGACCCCGTGTCTCTGTCTCCCGAGATCGAACAGTTCCTGAGCGAGCTAGGCGGAGAATTGGGCGATCGCGACGAGTAACCGTTTCCCGAATACAATGCAAAAAGCCGGGTGGCGACACCCGGCTTTGTCTTATCTTCATTGGCCACTAAACTATTCGTGGTGGCGACGGATGGATTCGAACCAACGACCTAGCGCTTATGAAGCGCCCGCTCTGCCTCTGAGCTACGTCGCCAACCTGCGGGTCGCCGACCAGCCGTCAGCGCTGCCACGCGACATCAATGTTACGGCCCGCTCCGTGGCGTTGTCAATTGCGCCGGCCACAATCCTCGCCGCGCGCGTCCTGCAATAAAACCATGGACGCCCAACCGGACCATGCCGCCAACCCGTTGGAAGCCGCCGACGCAGTGCTGGCTCAGGCCATCACCGGGCTGGAAGCAATACTGGCCGATTTGTGCCGCCGGCTAAACCCTTTCCCGCCTTTCCTCGGCATGGCCACTATCCAGGCTGTCGAGGTGGAATCGCCGCACGTCCAAACGGGCGACCGGGGTTGCGTGGTGGTCACCCCCGACGGCAGCATCAACGAGCTGGAAGTCGCCGCTATCCCTGGTATCGTCGGCGTGCTGGAGGTCGATCAGGTAGAGCAATTCAAACCACTCGATACAGCGCCCGAAGAGTATTTCCTCTACCTGGTGGCGGCGGTCCGAACCCTGGCCGCCGAACTGCGCCGCCGGGGTGGTTAGAGCCCGGTCAGATCGATGTCCCCCGACTGGCCACCGGATTTGCGCAAAAGACGAACCCCGTCGATGCGCACCGCCCGGTCAACCGCCTTGCACATGTCGTAAACGGTGAGCGCCGCCACTGAAACGGCGGTGAGAGCTTCCATCTCCACCCCGGTCTTGCCGGATGTGGTGGCCGTCGCAGTAACACGGACCCGGTGTTCCGGTTCTTCCAGCGTTAACTCCACGTCAACCTTATTGAGCGGCAGCGGGTGGCACAGTGGTATCAACTCGGCCGTGCGTTTGGCACCCATAATCCCCGCCAGCTGCGCGATGGTTAGCACATCGCCCTTTTTCATCAGCCCATCGCGTATCAGCGCCAGCGTAGCCGGTTCCATCACAACATAACCGCACGCTTCCGCCACCCGGTCGGTAACCGGCTTCCAACCTACGTCCACCATTCGCGCGCTGCCATCCTCGGCAAGGTGCGTCAAGCGGTTGGTGGGCTTGTCTTCACTTTGTGCAGCCATAATTTATCCGGTCAGCCGCCGATTTGGTACATCTCGACTTTGGGCCTGGGGGTAGCTCCGCCGTCCTTGGTGATTTCGGCCCGTTCTTCAGAGTAACGGTCCCTCCGAATAGACCAGATCCTCGTGATTATCCCGCGCAATTCGTCGTCATCGGCGCCATTTCGCATCGGCCCTCGCAGGTCCACGCCGTCGGACGCGAACAGGCAGGTGTAAAGGCGGCCATCGGTGGACAGGCGGGCGCGCGTGCAGTCCGCGCAGAACGGTTGGGTGACCGACGCGATAACGCCGATCTCGCCTTCTCCGTCCCGGTACCGCCAGCGCCGGGCCACTTCACCAACGTAGTTGGCCTCCGCCGGTTCAATCGGGAGTTCAGCGTCGATCATGGCCACGATCTCGGCCGCAGACACCACCTCATCCAGCTTCCAGCCGTTGCGATTGCCCACGTCCATATATTCGATAAACCGCACGATGTGTTCGGTGCCCTTGAAATGACGAGCAAGATCGACAATGGTGTGGTCGTTAACGCCTTTCTGTACTACAGCATTTATCTTGATGGGAGCCAATCCGCAATCGGCGGCCCGGCGAATCCCGTCCAGGACCCGGCGCGTACCGAATCCGCGCCCGTTCATCTGCTTGAATACCTCATCGTCCAGCGAATCCAGGCTCACCGTAATGCGATGCAGTCCGGCGTCTTTCAACGGCTGGGCCTGTTGCGCAAGTAGATAGGCGTTGGTGGTCAACGTGACGTCATCGGCGCCGGGTATTTCAGCTAGTTGCTGCACCAGTTCGGGCAAGTCCACTCGCAACAGTGGCTCGCCTCCAGTTATGCGCAACTTGTTCACGCCCAGTTCGACGAAAAGACGCGACAACCGGGCAATTTCCTCAAAGGTCAGGATTTCGGCTTTCGGCAAAAACTGGTACGCCTCTCCGAATATCTCCGCGGGCATACAATATGGACATCGGAAATTGCACCGGTCCGTAACCGAAATCCGCAAATCCCTTAGTGGCCTGCCAAACAGGTCTGAAATCATACTAACTCGCAGCGACTTCCCGTAGGCCCAGGATGCCATCCAGTATTCGGCGGGCCTTTCGGGCAGCGTCAGCGCGATGGCTGATCCGATTCTTTTCGCTCAGGGGCAACTGGGCGATGGTTTGCGTGTAAGACGGCAAATAGAACACCGGATCATAGCCAAAGCCATGATCACCCTTCGGTTCGTATTGTATCACTCCGGCCACCGAACCAACGACTGTTGCCGCATGAATATCCCCGGACACCACGAATCGGCCCGTCTCGGCGTCGCCGGTGAGGGTGAAACCCGGCGGCGCTGCAATCGCCGTAACACAACAAAACCGGGCCGTCCGCAACTCCCACGGTACTCCATGAAGGTTTTCCAACAATAGTTGCACCCGGTCCTCGTCCGAATCGCAGGCGTCACCGCCGTAGCGCGCTGAGTATATGCCAGGCGCTCTCTGCAGGGCATCTACTTCCAACCCCGAATCATCCGACAGCGTGAGGCACCCGGATAACCTGGCGTATGAGCTCGCTTTGAGAATGGCATTTGACCGGAAACTGTCCCCGGTCTCTTCCACCTCATCCGGTATCCCCAGGTCGTCCAAAGAAATCAGATGGCTCGCGTGGTTCGCCAGCAGCTCCCGATATTCGCGCATCTTGCCGGCGTTGCGCGTCGCAACTAGTAATTGCATTGGTTGCAAGAGGGCATCCACCTCGCGGGGAGAATCAAACTATCCCTTCTTCGGTCAGCATTTCGATCTCTTGGTCGTCAAGCCCCAGCCAGCCGCCGTACACGTCCCGGTTGTGTTCGCCCACGGTGGGACCCATGTGGCGCAATTCTCCGGGTGTCTCGCTGAATTTTGGCACTACCCCCAGCATAATGGTTGATCCCAGTTGAGGATCATCGACCTCGATGATATCATCGCGGTCCTGGTAGTGAGGGTCGTTGACAATGTCGGCGCTGTTGTACACCGGGCCAACCACTCCTCCCGCCGGTATCAGTTCATCCATGATGTCGTCGGTTGATCGGCTTCCCAGCCATCGCTGTAGTATCTCGTTCAGCGAGTCCTTATTTTCCAGTCTGGCAGCGTTGTTGGCGAACCTCGGGTCCTGCAGCAGCGCATCCAGACCCATCGCCCGAGCCAGGCCCTCCCACGTGTTTTGCGACGTGGCAGAAAGTCCCAGCCAACGGTCATCGTCGGTTAGATACAGACTGCGCGGGGCCGCGTCGGGGAAGTCGTTGCCGACGCGCTCCCTGATTTCGCCCAACCGGTCATAGATTGTAAGGTGCGGTATGCACAGCCGGAACAACGGCTCAAATAGGCTGAGGTCAACCACCTGGCCGGCGCCCGGTTCCCCGTCGCGCCGGTCCGCATCCCTCCGGTAGATGGCCATCATGCCCGCCATCGCGCCGAACACGCCGGCGATTTCGTCAGCCAACGGAACCGGGGGTAGGTTGGGCGGCGTATCCGGGAAGCCCGTCATGCCAATGTAACCGCTCATACATTCGGCAATCGTGCCAAATCCGGGTCGATCCTTGTAGGGGCCGGTCTGCCCGAATCCCGAGAATCGCAATATGACCAGTCCGGGGTTCACGTCCGCGCTGTGCAGATCCGCAGGTCCCAAACCCCATCGCTCCAGGGTTCCGGGTCGAAACCCCTCGATCAGCACGTCCGCCTGCGCCGCCAACCGTTTCAGCAGTTCCTGCCCTTTAGGGTCACCCATATTGAGGGTGATCGATTTCTTGTTGCGGGAATGCACTTTCCACCACAGCGACACCCCGTTGTAGAACGGCCCCCAGTTGCGTAACGGATCACCCGTCCCCGGCCGTTCAACTTTGACCACCTCCGCCCCGAAATCGGCCATGAGTGATGATGCCGTACCGCCCGCGACTATGATGGACAAATCCAGCACCTTGAGGCCAGCGAGGGGCCCGGATTTTGTGGTCAGGGTGTTCAATAGATCAAACCAAATTCGTAAAGACAGCGCCCCGGAGCCGGTTCGGTCGCTCCCAACTTCCGGTGAACCTTATCGACCCCCATATTAGGCACGTTGTGAAATCTCGTCAAACCAGGCTCTGACTGCGGCCAATGTGTCGGCCGGAAATTCCATCGGCAGGAAGTGGCTGCCCTTGCCCATCGGCGCCACCGTGGCGCCGGCAACCAATCGTTGGAATTGCTGCACTCCGGCGTCCTCCAGGCGTTGGCAATCGGGATAATCCGCCAGGAGCAATAGCCAGTCGCCATTCAATCCCGCGAGGCAGTCCTGCACCGACAAACTGTCCCTGATGCTGTAGAATGTCGCCTCCGTCTCCGGATGGCATTTCAGTTCCGCCCGACCGTCAGCAAGCAGCGTTGTGCCGCAGCTGATGAACTGCTCGAAAGCCTCACTTTCCCAGTCTTTAAAGGCGGCGCGGGTTCGATATGCCGCAAACATGGCTTCCCGACTTTCCCCAACAGCGCGCTTCATCCGGGTTCTCTCGGCGCGGAGTTTCAGGTCCTGAGTGGGGACAGTGGCCACATCGTTGCTGACACGTGTTTCCACGAGTACTACCGGGCCCAGTCGGTCCGGAATCAGATTTGCCGCCAGGATCGCCGCCAGCCCGCCCGACGAATGTCCGATTACGCGCGGTCTTTCCAAATCCGGCTTCTCCACGATGGCCGCCAGATCGTCGCCCACGAACTCGAAACGGTATCCCCGGTCCGATCTATCCGTATCTCCGTGACCGCGCTGGTCAAATGCCAGCACCCGATAATCCTGAGCCAACTCGCGAGCCACCGGCTTCCAGGGCCAGGCGCACAAACCGGTGGCGTGCAGCATCAATAATGCTGGCTTGGATGCGTCGCCCCATTCCAGGTAGTGGTGCCTGATCCCGTTCGCCTCAACGAATTTGCTGGTCCAGTCAGCGGCGCGTAGGTTGCATGTCATTCGATAGCCTTCAGATTGTGTGCGTAATCTCGTGTGTACCCACTTTGTCATTGCGACCCCGTACTTGATACGGGGGTGGCAATCTCGTCGCTGAAACTGGCGCCATTGCTTCGACGGGATTGCCACGTCGCTACGCTCCTCGAAATGACAGATTAAAGCGGGTACGCGTGAAGTGTGCGTAATATATTTGCTCAACGGGCGATATGGTATAATGCCGCCGCTCAATTAGCCAGACAGCGAGGTGGTTCGCGCCTCCGTCGGGCTAGGCGATTTCATAACGAATCTGCTGTCGGCGGGCGAATTTCAGTAATGCTAGAAGATTACTTCGGTCAATACGGACTGATCGCAATTTTCCTGGTCATAGCGGTGGTGGTCCCCGCCAGTATGCTGATCGCGTCCTTTAGCCTGAGCAAGATTGGCCTTCGCCCCGCACGGCCGGATGACGTGAAGCACGACACCTACGAGTGCGGCGTCGAGACCATCGGCGGAACCTGGAACCGGTTCCAGTTCCGTTACTATATGTTTGCCATCCTGTTCATCGTATTCGATGTCGAAGTCGTTTTCCTCTATCCCTGGGCTACCAAATTCCTGACGTTGGAATTGTTTGCCCTCATCGAAATGGCGGTATTCGTGGGTATCCTGCTCCTGGCATGGGCCTACGCCTGGCGCAAACGCGACCTGGAGTGGCAGGGGTAAATAGTTATGGTTGAACTTTTGTCTGGCGGTGGCCCGCTCCACGACCGTACCTGGGACATTGACCGGTCGGAAGGACAGGTGGTCAACAACCTGATCGCGGCCTCCCAGTTCCCTATTGAGGTTCCAGCCATCGACGTTCCCGATGACCTCAAACGCAATTTGATGGTTACGTCCGTTGACGCCCTGGTTAACTGGAGCCGCAAATCCGCCCTGTGGCCGGTGTCATTCGGCCTGGCGTGCTGCGCCTTCGAGATGATGGCAACGGCAATGGGCCGTTTCGATATCTCCCGTTTCGGCATGGAGGTGTTCCGGGCCTCACCCCGCCAGGCCGACCTTATGATAGTCGCCGGCACGGTAACCTGGAAAATGGCCCCGCCCATCAAACGCATCTACGAGCAAATGGCCGAGCCGCGCTGGGTAATATCGATGGGCGTGTGCGCAACCAGTGGCGGGCCTTATTTCGGGTCCTACAGCGTGGTGCCGGGCGTCGACCACATCATTCCGGTTGATGTCTACGTTCCTGGCTGTCCGCCTCGTCCCGACGCTTTGCTGTACGGCATAATGGAACTGCACGAGAAAATCAAAAAATACCGTAATCTCGGTAGCGGGAGTTTCAAACCGTGACAGTTGTGCCGCTATCCGGAGAAACCCTTGCCCAGCGCCTGAGCCAGCAACTTCCCGGCGTGGTAATAACGTGGGATGACGCTTCGGTTTGGCTGGAACCCGAGTCGTTGAACGATGCGGCCGCATTTTTGAAGGACGACGCCGAGCTGGACTTCAAATTCCTGAACTCCATCAGCGCTGTGGATTACATCGAATATTTTGAATTGGTCTATCACCTGATGTCCATCAACCATCAGCACACCGCCATCGTTCGCAGCCGTGTCTACGGGCGTGAAGAACCGACGGCCGCATCGGTAACCGACATCTGGAAAGGCGCCGATTTTCAGGAAAGGGAAATCTGGGATCTGATGGGCGTCCGGTTTGCCGGCCATCCGAATCTGAAACGCATCATGCTTTGGGAAGGTTTCGACGGCCACCCCCTGCGCAAGGATTTTCTGTAGGCGGGTCCGGTAAATCCCGATTCCTGCATTTGCCTTATGACCCTCCCCACCGAACCCATGACAGTCAACGTGGGTCCGCAGCACCCCAGCACGCACGGGGTGTTTCGGGTGCGCATTACCTTCGACGGCGAGGATATCGTTGAAGTCGAACCCGTTCTGGGTTATCTGCACCGCGGCAGCGAAAAACTGGCCGAAGAACGCAATTACGTCCAGGTCGTCACGCTGACCGACCGCCTCGACTACACATCCTCCATGATCAACAACCAGGCCTATTGCCTGGCCGTCGAGCAGTTGCTCGGTATCGAACCGCCACCCCGGGGCAAATACCTGCGTACCCTGACCGCCGAACTGCAACGCATCGCCAGCCACCTGATCGCCGTGGGTTTCTTCGTCCAGGAGTTGGGCGCATTCGGCACGCCTCTCATGTACACCTTCCGCAGTCGTGAGCGTATCCTCGACCTGTTCGAGATGTTGTGCGGCGCCAGAATCACGGTGAGTTACATGCGTCCGGGCGGTGTTTTCGACGACGCGCCACCGGATTTTTGGCCAGCTCTCGATCAGTTTCTCCAGGACTTTGAGGGCGAACTTGACGAGCTGGAAAACCTGTTGCTGAACAACGAAATTTTGATGGTGCGAACCCGAGGCATCAGTCCCCTGCCGGCCGACGTTGCCATCAATTGCTCCGCTAGCGGGCCGGTGCTGCGCGCCAGCGGGGTTAACTGGGACTGGCGCAAGATGGCGCCCTACGACGCTTATGACCAGGTTGAATTTGACGTTCCCATCGGCAGAAACGGCGACAATTACGACCGCTTCTGGGTGCGTATGCAGGAGGTTCGCCAAAGTTTGCGCATCGTCAGGCAGTGCGTCGAGCAGATCGAACCCGGCCCGGCCCGGCTGGAATTGCCGCTGGTGTTGCGCGCTAGACCGGGCGCTGAAGCCTACGGCCGCGTCGAAGCCTCCAAGGGCGAGCTGGGATTCTACCTGGTGAGCGACGGTGGTGTGTCGCCCTATCGTTGCAAGATTCGTTCTCCTTCGTTGATCAATCTGACCATTACCGAACACTTGCTGGTTGGCTGGAAACTGGCCGACATGATCGTTTCGCTGGGCAGCGTGGACATCAACATGGGCGAGGTGGACCGGTGAACGGCTGTCTGCTCAATCCTGATGGAGCGCTGGGCGGCAACCCATTATTCCGCCTGATTTACGAGGCGGTAGGTTCACTCTTGCCCTGTTGGCTCGCCTATGTGGTGGCCGGGGCCGTCATAATGCTGATCCTCATCAACGCCGTGCTGTTGGGCGCCGCCATCGTCAGCTGGGGCGAACGCCGGCTGTTGGGCCGTTTCCAGAATCGGCTGGGCCCCAACCGGTGGGGCCCGTTCGGTGCGCTGCAGCCCATCGCCGACCTCGCCAAGCTCATCACCAAAGAAGACATAATCCCCTACGGGGCAGACCGGATTGCCTTCACGTTGGTGCCGGTGTTGATGGTCGCCAGTCTTTTGGTGGCAACGGCAGTCATCCCGTTCGCAAAAAACGTGGCCCTGGTAGATCTTAACGTGGGTGTGCTGTTCGTCCTGGCGGTAAGTTCGCTGACTACGATTGCCATTTTCACGGCGGGTTGGGCCTCCAACAATCGCTACGCTCTGTTCGGAGCCGGCCGGGCCGTCGCCGTGTTGATTAGCTACGAGGTGCCCGTGGTCCTGTCCCTGCTGGGAGTCGTTCTGGTTGCCGGATCAATGTCTCTCGGAGATATAGTCGTGGCCCAGGCCGTGCCGTTCTTCCTGGTTCAACCGTTGGCCTTCTTTGTATTCCTGGCCGGAATGTCTGCCGAGTTGAACCGCACCCCGTTCGATGTGGCAGAAGCCGAATCCGAGATTATCGCCGGTTACCACACGGAATACAGCGGCATAAAATTTGCCCTGATCCAGGCTGCCGAGTTCGGCGGCGCGCTGGTTGTGTCCGGTTTGATCGCCACGCTGTTCCTGGCCGGATGGGCCGGCCCGATAGCCGACTGGCTGGGCTGGCTGTGGTTCCTCATCAAAACCTTCATCGGTATCTTCCTGTTCGTTTGGATCCGATCTACCTACCCCAGGCTGCGACTGGACCAAATCATGGCGGTATGCTGGAAGTTCCTCATGCCGTTGAGTATCATTAATCTCGTTGCGGTTGTGCTGGAGGTCTACTTCCTGCGGGACTCCGCCGGAACCCTGACCACGGTTGATCTGTGGATCATGGCGGCCATCAACATTGCAGTCGCGGCTGTATCCATCGCGCTCTTCGGTCAATTGATCCGCCAAAAAGTACGACACAGCGCCCAAACTACGGTGGCCGTAAACCCCGTCGTCAGTGGCGTGTCAACCATCGAAGTTCGCTAGGATCAAAGTTTGTCGGGATTGAAGTTCGCCAGGATCGTAGTTCGTAGGATTGAAGCGCGGTGCAGATAACAGCCCAAAATACGCTGGCGGTTGAGTAAACCAACGGGAGGCAATGGAGTGTACGGACTGGAAATGGCCAAAGGGTTGATGGTAACCCTGGCAAACCTGTTGCGTAAGCCGTTTACCATCTCGTATCCGGAACAGCGAATCCCGCAGCACCCAAGATTCCGGGGTGAGGAATTCACCTGGTACGAAGAACGGTGTACCGGCTGCGCGTCGTGCGCCAAATATTGCCCGCTGGGAATCATCAAGATCGTTACCGCGCCCAGTGAAACGGCCCCGCTTCAGGGGGATAAATACCGTCTGGAGGTCTTCGACATCGAGCTGCAACGGTGCATGTTCTGCGGACTGTGCGTCGAGGCCTGCCCATACGATGCCCTGTTCATGGGCAGCGGATTCGAAGAAGGCCAATACAAGCGCACCGATCTGGTTATTCCCATTGACCGCCTGCGACACGCCGACAAACATCCCAGCGCCTGGTTCCGCCCCCAACTGGAGAATATGGACTACAAACCGGGCGTCAGTCGCCCGCTCGGGTGGCGGGAGGTAGGCCGCGAGAATTGGCGCTGGCACCAACACGAGAAAGCCGGAATGCGTTTCGGGCCCCGTCGCACTGGGGAAGACTCCTAGATGTGGTTTGAAGTCACAGTCTTCTGGGCGTTGTCCGTGGTAGCAATAGCGGGCGCGGTCGGTGTCGTGCTGGTGCGCGACCTGTTCCGCGCGGCATTGTTGCTTTCACTGGTATTTGTGTCGGTGGGCGGTCTCTTCGTGTTGATGAACGCCGAATTCCTGGCCGTAGTCCAAATCCTCATCTACGTGGGAGCCATCGCCGTCCTGTTCATCTTTGCCGTCATGCTGACCAGGGACGTTCAGCACGGGAATGCGCCCAACCGGCTGCAGATTCCGGCCGCTGTGGTTTCGGCGCTGCTGCTGGCAGCCATGGTCATGACCACCCTCTCCACGGACTGGACTACTTTAGCCAACGCCGGGTTGGAAACCAAATCTCAGATTGCCCAGACTCAGGCGGTCGGCATACCGGACGCAACTGAGTTGACCGCCGCCGGCCTGACCGCTGCCGAGGTTGAAGACATCTCTGGGGGCGGCCTGGCCGACCTGCTGATCGGCGACTACGTCCTGCCCTTTGAAGCAGTATCGTTGCTGCTGCTCGCCGCCGCCATTGGCGGGTTGGCGCTTGCCCGCGGCCGGGGGGGTTAGGGCCGTGAATCTCGAGTCCATGCTCATTGTCGCGGCAGCTATCTTCTGCATCGGCCTCTACGGCGCCCTGGCCCGACGGAATTTCATAGCCGTGTTGATGTCCATAGAGCTGATGTTCAACGGCGTCAACCTGACGCTGGTTGCCATGGGCCGTTGGGTGGCCCCTTACGGCGTACAGGAACAACTGTCGGCGGTATTGACCGGGCAGGTGTTTGCGGTGTTCATAATCACGGTCGCCGCCGCAGAAATTGCCCTGGGCCTGGGCATCGTGTTCGCAATCTTCCGCACCAATGCCAGCGTCGACCTCACCGATGCTGCCGCAATGCGCCACTGAGGCAATCGTACGCAAATGTGGGTTGAATTCAAACGCGCGCCAAATTTGATGGCAGCCGAGATCTGGAAGGAAGCTTTTGAAGCCGAAGGTCTCCCCACCCGCATCCTGCCCGAAGGTGATATCCGCGACTGGAGCGAACGGATACCGTTCCTGATCTATGTCCCCAAGGGCCGTGAGCACGTCGCCGAAGAAATCGTGAGGAAGCTATGAGGGCGACAACGGAATGCTGACCGAAGCTGTTGTTTGGGCAATATTTTTATTGCCTGTTGCCTCGTTCCTTTTGAGCGGGTTGGTAATTCGCCCGTTGGGGCCAAGTGTCGCTAAGGCATCCGGTTATCTAACCATCATCGCCCTGGCGATCGGGTTTATCCTCTCCGTCTGGCTCCTGCGTTCATCCGCTCACGGTGTGGAATACGCCTTCGCCTCTCATTTGTGGCTGGACCTGGGCGCCGCATCCATCGAGATGGGCTTGCTCCTCGACCCGTTGACCAACGTGATGCTCGTGGTGGTAACCGGCGTCAGCCTCATGGTGCAGATCTACTCGCTTGGGTACATGGATGGCGACGAGAGCATCGCCCGGTATTACGCCTACATGTCATTGTTCAGCGCCTCCATGATTGGCCTGGTGCTGGCTGTAAACGTCGTTCAGATGTACGTGTTCTGGGAATTGGTCGGCGTTTCGTCCTACCTGCTCATCGGATTCTGGCACAACCGCCCGGCAGCGGCAGCAGCGGCCAAAAAAGCCTTCATCATCACCCGCATCGGCGACGTCGGCTTCCTTTTGGCCATCATCTACTTGTTCTTCCGGGCCGATGAATTTGCCGCATTGGGATTGAATGCCCTCCACATCCCTGACATTTGGGAGGCCGCCGCCCCGATCGCAGCGGGCGGGGCCGGGATCGTCGCCGGCGGAGCGCTGGCATGGTTGTGCCTGGGATTGTTTGCTGGCGCCGCCGGCAAGAGCGGTCAGTTCCCCCTGCACACCTGGCTGCCTGACGCCATGGAGGGCCCCACGCCCGTCAGCGCCCTGATCCACGCCGCAACGATGGTTGCCGCCGGAGTGTTTTTGGTTGGGCGGTTCTTCCCGGTGTTCGCCGAGTCGGAAGTCGCCATGATGATTGTGGCCCTGGTGGGCGCATTCACCGCAGTATTCGCCGCCACAATGGGTTTGGTAGCCAACGACATCAAGCGTGTCATGGCCTATTCCACGGTCAGCCAGTTGGGATATATGATGGCCGCACTGGGCGTCGGCACCTATAACGCCGCCCTGTTCCACCTGTTTACTCACGCCTTCTTCAAAGCCCTGTTGTTCCTGGGCGCCGGCAGTGTCAACCACGCCGTCGGCACATTCAACATGATGTACATGGGCGGGTTGCGAAAAGCCATGCCCTGGACCTACGGCCTCACCGCCATCGGAGCCTTGAGCCTGGTGGGAATATTCCCATTGGCGGGCTTCTGGAGCAAGGATGAGATATTGCTCGAAGCCTGGTTGGGAGGCGGCCCCGTTCAAATGTCGGTAAGTATGCTCGTGTTCGTGATGCTGCTGGTTGGCGTGCTGCTGACGGCCTTCTATTCCTTACGAATGGTTCACCTGACCTTCCACGGGGAATTTCGCGGCGGCGGCGAGCGCGAATTGCACGACGTCGAAGAGGCCGGCATCCCGGCTCCCACCGGTGTCAGTCACCACGTTCATCTCGGCGAGTCGCCGTGGGTAATGGTGTTGCCCATGTCACTGTTGGGTATCAGCGCCGTCATCGCCGGCTGGTTGGCCAATCCCGTGGGGGTTGGAAGCCTCTTTGGTCTGATCCCCTCCCACTGGCTAACCGAATATCTGGCGTCCGGCTTGCACGGCGAACACCACGCTCCGGGGTTCAATGTCGTAATCGCCGTCATCTCAAACCTCGTGGCGGTAATCGGCATCGCGCTGTCCGTGTTGATATACGCCTGGCCGCGTCGGTTCTCCGGCGAGGATCCACTGAGAAAAGCGGGCCCGGTTCACACCGTGCTGTCCCAGCGGTACTACCTGGATCATCTGTACGAAGACGTTATCGTGGGCCGGGTCTTCTTCCGGACGGTGGCAGCAATTACCGACTGGTTCGACCGCAACATCGTTGACGGTGTCGTCGGTCTCACCGGCTGGATCTCCCGCAACATCGGCAGCCTGATCGCGCTCGCCCAAAACGGACAGGTGCAAACGTACCCGCTGATGGCCGCGGCCGGCGGTGTGGTCATTGTTGCCCTGTACCTGATTCTGGGATAACCGACGATGTCCGCCGAATTCACCGGTCTGCTGACTGTAACCGTATTTCTGCCGGCCCTGGCCGCAGTGTTGCTGGCCGTTGGTCTGGTGCGTGGCGACACCGCCGTCCGTTGGTTTGCGGCCCTGGTTGCTGTCGCGGATCTGGTCCTGTCGGTGGCTGTGTTCGTGCTATTCCAGCGCGGTGGCGACCGGTTCCAGCTTCTCGACCGGTTCGATTGGATCGACACCAGCACGGTCCACGCCAGCTACCTGCTCGGCGTCGATGGGGTGAGCGCTCCCCTCGTGATGCTCACCGGCCTGTTGGGACTATGCGCCGTCTTCGTCTCGTTCCACATCAAAACCCGCGTGCGGGAGTATTTCATCTGGTTGCTCGTGCTCCAGACAGCCGTCATGGGAGTATTCACCGCCCTGGATTTTCTGCTGTTTTTCCTGTTCTGGGAAGTCGAACTGATTCCCATGTATCTCCTCATATCCACCTGGGGAACCGGCCGCCGGGAATACTCGGCCATGAAGTTCCTGATATTCACCATTCTCGGCTCAGCGTTCATGCTGGTGGCCATCGTCGCGGTGTTCGTCAGCGCCGGTGTCGGCAGTTTCGACATGACCCGCCTTCTGGAACCCGGTTCGGCGTTGGACGCATCCCGCGCGGCTTTGCCGTTGGGAATATTGTTCTGGCTATTCTTCATCGCGTTCGCGGTCAAACTTCCCGTCTGGCCCGTCCACACCTGGCTCCCCGACGCCCACACCGACGCCCCAACCGCCGGCAGCGTCATGCTCGCCGGCGTCATGCTGAAGATGGGCGGCTACGGATTGCTGCGCGTAAATGCCGGCATGTTCCCCGAGCAGTTGCAGTCCTACGCCCTCCCCGTGGTGGCGCTGGGCGTCATTAGCGTTCTGTACGGAGCCGTCGTAACTTTGCGCCAGACCGACCTGAAACGGCTTATCGCCTACTCCAGCGTCAGTCACATGGGATTGGTTCTGGTCGGCGTGGGTTCAGTCGCCGTAACCGGGGCTGCTCTGACCGACTCCGGACTAACCGGCGCGGCCATGCAGCTGTTCACCCACGGAACCATAACCGGTCTTTTGTTCGTTGCCGTCGGAATCGTCTATGAACGTACTCACACTCGCCACATTCCGGACTTGGGCGGATTAGCCAACCGGATGCCCATGGTATCCGCCGCTTTCCTGTTGGCCGGCGCCGCGTCCCTGGGATTGCCCGCGCTGAGCGGATTCGTGTCGGAACTGCTGGTGTTCTTCGGTGGGTTCAGAGCGTTCCCGATTCTTACGGTTCTCGCGGTGCTGGGCATTGTATTGGCAGCCGGGTATATCCTGTGGATGATCCAGCGCACTTTCTTCGGGCCCAGGCCGGCCCGGTGGGATACGTTGACCGACGCTTCCGTGGTCGAGTTGGTTCCGGTGGCCCTATTGGTCATCAGTATCGTGGCGGTCGGAATTTACCCGGCCTGGCTGACCGACGTGTTCCGGGATGGCCTGGAACCCATAGTGAACGGCTATAACTCCGGGCTCGCCGGAATCCCCCGCTAATTGAACCCTGACTGAAATGACCGCTTACGACCTTTTCCTCATCTCCCCCTATCTGGCAATGGCCGCGTTGGCTATGGTCGTCATCGTTGCCGACCTGATAACGCGCCGTACCGGATTGTTAGTGGGAATATCCTTCGTTGGGCTCGCCGCACCCGTTGCATTTAGCATCCTGCAATTGATCGAGATGACCAACTCCGGCTCCAGCGAACTCCAGGCCGAAGGTTCGGTAATTCTCCACACCCTGTCCATCGACCGATTTGCCCTGTTTTTCAACTTCCTGATTCTGGCGGCGGTGGGATTGGTGATCCTGATATCCAACGACTACGTGAAGCGGATGGAACGGTTGCAGGGAGAATTTTTCGCCCTCATTCTACTTTCCGCTACCGGCATGATGCTGCTGGTTTCCGCAGCCGAACTGATTACCATCTACATCGCCCTCGAATTGACCACGCTGCCCCTGGCGGCGCTGGCTGCCTTCCTTCCCAACGGCCGATCCAGCGAAGCCGGAATGAAATTCCTGATCGTCAGCGCCATCAGCAGCGCAGTAATGCTGTACGGCATGGCGGTCATATACGGAGTTACCGGCAGCACGCGACTCGACGAGATCGCAGCCACCCTCGCGGCCCTTCCCGGTCAGGGAAATATCCCGTTCGGCAGCCTGGGCATATTGCTGGCCGTGGTCATGTTGCTGGTGGGATTCGGCTTCAAGATGTCCGCGGCGCCTTTCCAGATGTGGGTGCCCGATGTGTACGAAGGCGCTCCCACCCCCATGGTGGCATTCTTGTCGGTTGCCAGCAAAGCCGCTTCGTTCGCGCTGGTGCTGCGAGTCTTCTATATCGGATTCGAAGCGTTGGGCGGTGATTGGTGGATCCTGCTGGCCGGGCTGGCGGCGTTGTCCATGACCATCGGAAACCTCGTCGCCATCGCACAGCGCAACATAAAAAGGTTGTTCGGTTACAGCACCATCGCCCACGCCGGGTACATCCTCGTCGGCGTGGCAGCCATCGCCACCGTGGCCGGAGATAACGTCGCATTCGGACCCAGCAGCGTGCTGTTTTACCTGGC
Organism: Dehalococcoidia bacterium; assembly: GCA_965219925.1. Lineage (GTDB taxonomy): Bacteria > Chloroflexota > Dehalococcoidia > Lucifugimonadales > UBA3495 > Bin87. The sequence continues at coordinate 1,714,240 of OZ244795.1, forward strand.
CGCGTACACCGCCGCCAACTTGACCGCTCTTTTCGCCATCGTGTGTATCGGCAACCGAATCAACAGCGACGAAATAGATGATTACGCCGGTATGTTGCGGCGGGCGCCATTCCTTGCTATAACTCTTGCTTTCGCGTTGATCGCGCTCATTGGAGTGCCCCCCACCAGCATCTTCATCGCCAAAATCCACGTCTTCGCCGCCGCTATCAACACCGGAGAATCACTGATGACCTGGCTGGTTATTATCGGCGTCGTAAACAGCGTGGTTTCAGCCTACTACTACCTGCGCATAATCAGGGTGATGTTCTTGCAGCAGCCCCACAATACCGAACGCGTGCGCGCTTCGTGGCCGGTCAATCTGGCGCTTGGTGTGGCGGCTCTCTCCGTGCTCTGGCTGGGCGTGGCGCCGGGTACCATATTGTCAGCTGCCGAGCAGGCAGTATCGGTATTGTCCGGCGGTGGGTAAATCATGCCAACCGTAGGAATCGCCTATAACGATCTGATTCCCGAGGCCCTGAACCTGGCCCATGCCATCGTCAGCGAGCTCAATCTGGGTTCGGATACCTGGATTCTTCCGGCTGAGGACGCCGAGGGCTTGGGTGAGCGCGGTAAGGGCACCGATATGGTAATAACCATCGGCGGCGACGGCACCATCTTGAGGGTCAATCGGGCCATCGCACCGTTGGGTATTCCATTGTTGGGCGTGAACATGGGTCGCCTTGGCTTCATGACCGAGCTGACCGTCCCCAGCGTAATGGAAGACCTGCCGAATTACCTCCACGGCAATATGCGAGTGTCCGAACATAGTATGTTGATGGCCGCAGCCTACCGGGGCTCTTCTAAAGACACGGAACCGGTCCCTCATGGCCCGTATCATGCGCTCAACGACGTAGTGTTATCCCGCAGCCGCGTGTCTCGCGTGATTACCGTAAGGGCCGTCATCGACGGCGCCGACGTGTCCACCTTCCGCGCCGACGGTGTTATATTGGCCACCGCCACCGGCAGCACCGGTTACAGTTTTGCAGCCGGCGGCCCCATCGTGGACCCTTTGTCCGATGATGTAGTGCTCACGCCTCTGGCGTCTCACGTCGGGTTGACCACACCGTTGGTCCTGCGGCCATCCAGTAGCGTGGATTTCCACTTGGAAGGGTCTCAAGAGGCCATTCTTAGCGTAGATGGTTTCGAAAACTACCCAATGGAACCCGGAGATTGGGTGCGCATCACCCGCAGCCCATTCCGCGCCCGGTTCCTGAGGGCCAACGAACACAACTACTTCTGGGCTACGTTGACCCGCCGGTTGGGTTTTGGGGTTCAGGTGAGGTGATTTCCCCAACGGATGCCATGATTATTTCTGCACGCAACGAACCCACTATTTCCCGCCGCACCGTCTTTGAAGGTCGTCTCGTCAGTGTCGACGTCCACACGGTGCAGTTGGCCAACGGTCGAACCAGTACCCGCGAAATCGTCGAGCACCAGGCATCAATCTGCGTCGTTCCCGTGGACGGCGACGGCAACGTTCTGCTGGTAAGGCAATTTCGCAAACCGGCCGGCGCATTTCTGTTGGAAGTTCCAGCCGGAGGAATCGAGGCCGGAGAAGATCCCGAGGTGGCCGCAATTCGGGAGTTGCAAGAGGAGATCGGGCACACCGCCGGGAAATTGCAGCGTCTCACCGGATTCTGGTTGGCTCCCGGTTGGTGCACTGAGTATATGTACGCCTTTCTCGCTACCGAGCTCTCCCCGGCGCGGCTCGAGTCAGACGACGATGAGTTTATCGACGTGGAACGGGTTGCATTTTCGGACGCGCTCGGTCTGATCGTTGACGGAACCATACAGGACGCCAAAAGCGTGGCGTCGCTGTTGCTAGCAATGCGCGTGATGGGGGATAATTAGCCATCCGTTTGGTACCCCCTTATCGTGAGTTTAGAATACGGGCGTACGCAGTTAGCCCGGCCGGAGGATGACGCGAATGTCAGAAATTTTGCAACACGATGTGCTCGTTGTTGGAGCGGGTTTGGCCGGCATGAGGGCAGCTATCGCCGCCCGCGCCGGCGGTGCGAACACCGCCATCATAAGCAAGGTGCATCCGGTGCGCAGTCACTCCAATGCTGCCCAGGGCGGGATCAACGCCGCCTTGCTGGATCGCGGCGACGACTGGGAAGACCATGCCTACGACACGATCAAAGGCAGCGACTACCTGGGCGACCAGGACGCCATCGAGGTCATGTGTCGCCAGGCCGGCGCTTCCCTGATCGACATGGAGCACATGGGTGTTACTTTCAACCGCGACGACGAGGGCAAGCTTGGCACTCGGGCATTCGGCGGACAACGCCGTGCCCGCACCTTTTTCGTTGGCGACTTCACCGGACAGGCATTGCTCCATGTGATGTTTGAACAGCTGATCAAATCCGGCGTGCGCCGTTACGAAGAATGGTTCGTTACCGCCCTGATTATGGAAGACGGCGAGGCAGCCGGCGTTATCGCGATGGAAATCCGCACCGGCGAACTGCATCTGATCCGGGCTAAAACGGTCATATTGTGCACCGGTGGCTGCGGTCGATTGTTTGAACCCAGCACCAACGCCCTCATCGTCACCGGCGACGGCATGGGTCTGGTGTACAACGCCGGCGGCCAGCTGATGGACATGGAGATGGTGCAATACCATCCAACCACCCTGGCCGGCAGCGGAGTGCTCATCTCCGAGGCTGCCCGCGGCGAGGGCGCCTTCCTCCGGGACAAGGACGGCAACCGGTTCATGGAGAAATACGCCCCCAGCATGATGGAGCTTGCCTCACGCGACGTTGTGTCCCGAGCCGAACAAACTGAAATCAATGCCGGCAACGGCGTGGACGGTTGCGTGTATCTCGACTGCACCCATCTCGGCGAAGCCCTCATCATGGAAAAACTCAGCCAGATCCGCGAAATCGGCGTTGATCTGGCCGGCGCCGACATGATCCGCGAACCCATTCCGATTCGCCCCGGTATGCACTACCTAATGGGCGGCATCAAAACCAACATCGACGGATTGACCAACCTGGAAGGCGTCTATGCCGCCGGCGAGTGCGCCAACGTCAGCGTGCATGGCGGCAACCGTCTGGGCGCTAACTCCCTGCTCGACACCATCGTGTTTGGCGAACGAGCGGGAAATCACGCCTCCACCGTGTCCAGAAACAAGGGTTTCGTTGAATTCGATGCAGCAGGCGCTCTGACCCGGGAAGCGCGACGCATCCAGGAAATGCTGGATCGCCCGCACAACGGCGACCGCTGGGCAACCATTCGCCGCGAAATGGGCGAGTCCATGAACCGCAATGTCGCTGTATTTCGCAACGAAGAGGGAATCCAGGAAACCCTGGGGGACCTCCATGACCTGCGACGCCGCTACGAAAACGTTCCCGTGCACAACAAGAGCAAAACTTTCAACACCGATCTGGTGTTTGCCCTCGAATTGGGATACATGCTGGATTGCGCGGAGACTATTGCCGTCGGCGCGCTGGAACGCCGGGAAAGCCGCGGCGCTCAGTTCAGGGTCGACTACCCGCAGCGCAACGACGAAGAATGGCTGCACCATATCGTGGTATCCAAATCTGAGGCAGGCCCCCAGATTTCGGAACTCCCAGTTACCATCACAAAGTGGACACCAGAGGAAAGGAAGTATTAGGTTATGGACGTAACCATCAGGGTAAAGCGACAGGACCCCGAAGCCACCGGCGAACATCGGTTGCCGTACTGGCAGGAATATCCGGTAACCATCGCCGACAACGCCACCGTCCTGGACGCGCTCATTCAGATCCGGGAAGACGATGACGGCACGTTATCGTTGCGGTGTTCGTGCCGCAGTTCCATTTGCGGGTCCTGCGCCATGCGCATCAACGGCCACGCCGCTCTGGCTTGCAAAACAATCGTCAGCACTATGGTTCAGGACGGCGTCATAACCGTAGAACCCGCCGGCGTCATGCCCGTCATCAAGGATCTGGTGGTCAACTTCGACTTGTTCTGGGAGAAAATCGAGGCGGTCGACCCTTATCTGAAACACATGGGTCAGGAGCCGGAGGGTGAGTACGTCGTTTCCAACGATGCCATGCTCCATCTGTCCGGCGTCACCGCCTGCATCATGTGCGGAGCGTGCGTTTCCGACTGCACCGTGCTCGAAGTCGACCCCACCTTCCTGGGACCCGCCGCGTTGGCCAAAGCCTACCGTTTTACCGCCGACCCCCGCGACGGCGACTCTAACGGTGTCTCCATGGAGCGGCTGTGGGGGTTGAGCGAACCCACCGGCATGTGGGACTGCACCCGCTGCAACGAATGTGTCCAGGTATGCCCCAAGGGTGTCGCTCCCATGGATCGCATCATGGCAATGCGTGAGCAGGCCATCCAGTCCGGTTACGACAAAAACAACGGCGCCCGCCACACCGACGCCTTCACCGACTCGGTGGGCCACAGCGGACGCCTGGACGAATTGCGTTTGCCCATCAAGACCGTTGGAATCACGAATTTGCCCGCTTTGATGGGTTACATGCCCGTAGCATTACGCGCCATGCGAAGGGGCAAAATGCCCCCCATCATGCACAAAAACGTCGAAAACGTAGAGGCCGTGCGACGGTTGTTCCGTCAACTGGAACCGGAACCCGCCCGACCTCAGGTTAGTAACAACTCCCCGTTCGGTTAGGGGATTTCCAACGGGCACACGACTTCGGAGGACTACAAGTGAAGTACGCCTTTTTCCCCGGCTGCGTCTCGCAAGGCGGTGCACCCGAGCTCTACCCGGCGGCCCAAATGGTTTGCCAGCGATTGGGAATCGAACTGGAAGAAATTCCAGGATGGACCTGCACCGGCGCCGGTGTAATCCAGGAGAAAAATCAACTCTTTGGCGACACGCTCAACGCCCGCAATTTCGCCAAGGCTGAACAGATGGGATTGCCCATTCTCACCATCTGCAGCACCTGCCAAGGTGTGATGTCCCAGGCCAACCACCGGATGCAAAACCCCGATTATCTGGCCGAAATCAACTCATACCTCGCCGAGGAGGGATTGGAATACAGCGGCAACAGCGAACCCAAACATCTGCTGTGGATTCTGATCGAAGACTATGGGTTGGACCAACTGGCGCCCCATATCACCCGCCAGCTCAGCGATCTCAAGATCGCCCCGTTTTACGGCTGCTACATTGTGCGACCCACCGAAGCCCTGGACATAGCCGAACACCCCGAGCGACAACAATCCCTGGAGATGTTGATCGGTTCGGTGGGAGCAACCCTGGTGGATTTTGAAGGGAAAACCCGGTGTTGCGGTTTCCCAATCCTCACTATCAACGAGCGCAATTCCATGGCCATGGTGGGCAAGCATACCTCCGAAGTGAAAGACCTTGGCGCAGATGCCATGGTCACGCCCTGCCCGCTTTGCCACCTCAATCTGGACGGTTTCCAACCCAAAGCCGCCAGCCAGGCCCGCCGCTCCATCGACTTGCCCATTCTGCATCTGCCCCAACTGATCGGGCTGGCGATGGGAATGTCGCCGTCCGAGTTGGGACTTAAGAAGCACATCGTCAGCACCGGTCCGTTAGAAGTAAAAATCGGAACCCGCCGCTGACTCCCGTATTCAACCTGAAATCTAACGCCCCGGCAGGTCACTGCCGGGGCGTTGCCGTCACACCCAGCCCTCTATCCGCAAAAACCGGTTAACCACCGTCATTCCCGCGAAAGCGAGAATCCAATCACCGACTCCGATGGCTTCGCTGCGAGAATCCAGCAGATTACAAGGTCTGGACTCCGGCTTTCGCCGGAGTGACGTGGCTGTAATTTCATATGCGATAGCCCTGGGGTGGATCCTACCCCCGCAAGCCAGGCACTACGGCCTGAATCGCGGCAATAGTCTCGTCCACGTCATCATCAGTATGGACGATTGACGGGTAAAATTTCTGGGGCCAGCTCTTGATGATTCGTTTCTCCAGCAATCCGGCATTTAGTCTTGCAAGCAATCCGGCATCCGCAGCCAGTCCGTCGCGGTAATTGTGCACCGGATGGTCGGCAAAATAGATGTCGAAAACAGCGTCCTCACCGACACTCTGGACCTGGAATCCTGCTTCTTCGCACGCCTCCGTCAGCGCGCGGCGCAATCGCCCCCCCACGTCCCGAAGCCGGTCGTAAACACCTTCCTGCCGCAGTTGGGCCAGCGTGGCCAGCCCGGCGGCACAGGCGATTGGGTTCCCGTTCAGTGTGCCGATTTGGTCAACATAATCATCAGCCGATACCGATGCACGGTTGTAAACCGACATCACGTCAGCGCGGCCCATCACCGCTGCCAGCGCGTATCCTCCGCCCATAATCTTGCCCACCGAGCACAAATCCGGAGTCACCCCGTAAAATTCCTGCGCCCCGCCGTACGCCAACCGGAATCCCGTAACCACCTCGTCGAAAATCAGCAACAATCCCGCGTCTGCCGTCAACTTCCGCAACCCCGCCAGGAAACCCGCGTTGGGAGCCAGCGTACGCTGCATCGGCTCCACGATCACCGCGGCGATTTCATCCTTATGGGCATCTATTATGGCCGCCGTCATGTCCAGATCATTAAATTGGGAAATCAGCATCAGGTCATTCAACGCGCTGGGTATGCCCCCGCTGTTGGGCTCCGCCTGCGGAAATTCCGTGGACGCAGAGGCGAACACCGACATCATGGCGTAGTCACTGGTGCCATGGAAGCCACCTTCGAACTTGAGAATCTTCTCCTTCCCGGTAAAAGCCCGCGCCACGCGCATCGCCTGGAAACAGGCGTCCGTGCCGCTGGTGGTGAATCGCACTTGTTCGGCGCACGGCACCGCCCGGACTAACTCTTCCGCCAGCAGAACCGCCTGCTCGTTGGTCGTGAAAAATGTGGATCCCCTACCGACTGCTTCCAACACCGCCTCGTTCACCGCCGGGTGCGCGTGGCCCAATATCATGGGTCCGGATCCCATCAACCAGTCAACGTATTCGTTACCGGTAACGTCCCAAACCCGGCCTTCCTTGCCCTCTCTGACCAAAAACTTCAGCTCGTCTGGGTAGTTGGTGTTGCCGGTACTGCTCCCGGGCAGATACTGCGATGCCTTGGCGAGCAGTTCCTGTTCAATCTCATTGCGTTGTGTCATCTCGGCCTCCATGCGGGTGGGCGACGCTGCTGGCGTCACACGCCTGACAATTATACACGGGTGAATTTCGGCCCTACCGAATTAACCCCGCCGGGGGATTTCCAGGCGGGGTCGTAACCGAATTGTTACTGGTGGTTTCTAGCTGGCTTCTGCCTTGGCTTTCGACATCACGTCCACCAATTCCTGCACCGAGGCCGCCGAACTTTGCAGCGCCGCCCGCTCATCGTCGGTCAGGCTGATTTCCACCACTTGCTCCATGCCACCGGCGCCGATTTTCACCGGAACACCGACGCACAGCCCGTTGATGCCGTACTCGCCTTCGAGATAGGCGCAGCCGGGCAGTATGCGTTTCTTGTCCAGCAGTATCGCCTCAACCATTTCCGTAATCGCCGCCGACGGGGCATAGAAAGCCGAACCCTGCTTGAGCAGCGCCACGATTTCGCCGCCGCCGTCGCGGGTGCGCTGGACGATGGAATCGATCCGGTCTTTAGGCAGCAGCTCCGTCAGCGGGATGCAGCCGACGGTGGTGTAGCGCACCAACGGCACCATGTCATCGCCGTGGCCGCCCAACACCAGCGCGTGCACGTCGTCCACCGACACGTCGAGCTCCTGGGCGATGAAGGTGCGGTAGCGGGCGGTGTCCAGGACGCCGGCCATGCCAAACACCCGGCTGCGCGGGAAACCGGCGGTTTCATAAACGTTCTGCACTATCGCGTCCAGCGGGTTGGTAACGGCGAGGATGATACAATCGGGAGAATGGCGCACTACCTCCTCGGTAACCGCCGAGGTGATACGCATATTGGTCAGCAGCAAATCGTCCCGGCTCATACCGGGCCGCCTGGCGATGCCGGCGGTGATGACCACCACTTCCGAGCCGGCGGTTTCTTCATAGCCGTTCGACCCGGTAATCAGGGCGTCTGAGCCAATAACCGGGCCGGATTCCAGCATATCCAGCCCCTTGCCCTGCGGCAGGTCTTCAACCACATCCACCAGCACCACATCGGCGTAGCCCAGCTGGTGGATTCGCTGCGCAGTGGTGGCGCCCACGTTGCCGGCGCCAACGACGGTTACTTTGCTTCGCATTTTGGAAATTGCCTCCGATAAGATTTCAACATTGGGATTAACAGGAATAGACAGGGGCGACGTATGCGTCGCCCCTGCTTCGTTGCAGTATCACTCCGCTCGGGCCGTCAGTTGGCGGCTCGTGGGCATCCTGCCTTGATTCCAAGCCGTTCGTTGCTAGATTGCGTCCACGATGGCGTTCAAAGTGGCGCTCGGACGCATGGCTTTGGCGGCCATCCCGTCATTGGGGTGGTAATAGCCACCGATATCCACCGGCTGTCCTTGAGATTCGATCAGCTCCTGAACTATCTTGTCTTCGTTGGCGGACAACTGCCGCGCTACCTCGGTAAAGCGCGCTTGCAGCTCTGGGTCCTGGGTCTGCTTGGCCAGCATTTGCGCCCAGTACAGAGCGAGGTAGAAATGACTGCCTCGCGTGTCAAGCTCGTTCACCCGGCGCGATGGCGCCCTCTGGTATTCCAGATGCTCCCCAATTGCCTGATCCAGGGTCTCAGCCAGCAGCTTGGCTCGGTCGTTCTTCAACACCTCGCCACAGTGCTCGAACGATGCCACCAGCGCACAGAACTCGCCCAGCGAATCCCACCGCAAATGTCCCTCCTCCAGGAATTGCTGCACGTGCCTGGGGGCCGAGCCGCCAGCGCCGGTCTCAAATAGCCCGCCGCCTTCCAGCAGGGGGACGACCGAAAGCATCTTGGCGCTGGTGCCCAACTCCAGGATGGGAAATAGATCAGTCAAATAGTCGCGCAACACGTTGCCGGTCACGGAAATCGTGTCCTGGCCAGTTCGGCTACGCGCCATCGTGAACCTCATCGCATCGATGGGAGACATGGTGCTAATTTCCAACCCGGTCGTGTCATTCATGGGTAGATACTGGTCCACTTTCTTGATCAGTTCCGCATCGTGCGCCCGGTCCGGGTCCAACCAAAAGATGGACGGCGTGCCGGTGATTCTGGCCCGATTGACCCCCAGCCTGACCCAGTCCTGAATCGGCGCGTCTTTGGTCTGGCACATCCGGAAGATATCGTCTTCCTCAACTTGCTGCTCCATCAGAGTCGCACCCGATGCGTCCACGACCCGAATCGTCCCGTTCCCTGGCGCTTTGAAGGTCTTGTCGTGGGAACCATACTCTTCGGCCGCCTGTGCCATCAGCCCCACATTGGCGACGCTGCCAATGGTGGACGGATCAAACGCCCCATTCTCCTGGCAGTCTTCTATGATCGACTGATATAAAGTCGCATAAGAGCGATCGGGAATCAGCGCGACCGTGTCGTGCAACTCGTTATCGGGGCCCCACGTGCGACCGCCATCGCGGACAATCACCGGCATGGAGGCGTCAATAATCGTATCGCTCGGCACATGCAGATTGGTGATGCCCCGATTGGAGTTCACCATCGACAGCTCCGGGCGGACGCCATAGACCGCCTGGATATCCGCCTCGATTTCAGCCCTTTTTCCCTCGGGCAGAGATTGAATCTTCGTGTAGAGTTCAGCGATTCCGTTGTCCGGGTTCACCACGAGTTCAGCCAAGTCTGCCCCATGTTTGTCCAATACGTCCTGGTAGTAAACCGACACGCAATGGCCGAAAATTATTGGATCCGACACGCGCATCATAGTGGTCTTCACATGGAGGGAGAGCAATACGCCGTCAGCTTTGGCCTGTGCCATTTCCTCGGCGTAAAATTCGCGCAATTCACGCACGTTCATCACGGCGCAGTCGATGATTTCGCCGGATTGCAGCGGGATACCGGATTTGAGCTCAGTCACGCGCCCGTCGCGTGTGACAAATTCGATTGCAGCCGACCCCGCTGCTGCGATTGTCACGGCCTGCTCAGTGCCGTAAAAGTCCCCGCTGGTCATGTGGCCCACGCGCGTTTTGGACACTTCCGGCCAATCCTGCATCATCCGATGGGGATTGCGTTTGCCGTGCTCCTTGACCGATGTCGCCGACCGTCGATCAGAGTTGCCTTCCCGTATGACCGGGTTGACCGCGCTGCCTATCACCCTGGAATAGCGCGCCTGGATTTGGCGTTGTTCGTCGTTTGCAGGTTGGTCGGGGTAGTCGGGAATATCATAACCCTTGCCCTGCAATTCCTGGACCGCGCCCTTTAACTGCGGAATTGAGGCGCTGATATTGGGCAGCTTTACCAGGTTGGCCCCCGGCTCCTTGCACAAATCGCCGCACATGGTCAGATAATCGGGCACCTTTTGCGTGTCGGTCAATTTGTCGGGGAAATTGGCGATGATGCGGCCAGTCAACGAGATGTCCCAAGTCTCCAGTTCAAAACCGGCTCCCTTGGTAAATGCCTGGAGAATCGGCAGCAACGATTGTGTGGCCAGCGCCGGGGCCTCATCAGTTTTGGTGTAAATAATCTTGGCAGCTTCTGGCATATTCTTCTCCTAAGTAAAAAAGTTTCACGGGCCGCTGCGAGTCGCCAGGAATTGTTTGATTACAGTCCCTGACATGAAAAATTTACACGAACTTTCCATCACAGAACAACACCATATGGACGAGTCCGTACATTCCGGGCACGATGCGGCGCGGACTGAGGGGCATAGGTGCCCGGCATCCCACTGGATGCTGCGGCCCCAACGGAAGCCGAACCGCACCAATTATACATCCGAACCCTAATCAACGGTACCCCAGGCAAACGCTCACGCGTACCCATTTAATGTGTCATTGCGAGCGCAGCGTAGCAATCTCGTCGCCCACCTTGTCATTGCAAGGAGCGCAGCGACGTGGCAATCCCGTTCCCTGCCACACCCAAAAATCCCGTCCATCCTGCTCATCCTGTTCATCTAGGTAAAAACCCGTCCCTGTCCCCGCTCCCTCGATGGGAGAGGGTTGGGGTGAGGGTGACAGCGTCCCCTTGTCATTACGAGAGCGCAGCCGCTTATGGTGAGCCTGTCGAACCACGTGGCAATCTTTTTGAGGTTGAACACACGTCGGCAAACCACCATTGCTACGCCGACGAGATTGCCACGCTGCGCTCGCAATGACAGCCGGCAAGAACAGTAGTTGCACAATTGACCCGCAAGTTGGTTCCCACCGGTAGCCTATCGCTGAATGTGCTACATTGCGGCGATACTGCACGCCCCACCCGATACCTGAGCAATATGACCATTGCGTCGCCGCCCACGAAAGCACGCTTGCCCCTTGGCAACAAGCTGCTCTTCGCATCTGACCATATCGGCCTGCAGGCTATCGGGTACTTCCGGCAGCAGTGGGTGCTCTTCTTTCTCGCTCCCCCGGCGTTGGAAGGAATGAGCCGCGTGCCCGACGTGTCGCTGGTCGGGATCAGCATTGACGCCCGGGTGCTGGCCGGATTTTTAATTTTCGCTGGCCGGTTTATTGACGCATTTACCGACCCCCTCATCGGTTGGTGGAGCGACCGCACCCGCAGCCAGTGGGGGCGTCGTATCCCTTTCATCCTGTTCAGCACGCCGTTTTATGGTCTGTTCGGGGCGCTGGTCTGGTTTTTACCCGCCGATGGCAGCAGTTGGTGGAATGCACTGTACTTCGTGTTGACGCTGGAACTCTTTTTCACCGCACACACCATGTCAAGCGGCGCGCTGGAGGCGTTGGTGCCGGAACTGACCCCTACCGCCAGCGACCGGATGAACGTGGTCAGCTTCATATTCCTTTTCGCGGTAGGCGGGGCCGGGCTGGGTCTGGTTCTCGGCGGGTTTATCAAGGATGCGTATGGATTCCAGATTGCGGGCACGATTTTCGCAGTAACGGCGCTGGTATTCCGCTATATTTCGCTGGCCGCCGTCTGGCAACATGCACCGCGCGACACTCCCCCGGCGCAAGTATCTTTCTGGCCCGGAATCAAGGATACGTTGCAGAATTCGCAGTTCATCTGTTACCTGCCCACGATGGTCATGTTCGTCACTGGCGCGGGCATTCTGCAAGGCTGGGTGCCCTATTTCGCCGCCGGTGTTCTGCTACAGGAAAAAGACGGCGCCGCGTCCGGCTGGCTTTCCGCCTGCATGATCGGCGGCGTGGTCCTGGCTGGCATCGGCATCTGGTTGCTGTTTAATTTCGGCCACGCCAGCAAGCGCCGGTTATATGGAGTATGTCTGGTATTGAGCGGACTGATGTTCCCCTTGCTCGGACTGGTTGGCGTCTTCGTATCGGGCTATCTGGTACTACAGGGTTTGATATTGGCTTTCGTCGTGGGTATCCCCATGGCGGCGGTCTTTTTGCTGCCCAAAGCGTTGGTCGCCGACATTGCGGACTACGACGCTCTGATTAGAGGCGAGCAGCGGGAAGCCATGTTCTACTCCACGCAAAACTTTTTTGAGAAAGTAACCTACGCCCTGCCGCCTTTACTGTTGAGCCTGGTGCTGCAATTAGGAGATTCTCCGGAGAACCCGCTGGGCATTCGCCTGGCCCCGTTGCTGGCCGGCGCATTGGCGCTGCTGGGCTTGGGCCTCTGGCCCCGCTACCGCCTGCCCGACACCGTGAACCCCGAGACCGTTGCCGCCGCCGGCCTCCTGCCGGCGAAATCCTGATGGGCGCCGATGCCCGGCGCGTTCACTTATGAATCCAGTTGCGCCGCCAGCGCCTCGGCCGTCGTGACCGGTAGTTGGCAGACATAATGCTGGCAAACGTAGGCGGTGGGAGCTCCGTCCTGCATTACCCGCTGCTCCAGTAACGGAGAGTTGCCCAGCGGCGGCGACGACGGGTCGCCCACCCCCACAACCACCCGGTTGGGTAGATACCGCTTTCCAACCTCCTCCAACATGCCCCTGGTAATTTCGCCATTTGCCGGGCCCACAATAACTACTTCTTTCGGCAGTGACACGTAGAAATCCAATGCGCCCAACCAGTGCCCGGTGGCGGATGGCGCCCGTCCCAACAACGGCTGCAATGCGCGGATCGGTGTCGCCGCTTTCGTCGCGAAATCGTCGTTGCCGGTGATTATGGCCAGTCGAAGCAGCACGTCGGTGGCCACTGAACCGCCACACGGCTGTGCGTTGTCGAACACATCCCGGGGCCGAATCACCAGTGATTCGTGATCGCTGCCGGTGTCATAAAACCCGCCAACCGCATCGTCCCAGAACAGTTCGATAATGCCTTCCGCGACTACATTGGCTTCCCACAACCACCGGGATTCCAGCGTAGCTTCGTGCAAAGCCAGCAACCCGTCCGCCAGACACGCATAGTCTTCCAGGTACCCCAGCAGTTTGGCCTGGCCGTTACGCCAGGTTCTCAGTATGCGACCGTTTTCGTCCCGCATCGAGTCCAGCAAAAAAGCCGCGTTCCTGCGGGCTGCGTCCAGGTAATCTACGCGATTCAGGGCGGCTCCGGCTTCGGCGAACGATCTCAGCATCAATCCGTTCCATCCGGTCAGCACCTTGTCATCCAGAAGCGGATGGATCCGCCGTTCCCGTATCTCAAGCAGCGTCGCTCTGGCGCGCTGCACCGCCTCCGACAATTCGCCTTCGCTCACCCCTCGCTCATCGGCGTAGTCTTCCGGATGCTTGGGTACGTTGAGGATGTTGGCGCCCTCGAAATTACCTCGGTCGGTTACGCCGTAATATCCCATTACCAGCTCGGCGTCCGGGCCCAACGCCGCCCGCAGTTCGTCAGGCGTCCACACGAAGAACTTGCCCTCCACACCCTCGCTGTCGGCATCCTGCGCCGAATAGAACCCCCCGGCCGTATCAGTCATCTCTCGAAGCACGTAGTCCAGAGTTTCCTCGGTAATGCGCCGATAAAGCGGGTTTGACGTAATCTGCCAGGCGTGCAGGTACAGGCGCGCCAGCAACGCGTTGTCATACAGCATTTTTTCAAAGTGGGGAACCAGCCAGTAGGCGTCCGTAGAATAACGATGAAACCCGCCGCCCACCTGGTCATAGATGCCGCCGTACGCCATCTTTTGCAGCGTCAGCTGCACCATCTCCAACGCTCGCGGATTGAATCCGTGCTGGTGGTATCGCAGCATGAATTCCGGCGTCATGGGCTGCGGGAATTTTGGCGCGTTGCCAAATCCGCCGTTCAAATGGTCGAATTGCGTGGCCAACTGTGAATATGCCGTGTGCATGACCTCCGTAGTCAGTGGGTTAACTCCCCTGGGCATTTGACCGGAGCGTCCCATTTGATCGGCCAATTGCCGCGTGACCCGTTCGATTTCTCCTTTGTTGGTGCGATACGCCTCGCTGGCAGCGGCCAACAGCCGCGGAAAACCGGGCATACCCTGCCGGTCTTCCGGAGGAAAGTAGGTTCCGCCATAATACGGGCGTCCCTCCGGGGTCAGGAACACGGTCATGGGCCACCCACCGCTGCCCGTCAGCATTTGAACCGCTTCCATGTACACCGAGTCCAGATCGGGCCGTTCTTCCCGGTCAACTTTAATGTTGACGAAATTCTCGTTCATCAGCGAGGCGATTTCCTCGTTTTCAAAGGACTCACGTTCCATGACGTGGCACCAGTGGCAAGCCGAATAGCCAATGCTTAGCAGAATGGGTCGGTCCTCATCGCGGGCCCGGCTCAACGCCTCATCTCCCCACGGATACCAGTCGACGGGATTATCCGAGTGCTGCAACAGATACGGGCTGGTTTCTTGGTTTAATCGATTGGGCATTGTCAGTGCTCCGGAGTCAAAGACTCGATTGCGTGTATCGGCGAGTGCTTGTATCAGAATGATAGCGCGGCGCTATCCAAATTGGTAAAATGGCCTCGTTCAAAGGCAAGCATACCAGATGCTCAGGAAGCACATGCGCCGACCATGAACGTCTCGACCAACAGAATCAGAATAGTGCCGTGGCTTGCGGTTCTCGCCGTCGCAGTCAGCATCGCGTTGGCCTGCGCCCCCGCTTCCGGTGGCGTCGGCTCCGACGTAGGCGACGCCGTGCCGCCATTCGCAATGCAGCTGGCCGATGGCGCCCAGGTGTCCTCCGAATCTCTGGACACAGCAGACCGGCCCGCCCACCTGTTCTTTTTCGCCACCTGGTGACCAACCTGCCGCGCTGAGTTACAGACGCTGCACACTCTCGCCACTGAGTACGAAGACATCAATTTCTACGTCGTGTCGTACGACGAACCCTTAGCCGTCGTTAACGATTACATCGAAAGCCGGGGGTTCACCGACCTTATATCGGTCCAGGGCGTCGGCGACATGATGGCCGATCTGGAGGTCACCCGACAGGCCGAGATGATGGCCATCAACGGCGATGGTATCATGTACCATCGGCAGGTGATCGGAGACCTCACGGAATGGCGTTCGCATCTGGATGCTTTGGCCGCCGACTCCGCCGCGGTACCGTCCGGTTTCGAATCCGACCGACAGAAAGATCAGCGTCGGCAAGATTTACAACTGCCAAGTTGATGAGGCTAGCTTCCGGCGCCGTTGGCGCCGCCTGTAACACATGCACAGCATAAATGTCATACCGCTGACCCTGTTGGTCATCCTGGTGTTGGCAGTGTCTGCTGCGTGCAGTTCAACCGATTTGCCTACCACCGATTCTCCACCCGCACCCGTCGAATCCCACGCGCCCATGCCGGCAACTGCCGCCCCAGGGCCCGGCGCATCCGCGGCGACACCGGAAATCTCAGCCGTTTCGCCCGCCGCCGATTCCCAACCCACCCCGGTCGAATCCCAGGCGCAGATGCCGGCAACCGCCACCCCAGGGCCCGGTGCATCCGAGGCGACTCCGGAAACCCCAACCGTTTCTGCGGCACCCACAACGCCCATCGCCGGCTCCGTTTCCGAAACTCCCACTGGCATCCCAACCGAGGAGCGAACCATACCGCCGACGCTCGCCCCGACTTCCACGGCAGTCCCGCCAATCACTCAGGTGGGAACCGGTGTTGGTGACTCCGCCCCGGAGTTCGCGCTCCAGCTTACGGATGGTCGGCAAATCTCATCAAGCGAATTGCTGGCAACCGGGCGGCCCGCATTCATGATGTACTTCGCTACCTGGTGACCAACCTGCCGCGCTGAGTTACAGACGCTGAGCAAAATCGCCCCCGAATTCGCCGGCCAGGTCGATTTTTACCTGGTCGCATACACCGAGGACGCGGCCACCCTGGATGCCTACGCCTCTGGCCAACGCTACACGGACGTCATAGCTGCGCAACCGGTGGGTCCAACGTTGCGTGACCTGGAAGTCGTTAGTCAGTCTTCCATGATCGCGCTGGACGGCCAAGGCATAATCACCTACCGAAAAGGCTATGGCGGTGGCAGCGAGTCCACGCTGCGAGCGCAGTTTGAGCAATTGGCCGCGCGCTAACCAGCCGCTCCCGCTGGCCCTGACCGGTTCGGTGTACCTCCCCGGAGTAACCTGAGCGGTTGCTGTCCGGCCTTGGACACCCGGCGCTGGGACTAACGCCTGCGTCGCCCACCGGCCACCGGCGTGCCGTCAAGTTCGGCCACCAACCGCTCCACCACCTCATTCATGGGCAAGGCACCCAGATCTCCGTCATCCCGCGTCCGAACCGCCGCCGCCCCTGCTTCGGCCTCCCGGTCTCCCACCACCAGCATGTAGGGCGTTTTTTGTAACTGTGCCTGGCGTATCTTTAGATTCATCCGCTCACTGCGATCATCCACGTCGGCCCGGAATCCCGCATCCTGCAACTGTGCCGCAACCTGTTGCGCGTATTCAACGTGGCGGTCGGCAATTGGTATCACCACGGCCTGCACCGGCGCCAACCAAAGCGGGAATGCTCCGGCGTAGTGTTCTACCAACACCCCGAAAAACCGTTCCAGAGAACCCAGAATCGCCCGGTGCACCATATACGGACGCGACCGATTGCCCTGGTCGTCCTGGAAGGTCAAATCAAATCTGTCCGGCAGATTGAAGTCGAACTGAACCGTCGTGCATTGCCAGTCTCGCCCCAGGGCATCCTTAATCTTAATGTCAATCTTTGGCCCGTAAAATGCCCCGCCGCCTTCGTCGATGTCATAGTCAAGCCCCCGCGACACCAGGGCTTCCCGCAGTGATTCGGTAGCGTGTTCCCACATATCCGGCTCGCCCACATATTTGTCGGGCCGCGTTGACAGCATGATGTCGTATTCGTCGAATCCAAACGCCGCCATAATCTCAAAGGTCAGGTCCAGCACGTCCCCCACCTCGTTGGCTACCTGATCGGGCAAGCAGAATATGTGGGCGTCGTCCTGGGTAAACCCGCGCACCCGCATCAAACCGTGCAGTACCCCGCTGCGTTCGTATCGATACACGGTGCCCAATTCCGCGATCCTCATGGGCAGTTCCCGGTAGCTCCGCAGCGCCGACCGGTAGATCTGGATATGAAACGGACAGTTCATCGGCTTCAGATAGTATTCCTGGTCATCTATTTCCATGGGCGCGTACATGCTCTCCCGATAGAAATCCAGATGTCCGCTGGTCTGCCACAATCGCGCCCGTCCAATGTGCGGCGAATACACGATGTTGTATCCCTGGCGGTAGTGTATGTCACGCCAATAATCTTCGATGATCGACCGCATCACGCCGCCCTTGGGGTGCCACACGATCAATCCGGGGCCAATCTCTTCATGCACAGTAAATAGATTCAACTGGCGCCCCAGGGTTCGGTGGTCGCGGCGCTCCGCTTCCGCCAACCTTTCCAGGTGGGCATCCAGTTCCGCCTGCGACTCAAACGCCGTCCCGTAGATGCGCTGCAGCATCGGTCGATTCTCGTCACCGCGCCAATACGCTCCGGCAGTGTGCAAGAGCTTTACCGCTGCGATCTCGCCGGTGCGATCAACGTGAGGACCCTGGCACAAATCAGTGAACTCGCCATGACGGTAAATGCTCAGCGTAGTTTCGTCGGGCAAGTCGTCGATTATCTCCTGCTTGAACGGTTGCTCCAAGAACATGGATCGCGCCCCGTCCCGACTCAACTCTTCGCGAACAAACGGGGCATCCGCCTTGATGGTGGCAATCATCAACGCTTCGATTTGTTCCAAGTCTTCCGGAGTAAAAGGACGCTCCACCTGGAAATCGTAATAAAACCCGTCCGCGGTGGGTGGCCCGATCGCGACCTTGGCTTCCGGAAACAACTGCAATACGGCGTCTGCCATAACATGGGCCGCCGAGTGGCGCATCCGGTGTCTCAAGGATTCGATGGGGTCACTGACCGCGTTCTCCGGGGCTCCATGGTCGAGCATTTACGCTACCTGCCTGTTAGGTGTGGTTGGTATGGGCGGCGGTCGTTTTCACTACCGGGCACGCGCAATCCGCACCGCCGTAATTTTCATGTGGCAATTATACCCGATTCAACATTCGATGCCCGATTTCGCACGGTATGCTAATGCCTGTGTAGTATAATGGCCGAAGCAATAACGAAATCGGCTGCACAGTCCGGCCCGGGGTATCCAAAATGGAAGAGATCCGCCAGCATCTCGTAGATATGTCCACCAAACTCCACGAAGTTGCGGAGCGGCTTTGACCTGACTGGCAAAGAGCAATCTATCGACCAATTGAACCGGGAGGCTTCCGCGTCCGATTTTTGGGACGACCCGCCCAACGCCCAGCGCAAAATGCAGCAGTTGGGTCAGCTACAGCAATCTGTAGACTCGTGGCGCGAATTGCAATCCCGTGTAGCGGATTTGCTGGAACTGACTGACCTTGCCATCGAAAACAGCGACGACAGCCTGTTTGACGAGTTGACTGAGGAATCCGAGAGCGTCGCCGCCGACCTGGCCAGGGCCGAGATGCAATTGACCCTCTCCGGCCCTTACGATGGCCGCCCCGCCATTTTGACCATCCATTCGGGCGCCGGCGGCACCGATTCCCACGACTGGGTTGAAATGCTCCTAGGTATGTACGCCGGATGGGCCACCAAATCAAAGCGTCCGGTCCAGGTCCTCGACACCGCGTACGGGGATGAAGCCGGGTTGCGGACGGGCACTCTGGAAATAGGTGGCCCCCACGCCTTCGGTTACCTCAACGCAGAGGTGGGCGTGCATCGCCTGGTTCGCATGTCACCCTTCGACCCGGCCCGCCGTCGTCAAACTTCCTTCGCCCGGGTAGAAGTCTTGCCGACCGCACTGGACGATGAAGGCGAGATCGAAATCCGACCCGATGACATCAAGATGGACTTCTTTCGCTCCAGCGGCCCCGGAGGCCAGAACGTACAGAAAGTTGCGTCGGCGGTTCGCATCACGCACCTGCCCACCGGCCTCGTGGTGTCCTGCCAGACGGAGCGTTCCCAGCACCAGAACCGCGATTACGCCATACGAATCCTGAGGGCCAGGCTCCTCGCCCGGCGCGAAGAAGAACGGGCCGAGCACCTGTCGCAACTCCGTGGCGAAAGGGTTTCAGCAGAGTGGGGCAACCAGATTCGCAGCTACGTTCTGCACCCCTACAAATCTGTGAAAGACCACCGCACCGATTATCAGTCTGGCAATACCGATGCCGTGCTGGGGGGCGAAATCGACGAATTTATCGAAGCCTACCTGGTGACCAAACTCGGCGGCTAACCCACGTGGCGACAATGCAGCCCGCTTAAAGTGTTATCCCACGTCCGGCGGGCTCGGCGACAAAAGGTGGCCCATACTGTCCCGCTTCGTCCGCAGGTATTGCTCGTTGGTCTGGTTCGGCAAAACGGATAACCCAATTCGGTCGGTAACCTGCACTCCAAGCCCGCTGATCCCGGCCATCTTGTGGGGGTTGTTGGTTACCAAACGCGCCCGCGATATCTCCAGATCGCGCATGATTTGAACCGCCAAATCGTACTTTCGTTCGTCCGGCTGAAACCCCAGCGCAACATTGGCCTCGATAGTGTCCAGCCCCTGCTCCTGTAGAGCATATGCCTTGATCTTGTTGTGCAGCCCAATCCCGCGACCTTCCTGCCGCAAATACACCAGCGCACCCGATCCGTTCTCAAAAATCATGCGCATCGCCATGTCCAGCTGTTCCCCGCAATCACATTTGAGACTGCCGAAGGCATCACCCGTAAGGCATTCGCTGTGCACCCGCACCATCACTTCGTCACCGTTTTTCCATTCCCCAACCACCAGCGCGGCATGTTCTCCTTCGTCGATGGAACTGCGGTAACCGATGATGCGTGCTACACCGTATTTCGTCGGCAGGTTCGCCTCGGCAACGCGTGTAATCAAGGTTTCGGTAATGCGCCGGTGCGCGATGAGCTGCGCAATGCTGAATATCTTCAAATCGTGCTTGACCGCAAACAGCTCCAGATCCGGCATACGGGCCATGCTGCCGTCCGCGTTCATGATTTCGCAGACTACGCCGGCAGGAAAAACGCCCGCCAATTCCGCCAGATCTATGATGGCTTCGGTGTGTCCGGGCCGGCTCAGGACACCCCCCGGATCGGCGCGCAGCGGGAACATGTGCCCCGGATGCATAAAGTCGCCCGGCGCAGAGTTGAGATGAGTCAGCGCGCGGATCGTGGCGGAGCGGTCGTAGGCCGAAACACCGGTGGTGGTTCCCCACTTATAGTCCACGGACGTGGTGAAAGCAGTGGGTTGCGACGTTGGGCTGTTGCGACTTCGCAGGCTGGGAATGTGTAGCTCATCCAACCGCGACCCCGGCAGTGGAACGCAGACCAGTCCCCTGGCGTGGGTTACCATAAAGGCGATAGCCTCAGGCGTCGCCTTTTCCGCGAACAGAAACAGATCTCCCTCGTTTTCCCTGCCCTCGTCGTCTACGACAATAACGAATTTGCCGGAGATCAAGTCTTCCAGAGCCTCTTCCAGGCTACATAAGGGCATCATTCCTCCGGCGTGTATTGATGTCGCAACGTGTGGTCCAGAAACGCACTTCGTCAACCTGCAATCCCCAGCGCTCCATTACGCGCCGCGGATCTCCGGTCAGGCCGGTAAATGTTCCTGGGCGACCGTCTCAAATTGCCGGCGGTGCTCAATAAGGTCGGCAATAGTCAGTATATTCAGCGAATGTTTTTGTGCCAACTCCATTAAATCAGGAAGGCGGGCCATGGTGCCGTCGTCTTTCATCACCTCGCAAACCACTCCGGCCGGGTACATCCCCGCCAGCCGGCACAGGTCGATGATGGCCTCGGTGTGGCCCGGCCGAACCAGCACTCCTCCCGGCTGGTATCGCAAGGGGAAAAGGTGACCCGGTTGAATGAAATCCGCCGGGCTTGACGCCGGGTCGATCAGGGCTTGCACGGTCAACGCGCGGTCATGGGCCGAAATACCGGTTGAGGTATTGATCGCGTAGTCCACCGGCATGGTGAACGCTGTCGGCATCGCGGCATCCGTGTTCCGGCTGGGCAGCATGG
Organism: Dehalococcoidia bacterium; assembly: GCA_965219925.1. Classification (GTDB taxonomy): domain Bacteria; phylum Chloroflexota; class Dehalococcoidia; order Lucifugimonadales; family UBA3495; genus Bin87. Next base: position 1,735,650 of record OZ244795.1, read on the forward strand.
GAATTTCCAACTCCGCCAACCGTTCCGACGTCATGGGCATACACAACTGGCCACGGGCGTGGGTAACCATGAAATTGACCGCGTCGGCGGTAACGCACTCCGCCGGCATAACCAAGTCTCCCTCGTTTTCGCGGTCCTCATCGTCCACAACGATAAGAAACTTGCCCGCCCGCAAGTCTGCCAGACCCTGTTCGATGCTCGCCAGCTGCATCCGTTTGCCCTGCCCGTTCGGTCTTCTACACCTAGCCGGTTGGTTTGGCCGCCAGCAGACTTTCTACATACTTGGCCAGAATGTCTGCTTCCAGGTTCACCGCGTCGCCAACTTTACGCTCGTGCAGGTTTGTGTTTTGCATTGTGAAAGGAATCACCGAAATGGTGAAAAGATTGCTCGTTCTTTGTACCACTGTGAGACTAATCCCGTCAACCGAGATAAACCCCTTCTCAACGATGTAAGGAACCAGCGACGACGGGGCTTCAATTTCCATGATGTAACAGTCCGCTTCCGGAGTGAATCCGGATACCGTCCCAGTCCCGTCCACGTGCCCCTGAACGATGTGCCCGCCCATGCGGTCCGACGCCAGCAATGCCCGCTCCAGGTTCACCGCGCCGCCCGCAGAGACTTGACTCAACGAAGTGCGGCGTAACGTTTCCGGAGCCAGGTCCACGGCGAAGCTGCCGGAATCGAATTCCACCACCGTCAGGCAAGCGCCGTTAACCGCGATGCTGTCACCCAGCTTCACGTCGCCGGTCACCGTTTGCGCTTTTACCGCCAGCCGATATTGCGACAGCTCAGCGACCCTGCCAACTTCCTCCACAATTCCCGTAAACATTATTCACTCCCCCGGTGCGGATATCCGGTGATTAACCAATCCGGCCCTATCTGTTCCAGCCTGGTTTCCCGTAAATCCCACACGTCTCTCATACTTCCGGCTCCCCGCCCTTCAATGGGCGACCTGGCGTCCATTCCACCAATCAGCATGGCGCCAATAAAGACATGAACCTTGTCTATCAAACCGGCATCCAGCATCGACCCAAGGATAGTACCGCCGCCTTCTACCAGCACGTTAACCAGCCCCAAATTGCCCAGGTGCGCCAACATACCCGCCAGATCTACCCGCCAGTCCTCTCCTGGGAACTGGCACACTTCAGCTCCAGCCGACTGCAAGTCACCAACCCGCCCCGTTGCGGCGTTCCCTCCCACCGCGACTATAGTTCGACCGGGCTCTTGCAACATTCGGGCCCCAACCGGAGTGCGTGCCTCGCTGTCCACCACCACCCTGACCGGTTGCAGGTGCGCGGCCAGTGGCCGACCCTCGGCATCCCGGGCTGTCAACTGCGGGTCATCGGCCAACACGGTCTCAATCCCCACCACGATAGCATCCAGTTCCTTGCGCATTTCCTGCACGCGTGACCGCGCCGGCTCCCCGGTTATCCACTTGGAATCGCCGGTGTGGGTCGCAATCTTTCCGTCGAGACTCATGGCGAACTTTGCCACCACGAAGGGCTGACCCGTAACCACGTGCTTCGCAAACCCTTCATACAATTCTACCGTTTCCGGCGTTGGCACATAACCTGCGCTGATGCCCGCCGCCCGCAGCGCCGCCGCGCCGCCGCCCGACACCCGGGGGTTGGGATCGGTAGCGCCATAAAACACCTGCGCAATCCCGGCCGCGATGACGGCATCGGTGCATGGCGGAGTGCGCCCGTAATGACAGCAGGGTTCCAGCGTGCAATAGAGCACCGCTCCGTTCGCGTCGCCACCGGCCTGCTCTAGCGCCCCGATCTCCGCGTGGCGTTGGCCCGGCGGCAGCGTAGATCCTTCGCCCACTATGCGGCCATCCTTCACTACCACCGCGCCCACTGCCGGATTGGGGCTCGTCGAGCCCAACGCGCCCCGGGCCAGTGAGATAGCCCTGCTCATGTATTTCGTATCGGGATGAGTCAATGCCAAGCCGGTTTTGTTACAGGGCAATCGCATATGAACCAATTAACCACCGTCATTCCCGCTAACCACCGTCATTCCCGCGAAAGCGGGAATCCAGAGAGTCGGGAGGTGGCTAATTTCTGGATAGTTATGCTTATTTGAACCACTGGATTCCCGCTTTCGCGGGAATGACTGGAAATGTCAACAGAACCTGGACTCCGGCTTTCGCCGGAGTGACGTGGCTGCAATTTCATATGCGATAACCCTGGGTTTTATTACTCGTTAACTATCGCTGAAGTCTCGATGATATCGGCTGGCCGTAGGCCCGGTCTGGCCCTGGTACTTGCTCCCCAGCTCCGGCGAACCGTACAAACGATCCGCCGGCGTGCTGAGCTGCAAAAACGAAATCTGGCCGATCTTCATGCCGTAGTAAAGCGCGATCGGAAGCCGGGCCACGTTGCTCAACTCCAGTGTCAGCCGTCCGCTCCATCCCGGATCCACAAACCCGGCGGTGCTGTGTATCAACAACCCTATCCGACCCAGGCTGCTTTTCCCTTCCAAGCGAGCCACCAGGTCGTCCGGCAGTTCAATGTGCTCCAGTGTACTGCCCAGCACGAACTCCCCGGGATGCAGCATGAAGGGTGTTTCGGCGTCTATCTCCACCGGCTCGGTGAGATCGTCCAGCGCATGACGCACGTCGATGTAAGGCTGCCGTGAGTTGGAGAAAACCAGGAAGCGGCTATCCAGGTGCAGGTCGATGCTGGCCGGCTGCACGTCGTCCAGATCAATGGGATCGACGACAATTCGCCCCTGGGCGATTTGGTGGCGAATAGAGTGGTCGCTCAATACCATTCCGAATCACCTGCCCCGAACACCGTCACGCCCGACGCTACCGCAGCCGGCCTGCTCGCATACCCCGGTCTCGCTGCCGGTCGTTTCGTCGATTGTGGACGGTTCGCCATAATTTGTGTCGTCGCCCCGCGTGTGCCCCTAACGCAATTCATACACTCCATACACTAGCACGGTAATCGCGTCCTGGCCCGCGCTGATCGGCGTATCGAAGGATGCTGCTGCTTCTAATGCAAAGGTTCGATAATCGTCGGCGCCAAACTGCCCGCCACCTCCCACGTTTTCAGTTATCTTCTTCAACTCGCCCAATTCTCGACCCGCAAACCGTGCCAGTTGCGCGGCTTTTTCGCTCATATCTTCGACCGCGTTCTCTCGGGCTTCCGTTTCCAGCGCACCGGTTTCGGAAAACGCAAAATCCAGATTGTTGAATACGATGTTGTCACCCCCGGCAGCGATGCTCGCGTCGATCACGTCCCCCACCGCCGATATTTCCCGCACCGTAACCCGTAGCGAATTCACCACGGTGTAGCCCTTGAACCGTGTTTCATTCTGCGAGTAGTCATAATCCGGGCGGATGGTAAACCGGACCGTCGATATGTCCTCGGCAGCAACAGTATTTGCCATCAGCGCATCCACCACCTTTTGCGCTGTCGCCGCCGCCGTGTTCCTGGCTTCCGACACCGTGTCGGCGGTAACTGAAACGCCCAGCGAAAGCACGGCGATGTCGGGTATCCCCACGGCGCTGCCAACCCCGGCAACCTCCACGACGTCCACATCGTCAACATCCTGCTGATTCACCGTGGCCGCGCCGGCGTTGGTTTCGGATTTCACCGTCATGGGCAACGTCGCGGTGGTTGGGTTCGCGTCGGCGGCGTCGGTTCCCGTTGCAGAGCCAGCCGACCCATCGGACGTCGGCTCCCCGCCGTTGTCACCCGCTGTTGACCCGGTGTTGGCGGAAATTACCGATGCCGGCGTTGGTTGTCCACCACAGGCCGCCAGCCCCAGCAATATCAGGGCCGCCCCAAATATCAACAATCCGGTTTTCACGCGCTTTCGTTGCATTTTCATCAATCGTCCCATCATCCTTGAAAGTTCACTCGACCACTCAGCAGTGCCCTTGCCATCACAAATTTGTGAATTTCAGACGTTCCCCCGCCGATTCGAGCGTGGCGCAACATGTGATACCAGTGGGCTATCGGCATGTCCAGGGTTTCGCCCATTCCGCCGAAAATCTGCATGATCTTGTCAATACTGCGCCATCCCCATTCACCGGCGGCATATTTCACCATCGACGCCTCCACCCTCACGTCTTCCCCCGCGTCGGCTCGGGCCGCCGTTTCGCGGGCCACCGAGCGCAGGGCGATGATGTCCATGTATACGTCCGTCAGCATCCACTGGATCGCCTGTCGGTCCGCAATTGGACGCCCGTAGGTTACCCGCTGCTGAGACCAGTCGATAGCCATCTCCAGGGCGCGCGATAGAATGCCCAGCGCCATCGACCCCCGCAGCAGCCGGTCATGGTGAACCAGCCATTGTTGCCCTAACGTGAAACCGCCACCCACTTCGCCCAGCACCTGAGTTTGCGGCACGCGCACGTTGTCCATGTGAATGTAGTATTGCTGAGCTTTCGTCGGGACTATCCACACCCTGATTGGTTCAAAACTCACCCCCTTGGTCGGGTTGTCAATGATGAACATCGTAATCCCGCCCCGCTGTCGTTTGTCCGGGTCGGTTATCGCCTGCACCAGCAGAAAGTCGGCGGACGCGGCCCCGGAAATAAACATCTTGGTGCCATTCAGTATCCAGTCATCGCCGTCGCGTACCGCACGGGTCTGCATCATCCCGCCGGGATCCGACCCCGCCTGCGGTTCGGTTTGTCCGAACGAGTAGTACAGGTCCCCGTTTATGGCGGGGTACAGATACTTTTCCTCCTGTTCGGGTGTGCAGGCCCCAATCATGAACATCGGCACCGGAGAAGTCGGAAGATGCACGATGCTTTTGTGCACTTCTTCCTCCAGCACCAGATGCCCCAGCGCGCCCATGCCGCCGCCGCCGTATTCTTCCGGCACAAACGACGTGTAGATGCCGGTTTGCTTGGAAACACTGTTCAGTCGATTCCACTGCTCACGCGACAACGTTCCCAAAACCCCGGGTACGGTTTCTAAAACCCCGCGAGGCGCGCCATTATCCGGTTCACCTTCTTGAGGAGGATTCGCCAGGTATTCCGGCTCCAGCGGAATACACTCGTCCCGCACAATCTGGCGAACCGTGTTTTTCAGTGCGTCGAGTTCTGGTGGCAATCCGATTTCTTGGGTCATGGGCGCTCCGAAAGATGTTTACGAATTGTGTAGAGAGATTCAGCCGCGGATTCAGCCAGCAGTCGTCGGGATTGCCGGCTCAAAACCGGAAACCCCGCCAGCGAGACGACCGGCGCAATCAGTGGAACGGACAAGCGTATTTGAGAGCCACGATCGCCGCATTATCTTCGCCGGCCGTCGCCAGCCGATTTACGTATTCTCCATTGCCGTCCGCCGATGTTGCCGCGATCACTTCCATAACGGAGCCAACCGTACCGAACACCACGGCGAAGGCCATGATAGATAACACGCTTATCCCGATGATCTTACGTTTCATTGCCAGCAACAACCATTAACGAACCAGCGATAACGAACCAACGATATTGGATCACGAGCCATTGTCCTCCACCATTTTATTACAGCAGCCCCGCACGCGCCATCACCGCCATCTTCACGACCGGGCCTTTTCAAAGTTGTGGAAATTAACTACCCGCTCATCCTGACCTGTCGAAGGACCGTCCCTTCCCCCTCTCCCTCGATGGGAGAGGGTTGGGGTGAGGGTGAGCCCCCGCTCATCCTGAGCCTGTCGAAAGATCATCGCGAGCTTGTCGAGGGACGTGGCAATCTCGATGAGGCTGTACACACGCTGACGAACCGCCGTTGCTTCAACGGGATTGCCACGTCGCTACGCTCCTCGCAATGACAGAAGGCAAGGACTGGAGTTCCGCAATTTTTACTCGTTACGGGTAATTACGGACAGACGAAAGCCCCGTTGCAAGGCGCAGCGGGGCTTTTCTGTGAGGCCACCCTTTCGGGTCAGTCAGTTGAGCTGATCTCGAAGTGTTTCACCCAGTATTCGCCACGGTAGAGATGCTCCACCTCGCGGGCGATGTTGGCGCGGAAGTCGCTGGTTTCATAGTTGCGCAGGTGGTCGAGGGTTTCCCAAACGCTGACGCTGATGCCCTCGTCGGGGTCCTCGGTGCTGCGGATGAGCTGGCGTTCTCGCAGTCCCTCGGGGCGATGGTTTTCTACGGTTACGCGTTCGTGGTAATGCCTTTCAAATTCTTCCCATGAACCGGCGCGCAGCTTGCCCCAAACCATTCTGACAAACATAATCCTTGCTAACCTCCTCGGGTGTTGCGGTGGGTGTTGCGGAGATGGATGTTACGGATGCGGGAACCGCAGGGTGGATCGGCTGCCGGGTCCCGCATTGGAAATCGTAGATTGTTGAAGGCGACGGAAATTGACGGCGATGAGGCGGGCCCGGATTGATTGGGCGCTCGATGCCAGGCGCTGGTTCCGATGCCTAATGCTCCAGGTCGCCGGCGGCGTGGGTGATAATGCGAGCCGCGGTGTCTGAAGCCATGTGCCCCATGTCCAGCATAATGTGGTAGAGCGTTGGATCGAGCGGGGAAACCTTGAAGAATTTTTGGAAGAACTTTACCCTTGCTTCTTCCAGGTCTTCCAGGTAGGAACGAGATTCGGACTCGGTAAGATGTTCGCGTTCCATGATGGTTTCGATCCGTTTTTCCATGGGTGCCATGATGCCCACGTGGAGCACTCCGGGGGTGTCTCCCAGGATGACGTTGGCGCCGCGGCCGATGATGACGACGTGGCCGGCCTGGGCGAGATTGCGGACCACCTCGGTGGTGGTATCAATGAAAACCTGGTCGTTGACGCGTTGAACCCGCGAGGAGGATTCGCCGGCCAATTCAAGATAGGTTTCAGGTAGTGTTTCGATGCCGGCGCCCAGGTCGTAATCGCCGGAGACGGCGGCGCGTTCTAGAACACGTCCTAACAGGGCGGTTACCCGATCGCCGAATCGCTCGACCCGCTGTTCCTTGGCGATGAGATTGGATACCGGAGAACCGATAATCCGGGCTGCCTCAGCAAACACCATGCGGTCGACGTAATTGAGGGTGAGGTCTCGGGCGACCATTTGCCCCACTTCGATTGAACCGGCGCCGATGGGACCGTTTATGGTAATGACCGGCATAATGCTACCTCCGCGACGGATTTGCGCCCAACGGAATTGCGTTTAACATACTTGGGGTGAATATGGCAACCAATCGGCCAGCCTGGGGGGTTCGAGTACGGAGAATGATGCCTCGAACCCGGATGGTATGATAATAACATACCAACAATTCGCGACCGGAAGCGTGGTTGCGCATATTGCCGAAAACCGTGGTCGTGGCGGTGGAAACAGTGGGATCGGATGGTGTGATTAACGGGAAGTTCGGGATCGATCCGGGGCGCGGATTGCCGTTGAAATACTCACCCGCACCCACTTTGTCAAACCAAACTGGCCTACTGTGATGGCTAAGGGCGCCCACCCCCACCTGTCATTGCGAGGAGCGCAGCCGCTCATGGTGAGCCTGTCGAACCACGTGGCAATCTCGTTGAGGTTTACACACGTAGGCAAACCACCATTGCTACGGCGACGAGATTGCCAACCCCCGCATCGAGTACGGGGTCGCAATGATAGATTAAAGCGGGTTCGCGTGAGAATCGAAATAATGTTGACAAAAGGGGGCTTTCGGCGATATGATTATAAACTGATAACAGTTCCGCAGTTTGACGAGCACCGCTGTTGGCGGCGTCGCGTTTGAGGTTGCGGAAAAGGTTCATTTTGCGGTATATTTCGACCATAAAACAGTCTATCGGGACGAACATCCCCAAAGGACAATAAAGGAGGAACCAATGGCAGGAAGCAACGACATCGCACTGATGGCACACCTTCTACGCCGAGCCGGCTTCAACGCCAGCCGCGACGAGATTGAAGCCGCTGCTGCGAGAGGTTATGACACGGTGGTTGAGGAGATGCTCAGCCCGGAGCCCGATTCCGGGGTCGAAGACGACCTGATGCTCCGCTACCATCCGACGTACAATCATGCTGGGGCCATCGAGATCAACATCCAGAACTGGATGTATCGCATGGTAAACACCGAATACCAGCTGAAAGAGAAGATGGCGCTGTTCTGGCACATGATCTTCTGCGCCGGGCATTCCAAGATTGACTCGGGCGAAGAAATGGGCCGCATGGTCCAGATGTTCCGGGACAAGGGCATGGGCGGGTTCGGCGACTTGCTGCTGGAGCTTTCCACCAGCCCGGCGATGGTTTATTACCTGGACAACTGCGAAAGCCACAAGACGAACATCAACGAGAACTATGGCCGCGAGCTGCTGGAGCTGTTCTCGATGGGCGTGGGCATGAACGAAGAGTTCAACTACTCGGAAGACGACGTGAAGGCATGCGCCCGCGCGTTTACCGGCTGGAATATTGCGCCGGGCTACCCGCCGTTCCCCTACGGGCGCAGCCCCTGGGAGTTCCGGTTTGACCCGGCTGACCACGACGACACTGAAAAAACGTTCCTGGGCAACACCGGCAACTGGAACGGCGACGACATCCTCAACATGATCGCCGGCGATAAAGCCGCCGCACGGTTCATATCGCGCCATCTGTACAATTACTTCGTTGCCGACGAAGTACCGGTTCCCAGCTGGCGGCAGACTCCGCCCAAGGACGAGGCTACCCTGGAGGCGCTGGAGCAGGCGTACTTCGACAGTGGATACAACATCACTGAGATGCTGCGCACGCTGTTCAACTCGGAAGGGTTCAAGAACGCGCGCTACGCCAAGGTGAAGAACCCGGCCGAGATGGTGGCCGGCACGCTTCGCATGGTTGGCGACCACCGGGGAGAAATCAAACCCGGGATGTTCGAACTGAGCCAGGAGCCCAAGTACATGGGCATGGACCTGATGAATCCTCCGACGGTGGAGGGTTGGCACACCGGCCACGAGTGGATCGACTCGGGAACGCTGGTGGAGCGGATCAACTTTGCCGCCGACTACCTGGGACGCACGGAACTTCCGGGCGTACAGAGCATGATTTCGAAACTGATGGCGCAGGGCGACAGCATAAGCCCCGAGCAGTTCGTGGACACTTGTGCCGACCTGGTGGGATGTCTGAACCTGAGCGAGGACACGAGGTCGCAGCTGGTTGACCACGCCGGTCGCGGCGGCAGCCTGACCCACGGAACCGACGCCGAGCGCAGCGAGTTTACCCGCCGTTCCGGTGAGATGTTCCAGATTATCGCGTCAACTTCCGAGTTCCAATTCGAGTAATTCGGCACAACCACAACTGGGCTGACCTCGCTGCGTTGGCGTCAACTGACCGCTTCGTCGCGTAGCGAGTGCCCAAGCCAACTAACAAGGGCAACAGCCCGTCGACATTTCGGAGGATCAAATAATGGTCTCTACCAATAAGGACAACGTTCTGGTAGTTCTTTCCCTCTCCGGTGGGAACGACGGCCTGAACACGGTCATCCCCTACAACGATGGTCACTATCGAGACTTTCGTCCCGCGCTGGGTGTGCCGGCAGACTCGGTGATCGACCTGAACGGCGAAATCGGCATGCACCCCACGATGCTTCCTTTGAAGAAGTATTGGGACGAGGGCAAACTGGCGATTTTCCTGGGCATCGGGTACGCCAACCCGTCGTACAGCCACTTCCGCAGCATGGATATCTGGCACACCTGTGAGCCGGACACCATCGGAACGGAAGGCTGGCTGGGCCAGGTTATCAAGGAACTGGACCCGAACAACGAAGGCCAGGGACTCACGGGCGTGAACTTTGGTCGCGGCCTCCCCCGGGCGCTGGCGAAGGAAGGCGTGCCGGTTGCTTCCGTAGGCAACTTGGAGACGTACGGCCTGCTGACCGGCATCGAGGGTGAAGATCAGCGCGCCGAAGCGCTGGATCTGTTCAGCAAGATTTACGCGCCCACGGTTGGCGGCGGGTTCGTAAACGACTATCTGCGCTCCACGGGCACCTACGCCCGCATCGGCGCCGACATCCTGGCCACCGCGCCGCCGAAGTACAGCTCCAACGTGGAGTATTCGGCCAGCACCGTAGGCCAGTATATGAAGAACATCGCCCAGACTCACCTGGCTGACCTGGGAACCCGCGTGCTCTTCACGACCAGCCCCTACAACGGCTTTGACACCCATGCCAACCAGTCCCAGCTGCACAGCGCGCTGTGGACTGACGTTTCGGCCAACGTCGACACGTTCATAACCGACCTTCGGGACCATAACGCCAGCGACAACGTAACGCTGTTCATGTTCTCCGAGTTCGGTCGTCGCGTGGGCGACAACGGCTCCGGCACCGACCACGGCGCAGCCTCGGTGGCGTTCGCCGTCGGCGAGCACGTCAAGGGCGGCATCTATGGCGCCTACCCGTCGCTGGAACCCAGCCAGCAGGAAGAGGGCGGCAACCTCAGGTCCAACATGGACTTCCGGCAGGTTTACGCCACCATCCTGGAAGACTGGATGGGCCTGGATTCCAACCCGATCAACCGCGGCGTCTTCGAGAAGGTTCCCTTCCTGTAGGCCGCACCCATACGATTGCAAAGGCCACGGCGGGATAAACCGTCTGAAACCGGCTTGCCGTGGCTCCCACCACTTAACGACGCAATGCGAGAGGGAAGTCTATGAGTACCCATTTGTTTGGTCTCGTCGACGTGGCCTTCAACTATAGCCATTCCGTGGGGCGAAACGAGTTCAACGGCACCGGGTTTCGCAATCCGGTAGACATGGCGATGGACGAAGAAGGCAGGGTCTACGTACTCAACAGGTCCTATGAAAACCGTCCGGACGGTGTGCACGTAACGGTCGCAACACTGAACGAGGAGTTCGTAGGGGAATTCAGCAAGTTCGGCGAGGACCCTGGTGACATGTACTGGCCGACATCGTGCGCGCTGGACAGTGAGTCCAACCTGCACGTAGCCGATGAGTACCTGAACCGTATCACGGTTTATGACGCCGACGGAGAATACCTGCGGCACTGGGGCGAGGCCGGCAGCGGCCCCGGCCAGTTCAATGGCCCGTCTGGCATCGCCATCACCGGCGGCACCATGTGGCTGGTGGACAGCAAGAACAACCGCGTCCAGAGCTACAGCCTGGACGGGACGTTCAAGAGCCAGTTCGGTGAATCCGGGTCTGGTAACGGGCAGTTTAATCTACCTTGGGGGATCTGCTTGGACAACAATGGCCTAATCTATGTTGCCGACTGGCGGAACGACCGCATTCAGCAGTTCAACCAGGACGGCGAATGGCAGGCCAGTTTTGGGACGTCCGGGGATGGCCCAGGCCAGTTCAATCGGCCCAACGCGGTGTCCGTCGACAATGACGGCGACATCTATGTTTGCGACCGGGAGAACGACCGGGTGCAGATTCTGGCTCCCGACGGACGATTCCGCGCGCAGTTGAGGGGCGACCACCAGATCTCGGGATGGGGCAAGACCAAGTTGAACTCCAACCCGGATATGATTCGCCAGCGGACCATGGCCATCACCAACGATGGCGGCTCGTTTGAGAAGGCGTTCTCGCACCCGTGCGCCGTGCGGGTGAGCGCCTCCGGTCAGATTGCCGTTCTGGACCACACCCGTGGCCGGATCCAGGTTTATCAAAAGGAGAAGGAGCCCGTACTGCTGTAAAGCGCACGCAAAGGGCAAGTCCGATAGCGTAGGGGCGAATGATTATTCGCCCCTACCTTTTTGTGCATAGGTTTAGGGGAGTAGAGCGAGCAGGTACGGTACAAGGTTTTCGGCTTGCACTCGCCTATGCGTTATTTCGCCGGCATTCAGGTTGTTGTGATAAAAATTTTCGTGCAACTTTTCGGCGCTATCGACATAGGTGAGCATCCGATCATCGTATCGCTCACGACTCAGCCGGCGTACGGCGGACTTTATGGCCCCATGACTGTCTTTATGCCACTCGCGCTCGGTTGCGATAGCCAGAATGGCATGTGCTGCGCGCCCCATAACAATTCCGATGCTATCAGCGTGTTGCCACCGTTAAACTCTACGCGTGACCGTTCCAGTAGCGTCAGGGACATCTGCGCGTGTTCAGCGGTGAGCATTCCAAATTACCCGGTCAGCTTTTGCATTCGTTCGAGGAACAATCCTACGGCCCAGCAGTCCATATCTAACTCCCCTTCAATGATGGACCCATAGCTGTAACGGATTTTGTCGGGCAGCCCTTCGGCGTGCAGGTAGCTCGACATTAAATGCAATTGCTCGGTGTCCAATTTCTTGATGGAGTTGTAGAGTTGCTCTTGAGTTGCGCAAGGCCAGCCACGTTGGCGGGCCGCTTTCACTACGGCATGGCGGGCGGCATCGCGCAATATTTCGGCGCCGAGCATCATATTGTGGACGGCGAATTGCTGTCGGGCGGCGGCTACCGGGTCCGGTAGTGACGTGGGCTGCTCCACTGCGCTCATAATTGGCCCTCCTTTATACTTCGATGTCGAGGGACCTTACGTCATTCGCCAATTTGCAGCTGCGTGTATCGTCTTGAAATCGCTGTTTATCCCTCTGGGCCCACCGGCATACCGGCGTCGATCCAGGCGGCTACTTCCGCTGCCTCGGTTCGGGACAGGAACGGCCCGCGCAAAGGCATACGGCCAAAGGTGCCGCACCCAAGCCGCAATGAACGCACTAGGTGGGTTTCTGCACCAGGCAAACCGGGTTCGATAGATGGATAACCATTGAGCACAGAATTGGCCAGGTCTTCCGGCGTTTCCCACCAGTATTCGTGGATGCCGGGGTAGGGATCACGGCCGTGGCGCTCTATCCACCGCTCCATGATGTCGTCCAGCAGCTGTTTGACGCGCGGCCAGTAAACGGGAGCGGGTGCGTTGTTGTTTGCGTCGGTGCTCATCTTGCGACTATCTCCGGTTATGTAATTGGATGGTAGTATGGGGCTGGTATTAGGGTGTGTTGACAGATACCGTCATTCCCGCGAAAGCGGGAATCCAGTGGCCGAGGTCGTTAATCACGGTTCTGATTCTTGCATCATACCCTCTCTGGACTCCTGCCCCGTATCAAGTACGGGGTGTCGTTCTTTCGCAGGAGTGACGGGCTGGTTTGCTAATTGTCAACAGGCTCTAGTCTGATGCGGGGGTTGGATTAGCGGGGATGTTCCTGTACGGATTCGCGCTGCAACAGCTCGATGGAATGGGGCAGCACCGGCAATACGACGTCCAGGCATTCTCCCACACCGCGGGGGCTGCCGGGCAGGGTGATGATGAGAGTGTGCCGGCGGATGCCAACCACCGAACGACTGAGCATTGCCATGGGGGTGAACTGCAGCGTTTGAGCGCGCATCGCCTCGGCCATGCCGGGAACCTCTCGATCCATGGCGCGACGGGCGGCTTCGGGGGTAACGTCGCGACGACCCATGCCGGTGCCGCCGGTGGTTATCACCAAATCAACTTCCCCGGAATCGGCCCATTCGCAGATCCGACTGGTGATGACTTCATCGTCGTCGGGCACCACTTCATACTGCACTTCCTCGTAGTCGGGAGGCGGCAGTTTTTCGCGTATGGCCTGGCCGCCGGTATCTTCCCGCTCACCGCGGGCGCCGGACGTGCTGATAGTGAGAATAGCCAATCGATACATAGAGCAAAGAAAACGGCGACAGCGCTTGACGCATTCGAAAAACGGCTGGCGACCCGTTGGCAATCATACCACACGGCATGGGCGAAGCGGGGGTCAGCGGGGCCAATTACCTCCGTCGTTGACACCCCCGGAGCGGTGGTTCGTATAGTGGCTCCAGCACTGCGGAACAGCCGTTACCCGCTCATGACAATGGGCAGCGGCGATGGAGTACAATAATCGATGAATCGGGGTACACGATGATGGTAATGGATCGATGACGAGCCAGGCTGCAACGAACGAATCCGCGCGACCGGACTGTGTGTTCTGCGAAATAGTCGCGGGCCGGGAGCCGGGCAGGATTCGGTACCTGGACAACGACCTGATAGCCATTGTCAACCGCCTGACGTGGGTGCCCATCATGCTGCTGGTGATGCCGCGCCGCCACATGTCGCAGCTGGAGATGTGGAGCAGCGGGATTATGGCCAGGCTGGGCGATGTGGCGGCAACGCTGGGGTGCATGTACTGTCCCGACGGGTTTCGCATCCTGTCCAACTTCGGATATGACGGACTGCAAAGCCAATCTCACGGCCATGTCCACGTGATAGGCGGCCAGTATCTGGGCCACTATGCTTGACCGCGCCGTAAACCGCTGCGGTGTGCCCAGCGTCATTCATTGTTAATTAGGTAGAACGCAAGGAGAACGCACTGAAATGCCTGAAACCATCCTGTATGAAAAGACCGGGATCGACAACCACGTGGCCATCATAACGCTGAACCGGCCCGAGGCGTCGAACGCCATCAATCGGCAGCTGCGGCGTGAGTTGCAGGAAGTGATCAACCACTTTGACCACGACGACGACGAGGCCTGGGTGGCGGTGGTGACCGGAGCGGGGCGGAACTTCTGCGCCGGCCGGGATCTGAAGGAGCGGGCCTCTGACAACGCCGAAGGTGTACAGGCCCGGGCTGAGAACAGTATGTCTCCCAACCGGCCCCACATGTGGACGCGCCCCAACAAGCCCCTGGTTGCCGCCGTCAACGGAGCCGCCGCCGCGGGAGGCTGGGCGATTGCCCAGATGTGCGACGTGCGTCTGGCCGCCGACAACGCCCGGCTGGGTATTACGGAAACCAAGTGGAGTTTGATGCCGCCCTTTGCGGTGGAGCTCACCAAGATGATCGGCATTGCCAACGTGCTGGAACTGGTGATGACTGCCGAGCTGCTGCCGGCGCCGAGGGTTCAGGAGATGGGGTTTCTCAACCGGGTGGTGCCGGCCGACGATCTCCTGCCGGAAGCCATCAAAATGGCGGAGAGCATCGCGCAGAACGCGCCGCTGGCCGTGCGCACCATTAAAGACCTGGCTTACAGCAGTCTGGACAAGTCCATCGCCGAAATCAGCGCCCAAACCTACGTGGCCTACGACTACATACTGACGACCGAAGACAGCAAGGAAGGGCCGCGGGCGTTCGCCGAGAAGCGCCGGCCCAACTGGCAACTCAAGTAAGTCGTACCTTCGCTCATCCTGATCTTGTCGAAGGACGCCGACACCAAAAAGGAGCAATAGCTATGACCACGCAAGTACAGCCCCAAAGCCGAACCGTTACCGCCAATGGCATCAAACTGCACTACCTAGACTGGGGCACCGAAGGCAAACCGCCGCTGGTGCTGCTGCACGGGTTGCGCGGCCATGCCCACGTTTGGGATGACGTTGCCGAATCACTGTATCGCGACTACCACGTTTATGCCCTGGACCAGCGCGGGCGCGGCGACACCGACCATGCCCCTGGGGGCGACTATTCCACCGACGCTTTCGTGGCCGACCTGGTGGGGTTCTTGGACGCGGTTGGCCTGGACAAGTTCATCCTGTTCGGCCACTCGATGGGCGGACGCAACAGCATGGCATTCGCCGGCGCGCATCCGGAGCGGCTGGAGCGGTTGTGCATTGTGGACATTGGCCCACGCATCGAACCGGCCGGCGGCAACCGGATCACCAACGAGCTGCGCGACCTGCCGCCCGAATTCGACAGTTTCGAGGACGCGCTGGCCCACGTGCAGAAGGGCAACCGTTTCGCATCGGAACCGGTGATGCGCCGACGCCTGACGGGGCAGACCCGGCAACTGCCCAACGGGAAACTGGGCTGGAAGTTCGATCAGGAGATTCGGGAGCAGCGGATCAACGGAACTGGCGCTCCGTCGATGGACCTGTGGCCGACGCTGGATAACATAACCTGCCCGACCCTGCTGGTACGCGGTATGGAGACCGACCTGCTGGCGGAGGAGACGGCGCAGCAGATGGTTGCCACGCTGAAACAGGGCGCGCTGGCTCAGATAGAGCGGGCGGGACACATGGTGTTTGAGGACAACCCAGCTGACTTCATTGCCGCAGTACACGGCTGGCTGGCCGGCTAAAGGTTTACGTCCCCGGCCATTGCTTTGCTCGGGAGTCTGCCCATGACCACAGTCGAGAAAATCTACACGCTGGATGAATTCAATGCCCTGCCCCGGGAGATGACTCAGGGCTGCGAACTCCTCGACGGCCGCATCGTCCGGAAGCACGTGTGGGACGGGGAGGAAGAGGGCATGACACCTGAGATGTACGGACACGCAGAAATCGTGCGCCTGATCTGGCTCGCGCTCGAACGTGCGATTCACGAATTGCCCCAGCGACGAGTCTTCGCGGAACCCACGTTCCATGTCGGAGCTGCGCGTAACCGGACGCGCAGACCCGACTTGGCGTTGATTGTCGGCGATTCGCCGACGGGCGCCGAAGCAATCCTGGACCTCGTACCTGCCATAGCAGTCGAGGTCGTATCCCCCAACAACTCGGCAGCAGATATGTTCGCCAAGGTCGAGGAATATTTAGCCGCCGGCGTACAACTCGTCTGGGTGGTCTACCCGCAGTCGCGTACGGTCGCGGCCTATCGTCCGGACCGGACTGTCGTCTTTCGCACCGATGACACCATCACTGCGGAGCCGGTTCTGCCCGATTTCTCCCGACCGGTTGCCGACCTCTTCCCCGTTCCATCTCCGGCGCCCAACGGGTAGGCCGCCGGCCCTATGTTACAATTCCAGCACCCACAAAGACAGCCGAACGCACCCCGAGGAACATCGCCATGAAAGTATCCTTTTTCCACCTGATGCCCTACCAGGATTTGCCCGATGACTTTGCTGAGAAGCATCATTCGGCGTGGGTGGACCTGCCCAACGAGAACTTTGATCCGGAGAAGGGCAACCAGTATTACGCCGAATACATCGACCAGCTGCGCTACGCTGACGAGGTTGGGTTTGACGGTATTTGCGTGAACGAGCACCACAACAACGCCTACGGCATTATGCCGTCGCCCAACCTGATTGCATCGGTGCTGGCGAACACCACCACCAACGGGGCGTTGATCGTGCTGGGGAACAGCCTGGCGCTGTACAACCCTCCGGTGCGGGTGGCGGAAGAGATGGCGATGCTGGATGTGATATCCGGCGGGCGGCTGGTGGCGGGATTCCCAGTGGGCACGTCGATGGATACCACGTTCTCGTATGGGCAGGTGCCCATAACGCTGCGGGAGCGGCATACGGAAGCCCACGACGTGGTGATGCAGGCATGGACTCAACATCAGCCCACGATTTTCAACGGCAAGTACAACAAGCTGAGGTACATCAGCATCTGGCCGCGCCCGATGCAGCAGCCACATCCGCCGGTGTGGATCCCCGGCTCGGGCAGCCTGGAAACCTGGGACTGGGTGCTGGACCGGGACTACGTGTATTGCTACCTGTCGTACTATGGCTACCTGCGCGCGTACAACATCGTGAAGGGTTACTGGGAACGGGCCGCCGAGCGTGGGGTCGACGACAACCCGCACCGGCTGGGTTTCCTGCAACTGGTGTGCGTGTCGGAGACCGACGAGCAGGCAGAGAAGGACTACGAGCAGCACGTTCAGTATTTCTACGAAAAGATGCTGCGGGTTTATCCACCATACGCCGAATCGCCCGGCTACCGTTCGCTGGAGTCCATCCGCAAGTCGCTGCGGCCGCAGATGGGCGAAGAGGCGCAACGGGCCGCTACGGAGAACAAGTGGAAGGATTACGTCGACCAGGGGCACATCATAGCGGGCAGTCCGGAGACCGTGCGCCGGAAGCTGACCGAGGCTGCCGAAATGCTGCGCATCGGCCACCTGATGGTGCTGCTGCAGATTGGCAGTATGCCGCCCGAACTGACCAGGAAGAACACCGAGCTGTTCGCCACCGAGGTGATGCCGCATATCCAGGGTTTGTTCAGCGACTACGATGATCCCTGGTGGCCGGAGCGTCTGAAGTCCCCCACTGCCGAAGCCGTCGGCGACTAATCTGTTGGCATGGTGTATACCGACGAAACCATCGCGGCGGCGGTAGCCCAGGGGTTGGCCGCCGCGCGAGATCCCAGCCAACCCGACGACGCAGATCGTGCGCCGGATAAGTACGCCCGGCTGAGCGATGACTACCGCGCCAGCGCATGGAAGCATCTGCGAGAGGATGACGATCTGCCTCAGGCGTCCAACAAGGCTTGGGGTATGGTGGCCGAGACCATCAAAGCTATTTGCGCCCAACACGGCGGCATAGTCCATCATCACCGCTCAATCTGGCAGGTGTTGCGGGCACTGGCTCAGTTGGTTGCGGAATCGGGGGACTCCGAAACCGAGGCGTGGATGCGGAACTCTTTCCACACGGCCCGCGCTCTACACACAAACTTTTATGAGGATGAAGAAACGACGGAAGATGTTGCCGCTGGCCTGAGACTGTGCGAAGAGTTGTCGGATCGTCTTTATGAGCTGTTCTGGCCGGAACGACCGGCTGCCTGACACCAATCTGGAGACGCTATGGGTGAGAAGCTGCAACAGGGCGACCGGTTGCCTGAGATTTCATTGAACCTGATCGATGGCAACAGGCTGACCTTGCCGGAAGCCATGTCATCACGCTATCTGGCGCTGCTGTTTTACCGCGGCGTATGGTGACCCTACTGCGCGCGGCAGTTGGCCGCATGGCAGGAGGAAAGTGATGCGTTGTCCCGGATGGGCGTCGAAATTGTCGCTGCCAGCGTTGAACCGAAAGAAGTCGTGGCAGAGATGGCGACCAAGGCCGGCGTTAAATTCCCGATGGCCTACGGAGTAACGCCGGAGGACGCCGAACTGCTGGGCTCGTGGTGGTCCGAGAATCACGACGGACACATCCAGCCGACTGAGTTTCTGCTGGGGCGCGGGGGCACGGTGCTGGGAGCGATGTACGCCAGTGGGCCGGTTGGTCGCATCAGCCCGGACGAAGCGGCGCATTTTATCGAGGGCCGCGAACGCAGGGGCTAGGCCGGGCGGGTAAGAAACGTTACGGCTCTACTGGCTCCACCCGCACGGCGCAGACTTTGTACTCGGGAATGTGCGATTCAGGGTCGTAGGCGGCGTTGGTCAGGAAGTTGGCCGCCGAGCCGCTAAGGCGAACGAAAGGAATGAAAATTTCCCCCGCCCTCATGCGATAGGTGTAGCGCGCCACGCCGGTGAGAGAACCGCGCCGCGAGCGCACCTGCACGTCTGCGCCGTCCTGCAACCCGAAGCGTTCGCCGTCCTGGGGGTTGATTGACACTTCCAGCGACGGTGTGCGGGCCATGAGTCCATCCACGCGGCGAGTGATGGTGCCGCCGTGCCAGTGGTACAGCACCCGCCCCGTGTTCAGCACCAAGGGGAACCGGTCGGAGGGGGTTTCGGCAGCCACGGGGCCCTGCTTGAAGGGCACGAATTTGGCCCGGTCGCCGCGGGGGAAATCGTCGGCGTAGAGATACGTCGTGCCCGGATGCTCGGGCGAAGGGCAAGGCCACTGGATGCCGCCTTCAGTGTCGAGGCGTTGGTAGGAAATGCCGGACATGATGGGAGTCAGTTGGGCCAACTCGTCGAATATTTGCGAGGGGTGCTCGTAGGTGAACTGATCCTGCCAGGGAAGACCCATCTTGTCACACATGCGGCGGGCCAGGTCGCACACGATGTCCCAGTCGGGGCGGCTGTCGCCCAACGGTGGGATGGCCTGACGCACACGCTGCACGCGCCGCTCGCTGTTGGTAAAGGTGCCGTCTTTCTCCGCAAAGCTGGTGGCCGGCAGGATCACGTCGGCCAGCACCGCGGTTTCGTGCATGAAAATATCCTGCACCACCAGGAAGTCCAGACGGCGGAACAAGTCGTCGGCGCGATTGAGGTCGGGTTCGCTGAGCAATGGATTCTCGCCGGTGATGTACATGGCGCGGACTCCGTCGTCCCGCTCCATGGATTCCACCATTTCGGTTACGACCAGACCGGCGGCATCGGGAAGACGACCGGGGGCATCCCAGGCGTCGCCGAACCGCACCAGGGTATTTTGACCCAGGCCCTGATAGCCGGGCAGTGAGTTTGGCAAACAGCCGGCATCGCCGCAACCCTGGACGTTGTTCTGGCCGCGCAACGGCGAAATTCCTGAGCCGCGTCGTCCAAGCTGTCCGGCGACGAGAGCCAGGTTGAGCAGTCCGTGGGCGTTGGCGGTGCCGTTGGTGTGCTGGGTGATGCCCATACCCCAAATCAGGCAGGAACCGCCGTAACCGCGAGTGGCGTCGCCACCTTTGGGTACCGTCGGGCGGGAGAACATGCGGGCGGCGTCGCGGATGTCGTCAGCGGATACGCCGGTGATGATCGACACGCGTTCGGGTGTGTCCTCTTCGATTATGGAGAGCCAGTCGTCGTAACCCTCGGTGCGATTGGCAACGAAATCGGCGTCGGCCAGGCCCTCGGCCACGATGACCTGAGCCATGGCGTTGAGCAGCGCCACGTCGGTGCCGGGGTAGGAACGCAGCCACAGATCGGCGTAGTCGCACATGTCGATGCGGCGTGGGTTGATGACGATGAGCTTGGCGCCGCGTTCGACGACGGCCCGGCGCATCCGGGAGGCGGCCACCGGGTGGTTGGACGTTGGGTCGCAGCCGATGACAACCAGACAGCCGGCGCCTTCGTAATCGGTGTAGGAATTGCTGGTTGCGCCGCTGCCCAGCGAGGTCAACATGGCTTCGACCGATGGGGCGTGGCACAGGCGGGTGCAATGGTCGATGTTGTTGCTGCCCATTATGAGGCGAGAGAACTTCTGCTGGACGTAACCGTCTTCGTTGGTAGCCTTGGCGGAACAGAGGGTGGCGAAGGCATCACCGCGGAACTCTACGAGTCGGGTGGCGACCAGATCCAGAGCCTCGTCCCAGGTGGCCTCGCGGAAGGGACCGGTGTAGCGTGCGCCGTCGCGGATCAGGGGCGTCCGAATGCGGTCGGGATGCTGGGCAAAGGTATATCCAAAACGGCCCTTGACGCAGAGCATCCCGACGCTGGAGAGGTTGTCAGGGTCGTCGTGGGAGGCGACGATGCGGTCGGTGGCGTCGTCGACTTCCAGCTGGATACCACATCCAACGCCGCAATAGGGACAAGTGGTGCTGACGGTGTGGGTGGGGTCTGCAACGGCCGGCGGTTCCTTGACGCTGATGGCGCCGGTGGGGCAAACGCTGAGGCACTGGCCGCAGGTGGTGCAGATGCTCTCGGCCAGTGGTTTGTCGGCGGCGGTGGCGATGCGGGCCGATTCGCCGGCTCCCAGCACGTCGATGGCGCCGATGAACTGGTGGCTGGACTGGCAGGCGTTGACGCACCGGGCACAGAGAATGCAGGCGTCCATCGCGAGGTTGAACACCGGATTGGACGCATCAGTGGCCTGACGGGGCCGCGGGTCCCAGCGGCGGGCCGATATGCCGTGGAGTTCGGCCGCGGTGGACAGCTGACCATATCCGCTGACCCCCATTTCACTTATGGGGAGGGCCTCAGCGGGAGGGTCAACGCCTCCGTCGCCCAGGCGAAACTCCTTTTCTCCTTCGGGCAGGACCAGGGAGAGGGGAACACGCCTCTCCCGCGTTGAGGGAGCGGCGCGGTCCGGGTGGTTATTGTCGCTGCCAACCATTCCCAGGGTCAACTGGATTACGCCGGAACGGATGCGGCGGACGTCGTCAGTGTCGGTGTTGATGACCATGCCGTCGGTGGCCGGCACGGAGCAGGAGGCCGGGAATCCGCGGACGCCGTCAATCTGGACGAGGCAGGTGCGGCAGGCGCCGATGGCCGGCATGTCGGCATCCTTGCACAGCTGGGAAATGGGGATGCCAGCGGTGTTGATGGCGTCCAGGGCGGAGGCTCCGGCGGGCACCGACACCGGTTGACCATCGACGGTTAGGGTAATCGCAGGCAGCGCGGCCGGCCGAGTGGCGATGGTCATGGTAGATTCCTTCGGTTAGCCTTCGAAGTATCCCTCGTCGCGGAACAGTTCGGCGAGGCGGGCGATGCCCTCGTGTATTTCGGCGGGGGAGTTGTGGCTGTATGTGAGACGGAAGTGGTTGTTGCGATCGCGGTCGGAACGGAACATGCCGCCGGGGTTGTATTTGACATCGCGTTGGGTGGCCTTGACCAGCGTGCTCCAGGTGTCG
Source organism: Dehalococcoidia bacterium (assembly GCA_965219925.1). GTDB lineage: Bacteria > Chloroflexota > Dehalococcoidia > Lucifugimonadales > UBA3495 > Bin87. Next base: position 1,757,639 of record OZ244795.1, read on the forward strand.
GCGCCTTCGGGCAGGCGGACGAAGATCATCATGCCGCCCTGGGGTTCGGTCCATTCGCAGAAGGCCGGGAAGTTGGCAGTGAGGGCTTCAAGCATGGCATCCCGGCGGACCAGCAACGCTTTGCGCACTGCTTCGATGTGTTCGGCCTCGTGGTCGCGCATGTATTCATACACCAGCATGGTGGCCAGATGGCTGGCGTTGCGCCGGGGCAGGTTTTCGGCGTTGGCCAGGGGCAAGGCGGCCTTGACGGCCGGTGGGAGGACGCCGAAACCGACGCGCAACCCGCAACCCAGCAGCTTGGTGAATGACGAGACGTACATTACATCGGCGTTATCCCTCATGCCGGACATGGCTGGCGGCAGCGGGTCGCCGTCAATGCGGAAGTCGGCGTAGGATTCGTTCTCGAGGATGGGCACACCCCAGCGTTCGGCCACGTCGAGCAGGGCGTTGCGCCGGGCTTCGGACACGGTGAAGCCGAGTGGGTTTTGAAAGACGGGAATGGTCCAGATGAACTTGGCGCGGCGACCGGCAATATCCAGAGACGACAGGATGTCTTCCACGGCGTCGGGGAGCATACCGTCCTCGTCGCTGGGTACATGGATAGGTTCGGCGCCGCGTTCCATCATCATGCGGAGGCTGCCCATGTAGGTGAATTCTTCCACCAGGACAGGATCGCCGGGGTTGATGAAGGAATCCAGCAGGATGGTGATGGACCCGCCGGCGCCGTCGGCTATGAAAACGTCATCGGGAGAGGCGTTGAATCCGCGGTTGGATGCCAGGCGCCGGGCGATGAGTTCACGCAGGCCGACGTGTCCGCCGGCGGGTGGGTAGCCAGCCAGGGAGGCCGCTCCTCCACCCTCGAGACCGGAGGCGATGGCAGTGAGATACTCGTCGGCGTCGATAACCTCGGGGACAGCATTGGTGACGGAGAAAATGTACTTGACCTGAGCGCTGGCGCCCTCCGGAGTTGCCACGGAGCGGGGCAGGTTGCGGGAGAACAGGCTGGCGTAGTCCACCATGTTAGGGCCTCCGATGGGTGTCGATGTTGGGGTAGGGAAGTCAGATTGATGCCAATGGTCAGTTGTCGTCAGTCGGAGCAATCCCCTGTTCCCGCAGCTGAGCCTCCAGACGTCGGAGGCGCGCTTCGGCAGCCTGATGGGCAGCCTCGGAAGATAGTAGGGCAGCTTCGGATTCCGCGAGGTTCCGCAGCCAACTGCGGTTGATCGGATTATACAGTCTGAGTTGCAGGCCGGGGAGTACGCAAATATCCAGGCCGAGCACAGCGCTGTGTCCCCGCAGCGTGCCGCCGGATGCCGCCTCTTCGTGAACCGGGATGGCTTCGTAAAGCCCGTCTTCGGTGAGACGTTCCCCCTCCAGTGGAGGAGTAAAGCATTCTTCGGTGGGGTCAAAACGCCAGTATTCGGTGACGCCGAAGGTAGCATAAATGGCTCGTTTCTCGGTCACATCCCGCACGTAGGTGCTTGGTGACGCTATTTCCATCACGAAATCGGGAGTTTTGCCGCCTTCCCGCCAGATGATGTAAGAACGGCGCATGTGGTCATCGACGCCAAACACCACGAACACGTCGGGAGCTACCCGCACCGTGTTGTCGTTCATACGGTAGTACATCAGCATATCGCCGGACACGTAAACGTCGGGTCGTTCGGCGAAATGCAGTCGCAGGGCGTGGACGGTTTCAGTCAGTGGGTAGAATTGAAAATCGGTCTCGGCCAAAGGCACACCGTCCGAGTCAGGGTAGAAGATGCTCAGGTCATCTTCTTCCAGGGGCTGGCTCAAGCCGCTTTTAATGAATTTGCTAACCATGGGCGCTGATCTCCGAAACAAGCGTCAGCGGGTGGGGTTGTTCGCCTGAATGATAGCAGGTTGACGCCCGGTCGGATACCGTCAGCCGGCGCCGCGCCGCTGGGCCACGCCTTCCCGGATCAGCGGGATCAATTCCCGCCCATACTCGGCGGCGTCGGCGAGGGGATCGAAACCGCGGATGATGAAAGCCGAGCAACCCAGGTCGTAGTAGGCCAGCAGGGATTCGGCGACCTGCTGCGGTGTGCCCACGAGACAGGTAGTGCTGCCCGAGGCTCCGCTGGCGGCGGCGATGGGCATCCACAGGCGTTCGTCGTGTACGTTGCCCTGGGCGGCAAAACGTAGCAGTCGCCACGCACCCTCCGATTGGGGACGGGTGGGCACGCCGGGGGTTATGCGGCCGGCGGTGGCCTGCTGCACACGGGCCAAGATGGCCTCGGCGCGTTCCCACGCCTTGGCCTCGGTTGCGCCCAGTATCGGGCGGGCGGAGAGGCTGAAACGCATGTCGGACGGGTCGCGACCGGCGGCGCGGACGCGATTGCGAACGTCTGTGATGCGCTCGGCGATAGAGGCGCGGGGCTCACCCCACAGCGCAAAAAGGTCGGCGCGACGGCTGGCGACGTCAAGCGCCATGTCGGACGCACCACCGAAAAACAGGGGCACGTGGGGAACCTGACGGCATCGGGCCTGGCTGAAAGCGCCCTGCAGCCGGTAAAACTCGCCGTCGTGGTCGAAAGGGTCGGTTTCCGTCCAGATCCGTCGCACGACGTCGAGATACTCATTGGTGCGCCGGTATCGGGCGTCGTGGTCGAGCCAGTCGCCGTCCTGCCGCTGCTCCAGGTCGTTGCCGCCGGTGATGATGTGCAGGGCGATGCGTCCGTTGGTGAGCTGGTCGAGGGTGGCGGCCTTGCGGGCGGCGAGGGTTGGCGCAACGAATCCGGGGCGGTGGGCGATGAGATAGCCAAGGCGCTGGGTGTGGGCGGCGGCGTAGCCGGCGATTTCGAAGCCGTCGGGCGTGGACGACGAGTATCCGGTGAGAACCAGGTCGAAGCCGGCGGCTTCGTGGGTGCGGGCGAAGTCCAGGATGTAGTCGGGGTCGACGCCGGATGGCACCTCGGCGCCGGGATTGATTCCGCCGCCAAAGAGGCTGAGAGTAGCGCCGCGATTGGCGTCTGCCTCTCGCACCACGCCGATCATACCGATGATGGTTACACCGTCATCGCTGTACACGCTGGGCGGCGATGCGTCTGCATTGTGTCCGTTGTCGCCGGACAATCCGTTGTCCACCATTGTGCCGCACTCCTGATGACGGCGAATTTGCGTCATCAGTTTAGCGCACAACTGGTCGTGATGGCGAGGCAACGGCGGCGCCACGCCAGGGCCTTTCGGTTTTACAAGAAATCCCCTCTCCCTTGATCGGAGAGGGTTAGGGTGAAGGTGTGAGATAGGGAACTATCCTGCGGCAGACATACCCCTCACCCCAGCCCTCTCCCAACAAGGGGAGAGGGAGAATCGAAAGGCCCTGGGCGCCACGCGTACCCATTTTGTCAAACCAAACTGGCCTACTGTCATTGCGAGGAGCGCAGCGACGTGGCAATCTCGTTGAGGTTGAACACACGTCGGCAAACCACCATTGCCACGGCGAGGAGATTGCCAACCCCGTGTCAAGTACGGGGTTGCAATGACAGATTAAAGTGGGTAGGCGTGAGAGCGGAGGTATTATTGCGGGGTGGGTTGGTTTACGTTATGGTGAGCGCTGTCCGACGCAAGATGCGTCCAGGGAGGAATTTCCAATGATCCAGACATTTTCCACACTTTACGCCGGCCATGTGCTGGAAGGCGATGGCATCGGATTCGACGGTGTTCCGGCCAATGATCGATGGTATGACAACGACCGGTTGGCCACGGCGATGGACATTGCGCGTCAGGCAGCGGTGTTCCTGGACGATCTGGGTTTTGACATCCTGTGGATGGCGGAGCACCACTTTCAGCGCGAGGGCTACGAGTGCATTCCCAATCTGCTGATAATGAGCCAATACCTGGCCCAACACACCAAACGCATCAAGTTCGGCTGCGGGTTCAACATCCTGCCCATGTGGCACCCCATCCGGCTGGCCGAAGATTTCGCCATGGTGGATATCCTCACCGAAGGCCGGGTGGTTTTCGGGATCGGGCGCGGCTACCACACCCGCGAGGTGGAATCCTTCGGCGCTCCGATGATTGACGGCGACGCCAACCGCGAGCTGTTCGAGGAACAGTTTGAAATCGTGATGAAAGCCTTTAACAGCGAGGCATTTTCGCATCAGGGCAAGCATTACACCATCCCGCCCGAAATTCCCTATCGCGGCTATGATCTGAAAGAAGTTACGCTGGTGCCGCGCCCCCGGACTCAACCGGTGGACGTGTGGCAACCTATCGTCAGCGCATCGGACCGGGCGCTGGACTTCATGGCTAAGTGGGGCATCAAGGGCGTCATTCTGGGCACTGGCCAGGAATACGTGGACGAATGGGTTCATCGTTACCAGGCGGCCAACAAGCGAGCGGGACGGGATCTGGCGTTGGGCGAGGGTTTGTGCATCGGTCTGTGGGCGATGGTCGACGATTCGGCGGCGGCGGCCAGACGACAGCTGGAGCCGCTGTTCGAGGAGCACGTGAAGTTTGCCGCGCCGCTGGGGATGCTGCGTTACAGCGACCAGCAGATTGCGGCCACTGGTCCCGGCGGGGTTGCCAGGCACATCGCCGCCGGCAGCAACTTCCAGGACGTGATCGACAACCGGGCGTGGTTCGCCGGCAGCCCGGAGGACACCGTGGCGTACCTGCAAGAATTGCAGCACAAATATCCCGGGCTGGAGCAGGTGATGATCGCCTTCCCCATGGGCGCGACCACGATGCAATTTCGGGAGCAGATGGGGCGATTTGCGGCAGAGGTGATACCGCATTTTAAGAAAGAGACGGCTGCGTCGACATAAGGACGATGATTGAGAGAGGATTATCGAGATGGCTGTCCCATCGAAAAAGGACTTGCACCGGCCCATATTGGAAATCGCCGCTGAAACAGACAGCAGTGTACATCGGCGGAAAATCTTTGACTCGCTAATTGAAAGGCTCGATTTGACCACCGATGACTTGGCAGACAGGTCAACATCCGGGTCGCGGCGATTCTACGATCGTGCGTCGTTTGCGATGCACGATTTGCAACTCTCTGGTTTCCTGTTGGCGCCAGAACGGGGCTACCGGCGGATTACGGACGAAGGCAGGCAATTTTTGCAAACGCATGAAGGCGTTATATCGGATGGGGCGTTGCGGCAAAGACAAGCGCAGTTGCAGCCGAATCGGGGTAGCGATGAGTCCAGCGTTATCGCGATTTCTGATGCTGGGGACAGCAATCAGAACGCCTCCCCTTCGGAGCTCATGGATGTGGGATTTTGGCAGATTCAGAGCAAACTAGTCGACGATATGCTGGAAAGTGTCATGGGAGTCTCGTCGGATCGATTTGAGCGGCTGGTAGTCGATTTGCTGGTCAAAATGGGCTACGGACAGGGCGAGCAAGTCGGACGCAGTGGGGATGGAGGCATCGACGGGATCATTAATCAAGACCCGTTGGGTTTGGAAAAGGTTTACCTCCAAGCCAAAAGGTGGACCAGTTCGGTGGGCGAACCGGAGATACGCAACTTCTCCGGCAGCCTTGACGCGAAAGGCGCTACCAAGGGCGTATTCATTACCACTTCGACATTCAGCGGCACCGCCCGACAGACGGCGCAAAATATTTCCGCCGGCAATAAGTTCATCCGGCTGGTTGATGGTGACGAATTGGCGCGGTTGATGATCAGGCATGATGTCGGTGTGGTGACCGAGTACTCTTACGAAGTTAAAAAGCTGGACGAAAACTATTTTGCCGAGGATGTTTAGGCAATGCTGGGTAGGTATTGCCGATCCAATTTCGAGGGACGGTTTGTATGGCAACGCACAGCTGGAATAATTTCATTCCGCCTGAATCACAGATGCTCAACGGCGTATGGTTCCCCGGGGATGAAATAGGTCATAACTGGATACTGGTGCAAGACATCCGCGCTCTGGTGCGCCGGATGGTGGAACCGGAACTGGCCGAGCAGTTGATTGTGGAGTTGGATTTGCTCTACGAGCGTAATCGATTTCCGTTGCCTTAGCATAGATGGTTTTAGCGACGAGATTGCCACGCTGTCCTCGCAATGACGGGGCAGTTATTGGCCTGTTACGATAGGAGTGTCAACGGCAAGTGGGAGCGATATAGCAGGTGACGAGTTAGTTCAGCCGATAGCAGTGGAGCCACGCGACGGATTCCGCATCTGGATCCGGTACGCTGATGGTTCAGAGGGTGAGATTGACCTGTCAGATCTGGCCGGCCACGGAGTATTCGCCGCCTGGAACAATCGGGCCTACTTTCGAAAAAGTCCACGTCACCGAGCATCGCTCCATCGCCTGGGACGACCAGATTGAGTTGTGCCCGGACGCCCTCTATTTGCAACTCACTGGCATGACCGTCGAGGAACTCATGCCGGGGCGCTCGGCCGCGTCCTAATCCTGTCTATCCTGTACATCCATGTTAGTTAGCGGACTCTGGATTCCGGCTCAAGGCCGGAATGACGGGACGATCGGAAGGCACTGACCGGGCACCCCACACCTATTGCCCTTTCGGTGTATTATGTGGCGAAGCGACGGCTTTGCCACTTTTTCCAGTTGACGCCCCCATCGCCACCCAATGCCTGAAGGAGGTCAGATATGTTTTTGATGCGGTTTACTGAACGGGCTTACGTGAATTACACGGAGGAGGATGTGCGTAATTCGCCCAATGAGGCGGTTCGGCTCACTTTCTCCAATTCCAACTTTGACCCGCAGGAAGGGCACTACCTTTATAACATGTACCTGGACGAGTACCAGTACTCGGAAGAGGTTGGTTTTGATGGGCTGATGCTGAATGAGCACCACAATACGCCGACCTGCCTGGGCGCGACGATGAACCTGGAGGCGGCGATTCTGGCCCGCACCACCACCAAGCCCAAGATCGTGCTGCTGGGCAATCCGCTGCCCATTTTTGACAACCCCCTGCGACTGGCCGAAGAGCTGGCGGAGATCGACATGATTTCCGGTGGTCGGCTGGTATCCGGATTCGTGCGCGGCACCGGTGTGGAAAGCCTGGCCACCAATACCAACCCGCTGTACAACCGGGAACGATTCGAAGAAGCCCACGACCTGGTTTTGAAGACCTGGACGACTCCGGGGCCCTTCCGCTGGGAGGGCAAGCACTACCAGTTCCGCGTGGTCAATCCGTTCCAGGTGCCGTTGCAGAAGCCGCACCCGCCCATCTGGATCCCGGGCACGGGCAGTCCCGAAACACTGGTGTGGTGCGCCGAACGCAACTACCCGTATATCTTCCTGGAAACCGATCCCCAGGGAACCGAGGACATGAAGTCCATCTACGCCGAGACCGCCCGTGAACACGGCTACGAACCGGGTCCGGAGAACTTCGGCTATCTGGTCCGCATCCATGTGCAGGACACCGACGAGAAGGCTTACGACGTGGGCAAGGGCTACATGGTCGGAAACATTGGTGTGGGCCGCATCCCGCTGCCCCGCGATTACGCATCGCCGGTGGGCTACGGCAGCCGCAGCGACGACCCGCGTTTCCTGCGTTTGCGCGAGCAGATTCGCAGCGACCCGTTCCGTGTGGGTGGCCTCGATTCGGCCCACTACGACGAGATTCTGGATTCCAGGCGCTGGATTATCGGCAGTCCCGACACTGTGGTTTCGCAGTTGCGCGAAGTTTTGAGCTACATGCGTCCCGGCATCCTGGCAGTGTGGACCAACGACGGTTCGATCAGCCATGAGGACACGATGCGCTGCCTGGAACTGATGGGCCAGGAAGTGCTGCCGGCGCTGCGCGAGATCGGCGAAGAGCTGGAGCTGACCGATCCCTTCCAGAAGATGGCACAGCAGCAATCGGGCAGCTAACCCGACCGACATTTCGGTTATTTGACCAGGTTTTAAGAAATTAAAATTGATGGACAGGATAGACGAGAAATTTGCGGAACTACAGTCCTTGCCTTCTGTCATTGCGAGGAGCGTAGCGACGTGGCAATCCCGTTGAAGCAACGGCGACGGTTTCAGCGACGAGATTGCCAACCCCCGCATCGAGTACGGGGTCGAAATGACAAGTTTCGCAATTTTCTCGGATAGACAGGATTGCGCAATGCGTATCCTGAAAATCCTGCTCATCGATGATTGATTCCAGACGCCAGATTTGAGATTCAAGGAGCAATACAAGAATGGCAAATTTTACTGAAGAAACGGTTTCGGTGGCCGGCGGCAATCTGCAGGTTTATAAAGGGGGAACCGGCGATCCGTTGCTGGTGCTGCATGGAGCCGGCGGGAACGCGGGACCGCGCCGGTATGCCCAGGCGTTGGCCGAAAAGTTTACTGTGTACCTGCCCTCCCACCCCGGGTACGGGCTCAGCGACCGTCCCAGCTGGGTTGAGTCGATGCAGGACCTGGCCTGTTTTTATACGTGGTTCCAGGAGCAGGAAGGCCTTGAAAACATACGCGCCATCGGTTTCTCGATGGGTGGCTGGCTGGCTGCCGAGATGCTGTCGATGACGCGTCACGCTTTCAGCAAGGTGATGCTGGTGGGAGCTGCTGGCATCAAGCCCGAGGAAGGGGAGATTACGGACATATTCATCATCAGTCCGGCCCAGGTGCGCGAGCTGGTGTACCACGACCCCTCGCAGGTGCCGGAATGGGACGAAATGTATGGCACGCCTCCGACGCCGGAGCAGGCCAATCAGGCGGAGGGGGACCGGGAGATGGCCATCCGGCTTACCTGGCGTCCCTACATGTACAATCCGCGGCTGCCGGCGAAGCTGAGCCGGGTGAGCATCCCAACGCACATCGTGTGGGGTGAGCAGGATGCGCTGGTTCCGGTGGAGTGCGCCGGTCTGTACCAGCAGGCCCTGGCCGGCTCTGAGGTTACGATAATTCCCAACTGCGGGCACTCTCCGCAGATTGAGAAACCCGACGAATTCGTGCAAACCGCGCTGGCCTTTTTGTAGAAAGACAGCCCTCACGCCAACCTCTCTCACCGGCGCCGGGCGGCTACCAAACCCGAATCGCAGGGGCAACTATGACAACGGCAAGAACCAATCAACAGCTGTTAACCGCCGCCGATTTGCTCCGCCTCGATAGCCAGGGCGTCAAGGGCGAATTGGTACGGGGAGTGTTGTGCGAAACCATGTCAGCAGGTGGGGAACACAGCGAAATTGCAGCGGCCTTGTCAATGGCGTTGGGGAACTATGTCCGCCCCCTCCGTCTGGGCCGGGTATCCACCTCCGATGCTGGCGTCCGGCTGGAGCGGGACCCGGATACAGTTCGAGAGCCGGACGTTGCTTACTTTTCCGTCGAGACCTTGCCGCTGGATGTGAAGGTTAGAGGATACTACGAGGTCGTCCCTGACTTGGTGGTTGAGATAGTTTCGCCCAACGACCAGCCAGTGGCAGTCGCCGAGCGGGTGGCGATGTGGCAAGGCTATGGAGCGCCGCTGGTTTGGGCGGTTTATCCGGTAGCCCGCATGGTGGCGGCGCACCCGTTGGACGGGCCGGCCATCATCTTCACCGAGGACGACACGCTGGACGGCGGAACCGTGCTGCCGGAGTTTCGTTGCACGGTGAGCGACATACTGGATTGGTAACCCCGGAACGCGAGGGGAATGCCTGATGGTACCGGAGGAAAAATAATGGACGTTTTCTACTTCACCGAGTTTCCGTACGCGGAGTTTCCAGAGTCGGAAGCGGAGAAATTTCCGTCGATGCGGCTGACTTTCCCCAACACTTACTTCGACCCCCAAACGGCCAGCGGGTTGATGAACCGGTATCTGGACGAATACCAGTACGCCGAGGAAGTGGGATTCGACGGCCTGATGATTAACGAACACCACAACACGCCGTCGTGCATGGACGTTGAAGTTAACATCACGGGCGGTATTCTGGCGCGGATTACCAATCGGGCCAAAATCCTGATGCTGGGCAACATGCTGCCCACGTCGGACAATCCGGTGCGGCTGGCCGAGGAAATCGCCATGCTGGACGTTATCTCCGGCGGGCGCATTATCTCCGGTTTCGTGCGGGGTATTGGCATCGAATCGTGGGCGAACAATACTAACCCGTTGCACAACCGAGAGCGGTTTGAGGAATGCCATGACCTGGTGCTCAAGACGTGGACTACGCCCGGGCCGTTCCGGTGGGAGGGGACTCACTACCACTACCGGGCGGTGAATCCGTGGATGCTGCCCATCCAGAAGCCGCACCCACCGGTGTGGGTTCCCGGTACGGGCAGTCCGGAGACGGTGGAATGGACGGCGCGGCACCGCTATACCTACGCCGCCTTCCTGACCCCGCTGGAAGTGGCCAAGAACCTGTTCGCACGCTACCGGGAATATGCCGCCGACGACGGTTGGGAACCGGGGCCGGAAAAGTTTGCGTTCATGATCTGCTGTCACGTGAACGACACCGACGAAAAGGCGCAGGAGTCGGGCAAGGCGTTCCTGTGGCGGATGAACTATCCGTTGCGCGGGCCACGGGAATACTGGTCGCCGCCGGGGTACACGTCGCGGGCGGGGGCAGCGGCAGTGGCGGCGCGGCGTCCGACGCCGTTGCATGAACTGTCGTACCAGGAGTTGCAGGACCGGTATCACCTGGTGGTGGGGAGTCCCGAAACGGTTATAGAGAAGTTGAAGCACATACGGGATGAGCTGGGCGTAGGTTCGCTGTTGCTGGAAGCCCAGGGCGGACGGTTGTCCCACGAGGACACCATGCGCTCCATCGAACTGTTCGGCAAAGAGGTTATTCCGGCGCTTAAGGAATGAAGGGAACCCATAGCGATGTGACAGACGAAGCCGCGAATATATTGGAGGCGCCGAAATGGCATCTAATGCGTACATCCTGATCAACGTGGAACCCACCAGAACCGGAGAAGTGCTGGAGCGGCTGAATGCTCTGAGCGGAGCGCACGTCCGGGAAGTCCTTGGCCCTTACGACATCGTGGTTGAACTGGAAGCCGGCACCCCGGAGGACATCACCGAAATCCTGCGCCACCGCATTCGGCCCATCAACGGCGTAAGCAACACGGTTACCTGTTTGTGGTTCTGATAGGCCCTAGAAGGGGAACTGTTGGGCAAAATGCGGCGAAGAGCTAATTGGCTTCAGAGCCAATATCATGCGCAACCAGAGCCAACGTCAGTATGTGGGCACAAACTAGCTACGCCATCAAGAAAAACGGTAAAGCTATGTGACCGATTGCCTTTGCGAGTCATATGCTCCGCCATTCGGCGAGCGCCGGCGATTTTTTGGTATTCAGGCACGAGCTTCTCAATATTTTGGGAAGGTTTGGGCCGTGTGTCGGGATTGCGATAGAGCACCCGGTTTTTGATGCGGCGCAATCGGTCATCTCTAAACGCTTCGGCCAAGGCTTCCGGATCGCCCAAATACCATGCTTCCAGCTCTTGGCAAACAATGCGAATCACAACGTCGTCGCGTCTTCCTTCTCGGCAAGCCTGACGCAGTCGTCCTTTGAGGGCATAACAGTCGGCGTTGTCGTTGTCTCGAACAATGACGAATCGGTCTCCCGGTACTCGCCAGTTTCGTAGTATTTCGCGGATATTGCTATCAAGGTCATCTTTACCTTCATGTGGGATGCACAGGAAACTCAGGTCCGGGAAAAAGCGTGGCAAGAGACCTTCCAACAGTGCCTGTATTGAACGTTCTTCAGTAAGGAATATTACTCGGCCCACTTTAGTCCGGCCCCCTCAAAAAAATTACGCCTCCACATAAGTCCCGGCATCTGCCCTACCGCCAGGCTGCGCAGTGTCTCGCTGTCAGATGCTCGTTTTACGGTGCTGAAACCGTCCTGCTTGACCAGCCAGAAAATTTCCTCCAAGTTCGCTCCATTCAAAAAATCGGGGGAATGGGTTGAGATGAAAACCTGGCCGCCACGCTTGGCGTAAGATCGAAACTCCTCAGCAAGGGGGTGCAGCAGCTCCGGGTAAAGCTGGTTTTCCGGTTCCTCGATGGCTAGTAATGGGTGCGGTTTCGGGTCATAGAGCAACACCAGGTATGCAAACATCTTGATGGTGCCGTCGGATACGTAGCGCGCGATGAAAGGGTCTTTAAAGCTGCCGTCCTGGAACCGCAGCACTAGGCGGCCGTCTTCGGTAGGCTTGGCTTCAACGCTGGTTACGCCGGGAACCTGCCAACGCATTGCTCGCAATACATCCTCAAAACGTTCACGGTGGTTTTCGTAGAGGTATTGGGCAACCAGAGCGACGTTGTCGCCGCGTGTCGAAAGGTGCTCAGCATAGCCGGCCTCAACGCTGGGGCGGGCGTCGATGATATGAAAATCAGAGATGTGCCAATTTTCAATCAGGCTGCGGAACTCGGACACGACACGGAACTCTCGGAACTGTCCTAACCCTTTAATGGCAAGGATGCTGGGGTCATCTAGCTTGTAATCGGCCCGTTCCTCTGCTGCGCCTTCCTGCCCGTAAGCGCACTCGTTGGTGATTGCTGTACCTTCACCTCTACGGAAGTCCACGAACCGCCAGGGCTGGCCTCGCTGCCCCCGACGGTAGCGCAGGACTTCCCGCTCCACAACTACGCGCCTATCTTCATCAGTTATCGACAGTTGATAGGTAACGAGGGGCCCCCCGCTTTCCCGGAACTTGATAGTAAGTTCGATAGGCCCGGCAGAGTCCCGGCTAACTAGCTCACGGAACCCGCCTCGCCGGGCTACCGCTGCTGCGACGTTCTCGATCAGGGCATCTTTGAGGAAACTGAATACATCGAATAACGTTGACTTCCCAGACCCATTAGTGCCGACCACTACGACCATCTTGGGCAATTCGCTGAGAGTGATATGGCGAAAGAGCCTGTAGTTCTTTATTTCAATGCCTTCAATTTGCATAGGGACACCTGATCGAAAGTTGGCCAATTTCCATCATACACCCTGCCATGTCGTCCCCTGAACCTTCCTACTAAAACGGGCAGTCGATGCCCAATTCGCCGCAGGTGTCGTGGAACCAGTCCACCACTTCCTGGTGCAGGGGGATGCCCTCTGCGCGCCGGATGATTTCCATCTCGGCCTCGGGTTGGCCGGCCACCATTACCCGTTCTTCGCCCGGAGCGGGGCGGGTGTTTTTCATCATGCGGAGCCACTCATCCATGGTGTCCTTGAAGTGCTCCGGGTCGTCGAAACCGGCCACGTTGTAGGCGGCGACGTAGTGCCCGAAGTTGGGACGGCCCGGCACGGCCCCGTAGCCAAAACCGGTGAGCACGCCGGCCAGGATGTCCACCATGCACGACAGGCCGTAGCCCTTGTGGGAACCCAGTTCGCGGGTGCTGCCCAGGGTTAGCAGGGTGTAGTTGTCGGGGGCGTCGGCTTCCTCCATGATGGGGGTGCCTTCCGAGTCGGCGAGCCATCCCGGTTCCAGTTTCACGCCGAGGCGACGGGCGATGCCAACCTTGTTGCCGGCGACGGTGCTGGTGGCGGCATCGAAGACGAAGGGCGCTTCGTGGCGGGACGGCACGGCGATGGCGATGGGATTGGTGCCCAGGCGCGGTTCGGCGCCAAAGGTCGGCACCACCGACGGCGGGCAGCTGGTCATGCACACGCCAATCATGTCGTGCTCCAGCGCCAACATGGCATGGTAGGACGCCATGCCCAGGTGCCGGGCGTTGCCCAGCGTAACCATGCCGATACCCACCACAGCGGCCTTCTGGATCGCAATGTCCATTGCCTTGGGCGTGGTGATGATCCCCAGGCCGCGGTCAGAGTCGATGCTGGCCGTGCCGGGAGTTTCCCGCACGATGGTCATCTGGGGGTTGGGGTTGATCTGTCCGCTGGTGTACCCGTTGACGTAGCTGCGGAGCATGTTGGAGACACCGTGGGAATCGACGCCGCGCAGGTCGGCAAGAACCAGGACATCTGCGCCCAGCGCCGCATCGTCACGCGGTACTCCCATCTTCTGCAGCACGGCGGCCACCACAAACTTGAGGTCGTCTCCGGGCACCATCGTGGCCTCGTCCAGACTTACTCGAAACTTGGGCAACATGGCGCACCTCCCGGTTGTCTGTCGTCAGAATTCATGCGAGGCAGTATAGCACCGGATTTGCGAGAGGGTTTCGCGTTCTGGGGCAGTGCTATAATTCGGCGCAGATTGAATTTGTGCGGTGGCCACCGGCTTGAGGAGCGGATTAAATGAGTACCAGCCAGTTGGATTCTGAAAGCCGGGCGCTGGATTTTCTGGCCCGGTTGGGAGCGCAGCCGGCGGTTGCTTTTCACGAAAACGGCGTGGCAACGGCAGTGCGCGGGGCGTTGACCGAGATCGGCGTGTCGTGGCGTACCGACCAGTTCGGCAACATCATAGCCCGCATCGCCGGGAGCGACGGCGGTGGCGTGCCGGCGATTGCGTTTATGGCTCACATGGACCATCCGGGTTTTGAGGTGGTGGGTCGGGACGGCGATTATCTGATTGGACGCGCATCCGGCGGGATACCGGCTGGCGCGTTTGAGGCCGGCGTGCCGCTGCATATTGTGTTGCCGGCGGGACGTCGCATCTCTGCGGATACGGTGGGAAAGCATGGTGAAGAGCGCGAGCGTCAGGTGCTGATCCGTCTGGCCGGCGGTGATTCCGGAGAGGTTCCGGTGCCATCGGCGGCGGTTTTTGACCTGCCTGATTTCAGCATCGACGAGGACTATCTGGTGATGCGCGCGGCGGACGACCTGGCTGGCTGTGGCTGCATTCTGGCGGCGCTGGACCGGCTGCACGGCGAACCGCCCGCCGGCGATGTATACGGAGTGTTTACGCGCGCCGAGGAGGTTGGGTTGGTTGGCGCGCGGTTGCTGGCTGAGGCTGGCACGTTGCCTTTGGACACGCTGGTGGTGTCGCTGGAGTCGTCGCGGACGTTGCCCGGGGCTGAAATTGGAAACGGGCCGGTGATCCGCGCCGGCGACGCGGGCAGTACCTTCAATCACGATGCCGAGTCGGCGTTGATTCGAGCGCGAGAGGTTTTGACGGCCGTCGGCAACGATTTCCGGTGCCAGCGCCAGTTGATGAGCGGCGGCGTCTGCGAGGCCAGCGCGTTTCTTGCCTACGGCTATCGCGCCACCGGTGTCGCCTTCCCGCTGGGCAATTACCACAACGGCGCTGCGGATGGCTCGGTGGCTGCCGAATACATCCACCGGGACGACTATCTGAACGGCGCGCGGTTGGTGACCGAGGCGGCGCGTCAGGTGGGAATGCGTTGGGACACGGCGTTCAGCCGCCGCATCCGCCAGGTGCCGGACAGCATGAGGGCGCGCCTGGGAGGGTGAAAAGAGTCGGACGCTAGTCGTTGATGCCCAACTCGGCTTTCACTTCGTCGATGGACACCAAGTTGCCTTCCTGCACGTCTCGGATGCTCCGTCGCAGGGTTTCCATCATCTCGGCGTCTCCCATGATTTCCATGGTTTCGACAATAGATTCAAACAATTCCCACGGCATCAAGGCAAGCACCGGCTTGCCGCGACGGGTCAATGCGACTGCCCGGTTCTCCGCCGATAACAATTCGGGCAATTGGGTCAGCATCGCCCTTGCCTTGACGATAGACATGCGCTCCGTGTCGGTTTCCCATACTGACGTCATAACGATCTCCTAATCCTCAGCTTCGCGCGGTTCAACCAGGCTCAATCTGACTAACCTTTGTGCCAGCGCATAAATGTCGTTGCGGTGTCCTTCATGTCTGATTCCGACTGCAACCACAATGACCTGTCGTCGGTCCTCATCAATGCGCAAGATAATCCGGCAGCGTTGCCCGACAGCACGAACTGAACGAAATCTGCTCAATTCGTTTCGTAAAGGATAGCCTTGAAGTTGTGGTTCGTCACCCAGGCGTTGCGCCCGGTTTACGATTAATCGCTGAACTCGTCGGTCTGAAATACTTCTCAGGAGTTCCATTGCCGGCGCGGTGAATGAAATGCGCCAATCCATCTGCGGGCCTCAGTTGGAGCGTACAACTGATTGTACGTATATCAGTACATAAACGTAACTGATTGGCAAGCGGCCTGATTGCCCAGGGTTTGCTACAATGCAACTGCCATTTCAATGACTTACAGGAGGCTCAACCTATGCCAGTTCACCATGAGGCGCAGGGGGCGGGCGATGTTACCGTCCACAAGATTGAAAATATGGGAACCCTGGGCAACAACGGGTATATCGTAGTGTGTCCGGAGACCAACCAGGGGGTTTGCATCGATACGCCCGCCGAGCCGGAAAAAATGATCGACGAGGTTCGCGCCCACGGAATCGACGTGCAGGCAATCCTGATTACCCACGGCCACCAGGACCACCTGGCTGGCTACACCGAAATTACCGGCAGCATAGGCGCGCCGGCAGCTATCGGCGGCCCCGACGCCGGCCAACCGCCCAGCCCGCCGCAGCGCAATCTGAGCGACGGCGACACGGTAACTTTTGGCAACCAGACGATCCAGTGTTTGAGCACGCCGGGACATACCGAAGGGTCCACCTGCTTCCTGGTGGGGGGTTTCCTTTTCTCGGGGGACACACTGTTCCCGGGCGGGCCGGGTCGGTCCCGCAGCCCGGAGGCTTTGCAGCAGGAGCTGGGCAGCATCAGCGGCAAGCTGCTAACCCTTCCGGATGACATCTATGTGTATCCCGGGCACGGTCCCGAAAACACGACCATCGGTGAGGCGCGTCGGCGTTATACGGTGTTCATGTCCAAGTCGCATCCGGCAGACTTGCAGGGCGACGTGGACTGGTTGAACACCTGATCGCCGCAAATTTCGTGTATCGCCGCACAGTTCTGAACAACGGTTTGCGGGTGCTAACGGCAGAGATGCCACACACCCGCAGCGTTTCCATGTTCATATCGGTTGGGGCGGGCTCACGGTATGAACCTTCCGAGATGGCCGGATTGTCGCACTTCCTGGAGCACTTGCCGTTCAAGGGCACCCGAAGCTGGCCGACCGCTCTGGCCATCTCGGAAGCCGTGGAAGGCGTGGGCGGCATGATGAATGCTGCCACCGACCGGGAAATGACCTCGTTCTGGTGCAAGGTTGCCAGCGTGTACGCCGACCGGGCGTTGCCGGTAATCATCGACTTGGTGCGTCATCCGCTGCTGGATCCCACGGAAATGGAGAAGGAGCGGGAGGTCATTCTCGATGAATTGCGAATGACCAATGACTACCCGGCCGAGGTGTGCGCTCTGCTTATCGACCGTGCCATCTGGCCCGGGCAGGCCATGGGACGGGACGTTGGCGGAGAACCGCAGACGGTGAGCGCTATCGGGTTGGAGGACGTACGCCAGTATATGGAACGGCAGTATCGACCCAACAACACGGTCATCAGTATTGCCGGCGCGCTGGATCATGATACGGCGGTGGGTATGCTGGCCGATGCTACGGCGGACTGGATGCCCGGGGAACCCTTGGGTTGGGAACCGGTTGTCGCGCCGGCCGACGACGCGCCGACCATTCTTCTGGATACTCGGCCTGCCGAAGACACCAACCTGTGCATCGGGATGCCCGGCTTGATGATGATCGATCCCGACCGCTATGCGGCGACGGTGTTGAACGGTGTATTGGGAGATGGCATGAGCAGCCGGCTGTTCCAGAACCTGCGTGAGAACCTTGGAATCACGTACGACGTGCACAGCGCCTTGAGCAATTACCGGGACTGCGGCGCATTGGTGGTGTCCTGCGGGACGGAGCCGGCTCGAGCTGCGGAAGCAGTGCAGGCGACCCGCGCGGAGTTGCTGGGGTTGCTGGAGCGGGTTCCGGACACCGAGGTGCATAAGGTTCGAGAGTACATCAAGGGCCGGCTGCTGATGCGGATGGAAGACTCGCGGGCGGTGGCGGCCTGGCTGTCCTCGCAGGAATTGTTATTGGGAGAGGTAACCACGCCGGATGAAACTGCCTCGCGCATCGACGCGGTGACGCCAACCGACGTATTGCGAACCGCCGAGCGACTGATCTCGCCCCAGGCGTTCCGGCTGGCAGTGGTCGGCCCGCATGAAAACGACGCCGAGTTCCGGGCCGCGTTGGGTGGCTGATACAGATCTGAGGGATGCACTCTCGCAGATAGGCCAATGGCGACACAGTACGAAACTACATTCACAATAGCCGGTGACGGGCAAAGCGCCGGCGTTACCCTGCTGCGGGAAGCCAGGGAGCTAATAACCAACGAGCTGCTGTCCGCAGTCAACGAGACCACTCCGGATGTAGAAGCCGATGCCACTGAGGATGACGGCTACTCTCAGATTAGCGCTGAACGCCAGTACCCCGGCACTGACTATACTATTCGACTAGAAGTCCGGCTTTGTACTGACGGAAGCGACGTGAAGGCACAAGTCCGTACCCGTTTCATCTCCGCCACAGGTGGCGACCCGTCCGGTTTGCGGGCTGGCCCGCCCCGATTGCTCAGTACGATTACGGAAAGGTTTGCGTGCCGGGGCGGGATTGTGCCAATCGGCAGCGAAGCAGTGCGAGTAACCGATGCCAACGTCCGGGAGTTCACGGAGCATTACGTACTGAGCCCGGAACAGACTATGCCGATACTGGCTATCTCTGAGGACAGCGCGGGGCGCACTGCCCTCGACCCAGATACTGCGCAGCGGGTGCTGGCCGGTATCGCGCTGGTGGCGCGCTATAACGTTGCGGCTGCCGACATCACCCGCGGCCACCTTGGATATAACCTAGCCTGCTACAACGGGGCGATTCGCATCTGGTGGCCCGGTTGCCAAATCGGATGCAACGGACCCGGGCCAGGCATTTTTTATATGTACCAAGCCGCGGCCAACGCGGGCTCCGATCTCCTGAACGACCTGCGGGAAAAATGCCTCGCCAGCCGGATTGACGACGAGTTCGACGGCGTATTCAGTCGGGCGAGAACCGAAGTTGTCCTGGAACGGAATCGGGCGTTGGCAGTTGCAGTAGAGCGCGTGCAGCAACATATCGTGGAGCCGGCGACCCTTGGGCCGGAGCTGGATCAGTCTCGTAAAGACCTGCGCCGGGAGCAACTCGGCCGCGCCGAGGCCAACCGCAAGTTAAGCAACGCACAGGCCACAATAGATAATCTGCGGCAGGAGCTGTCGGACGAAAAAGAGCGGGCCGAGCTGCTTATTGACCAGCCGCTCAGCGCGCCTGATGAGGCAGAAGGGTCCGTTGAAGGCCAGCGCGAACGCAACCGCCGGCTACGCAACGCCAACGCAGAATTGCGCCAGACCAACGAAGTCCAATACAAAACTATCAACCGCCTGAACGACGATAATCAGTCTTTACGGCAGGAACTGGCTATCCGTAAAGCGGTCGAATCCGGTTTTTGCGAAATCCGAATCACCTGACGCCACCCCGACTATGTAACGGTGCTGAACCACGCCATCAATCTCTATCGCGATCCAATGCGTCAGTTCATCGTGGCGAGCCTGCAAAAAATCCACGGTTACGACCTGAAGGATGTGTTCAGCAGGTCAATAGAATTCAATGGCAGTGAGAATAGAGATGTGGCCCATCACCCGGAGGCAGTCATCGATGTGGCGGACTTTGAAAGCCTGATTAGCGATAATTCGGAATGCTTTGACAGCGGCAGAACACTGGCCCATCATCTGCGGGAAATCAGATATATCCGCAACCGGGCCGCACACCCACCGCCGGGCGGTTTATCCGTAGAGTACACTCAGGACAGCCTCAGAACTATCACTGACGCATTGCAAATGATTAGAGCGTTACCAGAGCGTACGGAAATCGCCGATTACATCGGCAAAATAGCCGAGCATTCGGGGTAGCCGCGAAATCGGGCAAGCCGGTTCCAATTAAACCCACGTGCAAAAACTCATCGTAACCACGTACTCCAGGAGGCAGAAAATATGCCCGCTACGACACGTTACAACAAGGCGATTCAGTTGCTGGAAGAGGGGAAGCCGGTGTTTGGCACCGGCCTCATCTGGAACGGCAATCTGGATGAGATGACCTATTTTGCCGATTCGGACTATGACCTGGTGATGATCGAGATGGAGCATGAAGGGTTATCGTTCAACAACCTGCGGACGTCGCTGCAATTTTTGCTGAATCGCAAACGGGTGTCCGATGGCGGTGGTTTGCAGGCCGACCCCACGCCGATTGTGCGTATCCCGCCCAACACCCGCGAGCAGAACCAGTGGGTCATCAAGCAGGCGCTGGACACCGGCGTGTATGGTCTGATACTGCCCCACCTGGACACGGTGGAGGGCGCGATGTCGGCGGTGCGGGCGGCGCGCTATCCGCAGGTTCCGGGTGTGGCCGACTTTGAGCCGCGGGGCGAACGGGGATGGTGGCAGCGGATTGCTCCCCGGTATTGGGGGTTGTCGGCGTTAGAGTATTATGACGCCGCCGACATTTGGCCCATCGATCCCGACGGGAACCTGTTGCTGATGGGCATTGTGGAAGAGCCAACGGGAGCCAACAACCTGCCGGATATTCTGCGCGAGGTGAAGGGCATCGGCGCGATATGGGCCGGGCCTGGCGATATGTCGGTGGCGTTGGGTCACCGGGGCAACGCCGGGCATCCGGAGGTTCAGGAGATGCTGCTGCGGATTTTGGGAATCTGCCAGAACGCCGGTGTCCCCTGCGCGGTGGGCTGCACGGCGGCGGAAGTGCCCATGCGACTGGAGCAGGGTTTCAGCATCCTGATTACCGCGCCCACGCGAACCGCCGGGGGCCTGGAGGAAGGACGCCGTATCTCTGGAAGGTAGCTTTCTCAACTCCGCTCAGAGCCTGGAAAATATCGGAGGGGCGACGCTTGCGTCGCCCCTCCGGTACGTTTGTAAGACGGGGTTGGACCCAATTGGCTGAGTTGTCTTACTCGATAACCCCATCGGGTCCCGGCAGGAATCGGAACAGCGGCGAATTTGCGGAGAAGACTATGGTGTCCTGACCCCTGACCAGAGTCTCGTAGGATTCGAGGCTTCTGAGGAAAGCGAAAAATTCGGGGTCGCTGTTCAGGGCTTCGGCGAGGATGCGGATGGCTTCGGCCTCACCCTCACCGCGGACCAGGTTGGACTCGCGCTCGGCTACCGCCAGAATGACGTCGCGCTCACGGTCAGTGGCGGCGCGAATCTTGCGGTCTTCCTCCGCACCCTGGGCGCGGAAACGGGCCGCGATACGGTCACGCTCGGCGCGCATTCTGTTGAAAATGGATGCAGTAACAGCCTCTGGGAAGTCGGCGCGTTTGATACGCACGTCAATGATTTCGATACCGAAATTGTCGGGACCGGCGGTGTTGCGGACCGCGTCAAGCACTTCGCTCAGAATTTCGGTGCGGGTTTCCTGCCCTTCAACCAACGGTAATCCTTCGACATCGATTATGGGTACTCCGGCGTCGTCGAGCAGGGGTTTGGCCCCGATGATGTCGGTGCGATCACGCAGGGCTACGCGGTCGCGCAGGGTGGAGGTGACGATGTCACCCAGGCGGCTGCGGGCATTGAGTTCGTTTTGGAGAGTTTTGCGAAACTGAACCGGATCGGTGATTCGGTAGCGGGCGTAGATGTCGATGACCAGGTTCTCTTTGTCCCGGTCGGGCATGGACACCGGAGGGGCGTCAATGCGGAGCACGCGGCGGTCCAGTCTGACGACGGTGTCGACGAAGGGAAGTTTGACGTTGAGTCCGGGAGATTCTCGGGTATTCACCACCTCGCCGAAGCGCAGGATGATGACCTGTTCCGTCACATCAACAACGTAAAGCGATTGACGCAGCACAACTAAGGCGACGATGATGATGACGGCGGCGATGATGAGTTTGCGCATTGGGGGATTCTCCGAAAGGGTGGACGGTCAGTAGCGGTAACGCGGTGTTAACCTGCTGCTACTAGGGGTTGGGGCCGACGGGGGCGGGGATGATG
Source organism: Dehalococcoidia bacterium (assembly GCA_965219925.1). Lineage (GTDB taxonomy): Bacteria > Chloroflexota > Dehalococcoidia > Lucifugimonadales > UBA3495 > Bin87. The sequence goes on from OZ244795.1 coordinate 1,779,409, forward strand.
TTTCCGTCCTGTCCCAGAATCAGTACCGGGTTGGTGTCGGGGCCAAGGATAACCTTTCTAACGCCGGGCAGCACGTTATCCATGGCTTCCAGGTAAAGGCGTTGACGTGTAACCTCGGGTGAGTTCCGGTACTCTGTGAGCACCGCGAGGAAGCGCAGGCTTTCACCGTTGGCGGTTTCGATACGGGATTGGCGGAAAGCTTCTGCCTCTTCAATGATGCGTGCGGCGTCACCGTTGGCTCGGGGAAGAATATCTTCCTGGTAGGATCGGGCCTGGTTGATGAGGGTTTCCCGTTCCTGGCGGCCTCGCAGCACGTCGTCGAAGGCGTCGCGCACTTCTTCGGGCGCCTTGACGTCCTGGAGCTGGACTGAGATGACCTCAATACCGGCCTCGTACTCGTTGAGGATGGCCTGCAAACGGGTTCTGGTATCGGTTTCCACCAATTCGCGCCCTCGGACCAGCACGTCGTCGATGGAGCGTTGGCCCACGACGAGACGGAGGGCGGCTTCGGCGCCGTCCTTGAGGGTGCGACCGTCGGGCCGACCTTCGGGGATGCCACGAATCTGCTCGCCCGGATCATCAACCTTGAACAGGAAATTGTTGAGGTTGCTGATTCGGTATTGCACCACCATCTGAACGTCAACGATGTTGAGGTCGCCGGAGATCATGAGGGCTTCATCCAGGAACGGGGTATTGACGGCGGCATCGTTAGACCGGAAACCCAGCTCCATACGACGGGTCTCGGTAACCAGGACAACGTCGGTTTTGCCTACCGGACCGGGCCACCACCAGTGGAGACCTTCCTGGGTAATTGGATCGCCCTGAACTGCGCCAAACAGGCGCAATGAAGCGTTTTCACCGGGGCTGATGGTGTACACACCTGTGGCAGCCCAGATGACCACGATCAACGCAATGATAGCGACGATAATAACGCCGAAGTTAGCGCTGCCGAATCGGCCTCCCGCTCCACCGAAGATGCCCCGGATACGACCGATAATCTGCTCAAAGTCGAACTCGGGTTGTCGAGGTGGCTGCTGGCCTCCGCCGGGGTTGAACATAAATATTGGTTCCTTTCAGCTGTTAGATGCTGTGATGGGGTGGCGTGGGCAACTTCCGTGAGTGATGGGAGTGTGGGAGTTGCACCTCAGCAAGTGTCAAATTTGGCCCTCTCCGAATGGCCTTGCCAGTATAACACTATTGTCCGGGACGTGGTTTATAATGTCGTTCGCCCGACGTCAGGACATTTTGGCGCAGGTGAACCGTCGGGTGACGACTCTGCATGGACGACTGGACTGGGCTCGGTCCGGCGGCACGAAATGCTGGCTGGGATGGGTTAACTGGACGCCAGGCTCGGGTCGCGTACGAGTTGGTAAACGCACAAGGTGAGGATGTTGAACCGATGACAGCACCACTGGGATTTTCTTCTGAGAGCGTGGACTCTGGGGCGTCGTCGCAGGGTGTGACGGTAAAGGCGGGCGAAGACATGGCACGGGTTCAGGTTTCGTGTCCGCACCAGAGCGGCCTTATCTACGCCGTGCCGGGCGACCGGAGCTGGGTATGCAGCGATGAACTACGGCCGGCCCACGCTATGGCAGGGTTCTTTCGTGAGTTGGTCGCTCTGAAAGACCCGCGGGTGGAGAACCTGATGCACGAGTGGGGGTTGTATTACCGCAGCCTGCCCCTGGAAGAGGATTCGGGCGGCGACGAGTCGTCCGCGTCTTAGCGTCAGCGGGGTTTTCACCCTAACCCTCTCCCATTGAGGGAGAGGGCGTCCTTCGACAGGCTCAGGATGAGCGGTGTGTGGAGCCTTGTCATTGCGAGCGCAGCGTGGCAATCTCGATGAGGTAGTGCAATGACGTGGGGCGGCCCTTCGGTAGGCTCAGGATGAGCGGGGCAACTGATTTTCACCCATCGAGGGAGAGGGGGATGCAGTTGGGTGGCGCGGCAGGCTAGTCGGCGGCGGGCGGCACTCTAGATGCTGGATCGTTGGTGGCCGCGCTGCCGAATGAAGGCGCCGGATTGGGGAGCGGATCTCCGTGGGTGACCGGAGGGGCCGGCGGTGCGTATGGCGATGGCGCCGGCATTGGTCGGGCAGGTTCCGGTTCGATGCCGGGCGGGTTGTCGTTGAAGAGACGGTTCAAGGCATCTCCGGAGATAGCCTCGTGCTCAATGAGATATTCGGCGATTTGAACCAGTTTGGGTTTGTAATCGATCAGGTGCTGCTGGGCCTGCCGGTAGGCGCTATTGATAAGGTGGCGCACTTCGACGTCAATCTCTTCTGCGATTTTGTCGCCGTAGTCCCGTTCTTCGTTGATTTCGCGTCCCAGGAACACCAGCTCTTCCCGTTTGCCAAAGGTGCGCGGGCCCAGGCTGGAGGACATGCCGTAGCGCTTGACCATGCCGAGGGCGGTTTTGGTGGCGCGTTCAATGTCGTTGCTGGCTCCGGTGGTAACTTCGTCAAAGATCAACTCTTCGGCGACCCGACCTCCCATCATGACACCAAGCATGTCCTGGAACTGGTTCTTGGTCCAGAGATACCGGTCTTCATCGGGGAGCAAGGTAGTGTGTCCACCCATGTTGCCCCGTGAGACGATGCTGATTTTGTGGACGCGGTCGGCGTGGGGAAGCAGCCAGGCGACGAGGGCATGACCGGCTTCGTGGTAGGCGGTCATTTCTTTTTCGCGCTGACTGATGACGCGGCTCTTGCGTTCGGGGCCGGCGATCACGCGCTCGATGGCTTCCTCAAAGTCGGCCATAAAGATGCTGGACTGGTTCTTGCGGGCGGCGAGGAGCGCGGCCTCATTGACCAGGTTGGACAGGTCGGCGCCGCTGAATCCGGGAGTCTCGCGGGCGACGATCTCAATTTTGATTTCATTGGACAGGGGTTTACCTGCGATGTGGACTTTCAGGATTGCACCGCGACCGACAACGTCGGGCAGGTCCAGCGTTACGCGGCGGTCGAAGCGACCGGGGCGGAGCAGGGCGGGGTCCAGAATGTCGGGCCGGTTGGTGGCGGCGATGACGATGATGTTGGTGTTGGTTTCAAAGCCGTCCATTTCAACCAGGATCTGGTTGAGGGTTTGCTCGCGTTCGTCGTGTCCACCGCCCAGGCCGGCGCCGCGGTGGCGACCAACGGCGTCGATTTCGTCCACGAAGAGGATGCACGGAGCGTTGCGCTTGGCCTGTTCAAACAGGTCACGGACGCGGGCCGCGCCGACGCCAACGAACATCTCGACGAATTCGCTACCGGAAATATGGAAAAACGGCACGCCGGCTTCGCCAGCGACGGCCCGCGCCAGCAGCGTTTTTCCGGTGCCGGGAGGCCCCACCAGGAGTACCCCCTTGGGGATGCGGGCGCCGAGAGCCAGGAAACGTTCCGGGTATTTGAGGAAATCGACGACTTCTTCCAGCTCGGCTTTGGCTTCGTCCACGCCGGCCACGTCGTTAAACGTAACCGAGGGCCGGTTGAACGGCATCATGCGAGCGCGGCTGCGCCCGAAGCTCATGGTCTGATTGTTGGATCCCTGGGCCTGGCGCATCATCAACAGGATGAGTCCGCCGAAGAATATCAGGGGCAGGAAGTTGAGCAGAATGCCGAAGATGCTGCCGAATCCGCCGGAGCCTTTGTAAACCACATTGGGCGGGCTGGTGAGGCGGTCAAGGTCGACGGCTTCGCTGAGCAGCGTATAGAAATCGGCGTTTTCGCCGATACGGCTGGTGTACTTGGTGGCTTGCCCACCGATGACACCCCGATGGATGACGGTGAGTTTTTCGCCATCCACGATGATCTGGTCAACCTTGCCACTCCGCACATCGTTGAAGACATCGGTAATAGAAAGTTGTTCGCTACTACCGAAGCTTGGGATCAGCGTGTAGAAAACTACAATGACTCCTATAATGATTAGCAGATAGATGAGACTGTTGCGGATCCAGCGATTATTGCTCATAAAGCTCCTGCCGGCGCCGGCGCACGGCTATGCTGAGATGCCGCGGAAAGCCCGGAGATAGGCTAACATATTAGCGGCGCAGGGGACAAATTGCAAAGCGGACTGATGCAGCGGGGCCACTGGGCGCCACAACAACGCAGTCAGGGAGGACTGAATGGTTAATTCAACATACGGTGAACGCAGCCGGGTGTATCTGTTTGGCACCGGCGGGACGATTTCATTCGTGGGGGAGAACCGCACCGATTTCGCCAACTACAGCTACCGGGGAACGCAACTTATGATCCAGGAGATGCTGGCGCGGATTCCCGAAGCGGAGGCAGTGGCGGATGTTGTTGCAGAGCAGGTGATTAACGTTGGCAGCACGGAGGTGTATCCGTCCGACTGGCTGACGCTGGCGCGACGCATCAACGAGCGAATGAGCGCGGACCCTGCCGCGTCCGGTGCGGCAGTAGCCCACGGCACGGCGACGCTGGAAGAAACGGCGTATTTCCTGAACCTGACGGTGCGCGACCAGAGGCCGGTGGTGGTTACGGGCGCGATGCGTCCCCCGTCGGCGATGGGCACGGATGCCGATAACAATTTGCTGGACGCAGTGCGCGTGGCGGCCGCGGAGCAGTCGGCGGGACGGGGCGCTCTGGTGGTTTTGAACAACGAGATTCACTCGGCTCGGGACGTCACCAAGACGGACTCGTACCGCGTAGAGACGTTCCAGTCAGGGCACATGGGGTACCTGGGGTATTCAGACTCCGACGGGCAGGTGGTTTATTATCGTCGTCCCGAGCGGAGGCACACCGCAGATTCCGAGTTCGATTTGTCTGGTATCGACGAACTGCCGCGCGTTGATATTGCCTACGCCTACGCCGGCGCGGACGGCGTCGTGATCGATGCCCTCACCGACGCGAAGGCGGGGGGAATCGTGGCGGCTGGATTGGGCAGCGGTGGTTCGCCGGCTCCGTTTATGGCCGGATTGCAAAGGGCGATAGCATCCGGTGTGCCGGTGGTCCTGTCAACGCAGGTTGGCACCGGCAGGGTGCTGCAAACCAGGCGGTTCATGGAGCAGGGTTACATCGTGGCGGATAATCTGCACCCCAAGAAGGCGCGAATCCTGCTGGCGCTGGGCTTGACGCGGACCTCTGATCCTGCGGAGTTGCAGCGCATGATGCTGGAATACTGAATCGTCGGCGGGAGCCGTAGCGCCGGGGTTCCGCCCCTCACCCCCGTATCAAGTACGGGGCAGGCTCTTACTCTCTCACGGTGGGAGAGGGGTTCGGACGGGTTTTTACCCCGAATCCACCGATGGACGGCGCAAGGATAGCGGAAGGGGGTGAAGAAGTTACAGACGCGACGGTTCGGGCTCGAATTCGGGTAGATTGGAGGTTGGCCGGCGGTCTGTCGGCGCTATTGGGGTGCTGATAGCGGCCTGCGATGGCTGTGGTGAGCGAGATGGCGGGATAGGACACGGCAAGAAGCACTCGCGGACCGGACCTGGCGCGAGTTGACGGGGAAGTTGAGTCAGTGGCGGACGGGCGCCGTCAGGACGGGAGAGGCAGCGCGCGGAATCGTGCCAGGGCGCGACTGAACTGGTTCTCCCAGGGCCAGCCCTGGGGCAGATGCAGGGTGAGGCGGCGCGCCGAGCGGGTGAGCCGTCCGGCCAGGGAGAAGAAGCGTCGCCTAAGGGTCTTGGTGGTTACCAGTTGCTCACCCAGACCGATGCGCGCGGTCCAGCGGGCCAAGTTGTGGGCGATGACCTGGACGGCCAGCCAGGCGCCGTTGGCGGGGAAGCGGCCCGAGGGGAGATGGTTGAGCCCCACGCCGTACTTGAGGTCTCGGATGGCATTCTCGATCTCGGCGTGGCGGCGATGGTCGGCCTCCAGTTCCAGGGTCTCTCCATCCCGATCGGTGATGAAAGCGTGATAACTGTAGTTGGCGAAGAGGGCCAGTTGGGAACCGGGCGTGGGCTTCACCCGGCGTACGATGAGCCGCACCGGCGCGGCGTCGGGCTCACTGTCGAAGGGAGTGTAGCTGGTCTCGGCCACAGCGGCGGCGCCTTCCATCCAGTAAGGGATGGGCGTCCAGTCCTCCTCGGGTATGGCCTCGATGATATTGTGCAGGCTCTGGTGCAGGCGGACGGTGACGGAGAAGCGGACCTTCGTCTTGCGACAGACGGCCACCACGTCATGGGTGTAGAAGCCGCTGTCAGCCCGCATCGTGAGTTGGCCTCCGGTTCCCGCGCAGCGCACCCGACCCACCGTCTCCCGCAGGAAGTGGGCCGCGCCCCGAGCGGTGTTGGCCCGACCCTTCCGCAGCCTGGCCATCAGCACGTCGCCAGTGCCAGCGGCCACGGCCAGCAGCGGGTGGTAGCCGCGCTGCCCAGTGTAGCCGTGGTCGCGCGCCCCCTCCTTCGCCAGCCCGTAGGTCTCGCAGATGGTGGAATCAAGATCAATGGTGAATGGTGCGTCGCCGGGTCCCGCCCCAGCGGCCCAGGCTCGGGCCAGCAGCTCCCGGCTCACCCGATCCAGCTGGCGGACGTGGCCCCACCGGAAGCTGCGCAGGAACGTCCCCAAGGTGGAGGGCGCCTTGACCACGCAACCGAGAGCGCCAGCCGTCCTGCCGGTGCGCAGCACGTCGGCGTCGTCAATGCAGTCGCCGCCCGCCAGCGCGGATGCCACCAGGGTCAGCATCTTGTCGCCCGGGTTCGCCCGCCCCGGCGCAGCTCCGAGGTCAACGTGGTTGTCGACGAGTTCACCCAGTCCCAGGTGCTGGGCGAGGGTGACCGCAAGGAGCAGCCCAGCATTGGCCACCAGGCGGTGGTCGTCGAAGGCGACGTGGATGCGGTCGGGCTGCTCAGATGGTAGCATCTTTTGGGTGCTCCTCGTTTCGGGTCGGTTTGGTCTCTGCAAAACCATTATCCCCGAAGCCGGGAGCACTTTCTTACCCTTTCAGCACGCCGCTACTCTTATCTCTTCGGTGGATTGGGGCTTACATGGATGAACAGGATTTTGAGCGGGGTGGGCGGGCGCAGGATGATCCTTCGACAGGCTCAGGATGAGCGGGGACGCCGGGTTTGTGTTTCCACTTTGTCATTGCGAGCGTAGCGCGGCAATCTCGTCGGGGTAGCAACGGCGGTTCGCCGACGCGTGTTCAGCCTCATCGAGATTGCCACGTCGCTGCGCTCCTCGCAATGACAGATTAATGCGGGTACGTGCGAGGGTTGGTCGCGTTTGACTGGTAACCGGGGGCGTGTTACCTTTTGGTTGTTAACAAACGAATCAAACGTGAATGCCTGCCGGTGGCTCGCGCGTTGTTGCTTTTCGGAGTGATCCGATAGCGGCGGCAAACGGGCTAAACAAGGAAATCCGGTGTGAATCCGGTGCGGTCCCGCCACTGTAATTGGTGAGACGCCCTCCGGTCGATGTCCGAAAGGATGTCGGCTAAAAAGCCACTGCCCGAATGGGTGGGAAGGCGGAGAAGCGTCGCTTGCAGCCATAAGCCAGGAGGCCTGCCGCAGGCATGTTCTGACTACACTGCGCGGACGAGTGGGCAGAATTGGCGGCTTAGCTCCTGAAACAATTACCGAACGCGGTGGCTGCCATTTCCTACCGGTATCAAGCCATGCTCAACCCGACTGCGAGAAGTGCAGTCGGGTTTTTCGTTTGGGTTTTTCGTTGTTGACGCAGGAACGAACCACTTTTCCCGCGCGGTTCCGGTGGGACGGTTACCTCCTCCTCCGGCCTGCCGGAGCCGCGCTTTTGTAATTGGGAGCCAACAAATGGGAACGTGAATCCGCTGGCGATTTGCGTTGCCGTGGCGGCTGGTACATAATCGCCACAATCGTAAAACGTGCTTAAATAACCCGCGCCTGTACCGGGAGGTGAACTTGATGACCGCACCGAATGATGTTGTCCTGCGCGATATTCTGGAAGAATGCCGTGATGGGGTTGATGGGATCGGTTTCAACGAGGTGGTGGTGATGCTGGAAAGCACCGCCGCATCGGCGGAAGTGTATATGGACTTTGATGATCTGAGGTTCACCCCCAACGGTCGCGTGGTCACGCTGATGGTGCCCGGCGGAACGCACATGCACCTGGACATGTCGAAAATCCGGGAGGCGGAATTCATTCAAACCATCAATGACCAGGGGTTACCGTCGTATCAACTGTGGATGCGCGACGGCGACGGCCATCCGGCGATGCGCGTTTATCTGCGCCGATCGGAAGTGGATACCACCAACCCGCCGCGGCACAATTTCTTCATGTCGCTGCTGGAAAAGTATCCTGAAAAAATCGCGTTGCCGGCGGAGGCCTACGATTCGATAGAAGAACACCCGTAGGATGTTTTCCGTGCCCCTGCTCAAGTTCGGTCGCATCGAACCATGTTGCGGTGGCTTTCACCCTAACCATCTCCCGCCGGGAGATGGAATTATTGCGAGGATGACCTGATATGCCGTCAGCCGTTGTGATTGCAGGGGTGCGTTCCGGCGTGGGCAAAACCACCATCGCCAGCGGCATCATGGGTGCGCTGGCTCGGCGGGGCCTGAAGGTGCAGCCGTTCAAGGCGGGCCCCGATTACATCGACCCCACCTATCACGGGATCGCGTGCGGCGTGCCCTCCCGCAACCTGGACACCTGGCTGTTGCCGCATCCGGTGGTTGCGGAACTGTTCCACCGGTCGTCGGGCGCAGCTGACATTGCCGTGGTGGAAGGCGTGATGGGCGTGTTCGACGGCCACTCGTCGCTGGATGAAGACGGTTCCACCGCCGAACTGGCCAAGCTGCTGGACGCGCCGGTAATCCTGATTGCCGACGCCGGCAAGGTGGCGCGTAGTGTGGCGGCGGAGGTGCTGGGATACCAGCAGTTTGACCCGAATCTCCGCATCGCCGGCGTCATTCTGAACGGCGTGGGCAGTGAGCGGCACCTGGAGTTTTGCCAGCCTCAAATCGAGGCGACCACGGGGCTGCCGGTGGTGGGATGGCTGCCGCGGCGCGATGACCTGGTGCAGCCGGAGCGTCATTTGGGCCTGATTCCCACTGTAGAGGGGACGGTGGTCAACGAATGGTACGAGGCTCTGAACGCGCAGGTGGAGCAGACCATCGACATTGATGCCATCGCCCGCATTGCCGCCGGCGCCGGCGAGCCGGCGGCGCGCGCGTCGCAGGTGTTTCCGGCGGATACCCAACCGAAGCGGACGATGATTGCCGTGGCGCAGGATCGGGCGTTCTCCTTTTATTATCAGGACTCGCTGGATTTGCTGGAGGCGTGGGGCGCCGAAGTCGTGCCGTTCTCACCGCTGGATGATGATCGGTTGCCGGAGGGTGTGGGCGGCGTATATCTGGGTGGAGGGTTTCCGGAGCTGTTTGCCGATGATCTGTCGCGCAACCGGGGAATGCTGGAGTCGGTGCGGAAAGCGATAGCCGATGGTGTTCCGGTGTACGCCGAGTGCGGCGGACTGATGTATCTGGGACGCAGTTTGTCCGACTTGGACGGGCGACAGTTCCCTATGGTGGGCGCAATCCCGGTGGTGTCATCGATGGACGGGCGGCGGTTGCACCTGGGCTACCGGGAGGTAGCGGCCTGCGGCGACGGGCCATTGTTGCGTTCGGGCGAGCAGGTGCGCGGCCACGAGTTCCACTGGTCGGTATTGCAGGAACCGCCGGATGCTGCCAGCGCGGCCTATCGGGTGGTGAACCAAGATGGCCGGCCGGAGGGGTTTCGGGTGGGCAGCGTTTGGGCGTCGTACATTCACGTGCACCTGGGGAGCCGGCCCGGTCTCGCGCGGCGGTTCGTGGATTGCTGCGCGGCGGCGAGGTTGTAATCGGGAATGCGATTTTACAGGGATGGACAGGATAGACAGGATGGGGGTACGCCCTCACCCCGGCCCTCTCCCCTTGGGAGAGGGAGTTTTTTGATGACGGGTATGGAGGCAAAATGAGTACGGAAGAAAGCCGGCACGGGCCCCAATCGGTGCGTGGGCCGCGCATCAACAAGGGACTGGTAATTGTTAACACGGGCAACGGCAAGGGTAAAACCACCGCCGCCATGGGTGTGCTGATGCGGGCGTGGGGTCGGGACATGAAGGTGGTGATGTTGCAGTTTATCAAGCACACCACGGCCAATTTCGGTGAGCAGAGGGCCGCGGCCAAGATGGGCATAACGGTTCGGGCCATGGGCGACGGGTTCACTTGGCGCTCTCAGGATCTGGACGCCAGCGCAGACCTGGCCCGGGCGCTGTGGGAGGATGCCAAGGAAGTGATCAGCGCCGGGGAATACGACCTCGTTATATTGGACGAGTTCACCTACCCCATGCATTACGGTTGGCTGCCGGTGGACGATGTGGTCGAGGCATTGCAGGATCGTCCCGAAATGCAGCACGTCATTATCACCGGACGACATGCTCCGGCAGAGCTGGTTGAGTATGCAGACCTGGTTACCGAGATGAACGTGGTGAAGCATCCCTATGACGCTGGTATCAAAGCGCAGCCTGGCATCGAGTTCTGAGGCAGGGTTATCGGCAGCAGGATTATCGGGATTGCCGGGTTGGGCGTTACTGGTGCGGTTAGTGGTTAGTCCCGCCACGGGATCGCCGCGCTGCTCCCGCGATGACAGCCCGCCGGCAGCGTCAATCAAGGAACGCCACTCCAAGGAAGGAATTGTATGAGCATCTCCCAGCTCGTAGATGAAACCATCGCCGCCATTGGCCCGCTGGACCAGGCGGCGGTGTCCGCAGCGGAGGCCCGGCAGGGGGTGTTGACCAAGCCGCCCGGCAGTTTGGGTCGCCTGGAGAGTCTGTCGATCCAGTTGGCCGGTATCTTTGGGCAGGCGATACCGACCATCACCGGGAAGGCGGTCATTGTGGCGGCGGGCGACCACGGCGTCGCGGCGGAGGGCGTGTCTGCGTATCCGGCCGAGGTAACGCCGCAGATGGTGTTCAACTTCCTGGCTGGTGGCGCGGCCATCAACGTACTGGCGCGTCAGGCGGGCGCCGACATCGCGGTCATTGACGCCGGGGTGGCGGTTGATCTGGACCCTCACCCGGGGTTAACCATCGCCAAGGTGGGGTACGGCACGGGCAACATCGCCCGCGGGCCGGCCATGACCCGAGAGGATGCCATCCGGTGCCTGGAGGTGGGCATTGCCGCCGCCATCGAGCGGGCGGACGCTGGCGCCAACATCATTGCCGGGGGCGACATGGGCATCGGCAACACCACACCGTCGGCGGCCATCACTGCTGCCATTACCGGCGCGGACGTGGCCAGCGTTACAGGCCGGGGCACCGGAGTGGACGACGCGGGGCTGGCTGCCAAGATTGATACCATCCGGCGGGTGTTGGAAACCAACCGGCCCGACGCCAACGATGGACTGGACGTGTTGTCCAAAGTGGGCGGCTACGAGATTGGCGTCCTGGCCGGGGTAATGCTGGGCGCAGCGTCGAGGAATTGCGCGGTGGTGGTGGACGGGTTCATCAGTGGGGCTGCGGCGCTGATCGCCTGGCGGTTGTGTCCGGTGGTAGCGGAGCGGTTTATCGGCGGTCACCGCTCGGTTGAGCCGGGTCACAATGTTGCCCTGGACGCAATGGGGTTGACTCCGCTGCTGGACATGAACATGCGGCTGGGGGAGGGCACCGGAGCAGCGCTGGCGATGCACGTTATTGAGGCAGCGGCGCGTTGTCTGGCCGAGATGGCTACCTTTGCGGAAGCTGGCGTCAGCGACCGGGATGACGGGTAGCAGATTCCGGCGATAAGCACGAGTCGTGTCGACCGCCGGGCTCCGCAGCGCCCATGAGATGGTTATTCGCGCCGTTATTGGTGGCGCTGTCGTTCTTGACGCTGGCGCCGGTGGGTTTATCCACGGCCACCGACCGGGAAATCTCGCGCTCCAGGGGTTGGTACCCGTTGGTGGGGTTGCTGTACGGCCTGGCGCTGGTGGGTGTGGCCGAGTTATGCCGCTGGTTTCGTATAGAGGCCCCGCTCACGGCGGCGTTGCTGGTGACTGCCCTGGCGGGAGCCAACCGATTTCTGCACCTGGACGGCTTGATGGATGTGTGCGACGGCGTTTGGGGTGGCAGGACCGTGGAGCGACGTCTGGAGATAATGCGGGATTCGCGAGTGGGCGCTTTTGCGGTGGCGGGAACCGGGTGCGTGATGCTGGTGAAATACGGCGCGCTGACCACGCTGTTGGCAGGCGACGAGACGGTGTGGCCGTCGCTGGTGGTGTTTCCGGTAGTGTCGCGCTGGACGATGACGTTGCTGCTCACGGTGTTTCCCTACGGTCGCCAACAGGGCATAGGAACGGCTTTTACATCGGGAGGGAAGCCGTGGCTGGCAACCGGACTGGCGTTATTGACCGCCGGGATAGTTGCCGTGGGCGCGGGCTGGTTCGCCGGGCTGATTGTGCTGGCCATCGGGTCGGCGCTGGCGCTGCTGGCGGGTCTGTGGTTGACCAGGCAGCTGGGCGGCGGACTGACCGGCGATTGCTACGGCGCCGTCAACGAGATAGTGGAGTCGGCGACCTTGATCGTTTTGGTGGCGCTGCTAGCGCAAGGGTGGTTCGGGCTGGGCTTCGCGTGGTTCGGGCAGGTCGCGGGTTAGGCGTGTGGACGTAGTAGCCGCAACCCTGCTGGCGCTGCCGGTTCCGCTGGATGTGCTGACGCTGATCCTGGCGCTGGCGCTGGATGTTGCGCTGGGGGAACCGCCCAACCGGTTGCATCCAACGGTGTGGATCGGCAACACGGTAGCGGCGGCGGAACGCCTCGCGCCGGGTCGGGATGCTGCGACAGCTTGGCAGCTGATGTACGGGGCAACGATGGCCGTGGTGATTCCCGCAGCGTGGGGCGCGTTGGCCTGGGCCGCCTGTTTTGGCCTGCTGGAACTGCATCCGCTGGCTTACGTGGTGGTAGTGGCCGCGCTGCTGAAAACCACCTTTTCGGTACGCATGCTGCACCGAGTGGCCGCAGATATCGGGAAAATTCTGGCGGCAGGAGACATCGGGGAGGTACGGCGGCGAATGTCGGCGCTGGTAAGCCGGGACCCATCCGGATTAACCGAGAGGCAAGCGGCGGCGGCGGCCATCGAATCGGTGGCAGAAAACATTACCGACAGCATCGCGGGCCCGTTGCTGGCATTCGCGATCTTCGAGCTACCGGGGGCGGTGGCGTATCGCGCGATCAATACACTGGACAGCATGATCGGCTACCGCGGGCGGTACGAATATCTGGGCAAACCGTCGGCGCGTTTGGACGACCTGGTGAATCTGGTCCCGGCGCGGCTGGCGGCGGCGCTGCTGTGGTTGTCCACGGTGGTGGTGCCGGGAATGCGCGGCGGGCCGGCTTGGCGCATCATGCTGGCGCACCACGGGAGAACCGAGTCGCCCAACGCCGGCTGGACGATGGCGGCGATGGCTGGAGGATTGGGCGTGACGCTGGAGAAGGTAGGGCACTACCGATTGGGTGATCCGGCTCCGGAACCGGAGGGCGTTCACATCGGGTTGGCGACGCGGGCGCTGTACCTGACTACGGGATTGGCCGGTGCGTTGGCAGTCGGAATCATCTACCTGCGGGCGGCGCTGGTCTGACCGGTGTAGAGTAGAATGGGGAAAGTCGAACCAAACGCATCTGCCGGGCAGGAGCAGCAACAATGACCACCGTACAACACGGCACAAAAATGACGTTGGCGGAATACCGCGCCTTGGAACCCGTGGATGGGGGCGTATGGGAACTAGCTGACGGAGCAGTGTTTGAAATGGCGCCTCCTTCCTATGACCATCAGAACCTGATTGATTTTTTGGTTCGGATGATTAACAACTTCCTCGATACAACTAATCCGCTCATCGGTGTGGCCGTCTCAGGTATTGGCGTCGTCCTATCCGAGTCCACCGCGCCAACGCCGGGTATGGTGTACGTGCGAGCCGAAATGGCGCACCTGATTCAGGGGAGTTTTGTGGAGGGATTGCCTGACCTGGTGGTGGAGGTCATGTCCCAGGACCGCCGGAGGGATCTGGTGATGAAACGAGGGTGGTACGCTGAGGCCGGCATACCGGAGTACTGGATAATCGATCCGGTGAACGACACCATCACCATCCTGGAACTCTCGGACGGCGAGTACGTGGAACGGGCGGTTTTGGGGCGAGATGACACCCTAACTACACCGACGGTATCGGGGTCTGCGCTGGTGTTGGAACGACTTTTCAGCAATCCTGGACGTACCCTGGTCTCCAATCATCAGTAGCCATCCGTTTCGTATGAACACACCCGATGACGTCCTCGCAGCACCGTCTCGCCCGGTTCACGGCGCGATCAAGCTGGCGGAACTGCGCGAGCTGGGTTTGAAGCTGGAGGATTGCCTGGACTTTTCGGCCAGCGTCAGTCCGCTGGGGCCGCCGGAGGGAGTGGCCGAGGCAATCGCCGCCGTGGAACTGGCGGCCTATCCCGACCCGCACAGCCTGGCGCTGACGGAAGCGATTGCGCAGCATCACCGAGGCGACGGAATCGGCATCGGGAATGTTATCGCGGGGAACGGTTCCACCGAGATCATCCATCTGCTGGCCAGAGCCTGCGTAGGGTCGCCGGTCGGGGGCGTGAATCGCCTCGCGATGCTGCTGACGCCGACGTACAGCGAGTACGCCGGGGCGGTAACCTTGTCGGGGGGCCGCGTCGAGAACCTGGAGGCGAACCGGGGCGAGGCCGGATTCACGTGGGACACGGGGAGCGCGGCAGAACGCATCACCGCTGGACGTCCGGCGCTGGTTTTTGTGTGCAATCCCAACAATCCTACCGGCGCATTGATGGATCGGGCAGAACTGCGGATACTATCGGAAGCAGCCGTTGCCGTCGGTAGTTTGCTGGTGGTGGACGAGGCATACATCAACCTGTCGGAACGACACGCCGAGGCCAGCGCGGCGGTGCTGGTAGAGTCCACCGAGGCGGTGGTGGTGCTGCGGTCGATGACCAAGGACTACGCGCTTACTGCGTTGCGGTTGGGCTACGCGGTAGCTGCGGAATCGATTATCGCACGCCTGGCAGCATTGCAACCGGACTGGAGCGTGAACGGTCTGGCGCAGGCGGCGGGCTTGGTTGCGCTGGCCGACGATGGTTACCTGACGCGGGCGCGGGCGGCGGTGCTGGAATCTCGAGTGTGCATCGAACAGGGATTGGGTGAGCTCGGGGTAAGGTGCTACCCGACGGCGGCCAACTTCGTGCTGGCCCAGGTTGGGGATGCCGCTGGACTCCGGAACGAGTTGGCGCGCAGGGGCATTTTCGTGCGGGACTGCACGTCGTTCGGCTTGCCGGACTGTATTCGCATCGGTCTGCGGCCCGTTCCGGACTGCGTACGGTTGATCGATGCCGTTGCGGGCGTTTGGGGCGAAATCAACTATAGGTAAGGACAAGTATGGGGATCATTTACATAACTCGGCACGGCGAAACGGAATGGAACGCCGAGGGACGCATCCAGGGGCATACCGACGTGGCGCTGTCGTCGCGGGGCCAGGAACAGGCCCGAATGTTGGCGAGAAGGTTGGCGAGGATACAAATCGATGCGGTTTACTCGTCGGATTTGCAGCGGGCAGCGGAAACGGCGAGGGTCGCAGTGGGTGAAAGGGATGTGCCGCTGTCGTTGACGCCGGACTTGCGGGAGTACAACAAGGGCGTGTTCGAAGGAATGACGGCCGACGAGTATCGGGAAGCATACCCCCACCTTTACGAAGCTTCGATGGCCAACGACCTGGATTTCGCGCCGCCGGACGGCGAGACCATCCGTGAAACCAGTGTTCGGCTGGACCGGATATTTCAACAGGTTCGCCAGCAGCACATGGATCAAAACGTGCTGGTTGTTGGGCACGGCGGCAGTCTGCGGGCCGGGCTGGTTTCGCTATTGGAACTGCCGTTGGAAGCCAACTGGAAATTCGTGATGCACAACTGCTCGCTAACGGTGGTCCGTACTTACCCGAACAACTCGGTGCTGCATCTGTACAACGACACCTCCCACATAACCGGGACTACTCGCGCCTACCTGGGATAGATATACGAGATAGATATAGCGAATATCCAAAAGCGTAGCCGTTCTTACGCGTACCCACTTTGTCAATCCAAACTGGCCTGCTGTCATTGCGAAGGGCGCCCAGCCCCACCTGTCATTGCGAGGAGCGCAGCGACGTGGCAATCTCGTTGAGGTTGAACACACGTCGGCAAACCACCATTGCTACGGCGACGAGATTGCCGCGCTACGCTCGCAATGACAAAGCGGGTACGGGTGAGGTAGCCGTTGCCTTGAAACAATTTGCAACGGTGGCTATGCTTCCGGTCGTCTCAACTGTTGCGATCGCCCGACACTCTTTGTGAGGAGATGACCATGCGATTCAAAGCACAGGGGAACCTGATACCCCAGTAGACGCTGGCGTTGTTTTTTGCTCTGACGGTGGTAGCGATGCTGGCCGTCGGTGTGGCCTGCGGGGGTGAGGACGAGACGGCAACCGCAGTACCGCCGTTCTCGTTGCCTACGGATTTGCCGAGCCAGGAGGTAGTGGGTGACGAAGGCGGAGAGGCGACAGCGGCGGTGGCCGGAAGTGATTACTGGAGCGGGCCGCGCACCTGGGAACCAGAGGACGTGTCCGGCCTGGAACGGGTTACGCAGGAACTGGTCGCTCCGCCGTTTTTCCCGGATCACGAGCAGGTGAATACCGGCGAGCCTCGGGTCGTCGAGATTCGGATGGTGGTGGAAGAGAAGGAGATCGAGGTGGCTTCGGGTGTGTTCATGTGGGCTTTCACGTTCCACTGGTCGGTACCCGGCCCCATTCGTGGTGCACGAGGGGGACTACGTGGAGCTGACCCTGGTGAACCCGTCCAGCAGTGAGTTGCTGCACAACATAGACTTTCACGCCTCTATCGGCGCTCTGGGCGGCGGTTCGCTAACCCAGGTTGGGCCGGGGCAGGAGGTGGCGCTGCGGTTCCGGGCGACCAAAGCCGGCGTGTTCGTTTACCACTGCGCGCCCGGCAGCACCATGATTCCGTGGCATGTTACTCACGGGATGAACGGGACCATCATGGTGCTGCCTCGGGGTAGCCTGAAAGACCCGACCGGCAACCCGATTCGGTATGACCGCGCCTATTACCTGGGCGGACAGGAATACTACCTGCCGCGGGACGAGAATGGCGAGTTCAAGCGGTACGACAATCCGGGAGCATCGTCGGTGGATGACCTGGAGGCTATGAAGACGCTGATACCGACGCATATTGTGTTCAACGACGTTACGGGAGCGTTGCAGGGCGACGGTCAGCTGACGGCCAACGTGGGCGAGAACGTGCTGATTGTCCACACGCAGGCTAACCGGCAGTCGTATCCGCACCTGATTGGCGGGCATGGCGACTACGTTTGGGAGCGCGGCGGGTTCAGCAGTCCGCCGGCGGTTGACCTGGAGACGTGAGTGATTGCGGCCGGCTCGGCGGGAGCGTCAATTCACACCATCCGGCAGCCGGGGGTGTATGTCTATCTGTCGCACAATCTGATTGAGGCGTTCGTTTTCGATGCCAAGGCAATCCTGTTTGCTGAAGGCGAGTGGAACAACGACCTGATGGAACAGGTGAAGGAACCCGGTCCGATCCAATAACCATCCGCTGGTCACCGACGCACTAATTTAAGGAGCGCAGTTGCATTGCGGCTGCGCCCCAGGACATGAATAATGGGTTAGCATACGTTCCCAATATTTTGTGATTCACCAAGGAGAAACGATCAATGTCTACTGCCGCACCGGTATACACCTATACGTATGACCACATCCACGTACGCACCAAAGACCCGGAAGGGATGGCCGGTTTTTTCGAGACCATGTTTGGGGCGACAGTATTGAACCGCATCCAAAGCGACGGCGTACCCCGCGTTGATCTGGACGTGAATGGCTTGGCGATCTTCATCGCAAGCGTAGCGCCCGAGGAGCACATCGACTCCAACCCCAGTGATCCTCACCTTGGCCTGGACCACTTTGGGTTTCGGGTCGATGATATTGACGGGGCGGTGGAGGACCTGCGGAGCAAAGGCGCTGAGATCTACGTGGAGCCCCGCACCATCAGGCCGGGCGTCCGCATCGCCTTCGTACGCGGGCCGGACGACGTGCGCGTGGAGCTGCTGCAACGGGACGGCTCGGGGCTGATGGAGCCATAGCCGAACGGTTAGGCAGCCAAGTTCATCGCTGCCTTATCCAACTCCAGATTGCCAGGGCGGCCAGCAGGATACCCAGGCCGACCAGCACCCACGCCACGCCTTGATGAGCAGCAGGCCGATGGGCGACAGCAGGAAAACGCCCAGACAGAACAATACCAACCCGCAGCCGGCTGCTCCGGGAGGTCCCGAGGCGCGATACATCATGGGGCGTTGCGGTCGTATGGGGCGTTCATCCGGGCAGGGTGTAGATGGCTTTCTGCTCGTTGACGCGTTGCTCTTGCCGTAGTTTTTCGAGGTGCGTACGCACGTTGCGTCCGGCGGCGTCGCGCAACGACTTGCGCAGGTTCCGTGGGTACACGGCGGCTACGATTTCCTCAACGGTGGCAGCGCCACCGGCAATCGCCGACAGCACCTGGTCTTCGCGACCCTGACGGTGGGCAATCTGCTGCAGGATGCGGGGTTCGCCGCGGATGATGGTGTTGCCGTGGCCGGGGCAAACCACCTGCGGGCGAGTTTTGGCCATGCGATTCAACGAGGACATATACAGTTTCAGGTTGCGAACACTGGATGACGAGTTGCCCAGCAGGTTATCGCCGCTGAACAGCACACGGTCGGGCCGCAAGAAGTAGCAGACGTGATCTTCCTCGTGGCCCGGCGTAAACAGTGGCCTGAGGGTGGCGCCGCCGCCGCCAGTGGCAATAACTTCGGGAGCCCTGAGGGCAACCACCGAATCCCCGCCCAGGATGTGCTGCAACCTGGGCGCCAACTTGGGGTGGCAGCGTACCGGGCAATCGAACAGCTCCTGCAGCCGGTCGAGGCCGCCGATATGGTCGCCGTGGCCGTGGGTAATCAGGATGGCGTCGATGACGGGGCGGCCCAACTCGTCCCAGTAGGCCGCGATTTGATGCCTCCAGGCACGGTAGGGTTCGCCCGAATCGATCATCACCATGTGGCCGGCCGGGTCGCCGACGAAGTAAATCTGGGTGCCGCCCGGGTGCATTGCGCCGTAAGCGTTGGGGTCTTCCTGGATATGCGTGCTGTACACATGATCGGTAATCTGCATGATGAGACTCACCACTGCCTGGAGTTGATGTAGCGGAATGCCGCGATGGCAGCGGTTGCGCCGTCGCCGGCCGATGCTACCAGTTGGGACGCTGATTGCTGGCGGATATCACCGGCGGCGAAAAGACCCGGTTGGGGGGTATCCATGGTTAGGCCGACTGGTATGTGGCCCGAGTTGTCCAGCGGAACCAAGTTGGCGATGGGCGCCGAGTTGGGATTCAAACCGACGTACACGAACAGGCCATGCACCGGCTCCACTGTCTCGCCGTCGGCGGCACGTACCCGAATGCCGGTTACCGCGTCTTCGCCCAGCACCTCGACGATTTCGGTGTTGTATCGCACCTCGATCTTGCCGGAGGCAGCGATGCGTTCCTGCAAAACGCTCTGGGAGTCCAGCGCGTCGCCGCGGTGAAACAGGATGACGCGGTCGGCGTAGTCGGTGAGGGTGAGGGCTTCGTCGGCCGCGGAGTCGCCGCCGCCCACGACCGCGACGGTTTGCCCCATGTACATGGGGCCATCGCAGGTGGCGCAGTGAGAAACGCCGCGTCCGTTGAATTCTTCCTCGCCGGGGATGCCCAGGGTGCGCAAGGAGGAGCCGGCGGCCATGATGACCGCCTTGGCGCGATACGCGCTGCCTCCGTCGCCAACCACCTGCAGGTAGTCACCGTCGGCGTTCACGTCGGTAACCGTATCCATCAGGATTTCCACGCCGGCGTCCATGGCCTGTTCCTGGGTTGACGGGCCGAGTTCATAGCCGGCGATGCCCTGGGGGAAGCCGGGGAAATTCTCGATGCGTTCCAGGTTGATAATCTGAGCGCCGGCCATCATTTCCTCAACGATGGCGGTGCTGAGGCCGTGGCGGGCTGAGTAGATGCCGGCGGTGAGACCGGCCATGCCGCCGCCGATGATAATCACGTCGTAGTTCTGTTCAGGCACTGGGAAACCTCTCTGGGGGTTGGTCAGGGCTGAGGATCGTTCAGGACTGGGGATCGTTCATGTAATCGAAGATTCGCTCGCGAACGGCAAACCGGAACCCGGGCAGGACATCCTGGTCACCGTCAACAAATTCAGGATCGCGCAATATCTCTGGATTACGACCGGGACGGAAGATGGATACGGTGCGGGTAGCGGCGTCGATCAACCAGGCCAGGCGCGTACCATGATCGACGAACAGATTGATCTTGTCGATTAGCTCGGCTTCGCTGTTGGAAGGCGATTTAATCTCGGCAATGAAATCGGGGGCGAACTGCGCGACCGGACGGTTTATCGCCAGCATCAATTCTTCCTGCCGTTCCGAAGCCACCCAGGTAGCATCCGGCCCGCGCCTTGAACCATCGGGCAATCCGAAACGACCGGTGGGTCCGCCGACGAAGCCGCCGTATTCCCTGGCCCAAATGGTCAGGTCGGTCGATAACTGGGTTTCGTGGTAAAAACCAGGGTTTCCGGTGGGTGCCATAATCAGCAAACGTCCGGTGTTGGAAATTTCGTAGGTCTGGCCCTCGTCGGAGTTGCGCTCAGAGAATTCGACGAACCAGTTGTCCAGGTCCGGGTCGGCCAGCGACTTGCCGAATTCGGCAAGGGGGATGGTCACAGTCAACGACCTGGGCTCCTGCGGATGGGATGGCACGGGCTGATTCTGACGCGTGCTGGTGGTGGTCATGGTGTGCCTCGAAACATGGGGACTGCCAATGGACGGTGACGCGCCGGCGCACCTGCTGATTGTACCATCGCTCGCTGAGCGATACGGGTGGAACTCCCGAGCCCGTCGGTGGGTTAGCGGGTCACCGCCGGCGTGGGTAGCAACGCATCGCGCACGGCCAGCGCATCGGGGATGGCGGGGGACAGTGTGTCGTTGGCGTTATCCGGAGCCCCAGCCAATTCGGCCATTTCGGCCACTCGCTGACGGGCGTATTGACAGTATTGATCGGAGATTTCCAGGCCGATGAAATCCCGCCCTTCCATGCGGGCCGCGACTCCGGTGGTGCCGCTGCCCATGAATGGGTCCAGCACGACGCGAGCGGTGGTGGCGGCGATGGCGCGTCGGGCCAGATCAATAGGGAAAGAAGCAGGATGGGGATTGTTCCGGTCTTGCCGGATGCGCCAGACATCTCCGACGCCGCCGGCCTTGGGAGCCAGGCGGAATTTAGGATGCGCGATGAGGTATATGACCTCGTAGGTAGGCAGGAAGTAGCCGGGATTATGGTTGAATCCGCCGGAGCGTTGCCAAATGATGACTTGCCGAACCGGGAACCCGTCCATGATATCGGCCCGGTCCTGGAGCAGGCCGCGTTGTACGCGCCATTTGTGGTTGTAGAAGATCGCTCCGTGGGGCCCCAGCACGCGCAGCATGGCGCGCAGGCATTCGCGCTGCCATTCCACGTAGTCTTGGTGGGGCATGCAGTCACCGTGGTCGGCGTAGCCCTGCATCAGGGCGGAACGCGACCACTTGCCGCCGTTGCCGTTCTTCATGCCGTTGCCGGTGCTGTTCAGGAGGTTGTAAGGCGGCGAAGTTACTACCAGGTCCACCGAGCCGGCCGGCATCTGGGACATCAGTTGCAGACAGTCCCCCTGGTGGGTTTGGTTTAGCCAGCCGTGCATCACTTGGTGGAATTTCTAAAAAAGGTAAGTAAACTGCTCCTATTGAACCCCAACCGGCGCACGGAGCGCATAGCGATGGGCCTGCAACTTTTGATGGGATGGGGCGGGGTGGGCCGCGTCTCCTAAAACATTAGAGTCGCGCCAATGGGCCGTACCTGGGTTGCCGGCGCTTTGCTACAATGCGGAGATATGATCGAACTCCGTCCCTACCAGCAAGACCTGCTGCAACAGGTTCAGCACGCGCTGGCCGCCGACCCCAAAGCGCGCGTAATGATGCAACTACCCGCCGGCGGCGGCAAAACCGTCATCGCCGGGGCGCTGCTGGAAAGCTGATTGCAAGATGGGCGCAAGTGTGTCCATCTGTATAGACGCGCAGGACGCATTGACTGACAGCAAGGTGTTGACCGGACTATTGTCCTTTGCTAGTTTCTCATTGCGAGCATTTTGCACCGACGTTCGGAGAAATCATGCAGCAGCAGAATATAGAGCAACGGTTCCTGGCGGCAATGCAGGAATCGTACCGGATGGTAAAGTTGCACGGTACGCGCTCAAATCGAAAAACCAGAGTGCTGCACGGCTGGGTTCAGGACGAAATGCGCCAGGGACTCAGAGAAGACGCTTACACCTCACGGGGCAATCTCCGACCAGTACGCACGAAGGCAACGTTGGCGGTATGTATTATGGTAAAGACGTCGATGTCCTGGTGGCCAGGGACGAACAGGAACTTGGCGTAATAAGCATTAAATTCGTCATTTCCAACTACTGGCAAAACTCCATCAATTACCTGGAACAGCAGATTGGCGAGACAGCGAACCTTCGCCGGCGCAACATCGTTTACGGCAACCTGTTTTGTGTTACCAACCCTATACCGTATAAAAACCGATCTGGAGAGATTACCCGCCGGGAAGCAATCCGTGACCACGATATTCAACGCTATGCTCGCCTAAGGGCCGACCACGAGCATATCCACGCGCCTGACGAGATGGCTATTGGTATCGTTGACCTTGATACCGACGCGGATACTATCCCCCGCGTCGCTGACCCGTCGGCATTAGACATTAGTGAAGACAGCCGTGCGGAGTTAAGAAACGCGCTCAGCCTGAAGCTCTTTTTCGTTAGGATGGCTAGACGAATTGAACTGCGTCACCTGTCGCCATGAGCGCATCGATGCGAAAACGGCACGGTGTGGTTTATACCCCAGCTCCGATTGTCGAATTAATCCTTAACAACGTTCTGCCGGAAGAACAGGACGAACTGGAGCGCGCCGTTATCTGTGACCCGGCCTGCGGCGATGGCGCGTTCCTGACCGCAACCGCAGGTCGGATTTTGGCTGGGTTAGACCGAGCGGACGCCCTGGCTGCGTTGCGCCGAATGACCGGCTATGATATTGACCTTGAGGCCATCACCCGGTGCCGGTCTCAGCTGGATGCGGTGTTGAATGAGTGGTATCCAGGTGAGCGGATTGACTGGAACTTGCATCGGCGCAACGCGTTTGACCGGGATGCGTTCGCGGGAGATTACGGGCGATTCACCCACATAGTGGGCAACCCGCCTTACGTTAGAGTGCAACACCTGGAGCAGTCGGGGCGTAACCGGATTGCCGGGCAGTGGAGCGTGATACGAGGCGCCATCGACTTGTACTTGGTGTTTTACGAGTTGGGGCTGGATCTCCTGCACAACGGCGGCGTCCTGGGTTACATTACACCCTCCAGTTGGTTGCGTTCCGATTCCGGTTCTGCGCTGCGGCGTTTGCTGGTGATGACCCATAACGTCAAAAAGATAATAGATTTTGCTGACCATCAAGTATTCGATGATGTAACTACTTACACGTCAATAACGATAATTCAGAAAGGCGGTATGTCAGCATCCATACCTGTCGATAAGTACAACGGCGCCGCCTTTGATGACGCCGGAACGATAGCGATTGATTGGGCCAGCCCGTCCCGACCCTGGGTAATGTCAACCGGCGCCGAGCGAGAGCGGATGCAGGAACTTATCCAGCGCGGCCCGCGTTTATCAGAAATTGCCGATATTCACGTAGGTATCCAAACCCTCGCCGATGACGTGTTCATCCTGCCAGTGGCGCAAGGGGCACACATTGAGGATGGCTGCGAGCATCACTTCCCCTGCAACGTCGGTGGTGAAATGGCGCTGCTGGAAGGCTGGATTTTGCGGAATGTAGTCAAAGCGTCGGTTATGAAAGGAGGCCAGGACCCAGTTAGCCGTGTAGTGGTATTCCCTTACGATGACAAAGGCAAACTTCTGCCCGAACGGGTAATCGCAGAACAAGCGCCGTCAGTCTACGAGTGGTTATCGTTCAACATGGAGCGGTTGCTGAATCGAGACAAAGGCAAATTTGACCCGGCGCGCTGGTATGGCTTTGGCCGGCACGTATCAATCAAGTCTGGCTTTGGCGATAAGATTTTGACTTCCGGCATGAACCGCGCACCCAATTTCCAACGCTGCCCCAGCCCCGACGCAACCTTCTATTCAGGGTATTGCATCAAACCTAAACATGGCATTGATTTGACCCGCCTGCTGGACGCGCTGAATTCGGACGATATGGACTTCTTCATCCGCCAAACCAGCCGGCCCTATCAGGGTGGTTGGATGTCCTACGCCAAGTC
This sequence comes from Dehalococcoidia bacterium, assembly GCA_965219925.1. Taxonomy (GTDB): domain Bacteria; phylum Chloroflexota; class Dehalococcoidia; order Lucifugimonadales; family UBA3495; genus Bin87. The sequence goes on from OZ244795.1 coordinate 1,803,789, forward strand.
GTTCATCAAGGATTTTCCGGTCCCGGCCAGCGTTTTGGGCTGATTGCCGACTATGAACTGCGACCGTCAACGGCTATTCTGCAACTCCGTCCCTACCAGCGTGTTCTGCTGCAGAATGACCAAATCGCGCTGCCCGACGATCCGCAAGCCCGCCCGTTGATGCGGCTCCCCACCGGCGGCGGCAAAACCATCACCGCAGGCACCCTGCTGGCCTACTGGCTGAGGGACGGATGCAAGGCAGCGAGTGCTGGAATGGTAGCGTTCCTTTTGGGTGGTTTAGTCAGTTCACAAACCACCAACCAAAATATCGAAACCACTTGAAACGGAACCCAGCCGTTGCGCCAACGGGCCGTACCTGAGTTGCCGGCGCTTTGCTACAATGCGGGGATATGATCGAACTCCGTCCCTACCAGCAAGACCTGCTGCAACAGGTTCAGCACGCGCTGGCCGCCGACCCCAAAGCGCACGCAATGATGCAGCTACCCACCGGCAGCGGCAAAACCGTCATCGCCGGGGCACTGCTGGCCGATTGGCTGCAAGATGGACGCAAAGCGGTATGGCTCACCCACCGCAAGGAACTTGCCGAGCAGACTCGCGGGATGCTTACCAACGCCGGCGTTTCCGCAATAACCAACGTGAACTGGACTCCCGGCGAAGACGCTCCGGCAATGGCCGGCGGCGCTGTCATCCTGATGGCCCAAACCGTAGGCCGCCGCAACGCCCGCCGGCAAGTCTGGAACCGCTACAACGCCGCTGACCTGCTGGTAATCGACGAGGCTCACCACGCCGCCGCCGACGGCTGGACGCGGGCAATGCGCCAGTGGTCCGGCCCCATCGTCGGCATGACCGCCACCCCCTGGCGTCTGTCGGAAAAAGAGGGATTCGACCACCTCTTTGACGCGTTGGTATGCGGCCCGCAAACCGCCGACTTGCAATCCCTCGATTCGCTATGTGAGGCGCAGGTGTTCATACCGTCCCCGGAGCAGCGCATCAGCGGCGGCGCCGTTGACCGCACCGGCGACTACACTGAAGCCGGCATCGAACAGGCCAACCGGGACCGCCCGGACATAATGACCGCCGGCGCGCTGGCCTTCTGGCAAAAGCACGCCGCAGGGCGCCCCACTATCGCCTACGCCGTATCCGTGGACCACGCCCACAACCTGGCGGCAGTGTTCAACGATGCCGGCATATCGGCGGCGGTTCTCCTCGGCAACACCAACCGGGAGGACCGGGACAAAGCAATCGCCGGTTTCCGCAATGGCAGCGTCAGGGTGCTGGTCAACGTAATCGTCGCCACCGAAGGGTTTGACCTGCCCGACGCATCCTGCATCATCATCGCCCGCCCTACTATGAGCCTGGCCCTGTACCTGCAGATGGTCGGGCGTGGACTGCGCCCCAAAGCCGATGGCGGCGACTGCCTGATTCTGGACCTGGCGGCCAACTCAACACGCTACGGCTTGCCAGAGGATTATCGCGAATGGACACTCAAGCCGCGCGGCACGCCGGGCACACGCGAGGCGCCGGTGGTCTGGTGTCCGACGGAGTGGTGCGATGCCGCGTCGCCCGCCGCCAGCCATAATTGCCGAGTCTGCGGCTATGCCTTTGGCAAAGACTGTAACCGGTGCGGCCGGTGGCGCGCCCACAAACGCTGGCAGTACGAAACCCATTGCGGCAACGCCCACCAACTGGTCTGCGACCTCTGCCACATCGACGCCCACATCCAGGCCCACCTGCCGGTCTCCCCACCGCTGGATGCGCTGGTGACCAATATGACCTGGAGGACGATATGACGCTCCCCAGCGACGTTGAGATTGACGACGACCTCGCCAACCGCCTGTCCGCCCTGCTGGCAGAACTGCTTGAATCGGAACGGCAGAGCATTGCCGGAGCTGATGATGTACGGCGCGAAGAATTACGGGGGCTGATTGAGTGGCGGGAACTGTTACTTGGGGACGATGACGAATTGGTCCAGGAATTTGACGAGTATATTGCTACCCGACCGCAACGCCCAAACCGAATTCGTGAACTGCAAATGTTTAGTGATTGGCGAAGCAACCTACATTCAGAATTAGCAGAGTGGCAAAACGAGCTTGGCGAACTGGAAAATCGGTCAGTTGACAAGCAAGCCATTTTCAGCAGCGCAAGCAACAAGGTGGCGTATTTACTGCGCCGCGCGGCGGAAAATGCGGAGTTGTTGCCGGACCGCTTTGGTATAGATAATTGGCATGATACTCCTGCAACTTCTACACCGTCTCAGCCCAACTCCTATAAGCAAGCACAAATAGGCCAGAGGGGTACGGTAAAGGAATCTGCCATCTACTGGCTTGGTTATGTCGTAACAGATCGCAATGGGCAAACGGTAGGGCTTACCTACGATGAAGTCCTTGAGAGGGTTTTGAAGGACCATCCATCGGCGAACACTAGCAAGCACGGCATTGGGTTCTATGCTTCGCACATCAGGAGACGTAGCAAGAGTTATAAACACGGTACATTGCCGGACATCCGCCCGCGATCCCGTTGATTGTGGCGACGAGATTGACATTATGGACATACCCAAAGCGGCTAGGACGGCGCATGCACTACAATCGGGTCGTATTCCCATCCCACTCAGCGAAGCAAGCAAGGAACCCCACTGATATGACTGACCAGCAAAGGTCGAGCTTGCCGCGCTGCCGCTCCCAAGCCTAATAGAGGCCCACAATGCTCAAAACCGTAAAAGCCCGTTTCGTAGATGGTATGCTGGCGCCGCCGGAGCAGAGGGCGGTGAGTGCGGGATAACCGTGGATCGCTGCTCACCAACAATCGTAGGCATTTCCAGCGTTTGCCAGTCCGGCGCATGATTGCGGCTCAAGCCAACGAACGTTCGCGGCGTCAATACCAGGTCGTTGCGTCGCCCGGTGGACACGCCTACAATGACGGCGGGAACCATTGCTTGCACTGACGAGATCGGCGCTGGGCCGAAAATAATCAGGAGGCTCGAATATGCCTATAGAAAAGTTATCTCCCGCGTTGGACAACATCATCGACAGCGACGTCCCAATAGAGGAACACGGCACCGGGTTTGGTGGGTCGGAGGGACCGGCGGAGGGGCCGGTCTGGTGGAGTGACGGCGGCTACCTGCTGTTCAGCGACATCCACAACGACCGCCGGATGCGCTACACCCCGGGGAGCGGCGTTACTGTGGACGCCGAACCGGTAAATCGCCACAACGGCCTGACGCGCGACCAGCAGGGCCGCCTTATCGCCGCCGAACACGATGGCCGGCGCATCAGCCGGCTGGAGCACGACGGATCCACCACGGTGTTGGCCAACCAGTTCCAGGGTCGCCAGCTGAACCGTCCCAATGACGTGGTAGTGAAGTCCGACGGCAGCATCTATTTCACCGACCCGTGGACATTCCGCCGCCCCCGCGAGCAGTGGGAACAGACGATCTCTGGTGTATTTCGGCTGTCGGCCGACCTGGGTACTCTCACATTGCTGGCATCTGACTTTGTGGTGCCCAACGGACTGGCTTTCTCTCCCGACGAGAGCATCCTTTACGTGAACGACTCGCGCCGGGGAATTATTCGGGCTTTTGAAGTTCAGGATGACGGGAGCGTGTCACTGGCGACGCAGAGGCTGTTCGCCGATATGCTCGGCGAGCGGGAAGGTGTACCCGACGGTATGAAGGTGGACGTTGAAGGCAACGTTTATTGCGGCGGCGCGGGCGGCCTGCACATCATGAATCCTGGGGGTGAGACGTTGGGAATCGTGGTGCATGGTCAGCCGGCCACCACTAACCTTTGCTTTGGTGGCGCGGACTGGAAGACGCTGTACTTTACGAGTCGCAACACAGTGGGCAGCGTGCCGGTGAAAATCGCGGGCTTGCCGGTGCCGGCGAAGTAGTCCATCTTACTGAATGGTTGTGGGCATACCGGTTGAGGCTGAGTAGTATAATGCCGGTATGCCCGAACTCCGCGGTTATCTGGACCATCGTGGGCGTAACCCGTTCAATCGTTGGCTGGAACAGTTAGACTCACCCGTGAGAGTCCGCATAGTTGCTGTTTTGGACCGAATGCGAGCAGGTAATTTAGGCGATGTTCGAAGCGTAGGCAACGGCGTGCTTGAGCGCAGGGTATGGTTGGGGCCTGGTTATCGGATTTACTTCACATGGGATGGACCTAAATTGATAATTCTGCTCGGTGGTGGAGATAAAAGCGATCAACGCGACGACATTACTAGGGCGCAAGAGCGATGGCTGGACTACCAGAACCGTGATGGAGATTGATCATGTCAAGGTCAGAAGACTGGACGGTCGGAGTACGTAATATGGCGGTTCGCGACTCGGAGTTTCGAGCAGGTCTAACCGACCATATACGGGAACTGCTCACTACTGGTAATGATGAAGACCGGCAAGCCGCTCGCCGTCTCGCGAAAGACATCTTGGAGCTGGAATTCGACACCGACGAAGAATTGCTGGCGCAGTTGCGGGAATCAATCGCCGCCTGACGCCGACCAATTTACACATACGCAAGGAGGAAAAAGATGCGAGTAGTTCGAATAGCCAATGTAGAGCACATACCGTTGGGCCCCGCGGCGGCCGTACCAGGATGGACGGGTGGCGAGGTGCACCGCACGCGTCAACCCATCATCCCAGAGGGAGAGAGTGATTTTTTCAACGCCAGCATCGTTAATTTCCAGACAGGCGCGCAGACGGGATGGCACCGGCACAGCAGCGACCAGATTCTGGTAATTACCACCGGCAACGGTATCGTGGCCGACGAAACCCACGAGGTGGAAGTAGGCGTCGGTGACGTGGTGCAGATCAAGGCCGGCGAAAATCACTGGCACGGCGCCTCTGCCAACGGTTACATGGGCCACATCACCATTACCGCCAGGGACAGCACTGCCAGCCGGTAGGAGCCACGTTTGTCATTGCGAGGAGCGGAGCGACGTGGCAATCGCGTCTGCGAAATCAAGGTCGTCGGGGAGCAAGCCCCGCGCCGGCGGGATTGCCACGCTTCGCTCGCAATGACATGAAGGAACGCATGAGATGGACTTGATCGACGAGATACTGGATAACGTAAAGACGATCGCGGTGGTGGGCTTGTCGGACAACCCGGCGCGCGCCAGCCACGGCGTGTCGGCGTATATGCAGGCGCAGGGCTACCGCATCATTCCGGTGAATCCGGCGCTGAAGGGCGCAGCGGTGCTGGGCGAGCAGTCGTACGACAATCTGGAATCGGCGCTGGCGGCGGCGCAGGCGCAGGGCGTTGCCATTGACCTGGTGGACGTATTCCGGCGCAGCGAACTGGCGGGCGAAGTCGCCGACGGCGCGGTACGCATCGGAGCCAGCTACATCTGGATGCAGGACGGTGTGGTGGATGAGGCGGCAGCGGGGCGGGCGCGCACGGCCGGCGTAGGCGTAATCATGGACGACTGCATCTTGCGTCAACACAAACGCCGGCGGGGCTGATCCTCCCAACCCGTCATTCCGGGCTTGATCCGGAATCCGCTCGCGTGGGAGCGATACGATGAAGTACGACAACCCCTCCCCCGGCATGAACCCGTACCTGGAGCATCCAGACATTTGGACGGACTTCCACTTCAGTCTGGTTGCGGGTTTAGCCACAGCGTTGGGACCGCGGTTGCCACACAACTACCGTATCGACTTGCAGCGGCGAGTCGAGGTTGAGGAACCTTCAGCGGGTGGCTCCTCAGTGGCAGAGACAGTATCAGTTGTTGCCGCTCCGCCGGATGAGGCCGTGGCGGTACGGGTACGAATGCCCGGGAGGTTGGCGTCTCCTGGCTGCGGGTGGAAACGGTGCCGGAGCGCGAGCTGGTCACCATAGTTGAGGTGCTGTCCCCCACCAACAAGCGGCCGGGTGAGGGCCGCCGGCGATATATCCGCAAGCGCGAGACAATCGTTGCCGGACTGGTCAATCTGGTCGAAATAGACCTGCTGCGCCGCTGGGAGCCCATGCCCCTGGAAACCCCGCCCCGGCCAGCGATTACCGCATTCTGGTGTGCCGGAGCCTGGAGAGCCCTGGCGCCTGGTTGTATCCCTTCATGGTGCGGCAGCGCATCCCCAAGTTCACGCCGCCCCTGCGTTCGGACGATGAGGCGCCCGCGCCGGAGGTGGACTCGGCCCCATCATCAACGTCCTGCACCACACCGCCCGCTACGGCCAGATAGCCCGCTACAACGCCCCGCCGCCGGAACCGGCGTTTGCGCCGGAGGTGGCAGAGTGGGTTGGGGAGCGGGTGGCGGGGTTTCGTGCGCTGCCATAATCCGCCGCCCAACATGCTCGTGCCGTCCTCGGAGCGGTGCCCCGGACGACTGCATCCTGCGGCAACACAAACGGGGGCAGGGGGTTGGTTTCTGTTTGACGCTCATGCGTACCCACTTTGCGTGGAAGCGTCAGAAGCAGGGATTACCGGATGATTTGGATTGACAGAGTGATACTCCCCGGCACCTACGCTGCCGTTGCCAGAGACGCAACGGCCAAGCCCGTACCTGACCGGAGGCAGTGATACCGTTTCCATAGCGCCCATTCGCGTCTTTGCGCCTCCGCGTTAAACCCATCCTCTCCATCCATCCCGCTAATCATCCCAATCCTGTGTATCCTGCTTCTGACAACCTCCGAAGTGGATACGTGTGAGTTGTTCGTAATTGTTCAGACTTGCGGGGATCTGTGGGCTATTCGGCATCTTGTGGAGGGGTAACCAAGTACGGAATTTCCATTGCAAACCGCTTTCGTCCCCTCAAACGTGAACAGTTACAGCTGTTCGACGGGGTTGACAAAATGATTATCTTATGATGTATAGAGTATTCAAATTTTAGATAGGGAGTGTATGTAAAGTATGGATAGCTACAGCATATTGGGTGTTAATAGAAATGCAAGCATAGAGGACATTAGAAAAGCTTACCGGCAAAAGGCATTGGATCTCCATCCAGACCGTAATCCGCTGGCAGATGCAGAGGAAAAGTTTAAAGATATTACAGCGGCCTACGAGGTCCTAAGCCGACGGCGCCACATGAGTGCCCGAGGTCAGAACAGAGCTGCATGCCAGGAACCGGATGACATGGTGTCGCGGGTTCGGGATGAGATAGAACGTCGCAAGCGTGAACGTGCAGAGCAAGAAAAACGCGAAGCTGCTGAAGACCGTCTCCGGCAAGCCGAAATAGCCCGATTGCGGCAGGCCGAAGCTGAATCCGAGCAGCAGGAAAGTGGACTACGCCGTACCCGGCGTCGCTGGGAACGCGATGAACATCGTCGTCGAGAAGAAGAGGAAAAACGTAGGCAAGAGGAAACCGAAGCGAACAGGCGGCGCGCGGAAAACGAGCGCCGGCGAGTGCGTACAGAGGAACTGCGTCGACAAGAAGCAGCGTCGCTCCGTACTCAGGAGGAAGAAGCTGAACGACAACGGCTTTGGGAATCCAGAGAACAACGGCGCAAAGTACAAGAAGAACAGCAGCGTGAGGCAGAAAGGAAACGACGCGAAACTAATGATGCCAGACAGCAGCGGCGTGAAGCAGCCGAACAGGAACGTCTGGCGGCGATTGAATCAGAGCATAGGCGTCGTTTGGATACGGCTGCCCAGCTAGGTAGAGATGCAGCAGATCGGCGACTGAGTCGGGCTTGGGAAAAAATAGAACACCTGCAAAACAGTCAACGGTTGCCGGTTCATATAAATGGTTGGCGCCAGTGGACGATTTTCACCCGCGCAGAATCTTGGCGCGATTCGAAATCCTATAATCCAACTATCGCACCGCAGGTGGTAGCGCGCACATCCGAAAAACGAGCAGCAACGCTGGCAGAAGGAGAACGGTGGCGTAGAGAGATGAAAAAATCCAGATGACCGAAGGGGACCGCGTGGCTCACCCCAATCACGGAATGGGGGTGGTGCATGGGTTTATGGACAACTTCGGCGCAATACTGGCTCGTGTCCTCTTTGATAGTGGATGGCAGCACCAAGTTATTGTGACTGCTTTGGAATTCGTTGACTTGGAAGAGAGTACTGACTATCTGCTGAATACCGACCATTTGCCCAAGTCAGCGTAGGGTGCGAACCAGCTCGTAACTGTTCAGACTTGTGGGGATCTACGGGCCATTCGGCCTCTCACAGAGAGGCAGCCAAGCACGGAATTTGCTTTGCAAGCCGACTCCGTTCCCTCAAATGTGAACAGTTACGCCGCCTGCCCCCGTCTTGACACTATATCCCGCCGGCGAGTAGTATGCGGCTATCTGAGTGGTGTGACCGCGCGGTTCGACGTTGGCTACCGTTGCCGTTACGGTTTACACCTACCGAATATCCGTATCGAGAAAGAAACCGTCAATCGGTGAAGCAGGAGGAACACGCTATGCCCAGTAACCAGGATATTGCCCTGATGGCGCACCTGATGCGTCGGGCCGGTTTTGGCGCCACGTACGCCGAGCTGGAAGAACGCGTTGCCCAGGGTTATGAAGCCACAGTTGAAGACCTATTGAATCCGGAAGCACAGCCAGATCTGGAGATGGACCTTCTGGAGCGGCACTTCGTCGACTGGAAGGAAATGAACGCGCTGGAAGTTAACCAGGCGTACTGGACTTTCCGGATGATCAACACGCGGCGACCGTTGCAGGAAAAGATAGCCCTCTTCTGGCACGGGATCCTTTGCACCGGCAACTCCAAGTGCGAACACGGCCGGCAGGTAAAACTCCAGCTGGACATGTTCCGCGACATGGGCATGGGCAATTTTGATGCCCTGCTGAAAGGACTGGCTCGCGACCCGGCGATGGTGTTCTATCTGGACAACTGCATGAGCCACAAGGGTGCCATTAACGAAAACTGGGGCCGTGAACTGCTGGAGCTGTTCTCCCTGGGCGTCGGTATGGACGGCCAGGCCAACTACTCTGAAGACGACGTTAAGGAAGCCGCCCGGGCCTTTACCGGCTGGACGATCACCAACGCCGTGCCGCGATACCCCTACGGCCGCTATGAGGCCAACTTCATCTACAATCCGTACGACCACGACCAGGAAAAGAAGACCTTCCTGGGCGAGACCGGCAATTTCAACGGCGACGATATCGTCGAAATCATTGCCCGTCAGCCGGCGGCGGCCCGCTTTGTTTCCCGCCACCTGTACAATTTCTTTGTAGCCGATGAGGTGCAGGTACCGGCCTGGCAGAACACGGAGCCGCGAGATCCGGAAGCCATTGCCCTGCTGGAGCAGACGTACTTTGACTCCGGCTTCAACCTGACCGCCATGCTGCGGGTGCTGTTCAACTCCGATTTCTTCAAGGACGCCCGATTTGAGAAGGTGAAGAGTCCGGCTGAAGTCGTTATCGGAACGATGCGACTGGTACGCGACTTCACGACGCCGCGGCTGGGTCTGAACCCGCTGTCCAACGTCATTCGCTACATGGGCCAGGATCTGATGAACCCGCCGACGGTTGAAGGTTGGCACACCGGCGCCGAGTGGATTGACTCGGGCACGCTGGTGGAGCGCATCAACTTTGCCGCCGACCAGGTTGGCAACCAGAGCCTACCCGGAGTGCAGGACATCGTGTCTCGCCTGGGCCGGGAAGAGATCTCGGGAGCGGAAAACATTGTGGACCGCTGCCTTGAGATGATGGGAGCCTATGAATTGGCTCCGGAAACGCGAGACCAACTGGTCGCCTTCGCCAGCAGCGGCGGCGATGCCAACGTGGGCACGCCTGAATATTCGGATACGATTGCCCAAACTCTGCAGCTCATCGTGAGCACCCAAGAGTATCAGTTTGCGTAGATCGGGACACAGGGCGCCGGCGGACGGGGACAAGCGCCGCCCGCCGGCGTCAGAAACATCGAACTCCGCTGTCCTGTTCCCGGTTCGACCACAAGGAGAAACGAGATGACCGCAACCAAGAAAGATCCGGTGCTGGTGGTGCTCCAGCTTTCCGGCGGCAACGACGCTCTAAACACCGTCGTTCCCCACGGCGATCCGTTGTATTACGACAATCGCCCGTCTGTGCGCGTCCCTGAAGGGCAGGCGCTGGACCTGAACGGCTATGTTGGCCTTAATCCCAACATGGGGGCAATGAAGCGCCTGTACGATGATGGCAAACTGGCTGTCATCCAGGGCATTGGCTACCCCAACCCGAACCGCAGCCACTTCCGAAGTATGGACATTTGGCACACCTGCGAGCCCGACAAGCAGGGCACGGAAGGCTGGCTGGGCCGGGCCACTCGCGAAATCGACCCCCACAAGGAAAACGTGCTGACGGCCGTTAACTTCGGTCGGGGACTGCCCCGGTCGCTGGCCGCCCCGGGCGTTCCGGTTGCCTCGGTAGGCAATCTGGCCACCTACGGCGTTTTGACGGGGATCGAAGAGGAAGACCAGCGCACCGACGCGCTGGACATCTTTTCCAAGATTTACTCGCCTACCATCGGCCGCAGTTCGGTGGTGGACTATCTGTCGCAGACGGGCATGGACGCGCTCAAAGGCGCCGACATCCTGAGCACGGCCCCAGAGATGTACACCTCTTCGGTGGAGTACGGCGGGGACGTGGTTGCGCAGTACATGAAGAACATCGCCCAGGTTCACCTGGCCGGTTTCGGTACGCGCATCCTCTACACCACTGCGCCTTACAACAGCTTCGACACGCACGCTGGCGAGTTGGCCGCCCACGCGAAACTGTGGACGGACACCTCCAACGCGATTGCGGACTTCTACGACGACCTGAAGGAACATGATGCCAGTGACAACGTGGTTGTGCTGGTATTCACGGAATTCGGCCGGCGCGTGCATGACAACGGATCCGGCACCGACCACGGCAGCGGCGGAATGGCCTTTGTGGTGGGCGATGCTGTAAACGGTGGAATGTACGGCGAATATCCGTCGCTGGAGGATGACAAGTTGCTGGAAGGCGACCTGCATTTCAGCACTGATTTCCGCAGCATCTACACCGACCTGCTGGAAGGCTTTATGGGTCTGGACGCCCAGCCGTTGGTGAACGGGACATTCGAGAAGTTCAACCTGGTGTAACCAAATGTGGGCGCATCCCAACGGTGCGCCCACGGCAACCCTGTGAGGATTCGCAGGCGTGCCGGACGTTTGTGACACCGTGGTAACGGAGGAGCGTTTATGACTACTACCACCCGACAGACAGGGCTGCCAACCCTGGACATTACACTGCACTACAGCCATACAATTGGCCGGGCTGAGTTTTCGGGGCCGGGATTCCGCAACCCGACGGCGATGGCGCGAGGCGAAGGCAACGTGATGTACGTGGCCAATCGCTCATACGACTACCGCCCCGACGGAAAGCGGATCACCATGTGCACCGTTGATGAAGAGTTTATCGGCGAGTTTGCCAAGGGCGTGTTCGACCAGGGCGACGGCGAAGCGGTTTCCACCGACGGCGCCATCATCTGGCCGACGGCCATCGCGGTAGGCCCGGACGAAAACGTGTACCTGGCTGACGAGTATCTGGACCGTATCAGCATTTACTCCCCGGACGGAGAGTACTTGTCCAAGTGGGAAAGGCCGGGAACCGGCGACGGTGAATGGAACAATCCCAGCGGCTTGGCATTCGGAGCCGACGGCCGCCTGTATGTGGTCGACTCGGCGAACCACCGAGTGCAGATACTTACCAAAGACGGCGAATACATCTCCCAGTGGGGCGAATTTGGAAGCGGCCCCGGCCAGTTCAACATGCCGTTCGGCATCTCTGCTGACTCGGCCGGCAACGTGTTCGTAGCCGACTGGCGCAACGACCGCATCCAGAAGTTTACCGCTGACGGTAAATTCCTGATGGAATTCGGCGAAACCGGCGACGGCCCCGGCCAGTTGGCTCGCCCCACGGACGTCGCAGTAGACAAAGAGGGAACCATCTACGTGGCGGACTGGAACAACGACCGGTTGCAGATTTTCCACCCCGACGGCGCCTACGCAGGTATGACCTACGGCGAAGGTTCCATGTCGCAGTGGGGAGTAGGCAAGTTGGACGCGAACCCGGAAATGTGGGAAGAGCGGAAGATTTCTCAGGGCCTGGAACGGGAGAAGTGGTTCTGGGGACCTATCGCGGTTGAATGCGACGATGACGGCAACATTTTCATTGTCGAGACAGCCCGTTCGAGGATTCAGGTGTTCCGCAAGCAGGATGCCGTGTTCTTCGGTGTAAACGAGCGCGTGATCGGCGGTGGCGGCCGCCTGTAAACGGCGTCGGCAACCACGCCGGGGTTGACCTGTATCGGAGCGCGGCCAACGCGCAAAGGCACAGCAGGCCAGCCGTAACGGGCGCGCAACGCCCCAACCCTGCCGGGATGATATACTACCCGGCAGGGATTCGTTTGGCATGGAATTGAAGTTTTGACTACTCAGGAACATTTGGTGGCCCGGTTGAAACCGCTGGGCATACGCCTGACGCCCCAGAGACTGGCCATCGCCGAGGTGGTAGTCAACTCCGCAGATCACCCAACTGTACGGCAGGTGTTCGAACGGGTGCGCGATTTCTTCCCGTACGTAACTTTGGCTACTGTGTACTCGACGTTGGGGTTGTTGGAACAGGTGGGGATCGTGCGGGAGCTGCCCTTTCAGAAGCAATCGCGCTATGACGCCAATCTGTCGCCACACGCCAACCTGGTGTGCCTGGGTTGTGGAGCCGTGGTTGACGCTGATGTTGGCGAAGAACGAGTGGCCGAACTGGAACGGGCCATCAGTCAACGGGGAGACTTTCAGGTTTCGTCTCAACGGGTTGACCTCTACGGTTTTTGCGAAGGATGTGCGCAGGGCGCGGGCAACTGACCGCACAGGCGGGTTGAGGACCCATGGCCATCTACATAGTGTATGACGAGCCGGAGCGGTCCCGGTGGCGGTTGGTCCTGTTGGGTTTGGGCGTGGCGCTCGCTGTGGCGATATTGGCCGCGCTGGTGATTGGCTTCCTGTGGGTTGTCAACCAGGATTCCGGCCCGAGGGCTGCCACACAGCCAACGCCGGGAGATGCGGTTCCGTTGCAGGTAGCGGTGCCGTCGCTGTACGAATCCGGCACCAACACCATCTTCCTGGTGGACGCCAGCCAGAGCATTTCCGATACGGACAACCTGGATGTGGTGCGGGAGTCGTTGTTGCAGGTGGTTTTGCCCTACATAGACCCCGATGTTGGAACTCAGGCGGAGAACAGTCGGGCTGCGCTGGTAACGTTCACCACCGATACGAAAGAGCTAATACCGTTGACGACGCTGGATGGCGATCCGGCAGCACTGACGCAGTGGCTGGAAAACGTGCGGGATCTGAAAACGGAAGACGAAGGGGCGTTTATTCTGGATGCTATTAACGACGCCCACAAAATGCTGATCGCCCAGAATGATTCGACACGGAGCAACGTCATTGTTTTGCTGACTGACGGCGCCGACGGTGGAATTTTGAAATCGGACGACTCTGAGGTGTTTAGTGAGGTTGACCGGGCGACGCTGGTGGCAAAACTCAAGGACAGCCAAGTGAATGAGCTGACGGTTCACACCATAGGGTTGGGGGAAGAGGCGGATCACGGGACCCTTATGGTGTTGTCGAAAGCGGCCGAAAACGGGCGTTATATCTACGCCAGCCGATGAGCAGCGGGCCGCCTGCGCCCGGGTCGATGCTGGCAAAGCCGCATGGCGTCCGGGTTCGAGATGGGGCATTGGCATTCCCAGTGAAGAGGTGATCCGGTGGCCTATCTGTCGCGGCTGAGCCTCACTAACTACCGGAATTTTCGCCAACTGGAACTGGATTTGCCTTCAGGCGTTTCGGTTTTTCACGGCGCCAACGCCCAGGGCAAAACCGCCCTGCTGGAGTCGGTTTACACTCTGGCGGTGGGACGGTCGTTCCGGGCCGGAAGCGAACGGCAGGTGGTGAATTTCGACGCTGGGGGCAGTGGACAGGCGGCCTACGTAGCGGGAATCGCCTGTCGAGACGGCCAGACCATCAATGCCGTGGTGGGCTATGAGCCTGCCGGCGCCGGGCACAGTTTATCGCAAACCAATACCCCGGAGCCCGGCGCCGCTGACTCTGTTGCCGCCCCGTTGCCGACGGTGCGGAAGCGGATCAGGGTCAATCGGCAGGCATGTACCGCGGCCAGGCTCGTCGGGTTGATCGGAGCCACCCTCTTTGTCGCGGATGACCTGGATCTGGTGCTGGGGTCTCCAACCAACCGGCGCCGCTATCTCGACATACTGATCAGCCAGGCGGTTCCCGATTACCTGGCGGCGTTGCAACGTTATCAGGCGGCATTGCGGAGCCGCAACCGATTGCTGCGTCTGCACCGGGATGGGCGGGTCGAACTGGATGAGATGGAATACTGGAACGATCAACTGGTGGAATGCGGGTCATTGCTGGTATTGGGTCGGGCAAAGGCGTTGAAACGCCTGGCGGTTTCGGCTGACGAGTTGCACCGGGAATTGGCAGGCTCCGGGCGCCCGCTGCGACTGGTTTACCAACCGCGGGTGCTGCCGCAGGACTCAATTGAGCATACGGAGTTGGAATTTCGCCAGCAGTTACAGCAGCAGGCGTCGCGGGAGAGGGCGACCGGCGTTACAGCAGTGGGCCCACATCGCGACGATTTCATCATCGTGGCCAACGGATTTTTGGCCAGCGACTTCGCGTCCAGGGGCGAGTCGCGAACCATCGCGCTGGCGCTGCGGCTGGCGGAGGCCGAATACCTGTCTCGCATACGCGCCGACGACCCCATCATTCTGCTGGACGACGTGTTCTCCGAGATGGATAACCAAAGGCGAGAACGAGTGCTGTTCAAGGCGTCGGGATATCGGCAGGCGCTGATAACCACCACCGACGTGGAACCGGTGCGAGCGCATTTTGGCGCAGACGCCACCTATTTCCGCGTCGCTGACGGCGCGGTGTCCCTGGACGGGTGAAGGAAGGAGAACGATGACGTCGGGAGCGCCTGACGCATGGGATGGCATGGCCGCCGCCGCCGATACGCTGGCGGCCGCCAGCTATGCCGTCGCCATGACCGGGGCCGGGCTGTCGGTGGAGAGTGGGATACCGTCGTTCCGGGGGCCGGACGGGTTGTGGACGCGGTACGGTCAGCCCAGCAACCTGTCGTACCGGGAGTTTGTGGCCGACCCGCAGGGATGGTGGGAACAGCGATTGCATGATGAAGTAACGGCGGGCAACCCTACCTACGACCTCAAGGATGCGGTGGACAATGCCGACCCAAACCCCGGACATCTGGCGCTGGCGCAACTGGAGCAGGCGGGCGTGCTGAAGGCGACCATCACCCAGAACGTGGATGACCTCCACGGACGTGCCGGCAGCCGGGCGCTGCTGGAAATCCACGGGAACCGAAATTTCATGCGCTGCGTGGGATGCGGTCAGCGGTGGCCCCGGTCGGGTTATGTGATCACCGACGTGCCGCCGATATGCGATGCGTGTGGCGGCGTGGTTAAGCTGGACACGGTGATGTTCGGGGAGCCGATACCCCGGGCGACGCTGGAAGCTTGCTTTGCTGAAGTACAACGGTGTGACGCCATGTTGCTGGTGGGCACCTCCGGTACGGTGAACCCGGCGGCGCAGTTCCCGTTGCTGGCCAGGGAGCTGGGGGCAAAAATTATTGAGGTGAACCCAGGGCCAACGCAACTGACCGATGCTGCCGACATAGCGATCAACGGGCCGGCCGGGCAGGTGCTGCCAGGAATCGTAGAATTGGTGCAGCAACGGCTGGGGCGCAGAGGGGAGGTTGAGGGCTAACATATCCCTCTAAATACAGGCGCTCACGCGTACCCACTCTAATATGTCATTGCGACCCCGTACTTGATACGGGGGTGGCAATCTTGTCGCCGCAGCAATGATGGTTACCCGACGTGTACTCAACCTCAACGAAATTGCCACGTCTCTGCGCTCCTCGCAATGACAGTAGGCTGGTTTGGTTTGACAAAGTGGGTACGCGTGAGCATACAGGTGGTATTGCAGGAACGCATGGGACAAGCCATTAACAACTGGTTCCACACGGTGGCACAAGGATTGGTTGCCATCAATATCTCGTGGATCGACCTGATGTTCAGCGCCGTTATCCTGGTGGCGTCGGTGTTGATCGCGGCGCTGTTCAGCAAGGTGATCTTCAGGCTGTTGATGCGGTTGTCACGGGTATCTTCGGGTGATCTGGATGACCGTGTGGTGACGGCGGCCCGTGGCCCGATCACGGCGTACATCATTCTGCTGGGCGCATACCTGGCGTTGACCGTTCCCTTGTCGCTGCCCTCTACAGTACAGGACGTAGTGAACCGGGTGGCAGCGTTCGCGGCCGTGGTTAACGGCGCAATCCTGATCAACGCCATTGGCTCAGCGTCGCTGAGCTGGTTGCAGGGTTACATGCAAAGCACCGACGCGGCAAACACCAGCAGCTGGGCGTTGCCTATGGCACGTCGTGGAATGTTGATCGTGGTGTTTACCATGGCGGGCATGGTGTCGCTGGACATTATTGGCATCAACATCAGTCCGCTGATCGCAGGACTGGGCATCGGCGGACTGGCGGTGGCGCTGGCGTTGCAACCGACCCTTACCAACCTGTTCGCGGGAACGTACGTGATCACCGAGGGCGTGGTGAATCAGGGCGACTATATCGAGATGGAGGGAGGTGTCAGCGGGTACGTGGTGGACGTGAACTGGCGCAGCACACGATTGCGCACCTGGACCAACAACCTGGTCATCATACCGAATTCCCGTTTTGCCGAGACCATTATCACCAACTACAGCAAACCCGACCAGCACGTCAACGTGTACTTGACCTGCGGCGTGGCTTACGAGAGTGATTTGCAACTGGTGGAGGCGGTGAGCCGGGACGTGATGAACCTGGTACTGCGGGAACATCCTGGAGCGGTGCGGGCGTACGGGTCCTACTTCGGTTACGACACTTTTGGGGAGAGCAACATCGATTTCTGGCTGTTCGTGCAGGCTCAGAACCGGCTAGCCAGCTTTGAGGTTCGCAGCGAGTTGGTGAAGCAATTGCACGCTCGCCTGAACGCCGAGGGCATCACCATAAATTATCCGGTGCGGACGCTGCATTTCCCGGATGGGTGGAACGGCGCGGACGGATCACCCATTCCGTCCGGAGCGTTGGCGGCGCGGGATGCGGCGATGCCGGCAGTTGGCGGTGCGCCCATGGCAGCCGATACGCCGGAGGGCGCGAGTGGGGGAGACGGACCCGGTGGGGCGGGCCCGGCATAGGGGATCGGCTTCTTACATGGATAATCCTTCGACAGGCTCAGGATGAGCGGGGGAGGGGACGGGTTTTTACCTGGATGAACAGGATGGACGGGATGGACAGGATTGGAGTGTTTTGAGTGTGGGGATGTTGGGGGTGGCGGTTCCTTTGGTCAGGAGGTGGGTTTTACGTATTGTTGTGGGTGGTCAGGTAGTGGGTGGTGGGTGGTTGGGTTTCGCCAGAGGTTTCGGGTCGTTGTCAGCATACGGCCGGTGGGTACGCAAAGTTGGTTTAGCCCCTGATTCCGTTCACTGGGACCGGGCCGGTGAGGGCCGGGTCGCAGCACGCAGCGTTGTGGCGTCCGCTGTGACGGGTCCGACCGGGGCGTTGAAGCAATACGCGCCTGCGGTCTGACTTGTGCCGATTTGCGATTTTTGCTGACGGATGGCCGTCGACCTGAAACCTCTGGCGGGGGTGCGGTTGGTTGATTGACGAGTTTTAACCTGACAGGGTTGATGGTAGAGGGGTGATTTACGAGGGCGCAAGGGGGTGGGTGTCAGTGGGAGAGTACGCCCCTCACCCCCGGCCTCTCTCCCGGTGGGAGAGGGGGGCCGAATCTAACATGGATGGGCAGGATTTTGGGCCGTGGTTTGCTACGGGATTGCCCGTCCCTCGACAAGCTTGGGATGAGCGGGCATTGCTCACAATGACATGAGGGTGCGTTTTCACCCTCACCCCTACCCTCTCCCATCAAGGGAGAGGGGTCCTTCGACAGGCTTAGGATGAGCGGGTGGGAACGGGATTGCCACGTTGCTGCGCTTTCCCGTCGAGAGAGAGGCGGTGGCGTGGTTTGGTGGGTTATTTGAAGGCGGGCAGGACGTGCTTGCCGAACATTTCGATGGATTCCATGACCTTGGCGTGTTCGACGGTTTCGGTGGCCATGAGGAATTGCAGCTGGTCAACGCCGGTTGCTTCGTGAAGTTTGGCAGCCTTGATGCAGCTCTCGGGGTCTCCGGCGACGATTACGCCGCGGTCGGCCAAGGTATCGGCGTCGAATTCCTCCCAGATTTTTTGGGCCAGGGCAGTCCCGCCAGACAGATCCACCGCACCGGCTTCACCGGCTTCGCCTTCGGGCTGGACGTCGATATAGCGAGAGAAATTCTGCTGCAGATGCTCGGGGATTCCGCCCCACTGGTCGAGCAGACGGGAGTAGACGTCCTTCTGGTCCTGCACGTAGGGTCGGCCAGGACCGAAGAAGGTTTTGAGAGAGTCGGCGCAGAGTTGCCGGGTGGCCGATCCGTCGGCTCCGCAGAGCCCAAAAACGGAGCTGAGCCACTGGTTGTTGACAGTTTTGCCGACCGGTTTGGCGTTTTTGATGTTTTCGCGGTACGCCGAGATGTGAGGGGCCAGTACGGAGGGGGCCGATATGCCCAGCGCCATTACTCCGATGCCCTTTTCGGCGGCCAGTTCGTAGGTGGACGGCTGCAATGCGGCTACCCAGATGGGGGGATGTGGCTGCTGGTAGGGCTTGGGCAGGACCTGACGAGGCGGTACGTTCCAGTATTTGCCTTCCCACTCGAAGTAGTCGGCATCCCAGATTTTGGGGATCATTTGCAGGGATTCTTCCCACATTTCGCGGGTTTCTCGGGGATCGATGCCCATGCCGGTCTGTTCGTAGGCAGCGCTGCGGCCGGTGCCCATATCGACGCGTCCGCCCGACAGGTGGTCCACCATGGCAACGCGCTCGGCGACGCGAATCGGATGGTGATAGGGCAGGATGACTACGCCAAAACCGAGGCGGATGTTTTTGGTGAGGCGGCTGAGGGCTCCGAAGATAACCTCCGGGCATGGGGACATGCTGAAGGTGGTGAGAAAGTGATGCTCTACGAACCACACGTAGTCGAAACCCATCTCGTCGGCGAGACAGATTTGCTCGATGGTTTCTTCGATCACGGCGTGGTCGTCCAGTTGAGGACGCTGCATTTCGTAAGCTAAACCGAATTTCATAAGGATTTTCCTTCTTCCAACGGACGCAGTTGTGCGGCGCTGGTGTCGTTGTCGGATGGTGAGATTCTACCCGCAGGCAGGGTAAGGGGGCAACCGGACGGGAGTGGTGACGGGATCGCCACGTTGCTCGACAAGCTCGGGATGATCCTTCGACAGGCTCAGGATGAGCGGAAGATCCTAGCAAGGACGGGGGGTTGCCTTAACAATGTCTTGATTATTTGGCCGTAATCTATGTTTGTGAGGATCATGGGTTATCCTGTGTTTGATGAATCCAGTCAACTGGATGAAGGAGACCTGCAATTATGAAAGTAGTTCGCCAACCGATAAGCGCCGTATGGCTCATGGCGGTGATGATTACGGCGGTAGCGATGGCCTGCGGAGCGCCTGCGGGCGAACCGGGCGCAGCCCAGGGCGGGGCCTCCAACGCCGATCCACCGGCTGCCACTGCAGTTAAGTCACCGTCGGATGCTGCCACCGGCGTCAACGTCGTTTTCACACTGGGAGAGGGGAGCGTGGCGCGATTCAAGGTGGAGGAGGAGCTGGCGAGGGCCGGCTTCAAGGTGGCCACTGGCGTAACGCAGGACGTTGCCGGCGCAATCGCATTCGCAGCCGATGGAACGGTCATTGTGGACGAGAGCCAAATCGTGGTGATGGCGGCAACCTTGACCACGGACAGCGGCCGCCGGGACGGATTCATACGACGACGGACGCTGGAGACCGGCCAATATCCGGAGGTGGTGTTTGTGCCCACCAGCATGGCAGGTCTGCCTGAATCTCTGGCCGGCGCGAGTGGAATGGCGGAATACACCATCACGGGCGATCTGACCGTTAAGGATCAGACCAGGGAGGTTACGTGGGATGCCACGGCGGAATTTGATGGCGCCGGCAACGTGTCGGGCATGGCCAGCGTGGAATTCACGTTTGAGTATTTTGATATGGACAAGCCCAGCGTGGCGGTGGTGCTGAGCGTGGACGATACGATTCGGCTCGAGCTGGACTACGTGGGAACGATTGCTGAGGAATAGTCGCTGCGCGCCGGTTCACGGGGCCGTGGCGGTTGAAGAGTGATTGACATGGCAAAGGTGTTGATCGTAGAGGACGATCCCCATACTCGAGAACTGGTGCGCGTCTATCTGGACCGGGAGGGACACGACGTGCTGACCGCCGACAACGGTAACGACGGTCTGCGCTCGGCACGGGAAGATGCGCCAGACATAATACTGCTCGATTTGATGCTGCCGGGAATGGATGGCCGCGACGTGTGCCAGTCGTTGCGCGGAGAGTCGGATGTGCCCATTGTGATGCTGACGGCCCGGGTGCAGGAGGGCGACCGGCTGGAGGGGTTTGACCTGGGAGCGGACGATTACATCACCAAACCGTTCAGCCCTCGGGAGGTAGTGGCACGGATTCGGGCGGTGCTCCGGCGCGCCGCGTGGGACCGGCAGGACGACGAAAGGCAAATGGGCGAGCTGACCATCGGAGATATTCGCGTGGACCTGCGCAACCGGAGCGTGACCTGCGGTGAAGCGGATGTTAAAACGACGCCCACCGAATTCAGATTGCTGGCACTGTTTGCCAAAGAACCGGGCCGGGTGTTCACGCGGGATCAGATTATTGAACGGGCGTTTGGCTACGACTACGACGGCTTCGACCGAACGGTGGACGTGCACGTTTCGAGTCTGCGGCGGAAGCTGGAGGCTGCCAACGGTGGCAAACGAATCATTCACACGGTTTACGGCGTGGGTTACCGGGTCAGCGATGGCTAGCAACGGTTTGAAGACCCGACGGGGATGGAGGCATCCATTCCGGAGTCTGCGCGCCCGAATGCTCCTGGTGGTAGGGGCGGTGCTGGTGTTGACGCTGGTGCTGGCGAGCCTCGTCAGCGGGGTGATTACCCATGTGGCGCTGGATTCTCATGAGGCCACCGACCGGTTGTTTCTGGAACGCCGATTGTCGCGGGTGGCGTCGCGCTGGCACGACGACCATCACGGATGGGATCGACTGGATGCTGCGGTAACTCAGATCGGGCCGGCGTTGGGGAGGCGGGTTGTCATACTGGACGAGGGGGGAGACGTGGTTGCGGATTCTTACCGGATGCGTCCGGATCACGATACTGACAAGCACGCGGCGCCGGAGATGAAGCTCAGCGAAAGCACGCCGATCAGCGGTGGCGGAGGTGAAACAATTGGTTATTTGTTGATACCGGAACCCCCCGATGAGCAATATGCCCCGCCCGGATTCGGCATCATCCAAAGGAGTGTGACCCGTTCGCTGCTCATCGGCGGGGTGGCGGCTGGACTGGTTGGGGCGCTGCTAGTTGGGCTGATGGCCAACCGGACGCTGGCGCCGGTGCGACAACTGAGCGCGACGGCGCTGCGGTTCGGGGGAGGCAACCTGTCGGAACGGGTGCCGGTGACGGGTCCGACGGAACTGCGCGGGTTAGTGGTGGCGTTCAATACGATGGCGGACGATCTGGAACGCAGCGATTCTCAACGGCGGAACATGACAGCCGACGTGGCGCATGAATTACGGACGCCTCTGTCGAACATCCGCGGGTATCTGGAGGCGATCAAGGATGGCGTGCTGCCGGCGGATTCGGCAACCATCGATACGCTGCATCAACAGTCGCTGCACCTTTCGGAACTGGTCGACGACCTGGCCCTGTTGGCGAGCGCCGAAGCAGGTGCGCTGGCGCTCAACATCCAGGAGGTGGAGCTGGGCCCGGTGTTGAAGGATGCCGTGGACGCTTTCCAGCCACGAGCGAGAGGGGACGGGGTGAATCTGTCGTTGGACGTATCGGATGCGCTGCCGGCTGTTTCGATAGACCCGATACGAGTGAGGCAAATAATCGGCAACCTGGTGGACAATGCGATCACGCACACCCCGCCGGGCGGAACCGTTGCGGTGGTTGCAGAAGTGACGGCCGGCGACACGGACGGTGTGCAATGGGTGAGCGTGTCAGTTACCGACACCGGGAACGGAATACCGTCGGACGAACTGGGTCAGATATTTGAGCGGTTTTACCGGGTGGATCCGTCGCGGTCGCGGGCGACCGGGGGAGCGGGACTGGGACTGACGATTGCCAATCAACTGGCGGTTGCACTGGGCGGGCGATTGACGGCGGAAAGCAGGCCGGGAGAGGGCAGCAGTTTCACGCTGACCCTGCCGGTGGACGACGGCGAACCATCCGGCCAGGGCGGGCCGATCAGGCGGTGATGCGGACGATCTCCCGTTGGACCGGAGATGAAGCGTAGGGTCCTTCGTCGCCCATGAAGGCGTCGATTTCGGAGCGGACGCCGAATTCGGGCAAGTATATCCCGGGCTCGATGGAGAATCCGATACACGGGATAATGCGGCGGGTGTCGTGGGTCTCAAAATTGTCGAGGTTGACACCTTCGCCGTGTACGGTGTGGTAGATACTGTGGCCCAGGCGGTGGGTGAAATATTCCCCGTAGCCGTGGTCGGCGATGTGGCTGCGGGCGACATCGTCGGCCTGCCAGCCCTGGACTGATTCACCGCGGGAATGGCAGTTTTGCAGGAACGTGAGGGCAGCGTCCCGGGCACCGACGACGATATCGAAGACACGCTGGTGATGCTCAGGCGGCTGCTCGCCCACGTAGGCCGTCCACGTGATGTCGGCGTAGACGCTGCCGGCGGTGTTTTCGCGGGCCCAAAGGTCGATGAGCACCCAGTCTCCGGGCTGAATGACGCTGCTGCCGCGCTCGGCCGGCTCGTAGTGGGGGTCGGAGCAATGGGCGTTGGTGGAAACGATGGGGCCGTCGGTGGCGGTAAGGTTCTCCTCCCGAAAGCGGCGGCGGATGAATTCTGCTATTTCAAATTCGGTTGGGCGCTCGGACAGGTGGGCGCCGATGCGGGCGAAGGCTTCGTTTACGATGCGACCGAGGGCGTCAGCGGCGCGGCGATGGCCATTTAGCTGCTCGGTTGACCATCGCTGGGTGGCGTACTGCATCAGGTCGGCGGAAGAGACGACCTCGGGTCCCATGCTGCGGACGAGTTCCACGGTGCCGGCATCGACGCGAGACACGCGGGGCAGGCTGTTGAATGGCGAATATTCCATGGCGATCTTTTGGGCGCCGGCCAGTGCGTCGCGCAACGCTGATTCCAGGGTGGCGCGGCTGCTGTAAACGACGGTTTCGACGTTGGAATCGGCGAATTTCCCGGCATCGACGTGGTGGGTGAGCAGGCTCGCCGCGCCATCGGAAGGAATGAACAGGAACACCGGGCGCGTGACGTGCCCGGAAGCAGGAACCACCTGGGCGAGGACGGGGTTGCAACCGAGATAGTCGTAGATTAGCCATCCCGACAGGCTTTCAGTGTGCAGGAATTCGCGGGCATCATCGAGCATTTGTTGATCGGCCATGGAATTTCCTGTTGGCGGGTCGGGCGCGGTTAAGACATGGATTACGGGCATGGGGATGGTGGTTGGGCAAACGCCGCTGAGTTCAGTTACGCGTGGTTATGGTGAATTCCGCCGTCCACGATGATGTTGGAGCCAGTGATGTAGGAGGCTTGCTCGGACGCGATCATGCAGACTACGTCTCCGATTTCGTGGGGCATCCCAAGTCTTTTCATGGGAGAGCAGGCCTCCAAATCGACCATCATGGCCTCGACGCGAGCTTCGACGTCGGCTTCGCCGGCGTTGGCTCCCAACTCGTAGAGGACGCTGGAGCGCAATGATTCCTTGGTTTCTTTGGAGCGGATGCCACCGTAGATAACGTTGTTGACGGTGATGTGCGCTGCGGCCAGTTCGTAAGCCAGGCCTTTGAAATAGGCCAGCAACGGGGCCATGCTGAGAGCGGAAAGTGCGCCCTGTGGACCGACCTCGAGGGCGGACAGGGAAACGAGGTTGATGATTCTTCCACCGCCGAGGCGTTTCATGTGGGGTACGACCTCGTGGGTGAGGTGGACGGCAGAGCGGAAGTTTCGATTGAGAGCCGGATCGATTTTATCGTCGTCGAGCAGGCTGGCCGGCGACACGGGCTGGTCTTGCACCACAGTAACCAGAACACCAACGTCGCCCTGACGGTTCAGCGTTTCGCGCACCAGACGGCGCACGTCCTGTTCCCGGTCGAGGTCGGCGATAACACCGCGGAACTGCCCTTGAGGAATGTGCAAACGGGCGAGCTCCAGCTCCACGTGGCGCAGGTGCTGATTGTCGGGCGCGGACAGGGCGAGGAGGGCGCCCTCTTTGGCCAGGGCGGCGGCGGCGGCGGTGGCGATTGACAATTGCGAGTCGGCCACCATGGTGACCTTGTTTTCCAACCCCAGATTCATTTGAGAATCCTCACACTACCCGATTTATCCGCGATTCAGATTACGCCAGCGGCAACCATGTTTTCAACTTGGGAGGTTGAATACCCCAGCGACGTTAATATCTCGCCGTTGTGTTCGCCAAGCAATGGGGGGGGTTTGTCGAGGCCGCCGGGTGTTTCGGAGAATTTGATGGGCAGACCCGTTTGTTTGATGGCGCCCAGGGTTGGATGGGGCATTTCCAGCAGCATTTCACGGTGGATAACCTGTGGGTCGCTGAACACGTCGGCCAAGTCATTGATAGGCCCGGCGGGAACGCTGACGGCCTGCAAATCGGCGACCCAATCGTCGGCATTGCGGGCGAGGAAGAATTCCTGCAGTAGGGGCACCAACTCCGAACGGTGGTTGACCCGGGCGCCGTTATTAACGTAGTTGGGGTTCTCGTGCAAGTCCATTCGACCGATGCCCTGGCAGAAGCGGTCCCACAGGCGGTCGGAGCCCACAGCGACGTTGAAATATTTGCCATCTTTGCCCATGAACGCCTGATAGGGCACCAGGGTGGGATGGGCAGCGCCGAGGCGTTGCGGAGCCTGGCCGGTGGCGAAGTAATAGCCGGCCTGGTAGGTCATCCAGGCGACTTGGGAATCCAGCATGGACAGGTCGATATTTTGACCCTTGCCGTCGGAGCCGGCCCGGTGGAATAGGGCGGTCATGATGCCGAAAGCGGCCCACATGCCGGCGCCGATGTCGGCAACGGCGATGCCCACCTTCTGTGGGTCGCCGCCCAGGTCGCCGGTGATGCTCATGATGCCGCTGATACCCTGCATGATCTGATCGTAAGCGGGGCGGCTCTGATAGGGCCCGGTGGCGCCGAACCCGGAGATGGAGCAATAGATGATGCCGGGGTTGACCTGTTTGACTGCGTCGTAGTCGAGGTTGAAACGACCCATAACGCCCGGGGTGAAATTTTCTACTACCACATCGGCGTCGGCGGCGAGCTTGAGAAATACCTGCTGTGCCATTTCGTCGCGAAGATTGAGGGTGAGGCTGCGCTTATTGCGATTAACGGAGAGGAAGTAGGCGGATTCTTCACCGATGAATGGGGGCCCCCACTTACGGGTGTCATCGCCGCTGCCGGGCATTTCGATTTTGATGACATCGGCGCCGTAATCTCCGAGCATCAGGGTGCAGAAAGGTCCGGCCAAGGCGCGGGTAAGGTCGAGCACCTTGATGCCATCCAATGGTTTCATAGTCAGGTATACCTCCACTAGCGCCGGCCCGATTGATTTCGGGCGCCTAACGCTTGCCGCAAGTATTATAGCGCAAGAATTGGTTGGGTTATAAAAGTCGGATGGGCAATTTTGGCTACGAATGTTGTCGGGCATCCTTCGACGGGCTCAGGATGAGCGGGTGGGAACGGGATTGGAAGGGCAATCGCATTCTCATCTGGAGGCAACAACCAGCGTCTGAATTTGCGGTTGCCGAGGTTGAATACGTCTGGTCCAGCAAAGATTGAAGGCGGTTGACGTTGTGCCGGAACGGAATCCGGCTCCCCTACGCCCATTGTTTTTGAGAATGCGATTGCCCTGCGGGATTGGCGATACGAAAATTAATGGGGACGTACGGTGCTAAAATGGGATAAGGTGGACAAAATGGAACTGGAGAAGGGGATTGGACAAGGTTTTCATCTATTGGGACAACTCAAAAGTGTTCATTAGCGCTCAGCAAGTAGCGATTGAGCGCGAAGGCGAAACGGCTCGCCCTCGAGTGCGTATCCACTTCCGGAACTTGCTCGAGCTGGCGAGCGCGGGGCGGGAAATCGAACACGCCGTAGCAGTGGGTTCCATTCCACCGGAGTTAGGGCTCGTGTGGAACGCATTGGAAAATGAAGGAGTTGCGGTGCAAAAATTGGAGCGCGGCCTGATGCAAGGTAGAGAGCAAGGTGTGGACCAGGCGTTGCAAACCGTAATGCTGCGCGATGGGTTCGATTATAACGGCGATCCTGGAATTGCCGTCTTGCTCACGGGTGACGGCGCCGGATTTGACGATGGAGTCGGGTTTCATGCTGATCTGGAACGAATGCACCGTCGGGGCTGGCGGATCGAAGTATTATCGTGGCGACACAGTTGCAACCGCCGGATGCGGGAGTGGGCGGAGACGAACGGTACATTCGTCGCGTTGGATGATTTCTATGACAGCATTACTTTTCTGGAACGCCCTGAGCCAGGTGAGCCGGTTGCGGACCGCCGTTACGCGGTCCCGGTTGACTTGACCAAACGCTTGCTTTAAGGGGAGGGTTATCGCGTTCCGCTTATGCACTCGGATTTAGTATGGCAGGCTGGCCGGACTTGCATATCGGCTGGTATGATGGCATAAATTCGGAAAATGCATTGCGAAAAGGAGGGAGACATGGGATATAAGCCGAGAAATTTAGGACACATCAACCTTTACGTACGAAACGCGGAAAAGGCGCGCGACTGGTATGAAGACCTGCTGGGTTTACACACCTATGGTTTCAGACCCGGGCGCGCTGCATTTATGACCGCTGATCTGGACAACTCCCACGAGATTGCCCTGACCGAGGTGGGGGAGAACGCGGAGGGCCCGCATGGGGGCCAGGTGGGTTTGAACCACATGGCGTGGTATATGGACAGCCTGGACGATCTCAAAGAGCTTTACCACCGGGTTAAAGAAAGGGGCATCGAAATCGAGCACGTATCCGACCACGGACATGCCATTGGGATTTACATTCGCGACCCTGACGGCAACGGAATTGAGCTTTCCTACGAGATGCCCAGGAGCGAATGGGGCCACGACGAAAACGAGTATATGATCGGGGGCACGGAGAAAGGGCGTATGCCGGGTCCGTGGGATGAAGAATTGGCGCGAAACGCGGCCGCCGCATCCAGATAAACGGACCCTTCAAGTTTGACCGTGTCAGGGGCGCTGGTTAGCGCCCCTTGTCATTTTCAGGATTATTCTTCGACGGGTTCAGGATGAGTGGGGGTGGGGACGTTTATTTACATCGATGAACAGGATGGACAGGATTTTGAGCGGGGTGGGCGGCGGGATTGCCACGTCCTTCGACAGGCTCAGGATGAGCGGGTCGGGTTGGTGCTGGGAATTTTGCCCGCTCCCATCAAGGGACAGGGTGTCCTTCGACCGGCGCAGCGCGAGCGTGGAAAGAGGAATACGACGAATCCGAAGAGGCTGCGTCGTATGGTAATATGGCGCCGTTAGACTGGCTGCCGGCGCTTCTGACTGGAAGATGTTGCGGCGAGTCGGGCGAGATTGACGCTTCGGGCCGGGCTGATCGACGATGCAATTCTTCGGTGGAACGTCCGCGGCTTTTAGAGTAGGGAAGCAAGAACCGGAATTGGCAGGTGCATAATGACCACCACTCAGCAATCAACCGAAACCAATGGATACCGAGTAATCGGCAGCCGGCCGATACGACATGACGGAACCGACAAGGTTACCGGCCGCGCGCAGTACGGAGCTGATTTTCGGCTGCCGGGTTTGCTGCACGCCAAAGTGCTTCGAAGCCCGCACGCCCACGCGCGGATCAAGAGTATCGACACCTCTCGGGCCGAGGCAGTGCCTGGAGTCCTGGCTGTGGTTACTTCGGCAGACTTTCCTCAGCCGGCCGGCCGCGTGGTCGACCTGGGTGAGGGGGCGATGATCAACCCCAAATTCCTGAGCAACAACTGCCTGGCGGCGGAAAAGGCGCTTTACAAGGGCCATGCGGTGGCGGCGGTGGCGGCGGATAACGCACACACTGCCGAGGAAGCCCTGTCCTTAATAGAGGTTGAGTACGAGGTATTGACGCCGGTAACCGACGTCTTGGAAGCCATGCGGGACGATGCCCCGCTGGTTCACGAACGGTTGGCCAACCTGAATGATCCCAACGTTAGGCCAGGCGGACTGATGGCGGAGGGAGACACCGGCAAGACCGGAAACGTGTCCAACCGCTATTTCTACGAGCTTGGCGACCTGGACGCAGGGTTTGGCGAGGCGGATATCGTGATCGAACGCGAGTTCCGCACCAAGGCGGTGCACCAGGGATACATCGAGCCGCACGCGGCGACCGCCCTGTGGAACGCCGATGACACGCTGACCATCTGGTGCAGCAGCCAGGGTCATTTCAACGTGCGGGACCAGACAGCGACAATCCTGGGTATGCCGGTATCCAAGATCCGGGTGGTGCAGCTGGAGATTGGCGGTGGATTCGGCGGCAAAACCCTGGTTTACCTGGAGCCGGTGGCCGCGGTTCTATCCCGCAAGACCGGCCGGCCGGTGAAGGTGGCGATGTCGCGAACCGAGGTGTTCGAAGGGACCGGTCCGACGTCGGGCGGATACCTGCGCGTCAAGATGGGCGTCACCAATGACGGCAAAATTACGGCGGCGGACGTTTCGCTGTATTACGAAGCGGGGGCTTACCCCGGCTCACCGGTGAACCCTGGCGCGCAATGCGCATTGTCCTGCTACAACATTCCCAACGGGAAGATCGAGGCGGCGGATGTGGTGCTGAACCACCCGAAGACTGCGGCCTATCGGGCGCCCGGATCGCCGGCGGCCGCTTACGCGGTTGAGTCGGTGGTGGACGAGTTGTGCGAAACGCTGAGCATGGACAAGCTGGAGTTCCGAGCGTTGAACGGCGCGAGGGAAGGAGACCGGCGGGTTACCGGGCCTCAGTTTGGCAGCATTGGCTGGCAGGAGACGGTGCAGGCGGCGCGCAGTCACGACCATTGGAACTCGCCGATTGACCGGTCTGCGGAGGCCGAAGGGAAGAAGGTAGGCCGCGGAGTCGCCGGCGGATTCTGGTTCAATGGCACCGGGCCGGCCAGCGCCATCGTCAGCGTACTGGCCGACGGATCGGTTACGCTGGTGGAGGGTTCTCCCGACATCGGGGGGAGCCGGGCAGTGGCAGCCATGCACGTTGCGGAAGTGCTGGGCATCGCGGCGGAAGCAGTCAACCCGTCAGTGGGCGACACCAACTCGGTCGGGTTCACCTCGATGACCGGCGGTAGCGGCGTGGCCTTCAAGACCGGCTGGGCGTCCTATGAGGCGGCGCAGGACGTGAAAGAGCAGATGATCCAGCGCGCCGCCCGGATCTGGGACATCGAGCCCGATAACGTTGAATATGCCGACGGCGTGATTCAGCACAAATCGGAGCCGGAACTGCGCTTTACCTTCCAGCAACTGGCCGCCCGACTGAACGGGACCGGTGGGCCGATTGTGGGAAGCGCCAACGTCGATCCCCGGGGAGCCGGCGGCGCATACGCGCTGCATATCGCAGACGTTGCCGTGGACGTTGACACGGGCAAGGTGGACATCCTGCGCTACACCGCCATTCAGGACGCCGGCACTGCGATTCACCCGTCCTACGTGGAAGGGCAGATACAGGGCGGCGCCGTGCAGGGAATCGGTTGGGCGCTCAACGAAGAGTATTTCTTCAATGACAACGCCGAAATGCAGAATTCCAGCTTCCTGGACTACCGGATGCCGACGGCCCTGGACCTGCCGATGATTGACGCGGTGGTGGTTGAAGTCCCCAACCCGGGCCATCCATACGGAGTGCGCGGAGTGGGCGAGGTTCCGATTGTGCCGCCCATGGCCACCATAGCCAACGCCATCCACGACGCATTGGGGGTCAGGATGAACAACCTGCCGATGAATCCGGGATCGGTGCTGGAAGCGCTGTGGGAGCAGAACGGCAGCTAATACGGCGCGATATCCGTTAGCAACAACGTTGGGGCGTATAATTAATGCGCCCCAATTTTTACTCTCACTGAATGATCAGATACCTGATGTCCACGATGCAAACTCCCCAGGACGAAATTGCCGCGATACAGGCAACCTTGGCGCTCCATGCGGAAGACTTGGAGCTAATCAAGCAGCAGTTGCCTGAGATTGCAGGCGCCGTGCGCCAGGCCATTGAGCAGGCGACTGCGGAGTTCGTTGCCACCCACGAGCGCATAGAGCGGGAGTTGAATGCTGCCCGCGAAAGACAGGAAGCTCAGGCATTGGCGCAAGCCAACACAGCCCGTGAGATTGCCGGCATCAAAGACGAAATCGCTGGAGCCAAAGGCGAAATCTCCAGTATCAAAGAGACACTGACTGCGCTGGTCATCCGCACCGACGCGGTGGTCGCCCGTATAGATGAAGTGGTTGACCGCACCGACGCGGTGGTCGCCCGTATCGATGAAGTGGTTGACCGTACTGATGTAGTAGTCGCCCACATTGCTGAATTGAAGGCCAGCACCGATGCCATGTCCAGAACACTGACGGAAACCAGTAGCCGGGTGGGTAATTTGACGGGGAGCCGATTTGAGCGCCGGGTTGCCAGGATAATCCGCCGCCGGACCAGCCTCACCATCGGGTTGTCGCAGGCACGAGTGTTGCATACCGATTGGGGCGAGACGGACGCCCCGCTTCTAACGCTGTTGAACGACGCCGATGCTATCAGCGACGATGAATACGAAGACCTGCTGGACGCCGACATCATCGTTGCCGGCCAAAACGCGGCGGGGCAGCTCGCCTACGCCGTCGTGGAAATCGGCGTCACAGTGAACAGCACTCACGTGAACCGCGCCGCCCGCCGCGCCCGGACGCTGGCAAAGGCAATCGGCGAGGAATGTACTGCCATCGTAGTAGGCAGCGAAATCCCGGACGCGGAACGCGAGCGGGCGATGCGGGCCGGCACTGCCGTCATCGCGGTGGCCGCGCCGGAGGATTAGATAACTATGACCGCCAAAAGCCTCATCCCCGAAAACATCCAGTCGCTACTCGACCATGCCGACCTGAGCCTGCTGCGCGGCAAGCACGGCCAAGCGTCAACCTTCCTTTGGAAGGCCACGGAAGCTGCCATCCAGCAGGCGGCTCTGGCCCGCGGCCGTAAGTTGCATTCCTCCAACTACGGCGATGTGGAACCTTTTATCGACAGCCTGGACCGGCATGTTGACCCCGGCCTCGGACTAATGGCAGGTTATCTGAACGCGCTTGAATTCCAGGCCAACGGGGATGGGCAACGGTTAGATTTTGAAGATGTGGTGTTCTATGAACCCGTCATTCGCTCATTCATAATCGACCTGCTGGCGATGGCGGAATGAGCCCACCCTATCACTGTGAGCAATCAAAATGACGACGCAGACCTACGGCGATTTAATACGGGTAAGTACGGGCAACCGTGCCTCTGCCGAAGTCTTGCAGCGTGTACCGTTGGGAGCGGGGACAGCCAGCGGAGGCATTTACGAAAATGACCTTGAAGACCTGCTGTTTCGCTATCCGGGGGCGTTGCCCATCGGCGCAATTGACTCATCTTACGCTGGCACTGTTCCGATTTGCCGGCAACTGGAGCTGCCGGCCGGATATGCTGATGCGCTATACATCAATCAGTCGGGGAGGATTACTCTTGCTGAGTTCAAGCTTTGGCGCAACCCACAGGCGCGGCGTGAAGTTATTGGCCAAATCCTAGACTACGCTAAGGATCTGGCGTCGTGGGGTTATGAGGACTTGCAGCGACAGGTCTCGCTTGCTAGCGGGAAACGCGGCAACGCCATCTACGATTTGGTCCGAGAGCGCTGGCCGGACGTAAAGGAAGCGGAATTTGTTGACAACGTAACTCGCCATCTAAGGCGTGGCGAATTTTTGTTGCTGATTATCGGCGATGGGATTCAGGAGGGCGCGGCCAACATCGTCGATTTTGTGCGGCGTTACAGCGGTCTGCACTTCAATTTAGCGATGGTGGAAGCTGCGCTTTACCGCGACGCCGCCAACCGCCTTATCGTCCAGCCTCGTGTACTGGCGCGTACCGAAATCGTGCAACGCTTTGTTCTCGTGTACTGGCGCGTACCGAAATCGTGCAACGCTTTGTTGTTGATGGCGGTTTGGTCACTGACGTTGCTGTTGGGGATGTCGATGCGCAACAAGAGGCTCTTTCAGACCAAGACGAAGATAACCTGCGGTTCTGGAGCGCAGTGCTGCGGGATTACTCCTTTTCGGATACCAATGTGGAGGTTCCGGTTCCCGTCAAAGACTCGACACTGTACATACCGGTGCGAAACGCGGGATTTGGCGGTTGGGCGTTGTGTTTCGACGGATATTTGCAGCGTCGTTCCGGTGAGGTTGGTTGTTTCTTAATGGCGCGGAGAGATCAGCCGCATGCCGTTCGCATCTTCGAGCAGCTCGTCGCGTCGTTTGAGGAACTGAAGAGTCAAATGGGTAATGAACTGGAGCATTGGCGAAACGCCGCGGGCCGCCCCAGAATCGGATTCCGGCGGCCCGGTAGTTTGGCATTTCTGGCTGAAGGTGAGGAAAGCGTGGATTTTCGAGAGACCGTTGAATGGATGCAGGAACGCCTCAACTTTTTGGTCAGCACACTTCACCCGCGCCTGCAGGCGATGCTCGCCGATGAGGGGTAGCGTCGCTATGTCGAAAGGATGGGCGCAATGAAACTAACGGAGCTCATCGCTAACGCTCCCTGGCGGGAGGCCAAAACCTACCGGGAGACGTGGCCCCACGAGTACGTGCTGCTACAGAAGGACGGCGAGCGGGAGTTGATGCGAGCGGTGTGCGAGCGCTTTCGCGACGGGGAGGGCGTTCCTTGCCGGTTTTTTGCTATGAACAACGTTTACCTTTTCATCGGAGATTACAAGTACTGTCCTTATTTGCCACAAATCCGGAGTCAATCTCCGCCGTGATCATCACATCCCCTTTCACTGCCAGTACCTTCACGCCAAGTCGCAGGATCAACGCCCGCTTGCCATCGGCATCCAGTCCTTCCAACCCCGCCGACACCACCCGGCAGTAATCTCGGATACGCTCACCGGCAGCAACCGCGTTTTCGTCCCTCTCGCGCTGTTCTTCCAGCGATGCCAGTCGGTGGCGAAGGTCCTCCAGCACGGCCAACACCTGCTCCATCTCTGCATCCACCAACTCCTCACGGGCCTTGCCGCGACGGTATTGCCTAAACACACGCACCTCTTCCTGTTCCGCTTTCCGAACTTCGCTACGCAGCCGTTCGATCTCCTTCCCGATCTCTCCACCGCCCGTCCGGACGTTCAAGTCCAGATCAGCAACGATTCCGCTCGGATCCCGGACCATCGCCACCACGTGGGACCATACATGATCCTCCAGCCAAGCCACTCCAATGCCCGGGGCGGAGCAACGCTCGGGATCGGGCACGCCGGCATACTTTTGTTGCCGCTGGTTGCAACGGTAGTACCGGTGCTTCTCGTCTCCACCATTGCCGCTTATCGAGGTGCCGCACCAACCGCACACGGCAATTCCCGTTAGGATATGCCGGCGCGTGTTTTTCCCTTCAAAACGCTCCTGCGTCGCTTCCAACCGTTCCTGCGCTTTCTGGAAAATTGGCTCTGATATGATCGCCGGTGTGTACCCCCGGATTTCAATCCATTCCTCTCTTGGCGCCGCGACCCGTTTGCGCTTTCCGTCCCCTCCCACTACCTCCTTGGTCTTCCCGTAATAGTCGAGGCTAATGTACGACGTGTTCGACAACACGTCCCTGATCCCACTCCCCGCCCACAATACCCCCGTTTTCGTCGGGACGCCTTCTTGGTTCAGCTTCTTGCCGATCCGGTACATGCTCCAGCCGTCGACATACAGCTTGAAGATCCGCTTCACGACCTCAGCTTCCTGTTCGTTCACCACGCGCGCTTTTGTCGCCTTGTCGTAGTCGTAACCTAAGGTGCCGTACGGACTACCGATTGGAACGCGACCGGCACGCGCAACAGCGATCCTGCCATTCAAGGTCCGCTCCCGGATCTTGGCGTGCTCCTGGTTCGAAGAAAACCCGAGAATGAACTTCACCAACTCGCCATAGGGCGAAGAATCCGACGGATCCCGCACGAAATGGACCTCCACGCCGCGGGCTTTGAACTCCCTGATGAGAACCAACAGATCCACTGGGTCCCGGGAAAATCGATCAGTGTTGTAAACAAACAGCGCGCCGACCTCACCGGCAGCGGCCATGCGCCGAATCTTGTCCAATACCGGCCGATCCAAGGTCACGCCTGTTCTAATCTCGCGCAGAACATTCTCTGGGTCAATCCGGTTCCCCAAGGCACTCGCGAACCGAATAATTTCCACTTCCTGCGTGCCCAACGACGTCCCGTCTTCTTGAAGCGAAGCACTCACACGCAAGTAGGCTACGTCCTTCTTCTTGTGGGTAGACATGTCTTTCCTCCTGATGTCAAAAAAGCTTCCTGTATTTGCCGACGGGCGAGCACAGCTCGCCGCCGGCAACCTTTCCGATGGCGGAAACAACCCGACCTATCCCAGCACCTCCCTCGCGTACGCGCCGCCGTACGACATCACGCGCACCCACTCACGCTGCTCGGGACAGTCCTTCACCCGGACGACCAACCGCACACGGCCGCCTTTACACTCCTTCCACCCGCTGTCCGCCACTCCGTCCACGACAGGCAAACCGGCCACCCAGCCCTCAACGGGCGACCCGTCCAAGTCCAACGACCTCTCCTCAGGCCAAATGCCGCCAGGTTCTGCCGCCGATTGCCAACAACCTCCGAGGCCGCTATCATCCGAAACGACCTCCTCGAGTGACTGCTCGGCTGGTCGTGGGGCCGCGGACGAGGCTCGAATCTCCCGCGGCTCCGTTCTTTTAACTTTGGGTTTGTTGTAGCCCGAATTCTGCTTCACCATTCCAGTTACTCCTTTCCCCATGGGAAGGTTTTCTTTACCAAGGCCACCAATCTGAGTAGGGTCCCACGCGGTTGGTGACCTAGCGTCTGTTCCGGGACATCCTTCTCCTGCTGGCCAGCGGTGCTCACACGGACGTAGAATGAGGTATGGCGATCCGTTGACGACTTGCCGTTCGCCTTGGCGACCGACCTGTTTTTTTTGGATTTCATGATTTACTCCATTTTCCAGTTTTTGAATCTTCTCTCGTGGTCAAGCAAAAAGCCGCGACGCCACCGACCTTACGGCCGGAACACCGCGGCATCTGTACAAGGATCCGAGCGCGCTGTGGGCTGACTGAAAAGTAACGCGCTAACCTGCCTCCAGAACCTGGACTTGACGAAAAAGTTGTTTGTTGGGTCGTGTGTTATATTGAACAAAGTAGGTTCCTTACCCGAGGGCTCTACATCCGGCCGTCGCGGTCTTGTCCACCGCTTCGGCCATCTTCTTCATCTGTTGTGGTTGCAATAAGCACATTTATCCTACAACGGGCACACCCAAAATACCACTGGCAAATGTCGCTTGTGCCCCCAATTTGGGCTACACTCGATCCTAATCCGGCCGTTCCAACTCGCCCTCCCATTCCGGTCCATCAAGGAACTCCGGTCCCCCGGCAATCTCCTCATACATCTCACGGATGAGCTCCTC
Organism: Dehalococcoidia bacterium; assembly: GCA_965219925.1. Taxonomy (GTDB): domain Bacteria; phylum Chloroflexota; class Dehalococcoidia; order Lucifugimonadales; family UBA3495; genus Bin87. The sequence goes on from OZ244795.1 coordinate 1,839,577, forward strand.
GTTGCGCGTCAGCGTACTCCGGTAGAGCAGCCAACCCCGGTCGCGGACCCACTCCTCTCCATACCGGACCAAGCTCCCAAGCGACCACCTCGCCGATTTTGCGTCGGGCGCGGATGTCTCCCCGGTCTCGAAGATCGCCTGTGCCAATGACACTTCACGCAGGCGTCGTCCGTACACCGCTGCTGCGGCATAAGCTTTCTCCCGCATAGTCCCCAGGCCCCTCACGACACGAACGTCATAGATGGGTTCACCAGTGGCATCGTCGGTTTCAGGGACCATAAACCCCTCACTCTCCGGCTCCACACCCGCCGCCCAAATGCCTTCGCCACCCAAGCCACTGCCCTGAACCCCAGGCTCCGCCAGGTCCCGAGCCTCCGCCAAGGCTCGCCTCACGAGCGCGAGCCTTTCCCCCTGCAACCGGTACTTTTCCGACAGCTCGGCCTCGAGCGTTTCCAGTTTCGACACCAAATCGTCCATCGCTAACCAACCCAAAACCTGGACTCATGAATTCGCCCCAACGGGCCAGACCAAATTTCAGAGACATGGTATCTCCTTCACACGTAGTTTTTCTACAATACTGTTTCTTTGGGCTTGTGATTTATCATATCACCCAATATGACCAGGCGCAAGACCAAAAACGCGATTGTGGGCCCGTTTTCCCCCAAATCAATCAGCACCGCTGATTGATCCACCGCGCCTGGCAAACGAACGATCCCGCGCCACGGTGGTGTGAGGCAGGAGGCCAAGTTTTCCGACGTCCTTCCCTTGTCTGACTACCGTCGTACCGGACGGCTACCGGGAGACGACGCCAAACTGAAGGCAAAGACCATCCGTAGCGCAGCGCGCCTCAACTGAACCCGGGAGACCACCATGTCATGCCTTCTGCCGCCCAAAAGGGCGGCATTATTGTTCCCACTTCCAACCCTGCAGGACGCTACACCATGCTAATCAACTCAGAAAATCTCCAGCCCACCGTGCCTGACGACCTTTTTGACGCCGCCCAAAAGGTCATTCAACGAACCAGGCAGGCCACGCCCTACCCGTATCTCCTCGACGCCAAGCTCGGCGACGTCAACACAGCGCCACTCACCGACGCACAGATGGCCTCCACCTACGACACTCCCCTCACCACCGTCAACCGCAGGTCGGCACACGCCCTCAATGCCTTGGCCCGGACCGACCAGGAACTAGGCAACCCCCTCGCCGAGGTTGCCCAACGGGCCAACGACTTCATGGCACGTGCCGCGGTCATCAACCGCCACAATCGGCGCCCACCGCTCTACTCCGAGTCAACGATCAAGACGTTCATCGAACTCGGCTACGCGGAACCGGAGCATTCGCCCATCATGCGCGCCGCCGGCCACGTCGTCGCACCACCCACCGTCTCGACTGACCACGACATCAGTTTCATCATTGCTGACATCGCTACCCATCTGTCGAGATCCCACGAGCCCCAAAGCGCCGAACAGATTCTGGGTGCCCTGAGCCACCACAAAGACGCACTGAACAGATGGCCACAGCTCGACATTTCTCTCTTCATACGCCGGATCACAGGGATCAACCCCGACGTTGAGGGACGCTTCAACCCAGACCAGCCATGGGGGACATTCGTCGGCCGGCAGCAACTGGTCGCCAACACAATGATCCGCATCCTGGTCCGTGATCAGCAACCCCGTTCCACGCAGTACCTCACCGACGAAATCAACCACCTCGTGGGGTATCTTCTGACCGACGGGTACAACATCCTCAACGCCATCCGCAACATCACTCCGACGACCCAGGAAATCTCCCGGCAAGGCCTAGCCACGTTCGGCCTCACCGAATGGAAACCCAACTTCAGCATCCGGAAAATCGGGCGCCGTGGCAACACCGGAGACCTAATCTTCGCATACCTCGTGAAAAACGGTCCAGCTGACATAGACGACGTGAGGCAGCACGTCCAGCAAACCACCAAGGCTAAAAAACGCACCATCACAGATGCCATGAACAATGACCCCGAAAAACGGTTCATCAGCATGGACAACCGACGCGTCGCCGCAAACCCAATCCCACGTGACCTCAACCCACAGAGCCCTGCACTCACGGTCATCGCCGACGCACAACAAAAAGGCCCCGTCCTGCGGGAGTCCGAACTTTTGTGGCTCACGCGCTACGTGCAGGCTCTAAACGGCCTCGAGCCCCCACTGCCGGCCCGAGTCACCGTAACGGGCCCACGAGCGGCCGGCTTTGTGCAGGGCGACCCTCTTGGGATCACGGTCGTCGTCGACCCCAGCGACCGACCCAGCCTAGAACCTCGGCTGGCGAAAATCGCAGTAGCAGCATGTGAACTAGTACCGCGTCAGTGTGAAACCGAAGGATAGATACGGCGAAGCTTATGCCGGGCATCGGTGGTGGAGAATCTCCAGTCGATGGTTGCCGCAGCCTGATTCCGTTCGGTCTCCAAGGCGGCAATCTCACGTTTGAGGGTCTCCTCATCTTCAATGCGGCGATTCAAACATTGGTTGCTGAAGACGCTGAACTCAATCTCTGCCATGTTGAGCCAACTTCCGTGCTTGGGAGTATAGTGAAACTCCAGCCGTTGGATCACCCGTCTAGCCTCCTTTGGCTCGAAGGTCTCGTACAAGGAGGCGGGTTTATGGGTGTTCAGGTTGTCCAGCACCACCCGGACCTTCTCCGCTTCGGGGTAAGCGGCATCCGCCAGCCAGCGCATCTGATGGGCGAAGTCTTCCATGGTGCGACGCTCCGTCACTGCCACGTGCCGCCAGCCCGCCAATGGCTCACAAGTCATGAACAAGTTCCGGGTCCCGTTGCGCTGGTACTCGTAATCAAACCGCTCCCGCCGTCCCGCCTTGGCCGGGATGGGAGACTGCTTCTCGGCCACCAACTGCTTGGAGGTCTCGTCGAAACAGACTACGGGCCGCTTGGAGTCATAGGGTTCCGAGTAGAGGTCCAGCACGTCCTCCATGCAGGCTACGAACTCGGCGCTCACCTTGGGGATGCACCACTCCTTTTTCCGCCAGGGCTTGAGTTCGTTTTTTTCAGCACCTGCCTGACCGTCTCCCGGGAGATGGAGCCGGTCAACTCCAGCTTCACCGCTTGGTCGGCCAGCAATCGCAACGTCCAGCGGGTGTGCCCTTCCGGGGCCGCGCTGCAGGCCACGGCCACCAGGTGGGCTTCCTGCTTTCCATCAAGTTTGCGCCGTTGCCCCGGCCGCGGCAGGTCATTGAGGGCGCGCTCCAACCCGCCTTCTACGAAGCGCTGCCGCACCCGGCCGACCGTGGAGGGGCCGACCATCAGGGCTTCCGCCACCTGTTGATCGGTAAGGCCTTCATCGGCTTTACACAAAATCAAAGACCGCTTCACTTTACGCCCCGAGGACTTGCCGCGCCGGGTGATACCCAACAAATGCTCTCGTTCAGCTTCGGTCAAGTTCACTCGATATAGCTTAGCCGGCATTCCCCTCACCTCCTCACAATCAAAGAACGCCTCCATTATATCAATTCTTATATTTGTCAAAAACAACTGGACGCGGTACTAGTGCCGTCCGCACGACCCAACATCCTACTCCTCTCACCCCAACAGTGGGCCAATCAACAGGCTGGCGAAGCTCCCGAAGCGCATCACAACGCCTGGCTAGCACCTCACACGAAACAATTGCCAAACTCACCCGATGACAAAAATTAAAGGATGGGCCAGCAACCGGACCTGCACCCTATCTCGTTGCAGTATCCAGTGAGTACCAGCCAGCAGCGCTACCGGCGAATTGGGCAGTTGCTGCCAGCACTGGGCGAACTCCAGAACGCAGTAATACGGCCCACAAGCCGGCCTCGGTGAACGGCCGTACCCGCAAGGGAAACAAGCAACGCACCAGAGCCCTGCCGCGGCCCTTGTTGCTGTTCACTAAAACGCGAACGCAGTTTCGCAATTTTCTGGAAATCAGCGCACCGACAGACGTGCTGCAGCAGATCATCCCAAGTAAATTAGTGCGAAACCAAGGAGCGACAACAACATGCCGCCGCGAGACCCAAAGCCGGCCAACAGCAGACGAAAATCGAAGCCCAAGCTCGACGTACAGGAACCAGCACTCACCAAGATGCTCGAGCAGTACTGCGACCTACGCCGGCGAGGTTTCACCCAGCAAGCCATCCAAACCAAGGCCGGCTGGCCCAGGCATTACCCAAAACTATTGCTTGAAGAAGCCACAAGGCGCGAAATGCCTGGCTCCCAGGGAAGCCAGGAACAGGCCGTGACAGAATGGCTGCTGGCCATGCACGACGCCGGTGCAGAACTCAGGGTCATCCAAAGGACGTCGGCCTATACCGGCCAGCAAACTCAGAAGAAGCTGCAAACCGCCCTCGACAACGCGAGCGGCCCAGCCCCGAACGGCCTCATCATCACGGATACTCACGGAGAGCCAGCCAGGGTATCCTGGCTGGACCTAAACGGAGAACTCATGCACCGACCGTTCGATGGAGCCTTCCCAGCCGATTACCCGGAAGAACGCGCCATACGGCAATGTACAGAGGTCTTTTACCGTCTGCTTGGCTGTCCCAGCGGTTCCGCCCGTGATCGCGCTTACAACATGGTGCTCATGGCAGAAGCTGGCCTGCACTCATTCGACTACGACGAAGGCAGGTGGGTCCACTCAGAGTTGGGAAAAGCCGGCCTGGACGAGGACGCGAAGCGCACCGTCATCCTGAAGCTACACCCCCACGAGGACGTAGGCCAACTCCTACTCCAGAGGTGTGGCATGAGTTCCAAGTGGCTGACCGGCAACGGAGCCAGGTCCCTGTCCCGTCTCATGAGACATTACGAATTCTCGCCAGCCTTCACCCGCAACCTGGTCGAACTCCTGGGCAACAACCCAGACACCTATTACATCATCGGACCCGACTACCGGATACCGGAACCTTCCGAAGAAGAAAAGGCGCAGTGCATACAAGCGTTGCAGCAAATTGGGTTCACCACCCAGAACATCGAGAGCGCCTTGTCTACGTTGGGCGTGCCGCCTGGCGGACACCACCCGCCCAAACGAAGTAGCAAAAAGGATGCCTGAATCAACGGAGATGGCCGAGTGTGGTGCGACGCCCGCTTGGCGTGTGTCTGCAAATGACATCGCAGCAACAGGGTCACCGCATGAGTTCGTCAGAACTCTTCACGTGAAACTCCGTGTCCTTCATGTATGGCGAAACACCGCCGGTCCCACCGCCGTAGAAGCGAAAACACAAGTCATCCTTGACATTCCTGCAGTCACGTTCGTACGAACGGCCAAAAGGAACGACTCCTGAGGCGAAAGGCTCCAAATTGCAAAGGATGCAATACCCGGATATAGCCACAAGAGACGGCACGTATATTCTGAGCAAGGTCTACCGCGCCCACCCAAATAACTCAAACCGATAGGTAGGAACATAGAATGCCCCTCAAGATTGTCGCGCCATTCCTGATGGCGACATTGACGATGGTATTGATCTCCGGTTGCACATTCTTCAACGCCGCACCATCCGAGTGCATAGAGGCTGCGGAAGACGCGGGGCTACCAGACAGCGTCATAGACCAACTAAGAAATCCTGAAGGACTAAACGCCCTGGAGAGAGCCGCTTTGCAGCAGGCTCTCAACCGAGTCGGAATCGACGACGTATGCGAGATTGGAGCGGCGAGTCAGTCCAGCGCAACGTCCACGGACGACCTACCTGCTCCGTATGCCACTGCAGTGAGCGAGGCGAGGAAGACCGCAGAGGAAACATCCGGTAGAGCAACAACGGAAAGTCCAGACGCACCTACTCCGGGCGGAACGGGTAGGACCCGGCAGGACGAACAACCCACGACGGATACGCAGCGGGCACAAGCCAGCACGCCGGTCCTGGACGACCAAGCAGGCTACGCTCAATGCCTGGACGAGGTCTACCTGCGCGCCGCTGACGATTACGACGCCTATCATTGGCTAGCCGCAGGTACTTGGTACTGTCGCCATCTACAACCGGTGGTCGTGCCAACATCAAACCCAGCCCGGTGCAACTTGGACCAAATCGAAATAACTGAAACACGCTACCCAGAATGGCACGAACTCCTGCATTACTGGCACGCCATGGCGAATTGCGACCCGCTGCCCACAGCCGACGCTACCCACATTGGAAGGGGCTCCGGCATTACGCCGACGACCTACAGCGCGTGTCTCGACAACGCCTATCTTTCCTACCGGGAAACGCTCGGTAACGACGAACTGGTAGTCGGCGTTAGTGCTTGGCTGTGCCAAGGCTACCTCCCGGAGCCACCGGATACGCACCGGCTGCGCTGCAATCTCGACCACCTGGGCCAAACCGAAGAACTATATCCCGAATGGCCGGAGGACCTGCGCGTGTGGCACGCCATCATGCAGTGCCTGCCCGATTGGCAACCACACGCCCAAATCGACGACGATGTCTACTCAACTTGCCTGGGAGACGTTTACGCTCAAGTCAACGAGAATTACGCCAGAAAGGCGGCTATAGGAGCCGCCGTCTGGCGTTGCAAGAGCCAAATGCCGGACCCACCGGCCATATACAACCCCCGCTGCGAAATCAACCAGCTCAGACGAGAAGAAGAAACCGACTTCGAGTGGGCGAGTGAGCTTTACGCGTGGAACGCGATAGTGCAATGCTACCCGTCTTACAGGCCATAGGCACGGCACCTCAGGTCCCGTGGGGAGTGAAGCTACGCACGCTCACGGCAAATAAGAGATTCATCCTGAATCGTTGGAGCCCAAGGGAGGGCTACCGACGGCAATAATGAACAACTGCGGCGCGACAACCGCCAGCAGGCGGCCGAGAACTCGAACAGGTAGCGTCTACTGCTCCAGCGTCTCACACAGCGACCACTTTACGCACCAGAGCGCTGTGCGGCTCGTTTCCAGCCTCAATGCAGAGGAAATCCCCTCTGGACTCGCTCAGGTCCTCTACGTGGCCCCAGCGCAAGAATTTACGGCATTCCACCGGCGTTTGGCATCATTCACGGAACAGCGGCACTCATGAAGGACAGCCTACTTCAAGCCGCTGGGGCGATCATCGCCCCAGCGGCTCATTTCTCAGAACTGCAGTGACTCGTAGAAATCCAAGGCGAATGCGCACACAGCGAATCAGTTCTGCAGTTGACTGAAATCCATCATCATCTGACTACCCGGGTTAAGCTCTGAAGAGTCCAGACTGCTGGAAAGAGCAAAATAATCCATGGCCCCCTCAACATCGCCGCGCAGGATGGACAACTGACCGCGTGCGTTGTAGACCAAAACCCAAAGCGAAGCCGGATAACGACCACCGGACGCAGAGCGCTCCGCATCGTCAAGCCAAACCTCGATACGATCCAGGCCCACGCCTTCCGGTGGGGAGGTTCCCGCATCGGCAGCTTCACCGCCTAGTTGCAGACCAACGTAATGAACGGCCACACGTGCGAGGCCGGCAAGGCAGTACGGGTTTTCAGACTGACGTGCCAAGTATTGCTCAACGAACGACACAGAGTCGGCGTCACCGAACGTCATTGCGCTGAACAGGAATCCGCAGTACGAGTACGTCAACTCATTGACCCGTTCCAGGGAACTGGCGTCCAGTGGGTCAGCAGAAGCCAGCCACTCCCCGTGCTCGCGCACCAGTTCATCTAGCGGCTCACCCACAAGTGGTAGACCATCACGCGGCGAGAGCCGAACCACAAGTCCCTGATGATCATAGTCGTGAACTTTGCTACCATCCAAGGCCAACAAAGCAAGGTAGATCGGCCTTTCCTCAGCAGCAGCATGCTTCTGAAACAATGCACGCACCGCCGCACGGTGCAAATTCGTTGGGCCGCCGTACGTGCCCAAACGGTAGTAGTTGGAAGCATATAACAGCCCGCCCGCATCAACGACCCGCAAGCCGGGCTTCACGCCCTCAACGAAGTGCAGATAAGCAATCGGAAACGCATAGTCCCCATTGACGACCAGCACCGCCTCATCGGGCAACGCGTCGAACACCAGACGTGAGTACTCGACCGCAAAGTCATCTCCCCGACGGTTCACCCGCTCCCAGCCGTCAACGGCCGTGAACCCAACGGCGGAAAACCCGAAGACGAAGATCACTACATACACCGTGCCACGCACCAGCAGAGCGGGCGAAATACGCAGCGCCCACCGCAACGCCGCGCCGCAACCCAAGGCCACCCAGATAGAAACGATCCCGTAGGCCACCAACGGATACGGATGCAGAACCGCAAGACTGCCATCACTGAAGTCGTTCCGGAGAAAGAGCAGGAGCAAAAAGCTCTGCGAAAGAAACGCAAAAACGCTGAACAGCGCGAATCGACGCAAACGAACGTCATCACCGAAGACGTCGGGCCAGTACCGGAACCTCAACGGCAAAACGCCCAGCAACGCGATTATGGCAGCAGCCATCCCCCAGTACGACACCTGTCTGGGTACATCAGCCATCAACCAAAGGGAAAATCTAGCAAAGTCATCCCAGCCCCAAGTAGAGCTGACGTCCACTCCAGCGTAGTGACGACGGGTGACAAGATTGATGAAATCACCGAAATCCGCGAAAGGACCCGCGAAGCTGAACGCAGGGTCAGATATTCCGTACAGGTACAGCCAGCCGTAGGGAACCACAACACACGCTGTAAGCGACGCCAACCCAAACGCGAACCCACGGGAACCGGTGTAACGCAGAGGCCAAAGTGCGACCACGAAAGCGGGAGCCGCCAGAACCATCAGGGGCCAACTGTTGGCCAGACCTATCCCATAGACGGCCCCCGCCAACGTCCAGAGCACACGGTTGCCCGGGTCACGCCAGAGACGCACCACGCAGAGCGTGAGCGTGAAGAACAGCAGGCAGTTGAAGGTGTAGACCTCCGTGATGATGGCCTGCGACCAGAAGTGCTCCATAGCAGCGAACAGCAGGGCACCCAACAGGGCAACCAGCCTACTTACACGCAACTCGACGACCACCAAGAAAACGAAAACGCAGGCGCCAGACGCGAACAGCGCAGACAGCAGGTGTCCCTTGACGGCCGCCGTCCCCAACGGGAACTGCTGGAACAGGTGATGCACCAGCGTGAAGACTGGATAGCCCGGCGGGTGCTCAACACCCAGGAAAACGCCGTTCAGCAGAAAGAGACCGTCGTCCTCAAACACGACGTTGACCGGCATCGTCAGACAGTACAACAACAACGGCAGAACGAAAGCCAGCAAGCCAAACGCCAAAGTCGTGGCGAAACCGCCAAGACGCAGATTCATACAACCACTCGACAGGTGCAAGATTGCGGCCCCCTTGTGGCCGCTGCCTACCGATGTTAACGGCGTATCGCCAGCCGGACGCACCTAAACTAAAGCCAAGGTGGGATGTACATTTGCAGGGCGTTGGGAATCAGGCTGTGTGTTGCGGGGGAGACCTTCGGCCCTGGATTGCAGTACGGTCCGGCAGCGCCTCTTGACCTCTTCTTTCCGACTGGCCAGGCCGGCGAGGAAGTTGCCGACCATCCCCTGCACCGCCGCCCTGGTCCCCAGGCACAGGTTCCCCGTTGCCTCTTCCCTGGCCCAGCCCCAGATAGCTTCATCGCCATTGAAGTCCGGACTGTAGCCTGGCAGGTTCACCAACCCCAGGTGCAGACCGGGTGTCCTCAGATACTCCCGCACCGCCTCGCCCCGGTGCGCTGGCGCATTGTCCCAGATCACCATCAGCGGACTGGAGTGTCTGTCCCTCAGTTGCCTCAGGAAGGCGGCCGAGGTTCCGGAGTTGCTGTTGCCCTCCAGGTCCATCCACTCCACCTCGGCGGTCTCCAAGCACACCGCGGAATAGTAGCTGGCCTTCTCTCCGTACATAGGACTGGTGGAGGCCACCATGGCCGGCCCTCCCCCCAGCACCCACTTGCTTCGCAGTTCGGCATCGGTCCGGAAGGTCGCCGAGTAGAAGCCGAGATAAGCGAGACCGGCGGGGAATGCCTTTTTGTCACTCTGGACGTGGTTAACGAGGGCCACTGGAAAGAGGCAGTGGAGGCCACAGTTCAGCGCTTCGGCAAGCTTGATGTTTTGGTCAACAATGCCGAAATTTTCAAGTTAGCCAATGTGGAAGAGACCTCCTCCGAATTGTGGGATGAAATCATGGGCATAAACGCCAAGGGAGTCTTCCTGGGAACCAAGTACGCTATACCCGAGATGCGCAAAAATGGGGGCGGCTCCATAGTCAACATTTCTTCCGTTGCGGGCTTGATTGGTACCCGCTACTCGGCTGCCTACGGCGCTTCCAAGGGGGCGGTGCGGCTCCTTACCAAGTCCACTGCAATCCAGTACGCCAAAGATAATATCCGCGCCAACTCCATCCACCCCGGTGTGATAGAGACACCTATGACCGCACCCAATCTGTTAGCTGACGAACAGGCCCGGCAGATTACCATATCCCGCCATCCTATCGGCAGGTTGGGGCAGCCGGAAGACGTGGCATACGGTGCCCTGTTCCTCGCATCCGACGAGTCATCTTTCATGACGGGCAGCGAGCTAGTGATCGATGGCGGCCTAACAGCCCATTAAAATGCGGTAACGTAACGAATATGACCCTTCGCCAGGTATTAGCCCGATCAAGATTGGACGCCGATGATCTTGTCCCAGTCGGTTGACTGCTGGTAGGCGTAGGCGGCCCTCATGAGGAGCGGGTCGTCGAAGTAGCGGCCGACCAGCTGCATGCTGACTGGGAGACCAGCTGACGACTTGCCCACGGGAAGGGCGAGGGCTGGATGCCCGGTGTAGTTGAAGGGCAGGGTGTTGCGAGAGCCGCTCCAGTTCATCGTCGCCAGGTTCTCCTCCACAGCCTCCAGGTAGCTACCCGGAGTTTGGTTCTTGGGCGCCGTCATGATGCATGTGGGCATCACGAGCACGTCGAGGTTAGCAAGTACGGCGTCATAGGCTTTGATGTAGGTGGGACGCACATTCTGGGCCTTGGCGTACACCCGGCCGTGGTAGTTGCGCCGGCTCAACTCGGCGGCGATGAGCGACAGCTTGCTGCGTGGCGCAAGCACGTCGGCCTGAGAGGCCCACAGCTTGTTAATGGCGGCGATGACGGAGGCGGGGTAGTAGGTCCGGGCGAAGGCGCCGAAGAACCCAGTTCTAAAAATGGCAAGGGCGCCTTCGCCCGTGAGCGCGGCCTGGGCCGCGCGGATGGTGTGGTGCTCCGGGACGGACACCTGGGATACGTCGGCACCTGCCTCTGCGAGGACGTCGACCGCCGCCATCACCAGGTCGCGCACATCGGCCTCGGCATCGTCGAAGCCCTCCTCGAGCACCCCGATGCGCAGCCCGGACACACCGTCGGCCAGCCGGCCGAGCAGGTCAATGCTGGTGGGGACGTCTCGTGTCTGGCGGGGATCGTAAGGGTCGTAACCCGCCGTGGCCTGGAGGGTAGCCGCCGCATCCTCCACGGTACGGGTCAACGGACCCGTGTAGTCGATGCTCTGGTCCGAGCCGAAGCTGATACCGAAATGCGACAGCAATCCGAAGGTGGGCTTGTGTCCGACGATGCCGGAGAAAGCCGCCGGGATACGGATGGAGCCGCCCTGGTCGCCGCCGAAGGAGATGTCCACCTCGCCGGCGGCCACGGCCGCGGCGGAGCCCGAGGACGAACCGCCGGTCACGTGATCGTGGTCGTGGGGATTGAGGGGACGGCCGTAGTCGCCGATGGCGCCGCCGGTGCCGAAGCCTCCACTCAGGCCGTTCATGACGTTCTTGCCGATGATCGTGCCCGCCTCCTTCAGCACCCGGGTGACGACAGTTGCGTCGAAGTCGGGGATGAAGCCTTCGAGGGCGAAGGAGCCGAAGCTCATGGGTATGCCTGCCACGGCGACGTGGTCCTTGTAACTGACGGTCTTGCCGGCAAGCAGACCTTCGGCCGCCCCTTCGATTCGGCATTTCCACATCCAGGCGTTGAGCGGGTCTTCTTCCGCGCTCGGCCGGTACCCGGGCTCGCGGGCGGTAGAGACCATCGGAGGTTTGGGCTCCTCCAACCGGGCCTGCACGAAGGTGTCCAACTGTCCCAGCTGTTCCACCAGGTACTTCTGGTACTTAACGGCCTCATCGGGACTCAGGTGAATCCCCAACTCCTTGGCCACGGCCACCACTTCATCGACGTCAGGTACTGCGTACATGAGGCTCTTCTCCTCTGACTGTAGACTTCCTGGATCGGCGGGATTTGAATCGAGATTTTCCATTTCCACCGGTCCCGGCCTTATCCGATGAAACGAGAGGAGAGTACGCCCGCCCCTGGAAGCCTGTCAACAATCATCCCCCCGTCTTCAGGTTCGATTTCACCCTTCCCCAGCTTATGCGAGCATTATTCATCGTCATACAGAACCACGGTAAGCCACGGAGCGCCTTGCCGCAGAGGGGATCGCTCCGTGCCAACCTGGAACTCAGGTCAGGGTAACGCTCGTGGTGCGCGGGCAGGGTACCGTGAAAGGGCATTTTCCTCCTTGGTCAGGAATTCTAGCAATGCCGGACCGCCGCTGGACATTGCCTCCCTGGCCCGTCCTATGGCCGGAACTATCTCTTGCGGGTCTTCGACTCTTTCGCCGTAACCGCCCAGGGTTTTAGCTAAACCAAAGCCAAGGTGGGATGTGCATTTGCGATACATCGGGGATCGGGCTGTGATTCTCGCAGAAACCCTTCGGCCCTTGATTGCAGGATGGTGCGGCAGCGACGCTTGACTTCGTCTTTCCGGCGGGACAGCCCGTGGAGGAAGTTGCCGACCCTCTCCTGTACCAGGGCCTTGGTTCCCAAGCACAGGTTCCCGGTCGCTTCCTCCCTCACCCAGCCCCAGATCGCCTCATCGGCGTTGAAGTCAGGGCTGTAGCCAGGCAGGTTCACTAGCCGCAGTTCCAAGCCCGGCGCCCGCAGGTATTCATGGACCGCCTCCCCGCGGTGCGCTGGCGCGTTGTCCCAGATCACGTCCAACGGCCCGGAGTGCCTCTGCCGCAACCGGTCCAGGAAGGCAGCCGAGGTTCCGGAGTTGCTGTTGCCCTCCAGCTCCATCACCTCCACCTCGCCCGTTTCCAGGCACACTGCCGAGTAGTAGCTGGCCTTTTCGCCATAGCGCGGGCTGGTCGAGTTCACCAAGGCCGGTTTTCCCTTCAGCACCCACTTGCCCCCCAGTTCGGCGTCCGCCCGGAAGTGGGCCTCGTCGGCAAAGAATATCTTCGCTCCAGTACGCCGCGCCTCGTCCCACCGGGCGGCGTAATCCGCCACGAAGGATTCCCGCTTGTCCTGATCCGCCTTGACCAGCCGCTTCTTGGGCCGCTTCAGGACAAACCCCAGACGGTGCAGGTAGTTCAGGCAACTGCTCCGGCTCAGGCTGATACCGAAGTGCTCCCGGAGAAACTGCCGCACCACCTTCCAGTTCCAGTTGGCCATTTCTATGCCGGACATCTCGGGCAACTCCTGCACTGCACCCTTCAACTCCGCCTGCTGCGCCTCCCCCAGGGCGGGGGGGAACCTCCGGACTGCTCGAAAATCAAGGCCCCAGGCCGGCCCTCGCCGAAGGCGGCAGCCCACCGTCCGATGGTGTGGGGATCCCGTCCCAGAGCATCCGCCGTGGCTGAAGCCGTCCAGCCCTGGGCCAATAGCCAGATGGCGTGCCAACGCTCCCTTTCCCGAGGTGTCGGCGCCAGAATCAGCCGCCGGTGCAAATCCCTGGCATCCATATGCCATTGTTGCAGGAACCTGTCTATCTCCCTCACACCCATCACCAACCCTTCTCCGACCCCTGGACAAGCTAGCTTACTTCCATCACAAATTTACCCTATCCCCCTGCACGTTTCACCTTGGCTTTGGTTTAGGTCCAAAACTATAATTCCGCGCCACCGAGGGCCACCTCGACAACGAAACGGAAAAGACCATTGACTTAGGAACCACGAAGTCCACCTCGGCTGGACTTGCCAACGTCCCGGGCAACCTCGACGGCTGCCCAGCCTCGGGCAAAATGCCTTTTCTGCTCCAGAGCCACCCGGGCGGCCGCCGGGGATCTTTCAGGCCCAAAACCCGCGCCGAACCCCAGCAGGATGTTTGCATGGCGAGGGACTACGCCGAAAAACGGCTGGAGGTACTCGAGAGAAAAGTTGGAAGAACTTCACGCTCAAGGCAGGATACTACTTGGCCAAAATGGAAAACCTAGGCGCCGAGGCCACATTCAATACCTCGACGAAATGCCGCCGGGCGGCAAGGTACAAACGCTTTGGGATGACCTACCAAGGATAGCCAACTCATCACCAGAGCGAACCGGCTACCCGACACAGAAACCCGTCGCCCTCGCCGAACGCATCATCAAAGCCTCATGCCCAGAAGGTGGCGTTGTGCTGGATTGCTTCGCGGGCTGCGCCTACGCCGCCGTCGCGGCGGAGCGTCTTGAAAGGAACTGGATTGCGTGCGACATCAACCCCAGGGCATGGACGGTATTCAAACGCCAGTTCTCCAAGCCGAAATTGACGATGCTCACCTGCGACGAGCCGACGCACAACCTGCAAAAAGTCCTGCTCGGAAACATGGCCACCGTCCGCGGCCCTCACGAGCTGCCGACACGCACCACTCCAATTCAGGAATCGACGCCGCCGGCGTTCAAACTTACGGACAGGCCACGTCAGTTCAAGACACCGGCCAGCATCATCCCTGAACCCGAAATGCTCGAGATCCTGCTCACAATGTCAGGGCACATAGCCTGGTGCTGCGGATTCGCCAACCGAATGCCAGACGGCTCCATCAAGAAGACGACCCGCAACTTCCACCTGGACCACCTAAATCCAGTCAGCAAAGAAGGCACGAGCCACCAGATCACGAACCGAGCACCGCTCTGCCCCTACCACAACATCAAGAAAAGCAACCACCGGATGCACTTGGCCGAGTACCGAGAGAGAATCCGACAGGACGACGAAATGATGGTGAACGACACCTCTGAGTTGATCAACCTAGACTACGCATTTCACCGAACCCTGAACATTTACTCGTCCCGAATAAAGCAGAAGGAACTACCCATTTATCAATAACGGACTCAGCGCAAGCGGCGCTTGCCGAACGGCAAATGCAAAGGCGTAAGCCCAACGCCAGACGAGCCCCTCTTACAGGCCAATCAGGAAATGAACGGAAACCGTTACCTCGGGCGACGGAACTCAGTCAAAATCGCTGGCCACCGGAGCTGGTTTTCCGACGATTCTCGTAACCGTCCGTGGACCACCCACGGTTGACGAAAACCGCAACCACCACGGCAGTCGCCGTCCCCGCACAAACGGGTTTACGTAAGGCATGTTGTGCGATCCTGGCACAGAACGGCCCTATCAGCCTCAGCGTCTATACCGCACTGCAAAGTCCCTGGACGAGCGCGCAGGAAGCAACGTTTCGAAAGCGTGTAGTTCTCCAAGCCCAAACTTGACCAAGCAATCATCTACGGCGTAGAACGAATCGCTGGGCAGAATGATGGCAGCTGCGCTCCAACACCGCAGCCAACACGACCAAGAACGGAGGAGCAATGAGCCAACCCATACCTACAACGCCCGAAGAAGCGGCGCGCATATCAGCCCAGATCGCGGAGTACGAAGCCATCTCCGACCGCCTGCGAGCCGAAACCGAAGGGATGAGCCAACAGAATCCCCACCAGTGGGCAGGCATGAACTCCGACCAAGACCTCACCCTAGCCGGCACGCTGCCGGAACTGCTGGAAAAACTGAGGCCCGGAGGTGACCGACAACGCATGGTGGCGGTACTCTACCTGGATCCCGACCCGCCAGAGATGATCCTGTGATCGTCGGTTACTACAGCAGTCGCAGACCAATGATGAGAACCCACGTGACGTTGCCCAGGCTGGGCACTGAAGGCCACATCGACATCCTGGTCGACACCGGAGCACAGGTTACGTGCATCCTTGGGGCCGACGCCGGCATACGGTGGCCTGCCCATCGTCGTGACACGCGACGACCGCAACGACTACATTGACGTTCTCGAGGCGGCCGACGACGGCGACCTGAACCCGCTGGTGGCATTCACAGCAAGGCGGCAACGGCGGTCAATCCTACAGACAATATCTTCCTTCGGTAACACCCAGCGGAGCCAACGAGCATGAGCGACAAAATGAGTCAATCCAACGACCAACCGCCATCGCAGCACGGCAGACAAGACAACCGCCCTGACGCGCCGGACCTCCTGTTTCGCCCGCCGCTTCCAACAGACGACGGCTGGGAATACTACCGACGAGGACCCCAACTACTGGCCTCAATCGGAAATTGGTCCTGGATACGCCGCGCGTCACGAGAAAGACTCGCCAGGCAGCGCAAGGGACAAGACGGGGAATACACCCACCACTGGTGGATCAAGGACCAATGCTCCCCAAAGACCCCCGCCATCTCAAAGGACGCCCAGGCCCTGGCCAACACGTGGGGACGGCCACTACACCGCTCGAGGGCCGAACCCGAGGCCGAACCCGTCTTCTCACCAACCGAAATACGGTTCAACGCTCCAGAAGACGGCCGCGACGATTTCCGTTACCCGCCCCACGGGATCAAAAACGAGAAGGCCGGCCAACTGGCCGGCTACGGCTCGTGCAACACGGACATGATGCCCTACGACCAGCTGGTCGCCGCCACCATGCTGGTGATCAAGCACCACCTGGGCGACGACGTGGTAGTCAAATCAGACGGCGATCACCGCAGCGGCACCTGGAGTGCTGCGGTGAACCTCTACCTGAGGACGTTCCCGGACCGCGACGTGCCCAACCTCGACAACTGGCCCGGCGCCCGGGGACACGTGAAGTGAGGACGTAGCCTCGGCCACCCTGACCCGTCGAGTAGCGAAATCGCCTCTGACTCAGTCGTAGCCGAAATGCTTGGGTTGGACATCACCAACGAATCCATAAATGAAATGCTGGAACACTACCGTGTGCTTTTTGCCAGCGAACCCAACGTGAATGGCCACAACAAACAAATTGTCGAAGCCTTGGCCGAACACAAGCAGTCAACATAGTGGGATCGACCAACCACCCGTAAAAGCCGTACCAACCGTCCGCACGCGTCCCCGCCGTGCCCTCGTACCCTGAAAAGCCGCGCGGAAACGACCAAAACGCGAATACGCAATCCGTCACGAATTTGATGGTGTTCAGGCCCTGCCCCAGCAAATTCCGAGTAGCGAAATCGCCTCGTAAGGGAGCAACTCATGGACAATATGCCACAGCTTGGCGAAACATGCCCCGAGCACGACGCCGACCAGAGCACAGAAACCCCTCAACTTCCAGGAGATGAACAGCGTCCAGAGAGGCTGCTCGGCGGCCCGAACTGCTCTTGAATGCGGGAAACCGAAAAGCGGCCCGTGAGGCCGCTCCGAATGGGCTTCCTGCGAGTTGAGGCTGACGGTTCGCCGTCCCCCGACGCGCCGGACATACGCAAAGCGATCAACCAGCGCTTAGCTGAAGCAGCGCACGACCAAGACGTTCCGCCGCAATAACCTCAGATGAAGTTCCGACGAAGCGAAACCAGAACAGGATTACGCTACTAAACCGAAGCCAAGGTGAAATCTACATTGGTTGGGTTGGAAAGACCGGTGTGGACGGGGCGAGTGAGTTCTGCGGCGCGCCTGAAGGATGGTCCGACAACGCCGCTGGACTTCGTCCCGGCGGTGGGCCAGATGGGTGAAAAAGTCGCCGACCCTTTCCCGTACTGCGGCACGGGTGCCCAGGCACGAGTTGGCGGTGGCCTCCGCACGTGCCCACCCCCAAATTGCCTCGTCAGCGTTGAAGTCTGGACTGTAGCTGGGCAGGTTCATTAGGCGCAGGTGTAAGCCAGGCGTGGTCAGATAAGTGCGTAGCGCATCACCCCGGTGGGCTGGCGAATTGTCCCAGATCACGATCAGTGGTTCAGTGTGCCGCTCTCGCAACTGACCTAAGAACGCAGCCGAGGTAACGGAGTTGCTGTTGCCCTCCAGTTCCATCACCTCCACCTCGCCGGTCTCCAGGCACACCGCCGAGTAGTAGCTGACCTTCTCCCCGCGTCGCGGGCTGGTGGAGTCCACCAGGGCCGGTTCTCCTTTCAGCACCCACTTGCCCCGCAGATCAGCATCCGCCTGAAAGTGGGCCTCGTCAGCGAAGAATATCTTGGCCCCAGTCCGTCGGGCTCCCGCCGTCAAAGCGACATACTCCGCCACAAAGGCTTCCCGCCGCGCCGGGTCCGCCTTGAGCAAACGCTTCTTGGGACGCTTCAGCGCAAACCCCAGCCGGTGCAGAGCCTGTCCCGTGCTTGACACGGGATAGTTCAGACAACTGCTCCGGCTCAGCGCCAACCCGAACCGTTCTTGCACAAACCGGCGCACCACCCTCCAGTTCCAGTTGGCTAGCTCAATGCCCGCCTGCCTGGGCGCTTCCAGCACCGCCCTCTTCAACTCGGCCTGCTGCCCCCCAGTCAGCGCGGGGGGGAACCTCCCGACTGCTCAAATGACAACGCCTTGGGACCACCCTCCGCAAACATCGTGGCCCATCGGCCGATGGTGTGAGCATCCCGACCCAACGCCCGGCCTACCGCCGTGGCCGTCCATCCCCCGTGTCAAGCACGGGGCAGGCTCTGGCCCAGCAGCCACATCGCGTGCCACCTCTCCCGTTCCCGTGGTGTCGGCGCCCGATACATCCGTCGTCGTACCTCAGCCTCATCCATTTGCCACCGCTCCAGCAGCGGCCCCATCTCCGTCGTGCCCAACTGCAACCCCCACTCCGATGCGATCACCAAACAACTCAACCACCGCCAATTCTACCCACCGCCAGTGCGGGTTTCACCTTGGCTTCGGTTTAGGATACCGACTGAATGCCGAACGAAGTAGCGGCTCCGGTTGAAATTTCGGAGTGCTGGGCCGATGACGAAATCCGTCAACTCACTGGATGATATACGAACCCGCCACGCCAGAATCGGAGTAGCGAAATTTCCTCGAGCGTAGGCCAACTCCTACTCCAGAGGTGTGGCATGAGTTCCAAGTGGCTGACCGGCAACGGAGCCAGGTCCCTGTCCCGTCTCATGAGACATTACGAATTCTCGCCAGCCTTCACCCGCAACCTGGTCGAACTCCTGGGCAACAACCCAGACACCTATTACATCATCGGACCCGACTACCGGATACCGGAACCTTCCGAAGAAGAAAAGGCGCAGTGCATACAAGCGTTGCAGCAAATTGGGTTCGCCACCCAGAACATCGAGAGCGCCTTGTCTACGTTGGGCGTGCCGCCTGGCGGACACCACCCGCCCAAACGAAGTAGCAAAAAGGATGCCTGAGTCAAAGTAGCTGGCCGAGCGTAGGGCGCCCCCCGAGTGGGGTGTGTCTGCAAGATGCCGCCACAGCCGGCTCGGCTCACGAGTTCACCAGAACTCCCCACGTACACGGTTGCTGGCCAGCAACCACATGATGCTGCGCCAGAGGCGCTGCGTGGCTCGTTTCCAGCCTCAATGCAGGAAATCCCCTCTGGACTCGCTAAGGGGCTCTGCGTGGCCCCAGCGCAAGAATTTAGGGCATCTACTCAGCGTTTGCCATTGACCGCAGAGCCGCAGAAGGAAAACGAAAGCCGCCCGCATGAACTCTGGCACGACAGCGTGGGCAGACGGCCTCAGCCGTAGTTGCCAGCCTAAACCAGGTTCAGGGTAGAAACCACGAAGTCCACCTCGGCTGGACTTGCCAACGTCCCGGGCAACCTCGACGGCTGCCCAGCTTGGGACACAATGCCCTGTCTACTCCAGAGCTACCCAAGCGGTCGCCGGCGACGACGTCCCCGACCCAAAAACCACAAAGGAAAATAAGAACATGGCAAAGCTAGAACTGACCTACCACCAAGCGTTTCCCGAAGACGACGACCCAGGCTGGCACGCCGGCTGGATGCCAGACGGACGACGCGTCCACGCAACGCCAATGCGCTGCAATCCAGGAGAACCACACTGGACGGGCAGCGTCGAAGACCTCGACCGATGCGAGTGCAACGGCAACGGCACCTGCAACCTCTGCCTGATCCGTGAAAACGATGGACTGGTGTTCACTCGCGTGACGGGCTGCTACCGCTCCGCCAACAGCGCCGTCAGGGCACTGCAACAGTGGGCAGCCAACCCTGACGCACCACTCCCTCCGGCGCCCTTCAACTGCAGCTGGACCACCATGCAGGCCGTCCTGTGCAAAAACGTACCCAACGCGCCCGCCATGCCGCTCGGCACCACCGAATCCATCTACAAGCCCAGCTTACCTACCCCACCGGCAGACCCGTGCGAGAACAATCACGCCGGCATGCTGCGCTACTGGACATCCAACGACATCGTGCCTACTCCATGCCCCAAGTGCGGCCAAGAGCCCAACTACGTCCACCTAGCCATGAGCGTGGACCCACGCTCTGACGACCTGCGGGGACTACCCGAACAGGCCGCACGACAGTGGATCGTCGACAACTCCGAGCCAGATGAACTCGGCACTGTCCCCATACCGGAGGGACGGAGAGGCGACCTGTTCACCCACGTAACCTACCGGACGGACTGCAACCACGACGAAAACTGCGACTGCGCCAATGACGACTCCGTCATGTGGACACTGAAAGAGTTCAGCACCGACCCGTCCATCATCCGGAAACTCGAGGAGCAAAGCGACAACGACGGCCGGACGGCAGTCGGAAACACTTAGGCTGCGACGTAATCATCGTCCTCGACGTCCCAGTCGTCCCAGTCGTCCAGCGGTTCCGAGTTCTCCCGAGGAATCTCAGGCGAAGGTCCCAAGTCCTCTGCCAGAAACTGGGCGGTTTCCGACAGCGTGAAATCGGAACCGTACACGAACGGAGATGCAGGCGCCGTCTTCTCCTCAGCTGGATTATCCATCTGCGCCCGGACGCTTGCGAACATCATTGAACCAGACACATCCTCGACAATGACTGGCTCCGACCCGAACAACGGCCCGTATGCCGTCCCCTGATGAGATTGCCGTTCCTTTGCGGCAGCCGGCGGATAGATGGATACCAATCCCAACCGCTTCAACACCGGCGCGTAGAAGTTACGCCAAGGCGCATCACCACGCCAATAGGCCGCCACATGCTCCACCAGCTCCTTCGGACCACGCCACCAGCCCCAAATTCGACGGTCCTGGAATGACGGCGCATCGCCCTCGCAAATCGCCAGACGCAATGCCGGCAACCCAGCATCGTGAAATTCGGCCATCCAAAGTCTGGAATACTTGTAAGCCATATCTTCACGAACGGTGTGCCATTCGAGCAAGTCCGCCTTTCCTCGCTCCGATAGTGGCCATCCGACCAGAGGAGCTTTCTCCCAAGCATATTTCAACGTCTTAATGTCGACCGCTACCTCCTCGGGCACGCTGGCCTCTCCTACAGCTTCTGCCGGGACTCCAGGGTCGCCCGCACTGTGAAGATGCGATTTTCCTTTGATGTAATCCAATGGCAAGGTATCAGGCTCCGGCCAGTTACCGTTGAACTGCAAAGTACGTACGTAGTGCAGTTCCCCACGAGCGAACTCGTCGTAATCCTCCAAGTCGTAGACCACTTCGCCTTCCTCGTCGTAAAAGATCGACCGCTTCAACGGAACCAACTTAGCGAACTCCATACCGCCCACCCGGCGGACGTCGACGGTAGCCTCGAGGCCAAGGCCGAGAGCATGGCGCTCAACCTTTCGCCGCTTTTTTTCTTCCATCACTCCAGCGTAGATCAACAACGCTGACCAGCCGACTTCCCCATGGAGACAGACGGCGGACAAGTATTTAACATCAAGCCTGTCCGCGTGGCAATCCAGGCCGGTGTAGTCCCTAACCGCTCGTGGAGTTTCGAATCCAGTAACGATGATGAGCGTCTGCTCACCGTATCCGAGCGTGCCAGCCACGTACCTGGCCACGGACTTCTCGAGCCGATGGGTAAGGCAATTGTCGCAAACATCACACGAGTATGGGAGCCACAGACTCTTTCCCCCGGGCACTTTGTACTCAAATACTGCATCTGCATATTTCCGGCATCTCAGGTTAGGAGACCGAGGCGGCAACCTAAAAGTAGGGGTTTCCGCCTTGTAGACCCCGCTCTGGCCGTTCTCAAGGAGGAAACCCCTGCTTTTCTCGTCGCCCGAGTGCTGGCCCGAGTGCTCGCTTGAGTGCTGACCCGAGTGCTGACCTGGCTCACCTGAGTGCTGACTTGGCTGGCCTGAGTGCTGACTTGGCTGGCCTGAGTGCTGACCTAGCTGGTCCGTGCCGTGCCCGGGAACGGTCGCCTCAAACGCGAAAATGTCGCGTTCTATTGTGTTCCTGTTATAATGCGATGGCATGACATTCTCCATTTTGGGTTTGGGGGGCGTCGTCTGTTCGCCGCCGTGCTTCACCGGCACGGCGGCTTTTCTTTTCACTTCACGTGATCATTATAACGATCGGCGAGCTAACGCAAAAAGGCTAAGAAAATTGCGAAACTCACCCGATGCTAGAATCGTGAAACGATGAGCCACCAGTCAGACCTGCACCCCCTTTCGCTGCAGTACCAAGTACGTACCAGCAAGCAGGTTTATCCAGAAGTCGAACGACCACCACCACTGTGGCGTCCCGGCACCGAATCCAACGAGATTGGGCCAAAGCCTGCCGTATAAAACGTGCCCACACAGCCGTGTACACCTCTTGTGGTGGCCGTTAGGTCCAAAGACCACCAGACGGTTTCAGCCTCTCTACGGGCCTGCTGGAACCGCGAAAGCTGCAACGAGGTCATGAGCTGACCATCAATGGAGAAGCCGGCGTCGCCGGGATTGCCCAGTAGCATGAATTTCAAGCCAGGAGAATCCGGACGAATCAGCATCTCAGGCCTGAAGTCCAGAGGATGGACCGACAAAACGGTACACGAATTTCTCGGCATGGCCGACTGGACGACCGATAACCCACATTACAAGAACGCGGCGCCAATGCTCCTCTACGACACTCACAGAGTGGAGCAAGCAGAGCAAGACCCTTGGTTCCAGAGGCGAAAACGGGGCGGCAAAAATAGCCGCCGCCCAATCCCAGCCGAAGACGTCAACAGCACGGGAGCATTCCGCAGCATCCCGCCAGTGCCGTTGGACACTCAACAAACGGCCTTTGAACAACGAGAAGCGGTAGCACAGGTACAGAACGCACTTGGTGTACCACGCAAACAAATAGCCCAGGAACTCGGCGTGTCGGAGGCTACCGTCGGACGCTACCTCAGAACTCCCGAGCAGAGAGCCGAATCAGCCGCCAAAACACAACGCCAACTGCACGCAGCCGAAACGGCCAGACAAGCGGCTGCGCAACGCCAAGAACTGGAACGAGCAGAGCGTGCACAGCGGCATCAGGTACGCCTTTCGGCCAGATCTCTCTACGACACCGGCCTAACGGCCGACGAGTCGGCAGACATACTGGGAATCACACCATTCCAAGCCGGAAAATTCATAATGGAATCCGGCGTCAAACAGCGAGCCGTCAGATGGACGAACGTTCCACCGGAAGAGATGGACCGTCGCCAGCGAGCCGCCGACAACAAGCGCAAGAGAAAACAAAGGCAAGACAATCGCCAGCAGGCGGCCAAGAACTCGAACAGGTAGCGTATACGGCGATGGCGTCTCACACAGTGACCACTGTCCCGCACCGGAGACGCTGTGCTGCCCTTTTCCAACCCCAAGGCAGGAAATCCCTTACGGACACTCGGTAAGGGCCCCTGCCTGCCCCCAGCACAAGGATTTAGGGCAGTCCCCGACATTTGCCATAGCTCACGGAACAGCCGTACCTACTCTAAACATCCCCTTACAGCGTTGGGAGTAGATCCGCGCCTGCAGCATCGTAGACCCGTACCGGAAGAGAGCATGACCAAGTGAAGCAGAACCAAAAACCCCTGACGGCCGGCGAGCCTTGGTACCACCGGCTGAGACGAGACCGAAGCACCCAGTCCATCAAGTACGAAGGCACGCAGATTACGATCACCGAAGGGCTGAACCTGACAGCAAAAACAGTGGCGTTCGCTGAAGTTGTCGCAGTCGGCTCGACGTCGGAATCCTAACAAACGGCCTGACGGTCAAAACAAAAGGCGGTAAATCCATCCGCCTGAACGGCCTGGGCAAAGGGGCGTCCAAGGCACTGCACGACGCTGTCCAACGCGACATCGAGGAGCGAAACCTCGACCTTGAAGCGACAGCAGAAGCGCAAGCACTCAGTGCAGAACTGACGGCACTCGCCAATGCCACAACTTGCATCCTGCCCGCCGGCCGGTACACCTGCATCAACGTCACAGGAGTGGAGCGGCCACGTGCTACAATCGCTGCGCATAGCCCTCTATGGGAGGACAATTCAATATGGTGACTCAACAGGCCAACGACAACGGGGCGTTGGTAGGCTACGAAGCCGAGCTGTGGCGGATGGCCGACACGCTACGAGGCAGCATGGACGCCGCCGAGTACAAGCACGTAGCCTTGGGCCTCATTTTCCTTAAGTACATCTCCGACGCATTCGGCGAAGTCAAAGCAAAGCTGGAAGCTAACCGCCATCTAACAGGCGCCGATCCCGATGACCCCGACGAGTACCGTGCCGACAACATCTTTTGGGTGCCACCCGAAGCCCGCTGGCAGCAAGTGCAAACGCAGGCTCGGCAACCGAGCATCGGGCAAACGTTGGACGCTGCCATGGTTGCCATCGAACGGGATAATCCCAGTCTCAAAGACGTACTACCCAAGGAGTACGCACGCCCCGCTTTGGACAAGCAACGGCTGGGCCAGCTGATCGACATGATCAGCAACATCAAGGTTGGTGACGCAGAGGCCCGCGCCCAGGACGTGCTGGGCAGGGTCTATGAGTATTTCCTGTCACGGTTCGCCAGCGCCGAGGGCAAGAACGGCGGCGAGTTCTACACGCCCCGATGCGTCGTAAGGCTCCTAGTGGAAATGTTGGAACCTTACAGTGGACGCGTGTACGACCCTTGTTGCGGATCCGCCGGTATGTTCGTGCAGTCCCGAGCGTTCGTTGATGCACACTCCAACGGGAACGGAAACGGCGGTCGCGCTAACGACGCCATTTCGATTTACGGGCAGGAGTCCAACCACACAACTTGGCGCTTGTCCAAAATGAATCTGGCTATCCGCGGGATTGACGGTGGGGTTGAGCATGGCGACACCTTCCACAATGACCGCCATCCCGACTTGCGGGCCGACTACATCTTGGCGAACCCTCCTTTCAACGTCTCCGATTGGGGTGGCAACCGACTCCAGGGCGACCAACGTTGGCAGCACGGAGTTCCACCGGCCAGCAATGCTAACTTTGCTTGGGTTCAGCACATGGCGCACCACTTGGCACCCAGCGGCGTCGCAGGTTTCGTGCTGGCTAACGGCTCTATGTCGTCGAACCAGTCCGGCGAAGGCGAAATACGCCGAAACCTGATTGAGGCCGACCTCGTGGACTGCATGGTGGCGCTGCCGGGCCAGCTGTTCTACGCAACCCAGATACCGGTCTGCCTGTGGTTCTTGGCTCGCGACCGTCGAAACGGGAAATTCCGCGACCGGCGGGGTGAGATACTGTTCATTGACGCCCGGAAGCTGGGCAACATGGTTGATCGTACCCACCGGGAACTGGGCGGCGAGGACATCGCTCGCATCGCCGACACTTATCACGCTTGGCGTAGTCAGGACGCCACCGGCGAGTACACCGACGTTGCCGGCTTCTGCAAGAGCGCCACGCTGGAAGAGGTGCGCCGGCACAGCCACATTCTCACTCCCGGGCGCTACGTGGGCGCCGAAATAGCCGAAGACGACGGCGAACCCTTTGAGGACAAGATGACCCGCCTCGCCGCCCAATGGCGCGAACAATTAGCAAGGTCGGAAGAGATCGACGCTTCGGTCGCACGAAACTTGCGACAGTTAGGATTTTAACCTAACGATATTTCTCCCGATTGGTCGAAATTGCCCATGGCTAAAACCCAAACGATTTACGGTGAATTCCCGAGCACGTTCCAACAGAACCGTTTGGCAGATCTGTGCGTTGCGGACGTTGGAATCCAAACTGGTCCCTTTGGGAGCCAACTGCACAGCCGTGATTACGTGAAAACGGGTACCCCGATAATCACCGTCGAGCACCTATTGGATAACCGTATCGGACGCACAGACTTGCCACGGGTTTCGGAAGCAGACCGCGCAAGGCTGTCCAAATACACGATCCGAGAGGGTGACATAGTTTTTAGCCGAGTAGGGTCGGTGGACCGACGTAGTTTGGTGCGCGGTCCCGAAGACGGTTGGCTGTTTTCTGGCCGATGCTTGCGGGTACGACCTGACCCGCGCAAATTAGACCCACAGTACCTCTCCTATTTCTTCGGGATGCCGGCGTTCCGTGAACACATCAGAGCAATCTCGGTTGGAGCCACCATGCCTTCGCTGAATACAACAATTCTCAGCGACGTTACGGTGTTGTATCCGCCTTTGCCCGAGCAACGAGCAATCGCCCACATCCTCGGTGCGCTGGACGACAAGATTGAGCTGAACCGACGGATGAACGAGACGCTTGAGCAGATGGCCCGCACCCTGTACGAGTCGTGGTTCGTGGACTTCGACCCGGTGCACGCAAAGATGAACGGAATCTGGAGACGCGGCGAATCGCTGCCTGGATTGCCCGCCGAGATGTACCACCTGTTCCCGGACCAGATGGTTGCGTCGGAACTTGGGGAGATACCAGAGGGTTGGGAGGTGAAAACACTGGGGGAGCTTGCGGACCTGAATCCCGAGTCTTGGTCTAGGTCGAATAGCCCGGCCAATGTTGAATATGTTGATCTAGCGAACACAAAGTGGGGGGTTATAGAAACCACGCAGAATTTCCTGTGGGAAGATGCTCCCAGCAGGGCAAAGCGGGTGCTACGTGCTGGAGACAGCATAGTTGGGACAGTCCGCCCTGGCAACGGTTCCTACTCACTTATCGGAAACGATGGTCTGACGGGAAGCACTGGATTCACTGTGCTTCGCCCATTGCACCCACGGTTTCGGGAGTTAGTCTATCTAGTTGCGACAGCCCAAGAGAATATTGAGCGGTTGGCTCACAGAGCGGATGGTGCGGCATATCCGGCAGTTCGTCCAGAAACCGTTGCTGAAACAAAAGTATCAATGCCAACGACTGGCGACGACATATTGAAATGGTTCTCTATGTCTGTCGGCTCCATCCTCAATAGGATGGAATCAGCCAAAGCGGAACAGCGCTCTCTTGCCGCCCAACGCGATGCGCTACTGCCGCGCTTGGTGTCAGGCAAGTTGCGGGTGGCCGGAAACGAACGTCATGGGACCTGTCTGAAAAGGGCATAATACGAGCGAGGATGATGTAAATCATGGACCCTAATCCAATGGTCCGTGCGTTGGACAAACTACTGGACTACACCGCCAGTGGGATAGGAGCCGTCGCCGGTTCTATGCTCGCGCCTTGGCGAGCGCGGCGAGAAGCAACGGCCTTCCAGATCAGGGCCCAGGGAGAGGCGAACGCTCTTCGTACCATCGCTGCTGCCCAATCAGATGCCCGCGACGCTTTGGCATCCAATGCGTCCAATGTTCAGGTCGAGATAGACATAGCCGAAACGGTACGTCAAAGAATCCAATTCCAAGAGGAAAAACGCCACAGGAACATCGGGTTCGTCGTCGGCCAGACCGCCGAACAATTGGGAGACAAGGAGGTGGCTGACCAAGAGCCCGACCACGATTGGACCGCTCGTTTTTTCAACTACATACAGGATGTCTCGTCGGAAGAAATGCAATTGCTGTGGGCCAAAGTTCTGGCCGGCCAGATCGAGCAACCTGGAAGCGTATCCATAAGAGCTTTGAGCATTCTCAGGAACTTGGACCAGGCCGGCGCCAAACTTTTCCAAACTCTGTGCTCGGCTTGCATCACGCTCGCCCCAGACGGAATGCACATCAGGGATGGCGGGGTACCATCCCTAGGTCGTAACGCTGGAGAAAACTCCCTTCAAGAGTTTGGGCTTCCGTTCAACAATCTGAACATCCTCAATGAGCACGGCTTGATCATCAGCGACTATGGCTCACGGCGCGACATGAGGATGTGCATCGGAATTCCCGCACCAATCTCCGAAGAGCGCCTCTCAATGATTCGCCTTCCTTTCGGGTTTCAGGAACGGAATTGGGTTCTAACGCCGTCCTCTAAAAGAACGACGGGAGCCGAATACAGAATCTCTGGTGTGGCCTTGACCCAAGCAGGGAAAGAGCTATACAAGATCATAGAATGCAAAGAGATGCCTGAATACCATAAAGCCTTGGCTGATTTCTTCGCTTCGCAAAACCTGATAATGACCGAAGTCAATGGTCCAGAGGCGCACATCATTTACCCGGGTACAGGTTACGGAATTGCAACGCAATGACGCCTAATCTGCAAATGGAACAGCGTTCGCTGGCCGTTATCCGGGCGGTTGCGGCTGACGCCGGCTACCAAGTGGTCAGACCGGAGCCGGACGTTGACAGCGTGGACGGTGTCCTGATGGCCAGTTTCGGCCGGCGGCCACGGATTGAATTTCAAGCCAAAGGTACGGCGCAGGATATAATACTCGCCCAAGGCCTGCGCTTCCCGCTGCCAATCAAGAACTACAACGAACTGCGCCTGGCGAGTTGGACGCCGCGTATCTTGGTAGTCGCGCTGATGCCGAACGCACCCGACCCATGGCTGTCGCAAACCCCTTATGGGTTGTGCATGCACAGCGAAGTCTACTGGGTTTCACTAGCGGGTGCGGCAGAACTACCGAATACTTCCAGCGTCACGGTTCCTGTTCCCATTGCCAACGTCTTTGACCGGGCGCAGCTCGAAGCCATGATGAGCCGAGCCGAGGCAGGGAGTCCGCTATGATTGTTCAGATACGCGACCGGGCCGCTTTGTCGTCCCTGTCAATTATCAGCTTGCGAACCTATCTTGTTTCCGCCGGTTGGAGCAATCACGGTCAATGGGGAGAGCGGCCGGCGACTATTTTCGCCAAAGAATACGATGGGCGGACTTGGGAGATTGTCGTCCCTCACCAAGACACTGTATCCGGTTATGCCGAGGGTATGGCGGAAGCAGTGGCGGTGTTGGCCGCCGTTGAGGAACGCTCACAACTGGACGTGTTCCACAACTTGGCAGGTGCTGGTGCCGACGTCATACGGGTACGCTCGCTCAACGGAGCGGCTAGTCAACCGCTATCGTTGCGACGGAGCGCACGTTTGCTTAACGATGCCTACGATATGCTGGCCGCCGCCGCCCAATCGGCAGTGCGAACGCGAGCTACCTATCGCGGCCCATTGAGCACGGACGTTGCTGAGTTCTTGGATAGTGTCCGACCTCTGCCGGGTTATTACGAAGGTTACGAACTCACCCTGCACTGTCCAGTGCCGGCGGGACTCGGAACACAAATGGACATGGGAGACGATTTCCAACCGCCTTTCCCCCGTCGGGCAACCCTGAAACTGGCCGAAGCTCTGGAACATTCCAGCGTGGCGGTCGCTGAAGCAATCGCTGATGACCCGCTGGCATCCTTCCGCCAAGCCGTACCACACGGTGTCAGCGCAAACCTGTGCGACGCGGTGGCCGAACTGGCGCACAAAGGCGAAGGGGTGGAAATCGGCTTGTCCTGGGCGAACGTGAGACCGCGTCCGGTAGACCAAACACCCGTCCCAACATTCCGGTTTTCCCAACACTCGGCGGGTATTTTGAACGAAGCCGCGCGGTCTTTCCGACGTAACGAGCCGTCCTTGGATGAATCAGTGATAGCGCAGGTGGTCAGATTAGAAAGGGAACCGGAAGAGTTCGACGGTAGAGCGACGATTCTCTACGTCAGGGAGGGCCGGCCCATGCGAATGCGGGTCGAGTTTGAAGAGGAAACCTACGGGACCGTTATCAGGGCTTTTCAACAGCGTGAACCAATCAGCGTGGACGGGGACATCTATCGGGTGGGCAACGTCTACGAACTGCGCAACCCGCGCAACCTGTCGTTCGCAGCAGAGCAGACGGATGATGTCGCCGGGGGTAGAGCCGAAACGCCATGACGGCCCTCACCGAGTTCGAGGTGGAACAGGCCACCCTAGCTTGGCTGGAAAGCGTCGGCTGGCATACGGCTCACGGGCCTGACCTGATACCTAACGAGCGCGCTGACTACGGCAGCGTCATCTTGGAAACTCGCCTCCGCGACGCCATTGCCCGTCTGAATCCGGAGTTACCAGCCGAAGCATGGGATGATGCTTTTACCAAGCTGACCCGTCCCGCGGGGTCAAACCTCGTCACCCGTAACCGGGAATTTCACCGGATGCTGGTCAACGGTGTCACCGTGGAGTACCGGGCCGGCGATGGCGCAATTCGCGGCGCGCAGGCGCGAGTCTTCGACTTTGACAACGCTGCCGCCAATGACCTGCTGGCGGTAAATCAGTTCACTGTTACCGAGAACCAGAATACCCGGCGGGCCGACATCGTGCTGTTTGTCAACGGCCTACCGTTGGGCGTCATTGAACTCAAGAATCCCGCTGATCCGGATGCTGGCATCTGGGACGCCTGGAACCAACTGCAAACCTACAAGGACGAACTGCCAAGGCTGTTCACGATGAACGAATTGCTAATGGTTTCCGACGGCATGCAGGCTCTGGTCGGCACTCTGACCGCTGGTCGGGAATGGTTCAAGCCTTGGCGCGCCATCTCTGGCGAAAGGCTGGCCGACGCGAACGCACCGGAGCTGCAGGTGATGTTGGAAGGGGTTTGCTCTCCGGACCGGCTTTTGACGCTGGTCCACGATTTCATCGTGTTTGAGGACGACGGTGCCAACTTGCCCATCAAGAAGATGGCCGGCTACCACCAGTTTCACGCCGTGCAGGTAGCGGTGCAGGAGACTCTGCGCGCCGCCGAACTGCAACACTCCGAGCGAGGACGTCACGAGTTGGGCCAGCGCTCCGGTGGCAAACCGGGCGACCAGCGCATTGGCGTTGTCTGGCACACTCAAGGCGCAGGAAAGAGTTTGAGCATGGCCTTTTATGCCGGCGCCATCGCCCGGCATCCTACCATGGAAAACCCGACCGTCGTGGTACTCACCGACCGAAACGACTTGGACGACCAGCTATTCGGTACCTTCTCCCGTTGCCAGGATCTATTGGGACAGGAACCCACACAGGCGGAATCCCGGGCTGATCTGCGCTGGAAACTGTCGGTACAATCCGGCGGAGTGGTGTTCACCACCATCCAGAAGTTCTTCCCAGAAGAGCGCGGGGATACCTACCCCACGCTCTCCGAGCGTCGGAACATAGTGGTCATCGCCGACGAAGCCCACCGTAGCCAGTACGACTTCATCTACGGCTATGCCCGCCACATAAGGGACGCTCTGCGCAACGCTTCGTTCATCGGCTTTACCGGCACTCCCATTGAACTGGAAGACGCCAACACCCGCGCCGTTTTCGGCGACTATATCAGTATTTACGACATCCAGCGTTCGGTGAACGACGGCGCCACCGTGCCGATCTACTACGAAAGCCGCCTAGCCAATCTCACCCTAGACGAGTCGGCGCGGCCGTCCATTGACCCGGACTTTGAGGAAGCCACCGAAGGCGAGGAAATCGAACGCAAAGAGCGGCTGAAGACCAAATGGGCGCAGCAGGAAGCGCTAGCTGGAGCAGAGCCACGCCTGAAGCAGGTGGCTCAGGACATCGTGTCGCACTTCGAGCAACGGCTGGAAGTTCTGGACGGCAAGGCCATGATCGTCTGCATGAGCCGCCGCATATGCGTTGAACTGTACGGGGAACTGATCCAATTGCGGCCGGATTGGCACGGCGACGAAGACAGCGCTGGCAAAGTGAAGGTAGTTATGACCGGAGCTGCCTCCGACCCGTCCGACTGGCAACAGCACATACGCAACAAGTCGCGGCGTGAAACTCTGGCCCATCGCTTCCGCGATCCCGAGGATCCTTTTCAGGTGGCGATCGTAAGGGATATGTGGCTCACGGGGTTTGACGCACCCAACCTGCACACGATGTACGTGGACAAGCCAATGCGCGGCCACGGCCTGATGCAGACCATTGCCCGCGTTAACCGCGTGTTCAAGGACAAACCGGGCGGCCTTATTGTGGATTACCTGGGCATTGCCCAGGAGCTGAAGCAAGCCGTGACCACGTACACCGCCAGCGGTGGCACCGGCGAGACCGCAATCGACCAAGCCAAAGCTGTGGAGGTCATGCAGGAAAAGTACGATGTCTGTCGAGGGTTGTTCTACGGATTTGACTACTCTGACTGGACAGGCGGCAGTCCAGCGCAACGGCTGAGTTTGCTTCCGGCAGCCCTGGAGCACGTTCTGGCCCAAGAAAATGGCAAGGATCGCTGCATGCGAGCAGTGAGGGAACTTTCCCAAGCATTCGCACTGGCAGTGCCGCACGAGACGGCTATTCTCATCCGAAACGACGTCGCGTTCTTCCAAGCAATTCGTGCCCAACTGATGAAGCGGGCACCTGGCGAAGCTAGGAATGACGAAGATATTGACTCAGCTATCCGGCAGATCGTCTCGGGCGCGGTGGCGTCCGAGGGGGTATTGGACATTTTCGCCGCCGCCAACTTGGACAGACCGGACATTTCGGTGTTGTCCGACGATTTCCTCGCTGAAATGCGCCAGTTGCCCCAGCGCAACGTGGCCGTCGAAGCCCTGCAAAGGCTACTGAAAGGTGAGTTGGCTACTAGCCGCAAACGGAACGTGGTGCAATCTCGATCTTTCGCGGAAATGCTGGAACAGACGTTGGTCCACTACCGGAACCGGACAATCGAAGCAGCGCAGGTCATTGAGGAACTAATTAAATTAGCCCATGAGATGCGGGCAGCTAACGCTCGGGGTGAACAACTGGGCCTATCGCATGACGAACTGGCCTTCTTCGACGCCTTAGCAACCAACGAAAGCGCTGTACAGGTCCTGGGAGACGAACAACTCCGGGTGATCGCACGTGAACTGGTAGAAACCGTCCGTAAGAACGTCGGCATTGACTGGACTTTGCGCGAAAGTGCGCGCGCCAACCTGCGGCGGCTAGTAAGGCGAACTCTGAGCCGGCACGGGTATCCGCCGGATCAACAGGAACAGGCGATCCGCACAGTGGTAGAGCAGGCGGAACTGTTCCCAGAAAACTTACCCTGAGAAACCATCGCCGGCTTAGCCCAACTAACTTCGGCAGCGCTGCCATTCCACGATGAAGCAACCAAAGCACCGAGACGGAATCCGTCACTGGATTGGCCGTTTGCAATCCCCGCATCGGCGGGGGCACGAGTTTCGTAATTTTCTCGAGCAGAATTATACCAGTAGAAAATTGACCGACTGGCCCGGTACAGGCGGTAGATCGCGAAACAGGAAACCCCGAACCGGCCACCATCGACGGGCGGTCGGTTCTGTGGTACAGCCGCCACGGCCTGCGTCCAAAAGGTCCATAGGACGCCCTCAAGTAACAAAGGTGGCTGAAACCTAGGACATGGAACCATGGAACCAAAGAAATTGATCCTCAGCCGCAAGGGCTTCGATTCTGCATCAGGAGGCTGTCCCAGCCCTATCTTCCCCGACGGCACGATGTTTTCGTTACCGATACCCTCCGGCGACAAGGAAGCATTCGAAGACCTTCAACACGGCGCGATAGACATCGGAAGTGTTGTCAAAGGAATTACCGGTGGGCGTTTGGGTGAGTTCCACCTTGTGCATCTGGATCCTGACCTCAACTTCGACGCTTACCGGTATCGGCAAGACCGAGCCGGCTGGGAGGGATGGCGGGGAATGCTTGGCCAGGCCGGCGCCGCTGAGGGTCATCTCAGCAACCAAGGCGTCGCCAGCGGCGATGTATTCCTGTTCTTCGGCCTTTACCGCCGGGTTGAGGAAACTGCTCAGGGCTGGCGCTTTGTCAGAGGATCCCCGGAATTACACATCCTGTGGGGCTGGCTTCAGGTTGACGAGAAGCATCTGGTCACCGACATCGGGCCAAATGACCTCCCATGGGCGCGCCATCATCCGCACATCTTCTCCGAATACGGCGACGCTAAAAACACAGTGTACGCGGCGTCCATGAAATTGGACTTGGGCGGTGCATCTGACCGACGCAAAAGTGTCGGATGGGGCGTGTTCCCAAGATTTGACCAACGATTGGTTCTGACCAACCCTGATGGGGCAGGCGTGTCGGATTGGCGGCTCCCACGGTGGTTCTATCCTGACGACCACAAACCGCCGTTGACCTACCACCCTGACCGCAAACGCTGGCGGCGTGACACGAACTACGCCTATTTGCAGAGCGTTGGCAGAGGACAGGAGTTCGTGCTCGATCTCGCCTACTACCCTAAGGCTATGGACTGGTTGTCCGATCTCGTGAGTAACCTGGGCTCCGACACGCGAAGCTCATGAACGCCAGCCAAAGTTTTAGCCAGAATCCACCGAACGAGGGCCTTTGAGACAGCCCTTCCATGGCTTCGCCTAGAGTCTGTGGACAAATAATACGCCTGCCCACTAGCATGGAAAAACGCAAGCTGGGCAGACGGCGCCAAACCAACGGAGAAAAATCTTGGGAACCGTAACAGTAACCATTCAGGTCGGCGACCTCCAAGGCCACCAATTCGAAGAACTCGACATCATCGTCGACACCGGCTCCACCTACACGGCAGTACCCCGGGCCATGCTCGAACGATTGGGAGTGCCCATCCAACGGTCAATGCCATCACAGACCGCGGACGGGAGGATCGTCCCAGTAGACATCGGCCAAACCATCGTAAGGCTCGAGGGGTTCGAGTTCTACACACCGGTCATATTCGCCGCCGAGAACGAGCCAAGCCTCCTCGGAGTCGTAACCCTCGAAGAAGCCGGTCTCGCCGTCGACCCAGTGAACGGCCGCCTCATTACCACACACCTGCTCCGCTACTGACCGCACCGGGCACTTCGAAAACACCCGCGCAAGAGCCATTCTGCGGACCCGCAATCAATTTGTCCACAGGCTCTAGGCCTTCGGACTACTCCATCGTGGTCCATGAAGCCGACCACATTTTCGCGGCGCAACCACACTTCGAAGAAGGGTTGATGGACCACGGCGCTGGAAACGGCGCCGAACGGTTCACCGGAGAAGAGATCGAAACGATGCGCGACAAAATCAGGGACTTCCGTACGTCAACCGAACCGAACCAACCTTTTGGACGCCCAACGAACTAACGCCTCTCAGGATCGCCGTACACCACTTTCCAAACTTTGACCATCACACGCCGAAGCCGCTGTCGAAACCTCCCCCACCTGCCGCCGCCTGACACGGACAAGGTAGCAAAACTAATCGCATCTTCGACCACGATTGTGCTGCGCAAATTAATCATCCTTGGTGGAAGGCTGCCACCCGCCGCCTCAAACGCTAAGCGGGTGCGCCTCTCTAGGTCTTCCATCTGTAACCGCCTGTAACCGCATATCCTCCAGCAGGCCGCCATGTTCCTCCTTTACCTCTTTGAACTGCTCTGCGAGCAGATCTGTCCGGCGCGACACCAAGCGGTTGACGAATGCGGCATCCCTTTCGACCAACAAGGCGACAACGACCACTACGAACAGCGCCCAGAACAGGAACGAGACCGCGTAAACGATCACGCGCACCGCCAAGCTTTCGACTGCAGGGTAAGCGACGACTAAACCCAAAATCAGGGGAACAAAAATGGTGACGACGATCACCGCGTAGTGGTAAAGCGACAGGTTGCGGAAACGATCCCGAATCCAAAGAATCACGTTACTGTCTCCTCAAGGTAAGACGTACAACGGTCAGCTAGCACACAAGAGTACCATTGGTACGGGAATCAAACATCGCCGACTGACGGCGCCGCCGGCCGTTCCGTCGTCGGGGCCGCCAGTTTCACAACTGGTGCCAGGAAACCCCGAATTTCGCCCGCAGAGCCGCCAGGACGGCCGCCGGCGGCACCGCAGGGCAATTCCCACTGGACGACTCCAGAACAGCTGCAGGGTCGCCGGAGCGCCGCAGGCCATCAGCGGCGACACACTCTCGACAACGGCGACGCCGGCCGCCACCGACCGACGGCAGGGCAAAAACGACCCACGATGGGCGGCTAAATCGAGCCGCCCTTTTTGCTGCCCTCAGAGGTCGGCACAGCAGACCAAACAGCCCACCAGAGCACGTTACGGACTCGCTCTGCACACCAAGGCCAGAGGGCGCGACAGCTCGACAGCGCCGTCCTGAACGCACCCGCCAACACGAAGAACATGAACTCCAGCATCACCGGAGACCACCATGCCAAACAAAACACGAGGCGTCGGACTGTTCACCGCCGAAAACATCGTGGCAGTAATTCGAGCAATCTCCGAAAGCGACGGCACGTACCGAGACGTCGCCCTTAAGGCACAGCAGTACGGCGGCAACTTTCATTACCACACCATTTCCAACTGGGTCAGCCATGGCCGGGCTGATATGGAAGCTGGCCAACCGTCAACCGCCTATGCCAGATTCACCAAACGGTACCAAGACCTGATCGACGAGCACTGCGGGCCAGACACCAACCGGAACCGCGAATTCGACCGGGCACTCGAGATCCTCGAAAGAACGTGCGAGTGCGGCAACGACAAGACGCTGTTGCCTGACGGAATGCTGGGCAGTACCTGCCAGGAGTGCCAAGACTTGGACGGGCGGCAACGGCGCGGGGCACGCCGGACGTGACGGCAACCGCTGGAAAGGACCAGGAAGTCATCAACCCCGTTTGGAACCCTTGATCATCCACCACAGGTTCCCCACACAGATCACCCCCGCAGCCACCCACAGCAGCGACCCGTAAAGCGGACTGTGGGCAAGCCCCACGCCCAGCCCGAAGAAAAAGACAAAAAGGGCCGCGACAAACAGCGCAACGTGAGCGGATATACGAAAGACCCTGGCCATCGGCATAACAGTCCACCTCATCACATACTGTGGTTCCCAGACCCAGCAGACAGGAATGCCGATTCTGCGACATCACGGCAATGATGGTCCGGGCCGCATGGAGGATGAGACCCATCCAGAAGAGAGTACCACCGCAAATTTCCGGGCCAGCAGGCTGCGCTGACCAGCGCTGCCGTTTGACCACAGGCCACCGGGCAGATAGCATCAATCCAACGACATCCACCAAGAGGTTCACGCCATGACCACGGCCCAGGACATTCTCAAAGAGGCTGCGCGGATCGTCAGGAGCGAACTGCCGAAGCACCTGTCCGCCGACTTCGCGATCAACGACGTGGAGGCTGAAAGCCGGCCCGGCGGGGACGAGGACTACATCCACGTCAGGGTCATTCTTGAAGACGACCATCCTGCCCTGGACCCCCGCAAGCTGATGAATTTCAAAAGGGACATCAACCCAATATTTGAACGAGCCGGGATCACGCCAAGTCCAACCATCTCCTACGCGAACCGGGGTGAACTCATCAGATGACGGCGCCCACCAGCCCGCCACCAAACGCCATCGACTGGCAGAACCTGATAAACGCGGGCCATGACCTGCTCAACCCCCACTGGACCGGTACTCAACCGACCGACGAACACATCAGGCGCGCGATCAGCAACGCGTACTACGCATTGTTCCACGCACTGGCCGCCAGCAACGCTGAAACTCTGGTCGGAACGCCCTACGGCACAGTAACGACGGCAGCTTGGTCCCGCGTATACCGCGGCCGCGACCACGGACTCGCCCAACGAGAACTGCAAAGGCACCGACATGAGTTCTCCGCAGAATGCCAGAAGTTCGTCGACACCTTCGGAGACCTGCAAAATCTCCGCCACTCGGCCGACTACGACCACAACGCCGTTTTCACCGCGCAAGAAGGCTCAGTCGCGTTGGCAGAAGCAGCGATCAACGACTACATACAGGCTGACCGCAACGAGCGAACTTACATCGCCACCGTCACGTTGATCAGGCCACGCTGAACGTAACGAACACACTCCAGGACACGTACAACAGCCGCCAAACTACGTCCCCACCGAACCACGCCCCATCATTCCGACGGCAGTATCCCGAGCCGAAGGGCCACCATGACGGCCTCAAGACGGGTGGATGCGCCCAGCTTCGTCCGCAGGTTCTCGATGTGGTTCCTGGCCGTATACCAGCTCACGCCCAACTCCTCCGCGATGTACTTGGTTTCCCAGCCCAGCGCCAAGTAGGACAGCACCTCCCGCTCACGCTCAGTCAAATTCACCTCACGCGGCCTAGGTCGAGCACGTCGGAACAACAAGCCACTATCGTCTGATCCACCGCCTTCCCCGCTCGGCTCTGTTGCAGAGCTACCAAGCACCTGTTCATCAAAATCCGAACTGTCGGCTTCCACTCTCGGATCCACCAGGAAAGAGCTTGGGCGCACATAGTGAGGATAATCCGGTCCGCGGCCTGCCCCACCACCCAACTCAACGAGCCGCTCGACGTCGGTGGACACCGTCTCTTCGCCTGAATCGCCGAAAAGGTACACCAGTAACGGGCCACCTTCCTCCACGCCCGACACCACCATCGGCGTCACGACCAACCATTTGCGCTCACCCGAGGCGCACCGCATCCGCAACCTGGCACGACCCGGCACCAGGCCGGCGCGAAGGTTGCGTACCATCAGGCAGCCTTCCTCGCAGTCGGCAGTCAGGGTGGACCCTCCCACCCCGCGAGCGAGGCCGGAACAACGCTGGCCCACGATGCGGTCCGGGGTGTAGCCAAGAATCTCTCGGGCACGGCGGTTCCAGAACACCACCGTCTGGTCGGTCGCCAGTACGAACGCCCCGCACGACACTGACGACAACAGCCCGAACAGCCCATCAGGCGTCAACGTGACTATCTCCAGTACGACGACCATGCCAGCCGGCGTAACCATACCTTCAATACCCGTCCTATAAGGACGGGCGCTTACCATCGCCACCACCCCACTACCCCACGAGGAAACGTAATATCCACCCATAGTCCGGTCTATGGGTAATAAGACCTGTAAAAATCAGAGCACCCATCTGTCCCTCGATGTCGACAGCATTATCTAAACACGAGCAATTACCGTGTTATCACCAGTTAATACGTCGCCAACCTTTTGACGGGTCTAGGTTATTCACACTAGAATGGGCCATCCACCGACCAAGCGGATTTAACCCAGGGCATTGCTTGTCGTAGTCAAGCAACCTGAATCTTTCCGTTCACAAGAGAGGTAAAAATGGCCCATCACCAGACCAGCTGGTCTGTCAACCACGCTGCCATAGCGGAGCCGTCTTTGGGAATCACCCCGAGAACCGCCGGCGCAATTTTCACCAACACCGTCGCCTACGCCAGAACGGCACTCGCAATGGGAGCCATCAGTCTGCTGATGTTGATTGCCATGGCGTGCGGCAACGAGGGAGACCAGACAACTCCGGCGCAGTCCGAGCTAACTGACCAACGCACACCTTCTCGTACACGGACGCTGACCAGTTTGGGTCCGGAGGCAACAGCCACAGTTGTTTCATCGTCGCGGCCTGAAGCAACCGTACCCGCAACCAAATCCAGCGCTGTTGCCGACGCGTCCACTACCGCCACCCGTCGGCCGGGTGACTCGACAGAGCCACCGCCCACCGCAGTCGCACTGAGCCCAGAACTAGCCCAAGAGGCACAAGCCCATTACGAGGTCGCCGAGGGTTATCTTCGACAAAACAGATACCACCGGGCCCTACAGAGACTGGATCAGGCCATTGCCATCAACCCTGATCTTGCCGAAGCCTACACCCTACGCGGTCTTGCCCATACCGCTCTACACGACTACGACGGCGCGTTGCAAGACCTCACCACGGCAATCGACCAGGGTGCAGACAACATGGGCCGCGCCTATGCCTTCCGATCCTATGCCCACAGCGAACTGGGGAACTTTGACCAAGCAATCCAGGACGCAGAGAAGGCTCCAATCGGGCAAGACGACCTGGCACGCCAGGATGCCGACGTAGCTCTCTTCATCGCCCATTACCGCACGGGTGACTACGGCTACGCCATCGAAAGCGTTCGTCGTACGGGACTACCCAACATGGAGGTATTACACTACTCACTGAATCGTCTCTACGCCTACGCAGGGGGCAACCCTAGTTACCTCTACACCATCCAGGAGATAGATGCCAGCCTGCTCCTGCAACCAAATGACGCTGAACTTCATCAACGCCGGGGAACCGCGCACCAAAGAATGCAATGGCACGCAAAAGCCGCCGAGGATTTCACCAAAGCGCTGGAACTCTACGGAAGCGATGCCCCCAACAACCTCCACACGGCTTTGGCTGAGACCTATCTCGAGCTTGGTGAATACGAGCAAGTCGTCGAGACCCTGAGCCAGGTCGACGTCAGCACCGATGCGTTCGCGTCTTCCCTTTTGGCCTACACATACCTACGACTGGGCCGGCCCGAGGACGCAAAGCGAAGCATTGACGCTATCGACTACGGCTTTGACGCGCCGACTCTCAGAGGAAGCTCAGGCCTCAAATCCTGGAGCCAAGAAATGAACAGCAACGCTAACCGAGTAAAACCCGTTTACGGAACCCACCTGATACTGAAAGGCGCAATATACGCCGCCAACGGCGACTACGACGAAGGCGTCAGGTACCTCAACATACTGGAGTGCGCGAACAAATCCTGGGTGGGCTCTGGATCCCAGGAAATACCAATCGCGACCAAACAGCAGCGTGACAAAGTCCTCCAAAATTATAGGCAAGAATATGAAAGCAGTCGGCTGATCGCTTTGAGATCTCAACAAGAGGTTTCGCAGTGGTGTGGTTACCCGGACGAGTTCATCGCCAACCCGGACTCCGCCGTGTGGCTAACGGCACTTACCGAGAACAAAATAGGAGACCATTTTTTGACCATTGGAAATGGACCGGTCCACCCCCTCACTCGACCCGTTGGTCATAGGATCCGACAACGTCGGCCTGCTCCGCTACATGACAGAAATCTACGCCATGACGGATCAACACTCCATCGAGACCCTCGAGACCGCCGAACGGGTCATCGAGCTTGACCCCAGCATCGCCGACGCGTACCGCATTCAGGCCGAGCTCTACCTGACTTACCAACGCTACGAGCGTGCAGTTGCAGCCTGGGAACAGTACGAGGCTCTTACCACCCCCGAGCCCGAGGTCGCAGCGGACCACCACTTTGCACGCGGGGCAACGCTGGCCCAGCTCATGAGGAAGGAAGAGGCCCAGAGCGCCTACCAAAAGGCGTTCGAACTCGGGTATGACCAAGACAAGGTGCAGGAAGCACTCATTCAGCTGAATCAGTAGGCGGCGGCGATGCCGTCCACGGGGTTGCACCTGACGAGCGCTGCCCAGTTCAGCCGACTTCTCACCGGACTTGCCGACACGACCCACACGAAACCGACAATAACTGGTAATAGTTCCAGACGTTCGACAACAAGTCGGCCTGAAGCCTCATGGGTCCACTGCAAGTCGTTCTCTAACTAGCCCACCAAATAAAACCGGCCAAACACAGGCCGGCTTTACCGACGACATCAAGACAACCGGGGAACCGGTCAGTCGCAACCAATAGGGGCGCCACTCAGGTGGCGCCGTCTTTCATCGCAAGATGAACTCAGCGTAAGTGGGCTAAGACTACGACCACTTGGACACCGTACACAAGATTTACTGACAGCAGGCCCTTGCGGCACGGACACGGCCACAAATAG
This sequence comes from Dehalococcoidia bacterium, assembly GCA_965219925.1. Taxonomy (GTDB): domain Bacteria; phylum Chloroflexota; class Dehalococcoidia; order Lucifugimonadales; family UBA3495; genus Bin87. The sequence continues at coordinate 1,881,171 of OZ244795.1, forward strand.
ACTCGGAGACATCCCCGTCCCCCGAGGCAAACGTGGCCGTCCCGCGAGAAGCCCCCTACATCTGGGTCACCTGGCTGCCCAAACTGCTGACCGGCGAGAACTCGTGCGAGTGGCCGTCTGGTTCAAGGCCCATCACCAGGAAGGATGAGCCAGAGACCGGACCTGCACCCCATTTCGCTGCAGTACCAAATGCGTACCAGCAAGGCGGGATACCAACAGGTCGGCCCCGGTGAACGGCTGCACCCGTAAGGGAACCAGGCAACGCTCCAAGCCCCTTCAGCGGCCCTTGTTGCTGTTCACAAAAACACGAATCTAGTTTCGCAATTTTCTGATACCTTCAGGCATGGTCGTGAGTCTGGCCACAGACACCAAAAAGGCAGGTTTGAATACTTTGGAGATGAGAGGAATCCAAACCAAGATTGAACGAGCTCAAAAAAATTTTGAAGGCCTTAGCTCGAGGATCGCATTCCACTGCGCAAACGAGAAGGTCCGGCTGGAGACAGCAACCCGGCAGGCGGCGGACCCTAATGCGGGTTACGATGAACCGGAAACCGTTTACGAGTACTCGATAGACGTGGGTGAGATCGCCTACAACCTGCGGTCGGCGCTGGATCATCTGATCTGGCAACTGGTGAGCGCCAACGGGAAGTCTACCAACCCTCGCCACGAGTTCCCAATCTTCATTGACGCGGGAGACTATGACAAAAGCGTGGGAGACCAGCTTAGAGGATTGGATGACCGCCAGCGCGGCATGATCGAATCCTTTCAGCCATTCCAAGACAACCGAAGCGTCGGGCCGCACCTTTGGATGCTCCACAAGATCTGCAATATCGACAAGCACCGCTACCTCAACGTGGTCAACACCCACTCAGTCACCGGCGCTCACCTGGAGGGCCACGTCCCACCAGAGTTGGAGCATCTTGCCACGAATCGAGGAACGACACTGTGGTACTCGCTGCGGGACACAGTTCATGAACATCTGGTGAAGATTGACGTGGTGGTCGACGTGTGCTTCAGGGACGCCGACTTGGAGGCTGCCAGCCCCGGATACGGTTCCGTCATAGAGACGGAAGGGATCGTACAGAGGCCGCCCGTGGTTCCAGCGCTACAGTCATGCCTCACTGCCGTGGTCAGCGTTGTCGAGCAGCTCGCGGGAACAGCAATTTAGGTGCGTATCACGGACCGGAAGAGGAGATCCTGATGTTCGACGACGCGAACATCAACAACGTGACAGAGGCCATGGCAAGGGCATTCGCCCGCCCGTGAGCCGAACGGACGCAAAGCGTAAGTGAGGACGGTCCCCCACAACCAAAAGATGATCCACCAAAACGACACAGAGACGCGGTCGGACTAACAGATTTGCTGACAGCTGCTCCTTGCGGCACGGACACGGCCACAAATAGACTCGGAGACATCCCCGTCCCCCCGAGGCAAACGTGGCCGTCCCGCGAGAAGCCCCCTACATCTGGGCCAGCTGGCTGCCCAGGCTGCTGACCGGCGAGAACTCGTGCGAATGGGCCGTCTGGTTCAAGGCCCATTACCAGGACTGGACCAGAACCCCGTCCGAGTTCAACCAGACTGAGTGGATGCTGAACCACACTTCACTCTTGAACGAACAGAAAACCCAGTGGGAAGCACGCGGCCAAGACGTGTACGTTGAGGGTCAGAACAGCTTCCGTCTGCGAGGGCAATCAGCCACGCTGGCCGGCAGACCCGACCTGATAGTCGTCCGGAACGACGACGCCCTAGTCATCGACGTCAAAGCTGGCCAGCAGCAGCCGTCGCACTTCGTACAGATCATGATCTACATGTACGCCCTGCCCAGAGCACTGCCGCAATACCAGCACGCCAAGCTGGCGGGAGAAGTGATCTATCCGACGCGGACGGTACGAGTTCCCAGGGGCAGCCTGCACACCCAGTTGATACAGAACCTGGGAGCATTGATCCGCCGACTGGCGGCCGACAAGCCGCCCGCCCGAGTGCCCAGCCCACACGAATGCCGTTTCTGCGACATCAGCGCCCTGGACTGCCCGGAGCGTGTGGACGAAGGCTCCGAGCCCGAAGGCAGAACTACCAGCGACTTCTGATTCCCCACCTAGCGTCGTTGCCAGTTCAAGGAACTGGTGAGACAATTGCCGCCGTTTACCCGGAATTCAGGAGTGATTCCTGCACACCGCAAACACAAACAGTATTCCCTTGGAGATCGAACCGTGAGATTTGCTGCTGCCCTAAGAAAATTGCGAAACTTTGAGCCCGCTTCATAGATAACTGAATGCAGTCAACCGAACGACGAATTTCGTTTTGACATTTCTGAGGGGAGCCGTCACCCAGCCCACCCCAGCCACTTGTTCGCCAAAAGGCCAGCGTAGGCCAACACAATGGCAGTGCCAACGACTAGGGAAAGCAGTTGGTCGGGCAAACGCCGCTCAGTGTCGATGAAACGAGCTAAATAGCCCCGGTGCTCCGCTCTCTCTTCTAGCGACTCCAGCTTCCGTTCGTCGCGCTCACGCTGCAGATCATGGATGTGGAACATCAGGAAAATGACAACCGCAGAGATCAGCATCGCAAACAAGTCGACCAGCAGACGCGTCCACCCACCTAACTGTGGTGGTAGCGTGAACAAGGACAAACCGACGGTGATCGTGGCGAAAATGCCTAGGGCGAATACCTCCCCCAGGTGGATGTCCACCTGCTTGGAACGGACCAGCGCATCCAAGTTCGCCTCCGCGTCACTCAGCAACTGAACCTCGGCTTCGTCCAAGGACTTGGCGTCCACCTCTGCAATTAACCGACGGACTTTGTAGTACGCCTCTTTCTCGGTTGACGCATCGTTGTTGGCCCGGTCAATCTCCAGAATGTAATCACACACCTCGGGATTGATGACACCGCGCCGGGCCAGCAAGTCCAGCTTCCGGTAAACGCTGAAGACCCGGTTGTCCTCCTCACTGGTGCGACTGGACAGCCGAGCTACCCGAAACGCCACCAGCAGGGTGAACACCGTCGCGGCCAGCGAAATTGACTCAAAGAACCCGCTCTCCGCCCAATTCCAGCCATTTATCCCCAGGAACTCGAACAGCCCGTCCCGCAGATACACAATCGCACCGCAAGTCCCCAGCGCTAGGACCAGTGCCTTAAACCCCCACCGGATTTCAGCCTCAAAGTTTAGGAGCAGGTTGGCCATAACTATTGCGATAATGCCGATGACCAAGTAACCAGTGCGGTCCAAGTTCAGATTCCAATCGGCAAACGGCAAAAGCCAGAGTATGGCGAAAATCGGGGTCAAATAGCTGAGCGCATTTATTCCCAAATTGTCGCTGGAAGCGTTGGCTTTCCGAAAGAAAACATCGGCAATACCGGCGGAGGCAATCCCACCCAAAATTGAATAGATCAGCACTTTGCCGGTAATGTGTTCGCCCATAGCGAACCCGATCACGACACTCAGAATGAAACACAGCAACTGAGCCAAAAACTGCCCCAGCAAGGTGCCGAAGGTGTAGAGAGAATCCGGGGTTTCCCCAGTAATGGTAGGGTTGTACAACCGTCTTCCGAGAACGTTGCCCCATTTGAAGAGAACCGCGGTTTTCGATCCTCCTGCCAGTGCCGCCAAAACCGCCAACGCGATGCCGACAAGTCGCCAGTCCGCGCTGAAGAGGTCCGCTGATCCTGACAGCGTAACGAACGTGATGCCGACGAAACACAGGCAAAGCAGGGAGAACGACCCGGCACCTGTTCTCCTGTATTGCGGGTCGTCTCTGAAAAAAACGCCCATCAGTATGATCATCACTATGGGCCAGATTTCAAAGACGACAGCCACGATTGAAATGGCGACCGACTGAGCCGCAATCGCGAACAAAGTGTAGTCGAACTTACCGAACGCACTGTAGACCAAGCTCCAGCCACCCAACCCCCGGAGGCTAAAATGGCGACGAACCACTTCGCGCGTGTCCGCCTCCCCGATCCTCTCCGACCCAGAGACCATGAACCACAATGTTCCGAGCAATTTCGGGTACCGAAAAAGCAAAAAGAGCCCGCATCCGATGGCTCCACCCAGCCGCCAGCCCCCTCCAAAAAGGAAAGGATTGAGGCTACCAGCGCTGAGGTCAATCGCCAGCGGCACTATTGCCCAGATCATCACAGCGGACAGCATCAACAAAACGGGAACTAGGTGCCCGTTCCCACCATCGTTGCCAATCTGCGAAACGCCGTTTTCCGGTCGGCCTGCCATAGTAAGCAACCTTATAGCACAACCAACACACGCGGGTAATAGCACATACCTGAGACAATTTGAGCATGACGAAAAGAACCAACAAGCGTAAAAATCAGCTCTCCAGCTGCCGCAAGGGCTGGCACCCCGCAGGACACGTCACCCCCATACGCCTGACGGTCAAACAGCAGGCATACTGCCGCCGAGCCGTAGGCATAAAATGACGTTACCGTCGAACAAGAGGAATCAGTCGCCTGTGACGTTGAACGCATCCTGAAAGCCAAATTCGTCAACCCGGCGGCGGACACCAGCAACGAGGAGACGGGAATCCACAGACTAGTGTACGCTCTGTACAGCCTCACCGACGACGAAACCGCGGCGGTAGAAAGTAGGTATGCAAACACCATGACCTTTCCAGACCAGAGCCACATCAATCGAGTTCGGGACGCCCTGTGGCAACGATACAGCAATGGAGCCTCCGTGATGGTAGGCAGCGGTTTCAGCCGGAACTCTGTGCCAAGCGTGCCCCAAGCAATCACCCTCCCAACGTGGGAGGAAGTTACAAGCCGGCTCCACAGTGAGTTGTACCCGCAGGAAAGCGACACCAGATACTTCAACCAACTGCGTACGGCCCAAGAATACGAAGCCGCGTTTGGCAGAGGCGCGTTGCACGACGCGCTGCGCCGGCTGGTTCGCCACGAAGAACACCATCCCGGATCGACGCATCAGCGGTTGCTGCAGCTACCCTGGCAAGACATCTACACCACCAACTGGGACACGCTGTTGGAACGAGCTCAAGGCCAAGTTACTGAACAGCACTACAGCACGGTTACTAACGTGGACGAAATCCCGATGGCAGGCCGGCCACGCATCGTCAAACTACACGGCTCGTTGCCGGCACAGTTTCCTCTGATCGTCACCGAAGAGGACTACCGAACCTACCCCGCGAAATTCGCTCCATTCGTCAACACCGTACAACAGTCAATGATGGAAACAGTGTTCCTCCTGATTGGATTCTCCGGCGACGACCCCAACTTCCTGAACTGGTCAGGATGGGTCAGGGACAACTTGGGACCGTCTGCGCTCAAGATTTACTTGGCTGGATGGTTGGGCCTGTCGCCACACCGCCGGAGAATGTTGGAAAGCCATAGCGTGATCCCGATAGACCTCGCGCAACATCCGCGAGCCGGCGAATGGCCAGACAACTTACGCCACGAATATGCGACCGAGTGGTTGCTGCACACGTTGGAACTCGGACGCCCCTACGACATTACCAGCTGGCCCACTGCTCCCAACCGCCAAAGTGACGACATTCCCTCGGTCCTTCAGCCGATAGAAACGGCAACCACCGACGAGCCAAGACCAGAACCTACAACCCGGGGCATTGAACCAGTGTCGTCACCTGAAGAGGTTAGGAAAATCACCGCCATTTGGCGGCACAACAGGTTGATTTACCCTGGGTGGCTGACTATGCCGCCCTTCAATCAGCGCAGAATGGAGCTGGACACCGACACTTGGGGGCGCACCGTGTTAGTGTCCTTGTCCGCTATGAAATCCGTCGAACGACTGAGATCCCTCAGAGAACTGGTGTGGAGAGGCGAAATTCTCCTCATTCCAATGCACCCTGACCTACAGATTGCGATCCAAGAGACCCTCGGGTCAATCGACTGCCAAATTCGCGAAATCGACGGCGCAGCAGCACCAACCGAGGACTGGACGGCCATTCGTGAGGATTGGCGCAATGCGGCAGTAGCGTTGGTAACTGCGGCTCGTTTCCGATTCGACCGGGAGGCGTTCAAACAAGCAGTGAAAGCACTGGAGCCTTTCCAAGACGAGGACCCGGACCTCCGGCACCGCATTCTCCACGAAAAATGCCTGCTGGCCATCTACTATAGTGACTTCAACTGGCTTGGAGACTTGCTAGCGGGCTGGAAACCTGAAAATTGCGACCCTATTTGGACAATGCGCAAAGCTGCATTGCTGTGGGAAGCTGGACGCAACAGCGAAGCAAGAGAGTTGCTGAACTTTTCCCTCGCCGTAATCAAAGCCATGCCTCCAGACGAGCATGGGATCGCCAGCCTATCCCGAGAGTCATGGGCGACTTTCGTCGCCCTTGACTTCGACAATAGGTTCACATTGCTCGACCGTCTCAGAGAATTAGCTCCCATGCGGTGCGACCCCTTCCAGGAAAGACAGAACGTGACGGACGGCATGGGAAAAGACCAAGCGGAAGAAGATCCACCACCATTCGACATTAATCGAAGGCGCGGCACGAGCGAGCGCTGGGTCAACTACGACCCGATCGCAGCAGCGTATCGGGCCGTCAGACTGGCAGAGATGGCAGGCTTGCCTCCACGAACCGACCACTCAAGCGTGTGGACAGAGGTGCTCAAGAAAGCAGCGGAGGAGGTCGCTGACGACGATTTGGAATTCGCCGTGCGTCTAGTCTTGCGGGCTTGCAACGGTGACAATGACAAAACCCTGGGACGCGTTCTCACCCGCACTAGGGTTGCAACCTTGCCAACCAGTCTAGCAGAAGCCCTAACTGAATGTTGCCTGAACTCCTTAGAAAAGGCCATGCGCGACAAAGTTGAGCGAGCCTCAGCGACTCAGCAGCAATTCAATACAGCCGCCGAGGTACTATCGCGCCTTGTGATAAGACTAGAGCCAGACCAAGTTGAAACTATCCTCAACAAAGCCGTGGGATACTGCCAAAGCGCAGAATTGGCGAAATCATTATTTGACAGTACGGTCCGTAACCTGCTGTTGCGTTCATGGGAAGCATTACCAAGCGAACATCGCCGGCGCCGCGCGGTGGACCTTCTAGGTGCTGAAATAGTAGGGCTCAACAACATCGCACCGGCCGTAGAATACAGTTGGCCAGACCCAGGCGAAGTAGTGGGGCAAACGGAGCTGCTGCGCACGCCTGAGAACGAATCACAATGGCAAGCCACCATCAACTTGATAGTGCGTGGGCTCACCGGCAACCAGACTGCCCGACGTCGGGCAGCCTCCAGGATGATCCCATTAGCGCACTCCGATCAGCTTACCGAGGACGAGTCGTTACGAATTGCAACTGCACTCTGGTCTGAACAACATACCGCTCCTGATGGACTGCCTAGAAACACCGCTCTATTCGATTGGTCGTTCCTCACGTTCCCAGAACCTACCCTAGGCTTAGCGGAACAACGATTCCGAACGAAATGGCTATCGCACGACGCAAACGAAACCTACGATATTCAGCGGAAAAACCGTGGCTTTCAAATGTATGGGAATTCTCCCAATGGGCTAAACCACGACCATCAGGATGTGGAAAGTAGACTTTGGCAAGCTGGCACGGCGATGTGGAGCCTCCAAGAAAACGGGCAAAACCTAGCGCTGTCACAAGCCGACAGTGATCATCTCACGAAGCTACTGGAATCCTGGGCTGATGATCCTGTACCCAAACAAAACGCCTTTACACGGGACAGGATGCTCAAATCCTTAACCCAGCAACTCACGTTGGATATGGCTAACGCCTTGCCCTCGCTCATAAGCGAAATCACTGTGTCTCAGCCTTTGGCAGACAAGATTCACACGAAGATGCAGGAGCTTACCGCCAATCACCTGCCAGCGTTCGCCTTAGCCATCGCATTAGTAAAAATCAATCCGGAGAGAGTCGCAGAAATCGCAACGACATTGCGAATAGGCGTTACGTCCGACGATAGCCAACTGGCCACCGACGCATTCTTAGCTATGCACCGATGGCTTGAAACAGCATCAGAACCTGAATCGCAGGTTCCGCAACCGCCTGACGACCTAGTGCGCGAAATCGGCATCGCCATTGCGTCCCTCCGCAACACGGCAGTCACAGCGGCATTACAAGTAGCCGCATGGATCTTCGAGAATGGTCAAGATTCGCACAAAGAAGCTATCCAAAATCTGGCAGAGGGCGGACTGCGTTACCTTGCCGAAGAATTACAGTATGACCGAAGACACGAAGACCCAGACGAAATCCCAAGGAAACGCCTTTACTGTGCCGCACTTGCGGCGGCAATGGCAAAAAGCGGACTGGAAGAAAGCCCAGCCGTTGCAACGTGGTTGGAAGTAGCAAGGGATGACCCTCTGCCAGAAGTACGGCACGCCGTTGAGAAGCCAGTGACGGAACAAACCTAGCAGCAACGACGATCCATAGTTGTCACGCTGAAGATGCGAATCCCTTGACCCACCGGTAGAAGTATCAATATCACGTTTCGTGATACCCAATTGCAAACTGCGTCACTATCAACCTCCGGCCCTCTGTGCGTCGGCAGTTTACTGAGTCAGTGAGCTGTATCCTGTTTGACGCGCAAGGACGTTGCCTGACCAATCCATTATTACGATTCCTGATACCCCATTTCAAACTGAGTCACTACCGACGTAACAGTTGGTTCTAGCAACAGTACATCAGGGGAATACCTGGACCTGGCCTTCGGCGACTTGCCGCCCTTCGTCAGCGCCGGCGCGACGGGGAAATTCTCGTACCAGCCCACCGAAACCAGGGTCTGGTTCAACGACAACGAGTTCACCCAGGTCCCGGTGACCGATCCCCCAAATCCTCTGGGTTTCTCCAAGCGGATGAGGGTCAGCTTCGCGGACGCCGAGCTGGATGCCAACGAGGGCGAGTACTCGAACGGAACCACGGCCACCGTGCGGATCCAGTTGTCACGCCGCCGCGACATGGAGAGCACTGTAGTAATCCCCATCACCGTCACCCACCACGACGGAGCCGCCCCAGGCGTCGACTACGACGCGGGCGACATCCCCAGCCGGCTCACGTTCCTACCCGGCCAGACGGAGCAGACCTTCCGCGTGAGGGCGATCAACGACGACATCGACGATGACGGCGAGTACCTGACCCTCAGCTTCGGGACCCTGCCCGACGACCTGGTCTACGTCAGAGGCCAGGAGACCGTCCGCGTCAACCTGGTGGACGACGACGACCCACCGGTGGACGTCTTCTTCGAGCATGCCAACTACGAGGTGCCCAACCAGGAGGTGACCAACGTCAGGAACAGCAGGAATGAGAAGTACGAGTACGCCAGGCTGAACGTCAAGGTCAAGCTGTCGGCCCCGCCGGAACGGTTCGTCGACGTGGGCGTCGTCGCCAAATCCATACGGGGCGGCGGCGGCATCCACTTCGAGTACTCCGCATACATACCCCGGGGACCGCACGACGGGGCGCACTTCTATGCCGACGACACCGAGTTCACCCTGCAGGTCTACATCAGCGCCCGGGGCGGGTTCGACCCCAACCAGACGTACCGGCTCGAGTTCAAAGGCATGTCGTACAAGATGTTCGTCGGCAATCCCGCAAAAGCGACCATCACCATCAATCCAGGCAGCTAGCGGCCCTAAACCTAGCACAAACGAGGGGGCCATCCAGACTGTTGGATGGCCCCCTCACGGGTAATAGCCTGCGAGATCACACACGGCGCAGGCGAGCGCATCGGCCGGAAGAACAGGCGGCCAAAGTCTGACGCGGACCGCACGCCTGTCAGGTTCAACACCACGGGCGGCTCTTTCGAGCCGCCCGTGGTTCTTTTACTTCCCTGACCGCTGCTCGGAGCCCGGGACGAAGTTTCTGACGGATCCCGCACGGCGGCACAATTGCCCGTAGTCCCCTACATCTCGAGGCCATGCCGTCAGTGTTCGCCACACGCTTCCCTGCGCTGGGCGGCCAACCCATGGCCCACCATGGGATGCGCGGCAGCCGCAAAACAGCGAGCAACCTACGGTAGCCGAACAACTCCAGCATCAACCACGAGTAATTGCACGGTAACCGCCACCGCTATGCAATTGACCATCACATTATCGTCACGCAATGGTTGTAGAATGACATAACAGGCCGTCGATTGGCGAGGCTACGTTCGCCTGCCATTCGCGCAGCCGCAGACCAGGAGTGGCAAACGAACACTTGGAGAGGTGCCACATGAACATCAAAGAACTTTCTCGCCCTCATCTCACACCGCGCGTCCTCATGGCGGCGCTGGCCTTCCTGGTCGTCGCCGGTACGCTCCTGCTCCTGCTGCACCAAGCCGCCGAGGCACAGCAAGACGATAAAGCGACCAGCAACCTGGGCTTGTCGAGTACGAATCCCGGAGAACTTGTCATCACCTGGGACGCGCCCAGCAACGCCCCCGACGACTACCGCCTCACGTGGAAGAAGTCCAGCGGCAAGTGGACGTCCTACAAGAACGCCAACACGGCCGACGGCGGCAACAGCTTTCCGACCGGAACGTCCCACACGGTGTCCAGCCTCGAGGAGGGCACCGAATACACCGTGCGCGTTTCGGCCATCGCGACCAAAGACGGCCTATCCACCAAAGGACCCGCCGCATCGGAAACCGGACGCACCCGCCGCGCGGCCTACGACTGCGCCGACGTGGCAGGCAGCATATCGATCTCGGGCTCCGTCCCGGCAAAGATTGACCTGGTTGCCGGTCAGGAAACGACCATCACGATGCCGTCCTACACCGGCCCGGTCTGCTTCCTCGACATCTACGTGGGCGGCCGAGTCCTCAGACGAGCGCAATTCACCAACGATCCCGCACCGGTCCACAACGAACTCGGACCCCGCAACAACGGAGCGCGAGACATGCTGGTGGACCGCATGGAAGCGGCCTCGTACGACGTGGGAGACCGGGTCCTCACCCTGGAGCCCAAGGCGACCACGGTATCGTTAGGCTACCAGGACATGCTGATGTCAGTCGCCTGGTCCGCGATGGGCTGGAACGGCTACACAGCGCGCACCGCCGAGGTACGCGTCCACAACCTGGCCAAGCTCACCATCGGAACCAGCTCCGGAGACTTCAGGGTTTCCAAAGAGAGCGGAGTCGTGACCATCTATGGCGGCATCGACCGAAGCTACCGAGCGTATTCCGAAGCTTACAACAGCGGCGGCTATGAGATTGAAGCCTGTAACGTATCAAACGGCGATTGCGGCAACGGCACCTGGACGCAGATCCACAAGTCGACCCGGGCGGCCGGCGCCGACGGCGGCATCGACATCGACTACACGCTGCCCGTCTCGGCCAACCAGTACCGGTTCCGGGTCCGCGAGTACCTGGACCTCCGCCACAACAGCGAGGTCGCGTACAGCGAGTGGTCCACCGCAGCGCAGGTGAACTGACGACAGTTCAACCGCGCTGGCACCGAATGTCGGCTGGGATTTTCCCAGCCGACATTTTCTTCGCGATATGAGTACAAACGGACGGCCCAAGGCCCGTCCCACCACCCCGGGGAGACGAGCATTTTCAACACAACTTCCGGAAGTTGTACCAGAATGGGTCAGCATCCATGAAAACGGCGGATGGCCGCCGAGGTCATGAAAACTCAATGCCCAAGGAACCCGAAGCCATGAACAAGTTGAAAACCGCAGCCGCCATAACGTCAATCATCGCCATCATCGGAGTAGTCGCCGCGCTGGTCGCCATCAACCCAAGGGACAACGCCCTAGCACAGACCAGCAACGGCATCTGCGGACGCGACGCAACGGTGCAGACCGCCATCATGGCGTCCATCGCCGACGTAAGCCTGTGCGCAGACGTTACCGACCAGCACCTCGCCGCCATCACCGGTACCCTCGACCTGTCGGACAACAGCCTCACCGAACTGGCGGCCACCGACCTCGAGGGGCTGTCCGGCATAACGGCCCTGGACCTCTCCGACAACCGAATCGACTTCATGCCGAGCCACGTCTTTGACCAAATGACGGCACTGCAGGAAATCGACCTATCGGGCAACGACATGAGCCTGCTGCCGCCGGACCCCTTCCACAAGAACCCGAACCTAGAGGTCATGGACGCCTCCGACAACGACATCACTTGGCTGCAGGAAGGCGTCTTCATCAACAACGGGGCATTGCTCGAGGTCGACCTCTCGGACAACGACATCAACTACCTATCAGGAACCGAATTTACGAGCTCGCCGTTGCTGACCAAGATCGACCTGGCCAACAACGCCCTGCCGGGGCTCAGCATGGACATGTTCAAAGGCCTCTATGGCCTGGAGGAACTGTACCTGGCCGGGAACACGGGAGCTCCCTTCAGCATCGACGTGCAGGCCCTCGACCTGGGCGCCAACGCGTTTGAGGTCGGGATCGGAGGCGGCGCACCACCGTTCACCATGTCGGCCACCGTGTCGGCCACCGGCGGCACGCTTTCCCAAAGCGCTGTCACCTTCCCGGGCGGCGGCCGGGGAATGAGCAAGGTCATCACCGTCACTCACTCGGGAGACGGGCCGGCAACCGTCACCGTGAGTGACGCAGCCTTCACGGAAGGCACCCACAGCGGGATCACGGCAACAAACGGCACCGCCCTATCCGTGCCCCACAACGGGGACGCCAGAGGCATCTGCAGCCGGACCCGCCAAATCCAGGACGCGATCCTCGACCTGCTGGGCGGTGTCCCCTGCGGCACCGTGACAGATGCGGATCTGGCCGGCATCACCAAGCCGCTGGCAGTGGTGGGCACCAGCATGTCGACGCTCAGGGAAGGCGACCTCGCCAACCTCACGGGGGTGCGGGACCTCTACCTGTACGGCAACGAGATAGACGAGTTGCCAGACGGCTTCTTCGAAGACGCCGGCAGCTTTGACCGGGTACTGATGCAGGACAACCCCGGTGCGCCGTTCACGCTGGACGTCACTCTCACGGAGAAACCGTCGGGCAGTTACGTGGTCCAGATGCGCGAGAGCACCCCCTTCCGCATCGATGTGACGCTGAAGGCAACGGGAGCAACGCTCAACCCACGGGTGACGGACATCTACGGCGGTGACATCCAAAGCATTGAGAGCACAGTCACGGCCGACGGCAGCGGTAAAACCGTGAAGGTCGAGATAGACGAGGTGTCGTTCCGCGACTGGGGGCTCACCGGCTACTCGTACTACGACGGCTTCGAGCTCGGCATCGCCTCGGAGACGGCCAGTGCGCCGGCGACCACTGCCGACACCGCGGGAGTAACGGGTCAGGCAGAGACGCCAACACCAGAACCGCCAGCGCCCGCACCGACCGCAGCGCCAGCCGTAGTTGTCGTGCCTGGCGCACCAATCAACCTCACAGCCACCACGTCGGGCGGGTCGATCACCATAAGCTGGACCGTACCGTCAGAAGGCACCGTAACCGGCTACCAGATACTGCGCCGCCGTCCTACTGAGGTAGAACGGCGCCTCACCGTCCACGTGGAGAACACTGGCAACACCGACACAAGCTACACCGACGACTCGGTGACCCACGGGGTCAGGCACGTCTACCGGGTGAAGGCCATAAACTCGGCCGGCACTGGACCACAGTCCAACTACGTCAGGGTCACGCCCTGACGTAGGACGGAACAGCAGCGGCGTCAGGAAAACCACGCCGAAACTGAAAGAGAGGCCGCCGCACCGCCAGCATGGACGGTGCGGCGGCCTCTCTGCATGCGTCAGGGACCGTCCCCACGCCTACCAAGACCAAGCCATCAACGACACCCGTTCCAATTTCGTCTGGGTTGAATCCTAAGCGACCGAATCGTCTCGACACAAACGCATTGAGCTACCCTATGCGGGGTGCCCGATGTGTAGAATTGCCAACATCTCCCACGCCAGATAACTTCGAAGACACCGTTCACTTGGACACACCAAGGAAGAAGTAACCATGACCGCACCGAACGACATCGAAACCCGCCTGGCCGAACTCCTCAAGACAATCAAGGACTCAGAGCAATGGCAGGTGGGCTACCCCGGCAACCAGAGCTTCGACTACTCGCCTCTCATCCCATTCCTCAACCACTCCCTCAACAACCTCGGAGACCCCTTCCACCAGACCAACTACCGGGCCAACACCCACGAGTTCGAACGAGAGGTCATCCTCCACTTCGCCCAGCTCATGGGTCTGGACCCAGAGGACGCCTGGGGCTACGTCACCTCAGGTGGCACCGAAGGCAACATGTACGGCCTCTACCTGGCCCGGGAACTCCATCCCGAGGGTATGCTCTACTTCTCCGAGGAAGCACACTACTCCATCCTCAAGATTGCCCGCATCCTCAACCTGCCCCACACCACGGTGAAAAGGCGCACCGACGGCGAGATCGACTACGACGACCTCAGGGACATGCTGAACGTCCACCGCGACCGGCCGGCCATCATTCTGGCCACCATCGGCACCACCATGCGCGGCGCCGTGGACGACATTCCCGCGATCCGGCAAATCATTGACGACCTGGGCATCGGGGAACAATACATTCACGCCGACGCCGCACTCAGCGGCATGATCCTGCCCTACGTGGACGACCCACAGCCGTTCGGGTTCGACGCCGGTATCGACAGCATCTCCATCAGCGGCCACAAACTCATGGGCGCACCCCTGCCCTGCGGTATCGTCGTCACACGCAAGCACCTGGTCGAAACCCTGGGCCGAGCCATCGAACTCGTCGGTGTCAACGACACCACCCTGTCCGGTTCCCGAAACGGCCTCACGCCGCTCATGCTCTGGTACGCCATCAACCACCACGGCGAAGATGGATGGAGAGAGACCGTCCACGGTATGCTCAACACCGCCGAGTACGCCGTGCAACGGTTCAACGAACACGGCATCAGCGCCTGGCGACACCGGAACTCTCCCACCGTGGTGTTCGACCGCCCCTCGCAGGAAGTCTTCGACCGGTGGCAGATTGCCCCCGAGGGCGAAGTGGCCCACATCATCACCATGCCCCACGTTGACTTCGCAACCATCGACCAGCTGGTAGCTGACTGCAGCAGTCCAAGTCCCCAACCGACGCAGGAACATGATCTGACGCCAGCGGAAACCAGCCTGCTGGCTCAGGAGCAACAGAAGCAGACTGCTCACGCAACCACGATGCAGCGCATCGTGATCATGGCCGAAAACCGCATCGGCGTCATTGCCCAGATTGCGGGCACCCTGGCCGAGGGCGGAGTGAACCTCAACAGCATCGCGACTGAGAACGAAGGACAGCACGGAGTCGTGATCATCACCACCGACCGGACGGACCACGCCCTTGCCATCCTCAACGAAGCTGGCTTCAAGGCAGTCTCTGACGAAGCTATACTGGTGCAGTTGCTGGACCAGCCCGGTGCCCTGGCCAACCTCGCCAGCGAACTCACAGGCGCCGGCCTCAACATCAGGACTTTCCACATCATCGAGCGCCGGGAAGACTACGCCACCGCAGCCATCACCACCGATGACCAAGAAAGCGCCAAGACGGCCCTTGCCAGCCGCTACACCGTCATATAGGCACACTGGACGCCAAGGCGCAGGGCCGTGCAGTTATAACCCACATGACGGTGTACGGCCCTTGAAGCCGTCACGAACCAACGAAGACACCAGCCGCCACTGCCTGCGTTCAAAAGGCCCATAGGACGCCCTCAAGTACCAAAAAGGCAGGCAATACTCCAGCGGCCCTCAAACGAACTAGGGGGCTTTCTACCTCGGAAATTCAGCCCACCTACAGTGCCTGAGCCGCCATTAACCGACGGCAGGCTAAAACCACCCACGATGGGCGGCTCGAATGAGCCGCCCTTTTTGCTGCCCTAACCGGACAGCTCACCAAGCCAAACAGCCCGCCAGAGCACGTTGCTGACCAGCTTGCACACCCAGGGCCCAGATCTCAACAGCGCCGCTCTGAGCGCACCCACCAACACGAAGCAGAAAAACCCCAGCAGCACCGGAGACCACCATGCCAAACACCACACGAGGCGTCGGACTGTTCACCGCCGAAAACATCGTGGCAGCAATTAGAGCAATCCCCGAAAGCGACGGCACGTACCGAGACGTCGCCCGTAAGGCACAGCAGTACGGCGGCAACTTCCACCACCACACCATTTCCAACTGGGTCAGATACGGCCAGGCTGATATTGAAGCCGGCCAACCGTCAACCGCCTACGCCAGATTCACCAAACAGTACCGAGACTTGATCGACGAACACTGCGGACCAGACACCAACCGGAACCGTGAATTCGACCGGGCACTCGAGATCCTCGAACGGACCTGCGAGTGCGGCAACGACAAGATGCTGATGACGGACGGGAAGCTGGCCAGCACCTGCCAAGAGTGCCAAGACTTGGACGCGCGGCAACGGCGCAGGGCACGCCGGACGTGATGGCAACGGCTGAAAAGGACCAGGCCAACCTTGACGACTATCCTTTTGCGCCGGTTAACGCCGGCCGCTGCCCGACACCCCACACCAGAGCACCAACGCAGCTGGCCCAGCAGTCCCTCTATCCGGCCGCCAAACGCGAGGTGGTAACATACTCTCTGACAGACGCAGGAGTCCCCAGGTGACTACCACTTCCATCCAAGAACAGATCGACGAGCTCTTCGCCGACGCCCGCCGGATGCACTCCCAAGCGGTCGAACGCCTCGAACAGGGCGACATCCGCGACGCCGCAGAAAAGGCCTGGTGCGCCACCAAACGCGCCACTGACGCCCTGCTGCTAGCCCGCACGGGCGAGCAGCCCGGGCCTACTGGTCTCACCAGCGACGGCCTCGACGACCTGGTTTCTTCAGATCCAGCCACGGCATCGCTACAGGGCCGCTACTACAGCCGTCTCAGCCAACTGCACGGCGCTTGTTTCTACACTGGCGCATGCAACCAGCACACCGAGCGTCGCATCAGGGAAACCGCCAATTACATTGCCGATGCAGAAACACTCGCCGCCAGGTAAGCGTCCGAAGACACTCTAACCGGCTGGTCGAACTTCACCGAGACACGCAGTCGTCTGCTCGGCACCACATCCAGCAGCCCACAAAACCACGCCCAACCGCCATGCAGAACTGCCGGCCCGGTTCTCCCTCAGCCGACCAGATGCCGCCTTCCGCTTCCCAACGCACCGAGATCGTGTGGCGAGTGGGAATGCACTACGTCCGAGACTGAAGAATCCCGGCCCTGGCAGGCAATCGTCCCTCACTGGCACAATGTAACCATCGCTGACGAACGGCGACGCCGGCCGCCACCGCCGACCAACGGGGCAGCAGGTTTCATTACCGGCGCACATCCCAAGAGTTTCCGCCGGAGAACCACAGGGACGGCCTTTGGCGCCGTAGTCGGTCGGGTGCCGACGCACGACACAACCCACCGCGATTGCGGGAAGCGCAATCCGCAATCGTATTACGCTTGATCGGTACGTGAATCGTCACACGCCAAAACCGTACCCAAGACCTGTCGGGGTTTTAGTACGGCCCTACCCGCGCTACCACATTAGTGAACAATATTAGCCTTCCGTGCTATCCTCCCGATCTCCGTCAGACCACCGCCTCACCACTACGGCATAGTGCCAATTTGAGCCACATCGGGTTGGGAATAGTTCCAACAAGGATGACGCGGTGGATGCCTTCTAGCCACGCGGTTCCTGTTACACCACGTATGGGGACTTTACCGAGGTCACCAATGCAGAACCAATCCAACGATCCTCGTGACATCCTACAGATAACACCCCGTTTCGCCACCGGCCGTATCCTCAACGACCAGGGACAAACGGTCGGGTACTGCGGCGTCAACTGGCATGACCGAGCCCAAGACATCATTCCTGACATCGACGAGCGCCGTTTCAACTACTATTCATTAGCCCAAGCAGGGGCAGCTCCGTCCCGAATCATCATAGTTCGAGACAACCCTCCGTACCTACGAACGGAAGCTGACGACAACCAAGCTAACAATCTCGGAAATCTGCCAACCTGCGGCCACGGCCATAGCGCCCTCTACCGGAACGCTCCGCCGTGGGCCGAACAAAACAGCGACCACTGACCTCCAATTCAACCTAACCGCAAAGCGACCTCCACCTGCTGGCTCACCACAATAACCGTCCAGAAAGCGAGTAGCCCAGCGACTCCGGTTGGCCCAACGACCGCCCGGTTGAAGCTCCAGCACGCCTTTCACCTTCAGGAGGATTTCACACCGCCCAAAACAGTGACACCCGGCAGTAGCTCCCGAACATCCGCGTTTGGCACAATAAGAGTGTCGCCGACCAACGGCGACGCCGGCCGTCACCGACCAACGAGACGGCCGGCTTTTTGATACGAGCCCCAGACCACCGCAGCCGTCGTTGTCACGAACACATCTAACCAGCATCCTCCTGGACTAACGCCCACAACCGTTTCAGCGGCAACGCCGACCTCACGTCCGCCGACAGCAGTTCATAGTTCTCAAGCACCGCCTCCAGCAACTGGTCAGCACCCCACAACCGGACGTTAAAGTGCATCGCCCTCGCCTCCAGCTCCGCAGGCCGAGCGAACCCGCCCCAGGACACTAGCAGGCCGTGGTCGGCCTGGAAGGTTTGCATAACCCCTTGGAGTTCTCTGAGCACATTGACTCCGGACGCCTGCCGGCCAGATTTAACCTGGACACATATCCGGGGAGAGTCAAACCCCATGGGCCCCTTGCCCGCCAAAATGTCGACCCCTCCGTCCGGACCAGGCGGCGAGACCGCAACCCGGTATCCCTCGGCCTCTAGGACAGCAGCAACCAAGTCGCTTAGGGCATGCCCATGAAAGTTTCGTTCTACGTACTCGCGCACCTGCCCCAGGGCGTATTCCTCAATGTCGAGAGCCGGTTCATCTTCTGTTGATTCAACGTCCTGAATGAAATTCCCGGTCGCTACACTGGTGCCATCGGATTCATTGCCTTCAGCCAACGCACGCAACCGTTCCTCTGAACCCTCCGCTCGGGGACGGAAAACGGTGCTATCCGCAGACAGAGACCTCTTCAAGTCATCCCCAAGCTGGTCACGACGGACCTGAGCGTTGATCCAACTGACCTGCCTTCCGTGCGCAAAATCTCCAGCTGCCGACCGGTACAGGTAATCTCCCAAGAACACTCCCACTGCCACGAAGCCGGTCCCCTTCCTAGGCATGACAGCCAAGTCTTCAGGTTGGATCTGTTCCACAAAGGACCAGACCTGACGACCGTGATTACGTACCTGATGCAGCGAATGCTCGGGATGAATCTCCCTCACAACTTCGATGAACCCGTCCCGACCGGACACGCCGGAAAGATCCCCGAGAAGACCGAATCCTATGGTAAGGATACTGTTGTCCAGTGCCTCGGGTTCCCTTTCGCCTCGGGAGCCACCTCGTACCACCCATGCGGTCATGCTAGCCTCCTACGGGGCACAATGAAACACGTGAAGGTGCCGAAAACAGCATAGCACCATCCTGATCAGACGACGGATACCAGCGACGCCGGCCGCCGCCGAGCAACGGGGCGGTCGGCGTTTATAAAATGACGCACCACCGCAGTCACCTTCGTGTTGCGAAGCGAACTCTACTCCGCCCGAAACTGTGACGCCAGTTCTTGGCGAAGACCCATACCCCGCGTACAATGCAAAGTGCCGCGGTTACCGCGGCACTTTGCGAGACTCGGGAAGCAACCGGCTAAAGCTACTCAGCCAGAGCATCCCTCGGGTCGCCGTGGGTCCACGGCTTCACCACAACCGTGTAGTGCCAATTTATGCCACTACAAGTACTGGTTCATGGCGGATGGCGACACGATCAAGGCTGTCCTGGATACCGAAGATGATGATAGGGAAGTCGTGCTCAACCGCGCCCGCTTGTATCGCGACCGCCGCGACTTTATCATTCAGACCGGGGACACTGGCATGAGCGAGGACTATCCGGCGAATCCGGCTCGTTAGGAAGTTTCTGGATTCCGGCCTTTGCCGGAATGACGGCTATCAACAAGGAGTAATGACAATGGCAATACAGCAGCAAACGGACGCCAAGCCCTACGTGGTGCATACGGTGGGCGATGCTTCGGAGACTATCCAGACGCCCGGCATGGTTCGGCAGCCGGCAATCATGCCCGGCAAGGGCGACACCACCAAGATCTGGATGGGGAAGGTTACCGCCGCGCCGCGGGAGAAGGGGCCGCCCCATACCCATCTGGAGGCTGAGACTGCCGCCTACGTGCTGCAGGGGTACGTCAGGGTGTGGTTCGGGGAGAATTTTGAGCAGTCGATAGAGGCCGGGCCGGGAGACTTCATCTTCGTGCCGGCTAACACGCCTCACATCGAAGAAAACCCATACGATGAGGAACAGGTCGGTATCCTCTGCCGCGCCCCTGACAACCTGGTAGTGAATCTGTAACGAACTTGTGGCACAATGCCACACTGAAACCAATCATTCCTGAGGAGGGATAAAATGGCAGACGTCAAAGTGGAAATCCGGGGCAACGGCCCGCTGCGGATTATCGGAGAAATCGAGATTGTTGACCAGAGCGGGAACCAGTACGCGATTCCCGAGGGTCGATGGGTATCTTTCTGCCGTTGCGGACAGTCGGACAACAAGCCGTTTTGCGACGGCACGCATCAGGACTGCGGGTTCGAGGCTGGCAGCGAGGCCCGCTAACGGACCGCGTTCGCTGAATCCAAACCGTCGAGCCGCCAGTTACCGGGCCAGGTGTCCCGGTTGCCGGCGGCTTGTGTTTATGCTGAGTCAGACCAGATTGATATGGCAACGATAGAGTTGCGCGGCAAGCGTATAATCTGAACTAATCACGAATTAATATGGGGGCGCCAAATGGTTACGACGACGCCGGCCCGTCTAGCGGCCGAACTAATCTTTGAAAAATACCAGTCCGTGAAGCCCTTTGATCGACTCCCGGATAACCTGTTCCCCAAGACGCTGGAAGAAGCCTACGGGATTCAGCGAGAGCTGCACTGCATGTTGTCGAGCATCTGGGGCCCGTTGGCCGGGTACAAGCTGGCTTATACCACGCCGGTGATGCAGGAACGGGCCGGTCTGGATCATCCGGTATTGGGCGCAGTGTTTCAAAAGGTGATTTTGCGGTCGCCGGTGGTATTGAACTACACCGAGTACGTGAACCTGGGCATTGAGCTGGAGGTTGGCGTTACGCTGGGTCGCGACCTGCCGGTGTCGGGAGCGCCCTACACCCGGGAAAAGGTGGCCGAAGCAGTGGCGGAAGTGGCAACGGCATTTGAAATCGTGGACATGCGGACACCGCCCGACCTTACGACCGAAGAACGAACGTTGTTCAGCGTGGCCGTCAACATTCTGAATTCGGGCATCGTGCTGGGCGATCCGATTACCGACTGGCAAAGCAAAGACCTGGTGAACTGCAAGGGGGTGATGACAATTAACCACGAGCAGGTGGGCGAGGGGTATGGCCGGGACGTGATGGGTCATCCCTTTGAGCCGCTGGTGTGGCTGGCCAACGAGCTGGCGAAGCATAACCACCCACTGAAGGCCGGGGACGTGGTTATCACGGGAAGCCTGGTTCCTCCGACTCCGCTAGAATTTGCTTCGGAAGGCCGGATTTCCATCGAAGGGTTGGGTGAGGCCGTCGTGGTGGTGGCGTAACCCCAGGATCATGTGATTACCGGGATGACCGGCGCGGTCAATCCGGGGTGGGTTGGGGTGCAGCGCCGGTTTCAACCCAGAGGGTGTACACGGTGCGGCGGGGCAGTCCGGTGGCGGCAACGACCTCCGCCACGGCCAGGCGGCCACGCATTCCGATGGCGCGCCGTTCCAAAAGGGCCAGGCGGGCTGCTTCGATAACTATAGCCGGGGACGCATCCGCTCCCCGGCTTTCGCTGTCGATGGGTGGTGCGCCGATGACGATAGTGAACTCGCCGCGGGGCTGCGTGAAATGAATCAAAGCGTCAGACGGGCGGCCGCGCCAGATCTCTTCGTGGAGTTTGGTAAGTTCGCGGCACACCGCTATCGGGGTGTCGTCGAGTGTGTCGGCAATGTCGGACAGTGTGGCACGCAGACGATGGGGGGCCTCGAAGATGACGAGGGTGCATCCGGATAACGCGCCCTCGTGGAGCACGGCGACCCGGGCGTTGTGCCGTCGAGGTAGAAATCCCAGGAACAGAAACCGGTCGGCTGGAAATGTGGATACCGGCAGGGCGGCGGTGACTGCGGATACGCCGGGGATGGTTACCGCCTGGTGACCCGCTTCGATGACGGCTGCCACCAGGCCGGCTCCAGGGTCGCTGATGGAAGGTGAACCGGCGTCGGTGGTGTAGGCAACGTCGCCCAGTTCCAGGGCGTCCAGCAGTTCCGGCAGGCGGCGCGACCAGTTGTGTTCATTGCAACTGACCATCCTGGGATTGGCGCCGAGATGAGACAGCAGTCGGCGCGTTACGCGCGTGTCTTCGGCGGCGACCAGGGGAACCTGGGCCAGGATGCGGGCAGCCCGGAAGGTGAGGTCTTCCAGGTTACCGATAGGCGTGCCAACTACGTAAAAAGTACCCACACCGACAGTATATCGACCGAGGGATGGATTGGAACCTGTTGCCGGGGTGTGTTCAACCTCAGCGGGATTGCCACGTGGTTCGACAGGCTCACCATGAGCGGCTGCGCTCTTAGCAATGGCAGGGGTGGGTACGCCCCTCACCCCCGGCCCCTCTCCCAACGGGAGAGGGGAACTGCCGTTTTACATGGATGAGCAGGATGGACAGGATTGGGGGCCGTGGTTTGCTGCGGGATTGCCACGTGGTTCGACAGGCTACCATGAGCGGCTGCGCTCCTCGCAATGACAGGTGGGAGGGGGGCGTGTGATAACATTGCCGACAGTTTTTTGATAGCCCGGAAGGGCCAATTGTCAACATCAGGAGTCACGTTTATGCCAGACCTGAACGGGGGTCATCTTTTTATTCGCTGCCTGAAGCAGGAAGGCGTGCGAAAGATTTTCACCATTGTGGGCGATACCATTTTGCCGTTGGTTGATGCTGCAGCCGACGAGGGGATCGAGTTTATCGACACCCGGCACGAGGGCGCCGCGATGCACATGGCGGACGGCTACGCCCGGATTACCGGGGAGCCGGCCGTGGCGATGTTCACCGGCGGGCCGGGATTTGCGAATGCGATTTCCGGGTTGCCGGCGATCTACACGTCGGAGAGCCCGGTGATATTTGTGGCCGGCTGCGCCGAATTGCCGGAAAAGGGACAGGCGACCTTCCAGGAAATTGACCAGGTCGCGATGGCGGCTCCGGTAACTAAGGGTTCCTGGTTGATACATGATAAAAACCGCATACCGGAATTCGTGGCGACGGCGTTCCGCACTGCCATGAGCGGCCGGCCGGGTCCGGTTCACCTCACACTGCCCATCGACCTGCAGGAGGCTCCAATCAGTGAGGAGGACCTGCCTCCTTACCTGCCGCAGGAGTATCGTTCCATGGGCAGGGCCCACGGCGATCCAAACCTGATACAGCAGGCGGCGACGCTTTTGGCCAATGCCCAGCGTCCGGTGATTATCGCGGGGAATCCGGCCCGGTATTCGGTGGAGCCGGCGCAGCTGGAGGCCCTGGTCGAGGCGACCGGTGCGCCCATATTTACGGTGGAACAGGCGCGCGGTCTGATAGATGATCTGCATCCGCTTTGCTTTGGGTATGCGGATGGCGCATTGAACCGGACGGCACGACGGTTCCGGGAGGCGGACGTAGTGTTGCTGCTGGGGAAGCGACTGGACCACCGTTACCGGTTCGGTGGCGTGTTTTCTCCCGAGGCCAGGATTATCCAGGCTGATCCGTCGGCGGCGGAAATCGGGCGCAACCGGGGTGTGGCAGTGGGCTTGCTGGGAGACCTGGGGGCGATAGTCGATCAGTTGACCGGCGCCGCTCAAATGAATCGCAACGTTGGTCCCTGGCTGGATACGCTGCGGCAGGATCAGACTGCATGGCAGGACAGCCTGCGCAGCAACGCCACCGGAGACGCGCCGATGCACCCGCTGGACGTGTACACGCGCATCGAGCATTTGATCGACGAGGACACGTTTATCGTGCTGGACGGCGGCGACTACGTGCAGTGGGGCCGATGCTACCTGCCAGCCCGGTCTCCGGGGCATTTCATCCGCCTGGGGCCGCTGAGCCATCTGGGCGGCGCAATTCCCTACGCGATGGCGGCCAAGCTGGCCTATCCGAACAGCAAGGTGCTGGCGTTCATGGGCGATGGGTCGTTTGGGTTTTATTCGATGGAGTACGACACGTGCATCCGCCACAACCTGCCCATTACCGGGATTATGGGGAATGACAGCAACTGGGGTATCGACAAGACGTTCCAGCTGGCGTATTTCGGGCGGGACGTGGGCACGAGCCTGCGGTACGTGCGGTATGACAAGGTGGTAGAGGGAATCGGCGGGTACGCTGAATTGGTGGAGCAACCGGAGGAAGTGGCGCCGGCGGTGGAGAGAGCGATCAACTCGGGCAGACCGTCGTTAGTAAACATAACGGTGAAACCGGGAGCGAGTCCGTTGGCCGAGGCGATGATAGCCCGGCGGACGGGTAGTTAGTGCGGGTAATGGAGACGGTAACCCCGGCTATTGCCCATTTTAGGTGCCGGCTGTCTCGGGAATGGTCCGGGGACGTGTTACGAAACATTACGTTCTATGCGCTGAAATCGTAATACAATAGCCATTTACAGGCCGGTTTCGATAGCCAAACTGGATCCGTTGGAGAACTTGAAATTAGTTGTTGACAAAGTCGTAGCGAGGGTATAAATTGCCTGAAAATGCCACCGCAAACTGCGGCAAAGCCAACTAGCGAGGAGGCTAATATGCTTAAGATTGGGCATGAGGTTGTGCGACCCGGAAGGCACTGGGGCGACGCCGAAATCACGATTCCGGTTCCTGAGGAACTGGAAACTGTTCCCGGAATCCCGATGACTAACCGTGAGACTGACTGGTACACCCGCGAATATCCGCTGGAAACCATGAACATCACGGAAAGGGCATCCCGCGACTGGGCGAACACTCTGCGCGACCTTCACGCTGAGATGCGCGAGATCCGCAAGGAGCACGACAAGCTCAACAGCAACCTGATTATGGCTGCCCGAGCCACCGCCGAGATGGAGTCCACTGCCGAGGCGACTGGCGAGGACATCTCCGAGGCGATCAAGGAAAAGGCGCGCCAGTTGGGTTACCTGGAAGTAGGCATCACCAACTACGACCCACGGTATGACTACAAGAGCAAGCGCGGCTTCACCGTACTGCCCCACGCCATTTGCTTGGCCTACGAGCAGGACTTCGAGCCCACGCAGACGATCCCCAGCGTGGACGCTGAGATCGTTCACTCCAGCACCTACCGGACGCAGGCAGCGGCCGGCTTGGAACTGGGCAACTTCATCCGTTCCCAGGGTTACAAGGCCCACGTGGTCCACTCCAGTGACGCCACCGGCCCGGTCATCCCCATGTTCGTGGCGGCTGGCCTCGGTTCCCTGGGCGCCTGTGGCTACCTGCTGTCCCCGCACAGCGGCAACCGCATGCGGCTGATGATGATCACCACCGACGCCAACGTCTCCTACGACGAGCCCGTCGACTATGGTATTCACGCTTTCTGTCAGGTCTGCCAGGTCTGCGTAAACCGCTGCCCGGGCCGCGCCCTGATGCGCGACAAGATCTGGTGGCGTGGAATTGAGAAGAACAAGTTGTACTTCAAGCGCTGTCGGCCGGTCATGGCTCGCTACCTCGGTTGTGGCGTGTGCATGAAGGTTTGCCCGATCCAGAAGTATGGCCTGAAGAACACCATGGAGCACTACGCCGCCACTGGACAGGTGTTGGGCAAGGGCACCCACGACCTCGAAGGTTACAACCTGGAAGGCAAGGGCTACTTTGGTCCTGGCGAACTCCCCGTCTTCGAGCGCAACTTCTTCGACATGCCCCACGGCAACTCCGACGAGTGGTCGTTCGAGCAGATGAAGGACGCCGCCCGCGATAACAACGGCGAGATTCCGGAGTCCATGGTCGACGACCTGAAGCTCCAGATCGAGCGCGCCATCGCCCTGCAGTCCGGCGACGTCCTGCAGCAGATGGCCGAGGACCAGGACTACATCTAGTAATCCATCCTCAACCAGCCAAGTGGCAAAAGGGCCGGCGGGAGCAATCCCGCCGGCCCTTTTTGTGTTTGACAGGCCGAACGCTTGCCGGCTCGGAGGCATTGAACGACGCGCGGCCTCCGTGGAATAATTGACGGCGAGAATGGCTAGTATCCCGGGTATGACTAGCATCGGATGCTGACGCATTGGCGTGGGAGCACTACACGCAGATGTACGATCGCATACGGGATTCGGCATCTGACGACATTCCGCTGCCGGACGACTGGATCGTATCCCGGGACATAGGGCTGCAAGAAGTGCCGGCCATCGCGGATGATGCGACCAACCTGCTGATAGACCAGGTGAATGCCGAAGAGTTAACGATCAGCGTGCCGGTGCAGGTTGAACGTATTGAGAAACTGGCGGTTGCGCTGGAGCCGAGGATTTCTGCTGTCGTTCCGCCCTTCAGGAGCGGGAAGCAGCAAATCACACCTCAAGCCAAGCGGGAGATCAGCAGGACCAAGCTGGTGAAATCAGCGGAAGAAGCTGACAACCGGTATTTGTCGATCAATCGGTCGCAGGGCACGGTAATTTTGAACGGAGATGCGTTGCGGAGCGGATAGCGCATTGAGCCGCGGGCGATGCCCGAGTCGGCAGCCGGCCGTTCGTCTCTGGTAGGGAGCGGTGGTGGGATTCGGTTCCGTTTCGGTATTTACGGCGGATGGGATCCGCGACGGAGGCGGGGTGAGCGGAGATGTGGGCCATCGGTTCCGGGGTCGCGTTCCGGTTGGTAACGGCAGTTCGCCGACGTGTGTTCAACCTCATCGAGATTGCCACGCTACGCTCGCAATGACAAAGTGGGTACGCATGAGGGGTCGCGGGGCGTTGGCAGCGAGTGACAGGTCAGTTGCTTGCGTTATCATTCGGCGGATTTAGAGGGGGATCAGTGGCGTTTGGCTGGCGCGATCTTGTCGCAGAAATCGTCCTGCCAGTGTAGGGAAATAGTGTTCATTACGCAACGGAATATGATTATTTCGTGGGGTGAGTATTGACAATGATGTGCGGGATAGGTATCTTGACTACAAATTCAGCGTATCTACGCAGTCCAACCATAAGGAGGAGGATATGCTTAAGATCGGTCATGAGGTACGGCGCCCTGGTAAGTATCTGGGCGAAGCATCTGTCACTATTCCGATACCGGAGGAGTTGGAGACGACTCCAGGTATCCCGATGAACCAGCGCGAAGTTGACTGGTACTCTCGCGAGTATCCGGTCGAGACGATGAACATCACCGAGCGCGCTTCCCGGGACTGGGCGAACACCCTGCGCGACCAGCACGCCGAAATGCGTGAGATTCGCAAGGAACACGACAAGCTGAACCGCAACCTGGTTATGGCAGCCCGCCTGACCGGAGAGCTGGAGCCTACGTCTGAAGCCAATGGCGAAGACGTTACTGAAGTCATTAAGCAGAAGGCCCGTGAGCTTGGTTACGTCGAAGTCGGCATCACCGCGTTCGACATCCGATACGTATATCAGAGCAAGAAAGACTGGGTGCAATTCCCCCACGTCGTTTGTCTGGCCTACGAGCAGGACTTCGAACCCACGCAGACCATTCCCAGCATCGACGCTGAGATCGTTCACTCCAGCACGTACCGCACCGAAGGCGCGGCCGGCTTGGAGCTGGGCAACTTCATCCGCGGCCTCGGCTACCGTGCCCAGGTTCACAGCCCCAACGACAACACCGGCCCCTACATCCCCATGTTCGTTGCTGCCGGTCTTGGCTCCCTGGGCGCATGTGGCTACCTGCTGACCCCTCACGTTGGGTCCCGCTGCCGCATTATGATGATCACCACCGACGCCAACGTCAGCTATGACGAGCCCGTCGACTATGGTATTCACGCTTTCTGTCAGGTCTGCCAGGTCTGCGTAAACCGCTGCCCGGGCCGCGCCCTGATGCGCGACAAGATCTGGTGGCGTGGAATTGAGAAGAACAAGTTGTACTTCAAGCGCTGTCGGCCGGTCATGGCTCGCTACCTCGGTTGTGGCGTGTGCATGAAGGTTTGCCCGATCCAGAAGTATGGCCTGCAGAACACGATGGAGCACTACGCCGCCACCGGACAGGTGTTGGGCAAGGGCACCCATGACCTCGAAGGTTACAACATCGAGGGTAAGGGCTACTTTGGTCCTGGCGAACTCCCCGTCTTCGAGCCTGGTTTCTTCGACATGCCTCATGGCGACACCGGCGAGTGGGCCTTCGATCGTCTGCAGGACGCCGCCCGCGCCAATGGGAATGAAGTAACCGACGATATGCTCGCGGATTTCCGCTCGCACGTCGTCCGCGGCCTGAACCAGAGCACCGACAACGTCGACATGATGTACGAAGAGGAAGACTACATCTAAACGATGTAGGAAACCGAATCGGTCGGTTCTACGGAACGGACTATACGGGGGAAGGAGAAATCCTTCCCCCGATTTCGTTGCCTGAACGCAACACCCGTGGCGTGGACAACGGGGTAAAAAGAGATGGCCGGGACCACGAAAAAGGGCGACCCAAACGGTCGCCCTCTCCAGGATTGGCTCACCCGTACCGACTTTAATCTGTCATTGCGACCCCGTACTTGATACGCGGGTGGCAATCTCGTCGCCGTAGCAATGGTGGTTTGCCGACGTGTGTTCAACCTCAATGAGATTGCCACGTGGTTCGACAGGCTCACCATGAGCGGCTGCGCTCCTCGCAATGACAGTAGGCCAGTTTGGTTTGACAAAGTGGGTACGCGTGAGCCCGGATTGGTGGGTTGCCGGTTTGGATTTACAGTTGCAGGGATCTGGGATCAACTTCACGCCGGGCCGGCGCGCCGGCGCTGGCGGGTTGGTCCGGCGTCAAATTTGCGATGAGGTCGGCCAAAGCGGCCTGGTATTCTTCGGAAGACGATGCCTGCCCGGTGAGGTCGAAAACCCGGTGGTCTTCGGCCAACAAGCGGGCGGCGCGGTTGCGTCCTGCGGCCATGGTCCCATCGGCGTCCGCTAGGAATATTGTCCACCGGTCTGAAGTGTTTTGGGATTCCTGGGCGGCGGTAATGTCGTTGCGGACGGTTTCGCTATCAAGCCCGGCGGCGGTGCACAAAACAATGAGGCGGTCGTAGTGCCGCACCCACCGTTCGATCTCTTCTTCGCCGGAGGTGGCGCGGCGGTCGACCAGGGGATTGCCGCGAAAACCCTCGGCGAACACCCAGCTGCGAAGACCTTGCTCCCGTAGGTTTGCTTCGAGTTCACGGGCGAAAGGTATGTCTGCCCTGGCGCATGAGATGTGAACCTCTACTGTGGAAATGGTGGCGCCCGTTACGGCGTTCTGGAAACCGGATACGAACAAGGGGACGCCGGAACCGAGGAAAAATGATTCGGGAAGCAGGCCGCCCGACCGGACCAATGTGTCCAGGCCGATGGTACTGGGGGCATCGTGGCGGATACTGTCCAGACCAAGTGCGCCATTGAGGGCGCAGTTTTGGAAAACGGTGTATCCGATGATGCAGTTGTTGAAGTCGGCCGCGTCTGTGGATACGTCGTTCAGGATGGCCTCGTAAAAATCGGCTGCGTTCAGCGTGGCGCCGGACAGGTTGGTGCGGGAGAGGTTGGCGCCGTTTAAGCTGGCGCCGGTAAGGTCGGCGCCGGACAGGTTGGCGCGGTCGAGGTTGGCGCGGTCGAAGTTGGCGTTGGACAGGTTGGCGCCGGACAGGTTGGCTTCGGAAAGGGTGGCGCTGTCCATGTTGATGCCGGACAGATTGGCGCCCCGGAGGTCGGCTCCGCGGAGGTTGGCGCCGGGTGCCAGAGAACTGCTGAGGTTTGCCTCGCGCAGGTCGGCGCGATAGAAGTGAGCGTTGTTCAGGTAGCTGCCGGACAGGTCGGCGCGACGGATCATGGCGCCCATGAAATCACCATTACGCATGTCGGCGCCGCGCAGGTCGACCATTGGAATGCGCGCATGGCTCATGTAGCATTCGTTCAGATCCATCGACCGGTGGGGGTTTTCTGCGCGCCAGGCGGAAACCGCATCGCGCCCACGTTTCACAATTTGAACCAGATCGATGTCGGCCATAATCATGTCTCCATTTAGGATGTCGTGCCGGATTTTAGCATAGCCGGGGTTGATGACGCTAACCGGGGTTGCAATTATCGGCGGGTGCATCAACGCATTGCGCCAAGTGATGCGCTGAGCAGCGGGAGCGCCGACGAGCGGGAATGGGTTGCTACCGGACCTGATAGCGGATGCAAGCGTCTTCGTCGAGTTCTACGCCAAGGCCGGGTCCGGTTGGGGCCAGCAGGCAGCCATTTTCCAGCGTGAGCCGGGTGGTGAAGATGGGTTCGGAGCGCGGCATGAATTCAACGAGGGATGAATTGGGGATGGCAGCGAGGAGATGGGTGTGCACCTCGGGTACGACATGGCCGGCCACCGGAACGCCGTGGGACTCCGCGAGGGCGGCGATTTTCATCCAGGGCGTGATTCCGCCGGCGCGGGCGACGTCAATGATGGCTACGTCAACAGCCCGTGATTCAAGGGTGCGACGGAACGGATCGAGGCCGTAGAGGCGTTCCCCGGCGGCAACGGTAACGTCCAGCGAGGCTGCCAGGCGGGCCAGACCGTCGATGCGCTGGTGGTTAATCGGGTCTTCCAGCCAGATGATGCCGGCTTCCTGCAGGGCGCGTCCAGTAGCAGACGCCTGAGCTTCGTCCCAACTTTCGGTGCCGTCAACCATGATTCCGACCTCAGGGCCGACAGCGTCGCGTACGGCGCGGACTCGGTCTGCTTCTGTGCTGGGACTTCCGCCGGCGCCGAGACGGAGCTTAATCTTGTCGTAGCCAGCGTCAACGTGAGCGCGGGCCGAATTTTGGAGGTCTTCGATGGGCATGCTGTACCAGAGGCCGTCGGAGGCGTAGGCCGGGATCCGGTCGGATGCCGCACCCAACAGGCGGAACAGAGGAACGCCCAGGGTTTTGCCGGCCGCGTCCCACTGGGCGATGTCCAGGGCGGACATGGCCATGGTCGCCATGCCTCCGGGCCCGACCCAGCTTGATGCTTGGGACATGCGCTGGCAAGCGGCCTCGTGATCCAGGACGTTCAATCCAACCAACAGGTCGCCGAGTTCTGCGGCAGCGGAAGCCATGGCGCGCACCAGGCCGCCCCGGTTGGCGACGACCCAGCCGATACCTTCGATGCCGTCGTCGGTGCGGAGGCGCGCAAGGAGATGCCAATTGCTGCTGACATCGTTACCGGCGGCGGTGTATTCCAGGGAAACGGGAGTTTCCAGGACCTGGACCGATACGCTTTCGATGCGCATGTGAGCCATCCTTTTGTGCTAAACGCGAGGTTGATGGCGATTATACTCCGAGCGCCGGTGGCCGGCATAAAGTTGACATGAGCGGACAGCCTTGCGAGAACATACAACCGAAAGGCCGTGGTGGGAGGTGGGGGCTGATTGCCGCCGATTGGCGCCAGCCCGTATAATGCCGGCACCATCCGCTATCAGCACAGTATCGTTCTGTAACAACCATCATGCTGCTTACCATCGACATCGGCAACACTGCGGTTACCATCGGCGTGTTTCGGGATGGAACCGATGACACAACGGAAGCTAATGGCACCAGCCCGGTAGCCCGGTTGCTGACGACGCTGCGGGTGGCGACCGACTCCCGCCGGCTGGC
Source organism: Dehalococcoidia bacterium (assembly GCA_965219925.1). Classification (GTDB taxonomy): domain Bacteria; phylum Chloroflexota; class Dehalococcoidia; order Lucifugimonadales; family UBA3495; genus Bin87. The sequence continues at coordinate 1,912,850 of OZ244795.1, forward strand.
CGATGAGTATGGGATTTTGCTGAAAACCCTGCTGGAGTTTCGAGGGATAGACACGAACGACATCAGCGCGGGCTGCATCTGTTCGGTGGTGCCGCCCCTGACCGGGATGTTCGAGGACGTGTGCCAAAGCTTTTTCGGCGTGGCGCCCCTGGTGGTATCGACACGGATTGATCTGGGGATGCCGGTCAAGTACGACAACCCGCGAGACGTGGGGGCGGATCGAATCGTGGATGCGGTGGCGGCGGTGGAGCTGTACGGCGCTCCGGCGGTGATAGTTGACCTGGGGACGGCTACAGTGTTCGATGCGGTTTCGCGCGAGCGGGAGTATCTGGGCGGCGCGATTGCGCCGGGAATCAATCTGTCGGCGGACGCCCTGTATTACAATACTTCCCAGCTGCGGCGCGTGGAGCTGGTGGCCCCGGAATTGGCGGTGGGCCGTAACACGACGACGTCCCTGCAATCGGGAATCGTTTTGGGATATGCCGGGCTGGTTTCCACCATGGTGGAACGGTTTAAGGCCGAGATTGGCGCGGACGCCAAAGTTGTGGGTACGGGCGGCCTGGTTACCGTGATCTCGGAGCATGTGTCGGTGTTTGATGATATCAACCAGGAATTAACGCTGGTGGGGCTGGACATCATCTACCGCAAGAACATGCGCTCCGCCGGTTCGGGATCCGCCGCCGCCGGCGGCGTGATTGAGGATTAGGCGATGGAATCTGCCCTTGACGGCAAAAACATTGTGCTGGGCGTTACCGGGAGCATTGCTTGCTACAAGGCGCTGGACCTGGCGAGCAAACTGGTGCAGGCGGGGGCACGCGTCGAAACCATCCTGAGCTACGGCGCCACGCAGTTCGTGTCGCCGCTGGCGTTTCGCAGCCTGACGCATCGCAGTGTGGTTACGGATACGTTTGACGCCAATTCGGAGCACAGCGTGGAGCACGTGTCCCTGGCGCGTTGGGCCGATATTGTGGTGATCGCGCCGGCTACGGTTCACTGCATTGCCAAGCTGGCGGGTGGCTTGGCGGATGATCCGCTCACCACCACGGTCATTGCCACGGAAGCGCCGTTGCTGGTTGCCCCGGCGATGGACGCGAACATGTACGATCACCCGGCAACGCAGGAAAACGTGGGCCGGCTGCGAAGGCGCGGCGTTGCCATCGTGGGCCCGGCGCCGGGACGGTTGGCGTCGGGATTGATGGGCATGGGCCGGCTGGTGGAGCCGGCGACGCTGCTGGGCCACATAGCGGCGGAGTTGGGAAGAAACGGCGATCTGGCAGGGCGTCGGGTTGTGGTGAGCGCCGGCGGGACTCAGGAAGCCATTGATCCGGTGCGCGTCATCACCAATCATTCGTCGGGGCGCATGGGATACGCGGTGGCGGAGGCAGCGAGGGATCGGGGCGCTGATGTGGTGCTGGTGACTGCGCCCACTGCTCTGCCGGATCCGGCGGAGTTGCGGGTGGTGAACGTGCGGTCGGCTCAGGAAATGTGTGACGCTGTGCTGGCCGAAACGCCGCTTGCCGATGCTTTGATAATGGCCGCGGCGGTGGCGGATTACCGTCCGGCGGTGGCCGCGGAGCAAAAGATCAAGAAGACAGCCGCGGACGAACTGACGATTGAGCTGGACAAGACCATCGACATACTGGCGACAGCCACCGGTGATTTCGTGCGCGTCGGGTTTTCTGCCGAGAGCGAGAATCTGGAGGCTAATGCCGCCGACAAGGTGCGACGCAAGTCGCTGGACCTGATCGTGGCCAACGACATTACCGAGGAAGGCAGCGGGTTTGGAGTGGACACCAACCGCGTGGTGCTGATTGACCGGGAGATGCAGGTGGAGCGATTGCCGCTGATGAGCAAATACGCAGTGGGGCATCGCATTCTGGATCGCGTCGCTGCGTTGCTGGTGGCAGGGTAGCCTCGCCCGCTGCTTACGAATCCACTTCCGACGGCGGATGAGCGCGAATCGGCGCAACCAAATAACGCAAGGGCACGGGATATGCGAATCGGCGTTTTCGTAGGGGCTTCTACCGCTGACCTGATGGGGTTGGACGAATTGATCGGACGGATCAAGCAGGCGGAGGAAGATGGTTTCGACAGTTTCTGGATACCCCACATCTCGGCGCGGGGGTACGATGCCCTGACGGTGCTGGCGTTGGCCGGGATGCAAACCAGCCGGATCGAATTGAGCGTGGGCGTGGTTCCGACCTATCCGAGGCATCCGGTGGCGCTGGCCCAACAGGCGTTGACCACGGCGGCGGCGTCCGGCGGCCGGTTTGTGCTGGGCATCGGGCCGTCGCACCGTCCGGGTATTGAGGGTAGTTTCGGTTTGTCGTATGACCGACCGGCGCTGCACATGCGCGAGTATCTGTCGGTAATGCGTCCATTGATGGAGGAGGGGAGAGTCCAGTTCTCGGGAGAGTTCTTCAACGTGAACGCCGAGCTGGACGTGCCCAACCGTCCTCACTGCCCGGTGTTGATCTCGGCGCTGGCGCCCCGGATGCTGCGGCTGGCCGGGGAACGGGCTGACGGCACCATAACCTGGATGGCCGGCCCCAAAACCATCCGGGAACATATCGCGCCCCGTATCCGCAACGCCGCCGATGCCAACGGACGCCCCGCGCCGCGGGTCTGCGTGGGTCTGCCGGCCACGGTGTGCGACGACGAAGCGGCGGGCAGACGGCAGGCAGCGGAGGCCTACGGACGCTACGGCCAACTGGTGAATTACCGCCGGGTGCTGGACATTGAAGGGGTGGAAGGGCCGTCGGAGGTGGCGGTGGTGGGTAATGAGGATTCGTTGCGGCGGCAACTGGAGCAGTTTGCGGCTGGCGGGGCGACGGATTTTATGGCCAACATCTTTGCCTTGCCGGGTGATGGCGAATCGGATCGGCGGACTTATGCGGCGCTAAGGGATTTGGTGGGGCGGGTGTAGGGCGCTGAGTAACTAATTGCGGGCACATATCTCTCGTCGTCCAGATTTGGCTTGAGTACAGCGTTCAAGCGAGTTACCGCCGAGCGACGACCAGACGGATCAACTTCTGCTGACAATCTGCAGATGCTGACCGAAATATCCAACTAACCAGCGTGATTCCTTATCACTCCAACACATATGTAACCGCAAGTTCCCCACTCGGACATGGGGTTGCATTTCCACAATGCTATCGTCGTCGTCTCGAAAGCGCCGCTGGTCACCATACTGATTCATCGTCGCTTCGCTCTCTCCGCCCGTGAAATTGATACTCCGCTGATGCATCCAATCCTCTTCAGACGCCCCGAGCTCTCTGGCGCGTCCTTCACCATCGATTCTGGATATCCAAATACAGTCCTTTGCCACCTGCTCGAACACTCGCACAAATTGCCAATCTTTAACCACTTCCACCACTTCAGCCACCGTTCTCACACGGGTCCGCGGGCCTTCGCCGCCTCCGACCACTGGCGTACTGTTACCCTCTGAGGAGCGGTTCTCACTGGACTGCAAACGCCATTCCAAAGCCCGTTTGTCACGCTGCAACTGCTCCAAAGCTTCCTTCAGGCCGTCATTATCATCCTGAAGCCGCTGATGTGCTTCTCGCCAGCGCCCTATTTCGTCCTCTTTCGCTGAAACCTCCTCGGCCCACTCGTCGTAGACTTGCCGATTCTCCCGGCTCAAGTCCGCCCGAATTCGTTCGCGGACCCGCCCCCTTACACGACTGAAGACTCGTAACGCGTCGCGGCCCTCCGGATAGTAAATTCGTTGCGCGCACTCATCGCGCAGCAACTGTAAGAACACTTCGTACTCCAGGTCGGACACGTCCCAGAAACTCCATGACCGATGACGCCGTTCGTCATCATCAGCGGCAAGGCGGGGAGAATAGACACGCACCTGCCCGTCGTAACACAACAGTCTCCACGAGTACCAACCGAGCATCCAAGCAACCTCGTCAGTACAACAGGCCACCTCCGCCAACCCTATCAGGTCACGCTGAAGTGTGTCGCTATCCAACGGTATCCTTCCATCACGCTTCTCCGATATTATGACTACCGGCAAACACCGCTCTGGCGAAGAAAGACGTTACCAGAAAGACGCGACCTGATCTGTCCGTACCTGATCGGCCTGCGGCGATAGATTGGTACCCAACATCGTGCACCGATAACGAGACAGCAGGGTGTCCATCACATTCCGAACTTCGTCGTCAAAATCTCCAGCCACACGATCCCCCACCCTCACCTCAACATCGGCCTGAACCGAATCACCTTCGGTCGCCAACCGGAACCCCAAGTACCGCCGGTAATCAATGCCGCTATCATCGTCCATGTGCCACCGCAACCAGAAGTAGCCCTGTTCTCCCTCAGAACCGCCACTGAGGCGCAACAGGGCACCATTGCCTTCCCACGTCCGGCCGCTTGGGGCATCCCAGGATCGTCCAGAATATCCGGGTACTCAGGAAGCGACTAGTGCACCCACGTCCGGAGCACTTCCTCCGCATCACGCATCAGAGACAGCCCGATAAGGGCCTCGCTGTCGGACCTTATGTCGAACAACGTTCGGTAGTACGACAGCATATCACTCAACCGTCCTTTCGAAAGTCACCCTTACAGTAGCGGCACCTCGGACTTTATCCCAGTTATTCTTGCTGTTCCAAGATTCATTGAATACTAGCTCACTGCTTCCTTGAACCGCCGTATCGCCTCGATGTGCTGGTCGGGGCCTTTTAGGCCGGCGCGCATGGTGTTGATGGAGAGGTGGGTTGCGCCGGCTTCATCCCAGGCGGCGCCGAGGCGATTCCAGTCGTCGGGGTTGTTGCTGTCCATCAGGGCGACGCGGCCTTCGATGCCAACGTCGGCGGGGTTGCGTCCGTAGCCTTTCGCCAGCTCGCGCATCTCGGCGATACGTTCCTGACCGGCGCCGTCGGGCTGGAACTGGGGGAACCAGCCGTCGCCCATGCGGGCGATGCGGCGAACCACCTGGGGCGCGCCGCCGCCGAACCAGACCGGGATGGGTTGCTGGACGGGGCGTGGGTTGATACCGGCATGGGTGATTTTGTGGTAGCGGCCTTCGTAGTTGACCACTTCCTGGGTCCAGAGCATCCGCAGAACCTCGATCTGCTCGGCGGAACGGCGGCCGCGGTTGTCCCAATTCTCGCCGAGGGCCTCGTATTCCACGTAGTTCCAACCGACGCCGATGCCCAACCGCAGGCGACCGCCGGTGAGGATATCTACCTCGGCGGTTTGCTTGGCGACCAGGGCGGTTTGCCGTTGGGGAAGGATGATGATTCCGGTGCACATTTCGATTTTCTCGGTGACCGCCGCCAGGTAGCCAAACATGACGAATGGCTCGTGGAAGGTGTCGGCGCTGCTATAGGGTCGGTCCCAGGGGGCGTGTTTGGCGGCGTCAGCGCCCAGCACGTGGTCGAATACCAGCAGATGTTCGTATCCCAGAGCCTCGGCGGCCTGGGCAAAGTCCTTGACGGCGGCCGGGTCGGCGCCGATTTCGGTCTGGGGGAAGATTGCTCCTAGTTGCATGGCGGTGTCTCCTTGCCAGGATGGGTGAATTGCGATGGTTATGCCGCCAGTATCGACGGAGCGGAGTGGGGCGTCAACCCTGAGGCCACGGCTCTCGCGTACCCACTTTGCCAAATCAAACCAGCCGACTGTCATTGCGAGGAGTGCAGCCGCTCATGGTGAGCTTGTCGAACCATCGTTGACCGTCCTGCGACAGGCTCAGGACGAGCGGGTGGTTAATTTCCACAACTTTGGAGAGACCCTGATGAGGAGGCCAGGGTCTTTCGATTCTCCCTCTCCCCTTGTGGGAGAGGGCTGGGGTGAGGGGTATAGTCTGCCGCAGGATAGTTCCCTATCTCACACCTTCACCCTCACCCTAACCCTCTCCCATCAAGGGAGAGGGGATTTCTTGTAAAACCGAAAGGCCCTGATGAGGAGGCCACGGCGGTTGATGGCGCAACTTGACCTTTGGTAATATGGATGGGCGTTCGCTGGGGATTAGTCTAGTGGTAAGACGCCTGACTCTGGATCAGGTATCACAGGTTCGAATCCTGTATCCCCAGCCATTTTCGTGCCCAGGGTTCTGGCACGCGATGCGACATGAATTGGTCGTCCCATCCGAATGATTGCCAATTTGGCGTCAGGGAGTGGTGGCCGCGACACGACTGAGTGAAGCGGGTTAGAGGATTTCCGATGCTGCGGGGTTGAAAGCAAGGCCCATCGACGATCTGTGACGCCCAGCCGGACTCGCCGTGGTAGTATCTGTTGACTCAACGCTACCGAGGAGGATGCCATGGCGCTGAAAGGCGAAGATTGGCTGGCCAAAACCCCCGAAGAAACGCTGGAACCGGAAATCCCGATTTGTGATCCCCACCACCATTTTTGGGTTGCCCGTCCCGAGCCTGCTGCCTACCAACGATATCTGTTGCCGGAACTGACTGCTGACGTGGGCAGTGGGCACAATGTGCGTTCGACGGTGTTCATAGAGGTGAGGTGCGAATATCGTGAGGGCGGACCCGAAGAGATGAGGCCCGTGGGGGAGGTGGAGTACATTGAGACCATCGCTTCGGAAAGCGCGACCGGCAGCCACGGCCCCACCAAAGCCGCCGCCGCCATCATTGGGTACGCAGACCTGAAATTGGGAGAGCAGGTGCGGCCGGTGCTGGAAGCGATGCGGGAGGCAAGCCCGAACCGCTTTCGGGGAGTGCGGCACGCAACCGGCTGGGACGAAAGCCCAGAGCTGGCCAACCGGGATATTCGGGGAGCTTTGTCCACCGAAGGTTATCGGGCCGGGGCTAAAGTTCTGGCGGAAATGGGGTTGGCGCTAGAGAACTCGCTGTACTTTCATCAACTGTCTGAGTTAGCGGATTTCGCCCGGGCGGCGCCGGATCTCACCATTGTGCTGAACCACATCGGTGGCCTGGTGCGTATCGGTCCCTACGCCAACCGGGACGACGAAGTTCTTCCAGCGTGGCGGCAAGGGGTTGAGGAAGCCGCCCAGTGCCCCAACATAGTCATGAAGTTGGGTGGTGTGGGTCAGTTGCGTTACGGATACTATTGGCACGACCGGGAAACTCCCATCGGCTCGGAAGAACTAGCCGGGACCCTGGGGCCGCTCATGGAGCACTGTATCCAGCAGTTTGGGCCAGACCGGTGCATGTTCGAGAGCAACTTCCCGGTGGACAAGCCATCGTATTCCTACAACGTGCTGTATAATGCCTTCAAGCGTCTTTCCAGTGGTTATTCGGCCGGGGAACGCGCCGCCCTGTTCCACGACACCGCAGCGCGCGTGTACAACATCAACGATTGATGCCGACGATTCCGGAACTGTGTGGGGCTATTCCGGGGCGTGGTTTCGGGAGGGAACCGGATGGGCAGGCGGGCACCTGAAATCTTACACCATCGGGCGACCGAACTATTGCAGTTTTCCAGCGGCCCGCAGCTGTCGGCGCACCCGCCGGATGCCGCCGAATTTGAGGCGCAGCAGGCCCTTCACGTCCTCCCAGGCGGTTCGGATGATACGGACGCGGGAATCGGGGTCGTCGGTCCATTGGACGGGCAGTTCGCAAATCCGATAGCCGCATTTTTGGGCCAGGATCAGCAGTTCTGAGTCGAAGAACCAACCGTTGTCGTTGACGAGAGGCACGAGGTCATCGGCGACCTGGCGGCTGACTGCCTTGAACCCGCACTGGGCATCCCGAAAAGACGTGAAGAACATGGAACGGAACAGGAAGCTGTAACCGCGGGACGTTATTTCGCGTTTGGCGGTGCGCCCGACGACTCGAGAATCGGACAGGAGGCGGGAGCCGATGGCGATGTGGAACCGGTGGTCGGTGATGGCGGCTATCAGGGGAGGCAGGTGGGTCGGGTCGGTGGACAGGTCAACGTCCATGTAGGCCACCACGTCGGCAACGCTTTCGGTCCAGGCCCGGCGGAGCGCCCGGCCCCGACCGCGCTGTTCCAGTCGAACGGGTCGGACGCGGGAAAATTCTTCGGAGAGGGCGGTTGCGATTTCCAGGGTGGCGTCGGTGGAGCCGTTGTCGGCGATAATGATGTGCCAGTTACAATGAGCCAACTCGGTTGACATAAACTGGTGCAATCGACGTATGCTGACGGGGAGGGTTCGCTCTTCGTTCAGGCACGGGATGACAACGTCGACGCTGTGAGTCATGGGGGCATATTATATCAGCGCAATCAGGGACCGCCGCCGCCGCTGTAGGTGAGGTTCGATTGAGGAGATGGTGTTGGGGTGTGGCCGGGGCAGAATTGGGCGTGAAATGACTGCTTTGGGCATCCATTCCTCACGCATAGCCGCTTTGGTCTGTCATTGCGAGCGCAGCGTGGCAATCTCGTTGCTGTAGCAATGGTGGTTCGCCGACGTGTGTTCAACCTCAACGAGATTGCCACGTGGTTCGACAGGCTTACCATGAGGGGCTGCGCTCCTCGCAATGACGGGTGGAGGTGGGCATTGTTCTCACTGACAGTAGGCCAGTTTGGTTTGACAAAGTAGGTACGCATGAGGCGGGCAATAATATTGATAAAACCCATATTTTTGGCAGTATTTCGTCAGATCATACCTTTGTTGCTGAGGAAAGTGGGTGTATTGCCTTGTCCAACGACCGAAAGCCAGCCGCCAATGTTTTCGGAGGCATTCCGCCGCAGGGAAGTCCTGGTCATTGCCGGTCCTGGCGCTGCTGGCCCTGGCGGCTGCCCTGCTCCGGCTGGCGCCCGTTGACCCGGTCCACGCCCAGGACGACTCCGTCCCGGCTGGAATCACGGCCGGCCCCGCTATCATCAGCATCCCCGAAAGCGGCGACGCCTATGGCCGCCGTGAGGTGGTCAGCGTTGCCTTTACCTTCAGCCAGCCGGTGACCGTTACCGGCAAGCCGCGCCTGCGTCTCGCCATCGGCAGCAAGAAGCGGTGGGCCAAATACGACCACTCCGACCAGGACGGCGCCCAGCTTATCTTCGCCTACGTCGTCAAGCCCAAAGACATGGACGACGACGGCATCAGCATCGGAAAGAACAAGCTGGACCTGAACGGCGGGACCATCTCGGACGGCGACGGCAACCGCGCCCGGCTCAGGCGCTCGGCCCTGCCCGACCAGGCGGGCCAAAAGGTGGACGGCATCAAGGTGAACGGCAAGGACGGCCAGCGGCAGACGCAGGCCGCGCCCGCAAAGCCGATGGACTTGTGGTCAACCAGGGGCGACCAGAGCGTCACGCTCATGTGGTGCGCCCCCGACTCAGAACACGACAACCCCACCATCACCAAGTACAGGTTCGTTATCGCCGCGTTGTCTACTGACACGTATCATACCAGCGAGTTTTTGGACACCGTCACCGCCACCCCGACCGCCGAGTGAACGCGCCGCCAAAATGGCATCAAAGCCAAACGCAAAAAGGCCGGTTGTTGGCACTTCGATTACCTGCTCAATGTCCTGTCACAATGAAATGCGATTGCTCTGCTGAACGAGCAGGGCTATCGCATATGAAATTACGGCCACGTCACCCCGGCGGAAGACGAGGGCTTTATCGATCGCTAATGCTGGGGTCTTCTGGATTCCCGCGAAAGTGGGAATGACGGTGGTTAATTGGTGCATATGCGATAACCCCGTCTGAACGAGCGGGATGATTGCAAAGTCCCTGGACACCCGCTCATGGTGAGCTTGTCGAACCATCGGCGACCGTCCTTCGACAGGCTCAGGACGAGCGGGTAGGGTCAACCCTCGTAACTTTGCAATCGTCCTGCTACACGAGTGTAACTGTTCAGACTTGCGGGGATCTGCCGACTATTCGGCCTATTGTGGAGGGGGCAACGAAGTACGGAATTTCCACTGCAAACCGCTTTCGTCCTCTCAAACGTGAACAGTTATAACGCGTACGGTTTATTGACAAAACTGTATGAATCGTATAGGATTATTGAATCCACGATGCATTGTATGCAAGTATTTACGACTGCACCACAGCACCGCCTGCACCATCTGTTCTAATTAGGCTATAGAGCCGGCTTGCCTATCGGGGGCGAGCCGTCTTGGTGTGTCTATGCTCCGGACGGAAGGGCAGGCGTTTACGTCGTTAAGCACCGCCACCCCGGAACTGCGTTAGGAGTGTCTTATTTATGGTTTTGACCCGTAAACGCCAGGGCCGCAACGACCGCGGTTTGACTGCCCGAGATGTAAAGACTTATTCAGAATCAAGCATTGGCAATTTGCTGGACGTACCGAATCTGATTCGGAGCCAGATCGAGTCGTTTGACTGGTTCAAGACGAAAGGACTGGCCGAAACGTTCAAGGACTGCTCACCGATAGTCGCCGGCATTACGCGGCGGTTTGCCAACGGTGAAGCCTCTCGAAGAGCCGAGCGCTTTGAGCTGTATTTCCTGGATCACTGGTTCGACCCGCCCCAGTTTTCGCCGGAGGAATGTCGGGAGCGGGAGATAACGTTCTCGCAACCGTTGTACGTGCAGGCTCAATTGCGCGACCAGGAGACGGGCGAGATAACCCAGTCGGATATTTTCTTCGGCGACGTGCCGATGATGACCGACACCGGCACGTTTATCATCAATGGGGCGGAACGCGTGCTGGTCAGCCAGTTGCAGCGCGCTCCCAGCGTGTATTACGAACGGGAACCGTCCACCGACCCGCCATGCCCGGAATGCGGTGTCAACGAGCCCTGGTATTACAAGGGCCGCATATCGGCCAGCCGGGGCGCGCGGATCGAGATGTCCACGTGGTCTCACTACTACGCCAGGCGGCGGAACCTGCCTGAGTGCATCACGGTGAGCGTGGACCGGCGGCGGAGGATGAGTATATCTACGTTCCTGCACGCTCTGGGCGTGGTTAGCGCCGCGGAAATGCAGGACCTGTTTGCGGACATCAACGCGGGAGAGTGCCGTCCCTTTATCGCGGGAATACCACCCGCGGAAGACCGGGATTACAACCCTAAAGAGGAAGAATTGCGCTCCCTGTGGGACCGGATACATCCGGACCGGGAGTACAGTCACGAGCAGGCCCACCGGATTGGGCTGGCGCAACGCAACCTGTACAAGTGGCTGCGCCCCGGCGAGCCGGCAGTGCAAGTCGATGCTGCCTGCACCTTCGTGCTGAACCACTTTTTCGACGGGCGGCGGTTCGATCTGGGAGAAGTGGGCCGCATCAAGGTTGACCAGCGATTGGGCCGATCCCACCAACAGATTCTATCTGACTCCCAGAAAATGGTGCTGGAGGTCGTAAGGGACCTGTCCGCCGAGTCGGGCGACGGCGCCACGGCCGGCGAGATTTTTGACGCCTCGGAACGCGAAAGCCGAATCCTGAACGAGCGCGACATCGACGTATTGATCAATTACGGATATTTGGCGCGGCGCGCCGACCGGCGGATCGAACCGGTGGATCTGTTCGCGGATAAACCCGGGAACGATGCGGTTCACCTGAACGTGGTTTCGGCAGACGCCGCCAACGCGGGGACACTGCTGTCATTGGGTGATGAGCCTGGAGAGGTTGCGCTGAACGTGAGCGTTTGGCGTCAGGTTACCGAATCTCTGGGGGTGCCGACCGCCATCTCAACCGAGCCCATCCCGGCCGGCGTGGAAATGGTCGGCGCGATTTCCAGCGGCGAGGTGGAGGTGATGAAGAATCGCTTCCTGGCAGAAGAAAGCATAGTGGAAGCAGGGCAGCTTATTTACGCTGAACGCGTCAGCCAGGGACCGAAGCAATCGTGGAGGTTGACTCCGGTACGGGCGAGGGCGTCGCGCATCGTGGGCGTCGTGACAGAAGTGAACACGGGTCCCAACGGCAACATGCACCGCGTGAAGTTGAACTTGCCGGGGATCGAACTGCCCGAACGGCGGGTTCTGGAACTGAACGATATCATCGACACGGTTCGCGAGTTGATCCGTCACCACACCGATAACATGGAGCCGAGGGACAACATCGACCACCTGGGTAACCGCCGAGTGCGTGTGGCCGGGGAGTTGATGCGTGACCAGGTGCGTATCGGTTTGCTGCGGATGCATCGCATGTTCCAGGATCGCGTGGGCCGGTTGGAAAAGCCGGAGGATGCGGTGCCGGCGAAGCTGGTGAACGTGCGTCCGGTTACGGGAGCGATTCGGGAATTCTTTGGTGGCGACAAACTGTCGCAATTCATGGACCAGACGAATCCGCTGGCGGAATTGACTCACAAGCGCCGGTTGTCGGCCCTGGGTCGAGGCGGACTGACCAGGGAGCGGGCCGGATTCGACGTGCGGGACGTTCACGCCTCTCACTATGGCCGCATTTGTCCGATCGAGACGCCGGAGGGAGCGAACATCGGATTGCTGAGCAGTCTGGCGGCGTACGCCCGCATTGACCGGTTGGGCTTTATCGAAACGCCCTACTGGCCAGTGGTGAAGAAGTTGTGGCTGGGAGATTGCCGCGACCCAGGGATTCCCGGGTATTTCAATCTGGTGGGCCACGAGGTAACCGCCGATATTAAAACCCGAAAGGGGGAGGTGATCGTTGCCGAGGGCGAAATCATCACCGAGAAGCACTTGCGGCGATTGCGCCGTCTGTCCGCAGATACGGTTATTGAGGTTACCCCGTTTGTGGATACCCGCCCGGACAGCGTTCAGTACCTGACGGCTGATACGGAAGAGCAGTTTCGTATTGCACAGGCCAATTCGGCCTTTGACGAGGTGAACCAATTTACCGAAGATCAGGTGGAAGTGCGGGAGGGGGACAACTACAGGTTGGCTTCTCCGCATACTGCTGAATACGCTGACGTTTCCCCGTTGCAGATCATGAGCGTGTCGGCGGCGCTGATTCCGTTCCTGGAACACGACGACGCCAACCGGGCGCTGATGGGTTGCAACATGCAGCGGCAGGCCGTGCCGTTGCTGCAACCACAGGCTCCCATAGTGGGAACCGGCATCGAGGGTCGGGTTGCGCGGGACAGCGGGCAAGTGCTGTTGTCGCGGGTGCGGGGTTCCGTTGCATCGGTTAACGGCAGCGAAATCGTGGTAACCGACGCCGCTAGTGTTGAACATCGGCATCGCCTGGTGAAATTCGCCCGCACCAATCAGGGAACGTGTTTGAACCAGCGGCCGCTGGTTCAGAAAGGCGACTACGTAAACGCGGGCGACACGCTGGCGGACAGCTCATCGACAGATGGCGGCGAGCTGGCGCTGGGCCAAAACGTGCTGGTGGCGTTCATGTCCTGGGAAGGCTACAACTACGAGGACGCCATCATAATCAGCGAACGGCTGGTGAAAGACGATCAGTTCACTTCGGTGCACATCGAAAAGTACGAAGTGGAAAGCCGCTCCACCAAGTTGGGCGACGAAGAGATCACCAGGGATATCCCCAACGTAGGCGAAAGCAACCTGCGAGACCTTGACGAGCGGGGTGTGATTCGAATCGGGGCCGACGTGGGCCCGGGAGATATTCTGGTGGGCAAGGTTACGCCCAAGGGTGAGACTGAAATGACCGCCGAAGAGCGCCTGTTGCGGGCCATATTCGGCGAGAAATCCAAGGACGTGCGGGATACTTCGCTTCGTGTGCCCCACGGACAGCGGGGCAAGGTTATCGGCGTGAAAGCGCTGAGCCGCGAAAACAAGGACGACCTGCCCCCGGACGTGAACGAGGCCATCCGGGTATGGGTGGCGCAGACACGCAAGATCTCGGTGGGCGACAAGATGGCTGGACGCCACGGTAACAAGGGCGTGGTCTCTCGCATTCTGCCGGAAGAGGATATGCCGTTCCTAACCGACGGAACGCCGGTTGACATCATACTGAATCCCATCGGCGTGCCGTCGCGGATGAATCTGGGCCAGGTGCTGGAAAGTCATCTAGGCTGGGCCGCGCGCAACCTGAACTTCCAGGCGTTGACGCCGGTATTCGAGGGCGCCGACGACGATAACATCGAGGACTCTCTGGCAAGGTGGTGGTTCGGGCAACAGGCCAAAGCCTCTGAACCCGGGTCGGAAAACAGTGGCACCATTGACATGGAGAAGGTGTACGCCTGGCTACGCAGTCAGGGGTTCGATCCCGAGCCGCTGTATGATGAGGAAAACTTGGGGAAGGCCAGAGCGGCGTGCCTGTACCTGTGGCTGCGGGATGTAGCGGGCGAAAACCCGGTTGGGATGTCGCTTTCTGAAATGCACCTGCTGGCGATGGAGGTCCATCGGGAGCGATTGATAGCGCCTCCGACGTTTGCCAAATTCCAGCTATTCGACGGGCGCTCCGGCGAACCGTTTGACCAGCCGGTGGCCGTGGGCAGCATCTACATGCTGAAGCTCATTCACCTGGTGGAAGACAAGATTCATGCCCGTTCTACTGGACCGTATTCAATGATTACGCAACAACCGTTGGGCGGTAAAGCGCAATTCGGCGGGCAACGGTTCGGGGAGATGGAAGTCTGGGCCCTGGAAGCATATTCGGCGGCCCACAATCTACAGGAGGTTCTTACCATCAAATCTGACGATGTTGCCGGCCGGGTTAACACCTACGAGTCCATCGTCAAGGGTCATGCGATCAGTCAGCCCGGCGTTCCGGAATCGTTCAACGTGCTGTTGAAGGAATTGCAGAGCCTGGGTTTGAACGTGCAACTCGAAGAAGAAGAGGTGCAGGAAGATCCGAGTCTGGGGCTGCCGGGCGAAGATGACTACCTGTTCTCCATGGAGGCGAATTAAAACATGGTAAGAATGCTGGACAACCGCGAAGCCACCTCCCCTGAATTCAACGCCATTCGCATCTCCATAGCCTCTCCCGACCAGATCCGGGCGTGGTCTTCTGGAGAAGTGCAGAAGGGTGAAACGATTAACTACCGCACGCAGCGTCCGGAGAAGGACGGCCTGTTCTGCGAAAAGATATTCGGGCCGACCAAAGACTGGGAATGCCAGTGTGGGAAATACAAGCGCCAGAAGTATAAGGGCGTGGTTTGCGACCGGTGTGGTGTTGAGGTAACGCGCTCTAACGTGCGCCGGCAACGCCTGGGTCACATCGCGCTGGCGGCGCCGGTGGCCAACATCTGGTTTGTGAAAAACACCCCCAGCGTGATGAGCCTGGCCCTGGACCTGAAACTGTCTGATCTGACACGAGTGCTGTACTACTCGGCCTACGTGATCAACCGTGTTGACATCGATTTGATGCGCGAAAAGCTGGAGCAGCATGTTTCGGAAGTGGAACAACTGCGCAACGAACCGATCGCGGCGGCGGATGCTGCTTTGCAGCGGCTGGCGGATCGGGTTGATTCCTGGGATCTGGAACGCCGCCGACTGGGCGCCGCGGCTGCCATGGGGGGCCAGCCGGCCACGCTGGCAACCGCCGTGGCCGCTGCCAGGCAGGTAATCAGCGAACTTACGAATGGCGGTGAGGTGGACGAAGACGGAATCGCCTCGCGGGTGGAAACCCTGCGCGGACTGGTGTCGGCGAACACGGAGGCCCAGGCTGCCATCATGGCGGTAGGGCGGTGTTTGCTGGAGACCGGGGTGCTGGAGTCTGAGGAACGGTTATTGGTAGCGGCTGCCGAGGGAAACCCGGTGGCGGCGGCAATTGGGCGATTGCAATACGGCGCAACGCCTATTGGCGCGGAGCTGCAGAGGCTGGACGCCAGCGTGGAAGCCGTTATTGCGGCGAACGCGGCATTTCAGGCCGAGCAAACGGAAGAGAACCAGGACGATCTGGCCGACGCGATTGACCGTTTGAATGCGGACGTTGCGGTCATCGACGATGAGGTTCTGCTCCCCCTGCTCAACGGCCTACAGTCCATAGCGGCCGACCAGGGCGAAGGGGCTGCCGTTGCGATAACGCAACTGCCCATGGCTCAGGACCTGTCGGAAATCCGGGAATGTCTGGGTAATGTGGAACGCGCGGTTCGCACCTGGAATTTGCGGCGCACCGAAGAAAACCCGGAGGGTCGGGGCTGGGGATTGCCCGCTTTCACCGCTCTGCTGGAACGGCTGCAACCCGACAGCGAAGAATCGAAAGCCATTGCGAGCCTGGAAGAACGGGTGGCTCGGCTGCACGAGATAACCACGCCGGAGACGCAGGATAAGGAAGTAGATTTGTGGGGCACCCAACTGATGTCCCTGCAGGAATTGATCGGGAACGTCGACAGGAAGGTCGACGGGTATCTGGTACGGTATCTGGAACGCGCTACCACCGAGCGTCGCAAGGAAGCGGCAGAAATTATCCAGGCGATGCGCTGGCTGCGTTGGGGCTCGGCCCAGCGGCCGCGCACCGAGGATCTGGACTGGCTTTGGGACGACCTCAAACTGCCCGCCGCGGCAAGAACCGACGAGTACATGCCGGATGAATTTTACATTGCCCGCAGCGGTTCGGGCGGCCTGCGACTTACCATCCTGTCCACGGGCAGGTACGACCGGCTCAAGCCGTTCTGGGATGACGCATTCGAGGCTGACATGGGCGCGGAGCCGGTGCTGGAATTTTTGAAATTGCTGGATCGGGGCTTGGACCAGGAACGGTATTACACCGAACAGGAGATGCGGGCCACATCGTCGCAGATCCGGACCAAAGCCGGCAAACGGATGCGGTTGCTGGAAACGTTCCGCCGCAGCGAAAACCGGATGCAGGACATGATAATGACGATCCTGCCGGTGCTGCCGCCGGAACTGCGTCCGATGGTTCAGCTGGATGGCGGACGCTTCGCGACGAGCGACCTCAACGACCTGTATCGCCGGGTTTTGTCGAGGAACCACCGGTTGAAGCGGTTTGCCAGTATGCGCGCGCCGGGCCTGATGATTCGCAATGAGAAGCGGATGTTGCAGGAGGCGGTTGACTCGCTGATTGACAACGGGCGGCAGGGCAAGGCCGTTAAGGGGAAACGGGACCATGCGCTCAAATCGCTGAGTGACTTGCTGAAAGGCAAGCAGGGCCGTTTCCGGCAGAACCTGCTGGGCAAGCGCGTGGACTATTCAGGCCGCTCGGTGATTGTGGTCGGCCCCGAATTGAAGATGGACCAGTGCGGACTGCCCAAGCGCATGGCGCTGGAATTGTTCAAGCCGTTCGTGATGCACCGGTTGGTGCTGAGCGCGTTGGCGCCGAACATCAAGGCGGCCAAGCGGATGGTGGAACGATCTTCGCCGGAAGTTTGGCACATTCTGGAAGACGTTATCAAGGACCGACCGGTGATGCTGAACCGGGCGCCGACACTGCACCGCCTGGGGATCCAGGCCTTCAAGCCGGTGTTGATTGAAGGGAGCGCCATACAACTGCACCCGCTGGTTTGCTCGGCGTTCAACGCTGACTTCGACGGCGACCAGATGGCGGTTCACGTTCCGTTGTCTGCGATGGCGGTCAACGAGACTGGCACGGTGATGCTGAGCATCAACAACATGCTGTCGCCGGCTTCGGGCGATCCGTTGGTGGCGCCCACGCTGGACATGGTAATGGGTTGCTATTACCTTACCGAACTGCTGCCCGGCGGCAAGGGCGCCGGCAATCGCTTCTACGACATCAATGAAGCCCGTATCGCGTATTCGGACGGCCAGATCGACCTGAGGGCGCCCATTTCGGTTATTGACGTGGCGGGAGCCGATGGGCCGGTGGACACCACCATGGGCCGGCTGATTTTCAACGAGACCATTCCTGATTCGCTGGGTTACAAGAACCAGTTGATGGACCGCGGCGCGATCAAGGAACTGACTTCAGAGCTGTACCGCAACCTCACCAACGTGGAGACGGCGCAGGCGCTGGACAAGATAAAGGAGATGGGGTTCTACTACGCGACCAAGTCGGGTATTACCATCGCCATCAACGATATTCAGGTTCCGGCCCGGAAGCATGACATTCTGGAAGCGGCAACACAAAAGGTTTCAGATCATGAAAACAACTTCATGATGGGCATGATGACCGAGAGTGAAAAATATGACCGGATCATCGAGACCTGGACCAAAGCGTCGGATGACATGCAAACGGTGGTTGAGGACGAACTGAAGTATTTCGGCGGCGTCGCCGTAATGGCAATGTCGGGAGCGAAAGGTAACATATCGCAAATCAAGCAGATGGCCGGAATGCGCGGGTTGATGAGCGATCCAGAGGGGCGCATCATCGAGCGTCCAGTGAAATCGAGTTTCCGCGAAGGGCTAACGGCGCTGGAGTATTTCATCTCCACCCACGGCGCGCGGAAGGGTTTGACGGACACTGCGCTGCGTACGGCTGACAGCGGGTATTTGACTCGCCGCCTGGTGGACGTGTCGCAGGAGGTTATCGTCCTGGCGCCGGACTGCGAATTCGCTGAGCCGTTCTACGTGGAGCCGCGGCCCAACGACCCGACACTCACCAGTTTTGCTGAACGCATGGTCGGTCGGATGGCGGGCGATGTGATAGCCGATCCTCGCAGCGGCGAGATAATTATCGACCGCAACGAAATGATCGACGAGGGGATCGCAGAGGAAATCAAGGCCGCCGGTATCGACCGGGTGCCGGTGCGTTCACCATTGACCTGCCAGACGCGCCGCGGAATTTGTCAAATGTGCTACGGGCGCTTGCCGGCTACCGGCAAATTGGTAGAGATTGGCCAAGCGGTGGGCGTAATCGCAGCGCAAAGCATCGGCGAACCCGGTACGCAGCTCACCATGCGGACGTTCCATACCGGAGGCATCGCCGGGTCTGACATCACGACGGGTTTGCCCAGGGTACAGGAACTGTTTGAAGTACGCCCGCCCAAGGGCGCCGGTGTGCTTACCCACATTGACGGCACCGTGTCGCTGGAAGAAGACGCCACGGGGGCGCGCCGTATCCGCGTGGTTTACGACGAAGAAGAACGCCACCAGTATGATTTGCCCGACGGAGCGATCCGATTGGTAGAGCGAGGCGAAGCGGTTGACGACGGCAAGCTGCTGGCAGTAGTTGTCAACGCCAACTCACCGGCGGTCCAGACCAATGAGGATGGCGCTGACGATGGAGCGAGCAGTTCCGTGGCCGGACTGGACATCCTGCGGGAGATTCGCTCGGACCATTTTGGTGAAGCGGAGATATCTGCAAACGGCATCACCGTGGTGTGGCGTGAAGAGGAATCGCGTGCGTATGACGTGAATCCTCAGATGACGCTCCGGGTAAACGACGGCCAACAGGTTAATGCCGGGGCCGCTTTGGTTGACGGCCCGCTGGATCTGAGGGAATTGCTGGACGTCCGCGGCCTGGAAGGGCTGCAACACTACCTGGTTGACGAAGTACAGGAGGTGTACCGTTCGCAGGGGGTGGGAATTCATGATAAGCACATTGAGGTCATTCTGCGGCAAATGTTGCGCCGGGTGCAGGTAGAAACCTCCGGCGACACCGAATTCATCCCCGGTGACGTGGTGGACAAGTTCCGGTTCCAGGATCAGAACCAGCGTGTACTGGCCGAGGGCGGGGAGCCTGCCACTGCGAAGACCCTGTTGCTGGGAGTATCCAAGGCGGCGCTGACCACCGACAGCTTCCTGTCGAAGGCATCATTCCAGGAAACAACCAAGGTGCTGACCATGGCCGCGGTGGCGAGTGATCGCGACTGGCTCAGGGGTCTGAAAGAAAACGTAATTATCGGAAGGCTGATTCCGGCGCGGCTGGATTCGCTGATGGAGTCCGAGCGACATCTCCTCTGGCAGGAATCTCTGGAGGATTACGATGTGGAGTTGATGGCTCCGTCCTGGCTGTCGGGGCAACCCCTGGCAATCGATGGATTGGGCGCACCGGAAGGCGGGCTGGATCTGGAGATCGACGCCGAGGTAATCTCGGGCCAGCCATTGGGTCCGGTGGCCGACGGTGGGGGCCTGGGAGACTCCGGTTATCAGATTCGCACCGCCGAAGAAGAGGAGGATCTGCTTCGCCGGGCACAGTCGTTGACCGAGGGAGAATCGGAAGGCGACCGGGATCTGCAAGCGAGCGCCCGTATCTTCTCTCCGTTTGATGACGAGGAGGACGATATTCCAGCGCTGTAAGTCTGCGCGGATAATCAGGCTCAGCATAAGGTAATCAGGAGGCCGCCGTTGGTTGTTCCCGTCGATCTGTCAGTAGATCTGGCGCCCGAACGCCCCGGCGGCCTTCGGCTGTCCAATCCGATCATGATTGCTTCGGGCACGTTCGGATACGATGGCTATGGCCGGGGAATCGCGGCGAACGCTCCGCTGGGTTCATTGGGAGCGGTGTTGCCAAAGACCTTGACGCGAAATGCGAGGGCTGGCAACCCCGAACCGCGGTGGTTCCCCGAGTCATTTCGGGAGGGCCTGGAGGCAGGGGAGACCACGCTGCTGAACTCAATCGGGCTGACCAACCCGGGGATAGAGGCTGCAATGAGCGAACTGGCGCCGCAATGGGCCGACCTGGACGCCAACGTGGTGATGAGTATGGCAGCCGAAAGTCCGGAGCAGTGGGAAGAAATGGCATCGTTCACGCGAGGGGTTTCCGGGTTTGCGGCCATCGAGCTGAACCTGAGCTGCCCCAACGTGGACGACGGGGCGATGTTCAGCCACCGACCGCAACTTACGGAGGCGGCGGTGGCGGGAGTACGTCGGCAAACCGACCTGCCGTTGTGGGCCAAGCTTTCCCCCAACGTGCCGGATATTACCGAAATCGCGCAGGCGGCTGTGGATGCCGGAGCGGACGCTCTGACGATCTGCAATACCATCCCGGCGATGCACATTGACACTGACCTGGGGAGGGCGGTGCTGGGCACGGGGAGCGGCGGGTTGTCGGGACACGCCCTGCGGCCTATTGCGGTGGCGCTGGTGCACCGAACGGCCCGCGCGGTCAAGGTTCCGATCATCGGAGTAGGCGGGGTGTTCACGGGCCGCCACGCCGCTGAGTTCTTGCTGGCGGGAGCTACGGCGGTTCAGATCGGCAGCGCGAATCTGGCCGATCTGGACGCTCCCTTCCGTGTGCTCGCCGAGCTGGAATCATTAATGGCGGAGTGGGAAGTCGGCAATATTGCGGAGTTGGCTCTCAGATATCGAGAGTAGATGAGTACCGTCATCCGGCGGTGTGGGGCGGGCGGCTACCAGGCGGTACGCAACAAATCGTGCAGTTCAGTGGCGTCGTTGATTGGCCGCACGTTACGATGCAGCCCGAAGTCGGTCAGGGCATCCTGGGCAATATCCTCGATCCCTGCCTCCGGCACGCCGACATCACGCAGCCGCAGGGGCATTCCCACCGTCTCGAAGAACCGGGACACCGCGTCGGCAGCGGCGTCGGCGGCCTCCAGGTCGGTTGTGCCGGACTTGACCAGACCCATTGCAGCAGCGACTCGCGCCTGACCCTTGAGGTTGTAATCTCTATTAAATCTCATACCGGGGGCCGTATTGATGGAATATGCCGCCCCGTGGCTGCACTCGGGGAAGCGCGTATCGAGGCTGTGGGCCAGCGCGCTCACGACCCCCAGGGCCGATCCGCTGGCTCCGGTATCCCAGGCCCGGTTGTACATGAACGAGGCAACGCACAGGTTGACCCTGGCGGCGCCGTCATCAGGCTGGCTGTTGACCACGGGCAAATGTTCCAGCAAAAGGTTGAGCGATCCGACGAGGTCGGCGTTTGCCATCACGTTCAATGTCGGAGATTGCAGGGCGCTGATTACGCCGCTGAACAGGGACCCGGCAGCGCTGATGCAGAGATCGGCCGGCGCTGTGAGCAGGGCGTCGGTATCCCAGATAACGGCGCTGGGACGGGTTTTGGGGTCGAACATCTCCAGTCGATGACCCGTTTCGCCGTCGATGACGGCGGTACCGGCCCGGGTAGCCGCCGTGGTGGGTGTGGTCAGCACAAGGATGTTGGGTAGTTTCGGCGCCATCAAGCGAGGGCTGACCGGGGGTTGGCCCGGCGGATATTTGGTGGCGTGGTCGTCGGGAGCGCCACCCTCTGCCAGCAGGATGATAATTGCGCGGGCGGTAACGACTGCGCTGCCGCCACCGACGGCGATGATGAGGTCGGCATCGGCTTCCCGGGCGGCCTGGGCGCCAGCCAGAACGTCCGGCACGGGCGATCCGGTTCGCACGCCGTCAAAGACGCCGGCCGGTTCCTGGCCCAGCGCGTCTGCGATGCGCTGAAGGAGATTGGTGCGTTGCGAAACGGATCGGCCACAAACTATGAACGGCCTTTTTGCTCTGACACGGTCAACCTCAGCGCGGAGGCCGGACAACGCGTTGTCCCCGGCGTGCACCCGCACCGGGTATGCTACGTAGCGAAACGGGTTGACCTCGGGCATACTTGAAACCTCAACAATGTACGGCGCGGCTGACGGTGAACCAGTGTACTACCGGGGGGTGTGCGGCGCCAGTTCCGAAGGCGGCTCATGCGTACCCACTTTAATCTGTCATTGCGAGCCCGTACTTGATACGCGGGTGGCAATCTCGGCGCCGTAGCAATGATGGTTCGCCGGCGTGTGCTCAACCTCAACGAGATTGCCACGTGGTTCGACAGGCTCACCATGAGTGGCTGCGCTCCTCGCAATGACGGTGGGGTGGGCGCCCGTCGCAATGACAAAATGGGTACGCTGAGCCGAAGGCGGGCGAATGAGTTGCGGCACCCGGCCAACCGCGATCTGGGGGCAGGCGGATTCCGTGTGCTAAAATCGCTAACGACATGGAATTGAACAGGCTGGATGGATAGATTGACCGCTGAGCGCCAAATAACCCGACACCGCAGCCGGGCCCTGCGCCTGCTGAGTTCTGCCCAAAATGCGATGCAGAAGGGGCAGTGGGGCCAGTCAGAGGAGTTGCTGTGGGGAAGCCTGCTGTCGGCGTGCCGCGGTGTGGCGACGGCCCGCGGAGAGGGCACTGAAGACGAGGCGGCGTTGCGAAGGTTCACGCGCGCCCTGGGCGAAGAGGAAAAGGATCGGTATATCCGCGATGCGTTTGATCATCTGGCGGCCTTTGCCGAAGCCGCCGAGCGTGTCCGGGAGCGCAGGAGTCGCGTGGACTATCTGTTCCTGGCGATGGACGACCTGAGTGAAGCTATCGAGCGGTTGGTGGCGCGGATTCCAGGAGCGGATTTGCCCGTGCCAGCGTCTGATGTGGATGATGCGGTGGCCGATCCTGGGGACTGATCACATGGTTGCGAACGATTTGAACGTCAGTTCCGGCACACCGGTGTGGATGACCACGACACTGGATCAGTTGCTGCCTCTCGTGGGCACGGTGGCTATCGAGACGCATGGCTGCAAGCTAAACCAGGCTGACAGCGCGCAGTTGGGCCGGGAGTTTGCCAACCGGGGATACGCTGCGGTTGATTCCGTAGAGGATGCCGACATTGTGGTAGTCAACACATGCACCGTTACCGCCACCGCTGACAGCAAGGCGCGTCAGGCGCTGCGGGCGGCGCGACGCCATAATCCGGACGCGGTCGTCGTAGCGGCCGGGTGCTATCCGGAGCGGGCGGCCGAGGCGCTCCGAGCGATGCCCGAGGTCTCGTTGGTGGTGGGCAATCGGGATAAGTCCGAGTTGGTTTCACTGGCGGTATCAGCGGCAACGGAACGCGGTCACACCGCAGAGCGGTTCGGGCCTGACGGTATCATTCCCCACGGTATTCTGGCCGCCGGCGCCGGCATACTGGCACGTAGTCGGGCCATGATAAAGATTCAGGAGGGATGCGACCAGGTCTGCGCTTACTGCATCGTTCCCAAAGTGAGGGGACGAGAACGCAGCATCGCACCGGATTCGCTGGTGGAAGCGGTGCGTCGCAACGTGGCCGCCGGAATGAAAGAGGTGGTGCTCACAGGAACCCAGCTGGGCACCTACGGTTTTGACCTGAACGGCGTGAACTTGCCGGGTCTGCTGGATCGCATTCTGGATGAGACGGACGTGGCCAGGTTGCGGGTATCGTCGCTGCAGGCTCACGAGATTAGCCTGGAGCTGCTTGCCAGGTGGTATGACGCACGTCTTTGTCCACATTTTCACATACCGCTGCAAAGTGGATCGGACCAGGTACTCAGGGCCATGCGGCGGAGATACGATACTGAAACATTCCGGAGGGCAGTGGAGTTGGTTCGAGAGACGACGCCGGATGTGGGCATCACCACTGACGTTATTGTTGGGTTCCCCGGCGAGGATGCAGACGAACACGTGAAGAGCCTGGAGTTCGCCGAAGCGATGCAGTTTGCCGATATGCACGTTTTTCCGTATTCCCAACGGCCGGGCACCAGCGCGCACCACTTTGCGGCACAGGTCGGCGCTGAAGAAAAACGCCGCCGCGCCGGTGAAATGGCCGCCGTCGCCGTCAAGACTCACGGCGCGTATCGGCGGGGACTAGTGGGAGAGGTTCGAAATGTGCTTTGGGAAACGGCCCGGGCTCAGGACGACGGGCAACGGGTGTGGCGAGGCCTGACGGATAACTACGTGCGAGTGAATGTTGCCACGGGGCAGGACCTGGCCAACCGGATTATGCCGGCGCGGCTGATCGCGGTGAGCGGGAAGGACATGATCGCCGAGGTGGAAGGTTGATAAGACGGACGTTGCCGTCGGCCTAGAATTCCACGGGACGCAGGTAGCTCATATCCTGGCGCCGTTCGAGATAACCGGCGCGAGTTTCATGGCCATGGGGAAACACCAGCAGCCAGCCCTGCCGTTCGGCTTCGGAGAGGATGTCCTGTTTTTGGTCGAGGCTGGTTTCCGGCTCGTAATCGAACGATGAGATGACGGTGAGCCCCAAATGGTGGGGAGTAGGCACCAGGTCTCCCAAGTAAACGATGCGTTCGCCGCCGTGGCTGAAAACGGCGATTTGATGTCCGGGACTGTGGCCATCGGTGACTATTAGGTTCAAGCCGGGGAACAGCTCGGTATCGCCGTCGAGCAACTCCATGCGTCCGCGTTCGGCGATCGGCTCGAAGTCGTCGACGCGGAAAACGTCCGCGTGGAGAACTGATGGGTCCTGGGCGTCTTCCCAACTGGCGCGTTGAACGTAGTAAGTTGCGTTGGGGAACGACGGCACCATGTCGCCGACGCGGTCCATGCGGGTGCCGCCGCCGGCGTGGCCGAAATGCAGGTGAGAAAGGACGACGGCGTCGATGTCCCTGGGGCCGATACCGATCACCTTAAGGCCACGCAGGAGCCGACTGGGGACCAGGCCGTAGATTTCCTTATCGCGGAAATTGTCTTTGGGTCCGACACCGGTGTCGATAAGGATATTGCTTCCATTGCATTGAAAGAGCATGCAGTTCAGGCCCATCGTGACCCGGTTCTTGCGGTCGGTAGTGACCATGTTTTCCCACATCATTTTGGGGATGCGCCCGAAGATAGCTCCGCCGTCGACTTTGAACACACCGTCGCTGATTACCATTGCACCCGTGGCTAGCATCGCAGGTTACTCCTCAATAATTCGTTGGAATCCAATGTCGGATTCCTAGAAGCCACAACCGCTAAATTGATATGATTCAATCGTTGGTCCGGGCGGTTATTCGTGGCGATAGACGTTCCGTCCAGAAACTGATATTGATTTTTTAAATAGCAAATTTATTGGAACGGAACACGCCGCGACCCACTGTACATCGACGCTATGGTTTTTAGTCAATATAAAAAAACCAACGATTAACGCATTTTTTGGTAGATTTCTTATGAAATCTATATTTCTGGCCTTATTTCCTAATTCCGGACGGAGTCGTGGGGGGTGCGATCATCAATTCCTGTGTGCAACCGACTGAACCTGAGCCCGGTTGTACCCCGGAACCGGCAAGTACCTGGATCCATTGACCGGGTCCGAATCCTGAATGTTCCGTTTCCCGGCCTTCCGCGGGCTCCGATAGGGAGGTTCAAGCAATGAATGAGGCCGATAAGCCCTGCCCATCCGATGGCCACCGACTTTCAGCCAGGCGGAGGGTATACCGGGCTCTGGAACCGGCGGGCTCGGCGCCACCGGCTGAAAATGCGAGCTGGATCAACACGGTGTACACGGTCGAGGCAGTTCTCGTTACGGTCATCCTGATCAATTCTGCGTCGCTGATTCTCTGGACGGTCCCGACGTTAGCAAGGTCTTACTCCCTGTGGTTTCACGTCGTCGAGTATTGCACCGTGGCGGTGTTCCTCTCGGAGTACGCGTTGAGGTTTTGGGCGGCGCCCGAAGCGAATCCGGAGGGCAGGGACTGGCGGCAGCGCTGGAAGTACGTAATCTCTCCCGCCGCGCTCATTGACGCAGCGGCCCTGTATCCATCCGTGGCCGCGGCCATAGCCCTGTTGGTGTCCGGTGATGGGCTCAGCCTGTCTTTCCTGCTGGCGGTTCGCCTGATCACCCGGTCGGCCAAACTGGCCAGGTATTTCCCCGGGGGACGCAGGCTGGGGATGGCAGTGCGGTTGAAAAGCAGCCAGATCCTGACTGCCGTAGCGGCCCTGCTGTTAATATTGGTGATTTCCGCATCGTTGATGTTCTTCGCGGAATCGGCGGCGCAACCCGATAAGTTTACGAGCATTCCGGCGGCTATGTGGTGGAGCGTGGTTACTCTAACTACCGTGGGTTACGGGGATACAGTGCCGGTTACAACAACAGGGCGGCTGCTGGCGGCGGTGATAGCGGTGATGGGTATTGGGTTGTTCGCGCTGCCGGCAGGGATACTCAGCGCGGGCCTGCTGGAGGCCGATGCGGATGACGACGTGCGCGGCAGCCGCTTTGGTCGGCGAAGCGCCGGGGACTACTGCCCCCACTGCGGCCAACGGATTGCCCCGGCGGACGCCGACGGGCAGCCCGGCGGGTCGTAGCTACCGGGTAACGTCGGCCAGCAGTTTTCTCAGGACGATTGCAAAATCCCTGGACACACGCTCATGGTGAGCTTGTCGAACCATCAGCGACCGTCCTTCGACAGGCTCAGGACGAGCGGGTAGGGTCAACTCCCATAACTTTGCAATCGGCCAGCAGTTTTCCGGCGGCAATCGACAATCGGTGCAGGACGCGCTCCTTACCCAGCACCTCCATCATGTCGAAAAGAGGAGGCGTAGCCGCTCGGCCCGACATTGCAACGCGAAGAGCGCCGAAGAATTGCCGCCCGTTCAGACCGAGGTCGCTGCCCGTGGACCTGAGTAGAGATTCCAGGTGGTCATGCTGGAATTCGTTGAGATCGACCGAGGCGAGGTCGGCGGCGGCCCTTTCCAGGGCGGTGAGGGCGCCAGCCGAATCCATGTTGCGCTGGATGAGCATTTCACCGTCGTAGGGAGGGTCATCCTCAAAGAAGTAGGACACCATCTCAGGAGCCTCGGCCAGGGTTTTGAGTCTTTCCTGCACGAGAGGAACGATCAGCCGCAGATACGATTCGTCAACGGGCAGCAGGTGAGGCGGGAAGTCCCGTTGCAGGAACGGGAGAATCCAGCCGGCGAGGGTAGAGGGTTCGGCCTGGCGGATATACACGCCGTTCATCCACTGGAGCTTGTCCAGATCGAAGATGGCCGCAGGTTTGCCCACCCGTTCGAGGGTGAAATGACTGCGGATGGTGTCCAGCGACATGACGTCGGTTTCGCCGTCCAGAGACCAGCCCAGCAGGACCATGAAATTGATAAGAGCTGCGGGCAAGTAGCCATCGTCGCGGTATTCCATCACGGAGGTGGCGCCGTGTCGCTTGGACAGTTTGGCGCGGTCGGAGCCCAGAATCATGGGCAAGTGCCCGAAACGGGGCATGGGCAGGTTCAGGGCTCGGTAGAGTTGGACGTGGCGAGGAGTGCTGGGGAGCCATTCTTCGGCACGCAGCACGTGACTGATCTGCATGGCGTGGTCGTCGACTACCACGGCCATGTGGTAGGTGGGGAAGCCGTCGGATTTCACCAGAACGAAATCATCCGTCAGTTCGTTCTGCCATTCAACGTGGCCGCGAATGGCATCGTCCACCGAGGTTGCGCCGGACTGGGGCATGGCAAAACGCAGCACCCACGATGCTCCACCCGCCTCGCTGGCCCTTCGCTCCGAGTCGGAAAGATGACGGCAGTGGCTGTCGTAGCCCTGTCGCACTTTGTTGCGGGCCTGCTCTTTTCGCAATTCGGCAACGCGTTCCGGCGAACAATAGCA
Organism: Dehalococcoidia bacterium; assembly: GCA_965219925.1. Taxonomy (GTDB): domain Bacteria; phylum Chloroflexota; class Dehalococcoidia; order Lucifugimonadales; family UBA3495; genus Bin87. The sequence continues at coordinate 1,940,767 of OZ244795.1, forward strand.
GCGGTAGGCGTCGCCGGACGCGATCAACTGCTCAGCGGCCGCGTTGTACCGTTCCAGGCGCTCGGACTGGAAGTAGGGGCCGAAATCGCCGCCGACCCGGGGGCCTTCGTCCCAGTCAATGCCCAGCCATTCGAGGCCGTTCAGGATGTTATCAACTGCGCCTTCGGTGATGCGACCCTGGTCGGTGTCTTCAACCCTGACGACGAAGCTTCCCCCGTTGCTGCGGGCAAAAAGCCAGTTGAACATGGCGGTGCGAATGTTTCCGATATGCGGGTCGCCGGTGGGGCTGGGAGCATAGCGGACGCGAAAGGTATCGGACACGTTAGTTGGCCTCCTCAAAGCGCGGTTCCCGGCCAGTTAGCGGCAGGCCGGGCCTAATACGATTGCCAGCGCAGGGTAACTGTTCAGACTTGTGGGGATCTACGGGCCATCCGGCCTCTTGCAGAGGGGCAGCCAAGCACGGAATTTGCTTTGCAAACCGATCCCGTCCCATCAAACGTTAACAGTTACAGCGCAGGCGGTCCATTGACACCGGGGGCGCCGTTAATTATAATACATTGCAATTACTCCCCGGAGGACTTCCCGCCCACTAGGGCGGGCCCGAAGGGGTTATTTTTGGCCTGATATCAGTGATTGAGCCTCCAGTCAAACGCGCCGTCTCGTTCTTTGACGGTCAAAACCTGCTCTATCACGCAAAGGCGGCGTTTGGCTATGACCATCCGAACTACGACCCCAAGAAGCTCAGCGACGCAATATGCCTAGCGAGCAGGTGGGTGAACCACGGTGTCAGGTTCTACACTGGCATCCCTGATGCCGGTAGAGACCCGATGCGGTATAGGTATTGGCAGCGGCGTTTTCTCGGTATGCGTCGTGCTGGTATAACGGTGACGTCCCGACAGTTGCGCTATCAAATTGAAAAAGTAACGCTGCTCGACGGCACAAATCAGGAAAACGTAATCGCGCGACAGGAGAAAGGCATTGACATCAGAATTGGCTTGGACGTGGTTAGAATGGCACGCTTGGGCCAGCTTGATGTCGCCGTGATTTTCAGCCAGGACCAAGACTTGGCTGAAGTAGCGGAAGAAATCAGGGAGATTGCCCATTCTGAGGACCGTTGGTTGAAAATTGTGTCGGCATTCCCGGTTAGCCCGACTGCTTCGGCAACTCGAGGAATCAATAAGACTGATTGGTTCAAGATGGACCGGGAATTCTACGACGCTTGCCTTGATACACGGGATTACCGCCCGCGCACGTAGATTTTCATCCAACCGCATTGTGTGCTGAGCGTAGCGCATTTTCGCTGCTATCCTTGCTGTCGGTTGATGCGGGCCCAACTGTCGCGCAGGGTTACGGTGCGGTTGAACACCGGGGCTCCGGGTTTGGAATCTCGAATGTCGGCACAAAAGTAACCCAGGCGTTCAAATTGGTAGCGGTCGCCGGGGCTGGCGTCGGCCAACGCGGGTTCGGCCCAGGCGGTCACGATCCGCAGCGAGTCAGCGCTGATCAAGTCGGTGAAGTCCTGGCCGGCGTCATCAGCGGCGCTGGCGGGCGACGGGTCGGTGAACAGATTGTCGTACACGCGCACTTCCAGCGGCTCGGCATGGGCCGCAGAGACCCAATGAATGGTTCCCTGGACACGGCGTCCGTCGGGGGCGTTGCCGCCGCGGCTGTCGGGATCGTAGGTGCCGTGAACTTCGGTGACGTTGCCGTCAGCATCCTTGATCACGTCGGTACAGGTGATTAGGCAGGCATACCGCAGGCGAACTTCGCGACCCGGAGCCAGGCGGTAGAAACGTCGAGGGGGATCTTCCATGAAGTCGTCCCGTTCGATATAAATCTCCCGACTGAACGGAACCTGGCGCACGCCCATGGAATCGTCTTCCGGATTGTTTATCGCTTCGAACAGCTCGGACCGGTCTTCCGGGTAGTTGGTGATAACCAGTTTCAGGGGGTTGAGCACGGCCATGCGCCGCGGTGCGCGGAGATTCAGGTCTTCTCGCAGACAGTATTCCAGCAGGGCGAGTTCGGTGACGGTATTGCGGCGAGCAACGCCGACCCGCTGGCACATGTCGCGGATGGATTCGGGGGTGTAACCGCGGCGGCGCAGGGCGCTGATGGTGGGCATACGGGGGTCGTCCCAGCCGGAGACGTGCTCGTCTTCCACCAGGCGGCGCAGCATCCGCTTGCTCATGACGGTGTGGGAGAGGTTCAGGCGGGCGAACTCGATTTGACGGCTGCGGTAGATGCCCAGCACTTCCTGGCACCAGTCGTACAGGGGCCGATGATCTTCAAACTCCAGGGTGCAAAGGGAGTGGGTAATGCCCTCGATGGAATCGGAAAGGGAGTGGGCGTAGTCGTACATGGGGTAGATGCACCAGTCGTTACCGGTGCGATGGTGCTCAGCGTGGCGGATACGGTAGAGGACGGGGTCGCGCATGTTGACGTTCGGCGAGGCCATGTCGATGCGGGCGCGGAGGACGTGGGCGCCGTCGGGGAACTCGCCAGCCCGCATACGGCGAAACAGATCGAGGTTTTCTTCCATTGGACGGTTCCGATGGGGACTCTCCCGGCCGGGGTCGGTCAGGGTGCCGCGGTAGTCGCGAATCTCCTCGGCAGTGAGGCTGTCAACGTAGGCGTTGCCGTCCAGGATAAGCTGCTCGGCGTATTGGTACAACTGCTCAAAATAGTCGGAGGCGTAGTAGAGGTGCCGGCCCCAGTCGAAACCGAGCCAGCGGATGTCGGCCAAAATGGACTCGACGTACTCGATATCCTCGCGTGTGGGGTTGGTGTCGTCGAAGCGCATGTTGCACCGGGCGCCCGGGAACTGCTCGCCGACTCCGAAATTAAGGCAGATGGACTTGGCGTGGCCGATGTGCAAATAACCGTTGGGTTCGGGAGGAAAGCGGGTGACGACGCGGCCATCGTAGGCGCCGGCCGTCTGATCGTCGGTGATGATGCTCCGGATGAAGTCGGTGGGTTCATTCCCCCCGGTATTTTCGTTTTGAACGGTCATGGTTCCAGTTCTCTTTGGCAGGGAATTTGGCGCCGGGACGTGGCATCCTCATGGATTATATATCGAGGCAGGCTAAATAGTGGCGTTCGAGGCGACGGAGCCCGGGGAGTTTCGCAACTCACGCAGGGTACGCGCCAGCTTGGGCGGCAACGGGCTCTCGTGTTCTGACCACTCGCCGGTTATCGGGTGGTGGAAACCCAGGCGAGCCGCGTGGAGGAACTGGCGGTCAAGGATCCGGCTGCCGTGGCCGTAGACTTGGTCGCCAAGGACTGGGAAACCGATGTGGGCCAGGTGAACGCGAATCTGGTGGGTGCGGCCGGTTTCCAGCGAAACGGTCAACAAGGTGTGACCGTTGAGGTCCCCGGCGGTGTGGTAGTGGGTACGAGCGGCGCGTCCGTCTGCGACGACGGCCATGCGCTGGCGATAGTAAGGATGTCGGGCGATGGGGGCGTCGATGGTTCCGGTGTCCGGAGTGACCATGCCCACGGCGACGGCCTGGTACTCCTTGATGATGGTGCGCAGTTTCATTTGCTCGGTGAGCCGCTGGTGGGCCAACTGACTCTTGGCGACGACCAAGAGGCCGGAGGTGTCACGGTCCAGGCGGTGGACGATGCCCGGACGCAATTCGCCTCCCACGCCGCGGATGTCGGGGCAGCGGGCCAGCAGGGCGTTGACCAGAGTGCCGTCGGGATGGCCGGGGCCGGGATGCACCGACAGGCCAGCCGGCTTGTCGACGACAACGATGTCATCGTCCTGGTAAACGATGCCAACCGGGATGTCCTGGGGAAGCAGGTCGGTGGGCGACCGGGCGGGCGGCACGGTTACGACGATGATATCGCCGTGGCGGAGGCGTTGGGCCGGCCGGGTCGATTGTCCGTTTACGGTAATGCAGCCGTCGACGGTGAGGGCATGAAGACGGCTGCGTGACAAACCCTGGCTGGCGAGTTCAGCGATGCCGGCCAGGTAGGAATCCAGACGGTTGGGATTGGGATCGACCACCACGTGTTCGTAACGCTGGATGTCGGCGGCGGACGTCATGGGTGGGGGTGTCCGATGGACATGATGCGTTCGCGGACGCCACAATCGGCGCAGCGCGCGCCGTTGGACAGTTCAATCATGGGACCGTCGCACAGAGGGCAGGACCCCGGCGCGCCGGGGGCTTCGGACCGGTGACTCATATCGAGCTGAACCGGAGCGTCTCGGCGGGTGAGGAGCAACCATGCCATCAAGAACAGGCCGGTGACGATGGCAGAGTCGGCCAGGTTGAACACCGGCCACGGCCCGATGTCGATGAAGTCGGTGACGTGCCCGAATAGAACCCGGTCCAGGAGGTTGCCGAATGCGCCACCCATCATGAGGGCGATGCTGAGACGTATGACGCGACCGGGTTGATTCTGGCTGCCGTAAACGAACCCGAGCACTACGATGCCGATGATCGAAACGAACAGCAGGATAAGGTTTTGATCCTGAAACAGACCGAAGGCGCTGCCCGAATTATGGACGTGAGTAAAACGAAAGAACCCGGAAAAGGGCCAAGACTGATAGGTCGCCAGAGATTGGCGGACGACGAACTTGGTCAGCTGGTCTAAAGTCAGCACCAGCGCTGCCAGTTGCAGCAGGTTCCAGTCCTGATAAACCGGCCGGCGGCGGATTGCGACTTTGAACATGGAGTTGGCGGTTAGAGCAGATGATCGCGGAAGAACTGCACCACGCACTCGGCCATCTGACCCTCCTGGCCAACCCAGAAGTGGTCTGCGCCGGGGACCACGTGGTAGTCGGCAGGCGGGTCGAATCCAGCCAGTTGCTCATCGACACCGTCGGCGTTGACGAGGCGGTCGCGGTCGCCGGTGATAATCAGCCTGGGGGTTTTGTCGGACTGCAACGGGCTGTTGGTGATGGCTTCGATAGAGGGAGCAACTAGGGCGATGGCGCGGGGCTTCTTGTAGAGTTGCTTGTGGGCGCAAATCACCCGGGTGCTGAACGAGTAGCCGCCAAGTCCGATGCGGTCGTCGTCGACGTCGGGCAACGCACCGAGGAAGTCCATGGCGACGAGAGTTTCCTCGTGCTCCTTTTCGCCCTGGGCGTGTTCGCCCTGGCTGTTGCCTACGCCGCGGAAGTTGAACCGCAGGGAGGCAATGCCGGCATCAGCCAGGCCGAAGGTGACGGCCACCACCACGTTGTTATCCATGTTGCCGCCGTGGAGCGGGTGGGGATGGCACATGACGACGCCGGGGAAGGGGCCATCGCCATCCGGCAGAGCAATAATACCCTCCAGATTCATACCCTTGGCGGTGAAGCTGACTGCACTTTGTCGCATATTGGTTCCCTCCGGATGGGTTAGATGCTTTCGGACGTGCGTAGACTACTATATCAGGTTCCACAAGCCATACTATATCTCCTTGAAGATAATCTAGCGACGACGGCAATCTGTGACTTGCAACAGTACGTAGCGGTCCTCGAATCTGATAATATGCCCTTGGGAATGAATAAGCTCCTGTCCCAGAGGTTGACGTGAGGGTCTTGCTTATAATGACGAACGATTCTGACATCCTCCAACATAGGCTTGATAGTCTTCGAACCAAGGCCCAGGTGGTCTTGGCTCACTTGGTGAAGAACCCACTAGACCGTCCCAAATTCGTTGAATTTTCGGGGACGCCTAAGTCTGGCAAGAGCACTTGCATAGACATCGTGTCTCATTTCTTTCGCCGGATCAGGCTCGATGAACAGGACCCGGAATACGAGCGAGCTAGGTTCAAGGTTTTAGCACCAACCGAAGGGGCGTCACGTCGTACCCCTGCGTTTTTGCGGGATGATTGGGTCGCGTTCAACACGTGGTCGGCTTCGTACGCCCTTACTCATATACTTGAAGCCGTTCACCATTCCGACCAGAATCACTTGGCAATCCTTGACAGGGGGATCTTTGATGCTTTGGCATGGTTTCAGGTGCTGGAAGCCAGGGGCGAGATAAGCGACAGTGACATGAAGAAGGTGCACGACTTCCTGCTTATGGACCATTGGCGATCCCAAGTTGATGCCGTGTTCCTTTTCACTGCGGACCCTGCGACCTCAATGAAACGTGAGAACAACGGAAAATTGATTGATGCACCAGGACGTGCAATGAACGAAGAATTTATCGCTAATCTGAACGAGGCTTACCAGACGACTCGTGCAAAATTTCAGGAACAATTCAAAACTTTTGCCGAAATTGATACAGGCGCTGAAGCAAACACTACCCCTCAGACAACCGCTATCGACGTTGCAGAGAGTATCTTGGACTTGTTCCAAGTCGATGCCTAAATGGAAAACATCATGCAAGAAATTATGGTGTTCCCACGATACATTATCCATGGCGCAGACGGGTTTATTCCATGGGATGAAGCTAAACAATTGGTCGAGTCAGCATCCAATGCAGTCGTTTGGATGCCACGGAATGATGCTGAATGCTCAGAAATATGGGTGCAGCCCATACCGTGCGCTATTTTTCGTGACGCCAGTGGCAGGTACTGCGTGTTTCGTCAAATTAAACAACAACGGAAGGATTTGAGCAGTCGCCTAAGCTTCATAGTTGGCGGTCATATCGACCGCTGCGTTGCTAGCAATCTACTGACAGAAGCTCTTTGCGAAACCGTCAAGCGGGAGGTTTGGGAGGAAGTAGGCATTACATTGGACCATACTTTAGAGCCAGTGGGTATGGTCGTGGATGCTTCGTCTTTGATCGCATCCAAGCACGTAGGGTTCATTTACGAGTTAAACGTAGATACCGGTGTGAGGTCACGGACCAAGGAAGAATTTTCAGTTCGCTCGAAATATGATGGGCGATTTCTAAATATAGAAGACCGTTCGCGATTTCGTGGGACGTTTGACCCTTGGTCTTCTATAATTTTCGCGGAGTACATGGAGGGCGGATTCGCAACCGATTTGGGACGCCAACCTATGCTGCCGTTTTTCGACCGCGAATAAAAACACGCAATGGTCTCGTTGTTTCAAAATTTGCCGGCGACAGTATAGTACCTTGTTTGTGGCCCAGCCGGCCGCAAAATTGAGATGACTCGGAGGAATGATGGCACTGATTGACCTACGGAGTGATACCGTTACCCACCCCACCGATGAGATGCGCCGCGCAATGGCCGCCGCCGAGGTTGGCGATGATGTGTTTGGCGAAGACCCGACCATCAACGCCCTGCAGGAGCGCGCCGCCGACCTGATGGGACAGGAAGCGGGTTTGCTGACGGCAAGCGGGACGATGAGCAATCTGATAGCGGCGCTGGCCTGGTGCAGCCGTGGCGACGAGATGATTATGGGGCAGGAAGCCCACATGTTCTGGAATGAATCGGCGGGGCCGACTGCGCTGGCGGGAGCGCAAATCCGGCTGGTGCCCAACGACGTCAACGGTCGGATTTCGGCGCAGGACGTGGCCGCCGCCGTCCGGGACAGTTCCAACATTCATGTGCCGGCCACTACGTTAGTCTGCCTGGAAAACACCCACAACCGCTGCAGCGGCGGGGTGATGACTCCGCAAGATACCAGGGAGGTGGTGGACGTTGCCCACGCCGCCGGCGCTGCGGTGCATCTGGACGGGGCGCGAATATTCAACGCGGCGGTGGCGCTGGAGGTGCCGGCCTCGGAGCTGACCAAAGACGTGGACGACGTGAGTTTCTGCCTGTCCAAGGCCCTTTCCTGTCCGGTGGGCTCGGTGCTGTGCGGCTCTGAGGAGTTTATCGGCAAGGCCCGCAAATGGCGGAAGATGGTTGGCGGCGGAATGCGTCAGGCCGGCGTGCTGGCGGCGGCGGGTCTGGTGGCGCTGGATACGATGGTCGAACGGCTGGCCGACGATCATGCCAACGCCCGCCGGCTGGCGGCCGGGCTGGCGAACGTTGACGGCCTGACCGTAGATGAAGATGGCATCCAGACCAACATCGTGATATTTGAGGTTGACCGGGAGAAGGTTGGCGATGCCAGGGAGGTTATCGCCGCGCTGCGTGAAGACGGCGTATTGGTGAGTCACAGCCGCGATCAGGCTTTGCGCATGGTCACGCACCGTCACATCACGGCGGGCGACGTTGACGAGGCGCTTTCCCGCATCAATGGCACCGTGCGGCGGATGGCCGGAGCCGCATAGGCTGGGCGGCGACGGACCCGGCTTCCGAGTTAGTCTGGATCATCATTATGGGGGCGCGCGATGGCTGATTTCAGTATAGACCGCAGTACGACGGCGTTGCTGATCGCCGATTTTTACGCCGAGGCGATGGGAACGCTGCCCCATGCCGTGGAGCGCGGTGTGGTGCAAAAAACGGTGGAGTTGCAGGCCGCCGCCCGGGAGGCCGGGATGATGGTGTGTTATTGCGCCACTGTTTTTCGGCCCGGCTATCCCGAAATCAGCGAACGGAATAAAACCTTCAGCGCCCGAAAAGCCTCGGGACAGCCGGCGGTATTCGATCCGGTGGCGGTGATTCATCCAGACGTGCGTCCCCGCGACGGAGAAGTGGTGGTGGGCAAGCACCGGGTCAACGCGTTGTTCGGCACCGGACTGGATGTAGCGCTGACTGGCAACAATATCAACACGATAATACTGTTGGGATACGCCACCAGCGGGGTGGTGCTTTCGACCACCCGGTACGCCTCGGACCGGGATTACCGGCTGTTCATAGTTGCCGATTGTTGCGCCGATAGCGAGCCTGAGGTACACGATTTTCTGATCGGCCGCATTTTGAACCGGCAGGCCGAAATTGTCACCGCCAGCGAAGCGGTGGACGCAATACGTTCCAGCTGAACCCGCTGAATTGCCGCTGCCTGAAGTGGCGGGAGGCGTTGCCCCATGTTCCGGCGTTCCGATTCGCCAGTGGCCGATCTAACGGTTGAGGTGGCGAGCCAGCCATTGTATCCGGGGGACCTGCTTGATGCCGAGGTTGTGGTGACGCCGCGGCGGTCTTTTGTGGCGACGTTTGGATTGGCCAGGCTGTCGCAAAAAGAATTGCTGCGGATAGACTCGGCCCGTGAAGCAATGCCCTCCGGACCGCTGGGTCGCCGCCGGCGAGGCCCTGGTCAACAAGGCCCGTTTTCGGCCGACGTTGGTTTCGTTAAAGACACCGAAATGGAAGCCGGAGTTACGTATCGGTATCCGGTGCAGCTGCGACTGCCGTTGCAGGCGCCGCCGACGGTGAAGGGGAAGTACGCGCATATTACGTGGGAGTTATCCGCGTACGTGGAAGCAAAGGCGGACTGGGCTCCCCAAAGCGATGGGCTGTTGGCGAATCTGACGCAGGTGAAGGTAGGGAATGACACCCGTGAACTGGTGGTTTTTGCGCGCGCCGATTCGGCGGCGTTGGGTGGCGAGAGATTGCCGGCTACACCGGTGGCAACCCAGGATTATCGCCAGGTGCAGCTGGAAATCGAGCTGTTGACGGGACAGGTGGCCAACGGGGGCACGGTGGACGGCACGCTGCGGGTGCGGCCCCGAGAATCGTTTGCCGGCCGTGAACTCAAGGTTGAACTGTCGCGGTGGGAGAGGTGCGGTACCCGACAATCTCGTACCGTGGAGGACGTTCAGGTGTTCCAGAGGCCAGCCCGACTGATCGCCGGGGACGAGACGAGCTGGGAGTTTCGCTTGCAGGTTCCCGACCGCCTCATGCCCTCGGTTCTGGCGCAGCACACCTTTGTGGGTTGGCAGGTGAAGGCATCGGTGGCAAGGCGGTTGAGGCCAGACCTGAACGTGGCGCAGTTGATTCAGGTAATTACGTCGCCGTAGAGGCGCCCGTTTTAGCGCATCAGTGGCCTGAAGCCGCCAACAGCGACCTTCTCACCGGTGAGACCAACGGCATCACCGGGGTCAGGAACTTCCCCACCAACGACGCAACCGTTCCGCGATGGCGGCTTCCGAACCCTGGTCGGATGGCTGGTAGTAACTTTGCCCGGCCAAGTTGGGCGGCAGGTATTGCTGGGGATCGAAGTGGCCTTCGTAGTCGTGGCTGTATTTGTATCCGGCGCCGTATCCCATTCCCCGCATCAGATCTGTTACCGCGTTGCGCAGGTGTAGAGGCACGGGTTCGTGCGGCTCTTTGCGAACTGCTTCCAGCGCGCGTTCCAGTCCCAGATAAGCCGCGTTGCTCTTGGGGGACGTGGCCAGATACACGGTGGCTTCGGCAAGAGGAATCCGGCCCTCGGGAAGGCCGATGAAATGGACGGCCTGCTGAGCGGCCACCGCCACCGGAAGGGCTCCCGGGTTGGCGAGCCCGATGTCTTCGGCGGCCAGTATTACCAGCCGACGGGCGATGAACAAGGGGTCTTCGCCGGCTTCCAGCATACGGGCCAGCCAGTACAGAGCGCCATCGGGCGATGATCCGCGCACCGATTTGATGAAAGCCGATATGGTGTCGTAGTGGCTGTCTCCGGCTTTGTCGTATTGAGGCGTGCGTCGCTGGAGGGCGTCGGAGATGGTGTCGATGGTGATGGTGCGTCGGCCCTGCGCATCGGGTTCGGCGGCGAGCGCTGCCATCTCCAGGGCGTTGAGAGCGACACGGGCATCACCATTGGCGATGTTGACGAGATGGTTCAGAGCATCGGGATCGAGGGCTGGCGAAACACCGGCAAGTCCACGGCGGTGGTCGGCCAGGGCGCGGTTGATGATGTCGGCAACCTGGTCAGCTTCCAGTGCGTACAGCGTGAAGACCCGACTGCGGGAGAGCAGCGGCGCGTTGACTTCAAACGACGGGTTTTCGGTGGTCGCGCCGATGAAAGTGATGGTTCCGTCTTCCACGTAGGGCAGAATCACATCCTGTTGGGCCTTGTTGAAGCGGTGGATTTCATCCACGAACAGGATGGTGGGCTGTTGGTACAGGCCCTGTCTTTCCCGGGCTTCTGCTACCGACCGACGCAGGTCGGCGACGCCGGAGGAGACGGCGCTGATAGGCTCAAAATGGGAGCGGGTTACGGTGGCGATCAGTCGGGCAAGGGTGGTTTTACCGGATCCCGGCGGCCCCCACAACAGGATGGACGGGACGCGGTCGGCGTCGATGGAACGGCGCAATACTTTGCCTTCACCCAGGATATGCTGCTGGCCCACGAACTCATCGAAGCTGGCGGGGCGCATCCGCTCAGCCAGGGGCGCGGTGTCCAAGGCGTGGGCCTGCCGGTCGTGCTCGAACAACCCTTCAGGATTGCCGCGAGGGTCTTGTTGGAAAAGCATTTGTCACGCTGAGGTATAGGTCAGTACCGTTGGGGTTAGCTTGGCAAGCCATCAGCTGAATTGATTTATACCAAAACGCCGTTGGGCATCCACTAAGTCAACGGTCTCACATTGGCGATATAGCATAGCTAAGTTATCCGGTCGAACTCTTAAGGCCGTGCCGTGATTGCGAGGACTTCTACCCTCTGAGCGTTTGACATCAAATTCAACGGCTACTCTCCCGCTAAGTATCATCTCTGGAAATTCCGTGCAACGGGGGCTGGCGTAAAATTTTGCCTCCTCATAAATCACCCGGCGACTTTCCGAACGTCCGGTAACCGAAAGAAGGCGACGTAGCTTGTAGACCAGTGAATTGATGAGCTCATCCTTCAACCATCCTGGTGCCATCAATTCGTCCATATCAGGGTGGCACAGGCGTAGAAATTCGCCATCGTCTGCGATATAGAAACCTCTGTTAGAGGGGTTGTTACCCTTGATTGTGTGCCCAAAGGCAGTTCTTCCGGCAGAGTCTGGCCACCCGAAATTATCAAGAAGATAATCTAAATGGCCAGTTGGTTTAGCTTCTAGCGAAAAAAGCGTAACCTGAGCAGTTTTGTCGCTGTGGAACTTCACTTCCCAGCGCCCACCGTCAGGCGTATCCGAACTGTCGGCTTTAAAGCCCAGTAATTCCTGCAAGAAAACGCCAGGAGCTCCTGTACCATTGTACTTTTCTGGGATGTCATACCAACCATGCGTCAGAACGCTTGATATACGTTGGCACAGTTCCTTATCGCTGATAGTAGCCAAGACAATTCCCCCTTTTGCGTTGGGCTAGATCACTTCGTTTCACTGTTGCGGAAGTGAGGCATGACTTCTTCGGCAAACAGGTGCATCGAACGACCCACCGCCTCGTTGCTGAGTACACCGCCGATATTGAACCAGCACATGAACTCCTGGGCATCGTACTTGTCATTGAAGGATTCCAGCCTTTCGATCACCTGCCGGGGCGTTCCGATTGCTCCCAGTTCGTTGTGGATGTCGTCGTAGGTTAGCTGGCTGGCGCGGGATGAGCCGCGGGAATTGTTCTGCATACTCCGGAGGGTGCCGAGGTAGTTGTTAACGGTGGGGGCGAAATTGGCCCTGGCTTCGTCGGCGGTTTCTGCGACATGGACCGGTACGTTGACGACGACCTTTACCGCCGACGGGTTGTGGTTGTGTTCAGCGAGGGTCTCCCGGTATATGGCGAGACCGTTGCTGACTCCCTCCACGGTGATGATCATGGGCGTTACCAGGATGTTGTGGCCGAGGCTCCCCACCAGGGGGAAGGTGTCGGCGCCGTTGGATGCCACGTACACGGGCGGATGGGGCTGCTGGATGGGCCTGGGTTCGACGCGGGCGCCTTCGGCATGGTAGAACCGACCTTCATAATCCAGCTGTTCTTCCGTCCAGGCGCGGAGCGTCATTTCCAATCCCTCGATGAAGCGATCGTTGCGCTCCTCGATGGGGATACCGTAACCGCGGTAGTGGTTGGGATTGGAACCTCGACCGATTCCGAAAATGGCCCGGCCACCGGAAAGCACGTCCAGTGTTGCCACTTCTTCGGCGATCCGCAGGGGGTGATGCAGGGGCAGCAGGTTGACCGCGGTGCCCAGCATGATGCGGCTGGTGGTTTGTGACAGCGCCGATGCCATCAGGAGGGGGGCGGGCATGACCGAGAAACGCCTGGCAAAATGCAGCTCGGCCAACCAGGCCATGTCATAGCCAAGCTCGTCGGCCAACTGCACTTGAGACATGACGTCGGCGTACCGGGCGGCGGGGGATTGATCCTCGCCACAGGGGATTTGATAGAAGACTCCGAACTGCATTTTTGATTACTCCGGAAATGGCGCCGCGGACGTGGGGGATACTGGCCTGGTTGGCCCGATCTTATCGAGAGATATTACAGAGGGATATTGCCGTGCTTTTTCGCCGGCAGGGTGTCGCGTTTGTTTTGCAGCATCTCCAGCGCGCGAATGATAACGGGCCGCGTTTGGGCCGGATCGATAACGTCATCAAGGTAGCCGCGATTGGCTGCGACGTAGGGGTTGGTAAAGCGCTGCTGGTAGTCGGTTATCAGTTCGGCGCGGCGGTCGTCGGGGTTGTCGGCGCGCGCGATTTCCTCCCGGTAGATGATGTTGACGGCGCCGTCCGGTCCCATCACGGCGATTTCGGCGGAGGGCCAGGCCAGGTTGACGTCGGATCGCAGATGCTTGCTGCTCATCACGATGTAGGCCCCGCCGTAGGCCTTGCGCGTGATGACGGCAACCTTGGGCACGGTGGCCTCGGCGTAGGCGTAGATTAGCTTGGCGCCGTGGCGAATGATGCCGCCGTATTCCTGCTCGGTGCCGGGCATGAACCCGGGAACGTCGACCAGCGTGACCAGCGGCACGTTGAAACAGTCGCAGAACCGCACGAATCGGGACGCCTTGGCGGAGGCGTTGATGTCGAGGACGCCGGCCAGGAACGCCGGCTGGTTGCCTACCAAGCCGACGGTGCGGCCGCCCATCCTGCCGAACCCGACCACAATGTTGGGGGCATAGGTGGACTGGACTTCCATGAATTCTTCGTCGTCCACGATGCTGTAGATAACCTCACGAACATCGTACGGGCGGTTGGGCTCCGGCGGCACGATGGCGCGCAGGGAGTCGTCGGTGCGGTCGGCGTTGTCAGCGGTGCGATAAACGGGGGGATCATCGAGATTGTTCAGTGGCAGGAAGCTGACCAGCCGGCGCACTTCCGCCAGACAGTCCTCTTCGGTGTCGTAAACGAAATGCGCCACACCGCTGCGGGAACCGTGGGCATCGGCGCCGCCCAGCTGGTCGTGGGTAACGTCCTCTCCGGTTACGGCCCGCACCACGTCGGGGCCGGTGATGTACATTTGCCCGGCACCGCGCACCATGAAGATAAAGTCGGTGATGGCCGGAGAATAAACCGCGCCACCTGCCGATGGCCCCATGATTACCGAGATTTGCGGAACGACGCCGGAATACATGGTGTTGCGCAGGAATATGTCGCCGTAGGCGGCGAGGCTCAGCGCGCCTTCCTGGATGCGGGCGCCTCCGGAGTCGCAGATGCCGATCATCGGGCAACCGGTTTTGGCGGCTAGGTCCATGACCTTGCAGATTTTTTGTCCGACCACTTCGGAGAGGGAGCCGCCGAACACGGTGAAGTCCTGGGCGTAGGCGAATACCTGGCGCCCGTCGATATTGCCGTATCCGGTGACTACCGCGTCACCGAGGACGGTGCGGTCGGCGAGGCCGAAATCGGTGGTTCGGTGGGTGACGAAACGGTCGATTTCCTGGAAAGTGCCTTCGTCCATCAGGACAGCGAGGCGTTCGCGGGCCGTGAGTTTGCCGCGCTGGTGCTGCTGGTCGATACGGTTCTGGCCACCGCCCAGTCGGGCCTGTTCACCAAGCCGGATCAGGTCGTCCAGGTTTTGATCGGTGATTTGTTCGTGATTGGTGGACAAGGCGACCTCCATGCGCAATGCTATCAAACGGCCACAGTATGGGCAACTTTGCTCATGTGGCAAGGTGGTCAACTGGATTCAGGCATATAATGGATGCCAGGGGTTACCCAGGTGAAGATCGGTGTCGGAAATTGATTGCAGCAATTCGATGGTGAGCGGACGGAAAGCGTCAGCAGGGGCGGGCCTGTTCCAGTGGGGGCGACGCACCTACGTAATGGGAATCATTAATCTGACTCCCGATTCCTTTTCGGGCGACGGGTTGGCTGCCGACGTGGATTCGGCTGTTACCCTGGCTGTGCAGATGGAAGCCGACGGCGCGGACATCATTGATATAGGCGCCGAATCGACGCGACCGAGCGCGTCGCCGGTGTCGGCTGCTGAGGAACTGGAGCGGTTGATGCCCGGTCTGGAGGCGGTGTGTGCGGCAGTAAAGATACCGGTCAGCGTCGATACGTACAAAGCATCGGTGGCCGCTAGGGCGATTGACGCCGGGGCCTCGATCATCAACGACGTTTGGGGGTTCCTGGCAGACGGCGAAATGGCGCGGGTGGCCGCCGGCGCCGGCGTGCCGGTGGTGCTCATGCACAATCAACGGGAAGCCCGATACCATGATCTGGTGCCGGATGTAATCGAGGGGTTGAATCGGAGCGTATCCGTAGCCACCGGGGCCGGGGTTGATGAGGGCAACATCATTGTCGATCCGGGGATCGGATTTGGGAAAACCGCCGACCATAACCTGGAATTGCTACGCCGACTCCCCGAGATCAAGGGGATGGGCTTTCCGATGTTGTTGGGTGTATCCCGAAAGTCCACCATCGGTCGCGTGTTGAACCTGCCGGAGGACGACCGGGTGGAGGGGACAGCCGCCGCGGTGTCGTTGAGCATAGTTGGGGGCGCCGATATCGTGCGGGTGCATGACGTGAAGCAGATGGTTAGAGTCGTACGCATGACGGACGCTGTCCTGCGCGGATGGAGGCCCGAGGAGTGGCAGAGTCGGTAATTACCTACCTGAGTCTGGGCAGCAATATGGGGGATCGGCTGGCGGCGTTGCAAGAGGCCCTGCAGATTCTGGACGCGGAACCGCTGCTACGGTTGGTGATCTGTTCTTCGGTTTACGAAACTGAACCGTGGGGGGTGGTGGACCAACCGGCATTTTTGAATCTGGCGGCGGGCTTTGCAACGGAATTGACCCCCCTGGAGCTGTTGATCAAATGCCAAAACGCCGAGAGCAGCGTTGGCCGGGTCGCGAGCTACCGTTGGGGTCCACGCCTGATCGACGTGGATATTTTGTTGTATGGGAACCGACAGGTGACAGTGGTTAAACCCGATCTGCAAATTCCCCACGCCAGAATGCGGGAGCGGGCGTTTGTTCTGGCGCCGCTGGCTGAAATTGCGGGGCACGTGGAAGTTCCGCCGGACGGCGCAAAAATAGACGACCTGCTGGGACGGCTGAGAGCCACGGAAGGGGTAACGCGTTGGGGTCAGGTTACCCGCTCCTGATGGTTGGCGGAAGCGCGTAACTGTTCACGTTTAAGGGGACGAAAGCGGGTTGCAGCGGAAATGCGGTACTTGGTTGCCCCTCCACAAGAGCCCGAATATCTTGCAGATCCCCGCAAGTCTGAACGGTTACAGTCAGTGTCCGCCGTGATGATGCGCTCCGCGCCCCAAGTACGTCTTCCGTATACACCGGCTCTACGCGGTCGTGCATCAACTCGCCGAAACTCTCCAGAACCTCCCTTCCCAGCGCCCATAGTCACGAGGCCAAGTAGGGATGAACCAGCTCCTGCATCACCTCGGCATCGTTATAGCTCGTCCGCCGATTCTACCCGATGTCGCGGAACAGCAGGTAGCCACCTTCCTGGAACCAGACCGGGCCTTCCGCCGGCCACTACGGTAGCCCATCGCCGTACCGTCTCCACCAAATCCGCTGGCCAGCCATTCCACTGCCTGGTCCAGGTCGATGATACGTTCGAGTTGAGGGGCTACTGGTTCAATCGGCATCGGAAATGCCTCCCGGTTCCTACCATTCGGCCCGTTTCCAAAATTTGCGGTATCGTGAAACCAACGGCCAGGACAACGCTACGCTGACCCGCGACATACTACTACTGCGAACCCAGCGCCCGGTCCAGGTTGAAAGCGCAGCTGATTAGCGATAGGTGGGTGAATGCCTGCGGGAAATTACCCAGCCCTTCGCCGCGCGGCCCGGTCTCTTCCGCATACAACCCCAGGTGATTAGCGTATCCCAGCATCTTCTCGAACATCAACCGCGCCTGGTCCAACCGCCGGGGGTCCCCCCAACCGGCCCGGGTCAAAGCTTCCACCAGCCAGAACGTGCACATATTGAAAGTGCCTTCCTGCCCGAGCAGGCCGTCCGGTGAGTGCTCGCTGTTGTACCGATACACCAGGCTGTCCGACACCAGGCCTCCATTCCCCGGACTGGTGTTGATGGCGTCAATGGTGCTGAGCATCCGTGGGTCAGTGGGAGACATGAAGAACACCAGGGGCATAATCAGGTTGGATGCGTCCAGGGCGTCACTGCCGTAGTGCTGCACAAAGGCCTGACGCTCGTTGCTCCACCCCCTGGTCAGGATTTCTTCATAAATTTCGTCTCTAGTTTGCAGCCACTGAGCGCGTTCTGCCGGAAAGGAACGCAACTCTGCCAGCTTTATCGCCCGGTCCAGCATCACCCAGCACATCAGTTTGGAATACACAAACTGCTGGCGACCACCGCGGGTTTCCCAAATACCCTCATCCGGCAGTCTCCAGTTCTCGCAAACCCAGTTGGTCATCCGGCGTAATTTGGTCCAGAAGTCGAATGAAATCGGCTCGCCATACCGGTTGAACAAATACACCGAGTCCATCAACTCGCCGTAAATATCCATCTGCAGTTGGGCGTAAGCCTGGTTGCCTACCCGTACCGGTTTTGAACCCCGGTAGCCGTCCAGGTGGTCCAGAGTTATCTCATCCAGCTGGCGCCGTCCGTCAATACCATAAAGAATTTGCAAATTCTGCCAGTCGTCATCCTGGTCGATCTGGGTCTCCAGCCAATGCATAAAACGGCTTGCTTCGTGGGTAAACCCGATGCGCAGCAGACCGTACAGTGTGAAGGCGGCATCGCGAATCCAGGTGTACCTGTAATCCCAATTACGCACACCGCCCAAGTCTTCCGGCAAGCTGCACGTCGGCGCGGCGATAATCGCTCCGGTGGGTTCATAGGTGAGCAGCTTTAGCACCAGCGCCGACCGCTCCACCATCTCCCGCCACCGCCCTTTGTAGGTGCATTGCGACAGCCAGCTGCGCCAGTAACTCACCGTCTCTTCAAATAACCATTCACTCTCAGCCTCGTCTGGCGAGTGGTAGTCGGCAGGCTCTTCGGCCAGCACTCCTAAGGAGAAGGTCTCTGTTTCACCTTCGCTAAGCACGAAAGCAGCCACAACCCCGTTGCCCAGTACGTCCAAAGGACGGCGGGCGGACAGTTGCAGCCCAAGACTTTTCGACCGGAACGCCGCGCCGTTCTCGTTCAACTCGATAGTGTGGGTATCCCGCGCATAGTTAAAGGCCGGGTAGCACTCCAAGATGAAAGGCATCACCCCGCGCACGCAACTGACCCGACGGATTAGCTCGGTGTGCCGGTGGGGGTGCTGCGCCGTAGAAACCGGCATAAAGTCAACGACTTCGGCTACACCGCTCGCCGACAGGAACCGGGTAATAAGCACGTTGCTCTCCGGCCAGTAAACCTGCTTGCGTACCGGGGGCGGACTCACCGGCGGCGCAATTCGTAAATATCCTCCTTTCTGGTCATCCAAAATGGCGCCGAATACGCTGGGTGAATCAAAGTTAGGAGCACAAAACCAGTCCACCGACCCGTTGATTCCGACCAGAGCGCACGTCCGCATATTGCCGATGATTCCGTGGTCTTCTATTGGGAGATAGGCCATACCATCACCTGCTTCAAGCTTGATTCACCGCGCCGGCAAAGGAATTAACCTCCGGCAGACTCCAATGTGGCTACGGCGAATACGACATGGAACGGACGACAGTATATAACCACACGTTGCACAACGCTCAATTAGACGTTCTCTGGGATTTCGTAGTTTTGCGAACCGACGTTGCCTTTTAGCTGTTCCAGTTCAATATAGCCTCCGGCAGCCAGTTCATCACGACTCGGCTCCCGTGCGTCCCCTTCACCCGGTTGCAGTATGGGCACAGCAACTGCAGATTCCGGACCTTGTGCTACCCGTCGTCGCTCAGCGCCAGGGTGTGGTCCACCCCGAACCTGAGATGATGCGGAAGCGCAGGGCCTTTCGGTTTTACAAGAAATCCCCTCTCCCTCGATGGGAGAGGGTTAGGGTGAGGGTGAAGGTGTGAGATAGGGAACTACCCTGCGGCAGGCTATACCCCTCACCCCAGCCCTCTCCCACAAGGGGAGAGGGAGAACGAAAGGCCCTGTGCGCAAGCGCGATTCCGGTTGACAATCGGGCCGGTTTGGGCAGACAATGCAAGATGGTAAAACCCCGCAACATTATTGATCTACGTTAGATATATCCGTAGATTGGCTGCCTGATTTACGAGTAACAAAATCCCTTCGCCGGAGGATTCCAGCAATGCCTGATAAGCAATTGATATTTGATGACACCGCCCGACGCAGCCTGATGAAAGGCGTGGACCAGTTGGGCCGCGTGGTCGCCCTTACCCTCGGCCCCAGCGGACGCAACGTGATCCTGGGGCGCGTTTGGACTTTGCCTGTGATTTGCAGCGATGGCGTTACCATCGCCAAGGAGATGGAGCTGCCCGACCCGTACGAGAACATGGGAGCCCAGGTGGTCAAAGAGGCGGCGTCCAAGACCAACGACGTGGTTGGCGATGGCACCACCACATCGGTAGTGCTGGCGCGTTCGATGATCCGCAACGGCTTCCAATATGTTGCCGCCGGCGCGAACCCGCTGGCGTTGAAGTCCGGCATCGACAAGGCCGTGGCATGCGTCAAGTCTGAAATTGGCGCCCAGGCGGTTGCGGTGGAGAGCCGGGAACAGGTGGCGCGGGTTGCCGCCCTTTCGGCGCACGAGGAAGCCATCTCCCAGCTGATTGCCGACGCTATGGACAAGGTGGGGCGCGAAGGGATCATCACGGTCGAAGAAAGCCGCAGCATGTCGGACGAGCTAGATGTCGTGGAAGGAATGCGGCTTGACCGCGGCTACCTGTCGCCACATTTCGTTACCGACACCGACCGAATGGAAGTTGCGCTGGACGAACCGCTGTACCTGCTTACCGACCAGAAACTCTCTTCCGCTGCCGACGTAATTCCCACGCTTGAGGCTGTGGCCCAGGCCGGACGGCGACCGTTGGTGATCATAGCCGAGGACGTGGAAGGGGAAGCGCTGGCGACGCTGGTGGTGAACAAGTTGCGGGGAACCGTCAGCAGCCTGGCCGTCAAGGCTCCCGGATTCGGAGAACGGCGCAAGGCTCTGCTGGAAGACCTGGCGATAATGACCGGCGGCACGGTCATCACCAGTGACACCGGGATGCGGCTGGACGCAATAACGCTGGAGAATCTGGGTTCGTCGCGGCGGTTGCTGGCTACGAAGGATGAAACAACGCTGGTTGAAGGCAGGGGTCACGAGGACGATATCACGGGGCGGGTGGCCGAGTTGCGAGTCCAGATCGAAGATTCGACATCCGACTACGACCGGGAGAAGCTCCAGGAACGGCTGGCCAACCTGGCTGGCGGCGTGGCCGTCATCAAGGTGGGCGCGGCGACGGAAACGGAGTTGAACGAGCGGAAGAGCCGCACCGAAGACGCGCTGGCCGCTACCCGCGCGGCAGTGGAGGAAGGTGTGATTCCGGGCGGCGGCGTTTCGTTGGTGCGGGCCCAGGCGGCGCTGGATTCCCTGGTGGGAGGAATGTCCGGTGACGAAGTCATGGGCGTGCGATTGGTGAAAGAGGCGTTGGAAGCGCCGCTCAGCACTATCGCGGAAAACGCCGGCTATAAGGGCGAAGTGGTCGTGGAGCACGTCCGCAACGGCGAGGGCGATTACGGTTTCGACGCCGAGAAGGGTGAGTACACCAACGTGGTGGCCCGCGGGATTATCGATCCGGCCAAGGTGGCGCGGTCGGCTTTGGAGAACGCCGGTTCAGTGGCAGGAATGCTCCTGACGACCCAGGCGGTGATCACGGAGATCCCGCGCTACGAACCGCTGCCGGCCGATATCCAGGACTTCATGCACGATTAGATTCCCTTGCGCAGAATCACGGGCCCGTCGTGTCCTCGGTTGCAGGATGCGACGGGCTAATTGTTGCCGGTGAACACGATGAGGGACCAAGACGCAAACGTCGCCGGCGCCCTGAACCGGGACGCGATTGCCGCCCTGATTGTGGGGAATCCTCCGCTGGTGGAGAATTTCGTAGATCTGGAGGCGCAGCTTCAGCCCAACGGATTTGACATAACCCTGCAATCCATCGCCGGTTTCAGTAGTGGCGTCGAAGGGGGCAGCATCGGTATTTCGGACGCTGACCGGCGCTTGGCCGGTTCCCGCGAACACGGATTTGACGGCGACGGATGGGGTGACCTGGCGGCGGGAGCATACCTGATCACGTTCAACGAGGTGGTCAACCTGCCGCTGGGATTGATGGCTCTGGGACGTCCTCGGTCCAGCCTGTTGCGGTCGGGGGTTTCGTTGCACACCGCCGTTTGGGACGCGGGGTATAGCGGCCGGTCGCAGGCGTTGCTGGTGGTCCATAACGAATCGGGATTCCGGTTGCAGCGCAATGCCCGCGTGGCTCAGTTGGTATTCTTCACTTTGACAGAGCGAGATGCACAAGGATATTCGGGACGTTACCAGTTTGAAAACGTGTAACGGCGGGTTCCGGTCAGCGAGTGGGGGATAACATCGTGGACGGCCAGCAAGTGAAGCAAATGATTGACCGGCTGGCTCGAGAAGTTGGCTTCGATCTGGTTGCCGTATCCGATGCTTCCGAATTCACGGACGACCGCCAAAAAGCGCTGGAGCGCATAGACGCCGGATTGATGGACGGGCTGGCATGGTACACCAGCGGCCGTGTTAATCGTGGCGCCGATCCGGAAGCGTTGTTGCCGGGCGCTCGTTCGATTATCTCACTGGGGTGGAATTACTACGCACCGGACGCATCCGGCGATGCAGGGGGACAGGGGCGTGTGGCTCGGTACGCCCGCGGCCGGGACTACCACCGCGTGATGAAGCGACGAATGCGGCAACTGGTTCGGGG
Organism: Dehalococcoidia bacterium; assembly: GCA_965219925.1. GTDB lineage: Bacteria > Chloroflexota > Dehalococcoidia > Lucifugimonadales > UBA3495 > Bin87. Next base: position 1,962,691 of record OZ244795.1, read on the forward strand.
GATCGCCGAGGAACTCGACAAGGATTTTGCGGCACGCTGGTACGTGGACGACGGGCCGATGCTGGATCGTGCAGCGGCGTCTCGGGCGGGTTTGGGCTGGTTTGGAAAGAACGGCAACATCCTGACTCCTACGCTCGGGTCGTGGGTGCTGTTGGGTCAGATCATTACCGATCTGAATCTGCCAGCGGATGCCGTGTTGATGAAAACCTGCGGGGCATGTACGCGCTGCATTCCGGCCTGCCCCACCGATGCTATCGTTGCGCCGTACGTGGTGGACAACCGGCGGTGCATCAGCTATTTGACCATCGAACACAAAGGCGCGATTCCTCGGGAGTTCCGGGCTGCTATGGGGACCTGGGTTTTCGGGTGCGATATTTGCCAGGATGTTTGTCCGGTCAATCGCAAAGCCCGGCAGACCGAAGATCCCAACTTCGGGCGTCGGGACCTCTCCGGACTGGAGCTGGTGGAATTACTGGAGATGGCCGAATCAGAGTTTCGGGAACGGTTTGCCGGCACTCCAATCATGCGGGCGAAACGGATCGGGATGCAACGAAACGCCTGTATTGCGTTGGGTAATGCGGGAGACTCTGAGGCGATTCCAGCGCTGGCTACGGCCTTGCGAGAGGCTGTTCCGCTGGTGCGCCGTCATGCCGCGTGGTCTCTGGGACGCATTGGCGGCGAGCTGGCGGTATCGGCGCTGAAGGGTTCCCTTCAAACCGAAACGGACGCAGACGTTACCGCCGAAATCCTCACCGCACTGACCGACATGAAATCACACTCGTAACCGGCGCTTCTGAGCCGGGGCGTCGAGGGTCGAGAGCCGGCTATTGGTTATCGTTGTTGGCTGGGGGTGGCGTGCGACGGCCGCGGTTCCGGCTTCCGGTACGCGCGGTCTGGGCGCGACGCGGGCGGGGGCTGCGAGTTCGCGGCGCGGGCGATGCATCCGGCGGGGCATCGGGTTCCGGCGACGGCGGGCTCTCCGGGGGCGGTCTGTTTCCGGGTTGAGGTTGGGAAATGGTGCGCTCTCGGGGCGATTGCTGGGCCGGTCGGTTGGAATTGCGGCGTCGCCGGTCGCGCTGGCTGTTAGCGCGTTCGGCTTCAGCGGCCAGCTCGACATCGATCCAGGCGAGGGCTTTTTCCCTTCCGTCGCGGATTTTCCGCATCTCGCACTCAAGAAGGAAAAAGTCGCTCTTGGACAGAAGGTGAAGATTGCCCTGGAAGGCCAGATGCCAGTCTTCGGGCGGCCACTGGCGGATATACTCCAGTCGGTAGGCCAGCATCCCGGCTTTAATGTACTGAGAGTTGTCCAGAACCACGTCGGGTTTGATGCCGATTTGGTAGAGCCACGGGGTTTTGCCTTCTGTGATCCACGGGCTGGAATCAGTTTCCTCGTATCCTCTGGTGACGGTGGCGGTGGCGGTGAAAACCCTGATGCCGGTTACGTAATAGATGACACGATCGTCGGGTTCGACGCGCTGGACTTTGCGTCGATATTCGCCTTTCAATCCCTGGCTGGTAAACCCCAACTCACGCGTGATATCGAAATTCGGCTCGTTGCAGTTGATCATCCAAAAGTTATGGGGCATGGGGGAACCTTACTGATTCGCGGTGGCGACTTGATTGCACACCGAATTTTAGCATAGGCAACCGTGATTTAATATAGGCGCTGGTGATTGGGTGGCCGGCGCCAATTGTCGAGAAAATTGCGAAACTTGTCATTGCGACCCCGTACTCGATGCGGGGGTTGGCAATCTCATCGCTGAAACCGCCGCCGTTGCTGCAACGGGATTGCCACGTGGTTCGACAGGCTCACCATGAGCGGCTACGCCCTCGCCATGACAGAAGGCAGGGACTGGAGTTTCGCAATTTTCTCCAATTGTCGGCTGGCGACGAATGTTGTACCATCGATGCGCCAGTTGCCAGAATGGATACAGCAAGCGGCGCTATATCGGGTCTCCTGATTCCGCCTGGATCGCCTCGCGAATGCCGCAGTCTCGGGGACCAACCGCAACCAGGCACAACTTCAATAACCGGAGCACACTTATGGCCAGTACGTCGCAACGTGAACGGGAAATCGCCATCGTCGGCGTTGCTGAATCCGACTTGATGGGGAATGTACCGGACAAATCCTCGTTACAGCATCATGCCGAAGCGGCCCATAACGCATTGGCGGATGCCGGATTGCAACTGTCCGACGTCAATGGCCTGATGACGGCGGGGTTCAGCACGCTGGCCACCGCGGAATACATCGGTCTGCAACCTTCGTTTACCGACAACACGTCGGTGGGTGGATCGTCCTTTGTGATCCACGTGGCACACGCGGCGGCGGCGATTCGCGCCGGCTATTGCGATACGGTTCTGATAACGCACGGACAGGCCGGTCGATCGACGCGGGTTCCGGTTCCGCCCGACCGCAACCTGCCGGTGGCGCAGTATGAAATTCCCTACGGCATGATCGGGCAGCCAATCAACTACGCCATGGGCGCTACCCGATATATGCACGAGTACGGAGAGGATCGCACGCGGCAGGCATTGGCTGAGATCGCCGTGTCAACGCGGAAGTGGGCGAATCTGAATCCGGTGGCATACATGCACGATTCGCCCATGTCGTTCGACGACTACCACAATTCACGATGGGTGGCATGGCCGTTCCACCTGTTCGATTGCTGCCTGGTTACAGATTCCGGGGCGGCGATAATCGTTACCACCGCCGAGAAGGCGCAGAACTGCAAAAAAGAGCCGGTGTGGGTGTTGGGAGCCGCCGAAGGTCACGACCACAACCTGATCAGCTTTATGCCCAATCATACGTCAACGTGGGCCAGGGAAACCGGACCGCTGTCGCTGCAACGCGCCGGGTTGACCCACGACGACATTGATCTGACGATGATCTATGATTCGTTTACCTATACTACCCTGGTGACCATCGAAGGGCTTGGGTTCTGCGGGCCGGGCGAGGGCCCGGATTTCGTTGCCAACCAGCGGACTGCGCCTGGCGGCGACTTTGCGCTGAACACGAATGGCGGCGGCCTGTCTTACAGCCATCCCGGTATGTACGGCAGCTTTCTGCTGGTGGAGGCGGTGCGGCAATTGCGCGGCGAATGTGGCGAACGACAGGTGTATCGCAAGGGATCCGGCGATCAGGCCGCGGCCGCCAGCATCGTGAACGGCACCGGCGGTTCGCTATCGTCCACCGGCACGGTTGTGCTGGCTACCGGTTAGTCATCGGAATAGGGCTGACCCGGTATGGACGTCGTAATAATTGGTCTGCCGCAATCTGGCAAGACCACGCTATTCAACGCGCTGACGCTGGGCAAATCGGACTCCAGCGGAGCGGCCGGCTCGGCGACCGAGATGCACCTGGGTGTCGTAAAAGTGCCCGACTCCAGGCTGGAATACCTGGCCGGGATATACAAACCTCGCAAGGTGGTGCCGGCCGAGATCCGTTACTCCGATTTGCCGGGCCCGGAATCGATGGCGAAATCGCAGGGCATCAGCGGGCGCTACCGGAACGTGTTGCAGTCGGCGACCGCCTTTTTGGTGGTGGTGCGGGCATTTACCAACGAACTGGTGCCGCACCACAGCGGCGAGGTCGATGCGGCGCGGGATTTGGAGATCATGTTGGGTGAATTGTCCTTCGCCGACCTTGAGGTTCTGGATCGTGCATCGCGACGGTTGGACGACCAGTTGATGAAAACCAAACCCACCGAGCGGCCCACGGTAGCGCGACACAAGGATGCCGTCGAAAAGGCGCGGCTGGGCCTGGACGCCGGGACGCCGTTGCGGTTGCAGCAGCTGACGGATTCTGAAAGGGCGTTCCTGGTCCATTACCAGTTATTGACCGACAAGGCCGTAATTGCAGTGATGAACACCGACGAGGGAGCGGACGCTTTGCGACTTGCTGATCTGGACATCGATCCGGACCTGATCCGTGGCGTGGGCGAGGTGAGTATCAGCGCGCGGGTGGAGGCGGAACTGGGAATGATGGAACCGGAGGAGGCGGCGGAGTTTCGCGCTGATCTGGAACTGGGTGATTCGGCCACTTCTCAAGTGATACGCGCCAGCTATGAAACGCTGGGGCTGGCCTCGTTTCTCACCATTGGTGAGGACGAAGTCAGGGCCTGGAGCGTACCCCGGGGGATGCCGGCCGTGGATGCTGCAGGTGTGATTCACACTGATTTCACACGGGGGTTCATACGGGCGGAAGTCATTGCCTACGACGATTTTTACGTTTGCGGCACGATGGCGCAGGGGCGGAAGGAAGGACTGCTGCGCTCCGAAGGCAAGGCATATCCGGTACGCGACGGCGACATAATCAATTTCCTGATCAACACCTAACCGTGTTCCCGCAGGGCCTTTTCAAAGTCGTCCGACCTCCGCTCATGGTGAGCCTGTCGAACCGTCGCCGACCCCCATTGTCCTCATGATTTCCATACGCCAATTCAGACCGGAAGACAATGAAGCCGCCCGGGGACTATTTTTGCACGGGCAGGAAGATTTCGCCGAAAGCTATCTGCATTCTGAGGAAGACCGGGCGGGATTCAGAGAGTTCCTGGACGGCGCCATCACCCGTGATCTCGCCAACATTCAGCGTAGTTACGTGGAACGGGCGGGGAGCAACTTCTGGATCGCCGAACTGGAGGGGGAAGCAGTCGGGTGCATCGGTATTTATCGACGCAGCGAGGAAGAGGCGGAAATACGTCGATTGGCGGTTGATCGCACGGTGCGCCGTATGGGCATCGCGTCGCGGCTGCTGGACTTGGCCGAAGAGTTTGCCCGGGACGCTGGATACGTTCGGACGACGGTATGGACGGCCAATCATCTAACCGCCGCGATGAGTTTCCTGGAACATCGCGGCTACCGGGAGATCGAAGACCACGCCTTCCCGCACACCAGCCTGACACTGTATCTGTACGCGCTGGACTTGTGGACTACTACGGCGGGGTTATCGGTCGTGCGAAGCTGATCTCGTGTCCGTCGGGGTCGGTGATGTGGTAATACCGCTCGCGCCAGGGCGCATCGACGGGTTCGGTATCGGGAGTGTATCCGGCTTCTATCATCCGGCGATGGTGGGCGTCCACATCGTTCACGTACAGGATGCAGCGCCCCCACCATTTTATTTCCGCATCGTGAGAGAGGATCAGATTGAGGTATGCGTCTCCGATCTGAAACGAAGTGAAGCCGGCGTCGGGTCCACCGTACAGGATGGAAATGCCGGCGCCCTGGTGGTAGAACGCGACGGAACGCTTCATATCCTGAACGGCGAGGGTGATTGCGCTAATCGACTGAACCGTCATCTGAGACCCCTCAAGGATGGTCTTGGCGATTGTAGTAGAATAGGCTGAGCATTGAACCCACTCCGACTTGAACCGGCGACATTATGACACAACCTAACGAAAATCAGACTGCGACGAAACCCGACTGTCTGGATCGCCTGGAAGCGATATTGCGCGACATGGGGTCGGTAGTAATCGCCTACTCCGGTGGCGTGGACAGCGCGTTGCTGGCAGTCGTGGCGCACCGGGTGTTGGGTAGCAGCGCGCTGGCGGTTACTGCAATCTCGCCGGCGCTGGCAGCCCGTGACCTGAGCGATGCTGAACAGGTGGCCGATCAGTTCGGGATCAATCATCGGGTGATCCGCACCGCCGAACTGGAGCGAGAGGGTTACGTTGCCAACACGCCAATGCGGTGTTACTTCTGCAAAACGGAACTGTACGATCAGCTGAGTGTCGTCGCTGCCGATGAGCGCATCGGCTGGATTGCCAACGGCGCCAACACCGACGATCTGGGGGATTATCGTCCCGGCATGACGGCTGCATCTGAGCACAACGTCCGCAGTCCGATGGTGGAAGCGCAAATGGACAAGGCGCAGGTGCGGGAGGCCGCTCGCTGGCTAGGCGTGCCGTTGTGGGACAAGCCGGCACAGCCCTGCCTGTCATCCCGGATACCGTACGGGACTCCGGTGACCATCGAATCGCTGGGTCGGATCGAAGAAGCGGAGGATGCGTTGCGGGAACTGGGGTTGCGGGAGGTTCGGGCGCGCCACCACGACCGCTTGTGCCGGGTCGAGGTGGGTGAGAACGAGATGGCCCTGGCGTTTGAGCATCGGGCGGAGATCGTGAGCCGGCTCAAGGCTCTGGGATACCTGTGGGTGTCGCTGGATTTGAGCGGCCTGCGCTCGGGCAGCCTCAACGACGTGCTGCGCCTCGGTAACAGTTCCAACCGACAATGAGGGCCGCGTACATCCAGTCGGTGGGAGGAGCCAGCGGCGACATGCTGCTGGGGGCGTTGCTGGACGGCGGCGTTCCGGTCGATGTAATCGAGGCAGCCATCGGCGCCCTGGGCATCAGCGGTGTGGTGGTGAGCGCGAAAACCGATGTGCGTTGTGAGGTCAGGGGCACGCGGGCGCTGGTGGACGTGTCGGCGGCGAAACGGTATTCACCACAACAGATGCTGGACACAGTCGGGCACGCTGCGGGATTGTCGGAGGGAGTGCGTTCGCAGGCTATGGGGGCGCTCAACGCCCTTTTCGATGCCGAGGCCAGGGTTCACGGACACGACCGCGCCGCCGTGCATCTGGATGAACTGGGAACCGCCGATACGCTGGTGGACGTGGTGGGAGTTGCCGCCGGCCTGGAATACCTGGCGGTGGAGGGGGTGTACGCATCTCCGCTGGTTTTGGGCGAAGCAACCGGCCCGCGGCGACCCGGCGGGTACAGCAACCCGGCGCCGGCCACGCTGGAGATCATTGCCGCGTCGAAAGCACCGATTGCGCCGGAGCGGCCCATCTACGCCGGCATGGGCGAGCTGACCACTCCCACCGGGGCGGCTTTGATCGCTACGCTGGCGGAGTTCCGTCAACCTGCGATGACGCTGGACCGGATTGGCGTGGGCATCGGCGGCAAGGATCCGGCCGCGTTTCCCAACGTGGTACGGTTGTGGCTAGGAGAGGTTCAAGGCGCAGACCTGCAATCCGCTGGCGACGGGCAACCTCCCCTGGCCCGGTGGCAGGACAACGTCATTCTGTTGGAAACCAACCTGGACGATGCCACCGGCGAGCAACTGGGTTTCGCTATGGAAATGCTCTTCGAGGCCGGCGCGCTGGACGTTTGGCACACGCCAATACAGATGAAGAAGAACCGTCCCGGTGTGCTGCTGTCCGCGCTGGCTCCGGCATCGCTGGAATCGCAGCTGGCGGAAATCTTCCTGCGCCACACGCCAACCCTGGGGGTACGGATACGGGCGGTGGGCCGCTACGTGGCGGAGCGGGACGTTGTGACGGTCGAGACGGAGTACGGCCCCATCCGGGTCAAGCGTAAATGGCTGGGCGGCGAGGTGGTCAGCGTGGCGCCAGAGTATGAGGACGTGGCGAGGGTGGCGCGGGAGTGCGGGGTGGGTTGTGGGGAGGTGGTGGATCAGGTCACGTAGGCGTTAAAACGCGATTCTGCAATATATTGCTTGCAGATGGAAGAGAATCGTTGATTGGGTGACACATAACCCGCGACTATCGCGGGAATCAACTGCGGCACGGTTGCTGTAGAAAGATCTAGGAGTCTTTGAAGGTTTTCGATCCACCGTTTGCGCAGGACTGCCAAGCTAACTATCCGTTCTTTAGCACTGTAATCACCCGATTCGACCGGTCCTCTGGCGTAATTGAGGGACAAATCCGCGATGGTGCTGAGCGCGTTGGCACGAGAAGGACCGGCCACGGCGTCGCTGACCGCGATTTCTCCGGTGTTGAGGTCATAGACGAACACTGAGTCGGGGTCAATGCCGCTTCCTAGCTCGGCGCAAGGGTGGATGTAAGCGTCAGCTGAATGACTGTCCGGCCATTGTCCGCCTTTGACGCCGTTGCAAGCCTGACAACCGTATATTAGGTTGTCCCAATCGTAAATCGTACAGTCTTGCGTGTGGGGTGGGGTGGTCGGTTTGCATTGGCCCACGTTCGGATCCAAATTGTTGCAAAGTAGACGCCGGGGTTTCAAATGGTCGCAGGTGAACAATTGACCCGGCACGTCGGGCAAATCAGTGTCTTCGATTCCGAGACCTTCTTGGTCCGCCCGCCACAGTGGCAGCCGCTCGCAGTAAGCACACACACCGCCGAAAATGTCGTCCAAGCGCCGGTTCAAAGAGCCAAAGTTTTCGACACCCGATCCCCTCAATTCCGCAAGTTCCACCGGTTCCGATGCCGGTCTTGGCACGGTGTGCATGCTATCCGTTCTCTTGATTGAGATCGGTGGATTGGCGATAGCGTTCCAGGATTGACTCCAAAGTTGCTGCGAACCGTTCGTCTTCGGCAACTCTGGGGCCAGACAGGACGTTGGTGTCAACCGCCACACGGAGTTCCCGCATGCGGTCCTGGCGCTCCTGTTCGGCGTGGTCGTCTCCCCGCGGTCCTTCGTCTCGGAGTTTACGCAACTCTGCCGCTGCCGATGCTGTGTCATCATCAGTCGGATCATCCACGCCCATATAAGTTCTCAGAATCTCATCCGCCGTCCAACCGACGATGTCTTCGGTGTTGGTAGTGGCGGTTATCACTCCGTTTTCATCGCGGTTCAGTAGGTGGACCTGGCCGGCTTTCAGCCCGGCCACCACAAACGGTGAGTGGGTTGTGGCAAGGATTTGCACGTTCGGAAAAAATTGCCGTAAAGCCGGGATCACACGACGCTGCCAAGTTGGGTGCAAATGATTCTCTATCTCGTCTATAACTAGTATGAATGGTAATTTCCTCCATTCATCGTGATTGTATTGGCCCGTGATGTCCCCTTCGATGAGGACAAGGTTATCTGTTGCACGCTGATTTACTATTGGTGCATCTTCATCGCGCAGATCTTGGACATCGTTGCTTTTCTGATATTGAAAGTAAGATGACATACTCATACCGACGAGTTCGATAAAAAATTTGTGCAATCCGATGGCCAAGTGCATTATCCACATCAAAGGGCCCTGAGTGCCAGAACTCAGTTCACCAATGGTGATGATATCATCACCATTGTCGTTAGTAGAAACTCTCCAGTTTCCATGCGTGATTTTGTCAATCCCGCGCTCTTTTTGTAACCCTAATTCTGTGGAATGAGAATATTCGCCCAAGGCATCAGTCGTGAGTATTTCGTTGCAGATCATCGAGGCGCATTCCACCACGGTATCACGAATCGCTCGTTCACGATCATATAAGGAAGCCCTCCAAGCAACTATGTCGTCAGGTGAATAATCTTGACTCGCTAAGACTCGCCCTTCGCGGGTTTCGGCAGTCCCATACCTGATCCCGGATATGCTATGTCTATCGAAACGTTGATTCATAGCATCATCAAATTGCTCCATATTGCGAAAAACTTGTCGGTAGTCAAGTATGTCATGGTTAGATTCGAACTCGTTCACAAGTGTATATTCTGTCACCATATTGTCCTTAGCCGGAAACGGACGTCGAATAGCTGGAATGTATAACAGAAATATTTTCTCCTTGGGATGCTCGAAGCCACCACCATACGGGTGCATCTCTGGATCATTGAAATCTTCCAGTCCTTTATGGATCTGGTCATCAAACTGGAGTTTGATTATCGATTGCGCATTCGACGCTTCATCCGATGCGGCGGAACGTTGAGCGTCTTCCCATTGGTGCCATGCATCAGTATTCAGGGCGTTTTGGGAGAGTTGTTTAAGTATGGTGGTTTTGCCACAACCATTTGGCCCTACTAGTACGTTGACCTGAGGGTCAAATATCAAATCGATAGGGTTTCTGATCGGCCCCACGCCTGAAAGGCGCATTTTTTTGATCAGCGTGTGAGGAAACGTGATTTGCTCGCGGAACATATACGACCTCTCCTTGTAAAGACAATATGCGGCAAACGGCAGTCTGGTCAATACTCCTGCCACAGCCTCCCCCATTCGGTTTTTAGGGCTTTTTTGATTCTGGATTTGCCGATAGTGTTCAGCCAGTAGCCGTTGTGGTAGAGGTTGCTGGCGGTGTAGGCCCAGGCGGCTATTGGGGAGCGGAGCAGGGCGTTTTCCAAAGGCTTGAGCGGGCCCCAGTAGATGAGTTTCTGGCCGCGGCTGGCGAAGGTGTTTTCGGTGCCGGAGAAATTCCAGTTGACGCGGCTGATGTCCGGTTCGTCGCCGACAACTTCGATGTGGCGCATATCACCGATGCCCAGGCCGCGCTCGTGGGCCAGGCGGATGAACTGGATGGACAATGGATCGAAACCCATCATGGAGGCGACCACAGCATCGACGGCCACCTGGTCGGCGCCGGCGACGATGCGGTTTTTGATGTGCCAGCGCATGGCCCGCGGGCCGGGCCCGTCGCCGGCGAACGTGCCGTCGGTGACGGCGAAGATGCCGGGGTGTATCTCCTGCTGGATGGCCAGCAGGTCAACCAGCGTTTCGTGAATCACCGAGTGGGTCCAGTGACGCTTGCGGTGCAGCAGACCTCCGAAGGCGTTTTTCATCGCGCCGGTCATGGTGGTGAAGACGTGGGTTTTCATGGTGGGCAGGTGAACGATGTTCTTGCCGGCGAAAATCTGCGGTATCTCGATCCCTTCGGGATAGATGTCGTCCAGAACCAGCATCTCGGCCTTCGGTACGTAGCGCACCCACGGTTCCGGTGGCGTGTCGAGATGCACGGTGCGCAGGTTGTATTTGTCCTGCACCGGTTTGTGGCGGTTGTTGACCTCGCCCTCGAAGGAATCGACGACGACGGTGCCGTTGTGAGCGGCAATCAGGTCGGAGTGGCCCAGGTTGTGCAGGGCGCAGACGACGCCTTCCAGCTGCCAGGGCGCGGTGGAGCAACCGGGATACCAGTGCTGCCACGAAATGTTGATCTTGAGCAGTGTTTCCAGGTCGGGCGACAAGACCTGCTCGGCGCCGGCGAGACGCATGGCACGTTCCACGTCGGCCAACACCGTCTCGGGTGTGGTGGCCACCACGGACACCACCGGGGCTCCCGATGGCCGACTGGCTGCCGCAGGTGCAGTCGTTGGTAATTCCTCTATCGTAGTCATCGATAATTACCTTAATGTTTTACCGGGATAGACAGGATATACCGGATATTCAGGATAAAACATTACTATCCTGTCTATCCCGGTAAATTAACTCTTAGTTAGCGCTGCGTTCTTTGGCCTGGAAGTGGGGAATAACGTGCTCTCCGAAAAGGCGAATGGAATTCATGACTTCGTCATTGGTGGCACGACCCGCCTGGAAGATGGGCATGATCTCGTCGACACCCATGGCCTCGAACTCTTCGATAACGCGAATGCAGGCGTCCGGGTCGCCAACGCAGTAGCCGCCGCCGGCCAGCAGGTCTTCGGGTGTGGGGGGTTTTTGCTGTTGCGGGTCCTGGGAAGGACTGCCGCCCCGTGTTGCTCCGCCCTGCACGTAGAACTGGTACTCCTCGGGGACAGCGTTGGGGTCGACGCCGGCCCACTCCAGGGTGAACCGCTGGCGGCTCTGTTCCAGGTACCAGGCGGCAACTTCCGCTCCCTTCCGGCGGGCGCGGGCGTCGTCTTCGTCGCAGAAGCCAATGGTGGAGGCTACGACCTGTCGATTGATGAAGCGACCCACCGGCACGGCGTTCTCGATGGCTTCGTAGTAGGCGTTGACCAATCCCCGGGTCTTGTCGGTGCCGCCCAGTGTGTTTACCAGGCAACCGACTCCCAGCTGTCCGGCCAGGCGGAAGGTGTCTTCCTGGGTGCAGGCCATCCACAGCGGGGGATGAGGCTGCTGCAACGGGCGCGGTATGACCTCTCGGGGTGGGATGGTCCAGTTCTCTCCGCTGTGGCTGAATACCTCATCGCACCACATGCGGGGCAGGCATTCCAGGGTTTCCACCATCATGCTTTGGGTTTGCGCCACGTCGGTGCCGAAAGGAGTGAGCTGGTAGGGTCCCTTGGTGCGGCCCACGCCAACGTCCACACGACCATCGCTAAGGATGTCCAGGGTGGACGCTCTGGCTGCGACGTGCAACGGGTGGTGCACAGGCGCCAGCACGACGCCGAATCCCAGGCGCATTTTCTTGGTGTGCTGGGCCATGACGGCCAGCATCACTTCGGGCGCCGACGAATGGGCGAATTCAGTAAGGAAGTGGTGTTCTACGAGCCAGACGCGCTCGAAGCCCATTTCCTCAGCAAACTGTACCTGTCGCACTGCGTCCCACAAGGTGTCGTATTCCGCCGTATCGGTCCATGGTCGGGGCATCTGCAATTCGTAAAACATGCCGAATTTCATAATCAATCGCCTCCAGAAGGTTCGCGCGATACGGTTGGTCGCAGTAGTGTTCGCAGGGATGTATGGATTGCTCCGGATTGACGCAGTTGATGCTTAGAATACCATCAAATGGCAGTCCAGCCGCCGTCGACCACGAGCAGGTGTCCGGTGGTGGCGGCTGCGGAGTCGCTGGCCAGATAGATAGCGGCGCCCACCAATTCTGCGGGTTCCATACGGCGGCCCAGGGGCATCCTGACCTGCAAATCGGCCTGTACTGAATCGGAATCGCGGTTGTCAGCTTCGAGCAGGCCTGGCGTTGTGGTGGGGCCGGGACCGATGGCGTTTACGGTGATGCCGTGCTCGGCCCATTCCAGCGCTAGGACGCGGGTCAGGTTGGCGACGCCGGCCTTGCTGGAGCAATATGCCGCGCGGTGTGGCGCGCCCACCAGCGCCAGCTGGGAAGATATGCTGATGATTCTGCCAAAGCGGTTGGGGATCATCAACCTGGCGGCGGCCTGGGCGCAGAAGAAAACGCCCTTCAGGTTGGTGTCGAGAACTGCATCCCAATCTTCCTCGGTAACCTCGAGCGCCGGCGCACGACGACGGATGCCCGCGTTGTTCACCAAAATGTCCAAGCCGCCGAGGTCGGCGGCGGCGCGCTGGATGGTGGCGTTGATGGCGGGCACCGATTGTACGTCCATGTCGTACTGATAGCTTGACCTGCCTTCGTTTCGGATTCGGCGGGCGGTATCGGCAAGGCCGGCACGCGCTGCGTCGGTGGGCAGGTCGCTGACGGCTACGTCTGCGCCGGCTTGCGCCAATCCGACCGCGAGAGCGGCTCCAATGCCTCGTGCAGCGCCCGTCACCAGAGCCTTGCGTCCGGTCAGGTCAAGTCCTGGATATGGCATGGCGGCCTCCTGGTATGGTTGTTGAGGATGGCCGTGTCATTATACCTGTGATGACTCCATGTATCGTGACGATAGCGGCGGAACGTCCATCCCCGTGGCTGGCGGATAAGGTTGGTTGGAACGCTCACGCGTCCCCACTTTGTCAAACCAAACTGGCCGGCTGTCATTGCGAGGAGCGTAGCGACGTGGCAATCTCGATGAGGTTGAGCACACGCCGGCAAACTACCATTGCTACGGCGACGAGATTGCCACCCCCGTATCAAGCACGGGGTCGCAATGATAGATTAATGCGGGTACGCGTGAGGTTTGAACCGGCGTTGACCCCGAAGGTTGGCGGGCGTAACATACCGCTTGCCATGTATGCTTTGATATTGGCCGGAGGCGCAGGGGAGCGATTGCGGCCACTCACCGAGTCGTTGCCTAAGCCGATGATTCCTTTGGACGGCAGGCCCATCCTGTGGCATCAGGTTCGGTGGCTGCGGGATGCGGGCGTGACCGATGTGGTTTTCCTGGTGGGGCATCTGGCAGAGGTTGTGGTGGATTACTTTGGAGACGGCAGCGAGTTTGGCATTCGGGCTCATTACAGTTATGAAGACGCCCCTCTGGGCAGGGGCGGGGCGCTACGCAAGGGCTTTGAGTTGATGCCTTCAGGAACCGACGAACCGGTGATCGCCACCAACGGAGATGTAATTACGGAAGCGAACCTGGACGATATGATCAAAGACTTCAGCAGCCGCGTTGACGCTGATACCGGGCATTTGGCAACCATCCTCACGGTGTCGATGACGAGTCCTTATGGTATCGTTGAGACTGAAGCTGATGGGGTGGTGCGGGCGTTCAATGAAAAATCGGCGCTTCCCCACGAGATTAATGCGGGCGTATACGTGCTGAACCCGGCAATTTGCGAGCTGCTGCCCGAACGGGGAGACCATGAGGTCACCACATTCCCGGTTCTGGCGGGACGAGGCCAGATGTCAGCGGTGCACTCCGGCGCGTTTTGGCGCAGCGTGGATTCGTTGAAAGATTTGCGGGAAGTCGAGCAGCATATTGCCAGCCGAACGGTGTCGAGCCGGCAGGGTGTGTATTGATAACAGTTGCTGACGCGCGTCACATCGCAGACGTCGCCGCCGCCATCCGGGACAATATCCAGCTGGCGATAGTCGGCAAGGATGAAGTTATCGAGCAAACGCTGGCAGCATTGTTCAGCGCCGGCCACGTACTGGTGGAAGACGTGCCGGGGATCGGCAAAACCACGTTGGCGCGTTCACTGGCCTACTCGCTGGACTGCGATTTTCGCCGCATACAGTTTACGCCTGACCTGATGCCGTCGGACATTACGGGCATCCACTACTACAACCAGCGCAGCGGGGATTTTGAATTCAGGCCGGGGCCGGTAATATCCCAGATAGTGCTGGCTGATGAGATCAACCGGGCTACTCCCCGGACGCAGTCGGCGCTGCTGGAAGCGATGGGCGAGCGGCAGGTTACCGTTGACCAGGAAACGGTGACTTTGCCGGTTCCGTTTCTGGTGCTGGCAACCCAGAACCCCATTGAGTTGGAAGGGACGTTTCCGCTGCCTGAAGCGCAAATCGACCGCTTTCTGTTGCGCCTGAGATTGGGATATCCGTCGGAGGACGACGAAGAGGCGATGTTGCAGCGGTTCGAGAACGCGGATCCGCTATCCTCATTAACGCCCGTTGCAACTGCCGCAGACGTGGTGCGAATCCAGCAGATGGTACGACAGGTTTATATGGATCCGGTACTGCGTAATTATCTGATGCAGTTGACACGCGCCACACGGGTTCATCCGGACGTTGAACTGGGGGCGAGCCCGCGGGCCACATTAGGTCTGTATCGTTGCGCCCAGGCCCTGGCCGGCATTCGTGGGCAGGAATACGTTACGCCGGACGACATAAAATCCCTGGCGGCGCCAGCGTTGGCCCACCGCATCATTCTGAAAGGCATGGCGCGGCTCCGCGAACGCAGCCAGGAGTCGGTGGTCGCCGAGTTGCTAGAGGAGCAGCGGGTGCCGATTTAGAAGAGTCGGTACCCGGGTGGGGCTCAACGGTTCGTGGTCTCACGCGTACCCATTTTAATCTGTCATTGCGACCCCGTGCTTGATACGGGGGTGGCAATCTCGTCGCCGTAGCAATGCTGGTTTGCCGACGTGTGTTCAACCTCAACGAGATTGCCACGTGGTTCGACAGGCTCACCATGAGCGGCTGCGCTCCTCGCAATGACAGGTAGGGGTGGGCGCCCTTCTCAATGACAGTAGGCCAGTTTGGTTTGACAAAGTGGATACGCATGAGGGTTCGTGGTGCGTTGCGAAATTAATTGCGCCTACGTACAATTACGTATCCCGATGCGATACCCGTGCGCCAGACGTGCGCGACATTCAGGAGTTTGTTTTGACCACCGAAGCCCAACCGGAGATCATTCTTTATACCCACCCGGACTGTCCATTTTCGGCGCAGGCCAAGATGCATTATCGTCGCCAGCGAGTTGCATATACCGAGATAGATGTGTCCAAGCGACCGGATCAGGTGCCCGCATTGCTGGAGCTTTCCGGCGGAGAGCGCATTACGCCGATCATCGTGGAGAACGGCGCCGTAACCATCGGTTTCCAGGGCGGGTTTTGAGACTTTTAGACGCGGGGCCGTGCGCCCCGAAATTCGCCAGGTGCGACCAGAGTCGCAACATCCGCAATGCAGCGCAGGAAGTTTGGTGATTTGCCTTAGTGTCCAGGGCTATCGCATATGGAATTACAGCTACGTCACTCCGGCGAAAGCCGGAGTCCAGAGCTTGTAATCTGCTGTATTTTCGCAGCGAAGCTAGCGACATTGTTCACTAGATTCCCGCTTTCGCGGGAATGACGGCGGTTAATTGGTCCATATGCGATAGCCCTGAATTAGTGTCATTGGGTCATTGAGTAAATGGAACACACGTGCTAATATGCGCGTAGATACAGTGCAGTAGGGAGGAAGAAACGCAATGGCAATCAACGCCGAGATACTCAATCTGGATAAGGACAAACTGGCAGCCCTGGAGTCGGCCCTGGGCCGTATCGAGAAGGATCACGGCCGGGGCGCGGTGATGCAGGGCAATGACCAGGTAGCGCATCTGATAACCAACGTCATTCCGACGGGGTCGTTGTCGCTGGACCTGGCGCTGGGAGTGGGTGGATTGCCGAGGGGCCGGGTTACCGAAATTTACGGTGGAGAGTCAGCCGGCAAGTCCACGCTGGCGATTCACATAATGACCGAAACACAACGTATGGGTGGTTTGGCGGCATACGTTGACGTCGAGCACGCGCTGGACCCACAGTATGCCACCAATTGCGGACTGGACCTGGACAAGTTGCTTATTTCACAACCGGACTCCGCGGAGCAAGCATTGGACATTACCGAGCAGTTGGTTCGGAGCGGAGCCATCGATGCCATCGTCATCGATAGCGTGGCAGCGCTGGTGCCGCAAGCCGAGATCGACGGCGATATGGGCGACGCTCACGTGGGTATGCAGGCCAGGCTGATGTCACAAGCGCTGCGGAAACTTACCTCGGCCATCAACCGGTCCCGAACCGCGGTGATATTCATTAACCAGATTCGCGAAAAGATCGGCGTTTCTTACGGAAGCCCTGAGGTTACACCCGGTGGCCGCGCGCTCAAGTTCTACAGCTCGGTACGCATCGACCTGCGACGTTCAGAGTCCTTGAAGCAGGGCTCGGAGATTATCGGGAATCGGGTGCGGGCGCGCATTGTAAAAAATAAGGTGGCGGCGCCGTTTCGGGTGGCCGAGTTTGACATCATGTTCAACCTGGGCATCAGTAAGGTGGGCGATCTGCTGGATATCGGCGTATCGCGCGGTATCGTCAAGAAAGCCGGCGCCTTCTATTCCTACGGAGAAACCCGGTTGGGGCAAGGCAGGGAGAATTCCAAGAATTTCCTGCTGGAGCGCACCGATATTTCGGAAGAGATTGAGGCCCTGATCCGCGGGGACTTGGAACCGGAGGAAAAAACGCCTGAGGAAACCGCCGGCAATGGTCATGGCGACGCCGGTGTAGCGGCAACGGATGAGCATGTTGCAGACGCCAGCGCCATCAGCCTGAATTAGCCATGCAACCCGTCGATACCGCAAGGCACAAGCAATCGTCAAGCGCCGATGGTTCGGACGATTCCTACAGCTGGGCGCTACAAGTTGCCTTTCGGTTCATGGGCTTTCGGTCCAGGTCCGTCGACGAGGTGCGGAAGCGCGTAGGCAGACAATTTTCGGAGCCGGTGACGCAAAAGGTACTGGATGCGTTGGCCGGATACGGATATCTCGATGATGCGGCGTTCGCCGTGGCGTGGAGGGATGCCCGAAGTCGGCGGGGCCCGCGAGGGGTGGCGCTTTTGCGGCGAGAGCTCCGGCAGAAAGGGTTGCAGCCTGACGTAATCGACGCCGCGCTGGAAGAGGTGGATGAGGCTGCCAACGCTTACCGCGCCGGCGCCCGCCGCGCAGAACGGTGGTTGCAATCTGATGGGATTGCGGCGGGTGAATTTCGCGCGAAGATGTGGGGATTTCTGCAGCGGCGTGGATTCAGCAGCGGCGTTTGTCGCGACACGGTAGAACGCCTGCGGATGGACTTCGCCGGCGAACCGGATGATTAGAGGCGCACCCTCCCGACGGCGATCAAAACTCCGCCGCCGGCGGCCAGGATACCCCACAGGCTGACCGCAATAGGCCAGGAAAAAACCAGCGAGATCAGGGTAGCCAGGACTACGGTGGCACCCGCAATGTACATCAGGCCACGGCTGCGTTTCAGGTTCACCGCCCGGCTGATCAATTCCCCGGAGCCGTATCCGGTGGCCAACGGCATGATGATACTCGCCAACCAGTAACCGGCATAAACCGTGACGAAATACCAGATCACTACGGATACCAACAGGATGGTGGCGGCGACAATTATTGCACGGACGTAGTTCGCTGGACGTACGTCGAAGGTAGGTAGTGGCCGCGCCCGACCGCACTCCCGGCATCTGATGCCCACCGGAGCCTGAACCAGGCAACTGGTGCAGATGGGCCGGCCGCACTGGCTGCAAGACAAACCCGTTTGGGTCGCCGGGTGCCAATGGCAGGTCAGGGTCTGTGGTTCGGTTTGGGGGTTAGCCATTGGTGATGTCGCTTGATAGCTCGTCGATTCCTGGCATAGAGTCCTGAAATGGACCTGCTACCAACATTACGCGCGGTGAGTCATTGGCGGATTCGGGGACCTGGACAACCATCTTTCCCGGTCGGATATGTCACGATCCCTCAGCAGTCGATTGAACAATACCTTGAGTTTGGATTCGTCCGGCGCGAGCGGTTCTCCGTTGGCCAGCATCCGTTTCAATATTATGACACCGGAACCGCAGGCCGCAAAGAGTGTGAGTTGCAGCGAATCGCCCAACAGGATGAGTTGGTCGGGAAAAACCGCGCTTACGAACGGGAGCGCCACCAAAACCGCTAACATCCACTCGGCTGATCTGCGGGTGGCTCGCCAACCGATCAGATATACCAACAAGGCCGCAATGAACAATGACGGCGACATTGCCAATACGCCACCTGCCCACACTCCAACGCTGCGGCCTCCGGTGAACCTCAGGAAGGGAGACCAACAGTTGCCGAGCATTACAAAAACGGGAATCAAGGCAAAAAAAACGGTGGATGTATCCGGCTGTGCCAGGGACATGGCAACCGATAGAGCCAGCGCTCCCCGGCCGAAGTCGATTACCACGACCACAGCCATCCAGCGTTTGCCCAGTTGCCGGGCAAGATTGCTGCCGCCGGTGTTGCCGCTGCCGTGTTGTCGGAGGTCGATGTGGCCGACACAACGGGCCAACAGGTACGACGCAGGGATGGCTCCCAGGGCGTAGGCGGAGATGCAGAGCAGGATGAGAGTGAACATGATTCCGCCGGCGGTTTAGCGGGACAGAACGGGTCAGCCGCAAGGAATTGGAATCAGGGGCGGGCCGCGGCCAACCTGCGGGCGGCTTCCTCAAGGCGTTCCACCGATTCCATGGGAGGGCCGTTTACGCCGGGCACCGGTTCTCGGGCATTGCCGCTGTGGTGATAGTCGCTGCCGCCGCAGGGAATCAGGTCGTAGGCGCGGGCCACATCCGCCAGCCAGTCCACTGTTGCCTCGTCATACATGGAGTAGTGCACTTCCATACCGTGCAGGCCGGCAGCCTTGAGTTCTTCCACCGTTTCGATGAGTGATTGTTCAGGCTCCGGCTCGTTGCCGCGGCGTTCAAACCAGGGGTGGGCGAAAACAGCGACGCCACCCACATCGTTGAGGAGTTTTACGGCGTCCGGTGGGGTCAACTTGGAACGTTCGACGTAGGCTTTGCCGTTTCGACCCAAATACTCCCGAAACGCATCGCCGGGTTCGCTAAAGTAGCCAGCTTCGACCAGCGCCTGAGCGACGTGGGGACGGCCTACGGAGGCATCGCCGGCGATTTCCAGCACGCGTTGCCATTCAATGTGCATCCCGAATTCAGCGAGTTTGTGAACCATGCCTTCACCGCGGGCCAGGCGACCCTGCCGAAACCCGACCAGCACCTCCTGGAAGCCAGGGTCTTCGATATCCATGAAGTAGCCCAGCATGTGCACTTCCCCGCCGGGAACGTCGCAACTCAGTTCTATCCCGGGGATCAGGCGCATGCCTGGTATGCGGTCGACCGCCAGTTGGGCTTCTGCCAGGCCTGCCGTAGTGTCGTGATCGGACACAGAGATGGTTTGCAATCCGCTGGACGCAGCGAGCTGCACCAGTTCAGTGGGAGTCAGACGCCCATCGGAGGCGGTGGTGTGAAGATGGAGGTCAACGGTAATCGGCATCATTTCTCCGTGGTGATATTCGGCGGGTTGGGGTTAGTCGACGGCGCGGTCGATGCGTACGATGTTGGTGGCGCGGCCGGTAGCATCGTCGATATCGATCAGCACCGAGTTCAGGATACATGGGCCGGAAGCCGGTTCGAATCGCTGGGGCAATCCGGTGCGGAAACGTTCCAGGACAGGAGCCCGTTCAGTCCCGATAACCGAGTCGACGGGGCCGGTCATTCCCAAATCGCTGACGTAAGCCGTGCCGCCGGGCAATATGCGGCTATCGGCGGTGCCGACGTGGGTGTGCGTGCCAACCACAGCGCTGACCCTGCCGTCCAAATACCAGCCCAATCCCTGTTTCTCGGAAGTGGCTTCGGCGTGGAAATCGACCAATACCGTTCGGGGAGGCGATCCCAACTCGGCTTCGGCTTCAAGCAGGCGCTTGTCCGCTTCGCGAAAGGGGCAGTCGATGGGCGGCATGAACACACGGCCCTGGAGGTTCAGAACCATAACGTCGCCGTGCATCAACCAGCCGCGCCCCGGCGCTCCGAAATAGTTGGCGGGGCGCAACAGGGGAAATTCATCGAAGTGAGGCAGGATTTCCTTTTTGTCCCAAATGTGGTTGCCGGACGTCATTACGTCGACGCCGGCGTTCAGCAGCGCCTGAGCCGTCTTGGGCGTGAGGCCAAAGCCTCCGGCGGTATTCTCGGCGTTGGCGGTAACCAGGTCGATGTGAAGTTCCTGGCGCAACCTGGGTAGCAGCGCGGCCAAAGTGTTGCGCCCAGGTTTGCCAATGATGTCGCCAATCATCAGTACGCGCATCGTGATGATAATCTCCGTTGGGGCTGGCGCAATGGTTCGCAAAAAAGCGGGCCCGGAGCGTGTGAGGCAAGGAGGCTCCGGACCCACGATGTTGTACCGGGTGAAGTATGCGGTGCGCTAGCGGGCTATGCTTTCCTCTCGGGTTTCCCGAATGACCGTAACCTTGATTTGCCCGGGGAACTGGAGTTCCTGAGAAACTTTGCCGGCGATGTCGCGGGCCAGGCTGGCGCAGGCGATATCATCGACGTCGGTGGGGCTGACCATCACGCGGACTTCGCGGCCGGCCTGGATGGCAAAAGCTCGCTGGACGCCGGAGAAACTGTTGGCGGTGTCTTCCAGTTCTTTGAGCCGGCGAGTGTACTGTTCGATTGACTCCTTGCGGGCGCCGGGCCGAGCGGCGCTGATGCCGTCGGCGGCGGCCACAAGGAAAGATTCGATGCTGGAATGGTCATCGTCGTGGTGTTCCAACACGCAGTGAGTAACGATTGACGCGACACCGTTGCGGGTGGTCAGATCGTAGCCGATTTCAGCGTGGGGGCCGGGAATCTCGTGGGTCATGGCCTTGCCGATGTCGTGCAGCAGGCCACCGGCGCGCGCGGTTTGCACGTTGGCGCCGACTTCCGATGCCAACATGCCAGCCAGCAGGCCGACTTCAATGGAATGGGTCAGCACGTTTTCCCCGTAGCTGTACCGATATTTCAAGCGACCCAGGAGCCGAACCAACTCCGGATCCAGACCGCTGACACCCACCTCGAAGGTGGCTTCTTCACCGGCCTTCCACATGGTTTCTTCTATGTCTCTGATGGCGCGGTTTACACTTTCCTCGATACGGGCCGGTTGAATGCGACCGTCCCTGACGAGTTGGGTCAGCGCCAGTTTGGCGATTTCTCGGCGAACCGGGTCGAAGCAGGAAAGTGTGACAATACCTGGCGTATCGTCAACGATGATGTCGACTCCGGTCTGGGCTTCGAGAGCCCGTATGTTACGTCCTTCACGGCCGATGAGACGGCCTTTCATCTCATCGTTAGGCAGGGGAACAACAGATGTCGTGCTTTCCGACACTACGTCGGTAGCCAGACGGTTGATAGCTAATGTGATGATGCGGCGAGCGTTGTCATCTGCTCGGGATTGATGCTCCTTCTCAAGCTCGTAATAACGTCTGGCCAGTTCGTGCGATGCTTCGTCTTCGCTCCGCTTGAGCACGATGTCTCGGGCTTCATTGATAGTGAGCGATGCGATGCGCTCCAACTCCCGGGTATGCTGTTCTTTAACATCCTCCGCCTTTTGCAGGGCGGATTGGGCGATTGACTCGCGTCGCTTGATTTCGGATTCCTGGTTGTCGAGCGCCGATGACCGCTGGTCAAGCTGCTCTTCTTTCTGGATATGGCGACGCTCCATTCGATTGAGTTCGCGTCGTTGACTTTTTATTTCCTGGTCTCCGGCTTCACGGATTTTCAGAGCTTCTTCCTGGGCTGCCAGTAGGATTCGGCGCTGCTCTTCCTGAGCCTTGGAAACGGATGCGGCAGCTTCCTCTTGGCTGCGTTGGACTTTGTTGCCGTTTTTTCTGGTGGTAAGCAGTAGCCAGGCCACTGCGATTAATCCTGTTGTTAACCCCGCTGCCGCTAGGACGGACAGGATCATGACTGACATAGGTCCTCCTCAGTCCGTACGAGCGAACGCTCGGGATATTTTTGCCCTATTCACATCGTAAACATGCCTATAGGCAAAGTCAAGGAACGGCCCGGCTCACCAGGGTCATCCGGTTTTGTCATTGCGAGCGCAGCGTGGCAATCTCGTCGCCGTAGCAATGGTGATTTGCCGACGTGTGTTCAACCTCAACGAGATTGCCACGTCGCTACGCTCCTCGCAATGACAGCCGAGCTGCCCTCCACGCAATGACATGAGGAAAACCAAAAGACCCTGCCGGCTCACAGCAGGGCCTTTTCAAAGTTCTCCGACCTCCGCTCATAGTGAGCTTGTAGAACCATCGGCGACCGTTCTTCGACAGGCTCAGGATGGGCGGAGTGGGGGACGGGTTTTTACATGGATGAACAGGATGGACAGAATTGGAAGAGGCCGAGATTGCCAACCCCCGCATCGAGTACGGGGTCGCAATGACACAGTGGGTACGCGTGAGACGGCCCTGGAGGACGGGGCCGGGTGTGCATCCAGTGGGGTACGCCGTGATAAAGGGCCGGGTGTGCAGCCAAGGGGGTGCGCCGTGATAATATGTCCCGCAGATAATCGGTAGCAGGCAAACTGGCTGGAGGTTGTTGCGATGGCATCGCATTCCCTGGGACTTTCGCTGCACGAGGCGGCTCGCCGCATGGGCGTTCCCTTTACGGTGGAGAACGAACCCGTTGACCGTTTCGTCGAGGTTAATGGCATCAACCTGCATTATCTGGAATGGGGAAACACCAACCGCTCCACGATATTGATGCTGCACGGGATCAGCCAGCAGGCCCACAGTTGGGATTTCATAAGCCTGCCGCTGTCGGTGGATTACCGGGTGATTGCGCTGGATCAGCGGGGGCACGGCGACAGCGACTGGTCGCCGAACGGGAACTACTCCACCGACATTTACGTGGGTGATATCGAAGGGTTCGTCGGCGCGATGGGGTTGGAAAATTTCCACCTGATGGGGCATTCCATGGGCGGACGCAACAGCCTGGCGTGGGCATCCGGACGGCCCGGGGTCCTGAAATCGTTGACGATCGTGGACACCGGCCCTGAAACGCAGCGGCGGGGCCAGAATCGCATCCAGCAGTTTCGCGAGTTGCCGGACGAACTCGACACGCTGGATGAATTTGCCTCTCGGGTGATGGAATATACCGGCCGTAACCGCGAGCAGACCATGGGTGCGCTGAAGTACAGCATCCGGCAGCGGCAGGACGGAAAATGGACCTGGAAGTACGACAAAGCGATGCGGGTTAGCGGATTCCGCGCCCCAACCTGGACGCCTGATCAACTGTGGGACGGATGGCGGAAGATAGATTGTCCCGCGTTGGTGGTCAGAGGAGCGCGCAGCGATATTTTCGCTGACGAGACCATGGTTCGCATGGCGGAGGAACATTGGGACTGCACCACCGTAACGGTAGAGAACGCGGGTCACCTGGTGCAGGGCGACAATCCGCCGGACTTTCTGGCGGCGGTGCAGGGTTTGCTGTCCCGGTTTGAGTAGTCGGATAGTTTCAGGCGATGTTCTGGAGCAGTTCAGCCTGCCGTGATTGCGGTCGGCCGCTTTCCGGTCGTGGGCCGCGCTGCTCCGACTGCTATCGTGCGTTTCGCAGTAGGCAGTTCAGTCGCAATTGGCATGAGCCTGAGCGTTTGGAAGGGCAGGAAGCGCGAGATCGGGAGTTGGGTCGCACAGCGTTCTTTGTGTACGTGCTGGCCACCCATTATGGGCATTACGTAGGGCATACTTCCAATGTGAACGCCCGTGTGCGGTGGCATCAAGCGAATGAAGTTCCATCAACGTCCGGGGGAAATCCAGCGCTGATGTGGCGTTCCAGACTACTGCACAGTCGTGAGGATGCGGCCAGGTTTGAGGCGGCTATGAAGTCGTGGCGAGATTCGGGGTCGCCGCGTTACCGGGAAACTACCGGGTTTGACCCGATACCGTTTTCTGATTTGCGCAGCCGAAGGCAGCAGGCAGGCAGTATCGCGTCGCGCGGTGGCTGCCTGGCATTGCCGGTATTGGGGTTGGGGGCGCTGGCTCTTGCGCTGGCGGTGTTGATCGGCTGAGCCGACCGGAGATAACGCCGGCCGCTCTCGCCAAAATGTTTACCTTTGATGGACAAGAGGCCGGAATGAGAGGGAACACCGTCGTTCAGAAGCCCAGCAAGCGGGGCAGGATTTCGCCCAGCGCGTAGCCCAATGCGGCCGAGGCGGCGCCGATCCCCAAGATCTCCAGTCCCTGCAACAGCGGCGATTTGCGCACGATCCGCCCTTTTGCCAAACCCAAGCCAAAGAGGCCGGCCAGGGACAATCCGATGGACGAGGCGATGGCGGTTGGGCTGACATCCAGCGCCAGATAGGGCGCTATCGGCAGTATTGCCGAGAGACCGAAGGAAACTCCCATTACGGCGGCGTCTTTGAAGGGGCTGCCGTGAACGTCCGGCGTGATGCCCAGTTCCTTTTCCAGGAGGGTATTGATCCACATCGTCTTGTCCTGGGCGATGTCATTGGCCAGGCGCATGGCGTTTTCGTAAGTTTGCCCTTCGCGCTGCAACAGGATGACCAGTTCGGCGAATTCCTCGGCGGGTTTCTCTTCCAGCTCCCGCATTTCACGGGCAATTTCGGTGTCGCGGACGTCCTGCTCGGCGCGGGACCCCAGATATGCGCCGGCGGCCATGCTGATGACGCCGGCGGTGGCGGCGGCCAGGCCGGCAACCAGCACGGTGGACGTGTCGCCCACGGCGGCGGCAACGGATGTCGTGAGGGCCACGGTGCTGATGATGCCGTCCTGCGCGCCAAACACCACCTCGCGCAGGCGTCCCAGGTTGGCGACGCGTAGAGGCTCGCGGTCAACCTCCATAGTGGCGGCAATGTAGGTGTCAAGGTCGGGCTCGGGCGTTGATACGGCGGGCGTCGCAGATGCTTCGGATTGAGCCGGATTCGTTCTGTTGATCGCGGAGGAGACAGCGGGCGCCGCTTCAGAAAATGAGAGGGATTGCAACGCTGCGAGCGCATTGGCAAACGCGGTTTGGTGGAGTTTCTCACGCTCCATGGCCAGGGTGAATGCGCGAACGGCATCGGTGCGGCGCTCAGCCTGGGCTTCCCGAATCATGCGCGGATAGGTGCGGGAATATTCGCGGGTTTCCGCGGCCATCACCTGCTTGAGGTTGGACTCGGTATCGGAAATATCTCCGGCGACCCTGAGATGGGTGATTCCATGAATGGTTTCTGCGCCGGCAACCTCCTGAAAGACCTGGGCTACCTCCGGCATTCCTTCTTCCATTGCTTTCTGGGCGTATGCCGAGTAGGTGAGATTAGCCAACGCCTCGGAAACAATGGCTTGCCACAGGTTGCGGTCGGTTGGCGAAAGCGAGGTTACATCCGGGGAAGAATTGGTAGTCATTGCGCTGCCATCCCAGTACGAATTGTGGCGCGGATTCGACGGGCCCGGCCGGTTGCCGTCGGATGCCGAGATTCCTGCGCTGGCGAGGGGCGACCATCCCCGGCATGATTCGCCGGTACGTGGGTTTAGATCCGGGGAGAAGCGTGGTGAGCGACCACCAACCAGCGATCGCCAGCGCGCGCAAAAATGTTGGTGGACAGGACGCCGAACCCCTGGGCCTGACCGCCGACGACGCTGGTGATGCTCTCGACACAGGTTACAAACCCGCAATCGCCCTCGACTCCAACGTTTATATAGTGAATATTGAAGTGCATCAAGGCGGCGCCGTTGAAGATGCTTTGCCAGGATCGCCGGATATCGTTCCACCCCACGATGGGTTGCCATCCCGGGTGTATGCACAGGGCACGGGTGGATTGTTCGCACACCGCGTCCATTTCGGAAATGTCGAGGGAGCCAAAGGCGTCATAGAAAAGCTGATTGGAAATTTTCAGGGCTTCGATGTCGTCGAGATGGGAAGTCATTTGGCAAGTCCAAACCGGGTTATGCCAGCAGTTTGCCGGCGAAGTCGTCCAATTGTCGCAAGGCCGCATCGCGTGGCGCGCTTTCAGCGAACACCATGGCGCGGGAGGCTCCGGCGTCTTCGTAAGCTTTCAGCAGTTCTGGGTCAGCCGGTTGGCCGAACACCGACACTTCTATGGAATCGGGATCGCGTCCGGCCTCTACGGCCATGCGTTGGATTTCCTCTTTGCCCTCACGGAGCTCTTCAGGGGTGATGCGGTTGGGCATCCAGCCATCGCCCCAGGATACGACGCGCCGGAATACGTTTTTCGCGCGGCCACCGATGAGAACCGGCGGGTGAGGTTTTTGTACCGGCTTGGGCGCGGAATATATTGGTGGAAAGTCGATGTGACGACCGTGGAACTCGCCGACTTCCTTGGTCCAGAGTTCCTTCATGGCCTGGATCGATTCTCGGGTGTAACCGACACGCTGAGGGAAATCTACGCCGAACAGCTCGGTTTCTTCCCGCAGCCAACCGGTGCCAATGCCGAAGAGGAAGCGCCCTCCGCTGAAGTAATCAAGAGTGGCGATCTCTTTGGCGAGCAGGATGGGGTTGCGCTCCGGCACCAGGCAGATACCGGTACCGAGTTTCATCGTGGACGTTACGGCGGAAGCGCGTCCCAGGGCAACGAAAGGGTCAACACACTCGTAGTACATCTGGGGGATGGCGCCGTCGGGAGAGCCCGGCCAGGGGGATTTCGGGCCGGCTGGAATGGCCGGATGTTCCGGGACCCAAAGGGACTCAAACCCGTGGCCTTCGCATGCTTGCGCCAATTCGGCGATGTCGATGGAAGATTGGGTCACAAACATTGCGATGCCGATATTCATGGGCGTCAACCTTTTTCAGTGGGAGGGTAATCCAGTGGCCTTAGACAAAAGGAACTGGAATGAGCTCGATTATAACAAACGAACGGGGCCGGAACCGGATTGCTCCAGCTCCGACCCCGGATTGGTAACGGGGG
This sequence comes from Dehalococcoidia bacterium, assembly GCA_965219925.1. Classification (GTDB taxonomy): domain Bacteria; phylum Chloroflexota; class Dehalococcoidia; order Lucifugimonadales; family UBA3495; genus Bin87. Next base: position 1,990,053 of record OZ244795.1, read on the forward strand.
TTGGCGATGGCTACGCCTGGGGCGAAAACGCTGCCGGGACCAGGATTTTCACTTCCTGGCCGACGAGGAATTCGCGGGTTGGCGGCGGCCAATGGGGGGAGGCCGATGCCGCGGCGCGAGTCTTGTCGCGTTCACCCAGGTCTGCGTAGGGCCAGATGTGCACCCACTTGTTGAGCCCGCCAAATTCGCTGTACATGCCGGCGGCGAGTGGTGAGAACTTTTCGCGGTGTTCGATGGCGGCGGACCAGATGTCAATCACCTTGGGCATCGTGCCGTTCTGGTACTCATAGATCCGCATTTCGTACACGTTGCCCAGCTTCTGTCCGCCGCCCATAGGCCGCATGAATGGAGCCGGGTGGTAGATTTCGGATTCCATGTGCAGGATGGTGTTCTGGCTATCCGGGGGCCAGTTGGGGTCCTTGCCGGCCGCGGCGCGCACTTCGGCGCGTTCATCCAGGCTTTCGTAGGGCCAGATGTGGATAACCTGGTTCAGCGGGCCAATCTCGGTATGGAAGAACGCTGCCAGTTTGGAATACTTTTCCCGGTGGGGTAGAGCCTCGGCGAAGGCATCTTCAAAGATGGGAACTCCGCCGGGCTTGAGGTCGTAAGTCCGGACTTCGTAGATCATAATTGCCGCACCTCCGTTCGTGCCGTGTTGCGCCGGCGACGCCTGATGGGCGTTACAAACATGGATGGCCGCCGGCGTAAGCAGTCTAGCAGAGTAACATAAGCAGCGGCAAGGACGGGTTACGCCTCACGCGTACCCACTTTACTCTGTCATTGCGAGCCCGTACTCGATGCGGGGGTTGTCAACCTCGTCGCCGTAGCAATGGTGGTTTGCCGACGTGTGTTCAACCTCAACGAGATTGCCACGTGGTTCGACAAGCTTACCATGAGCGGTTGCGCTCCTCGCAATGACAGGTGGGGGCGGGCGCCCTTCGCAATGACAGGGTAAAGTGAGTACGCGTGAGCGGGTTAGGCGGGCGTTTACGCGGACGGTATCCCGTTCGCAATGGCTCAGTGGGGTTGATATAATCGCCTTGAATCCGGCGAGTTCGGGTTGAGTATCCTACTGAAGTACCACGAAACGGCGGAACACCGAGTCCCGCCGACCTGACAAGGAGGATCGCAAAGATGGGCGCGACTGAAATAGTGGCAAAGTGGATCGTTGACACGACCTACGAGGACATACCGCCGGACGCGATTCGCGTGGCCAACGAGTCCTGCTTTGATTTGCTGGGCGTGATACTGGCCGGGTCTACGCAAAAGGTGGGGGACATCATCCGGAGCTACGCGGGTGAACTGGGCGGTACTGAGGAAGCGACGATTTTGGCCTCCGGCGAGCGAACGTCGGTACTTAACGCGGCGCTGGTCAATGGAACCATGGGCCACGCGCTGGATTATGATGACTTTGGCGGCTTCGGACACCCCACGGTGGCCATATTCCCGGCGCTGCTGGCGCTGGGCGAAAGCATCGGAGCCACTGGGCGGGACTTGATGGAAGCCTATATTGTGGGCTGCGAGGTGGGTTTGGCAGTGGATTACGCCACCCATTACCACAGCCAGCAGATGCACCGGGGTTTCCACAGCACGGCGATTCTGGGCCGGCTGGCGGCAGCGGCAGCCTGCGCCAAGCTGCTGAAGCTGGACGAGCAACAAACCTCCATGGCGTTGGGAATGGCCGGGTCGATGGCGTCGGGCGTCATTCACAACTTCGGCACCATGACTAAGCCGCTGCACGCCGGCATGACCTGCCGCGACGGTGTCATGGCCGCTCAGTTGGCGCAACGGGGGTTCACGGCTGGCGAGCAGATTCTGGAGCATCCGGTGGGGTTCACGGCAACGGTCATAGGCGATGAACACACCGATCTGGAGGCAGCGGCCGGCAACCTTGGGAAACCCTTCCGGGTTCAGGACGCTCTGGTCATCAAGAAATACCCGTCCTGCGGGGGCAACCATGCCATGCTGGACAGCATCTTCGGCTTGATGCGGGAGCATGAATTTACTCACCAGGACGTGGCTAACGCCGAAGTTGTGCAGTCGTTCGCATCTACCGTCATGCTCTATGAGGAGCCCGAATCGGACCTGAAGGGCAAGTTCAGCGCGAAGTACAACATGGCCGCGGCACTGGTGGACGGTGTGGTCGATATCGACACCTTCACCGACGACAAAATCGCCGAGCAGGACATGCAGGACATGATGGAACGCGTGCGGATGCGCGTGCAGTCCAAGTGGGAAATTGGCGGCGGCACGGTGTCCAAGGGTGTGCCGATCCGGATTACGCTGAACGACGGCCGCGTGTTTGAACACGAGACACCGCGCGGTGAGATTCTGGGTAGTCAGGTCAACCCGTGGGGGATGGATAACATCACCGGTAAATTCCGCGAAAACGCGGGCCGGGCGCTGTCCGGTGAACGCATAGAAGACGCCGTTCGGCAGTGGCAGGACGTTGCGGACGTTGACGACGTGGGTACGGCGATACGCAGTACTCTGGTGAAGTAACCGCCACCAGCCATCAGGCTGACGTTAGGGGAGGCAACGTTGCCTCCCCTTTTTGCTGTCCGGGCGGGTTCCCCATCCTGAGGTAGCCCGCCATCCCGAGGTAGAAGGAAGGTTATTTCGGTGGGCCGCCGGGCCGAACGCTTTGTCCACGGTCTGCCATCCGACCCTGGAAGATGGTGTGTTGCTGGGCCGTGGAGTTGATGGCGATGGTGGCGAAGATTACGTACAGTCCGATGGCGCCACGAATTGCAACCTGGTTCACCGGGTAGGCGGCGTTTGTCCAGACCGCTTCGATGGCCGAGGTCTGCATGGTGTTGATACCCACGCCAACCAATAACAGGGACAGGGGCGGGAGAATCATGCTCAACGTCCATCCCCAAAATCCCGACCCGATGAACATATTAACGACCGCGGCGACGGCAATTGCAAAGGCGGCCACGGCGAGCAGCGACAGGCCGGCGTACAGGTTTCGGCCGGTGGAGAGGGTAATCGTCGCCATGACGCCGTAAAGCGCTGCGCTTAATGCGCACGCCAGCACTATAGATCCGTTGGTGTAGCTACCCAATATCAAAGCGGCCATCAACCCGCCCAGAACGCTCAGGCCCAGGTAGAGTAGAGCCGAAGCCGGCGGGGCCGTGCGGCGAACCAACAGGCTCAGACCAAACAGCGCGACCAACCATGCCCCAATGGTGAGGATGTAGATGAAAAGCCCGCTGTCAGCGAAAAGGCCGGACCGCTGGGCAAACCAGGCCACAACGCCCAACACGGCAAAACCCAGGACGTTGCACAGATACATTCTGGGAATGGCTGCCTTGAAAATCTCGTAACCCCGTTCGTCATCCGCATCGAAGTTGCTGGATGACGGCGACCGGGGCGGTTGCGCCGGAATAGTCATGCGCATCTCGCATTGAGCGACGGGTTGGATTCGCTCGGATTGCGATGTGACAACAGGTTGGCCGGCAGCGGTTCAGCTACCGACCGGCGGGACGCGGGTTTACGGTTCGAGGCGGATCGGATCTCCGATGTTGATCTCGCCGCCCTGCAGGACGACCGTCAGAATGCCTCTCCGGCCAAAGATTTCCTTTTGCAAACCGGGTATGAGGGCGTCCATTTTCTGACAGGGTTCGCAGTCGCCGGTAACTTCCAGCGTAATGTGGTTGTCGGGGCTACCGATGAAGAAGACGTGGCCCTGGGTAGCCTGGGACAGATCCATCCCGGTTACGGTGATATTTTCCTTGACTTGTCCGGGTTCCAGACCGTAGCGATCCAGCGTTTCTTTGTCCATGACCAAGACCTGGCGCAGATTACGCGGGTTTCGACTGCGGTCACCCTCCAGCCCCTCTGCAGATATGGCGCGGGCAGAGTCCACGGGGTCGGAAGGAGTGCCCTTGACGCGGGCGATGTGAAGATTGACGATGCTGCCGGATTCCATTGATTGCCTCCCTAAGTTGGCGGTGAATCAGCCGGGGCATGATGATGGCTGGATTGTAAGGTACGGCGGGAAAGATTGGCAAACCTGAATTGACAAACCGGGTGCGCGTTGCATCGCCATGTTCGCTCACGCGTAACCACCTGTCATTGCGAGCGCAGCGTGGCAATCTCGTCGCTGAAACCGTCGCCGTTGCTTCAATGGGATTGCCACGTCGCTGCGCTCCTCGCAATGACAGAATTAAAGCGGGTAGGCGTGAGACCATGTTCTCTGCCTACAGCAGCGCCATTTCAAAGTTGTGGAAATTAACCACCCGCTCGTCCTGAGACTGTCGAAGGACGGTCGCCGATGGTTCGACAGGCTCACCATGAGCGGAGGTCGGAGGATTTTGAAAAGGCCCTGTGCCGACAGTGAAGGTCATAGGCAGTGAAGGTCATATACGTATCCGGGATTTTTGCCGGCGACTCACCGGTTGGGTAGAATGATCGGCAATCTGGGCTCCGGTCGATAAGACCGGGGTATTGCGAGGGACTGCTATGGCTTACGAATTTATCAAGACGGACGTGGTGGACGGTGTGCTGGTGATGACGATGCACGACCCTCCGACCCGCAATGCGCTGGGACCGGATATGGCCGCTGAAATGTTCGAGAGGCTCGACGAGTTTGAGAACAACCCGGAAGAGAGGGTGTTGCTGCTGACCGGAACGGAGCCGTCGTTTTGCTCGGGAGCCAACGTGCGCGGGTTCCGCCAGCGAATTGAGGATCGCGAGAGTCAGGAAGAGCCCGAACCCCTGACTTGGGGCAAGATGGAGTACATGCTGGGTCGGCATAGCAACGTGGAAGCCGGCCCACGTGTGAACTTCGTCCCCCTGCGGATCCATGATTTGCAAAAGCCTTCGATAGCGGCCGTGAACGGACCGGCAGCCGGGGTGGGCTGCGGTCTGGCCCTGTCGTGCGACATTCGGGTGGTGGGCGACACCGGCCGGTTGTCGGAGCGGTTCGTGCTGAACGGACTGATTCCGGGGGACGGGAGTTGCTGGCAGTTGCCCAAACTTATCGGCACCAGCAATACGCTGCTGCTCCAGTACACGGGTGACTGGATGGGTGGCGAAGATGCGGTGCGCATTGGTTTGGCAAGCCGGAGCTTCCCGGATGACCAGCTGATGGAAGGCGCCATGGAACTGGCAACCCGCATCGCCAAAGGTCCAACGGTGGCGCATTCGTTGACCAAGTATCTGGTTCAGCAGAGCATGGGTCTGACCTTTCGGGAGGCGCTGGAGATGGCATCGGCGGCCCAGGAGCACGTACGCCGCACCGAAGACCACAAAATAGCGGTGCAGTGGTTCCTGGACAAGAACCGGGGTATGCCTCCGTTCGTGGGTCGCTAGCAGGGGTTGCACCGGCGCTGTGGCGGTAAGTGGGCAGCGTGGCAGCAGGGCGGTGGTGTGGAGGAAATTACCCCTTGACGGGACACGATGTTGTGACTATACTTCGTTCTTACCGATTGAGCGAAGGGCTGTTTTAGACAGATAGCCCGCACCAGGGGCGGAAGCGCCGAGAAGGTTGAGCCAATTGGGCTGTTTAACAACTGAATAGGAAGTTTTGAACTGTAAGAACCGAGTCTAGTGAATTTGAAGTTCCTAGCGTGGGTCAAATTATTAAGGGCTTACGGTGGATGCCTTGGGACCAAGGGCCGAAGAAGGACGCGGTAAGGCTGCGAAAATCCTCGATGAGCTGTCTAACAAGCGCAGTCGGGGGTGTCCGAATGGGGAAACCTGTGCCGGCGTTGAGTCGGTACACTCCGAAAGGAGGGGTAAGCGGGGGAACTGAAACATCTAAGTACCCCGAGGAAAATAAATCAACCGAGATTCCCTCAGTAGTGGCGAACGAACGGGGAATAGCCTAAACCGTGGCGACTTAGTGGCATGAGGGCCTATGTCGTTGCGGGGTAACAGGACGCTTCTAGGGCCGCCTCATCAGGCCTAAAGAAGTTACAAACTTCATCTCTAGCCGAAGGACTCTGGGAAGGTCCGCCGAAGACGGTGATAGCCCGGTAGGCGAAAGGGATGGAGCTTCTGAGGACGATCCTAAGTACCACGGGGCACGTGAAACCTTGTGGGAAGTCGGGGGGACCACCCTCCAAGGCTAAATACTCTTGGTCACCGATAGCGTACCAGTACCGTGAGGGAAAGGTGAAAAGAACCCCTGGCGGGGAGTGAAATAGACCTGAAACCGTAAGCCTACAGAATGTCGGAGCCCTGTGAAGGGTGACGGCGTGCCTATTGAAGAATGATCCGGGGACTTACTGTATGGAGCGAGGTTAAGGGACTGTAGTTCCGGAGCCGTAGCGAAAGCGAGTCTGAATAGGGCGACCAGTTCCATGTAGTAGACCCGAAACCGGGTGAGCTACCCATGGCCAGATTGAAGGTTCGTTAACGCGAACTGAAGGATCGAACTCGTGGCTAGTACAAAAGCTTGGGATGAGCTGTGGGTAGAGGTGAAATGCCAATCGAACCCGGAAATAGCTGGTTCTCCCCGAAATGCATTTAGGTGCAGCCTCGGGAACTAGGAGGACGGAGGTAGGGCCCTGAATGGGCTAGGGGGCGTGAGCTTACCAAACTCAATCAAACCACCAATGCCGTTCTACCGATACCCGGGAGTGAGACAGTCACAGATAAGTGCGATTGTCAAAAGGGAAACAGCCCAGACCACCGGCTAAGGCCCCCAAGAGCAGACTAAGTGGGAAACGAGGTGGGGTTCCCAAAACAGCCAGGAGGTTGGCTTAGAAGCAGCCATCCTTTAAAGAGTGCGTAATAGCTCACTGGTCGAGGGATCCTGCGCGGAAAATGTAACGGGGCTAAAGTCTGTCGCCGAAGCCGTGGATGTACAGGTGCAAGTTGAAACGGAACCAGGCTGAAGGCGCTCCTTCGGGAGAGCCGGAAGCAGAGTGAAGGGAAGGCTTGATAACTGCCTGGGCATGGTAGGGGAGCGTTCCTCGGGCGGTGAAGGCAAGTCGCGAGGCTTGCTGGAGCGCGGGGAAGTGAGAATCCCGGAATGAGTAGCGTAAATCAGGGTGAGAATCCCTGACACCGAAAGCCCAAGGTTTCCTACGCAACGTTGTTCGGCGTAGGGTTAGTCGGTCCTAAGCCGTAGGCAAGCGCCGAAGGCGATGGACAGCAGGTTAATATTCCTGCACCGCTGTTGTTTCGATTTAAAACCAAGGAGGGGTGCGGAAGGCTAGGCGGGGCGTGCCCATTGGACATGGTGCGTCCTTGCTTGTAGGCGAGCTGGGGCAGGCAAATCCACCCTGGCGTTAAGCTGAGGAGTGAGGGAATCCTAACCTACGGGAAAGGAAATCTCGTTGATGCCACACCGACAAGAAAAGCTTCGTGGTTATGGAGCAGGAGCGACCGTACCGTAAACCGCCACTGGTGGGCTAGGATAAACGTCCTAAGGTGTTCGAGCTAACCTCCGCTAAGGAACTAGACAAAAGGGCCCTGTAACTTCGGGAGAAAGGGCCCCCTGGAAGGTGAAGCCACTAGCTGGTGGAGCGTTCTGGGGGCGCAGAGAAGAAGGCCGGGCGACTGTTTAACAAAAACACAGGTCTGTGCTAAGGGGAAACCCTACGTATACAGGCTGACGCCTGCCCAGTGCCGGAAGGTTAAGGGGCGGTGTGCAAGCACCAAACTGAAGCCCCGGTGAACGGCGGCCGTAACTCTAACGGTCCTAAGGTAGCGAAGTCCCTTGTCGGGTAAGTTCCGACCCGCATGAATGGTTGAACGACTTGGCCATTGTCTCGGCGGAGGGCTCGGTGAAATTGCGGTGCCCGTGAAGACGCGGGCGACCCGCGGCAGGACAAAAAGACCCCGTGGAGCTTTACTGTAGCCTGGCATTGGGCTGGGAACTGTCATGTGTAGGATAGGTGGGAGACTTTGAAGCGCCTACGCCAGTAGGTGTGGAGTCGTCGTTGAAATACCACCCTTGGCTGTTTTTGGTTCTAACCCTAGCGCAACTGGGGAACAGTGCTTGGTGGGCAGTTTAACTGGGGCGGTTGCCTCCCAAAAAGTAACGGAGGCGCCCAAAGGTTCGCTCAGGACGGATGGAAATCGTCCACAGAACGCATTGGCATAAGCGAGCTTGACTGCGAGACCTACAAGTCGAGCAGGGACGAAAGTCGGGCAAAGTGATCCTACGGCACCGAGTGGAAGGGCCGTGGCTTATCGGATAAAAGCTACCCCGGGGATAACAGGCTTATCTCGCCCAAGAGTTCACATCGACGGCGAGGTTTGGCACCTCGATGTCGCCTCGTCCCATCCTGGGGCTGTAGGAGGTCCCAAGGGTTCGGCTGTTCGCCGATTAAAGGGGTACGTGAGTTGGGTTCAGAACGTCGTGAGACAGTTCGGTCTCTATCCGCCGTGGGCGTAGGAGGCTTGAGGGAACCTTTCCCTAGTACGAGAGGACCGGGAAGGACAAACCTATGGTGTTCCAGTTGTTCCGCCAGGAGCAGCGCTGGGTAGCCATGTTTGGCAGCGATAAGCGCTGAAGGCATCTAAGCGCGAAGCATCCCCCAAGATTAGGCCTCCCTCCCTGTTTAGGCAGGGGTAAGACTGCAGCGAGACTAGCTGCTTGATAGGCCGGATGTGTAAGGCTGGTAACAGCTTCAGCAAACCGGTACTAACCAGTCGAGCGATTTGACCCACGCTAAGAGCTTCTAATTCTCTTGGCTCGGTTCGGATTGTTTCGAAATAGAAATCACTCCAAGTTCAAACTTCCTGTTCAGTTACAGCACATCGGTGCGGGGTGGAGCAGTGGCAGCTCGTCGGGCTCATAACCCGAAGGTCGTTGGTTCGAGTCCAACCCCCGCTACCAAATGAGTTAATGAATTGGCCCCGGCGTTACGCCGGGGCTTTTCGCTGTTATTCACCCGCCATCGGTTTGTGGATTGAGGGCAAATATGAACAAAGAAGCGTACCTGTCCGATGAACAAGTTGCCCATTTCGTGGAATGGGCCGGCCATCTGGTGCGGGGCGAATGGGGACTGGAACATTCTTATCAGGGCAAGGGTCCAGCCTTCGAATGCAGCACCCTATACCAAGCTTACCAGCATTATCTTTGGCCGAATTCCCGATCCGGAGAATCGGCAGGCGATACGATGGACAGGTTTGACGGCTACCGTCGCAGGTTCGCCGAAATTCAGCCCATAGCGTCCGACGCAGATCAACGAGAGTTCTTCAGCATCGCCAAGGAAATCGTCGAATGGGGCGGCATCAACAATCTCGACGTATCGACCCACCGGCATTGGGGGCGTATGTCTCCCGTGGAATTGCAACGGTATATTGACACGGTCAAAAGGGTTTTCGACTTGGACAGCGCTAATACCGACAGACTGGGCGACATCAAGCAGATGAGCTCCGGATTCAGCAAGATTTACTCGGCGCTGGTTCCTGGATTGCCAATTTACGACAGCCGCGTTGCCTGCGCGCTGACGTGTCTGGTGCGGCTGTTCAGTCTCGATACGGGAACGAATCTTCCCGGGGGCGAGCTCGTGTTTCCGGTTCCAGCCAATCGTGGCGGACAGAACCGATGCAAACGCCCAGGAATTTATCACGGACAAGAGCGCAAGTACGCCGAGGCTAATCTCAGAACCGCCTGGCTAATACAACGGTTGGTAGATGATCCGGGGGAGTTCGCTGGTGTGCCAGAACCCCGTCGTGCTGATAGTTTGCAATCGGCGTTGTTCATGCTGGGCTACACCGGGCTCAGGGATGATGCTGTGGTCAAGCGCGGGTGAGCCGGACGCGACGGTTATGGTTATGGTTGGTTGTTCGGACTAAACCCGGTCAAATATCCACCTTGCCACATCGAAGGTGAAACCCGGCAGCACGTCTCCCCCGGAGAGAGAGGCCGGGTTTTCCAGTAGCTCCGGTTCGGGTTGCCCAGCGCGGTAGATGTAAACGTGGCGATTACGCGCGTCAATCAGCCAACCGAGTGCGGCTCCGTTCTCCATGTACAAACGCATCTTGGCGTGAAGGGGGGCCAGATTGTCGTAGGTGGAGCGTATCTCCACCACAAAATCGGGGCAGAAACGATGAGCATCGCCCGAGGCATGGGGATGGACATCCCACTTTTCCTGAGATGTCCATGAAGTGTCTGGGATGAGCACGCCGCCGGTGACCAGCATACGGAAGGCAGAATTGGAGCCGCGCGCTTCGCCGCCGTAATCATCCGTCCATAGGTCAAGCCTTGAAAAGGCTTTTCCTTCGTGACCGTCGCTGGGATGGTGGGTAGGCGACATTATGATGACTTCCCCGTTCGGGCTGAGTTCGAATTGCCAGATGCTCTGGCGATGCTGCTTCGTGAATTCCACGAACCACTTTTCCAACTCACTTCCGGAGGCGGTGACGCCCAAGCTCCGCAGGTCAATGATCAGCGCATCATCTGGGGCAATCGGCGTTTTCGTTGGCGTAACCATAAGCACATTCCTATGTGAGGCTTGCCGACTAGCGGTATGGGGTTGTCAATCAGGCCATCTGCGTCCTGCTCAAGGCCGGGATGACGGGTGGTTATAGGATGGCCAGGATTAGTCCGCCGCCGGTACGCCGGAGGCTTCCAGGCGATGCACCACCTCGTAGGTGTGGAACTCGCCGCCACCGAGCAGGAAGTCGGGCGGGCCGCCGGCGTGAGCTGAACGAAATGCGTCGCTGCGCGTCCAGGTCTGATGGTGTTCTTCCGTATCCCAGTGTGTTACCACCAGGAATTCCTCGTGATCCGGCGTCTTGGTCATTTTCCACAGCTCAAAGCTGACGAACCCAGGATGGTCCTGTACGGCTCCGCGCGCTTTGAACATGCTTTCCAGAGTGTCTCCATAGCCGGTCTTGACTTTGATAAGGTTGGTTGCGATGAACATGGTGATCTCCTTGTGTTGCCGTCGGGGGCAGGATCTTTAGTCTGTGTTCAGGTCGTCCAGCTGCGGTAGGGTTTCTTTGGCCAGCAACTCCAGGGAGCGCAGGCCCTTACTCCGGTCAGCGCCCCAGTCATGGCAGAGCACCAGGAGCGTGCCGAATCCACCGGTATCGTCGGACAACTGGCGGATCTGACGGGCGCAATCGTCCGGATCTCCCACGATCCAGAAATTCTCCAGCATGTATTCGGGCGTCAGGGCGGAATTGGGCAAGTCGGGGCTGGTTTTGATGCCGTCCAGACCACGCAGACCCTGACCCAACAGCGGCAGGAAGTAGTCGGTGAAGGAAGTAGAGGGCGGCCCGTTCATAATTTCGGCGATGGCCTGCTCCGTGCTATCGGCAACGTAGACCTCGCGGGCGATCCGCCATTGAGAGCGCGACCCGCTGAGCCCGGCGGTTTTGGCGCCCTTGGAGTAGGCTTCCCAATGCCGAGGCAGGTTGGACGCGTGCAGAAAGAAAGTGCTCATCGGCCACCAACCCATTTCTCCGGCCACTGCCAGGGTTTGGGACGATGGACTGCTGCCGGCTACCGCTATCGGCGGGTGCGGCTTCTGGTAGGGCCGCATATGATAGGCAAGCCCCATCTCGGGGCGGGCGGCGGGTATTTTGACATCGTAATGCTCGCCCTGGAAATGGAAACCGGCCGGATCGTCGTTCGTCCAAATCTGGACGATGAGTTCGGCGGCTTCACGCATTAGATTGCGTTGCTGGCCGGAGTAGCGGTCCATGCCGAACATTTCCGAGTCGGTGGGAACGCCGCCGGAGCCGATGCCGAAAAAGAACCGACCCCGGGCCAGGTGATCCAGCATCGCGATGCGGTGGGCGATCATCACCGGGTCGTGAAAGGCCAGCAGGGAAACACCGGTGCCCATTACCAGATTTTTGGTAACGCCCAGGGCTCGGGCAATAAAGAGATCGGGGGCGGGCATGTTTTCCCATTCGGTGGTGAAATGCTCGCCAATCCAGGCTTCTGAATAACCCAACTCGTCGGCGAAAGACATCAGATCGAGGTCTTCGTCGTAGGTGTCGGCGTGCCGGCGACCCGGCGGGTGCAGGGGCATGTTGAACAGGCCGAGTTTCATGTTGGCGCTCCGGCGACAGGTGATGGTGGAGTGCAGTTAGAGCGACTGGGCTACTTTGCCCAGCAGTGCGATGGTGCGTTCCATGGCCTCGGCGGGGTCGTCCCCGGCGGTGACCGGTGTTACCAGCAGTTCGGTCATGCCCATGTCAAGCATCGCCGTCATGCGCTCGCCGACAGTGTCCTCGTCGCCGGTGAGAACGGTTGCTGAAATCATGGCGTCGCTCCAGGTTTCTTCCGCGGCTTCCGGGTATCCGGCGGCAGCCCACATCCGTTGGTAAAAGGGCAGACGCGGGTAGTTGGATAGCTGCTGCTGGACGGCCAGGCGGATTTCGTCGGGGTTGTCGTGGATGCAGACCGGGGCGTGGGCGATGAGCGGCGGCGTTTCCCTGCCGGTTGAGTCAGAGCCGCGGCGCATGGCCGGTAATGCGGTGTCGCGCAGGTACTCGGCGGGAGAAACCCAGCTGATGGCGCCGTCCGCCTCTGCGCCACACAACTCAAAGGAACCTTCCTGCAAGGCCGAGGCCATAACCGGGACGTTGACCGGCTGAGGGATGCTGGCGTGGGCGGTGTATTCCTGGCCGTCAAAATCGACCGAGCCGGTATGCAGCAGCGCCCGCAGGATTTGCAGGTACTCCCGCAAGTTGGTCAAAGGGGCGCGCAGGTTGAAACCGAACATGGAGCGCATGGCTGGCCGGTGGCTGGGGCCGACGCCCAACCGGAAACGACCGGGAGCCAGCTGGTCGATCACCTGAACCTGTTGGGCAGTAACTATCGGGTGCCGGGGGTAGGTGGGCGTGATTGAGGTACCGAAGTGGATGTTGTCGGTCTGGACGGAAGCGGCTGCGAAGAGGGTGAGCGCATCGAGGCCGGTCCCGCCCGTGGTCAGCCAGGTCGCGTTGACCCCAGCGGCTTCAGCCCGTCGCATCAGGTCCAGGGATGCCTCGGCGTTGGCAGCGCCGGCGTGCAGTCCGATTCGTTTGGTGGGCATAACGATACCTCGCTTACGCAATTACAGGTCGGATGTGAATGTTGCTTTATCCTAACACTGCACGCCGAATTTGTAGAGGAATTCGCACCTGGCGCCAGGGTCTTTCCAAAGTCCTTTAACACCCGCTCATGGTGAGCTTGTCGAACCATCGACGACCGTCCTTCGACAGGCTCAGGACGAGCGGGTGGTTAATTCCCACTACTTTGGAAAGACCCTGACCCGGCGCATCACCATCGCTTGGGCAATTGTGGTGATCAGGCCTCGCCGACGCCCGCCGCGTAGTCGGCGCCGATATGACCGGCGGCTTCGAATTCAGCGCATTCCGCGGCGGAATAGCCCAGCAGTGTCCGATAGACATAATCGTTATCCTGCCCCAGCATTACCGGGCCCCGCCGGATTCCCAACGGCGTTTCCGACATTTTGTACAGGGCACCGTGGTAAAGGTGTGTACCGCAATCGGCCTGGGAGGCGGGTTGGAAGAACTGCCGGTTTTGGATGTGCGGATCGGCGAACGCATCGACCTGGTTCATTACGGCGCCGGCCGGAACGCCGGCCCGCTGCAGGATGTTCATGGCGTCGGTGGGAGATTGGGTATTGGTCCAGGCGACGATGCGCGGGTCAATTTCGTCCTGCCGGGCCAGGCGGGCGGCGGCGTCCTGCAACCCGGGGTCGGAGGCCAGTTCGGGACTCCCGATTACGGTGCAGAGGTCCTGCCATTGCTGCCGGTCATACACGGTAATGACGATCCAACGATCGTTGCCGGCGCACGGGTAGCAGTTTTGCAATGCCGTGGGGTGCCGGTTGCCCAGCGTTTCATGGGTGCGGCCATTCGTCACGTAGTCCATGTAATATTCGCCCAGGAACGGAAACACGTTCTCAGCCTGGCCCAGTTCGACGAGCTGACCCTCGCCGGTGCGCTTGCGGTGGCGAAGGGCGGCCAGGACTGCGAACGCACCCTGCACGCCGGCGGCTGCGTCGGACATGAGCACAGTGGTGTTGTATGAAGGGTCGGTATCGGTGTAGCCGCGGAGTTGGGTGTGGCCGACCACGCCTTCAATATGGACCCCGTGGGCGCGGTAGTCACGGTAGGGGCCGGTACTGCCGTAGGCGGGCATCCGGAGCATGATGAAATCGTCTTTAACGGCCTTCAGAGACTCGTAGGATATGCCCAGCTTCTCCATGGTTTCGGTGGGGTTGTTTTCTATCAGCACGTCGCTGATTGACACCAGGCGGTCGAAAATCTCGCGGCCGCCGGGTTCCAGGAGGTTGACAGTCATGCTGCGCTTGTTGCGAGCGTGGGAGTTGAACATGGGGGAGCGGTTGAAGGGGCGTTCGCCGGGAACGCGGTCGGGTACGCCGCCAGAGTAAAGGGGCAGGTTGTCGATCACGGCCTGGGGCGGGTGAGGCGCGGCGCCCCTGGTGAGCGGAACGAAGGTGTTGGTGGACTCAACCCGGATAACCTCGGCGCCCAGGTCCGCCAGGAAAGAACCGCAGTACGGGCCGGCCCAGACTACGGTTATTTCCAGGACGCGCAGGCCCGTCAGTGGCAGTTGAGGCATGAAAAGGCTACTCCTGGTTTGACTTTCCTCGCAATACGACTCCACGGCTCTCCATCTCCGCGATCTGCGGCTCGTCGAATCCCAATTCGCCAAGTACGTGCCCGGTGTGTTGCCCGAGCATCGGGGCCGGATACCGGAGTTGCCAAGGAGACTTTTCCATGATGAACGGACGCCCCGGGTAACGCAGGCGGCCAGATTCCGGATGGTCGATTTCAGCAAAAGCGCCGCGGGAATTGAACGACGGATCGGCGTCGATATCGGCCATCGAGTTGATGGGGCCGGACAACACGCGATGGGATTGGGCGGCCTGCCAGGCCTCGGCCCGGGTGAGATTCAGCAGCCACGGAAGAAAGTGCAGCGACTCAAACTCGTCCTGCAGGTGCGGGTTCCCCTGGGATTCGGGGTTGTTCCATCGTTCCTCGGTCAATTCGGCGGGGTGCCCAAGCATTGCCACGGCCCGCGGGAAATACATGCGGCTGCCGTTGATCTGGAAGTAGCCGTCCGCGCAGGGGTACACCGCATTGGGATAGCCGCCGGAGCCGCCGGACGCTGGGCGATGGCTCAACTCGCCAGTGTATTGATGCGCGAGCAGGGCGCTGCCGCGACGGTCCACTGAACCAAGCTGGGTTTCCAGAATCGATACGTCGATGTGTTGGCTGGGCGGCGAGTCGTCGGTGGCGTCGTCGGACGCAGATTGAAAGGAACCGGCCAGGCAGGCGCCCATGGTGGCAACCGCGGCGACGGCCCCGGCCTGGTAGAGACCGACATTCCCGCCCAGTTTGATGGGTTCGCGGTCGGCCAGGCCGGTGGAGTGCATCTCGCCACCCATGCCGTAGAAGATGATCTCTGACCCGAGATAGTCGCGGTACGGGCCGTTCTGTCCGAAGTTGGAAATGCTGGTGTAAATGAGATCAGGATTGAGGCTAATCAGTTGCCGGTATCCAATCCCGAGGCGGTCGGCAACGCCCGGCCGGAAATTTTCGACGATGATGTCGGCCCATCGTACCAGCGGGGCGATGACATCCGGCGCGCCATCGGATTTCAGGTCGACGACGATGCCGCGTTTGTTGGTGTTGAGGTGCAGGAATAGCCCGCTCTTTTCCTGATGCGGAACATCCTGGGGGAATGGGCCACGCCGCCGCGCTCCGTCACCCCTGGGTGGTTCGACTTTGATAACGTCGGCGCCATAATCGGCCAGGAGTTTGGTGCAATAGGGGCCAGCGACGTAATGGGTGAAGTCGAGGACTTTGAGGCCGGTCAGCGCTCCGTCGGGCATAGTTTTTCATCCTGCCGCCGTTGCGGTGCGATGGGATACAATTGCATAAATCACCCGGTGGGTCAACCTGGATTTGCCGCTCACGCGTACCCACTTTGTCAAACCAAACCAGCCTACTGTCATTGCGAGGAGCGCAGCCGCTCATGGTGAGCCTGTCGAACCACGTGGCAATCTCGTTGAGGCTGAGCACACGACGGCGAACCATCATTGCTAGGGCGCCGAGATTGCCACGCTGCACTCGCAATGACAGATTAAAGTGGGTACGCGTGAGGGATTTGCCGTTGATGGTTGGCTCAGCGTCCGTCCTGGCCTAGCCTAACGACCGGGTCGCAGAAGTGGCGGGGATGGTCGCGCTCCAGGGCTGGATCGGATTGATGAGGTTGAGGCGATGCCAACGTTCGAGTACTCGGCAATAGTGCCCTGTGCGCCGTTAGCGGCGTGGGCCGCGGTAACAGACTTCCCGAGCCGGCCGGTGCATTCTAGAAGATATCGCCGCGCCGATCTGCCGGACGGAGTCGTGCTTGAGCCGGGGAATCGTCTCAACCTGCAGATCGGGCGCGATCGATTCACCAGCGTCGTGATGCGGGCGGAACCGCCGGCTTTCCTCTGTCACCGCACCACCGGGCCGGGGTTCTGGTGCGAATATTCGTACAATTTACGGGAATGCAATGACGGTGATCCCGGATACACGTCGGATGACCCCGGCAACGCGTTTTTGACGGTGACCGTAGAATACGGCGGGTGGTTGGGCAGATTGGTCGCGAATCTCAGGCCCGGAGCGTGCCGCCGTTACGTGGCGGATGAGGTGAATGCTATCGTGTCGGCAGCCGGGTCGGTCATGGCGGAACCCGTTTAGCGGGCATGGCGGGGGGCAGGGCCTTTCGGTTTTCCTCATGTCATTGCGAGCGCAGCGTGGCAATCGCGTCGCCGTAGCAATGATGGTTCCCCGGCACGTGCTCAACCTCAACGAGATTGCCACGTCGCTGCGCTCCTCGCAATGACAACCGAATGACCCTGTGGCGGGGGGATAGTAAACTGGCGTTGCCGCGACACAATAATTATGGAGGATCCTGATGGCTCAAATGGAAGGCCCGGCGGCTCCGGTCGCACCACAACGGTCCCATACGATTTCGGTTCACGGCGATGAACGCCATGATCCCTGGTTTTGGCTGCGGGACCAGGAAGACCCCGAAACCATGGAGTACCTGAAAGCGGAAAACGCCCATACGGAAAGGTATCTGGACCCCCTGCAAGGGCTGCAGGATCGGGTTTACGCCGAGATTCGAGGGCGCATCAAGGAAGACGACAACACAGTGCCCGAGAAAGACGGCGAATATTTTTACTACGTGCGATTTGAAGAGGGAGGTCAATATCCCATTTACTGCCGGCGTCACGGCAGCCCGGACGGGCCCGAGACGGTATTGCTGGACGTAAACCGGTTGGCGGAGGGTCAGGACTATACCCGGGTGGGGGCATTTAGCAACAGTCCGGACCATAAGCTGGTTGCTTATGGGGTCGATTTCGACGGGTCGGAACAGTTCACGATCCGAGTGCTGGACCTGGAATCGGGTGAGACCCTGCTTGACGCCATTCCGGGCGCCTACTACAGCCTGGAATGGGCCAACGACAACCGGACGTTTTACTACTCGATGCTCGACGAGCATCACCGGCCGGTGAGCGTCCATCGGCACGAACTGGGAGCCGATCCAACCGACGATCCGGAAGTGTATCACGAAGACGACCCCCGGTTTTTTGTTGGTTTGGGCAAGTCCAACAGCAACCGGTTTATCTACGTGGTGGCCGGGGGCAACAATATGTCGGAATGGCGGTTCCTGGATGCCAACGATACGGGCGGCGAACCGGCGCTGATAGAGGCCCGAGCAACCGATTTTGAATACGATGTGATCGATCACGGCGACCGGTTTTTCATCCGGCACAATGGCAACGGAGCCCGCGATTTCCAGTTGGCTACCGCTCCCATCGCCGACCCGGGCTGGGCGAATTGGACCGGGTTCATGGAGCATGTGCCGGGACGTCCGTTACTGGACATCGACGCGTATAGCGGCCACCTGGTGGTGGCATGTCGCCAGGACGGCTTGCCGCAGGTGATGGTGATGCGGCTATCGGATGGCGACGTTCACTATGTTGAAGGGATTGATGAGGACGACTTTGCCATGTCGCCGAGGGGAGGCCGGGAATTTGATACGACGTCGTTGCGGTTTGGCTACACATCATTGAAAACGCCAGCGGCGGTGTACGATTACGACATGGACTCGCGGGAGAGCGTGCTGCGAAAACAGCAGGAAATACCCTCCGGGTACGATGCCGACCAGTACGAAACCCGAAGAATCTGGGCCACCGCCCGCGACGGCGCTGCGGTTCCCATCAGCCTGCTGATGCTGCGCGGCACACCCATCGACGGAACCGCTCCGCTGTACCTGTATGGCTACGGCAGCTACGGTTTGAACATGGAGGCCAGTTTCGGAATCTCCGCCCTTAGCCTGGTCAATCGAGGTTTCGTTTTCGCCATCGCCCACATTCGCGGCGGGATGGAAATGGGGTGGGACTGGTATGAAAACGGGAAGCTGCTGCGAAAGCGCAACACCTTCCACGACTTTATCGACTGCGCCGAGCATCTAATCGCAGAGAGATACACCTCAGCCGGTCGCATCGCGGCGGCGGGTGGCAGCGCCGGCGGGATGCTCATGGGCGCCGTGGTGAATGAACGGCCGGAATTGTTCGGCTGCGTGGTGGCGCACGTTCCCTTTGTCGATGTGCTGAACACGATGCTGGACGACACGTTGCCACTCACCACGATGGAGTACAACGAGTGGGGGAACCCCAACGACGCTGAGTATTATCACTACATGCGGACGTATTCACCTTACGACAACGTGTCGGAGCAGGCCTATCCGCCGATGCTGGTTACCGGCGGCATCAGTGACCCGAGGGTCACGTACTGGGAGCCCGCGAAATGGGTGGCCAAGCTGCGCGCCATGCGCACCGATCACAACCCGTTGCTGCTCAAGATTCACATGGATTCCGGGCACGCGGGAGCCTCGGGGCGGTTCGAGCGCATCAAGGAGGTGGCCGAGGAATATGCGTTCATCCTGAGCGCGATGGGGATGGCGGACTCTGGAGATGATGCGGGAGGCTAGTAGTCCGAAATCTTTGTAATGATGGGTTGATTGGTACAGGGCCTTTCCCCGACCATACAGGGCTTTATGGAGACTATCGTCGAGCAATCTGGCATTCCACACCCGTCATTTCAAGAATGTTGGTCTACTAGAGTCCGATGAACCGGCGGGCGTTTTCGCCGAGGATGCCCTCTACTTGTGGCGACGTGAGGGGCAGCGACGCCAGGAAATCGGATTCGCTGGCCATGTCGGCGAGGGGGTAGTCGGTGCCGAAACAAACCTTGTGCGCGCCGTGTTTGTCGATGATGGCATGTACAGTATCGGCGGTGAGTTCGCGCAGCGTGGGCGGCCAAGTAGTGTCCACCAGGATATTTTCCTGTCCCAGCAGGACTCTTTCCGCCTCGTCCAGCATGTAGAACCCTCCCAAATGGAGGGCGATGACCTTGAGCTTTGGGAACTGCCGCACGATGTTCATGATGCGCTCCGGAGCGGCGTACAGCGGAGCGTCGTCGCCGACGTGGGGGAGCCGGCCGGAGTGGATGGCCAGGGTCATGTCATCGCCCAGCTCCTCATAGACCGGGAACCACTGCGGGTCGTCCGGATAGAACCCGTTGATCACCGGGTGCATCTTTATGCCCTTGACTCCGTTGGACCGCAGATGGCGAATTTCGGCAGCCTTGTCGGTCAGGTCGGGATGGACGGCGCCGAAGGGAATCAGCATGTCATCGGCGATGGAGATCAGCCAGTCGTTGGCCGGGCGCACCTGGTCAGCGCGGATGGCAACGCCCAGCACGATGGACTTATCCACACCGGAGGCTGCCATGTGCGCCTTGATGCCGGCCACCGTGTTGGAGGCAATGGGAGCGAAGCCAAGGTCTGATTCCATGTTGTTTGCAACAGCATCGGCGATGCGGTCGGGCCAGATGTGAGTATGGACATCCACGCGCATTGGTCGAGTGTGGAGTGCTAAAATCGCTTCAGTATAGAGGGTTGAGTTCCGCGGTATCTATCCCCATCGATGTAAGTGCTGCCTTGTTCTTTTCCGAGGTTTTACGATTTAGCATTTCCCTAGTGCTATCATGAACCCGGTTGCCAAGCATACCGGTAGGGTTAAGGGCTGTCATTTGGTTGAAAGTGAACCAGCACTCGTCCAAATCATCGTCGGCCAATTCTACGAAACGCTCAAGGTCTTTAATGGCGTCCGTGATATAGCCCATGGCTGCGTGTGCTAGTGCTCTTGTTTTGTATGGCTTCGCCAGACCAGGGTACAGGCTGACGGCTTCATTTGACATCTGTAATGCCGTTCCATGGTCTCCACTCATACAAGCAATTACGGCGGTTGAGTAAGTTTCCATCGCGGCAACCCATTTTTCTTCTTGTTCTTGTAGGTATGCGACAGTGGTGTGGTTTCGGAACTGCACAGCAACACCGATAGGGGTAAGGCTATCATTATTCTCTGCAAACAGCGCAGAGCCATAATTTATCAGAGTTTCGATTACAGGCAAAGAATGGTTGTCTCGTGCTGCCGAATGCAAAGGCGTATTGCCATCGACGTTTCTAGCGTTTACATAACTGCCATATCTCAGGAGCGTTGCGATCAATTCAGGGTTTTGCGACCTTTGCGCTGCGAGGTGAAGAGAAATGTTCCCGTTATGGTTGGGAAGGTTGGGATTTGCCCCTCGCTGCACCAGTGCTTCAATGACTGCTGCACCGCAGTCTGCGCCTGCTGCCATGTGGATTGGCTTGTGATCGTGGTACACACTGTCGCTGTCGTTAATCTCCGGCACGTCGTCGAGAGCGGCAATTATGGTGGCATCATCTTGGTCTCGCCAGAAGCTATAATCCCATAATTCGTGGCGGGGTGATGGTGGTGCATAGGTTTCGAATGCCTTCATCCCACCGCGGTTGATGAGCAATTGTACGAGATTTGGACTGGCGCAATCCTTCAATATTGTCATTTGGAACGGTGTTACGCCCTCCCTATCCCGGGAGACCGGATTTGCGCCAGAGTCCAGAAACGCTCTCGCCGCCACAACGTTATCGTTGAGAACGGCAATATGGAGGGGAGTCAAGCCTTGCGGAGGCATTGGCGCGTCAGGGTTTGCTCCTCTGCGGATGGCTGTTTGGATAGCTTCTCCGTTGCGGTCGCTGGCGGCCAATTGGTGGAGACTAGGCATATCGTTGGGACCTAGCATCGAGCGCACCCAATCGCGCATGGTGTTCCTCCTGATTTGTTACCAACAATGAATATGGCCGACGGTGCCCGAAGCGTCAACCTACGGGCGTTCGGATAGTAGCGACCGAGCGATATTGAGTTCTGTAAATTTTACGAGACTGGTGCAGAAAGAGGATTAGCGGCTATGCTATCATGTTTGACGATATTCTAGTCGAACTGTTGTGACCGATGATTCGAGAAGCCATAACATCGGCAGTTGCCGGCCAGTCGTTATCGATGGACGAAGCCGTCTCCGTGATGCGCGAGGTGATGGAAGGCGAAGCGACGCCGGCGCAGTTGGGGGCATACCTGACCGCCCTGTCATTGAAGGGCGAAACCCCCGAAGAAATCGCCGGATTCGCCACGGTAATGCGGGGAAAGGCCCTGCGGGTCAATGTGGCTGGGCCGGCGGTGGACACCTGCGGCACCGGAGGCGATCAGAAGGGCACCTTCAATATCTCTACGGCGGCGGCCTTTGTGGTGGCCGGCGCTGGCCTGACGGTCGCCAAACACGGCAATCGCGCCGCTTCCGGAGCGTGCGGGAGCGCGGACGTGCTGGAAGCGCTGGGCGTTCGCATTGAGCTGCCACCCGAGGCGGTGGAGCGTTGTTTGAACGAAATTGGTATCGGCTTCATGTTTGCGCCGGCGTACCATCCGGCCATGCGGTACGCGGCGCCGGTGCGGCGGGAAATCGGCATCAGAACGGTGTTCAATCTGCTGGGACCGATGACCAACCCGGCGAACGTGTCATCGCAGCTGATAGGCGTCGGTTACGCCGAAGCCACCGGAAGGATGGCGGAGGTCCTGCGGCTGCTGGGCGCACACCATGCCATCATAGTGCACAGCGAAGACGGCATGGACGAATTGTCGCTGGGCAGCGATACCGCCGGATGGGAAGTGCGGGACGGAGAGCTGCTGCCGTACCGGGTGCAGCCCAGAGAGCTGGGGTTGCCGTATGCGACGCCGGACGACCTTAAGGGTGGCAATCCGGAGGAAAACGCGGCGACGATGCGCAGCATCTTCTCAGGGGCGACCGGAGCGATTCGCGATGCGGTGGTACTCAATAGCGCCGCCGCCCTGGTCGCTGGCGACGCCGCAGCCACGTTGCCGGACGGTATCGAAATGGCATCTGCGTCGATAGCGGAAGGCAGGGCCGCGCGAAAGCTGGACGCGCTGGTCGAACTGTCGCAACGACTTGGTCAGTAAACTCGGAGGGCGCCACAGCAATGCCAAGCATATTGGACCGGATAGTCGCAAAAAAGCGCGAGGAGTTGGCAGCGTCGGTTGCCACAACTTCGTTGCCCGAATTGCAGGATCGAATCGAAACCCGTCCGGCGCCGCTGAACTTTGCCCGGGCGCTGGGCGGCGCCGGCATCAGCCTGATCGCCGAAGTAAAGAAAGCGTCGCCTTCCAAAGGACTGCTGCGCGCCGATTTTCACCCGGTGGAGCTCGCGATGACATACCGGGACAACGGCGCAGCCGCGATTTCGGTGATAACGGACAGCCATTTTCTGGGGGAAATGGCGCACCTGACGGCGGTGAAGGAAAGCGGGGCGTCGGGTGGCGCTCCGGTTCTCAGAAAGGATTTTATTTTCGATGAGTACCAGATTTACGAAGCCCGCGCTATCGGAGCGGATACCTACCTGTTGGTCGTTGACATACTCACGCCGTCCCAATTGTCGGAACTGATCGGAGTTGGCAAGTCTTTGGGAATGACGCCGCTGGTGGAAACTCACAATGCCGATGAGATCGCGACGGCAGTCGCAGCGGGCGCTCAGGTCATCGGCATCAACAACCGGGACCTGCACACGTTCGTTACGGACCTGGCCACCACGGAATCGCTGGCGTCTTTGATCCCGGATGGCAAAATCATCGTCAGCGAAAGTGGCATCAGCACGCCCGATGATCTGGCCCGGCTGGAGCCATTCCGAGTCAACGCCGTGCTGGTGGGTGAAGCATTGGTCACCGCCGATGATACGGCGGCCCAGGTTCGGGCATTAGCCGGCGCAGCCGTGGTGGTAGACGCATAGGATGAACAGTCGAGGGCCGGCAGTAAAGATATGCGGTATACGCCGGCTTGACGATGCGTTGACGGCCGCCGCCGCGGGAGCCGATTACGTCGGGATGGTATTCGTGCCTGAGCGACGCCGGCGCATCGAGCCTCTGGATGCGGCAGGGATAAACGCGGGTATGCGGCGGATGATGCCCGAACCGCCGAAATCGGTGGGGCTTTTTGGGGATCAACCTTTGGATGAGGTGCTGGAGACCGTCAGCACGTCCGGAGTGGACTTTGCCCAACTGTGTGGGAAGGAAAGCCTGGAATTTTGCCGTGAGGTAAAGAAACATGCTGGCGTAATTAAGGTGCTGCATGTTCCCTCGGACGCCGATTCTGAAGCACTGGCGGAGTTGGTGAGGCAGATTGAAGCCTTTACCGATGCCGGCTGCACGGTAACGCTGGACAGCGATGTCGCCGGACTTCACGGAGGAACCGGGCAGTCCTTCGACTGGAATATAGCGGCAGGATTGGCTCGGAACCACAATTTTCTGCTGGCCGGCGGGTTGACTCCGGAAAACGTGGGAGATGCGGTGGCGGCGGCGCTGCCGTGGGGTGTTGATGTGTCCAGCGGTGTGGAGACGCAGGGCGAAAAAGATGCGGAAAAAATCCGGCGCTTCGTCGCAAACGCACGCAGCGTCAGGCTGACATAACGAGGTTGTACATCTCATGGCGACGAGAACGGAAACGCAATTGCCAGACGCCAGGGGGCGGTTCGGAGATTTCGGCGGCAAGTTCGTGCCGGAAACGGTCATGGCGGCCCTCGCCGAACTGGAGGAGTCTTACCGAGCGGCGCAGGACGACGCCGGATTCGCCGAGCAGTTGGAAAATCTGCTAGTCAATTACGCCGGCCGCCCCACGGCGCTGTATTTTGCCGAGAACCTGAGCCGGCAGTGCGGCGGCGCGCGCATTTATCTGAAGCGTGAAGACCTGGCACATACCGGGGCGCACAAAATCAATAACGCCCTGGGGCAATGCCTGCTGGCGCAACGCATGGGGAAGTCGCGAATCATCGCCGAGACCGGCGCCGGGCAGCACGGTGTGGCGACCGCCACGGTTTGCGCCATGCTCGGTTTGCAGTGCATCGTCTATATGGGCGTTGAGGACACGGTGCGGCAGGCCCTGAATGTGTACCGGATGCGATTGCTGGGCGCCGAAGTAATCGGCGTGGAGTCTGGGACCCGGACTCTGAAGGATGCCATCAACGAGGCGATTCGGGACTGGGTTACCAACGTTGAAACGACCCATTACCTCATCGGCAGCGTGGTTGGGCCGCATCCGTATCCGATGCTGGTGCGCGACTTCCAGTCCGTAATTGGCCGGGAAGCCAGGGAACAGATTCTGGCGGCGGAAGGCAGACTGCCCGACGTGGTGGCCGCCTGTGTGGGCGGAGGCAGCAACGCTATCGGTACGTTTTACGAATTCATCGGCGACGAGGGTGTGCGGCTGGTCGGCGTTGAAGCGGCTGGCGACGGTGTGGACACCGGCCGCCATGCGGCGACCTTGTCGGCGGGCCGGCCGGGCGTACTGCACGGTTCGATGTCGTACCTGTTGCAGGATGAGAACGGACAGGTTCAGGAGGCCCACAGTATTTCAGCCGGGCTGGACTACCCCGGCGTGGGGCCCGAGCACAGCTGGCTGAAACAGACGGGGCGAGCCGAATACCTGTCGGTTACCGACGACGAAGCGCTGGAAGGATTCCGGCTGCTGTGCCGCTCGGAAGGGATCATTCCGGCCCTGGAATCCGCTCACGCGATTTATAAAGTCAGCCGGATGGCCGCAGATATGCCGTCGGACAGCATCATTCTGGTGTGCCTCAGCGGCCGGGGGGACAAAGATGTACCCTCAATCGCTGAGCGTGAGGGGTTGGACGTTTAGAGCGCCGGCGCCGGCCAGTCCGTAACTGCCACCATGTTGGGGATGTAGGTAGTGGGAGGAAGCGTTAGGCCGGTTGTAATCGTGTGGTTGTGCCTGGTCGTTGCGGTGCTGGCGACGGCGTGTGATTCGGGTGTACGGACTATCAAGGACGTCGCCCGCGTGGCCGACGAGATTGCAACCGTTGCCGGTTCGGCAAATGACGACGCGGCCGGCGACGAGGATAGCGCCTTAAAACCGCAACCGCCGGCGGTGGACGTTCGGCAAATAATGGCCGCGCTGGATGGCTTGGAGGTTGCCCGGCGTGGGAGTGAAATCGACTACGACCGGGACGATTGGCGTCATTGGGTGGACGATGACCGTGACTGCCAGAACACCCGGGCCGAAGTGCTTATTGAGGAAAGCAGGGCGCCGGTTGCCTTCGCCGGCGACGAGGATTGTCGCGTGGTGGCGGGAGAATGGCTGGGGCCGTGGAGCGGAGAAATCTTCAACGAGGCTGGCGATGTCGATATCGATCACCATGTACCGCTTGGCCATGCCCACGAGTCCGGCGGATGGCGGTGGGATGACGACCGAAAGCGGGCGTTCGCCAACGATTTGACCCAGCCCGCCAGTTTGCAGGTTACCAAGGCGAGCCTCAATCGGCAGAAAGGCAAGCAACCGCCCGACGAATGGCGGCCCGACGACCGGCGCGGTTGGTGCGGGTATGCGGCAGACTGGATCGTGGTCAAGAGCCGGTGGGATTTGACGGTTACCGAAGCAGAGTCAACGTCTCTGCGCGAGATGCTGGAAACCTGCGGTTTCGACGACTCCTGGGGGTTGACAGGCCAGCATCCGGAGTAGGCTGGCGCGCCTGCTGTGCTATAATCGCCGTCGGTTATGGTAAACAGGTTTCCCGAATGTGCCGACATATTCGGGCGACGACTCAAGGAGGCCAGCTATGGAAATGGGATTGGACGGCAAGGTGGCGATTGTTACCGGCGGGAGCGAGGGAATCGGCAAGGCTGCGGCGTTGCGGATGGCCGGCGAAGGCGCCAACGTCATAATCGTGGCGCGGCGGCAGGATGTCCTGGACGCGGCGGCAGACGAGATCCGCACGGCCACGGAGGGCGAGGTTACTACCGTTTCCGCCGACGTTTCCGAGCGAGGGACGGCTGCGGATGTGGTGAAAACGACGGTGGATAAATACGGACGGCTGGATATTCTGGTCAACAACGCCGGCACTTCGATGGCAAAGGGTTTTGAACAGGTTAGCGATGACGACTGGGAATTCGACTTTGAACTGAAAGTCTGGGGCGCCGTGCGACTGATTCGCGCGTCCATACCGGAGATGCGGAAGGTCGGCGGCGGTCGCATCATCAACGTCACGAACCTTGGGGGCAGGACCCCTGGCGCCAACTCCATGCCCACGTCCATATCCCGCGCCGCCGGAATCGGCATTACCAAAGGGCTGTCGAAGGACTTGGCGTCCGACAACATCCTGGTGAACACGGTTTGTATCGGCCTGATCAAGAGCGGACAGCACGAACGTCGCTACAACGCCAGGCTGGAGAACGAACCTGACCTGGACATGAACGACTTCTACGCCCAGCTGGCTCAGGGTAGAGGTGTGCCGTTGGGTCGTGTGGGAGAGGGAGCCGAAGCGGGAGACGTAATAGCGTTCCTGGCTTCCGAACGCGCCAGCTACCTATCGGGAGTGGCGATAAACATCGACGGCGGAGCCTCGGCTGTACTGTAGGCACAGTTTGCGCTCCCAATGATCTGGACCAACGGATACTGACTGGAGAATAGTGTGAACGACTCATACCTAGCCGAATTTGAAGCGCCGAATCGGTTGTTGCTTGGCGCGGGTCCGTGTACGGTGCACCCGCGTGTGCTCCGCGCGATGACGCAGCCGTTGATAGGGCACCTGGACCCGATGTTCTTCCAGGTGATGGACGAAGTGTGCGAGATGCTCAGGCAGGTTTTCCACACTGAAAATTACATGACGGTTCCCATATCGTCGACCGGAACCGGGGCGATGGAAACCGCCTGCGCCAACGTCCTGGAGCGGGGAGATACTGCCATCGTTTGCCGAAACGGGTATTTTGGCGTGCGCCTGGCGGATATTGCCGAACGGTGCGGAGCCAACACCATCATGGTTGATTCTCCGTGGGGCCAACCCGCCGACCTGAACGGCCTGGAAGACGCATTGAACGCGAATCCCAATACCCGGGTGGTTGGCCTGGTTCACGCCGAAACGTCCACGGGAGCGTTGTCTCCGTTGCAGGACGCCATCGATCTGGCGCATCGGCACGGCGCGATGGTTGTGGTTGACGCGGTTACGTCCCTGGGGAGCCACGAAGTGCGGGTCGATGACTGGGACATCGACGTTTGCTACAGCGCCAGTCAAAAGTGCCTGGGAGCGCCTCCGGGCCTGGCTCCCATCACGTTCGGCGAGCGGGCGATGCGGGTCATTAATGAACGCCCCAGCAAGGTTCAGAGCTTTTACTTCAACCTGAAGGACATCGCGGATTACTGGAACCAGACCCGCGCCTATCACCACACCAGCCCAATCACCATGACCTATGGGATGCGCGAATCGCTGCGGATGATGATGGAAGAGGGCATCGACCAGCGCCACGCGCGCCACGCCCGAGTGGCGGGAGCCTTGCGCGCCGGCCTGACAGCGATGGGACTGGAACTGGCGGCGTCTCCTGATTATCAGCTGAACCCCATTACGGTGATCAATGTTCCCGATGGCGTGGACGACGCGGCGGCCCGCAAGAGGCTGCTGGATGAATGGGATATTGAAGTTAGCGGTGGTCTTGGAGAGTTTCGCGGCAAAGTCTGGCGCATCGGGATGATGGGCGAGGGCGCGCGCGACCGCAACGTGCTGGCAGTGTTGTCCGCGCTAGAGGTCATCCTTTCCGACGCGGGTTACGAAGTAGCTTTCGGGGCCAGCGTTGGCGCTGCGCAGCGTTCCATGGCGGCGGCGACAACCGCCTGACCGTTAGCGGGACCGCCAACGCGGAATCCCAGAACCAGCGAATAACCGGGGCGACCGCCGGCCAACCGGCCGGGGTCGCTACCGGCCTTCGGCCTGGTAGGCGGCGTCCAGCACCTGCACCACGTGTGCCACGCGTACCGTGGATCCTGCGTTCCGCAAACCCTGTTCCAACTGGGACACGCAGCCGGGATTTGCCGAAGCGATTATTTCGGCTCCGGTGGCGAGGGCGTTGTTCACCTTGCGTCGCTGCAGGCGGCCCGACATCTCTCGTTGGATCAGGGAATAGAACCCAGCGGAGCCGCAGCACAGCGAAGACTCCGCCATTTCGGTGAGCGTTAGGCCGGGGATGCTCTGCAGCACCTGGCGAGGGGCGGCGGTGATACGTTGGGCGTGGGCCAGATGGCAGGGGTCTTGCATGGTTACGTGGCAGGCGTATTGGGACCGCGGCGGATCCAGTGGTAGCGCGGCGAGGAATTCGGTGATGTCTCGGGTGTGGGCGGCAAAGTCGGCGGCGGCTTGCGCGTAGTCGGGATCGTCGCGGAGCAGGTCGCCATACTCTTTCATTGAGGAACCGCAGCCGGCCGACGCAGTTATCACGACGTCGACGCCAGCTTCTCGGAACGCATCAATGTTGCGCCGGGCCAGCAGGCGTCCCAGCTCCAGGTCTCCGGCGTGCAGGTTCAGAGCGCCGCAACAACCCTGAGCCGGTGGGACAATCACGTCGCAGCCATTCCGCTGCAAAACTCTAACCGCAGCCCGCATGGTGTCGCCCTGCATCAGTGGCATGACGCAACCGGACAGCAGACCAACGGTCATGCGTCGTGTTCCCTGCGAGGGGAAAGCGGACGACCGGGGGCCGAAAAACCTGCTTCCCATCACCGGCATTTGTGATTCCAGGTCGGCCAGACCACCGGGCAGCCAACGGAGTAATCCCGATTTACGCACCAGCGCCTGTATGCCAGAGCGCTGGTAGATTCGCATCAGGTGGCCGGCCATTCGCAGACGCCCATTATGAGGCAACGCGACGCGCAGAAATAAACGGGAGAGGCGGCTCAGTTCGGGGCTCTGCTGTCCGTGCTCGGCCACTTGGGAACGGGTCTGCTCCATGATACGGCCGTATGGCACTCCGGAGGGACAGACGGCTTCGCAGGCGCGGCATTGCAGGCACATTTCCCAGTGGGACACGAGGCGGGCGCTGATGCCGGCGCGACCTTCGTGTACGGCCTTCATCAGCGCAATCCGGCCCCGTGGCGACTCGGCCTCCAGGCCGGTTTCGACATAGGTTGGGCAGGCGCTGAGGCACAGGCCGCAATGAACGCAGCGGTACAGGTCAGATTCGACCGGAGCATCGGGGCCGGCGAACCCGGGGCCATCGTTCAACGAACCAACGAAAGGTATCCCGTAAGGGAATCCGTGGCCGCGGTCGTCTGAGGGGTCGGCCAACGGCGTGTTTGGTTCTCCGGCGCTAACCATCACAGGCCTCCGATAAACCGGCCGGGGTTGAGGATTCCGGCTGGGTCAAATTGTGATTTGAGCCGTCGCATAATGGTCATGCCGGAAGGGAGGGGGCCCCAAACATCCAGGTGTTGCTTTACTGACTCAGGGCAGCGTTCGATGACGGCGCTACCGCCCAATCGTGCGGCGTCGGCCTGTATTGTCCGCAGAGTTTTGGCAATTGAGACCGGGTCGGCAGCGGTAAAGTCATCCCACCAGAGCAGCCGTCCACCGCCAAAACCGACATCGACGGCAATGCCCGGTGGAGTGCCGGCCAATTCGCGGGCGCTCATCGCCAATAGCTCAGGCAAGGCGGCCGGCGGCGTGTTGATGCGAAGGCTCACCGTTGGCGGGTCGGTCGGGTTAGCGGGCAAGTCGGCCAGGGCATCGATCAGTGCAATGGCTTCGTCGCGGCGGATTTGGAGCATGGCGGCATCATCAAGCCAAAGCAAGGAAGTATCGGTAAGACGGCGTCGCACCGACGACGGACGACCGCCGATGATGGCGATTGCTACCGGGCCATATCCGGTAACCAAATCCGGCCCGGCTACCCGTTGCGCTGCGGCGGGGTTCAAGACGTGCAAACCCATAGGGGCGTAGGGTTGGCTTTGCAGACTGCGGCAGGCTGCGGTGACTTCGGCGTTGCTGGTGAAATCGGCGACGATGACGGCCCATTCCGCTGGCGCTGGCGCAATCTTGAAGGTTGCTTCGGTGATGATAGCCAAAGTGCCCAGCGAGCCGGTATAGAGACGATTGAGGTCGTAGCCGGTTACGTTCTTGACCACTTTGCCGCCAGCGCTGGTCCGGGTTCCGGCAGCGTCGGCAACCTGGATGCCGATGAGCCAATCGCGGGGCAATCCGTATGCTGACCGCAGTGGGCCACTGATCCCGGTGGCCAGCGTACCGCCGATGGTTGCCTTCCCCGCCAGTGGCGCTGATATGGGTACGTATTTGCCTTCCTGAGCCAGAACGGACTGGAGGCCGGAGATGGTCATGCCGGCCTGCGCAGTGATAGTTAGGTCGGCAGGCTGAAAATCAACCAGGCGGTCGAGATTGCGCAGGTCAATCGCGATGCCGGGACGGGCGGGCGGATTGCCCAGGTCGGTTTGGGTGCGACCGCCGACCGGATAGACTGCGGCGCCGGCGGCGGTCGCCCAGGCCAGTACGGAAGACACCGCATCCGGGTCGGTGGGCTTGACTGCGGCATAGGGCGTGAACGAGCCGATGGCGTATTCAGGTAATTCCCGGGCGTCCACCACGGCTTTGGGGCCGAGCAGGTCGGCGAGTTGATCTGAAGCGGTTCCCGCGGTGGTGACCATCATCCATCCACTCACGCGTAGAGGCCGGCAGTGTGCCGGGCCGGGTGCGGAGCCGGGTGGTAATAGGAGCCATCGGGGAAGATTTTGCCGGGGTTGAGGCGATTGGCCGGCGCAAATGCGTTTCGGACGCGCTGCATTGCTGCCATGTCTTCATTGGTGTAAACGAGGGGCATAAACTCTTTCTTTTCCAGCCCAATCCCATGCTCACCGCTCAGGGTTCCACCCAAAGCCGCGCACTCCTGCATCAATTCGGCGGCGGCGGTCATGGCATTTTCCATCACGCCGGGTGCGCGGGCGTCGAAGAGCATACAGGGATGGAGGTTTCCGTCGCCGGCGTGGAATACGTTGGCGATGGTGATGCCGTAGCGTTCGCTTACCTCGGTTACTTTGCGGAGCATGTGGGTCAGCCGTGTGCGGGGTACCACGCCATCGACCAGGTAGTAATTGGGGGCGATGGTTCCGAAGGCCCCGAATGCCGTTTTGCGTCCCACCCACAGGCGTTCGCGTTCGTCGTCGGCCTCGGCGATACGCACGTCCGCCGCGCCGGTGTCCCAAAGGGCGGATTCCACCTCGCGGCTAACCTCTTCCACCTCTTCGTGAAGACCCTCAAGTTCTATGAGCAGCACGGCGCCGGCGTCGTTGGGATACCCGGCGTCGGTAACATTCTGGACCGCCTTGATGCTGAGGGCGTCGATCATTTCCAGGGCGGCCGGAATTATGCCGTGGCCAACGATTGCGGAAACGGCGGTGCACGCTGAGTCGATGTCGGCGAAGATTCCCAGGAACGTGCGGACCGATTCCGGAACCGGCAGCAACCTGACCAGAATTTTGGTGGCGATGCCGAAGGTACCCTCGGAACCGACGAAGGCTCCGCGCAGGTCGTAGCCGGTCGTTTCGCGAGCCATGCTGCCCAGGTTGACTACTGCGCCGTCTTCCAGGATGACTTCCATGCCTATGACGTGGTTGGTTGTGGTGCCGTAGGCCAGGCAGTGCGGGCCGCCGGCGTTTTCGGCGATGTTGCCCCCGAGGCTGCACGCCCGTTGGCTGGAAGGATCTGGGGCGTAGCGCAGGCCAAATTTGCGGGCGTGGTTGTCCAGGTCGAGGTTGATGACGCCCGGTTCCACGAGGGCAGTGCGGTTGAGGGTGTCGACTTCCAGGATTCGGTTCATCCTGGGAAATGCGATCTGCAAGCCGTCCGGCGGCGTGATTGCGCCTCCGCTGAGGCCGGTGCCGCTGCCGCGTCCGACGACTGTTACGCCGGCGTCATACGCCAGGGCGATCACTCGGCTGGCCTGTTCGGTGTCGGCGGGAAGAACAACCGCCCGCGGCATGGAGCGGTCAACTGAACCGTCGTATTCGTAAACCAGCAGATCTTCGGGGTGGGCGATGACGTAGTCCACCCCGACTACGGCCTGGATCTGGGAGATCAGGTCTGGCGTTGCCACCGGTTATCAGACCTTGCGGCGCTGATAAATCTGGACGCGGTGGCGATTGGACTCAGTGACGTACAGGCGTTCTTCGCCGTCCAGACGCACCGAAACCGGCCCCCAGAAATATGGCTCGATCTGCGAGGAAACCAGGTAGGGAGTGTCGAGATGAGGAGGCAGCTCAGGCACCAGGTTGGACATCTCCCGGGTATTGCTTTCGTCGGGATTGACCGACATAAAGTCCTGTGCCCACTTGGACAGGGTGGCTTGCCCGCGAAGCGTCTGGACGAAATTACCGTCGGCGTCAAACAGCTGCACGCGCTCGTTGCCCCAGTCGGCGACATAGACATACCCGTCGGAATCCACGCACACGCCCGACGGTCGGCTGAGTTGGCCGTCGCCGGCGCCTGAAGAACCGTAGGACATAACGAACTGTCCATCGGAAGTAAACCGTTGTACCCGATCGTTTCGCCAGTCAGCCACATAAACATCGCCACTGTTGGATATGCCAATGCCCCAGGGCATATTGAACTGTCCGGGCTCGCTGCCGGCCTCGCCCCACATTCCCAGGGATTCTCCGGTAGTGGTGAACCGCTGAACACGGTTGTTGCCCTGCTCCACAACGTAAATACTGTCTTCGCGGCTGATGGCAATGCCCGCCGGAGCGTTCAGTTGGCCGGCGCTGCTGCCTTTCTCTCCCCACTGTGCAACCAGGTTGCCGTCGAGGTCGAAAACGGTTACGCGGTGCAGGTGCTCATCGGTTACATACACGCGCTGTTGGCTATCGACGGCCATGGCGATGGGGAGCATCCATTGGCCTTCGCCGCGGCCGTAGCCCTTGCTGAATTCTCCCAGGTAATCTTCGTCCCAGTTCAACATGCCGATGCGAACGAGGGCGGCGCGGGCAGTATCGCAATGACTCAGCACCAGAATTCGCCCGTCGGCAGTGAACGCGGTGTCGTAGGGGTTGATGAAGCCGCGACCGCTTTGGTTGGTGGTCAGGCCGACCGTCTTGACGTATTCAATGGGGCCGGCGCTAACGGCAGTGGAGGTAGTCACGGTGTCGTCTCCTCGAAGATGGCGAAAAGGGACCGGGCTGAAATTATCTGGCCCATTTTACAAATCCGCCCGACGGCTGCCGGGCGGAATCAATCTACAACCAATTAGCCGGGTCAGGCCAGTTGATACTCGCGGGTTGCCGTGAGCAGGCGCAGCAGGTTGGCGATGCGCTGTTCGTCGGCCTCGGTGCGGTGGTCGGAGCGAAGGTCGGCCTCGCCCTGCTCAGCGGCGAACTCGCTAAGCGACGTTCGGGTGGTGTCGGCGATTTCCAGGGGACCGATGAGGTCAACACAGGCGTCAACCTGTGCGTCGGGAGACAGCGGGCCTTCCACCTGGGTAGCCATGCGGTCGATGATGGCCTTGACGCCCGGATTGTCCGGATTGCCGAGTTCTTTGCCAACGAAATTCACCCTTTCGACCAGGGCTCCGCTGTCGATCCACTCGGCTCCCTCGTGCCATCCCTCAACGCTGGGCGGTTGGAAGATGCCCTGTCCCATGTACACGGTGTGGCGCGCCAATTGGTCGGCGCCGAAGGTGGGTTCCCGGTAGGTTCCGGCCATGCGTACCGCGCCAACTACCAGTTCAACCGGGCCTTTCACGCGGGCAAAGCGGGCTTGCTCTGACTTGAAATAGTTGGAGTTGAACAGGGTGCGCAGTACCGACCGGATTTCGAAGTTAGAGTCGAAATAGGTAGCCATCATGTCGGCGATTACGGCTTCACCGTCGTCGTTGACCGAATCGGCGGCGAAGAACTGGAACAGTCTGGTGCAAACGAATCTGGCGGTGGCTTCCTGCTGTACGATGATGTCGATAATGTCATCGCCGTTGAAGTTGCCGGTGTGCCCCAGGAAAGTTTTTTCGCCGTCGTCGTGGTCGTAGTCGCGATACTGGAAGTGCCAGGCGATACGGCTGTAGGGCCAGATGGAATCGCGGCTGGCCCGGGTGGCCATGTATTCGGCATTGCCCAGGGTCCACCCCGTAAATGCGCGGGCGCACTCTTTGATGTCATCCTCGGTGTAGTTGCCGATACCCATCGAGAAGAGCTCAAGCAGTTCACGACCATAGTTCTCGTTGATGTCGCCCTTGTGGTTATCGTTGTTGTCCAGCCAGATAATCATGGCTGGATCCTTGGACAACTCCACGAGCATGGTGCGGTAAGAACCCAGGGCGTGTCGCCGGAACGTTTCGATCTGGTTCATCAGGGAACGAGCCTGGTTGAGCTTGGAGTAGCCGGTGGCGAAAAGGCTATGCCAGAAAAGGGCGAGCTTCTCTTCCAGTGGGTTATCGGTGGTGACCATTCGGTACATCCAGTATGCGCCGGCGCTGTTCAGCTCGCGCATTTCGGCCATATCGGAATGGAATCTACGAATCAGGTCATCGGGGATGGTATTGGCGTCGCCGGGGTTGAGAAGGTCTTCAACAACGTTCTCATAGCCGCGGGATACCTTCGCTTCCAGCTCATCACGGGTAGCGCCGAAGCCAGCGCGACGCATCAGGTGAGCCATCAAGGCAATGTCGGCATTACTCATGATTGCCTCCAAGTTGTTCAGTTTTTGGGATTTTCAGATAATTGAATGCAGTGGCCGACGGTGTCGGCCTGCTGGGCAGCTAGCTACGAAGGAAGTTGAACTGTTCGAACTGACCGTTTACGATGCTAACCGGATCGAGGCCGAGCCACTGCTCTGCGATCGAAGAATAGGTGGAGCGGAAGTCGTTGTTCCAGTGCAGGTCGCCGTCCAGATGGTCCTCTTCGGCCAGCGAAGGATACTGGCCATAGAAGCCGCCGTTCACCGAATTACCGAGGATGAAGACAGTTCCTCCCGAACCGTGGTCGGTTCCCGAGCCGTTGTCCTTGACGCGGCGGCCGAACTCGGTCCATACCAGCACAATGGCGTCGTCGCCGCGGCCGTGTTCTTCCAGGTCGGCCATGAAGTCGCTCACGGCGCCGGAAACCTGGGTCCAAAGGCCGCCGTGGACCTTGATCTCATCGCCGTGGGTGTCGAAGCTGCCATGCTGGGTGTAATAAACACGGGTGCCCAGATCTGCGCACATCACCTGGGCGGCATTCTTGAGCGACTGGGCGATGGGATTATCAGCGTATTCGACGGTGGAGGAATATTTCTCGGGGGCAGTGCGAAGAATGTCGGCGCCCTTGAGGGCGTCGCGTCCGGTCTGCCCGAGGTAGTCCATCACCGAATCCTGGATGGAGCCGCCGTACATCTTGCCGAAGGCGTCCAGGCAAAGCCCGCGGATGCGCTCTTCTTCCACGTCGGGGAACAGCCCGTAGGTTTCCAGATTGCCAACGGAAGCAACGGGCACTCCGGGACAACCCAGGGAGCGGGGCAGGCCACGGCCGAAGTTGACGCCGGTTACCACGTTTTCGCCGCGGGGGTCGAGGTCGCGGATTACGCGGCCCAGCCAGCCTTCCGTGGCGATCTTTTCCGGCTCGCAGGTGTGCCAGATGTCCATGCTGCGGAAGTGGGACCGGGTTGGTTTGGGGTAGCCGATACCGTTGATGATTGCGACCTTCCCGTCATCCCACAGGGCTTTGACGGGGGCCATGTTGGGGTTGAATGCGAACTGTCCATCGATAGGTATAACCTGATCGGTGGGAATACTGACGTTGGGCCTGAAATCATAATAGTGGCCGTCGGCATAGGGGATGATCGTGTTGAGAGGGTCGTTGGCACCGGTCAGTTGAATGACAACAAGGGACCGGTTGCTGATGGTGGTCATCATCGGGGATGGGCCTCCTTAACTGGACACGCTCCGCGCGGACAGCGCTACGCCGCCACGCGATGGTGAACACTATTTTGGCATATGCTGGCAGTTTATTCGGGGGCGTGGATTGTGTCAACGGAACACGGTGCAAAGGCAGGGTCTTTCGGTTTTCCCGGTTTTGTCATTGCGAGCGCAGCGTGGCAATCTCGTCGCCGTAGCAATGGTGATTTGCCGACGTGTGTTCAACCTCAACGAGATTGCCACGTCGCTGCGCTCCTCGCAATGACAGGTGGGGGTGGGCGCCCTTCGCAATGACAGTCGGTTGGTTTGGTTTGACAAAGTGGGTACGCGTAGATGGCCGGCTGGTTTGATACCCGATGAAGGGTTGGTTATACTACCCGACGCCCCGGTCAGATATGGTTCGACCCGGAATGCGGGGCCAATGAGAGAATAGCCAGCCCCGATTGAACTGCTTTCGTGAAGCATTGTGGGCCCACCGACCAACTGGCCGCAGATTTCCGAGACACGGGCAGGAGAGATGTAAATGGAATTCAACATAGCCATTTTAGGCGGCGACGGCATCGGGCCCGAGGTTACGGCCGAGGGGGTAAAAACGCTGGAAGCCGTGGGCCGCGCATTCGGCCATAATTTCACCCTGGAGTACGCGGACGTGGGCGGCATATCAATCGACCGCCACGGAACGCCACTCACCGACTCCACGCAGGACCTGGCCACCGCAGCCGATGCCGTGCTGTTTGGCGCAGTTGGCGGCCCCAAGTGGGATGACCCCTCGGCTCCGACCCGCCCCGAAGATGGCCTGTTGGCGTTGCGGGCTCATCTCAACGTGTTTGCCAACATACGCCCCGTCAAGGTGTATCCGGAGTTGACCGGCTCTAGTGTGTTGAAGCCCCACGTGCTGGAAGGTGTAGACATGGTGGTAGTGCGGGAGTTGACCGGCGGCCTGTACTACGCTCTGCCCAAGGGAAGGACCGAGACACCGCAGGGACTGGTGGGCGTGGATACCATGCGCTACACCGAGGCCGAGATAGAACGGGTGCTCCGGGTGGGATTCGAGCTGGCCCGCGGACGCCGCAAGAAACTGACTTCGGTCGATAAAGCCAACGTGTTGGAGACATCCCGACTCTGGCGCGCGACAGCGACGCGCCTCGCCGCAGACTACCCGGATGTGGAACTGGAACATGCCTTGGTGGACGCCTGCGCCATGCAGCTGGTTTTGCGACCATCTTCCTACGATGTGATCGTGGCCGAAAATACTTTTGGCGACATTCTCACCGACGAAGCCGCGATATTGGCAGCGTCCATGGGACTCCTGCCGTCGGCGAGTTTATCCGGGGTTCCTCAGGCTGGCGTCCGCACTGCCGGGTTTTACGAACCGATTCACGGCACCGCGCCGGATATTGCCGGTCAAGGGATTGCAAATCCCTGCGGTTCGATTTTGAGTACAGCAATGATGCTGCGGTATTCCCTGGGCCTGACTGAAGAGGCTTCGGCAATCGAAAGGGCAGTCCAAACGGTATTGACCGAGGGATACCGCACTGCGGATATCGTCACCAGCGAGGACACGGCGGTGGGAACTGTAGAAATGGGCAACCTGATCACGGCGGCCATCGGGTAATTCGCGTCGGCTTACTATGTTCAATCTGCTGGGAGAAGCCCATCTGTCCGTTGCCGTTCTGGTGTTTGTGGGGAGCGCGGCCGCTGTCATTTTCCTGGGTGTTCAGCTGGCAAAATACGGTGATGCGCTGGCTACGCTAACGGGTTGGGGGCGTCTGTTCGTAGGCAGCATACTGGTGGCGCTGGCCACGTCGCTACCGGAATTATCAAACAACATCACAGCGGTTCAGCTGGACAATCCGCAATTGGCGCTGGGCAACGTGGTTGGCGCCAACATGATCAATATGTTTACCATGGCTATGGTGGCCCTGGTGTTCGGAGGGCGGCGGTTCCTGCAGCGAGTAGCGCCCGAGCAGGGGTATCTGATCGTTTTGGCTGCCGCGCTAACCGGGCTTACCGTGCTGTTCGCCGGGCTCAAGATTGGCATCAACGTGTGGCAGATTGGGCTCTCGTCGGTGATCCTGCTGGTCGTGTACGTAATCGGGATGCGGATCGTCTACGCGCGGAGACCGGTGGAATCGGCGGAGGATGAGGCGGAAGACGCGGGCATGTCGGTGAGCCGGGCGTGGATAATGTTCGGCCTGGTTTCGTTGGGGGTGATAATCGCCGGCGTATTCCTGGCGCAGAGCGTGGATCGTGTTGCCGACTTGACCGGGATCTCGTCCGGGGTGCTGGGAATTCTGGCAGTGTCCATCGTGACCACCATGCCGGAGGCATCGGCAGCGGTGGCGGCGGCGCGGATGGGTGCAGCCGACCTGGGAGTTGCCGGACTATACGGTAGCTGCGTGTTCAACGTTACGATTCTGTCGTTTGCCGACCCGTTTTATCGCAACGGGATCGTGTTGAACAACCCGGAGCCGGAACATTTTGTGTCGGGGATCATCGCTGTGGCCCTCATTTTATTCGGCGGCGTGCTGTTATGGGGACGCAATCGACTGACGCAGCCGGTTATCGTCTTTGGCCTGGTGTTGATGGTTGGTGTTTACGTGGCCGGGGCCGTGTGGGTGGCGCTGCTGGGCGCCCCGGATCCAATGGAGGCGGCAAAAGTCGCGGCCGGGATTATCCCGATAGGTTAGGGCACCGGTTGGCCGTGGGTTGGCACGGCCATCGTCACACCGAAGGGCGAGGCAGAATTCGTCGTGGGTCGTCAGATTTCGGCGCCGGGAAACCTGGCCACTTCTACAAAATCGCCGCTGGTGTCATCCCAGGAAAAAAGGGCGGCCTCCACGACGCGTTGCGCGTCGATGCCCACCACCAGTTGTTCAACCGGGTAGGCCGGACCGTCGCCCCACGGGCTGGTGGCAACGGTGCGGTCGGTGTCGGAGAGGTAAGCGCGGCCATTGGGGTGCGAGTGGTAGATGATGCGGGCGGGGATGTCTGAATCGAGGCTGTTGTTCAGGGCCAGCAGGTCGGCGGTATTGAACACGTATGCCGTTTCTGCGGTGCGCTGCGCTGCCGTCGGATGGGTGCCGGAAGCCTGTGCGTTGGCGGCCGGCCGGATCGCGTCGATACTATCGCCGCCGGCGGGGCCGACGAGCCAGCCGCAACATTCGGCAGGGTAGGCGGCCCGGGCCTCACGAAAAATGGAATCGAGGATAGCTGGCGGAATTTGCACGAGATTGTTCAAATTGGCCATTTAACCCCCTTGTTACGAAAAGCGGCCAGATGATATACTGATTCCAGCGTTGTTTATGGAGTTGCAGTAATACTTCGGTAATACTATTACGGTAAACTGAATCCACAGTCGAATACCGGCAACGTAAAAAAGTTTAGTGTTCTAACAGACAGGAATCGGAAATGCAAACTAACATTCGTAAATCAGTGAACCTGAAGGCGTGCCCGCGCTGTGGCGGCGACGTATGCCGTATGCGGGATACCTTCGGAGTTTACCATCAGTGTGCCCAGTGTGGACGCGACATACGACGCGAAGTGGCG
The DNA here is from genome assembly GCA_965219925.1 of Dehalococcoidia bacterium. GTDB lineage: Bacteria > Chloroflexota > Dehalococcoidia > Lucifugimonadales > UBA3495 > Bin87. The sequence goes on from OZ244795.1 coordinate 2,029,709, forward strand.
TATTCCCCGGTGGCTTCGACGGCTAATGCCGGGACAATGGATTCACCGGCTCATCCAGAGCGACACATGGAAAAGCTGATCGTGTAATCGGCAGCCAGCGAACAAGCAACCGGAGGGAGTGGCCTCGGACTTGTCGCCGAGGCCACTTTCTTATTTTCTGGTCTGCCCGCTGGATGTCAAATTCACCAACTAACCGCATTCACAATTTCTTAATGTACCGGGGATAGCATCAAGCATGAGAGCCGGGAAGGTCTGGGTCACGGGTCCGACAGGGAGAAGAAATGGAAACGAATGTAAATTACAGCGCGCGCGCCGCTGCGGTACGTGTCCGCCGGTTGCAACTGCGGCAATGTCCCCATTGTGGGGGTGATGTCCGACTGGTGAAGGATATTTACGGTTCTTACCGTCAGTGTCTCCAGTGCAGTCGGGAAATAACTCCGGTGGCCATGGAGCAGAGCCAACATTATCCCGTGGCGTTTCCAGCGCCTACCGGGGCCGAAGAACTGTTGGCCGCATGATCGGTTACGGATCTTTCCGCTCGCCGACGGGGTCTCAGTTTAGCGACGAGGCCCCGTTCATTACCTGCGGGGACGGAAACGCCAGGCGTTATCGTCATTGCGTTGCTTGACCAGCTCTCCGTACTGGCGGATAGATTCTTCCTGGGCTGCCGTCTGGATCGACCCGGGACGCAGTTGGCGGATGTAGGCGATTGATTCGTCGGGTTCCCATCCGGTATGTACCAGGTAGGCTGCCAGAATGGTGCCGGTGCGTCCGATTCCGGCAGCGCACGTGACCACCGTGGGCCGTTCCCAGGTTTCGATCTGCTGCTCTATGTACGTTACGATGCGGTCGATCTGTTCCACGGTCGGCGCTGCGAAATCCGGTACGGGTTCGAAGAGTTCTTCAAATCCCCAGGGCGCGGCGGATATGGTGTTTTCTTCCATGCGGACGATGGCGGTAATGTCGAGGCGCTCAAAGTAAATGAGGTGTCGTCGCTCGGTCGGGCCCATGGAGCCGGCCAGGGATCCAGTGAGAATCCAGCTGAAATTACGAAAACTGTCTTGCATCGAGGGTCCGAACCTTTCACTAGCGAGTTTATGCTTGAGAGAGTTTATGCGGCGGGATTTGTGGCGTCGATGATGTTTTGCAACCGGCGGTTCATTTCGTTGCTGTCCAATCCCAAAATGAGCACCACCTTATCGCGGGAACTGAAGCCCCGCACGATCTTCACGTCGGCGCGGGCCACCTGCAGGCAGTCGGCCAACAGCGCGATAACGGCTGCGTTGGCTTTGCCTCTGGTCGGGGAAACAGCGATCCGTACCCGCACGCTTTCCCCATGCCAGCCGGCTATCTCTGAGCGCGGTGCGCCCGGCTGGACACGTAGTAGTAATCTGGATGCGATGGGCTCCGACATCAACGCTGCCGACCAGTCTGGTATAGTAATCGCGGTGGCGTAACACACGCCCCGCAGCCTTGGGAGGGCTAGATGGAGTATATCAGCATTGAGCTTGAGGTTGACAACCAAATCGCGACACTGCGGTTGAATCGCCCCGATGCGTTGAATGCTCTGAGCCGGGAACTCCTGTCGGAATTTACCCACGCTGTGGCGTCCGTGGAACGCGACGAATCAATCAAGGCCCTGGTAGTGTGTGGGGCTGGCCGGGGGTTTTGCGCCGGCGCGGACTTGCTTTTCTTCGACCGCGTTTTTGACGACCTTTCGCAGCTCCCTGATTACGTCCGGGCATTGAACGACGCTTTTTTTGCGTTGGAATCGCTCCCCATACCGACCATCGCGGTTGTCCATGGGTATGCCCTCGCCGGCGGCATGGAGTTGATGATGGCCTGCGACATGGCGATCGTTGCCGATGACGCCCGAATCGGCGACCAGCACGCAAATTTCGGGCTGATACCCGGTGGCGGTTCGACGCAACGGTTGCCCCGTCGGGTGGGCATGCCCCGCGCGATGGAACTGCTGACAACGGGCCGATGGCTTTCTGGCAGCGAAGCCGTAGAGTGGGGACTGGCGTTGCGTTCGGCGCCCGTTGAATTCCTGGAGACTGAGCTGGAAACCCTGTTGACCGGCCTGCGCCCCAAAAGTCGCACCGGTCTGGAATTGATGAAATCGCTTGCCAAAAGCAGCCAGGACGTGCCGCTGCGCGACGGCATAGCTCTGGAGGGCGCGACGTTTACCCACCTCTTTGCAACATCTCCACACCCCAGAGAAGGGATTACAGCATTTAAGGAAAAACGGCAGCCGGAGTTTTAACGGATAGCGCAGCTCATGTAAAACCTGGCCGCGCGGGGTGGTTGAACCGGGCGGTTACCACGGTTTATTCGCCGGCCGGATAATCAAGGGAAATTCAGATTGAAGATTAAAGACATATTGCAACAAAAGCGGACGGTTTCGTTCGAGTTTTTCCCGCCTCGGGAGGCCGATGCCGTGCCGGGCGTCGTGGACGTGATCAAGGGATTGTCCAGATACAATCCGGACTTTGTGTCAGTGACCTACGGAGCAGGGGGCAGCACTCGGGTGTTTACGGAAGAGATCACGGTCCAGCTGGCCAGCGAGACCAGCCTGGAAGTGATGGCCCACCTGACCTGCGTGGCGCAGAGTCAGGATGAAGTTCACGGAGTTTTGAGCCGGCTCGGTCAGGCGGGCATTGAAAACGTAATCGCCCTGCGCGGCGACCGTCCGCCGGACATGGACGCCGATGCCGTCTTTCCGGGGGAATTCTCCCACGCTACCGATCTGATCCGGCACATCCGGCAACATTTTGACATGGGCATTGCCGGTGCGTGTTACCCGGAGGGGCACACGGAATCCCAAGACCTGGACACCGACCTCCAATACGCTCGTATGAAACAGGATCTGGGCGCTGACTTCCTTATCACTCAACTGTTTTACGACAACAGTCATTATTACGATTTGCTCGAACGCGCCGAGAAAACCGGGATTGAAGTACCCATCGTGCCGGGTGTGTTGCCCATATTGAGCACGCCGCAGATCAGGAGATTTACAACGCTTTGCGGCGCAACTATACCCGCCGACCTGGACCAGAAGCTGGAGCGTTTTGCCGATGATAATCGGGCAGTTCGCGAAATCGGCGTGGAGCACGCTACCCGGCAGGTTCAGGATTTGTGGGCCAACGGCGTGCCGGGCGTGCATTTTTACGTGTTGAATCGGTCGTATTCGATCTCGCGGATTTTGCAGGAACTGCGCCTGGACGGGCACTGCTGAGACTAAAAGCAGGAGACGCGGTGGAAGACCATGCTGGGCGCCGGAGTTGACCTCATCGAAATTGAGCGGGTGGCCGGGGTGCTGGAGCGCCACGGAGAGCGGTTTTTGCGCCGAGTGTTTACGCCGGGTGAGATTGCATATTGCCGGGGCCGCGCGCCCAATCTGGCGGCCAGGTTCGCCGCTAAAGAGGCCGTGATGAAGTCCCTCGGAACTGGATTCAGGGGTGTGGGATGGCGGGACGTGGAAGTCGTGCGCGCTCCCAGTGGCGCTCCCAGTCCACGGCTGCACGGCAGGGCTTTGCGGCGTGCCGAGCGGTTGGGTGTAACCGAGATTGCAATCAGTCTTTCCCATTCCAGAGGGTTTGCGGTGGCTTTTGCGGTGGCCAGCCGACCGGATACGGCGGATTCCCTGGCGGCTACGAGCGCAACGCTGTGGGGAGAACCAGTCGCGCCGCAGGCCGCGCTACCGGCTGCAAGATAGATGGCGCGTCCCATGCCTGTGCAATCGCCGTTATTGTGATACCGACCAACATCGTTTCGGTGGCCGATATGCAGGCGCTGGAAGCGGCGTCGGAGCGCAGGGGTGTGAGCACCGACACGCTGATGGAAAACGCCGGGCTGGCCTGCGCTCGCCGGATCAGGGAGCGCATGGGGGGCGCTGCGGGCCGCCGTGCGGTGGTGTTGGTGGGCCCTGGCAACAACGGAGCCGACGGGCTGGTGGTGGCGCGACACCTGCGCCGGTGGGGCGCCGATGTATGTTGCTACGTCTTACGAGGGCGTCCCGTGGACGATGTAAAGATGCGGGCGCTGGAGCCCTACGATGTACAGGTGGTTGACGCTGAGGATGACACTGACCTGGGCGCCCTCGAGGAGGCGCTGCGACGTTGCGACGTTGTTGTGGACGCAATCCTGGGGGCGGGACGGTATCGGCCATTGTCGGGTGTGGTACAGGATGTGGCAATCAGGGTGAATCATTCCAGAGTTGCCGGAAAATTGAGCGTCATAGCGCTGGATTTGCCCACCGGCGTGAATCCCGACACCGGGGAAGCAGATGTGGCAACAATAATCGCTGACGAAACTTTGGCCCTGTGCTGTCCCAAATTCGGCGTCGTCAATTTCCCCGGGGCAGGTTACGCCGGACGTATTACCCTGCTGGATATTGGATTGCCGGCAGCGGCGCTGGAGGAATCGGGGTTGCGGGACGTTTGGGTAACCGACGACGTAGCGGCATCGCTGCTTCCGGCTCGCCCCCTGAATTCGCACAAGGGTACCTTCGGCCACTTGCTGATAATCGCCGGCTCCAGGAATTTTGTCGGCGCCGCATATCTGGCCGCCCAGGGAGCCCACCGCTCGGGCGTCGGTCTGGTTACTTTGGCAGCGCCGGAATCGGTGTACCGGTTCGCCGCGACCAGGCTGACGGAGACGATCCACCTCCCTTTGCCCGAAGATGCCGATGGCCGCATCGACGTCTCTGCCGTTGAGAATATTCGGGAGCGGATCGGCGGTTACTCGGCGTTGGCAATCGGGTGCGGAATGGGCGCGTCGGATGGCGCCGCGGCGTTTCTGGAGAATCTGCTATTGGAAGGAGATCAATTGCTGTCTCTCCCCAAGGTGATCGACGCTGACGGCCTGAACAATCTGTCCCGGTGCGGGGACTGGAGCAACCGCCTAAGGGGCCCAGCCGTATTGACTCCCCACCCGGGTGAGATGGGAACGTTGACGGGTTTGGCCACGCCGGAAATTCAGTCAGACCGGATGGCAGTTGCGGCGAGGTGGGCGACGTATTGGGATCAATGCGTGCTGCTGAAGGGCGCCCACAGCGTGGTGGCCTCTCCAGACGGCAGGCGTTGGGTATTGCCGTTTGCCAATCCCGCGCTGGCAGCGGGAGGAACCGGAGACGTCTTGACCGGAATAGTCGGGGGCCTGCTGGCTCAGGGCCTGGATCCCTTCGCCGCCGCCCCGTTGGGAGGCTACATTCACGGCACGGCGGCGGAGCGGGTACGGCATATCAGAGGCGAAGCGGGTATTTTGGCTAGCGACCTGCTGGACCTGTTGCCACAGGTGATGACGGATTTGCGCCGTTCTGTTCGGCAGTGACCACAGATCCTCGGGCGCGTTTTGATGCCGGCGGCGACTCATTAGGGATAGGGCAGCGAACATGACAGAAGAACAGATCAGGCGACTGAATCAGGCCCCGGTGGGTCGCCTGGCGACCGCCGACGCCCAGGGACGGCCGCATGTGATACCGATTTGTTTTGCCTTGGACGGCCAATCGATCTATTCGGTGTTGGACGCCAAGCCCAAGCGCGGTAGCCTGACCGGTCTGCGCCGGGTTCGCAACATACTGGCCAATCCTCACGTGTCGCTGGTAGTGGACCATTACGATTCGGACTGGACGCGGCTGTGGTACATCCTGATTTCCGGCTCCGCGCAGTTGATTTACGAAGGTGCAGAACAGGAACGTGCCGTTGAAATCCTGCGCGAAAAGTATCCCCAGTATCGCGCCATGGAGCTTGACGGGAATCCGGTAATCAAGATCACGCCTGAGCGTGTTACCGGATGGTCAGGAAGTTGATGAAATCCAGGGCCTTTTCAAAGTTGTGGAAATTAACCATCCGCTCGTCCTGAGCCTGTCGAAGGACGGTCATCGATGGTTCGACAAGCTCACCATGAGCGGAGGTTGGAGGACACTTTGAAAAGGCCCTGTGATGCAATCGGTTTGCCTTGACCCGGTAGACGACTACGCCTAGAATGCCGTCATCCCCAGATTGTGCGAGAGTGCCCATCGGCGCATCAGGTTTAACATGACACAGTTGGTCTTTATTCATGGCCCCGGGGCGGGCGGTTGTGCGGATTCATACGTCAATCAGTTGTCCCATTACCCGGGCAGCCTGGCGCCCCATTTGCCCGGGCATCTGGACGGCAGTCCTTGCAGCAGTGTGGAGCGGTACACCGATTGGTTGAGAGGGTGGTTGCACGCCCAGGGAATTACGGGGAATCTGGTGCTGAGCGGGTTTACCCTGGGGGCCTGCATTGCGCTGCAATACGCCCTGGACTACCCGGATGAAGTAAGCGGGCTGGCGTTGATGACCATTGCCATGCGTCCCAAGCAACGCCGCCCCCGGGATTTGCAGTTCCGGTTGGACGCCGCCGCCGAAGCCGAAGTTTACGCGAAGTGGTTGGGAATGATGGACGGCGTGATGCACTTTGTAGAGCCGGAATTGCGCGCCAGTTTGTTGCAGCGACATCGTGATGTGGGGCCGGTGGCGCAATACCGGGACCTGGTGGTTATCGACGGGTTCGATGTGCGGGATCGCATTCACACTTTGAAAGCGCCCTTGCTGTTGATTCAGGGAGTAGATGATCCGCTGGCCACCGGCGATTACGAAGCAGAGATCCACCGTGCCGTGCCCGGTTCCCAATTAATCAAGATGAAAAACGCCGGCCATTTCCCCATGGTGGAAAAGCCCGACGAAGTCAATGCAGCGATAGACAGTTTCCTGGCGTCAATCGGCTGAGTCACATTTCCGGGCCGATTGACCATTAACACACAAGGAGCATAAACGTGGACGGAGTTACAGCAGTAGCCAATGTTCTAAAAATGGAAGGCGTGGAGTGGATTGCGGTGATGCCGTCCAACCCGCTGATCGAAGCCGCCGCCATCGCGGGAATCCGGCCGGTGGTTTGTCGGCAGGAACGCACCGGAGTACACATGGCGGACGGGTTCTCCCGGGTCAACAACGGTAAGAAAACGGGCATTTTCCTGGCTCAGAACGGGCCAGGCGCCGAGAACGCGTTCGGCGGCGTGGCGCAGGCTTATGCCGATTCAGTGCCGATACTGATATTGCCGGCGGGGGTGGCCCGTAAGCGAGTTGGGGTTGAACCCAATTTCCATCCGGTGCGGGCCTACGAACCGATTACGAAATGGGCAGCCCACGTCAATTATGCCGACCGCGTACCTGAACTCATGCGCCAGGCGTTCACCAAGCTGCGTTCCGGCAAGCCGGGCCCGGTTCTCCTTGAAATCCCACAGGATCTGTCAGCAGACGAAATCAGCGAAGAAGATTTCGATTACATTCCGCCCCAGCACATGCGGACGGCGGCGGATCCCCAGGCGATCACCCGAGCGGTGCGCGGGTTGATGTCGGCGCACCGCCCGGTGATCATGGCCGGGCAGGGCGTCATGTACGCTGAGGCCACGGCTGAACTGATGGAACTGGCTGAGTTGCTGCAGATCCCCGTGATGACTACCCTGGAAGGCAAGAGCGCGTTCCCGGAAAATCACCCGCTATCCCTGGGAATCGGCGGGTCGAGCCAAACCGGTCAGGTACACCGTTTCCTCACCAATGCCGACGTGGTATTCGGCGTGGGCGTCAGTTTCACCAAGAGCAGTTTTACGGTGCCAATCCCCGCCGGCAAAACCCTGATTCATTTGACCAACGGCGACGATGACATCAACAAGGATTACCGATCTGAATACCCGATACTGGCAGACGCCAAGCTGGCGCTGCGGCAGTTTATTGATGAGCTGAAAGCCCAGGGCGTGCCGGCTCGGGCGGCCAATCAGGAACTGGCGGACGAGATTGCGGCGTTGAAGGAAGCCTGGCTTGCCGAGTGGATGCCCCGGTTGACCAGCAATGAAATCCCCCTGAACCCGTATCGGGTAGTGTGGGACATCATGCACACCGTGGACCTGGACAACACGATCGTGACCCACGAGTCGGGCAGCCCGCGTGAGCAGGTATCGCCGTTCTGGGAAGCCAGGGCGCCCCGCAGCTTCATCGGCTGGGGCAAGTCAACGCAGCTGGGGTACAGCCTGGGGTTGGCGATGGGGGCCAAGATGGCCGCTCCCGAAAAGATGGTTATCAACTTCATGGGCGATGCTGCGTTCGGCATGGTGGGCCTGGACGTGGAAACGGCGGTGCGCTCCGGCATACCCATCACCACGGTGGTGATGAACAACTCGACGATGGCCATTTACCCCGACAGTCGCATACCGACCGCGGTGGAACGCTACAACATCAAGGAATTGAGCGGCGATTTCTATCAGGTGGGGTTGGCTCTGGGCGCTTACGCCGAGCAGATCCATACGCCCGATGAGATTAAGCCGGCGATGCAACGAGCCATGGAAGCCAACGGGAACGGACGCCCGGCGTTGCTGGAGTTCATAACCAAGGAAGAGGGCACCTTCTCCAAGTTCCAGTTCAATTAGACTTGGCTATAAGCGGCTGGGTCTGCCAGTCGAATTGCTGACATCTCCCCGTAGCAACATCGCCGACCGGTTATTTACACTGGCCGGCGATGTTTTATTGCGGAGGAGAGGCTGATGGTCGTTGCGAAACCGCTTGATGCAGCACGGTCGAGGCAGGAATTTGACGCCGAGTTGACCCAATTGGTCACTGGGGCGAATGGTGTGAGTGGCCCGGTGGGAACGCCGGAATGCGTTGCGCCCTCGGCTGCGCCGGCATCACCGCCGAAGCCAGCCGACCCGGCCCAACCAACGATCCGGGAATTACCCAACGGCGAGCGGCCACGGGAGAGGTTGCGGCAAAGAGGCTCGAGGGAATTGTCCAACACGGAATTGGTGGCGATTCTCCTGCGAACCGGAATGAAGGGTGAGAACGCCGTCAGCATGGCATCGCGGATCATGGCCGATTTCGGTGGCCTGGATGGTCTGGCGAAGGCGGATTATGGGGAGTTGATCCGGGAGCGTGGGTTGAGCGATGCCAAGGCGTGCCAGGTAATAGCAGCCCTGGAGTTGGGCCGCCGTGTCGCCTCACTACCGCCGGCCGAACGGCCGCAAATCTCATGCGCCCAGGACGCAGTCAACCTGATCGCGCCGGAAATGGCGGCGCTGGATCAGGAGAATCTGGTGGTTTTACTGATGGACACGCGCAACCGGATGGTGCTGAAGCGGACCGTTTATATCGGCACGGTCAATAGCAGTGCGGTGCGTCCCGCTGAGGTGCTGCGGCCGGCGATCCGGGAGAACGTGCCGTCCATCATAGTCGCGCACAACCATCCGTCCGGGGACCCGACGCCCAGCCCTGAAGATGTGGCGGTGACGCGAGACCTGGTGGCCGCCGGGAAACTTATGGACATAGAACTGCACGACCATTTGATCATCGGCTCTGGGGGACGTTTTACCAGTCTCCGCGGCATTGGTTCCGGATTCGAACCGGCGTGATTATCACGCACTCGCGGTGATAAACTCCACGGTACGCAACCTGCGGAGGATGATATTACATGAGCGATTACTTTTTGGAGACCACCGATCGAGGGTACAAGGAACTTGTGCCCGGCGCCCGCACGCGGACTTTTTGGGGCGCGCAGATGCTGTTCTCCCTGGTGGAAGTCGAGGCGGGGGCGCTGGTGCCTCTGCATACCCATCCCCACGAACAGGGCGGAATCATCGTTGAAGGCGAACTGGAGATGGGGATCGGCGGCGAGGTGAAGCTGCTGAAGCCGGGAGACATGTATATCATTCCGGGAGATGTGGAACACTACGCCCAGGGGCAGCAAACAAGGGCGGTGGCTCTGGACATATTCAGCCCGGTGCGGGAGGAGTTTAAGTACTAACGCCGCGAAGTTGGCCCGTAATACTAACCGGCGTCGTTGAAGTAATCGGCAACCGCCAGTACCAGGTTGCCCATGTGAGGATGTTCGGGTTCCACATTAACGGTAATTCCGCATTCTTCCAGCTTCCGGGTACACACCGGGCCCACTGACGCTACGGCAACCGGACCGGACAGACAGTAGCGCAGAGAGTCTTCCTTACCGGCTTCGGCGGCAATGGTCAGTAAATTGGGCACCTGGGGTCGGCTGGTAAATGCCAGGGCGTCGATATTGCCCTGCTCCATTTCGTTGATAAGGGACAAAACGGGGCCGTGGTCTACGGGCAGGCCCCAGTCGTAAAGGGTGAGTTCCCGGTAGTTGGCGCGCTGAGCCCGCAGGAAGGTGGGGAGTTGAGCATCTGGGCCACCGTAGCGTTGCACGACAACCTCTGCCCCATCAAGCGCCAGCCCGGACATTGAAGCCGTCAAGTCAGCGGACGTATAGGGTTCCGGCGGCATGATGTCGATGGGGATTTTATGATGCCGCAATACCCGAGCCGGTTTCGGACTCCGCGCGACCACGGTGGCATTTCGCAGGCTGGCGACGAATTCGTCCTGGCAGCCCATAGCCGCAGCGGTTTCCATCATCGCCTGAGTGCCCACACCGGTTAGGAAGATTGCGATGCCCACCGCTCCGTTACACACATCGGTGATGGCTTGTTGAACTTGGGGGCTGTCCTTCAGGTAGTGTTCCTGGAGCACGGGAGCGCCCAGGGGAACACCGCCGTGGCGTCGGATCAGGCTGGCCATTTCGTCGGGCATTCGAGCCTCGACGAAGGCCAGCACACGTCCGTTCAGAGATGGGCCAGGCATGGGCAGGATGGAACGGGGGTTATACGGCGCACTCACCTTCTCCGCGTTCCAGCACGTACTGGTTGGTTCGTTCCCAGTCGAAGTACATTTCCCCGCCGCCCTCGGCCTCGTGTCCGATTTCCTGGGCCCGCGCGGCTACCGAGGTTACCTCGTCTATTCCGACCCGCTCCAGGAAATCGTTGAATCGCTCCGACTCGTTGTCACGATTGTCCTTGTAGAAGGTGACGATTTCTTTGAGAACCGATGGGACGAGCTTGGCGGGAACCTTAACCTTGGGAACCCGGGTGCCGATGCGAGAGTCTTCCACGCGGTTGTCCCCGTAGTTGCCGCCCAGGAAAAGCTCGTACGATGGAATTTGCTGTCCGTCCACGCCTTTCACGGCAGCCCCGTGGAACCCGATGTTGGCGATGTGATGCAGGCCGCACCCATTGGGGCATCCACTCATCTTGATGCGGATGTCCTTTACCCCGGCATCCTGCTGCATCCCATTCCAGCTTTGCATCTCAGAGCGAAGAGCCTCGGCCAGACCCATTGAGGAAGTGATACCAAGTTTGCAACTGTCGGTTCCGGGGCAGGAAACGACGTTGGTGATGTGGTCGTGGCCGGGTTCGCCGAGATCCAGAGCGACCAGGGCTCTCCATACGGTGGCGAGGTGGCCGGTCGGCACCCAACGAATCACCAGGTTTTGTTCCTGTGTGGTGCGGGCTTGGCCGCCAGCATACTCCCTCACGATGTTGGCCAACCCGTGGAACTGTTCGGGCGAGAGATCGCCCCGGACAGGCTTTACATAAACCACGTGATACCCTTCCTGCCGCTGGGCTGCGACGTTGGTGTCGCGCCACTGGCGGAATTCAGGACTGTCTTCCGTGGATGCTGCAGCGGGTTGAACGGGTGGGGTTTCGCGCTGGATCTCTTCCGCCACCATCAAAGGCCGATGATCAATCGGGCCGATGCCGGCCAGTTCGGTATCAACCATCTGTTTGAATTCGTCCAGCCCAATCTTGTCGATGAGGACCTTCAGACGCGCCATCATCCGATTTTTGCGAAGGATGTCAGCGTTGTTGAACACAGTCCAGATCGCCAAAGCGACCCGGAGGTAGTCATCCTCGGAAACCCAATCGTACAGCGGTTTGGCCAGGCGGGGCATGATGGACGTTCCGCCCCCGCAGTAAACCTTGAATCCCTTACGCTGTTCGCCATCGATTTCCTTGTATTGGGAAACGAATGTCAGATCCTGGATGGCCGCCGCCACTTCGTCTCTCCGGTCGTTGCCGGTGAACGCGGTTTTGAACTTCCGGGGGAAGTTTTGGGTGATGGGATGGCGCACGCCAAACCGAACGTATGCGGTGAGATACGGCGTCGGGTCGAAGGTTTCTTCCGGGCTGACCCCAGCGGTCGCCGGGCCAACCACGTTGCGGACGGTGTTGCCGCAAGCCTCGCGGGTGGACAGCCCCACCTTGCCCAGCAAACGCAGCGCGGTCGAGGTTTGTTCCAGCGGAACGTGGTGGAACTGAATATTCTCCCTGGTGGTGATATGACCTTTTTGCAACGGGGCGTAATGTTCCGCGATTTCGCCCAGGGCGTCGAGCATATCGGCCGAGGCGATTCCACCGGGTAGTTTCACCCGGATCATCTGCACGTCGGCCTGGCGTTGGCCATAAACACCCTGCCGTAGCCGGAACGGCGTGAACACTGTGTTGTCCAGCTCGCCGGACCGGAACCGGTCGACTTCGGCATCGAACCGCACGATTTCTTCTTCCATGAACGGGATAATCCCGGTGGCATCGGGCGCCAGATTCATGCTGGCATCATGGATGTCTTTCAGGTTGGGCGCATGAGCTTGGCTGGTCAAGTTAATCTCCTTCGAGCGCGGGCATAAAAAAGACCCACCTTAGCCGGTTGGCGGTGCTGGTGGGCGCAGGGTTAGGGCTTGATTTTGTCAGTGCTTGCTATCCTGCTCCCGTTTTTTCGGTACAGGTACAAGTACAAAGACAGGTTTGGTTGCTTTTGCAGTTACTGTGCATTTGCGAAAACTATACAGTCGTGGTCGGGAATTGTCAACGATGTTTATTTGGTGAAAATTCGTACCTGAATCGGGGTGATTCTCACCAGTGGAGGCCGTCGTTTTAGTGGGCAAGCGGGATTTTTGCGTGGCCCAGCGATGGACGTGTCAGCGCAACGTACGGTCGGATTTGAGGTCGCGGTTGCTGACAGTGTGCCCGGAGATCAGCCACAACGTACGTTCGGCGATGTTGGTCGCCCGGTCGGCGATTCGTTCCAGGTCGTGGGCCACCCACAGCAGGTATGTTGCCCGCTGGATGGTGCGCGGATCCTGCAGCATGTAGGTGAGCAACTCGCGATAGATCTGGTCGTACAGGTCGTCCACCACATCATCATCGGCGCATACCTTGCGAGCCAGATCCTCATCCCGGTCAGCGAAGGACAGCAAACTTTCGTTAAGCATCTTGAGGGCCAGGTCTGCCATCCGCGGGATGTCGATCAACGGTTTCAATAGTGGTTCTTCATAGGTGCGGAGGCAGATTTTTGCGATGCCCTCGGCGTAGTCGCCCATTCGCTCCAGCTCAACCCCCAGGTGCACAACCGACATTACGGTGCGCAGATCGGTGGCGATTGGCTGCTGCGTCGCCAGCACGCTGACGCACTTGTCCTCCAGCGTGTTCTGCAGGTTGTCTATCACGTCATCGTTATCGATGACCTGCCGGGCAAGGTCGGCATCCCGGTTTTGCAGGGCCTGTAGAGCCTGTCGGGTGGTTTGATCGACCAAACGACCCATTTCGGCCAGGTCGGCCTGCAAATTTTCCAGTAGCTGGTTGAATTCTGACCTGAGCATATCGGCGCCTCCTTGGGTTGGGGTTACCGCCGCCAGAACGGTTTAGCCAAATCTTCCGGTGATGTATGCCTCGGTGCGCTCGTCCTGCGGGTTGGTGAACATGCGTGAAGTTTGGTCGAATTCTATCAGATGCGCTACGCGGTTTTCGTCGGGCATCAGAAAGGCTGTTTTGTCCGACACCCGGCCGGCCTGTTGCATGTTATGCGTCACGATAATGATGGTGTAGCGCTGTTTGAGTTCCCGCATCAAATCTTCAATGGCCAGGGTGGCGATGGGGTCCAGTGCCGAACAAGGTTCGTCCATAAGGATGACGCTGGGTTGAATGGCCAGCGTGCGTGCGATGCACAGCCTCTGCTGCTGACCACCGGAGAGAGCCAGCGCCGATTCCTTCAGGCGGTCTTTCACCTCATCCCAAAGCGCGGCAGACCTGAGTGAATCCTCCACGATGGCGTCAAGGCTCCCCGTGTACCCGTTGATGCGCGGCCCGAAGGCTACGTTTTCGTAGATGGACTTGGCGAAAGGGTTGGGCCGCTGGAACACCATCCCGATTTCATAACGAATTTGCGTCGGGTCTGAACCGGGAGCGTACAGGTTATACTCGCCAAACCAGACTTGGCCTTCCATGCGGAACGACGGGATGAGGTCGTTCATCCGGTTTATGCAGCGCAACAGAGTGCTTTTTCCGCCGCCGCTGGGGCCGATGATCGCCGTGATTTCCTTCTCCGTAACTTCCATGGAGATATCTTCAATCACCTGATTATCGCCGTAGTAAACTCCAACATCGTCAAACCGGATTGCGGGGTTGGTGGCAATTGCCTGGTTTGTCATAACCGATTACCCCCGGTGTTTGCCCTGGAGATGGTTGCGCAGGAGAATGGCCGCAGCATTCAATCCCAACAGCATAATCAACAGTACCACGATGCCGGCGGCGGCCAGTTGGTGGAACTCTTCCTGCGGTTTGGAGATCCACACGTAAATCTGGATTGGCAAAACGGTAAACCGATCCAGTGGAGAGGTTGGCGCAAAGGGCACGAAAGAAAGGGCGCCCATAATCACCAGCGGAGCGGCTTCCCCCATCGCCCGGCTGACCGCCAGGATGATTCCGGTCAGGATACCCGGCATGGCCTGTGGGAGCACCAGTCGCCACACTACCTGCCAACGAGTTGCCCCCAGCGCATAGCCGCCTTCCCTGACGGTGGACGGCACGGCGCGGATGGCTTCTTCTGCCGAAACTATAACCACCGGCATTATCAGCAACGCCAGCGTCAGACCGGCCGTCAATACGCTCTTGCCCATTGCGAAAACCGCCACGAAAATGGCGAGGCCCAGGATGCCGTACACAATGGACGGGACGGCGGCCAGGTTTTGGATATTGACCTGTATCAACTCGTCTATCCGCCGCCCTCCGGCATACTCTTCCAGGTAGATAGCGGCAGCCACTCCCACCGTGAACGACACCACAATGCAGATGCCCATCACCCACAGCGTGCCCACGATGGCAGGCCACAGGCCCGAAGCCACGGCTTTGCTGGAGGGGATATCGGTGAGGAGGGTTACGATTGAGCTGCCATCAAGGTTGAACCACTGCAGCGCTTCCGCCAATACGCTGTAAAGCAACGCCGCCAGCATCAGCAGACTCAACAGGATCGCCGACATGCACACCGCGCGGAACACCAGAGCGTTGCGCCGGCGTTTGACCAACTTGCGCCGATATTCGGTGGGATTGGACACGGCCATTATTCGTACACCTCGCGGAACCTGGTGACGACCGTGTGACTTATCATGTTCATGACCAGGGTGATTACGAAAAGGGTGATTCCCACCGCAAACAACGCCTGGAATTGAGCGGTTCCGGGTATGGCGTTATCACTGAAGTTGGTGGTTGCCATGAACCCGGTCATGGTGTTGACTGGCCCCAGAGGGTTGAAGGTGAGTGAATCGTTTTGGCCCGCGGCGATGAACACGATCATCGTCTCACCGATCGCCCGGGATGTGGCCAGGATAATGGCAGAAACGATGCCCGAAAGAGCGGCTGGCACCACCACTTTCGTCGCTACTTCAACCTTGGTCGCACCGAGGGCGTAAGCGCCCTCCCGGAGCGCCGATGGGACTGCGCGCATCGCATCTTCGCTGAGACTGGAAACCATGGGAACGATCATTACGCCCATCACGATGCCGGCAGCAAGGGCGTTGAATATGCCGACGTCGTCACTAATCAGGCGCAGCAGCGGGGTGATGAAGAAGAGGGCGAAAAAGCCGTACACGACGGTCGGTATCCCAGCCAGGATTTCCAAAACCGGCTTGGTGATGGCGCGCACACGCGGCGGAGCGTACTCACTGAGGAAGATGGCGCACAGCAAACCCAGGGGAGTTGCGATCAGCATTGCCAGCACCGCGACCATCATGGTGCCCACCAGCAGGGGCCAGATGCCGTAAGAACGCGGCACCAGCAGGGTGCGCCATTTCGTGTCGGTGAAGAAACGCCGGACGCTGACCGACTCTGGAACAGAGAACGAACTGGTTTGTACGGCTGCTCCGGCTCCGTTCGCCGCCAGCGCTGCCACGCTCACTTTGTACGAACGACCCGGACTGCCACCGGAGATGACGCAGGAAGTCCGGTCAGGCGGCAGGTTGGCGCAATCGGATAAATCGGTTTCCAGGACGGGCAAGATGGATACTTCGTATCCGGTTGGCTCGGCTCCGCCGGTGGGTCGTTGCCAGCTGACGTGAATCAGGGAATCAGTCGTCGCGGTGGTTTTCACCTGGGGAACTTCACCGGGCGTAAGGAGATCCACCGGCAGCGGGCTGCCGTCATCGGTTGCTGGGGCTGCCTGGGTTGCCGGGGCTGCCTGGCTAACGCCAAGACCCTCCAGGGCCTTGTTCTCATAAAAATCGGAGGTGAAAAACTTCACCCCCTCATACAGCAGCACCGCCACGATGGCAACCGTGGTGAACACGGACACCATGGCCAAAATAAAAAGCACCAACCTGATAATCTTTTCAAGAAGGTGCTTACTGGAATTGGATGCAGTAAGTGCGTTGCCGGCAGTTGGGCTCCCGCCATCTCCCGGTTTTGCGCCTATTATCTTGACGAAGAGCAAGACAGCTCACCTTCTAGCGGCAGAATACAACGCCGGAATATCGGGTGTGGTGGAGGGCCTTGCGACCCACTACGCTTGTTGCCAGACATTATTATAATAGGTGTGTTCGGGACGATCTGGCAACCCGGAAGATGGGGATAGTAACCATTATTGAAAAAGTGGCATCCGTTGCGAGGACGTTAACCGACGAAATAAGCCGAAATTCCGAAAAGGGGATCGAAGTTGAGCAAGAAATTGCAATTGAGCGTAGTTGACCAGTCACCGATGCGCGAGGGAAGCACGGCCGGAGTTGCCTTGCGGGAAACAATCCAACTGGCGCAGGCCACCGAAAAAATGGGGTACAACCGCTATTGGGTGGCGGAGCATCACAATTTACCCAATTTCGCCGGCACGGCCCCGGAAGTTCTGGTGGGCCAGATTGCCGCCAATACACAACGGATCCGGGTCGGTTCCGGCGGTGTGATGTTGTCGCACTACAGTTCCCTGAAGGTGGCGGAAACCTTCCGGATGCTGGATGCCCTGTACCCCGACCGCATCGACCTTGGAATCGGGCGGGCGCCCGGCAGCGACCAGATCACTGCCGCCGCGCTGGCCTACCCCAGCATGCCCAAAGACATCAGGCACTTCCCGCAGCAGGTACGGGATGTGGTCAACTTTTTGAATGACTCGCAACCGGACGATCACCCGTTCCATGAAATTGCGGCTTCACCCGATGAGCCGGATACCGCGCCACAGGTTTGGTTGCTCGGTTCCCGGTATGAATCGGCGTTTATGGCGGCGAAGATGGGCTTACCCTTTGCCTACGCTCATTTCTTCGGCATGGGGCCTGATGATGGCCCCCAGATCGTTGAGTCGTATCGCCAGAATTTCGAGGCGTCGGAGAATCTGGAGCAGCCGCTGGTCAACGTGGGAGTACAGGTTTTGTGTGCTGATACCGAGGAAGAAGCCAGGCGAATTGCGTCCAGCCGCAACCTGGGACGGCTCCGGTCGGTTACGGGCCGGGCGAAGGGCATACCTTCTCCGGAGTTGGCCTCGGCTTACAAATACCTGGCCAACGAATGGCAATTCATCCAGCAGTATCAACACAAATGCGTTGACGGCGACCCCGAACAGGTAAAAGCCGGGTTGGAAAAAGTGGCGGAAGACTACCAAACGCCGGACTTGAGCGTGGTCACGATCTGCTACAGATTTGAAGACCGGGTGCGGTCCTACGAACTGGTGGCCCGGGCATGTGGCCTGGAACCTTCGCGCCTGGGTTAGGGTGTGTTGACAAATACCGTCATTCCCGCGAAAGAACGTCACCCCGTACTTGATACAGGGCGGGAGTCCAGTGGCCTAAGTCGTTAATCCCGGTTCTGATTCTTTCATCATACCCTCTTTGGACTCCTGCCCCGTATCAAGTACCGGGTGACGTCAGGGCCATTCGGTTGTCATTGCGAGGAGCGCAGCGACGTGGCAATCTCGTTGAGGTTGAGCACGCGCCGGGGAACCATCATTGCTACGGCGACGAGATTGCCACGCTGCGCTCGCAATGACATGAGGAAAACCGAAAGGCCCTGGGGGTGACGTTCTTTCGCAGGAGTGACGGGCTGGTTTGCTAATTGTCAACAGGCTCTAGGGTTGGTGTATCAGGGCAATCGCGTCTTATCCGAGGAGGACTCTGAGTAGGTAGTCCTCATCCCATCCGGCGTTGAGCCGTTTGCCCTGGATGCCCACTTTCGGGGTGTGTTCGTTTTTCAACAGGTTATGCCCAATCTGACGCAGGGTGGCCAGGTTCTGTGGTCCGTGATCCTTGCGCACTCGACACTGGTCTTCCCGAAAGGTTACGTCCAACGTCCAGTGCGGCGAGTTTTCGATGCTCCAGTGGCTTCTGACGGCAGCCAGCTGTTGTTCCGCTGGGGCCGCCCGGCTGCTGCTGTAGTAGCGGGGCTGGCTGATGCCGCCCGCTCCGGTTTGACGATGGCCCACCACCCTGACGGCCGCCTTCGGTTGCGGCCATTGCCCCTGGGGGTTGATGTAGTCCAGGCAGTCTGCCTCCGTGATGACCCAGCATTCCCGCCGTTCCACCCGCCCGTGTCCCTTGTCCAGGGTCTGGGTATAGTCGTAGGGCACCCCGTCAAAGCCCAATTCTTCCGCCCCCTCGAACCGGTCTCGAATGCCCTCGTACCGCTGACCCTGGTTCTCCTTCACCGCCAGCACGTAGTTGGCCCCGCCTTCGGTAATCTTCTCGGCGATCTCCCGCTGGCAACCCATGGCGTCGATAGTTACGATGCAGCCATGCAGGTCCAGCATCTCCAGCAGTTGCGGAATGGCGGTGATCTCATTGGATTTCTCCTCGGTCTTGACCTGGCCCAGGGTCAAGGCATTCTGGGTGGCCCAGGCGCTGACCATGTGTATGGCGCCCTTGTTCCCAGCCCCATCGTAGGACCGCCGGGCCGTCTTCCCGTCAATCGCCACCACTTCACCCGGCAGCAGTTCTGCGATGGCCTGGGTCCAGGACACGAAGCAGTTCTGCAACTGCACTGGGTCCAGCCGGGCGAAGACATCGCCCAAGGTGTCGTGGGATGGGATGCCGCCCGGCAGTTCCAGGAAGGTTTGGAACCATTCCAGCTTGCTTCTGCCGAAGAGTTCGATGTGAACCCAGGAATCGGCCCCGCAGATGGTGGCGCAAATGGCGATGGCGATGATGTCAACCAGGTTGTGTCGTCGGGTGCGTTCCACCCCTGGATCGTCCAGGTCGTCGAAATGATCGAGAATAGTTCCCTTGGGTGGTTGTGCCATGCGCATCTGCCTCCACTTCGTTCAACGGATCGTGGCACGTTAGCATATTTCTAAAAATATGATTAAGACGCGATTGCCCTGGCTGGTGGATCCGGGTTAGCAAAAAAGGGCAACAGTCGTTAAACTGTCGCCCCTGTCATCGCCAAGTTAGCGTAGTGGTTGGAAACCTATGCCCCCAGCTTTGCGGCCAGGTCAACGAAGCTATCGGCTACCACGTTGAACGACGGATCGGGAGTCGGATCGGGCGTGCGGTCGGGGCCATGTTCCCGGGGTCTGGGAACGAAGGCGGTGCGCAAGCCAACTTTGGCCGAGGCCAGGAGGTCTCCCTGGTGGGCGGCCACCATCATCACCTGCTCGGGTTTTAGGCCCAGGAGTTTCACGGCGGTGCCGTAGCTTTCCGGGTCGGGCTTGTAATGATGAGCAACTTCTGCGCCCAGGATGCAGTCCCAGGGCATACCGCCGTTCTTGGCCATGTTGGTCATGAGGGCGATGTTGCCGTTGGACATGGGTGCGATGATGAATTTGGACTTGAGCCGGTACAGGCCGGGCACGGTGTCCGACCAGGGCTGGAGGTGGTGCCAGAAATAGGTGACTTCCATCTTTTCGTCGTCGCTGAAACCGGAGATTTCAAACTCATCGAGAACGTCGTCCAGCGACATGCGGTGCAGTGCGTCCAGGTTGGTCCAGGGAAGTTCACCGTTGCGAACCTTGTCCATGTACGGGCGATATTTACCGCGCCACGCGTCGGCGAAGGACCCCCAATCCCTCTCGATTCCCTTGATACGGCCCATGTTTTTGCACTGGGCGATGATGCTGGATCGCCAGTCCACTACCGTACCGAAAACGTCGAAGATGCAGGCCCTGACGTCAAGTCCCAATGCTTCGTTTGCCATTTTTCGAGCCTCCCTCTGTGGCTGTTGGGTCAACCGTGCGACGCCGGTTGGAGAGAATATCCTAGCATATGGCGCCGCTGGCATCGCTATTGGCAGTCGGGCTGCTGCGACGACCGGTAACCAGGTGGGTCACCGTCCGGCGATGTCCAGGAGAATCGTTGCCAACTCCTGCGGCGTGGTAACCATGGGGTCATGCCCCGTGTCGATGCGGTGCACCGGCCAACCGGAGGCGGTGGCCTGCTCAGCCACTGCCTCGAACCCGGATTCGCTGCACAGGATGAACTCGCGGCGCAGGTTGTTGGCGTCAGGGTTGCCCGTGCGCACCGGTTGGGAGAACGTGAGTGTTGGCTGCGGCGATAATCGAGGCAGCATAAACGCCTGGTCGCCCGGGTCGGTGATGGACCAACGATCGGCTATTTCTTCCGCCGTGGTTGGGGACGCCATGAATGGTTCACCGCTGTCAATGTAATTGCGGATGCGGGCCACGAATGCCGGACCGCGAACGGTTTCCAACTGGTCCACCATGGCTTCGCCGTCGGCGGGCACCACGCCGTTGACATAAACCAGCGCGGCAATCCGTTGCGGGTGGTGTTCGGCAACGCCGGTTATCACCATGCCGGCGTAGGCGTGGGCTACCAGGATGGCGTCGGTCAAATCGGCAGAATCCAGGAGTTGTCCAATGTCCCTGATGTGCAGGTCGAGGTTGAGCAGCGCCGGCGGCATGAGGGGAGCCAGGTGCGCCCGGTCGCCGAGGCCGGTTAAACTGGGTGTGTAAACCGTGTGCCCGGCCTGTTGCAGCAGGGGCGCTACTTTCCACCAGCACCAACCGCCGTGCCAGGCTCCGTGGAGGAGTACGAATGTTGCCATGCTTTTCGGTACCTCTGCCCCTACATCACCACGACGGACCGCAGAACTTCTCCGCGACCCATGCGTTCAAACGCTGTTTCCACGTCGTTGATGGTGATGCGTTCGCTCACGAAACCGTCCAGGTCGAGCCGGCCCTGGAGATACAGGTCGATCAACATCGGAAAATCCCGGGTGGGCAGGCAGTCGCCGTACCACGAGGATTTGAGAGAGCCGCCGCGTCCGAACACCTCAATCAGCGGGAGTTCGATTTTCATGGTTGGGTCGGGTACACCGACCAGCACCACCGTTCCGGCGTGGTCGCGGGCGTAAAATGCCTGCTCATACGTAGCAGGATTCCCAACGGCCTCGATCGCCACGTTAACCCCGTTCCCGTCGGTGAGTTCGCGGATGGCGTCTACGGCGTCGGTGTGAGTGGAGTTTATGGTGTGGGTGGCTCCGAACTTTCTGGCCCATTCCAGCTTGCGGTCGTCGATGTCCACCGCGATGATGGTGTGTGCGCCGGCCAGGCTCGCTCCGGCGACAGCGGCATTGCCCACGCCGCCGCATCCTATGACGGCGACGGAATCTCCTCGTGATACCCCGCCGGTGTTGATTGCTGCTCCCAGACCGGCCATGATGCCGCAGCCGATCAGCCCGGCAGCCAGGGGACTGGCGGCTGGATCCACCTTGACGGCCTGGAGGGCATCAACCAGCGTGAGCTCGCAGAACGCTCCGATGCCCAGAGCCGGAGACAATGGCGAGCCGTTTGCCAGCGTCATCTTCTGCTGGGCATTGCGGCTGGCGAAACAGTACCAGGGACGACCCCGCCGGCACGACCGGCACATCCCGCAGGGAGCGCGCCAGGCCAGGATAACGAAGTCTCCGGGCTGCACGTTGGTCACGCCGGCGCCGATTTTATCAACGATGCCGGCTGCCTCGTGCCCCAACAAGAAGGGAAACTCGTCGTTGATCGCGCCTTCGCGATAATGCAGGTCCGTGTGGCAAACGCCGCAAGCCTGAACTCGCACCAACGCTTCACCCTCGCCGGGGTCTGGAACCAGGATCAGGACCAGCTCGACCGGAGCGCCTTGAGATCGCGAAATGACGCCTAGCACTTCATTCACTGCCATGTGATTTCCTCCGAACCGGCCGCACCAAGCCGCCGACGCTACTCACGGTATAATGCCCGAACCGGTTACTGACGTCAAAACCGGATTGCCTGGCCGGATCGTCTGGATTGAGGGTGGCCGAATATGCCGACGCGCGTGATCATCGACGCTGACCCCGGTGTGGACGACACTGCTGCAATCCTGCTGGCGCTGGCCAGCCCGGAGTTGGAGATCGAAGCCGTAACCGCCATCTACGGCAATGGCTCGATGGCCCAGTGCGCTGCCAACGCCCGGCGGATTCTGGCCGTCGCTGGCCGCAGCGACATACCGGTGTATCCGGGGGCTGCCGGTCCGTTGCTGCGCAGCCACACTGCGGGTTGGGCCGCGCACATCCACGGCGACGACGCTCTGGGCGGAGAGGGAGTGCGCATAGATTCGGCGGACACAGTGGATGCTCCGGTGGGCAACCGGGCGGCGGTAGAAATTGCCCGGCGGGTCCTGGAATCTCCCGGTGACATCACTGTACTGGCCCTCGGTCGTATGACCAATCTGGCGTTGGCTCTGCGCATCGCGCCCGAAATCGCGAATGCGTTGGCCGGTGTGATGGTAATGGGCGGAGCAGTTCGGGTGCCGGGTAACGTGTCGCCGGTGGCAACGGCAAACCTTTATGAAGACCCCGAATCGGCGGCGATTCTCTACGACTCGGGGGTGGCAATCGTGCAGGTGGGGCTGGATGTTTGCGATCGTTGCGGGTTTTCAGACTCCCAATTGCAGCAACTGAGCCAGTCAGAAGCTCCCGCCGTGCAGCTTCTGGTGCGGGCCACCGGGTTTATCCAGCAGGCGTATCGCCGGATGGGTCGGTTCGCTCGCGGAGAGGCGGCGCGGTACAACGACGTGCCGGCAGTTGCGTACGCGGTAGATCCCGGATTGATGCAATCGACTTTGCTGCCGGTTTCGATTGATACGGCCAGCGATCTCACTCGCGGGCAAACGGTTGTCGACTGGCACGGTATGACTGGCCGAGCGCCCAATGCGGACGTTTGCCTGGAGGTGGACGCGGCGCGGCTCACCGAGATGGTGGTGGAGCGGTTGATAAATCACGACTGGCCCATATATTGAACAGCCCGCACATGAAAAGCCCCGCACAAAATCGAGCGGGGCTTTTCGCCGTAGCAATTGGTATCGGCCGGTTACGAGAGGGCTGCCACTGCTGCCTGTACCTCGGCGTAATCGGGTTCGACGCCGGGGCTTTCCGAAACCCAGTGATAGCGAACCACACCGTCCTTGTCGATGATGGTCACGGCCCGTTTGGCGGCCACGTAACCCTGCATTCCGGCCAGACCGGGCAGCGCCACGTCATAGGCGTTGACGACCTCGCGGTTGTAGTCGCTCAAGAAGGTGTAATTCACATTGTTGGCAGCCTTCCAGGCCGACTGGGCGAAGGGAGGGTCAACGGTGATGCCGATAACCTCGGCATTCATTGAGCTGAACTGGTCGATGCGGTCGCGAAGGGCGCACATTTCGGTGGTGCAAACGCCGGTGAACGCACCCGGGAAGAATGCGAGAACCACATTTTTACCCCGATATTCGCTGAGGCTGCGTTGCTGCTGGGGGGTTTCATGCAGCGTGAAATCTGGGGCGGCTTGTCCTACGGTTATGGCCATCGAGGAACCTCCTGGTGGCATTGGCGAATCGGGCAGTGACGGTTTTCTGGTCGCGATATACGTCCCGGCAATAGCAGGCGTTCGGGGTATATTATCACACGCCGGCCCTTGGGCCGGGTTACGGTCGCGCAACCAAGTGGGGCCAGGCGCACGCCGGATGACGGCGTGTTCCATTGCCCATCGAATCTGCTTGTCAGATAGCCCGCGGGCCTTCCGGGTGCGTCTGGAACAGGCTCATGCTAAACTGGCCGCCATCGTTACGAGCGCATATTCAGGGGCGAATATCCGGAACGTCCAGCCTGGAGCGGAAACAATGTTTTTTGATTCACGTCGGTCCACAGTCCATGCGACAAACGGAATGGTCGCAACCAGTCAACCGCTGGCGGCGATGGCCGGTCTGCGCGTACTAATGGACGGCGGCAACGCTGTGGACGCGGCGGTCGCCACGGCAGCCACCCTGAACGTGGTGGAACCCATGTCCACCGGCGTAGGCGGCGACCTTTTCGCCCTGGTCTGGAAGGCATCCGACAAACAGGTTGTGGCTCTCAACGGCAGTGGCCGCTCTCCGATGGCCGCCAGTATCGATGATTTGCGAGCGAAAGGTCACCACCGGATGCCGCCCTTTGGACCGTTGTCGATCTCTGTGCCCGGTACTGTGCACGGTTGGGAGACGCTGCTCTCCAGCGAGGGTACGATGGCGTTATCCGACGTGTTGAAACCGGCCATCAGGTACGCTGAAGGCGGTTTCCCGGTCAGCGACATAATTGCGTTCCAGTGGCAGCAGCAGGAGGGCAAGTTGGCAGTGTTGCCGTCCGGGCAGGAATTGCTAAAAGCTGGCCGGGGCCCCCGCGAAGGGGAGTTGATGAAGATGCCCACTCTCGCCGGGACGTTGCGCACGATCTCCGAAGGCGGGAGCGCCGCCTTCTACAAGGGACCCATTGCCACGGCGATGGCCGACTTTGTTCAGGAACAGGGCGGGTGGCTGGCCGAAGCAGACCTGGCATCGCACCACTCCGACTGGGACGAACCCATCAAGACGGATTACCGCGGCGTCACTTGCTGGGAATGTCCTCCCAACGGGCAGGGGATAATCGCGCTGGAGGCCCTGAACATCGCGGAAGGTTTCGATATCGCCGACATGGGACCGCAGAGCGCCGACCGGTATCACCATCTGGTGGAGGCAACGCGGTTGGGATTCGCAGATGCTTTTGAATATCTGGCCGACCCGCGATCCGTGGAGGTGCCGACAGCGGCGTGGGCGTCCAAGGAATATGCGGCGAAGCGGCGGGCGCTGATCAAGTCGGATCGGGCGATGGTTACCGCACCCTATGGAAAGATGGTTCCGGGGAGCGACACGGTTTACATAAGCGTTATAGATGGCGCCGGCAATGCCTGCTCACTGATCAACAGCGTATTCGCCAACTTTGGGTCCGGGCTGGTGGTTCCGGGAACCGGTATCGTGATGCACAACCGGGCGTCGTTGTTCCAAATGAATCCCGAGCATCCCAACGCGCTGGCCGGCGGCAAGCGTCCGTTCCACACGATTATTCCGGCCATGGCGACGCGCGACGATGAGTTGTGGTTGAGTTACGGCGTGATGGGCGGATTCATGCAGCCGCAGGGTCATTTGCAGGTTATCAGCAACATGGTCGATTTCGGGATGGATTCCCAGGGGGCGCTGGACGCGCTGCGTTTCCAGGTTGTGGGTGATGAATTGTGGATGGAAGGGGACGTTGCGAACTCGGTTGTCGATGACCTGCACCGAAGAGGCCACCGCGTGAACGTGATGCACGGGCCACAACGGGGAGGGGCCGGAGGCATGGGCGGCGGCCAGATCATCAGCCGCGATCCGGAATCGGGCGTGCTCAGCGGCGGCAGCGAACCTCGAAAGGACGGCGCCGCAGTCGGCTGGTAACCCGCCGGTCCGCCGGTCGAGTTGCCGGCTCAGCCGCCCGGTCCGCCGGCCGCCGCCACGCGGTGTCTAACTGGCCAGCCAGCGCCGGAAGCGCTCCCACGTAGATTGCGGAGGCGGGGGATCCACCGGCCTGCCACGCCACACCTGTTGGGGCTGCGATGACATTCTCTGAATGAACATCCAGCCCAACGCCAGTACGACGATACCAACGCCTGCCAGCGCCAACATCGGCAGGTGGAACAGGATGAGCCCAATCAAGACCACGAGCAGCCCCACCAGGGCGAGTTTCACAGGGGATATCAGGCGCATTCGAGGACGGGGCTGGGGAGCAAATGGAGAAGGCCGATCATCCAGCGGCGGAACCGGAGACACCGGGTGGGGCCCGTCACCACTGCCATCGGGAATTTCGGCATCCAGTTCGTTGAGGATCTGTTCGATTTCCTGTTCGTAGCGGTCTTTCATCATGTCACGTCCAGAGTGCTGACGACGGTTGGTGCGACTGGATAGTTAAGATGCTGCATTGTACGTTATTGTACGTTGATGTAGTGAGTTGCCAGGATTATAACGCGGTTGGCCCGCCAACGTAACTGTGGCGCGGGACCGATGTGGATTTGGACGCGGGGCATCGCAGCAAACGCCGGGCAGAATCGGATTCGGGACTCATGCGTACCCACTTTAATCTGTCATTGCGACCCCGTACTTGATACGGGGGTGGCAATCTCATCACCGTAGCAATGATGGTTCGCCGTCGTGTGCTCAACCTCAACGAGATTGCCACGTGGTTCGACAGGCTCACCATGAGCGGTTGCGCTCCTCGCAATGACAGGTGGGGGTGGGCGCCCTTCGCAATGACAGTAGGCCAGTTTGGTTTGACAAAGTAGGTACGCGTGAGGATTCGGGATTGTTGACGGAAAAGGGGTTTACCAGTATAGTTTGTGGCCGGAGTTGGTTTATGCCCAAACGTACTTATCAGCCCAAAAAACGACGCCGCGCCCGCGTGCACGGCTTCCGTTCCCGTTCCCGTACGTCCGACGGCCGGGCGATTTTGAGCCGCCGCCGTTTCAAGGGCCGGCATCGACTGGCCGTTTAGCGTTCCCCCTTTCCTGCCTGTTTAGCACCGTTCTCGGCTGACGCATGCAAAGACGTTCCCGGCTTACCAGCGGGTCCCGAATTTCGGAGATTCACCAGAATGGACGCAGTGCAGCCAATAACCTGCTGGTTTTTCGTGTGCTCCCGAACGGCTCTGATCAGAGTCGGTTTTGCTTTATAGCCGGCAAACGGGTGGGGAATGCGGTTGTGAGGAATAAAATCAAGCGTCGTTTGCGAGAGGTAGTTCGCAATACACCGACGCGTCCCGGATGGGACACCGTGATAATTGCTCGTCGCGGCGCAGAAGAAGCCGGGTTTAACGGTCTGGAAAAGGCGGTGCATAATCTGATGCGTCGCACCAAAATTGCGGAACCCCTCCCGCCGCGCGAGGATAACGTCGTGAATCGCCCGCCCGATACCGTGGTGGGGTTGGCCCGGTGAGCGCGGCCGCGATCGCCGTGATCCGCTTGTATCAACAGGCGGTGTCTCCCTATTTACCGTCGGTGTGCCGGTTTGAACCGTCCTGCTCCCGCTATGCCTCGGAAGCCATCGCGACTCATGGATTGTTGAAAGGCGGGTTGATGGGTCTGAAACGAATGCTGCGCTGTCGCCCTCGCGGCGGCAGCGGATACGACCCGGTGGTGTAGCCGAACCAATGTTGAAAAACTTCCTGCCCTTCCGCAAACACCGGGCCCGCAGCGTTGATTTCGATTATCCAAAAGCGGCATTGGCATTTGGCCGGCACCGCCGTGGTCTCAGGTTTCCCATTTTGCTGACGCTCGCGCTGGCGATGCTTTTGTTAGCCGGCGCGGCGGGCTGTACTCCCAACCTGGGCGCGTCGACGCGCGGTTGGGGAGCTATTGCGGCGGACGTCGGGGTAGTGTATGCAACCACGCTTTCCGGCCAGGTATTCGCTTTGGACGATTTCGGCTCAGACGGGGTTAGCGTGCGGTGGTTATCGACCGTTGGCGGAGAAGAAGGGTTTGGCGGGGCGTACGGATCGCCTGCGATTGGCCGTTACTTGTACGTGTCCGCCATTGACGGGCACATTTACGCCCTAAACCCTCCCGCCACTGCCGGCGCAGTGGAAACGGCATGGCGCAACCCGCCCGTGGTTTCGGACGATGATGCGGCGCCGCTGGTCGGCAGTGCGGGCCTGGACGAAGCGGGAGGGATAGTAGCGGTTGGGTCTGAAGACGGGGGACTTTACGCCTTCGATGCGATTACCGGCGCAGGGCTCCCCTGGTCGCCGTACCAAACCGGACGCGAAATCTGGTCAACGCCGGTTCTCCACAACGGGGTGGTCTATTTTGGATCCCAAAACGGAGCGGTTTACGCGGTGAGCCTGGCAACCGGCGAGTTGCTATGGCAGTATCAAACCGGTGGAGCAGTGGTGGCGAAACCACTGGTCCACGGGAATTTGTTGATCGTGGGTTCGTTCGACCGTCAGTTGTATGCGATCAGTCTGCAAAGCGGTGCGCTGGCATGGCAATTTGAGGCCGGCAATTGGTGGTGGGCGACCCCGGTTGCCGCGGAGCGCGTGATATGGGCGCCCGCCATGGACGGCAAAGTGTATGCCCTGGACCTGAACGGTCAGTTGCTGTGGGAGCATGACATGGGTTCTGCGGTAGTTGCGAGTCCGGTTTTACTGGAGCGCGGTTTGGTGGTGGCGTCGGTGGACGGCAAGCTGTCGGTGCTGCGAGCGTCCGGGACCGATCATGGCCCATCTCGGGAGATAGCTTCGCTAACGGTGGGTGACGCAGAGATCAAAGCGCCGTTGGCAGTGGTGCAAAGCGCGGTTGGGCTATCGTCGACGCCGGCGGATTCGGTGTATATCGGGTCGGACGATGGCACCGTCCGTCGGGTTCAGGTGGTGTCCGGCATAAATATACTGTGGTGCTTCGACACTACCGAACAGGCCCGATGCAACTAGTCCGATGATTGAGAATACATCAGAACACAGATATGCCGTTCGGGCGATAGTCGCACAGAGCAGGTAATAGTGGAATTTCTGTCCATATTCGGATTGCTTTGGAACGAAGTAATCATTCGCCCAATGCTCAATACCCTCATGGTGTTGTACGTTGTGTGCTTTTCCCAGATGGGAATTGCCATCATCGTGTTTACGGTGATAGTGCGCGTCCTGACGATCCCGCTCACGGTGCGACAGTTGCGGCAGATGCGGTCGATGACGGGGTTGCAACCGAGGGTTCGGGAGATACAGCAGCGTTACGCCGGCGATCGGTCGCGGATTTCCCAGGAGACCATGAGGCTGTATCGGGAAACCGGGGTGAGCCCCATCGGTTGTTTGGGGCCGCTGATCATACAGATGCCCATATTGATCGGGTTATTCCGCGTGCTGATACAAACGTTGTTCAACAACCCGGAAGACCTGGTTAATTTGTCAGGCAAGCTGTACCCGTGGATTACGTTCGTGCCCATTCACGCCGCGGCTCCGGTGAACAGCCATTTCCTTTGGCTGGACTTGAGCTTGCCGGACCCTTCGCCGATCGTAATGCCGATTTTGGTTGCGGTATCAACCTGGGTACAGCAAAAGATGACGCAGATGCCCTCGCCGGATCCGCGTCAGCAGTCCAGCCAAACGATGATGTTGTGGATGATGCCCATATTTCTGGGGGCGTTTTCGTTGGGATGGCCCAGCGGATTGCCGTTGTACTGGGTAGTATCCAATCTCATCGGAATAGGAATCCAGTACTTTATCACGGGCTGGGGGCCGCTATTCCCGTTATTCCCGCGCCGGTCCGCGGAGCCGGCAGACGCCGGTCCCGCTGAGGCGGCGCCCGACCCACAGGAGAATGTAGCCGATGGATCAAGTAGTTCAAACCGGTCGGACCGTAGAAGAGGCCGTAGGCCTGGCACTCGCAGCGCTCGACGCAGACCACAGCGAGGTAGAGGTCGAAATACTAAGTAGGGGACGTCAGGGATTTCTGGGCATAGGCGGTGAACTGGCAGAAGTCCGCGTAACGCTCCTTGTCACAGATCCGGGCCCGGAAGGTGACGATGAGGCGGAAGCTGAATCGGAACCCGACGGAGAAGCCCCGGATTCCGACCGGGCGGCAGCTGCTCCGGCGGCGGATACGCCCGCCGGACTGGCCGTGCAATCCGTGGAGCGAATTCTGGATACGGTGGGTGCCGACGTGGACGTTACGCTCCGGGCAGAACACGATGACGCGGCCGGGGGGCCCGTAATTGACATCAACGGCCCGGATTCCGGGTTGCTCATCGGGCGGAGAGGCAACACCTTGCAGTCTTTGCAGTTTATCGTCCAGAGCATCGTCCGTCAGCAGTTGAACCAGGACGTTCGAGTGGCGCTGGATGTGGAGCAATATCGGCAGCGACGGGAAGATTCCCTGCGGGAAATGGCTGACCGGGTGGCGGACCGGGTGGCCCAGACCGGCCGCAGCATCACGCTGGAGCCCATGACGCCTTCGGATCGCCGGATAATCCACATGTATCTGGACGAACGCGGCGGCATACGAACTGAAAGCGTTGGCTACGGTGAGAGCCGCAAAGTGCAAATCATTCCGGAGCGAGATTAGTTGGGGGCCTCGGCAGAGTAAATCGAGTTTCCGGGAAATTGCAAATTGCATTTTGGTTTTCGTCTCCCAGGGACTACAATGGAATCCAGTTGACGCGGAAGCGTTGACCTAAATCGGGACGCAAAATAGAATGCAGCTATGAGCTTCTGGTTTTCCGGCGCCGGAAATGCGCGACCCTTCGACCACCCTCGGGAAGAGTGTGGCGTTGTGGGGGCTTATTCGCCCGGCGGCCATTCGGCTCCGGCCACGGCGATAGGACTTTTCGCGTTGCAGCACCGAGGCCAGGAGTCGGCTGGGGTTGCCGTTTCAGACGGAGGCGTCCTGCGGGTACACACCGGGATGGGCCTGGTTTCCGAAGCCTTCTCCGACATAGACTTGGACAATATGCCCGGCGAATTCAGCATCGGGCACACGCGCTATTCGACCACGGGCTCGAGCGACGCTTGCAACGCGCAACCCCTGAAGGTGGACGGGTTGAATGGCCCGCTGGTGGTGGCCCACAACGGGAATATCATCAATGCCGTCCAATTGCGCGAACAGGTAGAGAATCGCTGGAGTAGCGAGTTTGCAACTACCACCGACACGGAAGTGGTGGCGCACCTGTTGGCCAATGCCCCGGGCGCGACGTGGGCGGAGCGGCTGTTTTACGGTATGCGCATCATGCAAGGCGCATTCTCGCTGTCCATCCTGACGCCGGACTCGCTGATCGCGGCCCGCGACCCACTGGGCATCCGGCCGCTGTGTCTCGGCCGGCTCGGAGACGGTTGGGTGGTGGCCTCAGAAACGTGCGCTCTGGATCACATGCAGGCCGAATTGGTCCGCGAACTGGAACCCGGCGAGGTTCTGGTTATCGATCACAGTGGGGTCACGTCCGAGGTTTTCAGTGGATCCGCCCGACGCGGTCGCGCGCTGTGCGTTTTCGAGTGGATTTACTTCGCTCGCCCGGACAGCGTCATGGACGGCCAATTGATGCACAGCGCCCGTGAAGAAATGGGGGTGCGGCTGGCGCAAGAACATCCTGCGGACGCCGATCTGGTGATAGGGATTCCTGATTCGTCTACGTCAGCGGCGGTGGGATATTCCCGTGAGTCTGGTATACCTTTTGCCAACGGGCTGGTGCGTAACCGTTACGTGGGCCGCACGTTCATCGAGCCCGAGCAGCAGCGTCGTGACCGGGGCGTTCGACAGAAGTTCAATCCCATGCCGTCCATATTGCGCGGTAAACGGCTGGTGGTGGTCGACGATAGCATCGTGAGGGGCACGACGACGCCGCACGTGGTTGAACTGCTGCGCCGCGCCGGCGCCAGCGAGGTGCATTTGCGGGTTTGCGCGCCCCCGATCAAACACCCCTGCTATTTGGGTGTGGACATGGCGACCCGGGATGAGCTGATCGCGGCCAAACACAGCATCGACGAGATTCGCCAAATCACCGGCGCGGACAGTCTTGGGTATTTGAGCGTCGACGGTTTGATCGGTCTGGTGCGAGGTCAACAGGGGGGGTTCTGCGACGCCTGCTTCACGGGTAACTATCCGGTTCCGGTGCAACTGGATCTGGGTAAAATGTCGCTGGAACGCACCGGTTCCTGATCCCAATGCCAGGGCCCGCAGCATGACCTCATCAGGCACTTACGAGGGTGCCGGCGTGTCCCTCGACGCAATGGATGGACTGAAAGACCGAATCAAGGCGTTTGCGGCGATGACGCATGGCCCCCAGGTCCTGGAAAGCGGAGGATTCGCCGGCCTGTTCGCGTTGTCGGGTTTAGCAGAACCCGTGTTGGTGGCCAGTACCGACGGCGTGGGCACCAAGTTGAAAATCGCGGCCCAACTCGGTCACTACGAAGGTGTGGGACAGGATCTGGTGACCCTGAACGTCAACGATATTCTGACGAAAGGCGCCCGTCCATTATTTTTCCTGGACTACGTTGCCTTCAGCGCGCTGGACGAGCATCGTCTGGAGATGCTGATGCGCGGCATTGCCTGGGGATGCCGGGAGGTCGGTTGTGCTTTGATCGGCGGCGAGACTGCCCAACTGCCGGGAGTTTACAGCGATGCAGATTTCGACCTGGCGGGTTTTGTGGTCGGCGTGGTCGAACGAAGCCGGTTGCTGGACGGCAGCGCCATCCGGCTGGGAGACAGGTTGGTTGGAATCCCCTCCAGCGGCGTACACACCAACGGATACTCCCTGGTACGCCAGGTGTTCAATCTGGACAACGATCCTGAAGCGTTGTTCCGCAGCCCCGGTGGCCTGGGCAGAAATCTTGGCGATGAGCTGATGGTGCGTCACAGGGCTTATTACCCACTTCTGGAGCCATTCCTGGGCAGTGTCAAGGCGCTGAGCCACATTACGGGCGGTGGGCTACCGGGTAAGTTGCCTTCCGTTCTGCCCGAAAACATGGCGGCTGAAATCCAACCGGGTAGCTGGCGAGTGCCGCCGGTTTTTGATGCGATCCAGCGTGCCGGAAACGTAAGCGACCATGAGATGTACCGGGTTTTCAATATGGGATTGGGCATGGTCGCCGTGTGCGACGAGACCGGGGCGGTCGAGTTGATGCAGGGCGTTTCGGATGCGGTTGACGTTGGACGTGTGGTTGCCCGCACGGGCGACGCGCGATTGATTTTCGGTGGCGCCTGACCCATAGGACGGCGGGCATCAATCGCCGCTCCGCGCCCGATTGGGCCAGATATCCGCTGCGTGCATCGAGGCCAGGAAACTCACGCATATTCATGCAAATCGAAGGGGAAACGATACTGTGAAAGCCTTATTGAGCGTTTACGACAAAACCGGCATTGAAGACCTGGGCCGGCGATTGACCAAAGCCGGCATCGAGTTGATCAGCACCGGCGGCACGCATCGCAGCCTGACGGACGCCGGCGTACCGGTAAAGCAGGTTTCGGACGTAACCGGTTCGCCCGAAATTCTGGACGGCCGCGTCAAAACGCTGCATCCCACAATACACGGGGGATTGCTGGCCCGCCGTGGTTCGCCCGATCACATGGCAGAATTGGAACATCACGGAATAGACGCCATCGACCTGGTTGTCGTGAACCTGTATCCATTCGTTGAAACCATCAGCCAGCCTGGCGTTACACTGGACGACGCGCTGGAGAATATCGATATCGGCGGGCCCACCATGCTGAGGGCGGCAGCCAAGAACTATCCGGACGTGGCGGTGGTGGTAGACCCGGCGGACTACGAATGGGTGGCTGATGGATTGACGGCCGGCGGGCTGGATTCGGAGCAGCGCCGGTCGCTGGCGGCGAAAGCTTTTCAGCACGTGGCCGCCTATGACGCCGCCGTCGCCGCCTATCTGGCGGAAGACCCGACCGATGAACAGGAAATGCCCAGGCAGGTGACTATCGGGCTTTCCCGCGTGTCCACCTTGCGCTACGGCGAGAACCCCCACCAACGGGGAGCGCTCTATCTGCCAGTGTCCGGAGGCTCCGGTGGAATCGCCCGGGCCCAGCAGCTGCACGGTCGGGAGTTGTCGTTCAACAACTTGATGGACGCCGACGCTGCCTGGCGCATAGTGTCGGATTACGATGACGCCTCCGTGTGCGTTATCAAACACGCCAATCCCTGCGGCCTGGCTTCACGGCCCGATGTGGCGGAAGCGTACCGACTGGCGTTTGAAGGTGACCCGGTTTCCGCCTTTGGCGGCATCGTGGGATTCAATCGTCCCGTCACCGCGGCAGCGGCCGAGGCAATGGACCCGGTGTTTTATGAAGTTGTAGTGGCGCCGGCCTACGACGATGACGCATTGGCGGCGTTGCGGCGCAAGCGCAACCTCAGGATTTTGGCGGTTGAGCCGGCCGTAGCCGGAGCCGGGGCTGCCGATTACGACGTGCGTCTGTTGAGCGGCGGAGTACTGGTGCAGACACACGACGCCATCGCTGAGGACCGAAACCAATGGACCACCGCAACGAAAAGGGCGCCGACCGCAGCGGAGCTGGGTGATCTCGCGTTCGCATGGACGGCGGTGAAACACATCAAATCAAACGCGATTGCGTTCGTGAAAGACAAAACCCTGGTCGGTATGGGCGCCGGCCAACCGAACCGCGTGGTCAGCGTGCATCTATCCCAGCGGGCCGCCGGAGACAAAGCCGCCGGGTGCGTGTTGGCGTCCGATGCGTTTTTCCCCTTCCCCGACAATATCGAGCTGGCAGCCGAAGCGGGGATTACGGCCATCGTCCAGCCCGGCGGCTCCATCAGGGACGACGAAGTTATAGCCGCCGCCGACCAGGCCGGTATTGCGATGGTATTCACCGGCGTGAGGCATTTCCGCCACTGACGTTCCGTTGGACGCTTATCTGGACATTGAAACCACCGGGTTATCGCCCGCATTTGCGCACCCAACTGTAGTGGGTATCGCCATTGATTTCCCCGGCGACTGGTTCATCGAGCAACTGGTTGGTGATGACATTACCGTTGACGCCATTCTGCACATTCTGGAAGGCGTGACCACAGTTTATACTTTCAACGGCGCCAGTTTTGACTTGCCTTTTCTGGCCCGACGGCCCGGCGTTGATATACGCAGCCGAGTCGAACACCACGACTTGAGGTGGACTTGCTACCACGCCGGGTTGACAGGAGGCTTGAAAGTCATCGAGCGGAAGCTGCGCATCTCCCGGAATCTGCCTGAAATCAATGGACGGGATGCCGTTGACCTCTGGCACAAGTACCACAATGAGGGCAACCGGGATGCTCTGGATATGCTGCTGGAATATAACCGGGCGGACGTCGAAAATCTGCATACGCTGCGGAAAATCCTGGAGCGAAATAACAACCGGAGGTAACAGGTTGGAGTTAGGATTGAGAGGCAAGAATGTCGTGGTGACCGGAGGAGGGACCAACATCGGCCGCGCTATCACGCTGGCGTTCGCGGTCGAGGGAAGCAACGTTGCCATCGCGGAGTTGAACCGCGCCGCCGGAGAACAGGTAGCCGCCGAGGTGAACTCGATGGACAACGGCGCAACGGCCATCGTCGTAGATGCGGATGTTACCGATAAGGCCAGGACTGACGCCATGATGGCCGAATTGGTCAGCCGCCTGGGTGGAGGGGACGTGCTGGTCAACAACGTTGGCTGGACCATCGACCGATTGTTCGTTGAAAAAACCCGGGACGAGCACGTAAGGGAAGTAGATTTGAACCTCTGGGGGGCCATTAACTGCATCAATGCGGTATTGCCCCACATGATTGACCGGCAGTCCGGTTCCATCGTCAGCATCAGCAGCGATGCCGGGCGCATGGGCGAATATCGCGAGGCGGTTTATTCGGCTTGCAAAGCTGGGGTTATCGCGTTGAGCAAGTCGATTTCCAGGGAAACCGGGCGCTATGGCCTGCGTTTGAACATGGTTTGCCCGGGACTGGTTGTACCGGCGCAGCAGGATGTGTCGAATCCCGATAGCATGTGGGCGCAGGGGATGCAGGATATCTTTACGGAAGATGTGCTGGAACGGGTACGGCGGGCATACCCGTTGCGCCGAATGGGAACGGCGCAGGAGGTGGCGAACGCGGTGGTGTTCCTGGCTTCCGACGCGGCCAGCTTCATCACGGGCCAAACCCTGAGCGTTTCAGGCGGTTACACCATGATGTAGCGCGAACTCGTCAATGTAAACCAGGGTCATTCGGTTTTCTCGGTTTTGTCATTGCGAGCGCAGCGTGGCAATCTCGTCGCCGTAGCAATGGTGATTTGCCGACGTGCGTTCAACCTCAACGAGATTGCCACGTCGCTACGCTCCTCGCAATGACAACCGAAAGACCCTGCATTTCAATATAGGCCGTGTTGACATTTGAGATATAAGGCGATTTCGCTAACCCCAACTCGTCATTCCCGCGAAAGCGGGAATCCAGAGTACGCTGAATGTGAACGATGTCTGCTTTTCAAAGCGCCTGGATTCCGACGAAAGCCGGAATGACGTGAAATGTCAACAAAAACTAAAGGGACGACCCCATGGGCCGTCCCTCTAGTTTTCTGCTCTGTCAGCAACGCGGGCAGCGTCGGCCACCCACTTTGCTGCACGTCAGGCTGGTGGTTACTTTTGGTTGGTGCCTACCAGCGCCCAGGCCTTCTCTTCCATAGCGGGTACGACAGCCTGTACCAGATTGTTGTCGAGCCCCTGGGCTACGGTTGGGTAGCCGGCGCGCTCGATCATGGAGGACAGGTTGCCTGCCTTGAACTGGTCGAGAGTCCAGGCCAGAGTGTGACCGCTGGTGGTCGTGTCCCAATAGATCCGTACGTCCTGGTTACGCGGGCCGTAGTGGTAGTGGGGCGCGATCTCGAAGCAGTCAAACGCAAGGAGCTCGAACTCCTGGCCCAGATGGTCGGTCAGCACGTGAATGGCGACGCCGCGGTCGTTGGCTGCGCCGATGTTGTCGCGGAATTCCACGCCGAACCGGATGTTGCCAGCCTCGTAAATGTGGTCGCCACGGAAGTGCGTTACGGTGCGGCGCTCTTCACGGGACTTGGCCAGGGCGCATGCTTCCACTTCGTCCATCTTGGTCTGGTCGACCGGGTTTGCCTCAATGGCGTCGGCCAAGTCATCGTAGCCGGAGCGGCGAACCATGCCGGGAAGGTTGTTCCGGATGTTGTCCAACGTCCAGCCCAACGGGGTGCCGACCGTGGTCTTGTCCATGTGCAGCCGGATGTTGTGGTTCTCGGGGCCATAGTGGTAATGCGGCGCCTGGTCGAAGCAGTCGAACCGCAGAATCTCGGTGTCATTGCCGTCGATATCGCCGTAAACCTGAACCATGAGGCCCTGGTCGGGCATGATCTCCCGCCGGTAGGACAGCGTTACGTCCACCGGTCCGACATTGATGATGGTATCTCCCTTTTCCATTTTGTCCTCCTGATAAAAGACGGATTGAATTGTTGCACGAACTAGTTAACGACTGCGTTCGTTACGTGTTGCACGAATTATAGCACTGCAAACCCACTTGGCAAATATCAGCGCCAAGAATAATTCGATGCAGATTTCGCCGAGTTTGTTTCGCGCCCGCTGAATGGGCGTGTGTGGTGAATGAGAACCGCCGTAACTGACGTATAATGCCGCTGTCCGCAAGAACCGCAATGCCCACGCGCCGCACCGAAATTACCGCAGATTTTCCCGGAGCCAGGTATCCGGTGGGGACTCGCGTGCGATTTTATGGCAAGGATGGGTCGCTGCAGAATGGCGCCGTCGTAGGTTTGCGAGTCAAACAGGCCGACGTGCTCACAGACCAGGGCAAACGGCATGTTGTTGCGTACTCGTCTCTTGACCACGCTAAGATCCCGTTGGCGCCGCATTGCACGCTGGAACAGGCGGCAGAACTGGCGAACCGTTTGCTGGCCCGTCATCAGGAAAGTGGAAAGCTGGCCGGCGGTTGGGTATTCGGGTTTGACCTGGCGCCCACTCGGGCCGGTGTTTGTCATTATTCGCAAAAGCGCATCGGTTTATCCGTCAATTATTGCTTGCGGGCAACCCGGGGCGAAATTGAGGACACCGTGCTGCACGAAATCGCCCACGCCATGGTGGGATTCCGGCACAATCACGATGCGGTCTGGAAGGCCAAGGCGCTGGAAATCGGGTGTGTTGGAGAGCGGTGCCACCGGGTTGAACAGTCCATCCCGCGCTGGGTTGGGCAATGCGGTTGCGGCCAGCAATGGTTCAGGCACCGGTTGCAGCGGCGGATTCGTCGCAATCGTGCCTGCGCCAAATGCCGGGGTGTCATAACGTGGAACCCCAACACCGAACTGCCAGGTTCGTAACGTGGTGAATCCAGCGAAGGCCCGGTCGGTGGCCGCAGTGTGCGGTCGGTGTATCGGTGGCGGCAATCCGCGCCCGGCCACGGTCCGGCGTGTACACCCTCAGCCGATGCTATAATCCCACCGCTGTCGGGCGCGAGCGCATCAGGCGCAAATCTGGCCCGTTGCCAGGAACTAGTTGATGAAGATTGGAGTGAGTATTCCCCGGCTTCCGGATGCCGAGGGCATCCGTGAATTTTCCCAACGCGCCGAGCAGTTGGGGTTCGAGTCGGTTATGGCCGGCGACCATGTGGTATTGCCAGTGGCCGGGACCAACCAGTATCCCTACACCCCTACCGGGGCGTTTCAACGGCCGTCCGACGAACCGTTTTTGGAAACGATGACGATGCTGGGGTATATGGCCGCGTGTACCAGCGAGATACGGTTGGGCAGTACAGTTCTGATCCTGCCGTACCGGAATCCCGTAGTTCAGGCCAAGATGTTTGCGTCGCTGGACGTACTATCGGGAGGCCGTGTCATCTGCGGCGTCGGTGTGGGCTGGCTGGAAAAGGAGTTTGACATTCTCGGCGTGCCGTACGCGGACCGCGGGCCCATGACCGATGAGTTTCTGGAGATATTCAATGCCCTGTGGACCGAGGAGGTTCCGGAACACAAGGGGAAGTACTACCAGATCGACGGCATATACTTTGAACCCAAACCGATTCAGAAACCGCGCATCCCGATCTGGGTAGGCGGCCATACGCGACGGGCGTTGCGTCGCACCGCCAAATACGGCGACTGCTGGCACACCACGCGGCAGACCCCCGACTTTGTGGCCCAGAATCTGCCCTACCTGCGGGAGCAAACCGAGCGGGCCGGCCGCGATCCCGCCGACATCACCATCTCCCTGAAGCGCAGCCTGCACTTCACCGACATGCACGGGGCTGAAGAAGGCGTAGGTGTCCGTTCGGGCGGGGCATTGATCGCCTCCACCCAGGAAGTCATCGACGATCTGCACTACTGCAACGAGCTTGGCATCGATCAGCTGACCTTCGACTTCCGGGTGGACGGGATTGGTCCCTGCATCGAAGTCATGGAACACCTGGCTGAAAACGTGCTGACGATTGCGGAGCGGCTGGGCTAACCCGCTCGCCCGCCGTTTCGATGCCGCGGAACTATCGCGCCGGGCTCACAGGCCGCTTTCCCTGAACCACTCGGCGCGTTCTACCAGGTGCTCGGCGGTGGTGCGCATCTGTTCAACCTGCTCGTCGGTTACCTGGCGCTTGATGGAACCCGGAACGCCGGTCACGAAGCTGTGGTCGGGAACGTCCACGCCTGACAGCACGACCGCATTGGCGGCGATGAGGCACTCTTTTCCGATGGTGGACTCGGTGAGAAAAGTGCAGTTGTTACCGAGCAAACTCCCGGTTCCAATGCGATCCCCGTGCACCACCACGCAATGACCGATGGACACGTAGTCTTCGATCACTAGCCCGTCTCCATGGACGACCGACCCCTCCTGGACGTTGACGTGGTTGCCGATGGTGATCAGCTCGCCGTCCCCCCGAATCGTAACGCCCGGCCAGACGCTGCTGTATTCGCCTATAACCACATTGCCGACCACGTATGCAAACTCGCTAACCCAGGCGGTGGGCGCAATCCTGGGTGTGATTCCCCGCAAGCTCCGAATCAAAATCAGTCCCTCTCAATATAAGGCACCACCGGCAATGTCGCCGGCGGTGCTGGATAACACGAGTATGGATTATAGCCCAACCAGTGGCGGTTGGAGGATTCAGTCTTCAGTCGCGCCATTCCTTAACAGCCTGGCGAGCTGCCCGTTCCCGGTCGCGTTCGATGATGGCGCGACGCTTGTCGTATTGCCGCTTGCCCCGACCCAACCCCAATTCGATCTTGGCATTGTGGTTTTTGAGGTACATCCGCAACGGAGTCAACGTCAGCCCTTTCTGGGCTACTTGCGACCCGAAATCGCGGATTTGTTCACGGTGCAATAACACCTTGCGCGGTCGCTTGGGGTCGTGGTTCATGTAGCTGCCCGCGTCGTACGCGGCGATGTGTACGCCGTGCAGCCATAACTCTCCGCCCTGCACGCGGGCATAGGCATCGCGCAGATCAACCTTGCCGGCCCGTATGGACTTGATCTCGGTGCCGGTCAGCACCAACCCGCCCTCCACTCGGTCGAGTATCTCGTAGTCGTGCAGAGCCTTGCGGTTTAAGGCAATTTGACGATTATTGCCGTTGGCCGCCGGTTTGGTGGTTTTTTTGCTGTTGCGGTTCTTGCCTGGCATCGTTACATCCTCCAGGAAGGCAAGTGTTATTTGAGGCAGTAGTTGTTCAGGTTGCTATCTACCATTGTAATCCATGAGTGTAATCCACGGGCGATGAATGGGGGAATAAGACAGGGCAATCGCGTCTAATTTTGGTGAGAGGCAAAATCCCGGGAAGTCCGAGTTCGGGTAGTCTCACGTCGCCTGACAACGGACAGTTACAGCATCAAAGACGCGAATTTCAACCGGTTGGCGGGTTTTCTATCACATTCAAACGACAGACGAGGGCCAATGTTATCGGCGTTTAGAATGCAATGCGCCAGTTCATATTGTATATACCGAAGACGCGATTGCCCTGGGGAATAAGAGAAAATTGTGAAACTCCAGTCCCTGCCCTCTGTCATTGCGAGGAGCGTAGCCGCTCATGGTGAGCCTGTCGAACCACGTGGCAATCCTGTTGAAGTAACGGCGTCGGTTTCAGCGACGAGATTGCCAACCCCCGCATCGAGTACGGGGGCGCAATGACAAGTTTTGCATTTTCTAGGGGGTGTCGTCAAAATGGCGGTAGGGTGGTAGATTGCTGGAAATGGGGAGAGTGTGGAAGGTGGGGGTATGACGGTAGCGCACCGGCGCCACGATATGACCGATGAGGTTTGGGAGCGGTTGAGGCCGCATTTGCCTGGGGGAGAGGGCAAGAGGGGCCGACCGGCCCAGAGCCTGCCCCGTGCCACGACACGGGGACAACCGGCGGTTTATCGACGCCGTGTGCTGGATACTGCGCACCGGCGCTCCTTGGCGAGATTTGCCCCCGGACTACGGAGATTGGAAGAACACCCACCGCCGCTTCTGCCGCTGGCGGGACCGGGGCGTGTGGGCCGGACTGTTGGAGGCGGTGATTGATGACCCTGATTTCGAGTGGCTGATGATAGACGCCAGCTATATCAAGGCCCATCCCCACAGCGCCGGCGCCCGGGGCGGAAATCAGTCCATTGCCCGCACAAAAGGGGGCTGAACAGCAAGCTGCACCTGGCGGTGGATTCCCACGGAATGCCGGTAAGGCTGGCGGTGACCGAGGGTACGTTTGCCGACTGCTCCCAGGCTTTGCCTCTGATTGAGGGCATAGCAGCGGAGTGCCTGATGGCGGACAAAGCCTATGACACCAATGAAATCATAGCCACCGTCCGGGAATTGGGAATGGACCCGGTGATACCGCCCAAAAGCAACCGGAGAGAAAAGCGGGACTATGACCGGGCGCTGTACAAGCTGCGGCACCTAGTGGAGAACGGATTCCTGGAATTCAAGCAGTGGCGCGGGGTGGCAACCCGCTATGCCAAGAGAACGGCGTCGTATTTGGCCATCTGCCAGCTCCGGGCAGTGATGATCTGGAGCAAACTCTTTTGACGACACCCCCTAGGGAATAAGCGCCGTTCTTCCCGCGCTGCCAGAACGGGCTACTGTGGCGACAACTGTTGTTCCAGCACTTCGACCGCCTTCCGCAACGCATCGTCTTCGGCTGGATTGATGGGTAACTGGCGTACGTCTGACTCGAACTCGACAGTAGGGGTAACCCCCTGTCCCTCTATTTGCGTTCCATCGGGCAGGTACCACCGGCGAACCGTAAAGTAGATGGCCGACCCGTCCGACAACTCTCGCGTGATGTTGACGCTGCCCTTGCCGTGGGTGGTTGCGCCTATCACTGGAGCCCGCTCGGCAGTTTTGATGGCCCCCGCCAGAATCTCGCTGGCGCTGGCCGAGAACTGATTGACGAGCACGACCATCGGGATTTCAGAAGCGGAACCGCCTCCGCTGGCGTTGTAGTCGGTTTGATCACCCTGAGCGTCGATTTCGTACAACACCTGGCCTCCGTCCAGGAAGAGGTCGGACACCGACACGACGGCGCTCAGCAATCCTCCCGGGTTGTTGCGAAGGTCCAGTATCAACCCGCGCCCATTGGCGTCTTTGAACTGTTGGATGGCGTGTCGCACCTCATCTTCGGTGGTGTTGGAAAAGCTGTATATCCACAGATGGCCCACGCCGTTGTTCAACATTTTGAAAGATATGCTTTCGATCGGTATGCGACCGCGTGTAACAGAGATATTGACGTTCTCCTGACTCCCCAGATGGCGAATCAACAGCGTTACCTGCGTTCCGCCCGGGCCGCGGATTCGATTGACGGCCTCGATGAGCGTAAGTCCTTCGATGCTTTCGCCATCAACCGCCAGTATGACGTCGCCGGGCAAGATACCGGCTGCTTCGGCAGGTGCGCCCGGGATGGGTGCGATAACAGTAACACCGGCTTCCGAAAGGGTTACCTGGGCGCCGATCCCTTCAAAAAACCCGCGGTAACCTTCCTGTTCTCTGGCGTGCTGTTCGGCGCTCAGGTACGAGGCGTGCGGGTCGTCCAGCGCCATCAGGAGGCCTCGGATAGCGCCGTCAGTCAGTTGCTCCGGGTCCAACGTACCGTGATCGACGTGTTCCTGGAGCAGAATGCTGTATGCCTGGGCCACGCGCTGCAATTCCGGGGGCACATCGCCGTTGATTGCCATCGGGTCGGCAACCGTCGATGCGACGCCATTGCATCCCGCTGTCGCCGGCAATGCGGCGAGAGCTACCAGCGCCATGAGCAGAGGCGTCAACAGGTTGCGCATACCAGCCTTGAACATCGGCGCATTGTAGCATAGGGTCATGGCCGGCTCCGTTGACACTCACGCGTATGCGCTGATAGCATCGCTCAGGCGTATCCAGGTAGCCGGGGAGTTGTGAATTGGCAGGTATAGCCGCTCACGGGGCGTACATTCCGCGCTATAAATTGTGTTCGGAAACGGCTGGCTGGAATTCCCGCCAGGAACGAGCGGTTGCCAATTTTGACGAAGACAGCGTGACTATGGCGGTGGCCGCCGGCGCGGACTGCCTGGCTGGCAGGGATCGTGCTGCTATCGACGGCATTATCTTCGCTTCCACCACACCGCCGTACGCCGAAAAGCAGTGCGCCGCCATTGTCGCCGCTGCGCTGGATTTGCGGCGGGACATTTTCGCCACCGACGTTACCGACGTTCTGCGAGCGGGCACCAACGCCCTGAAGTCGGCGTTGGACGCAGTGGCCGCCGGTAGCGCGAATCAGGTGCTGGTGGTTGTTGCCGACAGCCGGCAGGGGCCGCCCAGGGGCGAGACGGAACGGGCATCGGGGGACGGGGCCGCCGCATTTGTCGTTGCCAACGAGGGAGTAATCGCAGAGCACGAGGGCAGCCACTCCATTACCGACAACATGTTGGATAACTGGCGGTCTGCCGGCGATTCATTCGTCCGTACCTGGGAGGACCGGTTTTCCACGGAGGAGGGGATCGCTCGCATCGTTCCGGAAGCAGTCAGTGGATATTTCCAGCGACTGGGAATCTCCGCCTCGGACGTCAGCAGGGCCGCTATCTACGCGCCCGACGCTCGCCGGCACGCCGCCCTGGCGAGGCAGTTGGGTCTCACCG
The DNA here is from genome assembly GCA_965219925.1 of Dehalococcoidia bacterium. Taxonomy (GTDB): domain Bacteria; phylum Chloroflexota; class Dehalococcoidia; order Lucifugimonadales; family UBA3495; genus Bin87. Next base: position 2,073,668 of record OZ244795.1, read on the forward strand.
AGGAACAGATTCAGGATCCGCTCTTTGGGGTTCTGGGCAATACCGGCGCGGCTTTCGCTCCCATGCTGCTGGCGGCAGCGCTGGAATCCGCCGGCCCTGATGAGTTGTTGCTGACCGTCGCATACGGAGATGGCAGCGACGTGATCGGGTTCAGGACAACGCCGGCCATCCGGGTTGCCGCCGGCCCGCAGATGGGTATATCAGGCTGGCTAAAGGCCCGGCAGGTATTGTCCAGCTATGAAACCTACGCCCGGTGGCGGGACGTTTGGACGCTGGACGATGCCGCCAGGCGACCTGCGCCGGCGTCCCCGTCGGTGTCCGCTCTGTGGCGTGAAGGGGATAAGAACGTGCGACTGCACGGGGCCCGTTGCCGGAATTGCGGATACGTGCAATATCCGGCGCAACGGGTGTGCGTGGAATGTCGCAGCGTCGACGATGCGGAACCGGTTTCCCTGAGCGATAAGCCGGCCACGCTGTTCACATATTCCATGGACTATATCGCGGGCACGGTGGACAATCCGCTGGTGATCGGCGTGGTGGATTTTGAAGGCGGAGGCCGCCTGTTGTGCATGATGACTGACCGGGAACTGGACGAGATAAGCATAGGGATGTCGGTGGAAATGAGCTTCCGCAAGTTGAGGGTCGTAAACGGGATTCACAATTATTATTGGAAAGCGGTACCCCGGCGCACATCGGCCTCTGTTGCCGCCGCCGCCTGATTTAGGAGCAGCAAGATGAGTGGAATTCGCGATCGAGTCGCAGTGGTAGGAATGGGTTGCACCCGTTTCGGCGAGCGTTGGGACGCTTCGGCGGCCGACCTGATGGTCGAGGCGGCTTACGAAGCCTACGAAGACGCCGGGCTGGGGTCGGAAGACATACAGGCTGCTTGGCTGGGGACCGTCAGCAGCTTCAGGACCGGGCAGCCGCTGGCAGAGGCGCTCAAGCTGGACTACATACCAATTACCCGGGTGGAGAATGCGTGCGCCACCGCCACCGACGCTTTCCGAAATGCCTGCTACGCAGTGGCCGCTGGCGTCTATGACATCGTGCTGGCAATGGGCGTCGAGAAACTGAAGGACAGTGGTTTTTCAGGATTGGCCATCGCCGCCGGTCCCGGCTCGGATGTGGAGCCACCCACTCCGCCGCCGTCACAATTTGCCATGGCGGCCACCCGTTATTTCCATCAATACGACATTGGATACGACGAAGGCAAACGAACCCTGGCCCAGATCGCGTCGAAAAACCACCACAACGGAACCTTGAATCCCAAGGCGCATTTCCAACGTGAAGTCAACGAGGAGCAGATAATCAACGCTCCCATGATCGCCTGGCCGTTGGGCTTGTACGACTGCTGCGGCGTGAGCGACGGAGCGGCGGCCGCCATCATCACCACCCCGGAGATCGCGCGCACGCTGCGTGATGATTACATTCTGGTCAAAGGCCTGGGGTTGGCCGTCGGCGCATTTGGCATCCTGCGCAACGACTGGGACTTTACCTACTTTCCGGAAACGGTGCGGGCCAGCCAGGCGGCATACGACGAGGCCGGCATCAGCGACCCACGCGCCGAAATAGACATGGCGATGGTTCACGACTGCTTCACCATTACCGAACTGATCATCATGGAAGACCTGGGGTTCAGCCCACGGGGTCAGGCCAGTGCGGACATAGCTGATGGTTCGTTCTCCCTGGAAGGTGACCTGCCGGTTAACACCGACGGCGGGCTCAAATGTTTCGGGCACCCCATCGGCGCCAGCGGCATCAGGATGATCTACGAGGTGTACAAGCAGATTCAGGGCAAAGCCGGCGGACGCCAGCTACAGAAGGCCGATCTGGGTATTACCCACAACCTTGGCGGCAGGCCGGGATCCTTCACCTGTTCGGTGGCCATTTTCGGCAGACCTGATTGAACATATCAATCCGAACCTGATGCACAACCCTCTCCCAAATCGGGAGAGGGTTTTTTTAATTCAACCAAATATGCAAGGGCGGGATACGGCGCGTATCCGTCCGGCACTGCTATAAATGCACCTGCATCGCGGTGGGTGGTTGACCTCGTCCGGTGGGGACTCTGAAGCGATGCGGCAAAGTGGCTTGAGTGGATCGTGAGTACAACGACAGATGCAGTAGACGCTAACTCGGTGGTGGCGGTGTCCGGGCGGGGAACCACGGTCAATTTCGAGATTGATGACAGCGTACCCATCGAAATCGCCTGCCGACATTTGCGTGAGCATCTGGGGCGTTCCAGAAACCTGTACTCGGATGGCGAGGTCACCGTTGATGTCGGCCGGCGGATTTTATCCGGGGACCAGCGGGAACGGTTCCGCAAGGTGATCGAGTCGGAATCCGGTTTGAGCGTCAAGCAGTTCTGGTGCCAGCCCGCCGTCCTGGATGAATTGCGGCTGCGAATCGACCAACTGTACCCCGAACATGAACCAATCGTGCGCCAGTACCCTCCGGCGGCGAATGAGTCCAACCAACCGGCCCACGAGCCGCAAGACGCCGTGGCAGCGAATGGCGTTCCCGAACACTCTATTGCCGACGCCGAAATCTCATCACCCCTTACCGAACCGGGGGCCACGAGTGACGGGCAAGTTCCTGTGGGAGGCTTGTCGCCGGGCGGCGAACGGTACGGAATCCCGGCGCTCATCGTTCGTGGCACGTGCCGCGCTGGAGAAGTCCTGAGAGTTCCGGGCAATGTGGTTGTGCTGGGCAATGTCAATCCTGGCGCGCAAATCATTGCCGAGGGTGACATTCTGGTATTCGGGTCTCTGAGAGGAATGGCGCACGCCGGCGCAGCGGGAGATTCAACCGCCACGATTATCGCGATGTCCACCGGCAATCCCGGTTTGCGGATAGCCGAGTATGTTTATTCAACCGATGACCCGACCTATGGCAGCCGCGGCGCCCAAGATAATGACCGTCGAGCCGTTATAGCCAGGGTGCAAAATCGGTCGCTGCGCGTTTCTGCATACCTGAAAAACCATTCCATAGACCACGGAGGAAATCCCAATGAGCGGTAGGACCATCGTAATGACTTCCGGTAAGGGGGGTGTGGGCAAGACCACCGCCACGGCCAACGTGGGAACCGGTCTGGCGCTGCGCTCCAATCGGGTGGTGGTTATCGATACCGACATCGGGCTGCGTAACCTGGATGTGGTGATGGGCCTGGAGAACCGCATCGTTTACGACCTGGTGGACGTGGTGGAAGAGCGATGCCGTATCGAGCAGGCTCTCATCAAGGACAAGCACGCCGGAGAACTGTATCTGATCGCCGCCGCGCAGACCCGAGACAAGGATTGCATATCGGCAGACCAACTGGCCGATCTGTGCCGGAGGCTGGAGGCGGATTTCGACTACGTGGTTGTGGACTGCCCGGCGGGTATCGAGCAGGGGTTCCGAAACGCCATCGCAGCCGCTCGGGAGGCGCTGGTTGTTACCACGCCCGAGGTATCTGCGATTCGGGACGCTGACCGCGTCATCGGTCTCCTGCACGCCAGCGACATACGCAATGCCCGCCTCATCATCAATCGCATCAAACCTGAGATGGTAAGGCAGGGCGACATGATGGATTCCGGCGACGTGCTGGAAATGCTCGGCGTAGAAGCCATCGGATTGGTGCCGGCGGATGATCGGGTGATCACTTCCACGAATAACGGAACGCCGGTGGTTTACGATACACAATCGGCGTCGGGTCGGGAGTTCGTACGGATCGCGGCCCGTCTGGATGGCGAGCACATACCAATGATCGAGCCAATCGAAGAACGCAACGGCTCCATCATGGACAGGGTGCGCAACCTGATGGGGATAAACCGGAGAGCGTCGGCTAATGTTTGATTTACTGCGCATAGGACGCGGCAAACGTAACCACAGTCCTCGACAGATGGCCCGTGAACGGGTGCAGGCGGCCATCCGGCGTGATCGGCTGGAAGTCTCCACGCCCCAACTATCAGAGCTGCGGGTAACCTTGCTAAGTACCATCAGCGAACACCTGCCGGTAGCGCCGGAGTTCGCCGAGTTTGGGTTGCACCGGGATGGCGAGGAATTGTATCTCGTGTCGAGGGTCAGGCTGGAGAATCGCCGCTAGAAGTTTGCCGCCTGTGACTCAGAAACTATCTCAAAACTGGCGGCCCGCCCCACCCGTCATTCCCGCAACCACTGTCATTCCCGCGCAGGCGGCAATCCACGACTCACCCTGTCTGAGATCGGACTTTTTGAGAGCATGGCGGGTTTTGAGATAGTTTCTTAGGGGTTGGCACCCTTTCAGCCCGCCGGAATTCCGCTGACATTGCCAGGGCCTTGTCAAAGTCCTCCGACCTCCGCTCATGGTGAGCTTGTCGAACCATCGGCGACCGTCCTTCGACAGGTTCAGGACGAGCGGGTGGTTAATTTCCACAACCTTGAAAAACCCCGGTCAGATTGCCAGGGCCTTTCGGTTTTCCTCATGTCATTGCGACCCCGTACTTGATACGGGGGTGGCAATCTCGTCGCCGTAGCAATGATGGTTCCCCGGCGCGTGCTCAACCTCAACGAGATTGCCACGTCGCTGCGCTCCTCGCAATGACAATCGAAAGGCCCTGGCATATTACCGCTGCACGTTGACCAACTCATTGAGTGGGTTATAATGCTGCCCAAGTTACATTGGGAAAATTGTTGCCAGTAATCTGGTTTCCGTTAGGAATGCGCCACGTCACCGCGTCTCCCCACCCCGAATGGCAATCATTCGGGGAAAGATGACTACGAAACGTCGGCGTTGAGGTGAAGCATCATGGCCACGGCTTCGGCGCCGCCGAGCAACTACTTCGCACGGAAAGCGTATCGATTCCTTGCCGCGCTGGTGTTTCGCGATTTTCGATTCCTGGCGGTGGCAACGCTGTGCAGCGGCAGCGGAGCCTGGGCCCTGATCGTAGCGCGCGGCTCGTGGGTGTTTGGCATCCCTGAGCTGGAGGCGAACGCGGGCCTTTGGGTGGGGCTCATTACTTTTGCGGCGATGTCGCCGCGGTTCTTTGCCACACCGTTCATCGGGTATCTGGCGGACAAAGTAACGCGGAAACGGCTCCTTCAGTGGGTATATCTGCTACAGCTGTCGCAGGCGGCGGTGATGGCCGTGCTGGTGATGGTGGGCATCGCGAATCCCTGGTACGTAGTAGCACTGGCGGTGGTCAACGGCACGCTGCGAGCCACACAACAAACAGCGGCCCAATCCCTCGCGCCAAACCTGGTGGACCGCGAGCGGCTGCCCAACGCGGTAGCTTTGAACGAAGCGATGCAGCAGGGCTCGCGGGCAGTCGGCCCGGCGATTCTACTGGCAGTCGCAGTAACGGTTGGCGCCGGCGCTTTGTCCGGGTCGGGCAGCACGTTGTTCAGCATTCAATCTTTGGTGTTTACCCTGGGCACGTCTGCCATCGTGTTTTGGGCCTGCGCCGCGTTCTATCTGGTTGCGCTGATTTCGTCGCTGAACATCAGAACCGTATCTACCGGCAATATCGACCGCCGGCGCAGTTTTTGGGCCAACACCGCGGCCGGATTTGCCTACGCATACAGCACGCCGCTCGTTTTCGGCATTATCCTGATGGCGGTAGCTCACTGTGTGCTGGTCATGTCCTTTGAATCCATGCTGCCGCCGCTGGCTCGGGAAAAACTATCTCCGGATGGCATAACCTTTAGCCAAAACGACGTGTACGCCCTGATGACTGCGCTGGGCATTGGAGCGCTGTTTTCATCCATATTTATCGGCGGGATAGTGAGCCACATTACCCGGGGGCGTATGTTCCTGGTGTTGGGATTCACCAGCAGCCTGACGCCCATTGGGTTGGGTCTTTCAGCTCAGACCGGCGTATCCATGATCGCCGCCGTGCTCATGGGCTTGGGCACCGCCGGATTTATGACGATTACCCACACCATCATTCAGTCGGTGGTGCCTGATGAAATACGGGGACGGGTAGCGTCCGTTTACTCGATGCACGTCGGCGGCAGCATGGCTTTCGCCAACCTGCTGTATGGCCGCCTGGCCGACTCGTTCTCCGCTGGCTATGTCATGGCGGTAGTAGGCGCCGCTTTTACCCTGGTGGTCTTAGGCACCCTCATCGGTAGCGGGTTCTGGCGTGGTATCTACCTGCGCGGTGAGGCCCGCCCGGTGGTCGCCGCAGCTGCGGCCGGCGCCGGTGATGACGATTAGCCACATCTGACCAAACCAAACCTTGGAACCCCGGTGTAATTAATGCCGTTTGACGAAACAGCCCGATACGTGGAAACCACCCCGCAATCCCGTGCAATCTGGGAGGAGGCGTGCCGCTACCTTCCGGATGGCGACAGCCGCAATTCCATCTTCTGGAAACCCTATCCCATCTTCACCGAATCCGCGCAGGGAGCCATCGTCACCGACGCCGACGGGGTGGAGCGGCTGGATTTCATCAACACGATGACCACCATGATCCTGGGGCACGGGCCGGCGCCCGTCTTGAACGCGGTGCGCCAACAACTCGAATACGGTCTCGCCTACAATTCTCCCAATCGCCACCAGGTGGATCTGGCCAGAATTTTGTGCGAACGCATCCCGTCCTTTGAACGAGTGCGGTTCACCAATTCCGGCACCGAAGCCACGCTGAATACCATCCGCGCCGCCCGAGCCTTTACCGGCCGAAGCAAATTAGCCAAGGTGGAGGGCGGGTACCACGGCACCCACGACGCTGTGATGGTGAGCCTGCGCATCGACCCCAGCACGGGAGGCGAGTACGACAATCCTCAACCCGTTGCCTCCAGCGCCGGCCTGGCTGATGGAACACTGGAGCAGGCCGTAATCATCCCGTATAACGACGTGGAAGTGGCGCGAAAAATCCTGGAAGCCAATCGCAATGAGCTGGCGGCGGTGATTGTGGAGCCGGTGATGGGATCCGTGGGGATGCTGCCGGCAGACCCGGAATATCTGCAAATGCTGCGGGATTTCGCCGATGACAGCGGAGCGCTTCTGATCTTTGATGAAGTGATTAGCTTTCGCGTGGCGTCCGGCGGAGCGCAGGAACATTACGGCGTAACCCCCGATATGACGTCGCTCGGCAAGATTATCGGCGGCGGTTTTCCAGTGGGCGCGTTCGGCGGCCGTTCCGACATAATGAGCCTGTACAGCCCTATCAACGGGCCGGTGGTGGCTCATGCCGGGACGTTCAACGCCAACCCGGTGACCATGGCGGCCGGTGTGGCGACCATGACCGAGTTGACGCCGACCGTGTATCGCCGTTTGGCCGAACTCGCAGAATTGCTGCGCCAGGGCGTCAGGATGGTCTGTTCTGAATTGGAACGGCCGGTTGTGGCCACCGGCATCGGCTCGCTGTTTGGAATCCACTTCACCGACCAACCGATCCGCCACTATCGAGACATCGCAACTACCGACAAGGCGCTGGCGGAGCGGGTGTTTCTGGGGATGCTGAACGAGGGGTTTTTGCTGGCTCCGAATCTGGTGGGCGCAACGTCCATGGCCCTGGGCGAGGTTGAAGTGGACGCCTTCGTGCGGGCGTTTCGCCGGGTACTGACGCGTCAGACCTGACCAACCTCCCGGCCAATTCCCAACCGAATGAAGAAGGGGCGACACCGGTGTCGCCCCTTTGGTTTTTCTCAATTCGCCATTCCGCGCGCTCAGTCTGCTGGAGGGCGCTTTTCCCACTTTTCGGGCACGGGATACACCGGTGTTGCAATCTTGCGGATGTTCTCGGTGGCGAACCAGTCGGCGCATTCTTCCCGCCACTTGATGAAATGCGGCGCGTTACGGTGCGCATCTACCGCCGCATCGTCCTCGTAGACTTCAAACAGGTGAATCTTGTTCTCGTCCTCGTTATCCTGGAGGACATCGAAGCGCAGGCAGCCCGGCTCATCGTTGTTGGAGCCGCGCGCGTCGCCCAGCATGGACGCCATGAACTGGTCTTTGAATCCGGGTTTGATGTTGATTTCGACAATCAGGGCAATCATCGGTATCTCCTTGCCTTTGGTAGTGTCGGCAAATTGCAATGTCGCAGAGATTATAGCATCGACACCCACGCCCGGGACCGGCTGCCTTGCCTTTACCCCAGGGCAATCGCATTCTCATCTGGAGGCAACAACCAGCGTCTGAATTTGCGGTTGCCGAGGTTGAATACGTCTGGTCCAGCAAAGATTGAAGGCGGTTGACGTTGTGCCGGAACGGAATCCGGCTCCCCTACGCCCATTGTTTTTGAGAATGCGATTGCCCTGGCCTTTACCCAGGGTCTTTCGGTTTTCCTCATGTCATTGCGAGCGCAGCGTGGCAATCTCGTCGCCGTAGCAATGATGGTTCCCCGGCACGTGCTCAACCTCAACGAGATTGCCACGTCGCTGCGCTCCTCGCAATGACAACCGAATGACCCTGCGCCTTTACCAGGGCCTTTTCAAAGTCCCCCAACCTCCGCTCATGGTGAGCTTGTCGAACCATCGGCGACCGTCCTTCGACAGGCTCAGGACGAGCGGGTAGGGTCAACTCCCGTAACTTTGCAATCGTCCTGGCCTTTACCCAGGCGCTCAATTCGGGGTAGCGATAAGGCGCAGGTCGGTTGTAGAATGCCCCCAATACGCCCGTTTCAACCCGGAGGTAATCAACATGGCCGACATTCCAATTGTGTACACACTCACCGTCTGCCCGGCCTGCGACCTGCTGCGAAATTCGTGGCGCAGGGAAGGCGTCCAATACGAGGAGCGGCGGGTGGATCAAAGCCAGGATACCCTGGACGAGGCGCTGGATTTCGGTGACACCGTTCCGATCATCGTTTGGCCCGATGGCCGGGTGGAAACAGGATTCCGCGGCTCACGCGGTTGAGAGATTGGCTAACGGACGGTCAGTCCGTTTCCAAACCACCAGAGTTCACGCCCTTGACAAAACAACCCTAAAAGGACCGTCGGCAACCCAGCGACGCGCAATTAGCGAGGTGCAATTATGGTACGAGAAACCAGCGTGGTGACTCCCGAGCGATACAGTGAGGGATTGACCTTCGATCAGTATATGGACACCATTAAAGTTAACAAGGCCCGTTTCGAGGAATACTACGCCAACGTGCAAGTGGCGCCGACGCAGGCGGAAGCGCTGCAGGCGCTGGTTGCCGCGGACGGCGGACCATCGCGCATGATGGTGATTGGCGAGGACTGGTGCGGCGACGTGGTGCGGGAGCTGCCCGTGTTGGCCCGAGTCGCAGAGGCCGCCGGTCTGGAGCTGCGTATTTTCCCTCGCGATGATAACCATGACATCATGAACGAGTTCCTCAAAGAGGGACAGTACATGTCGATCCCGGTGGCCGTGTTCTACGACAAGGACCACGACTATATCTGTCACTGGATCGAGCGCTCACAGGCGGCCAACCGGGAGCAGGGTGAAATCGAAGCCGCGATCCGCGCCGAGCAGCCCGATATCAACGACCAGGATTTCGGTCGTCAGCGGCGTGCCCGCACTTCCGCTCGCGCCGGCGACTGGCAGCAGGCCACAGTGGACGAACTGGTCGGAATCCTCCAGGAGCACCTGCACTAGCCCGCCGGTTAAAACGTCAACACGTGCCGCGTGGCACGCGTATCCGCTCTAATCTGTCATTGTGAGGAGCGCAGCGGCGTGGCAATCTCGTTGAGGCTGAACACACGTCGACGAGCCGCCGTTGCTACGGCGACGAGATTGCGACGCTACGCTCGCAATGACAAAGTGGGTACGCATGAGCGTGTCGCGTGGCTCAGATGTTACTCGGCAACCGGTTCCAGCGTGAACCGAAACTCCTCGATGACCGGGTTGGCCAGCAGTTGGTCGCACATTTCGGCCACCTCTGACGCTGCCCGGTCGGCATCATCCCCCGAGATTCTAACCTCCAGATATTTCCCGATCCGCACGTCCGACACATCGGCGTAGCCCAGGCTATGTAGCCCACCCATCACCGTAAGCCCTTGCGGGTCGTTGACGGTAGGTTTGAGGGTTACGTGAATGCGAGCCATGAACACGTTAGATATCTCCCGTTGATGCGTCGATTGCGGCCCTAGCTGCCGGACGATTGCATGAGGTCAATGCCCGTGGTGCAGGGCAAGCCGTTGGGGAATTCGGGGCCGGTGTTACCTGGATAATCTCGGAAAAACTTTGCAATGCGCTCGGCGTCCACCCCCATCATGCGGTCCAAAACTCCCCAGGCGGTGATGGCGACCATTCCCTCTGGGATCGCGTCGTAACGGCGCGCGATTGCGAACTCTTCAGCGAGCGGTATGGTGGACAGGGCGGCGCGCAACGCTTCGGTCCGGGCGGCGTCGGTGAAATTGTAACTGACGATAATGTTGCCGTGTTCCAGGTTGTGCACGAGCAGTTCATCCGGCAGATTGTGGGTGAAAAACCCGCAGTTGCTCCATTGCGACCAGTGCGGGCCGGAGGTCGGCGGCACGGTGTTGTAGCCAGTGGGGAATATGTCGGTGAATTTCGATGGTCTCGGGAAGTGGCGGCGGGACTGCATGACTTCGGTGAGCAATGGACCGTCGGTAACCGCTGCCTCCGGCGCAGTTTCGGTGGGAATGGCCGGGGCGGTGGACGTTGGAGCGGTAGTGGGCAAGGGCGATGGTTCGATCACTGCGGGGGGTTCGGCAGTCTCGTCGGGAGCGCGGGTGTACCCGATGGCCATTGGCGTTGCCGTGTTTTCCGGCGGGGGTTGCGGCGTTACGGGCGCGGGGTTTTGGCACCCCAACAACGCAGCGGCAAACACTATCGCCATGACAGCGAAAGCCGTCGGCATTGACGTCATGTTGTCCGCTCGATCACGGACTCATCGAGCCGCCGGAAGTACAACGCTGGCCGACGTCGGGGAATTCTGGGCTCAGTCTCCCTGAATAGGCTTCGAAAAAGCGGGCGATGCGGTCTTTGTCGATCCCCGCGATGTCATCGGAGACGCTCCATCGGTCGATGATTCCCCAGGTGGTCAAGGCTATGTCGCCTTCGTCGATGGCGTCATAAGGACGGGCTACGCCCCAGGAGTCGGTCAGGTCGATGTCGTCAAAAGCCTGCCTCAGTTCATCGATCTGGGTCTGTTCGGCTAGGTTGTAACTGAGAACGATGTTGCCGTGTTCCATGTTGTGGACGATGTTTTCGTCCGGAACCGGGTCGGTAAAGAATCCGCAACTGACCCATTGGCCCCAGTGCCTTCCCGACGTTGGCGGGGTGGTCAGGTATCCCTCGGGTACGTGTTGCGTGATGAGATCACCAACCGGGAAGTGATCTCGGCTGGCGGTTACGTTTGCCACTTCCTCACCGATGCCCCTCACGTGTTCTGAGGCGTAGCCAATACCGTCGCCGCCGCCACCTCCGCCCAGTGGGATGCCGCCGATAGCGAAGCCGGCGATAACCAGCAGTGCGATTGCGGAGGAGGCAATCAGATACAGCCACCGTCTGGTCCGGCTGCGGTTGGCGCCGGTAGAAATGGGCTGCGTCCGTCGCGGCGCGGACGACCGCGGGCTTTCGGTGTTGCGAGCCGTGGAGCGGCGTGCCTGGGAGCGACGGGCTGCGGACCGCCGAGCAGCGGAGCGGCGTTGGTGGCGGGAAGGAGGCATACAGTTTTAGAGCGATTGCCCGGTTAGCTGCTGGTAGGCTGCCAGGTAACGTTGCGAGGTGAGTTCTACCACATCTTCCGGCAGCGCCGGCGCCGGAGGTTCCTGATTCCAGCCCTGAGCGGAAAGCCAGTCCCGTACGAACTGTTTGTCAAAATTGGGTTGGGACTTGCCGGGGGCGTAGCCGGCAGCATCCCAGAAGCGGCTGGAATCGGGTGTCAGCAATTCGTCGATGAGGATCAACTCGCCGTTGAGAGTGCCAAACTCCATCTTGGTATCGGCAAGCACGATGCCCCGGTCTCGGGCGAAGTCGTGGGCGTGCAGATACACCGCGATGCTGGTGTCGGCAAGTTTTTGAGCCATCTCGGCCCCCACCATATCAACCACTTCCTGATCGGTCATGTTTTCATCGTGGCCGGTTTCGGCTTTGGTAGTAGGTGTGAACAGCGGCTCCGGGAAACGGTCGCCCTCGACCATACCGGCCGGCATCGATTTTCCTGAAACCGTACCCTGGCGGCGATATTCTCCCCACGCCGATCCTGTGATGTATCCCCTCACGATGCACTCGATGTCGATGCGGTCGGCCTTCTTGACCACCATAGCCTGCCGCGCCACGTCGTCTTCCGCGTAGGATGGATGGGCGAAAACCGGATTGCCGGCGTAAACCTCGGCTTCGGGGGCATCGGCCAGGGCGATCAGGTGATTAGGCACGATGTGGCCAGTCTCGGCGAACCAGAAAGCAGACATCCGGTTGAGGACAGCGCCCTTGTTGGGGATGCCGGTGGGCAACACCACGTCGAACGCCGAGATGCGGTCGGTGGCTATCATCAACAGCACGTCGTCGGTGAGCTGGTAGGTATCGCGGACTTTTCCCCGGTGCAGGCGATTGGGCATTCGTGATTCGATCAGCATGGCAGGTTCCTGAACGTAAAGATGAGTGTGTAGGTTGATTGTCGAATGGTTGATTGGAGGACGATTAAATTGGTTCAGGCGGGCACCGGCGACTGCAACAGGCCGATCCGACGGAAGTTGTCGTCGACGTATCGGGTGTAGTAACCGTAGTCGAACAGGTCGTCCAGCTCTGCGGAGGTGAGGTGCTCGGTGGCCTGGGGGTCTGTTTTCAGCAAGGTTCGGAAGTCTTCACCCTCGTCCCACGACCGCATGGCGTTGTGCTGAACGATTTGGTATGCCTCCTCGCGCGACAGTCCCTTTTCTTCGATGAGGGCCAGCAATACGCGCTGGCTGAATATCAGGCCGCGGCTGCTTTCTAGATTCTGCCACATCCGTTTGGTATCGACCCGCAGCCCGCTGACGATTTGGGTGAAGATGCTCAGAATATAGTCGAGCATGAGGCATGAATCGGGCAGAATGATGCGCTCGGAAGAGGAATGGCTGATGTCGCGTTCACCCCAAAGAGCGACATTCTCCAGCGCGGGAACGGCATTGCCCCGGATCGTGCGCGCCAGACCGCAAATACGCTCGGCCAGCTCGGGGTTGCGCTTGTGCGGCATGGATGATGAACCGGTTTGCCCCGCGCCAAAAGGTTCTTCAACTTCGTGAACTTCGGTGCGCTGCATCCCCCGGATTTCGGTGGCGAACTTTTCCAGGGACGCGGCAATCAACGCCAGTGTGGTGATGAAATGGGCGTGCCGATCGCGCTGCACCACCTGATTGGAAACCGGCGCCACCGCCAGTCCAAGATGGTGGCAAACCCGATCCTCGATGTGCGGCGGGATCGTCGCGTGGGTGCCCACCGCGCCCGAAATCTTCCCGACTCGGATGCCTTCCCGAGCCGCCACGAGACGTTCCCGCTGACGTCGCAGTTCGTCCCACCACAGGGCCAGTTTCAGGCCGAATGTCATGGGTTCAGCGTGAACGCCATGAGTACGGCCCATCATCATCGTGTCTTTGTGGCGGACGGCCTGCTCCTGCACTGCAACGATGGCGTCGTCCAGTTCCCGCAGCAACAGATCGCCGGCGGCCACCAGTTGCAGAGCCTGTCCGGTATCCAGCATATCCGACGACGTCATACCCAGGTGAAGCCAACGCCCCTCGGGGCCGAGGCTTTCGGTGATAGAGCGCAGAAACGCGGTTACGTCGTGGCGCGTGGTTTCGAATATTTCCATCATTCGCTGATGGTGGTAGGTGGCAGCGCGAAGTCGCTCCATGTCCTGCTGCGGGATCACTCCGGCTTCGGTCCACGCTTCGCAAACAGCCAGTTCCACCGCCAGCCACATGCGGTATTTATTCTCATCAGACCAGACCCGTTTCATCTCGGGCCGGGAATAGCGGTCAATCACTGTTTTCCCTCCGTGCGGATTCTGTAACGGGCCGATATTTTACCATAGCTCACCACGAAATCCGGGCATTGAGGCCCAGGAACATTCACGGAATCGCCCCGCCCGCGACATATTCGCGCAACGCATCCAGCACCGGGCCAAAGTCGGTGAAAGTGTGGAATGGAACGCCGGCCTCGTCGCACATGGCCGCCATCTGACGGTGGGCGAACACCGTATCGGCCACCTCACCGGCCTCGAAGTCCGATCTGCCGTCGCCGATATAAAAGACGTGGTGATTCTGCTGTTGGAACCGTTGCACCATGATCGCCTTGCTGTTGCCAAGCTCCGGGGCGTCGGGGTAGGGGAAGGTGTAATGATATTCGGCTATGCGCTGGTTTTCATCGAAGGTGGCGCCAACGGCGTACACCGGAATGGACGACACATTGGAGCCATCGAGCAGGGCCTGGATGTAGAAGTCCAGCCCCTGGCTTACGATGCACATCGGGATGTCGTTCGCCTGGCAGAACTGCCATAGCTCCACGAAGTGCGGCCGAAAGCAGGCCAGTTCGCGCACATAGGATTGCATGGTCGACCGGTCGGCCTGAATCTGAACAAACGTGATTTCCTGGTAGTCTTTCAGGGACAGTTCACCGTCGCGAAAACGCTGGCGAACGTCCAGCCACGACGGATGGCCGAAACGGTTCAGCAACAGCTCGGCAACGTTCTGCGCGGCCGCAGTGTCGTCGAAGTCGGTGAGCACCGCGGGAGTGGGGCGAATGACCGGCGACGTTTCAGCGTTCACGGAGGGACTGCCGATGCCGTTCGATTGCCTGGAGGATGTCGTCGTGTTTCAGCGCCAGGATCTGGGCGGCGAAATAGGCTGCGTTGCGCGCTCCCCAGCTACCCACTGCCATCGCTGCCACCGGTATTCCGGGTGGCATCTGGGCTGTGGACAGCAGCGCATCAATGCCCTTCAGTTCGCTGGAGGTGAGCGGTATGCCGATCACCGGTATGGTAGTCCAGGCAGCGAGGGCCCCTCCCAGCGCGGCAGAACCGCCGGCGGCGGCAATCAGCACTTCGATGCCACGCTCGCGTGCAGTGGTTGCGTATTCATGAACGCGCTCCGGCGTACGGTGCGCTGACATGACGCGGACTTCATAATCGACGCCCAACGACTCGAGCGTGTTGATGGTGGGTTGGACGGCCTCCTCGTCAGAGGCGCTGCCCATTACTACTCCTACTAGCGGCACAACGGTTTCTCCTTGGTAGCGTTTAGAATTCGCCGGGACGATTAGAGATTTTCGACACTCTGACCGGTGCGGCGAGGGAACAGCCCAGACTTCTGCTGGGACCTAATCGTCCAGGTCGGCGATTTCGCCGAATGATTCTATCAAAGCTGATTGTATTGCCTCGGGTGCGTCCTCCACTTCTTCGTCATCGACCATCACGTAACCCGCCTCGTCCTGGTCTACGCCCACCCGCACTTCTATTTCGACCGGCGCGCCGTCATGCCAGTAAAGGACGTAGATTATTTCGTCGCCCAGCTCATCATCTTCGTCGAAATCGTCGTCTTCGAACCCATATTGCCAGGAGCGGGTCACGATCAGTCGGGCGCCGCCGCCCAGCAGTACGTCATTCATCTGCACCAGCATATTCTCAACGTCCAATTCGTTGGCAAACCGGTCAAGACGACCGCGCCGCGTGGCGACCTCCGCCATGCGTTGAACGTAGTTGCCTTCAATTTTTTCGCGGAGTCCTTTGAGCTGGTCCAGCCACGACATTGGTTTTGCCTCCGGGCGTTGGTAGGTAGTTGGTGTTTGATAGAGAAATGTCCGGCGATATTCAGGCCACGTTCAGTTATTGTTTTGCCCGGCGCGGCCCACAACGTAACAGAACTCATCGACGGTACGAAAGTCCGGGAACTGCAACCGGACGCGC
The DNA here is from genome assembly GCA_965219925.1 of Dehalococcoidia bacterium. Classification (GTDB taxonomy): domain Bacteria; phylum Chloroflexota; class Dehalococcoidia; order Lucifugimonadales; family UBA3495; genus Bin87. The sequence goes on from OZ244795.1 coordinate 2,089,441, forward strand.
AGGTATTCCAGTATCTCCAGCAGATCGAGGTACGACAACCCTGAGTGGCCTTTACGCAGGTTAGATTGATACATTCCCAATCGTCGCAGCGCCCGATCCGTATGATGGTTCCAGGGTGCAAAAAGCCTGGGCTCCCGGAGGGTCAGCAGGAACGATGGCCATTCGCGTCCAGTTCCCTCCAAACCAAATGCGCCGGATTCTGACGCGCACTCGTCGAACCTGCTCTCCAGCTTGATGGTATCGTACAGCAGGAAGTCCATGGCGTCGTGGATGTCGGCGACGGCGTTGGCGCGGAATTTGGTAAGATTCCGGCCGCCGGCGCCTCGATACAAAATTCCAATTTGCCCCTCTGTGATGGAGGGAATGTTTGCTTGTTCCAGCCATGTCTGCGCTTCCGAAGTGCGTCCCCAGCGGCGCCGACGGAACGCCGTCAACTGACCCAGCGCTTCGGCGTGGCGATAGGAATCCGACAAGCCCGACCAGTCGGGCTGGGCACGTGCTGAAGCTGGGGAAGTGGTCATAAGTCAATCTGGCTATGTGCCCACCGGCTGGCCGGATGGTTCCGCTGCAATGTCCCGGCGGTAGTATGCGCCTTCAAATCTGATGGATGAAATCCTTGCGTAAGCTTTGGTTCGAGCGTCGGCCACGCTGTCGCCGAGACCCACGCAGGCCAGCACACGCCCACCCGCGGTAAGCACAGCCCCGCTCCCGTCGTCGGCAGGTTGAGTACCGGCGTGAAAGACGATTGAGTCATCGCTGTCCTGGCCCTCCAGCCCGGTAATCGGCGCTCCGGTTTGATAGGGTCCCGGATAGCCTCCGGAGACCATCACGACGCCTACAGCGGGTTGGCCGGACCATTGCACGGGAGGCGCGGCGCTCAAATCCCCAACGGCGCAGGACATCATAACTTCGGCGGGATCCGTGAGCAGGCGGGGCATGATAACCTGGGTCTCCGGGTCACCGAAACGGCAATTGAATTCCAGGACGCGAGGCCCGGCGCTGGTCAGCATCAACCCGCAATACAACACCCCACGGTATGGCGCGCCGCGGTCGTTCATCTCCCGCAGAACCGGGAGCATGAAACCGTCGCGAATCTGTGCTGCCAGGTCATCGTTCCAATATGAGGGAGGGCCGAAACTCCCCATGCCTCCGGTGTTGGATCCCGAACCGCCCTCGCCGATGCGTTTGTAGTCGGTGGCGGCAACCACCGGAGACAGTTCCCGGCCGTCGGTGAAACCGAACACGCTCACTTCTGCCCCGTGCAGCCAATCTTCGATGACGACGGTGTCGCCGGAATCTCCAAACACCCGGTCTTCCAGGCAGGCGCGAATCGCCGCCCGCGCGGTTTCCCGGTCGGGACACATGGCAACGCCCTTGCCGGCGGCCAGCCCATCCGCTTTCACAACTACCGGACGGTCGTGGGTTGCCACGTAGTCCAGAGCGCCTCCCGTGGTTTGGAACACGCGAAAGTTTGGACCCGGCACATGGGCCGCGGTCATCACCTCGCGGGCGAAACTCTTGCTTGCTTCCAGTTGTGAGGCTGCCTGGCTGGGCCCGAATGCAGGAATGGAGGTTGCTTGCAGACGGTCGGCCAGTCCCAGCGCCAACGGTGTTTCCGGGCCGATTACCGCAAGATCAATGCCGTTCCCGATGGACGCCGCGACCAGGCCGTCGACGTCGGTGTCGCCAATGGGCAGGTTTTGTCCCAACGTGGCGGTTCCGGCATTGCCGCGCGCCGCAAATATGGCGGTAACCTGGGGAGATCTGCTCAGACGCCAGGCCAGGGCATGTTCCCGTCCGCCGGAGCCGACTACCAACACGCGCACGACCGGTTCACTCCCATTCTATGGTGCCAGGTGGCTTGCTGGTGATGTCGTACACCACGCGATTCACCCCCGGCACTTCGTTGACGATTCTGGTGCTGATCTCGGCGAGAACCTCGTAGGGCAAGCGCACCCAGTCGGCAGTCATGGCGTCGTCAGAGTTCACGGCCCGTATCGCGCACGCGTAACCATAGGTTCTGTAGTCGCCCATCACCCCGACGGTTCGATTGTCGGTGAGCACGGCGAAGCTTTGCCAGATGTCGCGGTACATTCCCGCCTGGCGTATTTCTTCCAGCACGATGCGGTCGCAGTCCCTCAGCAGGTCCAGGCGCTCACGGGTAACTTCTCCGATGATGCGGATTGCGAGTCCGGGGCCCGGGAACGGCTGCCGGTAAACGATATCTTCCGGGAGTCCCAGTTCCAGGCCGACTGAACGAACTTCGTCCTTGAACAGATAACGCAGCGGTTCGACCAGCTCAAAATTCATGTGCTCTGGCAAGCCGCCCACGTTGTGATGAGTTTTGATGCGGGCGGAAGCCCGGTTTTCAGGCGTTTCACTTTCTATCACATCGGGGTAAAGGGTTCCCTGGGCCAGCCAGTTTGCGTCGTCGAGTTCGGCCGCCGCGTCTTCGAATACCCGGATAAACTCCTCGCCGATGGTTTTGCGCTTCACCTCCGGATCCGTGACCCCGGCCAGGCGATTGACGAACCGGTCCTCTGCATCCACGTAGCGCAGATCCAGTCCAAGGTTGCGGTGGAAAGTCTCCTGCACCTGTTCGGCTTCGCCGTGGCGCAGCAATCCATTGTTGACGAAGATGCAGGTCAATTGGGGGCCGATTGCCCGGTGCAACAGCATTGCGGCCACCGATGAATCGACGCCGCCGCTGAGGGCGCAGATGACGTGATCTGATCCGACCTGATCCTGGATGCGCCGGACGGTGTCGGCGACGAAATTACCCGGGGTCCAGTTTCCCGGGCAGCCGCAAATCTTTTTAACGAAATTGCCCAGGATGGACATCCCGTCCGGCGTGTGCTGGACTTCAGGATGGAACTGCAACCCAAACCATCTTTTGCCGTCGGTAAACGCGGCACAGGATGTGTTGTTGGTGTGGCCGACAGTGCGCAGGTTGCCCGGCAGCCGCTCCACCGTGTCGCCGTGGCTCATCCAAACCGGAATGGAGCCAGACAGCCCCGACAGCAGGCCATTGTCGTCTGCTGCTTCGTCTTTTGCTATGGAAAGGTCGGCATGGCCGTATTCCCGCTGGTCGCCGGCAACGACTTCTCCGCCCAACTTGTGCACCAGCGCCTGCATCCCGTAGCAAATGCCCAGCACCGGTAGCCCCGAGTCGATTATCCAGTCCGCAATTTCCGGGGCTCCGGCGTCGTAAACGCTGGCCGGTCCGCCGGACAGGATGATACCCCGGGGATTGATTAGCTGAACGGTTTCCCAACTGGCGGTAGCAGGAACGATCTCAGAATATACGCGCAGTTCACGAATCCGCCGCGCGATGAGATGGGTGTATTGGGAACCGAAATCGACTACGACGATAGCGTCGTGCTGCGCTGCATTAATCATCAGATAATCGTCGGTTGGGTCAAAAATTGAACCGCCTCACTATAACACATGGGGTGGGGCCGATAATGGTCGGGGCTCTCCGCTGACCAAGCTGGGCTTTGCGCAATTCAAGCGGCATAAGCGAGGGAATTCACCATTCGGTGGTACAGAGCGATGGGGAGTTCCTGCGTATCGGTGTCAGCGACCGACAGTGAAAAACCCTCCGACGCCAGCCACAGGTGGCGACGCACCAGGGCGATGGTGTTCACGAAGGTTGGCGACGGCTTGTGGTACCAGGCCGCCTTGCGTTGGGTGATGGGATGACGTTTTTGCAGGGCGTGGGCGGCCAGGGTGATCCAGGAGAAGAGGCCCGGAAGGACGGGAGTGGTGCGGGCGATGGCCAGGTCGGACCACTGGCGCTGGGTCTCCACGCCCAGGTGGGTCCTGACCTCGTGAAAGAGCCTGCGCCGTACTTGATACGGGGTGACCTCCAGTTGCCAGCGCAGGACAAACCACTGGAGGATTTGGATCGGATCTGCCGAGGGGTCGGTGCAGAGCAGGGCCTGGGGGTCGAAGGTGTTAGGCAGCTCTCGGATCAGCGCCCACCGGATGGTCACCGGCGGCCTGCCCGAACGGTAACAGACGGCGGTCTGCGAGGTGAGCTCCACAGCGCGGGTCGTGCCGTCGTACCAGGCCACGGCGACGACTGTCCAAGCCACATCAGGGATATCCAGCGCAGGCCACTGGCCTTGACCAACTGGTGGCGACTAGAGCGCACCGCATCTCGATAGATGCCTCGGGCCCTGATCTCGGCGCGGCGACGCCGTTCCAGGGTCTCGTCGACGCCGAAGATCAAGGGACCGTCGCCGGGATCCAGGCGCTGGAGCAGGATGCGGGCCGCCTCGCGGGGCGACCGCACCGCAGGTTAAGCACCTCGTGGTAGCGGGAGTAGTCGCGCTGGTCACTGCGGCCCATGACATGGAGTGCCGCGGCCACGGTGCGCTGGCCCGGGGTCAGGATCGCGCTCACCAGCAGGAGTTGAGCCTTCTGCCAGGTCGGATTGGTGAGCAGCGTTGCGAAGGGAGTGAGTATGGGTACAATGACATCGGGCAGGGTGAACATGGCTGGGCCTTTAGTGAGATTTGGGTCAGGCCAGCTTACCCTCGCATGAAACACGAATGAACAGGGCATCAAGGCTACGGCGGGAAACCCAAGCCGGCAATTCTGAGGCTTACTAAGCCACAGCTGAAAACATGAGGCCACCGGTGCCCACTGACGTTCCAGAAACCGTACAAGCCGAGTTGACAAGAGTTGCCGACGTGCCGACGCCCAACGTTCCCGCAACGGTTTCGACCGAATTAACGCGGTTGGCGTACGGAACTCCATCAGGAGGTGCTCAATCGTGATAGGCGTGGACGCGACACTTCCCATAGAGGTTTTTTGGGTAGTGTCAGGGTTGGTGGCCGTGGTTTTCACCCTGCCACCGATCATAGCTGGGACACTGCCGATCCGCAAAACATCCAGAAACTCAAAGATCAGGGGAGTCAGCGTAGGACTGATCATTGGCCTGCTGACCTTTATGGTCAGCGCACCTGGTGGCATGGCATTTTGGGATATCACATTCTTCGTGTTTCTCGCCGTGATGATCGCAGCGACGTATTACGTCCGTCGACGGTCGAGGAGGGGTCAATCCGCAGACCCGAACCAATGAGGGCGCTTCGGGACCTGTTCCCTAGATGGCATCAACCCCGTACAGTGCTCGTCCTGTTCGGTGCATCGTCAGATTTCGACCAGAACCGTATGTAACGACACTCTCATCAACTCACGGAGAAAATCCCCCATGTCAACCAAAGTGATTCGCTGAAGGTGTCGGATAGATACGTACCACCGTCTCCTTCCGAAAGCAGGCCATGGTGGTGGTGGTTCGTGGATACGGAATGTTCCGTGGGAGACGAAGTGATGGTCGAACTGACCTACAGTAGGCCATCACGAATGATCGCAACCTAGACTGACCGCAGGCCAAACCCATTCAGTCAAGGTAATCTGCCGGGCCTACAAGAGACCCGGCAGATCCATTCACGGGATACCCAACTCTTGTGATCCAGTCGATGCAGTATTAAACCCTAGCTGTCTCCTGACGCGCATTTCGGCAATTACGGATCTCGTAACGAGGTCGCCTACTTGAACAATCCTACTATCTAGGCAGCAGGGAACAGGAATGACTATTCCGGACAGCCTCGCTTACACGGCTTAAAATGCGTAAAGTCCAGCCAAGGTCATTCGGTTGTCATTGCGAGGAGCGCAGCCGCTCATGGTGAGCCTGTCGAACCACGTGGCAATCTCGTTGAGGTTGAGCACGTGCCGGGGAACCATCATTGCTACGGCGACGAGATTGCCACGCTTCGCTCGCAATGACATGAGGAAAACCGAAAGGCCCTGCTCCGCTGACCCTCACCGCCGGTTGGGTGGTTGAACCGGCCAGCGCACGGCTTTGGATACCGGTGATGGTACAATCGGCGCCGATATGGATTTTGACGCCGAAATCGCCCGTGCTTCTGACCTGATTGCCGGCGGGGGAGTCGTGGCCATACCGACCGATACGTTGTATGGCCTGGCAGCAGATGCGACCAATCCGGAAGCAGTCGAAAAAGTATTTGACATAAAGGGTCGACCATCTGATATGGCCCTGCCGGTCCTGGTATCCGGTTGGGATCAGGTGGATCAGGTGGCGATAGTAGTCGGGCCGGTCGGCGAGATGGCAGAGCGGGCGGCGAGCAAGTTTTGGCCGGGCTCGCTTACCTTGATCCTGCCGGTGAAAGCCACTGTACCCGGCAGGCTGACCGCAGGCCGCGACACCATCGCGGTGCGGATGCCGAACCACCGGGTTCCCCTGGCGCTGGCGTCCCGGCTGCGAACGCCGATCACTGGTACCAGCGCGAACCCATCCGGGCAATCCGATATCGCTGGCGTGGATGAACTCCGGCGCTCTCTGGGCCGACTGGTTGATGGTATCATTACGCTAGGACCGGACCCGCTCGGTATCGCCAGCACAATCGTGGCTGTGTCGCATAACGGCGTGGAACTAATCAGGCCGGGTGCGCTGCTCTTCGACGACATCCGCAACTATTTGGAAAACGGCTGATGTTCGTTGGTGTCGGGAGGACGTCATAACCATAGCAATCCCATACGAAGCCTATCGTCAGGCGGTGGATGCCGAGTTGAGAGACTTGCTGGGCGACCGCGCCGGGATGCTGTACGACATCCTCCGGTACCATTTGGGTTGGGTGGATGAACGCGGCAATCCGGCTCCTGGGGCCGCCACCCCGTTGCACGCCTACGCTTTCATGACCCTGAGCGTCGCTGACGCGATGCGGGGCGATTTTACCGGGGCGATCTCGGCGGCGGCGGCGGTGGAGATGGTGTACAACTTTGTGTTGGTTCACGGCGATGTACAGGCCGGTCGTGTCGACCAGCGCAGTGACCGCCCCAGTATCTGGTGGGTTTGGGGCCCTTCCCAGGCAATCAACGCCGGTGATGGCCTGCATGCTCTGGCGCGTTCTTTATTGATGCGACTGCGCGACGTCGGCACCCCGGCCGAGGATGTGCTGGAAGCCTTGCGTTCCCTGGATCAGGCATGTCTTACCTTGTGCGAAGGGCAGTACATGGATTTGTCATACCAGGATCAGTTGATGGTGTCGGAGTCTGATTACTTTGATATGATTGCCCGCAAATCCGGGTCCATTGCCGGGTGTGCCGCTCAACTCGGAGCAATGGCGGTGGGCGTCGACGGTGAAACTGCAGCTGCGGCTAAATTGTGGGGTACCAACCTGGGGATGGCTTTGCAAATTCGGCAGGACATCGCTGATCTTTGGGGCCATTCGGGAGATGGGTTTACGGCCAGTAACGTGTTGAACAAGAAGAAAAGCCTTCCGCTAATCCATGGGCTGGAAAGCACGGCCACGTCGGTTAAACGCGAGCTCGGTGGCATATACATGAAACGGGTTCTGGAAGCGGCAGACGCGCGCCGGATCGTAGAGATTCTCGACGATGCCGGGTCCCGGGCTTACGCAGAATCCAAAGCCTTGGAATTGGTCGAAGCAGCCGGTTCGAACCTCCGCTCCGCCGCGGCCGGGATGGTGCGCCCCGAAGCAATGCGCCAGGCCGCGGATTGGGTGATGGCCGGCGGGTTGGACGTAGTTAGCTAGCGCGCAACGTAATTCGCATCCGGTCGAGTCGAGAAATTGTTATCACCATGAGCAAACGAACACTCGGTCAACTAGATGTATCCGGCAAGGCGGTTCTGGTCCGTGTTGACTTCAACGTCCCCATTGAGCAGGGCCCGGAAGCGATCGCCAACTACGACCAGAGGTTGCGGGCGACATTGCCCACCATCGAATACCTGCTTCAACGGGATTGCCGGGTCATACTCTGTTCGCATCTGGGTCGTCCCGGGGGCGCCGTCGACGAGTCGCTGCGGTTGGCGCCGGTGGGAGACCGGCTGGCGATACTGTTGGGTCAACCCGTTGCCAGCCTGTCGGATTGTGCAGGGCCAGCGGCGCGTCAGCACGTGGCCTCCATGTCCGCCGGTCAGGTCGCCCTGTTGGAAAATTTGCGGTTCTGGCCCGGCGAGGAAGCCGATGATGCCGAGTTTGCCAGTGAGTTGGCGTCCCTGGCGGATTGCTTCGTAATGGACGCCTTCGCCGTAGCTCACCGCGCCCACGCCTCAACGGTTGGCGTTCCCCGGTTGCTGCCGTCGGCAATGGGGTTGTTGATGCAACGTGAGGTGGAATCGCTGGGGGTGGCGCTGGGGCAGCCGGAGCGGCCCATGGCGGCGTTGATGGGTGGCGCCAAGGTGAGCGACAAGATCCTGGTGCTCCAGAATCTGCTGGAACGGTTGGACCACCTCTTCATCGGCGGCGGCATGGCGGTTACGTTCCTGGCCGCGACCGGCAATCCCGTGGGGGCATCCCCGGTGGAAACTGACCGCCTTGATTTTGCCAGGGACGTATTGCAGCGCGCCGCGCAAAGCGGGATAACTGTCCATATCCCGGAAGACTTGGTGGTCGCCAGCGAATTCGCCGGCGAGCCGGCCAGGACGGCAAACGTCAATGTGGATGATGTTCCGGATGGCTGGTACATCATGGACGTGGGTGTACGAACCGCCGACAAGTTCACGCAAGCGTTGGCGGGATGCAAAACCATCATCTGGAACGGGCCGATGGGCGTGTTTGAAATGCAGCGTTTCAGCGCCGGCACTCGAACGGTGGCCAACGGCATCGCCGGGTTGAGAGGAGTAACCACCGTGGTGGGCGGTGGCTCCACCGCTGAAGCTGTGGAAGCATTGGGCCTGGAAGATAAGATGACCCATGTGTCTACCGGCGGCGGAGCTTCGCTGGAGTTTCTGGAAGGGCGCGACTTGCCTGGAATAGCCGCATTGCCGGATGCTTGACCTGTAACGATAGTATATTAAAGGTTGCGACGATTCAGTCGTGGCCGCGGAGAAACGATGATAGACCTCGAACAAATTCACGACAGCATCTTGTCCACGTCGTCAAAGATAGTGCTGCTGGTGGCCGACGGACTAGGCGGGCTGGCCCATCCGGACACTCGCAGATCTGAGCTGGAAACCGCCCGCATTCCCAATCTGGACGCGCTGGCGCAGCAGAGCGCATGCGGCCTGACTACCCCGGTGGAGATGGGAGTCGCCCCGGGCAGTGGGCCGGGCCATCTGGCGCTGTTTGGTTACGATCCTCTGAAGTACATGATCGGACGGGGCGCCCTGGAAGCGTTGGGTAGCGCCGTGGAACTGTTGCCCGGCGATGTGGCGGCGCGGGGCAATTTCTGCACCGTTGACGACGACGGCATCCTGATTGACCGTCGGGCCGGGCGCATCGCCACCGAGTTGAGCGCCCCGTTGTGTGAACGCCTGGATCGCATCGAAATACCCGGAGTTCAGGTTGATGTGTTTCCCGTGCAGGACTATCGGTTTGTGCTGCGGCTCCGCGGAGAAGGGTTATCCGAACAAGTCGATGAAACAGACCCGCAACGAGAGGGCATGCGCGCCCGACCCGCCAGCGCGTTGGTTCCGGAAGCCCAGCGGACATCTGAAGTTGTGCAGCAATTCATTCAGGAAGCGGCTCGCTTGTTGGCCGAGGAAGAGCCGGCGAATATGGTGTTGTTGCGAGGGTGGGCTCAACTGCCCAACCTGCCGGACTTTGGCGAGGTGTACCGGCTGAACCCGGCTGCCATCGCCGCCTATCCCATGTATCGCGGTTTGGCGTCCGTCGCCAACATGCAGGTAATCCCCACTGGCAAAACCTTTGCTGACGAAGTGGATACCCTTTACTCCAATTGGGATCAGCACGATTTCTTCTTCCTCCACTACAAGCCAGCTGACGCAGCGGGGGAAGACGGCGATTTTGACGCCAAGGTGCGTACCCTGGAAGACCTCGACGCATTTGTGCCGCGCATCATGGAGCTGCAGCCCGACGTGTTGATGGTTGCTGGCGATCACTCGACCCCGGCGATCATGGCGTCTCACAGCTGGCATCCGGTCCCGTTCCTGCTTCATTCCAAATTGACGCTGGGAGAGGGTGTAAACGCTTTCAGTGAGCGGGATTGCGCCCAGGGTTCGCTGGGACGCATACCCGCCAAAACCATCATGTTGCTGGCCCTGTCTCACGCCGGTAAATTGACTAAATTCGGCCCCTGACAACATCCCGAGATTTGGACGGTACGGATATGACTCTGCCCGCTACGATAGTGGCCGGAAACTGGAAGATGAATACCGATCTGGCGACCGGCGTGAATCTGGCTGCGGCGATCGCGGACGGCGTTGACGGCCTGGGAAATGTCGGAGTGGTGGTTTGTCCTCCGTTCATTTCGCTGGCAGCGGTTCGGCAGGCGGTTTCGAACCGCCCGGTTTCAGTCGGCGCCCAGAACATGCACCATGACGACAGCGGCGCATTTACGGGCGAGGTGTCCCCGGTCATGTTGGCCGGCGTGTGTGACTACGTACTGTTGGGACACTCTGAGCGTCGCCAGTTGTATGGCGAAACCGACGAGATGGTGGGTAGAAAAGTGGCAGCGGCGGTGGCCCACGGGTTGCGCCCCATTATCTGCGTGGGTGAAACCCTGGAACAGCGAGAAGCCGGAAACGCCACCGAAATCGTGCGCTGGCAGGTTACGTCGGCCCTGGCGGAGATAGACGCCGGCGCGGCCAATGAGCTGGTCATCGCCTACGAACCGGTATGGGCCATTGGAACCGGCCGGGCGGCTACCCCACAAATCGCCGACCAGATCATGGGCGGAGCAATCAGGTCCACCGTGCAGGCGGCGTTGGGATCCCAGGCGGCGGCGGCCATGCCTCTCCTGTACGGTGGCAGCGTTAATGCCGGCAATGCCCGCGAATACGCCAGCGTTGCGAACATCAACGGGGCCCTGGTTGGCGGAGCCAGCCTGGACGCGGATTCCTTCCTGGCAATCGCCAGATTGTTCGGCGACGGCAACGACCGGTAACGCGGTCGCTACATGTCCGAACGTCAGCCGCTGGTCGCCGTAATCGGCGCCACTGCAACGGGAAAAACGGCTCTGGCGATCTCGTTGGCTCAGCAATTCGGCGGCGAGGTTGTCAATGCCGATAGTCGCCAGGTGTATTCCGGCATGGACATCGGCACCGCCAAACCGACCGCAGACGAACGAACCGCTGCCGTACACCATCTGATAGATATCCGGCGACCGGATCAACCGTTGAGCCTGGGCGAGTGGCTGCCCCTGGCACGAGAAGCAATCGCCGAAATCTCCAGTCGCGGGCGGCTCCCGATTCTGTGCGGCGGGACCGGCCAGTACGTTTGGGCATTATTGGAAGGTTGGAGGGTACCGGCAGTACCGCCGGACCTGGAGCTCCGCGCCAACCTGGAAAAACGGGCCCAAGCCGGTGGAGCATCGGCATTGTGGCAGGAATTGGCGGACGCTGATCCGGCGCGTGCTGCCCGGATCAACCCTCGCAATGTCCGCCGCGTCATCCGCGCGCTTGAATTGCAACGCGGCGCCGGATCCGACGCTGAGAATGTGGCATCAGCGCGCGCCGAAACTCCGCCATACCACGCCCTCACCATCGGGTTGGCATCGGAACGGGCAATACTGTACGAGAAGATTGACGCACGTGTTGACCGGATGATGGCTGACGGGCTGTTGGACGAAGCCCGATATCTGGCCCAATGCGGTTTTGTGTTGGGCCAGGGACCGTTGTCCGGTGTGGGTTACAGTCAGCTGGGCCAGTTTCTGGATGGTGAATTGACGCTTCCCGAAGCCGTTGAACGCATCAAGACCAGGACCCACGCTTTGGTGCGACGACAAAACACCTGGTTCAAATCCGGCGATGATCGCATCACCTGGCTGGATGCTACTGGCCGGCTTCCAACTGCGGAAGCGCGCGCCCGGGTACTCCGATTCTTAGGTTCGACAATACCGTGTGGTACAATTGGCCCGGACTTGGAGGAGGGTATCCCCGCGGGGTAGGAGCGTTGATGGAATTCACCAAAATGCAAGGAGCCGGCAACGATTATGTGTATGTAGATGCACGCGCGATGCTCGAGCATGACTGGGGCCAGCTATCCCAGGCTATCAGCGACCGCCACTTTGGCGTTGGCAGTGATGGGCTGATACTGGTGATGGATTCAGACGTTGCCGACCTGAGGATGCGGATGTTCAACGCCGATGGCTCCGAGGGTGAAATGTGCGGCAATGGCATCCGGTGTTTCGCCAAGTACGCCATCGAGCGCGGCATCGTACCGCGGTCGGTCGGCCAAGTAACCATCGACACAATGGCCGGCGTGCGCACGGTCGTTCCCCGGTACGACGGCTCCGAAGTGAATGCCGCCCGGGTCAGCATGGGCAAACCTCGCTTTGCTCCGTCGGATATACCGGTTGACCTGGACCCGGCGATCAGCCTGAACCGCCAGACCATCATCAATTATGCGATACACCCCGGCGATTTCCGCCTGTTTCTTACTTTCGTTTCCATGGGCAACCCCCATGCCGTAACGTTCATCGATCAACCTGTCGAGGAATTCCCGCTGCACAACATCGGCCCGCTGGTCGAGAGACACCCCATATTTCCTAGGCGCGTGAACTTTGAAGTAGTCAACATTCGGGACGATGGGAATCTGGACGCCCGCGTATGGGAGCGAGGTTCCGGTGAAACCATGGCGTGCGGTACCGGAGCGTGTGCTATTGGAGTTGCCTCCCGGCTGTTGGGCCACACCGGCGACCGTGTTGCGGTACATCTCCCCGGCGGCACTCTCACCATCGATTGGGACGGTACGGACGAAGTATATCTGGAAGGACCCGCAGCCGAGGTTTTTAGTGGAGTGTGGACAGAATGAGCAACTACGTAACCGGGCCGCATACCTTTGAACAAATCCGGTGGGCGGCAACGGCATTCCGCCGGGAGAGCAATGACGACGTTGCTTATTTTCCGCTCTACACGGCGGAATTTCGCCAGGCACTGCTCGAAAGACAGGACACCACCAGCGTTGAACAGTTGCTGCGATTCGTCAACAGTTGGAGATTTCGCGTCTCGTACGACAAAGCGCCCGGCATCGCTGCCGCTATCGCCCACGCTGCCCCGCACCTCAAACCGTTGTCCGCATCGGCCCTGGAATTCGACGACCTGCGTTGCGCCACCCTGGATGTCATCGAGCGAGCCTACGACAGCATCACGGAGGCCAACGGCGTAGGACCGGCAGCGGCGTCGCTAATCCTATCGCTGCTGAACCCGGCCCTCTTTGTAATGTGGAACACCGCGATACGCAGCGCCTACTTCCCCAACGACGAACCCAACGGCGCCACCTACGCGCAGTTTCTCACTGTAATGCGAATGGCCGCCCTGTCCATCGCCGCCGACGCTCGCGCTCAACACGGCATCGACGACCCAGCGGGTCAAATCTCCGACGCCTTAGGCATCAACCCGCCTTTCAAACTGGCGAAATTCATCGACGAATACAACTGGCTCACCCTGGCGCGAGAGATGGTTTATCAGGGAGGTGCGGTGGCGGTGTAAGGGGAGCAATGGCTTGGGATCTGAAAGGTACTGATCAATTTAGGGAATGGTTCCAGGAACTTCCGGATGCGATGCAAGACGATATTGAGGCCATTGTTGGTTTATTGGAAGAGCGAGGACCCAGTTTGTCACGCCCCCATGCAGACCAGGTACGTGAATCACGCCATCCAAATATGCGCGAATTGAGGGTTCAGAGCAATGGACAACCTATCCGCATATTTTTCGCCTTTGATCCCAGACGTAGTGCAATACTGTTGATTGGTGGCAACAAAGTCGGTGATAATCGGTTTTATATTCGATATGTTCCCGTTGCGGATCGCTTGTATGATGAATATTTGGAAGAGTTGCGTAGCGAGGGGGTGATCCTATGAGCGGTCGTCAGAAGTGGGGCGATTTTAAGCGGCGTTTGACCCCCGAGGAATGCCTGCGCGTGGAAAGTAAGATAGCCGATCTGCGTGCCACGTTGCCACCAACTACCTATGCTCAAGTCCGGTGGGCAGCGGAGGAGTACAACAACGGCGAGCATGGATACAATGGCTACTATCGCAACGTGTATGAATCGGATTTTCGGACATCTCTCCTGAAACGATGTTCTCAGTCAGACGCTGATAAATTGGTGCGGTTTCTAAACCAGTGGAAATCTCGCCGCCCGCCCGAATTAGCGCATGTGCTTTCAACATCTCTGCCAGAGATTATCAATTATCTGGCGCCATTGATTGAGTTGGCGCTGGATGATGAAGAGCTTGACCGTTCGACTTTTGATACCGCTGAAGCAGCGTTTGACAGTCTTAGGTTGGTCCAATACGTGGGGCCTACTACCGCGTCAAAAATCTTAGGCGTGTTGAATCCGGGGTTTTTTGTAATGTGGGATGGCCCGATTCAGAAGGAGTATTTCCATTGGGAAAAGCGCAATGGTTATTCGTATCAAAGTTTTCTCAAAGAAATGAGAAATTCCGCTCTGTCAATCGTCGGAGACGCTCGAAAAAAGCACGGAATTCCTGATCCTGCCAAAACCATTTCCAAAGAAATAAATCAACGGCCGCCCTTTACCTTGGCCAAATTCATCAACGATTATGTTTGGCTAACAGTGACGCGCAAGCAAAAATATCCCGGCCCTCTAACAGCCCAGGAGCGATATGCCTAACTTTTCCCAACGCCTCGGCAAACTGTCCCCCTACCCTTTTGTCGAAATCTCCCGCATCATTGCCGAGAAGCGGGCCGCCGGAGTGGATGTGGTGACGTTTGGAATTGGAGACCCTGACATTCCTACGCCGCAGCACATCATCGACCGTCTGTTGACCGCCTCCGAAGACCCTCCCAATCACCGCTACCCGGAGACGGACGGCCTGCCCGAGATGCGCCGGGCGATTGCTCACTGGTACAGACAACGATTCGACGTTGACCTTGATCCCGACACCGAGGTATTGCCTTTAATAGGCGCCAAAGAAGGCATCGGACACGCGGCCTTTTGCTTCCTGGATCCGGGTGATATTGCGCTGGTTCCCGACCCGGCCTATCCGGTTTATGCGGTCGGAACCATGTTCGCCGGCGCAGAGAGCTACGTGATGCCGCTGTACGAACGCAACGGATGGCTGCCCGAACTGGACGCCATCCCCAATGATGTCGCGCGCCAGGCCAAGCTGATGTGGCTGAACTACCCCAACAACCCGACCAGCGCGGTGGCATCCCAGGAAGATCTGGAATCCGCCATGCGCTACTGCCGGGAGCACGATATTGCGCTGCTGCACGACGCTGCCTACTCCGAGGTTGGATACGAGGGATACCGGGCCGGCAGCCTGTTGCAGATCGACGGGGCTAAAGACGTCGGGCTGGAATTCCACTCCCTCTCCAAAACCTACAACATGACCGGATGGCGTATGGGCATGGCCGTAGGCAACGCCGACATGATAAAAGCCTTGTTCCAGATCAAAGCCAACCTGGACTCAGGGGTCCCGCAGGCTATCCAGGAGATGTCGATGGAGGCGCTGACGGGCTCTCAGGACTGTATCGACGACAATGTGGCCAAATACACCTGGCGCCGCGACCGGGTAATCCAGGCCCTGACCCGCATGGGTCTCAAGGTGGATGTGCCACGGGCCAGCCTCTACATTTGGGCGCCGGTTCCGGAGGGGTTTACCTCCGCCGAGTTCGCCGCCCGACTGCTGGAAGAGACCGACATTGTCGTCACCCCCGGGTCGTCTTATGGGCAATACGGCGAGGGCTACATCCGATTGTCGCTGACCACTCCGGACGAACGCGTAGAGACCGGATGCCAGCGGTTGGAAAACTGGGTCATCCCGTCTCCCACATCCTGAACCTGAGGAATACTCGCAGAATGCCAAAAACCCGCAAGACGGTAGCGACCGGCCCGCGAGTTGAGCGGGCGGTGCTGGTTGCTGCGGAAGTGCGGCAACGCGGCGAAAACCTGTGGGGCATGGAAGATTCGCTGATTGAACTGGACTACTTGGCGCGTTCCGCCGGCGCCGAAGTGGTCGGCATCATTCGGCAGCGGGCCGAACGGTTCACTCCCACCTACGTCGGGAAAGGCAAACTCCAGGAACTCCAGGAGTTGCTGGAAGAGGAACGTCCCGACGTCGTCATCTGCGATGATGAGTTAACGCCTACTCAACAACGCAACCTGGAAGCGGCGCTGCAGTACAAAGTTATTGACCGAACCGCACTGATCCTGGACGTGTTTGGACGGCACGCCCGAACGCGCGAGGGCCAGATGCAGGTTGAGTTGGCGCAACATCAATACCTGCTGCCGCGGTTGGTCGGGCAATGGTCACACCTGGAGCGATTGGGCGGCGGAATCGGAACCCGTGGCCCGGGTGAAACGCAGCTGGAAACCGACCGCCGACTGGTCAGGCGGCGGATTCAGAAAATTCAGGAAGAACTGGACAAAGTGCGGCAGCGACGGAATCATTACCTGGAACGGCGTCGTCGTGCCGCAGTCCCGATGGCGACACTGGTTGGGTACACCAACGCCGGCAAAAGCACGCTGTTCAACTCCCTCAGCGATGCTGGTGTGCCGGCAGAAGACCAGCTGTTCAATACGCTGGATCCGGTAACTCGCCGGTTGAATCTGCCGGCCGGCGGAGAATTGCTGCTGAGCGATACGGTGGGCTTTATCCAGAAGCTGTCTCCCACGGTGGTGGCGGCGTTCCGCGCGACTCTGGAGGAACTTCACGAAGCCGATTTGCTCCTGCATGTCATTGACATAACTCACCAGAAAGCGCCGGAGCAGGCCGAGGTGGTGGAAAACACACTGACCGATCTGGGATTGGGCGGCAAACCGCGCCTGCTGGTTATCAACAAAATGGACTTGCTCACCGATGATCCCAATGAAATCTCCGCCGATGCGCTGGCGGGGCTGCCCGAATTGACCGCGGTAGATTCCCCAGCCGTTAGCGGACGAGTGTTCGTGTCAGCGGCAAAGGGCTGGAACCTCCCGGCGTTGTTGGAGGCGGTACAGGAACGCGTCGGCAAAGCAGTTCCGGCTTCAGAAACGGCTGTCGTCTAAGGGTTGGCCGTGAATCGCCGTAGCAAGATTCGGCTGGTCCATACCTCCGACACCCACTTGGGGGATGGCTGGAACCCCAGCGCCGCCGAACGGGCGTTGTCGGCGGTGGTCGATGGCGTCCATGAGTTGAAAGCCGACACGCTGTTAATTGCCGGGGATGTTTTTGACAACGCGCGCATTCCAGACTCGCTGCTGGAGTTTTTCGTCTCCGAGATGCGCCGCCTGGAAGTTCCCGCGATCATTCTTCCCGGCAACCATGATCTGTATGATGCCGGGTCGCTGTACCGGCGCAATCCCTTCAACAATGCGCCATCGAATCTGCATATTATCCGCCGTACCACCGGCGAGACGATCAGCATATATTCGCTGGGGCTGGATGTTTGGGGTCGCGCCATGGATAGCCACACGCCGGCTTTTCGTCCCCTGTCAGGTATGACGGCTACCCATGAAGACCGGTGGCTGGTGGCAATGGCACACGGACATTTCCATTTTCCCGACGATACCGAAGAACGGTCATCACCCATTTACGGACGCCAGATCTCCGAATCCCCATGCGATTATCTTGCGTTGGGACACTGGGAGCGTTTCGAAGACGTCAGCCAGGGCGAAGTTACCGCGTTTTACTCCGGATCGCCCATGGGGGCGTCAAGCGTCCGAGGCCAAATAGCCGTAAACGTGGTGGATTTTGACCCCGCTGGCGCAAAACAGGTAAGTGTTACTCAGGCCCGCTTTCCCATGGCAAAGCGGGTCGAACCGGTCTGATCGCTGACCGTAACCGCCCAATCCGAGGTGCAGTGTGAAATTTTTAAGCCGCGACTTGCGCATTTACGTTCTCGACCCTGCCAACGCGCCGGCAATTACCATTGACTCGGGCGAGGACCTGTTGGTGGAATCCTGGGACGCCTTTGAGGGCATCCGCGACCCTCAGGTTTTGGAGGAAAAGTCGCTGAAGGGTCCCGCCACCGGCCCCATCTACGTCAACGGCGCCGAACCCGGGGACGCCCTGCGCGTGGAGTTCGTCAGCATCACTCCCAAAGAGAGCCCGGCCCACATGATTATGCCCGGTCGTGGTTTCCTGGAGGCCGAGTTCACTGAAGCCTATCCCACCGTAATGAGCATCGAAGACGGCAACCTGGTCCTGCCCAGTGGTGTCCGTCTGTCCCTGCGCCCGTCAATGGGCCTGGTGGCCACGACGCCCACCTACCTGCAGCAGACGGCAAGCGACAGCGGTCCCTACGGCGGCGACATCGATATGAAGGAGTTGGTGGAGGGCAGCGTGTTGTTTCTGCCCGTGTTTGTTGCGGGCGGCCTGCTGGCGATGGGCGACTGCCACGCTGTGGTCGGTGATGGCGCTGTGGCCGGCACCGGC
Organism: Dehalococcoidia bacterium; assembly: GCA_965219925.1. Lineage (GTDB taxonomy): Bacteria > Chloroflexota > Dehalococcoidia > Lucifugimonadales > UBA3495 > Bin87. The sequence continues at coordinate 2,107,774 of OZ244795.1, forward strand.
GCAGAATGTTCCGCCGACACCCACATCCGGGTTACCGTGGAAAAAGGGATGAACCTTGCCGGACCAAGAGCCATCACGCCGGAACACTTCGTCGTCCTGTCCCACGGCGACGACCTCGGCCCCGCCATGAAACAGGCGGTGCGGGAAATGGTGGATTTTCTGGTCACCGATAAAGGTATGGAACCCTACGACGCCTACACCCTTTGCAGCCTCGCCGGGGACGTACGCGTCTCGCGCACCTTCCGACCCATCAGCCCGGTCAAAATGATGCTCTCCCGCCAGGCGTTGGAGCAGCTGTAGGAAGGCCGCTGCCCGGTATTTGGGCAGGGATGCGCTCCGACGCGCGCTGGCAGGTATGTACCGGGAGGTTCCGCATTGGCTATCGTGGAACGTGAATACGACTTCGAACAGTCAAACTACCGGCCCGACGGCGACGGTGGTCTGACACCGGACGGCTCGAGGAACGCAGAGGGAGAGGGGGGTTCGGGGTGTATCGGAGAGATAATGTGGGCGGTGGTCATCTACGGAGTGGCCATCGTGTTGGCGATTGTCATACCCGGCGCCGGGGATTTCTGGGGCATGGTCATCGGTGCGGAAAGTGAGGGCATCAACTGGGTTCAGGAAAGCAGCAATGCCCGGCTCCTGGTTTTTGCCGCCATGCTGCTGCTCCTTTCGCCGGCGGGTTGGTCGGGCGCTCTAATATCTTTCCTGGTCGGAACGCTTCTGACCATAATCGGATGGTGGCTGTTGCCGGCCGATGTTTGGGGGCTGCCCTTCCCCGACTGGTACGTCAACAACAGCGTCGGGATGTATTGGCTGCTGTGGATTGCGATCCTGGGCCGTTCGCTGGCGAGGTTCTAGGCCAGCTCGGTCCAGGGCACAACGCGGGTTCAACCCCGCCAGGCGTTGGAGCAGCTGTAAGCCGCCTATTTTTCCGGCAACAACGCACGTAACCGTTCCAATTCCTCCTGGCTAACGTGATACTCGACCTTGCGGGGTTGGTGCGCATTCGGGTGAGGCAGTATCACAACTGCCCGGTTCCGTCCGGCTATCGGGGCGTCAAATTGAGCGGAGGGTGAGTTATCTATCCCCCACAGTTGGCCGGCGGCATTTTGGGCGAGGTTTCCCAATAACACCACAATAACTGCGCCGGAATGTTCCAATATGGACGGCATCCATTTGGTTGAGCAGAGACTCACCGCTTTGTGTGCATATTTTTCAGGGCCCTTGCAGTGAACCATTTCGGTCAGCGCATAGTCAGTGCCAGGGATTGGCCGCCGGCCAAGAATCACCCGAGCGATGTTGCGAACGTTGCTCCAGTACTGCACATGGTGTTCGGCGGTTTGCAGTGCCCCATCGCCGTCGTAAACCTTGGTATATTGGGATTCGCTGGGCATTTGCACCGTATAGCCGGCGTCTTCATCAAAACGCCGCTGAAAGAAGTCAATGGTATTCGCATCGCTCCAGTCCTTGCGGGGGAAATGCTCGTTGTTTGCTATGCCTGGGATCGATGATATGAAAATGATTGGGGCTGTTTCGATGTGTCCTGTCCACGGCTCTGGCACCTGATATCCGCCGCCGGAACAGCCTTCTTGCACACCCACAACGCCAGCGCAGGAGTGGTTCGCATTTGCCTGCGCTAACGCCAGTTCCGGGCACCGTGTGATTGACAGCAATAGTTCGTTGCGTTTCATGGCATCTTGGCCTCCGGGTGGATTGATCGGCGGCATTCTACTCCGGCTTTTCGCCAAGTCAATACATACGGGCCGTCGGATCGCAATTTGCTGTGGACGTTGGATTCCGGCTTTCTCCGGAATGGCGGAGTAACCTTCACGCCACCGAATACCCGCCGTCCACGGTTATTACCGCACCGGTTACGTAGTCGGACGCGCGGCTGGACAGGAACACCGTTGCGCCCTGTAGTTCCGCCGCCTCTCCCCATCGTCCCATGGGTATGCGCCGGTTGATGTTGTCGTAACGCTCCGGCTGAGTTTCCGGGATCGCCTGGGTCAACTCGGTCATGAACCATCCGGGCAGAATGACGTTGGACTGGATGTTGTCTGGGGCCCACGCCACGGCAAAACTCTTGGCCAATTGCACTACACCGCCCTTGCTCGACGCATAGGGGGCGCCGCTCCCGCCGCCGCCAAAGATGCTGAACATACTGCCGATGCAGATGATTTTGCCGCCTCCGCGCGATTTGAAGTGTGGGTAGACCGCCCGGCTGGACAAAAACGCGGCGCGCAGGTTGACGTCCAGGACAGTGTCCCACTCTGCGGCGGTGATTTCCTCGGGCGATTTGCGGACGGTCGTGCCGGCGTTGTTGATCAGAATGTCCAGCTGACCAAAGTGGGCCACCGCACGGGACACCATGTCGTCGATGTCCGAATCACTGGTCACGTCGGTGGGGATGGCGAAGGCGTTTCGGCCGGTAGATTCGACGGCAGCGACGGCGGCGGCGTTTTTCTCCTCGTTGCGAGCCGCAATCGCGATGTCGCAACCGGCCTCCGCCAACCCCAGAGCCATCCCCAGGCCCAGCCCGCCGTTCCCGCCGGTAATGAGGGCGACGCGCCCACTCAGGTCGAACAAACCCCCGTTAGCGCTGGTCATCTTGCGGCCTCCGAATCCAAACTGTCCACAACTTTACCACAGGCTTCCCCTCGGTTGACCCGCCGGCCAGTGGGCCACCGGGGTCTTTCGGTTGTCATTGCGAGGAGCGTAGCCGCTCATGGTGAGCCTGTCGAACCACGTGGCAATCTCGTTGAGGTTGAACGCACGTCGGCAAATCACCATTGCTACGGCGACGAGATTGCCACGCTGCGCTCGCAATGACAAAACCGGGAAAACCGAATGACCCTGAGTGGGCCACCGTAGTAAACAGCAAAAAACCCGGGGCGACGCAATCGCCGCCCCGGGAATCTGTCGAAACCTGCCCTCCGGTTTGTAGCCGGAGAGTTAATATTGCTACAGGGTGATAAGGTCGTTCGCCGCAACGAAAGCCGGTGCGAATACCAGCGAAACGATGGCCATCAACTTGAGCAGGATGTTCAGGCTGGGGCCGGAGGTGTCCTTGAACGGATCGCCGACCACGTCGCCCTCCACGGCCGCCTTGTGAGCATCGGAGCCTTTCCCGCCGTAGTTACCCAGCTCCACGTACTTCTTGGCGTTGTCCCAGGAGCCGCCGGCCGAGGCCATCATTATGGCCAGCATGAATCCGGCTGCCACTGATCCGATGAGCAATCCGCCCAATGCGGCCTCACCCAGAATGAATCCGGTGGCGATAGGAGCCACAACGGCCATGAGGCCGGGGATAATCATTTCCCGCAAAGCGCTGCGTGTGCTGATGTCAACGCAGCGCGCCGAGTCAGGTTTGGCGGTTCCTTCCATCAAGCCGGGAATCTCCCGGAACTGACGACGTACCTCGTCCACGATGCCCTGAGCCGCGCGGCCCACCGCCTGCATCGTCAGGGCAGAGAAGATGAAGGGCAGCATCGCTCCGATAACCAGGCCCACCAGAATTTGCGGCTGCAACAGGTTGATACCGGTTCCACCGGCTGCCAGCTTCCCGAATTCGTCCAGCGTGATCAGTCCGGCGCTCACCGAGTAAGCGGCCAGCAACGCCAGCGAGGTGAGCGCAGCCGAGCCGATGGCAAAACCTTTGCCGGTGGCCGCTGTCGTGTTGCCCAGCGCATCCAGCGCGTCGGTGCGTTCCCGAACCTGGGGATCGAGATTGGCCTGCTCAGCGATACCGCCGGCGTTGTCGGCCACCGGCCCGTAGGCGTCGGTCGCCAGGGTGATGCCCAGCGTCGAAAGCAGACCCACGCCGGCCAGCGCGACGCCGTAGAATCCGGCGAACCAGTAGGCCAGCAGGATGGCGACCGACACGCAGATCACCGGTATCAGGGTACTCATCATGCCGGTTGCGATGCCGCTGATGATAACTGTGGCGGCGCCAGTCTCGGATGCCGCGGATACCCTTCTGGTAGGACCGTAGCTGTATGACGTGTAGTATTCGGTAGCCAGGCCAATGATGGTGCCAGCGACCAGGCCCGCCACCACGCAACCGAACCAGTACCAGTTTTCGGTCATGAAAAAGGTCAGGATGGCGGCGAAGATGATTAGCAATCCGCCGGCCGCGAATATGCCGTATCGCAACGCCCACAACAACTTTTCAAAATTTGCCTGTTCGCCGCTGCGGACGACGAATGTGCCCAGGATGGCAGCGATGATACCGGCGCCGGCCAGCAGCATCGGAAACACCGCCTGGGAATGGAATACGCCGGCTCCGGCTGCCAGGGCCACGGCGCTGGCCGACAGGGCGACGGCCGATATGATGCTGCCGACGTAGGACTCGAAAAGGTCGGCGCCCATGCCGGCGACGTCACCCACGTTATCACCCACGTTGTCGGCGATCACGCCGGGGTTGCGGGGGTCGTCTTCGGGTATGCCGGCTTCCACCTTGCCGACCAGGTCGGATCCAACGTCAGCGGCTTTGGTGAAAATTCCTCCACCCACGCGCGCGAACAGAGCGATGGAGCTGGCCCCGAAACCGAAACCGGCCACCACGCTGATGTCCTGAAATATGAGGAACAGGATGGTGACGCCCAACAGGCCGATGCCCACCACGGTTACACCCATTACCGTCCCGCTGGAGAAGGCGACGCGCAGAGCGGGATTGAGACCGATCATGGCGGCCGCAGCGGTACGAATGTTGGCCCTCACCGCTACGTTCATCCCGATGAAACCCGCCAATCCCGAGCATATTGTGCCCACCAGGTATGATATGGCGGTAGCCGGCACTCCCAAATCGTGCTTGAAGATGGTGTAATCCATTACACCAAGCACGATTGCTACTACGATCACGAATGGCACCAACGACAGGTACTCGCGACGCAAAAATGCAGACGCTCCGGTTCGGATGGCATCGCCGATCTCGATCATGGTGGCATTGCCCTGATCGGCGCGAATGACTCGCCACGCTATGATGGCTGCAAACACGAGGGCGATACCTCCCGCAGCCAGGGCTACTATGATTGATTCCATACTCTCCTCTCCGTTTTCGGTAAATAAGGATGACAAACATTGCGAAATTAGCACACGGCTATTTTGGTGTCAATTGGCTGACCCAATGGCTGGGAGTTGGTCAGTTCATCCTATGGTGGCGCTAGGTATAGTCCGACAGATTTACGATGCGGGGCTCGATATGACCTTCGACAATGTCTAATATCGCCACCGTGCCCGGAGAACCCGGGGCATGGCGTCGCCCCGGGTAGGTGGGGCTGCCGGGATTGATAAACAATACGCCGTTGCGCCACTCAATGAGTTCTTCGTGCGTATCGCCAAAGGCTATCACATCCACCGCGCAGCTGAATTTCCGCTGCAGGATGTCGTGAAGCCCGGAAGCCGGATACTGTAGTCCGGTACCGTCCGGCGTGGTGAAAATTGGTGGCGTCGGCCACTGGATGTCGTGCACCATGCCGATGCGTACGCCTCCCGCGTTTACTACTCGCGTAACATCGGCGAGTCGGTCGCCAGCCTCGCGCGGGTCTTCATAGCCGCGAACCGCCAGCACCGGAGCCACCTGCTCGAGGCAATCGAGCACGCCGATGCACTCCAGATCGCCGCAATGCAGCACCAGTTCGCTCCCTTCCAAAGCTTTCAGTACAGCAGTCGGCAAATCCCAACCGCTGCCCGCCGAATGGGTATCGGATACCAGGCCGATTTTCACGCCAACAGTCTATCCGTCTCGCGGCGCCAGGGCTTGTAGCGTTCCAAGCATGGTATCGCGATTTGTACCGTGGGGGAATGCCACGATCGGCATATCGACCCCGTTGGCTCGAAACCCGGTCATCTTGTCGCGGCATTCGGATGGCGAACCGATTACCGTGATCTGATCCACCATTTCATCAGTAATGGCGGCGGCTGCTTTGTTCCGGTCGCCTTCGGACCAGGCGGCTCGCACCGCATCGCCCGCGACCTGATACCCATACCGGCAGAAGAGGTCGTAGTAATACTGACCCATCCCGCCAATGTAAAACGCCATGTGCGCCCGAGCCTGGTCGGTGGCCGCTGCCAGCTCATCCCCGTTGTCGGTGGCGCAGCACAGGATTTGCGGAGCGGTGATAATGTCGGAAACTGAACGCCCGGCGGCGGTGGCGGCTTCAACCAGCGGTTGTTTGATTTTGGGCAGGTGCTCGCGGTGCATCCAGATGGGCAGCCATCCGTTGGCCAGCTCTCCGGTCAGTTGCAGGTTGCGTTGCCCCAGGGACGCCACGTACACCGGAATCTGCGACTGTACCGGCGACACGCCCATGCGAAACCGCTTCAGGTTGTAAAAGCGGCCCTCGTAGTTGACTCGCTCACCGGCCAATGCCATACGGACGATGTCGATGTATTCCCGGGTTCGGGATACTGGATGATCGAACTTCACGCCGTGCCAATCCTCGATGACGATCCGGCCGCTGGCGCCCAGGCCCAATATGGCCCTGCCGCCGCTGATCCGGTCCAGCGAGGCAATGCTCTGCGCCACCAGTCCGGGCGTGCGGCTGTACACGGTTACGATCCCGGTGCCCAGGCCGATGCGTTCGGTGTTGCAGGCCAGCATCGTCAAGACCGTAAATGCGTCGCGCCCCCAGGATTCGCCGGTCCAGAAAGAGTCGTAACCCAGGCGGTCCGCCTCCTGGGCCACTGCGATCAGGTCGCTGTCGTCGTTGTTGTCCCGGCTGCTAAAGGTGATTGCGATGCGTTCCATGTGGTCAAGTAACCTGTAACTGCGAATAATTGGACGGTGAGAGATTGAATGGGAATGGTTGAAATGGTCAGTTCCGGTTCTGCCAGATCATATAAGGGTCGAGCGCGTCGCCCGTCAGCGATTCTCCAAGCGCGTCGCTGTTGGCGGGAATGGCCGACGCCTCTTTTACGATCAATTCGCGAACCGTGGCGCTCCACCGTTCGGCGTCCGCGGCTCCGGCGCGGTCGGTCAGAAGGTCGTTGAACCCGGCCACCAGCTGGTCCACCGGAGCGGCGAGAATCGGCCCGGATATTACGAAAACCACCACTTCGGGAAGATTTTCCTCGTCGTGAAATTCAACGCCCAGTCTGTCGAGAATGCTGTTCATCGCCACGCCGCGGACGATTTCGTCAACATGCGTCGGGATGTTCATCATGTGGGCGAACGGGTGATCGGCCCCTTCCCGGAGGGACGCTGAAAATTCGCTTTCCACCGCTCGGTAGTAATCCTCATTGAAAACGTCGTCGGCAGACAGCAGCAATATCTCCGCCGGCGAACGCCGCAGATCGATTGCGATGAACTCCCGCAGGTGCGGAAAGATTGCCAGGGTAATGTCGGGCTGACGCCCGTTGGGCAGCGGACCGCCACTCAGTTCCTCAAACAACGCTGCGCTCCTTATGGTTTCATGGCGACGGACGGCCGCCGATGCTTGGGGGACTGATTCACCGCAGGTATCCAGCGGCGAAGTTCATTAGCCGAAGGCCAGTCGGTGTACCGCGTCGGCAACGCCCGACAGGTCATCTACAGCAGCATCCGGTTGCGCTTGGGGGTCATTTGGATCGGACGGTTCATAGAATCCGCGAATCCATACCGATTTCATGCCGACGCGATTAGCGCCCACCACGTCGTTGGCCACGTGGTCGCCCACGTGCACGGTGGATTCCGGAGTTGCTCCCAGGGATTCCATCGTCATGTGGAAAATCTCGTCCGACGGTTTGGCCAGCAGAACCTCATCGGAAAAGGTCAGGGTCTGAAAATAGCTTAGAAAATCGTGGCGACGCAGAAATTCTCGAAATGTGTAACCAGGCGTCATCCCGGTGTTGGAGATGAGACCGATGCGCAGTCCCATATCGCTAACCGATTGCAGGGTTTCGCGAGCGGCGTCGTGAAATCGCGGCGGGCAATCGAAGAAAGACTCGGCGTACACGCGTTCAATCTCGGCGATGGTGGGTTCAGGCAGGCGATCAACCAGACCGTCGTCGATCAGGTTGATAAATATTTCCACCTGGGTGCGGAAGCTAACATCTTTGTTGGTGTCCCTCACGGCCCGACAGGCACGGTAGCAACCCCGGTATGCCTCTCGGATGTGGTCGGGGTCATAATCCTCATCATGGGCCAGCAACAGATTGCGGGCGCCATCCAGGCGCACCTGAGCGCGCGCCTGACCCAACTCCCGGTTATCCAGGATCAGGGTTTGCCACAAATCAAACGTTACGGCATTAATGGCGGCCACGATTCTATCCGTGTATGGCGGGATTGACGGGTATAGTGGGATTGGCGAAGGCAGTTTGGTAGATCGGGAAAGCGACCGGGCCGGTCTATACGGGAGGTCGCCGGGTGTGCCAGTCGGTGGCCTGTTGATAAGCGTAAGCGGCCCTGATTACCGTGTGTTCGTCGAAGTTCCGTCCCGCCAGATGCAGCGCCGCCGGCAGTCCGTCATCGGCAAACCCGCACGGCACCGATATGGCGGGAGAGCCGGTGATGTTGTAAACCCTGGTGTACTTGGTCAGCAGAGGCACCGCCGGAATTGACTCCCCGCCAATGTCAATTCGACGTTCCAGTATGACCGGCGCGGTCACCGGTTCCACCGGGCCGGCCAGCAGATCGACGTTTTGCAAGAGACCCGCAACCTGTTGGCAAAAAACCTGCCGGGCCTGTTGAGCCCGCAGGTATTCGGAGGCCGTGATAAACAGACCCTCTTCCAACCGGTCGCGCACTTGGGGATAGAGCTTGTCTCCATCGGACAGCAGGATGTCGCGGTGGGCTGCGGTGGCTTCGGCGCTCAGGATGGCGTTGCTGATCGGTTGAGCGTATTCGAACAAAGGCAGGGAAACCTCAACGATTTCGGCGCCCAACTCGCCAAGCACGCTGATTGCGCCCTGCACCAGATCGGCCACTTGAGGATCGATCGGTTCCTCGAAAAACTCTCTGACGACGCCGATGCGCAGACCTCGTACATCACCGGTCAGCGCGGCAGTATAGTCCGGTACGGGCACATTGACGGTAACGTGGTCCCGCGGGTCGGGCCCGGCGATCACGTTCATGGTTAGCGCTGCGTCCTCCACGGTTCGGACCATTGGGCCGGGATGATCTAAGCACCACGACAACGGGGTTAATCCCGCCCGGCTCACGCGGCCGTACGTTGGTTTCAGCCCGGTAATCCCGCACAACGCAGCGGGGATGCGAACGCTGCCGCCCGTGTCGCTGCCCATGGTAATCGTGCACTGGCCAGCAGCAGTCGCGGAACCGCTGCCCCCGCTTGACCCACCGGTTATGCGCTCCGGATTCCAGGGGTTGTGCATGTGCCCATAGTCAGCGTTTTCCCCGGTGGGACCGAACGCCAACGGATGCATATTCAGTTTGCCCATCAATATCGCGCCGGCCTCGCTGAATTTGATGGCAACGGTGCAGTCTTCGGTGGGAACGAAAGTGTCGTAGATCCGCGTGCCCGATGTGGTGCGTACGCCCGCAGTGTGGAACAGGTCTTTCAATCCAACCGGGATCCCGTGCAGAGGGCCACGATAATTGCCCCGCCCGATTTCCTGCTCGGCGCGACGGGCGGCGGCTCGAGCCTGCTCCGGGATCAGCGTGATGAAGGAGTTGAGCGTTGGCTCGGTCGCTTCAATTCGCGCCAGGCAGGCATCAACTACGTCCACTGGGGAAACTTCGCGATTGCGAATCAGGCCGGACAGTTCCCAGGCCGACATGTAGTGCAGTTCGTTGGAAGGCATGACGTTCCTCGCCGGCGGCGCGGTATTACCGGGTTTCAGCTATTGCCGGGTTTCAGCGATGAAGGCAGACGGCGATTCTGCGTTTCTCACATCTACTTCAAAAACCCTGGCCAGTCCGCTGCGCATCATCGTTACGCGACGATGCAGATCTTCCATGCGCTCCGCATCGGAGACATCCAGGCCGGCCCCGGCGGCAACGCTCAGGAAAACCTCGTAAGACATTTCCACGGCATCGTTGGTTGACATAATCGCCCCATGACGCGCCGGAAAGTGTCTATTCCCGGTAAAACCGGCGAGCCGCGGTAATTATGGCGCAAGCCGCTGCGGTTGGCAAATGGCCTGGCGTAGCATTCAGGGCCTTTCGGTTTTCTTCATGTCATTGCGAGCGCAGCGTGGCAATCTCGTCGCCGTAGCAATGATGGTTCCCCGGCACGTGCTCAACCTCAACGAGATTGCCACGTCGCCGCTCCTCGCAATGACAACCGAAAGACCCTGGCGTAGCATTCAGGGCCTTTTCAAAGTCCTCAGACCTCCGCTCATGGTGAGCTTGTCGAACCATCGTCGACCGTCCTTCGACAGGCTCAGGACGAGCGGGTGTTTAATTTCCCGCAACTTTGAATAGGCTCTGCGTAGCATTACGGGGATGTTTAGCTGCCAAATTATGCGAGCCACCGAATTCTGGCGGGCGCAGTTTCCGAACCGCTTACCGCAACATTCTGGTGGTTGGTTCCGCTGTTTGGACCTGAACGGAAGCGTCGTGTCGTCCGCTATACTCGAATTGCCATTCCGTTCAACCATCCAGCCCTCTTTGGTGTGATGATTTTGTATTGTTCCCAGTGTGGCGTGCGCTTGTGCCAGGACAGCCAATATTGTCCCGAATGTGGGCACGCGTCGCGCGCCTCGACGAATCCCGCCGCCGTCAGCGACGGCGCCACGCCGGTCCAGCGCACCTGGGGACTCTGGCATGTCGTGTTGGGCGTCGGTATCCTGATTCCCGCCACGGTTCTATTGGGATTGTTGGGGCTGATATTGCCGTTGGCTATCGCTACGGTGGTGTCGACCGGATTGCTCGGTGGCACACTGGTCGCTCTGGTTTGGGGATTGGGCCCAAGAAGCTGGAGCCGTGGCTTGCCTGCGGTCGGGCTGGTGGCCCCACGGACATCTGGCGTGGTGTCGGTCGGCTTGACCATCGCAGCAGTAGTCGCCAGCCTTGGTTTCTCGGTGGTGTACACCACGTTGGTAACGTGGCAGGAATGGCAACCGCTGATCCCGCCCCAACCCGAACCCGAGTTAGTGTTCGCGAACCGGTTGGCCATCTTGAGCATAGTGGCCCTGGCCGTGTGGACACCCTTCGCTGAGGAACTGTTCTTTCGCGGTTTCGTGTTCAGGGGTCTGGCAAACCGTTGGGGAAACGGCGCTGGGCTGGTACTGTCGGCGGTGGTGTTCGCCGCCATGCACTATCACATCGGGTTGTTGCTTCCCATCCTGGTAACCGGCCTGTTGTTGGGTGGCTTGTACTGGCGCACCGGGTCCCTTTGGCCTTCAATAGTGGTACACGCCATTCAAAATGGTGTTGCGACGATCGCGGTGATCTACGGCCTGTAGTCTGGACACTGGCTGCGGCGTAATATAGATTTGTTGTTGACCACCATCCGAATGCACTTCAACCCGAATGCACTTCAACGAGGCTTCCAATAGTGAGTGGACCAGCAGTGAAAATTGATCGCATCGCCAAGAAATTTGCGGAAATCAAAGCCGAGGCACGTCCCGGTCTCGTGGTTTTTATGACGGTGGGACACCCGTATCGCGATGCGGCGCTGGAAATCGCGCCCCAATTGGTTGCCGCCGGCGCCGATGCGATAGAACTGGGCGCGGCTTTCAGCGACCCAATCGGTGAGGGTCCGGTGATCCAGGAGTCCAGCTTTGTTGCGCTGCAAAACGGCATAACGCCGCAAGACTGCCTGGACACCGCGGCAGCGTTGCGCCCCCTGATCGGTGATACACCGGTGATCTGGATGGGTTACTACAACACCATCATGGCTGCCGGGCTCGAAAAGTTCGCTAAAGCCTGCTCCGACGCAACCATTGACGGTTTGATAGTGGTGGACCTGCCCTACACCGAAGCACAGCCGCTGGTCAGCCGACTGGCTCCGTTTGGAATCCACCTGATACCGCTATTGGCTCCAACCAGCACCGACGAAAGCATTCGCGAAACGGTTCGGTTGGCCGGCGGGTTCGTGTATTGCACCAGTGTGACCGGCGTTACCGGCGCCCGAACAGAAATGTCCGATCGGGGTTTTGAGCTGGTGGATCGCGTACGCCAGCAAACCGATCTGCCGGTTGCGATCGGATTCGGCATTTCCAACCGTGAGCATGTCCTCGAAGTGGGCAAACGGGCCGATGCGGCGGTAGTGGGAAGCGTCCTGGTGCGTGCGTTGGCTGACGGCCCGCCGGCCGAAGCCGGAAGGCGGGGCGCTGCCGTTGTAGCGAGCTTGTCCGGTCTCAGGCTGGATTGATCGCCGCCGACAGAGTAAAAAACTGGATGATTCCGTTTCGAGAAAGTTGCGAAACTCCAGTCCCCCCTGTCATTGCGAGGAGCAAAGCGACGTGGCAATCTCGATGAGGCTGAACACACGTCGGCGATCCGCCGTTGCTATTGCGACGAGATTGCCGCGCTGCGCTCGCAATGACAAGTTTTGCAATTTTCTCAATTCCGACTGCCCGTTGACCAGGGCCTTTCGATTCTCCCTCTCCCCTTGTGGGAGAGGGCTGGGGTGAGGGGTATAGTCTGCCGCAGGATAGTTCCCTATCTCACACCTTCACCCTCACCCTAACCCTCTCCCATCAAGGGAGAGGGGATTTCTTGTAAAACCGAAAGGCCCTGACCCGTTGACATCCCGTTGGCGCTGGAGTAGGATTTTCGGTGAAATGACCGCAACCTGCCGGAAACTGACCCGTGGCTATTACCGCCCGTTTTACTTTTACGCTTACCGCAACAAGGTCGGCGTAAGTCCGGTGTGTGAAGCCCGATAATCTTTGAAAAAATCCCTTAGGCAGGACTTCAGCCGGACACAGGCTGAAGTCTTTTTTATTGACCGCACAGCCCGCACTCCCCGGTAGTCACAGAGGAGGACACAAAAATGGTAAGTTCACCCGCCAAGGACGTTAACGTAACCAGCAATAACGCCCTGATACGGCCATCCGAGCTTGAAAAACACATCCCGCTGAGCCCCCAGGCCGAAGCCACCGTGCTGGAAGGGCGCAGACAACTGGAATCCGTACTGAGCGGCGAAGACGACCGGTTCGCAGTAATCGTGGGCCCGTGCTCGATTCACGATCAGCCGGCAGCCCTGGATTATGCCGCCCGCCTGAAGCCGTTGGCCGAGCAGGTCAGCGATCGCCTGTTGATCGTTATGCGGGTTTACTTCGAGAAACCGCGCACCACCGTAGGCTGGAAAGGTCTGATCTACGATCCCAACCTCAACGATACATACCAGATTGAAGATGGCTTGCACCGGGCCAGGCGGCTTCTCATGGAAATCGCGGAAGCCGGCCTGTATTCGGCCACGGAGTTTCTCGACCCCATCGTGCCGCAGTACGTCTCGGATCTGGTGACCTGGGCCGCCATTGGAGCCCGCACCACCGAGAGCCAAACGCACCGCCAAATGGCATCCGGGCTTTCAATGCCGGTTGGCTTCAAAAATGGCACCGACGGCGACCCGCAGACGGCGGTGGATGCCCTGGTAGCGGCCGCTACTCCCCAGGCGTTCCTGGGCATTGACCACGACGGGCAGGCGTCCGTTGTTGAAACCCGGGGCAACAAGAACTGCCATCTGGTCATGCGTGGCGGACGCAGTGGCACCAACTACGATGCCCGTTCCATAGCCACCGCACAGGAAGCGTTGCGTAAATCCCAATTGCCGCCCCATATCGTTGTAGATTGTAGTCACGGTAATTCCAACAAAGACCATACTCGTCAGCACATCGCCTTCCAGGATGTCATTGGACAGCGGATTGAGGGCAACGAGCATATTCTCGGTGTGATGTTGGAAAGCAACATCAACGCGGGCGCTCAAAAACTGGGATCAAACCCCGGTGACCTGGAATACGGCGTATCCATCACCGATTCCTGCATCGGGTGGGACGAGACGGTGAACCTGTTGAGTTGGGCTTACGATAACCTGCCGGTCTAATCTATTCGAGGGCAACGATCACCGAACACCAACCCCTCACGCGTACCCGCTTTAATCTGTCATTGCGACCCCGTACTTAATACGGGGGTGGCAATCTCGTCGGCGTAGCAATGGTGGTTTGCCGACGTGTGTTCAACCTCAACGAGATTGCCACGTCCCTCGACAAGCTCGGGATGAGCGGAAGATCGTCGCAATGACAGTAGGCCAGTTTGGTTTGACAAAGCGGGCGCGCGTGAGCAGCCCAGCGGGGTGGACACTACTTGCCGTGATATAATTGGGCCAACCTACAATTTGCTGATGCGGCGCCGTTAGTGCCGAATGAACTATTGTCGTAAGTTGCGGAGGCCTGATTATGTTCCCACAAATAAGCCTCACCACCGATGTTTCTCGCGATGATGTCGCCCGCATGCGCGATTGGCTGCGCGACCCCGAAGTTAGCGGGTTATGGTATGGCAACGACGATACCGATGGCCATGCTCTACATATCGGATACTCCCCCGAGCAGATTCAGGGAGCCTCCGACGAAGAATGGGACCAGGTTTTCAACCAGGATGAGCGGCGGATTTACGCCATCTACGCTACTGACGAAGCCCATATTGGAGAAGGTCAGCTCCTCGTAGAATGGCCTCTGGAAGAAGCGCAACTGTTCATCATGATCGGGCGCAAGGATCTGTGGCACCACCACTACGGAACCGCCGCCCTGATTTCCATGCTGGATGAAGCGTTCAAGAACCTGGAGCTTCACCGTGTTTGGGTAGACGTCCCCGAATATAACGAACACGCCCTGCAAATGTTCCGGCATCTGGGGTTCGTGTTGGAAGGACACCTGCGCCGTACCCACCGTAAGGACGGCGACTGGTACGACTCTTTTGCGATGGGTTTGCTGACTGACGAATACGGACGGCGTCGCGACCGTGTGCTTACCCAGTACGCAACTTGATCATATCTCCGCACCGCCACACTGGCGCGTTTTGGAGTCGTTGGGTTGAAATGGCGACGGAGGGATAAATTATGCCGGTCATCACGATCAACGGTGTAATTGGCAGCGGCACCCTGGAGATCGGGCACCTGGTGGCTCAAAACCTCGGACTCAACTACGTTGACCGTTATATTTTCTCGGAGGCGGCACGGTTGGTCGGTTCTCCGGTTGGGCGGTTGATCGAGAAAGAGCAGCGGGTCGTCCCTTTCCGCGAACGCGTCGCAAGGTTTATGCAAACGGTGTTGGAGCGATCTGCTGTAGCCGGTGCGGGGGCCGAACCGTATTTCGGCCGGGGCATCGAAATGCTGCCCGCTGAAGCCTACACCGAGCTGGTGTCGGATGCGGCGGCGTCATCCGCAGTGCATGATAGGGCGTTTATCGAGGCCACTACTTCTGTAATCAATGAACTTGCCGCCAGTGGTGACGTCGTGATCATCGGGCGCGGCAGCAACATGATCCTGTCCGATACGCCCGGCGTGGTCCATGTTGGCTTGGTGGCCCCCACCGATGTCCGCGTTGACACCATGGCCAAGCGGGAGATGTTTTCCCCTGAAGAAGCGCGCGCCTACATGGATGAACTGGAGACCGCCCGCTTGACGTTTTACCGCAAGTTTTTCCGGGTCAATGCAAACGACCCCACGTTGTACCACGTCATGTTGAACATCGGGCGCATTTCGCAAAGCACCGCTGCTGAGATCATCGGACACGCTGCCGCAGATATCGGCGCAGCCCCTGCGGACTGATCGCGCGTTCCGGCTGGCGCCCGGTCGGTGTCCCCGCTTGAGTACGCGCGGGTAACCCTGCGGTACACTGCCTTCGGGATGGGGCGGCCCGTTCCGATTGGCAAAATGCCGGCGCCATTTACTAACTGCGAAGCCCTGCCCCTGACACTAGGGATTTGATGTGATACCCATATCTGACGGCGGTCGACCACGCGGTTCGTTTCCGGTGGTTAACGTAGTATTGCTGGGGCTGAACGCCCTGGTTTTTTTGTATGAGATCGCCGTCGGAGGACTCGGTTTCCTGTTTGGAGCGGACAGCGTTGGCATAGTCACGTTCTTTTACAAGTTTGGGTTCATACCTTCGGAACTGTCTTCGGGAACTGCTGCTCAAGTCTTGCTGTCCGAATCAGGCCTGCAACTGAGCATCGTGTCGCCCGTACCCACATGGGCAACCATACTCACCTCCATGTTCATCCACGGCGGCTTGATGCACTTCGCCGGCAATATGCTGTTCCTGTGGGTGTTTGGCGACAACATCGAGGATACGTTCGGCCATGTGAAATACCTGGCGTTTTACCTGGCCGCCGGCGTGTTGGCCACACTATCCCACTTCGCAATTGATACCGGATCACAAACGCCGTTGGTTGGAGCCAGCGGCGCAATCTCCGGCGTAATGGGCGCCTACCTGCTGTTGTATCCGCGCAATCGAATCCGCACGCTCATCTGGTACATCGTGATCACCGTTGTCAACCTGCGGGCGGTGTGGCTGCTGCTCATCTGGATTGGCTTGCAGGTAATCCAGGGCGTGTTGTCGATTGGCGTCAGTAATCAGGTGAGCACCGCGTTCTTCGCTCACATCGGCGGTTTCGCCGTTGGGCTGGCGGTGGCGGCAGTTGTCAAGATGGTCTCGCGCGGCACGGATGGGCCATCCGGATATAGGGGCCGCCGTTCAGATACCCAGCCCCGGTATTGGCGCGGTCGCCGTATCGATTGAAAACTCAATTTACATGGATGCATGAGATAGACCGGGCCGCCGGTACGCCGATGGTACACTCGTTGCTACGATGGCCCTCTTCGAGGAAGGAATATGACTACCCAAACCTATCAAGCAGCGGGGTGGCAACTGCTGGCCCAGGCCCGGGCCGAACTGGCTGCCGGCGACGCACGACAGGCGTCGGAGAAGGGCTGGGGCGCGGGCGGCCCAGATGGTCAAAGCCATCGCCGAGCAGCGTGGCTGGCAGCATAGCGGCCATCGTCAGCTATTCGCCGCCGTCAGGCAGGTTCGGAACGAAACCGGCAACGAAGACGTCCGACGCCTGTTCAATACTGCCAACGCCCTCCACACCAACTTTTACGAGGACTGGAAAGACGGCCAAACCGTTGCCGAGGACCTCGATGACGTGGAGCAACTGCTCAACCTGCTGGAGCCGCTGCTGGGCTAAACTGTTGTCGCACTCATAACTCCGTCATTCCGGACTTGACCCGGAATCCACTCCCAACCCTTTGATGGAAGGCGATTAGCGAAGGAACGCCGTTTATCACTGCGGATTTGCACCTGTACCTGGTTCCGATGGAGAAAGGAGAGAGCGTGGCGGTGGATACTTGAGAGTTTACGGCGAGCTATTCATAGTCCAGATTGTGGACATCTTCGCATCGTTGTATGCTTGAGTCATCTAGAGATAGACGAACCAGCATCAGCCCAAAGTAGGGTGCATGATGATCGACCAGCACCTTGACCCCTATGCCAATCATCAGCTTGACCCTGATCATTTGGAATTACTCCGGCAGGGTGTCGATGCTTGGAATGAGAACCGACCTGACCGTCCCAACTTGGCTGGAGCAGACTTAGCCGGCTTTCCTTTGGCAGGAGCCGATATGTCTAGTGCAGACTTGGCAAATGCCAATTTATCCGAGGCCGACCTGTCGCGCGTTGACCTATCCCGTGCTGACTTGAGGCAGGCTAACCTAGCCAATACCAACTTGTCCCATGCCAATCTGTTCTGCGCTAACTTGAATGGCACCAACTTGAGCGGTGCCATTCTTACTAACGCGG
The DNA here is from genome assembly GCA_965219925.1 of Dehalococcoidia bacterium. GTDB lineage: Bacteria > Chloroflexota > Dehalococcoidia > Lucifugimonadales > UBA3495 > Bin87. Next base: position 2,125,462 of record OZ244795.1, read on the forward strand.
AATTGCCCGAGGCTAGACTAATTGGAGCCAGATTGAACGACGCTGACCTCTGTCACGCTAACTTGTACCTAGCCCACCTTACCGGAGCTATATTGAACGGTGCCAACGTGCGTGACGCAATTTTTGCTGACTCTATTGACGCCAACCTGGCAGGCACTATTGGCACTCCGCAGCAGGAGCCGCCAAATTAGGTGACAATCGGGCAATCCATAGGCTCGGATAAGTCACCCCACAGCGGCGTGGCCTGCCCTTCGTTATTACTGCCCCAGCAGACCACCCGGCCGTCGGTCTTGACCCCGCCAAGTGTAAAATGCGCCGGCACTCACTCGGAAGTAATCATAGCCGTCAATTTTCCGTTCCGATGATACGGTCCCTAGGGTGACGGTGAGTTCGCTCCCCAAGCTGAAGCTCAGAGGAAACCCCAATGCCATTACGTGGTCTCCCACGGAAACCCATCCAGCGCTGCCAAATGGCGTGGGTTTAAAGTTATTACCGGAGTTCAGTCGCACTACCGCCAGGTCCATCCGGTCATCCCTGCCCAGCACCGTACCCTGACACCTGATACCTCCCAAAACGACCGTGACGTTGCGGCAGCAGTCCACCACATGGGTATTGGTCGCCACCACTCCGCTGGTGGTCGTACACAAAGCCGGAACCATCGCCGGAGGTCGTGATGATTTGCGCCAGGCTGGGCCGAATCCGGGATACCAAGTCCGCCACCGTCGGCGTTGCAGTTGGCCGGGGTGTGGAAGTTGCCGTCTGCCGGGGTCGTAGTAAAGGCGTAAATGTTGGGGCGGTAGTGGGAGCGGGGTGTGTCCACCGGAACGGCGGTAGGCTCCGGTTGAGGTGTATCTGTTGGGGCGGCTGATGGTACATTCGATACCGTGCGTTGCAGCGTCGCTTCCTGCGCAACCCGTGTCAACTCCGCCGCAACTGTTGATTGAACATCGGGCGTTTCTGGGGCCTCCACCGTGATGCAACCCACCGCCGCATCGCCGCCATCAGCAGCGTTATTCCCATCCATATTTTCGCCAGCACACTTACCACCCCGTCACCTGCTATCCCCCAAATCCCCCAACCCCGTTCCGGTCAGGCGGAACGTCTCCGCCACGAAAGCCTCTACCGCCCGGCTGATGCGCTCCTGCAGTTCCCGGTAGCCGCCCGCGTCCAGCCGGTGCTCTGCGCCACCGTAGCGGTAATCCACCGCGTATTGGGTCAGCCAGTCCCGCGGATCCCGTGGCCTCCGCCGCGCCAGCTCCTCCGGCGGCAGCATAATGAATTCCACCAGCGCGTCCAGTTCATCCCGCGCCGGCGACGATCCCTCCGCCACGTTGTCAATGATGATGTCGGCCAGCTCGTCGATGCGATGGATGTTGGTGTACTCGCAGTCAATGGCCGAAATCCAGCCTTTCAGCGCGTTTTCCACCGCCTGCTGCGCGATGAATCCAATCAGGTCCTGGTCGTCAAGCCCGGTATTGATGCTGTGGTTCATGCTGCCCAGCCTCAGCCGGGCATTGATGAGGCGCTGCCGGATGTCCGGCCAGCCGGCGGGGTAATCGTCATCATATTCGTCGCTAAGGTCTTCGAATTTATCGTCGTTCATAATTATCCCATCCCGCAACGCCTGCGCCGCCACGTGGTTGCGCGCCCGCCGGCAGTAGGCGAACCGCTCCCGCGTCATCCCGATGACGTCCAGGCCGAACTTCCCCGGCAACTCGCGCAATTTGCGATAGGCTGCATCGTGAGCCGTCTCGCCGCCAGCCACTGCCGGCACCGCTTTGGTATCGTCCCAAACCACCATCAGGTCCACGTCCGAGTCGGGCCGGTGGTCTCCCCGGGCCCGGGAACCGAACAGTATTACGGTGGCATAGGGAGCCGCTTCTTGCGCGGCGCGGGCAACCGCCAGCCCAATTGCGTCCGCCTCTTGCCGCCCCATGATTGCTACGCCTCCGGGAACGGTATCAGACCCAATATGTCCCGCGCCTGTTGCGGCGTGGCCGGTTCCCGGCCGTGTAGGCGCGCCATCGTTACTGCCCATTCGATGTACTGGGCGTTGGAGGTGGGTTGCCGGTTGTTGGGGAGGAACGGGCTGTCTTCAAAGCCAACTCGGATGTGCGCCCCGGTGGCGATGGCGATGGCACACAGCGGGAAGGTCTGGCCCATGCTGCTGTGCGCCAGCCAGGTGGCCTCCGGATAGTGTTCGCGGATGGTATCGGCCATCAGCATATAGTTGCGTGGCGAACCGACCATCGTCTGCCGCCCGTCGCCCCAGTGGCCGCCTGGTTCAACCAGGAAATACCTGGTGTCTTTAATGTAACCCTCCGCCATCAGCGTGAAGGCCAGATTCAGGTTGCCGGTGTCGTGTACGGCCGGCTCGGGGAACGTTCCGCGCTGATAGCAGGCGTCCAGCGTCGCCGCAATGTCTTCAAACGAGTTGGGACTGATCGTCGTGCGCCGGCGACCTGTTTCAGCGTCCACCGGCCATCGGGTGCCGGTGCCCAGGTTCAGTGACACCATCTCCACGGGTTGAGGAGTCTCCAGCAGGTAGCGCGTGACGGCTTCCACCGGCACATGGGATTGGCGTGCGGTGGTGTGATTCAGGGCCAGATCGCACTGGGCACGAATCATGGCGTCGGTTTGGGCGTACCAGGCCGGGTCATAGCTGATCCCGCCATCCGCCGTGCGGGCGTGGATGTGAACAATGGATGCGCCGGCTTCGTAACATCGCACCGCTTCCTGCGCTACTTCTTCGGGTGTCCAGGGGACGTTGGGGTTGTCTTCGCGGCCTCGACTGCCGTTCAGGCAACCTTTGATGATGATGGTGTCCATGCGAATCGGCCTCTGGTTTCGTTTGATTTGACCCGGCGCATAACTTTCGAAGGCGTTACCTTCGGCGTGTGCCCGCGCGTCGGGCCGTATGCTATCATAACGCCAATGAGGTGGCGGGCCTTGATACTGGCCCCCACGTGCTCGCTATTTCGTTGGTTTTATTATTACCCCAGGAGGAGCTGATGCTGGATTACAAGCCCAATATCGTATTGACCAATGACCGAGAGTATAAGGTCGTCGGAACCCGGCCCATCCGCCACGACGGAGCGGACAAGGTGACCGGCATGGCTCGGTACAGCGCCGATTTGAACTTGCCCGGCATGTTGTACGGAAAAGTGCTGCGCAGCCCCCATGCTCATGCTCGCATCAAGTCCATCGATACCAGCCGGGCAGCGGCCCTCCCGGGAGTCCGCGCCGTGATCACCGGCGCCGATATCGTCGAGCCCACCGGCCGGGCGTCTGACATGGCTGAAGGCGCCATGATTAATTTCAAGTTCCTCAGCAATAACATCCTGGCCCAGGACAAAGCCCTTTACAAGGGACACGCCATCGCCGCCGTGGCCGCCGTCAACGCCCACGTTGCCGAGGAAGCCCTGGATCTGATTGATGTGGATTTCGAGGTTTTGCCGCCGGTTATGCACGCTCGGGACGCCATGGCGGAAGGGGCGACGCTGGTCCATGAACGGCTGGCCGCGTTCAGTACCGCCGGTATTCGCGCCGGCGGCGTGCTGGACGACGACGATGCCTCGGCGGGCACCAATATCGCCAACCATTTTGAGTTCCGCATGGGCGATCTGGACACTGGATTGGCGGCCGCTGACGTCGTTGTTGAGCGAACGGTTTCGACGTCGGCGGTTCATCAGGGTTACATCGAACCCCACAGCGGCACCGCCATGTGGCACGATGACGGTACCCTCACGATCTGGTCCAGCAGTCAGGGGCATTTCACCGTGCGCGACCACACTGCTCGCCTGGTAGGGGTGCCGGTTTCCAGCGTGAAAGCGATTCCAATGGAGATCGGAGGCGGATTCGGCGCCAAACTCGCCGTGTATATGGAACCGTTGGCGGCCCTGTTGGCCAAGAAAACCCACGCTCCGGTCAAAGTGGCAATGAACCGCACCGAAGTATTTGAAGCGACCGGACCGACCTCCGGCACCGAAATATCCTGCCGGATCGGAGCAACCAACGACGGCAAGATAACCGCCGCTGAGGTACACCTGATCTTCGAGGCGGGGGCGTTCCCCGGTTCTCCCGTGCCCGGTGCGGCCAACTGCGTGTTTTCGGCTTACGAAATCCCCAACACCTGGATTGAAGGCTACGATATCGTTGTCAACCGACCCAAGACCGCAGCCTATCGCGCTCCCGGTTCGCCGGCTGCTGCTTTCTGCGTGGAAGTGGCGCTGGACGAACTGGCCGAGAAACTGGGTGTAGATCCCATCGACCTGCGCCTGATTAACAGCGCCAAAGAGGGCACCCGCCGACCCACCGGTCCGTTGACCCCGAAAGTGGGTTACATCGAAACCCTGGAAGCCTCCAAAGCGCATCCCCACTACAGCGCAATGAAGGATGGCAAGTACCGCGGCCGCGGGTTCGCCGCGGGATTCTGGGGGAATAACACCGGGCCTTCCAGCGCGGTGGCCGTCGTCAATCCGGATGGGACCGTCAGCTTGACCGAGGGCTCCCCTGACATTGGGGGAACCAGGGCCTCGGTATCCCAGCAATTCGCTGAGGTGCTGGGTATCGCGGTGGAGGATGTCCATCCGCAGATCGGCGACACCGATTCCATTGGTTTCACCTCCAACACCGGCGGCAGTAGCGTCACCTTCAAAACCGGATTTGCCGCCTACACCGCCGCCCAGGATGTAAAGCAGCAGATGATGTCCCGTGCGGCCCGCATTTGGGAAGTCTCGGAAGATGATGTCGAATACGAAGACGGTGTGCTGAAGCACCGCGCCGACGACCAATTGCAACTGACCTTCCGTCAGCTGGCAGCGCGTCAGGTTCCTACCGGCGGCCCAATTGTCGGGCGTGGCGGTGTAAACCCCGGCGGCGCCGGCCCCGCCATCGCCTGCCACATCGTGGATGTTGAGGTCGATGTTGACACCGGCAAGGTTGAAATCCTGCGTTACACCGCGATTCAGGACGCCGGCAAAGCCATCCACCCGTCTTACGTAGAGGGACAGATCCAGGGCGGAGTCGTCCAGGGAATCGGCTGGGCCCTCAACGAGGAGTATTACACCAACGATCAGGGCCACATGGTAAATTCCAGCTTCCTGGATTACCGGATGCCCACCAGCCTGGACCTGCCCATGATTGACACTTGCATCGTTGAGGTTGACAACCCTAACCACCCCTACGGTGTGCGAGGCGTCGGCGAAGTGCCGATCGTTCCTCCCATGGCCGCAATCGCCAACGCCATCCACGATGCCATCGGCGTGCGCCTGGAGGTTCTTCCCATGAACCCCGGCAACGTCCTCGAAGCCCTGTGGGAAAAAGACGGAAAATAGCATCCGCAAAGCCCCTCTCCCTTCATGGGAGAGGGGTTGGGGTGAGGGTAAAAATATATGGCTGACGTGTGGATACCAGTTCAGATGCAACGCATCACCGGAGCGCCGGATCGCGTTCAAGTATCCGGCGCCACGGTGCGCCAGGTTATCAACAACCTGGAGGGGCTGCACCCGGGCATGAAAGAGCTGCTGTACGACGAGGAAACGGATGACGTAACCCCCGGGTTGGCGGTGATTATCGACGGTGAAGTGAGCCAACTGGGATTGCTGGATCGGGTTTCCGAAGGGAGCGAAATGCATTTCCTCCCGGCCATTGGCGGCGGCATCGTCAATTAGCGCAACGCGCGCCCAGGCGAAACAAATGGAGCCGGTGCAATAACAGGGCCTTTCGATTCTCCCTCTCCCCTTGTGGGAGAGGGCTGGGGTGAGGGGTATAGTCTGCGCAGGATAGTTCCCTATCTCACACCCTCACCCTAACCCTCTCCCATCAAGGGAGAGGGGATTTCTTGTAAAACCGAAAAGCCTTGGGAGCAATAATGCTCCGGCTCCATTTTGGTTGCGGCGGGATGTGGGCCGGGATTCTCCCGGCAGCGAACTACTCCGGGAAGAGTGTGACAACGAAGGAGAGACGGGAGTATTCCTCGCCCTGGTGGGCGCTAAAGGCGGCCCCGCTCAGTCCCGTTTCCAAAATCTCGAATTCGTCAAAGTCCATATCCAAATCGTCAGGGTCTAATTGTTGAATGATCAGCTGGAAGTTCACGTAGGCCATGGCCTGTCTGATTCCGAAAGTGTGCCCGACCGCACGTTGATATTCACCGTCGGATGTAAGACTGTCGGCGTCGCCATTCTGAACATCTACGGTAGTAACCAGCGCATCTTCGGTGGACGCCAGTGTCATGTAGCCGTCGTGCAGAACGTACCCGGGCGAGTAGGCAATGTCCGAGAACCCCAAAGCGTCCAGATTCAACACCATCGCATCGTCTTCGGCCCCTACGTCCACCGGGTCGGCGCTCACTATCCCCAAGGAATATTCCTCAACCAGTTCGACGAAAACGTCCATCGTATCCTGCAGGTCGCGTTTGTTGTCTGAACGGTATGAAAGCATAGCCATCGCGTCCACCGCGTTCGTTTCCGGATTGGATTCTACTTCCTGGAAATCGAACTCCCTTACTCCGATGATTATTTCGCCGCCCAGGTAGTCGAAGAAGTCCAGTTCCAGGTCCACGCCGGTAGCGTCGTCAACGACGCCAATCATCGTATCAAGCAGGTCGGCCAGTGAATCATCCGGGTCCCCGGTCAATCCGCCGCCCATACCGAAGTCTCTCAAACCGTAATCAATCTCATCCAGTATGTCTTCCAGGAACCAAAAATCCCCAACGGGGTAATCGTCCAGGGCATTGCGCCAGTTGTCCACGCTGGGGTCGAAGGCAGAAGCGACGAAACCCAGCGTATCGTCGGGCAGTACCTGGGCCGGGTTGTCCAGATCCGCAATCTCCAATCCGAAGTCCGTGGTAGTAGGACTAACCACGTCCACAACCAGCCCGCGGTCAACCCACTGGAAGGACATTGCCACCCACTCAGGCGTTTCAATACCGAAGGTGTCGGTGCCGTACGGCATAAGGCCGAATCCCGACAGTGATCCGAGTTCGTCCTCGATACCCTCATAATCAGCGTACACCGAAGCGAACCGGCGGTCGGGCAGCGCCGCCTGCGCTTCCTGGAAGTTGGGATTGTCTGCCAGTGAATCTCCGCCGTTCCCGGAGATCATATCGAGAGTGTCAAACAGTGCATCCTCGTCGGTGGCGATCACCAGCCAGCTCTTGGATAGCGCAAGGGCCCCCTCATCGTTTTCTCCGAGCCAGATATCGAAATCACCCTCAGAATCGTCAATGAAACCTGATCCCTCGTCCTCCGCATATCCAATCAGGAGATCCATAAAGTCCGCGGCGGCCTCGGCGTCACGCACGCCGATGATGGCGACCGCCGAGGGTTCGAATGAACTAAAATCGAGAAGTGCGGCGGACATGTCGGGACCAATCCAGGGCAGGACATCCTCCTCGAAATCAATGTCGGTCTCCTCACGCAATTCGTCCAGCACGTCCTGCACGGCGTCGTGGAATCCATCCAACTCGTCGAAACGGTTCCAGATATCCAGCATTTCTGCCCGTTGCCCATCGCCGGGATTCAGCGTAAACCAGCTGTAGGCCACCACGTCATCAGGGAAATATTGCGCCGTATTCTCGGGCTTGGATCCGCCCAGTCCCGGGATATACGGGATTGATATGATCCCGAAGTAGGCTAACGCGCCAACGGCTATTATCGCGATGACCAGCACCCCGATGATGGATCCAACGAGTTTCAAAACCATTGTTTGTCCTTCGCTATTGTTTGATGTCAGAGATTTTGCGGCATGGTGACGGGCAAAAGCAAGTTGTGCGATAGGCTAAACGGTCGGGCTATTTTATGAGAGAGCATTGGTAAACATAAAAAGCGCCGTACCCATGCTAACAGGCACGGCGCTCAAGTTACCTGGATAGTTTTAGCGGTCCGGTCGAAGGCTTCGCGGCAGGTTGTCGGTGGATTCGCAGTAATCCAGCGCGTGGCCGAAGAGGAAGCTTATCTCGCCGTCCTGTTCCAGTTCCTCAAAGGTGTCGGTGTCGAAATCGCCACCCAGTATGTCAAGCGAACACTGGCATGTTTCTTCATCCAGGCCGGCGTCGTCGCATTCTTCGATATAGTAATCTTCGATGTCGGAGCTCAACCCACCGAATCCCCGACTCGAGCCAATGTCAGGTATCATCCTGCGCGGAAGTTCTTGAGTCGCGTTGCAGTACCCGACAGCGTCTTGGTAGATATCGAATACCATCTCGTCGCCGTTGCGCGCATCTTCGATTTCGGTGATGGCTTTTTTATTGAAGTCATGCTCTACGATTGCCCAACCGCATTCGCATACGTCCTCATCCAGACCCCAACCCCTCCTGTCGTCAGTGCATTCATCGATGTAATCGGCTTTGAGATCGTCGCCCCCGCCGCCGGCCAGCAGGACCACTACCACGATGATAATGACGAGGACCACCAGACCGGCGCCACCACCGACCGCTATCCACATCAAATTGTTCTGGATGAACGGTGGTAGTCCGCCTGAGGATCCCGGGGGTTGTTGTTCCGGTTGGAATGGCTGTTGTTCTTCGGCCACAGTGCTTCCTCCATCAAGTTACTTGAGGGCGTGCCCGCTGGTGAATAACCCGCCGGTTTGATTCCGTACTCTGTCGCCCACGCAATCAGTAGCTGTTGCGATTCGGCACCTGGTGCCCAAGACCGGGAACCCTGGTAATCGGGTGCCGGGCATAGCCTCGTTATAAATTGAATAATGCGAGGATAAATGAACCGATAAAGATCAACGCGACCAAGAAGATGAGGAGGGCGATCAAATTTAAAACCAGTCCGGCGATTGCCATCCCCACTCCCGTGCCGTTATTGCGACCTTGCACTAAACCCACAATCGACAACGGCAGTCCCACCAACATACACGGGACAGTTACGATTATCCCGACGATACGGAATGAAGATGAACACGATGGCGATAATGCCAAGCACCATTCCTGCTATTCCCATGTTTCTCCTCCTGTTGTTGAAGAAGTTGGCCGAACGCTAGAGAATCTGTGTCCGCCAGCTGAGCCCATATGTCCAGCCGCGCTTAGGTTACGGTTAATAGCATCGGGTCCGAAAGAAGGCAATGTTGCTTCCCGGCCAAGGATTTGCATATCACTCCATGCCAATCCGGTTTCATCATATATGATGAAATTCTGCATAAAATATTATCGGCGTTACCGCAGTCTATTCACGGTGCAATTCGCTGTCAAGTTATCTCTAATCTCACGCGTACGCACTTAATCTGTCATTGCGACCCCGTACTTGATAAGGGGGTGGCAGGACGCAGGGGGACGGATGTTCCGCCCTCACCCCCTGTCATTGCGAGGAGCGCAGCCGCTCATGGTGAGCCTGTCGAACCACGTGGCAATCTCGTTGAGGTTGAGCACACGCCGGCGAACCGCCGTTGCTACGGCGACCAGATTGCCACGCTACGCTCGCAATGACAGATTAAAACGGGTAGGCGTGAGATCTTGCGCCCGGTTGACACCCGACGTGCTCCGGGTTACATTGGGGGCGCGATAGCCTCGCAACTGTTTAACAATTGATTCCCAGGCACCGGGCGCCAAAAAATCCTTATCGGGCTTAATAGGGAAGGCGGTTTGACTCCGCCGCGGTTGCGCCACTGTAATCGGGGAGCCTGCCGACGTAAACCACTGCTGGCGTTCACCTGTGTCCACCGGCGGGAAGGGGTTCGGAAGGCCGAGAACCGTAAGTCAGGAGACCTACCCGGTGTTGCTCTGGAACTCTACTCTGCGCCCAACAGGGTTGTTTCCGTGCGGCATTGTATGCAATACCAAATCATCCGGTTGATGCTAAACGCTCCCGCAACTCGAAACCCCGACCCTGGCAGCCTCGGCGCTCCAGGGTCTTAAATTTTAGTATCGGATCAGAAATATCCCCAAATGAGCACAACCAATTCCGGCATAAAAATGACTGTAGTGGCCGTCGGTCCCGGTGATCCCGACCTGCTCACTCTGAAGGGTCGCTTGGCCCTGGAGCAGGCTGATGTGATCGTAGGATTCAAGACCGTGCTGGATGTGGTGGACGGTCGCACCGGTAACGCCGACGTGCGCCCCATGGCCTACCGAGACCAGGAGGCGGTGCTGGATTACGCGCAGGAACAGGCCCAACTGGGCAAATCATGCGTGGTGTGCGTTTGGGGCGACCTGAACGTGTCAGCCAAGGAATTGTTGAATCGTGTGCGACGCCGCGCCGAGACCGTTGAACTCATTCCGGGAGTTAGCAGCATTCAAATCGCCTGTGCCCGGGCCGGAATCTCTCTGGAAGAGTCGGTGTTCATCACCCTGCACCAGCGATGGGATCGAGGTTCGGAATTGTCCGAACTGGTAGAGTTGATGCACCAGGGAAGGCGCAATGTCATCCTGTTGCCGCGGCCATACGATTTCATGCCTCCCGCCATCGCTGCCGGAGCCGTTGCGGACGGGGCAGACCCTGAACATCCCGTTACGGTTTTCCAGCGTCTCACCCTGCCCGATGAGCAGCGCTGGGACGGCACGTTGGCCGAATGCTCACAGTTGCCTGACGAATTCAGCGATTTGTCCATAATGGTGTTCCCGCGACCCGACGAGCCGGCCGACTGACGCATGACCACTGCAGATTTGACAACGCCCGCCACTCTGGTCCTGGTAACCACGGCGGATACCGACATCCTCACGGCGGAGCGCGCTCTGGTCGGAATGCCCTGGGGAGATTCAGTGCAGGTGTATGCTTGCAACCCGGTGTCGCTGGAAGGCGAAAGCGAGGCGGCGGCATCCGCGCGTTCCGATTTAATGGATGCGGTCGGCCGGGCGTCGGTGGTGGTCCTCCGGCTTCTGGGCGGCAAGCGCGCGCTTGGAGACACGTTCGACGCACTGGTCAGCGTTTGCGGTTCCCGTGCAGTCCCCGTCATCGCATGTCCGGGCCACCAGGAATGGGATGAAGATCTGGTTACCGCCTGCACGGCGCCGGTTGCCGAGGTGGAAACGGTTTTTGCCTACCTGATGCGTGGCGGCGTCCTGAATTTCCGCAACCTGTTTCTGTTCCTGTCCGACGCCTATCTGGGTTCCGAATACGGGCACGAGGCTCCGGCGCCAATGCCCTGGCAGGGTATCTATCATCCTGAGGTGGCCGAGGGTTCAGGGGTCGACCAGTACATAGCGCAACGGTACGAAAGCGGCCGGCCGGCCGTCGGCGTCCTGTTTTACCGCGCGCACTGGATGAGCGGAAACCTGGCATTCGTTGACGAACTCATCCATCGTCTGGAGTTGCAGGATGTCAACGTATTGCCGGTATATTCTTATAGCCTGAAGCACACGCCTGAAGAGGACGATGCAGAACACAGCCAGACCTTGACCGACTACATGGTGGACGCCGAGGGAATCCCACGGGTCGATTGCATTATCAACACTATGGGACTGGCGATGAGCGATCTGGAGCACCAGCAGGGCGGTACGGGCGCAACCGTCGCCACCGGCTGGTCGCAGGCGCTGCTGGAGCAGCTGGACCTGCCCATCATTCAGGCCATCGTCAGCACCGGAAGCAGGGAAGATTGGGAAAAGAGTTCGCTGGGGTTGGGCCCGGTGGACACCGCCATGAACGTCGCCTTTCCCGAGTTTGACGGGCGGATTATCGCCGTGCCGGTGTCGTTCAAAGAAGAGACGCCGCCGGAAGGGGGTTCCCTTTCCGCCGGGCGGATGCAGCGTTACGTGGCTCAGGACGACCGCATGGACTACGTGGCTCGGTTGGCCGTCCGCCACGCTACCCTCCGGCGCAAATCCAACGCGGACAAGCGCATCGCAATCATCCTGAGCAACTATCCGACCAAGGACGCCCGCATCGGCAACGCTGTGGGCCTGGACACGCCGGCCTCGGCCATCAACATACTCAACGCTCTGCAACGCGCTGGCTACCACGTTGAAGACGTGCCCGCTGACGGCGATGAACTGGTGCATCGCATAATCGAGCGTTGTAGCAACGATACCGATACCCTCACCGAGGAACAGTTGCGTTTGGCAGCCGGGCACGTGGATCGACGCGCCTACGCCGAGTGGTACTCCCGTTTCTCGGAGTCTGTTCAGGGCCAGTTGCTGGAAGCCTGGGGCGAGGCGCCGGGTCAGGTGTACCGGACCGGCGACAGGCTGGCGATTGCCGGCGTACCGATGGGCAATGTTTTCGTCGGTCTGCAGCCTCCGCGGGGCTTCGGCGAGAACCCCATCTCGATTTACCACAACCCGGACCTCACCCCCACCCACCATTACCTGGCCTATTACCGGTGGGTTCGCGACGTTTTCAAGGCCGATGCGATGATCCACATCGGAAAGCACGGGACGCTGGAATGGTTGCCCGGCAAGGGCGTTGGTTTATCCCGGTCCTGTTATCCCGAGGTGGCCCTCGACGACATACCGCTGTTCTACCCCTTTATCGTCAATAACCCCGGCGAGGGAACTCAGGCCAAACGACGCACGCATGCCACCATCGTTGATCACCTGATTCCGCCCATGACCACCGCCGATGCCTACGGTGACATAGCAAAGCTCGAACAACTGATGGACGAGCACTACCAATGTCAAACCCTAGACCCGGCCAAGCTCCCAACCCTGGAATCGCAAATCTGGGAGATGGTTCAGCAGGCCGAATTGCATCGTGATTTGGGCGTGGACGCACAACCCGACGATTTCGCCAATTTCATGCTGGAGATCGACGGATACCTGTGCGAAATCAAGGACGCTCAGATCAAGGATGGCTTGCACACTTTGGGCGTGCCGCCCACGTCCGACCAGATGACCGGCCTGTTGTGCGCCCTCACGCGGTTGGATAACGGGGCAGTACCCGGTTTGCGCCGGAGCATGGCTGAGGCGCTGGGCTTCGATTATCACGCGCTGCTGGACAATCCGGCGGCGGCGGTCAATGGGAATACGCCGGCCGTGTTGGGTTCTGCTGCCGATGGTTCGCCCATTCGCAACGCCGGCGACGTTATTGAGGCTCTGGAAGCCATGTGCCGCCGGGCCTACGAACGTCTGTGCCCCAACGGGTTCGCAGCCGATGAAATCGCTGCCCTCGTGCCCGAGTTGCTGGGTAAAACGGACGGCCAAACCGCCGGCGTCCTGGAGTATGTGGGCCGACACATTCATCCGGCGCTGCTCCGCACCACTGACGAAATCGATAACCTCCTGAGGGGACTGGACGGGCGTTTCGTGCCCGCGGGCCCTTCCGGGGCCCCCACCCGTGGGATGGTTAACGTGCTGCCCACCGGACGCAATTTCTACTCAGTGGATCCCAGGGCGCTGCCGTCGCCCACGGCCTGGGATGTGGGTAAGGCGCTGGGCGACGCTTTGTTGCAGAAATATCTCGATGAAGAGGGCGGATACCCTGAGATGGTTGGAATCGTCGTCTGGGGCACCTCGGCCATGCGCACCCACGGCGATGATATCGCCCAAATCCTGTATCTGCTGGGTGTCAAACCGGTGTGGCAGGCGGAAAGCCGGAGAATCAACGGCCTGGAAATCATCCCCGTATCCGAGTTGGGCCGCCCGCGCATTGACGTAACCGTCCGTATCAGCGGTTTCTTCAGGGATGCGTTCCCGAACCTCATCTATCTGATGGACCAGGCCGTGGCGATGGCCGCCGCCCAGGACGAATCACCCGAGGATAATTACATCGTCAAGCACGTTCGGGAAGATGCTGAACTCAAAGCCGCATCGGGATCAGGCGACGACGAAACCCACAGTGATGGCGACGCTTCACTCTTCCGTATCTTCGGCAGCAAGCCGGGGGCTTACGGCGCTGGTATCCTGGGGGTGATCGACGAACGCAACTGGGAATCGGTTCACGATCTGGCCGAGGTCTACACCGCCTGGGGTGGGTACGCATATTCCCGCCAGGATTTCGGCGTCACCGCGCGCAACGAATTTCGCGCCAGATTCAGCCAGATTGTAATTGCCGCCAAAAATCAGGATAATCGGGAGCACGATGTATTCGACAGCGACGACTACATGCAATACCACGGCGGCATGATCGCTACGGTTCGGTCTCTCACGGGCCGCAATCCTCGCCAGTTCTTCGGCGACAACAGTGACCCGTCCCGGGCCCGGGTTCGCGATCTGCAGGATGAAGCGCGTCGAGTGTTCCGCAGCCGGGTCGTCAATCCCAAGTGGATGCAGTCGATGCAGCGTCACGGATACAAGGGCGCGTTTGAATTGGCGGCCACCGTTGACTATATGTTCGGCTACGACGCAACGGCGCAGGTCGTCGAGGACTGGATGTATGAGGACGTTACCGAAGAATACGTCCTGAATCCGGAGATGCAGGAATTCTTCCGGCAGAGCAATCCGTGGGCGCTGCGGGGGATCGTCGAAAGGCTGTTGGAGGCCATCCAGCGCGGCATGTGGGAAAACCCGCCGCCGGAGATGCTGGAAAAACTGCGGGAGATGTATCTGGAACTGGAGACCGACATCGAAGCCCGCCAGGAGAGTGGAGCCAGGCAGTAGGCGATGGCCTACGGTCAGGAGGATGTTTCGTATGGAAAACACGCTGGGTTTGTTGCAGGAATTGGCCAGGGATCCCAAGATGATGTGGGTCGTGGGCGGTGGTTCGGTGGTTAGCGAAAACCACGCCGACGGTATCCAGGAGCCCGAAGTTCACAACGGTTGGGCCACTGTTGAAGCGGACAACTGGCACTTCCACCTGCAGCTGGAGCAAATTGATGGGATCCAGTTCGTGGAGGCGATGAGCCACGGCGACCTGAAGTCCTACTATGTACGGTTCTCAAAGAATTGGGAAGAAACGCTGGTGCGTTGCTACTTTCCCAATCCTCACCTCGACGACGACGAAAAACGCACCGATATGCAACCGGAAAAACTCCAGGCCTTCGAAGAGGCACGGGACCGGTGGGTAGGTAAAGAAGAGAACCTTATTTTCGTACAGCGTTGATGGCATGGCAGATATTGTCTACGCGATTGAGCCGATGTTGTGATACTGCTGACGAAGTCGTACAATAAGCAGCCGTCGCGCTGCGAAGCAAACTGCCCGCGAGGGCGAGAGGAGAAAGAATAATGGCAATCATCAATCGATTCCTTTCCACGACTAACACTGCGGCCTGGGCCCCCTGGCTGGTAGTAGGCGCAATGGCGCTCTACATCGTCGGGTACGTCGATGCCGGCGTGCATGCCGCAGCAGTAGGTTCCCCCGGCGTCCTTGGTACCGTGCACGAATTCTTCCATCACGCGCGCCACGTCGCCTTTATGTGCCATTAGTCGTCATCTGACCCGGCGTATTAACTACGCCGGGTTTGTGACCAAGGCTGGGTTTCACGCGTTGACGCTCAACAGGGCGTCAGGAGGAGACCTGTGAATCCAACCGATCTGTTGACGCGGTTCAGGCACTCGGATTGTTCCGGTGGCCAGAATCAGGTAGTTTTCAGAATCATAGGAGTTGCAGAATGGAACGGATCCTCCCGACCGCCCTGGTCATGGGCGTCATAGTTGGCCTTGTGGTCGCGGCCTACATGAACATTTTTAATGTTCCGGTGATCGAATGGGCCATTGACCTCGAAGGCAAAGCGGCCGCCGCTGGCGGCGAAGAAGACGAGTCTCAACTTCCGCTGAGCGCTCTGACGGGCCTTGGCGGCCAACGGGTCGGCATGACCCTCGGTCTGGCGGTTGTCGGCGTCCTGTTCGGCGCAGTGTTCGCCGGCTTGTATTACCTGATGCGCTGGGCTACTCCCGGTTGGAGTCCATGGGCGTGGGGCGCGGTGGCCGGTTTCCTCGGATTCTGGGCCGTCTCCATGTACACGCAGATCAAGTTCCCGCTCAATCCGCCCGGCGTCGGAGACGAATCCACCCTGCTGGCGCGGCAGGGTTTTCAGTTCCTGTTTATTTTCGTGTCAACCGCATCTGTGGCGTTGGTTATCTACGGCGCGGGGCTGGTGAACCGCAACGCGAGCGGTGGGGCGCGATGGTTCCGGTACGCCGGTATCGGCATTGCCTATGCGGTGGTGGCGCTGGCGCTGGCCTATGCCATCCCCGGAGTGCGCGATGCAGCCCCGGACTGGTTGCCGCAGGAATTGACCATTTTGTTCCGCAGTTTTACCGCCGCCGGTCATCTCCTGTTGTGGATGGGCATCGCGCTGGCCACCGTCGGATACCGTATGTATCGTGAGCGGGACATTCACGCGTTTCCCAACTCCGCTGCCGCGACCCGCTAATCATCCGCCTGCGCGTTAATCGAGGTTCCGCTTGACACAGCCAGACACCTCCCGCGAGCCGCGATTTCCTTTCACGGCCATCGTCGGCCAGCGGTCGATGAAGCGGGCCCTGTTGCTCAATGCTATCAATCCCCGCATTGGCGGCGTGTTGATTCGGGGCAAAAAGGGGACCGCCAAGAGCACCGCCGTTCGTTCGTTGGCGGCCTTGTTGCCCGAAGTGCCGGTAGTTACCGGGTGTCAATACAGTTGCCTGCCCAACGCTCCCCAACCGGTTTGCCAGTGGTGCCAGCAGGAAGCCGGCGGCGCGGGCATCGCGGCGCTGCGGCAGGTTCGTATCGTGGACTTGCCCGTTGGCGCTACTGAAGACCGCCTGGTAGGTTCGTTGGACATTGAGCAGGCCATCAAAACCGGCGAGAAGAATTTTGAACCGGGCCTGATCGCAGTGGCCCATCGCGGCATCCTCTACATCGACGAGGTCAACCTGCTCAACGACCACCTGGTGGACGTATTGCTGGACGCCGCCGCGTTGGGCCGCAACTACGTTGAGCGGGAGGGCGTGTCGGTCAGCCACGAAGCCGAATTCATGCTGGTGGGCACCATGAACCCCGAGGAGGGCGACCTGCGCCCGCAGCTGCTGGACCGGTTCGGCCTGGCCGTGGAAGTGGACGGCGTGTTCGAGCCTGCCGAACGGCGGGAAGTCGTGCGCCGCCGCATCGCTTACGAAGCCGAACCCTTCGGATTCATGGATGGTTGGGATGAAGCGGAGCAGTTGGAACGGTCTCGCATCATCAGCAGCCAGGAGCGGTTGCCGTCGGTGGCAGTGCCGGATGAAATCCTGGAACTCATCACCGATATTTGCGCCGAGTATCAGGTGGACGGCCTCCGGGGCGACATCGTGATGTACAAAACCGCCAGCACCATTGCCGCCTACGAAGGCCGCACCGTGGTGGAGGTCGAGGACGTGCGGGAAGCGGCGTTGATGGCATTGTTGCACCGCCAGCGGCGTCTGCCGTTCCAGCAGCCTCACCTGGTTACCGAACAGCTGGACAACATGCTGGAAGAGTTCCAGAATCAGGCGCGAGACCGGGAATCTTCCGACGGCAGTGATTCCGGCGACGATGACCGTAACGACGGCGAAAGCGATAGAAGTCCCGAAACCCCCGAACTCGATCCCCCCGACGATGCCGACGAACCCGACGCCACGGCGGGCGGCGCCGGCGACGAATGGTTCGAGGTAGGCGACCCCTACGCAGTCCAGAACCTGCAGGTGCAACCCCCGGACCGTCGCGCGCGGCGAGGAGCGGGCCGCCGGGCCACCACAATCAGCGGCGATTCTTCCGGTCGCTACGTTGCTTCCCGCGAGCCACCGGGCCCGGTTACCGATCTGGCGTTGGACGCAACTCTCCGCGTGGCCGCTCCTCACCAACGAACCCGCCGGGAAACTGCTGGTCCGGACGCGGCGACTCTGCTCATTGAGCCGTGGGATATTCGTGAGAAAGTGCGCGAAACCCACACCGGCAGTCTGATCCTGTTCGTGGCCGATGCCAGCGGCTCCATGGGCGCCCAACGCCGCATGGTAGCGGTGAAGGGCGCGGTGATGTCGCTGCTGATGGATGCTTACCAGCGGCGTGACCGTGTTGGGTTGATCGCCTTTCGCGGTACTTCCGCTCATTTGCTGTTGCCGCCCACCGGCAGCGTCGAAATGGCCCAATGGCACTTGCAGGATATGCCCACCGGCGGACGCACGCCGTTGGCCCACGGGCTTTACCTGGCGATGGAAACACTGGAACGGGAGCGATTGAAAGATCGGGACGTACTCCCGTTGCTCATATTGCTGTCCGACGGACGAGCCAACGTGAACCTTGCCGGCGAACAGCGCAGCTCGGGGCAATTGATTTCGGACGAGGTGAAGGGACTGGCAACTACGGTTGCAGAGGCCAGGATTCCCGCCGTCGTGATCGATACCGAGCAGGGCTTCATAAAGCTGGAGTTGGCCAAAGACATCGCCGAAGCCATGTCCGCCCGATACATCAAGCTGGACGATTTGGCTGCCGACCACATTGCCAACGCTGCCCGCGACGAGTTGCCCGCCCAGGGCTTGGCAGACCCTGTGATAACATAAATCCGGCCCGGAAACGCCGACGACACTCGTCGGCAATCTAACTGCCGCACCAAGGAGCAACATGCCGCGGACGTTGCCTTACGCCGATATGGATAAAATTCTGTCGTTGTCCAAACGACGGGGTTTCGTGTTCCAGTCCAGCGAGGTTTACGGCGGGTTGGGTTCCACTTGGGACTATGGGCCGCTGGGGGTTGAGCTCAAGCGCAACGTCAAGGAAGCCTGGTGGCGCGCGGTAGTTGTGGAGCGGGACGATGTTGTGGGATTGGATGCGGCCATCCTTATGCACCCCCGCGTCTGGGAAGCCAGCGGCCACGTCGAGAATTTTTCCGATCCATTGGTGGAATGTCGCCAGTGCCATCGCCGCTTCCGGGAAGACCAGTTGGACACCAACCGCTGCCCGGAGTGCAACGGCGAGTTGACCGAGCCCCGGCGATTCAATCTGATGTTCCGCACCTTCATGGGCCCGGTGGAAGATTCCGGCAATGAGATATTTTTGCGACCCGAAACTGCCCAGGGCATCTTTGTCAACTTCCAGAACGTGCAAACAGCTACCCGCAAAAAGCTGCCGTTCGGGATCGGCCAGATTGGAAAGGCCTTTCGCAATGAGATCACCCCGGGCAACTTCACGTTCCGGACCAGAGAATTCGAGCAGATGGAAGTGGAGTTCTTCGTAGAACCCGGCTCCGACGACGACTGGCTGCAACGCTGGGTACAGGATCGGTTCAACTGGTATGTAGGCTATGGTATCCGCGCCGAAAACCTGCGCCTTCGGCAACACGCCGGCGACGAACTGGCCCACTACGCCAAGGCTACTTACGATATCGAATACCGCTTCCCCTGGGGCTGGGGTGAACTGGAAGGTATCGCCAACCGAGCCGATTTCGACCTCCGCCGCCACACCGAATTCAGCGGTCAGGACCTGTCATACTTTGACGACGCAACCCGTGAGAGATACCTGCCTTACGTTATCGAACCCTCCGGCGGAGTGGATCGGGCCACGCTGGCTTTTTGGCTCGACAGCTACGACGAAGAACCGGACGGCAACGACACCCGCACCGTCCTCCATCTGCATCGGGCGTTGGCTCCGGTAACCGTCGCGGTGTTGCCCCTGAGCCGGAACGAACGGCTGGCGCCCACCGCGCGCGGAGTGTACGACCTGGTGCGCCGCCGGTTTGCCTGCCAGTTCGACGACGCCCAGAGCATTGGGCGACGCTACCGCCGCCAGGACGAAATCGGCACCCCTTACTGCGTTACGGTGGACTTCGACACCATCGACGACCAGGCGGTGACCATCCGCGATCGCGACACAATGGCCCAACAACGGGTGCCCGTCAGCCGGTTGCTGGAAGTCCTGTACGACCGATTCGAGCATGGTTGGTAACGGAATTTCGGGGGATTGATTCCATGCCGCCAAGCGTGGTTGCTGAGGTTCTTCGCCGCGGTTTGTACACCCGCATCATCGGGCGAAGTATCCGCTTCTACCAGGCAACCGGCTCAACAATGGATGACGTCGGTCAGTTGGCCCGCAACGGCGCCGATGCCGGCCTGGTGGTTGTCGCCGAAACCCAAAGCGCCAGTCGGGGCCGGCAGGGTCGCCGCTGGATATCTCAGGCGGGCAACCTGTATTTCTCGGTACTGTTGTATCCGGATACCAACGCCCTTGCCTTTCTCAGTCCGATGGCCGGCATCGCCGTCGCCAGGGCGATTCGCCAGGTAATCGGCGTTGCGCCTGCCATCAAGTGGCCTAATGACATAATGATAGAGGGCCGCAAAGTGGCTGGCATCCTGGCCGAGACCGCGGTCGCCGGCGCTCAGATTCAACACGCCATCATCGGCATCGGCATTAACGTGACGATGGACGTGTCGGAAGATGCCGAAATCGCGGAGACTGCGGGCAGCCTGAATCAATACGCGGATGGCGAAATCGACCGGCCCGAGTTGTTGCGGCGAATCCTGCAGCACATGGACGCGTTGTACCTAGATATCCAAAGAGGACGCTCTCCCATACCAGAGTGGCGCCGGTGGCTGGACACTTTGGGTCAACGTGTCACTGCAACCCATCACGGCAGCGACACCACCGGCGTTGCCGAGGACATCGACGAATCCGGCAACCTGCTGTTGCGCGACGACGCGGGCAATCTGTTGACCCTCACCGCCGGAGATATTACCCTACGAACCAATGATAAAGTCCCTCTCCCCGCTGCGGGAGAGGGGTTGGGGTGAGGCGCGTACCCGATGCTTGAGAATTTAAACCTGGATGGCAAGGTGGTGGTCATAACGGGCGGTGGCACGGGACTGGGTTTGGAAATGGTGCGCGCCCTGACGCGGTCCGGTGCCAACCTGGCCATCGCCGGCAGAAGGCCCGGACCCATCGAATCAGCTCGCGACGAAGCGCTGGCTGCCGGCCAGGATGCGATTGCCGTACCAACCGACGTGTCAAAATCGTCAGAAGTGGACGCACTCATCGAAACTGCGGTGGGCCATTTCGGGCGCATCGATGTACTCATCAATAACGCCGCGATGGTGGCCGAAAACGTCCTGAAACCCATTTGGGAAATCACCGACGACGAATGGGAAACCGCCATGACCATCAATCTGTCCGGCGCTTTCTACTGCGCTCGGGCGGCGGCAAAACCCATGGCAGACGCCGGGAAAGGCAAAATCGTTAACGTAGCATCCGGATTCGGCCTGCGCGGTGGCCGGGACCTTTACATGTACTGCTGTTCCAAGGGTGGCGTTATTCAACTCACCAGGGTGTTGTCTTTTAGCCTGGCGCGGCACGGCATAACCGCCAACAGCATTGTGCCGGGATTCATTCCTACCATTGACCCCGGCGCAGCGATCAACCGCACCCTGCCCCAGTCTGGAGATTTTCTCCCTTCCGGTAAACTGGGACGCCCTGAAGAGCTGGGGCCAATCGCGGTATTCCTGTCCTCCGACGCCTCCGACTACATGACTGGCGAAATGTTCATCCTTGACGGCGGTGGGTTGGCGGCGGGCATCGCCCCCACCGGGCACGCCCCGCTGGCGCCCCTGGAAATCTAGGAGACTTATGGTGCTGCCTGTTGAATATGACCTGACCGGACGCACGGCCATCATCGCCAGCGCCGGGGGCAACGAAACTCCCCATCTGGCGGCCGCCCTGGCCGAGGCCGGCGCCACTGTGTTTGCGGTGGCTCGCCATCAGGAAGCCCTTGATGCGATATGCCAACAGGTGGAGTCTTCGGTTGGCGCCAGCGCCCACGGCTACGCCGGGTCATGGGATTCTCCCGAAGGTGTTGCCAGGCTGACTGCCGCGTTCCATGCCCGGCACGACCGGGCCGACATCCTGGTGAATGACACGCGCAGTTTTTTCGCCAAGCCCGCCGAGGATATTACGGTTGACGAATGGGACGAACTGCATCGCCGCAACGTGCGCGCAACATTTTTGCTCTGCCAGGCAGTGGGACGGCAAATGCTGTCACAGCGATACGGTCGGATCGTGAACGTGATATCCAGCCTGGCCGAGCGCGGCATCCACAACTGCTCGGCGTTCAGCGCCACCCAGTCCGCAGTGCTGTCGCTGACCCGTTCGTTGGCCGTGGAATGGGGACGCAGCGAAATCAGGGTCAATGCTATCGGCTCCGGTTGGTCCACCGCAGAAGACATACCGGTGGAGGCGCAGCTTGAAGAATTGCTGGTGCGGTACACCCCATTGCGTCGCAAAGGACACCCGCGAGACCTGGCGGCTTTGCTGGTATTCCTGTGTTCCGAATACTGCGACTACCCAACCGGCCAACCCATCTACATCGATGGCGGGTTAAACGCGCATCCGTGATCGGGTCCGAGAAAATTGCGAAACTCCGGTCCCTGCCTTCTGTCATTGCGAGGAGCGTAGCGACGTGGCAATCCCGTTGCAGCAATGGCGGCGGTTTCAGCGACGAGATTGCCGCGCTGCGCTCGCAATGACAAGCTTTGCAACTTTCTCGACCGGGGCCAGCCTGAAACGCCGGGTATCCGGTGGTGATACAATATCTGCCGATGTCGTTCGCTAACTTTTCGTCCAGTCCAATCACGCCCGTTGGCCGGCTGCCGGGTATGCGGGACCTGGGTTGTCATGCCAGTCGTGGTAAGCAGTCGGTGCAATCCCGGCTCAACGAATTTATCGGCAGCTACGGCTACGGTGCGCTTGAAGTGCCGGTCCTGGAAGCCACCGAGCTGTTTTTGAGGAAATCCGGCGGAGCGCTGGCCTCCCAGATGTATTCGTTCACCGACCCCGGTTCCAATTCGGTCAGCCTGCGCCCGGAATTCACGTCGGCCATCATGCGCCACTACCTGGAAACTACATCCGGCGCTGCGACCGATTCGGTAAAAAGGTGGCAATACAGTGGCCCGGTTTTCCGGTACGACCCCGACAATGTTGCCAGCAATGGACAGTTCACCCAGGTTGGCGCGGAGCTTATCGGATCGCACAGCACGTTGGCGGACGCCGAGCTGCTGTCTCTGGCTGCGGGTGTGCCGGCTGCCCTGGGCATCGCCGATTACCGTGTGCGCGTGGCCGACCTGGACGTATTGGATGGTGTGCTGGATACGGTGGGCCTGTCGGACCGCGCCCGTTCGTTTATAGTCGCCAACATGAACCGCATCAGCAGCAACCAGTCCACGATGTCAGCCACGCTGCAACGGGCTGCCGAGTTGCATATCGCATCGGGACGCGATGTGTTGCCGGAAGAAAACGACCTGGCCGACGCGGTGTCGGGCCTCCCCGACGATGAAGCCCGCCACGTGCTGGCCGGCTTTATGCGCTGGAACGGCGCATCGGGCGTCCCCATCGGGCAACGGTCGTCGGACGAAATTGTCGACCGTCTCCTGCGGAAACTGCGGGGTGGCGACGACCCCGACACCGTCGAGCGCGGATTGACTCTCGCAGCTCGTTTGGCTGCCGTCAACGGCGACCCCGCCGACGCCATCCCGCAGGCCCGTTCCATCGTGGTTTCAGCCGGAGGTGACACTTCCGCCATCGACCGGCTTACCGACCTGGTGAATCTGGTGGACGACGAACTCTCACTGAAGGGGCGTCTGCAAATCGATTTTTCGTTGGCCCGTGGCATTGCCTACTACAACGGCATAATATTCGACATCGTGCGCGGCGTGGGCGCAACGAATCTGGGGGGAGGCGGTCGATACGATTCGTTATCCCGCGCACTTGGCGGGCCCCACACGGTTCCCGCCCTGGGTTTCGCATGTACGCTGGAATCGTTGCTGGAGGTCATGCCGGCCGACGACCCTGCCATCGTGAGGCTGCAGCCGGTAATCGTCGCTCCCGCAGGATCGGACGAATACGGAGCTGCAATGCGCGCCGCCAGAGAAGTCCGCGCTCAGGGGGGTGTAGCGATCCTTGACGTTTCCGGCAAAGGCAATCCCAGCGGCAACGCTTCCGACTCCGTAGTTGTAAGGGAATTGGCATCCGAAGGCCGAAGCCAGTAGGCGGCGGCGGGAAGGTGGTGAAGTGAGACTGGTCATTCCCAGCGACGGTGAATTGGGCGACTCCACGCTCAACTTCCTGTCAGCTTGCGGCGTTAAGGTCAGCCGGCCCAACGCCCGGCGATACACCGGCTCCCTGCCGTCGTTGCCCGGGATCGATGTTCTGTTTCAGCGTACTGCCGACATCACCGGCAAGGTGGAGGAAGGCAGCGCCGAAATGGGAATCACCGGTTTGGATCGGCTGATGGAATATCGGCACGATGAGGGCGCCGTCATTGCCGTGATGGATGACCTGGAATATGGCCGGTGTGAGTACGTCCTGGCGGTGCCCGATTCCTGGTTGGACGTTACTTCAGTGGACGATCTGGCCGATTTGGCGCTGGAATTCCACGAACGCGGTCGTCAGCTGCGCATCGCCACCAAGTACCCTACCCTGCTGCGGAGATACCTGTTTGAACGCGGGATTAATTTCTTCACCCTGGTTCCGGCCAGCGGAACTCTCGAGGCAGCCCCCATCGCCGGATACGCCGACCTGATTGCCGATCTGACTGCCACTGGCACAACGTTACGCGAAAACCGCTTGAAAACGTTGGAAGGCGGCACCATACTGGTATCGCAGGCTTGCCTGATAGCCAACCCGCGCACGTTGTCTCGTAGTTCCGATGACTTGAGACTGGCACAGGCACTGACCGAAACCCTGGAAGCCCACTTGCGCGCCGAACCTTACTACCGCATCACTGCCAACGTGCAGGGGCGCACCGCCGAGGATGTCAGCACGATGATCCTGGCGCGCCCCGATATCGCCGGTATTCGCGGGCCTACGGTGGCGCGCGTGTTCAGTGTGCAGGAGGAAGATTGGTACGCCGTGTCGTTGTTGATACGCAAAGACCGACTGTTGGATGCGGTGGCGCACCTGCGTGAATGCGGAGGCGTGGATATTGCCGCCGCCCAGCTGTCATACCTGTTCAAGGGCGAATCTCACGCCTTCGGCCAATTCATGGATGTGGTGCAGGCCGTTAATTGGAGGCAACTTAACGATGCCTAATTTGCCGATGCACATTTACCTGTGCCAGCAGGTCGCCGAGGAGCTGGATTGGGGTTACGCATTCGACCATGCCGGCGCAGCCTACCTCGGCTCAACCACGCCGGACATACGCGCGATGACTAAATGGGATCGCGCCCGCACCCATTTTTCAGATCTTACGGTCAGCGAGGTTGGAGCCGGCGTGCGGCGAATGTTTGCCGAACACCCGCGGCTGGCTGGCTCGGACAATGCACTTACCCCGAACACCAGGGCGTTTTTGTTGGGATACGTCAGCCACCTGGTGGCCGACGAGGTTTGGATCACGACCATGTTCCGTCCCCATTTTGGCAACGACGACCGGGTTACCGACAGTGAGATCGAGGCCCATATCTGGGACCGCGCCCTGCAGCTCGACATGGACCAGAGCGTTTTGAACGGCGATGTGGGTTTGTCGGAACACAACGCCGCTATCGCAGCCGTCGAGCAGATGCCGGCGCTTAGTTTCCTCGAGGACGAGTTGATCGACGAATGGAAGGGCTGGGTTGCTCGGTTGCTGGGTTGGGATTTTACCTGGGAAAGGCTCAAGCGGGCGTTGAATCGAATGTACCGCGACAACGAAGAGGTTCAGTTGGTGGTGGATGGGTTTCTGTCCGAAATGCCGTCCAGCCTGGACCGGGTTTATCAACGCATCCCCCGCGAACTGATCGATACTTACCGCCGGCAGGTTGTCGAGGAAACGGTGGTACAGGCCAGGGAGTATCTCAGTGCGACTTAACCTCGTGCGCGGGCTGGCAGCGGCCGACTCCGTCCTCAACCGGGTTGATCCTTTGGACCTCTCGACCCTGCCCGATGCCGTGCTGCAGCGAACTCGCCAGGCTTTCGGTCCTGATGCAACTCCGGAATCTGCCGTTTTGCAGATGCTGCGCGACGTGCGATCCGACGGCGATTCGGCAGTCCGCCGTTATGCCCTGCTGTTGGACGGCGCTGAACTGGACTCTTTCCAGATTCCTCAACATGAACTTGACGCTGCCTGGGAATCCACTCCACAAGACCTGAAAAACGCGCTGGAACTGGCGGCGAAGCGGATCACCGAATTTCATCAAGCCACGTTGCCGCGAGACTGGGTGGACCTCCAGGGCGGACTCGGCGAGTTGGTGCGCCCCCTGGAACGGGTGGGACTATACGCCCCCGGCGGTACGGCCGCCTACCCGTCCACCGTGCTGATGACGGCGATCCCGGCGCGGGTTGCCGGAGTTCGCGAAGTGTTGCTGACCACGCCGCGTCTGGGCAACGCTCCTCTGAACTCCACGGTTCTGGCGGCGGCGCGCATCGCTGGCGTGGACGCTGTCTTCCAGGTTGGCGGCGTGCCGGCCATCGGCGCGTTCGCTTACGGTACCGAGAGCATTCCCAAGGTGGACAAGATTTGCGGTCCGGGCAACGTGTTCGTCGCTCATGCCAAGCGGATGGTTCAGGGCCACGTTGACATCGACGGCGTGTTCGGCCCTACCGAAACCATCGTTCTGGCCGACTCTTCCGCCAACCCGATTTTCTGCGCCGCCGATCTCATCGCCCAGGCCGAACACGACCCGATGGCCACCGCAATCCTGGTTACCGACTCTGAATCACTGGTACGCGCGGTGGAATCAGAGCTGGACGCTCAAATTTCCACCAACCCGCGCGCTGATACCATTCGCCATTCTCTCCAAGCCCAGGGGCAGGTTGTCCTCGTGGACAGTTTCCCGGAGGCCATCGAGGTCGCCAACCGGCTGGCGCCCGAGCATCTCTGCCTCATGGTGGCCGATCCCTGGGCCTGGGCGGGCAGCGTCCGCAATGCCGGCGGACTGTTTCTGGGTGAATACTCGCCGGAAGTCATGGGTGATTACATCGCCGGGCCATCTCATGTTATGCCCACCGGTGGCACGGCGCGTTTCAACTCCGCTTTGAGCGTCCATCATTTCGTACGCACCATGCCCGTGGTAGGATTGAGCCCCGAACACTTCCGCGACCTGGGTAGCGCCGCCGTGCGCATCGCCGAGGCGGAGGGTTTGCCGGGCCACGCCGGCGCAGTACAGGCCAGGCTGGATCATCTGGCCGCGCCCCGGGCCAATTAACCGGGTTTGGTTCATCATCACTCCCCAGGGGATTGTAATCTGATGCCTGATATCGAAGATTTGCTCCTTCCTCACATCCATGAGCTCAAAACCTATCAGGGGGTTTCGCCCAGCGAAACGCTGGCAGAACAGGCCGGCATCTCGTTGGATAAGGTGATTCGGCTCAACGGCAACGAAAATCCCTACGGCCCTTCCCCGCACGTGGCCGAAGCGTTGGGAAACTTCCGCGACTACAACCATTATCCGGACCCCGCCCAGCGTAACCTGCGGGCAGCGTTGTCCGACTACCTGGGCGTCCCGGATGAAAACATAGTGGCGGGCAACGGCAGCGACGAAATCATCGACCTGTTGATGCGGATGTTCCTTGCTCCGGGAGATGAAATCATCATTCCGGTTCCAACATTTGGCATGTATTCCTTTTCCGCCGACGTGGCCGGAGCCAAGGCCATTTCGGTACTGCGTAACGATGATTTCGATATTGATATTGAAGCTATCACGGGGGCGATCACCCCGCGCACCAAGGCTATCTTCTTTCCAAGTCCCAACAACCCCACCGGCAATTTGGTGTCAGAAGCGCAATCCCGGGCGTTGCTGGAAACCGGGTTGCTGGTTGTAGCCGATGAAGCTTACTACGATTTCTGCGGCCAGAGTTTGATGCACCTGCTTCCCGAATACCGGAACCTTGTCGTGTTGAGAACCTTCAGCAAATGGGCCGGTCTGGCCGGACTGCGCATCGGAGCCGGCGCTATGGACCCCGATCTGGCGGCTACCATGATGGGAATGAAACCGCCGTACAACGTGAATCTTGCCGCCGAAATCGCGTTGCTGGCCTCCCTTGCCGACACCGGCAAGTTGCTGTCTCGCGTGGAATCCATCGTTGCCGAACGCTCCCGTCTCTACGAATTGTTGGACGATATACCCGGGATCCAACCCTGGCCGTCGCAGGCCAATTTCATTCTGTGTAAGATGCCGGATGGTCGTGGCCTCGAAGTTTACGAGGGAATGTGTCGGCGCGGTGTTTTCCTGCGCTATTTCGACAACGATCTGCTGCGGGACTATATCCGGGTCAGCGTTGGCAAACCTGAGGAAACCGATGCAGTAATCTCCGGTTTCAGGGCTGTGTTGGGCGTGGATGACTGATGGTGTCCTCCGATAACTCGGCAAGAACCGCGACTCTCGAACGAACCACCGGAGAGACCAATATCTACGTTTCGGTGAATCTGGACGGCCAGGGTCAATATAACGTTGACACCGGCAACGGATTCCTGGACCACATGGTTAGCCAGATATCCAGGCATGGGTTGTTCGACATCGAACTGCGCGCCCAGGGGGACACCCATGTCGGCTGGCATCACCTGGTCGAAGATACCGGCATCATGCTGGGCCGGGCGTTTGGCCAGGCCCTGGGTGAACCCCGTGGGATTCGGCGGATGGGTCACGCCATTGTCCCCCTGGACGAAACGCTGGTAATGGTGGCAGTCGATTGGAGTGGCCGCCCCTACGCCACGGTGGATACTACCCTCGACGACGTCATGGTCGAAACGTTGTCGGGAGATCTGGTGGCGCATTTCCTGGAATCATTTGCCGTAGAAGCGCGGATCAACCTGCACGCCAAAGTCCTGGCCGGCGTTAGTCCCCACCACAAGGCCGAGGCATTGTGCAAGGCGCTGGCGCGTGCTCTGCGGGACGCCGTCGAGCCCGATCCGCGCGCCGGCGGTCAGGTTCCCAGCACCAAAGGCACCTTGGATAGTTGAACCGCAGGGTTGGTGAAACCCTGCGGTTGCTTCTCAAGAAGCGCTAACGCAGCGTCTTATTGGCCGCTGACCGGTCGGCCGCGCCGGGCCAGGAATTCCGGGAATGCTTCTTCTGCCAATGTGCCGCGAAGCACGTTGGTGGTGAAATCTCTTTCGTTGGTCCACTGCTGTTCCAGGCTGCCGCCCATGTGCTGGAGCAGCAATCGCTTGATGCCAATCACCGACGGAGTGTCGTTGGTGGCAATTTGGGTGGCAATGTCCATCGTTTTTTCGCGCAGGCGATAAACCGGCACCAGATAGTTGAGCAGGCCAATACGATAAGCCTCTTCTGCCTCCACGATGCGCGCCGTGAACAGTAGCTCTTTGGCTTGCGGCCAACCGACCTGATTGGTCAGTGTCCAGGTGGAATTGATGCGCCCATAGGCCGCGGCCAGGAATCGGAAACGCGCCGCATCGGAACCGATGCGGATGTCCAGGGACGACGACAGCACCGCACCACCGCCGTAGGCCAGGCCGTTAATCATCCCGATCACCGGCTTGTCCGATGCGCTGACGTCGTAGCTGCCCCGCTGGCGACGCGCCGACCGCATGTCCATATCTTCCAGCGCCAAGTTCCCGGCGTTTAGCGCGGCCTGGTCTTCTCGTTGCTCGTGGATGTCGCCGCCGGCGGAAAACGCCGGCGCCCGGGGCGAAGTGTCGGTACCGGTGATAACGATGCAACCGATCTCATCGTCCTCGTTTGCGCGGGCAACGGCGTCGTGCAACTCTTCCGTTAGCTGCCGGTTCATTGCATTCAGAACTTCGGGCCTGTTCATCGTTAGAAAAGCAACGTGGCCTACCTTTTCGCGGCGTCGGTCACCACTGCCTTCGAATTTGGATACACGCTCCTTTTCTGACAAAATATACTCGTAATCCATCAATCCTCCTGCAAACCGTGCAGCCCGCACTGTGATTTGCCCGGCTGCACGGCAATTGTATTGGTACACGGCGAAGGTAGTCAAACGGCAGACTCCCCGCAGCAGGGCAAACGCATTCTCCCCGTCATTCCCGCGAAAGCGGGAATCCAGTGACTGCAATCGCTGGCGCATTTCCAGATTGTTTCAATTTACAGTCTTTGGACTCCGGCTTTCGCCGGAGTGACGAACTCGCCAACTAGAATGCGTTTGCCCTGCTCCCCGCAGCAGGGTCTTTCGGTTGTCATGGTGAGGAGCGCAGCCGCTCATGGTGAGCCTGTCGAACCACGTGGCAATCTCGTTGAGGTTGAGCACGTGCCGGGGAACCATCATTGCTACGGCGACGAGATTGCCACCCTCGTATCAAGTACGGGGTCGCAATGACATGAGGAGAACCGAAAGGCCCTGCTCCCCACAGCCAGCGCAATCGCGTTTCGACTACTGCTTCCCTCTACGCCCGCTCCCCGCTTCCGTCATTCCCGCGAAAGCCCATCATTCCCGCAAAAGTCCGTCATTCCCGCGAAAGCGGGAATCCAGTGCCCGAAATCTCCAGTTTCGTTGCCGATGCCTTCATTTTGTGGCCTCTGGATTCCCGCCGTCGCGGGGATGACGGTAAGGTTTATCTCCCATTGCGACCCCGTACTTGATACGGGGGCGGCAATCCCGTTGCGAACCACACCCAAAAATCCCGTCCATCCCGTCCATCCAGGCAAAAACCCACCCGTCCCCCACCCCTCGCTCATCCTGAGCCTGTCGAAGGATCATCCTGAGCCAGTAGAAGGGCCACCCTCTACCACCGGGAGACGGCTAGAGCCTGCCCCGCACTTGATGCGGGGGTGCGGGCCGTCCCCTCCGACTGACACCCACCCCCTTGCGCCCTCGTAAATCACCCCCCTATCATCAACCATGTCAGGTTAAAACTCGTCAATCAACATCAACCACACCTTCGCCAGAGGTTTCAGGTCGACGGCCACCCGTCAGCATCAAAATCGCAAACCGGCATTATGCCGGACTGCCGCAGTCTATCGCTTCATCTGCGCAGTCCCATCTGCCACAGCGGACGCCACTACGCTGCGTGCTGCGACCCGGTCGCAGGGCACGGAAACAGGGGCTAAATCTTGCGTAATCCCCCGGCCGTGGGGCTGACAACGACCCGAAACCTCTGGCGAAACCCAACCACCCACCAACCCACCACCACCTGACCATCGCCAACAACCCAACCGCCTGACCAAAAGGAGCCGCCATCCCCAACATCACCCGCTCTCTTCATCCATGTAAATACACATCACCGCTCACGGTGCGCCCGCTCGCGTCGCAATAACGGATTAAAGTGGGTACGCGTGAACCCCGTGGCGGATTTGACATAACCCGCGGTGGCCCCGATGATAGTAACTGCATGGGTCTGATGAGAATCAAGAACTCGTTAATACCTGACCCGGCGATTTGCCCCCGCCGGTCGGTCGTTCGCCGGTCAGTCGTGGCAAGTGTGTGCCTGGGCCTGATTTGCCTGGGCATTTTCGGTTTACTGGCAAGCCACGCTCCCGTCAGCGCCCAGGACGCGCCGGTGTTTCTGCTGAAGATCGAAAAGATCATCAACCCGGTAAAAGCCCGCGTTATTGCCCGCGCGGTTGAGAAGGCCGAAGAAGCCGGCGCTCCCCTGCTCGTGATCGAAATCAACACGCCCGGAGGACTCTACGACAGCACCCGGGATATCGTCGGAACGCTTTTGGAGTCAAGGGTGCCGGTGGCGGTTTTCGTATCGCCAAGAGGCGCCCATGCTGGCTCGGCGGGTACCTATATCACGGCGGCCGCGCACATCGCGGCCATGGCGCCCGGCACCAACATCGGCGCCGCAACTCCGGTTTCCGGTGGCGGAGAAGAATTGCCCGAAACCCTGGCCGACAAGGTCACCAACGACGCTGCTGCCCTGATTCGATCCATAGCCGACGAACGCGGCCGCAACGCCGACGCGCTGGAGGAAACGGTTCGTTCTGCTGCGTCTTTCAGCGCCGCCGAGGCGGTGGAAGCCGGCATCATAGACCTGGTGGCAGACAACATTTCTGATTTGCTGAACGCGGTGGACGGGCTCACGGTGGTCACCGCCGCCGGAGAGCAGGAACTCGATACCGCCGGTTCGGCCACCGAACGCATCAACCTGCAGTGGCGGGAGCGATTCGTGGATTTTATCGCCAATCCCAACATCGCATTCCTGTTGTTGAGCCTGGGCGGGTTGGGCCTCGTGATCGAGATGATAACCCCCGGAACCATCGGCCCCGGCGTGGCGGGCGCGATCTGCCTGCTCCTCGCTTTCCTGGCGTTGGGCAACCTGCCGTTCAACTGGGCCGGCATCGTGTTCATCGCCCTGGCCGGCGTGTTAGCAGTGCTGGAGGTGTTTATATCCGGATTCGGGGCCTTGGGCGTCGGAGCCGTGGTCAGCCTTGTCGTCGGTGGGCTACTGCTGTTTGGCGGGTTGGGCAGCTTTGGCGGCATACCCGCGAACTTCCCGGACTTGTCGGTAAGTTTGTGGGCGCTGGGCAGCGTGGGCGGAATTCTGGCGCTCAGCGCTGGCTACATCGCCTTTGAGGCAGTTCGGTCGCGGCGGGGTCATGCCGCAGCGGGTTCGGCGCCGACCGTTGGCGACAGCGACGGGCGCAGCGAGGCAGGTCATCTCATCGGGCAAACCGGTGTGGTAACATCAGCGTTAGAACCAAGGGGGATCATCGCTTTGAGTGACGAAACGTGGTCTGCCATTAGCGCCGAGAGAATATATGTACCGGTCGGACGCCCAGTGCGGGTTGTAGGTTCCGACGGTCTGATTGTAATGGTCGAGGAGATTGGCGGTGCGGGGGCGCCCGAAGGTCAGGAATAACGACAGAGACGCCACCAAATTCTGCTCGCGCATCGCGGGCAAGGAGATGCAATTATGCCCACCGGAGTAGTAATCGTTCAACAATACCAGCGGATGGTGGTGCAGCGTTTCGGCACTTACATCGGAAACAAAAGGCCGGGCATACACCTGTTGATTCCGTTCCTTTACCAAGGCACCAAGGTGGACCTGCGCGAACGCGTAACGCGGGTTCCTACCCAGAAATACATCACCGCGGACAATGTGGTGGTGGACATGGACTTCGTGATCTACTACCGGGTGATGGAAGATCAGGTGGACCGGGCGGTGCTGGAGGTACAGAACTTCGAGCAGGCCGTTATCAATCTGGCCTTTGCCACCCTGCGCGCCGTCATCGGAGCCATTGAACTGGCCACCGCGCTGTCGGAACGCGAACGCATCCGTGATGAAGTTCAACTGCGCATGGACGAGGTGACCAGCCGGTGGGGCGTCAAGGTTTCCCAGGTCGAGATCAACGAGGTTGACCCGCCCCAGGGCGTGAAAGCTGCGATGGAACGCCAAAAATCCGCCGAAGCCATCAAAACCGCCGATATCACCGAGTCAGAAGGTCAGCGGCAAGCCCAAATCAACCGCGCCGAGGGTGAAAAGCAGTCTGCCATCCTGCAGGCAGAAGGTCTGCGGCAGGCGGACATTTTGCAGGCCGAGGGTGAACAGCAGGCCACCGTGCTGCGTGCCGACGGGTTCAGCACCGCACTGGATCGCATCTATAACGTTGCCAGGACCGTCGATGCCCGTACCATGAGCCTGCAATATTTCGACACGCTGAAGTCCTTGGGCGCCAGTCCGTCAACCAAGTTCATCTTTCCCATGGAGTTCACCTCCATGCTGTCCCCGTTCCTCGGGATGGGCAATAACAACCAGGGCGGCGACAATAACTCCAACGGCAACGATAACAACCGCCAATAAGCGATTCGCTCCAGGCTGATCGCCGGTTCAGCGCTGATTGAACAGGCCGGCGACCTTACCATCATCTGCCAGGAGCCGCAGGGCGGCGGCATAGGGTTCCGTCGCCTTGGTGTCGATACCGGCGAGAATCTCTGCCATAGTCGGGTCATTGCGTATCAGCGCGGTGACCCGGCGATGCAGTTCCTCCTGTACCGATTCCAAAAACTCCTGCCGCCTTCGTTCCACGCGGCGTCGCTCAAGGTTACCGGAATCAGTCAGGAACTTTCGGTGCTCCTCTACCCCGCTCCAGAATTCGGCAACGCCGACGTTGGCGTGGGCCTGTGTCAGCAACACCGGCGGATTCCATCCCTTAGCCAGGTCCGCCAGGTGCAGCATGTTGGTAACTGCTGTTGCCATCTGATTGGCGCCGTCGCGGTCGGCTTTGTTGATTACATAAATATCGGCGATTTCCATCACTCCGGCCTTCAGGGTCTGGATGGAGTCGCCGGATTCGGGCATCATGGCTACCGCCACTGAGTCAGCCACGCCCATAATGCCCAGTTCGGTTTGACCAACCCCCACCGTCTCCACCAGTATGACGTCTTTGCCGGCCGCGTCCAGCACGCGCACCATGCTCTTTACGATGCGAGGCAGCCCTCCTGATTGTCCGCGCGTCGCGACGCTGCGGATGAATACGCCGTCGTCCAGATAGTGTCGCTGCATTCTGATCCGGTCGCCCAGCAGCGCGCCGCCGGTGAATGGACTGGTGGGATCTACGGCCAGGACGCCCACGGTCAACCCGGATTGGCGCAGGTGCTCCGTCAACCGATCCACCAGGGTGCTTTTGCCCACGCCGGGTGGCCCGGTGATGCCCACGGTGTAGGCGCGGCCTGTGTGCGGGTCCAGTTGTTCCATCGCCGGGGACGCTGATGCGTCGCCCCGTTCCAACAGGGTTAAAAGCCTGGAAACCGCCCGTAATTCGCCGCGCAATGTGCGGTCAGCTAGTTCGTTCATCAGACTCATAGGGGGCGGAAATCGTAACACAATGGCGAAACACGTCGGTGAATCTAACACTGATACTCAGGCTGGTCAAGGAGTTACCAGCGCTCACGCATACCCGCTTTGTCAAACCAAACCAGCCTACTGTCATTGCGAGGAGCGTAGCCGCTCATGGTGAGCCTGTCGAACCACGTGGCAATCTCGTTGGGGTTGAGTACACGTCGGGTAACCATCATTGCTACGGCGACGAGATTGCCACGCTGCGCTCGCAATGACAGATTAAAGCGGGTACGCATCAGGTGACCCGCGCCATGCGCTTAACAATGCAGCGTCCAGCGGTTATCATCGTCCTCGAATTGAACACCAACTCCGACTATTAACGAGGTGAGCGACATGACAATGCCATCCGACACGCTGCAGGGCAAGGTGGCCATCGTTACCGGCGCGGCCAGCCCGATTGGCATGGGTCGGTCCATCACTACCGGTCTGGTTCGCGCCGGCGCCCGTGTGGCAATGCTGGACATCAACGAGGACTGGCTGGATCAAACCGCCAACGATATGAGGGAGCTGGGCGGAGACGCGGCGGTTCTGCCTATCATTGCGGATGTAACCGACCCCGATTCAGTGCAAGCCGCCGTCAGCCGTACCATCAGCGAGATGGGTGGGTTGCATATCCTGGTCAACAACGCCGGCATAAATCCGCGCACCGCCGGGTTCACCACCAGCGGGGCTTCCGGCAGCCGCAACGATTTCTGGGGCATTGCGCCCGAGGCCTGGCTCCGGGTCATATCCGTCAACCTCAGCGGGCCTTTCCTGATGTCTCACGCCGTGGCGCCCCATTTCCTTGAGCAAGGGTCTGGTCGCATCATCGGCGTAACCACCAGCATGGATACCATGTGGCGGAGAGGGGGCGCTCCGTATGGCCCCTCCAAGGCTGGGCACGAGGCGCTGATAGCCATCATGGCGCAGGATTTCGAAGGCAGTGGCGTCACGGCAAACGTGTTGACTCCGGGCGGAGCCACGGCCACCAACATGGTGCTGCCGCCGGAGGGCGCCACCGCCGAGGCTCTGATTCAACCCGAGGTCATGCAGTCGCCCGTAGTCTGGATCGCATCTGACGACGCCAGCGACTGGAACGGGCGGCGCATCATTGCTTATTATTGGGATGAGTCATTGCCGCTGGCGGAGCGTTTGGAGAAATGCAGCGCTCCGGCGGCCTGGCCGCAACTGGGGCTGCAGGCAGTGCATCCAGACTGGTATGGATGCGGCTGATTGC
Organism: Dehalococcoidia bacterium; assembly: GCA_965219925.1. Classification (GTDB taxonomy): domain Bacteria; phylum Chloroflexota; class Dehalococcoidia; order Lucifugimonadales; family UBA3495; genus Bin87. The sequence continues at coordinate 2,161,145 of OZ244795.1, forward strand.
GTCCCTGACCCGATGCAAATTGAGATGAAAACGGCCCCCCGGCACGTGCCGGGGGGGCCGTTTCAATTCCTCATAGAGTAATCAGTGTCTGAATCCCGTCTCAAACCCGCGGGCGGCCGGATTAATCAGCAGGTCGGGCCGATTGCCCCAGCGGCGCAGGAACCGACCGAAGTTTTTGCGGCTGAGTTCGTCGCGCTGATTGTTGTCCAGTTCCTCCCATTGGCGGTGTTCGTGTCGCACCAGCGGCAGGCTGCTGTCGCACACGATTCGGAAACCGGCATTTTTGAACTGGAAGCAGTAGTCGATGTCCAGGTTGCGGTAAAACCGGAATGACTCGTGCATCAAACCCACGGCAACCAGGTCATCGCGGCGGAACGACATGCAGTAAGCCTGCATTGCGTCGGCGTCACCCCGGTCCACCTCCTCGTGGAAGTGTTGCATGTCGTCCGTGGTGAGACCATACGGGCCAAATACGCCCACTGACCGGTCGGCGAGTTGCTCGGCCACCGGCTTCAGCATGTCCCCTACAACTTCTACGGAAGCGTCCATCAGCAGAATATAACGGCCCCGGGCCTGTTTGAGGCCGATGTTTTTGCCCGCAGCATCGCCCACCACGTGGTCGCAGTGAATTACCTTGACGTTGCTGTGCTGCCTTTGGGCCTCTTCCAGGTAATCGGCAGTGCCGTCGGTGGACCCGTTGTCCACGACAACAACCTCCACAGAGGCGCCGGACGTGTTGGCCAAAATCGACTCCACGCAACGCCGCACGTCGTCTACGTAATCGTAGGCGTTGATCAAGAAGGTGAAATCGTACAAATCGGGTTGGTCCAACAATGACGGAATCTCCCGCGAGGCAGAAACGGACACCCAGCGAGATTCCTGCTTTTCCAACGGCGTTTGGGGACGCACTCGGGAGGTTTCGCCAACGTCTTCTACGACCAGGCCTTCGGACAGAACGTTGGAGCGCAGGGCATCGGCGTCGGCGAAGGCTGCCTGCTGACGGAGCGCCATCCGGCGGGCGATCAGCTCAGACGCATCGGGACTAATGTCGTATTCGGCTGGTACGTCGTCCAGATCGAGGCCGAAAACGCGGTCAAAGTCCAGAATCAATTCCAGTTTGTCCGCCGGTGGGAGATGTGAACTCGCCATGTCCCAGGTGATTGCCAGCCCCCTGGGAAGATCGAGGTCATTGTGCACTGCGTCCCAGAACCGATTGCGCCAATCTTCCACCACGCTCCGGTCTTCCAGGCGAGATGAGCTGTCCATCGGCGCATTTTGCCAGTTCCACACCCGGTTGCGCAGGCTGGTGAGAGCCTTCTCCGCGGCGCGCAGCGAGGTGAACGTGAAATTCATGCGGTGGCGGTATCGGACTGTCATACACAGGTAACGGAAGGCCAGCGGATTGAAACCGCGAGTGGCCAGGTCCTCGATGAGGAAGACGTTGCCCGCCGATTTTGCCATCTTGGCGCCATCGGCTAAAAGGTGCTGCCCATGTATCCAATAGTTAACGTGCCGGTTGCCGAAAGCGCCTTCGCTCTGGGCGATCTCATCTTCGTGATGGGGGAACACGTTGTCCACGCCACCGGTATGGATGTCGAACCGTTCTCCCAGATACTTATGGGCCATCGCCGAACATTCGATGTGCCAGCCCGGAAAGCCCTCGCCCCAGGGACTGTCCCATTTCACGTCCCGGCCAGGTTCAGCCGCCTTCCAAAGCGTAAAGTCGCGAGGGTCCCGCTTCAGCGGGTCAGCTTCTGCCCGCACGCCTTCCAGCAAATCACCGCCGAAGTTATTCGACAGCTTGCCGTATTCGGCGTAGCTATTCACATCGAAATAAATGTTCCCGCCGGCTTCGTATGCCGATCCGTTTTCCATCAACGTCCCAACCATCTCCAGCATTTCCGGGATGTGTTGGGATGCCCAGGGGAATACGTGGGCCGGCAGAATGTTCAGGTGTGTTTCGTCGCGCCAGAAGCAATCGGCGTAAAACTCGCCGATCTCCTGAATGGTCTTGCCTTCTTCCAGCGCGGCCATGATCATCTTGTCGCCGCCCGCCTCAACCAGCTCCTGCCGCATGTGGCCGACGTCGGTGATGTTTTTGATGTGGTAAACCTCGTTACCGTCGGCGGTCAGAATACGACGTATCCAGTCTGCCATCAGGTAAGTACGCAGGTTGCCGATGTGCGCGTACCGGTACACCGTCGGTCCACAGGTGTACATGGTGACGCGACCCGGCGTCATGGGCTTGATTTCCTCGACGGATTTGGTAAGGGTGTTATAAATTTGTAGCACGTATCACCTCCCCCAGGCGGGTGGTTGGCGCCAGTTTAGCACGGAGATTCCCGGATTGCACACTTGCGGCGCGGCATCCCGGAGCAGACTGACCCAGGGACCTGGCAACGCCGGGTACACCGGTGGCGCGCCGATGGACAATTCCGGCGCGCCACCGATCGCCACCACACGATTATTGCTGTGGCGTCACCACCACTCCCGATGCCTTGAGGCCCTCGATCTCGGCGCTGAAATACCCGACTTCGTTCAATATCTCATCCGTGTGCAAACCGAACCAGGGCGCCGGAATGCCCAACCGCGGCGGTGTGGCCGACAGGCGCGCGGTGGTGCCCGAGTGATCCACGCGCCCCCAAACGGGATGCTCCCGCGTAACGATAAAACCGGCGCTGCGTACCACCGGGTCATCCCGGTAATCTTCCATCGTGAGGTTGGCCGTAACCGATACGCCCAAGGGACGCAGCGTACGCGCCCAGTGTTCTATCGTGCCCTTGCCGATGGCATCAGACAACGCCGCCACAGTTGCTTCGTCAGTACCGGCTTGCGTTGCGGCGGCTAGTTCGGGCAACGCCAGCGCAACCTGCCACGCTGCGTCCGCAGGCGCGTGCAGATACAACCATCCGTCGGATGCCTGGTACAGCCGGGAGCGCGGCGAGTAACCGCGCACGTCCACGCCCTCCAGGTCGGCCCGTTGGTATCCTTCGTAATCCAGGAAATAGGGCGACTGCAACAGGCCGGCGGTCAGGGCCAGGCCACTGTCCACTGATTGTCCCTGTCCGGTGCGGTTGCGTTCGTGCAGCGCCAGCGCCACGGCGTATGCTCCCATCAGGCCGGTGCCGTAGTCATTCACCGCGTACGGCGACAGCATGGGTGGCCCGTCGCGACCACCGCGGCGTACCTGCATCCCGCTGGTGCCTTGAGCCAGCTGTTCCCAACCGGCTCGCTCCGACCAGGGGCCATCGTAACCAAAGGCGTTCAGCGAAGCGTACACGATGTCGGGCTTTACTTTCTTGACCGCTTCGTAACCCAGCCCCAGCCGGTCAACCGCCGATTTGCGGTTGTTTTCCACAATGACGTCGGCGGTTTCAACCAGTTTCCAGAACACCGCCCGACCTTCGTCAGACTTGAGATTGAGCATGATGCTGCGTTTGCCCCGGTTGACGTCGATGTACCCCACCGGGTCCAGAATTCTGGTCGGATCGTCGATTTTGATGACGTCCGCGCCAAACTCGCCCAGCGTGCGTCCGCAGGTCGGGCCGGCGAGGATGATGCACAAATCGAGCACTCTCACGCCCTGGAGGGCGCTCATTACGTTCCCGTTGGCAGCGGGGGGCTGTGTCCTGGACGGCGGCGTCGCTGCGGCCTCGGAAAGGACGGCATCGGTGTGCTCGCCCAGCCTGGGAGCTCCGCCCCGTATCGCGCCGGGAGTGCCCCTCAAACGAACCTGTACGCCGGGTTGTTTCATGGTTCCCCGCTCGGGATCTTCCACATCAACAACCATCTTCCCGGCGATGGCGTGCTCGTGCACCAGCCATTCGTCAACGGTCTTGCACACCGTGCAGGCCCCTCCCTGGGCGTTGATGTCGGTTTCCCATTGCCACGCCGTGCGGTCTTTGAACATCTCGGCGAACCGCCCCTGCCACATTTCCAGCGTTGCTGGGTCAACGGGCCGGCCGAACAGAGATACCGCTTCTTCTATCCAGTCCTCCCGGCCGGCGGCGGTGAGAGTTTGGCGGGCGAATCGTTCAAACATGCCGTGATGGTAAACCCAACGGCCATCGGCGCACTCATATGGGTGGGACATTACGGCCCGCGGGAAATCGAATCGGTCCACGTATTCATAGTCGTGGAACTTGATGATGCGGCTGCCCATGGCGGTAAACATCGCCGAGTGCAACGGCACCTCGATGCGTTGCCCTTTCCCCGACTTGTCCCGCGCGTTCACGGCCATCACAACGGATACGGATCCCAGCAGAGCGGCGAAGGTACTGGCGACCGGGAGCGGCGTAAAAAGCGGATCACCGCCGCTTTCACCGGTTTCAGCATAAAAACCCGTTTCCGCGCTGATCACCGGATCCCACCCGGCCTCGTTGCGGCTGGGGTGTTCTTCCCCATAGCCCGGCAGAGAACAGTAGATGAGACCGGGGTTGTCTGCTGACAGCTCAGCGTAACCGATGCCCAGGCGGTCGGCCACGCCGGGCCGGTAATTCTCAATGACCACGTCGGCGTTGGCGGCCAGTTTCCGTGCGTTTTCGCGGCCGGCATCGGATTTGAGGTCCAGAACCACCGAGCGCTTGCCCCGGTTCCAGGTGGCGAACGCCGGTTCAGACCGGCCCGGATCGCCTCCCGGCCGCTCAACCTTGATGACGTGGGCTCCCTGGTCGGAGAGCAGCATGCCCAGCATTGGGCCGGGGATGTATTGGCCAAATTCGACAACGTGGATGTCTCGCAATGCTCCGGCAGCGCCGTTGGTGGTCATGTTTTTCTCCTTTGGATTCCACCGGGCGCGGTGGGTTCCGTAAGAATCGTCGCGTCCGTCTGGTGAATAATTTGAAGGGTGATAAATACTGTATCCGGTGTTTCAGGCCGGCGAGGTTTACGATTGGGCGAACCTCCCCGGATCGCACCCCTTGAGGCTGATGTCGGATTGGCCGCTTGCCATCAGGTCGGCGACACCTTTGCCCATTGCGGGGCCAAGTAAAATGCCCTTCTTTTGGCCGCCGGCGGAAATGTACACGTTGTCCCAACCCGGCGCTGACCCAACGATCGGTATCCAGTCGGGTGTAACGGGTCGCAGGCAGGCGGTATGTTTGGCTATGGCGGCGTTCGCCAGCCAGGGCACCAGCCGCACCGCATTTTTCAGTATCTGCTCGCGGGCCTCCTCAGTGAGGGAGAGGTCGAATCCAGCCTCCTCTTCGGTGGCCCCGCACCAAATCAGGCCATCGGTCTTGGCGTACATCGAGCTGCCGGCTCCGATCAACTCGTACTCCAGCCCCGGCCCGTCAGGTTGCAGCCGAATGATCTGGCCCTTGAGCGGATCAACTGGGATGGCAATGTCCAGCCACTGCTCAGCCGTGCGGCACCAGGGCCCGGCGGCGATCAGCAGTGCGGCGCACGAAATCTCGCCGTCGCTGGTCACCACCGATTCAACCCGTCCGTTGCCCAGACGCAACCCGATTGCGCTCGCGCTGACCACTTTGCTCCCGCGATTGACAGCCGCCGAGGCCAAAGCCTGCGTGAACTCCTGTCCATCCAGCGCACCGTTGCCCACTGCTCGCACGCCGCCGATGATATCCGGAGAGACGCGCGGTTCGATCGCCAGCACGTCTTCCCGCTCCAGCCATTCGGCAGAGAAACCGGGCTCGGTCGTACCGTTGAATGTGGCCAGGGTGTCACGAAGGTCGGGCAGCTCGTCCTCGGCAAACGCGACTTTCAGGATGGAACTAAACCGCCCGTGATAATCGATCCCGGTTTCTTCCGGGAGTTGCCGCCACAATTCCTGGTGCAGGCGGAACGACTGCAGGGCCATCGGCAGCAACGGGTCCGGCCAACCGTGGCCTTCCAGCGGATTCAGTCCGCCGGCGTTGTATCCGGAGGCCTGGCTCGCAATATCTTCCCTTTCAATGATGGTGGAGGTAATTCCGTTCTGTGCCAGATAATAAGCGGCGGAACATCCGGCGATGCCGCCACCGATAATTACGACATCAGTCGCGTGTTCTTGCATGACAAAGTCCTCTCGACGGGATTGTGGGTGTTGAAACGGCGTGGTTTGGTGGATAGGATATAATCGGGATCCGGAGGTGTCTATGCCAATCTATGAGTACCGTTGCTCGGAATGCGGTACCGAATTCGAATCTATTCGTCCGGTATCTCGCGCCGACGACCCAATTGAATGTAAAGCGTGCCGGCAGCCAGCGACCCGCCAAATCTCCAATTTTTCGTTCAAGTCCGACACTTTCACCGCGCCCAAGTTACGCAATCGCCCCAGCTCCACCTTTCGCGGCCGAAGCACTGCTGACGCTGAATCCGGACAACCGCAAAACTCGGACGCGCCGCCCGATTAGCGAAACGCCGGCGGAGACGGTGGGGTCACTGCCGCGCCGCCCTGGCTTCGTTGCACGCGATGCAGGTGCAGGCGGCGCGCAGCACTCGGTAAGTATATATGCCCGTGTAGTGGGCGTCGCTCCACAGGAATTGCAGGGCGTACTGACCGACTGGCATTTGGTCGACGGCTCGAACTTCCCGGTCCACGCTGTCCGGGTCCAGCAACGCCCGGCCCGTCATCTCCTCGACGCAGGAAGCGCACGGGCAGCGTAGTCGCAGCATCCGGTGCGAGTATATTCCCCGGTGGCCGTCGTCCCAGTTGATGATGATGGCGTTCCCAGAGATGTCTACGTCGATGGGTTTGATGATGTCGTTAGTAGCCACGGTGTCTCGCTGCAATCTGATTGGTGTTCTGCGTCCCAGGGTGGGGCGCCGCCTTGCCGGCAGCGCTAACCGGTAGCGCTAGGATGAGGACTGGACTTCGGCCAGGCGGGCCGGCCGGGGCATTTCGTCGGGGTCGGTAGGAATCTCAATGATGCTTGGCCCGTCCACCGCCAGCGCCTGCGTGAATGCCTCCGCAATGTCTTCGGGGCGGTCAACATAAAAACCGGCGCCTCCGAACAATTCGGCATATTTGTCGAACCGCGGGTTGATGGTGTCCGCGCCCACGTAGCGCTCGTTGAACGCGTATTTTTGATAAGCCTTTTCCGACCCCCAGCAGTCGTTGTTCATCACTATGGAAATGTTTTTGAGACCGTACCTCACGGCAGTCTCAAACTCCTGGGCGTTGAACAAAAAGCCGCCGTCTCCATTGAAGTTGACCACCGGCCGGTTGGGAGCGGCAAAGTTGGCTCCGATGGAAGCCGGGAAGCTGAAGCCAAGCCCTCCCAGATCCAGCGCCATTATCAAACTGCGCGGCTGGTAGTAATTGAGGCGATCCTGCCCGAAGTTGGGCGCCAACCCGGCGTCCAGCGCGATTATGGCGTCTCGGGGCATTACCTTACGCAACTCGGCGTAAACGCGTTGGGGTTTGATGTAGTCGCCGGTCAATTCGCCTTCGGCAGCCAGGCGTGACGCGCGGGCGGCGTTCCAGGCGGCAACCCGGCTGGTCCAGTCGGCATCGGGACGCAATTCGCCGTCTGCCACGATGCTGTTGATTTCTTCAACCACAGCGCCCACGTCGCCCTCAACACCGACCGTTATGGGATAGATGCGGCCGATCTCTTTGGGATCGATTTCGATGTGAACGATCCGGGCGTCGGCGGATATGAAGCGATGGTCAAAGAACGTGGTCGATTGGCCCAGTCGAGTACCGGCGGCGATGATCACGTCGGCATGGCGCACCGCGTCGATGGCTTCGTCAGCGCCCAGTCGCCCCAGGTGGCCGAGGTAGTTGGGGTGGTCGTTCGGCACCGCGTCAGCCCGTCCGTAGGAAGTTACGATGGGGGAGCCGGTTAGCTCAGCCAGGCGCGTGACGGCTGAGTCGGCCAGGCTCCACTCCACGCCGCCACCCGCCACGATCACCGGCCGCTGGGCCGACATAATCTCCCGGGCGGCCGCTTCAACCTGCTGTCTGTCTCCCCTGGAATGTGCCTGTCCGGTGCGGTAGGCGGAGGGGGCAAGAATGTCCAGATCGATCTCTGCGCCCGGCAACAGGTCCCGCGGGATGTCCACCAGTACCGGCCCCATTTTGCCGGATGTGGCTATGCGGAAAGCCTGACGCAGGGCATCGGGCAGGCGCTCGATCTTGTTGATGGCAAAACTGGCCTTGGTGATCGGCTCGAACAGGGCAACCTGGTCAAATTCCTGCGTGGAATCCAGGTTCTGGTGATCGCGGGAAGCTGACGGCGCCAGAACCACCACCGGAGAATGGGATACGTAGGCAGAGGCGATCCCGTAGGTGAGGTTCAACACGCCAGGGCCATTGGTTACGAGGCAGACCGACGGCTGACCGGAAATACGGCTGTACCCGTCGGCCATCAGCGCCGCGCCCTGTTCGTGGCGCACGCCGATAAATTCCATGTCGTTTCGGTCGTACAGCGGATCCAGAATGTCCAAAAATGAAGAGCCAACAATACCGAAAATCTTGCTGACTCCTTCCTGCTGCAACAGTTCGATAACCGCTGCGCCGGCCTTCATGCGCTGGGCCATTTTTGTACACTCCTACGGGTATTGAGAAATCGTGGCAAGTGTATCATACGGCAGCGACGGGTCGCAGTTGCAGCCGCGTTCACCGCGGCGCATCGTGAGAGGCTCTGACTCCACGTTGGACTTCCGACACTTGCCCCGCTAACCGAAATCCACCAGAATGCTACAATGAAAACGAACGATGGCAGCCGGCCAGCATGGCGATTCGTTGACGGGTCAATATCGGTCAGCACGAGTATGTTGGTCGCAGTTGCCCTCAATAATTGTGCATTTTGCGAAAAACTGCCTGTTCTGGGATTCCTCACAGAGCTTACCAGCCGGGAAGATGGGACGATAATAGTAGCTACATTGTTACTGTTCCCCACTACTGTTGCACTTTACGGAGTTTTCAAAATGTTCTTCGCAGCCAAGGAAGCAGTAGAGAAGAAAGCCAGAGAGCGCGGGCGCAAAGAGGAGCGTGAGCGCATCAGCAAGGTGCTGGAGCAGCAGGGTGTACCGCTTACTCCGGAACTCGTTAGAGTCCTGTCAGGCGAACCCGATGAACGCTCCTGATTCCCAATTGGCCCCTAATTGGTTTATCCGCACCGTGTGTAACAGTGAAAGATTTAGAGCAAATGTCAGCGGTGGAACTACTCCAAACACTCCGGAGATTTTTCGTCTGAACGACGCAAGCATCGAAGCGCTGAATCATCCATCCTGTTCATCCCAAGACCTTTTCAAAGTCGTCCGACCCCCGCTCATGGTGAGCTTGTCGAACCATCGGCGACCGTCCTTCGACAGGCTCAGGACGAGCGGGTGTTTAATTTCCACGACTTTGAAAAGGCCCTGCGTCCATCCATGGAAATAACGCCTGCCCTCTCATCCCGTGCTATAATGCGGCATCAAAAATTAGGAGGCCTCCCATGAGCACAGTGGCAGTGGAGGTAGTGTACCGGGGTATATTCCAAAAGACCCTGGCTCGGAATATTGTCCGCAGCATTGTATTCGCCGCTCGCAAAGAAGGAAAGATCGGCACGGCATTTGGCCGTTACGGCGATTCTCCGGAAAGGAATGGTATCCCGGCGAAGCAATTTGCGGTGGTGGCCGATAGCCCCGAAGAGCTGGAAGAAAACCTCACGGTATACGAGGCTCGGGAGGTGGACGTTACCATCAACGTCGACGACACGATGTGCAAGGGCGTTGAATCGTGGGCCTGGTATGGATTGCAGCCGATCAACGCCCTGACCAAGGCTGGCGGCACCCTGATCGTAACTTCCCGCCAGGATGCCGACGCGCTCATCGAGGACATCCACCAGAAGGATACCGCCTACAACCTGGCAATCATCCCGGCAAGCACCAGCTATTCGGGATTGTGGGTTTATAAAGACGACCACACCGATGCCCGCATACTGGGCGCCCTCGCCAAGGTATGTCCAGACTTGGTGAGCCTGGAATCCATGGTTGCGGCCATCGACGACCAGGGTTGGGGCAATCTCAAGCAAATTTCCGCCCGCAACAGCTTCGACCGCACCACCTTCCGTCCGGTAGAACCCGGCGAAGGAAACGACGACACGCCGTTCAGTTTCGACCTTCCCGGCTGGAAATCCATGGAAGAAGGTTTGGTAATTCGGGGAATCGAAGAAGGCGGCGGTTTCCGCGGCGGCAGCGAAGGTTACCAGCCCATCCGCAACTCGGTGTTCAAGAAATTCAGCACCCGCGCCATGCGCCCGGTCATCAATTTCGACACCTGCATCAAGTGTACGCTGTGCTGGTTGCAGTGTCCCGACACCTGCTTCGACGTTACTCCCGAGGGCCTCTACGACGCCAATATGGAAGCTTGCTGCGGTTGCGCGGTCTGCGAAGCCGTTTGTCCGGTTCCCGACTGCGTTGTGATGGTAAACGAAGCCGAATTCAACGATAACAACAGCCAGTACGAACACTGGACGCAGGACAAAGACGGCTATCACAAGTGGATGGCCGAGCTGATCGAAGTTCAGAGGACCAAAGACGCCGACCGCAGCCACGGCTATCACAGCCCCGGCAAGTACGAAACGGAGTCTGAGGTTGCGCTCACCGGAGACGATGACTAATGGCGACGCAAGAAATGCAACAAACCGAGCGCGAAGAGCTCATCAGCGGCAGCGAAGCCATTGCCATTGCGTGTTCCCTGGCTGACGTTGACGTAATTACCGCATATCCGATTCGCCCTTACGACACGGTTATGCAGTACGTGTCGAAACTCAAGGCCGACGGCGTTTTCGACTGCGACTTTATCGTGGCCGAAAGCGAACATTCCCAGTTCGAAATCGTCAAACACGCCTCTGCCGTGGGCGCCCGCACATTCTGCGGCTCCAGCGGCGTGGGCTGGTTCTACGCCTTTGAAGCCATAACCGTTACCGCCGGCTTGCGTCTCCCTGTGGTCGCAATGGTTGGCAACCGGGCCCTGGACGACCCGGGCGCTTTCGGCGTCGAGCATAACGACGCTCTGGCCGTGCGCGACCTCGGTTGGCTGCTCTACTGGGTGGCCACGGCGCAAGAGGCCATGGACATCGCACTGATGGCCTGGCGCATCGCTGAAGACTCCAGGGTATTCCTGCCCATGGCCATCTCCTGCGACGGTTCGTTCCTGACGCACTCGCAGGCCATCGTCAACGTGCCGACCCAGGAACAGGTCGACCGCTACTTGCCTCAGTACGACCGCGGGCGACTGCAGCTGCATCCGGACAACCCCATCACCGTGGCTCCCCAGGTGAACGAAGACTGGCTGATGGAAATCCGCCGGCAAACGGACGACGCAATGCGGCGTACCAGTGATGTCATCAAGGAAGCCTACGACGAGTTCAAGCAACTCTTCGGACGCGGCGACGATAGCCCATTCATCGACGAATATATGACCGAAGACGCCGACATTGTCCTCGTGGGAATGGGTACGCTGGCGTCGCCGGCGCGAGTCGCCGTGCGGCGGATGCGCGAGCAGGGCAAGAAAGTTGGCTTCCTGCGGATCAAGTTTTTCCGCCCCTTCGCCACTGAAGAAGTGCGAGAGGCGCTCAGCCATTGCAAGGCGGTAGGGGTAGTGGATCGCGATTATTCATACGGTTCGCCATCATTCGGTGGCGTGTTGTTCAACGAAATCCGATCAGCTTTGTACACCCTGGACAATCGCCCGCTGGTGCAGAGTTTTGTCGCTGGTTTGGGTGGACGCGAAGTCCTCGTGCGCGACGTTGAAGAAATGACGGGCATGGTTCAGGATTCAATTGACTCAGGCAAAGTTAAGGACGAAAACACCTGGATTGGTGTCCGGGAATAGGAGGGCCGTAATGACAACCATGATGCAAGACCTCCCCCAGGTCAGGGGAGTCAAACAAATACCAGTCTTTGAGGGGTTCACGTCCGGTCATCGCACCTGTCAGGGCTGTGAATCAGCGCTGGTGATGCGTCTGATGATCAAGGCCGCCGGCCCTCGCACCATAGTGGTGGGCAGCACCGGTTGCATGTATGTGGCCAATACCACCTACTACAGCACGCCCTGGGTTGTGCCGTGGATGCATACGCAGCTGGGTTCCAGCGGTTCCGCTGCCACTGGCACCGCAGCCGGCCTGGCCTCGCTGATGCGCAAGGGCAAGATGGCTGAAGAACCCATCAACGTCATCGCGTTCTGCGGCGACGGCGGCGGCGTCGATATGGGCCTGTCGGCCATTTCGGCAGCCCTCCAGCACGACGAGTACAACCTGCTCATCTTGTGCTACGACAATGAATCCTACGCCAACACCGATATCCAGGTGTCGGGTTCCAGTCCGTGGGGCGCCAATTCCACGTTCTCACCCCCTGGCAAGGTTCATCGGATCATGAACAAACGCTGGAAGAAGAACACGGTGCCAATGCTGGCAGCCGGCCACCCCGACGTCCGTTATGTAGCCACCGCTTGCGGTTCCTACGGCCCGGACTTCACCAACAAGATCCGGCGGGCCCTCACCATTGGCGGCCCGACCTTTATCCACAGCATCGACCCTTGCCCCAAGGGTTGGGACTACGACCCCAAGTATTCTCACGAACTGGGGATGCTGGCTGTCGAAACCGGCATCTGGGTCCAGTACGAAATCGCCGACGGGGAACTCATCCTCAATGGCCCGTCCCGGGCCATCGCCCGTGGTATTCGCCGACGGAAGCCCGTTACCGAATATCTGCAGCGACAGGGACGATTCGCTCACCTGAACGAAGAAGACCTGCAATACTTCCAGGATCGCATCGATGAGTCCTGGGAGAAATGGTGGATCCCCGGCATTGTGCCCTTTGGCCCTGCCGACCAGGGCGCCTAGCTTACCCAAGTCGTGGCGTGTCCGGAGCGCCGCATGATGCAGACTCCTATCGACGCCGAGGTGTTAACACTTCGGCGTCGGTGTCTAACACTTCAGGCAATCCAGCCGGCAAGTTGCGTTGACCGGGTGATGAGGTGTGCTAAACTGGCGGCTCAACCAGCCGAATTTGAGGTTCCGCATGGTAAAAATCGCTCTGACGCTTGAAGGCGAAACCGATGAAGTTATCGCTGCCATACGGCAGCTTGCGGTTGGTGATAGTGTGCCGGTAGCAACCGGCGGAAATGTCGCCGGGGCAACACCGGTTGCACTCCCAACGGAGGGCGGAACACCCGATCCGCCAGCCCCCCACGAAGACTGGACTCCCGATCATGTACGCGCGTTCTGGGGATTTCTGGCATCCGACGCAAAGGACATATACCGAAAAGTAGCGCGAGCCAATGGTTACGCGTTGCCGCGTCAATCTTTACTTACCGATATGGGGCTGTCGATCCGCCAGTTGTCAGGGCGCTTGTCTTCGCAGGGCCATGCGGTACGGCGGATTCGCCAATCACGCCACGTCACTTTGCCACACCCCATGGCATTTGATCCGCAATCACAGGAATACAAAATGTTACCGGATGTTGCCGACCCACTGGTTACGCTCGGCCTGTGAAGAAATATACGATATCTTGTAACATCTCCAGCAAACACATTCAGTAACCCAAAAGGAGGTGGTCAATGCGACTTGACCCAATCAATCTATACGACTATGAGGCAAGGGCGAAGCAAATCCTCCCGCACAACAACTGGGAGTTCATTGAGGCCGGCTCAATGGACGAAATCACCACGGCGCGTAACCGCTCGGCTTTCGAAGCGCTGACCTTGCGCCCTCGCTTTATGCGGGATACGACCGAGCGGAAAGTTGCCACCACTGTCCTGGGACAGGATATTAGTTTCCCCGTGATGATTTCTCCCACCGGCGGTCACGGCAACGCTCATCCGGATGCCGAGTGCGCCACCGCTCGCGGCGCCGGAATGTCCAACACGCTGATGATGTGCAGCACCTCGTCCAATTGCAGCCTGGAGGAAATCGCCGAGGCGAGCACTGGACCGTTGTGGTTCCAGCTTTATCACCGTGGCTACGATTTGACCGAGAACCTGGTGAAACGGGCCGAGGCAGCCGGTTTCCGAGCCATCGTGCTAACCGTGGACACGCCGGCTCCCAGCCCCAAAGAGCGCGACGTTCGGAATCGCTACCAGCGGCCCGGAGAATTGGGTAACTTCCGCGAGCAGCAGGACCAGTTGTCACAGGTCAGTGGAACCGACGAGTCGCCGACTTGGGAAATGCCCCAGTCTCCGCCGCTTACCTGGCAGGAACTCGACTGGTTGCGCAGCTTGACCGACCTACCCATAGTTTTGAAAGGCATCCGCGTCGCCGAAGACGCCCGCCTGGCGGTTGAACACGGAGCGAACGGCATCCTGGTTTCAACCCACGGAGGGCGGCAACTGGACAGCACCATGTCCAGCATCGAAATGGTTCCCGAAATCAAGGCTGTGGTTGGCGACAAGGCGGAAATCTACGTGGATTCCGGGGTTCGCCGCGGCAGTGACGTGTTGAAAGCCCTGGCGCTGGGCGCCACCGCGGTTGCCGTGGGTCGCCCGTTGTACTGGGGATTGGCCGTCAATGGCGCTGAGGGCGTCCATCACATGTTGGAACTCCTGCGCGAGGAATTCAATCGTGCGATGGCGTACTGCGGACAAAACAGCGTTGACGAACTCGAAGATCGTTTGTTGAACATCCCGCGCGAGTGGGGCCCGTTCCGCACCGAGAACGATATCGCTGAACACCTGCCTTTCTAGCCTTCACCCCCGGGTTACATAACAGACCGCCGCCGAGCCAATGATCCAGCGGCGGTTTTTCGTGGCCCTCGGTTTTTATACTGGGGATGTGGTGCCATTGGCGACGCTAATTGTCGGCGGCAACGGGCATTTCCAGGTTGAGCGAGGCCACGAAACCGTCGAGCAACCGGTTGAACTCTGCTGGCTGCTCGAAGTGCGTGGAATGCGCGGCGCCCGCGACCACTTCCAGTCGGCTGGACGGCATCAACTCATGCACGGTTTCGATAACGTGCACCGGAAATATCTTGTCCTCCGTTCCCACAACCAATAGCGTCGGCACACGGAAGTTTGCCAGATCCGATGCCTGTGGCCCGTCGGGGCTCCTGAACAGGCCGGACACGATACTCACCGGCATCTCCCGGTTTATGCGCCCAATGGTTCCGAATAAAAACGTCAGCGACGGCTGCGTTTCTATGAACCCGTCGCTCAGTGCGCGACGCAACGGGTGTTGCGGCGGGTGTACATCGTGGAGCAACGAAACCACTGACTGGTCACCGATCCCTCCCGTAGTGTCGGCCAGCACCAACCCGGACACGCGCTCGGGTTGTCGCAGGGCCAGCCCCAGGCAGGTTACCCCGCCCATGGATTGCGCCACCAGGACGGCCTGGTCGATCTCCAGATAGTCCAGCAGCGCAGCCAGGTCGTTGACGAATTCCTCGCGGTCGGGTTCCGCATCCGCGCCGGCGGTCAGGCCCCATCCCCGGTGATCGAAGGTAACGCACCGGAAACGATCGTTGAACGCGGCAACCTGCTGCCACCAGCTCAGATGGTTGCCACCGCGGCCATGGGCAAAAACTATTGCCGGCCCTTCGCCGTGGCTCTCGTAAAACAGCTGCGTGCCGTTGATGGGTGCATAAGGCATTGCTTTTCTCCTGTGGCGGTTTGTGCAGACCGGTGAGCGCTACCGGATTGGCGGTTCAAAGATCAAATGCCGCCAGGGCGGCCACGTTTACAACGGCCATTCTTCGCAGCGGTATGCGGCATCCCAGAACATCAACTCGTAGCGGCTGCTGGTTACGAATGCGTAGCGCATTGCCTGCCGTTCCTGCTCGCCTACCCTGGCGGCCATTTCATCCACGAACGCCCGCCACGCGTCCACACTGGATTGCAAAAAACCCTCGACGTAAAAGCGTGTCCATTGACCGTAGAGTGGATGCTCCGACTGGCCGACTTCGTCCTTCAACAGGTGGTAAGTCCACGGGCAGGGAAGCAGCCCGGCGGCAGTTGGCCCCAGGCCGTGCATGGCCGCGGTGTTCAACATGTGATTGACGTACGCCGTGTTGGTCGGCGAACGGGGGACGCTCTCCACCTGGGCCATAGTCAGGCCCGCCGCTTCGATCAGTTGGTGGTGCAATGGCCGCTCCACTGGAGTCATCACCCGGTGCGCCAGTTGCTGCAGAAGGTCCGAGTCGGGAGCCTTCGCCAACGCCAGGGCCACGGTTCTGCCAAACCCCTCCAGGTAGTGATAGTCCTGCCCAAGGTAGTAACGGAACGTATCCAGGGGAAGCGTTCCGTTCTTGATCTCGGCAAGGAATGGGTGGGCGAATATTGCCTCCCAAATGGGACGCGTCGCGTCGCGCAACTCCTGGCTAAAACTGACCATATCGACTCCCGTGCGCGTCACCACGTTTCGTTTATCAGGACCAATTCGGCGTGAGCCGCGTATTCGCATCCGAACGCTTCCCCCACCTCACGGGCGTGGGCAGTCAGAAATTGAAATGGCCCGTCGCCCACGTCCCCCAGATTCGCCAGGTACGCTTTGTGCTCCCGCAGCGATGCCATACCGGTTTGCCAATACCCCGACACATCCACCGCATGATTCGGAACCGTGCTGCCGAACACCGCCACAAACCGGACTTCGTTCCAGGGCTGCAGCCCTTCGTCCAGCAATTCAGGGAATATCCAGCGGTTGCCGGCATCGCGGGCCGCATCGAACACCGCCAACCCAACCCACCGGTGATCCGCCATATTCAGGTGGCCGCTGGCAAATTGTACGTGATGGTTGATCGTGATGATGACATCGGGTTGATGCCGGCGAATCACTCGGCTCAGGTCCTGGCGCAGGGGAAGTCCATATTCAATGACCCCGTCGGCGTGGTCCAGAAACTCCACCGTGTCCACGCCCACCACCCGCGCGCTGTTGATTTCTTCCTGGGCGCGCAGCGGCCCCACCTCAGCAGGGTGCATACTGTCGATGCCGGCCTCGCCTCTGCTTACCATAACGTACACAATCCGCTTGCCCTGGGATGTCCATTTGGCAATCGCGCTGGCTGCACCATACTCCAGATCATCCGGGTGCGCGACGACGGCCAGCGCCGTTTGCCAGTTTTCGGGCACTGGGATCAGCGGTGCGGCGGGTTGTTGCATCTTGCCTCCAGGGGCATAGTCGGGCGGTGATGGGGAATAGTCGGGCGGACATGGTATCAGACCGTGCGGGAGCTGGGAACTGTAGCAACGGCTTCGGCCAGGGCGACGTCGCGCCCGCTCCGGTTGCGAACCTGCAAAACCATCCGGTAGGTAAACCTGCCCGGTTCGTCAGCATCCCGGTTGATGATAGTGGCGTCACCTAAAAGCGCGTCGCCCGGCAGCGCGGGTTCCCGATGGACGATGGACAGCTTTCCACCCCACCAAAAATTGTCGCCAAACCACTGACCCACGCAACCTTCCAGCCAGCCGGCTATCGCCGTATGGATGGCTGCATCACGGCCGGTCTGCGATATTCCAGTCAATCCGCTGGCCACGTTTCGCAGAAATCCCAGGTCTGCGCCGCCAGGAATCTTCATCGGGGGTACTTCAAGGGTATCCCCAACCCTCATGTGCTCCACCGGATCCATGCCCAACGAGATAGTGTCCCAAACACCGGTGGTCTGATCGTGAATGTCGGGGGTTTCCGGTATGGTTTCGTTACGATGCGACCCCTGAACGTCGATCCGGAAAGCCGACTCGGAACGCAGGATCTCAGTGCCAATTTCATCGACGGCGAACGCGGATACCCTTACAAACGTTGCATCCCCGCAGATTATCCGGTCCTTGAGCCACCCGCCAACCTGTATCCGGCGACCGAGGACCGGTGGGCGCAGAAATAACAACTGCTGCCATACCTGCCTTAGCTCCAGCGGGCCGCAACGGGACAACAGCAGTGTTTGGCAATCGTCCGCGGCGATGTTGGGAAAGCGCGACTCCCTGGGCAGCAATAGCTGGTAATTCGCCAGCGCTTCGCTATCAATCGTGTATTCCAGATTCCCCAGCTGCTCACCGACTTTCAATTCAGACAATGCGACGTGGAGCATCAGGGAACTACTCGGTTGCTCCCGACCGGCGGGCATACTCGCGCAAATCAGAGGATGCGGCTTGCTGGTTGCCCAACTGCTGATGAACCAACGCCCTAGCCTGGTAGGCTTCCGGCAGCGATGGGTTCAACTCCACCGCTTTGTCGAAGGCGTCAAGCGCCGCCTGGCGCGCGCCCAACGTCGCCCGCGAGTTGCCCAATGACAACCAGACCCCTGCCAGCGTCGGATCCCGTTCGATGGCCTGGTCGTACTCTGCGATAGCTTCCTCGTGGTTGCCCAGGTCGCCCCGCGCAACGCCGCGGTTGTGGTATAGCGTGGCGGTGTCCATACCGCAGGCTTGGGCGGCGTCAAAGTCTGCAATGGCCACTTGGGGCTCACCTGCATTGCGGCGGGCGATGCCCCGGTTGTATAGGGCGTTGGCGAACGTGGGAACCAGGGCCACGGCGGCGTTGTAATCCGCGATTGCGGCCTGATAGTCCTGCAGGTCGCTGTGCAGGTTGCCGCGAGCGTAACGATAATCGGCGTCCCTCGGACGCAATTCAATGGCGCGGTCGTAGTATTTCAAAGCCGTGGGGCGGTCTCCCAGGTCACGGTGTGCAATACCCAGGTTGTAATGGGCGTTGGAATGGTCTGGGTTGATGGCGATTGCCGCCAGGAAATCGGAGATGGCTTCGTCGTAACGTCCCACCGAAATGCGCGCCACGCCCCGCGCGTAATAGTAGTCGGCGTCGTCCGGTTCAAGGTTGATGGCTGCCGTGTAGTCGGTGATGGCATCTTCGTAAAACCCCAGGTGCCGGCGCACCACGCCCCGCGCGTACAACGGTACCGGATACTCGGGGTCTGCCATGATGGCCCGCGTATAGTCTGCGATCGCCTCGTTCAGCCGGCCACTGTTTCGCAAGGCCAGTCCGCGATAATAATATGCCGGAGCAAAGTCGTCGTTCAGCTCCAGCGCGCGGTTGAAATCATCGACTGCCGCGGCAATCTGCCCGGCCTGAAGAGCCAGCTGGCCGCGGGCTGTATAGTGAAATTCGGTTGGTAAATCTCCTGGCATAGAACAGTACGACCCGACGGGTCGTTCCTTATAAGTCGGTTTCGTATAGGTCGTAGTGGGAATGGCGCATCCCAACTGATTCATAGGTGCGCTTGGCGATGCTGTTGTCGCGCATTACATAAAGACGCATCCCACGAATATCTCCCCTGGCGGATGCCATGTCCCGCAGGTGCTGGTACAGGCTTGCGAAAACCCCCCGCCGGCGGTGTTCCGGCTTGACGTAAACCGACTGAATCCACCAGATCCATCCGTTGCGCCAGTCGCTCCATTCGGTGGTGACCATCAGTTGACCCACCGGCTGGCCGGCCACTTCCGCCAGCAGGTAGAACGCCTTGGTGGGGTCGGCCAGGGCTTGTGCCACGCCGGCGCGCAGGATCGCCCAGTCCAGCGCCACATCCTCGGACTCCAGCGCCATTGCAGAATTGAACGTCGTAATCGTGATCACGTCGTTTCCTTCGGCGGTGCGAATCAGTATGGAGTCCATAGTTGTTTGAACCAGACCACGGGTTTGCTTCGGGCGCCGGTTTAGTTAGCCAGCCACGGGAGTCGGGTATGTCCGGCGCCGGTCGATGACACGATAGAATTGTAATCAACCTGCGCTATAATAGGCAAACTAAACCCATTTCTCACGCGTACCCGCTTTGTCAATCCAAACTGGCCTGCTGTCATTGTGAGGAGCACAGCGACGTGGCAATCTCGATGAGGCTGAGCACATGCCGACGAACCGCCGTTGCTACGGCGACGAGATTGCCACGCTACGCTCGCAATGACAAATTGAGTACGCATGAGGAACCCATTTATTGCCGCCGACCCGCTATCGAGGTGTCTCATGCCCAATCAGGAACGACTGGTTAACGCATTTTGCGATTTGGTTAGGATTGACAGCCCCTCCGGTGAGGAGTGGGACGTTGCCCAGCACGTGTCTGAGCGGTTGTCGGGGCTGGGATTTCAGGTAGCCCGCGACGCCCACGGCAACGTCATCGCGCGGGAAGACGGCGACCGACCGTTGTTGCTCTCGGCGCACATGGACACCGTGGACCCGGGGCGCAGCATACGACCCCAGGTTGTGGGAGATCGCATCACATCCGACGGCAACACGATTCTGGGAGGCGATTGCAAGGCCGGTGTGGCTGCCATTTTGGAAGCCCTGGAGTCCGTCCGCGACGACGGCCGCGCCCGCCGGCCGGTGGAGGTAGTGCTTACGCGCGGCGAAGAAATTGGCCTGGTTGGCGCCTCCAACCTGGATTTCTCGATGCTGACCGGCACCGAGGCGGTGGTATTCGATGGCAATGGACCCGTAAACACCATCACCGGGGCCAGCCCGACTTATATGGCATTCGATATCAACGTCAGGGGGCGCGGCGCTCACGCCGGTGTAGAACCGGAGAAGGGACTGTCCGCCATCAAAATCGCCAGCGACATAATCGCTGAGCTTCCCCAGGGCCGCATTGACCAGGAAACCACATTCAACGTCGCCACTATTGCTGGAGGCACCGTCCGAAACGCCGTGCCGTCCGAGGCATCGGTTACCGGCGAATTCCGCAGCATGAACATGGAATCTCTGGAGCTGTTGCGTATGCAGTTGCTGACAACGGTGGGCAACATCCGCAATCGGTATCGGGAAGCGGAAATCACCGAGAGCCTGGAAATGATGTTCCAGATGTACCGCCTTGACCCCAATGAAGCAACCGCCCAACTGGTGATGCGAGTTATGCGGGACATGGGCATCCAACCCAATATTCAGCCTTCCGGCGGTGGTACGGACGGGAACGTGTTTCGGCTGAACGGAATCGAAAGCGTGGTGGTGGGGATGTCCACCAACCTGATGCACACAATCGACGAGTACGTCGTCATCCCCGATCTGATGAACACCGCCCGTTTCTGCGAAGAACTGATGACCTTTGGGTCCTAGTTGGCAGCGCCCATGCGGTGCCGGCGCGTCAGTCGTCCGGCTGAGCGCGGCCCTGTAGTTGCCACTGCGTGGATTGAACCACCTGCGTCAGCTGCGCCGCAAACTCCGCCCGCTGCCATTGGCGAATCTCACGGCTGTCGTTCAGTTCGGCATTGAATGTTTCGGGATGCAGGGCCAGCCGCTCCAAGCTGGGCGTCGGCCAGACGTGGCTCACCGCCAGATCGAGGTCATCGGCGATTTCGGCTCTCCACGATTTCAGTATTTTGAGACGATTCCGGCTGGCTGATGTCCAGACATCGTTGCTTCGGCTGGCGCGGTCGGGCTTGGGAATCTCCGGATTGATCATGCCCTGAGAAATTGCATCCTGCAATTCTCCGTAGCACCGTTGCGACAGCAACCCTCCGAGCCGGCGTTCGTTCCGTCCCAGTGATTCTGCCAAATGGAGCAAATCGTTGTTGCTGGCTGCCTGCGTCGGCGGTATGTCCCACAAGCAGGCCTTTCCATCCCGGAACGCGAACAGCTCCTGCAGCACGGCAGCCTGACGGGGATTCAGCGTATCCCAACCTCTGATTCGTCGGAAGGCCGTCTCCAGCGGTTCCAGAGGCGGTTGCCGCAGGCTCTCCAGCCGCTCACACTCCTCGCGAACCCATTGCGACCGCCCGCATTTATCCAGGCGGTATCGCAACTCGTCGGCCAGGGGCAGCAGGTGGTGTACGTCGCTGGCAGCGTAATCCAGCGCCGGTCCGGGCAGCGGCCGCAATCCCCAATGCGAAACTTGAAGCCTGGGGTCTTTGGGAATCACGACGCCGGCGAATTCCTCCAGAACTGCGCCCAGATTGGGGCGGTCTGACCCCAGGAACCGTGCGGCCAGGCCAGTATCGAACACATTGCACACGGGGAACCCGTAATCGCCATCGAAATAACGGATGTCTTCTTCACAGCCGTGCATCACCTTGACGACGGTTTCGTCGGCCAGCAACCGGCCCAGCACCGACAGGTCTTTCACCGCCAGCGGGTCCACCAGGTAGGTTTCCAGGCCGTCGCAGATCTGGATGAGGCAGATGCGTTCTTTGTAGGCGAACCGCCCGTTGCGTTCGGTATCCAGAGCCAGCTGTGTGGCTTTGTTCAACTGTTCCGTCGCGTCGTCCCAAGCGGACTGTTCGTTGATATGAAGGTACTTGTTCGGCAATGGGCGTACCTGATCCGGCTGATCGCCGGGGAGTGTATCGAGACGCAGTGTAGCACATCAGCGCCCGAAAGTTGCCACGGCCCGGCGAGCCTTCCAGGGCTATCGCATATGAAATTCCAACCTCGTCACTCCCGCAGGATTCGGAGTCCAGAGCGCGTAATGCGCCAGATTTTCGCAATGAAACTACTGACTTCGGTCACTAGATTCCCGCTTTCGCGGGAACGACGGTGGTTAAACCGTCCATATGCGATAGCCCGGGCGAGCCGGGTGCGTGGCCGTGCTATACTCCCAGCATCTCTTGTCAGGAGCGTTTGTCGATATGAGCGGCGCAGATTTGAAAGATATTCTCAACCAGGGTGGACGCATATTCGGCACCATGATCAGCGTCAACCGCAACCCTCGCTGGATACCGATCATGGACGGCGTGGGCCTCGATTACGTCATCATTGACACCGAACATAATCCCCGCAGCCGCGGCGAGCTGGGGGACTACCTCGCAATGTTCGCCACCTCCGCAGTGGTTCCCATCGTACGTATTCCCATCCCCGATTCTCATTACGTAACTATGGCGGTCGACGCCGGCGCTCAGGGAATTCTGGCTCCCTACTGCGAGACCGTGGACCAGGTGCGCGAAGTGGTGAAAGCAGCCAAGTTCCGTCCGCTCAAGGGCGAAGCCGCTGAGAGGGCCCTGGCCAGCGGAGAATTTCCCAGTTCGGCCAGCCGTGAATACCTGGCGGCGCGCAACCGCGACAACATCTGCATCATCGGCATCGAAAGCCAGGCCGCCGTGGACAACCTCGACGCCATCCTCGACGTCCCCAACATAGACGCCATATTCGTTGGCCCCAACGACATGAGCATCTCACTGGGCGTACCGGATGATTACGGTCAGGACATTTACAAATCTACCGTCAAGGGCATCATAGACAAATGCGAGGAGCGAGGGATTCCCACCCTGGTGCACCACCAAACTCCCGAACTCTCAGAGTATTGGATTCAGCAGGGCGCCCGCTTCGTGCTGCACGGCACCGACCGTCGCGCCATGGCGGAGGGATTCCGATCTGAGTTTGCGCGGTTGAGGGAGAAAGCGTCCAGCGTCTGATCCCAGCGACAGCGCCTCGCGGCTTCTCCGGGATGCGCCAGTCGCTCCGACTCGGCGGCCTGCATCGACGTTAGTTACGGGATTGGCCTTCCCAGCGTTCCCGCAGTGTGGCGATATACACGCGTTCGTAATCGCCGTGGTGCGCGTTGGCGGGATCATCAGCCAGCTTTTCGGCCCACATGTACTCAACGTCCGCCCATATTATCGGGAATTTGGGACGGTCGAAAAAAGTCGCCACCGCGTCAAACGATGTGGCCGCTTCGATGTATCCCAGCATCTGGAAGTTGTCGTACAGGTTTCCCTGCTCCGACATGAACCTGCCCTTCATGGCAGCCATCACCAGGTAGGTGGCCATGGTCGCTCTCGCCGTCCGTGGGACTGACCGTTACCGGGTCAGGATGTGGACGGTGGTCACATCGCCGGCGCCCGAGCATTGCGCCATGCCCACCCGTGGGTTCTCGACCTGGCGTGCGCCGGCCTCTCCGCGCAGTTGGGTTACGGTCTCGTGAACCATACGAACGCCGGTGGCGCCGAAGGGGTGACCCATCGCCAGCAGACCGCCGTCAGTGTTTACGGGAATGTCCCCGCCCAAAGCCGTTCTCCCCTCGCTGGTGGCACGCCACGCCTCACCAAAGGGAACCAGCTGCAACGCCTCAATCTGCTGCAATTCGCCGATGGTGGCCGCGTCGTGAACCTGCACCAGGTCTATGTCCTCCGGGCCGATGCCCGACATTTCGTACGCCTGCAGCGCCGCTGGCTCAGTGCGGTAGGGGCTGAAGGCGGAATGGTCGCTGCCGCGCCCGTTGTATGTTCCCGACGTTAGTGACGCTGCCACGACGCGAATTGCCCGTTTCCGGTCGATGCCGTAGCTGTCCAGCGCATCGGCGGCGCAGAGAATAGCGGCTGCTCCTCCTTCGCTGGTGGGGCAGCATTGGTACAGTGTCAGCGGATCCGCGATCATGCGGGAGTTGAGCACCTCTTCCACTGAGTAGGCTTCTTTGCGGTGGGCATAGGGGTTCAACGCGGCGTTTTGGCGAGCCTTTACTGTCACCTGGGCCAAAGCAGATGCTGGAGCGCCGGTATCTTCCATGTATCGCGTCATGCGTAGCGCGTACCCCGCCATCATGTGGTCGCCGCCGATGAAACGGGCCGGGCTGTCTTCAGCAGTAACGGACACCGGGCCACCCGGCACTTTCTCGGCCCCGAACGCCAGGGCCATGTCAAATACGCCGGATGTGATGCCCCAGTACGCCTGCCAGAATGCGGTTGATCCGCTGGAACAGGCATTCTCCACGTTGATGATGGGAACGCCGGTCAAGCCCAGTTGCGCCAGTGTCGTTTCGCCGACCGACATCCCATGATAGTAAACGTGGCCGAAATATGCCACGGGGATGGCCTGCCACGGCACGCCGGAGTCTTTCAGAGCCTCTACCACGGCGTCCCGCGCCAGATCCGACAGGCTCTTTTCGGGGAAGCGCCCGAAAGGATGCAACCCAACGCCCACCACCATTACTTCCCGACCCGGACGAAACTGTGCCATTTTAGCCTCCTGCCGACCCGCAACCATTCTGCACGGTGTTGCGCTGCGTCATGCCCGTTCCCATTTGTAGACAACCCGCGCCGTGTCGTCGTTTCCGTCCGACCTCACGGTCTGGAACGCCAACTGTACCGGCATACCCACGTTCAGCTCGTTGTGGGGGCAACCGATGACTTCGGCAAGGACGTGTGGCCCTTCGGGTAATTCCACCTCGCCCAGCACGTACGGAACCGATCCCGGCCAACCCGGCGGCGGTACTCTGACAATGGTGTAGCTGAACAGTGTCCCTTCTGAAACCAGCTCCACATGGGCCAGGTCCGGAGACGTGCAGGACTGGCAGAACGTGGCCGGACCGAACACGCATACGCCACACGCCTCGCACCGCATACCCAGCAACACGCCCCGCGAGCCGGATTGGTCGGTAAGGCGTAACAGGTTTTCGTCTATTGATACGGGCATAATCGGTCCGAAATGCCGCTGCGGATAGCTGGGAGCGGCGGGTGCCAACGAGTGTAAATGGCCTCCATATCGGTGTCAAACGACGGCTCGCCCTATGCTATGACGACTTCAATGCGAAAATTCGCGCCCAACGCTCTGCGGCTTCTGCTTGCCGTCATCCTGGCGATGGCGGCATTTGCATGCACGTCCCCACCGGAGCCGGAGCCAACCGAGACACCCGACATCGAGGCAACCGTCACCGCCGCCGTAGCCGCCGCTCTCCCAACGTCAACACCCCGCCTACTCCAGAGCCAACTGCCACGCGTGATATTGCCGCCACGGTTGCCGCCGCAGTATCGGCCACCATCACCGCCGTGCGCCCACTTCGACACCTTCCATTATCGCCCCTACTCCTATCCCGCCAACCGCCTCGCCGCAACCCGTTTCCGCTGGAGCCATCGCCCCCGACTACACCTCGCTAACCGCCGGCGGCAAACACACCTGCCAGCTGCAAGCGGACGCATCCGTCCTCTGTTGGGGTGCTGACGACGCGGACCAGTCCACCGCCCCAGCGGGAGAGTTCGTATCTGTGAGCGCCGGCGGCGAACATACTTGCGGCATACGAACGGACAACACTGCGGTGTGCTGGGGCAGTAACGACGGCGGCCAGTCGAGCCCGCCGCCGGAAGAATTTGTAGCCCTATCCGCCGGCCGTACCCACACTTGCGCCCGCAATCTGGCGGCACCGTAACCTGCTGGGGCAGCAACGAATACGGCCAAACAACTCCACCCACCGGCCAGTTCATAGCCATCAGCGCGGGAGGTGAACACACCTGTGGCCTGCGCGCCGGCGGCGTGCTCTAATGTTCGGGGGACAACCACTACGGTCAGTCCACGCCGCAAGGCGACCGTTTCCAATCCATCAGCGCCGGAACGTCCATACTTGTGGCATCAAACGGAGACGCCACCATAGCCTGCTGGGGAGCCAACCCCGATGGCCAGGCCCGCCGCAAGTCTATGGAGAGTGGGGTTCCGTAAGCACCGGCAACCGCCACACCTGCGCCATAACCACTGATGGCGAGGCCGAATGCTGTGGCCGAGATGCCCGCTGGCCGGACCAACCCATCACTGCCATCACCGCGGGCGATGACCACATTTGCTGGCTAAAAGCGGATTACCGTGTAGCGTGCAGCGGCAGCAACCGTCACGGCCAGACCACGCTACCCAGTGGCTCCGCCGACACATACATCGCAGTCAGAGCCAGCTGGGGTCATACTTGCGGAGTGCGTGCGGATGGGATTGTTGCCTGCTGGGGCCGCAATAGAGAGGGCCAGGCCACACCCGCTGAAGGGTCTTTTCTATCGGTCAGTACTGGCTTTGAGCATACCTGCGGAATCCGCAGAGATGGCGCAGTTGTTTGCTGGGGTAGCAACTACGGGGGCCAGGCGTTTCCGCCCCGTGGCTCTTTCCAATCTGTCAGCGCAGGCGAGGCGTACAATTGCGGCATAAGCACGAACGGGGTCCTAATGTGCTGGGGATCCAATTCTAACGACAAAGCCACGCCCCCCAACGGTACTTTCCGATCCGTCAGTGGCGGTGAGGATCATACTTGTGGAGTACGGGCAGACGGGGCTGTGGCTTGTTGGGGGTGGCTCGGCGAAGGAGTTACAGCGCCTGGCGGCTCTTTCCAGTCCGTCGCCGCCGTGGGATTTCACACCTGCGGATTACGGACGGATGGTCAGATAATCTGTTGGGGCGAGGATGAGTTCGGGCGAGCCACTCCACCGGAAGGAACATTCAGTGCCGTGAGCACAGGCGTAAGCCACGCCTGTGGCATAGGAACCGATGGGCGTGTCGTATGCTGGGGTGACAACAGCGGGGGGAAAGCCACGCCGCCGTAGCAGTTGTGCTAGCATCTAATCTTACTACAGATCCGGTGTGGGCCTTGTGTTCTCGAAATCTGTGCCGTCCAATAAAACTGCACTTCGGAGTGTGAATGCCGTGGCTAATCAGTCAAAGACGCAAGCGAAAAGGCGATTGCAGAGAGCACTAGATGAGATACCGACATTGATGAAAGTACCGTATTCATCACCCGACTTCCAAAGGTGGTGTAGGAACACAGAAGTCGCTATCACAACTACGTCACAAGAGAGGGCCGTCATATCTATGATTTCAAAGCAGCGATCAGCCCTCCGAGCATTTACACAGGCTACGGAACACGTGAGCAGGAGCAAAAAATTTATACCGACAATCTTGAAGCAGCACGGCCGATTTTTTAGTCTATGATTGATGAAATCGAAGAGTACTGGCCAGATGAAAGTCAAGCGCAAGACACTTCAGCAAGTTTACGTTCTGAACAAGAAATAAGGCAAGAATCGGGCAAAGCATTCGTGGCGATGTGGTTCGACGACGAAATGAACGAGGCCTACGAAAATGGCATAGAACCCGCGCTCATGTCTTTGGGCTACGAACCAGTGCGAGTTGACAAA
Organism: Dehalococcoidia bacterium; assembly: GCA_965219925.1. Taxonomy (GTDB): domain Bacteria; phylum Chloroflexota; class Dehalococcoidia; order Lucifugimonadales; family UBA3495; genus Bin87. The sequence continues at coordinate 2,188,810 of OZ244795.1, forward strand.
GTTCTGAGTACGGACGACATCATGGCCGAAATTTTCGCTCAAATCGCAGAATGCGACATAATGATCGCCGACTTCACGCACGGCAAAGATGGTCCGCGAGGTGGGGTATATTACGAGGCTGGCTACTCAGAAGCCTTGGGCAAACCTATCATAATGACTTGCAGGGTGAACCAATCGCCTGACATCCATTTTGACACGAGCCATAGATTCCATATTATGTGGGAAACCCCGAAGGAGCTCAGAGACGCGCTACGGGAACGCATCCCGGCGCGGGTAGCAGCGAAACGAAGCACCAACTAACGTGAACACCCGCCGTAACCAGCAAAGCGCCCGCTAAATCCATCGGTGCGTCTCGGTATTGTGCCATCAACTCGGCCATAGGGATGACTTCCGTCGCCGTTGACCAGCGCCCTACCGCTAGCCCTGAGATTGCTCCCGCAACTCTGCTCGCAGCCGGCTGACTTCCTCCTCGGCGGCCTGGCGGGCGGCCCGCTCGTTGGTCAGCGCGTCCAGCGCTTCTATCAGGTCGGGCAGGTATTTTCCCGCAGCCGGGTTCCAGAAACGCAGCCGGGCTTCATACCAGTGCAGCTCCAGCCCCAGCGCCGCGCTGTATCCTCGCATGATGCCATCATCGCCGGTCTCAACCGGGATTGGCTGGTACACGCCGTTGACCAGCAGGTCGCCGGCCAGAACTGCATCGTGGAATTGCCCGCCCGTGTGGTCGAAACGCCAGTATTCCGTCACGCCATAGCCGGCATAAATATCCCGCTTGACGGTGTAATCCCGCCGGCCGGTGCCCTCCGAGGCCACTTCCAGCACGAAATCCGGCGGCTTGCCGATCTCGCTGATAGTGTAACCGTTGGCCTCCACAATGTCCGCCGGAGGAACGGGTACACCAAAGGCAACCACGCAATCAGGCCGAGGAGCGCGGCGGATGTCACCGGCGTCATAGCAAAGATAGCCGTCTCCGCCCACTAGCACGTCGGGTTGCTGGCGAAAGTAGCTTTCGAGTGTCGTATAAACCCGTGAAATATGGGGGAGTTGCTGCATGGCGTCGGACGGCTTGGGCGGGTCGGGCAGCTTGGTCAGATGGGGGTAAGTGCCGCCTGTCCGTAATTTGGATATGGGTTTGCCGGTCATAGCGGACCTCGCAGCTTTATGGTTGGGTGCAATTATAATACATTGTGAGATCCACTCACCGCCTGGCAGCGCCACGCTACAGGGCAAACGCATTCTAGTTGGAGAGGATGGAAAGCAAGTAGTCGTTATCCCATGCGGCCAGCTTTCGCCTGGCTTTGATTGAGATTTTGGAGTGCTTGTCTTGCCGCAACAGGTTCAGGGCTGCGTGCCGCATTGTGGCCATGTTTTCCGGTGCGTTTCCCGTCCTCACCCGGCTTTCGTCCTCCCGGAAGGACACATCCAAGACCCAATGGACCGAGTTCTCAATGCCCCAATGACTTCGCGTCGCCCCCAAGAACCGCTGGGCCTCCGATTCCAGGCTGGAAATGTAGTACCGGCACTCCACCGACACCCGCTCTCCCTCCCGCCGTTCCGACCGCACCACCCCGACGCTCCGCAGGCCGGGCCAGTCCCCAGCAGTGCTCAGGTACTCCAGGCAGGCCGGGTCGCTGATGGTCCGGCATTCCCTTCTCTCGATGCGCCCGTGGCCCTTGTTCAAGGTGGTGGCGTACTCGTGAGGCACCCCGTCGTAACCCAATTCCTCAGCCCCCTCGAACAAATCCCTCAGGTCATCGTACAGCCGGCCCTGGTTCCCCTTGACCGCCAGCAGGTAGTCGGCGCCACGCTCCAGAATCGTCCGGGCGATCTCCTTCTGGCAGCCCATGGCGTCAATGCTGACGATGCAACCCGACACATCCAGCAACTTGAGCAACTCCGGTATGGCGGTGATCTCATTGGATTTGGCATCCGTCCGTACCTGACCCAGCACCAGGGAGTTTTCCGAGGCCCAGGCGCTGACCATGTGGATCGCCTCCTTGCCCGTCCTCCTGTCGTGGGAGCGGCGCAGAGTCTTGCCATCCACGGCAATCACCTGTCCCTGGGTCAGCCGGTGGATGCTGCTCACCCATGCCCGGAAGCAGTCCCGGAAGCGGTCCGGGTCGATGCGGGCAAACACCCGGGCAAAGGTGTCGGAGCAGGGGATGCCATTGGGCAACTCCAAGAACCTGCGGAACCATTCGGCCTTGCACTGGGCGAACAACTCCACGTCGTCCCATCCCTCGGCGCCGGCCACCACGCCGCAGATGGTCATGGTGATGATGTCCAGCAGATTGTGCCGCCTGCCTTGCGGCCTCCTGGGATCCTCCAAACTGCTGAAATGTTCCACCAAGCTGGTTCCCTCGCCGCTGCTCATCATCACTACCCCTCACAACCTGAACCTATCCCTTGCTACCTATTCCTTGCTTCGTCCCTCGATTCTATCAGCACCCTCAATTTAGAATGCGTTTGCCCTGCGCCACGCTATTGACCCTCCCCCCACCCCGTGATAGCGTGAACCTGCCGACGAGCTATTCGCCGCGTGCTTTGTTGAGTTGCCGTTATGAACAATATTCTCGGTCTGGACCCGTTGCCGGGTCGTCAATCCTGGGAAAAATCTTTGGGAGAATTTTTGGGAATCGTCACTGCGGCGGATCCCGGCAAGGTGTTCATCGAGATCGCCGGTCAGCAGATTACCTACGGGGATTTCATGTCCCGTTGTCGCCGCGCTGCCGCCATGTTTCGGGATTTGGGAATCCGTCATGGAGACCGGGTTTGCATCTTCCTGCCCAACGTGCCGGAAGTGCTCTATACGTGGTTTGGCCTGTCATTGATTGGTGGGATCACCGTTACCATCAATACGGCTTATCGCCGCGATGAGACGGCCTATATCCTGAACAACGCCGAGGCAACTGCGGTGGTCGCTCATGACTCCCTGATCGACGTGGCCTCGGCTGCCGCCGACCTGGCCTCTTGTGTGCTGCATCGATTGTGGGTCGGGGATGGCAGCGCGCCGGACGGATGGACACCGTTCACCAAATTGTTGAACGGGTCAACCGAAATCGCCGAACTGCTGCCGGTGTCCCCTACCGATCTCTCCATGCTGCAGTACACCTCGGGCACCACCGGAAACCCCAAGGGGGTGGAAGTTACCCACCAGATGTATGTGGCGGCCGGTCAGGGATTCGCCCTCTGGACGCAGGCTACCACCGACGACCGGTTCTTCACCTGCTTGCCTTATTTCCACGCCAACGCCCAGTATTACAGCACAATGGGAACCCTGGCAGCCGGCGCCACGCTGATAGTTCAGGACCGGTTCAGCGCTTCCAGGTTCTGGCAGCAGGTCCGTGAAGCGCAGGCCACGGTGGTGAATTTCATCGGTATGATGATGCCGGTGCTGGCAAAGAATGACCCCGCGCCCGACGATTCGGATAACACGGTTCGCCTGTTCTATGGCTCTCCAGCGTTCTCGCCCGAGTTCCTGGCCGAATTTGAGCAGCGTTTTGGTACCGACATCATCGTTGGTTTCGGAATGACCGAAACGTGCTACGGCACCATCGAAAGCATCAGGGGAGAACGCCGCCCCAATTCCTCCGGTCTGCCCCGCCCACACCCGGATCCTGCCTTCGCCAACGCCGTACGCATCGTTGATGACGACGGCCGGCCGGTGCCCAATGGACAACCGGGCGAAATCACTATCTGCAATCCGGCCACCATGACCGGTTACTGGCGGAATGAGGAGCAGACGGCCCTCTCGCTGCGCGACGGTTGGCTGTTCACCGGCGACCTGGGATGGCTGGACGACGACAATTATCTGTATTTCGTCGACCGCAAGAAAGACGTCATCCGCCGCCGCGGTGAGAATATATCCTCGCAAGAAGTGGAAGATGTAATCAAGCGGCACGAAAGGGTTCTTGACTGCGCCATAATCGCCGTGCCGTCCGAGCTGGGCGAGGATGAAGTGAAAGCGTACGTTACCCCGCGCCCCGGCCAGGCGGTGCAGCCCGATGAGGTGGTGTACTGGTGCGCCGAGCATCTGGCCTACTTCAAGGTACCGCGATATATTGAAATACGCGAAGAGCTGCCCCGTACTCCCAGCCTTCGCGTCCGCAAGGACCTGTTGCGTCAGGAACGGGAAGATTTGATCGCCGGTTGCTTCGACCGAGAAGCTGCCGGGATCCAGATTCGGCGCTAACGCCGGTCTAACGGAGGAGCATACCGATGAACAAGATCGAAGCAATCTTCCGCCCCGAACGTTTGAACAACGTAAAGGATGCGCTCAGCGAAGTAGGAATCGTGGGTTTGACTGTAACCCAGGTTACCGGGCGCGGAGCCCAGGGCGGTGTCCAGGTAACGGCAGCGCGTGGCTTGGGCACCATTCGCATCGATATGCTCCCCAAGGTCAAATTGGAGGTCGTGGTTAACGATCCCGATACCGACCGCGCCGTCGATGTGATCCGCACCAATGCCATCACCGGCAACCCGGGCGATGGCAAGATTTTCATCTATCCGGTTAGCGATGCAATTCGCATTCGCACCGGCGAACATGGTTCAGACGCAGTGTAGGCTGCAAGTTCCATCAAAGAATAGCCAATCAACGACTCACAATCCCTGGGAGGCGCAGACATGGCCGAGCCGCGTTATTGGCTTTTCAAGTCAGAACCCTCTTCATATTCCTACGACGACCTGGAATCTGAGGACGATCAAACCGCAGAATGGGACGGCGTCCGTAACTACCAGGCCCGCAATTTCATGCGGGACGATATGGCAATAGGCGACCAGGTACTGTTTTACCACAGCAACGCCAAGCCGCCCGGCGTCGTGGGCATCGCCCGCATCGTCCGGGAAGGCTACCCAGACGACTCCGCTTGGAACCCCGACTCCCGCTACTACGATTCCAAATCAAACCCGGCCAACCCGACCTGGATGATGGTGGACATCAAGGCCGACCGTCGCCTCCCCCGGTTCATCAGCCTCAACGAACTCAAGGCCAACCCCGCCCTGGTGGATATGATGGTCACCAAACGGGGCCAGCGACTATCCGTCCAACCGGTCAAGCCCAAGGAATGGGCCGAAGTGCTGGCGATGGCGGAACGGGCGGCAGATTAAATTCAGCCAGATTATGCACCAGTGTTCCCCCATCACCTGGGATGTTGATTGCCTCAATATGTATTGGGCACTCATTATTTCGATTGCTGTCGGATATTTGCTCGGCAGTATGCCAACGGCTTGGGTGGCAGCCCGGTATCTGGGCGGGAAGACAGCGGACATCCGCGGCCTGGGCGATGGAAACATGGGCGCTACCAATATCGGCCGGCTCTTCGGCTGGCGATGGGGAGCCGCGGTCGGCTGCGCCGACGTTCTGAAGGGGTTGATTGTGGTGGGGTTTTCCGGCCTGCTGGCCGATTGGTTCAGCCCTTGGGAAGTCGAACAGCGCCTGTCAGCCCTGGTCATTGCCGGTAGCACGTCCGCGATGGCAGGTCACATATGGACGATATGGCTGAAGTTCCGAGGAGGTCGCGGCGCAGCTACCGCGGTCGGCATCATTGGGGCGATCATTCCAGTTCCCATGTTGATATTGTCGCTGCCGACCGCGTTGATCATCGCCCGCCGGGGCAGGACGAGCTTCGCGTTTGGATTCATCGTTCTGTGGTCCAATGTGATTGCCAAAGCCTTTTTCGATGCTTCATGGACAGTGGTGATTTTCTCCGGGGCCCTTTTCGCATTGGTGGTCCTTACCGACCCACGTTTGAAACTGATCAAAAAGCCCATCACCGGCAATTCTCCAATGAATCAATAGACACGCCGCCTCCCTCTCGTTCGCGATGAACTCCAAGCTACGCATCAACAGCCCGGTGAAGCCCAATGGGATGCCGCGTAATCCATCTGCGCCGGGCCGGTTGCCGCCCGGGCCACCCGAGCCGCCAATAGTGGGGCAGGCTCTTCGCTACCACTGGAATCCGATTCCTTTCATGGAGGAGGCTGCCAAATACGGTGATCTGGTAACTATGTCAGTTAAACCCTGGCTGGTTTATCTGGTCAACCACCCTGACCTGATTCAGGAAGTCCTGGTCAATAACCATATGCGGGTCGGGCGCTGGCGGAACGTTGAAGCGATGCAGTACCTGATGGGCGACGGGCTGGTAACCTCGGACGATCCCCTGCACCTGCGGCAACGACGTTTGATGCAGCCGATTTTTCACCCGCAGCAAATCCAGGCGTATGGCACTACCATGACTCAATATACTCGAAGGCACACGCAGGGTTGGCAAGACGGCAGCCGCGTCAACATGGCGACCGAAATGCGCGACCTGACCCTGAACATCGTCGCCAAAACCTTGTTCGGCATTGACCTGTTGGATCAAGTTCGCCGCTTGGGTGAGGTCTTCGAATTGAGCAACACATATATGAGCACCCGCTTCAACCAATATGAGGGGATGCGGGCTCTGTACCATCGAATCCCGTTGCCCTTGACCGTGCGGTTCAAACGGGAATTGAATTACCTCAACAGGTTGGTCCAATCGCTGATTGAACTGAGGAGAGGTTCGCAAGCCGATCAGGACGACCTGTTGTCCGTCTTGCTACAGCTCAGGGACGACTCGGTTGAATCCGACGGGGCGGGAATGAGCGATGAACAAGTACGCGACGAGATCGTGACCATGTTCGCCGTCGGCCACGAAACCGTCACCGTGGCGCTGACCTGGACCTGGTACCTGCTGTCAACACACCCAGGCATACAGGAGAAGTTCCAAGTTGAACTGGATGCCGTGTTGGGAGATCGTCCCCCGACCTTGGACGATCTTCCTAGTCTGGTCTTCACTGATAAAGTTTTCCGCGAAGCGATGCGCCTCTACCCGCCGATTTGGAGAATGGGACGAGTGGCTACGACGCCATTCGCGCTAGACGGTTACGAGATCCCGGCCGGCGCAATGCTTTGCCTGCCCACGCTCATCACACATCGCGACTCCCGATGGTTCGATGACCCGAACGAATTCAAGCCCGAGCGATGGACGTCTGATTTCAAGGACAGCCTGCACAAATTCGCGTACTATCCGTTTGGCGGCGGACCTCGTCTGTGCATTGGAGAAGGATTTGCCTGGATGGAAGCCAAACTTATTTTGGCCACCATAGGCCAACAGTGGACAGTCCGACATGATTCGCGCCACAAGGTTGGGCTGACCCCGTTGATCTCTCTACGGCCCAAAAACGGTATGCCGTTGTTCCTGAGGCAACGACAGACAGGCCGGCGTATGTAGCCGGAACTGAAGCGCCAGTACACGACTGATATGCCGGTCCGCCGTAGTTGAGCACACCTACAGCGCCCCGCTGATGGAAATATCCAGCAGCGCCGGCTTTCCGCTGTGGAAGGCGCGCTGCACCGCCGGGCCGATGTCGGCCGGGTCGTCCACCCGCTCGCCGTGTACCCCCATGGCCTGGGCCATCATCGCCAGATCCAGACGGTTGGCGAATTCCATACCCACATATTCGCTGACCCGCTCCCGGTCGTCCAGCATATCCCGCAGGTAAACCTCCATGTTCACCTTCAGGATGCGATACGCCTGGTTGTTGCAGATGGCGTAAACCACCGGAATGTTGTAGCGGCTGGCCGTCCAGAGTGCTTGCACCGTGTACATCGAGGCGCCGTCGCCCACCACGGCCAGCACCGGCCGGTCGGGGTAGGCCAACTTTACGCCCAGAGCGCCCGGCATCGCCCATCCCAATGCGCCGCCACGGATGCCGTAGATGTCGCCCGGATTGGTGAATTCAAAGGCCCGGTTCACCGCCGGACGTGATGTTACGGCCTCATCGGCCACAATGGTATTGGGGGGCACGGCGGCGGCCAGTTCGTGCATCATCCGCTCTACCGGCATCGGGCGGTTGTCCCAGGTGGGCTTGATGCGTTCCTGATAGCGTTCGCTGTCGCGATGACGCGCCGCTGCCAGGGTGGCCGTCCGTGTGGCGGCGGCTTCCCGTTGGCTACCGTTCATATTTGCGTCCAGCGATTCTGCCAGGTCGGCCATGCCGGCGGCCGGATCGGCCAGGATGCCAACCTCGGTGGGGTAGTTTTTCTCGATCTCCCAATAGGCGCTGTCCATGTGAATGAGCCGAGCATCCGGTTTCAAGAATGGGACGTCCACGTACAGGAAAGATGCGAACACGTCGGTGCCCACGGCCAGCACTACATCGGCGTTGGCGAATTGTCGTGCCGTCGCTGGGCTGTTCAGATTCAGCATTCCGCCCCATTGCGCGTGCCCCGTTGGAAAATTGACCTCCGAGTACGACGTGGCGACCACCCGCGCCCCGGTTTGCTCGGCGACGCGTACCACGGCATCCACCGCACCCGATTGGGCCACCCGGTCGCCGACTACGATGACCGGATTCTGCGCCGAGGCCAACAGCTCGGTTGCCCTGGCGACGGCGGCGGTGTCGGGTCGAATCCTGAAATACCCTTCCGACGACGGCGTGGCTTCAAATTCAATCTCCTCATCCAGAGTGTTCCAGGGAAACGACACGAACACCGGCCCGGTTGGAGGCGTCTTGGCTTCTTTGAATGCCCGGCGAATCGCCACCGGAATGTCCGATGCGTGAAGAATCTCGGTGCTCCACTTGGTGTACTGCCTGGTCATTTCCACGAGGTCTCCGGATAGCACCGGTTCGCTGATGGCCATCCGTGTATCGGAATTGCCGGCCGTCAATATGAGCGGCGTCCCGCCCCTGAATGCGTTATAAAGCCCACTGATACCGTTGGCCAACCCGCCGGCAATATGGATGTTGGCGAACGCCGGTTTGCCGGTGGCTCGGGCGTACCCATCGGCCATGCCCACTGCCGTCCCTTCTTGCAACGCCTGGATGTATTGCAGTTGTGGGAAATCTTGCAGTCCGTCCAGAAATGGCGTCTCGCTGGTGCCTGGGTTACCGAAGATGTACTCAACCCCTTCGGCCACCAGCATCTGGGCCAGGACGTGCTTTCCGAGCATTTTGGGCATTATTTTTCTCCTGAGTTCGAGCATCCCCTCCTCTCTTGATGGGAGAAGGCTAAAGGCGAGGGCGGCGCTCCCGGTGTTATTGGTAAACCATCCATTCGAGAAGGTTGTTATCCGGATCGCGTGCGTAAAGACTTACCGCTGGCAAAACACCACGCTGGCGAGCCCCTTTACGCGGACCGGGCCCCCGCACTATTTCGACGCCGGCGGCGGCCAGCATTTTTTGGCAATCTTCTACCGATCCATCCCAGACGAAGCAGATATCGGTGCAGCCGGGAACGGCAGTCGGCCCGCGGTAATCGGCCAGGTAGCCTTCGGGATGCACGTTGATTTTTGAGTCACCGATCTGGATGGAGAAAATGTTAGCAGTGCCTGCCCGCCATTCCTCCTCGTCGTTGATGGAGAAACCGAGCTTTTTGTAGAACGCCATCAGACGATTGGCGTCGGCGGTGGGCATCGCGATGTGGTCAATTCCTACGGTGGACATTTTGGGTTCCTCCTTTTTGAGATACCGCTCCGGCCACAGCTCTTTCGGCGAACGCGCCGGCTTGTCAAAGCCGTCAGGATAAACTTCTTGGAACGATTTTGCGGTGGCCCAGTACTCTTCGTCCAGCTCAGGGTTATCCGGGTCAGCGGCGATGCCCGCCATGATGGTAGCATCCTCTTCGTCGGTCGGGCTGATATGGCCGGGCTTAAGCTTGGGCATAATATCTCTCCTCCCGTTTGCTCGCTCTGCGCAGGCTGATGATATGTTTCCTGTTGCTACGTTCGGTATAGACGACGGTATATAGACGGTCGTGGATGTAGCTGGTAACTACCCAGCGCAACTCATCGTGCGTGTCGTTTGAATTATACAGGGCGGTGTCCCACTCAAAAGCGTGTACTCGGTGAAGTCAATGGTGTGCTTATCCGCGTTTTCCTGCCGCTTCTCTTCGTCCCACTCATACTCGTCGGTCATATCTTTACGATGCCATAGCCGTCCGTCCCGAGCCTACTTTACGATACCCGCGCAGGAAATCCAGGATGATGCGTTGGGTATCGCCGGCGGCTGCATTGGTCGTCAGCCCATGCTCGGCGCCGGGAATAATGTGCAGATCTGAGTGCGTGATGCCCGCGGCCAGGCTGATACCGCATTCCACCGGAATCCGGCTGTCCATGTCGCCGTGCACCACCAGCGTAGGCATCTTGATTTCGCTAAGCCTGCTCTCCAGCGAATCGCCGATGTCGAGATAGCCCTGTTGGGTGGTGGCGATGCCATCGATGCGGCTCAGGTTCTCCTGGGCAATGCGTGCGAACCGTTCCGGCTCGTCAGCCTGCATCTGCGGGAACCGCTCAGATATGGCCCGCGATACCGCCGCGTTTCTCCCTTCAGACGCAATGCGGTCCTTCAGGCGCTGCAACTCCTGGCGGCGAACCTCGCGCTGAGCCTCCTGCGAGTAGGTCATGGTGTTTATCAGCAGCAGGCTATCGGTCATCTCCGGATAATCCAGACCAAACTGCAATGCAATCGGCCCGCCCGCCGACGAACCCAGGATGTGAGCCTTGTCGATGCCCAAATGTTCCAGCAGTGCCCGCAAATCCCGCGCGCAGTTTGGAATGTCGTACCCGTCGGCCGGAGCGTCAGACCCGCCGCAAGCCCGCCGGTCGTAGAACACGCACCGGAACTGCGTGGACAACGCGTCGGACTGCCGGGCGATTGTGTCTTTACTGCCGTCGCCCCCGCCCAGTCCTCCGTGAATAAACGCCAGAACCGGCGCGTCTTCATCCCCGAAAACGGAGTAGTGCATCTGGTAACCGTTAATCGGTGCAACAGGCATGTTTATATCCTCAACTCGTGCGGCAATCACGGCCCAATATATCCGCTGGCCGCAAGAGTGGCAAGACGGATGCCGCCGCTCTTTCAGGGGCACTGATGCCAGTGAAATGCGGATTGCCTCAAATGCTCGATATCAAAATAAACGTGCATAATAGCGCGTATATATGTTGACTTAAGCACCTTATCAATGGGGAATCCAATTATTAATACTCTATGATCGAACGTTTATGAGGCTGAATATGGTAATTCAAGAAAAAGCTGCTGCCAAGCTGGTAAGCGTAGCGGGTAATTCTGACGATGCTAGGTCGCACGCCGCAGCCATCGCAGCTGACACCAACTGCGAAATTGTACCAGTTCGGGTTTTTGAGCAGGGCGGACGAGCAATGCTGAGCGGCGTGCTGCCAGTTCGGATCCTGACCCGTATCCTTGATCACAACGCCGCACCCAAAGGAGCTGCCGCGGCCAAAGCACTAAACGCGCGTAATCGACCGGTCATACTGCCCATGTGCGTGTGATCGCTGGATACCTACGGCGTGCTATCGAAAACGAGGAGACCTACATTATTCCTTCGGTCACCCTGAATTCGACGGGCAGCGTGGAGGTGGTGGTTCCTGACGGAGATTATTCCCCAACGACGGGATATGCGATTTTCCCAGATGAGGCAGCGGTTCACATTACAGATGGGCAACATCGCTACCTGGCAATTCGCCAAGTCGTCGACGAACTCCGTGGTACTTCAAGGGGGGACGAATTCATGCGTACTGGTGTTCCGGTGATGATGACCATCGAAAGCGACCTGAATCAGGTACACCAGGACTTCGCTGACGCAGGAAAGACTAAACCCCTTCCGCCGTCTCTCCTGGCAGTCTACGACACTAGGCAACCGGCCAATCGAGCTCTCATGGAGATAGCCGACCGTGTCCCGCTACTGAGTGGTCGAATCGATGCTACTTCAAAAACGCTGAGCACAAATTCGCCATTTGTGTTCCTTGTGAATCAACTGCGCCAATTTGTTAAGGCAAGTTTGATGGGTACTCCTACCTCATCGGAGTCGGCGTTCGCCACCCATGCAGATGCGGCTATGACCAATCCAGACGCTCGTGAACGATGGGTACGGTCCAGGGTTGCGTTCCTGAACGTGATGACCGAAATCATTCCTGATTGGAAGGAATTCTCAGAATTGTCACCGCCTGACGGGCCAGACGCAGCGGAGGTGTTGGCTCGCACCAAAGCGATACGCGAACACAAGCGGGTTCCTTTGACGGCTGCGTTCTTGAACGCTATTGGCGTGATCTCACACAATATATTGAAGGATGCTACCAGTTCGCATGTGGACCAAGCTAGATTGGCGGATCAACTTTGTACCCGGTTGCAGCCGTTCTCGAAAGTCGATTGGGATAGGTCTGCCGAAATCTGGGATGGCAATTTGGTGGTTGACGGGAGAATTAGAACCCAAACTCCTGCGATGAGGGCAGCTGCTGACAAGCTCATGGAACTGCTTGAACACGACTGACCGATTGTGGACCAAGTGGCAATACCCCCGAATTGGCAACGGGAGTGCCTGTGTAAGCGTAGGCACTCCCTATACTATTAGATGCCATGGTATGGATGGTTTCTGAAATTCGTAAGGCGGTTGCCGGCTCCGCTGGCCTTTTACGCAATTAGCGCCGGCGCTTTGATAGGGCTCGCGAGATTGTGTCTGCCATTACTGCTTACTGTGCTGGAAAAGGACTTGCCCGGCAATTCCGCCACCGAGACGCTGGCGCTGCTGCTGGTTTGGATTCCCGCTCTGGCCGTAATCGGTTTCTTTGTCTTTACGCTGGTGTACCTGTATCGGCTTTACCGCCGGTCAAAGCGCGAATGAACGCAAATCGCCTCATCGCCCAGGTTCCGACCAGAAAGCAGAGAGCCAAGCAAACATCATCGTGACTACAACGAAAACTCCCACCGTAGCTATGACTTGGTGTCCTGTTGCGTAGGCGCCGATAACGGCAAGAGTGGCGACCAGCCAAACGGTCCCTATGGCAATTAACGTACCGTTCAGCGCCGCGTCAACGTAGGAAGATTTTGCGCTGCCTGTGTCCTTTTTCTGCCCGCCTGGCTCCGGCATCGCAGATTCATCGTACACCATGCGTCACCCCCTTGCCAAACGTAACCATACTGTGCAATCTATTCTACAATCCAATATATCAGCGCTTGCCAACCATTGACAAACGAGGCCTCTGCATCCCAGGGCAATCGCATTCTCAAAAACAATGGGCGTAGGGGAGCCGGATTCCGTTCCGGCACAACGTCAACCGCCTTCAATCTTTGCTGGACCAGACGTATTCAACCTCGGCAACCGCAAATTCAGACGCTGGTTGTTGCCTCCAGATGAGAATGCGATAGCCCTGCTCTGCATCCCCTAACCCCCCCAACCCCCGTATGCTAAAATGCGTGTATAAGATCACTTGCACGATATGACCACTCAGGGCCACATATACTTCGATCATGCCGGCACCACCGCGATGGATGACAGGGTGCTTGAGGCCATGCTGCCCTATTTCACCCAACTCTACGGCAACGCCTCCAGTGTGCATACCGTCGGGCAGGAGGCGCGTTATGCGCTGGACGGCGCTCGTGAACGTGTCGCCCGTGTGCTCAACTGCCGCAACCGCGAGGTCGTTTTCACCAGCGGCGGCACCGAGTCCGACAATGCCGCCATCCAGGGAGCGGCTACTGCTTTGGAAGAAACGGGCCGCCACATCATAACCGCCAGCGCCGAGCATCACGCCGTGCTGCACGCCTGCCAGGTGCTGGAAAACCGCGGCTGGGAGGTTACCTACCTCCCCGTTGACGACTTCGGGCAGGTTCACCCTCAGCAGGTTTACAACGCCATCACGAACGAGACCACCGTCGTATCGGTCATGTACGCCAACAACGAAATTGGCACCATCAACCCCATTACCGACATATCGGCCGCCGTGAAAACCAGGGCCGACGAATTCAACCGCACCATCGTAATGCACACGGACGCCGTCCAGGCTGCCGGCTATCTTGACCTCGATGTCCGTAAACTGGGCGTAGATATGCTGACCCTGTCGGGCCACAAATTTTATGGACCCAAGGGCGTGGGCGTGCTGTTCATGCGGCGCGGAGCGCCGTTCCTTCCGCTCATCACCGGAGGCGGCCAGGAACGCGAGCGGCGATCAGGCACCGAAAACGTAGCTGGCATCGTTGGTTTGGCAGTGGCTCTGGAGTTGGCAGACAGCGAACGCGACGCTATTGGCGCGCATTGCCTGGCGCTGCGTGACCGCATCATAGCCGAGATTTCGCGGCGCATACCAAATTGCGTTCTGAACGGGCATCCCACCGAACGGCTGCCCAACAACGTGAATTTTTCGTTCACCGGAGTTGAAGGGGAACCTGTTTTGCTGGGGCTGGATCTGCAGGGCATAGCGGCCAGCAGCGGCAGCGCGTGCAGCAGCGGCTCCCTGGAACCTTCCCATGTGTTGTTAGCGTTGGGTCAAACCGCCGACGTAGCCCGTGGCTCTCTACGCATCACTTTGGGCAAGGACAATAATGATTCCGAGGTGGACCGGTTGCTGGATGTATTGGTGGGGTTGGTGGACGACCTGCGGGCATTGCCAACTCTCAGCGGAACGGCCAATGACTAACATTAGGATCCTCAAGGCTCGCTGGTGGGTGGCGGTGATGTTGGTAGGGGCCGTGTTGCTGGTTTCAGGGCTCGCCTGTTCTTCGCAATCGCCGAAAATCGGGATATACCACAAGGGCCGCGTCCTGCACGTAAACGTGGCGGCGATGTTGACGGTGGACGAAGTGAAGTGGACCACATCCACTCGCCTCCCCAAGCCCGGCGCGACCGGAGAACAGTTCTTCCGGTTGCAACCCACTTCCGAGGATAACGAATTCGTCCTGATGCGCGTCAAGGTTGAAAACCACACTGCGACCAGTGTGTTTGTGAACATAAATGAACAGTCGGCTCAGTTGAGGGATTTTCTGCAAGGCCGTTATTTCCCGTTGGATGTTGAACCTGTCGCTCAACCGGTAGGAGTACCTGAAACACCGCGCGATCGCTGCAATTTTCCTGCCGATCCCCAATCCCCCGAGGTTTGTGCCAAGTTCCTTTGGAATGAGCGCGTCGAGGAGGCGCAGGATGGCGGCGGGGTAAAGGTGGTTGTCCGCGCTCAGGAATTGCCCAAAGGCCACGGTCTCGACGGCTGGATGATATTTGAGGTGCCCAAAGACACCGCGATGCGAACATTCCGCTGGTCTGCCGGCGACAGTGTGACTATCGATTTCTAGGACATCTCCATGCCGTCATCGTCACAAGTATTCGGAACGCCCACCCGGGTGAACGTTTCGACGATACCTGCTTGTGATGGGCCGTCCGCCTCCGGTGCCGGTTGACCGGAGATGTTCGCCCGGCAACGCGCCCGAACATGATGAATCGTTCATCCGGATCGAACGCGCCTCCTGGTTGGCGGCGTTTGTTTCACCTGATAGCCGCCGGAGGAACTACGTTGCTGGCTCTGGCGATACCCGAGCGACCCTATCTGTTCCTGATCGGCAGCGGCGCACTCCTGGCGGTTGCTATGGAAGCCTGGCGGTTCCGCTCCGGCCCATTGAACGCTTGGTTCCTGTTGCTGTTCGCTCCGGTCCTGAAATCCACTGAAAAGGAAGAGATCACCGGCGCCACCTATTTCCTGTTGGCGGCATTCTTCTCCTTCTTCTTTTACGGTGCCGACGTAGCCATTCCGGCGCTGCTGTTTGTGTCGGTCGGCGACCCGGTGGCGGGGCTGGTGGGAGCGCGCGCTCCCGGCCCCAGACTGTGGGGCAAGTCTCCGGTCGGGTCCGTAGCTTTCTGCGTCGCCGCACTGGCCGCATGGGCCATCATGTCGGCGGCAGGGTTAGCAGATTGGACGTGGGCTATCGTCGCCACGGCTGCCTTCGCCGCTGCCGTGGAAATCACGCCTATCCCGGTGGACGATAATCTCACCATCCCGCTGCTTTCGGGGGCGTTTCTGACGCTTTTGACCGCAGCCGGGTGGTAAGCCCCGGCGGTTCACAGCGATCAGGCGGCAGCGCCTTGAAACTCCAGGACTTCGGCCCGTTGCCGTTGGAAATTCAGGTAACTGGTTCGTGTCATCGCCGGCCGGAATGACGAAACAACCTGCCGGCCCTTGGCCGCGTTGTCTGCCAACAGGTCGATTACCGACATGGCCATTATTTTCGCCGGATTCACCACCGCCTGTTGATAGTCGGTTATCAGGTACTCCAGGCTGTGGCCCGCTCCCTGTGCCCCGGCGGTGTAGGGATGAATCGCCGGCAGGATGTGACTGAGGTCTCCCATGTCGGTGGAACCCCCGCGGTTCCGCGACGCAGGCATCGTAAGCACCCGGTTTGAATCCATCAGGTTGACGGCGTTATCTCGGAACAGTTCCATCAGATTCTGGTCGTGGCGCATGGGCAGGTATCCCGGAATGTTGGTAATGGACACTGCGGCTCCAACCGACAGCGCACCGGCCCTGAAACAACGATCCACAATGTCCGAGTTGCGTACTACCGCCTCGGGAGTACCCGACCTGACGCGCCATTCCAGACGAACGTCGGCCGGCACCGCGTTTACTGCCTCGCCCCCTTTGGTCATGATGCCGTGGATCCGCACGGTATCCTGCTCGCGGAAGATTTCCCGGTTGGCGTTGATGGCTTGCAGCGCGAATGTCGCCGCGTTCAGCGCGTTGATACCCCGGTGCGGCGAACTCCCAGCGTGAGCGCCCACGCCGATGAACCGAACATATTTCACGACGTGCCCGTTGCTGGTGCCACCGGTCGCGAACGCATGGGCGCCCATGTCGCTGGCGGTGTGGCACATCATGGCGATATCAATGTCGTCGAACTCACCCAGTTTGATGAGCTCCTGCTTGCCGCCCAAAAACTCAATCTTTCCGGCCTCGCGCAAATCCAGCCGGTGGGCAACCTCGATAAACTCCTCAGCCGGCACGGCGAAGGGCACTATCTCACCGTGCAATTCGGGCAGCACACCCGGATCTGACAGGCCGATCACTGCGCCCAGCATCATGCCGATCTGACAATGGTGGCCGCAGGCGTGGGCGGCGTTGGTTTCGGCATCTGCGTAGGGGTGCCCGTTGACGATCAGGCTGTCCAGTTCCCCTATGATTGCCACGCTCGGGCCATTGCCGGCGCCGCCCTTGATACTTCCTTTCAGTCCAGTCAACGCCAGGCCCGGGCGGAATTTTATGCCCAGTTTGGCAAACTGCTCGGCGACCACCCGCGCGGTGCGGTATTCGTTATACCCCGGTTCGGGGTTGCTCAAAATGTCCTTGGCGATCGCAATCAGATCATCGCTGTGGCGGTCTATAGCGGCGCAGGCATATTGCTTTAGTTCTTCTCGGGTTGCCATAAGGGTGTTCTCGATCCCCCAAAGAGTGCGCGAAATCGGGAAAATCAGGCGTCGGTGTAGGATGCTTCCGATGCCAGCGAACGCATGAAATTCACGTATTGCCGTGAGGTCATTTCAGGGCGGTGGTTGGCGATTACCTTTCTGGCTTCACCGGCCCCGTCGGACATCAGGTCGATCACCGTGCCCGCCATGGCCTTCGCTGCGGTTATTACCGCCAGCTGATAGTCGTGAATCACATAATCCGCACCGTGGCCGATACCCGTTGCCCCACCGACATAAGGATGGATTATTGGCATCAGGTAGCTGACGTCGCCCATGTCGGTGCTTCCGGTGCGATGCTCTATGTGCCCCACGTTTTCGGCGCCCACCAGGGCATTGGCGTTCTCTTCGAATAATCCCGCCATGTGCCGGTTTTGCATCATCGGGAGATAGCCGGGAATGGTCTGGATGTTCACTGAAGCGCCCACCGCCATCGCTCCGGCCCGCAACGCGCGGTCGACCTTGCGGTTGGCATCCATAATGGCATCCAGCGTGCGGCCGCGCACGAAGGTTTCCATGCGTACGTCCGCCGGCACCGCGCTCACCGCTTCGCCGCCGGTGGTGATGATGGGATGCACGCGGATCGTGTCGGTGTCGATGAAAGTTTCCCGGTTGAAATGGATGGCCGTCAGGGCCAGCGTGGCGGCATTCAGCGCGTTGATGCCCAGGTGCGGCGATCCGCCGGCGTGCGCCCCTTTGCCCACAAACTGGATTTTCTTCGCCAGGGTGCCATTGTTGGTGCCGCTCAGGCACAATTGCCGCTCGCTGGCTGTGCTGGTAGTGTGCAGCATCATTGCCAGGTGTACGTCGTCAAATTCGCCCAGCCTGATGAACTCGGGTTTTCCGCCCAAAAATTCGATCTTGCCGTCGCGACGCAGCCCATCGCGATATTCGATCTCGATGTACTCTTCTGCCGGTACCGCCATGGTTACAACGCGGCCGCTCAAATGCGGCAGGACATCCGGATGCATCAACCCCATGGTGGCGCCCAGCGCGATCCCGATCTGGCAGTGGTGTCCACAGGCGTGCGCCGCTCCGGTGGTCGGATTGGCGTGGGGGTGTTGATTGACGATCAGACTATCCAGTTCGCCAATGATGGCCATCGTAGGGCCTTCGCTCCCGCCAATCACCTCTCCGCGCAAACCGGTCATGCCCAATCCGCTGCGGAATGGCACTCCCATCTGGGCGAATTTATCACCCACCAGCCCCGCCGTTTTGAACTCTCGGAATCCTGGCTCCGGATCGGCCAGAATCTGTTTTGACAGGGCAACCAGCTCGTCCGCCCTTTGGTCGATTTCGGCGAACGCCTTGTCTTTCAATTCTGCTTTGGTGGGCATCCCGAATCCTCCGGCCCGGACTGGCGAAATTCACGCCGCAATGATGGTAGCACACCGCATGGTGGTTGCATACTTCGTCCCCAACGCCGCCTTTGAACGCGATAGCCGCGCCCATTTTGGCACATGTTCCCACATGTTCCGGGGAGTATAATCTGACCATGTCGATCAAGGTTGTCATTGCCCCCCAGGCATTCAAGGAAAGTATCGGTGCGCGGGACGCTGCCGTTGCCATTCAGCGGGGTGTTTTGCGGGTCGCTCCCGACGCCGCAACCACCCTGATACCGGTGGCTGACGGAGGCGACGGCACGCTGGCGGCCCTCATCGAGACTACCGGGGGCAGGTTTTTCGATGCGCCGGTGATTGGGCCGTTGGGAGAAGACCGCGTTTCGCGATGGGGCGTGATGGGAGACGGGCGCACCGCCGTCATCGAAATGGCGCTGGCTTCCGGGTTAGCCCTGGTCCCAGAGGGTCAGCGTGATCCGTGCATCACCACAACCTACGGAACCGGCCAGCTGATCGGGGCGGCCCTCTACGCCGGTTTCGACCGCATCATCGTTGGGCTGGGTGGAAGCGCCACCAACGACGGAGGCGCGGGAATGGCTGCCGCCCTGGGAGCGCGTTTCCTCGATTCCCAAGGAACTGCGCTGCAACCGGGAGGCGCGGCTTTGGCGCACTTGGCCGCCGTCGACACCTCGGGATTACACCCGCGTTTGGCCGATGCGACCATCGTGGGCGCAACCGATGTCACCAACCCGCTCTGCGGCGACACCGGGGCATCAGCCATATTTGGGCCGCAGAAAGGCGCCACTCCCCAAATGGTTGCCCAACTTGACCAGTGCCTGATGAACTTTGCCCGGGTGATCTCCGCAGACCTCGGCATCAACGTTGCAGATTCACCGGGATCGGGGGCAGCCGGTGGGCTTGGCGCGGGACTGCTGGCGTTCGCCAACGCCGACCTGCGCTCGGGCATCGACATGGTTTGTGATGTGCTCGAATTCGATCAATACGTCAATTCAGCGGATCTGGTCATCACCGGCGAAGGCCGCGCCGACCGTTCGACTGCGTTTGATAAGGCGCCGGTTGGAATCGCCCGGCGCGCGCGAGCTCAGGGTGTCCCCACGTTATTGTTGGCCGGAAGCCTCGGCGCCGGCTACGAAATCCTGTACGACCACGGTATCGACGCCATCGTTCCCATCGCCGACCAGCCGATGGATCTGGACGCCAGCCTGGCCCGGGGAGGCGAGTTGCTGGAACGCGCGGCGGAACGGGCCGTCCGACTCTTCATGCTGGGTATGACCCGTATCTCGTGAATGCAGACCCTGGCGCGCCCAGGGATTCTCGGAACATCGCGGCCTCAGGCAGCGCTGGAGTGGCTTGGATGCAGTTGTTCGTTTTGGAATCCTGCCAATGGTTGCCGCGCACGCCGGACGAGATATTCCACTTCTATGCCGACGCGTTCAACCTGGAACAGTTGACCCCGCCCTGGCTGCGGTTTCAAGTCGTGACGTCGCCTCCCGTCACCATGGTGGCCGGCGCCGAGATTGACTACCGACTCCGTTTGCATGGTTTCCGAATCTCATGGCGCAGTCGCATCACGGCATGGGAACCGCCCTTCCGTTTCGTTGACGAACAGATTCGAGGGCCGTATCGACGCTGGGCGCATCAGCATACGTTCGTCCCGCAAGATGGGGGAACGTGTGTGCAGGACCGGGTTGAATACGGATTGTGGGGCGGCTGGCTCACCGACCGGCTGCTGGTGCGCCGCGATTTGCGGACGATTTTCCAGTTCCGGCAGCAACGCCTCGCCGCCGAATTCGGCACTGGGAATGGGCCACCGGGCCGGATTGATTTCTAAGCTACTCTCGGCCCCACGAATTCGATCACGATGCCGGCCAGTTCAATGGCTCGTTCGGCGTCCACATCGTCGAATGCTTCCGCCGGGATGCCCCCGGGTAGAAACGTCGGGTACCGTGTGATGTCGTAGTATTTGTCCAACTGCCGCGCCTCAGCCTTGATGGTGTCGAAAAACATCTCAAAGATCTTGGCGTCCTCGCACAGGTCGATCAACGAAGTGCCCCAAACGTCCTCGGCTCCACGGCGGTACAGGAATGCCTTGAGCGCTTTCTCGGCAGCTTGCTGACTCAGGAAACAGGCCACGTTGTATCGTTGGCCCTGCTTGTTGAAACCGGCGTCTTCCAGGTCCCGTTCAGCTTGTCGAAACCAGCGAGCGCCCTCTGCAGCATGATCAGGCATCAAAAACCACCCTTCCCCGTTTGCAAGCCTGGTAGAGCGCCGGCAACGTTTCCTGGAGTTCTTCGAATTCTTCCGGAGTATACACCTGCGCCGTAATCCCTACCTGGGCCCCGATATGGTAGGAGAAGAAATCGGCGCGGCGACCGAACGGTCGGTCGGTTTTGTGCACGAATATGAAATCTATCGTGCTGCTGGGCGAATAGTCCTCGCTCACAACGTCACCGATGACAATGGCCTTCTCGATGCCCAGCGTGGGCATCACTTCCACCATGTTGGCAAGTTCCTGTTCCAGCATCTGTTGACGAAATTTCGTGAATCCAATCCGAACCGGCATCAGCATTACTCCTCGTTAAGCAGGACCAGGTGAACTTCCCTAGGCCCGTGCACGCCCACCACGATTGTCTGTTCGATATCCGCGGTGCGACTTGGTCCAGAGATGAAGTTCAGGTAACTGCCCATCTCTCCCCCGTTGCGATGGTACTCCAACCGACGCAAAACGAACAGGTCGTCCAGGTCTGCGATCACGTCCTGAGGTCTGACTATCGCCACGTGAACTGGTGGCACCACGGAAACCAGTCGGCTCAGGCCGCGCCGTGGCAATACGATCACCGACCCGGTTTCTGCAATGGCGAAATCGGCGCCGGTTATCCCGACGCCAGCCTCCGACAGCCCCCGTCTTACCTCAGTACGCTCAGTTTCGTCGCGATAAACGGCGGGCCAACATACAGCGCCGACTCCGGCCAGGGCTGCGTCAACGGGCACCGCTTCAAAGACGGTTTGTTCCGATCGTGCCGCCGAAACTATGCGGAGTCGCCGCGCCAGCGAGGTTACATAACCCAACGCCTCCTCGCCGTTATCGACCCGTTCCACGTTCCACCCACGCAGCGCCGCAGTATCGGCCAATCGGTTCATCAGGGTGGGCAACTCCGCTGCGGTCCGATCCCTGATGGCCTGGGCCTGCGATTCCAGCGTCGCAATGTCTTCGGTCAGGTGGACGTACGGTTCGGACGGGGGAGTTGCGTCGCGACCCAACGCCTCGCGCACAGAAGCAAAGAACTGCGCGGGCGGGATACCCAACGTGCCGCTGGCAACAGCGTCCAACGGGGATGGGATACCCATAGCGTTGCCTGAATGTCGGTCAGCCATCGGTTTGGGACAACTGGTCCCGCCACATTTCGGCGAACGTACGCTGCGGAGGAACGGGTAGATCTCGCGCCCTGGTCCATCGTGACAGGAAGGGTACCTTTGTAGGGCCAACCCGGCCGCCCTTTGCGATGGCGCGCAGGAAGACCCTGCCGAATCGGCGCGATAACCGCAGCAACGCTGGGCTAGACATAACCCTGGCAAAACCACGAGCCATCAATACGTCGCGATCCGACGCAGTCCGCTGTTGGGAATCCGGACTTTCGGCCAGCCGGTGTCGCAAATGCAACAGCATCCTGGGAATGTTGATCTGCACCGGGCACGCATCACGACACGCCCCGCACAATGTGGACGCATTGGGCAGGTCTTTGGCCTGCGCTACTCCCACCAACGCGGGCGTTACTATTGATCCTATGGGACCAGGGTACACCCATCCGTACGCGTGGCCGCCCACCCGCTGGTAAACCGGACACACGTTGAGGCAGGCCCCGCATCGAATGCAATACAGCGACTCGCGCAGAGCCGGGTCTTTCAGCAAATTGCTGCGCCCGTTATCCACGACGACCAGGTGAAATTCCTCGGGCCCATCCTCGTCATCATCCCGCTTGGGACCAGTAACCATGCTCACGTAAGACGAAATGCGCTGACCCGTGGCCGATCGTGGCAGCAACCGGAGGAATACGGCCAGGTCCTGCATCGAAGGAATTACTTTTTCCATCCCCGTGATCCCGACGTGTATCCGTGGCGCCGACGTGCATAATCTGCCGTTTCCTTCGTTGGTGATGATTACCAATGTTCCGGTTTCGGCTACCAGGAAGTTGGCCCCGCTGATTCCCATGTCCGCGTCCAGAAACTTCTGCCGCAACACCACGCGGGCGATCCGCGCCATTTCGTCAATATCGTCCGAGTATGGGACTCCGAGTTTGTCGGCAAACAGCTGGGCTACCTGGCCGCGCGTTTTGTGAACGGCTGGCGCCACCAGGTGAGAAGGCGTTTCCTCTGCCAGCTGGATGATGTATTCGCCCAGGTCGGTCTCGAATACCTCAACTCCCTGCGCTTCCAGCACGTGATTGAGCCCCAGCTCCTCCGACACCATGGATTTGCTCTTGGTGGCTATTTTGACGCCTCGCTGGCGCACGATTTCAGAGACGATGGCATTGGCCTGCCGGGCATCGGTGGCGAAATGCACCTGCCCGCCGGCTGACCGTACGTTCCGCTCCAGCATCTCCAGGTAGTAATCCAGGTGATTGATGGTGTGTTCCTTGATGCTCCGCGCCTGTTGACGCCATTGTTCCCACCGTGCCGGCGTTATCTCCTCTATGGCCTCCCGTCTCGCTCCATCGAAACCGGTGCCTGCCCGCCCGAACGCCTGGCGCAGTTGCGGATCCAGCACCGCCGCACGTGACGCCGATACAAACTCGCGGGTAGTTACTTCAGCCATCGTTCGGTTGCACTCCGCTGTCAAGCATTTGAGCAATGTGGCGAACCCTGACCGGCAACTGACGCCGGCTGATCGCGCCGCCAATGTGCATTAAACATCCCATGTCGCAGGCCGTGATCGTGTCGGCGCCGCTTTCAACGATGGCTGCGACCTTGTCGTCCAGCATCGCCTCGGAAATGTGGGGATACTTCACGGCGAAAGCGCCACCAAATCCGCAGCACTGTTCCGCATTGGGCAGCTCGACCATCGACGTGTGTTCCAGGGATTCGAGCAGATCTGTCGGCGCGTTGCGTACTTGCATCTCCCGCAGCAGATGGCACGATGGGTGATAGGCCACATGGCACGTTTCGGCGCCGGGCGGAGCAACAATCCCCTGAATTCCCTGCACGTCGACCAGGAATTCAGTGAACTCGTAGACTTTTCTCGCCATTGCCTCGGCACGACGGAGCAAATCCGGGTCATCGGCGAACAGGTCTAAGTAGAACACGCGCATCATGGCGCCGCACGACCCCGATGGCACCACTATAAACTCGCAATCTGCGAACCCGTCCAGTACCCGAACCGCCAGCTTTTTCGCTTCTTCAACGAAACCTGAGTTGTACAGGGGTTGGCCGCAGCAGGTCTGCCCGGGCGGGAAATCTACGCCGATACCGTGCTGACGCAACACTCGCACCACACTGGCGCCCACGTCAGGAAACAGTTGGTCGATGATGCAGGTGACGAATAAAGATGCCCGATTGGGCGTCGGCTGGGTCAATTGGTTCCCCCGCTTTGCTTGCCGGGAAAGGTTAGCAGAGCGCCAACCTTCCGGCAAGG
Organism: Dehalococcoidia bacterium; assembly: GCA_965219925.1. Lineage (GTDB taxonomy): Bacteria > Chloroflexota > Dehalococcoidia > Lucifugimonadales > UBA3495 > Bin87. The sequence continues at coordinate 2,213,057 of OZ244795.1, forward strand.
CTGCTGATGTGCTCACGCGTACCCGCTTTAATTCTGTCATTGCGAGGAGCGCAGCGACGTGGCAATCTCGTTGAGGCTGAAAACACGTCGACGAACCGCCGTTCCTACGGCGACGAGATTGCCACGCTACGCTCGCAATGACAAAGTGGGTACGCGTGAGTGCTGATGTATCGGCGGCCGGGTCCGGCTGGCGCAGCCCGTTCCTGCGCTTCAGGCCTGCCGAACACAACGCGATCCGACGCTGGCATCGTCAACTCCTAGGCCAGTCGCAGGGTTGGGCTGCGGGCCGGGCCAAGTTATCATATAAGCCAGAATATTCGTGGAGGTCAGGCAGGATGTCCGAAGAGTTAGGCAGGATTACCCGTCCGGCGACGGCAAACTACCAGGGAAAACGGAAGCTGCTGCTGGCGCCGTTGGTCCACCTGCCCGGATCGCCCGACGCGTTGCCGCCCGAAGGTGTGGCAATAATCACGAGCTACTGGGAGCAGGTCGATGTGCAGGTCCGGGCCATCCAGAACGCCCTGGGCAGTATTACCCGCGTTTTCCACGAAAACATCCCCGAAGGCGATGACGCCGGAATCCAATACCTGGAGATGATGGATTTGCCCTCGTCCCGGCTGGTGCGCTCTTTGACCGACGCCGGGGCGTCACTGGAGGCCACCGAGTCCATGGAGATTCTGGCGGAGAATCTGGACCTTCAAAGATGCCTCATGGCGCCATTGATGAGCCAGGTCGTTGCTGACCGTCTGCAGGAGTGGTTCAGCGATGCCAACCGCCGCCGGTACCAGCATATTTCACAAACTATCGACGCGGTTGTGGGCGATGATGAAACCGCCCTGTTGCTCATTAATGAACGCCACCAGGTCCAGTTCCCATCTGATGTTGAGGTCATTTATATAGCTCCACCGGCATTGGACGAATTTCGCCGGTGGGTTCAGAATTGGGCAGGGCAACGACAGGCCGAAATGAGTCGCATGGCCGACGGCGGCGGCCAGGTTGAGGCGGAAAACAGCGCGGAGGACAACGGCGACAGCGCGCCGGATTCCTGAACGGTTCTTCCGAACGGTCCCTACAGAATTAGAAAAGTCCCAGCGCACAAGCGCTGGGACTGATGCGTAGTCGGTAGCGTTTCGCGTTCCAATTGAGCGCCGTCCCGCTGAACTGAATTACCTCAGCCACACTCTCGCGAGCCATGCGCTGGCGGGAGTGCGAGGGAGTCGAACCCACCTACCCCGCTCGTCACGAGGCATAACGGATTTGAAGTCCGCAGAGGCCACCGGGCCCCATCCACTCCCTTGTCCGGGAACGCTAACTCTCAAGCACAGCTTCGATCTTGCGTTTCAGGGCTGGCTTGGGCTGTGCGCCAATAATCTGATCGACCGGCTGGCCGTTCTTGAAGAATATGAGCGCCGGGATGCTGCGAATGCCGTAGCGGGCTGCGATGTCCGGATCGTTGTCCACGTCCAGTTTCGCCACGTTCAGCTTGCCCTCGTATTCCAGCGCCAGGTCATGCACTGCCGGGGCGATCATTTTGCACGGTCCGCACCATTCGGCCCAGAAATCTACCAAAACCGGCAATTCTGAGTCGATAACGCTGTTTTGCCAACTGTCGCCGTTGACGTCCATCGGTTCGGGCATGTTGCACTCCTTCGGGCGGTGGATTTTATATGCCGACAGTATTTTCCCTAATCTCGAATTCCCCGAGAACCAGGGCATCCAGGCCGGCGTTGAACGCGTTCCATATTATACCGGGCCCTGTTCCGGGTCAACCGAGCCCCCGACATGTATAGTGTCTTTTCAAAGTCCTCCGACTCCCGCTCATGGTGAGCTTGTCGAACCATGGGCAACCGTCCTTCGACAGGCTCAAGACGAGCGGGTGGTTGATTTCCACAACTTTGAAAGGGCCCTGACCGGCGCCCCGTGTTTGTTCCGGTCGTAAGCGCCAAATGGTAGTATGTCAAGTATGGTTGAATCCACATCCGCGCCAGCGCAGCGCGCTCCGGATCGGGGCGAAACATTGCGTCTGGCATTGCTTGCTTGGGGACGTCTCGGTGAGGCGTTGTCAACCTACAATGGCCGCGACGTTTTCGTCTTCGGCGGTATTCCCGGGGAGATTGTTGATGCGGAGGTTGTTGCCGTTCGGCGCAAATATATTGCCGCTCAGGTTACGCGCGTCATCACGGCGTCTCCTGACCGCACCGAACCGCCCTGTCCGGTTTACGGCGAATGTACGGGGTGCCAGTGGCAGCACCTGGCATATCCCGCGCAGTTGGCAGCCAAAACCGGGATCGTGCGAGATGCTTTCCAACGAGTGGGAGGATTCGTCCAGGCTCCCATATCCGACACATTGCCGTCGCCGGATGAATTGCACTATCGCAACCACGCCCGTTTTAACGTGTGGCGAGAAAGCGGGGCGTTGGGATTCGTACATCGTGAACGCCGCCGGTTCGTTCGCATCGACCGGTGCCTGCTGATGCACGACGGCATCAACGAACTGATTTCTAAACTCCAGGGAAAATGCGGCGAAACGTCCCAATTATCCATCCGTGCCTCGCAAATCACCGGCGACCATCTCGTTCAGCCCAAAATGCTCAACCCCGATATTCCAGTGGAATCCGGCCAGAAACGTTACCGTGAAGCGGTTGCGGGTCGTGAGTTTTGGGTTGCCTCGCCGTCGTTTTTTCAGGTGAATGTGAAACAGGCGGCGCAACTGGCAGTGCTGGTCAAGTCGGCGTTGGGTTTGACGGGTGACGAAACCGTGCTGGATGCTTATGCCGGCGTCGGCACCTTTGCGGTGTTGCTGGCTTCCGATGCTAGACAGGTGATCGCAGTCGAGGAATCAACCGCTGCCATCGCCGACGCTCTTGAAAACGCCGCTGGCCTGGCTAACGTGCAATTCCTGACCGGCAAAGTGGAGGACGTGCTGCCCAACCTCGACGAAACCCCCGATGCCGTGGTGCTGGACCCGTCCCGCTCCGGATGCCAGCCCGCGGTTCTGGAGGCGTTGCTCCGCATCGCTCCCCGTCGCATCGCCTATGTCTCCTGCAACCCCGAATCTCTCGCCAGAGATTTGCGGACGCTGTGCCGCCGGTACGCCATCGAATCCGTCCAGCTGGTCGATATGTTTCCCCAGACGTACCACATTGAATGCGTGGCCACCCTGTCCCTCAAACCCGACACCAACCGCATAATCCTGGCATCAGCGTCGCCGCGGCGGCGGGAATTGCTCGGCGGGTTGGGAATACAATTCGATGTTGCCCCGTCCAACATACCCGAGGATCAGCTGCCTGGAGAAACTCCCACGGACATGGTGCGGCGGTTGTCTCGCGAAAAGGCGCTGGCGTCGGCAGCCGCGGACAACGGCCAGCACGGATATTTCATCGCAGCCGACAGCACCGTGGTTCTGGACGGGGAATCTATCGCCAAGCCCCTGGATGTCGACGACGCCCGCGCCATGTTGCGACGCCTGTGGGGAACGCAGCATCAGGTCGTAACCGGAATGACCATCCTCGATGCCTCCACGGGTCGTTGCATCACCGAGTCCATGCCCGCCGACGTTGCAATGCGCGAGTTCACCGATGCCGAGATGGAATCGTCGATAGCTAGCGGAACCCCCATGGACAAGGCCGGCGCTTACGCCATACAGGACGATGAGTTTCGCCCGGCCTCCATGCTCAACGGTTGTTATCCCAACGTGATGGGCCTGCCAGTCTGTCGTGTCGTCGAGATTCTGGCAGAACTCGGTTGCTCCATACCCGATTGGGCCGATATGACCGCCTCTCCCGGATGCCTGGGAAAATGCCCGTTCCAGTCCGGTGACACGTCCCCCGGTTCTGCGTCCCCCGGTTCTGGAGGCACGCAGTGAACGTACTCGGCATCGGGCCAATGGAGTTGTTGGTCATCTTCCTGGTTGCATTCCTGGCTCTGGGACCCGGGAAATCGATTGACGCCGCGCGAACCGTGGGCAAGGTCGTCCGCGAAGCCAGGCGCACCTTCGCCGAAGTCATTGACGCCGCATCTATCGACGACCTCACCACGCCCGACGGGCAACGCCGGGAAAGCCCACCGCCAACAGGTACCACGGGCCCAACGGCCGCCCCGCCCTCCGACCCCCTGCCGACGCCGGCGCATCTCCAACAGCAGGACTCGGATACAAACGCCGGCGCTTCGGATACCGACGAGAATAACCGCCCAACCTGACCATGCTGCGTGAGCTACAAACGCTGGCAGAGCAATACGCGGACTTGCGCCTTGTGCTGGTGGCCTGCGCTGTCGTGTCGCTGGTCACAATCGGCGCAGCGGTCTACGTCCGGTCTCGACGGCGGCGGGAATCCACCCGGTCGGCGATAGGCAATCCCCAAACCCTGGGCGAACACTTCCGCGAGCTGCGCTACCGGATTCTCATCTGCATCGTTGCCCTGTTGATTGGGGCTTGCATTGCATTCTACTTCTATCAGGACATCATCGGATTTCTGGTGGATCCGGCCCGCAACGTCGTTGGCGACGACGAGTGGACGCCCATTTATACGGAAGTAACCGAGTTGCTGGGCACCACCATAAAAATCTGTATGCTGGCCGGATTCGTACTCGCCCTGCCCGTAATCTTCTATCAGGGGATCCGGTTTGTCGCCCCTGGACTCACCCCCCGCGAACGAAAGGTGTTGTTTTCTTTCCTGCCTGCTGCGGTCCTGGCCTTCGCAGGTGGGATGGCTTTCGGCTATTTCATCATGATCCCTCCTGCCCTGCGGTTCCTGCTCACGTTTGGAGGCGATGTTGCCGAGCCATTGATACGCATCAGCAACCTGGTCAACCTGATGGTGCGCCTGTTGTTCTGGTTGGGAATATCGTTTGAAACTCCCCTGGTGATGTACGTCCTGGCAGCCCTGGGAGTGGTCAGGGCCAGCGCCTTTGCTCGATTCAGGCGTCTCTGGTTGGTGGTCGCCTTCGTATTAGCGGCGGCTATCACCCCCACCATCGACCCGATCAATCAGGCCATCGTGGCCGGCCCGCTGATCGTCCTGTACGAGCTGGGGGTGCTGTTGGCCCGTTTTGCCGGACGCCGCAAATCGTCATCAGCGGCCCTCAGCGCCAACGCCACCGGCGATTAGCCGGGACGAAAAAAGGCGCAGCCTTAGCCGCGCCCCAAATCCTGCGTCGCATCGCCTGCGTTGAATCCAACGTTTTCAGGTGTTCCGCTCGTTTGACCCCGTTTCCGTGCCGGTCTTTTCGTCCTCTCCGGTTACTGAAGATTTGAATGACCGGATACCCTTGCCCAACGAGGATCCGATTCCAGGCAGCCTGGTTGCGCCAAAAATCAGCAGCAATACAACCAGGATGAGAAGTAATTCGGTGATGCCGAAGGGGCCAATGCGCATTGTTATACCAGCTCCCGCTCAGTTGGATCTATTCTATCAGACCTCAATTGGCGCCGCCACCGCCGCAATCGCTTCGGAACCAAAACCGTTTTCCCGGCGCAGGCTCACGCTGGCGCAATGGTTTTCCGCCGGTGCCCGCTCACGCGCACCCGCTTTAATCTGTCATTGCGACCCTGTACTTGATACGGGGGTGGCAATCTCGTCGCCGTAGCAACGGCGGTTTGCCAACGGGCGTTCAACCTCAACGAGATTGCCACGTCGCTACGCTCCTCGCAATGACGGGTGGGGGTGGGCGCCCTTCCCAATGACAGTAGGCCAGTTTGGTTTGACAAAGTGGATACACGTGAGGCGGCGTAACTGTTCAGAGTTGGGGGGAAGCGAGGAGTTGTCGGCAGGTGGTGAGGGGGTTGAGGCCCTGTGCTCTCCAGGAGCCGAAGATTGAAGCCAGCGTCATCTTGGTTTCGGTGCCCTGCTGCGAGCGGGTTCCTCCGCTGATCTTGCGACTGATCACCAGCGGCCGCAGGCTGCGCTCGGCGGCGTTGTTATCCGGTGGCACTTCCGGTTGGCCCATGAAGACGAAGAGTTCCTTGACGTGCTTCTCGATGCGTCGGCACAACCTGGCCTGAACCGCCGACGGGTCATCCAGGTAGGGACGGCAGAGGGCCAGCAGGCGCCTTTCCAAAGCCAGTTGGGTGGTGCGTCGCTGTTGCTCCGACGGATGGGTAAAGGCCGCGGCCTGGCGGTAGAGTTGGTGGACCGCGTCAGCCCACTGTGTCAGCCGATGGTCCTGTGGGTAGAGTGTACGCAAGTCGTGGATGTCCCGCAGGAGGTGGGCCCAGCAGCGTTGCTTGGGGCCGTCGTAGTGGTGATAGGCGGCGTAGAAGTCGCTGACCAGCACACCAGCAAACTCCTCCCCCAGGACTTCGTCCACCACGGCCTTGCCCCGACCTCGCCGCAGGAAGTACCGCAGGGTGGGCGTGCTAAAGGTCCACACGTAGCCGTTGTGTCCGTCCTCCCGCCAGCCGGTCTCATCGGCGTGGACCACTGGACTGCCTCGGACCCGCTCCACTATGGTTTCCATCACCCCCTGGGCTTTGCGGGCCACCCGTTGCGTGGCAGCCACGATGGCCCCCACGCTGAGATGCAGTCCATGCACGGTGTCCAGGTACCACTGGATGGTGCGCCAGGGCAGCCTGGCCTCCTCGCGCAACGCGGCAATCCGGCTGACCAGGTTCACTCCCAACCGCTGCCGGTCCAGCACCACGCCGTCGAGTTGCGCGGTGGGCGTACAACGCCGTTGGCACTGCGGGCAGGTGCGGGCGAGGTAAGCGTGCTCAGTTACCTCCACCGGAACCTGGGGCAAGTCGATGACTTCCCGTGTCCGCTGGGTCCAACCGCCGGACAACTGGGTTCCACAGTCGGGACACTGTTCCACCACATGCTCCACTCGCTGGGTAGGCGTCGTGCGGGTCCGGGCAAAGCCGTGGGGTCGAGGCTGGCGTGGCTTCTTGGGTCGATCCGGCTTCTGCTCGGATTTGGACTTCAGACCGGGCATCCTTCCCGAAACCCTGGATTTGGCCCGCCCTTCCAACTGGGCAATCCGTTTCTCCAGGTTCTCGATGATGGCCTGCTGCCGAACGATGATCCCAATCAGAACATCCCGGTCGGCGGTGGTGAGGTCGATTTCATGCTCCATGACCCCAACTTGACATAAACAGCCCAAAGGTCGCCAGCCATCGACAAACAACTTTTCAGCAATTCACCTCACCAACTCTGAACTGTTACCAGCCCGCGGCTCAACTTGCCGCACCCGGTTGCGGACGCTATAATGCTGCAATCGAACGCGCCGAATAACCGCCGGTGGATTTTCCCCCAAACGTACACCGCGCGGTTAGGTAATTTAAAGCCGTGCCGGTGCGACTCCGAACCCTTTGGGAAGTTGAATGGTAACCGACTCCGAGTACGATGTAGCAGTAATTGGCGGTGGGCCCGGCGGATACGTCGCGGCCATCAGGGCTGCCCAATTGGGTCTGAAAGCCTGCGTCATCGAGCGCGACGCCCTCGGCGGTGTTTGCCTCAACTGGGGTTGCATCCCATCCAAGGCGCTCCTCAAAAACGCGGAAATCCTTTCCTACATTCATCGCGCGGATCAATTCGGCTTGCGGTTTGATAATTTCTCGGCCGATTACAGCGTGGCGGTAGGACGCAGCCGGCAGGTCGTGGATCGCATGACCAGGGGCATCGGTTTCCTCCTGCGTAAGAACAACGTCGAGCACATTGCCGGCACGGCACACCTGACCTCCGCGAATTCAATCGACGTGGTTGGCGCCGATGGACAGTCCTCTCAGGTACGCACCCGCAACATCATTGTCGCCACCGGCGCACGCCCGCGGAGCATCCCGCCGCTCCCGGTTGACGGCCAGCGCATCATTACCAGTCGCGAGGCCATTGTGGCGGAGGACGTGCCGGCATCCATTGCTATCGTGGGTGGTGGAGCCATCGGCGTCGAATTCGCCTACGTTTACCGTATGTATGGTTCCAGCGTTACGATCATCGAGTTGTTGCCGCGCCTGGTTCCCAATGAAGACGAGGAAATCAGCCAGCAACTGGAACGGGCCTTTGGTCGCGACGGCATCGAGTTGAAAACCGGCGCCGGCGTCACCGCAGCCCAGGCCGACGCCTCCGGCGTAACACTGACCATCGAGAAAGACGGTTCGACCGAAACCGCGCGTTTCGACAAGGTTCTGGTAGCCATCGGGGTGCAACCCAATACGGAAGATCTGGGTCTGGAAGCGCTGGGCGTAACCACCGATCGGGGTTACATAACCGTGGACGACCAAATGGCCACCAACGTGGCCGGCGTTTATGCGGTCGGCGACGTTACCGGCAAACTGGCCCTGGCCCACGTCGCGTCCGCTCAGGGCGTTACGGCGGTTGAGTCCATCGCCGGCGAGGAAACCCAGCCGCTGGACTACTCGCTGATGCCCAGGGCCACCTATTGTCATCCCCAGGTAGCCTCAATGGGGTTGACCGAAGCCCAGGCTCGCGAGCAAGGATACGAGGTAAAGATCGGGCGTTTCAACGTGCAGGCCAGCGGCAAGGCTGTTGCGATGGGTGAAAACGACGGCCTGGTCAAGCTGGTGATAGACGCCAAATACGGCGAACTGCTGGGCGGCCACATGTGCGGCCCGGAGGTTACCGAGCTGCTTGGCGAACTGTCCATGACCAAACTTTTGGAGGGCACTACCCTGGAACTTGGTTGGGCCGTGCACGCCCACCCCACCATTGCTGAAATGGTGCACGAAGCCGCTCTGGACGCCGAGGGTCGTGTGCTGCACATGTGACGCAGCCCGCCGGCCTTCATTTCTACGATTCCCATCTAACGATTCCCAACAACTGCCAACCGAATTCACTGCCAAGAGGAAGGGATATGCTGAAGCCAGCGAATGTTCCCGATCTTAACAAAACCGACCTGCTGGAATATTACCGGCAGATGAAACTCATTCGAGAGTTCGAGCGTGAGTCGGAAAGGCAGTACACTCGAGGCAACATCAAGGGTTTCCTCCACGTCTACAACGGCGAGGAGGCCATCGCGGTGGGCGCCATCAATTCGCTGCGTTCCGATGACTACGTGGTTACCCATTACCGAGATCACGGTCAGGCTCTGGTGCGCGGCATCTCCAGCAATGAGGTGATGGCCGAGTTGATGGGAAAAGCCACCGGTTGCAGTAAGGGCAAGGGTGGCTCCATGCACATGTTCAGCTCCGAATTGAACTTCATGGGTGGATACGCCATCGTCGGCGGGCAGTTGACCATTGCTGCCGGAATCGGCATGGCAATCCAGTATCGCGGCGACGATCAGGTGGTGTTGTGTTTCTTCGGCGACGGCGCCGTCAACGAAGGGGAATTTCACGAAGCCATGAACCTGGCCGCCATTTGGAAACTGCCCGTGGTTTTCTTCTGTGAGCACAATCTCTACGGCATGGGCGCGTCGTCCAAAGAAACCCTGGTGATGTGGGACTCGCTGCACGAGATGGCCGCCGCATATGGTATGGACCGTTATGAGGTTGATGGTAACGATGTGTTGGCCGTAGGCGACCTGATGCAAAAAGTAAACGTTGATGTGAGGACTGGCGCCGGTCCCGCTTTCATTGTGGCCAAAACCTACCGCCTGCGCGGTCACTCCGTCGCCGACCCGGCGGACTATCGCCCCAAAGACGAAGTCGAATACTGGGCGTCGCAGGACCCCATCCCAAGGTTTAGGGAATGGCTAACCGAAGAAGGCATAGCCACCGTCGAGGATTTCGAGGAAATCGACGCCAGCGTTGAAGAAGAGGTGGTCGCGGCCGCCGAGTTCGCCGAATCCTCACCCTGGCCCGAGCCGGGCGAACTGTATGAAGGTGTTTATTCTGACCGACCGACCGAAGGTATCCCCGCGTAATCTGAACCATTCGCTTCGAGAGGATTTACCATGTCGGTCATTACCTACAGAGATGCCGTTTCTGCCGCTTTGCGGGAGGCCCTGGACGAAGACGAACGTGTTTTCCTCATGGGTGAGGATATCGGACCTTACGGGGGCGCATTCGCCGTAACGAAAGGGTTTTGGGAACAATACGGCAAACGCCGAATCAAAGACTCCCCGCTGGCCGAATCCGTCATTGTCGGCGCCGGCGTTGGAGCCGCGATGGCCGGTCTACGCCCGGTGGTCGAGCTGATGACCATCAACTTCAGCCTGCTGGCAATGGACCAGATAGTCAACCATGCCGCCAAGATTCGCTACATGTCGGGCGGGCAATTCACCATACCGTTGATCGTTCGCACCGTTACCGGCGCGGGAGCATCTGTCGGCGCCACGCATTCGCAATCGTTTGAAGGTTGGTACGCCTCCGTTCCCGGGCTCACCGTGGTCACGCCGGCCACACCGCGCGACGTGATTGGGCTGTTCCGTACCTGCCGGGATCTCAACGACCCCGTGATGTTCGTGGAGCACATTCTCCTTTACAACACTCGTGGAGAGGCTCCCGCTGACGCCGGTTTTCGCATACCCATAGGACAGGCCGAAGTGCGCCGAGTGGGAAAACACGTCACCCTCTGTGGGTATTCCCGGATGGCGTTGGTGGCAGAGCAGGCGGCAGACATCCTGGCTCAGGAAGGCATCGAGGCCGACGTTATCGACCTGCGATGTCTCCGGCCCCTGGACATGGAAACTGTGATCAATTCGGTCAAAAAGACACACCGCGCCGTCATGGTGGAAGAAACCACTCGGCTCGGCGGTTTCGCCGGCGAATTAGTCTCACAAATCCAGGAAGAAGCGTTCGATTACCTGGACGCTCCCGTCGCCCGCGTGGCCGGCGCCGAAGTACCCATGCCATACTCGTTCCCTCTGGAACAGTTGGCAATTCCCGATGCCGACCGCGTCGCGGCGGCGGCCCGTCAACTGGTGAACCGGCCGGCGCCGTAGCCACCGGTGGTATCCCCAGAATTACTAACGCTCCGTCCGTACAACAGGAGGACAATGTGGCTACCAACGTCTTGATGCCGCAGATGGGCTACGATATGCGAGAAGGCACCGTGGTTCGCTGGTATAAACAGGAAGGCGAGACGGTAAATCGCGGCGAGGTTATCGCCGACATCGAAACTGACAAGGCAACGGTGGAATTCGAGGCCTACACCGGCGGCGTCCTGGGAAGAATCGTGGCGGCTGAGGGTGTGGCGGTGCCGGTGGGCAACCTCATCGCCATCATCACCGAGCCGGGCGAAGCTGTGCCTGAACCTGCTGTTGCGGCGCCCCCAGCGGCTGCTGAACCTGCTCCCGCCGCTACCCCTGAACCCGCCGCAGTGGTGGCTCCTCCCGCAGCCGCCCCGCCGGCCGACGGCCAGGTACGCGCGTCTCCCATCGCCAGGCGTCTGGCCCGCGAGCGCGGCATTGACCTCGCCCTGCTGACCGGAACCGGACCTAATGGCCGCGTGGTGGAACAGGACGTCCTTGATTACCAACCCGCCGCAGAAACCGCGCCAGCGCCGGCCGCTGCATCCGCAGTTGCCGCCCCGGCGGATTCGCGCATCGAGCTCAGCCGAATGCGGCAGACCATCGCTCGCGTTACCGCCGATAGCAAGTCGACTGCGCCACATTTCTACGTGACCGCCGAAATCGACATGGGCAAGGCGATGGCCCTGCGGCGCGACGTGAACGACGCCGCCGCGCCCGAAAATCGGGTGTCTGTCAACGATCTGATGGTCAAGGCGTGTGCGTTGGCGCTGGCCTCACACCCCAAGTTCAACTCCTTCTTCCGTGGTGACCACCTGGAAGTTCACGGAACAATGAACATCGGAATCGCCATCGCCCTGGAAACCGGTTTGATCCTGCCCGGTGTCAGCAATTGTGAGAGCAAGACCCTGTTGCAAATCGCTGCCGCCACCAAAGACCTCATCGACCGGGCTAACAACGGGTCGCTGCGTAACGAAGAGTACAGCTCCACCACGTTCAGCATCAGCAACATGGGTATGTTTGATGTGGAAAGCTTCACCGCAATCATTTATCCGCCCCATGCCGCGATTCTTGCCGTCGGCAGCGTCAAAGAGCAACCCGTGGTTCGCGACGGACAACTGGCGGTCGGTCAAATGATGAAGGCTACGTTGTCCACCGATCATCGCGTGGCTGACGGCGCCGAGGCCGCCATGTTCCTGATGGAAATCAAGCGCGTGCTCGAAAACCCGGTTGCGCTGCTTTTGTAATCGACGGCTACCAAATCGAAAGCGTCCCCAACCGGCGATGGCGCGTATCGTGTGCGTTCGATAGCATAGTTTCTGATCAATGGAGGCCATAATGGCACAAATGACCGGCGGGCAGGCCGTGGTTCAATCCCTGAGCGCTCAGGGTGTAGATACGGTATTCGGCATTATCTCTGTGCACACACTAGACCTGTTTGATGCGCTGTTCGAGTACCAGGACGACGTGCGTTTCATCGGGGGTCGCCTGGAATTGGGCTGTGGATACATGGCCGACGGCTATTCCCGCGCCACTGGCAAACCGGGCGTCCTGCTGACCAGCACCGGGCCCGGCGCTGCCGATTCCGTGGGGGCGATGGGCGAGGCGTACTTCTCGGCGTCATCGATCCTGCAGGTCACCACCAATGTGGAAACCGAGTTCATCGGCACCGGCAAGATGGCAACCCACGAAACTAAAGACCAGTTGTCCATGTTCGCCGCCGTAACCGACTGGAATGCTCAAATCGGCCAGATTGAATCAATACCGGACCACTTCGTCGAGGCGTTCGTCCGTTTTCAGGAACGTCGCCCCAGGCCCATCGAGCTGGAAGTTCCCACCGACCTCCTTGGACAGCAGGCCGATGTCGAAGTGCTGCAACCCCGTCAACCCGACGTGCCGCAGGGCGATCCGGTGCAGGTCGAACGGGCCTGGAACCTGCTTCGCAACGCGAAACGTCCGGTTATTTTTCTGGGAGAAGAAATCCACACCACGGGCGGAGCTGAAGATATCTTCCGGTTGGCGGAGCGGTTGGGCGCACCGGTTGTAACGGGCGACGGAGCCAAGGGCACATTCCCGGAAAACCATCCGCTGTCCCTTGGGATGGCGCTTGGCAACCGGATCTGGGGCCAGAATCCGGTGTTGGATTGGATGGGAGATTGCGATGTCGCGCTGGTGTTGGGCAGCAATCTGCCCTACCGTTCCACCTCCGGCGTTGGCTTGAAATTGCCCGCAACCGTGATTCACGTTCTGTTGGACGGCGATTACATCGGCAGGAACTACGAAACCCAGGTGCCGATCGCGGCCAATAGCGGAGCAGTCGTGCGCCAGTTCCTTAGCGCTGCCGGCGACACCGACATCAGTGCCGGCGATTCGTACGGTCGCGAGGTTGCCGAGCTGAAACAGCAGATATACGACGGCCTGCAACAGCAATGGGGCCCGGAATTGCGCGCCTGGGAGTCGATTCGGTCCGTCATACCCGATGACACCATCTTTTCCCTGGACGCCACCGTACCCGCCAATCGCGCGGTGCGATGCCTACAGATGAACCGCCCTCGCAGTTACATGTACCCTCACGGATGGGCTGGTCTGGGGTTTGGGTTTCCCGCGGCCATGGGCGCTAAAGTCGGACGGCCGCAATCCCCGGTCATCTGCGTAACCGGTGACGGCGGGTTTCAGTACAACGCGCAAGAGTTGGGAACGGCCGTTCAATACGGCATCAACCCCATCGTAATGGTCTTCAACGATAGCGCCTGGGGCGTACTCAAGGGCTACCAGAAGGATCGGGGCAGCCACCAAATGGCTACCGATCTGGTCAATCCTGATTTCATAAAGCTGTTCGATTCATACGGGATCGGTGGCGCCAGGGTACACAACGTCAGCGAAATGACCCGTGCCGTGGAAGACGCCGTCCGTGCCGACCGTATTCACCTAATCGAGGTCGTAATGCCCGATGGATTCCCCGCTTTTTGTGGAGTTTAAGGCATGTCTACGGGCCACCGTGATCACACCGAGACCGTTCGCGAACAGTTCCGGATCCAGTCGGGTCAGTTCGAGCAACAGGTCGGTGGGCTGAGTAACAGCGCGATTGGGCCCTGGATTCTTGAAAACCTGGGCTTGTCCGGGTCTGAATCCGTGTTGGACGTGGCAACCGGAACCGGGTTGATGGCCCGCGATCTGGCCGGGCATGTGAAACACGTTACCGGCATAGATGTAACCCCCGAGATGTTGCAGCAGGCCCGGGAGTTGGCGGCCGGCGCCGGAATTCCCAACATTCACTTTGACGATGGCGATGCCACCGCCTTGCCCTACTCCGATGATCGATTCGACATGGTGATCAGCCGTATCGCCGTCCACCACTTCGCCGACCCAACCGTGGAGTTGGGTGAAATGCGCCGAGTATGCAAACCCGACGGCAAGGTGGTAATTGTTGACATAACCGCCTCCGACGACCCAAGCCTGGCCGACGTCCATAATCAACTCGAACGGCTGCGCGACCCATCCCACACTACCGCCTTCCCGATTTCTCAACTGAGAGACCTTGCCGGTCAATGTGCCTTGCGGGTGGCCCACTCCAGCGAGGCTGACGCCGCACGGGACCTCGACGAGTGGATGGACCTTACCGCGACTCCCCAGGATGTGCGCGACCACATCAACGCGGCGTTCGAGGCAGATTTGTCCGGTGAGGCTTCCACCGGGATGCGGGCGCATCGTGAGGATGGCCGCGTGAAATTCATCCACCACTGGGTGGTGCTAGTGTGTGAACTCGACGGCTCCAGCCACTGAACCCCCCGAATCCGGCCAGCTCGTAATCCGCCACTCCCAAAATGGCTCAGCAGCCTTCGAGACCTCCCGCAACTCACCGCCGGATTTACCCGCTATCGCCTCGCGACCTTACGGCGGAGCAGATCGCCGTGACCTTCGCCATGACGTCGCGTCGCCCCGAACCCTTCGACGAAATCGCTCAGCAGGTTAGCGCCGAACGCGCCGCCGGCTTCAATGAACGCTGGGTTGTCGGATACGGCCATGCCTCAGTGGCAGAGCACGCCATCGTTCATCTGGCCGTGGAAAACATCTCGCGTCTGGCGTGCGATGCCCTGGAAGACAATCGGCTGGCTTCCTACACCGAAAAATCATCCCGTTATCAAATCATTGATAACGACAGTTTCTGGATACCCGACGAACTCCTACCTGACCCGACCCAGCTCAACGCCTACGTCGATGCGTGCCGCGCGCTTTTTAGCGGCTATCAAGCCCTGCTCGACGGTGTGATGCTGTACCTGAGAAACCGGTCGCTGCAACGCCGGAACGAGCGGGATGGTGCATATGCGATGCGACTGCGGCGTCTGGCCACCGATGCCTGCCGGGCAATCCTGCCGGCCGCTACCCTCACCAACGTGGGTGTAACTGCCAACGCCAGAACCCTCGAATATGCCATCACAAAACTGATGTCATCCGATTTGGTCGAGCAGCGCAGCATCGGAGAGCAGCTGAGGGATCAGGGCCGATTGATAGCCCCAACTCTGGTCAAGTATGCCGATCACAACGCCTATCTGGCGGGGCAACACCGCGCGGCAGTTGATGAGGAAATACCGCAAGGAATCGATGACTCGGTATCGGTGCGGCTGCTGGACTATGACCGGGATGCTTACAAAAAACTATCCACGGCATTGCTGTATCGGCAGGGCGGCGCCTACGACTCCATAGCTTTCCATGTGGACGCAATGGGTGAGCCTGAACAGCTGGCGGTGATCCACCAAGCCGTCAGCGACATTGGCCCACACGACTCAGCGCCCCGCGAATTCGAGCTGGCCGGTTATACCTTCGAGTTCACCTTCGACTACGGCGCCATGCGGGAATTCCGACGTCATCGGATGCAAACGTACCTATCCCAGCCCCTGACCATTGCCAACGGGTACGACGTTCCCCCGCTGATTGAGGAAGCGGGGATGCGCGAGGTGTTTGAACAGGCCGTGGCCTCAGCTGAGCGAGTGTTTGACCAACTGCCGCCGCCGGTGCGCCAGTACGTGGTAACCCACGCCCACCGTCAACGTGTGCTGTCTAGGATGAGCCTCCGCGAGTGCTACCACCTGTTCACCTTACGGTCATCCCGGCAAGCCCACGATTCAATCCGTCGACCCGTGCTTGAGGCCATGCGGCTTGCCGTTTGCCGGCAACCCGAGCTGTTCCGTCATCTGAGCCTGCGCGACGCCCCAGACTGGTGGCCGTTCCCGCCGGAATCCGCCGCCGCCTAGCCTATCCGCTCGCCGGCCCATCTGCCCCGCAGCCTACGGGTCGGAGCAATCCCGTATGTAACCGCAGTTCCTGCAAATGATCTTGCAGCTGCGTTCAAACATCCTGGCCCCGCAAATTTCACAGTCCAGCCCGTCGTCCCGTCCGGACGCCGGTTTGGGCGCGGGGGTAGCGTTGACCCGGTTGGTCAGCATTACATCCTCCTCTACCTTTCCCAACCCGCGCTAAGTCCGTTTACGCCTGTGGGCGTCGGCGGGCCGCTGATAATGCGGGCGCTCAGGAACTTTTCTCCGTTCGGCGTGGAGGGTCCGTGTCGCTCATCCGGCATCAGCGCAACTTCCCGGAATTCATAGACCGATTCGTCCAGTTCCAATGATTTGACGCTGTTGCCGTCGTCGACGTTAACCACAATTCGGTCAACGAGAGTCTGTTTGTCGGCCCGCACTAGCCACACCTGGTATGAGTCTGCCGGCATTCCAGACACCATCAACACTGCGTGCTGGCCGCTTTCGTCCACAATCAACACGCCCTTCGCTTCCGGTTCAGTGCCCATGGGAGAGGTCATCGGAAGCTTTTCCGTTTCCGGCTGCATCGCCAGCATGGTTGCTTCCATCACGTCCTCCATGTCCTGTTGTACCAGGTCCACCCGTTCCGATTCGGCGGGAATATCTCCTCTTGCCGACTCAGCAGTTATCCCGAGACCGAGGCGATCAAGGATCGTGTTGTTAGCCGCATCGTTCGACTCACGCCGAGCCGCGGGCTCTTCGAACTGCACCCCGGATACGGAGTCGACGCCACTCGCTATGCCCGCCGTTACACCGGCATCTTCCGTTTGCCGCAGGTCTGCGATCTGTGATCCTGCTGGTGCGGCCGCCGCTGCCGTTTCCGATACAACCTGCGTCGCGGCAGTCAATTGATCCAGTTCGCGATCCTGCGCCACTATCATCCCAATTGCACCCGCCAGCAAAATACTCAAGGCGGCAATTGACGTCGGCGCCAGCCACCGGCGGAGGCGTCGCGGCGACCAGCGCGCGTCTGCCGGAGGTAGCGATCTGGAAGTGGATCGTCCAGTTTCGGTGTCAGCGCTTCCTGGACGTGTCGCCGCCGCCAGGACGCGCGATTTCAGATTCTTGGGCAACCCCACTTCCGGGGCGCCCCCGGCGAGGCTGGCGGCGGTTTCCTGAAAACCGACCAACACTTCCTGACAATGCAGGCATTGCACCACGTGTTGAGCAACTTCCCGATATTCCACGCCGTCAAGGGCGTTGAGCGCAAAGGCTGCCAACTCCTCTTCCGGATGCTCGGGCGCGCGATGCGCGTTGCTGAAATCTTCAGGCGGCATATTCTTCCAGCGCTGCTTTCAATTTTTGCATGCCCAGACGCATTCGTGTCTTGATGGTTCCCAATGGTTGATCCAGCAGTTTGGCGATCTCCGATTGACTGTATCCGTGCCAGGCGGACAGGTAGAGCGGTCGGCTTTGTTCCGGCGGCAATTCAGCCAACGCCGCTCGCAGCAGCCGGGCATTGTAACTCCGTTCCACCTGTTGCTCCACGCTGAGCGCCGGATCGGGTATTCGGGCCATCGCGTCGTCTTCGTCGGGCACCGTTGCATCAAAAGTGCGACGACGGGAACGATATAGGTCCACGATTTTGTGATGCGCTACTGACATAATCCAAGTACTGGGCGCCGATTTCTCTGGCCTGTAGCTCGTGGCCTTCAGCCATAAATTGGCGAAAACGTCCTGCACCGCATCTTCAGCCAACCCCTGGTCTTTTAGTATCGACATCGCCAAAGAATAGATCCGTTGCGCGTACCGGTCGTATATCGCCTCCAGGGCCGATTCCACGCCAGCCGCAATGTCCAGAATGTGTTGCGAGTCGTTGATGTTGCGGTGGTCTGTCACGGCCTCCCCACCTGTTAACGCGGTCGTCTGTTTCCGCCTGGTTATTCAGGTTTACGCCGGCGCTGCCGGATAGGATTCATTAATCAGACTACCAAACTGTCGAAGATGCTTTCCAGGTTGGGCAGATTCTCCAGCGACCAAATCAGTTCCAGCGCTTGCTCGCACTGCTGTTCAGTAATCGTGGGGCAAGCCAGCCGGTGAAACTTGGCGTCAACATCGGCGTCGCTTAGCGGATTGTTGCCGTGTCCCTTTGGAAAACTTGTGGACGCTACCTCAGTCTGTCCGTTGTGTTTGATGATCTCGATGTGGCAATTGTATTCCGACGGATACCGGTTCGTGAAATCCGGATTCTCTTCGATCTTCATCTTGTTGATCACGGCACGCAGGCCCGGATCAGCGATGCGGTCTGCGGCGAACGTCGCCGGCGTAACCGCCCCGTCCCGCAAACCCACTGCGGTCAGGAACGGAATGCTGTGGTCGGCAGTTTCACGGGTCTTGGGATCCCACTTTTCGGGTTCCGTAGATGCGCTGCTCACCGCAGATTTGTAGGATTGAACCCTGATCGACGCGATGTCGTCCACATGCACCCGCTGGCTCAACCGGATCGCCAGATCTATCGGAGCCTGGGTGTGGATCTGCGACGGGTAGAACTTGAAAATGGTGTTGGAGATTCGGAACGGAACCTCACCGCCACCCAATTCGGTAATTTCTACCGGAAAGCCAATGGCTTTTTCTTCCAGGCCGTGCCGCCCTTCAAATGGTTCAAACGGCCCCGTCATTCCTTCTGCGGCCAACTGCGCGGCGAAAATCCCCGATCGGGTGGCGGCCGCAGCGGCGCATCCTTTCCACATCGACAACTCGCCCATGCGCGTAACCCGCAGCGGAACGTTGGGAACGGCGGCCAGCGAGATAGCGTTCCCCATTTGCTCTTCGTCGAGTCCCAGCACTTTCGCCGCGGCGCACGCCGCACCAATCACGCTGAATATGCCCTGATCCCACTGGTTGTCCGGCACCTGGTCCGCGATGCGGCAGAACACCTCGTAGGCCAGCGTTATCGCCGTTATCACCGTTCGCCCGTCGGCGCCAACGCTGTCGGCTGCTGCCAGCGCCGCCGGAATCATGTCGCTGGGGTGCCCTCCGCCCGGTGAGAAGTACGAATCGTTGCAGTCCAGGTACCGCACCATCACTCCGTTGGCGAAACCCGCTAAATCCAGAGATGAGTAGTCGCTGGTACCCAGCACCCGGGACGGTGTGCGGCTGGTAATGTTGGTGGCCAGACGCCTCGCGATCTTCGACGGCTCGCTGAGATAACCCCCGACGGCGCATCCCAGAGTGTCCACCACTGTGCGCTTTACCTGATGCACCACCGCCGGCGGAATGTCCTCGTACGTGAGATTGCAGGCATAAGAGCTTAATTGCTCGGTAATCCGGTCCATCTGATGCGTTTCCTTTGTTGGTTGTACGGTCCAACCGGCCCGCGATCTATGCTCGCCGCCGGCCGTTGCCAATGCGGATTCACCTAGCGCAGCACAGCCTCTGCCATGCGTTCCAGTTGAGATGCCATTTCTTGCTCCGTGTCGCAATGCTCGGGCCGCACCACTACCCGGTCGGCGCCCGCGTTGAGAAGGTCTTGCACCAGCTGCCTCTCGGGCGCTTGCCCGTAAACCGAGATGGTCAGCGATTTGGGGTCGCGGCCCCGCGCAGTCGCCAACTCGTCCAGTTTACGTCGGCTGTCTTCTACCTCGGCCGCCGTGATGCGGTTGGGCATCCATCCGTCGCCCCAAGTGGCTACACGCTGCAAAACGCGCCGCGCCAGACCTCCCAAAATCACCGGCGGGTGGGGTTCCTGCACCGGCTTCGGGTTACATTTCACCGGAGGGAAATTGTAGTAGGTTCCGTGGAACTCAGCTTCTTCTTTTGTCCAAAGCTCTTTCATCACAGCTACCGCTTCGCGAGTTTGCGTCCACCGGTGGTCGAAATCGCCCCCGAAAATCTCGGTCTCTTCCCGGTTCCAGCCGGCGCCGATTCCGAACAGAAACCTGCCTCCGCTGATCCGGTCCAGTGTGGCTATTTCCTTCGCCAGCATGAGCGGATTGCGCTCCGGGACCAGCGTGATACCCGTGCCCAGTTTGATGGCGCTGGTTGCCCCCGACGCCCGCGCCAGCGAGATATATGGATCGGCAAAATGCGCGTACGTCCACGGTATTTCGCCGCCCGACGGGAACTGGCTGGCGCTTTGCACCGGCAATATGGGATGCTCGGCGTACCAGATCGATTCGAAACCCAGAGATTCCGCGGTCCGGGCCATAAACGCCGGGTCCAGCGTATAAGCGGGCAGAGGTACCGAAGTGCCTACCGACATAAGTGTTGCTCCTTTTTGAGTAGAGGCTTCCCGTGTTGCGGTTACAACACTTCCGATGCCATCGGAATGTCATGGCGCGCACCCTTTGATTAGACCTCGCGCCCCATCCTGGCATGTGATGTATCCAGCATCAGGTTTTGACAGAACCGTTCAGGACTGTTACGACGCGGGCTCGTCAACATCAGGGCGTCGCAATCAGTTGTCCGCCGCCACCGCCGCCGGAACCCCGCAGATGGCATCGTACTGCTCGCTGCCGTGTCCAACGACGGTGTCCACGTCTTCCGGCAGTAAATATCCTTCGGACACCAGATGCTCCGCGGCAGCCCTTACCCGGCCCAGATACTCCTCGCGTGAAGCGTATCGCTCCTGGATTGAGGGTCTGGGATCTCCCGATGCAATGCGTTCTTCTCGGCTCACCGGCAACGGAATTGCTGAGCCGACAACGGTTCCACCTGGCGCCAGCACTTGATCCGCGCCACCGATGTCCGGGTGGCGCACGTTCCAGCCGGCAAACGTTGCCAGCGGCACCGAGATGGCTGGCAGCCGCACTCCACCGATTTCGTTGCCGTCAGAGTCGACGCTCGAAACCATAGATGGGAAAGCGTCTCCCACCTTCGGCGGTATTTGCGATGGCACGGCCCGGTCCGGGCCGAAATCCAGTGCCCGGATAATCTTGTGGTGCCTGGGGAAACTCGTCCCTGGGATGTTTTCAAACAACCCGGCCAGCGTATCCGCCTCGATTATGGTCCCGTTGTCGTGGCGGGGATACCGATTGCCTGGCGGTTCCTGCTCAAGGGTAACCCAATTGTCCAGATGATGCAGCGCGGCGCGCAGCAGCGGACGGTAGTCCACGAAGTTCAGCGGTTGAGTGCCCTTTGCGCCGGAATCCGGGTTGGTGTCGGATAGCGGCAACTTCGCCGGGCCGTGTTGCGTGCCGCAGAAAAGCCACGACCGTACGTTGGCGGGAGGGTCAATATCCCTGGCGCCATCGGCGCTGCCATGAGCCAGTGCGCCGTGTCCGCCCCAGTATTCCGACGAGGTGTTAGTGTAGATGATCCTGGGCGCACACCCGGTCTCTTGCACCCTGGCAATGACGCCATCGTCGCCTTCCGGATCAATATCGAGATGAGGCGGCAGGTTGTTCACACTGCGGTTGGACAAACTGGAGGGCTGCCCAAACCTCACGTTGAATTCTCCCATCTTCCCGCCAGCGACGTTCGGCAGCATCCCGTCGAACAGCTGGCGACCCGATTCGTCTCGGTTCAGACCGGCGTGCAGCATTTGCCGCAAAAATCGGCCGCTCTGACTCCGGCCAAAGGCATAGGCCCGGCCAATCGCGCCGGCCAGCGGGTTGACCGCCCCTGCGGTGTCGGTCTCGCCGTAATGGAGCCAGGCCACGATATCGCGGGTAGCCAGCATACCTAAACCGACAATGGGAGCGTGGGACGTTTCGTACAGAACTCGATACACCTTGCCGGCTTCGAATCCCGTGTCCAGCGTGATGTGCGATGCGTCCGGTATTCGTCGCCCGTCCACGATGCGCGCAAACGCCCAACGTTCCCGCGGGATTACCGTTTCGGGCCCGTCCTCGTGTTCCTGCACCGTAAGCACTGAATCCCAGCTTTCCAGATGATTGGTCGGGTATGGCGCATGATCCCGGTCCGACAGAAATTGCACAGCAATTGGGGCAATGGGTTGGAACGAAACCACTATCTTTCCGGAAACCGGAGAACCGTCTTCGTTTCGGGCGTTGGGAACATTGCACCGCAGCAACCCTGGCGCCGTGGGTACGTCGTGCTGCCAACCGCACCACACCATGCTGTAACCCCGTCGCATCAGGAACCCGTTGCCCGGATGAGGGTCCGCATCGGGCGGCGCGTCAGGCGAGTCGTTCAGGTTCTTTAGCAGCAGTTCCTTGCCGCGATTCAGCACGTCCAGTATCAAACGACCGTTTCCGTGGTCGTTGTCCACGGGTTTCACGATGCGAAAATCGGCAGAAAACTCAACCAGTCCATCCTGATTCCGAGGCGCCAGCGCGATGTCCGCAATAACCGCGTTATCCGCGTGCGTAGGGTCGGCGGCGAAGTGAGCCAGACCGTCCATCTGTTCGTATCGACCAACGGTCCCGAATAACTCACCGTCGGCAAATGGCCGGCGATTTGAGATTTCCAGTCTAGTCAGCGCCATAACGGTTCACCTCGCCATCACAATATCGTGCTAGTGTCCACCTGCAGGTCTTCAGGCGGTTCAGACCCAACGTTGCCGCGCCACCATTCGGAAAACGTCTCGGCGCCCATATTCTGCTCCAGGCGGCCCAGGTGTGCCTTCACCTGCACCAGCATGGGCAGCTGGTGGTCCACTACCAGCTGGTAAGTCCGCGATACCCAGTGCATCGCGCCGGTCAGGTTGCCACGTTGTTCCTCTACCATCCCCATCTGGCCGTACGTTCGCGCCGCCCGCAAAATGTCGCGGGTATCCTCGAAAGCCTGGCGCGCCCGGTCATACCATTCCTGGGCCTGGTCCAGGTTCCCCTGTTCGTGGTGCAGGACACCGATCTGCCTGGCCTCGATACCCATGCCCCGAACGTCCCCCATTTCTTCCCTGGTATCCATCGCGGTTGCCAGCCACTCCTCGGCCTCGTCCGGAATGCCCCTGGCCTGCGCCAGCGTGCCCAGATGGTGAAATTCGATGACCATTTGTTCCTGCATACCAAGTCGGTCGCACAGCCCCAGCGCCTGTTGATACCAGTTTTGGGCCTCCTCAAACAGATATTCGGAGTGATCCACCGTCCCCAAAGCATGGAATATGTACACCGCTGTTTCTTCGTCGCGGTTCTCCTCCACTATCTCCCGCGCCCGGTGGTACCAGCTGCGGGCCTCGTCGTATTCAAACCTCAGATGGCAGGCTGCCCCCAGGGCTCGGTAGTCGCTGACCATTTCTTCGTAGTCGGGCAATCGCTGGTGGATGTCCAGGGCCCTGGAATACCACTCCTTCGCCGATCCGTATTGCCGTTGGTGGTGCCTCACCTGGCCGATTGCGAAGCACGCGTCGGCTATGGACTCCTGATCTTCCCCGCCGTCAATGATTTCCAGGCCCTTCTCCAACCATTCCGACGCCGCGTCGTACTGGCCTCGGCGGGAGGCTATCAATCCGTTCTGGTGATAGACCGCGGCGGTGCGGGGATCCGTTTCCCCGTCGTCTTGTGACAACAGGTAGGCCAGCAGCTGATCGTTGTACCCGGACGCCCGGTCCAGTTCCAGCAGCTCCACCGACTCCATGGCGTCGGTGCCAAGGATGTACTGCCAGAATTCGATGGCGCCGTTGGCTTCGGCTTCGGCTGCCGAATGACCCACGGTGTCCAGCAGTTGCCCCCGCAGTCGGCGCAATTCCGGGAATCTGCGTTGCATCCGGTACACCTGGGCCAGCGGTTGAATCAGCAACTGGGCGTTGTCCCACTGGCGATACTCCAGCGACAAACCCAGGGCCTGCGTCAAATTGCCTTCTTCAGCCAGCACTGCCGTAACACCGGTGTCCTGGTTTTCGTACAGGCTCTCCATAAAATAGTCCGCAGTGTCTGCATACACTCTGACGAACTCGGTTTCCAGTTGCTGTATTCCGCCAGCCGGAATTAGCCGCCCCAATTTTTGCCCCAGGAACCACGGCATCGCCGGGTTGATCTGGTAAACGCTGGGTGATATCGGTTCCACGAATCCCGACGACATCGCCGAACGCAGCAACGTGCGGCAGGCTCCCCATCCCAGGTCTTCGCCGGTGATGGTGGCGTACACCCGTTCCTGGGTAATGTGATTCAGCACGTCCAGCATGACGCGGCGCTGGAACATGGACAGGAAGGGCAGATGCGTGCGGCTGCGGTGCGACATTCGCGAGAACGCATACTCCATTGCGGCGGTCAGAATCGGAGCGCGCCCCGGTTCTCCGCCATCCGGCATCTCGTTCAGCAATCGGGTGATTTCACCCACGGCCACCGATGCGGGAACCTCTTTCACCGGTGGAATCGCAACCTGCATGGCCAGTGGATGCCCCTGCAGCAGTTCCATCAATTCGCCGAAATCGTTCCCGACTCTCGAAGCCGGAACGGCGACCTTCTCCATCACCGCCGCCGCCAGTCCGTTGCGGTCCGCTTCCATCAGTCCGTCCAGCCTTACCGAGGCGTGGGGAACGGACAACCAGCTTTCCGATGGTCGTCGGCTTAACAGCAAACCCCTGCTGCCCACCGGACCGGTTGTAACCTCACTCAAAAATGCCGCCAAACCGGGCAACTCGGTCTCGTCAAGCAGCCCAGGCGATCCATCGGGGAATCCCGCCACGTTTTCGACGTTGTCCCAAACCAGCAGGGACGCATTCTGTTGCAGGTAGGTGGTAACCCACTGGCGCTGTTGGTTGGCCGGGATATTGGCGAAGTCCAGGCCCGCCACTGCAGTCCCGATCTCGTGAACCACCCGTTCGATGCCAGCCGGATGCGATGCTTCAAAAGCGGTGTAAAACACACCGCCCGGGAACGTAACCCTTGCCGGTTTCAGGAACCACCGGCACAACCCCAGGGCCAGCTCCGTTTTGCCCACGCCCGTATCACCCGACAACATTACGACGGCATTGGCTCGAAGCAGATGCTCCAGTTGCCGCAATTCGGCGTGGCGACCCACCAGCCCATACTGACCGGCGGCCGGAATCTGCAAATCTTCGGTTGGCGCTTCTTCGGGATGGATTACCGGCGGCGCAAGCGGGTCGGGCTGGTGTTCCGCGATCGTGGGCGGCAGATATCGCCGGGACTGGTACACAATTGGCGGGTGCCAGTCCCACGTAACGCGTTTGCCGTTCAGCGTAACGCGTTCCGGCGCATCCATGAGTCTGGTCCGCAACCGGGCCACCGCGTGAGCCACCGAGTTTCCTTGGGCCAAAGCCGCATAAAATTCCCGCGTCGCCGCTTCTCTGGTATCCGGGTGCAGCGGGAACGGTATCATCGCTACCTGCGCCACGCCCGCTCGGGCGACGGATGCCGCAATCGTCGACCACAGTTGCGTAGTAGAGCCACTGGCCTGAGCGCCGGCGGAAATGAGACAGACCTTCACACCGGAGTCGGCCAGCACGCGGCCCAGAACCTCGGGTTGCACCGGGTCCGGCGAGCCGTCATCAGATTCCAGCAGCAACATGCCGTCCGAGTTCGCGGTCACGCCGTCAAGATGCGCTACGTGGTAAGCGCCAGGGTTTGCGCCGAGATACCGGCTAAGCGCTTCCAGTGTGGCCGGTCGCGGGTTGTTCAACGACGCGTCCAGGTTAAGACTTTCCAACGCCGCCACCGTGGCATCTGCCAGATTGCCACCTGCAACGACCGGCGCCGCCAGCAGGGACTCATGCGACTCGGCGCTGCCGGCAACTGGGGTTGGCGACAGGACGAAGACGTTGAACGACTCCTCAGTACGTTCGTCTGTATTGTCAACGGGCGGGTCAGATTCAAACTGGCGTACGACGCCGTGTACTCTGGTGCAGAAGTACCCCAGGGTGGGGTCGTTCATCAACTCCCAGGGCAGCGCCAGGAATCGCGGATGCGGTGAGACGATCGCGACTTCCGCTTCTCCGTCCTCGGCTAAAAACTGATCCAGTAATGAACGGCCTTCGCTTCCGGCTGAAAACAGCGTTTCGAATAGCACCCGCCCCAAATTGCGCGTGGCCTCTTCGATGGCTTCAGCGCGGCTCAACACGCCAATCGGCGCTCTTTGAAATTCGGTGTGATACCAATCCAGCGCGGCGCGTTCGTCATCGGTCAAGTCCAACGTGAACGTCGTTGGCGAGGAGGAACCGGGGCTGCCTGTTGCGGTAGTCAGCCGCAACTCGACTTGTCCGTGGTCGGGAACTTCCTTGATTTCTAGCGACAGCGGCTTGGACACAATCTCTCCTGCAATGGATCAATCACTCTACATAACGAGGGGATAGCTCCGACAATGAATCGCCTTGTCTCCGATTGCCGGGTGGTTTACAATTGTCGCCGCCGACAAACGGGGAATGGACGATACGCATTCTCGAATCTGGGCCGCATTATACAACACGACGCGGCCCGGCAGTGGCCTCCCTCCAGTTGAGATTTGGCAATGGCATATACCGACAAAATCCGGCGTTCGTGGCTGTTGGTTCCTATGTCCCAGCCCGAACGCATCGCCGCGATAACCGCGTCCGGAACCGATGTAGCCGTGCTCGACCTGGTTGAATTTGTCGCCGAGCGCGACAAACCCGCCGCCCGTGAATCAGTGCCGGGTTCCCTCGACGCGGCCAAGAGTGGCGGAGCCGAAATCTTCGTTCAAGTTGACCCCGAACTCCTGCTGGCCGACCTCAGCGCCGCCATTTGGCCGGGCGTTTCGGGAGTCATTATCAGTCGGCTGGAATCGGCAGATCAAATTGGCCGCGCTGATGAATTGATCGCAACACTGGAAAGCGAACGTGGTTTGCTGCCCGGCAGCGTCGAAATCGTAGCGTCGCTGGAAACGGCCGCCGGCAATCACGATGGTTTCGCCATTGCCACGGCCAGCGACCGGATCTGGGGCATCACAATGGGCCGCGCCGACCTTACCATGGATTTGCGACCGGAACCATCCGGTGAGATTCATCTCATGGAATACCTGATGCAGCGGCTGGTCGTGTTGGCAGGCGCAACCGGCAAAACTCCCCTCGGAGCCTGGTGGCGCGCACCCGATCGAGGGCTGTTAGCTACGCCGGAGAACACGCTGGAGGCGGCTCGTCGCGGGCGCGCAATCGGTTTCAAAGGGTCGTTCTGCGTGTTGGATAATCAGGTTCCTGCTCTCAATGAAGGCTATACGCCTTCTCCCGAGGAATCTGACGCTGCGGACGCGCAGCTTGAAACCTATGCTGATGCCACCCGGTCGGATGCCGAGTCCATCGCGGTAGTGGGCGGTCGTACTCTCACACCGGACATAATCCGGCAATTTGCTCACGTGCCTGCGCTGGTATCTGCCTGTGCCGTTCGCGACGAGTTCAAGGCCGCGGCTGTCGCCGGCCGGCCTATCCCATTGCCTTAACCAACCAATCGTCCCGGCGAACCAGTCGCCCCGGCGAGCCCAATGCCCACAGAGGTTGATCTATGGCTGATTCCAGAAGGCGTCTGAAGCGATCCGGCTTGACTATGCCCATTGTCACCGACCGGTTCATCAGCAATGCCTGGCATCGCGGCTGCGATTTTATCAACATGGACCTGGAAGACTCGGTTCCGCCGAATCTGAAGGGTGTCGCCCGCAACCTGGTCCGCCGCAGCATCCCGGTGGTCAACAAGGGCGGAGCCGACGCGGTGTGCCGCATCAATCACGATCTCATGGAGGCCGACCTCAACGCAGCCGTCTGGCCCGGTATGTTCCGCATCAACTATCCCAAGGCGGAGTACGGGCATGAAATCAGGCGCATGGACGAAATCATCACCCGTTTGGAAGCGGAAAGGGGCATTCGACCGGGTACGATAGAAATCGGCGCCAACATCGAGACTTCCATCGGTGTGGCCAACGCCTATGAGATCGCCTCGGCCAGCGAGCGAGTTCGCGATTGCGGCGGCGCTGCCGGTTACGATATGTCCCGGGACCTGGGCGTGGAGATGTTCGTCGGCTTTGACCAGTTTGTCTATGGCAAGGGCGAAGTCGAACTGGCCGCCCGCGCGTTGAATATCGAAGCTCGGGCTGCTCCTTTCACACCTAACATCACCGGCAGTGTGAGCGATCCGGATCGCGCCTTCGCGGAAGCCGACGCAGCTCGCAAGTGCGGTTTTCGCATCGGCGGAGGGTTGCATCCCTACGTTGTGGATTCCCAGAACCGCGGTTTTACTCCCACCGCGGCCGAAATCTCCGATGCCCATTGGGTGCTCCAGGAGTTCCGGAAGTTGACGGTCTCCGGCGATACGTGGGTTCAGATCGACACTGCATCCGTCGACCGGAATTCCCAACCCCTGCCGCTGGAAACGTCCGGGCCAACCGACAGCAGATATAGAATAATAGACCGCTACGAAGCTGCCCGTGCCGAAGAGCTGTTGGCTTGGGCGGAGCTTTGCAGCGCCAGGGACTCAGAAAAGAACCAAGCCATCACCAGGGTGCGCATGGCGGAGTCCGACGAAGCCGAACGATAACCCGTGATTGGCGAGACAGGCATGTTGATTCGACGCTCAAACCTGATGATTTCTGCCACCGATGCCAAGTCGATTCAATCGGCATGGCAGCACGATGCCGATGCTATTACGCTGGACCTGCAGGATGGAATTCCTCGGTCAAGTATCGAAACCGCGCGGGATTCCCTGGGCCAATCCATCGCCCACGCCGGCCGGGGCGCTTCCGACGTGTTTGTCCGCGTCAACGCTGAGTTTCTCTATTCTGATATCCAGGCCGCGGTCTGGCCTGGTTTGTGCGGTATCGTCCTGCCCGGCGTCGATTCGGTGCGGCTCGTTGCAGAAGCCGATGAATATCTGACCGAATTTGAACGGAGGCGCGGCGTCGCCGTCGGCGCTGTGGAGATAACGTTATCCGTCGAAACGGCGGCCGGCGTCTGGAATATCCGCGACATCATCGCCGCCAGTCCTCGAGTGAAACAGGTTGGCATCGACGAAGCAGCCCTGGCCGCAAACCTGGGGATCGTACAAAACACCGCCCTGGATCCTTTCGTATACGCCCGGGGACGCCTCTGCATCGAGGCCACCGCTGCCGGCGTGCAACCTGTTGCGGTGGTCGACCCAACCGGCCAAGTTCCCGATGACCTGCCGTACGACGACAAATTCCAGACTGCCACCGATGCTCGAAATCTGGGCTTCAAGGGTCTGGTGTGCTTGCATCCCAATTGGATCAGCGCCGTGAACGCAGCGTTTACTCCCACCGAATCGTTGGTGGATTACTATAACCAGGTTCGCGATGTATTTGCTCAGGCGTTGGCTGCCGGTACCGCTGCCGCACCCTTTGCCGGTCGTATGATCGACGTTCCCGTTGACGAGCGGGCCAAAGACGTGCTTGCCCTCAGTGAGGCTTGCACCACGCGCGATGCCGAAAAGCGGGCTGCCGTATCCCATGCCACACTCGGGCAGGAATAATCCGATTCGGCGGCGACAGGAGATTGACGTGATACATATCGACGATGAACTGCGCGCTCTGATTGACAATGCCCTGGACGACCGTTGCCCCATCTCTATCGGCACGGTGTCAGCGGACGGTGAGCCCCAGATCAGCATGAAGGGCAGTGTGCTGGTGTTCGACCGGGAGACCCTCGCCTACTGGGAACGGGCCTGGCGCTCTTCGGCTGCCAACGTCGTCGCCAATCCCAAAGTGGTCCTGTTCTATCGCAACCCCGAGCAGCGAATCAATCTTAGATTCCACGGTACCGCCACCGTGTACCACAGCGGCGCAATTCGCGAAAACGTTATGGCCCGCACGATCCAGGGAGAACTGGACCGAGACCCGGAACGTACCGGCGCTGCGGTGCTGGTGCGTCTCTATCGCGTAACCCAGCTTTCCGGTGAAGTGCTCCAGGAGCGCTGATCCTGCTGGCCCATCTCTTGGGATACTCATGCAAGGGTATCCCAAGCATGAAATCGCGCGTGCGATACTTTGCTTCCGGCAAGCCCTTACTGGTCAGCCAGAACCGCGAGCGCATCGGCAGCCACGACACCCCGGCCAGCCGGCAGGACCATCAATGGATTGATGTCCAGTTCGGTTAGCCGCCCTTCCAGGCTGACGGCCATCTGTGACACACTGACCAATACGTCGGCCAGGGTGTCAATGTCGGTAGGCGGCGCTCCCCGGAACCCGCGCAGCAGACCCGCTCCTTTCACCTCGCCGATCATCTCCAGCGCATCCTCCCGGTTGATGGGACACAGCCGCAGGGCTACGTCGTTGTAGATCTCCACCATCACTCCGCCGGTGCCAAACAGCAGCACCGGTCCCAATTGGCTGTCGTAAGACACTCCCACGATAGTCTCCACGCCGCCCGTAATCATTTGCTGCACCACGGCCCCGTCGATGGTGGCGTTGGGGTCGTACTCCCGCGCGTTGTTGGTGACCTCTCCGAATGCCTGCCGTACGTCATCGGGCGTTTGCAAACCCAGGCGAATCCCGCCCGCTTCCGTTTTGTGAATGATTTGCGCCGAGTCTACCTTCACTGCAATCGGATACCCGATGCGTTCGGCTGCGCTCACTGCCGAGGCGACATCCGACGCTCGTTCTTCCCTCGTAACCGGCACGCTGAAGGCCGAGATCAACCGCTTGCTGTCGGTTTCGGATAGTGTTCCAGACCGGTCCGATATGTCTGCGACCGCGTTGATTTGCTCGGTGGTCATCGGCTCCACCGACGCGAACCCTCTGCCCAGTCTCCAATCACGCCAGTCGTGGTAGTCATTCAGGTATCGAATCCCGGCTGCCAACTTGTCCGGAACGTAAAAAACCGGAATACCGGCCCGTCGCAGCATGGGCAGCCCCGAATCGGCTCCTCTCGTTCCCGTCCACAGAAATGCGACCGGTTTGTTGCTGCCGTCCCGTTGCGCGATGACCTGTGCGGCCTGGGCGTCGGCGCCGGCGGACGCCACTACCAGCGTGCCCACCTGATCATCCTCGGCCATAAACGACATGATCGCGGGAAAGTCGCCGCTGTTGGCGAATCCCGTTACATCGGACGGGTTGGCGGCCCACCCAAACCCCTTGAGAATGCCGTTGATGCCATCGCGAGCGTGGTCGGACAGCGGCGGGAGATCAAGACCCGCTTGTCCGCACATGTCGGCGGTCAGGCTGCTGATTCCCCCGGAGTGCGATACCACGGCAACCCCCCGGTTTGGCGGCCTTTGGCACCGGGCCAGCATGTTGGACACTTGGAGCAGGTCGTCGTAATCCTGCACCCGTATCACGCCGTGCTGCTCAAATGCCGCATCGTAACGTGTGTCCACTCCGGTCAGGGCTGCCGTGTGTGACCCTGCGGCCCTGGAACCCAGGTCAGAGCGCCCAATCTTGATGAGTACGATGGGTTTTCCACGCTGGGCGGCCAGCTTCGCCAGTTCGACGAATTTCCTTCCGTCTTTGAACCCTTCCACAAATCCGGCGATCACCTTTGTATCGTCGTCGTCCAGCAGATAGCGGGCAAAATCACAAAAATCCAGATCAGCCTCGTTGCCGGTAGACACGATGTAACTGAACCCAATCCCTTCGTCCACCGCCCGCGTGAGAAACGGCCCAAACGCGGATGCGCCGCTCTGGCAAACCAGCCCCACCGGCCCGCTGAGCCCTTCGGCTCCACGTGACGAAGCGCTGGCCCAGATGTCGTCCTTCACGTTGGCCAGTCCCAGGCAGTTCGGGCCGCTCACCCGCATCTCCGATTCCCTGGCGAACCGACCCATCTCCAGCTGCAACTCCCGCCGGTCTGCTTCGCCTCTTTCGGCAAACCCGGCCGAAATCACGATAGCCGACCTGGCGCCCCTGGCGTGGCTCTCTCGCAGCGTATCCAGCACCGCGTGATACGGTACCACGATGCCCACCACGTCCGGCGCCTCGGGCAATTCCGTTACCGACGCATATGACTTCACGCCCTGGATTTCCTCGTATCGCGGGTTCACCGGATACACGTTGACCCGGTCTGATGCCTGCATCGCTGCGGCCAGGAATCGCCCGCCGTATTGCATCCGCGGCGTCGCTCCCACCACCGCAATCGAACGCGGATTCAACATGCGGTCTATTGATGCCAGTTGCGCGTCAGTCCAGAAAGTCATCGTATGCCTCCCCAATTGCACTTAAATCTATAGCCGGCCCCGCAGGGACACGGCTATAGGGATTCTATCGGTGTTGGACAACCCCCACGGTTTAGGTTTCGCCGGAAGTCCGCAGGTCCGCCCGCCAGTCGTCCGGCGACGGCCCGCGGTCGATCAGAACATCCACCACCGCCGGCAGTCCCGAGGCCCGCGCCTCGCGCAGTGCAGCCGGCAGATCCCGAGAGTCGGCAACCTGCACCCCGAAGCACCCAAAGCCGCGCGCCACGGCAGCGTTGTCAGTTTCCGCAAACTCCGAGGCAATGTACCGGCCCGGAGCCTGGTGGTGTCTCACCATGCCCAGCGCGCCGTCGTTGAACACTACGCAAATGATCGGCAGTCGGTACTGCAGCGCCGTCGAAAGCGCGTTCACCGTCATCATGTATCCGCCGTCCCCAGTAACGCAAACCACCTGGCGATCCGGATAGGCGATCTGCAATCCCACCGCGGCCGGCAATCCCCAACCCATGCCCGCGGTGCCCCCAGGACAGAAGAAAGTGTGCGCCTGCTGTGCCTGATAAAGGTGCGCCATCCACGTCCGGTTGTTGCCAGCGTCCAGGGAGTAGATCGTGTCCGTCGGCATGTTCTCTTGCAACAGCCTCACCACCCGTTGCGGGAGCGCCGGCGCAGAGTCGGTGTGCAATCCGGCTTCTTCATAAAAACCCTGGTCCTGCTTCCGGTTCGGCAACGCCCCCGCCCACTCGGTGCGGTTGGCCGCAGTGGTGTTGGCAGCCTCACCCGATGCCGCCACCAGTTGGTCCAAGATGCTGCCGGCGTCTCCGATCAGCCCCAGCTCAACCGGGAAAGTCCAGCCGGCGTTGCGGTCGTCGATGTCAATCTGGATGATGCGCTGGCCCCGCGGATTGAACACGGTGGGCCGTTCCCGCACCGTGTCCTGGGGACTAAGTTTGGCGCCAACCACAATCACCGCATCGGCGTCCCCAACCGCGCGGTTGGCCGCTTCCTGGCCGTAGATGCCAACCATGCCCACCGATAGCGGATGAGTCTCAGCGATGGCGCTTTTACCCTTGTAACTGGTCGCCACGGGGGCGTTCCATCGCTCCGCCAGTTGCTGCAACGCGCCGTGGGCTCGCGCCATGTGCACACCGTTTCCGGCTACGATTACCGGCCGTTTGGCCTCCGACAAAATCTCGATGGCCTTCTGGATGTCCTGCGGCGCCGCTTGCGGTTTGGAGGTGTTGAGGTAACCCGCAGTGTCATGGATAAATGGCGGAGTCTCCAGGTCCACTTCGCCACCGATTGATGCCGTACGCATCAGCAGACACGCCGGCCCGGGCCGCCCGCTGGTGGCGTGCTTGATGGCCAGCTGTGCGCCCAGGGCGGCCTCTTTCGGCGAGGTTGCCAGCGTGGTGTACTTGGTCATCGACCGGAAGATGTTGTGCAGGTCGATGCTCCCGTACTCGCCGGCCCCCGATTGGTTCGCCGGATGCTGCCCAACGCCGCCGTCAGACGTATCGGTCATCACCAGCATCGGGCTGCTGCTCAGCATAGCCTCCATGATCCCAAACGCCGCGTTGGATCCCATGAACAGACCCTGTCCCATGATCACGGCCGGCTTGCCGGTGGCGCGCCCGTAGGCATCGGCCATGATGGCCGCCGTTTGCTCGTGGCGGACCAAAAACGTCTTGATAACCGCTTCTTTGCCCACCAATTGATCGAATATCTGACCCGTACCGCCGCCGGGAATTCCGAATACGGCATCAATGCCAGCCTCTTCCAGAAACTGGACGATGAGCTCATGTGCCTGCGGCATATCGATTCTCCATAAATGTTGTCATTGCGAGCGCAGCGCGGCAATCTCGTCGATTCAGCGCACGGCTCCGCACTTCAGCATAAACTGCCGCGATGATACTCACACCCCGCCACCCGGTCAACAAACCCGCCATCCGCCCCCCTGTCATTGCGAGGAGCGTCAGCGACGTGGCAATCCCGTTAGCGACACAACGACCCCCAGCCGCGAACCCCCCAATGCTACAATCCTCCCATGACCACACATCACCAAACCGAACCAAGCGCCAACAACGCCCTGGGCGACGTGCTACGGCCCATGCTGCCCGGTTGCCTGGTGCGCACCGAGCAAACACAAACCATCATCGACCATCCCGGTCAGCATGCCGACATGCTAATTACCGCCACCGGACGTTCCCCGGTCGTTGTTGAGGCCGAATACGATCCTGCGCCCGAAGCCGAACTGGATGCTAGCAAACGTTTGGGTGCCGGTATCGTTGGTGAACCACGCACCGTCGAAGCCGCAATCGCCCTCCGCTATCCCACCACGGTAGCCTCCGCCTACGACCTCCATGCAGCCCTCACCAACGCCGAGTTGTCATACTGTGTCCTCTACGAAGGTGGTGGCCGATTCCCCCAATCCGGCTGGCTCAACGGCTCCGTGACCGACCTGGCCGACCTGATCCGTCTGGTATCCGTCCCCCAGAAGGCCGTGGACAAGGCTGCCGATACGCTCCAGAAAGCCATCGATGATGCAACCAGCATATTGAACCAGATGCCCCAGTCCCGGCCCGACATCAGCCCGGCCATCGCCAAACGCCTGAACATGTCCGACGTCCCTCAGATGCGTCGAATGGCCTGCGCCATCATCGCCAACGCCATGCTCTTCCACGAACGCCTCGCCGGACGCCACGGGATCAAACCCCTGCAACAGGTCTGCGGCGCCGGCGTGGAGAACCCGCAGCTCGAAATCTTGGAAGCCTGGGACAGCATCCTCCAGATCAACTACCTGGACGTTTTTGATATCGCCCGGGCCATCGTCTCCGAATTGCCCACCCAGGAAGGAGCCCAAATCCTCCGGCTCATCAGCTTCCATGTGTTGCAAATTGCCGCCGACGGCATCAACAACGACCACGACCTCACCGGCCGTGTCTTCCAGCGCCTCATCGCCGACCGCAAGTACCTGGCCACGTTCTACACCCTTCCAGCCTCCGCCGCCCTCCTCGCCGGCCTCGCCGTCGCCAAAATAAAAACCCCCTCTCCCCTGGTGGGAGAGGGCGGGGGTGAGGGGGACTTCGACTGGAGCGACCTGGACGCCATCAGCAACCTCCGTATCGCCGACTTCGCCTGCGGAACTGGCGCCCTCCTGTCGGCGGTTACCGAACAAATTACCTCGCGCTACGAACGCACCGGCGGCGACGTAACCAAGTTGCATCCCGTAATGATGGAAAAAGTCCTCTACGGATGCGACGTAATGCCCTCCGCCGTACACATTACCGGCTCTACGCTAGCCGGCCTGCAACCCAGCGTCGGTTTCCAATCGTCCAACCTCACCACCATGCCTTACGGCCGCCAAGACGATCCCTACGGCCGTCAGGACGATGGCAGCGTAGCCATCGGCTCCCTGGAGCTCCTCGACCCTAATTTGCCATTCTCCGAAACCATGCCAGACGATAGCTTCGACCTGGTGATCATGAACCCGCCTTTCACACGGAACGTCACCCGCGAAGGCGCGTACGCTGACACCATCAACGCCGCGTTCGCGGCATTTGAAGCTACCGAAACAGACCAGAGAGATATGGCAAGAAGAATGGCGTCCTTGAAAGGAAACACTTGCTATCATGGCAACGCCGGCATTGCGTCCGCCTTTGCAGGGTTGGCCCATCGCAAGCTCAAGCCCGGCGGTGTTCTTGCCTTGGTATTGCCTTTGTCCGCCGCCGCCGGTCTCTCTTGGCAAACATTCCGGCAAATGCTGGTGGACGGCTACACTGACTTGGATGTTTTAAGTATTGCTGCTAACGGCAGGGAGATGTCCTTCTCATCTGATACTGGCATGGCAGAATGTCTGGTCATCGCCCGCAAACTCAACCCTCCGACTCCCACCAACCCCGCTCGTCCTGAGCCTGTCGAAGGACTCACCTCTCGCACTCACTTCACCTCACTGCGCCACCGTCCAGCAGGATTCGTTCACGCCAGCGCAATCACTAAAATCATAGTTGACTCTAACAACCTCCGAGGAATCGAGGATGGTCCTTATGGCGGCACTAATCTGCCGGTCGGAGATGACATAATGGGCCAAATGCTCTCCGTCCCACTGTCCACCACCACCGAAAATTGGGGCAGCGTCCGCCTGCTCGATCATGCGTTGGCGCAAACCGCCCGTGCACTGGCCGAATCTAAACTCTGGCTACCGGCACTTCCACGATCCATTGACCTGCCTATTGCCCATCTGGGCAATTTGGGTAAGCTCGGGCCGTATCACTTGGACATCATCGGTCCCTCACCTCGTGGACCATTTAGCAAGATCGCCCCCAGCCCGACGGCTACTTATCCTGCTCTTTGGAATCACGACGCGAGGAAAGAAACCCGTTTAGTGTGCGAACCTGATTCGCAGTTGCGAGTTCGACCCAGTATGGAAAATAAGGCCGCCAATACTTGGGCTGCCGCCGGTCGCACACATCTGAACCTGGAATACACTTTTGGTTCCCAAGCCCTTGCCGTCGCTTTCACCAGTAGGGAATCGTTAGGAAGTAGCGTCTGGCCATCCGTACGGTTTGACGACAGCACAGTGGACTATGTTTTCGTCGTGTGGACCAACAGTACATTAGGTTTGCTTTCCTGGTGGTGGCACTCCAACCGCCAGCAGTCCAGCAAAGCGCGCATTACAATACGCGGAGCTGAATCCCTTCCCGTCCTCGACTTCCGCACCCTAACCGAAGAGCAACTCGCCACTGCCAAAAACATCTTCGACGACTTTCGGGAACGCGACCTCATGCCCGCTTACCTGGCCGACGCCGACCCCAATCGTGCCCTCCTCGACCTCCGCGTCGTCTGCGACCTCCTCGATTTCGACAATGCAACCTATTGGGCCGTCCGCCGCCTTGCCCAAAAATGGTGCGCCGAACCCAGCGTCCACGGAGGCAAGGCCCGCCCCAAAAGCGCAACCTACGTCGAATAGGATCGCCCGCCCCGCTCATCCTGAACCGTTCCCGTCATCGCCATTAGCCCAACCCCGTAGCAATCCTGTACTGCCCACCTGTCATTGCGAGGAGCGCCAGCCGCTCATGGTGAGCCTGTCGAACCACGTGGCAATCCCGGTGAGGTTGAGTACACGTCGGTGAACCACCATTGCTACGGCGACGAGATTGTCACGCTGCGCTCACAATAACAATCCTACCCCCAGACACAAAAATCCGGCCCGGCCCGTCCATCCATGTTCCATGCGCCTCCCCTCTCCCACCGGGAGAGGGGCCGGGGGTGATGGCCGCTTCTTTCCCAAACGCCGACACCCACCCCCTTGCGCCCTCGTAAATCACCCCCCTATCATCAACCATGTCAGGTTAAAACTCGTCAATCAATTTCAACCAACTACACCCCCGCCAGAGGTTTCAGGTCGACGGCCATCCCGTCAGTAAAAATCGCGAATCGGCGCAAGTCAGACCGCAGGCGTGTATTGCTTCAACGCCCCGGTCGGACCCGTCACAGCGGACGCCACTACGCTGCGTGCTGCGACCCGGCCCTCACCGGCCCCGTCACAGTGAACGGAAACAGGGGCTAAACACCTTTGCGTACCAACCGGCCGTATGCTGACAACGACCCGAAACCTCTGGCGAAACCCAACACCACCACCCACTACCTGACCAAAAGGAGCCGCCATCCCCAACATCCCCACACTCAAATCCTGTCCATCCCGTTCATCCTGTTCATCCAGGTAAAAACCCGTCCCCTCCCCCGCTCATCCTGAGCCCTTGCTGTCATTGCCAGGACCGCAGCCGCTCATGGTGAGCCTGTCGAACCACGTGGCAATCCCGCCGCAAACCACCACCCAAAATCCGGTCCATCCGGTCCATCCGGTCCATCCATGTTGGATTTCCCCATCTCCCGGCAGGAGAGGGGCCGGGGGTGAGGGCTGCACCCGGTTGACCCCGCCGCCCGCCTGCCCTATCATCCGGGCCATCACGGAGCGGCGACCGGGTGGATCAGGTGTGGCAGAGGGGCGCTAACCGCTCCGCCTTGCTAGGAAAGGAGCCATTATGCGTGGAGCCGACGCCGTTATTCAGGCACTGGAAAAAGAGGGAGTACGTTACATAACCGGGTTCTCCGGCGGAGGTTTGGCTCCGCTTTGGGAACCGTTGCGTAATTCGTCGACCATCCGCCCCTTCGCAGCTCGCAACGAACGCCTCGGCGTGGAAATTGCCGACGGCTACGCCAGGGCCACCGGTGAGGTTGGCGTTGCCATGACCGGAACCGGGCCGGGTGCCACCAACTGTCTCACCGCCATTGCCGGCTGTTATGCCGACAACATCCCCGTCCTGCTTCTCATGGGCCAGCACCCGATGCGTAACCTCGGTCAGGAATGGCAGCAGGAAGTATCGGCCAGCATTTTCGATGGCCTCTGCAAATGGCGTGGCGCATTGACCCGGGTCGAGGATATCCCCCAGGTGATGCGACGTGCGTTTACCGCTCTGCGCTCGGGATCCCCCGGGCCGGTGGTTCTGGAGATGCACCAGGACGTGCTGATGGCCCAGGCCGATGACGACGTGCTGGCCTACACTGCGGTGGGAACACCGGGCAAAGCCGGCCCTTCGGACGCCGATGTCCAGCGCGCCGCCGATCTGCTCGTGAATGCCCGATTGCCCGTGCTCAACGCCGGTGGTGGAGCCATGGGCGCCGGCGCCGCCGATGAAGTCATGGAACTGGCCGAACTGCTGTCCATGCCGGTTGCAACCACCATCATGGGCAAGGGAATCTTCCCGGAAAACCATCCGCTTTCGCTGGGAGGCGGTGTCTATCCGCGCAGTCGCTATGCGTCCGGCGCCGCCCTGCAGATCAATCGCAAGGCAGACGTCGTGCTGGCAGTGGGCAACTCCTTCCGCCAGCCCAACGGCACCGATGGCCGCCCCATCCCCGAGGGCGTCAGCATCATCCATATCAACGCCGATGCTGGCGATCTGAACAAAACCTACCAGGTGGATCTCCCCATCCTGGCCGATGCCAAGCTGGCTTTGCGGGGTATCATCGATGCGGTCAAGGCGCGGCTGGGACCAACTGGCGGCGGCATCAAATCGGAGATTACCGAGGAAATAAGGCTGTGCCACGAAAAGCATAATGCCGAGTGGCTGCCCCGGTTCACCGACACCGAAACCCCCACCAACGGTTACCGCGTCGTGTACGAACTGCAGCAGCTCACCGATCCCGAACGCACCATCGCCCTCCACGACGCCGGTGGCAGCCGGGGCTACATGGTTCCCTTCTGGACCACCACCAGGCCGCGCAACTTCGTGGCCATGGGTGGAATGGCGGCAATGGGCTGGTCGGTGGGAGCCGCCATCGGCACCAAGCTGGCTCGCCCCGACCACCTGGTAGTGCACCTGCTGGGCGATGCCTCGTTCGGCATGACCGGGATGGAAGTAGAAACCGCAGCCAGAATGGGCTTGGGTGTGCTCACCGTAGTTATCAACAACGGCGGCATCGGCGGCGGCATGATGGGCATGGAAAACCCCGCCGGAACGCCTCCTGAGATGGCCGTCCTGGGTGGCAATTTCAGCGTCGTCGGTGAGGGTCTGGGCGCCTGGACTGAACGGGTGGAGCACCCCGACGACATCCGTCCGGCGTTCCAGCGCGCTATCCGGGCCACCGAAGAAGGTCAGCCGGCTCTGGTAGAAGTCATGATCCGGCCGCTGCCCACTCCCGAACTGTCCGACGACTGGTCGTTGTAGCCGTTCGTTGCATCGGTCGCAACCGACGCTTGAGGTGAATCTGTGAAAAGCATCAACATCGATCGCGCCAGGCGTCTTAAAGAAGAGGCGCATCTGGGTCACAACCGATGGCACCCCGACATCCCGCCGGTGGTAGAGGTTGACCCAGGCGAAGAAGTCGTGCTGGAAACTCGGGATGCCTCCGATTGCCAGATTCAGCCGAACATGACCTCTGCCGATTTGGGTGGGCTGGATGCCAAGGTGGCCCACCCATTGACCGGGCCGGTGTATGTCAAAGGCGCGGAACCGGGTGACTTGCTGGAGATCGAATATCTCGACATTGTGGCGCAGCCCAGGGGATGGACACGCAACCGTCCCGGCGCCGGTTTCCTGCGCGACGTGTTCACCGAACCCTATCTGGTGCACTGGAACATATCGGATGGATGGGCCACGTCGGAACAGATTCCGGGCGTTCGTATCCCCGATGGTTCGTTCATGGGCACTGCTGGCTTGGCGCCTTCTCACGCCCAACTGGTTTCCTGGGCCGAACGGGAAGCGGATTGGGTGCGGCGTGGCGGCCAGGCAGCGCCGCCCGATCCGGAGGATGCTATACCCGCCGGAGGTCAGATAGCCGAGCGAGGTTTGAGAACGTTACCGCCCCGGGAAAACTGCGGGAATGTAGATGCCAAGCAGCTCACGAAGGGTTCGAAGCTGTTCATTCCGGTGGCGGTGGATGGTGGCCTGTATTCGGCCGGCGACGGCCACTTTGCCCAGGGTGACGGTGAAGTGTGCATCACCGCCATCGAGATGGGCGCTACGGCAGCAGTTCGGTTCGCACTGCACAAAGGCGAAGCGGAACGGCATAACATAACGTTTCCGCGGTTCGCTCACCCTGGATACTTTTTGCCGCCCGAGTGGGCCGCTCCCCGCAATTTCATTGCAACGTTGGGGTATCCCATTCGCGCTGACGGGACACAGGAGGGCGAGGACAGCCTGTCGTTGGCAGCACGAAATGCCCTGCTGAACATGATTGCGTTACTGCAGGAACGGGGATGGACCGCTGAACAGGCTTACATAATCAGCAGCGTGGCGGTAGACCTGCGGGTGAGCAACATCGTGGACCTGCCCAACGTAACTGTGTCTGCCTTCCTGCCCGAGGATATCTTCTCAGGGTGATCACCACCGTACTCGGATAGGCGCTGATGTAGAGATCTGACCTCACTGCCGCCGCCGCAATGACAAACTAATGCCCCGGCCATCTTTGCCACCGGCCGGGGCATATTGCTGTCCGTTGTAGAAACAACGGGCTCGGAACACCTCCAGACAAGCTCGCCTTTAGCCTGGCGATGTTCCTCGCTGCGCCCGGAGCGGCCACGCGGTCGCTCTGGGCGTAGTCGACATTTAGTTGGTGCGTTTGACTTCCAGGATCTCGCCCGGGGCCAGGGCTACGCGACGCACGTTAATGCCCAACTTGAGCATCCAGTAACCCAGGGTCGCCTTACTTACGCCGAGGGTGCCGGCGGTGGCAGTGAGACCCTGATCATTGACCAGCTCTGGGAGTAATCGTTCCAGAGGGCTTTCGAATTCCCTTTCTACACGGAGCATGAGTTTAGTTTTGCGTGCCAAAATGCACCTCCAATACGTGAAATGCGTTCATGCATTTGTACTATGAACCGGTAGTTCCCGTATTCCGTTGCTTTCTCATCCGAATCGGCGTTACATTAGCAAGTGTTTCGACGGTTGTCAAATCCAAGTAAAGAATAATTCTAGAATATTTTTAGAAAATTCTAGAACCACGCTTGATACATCGGTATTTTGACATACTTTGCCCACCGCTGCTAGCGTCCCGGATGCCAAAAAATTGGATTTTGACTGAAATTAGGCGCCAGGGCTGGGTTTCAATCGAACGACTCTGGCGTCGCCCGATATCGTGAGACTCCGGACGGGTGCTTCCATCAAACGGGGCGGTACACTTCCATGTTGTGCTGGCGGCTCCAATGCCCCCGGTGAGGTCGGGGCGCGCTGCGGTGCATCGATTATTGAGTCGTGAGCCTGCTTACTGCGCCGATCTCGGTACATTACCAGTACCAAACTCGTTGGGTCCCGCGGAGCCACGGGCTGGCGCCTGGCCATGTGAACCATGAGAGGGTTTCAACGTGGGTTGCCTCAGCCGGGTACTGGGTTCGCAGAGAAAATGTATTTGGCGGCTAGTTACACGGGCACGGCCATAACTAAAATGTAACTCGGGCTGCCATGTACTCTAATGTATCCTAGCAAAACTCCGAATTACGATACTAATGTACCTATGAACCGACCGTAATCCATTTTGGTGTAATGGGGTGTACGGCCTGCCTTAAATGTACAAAACCCCATCGTTGGCATACGCGGGTTTGTGTAATAGGTTAGGTAATTGCTGAGCGCGGGGGTTGGCGTCAACTATCAATGGGGAAGTCCGAGGGTCGCATGGTGTCAATCATTGCTGGTCCTGGGGTTGACGCTTCCGCGCGGCAAATTCCAGCCGACGGCCTTGTTCTTCTGTACTCCAGTCCCTGCCTTGTGGTCATTGCGAGGAGCCTAACGACGTGGCAATCCCGTTGCAGCAATGGCGGCGGTTTCAGCGACGAGATTGCCGCGCTGCGCTTGCAATGACAAGTTTTGTATTTTTCTCGGTTGCGCTTCCGCTGTTGACACCAAAACCCGCGTTCCATAGTCTGGAGACCGTAAGTCACCGCGATAGGTGGTGCAGTAGGAGAAGACTTGCCGTGATAGTTCCTTCCCTGGGCGACGTTTATCGCGCCCGAAAAACCATCGCTCCGCACGTGGGCCGAACGCCGTTGATATATTCAGCCGCATTGAGCCAATCCCTGGACGCCGAAATCTACCTGAAGCACGAGGAATATTCGCCGTTGGGAGCTTTTAAAGCGCGAGGCGGTATCAATTTCCTGGCGAATTTATCAGACGAGGAACGTGCCCGTGGGGTGATCACGGCGAGCAGTGGGAACCATGGCCAGTCGATCGCCAGTGCATGCCGTATGTTTGGAGTCCGTGCATTAATCGGCCTTCCCAGAGACGCGAACCCCATCAAGGTCGCCGCAATGGAGGCCATGGGCGCCGAGCTGATTTTTCACGGCAGCACGTTCGATGAAGCCCGAGTGCATTGTGAACGCCTGGCCGCTGAGGAGGGCTACCGCTACGTGCACCCCGTAAACGAACCTGATCTTATCGCCGGAGTGGCCACCGCTTCTCTGGAAGTGATCGAAGATCTGCCGGATGTGGATGTACTTATTCTGCCCATCGGTGGAGGCAGTGGCGTCTCCGGCGCCTGTATCGTTGCCAAGTCAATCAACCCGCAAATCCAGGTAATCGCAGCGCAATCCGAGTCTGCGCCGGCTGCTTACTTGTCCTGGGAGCAAGGGCAGCTGGTGCAGGCGCCGATGCAAACCTGGGTAGAGGGGACTGCCACCGCGGAAGGTTACGAGCTGCCGCAACAAATCATGCGACACCGGTTGGACAACTTCGTTCTCGTGAGCGATGACGACATTCGCCGGGCGGTTGCCATGCTGGTGGAAAAGGCACACACCTTGTCGGAGGGCGCGGGAGCAACCGCGTTGGCCGGCGCGGTAAGTCGCCCCGACCTGATTCAGGGCAAGAAAGTATCGGTTACGGTCAGCGGAGCAAACATAACGCTGGCGCAACTTCAGGAGTGCATAGGGGTTTACCTGGATGGGAAGTAACGGTTCTTATGAGGGGTCCTCACGGCTTTCCAGGTAGCGAGCCAATTCGTCGCGGCGAAACTCAGGCAGCGCATTGTCACCCGTGCGGTCTATCATCCATAATCCTTCGTCGGCTTCCATGATTTGACCGACTTCCCAACCGCTGACGCCCGTGGCGTCGAGAGCCCGCAGGGCCCGCGGCACGTCCGATGATGACAGAGTGGCAACCAATGCTCCGGAACCCAGGAGACCCAGGGGGTCGATACCCAAAACTTGGCAGATCGTGCCCGACTCCGGCAGTATGGGCATACTTTCTGCCTCTACCACCAGTCCGACGTCAGAACCGATTGCGACCTCCCGAAGCGCAGTTATAACGCCCCCCTCCGTTACATCGTGCATGCTGTGGACATCCACAGAGTCGCACAACGCGCGGGCGGCCGACACCACGCTGATGCCGGGTTTCCCCAGATAATCGGCTGCGCGGGCGATGTCATCGTCGTTCACTCCGAGACGGCTGAGGTCTGCGGCGAATGCTCGAGCCAATATGGCAGTCCCCTCTATGGCTAAACCGGTGGTTACGATGATGCTATCGC
The DNA here is from genome assembly GCA_965219925.1 of Dehalococcoidia bacterium. Lineage (GTDB taxonomy): Bacteria > Chloroflexota > Dehalococcoidia > Lucifugimonadales > UBA3495 > Bin87. The sequence goes on from OZ244795.1 coordinate 2,257,188, forward strand.
CATCCTGTGCGCCGGATGATGAGATCAGATTGGCCGAAGAATCCAGCTCGCCCAGCATGGTACCCGCAACTATGGGTCGAGGGATGCCGACCGATACTTCAGTATGGCCACCTACAACGCTCACTCCCAGTTCGCGGCATGCCATCGCTATATCGGAGAATATGGCGCGGATTTCATTTTCGTCAATATTCGGTGGCAGCAGAATGGTGGGCAGGAACCATCTGGGCACGCCTCCGGTGCATGCGATGTCGTTGGCATTGACTTGAACTGTGTACCAACCAATGCGATCCGCTACGAATGTAACTGGATCCGATTTGGCTATGAGGAGCCGGTTGCCCATTTCGATGACGGCGCAGTCCTCACCGACCTTGGGTCCGACGCGAACCCGTGGGTCATTCGCTGCGAATTCCGACAGCAATTCAGACAAAAGGCCAGGCGGCAGTTTTCCGGCTTCCAACATCCCTCCCAGTTTTTGGGATTCTTCATGTCCAGTGTAACAAATGCCTCCCGATCATAAACGCACAGGAAAAATTGCTTGGCTTCGTTGCAGTCGGGCAACCTTTTGATATAATGATTGCCGCGTTACCACGCTTGGTAGCGGTCTGGCGCATTCGTCTAGCGGCCCAGGACACCGCCCTCTCAAGGCGGAGATCAGGGGTTCGAATCCCCTATGCGCCACCATTGATTTGGTCGCCGACGCCTTTGGGCGTCGGCGTTTTTTTGCATCTGTTTGGTGGCAATTCATTGCATTTCTGCCGGGCTGGCAGCCGGCCCGCGGCACCATAGTCCGCGGCTTCGCACATTGCCTACGCTGCATTATCGACACCCGGTAGGCCACAGGGCCTTTTCAAAGGTCCTCCGACCTCCGCTCACGGTGAGCTTGTCGAACCATCGTTGGCCGTCCTTCGACAGGCTCAGGACGAGCGGTGGTTAATTTACACAACTTTGAGAAGGCCTTGGGTAGGCGCGCTGTCCGGCATGGGTTGCTACTCACGGTTTCCCGAGTCGTCGCAATTCAGATCGTTGAATAGCAGATGCCCCTTGAGCAAGGACTATCCGGCGCGACCTCCGGAGGGTTCGACCGTGGTGTTATCCTTGGCTTTCGCGATTTATGGTTGACCGGGCAGTGGTTATATTGCGCGGTGGTGTTCTTGATGGCCGGTGGGTCGCGGCGGGCACGGTATGCTGGAATCCACGACATTACTAGCTTTGGGCTTGGTGGTTGCGTCTGCGGGCGCGCATGCAACATGGAATTTGTTGCTGAAACGGGCACGACGGCAAGAGGTGTTCGTCTGGTGGCTGGCGGCTTTCAGTGTAGTGGGAACGCTGCCTGTCGCCGTAATTGTGGCGCTGCGAACTACGTTCGAGCTGGTTGGTATTTGGTTCATCGTGATTTCGGCATTACTGCACATCGGCTATTTCCTGTTCCTGGGGCGCAGCCTCGCTCGCGGTGATTTGTCCCTGGTGTATCCGATCGCGCGTGGGTTTGGACCGGGGTTGGTCCCCGTGCTAGCGGTGTTAGTTTTAGGAGAAACTGTCCCGGTATTGGGATGGGTTGGCATCGCGTGCATTGTCGCCGGAATATACGTGATGGCATGGTGGGACCACCTGAGACAATTCGGGATGAGGCCAATGGGGTTGTCCGGGTTGAACGGAGTCCGGTACGCAATGCTCACGGGATTGTGCATAGCCCTCTACACGATTGTGGACAAAAGGGGAGTGTCTTACGTAAGTCCGTTTCTCTATTTGTACCTGATGACTTGCGGTGTCGCGTTGGGGATGCTGCCTTACATAATCCGGAACTACGGATTTACGGGCGTGGCAGAAGAATGGAAGTCCGGGGGATGGAGGATACCGGTAGCGTCAGGGTTGGTGTACCTGGCTTACGGGTTGGTTCTGACCGCCATGCAGATTGCCGAGGCCAGTTACGTAGCGCCAGCGCGGGAGATTGGCCTGTTGTTTGGAGTGGCAATGGGGGCGATAGTTTTGAAAGAGCGCGTAACGCGAGGTCGCATAGCGGGCGCTTCGGTTCTGGTATCGGGACTCGTGCTGATTACGGCGGCGGAATGAGCCACCGGTGAGTTGGGGCTATAATGCCGGAGACGACGATAGCGCAATGCAATTTATGGAGGACTGACATGGCCGATCAAATGAGTTTGTTTGAAGCGATTTACAGTCAGAGACAGATTACCCGTTATAAGCCTGACCCGGTGCCGCAGGGCGCTCTGGAGCACATGGTCGATGCCGCGGTGCGGGCTCCCAATGGCGGCAACACCCAACCGTGGGAGTTTGTGGTGGTCAATGATCCGGGGTTGGTACATCGACTGGGAGAGCTGTATAAAACTACCTGGCTGGACGCAATGGGCTGGGAACCATCGCCTACGGAATCGCGCGTTTACCGGCACGCGAGGTATCTGGCTCATCATATGCCGGAAGTGCCGGCGATGATTATTGTGTGTGCCGATCACTCGCGGGGCAGTGGGTATCAGCCGGGTGAAGCGATCGAGAGGGGCCGACACGCCGCATCAATCTGGCCGGCGATACAAAATCTGTTTCTGGCCGGCCGCGCGCTGGGGCTGGGTACCCGGATCACCACCGTTTTGAACCGTAAAGAGGACGAAGTGCGGGAGATCCTGGGGCTGCCCGAATACGCAGAGATGATTTGCCTGACGCCGGTCGGTTATCCGCGGGGTAGTTTCGGGCCAACGAGCCGCCGCCCCGCCTCGGAAGTCACCTCGTTCAACGGGTGGGGCAAACGCGGTTGGACTGAGTGATTCAGGTTCAGCGTTGGAGAGGTAGTCAATTGGAATCTTCCATAAAGATTGACGGCGTTCGCTATGTGATGACGATGGACCCGGAGCGGCGGATCATTGCCGATGGATCGGTGATGATCCGTGGCAGCCGGATAATACGGGTTGGAAAGGCTGCCGAGCTGGCCGACGAAACCGCCGACCGAGTTATCGACGGGAGCGGCATGGTTTTGACGCCCGGCTTCGTAAACGGGCACATGCATATCAGCTATGCTCACGCGGCCAGGGGACTGTTTCCGGACGATCTGGGTTCACAGTATTTGCCCAACGTGTTCGCACTGCAGGCCGCGATGACCGCTGAAGATGAGTATTCGACGTCGTTACTGGCCATTACCGAGCTGCTGAAATACGGCACGACCACCTTCCTGGACCCGGGAACGACCACGCATCTGGACGCATGTCTGGAGGCGTACCGCGTTGCCGGATGCAGGATAGTAGTTGGCCGGAGCGTGCAGGACCGATCCAACCCCCTGAATGTGCCAGTGTTTTCCGTGGAAGCAGCGTTGAACGAAACTGAAAGCGCCATCAACCGGTACAACAACGCATTGGATGGCATGGTGACGACGTGGGCGATGCCCTTCTCACCGGAGTATTGTTCTCCGGAACTGCTCAAGAAGTGCTACGCACTGGCAGAGGAAGCCGATACCCGCATCACGTTGCACTTCACCAACGGCGCCGGCTGGATTGCCGAATGCCGGCGAAGTCACGGTTGCACGCCCACGGAATACCTGGACCGTTGCGGGATATTGGGGCCGCGGATGACGCTGGCGCATTGCCTTGGCATTGGTGACGATGAAGCGCGCCTGATCGCGGAACGGGGAGCATCCGTTGTAATGTGTCCGACGGCGGCGGTAAAGGGTGGCGCCGGGATGACGCACCACGGGCGATTGCCGGAACTCCTGGAGTTCGGCGCGACCGTGGGTCTGGGCACTGATGCCGGCAATAATTCCAACCTGCTGGAAACACTGCGCTCCGTTTATCTGGCGGCGGTGCTATACAAGGATGGCAGGCGGGACGTTGGAATGATCCCGGCGGAAACCGCGCTGGAACTGGGCACGATACGGGGAGCAGCGGCGTTGGGGCTGGATGGGGAAACGGGTTCTGTAGAACCTGGCAAAGCGGCTGACCTGGTGCTGTTTGACACCAGGCGGGCGGAGTGGGGAGCCCTGCACAACCCAGTGAACAGCCTGGTTTACAACGCGGACGGACGGAGCGTACACACCGTTTTAGTGAATGGCCGGGTTGTGGTGGCGGATCATCAACCGTTATTCGTGGATGAATCGGCGTTGGTGGAAGAAGTGCAAGCGGCAGGAGAGGGGCTTATCGCCCGCACCGGGGTTTCGTTCCCGAGTCGTTGGCCGGTGGTTTAGAAAGGCCGGGGTTGAGCCTATTGGTCCGGCTCTTGCTGGGGAATGTCCCGCAGGATGTTTTCCAGCGCCTGATCCAGGGCGGGGTCAAGATCGACCGGTTCAACGTAGGGGGTGAACTGGTAGTCAAGCCGCACCTGATCGATAATCTGCTTGGCTTCGTTATTGGTGGTGCCCAACCGCTCCAGGCTTTCCAACAATTCCTGAGATTCGCGGGCGCCCATTTGTTCCAACTCGGACAGGTCCATCTCAATTTTGAACAGCGAACGAAGGCGGCGCAGTATGTCGTAGAAAGCGCGATGGTCCTGGGTGATGCCCAACTGGTTATTGTTGTTGGTCATAAACGGGTACATGGGGGCCATAGCGCCCATGCGGAACATCTGAATGTCCGGATACTCGTAATGGGCCAGCGAAACCAGGGCCATTCCAATCGTGGGGCCCTGTCGTCCGCGGCTTCCGTAACTGGAGAACTGTACGCCATAGCGGTCCAGCTGCTCGCGCATGTGGGGCTGAGAGTACACGCAGGTGATTCTGCGCTCGAGATCGGGGGGAGCCGGGCCGTTGACGCCCTCGACCGCTACGGTTTGGGAGATTCCCAGCTCTTTGATGGCGCTGAAAAACGCCTCTCCGTAGATATCGAGTCGGTACCAGGGTTCCTCACCGAGGAACACGATCAACCCGTTGCCAATCTCGTAGAATGCGTTTTGGCGCGTCATGCCCGCGTTGGGCAGGCCCTCGTGGAAGGCAGCAGCCGGCCGGAAAGCGTCGTGGGTGCCACCGACCTGGAATGGATAGCACATATTGTTAACATAATCAGTCAATCGACCGATTTGCTGTCCATTATTCTTTTCGATGAGATAACGAGGCAATCCGCTGGAAATCCGGCCGCCGTTGGACCACTGGCGGCGCCAACCCGCGATGAGGTACTTGGCGCTGGGCTTGTTGGTAAACGTGAATAGTTCTTCGGCCACGATCTACGGCCTCCCTGCTGTTTCGCCGGGGTTTTGCCTAATATAACACAATAATGGTGGGGGATTGATTGGTGTTGGCAGCGGCGTTTCCTTGAGTCAGGCGGTGAGCAGTGGCTGGGTTTTGGGAGTCAGGCGGTGGGTGGTGGTTAGTTTTTGGGAGTCAGGCGGTGGGTTTGGAGAAGGATACGAGGTCGGTGTCAGCATACGGCCGGATGGGTACGCAAGAGTTTTACCCCTGATTCCGTGCAATGCGATGGTGGCCGGAACGACCAGATTCGCACCACGCAGCGTAGTGGCGTCCGCTGTGGGCAGGACCGACCGGGACGTTGAAGTAGTACACGCCCGCGGTCTGCCGCTGACCGTTTTGCGATTTAGAACTGACGATGGTGGCCGTGCGACCCCAGATCCTTCTCCGATGGGTTTGTATTGCGGTTGATTTACCTGACTGATACAGAGGATACGGGGATGGGTTCCGACGTTGCAAGGGGGAAATGTCATGGGTGGGTGCTTCGACGGGATTAGGATGGGTGGGGGAGGGGACGGGTTTTTACATCGATGAACAGGATGGACAGGATTTTGAATTGGACGGGAACGGGATTACCGCGTGGTTCGACAGGCTCACCATGAGCGGCTGCGCTAATGGCGATGACGGGGGGTTGTGAATTTCACCCTCACCCCAGCCCTCTCCCATCGAGGGAGAGGGGGAAAGGACGGGTTTTTACATCGATGAACAGGATGGACAGGATTTTGAATTGGACGGGAACGGGATTACCGCGTGGTTCGACAGGCTCACCATGAGCGGCTGCGCTAATGGCGATGACGGGGGGTTGTGAATTTCACCCTCACCCCAGCCCTCTCCCATCGAGGGAGAGGGGGAAGGGACGGGTTTTTACATCGATGAACAGGATGGACAGGATTTTGAATTGGAGGGGAACGGGATTGCTGCGTGGTTCGACAGGCTCACCATGAGCGGCTGCGCTAATGGCGATGACGGGGGGTTGCGAATTTCACCCTCACCTCAGCCCTCTCCCATCGAGGGAGAGGGGGAAGGGACGGGTTTTTACATCGATGAACAGGATGGACAGGATTTTGAATTGGACGGGAACGGGATTGCTGCGTTGGTGGGGTTAGTTGCGGGAGAAGCCGAGGCCGCCGGCGCGTCCGCCGGTTTGTTCGTTGACCAGGAAGGTGGCGGTGTCGCGGCCAAAGGATGTTTCCAGATCCACGTCGAAGCGTTGCCCGCCAAACTGCCCCAGCAACTCGAAGCGCTGCTCAGTGTACAGGCGGCCTTCGTAATCGGCGCCCTCTACATTGCGTTCGTCTTCGCCGGCCAGATACATTTCCACAGCGGTCATCATCAGGTGACCCCGGTCTTCGTGGTTAAGAAAATTGGGGGCGCGTAGAAATACGTAACCCCAACGTATGCCCTGATGCTCCATCATAACGGCAATTATCCAGCGCTCGGATTGGCGTGCGACCGGAGTGTTGGGAGAATCAGCGATGCCATTCGGCGATGTTCCATAGCTCGCTGTCCCAAGCGTTGATTCGGACGCCTTGCAGGGTATTGTGATGGGCTGAAACGGCGCCCCGGTTCACGAGGGGAATCTGGTAATAGTTCTGAACGTGGATGTCATTCAGCTGTTTAATGAGGGTAGCGCGCTGCGGCCCAATGCGGGTTTGGGCGAGTTGGTCAAAGAGGGTATCGTACTCGGGGTTGCAGGAGCGGGCGATGTTGCCGGAGGCCCAGTTGTTATCCCGGGTGGGGATGTGTTCGCAGAGGGCGCCGGACAGATTCTGCTGCGGGTCGATGCCGGAAAAGCCGGTGTACATCTGAACGTCGGCGAAGAACCGGCGATAGGAAGCGTCCTGGTCAACTATGGGATCGCCGCCGAAAAAGATGGTGGCATCGTGTTGGACCAGTTGGGTCTCAATGCCGATTTGACGCCACCATTCGCGAACCAGGGCCTGGGTCTCTTGCCGGACTGAATTAGTGGAGGTCTGGTAAGTAATTCGCAGGGGGATACCGTTGTGTTCACGGATGCCGTCGCCATCGGTATCCAGGACATCGTTATCGTCCAGGAGCCGGTTGGCGCCGTCGATGTCCTGTGACAGGCAGCCATCGTTGGCGGCGGAAGCGTAATCGGGAGGGCCAACGATGAGATTGCAGGCAGGCTTGCCGGCGAATCCGTAGAGCGATTCGGCGATCAGGCTGCGGTCGATAGCCATGGACATAGCCTGGGGAATCGGGGTGAAGGTCAGGAAGGGGTGGGGATTCTGTCCGTCCAGATATTCGGAGCGGTTGTCTCCGAGGGTTGGGTCCGGGTTGGTCTGATTGACGACGATGCGTTCTACGAGGCTGGCGTACGCGGAGACCACCGAGCCTAGGCCGGCGGCTTGCATATCGGCCAGAATCTCCGGTTGGGTTTGCAGGTTCCAGGCGTAATCGGCGACGCCGGTTTCCAAAACGGCGCGGGCTGCCGAGATGGCGTCGCCGCCACCCTGGAAGACTACGCGGTCGAAATAGGGAGCCGGGCCGCGGTAGAAGGGGTTGCGCTCATAAACGGCCTGATCGTTGGCCGTGAAACTGATGATGCGATAGGGGCCGGTGCCCAGTGGGGCGGTGTTTTGGGTCTCGCAAGTGACGGCGGCCGCGCCGACGCAATCGGCAAACTGCGCCCGGCTGATGATGGGTGTTCCGGCGCCAACGAAGGCGTTATACGGGTAGGGTGTGGGCGCGTCAAAAGTGATTTGGACGGTGGTATCGTCGATGGCCAGCACGGAGGCGATGCCATCAAAGGAGCTTTCGGAGGTGCAACCCGTGGCTTCGTCCACGCAGTAGCGCCAGGTGAAGGCTACATCCTCGGCGGTCATGTCGCTGCCATCAGACCACTTCAAGTCCTCTTTCAGCCGCCAAGTGATTGACATAAGGTCCTCGGCAAAGCCACCGTTTTCCAGGGTCGGGATTTCGGCGGCGAGGGCTGGGACGAAGTTGCCGTCGGGGTCATAATTGGCGAGGGGTTCCAGGGTGACTGCGCCGGAGTCGCGGTCTTTTAAGGCGGCAGACAGGTAGGAGCCAGGCAGGGAAGGAGCCTGCCAGTAGAGGATGGTCAGCACTTTTTCTTCATCCGGGGTGTCGGTTGACGCTGAGTTGGCGCAGGCAACAAACAGGAACACAGCAACCAGGGAAAGGGCGGATATGAGGGCAGTGTACATGGGGACGCGCAGCCGCTCCGCATTTTCCTACAGGGCCAGGGCGTAGCAGGCGCGGCGGGGGTCGGCTCCGGTGCCGAGTGATCCGGTTGCGTTGTCTCTAGCCGAGACGGTCGCGCCCAGTCCGCAGTTGGCGGTGCGCTGGATCCGGTGACCCAGGCTGCGCAAGGCGTCGGCGGTGGATTCCGGTATGCCAAATTCCAGGTCGAGCTGGCCCGGATGATAGACATGGGGATAGAAAGAGTTGACGTTGCTGGCGGTGGCGAACCGGGGCGCTTCTACCGCCTGCTGAGGGTCCATGCCGAAAACCAGGGTGTTCAGGATCAGCTGGACGTTGGCCTGTACCTGGTTGTCGCCGCCGGGACACCCCATGGTCATTACGGGCTGTCCGTCTCTGGATAGGATGTAATTCACCAGAGTAGTCCGGGGGCGTTTGCCGGGTTCGACCACGTTGGGGTGTTCGGGCTCGCAGTTGAACATTTCGATGCGGGTGCTGAGGCAGCAACCGAGTTCTGGGAAGAATACCGATTTGGCGAAAGAACCGCCGCTGATGGTTCCGCACACCAGGTTTCCCTGACGGTCGAGGACGGAGACGTGGGTAGTACCGTCGTCGGCGGACGTAGGGGCGGCAGCCGTTGGAACGGACATAACAGGTTTGGCGGTCGACCCCGAAATGCTAGAGAATCGCCAAGGGTCGCCAGCGGGAGCCTGCGCCGGGTAAGCGCCTTCCGGGTCAATCAATTGGGCGCGCTCGGCGGCATATTCTTTGGACATCAAGCCGTCCATTGGAATGGCGGCGTAATCCGGGTCGGCGTAGAAGGCTTCGCGATCTCCGAACGACAATTTCAGGGCCTCGGCGACGGTGTGGATGTATGCCGGGCTGTTGTGGCCCATAGATTTGAGGTCGAAATGCTCCAGGACGTTCAGGGTTTGCATCAACATGGGGCCTTGAGTCCACGAATCCTGTCCGTATATTTGGTATCCGTGGAAGGAGCCGGAAACCGGGGATTCAAACTGACTGCGGTAGTTTGCCAGGTCTGCCAGGGATATGATGCCGCCGACGCTGGCCGATGAATCAACGATGAGTTTGGCAATGGGGCCGCGGTAGAAGGCGTCTCTGGCGGCCTGCAACCGTTCGGTTCTGGCGCTCGCCGATTTGTCAGCGGCGTCATACATGATCTGCAGGGTGTTGGCCAGGCCGGGTTGTACGAGAGGTGTGCCGGGGAGCGGAACCTCGCGGTTGTCATAGAACACGTCCCAACCGCCGGGTGGGAAGTTATCGAATTGCTGTTGACCGGATTGGGAATGGAGGCGGCCCAGCATGTACTCATAATGAGGAATGCCGTCTGCGGCGTAGCTGATGGCTGGAGCCAGGACGTCGGTGAGCTCCATGGTGCCGTAACGGTCGAGCATGGCAATGAAGGCGTCCACGATACCGGGGAGGGTGAACGACAACGGAGCATTCATGCCGGGGCCGGTGGGTATGCGCTCCAAACCTCGGGAGGTGTAGAAATCGGCGGTTGCGGCGCCGGGCGCACTGCCCTGGCCGCTGAGTGACAGCAGGTCGCCGGTGGCCGAGTCATACAGCATGAAAACGCCTTCGGCGGCGAGGGAGTAGGAGGCGATGGGTTCCACGACGGCGGCGGCGAAACCGGCGGCCACCAGGGCGTCGAAGGCGTTGCCACCGGCCAGCAACATGCGCATACCGGCCATGGAGGTGAGATAGTGTCCGGAGGAGATTACGCCGGCGTTGGAACGCACGACCGGGCGACCGGTGGAAGGCAGGTCAATATCTCCCTGTTCGAGATTGTGCGCGGCTGGTTGGAGAACCATCTTAACTCCTTATGCTGGACGGGGCCGGAAGATCCGGCGGCATTTGACGTGCGACTATTATAGGTGGAAATGCGTTTTGTTGCTCCGGCGTGGTTGGCACAGGCACCATAGGGTAGACCCTAATCTTAATGAACCAACGCTACAAATTGCCTGACGGTGCGACTGGAATCCCACAGAATCTGCTCGTTTTGGCCCGATAGTCGATGGCCCTGTCTTCGCCAGCCTGAGATCATAGGAGGCCGGGGACTAGGGCGCCTGGATGTCCACCGCCTCGTTGTAGCGTGAGAATGACGTGGCGCCGTCGGTGACGTAGACAAGCTCCTCGCCACTGGAAGGGTCACGGAAGCTTTGCTTCAGAAAGGTGTAGGACTTTCGCACCAGGTAGTCGTCAACGCCAATCCATATTGCGGTGTGGCCCTCGGCGTCCAGCACCGCCGGGGCGCCTTGGGGCTGGGTGTCCAGCGCAGCGCCGGCTGGGATCGCGCCGGACACTGACTGGCTTGCGTAGGCGTCTTCCAGCGCGTTCCTGAGGGCTTCCCCGCTCAGCGGTGCGCTCAGGTGGTAGACGCTTTCGCCCTCAAGCTCCGTGACCGTCATAGTGACGCCTTCCAAAAGTTTTGGATCGGCATCCCCGCCTTCGGGAAACAAAGGCCCCACCTCCAACGCATTCAAGCTGAACCGTGGATAGCGATACGCTTCCCCCTCCATTACAATCGCGCCGTCTACGTACATACGCGGGCCGATGAGGATGATACGGGATACGAACTCCGTTCCGAGCATGGGGCCAAGAGAGCCGTCATAGCGGTAACGGTCGGGAGCCTGGTAGTCCCCTTCCACGAACGTTGGCGCACTCACTGCGGGAAATCCAGCCATCTCGAAAGAGACAATGTTATCCAGTCTGAAATGGACGGACTTGAGCGCCCTCATAGCCTCCCCGGACGTTTCCAGCACTTCCATCATTCGTCTTGCTTCCGCCGACACCCGGTCCGGCATAGGAGTGGGCGTTGCACTGCGGCCTGCTGACGGGCTGGAAGGTCGGGGAGTGGAGTCCGGCGGCGTGGCCTGGGCGTGGTCATTGCCGCCCGGCGCAACGGCAAGCCGCGATTCAGAGGTTGGGACCGAAGCGCTGCCCGGCGTGGCGGCGACCCGAGAACCGGACGTTGAGACGGAAGTGTCGTCCCGCGCGGCGTCAGACTCGGTGGGCGGCGGCGAGGAATCGGAGCAGGCCGACAACAGCGCAACCAACACCGCGAGCGTTAGAAATATTCCGAGAGATTTCAACATGGCGTCGCTCCAGTTCAGACAGTCGGGCGTCATGTCCCGGCAACTCGAAAACCGTCGGGTGGCGTTGTTGTTGGTTGTTTTTGCAGCTGGGTGTTCCCTGAGATATACCCGCCCTACGTTTTCCGACACCGCGTGGCCCCCGTATAGCATGGCGGGCACGTCGTCCCCGAAACGGCCGTTTCGGACAATCTGAACCTCAATGCGAAGGTGCTTGATTTTGTGTATTTGGTGGGCGGTGCAGGACTCGAACCTGCGACCTCCTGCGTGTAAAGCAGGCGCTCTAACCATCTGAGCTAACCGCCCACGTGTCCCAGGTTGGGGCTCAGGAAACCGGTTTCGACAACAACGCGGCATTCCGAAATACGTGAAGCTACGAAACACGTGGAGTTCCGGCCCATGAAATGGTACGCTTGGCGGGATTCGAACCCACGACCTCTGCCTCCGCAGGGCAGCGCTCTATCCGCTGAGCTACAAGCGCGTGACGGAACATTCCGATGTGTTGATGGTGCCGAGGGAGGGATTTGAACCCACACGTCCTTAATGGACACTGCGCCCTGAACGCAGCGCGTCTGCCGTTTCGCCACCTCGGCTGGGTGGGCTTGCGATGTTGAAGGTCTAACACTGCGGCGTGGAGTGGTGGGCGATGGAGGATTTGAACCTCCGACCTCCTCGGTGTGAACGAGGCGCTCTAACCACTGAGCTAACCGCCCCAGCGCGACTCTCGGTTGAGTATTATAGTATCAAGCCGCCGAGGAGCGCAACCGTAGGCTGGAGGAGGTTTGGCATCCTGGCGTCCCCGTGGGTGGCAGATGCAGGCTTGTTATGTCAAGTAAAGGCTCAGACCGTGCCTTGGAATTACATAACATACCTTGTGCGAACCAACCTGGACGTGTCTAACGTCAACCGGGAAGTGCCTTGCGATAGGTTCAACCGGCGTTAGACCGAGTCGGGTTGGCCGACAGCGCCTTCCTGCACCAACTTTTCGGCCTCGGCTCCGTCGATTCCCAACTCGCTGAGGATTTCCTGGTTGTGTTCACCCAGCAGGGGCGGCGGGCGGCGCAGTTTCGCCGGGGTGCCTGTCAATTTCAGAGGCGAGTTGGGTACGCGCAATTCGGGAACCCTCGGATGATTGATTTCGAGGAACATATTGCGGGCGTTGACCTGTTCGTCGGCGACGACGTCGGAAGTTTTGTTGATGGGGCCAACGGGCACGCCGGCTTCGTCGATGATGGATACCCAGTGGGCGACGGTGTTGTCGGCGAAGATGCTGTTGAGGAGGTCGATCATCTCGCCGCGATGGGCCACGCGGTCGGGATTGGTGGCAAACCTGGGATCATCCTTGAGCTCGGGATGCCCGATGGCGGTGCAGAAGCGTTCCCACAGGTTGGGATTGGCAACTCCCAGGATGAAATAGCCGTCGGAAGCCTGGAAGCTCTGGTACGGCACCAGGCTGGGGTGGCCCGACCCGAGGCGGTGAGGTTCGCGTCCGGTGCCGATGAATCCGGTGGCGTGGTAGCTCATGGCGGCAACCTGGCCGTCGAGCAGGGAGGTGTCAATAAGCTGACCCTCGCCGGTTTTGTCGCGGTGGTACAGGGCGGTAACGATGGAACCGTAAGCCATCATGCCGGTGAACAGGTCGACCAGCGAGAAACCGACCCGCTGGGGAGGGCCGTCGGGCTCGCCGGTGAGGTGCATCAAGCCGCTGTAGGCCTGGATGATGAGGTCATAGCCTGGTTTGTTGGCCATCGGGCCGGTGCGTCCGTAGCCGGAAATGGTGCAGTACACGATGTCGGGGTTGATGGCTTTGATGTCCTCGTAGCCCAACCCCATGCGGGCCAGGGTTCCGGCGCGGAAGCTTTCAATCATTACGTCGGCGTCTTTGGCGAGTTTTTTGACTATGCTCAAGCCCTCTTCGGATTTGAGGTTGACGGACAGGCTCCGCTTATTGCGGTTGAAGGAAAGGAACTGGGTACTTTCGTCGTTCCAGATTGGCGGCCATTTGCGGGTTTCGTCGCCATCGGTGGGTTCCTCGATTTTGATGACGTCGGCGCCCATGTCAGCCAGATTCTGGGTACAGAATGGGCCGGCCAAGGTGCGGGTAAGATCGACGACCTTGATGTTTTCCAAAGGCTGAGGCATGGTTCCATTCCTTAATGTTTCAAGTTTGACGCATTATAGCACGGTGCCTATGGTGCACCCGCCGGCGGATGGAATGGCTGTTGGTTGCGCCCGTTGGTAGCGCAGTGTGGCAATCTTGTCGGCATAGCAATGGTGGTTTGCCGAGGTGTGTTCAACCTCAACGAGATTGCCACGTGGTTCGACAGGCTCACCATGAGCAGCTGCGCTCCTCGCAATAACAGGTGGGGGTGGGCGCCCTTCGCAATGACAGTAGGCCAGTTTGGTTTTACAAAGTGAGTACGCGTGAGGGGCAGGGCCTTTCGGTTTTACAAGAAATCCCCTCTCCCTTGATGGGAGAGGGTTAGGGTGAGGGTGAAGGTGTGAGATAGGGAACTATCCTGCGGCAGACTATACCCCTCACCCCAGCCCTCTCCCACAAGGGGAGAGGGAGAATTCGAAAGGCCCTGGCGTGAGGGCCGGATTTCGTTGACCCGCAAATCGCTGCGATGTTACCTTGCGCTATCTACTCAATATCGGTGTGGGGGCAAGTGTCTAATTCGGCTGAAAGTCCGTTGATAATCTCGTTTGGCGGGATCAACATGGATCTGGTTACGTTCGCTAATCGCCTGCCGGCCGACGGTGAGACGGTGGTGGGCGATCGATTCGTAACCTATCCCGGTGGGAAGGGAGCGAACCAGGCGGTAGCGGTGGCGCGGCTGGGCGGCCGGTCTGCCATGGTTGGTCGGGTGGGCGACGATATGTTCGGCCCGCAGCTGTTGGAATCGCTGCAGGTGGCAGGTGTGGACACGGCGGGGGTCAGGACTTCGACCGGCGCAAGTTCTGGAATCGCGGTGATCAGCGTGGGTCAGGGTGGGCAGAACCGCATCGTGCAGGTGCTGGGGGCAAACGACACGTGTGGGGTCGATGAGCTGAACACGATCGAAACGCTGCTGCCGATGGCGTCTACGATACTGCTGCAACTGGAAGTGTCGGTAGAGCTGTCGATGCGGGTTGCGGAGCTGGCGACGGAAATGGGAGTGTCGGTGGTGCTGGACCCAGGTCCGGTGCGCGAGGTTCCAGGCGATTTCTATCCGAACGTGACGGTTATAACACCCAACGAGACCGAGGCCGAGGCGCTGGTAGGGCATCCGGTGTCGGACATCACCACGGCGCAACGCGCTGCCGAGGACTTGTTGAACCGTGGCGTCGCCGCCGCAGTCATCAAGATGGGTAGCCAGGGCGCGTACTGGTCAGACGGGACGGACAGGGGTCATTGCCCGGCCTTTCCGGTGGTGGCGGTAGACACGGTAGCGGCGGGCGACGCGTTCAACGGGGCGCTGGCAGTGATGCTATCCGGAGGCGAATCGTTGTCGGACAGCGTTCGGTTCGCGTGCGCGGCGGGCGCTGCTGCAGTCACCAGAATAGGAGCGCAGGATTCGATGCCGACGCGCGCCGAGGTTGCTGCCATCGTCGCCAACGCTGCGGCTTAGCAGCGATATTGGATGGGGCCGTTTTTTCGTTATGTCAATGGACAATGCTTCTAACAATGCTTCGGCGATGACTGACGGCGATCGATACTGCTCTGCCTGCGGCACGGGCCTTGAGCTGCGCGCTTACGAAGGTCAGCAACGACCGGTTTGCCCAGCGTGTGGAAAAGCAGTTTTTTACGACCCGAAACTGGCAGCTGCCTGCATCATCGAACGGCGGGGATTAGTGCTGATGGTGAGGCGAGCGGTGCAGACGGGCTACGGGCTGTGGAGTGTGCCGGGGGGTTATGTGGACCGAGGTGAAGTGGTTGAGGCGGCAGCAGCGCGCGAGGTGTGGGAAGAAACGGGGTTGGTGGTATCGGTCGGGCAGCTGGTTGGTCTGTTCTCCGAAGAAGGCCATCAGGTTGTGGTTGCCGCCTACGCGGCGGTGGAGACGGGGGGAGAGCTGGCGCCTGGGCCTGAGTGTCTGGCCGTTGATTACTTTGCTACTGACAATCTGCCGCCGCTGGCTTTTCCGAGAGATGCCGAAATCATAATCCAATGGTATTCGATGCGTGAGACCGGGCGCTGACTACGGACCGTGGACTTTACCAACCGACTTAAAGGCCTGGACCAATTGTTGCTGCGCGTTGGCAGGGGACTGGTCGATACGATCTATCCGATGGAGTGCGCGGGGTGCGGAGATACGGGCAAGATTATCTGCGGCAAGTGTACCGACTGGTTGCCGTGGTTGGGGGACTCGCGCTGCCAGGTATGCTCGATGCCGACTGCGGAACGGCTTTGTCTGCGTTGCGCCGAGACCAAGCGCAGTTTCGATGGTATCCGCGCTCCGTTCCGCTATGAAGGCCCAGTCAGGCAGGCGATCCTGGCGCTCAAATATGGTGGCATCAAGGCTGCCGCGCCGCAGTTGGGATTGATGATGGCGGAATATCTGAACACTGTTGACGTGCCTGGCGATGTATTGGCGCCAGTTCCGATGCACGGTCAGCGCCGGCGAGAACGCGGTTACAATCAGGCGGAGCTGTTGTCGCGGGAGATTTCGAGGAACACCAGACTGCGCCACGAAAATGGCTTGCTGATGCGGACCAGGCATGTGGAACCGCAGGCGCGAACCACCGAAGGGATCCAACGGTCGGTCAACGTCGCGGGCAGCGTGGCCGTAGCGGAGGGTTTGCGACTGGATGGCTCCGCCGTCATATTGGTGGACGATGTGGCCACTACCGGGAGCACAATGGATGTTTGCGCGGAGGCGTTGAAGGGTGCGGGGGCTGAATCCGTTTGGGGTCTGGTGTTGGCGGTGGCCGGTGGAAACACGCCCACGGAGTAGCGCGGGGCTTTGGTTTGTGGGGTCTTTCGGCGGGCTCAGGATGCTTGGGGGAGGGGACGGGTTTTTACATCGATGGACAGGATGGACAGGATTTTTTGGGTGTTACGTGTAACGGGATTGCTACTCCGCTGCGCTCTTGGCGATGACAGGAGGTGGCGGATTTCACCCTCACCCTCCCCCTCTCCCTTGATGGGAGAGGGGGAGGGCCTAGGCTGGCGGGTGTGTGGCGGGTTTGACATCTTCGTTGTGGTCTGCTGAAATGACGATAGAAACCACCGTGCAACCACATCCGAAGGGGAGGTAATGTTATGGCTGGCAATACAATCGTATACGTAGGAGCCGAGGCAAGCGGTCTTTATCGCAAAACGGCTGGCGATGCCCATTGGGACATGCTCACCGATGGTTTGGCCCCGGCCACCCAGGCCCGGGCGATCGCGATTCATCCCAACGATCCGCGCACCATTTTCTGCGGCACGCAACGGGGCGTATATCGGAGCACCGATGGGGGAGACCACTGGCAGCGTATGAACATGACCGAAGGCCGCGTGGTTTGGTCGTTGCGGTTCCATCCCGGCGATCCCAACATTATGTTTTGCGGGACCGAGGGCGCTGAAGTCTACAAGAGCGTAGACGGCGGGGAGAACTGGACCCAGACCGCCACGATCTCCAACCCGAGTCAAGTACAAATGGCATTCGCCATGCGCATTTTGGGGATAGATATTGAGGCCGCCAACCCCAACAATATGTACGCTGCGCTGGAAGTAGGCGGAGCGGCGAGCAGCACGGACGGCGGCAATACCTGGACGATTCGCAACAGCGAGTTCGCCGGGGACGTGGATCTGCTGGACTTGCACGGCGTGGCAGTAGGAGGCGCCGATTCCAACTCGGTGCTTATCTCGAACCGCACCGGTGTCTGGCGCAGCAGCGACCGGGGAACGTCCTGGCAAAACTGCAACTTCGACCAGTTCTCGGACATCAAGTATTCGCGGGGCGTAGTTCGCGACCCGTCAGACCCGAATACGCTCTACGCCTGCGTCGGGATGAACTTCGGGAGCGAAGAGGGCGGCGTGATGCGTACCACCAACCTGGGCGAGAGTTGGGAGCGGTTTGACAAGGGCATCAGCGCGGGCAGCACCACGTTCGGAGTAGCCGTAAACCGACAGGATCCGTCGCAAGTGTACTTCTGCACCCGACGGGGCCAGATATTCGGTACCCACGACGGCGGCGCGACGTGGGCGGCTGACACGCTACCCGAAACGGCCATGAACGTGATTTCTGTGGCGTGTACGTCGGCATAGCCTGGCGCTCAGTCGTTCACACGTTCACGAAAACGCCGGCGGCGGCCTGCTTGTTGCGGGTTGCCGCCGGCGACAGTATTAACATCTCAAGGAGAGATACAGAGATGGCTAGACGTGTAGCATTTTGCTTGGTTGAGAATAAATCAGGCCAAGTCCTGCTGGTACAGCGTGGTTATGGAAAGGAAAAGTACAAATGGTCTTTGCCTGGCGGACACGTCGACCACAAAGAACGCAGTTGGCACGCGGCTGTGCGTGAAACTCGAGAAGAAACCGGCCTTAAAGTAAAAATCATTTCTACTGTTATGGTGGGCCGCACCAACCCCATCGAAACTTTTTACGGCATAATTGAGGGAGGACGCCTCAGCGCAAAACGCCCTGAATGTTTGGATGCCAGATTTTTTGATTACGACAGGTTGCCACAATTGGCTTTTAACGCCGACCAGCGCGCCATTGCTCATTGGCGGAAAATGAAAACGGACCACTCCAGATTGGCGGGGGGCCTTGTGCCCGCATTGCGACAGTAACGAAATTGTACTCAGACATTATCCGCACAAGAACTCTTATCGTTGCCAATCCTGTAAAGGCACACTGCAATCATCCACCCGCCCTGGGATGATGGAATATAAAAATCCGTCGCAAGTTGGTGGCAACAAAGATTGGGAACATATCGGGCATGAGAGTTATAGTGGGCGGGATATGAGCCAAGTTCCAGACTCGGTCATTGCCAGTCTGTCCAAACTGGACCTCCACCACGCAGCGAGCCGCAGTTTTTACCAACTGGTCGGACGGAATTATCGCTACATCGTGGCCCCCAGTGGGCAAGGAGCGCCAATCGTTGACATTTACCGTAAAAAGAGACCGGCACGCATTGGCGACGTCTCTAACTCAGGCTATAACACTCCGTCCCACAGCCCTAATGTGGATAAAAATCTGGAAGACTTGCTTGGACCAGTCTGGCAATACCCTGACGGTGATGGTTTCGACTGACGCATTTCGGCTGTTAGGACAATTGTATCAATGCAAACGTTGTATCATCGTGTAACGACGCCGGCGCTTACTGTCCGGGCACCGGGAGGGGGAAATGCTAGCGATTGATGGAGCCCTACGGGGTTTGTGGGTTGGGTTTCTGGTTCTGGCGGTTTGGGTTGTCGTCGGCCAGATAACCGGGTGGAGCTGGATGGCTCCTCTGAACTTGCCGATAGCGCT
Source organism: Dehalococcoidia bacterium (assembly GCA_965219925.1). Taxonomy (GTDB): domain Bacteria; phylum Chloroflexota; class Dehalococcoidia; order Lucifugimonadales; family UBA3495; genus Bin87. The sequence goes on from OZ244795.1 coordinate 2,276,099, forward strand.
GGTGTCGGCGCTGGTAGCTGCGTTGCTGAAGGTCGGCAAGCACCTGTAACAGGTCAGGCACGATGATAGCAACGATCAGCAGAGTATTCCGCCCGTTGCTTACTGTTCGGACTTGGCCGCAGACAATAGCGAAAGCCCTAAGAGCCTGTTTACAATCTTTTTAGGATTAGCACCATGAAGGCAAGCACCACCATTTGCAGGCTGGTATTGAGCTTCCTTTCACAGTTCTTCCAGAGTCGGCGGCACTTTTCCAGCCAGGCGAAAGACCGCTCCACCACCCATCGCTCGGCAGCACCACGAAGGTGTGCAGTTCGCTGCGTTTCACCACTTCTACCGAGGCTCCTAACAGGTCTTGCACCGCAGTGGCAAAGGGCTTCCCGGTGTAACCCCCGTCCACCAGCACGTTCTGCACTTGACTGAGGCCGTCTCGGCGCCGGTCAAACATCGCCAAAGTCCCAGCCCGGTCGGTAACGTTGGCGGTAGTCACGTGTATCCCATGGGGCAATCCTTGCGTGTCCACCGCGATATGACGCTTGATTCCCGACACCTTCTTGCCTGCGTCATAGCCCTTGTGCCCGGCGGTGTCCGTGTTCTTCACGCTCTGGGAGTCCACGATACAGAAGCTGGTCTGCTCTTTCCGACCATTGCTTTGTCGGGCCGCGCCAACTGATTTTTTTTAGGACTTGCTCCAGAATGGAATCCTGACCTGGGCCAGGCCGCTCGCTCCATTGCCGGAAATACTGGTAGCAGGTGCGCCAATCGGGGAAGTCCGCGGGCAGCATTCGCCACTGGCAGCCGCTTTTCAGGAGGTACAGCACGCCGCAGAAAACGTCGTACAAGTCCACGGTGCGGGGCTTGGTCCGGCGTCGGGCCGACTCCAACGTCGGCAGAATACGGGCGAATTGCTCCCGGCTGATGTCGCTGGGATAGGAATGAGACATGATTACCCCTCCCCTGATGATAGTCTCAACTTAACCTATTTCAGAGATCATAGACAGGTTCTAACCACCAGAGTAGGGATAGGAACAGCGATTCTCGCGATAACAGGCGTCATTTACCTGGAGCCGCATGTCACGGGCGCCTTCTCATGCTTGGGCGATTATGATTCAAGCGCTAGCTACGGCTTGTCCCATTGGATGGCAGTGCGTTGCGGATGTGCTGGATGATTTGCGAGAGGACGGGACGGCGGCCACCGTAATTCTGGCCATCGCCGCCGCCATCCTAGCCAGCGCGTGGAGCAGTGGTTCCAAGTCGTCGGAGTAGAATAGGGTAGGGGCAGGTTTCAAACCTGCCCCTACGTGGCTTTAGTGACGGGTGGCGTCAGTTGTCGGCTTTGGGCAGCCAGTCCTGGTTCCAGGGGAACTCGTTGGCTCCGGTTCCGAATGGGGGCAAGCCTTGATCGATCCGGTCGCGGTAGGGGCTGGTGATGGGCTCGCGATAGGGGTAGATACCGCCTTCGTAAACCTCGGAGCCTTTCTTGAAATGCAGGGCCTGGTCCATGGTTTCGACGAAGGGCATATTGATGTCGTAGAGTTTGTCGACGGTACGAGGTCGCGGGCCGGCTTTGGAAACGTGGCCGTACAGCTCCCGACCGATGATCCGCTCGGCGGCCCAGACGCAATCGATCAGCTTGTCGATGTCGACGCCCGTTGGGATACCCATATCGTCCATCATGTGGAGCAGGTCTTCGGTGGGGGCCATACCGGTGGCGCGGCCGTTGCCGCAGTAGGGGCAACCGCCGAATCCGCCGATAGTGCCGTCGAGCTCAAGGGTATCCTCGGGGCCGAGGACACGCATGGCGGCGTAGGCGGACGCGATGGCCATGTTGCGCCCGTTGTGAAGATGGAGGCGGAAGTGGTTGATTTCGGGCCAGCGCTCTTTCACGCGGGTAACGCTTTCTTCCACCTTTGCCGGCGTGCAATGGCTCATGGGGTCTCCCATTGAGCAACTGACCACGTTGATGCCGGCTTCGTCCCAAAGGCCGTGCTGGTATTCCAGCAAAGTCATGAGGCTGTCAACCGGAAACTCACCGAGGAAGTTGGATCCCCAGGAAGCATTGCAACCGATTCCGGACTCCCTGATGCCAACTTCCTGCGCCTGGGCGATGATTTCGGGCCAACGCTCCATTTCCTGCATCTGAGTGCGATTGGTGTTGCGACGGGCGAACACGTCGCACAGATGGCAGCTGAGGCGCGGATATTTATCGCGTTCGATGGTAAGGGGCGGAGAATAGGCGCGAGCACGTTCCACGCCGCGGGAGTTCAATGCCAACGCCGAGTAGGTGACGCCGGGCTTCGGAGTGAATCGCTGTACGATTTCGTCAATTCGCTCCATCTGCGGGGTCCATTTGGGGCTAACGAAAGAACCGACAACGATGCTGCTGAGACCCGTCTCCGACAACATGTCCAACAGTTCGATTTTGTCATCGACCGTGATGTTGGCGTCTTCGATTTGCATGCCTTCTCGCATACCTTCCTCTTTATAAGTGACTGTGGGCCATTGTTGTGGCATAGGGATTCTCCTTCCAAACGCAACGGTGTGCGGGCGGTTCTAATTCGGGAGTGTGCGACAGTGCGCTGAATGGCGGGAGTGTAGGGGTGGGGCGCCGGCGTTGTCAAGAAATGGTGTTATGACAACCTCAAATTCCGAAGGCATACAGTGAAGTAATTCTTGACCGTGATAGAATGACATGAAGGCAGGGACGGGAGTATCAAAATGTCAACCATCGCTGTAATCTTGTTAAGCTTTTTCGCGGCGTGCTGGGTGTTAGTTGTGGGAGACCGTCTCGGATGGGGTGCTCTCGAGTACGAGGCGATGCGGGGCGGCTTGCCGATTGCGTATACTGGCGCCATCATATCAGTCGGCGTATTGGCGGTGGCCGTGGCTGCTGTGGTTCTTCGCAGATGAGAGACCGACTGCGCTACGGTATGAGAACCACTTTGAATTTCTTGCGGCGGATCAGCGATGATTTGGGGACAGTCTGTCTCGGCGCAGCAGCGATCTTCCTCGTAAGGGCGTTTCCGGCATCAGTTTGCGATAAATGCCAGGAGTTGGACGAGTGGATGGTATTCGCCAGCGGAGTTTTCCTGGCGCTCGGGCTGGTGTTGCGGTACGTGTCCAAAGCTGAATCTGAGTAAATCCGTCCGAATGCCGGCGTCCAGAGCGGGTAATGCGCCAGGTTTTCGCAACGAAACTACTGACTTAGGTCACTGGATTCCCGCTTTCGCGGGAATGACGGTGGTTAATTGGTCCATATGCGATAGCCTTGCCGTTATGTTAATTGGGATCTGCAGGCGTAGGCGATTAATTTGTAGACCAATTTAGCCGCGGTGTAACTGTTGGCCGGCGGGCCTTCGTTGGGCGCGAGTTCGCACACGTCAAAACCTACGATGCGGCGTTGCTGGGCGACCCTGAGCAGCAGAGACAGCAAATCCAGCCAACGCATCCCACCGGGCTCAGGGGTGCCCACAGCCGCCATTTCAGACGGGTCCAGTGCATCGAGGTCTACGCTGACGTACACGGTGGGATTCAGTCCGCTTATCACATCGTCCGCATAATCAGGGTGCTGGGGCGGCCAGTAGTATGCAGGGATGCCGGCTTCGTCGATGTATTCGCGTTCTTCCAGAGCCAGCGTGCGGACGCCAACCAGCGTAACGGGGCAGTGCGCGCCGATGCGGCGCGCTGACGAGCCATGACCCCAACCGGTGCCCCGGTATTCATCCCGCAAGTCAGCGTGGGCGTCGATGTATAGCACCGACAGGTTGGGGAGAGTCTCCCCATGGGCCAATGCGGAACCGATTGCCGCCGAGTGGTCGCCACCAATGACGGCGGTGATCTTACCCAGCTCCGAGTAGTGTGCCACCGCTATCTGTACCCGCTTGGCCATTTGCCTTGGGTCACCGACGTGGGGTTCCAGGGGGGGCGTGGTGTGGATGCCCAGTTCGGCGACGTCGATTCCCAATTCCAGGTCATAGTCTTCGAGGGCTGCGGACGCGGCGATGATGGCCGATGGGCCATAGCGGGCGCCGCTGCGGAACGACGTGGTGCTGTCGATGGGGACTGGGATGATTACGGCTGCTGCTGTGTCCAGGGCGGCCTGGTGGGGCGGCAGCGCCAGAAAATTGGTTGGCGTCCAGGGGACGGAGAGCGATGAATCGTCAGCCAACAGGGGAACCGGATGCCGCAGCCCGCAGGAAAGTGCGCTGGCGTCTGGTTTCAACGATTCCCTGGTCGGCGTCCTGCCACTCCAGGCCGCGGTCGAGGAGCCAGGATTTGACCTGGGTTAGATTGAACAGCGATTGCGCGTCGGCCAGGGCTTTTTCGTGGTCGAACGACTTGCAGGAGAAGACGTCGATATTGACGTATTCCCGGTGGGGGAACGTGTGTACGCTGATGTGGCTTTCAGCAATGATAACGAAACCGGACATGCCGCCGTCACTGGGGTTTGGCCCGTGGTATTCGAGGACTTCCGGTACGGTGATCTTGGTCATGCCCAAATTGGCCGGATATTCGTCGAGGAATGACCGCAAACGTTCCGTGTCCCACATCATATCGGCGTCGCCGCCGAAGCCGTCGATAATCAGGTGCATTTTGCCAAACTTACCCTGCCCAGAAAATAGGCCCCGTTGCGCGGGGCCGTTGCCCTCACGCGTACCCGCTTTGTCATTGCGAGCGTAGCGTGGCAATCTCGTCGCCGCAGCAACGGCGGTTCCCTCGACGTGTGTTCAGCCTCATCGAGATTGCCAGGTGGTTCGACAGGCTCACCATGAGCGGCTGCGCTCCTCGCAATGACAAAGCGGGTACACATGAAGGCCGTCGCCATCTTGTGAAAATGCGGCGTATAGAATATCATAGCCGCTACGCCAATTCAAAGGGAAGAAGCGACGATACTCTAAACTCAGGCGCCGCGGTTGCAATCTGCTACCACGGCGCAACCGTATGTAAGGAAGAAGCGGATTGGGTCCTTGCGGGGATCTGTGGAACGAACCGGGAAATACTGATGGCTGCTGAAACCGAATACGAACTTGAAATGGGCGCCGGCACAGACCGGGACACCATGATCGAAGTAAATGATCTTACTCATTACTACGGGCCTACTCCGGCGGTTGAGAACGTGAATTTCACCGTGCGTCGCGGGGAGGTTCTGGGGTTTTTGGGACCCAACGGGGCCGGGAAGACGACGACGATGCGGATATTGACCGGGTTTATGCCGCCGACCCGTGGCACGGTTACGGTGGACGGCTACGACGTGGTTGGGGATTCGCTGGAAGTACGCCGGCGCGTTGGGTATTTGCCGGAATCGGTGCCGCTGCACACTGAGATGAACGTTACCAGCTACCTGAAGTACATGGGCACGCTGCGGCGAATGAACGGGCGCCGGATGCGCACACGGATTGACGACGTGATTGGTCTGTGCCGGCTGGAGGATTACCACAAGACCCTCATCGGCAAGTTGTCCAAGGGATTCCGCCAGCGGGTGGGAATCGCCCAGGCGATATTGCACGAGCCGGACGTATTGGTGCTGGACGAACCTACGATAGGGATTGATCCGATTCAGGTGGTGGAGACCCGCAGCCTGATTCAGGATCTGGGGCGGGAACAAACGGTGGTGCTCAGCAGCCACATTCTGCCCGAGGTCAGCATGATCTGCGAGCGAGTGCTGATTATCCACGAGGGGCACATTGTGGCGGCGGACACGCCCAACAACCTGGCTCAACATCTGCAGGGCGTGGAGCTGCTGGAGGTAGAGGTTGGCGGGCCGCCGGCCGAAGTATTGCCGCTGCTGCGTTCGATAGAAGGCGTGACACAGGTAACCCACCATCCCAGGCCCGGCATCAATGCCTATCGGGTGAAGTTCCTGGAAGGGTTGGATCTGCGGGGTGATATATCCCGGGCAGTGTTGGACAACGGCTGGAATTTGCTGGGAATGCAGATCAGCAGCATGAGCCTGGAAGAGATATTCCTGCGTCTGACGACATCTGAAACGGGCGAAGAGGCGGCGGATTAGAGCGACATGCGAACCATCCGCGCCGTGGCGTTCAAGGAAATCCAGATCTACTTCAGCAGCCCGGTGGCGTATATCGTGGCGCTGATTTTCATCGCGCTGAGCGGTTTCTTCTTCGTGAGCGACCTGGGGAATCCGTTCCCGGAGGCATCGCTAAGCAACTTTTTCCAGGGCGCAACATTCCTGTTGATCCCGTTGGCGCCAGCGTTGACCATGCGCTTGCTTGCCGAAGAGCAGAAGTTGGGAACCATTGAGCTGCTGCTGACCTCCCCGGTGCGAGACTGGGAGGTTGTGATTGGCAAATATGTGTCCAGCTTGGTGTTTCTGCTGTTCCTGCTGGCGTTGTCGTCATATTATGTAATATTGCTGCTGGTGTTCGCGTCTCCGGACCCGGGACCGATTTACTCGGGATACCTGGGTCTGGCGCTGTACGGCATGGCGGCGCTGGCAGTGGGGATATTGACATCAACGCTGACCAGCAACCAGATAGTTGCCGCGGTGGTGGGCACCGGGATATTGGTAGTCCTGTACGCCACCGCATTTATCGGAGACGTTGCTTCCGGTGTGTGGGCGACGATATTCAATCAAATGGGATTCACCAGCCACTTCAACGACTTTGACCGGGGCATTATAGATACGACGCATATCGTTTATTTTGTCACGGTGACCGCCCTGTTCCTGTTCCTGTCGATACGTGCGCTGGAGTCGAGGCGCTGGAGGTAGCGTGAGCCAGCAGCGTACCGATGAAACTCCCGGGGACTGGCGCAGGCGCCGGTCCAGGGGACGCCGGCCGGAACAATCGCCGGATAATGTTGCGGTGGAGGGGTCGCTGCCCTTAGACGAGCAGTCCAGGACGCTGTTCTCGTTTATCGAACCGGTGTTCAACGCCGTGGGCGTTTTTTACGCGCCGATATTGATTGCGGGCGTCGTTGGTTTGGTGATCGGTGGGGTACTGCTGGGGTTCGTGAGTTCCCTTAGCCTGTACGGAATCATTTTGCTGGCGTTCGGCGCAGTGCTGGTGGCTCTGGTTGGGGTGTCTTACTTCAGTCAGGTGGTGGCGGCGTTTTTCAGTCGCACCGGTCGATACGGCATCAACACGGTAGTAATGGTGGCGGCATTTATCGGCCTGGTAGTATTGATCAATTATGTTGCATTCGAAAATCACGTACGGGCTGACACCACGGCGACCAACCAGTTCTCGCTGTCAGACCGCACGCGGGATTTACTGGACAACCTGGACCAACCCATCAGCGTGATTGCGTACTACCCGGACGAGATAAGCGATATCGATGTACTCACACGCCGGAGCAAGGTGGAGACCACGCTGAGCGAGTTCAGCAAACGCAATACGAACTTCGCCTACCGGTTCCAGGACCCGCAGAAAGAGCCGGACCTGGCCCGTGGTCAGGGTGTTACGTCGTACGAAACGTTGTCGGTATTGGCAGTTGACACCAGGACCATTGATCTAATCAACCCGACCGACCCGGCGTTCAGCCGGCTGGAACAGGATCTATACACTGCCCTTTTGGTTGCCACGGGAACGGAACGCAAGAAAGTATATTTTCTGGCGGGCCACGGTGAGCGGGATGTTTTCGGAGATGCGGAGGATGGGTACAACATCATTCGCGAGAACCTGGAGGGCGACAATTACGAAGTCGCCAATTTGTCCTGGCCTCTGAGCGACGAGGAGGTTGCTGTCCCGGGTGACGCTGCGCTGCTGGTGATCGCCGGGCCAACCGGCGAGCTGCCGCCGGCCCATGCGAACGCGCTGAACGCCTACATGGCGGGCCGAGACCCGGATGGCGAACCCAGGCGGGAAGGCGCGCGGCTCATCTTCCTGGCGGAGCATGATACAGATGATTCGTTCCGGGCGTTCCTGGCGTTTTGGGGTGCGGTGGTTACGGACGCGTATATTCGTGACGTGGAAGGGTCCCAACCCAATGCCCCGCGGACGCTGCGGGTGGGAATCTATAACCCGCAGGCTCCCCCCGAGATTGTGGCGCCAAGAGGGCAGCCCCTAAGCGTGGCGTTCATGCCGGGAGCCGCGGCGGTGGAACCGATTATTGAAGAAGCCAACACGCGCACCGTCATCCCCATAGCCGCAACCACTCAATCCGCCCGGTTGATATCTGATATCGAACGCACTAATCCAGTAGATGACGACCCGCAGCGAGTGTTTTACCCGGCGGTGTACCTGCACATCGTGGGCCCGGTCGGGGCCGCTGCGCCGACGAGCCAACCGCCCAACAACGAGGTGGCGGGGATGACAGTGTTTGGGGATTCGGATTTCATCGCCAACGGCAACGTTCACCGCGGTTCCAGCGCGGCGTTGTTCCTGAACACCGCGAACTACCTGATGGGGGACTTCTCGCTGGTGTCAATTCGGGACCGGGAGTTTATTTACCGGGAGTGGAACCTGGACGAAAATGAGTTTAATTTTGTGCGGTTCTCCACCTGGCTGTTGTTGCCGGGCTTGATGGGGTTGATGGCCATCGTGGTGTGGTGGGTACGCCGCTAACGGGTGCAGTCGGCTAGACTATGAACATCAGATTAACCATCATGCTGGTGTTTGTGCTGGCAATATTCGGAGTGCTGGCGCTGGTATTCAAGCCGTGGGACCAGCGAGAGCCGCCGGACGAGCGACCGTGGGCGTGGCACGTGGACGACGATCAGATTGTGCACGTGGAAGTTACGCACAAGGGAGAAACCGTCGTTTATGACAAGGACCTGGGACGCGGTAAATGGTTCATAGTGGATGGCGATGAGCGTACGCAGGTTTACCAGGACAAATGGGCAGGTACACCGTTAATCCTGAGTGGGCCGAAGGTTAGCCGGGTGCTGCTGGAGACTATCGAAAATCCGGCGCAATACGGACTGGAACCGCCGGAAAGCGTTATCCAAATTACCGAGAAAACCGGTCAGATGTACGAGTTCTGGCTGGGTGGCCTTACTCCGGACGGCGAGCAGAATTACATGCTGCTGGTGGGAAATTCCCAGCTGTTCACGGTGCCGGAAATTTGGGCTATGGTGGTTAACCGTCTGGTTAACGAGCCGCCTTTTACTCCTCCGGCGCTGGAACTGGGTTACTTCTACGAGGTGGATGTTCGCGATATCCAGGAGCTGGAGGTTACCCATAAGGACGTAACGGTAACCTACGCGCCTAATATCGAGGAGCGCATCTGGTACGCCACCGTGGACGGCGAACAGCTGCCGGTGACGGCGCCCACCTGGTGGGGCCTACAGTTGAACTGGTATGCACAACCCGGAAAGCCCGGAGGCCCCGATGCGATGGGCGGTTGGCTGGTTTCGGAAGATGGAGCGGCCGATCCGCAATACGGCCTGGCGCCGCCGGAGACCGTGGTCCGCATCAAGACGTTCGATGCAGCGCACGAGTTTTATATTGGCGGTCAGCTTATTGAACTGGACGACAAAGATGAGCCGGTACTGGACGATGAAGGCAACAAGATAGTGCAGGTGCATTACGCCGGATTGCCCGATGACCCCATTGTTTACGTGGTAAACGCCGGGCGGGCAGAACGCACTATCTGCCTGGCGACCGACCCACCGGTGGGGTCGGAGTACGATTGCGCAGGGTCGGGCCGCTGAGGAGGATGCTGTGAAAGCAGAGATTGTTTCTATTGGCACGGAATTGCTGATGGGCGAGTTGACCGATACTAACTCAAGCTGGATTGCGGGCCGTTTACCGGCGTTGGGGATTGAGCTCCAATGGGTCAGCATTGTTGGGGACGATCTGCCCATGCTGACCGAAGCGTTCAGGCGCGGCATGGAACGGTCGGACATCATCTTCACCACCGGCGGGCTGGGGCCCACCCAGGATGACCTGACGCGTGAAGCAGTGGCGGCGGCGCTGGGGGAGGCCCCGCTGGTGCAGGAAGAAGAGATCGAAAACCTGCGACAGTGGTTTCGCAATCGCGGCCAGGATATGCCCGCCCATAACGTGAAACAGGCGCATCTGATACCGTCGGCGCGCTTCATCAAGAACCGGAACGGCACTGCGCCCGGTTGGTGGGCTGAGAAGAACGATAAGCACATCGTCTGTATGCCGGGGCCACCGGGCGAAAACCGGGCGATGTGGGCAGATGAGATAGACGCCCAGCTGCAATCGATGATCGACACCGAAGTTACCATTACCCGCAATATCAAGACGCTGGGGTTGGGAGAAGCTTCGGTCGATGAAATCATCTCTGAGTACTTTGGGCTGGAGAATCCGTATCTGGGGATTTACTCGAAGGCGGACGGCATTCATTTGCGCATCATTGCCCGCGCCGTGGACGAAGCATCCGCGCGCGCGATGATCGCTCCGGTTGAGGGTGCGATTCACGAACGACTGGCGCCGTATATATGGGGTTACGACGACGAGACGCCGGAACTTTCGGTAGGTGCCGCGTTGCTGGAGCGCGGGATGACGCTGGCGACTATGGAATCGGTGAGCGGTGGGTTTCTTGCCAATACCATTACCGAGGCCACCAGCAGCAAGGACTGGTATCGCGGGGGAACGGTGGCCTTTACCGAGGATGCCATCGTGGCGGCGGGAGTGGACGCCGGTTTGGTGCGAGCCCACGGCGTCGTGAGTCAGGAAACAGCCAACGCGATGGCTGTTTCCGCCCGAGACGTTGCGTCGGCGGATTTTGGCATCGGAGTTACGGGGGTGCTGGGGCCAGATGAAGTGGAAGGGCATCGTCCTGGTACGATTCACATAGCGATCGCCTACGGGGACGATGTGTACGAGCATCCCTTGCGAACGCCACCGAGGCGCCTGGTCATCAAACGCAGGTCGTGCAACACAGCGCTCACCGAGCTACGAAAGCTGATTATGTCTGTGGCGGGCTGACCTGGGCTGGCCGAGGGTATCGCCATGTTACGCAGGGCCATTTCAAAGTTGTGGAAATTAAACACCCGCTCGTCCTGAGCCTGTCGAAGGACGGTCGGCGATGGTTCGACAAGCTCACCATGAGCGGAGGTCGGAGGACTTTGAAAAGGCCCTGCATGGCATGGCATTAGTATTGTGTAAATTGAACGGGCCGTCCATGCGAGTGGACGGCCCGTTTTTGCGTTTGGTTGGCCCTGAGGCTTACATGGTCAGCGAGCGGTACAGCATGGGGAGACGTTCCGGGAGCGCCCAGATGTCGTCCAGCACCTCATAGTTGAGGTCGCCACACATGGTTTTGAGGTAGTCGTGGCCGGCCTTGTCGACTGTCAAACAGAAGGGAGTGATGTCCTTGTGCTTGGCTTCCAACAATGCCTGATGGGTGTCGTGGACGGCGTATTCCTTCTCGACACCCTCGCGGCTATACCCGCGGTCTTGCGGACGACCATCGCTGATCAGGAAGAGGATCTTGGTTGCAGAGTCCTGACTTTCCAGCTTGGTTACGGCATGGCGGATGGCAGAGCCCATGCGGGTGGCGTGGAGTGGCGTCACCTTATCGATGCGGCGTTTGATTTTGTCGTTGAACTGCTCTTCGATGTCTTTGATGACATAGAACTCGACGTTTTCGCGGCCGTAGCCCGAGAAGCCGTAGATACCATAGGTATCGCCGATGGATTCGAGGGCGTTGATAAGCAGGGCGCAACTTTCGCGTTCCAAGTCGATGATCCGCTTGTAGTGACGGCGGACCAGACCTTCGCGTCGCCGACGCAGCCACACCATGTATTCGACCGGATCGTCGGGAGCATCCCGGTCATCGACCGAATGGCGACCCTCGTCGATTGCTTCCGCAGTGGATGCCGACATATCAAGCAGGAATACTACGGACACGTCGCGTTGGATACGGTTGCGGCGCCAGTAGATTTTGTCGTCCGGAGTGAGGTTCATCCGGAGGTCAGCCCACGCTTCCAGGGCCGCGTTCAGGTCGATGTCTTCGCCGTCGATCAGCCGGTAGGTCTTGCGCCAGGTTTCGGGCATGATTAGCTCGAATTGACGCTTGATGTGCGTCAGCAGCGAGGCGTAGTTTCTGAGGGAGTCGTTGTAGAAATTGTGGTCGCCTTCGTCGAGGATCTTTTCTTTGACGATGCACCAGCGAGGTTTGTAGTCGTTGGCTCGGAAGTCCCACTCGTCGTAAACGAAGGTTTTGGGTTCGAGGGCTTCCAGCTCGCCGCCCGAATCGTCGTCGTGGAGGATGGGTCCATAGCCGCGCCCCGGGTCGTTGGACGGTGGTGGAACGCCGGCCTCTTTCATGATGTTTTGGGCGAACTGGGCCATGCTCTGTTCCACGTCGCCTTCCTGGGCGTCGAGTTCGAGTTCGGCGCTGTCCTGCAGCAATTGTTCCAGTTCTTCCTGGGTCATTGGTTCTGCATCGCCCAACTGGCTGGGGTCCATCTGGAGTTTGGTGAGGAGCTGCACCATTTCCGGCTTGAAGTCGCCGCGGTATTCAACGGGTTCCGGGGATTCGTAAGGGTCGCCGTCTCCCTGTTCGCCCTGTTGATCGCTCATAGCGGCTTGAAGTTTGTCGAGAAGGGCCTCGTATTCTTCCTCGGAGAATTCACCGGGATCGTCGAGGTCTTCCGGCTGGTATTCGTCTTCGGGCTGCTGTTCATTTTGCAGGCGCGAAATGATTTCATACGCGCGCAAAGCGGCTTCGCCGGTATCTTCGATAGATGCGGCTACGGTGCGCAACCGGTGCATGATGCGAGCCAACATGTAGGTTTCATCACGGAATTCCTGGGGCACGGGCAAGGCGTGGAAGTGATCCAGGCTCATGTGAACCAGCAGTTCAATGAGGACTTCCTGAATCGGGAGATCGGTCAGGACGGGGCGTTGAACCAGGGCATCACCCTGCACGTCGAGAGCCGCCCGTCGAATGCCCGGGTATTCGGTTTTGATTCGATAGTCCAACCGGCAGTCTTCGAAAACGCTGAACAGGTCGAACGCCATTTTGCGGTCTTCGAACAATGACAGGAAACGACCGACATCGGTGTAAACGCGGACGCTGCCGCCGGAAGATCCGTTCATTTCCTGGGCCGGGCCCACGTCTACGTCCTGAATCCTGAAGTGCTCAGCGGCGGCGGCGCGAATTGCTTCGGTGCGTTCCTTAACCGCGTCTTCCATACCGAAGCGGCGATCGTCGAACACGTTGGCCGGCTTGGGGAAGTCGAATTGGAAGCTGCCAAATTCAAGGTGGGAGACCTGGTGAGTTGCAACCACTTTGAACCAGGCGAAATTCTGGGTCTTATCGTTGTAATGGTCGACCATCGGGGGGAGGTAGACCTTGGTTCCGTCGGTAGATGCGGTGTCCTGGTCAACCCAGCCGATTTGCTTGCGCACCAATTCCGCGGTGCTCAGGACTTCGATGTTGGCGCCGGAAAGAGCGCGGGTGTACAGGCGCATGATGCCCTTCACGCGTTCCAGGTCCAGGCTGGACGACAGGGTTTCGAGCAGGGCCTCGGAAGTGTTGGATTCGATTTTGAAGAAGGCGATGCCACTTTCGGGATTGTCGTTCAGCAATTGGACGCCGTGCTGGTACCATTGGTCCAACTGGGCCAGGGTGATACGGTTGAGAACCGGGTCCAGGCTCTTGAGGAAGGGCGGGACTGCGTCCGGCGTGGTGGAAAGCAAACCTTCGCACAGGTCGAGAATGTGACCCTGAGACCCACCCGATACGTGGGAGAGGGCCTGTGCGCCGTCGTACAAGAAGCGGGAAGTGTCGCGCAACCCCATTTTGGCCAGTTTTTCTCCCAACCGGAGGAAACGGCCGGTTTGTCCTTCTTCCACGTGCTGCAAGGCTCGCGGAGCCATTTCGAGGCAGGCTTTTACCTCGCGCCAGCTGCTGTCGGTGAGAGCCCTGGACATGGACAGGAACGCTTCGCGCTCCCGACCCATACCGGGGAGGACGTCTCGACCGAGCACCAGGCATTCGGCGGCCACGTCGTAGGATTTATAGGAGAGCGCTTCGATCAGCGACGCGAACACCTCCACATCCCAGAATGGCAGGTTGCGTACTAGGTCTGGGCTGACCTCGAAGAAACGGGCCGAAAGGGTGCTGGATTTCCAGGTTCCCTTGTAGAGCGAGCGACCCAGGCCGGCCCAGCGGGGGATGTATTGGGGGCGCAGATTGGTAACGATGGACGGGCTGGCTTTGAAGAATGCCACGGCCAGGGTTGGGGAATCCTGGGACAGATAGGTGCCGCAGCGCGCCCACTGCATGAATGAGGCGAAGGCCAGTGACCGGGCGACCTCTGGGCTGACGCGGTAGTATTCCACGGCAGATTCCCAGGAGCGGACGGTTTGAGTGCCGATGGAGACACCCTCCTTGGCCCAGAGCGCCATCTCTTCGTCGGTGAAGGATTCGGCCATTGCATCGGAGACGGCTTCGTAAGCCTCAGTAACGGCTGGGGGAAGTTTGGCCAGTTCGTCAAGAAGCTCGCCAGTCGCGGGATTAGTCAAGGCTTGTGCCCTCCTCATTCAGACTGTCCTCGAGAGTTTCGAGGAACTGGTCAAGAATTTTAGCAGTGGCTCCATATACCAGATGCTGTTGGTAGCCATAAGAACGCACGGCCACGCGCTGGCCGGCTTCGATTCTGGAATCCCAACGAATAGTCGCTGGGTTGCGCAGCACATCCAGAGGAATTTCGACCACTTCGGCGATCTCCACCGAACTGGGGCTAAACTCGTATGGATATGGAATGGTGCCCACAAATACTTTCACCAAAAAGTTGGTGCGAGTAACGTTGTCGTCCAGGCGCCCGAGGATAGTTATGTCATCTCTGGCGATGCCCATCTCCTCTTCGGTTTCGCGGCGGGCGGTGTCTTCGTAGTCGCTGTCTTCCGGGTCTCGCGCGCCGCCGGGGAAAGACATCTCCCCTTTGTGGTGCTCGACTTCCATTGATCGTTTGTTGAGCAGTACACAAAAATCGCCGTCTTTTGGATACAGCAACAACATTACTGCCGCCGGCATGAGTCCGTCGGCGGCGGCAGTTTGTCGCTGGCGATTTTCCAGCGCGCATTGGATTGCCTTCAGGGTGATGTCACCCATTTAGCCCCCACGACTATTCGAATATGGAATGAACCACCTCTTCGATACTGCGTTGTAGTTCGGGTTCGTCGGAGAGGGTCCAGACGATGGCAACCTGGCAGGCGCGGCGGGGCTCGATGCCGTGGTTCATGAGCCTTCCGGCGTAGATCAGCAGGCGGGTGCTGGCGCCTTCGGCAAGACCGTGTTCCCGCAGGTTACGGATTTTGTCACCGAGGCGGGCCAAGGCGTGGGCTTGCACTTCGTTGCAACCGCTTTCTTTGGCGACGATCTCGGTTTCCACGTCTATTGGCGGATAATCAAACTCAATGGAGATGAAACGCTGGCGGGTGCTGTGTTTCAGGTCTTTGAGGGCGCTCTGGTAGTGAGGGTTGTACGAGATACAGAGCAGGAACCGGTCGTCGGCCTCGATGATGTTGCCGGTTTTTTCTACTGGCAGGATGCGACGGTGGTCGGTAAGGGGGTGGATCAACACGGTGGTGTCTTTCCGGGCTTCCACGACTTCGTCGAGGTAGAGGATTGCGCCGGCTTTGACCGCGCGGGTCATGGGGCCATCGATCCAGCGGGTACCCTGGGCGTCCAAGAGATAGCGGCCCACCAGGTCGCTGGCCGTCAAGTCTTCGTGGCAGGCAATGGTAACCAGCGGCACGCGGACTTCGCCTTCGTTCATTTGCTGTGCGTCGTTTCCAACGGTGGTAATCGGTCGCCCCAACTTCCAGGCCATATACTCGACGAACCGGGTTTTTCCGCATCCGGTAGGACCCTTGAGCAAAACCGGGATATGCTGCTCGTAGGCTGCTTCGAATAGTACCAACTCGTCGCTAATGGGCCGGTAATAAGGTTCGCTGCGAACCAGGAATTCTTCGATGGCGAATTCCTTGTATTGGGGTCCGTCTTCCAACAATTCGACGTTAGCTTCAACCATTGCTTTGATTAACCTTTCCTTTGATTCGCGTCTTCCACAAATTTTTCACCGTCTGTTCCAAGGCAGTGAGGTCGCCAGAATTGTCGACCACCACATCGGAGCGGCGGTTGCGTTCTGTCGCAGACATCTGCGAGTTGATTCGTTTTCTTGCTTCTGCTTCGTCCAGTCCGTTGCGTTCAAACAAACGTTGTACAACGGTAGATTCCGAGGCGTGTGTGGTCCAGACCTCATCGACCAGGGAGTCCCAACCGGCTTCAAAGAGTACCGCTGCCTCTACTACGGTGACGGCAACGCCGCCGGCGTCGAACGCGGCTTTACGGTGTTCTACCATTTTCGCCATCAGTGGATGCATGATTCCATTCAGGCGCTCCAGTTGAGTTTCGTCGGCGAAGACTATTCCACCGAGCTTGCGGCGGTCGATCTCCCCCTCTGAAGTCAATATGCCAGTTCCGAAGGCTGCGACTACCGCCTCCCATGCTTCCGAGTGAGGCGTGTACGCTTCGTGACCCAACCGGTCGGCATCGATGATTGATGCCCCCTGTTGCACGAGCAAGTTTGCCACGACGCTTTTGCCCGTACCAATTCCACCCGTGAGACCTATCGTAAGCATAACCGCCCAACGACCTAGACTAGCGGTCATTCTAGCAAGGCCCACGGTTGCGGTCAACCAACCGGGAAGGCTCACGTGTACCCGCTTTAATCCGTTATTGAGACCCCGTACTTGAAACGGGGGTGGCAATCTCGTCGGCGCAGCAATGGTGGTTTGCTGACGTGGGTCCAACCTCAACGAGATTGCCACGTGGTTCGACAGGCTCACCATGAGCGGCTGCGCTCCTCGCAATGACAGGTGGGGGTGGGCATCGGGCCGTTCCTGGAAGGGAGTTGGAAGCGGATTGCTTATCGGTCCCGGGGCGGGGACTATAGTTCGATATTGATATCTCCGTATCGCTCCAGGAAACGGGTTTGTAAGTCGTCGAATTTGTCGCGGTACGAACGGGTATGGATGTGGTCGGTGGTCATGATAACCGCATCCTCCCGGTTGTCGGCGTAGTAGTTTTTGCGGATGCCCGCCTCGTTGAATCCGTACTTGTCGTAGAGGCGTTGCGCCACGAAGTTGGATACCCTTGCTTCCAGGGTCACCTCGTCCATCCCCTGCTCGAAGGCCACCCGGACGGTACCGATGAGCAACAACTCGCCGATGCCCTGCCCGCGCAGGCTTTCGCGCACGGCGATTTCGGTGATGTGAGCCTGGTCGCCCTGCAACCAGACTCCGACGTAACCGGCCAGGGTATCAACAGGGAGTTCGTTATGGGCGCCAAAAACCGCCTTTACTCCCTGTGCCATGCGCGCCCACAGGGAGGCGTCGGCAGGTTGTCCATTGGCGGGGATGTGATTATCTGGTGGGGTCTCTTCGGGTTGGTTAAGCAGGTACGCCACCAGAAAACGGCAGTAACGGCTGTTCAACTCGCGGCGGAAAGGCGTACCAATCCACCCGGGAGAAAAAGCTTCCTGCTCTATCTCGATGACCTGCGGTATGTCTTCGGACCGCATTCGACGTATGGCTACTTCCATGTGGCGCTCACCGCCGGCCAGCAATGCCACCAGGGTGGTTGCGGATTGGCCGGCTGGATGGATTTCGGTATTCTACCAAATATGGAGTTTGAAAATCCTGTTGGGGTGGAATCGTTCGACAGGATCAGGATTCGTGGGGGCGGGGACGGGTTTTTACATGGATGAACAGGATGGACAGGATTTTTGGGTGTTTTTTGAAACGGGATTGCCACGTCCCTGGACTGGCTCGGGATGAGCGGGGGTTGGGATTATCACCTTTACCCCAACCCTCTCCCATCAAGGGAGAGGGGGAAGGGACGGATGGTTGTTGGCCAGCTGTATGGAGCCATACTTGCCATCGTATCCGGGTGTTATGTGAACCTGACCGTTACGAGCGCGCAATATGGCTTCGGCGACATCATCGCCGGCTGCCGCCGACAAGTCCTGGGGCGACGCCGATATTAACGCCGCCAGTTCGCTGCCGATGGCGTTGGTGATGGACAGGTACGCCCGGGTTACGGTGCGCGTGTTGACCCCCAGGCCACGCACCGCAGCGATGATCTCCTGCAAAGGAATTTGGCGATAGTAGCCGGGCCGCTGATTGGCGCCCTCAATGAAACCGTCTGCATCGGGCGACGATCGGTTGTCGATGATCCGGTCCGCAAGTTCTGAAACGCGATGCAGCACTCCCAGCGTCAGGCCCCGCCCGCAAACCGGGCAAACAGTGCCGTTGGCAGTCAACTGCGCTGAATCGAAGGAAACTCCGCATTTGCGATGGCCGGAGTAATGGTATTTCCCCTCTTCGGGATAGAATTCCACAGTGAACGCCACGCCGGATTCCCGAAGCGCCGTGGACAATCCCGACCAGGATATGGGGGCGTTGAACGCGGTTACTTCGCGGCCCAGACGACCCAGCGAATGGGCATCTGAAAACGAAACAATCGACCGGGAATCCAGGTCGGCAACCTCCCAATTCATGGCAGGATCGGAAGAAAGGCCACTTTCAACTGCCGTGATCATGGGGGCCAGATCGCCGAAACACTGGGCGAGGTTGTCGAAACCACTGCGGGAGCCGAAAACCCCGTACCAAGGAGTCCAGGCGTGGGCGGGAATCACGATGGCATCGGGATGGCAGTCGAGCGCGAGGGACAACAACTGCCGGCCTGACAGCGAAACCGTAGGTCTGCCGTCGTTCTCCAGTTTGCCATAGCGGCCAATAAGGCCGGTGAAGATTTTGGATGCCTCCAACGTAGGAAGCAGAACCAGGAGGTGGACCCGCCGTCCGCGGCCGTCCTGTTTGTAGACACAACTTATCTCGGTTCCGGGCACGAATCTGACGCCGTCATGCGTATAGAGTCCGTCATCATCCGGCGCCAGACGATCCCACAGTTCGGCAGACCAGACGGGGTGGGTAAAGTCGCCGGTGGCCAGCAGGTGGATACCCTTGCGTCGGGCCCACTGGGCCAGATTATCCAGAGTTAGCGCTTTGCTGCACGCAAAGGCGTACGGAGAATGGATGTGTAGGTCTGCAACGAAAGATTCTGACATGGGCCCGCGATATTCAGGCCGTGGCCAGGAGCATTTCGGCAAGTTCCCGAGGTTTTTGCACCACGGCCTGATGGCCGGCATCCAGTTCCACTATGGTGGCATCGGGAAGCCGCCCGGCCATGGCGCGTTGCCGCGCCGGGGAGATGAGCCTGTTGTCAGTCAAAACCACGTAGGTGACGGGGCACTGGATCAGGGTCAAGTCCAATGAAATGGGCTGGGTAAGCATTCTCAACGGCATTCGCCCGAGATGGCCGATAGCCTGGTTTTTCAGCATGGGGTCCAGGTCGCTGCACCAGTATCTTTTCATTGCGCTGATGGGCAGCGTGAAGTCTCGTCCCAAAACAGCACCGAGGGTTTTGCACATTCGGATCATCGCGCGGGCCGGAAGGGGATACGCCGAAACTATGCTACCGCCGTAGCGGGGGACTACACCTGCCAGCAAAATGATGTGTTTGGGAGGCACTGAGGATTCCGCAGCGGCCTGAAGGGCCAGGGTTCCGCCGAGTTCATGGCCGACCAGCACATAGTCGGTGAATTTTTCCCGTTCAACGATGTTGGTGATGGTACGGACGCTTTCGGCGAAATCCACGACAGCCACGTCAAATCCGGCGTCGGCGCCGTGGCCGGGCAGGTCAAGGGCTCTGACACGGGTGGCCTGCCGGGATCCGTAGAGCCTTGGCGGGTGGTCTTCGGGAGCGGTCATGTGCCCCCAAACTTTCCCCCAACTCCACGCTCCTTGAGCGGCCCCGTGTACTAACAGAAAATCCGGCACCCTACACTCCTTGGACACTACAGCCTGGGGCACTACAGCCCTGGGCATCACAGTTTTGAGGATTACGGCAAAGAATCATTAAAATAAGCCAAGCCGGGAATAAGCAACGCCGGCGGCTCAGCCGCCAACCGTGGCGATCAATGCCTGGACAAGTTGTCCGTCCTGCTCAGGCAATACGGTGCGCGGATCGAGGCGGATAGTGTCGTCTTCGATGCGGGCGATTACCGGGGTGGCCTGACCGCGCAGGTTAGCCAACAGCATCTCCGGGCTTTGCCCTGAACCGTTGGGCGATAGCGATAAAGCCCAGGATGGCAAAGTCTCTCCGGGGAGGCTTCCGCCGCCGATGGCCGAACGTGCCGGCACCACCGCGGCCTCGACACCGATTGCCGAAATGGATGACCGCCATTGCTCGGCGCGGGCGCGGACTGCATGCTCGGCAGCCGAGATCATTTGCCAAACCGGGATTTCGGATTCAGCTTCATTGAGGAGGTAATGAGTGAGGGTTGCCGTCAGGCTGGCAAGGCTCATCTTGTCGATCCGAACCGCACGGGCGAGGGGATGGCGCTCCAGGAGGCTGACCAAGTCGCGTTTACCGACGACTATACCGGCCTGAGGCCCTCCAAGCAGCTTATCACCGGAGAAGAACACCAGTCCCACACCGGCGGCGATGCTTTCCTGGGGGGTTGGCTCGTGAGCCAACCCGTAGCGTTCGGTGGGCAACAACGACCCGCTGCCCACGTCGTGCAACACCGGCACACCGGAGCGGTTGCCCAATTCCACCAACTCCCGTTCATCCACCGCGGCGGTGAACCCTTCCACCCGAAAATTACTGGCATGGGCTTTTAGAAATGCTCCGGTGTTTTCGGTGGCGGCATCGGCATAATCGCGAACGTAGGTGCGGTTGGTGGTCCCTACGTCCACCAGGTGGCATCCGCTTTGACGGAGGACATCGGGTATTCGGAAACCACCGCCGATCTCCACTGCCTCGCCCCTGGAGACCACGACCTCGCGTCCGGACGCCAAGGCAGACAACCCCAGCAACAAGGCGGATGCGTTGTTGTTGACTACGAGGGCGGCCTCGGCGCCGGTGATTTGCTGCAACAGGGATTGCAGGTGCGCCTGCCGAGAACCCCGGCGGCCGGTGGCCAGGTCGATTTCCAGGTCGGAGTAGCCTTTACCGGCGGCGTTGGCAGCGGCCAGGGCAGCGCGGCTAAGGGGCGCGCGACCCAAGTTGGTGTGAATCACCACGCCGGTGGCGTTTATGACGGGTCTGGGTGAAGGCGTAACCAGCTCCTGAACCGCGTTTTTCACCGAGCGACAGATGGCATCGAGCGGGGGAGCAGCGGCGCCACTCATGACCAGTTGCCTGGCATCATCCACGGCCTTGCGAGCCAAGTCGACGAGCCAGTCGCGCCCGTAGGTGGTTACCTCATGGGTAAGGTCCGAACTGTTTACGACGCGTTCGACACTGGGAAGATTGCGTAGTTGCGATGTGTCCATTGCCTGGGCCAACCGGAGCGTAGATCGGGATGAACGGGCGATATTTTAGCATCTTTGAATGGGGGCGGTTCGGCATGGCGAATGCGCCTGGAAAATTGCGAAACTCGTCATTGCGAACGCAGCGAGGCAATCTCGTCGTCGAAACCGTCGCCGTTACTGCAACGAGATTGCCACGTCCCTCGACAAGCTCGGGATGAGCGGAAAATCCTCGCAATGACAGTAGGCCAGTTTGGATTGACAAAGCGGGTACGCGTAAGCCGGCAAGTGGGTCGGGGTTAGCGGATACCCACCATCGTTATGGACGCCACATACTACCGGCTGGCGCTGGCTCCGGCCAAGAGGCCAATCCCGGCCCGCGAGCAGTCCTCGTCTTCCTGGGCTGTTCCACCGCTGCCGCCCACCGCGCCAATCAACCCCCCATTCATGTACACAGGCAATGCTCCCTGCCCGGGCACGAATTCCCCGCGCTCCACTTCCATAACTGCCCGCATGATAGGCGTCGTCGAACGTTCCGTCAGGTCGCCGCTGGGCTCGCCAAAGCACGCTGCTGCCCGCGCCTTCCCCCGTGATACATAGGGCGTGCGCCAGGCCGAGCCGTCCATCTTGCACATGGTAATCAGGTCGCCTCGAGCGTCCACCACTGAAAAGCTGAATGCCTTCCCCAATTCAAGCGCTGCTGCTTTGGCTCCCGCTAATATCATTTCGGCTTGGTCCAGAGTGATATTTGGCATAGTCGTGAGTCTCCTTAATAGCAAGTCGGGTTCTTTTCGGGTTGAGGGCCCTCATTGGCCTGCGCTATTATACCAGCGTGCCCAACCCAACCTGCATTAATCTGTCATTGCGAGGAGCACAGCGACGTGGCAATCTCGATGCGGTTGAACATACGTCGGCGAACCGCCGTTGCTACGGCGACGAGATTGCCAACTCCGCATCGAGTACGGGGTCGCAATGACAAAGTGGGTACACATGAGATATCGCCACATAGCCAAGCTTTGCTCGCCCTGATTGCCTGGTTCATAAATATTCCAATGGCCCCAGCCGCCATCCGCTCCTGATCGTAGTCGCCACGCCTGACCCTGCTTACGGCCTAACCCTGTTTACGGAGGGAAACACCATGCAGTTCGGATTCTATCTGCCCAACCACGGGCCCAACGCCCAACCCGGCCCGCTGGCCCAAATCGCACAAACCGGCGACCGGCTCGGTTACTACTGCATGGTTGCTGGCGACCATGTCCTGGTGCCCAACCGCATTGACTCAACCTATCCTTATACCGTCAGTGGCGAATTTCCCACCGGTGAAAGCGGCGAATATTTTGAGCAGCTAACCCTGCTCACCTACCTGGCCGGCGTCACCGAGAACATCCGCATAGTCCCCAGCGTCATGATCGTCCCCTACCGCCCGCCGATCCTCGCCGCCAAAATCCTGGCCACCCTGGACGTGCTGTCTCAGGGCCGCCTGATTCTCGGCGTCGGCGTCGGCTGGATGGAAGAAGAGTTCGAGGCCCTGGACACGCCTCCCTTCGCCGAACGCGGCGCCGTGACCGATGAATACCTGCGCGCCTACAAAGAATTGTGGACCAGCCCCAACCCTGAATTCGACGGCAAGTACGTCCAGTTCTCCGGCATCCAGTTCCTGCCCAAACCGGTGCAAAAGCCCCATCCGCCCATCTGGGTGGGAGGCCAGAGCCGACCCGCCATCCGTCGGGCCGCCACGCTGGGCGACGGATGGCATCCCGTTGGCACAATACCGGCCGCCACCATGGAACCTGAAGAACTCGCCGGCGATCTGGTCCAGCTCAACCGCTTTGCCGAGCAGGCCGGGCGCGACCCGTCGGAAATTCAGGTATCCATGAAAGCCCCGCTCTACGATCCCGCCACGATGCAGTCCGGGCCGCGCCGCCGCTTCTCCGGCTTGCCCGATGCCATCCTGGAAGATGTACAGACTTACTCGGATATAGGTGTGTCCCATATCATCTTCGATATCCGCGGCAGCGATCTGAACCAGGCGGTGGAGCGTCTGGACTGGTTCGCCGGCGACATCATGGCCCACGCCGGCTAGTACTCCGAAATCTTTGTAATGATGGGTTGATTGGTACAGGACTTTTCCCCGGCCATACCGAGCTTATGGAGACTATCGCCGAGCAATCTAGCATTCCACCCGTCATTTCAAGGATGTTGGTCTATTAGGTTCTGTTGACATTTTGAAATGTCAACAGAACCTAGAATCTGCAATCGGCGGCGGTTGAAAAATCCGAGGTGGGGCTGGGCGATGCTACCTTGCGCTACTGCCCCCGATAACCAGCCCTTCGCCGCGCAGCTCGTCAATCAGTTCGTCTGCCAGCGATTTCCTGATTTTCAATCGGCGTTCCAGGATGACGGAATTCAGGCGAGGATTGCGGAGGGCCAGATCACGGGCTTGCTGAAGTACGTCGCCTTCGTAAATGTCGTCTGGATCATCCCGACCTGATTCTGCGGCGGTTTCAGCATCGTTGTCGCTTATGTCAAGGTCTATCCGGGGCAACGGCGGGCCTTTCTGGTTGCGCCAAAATTCAATGAGCCGATCTGTTTCTTCGTCATAAACGAGGGTTCCCTGACCACGCCGCGGTTTTGGGAAATCGTTGTTCATCAGCAGCAGATCGCCCTTACCCATCAGCGTTTCAGCGCCGCTGCTGTCCAGAATGACACGGGAATCCACCTGCGAAGCCACTGCAAAAGCTACGCGAGCCGGCACGTTGGCCTTGAGCAGCCCCGTTACGACCTTGACGGATGGGCGCTGTGTCGCCAGCACCATGTGGATGCCAGCCGCTCTACCGAGCTGAGCCAGCCTCACCAATTGCTGCTCCACTTCCAGGCCACCCGTCATCATCAAGTCAGCCAATTCGTCGACAATCAGGACCAGGAACGGCATCGGTTCGTCAGCTTTGCCGTTGTAGCCGGCGATGTTGCGAACGCCGATTTCTTCCATGAGCTTGTAACGGCGGGTCATTTCCTGGATCAGGCCCCGCAACACGGGTTGCACCTCGTCAGGCTCCACGATTACGGGCGTTACCAGATGCGGTATGCCGTTGAAGGGGGTCAACTCGACGCGTTTGGGGTCAACCATGATCATCCGCAATTCATCGGGAGGCCGCGTGATCAACAACGATGCGACGAGGGAGTTGATGCAAACGCTTTTTCCGGATCCGGTGGCGCCCGCTATGAGGACATGAGGCATGGCCGCCAGGTCCAGGGCTAGCGGTTGTCCGCCGGCATCCTCGCCCAGGGCAAACGCCAGCCCGCCTTTTTGCACAATCCTGTTGAACTCCTGACCCTCCACGAGGGTACGCATTAGAACTTTACCCGGAGACGGGTTGGGAACTTCGAGCCCCACCAGGCCTTCGCCGGGTTCCGGGGACTCAATGATGCGAATGTAGGGGCTTTTTAGGGCCAGCGCCAGGTCTTTCTGGCGTTTGGAGATGTCGCCAACGCGAACCCGACTGGGACGCTGTGGAGCCCCTCCATCATTGCGGCTGGATTTGCTGGGAATGTAGCCGGGAACCAGGCCGAACCTCACTACCCGCGGGCCGGCTTTGACATCTTCCACATCAACGAACACGCCGTGCTCGCCCAGCGCATCTTTGATCTCGTCGGACATTACGGCGATCGCGCGCTGGTCGATCTGGTGCGGTTCGGACGGCGCCAGCAATTCGATGGGCGGCAGTTGCCAACCGTGCCGGTTGGACGAGTTGGCGATGGCAACCGGTGATGGAACCGACTCCGTCGGCGCTGCGTCAGGAACGTCGGATGCCATTATCCCGGCCGGTCTATGAGGAACGTCGTCGGCCGGTTTGGGAGTCAACCGGCCGCCTCTGGATGCCAGACTGGCCGTTGCACGGGCCGCAGTCCTGGCAGTTCTGATCGCAAACCTCGTTGCGACTACGGAGAGTTTTCCCATAGCGGCCCAAGCAATCAACACGCCGTTCCAAAGATGACGACCCAAAAACCGAGCTGCCGACCGGTAAAACCGCCAGCAGTTGGGAATCAGCAGCAAGCTCACTGCGATCAACCCGGCAATCAACTCCGCGACGGCCAACGTCATGTTGCCATTGGTTAGAGCGTAGCCCCATTGTCCGGATAAGCCGTACACATAAAGGGCGCCCTGTTGTCCCTGCATGAATGACATTGAACCGACAGCCGCAGTTGCAACAACTACGGCGGCGATCCACCAGCGCCACCTGCGTAACAAGCCGCCGGGAGAGTAGGCCAGGCCCAGCAGAGTGATCGCCGCTACAAGACCAACTGGAATCCATGCCAGGCCCAGAGTGCGGGTTGACCAATCCAATGTGGCAGGAATGAGCATAAGGACAGCCGCTGCGACGAGGCTGATAAGCAGGAATGATCCCGCTCCGATGCCCAATCTCCGCCAGCGCACGCCGTTACGGGCGGGTCGATTGTGGGACCGGCGTTGGTTGGCAGCGGCGACAGCGGACATCTGAAACCCTCCCCGGGAATTCGCAACGAAACGAGCGTTGTAACGATCACGCCCAACCAGGGACACTAAACCCAGCCGGGTTGTGCGTGGGGATTCCGGAGAGTAGGGCAGCGGCGCAGGATCGCCCGGTAAGTGGAGCCCCGGTGAGCCGGCCGTAAGTTACAAACCCAGAACCACCGGCACAATCATAGGCCGCTTGTTCAATTCGTGACGAAGGAATTGACGCGCGACTTTCCGGATTTTTGCCTGGACTGCCTCTCGATTTACAGAGTCAGGGGGGTCTATTGAGTCCATTTCCACAGCTTCAGCGAGGCGGCGGAATGCCTTGACCGCATCCGCGTCTTCCATAAAACCGCTGCCGGCGACCTGAACCGGGCCAACGATACGGCCATCGACGTCGGAGGTGGCGCATACAACGACGACACCGTCTCGAGCCAACGACCGCCGTTCTCGCAATACCATGCTGTCGGTTTCCATGACGGTGGGACCGTCCAGGTAAATGGGGCCGGCCGTTATCGCTTCAACCACCGCGGCGCCGGCGGCGTCGAACTGCAGGACGTCTCCGTCTTCCATTACGAAAATGCCATCCGGGGCTGCCCCAAGTTCCCACGCCAGCTGAGCGTGGGCTCGGAGGTGTCGGTATTCGCCATGAACGGGCACGAAATAACGGGGCCGCGTGAGGTTCAACATCAGTTTGAGTTCTTCCTGGCTGGCGTGGCCGTGAACGTGAACCTGGGCGACCCGGTCGTATAGTACCTGGGCGCCCTGGCGCAGCAGGTTGTCGATGGTCTGGCTGACGGCCCGTTCGTTCCCCGGAATCGGTGTCGCAGAGATGATTACCGTGTCCCCCTCGATCAGGTCGACGTCCCGGTTTTCGCCGTTGGCGATTCGCACCAACGCCGAAGTCGGCTCGCCCTGACTGCCGGTGGTCATCAGCACGATTTTGTCGAGAGGCAGGTCGCCGGTTTCTCTGACTGGGACGATGGTTCCGGGCAGGGCGTCGAGATAGCCCATCTTGGTGGCCATCTGTACGTTGGCGACCATGCTTCGACCCACGAAAGCCACTTTGCGATCGTGCTTTTCGGCAGCGGATATCACCTGTTGGATTCTGCTGATCAACGAAGCGAAGGTGGCGACGATAGCCCGGCCAGGGGCATCGCCAATTGCCCGATCGAGGGCTGGGCCCATGACCTGTTCCGACGGAGTGTAGCCCGGCAACTCCGCGTAGGTGGAATCGGACAGCAGCAGCAGGATGCCCCGGGCGCCGCGTTCGGCCAAAGCGGTCAGGTCGATGGTGTGACCGTCCACCGGGGTGTGGTCGATCTTGAAATCCCCGGTGTGAATGACGCTGCCCCACGGCGTATCGATACAGATGCCCATGGCGTCGGGAATACTGTGGCAAACACGAAACCAGGTAGCCCTGAAATTATCACCAAAGTCGATGGGTGATTCCGGATCGACGGGATAGACTTCCGCATCACGGGTTTGTCGGCGTTCATTCAGTTTGACAGTGATCAGTCCGTGGGCAAGTTGTGGCGCGAACACCGGAACGTCCAGATTGGGCAGGATGTGGGGTAGCGCCCCGATGTGATCCTCGTGCCCGTGAGTGATCAGGATGCCCCTGACGCGGTGGGCTCGTTCGACGAGGTAAGAGATGTCCGGGATGATGAGGTCAACCCCCGGCATGTCTTCAGTGGGGAATTGGATGCCGCAGTCGACAATGATGATGTCTTCGCCGCACTCCAAAATCATCATGTTCTTCCCGATTTCCCCGAGGCCGCCCAGCGGAATAATGCGTAGAGGAGGAGTACCGGAGACGGGATCCGAAGTGAAACTTGACACGTAATCAGCCTTAAAATAGTCGTGGTTGACCGGAAGGTGGTTCATCGGAAGGTGGTTCATCGGAAGGTGGTTGATCGGAAGGTGGTTCATCGGAAGGTGGTTGATCGGAAGGCGGTTGGGCAGGGTCGGACCGGTCGGTTGCTTCCTCATGAAGTTCGGAGGGTGGAACGGGGCCGCCAAACAATGAGGATTGAACCGGGGCTTGCCGCGGTGGCGCGGGAAGATATGGATGGGTCGATTCCCGGATGCCGCCCGGGTCGGCAGGCTGGCTGCCCTCCATGCGCAGGACATCGAGAAGTCCGGGTACTTTTGCGAAATCTTCTTCTATCGCCTGTCGCATTTCCTGGCGACGGAGACCGGCTGCCGGATGCATGATTGGGAAAACGTGCCTTCCGTTGGACTGACGCAGGCGTCCCCGGACGCGGCTAATGGTTTGACCGGGCAGAAAGCGCGCCGTAGAAAACCGGCCCAGTGTAACAATCAGGCGCGGGTCGATCAGTTCGATCTGGCGATCGAGGTATTTGCTGCAAGCGCCGATTTCGGCCGGGGTGGGATCCCGATTATCAGGCGGTCGACACTTGACCATATTGGCAATGAACACCTGGTCACGGGTCATGCCGATGGACTCCAGAAGTGATTCCAGAAAATTACCGGCCGGTCCCACAAATGGTCTTCCCTGCCGGTCTTCGTGGTAACCCGGACCCTCTCCGATGAACAACAATTCGGCATCAGGTGGTCCCTCGCCCGGCACGGCGTTGGACCTGCCCACATGCAAGGGACAGTCGGTGCAGGACGCCACTAGACGCGCCACGTTTTCCAGCGTATCCATGGTGGTCAAGGTGCGTCGAAAGCGTTTGGGGTGTAATCGAAACTATTCGTCTGCGACGCCTTTGCCTTTCAAATATTCGACGGCATCGGAAATAGTGTGTATTTCACCGGCGTCTTCGTCGGGTATTTCGATGGCATTTCCATCGGAGCTGAACTCTTCCTCGAAAGCCATAATCAATTCCACCAAGTCCAGGGAGTCGGCTCCCAGATCATCTTGAAAGGAGGAATCTTCCTCGACGTCAGTGGCATCCACTCCGAGCTTGTCGACGACAATATCCGTGATTCGTTCCAGGACAGTACTCAATGGTTCATCTCCTAAGAGAGCGGCGCCCCGGGCGCCGGGGATTCGAAATCGGGTTTATCATTTCATGCCGGTTCGACTGGCGCCTGGGCGCCTGCCGTCATGTCATCCAGAACAGAGCCTAGCACACCATTCACGAATCGCGCACTACTTTCACTGCCAAAGGTCGATGCCAGTTCAACCGCTTCGCTGACTACCACATGCCGGGGCAAATGTTGACGGTTGTACAATTCATAGATTGCCACACGCAATATGTTGCGGTCAACGATGGCCAAAAGAGCGACTGGTATCGCGGAAGCATAGTGGTGGATGGTGTCGTCCAGTTCCCGGGACCGTTCGACCACGCCTCTGGCGATCTCATCGGCGGTGTTTTTCACCGCCGATCCAGCGGGTTCTTCCGAGCATAGCCACTCGATAATGTGGCCGTCCGGAGCCTTGCGAATATCCTGGGCAAAGAGCGCTTGCAACGCCAGAACCCTCGCCTGCCGACCGACCGGACCGCTGCGGAGATTTTTGGTGGTATTGGTGGGAGGCAATGCACTACAGCGACTGGAAGAATAGTTTTGGACGCTGGGATATGGTGCGGGGCCGGATTAGGAATTGCAATCAGGCTTTTTCTTCGGCTGCCTGTCTTATTGATTCAGGGTCGGAGAGGGTAAGCGCTTCCACTCCGGAATCGATTCGGCGGACCAGACTCGACAACACACGTGCCGGGCCGAATTCGACGAATCGGTTTACGCCGGAATCTACCATGTATCGCACTGAGTGTTTCCACAAGACGCAGTGGCACAATCCGGTAAGAAGTTCCTGCCGGGCCTGTTCGGAGTTGACGATGGGAACGCCGGTCGAATTTGCTATAACCGGGAACCGTGGATCGCGCAGGGTAATCCCGTCGATGGCATCGGTCAAACCGTCCTGGGCCTGCGACATCAAACGGGAATGGAACGCGCCGCTCACGGCCAGGGGAACTACCTTTTTTGCGCCGCGCGCTGATGCCAGATCCATTGCGCGGGCTAATGCCAACTTATCTCCGCTGATTACGATTTGGTCATCGGAGTTGATGTTAGCCAACTCCACGCCGGAGTCCTGCGCCACCTGTTCCACGGTGTACTCGTCCAACCCAATGATGGCGGCCATGGAGCCGGGCCTAAGCTCGGAAGCCTGGCGCATCAACCGGCCACGTTCCCGGACCAACCGGATCGCGTCGCTGAATTCCATCACGCCGCCCACCACCATAGAGGTGTACTCGCCCAGGCTGTGCCCGGCAATCGCCACGGGTTCCGGGGCGGAACCGCCGAGAAATTCCTGCCAGGCGCGCCAGAGCGCGATGCTAACCACCATGATGGCCGGCTGGGCGTGGGCCGTGTCCTGTAGATCTTCTACCGGGCCTTCGAATATGAGGCGGGAAAGATGCGTGCCCAAACTTTCGTCCGCTTCGGCAAAGGCTTCCCTTGCGGCCGGCGATGTTTCGTAAAGCGATCGACCCATTCCAACCTTTTGGGTACCCTGACCCGGAAAGATATAGGAATAGACCGGGGCCGGTTCAATATTGGTCATACCACCGCACTCCAACTGAATTGGTTTCCCTGTGAGACACCAAATTTGAAACCCAACACCAACTGACCACGTGAGTGGCTCCCATTGGAGCTGTCGATTCTTCGTTCAGACCGTAACTTGCCGGCCGCGATAGTAACCGCAGCCCGGACAGGCGGTGTGGGGCCGTTTTGCGGAGCGACAGCGGGGACACCGCGCCACGTTCAGCGTATGGACGCGATAGGCAGGGGACGATAGCCGGCGACCTTTGCGCGCTCTGGTTGATTTCTTTTTAGGTAGTGCACCCATCTTCTTCCATTTTTCTGGCGCCTGGAAATCCGTAACCGGGCATCCGGCGGCCAGCCCTGATTTGTTCTGGTCTCATGATTCAACGTTTAGAGTCCGTAAAACCGCCCACCTGGGATCTATAACGGATTCGTAGCAGGTACAATCGGACAGGTTTAAGTCTATCCCGCAAATATCGCAGATACCGTTGCAATCCGGCCTGCACAAAGGCTTGAGGGGAAGTTCGGTGATTACTCCTTGGCGAATGGCTTCACTTAAATTGAGGGTATTGTCAGGGTCAATAAACAACCCTTCCCAATCATCCGGCGGGGAGTCGCGTCGGCCGGTTCTCAGGTCAATTTCGGGGAAAAACTCTTCTTCCAGATCCAGGGCCAATTTACGATTGAGATTGACCAGGCACCGACTGCAATCTTGTGAGACCTGAGTAGTTAGTGTTACTTGCACCCAGATCCCGTGGTGGGTACGGACCATCCTCCCGGCGCCAGTTACGTAGTCCAACTGAATATCGGTGTCAATCAGCGCCGATTCCAGTTCAAACGACCTCTCCGAACCGGTAGGCTCTTTAAGCAACTGCGCTACGTTGAATTGCATTACGGGCCGTACACCGAGCGAATCGAAAACTTGAAACTGCCGCGAATTATAGACTTGGCACGGTACGTCCGCAAGCGGAACCGAAACCAATTTCGAGCAAGATTAGGTGCGGGCGAGCCAGGAATTGCCGGCGTTGGCAGTGATGTAATCGATGATATCGGTAGTGGATGTTCCCGGGCCAAATACCGCCGACACGCCGATCTGCTCCAGGGGCGCCCGATCCTCTTCCGGCACGATTCCTCCGAGTACGACCAATACGTCGTCCATGCCCTGATCGCGGAGCAATTTCATGATCTCGGGCATCAGCTCCATGTGGGCTCCCGACAATATGCTGAGACCCAGGACGGATACGTCTTCCTGTGCCGCGGCCTGCACCACCATCTGGGGAGTTTGGCGGATGCCAGTATAAATGACCTCCATGCCGGCATCACGAAGGGCGCGAGCGATGACCTTGGCTCCACGGTCATGACCGTCAAGGCCCGGCTTGGCTACCAGTACTCGGATGGGAGTTTCGCTGTTGGTTACCATAGTTTAATTGGGTCGCCGGTTAGGATGGGTACGCCGTCGGGCAATGGGCTTGGATTCGGCGCCCCGCCCACATATTTTGATGCAGCAATTTTCGCAGACATCATTCCAATACGCAACAACAGCCAATACGCAACAACAGTTACGAAATCGGACTGAATTGCGACGGAAACGGGAACTCAGTCAACCGTGCGACGTTGTAGCGATTAGCACCTGTTGACAGCAACTCAGAAGGTCTAATATCTTAATCGCAGCGCGTCCCAGTAGCTCAGTGGATAGAGCAGCTGCCTTCTAAGCAGCTGGCCGCGGGTTCGAATCCTGCCTGGGACGCCATTGCATGGGCTCGCCAAGGAGTAACAATGATGAAATTCGGCATAATGGCCATGCCACAACACCCTTCCACCGATTCAGCCACGCAGCGATTTCACGAAACGGTAGAACTGACACGGCTGGCGCGTGATGCCGGGTTTGGGTCTATCGCATGTGGGCAGCACTTCCTGTCGCCACCGTACCAGAACCTGCAGAGCATCCCGTTGCTCGCCCGTCTGGCGGCAGATTCGGGGGACATGCAATTAGTCTTGTCCATCCTGCTGCTGCCTTTATATTCTCCCACCTACGTTGCGGAAACAGTGGCAAGCCTGGACGTGATCAGCGATGGCCGGGTGGTTCTGGGAGTTGGCCTGGGTTACCGCGACATCGAGTACCAGGCCTTCAATGTGGAACGCCGTCATCGGGTAGGACGCTTCACGGAATCGCTGGAATTGGTGCAGCGACTCTGGACGGAAGACGCAGTGTCATTCCACGGCAAACATTTTCAACTGGACAACGCTACCTGCGCCATCCGCCCGGTGCAACAACCGCACCCGCCGATTTGGGTGGCCGCCAACTTTGATACTGTGGTACGGCGAGCCGGAGAATTGGGATTGCCCTGGTTCGTCAATCCTCACGCTACGCTGGAAACTCTGGAGCGCCAAACTGCAATTTACAAAGAGGGACTGGAAGCCGGCGGCAAGGAAATGCCCGCAGAAATGCCGATTATCAAAGAGATGCACGTTGCCTCGACACATGAGGAAGCAGTGCGCAATGTTCGTCCGTACTTGGAGGCCAAATACCGAGCCTACGCCGACTGGGGCCAGGACAAGGCGCTGCCTGGGGAGGAAGATTTCCGGATCCCGTTCGACGAATTGGCTCGCGACCGGTTCATCCTGGGCAGCAGCGAAGAGGTAATCCAGCAGATTGAGGATCACCGGAAAAGAGTGGGAGCAAATCATTTCATGTTCCGCATCTGGTACCCCGGTATGGATGCCCGCATGGCGATGCGGGTAGTGGAACAGATGGGGAACAACGTAATCCCTTACTTCGATGGCAGGTACAAGGACGAAGATTGAGCCAACGCTGAACTCGCGCAACACCCAACAACCGATGTTGGGTTGCTGACGAAATCAAACGTAAAAACCCCTTACCGAACCCGGTAAGGGGTTTTTACGTTGCCAGATGGTGTTTCACTGATGCGAAATTACTCGGTTCTCACCACAGGGGATGACTAACCGCTGGTGAAGGCATAGTCCGTAGGGCGCATGATGCTGTGTCGGGACTTCCGCACGATTGCGCCGTTGACTTCGCTGGCGGCCCGGGCTTTGTTCCATTCGGGGTCGGCCTGGAAGGACTTCCAGCTTTTTTCGCGGTCGCCCAGGCTCGGATAGCCAAGCATGTAAACGAGCAGATTGTTGGCGCCAACGTCTTCGGACCAATACCCGACGTTTTCAATGCCATGCTTTTCGAACAGTCCGATGGTATGGTTGGCGAATCGATTGTGAACGTCAGCCAACCGGCCCGGCATGGCTTCGTAAATGCGCAGTTCCTGTACGGCAGTTGATATGCTTGGTTGTGGTGAGTAGGGGGTCAACCGGAGGAAACGGTTGGTGACCGTATCCACCAGCGGGCCGTTTTCTTCGGTCTGTTGGCGAACTTGCAGCCAATCCGGGTCGCTGCCAAACTTCGCCCAACGGGACTCGCGGTCGGCCATGCTATCGAATATGTTGATGTAGGTAAGACGGTTGCTCTGACCGATTTCGTCGGTCCAGAACCCCAGATATTTGACTCCGTGTTTACGGAAAAGACCGGTGGTGTGGTTCGCAAATCGGTTACTGATGTCGGGCAAACGACCCGCAACGGCGTCATAAATTCTCAGCTCATACAGCATCGCTGGTCTCCTTGCGTCTCGGTGTTGCAACAGGGTGTGGCGGGCAGTTTCGCAATCCGTTTGGATATAATGTCAACTGCCGCGCGTAGTATAGCATCACACCGAAAAGCATGTAGATAGAATCCGGCGATGACAAGGCTGCGTATGCTTTACTGGGAGATGATTGCGCCGGGCTAAAACGTGCTCTGCTGGTCAAGTTTGATTCAAGGACTACAGGCCGCGGCCGGAGAAGGAGGGTCATTCGGTTGTCATTGCGAGGAGCGCAGCGACGTGGCAATCTCGTTGAGGTTGAGCACGTGCCGGGGAACCATCATTGCTACGGCGACGAGATTGCCACGCTGCGCTCGCAATGACATGAGGAAAACCGAAAGGCCGCGGCCGGAGAAGGAGGCTGAATTGACAACGTTTATCCCAGGACTTGGAAAATTGTTGAGACCGATGTTGTTGTGCCTGGTAGCGCTGGCCTTGACCGCAGGTTTGGCTTGCTCTCGAGACAGCGGTGATGGTTCGGCGGCGATCGATCTGACACGGCCGGCTGAAGTGAATATCGCAAACGCCGAAATGCCTGCTGGTTCAGCCACTGCGGTTGCCGATGGGGAAGCTGAGTCTCCGGGTCTGCGTGAACGTCAAACGAACGGGCTGTCCCAATCTCCGGGCTTGACCATCACGCCGGGGCTAATCGCGTCCGCCCACGATCAGTTGATGGTGGACCTTTATGACCGTGTGGTGCCGTCAATAGTGGGATTGAGGGTAATCAAGTCAACCAGTGCGGGGGCGAATCCGTCGCCGTTCGCGCCCAACGAATTCCTGTCAACAGCGGCTGGTTCCGGGTTCGTTTGGGACGATCAGGGTCACATAGTAACCAACCGGCATGTGATCAGCGATGCCGAACGGATATTCATAGTGTTTTCCGACGGGTTTCAGACCGATGCGGAAATAATTGGCGCCGATGCAGATTCTGATCTGGCAGTGATCAAGATCATCGACGACAGCGTACGTCCGGTTCCGATTCGATTGGGAAACAGCGGAGATATTAGGCCGGGGCAATTGGCGGTTGCCATTGGCGACCCATTTTCCCGTGGCTTCTCGATGACGTCAGGCATCGTCAGCGCGGTGGGCCGAACGATCAATCCCGCCGACAGCAATTTTTCGGTGCCGCGGGTCATCCAACACGATGCGGCGACGAATCCGGGTAACTCGGGGGGGCCGCTGCTGGACCGAAACGGAGAAGTGATCGGAATTAATACTCAGATCATCAGCCAGACCGGAGTATTTTCCGGCATCGGTTTGGCGGTTCCCGTCAACCTTGCCAAGCTGGTCATCCCGGCGTTGATCGCCGACGGCCGGTACGAATATCCGTACATCGGGATTCGTGGAACGGACATTTCTCCCGATGCGGCACAGGCAATGGGATTGCCCGGAGGTACTCGTGGCGCATTGGTGTTGGCTGTCGCCACCAACAGCGCGGCTCACCGGGGGGGATTGCGACCCGCAGACCAGACCACTGTTGTTGACGGTTTGGAAATTGCGATTGGCGGCGACATCATCATCGCCATCAACGAGACGCAAATCAGGAGTATGGACGACGTAGTTGCCTACGTGGTGGAGAATACGCGCCCAGGCGACACGGCGACGTTTACCGTACTGCGAGACGGGGAGGAAACGGAATTGAGCATTACCCTGGCGGGTAGACCCTGATTGAATATGTGATGCGACAAGTCACAACCCGAAAGTGAATGCAATAACGCTGGGGAAGCTCCCCAGCGTTATTGCACTGTTTTCTGTGGCGCGCCCGGCAGGACTCGAACCCGCAACCCCTGGGACCGAAGCCCAGTGCTCTATCCATTGAGCTACAGGCGCACGGTTGTGTGACTTGTTTTGGAGATTGGGGCGAGCAACGGGATTCGAACCCGTGATCTCCTGTGCCACAGACAGGCGCCTTCGACCACTTGGCTATGCTCGCCTCGAATATGCCTGCGGTTCGCGTGCGACAGAACCGCAGAAACAGGTTAGCACATCTATATTACCCGTACAATACAGGCCACCGGCTCACGCGTACCCGCATTAATCTGTCATTGCGAGGAGCACAGCGACGTGGCAATCTCATTGCAGTAGCAACGCCGGTTCGTCGACGTGTGTTCATACTCATCGAGATTGCCAACCCCCGTATCGAGTACGGGGTCGCAATGACAAAGTGGGTACGCATGAGAGGCCACCGGCAACCAGATTACGGTTCTGGCCGAATGGGGTTTCAGACCTCTCGGCAGGAAAGAACAGTGGCTGATTGCCTGGGAAATGTTGACGCCGCACTGGGCTCATTTGTTTGAACGTTTGGTTGAATTGAACACCAACGTCAAATTGGATAAAATCAAACCGATCACGGTGGGTTTGCCGTATCAACACTATCAAAGAAAGTATTTAACCTTGCAATGACTTCACCCAATGATTTCAGAGGTAATATGTCTCGCAATCTGATTCGCGTTTTGATCATGGCATCGGCGATCGCAGCCGTCGCCGTGCTGGTGGCTTGTGGCGGCAGCGAGTCCCCGCCTGAAACAGTTTCCCAGGAGAGCCCCACCGCTCTTCCCGAAACTCAGGCTACGGCAGTAGCAACTCCGACTTCGGAAGCAACCAATGCGCCCGCGGCGGCGCAAGATGCGCCGATTCCGGCTGCGATGATCAGCGCTGATACCGGGTGCGTGCCGTCGGCGGGAATTACGTTAACCGACCGGCCTCCGCAAGGAGGGACGCTAGTGAGGCGTTGGGCCGACCCCACGTCGCTGGACCCACATCAGATAGGTGACGTTACGTCCAGCGTGGTGGTTGGAGAGTTATTCGGCGGCCTCGTAACGTTGAGTCTGGATTACGAGCCGGTGCTTGACCTGGCCGAAAGTTTTTCCGTAAGCGATGACGGCACCGTATATACCTTCGAGTTGCGCGAAAATGCCAAATTCCACGACGGAAATCCGGTTACGGCCCATGACGTCAAGTGGTCTATCGAACGGGCGGCCGATCCGACAACTAAGTCAGTCAACGCCAGGAGTTACCTGGGCGACATCGTGGGGGTAAACGAGAAACTGGCGGGATCTGCAACTGAAGTAAGTGGTGTCCGCGTGGTGGACGACCGCACGGTAGAATTCACGATTGATGCGCCCAAGGCTTATTTCCTGGCCAAATTGTCGTACCCCACTGCGTTCGTCCTGGACAGGAATCAGGTAACCGGCGATGGTTCGTGGCTGGAGCAACCCAACGGTACCGGGCCGTTTCGTTTAGGCAAATACGACGTGGGTGAACTGATCGTCCTCGAACGCAACGAGCTATATCACCTGGGACCGCCCCACATCGAAAGTGTGCGCATGATTCTGAGCGGCGGCTCGGCGATGATTATGTACGAAAACGACGAGATTCATCTGACGGGAGTTGGCTCGGACGATTTGCCCAGATTGCTGAATCCTGAGGATGAACTGCATGATCAACTGGTACGTTCTCGCCAGCGCTTCGACGTGTTTTACCTTGGGATGAATGTCAACATACCGCCGTTTGATGACGTTAACGTCCGTCGCGCATTGAACTACGCGGTCGACCTGCAGACCATTGCGGACGTTGTGATGGACGGGCGTGTATCGCCCGCTCGTGGGGTGATCCCACCGGGGTTTCCCTCCTATTCGCCAAACCTGCGCAGCTATAATTTCAATCCGGACTTGGCCAGGGAGCTAATGGAATCTTCCAGTTATGCAGACGCCTGGAAATCGGATTCGTTGCCCAGGATTACGCTGAGCCTCTCAGGCAGTTTTGGCGCCGCCGTACCGCCCTACCTTGAGGTAATCATCGAGCAATGGAATCAGGAATTGGGAATCCAGGTGGATATTCAACAAACTGAGTGGGCAACTTACCTGGAAGATGTAAAAGATGCCAAGTACCAGCTGTTCGCCATCGGCTGGGTCGCCGATTATCCGGATCCGGAGAACTTCCTGGATATCCTGTTCCACTCTGAGAGCGCGAACAACAACACCAGGTATTCCAATCCAGAGGTCGATCGATTACTGGAAGAGGCGCGAACCGAACGGGACAAGACACGTCGCTTCCAGATTTACAACCAGGTGGAACAGATCGTGCTGGACGAGGCCCCCTGGGTGTGGACCTGGTTCAGCGGCGAGGGCTATGCGCTGATAAAACCGGAAGTGTGTAACTATTACCTGTTGCAGATGAGCATTCCGAAATACCGGCACATATATTTCAACAGGTAAGCGTGGGTTGGAGTTGAATCGAAACGCCCTGACCTGAATTCGCGCGACTTTCGCCACGGGATGAATTGCAATGGGAATCTATGCGGCGCGACGGCTGATTTGGCTACCGTTCCTGCTGCTCATTGTGACATTCATTACCTTCACGTTGATTCGATTCGGCCCCGGGGATCCCGTCGAAATCTGGTTGGATCAGCACCGGGACGATGAAACCAAGCAACGGATCCGGCAGCAACTGGGACTGGACGATCCGTTGGCAATTCAATACGTACGGTACGTTGAGGCAATTGTAACGCGACTGGATTTCGGCGAAAGCTACCGGTACCGCAACACCGAGGTCGCAGAATTAATCGCGGTTCGCCTGCCCATATCGTTGCAACTAAATCTGGCGGCCATCCTCATTGCCCTGGGCATCGGGATTCCGGTGGGTTTATTCGCCGGTTTACGCCAGGGCAGCGGATGGGATAACGTGGCGGTGACCATCGCGCTGATATTTCAATCATTGCCGGTTTTCATTACCGCGCCGATGCTGCTCCTGGTCCTGGCCCTGAAACTGCAACTGCTTCCCACCAGTGGTTGGGATGGATTTTTCTCCCCAAAAATCATCATGCCGGCGCTGGTGCTGGGGATCCCGAGCATCGCCATAATCGTCCGCCTGGTGAGGGCGAGTGTGCTGGATGTGCTGGGCCAGGACTACATCCGAACCGCCCGCGCCAAGGGACTGAACGAGAACGTGGTGAGGGTTCGCCACATTCTCCGCAACGCATTGATTCCCGTAGTCACCAGCATGGGCGGGACGCTGGCGGGACTGGCTGGCGGCTCGTTTATCGTGGAAACGTATTTTGGAATACCGGGTATGGGACTGCTCGGCATAGAATCCGTATTCCAAAGGGATTATCCCGTCTTTATGGCGTTTGCCGTCATCGGAACAACCCTGTTTTTGGTGGCAAATCTGGTTGTCGACCTGATGTATCCATTGCTTGATCCGAGGATCCGGCTGGGAGCTGGCAACATTGCGTGATCCACGTATTGACCCGGATTTGCAGGGACACGGTTTGTCATCGTCTGACGCCCAGCCAGGGGTAGCGGGCGGGTCGGTGGCCGCCGACTCCGGGTCGATGGGCCAGGCTCTGGAGCCGGAACGGGACCCGATTCAGGGCCATAGTTATTGGGGGCTTTCGGTTCGGCGTCTGATGCGAAAAAAGTTGGCCATGGTTTGTTTTTCGATAATCATAATGATGTACGGCGGCGCGTTGTTGTCTCCGGTGGTCACACCCTATGGCTATACCGATCAGGATTTGCTGAACGCGAAACAGCGCCCTACCCTGGCGCATCCCTTCGGCACCGACCGATTGGGTCGCGACATGATGACCCGCGTAATCTACGGGCTGCGAACCACGGTGATCATCACGGTTACCTCGCTATTGGGCGGCACGCTGGTGTTGGGTGTTGTGTTGGGGCTGCTCAGTGGGTATATGGGTCGATGGGTCGACGCGGTCATAATGCGGACGGGCGAAGTAACGTCCTCTTTTCCGGACATCTTTCTTATTTTGATATTCGTTGCCACCGTGAAACCGCGTGTGATTGAAGCCGTTCAGAGGTTCGAAGACGCCACCGGGATTGACTGGATAATCAGGCTGGGCATACTGGACTTCGCCATCATCGCGGTGGCATTGTCAGTGTTTTCCTGGTTTGGAATGGCGCGCCTGGTGCGGGGTCAAGTTCTGCAAGCCCGCGAGAATCAGTACACGGAGGCGGCGCTGGTGATGGGGGCGTCAACTGCCCGCATACTCCGGGCTCATATATTGCCCAACATCCTGAGTCCGCTCATCGTGTCGATTTCGGCTGGTCTGGCTGCCTTTGCTGGCGCCGAGGTGGTGTTGAGCTGGATAGGAGTGGGAGTGCAACCGCCGACGCCGAGCCTGGGGCGGATGATGTTTGAAAATGGCAGCGTCAACGTGTTGCGCAACGAACCGCATTTGCTGATATTCCCCATGGCCGCCATCGCTCTGTTGCTCTTTTGCTTCAATTTATTTGGTGATGCGGTGAACGATGCCTTTAATCCTCGGGCCAGATGAGCAAGGCGATTCGTGGCGGGCCAATGGGGCAACAGCCGCATGGCCGGCGGATCCGGGGCGAAGTAACGCCGCTGGCGACCTGGGGGTTTACCAGTTTATAACCCCGCCGCAGGTTGACAGGACGATTGCAAAGTCTCTGGACTCCCGCTCATGGTGAGCTTGTCGAACCATCGGCGACCGTCCTTCGACAGGCTCAGGACGAGCGGGTAGGGTCAACTCCCGTAACTTTGCAATCGTCCTGCTTAGGTTGATGACAAATTGAAAATGGGCAACGCCTGTGCTACCGTTGATTCGCGATCAGCGGCGGCCGGCGCGGCGCCGTAAATTTTCCGAGGCGACAGGGGCGTGACCTCACAATCAGGAGAACCCGTGGCGACCATTAGGCCCGAGGGGATCAGTTGGTGGACCTGGGGCGCTGATGCGTTCACCTTCGCTCAATCTTCAGACCGGCCGATTCTGCTATCCATCAACGCGGTTTGGTGTTACTGGTGCCACGTGATGGATGACAGCACTTACATAGACCCTGATGTAGTTCAATTTGTTAACGAAAACTATGTGCCGGTCCGGGTTGACACCGACCATCGCCCCGACGTGAACGCCCGTTACAACGTTGGCGGCTGGCCCACGACGTCATTTTTGACGCCCCATGGTGGATACATCGCCGGCGCCACATACCTGCCCCCGGATCAGTTTCTGGCAATGCTGGACGAAGTTCGACGAGCGTATTCGGAGACAAAACCGGATTTGTACGAGCAGGCCAACGACATTCTCAGACAGCGGCGGGAACATGCTGCGCGCGTGTCGGCGGGTCGAGAGCCGGATGCTGGCATCGTGGACGCGGTCGCGCGGCGCATCGCGGGAACCTATGACCCAATTTACGGGGGATTTGGCATCGAACCCAAGTTTCCGTCAGCCGGAGCGCTCAGGTTGCTGTTGCATCGGTATCGGACGACGCGGGAACCGTTCTTCCGGATAATGCTGGAGAAGAGCCTGGATGCCATCACCGGCGGGCCGATTTCCGATGACGTGGACGGCGGTTTCTTCCGGTTCGCCGCGGCTGCGGACTGGTCGGAGCCTCAGCACGAAAAAATGGCTGAGGACAATATAGCCCTCGCCAAAGTTCTGATGGATGCTGCTATCATTCTGGAAAGACCGGACTACGGCAATGCCGCCGGTCGTGCCATCGATTACGTATTGGGAATACTGTATGATGCGTCGTCCTGCCGGATCCGGGGAAGTCAGGGCGCACATTCCGATTATTTCGGACTGTCTGCCGTAAACCGATCGCGAATGGAACCTCCGCCCGCCGACAGCTTTACCTACACGTCGTTGACCGGACAGGCGGTTTCGCTGCTGTTCGCCGGGTCCTGGAAACTTGGACGACCGGAACTGGCCGACACCGCGCGAGCCATGTTAGCCAAATTGGTGGATGCCGCTGCGTTGCAACGACTGGCGCACGTGTTCGATGATTGCAGCGCAGTGGCCCAGGGTGAAGGAGATTTCCTAGCGGATTGGTCGTATTTTCTGCTGGCTGCTCTGGACGGATATGACCAGTCCTCCGGGGATTCAGACTGGTATCTGGAATCTGCCGAGATGGCGGCGGCAGTGTTGTTGGAACGGTTCATTGATGGGCCCAGAGGCGGGTTTTTCGACGTGGAGGATACTCCGGGCCTGCTGGGTTATTTGCGGGCAAGAGAGAAGCCGCTGCAAGATAACGCCGCGGTAGCAGAGGGCCTGATCCGCCTCAACCACATCACCAACCGGGAACATTATCGCCAAACCGCCCACCACGCTCTGAGCGCCTACGTGGATGCACACCGTGACTACGGTGAATGGGGGGCCGATTACGCGGTGGCCCTGGACCACTACCTGAACCCCATGGTGGAAGTTACGGTGGAGGGTCAACCAGGATCACCGGAGGCGCAGGCGATGTTGTCGGCAACCATGATGTTGGACGCCCCTAACCTGGTTATAAAGACGGTCGTGTCCCAGGACAAGCACGCGCCGGCTCAGGCGCATGTGTGCCTGGATACGGTCTGCTATCCGCCCGTTAGCGATCCCTCAGCATTGGCGGAATCCATAACGTCCGGTGGGGCGACAATAGAGAGTCCATTCCAGAACGTGCTGGATCTGCTGCCATAGTTGGCAATGGACGCATACTAGAGCCTGTTGACAATTAGCAAAGCAGCCCGTCACTCCTGCGAAAGCAGGAGTCCAGAGAGGGTATGATGAAAGAATCAGAACCGTGATTAACGACTACGGCCACTGGATTCCCGCTTTCGCGGGAATGACGGGATTTTTCAACACACCCTAATCAATCTCAGGAGTTTTGAATCTGAAATCCGAAAACTGCGGTGATTTGCGAGCAAGTCACGATGGTATTCATACTTCCCTGGCCGGATGGATCAGCCGCCGCCGAGACCACGGAGGTATCATTTTTGTGGACTTGCGGGATCGGTCGGGTTTTGTTCAGGTGGTTCTCAATCCTGAACACCTGGCCCCCGATGCGTATTCCGTGGCCGAACGGCTGCGGTCCGAATGGTGCATTCAGGTTAAGGGCAAGGTTCAGCTGCGACCCGATGGGTCTGAGAATCCTGCTCTGCCCACGGGTCAAGTGGAAGTGATGGCGGACGATGTTGTGGTGCTGAACCCTTCTTTGACGCCACCCTTTTATAT
The DNA here is from genome assembly GCA_965219925.1 of Dehalococcoidia bacterium. GTDB lineage: Bacteria > Chloroflexota > Dehalococcoidia > Lucifugimonadales > UBA3495 > Bin87. The sequence continues at coordinate 2,318,984 of OZ244795.1, forward strand.
TGCCGATGACGTGGAAGCCGACGAAAGCCTCCGGCTGCGGTATCGCTACCTTGATTTGCGACGACCCAGTATGCAGGACAATTTGCGGTTGCGGCATCGGGTGGTGAAATATATTCGCGACTACCTGGACGCCGAACAGTTTCTGGAGATTGAAACCCCAATTCTGATTAAAAGCACTCCCGAAGGAGCCCGCGATTACCTGGTGCCAAGTCGTATGCAACCGGGCAATTTCTATGCGCTGCCGCAATCCCCGCAGCAGATGAAGCAACTGCTAATGGTGAGCGGCGTGGAGCGGTATTTCCAGATTGCCCGATGTTTCCGGGATGAAGACCTGCGGGCGGATCGCCAACCCGAATTTACGCAGCTCGATCTCGAAATGAGTTTCGTCAATGAGGATGATGTTCTGAATCTTATCGAGGGTCTCTACACGGGGTTGGTGCGGGAGATTACGCCCCAATTCAGCATCGAAAGTCCGTTCCCTCGCATTACCTATTCGGAAGCGATGGATCGCTATGGCAGCGACAAACCGGATTTGCGCTATGGGCTGGAAATGGCGGATGTCAGCGACCTGGCGGGCGAGACCGAATTCCGAGTATTCCACGGTGTCCTGAATTCCGGCGGCTTGATCAAAGCGATGGTGGCGCCCGGCCAGGGCAATCTTTCGGGATCGGATATGCGCCGGATGGAAGAAACTGCACGAGAGTTTGGGGCCGGCGGGATGAGCCATGTCAGATTGCCCGGGGAAGGCGAGTTGGACGACTTGACCGATGACGATTCGCTTTTGTCGCCGGGTCTGCGGATGCCGGCGGAGTGGGTTCGCCGGCTGGCAGGTCGCGTGAGCGCCGCGAGAGGCGATCTCATAATTCTGATGGCTGGCCCGGCAAAGTCGGTGAATCAATGGCTGAGCGCCATGCGTACACATTTGGCGGAGCAATTGCAACTGGCTGACCCTGACGTGCTGGCCTTCGCCTTTGTTACGGAGTTTCCACTGTTCGAATGGAACGAGGATTCTCAGAGTTGGGACTCGACACACCACCCGTTTACTGCGCCTGCCCCGGGGTGCGAAGCCATGTTGGGCGGCGACGACTTGTCGGGGATACCGTCCCGCGCTTACGATCTGGTGTGCAACGGTTCGGAGTTGGCCAGCGGCAGCATCAGGATTCATCAACGCGCGCTGCAGGAAACCATTTTCGGTATTCTGGGGCATTCCAAAGAGGAGATAGATGATCGATTCGGTCACATTTTGGAAGCGTTCGACTACGGCGCTCCGCCACACGGCGGGATCGCTCCTGGGATCGACCGCCTGGTGGCGATGCTGGCGCGAGCCGATTCTTTGAGAGAGGTAATCGCGTTTCCCAAAACTCAGAGCGGGTCCGACCTATTGTTCAACGCGCCTTCCGCAGTTGATCCTGCTCAACTGCGGGATCTGTCCATCAGAATAGTGGAGTAACCCAGCGCCGTGATTACGGAGAATGCCCGCATTGTTACATGTAAGGGAATGCGGTTCCGCCGGGAGGAATATCTATGACTCAATTCAATTATGATGACCTGTTCGCGCGACACGCTCCCATTACACGGAGGAGCGAAAACCGCTTCGCCAAGTATGATTTCGCGGTGGCCTATCCGGATCCTGATACGCTCCCGCTGGAAGGACTTGCGGAGTCGTTGAAGGTGGCGCTGGAACGTGAGGGGCGGGATTTGGCATATTACCCGGTGTCGGCGGGTTACCCGCCACTCAGGGAGTTCGTAGCCGAGAAGCTGCATCGCGATCGTCAGATGGACGTTTCAGCTGACGACATTATTCTCACGTCGGGTTCCGGCGAAGCCATCAACCTGCTGATTCAAGCATTGACCAATCCAGGCGATGTATTGCTGACCGAAGAGTATGTTTACCTGGGAACTATGCGCCAAATGCGTTTGTGGGGCGCAGAAGTGGTGGGCGTAAAGTGTGACGACGATGGGCTGATACCAGACGCTCTTGAAGAAACGATCCGGACCCAGGCCGCCGCCGGGAAGCAGGTAAAATTTCTCTACACGATCCCCACGTTTCAGAATCCTATGGGCTGGACCATGACCCTGGAGCGGCGGAAGCGCACTATCGAGATATGCCAGCGTTACGGAGTGCCGATTCTTGAGGATGACTGCTATGTGGACCTGCGGTTCGAGGGCGAAGACGTTACATCGATGAGCAGTATGGATGATAGCGGGCAGGTGCTATACGTCGGGTCTATGTCCAAAATCATCGCTCCGGGTGTCCGCATGGGATACATGGTGGCGCCGGAATCGGTTCGACAACGCGCCATCAGTTTCAAGTCCGGGGGCGTAAATCAGCTGGCGGCCCTGGCGATTGACGAATACCTGCGCAGCAACATGTACGAGCATATCGACGAAGAAAATCAGGCTCTGCGCGTGAAACGCGACGCAATGCTGGCCGCTCTGGGTGAACATTTCGGGAATCGTGCCACCTGGTCAAAGCCGGAAGGCGGGTTGTACATATGGCTTACCATGCCGGAGGGCACGGATCTGGCCGGTTTTCAGGAGCAGTGTTTCAGGGAAGGGGTGGGTTACTACAACGGCACGATGTTTTCCCCGGAAGGGAACGGGGCTAACCTGGCCCGCATCTGTTTCGGGCATCCCACAGCGGACACGGTGTCGGCAGGTATAGCCGAAATGGCAGCGATATTTGAGCGCAATGGAATGTTCGGCAGTTAGAGGGCACCAGCCAACAGGAAAAGAGCCCCTGGTTCCAGCGCTGGAACCAGGGGCTCTTTTGGGGTCAGCGCGACAGATTCAGTCGTTATCTGCGGTCGCGGCGGCTTCCGTAGCCGGCTGGTGTCCGTTGGTGCGAATTGCGAAACGGTCCACGAGGTCGCCGATGCTTTGGCGGAATCCAGAGTATTCGAGCTCGCCGTAGGGCAGCATGGCGGCGCCAGACCAGCCTTGGGAACGCATTTCGATGCCCTTTTGTTGGGCGAGTTGCCTGGTGTAGTCCCAGGCCGGATTGTCAAAGAAATCTGTGGACGATTCGGAAAACCTGCCTTCGGGGCTGATACTAAAGCCAAGGCATGAGACCAACGGCAGGCAGTACATGCCGGTAACTGCGGTATTGATAGGCACGGGCATCAACGGCATAACGTGGGAACCGCGAGCGTCGCCACCGATGAAATGGGCCTTGGTGTAGGGGGAGATGAGCTCTTCAGGCGCCGGGAAGACACCCTGGTTGCGAACCACCGCAACCGGATCGTCTTTGCCGGTGTAGCTGCCCGCTATGTTGTGGAGGCGGGTAGCCGAAATTGCAGCGGCCGTTTGACCGCAGTATCGGGACGTGATGCTTTCGATGGCGAACCTTTCGTTGTCCCGGAGCAACACGGTGATCTTGTAATAGTCCTCGGGAGCATTCAACGAGATGAGACTGTCGCCGTTGGTGTTGTCCATATCAATGATGTTAAACGTGAACCCTTCACCCAGGCGCGGCAGCATGAGACCGGCGCAGTACATGGGGTCGGCGAACCCGAGGAACATGGGGAGGTTGTATGCACCCGGTCCACATTTGTCGGCAGCGAGCACGAAGAACGATTCGGCAGGCCGAATCGGGTTGGTCTTCACCGGGTCGTGGTCGAGCGTAATTTCAGCCACCGCCGGCCCAGCTCCGCGGATGTTTCCGGAAGGAGCGTCAACGAGCAGATCTTGCCCGGCGCCATAGAGGCCGTATTGGCGGGCTATTTCGGTTGCTTCCAGGAAAGTGTTCCAGGCAAACTGGTGGACGGCCTCATCGTTTTCTCCGCGGGTGTGCGTGGAGGTGATACAGATATCGTCGCCGGTATGACCCACATAAGCGTCGATCAACAGGCCATCTCGGATAGCTCCGTCAGTGGCAGCACGCACTGCGTCCAACATTCGGTCGGACGGTTTGGTGTGGCCGCCTATTGAACCTACGTCAGCCTTGAGAACCGAAATTGTAAGCTCCATTAGTGATCTCCCTTAATCGCTCGATAGCGCGCCTAGCACAAAAAAACGCGGCTCTACACCGAGTTCGCCGCTACAGTTTGATGTTTACGATAGCATCCCAGCCTTCGCGCTGTCAATTTGGAGCGCAGGCGGCGCAACAGGCAAAATTCTCGGTTAATGGTCATTAATGAGAGAATAATGAATGCCAACTAGGTTGATCGCGCATGGCGCGCCGGCAGGTTTGCCGCTGATGTTGAAATACCGTTATAATGGGTTCAACGATGATGAGAGTCTGTACGGCATGAACCTTGTCCTGCAACTATTATCGCTGATTTTTGTAGTCCTGTGGACTGCCCGATTGGCGCGAAACAAAGGCCGAAACATATTGGCCTGGTCGGCTATTGCCGCCGTGCCCGCCGTGGGGTTGTTGGATGGTTTCCCCGACTGGATCACGGTGCTTTGCATGTTCCCCATGCTGGCCCTCGTATTCGTGCCGGCCCGGCCAACAACCAACAGCGCCGGGACAGAGGATGATTCCCTGGCGTGCCCGCGCTGCCAGCATTCCCATGATCCAGGTACGGCATTCTGTACCAATTGCGGGTGGGAATTGGTACGTCCGTACGTCACTGCAGATGCCCCTGCTGAGGGCAGTTCAGCGGCAGAGGATGTCCAGTCGCCCATTGAACCTGCACCGCCATCCGCTGCGCCGGAGCCGGTTATCGCTTCCAGCCAATCCGAAGTTGCGCCGGAGGGATCGACGGTTCCCGGGGCAGCGGCTGCCGCTAATCTCGGACCCGATCCGATTCCTTTCTCCGCGCAACCACTGAAGATTACGCGACCGCTCACGGCCGCCGGAATGACAGAGAGGGGACTGGCGTTGTTCAACCAGGGGAGAGCTAGGGAAGCAGTTGACCAGTTTACGAAGGCAATCGCCCTGGATCCCCGTTACCACGAAGCGTGGGCGAACCGCGCCAAAGCGTACAGCGAGCTCGGCTTGATCGACAAAGCCGCCGCCGACACTCGACAACTCGAAGCCATCTAACCGCACCAACGATGCAATTGATAACCCCGCGACGTCGATTCGCGGGGTTTTGTTTTGCCCCGTGGTGTGGCGGATAACTGCCGCAGGCGAGTGAAGCAACAACCGGTCTTCACACGGCCATGATGTGAAAACCGGCGTCTACCGGTAGGACCGTTCCGGTTATTCCGCTCGATAAGTCACTGGATAGAAAGAGCGCCGTTTTCGCGACTTCGTCGGCGGTGATATTGCGTTGCAGGGGCGCTCTTTCAGCGTGCATCCGTTTCATGTCGAGGAATCCGCTGATTCCGCGTGCCGCCAACGTGTCCACTGGTCCAGCGGATATTGCATTCACGCGGATGTTCTCGGGACCAAATTCGTGGGCGAGTTGGCGGACCTCATGCTCGAGGGCGGCCTTAGCGGTGCCCATCACGTTGTACCCCGGATAAACGCGGCTGGAGGCGTCAAAGGTCATGGCAATCACGGATCCCCCGGATTGCATCAAGGGAGCCGCGTGTTTCACCATGGGCAACAACGTGAACGCGCTGATCTCCAACGCCAACCGATATCCTTCGCGGCCGGTATCTGCCAGTCGGCCCGCCAAGTCATCGCGATTCGCGAATGCGATGCTGTGCACCAGTACCGACAACGAACCCATCTCGCGTTCCAATTCCTGAAACACCGTAGAAATCTGGGCGTCGTCGGATGCGTCGCAGGGCAGGATTAAAGCGTCCTGCAGGGTATCGGCCAGCCGGGAGACGCGTTCTTTCAGGCGATCGTTCTGGTAAGTGAGCGCGACGCGGGCCCCGGCTTCGGCCAGTTTTTGTGCGATGGCCCACGCGATGCTGCGGTCGTTGGCGACGCCAAATATCGCGGCGTTGCAGCCGGTAAGATCGATAGGATACACGGAGTTACCTCGATAATTTGTTGCAGACGGGGTGATTTGATCCAGGGTCAGTGTTTAAATTCGGGCGATACCTGCTCGAGGAACGTTTGCATCTGTTCTTCCTGTCGGTAGGACGCAAACCGGACAATGATCTCGTCTGCTCCGGCTTCCGCGTATTCTGCGATACGTTCGCGGATACGGTCAGCGCCTCCGAATGGTCCCCACCGGTCCCCCCAGATGTTGGCTCCGTAATATCCTAACAACCAATTGTTAGCCTCGGCTTCAGCGCGCTGCACATCTTCGTCCAAATTTACGGTGAGGTACATCACTGACTTCATCCCGGTTGGATCGCGACCATACTCATCGCAATAGTCGTTCACTGCCGAAGTCATCTCCACAAATTCATCCGGAGTGGCGGATATCGAGATGAAGCCATCTGCGAGGCGGGCTGCTCTTCGGGCCTGGCGTTGTCGGCGAGCACCCTGGCCGTCCTCCCTGCCGTGCCAATGCACGCCCAGAAATATAGGCACTCCGCCAGCCTGCACCGGGGTCGGTTCCATGACCGCGTTATCCAGATGAAAATGGCGACCATCGTGGGAAAATGGCTCACCGGCGCCCAGCCCCTTGATGATGCGTACCATCTCCTGGAGCCTGGGGGCGCGGGTTTTTTGCGCAACCCCGGCGTTACGCCACTCGGCCTGCTGCATATCGTTGAATGCCCCGCCGACACCGACGCCCAGCTGCAACCGGCCTCCGGATATCAAATCCACCGTTCCCATCATTTGAGCCAGCAGGACCGGGTGGCGCAAGGCCATCAGCATGACGGCGGTTCCCAACCGGACCCGCGATGTCCTGGCTGCGATGGCCGACAGCGTGGTCATGGCTTCCAGGCGAGGTTTTGCAGTCAAGCTGTCTCCGACCCATACCGAGTCCAAACCGGCTTCCTCGGCCCATGTCGCGAGCCGTAGTACCGACTCGGCATCCCGCGGTTTTGATTCGGCGAGCAACAACCCGCGAGTGGGCAGCAAGCAACCAAGTTCCACTGATTTAGGCATCTACGACGTCCTGCTTCTGTAACCGATGAGGGATGAGAGCTTACCGGGTGTTGGTTGGCCGCTTTCCCAGGAGTCGGTCCAGCAAACCAGGTTCCATGAATTCGTACTCGTCGAGGTCAGCGCCGTCATCCAGGTCGAAACCCATACCGGAACTATAATAAAAAGCGACCGATACGCCCATGCGGGCAGCAGTAGCTACGTGTTTGCGAAAACTGTTGTTGCCCAACTCAGGTCGGAAGTACGGTATCAAGTCGTAGGGTAGAAGAATCGCGTTGGTGCCACCGTCCCGCCGCGCTGGGGACAGCGTAACGTTGTGCTGATGTTCGGCGCTGCGTATCAGTTGATGCACATCACTGGGCTTGATAAACGGCAGATCACCCGGCAGGTACAGAGCGGAAACACCTCGCATCCTGGCGTTTTCAAAAGACTTGGTAAGGGTGTCATTCAGGTTCCGTCCGTGGTCTTCCATCCACGTTGCGCCCAGGGTGCGGGATATGTTGCGAATACGCTCGTCGCCTCCGACAACCCAACAGATGTCCAGGCCGGCGCCGCGAATTGCCAGCAGCACCCGTCGGAGCATCCCGATGGTGATCTCGGCTCGGTCGGCAGGGCTCATGCGTCGGGACAGGCGAGTTTTGCACTCCGACAGGGGTTTCATCGGGATCACCGGAACCACCGTCGGATTGGTTCCCGTCGTGTTATCGGTCAGCATCCTGTCCGCTCCGTCATTTGGGATAATTCCAGCACACCGCGAGCCAAATTGATCTTGTCCTCGTCGGTTAGCATGATAGTTTGCATCACTGCGGGAACCACGTTTTCGGCCGCCACCGATTCAGCTAGTTGCTCATCCTGCGTGTCCAAAACCAGAGTATCGCACAAATCCCGGTACTCGCGCGCTATCCCAACCGACGACACTTCAGCCCCGAGCTCCGCCATAATCTTCCCCGCCGGGCCACGAACCGCGTCACCGCCCACTATGGGACTGACCGCTATTCTGATGGCAGTGTGCTTGCTGATAGCCTCGCGAACTCCGGCCACGGCCAGAATCGGAGCCACGCTCAGGTATGGATTGGAGGGGCAGATGACAATAGCAGTGGCGCGTTCCAGCGCATCGGCGAATTGAGGCGAAGGGCGAGCGGTTTCCGCGCCAACGTAACGAATTGAGTGTACCGTGGGTACGGCGCGATGCCGGACGAAATATTCCTGCATGGCCAGGGCTCCGGAATCGGTATTCAAAACGGTGCGAACGGGTTCGTCGCTCATCGGAATGATATGGTGTTTGATTCCCAACCGGCCGGTCAGTTGTGCGGTTACCTCTGAAAGCGTGGCTCCGCATCGCAGCAATTGAGTACGGCGAATATGCAGGGCGAAGTCCCGGTCGCCCAGATTGAACCATGTTTCGGAGCCGAGGCGTTCCAACATTTCCAGAGTGTTGAAAGTATCGTCGGCCACACCCCAGCCGGTTTCGACGTTGCTCAATCCGGCCAGCGTGTACGTCATGGTGTCCAGATCCGGTGAGACGTGCAGACCGTGGAAGTCCTCGTCGTCGCCGGTATTGACTACGATAGCCAGTTGTTCCGGGGGCAGGATACTGGCAAGGCCCAACGCCAGTTTCGCTCCGCCAACACCGCCGGCCAAGGCTAAAACGAAGCCGTCGAAAACAGTGCCCAACTGCTTTGCCCGCTTTTAGTTGGCAGCCTGTTCCCGCTGGACGCGCGGATGTTCGTAACGATAAGAGTCCATTTTTACCAATTGGCGGTACGACCCGAATATTTCCTCGACGTTATCGCCGACGAGGTCCAGCGGGTCCAGGGCTTCGTCAGTTTCTGAATATACGCGCCGCAAACCGTAGGTGGTATATCGTTCAGCCGGCGTGCGTCCCGCTTCACGAATCAGCTGGCGGAATTCGCCGGGACGCATCAGTTGCCCGTGCATGGCGCCGGCCGAAGTCGAGATGCTTTCATTGATGAGGGTGCCGCCCAGGTCGTTGACGCCGGCAGTGAGCAGCAATTGGGACATCCTGCTCCCTTCTTTTACCCAGGAAGCCTGGATATTCGGTATCCAGTTGTTGAGCATAATGCGCGCAATGGCGTGGACTTTGATGACGTCCATGCCGGATGGCCCGGAGCGCACGCCTTCGACGGTGCTTTGCAGGTACATGGGAGCTTCCGAGCTAACGAAGCTAAGCGGCACGAACTCGGTGAATCCTCCGGTCTCCTGTTGTATCTTCCGCAATAGCGCGATGTGGTTGACGATCTGTTCGTTCGTTTCCAGGTGGCCAAACATCACGGTGGACGTGGTTGGTATGCCGAGGTCGTGCGCCGTGGTGATTACCTCGATCCATTGATCAACTGTAATACGCCCGGGGGAGATGCGGTCTCGCAGGGGCTGGTCCAGCACTTCGGCGGAAGTACCCGGAAGGCTGCCCACGCCGGCGTCCTTGAGACCCTGGAGGTATTCGCGGATGGTGCATTTCGACCGAACCGAGCCGTACAGAACCTCTTCGGGTGAGAAGCCATGCACGTGCATATCCGGCAGTTCTTCCTTGATCGCCTCGCAGAGACGGATGTACAGATCCCCTTCCATTTGTGGAGGCAATCCCGCCTGAACGCAAACCTCCGTCGCACCGTATTCCTGCGCTTCTTTGGCACGCCGGATAATCTCGTTCACCGGCAGGAAGTAACCTTCCTCCTGACGAAAATCGCGACTGAAGGCGCAAAATCCACATCGCTTGATGCAGACGTTGGTGAAGTTGATGTTACGGTTGACCACGTAAGTAACCAGGTCGCCGACCGCGCGGCGGCGCAGTTCATCGGCGACCATCATCGTCGCGGTGAACTCAGGGCCAGTGGCAGCGAACAAAGTCGCCGCATCCGCTTCGCTGATATCGCTGCCTGACAGGGCATGATCGAGCGCGCTGGCGGTTGCCGGTTCCAGCGAACCGATAAGCGCAGACAAAGTATCGGGATGATGGTTATCGAGCATAACGTCTAATTCCCCCTTTCACATATCCTTTGGAATCGGTGAGGTCGATGAGCTTATCCCGCAGCGGCGCGGGAAGAGGCCAGTCGGAATCACCGCTGAAATACTCTGGGTACACTGGCAACCGAGGTCGCAGTTCAAACCCGGCCGCGCCCGTGCGCCGTTCCAGTTCGGCCAATTGGGGCCAGGGCGCTTCCGGATTCACGTAGTCGATGGTCAGGGGCGAAACGCCTCCCCAATCATTGATGCCGGCGGCGATGTAGCGTTCGTAGTCCTGGCTCAAGTTGGGTGGCACCTGAAGGTTGATTTTTTCGCCGAGAATGATCCGGGCGATTGCGGTAGTCCACATTAACTCGTTCGATGATGCGTCGGCGACGCCGGCCATTGGCGTGTCGGATTTTGCCCGGAAATTTTGAATGATGACTTCCTGGATATGGCCGAAGCGCCGGTGGAGCCGGCGTATGGCCAACAACGATTCGACGCGTTCAAGGCGGGTTTCACCAATGCCGATCAATATACCAGTGGTGAAAGGGATTCCCAGTTCCCCGGCCAACTCCATGGTTCGCAATCGAACCCGTGGGCGTTTGCTGGGCGCAAATTCATGAGGGCCGCCGGCTTCGTACAGCCGCGGGCTACTGCTTTCCAGCATGATGCCTACGGATGGGTTGGTGGGCTGTAGTGTCTCCAATTCGCGCCGGCTCATAGTGCCGGGGTTTCCGTGGGGCAACAGGTCGGTCCGGTCGATGACCATGCGGCACATTGCGGCCAGATACTGGAGGGTGGTGCGGTAACCCGCTGATGCCAACCACCGGCTCGCTGCAGCGTACCGTTGTTCCGGCCTTTCGCCCAGGGTGAACAGGGCTTCAGTACAACCCAATCGTTCTCCCGATTTGGCTACGTCCAGCACCTCATCAGGAGTTAAGAACAGACTGTCGGTTTCGTCCGGAGACTGCCTGAAAGTGCAATAACCGCAAAAGTCCCGACACAACCTAGTCAACGGGATGAATACTTTGGGGGAGAAGGTTATGACGTGTCCTTTCCCTCGATTCCGTAACTCCGACGCTGCGCTGCATAAGTCGGCAATAGCGGTGTCGTCCAGATCCGCCAAACGGAGAGCATCAGATTCCGACACCGGGGCGCCGGCTGCAACGCGCTCCAGCCAACCGTTTGCAAGCGCAGTATTTCCTGAGAGCGCCAAAGATGTCAATTCAAATTCCTGTTTGGTAACACACGGATTCAAAAACACTCAACGCTCCCATTGTATGAAGGAGGGCGCGCGGGATACAAGGAGCTGGGCCAAACTCTTGCCGATTCCATGACGTTATGTAATGTATAGGGATAGTTTCGCTACGGTTGTATATGGTTGTGGATATGCGTTATGTTAACCAGCTGGTTCCTGTGTTCCAATCGAGCTGCAGAAGTGAACTTTGCGCTCATCGGAGAAGCAGGTTGAGCAGAACTTTGATTACGTGAACAATTGGCCCTGCTGTTTCCCGTTGGTCGCTTCACCGGTCCAGGGCCAACCCAGGTATTCGTAAGCCAGCGGCGTAGCCACACGGCCACGCGGGGTGCGCTCAAGGAACCCCTGCTGTAGCAGGAAGGGTTCCAGGACCTCCATTACCGTGCTCGTATCTTCGCTCAATGAAGCCGCGAGGGTATCCAGGCCCACCGGGCCGCCGTTGAATTTATGGATTATGTTGTTCAACAGACGGTGATCGGTTTCGTCCAGGCCCTTTGCGTCAACACCCAACCGGTCCAGGGATTCACGGGCGACCGGCCCGTTGACGTGATTATCGGCCCTCACCAGCGCGTAATCGCGAGCCCTTCGCAACAAACGGTTGGCGATCCGTGGTGTGCCGCGCGACCTGATGGCTACTTCGTTAATGCCCTCATCGTCGGCATCTATACCCAGGATTCGCGCCGAACGTTTCACCACCGTAACCATATCTTCGTCGGTGTAGTAGTCCAACCGGAACACGGAACCGAAACGGTCTCGCAAGGGAGCGCTAATCAGCGAGTAACGCGTGGTCGCTCCGACCAGGGTAAAGGGATTTATTCGCAGGTTTATGTTACGCGCCGACAGGCCCTTGCCCACCACCCAGGACAGAAAATATTCTTCCATCGCCGAGTACATAACCTCTTCGACGGCGCGGTTCAATCGGTGAATCTCGTCGATGAACAGCACGTCATTGGGTTGCAGCCCAGTGAGTATGGAAGCAATATCACCGGCGCGTTCAACGGCGGGTCCTGAGGTTACCTTGATGGTAGCGCCCATCTCTTCGGCGATAATGTTGGCCAGGGTAGTTTTGCCCAATCCGGGCGGGCCATAGATAACGACGTGATCCAGAGGTTCACCGCGGATTTTGGCGGCTTGCATGGCGATGCTGAGATTTTCCCGCACATGCGGTTGACCGACGAATTCGTCCAATCGCGACGGACGCAGTCGGGCGTCGTGATCGCGATCGTCACCGATCGAATCGGGAGTGACAGTTCGCGGAACGCCCTGGGTTTGGTCGTCTGGGGTATTGGTGATGGTCATCGCACGATTTTGATAGAGGCATTCAATTCCGGAGTAAGTCAATCGTGGTCGTATTTTATGGACGTTTTTTAGAAACGGTCAACAAGGAAACGTCAGAAACGGTTACCTAGCCTGAATGGGGATGGATGTCCTCTATGTTATACTCCGGGCTGTCGGATTCCAATACAAAGATTCGCCAAAACCATGCCTAAAACACTGTTGACAGGTTCGGATCTGAAGCAGGCCATGCGCGGTGCAGTGGCTTACCTGGAGTTGTACCGGGACGCGGCGAATGCGCTCAACGTCTTCCCGGTTCCAGACGGTGATACGGGAACCAACATGCTCTTCACGTTGCGGGCAGGCATTGAGCAAATGCACAAGGAGGACGACGCAGCATCGGCCGGCTCGGTCGCGGAAAGCATTGCAACGGGAGCGTTTTGGGGAGCCCGAGGAAACAGCGGCGTGATTCTGTCGCAATTGCTGCGGGGGTTCGCCGATGGGATCGCCGGTTCAATTGAGGTCGGATCCGGACTAGCCGTGGCCGCCTTTGGTTCAGCAACTGATTCCGCGTACACGGCAGTGAGCCAGCCGCGCGAAGGAACCATGTTGTCCGTAATACGGGGAGCATCGGATGCCGCGGCCGCGGCGTATCATTCCGGTGAGGAAGATGTGGTTGCCCTGTGGCAAACCGCTTACGACGGCGCCATTGCCGCATTAGAATTTACTCCTGAACAACTGCCGGTACTCAAGGACGCTGGCGTAGTGGATTCCGGAGGGTTGGGAATAGTCGCCATGCTGGGCGGCGCTTTGAAGCACCTGCAAGGGGAAACCGGGCCCGCAGCGGACCTGGGGTTGCGCAGCCTGGGGCGATTGATCGACCCAGCACAAACCGAGTCGGTCGCTATCGATGCGGATTTTCTGGAATCCCACGAGAGCGAGGAATTCGGGTACTGCACGCAATTTGTACTGCGCGGACCGCAACTTGACATCGACGCGCTGCGGGTTGGATTTAGCCAAATCGCTGAATCTACGGTTGTCGTCGGTGGCGGTACGGCAGCGCGAATCCACGTTCATACGGAGGACCCCGGATCGGCCCTGACGTATGGCGTTCGATATGGAGATCTGGACGAGGTCCAGATCGACAACATGAGCCTGCAAAACCGGGACTGGACAGCTGGCCATCGGGAACGAGCCAGACCGTCAGAGATTCGGGCGGGTGTGTCGGTGGTGGCCGTGGCGTCGGGCCGAGGTTTGGCCGAGTTGTTCATGGACGCCGGTTGCGCCGCCATCGTGCCGGGAGGACAAACTCTCAATCCCAGCGCGAGCGAGATTATTGACGCGGCCACGGCGGCCGGTACAACTGACGTGATTGTGCTTCCCAATAACCGGAATATCGTTCTGGCAGCGACTCAAGCCGCCGGGGCTGACACCGGCGAAGTCTCGCTTCACGTCGTGGGCACGCGATCCATGCCGGAAGGAACCGCAGCAATGCTGGTCTTCAATCCCGAAGCTTCCGTCCAGCAAAACATGGAAAACATGGAGGCAGCCCGCACCGCTGTCGAGACGCTTGAAGTAACCCAGGCGGTCCGGGATTCCATAGTTGATGGTCGGGAGGTTGCCGAAGGCCAATTCATGGCATTGCTGAGTAATCAACTTGCCGCCCTGGCGGATGACGCTACGGAGGCTTTGTTGCAAGGGTTAACGCGATCGGCGATTGGCTCCAACAGCATAGTGACATTGTATTGGGGCGATGGCGCCACCGAATCCCAAGCTCTGGAGGTCCAGCTAGCCATCGAAGAGAGTTACCCCGGCGTGCAAGTGGATGTGGTGCAAGGTGATCAACCCCATTATCCGTACCTGGCGTCCGTGGAATAAACGGTATCGTGATACACCGGATTTCTTAAGGGGGGGTATAGATTTGGCCGTAAAGATTGTTACCGATAGCACTGCGGACTTGCCGGACGTGATAGTTGACCGCTTCGGAATCACAGTGGTTCCGGTGTATGTGTTGATTGATGATGTCGCCTACAAAGAAGGGGAAGACCTGAGTCGTGGGGATTTTTACACGCGCCTGATGCAATCGGATCGCATTCCAACGACATCGCAACCGACGCCGGGGGATTTCCTGCAACATTTTGAACGATTGATTGCAGCGGGCGACGAGGTTGTCTGCATTACTGTACCCAAAGGACTGAGCGGGACCTACAACTCCGTGGTCCAGGCATCCCGAGAACTATCCGAAGGCGCTGTAAGGGTGATCGATGCCAACACGGCTTCTGCCGGCCACATGTTGCAGGTGATTGCCGCGGCGGAAGATGCGGACGCGCCTGACGCCACTGCCGGGTCCGTAGCAGAGCGTGCGGAAGCGCGGGCAGAATCCGGATTCTGTTATTGCGCCGTGGATACCCTGGAATACCTGCAAAGGGGTGGCAGGATCGGCAAGGCGCAGGCTTTCATGGGTTCTTTGCTCAAGGTTAAACCGATCCTGCTGGTGGCGGAAGGCGAGGTGTTGCCAGTTGACCGTCCCCGTAACACGAACCGGGCCATGAACCGACTGGAGGAACTCGTCCGCTCTCGCGGGCCGGCTACCAAATTGGCGGTGTCCTATACAACCGACCCGCAACCGGCGCATGACCTTCTGGCGCGATTGTCCGACTTGGCCCCACCCGAACAAAGCTATATCATGCAGATAGGCTCGGGGATTGGTACGCATATCGGCCCTGGCGCGGTCGGGGTGTCGACTCTGAGCTGACCCGGAAGTCCGGTTGAACCTCCCACGGTGTCAGGTGCCGTGGGCGTACATCTCCTCCCGTCGGGACTATGATCCCTGAAGCACCCAACAGCGAACCGCAGTGGCGCGATGCGTTGCGCAAGATCCTTTTGCTGGAAGAACACAAAGGATTCGCGGATACTGCGGTGAGCGGAGGAATTCGCCGGTTCGTACACCGTTGGGAATCTGAATTACGCGAGTATCTAGCCGACCAACCCGAGAAGATTGGCGAGCTGATTGAACGGCAGTACCGGGACCTGTCCGGGGAACAACGCCGCGCTTGGGTCGAGGCATGGCGGCGAGCCATTTCGCCGGCTGGGGATGTACCACCCGGGCCGACCGGTGTTGGACTAAACGCGGTCTTGAGCCAGCCGGAGAATGCCGACACGTCACGCTCTAACTGGTTGCTGATTGCACCCTCCGAACCGCTGAAACCTTCGGGTCGGAAAAGTTCCTACGGCGCTCCGGCGCCCAATGCCAACCCTGGCGATGCGAATGAAGCGGTGAGCGCCCTGAGACGGATGGACGGCAAAACCGTGCAACGCCTGGAACTTCTCGATGTTCATAGCGTTCGGGACCTGCTGTACATGTTGCCGCGACGGCATGACGACCGTAGCGAGATCACCGACATTTCGGATGTTTACCCAGGTGAGAATTTCACCCTGGAAGGAACTCTGGTTGATATTGGGTCCGCCAAGGTCGGGCCGAGGCGATTACAACTGGCCCAGGGTGTGTTGCGGGACGATACGGGGGAGATCGAACTGCAATGGTTTGGGCAGGGATTTTTGGCCCGATCGCTACATCCGGGGAGCCGATTATCGGTATGGGGAAAAGTAGAAACATACCGAGGACACATGGTGATGTCATCGCCCGAATATGACGTGGTCACCGAGCGGCAACCCCCTATCAGCACCGCCCGGATTACGCCAGTTTACCGGCTGACGCAGGGAATGACGGCGCGCAATTTGCGCAGCCTCACCTGGAAAGCCATCGTTGGTTACTTGGACGGGCTGCGGGATCCGTTGCCGGATGATGTGCTGCACCGAATCACTGCCCCGGCGTTGCGGGACGCGATCAGAGACGCCCACTATCCCGCGAATCTTGTGGCAGCTGAATCAGGCCGGCGTCGATTGGCCTTCGATGAAATTTTGGCTTTCCAACTGGCGATCCTGGGTCGGCGACGGCATCGCGAGCGAAATGCAACGGGCATTCCCGTCAAGTATGATCAAAGCATAGTCGATGGGTTCCTGACTGCATTGCCATTCGTTCCCACCGGGGATCAACTGAAGTGCATCAGCGAGATCTTGTCGGACATGTCCCGCGGCACGCCTCCCATGAGCCGCTTGCTGCAGGGGGAGGTGGGCAGCGGTAAAACCGTCGTGGCGCTGGCTGCCGTGCTCGCCGTTGCGTCGGCACAGCTGCAGTCGGCATTGATGGCCCCGACCGAGGTATTGGCGGAGCAGCATTTCAGGACGGTGCGAGGGTTGTTGAACGAATTCGAGAACCCGGTACAGCAAGATAACGTGATTACGGTTTACGTGCCCAGTATGCGCCGGCCCTTTACTGCCGGACTGCTTACGGGCAGCACGCGCTCACGGGTTCGGAAGGAAGTTTTGCGGATGGCGTCTGAGGGGCACATGGATCTGTTGGTGGGAACGCACGCGCTGATCCAGGAGGGCGTGGAGATTCCCAATCTGGCGCTTGCAGTAATGGACGAACAGCACCGATTTGGCGTTGCGCAGAGATCGTCGCTGCGGAATCAGGGAGAGGAACAACCCCATTCGCTGATGATGTCGGCAACTCCCATCCCGCGGACGCTGCAACTCACCCTCTATGGGGACCTGGATGTGTCGCTCATAGAAGAACTGCCGCCGGGCCGTCAGGAGATTCTGACCAGAATCGTGCCGGAGGATAAACGTCAGGCGGCATATTCATTCGTTTGGCAGCAGGTCACGGCCGGCAGACAGGCGTTTATCATCTGCCCCCTGGTGGAAGAATCCGACAAACTGGACGTGCGGGCAGCGGTGGACGAGCACAAACGGTTGTCGGGAGAAGTATTTGCAGACCTGCGGGTAGGATTGTTGCACGGAAGGATGTCGGGACGTGAAAAAGACCGTGTGATGAGACAGTTTCGCGATGCAGACCTGGACATTCTGGTCGCAACGGCAGTGGTGGAAGTGGGGATAGATGTCCCGAATGCGACCGTGATGCTAATAGACGGCGCGGAACGATTCGGCTTATCGCAGCTGCATCAATTCCGGGGGCGCGTTGGGCGCGGGGAATACAAAAGCTACTGCCTGCTGATGTCTGAGTCCGAATCGGATCGGGCAATGGAGCGATTGGCGGCCTTGGAATCAACGCGGGACGGTTTCCATTTGGCCCAGATCGATTTGCAGATGCGACATGAAGGAGACATCTTCGGCACATCTCAAAGCGGGGAACAGACGGCGTTGCGCATCGCCAATCTATTCGACCAGGATCTGATGGCGCTGGCCAGAAGAGAAGCCGCAAACATCATGGAGACTGACCCGGAACTAACCGATCCCAGGAATGCCGGCATTGCCGAGGAACGGGATCGGTTCCTGACCCGTGCCGAGCAGCATATCGGGGATTAGGGCGTACGGTAATCGGAATTCAGGCCGCGTTGTCCATGTCCCGAAACCGGTAACCGACGTTCCAGATGGTCTCCACGAATAGATGGTCCGGGTCTTCGATTTTGGACCGGAGACGACGAATATGCACGTCAACCGTCCGGGTTCCGCCGAGGTAGTCGTATCCCCAAACCTGGTTGAGCAGCGCTTCCCTGGTGTAAACACGGCCTGGATTGGAGGCCAGCAGCGTCAGCAGCTGAAACTCTTTGTAAGTGAGGGAGATACGGCGTCCTCCCATGTTCACTTCGTAACTCTGCAAGTCGATGGCAAGCTCTCCGACGCGGATTAACTGTTCTACCGCATGGCCATTGCGGCGAAAAACCAGTTGCGCGATCCTCGCCTGCAGTTCCGATGCCAACAGTGGAGTAACGATGAAGTCATCGGCGGCAATCGACGGGTCGTATTGTTCCAGCGCACCGGGATCGAGCACCAGGAGAGTGGGCAATCGGAGTTGAGAGACCTGCTCAACGACCGCCTGGGCGCCGATTCCCACCGCCGCAAGGTCCAGGATCACAGCATCCAAACTGCTGGTTTGAGCTGACTCTTCCAGTTCGAAAATGTCGCTGCCGGCTCGACACCCAATACCGGCCTGGTCAATTTCATGAACCAAAGCCGTCATTCCGCTGCCCGGTCGAGTGAGCAAGAATACCGAATACACAGAGCCGAACCTTTTTACCTCATGGTGCGCCGGGCGACTTCAACCGCCGTATCGTCAATGCCACATCATTGGCTGTGATTTTGCGCTACGCCTCGTTACGGTAGGGGGTGTTACAGCGGGGATATGCACCGTAGTGTTATGCTGCTGCAACGCATCGTACCAACCCAGCCTAACGAAGCCCATGCCGGGGAAGCAAATTGACGTTGCAACCAAGCCTGACTATCATTGCGTTGAGAAGATGCAATTCTAGCATATAGGATTAATGGTTCCTGCGACCAGTTTCCGCCACTAGTCGGGCACACAACCCAGGAGAAAATGACGATGACCATCACCGCCACATTACCGGCAGACCCTCCCGCCATTCGGGGGATGATCAGGTCGGGCAGTTACGATGGAGTAACCTCCGGTTTAGCCAACGGGTTCGTCCAGGCTAATTTAGCCGTGTTACCGCGCGACCTGGCGTTCGATTTCCTCCTTTTTTGCCAGCGCAACCCGAGGCCGTGCCCTTTGCTTGAAGTGATTGACGCTGGCGAAGTGGAACCGTCGTTTACCGCGCCCGGCGCCGATATACGCACCGACGTTCCATCCTATCGGGTGTATGAGCACGGAGAGTTGGTCGCGGAGTTACCCTCCCTGGAGCAAATCTGGCGTAACGACCTGGTGTCGTTCCTGCTGGGATGCAGTTTTTCGTTTGAAGCGGCCATGTCTGATGCCGGGATTCCCATCAGGCATCAGGAGGCTGGATCAAACGTGCCGATGTACATTACCAACATCGCAACGAAACCCGCCGGCGTGTTCTCCGGGCCAATGGTTGTTAGTATGCGTCCGGTGGCGCAGGATAAGATAGTGCGGGCAGTTCAGGTTACGTCCCGTTTCCCGGACACCCACGGCGCTCCGGTTCACATCGGCGACCCGGAAGCCATCGGTATCCGGAACATAGCAGCGCCCGAATTTGGCGATGCCGTTGAGATCCGAGCCGGAGAAGTCCCGGTTTTTTGGGCTTGTGGAGTTACTCCGCAGGCGGTAGCCTTGAATTGCAAGCCACCGCTGATGATTACCCATTCCCCGGGCAAGATGTTTATCACCGACCGTCGTGACGCAGAATATGCTGTCATTTAATGCCTACAGGTGATGCCGACAAGATGATGACCGACACAATTGAAGATATCGTATTAATGCACGACCGGCGAGGTATGGGGATTTTACGGCCCCATCTGCCCGACGATTATTGCCGGCAGGCAGCTCGGTACATCCTGGAGAATCCCGGGCCAGTGATAATCGTGACGGGGTTCTACATCCTCATGAGCGACGCGCCGGAAACGGACGGTCCTCCGGGAGCGATAGCAATCGGGGACGCCCTGCGAACAATGGGTGCCGGCGTTACCTACGTAGTGGATTCGCCGATGGCCGATATGATGCAATCCTGGTTGACACAGCGGGGCGATCCGTCGGGGTTGGTTGAGTTCGCGATTACCGACGATCCTGAAACCAATCGACAGCTGGCCTCGAATATCCTGGCCCAAGTTGAACCCGCGCTGTTGATAGCCATTGAGCGATGCTCCCCGGACGACGGCGGTGTGTACCGGAACATGCGAGGTCGCGATATTTCTCCGCAGACTGCCAGAATCGACGGCCTGTTTCAGTCGAACATACCGTCGGTTGGGATTGGAGATGGTGGAAACGAGATCGGGATGGCGAATTTAGCGCCCGTAATCAGGGATGCGGACCAGCTGCCTGATTTTCCGGCCAATGTTGGTTGTGATCGACTTATCGTCGCTAGCACTTCCAACTGGGGCGGCTATGGGCTGGTGGCCGCGCTATCCAACCTGGTCGGGCGGAACCTGTTGCCAGACGTGGACACCGACAGCGCGCTCATCCGGTACCTGGTTGACGCCGGAGCCGTCAGCGGAGTCAGCGGCGAGCACGACTACTTGGTGGACGAATTTACCCTGGAGGAGAACGCGGCGGTCCTGAATGCGTTGCATGTCCACGTGGACCGGCAATTGGCCCAAGGCAGTTAGCCGGCAGTAAGTATCCCCAGAAACCGGAGACGCTGGTTCGCCAGTGAATTGCAGACTGCCTCTCGCCGAAAGGACACACACCATAACGGCGGGTTCTAGTTCTATTCTTGATGCCGTTGATGGAACCCCGGACTGCGATAGCGTCAAACATGCCCTCTGCAAGATCGTCGGTATTATGCGTGATACTCAGACTGCCAAACCGGAGAGTTTCCACACCACTGGAGGATGGTTTGTCTACAACCTGGTGACAAACCTGGCTCAGTTACAGTAATCGTCCGGCGTTGCGCCAAGTTGAAGGTTGGTGAAATGCCGTGGCTAAGCGCCGGCCGGCGTCGCGGGCTAGCTGACGGCCATCATTTTTTCTTCGGTGATGAGCAGTTTCTTCAACTCGAGCATTTCGTCGCGAAGGTGGGCGGCCTTCTCAAATTCCAGTGAGCGCGCCGCATCTTTCATCTGGAACTCGAGATCTTTCACCACTCGGTACATATCGTCGCGGGACATCTCTTCGCGGGCCACTCGGTAGGCCGACTTGGTCTCGGCCACGCGCCGCAAACCCTCGGTAATGTCTTTCACGGCCTTGTGGATGGATTGCGGTTCGATGCCGTTTTGCAGGTTATGGGAGTGTTGAATCCCGCGTCGGCGGTATGTTTCGTCGATGGCTTTTTGCATGGAATCGGTGGTTCGGTCGGCATACATGATGACATGACCTGCCGAGTGCCGCGCCGCTCGCCCAATGGTTTGTATCAGCGAGGTTTCGGAGCGCAAATATCCTTCTTTGTCCGCGTCCAATATCGCCACCAGGCTGACCTCGGGGAGGTCGAGTCCCTCCCGCAGCAGATTGATCCCGACTACGACGTCGAACACGCCAAGCCGGAGGTCGCGCAGAATCTCAACCCGGTTGAGCGTCTCAATATCGGAGTGCAGGTAATGGTTGCGGATGCCCATTTCTGACAGGTAATCCGCCAACTCCTCGGCCATCCGTTTGGTTAGCGTGGTGACGAGCACTCTTTCCTGTTGTTCGATGCGTTGACGAATCTCGTGCAGCAGGTCGTCGATCTGCCCGGTGGTGGGTTTAACTTCGATGGTGGGGTCCAGCAAACCCGTGGGACGAATCACCTGTTCCACGACGAGGCTGGATTTTTGCATCTCCACTGGTCCCGGCGTCGCGGAAACGAAAACTACCTGATTGATATGCTCTTCAAATTCCTGGAAATGCAGAGGTCGATTGTCCAGCGCCGACGGCAGGCGGAAACCGAATTCGACCAGGGTTTTCTTGCGAGCGATGTCGCCGTTATACATACCCCGGACTTGAGGAAGCGTCATGTGTGATTCGTCAACGAACATGAGAAAGTCGTCGGGAAAATAGTCCAGCAACGTCCATGGAGCGCTGCCCGCCGGTCGCCGCGACAAATGTCGTGCGTAGTTTTCCACCCCGGCGCAGAAACCGGTTTCGTCCAGCATCTCCATGTCGTAGCGGGTACGTTGCTCCAGACGTTGCGCTTCCAGCGGCTTGCCAAGTTGGCGGAACGACTCCACCTGCTCGTGCATTTCGGCTTCGATATCGATTAATGCCGCGTCCAGTTTTTCGCGGCTGGTGACGAAATGCTTGGCTGGGTAGATGGCGACCTCCGAACGCTCGTTGAGCACTTCGCCGGTCAAACCGTCCAACGTCAGGATGCGTTCAACTTCATCACCAAAAAACTGGATGCGAACCACGAACTCCTCGTATGCCGGTACAACCTCCAGGGTGTCTCCCCTGACGGTGAACCGACCGCGAGCCAAATCCGTGTCGTTGCGCTCGTACTGCATGTCGATGAGTTGGCGCAACAAAGCCCGCCGGTTGTATTCCTCGCCAACCTGTACACGGGCTACCATTTCGAAATAATCGGACGGATCACCCAAGCCGTAGATGCAGGACACCGAAGCTACGATGAGAGTGTCGCGTCTTGTGAGCAGCGAGGTTGTGGAAGCGAGACGCAGTTTATCCAACTCTTCGTTAACGCTGCTGTCTTTTTCTATGTAGGTGTCGGTACGTGGAATATACGCTTCCGGCTGGTAATAATCGTAATAGGAAACGAAGTACTCGACCGCGTTGTGAGGGAAGAATTCCCTGAATTCGGTGGCCAGTTGCGCTGCCAGGGTTTTGTTATGCGCTATGACGATGGTCGGGCGCTGGACTTGCTGCACGATGTTGGCCATCGTGAAAGTTTTGCCGCTTCCGGTAACCCCCAGAAGCGTTTGATGACGTAAACCTTCCGACAAGCCGGCCGTCAACTGGTCCACAGCCTGCGGCTGATCACCCATCATTCCGAAGTCAGCTACCAACTGGAAATCAGCCATTATTCCTCACCCGGCTGTTGCGAACACTCTGGGTATTATAGCGGAATGGTGGGGGCGTGGTAGTCAAGAACCGCCGATACGCAGCAGCGCCTGGCGGATCAGGTCTTCGACGGAAATGGATTCGGACACTTCCAGGGATCCGATGGCCTGCCGTGCCTCGGTTAGAGATACTCCCAAAGCCATGAGCGCTTCAATTGCCTGCGCGCTGTTGCCGTCGGGCGCCGTTGATCCAACGGCATCACCGTAAGCGTCGGGTAGTTTGCCGCGAAGCTCGAGAATGATACGTTGTGCCATGCGCCGACCCACTCCCTGCGCACGACTCAACGTGGGCACGTCTTCTGACGCCACTGCCTGACGCAATCCGTCGCCGCCTAGTTCGGACAGCACCGACAGAGCGGAACGCGGCCCGATGCCCGATACACTTGTCAACGCCCCGAACATCTCCACCGATTCCACGTTGGGGAATCCGTACAGCACGGGTTGTTCGTTTTGGATTCGGAGCACCGTGTTGAGCTGAACCGTACCCCCGACGTCACCCAGGTTGATCACGGCGGACGCGGGTACGAATACCTGGAGCGTGATACCACCGACTTGCACGTTGACCCAGTCGGAACCAACAGCCTGCAGCGTGCCGTGCACGCCGACCAACACTGCCTAGAGTTCCTCGCCCGGGACGATTTCCCGCGCAGCCAAGTCGGTCCGCGAGGCTTGCAAGAGGTGACAAAGTCCCACCGCCAGCGCATCCGCGGCATCGGACGCTGGAACTTCCTCCAGGTTCAAGGTGGCCGCAGTCATGCGCTGGACCTGCTCCTTGTTAGCCGCTCCGTAATCCGTCACCGATTTCTTAACTGCTGCCGGAGAGTAGCGGGACACCGGGATCCCCTGGCTGGCGGAGCCGATCAGGACTACGGCCTGCGCCTGTCCGATTGCCAGGGCGGATTTGACGAACGCCCGATCACCCTTGCCGATAAAAGGGTCCTCGACCGCAACGGCGTCCGGCTGGAAAATGTGGATCATATTCAGAATGTGGGTGTGGAGTTGGTACAGCCGCACTTCGATGGGCATGGTGGCGGGTAACGAAACCACGCCGTAGTCGTCCGCTGTCGGCGCGGGATGCGCGTCCAGCACTGCGTAGCCCATGCGCAAGGTCCCGGGATCGATTGCCAATACCCGCATCAGGCGGCGCCGACGCCGGTTGGGCCCGGATTACCCACCTGATTCACCGTATCGCTCCAACACTTCCGCCGGAAAGTCAGCGTTGGTATAGGCTTTCTGCACATCGCCGAGTTCCTCGAGAGTGTCCAGAAGCCTGAGGGTTTGTTCAGCCGCTTTGGCCTCCAGTGGAATGATGGTTTTCGGAACCATTGATACGTCGGCCGACGATGGCTGGGCGCCTTCGTTTTCCAGAGCGGACTTTACGTTGAGCAGGTTTTCGGGAGCCGTGTATACCTCAAGGATGCCATCTTCAAACTTGACGTCATCCGCCTCAGCATCGATGGCAGTGAGGCTAAGTTCTTCGGCTACCGATTCATCTGCGATTTCCAGAGTGATTACACCACGAGATTCGAAATTCCATGCCACGCACCCGGAATCGCCCAGATTACCACCACCCTTGTTGAATGCGGAGCGAACCTCCGACGCGGTGCGGTTCCGATTGGTGGTGAGCGCCATGACCATGATTGCGCCACCGCTGGGCCCGTAACCTTCGTAAGTAACCTCGGCCAGGTCCTCCATGCCTTCTCCACCCTCGCCGGTGGCGCGCCGGATGGCGCGGGTTATGCTGTCCAAAGGCATGTTATTGGCGCGGGCCTGATCTACGGCAATGCGTAACCGGAAATTCATATCCGGGTCGCTGCCGCCGCCATCTTTGGTCGCGAGTGATATATTCCGTGCCAGTTTTGTGAAGAGGGCGCCGCGCTTGGCGTCGTTGGCCCCTTTCTGCCGTTTGATCGTTGACCACTTGGAATGGCCTGACATTTCTAAACCTCCTTGACGCCTCGAGCGGGCGATTAATCTGCCATAAACTGGGCGTCCAGGTAGATGCCTTCGAGCATCTTGAATTCGATAATTATCATTCGTGATTGTAGCACTACCGCTCCAAAGGGGTCAAAAGGACCGGATGACGATGGCAGACGCCCAACGCACTACACCTCAGGCTGAGGCAATGGGAAGCGCACCGATGTGGCGACTGCTTGTCCACATGTCCGGCCCGCCTACTCTCGCCATTATCGTAATGGCGATGTATAGCATCGTGGACCGGGCTGTTGTCGGACGCGCGGTGGGTATTGATGCGTTGAGTGGGTTGTCGGCTGCGTTTCCGGCTCAGCTGTTGGCAGTCGGACTGGGACTACTGCCGGGTCTGGGCGGAATGTCGGTGATCTCCCGGGCGCTGGGCGCCCAAAACGCCGCGCAAGGCTCCCGAGTCCTCGGGTCTTCGCTGGCGATTGTTTTACCGATGTACCTGATCCTGGTCATTGTCGGTTTGTTGCAACTGGAACCCCTCCTGGGACTGTTGGGGGCGTCGGCCGACACCGCGCCTTACGCGCGTGAATATCTGGTCATCATACTGCCCGGAAGCTTGCTGGTAATGGTTGCAATGAGTTGTAACCAGTATCTGATGGCGGAGGGCCGCCCGACCATCGCCATGATCCTGCTGGCCGGCGGAGCCATTCTCAATATGGCGCTGGATGCGTTGTTCGTGCTGATGTTGGGTTGGGGTGTTTCCGGCGCGGCGGCGGCAACCGTGATTGCCCAGGGTACGGTCGTTGGGTATCTGTTGTGGTTTTACCTGTCGGGACGCAGCGCATTGATGGTTTCTCGAGACGCGTTGCGGCCGAGATTGCCGCTGGTCTGGGCAGTAATTACGCTGGGCTTGCCCATCTGCCTTATCGAAGTGGCCCGCAGTTTCATTGTTGTAGTCATCAACAACATCCT
Source organism: Dehalococcoidia bacterium (assembly GCA_965219925.1). GTDB lineage: Bacteria > Chloroflexota > Dehalococcoidia > Lucifugimonadales > UBA3495 > Bin87. Next base: position 2,344,765 of record OZ244795.1, read on the forward strand.
CAGCGGTTATGACAACGGAGACAGCTACATCGCGCTGTTTGGAGTAATAAATTCGGTTTTGGAGTTTGCGTTGGCTCCCTTCATCGGCGTGGCGCTGGCGTATCTGCCGCTGGCCGCTTACAACTATGGAGCCCGAAGCTACGCCAGGGTCCGGCAGGCCATTTGGCAAAGCTGCCTGGGCGCGACCCTGGGCGGTGCGCTGATCGCTGCGGCGCTGCTGCCTCTGGCTGGCGTTATCATTCGCTTCTTCACGGAGTCCGGCGCCCTGCCGGAAGAAGGGGCGGTTGCCATGCGGGTCGTGTTGATGGTGCTGCCCATAGTGGGGATTGAATTCATCAGCTCAATCGCGTTTCAGACACTGGGAAAAGCCTGGCCATCGGTGGCGCTGACGGTTACTCAGCGGATCGTCGTTTTGTTGGTTTATCTGCAGGTCCTGTCCAGTTCGTTCGGGGTTTGGGGAGTCTGGTGGTCTTTTCCGGCAACCGACGTTACCGCGATGTTGCTCGGAGTGGCAGTTCTTACCATCGTTTGGAAGCGAGTGGAACGATGGGGTGAAGCCGATGCCGGCAATGGTTCAACCAACTTTGACATCGCCGGCGGTCGGCAGTAGCATTACGAACGAATATTGATGTATCGGTTCCAACCGGATCACAGGAGGCCTACCATGGCAATGCAATCGTCCGGAGTGTCTCACATCGCGGTGTGCGTTCGCGATCTGGACAAAGCGCTGGAATTCTACCGGGACATCCTGGGAATGACGGTAACCGTCGACAGGATGCAGGATACTTCAACCGGTGGCCTGCCCCACGTTTACGCGCACAACCGATCAACCAGGCGCCAGGCGGTGTTGACTTACGGAGACGGAGCGGCGCCCACGCTGGTTATGACCAGCCACCCGGGTGATGACACCGACGGCGCGCCAATCAAGCTTGACCAGGTGGGAATCAGCCATATTTCGTTCACGGTGCCGGATGTCAAGGCATTGGCCGACGAGCTAATCAGCAAGGGCGTTGAGCTGGCCGGGCCGATGGACGGATTCACCAACGCCAACGGCGAGGTTTCAAGCATTTTCGTTTATGATCCCGATGGAATCCTGGTTCAGTTTGATAGCGGCGGCGGCTGATAATTGGCCGTAATTGCCGGACGCGGAGAGTTTCTGCCAAGTATGTCAAGAAGGAGAATGCCATTATGCCCATGAATTCTACGGGTGTATCTCATATCGCGATCTGTGTCAGCGATCTGGATGTTTCGCTGAAGTTTTATTGTGAAGCGCTGGGGATGTCGGTGGTGAGCGACGTCATGCAAGACACCACCACGGGCGGGCTGCCCCATGTCTACGCTCACAACCGCAATACCCGGCGACAGGTGCGGTTGGCCTATGCCGACGGCGCCAAACCCACGCTGACCATGACCTGTCATCCGGGCGACTCCCCGGACGGCACACCCATAAAATTGGATCAGGTGGGCATTAGCCACATCTCGTTCAGCGTGCCCGACACCAAGGCCCTGGCTACAAGTCTCGCGGCACAGGGTATCCCGCTGGCGGCGCCCATGGACGTCTGGACCGACGCTGAAGGGAAAGTCAGCAGCTTCTATGTTTACGACCCGGACGGAATCCTGGTGCAGTTTGACGCCGGCGGAGGCTGACGACATGTCCCACCACTATGACGAACACGACCACGACAAGCTCGTAAGGTGGCGGCAGGAGTTGTCGTCCGCCGAATCGCAGTTGACTGAGTTTCCGGCAGCCGCGCTGTTTCTCGTCAAACCCCAGTGCACAGGCGCCCACGAGATATTCCGGAAGTTCCGCACCGTATTTGAGGAACGGAACGCCCCGTTTGTGAATCTGGTGGTGTTTGGGATGCACGGCATTTCAGAAACCGTACGCGGATTGCTGGAACAGGCGGGACTGACCGAAACCGATCTGCCCGTGCTGCTGATGGCGCCCACCGCCGAGTTGGATAACTGCATCGCGCTCACGCTGCCCTATGGTGAGAGCCTGGAGGGCGGCGACGACCCCAACGGCGACGGCACGTGCGACTACGTCGCGCCCTGGCAGGATGTGCTGGACCGGGTACGTATCACTCGGGATGGCCGAATATTGCGGCTGATGGGCGTACAGGGTCGACGGATGACGGGCGTGAACATCACGAAACTGGCTGGATCCATGTTGTCGGTTGGAGCATGATTAAAGGGCGGACATCCCTGATGTTCCGCCCTTGGATCGTTATGGTATCGGTGTCTAACGCCGGGCGAGTTTGACCAGCCTGCTGCCTTCCTGGTTGTGGCCGATGTACAGGTCACCGTGGGAATCTGCCCATACCGCATGCCCCCCGGAACCGCCGATATCGATCTTGGCCAGCACCTCGCCGTCCATGTTCAGGATGGTCATAAACGCGTCAAGTTCCACCACGTAAGCGATTCCGTCACCGTCCACGTACATGTCGCACGGGCGGGCCAGATCGGTCCACATGTCCAGGTATTCGCCCTCGCCGGTGAAGATCTGGACGCGGTTGTTCTCCCGGTCGCACACCAGGACACGGCCATCCCAGTGCACCCAGATGCCATGAGGGATGTGAAATTCACCCGGCCCGCGCTTGCCGGGGCGTCCCCAGGAGTGGAGGAGCTGACCATCGGGCGAGAAACGGTGTACCCGGCTGTTGGCGTACCCGTCTGAAACGAACAGGTCTCCGTTGGGCGCCAGGGCGATGTCGGTACAGCGATTGAACGGGCCGGCCGCCTTCCACATGGTGCCGTCAGGGCGGGCGCCGCCGGTGTCCGACGGGGCGTCCCAGACACCCATCGTCAACAACGGTTTGCCGTCCAATGTGCACTTCACGATTGCGTGGGATTCACGGACCGGCAGATATACGTGGTCCTCGCCGCTAATGAATATGCCGTGGGCGTCGGTCAGGTACTCCTTGCCCCATTCCTGAAGGAAGTTGCCTTCCCGGTCGAATATCATGAGCGGGTGGTCACTGCGATTGAATACGTAAACCCGGTCTTGAGAATCGCAGGCCGGTTCGGCCTGGCCAATCGACCAGCCGGCGGGTGTTTTAGCCCAGTTGTCGAGCACTTCGTAAGTAAAATCTCCACTGCCTACTGTTGGCATGGGTCCACCTCCTGGTGTCGTTGCGATGCCGTTGAGAGAGTTTATTGGTTCAATTGCCGTTGGCCAATGCAATGGCCAGCTGCGCCAGCGTGCGGGTGGGGACTCCCGTTGCGCCTTTGACCAGATGCCCTTTATTGCTGGACGAGGTGGAAGTTCCCGCGATATCCAGGTGTACCCATTCGGCGTCCTCGGCGAATTCGCGAAGCAGCATGGCGGCGGTAATGGAACCGGCCTGCCGTCCGCCGGTGTTTTTCATATCCGCCACGTCGGACCGGATCAGCTCGCGATAATCTTCCAGCATGGGCAATTCCCAAAAACGCTCGCCGCTGGTCTCACCGGCAGACTTGATCCCGCCAGCCAATGCCGCAGAATTGCCCATAATTCCCGTGCACACTTTTCCGAGTGTAACAACCATCGCGCCGGTGAGGGTGGCCACGTCAACCAGTCGGGTAATACCCAGTTTGCGGGCGTAGCACAGGGCATCGGCCAGAACCAGCCGTCCCTCGGCGTCGGTGTTGATAACCTCGATGGTCTTTCCATTCATTGCGGTTACGACGTCGCCGGGCCGTTGTGCGCGACCGCTGGGCATGTTTTCCGTCGCTGCAATGAGGCCGGTGACGTTGATTTTCGGCTGGAGAGTTCCGATGGCGCTCATTGCGGCAATCACTGACGCGCCGCCGGCCATGTCACCCTTCATAGCCTCCATGTTTGCCGCCGGTTTCAGCGAAATCCCACCGGTGTCGAAGGTGATGCCTTTGCCCACCAGCCCAAGGTTGTTCTCGGGATGGTCGGGGTCGCCCTGATATTTCAGTACGATGAGCTTAGGTGGTTCCTCGCTGCCCTGGGCTACTCCCAACAATGCGCCCATGCCATGCTGAACCATGCCCTCTCGTTCGATTACATCAAATTCCAGCCCGGTTGCCTCGGCTACGCTTCGCGCGGCGTCGGCCATGCGGGTTGGCGTCATCACATTGGCGGGATGATTTACCAGATCCCGAGCCAGCATGGTGGCCTCGGCAAGGACTTGACCGGTTGCAACGCCACGGCGCAGAGTGTTTGCCCGATCTTTATCTATTTCGACGATTGTTGCGTTATGAATGGAGCCATTGCTGTTTCCGGTAATTTCGTCCGTAGCAACATCATTGCCGTTGCTACGGTACTGGTCGAACTTGTACAGACCCAGCAGCGTGCCTTCGGCAACCGCACGCCCGCTGTCGGCCACGTCCAGCCCGCCGATGCCGGCGCCGTGGGCGATAGTCGCGTAGTCGCTTACCCCTTTGCTGCGGAGGAATCTCGCCACGCTCCCGCTGATCCGACGCACCTGGTCAGCGTCGAGATCTGCAGACTTCCCGAGTCCTGCTACCAGGACGCGAGCCGCGGGGATTTTCCCCATGGTGTGGATGAGAGTCATCTCACCAACTTTGCCGGTAATCTCGCCGTCGGCGATGAGTCTGGAAATGCCTCCGCCCAAAGCGTTGTCGATCGCTCCGGCGCCTCCCCCGGGATGAGTTACGCCCTGAAAAAGGTTCACTACCAAAGCCGGGGTTGGGTAGTGAGTGATATCGGCAGTTATGACTTCGACGCTGGTTGCCATTTTTTGCTCCGGCGGAATGGGATCGGATTCGCGGTGATTGCCCGATTATGCAGTCATGTGATCGATAGCACAACTCCGCACCGGAACACGTAACCAACGCAGGTATCCGGTGGGTCCCGAAGCGAGCAAACCGGCGCGTTTACCGGGACGGATCGAACCAACCGGTGCGGCGCAGGACTTCTTCCAGCACCGAAGCCGTGTCCTCGGGCCGGCTTACTCTCAAGTGTGGGCGTGGAACGTCCTTTTCGGCGACTGACATCCTGGTGTATATGATCCAGTCGGCGTCGCTGGCGCTCGATTCATTCAGGCCGGCAGCGCGGTCGTCCAGGCGTTGGCGCACCAGCGCCGGCTCAGCGGTGAACCGGACAATGAGGGGTTCAACTCCGGCGGCTTGAGCGACAGCGTAGAGGGGACGGCGCACCTGTTCGTTCAGATTGGTGGCGTCGAACACCACCGAACGGCCCCCGCGCAATATCTCGGCAGTGATAGCGTTCATCGCCGAGAATACGCGGCGGTGTTCTTGGCGGGAATACTCGGGTGCGCTTACCAGGGTTTTTCGAATACGGTCGCTGTTGATCCAGACGAAGGGAGATCGGGATATCAACTGACGTGCGAAGTGGGATTTCCCCGTTCCGGGCAATCCGCAGAGGATTACGAGCGCAGGTCCATTCAGGGGTTGCCCGGTGGAAACCGGCTGGAAAGACACCGTCGCCCGGAGGATATCGACGTCGGACGGGATCAGCCCACCAGCAGTCCAGAATTCTTGATTATTGGATCCCGGCGGTTCCAGCATGAGCTAATACCTGTTGCTCAGCCCTGAATGTGTCACCGCTACTTCAACACGGCCCTAAGAAATGTTTGAACCACGATGAGTACGACAATTACGACCAGTGGGCTGAAGTCCACTGTGCCCGTTTGGGGCAACTTTCTACGAATCGGACCAAGCACCGGTTCCGTTACCCTGAAAACTACATCGTAGATTGCGACCAATGCTTCCGGAGGGCGGTTGCCCTGGATGGTCATATATTGGACGACGAATCCCAGGATAATGCGTGCCAACAGTAATAAGTAACACAGGGTTACCAGGTAGTTGAGCAGGGTGAAAATCTGCGGCATTGCAGGTTTTCCGCAGGGCGAGCGGAGGCTATCCCTGACCCAGGCGAATGGATTTGAGGTACGCAGCATTCACGGCGTCTACCAGCGCTGCCGGCACGCCGGCCCGCTCCAGCGTTTGCAACCCTTCTGCCGTGGTTCCGCCAGGGGAGGTTACCATGTCCTTGAGTTCAGACGGATGGCTTCCCGATTTGATAACCAGTTCCACGCTGCCTTTTACAGTCTGCAAAGCGAGCCTTCGCGCGATGTCCCTGGGGAGTCCGACGTATACGCCTGCGTCGATAAGCGCTTCCAGAATCAGGAAAACGTAAGCCGGCCCGCTGGCGCTGAGCGCGGTTGCCATATCTAGGTACTTTTCGTCATCAACGTATATCTCATCGCCAACCGTTGACAAGATCGACTTGGTGAAGTCGCGGTGTTCGTCGTTGACCGCGTCAGCGCAAGTCCACATGGTCATGCCGGCGCCGATTTGAGCCGGAGTATTGGGCATCACCCGGATTATTCCGGGATGCTGTGCGCCACTGGACAGCGAATCAATCCGCGCGCCCGCGACGATGGAAAGCAGTGACTGGCTCTGGGAGAAGGCCCCCCGAACATCAGCGAACACCTTTGACAAATCCTGTGGTTTCACTGCCAGCACCACGATCTCTGAACAGTCGATCACCGAGCCGTTTTTACCGGATACCGATACTCCGTACCGATCGGCCAGGTATTCGCGGCGGGAGGCCACGGGTTCGCCGATGGTGACGGATTCAGGTGCGGTGATGCCGGCATCCAGGACGCCGCCTAAAATAGCTTCGGCCATAGTGCCGCCGCCGATAAACCCGATATTCATTGGTCTGGTCCTATCTGCCGGATTCGTATATCAGGACTAAGCCAGGCCATCGCCTCGAGCGAATGCGGCCGCCATCCGGATGGTTTCTACCATGGACGTGTGGTCAGCGACATTTTTGCCGGCGATGTCAAACGCGGTGCCGTGATCGACAGACGTCCTGACGAACGGTAAACCCAGGTTGGCCGTGATGCTCTCTTCAAAACCGTATACCTTGACCGGGATGTGCCCCTGGTCGTGGTACATGCACAGCGCGACGTCGTAGCGATCGTTGATTGCCTGGTGGAAAATAATATCGGCGGGAATGGGGCCGGTGGCATTGATGCCCTCGGATCGGGCCGCAGCCACCGCCGGGGCAATCTCTTCCGCCTCTTCGTTGCCGAGCAGGCCGCCGTCACTGCCGTGCGGATTCAACGCCGCAACTCCGATGCGCGGCTCGGCAAAGCCCCACTTTCTGAAGTTATCGTCAGTAAGGCGCAGGAAATCGAGGATCCGGTCTTTTTTGACGTAGTCGCAGGCGATTCGCAAAGATCGGTGGGTGGTCAGGTGGACGACTCGCAGGTTTTTGGCGATCAACATCGTCGCTACTGTTTTGGCTCCGGACAATTCCTGCAGTAGTTCCATGTGTCCGATGGCTTCGTAGCCGGCCATAGCCGCCGCTTCTTTGTTCAACGGAGCGGTGGCCAGTCCATCCACCACGCCGGCCATAGCCAACTGTCCGGCTTTGCTGACCCATTCCATAGCAGCTTTCCCGCACGCCACGCTGAGCTGGCCAACGGTGATGTCTTCGGAGTTCAGGTTGCCAATGTCCACGACATCCACCACGCCCGGGTTGGTTCCCGCCCCGCCAAGGTCATCGGAACGATGAATGCGCAGAGGCAGCCCCGTCATCTTGACGGCCTGTTCCATGGCGTAGATATTTCCGACCACCACCGGCCGGCACATGTTATAGACATTGGGATCAGACAGGGCCTTTACCACAACCTCCGGGCCTATGCCGCAAGGGTCGCCCATTGTGATTGCTATCGCGGGGCGGTCGGTGTCAAGGTTGGAATGTTCTGTCATGATATGGCTCCCGCGGCGAAACGGTGAGGGACTGTCATATGTGTGCCAACAATAGTAATGGTTACAGGATGCAACCGCAACGGTACGTCAAAGCTCACGCGTACCCACTTTAATCTGTCATTGCGACCCCGTACTTGATACGGGGGTGGCAATCTCGTCGCCGTAGCAGTGGTGGTTTGCCGACGTGTGTTCAACCTCAACGAGATTGCCACGTCGCTGCGCTCCTCGCAATGACAGGTGGGGACGGCCGGCGAGTCCAGTCAACTACTCACATTTGTTCCATCCGCAGGAATAACACGTCAGGCATCCTTCCTGGCTGACGACCCCGCCATTGCACTCAGGGCAGCGCCCGGCGTAGGCGCCCGGCAGGGTTTGTGGAACGGGCGCCCCGTTGCCGTTGGCCTTGCCAACCGCGGGATGCCTGCTCAGATTTGGCTGCGGCGGCATCCACGGACGAACCTCGGGTCCATCTCCGCCGAAAGCCGGAGCGCCGGTGGGCAAGGTCAGTTGCACGCCGTCAGACACGTTGGATTCGTTGGAGACGCCGCTGGTGATGCGGTCCAGGACTATGGCGACGGCGTCCGGACCGGAACGAACCAGGGTGCCGTCATCCCAGGCGGGGCAACAGGTGATACCGCTCAATTGCTGGGAAACTTCGCTGGCGTCGATACCGGCCCGCAATGCGAGGGACACCAGCCGCGAAACCGCTTCAAGCAGGGCAGCGTCGCAGCCGCCGGCTTTGCCCATGGTGCCGAAAACCTCGAACGGCTGCCCCTGATTATCCATATTCACGGTGACGTACATGTTGCCATGACCGGTGCGGACCCGTTCGGTAATACCCTGAGTTTGGCGGGGCCGCTCCCTGGGTACACGGGGGCTTGGCACTTCGATGACAACGGGGTTGGATTCCGGCGTGGTTGCCTTGTTGGCTGATCCCGTACTGAGCACCTGGTCTGCTTTGCTGCCGTCCCGATAAACGGTAATTCCCTTGCAGCCCAAATCATAAGCGCCCTGGTATGCCGCTGCCACATCGGCTACAGTTGCATCGTGGGGGAAGTTGATCGTCTTGGAAACGGCGTTGTCGGTATAGGTCTGGAACGCTCCCTGCATCTGGACATGCCATTGTGGGTTGATGTCGTGTGAAACGCGGAACACGTCCTTGACCCATCCGGGCACATCCAGGTCATCCAGCGAACCTGAGTTCGCCAACTCCTCCATCAATTCAGAGGAGTAAAAACCTTCGTGGCGCGCCACGGCTTCAAAGTACGCGTTGCCTTCGACCAGCCTGGTGTTGTCCATCACGTTGCGAACGTAGGAGAGAGCGAACAATGGCTCGATGCCGCTGGACGCTCCGGCAATGATACTGATGGTTCCGGTGGGAGCGATGGTCACCGGCGCAGAATTTCGCATGGGTTGAGGGTTTGGGCCGCGATTGTAAGCGCTGCGAGACCATTCCGGGAACACGCCGCGCCGGCTGGCAAGCTCTGCCGATGCCCGGTAGGTTTGCTGTTGGATAAATTGCATAACCTCTTCGGCCATTTGCAGCGCTGCTTCGCTGTCGTAGCGGATACCCATCTGGATCAAAAGGTCGGACCAGCCCATTACACCCAAGCCGATGCGCCGTGTTTTGCGGCTCATCTCGGCAATTTCAGGGATGGGATACTCGTTCATGTCTATGACGCTGTCCAGCATGTGGACGGCGGTTGTTATTACTTCCGCCATGCGATCCCAATCGATCTTCACGTCGTCATTCGTGTATGTCACCATCCGGGCCAGGTTCAGCGAACCCAGGTTGCAGGATTCGTAAGGCAGCAGCGGTTGTTCTCCGCATGGATTGGTGGACTCAATATCGCCCAATTGTGGGTTGGGGTTGTCCCGGTTGATACGGTCCAGGAACACTATACCGGGGTCGCCGGTCCGCCAGGCCAACTCGGTCATGCGCTCGAATACTTCGCGGGCATTAAGTTGTTTTTCGATCTGGTCGGTACGGGGGTTGATGAGGTCGTATTCCTGGTCTCGCTGGACCTTTTGCATGAAATCCTCGGTTACGGCGACCGAGATATTGAAGTTGGTGAGGTGTTGCCCGTCTTCTTTGGAGGATATGAAGGCCAGGATGTCGGGGTGAGTAACATGCAGGATGCCCATGTTTGCGCCGCGGCGCGTGCCACCCTGTTTCACCACATCGGTTGCGGCGTCAAAGGCGTTGATAAAGCTGACCGGGCCGGACGCAACGCCGCCGGTGGAGCCCACAACGTCGCCCTCGGGCCTCAATCGGGAAAAGGCGAATCCGGTTCCGCCGCCGCTCTTGTGGATGAGCGCAGTCTGCTTGACTTTGGTGAATATGGAATCCAACGAATCTTCCACCGGCAACACAAAACACGCGGAGAGTTGCTGCAGCTCGCGGCCGGCGTTCATGAGCGTGGGCGAGTTGGGCAGGAATTCCAGCCGTTGCATTACTTCGTAGAAACGCTGCTCGGTATCACGCCGATCATGTTCCGACTCACCGTACAGCAGGTCGGATTGAGAGAGGTTTTGGGCAACGCGACGGAACATGCCGTCCGGGTCTTCCAGAACGTTACCTTCCCGGTCTTTGGACAAGTAGCGTCGTTGTAATACCACTTTGGCGTTATCGGTGAGATGCCCGTCCCGCTCGTTATGAGACCGGGCAATACCAGCGGCTACCATTGCGTCCCGAATCCGGCTCCTGATGGATTCGGGCGAATCCTGACCATTGTTCAAGCCGACGCTTCTCGCTGCTACCTCCACGATGTCCTCCTGCTTTTCAAAAACCAAGTCCCAATTTGATCAATTTTCGCTTAGTTTCCATATTCTCGTTGGTCACTCGCCCATCGGGGAGCATTTCTCAAAGGCGCCTTCGGAACCTGGAAGTACCAACGTCCGGTCCCGAACATTCCAATATCTAAAAAAAGTTCACCTGCCCGGCAGGATTCTTGCGTGTCATGCGAGTTGATAAATCCAAATCAAAACGCAGCCCCTTGTAAAAATAGAGGACTGGCACTTCCCGCGCCGGCCGGAGGTCGAATCCCGTTAGTGTGGCCGCCACATTCTGGACGCGGTCGAATACACCGGGGGAGGGAACGGAGCGCTTACAGACTCGGCGAATCACTCCCAAATTCAAGGTAATTCCGAGTGAGGAAAGTATTTCGGTGATCTGATCGGCCATGTCTTTCAACGCACCATCAGAGACCGGGTTGGCGGCTTTGAGGAATATAGTCAAACCGTTTTGAGTGGTTTGGCAATCAATTACCGGGAAATTCTCTCCCAGCTGGCTGGCGATATGCGACTCGGTCCCGCTGGGGGATGGTCCGCAATTGATTTCGACTTTGTACTGGACAGAATTGTGCATGTAAAAAACTCCGAGAATTGTGCGCTTCAAACGGAAGCAATAGGCACAGATTTGGCGTTATCGGTCGTCTTTATATTGATTTTACGTCAGGTCGAGGGCGGGAGATTCCCGACGCTTGCCAAGAAAGCTTCCGCCTCGACCGTTGTTTCAGACCGATATTGAATCACGCAAACAGGTCATCTTCCTCCCGCGGCACCGGCAATGCTGCCCAGCAACTGACCAAACAGGCCCGGGCCTCGCGATCCATGTCGTCTTGCAATTCGGAGAAGGGATTGGGTATCCACGAGCCACTTACGTCCTCGTCATTGACTTGCCAGTCAGACGGGACCCACATCTTCCGCAGCATCTCCTCCATGTCGTGGACCCGATTGTTGTGGGTCAACAGCCTGGTAAAGGCGGAGTACTGAACGCTGCTGCTCATAATGGTGTTGAACACCTCCATAGAAATTTGGGGTAAGTGGCGAGCTTGTGGGTTCAGTTTGAACCGGGGCGCACTGCGATGGTGGCAATGCAGTGATGCCCTAATTCGCAAAGTTGGTTGGATCTGGTGATTGGTCATTTACGGGCGCTCAGTCGGTCGGTTGCGGCGAGTGGGCGATTGTCGGCGCGACCGGCGTGTCTCGACCGCGGCCAGCCCGACCAACGGTTCGGGTTGGCCGAGCTGGAAGGATCTGGCCTGTTCCTCGAAGTCGGCGGCATTCTGAAAGTCGTAATACACCGAAGCATAGCGAACGTAGGCGACTTCATCCAGGAGACGCAGACGGTCGAGTACCATCAATCCGAGGTCGCGGGACTTGACTACGCCGCTACCGGAACGCTGCAATTCTGCCTCGATGTCATCTGCCATTTTGTCGATGTCCCGTCGTGGAATGGGTCTGCGCGTGCAGGCCATGTTGATTCCAGCCAGCAGCTTGTCGCGGCTGAACTCCTGGCGGCGGCCGTCGCGTTTATCTACCTGCAGCGCGGTCATCCTGACGACTTCGATCGTAGTGAACCGGTTGTTGCATGCTTGGCATTCACGGCGGCGGCGAATGCCGATTTCAGTATCGCGGGAATCGGTGACCTTGCTTTGGGTTTCTTCACAATAAGGACATTTCATTTGCAGGTCCGATGTTTGGTCGATTTTTCAAACATTTTTTGTAAATAGCATATATTGTGCTTGTGGCCAATAATACTACAATTTGTTGTGGGTGGAAATATAACATGGGCTGACATTGTACTGTCAATTTGAACGAGGATGCAGATTTACAGCAATTTTAGTCAATCTTGCAGCGCCTGACCACGGCTCTCACCGATGATTGGCAAAGGTTGAAGATTACGCGCCGATTTAACGCCGTCTCACGAAAACGGCCCCCTCTCCGATTTGGAAAGGGGGCCGTAACCCGGGGGTTAAACGCGCGTTTAGCGGTAGAATCCCCGGCGGTTTTGCCGATGCTGGAGGAAAGTCGGCAAATCGTAATCGCGACGGTCTGGAACATCCATTTCGCCGAGCAGTTTCGATATGTCGTCTTCCGCCTGAGGCGAATCCAACGGGAAATCGGCAGCAACCATGGTCATCTTCACTTCGTCGTCTAACCGGGGGTCCCGACTGGTTCCGAAGATGATATTGGCATCGGGGTCTGCCAGGTCTTCGACCACAGCGGCCGCCTCCTGCACTTCCTGGAGCGACAAATTGTTGCCTCCCGTGAGTACGAACAAGATGCGACGGGAGCCTTCGAGCGAGATGTCCAGCAGGGGGCTCTCCGTACACTGTCGGGCCGCTTCTTTAGCCCGGCCCTGACCCCGGCCCCGGCCTATGGCCAGCCACGCCTGGCCGGCCCCGGTGAGGATGGTTTTGACGTCGGCGAAGTCCACGTTGATTTCCCCGGGGACGGTAACCACCTCTGCGATGGCCGTGATGCCCTGATGCAGTACCGAGTCCGCCAATTTCAGGGCGTCTTCCCACGAGTACGAATCTGATTGTTCGTCGTTCAAAGCCAGCAGGCGGTCGTTGGGGATTACGATCATCGTATCCACGTGATCGCGCAACCGCTCCAGGCCTTCCTCAGCATTTCGCCGGCGCGTCTGGGCTTCAAATCCGAAGGGTCGGCTCACCACCGCGATGGTTAGCGCTCCGCTTTCCTTGGCGATCTGGGCGACCACGGGCGCCGCTCCCGTGCCGGTTCCTCCACCCATACCGACCGCAAGGAAAACCATGTCGGATCCGCGAACCGCCTGTTCAATGTCACCGCGGGATTCTTCTGCAGCCTGGCGTCCCAATTCCGGTTGAGAGCCGGCTCCCAAGCCGCGGGTGAGATTTCGGCCCAGGACGATACGGTAGTGCACATCGCACCGGGACAAATGCTGCGAGTCCGTATTCAAAGCGTAGTATTCGACAACGGGGAGTTTGTCTTTGTACATCCGGCTGACCGCGTTGGATCCGCCCCCGCCCACACCCAGAACCTTAATGAGTGGGACGCCGCGGCCGATTTCAGGAATCATGCCGTCGCTTTCGTCGAATCCCGTTTCGGGCTCCCAGGATGCGGAGTTGTCGGGGAAAATCATCGTTGTTGGTCCTCCTGGTTGGTAATTTTCTAGTGGTCGTTTGATTGGCGTATTGGTTCTGGTGAGATAGTGATCAGGTCTTTGTGGGTTAGCTGGAGCGCGACTCCAACGTCGGCGGTTATGCAGACTGGGTTGGCGCTACTCCCTGCCCGATGGGCGGGAGCCGGATCGCGAGAATGGGCGGCGCAACAACGAACCGGGTGACCAGTTCCGATCTCCCTCTCCTCGAACTCGGCCCCGACCAGGCTGGTTGCGGTGCTTTACCGCCCATTGCAACACGCCCAATGCCGCTGCGTACTCTGGCTGGCGCAACGATTCGGGTAGCCCGGCGTACCACAGGGGCACTCCGATCCGAACCTGCGTCCTCAGGCCGCGGGCGGTCATTTCGGCAAATCCCGGCATTCGAGAACCTCCACCCGTCAAAACGACACCGCCCGCCGGAGCGGTATCCATTCCGGCGTGGGATAGTTCCCGCTGAATCAGCTTCAACATCTGCAGAGACCGCAGGTACAGTGGTTCGCAGAATTCTTGACGCTGTACGATACGCTTGGGGTGGACCTGGGTAGCCGGCATTACTATTTCTTCGTCCGGAGACAATTCCTCCGGCAGAACGTGCCCGTATTGAATCTTCAGGTCTTCTGCCATTTGAAAAGGCACTCTCATGGCAATCGCCATATCGCGGGTTAACTGATTGCCACCCATCGGTATTACGGACGAATAGCACGGAGTGCCTTCCCGGTAACACGCGATTTTGATCGTCCCGGCGCCGATGTCGATAGTGGCGACGCCCATTTCCCTTTCATCGGCGGTGAGCGTGCCCTCTGCCGTTGCCAGGGGGTGCGATACCAATCCCTCTACGTGGATTTTGCACATCTCCAGGGCGCGGACGATGTTTCCCAGGGGAACCGACTTGCCCCTGACGATGTGGGCTTCCAGCTGAAGCTCGTTCGTGTGCAAGCCGGTTGGATTTCCCACGCCCGAGGTCCCGTCCAGGTGGTACCGCATGGGGATAATGTGCAGTACCTGTTCGCTTCGGCTATCAAGTTGATTCTGATAGTTTCCGGACGTTCCGTTCATCAGTGAACGGAGATGATGCTCGTTGACGGTGAGCAATTCGTTGCCGTTGCCCAGCATTTCGCGGGAATTTTCGCTGATCAAGTGATCGCCGTTGACGACGGCGAAAAAATCGTTCACCGGATTACGTCCAACATACCTGAAACATTCCTTCAGGCTGTCACGTATTGACTCCCGCACTTCAGCAAAATCGTCAATAGTACCTTGACGCACGCCCAATGACGGTGCCGAGCCCGTACCCAACGGTTTTAGTTCACCCTCAGATCCCAGGCGGGCCACGACGGAGAAAACCTTATTGGTACCAATATCGATTGCGGCGTAAATTGGTTCCCTTGGCATCTGCTAAATCCTTTTTGTGCAGTTCATGTAAATAGATATGTGATTCCATTTGTGGTCGTAGTCAAACGGTTTGGAGGGCTGATGCCCGAGGAGGGCAATAAACGGGCCTCAGATGCGTTCCACGGCTCGAAGCCTCGCGCTGCGGCTGCGGGGGTTGCCCGCGATTTCCTGGCCCGACGGGCGGACGACTCTTCGGCGCACCGCTCGCATTGTGGGAACGTGGTTACAAACGCACTCCGGGAATGCCGGGGGACAGATACAGGTGGCTGTCGCGCGGTCGATCCAAGTCTTCACAATGCGGTCTTCAAGGCTGTGGTAACTGATGATTACGCCACGCCCTCCCGGTTCCAGCAAGCCAGTAATCACGTCCAAACCCGTGGTGAGCTGGTCCAGCTCTTGATTGGCAACTATCCGCAATGCCTGAAACGTTCTCGTAGCCGGGTGGATGCCACCACGGCGCCCTCCAACTGCTCGCCTGATTACGTCTGCCAGTTGCCCGGTGGTGGTTACAGGACGGTTGGCGACGATTGCCCGGGCGATGGCGCGGCTGCGACGTTCCTCTCCGAACTGGTAGATCAGGTCAGCCAGTTCCGACTCCTGGGTACGGTTGGCGTAGTCTGCCGCCGTGGGTCCAACGGGGTCGTAACGCATATCCAAGGGTTCGTCACTTTGAAAAGACAAGCCGTAGCCATCGACTTCAATCTGGCGGGAAGAGAATCCCAGATCCAGCAAAACCCCGCTCACCGACGTGATGGAGAATTGCCCCGCAATTTGATCCATCTCCGCGTAACTGCCGTGGGCGAGAATCGCCCGGTTCCCGAAGCGCGTCAAGCGCTGGCGGGCAACGGCCAACGCGCGGGGGTCCCGATCAATGGCAAGCACAGTGCCGTGTGGGGAGCAAAGATCGAGTAACGCCAATGTGTGCCCGCCTTCGCCCACGGTGCCGTCGATATACGTACCGCCGGATCGAACTCCCAGATACTCCATCGTTTCGGACACCATCACCGGAGCATGATGGATGCGGTCTTTTTCGTCCGGGTTGGTTGGCATATCTCCGTGTTCCCAGCGTACGAACCTGGCCGACGACGTAGAGTACGTTGGTTGCTCGATTTTTGTTTCAACCAGGGTCATTGGCGCTTCTACCCAATTGGAGTCAGTTTGGATGTTACTATCGTCCAACACTCACCAAACGGAAATTTTGATGCCCTCGTGCATGAACCGGTCCCGGAACTCAACCGCGCAAGTCAACGACAGGGCTGGCAATACCAGCCCATGCGCGCACTATTTCCATACTCGGGGGCATTTCGAGTCTGCTGGTTGCAATGTAACAAAGGCGCAGGTGACAACGCCTGCTATAAAAAGTGCGATGTTTAATGATTTTTGTAAAATACCAAATTTGGTCTAAATTTGATGATGTGGTGGTAATTGGCGCCCACGATGGCGTGGGGGCGCTCGTCGGGCGGTTCGTGGAGCTGACTCCGGCAGCAGGCTCGCTGTGCTTGAAGATGTCAGGCGGGTCGAAGGGTCATTTGGTTTTCCCGGTTTTGTCATTGCGAGCGCAGCGTGGCAATCTCGTCGCCGTAGCAATGGTGATTTGCCGACGTGTGTTCAACCTCAACGAGATTGCCACGTCGCTACGCTCCTCGCAATGACAACCGAGCTGCGCTCGCAATGACATGAGGAAAACCGAAAGACCCTGGCGGCGGGTCGTGCCAACTTCCGCCGTATCTGTGGTTGTGCTATACTCGACATCCATCCGGGCAGGCCGGCGTCGACCGCCCCTGCCCGGTGCATTTTGTGAATCATTTGCGCGCTGGAGTGAATTAGCGGTGAAGGTCACCAGAGACAATGCATCTCCCATCGAAGTAACCCTCACGGTTGAGATGGCCGAAGAAGACGAAAACCCGTTCGTCGAACGGTCATATCGACGTACCGTTTCTCGAATTAATGTTCCCGGGTTTCGGCGCGGTAAAGCCCCGCGACATATCGTAGAAAGCATGATCGGCCGCACTGCGCTGGTTCAGGAAGCGCTGGAATTCCTGGTTCCTGAAACCTTGCACCAGGTTCTACAAGATCAGGACGTGGATGCTTTTGCCGAACCAAGCATCGAAATAACGGATATTGAGCCGGTTTCGTTCACGGCCACGGTCCCGCTGGAACCATCCGTTGACCTGCGAGATTACCGGACGATTCGGGTCGAGTCTGAATCAACGGAAGTCAGCGCCGAAGACGTTGATGGCGTGATTGAACGGATCCGGCAGGAACAGGCAGTGTGGGAACCGGTTGACCGCCCGGTGCAGTATGGCGACCGTCTCAACATTGACGTCAACGGGATGATTGACGAGGAAATCGTGGTGGAAGACGAGGACGTGGAGTACGTGCCTGAAGAAGAGAATGTACTGCCGTTTCCGGGTTTCGCTCCCAACCTGATCGGAATGCAGGAAGAGGAAAACCGTGACTTTACCGTCACGATTCCGGAAGATTACCCTCGAGAACAGTATGCTGGTAAAGAAGTGTACTTCAAGGTTGGTCTCCGGTCGGTGAAAGAGAAGAACCTCCCGGCCATCGATGACGACTTCGCCAAATCGGTTGGAGAAGGGTTTGATGATCTGGCGGCTCTCCAGGACAATATCCGCGAATCCCTGACCAATCAGGCGGAGGCGGCGGCCAGGAGCCAATTGGAACAACAAAGCCTGGAAGCCCTGTGCGAGGTTGCCATCGTTAACGCTTCGCCCATCCTGTACGAACGGGAACTGGAAGCGATGGAATCTGAGCGTGACCGCATGCTCAGGCAGCAAAGCCTGGATCTTAATACCTACCTGCGATTCCTGGGTAAGTCACTGGAAGAATTCCGCGACGAGATGCGCCCCAATGCGGAACGCAGACTCGTTGGCGGCCTGGTGATGCGCAAGCTGGCTGAAGTTGAAGGGATCGAGGTATCTGATGAAGACGTACAATCAGAGGCCGAAAGATTGCTCGGGTTGTCCAGCGAAGAATCAGAGCCGGGCAATCTGGAAAACTTGCAGCAATTCCTGGCGCTGGATTCAACCCGTGACAGCATTCGATCGTCTTTGCACAGCAAGCTGGTAATGGACCGTTTAACGGACATTACGCTCGGGAACCTGGAAGCTGAAGCGGCTGAACCAACGGAAGAATCCGAGAGCGATGTTGATACCGAAGATGCCGATGCAGTTGAAGCAACGGATGTTGCCGACACCGACACCGCAAATGAATCCGACGACGAGCCTCAGGCCTGAATCGTACTTGCACTCTTACTCAGGAGACCTACCCGCAATGTTGCAACTCCCCAATAACTCGGGACCTGTGTTGCCCAGCAATGTGCTACCGGGAATCATCCGACCTACCCAGGAAGGCGAACGTGCTTTCAACCCGTATTCCCTTTTGCTCCAGGCCAGAATCATCTACCTTGGAACCCAGGTTGACGACGATGTTTCCAACGCCATCGTGTCGCTTTTGTTGTATTTGGGATGGGAAAACCCTGAGGAAGACATCCACCTGTACATTAACTCGCCTGGCGGGTCGGTTCTGGATGGAATGGCGATCTACGACACCATGCAGCTTATCAAACCGGACGTGTCCACCGTTTGCATCGGCAAAGCGGCCAGCATGGGAGCTGTTTTGTTGTCCGGTGGAGCGAAAGGCAAACGGTACTGCACACGCAATTCCACCGTACTTATTCACCAGGTGATGGGAGGCATTCAAGGTTCCGCATCGGATATCGAAATCACCGCGCAAGAGATTTTGCGTTTGCGCCAGCGGTTGAATACCATCTTGTCTGAAAATTGTGATCAACCTTTCGACAAAGTGTCGCGAGATTCCGACCGGGACTTCTGGATGGACGCCGAGACTGCCGTCGAATACGGAATTGTCGACCATGTTTTAACCGAACTTCCAGACATTTTTACTCGGTCCGCAGCTTGATCAAACCCTCTATAAATCGGCACTCAATCGCGCCCAGAACAGGAGACCGGAATGGCCGCTCCCTTTGAAGATTCGCCCTTACTGCAACCTACCAACATCGTCCCCATGGTCATTGAAACAGGACCCAGGGGGGAGCGTGCGTTCGATATCTACTCGTTGTTGCTCCGCGAGCGCATTATCTACCTCGGCACTCCGATTACTGACCAGGTGGCTAACGTAATCATCGCCCAATTGCTTTATCTGGAACGGGAAGATCGCGATCGGGACATCAGCCTGTACATCAATAGCCCTGGCGGTTACATCGCGTCGGGGTTGGCTATTCTCGACACGATTAATCTGATAAACTCGCAAGTATCGACGATTTGTGTCGGAACTGCCGCCAGCATGGCCACGATCCTGTTGTCAGGTGGGGCCAAAGGGAAACGGTATTGCCTGCCCAACTCCACCATACACATGCATCAACCCAACGTGGGGAGTTTCCAGGGTCAAGCCGCGGATATCGAAATTCAGGCCAAAGAAATCGTGCGCCTGAAAGAGCGTTTGAATGACATTCTGGCCATCGCTACCGGCCAACCTATCGAGAAAATTACCGACGACACCGATCGGGACTTTTTCTTGACTGCCGACGAAGCGATTGAGTACGGTATCGTGGATGAAATACTCGGATTGAAAACTGAAGAGACCGAGGCCGAAGCAGCGTAGATGCAAGAGTTTCTAACCGAAGCAGTACCTTCCGAAACAGTACCTTGGCCCGCAACAAATGAGCACCGGGAACCGTAACCCGAGCCGCAATAATCTTCGTTGCTCATTTTGCGGTAACCTTTTTCCGCAAAACAAGCTGTTGCGACCCCCGGGTCAGCCCCGGGGCGGTATCTGTTTCGATTGTGTTCGCGAACTGGCGGCCCATGTGGCGGAACGTAGTGAACAACGCCGCAGTCCGTCGAAAAGCGGCCGGGGTCGATCCAACGGAACAACCACCGACCCGGCGAAAACGGTGTCCGAACCGCTGGGGTCGGCACCTCACATATTGGTGCCGAGAGAAATTTATGGCAATCTCGACGCATACGTCATTGGTCAAGATAAGGCCAAGAAAACGCTGTCGGTGGCGGTATACAACCATTTCAAACGCATCAGAAGCGAAGCGATAGCTCCGGATATCGAGGTTCAAAAATCCAACATCTTGTTGATCGGGCCGACCGGTTCCGGAAAAACGTTGCTGGCTGAAACGTTAGCCCGTTCCCTGGATGTCCCTTTTGCCATCTGTGATGCCACTTCCCTGACTGAATCGGGCTACGTTGGCGAGGACGTGGAGAACATCCTTCTCCGGCTCATCCAGGCTGCCGACTGGGACATTGCCCGCGCTGAGCAGGGTATCATTTACATCGATGAGTTGGACAAGATCGCGCGTAAGGAAGGCGTGAACCGTTCGATAACGCGGGATGTTGCCGGCGAGGGCGTCCAGCAGGAATTGTTGAAGATCATAGAGGGCTGCACCGCCAATGTGCCGCCCCAGGGAGGCCGCAAGCACCCGCACCAGGAGATGTTGCAAATCAATACGCGCAACATTCTTTTTATTTGCGGCGGCGCTTTTGATGGTTTACAGGAGATAACTACCAGGCGATTGACGGTTGGATCTGCCATGGGATTCCTGGCGCACAACGGAGGATGGAACGATTCCGACGGAGCGAAATGCGGGACGCTGGAGCAGGTCACGCCTGAAGATTTGCTCGAATTCGGATTTATCCCCGAACTGGTTGGGCGGTTGCCAGTCGTAACGACTCTCCAGCCGCTGGACAAAGAGGCGTTGGTGGAAGTATTGGTCAAGCCGAAAAACGCCATCGTAAAGCAGTATCAACAGCTCTTTCACTTGGATGGGGTAAGGCTTGAGTTCACTCAAGAAGCGCTGATAGCCGCAGCCGAAAGGGCGTTGTCGTACCATACCGGCGCGCGGGTATTGCGCCATATCGTGGAGGACGCCCTCCTCGAAGTGATGTACGAGCTTCCGTCGCTCTCGGACATCAACCGATGCGTGGTGCACGCGGAATCGATCAATCGAGAGGCCTCACCGCGATTGTATCGCAGGGGCGGTGGGCGCTATATTTCTCTAGAGACGGCGCTGGCGCAAGCAGAACGCGAATCGCGCAAGAAATCAGCCTGATCGGCGCACATCGTCTAAATCGCGGGTCCGATTGCCTTCTCTATTTCCTCGGTAAGCGGAAGGCCGTCCGGATACCGGTCTGACAGGGGAGCGCCCAGCTCATCGAGCACCGTTCCCGGCTTTGCCTGGAGCCTTCCGTCCGCTACCGCCCGCAGAGTCTCGAGCATGAGCTGAGGTTCGCGGCGTAGTCCCTCCGCGCGAATCCGGCAGAACAGGGGGTTGGCTTCTCCTCTTCAGCCTGAATGGCAGCTGCCGAGCGCCCAGTCACGGTTTCCCAGGCATCGTCGAACGACTCTCCCACGATCGGGAAACTGCAGTCGGACAATACCGGGCCGCGATCCACATCCTCTGTAGCCAAATGTATCATTGCCCCGGTTTGGGACGCTTTCGATTCGATCAGGCTCCATATCACAGACTGCCATGTGCCGGTGGGACCATTGGGCAAAGCTCCGTGCAGATTCAGCAGTGGGAAACGGCGGCACATCTCAGGGCTGAATATCAACATGTACCCGGCCAGCACGCACACGTCCGGAGTGTAAGGTTCCAGCAAGCGCATGACTTCTCGGTCGAAGTCCGACCGGTGTCGGCTCATGGCGCCCCCGCCGTGTTCCCGACGAAACCGGGTGGACGACAGCGTCACCAGCGGATGCTCGAGCGACCGCACCAGCTCGAAAAACTCATCTGAGCCGGGGGCTTCCCCGGATTCGCGGTTGCTGAAAACGAACTCTATGGTTGCGTTCAGTCGATGATCGGAGATCGCGCTATCGACGAACCTCAACAAACTGCGAGATCCCTCGCCGCGTCCTGTTGAAAACCAACCTATGCGCAACACTGGACTAGGTTCTGTTGACATTTCACGTCATTCCGGCGAAAGAACGTCACCCCGTACTTGATACGGGGCCGGAATCCAGCGCTTTGGAAAGCAGACATCGTTCACATTCAGGATACTCTGGATTCCCGCGAAAGCGGGAATGACGAGCTGGGTTAGCGCAATCGCCATATATCTCAAATGTCAACACGGCCTAATTCGACTTGGACAAATTCACAATTCGGGGTCGTCTTCAAAGAACATTGGGTCGTCGGGTTCCGGGGCAAACGGAACATCCCAGGCGCCGGCCTCGCCACCGGGGTCTGCCTCTCGGCGCATACCTGCCAGGTCTGATCCCGGGCCGGCCTGACTGATTCTCATTTCAGTCTCAGATAATAGTTGCTGGCAGCGTTTCGCCAAATCCAGACCCAGCAGATAGAGCCGTTCTGAATCGGCCAGGGACATTTCACCCAATTCAAGGCGAGATACTGTGTCTTCTAAACGCCGGTACGCCTCTTCAAAGGCCAATTCGCTTATTTCCTCCCGACCGGGATCACTCGACTGGTTCATCGTGATTATTGACCGATTCCCTCACTCACAGGAGGGGTCGCATGGCCGGTGGCGGGTTCGGCCGGGTGCGAGGGCGGCGAATAGTTCGGGCAGAATCATCAGATGGGATTGTACGTTCTCCGGCCTGGTTGTCCGAGTCGGGGGTTGCCGATGGTGGTTCAATCCTGGCTACCGCCGGGGCAAGCCCATTTTCCGGGGTTGAGCCCTCCGGCAGGGGTGTTGCGGCGGTGGCGTCGAGCGTACCTCCGGATACTGTGATGCACAACAAATCTCCGGGTAGGACCTGTCCGGGGTCGGTGACTACGGCGTCGTCGTCGTAGCGGTTCACGACGGCAAAACCGCGACGCAAAGTAGCGGCGGGGTCCAGTGTATTCAACCTGGCGCCCAGAGTCACGATTTCCCGGTTCTTCAGGTCAATGCGCCGCAACAAGGTAGTTGCGGACCGGTCGGCGAGATCATCAACCTGACGACGCCGGGACCCCACGTCCGGAGCGCTTCGAACCAGTCGTTGGTTGGTCAATGCGCACGAGTTCCGCAGGCGGGCGATTCGGTTGGTCATCGCGGATTCCGATTGCTGCAATCCGCCCAGGATATTGGACAGCAACTGCAATCTATCCGGAGTCGCCAGTTCTGCGGCGGCGGATGGCGTGGGAGCGCGCCTGTCCGCTACATCATCTGCGATGGTGTGGTCGGTTTCATGCCCGATTCCAGACACGACCGGTATGCCGCTGGCGAAAATTGACCGGCCGACTTCTTCGGTATTAAAGCACCAAAGATCCTCGAGGGAACCGCCTCCTCTGGCCACGATGATGACGTCAGCGGTGCCTTCATCATTGAGCCGGGAGATTGCAGCAGCAATTTGGCCTGCGGCGCGTTCACCCTGCACCGCCGTGGGGAACAACCGGAGCTCAGCGATGGGGAAACGTCGTCTCACGACGTTTTGTATGTCTTGCCAAACCGCTCCGCTAGGGGAGGTTACCACGCCGATTACGCCGGGAAATTCCGGTAGCCGGCGCTTTCGAGACGGGTCGAACAATCCTTCGGATTCCAGCTGCTGGCGGAGCCGCACCAACTCCAATGCCAGAGCTCCCGAACCGACCGGCAGCGCCGCGGCGACCTGCAGATTGGCTTCACCGGACGGCCCGTAAAAGGTGAAGGTTCCACCGACCAGCACTTCCTGACCAGATTCCAGATACTCCTGGCCGGCGCGCCCCCGAAACATGACGCATCTGATACTGTTACCGTCGCCCCGCAGGCTGAAATATGAATGCCCGCTGGCAACGGTACGAAGATTCGCGATTTCACCCTGGACAGTGAGGTCCGACAGGAGATTATCAGATTCCAGTTTTTCTTTCAGATAGCCGGCCACATCTTTGACCGAATAGACCACCGGCGAAAGCATCGTTGCTCCACCACGAACCACGGCTTAGGATACTCGCTCCGAGTACGTGGCATTACGCGTATCGACTTTCACAATCGACCCTGGGGTAATGAACATCGGTACGGTAATGCGCAACCCGGTTTCCAGGGTGGCCGGTTTATTGCCCCCCTGGGCAGTGTCGCCTTTGAAAGCGGGAGGAGTATCGACCACTGCGAGCTCCACGTGGATGGGAAGATTCACGTTGATGGGCGCGCCTTTGTAAAAAACGACCTCCACCATCATGCTTTCTTTTAGATAACCGAGGGCATCTCCCAACTGCTGGGCGGTGAGCTCATGCTGGTCAAAATTTTCCTGGTCCATGAAGCAATAATGGGTGCCGTCGGTATACAGGTATTGAGTTTCGCGGTGGTCAACATCGGCTAAACTGAACGCGGTGTCGTACCTTTGGAACGTGCGCTCAATGACCGTTCCGTTGACGAGATTCCTCATCTTAATCCGGGTCACGGGGGCGCGCTGTTGCATCTTGTGCCGCTCATAATCCATCACCTGCCACGGCTGGTTTTCCAGCTCGATCACCATCCCTTTGTTGAGGTCACTAAAGTTGATGCTCATTTCGGTATCCCCTTAGAAAAACCAAGCCAATCGACGGACGCAGGCAAAACCCGCCTGCATTACAAGGACAACCGGCACTTAATCCGCACCATGTGCGTCGTCAGATATTATTCCTGCCAGCGCTTCCAGAGCAGCAGTATAGCCTCTCCACCCAAGCCCGGCAATCTGGCCTCGAACGGAATCAGCCAAAACGGATCGCCGGCGCCATTCTTCTCTGGCGTGGATATTACTCAGGTGAACTTCAATGACAGGCACACGGCAATCCGTAAGAGCATCTTTTAGCGACAGGCCGTAATGAGTCAATGCCCCGGCGTTTATCACCACGCCATCTATTCTTCCGAAGCAATCCTGCAGATAGTCGATCAACGCTCCCTCATGGTTGGACTGGAAACATTCCACGTCGATGCCAATGGATGCAGCGACGCCCGTGATACGTTCATTGATCGTATCGAGAGACAGCGAACCATAGTGATCTGGATCGCGCCGCCCCAACGCATTCAGGTTGGGCCCATGCAAAACGAGGATCTTTGTCAAGTTGCTACCAGTTCAAAATGAGGCTTGGTCTGGGTCAGGATCAGGCGGCAACGGCGCGGCTGTTTCCGGTGGATCGCTATCGGTTTCCGACTCGCGGGACAGGGGATGGAACTTGAGGTAAGCCCGGCGCGATTCCTGCTTGGTAATGTGCGTATACATCTGTGTAGTCGATACACTACTGTGGCCAAGCAATTCCTGGATGACGCGCAAGTCAGCATCGCCGGCGAGCATGTGGCTGGCGAAACTGTGCCGGAGAGTGTGCGTATGCGTTCCGGCGCGAAGCCCTACGCGAGCCGAATACGCGCTCACCAGTTTTTCGATACTCCGCCGGGATAACCTGCCGCCGTATCGGTTCACAAACAGGGCTTCCTGTCCGGTCGAATCGGCGATCAATTGAGGGCGCGCTTCCGCGATGTATCTTTCCAACGCATCCGCTGCCGGTTCGCCGTACAGCGTATAGCGTTGCTTGTTTCCCTTTCCGGTAACGAGTATTTCCCTTCGCGCCGGTATCACGTCGCCGACGTTCATACCGTGGACCTCAGCCAGCCTGACTCCGCAGGCATACAGAACTTCCAGCAATGCCCGATCCCGGAGGCCCAGGGGTGTCGATGTATCCGGTGCGTCCAACAATCGCGACGTTTCCTGTTCACCGAGAAACGAAGGCAATGGTTTTTCTACCTTAATCGGAAATGACCGCGCGGAAGGAACCGGAGTTGCCGTGAACCAGCCCTCCTGAACCAGGAAATTGTAAAAGGTTCGTACGGCAGTTAGCATGCGTACAATACTGACACGGGCGTAACCCTCCGGTTTGGGCCCGTCAGATCGGCCGCTGGTGGCCAGATGAGCCACATATCCCCGAAGGAGCTGGCGGTCCATATCCTGCAAGGACCGGCTCTCCCGTCGGCAGTACGCTAGGAATTTGTGCAGGTCGTCCAGGTATATTCGGTGTGTATTGGCCGACAGACCCCGTTGCCCGGTAAGAAACCGGCCGTACCGTTCCAGCAATTCCGTTGTGGCGGGAGCTGGAACCCTGTCGCCATTTGTAGGCGCTTTCGGAGCGCCCGCTCTAGTCGCCAACCGTTGCCAACTCCTTGTCAGCCGGTTCGAGTTGCCCGGTTTCGGCTGGCAATTCCCCTTTCCACTTGCAATCCACGCATGAGACGCGCCCTTTGGCGGCGGCTACCAACATGCCGCTACATTGCGGGCATGGCGTTGGCAAGGGCTGAGTGTTAACCAGAAATTCGCAAGTGGGATAATTTGCGCATCCCCAAAACGGGCGTCGCGTTTTTCGGGAGCGGCGTTCCACCAAATCGCCACCACACTTGGGGCACGGCACCCCGCTTTTTTTGATCAGGTTACGACGGTTGTCGCAAGGGTTTTCTTCGGCGCCGAAACCGGTGCACGCCAGGAACCTGCCGTAACGTCCCGACTTAATGACCATTGGTCTTTCGCAACGCTCGCAAACCTCGTCGGTTTCTTCCTCGAATGGACGGTCCGGGTTCTCGCCCAGGTCCTTGGTATTGCGGCATTTGGGGTAACCGCTACAGGCCAAAAAGCGTCCGAATCGGCCGGTTTTGATTGCCATCGGCTGCTGGCATTTTTCGCAAACTTCATCGGTTTGATCAGCGATTGCGAATTTTTCAGCCGCCTTGTTGATGGCCTGACTGAAAGGATCATAGAATTCCCGCAAAACCGGCACCCAATCCCGATTTCCCTGGGCTACCTCGTCGAGGTCAGCCTCCATTCGAGCCGTGAAGTCCAGGTCCATAACGTCTTCAAAATGCTCGGTTAGCAAATCTGTGACGGTGAATCCCATCCTGGTCGGAGTCAAACGGGTTTGCTCGCGTTCCACGTATTCGCGTTCAATGAGGGTGGCAATGGTAGGGGCATAGGTGCTGGGCCGCCCGATTCCCTTGTCCTCCATCGCCTTGATCAACGTGGCTTCAGTAAACCGGGGCGGCGGTTGCGTGAAGTGTTGGTTGGCAGCCAGGTTCTGGTTGATCAGCCCGTCACCGGACGCCAGATCGGGCAGTGCGTTCTCTTCCGAATCAACAACGTCGTCGCGCCCTTCCAGGTACACGGCTCTGAACCCGGCAAACCGAAGCACCGAACCGGTGGCCCGGAATCGGAATATTTCATCTGATTGGCCGAGGCAGCGCGCATCGATGTCAACCGTGGTCGCTTCCAGTTGAGCGTCGGCCATTTGGCTGGCGATCATGCGCTCCCAAACCAGGGTGTACAGCCGCAATTGTTCTGCGCTCAGGTAGGGAGCGAGGCTCTGCGGGTCCCTTCGGATTGAGGTGGGCCGGATTGCTTCATGGGCTTCTTGGGCGTTTTTGGAACGGGTCCGGTAAACCCGCGCCTTGTCCGGCACAAATTGTTTCCCGTAGCGATCGCTGATATACGCGCGAGCCTCCTGAATGGCGATCTCGGCCACAGTGGTGCTGTCGGTGCGCATATAGGTGATCAAACCCACCGAGCCATCGGCGCCAACGTTCAGGCCTTCGTACAGCTGTTGGGCTACGGCCATCGTGCGTTGGGCGGTGAAGCGGAGTTTTCTCCCCGCCTCTTGTTGCAACGTGCTGGTGATGAATGGTGGAGATGGGCGCTGCCGGCGGGGGCGTTTCTCTACGGAGTCCACCGAGTAGGCGGCGCCCTGCAACTGTGCTTCCAGGCTCCGTGCCGCGTCTTCATCGGAGATATTCAGGCGTCTCCGGGCGTCCTTGCGGGAATGCAAAGTCGCATTGAACACATCCGGTTTATCGGGCGCGTCTGTATCTTTGTGGAGTGAGGCTTCGAGAGTCCACGATTCCACGGGAACAAAGGCGCTGATCTCGCGTTCGCGATCCACAATCATGCGCAAAGTACCGGACTGCACCCGTCCGGCCGACAAACCCCTTTGAATTCTCTGCCACAGCAGGGGACTGATTTCGTAACCTACCAAGCGGTCCAAAATTCGGCGGGCCTGTTGTGCATTGACCAGCTGCATGTCGATTTCACGGGGATGATCGAACGCATCTTCAACCGCCTGCTTGGTGATCTCGTGGAAAACTACACGTTTCGGTTGCGGATCCAGGTCTGCCCAACCCGCCGCGTTCTGCAGGTGCCACGAGATTGCTTCGCCCTCGCGGTCCGGGTCGGTGGCCAGGTAAATCTCAGACGCCTTGGCCGCCGATTTTTTCAGGTCAGTGACCAGGGTTTGCTTGTCCCTAAGCGTAACGTATTTAGGCGTGAATTCGTTTTGAGTGTCGACACCAAGCGTTGACTTGGGCAGGTCGCGCACATGACCCATGGAAGCGGCCACGACATATTGCCGGCCTAGGATCTGGCCAACTGTCCTCGCCTTTGCCGGCGATTCTACGATTACCAAACGCTTGCCATCAGCCGATGGGATACTGCTTTTGCGCCTGGCGGAAGTGGCAGTTTTTTTGGACGCACCACGCGCCGAGCCGGTTTTAGCCGTGCGGCTGCTCGATTGTCGCGGCTTGGCGGTGGTGTTTTTAGTTCCGGTTTTCGGCGGCATGGGTTGAGAAAGCCTCCGGTTCAGATGAGCAGTTTGTAGTGCATTCCGCTAACCGATTGAACCAGCCCCTTCAATTCGAGCATGGCGAGCATACTACTTACCTCCGCGACGGGGCGATTACAGAGGCGGACCAAGTCGTCAATGTGGGTAGGTTCGTCGGTGATATGTTCCAACAAGATGGATTCTTCGGGATCGGCGGGTAGCGATTTCGTGGACTCTACCACATTAGATTGGGAAGTAAATTTCAGGTTGCCGCGTCCTTTATGGTTCAACGCGGCATCGGATTGATCCGGCTCCGCACTTTCGCTCAGGTCCATGGCCATCTGCTGCGTAACGGCGCTGACACCGATTTCAACTAATATATCACTAACTTCGGTGACCAGTTTGGCGCCTTCTCTTATCAGCCGGTTGGTGAGCTTGCTGTTCTCCGAGTAAATGCTACCGGGTACGCAAAAGATTTCCCGGTTCTGTTCCAGCGCGTGGTATACCGTCCATCTGGTGCCGCTGGTGTTGCTGGCTTCGGTAACTAGAGTACCCAGCGTCATGCCGCTGATGATCCTGTTGCGCCGGGGGAAATTGGAGGCTTCAGGACGTACTCCCAAACCAAATTCACTGACAAGGGCGCCGCCCTCAGCTACTATACGCTCCGCCAACCGCCGGTTTTCCCTGGGATAGACAGTGTCCAACCCGTTTCCCAACACTGCGATGGTTCTGCCCCCGGCATCAACCGTTGCCTGGTGGGCACGGGCATCCACGCCGAATGCCAGACCACTGACGACAGTTACGCCGGCCGCGGCGAGGGCCGAGCACAATTCGGCGGTGACTCGGAGACCGTAATCGGTGGGCCGACGGGTACCGACCACCGCTACCGCGCATTCATCACCTGGATGCAGGGTCCCTCGAACGTACAGTACCGCCGGAGCATCAAAGGTTTCCCGCAGTCTCGCCGGATATTCCTCATGGCGCCAGGTGATAGCGCCGACACCGGCCAATACCAGTTTTTCGAGTTCGCGCTCAGGTTCGATGGTTTCCCTGGCAGACACGATATTCTGGGCGACTTCAGTGCCAACTCCGGCAGCCCGCAACTCGCGTGAGGAAGCCAGCCAGGCGTTCTTCATATCCCCATCGAAGTGGTCTTCCAATCGATGGAATCGGGCTGCGCCCAAGCGAGGCACCCGCGCCAAAGCTACCCAGTATTGCAAATCGTATGTGGCGGAACCAATCACGGCGCCGATTCTATCATAGGCTCGAATTTATTAACAACGGGCACGAGTCACCAAAAGGGGAAATCGAGAGCAACCACCAACGCTGCGATTTCTTGCTGGACATCCATCGGTAGGCTAGTATGGCGACAAACCGGACAGCACTAATGGTGAGGAGGTTCAAATGCGATACGACTATGTCGTAGTGGGCGCCGGGTCCGCAGGGTCGACAATTGCTACGCGCCTTTCGGAGGATCCAGACAAAAGCGTTCTGCTTCTGGAAGCGGGACCGGACTATCCCGATTTTGATCACCTGCCCGACGATTTGAAGTTGGGCAACAATGTGTTTTTCTCGGCCTATGGTCCGCATAGCTGGGCGTACAGCGCCCGCGTTACTGCGCAACAAACCGACTTGGTGATCCCCCGCGGCAAGGCCACCGGCGGATCGTCGGCAATCAACGGGCAGGTGTTGTACCGCGGGATACCGGAGGACTACGACCGTTGGTCAGAATGGGGCAACGACGAATGGGGTTATACGAGCGTGTTGCCGTTTTTCCGGCGGATGGAGAATGATCACGACTTTCAGGATGACTGGCACGGCACCGAAGGACCGATTCCGGTGCGTCGATACCGTCCTGACGAATGGCTACCCCACTCCACCGCATTTAAATCGGCATGCCTGGCCCTGGGCTTCAGGGACGACCCGGACCAAAACCATCCCGAATCCACCGGGGTGTCTCCCCGGGCGCGCAACACGCTGGACGGCGTTCGCATCAGCACCGCCCTGGCGTACCTGAACCTTGCTCGCCACCGCCTGAACCTTACGCTGCGGGCAAACGTTCAGGCGTGCCGCGTGGTTTTCGATGGCAAACGTGCTGTAGGAGTAGAGGTGGAAAGCGATGGAGAACGCTTCGTCGTGGAAGGCAACGAGATTATCGTAAGCAGTGGCGCGATAGCCTCGCCGCAGCTGTTGCTGCTATCGGGAGTGGGGCCGGCAGACCATCTGCGAGAAGTAGGCATTCCGGTTACGCATGAGCTGGCGGGAGTGGGGCAGAATTTGAGAGACCATCCATCTGCCTGCGTCCTGTTTCGGGCCGCCGGAGACCGTCCCGACGTGCAGGCGGCGGCCATCCAGGTGGGTTTGCGGTACACCGTTGAAGGATCTCACTTGCGGAACGACATGCAGATATCTCCGTTGCTGATGACCTCGGAGCATCGACCGGCGCAGGTAGTAATTGACGATGACGAAAACTACATTGGCATCAGCGCCGGCTTGCAACTTGCGCTGGGACATGGCGAACTCAGATTGAAATCATCAGATCCTGCTGAATATCCATACCTGGACTACAACTACTATCAAGAACCCTTTGATCTGGAGAGAATGCGGAAAGCTATTCGTACCTGCGTGGAGATTGGAACACATGTTGCGTACCGCGATGTCCTGTTGGATCGGGTCAATCCGTTGGATTCCGATCTGGTTGACGATGCCGCTTTGGATGACTGGCTGATGCGGAACTCGGGTACATCGCACCATGTTTCAGGCACGTGCAAGATGGGACCGGCCAGCGACGGCATGGCGGTGGTCGACCAGCACGGAAAGGTTCACGGTCTGGAGAACATCCGCGTCGCCGATGCGTCAATCATGCCCGATTGCATCCGAGCAAACACCAACGCCACTACGATTATGATCGGAGAGAAAATCGCGGACTACGTGCGCAACGGCCGATAAACCACGCTGGCCTGGCGCCACCGTTGCCAGCCGGTCATGGATCAAAACGGTCGGGCGTGTTACAGCCGGGCGAATCCTCGGAAATCAAATGGTTCGCGGTACGGGGACGCCCGGAATATTAACGCTTACCCGACACAACTCCTCGAAGGTGGTTATGTAAAGAGTGCGCCAATCGCCACCGCCGAAACCAACGTTGGTGGCGCGTTTCCCTCCACCCAGGGCGATGGTGCCGAGATGGCGGCCGTCAGGCCCCATGATCCAGACTCCGCCCGGCCCTGTCGAATACAGGTTGCCTTCCAAATCGCATTTCATCCCGTCGGGGACGCCGGGTCTTTCGTCGGCCAGGGCACAGAACAGTCGGCCGTTTTCGATTCCCCCATCGGTTTTGACGTCCCACGCCTTGATCAACCCGATTCTTGAATCGTTGATATAGAGGATGGATTCGCCGGGTGAGAAGCAAAGGCCATTTGGACCAACGTAATCGTCTATCAGCAACGTGACCTCGCTGAGATCAGGGGAGACGCGATATACGCCAGCGAAACCCAGCTGCATATCAGGGTAGGTGTCCCGATAAGGGTCGGTGAAGTAGATGGCGCCGTCGGATTTGACCACCACATCATTCGGGCGGTTAAGTCGTTTACCCTGATAGGAGTCGGCGACCACGGTGACGCTGCCGTCAGCTTCCTGCCTGGTTACGCGCCGCGCCGCGTGTTCGCAAGCCAGCAATCGGCCCTGGGGATCGCGGGTCAACCCGTTGGCCTCGTTGGTATCGGACTGGAATACGGACAGTCCATCCGCATCGTTGAATCGCATCCGCCGATTGCCACCAATGTCGCTAAACAGAAGGTAGCCGGATTCTTGCCACCACACTGGACCCTCGGCAGGCCACCAGGGCACGCCCAGGGCCGAACCGTCGCCTCCGAATCCACTGGCCAACCATTCGACTTCCTGGTTCAAATCCAGAATGCGCTCAAGTCCGGGGGCCACTTGTTCAATTGGCATGGGTATTGCCTCCTGCGTGGGCTGGAAGGTCCAGCCGCCAATGTCGCAAGCATAATAACACTCACTCTATGCGGCCGGATGGGGAATTCCTGGATGGTATGTAAGTTGTCCGAATTATGGTCAGGAGGGCGATTCCAGGGTGGCAACGCTGAATACCACCCGGAAGGGATTGCAATAAATGACCACACTTTGGGCATTGGAAAGATCGAAATCGCTCGGTATTACGTAGTTTTGAGGTCCAACATTACCTTTCAATTTGGACAATTCCACGTACCCGGATTCGTCCAGGTCGGAGTGACTTTCTGGATCGGCAGCGTTCACCAGAAGAACACGGAGATCGGGGCCGTTGGTAACTCTGAAGTCTTCGAAGCGGAGCACTCGTTCCCCGGTGGCAACGATCTCGAAAATGGTGGCCGTTCCCGACCCCTTGTGAAAAGAGTCTGCGTCGCGGAACTCGCCGGTGAACTTGGCTTGCACCGCGTTTTGATCAGCCGACCCTCCGGTCATTTGGGCCATGGGTTCGTTCATTTCGGAATCGGCGCTGCTGGCTGCCTCGGTCATACGAGCTTCGACTTCAGCCATGTTCATATTGGCGGGAACCACTGCCCGAGTTGCGAAGGGGAATTCCTCGTTAACCTCGGTGGAGGAGAAGAGCGGACTACCAAGCCACCAGGCGAACCAGATTATTGGGATGAGGGCAAAGAGTCCGATTCCAATCAGAATATAGCGAATCATGGTTGCACCCAGTGAAGGCGTGGTACGGAACGGTAGGTTGGCAGGGACCAATGACAATGACGGTTGGACCGGCGGGCAATGTCACGGAATGTATTTTGCAACGGAGGTGTCCGATGGGTGGGGCAAGATCGGCGCCCGGTTCAGGTTTGATGCCCGTGGACTTACTTCGGGTCAGTTACTGCTGCGAAGTCTCTGGAGCGCGTTGCGCACCGTTTCGGCATCCTCGGCGTCGGGCATCGCCAACAGATAAGCGTTGAAATCGGCTTCTGAGGCTTGATTATTGCCGGCCTTGAGGTGTACCACGGCCCGGTCGCGTTGTTCCTGCGGTCGATCCGGAGTAACCGCCATCAACGCCCCAATAGCGGTAATGCAGCGATCGAAATCGTCGCTGTCCCAATAAATCGCTTTGAGGTTTCTCAGTATGCGGGCGAGTATGTCCCTGGGTGTAACCGGGTCCAGGTGGTGAGGTTCCAGGCGCATTTCTTCGCCGGCAGATTCCCGCAACAACGCTCCACATTCATCCTGATTGAGCAACAAGCCACCGTTGAATGTGTCGACGAAATAATTTGGTTCGTCCCGATGGCGGATCAGGAAGTGGCCCGGCATACCAACGCCCAGGATTGGGACTCCGGCGCGTCGCCCGATTTCCATGCAGATTAGCGACAACGTTACCGGGATACCCAATCGACGAACGAGGACCTGGTGCAGGTACGAGTTGAGGGGATCGTGGTAATTATCCCGGTTGCCGGCCAAACCGATGACTCCAAAAAGCAGGTCGGTTACCACGTTTAGTTGTTGAAGAGATGAGGAGTCCGGGGTGATGCGAGATTGAACGGCTTCAGCCATACGATCGAGATTAGACAGGATGGCCTCGATGTCGACGTCAGGATATTCGGTGGCGGCGATTAGCATGGCACCGTATCCCAGGTCGAAATCGCTGCCAACTACGTCAGATTCCGGGGATTGAGTAATTCGTTGCAGTTCTAGCGTCGCGTCGGTAGCGAACATGTACACCGTCCTCGGGTTCAGGAGTTGGGGTTGGCGCTGCGGCCACGGCGGAATTCAGCGGCGCTGACATTTTCAACCGCCGGGTTGCCCGGGTAGCTGGACTGCTCACCGGATACCGTGGATTCGCGGTCTAAGATGTCTCGTACCTGGGGACAATCGGCCTGGCATTTTTCGCACCAGACCAGGTCGCTAGACATCAGCCGCATATTGTCTTTTTTTACGGTTGTTGTGGCCAGCGCGTACGAACAACGGGCGCACCGACTGACAATGGTTACTTCGTTGATGGGCATGATATATTCCTGCGATCCAGTTGGAGGAAACGGTTTGCAGTTCGCTAACGGGCCGTGAACCCGCCATCCACGACCAGCTCGGCCCCGGTGATGTATGAGGCGTCGTCGCTGGCCAAAAACAACACGGCGTTGGCCACCTCTTCCTGACGCCCCTCGCGACCCATTGGAACCTGATCTTCCACCATTGCGCTGCGGCCGGTACGTACTTCTTCCGTAGAGACGTTGCCCATCATGGGAGGCATGTACCCCGGATGCACTGAATTGACCCGAATGTTTTCACGGCCGTAACGCACCGCCATTGCCTTGGTAAAAAGACGTACTGATCCTTTGGAAGCGTTATAAGCCGGGTGCCCGCTCAACATGCCGACCAAACCGGCGATAGACGATATGTTGACTATGGAACCGCCGCCGTTTTTCTGCATTTGCTGTATGGCATGTTTGGCGCCAAGGAACACGCCGGTGGAGTTTATGTCCATGATGCGGGTCCAGGCATCCAGGCTGTCGTCATCCGGCACTGCCCGGCTGCTGATTCCGGCGTTGTTCACCAGCACATCCAGACGACCAAACCTCTGCACCGCCTGGTTAACCACGTTCGCCCAGGCCGATTCGTCGGTAACGTCGGTGTGGACGTAGAGCGCTTGCCCGCCGGCCTCGTTGATTTCGGCTTCGACCCTTTGACCGTCCTGGTCCTGGATGTCCGCGATTACAACCCTGGCCCCTTCTCGCCCGAAAAGTTTCGCCTCAACCGCACCCATACCGTGGGCGCCACCGCTGACGATGGCAACTTTTCCTTCCAAACGCATTCAAGCACCTCTACCGGTCGATACATGACACAGGGCCGAACATGGCATTGATTGATAACACGCTGCAAATGCCTTTGCAGTCAAAGGGAATTTTACCATTATGCCGTGCCTTTGCCACGGAAAAACGCCAATCCGAAAAACAAGCCTGAACTGCATGACGCGGGCTGCACAAGCCGGTTGAAATCCTCACTCGTACCGACTTAATCTGTCATTGCGACCCCGTACTTGATACGGGGGCGGCAATCCCGTCGCCGTATCAATGTGGTTTGCCGACGTGTGTGCAACCTCAGCGAGATTGCCACGTGGTTCGACAGGCTCACCATGAGCGGCTGCGCTCCTCGCAATGACAGTAGGCCGGTTTAGTTTGATAAAGTGGGTACGCGTGAGGGTTGAAATCGGATATTCGAAGCGGCCTAGTGTCCTGTATCTGAAGTTAGATGAGTAATGTGCGATCATGGGATAAGCTCGTGGCAACCGGCATCAGGAGTAGGGATATGGCCATGGGACGACCACTTCCACCGTTGACGTTGGACGACGAGGAACGGGAGGCCCTGGCCCGATGGGCCCGCCGGCCGAAAACGGCGCCAGCTTTGGCCCTGCGGGCCAGGATCATCCTGAGTGGCGCCGATGGCCTGAACAATACTGCGGTGTCCGTCCAATTGGGAGTGTCAAAACAGACGGTGGGGAAGTGGCGTTCCCGGTTCTTGAAACGGAGACTGGACGGCCTGCTGGACGAACCGCGCAGCGGCCGACCCCGAGCGGTTGCCGATGACGACGTGGAACGGGTGATTACGCTGACGCTGGAGACCACGCCCCGGGACGCGACCCATTGGAGCACCCGGTCCATGGCCCAGCGCAGCGGCCTGAGTCATAACACCGTGAGCCGTATCTGGCGAGCCTTCGGATTGCAGCCTCACCGCACGGAGACCTTCAAGTTGTCGGCGGACCCCTTCTGCATCGAGAAGGTCAGGGACCTTGTGGGGCTGTACCTGAATCCACCGGATCGGGCGTTGGTCCTGTGCGTGGACGAGAAGTCCCAGATCCAGGCGTTGGATCGCACCCGTCCGCTGTTCCCATGCGCCTGGGACAGGTGGAACGGCGCACCCATGATTACCTGCGCCACGGCACCACGTCGCTGTTCGCCGCCCTGGACACCAGAACCGGCCGGGTAATTGGTCGCTGCCACCAACGGCACCGGGCCGTGGAGTTCCGCAAGTTCCTCGATACCATCGAGGCCGAGGTGCCCGACGACCGGGACGTCCACCTGATCGCGGACAACTACGCCACCCACCAGACGGCGCTGATCCGGAACTGGTTTGCCAAGCGGCCCCGCTTCCATCTGCACTTCACACCCACCAGCGCCTCTTGGCTGAACCTGGTGGAGCGAAGGAAGCAGCCGCGGCCCTGGGAGTCAGTGAATGGATGGTGCGGGAGGAAATCCGTGTTGGACGCATTGATTCCGTCAGGTTCGGCGCTCGTATATTAATCCCCCGCCAAGCTCTGGAACGACTCGTCGGCAACTCGGAACAGACCGACGACAAATCCAGCGCTGCGCCTGAGGAAGCTCACCAACCGAGGGCCGACTGAGTTGAGACCAAACGTCGTGCGTTCGGTCTTGCCGACCGGTTCATCGACGGGATTCGCGTTCTCACCGCGGGCAAAGAGCCAAACCAGTTGGTAGACCGCCGGATCCGACGGTTCTTCCAGGCGTCGTCCTGCCCGAACTATGCGCAGCTAGAGGCGCCGGCGGCCGCATTTGGGGCAAGCCTACATTGCCTGGCCAACTTTCACGTTGGAAAACCGCCGACCATACAACGTCAGACTCAACAAGGAGGTGAGATGTCATGCAGGGAGTTTCCGGCGGAGCGGTTCAACGTTTTGGCAAATCCATGAGGACGCTGCCGGTTGGTCCCGTCGGAAATCATCAGTCGAGCTGACCCGTTCACGGCAAGCTCGTTGACAATTGGAAACCGATTGGAGAGGTATCACACCATGAAAGGCACTATCAGGCAACGCAATCCGGGCTCCTGGGAAATCCAGGTGTTCCTGGGCCGTGACGCCAATGGCAAACGTATTCGCAACACGGAAACGGTCCGGGGAAAGAAATCCGACGCCCAACGTCGGCTGCGCGAAATCCTGGCAGAATTGGATCGCGGCATCGCCCCTACAAAAGTCCAGTACAAGGTCGGTGAGTGGCTGGACAAATGGCTACAGGAGAAAATCATTCCTAATCGCCGGCAGAAGACGATCGACCGTTACGAGGGCATCATACGGCTTCACATCAAACCTTCCTTGGAGCACGTGGGGCTGGTGCAACTCTCCCCAATGCATATACAGGGTCTGGAGTCCAAACTCTTGGACGAAGGGATGGCGCCGAAGGGTGTGCAGGCGGTACACCACGTGCTCAGCGGTGCCGTGAAACACGCGCTGAGAATGGAAATGATATTCAGGGATCCCGTGGCGCTGGTTCGCCACCCACCGTCGCCAAGTCGGAAGCGTACAGTCCCGAAATGGACGAGGTGCTGGCGCTATTGTCGTTGGCGAAAAAGGCGGAGGACCCTCTTTGGCCGTTCATCCACCTCATCGCTTTCACTGGGATGCGCCGAGGCGAAGCCCTGGCTTTGACGTGGGAGCATATCGATCTGGACGAGGGAACTCTGCAAATATGCCAGTCCCTGGTCGTGACAGCTGATGGTGTGTCGTTGGAGCCGCCTAAGACGGCACGCGGGGAGCGGACCGTGGCCTTGGATGCACTGACCGTGGGAGTCCTGCGTAAGCACCGGGCACAACAAGAGGAACTAGCAGGCCAACTGGGTGTAGAGCCACCTGCGATCGTCTTCCCCCGGCGCGAATGGACCGGGTGGTCGCACCCCAACACGGTGATGCACGCCGTGCAAAGATTGGCAAAACGCGCGGGATGCCCAAGTGTTACGTGGAGAAGCCTGCGGCATTTCCACGCCTCGGTGTTGCTGGATGTGCGGCCAAACTATGCCGTGGCGGCCGAACGTCTTGGCCATTCAAGTCCCAAAATCACCATGGATATCTACGCCCACGCCCTCGAGGGATGGCAACAGGAAGCGGCGGATGCCTTTGCGAATGTCATGCAGCCAGCAGCCTGAAAAATGCTGGACAAATTCACAACAACGGACGTAGCTTCACCGTATGAGGCCCGTAGATTTGAGTAGAAAACCTCAATTCACAGCACTGTATAATATTGACGCCTTCGAATCTGACCTTCGGCACCATCCCATCCATTGCTCCGGCGGCCCAACGTCGGAGCGCTGCCACAGGCCACTCGCGCTCCCCGGTTGGGGAGCGGTGTACCCGAGGTTGGACGCCAATGCACTCTGCGCTGTTGGGGCCTAATCAAACCCTGGCGGACAGAGGGACACTCCCAACGCTTGCTCGCACCATTGGGCCGCGCCCAACAGCTTGCCTTCCTCGTAGGGCAGGCCTCCGAACTGTACGGCCATGGGCAAACCCAGCTCACTTAGCCCGGACGGCACGACAACCGTGGGCAAACCGCTGGAAGTCCAGGGCACCTGGAATGCCGCGTCCCCGGTGGTGTTGAGGTCCTTGGGCGCGGGTGAAACGGTGGCCGGCGTCATCACGACATCGACCTGCCGCACCATGTCCACCATGTCGTCGCGGAACTGACGTCGCAGCCGCTGCGCCTGGAGGTACTTGGAAGCCGGCATTATCAAGCCCATTTCGATGGCGGAGCGGATGCGTGGCCCGTATTCGTCGGCTCGTTCCCGGTAGAATCGCTCGTGGAAGGCAGCGCATTCCACGTGCATGACGATACGCTGGGCGCCGTGGCACGAGGCGAAGGTGTCGGGAAGCGACAACTCCACCACTTCCGCTCCCGCATCAGCCAGCCGTTGGGCCACCTGCTCGGTATGCGCCCATACCTCGGGCGTTGCGGTCTCGGAATAGTATTCACGCACCAGACCGATCCGAGGCGGATGATTATGCTGGGCCATCTGTCGGGTGAAGTCAGGAACGGGCAGGTCCAGTGATCCCGGATCGTTCGGGTCAAAGCCGCTCATCGCGGTAAGCATCAGCGCGGCGTCGGCCACGCTGCGCACCAGGATGCCAACATGGTCCAACGACCAACTGACCGGAACGACGCCGTAGCGGCTGATGCGCCCGTAAGTCGGCTTCAGGCCAACGATCCCGTTGTAACCGGCAGGGCGGCAGGTGGAGCCGCCGGTTTGCGACCCGGTGGCGGCGGGCACCATTCGGGCGGCTACGGCCGCCGAAGAGCCGCTGCTGGAGCCACCGGGGGTATGCTCAAGGTTCCACGGATTGCGGGTCGGCGATGGATCGGAGGTGGCAAACTCTGTGGTAACCGCCTTGCCCAGTATGATGCCCCCGGCCCGACGTATCCTGGCCACCGACGTGGCGTCATAGTCCGGTACGAACTCAGCGTAGATCCTGGAACCGGCAGTGGTCAGCATTCCGTCGGTGTTGAAAATATCCTTCAGCCCCACCGGAACACCGTGGAGTGGCCCCAGGGGATCGCCACGTTCCACCTCGGTCTCACGGCGGCGGGCCGTCTCCAGCACTTCCTCCCGGTCAATGGTAACCCAGGCGCGAATGTCGCCATCGAAACGGTCGATCCGGTCGAGCAACGACCGGCACAATGTTACCGGAGAGAGCGTGCCCTGCCGTATCTGCGCGGCGGCCTGGGAGGCGGTGAGTTCGTAAGGTTCCGGCATCGTCATCCTCACAATCCATGAGCGGTCTATTGATAAAAACCTGGTTCCAGGTCCACATGCACCGAAACCTGGTCGATTTCCCAAATTTGGCGGGCCGTCTGTTCCAGGAAATCCTGTAACTCGGCTGCACGCCGTTCTCCGAACTCGGCGACGGCCCGTTCCTTCAATTCTTGGAATATGTGATCAACAGAGTCACCGGGCTTCATCATGAACCTCCGGTTGTCATTTGGAGTTTAGCGGCATTCTAACAGATGGGATTCCTCGCGCGCAGTCATCGTCCCGCCAACCCGGTCAATTGGAATATTAACCCGTCATTCCGGCGCCCTAACCTGTCATTCCGGCCTTGAGCCGGAATCCAGACGTTTCCGAGTAGAGTACAGCAGAGATTAAAGATATGATTATCAGGCAATCAGGAAGAAGGAGCGAACTATGGCCGAGTACATACCGTCAACCGCCGATTGGGTACGTGAGCAGGTGGCGCTTTACGAGGGCTCCGGAGGCGCAGAGGGAACTACTCTGCGTGATACCGGGTTGCCCGTCATCATCGTGACCAACCGTGGGAATCAAACCGGAGCAATACGCAAGACGCCGCTGATGCGGGTGAAGGATGACAACAACTACGTGCTGGTGGGCTCGCGGGGCGGCGCGCCCAAAAACCCGGTGTGGGTGTATAACCTTCGGGCGGACGGCGACGTTGAGATTCGTGACGAGACTGACGTGTACACGATGCGAGTCCGCGAAATCGGGGAAGGGGAGGAGCGGGAACGGTTGTGGGCGCTTGCTGTGGCGGCGTTCCCGCCCTACGAAGAGTATCAGGGCCGGACGGCTCGGAGGATTCCGGTTTTCCTTGCGGAGCCGGCGTAACGGGAGCCGGTCTCACCGGCCAGGCTCATCCCCCGGCTACTCCCTTGACAACCGGGTCTCCCAAGTTACAATCGCCGTAGAAATCCGGCGCTGTGGCCGAGAAGGAGAAACTGCAATGCCTTTTTACACCAATGGCGATGTCCGCATCCGATATGAGGAGACGGGGTCCGGTTTCCCGCTTCTTGTCACTCCCGGCGGCGGTTTGAACTCCCTGGTCAGTAATTGGCCCGGGCAGGTGTTCAACGCGATGGAGGAGTTCAAGAACGACTTTCGCTGCATTACGATGGACCAGCGCAACGCTATCGGCGGAGAGTCCACCGGGCCGGTCCAGGTCGATGACCCGTGGGGAGCCTTCGCAGACGACCAGCTGGGGCTGATGGACCACCTCGGCATACAGGAATTTTTCTTCATGGGCTACTGCATCGGCGGCCCTTTTGCCCTCACGCTCATTGAACGCGCCCCCGAGCGCCTCCTGGCTGCCGTACTCTGCCAGCCGGTTGGGCACGCAACCCAAACACCGGATTCCATGTATGACTCCGGCCATGATATCTGGGGCCCCGAGCTATGCTCACTGCGGCCCGACGTGACAATGGAGATCGTGGAACAATACCTGCACAACCTTTACCGCGTCCAGCCGGACTTCGTGTACTGCGTGTCCCGGGACTTCGCTCGATCATGCCAGACTCCGATTCTGGTCATGCCCGACGATACTCCATCGCACTCACTTGAGGCCGCCATGGACCTGGTGGAATTGGCGCCCAATGCTGAGGTGACGGCGTATCCGTGGAAAGAGTCCCCGGACGTGAAGGCCCAAACCATCAACCAGGTGCGCGATTTCCTGAAGGCGCATCAACCTGCCGCAACCACCCGCTGAAACGGGCAGCTGCCCGGTCAACGTGGCTGGGCAGCTGCCGCAATCTCCGGTGAATCTTTATCTTCTCACGGCTTGGCAACAATACTGATTTTGACCCCGGAGCCACGGGAACCGTCTCACGCGGTGGTTCTGTCGCACTCATGGGAGATCGGTATCGGCCCAAGTTGTAGCATCCGGGTTTCGGCAGAGTTGCACCGTTATGCCCCGTTCTTGCACGGTGCGGGCTTGGCTAACCCAGGCAACTGTTCGGGCTCCGGTGGGAAACAGCGCGGCGACCCTCCCTTTGCAACGGCCTGCTCAGACCAAGACCCGGTCGGTCTGCCGCCCTGCAAACCTGCACCACATTCGGCCTGTTCCACGTACCGGTCAAGATACAAGGCCCTGACTACGCTCTGGGTTGGTTTGACACCGACAACCTTGCGTTTCAGAATATCGCAGTCCCGCTAACACGACCCAAGCCCCGGAGGTTTGCAGTGGCTGCCTATGACTATGACTTGATCGTCATCGGTTCGGGACCGGCTGGCCAGAGGGCTGCAATCCAGGCAGCAAAACTGGGCAAAAGCGTGGCCGTACTGGAACGGTTGCCCATGCTCGGCGGCGTTGACGTCAACACCGGAACCGCCAGCAAGACTTTGCGGGAAGCAGTGCTGCACCTCACCGGCTTTCGGGAACGCAATATATATGGTGATTCTTACTCCGTAAAACAGAACATTACGATGAGCGACCTGATGGTGCGCACCGGATACGTTATGCAGCAACAGGTCGACATGCTGCGTGTCCACTTCCTCACCAACCAGGTTGAGATGATATACGCGGAAGGCTCGTTCGTTGACCACCACACCATAAATCTCTCGTTTCCCGATAGCAGGCTGAACCGCGCCATCACATCCGACAAAGTGATCATCGCGGTCGGATCGTTGTCCACCACCCCACCTATCGTTTACGTGGACGGCCGCCTGATATTTGTCAGTGACGATGTCCTGAACCTACCCAACATCCCACGCTCCTTGACCGTCGTCGGCGGTGGGGCGATCGGGCTGGAATATTGCAGCACATTCGCCGCGTTGGGAGTAAGGGTCACTCTGGTGGACCGAAATCCGCGTCTCCTCCAGTTCGCAGACGATGAAATCGTGGATACCCTGGTCTATCACCTGCGGCAGAACGGAGTCACCCTGCGCCTCAACGAAAACGTCAGCGATATCGAATACGTGCGAGACCACCGAGGCGACCGGGTCCGCGTGTTGCTCGAAAGCGGTAAACAGATCAGCAGCGACTCGGTCATGTATTGCGTAGGGCGCACCGGAAACACCGCAAACCTCAATCTGGAAGCGGCCGGAATCCAGGTTGATGGGCGAGGCCGCATCAGTGTGGACGACCACTACCAGACCTGTGTGGAAGGCATATATGCGGTTGGCGGGGTGATTGGCTTTCCCGACCTCGCCTCCACCTCCCGCGTGCAAGGCCGCCTCGCTGCTTGCCATGCCTTTGAAGAGCCGATCAAACGATTCCCGGACCTGTTCCCTTACACCGTCCGAACCATCCCCGAACTGGCAATGATCGGCAAAACGGAATCGCAGCTGACCGACGCGGGCGTATCGTACGAGATCGGCAAGGCTAACTACCAGGAGACCATGAGCAGCGTGATGCAGGGCGACAACGCCGGACTGCTGAAGCTGCTTTTCGACACCGAATCCCGAAAACTTCTGGGCGTACACATCCTGGGAGAGGACGCCGCGGAGTTGATTCACATCGGCCAGGCGGTCATGGCCCACGGCGGTACGGTTGACTATTTCACCGAGGTGGTGATCAGCTATCCATCTCTCGCCGAGTGTTACGCGACCGCCGCCCTGAACGGCATCAACCGCCTGGATCCGTGAACTCTCCCCGACCCAGGTAACTGTTCAGACTTGTGGGGATCTGCGGGCTATGCGGCCTCTTGTGGAAGGGCAACCAAGTACGGAATTTCCACTGCAAACCGCTTTCGTCCCCTCAATCGTGAACAGTTGCCTGGAGTGCCCTTGGTTGACCTGGCGTCCGCAACCGGCGTATGGTGGGATTTTCAGGCTGGGTCGGATGGGGCAGGGTCGGTTTTGACGGCAGTGCCTTTTTCCGCCCAATTGCACCAGATGGGGAGACGCCCGATGGATCGAATCCCCGGCTCTCCACCACCTCCTGTCCACGTATTCTGTCGTCGGCGCGCCTTCTCCGCACAACTTGATGCGTTTGGCAGCAATGGCGCAATCTCGTCCGCATCGCGGTTGACTCCATATTGTGCGGGAACCCTTTGCTGCGCCAACCCGTCACCCGCGTCTTACCCGATGGATCGTATGCCGACGGGAAGAGAACGGCGATGGACAGGACCCTCAACAGAGGCCGTGCGTGGAGTTTGCGAACCTGGCAAACGGAAACAGCGCCTTCTCACCCGACGCCTGGCATCGTCTGCTTCAAGCCCGGCCCAGCAATCAAAATGAACTCAGTCTCCTTTAGCCCGGTACTGCTCGTCCTGCAGGACCGAAACTTCCAGCTGTTGTGGGCGGCCCGATGGATCCATGAGATTTCCCGGCGCATGGAACTCATTGCGTTGGGATACCTCATCTACGAACTCACCGACTCGGTCTTTCAAGTCGGGCTGATTTCGGTTTTCCTCAACGGACCCCGCCCTCCATTGTCTTTGGTAGCGGGAATGCTGGCCGACCGGTTGGACCGCTGGCGCATCCTTGCCGGCATCCACTTCTTCTACCTGCTCGTTGCTTTGTGCCTTTTGATTCTCCTGTTGATGGGAGTCATTCAACCCTGGCACGTTTTTCTCGCCATCCTCATGCAGGGA
Organism: Dehalococcoidia bacterium; assembly: GCA_965219925.1. Lineage (GTDB taxonomy): Bacteria > Chloroflexota > Dehalococcoidia > Lucifugimonadales > UBA3495 > Bin87. The sequence continues at coordinate 2,389,388 of OZ244795.1, forward strand.
ACGGCCAAGGTGTTGGACGACCCTACTCGGCGGGCGGCCCTGTTCGACCTGGCGGGACAGGAACGCATTGTCCAGGCCATGTCCCTGGAAACCTTTACCAACAACGGCGGCAAGATTTTGGGACCATTAGCCGGTGGATTCCTGGTTGAATTCTACGGATTCACCGCGGTGTTCGCCGTACTGGTTATTCTGGACCTCGTGGCGGCGCTGCTAATCTTCAGGATGCGACTGCCTGCCGTTTCCACCGTGTTGGTGCGGGACAGTGTGTTTTGGCAAGGGATAAAATCCGGTATTGGGCACTCTTTCTCCAACAAGTTCGTCCTGGGAGTGCTTTCCATATCCCTGGTGATGAACGGCATGGTGCTGCCTCTGCAATACTTCATTCCGGTCATTGCAACCGACGTTTTGAGGGTGGGTCCTTCCTTGGGAGGGCTGTTGGGGGCCGCCGATGGCATCGGGACGTTTATAGGAGCGATGATCATCGCGGTCCGCCGGAATTACACATTTCATGGGCGTTACTTCGTAATTGGAGCATTGATCGTGGCGGTCGGTGTGACTGCGGTTGCCTGGTCGCCTTGGTTCCTGATTTCTTTCTTTCTGCTCTTCTGCTCCGGAGTTGGCCAATCGGGATTCAGCACGATGCAAAGCACCATCCTGCTGTTGTCCTCTCCGGCAGAGATGCGTGGACGGATCATGGGATCTTCGGGGCTGGTAAACGGTCTGGGGCACCTTGTTGGCGGGGTGGAGATCGGAGCGATAGCCCAGGCTTTTACCATCTCGCTCGCCATCGGGGTCAACGCCGGCGTCGGCCTGTTGTTGATGCTTCCAGTGATACTGCTAACACCCCTGGTGCGACGTCCAGTGATGGCGCACCAACGCCGCGCCGAAACCGAGGAAGTCAGCTAATCAAACACCCCACACATCCTGAGCCTATCGATGGACCCCCTCTCCCTTGATGGGAGAGGGTTGGGGTGAGGGTGAACCCCCGCTCATCCTGAGCCTGTCGAAGGACGCCCACCTGTCATTGCGAGGAGCGCCAGCGACGTGGCAACCCCGTTGCCTGCTACCTCATCGAGATTGCCACGCTGCGCCCGCACTGACAAACCCCAACACCCCCTGTCATCGCGAGGAGCCCAGCGACGTGGCAATCCCGCCGCCTGCGCTGGGGCTACCGTCCACCGGACCAAGCCCTATTCCATCGGCCTCGCGTCGGGCAGCCCCAGCAGAAATTGTCCGTGATTTTCGTAAGCGGCATCGCTGACCATCTGGTGCTGGGCGGCAGCATTAATGTCCCGCAGGCATCGTTGAAGCACGCTCGACATGAACAGCGCCGACCCACCGCCGTACCGGAACGCCTGCGCAACAACGTCGGCGGCCACGTCGGTGGTGTAGGTGGCGCAGCCGCGCAGCTGAGCCTGCAACGGCGGAGCCGGCGTTCGGCCGTTGCATACCGACTGCCAGGCTTCCTCCAGGATCTCCACGTTCAGGGCTCGCGCCGCCCGTAGCTTAAGGTCGCATTCCCCCAGCGCACGCTGCAGCGTCGGCCGATCAGCCAGCAGGTTGGTGGAGTTGTAACCGCGTGACTTCGACACGGCCACCTCGGTCACGGCGTCCAGAGCGCGGCGTCCCACGCCCAGGGCAAAGGCCGAGTGCTCGTTGGTGACAAAGCCGGGCCGGCCCAGCCGGTACAACGCTCCACCCCTCCTTGGCTCCGTCAACGACACGTCCCACGCGAATCTGTCCGGTACGAACAGGTCTTCCACCGAGAAGTCACAACTCCCGGTGCCGCGCAGTCCCATCACGTCCCAGTTGTCGTGAATCTTTACGTTGGCGGTGGGCATCACGCAACGCAGTTGGGGCGGATAGCCCCCTGATTCCGTCGTCACCCGAGCGCCGGCCGAAACCCACTGAGAATGCCGCACTCCGCTGCCGAACGGCCATCGCCCGGTGACCCGGTAGCCCCCGGCCACGGGCGCCGCCGTGCCAAAAGGCGCGAACGCGCCTGCGACCAGCGGTGGCTTCCCGTCCTCAAAAATCTCGTCAACGGCGTCATCGGGTAGGAACGCCGCCAGGCTCCCCAGGCTGGCCGCGCCGATCATCAGGCACCACCCCGCCGACGGGTCAATGCGGCTTACCGCCTCCAGTACGTCGAGTTGTGTCATCGGGTCGGCTTCGGCGCCGCCCAATACATGGGGCAGCTTCAAACGCAGCAACCCTGACTCATAGAGCGCCTCCACCGACGTGAGCGGCAGAGTGGCGGTCTCCTCGGCTTCCTGCGTGCCCGCCTCCAGCGTGGCACGCACTGCCTCCACCGCGTCCATCAGGACCCGGCGTTTCTCGGATCGTTCGGTGGGAAAAGCCTTCAATTTATCCAGTCGCTCCCATTCTTTATGTGTTGGTATTGTTGGTGCGATTCAGTCCTCGTTGACCCGACGCCGGTTGTTTAAGCATCGACTCTTGGGATCACTTCTTGAACCAGCACGTCCATTGAATCCAGCAGCTGTTGCAGGTTGCCGCAGCCGTTGAAATTGATCTGGAACTCCTCCAGACCTGCTTCCTGCCGGTAGCGTTTCATGTCAGACGCAACCTGTTCTACGCTACCCTGACCGGTGGGCCTGTCGTCGCCGGCGCTGGAACTGCCGGTGATGCTGCTGAAATTGACCCGGAAGCTCATGCGCGTCCGAGGCACGTCCTCTCTCCCCGTCTCGGCGCAAACATCGCGCAGATAGCCCTGGTTGCTGATCAGGTCCGTCAGTGGCGTGGGCGTGGGTTGCCACACGTCGGCAAAGCGGGCCGCCCGCCGCAACGCAGCGTGACTCGACCCACCAATCCATATCGGCGGATGGGGCTGCTGCACCGGCTTAGGATTAACGTGCATGTTATCGAAAGAGAAGAACCTGCCGTGGAAGGTGGTGGGGCCCGGCTCCCAACACGCTTGCCACAGACGCAGGTATTCGCTGGTTCGTGCGCCGCGTTCCCGGTACGGTACGCCCAGCGCGTCATATTCGGCTTCGTTCCAGCCCGCTCCCACTCCGGCGATCGCCCTCCCTCCCGACATCTGGTCCAGTGTGGCAATCATTTTGGCGGTCACAATGGGATTGCGGTACGGCATTATGAGCACCGACGTTCCCAGCATTACCCGGGACGTCCGGGCCGCCACGTATGAAAGTACCATCAGAGGGTCATACACATTCCGCCACAGGTCGTTGCGCGCAGAATCGTCCACAATCACGTGGTCGTTGACGAAAAGGGCGTCAAAACCCGACTCTTCGGCCTTGCACGCGGTCGTTATGATCGCCTCCGGGGTGGCCGGGAATCCCAGGTAGTCCGCGTTGGGAATACGAAACGAATACTTCGCCATGCCGCCTCCGGGCGTTAATCCTTAGTGGAAGCTGTGATACGGGCCACCATATTTCGAATCACGCCCCCGCCGCCGTCAGACTAGTGAAAGCGTGGCAGAAGGGAATAGCTCTTCTGCGCTCACCTTCTCCGGGATCACACCCTGCTCCACGTTGAAACCGACGAATGCTTCCAGGGTGATGCGCGAACTCTCGAAGCCGTATGGAACGGGATCATCCCCCACCACATCGCCCATCTTCAGCAGCGCCCGGTCTGCCGGACTCGAAGCACCCCCGGATCGAAGGCGCTGGATGTACGGCGCCTTGGCGGTCTTGAACACTTGAAACAGCTCGTGCGCCAGGTCGGGATTCGACTGCAGCGCGTCATCCTTCACCACCAGCATGTGACTGATGGGGTAGATGCCGGTCTTCCGGTGCCAGGCCGCGTCGGCTTCGTCCGGTTCCTGAAACAGCGGCAAAACGTCCGGCGAATCCACCGGTCCCGCCCCGATTGCGGCGTCGATTTCTCCCGCCAGGAGCATTTCGCCCAGGTTGTCGTTGCTCGACGACACCACGTTCGACGGCCTAACGTACTCCGCCACGTGCTCGTCTCCCGACAGCACCCACGTCACCGCGTCCAGGTCAACGCCGTACTCGGTCTGCAGGATGCCTCGGGTCCACACGCCCGGCGTCAGCGTATAGCTGCGCACTCCCACCTTCCGTCCCTCCAGGTCCCTGGGGGACTCGATGCCACTGCGCCGGTTATACACCAGCCCACCGTGATAGAAGGCCCGGGTCAGAAAGACCGGGATGCCGGTGAAAGGCTTGCCGTGGGAACGGGCACAAATGTAGGTCGAAAGGGCCATTTCCGCAACGTCAAATTCCAGGCCGCGCACCATGCGGCGGAAGATGCTGGTCACCGGCGACACCTCGATATGTTCCATGTCGAACATGCCGGATGTGACGGTACCGTCCTTCAACGGAGTCGTGTGGCCGTAGTTGCCTATGGCCGTTTGCAATACCAGTTCTGCCATCTTTGCTGCCTCCTGCTGGCGCGGCCCGGCTGATTCCCAAAGCAGTTACCCACAGCCGGCGTTCGTCTCCCGGAGATCGCAGGTCATTACAGGTTGTCTGGAAAAAGCCCTTCGGAGCTATTGTACCGGATTCGTGGGCCACCCGCTGTTGAGCGTCCGGAAGGGTTCACGGTACGTGTTTCCTGGTAATTGATTGGCGCCGTATCTGCCTGATTATCCGGGCCTGACACACCTTCGCCATGTGGGTCAACGCATCAGAATGGCTCACGCGTACCCACTTTGCCAAACCAAACCAGCCTGCTGTCATTGCGAAGGGCGCCCACCCCCACCTGTCATTGCGAGGAGCGCAGCGTGGCAATCTCGTCGCCGTAGCAATGGTGGTTTGCCGACGTGTGTTCAACCTCAACGAGATTGCCACGTCGCTGCGCTCCTCGCAATGACAGATTAAAGCGGTTACGCGTGAGCCCAAAACGGATGCAGACAGCCGGGCCAGGGCTCCAAATTCGGCGCTCTGCCGCATCGCTCTGCTGCCACCCGGCCCGATCCGGTGTCAACCGGTTCAAATTGATTACGCGCATGGGTTCCTGTACCATTTGGCCGACAAGACCGGCAACAGCGTCAACCACCTGACCAACACGAGCCTCGCTGTGCGCCCATGCCCAGATCATCCCGTGTCTTGATTGACGTTCAAGGGCGCCGGGGCGCATACCGCCTCCGGCGCGCCGCCGAACCGCAATAAATAAGGAGCAATTCCCCAGTGAGTGACTCAGTTCTATCCACGCTTCTATCTATTCCGGGTTTGGACCCGCAACGCGCCGCTGAAGTCCAGTTCTCGGGAGGCGTCGACCCCATCCTGCCAACTCCCTTCCGAATCGGAGAGACCGCCGCGGCCAGCCTGGCTGCTGTCGGCCTTGCCGTTTCCGATCTATGGGAACTTCGCACCGGACGCCGCCAGGACGTCAAAGTGGACGCTCGCCAGGCCACGGCGTCCCTGCGCAGCAGCCAGTATCTGGCGATGGATGGAGCGTCGGTGGCCCGCGAACGCCCTTCGGTGATGGGTGTATATCCGGCCAAAAACGGCCGCTGGAACTATCTCCACTGTAATTTCCCCAACCATCGCGCGGCAGCGTTGGGCGTCCTCGGCGTCGAAGAAGACCGCGACGCCGTTACGCGAGCGGTGGCAGGTTGGGATGCCCTGGAACTCGAGGAAGCCATCATCGCCGCCAATGGCGCCGGCGGCATGGTTCGCTCCATGGCCGAGTGGGCCCAACATCCCCAGGCCGAGGCCATCGCCACTTTGCCGCTCCTTGAGATCGAAAAGATCGGCGACTGTCCGCCCCAACCCCTGCCCGACGGCTCCCGGCCTCTGTCCGGCATCCGAGTGCTGGACCTCACTCGCGTTTTGGCTGGGCCAACCTGCGCCCGCACCCTGGCCGAACACGGTGCCGACGTGATGAAGGTTGCCGCCAGCCATCTGCCCAGCAACACGACCCAGGAATTCGACACCGGCCACGGCAAGCTCTCTACTTTCCTCGACCTGCGGGAACAACAGGACGTGGAGACTCTGCGGGGGCTGGCCAGGGAAGCCGACGTTTTCTCCCAGGGATACCGCCCCGGCACTCTCGCCCAACGCGGTCTTTCACCCCAGGATCTGGCGGAACTGCGGCCGGGCATCGTCTATGTATCATTGTCCGCGTTTGGCCGGGTGGGGCCGTGGGCCTCCCGTCGCGGATTCGATACCGTGGTGCAAACTGTCAGCGGCATTACCGACCGGCAGGGCGAGTTGTTCCCCGGCGGCGCGCCAGGGCCCCAGTTCTATCCGGTGTCGGCCATCGACTATCTCACCGGCTACCTCATGGCTTTTGGCGCTCTCGTAGCGTTGAGCCGACGCGTCCGCGAAGGGGGCAGCTGGCTGGTTCGCATTTCCCTGGCGCAGACGGGGCGTTGGCTGGTTGATAAGGGTCAGGTGCCGGAATCAGAGCTGCAGGACGTGCCGAAGGAATTTACTCCCGATGAAATCAAGCGTTGGTCCACCGCCAGCGATGCCCCGGGAGGTCGTCTGCGCCACCTGGCGCCGGTGTTGCAGCTCTCCGAGACCCAACCCTACTGGGCCCGGCCCTCGGTTCCGCTGGGTTACCACGACCCGGTGTGGCCCGAGAGGTCGGCGTAGACCGGCGCCATCGGCGCCGGCTTGACTACCTCCGCCCGCAATTCGCTCCGCCATGGCGCCGGTGAATTTGGTTCCATCACAGGGAGATTAACCTTATGTCAATAATCATCGGTATGGGAGACTACGTTTACGAATACCGGCCGGAATGGGCCAAGCTGCCTGCCGGCTCTGATTTCCAAGGCGCCAGCGGTGTGGCCGTTGATTCCGATGATCGCGTCTACGTCTTTCAGAGGCAGGGGCCGCCGGTGCTGGTATTCGACCGGGACGGCAATTTGCTCTCCTCCTGGCCCAGGCGGGAGGGTGTGCCCGCCGACGCTCACCATATTCACATCGGCCCTGATGACGCCGTTTACCTCGTGGACCGCGATGCCCACCAGGTGTTGAAATACTCCACTGATGGCGAGCTGGTGGGATCCTTGGGCACCCGCGATCAGGCATCTCTCCAGGCTCCCTTCAATCACCCGGCGGACATCTGCGTCGCTCCCTCCGGTGAGCTGTTTGTGGCCGACGGATACGGCAATTCCAGTGTGCACCGGTTCGCCGCCGACGGTTCTCATATTGCGTCCTTCGGCAGCCCCGGCCGGGGGCCCGGTGAGTTTCTGGTGCCTCATAGCGTTCGGGTGTCCAACGACGGCAGGGTTTACGTTGCCGACCGGGAAAACAACCGGGTGCAGGTCTTCACCGTCGACGGGGAATTTCTGGACCAGTGGACCGACTTCAAGTGCCCCATGGGAGTGCACATCGATGCCCAGCAGACCGTGTACGTAACGGATCAAATTCCGCGCATCAGCATCCTGAACCTGGACGGCGAGCTCCTGGCCCGCGGCAGAACCTTTGAGCACGCCCACCAGGTTTACACCGACTCCAGGGGAGATATCTACGGCGTGGACGTGGGCAATCAACGCGTGCAGAAGCTCGTCCGCAGGACATGACCGCCCGCAACCCCTGACGCCGTCTATCGTGCCCGGCCAATCTCAGACCAGCGCTCCGCGTCCGCCGCCTCCCAGGGTCTTTCGGTTGTCATTGCGAGGAGCGCAGCGACGTGGCAATCTCGTTGAGGTTGAACACACGTTGGCAAATCACCATTGCTACGGCGACGAGATTGCCACGCTGCGCTCGCAATGACATGAGGAAAACCGAAAGGCCCTGCGCCGCCTCCCAGGGTGTGTTGACAAGTACCGTCATTCCCGCACCTCAACCGTCGTTCCCGCGAAAGCGGGAATCCAGTGGCCGAAGTCGTTAATCACGGTTCTGATTCTTTCATCATACCCTCGCTGGACTCCTGCCCCGTATCAAGTACGGGGTGTCGTTCTTTCGCAGGAGTGACGGGGTGGTTTGCTAATCGTCAACAAGCTCTAGATGCTCCCGCGTACCCACTTTGCCAAACCAAACTGGCCTGCTGTCATTGCGAGGAGCGCAGCCGCTCATGGTGAGCCTGTCGAACCACGTGGCAATCTCGTTGAGGTTGAACACACGTTGGCAAATCACCATTGCTACGGCGACGAGATTGCCACCCCCGTATCAAGTACGGGGTCGCAATGACAGATTAAAGTGGGTACGCGTGAGCACCATGAGTGAGTGTCAAGGGACTTCGGAAAGATCCTGCCATCGGCTGGGCTGACCTTCCGGCCAGGCCATGGGCGAGAGCCGTTAGCGCCCCGACGGATCAATCGGGCAGCGCCATGCCTCATGATGCCACGGGCGGAAGCGCCGTCTGCCGCCCGATAAATTACTCCGTCGGAACGCGGGCGTTGTATATCCTGCCGTACAGTACGAATCCAACAATGGCTATCACGGCCAGGACGATGCACACCAAGTCAACCGCCGTAACCACCACCAACCGTAGGTCGAAACCGTCGCCCGGCTCCATACCGGCCAACCTAAATCCGAGCGATGCGATCACTCGGATAACCACCAGGCTCATCAATACGCCGACTATCCTCCATCTCCCAATCGCCAGCATTTCTTTCATGCCGCGCCGGGCGGCACGTTGGGGTTGACCATCTCTACTGATCACGGAATATCTCTTCGCCGCGATGCAGGCGCAGGGCAATCTGGTAGGTTTGACCAACCGCCCGGGGCGTGGGAGCGTGGGCTGCCAGAAACCGCGCCATCCCGATCAGCACGTGCCGCCCCGATTCGGCGCCCCGCCGGCTCCGGTACTGGTTGAATCCGGCGTCCACGATCTGGAAAGAGTGGAACCCGGCATCCTCCATCAGCATCCCGCGCCCGAGTTCAGCCACCAGCGCGTCCGGGTCGCCCGAGCCGGTGATGTACTGCGACACCAGATGCGACACTTCCTCCACCTGCTGCCGAACATCCATGCGCTCCCGAATCTCGGTCAGCGCTTGCGCCCCGTCCACCGGTTCAACGCCCGTTTCAGGGATGCGTTGCGGCGGCATATTGAGGAACCGGTCAAGGTACACGCTCATTGCCACATCGAAGACCCCTCGCACCAGCTCCGGAGAGGGAGCGCGTTTCAGCGCCTGGTGCAGCGCGTTGGCTGCGGTCAATGTGTTGTGAACCGTGTCCCAGTCGTTGAACTCGTTGGACACGTGAAAGTGTGCCATCCTCAGGAACGCGGCGTAGGCCACGGCTGAGCCGAGGTCCTCCGCAGTCGCACCGGATTTTATCGCTTCCTTGATCGCCACCATGATATCCGCCGGCGAGTCGCCCAACATCTCAGTGGCCAGTGCGTCAGCCCCGTTCCAGCTCGCAAGCTTGTCGCGGCCCTGCTGATACAGTTCGGGCAATTCTTCCCGGGCCTGCCACACCAAGGATGCCAGGTCGATGGGATGGCGCCAGGAACTCAGCTCCTGACTCCGCCGGGCGCTGGCCATCCCGTGTACCAGGCTGGTCAACACCTGGCTGGCATGTTCCCAGCCAATGTGATCAAGCAGCTCGAAAGCCTTGTTGGCGAAGTCCACCACATGGCCGGCGTCCAGATAAATGTGATCGGTGGCCGCGGCAAAGACCATGTCTGCTACGTCCTTCGGCGAAAATCCCAACTGGATAGCAGTCCGCAAACAGCGCTCGGCTGCGTCTTCATCTCGCACGTCGATAAACCCGCGGAACCATTGCTTGAAGACGGCCGGGCGAGTTTCCCCGGTCGGCAACGGGTCTACCACGAAGCGGGGCGGCCGGCCCGCGCACTCCCGGGCTACGTGCAACAATCCTTGGTACATGGCCACCGGGCGGTCGTTCTCCGCGAGGTGCGGCAGGATATTGGCCGTCGCCGTGAGAATGGTCATGGCCGGACCCCACCCGGCAGCGGTGTAGGTCGTCCCAAACTCAGCGCCGATTCGCAATGCTTCTCGATATCCGGCGCCGGCGGAGTGAAGCCCCAGCACCGATTTTGCGGTCACCAAGCGTATATTGTGCTCCAGCCCATCCTGCAGCCGGCCTGACCAATGCTGTATCTCATTTCGCTGGGCGGGTTGTGGGTCCACCCAAACTTGCTCATCGACTACGGTCACGGGGAAACTGCGAACGTCATCGGCGAACGGGTTGAACGTCCCGCCGCTGGACAGGTCGAACCTGGCATGATGCCAGTGGCAGGTCAGAATGCCGTCCCTCACGCTGCCACGGTCCAGCGGAAACCCCATGTGCGGACATCGATTGTCCACCGCGTAAACCTGCCCGTCGTGGTAGATTACCGCAATCGTGTGCCCACCGCCGGTTACCACCCGGCATCCCGCCGTTTGCAACTCTGCTACGGTGCCGGCCATTATTTGCCCTGCGAGACTGGTGGTCATAATGTCGCCCTCCCGGTGTTATTAAAAGATACCCGTGGATTTAGGTCCCCTACATGTAACTGTTCAGATTTGATGGGACTCCCATTTGGGAATGCATCATACCTGCGGAAGCAGGAATCAAGAAAGGCAACGCATTGGTCAACTTGAACGGGGCAAAGGTTCCTGGATGCCGGTTTTCGCCGGTATGACGGGTTCGGAGTTGCGATGGCACCACAACTCTGAACCGTTCCCCTACATTCTCGCAATGCCGGTAATAATGGGTCTATGCTAGAATGCCGACTGCGGATATCCTAATCTCTCCGCCCAAAGCGCGGTGGGACGGACGCCAATGACCTGTTGCCACGGCATCGGCTTTTATAGCCTCGCCGCCTGGTCCAATCATACTCTCAATCGCAGCCTAGAGGTATTCCATGAGGTTGTTGGCGACACTTTTTGTTCTGCTCTTCGTTTTGCTGCTCGGTGCCGGCATGGGCTACACGGTAGCCGTATTTACGGGAGTGATCTCAGACCCGTTGGCGCTGCTACCGGGTTCGCTTGAAAGTACTGAATCCTCGCCGGTGGAGGTGCGAATGAGCGGCGCTGGCGAAAGGGTTGCTGCTGACGCTGGAACAGCGCAATTGCAGTCCTCTGCCGAACCCACGCTCACCACAGGGGCGGCGGCGGCAACGGCTACTACCCCCGCACCTGATCCCACCGCTGTACCCACATCCACCTTCGTACCTACTCACGCAGCCGTTCCGCCGGCTACACCTACTCCCATCGCTGTACCCACCCCCACGCCTACCTCCATTCCGACACTTACCCCCGCGCCCACACCCACGCCTGCCTCTACTCCCATACCAACTGCTACTCCCAAGCCCACACCCGTCCTTGCCTCCGGACCACCGCCGGCTAGTGTCGCAGAGTTGTCCTGGATAACTGACGGGATTGACCAATCGGAACAGTCAGCGGCAAGGGAATTGTCATATCTGGAAGAAAGTAATCCCCCGGTTGCCCGCATTTTGCTGGTGCGCCCCTGGGTCGCCGATGGCGTTGATCGCCTGGAAGAAGCCGCCATTCGTCGCATAGAAAACATTGGGGCTGATCTTCCTACTCTGGCCTGGCAAATCGTTGAACTGCCCTGGCTGGTGGACGACGTTACACAACCGGAGCCGGATGTAATAGAAATATTGTGGGAGGTCGCCACCAGTAGAGATTTGACGCTGGCGGAGCGGCTTCTTGCGTTGCCCTGGCTAGTGGACGGCATTACCCAGACTGAGGCCGGCGTTTTGTCCGACTTACGGTTTACAGCGCGCTATGATGTATTGCTGGCGAACCGGCTTGCGTCTTTCCCCTGGCTGGTGGACGGCGTCACCCAGCGGGAGTCTCAAGTAGTAGCTGACCTGCGGGGGATTGCCGGTACGAATGTATCGCTGGCGGACCGGCTTACTTCGTTGCCCTGGCTGGTGGACGGAGCGGACACCGTCGAATTAGCAATCGTCGAACGCTTGTATTCGATCGTCAGGGATGATGCGGAGTTGGCGAATGCTATCGCGGGCAAATCCTGGCTGGCGGACGGTTTGGGCAAAGATGCTGTTAGGGTGGTGAATGGCCTGTACTATATTATGGATGAAGATACCGCGTTGGCACGGACAATAGCGGATATGTCGTTTCTGGAAACGCTGCAGCCCACCGATGCCGCCGTGCTGGATGCGCTGTCCTGGCTGGCCTATACGGAAATCTTAGCCCTGCGGGAAGTGCTGGCCCACCCTACGCTTAAAGACGGCATCAGCGACGAATGGGCGCCCGTAGTGGCTTTGCTGGACAGCGTGAATGAGGCGGCGCCGGCTTTTCTGCGCCCCCTGCTGGATCCGGAGCAGGCCACGATAGAGCGGCGCGCCCTGACTCTGCCCCATACCGGAGCGGTTGACCTGGCGATCATCCGCACCGAGCCCGGCGCAGCGCGCAGCACGGAGTTGCTGGAGCACAGCGCCGGTAGCGTGGAAAGGTTTATGGGCGTGGAACTGCCGACGAACTACGTAGCGCTGCTCTTTGGCACCGCCGTGCTGGGTTACGCCGGCGGCACAAACTTCGGAGCATACTTTGTGATGCTGCCCAAGTACGACGCCGATGACGGCAGCAGCGACGCAGACTACGCCCCGCAACTCATGGCCCACGAGGTGGCTCATTATTATTGGAGCGGCAACCCCAACTGGCTTGACGAGGGATTGGCCGAGCTGCTGGCGGCCATATCGGAAAACGAGCGCACTGGGACGAAAGTGGCCATCGACCACACCTATTGCCCAGACGCCGATAACATTGCCCTGCTGGAGCGGCTGGATGCTGCCGGCGTTATCTACGATTACAGATGCAACTATGCGCTGGGCGGTCAGTTTTTCCTGGAAATTTATGAGACTTTTGGCGATGCAGCGTTCCGCCAGGGATTGCGCAACCTCTACCTGGCGTCGCAGGTTGAGGACTATACCGATGAGTTTGACGGCTCTCCAGTAGGCATCCGCCAAATTCAGGATGCTTTCCAGTCAGACGCCGCTATGGTGGCCCCGATAATAGACAAGTGGTACCACGGCAACTGATCCCGACCCTGCTCCCATCCTCACTCCTTCACATACTCCTGCTGCCGGCTGATGCTGGGGATACTGGCCCACCCGTAGGCGCAGTTTGTTTTTCTTGAGGAGACAATATGAAAATCGAGACTCTGGCAGTTCATAGCGGGCGCTCGGTGGATCCCGAGACCGGGGCCGTTACGCCCCCGATTCACATGTCCACCACCTTCGAGCGAGCGCCCGATGGAACCTACCCCCGCGGTTTCGCCTACAGCCGCTCGGGCAACCCTACCCGAAGTCAGCTGGAGGAATGCCTCCGCGACCTCGAAGGAGGAGCTTCCGCCGCAGCGTTCTCCTCCGGTATGGCCGCCATCATGAGCATCTTTCAGGCCCTGTCCCCCGGGGATCATGTGATCGTGCCGCAGGACCTCTACCATGTCACCGCTCAACTGCTGAATGTGAGACTTGCCCGGTGGAATTTGAACACAACATTCGTGGACATGACCAATATCGAAAATGTCCGTGGGGAGATCAACCCCGCTACAAAACTCATTCTCATCGAAACCCCATCCAACCCCTTGCTGAAAATCACCGATATCGCGGCGATAGCCGACCTCGCCCACCAGCACGGGATCGCCTGCGTTTGCGACAACACCTGGGCCAGCCCGGTCCTCCAGCGATGCCTCGGTCTGGGCGCAGACCTCGTCGTGCACTCAACCACCAAGTATCTGGGTGGCCACGGCGACGTGACCGGCGGGATGGTGGTTTGCGCCCGCGAGGATGATCTGTTCCGGGAGATTCGCGGGATTCAGCAGGATGGCGGAGCGGTCCCGTCTCCCTTCGACTGTTGGCTGATCCTGCGCGGGATACGTACCCTGCCCTATCGTATGCGTGCCCACTCGGAAAACGCCGCCAGAATAGCCGCGTTCCTCGACAGCCACCCCAGGGTTGCGGAGGTGTGCTATCCCGGGCTTGAAGGCCACCCCGGCCACGAAATCGCCCGCCGGCAGATGGAAATGTTCGGTGGGATGCTTTCGTTCCGGGTTCACGGAGGCAGCGCAGCGGCGTTCCGCGTCGCCGCCAGGACCGCCCTTTTCACCCGAGCCACCAGTTTGGGCAGCTACGAAAGCCTGATCGAGCACCGCGCATCTATTGAGGGGCCGGGAAGCAGCACTCCCGACGACCTGCTGCGCGTGTCGGTGGGGCTGGAAAACCCGGACGACCTCATCGCCGACCTTGAGCAGGCCCTGGCCGACGCCTGAGAAAGCTGGCGTGGGTCGACGTAGTGAACCAATACCCGGCGCGATCCGGACTCCCGTTATCGTTCGGGGGCCGTCAACATGCAGCGCCGGCTCGCCCTACCGGGTCAGAAACTCCACAATTTTCGGGTTTACCTCTTCCGGCTTTTCCTGGTGCATGAAGTGCCCCGTGCCGGGGATAATTACCTTTTCCAGTCCCCCGGTGAAGAACCTGTCCATTGCCTCGCTCTCGAATGCGTCCAGCCGCTTGGGTCGGTCACGAGTACCGTGCAGCGCCAGCGTCGGCACTGTGACCGGGCCTGCGTTGACCCGATCCTGATCCTCCCGCATCGACGGGTCCTGTAGCGCGGGACTGTATCTGGCCCGATAGTAGCCCAATGCCGCTTCGACGACTCCGGGTTTGCGGAATGTCTCCCGGATGCTCTCCAGCGACGACGCCGGTATGTCCCACTCCGGAGAAGCGTCCCGCCACCACTCTTCGACAAAGGCAAAGTCGTTATAGGCCAGCGCCTGTTCCGCCTGGGGCAACTGGAAGAAATATGAATGCCATGTGCCCTTCAGGTACTGGTAATTCATTTGCAGGTCGCGATCCACCTGGCCGGAGGCTATTATCACCAGCTTCATTACCTTCTCCGGTTCCAGGACCGTAGCGCCGGTAACCGCTCCCGCTCCCCAGTCGTTGCCGATGAGGTATGCGCGCTCTGCGCCCAGAGCGCCAATCAATGCCAACACATCCTTGCAGAGCGCGACCTGTTGGTAACGCCCATCCGCCGGCGGCTCAGTGGGTGCATACCCCCGCATGAAGGGCGCCACCGCGTGGAAACCGGCGTCCGCCAGGTCGGGCAACAGGTGGCGAAATGACCAGGCGTGGTCGGGGAATCCGTGGAAGCATAACGCCAGCGGCCCTGCACCCATTTCCAGGTAATGAAAATTGATGCCGTTGGCGCTTATCGTGCCGGTGTTGATTTCAGCCATTGTCATTCGTGGCCTCCCGGGTGTTGTGCGTCAGGCGCGGCATACTGGACCAGGAACTTACGAATCGCTCCCAGGTATTGGCGGGTTCCAACGTACATCAGGTCGTTGTGCCCCGCGCCGGGAATTATTTCCAAGTGCTTCTCGGTCGCATGCAGTTCATTGAACATGCCCACCGCGTCGGGTAACGGCGCGCTTTCGTCCCACTGGCCGTGGATTACCAGCGCCGGAATATTTATTGAGTAAACCTTGGCATGATACGCCTCATCCAGCGTCTGACTGACCTCCGGGTCAAGACCCAGCAAAAACTGACCCAGGTTGGGCCGGCCACTCTCGATGATTACGCCGTTGATCCGGTCGGACGCCTCAACGGCCAGCTCGAAGGCCGAATGCCGGCCCATGGAACGGCCCATCACGTATAGCGGCCCGGTGAATTCCAGCGCCTTCATGGTATCCCGCAACCACGCCAGAACCTTGTGGGCGTCCGACAGCATGGCCGTGAACGCGGGGGAGCCGCCGGCCGCTCCGTAACCACGGTAATCAACGATAAAAAGGTTGACGCCGATGTCGTTGTACAACGGAGCTATGCCGTCGTAACCGGCCACCGTTTCACCGTTGCCATAGAAGAACAGTATTGTCGGATTCGGCCGCCCTACCGCATAAAACCGGCTCGACAAAACCACCCCGTCATCCACGGTAATCCCGTAGTCCACCGCCCCGTCGGGGGTTTCCGTCCAGTGGGGTCGCGGGTAAAAGGACCGCGCCGACGCCGCGGGGCTGTCCAGCGCAGAGTAATCCAAAGCGGTCATCACCATCCCTCCCTGAGTGTCTTCGGCATTATACTACCCGATATCAAGGATCATCCATGCAAATACCCGTCCCCAGCCCCTCTCCCACCGGGAGAGGGGAGCTGCCGTTTTACATCGATGGACAGGATGGACAGGATTTTGAGCGGGGTGACGGTGGTGGGTGGTGGTGGGGATGGCGGCTCCTTTTGGTCAGGTGGTTGGGTTGGTGGGTTGTTGGCGGTAGTAAGTTGGTAGTTGGTGGGTTGGTGGGTTTCTCCAGAGGTTTCGGGTCGTTGTCAGCATACGGCCGGTTGGTACGCAAAGTTGGTTTAACCCCTGATTCCGTTCACTGAGACCAGGCCGGTGAGGGCCGGGTCGCAGCACGCAGCGTTGTGGCGTCCGCTGTGACGGGTCCGACCGGGGCGTTGAAGCAATACGCGCCTGCGGTCTGACTTGCGCCGATTTGCGATTTTTACTGACGGGATGGCCGTCGACCTGAAACCTCTGGCGGCGGTGTGGTTGGTTGAAATTAATTGACGAGTTTTAACCTGACAGGGTTGATGGTAGAGGGGTGATTTACGAGGGCGCAAGGGGGTGGGTGTCAGTGGGGGTACGGCCCTCACCCCCGGTCCTTCTCCCGGTGGGAGAGGGGGACTGCTGTTTTACATCGATGGACAGGATTGGGGGCCGTGGTTTGCTACGGGATTGCCACGTGGTTCGACAGGCTCACCATGAGCGGCTGCGCTCCTCGCAATGACAGTCGGTGGGTAGGACGGATTGCCACGTCGCTGGCTCTGCTTGCAGGGTACGCCCCTCTCCCTTGATGGAAGAGGGTTGGGGTGAGGGTGAAAACCCGGCACCAACCCACCCCGCTCATCCTGAGCCTGTCGAAGGATCATCCTGAGCCCGACACCCGCTCGGGGCGCAACCGCCAACCCTACGAATCTATCCGATAGACCCGCACCGCATTGTCATGAAACATCGCTGCCCGTTCCGTCGCCGAATACCCGCTGGTCAGTCGCTTGAAGGCGTTGTACATCACGTTATAGGAGTACGACACCTTATCCGGAGGAAAGTTGCTTTCGAACAGGGAACGGTTTGGCCCGAACTGGTCGATGCAGTACGTCATCAGGGGAGCCAGGGCCTCCGCCAGCTCCTCGGAGCCGATGGGCACATCGCGGGTGTGCCAGTCGAAACCATACCGGGGCTGTCCCACTCCGCCCAGCTTCATCACCACATTGGGACACTGGGCCAACGTCGCGATGCCCTCGCGCCAGGCGGGCAACACCTCGTCGTCCCGATTGCCGTAGGGGCCAACCCGCATCAGGCCGCCAATGTGGTTCGACACGATGGTCAAATCCGGTACCGAATTGGCAAATTCCGCCAGCTCGCCCAGCTGCGGAAAGTGCACCGTGTTTTCGTACACCAGGCCCCTGCTGGCCAGCACGCGCGCTCCGGCTATGAAGTCAGGACTGGCGAGCTGGTGCTCCGCGCCTCGGTTTTCGATCTCGGGATGGGGATCCCAGCCCACCGATTGCCGGATGCCGCGAAACCGGTTGGGGCTGGCCTGTTGCAAGGCGTCCAGCACGCGACCCACATCGTCGCCCAGGTTCAGGTTCGCATGACCGATGATGGCTGCCGCGGCTTTGGCGGGACCATACTGACCGGTGGCACTGGCCGCTGCGAGACCCTGTACGAACTCCACCTCGCCCACCGGCCGCAGCTCCTCGGGCCCATCGGGGCGGTACATCGACCGCGCTTCCAGAAACACTGTCGACCGCACGTTGTGGCCGCTGTTGAGGTCCGCCGCCAGTTCATGCAGCAGGTATCGGTGGTAAGGGATGCGCTCCATACGAAAGTCCCAAAAATGATGGTGGGCATCGCAGATGGGCATCTCCGGTTCCAGCGTTGGTTCGGTGGTCAGGGCTAGCCAGTCGTTATCTCCGTACGGCATATTTGCGCCTCCATGGCCCAGTTTGGATGGCCCAATCCTATCACAAGCCTGGACTCTTCCCGCCGGTTTTCCTCATGTCATTGCGACCCCGTACTTGATGCGGGGGTTGGCAATCTCGCCGCCGTAGCAACGGTGGTTTGCCGACGTGTGTTCAGGCTCAACGAGATTGCCACGTGGTTCGACAGGCTCACCATGAGCGGCTGCGCTCCTCGCAATGACAGGTGGGAGTATGCTCCCCCCCAAGACAACCGAATGACCCTGCTTCCGTAATGAAAATCGTGACGGCGTCGCGACACCGTATGTTAGGATGAGCGGGAACACCGCTATGGGGGAACATCATGCCAGACAAGATTCGCCTGGGAATTATCGGCGCCAACATTCATCGGGGTTGGGCAGTCCGTTCTCACCTCCCCGCTGTCGTCGCCAGTCCGGAATTCGAGTTGACCGCGGTCTGCACGACACGTATGGAAAGCGCTGAGGAGGCACGCCAGGCATTCGGCGCGCGGTTGGCCTTCGACGATTACCATGCCATGCTGGCGCACCCGGACATTGATGCCGTTGCCGTCAGTCTCAGGGTGCCGTCCCACTATGAACCCACGGTGGCCGCCCTCAACGCGGGCAAGCACGTCTATACCGAATGGCCGTTGGGCCGGACTACCGCCGAAGCCGAAGAGATGGCCGATCTCGCCCGCGCCAAAGGCGTCCGCAACATGGTGGGACTCCAGTCACGCGCGAATCCGGTCATGCTGTACCTGAAAGATATGGTGGCTTCGGGCTACGTCGGCGAGGTCATGTCCTGCCACGTCAGCCGAATCGCAGCCGGCGGCCTGGAAAGGCAATCCGACCGTACCTGGCAACGGGACCGGGAGCTGGGAGCCAACACCCTCACCATCTCCTGCGGCCACACCATCGACGCTCTGCGGTTCGTCGTCGGAGATTTCAGTCACGTCTCGTCCGTTGTCAGCACCCAGATCGGCCAGTGGTTCGAAACCGACACCAATCAGATGGTGGACGTGACCTCGCCCGACAACATCCTGGTCAGCGGTCGGCTCGCCAACGGTGGTGTCGCCTCGGTTCACATTGCCAGCAACCCGTGGGCGGGAAGCGGCTATCGCATGGAGATCTACGGTCGCGAGGGTACCCTGGTGGCATCCTCCGACGAATCGCCCAACCACGACAGTGTGCGTTTGCAGGGCGCGCAGGGCAGCGACCGCCTCGAGGACCTCCACGTCCCCATCGACTACACCTTCGTACTCGAGGGAATGCCCCGCGGCGCTCCGTACAACGTGGGCCAGATGTATTACCAGTTTGGCCGCGCCATTCGCGAAGGCGACGGTTGCCAGCCCGACTTCGATGAGGCGGTCCGTCTGCACCGTTTCATCGACAAAATCGACCAGGCTTCCGAACAGGGCCGCGAGGCCGCCGTTGACTAACCGACGCGCGACCCCATCCGCAATACAAAGAGCCTATGCCCCCGTCCACTCGAAACCCAGGTTGGCGTAGCGCATAAACACCGTTCCACCCGGCGCTCCCAACGGCCCGTTGACCGCCAGCACTGCGATGGTGTGCCGGTTCCCCGGCTGGGCATTGTCGGTAACCTGCACCCGCTGCGGTACGTTGAATCCCTGCACGGTTCCCCGCTCCCGGTTGCATTCGCCGTCAATCCAGATTTCGCCATAGTCATCCACGCAAGTCTCAAACTGCACCCGCGTCCCGGCGGTGGGATGCCCGTCCACCGTCTCCGGAATTGTTACCGTTGTCCGATACCACACGAAACTGAAACCGTGGGAAATCCGCGCGGCCAGGTCCCCGCAAACTTCCCAGCCGGAGTCGTCGTAGTCGGGCAACCGGGCCGCGCTGCCCTCGCCCTGGGCCACCAGGCCCTCGTTGGCCTCTCCCGGCACGTATCCCCGCGCGTATCGCCAGGTAGCGCCGGTGGCTGTCCTTCCCGATGCGTCTCCAATATTGATCGTCGCTCTCGGCATATCCTCACCCTCTAAACCAGTTTGACGTTAGTTCGCAACAGATGGCGTCGCTTCGGCCACGACGCCATAGGCCAGAGTAGTAACATCCGGGCGGCGAATTGGCAAATGATCGTAACCTCAACATCGACGACACCCCGAAATCGTCCCACTTCGGCAAATTATGGCGGGCTTGGAGAAAATTGCGAAACTCCAGGTCCCTGCCTTCTGTCATTGCCAGGAGCGTCCAGCCCCACCTGTCATTGCGAGGAGCGCAGCCGCTCATGGTGAGCCTGTCGAACCACGTGGCAATCCCATTGAAGCGATGGCGGCGGTTTCAGCGACGAGATTGCCAACCCCCGCATCGAGTACGGGGTCGCAATGACAAGTTTTGCAATTTTCACGGCCTGGCCGAAAATCCCACGCCATCACCGAAATTATGATTTAATGTGCCTCAAACGGGACCATCCGGTTTCCGCAGGATTAACCCACGCCGCAAGGATAAGCGCCCGGCCCCTGGTTACCATGTTCGCCGGGACGTTCCGACAGGGGAGGTAAACATCGTGGTTGTAAAGAAAGGCTCCGCCATCATGGTGGTGTACACCGACGTAGACCCCGAACATGACGCCGAATTCAACGCCTGGTACAACCAGGAGCACGTGCCCGAACGGTTGAGCGCGCCCGGTTTCCTGGACGCCGCCCGCTACGAGGCCCTCCGCGGCGGCCCCCGGTATCTGGCCGTTTACGAGCTGGAATCAGTGGACGCCCTGCACACCGATGAGTACCTGCGCATGAGCCGCAACCCCACCGAGTGGAGCCAGCGGATGTCGCCCAACATCGTCGGTCGCGGCACGGTGCGCAACGTTTACACGCAGATATATCCCGCAGAAAGCGATCCCAATACGCTGGGCCGCGGCATGGCGCCCGCCCTGCAGATCGGACGAATGGACGTGCCTCCGGATATTGAGGACAAATACAACTACTACTACGACAATATGCGTACCCCCGCCAACCTGCAGATACCAGGTTGTATGCACGTGCGTCGCTACCATGCCGTTGAGGGTGCGCCCAAATACCTCACCATGTATGAATTCGAGCACGAAAAGGTGCCCGAAACCCAGGCTTGGGAGATCCAGCGGGGTCAGGATACGATGCACGAGTACATTGGCGGTAGTTACGGCCACGCTCCGGGCTCCCCCGGCGTCTATCGTCGCGTGTTCCCGCCCCGGGCATTCTGAGCAACTCCCGCACTTTCGATACCATGACGAACCGCTGGGGTGAATTTGATGCCTCGCCAACTGACACGCCAGGAAGCCCACGCATTTCTCGATAGCAAACCGGGTTGGATCGCGCTCACTACCATCGGCCCGGATGGATTTCCCCATACCGTGCCCTTGGGGTATTTCCGGTTGGGTGATGACATCCTGATGGGCGTACGATCCAACACCCGCAAGCTGAAGAACATCCAGCACAACCCAAAGGTGAGCCTGCTAATAGAAACCGGCGGTTCCATGGGAGACATCAAGGGACTGATGGTGCAGGGTAACGCGACGGTTCATTCTGACCCGGCGGAAATCCTGCACTACTCCCGCGAAGCCGCCAAATTGCGCGGTGTCCCGGAACACGACCTTCCCACCGAACCCAGAACCGGCGCCGCCTACATCAAGGTGTCACCCCATCGCATTCGCTCCTGGGACTACTCGGCGGACGCCTGACTGCCTGCCCTCCACGCTAGAGCCTCACGCGTACCCACTTTAATCTGTCATTGCGACCCCGTACTTGATACGGGGGTGGCAATCTCGTCGCCGTAGCAATGATGGTTCCCCGACGTGTGCTCAACCTCAACGAGATTGCCACGTCGCTGCGCTCCTCGCAATGACAGGTGGGGGTGGGCGCCCTTCGCAATGACAGTCGGCCAGTTTGGTTTGACAAAGTGGGTACGCATGAGACCCTGGAGCCTGTTGACAATTAGCAAACCGGCCCGTCACTCCTGCGAAAGAATGTCACCCCGTACTTGATACGGGGCAGGAGTCCAGAGAGGGTATGATGAAAGAATCAGAACCGTGATTAACGACTTCGGCCACTGGATTCCCGCTTTCGTGGGAATGACGGTATTTGTCAACACACCCTGATACGTCGCGGCGGCTAGTGTTGGCCGATGAACTCCAGCACCAGGCCGTTCCAGACCTGGGGTCGTTCCCAAAATGCCCCGTGTCCCGCATCGGCCAGCGACGCAAAACGGCTGGTGGGAATGTGCGCCGCCAGCATCCGCATCAGGGCCGGCGGCGAGAGCAGATCGGCCTCCCCGGACAGTATCAGCGTTGGAACCCTCATGGTGGCCAGCCGCGAATAGGTGATCGGCTGGCGAACCGGTTGCGAGGGCAATGTCCCGTACGGCCGGCTTGCCAGTTCGATTTCCAGCCACCGTTGAGCGCCCTCCGGATCGGTGCCCCGGTACGACGGCCCCAGCTCCCGCAGGTTCACCGGGAGTTCCTGAATCTCCGCCGGTCGCAGCCGGGTCTGCACCTCCAGATATTCCGGGTCCTGTACACCGCCGATGGTGTTGGCCGCCACCAGGCTGAGCACACGCTCCGGATGGTCCAGCGCGTAGTCCAGCGCGGTGATCCCGCCCGCCGCAGTAGCCACCAGGTGGAACCGTTCCAGGCCCAGGCGCTCGACCAGTCCATGCAGGTCATCCCCCACGAAACCCGGCTGCTCGTTGGCGTCGGTCGGCCGCGAACGTCCCCAGGTGCGCCGGTCGTACGTGACGCAGCGGTATCCCGCCGTTGTGAACGCCGGCAGTTGATGTACCCAGCTATCGCACGTGCCGGATGCCGCGTGCAGAAAGATCACCGGCGTTCCAGACCCGCCGGTGTCCTCGAACCACAGGTCCACCCCGGGTAAATTCACAAATGGCATAGCTTCAACATCTCCGGTGGCCTCACGCGTACCCGCTTTAATCTGTCATTACGAGCGCAGCGTAGCAATCTCGTCACCGTAGCAATGGCGGTTTGCCGGCGTGTGTTCAACCTCAACGAGATTGCCACGTGGTTCGACAGGCTCACCATGAGCGGCTGCGCTCCTTGCAATGACAGGTGGGGGTGGGCGCCCTTCGCAATGACAGTCGGCCAGTTTGGTTTGACAAAGTGGGTACGCATGAGCTCCGGTGGCGAATCAAAATCAGGTGGTGAGCGGTATACGTCAGGATGCCACAACTCACGGGTTGATCAGGCCGGAATGCCGCGCCACGATGAACGCCTCTCCCCTCTCCACGAAATCTGACACCACGTCGATTAATGCTTCCGGACGATCCGCCATGATGTTGTGGCCCGCGTCGTACACCATCGACACGCTGCAGTTGGGAATATTCGCCTTGTAAACGCTTGCTGCTTCCGGAGCCATCGTGCGGTCGTTCAGCCCGAACACAACCAGCGTTGCGCATTCAATCTCGCCCATCCTGCTCTCCAGGCCCGCATCACAGCCCCCGTCGGCCTCTCCGGCCGGCAAAACGGCCGCTGGGGATATTAGCGCCAGGGCTTCCACCACTTCCGTCGCCTCCAGGGCGTGCCAAATGGCTGCGCCGGCGGAACCGGAGGCCGCAATCAGCGTGATCTTTTCACTCGTTATCTCACGCACCGCCTGGCCGGTTAGCCTGGCCGCGTCCTTCGACATCCCGGTTCCGTCCGGTTCCAGCCGAATCACCCGGTATTTGCCGGCCAAAGCGTCCTGGAGTTGCCCCATGCCGGCGCCACCGCCATCCAGAATCACCACGACTTCGCCGGCGCCGGCTTCCCAATAGCGGATGCTCTCACCCGCAACGTCAACCAGCCGCTCCGTTTGAGAAACCTCAGAATCCGCCGAAGTGCCTGCCATTCGTTGCTCCCCAACCCTTGGCCGCGATTACCCTTCTAAAACTCTCGGATGCGAGGCAGCACTTCCCGGCCGAACAAGTCGATTTCCCGCATGACTTCCTGGTGAGTGACGCCCGGTTGCTGGAAAAACAGGTCCACCACCCCCGCCCCACACTCGTCATGGAACTGCTTGATCTGCTTCACCACCGTGTCCGGACTCCCCATGAAATTCAGCCGGCCCGCCACTCCAACCACATCACCCTGGGGACTGCCCGCCACGGCTGCGCGCAGGCTTGACCCGTCGATTTGGCGTGCTTCATTCACCGCGCGCGAAGCTCCGGGGCTCATCTCAATCCCACGCGGCACCGGACCCATCCCCGTGCGTTGTGCCAGCCATTCTTCGGCCTGCTTATCGGTTTCAGCCAAGTAGATGCTGCCCCGGTACACTACCTGATCCGGCTCCGGCTTCCATTCGGACTCTTCACACCATTGCAGATATTTGCGGGTGATCGTAGCCATGTTCTCCGGCTGCACAAACGATACCCCAAGCCCAAGCTGATGCTCGGCGGCGTAGCGCACCGTGTCATCGCTACGGGTGCAAACTATCACCGGCGGCAGGGGTTGCTGAACCGGCAACGGCCACACCGCCACGGTACGAAACCGGTGATAGCGTCCCTCCCACGAGAACGGTTGCGGTTCGGTCAGCGCCTTCAGGATTAGATCCATTCCCTCAAACAGGCGCCCGCGACCCTCGGCGGGGTTGACGCCGTAGGTCTGGTCTTCGTTCGGGGTTCCCCGCAGGAATCCAATGATCAAACGTCCATTGGTCAGGTTGTCCAGCAATCCCAGTTCCTCGGCGCAACGGATCGGATTGTTCAGGGGCAACAGCTGCCCCAGCATCGCGATCTTCACCTTCTTGCACCGTTCGGCCACCGCCGCCGCCATCACTGCGGGAGTGCCGGTGGCAATCCGCCCCGAGTAGTGATGTTCGGAAAAACTGACCCAGTCAAATCCCATTTCCTCGGCAAATTCGCACTCGGCGATACCGTCCTGGTAACTCTGCACGGAGGATTCCGGATCGTGATAACCCGGTGGCATGGGCCAGGTCGTGGGGAACAGGTGCCGCTGGGACCACCCCATCGCGCCAAGATAAGATGCCTTCATTGTTTCCCTCCGTTCGCCTCGGGATGATGCAATGCGCCGGGCCTTACGGCTGCCAGTGTGGGGGCAGGCTGGGCGCGGCGAGCCCGAATTGCCGAGTCAACCATTCTTCGCTGAACACACCATCTTTATACCCGGAATGCTCTGCCTCATGCACCTCGGTGTCTCCCTTTATCGCCTGCGCCAACGGTTGCAAAGCGGCGGCGTCCAGCGCCGTGCCATGCGCGCCGGCCATCAGCAGGGTGGCGGCGCTGACCCGGGGCGCGAACCACCTGATATCGAAGTATGACAACGTGCGGCGCACCTGTTCCTGGCGGGCGGGATGCAGACGCAGGTAGTCGTTGATTTCCTCCAGCGGATATGCTGCGGTGCGGGGAGCCAGCTCTGCCGCCGCGTACGACAGGGCCGGGCCGCAGACCGCGTGGGTAATTTGCGGACACAGGGCCGCGGTGGTCAGGGCCAGATCCGGCCCGATGGCCGCGATGCGCGTCCCGTCCACCTCCGGTCGGCTGGCCAAATATTCCACGCCTCGGCAACAGTCCGCCACGATTCCCCGGTACACGTAGGTTTCGTGATCGGAGATTCCGTCGGTCAGGAGCCCCGGGAAACTCGCCGCGTACGGTTGGTCTGCCAGCCGCTGGCCACGCACACAGATGGAGAAAGTTACATACTGCCGGCGCTGACCGTTGGCAGTGCCCTGCGGCACCAGATCCACCACACTCCCGTAACGGGGCAAAAAATACTTGGCCGGAAATGGCCCGTCTCCCACCGGAATGCTCAGGTATCCATAAATCCGGTAGGGGCCAATCGATGTGAGGCGGACGCCGTAGGCCGTCGCAAAATCGGTCGACCGCAGTGGGATCTCCACGACTTCCGGGGCCGCCGGCAGCTGCGCCAACCGGTCCAGGGTCGCCTGCCAGTAGCTGTCGAAGTCAGCCGGCTTGGTTCCGCTCATTGTCGTCATATCGTCCAAACCGCTAGGGCTTCAGGTGTTTCGCCATGAACGCATCCACGATGGCCCCGTGCTCATGGTTGTTGGCGTCGTGGCCGTGGCCGTCGTAGCCGTAAATTTTCTTGTCGGCGCTGGCGATGGCGTTGAACATCGCGTAGCCGGTCTCCGGCGGACACGTGCTGTCCTGCAGCCCAACGCTGACGATTATCGGGCAGTTGATTCGGTGTGCCAGGTTGATGCCGTCAAAGTAAGCCAGAGTGTTTTCCACCTGTGCCCGGCTTCCCGGATTCATCCGCAGGTAGTCGGCTATCTCCTGGTACGGATAGGCGTCGGTCAGCTCAATGGCGTCCATGTATCCGCACAGGTATGGAGCCCCGGCAGCGGCCGCCTTGATCTCGGGACGCAAAGCAGCGGTGGACACCGTCAACCCGCCGCCCTGGCTGTGTCCGGTCACGCCGATTCTGTCGCCGTCCACTTCCTCCCGGCCCAGCAGGAACTCCACCGCTCGGCAGGCATCCATGTAGAAACCCCGGTAGGAATAAGTGTTCCGGTCCACCATGCCGTAGGTGAGCAGTCCGGGATAGCCGGGATTGAACTGCCGGTTGCTCCGAAGTTTTCCCCGCGGGGCCACGCTGAACGCCGCATAATTCTTGCGCGCCCAAACCTTCGGAATCGGTGGCTCCATGTTGTATCCCGGCACCTGCAGCAGCCCCGGCAGCCGACCGTCCCGCTGTTTGGGCAGGGCGTACCATCCGGCGATCCGCACCTGGTCCAAGCTGGTGAAGAACACCTCGTACACATCGATCTCTTCAGATGACCGCAACGGATTGTGGACCACTTCCGGTTCCAGCGGAATCCTGGCGGTCTCCGCCAGCACATCTTCCCAGAATTCGTCGATGTCATCGGGTTTCTTGACTATGGTTTCGTATTTGTCAGCCGCTAACCTGGGCATACCACTCCTCTCAGGGCGACCTGTCAGCCCCTAAACATCTTCAACCGGGACCGTTGCGATGCCGTAAGTGCCGTAGAAGAAATTGGCGTAGTGAGTTGATCCTCCGGTCACGAACAGCAAGTATTGCTCGGGGCTTTCCAGGGCCGGAATCGTAGCGTCCGCATCATTTTCCAGATGCTGTAACTCAGGGTGCGAGAGCCATTTTCCGTCCGCATCCTTGGGCATCCCGCGCGATCCCAGGGCTTCGCTCAGCGGAACACGGCAATGCTCGTACAACCACTCCTGGGTGTCCTGTTTGCCCATCCCTGCCTCGGCCAGAATGACCGCCCGCGAGGGACTGAGTATGATGGGATGGTAGGGGCCCTGGTACTCCACGCGCTTGTTGGTATGACCCACCTGCGCCGACTGCCGACCTCGGATCCAGCTTCCTCCGCCCGCGTGGCGATAGAACATCATGGAAGCAATGTTGTCCAGAGTGTCGTGGTGGTTCTTGGAATTGGAATCGAGAATGTCAGTCGGACCCGTTACCGTAACGACTGTTACCGCGCTCTCTTCACGCTGGTACCCCTTGTCCATGTGGTAGGGCTGCCACGGACTCAGCGCCTCATTCTCTGCGATGCACATCCCGAACTTGGTCGGCAACCCGATGAAATTGGGGTCTCCGGCGCCCGGCTTGCAGTATCCGATGTTAATCAGGCAGAGGCGCAATGCCCGCCCGATGGCGGTGTTGGGCCGGTTCACCACGCCCGGCCCCATCGCGGATGTACCAAAGTTGATCCCGGCCTTCTCGGTGATGGGCCCGTTCACCAGAATCAGCGGCGCTTCCGTGTGGCCCGAAACCTGCATGTCCCGGTGGTTCATCTCCGGCTGTGCAATGCAGTCGATGGCGGCCAGCAGGATGGGAAACTGCTCCGGGCTGCATCCGGCCATCACCGCGTTGACCGCTATCTTCTCCACGGTCGCCAGGCCGAAGCCAGGCTCCATGACCATCACTACATCCTGCGGGCTGCGTCCGGTTCCCTTGAGCATTGCCTCGACGGCTGCCGGCGTGGGCGGAATGACGGGCATACCGTCGCTCCAGTCCCGCTCTTCCAGAAACAGGTTAACCGCGTCAAGGCCCAGCGGTGATTCGTCCAGCTCCACCGTGAACATCTCGGTGCCCTGGTTCCCGTTCCTGGCCCTCTGCCGTGGAGCCGGCAATGCGGTCAGGCTGGTCAACCCCAGGATGATGTCTTCGATCTGCTCGTCCACCATTCGGCAGATGTAGTCGGCCTGCTGGCCCGACGTGGCGTGGGGAATCGTTACGAATGCCGTGCTGGGTTGACCCCAACCGTCAACGCAGGATTGCCAGGCCCGGGCAAAGCTGCGCGCCGCGATACCTACCACCGGAACACCGGCCTTTTCCATGGCAACCATGTCGTGGGCAAGCCACGACGTACAGCCCCCTCAATGGGCAGTGGCGCCAATCATGGCGTCAACTTCCCCCGCAATGAGCGCGGCTTCCTCATCGTCGATGTGGTTACCCCGGCTCAGCGCAACGCGGCCCGGTCTAACCTCGCCGCCATATCGTTCAAATTTGACGTTGGGGAAACGGCGGCCGATGTGTTCCGCAGCCCGGTTGACGGCCACGTCCGCGCCGCCGGTCATGTTGTTGTAGAGCCCAATCGTCTTGCCTTCCAGCGTCTCCAGGCGTGGGGCCGGCGGCACTTTGAAATCAACGCGATCCGCAGCGGGAGACATGATCTGCAGCTTCATACCGTGCTCCTGTCAATATCGGTTTGCTATGCGCCGAGCATACGTTGCACACCCGCCGCCGTCAACAAAAGCATAACGCCAGCCCGTGCAAATCCGTCGCTGCGCTCCGCGCAGTGACGCGGCAATCTCGTTGTAATCCGCTCGTCCTGAGCTTGTCGAAGAACGACCGTTCCATGAGGTCTGATATAGTTGGTAGCAACACAGATGCAG
Source organism: Dehalococcoidia bacterium (assembly GCA_965219925.1). GTDB lineage: Bacteria > Chloroflexota > Dehalococcoidia > Lucifugimonadales > UBA3495 > Bin87. The sequence goes on from OZ244795.1 coordinate 2,418,043, forward strand.
GACTGGTTCGGGGCAGCGTATGAATCTTGAAGAACGATTCCACGAAGCGATGCTTGGAATTTACGAAGAGGCGGCGACGTTCGACTACCGTCCCACCTACTTCCTCAGGATGGTAAACGAACAGGGTGGACTATCAGCCGCTAGGAATTTGCTCAACAGTGCTGAATTGACAGAAGGATTAGTGCGTCTGTGGCAAGAAGATCGGCTTGACATATCAGTGGAAGCGCTGGTTCTCCATGAACCGTGGAACGCCTTATTCACGGCTGAAGAGTTGGCCAAAGCCCGTTATCTCTTGGAAGAGATGGGATATTATCCTGAAAGCCGAGGTAACTGAAAACATCAACTTGAAAAATTGTCAGTTGTTCCGGGAGGTTTCACTATGGACGTTTTCCATTGCATCAGGACACGCCGCACCGTGCGGGAATTTACGTCAGAGCCGGTGTCCGATACCGTCATCCTGAAAATCCTGCAAGCCGCCCGTTGGGCGCCCAGTTCCAGCAACACTCAACCCTGGCATTTCGTCGTCGTCAGGGAAAAGGAAACTATCGAAGAGTTGGGCCGCATCTGCACCCAGGGCGCGTTCATCGGCCAGGCCCCCGTCGCTATCGCCATCGTGATGGATGGCGCCCGGCGCGCCCAACTTGATGCCGGGCGAGCCCTTCAGCAGATGGAACTGGTGGCCTGGTCCGAGGGCCTCGGCACCTGCTTCGTGGGCATCAGGGGAGAGCAGCAGCAGGAAGTCAAAGACCTCCTGGGCATACCGGAGGAACTTGAGCTGGTCACCGTGTTGCCCTTCGGCCACCGCGTCGCCGGCGCCAGAAGCGGCGGAACACCGCGCAAACTCATGTCCGAGATAACCCACGGCGAGCGTTTCGGTCAGACGCTGACCATCGGTTAGGTTCCCAGCGCGGCGCCGTATGTTCGCGAACGGTTGCAACATTTGTGCTACATTGACGGCCAATACGGAACACTGAAGCTACGTATATGGCATCCTGGACGATAAAAGGCGGCCGTAACGGCCAATACGAAACTGCCTTTTTGGAAAGGGGCGTCGTGGCCGTAGGTTTCAGCATGAGTCGCAGCGTTGCCGATTTCCCAGACCGGGAATCATTGCGCGCCCACCTCGCGAGCCGCAACGCTGCCGACCAGATATGGCGATTTTACAACGAAGTTGCCGAAGGCGATATGGTGGTGCTGCCTCGCAAGATGACCCGCGAGGTCGCCGTTGGCCGCATTGTTGGCCCATATACCCATCAGCCGGAATCGGTGGACAACGGAATGCCGCACGTCCGCGCCGTTCGCTGGCAGGTTACGAACATACCACGCTCGCACTTTGACCGGGATTTGCTTAATTCCTTCGGTTCACAGTTGACCATCTCGCAACCCGCAGCACCCAACGCCGAGGCGCGTATTGCCCGAGTTGTTAGCTCCTATTTGGGCGATGACCGTGTTGACGAGCTCTCAGCAACTCCAATCACCGACGCGGAACCTTCCAATGACGACGGCCTCCAGGACGCCGAACTCTTCGAGGAACTGGACATTGACCAGGAAATCAGAGACCGTATCGTGGGCCGCCTCCGGCAGAAATTCGCCGGTACGCGATTGGAGTATCTGGTAGCCAGTATCCTGAAAACCTCCGGCTACTTCGTTCTACAAACACGGGAAGGGGCAGATGGCGGCGTCGATGTTCTGGCCGGCAAAGGCGATATGGGTTTCGAGGAGCCACGTCTATGCGTACAGGTCAAAGGACGCACCAGCCCGGTGGACTTAGCGGAATACGACCGTTTGCAGGGCAATATAACCTCATTCCGTGCCCAACACGGCTTGCTGGTTAGTTTGGGTGGATTTACCAAGCCCGTTCACGACCGCAACGAGCAGTCATTCTTCGTGATACGGCTTTGGGGACCGGACGAGTTGGCGCAGCGACTCTTGGAAAACTATGATTCCTTGCCGCAAGACATTCGGGCCGATATTCCGTTGGAGACCGTACGGATATTGCGTCCAACGGAATAGCCTTGACACTTAGGCGATTCCACCCGAGATCGTCCCAACTACCGGCCTTTGAAAGTCGGCGGGCGTTTTTCCAGGAACGCCTGTCTCGCCTCTCTTGCGTCCTCTGAGCCGTTGAGGATACCGCCGGCGTTGGACGTCAGCGCCATTGTCGTCTCCAGGGAGCTGTCCAGCGCGGAACGCATGATCCGCTTGCTGATCCACTGCACCATCGGAGGCGTCCGCATGATCCGGTCGCACAATCCGCGCGTCGTCTCCTCCAGTTCCTCGGTAGGAACCAGGTAGTTCAGCATGCCCCACTCGTAGGCTCTCTGGGCGTCCAGATGCCCGGTGTACGCGAACTCCAGCGCCCGGCCCAAACCGACCATCTTCGGAAGATAATAACTGCCTCCGTTCTCGATAATCTGGCCCAACTGCTGGTAGCCGATGAACCGCGTGTTCTCGCAGCCCAGGCGAATATCGCAGTGGAGCGCCATATCCATCCCCGATCCAACCGCTGGGCCATTGACCATGGCTATCGTTGGCTTCCTGATCAGGGATATGTCCCGGTGCAATTTGGTGAACCCGTGGAAAAAGTGCTCCCGCGGCGCGTCGGGTCCTTCGGTTGAGCTGCGATTGCCCACGAAATTCTCGCCCCTGACATCGTCCGGCGTGTCCCTTCTCATGTCTGCGCCCGAGCAGAACCCCCTCCCTACGCCGGTCAGGACTATGACGCGCACGTCGGGATCGTCGTCGCCAGCACGCATGTATTCACCCACCTTGGCCACGGTGCCGTTCTCCTCAGAGGAGCCAATCAGGGCATTCATGCGTTCGGGCCGGTTGAACTTGATCCACAGGATTCCCGACTCTTCGGGCTCGTATAGCAGATAGGGAACCAGATTCGGCGGCATATTATCTCCTTTGCGCGTAGCCAACTGGCTACACAGTGTAGATCGTCTGTAATTGCTGCGAAGAGCGCAGCCTCCGGTGATTGCGAATAGCGCAAACACATGCCGATATTGCATCGCCACGCCTGTCCCCACCTCATGCGTACCCACTTTGTCATTGCGACCCCGTACTTGATGCGGGGGTTGGCAATCTCGTCGCCGTAGCAACGGCGGTTCGCCGACGTGCGTTCAGCCTTATCGAGATTGCGTGGTTCGACAGGCTCACCATGAGCGGCTGTGCTCCTCGCAATGACGGATTAAGGTGGGTACGCGTGAACTGTCCCCACTCCCTTGATGGGTGTGGATGGGGTGAGCTTGAACCCACCGTGCATCCTGAGCCCGTCGAAGGATTACCCTGCTCCCCCGTCATTACCTGCGATCATACCATCGCGGCAATCCCTACCCCTTCCCGGCCCGTACCTCCCAAACCCAACCGCCACTCCGACTTTGCGTCCTTTTCATTCAGTCCATCCGTGTAGTAAAGTTGCCCCACGAACACCGGGCGAGCACCGCCCCAACCGCCGGTTGAACGGCGTCGCGTAGTACCAGTGGGCGCGCATCTGCGCCTGAATAGGGAGGCCACATGAAGTTCGGAATCTTTACCATCGTCCCTTACCACCAGGACTTTACCCAGAAACAGGCATTGAACGACGCTCTGGAACAAGTCGCACTCGCGGATCAGGCCGGCATCGACGAAGCCTGGTTGGGCGAGCACCGCTTTTCGCGTCATGGCTTGCTCTCGGGAATCTGGTCCTTCCTGGGCGCCGTAGCCGGGCGAACCACCAACATACGCATCGGCACCGCCGTAATCGTCCTGCCCCTGCACAATCCCGTTCTGGTGGCTGAAGAAGTCGCAATGCTGGACGTCATCAGTGGCGGTCGGTTCAATTTTGGTATCGGCTCCGGATACCAGCGCCAGGAATTTGAAGGCGTTGGCGTCGATATTGACACCAGCCGCGACCGTTTCCAGGAGTCTGTCGACGTCATCATCAAGGCGTGGACCGAGGAGACGCTTACCTACCACGGCAAATTCACCAACGTCGACGATGTCTGGGTTTTGCCCAAGCCCGTCCAACAACCCCATCCTCCGCTGTTCCAGGCGGTGAGCACCAGCCCGGCCAGCATCGACTTCGCCGCCAGCCGACAGATACAGGTCATCACCGGCGGCCCCACCGACATCCTGGGCCAGGCCCCCGAGGTCATCAAGCTGTGGCGACAGAAGATGGACGAATATGGGCACCCGCACGCCCACCTGGACCCGCCCATGTCCAAGTCAATCTACGTTGCCCCCACCATGGAGGAAGCCGAGCGAGACCCCATCGGCCTCGAGGATTTCTCGTCCCGCATCCTGCGCTCCATCGGCAGCAATGGAGCCCCCATCGGTATGCCCATGGACAAGAACGGGAACATCGCGAAGGGCTACGAGCACTGGGCCAACCGCCAGCAGGATCGCGAACGACGCGATGACCCGGGCCACGCCGGCCTCCCGCCGTTGCGCGGCACCCCCGAGGTGGTGATCGAGCGGCTGAAGCAGGTTCAGGAAGCGGGCATCAACCACGTTTTCGGGAACTTCGGATTCGCCGGCCTCCCCCACGAAAAGGTAATGCGCTCCATCGAGCTATTCGCGACTGAGGTTATGCCGAATTTCCAGGAAGTCCCGGTGGCCTGACCCACTGAGCTCAATCCGTCCGGCGACGCGCCATGTGTCGCCGGAATGCGTTCCCACAACACCCTTCGGGAGTGGCCCACCAGGAGACCCGCGCAGCAACTCCCGCTCCGAGCGTGCCGACCACATGGTGACGGATACAACTCCCATTCTCGAAGTCAGGAATCTGGTCAAGGATTTCGGCGGACTGAGGGCTGTGAATCGGTGCACCTTTCAGGTCATGCCGGGCGCCATCACCGGTCTCATCGGCCCCAACGGGGCCGGCAAGACCACCCTGTTCAACCTCGTGTCGGGCGCTATGGCCCCTTCCAGCGGTCAGATAATCTTCGATGGCCACCGCATCGACGGTATGCGGATGCATCAGACGTTCGGACTGGGCCTGATGCGCACCTTCCAGATTCCCCGTGAAATGAAGCGCATGACGGTACTGGAAAACCTGATGCTGGTTCCGGCGCCTCAACTCGGCGAGCGCATCTGGGCTCCCTGGTTCATGCCCTGGCGGGTAAAACGGCAGGAGCGTTACGTCGAATCGCAGGCCCTGGACGTGCTGGATTTCGTCAAGTTGTCCCACCTGGCCAACGAGTACGCGGGCAACCTGTCATCGGGCCAGAAAAAACTGCTGGAGCTGGCCCGAACCCTCATGGCCGAGCCCAAGATGGTGTTGCTCGACGAGCCGGCCGCCGGCGTCAACCGCACCCTGCTGCGCGACCTGTCGGCCAACATCCTCAGCGCCAGCGTTGACCGCGAAATCACGTTCATCATCATCGAACACGACATGCAGTTTGTCATGCACCTCTGCGACCCCATCATCGTCATGGCCAGCGGGGCAGTCATCGCCCAGGGAACCCCCACCCAGGTGCAGCAAGACCCCCAGGTTCTGGAAGCCTATTTGGGAGGATCCCCCCGTGGCGCTGCTTGAGGCTTCCGACGTGGTGGCCGGATATGGGGAGACTGAAATCCTCCACGGCGTGTCGGTAGTGGTCGGTGAAGGCGAGGTGGTCACCATCATCGGGCCTAACGGTTGCGGAAAATCCACCCTGATGAAAGCCATCGTGGGGTTGGTAAAGGTCCGCACCGGCAGCGTTTTGTTCCGCGGCTCCAACATCTCCGACCGACCTCCCGAACAGATTGTCCGAACCGGCCTGTGCTACGTCCCACAGACCAATAATGTTTTTCCGTCCATGTCCATTCGGGAAAACCTGGAGATGGGCGGATTCGTGCGCCGGGGTGATCCTCGAAGCCGAATCGCCGAGATGTTCGACCTTTTCCCCGATCTGGCGCTGCGCCCGGGGCAGAAGGCCGGCAGCCTGTCCGGTGGTCAACGCCAGATGCTCGCCATCGCCCGCGCCCTGATGCTGGACCCGGTCCTCGTGCTGCTGGATGAACCTTCCGCCGGGCTCTCACCCGCCATCATGGGAACCGTGTTCGAGCGCATTCGCGAGATCAACCAAACCGGCGTGTCCATCCTCCTCGTCGAACAGAACGCTCGCGAAGCCCTCAGAATGTCTCACCGGGGATACATCCTTGTCGCCGGCGAAAACCGCCTCGAGGACACCGGCCCCCACCTGCTCGAAAACCCCGAAGTTGCCACCCTCTACCTTGGCGGATAACCCGACTGGAGGATAACCCGCCGTTGCCATCAAACCCGCAGGACATCATCAAGCGCCTCATACTGGCATGGTCGCCGGGCCACACTGTCATTGCCATTGTGTTCCTGGCCGTGGCAATCGGATTCCTGCCCTTTGTCAAGATGGGCCTGGTGGTCAACGGCGTGTTCCTGGGGGCCATCATCGCCCTGGGAGCAATCGGGTTAACGCTGATCTACGGCATCCTCAATTTCGCCAACGTCGCCCACGGCGACTACATGACCCTGGGGGCGTATGCGGCGCTCTTCATCATGGGCAGCCTGCTGCCCCGAATTGGCATCGAAGGCAGTGGACTGGGGCCCTTCACTTTCGGATACCCCCTGCTCATAGCCCTGCCGTTTGCGGTGGCTATTGTTGCCGTCGGCGCCATCGTTCTCGACGTCGTAATCTACCGCCGGCTCAGGAATCGGGGTGTCAACGCCGTGGTGCTTGCGATGGCGTCGCTGGGTGTTGCCATCGCCCTGCGCGGGCTCGTGCAGGTCATCTGGAGCGGCAGCACGCAGCACTATGCCCGGGAATCGAAACCGGTTTACCACCTCCCGATGGACGTTCGTATCCCGCCCGACGCCATATTCATAGCGGTCGTCACTGTCTTACTCGTCGTGGCCGTGTACCTCATTCTGAATCGCACCAGGATGGGCAAGGCCATGCGCGCCACCGCCGACAACCCCGATCTTGCCCTCGTCAGCGGTATCGACACCCGTCGGGTCATCTGGTTGACGTGGGCAATGGGCGCAGTGCTGGCGTCCACGGCCGGGGTTCTGCTGGCCGTGTTCCAGGCGCAGTTACTCCCCATCATGGGATGGCGCTTCCTGATACCCCTGTTTGCCGCCGTAATCCTCGGTGGCATCGGCAACCCCTACGGCGCACTGGTGGGCGCGTTCGTAATCGGGGTTACCTCCGAGGTCTCAACCCAGTGGATCAATCCCAGCTACAAGCCGGCCATCGCCTTCGCAATTATGATCGGCGTGTTGCTGGTCCGACCGCGTGGAATTTTCGGCGGGTCCAGGGATTAATGATCGCGGCGAGAGATTGGAAATGCTCACGCGTACCCGCTTTGTCATTGCGAGCGCAGCGTGGCAATCTCGATGAGGTTGACACACGCCGACTAACCGCCGTTGCTACGGCAACGAGATTGCCACGTCGCTTTGCTCCTCGCAATGACAGACTAAAGCGTGTACGCGTGAGATTGGAAATGGCTACTGAATTGCAAACTTCCCCCGCGAATCCCAGGGCCTTTGGAGTTTGCGGTCCGACGCGGCTGCCCCTCCCTGTCATTGCGAGGAGCGCTGCCACGTGGGAACCTCGGTGTATGTAAGTTATGGAAATAATCGGCATCTTTAATAACCTCGTGGGTTTCACCATCATGGCCGGGATCTACGCGGTGTTCTCTTTGGGCCTGAACGTTCACTGGGGCTTCACCGGGCTGTTCAATATCGGCATCGCCGGGTTTTTCGCCGTCGGAGCCTACACCGCAGCACTGCTGACCACTCGCCCACCGGATCTGACCCTGTTCGAGGATTTCAAATTCGGCGGCAACTGGGCCGAACTGTTCTATCTTGACCTGGGTTTCGACCTGTGGTTCTTCCTGGGTCTGGCGGCGGCGGCCCTGGTTTGCGCCATCATCGCCCTGATTATCGGCTACGTTACGCTGCGTCTCCGAGACGACTACCTGGCCATCGCCACCCTGGGCATCGCCGAGACCGTGCGGCTGTTCTTCCTCAACGAGAAGTGGATCGCCAACGGGTCCAAGGGCCTGTATCGGATCCCCAAGTTCCTGGGTGAGCTGGTGGCCCCCGAACATTACGACTATCTGTACGTGGTGGTCGTTCTGGTCATTCTGGCGATCCTCTACTCCGCGATTCAGCAGGTGGTGCGTTCTCCGTGGGGTCGGGTGCTGCGGGCAATCCGGGAGGATGAAGTGGCTGCCGAGGCCAGCGGCAAAAACGTGATGAGATTCAAGCTCCAGGCGTTCATCCTGGGCGCGGTCATCATGGGAATCGGCGGGGGGCTATTTGCCCATCACTTCCGGATCCTGTCGCCCGGCACCTTCGACCCACTATTGGCGACATTCATCATCTGGTCGATGCTGATGGTAGGTGGCTCCGGCAACAACCGCGGCGCCGTCCTGGGCGCGTTTCTGGTCTGGGGCATCTGGTCGGGCACGCAATTCCTTCCCGGTGTTTTCGCAAATCCCAACCTGCGCTTCCTGATGATCGGCGTCCTGATCGTGGCGGTTATCCTGCTGCGCCCCGGCGGCGTCCTTGGTGAGGAGCGCCGGGTGGCGCGAGCGCCGGAATCATAATTCCAGGCGCCCGCGCCGTCTCACCCTCTCAACGTTGCGGCGGTCTATCGCAGCCTCAACTCACCGCTGCGCCCCACCCGCCAGCACCTTAGGGCAGTTCGAATCTTCCCGTAGATTTGATCTCGCCGCCCGAGACCGTCCATATCTCGATGTATCCGACCACGTCTCCGTTCTCGTCGAAGTCCACCGACCCGGCCGCACCCTCATAGTTGACGTCCGTACCGGCGGCCACCAGCTCGAGCGCCCGCTTGATTCCCTCCGGTCCGGGCCCCACGATCTCCCCCGGAGGATTGGCCACGTCACGTAGTGCGTCGCGCATGGCGGCCGTATCAGTGGTGGTCCCAGCCTTGGCTGCCGCCAGCGCAATCAGGACTACTGCGTCATACGCCTCGGCGCTGAACGGGTGCTCTACTTCCTGTCCTTCATAGGTAGCCGAGTACGAGGTGAGGAAAGCCTGCAAAGCCGGGCTGTCCGGCGCACCCTGTGCCGTACCCAACGTGCCATCCAGGGCATCCCAGCCCACCACCTCAATCATCTCCGGCGACTTGGTGGCATCTACGAACAGGAACGTATCGGAGTACCCGCCTTCCAGCGATTCCCGCAAATATACTTCGGCCTGTCCGGGGTAACTGATGGTGATCAGAACGTCAGGGTCTCCCTCGGTGGCTCGCTCCAGCTCCGAAGTGAACGTGGGCTGGCTGTCTTCATGCGGCACCTTGGCCGTAACCGTCCCACCCAGCCCGGTGAACGTCGCCTCAAACTGGTCGGCAAGTCCGTCCCCGTATGCGTTGTTGATGAACATGATGCCGGCAGTTGTGTAACCTTGCTCATCGGCCAGCCGGGCCAGCACCACACCCTGCGCGGCGTCGGATACTGCGGTGCGGAACAGGAAGTCGTTGTCTTCCAGCACCGTGATGGCTGGCGACGTGGACGCGCCGGTAATCTGCAGGATCTGTTTCGGCACGGTTACCGACTCGGCAACCGCCAGGGTTACCCCGCTGGCCAAAGCGCCCACGATCGCCACGGCGTTGTCGACATCGATGGCAGCGCGAGCCGCGTCAGCCCCCTGAACCGGGTTTACCCCCGTGTCTTTGTGAACCAGTTGCACTTCCCCACCGGCTACGCCGCCGGCGTCATTGATATGCTTCGCTGCCAGGTCCGTTGAGTTACGGTGTGTGTCCCCAAAGTAGGACAGAGAACCCGTGAATGAATTGAGATGGCCGATCACCAGCGGAGTCTCTGCGCTGTCCTGGCACGATATAGTTGCGGCGACCGCCATCAACAATACCGAGACCAATGCCAGGGTCATGAAACCGGACTTCAGGTTTTTGAACATCCTATCCTCCCGCTTACGCCGTCGATTCATTAGGTGAATCCCATTGCGATAATAGATTGCCTCAATTATACAAAAACGGGTTTTGACGCACCAAGCGAAATCCAAACGCGAAGGGCCACATTTCGAATGTCCACCCTGACAGATACCTCCGCTCATCCTGAACCTGTCGAAGGATCATCCCAAGCCCGTCGAAGGACGCACACCCTGAGCCCTACCCGACTTTTGTCATTGCGAGGAGCGCAGCGACGTGGCAATCCCGTTGAGGTTGAACACATCTCGGCAAACCACCATTCCTACGGCGACGAGATTGCCACCCCCGTATCAAGCACGGGGTCGCAATGACAAAGGCTCCACCCATCGCTCATCCTGAGCCCGTCGAAGGACGCACAACCCCGAGCTTCCCCCAACCGCCCGGCTGTGGACAGTGGACGATTGCCCCTGATACGATGGGCCGCGATCCGGCCACCGTGAACCCGCCCGCTCCCAACAGGAAATAACTTGCTATGGCTACCCAACCCGACCCCGACCCACGCCCGGAAACCGCCGATGCCCGTGTCAGTATGCGGATCGAGCAGGTGCTCGTTGGCCCGCCGCACGAAGGCGATGCGGGAGAGGGCCTGGTATTGCGTACCACCAGGGGCGACATCCCTGCAATTCAGCACGCCGCCCCCGATTCCACCAAAGCAGTCATCTGGGTCTGCGGAGCCCGTGGGGGATTCGGCGGTCCTGCCGGTGGATTGTACGCAGAACTCGCTGCCGAACTCACCACCCAGGGCATCACGTCACTTCGCATGGACTACCGGTACCCCAACAACATCCAGGAGTGCGCCCTCGATCTGCTGGCCGGAGCCAATTTCCTCCGTGCCACCGGACACGGGCCCGTGATAGTTGTGGGCCATTCCTTCGGCGGAGCGGCGGTCATAGCCGGCGCCACCATCAGCGACCACATCGCCGGCGTCGTTTCCCTGTCGCCCCAAACCTACGGAGCCCAGGGCGCGGCATTCTTGTCGCCGACCCCCCTGTTGGTGGTGCACGGAAAGGCTGACACCAGGCTTCCGTTTTCCTGCGCCGTGGCGATCCACGATTGGGCGAAAGAACCCAAACAGCTGATCCTCTACGAAGGCGCCGAACACCGCCTCGATGAGTGTCGGGTCGAACTCGGCAACCTCTTGCGGGAGTGGATCCCGGCCCATCTCGCCTAGCACACCCTAACGGTCAGGACAGTCTCCATGAACTTCGTCCAACGGATCGGCTACGACGCCGGCGCAACCAATCTCGAAGACGCTTTGGCCACGGCGGCCGAACACGATATCCACTACCTCGATTTCTCCGCCGATACCGGCCCCAATCGGGCGGACAATTGGCCCGACGAGCGAATCCGCGCCGTCCGCGCCCTGATGGAACGCCACCGGATCACCATCACCGTGCACACCGCTTCGTCGGTCAACGTCGCCGAATACGCTCCCCACGTCGGCGATGCCGTGGACGCCTACCTCCGCGGCAACATAGACCTGGCTCGACGGCTCACCGCTCACGGCGTCGTCATTCACGGCGGAATGCACTTCAGCTCCGCCATTGATGCCCGTATGGACGCCGCCCGCCAGCGTTTGATGCGGGCCACCGACCATGCCGAATCATCCGGAGTTTCCCTTTTCTTTGAGAATCTCAACCGGGAACCCGACAACGCCGAGGTGTATTACCTGGGCCACGACGTGGCTGAGTGCCGCTATTTCTTCGACGCCATTGAATCCCCCAATTTCGGTTGGGCCTTCACCGTGAACCACGCTAATCTCGTGCCCGAAGGAGTCAACGGCTTCATCGATGCCTTTGGTGTAGACCGCATCGGCGAGGTGCGGTTGGCCGACAACACCGGTGAAGTGGAAATACACCTACCTCCCGGGCAGGGCAACATCGACTTCGCCGCCATGTTCCGCCGCGTAGAAGGCTTGGGCTATACCGGCTTCTACACCATGGCCTTCGGCTCCCTGGAAGACAAGCTGGCTGCCCGCAACCTGTTCGCCAGCTATGATCTGTAGGGTTTAGTTACCAGGTTTTTGCTGGGCAGGTTTTTGCGAGGCAGGCTCACGCGTACCCGCTTTGCCAAACCAAACTGGCCTGCTGTCATTGCGAGGAGATTCCGTTCATCCCGAGCTTGTCGAGGGACGTGGCAATCCCGTTGAGGTTGAACACACGTCGGCAAACCATCATTGCTACAGCGACGAGATTGCCAACCCCGTATCAAGTACGGGGTCGCAATGACAGATTAAAGTGGGTACGCGTGAGCGAGGCACGTTGTTGCGAAGTAGCCGCCGAGTCGGTCCCGGTTCGCAGGTTTCCATGGCTGTCGGCCCACCGGATGTAGTAATTATCGGCGGGGGAATCATTGGGTGCGCCACCGCATTGGAACTGGCGCAGCTCGGGTTGCGCGCTCTGATCGTGGAGCGCGATTCTGTCGGTAGCCATGCTTCCGGATTCGCCTTTGGCGAATTATTGCCGTGGTGGGGCCGCGGCATCCCTGGCCCCGTGTTCGAGTTTGGCCGGCGTTGCCTGAACGTCCACACCGAACTCCAGCCCGCGCTTCAGGATTTCACCGGAATTGATACTGGATTCCGCCTTGCGGACGCGATATCGGTGGCTCTGACTGACAATGATCATTCCCTTCTCGGACGCCGCAACGACTGGCTCGCCGATCAGGGCGCCGACGTAAAGTGGTTGGATGGCCCCGCCCTCCGTTCCATTGAACCCCGCCTGGCTCCAGACATAGAGGTCGGTTTGCATGTGGCATCAGTCGGCGTTCTCGATGCCTACCGCTACCTTCTGGCCACGGCCCAGGCTGCCGAACGCCGCGGAGCTGTGGTTCGCCACGGAACGGTCACCGGCATCCGGTTCGTCGGAACCGACGCCGTGTCGGTATCGGTGGGCGCGGATTCGATCCCATGCGGGGCAGTGGTCATCGCGGCAGGCCCCTGGAGCGCTGATGCGTCGGCGTGGCTTGACGTTGATGTTCCGGTCCAACCGCTCAAGGGACAGATTGTGCGCCTGGAAACGACCGGCCCTGAATTCAGGACCTACGTCGGATGGCGCGATTACTACTCAATCACCAAATCCGACGGACTGCTGTGGGCCGGCAGCACCGAGGAACACGTCGGGTTCAACGACACCCCAAACACCGCTGGCCGTGATGACATACTGACCAACCTCAGCCGCGTCCTGCCGTCCCTGGCCGATGCAGGCATCGAAGGACACACCGCTTGTCTGAGGCCCCTTGCCGCCGACGGAATCCCCATCGTCGGCCGGGCCACGAACTGCAACAACGTTTACCTCGCCACCGGCACCGGTCGCAGCGGCCTGCTGTTGGCGCCGGGCATCGCGCAGGCCATCGCCGACCTCATCGCCACAGGATCAACCGATTGGGACATCCAACCATACTCACCGTCTCGTTTTGGTGCGACCGCCTGATTATTGCGACCCGGTCACAAAGGGTTTCAGCGCCGCGTAAATCACATCGTTGATCGGTGTCGGCGAACCCGCCCGCTCACCGGCGCGCACCACCGCGCCGTTCAATGCCTCCAGTTCCAGGGGCCGCCCGGCCACCAGATCCGCGTGCATCGAAGCCCGCATCGCCCCTCTGGATGACTCCATGTATTCCAGGGTGCTGGCAACAATGTCTGACGCCAGATCCACCCCGGACGCCCGACCCGTGTCCTCTATCTCACGCATACAACCCTCCACAATCTTGCGCCATTCCGGTCGGGGCAGCAGTTCCTCCAGAAACTCCCGGGCCAGCGACGTTACCCCCGCCATCGTCGCAATGAAAAGAAACTTGCTCCACAGGGTAACGTCGATGTCATCAGACGCTTCCGCCGGGACACCCGCCTCCCTGAACGCCGCGCAAATACCAGCGGCCCGCCGTCCGTGGCCAGGGTCGGAATCCCGCATCCCGCCGGTAACGATTCGCACCACCGCGCCCGCCTGACGCACCGCGCCGGGTCTCAGCCGGCTGGCCTCGATGTAGGCGGCGCCAGGCAGCACTATTGCATCGGGAAATCGCTCGGCTACCGGCAGGTACGAGTCGATCCCGTTTTGCAGCGACAGCACCGCGGTTTCACTTCCTATCATCGGGGCCATCGCCGGTATCGAGTCCACGTTGTGATAGGTTTTGGTGGTGAGCAGCGCCAGATCAACCGTTCCCACTTCCGCCGGGTTTTGAGTCGCGCCGCACCGCACCGAGAAATCCCCGGCTTCCGTCCGCATTTGCAGCCCGTCCTGCAAAATCGCCCGCAGATGCTCGCCGCGGGCAATCAGGGTAACGTCATGCCCGGCCCGGGCCAGCATCCCCCCGAAGTAACCCCCGATAGCGCCGGCCCCCATCACTGCGACTTTCATACCGGTATGCTCCTTCGGCGTCCGCCCGCGCGGTCAAAAAGTATTGTGGCCGAACAATAACCCATCCGGCCAAATCGGGGCAACGATTTTTCCGTCGTCCCGTCCCCGCTCATCCTGAGCCTACCGAACTGCTCGCGCGTACCCGCTTTAATCTGTCATTGCGAGGAGCGCAGCGACGTGGCAATCTCGTAGCCATAGCAATGATGGTTTGCAGACGTGTGTTCAACCTCAACGAGATTGCCACGCTGCGCTCGCAATGACATGAGGAAAACCGAAAGGCCCTGTGGAACGGCGCAGGGCCTTTCGGTTTTACAAGAAATTCCCTCTCCCTTGATGGGAGAGGGTGAAGGTGTGAGATAGGGAACTATCCTGCGGCAGACTATTACCCCTCACCCCAGCCCTCTCCCACAAGGGGAGAGGGAGAATCGAAAGACCCTGGGAACGGCGCACCACGCTTGCGCCCCACACATTCTGTCGTTATCCTTACATGCCAACGTCAGTAAAAACCTTGGGCAATATCATCGGGAGAAAAACCAAATGACCCAATCCGCGTCCTCCATCACCCCGCCGGCTCCCCAGCCTGAGTCCGACTTCTACTGGGAAAAATGCAAGGCCGGCGAACTATGGCTCCGGCGATGCACTACGTGCGACCGGGCGTACTTTTATCCCCGCGACATTTGCCCGTTCCCGGAATGCTTCTCTCGGGACACCGAATGGGTCCAGAGCAGCGGTCGCGGTACTTTGCACACCTTCGCCATCGTGCACCGCGCCCCAACGCCGGCGTTTCGCAGCAAAGTACCGTTCATCACGGCAGTAGTAGAACTGGAGGAAGGGGCCCGGATACCCACCAACCTGGTGGGCATAGAATTCGCCGAGGATGAAATTCGACCCGAATCCATCCAGTGCGGAATGGCGGTGGAAGTGGTTTTCGAGGAGCTCGACGAAAACATCAGCCTGCCCATGTTCCGCCCTGCGTAATCCCGGCACCACATTTTAGAAGCACGATGCCCCTTTCCGCCCGCGCGGGAGGGGTATTTTGCTGGCGCATGGACGGGTTCCGTACTATACTGCGCCCGATGCGACATGAACGTTATGTCCACACACGCCCATAACCACCAACGTCTTTAGGAGCAATCATGACCCAGCCAGCCGCCCGTACCGTAATGCAGGAAATCTCCCCCAAATTGGCCGAACTGTCAGCAGACGTGTTGTTCGGCGACGTTTGGGAACGCCCCGAATTGTCCAAGCGCGACCGCAGCCTGATCACTGTTGCGACCCTCACCGCGCTTTACCGCACCGACCAGTTGCGCGGACACATCGGGCGAGCGTTGGACAACGGCGTCACCCGTTCCGAAATATCAGAGGTCATTACCCACCAGGCTTTTTACGCCGGCTGGCCCGTGGCCGCTAACGCCGCCCGAATCGCCAAAGAAGTATTCGAGGAACGCGGCGTCTAACACTCCATAATCCGGCACACCTACGCGACCCGGACGCTCACCGCTCCGGATATATCAATCAGGAGGCAACCCGATGCCACGAATGACGGGAGCTCGTTTCCTCGCCGAAACCCTGCGGGATTACGGCGTTACCCACGTTTTCTTTGTCCCGGCCATCATCCGCAGGGCCCTGATGGAAATGGAAGACGTTGGAATTAAACGCATCATCAGCCACGGGGAAAAATCCGCGGCCTATATGGCCGACGCGTATGCCCGAGTTACCGGCAAGCCGGGACTCTGTTTCGCCCAGTCGGTTGGCGCCGCCAACCTGGCTGCCGGTTTGCAGGACGCATACCTCGGCGTGTCTCCCGTCATTGCCATTACCGGCCACCGTCCTCCGATGCACCGGCATCGCAACTCCTACCAGGAAATCGAACACTCCCGTCCATTTGCCTCGGTCACCAAATACAGCGCCGAAGTCGAATCCGTCGAACAGCTCCCCCATCTGCTCCGTCAGGCTTTCCGCGAGGCCACCAGCGGCCAGACCTTGCCCGTCCATCTCGATTTCTCCGGAATCTCCGGCGATGTCATCACCGACGGAGAGTTTGATACGGATGTCATCGTCGAAGAATCATTCACGGCTCGGCCGGCGTTTCGCCCCGAACCGGAACCCGAGCGCGTTCGGGAGGCAGCCCGCATCCTCTCTCAGGCAGAACGCCCGGTCATCGTTGCCGGCGGCGGCGTAACCGCTTCCGGCGCCCAGGCCGAGGTCGTCCGGCTGGCCGAAATGCTCAATATCCCGGTCGCCACCGCGCTGAACGCCAAGGGCTGCATCCCCGAAAACCATCCCCTGTCGGTCGGTGTGGTGGGCAGCTACTCCCGGTGGTCGGCGAACCGGGTCGTGTCCGAAGCCGATCTGGTGTTGTTCATCGGCAGCCATACCGGCAGCCAGGTTACACTTGACTGGCGGATCCCGGCCGTCGGCACGCCGGTGGTCCAAATCGATATCGACGCCACCGAGCTGGGACGTTCGTACCCCGGCACCTACGGGTTGCTGGGCGATGCCCAACGCACGCTGCAGCGCCTCATCGACGTCCTCGAACCCAGTGGCGGCAACGCCGGCTGGGTGGCCCAGGCTCAGGAACACGTCCAGAACTGGAGGCAGGAAAACGAACCTCTGTTGACCTCCAATGATGTCCCTATCCGTCCGGAACGGCTGTGCCAGGAGCTAACCGACTTCCTCCCGCCTGACGCCGTTTTGCTGGCCGACACCGGCCACGCCGGCATCTGGACCGGCAGCATGGTTGACCTGAACCACCCGGGTCAGTCCTATCTCAGGGCCGCCGGGTCGTTGGGTTGGGGCCTGCCGGCCGCTCTCGGAGCCAAGTGCGGCGCGCCCGACCGTCCGGTCGTTTGTTGGACCGGCGACGGCGGAATGTGGTACCACATCGGCGAACTGGAAACTGCGGTTCGTTACGGCATCAACGCGGTTATCGTGGTGCACAACAACGGCGGTCTCAACCAGGACCGGCGCGGCGACGAGGCGGCCTACGTAGGGCGTGAGGGTAATCCCGACGAGTTGTGGCGGTTCACCGACACCAACTTCGCCCAGATCGCCGAGTCCATGGGAGCGCTGGGAATCCGAGTTACCGATCCCAACCGGATCAACTCTGCCCTGGATCAGGCGGTAAGCGCCAATCGCCCGGCGGTGGTTGACATCGTCAGCGACGGCGACGTGGCCGCAGAACCTCCGTGGGGGCCTTAACGCCTCCACCGAACCCCCACCGAATCAGGCCGCCCGTTCCAGAAACTCACGGGCGGCCCCGTAGTTTCGCGCGCCGCCCCTGCGGATCGGGGGAACCAGGTAGCAGTCCCGCGCCCCACCATCCCGCAGAGCCTCCCAGTTTTCCAGCGCAATTTCCACTCCGGAACGACCGGCCGCCAAATCATCCTGTACCTTTCGCGGCACGTTGGCGAACGATATCCCGTCCGTTTCCATCAAACCTACCCCATAGAACACCGGCGTCCTGGCGAAATCACCGCCGCTGTGTCCGCGGGCATCGTCGAATCGTTCCACGTCAACCGGATCGAATACCGGCTGGGTGATCAGGAATTGCGCCCCCGCCGCCACCTTTCTCGCCGCCAGTCTCGCCTCGTCCTCTATCCCCCGTCCCAGATCTACCGTCGCCCCGACGCAAAAATCGGTGGGAGCCCGCAACGCTCGTCCCCGATAATCCATGCCGGCGTTCAGTTCGGTGATTCCGGCAATCAGTTCTGTGGGCAGGAAGTCTGCAACCGCCACTGCCCCGTAATCGGTCGGTCCGAATGGATCGCCCGCTACGACGATAACGTTTTCCAGACCCAGGCCCTGGGCCCCCAGCAACAACGACTGTAATGCCAGTCGGTTCATATCCCGCGTGGCCAGGGTGAAAATTGGTTCTGCGGAAAAACGGGTTTGCAACACCGCCGCCGTCGTCACGGAATTCATCCGCACCGCCCGACCGGGGTTATAGGCCACGGAAATAAAATCTGATTGCACCGGCGGCTCCGGAACGTCAACCGCCCGACCACTGCGGGGAGGCGAATAATCGCAGATGAAGCCAGGACGCCCGGTCTTCGCCCAGCAAACGTCGGTTACTTTGACCATCCAGCGAAATAAAGCGTCATGCGCCCAACTGCTCCAGGCACTCCCTGAATCGGTCTATGCTTTGCTGTTCCGACCGGCCAACGTAGTAACGGATGCCCTGAACGTACTGCACCACGTCTCGCGGCCGCATCAGCAGCTCGTCCCGCGGCTCATTCAGGTGATACAGGGCATCGACCCCTTCTTCCAGTCCCACGTACAGCGTATCCTCCAGCAATGCCTTCTCCTGGTGCTCCAGCGACTTGCGCATCACCCACCTGCTGAACACGAAAGGCAGTCCGGTCCAATCCAGCCACTCCTGGCCCAAGTCAATCCGGTGGGCAAACCCGCGGGCGCCGCGCCGCCGCCGCAACGCCCGGTTGCCAATCAGCAAAAACGCATCGAACGGTTCGTCGGGTCGAATCACATCGCCCGGACGCTCGGCAAATTCACCGGGTTCCACTCCGTATCTTTGCCGCAGCAGCACTTCCAGCAGTCGGCGCGCGGTAACGTCCTCGTCCGATATCCCAACGGTAACTCCACCCAGTTCTTCCATGGGAACCTGGGAATACAACAGGACGCTGGTTGCCCGGTTGATGGTGGCGAAACAGAATCCGCTGATCGGTTCAAATTCCCCTTCCAGGCGGAACGTGTCCACCAGATGGGCAGGGCCCGCGTCCAGTTCACCGCTCGCCAACAGGTCGCCCAACTGCCGCGGAGTAGTGCTGCGCAACTCTATGCCACGGCGTTCCATATCGAAGTAGAATGGTTCGGCTTCCAGATACGGTACCCGGCCAACTTTAATGGGCATTACACCGCCACCAACTTATAGAAATTCAGAATCCATCCGGTCAACGCGCCGGATCATCCAGCAACCCAACACGCCGGTAAGATTGTATGGCTGCCCGCATTGTGGGTCAAGAACCGTAAAACAAACTCAATCGTAAATACTATAATCGCAAGACCGGCCGGCCCACCGGCCAAATGGATCGAAACTGTGCATAAATATCTCATCAGCCTAGTGTTCATCGTCGCCGTGGCAGTTTTGCTCATGTCGTACACCCCGGCCGCGTTCGCCCAGGCGGACATTACAGTGACCCGGCAGGGCGTCGAAAATCAGTTCCCCGACGGCTTGCGTTTTTACATATCCGCAGAGAGTTCCAGCCCGATAGACGAAATCCGCGTGTACGTGCGCAAACTCGGGCAGGCCAGCCGCATTACCTACCGTCAGGTGGAATTCGATCCCGGCGATTCCGTGTCTGGAGAAGCCCTGTTCAAAAGTAAAACCGCCAACGAATACATTCCCACCGGTACGCGCCTCTCCTACCACTTCGAAATCCGCGCCCAGGACGGATCGGTGATGGAAACCCAACCCCAAACCGTAGTCTATCTCAACTCGGGTCTCGACTGGCAAACGGCCACTTCCGGATTCATCAATGTCTATTACTATCGGCACAATGACCGGTCCGAAGCGCGCGCCAACGCTGTGCTGTCCGTCGCTGTCGATACCTATTCATTCATGGCCCCCATTCTGGGCGTTGAGCTCACCCAGCCCATGACAATCGTCGTCTATTCTGACTACAGGCACATGCAGGACGCCTTGCAGCCAGCGTCTCGTGTCGCTGCGCAACAGCTCAGAACCCTGGGCAAAGCCTTCCCCAACGAACGTGCCCTGCTGGTCGATGGATCTCTCGACACTATACTGTCCACCGCGGCCCACGAATTCACGCATCTCCTGGTTGCAGACGCGGCCGGTTCTTCATATTCCGGCGTCGACGCCTGGTTAAACGAAGGCCTCGCGGTTTACGCGGAACGCGACCCCGATACCGAATTCGGGCGATACATCTCCAACGCCATCGAGACTGACAGTGTCCCGCCTCTTGCCAGCCTGCGGACCTTCGCCGGCACTCCCAGAGAGACCCTGCGCAACTACGGTCAGGGATTCGCGATGGTCTCCTACATGTTGGACACTTACGGCGCATCCGCGATGTCCGATTTTTTCGCCAGCATCGCCACGGTGCGCACCACCGACAACGCTTTGCAGGCCGCGTATGGCCTGCCCATAGAGGAGCTGGACAACGAATGGCGCGAATCGGTCGGCCTGCTTCCCCGGGCGCTGGCCACCGAGTCCCTCCCGCCCCTTCAGCTGCCTCCCACCAGACGAGGCGCTTCAGGTTCCTCGGCCAATCCGGCCCCTTCCCTGATGCCGGCGCAACCTTCTCCCGCCGACCAGCCCGCCGCCGGCCAGTCGGACGCCCCGGCGGCGGCCGCCATCAAGCCGCAGCCCACCTTCACCCCGAGACCGGCGCCGCAACGAAACGAACCCCAGGAACCCGCGCCCGCTCCCGCCGGCGCCCCTGCCGGGGGATGCAGCGCGCCAGCGCCCGCCAATTCGGCGCCGGCTGCTCCCGAGCTGACCTCAATGGCTCTGCTAACCTTTCCCGCCGGCTTGTTGGGCCTCATCGCGGTGCGCCGACGCCGCAGATAACTTCTCCGAGACCGCCCGCTGGTCCGGCGCAGGGCCTTTCGGTTTTCCTCATGTCATTGCGACCCCGTACTTGATACGGGGGTGTCAATCTCGTCGCCGTAGCAATGATGGTTACCCGACGTGTACTCAACCCCAACGAGATTGCCACGTGGTTCGACAGGCTCACCATGAGCGGCTGCGCTCCTCGCAATGACAGGTGGGGGTGGGCTCCTCGCAATGACAACCGAATGACCCTGTATCCGGCGCACGTCGTTTGACACGGCAACCCTCCCCCAGTACATTCCAACTCCCCGCCTGCCGTGGCGAAACTGCCGGAACCACCAGAGGAGAACCGTAATGCGAGCTGTTTGGTACGAACAAAATGGAGACGCCACCGTGTTGCAGGTTGGTGAAATGCCCGACCCGGTTCCAGGCCCCGGAGAAGTTCGTGTGCGCGTACACGCTTCGGGCGTCAACCCGTCCGACTGGAAACGGCGTCAAGGCACCACCGCGCGCATCAACTTTCCGCGCATCATACCCAACCAGGACGGCAGCGGGATCATCGACCAGGTCGGTGCCGGAGTGCCGTCCAGCCGCATCGGCGAGCGTGTCTGGCTGTACCAGTCTCAGATCGGACGGCCCTTTGGTACCGCCGCCGAATACACCGTCCAGCCGGCGATTCGGGCGATCCCCTTACCCAATAACGCTGATTTCGCCCTTGCCGCCGGGTTGGGCGTGCCGGCCATGACCGCCCACCGTTGTGTGTTCGCAGACGGCCCGGTGGAAGGTAAAACCGTGCTGGTCCCCGGCGGCGCCGGAGCCGTGGGTAACATGGCGATCCAAATGGCCCGGCTGGGTCTCGCCGGAACCATTATCAGCACTGTGAGCGGCGACGCCAAAGCCGATATTGCCCGAAAGGCCGGCGCCAACCACACCGTCAATTATCGTTCCGAAGACACCGCCGCCCGCATCCTGGAACTCACCGACGGCAACGGCGTGGACCTTATCGTTGAAGTCGATTTCTCCGGCAACTTCGCCGTCAGCCAGCAGATCATCAGTCGCGGTGGCAGCATCTCGATTTACGCCGCCGGCAACGGCCCGGCCCCGGCATTCGAGTTTCCCATCAGCAACGTCAATGTCCGCCACGTACTGGTGTACGACATGTCGGAACTCGCCAAGACCGCGGCGGTCGATGACGTCAACCGTTGGGTCGCTGGGGGCAGCCTGGTCGGCATGGACGGGCCGCATTTCCCCCTGGAAGACACGGCCGGAGCCCATGAGGCAGTGCGCACCGCCGCCGTTGGCAAGGTAGTCATCGACGTTCGCGACGACTAATCCCGCCCCGTCGCAATCCACGCCTGGTTCTATTGGGCTGTCGTGCCGCCGTCGATGACCAGCTCCGCGCCGGTGATGAAAGAAGACTCGTCGGAGGCGAGAAACACTATCCCGTAGGCAATGTCGTCGGCGTTGCCCACGCGCCCGACCGGGATACGTTCCTGGATCCAGTCAAAGTACCGTTCATTCTGGTAACTGCCGTCCGTTAGCGGGGTGTGGCAGTAGCCGGGGTGAATCGAATTTATGCGGATATTGTCTCCCGCGTACTGCAAAGCCGCCGATTTGGTAAACAGCCGGATGGCCCCCTTGGCCGCGTGGTACGCGGTGGACGTGGGGCTGCCCACGATTCCGTAAATTGAAGAAATGTTTACTATCGACCCGTTACCGGCTTTCAGCATCTCGGGAATGGCATGTTTCGTGCCCAGGAACGTGCCTTTGGCGTGAACGTCAATCTGTCCGTCCCACGCCGCTTCCGTCGTTTCCTCAACCGTGTAACGCGCCCCGGTGCCGGCATTGTTGACCAGCACGTCCAGCTTGCCGTGCGCCGCAACCGTGGCGGCCACTGCATCGATCCAGTCCTGCTCGTTGGTAACGTCCAGTTTCACGAACGTGGCATTGCCGCCTTCCGCCCTGATCTGTGCCGCCGTACGTTCGCCGCCATCGGTATTGATGTCGCCCAGCACAACGCTGGCGCCTTCCCGGCAGAACATCCGCGCCGCCGCTCCACCGAATCCCATCAGTTCGCCCTCGACACCGCTGGCCGCCCCGCTGATCAACGCAACCTTGCCCTCCAACCGCATAGCGCAACCTCCCGCCGTGGATATAACGTATTACCCGTTTTCGTAGGCGGCATTATATCAGGCGCCGGGATTCGCGAATCCGGGAAGTCTATCCCCTCACGCGTACCCGCTTTAGTCTGTCATTGCGACCCCGTACTCGATGCGGGGGTTGGCAATCTCGTCGCCGTAGCAATGGTGATTTGCCGACGTGTGTTCAACCGCAACGAGATTGCCACGTCGCTGCGCTCCTCGCAATGACAGGTGGGGTGGGCGCCCTTCTCAATGACAGTAGGCCAGTTTGGTTTGACAAAGTGGGTACGCGTGAGCGTAGATCCCCGTTGCCGCTGCCCGTGCCGGTACTTCCTAGATATAACCGGCTGCGGAGTATTGTATCAACGGGTATAATGCGTCAATGGAGCCACGCCAGTATCGTGGCGCTACGGTACAGGAGGATATGCCCAATGCCCGATTACTTCACGGACGTGAATGTCTTACGCAACGGTGATTCTGCCGGCAACGGAATGGTGCTGAGTCTCACCGACCAGAACGGGCGACGAATCCACACCGTGGCCGTTCCCCAGGAAGGCCATTCGCATACGGGACCCACTTGGGCGTACATCTTTGAGAACGAGGGGCTCACCCTGATCGACCCGGGCGCCGCTTTCTCGTTCGACCTGTTGCAATCCGGCATGGGGCTGTTCGGTTTGGAACCGGCCGATGTGGAGCGGGTCGTAATCACCCACGGACACGCCGATCATGATGACGGCGTAGCGCGGTTGATGGAAACGTCGGGCGCGGAACTTTGGGCCCACGACATCTATCAGCCCCTGCTGCCGTTCGATCCGCGCGACTTGCAGTTGTCGGGCAGCTCCGCCATCAAAGAGGCGATGTGGGAAACGGCGCGGGCCAACGGCTTCAGTCCCTCCGACTCCGACGAACGCAATCGCTACATGGCCTCCCGGAAAACTCATAGCGTGGGGCATCATATCGCCGCCGGCGAGCAGCAGGGAGAATTGCGCTATATGCACGCTCCCGGTCATTCGCCGGACGAGATTTGCGCCGTGATTAGCAATGGGGCCGGGGGCGGTGTGGTGTTTACCGGAGACCACGTTTTACCTGAAATCAGCCCGCACCCCACGATGAAAACCGAATACCCGAACGAGGTAAAGAATAACCTGCCGTCCCACTATCAGGATCCAGGGGACTCGTATGGTCTGCTCACCTACCTGCGCTCATTGCAGAAGGTGGCCGACCTCGGCCCGGAGGTCGCCGTCCTCCCGGCCCATCGCCTGTACAACAACCATAAGTTCAACTTCCAGACGACGCAACGCGCCGGCGACATCATCCGTTTCCACGCTCGGCGGTTGGGCCTAATCCTGGTAACCGCCGGCCCCGAACCGCAACCGTTGGAAGACGTAACCCGCCGCACTTTCGAACGACGCAAGCTGGAAGGCGGCAATTTCTTCGCCGCCCTCACCGAGGTAGTGGCCCACGTCGAATTGCTGGAAGACTCCGGCGACCTGGAGGTGCTGGACAACCACCGGCTGCGGCGCACCGGGGAAGAAAACTATCAGGAAATCCTGCGGGCGTTGTAGCCAGCGATCCGGTCCTCAGGCATGGATTGGCCCACGCAGCATCGGCCTGAACACAGCAGCACGCGCCCCGACGTACATCGTCCAACCATTTTGTCTAACTCGTTCTGACGCACGCTTGTCCGGCGCCGTTCAGCGCCTGGCAACCGAACCGGGAGGTTTCCGCCATGTCTCTGGAAGGTAAAGTAGCCCTGGTCACCGGCGCCGGCCGCGGTATGGGTCGTGCTACCGCTCTGGCCCTGGCCGCCGATAGGGCCGACGTCGCAGTCACCGACATCATGGCCGACAACGTTGAAGAAACCGCTACCGACGTGCGGGCCTCCGGGCGCAACAGCCTGGCCATCGCCGCCGACATCGGTGACGGCAACGACATCGACCGCGTCATCGCTGATACCGTCAGCGCCCTCGGTCATATCGACATCCTGGTCAACAACGCCGGCGTAACCCGTTTCCTCGACATCATGGACATTACCGAAGCCGACTGGGATCGCATCCATCGCGTCAACGCCCGCGGCGCGTTCTTCGTCATGCAGAGAACCGCCCGCCAGATGATCGAGCAGGGCAGCGGCGGAAGAATCGTTAACATCGCCTCCATCGCCGGCAAGGGTTACCGCGGTACGTCCAACGCCGCCTACGCCGCCAGCAAGGGCGCGGTAATCTCCATGACGCTGATCGCCGCCCATCAATTGGCTCGCCACGACATCAACGTCAACGCCATCTGCCCCGGCTCCACCATAACTGCAATGTCCACCAGCACCATGGAACAGCGGGCCGCGGAGGCTGGCATCTCAGTAGCCGAACTCCAGGCTCAACGCGCCACAAACATCCCCATCGGCCGGGCCAACGAACCCGAAGACATTGCGGCGATGGCGGCATTCCTGGCCAGCCCGGGCGCGCGCAACATCACCGGCCAAACCATCAACGTCGATGGCGGCCTCGTAATGCACTAACCACACATCACCTCCCCCGCGCATCCTGATCCCGCCTGTCATTGGGAGGAGCGCAGGACGTGGCAATCTCGTTGAGGCTGAACACACGTCGACGAACCGCCGTTGCTACCGCGACGAGATTGCCACGCTACGCTCGCAATGACAAAGCGGGTACGCGTGAGGCATCAGGGCCTTTCGATTCTCCCTCTCCCCTTGTGGGAGAGGGCTGGGGTGAGGGGTATAGTCTGCCACAGGATAGTTCCCTATCTCACACCTTCACCCTCACCCTAACCCTCTCCCACAAGGGGAGAGGGGATTTCTTGTAAAACCGAAAGGCCCTGCGTGAGGCATAACCGCCCCTTGCGGCATATCGGCTCCCTGTATATGATGGCCCTGTTAATCAAGCCCCTGGCTCCACTGGCGCCCGCGTGAAACTTATTGGTTAGCGGCTGGTGGATGGCGTATTCACAAGGAGCACAGCGATTATGAAATACGACTACATCGTGATCGGAGCTGGCTCAGCCGGTTCCATTATTGCGAGTCGGCTCACCGAAGACCATAGCAAGCACGTCTTGCTGGTCGAGGCCGGGCCCGACTATCCGGAGTTCGAAAACCTCCCCGAAGAGGTTAAGTTCGGTTACAACACCGAGATCGATATTATGGTCAGCGACCACAACTGGCAGTTCGTTGGCAAAGGAACCGACACGTCTCCCGAGATGATGGTTCCTCGCGGCAAGGTAACCGGAGGGTCCAGCGCCATCAACGGCCAGGTGTTCCTGCGCGGCGTCCCCGAAGACTACGACGGGTGGGCCGCTGCCGGCAATGACGAATGGGGATACACCAAGTTGCTGCCCATCTTCCGCCGGATCGAAACCGACACCGACTACGGTAACGACGACTTCCACGGCGGCGACGGGCCCATCGTGATGCACCGCTTCGCCCGCGAGACCTGGCTGCCTGCCCAAAACGCCTTTAGCGCGGCCTGCGTTGCTGCCGGATTCCCCGAAACCTGGGACCACAACCACCCCGATTCCTACGGCGTCGGGCCCACTCCGTTCAACAACCCGAACGGCATCCGCATGAGCACCAACCTGGGCTACCTTTCCGAATCTCGCCACCGCCTCAACCTTACCATCAAGGCCAACTGCCACGTCCACCGGATCCTGTTCGACGGCAACAAGGCCACCGGGGTGCAGCTGGAGTCGGGTGGAGAAACTTTCGTTGCCGAGGCAGACCAGATCGTCCTCAGCAGCGGGGCCATCGGATCCCCCCACATCCTGATGCTCTCCGGCATCGGGCCGGCCGACCACCTGCGTCAAGTCGGCATCCACGTTATCCAGGATGCGCCCGGCGTTGGTCAGAACCTCCGCGACCATCCAACCGTCTGGTGCACGTGGCGCACCAAACCTGATTTCGAACTCGACGGTTTTGCTCCGCGTTCCCAATTGTCCCTCCGCTATACCGCCGAGGGCTCACCCCTGCGTAATGACATGAAAATCAGTATGCAGTCATTTGCCACCGAGCGCATCAACCGAGGCGGCAATCGCATGGAGCCCCTGGGCGTTCGCATGACTACCGGCATCCAGCTGGCAGCGGGCGCCGGTCATATGGAATTGCAGTCCTCCGACCCGTATCAGCAGCCTTTCCTAGACTACAACTACCTCAAGGAAGAATCAGACCGGGTTCGCCTACGCGACTCCGTTCGCCTGTGCCTGCAACTGGCCGAACATCCCGAGTTCCAGGCCATGATCCAGGAACGAACCGAGCCACCCGCCGACGCTGTCGTCAGCGATGAAGCTCTGGATGCCTGGGTTGCTCGCGAAGTAACCACCTCGCAGCACATCTCCGGCACTTGCAAAATGGGCCCCGACAGTGACCCCATGGCCGTGGTTGACCAGTTCGGCAAGGTCAAGGGCATCGAAAACCTCCGGGTCGCCGACGCCAGCATCATGCCCGATTGCATCCGCGCCAACACCAACGTTTCTTCCATGACCATCGGCGAGAGGGTCGCCGAATTCATCATCGAAGGCCGTTAGCATCTTTATCGTTGTCTAACCAGCCGGATTGGATAGCCACTGCCTTTCCTCTGCGGGGGAGAGGCAGTTTGCAATAGCTGTTCAGGAGACCCCCGATGCCACCTTCTCGAAAATGGACTCGATTAGAAGAACTTGCGGTACTGCACCTCTACCGGGGTAAGGTGCATCCGGAAAGCCGGGAAGCAGTAGCGTTGGCGGACGCGCTGGAGCGAAGCCCCAAATCCATCGGCGCCCGTATGGTAGCCATGGCCGGTCTGGACACCAGCAACCCCAAGCAGCCGGCCAGCAAGGCCACCGCACTCACCCAGTCGCTATGGGCCGAGTACCAAGCCGACCGCACCGCCATCGCCACCGAAGGTCAACGCGCCTACATCGGCATTCTTAACCGCTACGCCATGGGCCGCCCGTAAAACGGTAGCTTCCTGAAAACCGTTGTGCCAAATGTAGGGGCGAATAATCATTCGCCCCTATTGTCCTTAACGCCCCGTATTGCGCCTCTCCCTGAGGGAGCGGGTTAGGGTAGGGCCGTCCCCTCCGCTTACACTAAAACGCCAAATCCCGACCTGGTGCAAATTTCCAGCCGGTTATGGTCCGGATCATGGAAGTAGAAAGCCTGCTGCCCGTCGTTTCTGGTTTGGATGTCGGTGCATTCCACGCCGATGTTTTGCAACTCGTCGCGGGCCGCTGCTATGTCGTCCACCTCAAAAGCGGTGTGGTGCGACGGCGCCGAAGGAGCATCCGGGTTCTCGATGATATGCACCATCGCTCCACTGGGCAGCTGCAGCCAGTACAGGTGGTCGCCGTCAACCATCTTGGGAATCTGTTTCACTCCCAAGACATCCTGATACCACTTCAACGCCAGGTCTTTGTCCCGCACGTTGTACGTAATGTGGTTGATGGCCTTCAGTCGAATATTATCAGCATTCAGTCCCATGAAATTCCTCCTCGGGTCAGGTAGCCGTGGGTTAGTTCACCGTCTGCAATCGGCCGCTATATGCCGAGCATACGCTCCAGATTCGCAAACAGAATAGCATCCTTTTCATCCTTCGACAGGCTCTCCAGCCCCAGCAGCCAGGCGACCGGCCAGTCCGCGCACATGTCGAAGGGCCAGTCCGTGCCGAATACTACCTGCTCAATGCCCACCATATCGATCAGCATCCGCAACCCTTCCTCGCTGTGGGTGAGGCAATCGTAATAAAATCGGCTCAGGTAGGCGCTGGGCGGCTGATCGATGTTGACGCGAGCCTCGGGACGCACCTGCCAGCCGCGATCCATACGCCCGATGCCGTAACATGCGTATCCGCCGCCGTGGCACAGGCAAATCTTCAGATCGGGGAATCGATCCATCACGCCGCCGAAAACAAACGAGGCGAACGTAACGGTGCGGTCTGCCAGATTGCCGATGGTGTTGGGCAGGTGGTATCGATCCAGCCGCGGCGAAACCACCGTACCGCCTCCCTGGTGAACCAGGAACATGGCCCCCAGTCGTTCCGCCGCCGCCCACAACGGATTGAACACCGGGTCATCGAAAGTCCGTCCGTTCACATGGTCGCCGATCATGGCTCCCTTTAACCCCAGTTCCTCCACCGACCTCGTAAGCTCCTCGATAGCGGCGCCAACATC
The DNA here is from genome assembly GCA_965219925.1 of Dehalococcoidia bacterium. Lineage (GTDB taxonomy): Bacteria > Chloroflexota > Dehalococcoidia > Lucifugimonadales > UBA3495 > Bin87. The sequence continues at coordinate 2,447,138 of OZ244795.1, forward strand.
CTGCATCGGAAGATTTGCCAATCCGGCAAACCGCTCCGGATACTCGGTTACCAACTCAGCGACGTAATCGTTGCACTCCCGGTGCATCTCCAGCGCCTGCTGAGCATCCAGCTCATAAAAGTACATGTTGGCGTTGGTGGACAGCACATGCACGTCCACCCCCAAAGACGACATATCGGCGATGCGCTGCTCCGGGGTCCAAAAAGTCCTCGGATTGTACCTGTGCTGGTTGTACAGGACGGGAGCGCTCACTCCATACCAGGCGTCCCCGCTTTGCATGGCTCGCAAAGCTCCCGCCGGTGTGATGTGAGCATGCACGTCCAGGACTCTTTCTGCCATGACTTGTAAACTCCTGTCGATCTCATCGGGACTCGGTTAAATTGCGACTCGGGTAGTTGGGCGGTTGGCCGCCTCAGTCTCGCGGAGAGTATAGACTTTTTGCAGGCATCCGTCAGCGCGAAGCCCGCGCCGCAGCCCGCCGCGTCACGCCACTCAAAGCTCAGTCGCCCACGCGTACCCGCTTTAATCTGTCATTGCGACCCCGTACTTGATACGGGGGTGGCAATCTCGTCGCTGAAACCGCCGCCGTTGCTTCAACGAGATTGCCACGTCGCTGCGCTCCTCGCAATGACAGTAAGCCAGTTTGGTTTGAAAAAGTGGGTACGCGTGAGAGCTCAACCGGTGTTGACGCTGGCGCCCGGGTGAGCATAGGATTCAGGCAATCGGGAATGAGGGAGAATCAAATGCGCGAAAATACCATGAAAAAGAAACTCGGAGCCGGGCAACCCGTTTTCGGTTCCATGATTACGTTCCCATCGCCGCCCGTAGTCGAGATGCTGGGTTTTCTGGGCTACGACTGGGTGCTGATCGACAACGAACACGGCAGCATCACGGTGGACCTTGCCGAGGATATGATCCGCGCCGCCGAGTATTCCGGCACGGCTCCCATCGTCCGCCCCGTCGGCAACCGCCCGGAGTTGATTTGCCCCTTCCTGGACCGCGGCGCCTGGGGCGTTCAGGTACCCCACGTCAATACTGCGGATGAGGCCAGAGCCGCGGTGACTGCGGTTAAATACTACCCTGAGGGCGAGCGGGGGCTGTTCAGCGGCGGCCGTCCGGCGGAATATGGGTTCAGCGGCGCGACGCCCGACTACGTTGCCGACGCCAACCGCAACACCCTGGTCTGCCTGATGCTGGAAGAGGTCGAGGCCATCGAAAACATCCCCGATCTGGTCAAGGTGCCCGGCGTGGACGTGTACTTCATCGGCGCCGGAGACCTTTCCCAGAGCATGGGCTACCCGGGCCAGCAGACCCATCCCGAGGTGCAGGCCCTGGTGGAAAAGGGTGTGCAGCAGATCGCCAAGGCAGGGATCATCGCCGGTTGCAGCTGCCCCGATAACCTCGTCCCCCACTACCTGGAATTGGGAGTAAGGTATTTCCACAACACAGTGGGCCGTTTGATCCAATCGGCGAGCAATGGGTACCTGAACACCATGCGCGCCGCTGCCAGCGGATTGGAGTAACATTCATCTGTTTATCAGGATGCAACGCCAAACTGGAGGTCTGAATCATGACCAGCCCCGTCGACCCCAACCAAATCTGCCTGACCGGAGAAAATTCCTTTATCAGATTGTCGCCCGAGCCCGGCGGAAACCTGACGACTCGCGCCAGCCATTGGCGGGTGTTGTGGTCTCCCAGCGGGGCCGGACATGTCCTGTTTCTGAAAAGCGACGATTTGTCCGACAATCCCGTCCGCGTTTACTCCGACAACATCGCCCTCACCCGCTACCTGCAGGATGAGATCGAATCGATGCTGTTTCCTGAATTCGCCAACACTTCGTTGCCGGTCATTGGCGCGGAATTCAGCAAGAGCGGCGATCCGGCCAATTTCTGGACCGAAACCGTGGCGGCGGCCGACGAATCGGTGGTGCTGAGCTGGTACGATTTCCTGACGCCGTTTATGCTCAACGTCCCGGCCGGCAGCGTGGAAGGGCGCCCTCACGGTGTGTACAGCTGTTTCATACCGGCTCGCGGAGCTCAACTGACTGTGGGCGGACACGCTCTCAGCGGCGTGGTATCGCCGGAAATGCGCGGGCCGGCGCAAAGTAGTTCGGCGTGCATCGCCTGGTCGGAAACGTGGGTCAAACCATAGCAGCCCCGCGGGCAATCGAGTAGGAATCAGAGTCGGTCCAGGGCCTTTCGGTTTTCCTCATGTCATTGCGAGCGCAGCGTGGCAATCTCGTCGCCGTAGCAATGGTGGTTTGCCGACGTGTGTTCAACCTCAACGAGATTGCCACGTCGCTGCGCTCCTCGCAATGACAACCGAATGGCCCTGAGAGTCGGTCTAAGGTGTGTTGACAAATACCGTCATTCCCGCACCTCAACCGTCATTCCCGCTTTCGCGGGAATCCAGTGGCCGTAGTCGTTAATCGCGATTCTGCTTCTTTCATCATGCCCTCTCTGGACTCCTGCCCCGTATCAAGTACGGGGTGACGTTCTTTCGCAGGAGTGACGGGCTGGTTTGCTAATTGTCAACAGGCTCTAACCCCGCCACCACGCCGTCCACATAGAGTAGCTGCAACGCCTGAATTGCCAGGTCGGCAACCGCACGTGCCTGTTCCGGTTCCAGTCTCACGCACATAGATGAGATTGCATCGTTGACTGTCCTTTCCCCGTCCAGCCGCGAAACGAAACTGGCTACGATAGCGCTGCACGGCAGACCCTCCGGGTGCCCATCGGTTACCAACCCATACCCCCAAACAAACTCCCCGTCGTCCAAAACCGGTTGGCGTTGCACACGGACGCCCTCTTTCAGGCGGGGCGTCGCGGACCCCAATCCGCCCCCAGTGTTTCCCAATCGCCAGTGTTGCATCGCTGCCTGGCGACTTTGCCGTCCCATCTCAATTTCCGCGATGCTGTCCGCAAACGTATCCGGAGCCAGGCCTCGCGACAACACGGCGCGCTCGTAGCCACGTGCGGGCTGTCCAGCCACCGCCTGGATGAAAGATTGTCGGGGAGTCAACGCCGGGTCATTCTCCAGCAGCCGACGGGCTTCCCAAAAATAGGAATCCGCCGAACGATTGCTGGAGTAAAAAAGCCGGGCCATTTCACGGAAGTGGCTATATTCCTTGTAGTACAACTGCTGATACACCATGCCCGCCGGTCCGGCCATCGCTGAATCTTTCAGTGCCGACACCACCATGGCTGCCGCCAGCGACGCCGACGTCAACGCCAGATGTACTCCGGAAGAAAACAGCGGATCTATGAAGCACGCCGCATCACCTACCAGGACATAACCCGGCCCGCTCAGCGGGTCACAGCGATACGACCAGTCCCGCAAGACTTGCGGTTTCCCCACTAATCGCGCCGTTTCCAGCATCCGCGACGTCCGTCCCGACGCCTTGATCTGCGCCTCAAGAAACTCTCGGGCGCCAATCGCCCGGATACCCGCCTGTCCAATAGTGGAATCGACCACTGCGCCGACGCTGGACCAGCCGTCGCGCAGCGGGATATTCCACAGCCAGCCGTCGGCCTGCGACTCTATGAAAATGTTGCCTTCATCAGGGGGTTTCAGGCGGCGTCCCCCGGCGAAATATCCGTACACCGCCAGGTTCCGGAAAAAATCGTCCCACTCTCTCAATCCCAGTTGGCGGGATATAACACCGCCCTGTCCGCTCGCGTCCACCACCCAGGCAGCAACCGTCTCAGTATCCTCCCCGGAGCCATCGGCGGGTCGATGGCGCACCCCGACCGCCCGGCCCGTGGAATCCAGCGTGATGCCGGTCGCCTGCTGACCCTCCAGCACCCGAACCCCGTTGCGTCGGGCGTTATCCAGGAGAATCTGATCGAACTCCGGCCGCCACACCTGGTAAGAATGTGGATTGCTAACGTTGGTCTCGCTGAAATACCAGCTCCAGGGTTCCGGGTCCGAGCCCCAAACCATGGTGGCGCCGCGCTTGCGAACAAAACCGGCCTTCTCCACTTCATCCAGAACACCCAGGTCTTGCAGTATCGGTATGCTGGCCGGCAGCAGGGATTCACCCACGTGATCCCGTGGGAACCGATCGCGTTCCAGCAGCACGACGCTGTAACCGCGCCGGGCCAAAAGCGTGCTTACGCAGGAGCCGGCCGGGCCGCCGCCGATTACGATTATCGGGTCAGGATTTGCCAACTCAAACTATCCGTCAACAAGGCTGCCCAACCAACTTGAGGCCATGCCGAGCAGTTACCGGTAGTACTGGGAAAACACCGGCTCTTCACGCGTGATTATCTCCAGTACGCATGGTTGACCGGTGGCAGAAATTTCCTTGGCGCGTTCAATAGCCGGGCCGACTTCCCCGGGGTCGGTGATTTTTTCGGCGTACGCGCCCAATGATTCAGCCATCCTGGCGTACTCGCCGGTTACGTACTTGCTGCCGTACCGTTCCACTGCCACCGGAATGTTTTTCTCGTAACCGCCCATCGCGCCGTTGTTCACTATGACCGTGATGATGCCCAACTTTTCCCGCGCCGCGGTCTCAAAATCGGTGCCGGACATCCCAACCGCAACGTCGCCCATCAGATTCACACAGGTTTTATCGGGAAACGCTACCTTGGCTCCCATCGCATAACCCAGCCCTGTTCCCAGCTGCGTGGAATTTCCCCATCCAATGTAACCCCTGGGAGTGGTCGCAGCGTAGAAAGGCACAATCTGGTCCCGAGGATTCCCGGAGTCATGCGTCACAATGCTGTTCGCTTTATCCAGCCTGGCATTGAGCTCATACACCACGCGATACGGGCTGATGGGCGTGTCGTTGCTGGAAAGACGGGGCATCCACTCTGCGATCCATGCCTGGCGTACTTGCCGGATTTCTGCCGCCACCGATTCGTCGCCGCGCCGACCTTCCGACCCTAGCCGGTCCTTGACCTCTTCAATCAATTGACCCATCACCAGCCTGGCATCGCCGACAATCATTTCTTCCAGGGCGTATTCACCGTTCAGGTCTTTTTCGTCAATGGTGGACTGAATAATGGTCTTGCCCGCCGGTACCGGTACCGGGGCCGACGCCAATGTCCGCTGGAAGCTGGTTCCAATCCCGAACACCACGTCGCTCCCGGCCAGAAAATCGCCCACCATCCTGGTGCAAGTATTGCCCCCCGTTCCCAATGCCAGGGGATGGTTTTCCGGGAATGCGCTCTTCCCCAGCGTGGTGGTCATCGTGGGCGCGTTAAGCAGTTCAGCCAGCTCGACCAGCTCCGGGGTCGCCTCCGAATACAGCGCTCCCTGACCTGCGTACAGCACCGGGCGTCGTGCCTTCACCAGAATCTCAGCGACGCGGGAAACGTCCCGCGGATCGCCGGCCGACCTTCGCTTTTCCTGCGCTTTGTAGTGGAACTGTTCCTCAGAAATCTCGCCGCTCAGCACGTCGTTGGGCATCTCCAGCAGCACGGGATACGGACGCCCCGTTCGCAGCTGAGTGTAGGCGCGCCGCATCATCTCGGGGATGCGTTCAGTGTAATTGACGTAGTCTGCCCACTTGGTAACACCCTGATAATTCCGAGAGGCATCAAAATCGGACGACATCCCGTGGCGCTTCGTGCCAGGATGTCCGGGAATCATCAGCAACGGAGAAGAATCAGCATAGGCTTGCGCCACTCCGGAGAAGGCGTTTTCAATCCCTGGTCCACCCTGAACAATGCAAACGCCGTTTTTGTTGCCGTTGTTTACCCGGCTGTATGCGTCGGCCATATTAACTGCCGTACGCTCCATCCGGGGAATGATGGGCCGGATCCCGGCGGCGGCGCAGGCATCAACCAGGATATTGTTGGGAAAACAGAAAACTACGTCCACGCCTTCCTGTCCCAGAATATTGGCGAAAGCGGCTTTCCCGTCCATGTTGTGCCTCCGGAAACCCCGGTAAGTTAAAAACTCATTGCCGCGGCGGGGCCAAACCGGGGCATGGGTTCGCGTCGTAATTGATGATAACCGACGGCAATTAGTATGCGCCGATCAGTATATGGCAATCGGTATTCTTCGGCAAACCGCCGGCTCGAAATACCGCCGAGAGCGTTTTCTCAACGTCGCAGATTTCTCCTTCGGGGCTTATTTTCCGATAACCGGTGGTGTTCACGGTTGCATTGCCTCTGTCATAGGGGTATTGTAGTATCGGTATTAGGTTGCGCCGGCCCGCTGTCCTGGGGTTTTTGTGGATTGCTGAGCCCGACGAATCGGACCAATCTCGCCCAGCGACATAGCCCGCCCCACAGGAGGATCTAACGTGGCACTGTCAGACATTACCTTGGTGTGCAGCGATTGCGGCGCCGAGTTCCCTTTCACCGTGGGAGAACAGCAATTCTATGCTTCCCGCGGCTTCACCAACCAGCCCAAACGCTGCGTCTCATGTCGTAATTCCCGACGGGGCCAACCAAGGGACAATGGTGGTTACGGTTCTCCCAGAGAGACTTTCTCCATTGTTTGCAGCAATTGCGGGGCAGACGCCACCGTGCCGTTCCGGCCGCGGGGTGACCGCCCGGTTTACTGCAGCGACTGCTTCTCGCAGATGCGCAACAACTGATTGTTTCGCCCCTGCGCCTCTCTACGGAGTCGCTTGGGCCGTAGTAGCTCCCGACTGACATCGCTATCGGGGTTCTCCGGACGGCTAACAGCGCTGGCGGGAACCCCGGTTGTCATTTGTATCTGCCGGTCGACCGACTGTTCCCACCGCCTCATCGGGGCAGGGCCTTTCGGTTTTCCTCATGTCATTGCGACCCCGCACTTGATGCGGGGGTTGGCAATCTCGTCGCCGTAGCAATGATGGTTCCCCGGCACGTGCTCAACCTCAACGAGATTGCCACGTGGTTCGACAGTCTCACCATGAGCGGCTGCGCTCCTCGCAATGACAACCGAAAGACCCTGCTCATCGGGGCGGTTGACGGCATCTACACCGCCGGGCCACTGATATAATGGCGTAATTCGATCATCAGGATCGGTTGATCCTGGAATATGGAAATCCCGGGCCAAAGCAGCCACGATGCCATTCAAAGACCTGCGCGAATACATCGCTTTTCTCGAACATCATGGAGATCTGCGCCGCATCGCCGCGCCGGTGGATCCTGAGTTGGAGATTACCGAAATTGCCCACCGGCTCATGCGCGCCGATGGTCCAGCGCTGCTATTCGAGAATGTGATCGGTTTTGACATGCCGGTCGCAGTCAACCTGTTTTGCTCCCACCGGCGAATGAATTGGGCCCTGGACGTGGACAACGCCGACGCGCTGGCCGGTCGTCTGGAATCAATGATCGAAATGGTGCAGGGCGGCCCGCCATCCGGCATCGTCAACAAACTGCGTACCCTGGGGAGATTGATCCACGTCGGCAGCTTTCAGCCTAAAACCGTAAGACAGGCTCCCTGCCAGGAAGTGGTCCTCACCGGCGAGGACGTAGATCTCTATCAACTTCCTGTCATCAAGTGCTGGCCCATGGACGCCGGGCCATATATAACCCTGCCGCTGGTTATCACCAAAGATCCAAATACGGGCGTTCAGAATTACGGTATCTACCGGATGCAGGTTTTTGACCAAAGCACTACCGGTATGCACTGGCAAACCCACAAGGTCGGCGCCAGGCACTACCGGGCCAGCGAGGATCGCCAAGACGACCGGCTGGAAGTGGCGGTAGCCCTGGGGGGAGACCCGGTTGCCATCTGGACCGGGTCCGCTCCCCTGCCACCGGATATCGACGAGATGTTGCTCGCCGGTTTCATTCGGGATGAAGGCGTGGAGCTCGTTCCCGCCAAAACCGTGGATCTCATGGTGCCGGCCCAGGCCGAAATCATCCTGGAAGGCTATGTGATTCCGGGCGAAGAACGGCTGGAAGGACCCTTCGGCGACCATACGGGTTACTACTCACTGGCCGAACCTTACCCGGTATTCCACGTTACCACTATCACCAGACGCCACAGCCCAATCTACCCCACTACCTTCGTGGGCCGCCCACCCACCGAGGATTACTGGATGGGCAAGGTTACCGAGCGCGTGTTCCTGCCGCTGATCCGCCTGATCCTGCCCGAAGTCGTGGACATCAACATGCCGGCAGAGGGGATATTTCACAACCTGGTCCTGGTTTCGGTGAAGAAGGAATACCCCGGGCAGGCCAGAAAGGTGATTTACGGCCTGTGGGGGCTGGGGCTATTGAGTCTCGCCAAAGTCATCGTGGTAGTCGACCATTTTGTGGACGTACAGAATCCGTCGGAGGTGGCCTGGCGCGTTGCCAACAACCTGAATCCTGCAACCGACCTGATCATCGCCGACGGGCCTATTGACGACCTGGACGTTGCATCTCCAACCCCTCGGTTCGGCAGCAAGATGGGCATCGACGCCACCCGCAAAGGACCTGATGAAGGTTACCGCCGGCAATGGCCTCCCGACATCGAGATGAGCGAGGAGATTCGGCAGCGCGTGTCCCAGCGTTGGTCCGAGTTGGGCCTCGACGACCTCATCCCGTCTCGCGGCGTATAGAGATCCCGGGTTTGCTCCGAGACAACGGTGCGAATGACCAATGCGTGAGGCGCCCACCCACCCGGCAACGGGCCGCAGGATAGCGGTCAAAATCCCCCATTACCTGAACGCGATTAACGTTTCCGAATCCCTGTTCGCCATGCCTTTCGGGTACATCGGCATGGTGTTGGCTTCCCATTATTCGGGCGGTTCCGGGTGGCCGGGCTGGCATTCCTTCATCTGGATTACGCTGGCTTTTCTGGGTGTGCGCACACTGGGAATGTCGGCCAACCGCATCATCAACGCTGGTGAAGACGCGAAAAATCCGCGTACGTCTGCCAGACACATTCCCACCGGATTGCTCAAACCCATCGAAGTCGGCGGCATGGCTGCCGTGGGCGCCGTGATCTTCTTTGCCGCCGCGTGGCAGTTGAATACTCTCGCATTGATCCTCTCGCCGGTGGCGGCGGCATACGTGGTGATTTACTCGTTTGCCAAATACTACACGTGGTTCTGCAGCCTGATGTTGGGGTTCGCCCTCGCCATCGCGCCATCGGGGGCATGGATAGGTGTAACCGGCAGTTTGATTTGGGCGCCGGTTCTGCTCACCTTCGCGGTTGCCATGTGGGCCGGTGGATTTGAAACCATCTACGGAACCATGGATATCGAATTTGACCAGGCCAACCGCATACATTCGATCTCTGCCCGTTTCGGCGTCCGGAACGCTATCCGCACGACGAGAGCGCTGCACACCGTGGCCGCGGCCGCCCTGCTGACGCTGGGCATTTTAATGAATCTCAACGTGTTTTATTTCATCGGCTGGGCGGTGGCGGTGGTACTGTTGGTTTACGAAAATAACCTGGTAAAGTCCGGCGAACCGGCCAAAGTTGGCGCCGCGTTTGCGTTCAACAAATATATTTCTTCCCAATTGCTGCTCTTTACGATTCTCGCGGTCGTCGTTCCCGTCCCAGGGTTTTTCCCATGGTGAATTCTGCATCCACGTTTGCCGGGCCAATCCCTCCGGTGGTGATCGGCCTGACCGGAGCCAGCGGAGCAATCATCGGCCGGGAAATGGTGGACACGCTCCTTGACCTGGAAATCCCGGTCGTAGCGGTAGCATCCAACGGCGCGCGCATGGTATGGCAGGAAGAATTGGATGAGCCGTTTAATCATACAGTGGCCCGTTGGGTAGAGAATTCTCACTTCAGACACTTCGCCATTGGTGATCTGTTTGCCCCAATCGCCAGCGGCACTATGCCCACCGCCGGTATGATCGTTGCGCCCGCCAGCATGAACTCGGTGGCATCCATCGCCCACGGCTTAACCCCCAACCTCCTGCTGCGCGCCGCTGATGTCACGCTCAAGGAAAACCGCCGCCTGGTGCTGATCCCCAGGGAAACACCCCTCCACGCCATCCATCTCGAAAACATGCTGAAACTAAGCCGTATGGGCGTTACAATTTTGCCCCCCGACCCGCCGTTTTATCTAAAACCCCTGGACATTGACGGTGTCGTCCGGTTCGTGGTTCAACGAGCGCTCGTCGCCCTGGGCATCAGTCAGAGCCTTCCCGACGAATTGCAATATCACGACCGTGAACGGTAGGGCCAGCACCCAATCCGCTATGGGAATCATAAGTCTGTTCATCGCCACCAGCCTGGACGGCTACATCGCCGATGCCGACGGCGGCGTTGGCTGGCTGCCCGACGACGACGGCGGAGACTACGGCTACGACGAATTCTACGCCGGCACGGATGCGCTGGCGATGGGCCGGCGCACCTACGACCAGGTCCTGGGATTTGGCGATTGGCCGTATTCGGGTAAACCGACCTACGTTTTCACAAACTCGGCCATGGAGAACCCTCCTCCGGGCGTCCAGGCTGTGCGACTCAGCGCCGGCGGTTTTGCCCGAACCATCGCCACCCGGCACCCGGGACGCATCTGGTTGGTCGGTGGCGCCGACCTGTTCCAGCAATTTCACTCCCAGGGCCTCATAGACGAATACATCCTGTTTGTGACGCCCACCGTGCTCGGCGCGGGGATCCGCCTGTTCCGGGAGCCGACGCAACCCGCTGCGCTTCGCCTGGTGGAGTCTCGCCAACATTCCAACGGCCTCGTGGAGATCCGTTACCGGCCCAATCCGGTCGGCGACGACGATACGGGGTAACCCGTTGGCGCATCTTCACGGAGACGATAAACGGCGCTACGTAGCGGAGATGTTCGCCCGCATCTCGCCGCGCTACGACCTTATGAACTCCCTTATGACCGGAGGGTTGCACCACCGCTGGAAGCGGGCCGCCGCACAATTCACTGCCGCAAATCTGTCGGGAGACTCCCTGGACGTGGCAACCGGCACCGGCGACCTGGCGTTCGCATTGGCACGATGCCCTGACGTCACATCGGTAGTGGGTGTAGACCTGTTGCCCGAGATGCTGCGAATCGCCAGCAGCAAGGCTTCCCACATAGTTGCGAACACGACCGAAACCAACTTCGTCATCGGCGACGCATTATGCCTGCCCTTCCCTGATGACACGTTCGCTTGCGCCACCGCCGGGTTCAGTATGCGCAACATGGCCGACGTCCCCGCTGCGGTACGAGAAATGGCCCGCGTGGTTAAACCGGGAGGAAGGGTTACGACCCTGGAGCTAACGCCCATGCCGAAAGGCGTGCTTTCATCGATCGGACGGTTGTATTTCCATTATCTGGTGCCTTTCATGGGGCAGCTCATTTCCGGCGATCGCGCGGCATACACCTATCTTCCCAACAGCGTAGATTATTTCCTCACCGCCGACGGTCTGGCACAGGTTTTCAGTCAGTCGGGCCTCATCAACGTCGGCTATGTCCGGTTGGGACTTGGCGGCGTAGCATTGCACCACGGAGACAAACCGGCAGGCCCTTCTAGTTCCGCCATCAGTAACCGTCCTCACGCCTACCCACTCTAATTCGTCATTGCGAGCCCATACTCGATGCGGCGTCGCAACCTTGGCTCCCGGCAGTACCAGGGCCTTTCGGTTTTACAAGAAATTCCCCCTCCCTTGATGGGTGAGGGTGAGGGTGTGAGATAGGGAACTATCCTGCGGCAGACTATTACCCCTCACCCCAACCCTCTCCCACAAGGGGAGAGGGAGAATCGAAAGACCCTGCCGGCAGTACGGGTTCGTTTGACCCACCGGCAGCCGTGTGGCAAAATTCAAGTGTGACAACAACCTTGCAACTCATAGAGTAATGGATTCGCGATAACAAACAGTTTCATGCTCGAAAAGGACGGTTGCCCGCATGTGGACTGGTGACGATTTACAACGGCTGGTGGGCCGGGAACTGAACGAATACCGGCTGATAGTGGTGTCTAATCGCCAACCGTACGCATTCCGGGTAGAAAACGGAAACTTGGTGGGTGAGATGCCTCCCGGCGGCCTTACCGCGGCCATTGACCCATTGATGCGCGCGTGTGGCGGCACCTGGATCGCTCAGAGCAACGGCGACAGCGACCATCTTGCCATGGATGCAGACGGTATAATTGCAGTACCGCTGGACTCGCCGGCTTATCGGCTGCGCCTGATGGACCTGACCGAAGCGGAGAACGACGGCTACTACTACGGATTCTCCAATCAGGGATTGTGGCCCCTTTGTCACGTTGCTTACACCGAGCCGATTTTCGATACCCAGGATTACGAAGCATACAAATCAGTCAACCGTAAGTTCGCCAATCTGGTTGTTGATGAAATCGGCGACGGGCCGGCGATTGTACTTATTCAGGATTATCACCTGGCGCTGCTGCCCCGCTACATCCGGCAGGTGTGCGAGGACGTTATCATTGGACAGTTCTGGCACATCCCCTGGCCAAACACTGACATTCTGCGGATTTGTCCCTGGCAAGAAGAGATTTTGGACGGGATGCTGGGTAATGACCTGCTGGGTTTCCATCTTTCCAGTGACTGCGACAAATTCCTGGATGCGGTGGCGCGGAACCTGAACGCCCAGGTGGATTCCCAGTTTGGCCTGGTGGATTATCAGGACGACATGACGCTGGTAAGGCCTTTTCCCATTAGCATCGACTTCGACAGTCTGGACGCCGAAGCGCGCACACCCGAGGTTGAGTCGGAAATGGCCCGGCTGACTCAGGAATTCGGCCTGGACACCGGGCGCATACTGGGTCTGGGTATCGATCGCCAGGACTACACTAAGGGAATACCCCATCGGCTGAGAGCGGTGGAACGCTTCCTGGAAAAGTGGCCGGAATACCAGGGCAAGCTGGTGTTCCTGCAGGCCGGAGCTACCAGCCGCACCAACATCAACTCATACATGCAGCTGACCATCGATATCGAATCTATCGTGAGTCGAATCAACGAACGATTCGGCGACGGCGACTGGCAGCCGATTGCGTATTGGCCCACTACGTTCCCGTCCGCCACCTTCGCGGCATTGCGCCGTTTGGCGAGTTTTTGCGCTGAAAGCAGCCTGCACGACGGCATGAACCTGGTCGCCAAAGAATATGTGGCTTCCCGGGTAGATGAGGACGGTGTTCTGATTCTCAGCGCGTTCGCGGGTGCCGCTCAGGAATTGAGCAGCTCGATTATCATCAACCCGTATGCAACCGAGCAGTTTGCCGACGCCATCCATCAGGCGTTGACCATGAGCGATGACGAACGTCGCCTGCGGATGCGGCACATGCGCAGCATCGTGCAACAAAACAACATCTACAATTGGGCCGGACGCATCATGATGAACCTGATGCAGGCCAGTACGCCGGACCACGCCCGGTTGCCCGAGGCTAGAGCTATCTGAACTCCCGGTCACCGCCTGAGCGCCCCACTGAAAATATGACGCCCACCCTGGAATCCTGGACATCCATCCGCCATCGACTGTCCGGGCAAAACAAAATCCTGCTTGCCCTGGATTTCGACGGCACATTATCCGAGATCACCGAACGACCCGAGGACGCGGTGTTGCGTCAGGGAAATGCGGCGCTTCTGGAGGCGTTGGGACGGAAACCGAATATCACCATCGGAATCCTGAGCGGCCGCGCGCTCAATGACGTTTCGGGACGGGTGGGAGTTCCGGGGTTGGTATATGGCGGTAATCACGGTCTGGAGATTCGGGGGCCGGGACTGGATTACCTTCATCCGGCCGCCGCCGCCTCAATTCCGGCCATTTCCGAGGCTGCCGAAAGGCTGGTTGCGGATTTGGCGGATATTCCGGGTGCGTTGGTGGAGAGCAAGGTGTTTACCCTTACGGCACACTACCGCTTAACCCCGCCGCAATATCATGATTCCGTCGCCATGATATTTCTGGACACCGTGGGGCCACTCCTTGCGACCGGCGCCTGTCGGGTTACGGCCGCCAAAATGGCGATGGAACTGCGGCCAGCAATTGACTGGCACAAAGGCCACGCCCTGGAGATGATCCGTTTTCAGTTGGCTTCCAATGCGTTCCCGGTGTATTTCGGTGATGACGAAACCGACGAGGATGCTTACGATGCAGCACAGTCGGTCGGAGGGATAGGTATTTATGTGGGGCCTCCGGCAACGGAAACCCGGGCAATTTGCCGGGTGGATTCTCCGGCCGCCGTCTCTGCGGCGTTGGCCGATCTACTGGCCCTGACATAACCCCGGCAGTACGAGCGTCAGGCCATTTGCAAAGTCTTCCGACCTCCGCTCAAAGTCCCTTAACACCCGCTCATGGTGAGCTTGTCGAACCATCGGCGACCCTCCCTCGACAGGCTCAGGACGAGCGGATGGTTAATTTCCACAACTTTGAAAAGGCCTTGGACGAGCGCGGATCACGGCTTTCGTAATGTTGGCGGTGTGCTATCATTGCCGCTGACCGGCACGAGGCCACAGGTCCACTTGCGCGCTGTCGCGCCACCCAATGCACATGATCAAGGCAATCTTTTTCGATTTCTACAATACGCTCGTCCGTTTCTGGCCGCCGCTGCCTCAGATTCAGCATGCGGCGTGTCAGAATCTGGGAATACGCGTTGCTGCCGAAAACTTGGCCCGGGGCTACGCGATTGCCGACCTCTACTTCAACGAGGAGAACCATCTCCAGCCGTTGGGAGAACGAACCACCGAGGACCGCGCCAAATTTTTCGCCCGGTATGAACAAATCATTCTGGACGAAGCCGGCGTCAGCGTCACCTTGCGAATGGCCAAAGAAATTTGGGACATGGCAATTGCGGTTCCCAAGGAACTGGTTGAATTCGAAGACACCCGACCGGTGCTGGCGGAACTCAAGGGGCGCGGGTACCGCATGGCTATCCTGACTAATCTGCGCCGCGATATGTACGAGCTGACCCACCGGTTGGGCATCCAGGATTACCTGGAGTTCACCATCGCCGGCGGCGAGGTGGCGCAGAAACCGGAGACTGCGATTTTTGAAGCCGCATTGAAACGCATGGCCATCGCTCCGGAACAGGCGATGCACGTAGGTGATCAACCACGGTCCGATGTTCAGGGCGCGCGCGACGCCGGCTTATATCCGGTGCTCATCGACCGGGGCGGATATCACCCCAACGTAACCGGCTGCGACCACATCGAAAACCTGGAAGGACTGTATCCGCTGCTGGCCAGGTTGGACGAATAGCGCCGAAACCCGCCATAATCCCAACCATCCGCGCGCAGTAGCCGACACCGAAAAAGGGAGCGCCATCATGACCACCCAACCGCCCGCGCACAATCATCCCAACGACCCTAACCCGGTTCACGTGATCGTCTGGTACGACTATATTTGACCCTGGTGTTACGTCGGCCTGGAACGCGTCGACAGACTTAAAGACGACTACGACATCACCATTGAGGGACGGGCATATTTGCTGCGCCCGGATACTCCGCAGGAAGGGCGTGTTCGCGAGGAAAGACCGGGCGAATCTGACGACGAACTCTCGGAACCCTTGCGGTCGCAAGCCCGAGATGCCAACCTCATCATGCGCCCGCCTCGATATACGCCCAACAGCCTTTATTCCCTGCAAGCCACCGAATACGCCCAGGAACAGGGCAAGTTCATGGAATACCACCACGCAGCTTACAAAGCCTACTGGGACGACCGGGTAGATTTGGGCAACCCTGCGGTGCTGGCCGAAATAGGCATCAGCATTGGACTGGACGGCAATGAATTGCAGGAACGCGTTGAATCCGAGTACTACTCGCAACGGGTGATCGACCAGTATCACGAAGCTTTGGGGTACGGTATCAGGGGTATCCCGACTTTCGTTTTTGACAACCTGTTGTTCAGCGGCGCCCAACCCTACGAGGTATTCCAGCGCGTAATGGACAAGGCGCTGGAAAACCGCGCTGCCGATAACGACGCGTAAGCGGTGTAGTCCAGCATTACCGCGATCAATACCCATAACGCGTCACCCCCGAATTGAAAGGAACGGCGCCCGGAACCGGCAACGATGAACCGAACCCGTCGTTGACAGGCGTCGTTCGGGGTTTTGTTTCCAGAACGCTGGCGCCGACCCCTCCCGCGGTTGCGCCTGCCGAGCCGGTGCGAAACATAGTCCTGGAAAACGAAATCGTACGTCGGGCCAGGCGATAATATTCTCACGCGTACCCACTTTAATCTGTCATTGCGAGGAGCGCAGCCGCTCATGGTGAGCCTGTCGAACCACGTGGCAATCTCGATGAGGTTGAACACACGTCGACGAACCGCCGTTGCTACCGCGACGAGATTGCCAACCCCCGCATCGAGTACGGGCTCGCAATGACCAAGTGGGTACGCATGAGGATAATATTTCGTTGCCCGCCGGGGCCTCGCTGTGCTAGACTATCGCAGAATTCCCCGGATCCTTGTTATAGATTTCACAAGTAATCGACCTACCACCGGGACGTCACAAAATCCCAATCGACAGGTTGCGTTGCGCCTCAACCGGAACCCCCCCGCTGCGCTGCGCCGAAGTTGCGTAAACCTATGGAAGACGCCACCCGCTCCAAGATCAACAACGCGGTAGACAATCAACCGCAGAGCACTGTAACGGTTCTGTCATCGTTACTGGCCGTTGAAGATGCAATCGGCTATATACCCGAAGCGGCGGTTGAAGCGGTTGCGCGCCGCATGGATGCAACCATCAACGACGTATGGGCGGTGGCGACCTTTTATCCCAACTTCCGGTTCAATCCTCCTGCGGAACACCGCGTCGAGGTTTGCTGGGGTCCTTCCTGCCACATAATGGGGGCGACTGCGATCATCGCCGCTGCCCATGACGCGCTCAACCTGCCCGGCGAGGGAGACACCCCGGATGGCAAGGCTACCTTGCGTTACAACACCTGCCTCGGGGCATGCGCCCACGCCCCGGTGATGGCCATCGATCACCACCTGGCCGGTCGCATCACGCCTGAATCGGCCCGCGCGAGCATCGTATCGATGCTTTCATCCGACTCCACGCACTGAACCTCCCAGCAGCCTTTTGTCGTGACTACCACCGTTGAAACCGCCGCCGTGTTCGACAGCATGTTCCAGGAAGCCATGCGGCGATGGCGAGCACTCACCCAGGGCGATCAGCCGTGGATAAGAATCGGAACCGGGCTGGCCGGAGAGGCCGCCGGTGGATTCGAGGCAAGGGAGGCCGTTCGCAGCGCATTGTCCGCTCACGGCGTAGCAGCAACCGTTTCGGACGTGGGCACCCTGGGCCTGTGCTTCGCCGAACCGCTCATGGACGTGCAGCTTCCGGGCGGCCCCAGAGTCTTTTACCAACGGGTTACGCCGGAACTGGCCCAGCGAATCGTCGCCGAGCATGTCGTGGGCGGCAATCCAATCCCGGACCTGGCGATAGGCTATTTGGGTGACCGCGCCGACCCGCCGGCGGGAATTCCCCATCTCGACGATCATCCGATGCGGGCAATGGAGGTTCGTATCGCCCTGCGGAACGCTGGGCACATCGATCCCTCGGACATTTACCAATACATTGCCAACGGTGGTTACGCCGCATTGAACAAGGCGTTGACCGAGTTGAACGCCGATGAAACCCTGGGCGAAGTAAGGACTTCCGGCCTGCGGGGCAGAGGTGGCGCAGCGTTCCCAGCCGGTGTGAAATGGGGATTCCTGGCCGGAAACCCCGATCCCAACAAATACATCCTATGCAATTGCGAAGAAGGCGATCCCGGCGCGTTCAATGACCGCGGAATCCTGGAAAGCGATCCGGCAACTGTCGTAGAAGGCATGACCATCGCGGGGTACGCCTGCCGCGCCAACCGGGGTTATATCTTTATTCGCCACGGCCACAACCAGCCGATAGACCGGACGCGAGCCATCATCGAGCAGGCGTACGATCTGGGACTGCTGGGTGAGAACATCCTGGGCAGCGGATTCTCCTTCGACCTCGAAGTGGCGCTCACCGGCGACTCTTACGTGTCGGGCGAGGAAACGGCGTTGATGGAGGCCATCGAAGGCAAACGATCCATGCCGCGTTTCCGCCCTCCCTTCCCGGCGCAGGTGGGAGTATTTGGCAAGCCGTCCAACATCAACAACGTAAAGACATTGGCGTATGTGCCCGAAATCGTGGCCAGAGGCGGCGAATGGTTCGCCGGCATCGGAACGCCGGCAGATCGCGACCGCGGCATCAACGGCAGCAGCGGCACTGCCATACTGTGCCTGACGGGGAATTTGACCTACACCGGTATGGTGGAGGTTCCACTGGGGATGACACTGCGCCAGGTGTTGTTTGACATGGCGGGCGGCGTGCCCGACGGGAAGCGCATGAAACTGCTGCAAACCGGCGGCCCGCTGGGTGGCGTTCTCTCAGCCAGCGACGTCAACCTGGATCTGGCGCTCGATTTCGACGTGTTTCGCAACGCCGGCGCCATCCTGGGATCAGGCGGGATCATTGTGGCCGACGAAGATACTTGCGCCGTTGACCTGACGCGAAACCTCATCGCTTTTTGTCAGTATGAATCCTGCGGCAAATGCTTTCCTTGTCGCATGGGCATGAGCCACTTGCTGGAAATACTGGAACGAATCAGCCGACTGGAAGGATCCGACGAGGACCTGGCGTTGATGCGGAACATCGGGGAGAACATGCAAGCCGGCTCGTTGTGCGGCCACGGACAATTGGGCTTCAACCCGGTTTCATCGGCGCTGCGGTATTTCGGAGATGAATTTGAGGCTCATATTCGGGACAAACGCCACACCGGAGATTGCCCCGACGTGGTCTATTCACCGCGCCTGACTCGCCGCGAACCCGCTTCTTCGACCTAAGCCACCGGGGAGTAACTATGCCTGACGATATAATCATCTCCATCGATGGCGTCGAGATCCGGACGCAGCCGGGCAAGATGGTATTAGAAGCTGCAATCGAAGCCGGCGTTTATGTTCCCTACCTGTGCTACCACTCCGGCATGAAGCCTTTTGGAGCCTGCCGCATGTGTGTGGTTTCGGTGGAAGGCGGCCGCGGGTTCCCGGCGGCCTGCACGCTGCCGGTCGCGGACGGCATGACCGTATGGAGCGAAACCCCGGACGTCGCTGAACTCCGCAAGTCGGTGATGCAGATGCTTATTGCCGAACACCCCAACGGGTGTTTGACGTGTCACCGGGTGGACATCTGCGGGCCATCAGACATTTGCCTGCGTCACGTATCGGTAAACGACCGCTGCGTAACGTGTCCCAAAAACGAACGGTGCGAATTCAAGGATACGGTCCGGTATCTGGGCATGGAACTGGAATCTCCCATGACCTACCTGTATCGGGACCTGCCGCTGGAAGTTAAGGACCCGTTCTACGACCGGGACTACAACCTGTGCATCACGTGCGGCCGGTGCGTCCGCGCCTGCGAAGAAGTGCGTGGGGATAATGCCATTTGCTTCACCGAGCGGTCGGGCAACGCTCTGGTAGGTACTTCGTTTGGAACGTCGTTGTTGGAATCGGGATGTGAGTTTTGCGGCGCCTGCATCGACGTGTGTCCCGTTGGCGCGCTGACCGAACGAGACAATAAGTGGGAAAAGGCCGACCGGATCGAGCGTACGATCTGCACCCATTGCCCGGTGGGTTGCCAGATCAATCTGGAAATCAACGAGCAGGGCCGGGTGATCCGGTCCATACCGGAATTTAATTCCCCGGCCAACCACGGCCAGGCTTGCTACAAGGGCAAATTCGGGCTGGATCACGTCACCAGCAGCCAACGTTTGCGGCGGCCGTTGGTTCGCCGCAACGGACGTCTGGAACAATCCGACTGGGACGAAGCCCTCAATATCATCGCCGAGCGCCTGAAAGTACATCAGGTTGGACAAGGCTTTGGACTCATCGCAGCGCTGGACAGCACCAATGAGGAACTGTACCTGACACAAAAGTTTGCCCGCGTCGCCATGCGAACCAATAATCTGGACCATTCCGGAGACACTCAACCGGACCTGACAAAGGGTTTGGAAGAAGTATTCGGTTACCCGGGCGCCACCAACTCATTGTGGGACCTGGAAAAGGCCGGGTGCATCCTGGTGTTCAACAGCAATCTCACCGAGGGCCACAACGTGGTTGGCGTACCGATCAAACGCGCCGCAAAGAACGGCACGCCACTGATCGTCATTGACCCCAGGGAAGTGGAACTCACCCGCTACGCAAGTTTGTGGCTCCGCCCGGTCCCGGGGACCGAACTGGTCCTGCTCGGCGCTATGTTGAAAGTCATCCTCGACGACGGCCTGGTCGATAGCGAATGGCTGGCGGAGCATTCCGAAGACCCGGCGACCCTCAGCTACGAGTTGGAAGGCATTGACGACGCGGCCGTCGCCGCCACCGGAGTTTCCCAGGACGACATCGCTAAAGCGGCGCGCATGTACGCCAACGCGGACTGCGCGGGCCTGGTATATGGATTGGACAACGTGGCAGAGGCTATCGCCTACGACTGCGTCGTGGCCCTGGCCAACCTTGCCTTGTTGACTCACAACGTCGCCCAACCGGCCGGCGGGGTCTTCCCAATGCAGCAGGGCGCCAACGGACAGGGCGCGACGGACATTGGCTGCACGCCAAACCGTCTGCCGGGTGGCGGCCCGATATTCGACGATAACCACCGGGCTCAGGTCGAGGCCGTCTGGGGACAAACTATTCCCTCCCGGCCAAGTTTGGGCGCTGCGGACATGTTCCGGGCTGCTGCGTCCGGCGCGATTACTTCCATGCTGGTGGTTGGAGACAGCCAGAATTTTGTCAACGGACAGTTTGGCGATGGATTGGCCGCCCTTCAGAATCTGGACTTCCTCGCCGTCGTCGACAGTTTCCTCTCGCCGGCGGCTCAAATCGCTGATGTGGTGCTTCCACGGTCAACCTTTGCCGAAAAGGACGGAACCTTTACCAACCTGGAACGGCGTATCCAAAGAATACGCCCGGCCGTGTCACTGAAAAATAACGACTCCCGGCCCGAAGGGTGGATCATCGCGCAGTTGGCTCAACTGTTGGGGGTGGACGGCATATCGTATGACGAACCGGCGGCGGTTATGGATGAAATCGCGGCGATCACCGTCAATTATGGTGGCGTCAACTACCAACGGCTGGCGGCAGAGTCGGCCTTGGTCATGAAAACCGGCATGGATGCGCCGCGACCCACCCAATTGCTGTACACGTCTCGCGAGGAAAGGGGCATCCAGTGGCCGTGCCCGGATGGCTCAAGCCCATCTTGTCCGGCGCTGTACCTGAACGGATTCCCCAACGGTAAAGCCGAACCGGGAGCTCCACGGTTCCGGGTTGCCGAACCCGTGGTCAACGATACGTGGCCAGCCATGTTTGTTCCGGGTAGAGTGCTGTTGCAACGCGACCGCGATATGGAAATCGCAGCCGACGATATGAACCGCGTGGTGCGCGATGAGGCGGTCCAGCTCAATCCCGTCGATGCCGCCAGCTGGGGCATCGACGATGGCGATCCGGTTACCCTGGATACCCCGCGGCGAACCCTCACCGGGATCGCAGCCGTAGATTCGAGCCTGCCGCGTGGAATAGTGGGGGTTACTACGTTATTCGGACAACTCGCAGTTGAATTACAGATGTCGGAAGATATTAACCCCATGGCGCGCGTCCCTGGCTTGGATATAGAGCCGTGCCGCGTCGTCGCAATAGGTTAGACACCTGCAATTTACAACTATGCAACATTTTTCCGATAACATATTGAGAAGGCCCGATGAATTTTAGCTGCCGGGCCGGATGGATTTGTATGGCAACCCGCATCCGGAGTGGCCTCTCAAAATTGGAGAGATAATGACGAATTTGCAAACCGTTGCAACGACGCGCGACCGCACGGTAAACCTGCCGCGCGCGAAGTTGGTGGAACGGGTCGATTACACCGACGACCTCATGGTCATCAAGATGGAGCCGCAGGATTTCCAATTCGACTTCAAGCCGGGGCAATACTGCACCCTCGGACTGGAAGGAATCGAAAGGGCATATTCCATCGCTTCCGCTCCCCACGAGCCATTGCTGGAGATTTTCGTAGAGTTGGTGCCGGACGGCCAGCTCACTCCCCGCATGTGGCGCATGGAGGTTGGGGACACGATGTCCATCCGAACGCGGCCCAAGGGTATATTCCTCATGGACCCGTCGGTGACGCAACATCTCATGCTCGGTACGGTAACCGGCGTGGCTCCATTCGTCAGCATAATCCGCGATCACCTGCATTACGGGCGATCGGGACACCATTTCTACGTGCTGGAGGGCGCCTCCTACTACGATGAGCTGGTGTACGACAACGAGATGCTCGAAATCGCGGCGAACCATCCGGAAATTGTTACTTTCGTGCCGGCCGTTAGCCGTCCCGCCGAGGAGCGGAATGCCGCGTGGGAAGGCCCCACGGGCCGACTGAATAACATCGTCGCCGAATATCTGGAGCAGTTTGCTCTCGACAAGTCCGACACGTTGATCTATGCCTGCGGCCACCCCGGGATGATAGAAAGCAGCCGGGAGATCGTCACGGCCGATGGCTGGAAGTGGACCGAGGAACGCTTCTGGAAAGAGTAGCCCCGGGTTCCTCGTGATAGCCGCTCCGGCAGATTGCCCCCGACCTTGCATGGCGGGGGTTTTCCATGTCCCGAAGCGTCTACTCAGGTTTCCTACCCGGACCGCCAGCGCTCCGCTACAATGGGGCCCACATCCCGCGTTTTGATAGCTGCGAACAACCCATGACCACCGCCAGACTTACGCCCGTCCGCCGCCAGTATCTGACCATCAAGCATTCGTACTCGGATGCGATTTTACTGTTCCGCATGGGCGATTTTTACGAAGCTTTCGACGACGACGCGCGTTTGTTGTCGACGGCCCTGGACATTACCCTCACGTCCCGGACTATGGGGAAAGATACCCGGATCCCCATGGCCGGAGTGCCCGCAGTTTCGCTGGAAGCCAACCTGGCCCGCCTGATTCGCCAGGGGCACAAGGTCGCCATTTGCGAACAGTTGAGCGATCCTGCCGTATCGAAAGGTCTGGTTGAAAGGGGAGTAGTGAGGGTCGTAACACCGGGAACGGTGCTGGAATCGTCGCTGCTGGACCAGGACACCAATAACTACCTCGCGGCGGTATGCGGAAACGGCCAGCAGGTGGGGTTGGCCTACGTTGATTGCACCACCGGCGAATTCGCCGCCGCCCAGTTCCCCATCGACCAGTTGCCGGCGGAACTGGCGCGCCTGAATCCCTCTGAATTGATTTATCCAACTAATGGCGATTCCGGTTCCCTCCTGGCTGGACACCAAATCCCGGCCCCCGTCACAGAATGGGACGCGTCTGCTTTTAATCCCGAGCTGGCGCCCCGCGCGTTGTTGGACTACTTTGGCGTACTTTCCCTGGAAGCGTACGGCGCGGAGTCGATACCGTTGGGAGTGCGGGCAGCGGGAGCGATAATCGATTACCTGCGCTGGGCCTATAAGAGAGAACAACCACAACTGGCGCCGTTATCCATTTACAACCCAACGTCGTTCATGCGACTGGACCCGCAAACCAGGCGCAACCTCGAATTGTTTGAGGCGGGACGCTGGGATAATCGCGAATTTTCGCTGCTGGCCACCCTGGATGACACCCGGACGTCAATGGGAGCGCGCCTGTTGCGGCGATGGCTGGGGCAACCGCTGCTGGATCTGGAACCTCTGGAGAGACGTTTGGCCGCAGTGCAATTCTTCCACGACGACGCGTTCCGGCGCACCGAGGCAACATCGGCGCTGTCGCGCGTTGCCGACCTGGAAAGAATCCTGAGCCGAATACAGGCGCAGGCGGCGACGCCCCGGGAGCTGCTGGCCCTGCTCGGCAGCTTGCGGGCAGCCGACGATCTACTGAACGGTTTGTCGGGAGACGGCGCATCTGCTCTAACCTGGTTGGCGAATTCATTGAAGCCGATTCCTGAAGTGGCGGCTTTGGTGGAAAACGCAATTGCTCCGGAACCGGCGGGACAACCCGGAGACGGGGGCGTGATCCGCGAGGGTTTTTCAATAGACCTGGACAAACTTCGCACGTTGGCCAACAACGCCCGAGGTGTTATAGCCGGCCTGGAGACCAAAGAACGGGAACGCACCGGGATACGAAACCTCAGAATTGGTTACAACCAGGTATTCGGTTATTACATCGAAGTGAGCCAGTCCAACCTCCAGTCAGTTCCCGACGACTACCAGCGTCGCCAGACCCTGGCCGGCGGCGAACGCTACATCACACCCGAATTGAAGGAATACGAAGACCAGGTGATCAATGCCAGCGACCGGCTCAACGAGCTGGAGCGCAGTTTGTATCAGCAGGTTTGCCGCCAGATTGCCGATAGTGGGGCCGCAATTTCACGGTTGGCCCTGGGGATAGCGCGGCTGGACGTATTCGTAGCCCTGGCCAACGTCGCTGTGAGATACGGTTATGTGAAGCCAACCCTTTCAACGGAAAACGCCATACGGATAACCGAAGGCCGACATCCGGTGGTGGAGCAGGTGCTGGATGCCGGCGCATTCGTTCCCAACGACACCGAGCTGGATTCTGATGACGCTCAGATAATGTTGATATCTGGTCCCAATATGGCCGGCAAGTCCACCTATATCCGTCAGGTGGCCATCATCGTATTGATGGCGCAGATGGGCAGCTTCGTTCCAGCGCGTACCGCCGATATCGGCCTGGTCGACCGTATCTTTACTCGCGTGGGACTGCAGGACGACCTGACGACCGGCCAATCGACGTTCATGGTTGAGATGGTGGAAACGGCGTCCATATTGAATCAGGCAACCCGTCGATCGCTGGTTATCCTGGACGAAGTGGGGCGCGGCACCAGCACCTACGACGGTCTGTCTATCGCCCACGCCGTTGTTGAGCATCTGCATAACAATCCCCGGCTGGGATCCAAAACCCTTTTTGCCACCCACTACCACGAGCTCACCGAACTTGCCGCCACCCTCCCCGGGGTCCGCAATTACAATGTGGCGGTGACCGAAGACGACGGGCAGATCGTCTTTTTGCGTCGCATCATTCCCGGCGGAGCTGACCGATCCTACGGCGTGCATGTTGCCAGGCTGGCGGGTATGCCCAGAGCCGTGGTGAATCGGGCACAGGAATTACTGACGGTGCTGGAAGGGACTGGCAAGAACCGGACGAATCAGCGCTTGAATGGATCAAGCGAACCTACCGATTCAAAGCAGTTACAGATGCCGCTTTTTGGATCTGGGGACGATGAGCTAGTGCAGGCAGTCATGGAAATGGACATCGCGAATTTGACCCCTCTGGAATCGATCAACAAGCTCTACGAGTTGCAAGAGCAGGCCAGGTTACGCAACCGCCAGCAATCGTAGTTCCTTGTGGCACGTGAATTCAACGGCTCTATCCAGTGGCGGCCGCTTGGCCCGGGGAAATGCCCCCGCAGCGAACAGTGGCAAAAATATCCAAATGGCGGTGGTTATATTCGGGGATAGTCGGGTATACAATAACCGGTAATCCGACTAATCGCATCAATGACAACGAGGCCAACGGAGGATCAACATGAGCGGAACAGCAACATTGTACTGGTGGCCGCGTTGAAGCAGCTGCCGCAAGGTACGGGAGTTGCTCGTACAGGCCGGGTTTGAAATACAGGAACGTGACTATTTCAAGGAAACATTCAGCCGCGAAGAATTGTTGACCTTGTCGGAAGAAATCGGCGAATCGGGTATCGCCGCAATGTTTGCAACTCGCAGCCCGTCCTTAAAAAAGATGGGCCTCAATGCGAATGATCTATCAGACGACCGCAAGCTTGAGTTGATGCTGGAGGAACCCCGCCTGGTGCGTCGTCCCATCGTGAAAGTGGGAGACCGGTTGCTGATCGGCGCCAATATCAAGGCGATCACCGAAGCGCTGGCTATTTAGCGACAGCCCGTGATCGCATCCGCATACTCTGCCTAAGGACATGTAACAGGACATGAGAATTTTCTTTGACGTCGACTATACGATCTTGGGACTGGACGACACGCTTCGACCTGGAACCACCGAAACATTCCAGAAAATCCTGGACGACGGCCATGAGATCTACATCTGGTCGGGCATGGGCGAGCGCTGGGAAGTCATTGAGAAACACGAGCTCAAACGATTCGTGAGCGGAGTATATGAGAAACCCACGCACCATTTTCACGAACGCCTGGTGGAGTTGAAAATCCCGGTGGAACCCGAGTTTGTGATCGACGACTATCCGGAAGTGGTGGCTGCTTTCGGAGGAGTATGGGTGCCGCCATACTTCTTCTCGCGCAGCATCGACAACGAAATGGACCGGATTTATCGCATCATTTGCGATTTCATCGAAACCGGCGCGTCGGAAGACCGCCAATACCGCGCCAAGGGAACCAAATTACCCCTGTTCTAATTCCGCCGTCGGCGCCGGCGGCTGCGAACATGCCGGGCGCCCCTGGCTGACGAGTCAACGCAGATGCCAATCAGACAACTCCCCACCGACGTAGCCTCCAAGATCGCCGCCGGTGAGGTTATCGAGCGGCCGGCTTCTGTAGTCAAAGAGTTGGTGGAGAATTCCCTTGACGCCGGGGCCACCAGGATCGAGACAGTTATTCGAGAGGGCGGGGTTGCCGAGATCCGCGTTTCGGACGATGGTTGCGGCATCCCAGCGGACGAAGTTTCACTGGCATTCCTTCGTCATGCGACGAGCAAACTCACCACGGTTGACGAGTTGCAGTCCGTGGCAACCCTGGGATTTCGTGGCGAGGCGCTGCCCAGCATCGCCGCCGTTTCCCGCGCAACCCTGACGACTCGAGCCATCGGAGCGGATTCGGGTGTCCGAATCCAGTTGAGATACGGCGAACCGGTCGGCCTCGATGAGGTAGGATGCGCTCCGGGCACCACAGTGCAGGCGCAGGAACTGTTCGGCAACCTGCCCGCTCGCCGGAAGTTTTTGCGATCCTCTGCTGCGGAAACGGCGCGCATACAGGAAGTTGTCAGCCGTTATGCGTTGGCGAGTCCGGGCGTCAAATTCACCCTCACTGCCGATGGTCGGACCATCCTGGAAACGCCGGGCAGCGGCCGCGCACGGGATGCGGTATTGTCCGTTTACGGTTCGGACATCGCCTCACAGATGCTGCCCGTGTTGCACGTGGACGGCGACGTTTCCATTGACGGATTCGTAAGCACACCGCAAATCAGTCGCGGCAACCGGTCGTACATTACTTTGCTGGTTAACCACCGTTGGGTGTTTGACGGATCCATCGCCTATGCCATCACACAGGCGTACCAGGGGATGCTGCCAGACCGCCGGTTTCCCGTTGCCGTAATCGACGTTGCGACCCCGGCCCACGAGGTGGACGTCAACTCTCACCCTTCCAAGCGGGAGGTTAGATTCCGAAACGCGGACCGACTGTTTTCTGCGGTGCACCACGCCGTCAGGGACGCTTTGCTGGCCCACGCTCCAGTTCGGCAGGTAGTCTCCGTCGCGACGCCGGCCCACACCGATGCTCCCGCAAATTCCGCTCCTGCTCAACCACTCCTAGTTCCAGGAACCTCGCGCTCTCCCGCGGGCCCGCGGGCCTCATCGGGCCCAGCGCCATTGCCAACGACTCAATTGGTGTCTTCGGCAGGATCTTTGCGCGACGTGCTGGCGTCGCTTAGGGTGGTGGGCCAGATCAGGCAAACCTATATCGTGGCGGAGGGACCCGAGGGCATGTATCTGGTCGACCAACACGCCGCTCACGAAAGGGTCGTTTACGACCGACTGCGCCAACAGGCAAGCAACCAGCAGCGAATATCGCAACCCCTGCTGTCGCCCACGCCCTGCGATTTATCGATTGCTCAGGCTGCGACTATGGAGGAATACGCGGAGCTGTTGGAATCATACGGGTTTGGCATTGAAGCGTTCGGCAACAACACCTGGCTATTGCGGGCGGTGCCGGCATCCCTGGCAGACGGCGCCAAGGGAGTTACCGACCCGGTTCAAATCCTGCTGGAGTTACTCGACGCCATCGCCCTGGAACAGGTCATTATGGAACGGGAAGATGCGCTGGCGGCAACCATTGCGTGCCACGGGTCGGTGCGGGCCGGAATGAACCTGACGATAGACGAGATGTCGGCGTTGCTGGAACAGCTCGAGGTTACACCCTATCCCCACAGCTGCCCCCATGGTCGCCCGACGGTGGTGCGTTTCACCGAATACCAGCTGGAACGCGAATTTCGGCGCCGGTAGCAGATTAGTCGCGCGAGTCGATTCGAGCCGCAGCGCCGTTAGCGGCGTGGATCAGACCTCGGGTCCTGCGCCGGATGGAATATTGAACCCGGCCCGGGAAACTCCGACGCCGCTTCGCTCCGGGTGGTGCGCCGCGCGAAAGGCAAAACCCCCGCCAATACCGCCGCGCCTCCAACGCCAAGCGATAGCATCCCCAAAAACCGCCGCCGGGAAGTTCCTTTCCTGGTGGTGTTGCTTTCAATCTGTTCTGTCACGATATTTACAGCTCCGGCGGTTGGCTGGTCGAAAGCGGCGATACCGCAAACCCAGCAAGGCATTTGTTTCGCGCTAAAAATCCTAACAGTTGATTTGCCACAGTGTCAATCTGGCGCAAATCCGATACACGTACCCACTTTGTCAAACCAAACCAGCCGACTGTCATTGCGAAGGGCGCCCACCTCCATCTGTCATTGCCACGTCGCTGCGCTCCTCGCAATGACAACCGAATGACCCTGCGGTCGCGGCCAGGGTCTTTCGATTCTCCCTCTCCCCTTGTGGGAGAGGGCTGGGGTGAGGGGTATAGTCTGCCGCAGGATAGTTCCCTATCTCACACCTTCACCCTCACCCTAACCCTCTCCCATCAAGGGAGAGGGGATTTCTTGTAAAACCGAAAGGCCCTGCGGTCGCGGCCGCCAAGTTCAGACAACGGTGCCCTATCTGCTATCATGGCGGGCGGTTGTTGCGGCCGGCGGAGCGTCGCCGACGTTCAACGGCCCCAGAACGGGCAAAAGGAGCCAATGACTGATGCAAGAAAACAAAGTGAAGCAGGCTCTCCGTGAAAATCGGCTGGCGTTGGGCACCTACGTCACGTTCGCCGATCCGCAGATCATCGAGATCATCGGCCTGGCCGGATACGATGCCGCATTTATTGACATGGAGCACACCACGTTTGATTTGACCCTGGTATCGGAGATGATTCGAGCGGCGGACGTGGTCGGTGTAACTTCCATGATTCGCGTCCCCGGCAACGACGAGCACCTCATCCTCCGCCTGTTGGACGCCGGAGCCAACGGAATCATCATCCCGCACATCGATGGCCTTGAAGGGGCGAAACAGGCGGTGAACGCAGTGCGGTACGCCCCGATGGGCACCAGAGGCGGCGCGGGCGGCACGCGGGCGGCACGCTTCGGAACCATCTCATGGGAAGAGCACATCAGCTCATCCAATGACAACATCGTGCTTTCGGTGATGACCGAGGACGAAAAAGGCATCAGCGAGATTGGCGAAATCGCCAAACTGCCGGGTATCGACATCGTCGCCATCGGGCCGACCGACTTCTCCGAATACATGGGCATCCGCGATCCGCAGAGCCCGGTCATTCGGGCCCGGCTGGAAGAACTGGCCAATGAAGTAAAGGCAGCGGGTGGAGCCAAACTATCCATCCCTATGAATCACCCGGCCTACCCGTTGACCGCACGCGAATTGCAGGACATGGGCGTTGGTTATACCCACGTGGCGCCTCCGCCGCCAGCTTTGTTGCTCCGCTCGCTCCGGGAACGCATTGCCAGCATCCGGGCCGAGCTGGGTGATTAACCGAACCGTCAGCAACAGGTGCCTCCAGGTTTGGTTCGTAATTTCGGATTGCCCGGGCTGGGAAAGCCAACGTTGATGCAGGATTCGCCCGTTGAGCCGGCGCGAACTGCGGTGTCGCGAACGGCTTTCGCGGTGCTGACCGGTTTTCTGATGCTCTTGTTATCGTGTACCTCCGAAACGGCGCCAACCACGACGATCACTCCGACGGCATTGGCAGACCTAACCGCCACTCCTCCAATTGCAACCGCGCCGCCGACGGCTACGGCACCGGAAGCAACGGCGTCGCCCACGACGCCAACGCAGCTTCCAACTCAGCAGCAAACGCGCCATCTGATGCCAACACAAACGGTACCGGCCCCTGCGCCGACCGTTGCATCTACCCCAATCCCAACTACGTCGCCCCCAACACCGACGGGATCGTTGGTGCAAATTGGCGAAGCGGCCTTTAGGGTCGATCTGGCGGTTACCGGCGCCGAGCGATCCCAGGGTCTGTCCGGCAGGGCGACTCTGGAACCTGATACTGGGATGCTCTTCGTATATGATTCCGATGGGCCGAGAACGTTCTGGATGCCCGATATGCACTTTCCCCTGGACATGATCTGGATACGCTCCGATTGCGTAGTGACCGGAGTAACCGCCAACGTACCAAATCCGCCGGAAAACACCCCCAGGGAGGGGTTACCCAAATATCCGTCGGATGGCCCGGTCAGGTTCATATTGGAGATAAACGCCGGCCAGGCGGCGTCGCACGGAATAACCACGGATGACAAAGTACGGTTTATTGGGGACATCACTGGGGCGTGGGGCTGCTAGCAGCCCGTCCGAGAAACACGGCCGGCTGTTGGGGGTATGATGGGATGAGCATTCAGCCAACGGAGCCGACTGGTGAGCAAGACCTACCTTCCCTATGATCCCGACCAGCAGTTGCTGCTGCCACAGGCGTTGCAGGAGTGGCTGCCTGATGACCACCTGGCCTATTTCATCTCCGACATCGTGGACCAGTTGGACCTCTCCGAGATCACGGCCCGCTACGAGCAGGAGCGGCGGGGCGGACCGCCCTACAATCCTCGGATGATGGTGAAGGTGCTGCTCTACGGCTACTGCAGCGGGGTGTCGTCTTCTCGGCGCATCGCCCAGCGGCTGCACGAGGACATCGCCTTTCGGGTGCTGGCGGCCAACAACACGCCGGACTTCCGCACCATCTCGGACTTTCGCAAGGATCACCTGGAGGCGTTGTCGGGGTTGTTCTTGCAGGTGCTGATGCTGTGCTGTCAGGCGGGGCTGGTGAAGCTGGGCCATGTGGTGCTGGACGGGACCAAGGTGAGGGCCAACGCATCGAAGCACCAGGCGATGAGTTATCAGCGGATGAAAGAGAAGGAAGGGCAGCTGCAGGGGGAGGTGGATGAGTTGCTGCGGCAGGCCCAGGAGGTGGATGAGGAGGAAGACCGCCGGTACGGTCGGGACCAGCGCGGAGACGAGTTGCCGGAGGAGTTGGCCTTTCGGGAGGGCCGGCTGGAGAAGATCCGGGAGGCCATGGCGGTGCTGGAGGCCGAGGCCCAGGCCGCTGCTGAACAGGCCGAGACAGAGGGCAAGGCGCATCCTGGAGTGCCCGAGGACAAGGCCCAGCGCAACTTCACCGACCCGGAGTCCCGCATCATGCCCGCTGCTGGTGGCAAGGACTTCCTGCAAGCGTACAACTGTCAGGCGGTGGTGGACCATGAGCATCAGGTGATTGTGGCAACTCGCGCCACCAACGTGGCATCGGACAAGCAGCAGGCGGTGGTGATGATCGGGGAGGCCATTGCCAACACCGGCAAGGTGCCCAGGGAAGTATCCGCCGATGCCGGTTACTACTCGGCCCCGGCCGTGGCTGATTTGCAGGCCTTGGGCACCGACCCGTTCGTCGCGCCGGAAAAGACCCGCCACGGCCACCAGCCGCCGCCCGCGCCGCGCGGACGCATCCCCAAGGATCTCTCGCCCAGAGACCGGATGCGCCGCAAGTTGCAGACCAAGCGGGGTCGGCAACGCTACGCGTTACGCATGGGGACGGTGGAGCCGGTCTTCGGCCAGATCAAGCAGGGCCGAGGGTTCCGGCAGTTCCTGCTGCGGGGTTTGCAGAAGGTGCAGAGCGATTGGTCGCTGATCTGCATCGGCCACAACCTGCTCAAGCTGTTCCGCTTTGGTGGGACGGCTCACGGCAAAGGTCGTCAACCTCACATCCCCACCGCTGGGTTTTTGCCGGGGCAACATCCAATCAGAGGGACGGCGTGATCAGTTCCGTATCCACGTTGGCATCAGGCCCTGTCAGCATTCCTCGGACGGACTGCTAGTCGCCACGCAACGAATTGCCTGCGATTGCCAATCCACGTCCGACCCCACTTCAACCACTTCCAAAGGACAGTATCAAATGGACATTTTAGTATCCGGGTCATTAGCCATCGACCGGATAATGACCTACAACGGCCGGTTCGGCGACCACATAGTTCCCGAACGAGTGCACCAAATCAACGTGAGTTTCACGGTAGACGGATTTCACGCCTACTTCGGCGGGACGGCCGGCAACATTGCCTATTCCCTGGCCATGCTGGGCCAACGACCCCGGTTGATCGCCGCCATTGGTCACGACTACCGGGATTATTTCGACTGGATGCACACCAATGGGATTTCTACCGAAGATATCCGCATAATTGATGAGGAGGCAACGGCTTCGGCCTTCATAACCACCGACCTGTCCGACAACCAAATCACCGGCTTCAATCCCGGTGCGATGAAATTTCCGGCCGGTTTCGATTTTGGGAAAGTGGACGCCGCCGAAACCATCAACATCGTTGCGCCCGGCAACCTGACCGACATGGCGGATTTTTCCGAGCAGGGAACTCGGTCGGGTATCTACACGATTTTCGATCCGGGGCAATCTCTGCCAGCGTGGGACGCCGACGGACTGGTGGCCGGCATCGGCAACAGCAACCTTTTGATCGCCAACGACTACGAAATGGCAATGATCGAAGAAAAAACCGGAATCGACGAAACCGGCCTGTTGAGCCTGACTGAAGCCCTGGTGATTACGCTGGGTGAACAGGGAGTCCGCATTGTGACTCCGGATGGATCTTTGACCGTTCCCTGCGTGAAAACCGAAAACGTGGTTGATCCAACCGGCGCCGGTGACGCGTTCAGAGGCGGATTGATAAAGGGTTTGATACAGAACGATAGCCTGGAACGCTGCGCCCAGATCGGATCGGCTTGCGCTCACTTTGCGATTCAGAAACCCGGCACGCAGGAATACGGTTATTCCCTGGACGAGTTGGATGCCGTATTACGCCATGCTTACGGCGGCTAAACCGGCATGGTCGGCTCACGCGTACCCACTTTAATCTGTCATTGCGACCCCGTACTTGATACGGGGGTGGCAATCTCGTCGCCGTTGCAGTGGTGGTTTGCCGACGTGTGTTCGACCTCAACGAGATTGCCACGTCGCTGCGCTCCTCGCAATGACAGTAGGCCAGTTTGGTTTGACAAAGTGGGTACGCGTAAGGCCTAGTCGGAGATTGACGAACCCGACCGGCTGCGCTAGGCTTGGCAGCTACAGTCTTTGGCTGCCATCTACAAACAGATTACCAAACCCGGAGTTTGCGGCACATGACCCAACAGCAATCCCCCCCGCCAGCGCTAACGCCCGAAGTGCAGGCAATGGTCGGCGTGAGCGGCGACATCGTAGAGTCCTGGGGCGTGATGGACGGTGAGTACATGCGGCGATTTACGCAGGCGCTCATGGATCCCGATCCCCGTTATTGGGACGATGATTTTGCGAAGTCCACCCGTTTCGGCGAGCTGATTGCGCCGCCGATCATGGTCAGTTACATGGCGAGCCGGATTCGTCCGGATCAGGGCGACCCCATCACGGCGGCTTTTGAAGAAAACCCTGAATCGGACGGCATCGGTTCAGTAGCCAGGCCCGGCGAATTGCCGCCAGTGCCTACAAACCTGGTGCGCGTCCTGAACGCCGGCAACGAGATCGAGGTTTTTGCCTACCCCAGCATTGGGGACAAAATCTTTTTCCAGAACCGGTATTCCGATATACGGGAGCGGTTGGGCCGAGACGGCACTCCGTTTCTCATTATTACCAGGGAGACGCGCTACTGGAATCAGGATGACGTGACCCTGTGCATCACCCGAGCTTCCACGATACGCCGCTAACCGGCACCACGGCCGGCCACAGCAATATGTTACTGCCTGAACGGCGCCATGCCCCACTGGAGATATCAGTATGAGTACCCCATTGGAAGAGTTACTCAACATGGAACCTGAGGACATCTGGCGGCGCAACGAGCGTCCGGATGCCGATGGCCTTCGCGATAGGCGTCAAATCTATTACGAAGACGTCAACGAGGGGGATGAACTCCCAAAATACGTTTACAAACCGACGCCCACACACCTGTTTCGATGGAGCGCAGCCATCGAAAACTTCCATCGGATCCACTACGATCTGGACTTCGGTCTGAACCATGACCGCAACCCCAGCATCCTGGTACACGGATCATGGAAACAAAGCGTTGTTCCCCAGTTCCTCAAAGACTGGACGCTGCCCAACGGTTGGCCGTGGAAAGCTCGGTTTGAACATCGGGCCATGTTGGTGCCCGGCGATGTCCTGATCATGTGGGGCCGCGTGACCAGTAAGTACGAAAGTAACCGGATGGGATTCGTGGAGCTGGAAATCGGCATGAAAACACATGACGGCGTTGAGAGTATGCCCGGTACTGCCACCGTAGTCCTGCCGCTGCGAGACGGCCCACCCATCCCCTACCCATTTGTGCCCCCCAACGATGCGTAGCCCACGTCCTCATTGACACTCACTGGAGTTTGAAAACATGGCTCGATTCATCGCCGTCCACAACGTTCCGGGAATCACCGAGGCTGATTTTCGTGACAAACTGGACGCCGTCCGCAAATGGCGTCCGGACCGACGCACCACCATCCTGAAGGTGTATGGCGACCTGGAAAGCGGCAAGCTCATATCCGAATGCGAAGCCGTCGAGCAGGCTCATTTCGAGGACTGGCTGAATATGGTCGGTTGGCCGGCCGAATCCATCAATAAAGTGGATATCATTTGCCAGGTGGGCAGCTTTTGGAAACTGTGATGCGACCGCTCACCCGTTGAACTGATGCCGGCCAGGGACGTAAAAACCCCTGGCCAACCTGTATCCGACGCCGTCGCAACGGCGGATCTTCACCTGCGCCCGGACACCATCGTATCGACGCTGCGTTTGGTGGGAGCTCCTATTTGAGGAACCACCCAGGACCCGGTATGGGCCCATCGTTGTGGTAGATGGATTGGGAGTACGCCGAAATCGCGGCTCCGGCGACGAGGATCAAGGACGTTACGAACATCCAGATAAGGAATACCAGCAGGGATGCCAGTGGCCCGTATAGCGAGTGCGTCGGAGCAACGTAGCCAAGAAACAAGGCGAAAACATCGCTGACCAATGTAAAAGCGATTCCGGCCGAGCAGGCCGCAAGTGTGGCCCATCGCCACATCACTCGGCGTTCCGGAACATATCGGTAAATCATCAAAAACGCTGCCGACGATACCATCCAGGCCAAAGCGTTCGACCACCAGATTTGTGCCCCCGGCCGACCAGCAAATTCATACAGGTGCAACTCGCGAAGCAATCTTGGCAGCAGATCCTGCGTCATCAAATAGATCAATACGCTGGAAACCAGCAGCGCAAACGCCGTACCGCTCAGGTACAAAAATTCGCGCGTCTTGGCGAAAACCCCCACCTGCGTCGGTTCGATGCCCCACATGCGGTTGACCACCACTCCTACTGAGCCGAACAGCTTGTACGAACCCCATGTCAATCCAATGAGCGCGAGCGCCGCGGCGACCCCGGCGCTGGCCGGATCCTGGGCAGCGGCCACCAATCTGAGGTCGATGCCGGCCGGCAGCAATCCGGCGGTTAACTTCAAATACCAGTCTTCCGACCGAGCCGTCCCCAAAACGGCGCCAAAGACTTGCAGAATTCCAACGGAAATTGGAATCACAAATACGAGGCCGTAATAGGCAACTCCGGCGGTGAGCTGTTGAGCGTCGTTTCGAGTAACCGCGGCCAGAGTGGCCAATACAACGCGCAGTGGTCGCCACCGGACCGCCGCTTGCTCAATCGTCAGACCGGATTTGGCCAACAACGGGATTGCGGTTAACGTCTTTGCGACGCGTCCCAGGATTTGCTGCACCGATATCATGGCGCGTGTAGATGCCGTTTCGGTTGAGTGGAGTCCATCCTGGCGGGTCGAAGGGAGCCCGGAGGCCATTTCAGCCACACGGCGCCCAGAATCAATCGGATTGAAACCGGCCCGTACCGGCGGCTATCCAGGCTGTCGGACCGATTATCCCCCATCACAAAGTATTCGTTTTCGCCGCAGATCCATTGCGACGCCCATGCTGTAGGACCCTGATTCCCGGCATCCACATACGACTCCGGCGCAAGGACATCATCAATGAACACGGTGTTGGACTGGTCGATTCGGACATGCTCTCTCGGCATTCCGACCACACGTTTGATGTCGAACCGGGGATCGTGTTCCGGTGGCCTCAGCACCACCACCGCGCCTCGGGAGATGTAACCAATCCGCAACGCCATCGGGATTACATGAACCCGGTCTCCGGAGCGCAAGCATGGAGCCATACTAGCCCCGCTCACCACAAAATGAGAGCGGAACACGAACTCAAAAACGCCGCCTGCGATACGTCGCGCACGGTTGAACATATGGAAATTGTATCGCAACGTCGTGGCCGGCGGCACCACAATACCGGTCAGGTAAACGTGATTCACCGCGGCTCAATAGTGGCGAACGAATCAACGGAGGAGAACTTGCTACAGGCGATCCCGACACCGGATTCACGTCCGCAGGCGAGCGCAATATCATCGACGGAATACCCAGGGCCTTTCGGTTTTCCTCATGTCATTGCGAGCGCAGCGTGGTAATCTCGTCGCCGTAGCAATGGTGATTTGCCGACGTGTGTTCAACCTCAACGAGATTGCCACGTCGCTACGCTCCTCGCAATGACAACCGAATGACCCTGCGGGATACCAACAAATCATTGCACAATTTCAAAAATTGTTAAAACGTTATGACTACCCTATATTGACATACGTGCTACTCTTCATTATACTATCAGATATACTGAATCGGAACGCACAATAACTTATGCGGTTCGGGGCCAGTATAGTAATATTCTTACGAGTCTTAAATCATGGAGGCATATCATGAATCAAGCACAACAGAACATCGCTCTTCTCGCTTCGGGACTGGCTCTGGGAGTAATCGCCGGAATTCTGCTGGCGCCACAGAGCGGGCGAGACACCAGGGAAGAATTGCGCCAACGCGCTGTCAACGCCAGCAGCGTCGGCAGAGACTATCTGCAGCGGATACGCAGTCGGGGCGCCGACGATGTCGCCGAAGTGACCGAGGGTTAGAACGGGCGTCGCCGGTTTATTTGGCGCCCCGATATAAAACAAGCCCTGATACCGGAGGCACAAGATGAAACGCAACAAACAAATGACGCTGGGGGTGTTGTCCGCCGGCTTGGCCATTGGACTGGCAGCAGGCATCCTGCTCGCGCCCAAGAGCGGCAAAGAAGCCCGCACCGACGTGGCTAAACGCGCCGGGGGCGCTTGGAACAAAGCCAACGGTTACTGGCGGTTTTTGCGCCGTCGCGGGAAATCCGAACCCGAGGTGATGCCACATGACGAGCAGGTAACGGTCGGTCGGGATTAGCCGGCCGGCCACGCGTTTTACGAATTGGACACAAGCCCCATTTTCGGGGATTGAGGTAAAAGGGAGGTCACATTGACCGAAAACGCAAAACGTAGCCTGAGCCTGCTTGCTGTGTCCACAGTGGTAGGGGTCGCTGCTGGCTTCCTGGTCGCGCCCCAGTCCGGTCGGGAATCGCGTAGCTCCATGAAACGTGGCATAGAAAAAGCCTATAGGGTGATGTCATCGATCAGGAAAGCGCCCGCCGCCACGGCGTCCAACGATTCGCTGGCCCGATACGTCGAGACCCCCGGTCCTTACCCGCATAGTTAGGTCAAGTCAACGCAGGCGACACGCTGTTAGCACGTAATGGCAAAAGTGAGACCGGCCCCTGAGTGGGCCGGTCTTATTAATTGGGGCGTTCCGGCGCGGGTTCAATCGTGTTGAGGTTCCCACGTCGGGTAGGAACCAAAGATCTTCAACATGTCCACCCTTTGCCTCAGACCCTCCAAAGCGGCCGCTACGTCCGTTTCCTGGCGGTGGCCATCGCAGTCGATCAGGAAAATGTAACGCCCCAGCGCCTGTTTGGTGGGACGGCTTTCTATTTTAACCAGGTTAATATTTCGTTGGGCAAACTCTCCGATGCAATGGTACAAGCTTCCAGGTCGATCAACGGTAAACGAGAAACAGATTGATGTCCGGTCATGTCCGGTCATGGCGTGATCAGTGCGAGCCAACACGGCGAACCTGGTCTGATTAATCGGATTGTCCTGAATGCCACGATCCAGCACCTGGACGTCGTACAGTTCTGTAGCCCGTTGCGGACAGATGGCCGCTGCGGGTACGGGGCTGCCCTGCATGTCAGCCACGGCAGCAGCAGTGCTCAGAGAAGCCTCGTTTTGCGCCAATGGGAATCTGGATTCCAGATAAGTGCGGCACTGCGCCAACGCCTGCGGGTGCGAAAATATGACACGGACCTGATCCGCTTCCACACCTGGCGGCGCAACGAGAAAGTGATCAATCGGTATCACTACTTCATTCCGAATGGATAATCCGGTTTGAGTGATAAGCAAGTCCTGAGTAAATGTAACCGAACCCTCCAGGCTGTTTTCTATGGGCACTACTCCGGCATCCAGATCACCGTTGGCTACGCCAGCGCCCACCGCATTGATAGTCGGCAACGGCGTGAACTCAGCGTCCGGGGCATATAGCAGGGCTGCCTGCTCGGTGTAAGTCCCTGCCGGCCCCAAATACCCGATGCGCTCACCCATCTTCTATCCTTTTTGGCATCCAGTGCCCTGACCACCGAAACCGCGTGGCCTGCAGCGCGCGGACCAGTCGATAAGAATCAGGAGAATTATATCCGCCGCCGCAACGCAAGGGCAACGAAACCTGTCTCCCGTTCGCTGAACTACACTCAGACGCAGCGCACCGTGGGGCTACCGTCTGAAGACCCGCTCAATGTCTTCATGATTTCCCACCACGAACAATACGTCACCATCGCCGATGGTTTCATCGTCGCCGGGATTGATTATGTACTCGGCGCCTCGACGCAGAATGAGCACCGAAACCCGGCGGCGCGACTCTGACGTCAATCCCAACTCCCTGAGCCGATGCCCCCGCATTCGGTCGGGCGGTCGCAGCTTGTGCACGCCCGCAGAATCCGTAAGGTCCATATACTCAATGGTGTTCGGCGTCAGGTCCAAGCTGGCGGTGCGAACTGCGGCATCTTCCTCTGGAAATACAATCTTGTCGGCGCCAACGCGGTGCAGAATCTCGGCATGCTGAGTGTCGGTCGCGCGGGCAATCACGAAGGGCAGCCCCATGGTTTTGAGCAGCATGGTTGAGATGATGCTGGATTGCAGCTGGCTACCGAGGGCAACCACCGCCACGTCCATCTCACCGACACCCAGATCGCGCAGGGCAATTTCATTGGTGCCATCCGCTTCGACGGCGTAGGTCACCTGGCCCAGCAACGACTGGACTTTTAGCTCGTCGCTATCGATGGCCAACACTTCGTGCTGTCGCTGAAACAGAGTGCTCGCAAGTTTGGTCCCAAAGCGACCCAGACCGATTACGCATATAGTTTTTGGCATAATTGTTTCACCCAATTCTAACGGGTTCTTCCGGGTAGCGATAGGACGTGTCTTCACGCGGCGCCAGCAGCATTATCAAAGTCAATGGCCCTATCCGCCCGACCAGCATGGTAATCATGAAAATAATTGAGCCGGCGAGGCTGAGTTGAGCCGACGCACCACCAGACATGCCGTTGGTCCCAAACGCCGAGATGGTTTCAAACATCAGGGCAACGAACGGGATGTTCGGGTCGGTGTAGGTCAATATCGGTATCACCAAGGCCAGAAACAGGATGCCCAGCAGGGCGACCAGCAAAGCGCGGGCCACCAGAGCCGGGCCAATTTCGCGTCGGAAAATCTCGGTTTGAGCATGGCGCAGGGCCGACGAGCGGGCGGCAATCAGGATCACCGCCACCGTGTTGACCTTGATACCACCTGCCACCGAGGCGGTGGAACCCCCAACGAACATCAAACCACTGTAGACCAGTTGGGTAAAGTGTACCGTTGCGCTCCAGTCCAGCGCGGCAAAACCGGCGGTTCTCCCGCTAACGCCGTGAAATATCGAAGACCCCACTTTTCCCAGAAAAGAATTGGCGGCGAGGACGCCATTCCATTCTCCAAAGAGGAAAACCAGGGCGCTGAACGCGTATAAAGTTGTCGTGAATATCAACACCAACTTGGTGTCCAGCGACAACCGGTGGAAATTGAAAGGCAGCCAACCGGCCCAACCGTGAAAAGTCAGGTTCGTGCGCCAGTTTCGGCGTATGTCCGCGATCAGCGGCCATCCGACCGCACCCAGTATGATCAGTGGCGTTATGACACCCATTAGATAGGGATACGATCCCAGAGTGTCGGCGTTGTTCCCTGATGGGGGGCTGGGCAGGATCGACAATCCGGCATTGTTCAGCGCCGAAACCGAAAGGAACAGGGATTGCCAGGCTGCCTCCTCGATTGAAAACCCGGCGATTGTTCTCATTCGCAAAAACAGCAGCACAGCTCCTACCGCATATCCGATAAAAAACGCCACCACGATATTGCTGGCCACACGCCCGATGTTTTGGGAATAGCCGGAACCGACGGTGTCCTGATAAACATCTTCCTCCACTGCGGTAGCCCGGCGGCCGACTATGGCTATGAGAACCGTGGCAGCCGTGATGAACTCCAGGCCACCCAGCAACATGAGGAAAAATATGATGACCTGGCCGAATAACGACCAATACACCTGGGTGTCAACTAAAACCAGTCCCGTAACCGTGGAAGCCGAGACGGCGGTAAAAAAAGCCACCTGCAAGCTGGCTCCGGGTCCATCCGCAACCGCCCAGGGCAGATAGAGGAGCGCCCCACCCACCAGGTTAATGAGTACAAACGCTCCCAGCAGAATGATGGGGGTTGAGGACCAGCGACGCGGCGGCACGCGCCGGCGGACCGGCACACGCACTGCGTGTACTTCCCGCAGGAAAGACGGTTGCGATGGCAAGTCAGTCGACAATTGATGCCGCGTTTAGAACCGGAGCGCCGGTTGGGAGCGGACGTCGAATGTAAAGCTCACTGGCCGGCGCGGCGCAATCAGGAAGGTAGTTAGTTCTGGCCATCAGTAGGGACCATGCACGACTTTCGGCAAGATTTTATGTTCACCCGCTGAAATATGTCAACTAAACTCTTACCTCGGATGCGTCAACGTTTTGGGCGGCCGCAGGGTCATTCGGTTGTCATTGCGAGGAGCGCAGCGACGTGGCAATCTCGTTGAGGTTGAGCACGTGCCGGGGAACCATCATTGCTACGGCGACGAGATTGCCACGCTGCGCTCGCAATGACATGAGGAAAACCGAAAGGCCCTGTCGGCGGCCACGCCAGCCGCCGGAATTATCCCACCCTGGTGTTATACTGCATCCCTGAGTCAGAGCGGACGCACCCGGCGTGTGCTAATATGAGGCACGAACCTGCCTTGCAGGTTTGCCACGCCGTATTCAGGCTAGGTCAGGCGCCAATCTGAGTCTCAAACTATAGTTGATTTTCACAGAGGAAATTTCCAATGACTACGGGCCAACGGCAGGTTGAGCTTCGCTTCGACGCAGTAGCGATTGATCGGAAGTGGCAAGAGCGTTGGGAGCGCGACGGTATCTACCGGGTTGAAGACGAAGATCCGCGCCCCAAATGGTTCGAGATGACGATGTACCCGTATCCGTCGGGTGACTTGCACATCGGTCACTGGTATGCCATGGCGCCATCGGATGCCCATGCCCGTTTCCGGCGGATGCAGGGGTACAACGTGCTGCACCCGATCGGTTTTGACGCCTTCGGGCTGCCGGCGGAAAATGCCGCCATATCGCGAGGTATCCATCCCTACGAATGGACAATGTCCAACGTAGATAACATGAGACGCCAATTGCGTTCGATAGGGGCGGTGTATGACTGGGACCG
The DNA here is from genome assembly GCA_965219925.1 of Dehalococcoidia bacterium. GTDB lineage: Bacteria > Chloroflexota > Dehalococcoidia > Lucifugimonadales > UBA3495 > Bin87. The sequence continues at coordinate 2,488,999 of OZ244795.1, forward strand.
AGAAGTGGTGTGTTGCCTCCCCGAATACTATCGCTGGAACCAGTGGTTCTTTATAAAATTGTACGAACAGGGTCTGGCTTATCGCGCCAAAGCGCCGGTGGTCTGGTGTCCCTCGTGCCAAACCGTTTTGGCCAACGAGCAGGTGCTTAACGGAGTATGCGAAAGGTGTGACACACCGATAACCCGCCGCGATCTGGAGCAGTGGTTCCTCCGTATCACCGACTATGCCGATCAGTTGCTGGATTTTGACACGCTGGAAGACTGGCCTGACAAAATCCTGACCATGCAACGCAACTGGATCGGCCGCAGCGAAGGCGTTGAAATCGGTTTTGACATTTCCGAAAACGGATTGGACGAACGCGAAATTAAAACCTTCACAACCAGAATCGATACCATTTTCGGGGTAACATTTTTGGTCCTGGCGCCCGAACACCCGCTGGTTCCGCTCCTGACATCCGACAGCCGGCGAGAAGAAGTTGAAGCGTACATCGCCCAGGCCCGCGGCACATCTGAAATCGACCGCCTTTCGACCGACAAAGACAAGACCGGTGTGTTCATTGGCTCATACGCCCGCAACCGGCTGAACGGCGAACAAGTGCCGATTTACATTGCCGACTACGTGCTCACCACCTATGGCACGGGCGCCGTGATGGGCGTGCCGGCTCACGACTCCCGGGACTTGGCGTTCGCGCGCAAGTATCGGTTGCCGATTCGCACCGTCATCGCACCCATCGAATGGGACGGCAGCGAACCAAAGGATGCGTACCTTGGCGAAGGATTCATGACCAATTCCGGCGCCTACGACGGTATGACCGACCAGGAGGGTATGAAGGCCGTTGCCGACGACGTTGAACGCCGGGGTTGGGGCCGTCGGGCCGTCACCTATCGGCTGCGTGACTGGCTGATATCCAGACAGCGCTACTGGGGTACGCCGATTCCCATGGTGTATTGCAACGAATGCGGCGTGTCTCCGGTGGCCGAAGCCGACCTGCCAGTCCTGCTGCCGGAAGACGCAGAATTTCGTCCGACCGGCGAATCGCCCCTGGTCATCAACGCCGATTTCGTCAATACCGAATGTCCGCAGTGCGGGGGACCGGGTCGGCGTGAAACCGACACTATGGACACCTTTATGGATTCATCGTGGTACATGCTGCGCTATTGCAGCCCCAGGTACGACGGTGGTCCATTCGCCCCGCAGGCCGCTTCAGACTGGATGCCGGTGCGGCAATACACCGGTGGAGCCGAACATGCCGTGATGCACCTGCTTTACAGCCGGTTCTTCATCAAAGCCCTGCGCGACATGGATATGCTCAACATCGACGAACCGTTCCTGAGGCTGTTCAACCAGGGAGTGATTCTGGGTCAGGACCACGAGAAGATGAGCAAAAGCCGCGGCAATGTGGTCAACCCCGACGATGTGATCGATCAGGTGGGAGCGGATGCCGTCCGGTGTTTCCTGATGTTCATCGGGCCCTGGGATCAGGGTGGGCCGTGGAGTGACGAAGGAATAAATGGCGTCGTGCGTTGGCTCAACCGCGTTTGGACCGTGGTGGAGCAGGATGCGGCTCTTTTGGACCAGGCTCCATCCGACCCCGCAACCGTCAGGGAAACCCAGCGCGTTTTGCACCAAACAATCCGCAAGTGCTATCAGGAACTGGACCGCTTCAAATTCAACACGGCCATCGCAGCGCTGATGGAACTCCTGAACCACCTGAACAAAGTGTGGAACGATCAGTCAGTGGACTCTTCGCTCTGGCAGGAATGCATCGAAAAATTCCTGCTCATGCTGGCCCCCATGGCGCCACACGTAGCCGAGGAGATGTGGGAGCGCACGGGTCACGCCTACAGCATTCACCAGCAGTTGTTCCCAACCTGGGATGACGAACTGGCCGCCGAGGAGGAAATAACCCTGGTGGTCCAGGTCAACGGCAAGGTGCGCGACCGCATACCCGTCCCGGCTGGCATCGCCGAAGCGGACGCCAGGGAGCTGGCCCTGGGTAGCCAACGGGTACAGTCCCACACCGACGGCAAGACGTTGAAGAACGTCGTTTACGTACCCGGGCGGTTGGTAAATGTTGTCGTTGCGTAATAAAGATATCGTGGTTTTCCGGTTACGTTGGAAGCGATATGACGCTGGTAGATAAATACGCCCTGCTCCCCGAGGAGATTGACCGGCAAAGTCTGCTGATGGTCGCTGACAGCCTGCGAGACAGCGCTTCCACCGGAAACCTTACCGACGAGCAGCGGTATGTGCTGTATCGCATCGTTCGCGCGGAAGGCGATCCCGAAATTGCGGCCGACGTTCGGTTCAGTTCGACCGCAATCGAATCTGCGATGGCTGCTTTGAGGCACACCAAACGGGTGGTTACCGACGTGCGCATGGTCCAGGTCGGGATGTCCCGCGCCGCACTCGCCAAAAACGGCGTAGAAACTTCGTGCCTGATCGACGCCCCCGAGGTCGCCGACCGAGCGCGGCGCGAAGGCACGACGCGCAGCGTAGCGGCAGTTCGGGAGCTGGCGCCCCAAATGGACGGCGCAGTTGTTGCTATCGGGAACGCGCCGACTGCGTTGTTGGCGCTTCTCGACCTTATTGATGCCCAACAGGTGGCGCCGGCAGTGGTGATCGGAATGCCGGTGGGGTTCGTGGCATGTCCGGAATCAAAACAGGAATTGGCCGCGCGTGATATACCGCACATCACGATCCTGGGGCGACGGGGCGGTAGTTCTGCAGCGGCAGCCACAGTCAACGCTTTGCTGGATCTGTTGGGAGGTTAGTAGATTATGACCGTCGGGAATCAATCCGACACTGGCCCTGGCGGCAGCGCTAACGATCCTTCAAAATGGGGAGTAGTCCTGCTGTGCCACGGCAGTCAGCGCGGCGCGAGTCGGGACGAGTGTTCGTGCGCCTGGGCTGCTGATGGATCCCGGTTCCCCGCTTGGTGCCCGGGTTGTCCCAACACCCCCGTGGGGTTGAGAGAGGTTGCCAGACGGCTTGCCACCGACCTGGAAAACGATGTTTCCCAGATAATCGTATCCTGCCTGGAATTCCTGCCGCCGCATCCTCCGGAGGCCGTCTCGATACTGGCCGACGGTGGTGTCAACCGCGTGGTCGTCGCGCCCTATTTGTTGGGCAACGGAAAACACGCCACGCTGGAGATGGAGGAAGTTCTCGAAGAAATCGCGGCGGCTGCCCCGGGTGTAGAAGTTAGGCTGGCCGATGGATTGGGAACGGACATACGAATCGCCCACCTCGTGCGGGACCGCATCGCGGCGCTTCCGGACGGCGCAGCGGAGCCTACAGACGGGAAACCAATCGGGGTGCTGATCGTTAAGGCCGGCACCCAGACGCGATACGACGATTGCGCCTGGTTGAAGGAACTGGGAAGTTGGGTAGAACGCGATCTGGGCAGCGGTTTCGCGGTAACCGTGGCCCAATCCCACTACGGCGACCCCACAATGGAGCACGCCGTCGCCGAGCTGGTGAAGGAAAGGAACGTGGGGAGCCTGATCTGCGTACCGTATATTTTCTTTCCAGGGCTGATTTTGCAGCGCAATGTGCTGGGTACTATGGCTAAACTCCGCGAGGAATACCCCCATGTTCCCATGTGGGTTGCCCCACCGTTGGGCGTGGACGACAGGCTGGTTGCGGTGGCCAGCGACCGGGTTCGGGCAGCAAAGGCGCTCTCCTGACCGCCGTTCGCCGCACGACATTCCGGCGGCGCGGTCCGAATACTAAGGGTTGCCCCTCCCACATCGACCGGTGATGTGGGAGCCCGGCGATTGGCGCCGGTCAGGGAGTCATGGCTCGCGCATTGGCGTCTTTCGGTTGTCATTGCGAGCGCAGCGTGGCAATCTCATTGGGGCAACAGTCATGGCTCCTGGAACGAGATTGCCACGCTGCGCTCGCAATGACAAAAACGAGAAAACCGAAAAGCCATGGCTCGCCCGTTGGCAAGTTTCCCAGAGCTTGATAGATAGGGTAGAATTGACGGAGTGGCGGCAACATTTGGAAACTGCAACCTTGAACAGGCACGATGAGCACAACTGACGATACGGCGCAAACCCAAGACAGGCCGGAAAGCGATTACTCCCGTCCGACCAAGCGTGATCCCAAAGGGATGCGGACCGGATACACGACGGGAACTACCGCGGCGGCGGCGGCTAAAGCGGCAGTAATACTGATGCTGTCGGGAAAGGCTCCCGACGAAGTTTCGGTGACGCTGCCAGGCGGTCGCGGAGCAGCGTTGTTGAAAGTCCACCGCAGCTGGCCCATGGATCCAGCGGAAGGCGTTCGTTGTTCGGTAATCAAGGACGGAGGAGACGACCCCGACGTTACCCACGGGGCGGAGATCATCGTGGGAGTCTGGCGTCTGCCCGACGGCAATAAAGGATTGCAAATTACGGGCGGGCCGGGCGTAGGAACGGTGACCCGTCCTGGCACCGGCATTGAAGTAGGCGAACCGGCGGTAACACGCGTTCCCCGGCGCATGATGACCGACGCCGTCGCTCAAGGGTTGATCGAGTGTGGGTGGCCCCCGGAAACCGGGGTCCGAACACGCATAACAGTGCCCAACGGCGAAGAAATAGCCAAACAGACCACCAACGCCAGACTTGGGGTGCTGGGCGGTATCAGCATCCTGGGAAGCACCGGCGTGGTGCAGCCCTTCAGCACTGCGGCCTGGCGGGCCAGCGTCCATCTGGCCGTGGATGTAGCGGCCACCAACGGCCTTGACCATCTCGTATTGTCCACCGGTACGCGCAGCGAAGAATACACCCGCCGGTTGCTGGAATTGCCCGATATGGCCTACATCGAAGCCGGAATCTTTTCCGGCCCGTCGATGAAACGGTGCGTAAACAAAGGCATCAAGCGCGTCGCACACGTGGGGATGGTTGGCAAGTTCTCCAAAATGGCGATGGGATATTTTGTTACGCACGTGGCAGGAAACCGTGTCGATACCGAATTTTTGGCCCAACTCGCCGGGCAATGCGGTGCATCGGAGTCGCTGCAGCAGGAAATGCGCGAGGCCGCCAGCGGTCGGCATTTCCAGGAACTGGCTCAGGAACACGGCGTAATGTCGGTGTTCCCCCTGATGTGTCAACTCGTATGTGAACAGGCGCAAAAATATCTTGGCGACAATGGGCCATCAATCACCGTTGATGCGTTGTGTTTCGACTTTGAAGGCAACCTGCTGGGCGCCGCCAGTACCTCACCGGACGGCATCCCCATGCGTGATCCGTCAGCGCTGGCGACGGATGGTCAAGGTTAAACCGTTGGGAAACGTGGAACGGGCGGAGATAACCTGTCGTCGATTCGGGTTGCCCGATCATGCGTTTGAACAAAGGCGTCCCTTGCGCGGTCAGATAACCAAATCGGAAGCAAGGGCGGTGAGTCTGCACGCACTCGGTCTGCGTATCGGCAGCATTATTTGGGACATCGGAGCCGGAACCGGATCTGTGGCCATCGAGGCCGCCCGCATCGCCTCGCAAGGCCACGTTTATGCTGTGGACCGGGACGACGCCAATTCGCACCTGTTGGAACAAAACGTGGAAAAGTACGGGGACGGGCGAGTCTCCGTGGTTATTGGGGAAGCGCCCGGAGTTTTGGCAAACCTGCCCGATCCGGATGCGGCATTCATCGGGGGCGGCGGCCGCGCCCTGCCGGAGATTCTGGACGCCGTTGTCCCACGGTTGCGGCCTGCCGGGCGCGTGGTCGCGAATTTCGCGGCAATCGAAAGGGCTAACTTTGCCTACAAAAGCCTTCGCGACGCCGGTATGTCACCCGAGTTGACAATGGTAACCGCCGCGCGAGGACGCGAATTGCCCGACGGTGCGCTGCGACTGGAATCCATGAATCCCGTCTTTGTGGTCTGGGGGCAGCGATGACGTCGGCGAGGCCCGCGGGCACACCGGTCGGAACCCTCTACGGAGTTGGCGTGGGGCCCGGAGATCCTGAGCTGCTCACGCTGAAGGCCCAGCGTGTGCTGCAATCGGTGCCAATAATTTGGGCTCCCCAGGCAGGTGTCAGCACGGAAAGCTACGCCTATAGTATCGCCAAGGGTTTCATAAACGAGGAAACTCAGGAAGTGGTCAAGTCCACCTTCCCGACCAACGACGAAGAAGCGGCCGGCGAAGTATGGCGCGTAACGGCCCGGGAAATCGCAAATCGCCTGGAAGCCGGCCATGATGTGGCGTTCATCACTGAGGGCGACCCCATGTTGTACAGCACGTTTGCCTATGTGCTGGAAACCATCCTGACCGAATATCCACACCTTCCGGTGGAGATAGTCCCGGGTGTATCGTCCGTCATGGCGGCGGCTGCTTCGGCGGCGGCCCCTCTGGTCACCCACGGCCAGAGGCTGGCAATTTTGCCGGCGGTGTATGGTATCGATGACCTGCGCGAAGCCATCGCCCTGTATGACACCATTGTGCTGATGAAAGTAAACCGCACATTGTTGGATGCGCTGGCTAACCTGGAACGGTTGGGCCTGGCGGGACGAACCATTTATGTCCGGCGGGCGAGCACCGAAAGCGAACGGGTGGTGCAGAATATCCAGGAATTAACTTCGGAAGACCTGGACTATTTTTCGCTGCTCATCATCAGGCGATAGCCGGCAGCGGTTGACGTCGAAGGATTTTTACATCGTGAATGGCGGCAAAGTCTACATCATCGGAGCCGGGCCAGGCGACCCGGAGTTACTCACGCTAAAAGCGAAAAGAATTATTGAACTCGCTGACGTCATTATCTATGCGGATTCACTGGTTCCGGAAGAAATAGCCGGATTCGCGAAAGCGGACGCTCAAATCTACGGCAGCAAGGAAATGTCGTTGGACCAGATCATGTCGGTGACCCTGCAGGCCGTGGCTGACGACCGGGTGGTGGCGCGCATCCAGAGCGGCGACCCGTCGCTCTATGGCGCAACCCTCGAGCAGATGAGAATTCTGGAAGCGCAACAAATCGACTACGAAATCATTCCGGGTGTGAGCGCGGCTTTCGCCGCGGCGGCGGTCCTGAAATCAGAGCTGACCGTGCCGGAAGTTTCGCAGACCGTAATCATGACCAGGGCCGTGGGCCGGGTGCCCATGCCGGAAGGCGAAGACCTGATCGGCCTCGCGCGCCATGGCAGTACGCTGGTGATTTTCCTCAGCGTCACCCGAATGTTCCGTATCGCCAACCAACTGCAGGAAGCCGGCTATCCGGCGGATACGCCGGTAGCGGTCGCGTATCGAGTCGGGTGGCCCGAAGAACTCATCATCCGGGGCACGTTGACCGATATCGCTCAAAAAGTCAGGGATGCGAAAATAACGCTCCAGGCCCTCATTATCGTGGGCAAGGCGGTGGACCCCAAACTGCTGGATCCCGATGCCGGTGAGAAAGTTGCTGTATCGCATCTTTATTCCGACGAATACACGCACTTGTACCGGCGGGCGGGGCAGGGAGCTCACGCGGACGCCGACCGCGCGGAGCTGTATACCGCTGGCGGGTACGAAGTGCAGCCCGAAGCGGCGGCATCGGCGCCACCGGACGGCAACGATTAGTTCTCAGCGGTGACACCGAGTCCTGAAATTGCGTCGACCGCCGTGCTGGCGGTTTCCAGACCTGGATCGACACTGGCGCGCCAACTGGCGGCTGGCATCGTTGGCTGCCAACTGTACCTGGAACGCAAGACCGGTCATCAGGACGGCGATGATTCAGATTCCGTGATTTATTACGACCTGCCGTTGCGGCCCCTTTTGCAGGAATTGTTCAGTGATAGCCGGCGTTTGGTAGTTTTCCTGCCCGTTGGCGCCACGGTCCGGATTCTGGCGCCGCTGCTGGTTAACAAGACCAGCGACGCCGCCGTTGTGTGCGTTGACGACGCCGGTCGGCACGCCGTCAGTGTACTGTCGGGGCATCGTGGCGGAGCCGACGCTCTGGCCAGGGAAGTCAGCGCTGCCATCGGGGCTGCCGCCGTTATTACCTCTGCCTCGGATGCGTTGGGTGTAACTCCCGTGGATATCGTCGGACGAGATTTGGGATGGGCTGTTGAAGCATCCGCCATTGAGCTGACGCGCGCCGCGGCGGCGGTGGTAAACGGAGACCGTGTTGCACTCTGGATAGATCCCGATGCTAATGTGGCCTGGCCATGCGCGGCGCCCCTCGGGAAAAATATCGTGGCCGTCAACGCCATTACCGACGTTGTCGATAGCGCGTTTTCCGCCGCGCTGTTGGTATCCGACCGACTCACTCCCCTGCACTGCGCCATCAGGGAGTCCGGTATATCACTGGTTGTGTACCGACCGCCCACTCTGGTGGCCGGCATAGGATGCCGTCGCGGTGTGGAGGTTGAACACCTGCGCGAGCTATTGGCGCGCACGATGGAAGCCCACGCATTGTCCATCAAGTCTCTGGCTGCGATTGCCACCGCAGACATCAAGGCAGACGAGGATGGCATCGTAGAGTTGGCCGAAGAATTCGGCGTCCCGCTGCACATATTCACCGCCGACCGGCTGAATGATTCCATCGCCGGTCACCACCAAACTACGAACTCCGATGACGGAGTGATCAGACCAACCCCCTCTGCTGCTAGCCAATTGCTGGGAGTCTATGGCGTGTCTGAGCCGGCCGCGATGCTGGCAGCAAATTCCAGAGGGTTGATTGTTCCTCGAACCAAATCCGATCGGGCAACGGTGGCGGTGGCCCGCGTCGAGCCGCGCCCAAAGGACTTTTGATGAGTACAGGTAAATTATATTTGGTTGGACTCGGCCCTGGCGATGCGGGCCACCTTACTCCGGCAGCCATGGACGCCATATCCGAATGTGACGAGCTGGTGGGTTATCGATTTTATATTGACCAGATCGCGGATTACGGGGCCGGCAAAATCGCGCACGCCATGGAGTTGGGCCAGGAACTGGAGCGAGCGGCGTTGGCAGTGGACATCGCCTACGCCGGCAAAACGGTGGCGGTGGTATCGTCCGGCGATGCCGGCATCTACGGCATGGCTGGGCCGGTGTTCCGGGTTCTGACCGACCGTGGTTGGGATGGATCGAATCCGGAGTTGATTACGGTGCCGGGCGTTTCGGCTTTGCAATCCGCCGCAGCCCTGCTGGGCTCTCCCATAATGCAGGACTTCTGCGCAATCAGCCTTAGCGACCTTTTGACGCCCTGGGAACAAATCACGCGGCGGTTGGAGGCTGCAGCGGTCGGGGACTTTGTAACCGTCCTGTACAATCCCCGGAGCCGGCGGCGCACGATGCAACTGGATGAGGCCCGGGCCATTTTCCTGCAACACCGGCCAGCATCCACTCCCGTGGGCATCGTGCGGCATGCCTATCGTCCCGAGCAGGCTGTTTCCCTAGTTAGCCTGGAAGGACTGGATGGAGCGGCATTGTCGGTGGACATGTTCACCACCGTAGTGGTCGGGAACTCCAATACATACATCCACCAGGGGCGGATGGTAACTCCCCGCGGCTACGAGGCGAAACAATAACGCCTTGTATCCGGCACGGGCCTCCGCTCGCTGCGGCTCATGCCTACTGTCAGGGATTGTGGACGGTTGCCGGGCCTGGCCGCGTGGCCGGTTCGGGTCGTTCACGCATACTGCTATACTGCGGTGAATTTGCATCACAGGAGGCTTACTGTGCCTGGCATACGACCTAATCCCGCTAAGGAAAAAATCCGCCGAGGACAACCGGCGACGTGCATTTCCGGGTTGATGAGTAGTGAAATCGTCGACTTTCTGGGGCCGTTGGGATTCGATTCAGCCTGGATGGAGTGTGAACACGGTCCCGTGGACTGGGAAACGCTCGGCGACATGACCCGAGCGTGCGATTTGTGGGGAATGACATCGATCACCCGGTGCAACGCCAACGATCCTGGACTCATTACCCGTACTTTGGATCGCGGGTCCATGGGGGTAGTGCTGCCCCACGTCAATACCCGAGAGCAGGCTGAAGCCGCAGTGGGATCCGCCAAGTTTGCGCCTCTGGGTTACCGCGGAATGTTCGGCGGGCGTCAATCCTTTGGGGTGCCCGACTACGTTCATCAGGCCAACGACCAAACCATGGTTATCGTCCTCATCGAAGAAGTGACGGCGCTGGATAATCTGGACGAAATCCTCAAGGTTGACGGCGTGGACGTCTTCTTCGTGGCTCCCACGGACCCGTCCCAAACCATGGGGCACATCGGGAACGTATCACACCCGGAAGTGCAGGCAGCTATTGACGACGCCATTGCTCGCATCGTGAGCGCTGGGAGAACTGCCGGTACCCTGGTAAACGATGACAACGTGGCGTCATACGTGGAAAAGGGCGCACTTTTCCTGATGACCTCATGGAACGCTTGGGTCGCACGCGGGAGCAGCGAATTCCTGCATAGGATACCTTAGAACCCTTAGATTCCATCCGCGCGCAATGGGTGTCGCCTGCTCACGCGTACCCACTTTGTCAAACCAAACCAGCCGACTGTCATTGCGAGGAGCGGCCACCCCCACCTGTCATTGCGAGGAGCGCAGCGACGTGGCAATCTCGTTGAGGTTGAGCACACGGCGGCAAACCATCATTGCTACGGCGCCGAGATTGCCAACCCCCGCATCGAGTGCGGGGGCGCAATGACAGATTAAAGTGGGTACGCAGAGGTGTCGCCTGGCGTCCAAGCCGGCAGCGCGACTCCGTACGGCTATGCCGCTAAACCTGCCAAATGCGATGCTGTCATTCTTTATCGGAATGCCAGCATCTACTTCACTGGGTGCTGCTCGCAATGGCCTCAGTTATCGGCTCCCCGCCGTGGTCGATATCCCAATCCCAAAGGTCAGCGTGGAAACCTGAAAGACTCTCCTCCAGAGTATTGATGAAGTTCCTGACACCCCGGCCATGGAATTTGCCTTTCAGTGTGCACACTCCGATGTTAGCGGACGGGAACAGGTGGTCCAACCGCACCACGGCCAGGCGATCATGGTCTTCAGGGTGCAGCGTGAAGTCGCTGACGATGGCGATGCCCATTCCGATCGCCACGTAGCGTTTGATCATTTCAGTGTTATCCATTTCCAGGACAACGTCGTAGGGCGCACCCCGCTCCCTCAACTTCTGCTCCACGCGCCGGCGACTCAAGCTCTCAGGGCTGTTCAGGATCAATGGCCACGCAGCCATGTCATCGATGGTGACTGGATCGCGCTGCACAAGTTCGTGCTTGGGCGCAGTGATCAGCACGACATTGTAATCAAACAATTTGGCGAACTCGAGCGATGGATCATCGGTAGGCGGGGCCGAGCACAAGGCGAGATCAACCTCACCGGATTTCACCAGCTGTATCAAATTCACGTATGATCGAGCAACCAGCCTCATCCTGACATCAGGGTAACGGCTCCGGAATTGGCGGATCGGCCTGGGAAGGTGGTAGGAAACGATATCCGGATATGCTCCCACAACAAACGACCCGCGCCCTTCCGAGTAGTTCATCTGGGTCTTCAGCGTGTCGATGGATTCCACGATTGGCGTAACCAATTCGTAAAAAACCGTGCCTTCCGACGTAAGCTGGATCGGCCGTTTGATGCGGTCGAAAAGAATTATTCCGAATTCGCTTTCCAGTTTCCGGAGATGGGTCGTGACGGTCGGTTGTCCCAATTCCAATTTTCGCGCCGCTTTGGAAACGCTACGGAGACGGGCGACATGGTAAAAGCTGATTATCTCTCGAAGTTCCATGAGCGCTCCACTATGAGTATCGGCGATTGGCTGATCGCACATCGCCCCATATTGCAAGATATATTATATCAACATTGCGGATAATGCAATGTGTACAATGGAACGAGACAATTTCAAAACTTGTCATTGCGACCCCGTACTCGATGCAGGGGTTGGCAATCTCGTCGCTGAAACCGCCGCTATCGCATCAACGGGATTGCCACGTGGTTCGACAGGCTCACCATGAGCGGCTACTCTCCTCGCAATGACAGAAAGCAGGGACTGGAGTTTCGCAATTTTCTCTAAAACGGCAACTGAAGGCTCGCAAATTCGCCACTTGGTCAGGGACGCTGCCGACCCAACTTGCGCCGATGTATCACCGCCCAAGTCATTGGCAACTACAATAGGGATATGCAACCCGTATCCCTTGACAAAATAGCGGGGTAAACCGCAGAATACTGCCTATTAGCGGCCCACCAATGAGCCACGCTGGACGGCATACAACCGGGAACTTATTGCCATATTTCGGTCCGGCGCGCTGAGGTAATCTGATGGCATTCGTGATTACACAACCTTGTGAAGGTGTCAAAGACGCCACATGCGTCGATGTTTGTCCGGTTGATTGCATCCATTCCGACGACGACGCCCCGATGTTCTACATCAATCCGAACGATTGCATCGACTGTGCCTATTGTGTGGCGGTTTGTCCGGTGTCCGCCATCTTCGATGAGTTCACGGTACCAGCCGACATGCGGTCGTACATCCAGGTGAACCGCCGCTACTTCGCCTCCTGACCGCCACGTTCCTGGTTCTGAATAATGGCCCGGTTCCTGCGCGACGAAGATGTCGACCGTTGCGCCGAGTTAGGCGATATGTTGCCGGTTATCGAGCGGCTGCTCGCTCAATAGGGTCAAAGCCGGGCTGTAAACCTTACTCGACGGAAGACCGTCACTCCCCACGGGTATCTGGCGGTAATGGGCGGCGCCTTGGCATACGACGGTGTCATGGGTGTCAAGACCTTCACCCATACCCACAACGGTTATTCTTTCCAGGTCAGCCTGTATGACATTGATTCGGGTCGCCTGCTTCTTTACACCCAGGCCAATCGGTTGGGTCAACTCCGGACCGGGGCTACGACTGGCGTAGCAGTGAAGCACCTGGCCGTTGTCGGGGCTCTGAAAGTGGGAATCATCGGCACCGGAAATCAGGCAGCCGATCAACTCCGGGCGATTTCATCCGTTCGCGAAGTGAGGGAGATCGTGGCGTACAGCAGAGGTCCCGAGAACCGTCGTAACTTCGCCGAACGAATGTCCAGGGAGCTGCAAATTCCGGTCATCGCCGGCGATACCAACCGCGATGCCGTTGCAAACTGCGACATAGTGGTCGGAATCGCACCCGCAGAGACCCCGGTGGTGCTGGGCGAATGGGTGTCAAGAGGCGCTACCGTGATCGGCGCCGGCCCGACCAGCCCGCGGCACCGGGAGGTGGATGACAAGTTGTTGGCGATTGCGGATCGCAGGTTCGTTGATTCCCTGGAACAGGCGCCCCTGGAATGCGGAGATATAGCCGGCGCAGTTGACCAGGGAATCGTCCACTGGAATCAATTCCACGAATTGCGCCACGTGGTGGGCGGTACGATAGCGGGCCGGGGCGGAGACAACGAAGTGGTGTATTGCAAGCTGATGGGTACGGGCGTTGGCGATGTGGCGGCTGCCAGATTCATTCTGGAGCGAGCGGAGCAATTGGGCCTGGGAGTCGAGATGGACTTTTAGAGAAAATTGCGAAACTTGTCATTGCGAGCGCAGCGCGGCAATCTCGTCGCTGAAACCGCCGCCGTTGCTTCAACGGGATTGCCACGTCGCTACGCTCCTCGCAATGACAGAAGGTAGGGACTGGAGTTTCGCAATTTTTAAGTATTATGGCCCGGGCGTGTTGAGATACTCCTCGGTGGTAAGGATGTTGTAATTATCCAGGCCGCTGAGCATACTTTCCATCGCCGCCCGGGCGGTATCCAGCGACGTGAAGCACGGGATACGTCGCTCCACGGCAGCCCGGCGGATGTAAAAGCCATCCTCCATTACCGACGTGTCTCCGGACAACGTGTTCACGACAGCGCCCACCGTGCCGTCGTTAATCACGTCCAGCACATCCGGAGAACCTCCGCCAATCCGTTTCGTAATGGTCGTTACCGGCAGGCCCATGGCGTTGATCATGGCGGCAGTGCCCTCGGTTGCGTAAAGTTGACAATCTGCGGCGGCCAATCCCTGGATCAGGGACAACGAGTCCGCCTTGGTCTGGTCGGAGATGCTGAGCAGCACGCCCATTCCCGGCGAAAGGTTGATGCTGGCTGCCTGCAATGCCTTGGTCAATGCTGCGGCGAAATCACGGTCCACGCCCATAACCTCACCGGTCGATTTCATCTCCGGCCCCATGTACCAGTCAACACCGGACAACTTGGACATTGAGAACACGGGCGCTTTGATTCCGACCAGGCGCTGTTTGGGCCACAATCCGCCGTGGTATCCAAGTTCCTTCAGCGTGGCGCCCAACATGACACGGGTGGCGAGTTTGGCCACCGGTACGCCCGTTACCTTGGAAATGAACGGGATGGTCCGGCTACCCCTGGGATTGACTTCCAAAACATAGACGGTAGTTTCCTCCGCCGGTTGGGGCCGGAGAGTGTTGGGGCTCCGGTAGGCGTTCCCCCCCTGCAAAACGAACTGGATATTCATCAACCCGCGGACGCCGAGGGCCAGTCCGATGCGCGTGGTGTACTCTACCAGCGTGTCAACCTCTCCCTCCGTCAGATTCAAGCCGGGATATATGGCCATCGAATCTCCGCTGTGGACTCCGGCGCGCTCCACGTGCTCCATAATCCCCGGAATCAACACCGTTTCACCGTCACAGATAGCGTCAACCTCGCACTCGCGGCCCTCCATGTAGTGGTCGACCAAAACCTGGCGTTCGGGTGTTACTTCGGTGGCAATGGTCAGATAACGAATCAACTCAGTGGCATTGCCAACTATTTCCATTGCCCTGCCACCCAGGACATAACTCGGACGCACTACGACCGGATAATCTATTCTCTGGGCCACCGTGAGAGCCTGAGCAATCGATGCTACGGTCGCGCCCGGCGGTTGCGGAATTCCGAGGTTTACCAGGAACCGTTCGAATCGTTGCCGGTCGCTGGCGATATCGATAGCTTCGGCGCTGGAACCCAATATCGGCAAACCCACCGCCGCCAAAGATTGAGACAGATTGATGGCCGTCTGCCCGCCGAACTGGACCAATGAGGCCGGCGGCTGGTCGTCTATCGTCTCGTTGTCCAGAATATCGCGAATTGCTTCCTCATCCAGCGGCTCGAAGTACAGGCGGTCGCTGGTGTCGAAATCTGTGGATACGGTCTCAGGATTGGAGTTGATCATGATGCTGGCAACGCCGGCTTCGGACAGCGCCCACGCTGCATGCACGCTGCAGTAATCAAACTCGATCCCCTGACCGATTCGGATGGGCCCGGAACCAAGCACCACGGCCTTCGGACCCGGCAAGGGCGGAGCCTCGTTTTCAGTGTCGTAAGCGCTGTAATAGTAGGGCGTACGCGCCTCAAACTCTGCGGCGCACGTATCCACCATCTTGAAAACGGGTTTGATGCCGTGTTGAAGCCTGAGCTGCCTGACCTGTTCCGGCAGTAACCCGGAAAGCGTGGCGATCTCAGAGTCGGAGAATCCCAACCGTTTTGAAGTCCATAACACTGCCGGCGTCAGCGGATTGCCCAACAATCTGCGCTCCTGGTCGACGATGCGCTCCAGGGCGGCGATAAACCACGGGTCTATACTGGTTTGAGCCACCAACTCGGTACGGGTTGCTCCCCGTCGCAAGGCGGCGGCCACGGCCCACAACCGCAGATCGTTGGGGTACAGCGGCAATGAATCCAGCAAGTGCTTCACGCCGGATTGTGCGTTCATTCCGCGCCACTCGGGAGCCTCCCAAAGCAACGCTGAATTGCCCTGCTCCAATGACCGGACGGCCTTTTGCAGCGCGGCTTCAAAACTGCGGTCAATCGCCATCACCTCGCCGGTCGCCTTCATCTGAGTGGTTATGTGGCGGTCTCCGTTGGGAAACTTGTCGAACGGCCAGCGCGGAATCTTTACAACGCAATAGTCCAGCGCCGGTTCAAACGCGGCGCCGGTCGTCCCGGTAACTGCGTTTGGAATCTCGTCAAGGCGTTTCCCGACGGCGATTTTGGCCGATACCCGCGCGATGGGGTACCCGGTGGCTTTGCTGGCCAGCGCCGAAGAGCGGCTCACCCGGGGATTGACCTCGATAACGTAATACTCGGAATCGGCATCCCAGTTGCCGGGGCGGTCGCGCATGGCGTCCGGGTGGGGTCGCGACGCCAGCTGAATGTTGCATCCACCCTCGATACCCAGGCCCCTGATGATTTTGAGGCTGGCCGTGCGCAGCATCTGGTACTCTTTGTCGGTAAGCGTTTGGCTGGGCGCTACAACAATGCTGTCACCGGTATGGGCGCCCATGGGATCGAGGTTTTCCATGTTGCAAACGGTGATGCAATTATCCGCGCCGTCGCGAATAACCTCGTATTCGATCTCTTTCCACCCAACCAGTGAACGCTCCAATAACACCTGGCTGATGGGGCTGGCCGACAATCCGCTTTCTACTATTGATCTGAACTCGTCGGGCGTGTTGGCGATCCCGCCGCCGGTGCCTCCCAAGGTGTACGCCGGTCGAATCACCAGCGGGAGCCCAACCTCCGCCGTATAATCCATCGCCTCCGCCATGGACGACACCGTACGATTGGGCGGCATGGGTTCACCAATTTCGGTCAGGAACTGGCGGAAATAGTCCCTGTCTTCAGACTTCCGAATGGTCTCCAGCGGAGTCCCCAGCAATCGAACATCATATCGATCCAACACACCGGCGTCTGCCAGATCCACTGCCAGGTTGAGGCCGGTTTGCCCGCCCAGGGTCGGCAATATCCCGTCCGGTCGTTCCATCGCAATGATGCGTTCGAGCACCGGAACCGTGAGCGGTTCGATATACACACGGTCGGCGATGTCCCGGTCGGTCATGATAGTGGCCGGGTTGGAATTAACCAGGACCGTGACCACCCCCTCTTCTCGAAGCGCCTTACATGCCTGCGTGCCTGCGTAATCAAACTCGGCGGCCTGGCCGATGACGATAGGGCCGGAACCGATAACCAGGACTTTGAGTGGCTTACTGGTGGTTGTGGTCAACTTATTTCCCTGGGGTTATACGGACGGTGTTATTGGATTCACGTCGTTTATCATCTGTAGAAAACGATCAAAAAGATATTCATTATCCTGGGGGCCGGGCGATGCTTCGGAGTGATACTGGATCGTAAACAGTGGAAATTCCCGGTGCCGCAATCCTTCCACCGTGTTGTCGTTTAGATTCAGGTGCGAAACTTCCAGGCCGGGCGGCAGATGATCAGTGTCCACCGCGTAACCGTGGTTTTGTGCGGTGATGTGAACCCGTCCCGTCTCAAGGTCTTTGACTGGATGATTTCCGCCGCGGTGCCCGAATTTTAGCTTGTAAGTTCGCGCTCCCAGCGCCCGGGCGGCCAGCTGATGCCCCAGGCATATACCCATGATGGGCACTCGACCCATCAGTTGCCCGATATTGGCCACGATGCCGGCCAGCAATTCGGGATCCCCCGGGCCCGGCGACAACAATATGCCGTCGGGTCGTAGCTCCAGCATATCAGCAGCAGGAGTGGTGGCAGGAATCGCAATGACTTCGCAATTCCGGGAATGCAATAATCGCAGAATGTTATATTTCAAACCGGTGTCTGTAACCAGAATTCGACGGGTGCCTTCAGAATATGGGCGATCCTTGTAGGTAGTGGTCTCGTCGAGACCATTCCAAACGTAACCGTCGGCAGTGGTTACTTCGCTCACCCAATCGAGGTTATCGTAACGAGGCAATTCCGCCAGCCGCTTCAACCCTGCGTCCGCGCCGTTGAGTGAGACCAGGCCCATCATCACGCCTTGAGTCCTCAAGCGCCGCGTCAGAGCCCGCGTATCAATACCGCATATCCCAGGGACGTCGTATTCGCGCAAGAACGCGTCCAGAGTCATATCGCTGGAACTATGGCTGGGCAAATCGCAATGCTGACGGACGATCAGCCCGGCCACCTGGATTCGGCGCGATTCGAAATCATCCCGATTGATGCCATAATTCCCCGCCAGGGGGTAGGTAAGCGTAACTAGCTGTCCGGCATAAGACGGGTCTGTCAGCACCTCCTGGTAACCCGTCATGGTGGTGTTGAAAACTACCTCGCCCCAGCCTTCTTTCTGGGCCCCAAATGACTCACCGGCAAACACCGACCCGTCTTCCAGTACCAGGTGTGCGACGCGGTTCACTCACGGCCTCCGCCAGGCATCAAATCCGGTTCCTCGAACACCACCTTTCCATTTACAATCGTGACGGCCACCCTTCCCTTCAATTCCACGCCGTCCAGCGGCGTGTTGCGTCCCATGGACGCGAACTTGGAGACGTCTACGGTCCAGGCAGCGTTGGGATCGAAAACCACGAGATCGGCGGGTGTGTTGACGGCCAGGTTAGCACGAGGAGCATACGCATCGCCCAACACCCGGGCCGGACCCACCGTCAATCGGTCTATCATAGCGGCCAGGTCGATATCCTGCGCGCGTACCGTTTCCATCAGTATCCCCAATGCCGTCTCGAGCACGCTGATCCCGAACGCCGCATCGTCATAGGTGCATTCCTTGCTGGCTCGGTCGTGAGGAGCATGGTCGGTTGCCACGCAGTCGATGGCGCCGTCGGCCAGACCCGCGATGCACGCGGCAACATCCTCGTGGGTACGGAGGGGCGGGTAAACCTTGGTGCTGGTATCGTAAGACTGCACTCCGGTCGGAAGGTGCTGATCGCCACGGCTTCCGAGCACCCAATCCTCGGTCAACAACAGATGATGAGGACAGGCTTCCGCCGTTAACGAAACTCCGCGCGATTTGGCCTGCCGCACCAGCGCAACACTTCCAGCCGAGCTGAGGTGAGCCAGATGAAGGCGTCCGCCGGTCAATTCTGCCAGGGCGATATCCCGGGCCACCATCGCTTCTTCGGCAACGGCGGGTATCCCAGCCAGGCCGAGCCTGCTGCTAACCCATCCCTCGGCCATTACGCCGCCGGGACAGAGGGCATGGTCCTGGCAATGATTGCTGATCGGTATGCCCAAATCGCGGCCGTAGGCAAGCGCCATGCGCATCAACGCAGAATCGTACACCGGGTCGCCATCGTCGCTGAAGGCTACCACCCCGGCAGCAGCGAGTTCCTCCATGTCAGCCAGTTCACGCCCCGCTCGTCCCCTGGTAACGCAACCGATAACTTCAACGTGGACTGGCGCCGCGTGCCCCTTGGCGGCGACGAAATCCACCACCGCCGCGTTGTCAATCGGGGGGTCGGTGTTGGGCATGGAACATATCGTCGTGAAGCCGCCCCGGGCCGCGGCGAGCGCTCCGGTGGCTATGGTTTCTTTGTACTCGAAACCCGGCTCTCTCAAGTGAGTATGGACGTCTATGAAACCAGGACAAACTACCAGGCCCGTGGCATCTATTATCCGAGCGCCACTGTTAGCAACGACATCCCGGAGCCCGGCGGAGACCGCGGCGATTTCCCCTTCGCTAACGAGAACATCCGTGATTTCGTCCCTTCCGATCGCTGGGTCGATTACTCGGCCGCCGGCGATGAGGATAGGTGGCGCAGTGTGTTGGACTGACATATTATTCAGGCACCCGTATTCGCTGCAGAGGCGACCTGGTACAACAAAGCCATTCGCACCGCGACTCCGTTGGTCACCTGTTGCTCGATGAGCGAACGATCCCCATGAGCCAGACTGGTACTTACTTCGATACCCTCGTTCATTGGCCCCGGGTGCATCAACAGCGCGCCCGGATTCGCCAGCTCCATCCTGGCTTCGTTTACCTGCCAACGCCGGATATACTCCCGGAGGCTGGGGAAAAACCCTCCGCGTTGCCTCTCCGACTGTAAACGAAGCGCCATCACCAGATCAGCGCCACGCACGGCAAGGTCCAGGTCGGGCTGTACATTTACGCGGGCCAACGGATTACTCACGCCGTTGACGCCAACCCGGTCTCCCCATCCCATGGCCGTGAATGCTTCGGGCATCAACGTCGCGGGGCCGGACAACACAACCTCAGCCCCCAACCTGGTGAATCCCCACACCGCAGAGCGGGCAACCCGACTGTGCAGCACGTCTCCAACAATGACGATTCGCCGTCCTGCCAAATCACCCAGATGACTTTGCGCGGTGTACAGGTCGAGCAGCGCCTGAGTGGGATGGGCATGGGTTCCATCCCCGGCGTTGATAACCGCAACGTCGGTTAAATTACGCGCCAGGAAATGCGGCGCTCCCGAGTGGGGATGCCTGATTACTATGGTATCTACGCCCATTGCCTGCAGGGTGAGACCCGTGTTAAGCAGAGACTCGCCCTTTTCCACACTGCTGGCGGTCGCCGTCATGTTGATGACGTCGGCACTGAGAATTTTGCCGGCTTCCTCGAACGAAATGCGGGTGCGGGTACTGGCTTCGTAAAAAAGCGTCACAATGACGCGCCCTCGCAAAGTGGGAACCTTTTTGATGTCGCGTGCCAGGACTTCGCGCATCGCTGTCGCGTTGTCCAGAACTGCCCCGATCTCCTGGGCCGAGAAATCGTCCAGATCCAGCACATGCCGGCGCGCCGCCCGGTTATCATCCAGCGGCAAGTCCACCGGTGCCAACGCGTTGGAGATAATCGATGCCATCAGCCGTCACCAACCTGAGATACCGAAACTTCGTCAATCCCGTCGGTTTCGGAAAGGCGCACCCGGACTCGCTCGGCGCGCCGGGTGGGAATGTTTTTGCCCACGAAGTCAGCGCGGATCGGCAGTTCCCGATGTCCCCGGTCCACCAGGGCAGCCATCTGAATGCGCAACGGTCGGCCAAGGTCATTTACGGCGTCCAACGCCGCGCGGACAGTGCGACCCGTAAACAGCACATCATCGACCAGCACTACCGTCCGCCCAGCCAGGTCCCCGGGTACAGTCGTAGGGCGCACTGCGATATGGGGTCTTACGTTCAGATCGTCCCGATACAAACCCGTATCCAGTTGGGCAACGGGCACCTCAACGCCTTCAGATGCGGCGATTTGCGCCGACAGTCGCTGGGCCAGCGGCACCCCACGGGTGCGAATACCCACCAGCATCAGGTTCTCGGCGCCGTGATTGCGTTCCAGGATTTCGTGATACATTCGCGTCAGCGCCCGGCGAATTTCATCGGCGTCCATGAGTTGCCGGTACGTCGCCGCACTCTGCGGTATTTCCACGGAGCGCGCGTTCACGTCATCACCGGGCCAAGAACCGTATTTTGATTCAGCTGATACAAAAAAACCCCGCTCCGTGGCAGTAAGCCGCAAGCAGGGGTGCATGAAAGCAGAGCCGTCAGGACGACTCTCAACACTTTCGTTCACGCTTTGCCAGCCTCACGGGACTGCCTTAAAAGCTGTTCGCAACCGCCGGGGGTCTGAATGTGCTGGTGATTGCGAGGGGATTATATCATCGGACGGGGCGATCCGGGAATACCTCCGCAGCGTTTTTCGTAATAGTATGGAGCGAAATCGGATTATAGATCAACCGGTTACACGTTTCCGACGGTTGGATATGTAATCCACCAACATGTACTCGCCGAGATTTTCGCTGCTGCTGTAAAAAGCTCGGCCTCTGTTGATGCGGGTCATACGGTCTACGAAATTGACCAGCTGGTAATTGTTTTCCAGCATGAAGGTGTTGATGATAATTCCTTCCTGCGTGCACCGCCGTACTTCTTTCAGCGTCTCGAGTTCGGTCCGGTAGCTCGGAGGATAGGCAAAATAAGACTGTTCGCCTTCCAGGTGAGCCGTGGGTTCGCCGTCAGTGATCACCATAATCTGGCGAGTCCCGCCCTTCTCCTTGGACAACAATTTGCGGGACAGCATGAGGGCGTGGTGCAAATTTGTTCCCGAAACCCAGTTGTTCCAGGTCAGGCCGGCGAGATCTTTTTCCTCGAGTTCACGCGCATAATCAGAAAAGCCCACCACGTGCAGGGAATCGCGGGGATACTGCTGCCGTATTAACGCAAACAGGGCGAGCGTTACCTTTTTGGCTGCGGCCCAGTTGCTGAACAAACCCATGGAACGGCTCTGGTCCAGCAGCACTACAGTGGCGGAGCGCGTCATGTGCTCGTTGCGATAAATCTCGAAATCATCGGGTTGCAGTCGCACCGGCACGGTTGGCCCGTTGCGTACTATCGCATTCTTGACCGTGGCCTGGAGATCCAATTGCAACGGGTCGCCAAACTCATATTGTTTGGTTTCGCCCAGGACATCGCCTCCGCCTCCCCTGGTGTCCAGGTCGTGGTTGCCCATTCGGTCTTTCTTGAGATGCTGGAACACTTCCCGCATCGCCTTCTGTCCGATCCGGCGAATGCCACGGGCGGTCAGCGTCATCTTGTCATCGCCGGTGATGTACCCGGCATCTTTCAGGAGTTGGCGCAACCGGTCCAGTTCCTCCCAGGCGCGGCGAGCTTCGTCGCCAAGCAACTCAGCCAGTTGCTCCGGGTCAACATCATCCAGATTGCCGCTTCGCATGGCCTGTTGCAGCGCCTGCTCCAACTGGTCCAGCGACTGCATCTGACGCATGGCTTCCATCGCCTCGTCAAGGGTCATGCTGTCGTCGCCGAGGAATGGATACTGACGCGCCAGTTCGTCGGGCGGCATCAACGATTGCATCAGACTGGCGAACTGGGACATTTCGGACATTAACTCGGGATCCATCGCCGATTGCAACGCATCCTGGAGTTCCTGACGCATTTCCGGTGACAGACTATCCATCAATGACTGCATCTGGGACATTTGCTGCTGCATTCGTTCCATCAGCTCATCCAGGTTCTGGGGAGGATCGTCGCCAAACATGGGGCCCCATTTCTGCATGAACCCGTCGAAATCCG
The DNA here is from genome assembly GCA_965219925.1 of Dehalococcoidia bacterium. Taxonomy (GTDB): domain Bacteria; phylum Chloroflexota; class Dehalococcoidia; order Lucifugimonadales; family UBA3495; genus Bin87. Next base: position 2,511,695 of record OZ244795.1, read on the forward strand.
GGTCCCGGCCATCCATGCGGTCGCGCAGCATCCGGTTCAGGTCACGCATCATTTCGCGCATGGCCGCCATTTGCTCCGGGGTCATGTTTTGCATCTGTTCGCGCATCTGTTGCGATATGTTCTGCGCCATCTGGCCTTTCAACATATCCAGCAACTCCTGGAATTGCTGCTGCGCGTCAGGATCCATGAAATCGTAGTCCATCAACGCCTGAATCTGACCTCCCAAATCGTTGGGAAGGTCGTCGAGACGGTCCAGGTTGCGTTCGGCGCGCTGACGGAGCAACTGGTTCAACGACCGTTGCTGCTCTTTGCCAGCGGCATCTTCGGGTTCCGGTTGGCTGGCAGCGTCGTCCAGCCGAGCCTGAATGCCCTCCCGTTCCGTTTTGAGGATGTTTTCCAGGCGCTCCTTGAGGTCGTCAACAACCGAGTCGAGATTACTTTGCTGCAGCTGCTGGCGCCGTTGATTTTTCAATTGTTCCATCAACTGACGCAGGCTGGGCATCTGGGAACCGTCGCGGTTCTCCATTCCATTGCGAAACAGCTCACGCAACGCCCGCATGACATCGCCATTCTGCAACAGGTCGTCCGACAGCGCATCCATCACCTCGCTGGCGTCGACGTCGAAAATCTGCTGGGTGCCGTCCCAATGGGAATAACGGTAGCGCTGGTACAGCATCAGTGACCTCCGGATGGATCGGTACGGGGCGTGGTTTCGGCAATCAACCCTGGCATCTGGGGCTGAAACGTGATGATAACACAGGCCAATTGCCGTCTTCGGGACATTACACCACCTGCGCTCCCAGGATCCGGGCGATGTGTTGTAACGCCCAATGATGGGCATCAACATCGAACGAAGCGACACAGGCGGCTGGGACTTCGACGGTGTAATCCCTATTGCGGGCATCCGAGGTTGTGTGCATCACACAAATATCGGTACAAACACCGCAGACGGTAATCTTGTTCGGACCCATCGCAGTCAGCCGCTGCTCCAGATCGGTATTGTAGAAACCGCTATAACGGTTTTTGGGTATGACGTTTTCGTCGGTGACCCATTGGGAAAGCTCCGGGATCACTTCCGGCTCCTCGGTTCCCTTCACGCAATGCACCGGGAACATCCGGAACTCCAAATCGTCAGGATCGTGGTGATCTGATACGAACAAAATTGAGGACCCGGCCGCCGTTTCGCTGGCCAATAACTCGCGCACCGGTTCTATTATCTTGCGGGCGTCATCGCCGCAATACAGGTTGTGACCCGGTTCGAGGAACCCTCGTACCATATCAACGACTAATACTACGTTCGGCATCGCTCGGCCTCCCTGCGGAGTTGCCGGCAGTGTAACTCAACACACCGCCACCCGTCAGCAGCAGGACGGTTCACGGCGCGAACGGCTCGCCATCTACCAGCACCTGTTTGATGGCGGCCCGACCACCGGTTGCGATAGCGACCACTACCTTCACGTCAGCAGCGGATTCGATAATGTGGCCGGTTCCCTCTGGAACGAAATACGAGCCGATGTCCAGATCAAGATGGTTAGGCGCATCGACGGCACCGCGAATGTAAACGCTCCCCGAAGGTGGTGTCAGTTCATACCCAACAGCAGACCAGTAACCGCCGGTTTTCCTCAATTCAACGTACACCGTCGAGCCGGTTGGAAAGTCTCCAAATTGGTCAGGCAACCGGGCAATTTCGTAGTCCAGCACCGCGTGATCTCCCTGCAATAGCGATCTTGGATCCACCGGAAACGCCTGCAACACCACCTCTTTGCCCTCTGCGACAATTGATTGTCGGATTCCAGCGAACACGAGCAGGCCAACCACCTGCGCGGCGACCACGGCGAACAATAGTATAGTTGCGAGTCTGCTCATCGCTACGATTCCATGCGACTCATACGCATCAGCATCCGCCGGCGGAGCCACTCCAGTCCCAAACCCAAAGCGAGCATTATCACGCCGGCCACGATGAATGCCACCGATTGCTGGAGCAAACTAAAACCAAACTCGAAATAGCGAGTTATCAGCGTGATTCCAAATACGGCTATCGCCAGATTCACCAGGTCTGAGCGGTTGTGGCGGTACCCCGCGTAAACCGACACTATCACGCCAATCAGCAGCAACACGTTCATAACCGCCCACATCCACGTCAACCCCCAAATCAACCCCACCAGCGTTCCAATCGCCACGGCAATCATTGCCAGCGGAGCCGATAACTCCCACCAATTCAATGACATGCGACCGCCACCCGAGCGCCACCACGCCACCACCGAAGATGCGCCCACAGTCATCAAAGCCCCGGCAAATACGATCCAGTATTCCAACCGGGCCGACTCAACGGGCCATGGTTCCATGCTGCTCCACGCGTCTTGAAATCCCAGTACGTAGATCGAGCCACTGGCGGCTATCATGGCTATCGCCGTGAAAACTGCGGCGATGGGATTTGTAAAGACGAAACGAGACTGCGCCCGGCCAACGGCGAACAGGGCAGCCGCCAAAACCAGCAGCACCGGGATGAGCGGGAAAAACAGTTCATCGCCAACCACGGGTAGCCATTCTTGCGAGCGAAACGCGGCAGCCGCGAATAACAGTACCACGGCCAGCGTTGCCACAGCTTTGGATCGTGTGATATACGCAACCGGAACCACTCCCAAAAACCAGGCTGCAATTAGGTTGGGGCTGTCTACGGATACGTGGTAGATCTGGGCAATCAGATGAATTGACGCCCCGAAGGCGATGGCTCCGAGCAATATCACCGCTGTGCCAATTCGGTTGAATCCCCAGCGCTGAATCAGCAACCACCCGGCAAAATACAGCGCTGGCGTGCCGACCGCCATCATGACCAGTTTGGCTCCCACCGGGATCGCGGACCAGTTTGCGGCAACCGCGGCGATAATCCCCAACCCCACCAACGCCGCTCCCATGACGGCGATCACCGAGACCACTCGACTCGGAACATTTCTGGCCGGCGATTCCGGCGTTACGTCGTATAGTCCCAGGATCGCTGACGACTGCTCCGGGGAGATGATACCTTCTGCCTCCCAACCACGGATTTCAGTCCGCAATTTTCGGACAAACGGGGCCAGATCGTCTGCGCGATCCTCTGATTCAAGCAAACCGGTATCTCCGGCCATTTAGAGAATGCCTGCCAGGTTCGGCAATCTCGACGTTTTAGCTTGCGGCGGCAACTGAATCGTGGGCGTAGCCAGCGTCTCGCTCCAGCATTTCCGACAGGCCCATGAGCTCAAAGGCATCGGTCAGCGAGCTCATCTCACCAATCAGGTGTTCCGTGGTTCCAAAGGTTTTCAGGTCGGCCATCACTCTGGCCACGGTGTGCGCGACGGCCATGAAGGCGCTTCCCGGGAAGATCACGATTTTAAACCCGAGCGATTCCAACTCTGATACGGTGAGTAGCGGAGACTTTCCGGATTCCACGAAGTTGTACAGCAACGGAACACTGGTCCGGGCGACCACGTCGGCTGCTTCTTCCGGCGAACGAATTGCCTCCACGAACAGCGCGTCGGCGCCGGCCTCCGTAAAGGCGTCGCAACGCCGCATGGTGTCATCCCAACCCGTTACCGCCAGGGCATCCGTACGCACTATGAGGGTGAAGTCGTCGTCGGTTCGGGCGTCTGCGGCAGCGCGAATTTTCTGCACCATTTCATCGATTGGCACAACCCGCTTATCATCAAGATGGCCGCACCGCTTGGGAAACTGCTGGTCTTCGATATGAACCGCTGCCACGCCGGTGCGTTCGTATTCCCTGATAGTCCGCCGAACGTTCATCGTGCCGCCGTAGCCGGTGTCAGCGTCGGCGATCACCGGCACGCCCACGGTGGCAGCGATCGCGGCTGCGTTGGACATCATTTCCGTAGCTGTGGCCAACGCCAGATCTGGATAACCGATGCGCGCCACCGAAGTGCCCGCCCCCGTCATATAAACGGCGGCGAACCCGGTTTTTTCAATGATGGCGGCGGTCAGGCAATCGTAGGCGCCCGGGGCGGTGATGATGCCCGGGTCTGAAAGCATCTGGCGGAAATGCGTGGTGGCTCGCATGATAGGTTCCTCCGAATTGAACGTGGACGCAGGGGCGTCCGCTGCACGTCAGAGCGCCCCGTATGAGAGATCAATCAGGCGATCAGGCCGCCGTCAACGGTAAGTGTCTGCCCGGTCATGTAGCTGGCGCCGGAACTCACGAGATACAGCACTGCGGATGCCACGTCGTCTGCAGATCCGAACCGGCCCGCCGGTATGCGACTGAGAATCTGCCCTCGCTGGTCGTCCGTCAAATCTGCGGTCATACCGCCGGAATCGCTAAATTCGATAAAACCGGGAGCCACCGAGTTGACGGTGATATTCCGGCTGGCGACCTCGCGAGCCACCGCCTTCGCCAATCCGATCTGCCCGGCTTTGGAAGCCGCGTAGTTGGCTTGTCCGGGATTCCCCGACAATCCAACCACCGAAGAGATATTGACGATCCGCCCGTAGCGTTGCCGCACCATCAAAGGGACGGCGTGGCGCGTCGGCAGGAAAGTACCCCGGAGATTGACGGTAAGCACCTGGTCCCAGTCTTCGGCGGTCATGCGCATCAGGAGTCTGTCGCGATTCACGCCGGCGTTGTTCACCAGGATGTCCAGCCGTCCCAGCTGCTCTACCGTTCCTTTGACCACGGCCTCGGCGGCATTTTCATCGGAGACATCGCCCGGTACAGGAATTGCCTGACCGCCGGCGTTGCGAATGCCGTCCACGACTGCATCAGCCTCGGCTCCGCTGCTGCGATAATTTATTGCCACGGCAGCGCCGGCTTCGGCCAGGCGTCGGGCAATCACCGCTCCGATCCCACGAGACGCGCCGGTTACCAGGGCGCTCTGTCCACTCAAGTCGATGGCATACATTGCGATTCCGCCTCACTCCCCGGATTCTAACATGATCGCAATGTCCAACCGCGACAATTCCTGGCGGAACCCGTTTACCAGGCCGATGCGATGGCACAGGAGCCCCGTTTCAATCGCTCCGGATATCCCCTCGGGCCCGGAGGAACCGTGGCCAATCATGACCAGGCCGTTGACGCCAAAGAGGGGCCCACCCATCGTACGGGGCAAATTGGTGGATTGCCAGATTGCATCCGTGATACGTGTAACGGCGTCTTCGGGAAACGTTGAAGTTAACTGTCGTTGCAGGAATGGGCGAAATACCGAGCCCAACCCTTCGGCGAATTTAATGAGTATGTTGCCGATGAACCCGTCACACACTATTACGTCAGCTTTATCGGTGAAAAAATCCATCCCTTCAACGTTGCCGACAAAGTTGAGATGGCTCTTTTCCAAAAGGATGTAAGTGTCCTGAACCTGCCGGTTCCCCTTGGCGGCTTCCTCACCGACGCTCAACAACGCCACTCGGGGAGATTCGATGCCCAGGTAGTGACGCGAGAACGCGACGCCAAGGGCTGCAAAACTCACCATCTGCGGCGGCCGGCAATCCACATTGCTTCCCAGGTCGATCACCGTGGTATTGGGCGCCAGACCAAGAAAATTGCCACCGATGCAGGGGCGCTCCAATCCCTCCATGAGGCCGAGCGCAAACACCGCCGCCGCCATGGTGGCGCCTGTTGATCCCACCGAAACCGCCATGTCGGCAGCGCCGGACTGCAGCAAGTGGGTGGTAACCGCAATCGAAGACCGCGGCCGACGCCGCAACGCTGCGACCGGATGCTCATCGTCCGAGATTTTCCCTTCCGACGGCGCCACCGCAATGCGATCGGTTCCGGCGCGATTGTTCTTGAGTTCAGAACTGATCTGGTCGGCATCCCCCACGAACGTTACGTGTACTTCGGGGTGGGAGTCCAAAGCTGCCAACGCGCCCGGAACGGTTACCGGAGGACCGTGATCTCCACCCATCGCATCCAGGGCGATACGGATTACTGAACCGGAGTTTGGTGAGGTTTTGTTTAAACTGGTCATTGCTGAGGAACACCATTTCCTGTCTGACTGAGTATGGATACTGTTGCCGAACCGGTGATTATTTGTGCCCGGGTATCGGCGTTGACCACCGCCACACCACACTTTACAGCAATGCCGTCCCGGGTAGTGGTGGCGTCGGTGACGGACCCCACGGTCTCCAGTCTATCCCCGGGATACGCGGCGCCGCGAAAGCGTACTTTCAGGCTGCCGCTCTGGAGCCAATCGGCGCCGTAAGCGGCGGCCATCATCTCGGACACCAAGGCCAGTGTCAACATTCCGTGGGCTATAACGCCGCCGAATTGAGTTGCCGCCGCAAACTCATCGTCGTAATGGATGGGATTGTTGTCACCAGACGCAACGCGATAGGCATTGATCCCGTCCGACGTAATTGTCCGCGTAACCCGTGGCAGCGCGTCACCGGCGTTGCGGGGATCAGGATTCATGACTCGGGTCGCCGTCAGCAACTTCGGGGGCGGGGAGAAGTACGGTCGTCCGCCCACGCAAAACGATCAGATCCGAGTCCGGATGCTTCGCGACGTAGGTAATGGTTTGGAAATTCATCCCGCCCCGTTGCCGGACTGCTTCCACGGTGGCGGTGGCAGCAACCCTGGAGCCCAAGCCGATCGGTTCAAGCGCTTCAACGTCCTGGAGGCTGTGTATCGTACCGTCCGGCAACAACAACCGCTCCAACAAAACCCCAACGATCCGGGCCGTTAACCATAGTGGCGGCGCAAAACCGGTATCCCTATACACCGGCAACTCGTCCCCCACCGCTGCGAGGTACTGCCGAACCGAATCGGCGCAAACGTTCCAGACACCCAAATCCAGGGTCGTGGGTTGCGTGAGGCTTGGCATTACGTTAGGCGATTAGTTTCCTTTGAGATTGCAGCTAAACTATACACCCGCAAGGAAATCGCCACCAAGCGATGCCGTCTGCTTATTCGAGCCGTTACCGTTCGTCCCGGTGAGCAGACAAGCCGAAGTCCTCAGTGGCCAAGTCCGCCAGGTACTCGCCAATCGCCAGCGACGACGTTGCGCCAGGCGACGGTGCGTTGAGGACATGCAAAGCGCGCTGGCCTCTGAGGATGTGAAAATCGTCGAGCAATGCTCCCGAGGAAGAAACTGCCTGCGCCCGGACGCCACTTCCGCCGGTTTCCAGATCGTCCGGTTGAATCTCCGGAATCAGTTTCCGCAGGTCGTTTACGAAAACCGATTTTCGATACGACCGGTGCATTTCCTTCATGCCGGTGCGCCAGTGGCGGGCGGTCATCTTCCAGAAACCCGGAAATCCCAACGCACCCATGGTCTCCCCAACGTTGACGTCGCTTTTGCGGTAGCCCTCCCGGGCCCAAGCCAGTACCGCGTTGGGTCCGGCTTCCACGTAGCCGTGGATATTTCGAGTGTAATGCACGCCCAGGAACGGGAACCTCGGGTCCGGCACCGGATAGATCAGGCCTTTCACCAGGTCGTGGCTGTCTTCGACCAGTTTGTAATACTCTCCGCGGAAAGGAATGATCCGGACGTCGGTTGTTTCACCCATCATGCGCGCCAGCCGGTCGGCGTACAACCCGCCGCAATTGATGACATGCCTGGCTTGCACGGACCCGCGAGGTGTTTCCAGCGCACTGCCGCCACTGGATTCGCGAATTGCGGTCACCGGCGCGTCAGTGAAAATATCGCCGCCGGCAATCTGGGTCTTGCCGGCGTAAGCGTTCGCCACCTGCACATAGTCGATGATCCCGGTGTGAGGCGCCCAAAGCGCCCGCACTCCGGTGGTGTGCGGCTCGATTTCCGCCAGTCGGTCCGGGCCAATAATCTCGAGGTCGGGGACGCCGTTAGCCACGCCACGCTCAAAGAGGTCATCCAACCGACCCAACTCTGATTCATGAGTGGCGACGATAACCTTCCCACACTCTTCATATTCGATCTCATTTTCATTGCAGAAATCAATCAGGCGGTCTTTGCCTCCCACGCAAAACCGGGACTTCCAAGAACCTGGGCGATAATAGATCCCAGAGTGAATCACCCCGCTATTGTGCCCGGTCTGATGCCGGGCCAGGGTGATTTCTTTTTCAATGACCGCAACGTTCAGCTCCGGGAACCGTTGCAGCAGTTGCATGGCGGTGGACAGCCCAATGATCCCCCCACCTACAATGGCCACATCATAGACTCGGGATTCCACCGAGCCGGAATCGTTGGCAACAAAAGCCATGTCTATTCCTCCGTCGTAAATCGCGAACTCTGCCGACAGGTTCCTGCGCCGAGTTTGGCAAATCTCAGCGTCCGGCGCAACCGTTGGCACGCAATAGGTCGGTCTGAGGTGGTCAAGCACCGTCCCAAACTCACGCGTACCCAGGTTGTCAAAACAAACTGTCCTACTGTCATTGCGAGGAGCCCAGCGACGTGGCAATCTCGTTGAAGTCAAACACGCGTCGGCAAACCACCATTGCTACGGCGACGAGATTGCCAACCCCCGCATCGAGTACAGGGTCGCAATGACAAAGTGGGCACGCGTGAGAGAACCGCTGCCGTTGCGCCCGGCCTTCCCCGTGGTTATCCTTGACGCGTTATGGCAGACTCAAACCCAGGAACATTGAACTCCCTCGCCAAGTTCGCCAGCGATGCAGTTGACGGCAGCACACCCGTACCACACGCAGTTGCCGAGCAATGCCGCAACGTCATGCTTAACGCGGCGGCGGTGGCCCTCGCCGGGGCGGCACATCCGGATGGTGTGGCGTTAAGCCGATTCGCCAGGTCTATGGGCGGCAACGGACGATGTACGATTATCGGGATGGGTCTGCGAACATCCCCGGTTTACGCCGCGCTGGTTAACGGTACGTTGGTGCGCCTGTTGGATTTCGACGACCATGCCCTCAACGCCACCAGCCATCCGACTGCTGCCGTATTCCCGGCGGTAATGGCTCTCGGAGAAATGTACGGCGCCAGCGGCGCGAGGGTCTTGTCGGCGTTCGCCGCTGGCGCCGAGATAGTCGCGCGATTGTCCGCGGTCCACGGATTTTCGTCTGCGGGCACGGTGGGCGCAACGGCGGCCTGCGGGGCGCTGCTCGGCCTGACCGAAGACCAACTGGGCAATGCGTTGGGTATCGCTGTGGGTTCGGCGCGGGCTAACATCGGCTACAACTCCGCCGGCGCCAGCGCCCTGCTGGACGGCGGGCTGGATGCCATGAATGGCGTGATGGCGGCTCTGATCGCATCGGAAGGTGTTGTCGCCGCGCCGGTGGGCGAATCGCTGGAGTCGTTGCAATTAGCCGGGGCCCTGGATGATCTTGGGCGTGCCTGGCAACTCACCCACGGCGGTATTTCGATCCACGCTTATCCGTGCCATCCGGCCAGCCATACCACCATCGACGCTGCCCTCGGGATAATTCAGATGAACCGCTTGAATCCCGCCGACATCAGTAACGTACACGTCGGCATAACGGCAGACGCGATGGCTTTACTACCTACGGCGCTCCCAGCAGACGGGTGGCAGGCTCGTAGTTGTCTGGGGTTCATAACCGCCGCGACTTTGCGCCACGGCGCTCCGCTTATCAACTTCTTCTCGGACGTTGCCGTACGCGACGAGGGCGTGCGGGCAATGATGGAACGGATTTCCGTTGAAGCCTCTGTTCCCGAATCGCCATTATCCAGGTATCCGGCTGAGCTGCAGGTAACACTGCATGACGGACGCGTATTGCGCCATCGCGTCGACCACGCCCGCGGCACGCCCGCCATGCCCATGGATGCAGAGGAACTGGAAGCCAAGTTTCTATATTGCACCAGGTATATCCTCCCGCAAGACCACATTGAGGAAGCGATAACCAGCTTCCGCAACATCGATCAGATTGAAAACGTTACGGGCATGGTTTCGGTACTGGGAGGATGATAATCAGCCGGCGCTCCCGGCTGTTGGTCTCCACGGTTCAAGAATGCACTGAGAGGTGAAATTATGAAAGGAATCCGCGCCTATGAGATCGGGGGCCCGGAGGTTCTGAAATTCGAGGATATCCCTGAACCAGCGCCCGCGCATGGCCAGGCGGTCGTAGCCATACAAAACATCGGAGTGAACTACACCGATGTATCTAGCCGCAAGGGCACCAACCCACCGGCTGCCTTTCCGTGGACTCCCGGCCGCGAGGCATCGGGAGTGGTGATGGCAGTGGGAGAAGGTGTGGATGAAGTTGCGGTTGGCGACCGCGTCGCGTATGCGATGCACACCGGTTCCTACGCCGAGCAGCAGGCAGTGCCCTCGTGGCTGCTGGTTAGAATCCCCGACGATATGGACTTTGCCGCCGGCGCCGCTACCCTGCTGCAGGGCATGACGGCCCACTTCCTCGTGCATGATGTTGTTCCCCTGCACGAAGGAGACCGCGCGCTGGTGCATGCCGGCGCGGGAGGTATGGGTTTGCTGCTGATCCAAATGTTGAAGCGAATCGGCCTGGAAGTATTCACGACGGTCTCAACCGGCGAAAAAGCTGAACTGGCTCGCGGAGCCGGCGCCGACACAGTGATCCTGTACACGCAGCAGGATTTTGAAACCGAGGTGAGGCGGATGACTGATGACGCCGGCGTGAAGGTTGTTTACGACGCGGTCGGCCAAACCACCTTTGAGAAAGGATTGCGCATCCTGGGACGGCGGGGCTGCATGTGCCTGTACGGACAGGCCAGCGGCCCGGTGGGCCCGGTAGACTCGTCGGCCCTGCGGAATGGAAGTTTGTACCTGACCCGGCCATCTCTTGGCGATTACACGGCAACGCGCATTGAGCTTTTGCGGCGGGCGGAAGACTGTCTCGCATGGGTCCAATCTGGCGAAATCAGGCTGAACATCAGCCTCAACCTACCGTTGTCCGAAGCCAGCGAAGCGCACCGAAGACTGGAAGGCCGCGAAACTACCGGGAAGATCCTGCTAACGCCTTGACCGAAGCCTATGGCGACCTCCCCAAACTACGTCCACAACACAACCGTACAATCACGCCCTTTCGATTAACTGGTCGGAAGTTGCCGGCCGCGTCTGTCATTGCCAAGAGCGTCAGCGGGTGCCCGTGAGGCACAGGGCCTTTTCAAAGTCCTCCGACCTCCGCTCATGGTGAGATTGTCGAACCATCGTCGGCCGTCCTTCGACAGGCTCAGTACGAGCGGGTGGTTAATTTCCGCAACTTTGAAAAGGCCCTGCGTGACACAGCCAGGGCCTTTCGGTGTTACAAGAAATCCCCTCTCCCTTGATGGGAGAGGGTTAGGGTGAGGGTGAAGGTGTGAGATAGGGAACTATCCTGCGGCAGGCTATACCCCTCACCCCAGCCCTCTCCCACAAGGGGAGAGGGAGAATCGAAAGGCCCTGCGTGACGCAGCCTTTGTCGTTGACACTCCCCGGGAGACCCTCATATACTGAACGTTCAAAATCTGAATTACACAAAAGCTGGGATGGGGAATAGTAAACGTCCAGCGTGGCACAGAGAGCCGGGTAAGGTGCGAGCCGGCGCCAGGCGCAGACGTTGAATGGGCCCCGGAGCCGCCTGCCGAAACTGATAGTAGGCCAGGACGTTTGGGCCGCGTTAGATGCCCTCAGCGCGAGGTAGGGCGCACCAGGGTGAAGAATCACCTCGACTGCTGAATGAGACGTCGCCAGGTTGATGGCCCAAACGCCGGCGGCAAACAGGGTGGCACCACGGCCCAACAGCCCGTCCCTAGAGGACGGGCTTCTTTATATTATCTTTATCCACACCAACCACATGGCAAGCAACGACTGGAATTATGTATCAACCAACTCTGGAACAAGTGCGTGAAATGGCGGGCCAGGGTAATTTATGCCCGGTTTACCAAACCATAAATGCCGACCTTGAAACCCCGGTATCAGCCTACCTGAAAGTCGCCCGGCCGCCATATTCGTTCCTGCTGGAATCGGTAGCCGGCGGAGAACGCCTGGGCCGATACAGTTTTATCGGAACCGAACCCTACGACGTGTTCAGCACCGGCAGCGACCAGCCGTCCGGACCGGTTGATCCGTTAACGTTAGTAGAAAACGAGATGAACCGCTATCAGGTGATACCAATAGAGGGCCTGCCTCCATTCCACGGTGGCGGCGTGGGTTACGTCGCCTACGACGCTGTCCATTATTTTGAACCCCGCGTGCCAATGTTGGAGTCGGACCCACAGGGGTTGCCTGAATCGGTATTTATGTTCACCGACACCCTGCTGGTGTTCGATCACTTGCGGCACGACATCAAGGTGGTCAGCCACGCCAGGCTGGATGGCGACATTGACGCCGCATACGCGGAAGCCGTGGCCAAGATAGATCGCATGGTCGACCGGCTTTCCCGCCCTTTGGAACTCCCACCCGAATTGACGCGAACGCCGGCGGCGCCGGCATCGAGTGAAGCGCAGTCGAACTTCACGGTCCAGGAATACGAAAACATCGTGGACAAATGCGTCGAGTACATCTACGCGGGTGATGTCATTCAGGTCGTGAATTCACAACGTTTCAGCCGGCAAACCGACGCCCATCCGTTCCAGGTGTACCGCGCGTTGCGGGGCAGCAATCCGTCGCCGTACATGTACTACCTCGACCTCAACGGATTCCAGATTGTCGGCGCTGCCATCGAAACAGTAGCCAAGGTCGAACACGGCGTCGTTGCCACCCACCCAATTGCCGGCACCCGCCCGCGAGGGCAGACGACTGCCGAAGACAACGCACTGGAAGGCGAGCTCAAAAACAGCGAGAAGCAGCGCGCCGAACACATCATGCTGTTGGATCTGGGCAGGAACGACATCGGGCGAGTCAGCGTGCCAGGCACCGTCAACGTGACCCAGTTCATGGACGTGGAGCGGTTTTCCCACGTGATGCACCTGGTGTCCCATGTGGAAGGCCGGCTGAAGCACGACATGACGCCATACGACGCGTTGCGCGCCTGCTTTCCCGCCGGCACGGTATCGGGCGCTCCCAAAATTCGGGCAATGGAGATCATCGCCGAAGTGGAGGGTGAACGCCGCGGCCCGTACGGTGGAGCAGTCGCCTATTTCAGCTACAACGGAAACATGGATACTGCACTGGTATTGCGCACCGGTATCTTCAAGGACGGCGTGATGTATGTGCAGGCCGGCGGCGGCGTCGTGGCGGACAGTGTTGCCGAGGATGAGTACATGGAAACACGCCACAAATCCGGCGCCATGATGCGGGCCATCGCCGACGCCGAAGGTCTCTCCTAACCTCCCTCTCCCTTGATGGGAGCGGGCTGGAGTGAGGGTAAAATCCCCGCATCATCCATTATCCTGTAAATCCCTGTAAAAACCCGTAACTCTGAGGTCAAAAAATGCTCAAATCCTTTTTCCACACCGGCTTTATCGTCAAAGACCTGGAGGCCGCCGTCGCCTTCTATACCGACGTGATGGGCCTCACCCTGACCATGCGCACCGAACGCACCGGCGAGTTTCCAAGCACGTTGCTCGGTTTCCCCGATACCCACATCCGGGGCGCATTTTTCGATATGGGCGAGGGCCACCAGTTGGAGCTAATCCAATACCTGAACCCGACCGGCGGTTTCGCCGAATTCGACAAGAACGATGTCCGCGCCGCCCACTTGGCCTTCTTCGTCGAGGACATCGACGCCTTCTACGAAGCCACCCGCCAGCGCGGCCTGACCTACGGCACCCCTCCCGTCGCTATGTACGATGACGCCGGCAAGATGACCCGCAAGGCCCTCTACTGCCAGGACCCGGACGGCAACTGGCTGGAATTGGTGGAGTTGTACTGATGCTGCTCCTCCTCGACAACTACGACAGTTTCACTTACAACCTCTACCAGTATCTCGCTGAGCTGGGCGCAGACGTTACGGTGATCCGAAACGACAAGATAACGATTTCGGAGATCGAGCAAATGGCGCCGTCCGGGATTGTGATTTCCCCCGGCCCCTGCACCCCCAGCGAGGCCGGCATATCCAACGAGGTCATCCAGCATTTCGGCCCCAAATTGCCCGTGCTTGGCGTGTGCCTGGGGCACCAGTGCATCGGCGAGGCCTTCGGCGCTACCGTCGATCGCGCCGGCGAAATCCGCCACGGCAAAACCTCCATGATTCACCACGACGGCCAGGGCGTGTTCGCCGGACTGCCCGACCCATTCGAGGCAATCCGCTATCATAGCCTGGTCATCTATCCCGAAACCCTGCCCGACTGTCTCGAGATTACGGCTCGCACGGACAACGGGCTGATCATGGGCGTCCGGCACAAGGAATATCCCGTTGAGGGCGTGCAGTTTCACCCGGAGTCCATCATGACCGCCGTGGGCCATGACCTGCTGCGAAACTATTTGAAACGGGTGGACACCTATTGGACCCAGGCCGGTTCCAGCGAATCCACGGCCTGAACCACGCTGACGAATCGCAACGATAGCGTCCCCATCCTCGGGGGTTCCGCACACTCCGCAAAAAGGGCGACGATTTGTAATTTCCGGCATAGGCGGGTGGTCTTGTTATCCTGCTATATTAATGCCATCCGGCATCACAGAGGTATAATTAAGATGCAAAAACGGAACATCAAAATGGGTTTGATTGCCATTCTGGCTAGCGCCATTCTCGCCGGCGCGCTGGCCTGTGGATCCGGAAATGACTCTGATCCAACAGCCACCGAATTGAAACGAATTGAACAGATGGCTATCGAAAACCTGGTGTCTCAGGAAGTCCTCGACGCCCGCGTCGCCCGAGTGGAAGATACCAATACAGCCCTCTCGGACCGCATCACCGAGCTCGAAGAGGCCAAGCAGGCGCTCACCAACCCTGTTGCCACTTTGGAGTCGGGCGGTCCGGCAACGGCCAGCGCATCCGCCACCCCGCCCCGCACGGACCTGGGCCCGGGTTACAACAATGCCACACCCGAAGATCGCCAACTGGTACGTGAATTCCTGGAATGTGCTATGAAAGCAACCGGCACTGACGCCGCTCTGATTCCTACGCTGATTGACGTTTCGGAAAAGGAAACTTGGGATCAAGTGGACGCCGGCGGGATGACACTCGACGAGATTAAGATGTTGCATAGCTTTACGTGTGCCAACTAATCCAGCGTATCACCATCATTGTCCCATCTCACGTCGGAAGTGGTCGGCCTTCGCTTTGATCGCTTCCAGTTTCAACCGGAGGTCGTGATGTCCACCATCGTCGAGTACGTGTCCAACTATTCCAACAACCTGCATTATGGCGATTTGCCGGCAGACACCGTGCATCTGCTGAAGCGGATGATAATTGACAGCATCGGATGCGCCATCGGCGCCTACAGCTCGGAGCCCAGCAAAATTGCCCGCGACCTGGCCGCTGACGTGAGCAGTCGGCGCCCGTGCACCATCATTGGAACCGGTACTACCACCAGCCCTGACCTGGCTACGTTTGCCAACGGAGTGATGATCCGTTATCTGGATTTCAACGACGGTTACACAACCCTGGAATCCGGCCATCCCAGCGACAGCATCGCGGCGACACTGGCCGGCGCTGAAATGGTTGGGGCCGGTGGTCGCCGCCTGATCACCGCCACCGCGGTTGCATACGAAGGATTCTGCAGGTTCGGCGATGCTTTCAGCATCCGGTATGTCGGATTCGACCACGTTACCAACGGAGCAATTGCCAGTTCGATGGGAGCCGCGCGGGCGATGGGTCTGTCAGTGGACCAGACCCAGCAGGCAATGAACCTGGGTATCGCGCCCAATATAGCGTTGGGACAAACCCGTGTGGGCGAATTATCCCACTGGAAGGGATGCGCTTACGCCAACGCCAGCCGCAATGCCGTATTCGCCGCCATGTTGGCCGAACGCGGACTGACCGGCCCGGCCCCGGTGTTTGAGGGTGAATACGGCTTCTTTGTGGCCGTTACCAAAGAACCCTACGAACTGGAACGATTCGGCGGAGACAGTGGCCAGCCCTTCAAGGTCCACGAATGTAATATCAAGCAATTCGCGCTGGGGCTTTATTCCCAAACGGTGGTTGAAGCGGCGTTGGCCGCCCGACATCAGGTACCCGATTTCCGGGTCGACGACGTGGAGGACGTGCATATCCGCACGTTGCAAAAGGCCATCGACATCATGGCCGGAGACGACGAAAAATGGCGCCCGAAAACCAGGGAAACCGCTGACCACAGTATGCCCTACGCCACCGCGGTAGCCCTGACTTACGACGAATTGCATCAGGGCCATTTCGCGGACGAGTATATCAACGATCCGGGTTTGGCCAGCCTGATTAGCAGAACCCGCATCGAAGCGTCTGACGAGGCCAACCGCAGAGTGCCCGAAGCCATGTTGTGCAACCTGGACTTGCGGATGCGCGGCGGGCAAACCTACAGCTCAGAGGTGGCCCATTTCCGGGGGCATCACCTGAACCCAATGACCGACGGTGAGGTGGAATCCAAATTCCGCGGCCTGTGCGCCGACCTGTTGACTCCAGACCAAACCAACGAGCTGCTGGATCGACTTTGGAACCTGGAGAAGGAGGAGGATATTGGAGCGCTGCTCCGCCTCACCAGGATTTAGGCGACCGCGATTTTGGTTCCGTCCGGGTAGGTATAACCGGATCGGTCCGAGAATCCTCCCACCGCCGGGAATATCTGGCGATACAGACCCCGCCCTCTCTGTTTGACGACGGCGCCGGCCGCTTCTTTGGTCGGTGTCGGCCTGGCATTCTGATCTTTGTAGAGTTGTGACTGCAACGGGCTGTCGTTCTCCAACTCCCAGATGCAAAGGTAACGCAGGACTCCATTAGCCTGACTGTCATCAGGGTCCAGCTCGAACCGCCGGGCGCTGATATATCCGGGTATGGCCATCCGTTCCGGTACGTGTTCTTCGTTGTACCATTTGTTGAAGACGGCGTCGTCGGCCTTGTCCACCTCCATCATTACCACCAGAATGGTAGTCCCGACTTGTTGGGCAGTTCCGTTGGCGCCGTTGCTGCTGGTCATATAGATACCTCCTTATAGTCGCCGGTAGATCTGGACGCGATGCCGGTAACAATCGGCCACAAACACAAGGCCATCGCCGCCGACCGTCACCGCGGTGGGTCGATAGAAGCGCCGCTTCAATTGGATGTTCTGGGTCGCGGCGTTCAGCTTTTCCTCGATGTCGGGGTTGGCGTTCAGGAACGTGCGCGCCCATTTTGATGTGCCGGAGTGGCCAATCAGGGAATCCATCACCCTCCCGGATTCGTCCAGCACCTGCACGCGGTCGTTCCGCCAGTCGCACGCGTAGATGCGCCCCATGCCGTCCACAGCCAGGCCATTGGGACGGCTGAACCCATCGCCGCCGTCTGTCCCGTCGAATACAGCAAGGCAATTGCCATCCGGATCGAATTTCTGAATGCGATCGTTTCGCCAATCCGAAACGTACACGGCTCCCGCAGCGTCGACGGTCACCCCCCACGGCATCCGGAATTGCCCCGGTTCACTGCCTGACGAACCCCAGGACGCAACCGGTTCACCCTGATCGGTGAAACGCTGGATTCTATCGTTGAGGGAGTCCACCACCAGCAATGTGCCATCGGAGGCGAAGGCGATCCCCGACGGACGGTTCAGTTCGCCAGGTTGATTTCCGTACGTACCCCAGCATCGGACAAATTCTCCCTCGGGCGTAAACACGCTGATACGATGTGTGTTTTCGTCCGACAAGTACAGATGCCCTTCCGGCCCGAAAACAATGGACGTAATCCAGATGAACTGGCCGGGCGCTTCCCCCCAGCCAAAAAATTCACCGACGTAGTCCCCTTCGACGGTGCAACGGGACACGCGCACGGCTTCGGGCTGGTTGGGGTTCGCGCGGTTGGCTACATGCAGCAAACCGTCGGGGCCCAGGGCAACCGAAACCGGCCCGCTGAATCCAGGCCCACCGCCCGAAAGCAGACCGATTACGTCGTGATACTGATAAGCGTCGGCGACAGACAGCGGATGTTCTACAACTGTGGTCATGTAGGGTTCCTTGCGATATTCCGGTTCGTCAGGTCAGTTCCACGGTAACGGCGGGCAACCCGCACTCCAGTTTTCCGATGGTTTCCAGGCAACGGTCGTTAGCCGGTGGCATAACCGGACCGGACAGCGCATCGCGACGGAGGCGTTCCAGCGGCGACGATTTCAGCAGACCGCCACCGCCGGCCATCCGCATGGCGGCGTCCGTTACCGACACACCCACTTCGGCGCAATATTGCTTGGCGCGATTGATCGCCAGCACGGACGCGACCGGGTCCTCGATTCGGTCGGTCAGCGCGGCGTCGATCAGTAACAAACGGCCCGACTGGATTGCAACGCTCATCTCGCCAATGGAGCGCTGGACCGACGGGTACTGAACCATTGTTGCCCCGTCGGGAGTCCAGGTCCTCAGTTGAACGTAGTCAGTTATGTATGCGTATGCTGCCTCGGCAATACCGAGATATACGGCGGCGTAACTCAGCGAAAAACTTCCCCAGTCCGCCGACAACAGTCGGCCCGGTGGCCCGAACACATCATCGACCGACACCGCGGTATCGTACTCGACGGTGTGGCTGGCCGTCGCCCTCATGCCCACTGCGTCCCATTGCCCCGTCACAGATACACCGCTGGAATCGCTGGGTATCATGGCGGAGATCAGGTTGTCAGCGCCGCCACCGCTGCCCTTGACGATACCCGACACAAAGAAATAATCTGCCGCGTCGGCCAGCGAGCAGAAGTGTTTGGTGCCCTCCACGCGGTAGCCGCCACGTTCTCGCGGCGTGAACGTGGTGGACAAAACGAACCGTTCCCGCGCCGACGCGCCGGGTTCGCTGGTAATCGAAGCGAAAAGGCGGCCATTCGCAACCGCTTCTCCGAAATATCGCCACTGTTGTTCCGTGGTTCCCAAGCCACCCACAAACGAACCCAATACATTCGAGTGCATCGTGAGCGTCAAACCGGTGGAAGCGCACCCCCGGGCGACGGCGAGGATGCACATGGCGAATCCCAGCGGATCAAGGCCGTGGCCTCCGAATTCCCTGGGGACTCGCAGGGTCAACAGGCCGGCGTCGCGCAGGTCGATGTAATTTTCGGCCGGAAATTCTGCTGCAGCATCGTAGTGTGCAGCGCGGGGAGCAAATTGATCCCGGGCCAACTCGTCAGCGATTTTCGCCAGCGCCAATTCCTCATTGGTCATCAGGCGGACAGCTGCCAGGGGTATCGGTTCGATACTGAGGGCCATGATCGGCGCTCGCTACGGTTGGAGGATCAGGCGAACTGGTATTCGCGCGTGGAACCTATCATGCGGAGCGCGTTCAGGATGATTGGTTCGGCAGTGGCGCGGCCCGCTTCGGCGCCTGTCTCCACCGGGAATTCAGCGCCGGAGCCGGCGGCCTGGGCGATCAGGGCATCGCGATTGTCTGGCCTCAGTTCCACGCAACCCAGTTGGTCCAGGCACCCGTCCACTATGGAGGCGGGGGTCAACGATGGCGCGCCATTCAGCACGTTATCCACAATGGCCCTTACGCCGACATGCGTGGGATCACCCAGTTGGTCGGCGACAAAATTGATGCGCTCCACCATGCTGCCGCTGTCGATCCACTCTTTGCCGGTGTGCCAACCCTCCACCGACGGGGGATTCAGGAGGTCCTGGTTCATGTACCGGCATTCCAGCGCAACTCCTAACACACCGGTGCGGGGAAATTTCAGGTCGCCAACCAGATGCAATGTACCAACCACGACTTCGGCGGGACTTTTCACCCGGGCGAAACGGGCTGACTCTGATTTGAAGAAATCTGAGCTGAACAGCAATTGAAGCATCGACCGTATATCGTAACCGGATCGGAAGTACTCGGCTTCCAGCAGCGCGACGGCTTCAGGATCAGGCGGAGGAGTATTCTGCCAAGCCGGAACCTGCACGTCGTCGGCCACGAAGAAATTGTACATGTGCCGACTGACAAACCGGGCCGTGGCCGGCTGCCGGCAGATTATGTCGATTATGTCCTCACCGTTGAATTCGCCGGTCTCACCCAGGAAGGTTTTCTCGCCATCGTCGTGGTCGTCCGGATCGTAACGGAAAAGCCAGGGGGTTTTGCCAAACGGGATGCTGGCGACGTTGTCGTCGTCAATGGTCCAACCGGTGAACGCCCGGGCGGCTTCCTGTACGTCTTCTTCAGAGTAATTGGAGCGGCCATCCATACCGACGCCCATGGAAAAGAGCTCCAGCAACTCGCGCCCCCAGTTTTCGTTAATGGCATCCTTGTGATTAAAATTGTTGTCCAGCCAGAAAATCATCGCCGGGTCGCGGGCTAGTTGAACCAGCAAGTCCCGGAAAGAACCCAACCCATGCGCGCGCAACATGTCGATCTGGTTCAGCATGGTTTTTTCGTGCAGGACTTTGGCCAATCCGGTCGCAAACACACCGTGCCAGAACAGGGTCACTTTCTCCTGCAATGGGCGGGTGCCCGCACTGGCGTTCATCCGATATACCGTCTCGGTCAGCGCGCCTTCTATGTTGCGGCATTCCTTCCAGTCGATGTAGTAACGCTCAATGATGTCTTCATCCAGTTCCTTCGATTCTTCGGGATGCAGCAACCATTCCAGCGTGGCATCGTATCCACGGGAGCAATACGCATCAAGTTCAGAAGGGGTTGCCCCGAACCCGGCCCGCCGCATCAGGTGAGCAATTAACGCGCGTTTCCGGCCCGGACCAGGGGCGTTTTCGGAATCATTTGTGGTTGGTCGAGCGGAATCTATAGTCGTCATTTGCGGATCCCTTCCACGATGCTGAACGAGGCAATTGATAACTAATTCCCAGGTGGGAATCCCGGCTAATCATACCACAGCACCCGATCAAGCCACGGGGCACGGGAATACCGCCACACGACGCGTGATATGCCCACAATGTTCCTTACGCGTACCCACTTTAGTCTGTCATTGCGAGGAGCATAGCCGCTCATGGTGAGCCTGTCGAACCACGTGGCAATCTCGATGGGGTTGAACATACGTCGGCCAACCGCCGTTGCTACGGCCACGGATTGCCAACCCCCGCATCGAGTACGGGGTCGCAATGACAAAGTGGGTACGCATGAGCACAATGTTCGTGTTGACACCAATCTCGGGCCGGCGCAGTATATTTGCAGTTCACCGTGATCATCCGACACCGTCATTTCCAGCTCGTAAGCAGTTTTGGCGGGCCACGACCACGGCAGACGGCGCTCACGCGTACCCGTTTTAATCTGTCATTGCGAGGAGCACAGCCGCTCATGGTGAGCCTGTCGAACCACGTGGCAATCTCGATGAGGCTGAACACATGTCGGCGAACCGCCGTTACTACGGCGACGAGATTGCCACCCCCGTATCAAGTACGGGGTCGCAATGACAAAGTGGGTACGCATGAGCAGACGGCGAGGTTGATCCATCGCGAATAGACGTAGATTGCCCCGGATGCACACTCTTGATTCGTGGTTGGCATATCGCGATTTCCGCCTGCTGTGGTTCGGCAATTTTTTTGGCAACACCGGCATGTGGCTGCAACTGCTCAGCGTGGGTTGGTTGGTGAAAGAGCTGTCGGAAGGCTCTGGTATCGGCGGGTTGCTGGTGGTCTCGGTCGGCGCGCTCAACACCCTGCCCGGCTTGGTCATGAACCCGCTTTCCGGCGTCCTAGGAGACCGACTGGATCGCCGCAAGCTGGTAATCACGGTGCAATCTCTGGGCGCCATACTGGCATTGTCTTTCGCCTTTCTGGTAGCCAGCGATCTGATCCGGCCCTGGCACGCATACGCCTATGTACTGATCTCCGGTTCGTTCCTGGCCATTTCCCAGCCTTTGCAACAAGTGTTGATTTCCAACACCGTGCCCCGAGCAGCTATCGGGAACGCATACGCCATCAATGTGCTAACCGTCACTGGCACACGGATATTCGGGCCTTTCGCCGGCGGGTTGTTGATCGCCCATTGGGGGTTTTTTTGGAACTTCGCGCTTGAAGCTGCGTTATATCTCGGCGTCGTGATTATGTTCATAACATTGCGGACGCCGTACACAACCGAGCGCGCGCCCGATACCGCCGGCCGTCTTTCACCACTGGCAGACTTCCGAGACGGCTTGAGGCACATCTGGAGGGACCAGAGAGAAATCCTGCAGATCATGGTGGTGTCGGTTATCCCCAACACGATCCTGCACCCGGTCTGGTTCCTGTTGCCTTTGTTCACTGCCCAGGTTCTGCATGCCGGGGTGGATATGGGTGGATACCTGTTGGCGGTAACCGGCGTGGGCGGGTTGATATCCACGTTGGCAATTGCGACCTTCGGATTCCCCTCCCGCAAGGGTTACATTCTCCTGGCGTCGGCGGCTCTCAGTTCGGTTAGCACGATGATGTTCTCTCATTCGTCATGGCTTCCGGCCGCTCTGATATTCCTCGCGTTGATGTCGATGTTCCAGGCGCACTACCGCACCACCCAGGGGACGGTTGTGCTGACCATAGTCCCTGATCGTTTTCGCGTCCGGACGATGAGTGTTTTGAACTATGAACGCGCGTTCCTTACCGGCACCAGTATTCTGGTAGGGTTACTGGCCGATTACACTTCTGCGTCCATAGCCATTCTCTGCCTAGGGGGTCTTGGGCTCTTGATGTCCGCGTTTTGCGCCGCTACTTTACAACGGGTGCGTTCTCTCGACTGACCGACGTGGGTTGGGCACAACAAGCCGGATGGAAGTTCGCGTTTAGGCCGGTTTTCCATTGGCGAGCGGAATATCTAACCGCACACAGCATTGACGAACGTGCTGAACAAGCGCAATATACGACCCAGGCTGGGCGGCGCAACGCCAGCAGTAACGCCACTTATTGGCAATACGGAAGGGGAGACATTTAATCATTCGCATCGCTCGGATGCCGCGGCTGCACACTCTGGATGCGTGGTTAGCGTACCGCAACTATCGGCTGCTTTGGTGCGGCAATTTTTTTGCCAACAGCGCACAGTGGTTACAACTCCTCACTGTAGGGTGGCTGGTTCGGGAACTGTCGGAAGGTTCTGCGGTCGCCGGATTGCTGGTGGTTACCGTAGGCGGAATCAACACGCTGCCGGGTCTTATCGTTGGACCGTGGGGAGGCGTTATCAGCGACCGGTTCGACCGGCGACGGCTGGTCATTTCCCTCCAATCGGTGATGGCGGTGCTGGCCTTCTGCTTTGCGGCGCTCGTGCTGACCGGACGGGTGGAAGTGTGGCACGCCTATGGATACGTAATTCTCGCCGGCGCCTGCCACGCGATGGTCCAGCCCATGCGTCAGGCCCTCATCGCCGGAACCGTGCCCCGGGAAATGTTGGGCAACGCTTTGGCGACCAACGTCCTCACCATCACCGGAACCCGCATATTCGGCCCATTCATCGGCGGCATCCTGATCGTCACGTTGGGTTTCTTCTGGAATTTCACCATCGAGGCGTGCCTGTACCTGGCGAACATTGCGATGATATTTTCATTGCGCACACCCTATTTTCAACCGGGTGACGCCCGCCGGAGGGGGTCGTTTTTCGCCAACCTGATCGAGGGTATGCGCTATATCTGGAGCGGAGAACGGGCGATATTCCAGTTGATGATTGTGTCGGTAATCCCCAATATCATCCTGCATCCGGTTTGGTTCCTGTTTCCAGTGTTCACCACTGACGTGCTGATGCGCAATGCCGACTTCGGTGGATACCTGTTGGCAGTAACTGGCGTCGGAGGGTTTCTGGCCGCCCTTTTCATGGCTTCGTTCGGTTTTGTGTTTACAAAAGGAAAGGTAGTATTGGGAGCCGCCGTAACCAGCGCCATCACGGCCATATTGTTTGCGTTCTCACACTGGATGGCGCTGGCTTTCGTGGTAATTGCAGCGATGGCGTTCAGCCAGGCAGTCTTCCGCACCACCCGCGGGACACTGATACAGACGTTGGCTCCGGACCGGTTGCGAGGCAGGTTGACGAGCTTGCAAAGTCTGGACCGCGGGTTCCTGGTGGTTGCCAGCCTGGGCGTGGGATTGTTGTCGGATGCAACTTCACCGGTAACCGCTATCGCCATCGTGGGGTCGCTGGGCCTTGTTCTTGCGTTGGTTTGTGCGGCGGTCCTGGGGCGCGTCCGCAGGTTGCCGTGATCGCAGCGTTGACCGAAAAACATCTCCTGTCGAGTGATCCGGGTCAGTTGAATACCATTGCCGCAACCGGTGTCATTTCGCATGAGATGTCGGCAGGAGTATCATTGGTTGTCCCCAGGGCAGATTGGGCCGGGGCAAGGTAGGGGTGTAACTTAGATTGATTCAGCGCATCACGCTTAGCCGGCATTACAAGTGGTGGATATTCTGGACAATCGCCACCGGCACATTTTTCTCGGTGATAGACCACGGGAGCGTCCTGATCGCGCTGCCGGGTATAGAATCGCATTTCGACGCTACACTGGAATCGGTTCAATGGGTGGTGGTCGCCTACGCCCTCACGATCAGCGTGTTGTTGTTGCCGATGGGCCGGCTCGGCGATGTAGTCGGACGCCGCAAGGTGTACGTGGCCGGCACCGCAATCTTCGTATTGGGTTCGCTCGGATCCACTTTTGCCCCCGATTTGAGCATCCTGATCGCATGTCGCGTCCTGCAAGGCGTGGGGTCCGGGATGGTGCAGGGCTGTGGGATGGGCATGTTCATCGCGGCATTCCCCGATTCGGAACGTGGCAAGGCCTTGGGAATGCACCTGAGCATGGTTGGCCTGGGAGCGATTGCCGGGCCTGCGCTCGGCGGTTTCCTGGTAGCCTGGTTGGGTTGGCAATGGGTGTTTTTCGTAAACGTTCCCACCGGAACAATCGTATTCGCGCTGTCCTGGCTCCTGCTGGAACGGGGGCCCAACTCAGTACGGGATCGCCAGGGCGAACGCGGCGCATTCGACTGGATTGGCGCCGGGTTATCCGGCGTAATCCTGCTGGTAATGCTGCTGGTGGTCGGCAACGGGAACGCGCTCGGCTGGCTCTCGGTACTGGCCATTGTGGGTGGCGTGTCAGTGGTGGTTTTGAGTGCGGCATTCGTTTGGTGGGAGTTGAGAACAAAATCGCCAATGCTGGAATTGAGGCTATTCGCCAACCGCATTTTCGGATTGGGAGTGGCGGCGGCTTGGCTGTCATTTTTCGGAACTTCGGCCGCGAGGTTCATGATGCCTTTCTATTTGCAGCGCGTACTGTCGTACTCTCCGGAGCAGGTGGGATTGATGATGATCCCGGCGGCTCTGTGCATGGTGGTAATCGGGCCATTCAGCGGCCGGCTTTCCGACCGGTTCGGCTGGCAGGCCTTTACCATCGGAGGAATATCTCTCACTGCCGCCGGCGCCTTTGTTTTCGCCTTTTCCCTTACCGAACAGTCACCCGTCGGACTGATAATCGGCATTATGATGCTGCAAAGCTCGGGCACCGCATTGTTCAACTCTCCCAACAGCAGCAGCATCATAAGTGTGGTGGAGCGAAGCAGGTACGGAGTGGTTTCGGCCTTGACACAACTGGTACGCAACTCAGCCAACGTCGTCAGCGTCGCCGTGGCGACCACCGTGGTTGTGTCAACCATGGCCACTTACGGAGTGGAGCCGAAACTGGACGCCGTGAATCCCGAGGTGTCAACCGCCTTCGTGGCCGGGCTCAAGTGGGCATTCATGCTGATGGGCGCAAGCCTGGGCGCGGGCGCTCTGCTATCGGTGATGAGAGCCGTGGGCAGCCGGCAAAAGCCCGTCATTGCGGCAAGCCCACTGCCCGCAGAAACCCCCGCTTCTGTCGCCGGGCCGGCAGACTGCTAACCGCAAACCCCCGCTCGGGCTACATTTCCCCTCGGCTCCCGTTGCATATCAGCCGTCATTGGCAAATCGCGGCATGACTTCATTGGCGAACAGCTCCATGGACTTGAGCTGCTTGGCTTGCGGCAGTCCACCGAAGGCAAAGTTGCACCCGAAGTAACGCACGCCGGCGTCATAAAGACCCTGGATCTTGGCGGCGCACTGGTCGGGAGTGCCGATGAAGGCACGATTTTCGGCCAGATACTCGTAGGTCGGGGGAAATTTGGTGCGGGTGCGACGGTAGTCGTCCAGCCGTTGGTACACTTCGCTACCCACTGGAAATTCCGTACGCCAGGTATTGATGTCCAGTGTCCAGTTCAATGCCTCCCGAGCGTCGCGGTGTGCCTGTTCCTCAGACTCGGCCACGTAGAAATACCGGAAGACAGGTACATCAGCCGGCGACGCCGGATTTCCGGCCTGGTTCGAGATGTCCAGGTATCGCGCCAAAAGGTCCACCGCATCGGTCGTGTTGAGCACAACCCCGATGATCAATTTTCGACCGGAAGATGCAACGAAGTCCAGGGATTCGGCGCTCCTGGTCGCCGCCACGTAGACCGGAGGATGCGGTTTCTGCAACGGTTGAGGCACCAGGTTAAGGTTGCTGGCTGTGTAGTAATCCCCGGCAAAAGAATAATCTCGAACCGTCCACAAGGATTCCACCATCTCGATGGTTTCTCGGTAACGCGCCTGACTCTCCGCGTGGTCCACGCCGAAGTTCACGTACTCGGAGGCCGCAGCGCCGCGCCCGAATCCAATGTCCAGCCTCCCGTTACTGAGAACATCCAGCGTGGCAGTATCCTCGGCGAGCCGCACCGGATGATGCAGCGGCGGGATCAGCACGGCGGTTCCCAGGCGGATACGTTCCGTACGTGCCGCAATATTGCTGGCCAGCACCAGGGATGACGCACCGAGTCCGTATCGCGTGAAATGGTGTTCTGCCAACCAGATCGCTTTGTAACCGAGTTCTTCACCGACCACAGCCTGTTCGATTAGATCCGAATACAAGCCCTGGGGCGTATGTTCCTCCGGCCACGGTATATGGGAAAACAGAGCGAAATCCATTCAAGGCTCCTTGCGCAGTGATACCAGGCAGTTTACTACACGGCCGAGAGCCTCCAACGCCTATTTGGTTACTGTGGTCACGGCGGGTGAACATGCGTCAATCGGTGGGGCAAAAACCCTTTGGAAGCACAATCAACCGCGAATCCGTGCATCCCGCCACTTTGCAGCCAGCGGGACGCGGGATTTCTGTACGTATGGGCTTAGAGGGCGCGTGACAAATGGGTTCAGGAGGGTTGGAGCCGTTTGAGCATTAGGTGGACCATGGCGATATTCACCCAGGCTTCGCTGCTGTCGGTGCGCTCCTCATAGTCTTTGCTGAGCCGTCGGCATCGAGTAAGCCACGCCAGCGTACGCTCCACCACCCACCGGTGGGGCAACACTTCAAAGCGGCATGAACCATTACGGACAGCAGCAGTCCCATAGCCTGCCCCATACTTGATACGGGGGTGTCCACCACAATGTGTCGCTTGCATCCGGCTACTCTTTTGCCCGCGTCATAGCCGCGCGGCCCCCTTTTCAGTGGTCTCCACCGACGGGCTGTCGATGATGGCCGCGCTGGGCGTAGCCTCCCGTCCTGCCGCTTCCCGAACCCTGGCCCGCAATGTCTCCTCAACCCGTTCCCAAGTCCCGTTATCCCGCCACTTCCGAAGTACCACCAAACGGTTCCCCGCGGTGGCAGATCGTGGGGCAACATCCGCCAGGGTATGTCGCCACGAGCACGTACAGGATGCCGTTGACCACCTCACGCAGATCCGTGGTTCTGGGATGGCCTCTGGTTGCGAATGCCGGCAGGAGGGGAGCCAATTCCTCCCACTGGGCGTCGGTCAAATCGCTGGGATATGGTTTTCTACTCATGTCCCCAGGGCAACTACCATCCCATTATCACCCCAAGCACCGCCCGTGCACGTTTAGCACATTGTCACAAGCCTTCTTAGCCAGCCGTCCACCCACAGGTTCGGCGGAAGAAAACTGCGAAGCAGCCGGCGACGCCGGTTGCTTCGCAGACTAGGGGGTGTCGTCAAAAGAGTTTGCTCCAGATCATCACTGCCCGGAGCTGGCAGATGGCCAAATACGACGCCGTTCTCTTGGCATAGCGGGTTGCCACCCCGCGCCACTGCTTGAATTCCAGGAATCCGTTCTCCACTAGGTGCCGCAGCTTGTACAGCGCCCGGTCATAGTCCCGCTTTTCTCTCCGGTTGCTTTTGGGCGGTATCACCGGGTCCATTCCCAATTCCCGGACGGTGGCTATGATTTCATTGGTGTCATAGGCTTTGTCCGCCATCAGGCACTCCGCTGCTATGCCCTCAATCAGAGGCAAAGCCTGGGAGCAGTCGGCAAACGTACCCTCGGTCACCGCCAGCCTTACCGGCATTCCGTGGGAATCCACCGCCAGGTGCAGCTTGCTGTTCAGCCCCCTTTTGTGCGGGCAATGGACTGATTTCCGCCCCGGGCGCCGGCGCTGTGGGGATGGGCCTTGATATAGCTGGCGTCTATCATCAGCCACTCGAAATCAGGGTCATCAATCACCGCCTCCAACAGTCCGGCCCACACGCCCCGGTCCCGCCAGCGGCAGAAGCGGCGGTGGGTGTTCTTCCAATCTCCGTAGTCCGGGGGCAAATCTCGCCAAGGAGCGCCGGTGCGCAGTATCCAGCACACGGCGTCGATAAACCGCCGGTTGTCCTGGGCCGGTCGGCCCCTCTTGCCCTCTCCCCCAGGCAAATGCGGCCTCAACCGCTCCCAAACCTCATCGGTCATATCGTGGCGCCGGTGCGCTACCGTCATACCCCCACCTTCCACACTCTCCCCATTTCCAGCAATCTACCACCCTACCGCCATTTTGACGACACCCCCTAGCGTTCAACAAGAAGAAACGTTGCTGCCCGATGAATCCGGCCTCTACTCATCCAAATGGCAAACCCGGCGTTTTTTCTGGTTTATGTTCACGCTTGGAACCTTCATGCTCTTGGTAGGACTACCGGCACTAAACCAAAGCCAAGGTGGGATGTGCATTTGCCTGACACCGGGAATCGGACGTGAGGTCTCGTAGGAGTGCCTCAGCCCTTGATTGCAGGACCGTCCGGCAACGCCGTCTTACCTCGTCTTTCCGGCTGGCCAGCCCGGTGAGGAAACGGTTGACCCTCTCCCGTACCGCCGCCTTGCTCCCCAGGCACAGGTTGCCGGTGGCCTCCTCTCTCGCCCAGCCCCAGATGGCCTCGTCGGCGTTGAAGTCCGGACTGTAGCCCGGCAGATTCACCAGCCGCAGGTTCAGCCCAGGCGTCCTGAGGTATTCTCTCACCGCATCGCCTCGATGCGCCGGCGCGTTGTCCCAGATCACGTTCAGCCGCTTGCCGTGTTTCTCCCGTAACTGCTTCAAGAAGGCAACCGAGGTCCCGGCGTTGCTGTTGCCCTCCAGTTCCATCCACTCCACTTCGCCCGTCTCCAGGCACACCGCCGAGTAATAGCTGGCCTTCTCCCCGTAGCTGGGGCTGGTTGAGTCCACCAATGCCGACTCTCCTCTCAGCACCCACTTGCCCCGCAGTTCGGCGTCGGCCCGGAAGTGGGCCTCGTCGGCAAAGAACACCTTGGCTCCAGTGCGCCCCGACTCGTCCCAAAAGGCGGCATACTCCGCCACGAAGGCCTCACGCTTGGATTCATTCGCTTTGACCAATCGCTTCTTGGGCCGCTTGAAGGCGAATCCCAAGCAGTGTAGATAGTTCAGACAACTGCTGCGGCACAGGCTGACACCAAAGCGTCCCGAAACAAACTGCCGCACCGCCTTCCAATACCAGTTGGCCATTTCCATGCCTGACCATGACGGCGGCAGTTGCACCGCCGCTTTCAACTCCTCTTGTTGCGCTTGGTCAATGGCGGGGGGGAACCACCGGTCTGCTCGAATAGCAGGGCCGCAGGCCCTCCCTCACCGAAGGCCGAGGCCCAGCGTCCGATGGTGTGGGGGTCCCGCTCCAGCGCTTCCGCAGTGGCCGCCGCCGTCCAACCCTGGGCCAAGAGCAACATGGCGTACCAACGCTCCCGCTCCCGGGGCGTAGGCGCCAGAATCATCCGCCGCCTGAGGTCCTTCTCTCTCATCTGCCATCGTTCCAGCCACCGCCCTATCTCTCTCACCCCCATCAGCAACACCTCCCAACTCCCGAGGTCAGCTAACCAGTTACGGCCTCAATTTACCCCACGCCTCTGCGCATTTCACCTTGGCTTTGGTTTAGTAGCCTACCACCATTGCAATGATGGATGGTAGGATGTGAAGGTCAAGTAGAAACAGGAACAAATGGGGAAGTGGTGAGGGAGGTTATGGTGAAGAAGTATCGGGTAGAACTGACGGTAGAGGAACAGGAGGAACTGAAGGCATTGGTTTCCAGGGGCCGGGCGGCGGCTTATAAGCAGACTCACGCCCGCATCCTGCTGCTGAGCGATGAGAATCAGGCCGAGGGGCCGATGATGGACCAGGAGATCGCCCGGGCCCTGCAGGTGGGCACCGCCACGGTGGAACGGGTCCGCCGCCGCTGCGTGGCGGAAGGAGTGGCGGCCGCTCTGGGTCGCAAAGAGCAACTGAACCGGCGCCGGAAGAAGTTGGATGGTCAGGGTGAGGCTCACCTGATTGCCCTGGCCTGCTCGCCGCCGCCGGAGGGACGAGTCAGTTGGACGTTGCAACTGCTGGCCGATGGACTGGTTGAATGCGAGATAGTGGAGAGCATCAGCGACGAGACGGTGCGCCGGACGTTGAAAAAACCAACTGAAACCCTGGCTGAAAGAGTGCTGGTGTCTGCCGCCCCAGGGCAGCGCCGATTTTGTGTGCGCCATGGAAGACGTGCTGGGGGTCTATCACCGCAGCTATGAAGACAAGGAAGTGCTGGTGTGCCTGGACGAGACCAGCAAGCAACTGGTTGGGGAGACTCGGCTGGCCCGTCCGCCGCGGCCTGGTTCAGTCATGGCCTACGATTACGAATACCAGCGCAACGGGGTGAGCAACCTGTTCATGCTGTTCGCTCCGTTGGAGGGATGGCGGCGGGTGGAGGTGACGGACCGGCGCACCAGAGCCGATTGGGCCCGGGTGGTCAAGCGACTGGTGGACGAGGACTATCCCGACCGGGAGCGTATCGTGCTGGTGATGGACAATCTGAACACCCATCATCCGGCCTCGCTGTACGAGGCCTTTGAGCCGGCGGAAGCGCGGCGCATCGCCGAACGACTGGAGATTCACTACACGCCCAAGCACGGCAGTTGGCTGAACATGGCCGAGATTGAAATCGGGGTTCTGGACCGGCAGTGCCTGGACCGCCGGATCCCCAGTCGGGGAATCCTGGAGCAGGAAACCGGGGCATGGGAACACCGGCGGAATCGGCAGGGCTTTCGGGTGGACTGGCGCTTCACCACCGCAGACGCCCGCATCAAGCTCAAATCCCTCTACCCATCAATACAACAGTGATCGACCACTAGTAGTACGAAATCTTTGTAATGATGGGTTGATTGGTACAGGGCCTTTCCCCGGCCATACAGGGCTTTATGGAGACTATCGCCGAGCAATCTGGCATTCCAACCCGTCATTTCAAGGATGTTGGTCTACTAAACCAAAGCCAAGGTGGGATGTGCATTTGCCTGACACCGGGAATCGGACGTGAGGTCTCGTAGGAGTGCCTCAGCCCTTGATTGCAGGACCGTCCGGCAACGCCGTCTTACCTCGTCTTTCCGGCTGGCCAGCCCGGTGAGGAAACGGTTGACCCTCTCCCGTACCGCCGCCTTGCTCCCCAGGCACAGGTTGCCGGTGGCCTCCTCTCTCGCCCAGCCCCAGATGGCCTCGTCGGCGTTGAAGTCCGGACTGTAGCCCGGCAGATTCACCAGCCGCAGGTTCAGCCCAGGCGTCCTGAGGTATTCTCTCACCGCATCGCCTCGATGCGCCGGCGCGTTGTCCCAGATCACGTTCAGCCGCTTGCCGTGTTTCTCCCGTAACTGCTTCAAGAAGGCAACCGAGGTCCCGGCGTTGCTGTTGCCCTCCAGTTCCATCCACTCCACTTCGCCCGTCTCCAGGCACACCGCCGAGTAATAGCTGGCCTTCTCCCCGTAGCTGGGGCTGGTTGAGTCCACCAATGCCGACTCTCCTCTCAGCACCCACTTGCCCCGCAGTTCGGCGTCGGCCCGGAAGTGGGCCTCGTCGGCAAAGAACACCTTGGCTCCAGTGCGCCCCGACTCGTCCCAAAAGGCGGCATACTCCGCCACGAAGGCCTCACGCTTGGATTCATTCGCTTTGACCAATCGCTTCTTGGGCCGCTTGAAGGCGAATCCCAAGCAGTGTAGATAGTTCAGACAACTGCTGCGGCACAGGCTGACACCAAAGCGTCCCGAAACAAACTGCCGCACCGCCTTCCAATACCAGTTGGCCATTTCCATGCCTGACCATGACGGCGGCAGTTGCACCGCCGCTTTCAACTCCTCTTGTTGCGCTTGGTCAATGGCGGGGGGGAACCACCGGTCTGCTCGAATAGCAGGGCCGCAGGCCCTCCCTCACCGAAGGCCGAGGCCCAGCGTCCGATGGTGTGGGGGTCCCGCTCCAGCGCTTCCGCAGTGGCCGCCGCCGTCCAACCCTGGGCCAAGAGCAACATGGCGTACCAACGCTCCCGCTCCCGGGGCGTAGGCGCCAGAATCATCCGCCGCCTGAGGTCCTTCTCTCTCATCTGCCATCGTTCCAGCCACCGCCCTATCTCTCTCACCCCCATCAGCAACACCTCCCAACTCCCGAGGTCAGCTAACCAGTTACGGCCTCAATTTACCCCACGCCTCTGCGCATTTCACCTTGGCTTTGGTTTAGTAGTCAGTCACACCTGGATTGATGGATAAAGGGACTTCAGTTTGATACGGGCGTCTTCGGTGGTGAAGCGCCAGTCCACCCGTATTGCGTCCTGGTTGCGCTGCTGCTGCCACGCTGCCACCTCCCGCCGCAGGACGCTTTGGTCCGGTATGCGTCGGTCCAGGCATTGGCGGACCATCACCCCGATTTCGATCTCGGCCATATTCAGCCAACTGCCATGCTTGGGCGTGTAGTGAATCTCCAGACGTTCGGCGATGCGCCGCGCTTCCGCCGGCTCGAACGCCTCGTACAACGAGGCCGGGGGGTGTTCAAAGCCTGCCCCGCACTCGGTACGGGGTTGTCCATCACCGGCACAATACGGTCCTGGTGCGGGTAGTCCTCATCCACCGGTTGCTTGACCACCCGGGCCCAATCGGCTTTCGTACGCCGGTCCGTCACTGCCACCCGGCGCCATCCTTCCAGCGGAGCGAACAACATGAACAGGTTGCTCACCCCCTTGCGCTAGTATTCGTAATCGTAAGAGCCCGCCGCCCCAGGCCGGGCTGGACGCGGCCAGCCCGTCTCTTTCACCCCCGGTCGTGGCCTAGGGCAGACTCTGCTGTTTGCTGGTCTCGTCCAGGCAGACCAGAACTTCGTTGTCCCCATACTGGCTTGTCCCCATACTGGCGATGGTAGACTTCCAGCACGTCTTCCATCGCGCAGACGAACTCGCGCGCAGACGAACTCGGCGCTGCCTTGTGGTGGGATGCATCAGCATTCCTTCAGCCAGAGCCTGCCCCGTTGCAGAACGGGGGCTTGAGTTCGTTTTTTCAGCGTCTGGCGCACCGCTTCAGCGCTGATGCTCTCTACTATCTCGCATTCGACCAGCCGGTCGGCCAACAGTTGCAGCGTCCAACTGGCCCGGCCTTCCGGCGGTTCTCAGCCGGCCAGGGCAATCAGAGCCTGCCCCGTACTGGATACCGGGTGGGCTTCCCCTTGACCCTCCAGCCGCTTCGGACGCCGGTTATGCTGCTGCTTTCGTCCCAGCGCCGCCTCAATCCCTTCCTCCACGCAGCGCCAGCGCACCCGCTCCACCGTCGCACGGCCAATCTGGAGAACCCGGACAATCTCTTCATCCTTCATCCCCCATCGCCCCGTCGGCATCAGCCTCATCACTCAGCAGCAGGATTCGCCCGTGGCTCTGCCTCTATGCCGCCCGGCCACGGGACACCAATGCCTTCAGTTCCTGCCGCTCCTCAGTGGGCAACTTCACCCGGTATTTCTTGACTGACATCCCCATCACCCCACAACCTAATCCTGTTTATCCAACGTTTGGAAGAATACTTCTGCAAGCCGTCATTTCAAAGATGTTGGACTACCAGGGCATGTTCACACTAACGCAGCGCATCGAGAATGAGTGCGAATGAGATGAACCCTCCGTGTGTAGACGGTATGCCAATTGCCGAATCGGGGCGGCAACCCCCGCCACTGGCAGCCCTGCTCGGCGACGCACAGAATCGCGTTGATCACTTGCAAGTTCGACAATTCGACATTGCCGCGCTGAACGGGCAGGACCGGTGCAATGCGTTCGTACTGAGCTTCTGTAATCTCCATGCGGGCATGACAATATTTCAGCTCTATTAGTGTGAACAGACCCTAATCCGGAGAATGTCCCTCCCTGCTGGGGCCGGCGAGCGTCGGGAGCGGTTGCAGGAATATTGAGATGCCGGCGTCACGCTGCCTATCATCGCGCCGCGGCTTGGGGGTACGGACCTTTTCGCGACTGCGCGACAGATTATCAGGGCAAACGCTCCGGAATAAGAGGATCTGCCCTGCCTGGCGCGTGTTGGAACGGCGCCGGTTGGTAGTTCAGTCGCCGGCGGGCAGCCAGGGCGACCAGAGGGTAATAGGTATCGTGACTGACACGCGGGGCTGGTCGCCGACTACGGCGGTAGTATGGCCCTGCCCGGTCAAATCGTCCGCCATCAGAACATCGCCGGCTCCGAATCGTCGCTTGGTGCCGTCTCCGATGCCAACTTCCATTTCTCCGGCCAGGGTGATGACGTACTGTCGCCGGGGAGCGGTGTGCCAGTCGGAAAAGTAGCCGGGCTCAAACTTGCGGAAATTGACGCCCGGAGTAATCTGCATTCCGCTATGAATCGCCCGCTCGCCCGGAAGGTCCAGATCCTCAAAGTGAGTCTGACCGTCGTCTCCGGTGTAAATGCGTGTGAACATGAGCGTGCACCTCCAGATGATTGTGTTTTAGTTTGTCGTAGATTGTAACCAGGCAAATTGCGGGTGGGACATGCTCGGTCGCCGATATTTTAGCGCAAATGGCGGTGCATGGTGAGCAGAGTCATTCGGTTTTCCCGGTTTTGTCATTGCGAGCGCAGCG
The DNA here is from genome assembly GCA_965219925.1 of Dehalococcoidia bacterium. GTDB lineage: Bacteria > Chloroflexota > Dehalococcoidia > Lucifugimonadales > UBA3495 > Bin87. Next base: position 2,546,648 of record OZ244795.1, read on the forward strand.
TGGCAATCTCGTCGCCGTAACAATGGTGGTTTGCCGACGTGCGTTCAACCTCAACGAGATTGCCACGTCGCTATGCTCCTCGCAATGACAACCGAAAGACCCTGGCATGGTGAGGTTGCCAACTTGGAAATAGGGTATGACGGCGTTACAATATAAACGCTGACAAGTTGCCGATGTAGCTCAGCGGCAGAGCAGCGGTTTCGTAAACCGCAGGTCAAGGGTTCGATTCCCTTCATCGGCTCCACTCTTTCAATAAGAGCGGTAGCCCTACTTGGAACGGTATCAGTAAGCGGGGTTTCTCACCAATTTGGCCCGATTTGCCGGACTTTTGCCGGACAAATAACCAGTGCTGGACACCATGCGGCCTAACTCCACAGCACCAGATAGCAACCGCGCCCGGTTCTCCGCGGGCGCGATTTTATTCCGGGCTAGTTATTTCGACGATCTCCCGGCTCGACGATTCTTGCTAGGGCGATCGCGTTTGACTGTCCATCGGGTTGACCAATGGCCCAAGCCCGGTAGAACCGAGAACATCAGACTGCACGGTTATTCTGGCACGGAATCGGCGCCTCGGCCAAGCTAGGGGCGAATTTGCTCTCGCCCACGGGACCAAAGTTTAACCATGTTCGAACGAAGGCCTTCGCCCAGACGGCACAGCTCCGCTTGTACGGGAACTAACCGGTCACAGGCATATTTGAGTCGCGGCCGAGCGGTGTGTCGGGGCCCCTTGCGCTCCGCACACTCCCAGATATGCCCACCGGCGGTGTAACGTGTGGCTGTGCTGCCAACTCGCTCGGCGGGACGAACCAGTGGTGCAAGGACATCGCCACTGGGAAGATCTCGAGCACGACTGACCTCCGAGAAGAAGCGGCCGACTACGGCGAATGACAGTGGCGCAGGTTTGATATTCGATTGCGGCAAGTCGTACGCCGGCCAAGGAGAAAACCGGAAGGCGCATGGAACGGCGCTGGAGCTGCGCGGTGTGATGCACGACGACAAACTCCCGAAAATGGGTGTCGACATTCCGAAACCACCCCCATCGTGATCACTGCGGCTTACTCAACTGCGTCTCCTGACCCTCTAAACATGGGCTGTGACACCGTTTTCTGCACGGGCGCGGCCTGCAAGCAGAAACACGCCGAGCTTTGGGACGCCAGCTCGTATTCCGGGCCTGTATGGAGATCCCCGGCGGCCGTAAGACGGTAGTTTTTTGTGGTCCTAGCGGACAAAACCACACACCCCATTTTGCGTGCGTCGCGAGGGGAAGCTCAGCTGGTGCAGAGGCGGTCCTCGCCTTGGACGCAGTCTCAGTGAGAATACAGGAAACGACTGCCAGCCGTGATCGCAATGCTGACGGACTCGGCCCGGGCCATAGAGCAAGTCCCTGATGGTCCCTGCCTGCCTTTGTCAGATGTTCCCTTTTGCCGCCGATCTCACGTTCACTGGAGAAACCGTCGTAGACCCAGAGGTACTGGATGGACCGCCCGTGGACTCGCTCCATTTCCAGGCTCACGTCCCCGTATTCCCAGACGGCGATAGCGCTGACGCCCTCGACAGGACAACTGACTCTCCGTTGCTAAATCGCGATAGGAAATCCCGACAACGCCGGGGGGATGGTCAACCTTGAATCGCCCTTGATCCCCGAGGAGAGAGCACGTGGCGCTCGTTTCAAGCACAATTTTTGTGGACCGAACGCTAGACCTTGCGGCACAGGCGAGGACAAAGATCATGCACAGTCGCACTCAGCACGTCCGCATTCTCGGCGGACCGGGGTCAACGCGAGGGGTTTTCAGATTCAGCTTGTGAAGTTCCCGGGTTCGCCAAGTAGTCGTTCCACGCTTGGGCGGCTAAGCGTGGTCTGTAGTGTTTGCTGGCCCCGCGCGGGCGCCCTTCGGATTAGCTGAGCCCGCAGTTCTCCAGCCACGCCCTGACCGCTGGACACAACGGCTTTCCAGAAGATACCAGCGCGGTCAGGCTCGGCGGCCAACGTTCCGGCAATGACGGCCATAACCATCGGGTCAAGCAGTCTACGTTCGACTCGGCTCAGGACCTGTGCATCGTCGATGATGAGGTCTGCCTTTTTGAAAGCCTCGATGCTATCTCGGGCACGGGCTATATTGTCGCGCATAGGCGGCTTGTTACAGTGTTCTGGCAATCGGTATCCCGTGTCCCACTCATTCTGGTAGCGGGCTGCGGTGATGATGATGGACTGCATCTGCTCCGATATTTGGCCTCCAAAAAGGGTGCGTCCGATATCAGCATCAGTCCTGGGTGTCGAAACGGCGTTCAGCCTCCTATACAACTCGTGCTCGGAGCAATTCTGGTTCCAGAGGCAGGTGACGATCCATTTTTCGGTCCAGGTTGCGAGCATAGCAGCCCGCAAACGATGATGCCCGTCAACCAGTTTGAACTCGTCTGCGGCGCTACCCGCGATTACGATCTGGCCTAGAGGCGCCCATTCTCCTGCCTGCATCATGTCGGCCACCATCCCCACGTGCGTCCAGTCGAACTCATCATCCGTGAGCAAACCTATACGGGTCAATATCTCATGGATATCGTTGGGGGTGAGCGTGATGGCTGTTGCGGTGGCGTCGGTACCATCAGTAGGCTGTTCGAGTGCCGGCCCAAGGCCCGGAACGATGTGAAGTAGATCGGTCATGCGTGTCTCTCCTCGTGACAGGGCAGCGTCGACTTTAGATGACCCCCGAGCGCGGGGCAGCGTCGACTTTAGATGACCCCCGAGCGCGGGGGAACGAGTTATGAGACAAGGTCTATGCTACATCGAGGCTGCGGATACGTCAACGGGTATGGTTTTCCGAGGACATTTGGCTACTCAGACCAACTTCGTCTTACCAACACCGCGCCCGCACTATTGCCCGAACAGGTTACAGTCGCTAACCCGAAAAGCCAGGGAGGAGCCCCCAGAAGCGCTCTGCTGGATCAACAGGCCTGCGTGCATTTCCTGGCGCGGGCCAGTCAGGAACTCCCCGCGGGCAATCTGCGGTAGGCATTCGAGGAAGGCTATACGGGAACTGGCCAGATTCTCAAGGCCATGGCCGAGCAGTGCGGCCGGAGACACAACCGCCACTGCCGCAAGATCATCAGCACGCCGCTCCGGGCAGAAACTGATGACGGCGGCATCCGGCGCCTTTTCACGCCGCCAATGCCTTGCACCAAAACTTCTACGAAAACGACACGCAGACTGACGATGTTGCCGTTGGTTTGGACAACGTCGGGGCCCCGCTCGACAAACTCGTGCCCATGCTGACCCATGCGCAGTTGCAGAAACAACCGGCCTTGCACAAAAATGAGGGTTTTGGGCCATACACACCGCCGCGTTGAACAAAAACCCTCAGTCAACGCCTCAGAACCCACAGCAGTCTCACCATGACGTAGGCAAGTTGACCCCTCTCTTATCTCGCAAATATCATCGAACTCCAACAACATGCCAAGAGGCAGGAAGACCATGACCGCCAATCCTGAAACACTCGTGCAAATCGCCAACACCATCCGCTCCGAAGTGCCCAAATACCTGTCCTCCGAATTCGTCGTCAACCACGTCACAGCGGAAAACCTGCCCGGGCCGGACGACGAGGACTACGTCCACATCAGGGTAATCCTCGAAGACGACCACCCCAAGCTGGACCCACAAGTTCTCATAAGGTTCCCACGCGATATGGGCACTCTTTTAGAACAATCAGGAATTCCTCACAACCCAAACATTTCCTACATCAACCAGAGCGAGCTGAACGTATGACCACACCCGCCAGCCCGACGCCGGCCCCCATTGAATGGGCCAACATTATCCAAGCCGGACGAGACCTCCTCAGCCCGCAGCAAGCCGGACAGATACCAACGCACGAACACATCCGCCGAGCGGAGAGCAACACGTACTACACCATGTTCCATTCCCTGGCCTCCAGCAATGCCACAGCACTGATCGGCCCTCCCACAAACCGGACGACCGCCGCAGCATGGTCGCGAATCTACCGCGGCCTCGAACACACCCCCGCCCGACGGGCATTGCAGAGCAACCGCCAAGACTTCTCCATACCATCCCAAGGCTTCACCGACGTTTTCGTCGATCTGCAACAGCGCCGTCATTCAGCCGACTACGATCCCAACGCCGTCTTCACCGCCATCGACGGCGCAATACACCTCGACAGGGCCGAATCCGCGATCCTTGGCTTTGCCCAGATCACGCTGGACGAGCGGTTGCACATCGCCACGCTCACACTGGTAAGGTCGCGGTAGCGGCCCCACGCCTCGCCGACTACACCGGGACGAGCAGGCCAGTCGGTATCGACACCACCCCGACTGCTCTCGCGTTCTACATCAATAGCGAGCGCACAACCATAGCTCTGGGTCGAACCTGCACAAAAAATCGTGTCAGAACCGATTTTTTGTGCAAAGCCGAAACAACCGAGTGGCACATTCCCAACGTAAGAGGAAATTTCGATACCGAAATCCCAGCTTTTTTGCGAAGACCGCTGCGGCACCGTTACCCAAGCAGACCAGAGGCTCTAACCTGCAGAAGCAGTGGGAGGATATCCAATTGACCACCGAGCAATATTGATAGGCGAGCGATCATTGTTTCGCGCAAGCATCCGAGAACGCCTGGGGCGGCAGCACCCAGATGCTCAAGGCAATCGCCGAGCAGCGCGGCTGGAAGTACCATCACCACAGAGCGGCAAACAGGTTGCGCTCAGAAACCCGCGACAGCGGCATCCGTCGTTTCTTCAACTCTGCCAGCACACTCCATGAGAACTTCTATGAGAACGACATGGATGCCGATGTAGTGGGCGACAGCCTCGACGACGGCGAAGCCCTGTTGGCGAAGCTGACACCCTTGCTGACCCCCATGTAGTCGCGGGCAAGACGAACCGTCGAGTGGCGACATCGCATCATTCAGAATGCCCCGGGTTGACTTTTCGCAACCTGAGGCATTACGATGTTGATGCCCAGCGGGTCTCTACACCCTCTGGACGAGGCAGCGTCGACACGCGCCACCACGGTTAGACTATACCGCAAATGAAGCGTCTCGGCAAAGCCGGGGTGCATTTTTCGTGCCCACAGGGTCGAACCTACACCCGAACGGATCGATCGTCGTGTGTGGCAATGGAAACCGCCCCCGAGCATCGTGTGCTCGGGGGCGGTTCGCCATTCGGGTGTACGACTGTGGAGAATATAACAGATAAACAACGCTACAGCAAAGAAATCACCATCGACGATGTGGCCAGAGCGCTAGAAGCCGACGGGCAAAGGCCCAAAAAGTGGGGCGCATGGCTGATGTTCAGATGCCCGAACGGAGCAGCCCACAAAAACCGAGACAGGAAACCATCGGCCGGCGCGAGGATCAGCGCACAGGGCAATCTGGTCACCAGCTGCATGACCTGTCACCAAAACGAGCTGGTGCGCGACTACATCAACGGCCGGCTCGGCATCGGTAACTACACGCACTTCCGGTCGTCCACGTTCACCAACCCGGACGACCGCAACCGCGACGACGTAGACGACCAAACTAAGATCCGGCTGGCACAGCGAGACTTCGACCTCGCCTACCCCATACCGGACAGGCAAGATTCGCCGCCGCGGCTGTGGCTGGCCGAGAAATGCTGCTTCTACGGCCGCGTCCCCGACGCCATAAAGTGGGAGCCGGACGTCAAGAACGACATGATCGGCAGCATCATCGCCATGCTGGCTCCGCTCCAGGCGTGGACAGACGCATACCCGGATGTGCCGGACCTCACAGCGGTACACCGAGTGGGAATCAACGCCGAAGGGCGGAAGGCTTTTCGATTCTACCTGGAAGGCGAGTGGCAGGATAAAAAAAGCAGCGGCGTGATGGTGGGTTCTATGGTGTTCATAGGCAACGCCACCAGCCGATCCATCGTACGGGTAACTGAGGGCGTCGCCGACGCCCTAGCGGTCTATGGCAGGTGGCGACAACCGACCGTCGCCCTGTGTGGCACCGCGGGTCTCCTGAACGGGAAAATCGCACGGGACCTCGCCGGGTACGACGAGGTCATCATACACGCCGACGGTGACTCACCAGGTAAGACACCAGCCCTGAAACTCCGGGACAAAATTCGGGAATTTGGCGGGACCGCATACGCTTTCGCTCCGGCGCGTGGCAAAGACCCCGCCGACGCACTCGGGGAAATCGGAGAGCCCCTCCACGGCGACGATCCGGATGACGCGTTCTGGAAGTCCGCACAGTCCCCCCGCGACGGCGGCGTCGGCTCCGCCGACGCTGCGGGAGTGGGTGGGTTGGAAAAGGGTCTCCTCGTGCAATGGGACCGTCTGGAGAGGGCGTATGAGTTCGACACGCTGCTCATGCCCGGACGCCATTCTGGAAGTTATGCGTCTGGATCCTCAGATGCCGAAGCGCACAACTTCCAGAATGCCTACTTTGAACCACCAACCCGGACGGATGACATGCGGTGCAAAGAACCGTACGGGGAACGGTCGAATCTCCCACAGGGGGAGATCCACTGGGATCCATTTGACTGCCGGAAATGTGCACCTTGCCGGGCATGGTGGCAGACCCTACAGGCTGAGCGTTTTTTCCGAATGGGAGAGGGGAAAGCCATCCTGGAGGTCGAATGCCCAGATTTGATCGAGGCCTGGAAGTGGCGCAAAGCCCAGGCAGACCGACTCGACGTAAAGTGTGTGCAGGTCGTGGACCCTACCGTGGGAGCTGCGCGAGTCACGACCATTTATTTCGGCGATGTCACCGAACGGGATATCAACAACACCTTCACGAACGTGTTGAAGCGGGGGTTGAAAGGGACCTTCGTGTCCAAGACGGTGAGCACCAGTGAGTTCAGGCCGATACTGCCCCTGGAGAAACGGGTGGAAGCCAAACCCGGAAAGAAAATCGATACGATGAGCTGGTCCAACGGCATCCCACCGGTAAAACATCCGCCCAAACCACGCACGTATCTCAAGGGAGACCCCGAGCTGGTGGACGAATACCTGCCGACGGAGAGGATCACATACCTGCCGGAGAAATACCGGAAGCGCAAGGGCCAGACTGACGAGGGCTTTGCTCTCATGTGTGCAGTGGGCCGGATGTCACGTACCGACCTGGTCCTGTACGGAGAGGACTTCATCCAGTGGTCCAAAGACATCGTCGACGGCACTATCCGGAATATCACCGACCTGCGCGATGAACTCGCCGACTACGGTGAATACGGGGGCGACGCATACCTGATCTTCGATTGTGCCTCGTGGTACGCCGGCATAGGAGAATACCGAATGGCGTACGGTCCAGTCCTGGAGGTCTGCGGCCTGATCTCCGACGACACATTCCGGGCAATGGGGGTCGACATTCCGGAACCGCCACCGTGTAGTTGGTGCGGCTCACGCCACCGCATCTGTTGACCATCGAAACACGCGCTGTGACGGCGTTTCGGTAATAAAACGACGAGAAAAGACCTGAAACGCGCGAAAACGACGCGAGAGCGCGTATTCGTACCCTCTACGGCCATTTCTGACGGGTGTCAGACCGTGGAATACAGGCGGTGCTAAAAAAGCCAGGCGCGCGTCTGCACGGGGCGCCTGGTTGGTATGGAGGCGGGTCCCCTGGCGGAGGCCCGTCCGCGGATCATACACAGAGAAGCAGACCGCCCCAACAACTAGGACGCGCATCCGTTCCGAACCGTTTTTGCCCAACGCCGCACGTTTGCCTCGTTACCGTTGACATCACCCTAGTCGGAATACCCGGGGCGGTGCGTTCGTCGACATACAGGTTATTGGACGGGCCGGCCGGGGACTGCCTCTATCTCCAGGCAGAGGTCCCCGAGTTCCCAGACCACCATCGCGCCGCCGTTCCAGTTGGATGGATCTGCGGGGCCGCCATATCATCCGGCAAGACGTCATGGAAAACATGGACCAGCTCGTTCACAGCGGCTGCGTCCATGGGCTGTGACTGTTCGGAGAACCAGTCGGAGGTGCTCCACGGCAGCCCAGCCACCGCGGCATCGACACCTTCGACCCATTTCGGACGGAAAGCATATCGCATTTCGCCCCTGCCCGGGATTAGAACCACGCCGCCATAGTATCCAACCTGGAGTCCCTGCCGTCGACCGAGAGACCGTCGAAAACGTGGGATTCGCTCTTATTGAGACACACCCCCGCATGGGGGACGGGTACTGCTGTCGTTCGGAAAACGGCGACACGGGGTTGGCCGACATACTGTCGCCTTCCCAAGTGCGAAAACACCCCTTTCAAACGGAGTATCAAAACCTTGGAACTTGCACAAATCGTTTGTTCCCTGCTGAGCACAGCGCAAGCACGAAACGGCGACACGGGGTTGACGAAACGGGGTTCGGGATCGACAGCCGGGAGGTTGTAATAAAGGCCGTGCTTATTTACGCATAAACAGGCGACAGTTCGTTGGCAGGGGGTTCGGCGGGAAATGAGTGGGTTCGACCAAGCGGGAGGGGTGTTTGGAAGCCGGGCCGGACGATCGGAAACCGCGCCACGCCCACAGTTCTGCATGGCATCGACGAGTTGGGAAGAAGAACAGAAGCGGCGTCGCCTTGAACGAGCGAGGAGCTACGCCAACAAACCATTGCCGAGGGCGACGGGAACAACATCTGCCCCGTCTGCGGTGGGGATAGCGGCCAGTCGGGTAAATCGTGGCGCCGACCAACCCGGCGCCGCTGAACCACGGCGAAACCCACGCCCTGCTGATCGGCGTCAACTTGGCCGTGTGAGTCTCGGCGATACAATTCAGTCGCATTCCGTTCAGCCACAGGCGCAGCGGGTGGGCATCGCCTCAGCCAGTAGCCCGCTTCGACCCGGACATGCCGTCGCGCATATTCGACGCTTGACGGAACTGCGTGATGGGCTGCGTTTACAGCGCTCGGGGCTATTTTTTGCTGGTTGCTCAACGCCGTCCGCCGTGCCAGGAACGTCGCCGTCATCCTCGCCGGCGAACTCACCCGAACCGCTGGCGAGCCGGTTAGCGTCGCCGGTATTCTAGGCCACCAGCCAGATGGCGACCAGCGGAACCCCGAGCCCGCGATCCGGCGGCGCTACACCATCCGCAACCCGGCGAACAAACTTACCAACAGCGGCAACTACGCCGTGGATGGCGACGCCATCAACAGTTCCAGCCGCGATCGCGATAGCGCCGCCCGCTGTCCCCAACCCCACGCCACCGGAAACACCGACGGAGACCTCGTCGGAACATTCTCGACCCTGAACGGTAGCCTGAACCACCCCTGAACCGGAACCCAAGCCGCAAGGCGGGGACGAAACGCCCAATCCGACCCCGTGTCGACCGTCATTCTTGCCGTGTGTAGCATCCATATACGACGACAAAAACTAGGGTGGCGACATCCCCGCCCCGTTCCCGGGCTTCCCGCCCGACGTGGAGGGAGGATTCGGAATAGGAGCTCCATCGGCGGCGATGTACCTCTCCGTCTCTGAGTTCAACGAGCACAGCGAGTGCGACGGTTCAGGAAAAGGCTACCGGGCGGACGTGGGGAGCTTCCGTGGCCCCGAGGGGAGCGAACGTCAGCGGCGGGCCACCATGAAGGGAGGACAACGGCGGCGTCAAAGCACATCCGCAGGTGTCCGAGAACGCCATATACAGGACCCAAACGCTTCGATACCCCGTCTACGGACTGCACCGGCGACGGGGTTGTTTACATTGGCCGGCACGCGCTGTGGGCACGCTTTCAACGGTGGAACGGCCAGCGTACCTAGATGAGCGCAAAACAGGACCACAGCCCGCGTTCGTAGTCTCCTTGGCAGTTCTGCAGCAGGGTCAGACGTCGAATTGCTGGAGCGCCGGCCATCCAGCGCCCCAGCGGTTAGTTCAGCAGGGTGTCACCCCCTTCGGTGCGGAGTCGCCGTTTTCGCTCCCGTAGTAGTTGTTGATGGTGACGGGGCCGTTGTGCACGTTGACGACGTCGGCGTGGTGTACCTCCACCGGCCGGTCGGACAGGGAGAGTTCGCTGCTGGCTGCATCGTCCTCGTCCGGCAAGCCAACTTTGAGCTGTGGCATCAGGGTGTGGACGATCCTCTCGGCGATGTGTGGCGACGGCGTGCCGTAGACATCGCGTTCTTCGGCCAGGTCGACCAGCCGCTCCACGAGGTCTTCGACGCCGAACATGACGGCGGTCTTGTCGTCCGCCATCAGCTCGATGTCCTTGTCCCACTCCATGTCCGGCAGCAGCAACACGGACAGCATGAAGACCTTGCGTCCGATCTTTTCCTTGAGGTAGTCGCGCACGGCCATCGCGGAGTCCCAGGTCAATTTCATAGGGTCGCGCACGAGCTCGAGCCCGTCATCGGTTTCCAGGTGCCAATCCCCCTGACGATGCGGTAGTGGCCGCCCTTGACCTGTATGCAGACCACGGCTTTGTCCTGGATGATGACCAAGAACTCCACCTCGGGGGCGTGCTAGCCCACCTTCACCTCGTAGAGGACGTGACCGTCGCGGTCCGTTTCCTCGAGCGAGCGGTAGGTCCGCCACTCGGCGCGTCGCTTGGGGTCCCGCTGTGGGTTCCGCGGGAATTCGTTGTGTATGAGCATGTTTCTCCTTTGCTCGGTTAAATGCGAAACAGGCCGCTCGATTGCGGCCCGCTCCTGAATGAACATTTCCTGTTGTGATGGTTTTATGTGCAGGGGGACCCCTGCTCTGGTGATGCAGCATTGACGCTACCACCGTGGGATGATCAAACACCGCATGTTGGATGCGGTGTTCGGTATTTCACTCGGCGAATTCGATCCGCGCGTAGAAAAGCTCGTTGCGGGGGGTTGACGATGATTTCGAAGATGCGCAGCCGTATCGCCCGGGTCGAGATCACGCCACACGATTGCCTCCCGAATTTCCGTCTCATTAGATTTGCGGCAATCACTTCCTAACGGTGACGTTTTTGTTGAAGCAATGCGGGCGACGGCGTTAATTCATTGACCAACGGGTCCAGGAAACAGGTAGGCTGTACAAGGGCATTTCCACCCCCATCGCCAATTCCACCAGGCGCCACATTGCCCGGCTGGACAGAGAGATCGCTTGGTTGGGCAGGGAATACCAGGAGGTGCTCAAGGACAATCCCACCCTGGCAGAGCCGGCTAACCTCTACTACTCTGTGTCCGGCGTCGGACCCCTGACCGCGGTGACCAAGGTGGCTCACGTTCCCGAACTGTGCCACTAGGACAGCAAGGCTTTGACATCGCTGGTCGGGCTGGCGCCCTGGTCACGAGACAGCGGCATGAAGCGAGGACATGGGGCCATCAAGGGCAGCCTTGGACTGGTGCGGCGCACTCTCTACATGTGCGCTTGGGCGGTGATCCGCCACCCGTAAGGCCCCGTCAATCGATGCAAATAGCGTCATCCTCGTTGATGTTGTTCACGCTGCCGCCTCCAGGATGTTGCTGTCCTACAAGGTCTCGGTGTCTAGATCGTCGGTGAATGTGAGATAGCGACGTCCTTCTGCCCACTCGTCGAGCAGCTCGGCCAGCACTGTGCCCACCAGACGCCGCGTTTCCACACGGTGGGGAAAGGGTTCGCGCAAAGCAGCGCCTGTTCACGCCCATACTTCCCTTGTACACACTCGTTCGGCGCTCAGGCGCGGTGGAGGGATTGAACATGGTGGAAAGGATCGGTCCAGATGCTGGGGCAGTGCGGACGGACTTCACTCACCTGATGGATCACAATGGCAGGGAGCGACCTGCGCAGCCACGACCAGTCGCCGCCGATAGTCCCTCGATAGCTCCTGAGGCGGTTCGGCTCCGCAAACACGCTCTGGCCGCCACCGTGCCGTCCCGTACGCCAGCTCAGCGCAGGCAGCTGATGGCGACCATGGAGTTGCTGAGGAGCGTCGAAGACAGCGCCGAATGCCACATAGAGGTGCTGACGCTGGGCGACGAGGTGCTGTGGGACTACGAAAGGTACGAAATTGCGCTGCAGTTGGGCCTGGCAATCCGGACCATTCCCGTCAAGGGCAGCGACCCGACGGTGCGGCTCTGCCTGGAAGCCCTGCACACGCCACAGATCAGCGCCGGGGCCAGGGCGCTAATCGCCGTTGTCGCGTGTAATTGGGCGCCTTCAGGCCGCCCCAAAAAGGTCACGCTCGGCGTGAGCTTTCGGGACAAACCGTGGACCATCGAGGAAATGGCAACGCTGGCCAGAGTAGGCACCACTCGCATCAGCGAGGCGAAGCAGATGTGCGAGGCCCAATTGGAGAATCTTGTGCTAGCCAGGGAGATATCGTTCGGCGAAGCGGTTAAACGGGTGAGGTTGGTGAGAGGCGCAGGGTTGTCCGAAGCCGTAAAGGACGGCACTCTGACGTTCGACCAAGCGTATGAGCAGGCGCTGGATGCAGCGGAGCCTGCCGGCGCCGATGACGATCGCAATACCGATGCTGCCCCGGACGAAGTCGCACCGAACCGAGGCGATGCTACGCCAGCTGAACCAGCTACATGGGAGGAAGAAAAGGCGGCGCTGCGCAAGCGCATCCGAGTGCTGACTGCAGAGAACGCCAGGATCAAAGAGGATCAGCAAGTAACCGCGAAGGAGCTGGAGGAAGAACGGGCATTGCGGCAGGCCGCTGAGGAAGCGCTGCGGGACATGTGCCTGCGGATGCAAGAGGCTGGAGTCTTTATGTAACCCTGCTTTTGGTATCCCGGTCGACCCGTACTCTGGAAGTCGGATGGCTTGCGGCGGGCCGCGTCAATCGGGCGGCGACAGTCCGTAAATTCGGGACCGTCGCAACTTCGATCCCCGCAAAGCGTCAACAACCGCGTGGGACCATGGACAACGGTTCCCGTCAATGGAGGACCGATTTTCGGAGCTTACCCATGGAGCAGTAAACAACCCAATGTGGCGCGAAAGGATGTTGACAGGGATCACGCGTGGGCGGGATTGCGGGTCCCGTCCACACGTGACCGGTTGCTACCGGACTAGGACGCCCGACGGCGAGGCTCCGTCGTCGTCGGAAGCGGTGTTGACGTTGATGTTGACCACGTCCACGTGCTGGTTCACCAACGAACCATCGCCGATCTCCAAGGCATCCGGAGCCTTCACCGTTGGGGCAGGGTCCCGGCGCAGGAACCCGTCTCCGTCTGGATTTCCCACATTCCCTTCCGGGGTTGCAGCTGCTTATCGTCGGGCAGGTGGACCAGGGACCGCACCACGCCCGCTGTCCCCGAAAAACACCTTCACCCCGAGACCTTGGGCCGCCGCCAGGATGCCGGCGCCGGGGCCATGTCGTGGAATATGAGCGCCGGAATCGTGTAGGCGCCGTAGTCCAACGCTGCCTCGATGGTCATGCGGACCGCCTTGGCCGCGCGCCGGGCGTGCTCGATGAGGCCGGGTTCCGGGGTCACGCTGCCGTCGGCGCCGTGGCGGAACCAGTCGTCGGCGTACACGGAGCACCGGCCGATTGGCAACATCCCGGCGAAGCGTCAAATACCCTTGATGGAAACCAGGCAGTCGAGGTAAGGTTCGTCGCCGTCCACCCGGGGCGATCATAAGGACCCGCCGGACCTATCGTCCTCCTCCAGTTGGTTGCAGAATTTCATTTGGGCCAGCGTCTGGGATTGTTCGCGGTCGTTATCTACGACTTTCATTGGATGTTGACCTCTATTTCGGTTGTGATTTGAATGCAGCGCCGGGAGATCGACAGCAAACGAGCCAGTCTGGGGATACCCTCGGACCGGCGTCTGAAGTCGCCGGACTTCCGGCGTTTACCAGGTTGTGATGGAAAGTCACGGGGCAAAGACCCAGGCACCCGAACGCCGTACGCCTGGGATGCGTCGTCCCATGGCCGCCCGGGGAGGAGCCCGGGCCGAAATCCGTATGCTGTGTTCGGACGTTATTGTGTGATCGCGCTTCCTCATGACGGGGATGAACGGCTGGGGGGCATCCGCCAATCCTGCCGGCGGTTTTATGCACCTCTTGATTTACCGTCGGGCGGGTTCTGGACAGGACACAGGCGGGCCACGAAGACCATGGCGGGCAGGATGGACAGCACCCACAGCGTGATCGCCGCGACGCGCAGGCCTCCAGACAGCATGCGTCCTTTGACCGACACCACCACGTTGACCAGCTGGCCCTCGTCCGTAGGGCGCTCGGTTGGGGCCACGTTTCCATCGCCATTGCGGCGCACCCAGCCAATGGGGTCGCTTGCCATCTCGGACAGCAGACGCAGGTCGGCCTCGGGGACCACCAGGCGCTGTTCCTTACCCGCCTGGTGGGGATACCAGCCTCGCTCTATGGCGATGCGGCGCAGGTGCCGGTAAAAGTGGCGTCGGTCCCGCTCATGGACAACAACGGTGAAACCGACCGCTGCATCATCATCGTGGCGGCTGGCCACGACGACGAAGGGGGCGATACCTTCGGTTTGGACCGCCGGCAACGGGCCGGGGTCTTCCAGCTGCGGCTCGGGATGGATGATCAGGTGCCAGATGAATAGGATCAGGCCGGTCACGATTAGAAGGGTCGTGAGCATGCCAGAAGGCACGGCGCTATGTGATGACTCCATTGGAATACTCCTCATCGGCCGGAATTGCGGCCGCGGTTGTGTTGATGTTGAAAAGGGATCGCGACAATGCCGCGGGGGCTCAGGGAGAGCCGGAGGGACTGCCCGGTCGGCCAGCACGCCGGCGCATCCCCAGGTGCACATCCAGTCGCTTGAGACGGGCGATGATCCTGGGCAAGGCCGCCGCGACCTCGGGCCGGGTTTCGACGCCATGTTCAACATTGTAGAAACGCTGGCGCGCCAACGCGGCCAGTTGAGCGCGGTCCATCTCATCCCACCTGGGCGCGTCGTCCCAGATGGCATCGAAACGGGGATGGACGCTGCCGTGGGCGGTGAGCACCAGCAGGTCCTTAGGACGGCTGAAGGCCACGTAGTGCTGTCGCATGTGGTCGAACGCAGCAATGCTGCGGCGCGGTTCCCGGTCTGAGCGGCGCAGGTAGGGACACAGCAACTGGCCTACCGGGTCAACGTTGGTATTGTGGAAGCACAACGACCCTACAATTACCACCGGCCATTCCCGTCCCCTGGCCTGGTGGATGGTGGTTACGGTGACCCATTCGCCATCCTGCCCACCGCCCCGTCGATGCCGTCTCCTGCCGGCAGGCACCCACCGGGCGGAGATGCCGGCACCCTCAAAGGCGTCCAGGTAGGGCGCCGCGGTATCGCCCTGCACGCTGTGCAGCAACAAAGCCACCTGCCCGTAGCCGTCAATCACCCGCCGGCGTCGCAGGAACTGCAGCAGTCCCACCAGCTGGCGGCCCTCGTCATCGCAGTCCACCCCGTCCACGGCGATAACCGCCGAGTAGCGGCTTAGTTTCCGGTCCGGGTTGGGCACGATGTTCTTGGCGCGACGGAAGGGCGCTCCCCGAGGGTCGGGATTGCTCCAGTCCGCCGACGCCATCCACCAGTCGTAGGCTCTTATGATCTGCGGGTGGGAACGGTAGTTGACGTGAAGCTCCACCACCCGGCAGTCGGAAAGCCGGAGCGGGAACTCCTGGATGTTGCGCACGCTGGCGCCGCGGAACCGGTACAACGATTGATCCTCGTCGCCGACCACGCACAGGTTGCCGTGAACCTCGGACAGGCGCAGCAACAGCCGTTCCTGCAGGTGGCTGGTGTCCTGGTACTCGTCACACAGCAGGTAGCGGATCCGCGCCGACTCCCGGCGCGCGATGTCGTCGTCCAGGAGCAGATCGGCCCACGCCTGCAGGTGAGGAAAATCCGCGATGCTCTCCCGCAGCAGCAGTCGCTCATAACGCCGGTAGCAGCGGCCCAATGCGGAAATGAAGGCGCTGCCGGAGGGAACCAGGTCTCCTGGACTGATCGCCTCGTCGCAGATGCGGTCGAAGTACCGCAGGGCATTCCTCACTACCGCCTGGGGTCGCTGCCAACCGCGACCCTCCAGGTCGCCCAGGTCCGGGCCGAATACAGAATCGAAGCGTTCGAACAGAAACCGCCACTGCTCCTGCCGATCCAGCAGGCGGAAACGGGGCCGGAGCCCCACTTGTTCCGGGTACGCACGCAAGAAATGGCCGCAAAGGCTGTGGATGGTGCAGATGCGCGCCCGTCCAGCGTTTCCGTTGTACCCGGCCGACGCGGCCAAGGCGTCGAACCGCCGGCGGAGTTCCCCGGCGGCGGCGCTGAAGGTGCAGAGCAGCAGCTCCTCAGGACGGGCGAGATCGAGCAGCAGGATGTTTACCGCCCTCAGGGCGAGGGACAAGGTCTTGCCAGCCCCCGGTCCGGCGCTGCCCAGCACGCTGCCGTCCGGATGAGCGATGAACTCCCGCTGGCCAGCGTCCAGGTTTGGAAAAAGTCTCAGAATGACGGGCGCGATGCCCACGGTATTGGTCATGTCGGTGTTTGCTCCAGGTTATTGATGTTTTGACGCGCCGGGGATGATCTGGGACCCATCCCCGCTTCAATAGCGAAAGCGCCGGTGGCCCCGGGCTCAACCTGCGCCTTCGCTGCATGTGTGCCGCCACTCGGGAAAACACTCGCAGCGTGGGGCTTTCCCGCTTTTGGGCCTCCCCTCAGGCGGATTCAATCCCCCGCACGCCAGCGCACAATGTCGGTCCGCATGGCGCCCCCGGTTTTGCCGCCGATCTCCACGCGCACTACAACGGGCGTTTCGTGATCCGAGGCGGTTGCCGCCACTGGATGTGCGCCGCTCCGGCCGGCGCTATCGGACCCACCGAGATTGATCTGCCTGTCGGTGATGGCCGACACCTCACGGGTGATGCGCGCCATCGGCAGACCACCGGAAATCCGGGGGCTGCGGACGATTCGTTCAAAGTCCCCACAATAGGTTCGCCCTTCCCCAGACGACGCAAACGCCCTTGCGTTTTGCAAGCTGCTCTATGGCGGCATCGGCCGCCATGTCGGGAAAGACCGGTTTGGAGCCATCCCGGGTCCGCAGGCGCCATTCGCCGTCGTCGATCAGATAGCGGCTTGCCTTCACCTGCAGGGCGAAGCAGCCCAGGTCGGCGATCCAGGCGGCGAAGTTCAGCGCGATCATTTCGTAACCCCGACGCCACTCGTAATAGACGAAGCCCTGGCGGTCGCTGCCAGCCAGGACTTCGTAAACCAATCGTTCCGCACGCCGCTTGGGTTTCTTGCGGTGACCGGAAGGCTACTTCCTCGGGTACATCCGAACTTGATCGTCTCCTTGTACCCGTTGCTGATCTGGCCATCCTTTGACAAGCGCAGAAACGGACCCATCCGACCCGTCTGAAAAATCCCCATAGACGCGCCAAACACGAGCTGTGACGGCGATAAGATCGCCGAGACGACTCCAGGGGGCTCATCCACGGCCACAGTCGCTGTCACAGGCCGCGTATTGACCGGCAAGCTAAGGCCCATCCACTTCATCCCCCCACATTGCAGCGAACGGCGGGCCCGCAACTCTCCCCAAACCAGGCCAGGCGTTGAACGGCCGGTACGGCGCCGGCTGGTCCGCAGGTTCCTGCTCTACTTGGGGTAGCAACAGCGCCTCAACGGAGAAGGCCGCTGCTCTGTGGTGTTGGCGGATAGGAAAATATCGATGGCGTCGGCGCCCCACTCAACACGGCCCCACGCTTCGGCGGAGGTGAACATTGTGCGGGGTCCTTCACGGCCCGGAGTCGGTGATGATGCGGGGCGAGGAAGGTGCCGGCGAACGCGCCGATGGCTTCGGCGAAACGAGAGTAGCCGCCCTGCAGACGCACGTGGGCGCAGTCGCCGCCCAGAGACATGTAAATGTTGTTCCATTCCGGCAGGCCACGTTCCGTTTCGGAGTCACCCATCGGCAGGTCCGCGTTGCTGCGGGCGAGGGCTTGGTGATTGACGTAGTAGGCGGGGCTACGGCAAAACTCAGCCGAGCCCTCTACTGGTGGTTCGGGCGGCGGCGCGGAGGCCAATTGCCGAGCCAAGCCGATCCGTTCTCCCCAGTACATCAGATGGCCTCTGGTGTTCATGTACTTCAAACTCCCAACAATGCCGAATTTGGTAGTCATCGTTGAATCTTTTGGTGATGTTCGCTCCACGGCAGATCGCCCGCGGGCCAAACCTGGGCGCTCGCTCCTTCGATTTCGGGGACCTCTGACCGGAAAAGCGGCTTCGATGACCGCGCGATCTAGGCCCATTTGCGGCCTGGTTGGCTCACCTGCGATGAACCAGCCAAGCACGGAACCCTCCCACCCGGAAGAATGGAAGCGACGATCTCCGGGTGCTGCTACGTGTGGATACCCTCCTTGACCACAGGGATGATTCTGTCCTCGTTCAGCACAGCCGTGTGGTCACCGGCGTTACCCGATGAGGAGGGCGTTCGCAATGAACATCCTCGACAAACTCTACAGCCAACTGGTCCGGCCGGATTGCAGCCGAAGGCGAACCCTGCGGCACCGCTCGTGGCATAGCCAGAGGCATTGAATATGGAACCAAGAAAGCTAAGAGCCTGTCTACGATCTCTGAAATAGGTTAAGTTGAGACTATTATCAGGGGAGGGGTAATCATGTCTCATTCCTATCCCAGCGACATCAGCCGGGAGCAATTCGTCCGTATTCTGCCGACGTTGGCGTCGGCCCGACGCCGGACCAAGCCCCGCACCGTGGACTTGTACGACGTTTTCTGCGGCGTACTGTACCTTTTGAATTGTGTAACTTTGTCCCAAATCACTGGTAACAGCTAGTAGACCAACATTCTTGAAATGACGGGTGTGGAATACCAGATTGCTCGACGATAGTCTCCATAAAGCCCTGTATGGCCGGGGAAAGGCCCTGTACCAATCAACCCATCATTACAAAGATTTCGGACTACTAGGGCCACTGGGTAAACGAGTCTGAACTGGGGTCGGGGGCTTCGGTGGTCTTGGTCGCGGGCTCGCCTTTGGCTTCAATTGAGGCTTGGTCCCTGTCCGGCGTGCTCGGGGCCCAGGCCAGGA
Organism: Dehalococcoidia bacterium; assembly: GCA_965219925.1. Classification (GTDB taxonomy): domain Bacteria; phylum Chloroflexota; class Dehalococcoidia; order Lucifugimonadales; family UBA3495; genus Bin87. Next base: position 2,565,566 of record OZ244795.1, read on the forward strand.
TGATCGTCCAGGTCGGAAGCATCGTCCATGTGGTTGCCGCGCAGGACACAATGACCGCAAACTCGACAGACGGGATGTCTATTTTGGTACTTGGGGTGTGGGATCTTGCAGAAGCCGCTGGTGGGCTCGTCGCAGCGGGGACAGCCATCACAGCGTCCTTGGCCGCTGCCTTGGCCAGTCTGGGTGACGGGGCGGGTTTCCCGTTCTACTACGGTGGTCATTAGGCTTTCACCTTTTGGGATGTGGACTTTGACTCTCGGGTAGCTGGGAAAAGGCGTTCCATGAATCCCGGAGTGGGTGGACGTTTTTCGCCACGTCGACGATATTTCGGTAGCTACCGGCTAGGTCGGCGGGTCTTGTTTAATGCTCCGGTTTTAGCAAGGAATGTCTGTGTTCGTTATGGTCGGGACGGCCTCGGCGGTAGCCGAAGCGCCGGCGCGGGCTGCGCCGCTTAGTCGAGGTGGTCGGGGCCTCGGTTGGGCGGCATGGCTGGAAGGGTCAGTCCAGCATTGGGCTGCAGGTGGTGGTCGCCAACAGCAGGATGAAACCGTGGTGTGTGGATGCGTGGCACCATCTTTTGGGTTCTTCTGACCTGGGATTGTTCTCCTGTTTTGAAACTATGTGACAGATGCACAGGCGCACCCTTGCCTTTCTTCAGTACGTTAATCTCACGCTTCTGCGTTGGATTTCGGGTTAGTTGAAACCTGCTGTGTCCAATATTTCTTCGACGAATTGCCGACCCTTCGCGATCTTATCTGATGATTCGTCGGTCTCGTCAATCAGTTTCTGCATCGTTTCACGGAGCGTCGCGAGACACGCTGGGAGGTCCGCTTCATGCAGGGTACGGGCGTCGACAGCAATCTTGTTAAGTTGTTTTGGGGAGTACACCCGGGTGCCTAGCAGCTTCGTCGCCGCGAGCATCGCTAGATGAAAGCGTAGGTTAGTGCGCTCTGGAGTTGATACGCCTGCTTCGGGTGTCTGAAGAAAAGCGTCTACTTCTCTCTGGGCGTTCGCTGCCCACAGGTAGATTTCCAGTGGAATGTCACTTGAAAAAATAGTTTGATAGGTTTGGTCGGACTTCAGCAGTGATGAAGGGCGCGCGCGCGAATCGTCTGGTCTACTGAGTCCAACCGCCATTACCGTTTGAGCAAGCAGAGGAATGCCAACAATGCGGTCTTTGGGCCTGCCGTTGTTGCGGTAGTAGTTTTTTCTGCGGTCGTAATATAGGTGATTAGATGCGAAAAACGCCTCAATTCTCCGCTGAGTATCATCCGTCGCTCGCAATGATGCTTCAGGAACGCTCGTCTGCCTGTTCGTGGCACGTATCACACGATCACGTGTAGCAGGATCCTCGGTCTGAAGAATTCTGACTAGCAGCTTCCGCTCAAAAACCGGGTGTTCTTTTTGAGCAGCCGAAAGGGCATGAAACGTGGTGTAGGACGTTTGCAGTCCGTTTACGATCTGGACATCGTCCAGAGTGTAAGTCTTTCCTTGAATGGACGCCTTCGAGCAAACGATCGTAACGCCGTTATTTAGCCACCAAAAATCAGGCGCTTGTTCGTCTTCGAGAGAAAATCTGATCTCCTTATTGATCTCAATATTGCCCTGGTAGTCTCTGACATTCCAGTCGAATATGTGTCGATTTAGGTTGCCATCGCTGTCAGAAAGGAACGCCACGTAATCCCGGAGAGATACCAACGCTACATGGCTAGTGCCGCTCGTGGCGTTCTCACGATACGTGAGCTGCAGTGTATAGTTGGGCACTGCGCTAGCTGAAATCCAAAGTTCGTCAGCTCCAAAGAAGGACACGACACCTGTTGCTCCGGTGACGGTTTTGCTGAAATCCATTTCTAGGTCCTTGGCTTTTTGCTGGACCTTTGAATTCATGGTGTCTGTGTCACCACGGGTCGCATAGGAGAACTCGATGCGGGTGGTTGGGTGGCGGATCGCCAGCAGTTGTAGCGCCCGTCGAAAAAGCGAGAACCGCTCAACTAGAGCTGGTGAATATAACGTTTGAAGGTGTTCTTCGGTTTGTACTAAGTCCAAAAGTCTCGCCGTGGACGAGGCCACTAGGGGGTGTCGTCAAAATGGCGGTAGGGTGGTAGATTGCTGGAAATGGGGAGAGTGTGGAAGGTGGGGGTATGACGGTAGCGCACCGGCGCCACGATATGACCGATGAGGTTTGGGAGCGGTTGAGGCCGCATTTGCCTGGGGGAGAGGGCAAGAGGGGCCGACCGGCCCAGAGCCTGCCCCGTGCCACGACACGGGGACAACCGGCGGTTTATCGACGCCGTGTGCTGGATACTGCGCACCGGCGCTCCTTGGCGAGATTTGCCCCCGGACTACGGAGATTGGAAGAACACCCACCGCCGCTTCTGCCGCTGGCGGGACCGGGGCGTGTGGGCCGGACTGTTGGAGGCGGTGATTGATGACCCTGATTTCGAGTGGCTGATGATAGACGCCAGCTATATCAAGGCCCATCCCCACAGCGCCGGCGCCCGGGGCGGAAATCAGTCCATTGCCCGCACAAAAGGGGGCTGAACAGCAAGCTGCACCTGGCGGTGGATTCCCACGGAATGCCGGTAAGGCTGGCGGTGACCGAGGGTACGTTTGCCGACTGCTCCCAGGCTTTGCCTCTGATTGAGGGCATAGCAGCGGAGTGCCTGATGGCGGACAAAGCCTATGACACCAATGAAATCATAGCCACCGTCCGGGAATTGGGAATGGACCCGGTGATACCGCCCAAAAGCAACCGGAGAGAAAAGCGGGACTATGACCGGGCGCTGTACAAGCTGCGGCACCTAGTGGAGAACGGATTCCTGGAATTCAAGCAGTGGCGCGGGGTGGCAACCCGCTATGCCAAGAGAACGGCGTCGTATTTGGCCATCTGCCAGCTCCGGGCAGTGATGATCTGGAGCAAACTCTTTTGACGACACCCCCTAAGTCGATCGGAGTCTCGGCAAATGAATTTACGGCCTTTGCTTGAATAAGTCTGAGCGTTAGGGCTATGCCTTGGCTGATCTTAGAACCTGTCTACGATCTCTGAAATAGGTTAATTTGAGACTATCATCAGGGGAGGGGTAATCATGTCTCATTCCTATCCCAGCGACATCAGCCGGGAGCAATTCGCCCGGATTCTGCCGACGTTGGCGTCGGCCCGACGCCGGACCAAGCCCCGCACCGTGGACTTGTACGACGTTTTCTGCGGCGTGCTGTACCTCCTGAAAAGCGGCTGCCAGTGGCGAATGCTGCCCGCGGACTTTCCCGATTGGCGCACCTGCTACCAGTATTTCCGGCAATGGAGCGAGCGGCCTGGCCCAGGTCAGGATTCCATTCTGGAGCAAGTCCTAAAAAAAATCGGTTGGCGCGGCCCGACGAAGCAATGGTCGGAAAAAGCAGACTAGCTTCTGTATCGTGGACTCCCAGAGCGTGAAGAACACGGACACCGCCGGGCACAAGGGCTATGACGCGGGCAAGAAGGTGTCGGGAATCAAGCGTCATATCGCGGTGGACACGCAAGGATTGCCCCATGGGATACATGTGACTACCGCCAACGTTACCGACCGGGCTGGGGCTTTGGCGATGTTTGACGAAAACCGGTCCGGCCTCAGTCAAGTGCAGAACGTGCTGGTGGACGGGGGTTACACCGGGAAGCCCTTTGCCACTGCGGTGCAAGGCCTGTTGGGAGCCTCGGTGGAAGTGGTGAAACGCAACGAACTGCACACCTTCGTGGTGCTGCCAAAGCGATGGGTGGTGGAGCGGTCTTTCGCCTGGCTGGAAAAGTGCCGCCGACTCTGGAAGAACTGCGAAAGGAAGCTCAATACTAGGCTGTGTTGACATTTACGGTCATTCCGGCGAAAGCGGGAATCCAGGGAGTTGGGGAGTGGCTAATTTTGGGATAGTTATGCTTATTTGGAGCACTGGATTCCGGCTTTCGCCGGAATGACCGTAAATGTCAACAGAGCCTAGTAGACCAACATCCTTGAAATGACTGGTAGAAAGCCAGATTGCTCGGCGATAGTCTCCATAAGCTCCGGTATGGCCGGGGAAGGCCCTATACCAATCAACCCATCATTACAAAGATTTCGAACTACTAAACTAAAGCCAAGGTGAAACAGATGCGCAGATGGTGGGGGTCAAACGACGGAGCCGGCTCGTTCTCCAAGTACGGATGAGAGGGATTCACGGGCTTAACCCCAGCTGATCATCATCGCCACTTAAATGTACATCCCACCTTGGCTTTAGTTTAGCCTGCAAATGGTGGTGCTTGCCTTCATGGTGCTAATCTAAAAAGATTGTAAACAGGCTCTTAGCGTACGATCCTGCCCCCTACCGGAATCGCCCCGCGTTTGGGGCGACAACTTACACCTTGGCGTCCCCTGTAGCGAAGAATGCCCCCATCCGGAGGCCATGGAACACACCAACGAGATCATGGCCAATGCCGTTCCGCTGGGACTGGGCGTGAGCGTCCTGGATTTGGGTTGCGGCTATGGCTCTACCGCACGTTTCCCGGCCACAAACTTCGGTTGCCAGGTGACCGGCGTCAACATCAGCGAAAGGGAGCTGGAACTGGCCGGCATCCGGAGCAGAGAGGCAGGCCTGGACCATCTGCTGTCCTTCGAGTATGGGGACTTTCATCATCTGGGATACCCCGACGGCTACTATGACGTGGTTTGGAGCCAGGAAGCGTTACTTCATGCTGCGGAAAAACCGCAGTCCTGTCGGAATGCCGCCGGGTCCTGAGGCCGGACGGCGCTCTCATATTTACCGACATCCTCGTGCGGAAGGCCACTCCAGACGAGGACAGGGCAAAAATCTATGACCGAATCAATTCGCCTGACATGTGGGACCTGGAAGACTACCGCGATGCCTTGTCCAGGCTGGACCTACTCGTGACCAGAGAAGAGGACTGGTCCCACCCACGTGGCACGTTCCTACGCTTGGGTGCGGGACCGACTCCAAGATAAGCGGGAATGGCTTCTGCCCCGCATCGGAGCCGAAATCATCGACCGCACCGTGGAGGCTCTGTCCTTCTGGGTGGTTTCGGCTGAATCGGGAAAGATCGGCTGGGCGCTCTTCGTAGCGAAAAAGCCCGTTTAACGATTCCTGTAACCGTTGAGTTGAGGATTCCGGTAGATTCACATGGCCATCCATATCTCGAAGATATTACTGTGCGCAGTCAAGCTGGGCCTACTTTTCCCGACCCGAACGTACTCAATTCATAACTACCTCCAGGTTCCCAGGCCTTCCAGGCAAGGTCGCTGCCGTGAAGAATGATGCTCCGCATGTACCACATCCGCGGGCGCAGACCGAAAGCGACCTGCTCCCAGATAGATCTATCCGTTTAGGTGGGACAATTCTCCGTGCAAGCCAATTGAGATTATCCCGCAATACTCCTACCTCGGCTGTCCCACTTCCCGGGGCAGATCACGCTCCCTATCGACCCACCAACAGACGGTGCTGGGGCCGCGGATGGCGCCGGCGCTGAAAACGCCGTATCATGGCGTCAGCATAGGGACGTGTTGCGTCGAGCACATGGTGGCCATCCCGCAGGACGGGTACGGCAGGACGGGTACGAGTGATCCGATGCCTTGACCCACCGCCCGGCGCATCCGTGGGCCAATAGATTGGCCGACTAACAAGGGGGGTGTGATGGCGCAGGTCTTTGATGGAATCACCGTCCTTGACTTCACCAGCGGCCGGGCTGGCGGCGTCGCCACCATGGTGATGTCCGACTTCGGCGCCGAAGTCATCAAGGTTGAACCGCCGGGCGGAGAAAGATTCAGGAGCTCGCCGGGATCGATCCAATGGAATCGCGGCAAGAAAAGCGTTGTCCTCGACCTGAAGACTCAGAAAGGCAGGGATAGCGCCCGGGAGCTGGCGCCGCTTGCCGACGTTGTCGTCGAAAGCTTCCGGCCCGGGGTCACCCAGCGGCTGGGCATTGACTACGACAGCCTGCGCGCCGGTCATCCCGGGCTGGTTTATGCCACGCTGACCAGCTTCGGACCCGAGGGGCCCTACGCCAACTACAAGGGTTACGACGCGGTGGTGGCCGCCAAGAGCGGCCGGATGATGATGTTCGCCGAGCAGCACCCCAGGGAAGGCCCCAACTACGTCGTGGTTCAGGGCGTTTGCCACTCCGCCGCCACGGCGCTGATTCGCGGCATCACGGCTGCCCTCTACGTACGGGAAAAGACCGGCCTGGGTCAACGGGTGGAGACCAGCATGCTGAAGGCCGTGACCACCTATGATCACGTGTCCTGGGTATACGGCCAGATGATTGAGAACCTCCCCGACACCTACCCGCCGGATCCCAGGGTGGGCATCGGGCGTCCCAACCCCACGGGCTACCTGCCCGCCCGTACCGGGGACGGCCACTGGATCCAAATGGGGAACGTGGTGGAGAGGCTGTTCCGGTCCATGATGCACTGGCTGGACATGGACTTCATATACGAGGACCCGCGTTTCAAAACCGCTCCCTTCCTGGACCGAGAAGCCGTCGCGTCCCTGGAAGGAATCATGCTGGAGAAAGTCCAGGAAAAGACGCTGGACGAGTGGATGGCCATATTCCTGGGCCAGGCCGGCAACGTGGCTGCCGAGCCTTACCTCACCTCCGAGCAGGCCCTGGACCATCTGCAGATCGTGCACAACGGCAACGTGCAGGACGTGTTTGTACCGGGAGTCGGCGAAACACGTCAGCTTGGCCCCATAGTGAACATGAGGGGGACACCGGGCAGCGCGCGGGGGCCGGCCCCGGCACTGGGCCAACACACAGCGGAGGTGCTCGCCCGCCTTGGCGGCGACGCCGGAACTCGTTCCAATGGGAGCAAGGAACCGATGCCGATGCATCCGTTGGAAGGAATAACACTCCTGGACCTGGGGACGGTGATCAACGGGCCACTGGGTTGCGCCCTGGTAGCCGAGTTGGGCGCCAGGGTAATCCGCATCGAAGCGCCCGGCGGCGACTGGGGCAGGCAGGGCATGCCCATGACGGTCCACCGAACCATGGCGGGCTCCGAGGACATTTGCCTGGACCTCAAGACCCCGGAGGGCCAGGAGATCATGGGTAAGTTGGCGGCCAGGGCCGACCTGCTCCTTCACAGCATGCGTCCGGGGGCTCCCGAGCGCACGGGCATCGGTTACGAGCAGCTATCGAAGATCAACCCCAACCTGGTCTACCTCTACGCCGGAGGCTACGGCTCCACCGGGCCCTACTCTCACCGGCCGTCCATGGCTCCCATCGCCGGGGCCGTGTCCGGAGGCGGCGTGGCCCAGATGGGGCGGGACGCCTTCCCGCCGCCGGACCAGTCCATGTCCATCGACGACATTGCGGCCATATCCAGGCAGCTAAAACGGGCCAACGACGGCACCGCCGATCACACCACGGCCATGGTCAATGCCGTTGGCCTGTTACTGGGGCTGTATGCCCGTGAGCGCACCGGCGCGGCGCAATACGTCGAGTCCACCATGATCGCCGCCAACGCCTATGCCAACGTCGACGACTTCTACTGGCACGAGGGCAAGCAACCTCGCCCGCTGCCGGATGGTGACGGATACGGGCTGCACGCCCTATACCGCCTGTACCGGGCCAAAACCGGATGGGTGTTCCTCGCGTGTCCCTTCGAAGATGAGTGGGAGGCGCTGTGCCGCACCATCGACCGCACGGACCTGCTGGATGATCCCCGGTTTGCCACTCCCGGGATGAGAGGGGAGCACGACGATGCGCTCGCCGGCGAGTTGGCCAGGGTGTTCGCTGCCGAAGAACCGCTGCATTGGGAGAGGCTGCTCACCGCCGCCGACGTGGCATGCGTCAAGGCCGAGGACCGGGGGATGTATTTCTTTTTCAACGAGGATCCCCACGTGCGTGAGAACGGGCTCCTCACCCAGGTGGAGGGGCCACGCTATGGTCAGTTCTGGCGGCATTCTCCCGTGGTAGAGTTCTCGGATACCACTGGCAAGGCGGGACCGGGTCCGCTCAAAGGTCAGCACACTCGCCCCATTCTGCGGGAGCTGGGGTATACCGACGAACAGATCCACGACCTGAAACAACGGAAGGTAGTGGACTGGGAGGAGGAATAGCAGGCAATGGCGCCCAACATCATCCCGGCCAACACCAACGGGATTCGGGACAAGGCCGCGATCGTCGGCATCGGCGAAACGGAGTTTTCGTGGAACTCGGGCCGCAGCGAGTTGCAGCTTGCCTCGGAAGCGATCAAGGCAGCCTGCGACGACGCGGGCATCGCACCGCAGGATATCGACGGCCTGATCCGGTACGACATGGAGTCGAACCACGAGACCCTGCTGGTGCAGTCGTTGGGCATCAAGAACCTGCGTCACTGGGAATCCGTCTCCTATGGCGGGGGCGCGGGCAACGCCGTTGTGGGGCATGCCGCCGCCGCCATCGCCGCCGGATATTGCAACTATGTGGTGTGCTTTCGGGCCGCCAACCTGCGTTCCGGGTTGCGCCTGGGCCGGGCCAGAGGCCCGGAGCGAATCGCCGGCGGGGCGGACAGCTTTGCCGTTCCCTGGGGCAACATGGCGCCGGCGCATCGTTTCGGCATGTTCGTCCGGCGCTACATGCACCATTACGGGGCCACGAGCCGCCACTTTGGTTGGGTCGCGGTCACCCTGCGCGAGCACGCGTCCCGGAATCCCCGCGCGCTGCGAAGGGAGCCCATCACCATCGACGACCACCAGAATTCCCGCATGGTCGTGGATCCGCTGCACGTCCTGGACTTCTGCCAGGAAAACGACGGCGCCGCCGCTGTGGTGATGACCACCCCGGAGCGGGCCAGGGAACTGCGCCACTCCGGCACGCTGACTCTAGTGGAGGCGGCTGCCCAGGGCTCCGGCCCCCGGAACGACGGCATCATCTACCGTCCCGACCTGGCGACGGCGGAGTCGGAGAACACCGCCCGCGATCTTTGGGCGCGGGCCCGGCTGGATGCCACGGACATGGACGCGCTGATGTTCTACGACCACTTCACGCCCTTCTGCCTGCTGAACCTGGAAGCCTACGGATTTGTGCCCCGGGGCGAGGGGAAGGACTTCGTGGAAGGGGGCGGAAACATCCGGTTCGATGGGTCGCTGCCCACCAATACCCACGGCGGCAATCACTCCGAGGCGTACATCCATGGCCTGACCCACGTCCAGGAGGCGGTGCGGGTGATCCGGGGCATTTCCACCGCGCAGCCGCCCCACAAGACCATCAACCGGGTCCTGTCCTGCAGCAGCGTGGCCCAACTGAGCGGCGCCGTGATAATTCGCCGGGGATAGCGCCGGAATGGCCACCGGATTGTCTCGGGATAGCGAGGAGCTTCGATGACCCAGCAAGGAGAACACACCGTCAGGTCCCGGCCCATGACCGCGCCCCTGGAGGGCATACCGTTGCCCGACCTGGAGCGGGTGCCGGACTACGAGCGAGGTTTCTGGGAGGGCTCACGAAACGGCGAGCTTCGTATACAGCGGTGCTTGGATTGCGGGTTGTTCCGGCACCTGCCAACGCCCATGTGTCCCGAATGCTCGTCGCTGGACTACAACTGGACCAGGGTCAGTGGCAGGGGCTTCGTCTATTCCTACGTAATAGTCCGGCATCCGGTGCACCCGGCAATCCACGAGAAGGAACAGACGCCCTACAACCTGTGCGTGATCGAGCTTGAGGAGCAGGAGGGCCTTAGGATTTGCAGCAACATCCTCCAGGTGGCCCCCGAGGACATCAGCATTGACATGCCGGTTCAGGTTACTTTCGTTCCTGCGGTCGACGATCTCGAGGTAGTGCTGCCGTTGTTCCTGCCCGCCCTGGAGCCATAGACGCGCGACCTATGTCGCGACATTTATCTGCTCTGGAGACCCGTCGCGTGCAGGCCCGTCAAAGCCGCATCGTGGCTACCAACCCGTACGCAAGCCTGGGGCTCTCAAGCCCTCTGACACGCTACTAAGAGCCTATCCTAATAACCCGGGCGGCTCTGAGGGCGATGAGGGCACAGGCGAAATGCAGAAAGGCGATATAGTTGCCGGGAGACTTGTCCCAACGGACTAAAATGCGCCGAAAACGGTTCATCCAGCTGTGAGTGCGTTCCACCACCCAGCGGCGGGCTTTGAAGCCGGCCTCCTTTTTGATGGCCTGGGCCTCTTCGCCTCGGCTGCGGATGTGCGCCGTAAAACCGAACTCCTCCAGGGTCCGGCGCACCTCAGCAAAGTCGTAGCCTTTATCCAGGCACAGACCCTGGGGATGCTTCGGGCTGGGCGCGGGGCGCGGTACTGACAGGTTGTCCACCGTAGCCCGCACCAGCTTCATGTCGTGGCGGTTGGCCCCAGCCACCGCCAGCCCCACCGGAATGCCCTGGGCTTCGGTCAACAGGCTGCGTTTGACGCCGCTCTTGCCCCGGTCCGTAGGGTTGGGGCCGGTTTTTCCCCCGCCCAGGGGCTGACAAGGGTATGTAACGCCCGAAATTGGGCGTGGGCTTAGCTTGGGAAGGCGCCGGGCAATCCGGCATCTTGGTTGTGACAAGACCAGATGCTGGAGGATCCCCGTGCGCCTTCCCAGAGAATGCTACCAGATGCAAAAAACGATTGAAACGCATTTACCTCACCTCTCGCAGCCACAGTTGACCGGCTTGGTGCTATGGGTGTGCGGGGCCATTCTCGCGGGCAGCGCCTGCCAGAACGCGGTGGCCTCCCCGCTCTCGCCCTGGGGCAGATGGAACAGCCTGCTTCAGTATCTCCGGGAATGGCTCTACGACGGCAGCGACCGAGCCCGTCCCTGCCAGACCGAGTTGGACGTAACTCTCTGCTTCGCGCCCCTGCTCCGGTGGGTCCTGGCCTGGTGGCGTTCGGGCCGCCTCGCCCTGGCCATTGACCCCACGCTCAAAGGAGACCAGACCACCGCCATTGTCATCAGCGTGGTCTACCGCAGTTGCGCCATTCCCGTGGCCTGGTGTATCCGGCACGCCAACCAGCCCGGCTCCTGGATGGACCCCACCGTGGAACTGCTCCAGCAACTGGCCCCAGCGGTCCCCGAGGAAATGACCGTCATCGTGCTCTGCGACCGGGGCATATCCAGTCCCAAGCTGTGGCAGCAGATACGCGACCAAGGTTGGCATCCCTATATGCGGTATCGGAAGAACATCACTTTCTGCGCCGACGGCGGCAAACGATTGCCGGCCCGCGCCTTCGTCTCCGTTCCCGACACTGCCTGGATCGGCCGCGGCACCGCCTTCGGTTCCCCAACCGCCCAGCGCCGTTGCACCCTGCTGGGGTTCTGTTCCGTTTTGCGGGGTAGTCATTCCGTCTCTTCGAGCGTCGCTATATCCACCCAACTCTTGAACGGCGCATACGCCCCTGCTTTTACCGCCGGCGTCTTGCCGTCAATGCCCATGTGTGGGCGGAAGTAGTTGTAATCAAGCACCAGCCCGTCAATGTAGGCTTGGCCGGTGTCTCGCTTTTTCATTGACCGCAAGGTCTTGTCCCTGTCTCGGAACGTGCCTTGCAAACGTTCCGACAGGTTGTTGTTGATCTTGGCGCGAATCCCCTCGCTGACAACGTGCTTGACCGAACTCGTCGGGACCGCACGGCGCACTCCCTCAATGTATGAACGTAACCCGTCCGTCTTGACGGTGTCCTGTACGTTGGCTGCTCTGTCTCTGGCCATCGCCGTTTGCGCCGCCCTGGTGGTGCGCTCCCGCGACAGATACGCCGACAGAACGAATCGCGTGTCCGCGTCCATGACGTTGAACAGCCAATACTGCTCACCGCCCACCTTTACCGCCACCTCGTCGGCTACCCATTCGTCGCCCGTCCGCACCGGGAACTCTGCCCCTATCTCACTGGCCTTCTGGGAGTATTTCTGTACCCAGCGGTGAACCGTGGCCTGTCCAGTCTCAAGGTTGAAGTGGTCCCCCATGTTCCGTGCTACCTTGCGATACGACAGACCATCAAAGTACATATCGACTGCCGCCGCTATCTCTCGCGGGGTGGCATGGCGACGAGGATTGGCTGAAGCTGACCTGCGACACGTATCGCAGCGAGTCGGGATGGCCTGCTTGCGCCGGCAAGTTGAACCACAGTTATGACTCATCCTCTACGTCTCCGACTCTTTGCCCGCCAAATGTCATTGCGGTTCGCTCAGCGGTTGCTACATTCCGATGCAACCCACCGCGTCCCCCAGCGTTGCGGTGTGGTCTGGGAAGCGTGGGGCCTGATCCAAGCGTCAGGGTCATAGGCCGCTGAGTAGCCCAGCAAAGCCTCCTCCACTCCGGCAGTTGAGTAATATAGGTTGTTGGCATAGCCCTGGGTATTGTGTTCGGCGACTATGTTCCCACGCTCATCAAGAAACCGGCTATATATCTCTTCCAACTTGCTTTTCAGGGCGCTTGGGGGGATTGAATCCTCGACGCCCAATAGTATGAAGTGGCTATTTTTACGCACTGGTTTATGGGGGGCTGGGTTGGCAAAATGCGCGTGGGAATTGGCGCGTAGGTTGCTGGCTCCGGGCCTGGTTGGCAGGCTAAGACCAGCATCGAACAAACAATCCCAGCGAATATTGCAAAGTGAGACACTACCGTCCCGTTGGCAAAGGTGCGGTCCGGCATAAGTCTGTCCATGTTCTACAACTTTTTGAGCGCCACCTTGAGTTGGCTTTTCAGGCCGCGATTTGGCAATCTGCTAGTGTTTCGCGCTGCCCTGATCGCCGGACCGATTCCCTTTTGCGTCCCACGTGTTTTCTTGGCCATACAGTAACCTCCGGCGCGAAACCGCCGCCGAAGGTAATTGCCAATGGCCCAGATGGACTGGTACTATCAACCCGTCCCGGGATTGGAGCCTGCCTACGCAAAGACGAAGGTTCCGCGCTTGCCCGCCGCTCTAACGGCGGGTTTGCGTTTTATGTGGCGGGATTATATCGGACTACCCCGCCAAGTGGAACAGAACCCCCCAGCCATGTAGCTGCCTCCCGAATTTTGAGGACCATTGTATGCAAGGCGGCCATTGGCGTTGGGTAACGGTTTTGTTGAGGCAATGCGCTTCGGCCGTTCCCCGGGGAACGGCGCTGGCCAGCGGCCGCCGGTGGGGAATCAAAATCGTCGGGCGGTCAGCCTATCAATGGTCTATCCCAGTGAGAGAACCCTGCCCGTACTGCGGCAAGCCTTGGTGATGAGAATGCAGCGGATTGTCGAAATTGACCAGCGAGAAAATCTCCACATTTATCAGGCACGGCCGTGGGTTCAGCCAGGAGAGGCAACTTGCGGCGCTACGCCGAGGCCCGGATCGCTCGTGGACCACGCTGATTTGGGGAAGTGGTGGTATCGACTGATCACGTACCGGGGTCGGGAGTACCAGGATCTTGGATACGTTACCAGACACTTGGGTGAGGTCCGGAAGGTTTGCGGCCTCTGTATGTCGGGGGGAGAACCCGAGGACACGGAGTAGAGTGGAGGAGGGATAGCCAAGTAGAGTACCGGGAAGTGGTGTAAAAGAATCGGTGTAGCCCAAGCTAACCACCGCGTCATCCTTGACCGGAAGTCACAACCCAGAACAAGGAGAACGACGTTGGAATTATTACGCAAGCGCGGCATCGACGGAGACGTGGACTTTCTGCGGGAAGCCCTGCGGGTCCTGGTGGACGGCATCATGGACGCCGAGGTTTCCGCCCAGATCGGCGCCCAGCACGGCGAACGCAGCCCAGCGGATCACCTACCGCAACGGCTACCGCAACCGCACCTGGGATACCCGCGTCGGCACCATGGCGTTGCACATTCCCAAGCTGCGGGAAGGCAGCTACTTCCCCAGCCTGCTGGAACCACGGCGGCGCAGCGAGAAGGCTCTGCTGTCGGTGATCCAGCAGGCCTACGTGGAGGGAGTCTCCACCCGGCGGGTGGATGACCTGATCAAGGCTCTGGGTTGCGACGGCATCTCCAGCAGCCAGGTGTCGCGCATCTGCGAGCAACTGGACGAAGTGGTGGAGAGTTTCCTGGGTCGGCCCCTGGACGGTGGTCCCTACCCCTACGTGTGGCTGGACGGCCTGACCCAGAAGGTGCGTGAGGGCGGCCGCATCGTCAACGTCTGCGTGGTGGTGGCGACGGGGGTCAATGCCGAAGGGCAGCGTGAGATCCTGGGTATGGACGTGGGCGCCAGCGAGGACGGTGCGTTCTGTCTGGCCTTCCTGCGGTCGCTGACCGCTCGGGGGCTCAGCGGGGTGGAGCTGGTAACCTCCGATGCCCACCAGAGCCTGCCCCTGCGAAAGCAGGGGGGCTGAAGAACGCCATCGCCGCGGTCTTTGCTGGAGCCAGTTGGCAGCGCTGCCGCACCCACTTCATGGCCAACCTGCTCACCCGAGTGTCCAAGCGTGCCCAACCTGGCGTGGCCACCATGGTACGCACCATCTACCAGCAACTGTCTCCCGCCGAGGTCCACAGCCAATTGGACCGAGTAGTGGAACAACTTCGGGAGGCCTTTCCCCAGGTGGCGGAGCTGCTGCCGGACGCCGCGCCGAACATCCTGGCCCGCACGGCCTTCCCAGTGGCCCACTGGCAGAAGCTGTGGTCCAACAACCCGCAGGAACGGCTGAACCGGGAGATAAGGCGCCGCAGAGCCTGCCCCCGAAAGGGGACGTGGTGGGCATCTTCCCCAACCGGCCGTCGGCGCGGCGCATGTTGGGCGCGGTGCTGGCCGAGCAACACGACGAATGGGCCGAAGCCCGCCGCTACCTCACCATCCCCAACGCCGCCGGCAACGAGGCACTGCCGACGCCCAACATGCTGGAAGCAGCGGCCTGATCAACATCAAAAGGGATGACGCGCTTTTACACCTTGACGGGACACTACCATGGCCGTGAACGTAGCCACATGGGAGCCCAAGGTGCGGCCCAGCTCCCGGCCGTCGAAGATGCCTCCCATGTCGATCGGGTGTCGCAACTGCCAGATGGCGGTCTTGGACAGCAGAGCAGTAGCCTCCAGACGGGCCGTGAGTTCCGGGTTGGAGTCTCCGGCCAGCCGCTTGGCCGAGTCGATCCCCAGGCCGATCATGTAGGCGGACTGGGCCGTGGTGTCGTGAATGGACTGGGAGAGCTCGATCCGCTCCCGCTGCAGGGCACCCTCCCGTTCCACCGACGCCCGCCACCTGGTCCGCTCGAACCGGGAGACCAGGTTGACCGCCGCCACCACACCGTACATAACCACGATCCTGGCGAACAGGGGCTTCTCTTCCCTGGCCGCCAGGTCGACCCCGTCGCCGACGGTCAGGCTGATGACGAGGTAGAGCACGGCCACCGCCGTAACAAAGGCCATGTTGAGCCGGAAGGAGGTGAAGAACGCCCCAAAGCCGGCCAACACCGTGTAGTACAGCAGGTGGAAGAAATAGTGGCTCAAGCCACTGCCCAGCACGGTCCCCGCTGTTATCAGCAACACGTCCAGGGTGCAGAGCGCGAAGATCTAGCGCCAGGTGATCTTCTTTCCCGACGCCAGCCGGTAGTGAACGTAGGCGCTGAACCCCACCAACACCAGGTACAGCAACGCGTACGCGGCGTACCGTTCCGGGCCGTACCAGGGGCGGTAGACCAGTTGCACCAAGCAGGTGGCAACCATGAACCAATGCACCCAGACCCAGACAGACGCCACGTACCTGAGGCCGTCGGGGTCTCTACGGTTGAGGGTCCAGTCGTTGGCCCGGAAGACGCTGACGGCGGTCCCGAGCACCTGCGAGGCGCGGTGCTGGCGGAACGATTCCAACATCTCCTCTCCGGAAGGCGCGTGACCTGGTGAGGCGGTCCAGTAGTTTCGAGGTGCCCTACGGGCCTGCCTCAGGGCCAATCTAGCCACGATCGGCGGTGAGCGCAAGGTTGGAAATTACCTCCCGACGTAGCAAACATACCCCCGTCAATACGGGCAAATGCTATTCATAGAGGATGCAATCCGCAACAACTGCACCCATGCGGAGTACGTAAACGATCGACAGCCAGACCGCCTCGACAGCGGCACCGGGTTTTAGCACGCCCTACACGACGCTACGTAAAGCACTGCCCGCAGCACTACGTCGGCAGTTATTGCCGAATCATCCTGAGCCAGCAGGGCAGGACAACGATTCAAAGGCCAAGGCGACAGCTCAAGTAGCCCCGAATCCGGCGCACCACAGATTATGGATTTCGTACCGACGCCGCCTACTTGAACAATCCTACTATCGAGGAAAGACAACAGGAACTGGTCAACATACTGAGAAACGTCGTCAAAAACCCCGAACACTACGACGGCATCATCGTCTACGGCAGTCTAACAACCGACGTCAACGAACACGTCAAGGACGCCATCGCCCTGCTGACGGAACACGGCACAGAGGTCACGTTTAGCCAGTAGGAGGAACCCGCAGCGCAGCGGATCAGATGAAAGCTCGTTCATCTATCTGATGAGGCGATTTCGACACTCGACGGGTCGGAGTGGCCGAGACTACGTCTGGCTCAGTAAAGGTATTAGCTTGTCCAGCAGGGCCTCGACGTCGTCTAGGCCGTCGGCCACGTCTTCGGCCATCATCCCGTTTTCGTAGAAGTTTTCGTGCAGCAGGCTGGCGCCTCCGAACAAGCGGCGGATGTCGCCGTCGCCGGTTTCGACCCGGAGCCGGCTGATGATCCGGTGGTAGTGCCGGTGCCGGTAATGCTCCCAGCCCCACTGTTCGGCGATGGCCTTGAGGATCAGGGCAGTAGCGCCCCAGCCCTTCTCGGATGCCTGCGGGAGATCGCCGTCGGCGAGTTCCCGTCTGGCCTGCGCCAAGAAATGCGCGCTGGCTTGTTGATACTGTTGGGTGGTCACTTGGGGCTCCTGCTGCTGTTTTTGGAGGTTAGCAACTGCGGCTTGCCTTGGCAATGATGCCGGCGCGGCCTTCATGATGATATTCGAATCTGAGTAGCGAAATCGCCTCTATCTGGTGGGCCAATCCGGCGTCATCCACATCCACCGGAGACCCAAAAAGGGAATGGCAACAAAGTCGGTCAAACCAACGTCGCTGAGGTGGGATACATGGGACAGGCGATTGAGGACGAAAATACCCATCCGATCTGCCTGAGAAATCGCCATAGAGGGTACAAATACGAGCTGTAACAACGATTTCAGCCCTTGGACGACTCACAGTCATCCGGGCCTCAAAACCGGCCTGAGAACGCGTCTTCGCCACTCACAACCCAGTCGAAAATCAACTCAGGTCAAGCCTGTCATCGCCGACAAAAAAGGCCGGTGTGACCCGCCGCAGGCAGCTTAACGGAAATCGTAACGATGGCTGGCAACGGCCGAGCGCTCGCACCGAGAATTCACTGAAAAGAGCGTGCGACTGTCGGCAGCCGTGGTCAGCATTTCGACGGACGAGTTGGCTGAATCGGGCGCAGAACGGGTGGCGGACTCACCCAACGAACAGACCCACGCCCGCGTGGATCCCATGTACGATCAACTACTCAACAGACGACAGCGTCGTAACGTGGCGCAGTCCCTGGTCATAGCGGCAAACAGGAAAGTGCCGGCCTACATTCCCGCCACACCGAGTCCCCCAACCCGATAAGAGCGAGTAGCGAAATCGCCTCCTACACCGATACCACCGTCCAGTCCGGCACCAAATACATCTACAGGGTCCACGCACTCAAGAACAACGGCGTCAAGTAAGAACCCACCAACCCCGCCTACGCAACAGTGCCGTGAGGATAGCCAATACACCAAACCACGTGGAAGCTGGCCACCGTACCGATCGAAGGACGATGGCCAATTCACCAACAGCCTGGAAAACCGCCATCCGATCTGCCTGAGAAATCGCCATAGAGGATACAAATACGAGCTGTGACAGCGATTTCAGCAACCAGGACGACCACAAGTCATCCGAGGCTCTAAACCGGCCTGAGAACGCATTTTCACAATTCACAAACGACAGAGAATCAACCCAGTCGAGACGGCCGACATAGCCGGGGTATAATCGGCTGCACCGTCCCATTCGAGCGAGACCCGGCTAATCTGACATTCCCGGAGGTCCAACATGACCACCGCCAAGCCCAGCGCCACCACAACACAGCAACCAAAGCAGGAAGTCCGCTTCCGCCTGCCGGAACCCCCCAAGCGCGAGCTTGACGAGATGACCAGCCACGACCACCTGTACAAGCCCGGCAACGCCTATCTGCTGATTGAGCACTTCGGCAATCCCGAGACCACGCTGGTGGAAGCTGACCGCTGGATCGTGCCGAGCCCTGAGTTCAACAAGGCCCGGGCACGCCGGCCCGACCTGCTCATCGCGTTCGACGTCAGTGCAGCCGACTACCAGGCCAGCAACGGCTACATCGTCTCGGAGCAGGGGAAGCCGCCGGACTTCGTGCTGGAAGTGGCGTCGGAGAGCACGGCGGAGGCTGACGTGGGCGCAAAGCGGGATTACTATGCCGAGTTGAGCATACCGGAGTACTGGCGGTTCGACGAGACGGGGGAGTTCCACGGGACGGGGCTGGCGGGCGACCGACTGGTGAACGGGCAGTACCAGCCAATGCTGATTGAGGAGCTGCCGGACGGCGTGCTGCAGGGTTACAGCGCGGCCCTCAACCTGAACTTGAGGTGGGATAACGGCCAGCTCGTCTGGCACGACCCGGCCACGCGACAACGTATCGTCACCTTGGACGACGAACGGCAGGCTCGTCTGAGCGAGCAGGCCCGTGCCGACAACGAGCAGCAGCAACGGATCCAGGCCGAAGCACGCATCCAACAACTGGAGGCGGAGCTGAACCGTCTGCGCAGCAGCTGATGGCAATGCGACCCCAGTGCGGGAAGCCGGCTAGACCCAAGAGGACGTCCAGGATCTGGCCGCCGAGGCCTGGGGCCACCTAGAGGGCGGCGGCCAGCAGCCCTACGCCTTCGGCCACTGCACGAACTGCAGCCGGCTGATCATTGGTTGGTCGGCCTACCAGTGGAGCGTACTCGAACCCTGCCCTGGTGAAACCCACGCACAGGCAGGTAGTGTCCCGTCAAGTATCCGTGTTGGAAGTCAAGCCTTTTTGTGGGATTGTCAGGACTTGTGGTCACGCCTCCTGTGGCACCCATGGCGTTCCTCTGCGAGCTACCGCGTTGAGCTGGAGCAGTATCTTACGCATCACCGCCACCACTGCAACGTTCCCCGGCTTTCCACGCT
Organism: Dehalococcoidia bacterium; assembly: GCA_965219925.1. Lineage (GTDB taxonomy): Bacteria > Chloroflexota > Dehalococcoidia > Lucifugimonadales > UBA3495 > Bin87. The sequence continues at coordinate 2,584,697 of OZ244795.1, forward strand.
GACGAAGCCGGTCATAAAACCGACGCATTTCGCTGTCGTGGCGGATGACCGCCCATGCACACATGTACAGCGCTCTCCGCACCAGTCCCCGGCCGCCCCTGATGGCGCGATGCCCTCGCTTCTTGCCGCTGTCTCGGGACCAGGGCGCCAGTCCCACCAGGGAGGTCAAAGCTTTGCTGTCCCAGTGGCCCAGTTCGGGAAGGTGGGCCACCAGGGTTGCCGCGGTTAGCGGCCCGATGCCGGGCACGGTGCGGTAGAGAGCGGCGCGGTCGGTGAGAGTGGCATTGTCCTGTAGGACTGCCTGGTATTCCTTGTCCAGCCGAGCGATCTCCTTCTCCAGCCAGGCGATGTGGCGCTTGGTGGACTTGGCGATAGTGGCGGAAATGCCCTTGTCCAGCCGACCCAACTCCTGAACCAGCTGGTCAATAAACTGCCGCCGCCGCCTGAGCAGGTCTTTCAGCTCCTCTCGGTGCGGGTCCGTCTCCGGTTCCCACGTATCCGCCTCCGGAAACACTTCCCCGTAGCGGGAAAGCACCTGGGCGTCCAATGGGTCGGTTTTGGCCTCGTAGCCGCAGGCTTTGGCGAAAGCGCGCACCCGGCCCGGGTGGACCACATGCACCCCTATGTCAGTCTTCCGCAACCGACTGGTCAGCAGCCGTTCGTAGCCGCCCGTTGGTTCACAGACGGCCAGGGTGGTGTCGTGCTCTTGAAGGTGTTTGCGCAGCTTGGTGATGCCTGTTGCGGTGTTGTCGAAACGCAGCACCGGGCCTCCGGAGACTGAAACGTCCAGGTTGGCCTTGCCCACGTCAATGCCGGCTACCACTGTCATTTTGTTGCTACCCTCCCGATTGCTACCCTCCCGGTGGGATAATGCCTGGTGTCCTCCACACTTGTAGATGCGGGCCTCAAAGCCCCTGTATCCGTTCGGAGCGACCAGAACGGCGGGAGGGGTGTCCAACTTGACGCCGGTGCAGTCCAGGGTTGTGGCCTGGCTCACCCACAGGTGAACGACGCGCCCCTCTCGCCCACCCCGTAGATTGGCCCATCCACGGGGCATACGCAACATACAATAGGTGTAACGGCCGGCTGGGTTCCTGACCTCGGCGGCGGTTTTATCCAAGTCGGCAGCGACCTTTTCGGCGGTTGTGTTGGGGTCGTTGTCGTAGGTCTCAATGCCGTAACCGATGCGTCTTTGGAAACGTGTTGCGGCGTGCCAGCGGAGGTCCCGGGCGTCCAGAGAATCGTCGGGACATAGGGCCATTGATGCCAGCTGATGCATCCGTCGGTCGATGCCTGAGTGGCATTTTCGGGGTCGCTGCGACGTCCGTCTGCGTCGAGAAATAGGTCGTCCCGGCTGAACCTTAGGGTTCTCCTGATGTCGGCTGCGTTGCTGAGAGTTCGGGCTATCAGGTCATCGTCGAAACTTTTTGTTTCTTCTGTCCACGGGGAATCGGCCGCGGTTCGTGCATGATCGTCTCTCCTGTGATTTTTGGGATCCGGGCCGGAAAACCGGGTCCGTTTCTCGGGCCGGCAGGGCGTATTTTTGAGCCCTTTGACCAGCTCGCGGCGGGGTGGTTTTGGGCCGAATATTGGTTATTGAGACAAGGGAATCGCCATAGGACGGGTACTGTTTTGCTACTCAAAACAGCGACTCGTCGTTGGCCGCTTAGGTGTCGCTTTTTTAGGTTTGAAAAGCCCAACCTGAGCACAGTATCAATAAAACTGGACAAAAACAAAACATTTGTACGCTGCTAAGCACTACGCAAAGGTAAAACAGCGACTCGTCGTTGACGGGACGCTTCCCGACAGCCGCCCCCAGGGGGTTGTAATAGAGATCGTGCTTATTTAGGCACAAAAAGTGGACACGTCGTTGGCTAGGTTGTGTTGACATTTCTCGTCATTCCCGCTTTCGCGGGAATCCAATGACCGAATTCGTTAATAACGTTTTCGATTTGTTCACCTCACGACCTATGGATTCCGGCTTTCGCCGGAATGACGGAATGAGTTTCAAAATGTCAACACTGCCTAGTATGTTTGTTCTAAAATGGGTGCTTCCGCCGGTTATTCAGGGTCGGTCTGAAGGGTGTTGTGATGGGGGTCGGTTTCACTATTGGGCGGTGGAATGTAGTGGGGGGGAAGGAGTGGTCTAGGCGGGTGGTCGGAGTTACTCGGTGTTCTGGGCGGTGTGGATGGAGACGGTGGTAAGGTCGTTGAAAATGTATCGGGTGGAAGTTGGATTTGGGACGGGGGTGAAGCGGGTCTCGATGGTGGCGAGTTGGAGTTTCAGGTGAGCGGATTCCAGGGAGAGTTCTGCGTCGTGTCGGTCGTTTTGGTTGCGTGCGTTGACTGCCTTGAGGGTGACGTCGTGGTAGTGGTCGAGGATTTGACGGGCGGTGCCTTGGGAAGATTTGATTTCTGACGTCGGGGTGAAGGAGTCGATGAACGGGTCGAGCCAGTCGGCCCATCTGTGGTTGTCGCGTGGGGATTTTGAGGCGACGACGTTGAGGAAGTGTTCGATCAGGCTGGTGGGTGCGCCGGACCGTTTGAGCATCTTCCTGATGTCGTGTTCGGTGGAGCCGTCGGCGTGCATTCGGTGAGCTTCCTGCAGCTCGGCGATGAAGTCGGTGATTGAGTCGTTCATGGGAAGTTTCGGGTGTTCCTGCTTCCTGGATGGCCTGGATTTTCCCGCCGTCGGGCAGGTGCAGGTTGGGTGATTGTTGCTGGGTCATGGGCATCGGCTCCGGTGTGTCGGCAGATTGGCGTAGACGCGCTGTGAGGGCGGTTTCGGGGCGATGACGACGGGCGCAGAGGCGTCTGAGACGGCTTATCGCGATGAGAGCGCGTATTTGTGCCCTCTATGGCGATTTCTCAGGCAGATCGGATGGCCGTTTTTAGGTGTTTTTAGTCGCCTAGGAGATTTTGCTACTCAGACTCGGACATCACCAAGGAAGCACCGGCAAGATTGTCCGAATAGGTTTGAGACGCTAACCTGTAATCGTAGTAGGAGAAACGGCAAATGACGACACAACAGTATCAACAAGCCAGCGAGCAGTTTCTGGCACAGGCCAGAACGGAGCTGGCCGGCGGCGACCTCCCACAAGCATCAGAGAAAGGCTGGGGAGCCACGGTCCAAATCCTCAAGGCGGTCGCCGAACAGCGCGGTTGGGAACACAGTCGCCACCGACACCACCTCGTCACAGCAAACCGGCTCCGCTCGGGAACCGGGGACGGTGACATCCGCCGCCTTTTCGCCGTGGCCAGCGACCTCCACGAGAACTTCTACGAGAACCACTTAGACGCCGCTGCAGTGGCCGAAAGCCTCGACGACGTGGCGGCCTTGGTGGCCAAGCTGACACCCCTGCTGAACCAGACGTAGTCTCGGCCAATCTGCTTCGACGAGTAGCGAAATCGCCTCGACTCCGTCCAGAAAGGCATTGACAGATCAAGTGGCTGAGTTACAACGCAGCGTGGCGAAACTGACGGAGGAAAACCGAAGACTGCGGCAACGCGACGATGTTCTGACTGTAGAAAGCAGATCCTACAGAGACAAGTGGCAGCAGGCTCTGCGGGACCTGGATGAACAAAACGCGCTGATGGAGACGTACAAAGAAGAAACTGACCGATTGAAGGCAATTATCCAACTGAACGACATCGAAGTTCGGACCCATCATTGAACCCAAGTCGCGAGGAGGCAACAGATATGAACCCGATCTCGTCCAGCAGAAGGTAAATGGGGTCATCGGCAATCACGGTCCGATGAACGCGCAATGATGAAACCGTCTTTGGATCGGGGAAGTGGGCCTACCGCCGCCGGCGCAGCACCAGGCGCTCCACGCGATCGATGATGCGGGACTGCCCCGATAACGATGCACGATAATCGTCCGGCGCACCGAATTTCTGCCGCGCCAAACTCGTGGTGTCCATGAACGACCAGCGGGGGATCCCTTCCCACACATGGTCGAACACCGGAGCCGGCCGATATTCTTGGTTGGCGCTGAGGATCAGCAGGTTTTCCGCCCGGGTGCAGCCGACGTAGAACTGCCGCAGTTGGTCGAGCGGCGCACCCAAGGCGCCGCGGTGGTGTTGCTTGCGGCGACTGTAACGCGCGATGGCGTGGTCCCAGCCGTTGCTCTTGCCGACTAATCCACCGCAAACCACTGCTGCGATCGGCCACTCCAAACCCTTCGATTGATGCATGGTCGTGATGCAAACGCGGCCCTTTGGAAACCGCGAATTGAGCCCGCCACGATGTCGGCTGGGTTGGACACCTTCCTCACTGGTATCGGAACGAAACACGGGGATCCTCGCCGCCTCCAGGGCCGATTGGTACGGCCGGCTGTGGCGAGGCTTTACGCTGTGCAGCAGGAGGGCAACCTGGGAGTAATCCGAAATCACCCGGTGGCGTGCGAGGAATCCGACGATGTCCGCCAGCTCCGCCGCTTCTTCATCGACGTCGTATCCCACCACTGAAATGACTGACGGGTAGTCGGCGTGCGCGCTCGGGTCGTGGGGCTTCATCTCTTTATCGTGGAGCATCGAAGCAGCGCCAGCGCCGTCGTCGTGCTTGGGGCCGGCGATCAGTTGGTTGCAAACCCGTATGATGTCCGGGTGAGAGCGATAATTGACGTCCAACGTGACGGTTGTGCAGTCGGGAAAACGATCCCGGAAGGCCTCCCAGGCCATCCGGCATGGCTCCTCGGAAACGGAAGATACCCTGGTCATCATCTCCGACCACGGCCAGGTTGTGGTGGTATTCCGCGAGTCGCAGGAGCACCAGCTCCTGCAGGTAGGATACGTCCTGATATTCGTCGACCATCAGGTGACGAATGCCAGAGCCAATATCGTCGGCGATGCGCTGGTCAGCCAGAACATCGTCGGCCCAGAGGAGGAGATGGCTGAAGTCCACGCAGTCTCGTGCTCGCAGCGTCCTCTCGTACCGCAGATAGCAGTGACCGAGCATGCGGTGAAATTCGTTGCCGGAATCGAGGAGTCGCCGTGGGGAAATATCCTCCTCGGTGATACGGTCGAAAAATCGGGCCGCATCGCGTACAACCTGTGAGGGGTCGCGCCAGCCAAAGGTAGCCAGACCACGCTCGTCGGGACCAAAGATCGTGTCATAGTGCTCGTCCAAGAAGCGGCGTTGAGTGTCCTGGTTCAGCACCGTATATCGGGAGCCGAGCCCCACCCGTCGGTGATGCTGGCAGAGAATGCGGTGGCAGGGTGAGTGGATGGTAGAGATCCGAACGCTGTCGGCATCTCCGCGATAGCCCACTGCCTGCGCGGCAGCCAGGAACCGGCGCTTCATCTCCGCAGCAGCCGGCTGGCCGAACGCCAGCAGGAGCAGTTCGTGCGGACCGCAGACCTCTTGGGCCAGCAGATTGATGGGGCCCCAGGTGAGAGTGCGAGTTTTGCCCGCGCCCGGCCCCGCAACAACGCGCAAAGGGCCGCCGGCATGACCCACCACTTCAAGTTGTTGCGGGCTAAGTTCGGGGGCGAAACGGTGGATCTGGGGTGCGATGGACATGGGGATGGTCTCCTTTGGTTTTGGATCAAGATGACGCAACGGACCCGCGGGCCGGTTGACATCTTCTGAGAGTGCCGCGTGGCGGGACATTCTGCGTGAGGGGCTCCGGTGGCGCCGGCGGCGGTGGACGTTCACAAACCAAACCGACGCCTCATGGTCCGTCGGCGGTCCGGTCACGCCATCGCCCCAGCGGTGGTGTACGACGCAAGGCTCGCAACCCCGGGCCCGAAGCGCCCGTGCCAATGGCTGGAGAAGGAGATGCACCGGTTATCCGCGCGCGTCGGGTTCATCATGGTGGGTCCTTGCGCGGCGCCCGCCGTGGCGTTGGCGGTGTCAACATCGCGGCTGGATGCTGCTGCGGTCGTGAAAGGACGGTGACGCGGTCAGTCGCCTGGCGGCCAACCCCGGGCCTAGTCCAACAGCTCCTTGAGCAGGGCGGCGTCCTCCGGACCGATCGAGTTGTGGAAATGGAGGTGCAGGGTCAGATTTATGGTCTGGTGCAGGTGCTCAACATGCTGGATGATCACGTGGTCCGCGCCCAGCTCGGGGAGCCCCGCCAAACCGGCGTCCTCCTCATCTGCATCTGGGTGTTCGACAGGTTCGTAAATGACCTCGCCGTGGGTGATGGTCTTGGCTCCAATGGAGATGATGTCGTCGGTGGGCGGGTAGAACACCCCCCGTTCCCTGGCCAACTCCACCAGCTTCCGGGTCAAGTCATCCGCTCCGAACAACACGTGAACCTTGTCGCGGTCTGCCCTGGCCTCGATGTCACGGTCCGGGTCCATGTCCGTGAAGAGCAGGACCGGCAGCACGAAACTCCGGAAACCTTGTATCCTGGGCAACGAGTGGATGAGCGCGTCGGCGCCAGACCACGTCTGCTGCAGTGGAGAAGGTACTTTCTCCCACTCGCCGGACTTGCGGAGGTACCATTCTTTGTCGTCATCCCGCCTGTACTGATATGAGCCGCCCTTGACCTGTATGGCGAAGAGGCCCACACCCCGAATCCAGACGACAAAGTCAACCTCTGCCGAGTTCTTGTCGCGTTTCCATTCGAAAATGAACAGGCCGGGCAGGTCGCTCTCGGCCAGCTGCCGGTACACCCGGTGTTCAGCCCGTCTTTTGGGGTCCTTGAGGTAGTCTTTTGGAAATGGCTTGTCAGCCTGCATGGTGATACTCCTGGTTGTTTTGGTTTCTCAATGGTTGGGATTGGTCGAACGACCCAAAAAACGGCGCCACCGTCAAAAAGACGGTGGCGCCGTATGTGCCGACGTACGCTGTTCGGCAGGGGATGGTCAGTCATACCGGCGGGCGGGCCGCCGGCGGGGATCAATGGTTAGTTCATTAGCTTGGTCCTTGATTAAGTTGAACCGTTTGGGACAGCGTGGCGCTGTCCCCGCGCGTTCGCAGCTCACCGTAGCTCGGTTGACCGATGGTCGGTGGCCATGCGCACAGTCGTCAGGGACCAGCGACACGACCGGATTGGGGCATCAGCACGCGCCAGGTTGGGTCACGGTACGGACGTGGACGGCGCACGAAGATCATGTTTTTGCTTCATCGGTCTGACCCGCAGGACACGGGGTGGCCGGGCGAAGCAATCGTGGGGTTCCTGCTGTCGCAGGCGTCACGAGCGGAGAGCGCCTGCGCTGAAGTGGGACCGGCCCACCGCCGTTTAGTGCCCCGCGGATGCCAAAGCCGGCCACGCCGTCAATGCGGGGGGCCCCACCCCACCGGCCAGGCCGGGGCCGTCAGGCACCACCCAGGTGGTACGGCTTTGCTCCGCCCCGGTGGTACGTTTTTGCTCCGCCCTTGACAGCCGGTTTTGATGCCCGGATGACTGTGAGTCGTCCAAGGGCTGTTATCGTCGTCACAGCTCGTATTTGTACCCTCTATGGCGATTTCTCAGGACGATCGGATAGCTGTTTTTCGTGTTTTGAGTCGCCGGTCGTTCCACGCGAAAAACGTGTGCTCCTTTCGGTGCAGAGGCTGGTGGCGACGGCGTCGGGTCCGGCCCTGATTATTTAGGTAATTACATACCTAAACCGAAGCCAATGTGAAAACTACATTTGCAGAGCGGAGAGAGTTGGCTTGGGTGCCGCCAATTAATTCGTCGGCTTTTGCTTGCAGCACGGTTCGGCAGCGGCGTTTGACTTCTTCCCGTCGGTGGGTCAGATCGGTGAAAAAGCCGCCCACCTTTTCCCGCACTGCGGCACTGGTGCCCAGGCAAAGGTTGGCGGTCGTCTCCTCACGTGCCCAGCCCCAGATGGCCTCGTCGGGATTGAAGTCTGGACGGTAGCTGGGCAGGTTCACCAGGCGCAGGTTCAATCGGGGAATCCTAAAGAGCGCACTTTTGAATCCACCTTCGTGATCGAGCTCAGCAAACCCCGAAAGCAGCCCAAGGCTGGCGCTCGCCGAACCAAGAAAGCCAGTTCCCCTGTCCACACCGCTAAAATCGAGCCACGGAAACCGACCAATGCGTCAGGAACGGGGAAACCCACCATGCCTCAAAAAGACGACCCCGAACACGGAACCTTCGAACTTGTAGCCCAAGTACTGGGTCAAGTCAAAATCAGCGGTCCGCCCCGAAAACGTCGAGCTCCTCGCCCGCGCCGCAGCGAGGTGGAACAGAAGAGGTTGCCAGGCGTCCCCGCCAGCGACGACCAGAACGAAGGAATGGCCGGCGGTCCAAGCCGATGACCATCTTGCGCCTGATTCTGCGGCGGTGCTAGGATGACTCAAACGACGTCAACAACGCACAGGAGGTGGTCGGCAATGGACACTGAAACCACGCAAAACCCGCTCCGCGCCCAACCCTTCTCGATGTTGCTTCCCGGGCCCGCCGACCTGGAGCGAATTTGGACAGCCCACCGCGTCATCAGGCCCATTGGCCCCAGCCTCGCGTGGGGTGAGCACGAGAAGTCCCCGTTCACGGTGGCCGAGGCCGTCTCGCCGGAAAGAGGCTACGTATTCTCCGCTTTCGGGCGCCACTGGGTTGAATATCATCCCGCGCCCACGTCCGAAAAGCCCGAGCCGCAAGCTGACCAGTCGCTATCCCCGACGACGCGATCAGCGCCGTCCCGCAGCCGCCTGTCAGTCGTTTGGCGGACGCACTTCATGCCCATCATCATAGCTGGCCTGGGAGGTCTGATGATCGGGGTGCTGTTCCTGCTGGTCGCCGCTGCCGCCGTCTTGGTCGAATCCTGGGCCTACGCAATCACCTTCGGGTTCATCGGAGTTAGCCTAGTCTTCGTCCCAGTTTCCCTCATCTTCACACACTTGTGGCGGAGTACTCCAGACCCAGCCGCTGCCCGAGCAACTTCCGACGAGCAGACGTAGAATGCGCGGATGGAGCGAGAAGAGCATTGGAACACCATCTGCCTGGGAATAGTCACCATCGCCACAGCCGCGGTTGGAACAGCGGTTTTCGCATCCGGCCTGACGAATATTGACCTTTCTAGCAAAGACCTCACTCAACTCGCACCCGACGTCGCAAAGGCTTTCTTTGCCGGAACAGCAATAATCCTGTACGTTTTTGTCGGAACGCTGTCGGGCATCGCCATGTTCCGCGTCGGTGATGAGGCTACCCCTGATGCTCGAGCTGACGACAAGCGCAACCGCACGTCCCTGATTTACTGGCTTTTCATCGCTGAGCTGATCGCTCTGATCTGCCTGCTGGCGTCGAACGTCTTCGAAGGCCAGATCGGCTCGTTGTTCCTCGCTCCAGACATGGATTGACTCCGCCGGGGGCCCCGTCGGAGGCGACCATAACCGACCCGGTGGCGATGCAATTTTTCCTACGGAACACCGGACGGGCGGCTTTGCTACACTGGATGGGAATGCAGACATTGGCACTCGGACCCTGAGCTACGCACCCCAGGGGCGTGGGCAGCTCACCGCAACTCGTTCGGAGATCACCACCAAGATCAACAGGTATCATGACGCGGACTACTTTGAGTTCGAGGCCATCAAAGGGGAGACGTACCGCATAGAGCTACGCCCGCCCTCCGACGATCCGATCAAGCGCCTGAACAAAGCACTCTACGGCCTCTACTACCACCCCGATTACGACTACACGGACCCCACCGGCGGCGGTCTGAATAATCTAAAAACACAACTTTTTACCGAGACCCTTACGGTGACGAACCCCACAACGCGGAAGAGAAAGAAGCGCCAAAGACCTCCCCTGACTGAAGAGCAGCGGGCCAGACAGCGCGAATACGACGCTAAAAGACCGATGACTCCCCAGCGCAGGCTATCCACGAACAAATCGCACGCCAAAAGACGACAGAAGGCCATAGAAAGCGGTCTATGCGTTCAATGCCGGGAAACCGCCATCCCTGGGCAAACCAAATGTAAAACTTGCCGCGACGCCCACCGTCGGCGCATCAATGCCTACGCTGCCCGAAAGCGAGAAGCCAAAGCCTCCGCGAAGCACTAAGACGCTCACCAACCGCTGTCTCCTGGGCAGAGCACATCAGCACCGCCACCATAGGCCCAGTGACAAAAACACCCAGAATCGGCCAGTAGCCCATGCTGGCGGAGATAAAGCAGCCCCGACCGCGGCGGTTACGCTACGCCAAGGGTTGTCCCCGCATACGCTGGTAATAGGACGCGCCACGCGGCCGACAATGTGGAGGTGTGGGTTGTCCCCGCATACGCTGGTAATAGGTGGTACTTCAGAGTTCACCTTCATCCTTCCCAAGCCCGCCAATATCGGCGGCGGTCGCCCCAAGGCTCCCAAGGCCGCAAACGCTCCACCTCAACCAACCCACCTCAGCCACAGCAGCCACCCGTACGCGGTCGTCACCGACAGGCCGGCACCCACCGACAGCCACTGCTCGAACGTGCGCCCCGCGTTGTCGCCGAACAACAAACCGAAACCCCGGTAAAATCTCGACCCACCCCGGGCCAGAAGAATCTGGCCCCGTTCGTGCTGAAGGTCCAAAACGTTCACCACCAAGAAGACCACAACGGCCGAGAACAGCATCGTGAATATATCCGACATGAAACCCAGCACCCCGGACACCCCAGGCTTGGAGAATAGAGCCAACCAGACCGTCATTACGCCCGAGATCATCAGCGCGCAGAACTCTCCGAAATTGATACCCTGCCGTCGGGAATGCGCCAGCGAGTCCAGCCCGACCTCATCTTCCACCAAACGATCCCGCTCGGACCCGCTGGCCCGCACCATCGCTTCTTCTAGACAACGCCGGCATTTAGAATAACTCTCCTCCAACCCCCGGCCGTTGGCGGACGCAATCTCGAGAACTGCGCCGCAAGCTTCTCGGCTAACAACGCCCCGCTTGCCAAAGACTCAAGAGCCCGAAACAGGCTGAACATTTGGTTGTCCTCGTCCCGGGCGCGACTGACGAACCTCGCCACCCGGAACGACAGGATCAACGTGAAAACAGTGGCCGATAACGCCAAGGCCTCGAAATAACCGGACTCGTACCAGTCGAAACCTGAAACCCCTAACCGGCGAAACACCTCATCCCGGAGAACAACCACCGCTCCGCATCCTGCCAAACCCAGAACCAGCGCCTTGAAGCCCCAACGTACCTCGGCCTCAAAATTGATGAGCAAGTTGCCGCATACGACTCCCACGACACCTATGACGAAATAGGCGGCACGAACTACGTCGACGTCGGACACCAGCCACAGCCAGACCACCGACAAGACCGGCACTCCGTAAAGAAGAGCATTGACTCCTAGGTCATTGGACAGCAAGTTCGCCGACCGCCACGCCACCGAAGGCAACGTCTGCACCAGAATCCCTCCGACGAACACGCCAACCAACAACGCGCCGAGGCTGATGCTTTCTCCCGTGAATGCCCCAATCGCCGCATTCACGGGAGCAGATACCAAGTTGCAGACCGCCAGTGCGACCACCATGAAAAACAACGACAGCCTCCGTGCATCCACTGGAGTAGTCAAGGTTCCTCCCACCTCCCGGCTGATGCCGTCGCACCACCTGAACGTAAATGCCGCGTAAGCGACGGCCAGCGCTCCCCCGAAAGCCAGCCCTACACCCCAAATGAGCCCACCCGAGATAAAACCCTCAGCCGCCAAACCCGCGACGCTCTCCGACTGGCTGGACACCAACAGTACGAAGCCGACGAAACAGACCGCCAGCAAGACTACCAAGGACGGGAGGTTGCGCCGGTAGCGTCGCTCACCGCGATACAGCCAAGATGAGAGCAAGATGACGAGCAGCGGATAGGTCTCAATCAAGATGGTCGCCACCGCGATGTCGATGAAACGCAGCGACAGCGCGAAAAACGCGTAGTCGAAGCTCCCCACCACCGTCCCAAACAGGGCCCAATCCATCAAGCGGCCGTGGTACTGCCAGAGAACCGGCCCGTCCCGTAGAAGCAACCGCCCAAAAAAATCCAAGCGACGGCCAAGCAACATAACCCCACACCGAGACGCCAAGCGGCGTTCAACAAGAAAGGGCTTGACGATCCCGCTGCGCTTTCGATCACCAAGGGGATGAACGAGGCTCCCAACACCGCGACCCCCATCAGGGCAGGTGCCAGACCCCTAGATCCTCGGGAAGTTCCATCGCCATCCGACATGGCAGAACCTATAGCACAATTCCCAACTCGGGACCACGCCGGATCGGGCAAGGATTGCCTGCGAGCGGCATTACCCAGCGAGTCTGCCGCTCAGTCTGGGCCGAAAAACATCGGCAATCGCGTCGCAGTAGCCGGCGAGCGACGCTAGCCAGGAATTGTACTTTGTCCGTCCCGTATCTGACGCAGGTATAATCCTGTCCACCGAAATCCGGCAACTGAGCCGCATGTGAACCTCATTCGCAAATATGAAAGCAACAAATGGACCGAGGCCAAAATGAAGTCGCATACCCTTGCCGAACTCTATCGCCAAGCGCACTATCTCATGCGCAATTCCGACGGACTGCAACCCCAAGAAGCTCTGGACGAATTGCTCAAGTACCTGTTTGTCAAGCAACAGCATGAAATCCGCACCCTCCAGAGCAATTCACTAGCCGCCCCAATCAGACCCCTGACCGGCCTATGGGGAAATATCGAAACCGTTCGGTCGGTGCGCAAAGCATTTGCGACTTATGCAAAGGAAGCGGCTGACTGGGTAAACGTGTTCATTCTCACCCTGCATCTTCCCCAGGGCTAGCCCTGGCAAAACCAGTTCAGCAACGCTGTGGCCCGATTACGCGCCCTGCCGCTCCCTTCCTGATGACGTCGCTGGCGTGCGACCAATCCTCTCTACTACCCGCACACCTGAGGAATCACTCCTAAACCGAAGCCAAGGTGAAAGCTACATTCGCAGAGCGCAGACAGTTGGCTTGGGTGACGCCAATTAATTCGTCGGCTTTTGCTTGCAGCACAGTGCGGCAGCGGCGTTTGACTTCTTCCCGTCGGTGGGTCAGATCGGTGCAAAAGCCGTCCACCTTTTCCCGCACCGCGGCACTGGTGCCCAAGCACTGGTTAGCGGTTGCTTCCTGGCGTACCCAACCCCAGATGGCCTCGTCAGGGTTGAAATCTGGACTGTAACTGGGGAGGTTCACCAAGCGCAGGTTCAAGCCGGGAGTGGTCAGGTAGGCACGCACCGCGTCGCCCCGGTGGGCTGGCGAATTGTCCCAGATCACGATCAGTGGTTCAGTGTGCCGCTCTCGCAACTGACCCAGGAAAGCAGCCGAGGTAACGGGGTTGCTGTTGCCCTCCAGTTCCATCACCGCCACCTCCCCGGTCTCCAGGCACACCGCCGAGTAGTAGCTGACCCCGTATCAAGTACGGGGTGACGTTCTTTCTCACCGCGGCGCGGGCTGGTGGAGTCCACCAGCGCCGGTTCGCCTTTCAACACCTACTTGCCCCGTAGATCAGCATCGGCCGGAAAGTGCGCCTCGTCGGCGAAGAATATCTTGGTTCCCGTCCGCGCTGCCGCCACCGTCAGCGCCGCATACTCTCCCACGAAAGCCTCTCGCCGCGCTGGGTCTGCTTTGAGCAACCGCTTCTGGGGCCGCTTTAGCACAAACCCCAACCGGTGCATAGCCTGTCCCGTGCTTGACACGGGATAGTTCAGACAACTGCTCCGGCTCAGCGCCAACCCGAAGCGGTCTGCCACCTATCGGCGCACTGCCTTCCAGTTCCAGTTGGACAGCGTGATACCCGCCGGCGACGGTAATTGCTGCACCACCATCTTCAACAACGTCACCCCGTACTTGATACGGGGTCGGCTCGTTGCTCCACGTCCAACGCGGGGGGGGAACCACCAGTCTGCTCAAAAACCAGCCCTTTGGGACCGCCCTCCGCGCAGGCTTGGGCCCATTGGCCAACCGTATGGGCATCCCGCTCCAAGGCTCGGCCCACCGCCGCCCGTCCACCCCTGCGCCAGCAGCCAAACCGCATGCCATCGCTCCCGTTCCCGAGGTGTCGGCGCTCGGTACATCCGTCACCGTACCTCAGCCTCGTCCATGCGCCACTTCTCCAGCAACCTTCCCTTCTCCGGCATGACCAACAACCCCCTCAGCTTTCCCGGCCAGCTACCTCAATCGCCTCCAATTCTACCTGCCCTTGATGCGGGTTTCACCTTGGTTTCGGTTTAGCATATGTCACACTCGGAGACCGGAGTCCCCACCCCATGCCACTGGCAAGCCAGCGCTGAGAGCCTGTTTACAATCTTTTTAGGATTAGCACCATGAAGGCAAGCACCACCATTTGCAGGCTGGTATTGAGCTTCCTTTCGCAGTTCTTCCAGAGTCGGCGGCACTTTTCCAGCCAGGCGAAAGACCGCTCCACCACCCATCGCTTTGGCAGCACCACGAAGGTGTGCAGTTCGCTGCGTTTCACCACTTCCACCGAGGCTCCCAACAAGCCTTGCACCGCAGTGGCAAAGGGCTTCCCGGTGTAACCCCCGTCCACCAGCACCTTCTGCACTTGACTGAGGCCGGACCGGTTTTCGTCAAACATCGCCAAAGCCCCAGCCCGGTCGGTAACGTTGGCGGTAGTCGCGTGTATCCCATGGGGCAATCCTTGCGTGTCCACCGCGATATGACGCTTGATTCCCGACCCCTTCTTGCCTGCGTCATAGCCCTTGTGCCCGGCGGTGTCCGTGTTCTTCACGCTCTGGGAGTCCACGATACAGAAGCTGGTCTGCTCTTTCCGACCATTGCTTCGTCGGGCCGCGCCAACCGATTTTTTTTAGGACTTGCTCCAGAATGGAATCCTGACCTGGGCCAGGCCGCTCGCTCCATTGCCGGAAATACTGGTAGCAGGTGCGCCAATCGGGGAAGTCCGCGGGCAGCATTCGCCACTGGCAGCCGCTTTTCAGGAGGTACAGCACGCCGCAGAAAACGTCGTACAAGTCCACGGTGCGGGGCTTGGTCCGGCGTCGGGCCGACGCCAACGTCGGCAGAATCCGGGCGAATTGCTCCCGGCTGATGTCGCTGGGATAGGAATGAGACATGATTACCCCTCCCCTGATAATAGTCTCAACTTAACCTATTTCAGAGATCGTAGACAGGCTCTGAGAGCGACGGGGAGGACTATCGGGCCGATGGGCAGCAGGGACGACTTGCACGACCGACCGGTAGCGTTCCGTTTCTGGCGGTTTGATTTTCCCGGACTCCAACTTTCGCCTGAATGACGGGTTATTAACCGTACCACCTAAATTGCCACGATATCGACTGAAGACCGCTTTCTGGACGGGCCGAACCAGACGATGATAATATCCGGCGAAGAAGATCCCAGCCTAGGCTGCTCTTGGTTGGGCTATCCAGCATATCGAAACCAAGCCGGGCCAGGCTCTGCCCATTTAAACCAATTGAATGGCAGCCCTATGCCGGTTCGGGCGCAGGATAACAAAGGAAGGGGTACGCACGTGGCAGATTTGCAAGTAACTACTATGAGTGGTACCAGCTCCATGCTTGGGGAAGCATCAATTGAAGAATTGCGGGGGAACCTGAGCGGAGAATTGGTCCTGCCATGGGATGACAGCTACCACGAATCCCGCCAGGTTTGGAATGCCAATATCGACAAGCATCCGGCTCTCATGGCGTATTGCGCCGGAGTCGCAGACGTCATCGATGCGGTCAACTTCGCCCGAGACAACAATCTGTTGCTGTCCGTCCGGGGCGGCGGTCACAATTTCCCTGGCACTTGCGTAGCCGATAACGGGATGGTCATTGACCTGTCCCGGATGAACAGTGTACGCGTCGATCCGGTACGGCGCACCGCCAGAGCTGCAGGCGGCGCCAAGTGGGGTCAGTTTGACCGGGAGACACAGGCCTTCGGACTGGCCTCCACCGGCGGAACCAACTACGACACCGGTATCGGCGGGTTGACCCTGGGCGGCGGTATGGGTTGGTTGGGTGGCAAGCATGGCTTGGCCCTAGACAACCTGATTGGGGTAGATATAGTAACTGCCGACGGGCAGCTCCGCGTCGCTAACTCAACCGAGAATCCAGATCTGTTCTGGTCGGTGCGCGGCGGGGGAGGTAACTTCGGCGTAGTAACTTCCTTCGAGTACCAACTCCACCCAGTGGGTCCGGTAACGGTTGGTATGGTCATCTTCCCCCTGGACCAGGCCAAGGAGATTCTCCAGTTTTACAACGAGTTCGCCGCTAATGTCCCCGACGAATTGAACACTGTCAGCGCATTGGCCACCCTGCCAGATGGTACGCCGGTAGTGGGCATAGTGGGTTGCTACAATGGGTCCCCGATCGAAGGAGAGAAGGCGTTGGAACCCCTGAGGAAGCTGGGCGAGCCCGTGGTGGCCCAGTTTGACCTCTTGCCATACGTTGAAATGCAACGCTACGTGGACTCGTTCACCCCCGAAGGCCAACAGTATTATGAGAAGTCCCACTTCATCACCGACATCAGCGATGGCGTCATTGACGCCCTGATTGAGGGCTATCGCAACACGTCATCGCCCGGGAACCTCTTGTTCTTCCAGCAGCAAGGGAACGCCGTCAACCGCGTTCCCCAGGATGCCACCGCCTACAGCCATCGGAATGCCAGGTACAACCTCCTGCTCATCGCCCGCTGGGCCGACCCCGGAGAGTCGGAGATCCACTTCCGGTGGACTCGCGACCTGTGGGAGGAATTGCTGCCCCACAGCACCGGCGGGGTCTATGTCAACAATGTTGGCAGAGAGGCCGATGATGGCGCCACTATGGTCCGCTCCTCCTACGGGGCCAACTATCCGAGATTGGCGGAGCTGAAGCAGAAATACGACCCGACCAATTTGTTCCGGCACAACCAGAACATCAGCCCGGCGGAGTAAACGCGTCGGGCGGCAGCGTTCCATTTTCATCCGCATACGCGGCTTCGGCAAGGCCACCGCGCCGGATCCGACCGGGGTCGAGATTCAAAGGGGTGGGCTTGGCGCGGACCCTCTCCATGTCCGGTGGGAATCCGCCGTGCCACTCCTCCCACTTGACGGCGGTGACGTCGGCCAAGAAGTTTTCCACCATGCCTCCCCCGTCGCACTACCCGCGGCAGTCTCGGAAGAACAGTCAGAAACCAACCTGCCTCCTCTGGCGCCCCTCCAGCTTTTGGGCGAACATAGCCATGTGCACCAGTGCTGCGCCCCCTCCAGATACGAGGTTGTTCTCATGTTCAATGAGCATTCCCCATCGAGACGTCCCTCGAGTCATCGTCGGATTTGCGTCAAAACGTTCAGGTCGGTCCATCCATAGGACACTTCAGGGAGTAAGGTGCCAATAAGGTCGTTCTGGCGCTGCCAAAGGTACCTGCCTCCCAACGCCTCGTAGAACCGGCGCGCGGGCCAGTTTTCCTCCAGTACCCATGTCGACGTCTAGCGAAAAGGTCCCGACTAACTGGCCAGCGAAAATGATGCTCCTATAGATGTCAAGCTGCGCTGCTGATTTGTAACTGTTCAGACTTGAGGGGAAATGAGCAGCCGTCGGCATTCCAAGAAGGGGTTTAGGCCCTTGGCCCGCCAGGTCCCGAAGAGGGATGCCAGGGTCATCTTGCTGCCGCTGCCCGCTCCCGAACGGGTGCCGCCGCTGATTTTACGGCTGATCACCAGGTGGCGCAGGCTCCGCTCCGCCGCATTGTTATCCGGGGGAGTCCCCGGATGGTAAACAAAGACGAACAACTCCTTGATATGCCGCTCAATCCGCCGGCACAGTTTTTCCTGGACTGCCGACGGGTCCTCCAGGAAAGGCCGGCACAGCTTGAGCAACCGCTTTTCCAGGGCCAACTGCCCCCGTGAGGAACAGCCCCGGCCACCGCCCAACTCACGCCCTTGGTGTAGAGCCGCTGCACCCCACGGGCCCACTTGGCCAAGTCTTGGTCTTCCGGGTACAACACTTTCAGCTTGTGGATGTCCCGCAGCAGGTGGGCCCAGCACCGCTGCTTCAAGCCGGGGTAATGGTGGTATGCAACGTAGAAGTCGCTCACCAATATCCCGCCAAAGGCCTTTCCCAACGCCTCGTCCACCACTTCCCCGCCCCGGCCCCGCCGCAGGAAGTACCGCTCCGTGGGCGTGCTGAAAGTCCAAACGTAGCCATTGACCCCGTTCTCACGCCAGCCGGTCTCATCAGCGTGCACTACCGGACTGCGGCGGATACGCTCCAAGACTTCATTGACAGCCGGTCCGGCCTGTTGGGCTGCCTGGTGGATGGTCCGGACGATGGCCCCAACGCTCAGTTTCAACTGGTGTACCGTTCGCAGATACCATTGGATTGTCCTTACCGGCAACCGCCCCTCTTCCCGCAGGGTGATGATCAGACTGACCAGATTGACCCCAAGCCGCTGCCGGCCCACGGCAACGCCCTGCAGCGGCTCCCGGGGCAGCCTCCGTTTCCGGCATAACGGACACGTCCGGGCCATGAAGACGTGCTCCGTGACCTCCACCGGGGCCGCCGGAATCTCGATGACCTCCCGGGTCCGCTGCACCCATCCCCCGGACAGGGTGGTGTGGCATTCCGGGCAGGACTCCGCAGCGTGCTCCATCTGGCGGGCGGGTTCCATCCGCGGCCGGGCAAAGCCGTGGGGACGCTTTTTGCGCGGCTTCTTTTCCTGTTCCGCCGGCTTCTTGCGCCTGGCGGCCGGCGTGTGGCCCGGCATCCTGGCCTCCGGGCCACCGCCGGACAGCCGGGCTTCCAGGCCCTCTACCCGCTTCCCCATTTGGGCAATGGTGTCCTGCTGTTCCGCGATGACTCCCCGTTGTTCCGCGATAACCGCCAGCAGGGTTTCCCGGCTCGCCTGCTTCAGGTCCAATTCCGGTCCCATTGTTCTTTTATGCCACAACTGCGCTCCAACCGCCAGTGTTTTCATCAGGACAGCGGCCTTCGGCAAATTCACCTCATCAACTCTGAACTGTTACATAATTGTGGCATTGTTTGACAATATCGTTTATCGTAGTTATTCTGATCGAAAAGAAAGATTCCATGCTAGGTTGGGGTATACAAAGAAAAATTCGACACGAATAGGTCTGCGAGTTACGTTTTGTCGTCGGCAGCCACTCACGCTCTATGACCCGGTCTGCCGGTACTTCAAGATTTGGAGGTTCTACCCATGGCGTACCGTTGGTTTACTAGACCGAAACTAGCTCTCATTCCTGGGTTATTGGCTCTGGTCTTCCTAATTGCTTGCGGTGGAGCCGCTCCTGAAGCACCAACGGCGGCACCTCAGCCTGTCGCTACTACTGCGGCTGGTTCCTCCCCTACCGCTACCGTTGCTGCTACCCTGGCTCCGCTACCTTCCCAGACCGAGATTGTCGACGATGCCCTCAATGTGGGCGTCAAGGAGATGGGTCCCACCCTTGGCTCGGGAGACCCAGCACAGCTAGGCGCTCCCCGCATCGGACGCCTCAATATGACCGTATTTGAGAGCCTGGCAGTCAGCGCCCCGAACGGCGATTTGGAACCCCGGCTAGCTACCTGGGAGGTTTCTGATGATGGTCTGACCTGGACCTTCGTTCTGGAAAGAGGAGTGCAGTTCCACCAAGGCTACGGGGAGATGACCGCCGAAGACGTTACTTGGAGCTGGATGCGCTCTACCGATGAGGGTAGCAAGTTCGGCCGGGCTGGCCCCTTGAGGATTGTGGTCCGAGAACCCAACGTTGTAGAGATTATAGATGACCATACCATCAACCTGACCACCGAAATTCCCCGATACGATACTCTGTTTAGCTTTCGGACCCCTTATGGCGGCGGGGGTGTCATCCACAGCAAGCAGGTCTGGGACCAACTGGGGATGGAGAAAGCGGCCGATGCCCTTATCGGAACCGGTCCCTGGCAATTCGTGGAGGCACGCACCGGCGAGCTCTGGAAACTGGAGGCGGTGGAGGACCACTGGCGCCAGACTCCATTCTTCCGGGAGCTGTTCTACTACGAGATTCCTGAAGAGGCTACCCGGGTAGCTTCGTTGGAGACCGGTAGCCTGGACACCGG
Source organism: Dehalococcoidia bacterium (assembly GCA_965219925.1). Lineage (GTDB taxonomy): Bacteria > Chloroflexota > Dehalococcoidia > Lucifugimonadales > UBA3495 > Bin87. The sequence goes on from OZ244795.1 coordinate 2,604,616, forward strand.
AGAGGTCGCTTTTCAGTCCCTGGAAAGACTGCACCAGGTGCCGGGGATGGAGTTCACCAGCGCCCCGGAAGCGGGCCAGTTCACTTACAATCTCTGGGGCCAATACTACAGCGTTGACCGCCCTGGTTATAACCCGGACCGTCCCTGGGTTTCCTCCAACCCGGACGTGAACTCCAAGGAGTGGGATGATGCCCGGAAGGTGCGTCTAGCCATGGCCCTTGCTATTGACCGGCCGGCAATCGTGGACACGATGCTGAGCGGCGAAGGCCGAGTCCAGCACTACCCTTATGATGCAGGCACTACTTGGTTAGACGATCTGAAGGCGGAGGACCCGGAGCCTTTCAAGTACAATCCGGAGCGAGCTAGAGACCTTCTGGCCGAGGCCGGCTATGAAGACGGCTTCGAGGCTGAGGTGGTCTGCTACCCCCGAGGCATGGCCGCCGAGATAGAGGTCTGCGAGGCCATCGCATCAACAATGTGGCCTGCAATAGGGATCAAGACTTCCATAAGCCGGCTTCCCTACGGTACCTTCCGGCCCAACTTGTTTAGGCGTGACCATGATGTGTTGGCCCCGCACCCCCTGGGCACCTACCCGGAGCCGATGGCCCTGTGGGTCAACACTCACTGGGTGAAGGGGGGCGCAAACTTTGGCTTTGAGCATCCTGAGTTCGACGCAATGATGGAAAAGGCCAACACTACGCCGGACGCGGAGGCACGGCGCAAACTCACCCAGGAAATGGCCCGATGGATTAAGGACAATGTGACCCATATACCGGTGTACGTGCCCAACATAATCTATCCCGCCGGTCCCAAGATAGAGCCATGGCCCTTACAAGGAGGAGACAAGAAGCTGATCCACAACCTTGAGTTCATACAGCCCAGGCAGCAGTAGAAGGCAGGTGTACCGTGCAGAGGTTTCTGGTACGGCGAATCTTCATATTGCTCGTTACCCTGTGGGTGGTATCCATGATCATCTTCGCCATGGCCCGGGCCTCGGGAGACCCCCGGGGAGTCCTCCTCAGCGACTATGCTGGCCAAGAAGAGTGGGATGAGTTGGGGCGGGTGCTAGGACTGGACAAGCCCATAGTAGTCCAGTACGGGATATTCATCAGGGATGCTCTCCGGGGAGACTTCGGCAATTCCACCAGGGATAACCAGCCGGTGCTCGATTTGATCATCGAACGCATCCCAGCCACCCTCCAGCTTGGGGCGGCCGCTTTCGGTTTCTCCTTTCTAGTGGGGGTTCCCTTGGGAGTGCTGTCCGCGGTGCGGCGGGGCAGTTACCTGGACTGGGTGGCCCGGATGGTGGCCCTGCTGGGGCAGTCCGCTCCTCCATTCTGGCTGGGCATCATGCTTATCTTCTTGTTTGCTGTACGCTTGGAATGGTTGCCCACCTTCGGCCGTAGTGGAGCCAGCAGCATCGTGCTACCGGCCCTCACTTTGGGGTCCTTTTTTGTGGCGGCTAACGTCCGCTTGGTTCGCTCCGCCATGCTGGACGTCTTGGACTCAGAGTACATCAAGCTAGCGCGGGCCAAAGGGGTGCCCCCGAGGGATGTCATCTGGAAGCACGCCCTGAGGAACGCAGTGATTCCCCTACTCACTTTTGCTGGAGTCACCTTGGGAATTTTGATCACCGGTTCCCTGGTAACTGAGACGGTCTTCGCCTGGCCCGGCCTGGGTCGGCTCGCCGTCGAGTCGGTGAACAACATCGACTATCCCCTGCTTCAGGGAGTGGTCATTACTTTCACTCTTTTGTATAGTGTGGCTTCGCTCTTGGTGGATGTCGCCTACGCGTATATTGACCCAAGAATACGATACTCTTAAGGATAAAAGGCTAGATGGCAGTACAAGATATCGTCCGAATCGTCTTATCATCCCAGCCGGCCCATGTTCGTGTAGGTAATACGCTGCGAACTCTACGTCGTCTGCCCTTAATCCCGGTGTCGCTGCTGTTGCTACTGGTGGTCACCGGCATCTTTGCCCCCCTTATCGCGCCCCATGATCCAATCCAAGGCTCGCTACGGGACCATCGCTTACCTCCGGCGTGGGCGAAGGGGGGTAACACAGAGTTCCTGCTAGGTACAGACCAATTTGGACGAGACGTGCTGAGCCGGATGGTTTACGGCGCCCGAATCTCCCTTATCGTGTCCGTAGTGACCCTGGGCATCGGAGGCACCATCGGCACTTTGCTGGGCCTCATATCCGGTTACTATGGCGGACTGTTGGACGAGCTAATCATGCGACTGGTGGACATCAAGCTATCCATCCCCCTCATCCTGCTGGCCCTGGTGCTGGTGCTCACGTTTGGCCAGTCCTTTGGAATGATCGTAATCGTGCTGGTCTTGTATATTTGGGTGCGGTTTGCCCGGCAAATACGTGGGGAGGTGCTGCAACTGAAGAACATGGACTATGTGGCCTTGGCCAAGGTAGCTGGCGCCTCTACCCCGCGAATTCTCTTCAAGCACATTTTCCCCGGCACGATAAACACTCTCATCGTTGTGTCCACGCTACAAGTGGGCTTCGTAATCCTAGTGGAGTCTACCTTGAGCTTTTTGGGGGCTGGGGTGCCGCCCCCCAATCCTGCTTGGGGATCCATGGTAGCCGACGGAAGGGACCATCTAGCGGTGGCCTGGTGGATTTCCACGATGCCAGGTCTGGCGATTCTGCTCACGGTGATGTCCATGAACTTGTTTGGAGACTGGTTGAGGGACAAGCTCGACCCGAGACTTCGTCAACTGGATTAGCCGGATTTTGCAGCGGGGAAGTATACCAAATGGCGGAAATACCCAGTGGTGAACGTTGAATAGTGCCCTTGTCTATGGAGTTTTACACGGGCGTGGTTACTGCAGCAGGGTTCTCACAACCCTCTGACGTGCAGCCGTCCGAGCTAACGTCAGTCACAGAGTATTGCGTCGGCTAATAGAGGGGGTGGCCCACGGCTCCTGCTGCAAGTCCTGGTGGTCATCCTAGCAGGTTTTCAACAGTATTGGTCTTATCTGAGGACTTCGACTGTTGTGGCGCCAGCGTTTCCACAGTTGGCGTATACGAAGTGGGATAGCATGAGTATCAGAGATGTAAGGCAGGCGATCGTTTCAGCCACCCCCAGGTCGTCGCATCACCCATATGACCTACACTCGGCGCGACGCATTGTGTCGTCATCATGCCCTACCGGGCATTCAGCCCCTCAGCAAGGCTTTTGATACCGGACTGCGCCCCAGCCCGAGCGCCTTTCACCCGCGTTCTTCCCCAGCTCTCACCGGCTCCTATTCATAGTTTCGGGCGTAGTCGGCCCTGATCTTCGCCATGGTGAGTTCCCCCCGCTCCAGTTGATCCCGCAGCCGTTCCTCCACCCCCTCGGCGCTCAGCACAACGGTGCCGCTGGCGCTGGACGCAGTCAAACTATGCAACGTGGTATTGGGGTCCGCCAGGCATCCAGCATGTCGACGCAACATCCTGTCGTCGGCGTCCACCCCGCGGACCAGCACGACCCGCAGGCAGACCATTGTCGCCTGCGCCTCCACCTCCAGTGCACGGTTGGCTCTCCCAGACACCCAACGACGGGAACCCGTCAGGGGAGCCCCGCGCCATCGACCGCCCGATCCGGCATCCCCGCCCCGAACATGTGAGACGTCGCCACCGCGGCGAAGTCGGGATCGACGAAGTAGCTCTGCAGCGGGCTGTTGGCCGCCACCGGCCGGGGCAGCATAATCCCCCGTTCCCGCTGGAACCGCCGCAGCGCGTGGCTCATCCGCATCAGCACCGAGCGCAGCTCCGCCGCCGTCAGGTCGGCCCGTTGGCAAAGTGTACGCCGGTGTATGCCCGCAGTGCCGGCCCGCCACACGTGGAGCGCCGTACGCCTGGCCGCGGCGTCCAGGCTCGCCGTGAAGTCGGCGGCCAACTGCTCCGTCCAGCCGCCCGACGGTGGCGATGGGGAACCTGCCGCCGGTTGCGGCGCGGAGATCTGCCGCCCATCTGGAATACGGACGGTTGCGCCGCCCAGGTGGCCCAGGAATCTGATCACCTCGTCAACATCGCCCACCACTTCCACTTGGATCCACACCATCCTGCTCGCTCCGCTCCGCTGGCCGGACGGCGGCGGATCAACCACCGCCGATTTCGCGCCGTTGACTATAACCCACGCCGCCCGTGCTCGCCCACCGCCATGGGTCTCAACGAGACGATTTCGCTACTCCGCCGAGTCGGCTGCGGCGCATGTAAACCGTCGTCAGCAGGACGGGTGTCGTTGTCGATCTTCCCTGCCGAGCACGGTTCGTCTGATCGGGGACAACCGTTTGTTGCCCGCGGCTTCAGCGTTGACGCGCGCCGTCATCCGACGGGCGGCAATTTGCGTGATGTCATATCATGGCCCCAGTCTCACCCGGGGGACGAGCATGGGCAAGTGTCAATATTGCGGCCGCGGCGCCGGTTGGTTCCGCACCAGCCACCCTGAGTGCCGGGACGCCCACCGGAGCGGCCTCGCCCAGATGGTTGACCTGGCGGCCCGGGCCGCCGAACGTCCCGAGTTCACCCAGCGGCGCGTCATGCAGATCCTGGCGAGGCTGGCTCAGGAATGCTACGTGCTCACTGAGGATCTTCCTGCAGTGCTGGCGGAAGGATGGCATCTCTCCCCCATGAACCGCACGGTGGACCACGTTCCCACCCGGGCGGAAACGGACCGGCTGCGGGAACTCCGGGAGGGCCAGTTTGCCGCGGCCGCGGCCCAGACCCACGAGGAACCGACCTTGTTGACCGCGGCGGTGGCTGCTGCGCTAGCGACGAGAAACCAGCCGCCGCGACTGGAGCGGGTATCGAGACTGTTGGAGCGCTCCGGCCTCACCGACGTTCTGGCCACACGCTGCTGCTGAGAGCGTGGGAACGGGCGGTGATAGACGACAATAAGGAATGCCTCTGACGTCGACTATTTTTGCCGGTCAGGATTGGGTAAAACCATCCGGCACGGAGGTGCCGGATTGATCAAAGACCGACAAGTCGCATTGTTGAGGCAGAAACTTATGGAAGGAAAGACACAAGAGACGGCAGCCGCGAAGGCTGGGATGAGCGTGCGCTCGGCGAGGAAGTGGCAGAGTGGCCCGTTGCCGTCGGAGAGTAAACAAGAGCGCTGGTGGCGCACCCGGCCCGATCCCTTCGACGAGGTGTGGGAAGAGGAGATTGAGCCCCTGCTGCGGGACGATACCAAGGGCAAGCTGAAGGCAACGACAATTATCGAGTGGCTGGAGGAGCAGCATCCCGGCCGGTTCAGCGCCTCCCAGTTGCGCACCATGCAACGACGATTACAAGACTGGCGGGCGCTCAACGGTCCCGATCGGGAGGTGTACTTCCCCCAGGAGCATCCGCCGGGTCGGGAGGCCCAGTTCGACTTCACCCACGGTAACTCACTGAGCGTGACCATTGCTGGCCAGCCCTATCCGCACCTGCTGTTCCAGCTGATCCTCAGCCATTCGGGCTGGCGCTACGCCGAGGTCGCCGCCGGCGAGACCTTCCTTGCGTTGAAGCAGGGATTGCAGGCTGCGCTGTGGGCCTTGGGCGGCGTCCCGGAGGTGATGCGCTCCGACAATACCGCCGCCGCCAACCACGAGAAGAAGCGCAGCCGCGGCAGAGCACTAAACGACAATTACGCGGCCCTGCTGGATCACTACGGCCTCCGCTCCACCCGCATCAATCGGGGTAAAAGCCACGAAAACGGCGTCGCCGAGCACGCCCACTATCGTCTGAAGGACGCCGTCGACCAGGCCCTGATCCTGCGCGGCAGCCGCGATTTCCACACCGCCGCCGACTACGCCCACTTCGTCCGGCAGATGGAGGAGAAACGCAATCGCCTGATACAGGGGAAGCTGGAGCAGGAATTGCCTTGCCTGCGAGCCCTGCCGCCAGCCCCCATGCCGGAATACGCCAACTACCGGTCCAAGGTGCGCCGGTGTAGCACCATCCAGGTAGCGGGACGGAGCTACAGCGTCCCCTCCCGCCTCATCGACAAGGAGGTGCAGATCCGTCTGTACGCCGACTGGGTGGAAGTCTACTACAAGGGCCATCTGGTGGAATGCATGGCCAGATTGCACGGTGATGGGGAAGTCAACGTCAATTACCGCCACGTCATCGGCTCGCTAGTGCGCAAGCCGGGAGCCTTCGCCCGGTACCGTTTCCGAGAGCAGCTGTTTCCCACCATTCAATTCCGCCTGGCCTACGACGCGCTCAAGGATTGGCGCGGGGATCGAGCCGACGTGGAGTACGTGCGCATCCTGCACCTGGCGGCGCAGACCATGGAAGCCACGGTGGACAGCGCGCTGTCGCTGCTGCTGGAAGCGGGTCAGCCCTTCGACTACTCGGAAGTGCGGGACCTGGCCGAGCCCAAGGTGCCCGAGACTCCGCTGCTCACCCTGTCCGGCCAGCCGGACCTGAAAATCTACGACCGCCTGCTCACCGGCAGCCTGGCCACGGCGGGGGTGTGCGCATGATGGATACCGACACCGGCGTCATGCAGGACCGCATCGGTCAGCTGTGCCACCAATTCAAGCTGCCCACCATGGGCGCCCAGTCGGTGGCTCGTTTCGCCGAGGCTGGCCACGGCGATGCCCTGCCCACCTTCCTGGAGGTGCTGGAACAGGAAGCCGAAGATCGCCGCCACCGTCGCATCAACCGGCTGCGTCAGGCGTCCCGGCTACCCTCGGGCAAGACCTGGGAGACCTTCGAGCACCACCGGGTGCCCCTGGCCCTCAGGCAGCAACTGGACCAGCTGGCCCAGGGCAGCTTCGTGGAACACGGCGTCAACGTGCTGGCCTTCGGACTGCCTGGCACCGGCAAGACCCACGCGCTGTGCGCCCTGGGACACCGGCTGGTGGAAACCGGCCACTCCGTCCTCTTCGCACCGGCCTACCGCCTGGTGCAGACCTCCTCGCCGCCAAGCGGGACTTCGCCCTGCCCAGACAACTGCGCAAGCTGGACAACTTCGACTTCCTCCTCCTGGACGACCTGGGCTACCTGCCCCAGGGCACCGAGGAGTCCGAGGTCCTCTTCACCCTCATCGCCGAACGCTACGAACGCAGGTCGTTGGGCATAACGTCAAACCTGGTCTTCTCCGAGTGGGAACGCATCTTCGCCAACCCCATGGCCACCGCTGCGGCCATCGACCGGGTGGTGCACCATTCCGTCATCCTGGAGTTTGACGTACCCAGCTACCGGACTGATGCCGCCCAGCAGCGGGGCCAGACAAAGGAGGTGAACCGGCAAAACTAGTGGACGTTTTTTCGGCAAGAATAGTTGACGCGGAACACCGTCGACATCGGATACCATGGCAGCGTAACGGAGTGACATTTTCGCTGAACACTTACCCGGACATTTTCCCTGACCTACGACACCCAAACCAGGCGATCGGGCCGCCCGCGGGGTACATTTTCTCTCCGTCCTTTATAGTCGGGGGTTTGCGGGGGCGATTTCGGCGGACAAAAGGTGCGCGATAAGCGTGATTATCGCGCAGCGAACGGGCGTGCGCAAGCGGGCGTTTCGAGCGTAACTGTTCACGTTTGAGGGGACGGAAAGGTTCGCAGTGGAAATTTCGTACTTGGCTGCCCCTCCACAAGAGGCCGAATAGTCCGCAGATCCCCGCGAGTCTGAACAGTTACACCGATTTCGTTGGGCGGGACGGTAAATCGCGTGTTGCCTGCTGCCGCTACGTCGTCGTTAAATTGTGCATCGCTCAGAGCAAAGAGAGCGTGGGTACGGCCTCTGACCGTTGCGTGATGAACGTCTAAAATACTGTCCGGACGCAAGAATTGGGCCGATACTAATTCAATGTGGGCTGGCCAGCGTAAAAGCACCACCGGAGACCACAAAGCGTTCTCAGCTATTGTCGGATGAGGCCGGGTAAACATTAGGGAAAATCCCAGTAATGCTGGCAGTGGTTTGTCGGGGTTTAACCGAGGCCACCCAGGTGGAGAAAAAGCCGAACTAAATGCTTTCCGAATGGCTTTCTCTGGCGATATATCGACGATTTCCTCGGGATTCACCCACGGGTATGGTGTGGTCACTCAAAACTCCACTTGCCCCTTGGCAGAGCGTATCGTTGACAATATGTAGGCTCAACGTGCCGCGACTCACCTCAACGACGACCTAATCTCGTCTGATGGAATTCGAGCCACATGGCAAACTTTATACCAAACTCTGCCATTTTTCACGACTTGGTGATGGTCCCAGGCGTTTCCGTAAGCACAGAGCCAAGGAAGATCGCCGGCAAAATGGCAGAGTTGCTAATGAAATCTGCCATCGCTACACTGGCGTAGCGGTGTTTCGACCATGACCAACCTCGCCGATCGAACCATCTGAACCGGGGACAACCTTTATTTCAGTTTTTGAACGCAGCGGCGGGCTAGACATTCCGCCGGTGATGGCGGGTGAACGCGTCGTCAGAACCCCAAGCTACAAAAACCAAGCTCCCACTGCATCGACTGCCAACGAAAACGCAGGCCCGAATACAACCCCTATGGCTAAGAAAATCACCTGCCTCCGCCGAATGGGCCATAGTATCGGCAGCAATACGAGCGGCAATGGCACCAATGCCAACAACATGAACAACTCACCTAGCAGGGATTCAGGACTGATGAGCTGGTATGCGATGATAAGACCGCCGACCACTACCAAGATGCCAACATAGTCGCGTAGCTCTGCGAGCTGCGGCACTTTGTCCAAGCCTCGCTGCATAACCGCACCGCTGGCCACTAACATCGCCATCAACAAAATCGTCAAGCGCTCGTTGCCGGGTGTAATATTGACGACGAAAAACAACAGCATCCACAAATATATTCCCCACCTGATTATTCTCAGGCGAACTTCCGAGAAACTGATTGGTTCGTTCGAATTCAACAGCAGTAACCTCCTCTATGAGTGTCAGGGCTGGCTCGGGTCGGACACCGAAAACGGGCAGGTGAATCGATGGAAATGACGCCATTTCGCCTCAACTTGATAATCATCGCAGTGCTCATAACTGGAGTGTGTGTTGGGATCATCGTACTAATTGGCAAAGCTATGACGCTCCTATCGGGCGAGGGGGGTGACTCCACCACCGGGGCGTTCATCGTCGGTGCATTCATCGGTTTACTGGGAAGTGGTATCACCGGTTTGACCAGTTTGGGAACTACTCTGCTCAACGACCGCAAGTCGGACAACAGGGGCTCTGAAACCGCTTGATGCATTTGTCGCGGCGTTCCTAGTGACCTCGCCAACGGTCCGGTCGCTACGGTGAAACCTGCTCGGATTCGATGAGAGCACCTATTGGCAAGTATTTCGATGGAGGTCACAACCGTGGCACTCGACAGGTTAGTGATACTCCAATTGCGTCGCACAACGCTTGCTACGTTCGGAAGCCCAGAGCCGTAAAATGGCAAACAATGTGCTTCGCACAATCTCGGTTGCGGAACTTCGGATATGTCGCCCAGAGTGTCCGGCGCCAGCACTAGGTAAGTGTTGAGCGTAACGGTCGGGCTACTGTGCCCCAGCCACGCGGAAACAGCGTTGACGTTCAGGCCACTCTGCAGCCAGTGGCGGACGCTGTGGCTTCCCGGCCCTTTGACGCCGGTTCCGGTGGCGACCGTCACCAAGCCCGCCGCCGCTATACGACCAAAGCGACAGGACTATAATGAATGCAATCGAAACCCCGGCGGTGAGGCCGGGGCTATTGACAAAGAGGTCGGATCCTCGCGTGTCTGATGCGATTCTAACAAGTAGGCGATGATCCGTCTAGTAGTTGAACATCTTTGAACTGATGGATAATGAGGTTAATTATAAGGAGCTAAAGAATAAGGTGCGGGGAGTGGGTAATGGAGAAGAAGTACCGGGTCAAACTGAGTGTGGAGGAGCGGCAGGAATTGAAGGCAATGGTGTCGAGAGGGCGGGCGGCGGCCTACCGGCAGACCCATGCTCGCATTCTGCTGTTGAGCGATGAGGCGCAAGGGGACGGGGTGATGAAGGACGGGGATATCGCCCGGTCCCTCCAAGTTGGCCGGGCGACGGTGGAAAGGGTACGCCGCCGCTGTGTGGAGGAGGGTGTGGAGGCGGCCTTGGGACGCCGGGAGCAACTCAATCGCCGTCAGAAGAAGTTGGACGGTCAGGGGGAAGCCCATCTGATTGCCCTGGCCTGCGCCGAACCGCCACTGGGCCGGGTAAGTTGGACGCTTAAATTGCTGGCGGACCGGCTGGTTGAATGCAAGATAGTGGAGAGCATCAGCACCGAAACGGTGCGGCAGACGCTGAAAAAAACGAACTCAAGCCTTGGCTGAAGGAGTGCTGGTGCATCCCGCCCCAAGGCAGCGCCGAGTTCGTATGTGCGCGAGTTCGTATGTGCGATGGAAGACGTGCTGGAGGTTTATCATCGCCCCTATGGGGACAACGAAGTGCTGGTGTGCCTGGACGAGACCAGCAAGCAGCAGGTAAGCGAGACCCGTCAGCCCCGCCCGTCACGGCCTGGGGCGGCCCGGGCCTACGATTACGAATACCAGCGCAACGGGGTGAGCAACCTGTTCATGGTGTTCGCGCCGCTGGAGGGGTGGCGCCGGGTTGAAGTGACGGACCGGCGTACCAAAGTCGATTGGGCGCGGGTGGTCAGGAAGTTGGTGGACGAGGACTACCCGGACAAAGACCGGATCTTAGCTGGACTTTGCGCATAATTTAGAAAAATTATAAAGACAGGGTAAGCTGGCCTGACCCAAATTCCACTAAAGGCCCAGCTATGCTCACCCTGCCCGATGTCATTGTACCGATACTCGCTCCCTTCGCAACGGTGTTCACCACTCCGACCTGGCAGAAGGCCCAACTCATGATGGTGGGCGCGATCTTGGCCACCGGCCAACGCACCGTAGCCGCGGCGCTCCGTGTCATGGGCCGCAGCGACCAGGACGACTACGCCCGCTACCACGAGGTACTCAATCGGGCAGTGTGGTCGCCCCGTCAGGTGGCCCGCATCTTGCTTTTGCTGCTGCTTCAGTACCTGGATCACGGCGACGGTCCGTTTATCTTCGGTATCGATGAAACCCTGGAACGGCGTCGCGGCGCCAAGATCAGGGCCCGAGGCATCTATCGGGACGCGGTCCGCTCCAGTCGCCACCAACTGGTCAAGGCCAGTGGGCTGCGCTGGGTCTCCCTGATGTGGCTGGGACACGTCCCCTGGGCGGGACGCCATTGGGCGCTGCCGGTGCTCACGGTGCTGGCGCCCTCCTCTCGTTACTACGAGCGACAGGGACGCCGGCACAAGAAGGTCACCGACTGGGCGCGGCAAATGGTCATGCAGTTGCGCCGCTGGTTGCCCCACCGGTCCCTGGTGCTGGTGGGGGACAACGCCTACGCCGTGCTGGATCTGCTCCACTGCTGCCAGTCGCTGCGCGAGCCAGTCACTCTCATCGCCAGATTACGTTTGGACGCTGCTCTATATGCGCCAGCGCCGACCCGCCAGCCGGGTCAGAATGGCCGGCCGGCGCTGAAAGGCCCGCGGCGACCCTCCCTGAAAACCCTCCTGGATCAGGCCGACGTGCCGTGGACCGTCGCCGCCGTGTCCTGGTATGACGGCACCACCCGTACCGTGGAACTCACCTCCCAGATCGCCGTCTGGTACCGCTCCGGCAAACCGCCCGTCACCATCCGCTGGGTGCTGATCCGCGACCCCCAAGGGACCTTCGACCCCCAAGCCCTCCTCTGCACCGACCCGTCGGCGGACCAGACCCAGATCCTGGAGTGGTTTGTCCTGCGTTGGCAACTCGAAGTCACCTTTCAGGAGGTGCGGACCCACCTGGGTGTCGAGACCCAGCGCCAGTGGTCGGACCTGGCCATCGCTCGCACCACGCCCGTCCTGCTGGGCCTCTTCTCCTGGACCACCCTCGCCGCCCACGCCTTGCAGAAACATCATCCCATCACCCAGCGCACTGCTGCCTGGTACGACAAGCCGTCGCCGACTTTCGTCGATGCCATCGCCCAGGTGCGACGCCACCTTTGGCTGGCGTCGGAGGGTTTTTCACTGTCCGCAGCCAGCACCGATACCCAGGAACTCCCCGTCACCCTGTACCAACGAATGGTGGACTCCCTCGCTTACGCCGCTTGAATTGCGCAAAGCCCAGCTTAGAACCTGTCTACGATCTCTGAAATAGGTTAAGTTGAGACTATTATCAGGGGAGGGGTAATCATGTCTCATTCCTATCCCAGCGACATCAGCCGGGAGCAATTCGCCCGGATTCTGCCGACGTTGGCGTCGGCCCGACGCCGGACCAAGCCCCGCACCGTGGACTTGTACGACGTTTTCTGCGGCGTGCTGTACCTCCTGAAAAGCGGCTGCCAGTGGCGAATGCTGCCCGCGGACTTCCCCGATTGGCGCACCTGCTACCAGTATTTCCGGCAATGGAGCGAGCGGCCTGGCCCAGGTCAGGATTCCATTCTGGAGCAAGTCCTAAAAAAAATCGGTTGGCGCGGCCCGACGAAGCAATGGTCGGAAAGAGCAGACCAGCTTCTGTATCGTGGACTCCCAGAGCGTGAAGAACACGGACACCGCCGGGCACAAGGGCTATGACGCAGGCAAGAAGGTGTCGGGAATCAAGCGTCATATCGCGGTGGACACGCAAGGATTGCCCCATGGGATACACGCGACTACCGCCAACGTTACCGACCGGGCTGGGGCTTTGGCGATGTTTGACGAAAACCGGTCCGGCCTCAGTCAAGTGCAGAAGGTGCTGGTGGACGGGGGTTACACCGGGAAGCCCTTTGCCACTGCGGTGCAAGGCTTGTTGGGAGCCTCGGTGGAAGTGGTGAAACGCAGCGAACTGCACACCTTCGTGGTGCTGCCAAAGCGATGGGTGGTGGAGCGGTCTTTCGCCTGGCTGGAAAAGTGCCGCCGACTCTGGAAGAACTGCGAAAGAAAGCTCAATACCAGCCTGCAAATGGTGGTGCTTGCCTTCATGGTGCTAATCCTAAAAAGATTGTAAACAGGCTCTTACTGGTGATGGACAATCTGAACACCCATCACCCAGCGTCCCTGTACGAGGCGTTCGAGCCGGCGGAAGCGCGGCGCATCGCCGAACGTCTGGAGATTCACTATACGCCCAAGCATGGCAGTTGGCTGAACATGGCCGAGATAGAACTGGGGGTGCTGGCCCGCCAATGCCTGAACCGCCGCATTCCAGACCAGGGGGTTCTGCGGCGGGAAGCAGGAGCGTGGCAGCAGCAGCGCAACCGGGACACAATACGGGTGGACTGGCGCTTCACCACCGCGGACGCGCGCATCAAATTGAAGTCCCTGTATCCATCAATCCAAAACTGATGGACTACTAGGATGCGATTCCACAATGTTGGTTAGTTGTTGAACTAGCGCTCCTTGCACGTCGGCCTCAGCACTGGCTGTGGCTTGTCGCCGAGTCAGCCAAGGTCCAAGCATTTTGTGTCCCAACTCCATCGTGGCGTTGCCAAGTTTGAGACCCTCGTTTATTTCGCTCATGACCACCTCAAATTTACACTCTTACGTGCCCGCCGCTCATGCCAAGCCACCAGCTCCCCCCAGTCCATCATACGCCGCCTTTCGTCCGACAGTGACCAGCCCGACGCCGAGCCGGTGCGGCTCATCGTTCGGAGGGTGAAACCCACGCCCGGTTCCCAACTGGCGCTGTTCGCCACCTACAGCTATCACGCTTTCATCACCGACCGAGATGGCGACACCCTGGATCTCGAGGCTGACCATCGCCGCCACGCCGAGATCGAAAACGCCATCCGCGACCTGAAGTATGGCGTGGGGCTCACCACCTGCCATCGGGACGTTTCCCAGCCAACGCCGCCTGGCTGGCGGTACAGGTGATGGCACATAACCTCGCCCGCTGGACCGCCCGCATTGGCATGGGCGAGCCGGTAATCACCACCAAGACCCTCCGACGACGCTTCTTCTCCCTGGCCGGACGCCTCACCCGCAAGGCACGCCGCCTCACCCTGCATCTCCCCCAGGGCTGGCCCTGACAAAACCAGTTCAGCCCCGCCCTGGCAAGATTGCGCGCCCTGCCGATCCCTTCCTGACGCCGTCCTCGGCATTTGACCTGTCCACCATGACGCCCAACGCCTGGGCGATCAGCACCCAGGCTGGACCCCTGACGGTCTCCGCCGGCGATTTGCGCTGAAAATCGCGCCCAGCGCCACTACCACGGGCCGCAAACATCCCCTTGGCGTGGCGGACACACTCCGAATCGTCCATTTCATCAGGATCAGATCCTCGTCAGCTCGTTCCCTGACACCTCATCCCTCGTCTGACCAGCGCCCCCGCGTCGCATCGGTGGATTCGGGCTTAACCACAGGCACCGCTTCGGCGGCCACCAGGCCGCCCGGGAACGTTTTTCGTCGTCCCGCGTGAGCGGACAATCCCCGGCTGCCGGCAACGCCGGCAGACCGTCCTAAACTGAAGCCAAGGTTAGATCTACATTGGTTGGGGTGGAAAGACCGGTATGGACGGGGCGAGTGAGTTCTGCGGCGCGAGCCTGAAGGATGGTCCGACAACGCCGCTGGACTTCTTCCCGGCGGGGGACAGATCTGTGAAGAAGCCGCCCACTTTCTCCCGCACTGCGGCACGGGTGCCCAGGCACGAGTTGGCGGTCGCCTCCGCACGTGCCCAGCCCCAAATTGCCTCGTCAGCGTTGAAGTCTGGACTGTAGCTGGGCAGGTTCACTAAGCGCAGGTGTAAACCGGGCGTGGTGAGATAAGCCCTAATCGCGTCGCCCCGATGGGCTGGTGAATTGTCCCAAATCAAGGTCAGCGGTTCGGGGTGTCCCGCCCGCAATTGCCGCAGGAAGGCGGCTGACGTCTCGGAGTTGCTGTTGCCTTCCAGTTCCATCACCTCCACCTCCCCGGTCTCCAGGCACACCGCCGAGTAGTAGCTGACCTTCTCCCCGCGTCGCGGGCTGGTGGAGTCCACCAGGGCCGGTTCCCCTTTCAGCACCCACTTGCCCCGCAGATCAGCATCCGCCTGAAAGTGGGCCTCGTCAGCGAAGAATATCTTGGCCCCAGTCCGTCGGGCTGCCGCCGTCAAAGCGACATACTCCGCCACAAAGGCTTCCCGCCGCGCTGGGTCTGCCTTGAGCAATCGCTTCTTGGGACGCTTCAGTGCAAATCCCAACCGGTGACGGCAGGTCAGGTCCACCGAACGGACTTGGTGAGTCAAGACCGTCAACGCCCCGTCTGGGCCATCTAAATCAATAGCAAGCGTGGAGCCAGGCCGCGGCCGGTCCGAAACGACAAAAACGTTGGCAACACCATCGGTCCGGCAACTGCCGAGTACAACCCTCAACTCATCGTTCCCGCCGAGAGCACTCGGATTGATGGTCAATAGGGTCCCAGGCCGAAGCACCACCTCATCGCCGCCGAGTCGAAGCCGGGTAAATCTGGCGGCAGCCAACAAATGCCACACTAGCCGCTGCCGGATGTCCTTCAGCTCGTCGCCATCGGCAACCCCGTCGGGAGACGCCCCAGGGTCTTTCGGTTGTCATTGCGAGGAGCGCAGCGACGTGGCAATCTCGTTGAGGTTGAGCACGTGCCGGGGAACCATCATTGCTACGGCGACGAGATTGCCACGCTGCGCTCGCAATGACATGAGGAAAACCGAAAGACCCTGGGAGACGCCCCGCCCAAAATGGACAACGGGACAGTCTTCACCTGACGGATCGACGCCCAACTTGCAGCGTCCACAACCGGACGATGCCACGCCCGCTCAACGCTCGGCGGCATCTCGCCAGATGTAGGCGCCACTATAGCGACGCCGCTCACGGCATGCAGGTCTCCACTGCTGAGTACCAGAGCCTTGCGTCGCCCCGAAAGCTCCCGACCCACAACAGGGTCAAAACGGCAGGGGTAGACCCCTCCCTGAATCACACCGGCCACTGGGAAACCTCTTCAAGCAATCCTAGCGACGCAATACGTTGGTCTTCCTCAGCCCACTCAGCGTCAGACCCTCCCAGCACGGGCTCGGCCCCACTGTCCATTTGGTGCAACATGAGCATCGACAGTGCGAACTCGGTCGCAGTGCAGACGGCGTAGCAAACTAACGGCCTAGCCTCGGGGATAGAACTTTCCCGTATCATGGCATCGAGCGGGTCGTAAGGTTTGGTGTAGCTCCACGCCTTCATGATCCAGTCGAGGCCCTCGCCGGCCTCAAAAGCCTTCACTGATGTCTCCTCCAGCGAAGGCTTAGAGATGTCGAGCCACTGGTCGACGATCTCAGCTGACGCAACCACGTCATCGTCAGAGAACCCAACCTCAGATAGATAAGCCAGACGATAATCTGGATGAAGAATGGACAAACGGGCGACGTGATCAGGTGTCGTCAGACCCCCATACTGTTGAGAAACTCGCTGCGGCAGGATTCCTCTAGCCAAAGGAGCAAAAGCGCCAGCAAAAGGCCAAGAACGCAGGGACCATACGCGAGTCAGCCCGGGAAACGACGCAACAGCGGCCTCAAAAAGAGGCGTGAAAGACAGAGCTTTAACCATGGGCACGGCATAATCGGCAGCCAAGTAGGCGTCAGAAACGTAAGTAGTCATACGAAAACCTCCATGACAACTGGAAGCTGCGGCCTCGTTGAAGAAGGACCAGGAGCATCAGCAAGGCAGCGACCCCGACAGAAACGGAATTAAAAACGCCCAAGGCACCTCACAGGCGCCCAAGGCAGGGCAAAGAGAACATTTGAAATCAGCCGCTCGCGTTGCTCTCGCTGCGGACGGGGCCTGAACCGGCGCTTGCAGCCAACTGCCGGCAATCCTGCAATACTCCATTCGACGGGCGCTAGTACTCAGTCACGTTTGAAATGGCAGGATGATTTCACGGTTCACGGTCAGTTCCCCTCTCAGGTCCCTAAACCTTGCCTATCAGCAACTGCCATTTCTCGTATGACTGAGTACTAGGGTTCAGTCCGGCGGTACGCTCAGCAGGGTGGCAAACTTGGTGAACACTCAATCGGGCGGCATAGTGCGAACCCGGCCGAACACCGACGTCCGCAACTCGTCCAAATTTTGCCTAATTGCAGGTTCCATTTTA
This sequence comes from Dehalococcoidia bacterium, assembly GCA_965219925.1. Classification (GTDB taxonomy): domain Bacteria; phylum Chloroflexota; class Dehalococcoidia; order Lucifugimonadales; family UBA3495; genus Bin87. The sequence continues at coordinate 2,621,665 of OZ244795.1, forward strand.
CAACGCTACTAAGACGTGAGCAACACTAAGACGTGAGCAACATGTTTAGGAGATTTCGCTACTACTGAGGTAGAGCGAGTTCATGTGTACAGCGCTATCCCGCCTCGCGGCGGGGTTGTAGCGCTTAGTGGCCACAAGGGCCTATGGCGGTACACCCAGGGGCTCTCCTGCCCTGGCCAGGATGTCGATGCCCTGGCGCCGGATATTCTCTGCCGCGCTCACGTCGGCGTTGGCTTCATGGCCGCAATTCTTGCACCGGAAGACTGATTGGCTCGGTCGGTTGCCGGCAGCAACGTGGTCACACGCCGAGCAACGTTGGCTGGTGTGATGCGCGGGGACTGGGACGAGTTGCCGTCCGTACCATTCGGCCTTGTACTCCAGCTTGGTACGCAGGCCGTACCAGCCTTGCGCGAGTACTGACCTGTTGAGGCCGGTCTTTTGGCTCACGTTGTTGCCCGGTTCTTCTTCCGTGCCCTTGGCTGAGCGGGTCATGTTTTGGGTCTGCGTGTCCTCGATGCAGACGACTTGATGGTCCCGGATTAGCTGGTGCGAAAGACGGTGCTGGTAGCCGGTCATGCTGTCCTGGCGCTTCTGCTCAACTCGTCGGAGCTCTGCCAGGGTCTTGAGGTAGGTTTTCGAAGGTCGTTCGATCCAGCGGAATCGCCGTTTGTTCTTGCCGATCTTGCTCTTTTGGCTGGTGAAACGTGCGCGGCCGTCTTTCAGTGCGGCGTCGCGTTGCCGCTGCAGCTTGCGGAGCAGACGGCGCTTGACCTTGCGGTGCGGGCGGCTGTCGAAGCCTGGTATCTGTAAAACGGTGCCGTCATCACTGACGGCCGTGATGTTGTGTTTCACGCCGGGGTCGATGCCCACCGACTGTTTTGTCGGTTCACCGAGGTCTTTGGGTTCCTGCCGATATACCAGCGAGACGACCAGCCGGCGTGGCTTCAGCGTGATCCTGATTGCCTTTGGTTGCTCTCCTTTGGGCATCCGCTCGTCGGTCCGGAGCCTGATGGTGGGGAGTCCCTTGATCCGGATGGTGGCCCAGCCGTTCGGCTTCATTTTGAGGTGCTCGGTGCTGGGCTCGGATATCTCGATGGTGCGTGTCTTGTACGGACTTGCGGTGTTGGGCCGGCCGACGTTGGGATTCTTGAAGTAGGTGCGGTAGGACTTGTTGACTTCACGGGCGACCGACTCCAGCAGTCGGCGGGCATACTTCTTGAACTCAGGGTCGTGGCGATGCAGGTCCGTGAGGTGGGTATTCTGCAGGCTCAGGTTGAAGGCGTGGCGATGCGAGCCGCGTACAGTGTCCCGGTGTCGGATCAGGGCGTTGCGAAGGTGGCCCATTTGCAGCATGGCCTGTTCGAGTTGTCGGTAGCCAGCCTTTGAGGTGGTGGCCCGGTACTGCAGGGTGGTTGGTTGTATTCCTGATGCCTTCATGTCCTTATGTTACTTCCCATCTGAGCTGTGGAGTAGCGAAATCGCCTCAACATGTTGGTTCCCCATGTTGAGGCGATTTCGCTACTCGGGATTTAATGGGTTGGGGGGCTTGGTGTGGCGGGAATGTAGGCCGGCACTTTCCTGTTCGCCGCCATGACCAGGGACTGCGCTACGGTGCGAGCGCTCGGCCGTTGCCAGCCATCGTTACGATTTCCGTTAAGCTGCCTGCGGCGGGTCACACCGGCCTTTTTTGTCGGCGATGACAGGCTTGACCTGGGTTGATTTTCGACTGGGTTGTGAGTGGCGAAGACGCGTTCTCAGGCCGGTTTTGAGGCCCGGATAACTGTGAGTCGTCCAAGTGCCAAAAACGCTGTCACAGCGCGTATTTGTGTCCTCTATGGCGATTTCTCAGGCAGATCGGATGGGTATTTTCGTCCTCAATCGCCTGTCCCATGTATCCCACCTCAGCGACGTTGGTTTGACCGACTTTGCCATTCCCTTTTTGGGTCTCCGGTAGATGTGGGTGACGCCGGATTGGCCCATCAGATAGGTGAACGAGCTTTCATCTGATCCGCTGCGCTGCGGGTTCCTCCTACTGGCTAAACGTGACCTCTGTGCCGTGTTCCGTCAGCAGGGCGATGGCGTCCTTGACGTGTTCGTTGACGTCGGTTGTTAGACTGCCGTAGACGATGATGCCGTCGTAGTGTTCGGGGTTTTTGACGACGTTTCTCAGTATGTTGACCAGTTCCTGTTGTCTTTCCTCGATAGGCAGCAGCTCGTCTACGTAGACGGCGGCTCGCTTGGGTTCTCCACTCTTGGGGGTCTTCCGTTGGTTACTTGGGGTTTTTGCGGCTTTGCACAAAAATTCAGTCTTGAACCGATTTACTGTGCAGCTTGGCCCAAAACTGTGGGAAAGTGATTTTGCTGGAGACTGCCGTCGAGGCCCGTGCCGATGCACAGTGGTGTTTGGGGAGAATTATGGTCTTGGTTCACGTTGCGTCGATTTCCAGTATGCGTGTTTCTCCCGGGCTCATGGAGTTGACAGTGTCGTTTATCGCGGTCAGAGCGCGGCTTACGTGTCGCCGGCGATTTCCGGTGATGATGAGTACAGCGATGCTTCTGCGGGGCAGGTTCTGCTGGTAGGGGATCCGCTGGTCGGCGGTGATCAGCAGTTGGTACCCTTCGCTTTCAGCTCGGTCCAGGAGTTCGCCGTTGCTGAGGGTGTGCCAACTGAACTGCAGGGCGGCGTCCACTTGGTGGCCCGGCAGGTTATTCCTAAGCAGTCTGGGGACGTTGTTGTCCAGCAGTATCTTCATCGGCGAAGTGTTTCTCCAGGGATTGGATTTCGTGATCGAGAAGGGCCTCGATCTGTTCCCGGGTGACGGCCCCGAAGTCGTCGATGAACTCGTCGATGGTTGGGCTGTCCTTGAAGGCATTGAAGAGGCTGGCCACGGGCAGCCTGGTGTTCTTGAAGATCCAGGCTCCGCTCACTTTGTCGGGGCGACGTTCGATGGCATCACAGCTGTCCCAGTGGCTCATGGTGTTGTCTCCTTCGCGGGTGGCACTTTGTCAGGTGATTGAGTCTATCACCGGCCGGCTGGAGCGAAGATCCGCACCTCGAGCCTGGCGTTGGGGCTTGTGGCCAACATCTTATGCGTTTGTGCTGCCTGAGATGAGTATTTCGTCCGTGTGCCGGCATGGGGGTTTTTGTTCAGGAATTCCGACGGTCGTACCAAAAACCCTATTTTTTGTGCAACGCCGGTTTTTGCCATGATTTACCTCGGCTTCGATGCTTATGTCTCGCGTCAACTATATTTGCCGATTGGCGTCAATCAGGCAGTGTCTTGGAGAAGGCGCGAGGCCAGTTGAAGGGGTACGCCGAAACCCTGACTGTTCAGGAGGGGCGGCCGCTTGAAGATTTTGAGTTGGTCGCATGGGAAGGTAGCCATATATCGTTTGAGGTGATTTCGCTACTCACCAATCGCTTGAGAAGCAAGAGGCAGTCCAGGGAAGGGGGATTCCGTCGCCCGGGCCATCGATTTCAGTTGCCGCTCAGGCGGTTGTCGAGTAGCGAAATCGCCTCCCCAAAAGATGCTATCAGATGACCACCCCGACCGCATCCACGTCGCCTTTGACGACCCCCGCCTGGTGGCAAATGCCGGGCTGCTCCTGCCAGCCACGCTGGGCCGGCATCTGGGCCTGCCCCAACTGGTTGACTGGCACTTGGGCCTGGGCGATGGGCTGGGCCGAGCCAACATCGGCGACAAGGTGATGACGCTGGTGGCGTCTGCGTTGGCGGGCGGCGATTGCATCGACGACGCCGACGTGTTGCGCGCTGGCGGTACGGCCAGCGCCATCGGCTGCGTGGTCAAGGCGCCATCCACCCTGGGGACCTTCCTGTTTCGGTCCTGAACAACGCGCTCTCAGGTCGGTTTTCCGCCTCGGATGAATCTGCGTCGCCGGTGCCCCTTATCGCCGTCACAGCTCGTATTTGTACCCTCTATGGCGATTTCTCAGCAATATCTGATGCCGTGTTTTTGGTTCTTGGGCCGGGGCGGCTTTGCACAAAATTTTTGCTTGTGCTTGGTTCGCTGTTGGAGATGGTCTTGGCCGGCTGGCGGCGAGCGCCGGGATCTTGGGATCGGCGAATTGGCTAGAGGCGTAGCAGGTTGGTGGGTATCAGTCGTCCCGCCAGGGGGTCTACAGCGAGGGCGGCCTGCTCCAGGGAGACTACGCCAAGCAGGCTTGGTTCGTTCTCCTCTGCGAATATGACCGGCGTGTGGAACTGCAGCCCTTGCAGCCTGATGGTAGCTTCTCCTACGTCGACGGGGACGATTCTGCCGTCGGCAGTCTTGGAGGGTAGCGACCTTTCGACCGGGATTCCCAGCCTCTGGAGCATTGCCCTGGGGACTGCCGTGTAGGTTGAGCCGGCGTCGACCGTGACGTCGAGTTCCTCGAACTGCCGTCCCTGCGGGTCGCCGACTCCTATGGTGACTTTTACGGTTCCCATGGCGTTTCTCCTCGGGTTGTCTCGGTTGAACTTGCTGCCTGGGCGGGTCGCTGCGGGGTGTGGTGGCGGATCCAGTTTTGCGGGTCCTGCGGCGTTTGTCCATTTTTGTGCAAGGCCAGTTTTCCCATGCTCAGGTGTCTCCAAGTCTATCGGGGCGTTCAGTGGATGAACAATGCCGGGTGTCGGCCGGTAGAAGGTTTTTCTGTAGCGGGAATGACGATGGTTTAGGTTCCCTGTCCGGAATTGGAGGTTGTCGCTGTGTCAGGCCAGGCACTGAGAGTTGCTTATTGTCGCTCTTCCGACTGGTCCATCAGTTCTGGCGGTGCTGATATCCCTGAATAGCTGATAGCAGGTGGAATCAATTGAAGCTGTGCAAGCAAGACTTTTCGTTTCACCTCCATTGTCCACGGCACATTGCAGAAATCTTGTAAATCCTGATCTCCCAAACAGTACGCTCGCCCCACGGCTGAACGGATGGATTCCTCTGAGCCGTCTTCTAAACCAAAGCCAAGGTGGGATGTGCATTTGCCGGAAGTCGGGGGTCGGGTTGGGAGTCTCGCAGGAGGGATTCGGCCCTTGATTGCAGGACCGTGCGGCAGCGGCGCTTGACCTCGTCTTTCCGGCTGGTCAGCCTGGCCAGGAAGCTGCCCACCCTCTCCTGCACCGCCGCTCTGCTTCCCAGGCACAGGTTCCCGGTCGCCTCTTCCCGCGCCCATCCCCAGATGGCTTCATCGGCGTTGAAGTCTGGGGCGTTGAAGTCTGGGCTGTAGCCCGGCAGATTCACCAGCCTCAGCCCCAGGCCAGGCCGCCGCAGATACTCCCGCACCGCCTCGCCACCATGGGCTGGGGCATTATCCCAAATTACCCGAAGCGGCCCCGAGTGCCGCTGGCGCAACTGGTCCAAAAAGGCTGCCGAGGTTCCGCTGTTGCTGTTTCCCGCCCGGTCCATCCATTCCACCTCTCCCGTCTCCAGACACACCGCCGAATAGTAGCTGGCTTTCTCGCCATACCGCGGACTGCTGGAGTTCACCAGGGCTGGCTCTCCCCGCAGCACCCACCGGCCCCGCAACTCCGCATCGGCACGGCATCGGCACGGAAGTGGGCCTCGTCGGCGAAGCATATCTTGGCTCCGCTCCCTACTGCCTCCTCCCGCAGGGCGGCGTACGCCGCCACGAAGGCCTCCCGTTTCTCCTCATCCGCCTTCAGCAGCCGCTTCTGGGGGCGCTTGAAGGCAAATCCCAAGCGGCGCAGGTAGGTCAGGCAGCTGCGGCGGCACAGGCTGAGGCCCAAGCGTTCCTAGACAAACCGATGCACCACCTTCCAGTTCCAGTTGGCCAGGTCCAAGCCCGCCGCGGCAGGCAGCTGCTGCACCGCCGCCCTCAACTCCTCCCGCTGCGCCTCGCTCAGGGCGGGGGGGAACCACCGGTCTGCTCGAATATCAGGGCTCTGGGCCCTCCCTCACCAAAGGCCGCCGCCCATCGTCCGATGGTGTGAGGGTCCCTTTCCAGCGCCGCCGCCCTGGCCAATGCCCTCCAGCCTTGGGCCAGCAACCAGATGGCGTACCACCGCTCCCGCTCCCTTGGCGTCGGCGCCAAGATCATCCGTCGACGCCAATCCTTGACTTCCATTTGCCATTGTTCCAAAGACCGATCTATCTCCCTCACGCTCATCATCTACCCCCCCACTACTGCACTCTCTGGCCCAGTTCCTCCACAAATTTATCCCATTTTTCTGCGTATTTCTCCTCGGCTTTGGTTTAGGTTTGGCTTAGTTTTTGCCGAGAACGTCAACTACGGGTTCAGGCGCAACCTGTGGGGCATGAAGCCCGTCGGGGCGTCCATCGCGGTGGTACTCGCCTTGTTCTCTTGGATGCTGCTGGTGCTGACCGTTTGGGGGCGTCTTGGCCAGACCCGTGGTGGGGCGTTTTGACCCACCCTGATACTGTCGCGGTAGTCCGGCTAGCGGTTGCGGCCGTGAACACCGGGGCTGTCGCCATTTGGCTATTTTGGGTGAAACCGTCGTGGGTGAAGGCAGTGGCCGACGCGTACGCACTCAGGCTCTTGGAGTCCGTTCACACGTTGAGGACTGCATAGCGCGCATTATCGTTTCTACTCTCCATCATCCCTTTGACGGTTCTTACGCGGACCAGCGATGGAAATGCTGAAACTCCGCCGCCGGTTACCCCGAGTTAGAAGCTCGGTAACCAAGCCACGGTAGCCGAAACACGAAAACGAAATCCGTCACGAGTATGATGGTTTTCGGTTGCCGGCCTAGTAGACCAACATTCTTGAAATGACGGGTGGAATGCCAGATTGCTCGGCGATAGTCTCCATAAACCCGGTATGGCCGGAGAAAGGCCCTGTACCAATCAACCCATCATTACAAAGATTTCGGACTACTAGCCGAACCCGAGTAGCGAAATCGCCTCTTGTGTGTTGACCCGATCATCGCGTCGTCAACGTCGGACGGGCACCGTGCGCCTCTTGATACTGCTTGGCGCCTGTCTTTTCACCGGTGCTTGCCGCGGCCCAGCACCTGCTCGGTTCTGCCAGCGCGCAGCGCGTCGGCGTCGTCAATGCAGTCGCCTCCGGCCAGCGCCGACGCCACCAACGTCAGCAGCTTGTCGCCAGCATTGGCCCGACCCGGCGCATCTCCCAGGTCAACGTGGCGATCCACCAACTCTCCCAGTCCCAGATGATGGGCCAAAGTGAGCGGCAGGATCGGCCCGGCATTGGCCACCAGACGGTGATCGTCGAAGGCAATTTGGATGCGATCGGGGTCGTTGCGTAGTAGCATCCGTTGGGTGCTCCTCGTTTCAGGGCGGTTTTCTTTGTCAACAACCATTATCCCCGAAGCAGGGAGCACTTTCTCATCCCTTCATCACCCCAACACACTCATCGTTTCGGTGGATTGGGGCTAAGCGGGGTACCTGCCTGGTAAGTCCTCCAGAGCGGTTCTCCCGTGGCCGCGTCCAGGGCATGGAGAAACTCATCCGGCGAGAGGTAGTACACGCCGTCAACCACCAACGCCGGGAAGTCCCGGGCCGGGAACCGTTCGGTTCCGTATATCCAGATGACCTCCCCGGTCAACTCATCTAGAGCGTAGGCTTCGTTGACCACCGTGAGGTACACCACCCCATCCAGTACCGTGGGGGTGGATTCCACGTAGCTGCCGACGGAGGCGGTCCATGCCATTTCTCCGGTGGCGGCGTCGAGTGCATAGACCCGGTGATCATTGGAACCCATGTACACCACGCCGTCCGCCACCGTGGGCGCCGTGGCCACCCAACCACCGGTGGCGTAACTCCACAGCCGGGACTCATCCTGCCCCGACGACGCGGCGGAACCGGAGCCCATCGCTTCCGGGACACAGACCGCCAGGCCGAAGACCAATCCGAAGAGCGCATCGGCCTGCTCCGCCGTGGCGTCGGGCAGCGAACCGGCGACCAGAGCCGGAATGTCGGCGTCAGCAAGCAAACCCTGAATGCAGGCGGTGTTCTGCTCGGTCAACTCGATTTCCTGGCCCATTTGGGTAAAGATCATCGAGTGGAACAGCGCGGCGCCAGTTTCCTGGGCCAGGCAACCGAATATCGCGACCTCCCATTCTTGCATGTCGCCCTGGTGGTAGATCGGACTCTCCTGCGCCAAAGCGAGCTGCTCCTGGCCGAGTTCGCTGCTGATGCAGGACCGTTCGGATTCCGTGAAGGCGACGAACAGGTCGCCCCAGCGGGCATCAGGGCCAAGGGTGGCAAAGACAGTGGCTAAATCCCCGGCGTTGGCAACCGCGGCGTCTTCGGTCGGCGCCAACGTAGCGTTGGGCTCAGCAACGGGGGTGGCCGCTGGCTCGGCGGCCTGTTGAGTGGCCGCTACACTCTGCAGCGCCACGCTGATGGTGGCCTGGATGTCCGGTTCCGGCGTCGGCGTGGCCTCCTGACGGCCTCCCCCAAACAGTCCGCAGCCCAGGACGAACCAGCACAGGGTGGCCAGGGCGATGATGATCATGAAACCTGACGCAGGGCGTCGGGCGATGTGGGTCATGTTGTGCCTCGATTGGTTCATTATGGCAGCCGTGGACCGCCGACACGCGGCGCGGGACGGGTCGCACGCCGGCGGGTTGCCAGCAGTTGCCGATCGATATGGTAGTGATGGGCGCCGGCGCGCTAACCAGGCGCGCCGGCGGCGGCATCCGTCGCCAGATCTCCGCCACAGTGGGGGCATACGCCGGCCGACTGATCGCCGTTCCCGTTTTCCTCGTCGGCTGCGTTCGCCTCCATCATGGCGGCACTCAGTATGCCTGCCGGCAGGGCGAACAAGCCGATGCCCAACACCGCAATCACCGCCGCCAGCAGCCGCCCGATGAGGGTCACCGGCACAGTGTCGCCGTAACCCACCGTGGTGAGGGTGACTACGCTCCACCACATGGCTGCCGGAATGCTGCTGAAAACCTCCGGTTGGGACGCCGACTCGGCGAAGTACATCAGGGCGGCAGCGATGACCAACACCACCAGCAACCCCGCCACCGCGGTGAGCAACTGGCCGGCCTTTAGTCGCAGTGCCATCCCCAACCGGCGCCCGCCCGGAAAGTAACGGGCCAGCTTGGCCGACCGGGTGACGAGGCGGAGCACCAGCAGGAAGGAAAGGCTGAGGCTGTCGCCGGAGATCAACAGCACCACGATAGCCGCCGCCGACGGCAGAATCGCGGCCGCATCGATCAGGCTGGTCGGCGTCACCACAAAACGCCAACGCTGCTGCCACGGGCTCGCGCCGGCGTTTTTTTCGGGCGCTGCCCAGAAGCGCAGTACGTATTCCGCTATAAACACCGACACGGTGCCATACTCCACCAGGTGGAACCACAGAGAATAGGCGCTGGTCAGAGTGGGCACAGTCCAGAGGATCAACGACACGGTGTTGAGCAGGATGACGGTTATCAGGAATATCTCCGGGATGATAGAGCCGCCCGAAGACGGCCTATCGCCGGCGCGGCCCTGCCGCAGGTAGTCCGGAGCCTCCAGCAGGACGTACACTCGACCGCGCAGCCTGCCCTGCCAGCCGGCGCGACTGTCGGAACTCGTAACCGGATCCATTCTGTTACCATCCTTTACCGGGCGAACCCGGTTATCGCGTTGGTGTGTGTCGGAGCGGACACTGTACAATTCCGGCCCCCGATGCGGCAATTCCGACGTATATTCAACAACGGCAACTATCTGCATCAGTGTATCGGTGTTCAAATCTAGTATCACCAACCAGGGCAATTGGTCGAGGTGACGACAAATGAACGTTGTCACACAGTGGTCCGAACGACTGGGAACCGTCGTCTCCGGCGACATTCCGCTGGAAACTCCCGCGTTCATCTACGACGAGGCGGCCATCGCCCGGCTGCTGGGGAAGGCGGCACAAATCCGGGAAGGCAGCGGCTGCCGGCTGCTCTTTGCCGTCAAGTCCTTCTGCTTCCGCGACGCGCTGGAGTTGATCGCACCGCATTTGGATGGGTTCGCGGTCAGTTCTCTCTTTGAGGCGATGCTGGCGCGATCGGTTCTGGGCGACCGGGGCACGGTGCATTTTACCGCGCCGGGCCTGCGGCCCCAGGATGCAGCGGACCTGGGTCAGCTTTGCGACCACGTTGCGTTCAACTCGGTCAGCCAATGGCGCGCCTACCGAGAAGCCCTGCAACCGGCGGTCAGTAGCGGCCTGCGGGTTAATCCTGAACTGTCTTTCATCGGTGATTCCCGTTACGACCCATGCCGGCCTGATTCCCGGCTGGGTGAGCCGCTGGCGGTGGTGGCCAATGTACTTGACGAGCCGGATTCCGTCGCGGGCTTGTTGCTCCACACCAACTGCGACGCTACCGACTTCGGCCAGCTGGAAGCCACCGTGAACCGAATGCGCCGCCGGCTGGGCCACCGGCTGGAGGATGGACGGCTACGGTGGGTCAACCTGGGAGGCGGATACCTGCTTGAAGATGAACATGGCGGCATCGACCCCGACCTGACGCCCCTATACCGCACTATAGAGTTTCTGCAACGGCGCTGCGGCCTGGAGACCATCATAGAACCGGGCGCGGCCCTGATACGCGCGGCCGGCTATATCGTGTCCACGGTGCTGGACCTCCAGAAACGGGACGGCCACCGGACGGCGATCCTGGACACCACGGTGAACCATATGCCGGAAGTTTTCGAGTATCAGTATGAACCGGACGCCCTGGGACACCGGGATGACGCCGAGTGGGCCTGTACGCTGGCGGGATGCACCTGCCTCGCTGGAGACGTCTTTGGGGAGTACCGATTTGACCGTCCGCTGGCGGTGGGGGACCGGGTGGCGTTTCTCAACATGGGCGCCTACACCCTCGTCAAGGCCCATATGTTCAACGGAGTCAACCTGCCGACGATATACGCCCTAACCGCGGAGGGCGATTTGCTACCGAAGCGAAGATACACCTACGCCGATTTTGCGGCACGATGGGGAGTATGAGCGACGTCATGGCGACTGCCGAACTGTACGAACGGGAGCTGATTGTCCCCGCAACCGGGTCGAAAACGAACCTGCGCCGGCTGCTGTGCCAAGCCGTGACGCAGCAACTGCAACCGGACGAGGTGCCCATGCGGCTGGCGGTAACGGGTCAGATACGGATCCCGGCTTCCGACCAGAAGGGGTACCACTGCGAAATAGGCCTGTTGCGCGGGTTGGAGGGCAAGCGCCGCGCCGCGTCCATTTTCCGCCTGAACCGCCGGCCCTTGGAAAACGCCCAGCAATTCACCGCAGTGCTGCTGGTGCCCACCGGGGTGGGGGCTGAGATCGGCGGCCACGCCGGTGATGCCATGCCAGTGGCCGCCCTGTTGGCCTCGGTCTGCGACACACTGATCACCCATCCCAACGTGGTGAACGCATCGGACGTCATTGAGATGCCGGCTAACGCCCTGTACGTGGAGGGCAGCGTCATCGCCCGGCTGCTGCAGGGGCAGGTGGGTTTGCAGCGGGTCCGCAACAATCGCTTGCTGGTAGTGCTCGGCCCCCATGACGACGAACTCTTTGTTCACGCGGCCATCAATTCCGTCAACGCGGCCCGGGCGTCCTATGGCCTGTTCCAGCCACAGATTCTCTGGCTGGAACAAGGCCTACAGATGGACTCCCGCTATGCGCGGTCGGGACGGGCCGCCGGTCGGGTGCGGGGGCTGGAACCCCTGTTTGCGGAACTGGACCGGCGACAAAACGAATATGACGCAGTTGCCATCACGTCCCAGATTGGCGTGCCGGCCAGCCACCACTTCGAGTACTTCGACCGGATGGGCGACATGGTCAACCCCTGGGGCGGTGTGGAGGCGATGCTGACCCACACGATCTCGGCCCTGTATGATGTACCTTCGGCCCATGCGCCCATGCTGGAAAACCGGGAGATCGCCAACGCCGACCCCGGGGTGGTAGATCCCCGCATGGCAGCCGAGGCCGTGTCTCTGGCGATGATCCAGTGCATCCTGAAAGGGCTGCAGCGCAGTCCCCGGTTGGTCACCGACCCGGATGCCCGGCGGCATCACAGCGTGCTAAACGCAGCGGACGTATCATGCCTGGTGATTCCCGACGGATGCGTGGGGTTGCCGACTCTTGCGGCGCTGGAGCAGGGCATCTCCACCATTGCCGTGCGGGAGAATCGGAACCTGATGAGCAACGACCTTACCGAACTGCCGTGGGCTCCAGGGCAGCTTCACATCGTGGAGAACTACTGGGAAGCCGCCGGCGTGATGGCCGCACTGCGGGCCGGCGTGGACCCGGCGGCGGTGCGCCGGCCACTGGTGGGGGCGGCGGTGACCGGGTTGCGCGAACAGGCCGGCAGCGGGTGACGCTCCTCCACTGCCTCGGCCGGCCCGTCACCCGGGCAGCAGGCCGTCGCCGATGAAGATATGTTCCGCTTCGTCCAGCGTAAGGTCCGTTTCGGGTAGAATCAGGTCCGATTCCACCAGCTCGTCAACCGGCAACGGCTCACCCCGATCCCGCACCAGCCGGAACATTTCATCCAGCAGCGACTGGAACTGAGGGCCGTCCTCAGCGGCCACCGCCTCCACCATGCGGTTGTCAATGTCGTTGAGGTCATCGATGACCGACCCGGGCAGGTTGAACTGCCCTTCACCAAGTATCCGTATAATCACGTTCAGTGCTCCGGTTTTTTTGGGCGGTGGTGGGGCGATGGTCACGGGCGCCGGCGGATTGGCGGCGCCGGGTCTTCGATCAGGCGTTACCGCCGCTGGGCGGAGTCGCCGTGCTGCCGCCCTTCAGTGCGGCCAGTTCAGCCTCCACGCTGCTGGAAGCCGAAATCTGCGCCAGTTCGCGCTCGATATCGTCTTTGGGGCCGGTGATGTCGTCCAGCACGCCGGAGGCTACCAGTTCGTCGATGGCGCCGGCCTTGGCCCGCATCTGGTCCGTCTTGTTCTCGGCTCGCTGCACCGCCAGCGACACGTCGCCCATTTCCTCGGAAATGCCGCCCAGCGCGGCGCCGATGCGGACCTGAGCCTGAGCCGCCGAATACTGGGCCTTGATGATTTCCTTCTGGTTGCGGAAGGCGTTCACCTTGGCCTGCAGGCGTTGCTCGGCTTGGGTCAACTTCTCCTGTTCCCGCTCCATGCCGGCGATCTGTTCGTCCAGTCCCTCCAGCTCGGTCAGGGCGGTCTGTTTACGCTGCAGGGCCAGCCGGGCCAGGTCGTCCCGGCCGGCTTCCACCGCCTGGCGAGCCTGCCGGTCCAGACGGGCGATGTTCTCCCCGACTCTATCGGCCTGTTGCTGGATGCGCCGCTTGGCGGTCACCATCTCGACCACTCCGCGCTTGACGTTCTGCAGCATCTCCAGCTGTTTCTCATAGGAGTAGTCCAGCGTCTCCCGGGGGTCCTCGGCGGAGTCGAGGATACGGTTCATCTTCGATTTTACAATGGTGGACATTCGGGAAAACATTCCCATAATTTCACTTTCCTCCTGATGGTGTCGGGTCAATAGCCGCGTCTCTGTCCGAAAAAAGCCCAGCCCAACACTATCACCGCCGCCAGGATGCAGAGCACACCGGCGATGCGGAGCAGAAAATCCAACAGGCCAAGGACCAGCAGTATACCCACGACCAACAGGGCCAGTCCCAGCAGAATGCCGGCCATTTTAGTCAATCCTCGCATTGGGCTGCCTCCATCGGTGGTTGATATAAACAGAGGATAATGGCCGCTGCCGGCGGCGGTCAAGCGGCGGACCGTTCTCAGAGCATCGCAACCCGGTGCGCATCTCAGCCATAGGCTATAATGTGGCGACCGCGCCTCGTCCGGTCCTATTTGTTCCCATCCTTTCTCAGGCAGGTACGGCCACCATGAGCAAGCAATCATCGTTGGGCCGGCTGTTGGGCCGGATCATGGGCCGCGGAAACAACCGGCCGTCCGGCTTGGCCGACCGCCTGGCCGCCGACAACAGCATCCGCGCCGCCCAGGCCGGCGACGTGGTGGTAGTGCAAGGCCTCAGCCTGGACTACGACGATGCCTACCTGGTGGTGGAACACGTCAGTCGCTACGCCGGCAACGGCATCGAGTGGCGCGAGTTGGTGGCCGCCGACGCCCGCCGGCGGGTCTGGCTGGAGTGGTCCGGGGACGGCGACGACCTTTTCGTCACCGTGGCCACGGAACGCAGGCCAGTGGGGCTGGACGCCATCGGTTTGACCGAGGATGACCTCACCGCGCTGGACGAGGAGCACTCAATCGACAACGGCGTGGTCATTGAAGAGCGGCGTTACTCTTACCGCAACAGCTTCGAAGCGTTTTATTACCCGGGCGACCGCGCCGGCGAAGGAGAGGGCTTCTACATGTGGGAGTTCCTGGCGAACGATGGGCGGGATATGCTGGCCATCACCAAGTTCGAAGGCCTCCCCTTTGAAGCCCACTTCAGCGAGATCATTGACCCGGATAACGTGCTGCTGTATCCAGGGGAGCGATCAGAGGCCCAACAACGATAGGACTGAATGGAGAGCGTGCCAAGTGGACATACTGATTGACGTATTGACCTACCTCCCCCGGGGGCTAGTGTATGTGGCGCTGGGGCTAGTGGTGCTGACCTTGGCGAAACTGGCCCGGGACGTCGTGACTCGCTACGGCCTCGAGGAGGAGATCGTAGCCAAAGGCAACGTTGCAGTGGCGCTGCGGCTGTCGGGCTACCTGCTGGGCGTCATCCTCGTGTTCCTGGGGGCCGTGTACCAGCCGCTGGGCAGTGCGGACGCGGGCTACGGCGGGCTGGGGTTTGACCGGGCTTTCGGACTGGAGGCGCTGTGGGTCTTCCTGTACTCACTGACCGGGATCGTTGCGCTGAACCTGATGAGGGTGGTCACCGACCGGCTGGTACTGTACCGGTTCGAGCTGGAGCGTGAGATTATCCAGGACCAGAACGTGGGAGCGGCGGCGACGGAGTTCGGCGTGAACGTGGCTTCCGGCCTAGTCATCGCCGGCGCAATCGCCGGCCAGGGCGGCCCGCTCAACGCCCTGGCGTTTTTCGGCCTTGGCCTGTGCATCCTCATTCTCTTCGCGCTGTTCTACGAATGGACCACCCCTTTCAACATCCACGACGAAATTGAGCGCGACAACCCGGCGGTGGGCATCGCCCTGGGCGGCAACTTGGTGGCCATCGGCTTGGTCATTTTCAAGGCCACTTTCGGAGACTTCGTGGGCTGGCAGCAGGGGATATTGGAGGTCGTCGTGTACTCCGTGGTGGGATTCGCGCTGCTGTATGTCCTGCGGTTGGCGGTGGACCTGGTGATGCTGCCTCGCACCCGGGTGTCGCAGCAGGTGGCGGAGGGACGTAACGTGGGCGTGGCTTTCGTGGAAACCACGGTGGTGATCAGCTCTGCCCTAATATTGCTTCTCGCCATCTGAGACTACGCCGGCGGCGATATGGTGGCGGTAGGGCGTTCCGGGTGTCACTCCTCGGCTTGGGCGTCAGACGCGACAGCACTTTGCTGCGCTAACAGACGACGCTGGATTGCAGCCCGGGCGAGGCAGTCAGTAGACGCCTCGGCCCGGGCTTCCAGCAGGGCGTAGCCGTCCTCCATGATGGCCGCGAGAACCTCGTCGGGAGGCGGCGGCATGGCGCGGTTCACCACCGGCTCCAGCAGTCGGTCAAAACACCCCGCATCGCCGACCAATCGCTGCCATTGGTCGGCATAAGGGTCCAGGCTGCCATCGTAAAGTCGTAACAGGAACACGGCGCGCACTGGGTCCAGACCCTCGGCCACCATGGCCTCAACTCGCAAGTCGGCGCCGCGCCCGCTGTCGAACTCCGCCGTCTGCTCGTCCTGGTTCCAGCGGGCGTCCTTGAACAGGTCGAAACTGTCAATCAACGCCTCCGTCTCCTCCAGCAGGGCGCCAATCAGCTGACGCCCGGCCGGCGCCACCTCCGCTCCGGCCCCGCCGACGGCAGGTCGCAGGCAGCGGCGGCGGTACAGGCCCGACACCACTGGCCGGCAGGGGTCGGAGAGGGCCAGGTCGGAGATCGGCGGCACCGCGCAGCCGTGCTTGTCCACAAAATAAAGCAACGCACACGACTGCATCCAATCCAGCAGTTGATGGCGCTCCGCTGCGTACCCTTGCGCCACCGCCCAGTCCAGCGGCCGATAAGCGGGCAGCATCGTCAGCGTCAGGTCAGCGTCGCCACGGCCACCGACCTGCTGGCACAAAGGCGGTGGCCGCAAGTGCGCTGCCACCGAGTCGTCGAGGTGGGCCGGCCGGCCCCAACCGCGTCCCGTGGCCAGCGACAACCGGCAGAAACCGGCTCGCCACTGTTCCACCAACGTCAGCAGCGCGGCGTAGCAGGCCGGCAGGTCTGGATTGGCCCGCCAATCCAACCGGGCTGCGGCCTGGGCTTGACCGGCGGCATCCGGCGGGAAAAGCCGGCACAGCAACTGGCGCAGCGTGAGGCGGCGGTCCTCGGCCGGCCAGTTAACGTGCAGGGCCGTGTCCGCCGGCAGCCGGTCCGTCCATGCCGACACGGTAAGACACGCGGCGTCGCAGGCGCCCATCGGCTCAGGCCAGCCAGGCTGGACGTGTCCTGCCGTCTCCCTCCGGACGGTTGCGGAAGTGAACCCGGCCGCCTCCGCCGCTGAAGCCTCCGCCGAAGCTGGAGCTGCGGGATATGGTTGATCCGGCGCCTCCGCCGAGGCTGCTGCTGCGCGTCAGCGTGCTGCTGCGGCGGAAGGCGCCGGACGACCTCTGGGTCTGCTGATAGGTCTGCCGACCCGAGCTCACGCCCCGCCCGGCCTCCTGGTAGCGGGAACCGGAAAAGGTCTGCTGCCGGGACGTGTACTGCCGGTTGCGACCCAGTTGGGAGTCGTAGCGACTGGAGCCACGGTACGTAGCGCGTTCCTGCCGAATGGTTGTTGCCCGGCCGGGAACCGTCTGGTAATAGTAACCGCCCCGGCCCAGGCTGCTGAAAATCAGGTAGGTAAAGAGGAAATCGCCGGCGCCGAAGTGGCTGTTGTAGTACGAATTGGCGTGATAGCCCTGCAGTTGGTGCTGATCGTCCTCCTTGATGATCGCGAAGAGCTGGTCATCCGCGGCATCGTCGATAATGCTGTTGCCGTCCAGGTCCTCCCAGCCCTCCAGCGTGAGGCGATCGCCGTCCTGGCGGGCGCGGATCAGGATGATGCCGTCGCCTTCGTAGATTTCGTTGACCCGGCTTTCGAATTCGGTGGCGCTGCTTGACTCCTGGAACGCCACCTGCACGTCGTCCAGGTTGATGCGGCCGGCGGCGCCGTCGGTGGCGGCCCACTGGCTGTAGCTGGGACCGCTGGAAGAAGGTCCACAGGCGGCCAACAGGGGCGCACCCGCCAGCAAACTGCCGGCGGACACCGCCAGGGCCATTCGGCTGATTCGTGTCGACATATCGGTCAACTCCTTTGAGCGCGACGGGGGATTGGGTGGCGGACCTTGCGATTATTGACAATCACGCCAGCAGGGCCAGACGCGGGTCCACAGCCATCAGAGATGGCCGGGCGGGGTGATCCTCCGGTGGGTCGGTCAATTCGGCGATGGGAAAATGACATATTTGGGACAGGAAGCGGTCGGACGTTTCCTCCCGGAAACCTTGCCAGGCAGCGGCGGCGGCGATTACGTACTCGGCAATTGCGGTCTTCGGCCACTGCCCTTCCATTCGGGATACGGCGGCCATCCCTCTCAGGTTGGCCCGGTGATTTTCCCACAGTTCATCGCCGGTCTGCAAAAGCAGCAATTGGGCCAACTCACCGAACCGAGCTGTGCCCAATCGTTCCCGACGTTCCGCCAGACGCTGCTGCAACAGTTCGGCCAGCGCGCCTTCCAGTCTATCGAGGGGATGGCCCCAGGCGGGCTCTGCATCCACGTCGTACCGGATCCGCAGATCCGCCGCCAAAGAGGCGAAGCGCCTGACATAATCGTCAGCAACGAGGCCGGAAAAGTGCCGGCCGACGAGGGCGGACACCGCGGACCGGGCGGCGTCATCCGCCCACTGGCCGAGCCGGTCGGGCCTGGCAACCAGCGCCTCCTGCCGGGACCGGTAGTAAGCATCGAGGTGGTTGTCCAGGACCGCAGCGTACTCCAGCAGCAGCGCCCGTTCACTGGACGCATCCCGCTGGGCTGCCTCGCGCCGCCGCCGCAATTGTCGCTCCAGTTCCGGCCCTTCCCAGCAGACGCGTCCGGCCGGGTCCACTCCGGGACGTCCGTACTCCAGGCCAGCCAGCCATCGGTCTGACCTGACCGGCAGGCTGCGGGTGGAGCCGAATGCACCCTGCCGACCGCTGCGTCCCTGTAGTTGCAGCGCCACCCGAAGCGAATCGTTGAACTCCGTGCTAACGACGTGAAGGCCCAGTCCGAACTCCAGCGTGACGGCCACTGTCAAGGCTGCCGCCTTCCCCCGGAGCTGCACCAGCAGACGGTCGTCCCGGTCGGCCCACCGGACCGACAGCCGGGGGTTCGCCTCTGCTGCCCGGGCCAGCAGATCAGCCTCGGCAGAGGTGTTGGCCCGCACGTTCACTGCCGTTACGTCCGGGTCGGTCAGCATCGACTCTTCCAGCAAGGCGACAAAACGCTCCAGGACCAGCCGGTCAAGGTCAGGCGGCAGAATTACGTCGGTACCGCGGCCGGCCATGTTGGTCGCCACCGTGACGGCGCCGGGCTGTCCGGCGGCGCGAACCACGTCCGCTTCCTCGTCGCAGGCGGCGGCGTTCAGCAGCCGGTGGAGAATGCCGGCCTCCGTCAGCCGCCGGCTGATGGCCTCCGACTGTGCTACTGTCCGCGCGGCCACCAGCGTCGGGCGACTCGACCTCTGACAGTGATGGACCTCGTCCACAACTGCGCTCATCTGGTCGTCAGGGTGAGCATACACCCGGGAGGGCAGATCGCGGCGCCCGGGGTTTTTGACCAATCGACGCCGTGCCTCGGGAACCACAACCACCTCCAACCCGTACAGGCGACGAAACTCGTCGGCCGCCGCCTGGGCGGTCCCGGTGAGGCCACCAAGGCTACGGTAGCGACGGGCGAATCCCGGCACGCTGATTTCCCCCAGGCTATGGCGGTCGGGGTGGACCGTCACGCCCTCTTTGGCCTGCACGGCCGGATGCAGCCCGTCCTGATAGTGAGTGTCGGGCCGGGGCCGGCCGGTGTCTCGGTCCACCAGCACTACCTGGTCATCTTCGACTACGTATTCAACGCCCCGGCGCAGCAGCAGGTGGGCCCGCAGCAGCTGATGCACCTGGTTGACCAGATTGGCCCGCTGAACAGCGCGTCGAGAACCTCTATTAGCGTCGGCAGCGTCAGCGGAATAGAAGTCCCCCAGACGAGCCTCCAGGAAGGCCACTCCCTCAGGCAGCAGCCCGAAGCTGCGCCCCTCCGAATGCACTGCACAGTACAAGCCTTCCGCAACCTCCGGGTGGGGTCGCCCGGACCCGTCCGTATCCAACAGGGACCGCGCCCGCCGGCGAAGGCGGGGTTGAGCAGCAGCCAACCGACGCGTCGCTTCGTCGTCCGGCTGGGCCAGCAACGCCCGGGCCAACAGTATTGCCGATTTATCATCAGTCTGGCCGTCCTCAGCAGACTGTTGCAGTTGGCGCCGGCATTCCGCCGCCAACCGGGCCTGCTCCACCACGAGTTGCCGCACCGCTCGGTTGGCCCGGACAATGTTCCGCCGGCTGACGACAGGCGTTCCGGCGATGATCAGCGGGGTGACAGCCTCGTCCAGCAGCGTCTGGTCTGCCTCGTCGATGATGGCGGCGTCCAGCGGCCCCTGGATTTGCTCGTCCGCGGACATTGCCAACCGATCCCGCAGGTAGTCGAAGGCGAACTCCCGCAGCGTGCCGTAGATAATCCGGTTGGTGTAGGACTCCCGCCGCTCCGGGCCGGCCATGTGGTCCAACACCGCCGCCACTGTCAGCCCCAGCGCTCGGTACACCGGCGCCAGCCGCTCGCAGTCCCTGGCGGCCAGGTAGTCGTTGGCGGTGACAACATGGGTGGTGCGACCCAGCAGACCATACAACGCCGTTGGGAAGGCGGCAGCAACGGTCTTGCCCTCGCCGGCGGCCAGTTCGACGATTCGGCCGGCGCACAGATGCCAGCCGGCCAGCAACTGCTGGTCGGTGGGGCGAAAGCGCAATCCCTCACCGGCTCCGACCATCCGGCGGCGGGCCGCCCTGTAGAACTCCGCCGGGAGGAGCATATCGCTGCCCGGGTAGCGGCCCCGGCCGGTGGCGGTCAACTTCCGGCGGGCCGCTACGATGCTGGGCTCGTCGTCCGCCTCCGGCAGGTCGAAGACCCTCCATAGCCCCAGACGCCGTCGGATGGTCTCGTCAACCACGGCGAACACGCGAACCAACGTGTCCTCCGGTGTGGTATTGGAGGCGGCAGCCCCGCCATCCAGGCCGCCGACGGCCTCGCGCAGTTCCCAGTCTGACCGGTCGGCCAGGGCCCACTCGCTCCGGGCAGCCCGGATGCGGCGCAGGATCCGTTCCTCCGGCGAACGCACGCGCCACTTCCCCGGCAGCCGACGCTTCAACCCATCCGGCCCGGCGCTCACTGTGTTTTCCCTCCGTCCGCGGCCTTGGTGGATGGTCTCAGCGCGATTACGACCAGGCCGGCCCGGTGGTCGGGACAATCCCACCAGTTGTAGCGAGCAATCAGTTTGTCTTCGGCTGCCAACACACCGGCAGCCACCGTCGGGTGGCGGGCGGACAGTTCCCGACCCACCGGTCCGTCCAGGGTCCAGTCCGCACTCACATCCGAGTGGAAGCTGGCGCGCCGACAGAGCTCCTCGTAACGGCTTTTCAGACGCCGGTACTCTCCTTCGCTGCGGTAGGGCAACGGCATCACGTAGTGCCGGTCGGACAGGTAGAGACCAAGTTCGTTCTCGAAAACCTGCACTAGGTCGGTATCGTCCAACCAGCCTTCCAGAGCGAAAAACAGGTTTTGGGGAATGTCCTGATCCACTCGATGGTAGTGGTAGTCCTCCGCTTCAGCCACCATGCGCACCCGCACGCTCGAGCGGTCGCCTCCTGCGCTGTCGTCCAACAGCTGGCGTCCAGCTTCACCCCTGAGAAAGAGGAAGGGGATGTTGCCGTTGGTGGCGTCCACCAACAGAGGCTCGCCATCCACCCGATACAGCAGTGCGGCGTGCTGCCAGTAGCGCATGTGGCGCCGGGCGAAGCGGAAGTCAAAGGTGTCCAGCAATTGCCGCAGTCGGTCAGCAGGAAGTGGTCCCGGCGCATTTGGACCGCCCAGCAGATATTCCGACTCGAGCTGGTAATAGTCGGTAAGAAACTTCAACGCCTGTACCTTCTCGGTACAGATGCCGCCGGCGCCGGCCGCGATGTTGCGCACCGTCTCGTCGCCGGTCTTGAACCGCAAACCTTCACTCACGAAACGTGAGTAATTCTCGAAATCGCTGTTCCAGATGCGCACCGCCAACGCGCGGACCAGCTGTCGCTGCCGGCACGGCGTATCCAACCGCAGCACCCGGTCAGCTTCACTCGGGCCGTAGGCCGCAACCACGGCGGTTCTGACAAAGGTTTCATAGCAATGGGGGTCGTGGCGCCAACGGCGAAGGTGAAAGCCAATCCAGTTGCGGTCGTATCCAGCGTCGGTGCGGTCCACGGCCACGTCAATCAAATCCAGCGGAACGTCGCCGGCCGTCGTCAATTGAACCGACGCCGGCAGGGTCAGGCAGGCAGGCAGGCCTTGCTGGAGAAACCTCACGCCAGCGAAAATGTCCGTGAGCCGGCCGGAGTAGTCGGAACGGTACACCAAATCCTGCAGGCTTCGCAGGGATAGCAGACCGTTGGTCGTAATGGCGCCGGTCCGCATCAGGCGGTCGTCGTTTGGCGCGTTCCTCAAGTAGCGTTCCAGCAGACGGCCCAACGGGGCCGCCCGGTCGGCTGGGTCGTCCAGCCGCAGGGCGGCGCTTCGGCCGGAGACGGTATCTGTAATCCGCAGGATCAGGGACGGCGACATGGCAACGGAGAGGGCATCCTCACCATCTTCAAGATGTGTCGGCGGGCGATTTTATGAAACGCACCATACCACACCGCGTGCATAGCGCGCCGGTGTGCTGATCTGGGGTATTCCAAATGAGTAACAATGGTTACAGAGCCAACGTGAGTTGGGTGTTGACCCCTGTCCTCGGCTTGGTTCTCCCTTCGTCCGGGGCAGTTTCACCGGCGGCCTGATGGCCGTCAGCCAGCGCCTTCCCCTCGGGGAGCGTTACATCGGGCCTGTGCTATCATCAGGCCGGCTATTAGAGCCTATCCTAATAACCCCGAACATACAGTTTTTCATAGCTGAAATGCAGGTCATCAGTTGTTATTAGGATAGGCTCTTAGTCGGCCGCCCTTAATCTCTATGGGAGTTCCCGAATGACCACCAGTATCCCCTATGCGTCGTCGCACCGCGCCGCCATAGCCAATCTTAATCCGTGCTTCGGGCCGGATGCGGCATTGCTGCCAGACCCAGAGCCGCTGCCGGATGGCATGCAACAGAACCCCAACATCCTGCGCGTCATGCAAATCCTGGCCGATCTGTTCACCGACCGCGTCGACACCTTCGCCGATACCAACACCATCGTCTATTACGACCCCGCCGACGGCAACCGGCGCTTCCAGCCCGATGTATATGTGGCCTTTGGCGTGGACGCTGCGGCGATCCGGCAGCGCAACGGCTATCTGATCTGGGAAGTCGGGAAGCCCCGGATTTTGTGCTGGGAGTGGCGTCGGAGTCCACTGCGCCCCTGGACATAGGCGGCAAGCGGGACTTGTATGCCGGGCTGGGTATTCCTGAATACTGGCGGTTTGATGCCAGCGGGGGCACGATGTATGGCGCCCCGTTGGTCGGAGAGTATCTGCAGAACGGCGTCTATCGGCCATTTCCCACCGAAACTGCGGTGGACGGTGCAACTTGGGGATACAGCCCACGGCTGAGATTGAATCTGCGCTGGAACGACGGATGGCTGGAGTTACAGGACTCTGACACCGGGCAGATCTTGCGGGACCGACGTGGGGAACGCCTGGCGCGGGAAGCTGCCGAGCAGGAATTGGCTGAATCTCGGGAGATAATCCGTCCACTGCGCGAACAGCTACGTGAGCAAAGCCAGTTGCCGGAATAGGCGAGCCAGAACCTTCGACCAATCAATTGGACAGACCCCGGTGGCTGGGGGTTGCCAGCAGTTGCCGATATGGTAGTGAATGGTATGCATTATTGGTACGATCCGGCTTCTCCTGGGCGCTGGGCAGCACCAGGATGGTGACGCGCGGTTGTGGTTAGTCGAACCGTGGTTCCGGTTTCATTCCTTCATGTCTCGTCCCAGGAAACGCCGTCGCCAGCCTGACCAGTCATCTGTTGGACCAAGCCCAACGGTGAGCACGTACCAAACCCGCATCGCGGTTTATGAGGGCAGGGACCGTGGGATGGTGATGCTGCGCTGTCAGCCTCGGGCGAACTGTACGGCAAGGTGTACAGCGGAAGCTGTTTGCCGCTGTTTCGGCAGAACCTGATTCCTCCGATAGTCGGTATGGTCCCAAAGTGGGGGCCTAGTTGGGAGGAATGATCTCGAAGTCGGCTACCAGTACATGGAAGGTTGGGGTCGAGACCGCATCCAAGGTATTGACGGACGCCCTCAACGGTTACTACGGATGCTGAGATCGAAACGGAATAAACCTTCTCTCATGACAGCCTATCAAGGTACCAGTTTGGAAACCGCTGTTCGCTTCACTTCCTTACCACACGCTGGGAGTCTCGCTTTATAGCCTGGAGGTCCAGCGTGCAGCCCAGGCGCATCGCCTTAAATCAAATGTTACTGAACTTCGGTCGCACAAAGTCTCCTGGCAGATCCAGCCACGAAGTTGGAGATAGCTGACCAGCACCAGCTACGGCTACGCCGTAGCGCATCTGCGAACCCGATTTGCGCACTCACCATGCTGGTGCTTGCGCCTTATTGATACCCGCTGTGCTTCGCCCAAGGGTCATTACGTAAATCAAATGGCGGACGAGCTGATGCAGGCAACAGGGAGACAATATCGGCGTGGCGGAGTCGTCCTGCGCCAAGCTGTTTTCTGGGGCTCCGGTAGCGATTCTACATGTGCCGGCCGATTGCGCGGGGCCTCTCAACGTGGCCCGACACCTCGCCGTCATTCGACTCGCAGCCCCGTCGATACGGCTGCGGCATGGATACCCTCAAACAGGCTTGCGGAACGTGCCAGGCTAGACGTGGCCCTGGCGGCCTCTGCGATGCCAGCTTATGACGATCCGAATCCGCCGCATGGCCCAGAACGGCGCGCCCACCCACGAGATCGAACGCCAGGGCCGCTGGAAGCAGGGTGGCGGTATGGTCGGCCGCTACACCCGAGGCGAGTCCGCCGGTTCGGCGCTGCGGTATCTGTAGATAACGTTTTGAACGACTTTTGTTTTCGGGCAGTTCCTCCCACGTCGGCGTGAAGACGATTCAGATGAATACCGAGCTAACTCGTTTTGCAATCTTCCTGTAAATAGCGGGTGGGGCCGAGGGCAGTCGGGCAACGGCAACCCCTCGGCCGGGCGTAGCCCGCGAGGGGTTGCCAACGGGAGCCAGCCTAGAGACGCGCCTCAGGCCGGGGTTCGCCTACTGTCGCGGCTGGATCCACTCGTAGCCGTTGATGTTGCGGATATCACCGTAGAACAGGTTTTCGCTCCACGATTTTTCATCTATCCTGGGTCCCACTGCCCATACCGCATCCCACAAATACAGGGAGGTGTAGATGGACTCATCGTACATGAATTTGCCCACCTCGTTCTCCAGCTTGGTACGCTCTTCCAGGGTGACGGCGCTCTGGGCCCGGATGGTTATATCCTCCAGATAGGGATGGGTGTGCCTGACGAAACTGCCTCTATCCTGCAGGGCGTTGTACAGCCGGGCCGGGGTGTTGGAAGGGTCAGTGGCGTGGTTGGTGGCTCCGTTGAAGGTCCGCCCAATGACCGTGGGCCGGTAGGTGCCGTAGGGTATCTTCTGCAACTTCACGTCTATTCCTATGCCTTCCCACATGACTGCCATGGCCTCGGCCACCTCTACCTCGGCGGGCGCGCCCCGCAGGGCCGGGACCATGGTGATGCTGAATCCACCGTCCGGATAGCCGGCCTCGGCCAGAAGCCTCTTGGCTCCCTCCAAGTCATATTCCCGCATCGGGATGTCCGGGAACCGGTGCGCCGAATAGCTGTACCCGCCCACACCCACCGGCGATCGCCTCGCATAGCCCTGCAACAGGGTCTCCACAATGGTCTGGACGTCAACGGCCTTTATCATCGCCTGGCGCACTTTCTTGGCTTGTTCCCACTCCGGTGAGCCTATTTCCGTATTGGAGGAAATCCAAGGCAGGTCCGGGTCGTAAGCAGCTTCCACCTTGTCGGTGCCTACGTTCAAGTAGAGCCCACCCATGAAGTGCAGCAGCATTTCCCCGGCGGCCTGGTCGGGCACTTGCATTAGCCTGGCCCCTTCCATGTCTTGTAACAGGGGGATGGAGTCAAAGGCCATCACAAAGGTATCCAGCTGCCCGGTCTGGAATCCGGCCAGCCGGGTGGACTGTTCGGGGATTTCCTGGAATTCCAGTTCGGCGAAGTAGGGTGTCTTGCGCCAGTGGTTCTCCACCGCTCGCATCCTCCAGAACTGGGCCGGACGATGTTCGACAATCTCCCAGGGGCCGGTGGCGGCGATGTCCTTGTCCGCCGCTTCCACTCCCAGTTCATCCGACTGCTTTTTGCTGGTGACCCAGGAGGCGATTCCCGAGGGAATCCGGTGAAACTCGGACATGATCACATCAGGCATGGCCTCCCCGGTGTTCACTACCAGAGTGTGGCTGTCCACAATCTCCACACTGCCCTCGGGGTGGGCCCAGAACCGCTGAAGGGCGGTGGCCCGGGCATGTTTGGTGTTCGTGATCCAATGGGTATAGGACCAGGCCACGTCTTCCGCGGTCATTTCACCGTATCCCTTGTGGAACTGCACACCTTTGCGGATGTTGAAAGTCCAGGTCGCGAAATCGTCGGAGATGCTCCAGGACTCCGCCAGCAGCGGTTCCGCTTCCAGGTTGCTGTTCCAGACCATCAGTCCCTCCACCACCGGGGCCGTGGATATCACGAACAGTTGGGGGTTGACCGATAGCGCGGGGTGCCCGCTGAAGATGTTTATCTCCTCCTGGCCCATGGTAAGTTTGCCCGCCGGTTGGATAGTCATCGTCTGGGATGTGACTTCGGCCCCGGCCGGCATGGCCGTAGGCGCAATCTGAGCCTGTGGGGGCGCTGTGCCGTCGCTGCTGCTTGCGGCTGGTTCCTCCGGCGCAGGGGCGGAGCTTCCGCAGGCTATTATGACCGCCAGAGCTAATGTTGCCAGAACCATCGCCCCGCGGTTTCCCTTGAAAGTGTCATAGCGAAACATAACCCTTACCTCCCGAAACTTTTAAACGGCAACCCTTGGCCGGCGTAGCCCGCCATTCGCAGCCAACCGGATCCAGCCTCGAGGCGCGCCTCAGGCCGGGGTGCGCCTACTGTCGCGGCTCGATCCACTGGTAGCCGTTAATGTTCCGCAGGTCTCTGGTCACCACGTGCTCGCTCCACTCCTCGATCCTGGGGCCCACAGGCCACACGGCATCAACCAAATAAAGCCCAACCATGGTGTAGGCGTTATCGAACAAGAAAGTGCCCAGCTCCCCTTGCAACCGCTCCATATCTCTGGGGTCTACGGCGGCCTCAATCCGGGGGACAATCTCCTCGATGAAGGAGTGAGTCGACCCTAGGCTAAAGGACCCTCTGGTGGTGAGACTTGTGCTAACATTTGGCGCGATGGCATACGCCCCCGCGGCGTGGCAGGTGGCGCCCTGGTAGGTACGGGCCACGGCCTGAGGCCTGAAGGTGCCGTAAGGGATGCGCTGGAACTTCACATCTATGCCCACGTCACCCCACATGACGGCGACGGCCTCGCACGCCTCCGTCTCGGCCGGGGCACCGCGGATGGAGGTGGTAAGGGTGATGGTGAAGCCATCGGGATAGCCCGCCTCGGCCAGCAGTTGCTTGGCCCTTGCCGGGTCAAACTCCCAGCGCCTGTCTCCTAGCTGGTGCTCGAAGTTGCCCCAGAACCATACCACCTCGGGCCGGCCAAATCCCCTCAGTATGGTGTCGATGATGGTCTCCCGGTCGATCGCGATGGACAGGGCCTGTCGTACCTTCACCGCCCGCTTCCACTCCTCGGAGTCTAGGTCGGCACTCCCCGACACCCAGGGCAACTCGGGGTCGAAGGCGGGCCGCTGGTCGGGAGTGCCCGCTCCTACGAGATAGCCGCCGTAGAAGTTCAGGCCGTACTCCAGGCCACCAGGCACCGATAATAACTTGGCCCCCGGCACCTTCTCCACTACGGGGATGGAGTCGAAGGCCATGATGAAGGTGTCCAGGTTGCCGGTCTGGAAGCCGGCCAGCCGGGAGGACTCCTCGGGGATTTCGGAGAAGACCAGCTCGGCGAACTCGGGGGTCTTGCGCCAGTGGTCCTCCACTGCCCGCATCTTCCAGAACTGCCCGGTGCGGGCCTCCACGATTTCCCAGGACCCCGTGAGCGCTGGGTCCAGGTTGGCTGCCTCGACCCCTAGTTCCTCGCTCTGTCTCTTGCTGGCCACCCAGTTGGCGACTCCACTGGGGTTAACAATCCAGCGCTGGAGCTGCACGCTTTCGGCAAGGGGGGTCCCGGTATCCACCACCACGGTGTACCGGTCCGGCGTCTCCACGGACCCTCCCTCGGCCAGCCAGAAATCCCTGAAATTGCTATTCCTGGCGTGCTTCTGGTTCTCGGCCCAGCCTTCTGTATAGGACCAGACCACGTCCTCGGCGGTCATCTCTCCGTATCCCTTGTGGAACTGGACTCCCCTCGGTATCTTGAAGGTCCAGGTTCTAAGGTCGTCGGAGATGCTCCAGGACTCGGCCAACCAGGGCTGAATTTGCCGGTTGTTGTCGATCGTTAGAAGGGGTTCTCCCAGGGGAGCGGTCGAACTGACGAAGAGGCCGGGGTTTACCGCCCGACTGGGGTGACCCTCCAATTTTCCCAGCTCCTTCAGGCCCACGTTGAGGGAGCCCGCCGGTTGGATAGTCATCGTCTGGGATGTGACTTCGGCCCCGGCCGACATGGCCGTAGGCGCAATCTGAGCCTGTGGGGGCGCTGTGCCGTCGCTGCTGCTTGCGGCTGGTTCCTCCGGCGCAGGGGCGGAGCTTCCGCAGGCTATTATGACCGCCAGAGCTAATGTTGCCAGCAGCATCGCCCCGCGGTTTCCCTTGAAAGTGTCATAGCGAAACATAACCCTTACCTCCCGAAACTTTTACAGGACTGGTTATTCCATGCAAAAACCGCGGACAAGGTTTAGGCAAAGGGAACGGGTCCGGGAAATGTGATACCTGATAGCTTAGGATGTTCTGAGCGAGGCCCATTTTGGCTTGGAGGGTGTTTGCCGGAGCGGCACGTGGGGCAAAAACCACGGCCCGGGCCTGTTGCAGCGGGCACTACGTCCCCAGTTTCCCCTCGCCGTCAGCAGCTTGCCCAAGCCGAATAACAGCGTCAGCCGATCCGTAGTTCTTCGCGGGCTTCCCGGTAGCGCTCTTTGCCGTATCCGACCGTTCCAGGAACAATTCCCGGCGGGTCTTGCACTTCTGGCCTCGGTATTCCAGATCGGCAAAGGTTGGCTGGTCCATTCGATCCTAGTCCTTCCGCGGATTTCGTCTTTGTTTATTTATATTATCACGATGTCACGCATATAAATAGAGTATTACTTATAATAATCGTAGTCTATCACTATAAGATAGGCGGATTACGGTATTTGATTCTTCCTCGTGATCTGCGTCCGAATGTTTGCACGGACCTACTTTCAACGAACGCCATCGGCAACAGCCACACCGGCAAGTCCCACGTTGCCCTGGGCTTGGGACTGGCCGCCTGCCAAAGGGGAATGTTGGTTGATAGACGACAATTAGTCCTGCCGGCCTGTTGCCTCACCAAAGAATGTTACCGAAACTTTAGCACCTGGAAACCGCTCCAATTAACGCCAGTTCCGACAGTCCATCGTGTTCCGCCAAGGCTTCATCAGTCGTAGCGTAAACCAGCTTTTTGGTCATGATGCCGCGCCACTTCTTCGCCCGGCGTTGCAGGTCCGTAACTGCGCATCGGTGAAACGGTCCGGGTGTTCCGATTGCAACCTTGCCATCAGCGCCTTGCCAGTAGCATCCGGTTCGGCCTGCAACCACACCAGCACATCGCCCCAAACGCCCTCGAAGGGATCGTTCCGGGTCCGCCAGTGCCGCGACCTACTCACCCGTGCCGCGTGAGTAGGTCGGACCTCACCCTGCCGCCACAGACTGGGCAACTTGGTGAGGAACCGGTCGAGGCTTTCGCCCTGCGGCGTTTCACGCACTTCCGGAGCAGTCGCTACCACCAGGGCTGATTGAGCTGCACGGATAGTGTGCAACAACAGCACCGGGTCCAGCCTGGCCCGGTACTCGTTCAGCGCGTCTTTCATTCCATCGCTGGTTGCGTCGTGCTGGATCAGTCGGTCGCAGGGTGTGGTGGGTTGACTGTAATGCTTGCCGGTGGTGGCGCCGTCCCGGGTCTTGCCGATCAGCTTGAATTAGGGCGGGAAGAAGTTCACGTACCGTCGCACCGCTTCGTAAAGGTGCGCCATGGTCTGTCCGGCGACTTGGCCCGATAACGGTCGTGACCGACGAAACGGCGTACCACGGAACCATTCTTCTGCTCGACCCAGGCCTGGTCGTTGCTGCGGTAAGCCCGGGACCGGGTGAACTCGATACCGCGATCTACGCAGTACTTGATCAACGTCTCGTTGATGAACGCGCCGTCGTTATCCGAGTCGATACCACGGATGCGAAAAGATAACCGCTGCCCGACGGCTTCCAGTCCCTCCACAATCAAGGACTGCTCCCTGGCCAGGAGGGGAACGGCTTCGGTCCAGCCGGTGCAGATGTCGGTGGCCACCAGGCTGTGGATGAATGACCCCGATAAGGGACCGCCACAGTGCGCCACCAGATCAATCTCCAGAAAGCCCGGCGGCGGTCCGTTCCAATCATTGTAGGTACGTACCGGAATGCGTTTTCCCAGCGACTGCCTTCGCCGGCGTTTGCGCCGGCTGCCGGCAGTGGGACGGATGGGTTTCAGGAGACGGTCGAGAGTGGCTACGCTGGCGGCCAGCAGCCGCTCCCGTACTTCGGGGTCGAGAGCGAGGTGGCCATGGCGCTCCATGGACTCCACCAGGTGAGGTAGCGCCGCCTTCAATCGCTCCCCACAAATGCGGTCGGCGGCTTCCCAGATCACGATCACCGTTTCTCTAACGGCCTCATCGTAGATGCGCCGGCCTCCCACGGAACACGTTGCGTCTGCATCGTCGTCAGGTTTCCCGAGCAACCTGATGCCGTGCTTGCGATGGTGTCCGGTCACCGCCGGATGTTAGTTACGGGATGAACTCGTCGAGGATCCGGCTCTTGTCCTTCTTGGAAGAGCTCCGGTAGCGGTCTCGTATTGTTGCCAGCAATTCCTGTTTTGCCATCTTGCTGATGCCTCCTCCCATGCGATCGCCTCCCCGATTTTAGGTAACATTTTATTTGAGGCAACCACTCTCGTTGGGTAACGGTTTTGGTGAGGCAATGCGCGGCATTTCTAATTGTCGTCTATCACCCGGGTGCCGCGGCATCGTTGATGACTCCTTCCGGATGGTCCAAGGGCGCGGACGGGGAATACGCAGGCCGCCTCAATGATTTCCGCCATCATCTGGTCGTAGGCCATGTAGCCCTTATGCCACGTGCCGGAGGTGCAGGCTAGACCAGAACGTCGGGACCGATGTTGGACAGGGCGCTTGCGCCGCGGGCCACGTCGTCGTTCATCTTGCCGACGTCGAACCCGAACAGCGCCCAGTCGACTTCGTTGGCTTCGTTGCTGGTCATACTGAGACGGTGCCCGGTCTCAGTGGAAATTTCCGGCTGGCTTCCCCAAGTGCGGTTCCACATACGCTCGAAGTGCACCGTGATTTCCGGCGGCACCACCCGGTAGAAGTCGGGTTCGACCACGGGGTTGATGGCGGGAACCAGGACGCCGATTCGGTGCGTGTTGGTCAGATTAGCCATGTTCCTCCGCTCCAGGCCATTTTCGACCGTATTATACAACTGGGACTACGCACGGAATCCGCAGAAGGCGCGGAAGCTGTGGATTGTTTATACACGCAGCGCGTTCCCCGGTACCGGGCGACTCTTGCCAGTGGAAACAGCACCCCGCTTGGGGAAGTCCCCTCTCGTTATTCCGGGCTGAAGCGGGAATCACAACGGCCGGTGGGGGAATTACGGGATGGTTGCCTCGCTAAGTGTTGCGCCCGTCTTGATTCGGCCTAGAATGCTGCAACTGAGATCAAGCAGGAGGAACGCCGAGATGGGATTCAAATTGGTAATCTGCCCACCCAACTACCAGGACCACTGGCCGCAGAAGCTCCAAGAGGAGATACCGGATATCGACGTTCACGTTTGCCCAACGGTGGGGGAGGCGATGGAGGTCATCGGCGACGCTGACGCGGCCTTCGGCGATATTGTGCCGGAGCTGCTGGAGCGGGCTCATAACCTCAAGTGGATTGCCTGCCCCCAGGCCGGTCCGCGCGCCGGGTATTACCACCAGGATTTAATTGGCAGCGACGTGGTGGTTACCAACACGAGAGAGATATACAACGACCATATCAGCGCCCACATAATGTCACTGCTGTTAGCTTTCGCCAGGGGGTTACAGGTATACATCCCCCAACAGGTTGCGGGCGTCTGGCAGCAGGGGAACCCCACCATCTACTTGCCGGAAGCCACCGTGGTGATCGTGGGCGTCGGTGGCATCGGAGCCGAAACTGCCCGGTTGTGCTCAGAGTTCGGAATGACGGTGCTTGGGGTCGATCCCAGACTGCGAGTGCCCTCCGCGGGCGTTTTGGAGCTGCACCGGCCCGATGACCTGCTGGAAGTCCTGCCGAAAGGCGACTTCGTGATTGTAACCGTGCCGGAAACGCCGCAAACACAGAGGATGTTTGGCAGGGCGCAGTTCCGGGCTATGAAGAGCAGCGGATATTTCATCAATATAGGTCGGGGAGCCACGGTAATCCTGGACGATCTGGTGGATGCATTGCGTGCGGGCGAGATTGCCGGCGCTGGTCTCGATGTGTTCCAGATTGAGCCGCTGCCTGCTGGACATCCCCTTTGGAGTATGCCGGGCGTGCTGATCACGCCCCACGTGGCGGGTAACGGCCCCTATCTCGACGACCGACGTACTGAGCTCTTCATCGAAAACTGCAAACGATTCAACGAAGGGAGGGAACTAAGAAACGTGGTGGACAAAGCCAGCTGGTTCTGATATCGCAACTGAGGACATTCTGGTCGAAAGAGCGGCCGGTTATTTAAGGCGCGAACAGGCCAAGTTTCATTTTTCAAGGGCCATAGGCCAGCAAGTCGTGCGATTTGTCGTTGTCCAGCGATTCTGTCCGTTGACATGGATAGCGAAAACGTCCGGTTGGTTCGTCGGGGATGGTTGCGGTTTTTCTTTAACCCCAATCCACCGAAGATATGACTGTGTCGGCGTACTGAAGGGGTAAGAAAGTGCTCCCGTGTTCGAGGATAATGGTTTTTGAAACAGAAAACCGACCCGAGACCAGGAGCACCCGATAGATGCTATCACCTGCGCAGCCCGACCGCATCCACGTTGCCTTTGATGATCACCGCCTGGTGGCCAATGCGGGGCTGCTGCTGCCGGTCACCCTGGCCCACCACCTGGGCCTGGGTGAACTGGTGGACTGCCAGGTTGACCTGGGGGATGCGCCCGGACGAGCCAACGCTGGCGACAAGATGCTGATCCTGGTGGCGTCGGCGCTGGCGGGCGGCGACTGCATTGACGACGCCGATGCACTGCGGGCGGGCGGGACGGCGCGGGTGCTGGGTGTGTGGTCAAGGCGCCATCCACCCTGGGGACCTTCCTGGGGACGTTCCTGCGGAGTTTCCGGTGGGGCCACGCGCGGCAACTGGACCGGGTGAGCCGGGAGTTGCTGGCCCGGGCGTGGGCCGCCGGGGCCGGACCCGGCGACGGTCCGTTGACCATCGACCTGGACTCCACCCTCTGCGAGACCTACGGGCTGTGCAAGGAGGGAGCTCGCCACCATGGGTACACCGGCCAGCGAGGCTATCACCCGATCCTCGCCGTGGCCGCGGGCACCGGCGACGTGCTGATGGCACGGCTGCGTGAGGGCCGCGCCAACACGGCCCGAGGCGCCGCCCACTTCCTGCGGGAGACGGTGGGCCGGGTCCGCCATGCCGGAGCCACCGGACCACTCACCATGCGGGCCGACAGCGGCTTCTACACCCATGCCATCGTCGCCGCCTGCCGAAAGATGAAGGTCCGTTTCTCCATCACCGTCCGCCAGCGCCAAGGCCTGCGCAACCTCATCGAGGCCATACCCGAGGGGGACTGGACGCCCATACCTTACTGGATGGAGGGCGCCGCCGCTGTGGCCGAGACTGAATACACTCCTTTCCAGGTTGAGCCCGACGCTGTGCCGGTGCGGCTCATCGTCTCTGCATCACCATCCGCCGCCGTGTCAAGCCCACGCCCGGGTCCCAACTGGCGCTGTTTACCAACTACAGCTACCACGCCTTCATCACCGACCGTGAGGGCGACACCCTGGATCTCGAGGCCGACCATCGCCGCCACGCCGAGATCGAGAATGCCATCCGCGACCTGAAGTACGGCGTGGGGCTCAATCATCTCCCCTCGGGGCGCTTCCCCGCCAACGCCGCCTGGCTGGCCGTACAGAGCCTGCCCCGTACTCGATACGGGGTCATGGCCCACAACCTGGCCCGCTGGACAACGCGCATCGGCCTGGGCGAGCCGGCACTGACCACCAAGACCCTCCGACGACGCTTCCTCTCTCTCGCCGGACGGCTCACCCGCACGGCGCGCCGCCTCACCCGGCACCTGCCCCACCGCTGGCCCTGGCAAAACCAGTTCAGTCGCGCCCTCGCTCGATTGCGCGCCCTGCCACTTCCTTCCTGACGCCGCCCACCGGGTCTGACCCGTCCCCCAGGCTACTCAAACGCCTCGCCGACCCGTGCCAGGCCCTGCTCTGAGTGCCTCCTGCTACCGTCTGCCCTGACGATCTCGCCCTCCGCCACCCCATTTGGCCGTCGTCATCCCCATCGCGCGGCTGCAATATCCCTCGCCCAGTTCGTTTCATTGGGGTCCAAGCCTCACCGCGGCTTTCCCGTGTCCCGCATACACTGTCTGCTCGGCTCCGCTACATCCCCTCGGTGGATTCGGGCTAAGGCTTGCATCTGCCAAGTCATGCATCATTCGCTCTGTGACTCCCCTGAGGAAACGCGAAACCTCGTCATCGGGAGGGAGATCGCCGTGTGACATCGGCTCCGTCCCGGGCACGCAACTCCAGGGTTCGCTTTCAACTTCAGTGCCGTCCGCTCGGGTGATGCGCCAGCCAGCGCTCATGGGCTCGATATCTCCGCAATGCTCGATCTTCGCGGTCCTCATGCACTTGCCGTCGAGGACATAACTCCTGGCAGAAGCGCCCTTGTGCATAGTGCCGTCCGCGGCTATCCGATCCACGGCGAACATTCCCATCTGGATGTGTTCGTCCATTTCATCATCGAATGGCCGCCCGTGGACGGCCTCCGCTTCCGCAACATCGAAAGACAGAACCTGCTCTACGGTGTGTCCGGCTACGATGACGTCAACCCAGCGCACTTTCACCCCCGAATCTCTCCGATGTGTTCCTTCACTTCCGCCGTCATAACCCACTCCCGGACAGGATGTTGAACATGGCATGATAGTCCGCGCGGCTATCATACTGGCATCCGTGGTCTTGTTGATACCCGCTGTGGTTCGCACAGTAGCCGTTACGTGAAGTCGTTTGTTCGAGCATCCGGTGCGGCATTACTGCGGCCTGATCTTCCTGCCCCAAGTTGCGAATGCTATCGGCGACGATGAACCGCGTTCCGGTGCCCAAATGGGACAAACGCCACGGCACCATTGTATACGCCAGCACGGAACTGCCGTCAGTGGCGGGAATGGTTGAAAACCGGTCGGCCGAACTGAGTGTTGGGATGCTATCCCCTCCTCAGCAGCGGAAGTATGCGGAACTGACGAGGGGCAGTACTATCCAGGGGCAGTCCCGCCACAAGGAGCATTCGATGTTCAGGGTATCCGCGCCGCCAAAACCGCAGACCCCCGGGCCAAGCAGACCCGCTCCTCCGGCCCCGCACGAAGGTCGGCAAGAGTAAATTCAAGGCCTGGCGACGGCGGCTCTCCCGGCTCGGCGCTTTCATTTGGGAGAAGTGGTGGAGAGTTTTCTGGGCCAGCCTCCTTTGGCTGGCCTTCCTGAGGTCGTTGACGGCTCGAGGGCTCAGCGGGGTGGAACTGGTAACCTCCGATGCTCACCAGGGGCTGCAGAACGCCATCGCCGCGGTCTTTGCTGGAGCCAGCTGGCAACGCTGCCGCACCCACTTCATGGCCAACCTGCTCACCCGAGTGCCCAAGCGTGCCCAACCCGGCGTGGCCACCATGGTACGCACCATCTACCAGCAACTGTCTCCCGCAGAGGTCCACAGCCAATTGGACCGAGTAGTGGAACAACTCCGGGAGGCCTTTGCCCAGGTGGCGGAGCTGCTGGCGGACGCCGCGCCGGACATCCTGGCCTTCACGGCCTTCCCAGTGGCCCACTGGCAGAAGCTGTGGTCCAACACCCGCAGGAACGGCTGAACCTGGAGATAAGGCGCCGCACTGACGTGGTGGGCATTTTCCCCAACCGGTTGTCGGCGCGGCGTCTGGTGGACGCGGTGCTGGCCGAGCAACACGACGAATGAGCCGAAGCCCGCCGCTACCTCACCATCCCCAACGCCGTCGGCAACGAGGCCCCGCCGACGCCCAACATGCTGGAAGCAGCGGCCTGATCAACATCAAAAGGGACGACGCGCTTTTACACAACTTGACGGGACACTACCGGGATATGTCTCAGTCTATTGGGGCGCCCGACGTCTGCACAAGGGCCGACTGTCAGCAATCCCTGCTGGTTCGTTTGCGTCGGTCCAGCATTTTACCCGGTACCTGCCCTGGCTATCGCACCTTCTTGTGCTCCTCGTTCCCAAGCCTGACTGAGGCGCGCATGCCTGCGGCTTTCGAGGATCTGTTCGGAGAGTGCTTTGCCTGAGCGGTTAGGCGGCGATCCCCAATGGTGGGAGGAGATGCGCTGACTTTGTGAACGTCTACGTGAACGTCGGAATCCAGGCAACGTTTCACCGGATCGGATGGCGGGTCGATTTTTTCAACGTGGGAATGGCCATCTTCGCCGGAGTATAATCGTAGCTATCCCATGGTCCTTTCTCTCTTGATGAAATGTCAGGCTGAAAATTAGCACAAGCTTGGGACTATGGCTCGAGATTTCAAGCAAATCGGTTGAGACCCTCAAGCATCGACCACCGGCGGACACGAAAGTCGGCGGCTTCGCATAACGTTAACTATGCCAGACATGCCCACACGAATCCTGGGAAGCACCGGGCTAAGCGTCGCCACCCTAGGCTTCGGCGCGCTGGAGCTCCGAGGCATGGTGGCAGGGGTGGGCCGGCCGATGTCCCCAGAGCAACCGGCTGAAATCCTGAACGCCGTTTTGGATGCCGGCATCAATTACATTGACGTAGCCGTCGACTATGGTGAGGCGGAGGAACACATCGGCCGACACATTTCACATCGCCGGTCCGAATTCTATCTGGCCAGCAAATGCGGTTGCCCTCTGGACAATGCCGGCTTCCGGCCCGAGGAGCGCACCAGGTTTGGAGTGCCCTTGCCCCGCTTCCACGATTACAGCAGGGACAGCATCATCAACGCCTGCCACCAGAGCCTCAGGCGGATGAGGACAGACTATCTCGATATCGTCCAGTTCCACTTCAGCCCGGCCAGGGAGGTTCTCGAACAAGAAGGGGCAGTTGCGACGCTGCAGGATATGCGAAAGGAGGGAAAGATTCGCTACCTGGGCTGTTCCTCAATTTTGCCGAATATCTTCGATCACATAGCGATGGGCGTGTTTGACGTGTTACAGATTCCGTATTCTATCCTGCAACCGGAACATGCCGAGGCGATTGCGGCAGCGGCCTCGGCGGGTCTGGGAATAGTTATCCGAGGTGGAGTGGCCCGGGGTCAGCCGGGCGAAGGCCAGGGGCACACGCGGGTATGGGACAGGTGGGAGCGGGCGGAGCTGAGCGACCTGCTGGCCGGAATGACCGCCACCGAGTTCCTGCTTCGCGCCACCATCTCCAACACGGATGCCCACACGACTATCGTGGGCACCTTGAACCCGGCGCATCTGCGCGAAAACGTGTCGGCGGTGCGGAAAGGGCCGCTGCCGGCCGCGTTGCTCGAAGAAGCCAATCGCCGCATGGCTGCCGTACCGGACAGTTAGCGGACAGGCAAAATCCAGGCAATTGCACAGCGGACATCTACCCCGGGCGATCGCCCAGTGGATGCGTCGTCAGCCAGGTCAGGCCATCCGTATCCCCATGGCCATATCCGGTGTCCATCTTTGGCCCCAATCTTGTCCGGCGGAGTAGAGGAACTTGTCCTGGAGGTACAGGCATAGGCCGCTGGAGAGCACGCCAGAGCAATAAGATGGGTCTGTGCCCGCTCATCCAGCTTCCGAAAACGGTTGACCCGGACCCTGTTCTGCAACACGCCATTCAGCCCCTCCTCCGCGTTCCGCCGTTTGATACAGCACAGCGAACCGCCGGACACATCCAAGGTGATCGCCACCTAAGGAACGTTTCAAGCCCCATCCAGCATTGGGTAGGATACGGGTTCGGGTAGGGACGTTCGGATAGTAACGATGCGAGCCGAGCGTTTGCCGCCACGGATCAATCCGCTCAGTCGTTCCCGTTCCTCCGGCACCAACCGTACAGCGTATCGTTTCCGAACCAGGGCTGCTGCACCTCCCCGCAACCCGATGTTGCAGTCAGCGCACAGCGTGACGCCCTAAATCCATCAGCCTTTATTTGCTGTTTTGAACCAATACTAAACTAAAGCCAAGGTGAAATGCGCAGATGGTGGGGGTCAAACGACGGAGCCGGGTCGTTCTCCAAGTACGGATGAGAGGGATTCACGGGCTTAACCCAGCTGATCATCATCGCCACTTAAATGTACATCCCACCTTGGCTTTAGTTTAGTACTCAATCAAGCGTGGAATGGCAGGGATAGAGGCGATGCAATTTGGATCGGGCATCTTGAGTGCTGAACCGCCAGTTGATGGTGACGCCCGCCGCGTTGCGCTCGGTCTCGTAGGCCGTGATTTGGCGTTGCAAGGCGTCGGCGTCGGGGTTTCTCCCTTTGAGACAGGCGCGGCTCAATACGCTGAATTCGATCTCCGCCATGTTCAACCAACTGGCGTGCTTGGGAGTGTGATGAAACTCGAGGCGTTTCACGATGCGCCGGGCGTCAGCCGCCGGGAATGTCTCGTACAGGGACGCCATGCGGTGGGTGTTCAGATTGTCCAGCACCACGCGGACCACAGTCGCGTCGGGGTAGGCCACGTCCACCAGCCACTGCATCTGGTGGGCGAAGTCCTGCATGGTGCGCGCTCGGTGATGGCCAGGTGGCGCCAGCCCGCCAGGGGTTCACAGGTCAGGAAGATATTGCGGGTGCCGCCGCGGCGATACTCATAGTCCTGACGCCGAGGCCGTCCCGGCTGGGCGGGCAACGGCGGGCGCACGTCCGACAGCAGTTGTGTGGAGGTCTCGTCGAAGCACACCATCGGCCGTTGGGGGTCGTAGGGTTCGGCGTACCGGTCCAGCACGTCCTCCATCGCCGCCACAAATTCGCCGCCTACCTGCCGCCTACCTTGGGGATGCACCGTTGCTCCTTCCGCCACGGCTTGAGGGTGTTTTTTTGAGCTTGAGCCACACCGTCTCATACGACAGGGTCTCCACCAATCCCAACTCCACCACCTTGTCGGCCAGCAACTGTAGGGTCCAGTGCTCATGGCCCTCGGGAGCGTCGCTGCACGCCAACGCAATCAGATGGGCTTCTGCCTTGTCGTCCAGCTTGCGATACCGGTTGGCTTGGGGGTGGTCGTGCAGCATGCCGTCCAATCCCTCCTCGGCGTACCGACGCTTGGTGCGGAACACCGTGCGCTGCGACGTGTCCAACGCTGCCGCCACCTGGTGTCCCGCGTCAACTATATTTGCCGGTTGGCGTCAATCAGTTTTGCCGGTTCACCTCCTCGGCCTGGACGCGTTGCTGGGCAGCGTTGCCGTCCGCCCCTCGTACAGGTGCAAGTCCGAGCCACAGATACAAGAGGAAGTGATCTTCACGATGCCATCGTTGGGGTGTTGCAGCTCCGGGTCTGGCACATTTTCCGCGGCGATACTGAATGGGGCCTGGTAAACAACTGCTTTCATAACAAACCCCTCCTTGGCTTACAGGGGTCTTCTATCGTAGGTCTTTTATGAGACCCCCCTCTCGGCTAGCTTCTCCGGTGTGACCAGCTCGTAGAACTCGATCTCGTAGGAGTCGAGCTGGGCCTGCATCTCGGCGTTCAGAGTCCGTACCACCTCGGGGACCTGGGAAGGCCAGTTGGGCTCGATGGTCGCCTGGGTCCACTCAGCATAGGCCACGTTGGGAGTTCCCGGCAGGCCCTGGGACACATACACTTGTGCCTTGGGCCGGCCATTCTCCTCGTAGGCGGCGCATATTTTGATCAGCAGGTTGGCAACCTGCCATACCTTCCCCGGCTGCGCTTTGGCGATTCTTCTGATAACGTACATGGCTACTTCTCCTTTTTGTAATGCGACCTGGATTAAAACGGCCCTGGCTTTCGTTCCGCTATATTCGTCACTCCCTTTCCCCAACTTTGATAGCAAAAACCATCTGATTCTTGGGTTAACGGTTCCGGAGAGTTGCCGCGTCCGCCCATCGAAAGGAAGTCCCTTTGGCGATTGGAACAGCTTAATATCTGCCCGTGCGAGCATGGGAAACTAAACCAAAGCCAAGTGGCATCTACTGGCGCGGGTCTCTGGCGGGAGGGTCATGGAGCGTCTAGCTCTTCTTCCAGAACTGCCACCATCCTCTTGTTGATCGCAGGTCCGCCACCATCGACTGCGCCGGCTGGTCTGGCGTGGCTGCTGTATCTGTTGTGGCCGCTGTGTCTGGTGTGGCCGAATCTAGGGCGGGCCTAACCCCAGGGTCGACAGTAACGCCCTGGGTACCGAATAGCTCCCAAGGTCTGAAGGACTCCACGAAATCCTTAGCTTCTTCGATAGATGGGAACCCCTTCCGGGAGCGGCTCGGGTCGTAGCTAAAAGTCTTCGCCAACGCGTCGATGCCCCGTTTGGTGTCTCGGAACCCTCCAAGCTCCTCTTCATGGCCGTCGTTTTCGTCACTGAGAATCAGGTTCTCTCCCCTTTTTACCTTTCGCCAATACACTCTCATGCTAAGCACTCCTCGACTCCGGTTTCTAGCTTGACGGTTTTGGGACCTTGATAGTCTCTACTTCTAAAATTTGCTCGCTTGGTCTCGGAGAGGTGGGTTCTCTCTCCAGGTATGGCAACTCCTCGGCGATGGTCAAGTTCCTTAAGTGGCGTGCCCTTTACAAGTTGGGCTGTTGCCTCAGCCGACTGGTGTCGAGGGTGACTAGCCTACGCCTGGCTCGCTTCCCCAGCGCCACCAGGAACATCACGCTTTTACCTTCCGCGTGGGGCGAGAAGAATCCGGATACTTGGTCGTCGTAAAACGTCAGGCCAGAGGCCCCCAGTCTTTGAGCATAGGCTGCCAGGTAGATTTTGCCCGCTGTGATACTGGCATCCAGCTGAGCCAACCGGTAACCCCGGTTACCAAAACGCTCCAGTATCGGATTCAGATTAGTCATGAAGAAAAAGTCGACGCTGGCATCGGCCGGAAGCGGCTGATCGAGCCCCAGATGACCAGCTTGCCGACGGTAGTCTCCTTCTTTCAGCAGCTCCAGAGCCTTCAGGTCTCGGTGGAACACATATGCGCCAGATGGGAGGTCGTCCACAGTGTTCACGATCAGATAAATATCATTGAGAGCAGCGCCAGGTTGTCCTAAAAAGTCGGCCGGTATGCCCTGCGTGGCCTTTTCGAGCACCGTCGACAGCTCCCGGAGGGTTATCGATTCGTGGCTGAAACGGCGTGCGGACCCGCGCCGAACGATGACCGACTCGATGGAGTCCTGGGGCGTCTCGCCGTCAGAGTAGCGATTTAACGGTACGAGGCGTCCCGAAGGATGGGGCATCAGCATTGCCGGGCCTTCGCCTCGCCAAGAAACCACCTCTGCTTCATCCGTCAGAGAGGAGGCACCGTGCATCTCCCAAATGGCGGGTAATTCTACCTCGTACTCCGAAATCGGCTGAGTATCCAGCGAAAGTGGCTCTAAGTCGGAAGAGGATCCGATTGACGGCTCGGGAACGAATCCAACTGGTACCAACACGAGAGCTACTTCCTGCCGGTTCTCCAGATCCAGCAGGCGGTTAACCGAGCTGTCCACGAATCCGGCCACCACCTTAGCAGGTAGGCCATGCGCCGCGGCTATGGCTAAAGTGTTCGCCAGAATGGTTCCGCTGTCCCAATAGGAGTGGCGGTATTCCCGGGCCTGGTACTTACATGCGTTCCGCCAAAATACATCGGTATAGAGGATTATGGCGGGAGCATGGGTCAAGCTCGGCTCGTTGCCACTGGCAGCCACCAGGGTTCCCCGATAGTCGCCCGGCCGTAGCCGGGTTAGGGACGGCCCTCCGGGATTATAGTGGTAGACTCCGGCTGCTAAACCAGGCAGGTCTCCACATACCACATAAAGCTCGATGTGGTACAGAGCGCCGGTACAGGCCGCGGCACGAAACGGCATGGATCCCCAGGGGAAGTTCAACCTCTTGGTAATCCCAGCTGAGAAGTACAGAATGCTGCTCAAGGTGGTGATATCCAGTGTTCCGTCACTGACTGAGGGAATAACCTCCATGGAGATCGCGGATAGCGCGGGCACCACCGATGGCGATGCCTCAAACGGCAACGGAATCGGATCCAGGTCCGGGTATATTTTGAACAGCAGGGGTTGGCTCGACGGGTCAAAGGAGTGCCGAGGGTCCATCAGATTCCCGTGGGGGTGCTTGGTGCCATTGTGGTAATACCAGGTGGCTTGAATTTCTCGATTTACCATAGGTTCCCCTGGTTCTCCTGCTGGCGTTCACCGAACTCTACTAGCATGGTTTCAATAGGGGTTCTCAAAGTGTAAATAGACTGGAGCAAGTTGGTCTATGGCGTACCAGTCTGCTACTTCTGCATCCTGGCAATAGGCCAAACGCTTGCCGATATCGCTGAGCAAGTTTCCGATTTCAACGCCCATGAATTTGGGAGAAAAGGGGGTCAGGGCATATTGGGCGTCACGGAGCTTAGCTGTCCCTCCATGGCGGTTATGTCGCTCCAGGTGCAGAAGGCCAACCGCCGCCTTGATCAGTCCATGGTAAAACAAGCGCAGGGGATACCCTTCGGGCAGCCAAAGTTCTTCCAGGGTTTCGTGACATTGCCAGTATTGTGCTCGATTGAACTCGCGTATCGCTTGCCCAAACTTGGCCGGTGGATCGGACGCTGCCGGCAAAAAAGGAGGCAGTCCCTCTTGGTGCAGCAATTTTATCCAATCAAGGTCCAGTTTCTGCCTTTCCCCCTTGGCAGCATACTTGGGCAGGTCGCCAGTCGACACAGAACCTCCTTGCATCAAGCCTAATGTACCAGTCCGTCTTGTCTTGATTTGTGTCTTCTACCCCCTGATGTCGGTCGGGACAATACCGTTACACGGCCCAGGAGCAGGCGCT
Organism: Dehalococcoidia bacterium; assembly: GCA_965219925.1. Taxonomy (GTDB): domain Bacteria; phylum Chloroflexota; class Dehalococcoidia; order Lucifugimonadales; family UBA3495; genus Bin87. The sequence goes on from OZ244795.1 coordinate 2,664,510, forward strand.
CGCTAGGCCCATTTTGATGCCCTTAGCGTTGCGACGTGGTCAGGACCAACATTACGCTCCGAGCGGCCGCGGAGCCCAAGGATTTTCCCGATGCCTCCTGTTCCAAGGGTACTCCTTCGGCCACGGCATCGTAGACGGCCAGACCGATCAGATTGCCTACCAGGGTGGATGTGCCGCCTACTGAGAAAAGACGCCACCGCCGGTGGAGGCTACGACCATCGCGTCCAAGGAAGTCCCAGTAGCCGTTGACCCTCCCTCGGTCTTTACCCCGGCCTCGAACAACGCCAGAGTTTTAGCCACCGTGGCGAGGGGGCCGATAGCCAGAGCGGCCGCTTAGGTCTCCCCTTCGGCGTAGGTCGCCACCTGGATCCGATCGTGGTCCAGGCCGGTGATCAGGCCCACGACCGGGTCGCTGATCCCCAGGGCCCGGGCTCGTTCCCGGACGAAGGCTCTGGGTCTACGAAGGGCGTACTCCCGCTGCTCAGGGTCAGCCGGCACTCCCGCCCTGAGGATATGGCTGGTCTCTTCGAGGTCGCCCCCTACTGAATAGCTAACCACCTGGAGCGGGACCTCCGACGCCACCCAGAAGCCCTCGCTATCCACCTTGAGCGAGACGCCGTTCATGCTGATGTTTATATCCCGCTGTCCCGCGTCAACTATATTTGCCGGTCCGGTTGGCGTCAATCAGTTTTGCCGGTTCACCTCCTCGGCCGGGGTGTCTGATCCCACCACTGGCATCCGCGTTTAACGGTAGCCACACACTCGCCGTTAAGCGACGGAAGGATTAGCTATTGATTTGTCCATCTTCCGGTGCTCCTGCTCTTGGCGTGCTTTGCTCTATTTGGCTGGAGTTCGGTTCCCGGTGGTGGTTCTGCTGACGTGGTCTGGGTCGGTCCATCTGATGGTCACGCTGTTATGGTTGCCGTCGGTGGGTCGTTCTTGACCCGTGCGGTAACGTGGCTCGTTTGGGGACTGCTCCAGGCGCGGTTGTTCTTTCTGCCGCTCGTGTACCGGGTTCGTGCCTTGACCTTGAAGGTCTGCCATTTGGCGAGCTTGGTAAGGGTGATTGATGTCTGATCTCCGCTGGGGTACTCGTTTAGCCCTGCAGGCTGATGATTCATTCTGAGAGGTCATCTATGATTCTGCGTTCGCAGGCGTTGCGGAGTTGGGGCCAGTGTCGGGAGAGCTCTTTGCAGATTCTGGTGATTAGTACGGCGGTGGCTTGGCTTTTGCCGGTCATGCCGTGGGCTTGTGCGGCGGTGGCTTGGAAGTCCGAGCAGTGGTTGATGACGAAGTCTATGCACTGCTGGTCTGCGTCATAGTGGTCTGAGTTTATGCGGGATGCGGCGCGGAGTTCGTCAAACGATTGGGTGGGGCAGACCCAGTGGATCGGGGTTTCGGCGGCCCATCTGATGGTGTCGTTGCGGCGGTGTTGTGACGCTTTGGCGGCGGTGCGTCGGCGGTTAGCGGATTTATTGAGGTGTTGGATGAACGTAGGGTGCTGCTCGGCGGCTTCGACGCGCTGTCGTTGGTACAGTCGCATTCTGGCGGTGCTGCGGTATACCGGGTTGGGTGCGGTTCGGTCCGGCGCTCCGAGCAGGTCGTTGATCAGTTTGTCCGTCCAGCCGCGTCTTTTGAGCTGGGCGGCGTTGCCGTACAGATGAGTATCGCCGGCGTTGGCTGGCACCGGCGGCCAAGCGTCGGTTGGAGTTTTGGGCGGTGTTAGCGCAGTTCGTTCTCTCAATTCGTCTGGGTCGAGGGGCGGTATCGAAAGTAGTTCTGTGGTCTGGTGGGTTGGCTCTTCGTGTGTACTGGATGCGGCGGGTTGTTGCTGGGGTAGGCCGGCGTGGTGGAGCCATTCTTCCCACGTCATGTGCGGGACGGCGGATTGCTTTGAGTTGGCGAGGATATGTTGCGCGGCTTCGAGTATCGCGGTGAGCAGATGTGGGGCTTCTGCGGCAAGGCTCCGGTGCCGCACCTCGCGGATGAGTTGATGCGCGAGGAAGGGTGTTTGTTCGAGTCCGTCATGGATATGCTGGGTGCAGTGGATGTAGAAGGAGCGTATGACGGGTTGGAATGTACGCAGGGGCGGCTGGTCGGGAAGCTTGGCGAGCTGCTTGGCTGCGGTGTTGATGGCGTCGATTGGGGGCGGCTGGGAGAGGTCGGCGAGGATCGCCCAGGCGATGGCCGCAGCTTGGGGTGGGTTTTTCCGCATGGTGGATGCGATGAGGTCGGGGTTGAATTCGCTGATGATGTCCCACTCGTGTGGCGAGAGGCTGGAGTGGTGGCATGCTCTGAGCAGAAGGGTCTCTCGGTCGTCGGGTAGGTGGATGTCTGGCTGGCGACGGATGACGGCGCCGTACCAGATGGCGATGGCTGGTTGGTGGTCTGCGAAGTGTTGCAGTGCTTGCTGAGCCTGCGCGACTGCGCGGTAATATCGCACTTGGACATGCTCGGACGAGTTCCGTGGTGAGTGTTGCGCTTGGATGGCCATACGGTGTACGAGTTCCACTGTCGCTGGGTCCGTCGCTGGGCTGCCTTCGAAGAGGTGCGGGAAGGCGTTGATGATGCGGTGGGTGGCGCGTTTGCACGCGTCATGGGAAAAGCTGAGGATGCTGGGGTGTTGGAGTCCCATCGGGTACTGTCCTTCGATGGAAGTCAGCTCGGCGTGATGCTCTGGGATCCAGTCGGTTAGCCATCGCTGGACGTGTCGCTTGTAGATTTGGTTAAGGATCTGTTCGTCGCTTTTCCGGCGTCTGGCGCGGTACTGGGCGAAGGTTATGCCGCTCTTGGACTCGACGGCTTTCATTGAGTCCGGTTGGGGGATGTTGTTGGCCTGTTGCCACTCTTGGATTACCTCGGAGGCTGGGATGGTTTCGAGGTGCTCCTGCGCCGGTGGGTCGATAAGGCTCTTGATGTGTCGGTGCGCGGCTCTGAGGGCTTTCTTCGCGGAGGGGTCCCGTCGTTGCTTTGTGGTCTTCATGCTTTTTAAGCCTGCGGAAATTGCGAAGGGTTCGGCGGACTCGACGTGCTCGGAGCATTTTATATCAGCGGATTTTGATTGGATATCCCTGCGTGCCCGGGGCTAAATTACGTCTTGGGTTTGAGGGTACCGGATCTGGAATACCGGCGATGTTCTCTGTGCTGGCAATGTCCTGCTCTTTCTTCTCTTCGCTTCAGAGCCGCTTCTGGTGGATGTCGTGCTGTCGACTCGATGTGGAACTACAACGTGTACGGTTCGTAACCGGTGTAAACGATCTCTCAGGCCGGTTTCTTGTCTCGGATGATTCTGGTCGTCCAAGTGCTGAAATCGCTGTCACAGCGCGTATTTGTACCCTCTATGGCGATTTTTCAGCACGATGGGATAGTGAATTTTGGGCTTTGGTGCGGCCGGTTGCTGTTGGCGTGCTTTTGTACGCCGGCTGATGGTGAGTTCCTCTTGTCGACGGGGATGGTGTCAATGGTCTGGGGAACGCTTCGACACTTTAGGATATCCCCGGTTTTACGGGGTTTGCTTGGCCGATGATTGGTCTATTTGGAATGGTGCGGTAATGCCATGGGTATCGGGTTGGCTCGGTGGTTTAATCACCATTCCGTGTAAACGGCGGCGGATGCGGAGTACGGATTTTCGCTAAGTAGTGTCCGGCGCCAGCCAGATATTGTGATGGGTTCCGCGGGATTCGCTCGCCTGTTGGCGTTCCCACTGCTCAGGTGACAGGATGCTGATCTGCGGACGCACGGACGGTGCCAGTTCGGACGCAACGCCGGCGATTTCCGCAAGCCGGGGTTCCAGGCGGGGTCTGTCGCCGTCGTCCACCACGACGGTGATTTCCATGGGCTCGTCCTGCGCGAAGCCAGCGGCTCGTGGGCCGGTCAGGACGACTCGGGCCGGTCTGGTGCCGCCGGCCGTCGAACTGGCGATGCGCGCCTCGTGGGGCTAAGTTAAGTGGCTGGACGTCAGGCCCGTGGTGGTCCCGTGGCTGTAGGAAATCGGTACCGTGGTCGTCTACCTGTTTCGCGAACGGGTGGCTGACGCTGCGCCGCCGGTGGGTGATCTGGTCGTCGTCGAATACGACGATGGGGACGATCCTCCAGTGTTGTCCGAGGTTCAGGCCGAGCCGAACGTGCAGCCGTTGACGCCACGCGAGTTGGAAGTTTTGAGGCTCATGGCGTTGGGTTGGGAGAACGAGTACGTTGCCGCGGAGCTGGAGGTCACGGTCCATACGGTGCGGTCCCACGTCGCGAACCTGCGGCGGAAGTTGAACGCGCCTCGGTATCCTGTCGTTGGGCGACACGTGACTTTGCACTATGTTCGCCGGAATCTCGAGGGGAACTCAACCGGTGCGCCCGCGTCCTGTAGCGCTTCAAATGGCAAAAACTGGGTGTCGTGCCTGTTCGCAAGCCGACCGCCTTCAGAGTAATCGTGCAGTTCGATGAACAAGGCGCTTACCAGCGGCACGATAGTCGACGCAGATAGTGGAACATTCTCCCGCTTCGAAACAAGCCAGGAGTACCTGGTGTCGGTAATTGGGTCCTCGCCTAGGTATTCCAAGTGGCCCTTTACGTTCTTGGCGTGGTCCCAGGTCACCTCCACGCCATGGCGCAGCAACTTCTTGTATTTCTTGTCTACTGCCCGTTGGCGAGGTCGAGGCAACTTTTTGAACAAGCTGAGCAGGTTGTGGCTGCGACCGAATTCTCTGTCCAAGTCGTCGACGGCGTATTTCAAGATCATTTCGGCCAGGTAAAGGCCGATGATTCGTTTGACTACTTGGCATCCTAAACCAAAGCCAAGGTGAAATGCGCAGACGCATGGGGTAAATTTGTGAAGGAACCGAGGTAGCTGGTCTCAGAAATTGCGAGGGGTTGGTGATGGGCGTGAGGGAGATAGACCGGTCTCTGGAACAATGGCAGATGGGAGTCAAGGACTGGCGGCGGCGGATGATTCTGGCTCCCACACCCCGGGAGCGGGAGCGGTGGTACGCCATCCTGCTGCTGGCTCAGGGCTTGACGGCAGCGGCGACGGCGGAGGCGCTGGAGCGGGACCCCTACACTATCGGGCGTTGGGCGTCGGCCTTCGGTGAGGGAGGGCCTGCGGCCCTGATATTCGAGCAGACCGGTGGTTCCCACCGCCCTTGACCAGGCGCAGCAGGAGTAGTTGAAAGGGGCGGTGGAACAACCGCCCGCTGCGGCGGGCATCCAACTGGCCAACTGGTATTGGAGGGTGGTGCGGCAGTTTGTCTCAGAACGGTTTGGCATCAGCCTGTGCCGCAGCAGTTGCCTGAACTGGCTTTACCGGCTGGGGTTTGCCTGCAAACGCCCCAAGAAGCGTCTGCTCAAGGCGAATGAGTCCAAGCGGGCGGCCTTCGTGGCGGAGTACGCCGCCCGGTGGGAGGAGGCCCAACGGACTGAAGCCAGCATATTCTTTGCTGGGGAGGCCCACTTCCGGGCGGACGCGGAATTGCGGGGCCAGTGGGTGCTGAAGGGTAAGCCTGCGTTGGTGGACTCCAATAGCCCGCGGTATGGGGAGAAGGCCAGCTACTATTCAGCGGTGTGCCTGGAGACGGGCGAGGTGGAATGGATGGAACTGGCGGGCAACAGCAACAGCGGGACCTCGGTTGCCTTCCTGACGCAACTGGCCTTCCTGACGCAACTTAAGGAAAAGCATCCAGGGCCGCTGCGGGTCATCTGAGACAATGCGCCGGCCCACCGTGGGGAAGCGGTGCGGGAGTACCTCAGGACGCCTGAGCTGGAGCTGAGGCTGGTGAACCCCGTGTCAAGCACGGGGCAGGCTCTGCCGGGCTACAGCCCGGACTTCAACGCCGATGAGGCTGTCTGGGGCTGGGCGAGAGAGGAGGCCACTGGCAATATGTGCCTGGGGAGCAGGGCGGCGGTGCAGGAGAGGGTCGGCAAATTCCTGGCCGGGCTGTCCAGCCGGAAAGATGAGGTGAGACGACGCTGCCGGACGGTCCTGCAATCAAGGGCCGAAACACTCCCGCGAGACACCCGCCCCGATTCCCAGCACCCGGCAAATGCACATCCCACCTTGGCTTTGGTTTAGTAGTCCGAAATCTTTGTAATGATGGGTTGATTGGTACAGGGCCTTTCCCCGGCCATACCGGGCTTTATGGAGACTATCGTCGAGCAATCTGGTATTCCACACCCGTCATTTCAAGAATGTTGGTCTACTAGGTTGTGTTGACATTTCTCGTCATTCCCGCTTTCGCGGGAATCCAATGACCGAATTCGTTAATAACGTTTTCGATTTGTTCACCTTACGACCTATGGATTCCGGCTTTCGCTGGAATGACGGAATGAGTTTCAAAATGTCAACACTGCCTAGTCTGTGGGCTTCTCAATCTGACTAAAGACAATTTGGTGGGTAGTCGGATAGATGTTGCCCGCTGAATGTCAGAAACCCCGAACCCCGCAGGCTATTTGGCCTGCGGGGTCTTACTTTGGCGAGAGCTTGGCTGCACCAGCGGTCGGTTTTCCTGACGGCGAGACCTTTACCTTGTAACGGACACCAAGACTGAGCTCAACCACGTAACACGACGGGAGGAAGACCATGAATATCACACTGCGTGATCGGTAATCCGGTGACCTCCAGCACTTTGAGCATGGTGGGCATCACAATGTTGAGGTGTCCGGAGCTCCTGAGTGGCACGACTCGATTGATCTGCTGCTGTATCTTCGCTGTTCGTTCGGGGTCATCGGCGAGGAAGTCGTCGAGCGAGCGGTTGGTCTTTTTGGCGCTGCAACGTTCGCATGCGGCCACTAGTAGACCAACATTCTTGAAATGACGGGTGTGGAATGCCAGATTGCTCGACGATAGTCTCCATAAAGCCCTGTATGGCCGGGGAAAGGCCCTGTACCAATCAACCCATCATTACAAAGATTTCGGACTACTAGTGGTCGATCACTGTTGTATTGATGGGTAGAGGGATTTGAGCTTGATGCGGGCGTCTGCGGTGGTGAAGCGCCAGTCCACCCGAAAGCCCTGCCGATTCCGCCGGTGTTCCCATGCCCCGGTTTCCTGCTCCAGGATTTCCTGACTGGGGATCCGGCGGTCCAGGCATTGCCGGTCCAGAACCCCGATTTCAATCTCCGCCATATTCAGCCAACTGCCGTGCTTCGGCGTGTAGTGGATCTCCAGTCGTTGGGCGATGCGCCGCGCTTCGGACGGCTCGAACGCCTCGTACAGCGAGGCCGGATGATGGGTGTTCAAATTGTCCATTACCAGCACGATACGCTCCCTATCGGGATAGTCCTGGTCCACCAGTCGCTTGACCACCCGGGCCCAATCGGCTCTGGTGCGCCGGTCCGTCACCTCCACCCGCCGCCATCCCTCCAACGGAGCGAACAGCATGAACAGGTTGCTCACCCCGTTGCGCTGGTATTCGTAATCGTAGGCCATGACTGAACCAGGCCGCGGCGGACGGGCCAGCCGAGTCTCCCCAACCAGTTGCTTGCTGGTCTCGTCCAGGCACACCAGAACTTCCTTGTCTTCATAGCTGCGGTGATAAACCTCCAGCACGTCTTCCATGGCGCACACAAAATCGGCGCTGCCCTGGGGCGGCAGGCACCAGCATTCTTTCAGCCAGGGTTTCAGTTGGTTTTTTCAACGTCCGGCGCACCGTCTCGTCGCTGATGCTCTCCACTATCTCTCCTTCCACCAGTCCGTCGGCCAGCAGTTGCAACGTCCAACTGACTCGTCCCTCCGGCGGCAGCGAGCAGGCCAGGGCAATCAGGTGGGCCTCACCCTGACCATCCAACTTCTTCCGGCGCCGGTTCAGTTGCTCTTTGCGACCCAGAGCGGCCGACACTCCTTCCTCCACACAGCGGCGGCGTACCCGTTCCACCGTGGCGGTGCCCACCTGCAGGGCCCGGGCGATCTCCTGGTCCATCATTGGCCCCTCGGCCTGATTCTCATCGCTCAGCAGCAGGATGCGGGCGTGAGTCTGCTTATAAGCCGCCCCCCGGCCCCTGGAAACCAATGCCTCCTGTTCCTCCTGTTCCTCTACCGTCAGTTCTACCCGGTACTTCTTCACCATAACCTCCCTCACCACTTCCCCATTTGTTCCTGTTTCTACTTGACCTTCACATCCTACCATCCATCATTGCAATGGTGGTAGGCCACTAGGGGACCGTCAACGGATCAACTTCAGCTCGGCGGCCTGCCACGGCGGGGACAACGCCGCCGGTTGCTGGGCCAGGCAAGTCGATGGCCGGGTCTATTTCCACTGTCATAAGCACGGCGGGAATAAAGCCGACCGCTTGGAAACCCAACGCCGGATCACCGAGAACCTGGGATTGCCGGCGTACCGCCCGACTTCCATTCCTGAAAACGGCGGCCGGCCGTACCAGGTTAGGGAATGGACTTACCACAACCCAACCACCGGCGAAAACGCCGTACAGGTGATTGAGCGATACGACGGCCCCTGTTACCGCGAGGATTGCGCGGAATGGTTTGCCCACAAGCATCCCTGGCTACGCCGCGACGAACCGTTCAAAGGGCAACCGACCGATGGTTTTTTGTTGCTCGAATATGGGCCGGACTCATACCGCCAACGATTAAATCCGTGCAATCCGTGCAATGAATCCGGTTGCCCCGACACCTGCGACCGCTCTCATTTTGTGATGATCGCAGAGGGTGAAACCACGGCAGAGGCCGCCGCCGCTTGCGGGTGGCGGTCCTTTTCTTACCAGGGTGGGAGCAATGGCGCTCACAGGGCCGACTATGCGGCCGTCAAGGATTTGTCGGTGTTGATAGCGCCGGACAACGACCGACCGGGGAAAAAGGCAGCCCTTACCGCCGCGATTCGTTGCATTGGGGCTGGCGCAAAGGAAGTGAGAATCATGCCCGTCGCCGCGTTCCGGCGACGGGGCGAAGATTTGGCGGACCTTGAGATTGACCAACGGGCTGCGGTAGTCGCTGACGGATGGTTGGTTGACCCCAGGCAAGAGGGACCGCTGCGCCTGGACTTGGCGATTCACAACCTTGAGGACCGTTGCCTGGGCAAAAAACACCGCCCCTTGATTGCGGCAACGTCCGAGGAGCATTTCCTGGACCACATTGATAGCGTCTGGCAGGGGATTGTAGAACGGGGCGACAGGTTGGACCGGCCCCAAGTCTTTATCAGGGACGGGCTGCTGGTGCGGATCGGCAGGGGCACACGCAACGCCCCTGCGGTGATTGAGCATACCGCCAACACCATCGCGGTTGAGGCGTCGGTGTCGGTGTACTGGTATCAGGGTTTCGAGTCGGAATCCATAACGGGCGTTCTCGATGATAGCCTTGACCTGGATGCCTGGGTCAAGGCGGCAACGCTGGTGGACGCCGTGGAGGGCCGCGAGTTTGGCCGAGTCCACCGGGACCGCTCAATTAGCCTGGGGTGGCCCAAACCCATCATCCTCAACGCGCCATCACCAATGCCCTATTGGACAATCCGCCGGACGACATACCCGAACTGGACTCGGTAATCACGCATCCATTCCTAAATTCGGACGGCGACCAGCTCATCATCAGGCGAGGCTACTATCCGGCGGAACGGCTGTACCTGGAGACTAATCTAGCGTGGCAACCCATGCTGGTGGCAACGGCGGTGTCGGCCCTTGATGATGTTTTCGTGGATTTCCCCTTTGCCAACGACGCGGACCGAACCACGCTGTTTGCCGCAATCATCACGCAGGTATGCCGGCGGTCGTATGCAATTGCGCCGATGTTCATGTTCGACAAGCCCAAGTACGGGACCGGCGCTACCCTGCTATCCCAGTTGGTGTCTCTGGTAACCACCGGCAAGATGCCCAAACGGATCACCTACAGCACGGACACCCTGGAATTTGAGAAACGGGCGACCGCAACGCTGCGCCAGAATAACGGCGTAGTCCTCTTGGACAACCTCAGCGGCACCTTCTCCAGCAGCATGCTTGCTGAAATGGTAACCGCTGAAGACGACTTTGAAGCGCGCGAACTCGGCGTCAGCCGGAACATCGCCATCGACCCACGCAATTTCGTGATTCACGCCACGGCAAACAACGTGAGCATTGACGCCGAACTCGCCAACCGCACTATGCCGCTTCGCCTGGATACCCGTTTGGAACGACCGGACCACCGGGACACCTTCAAGCATCCCAACGTCATATCTCACACCAGGGCGAACCTGGAGCACCTGCAACGCGCCGCATTATCCCTGGTGCATCACTGGCTGGAAGCAGGCAAACCGGCGGCAACCGGAACGCCAAGGGCACCAACGACCAGATACGTCGGGCCAATCTCAGCAAGAAAATCAAGGGGTTGGTAGGGCAGACCTTCGAGTTTGACGACGTAACGGTTCAGCTCCAGATGGGGCCGCGTTACGGCAACCGATACGACCAATTTTCGCTGCAACCCATCGAGGATTCATTGCAGGGATTGCAGGGATTTAGTCGCCGGGCGGGCGGGTCCGATGGGCCGAGGACCTGCGGCAAATGCGGCCACCGGCTACTGCCGGATGAGCCCGGCCCTACCTGCGAAAACTGCGCCCCCGACGCGGGTTAGACGCCTGAAAGGTTGGTGACTATGCGCCGACGGTTCATCATTCAGTACCGCTCCGGCGGCCGCTGCGAATGGTGCGGCGCTGTCAACTACATTCCGCATCCCGACACCGGAAGCAAAGTAGTGTTGACCATCGCCCACGTTTGGGACAAGCGGCCGCCCAGCGCGTCCCTACTCAACTTGGCGGCATTGTGCCAACGGTGTCACCTCAATTGGGACAGGCCGGGTCACAACTTCAAGCGGCTGAGGAATCGGATGATTCGTACTCTGCGGGCCGGCCAATTGCCCCTGCCGTTGTCGGTTGAAGCGTCTCTGGCGATGGAGGTGTACCAGTTGCTAGTCAAGGCCGGCCAACTGACGCCGCCGGAAAGCGGTTACCAGTTGAGCATCCCGCGCTCGGCGTATGAGTACGTGGCATGAGCAGCCACAAAAGGAGAATCAATCAGGATGTGCGAACCCAACGAAATAGACCCCGAAATCACCCAATTGGAGCAGGACCTACGGGCGCTGGGCTGGCGGCCGGTGGCAATGATTGAACCCACGACCGGGATGCCCTTCACTCGCTGGTTTCCGCCGCTCAAGTCAACCCCGCCGGTAGACGGCGAGATTGTCGGCGACAAGACGATTGCCAAATGAGCAAGCCTGTTTATTACAACGATAACGACCCGTTCGCGGCGCAATGGTTACGCAACCTGGTATCGGCTGGCCTGCTGCCGGCGGGCGACGTGGACGACCGCATCATCAAGGAGGTAAGGCCGGATGACCTCAAAGGATATGAGCAATGCCACTTCTTCGCCGGCATCGGCGGATGGCCCGGGACCGGTCAGTGTGGACCGGTCGCTGTCCCTGTCAGCCCTATCGGGCGCTGGACAACACAAGGGCCATGCCGACGAACGACACCTCTGAAACGCTCTTGCCATTCCCCTGGGACTTGCCCGCAGCCGCTTCATGCCGTAAAGTATGGGCGCCGTCAACTCTACCCACTGAGAACGCTGCCCCATACCCTCATGCCGGGCGGTGAGCGGCGGGTAGGATACGTCTCCAAAGGGAGGTCAAGATGCGACTCGACCCCATCAACCTTTACGACTACGAGGAACGTGCCAGGTTGGTCCTGCCCCACGACGATTGGGACACCATCGACGCCGGGGCTATGGACATGTTCACCACCCGGCGCAACCGCACCGCCTTCGAGGAACTGACTCTGCGCCCCAGGTTCCTCCGCGACATCGGAGAGCGGGACCTTTCGACCACCATGCTGGGTAATGAACTCAGTATGCCGGTGTTCGTCTGCCCCGCAGGTTCCCATCACCGAGCCCATCCCGAGGGAGAGGTGGCCACCGCCCGCGGCGCAAGCATGTCCAACACCCTGATGATGCTCAGCACCGGTTCCAACTGCAGCATGGAAGAGGTCGCCGAGGAAGCCACCAGCCCCCTCTTCTTCCAGCTCTACCACCGGGGTTACGACCTCACCGAAATGCTGGTCCGCCGCGCCGAAGAGGCCGGGTTCAAGGCCATCACCCTGACGGTGGACACCCCCACCCCCAGCCCCAAGGAACGTGACCTGCGCAACCGGTACGACCGGAACTTCGAGCAGGGCAACTTCCGGGGCGTCAACAAGCCGGAGAACGTGCTACGCGGCACCGACGAGTCCGTCGGCTGGAACGTCAACCGCACCGTTCCCCTCACCTGGCAGGAGCTTGAATGGCTCCGCAGCCTCACCGGCCTGCCCCTGGTGCTCAAGGGCATCCGCACCGCCGAGGACGCCCACATCGCCGCCGAGAGCGGTGTCGACGGCGTCCTGGTATCGACCCACGGTGGACGCCAACTGGACATGACCATGGGCGCAATCGAGATGCTGCCCGAGGTCGTCGATGCGGTCAAGGGCAATTGCGAAGTCTACGTTGACTCCGGCGTCCGCCGCGGCAGTGACGTCGTCAAGGCACTGGCCTTGGGAGCCACGGCCGTTGGCATCGGGCGTCCCCTCTTTTGGGGGCTGGCAGTCAACGGGGCCGAGGGCGTCCACGGCGTCCTGGAACTGCTCCGGGAAGAGATCGACCGGGCCATGGCCTACTGCGGCCAGACCTCCGTCCAGGACCTGGAGCCAAACCTGATCAACGTCCCCCAAGGCTGGGGAGCCCCGCCCCAACCCGACTTCTAAGAAACTATCTCAAAACGTGGTTGTTTTGAAGGGGAGAACAGGTTCCCGCGTTGACGGCGGCTTTGGCGGGCGTAGCCGGCTCCCTGCCGTCGTTCGCGCTTTGCCTATACGGGTGCCACATCTTCACGGACTGCGGCAGTGCGCCCAAGATTGCCTGGGTCGGCGTGGGTGGCCAGCGCCACCAGCTCAACCTTTTGCAAATGGCCGTGAGCGACGCAATGGACGAATTGGGGTATGAATCATCGGGGAACAATTTTCTGCCGCACGTAACGGTTGGACGGTTCGATACCGATGACCGGAATTGGTGCCTAGAAATGTCCGATTACTGGTGCTATATGCCGTTCGAGGCTACCGAAGCGTTCCTGGTCGATGAAGTCGTACTGTACGCCAGCGAACGCGACGACGACGGGAGGGTTGCTTGCGTCATTCAAGGCCGGTGGCCGCTGAAGGCCGACCTGCTAGGTTGAAACGTCCGAACAAGTCGCGTAACTAGGCCGAATCCTTGCGCCTGGGGCCGCCACAGCGCGTTTTGAGCAAAAAGACTATATTTGGCACCGGAGCGTTTTCAGGCCGTTGTAGGCCATTTTCAGCAGATGCTCACCGACGAAAATCACCACCGGCCGCAACGAATACCCGCCGCCGCCGACCCTTACCTCGGTGATTCATTGCAGGGAAGGTTTTGGTGGTGGTCGTCGCCCCGTCAGACTCTTCACTCGTGCCGGCTGCGTAGGCGTAGGTTTCCATCCGGTCCAGGGGCGGCGTAGGGGTCGGGGCAAAGCGGTCCCGCCCCTGTTGCATGGCCAATGTTATCGCAGCCGTGCAAGCGCCGGTCAGCTCGTCGTAAGTCCATTGGGCGGGGTTCAGTATTCCCGCCTCATCGTACAGGCCCACCACAATATCCTGGTGCGTCGCCTGGTACAACTCGGCAATGGTGAATCCGGTCGCAACTTCCTGCTGTTTGAGGGGGTTTCAACAGCGAAGCGGACTCGGCCGGTTCCGAAGGGCTGGCGGCGAATCGAGGGGCAAGGAATAGCAGCCCCAACGCCAGGCCAGCACATTGAGTTGGGGGCAGCCAGAGGAGTGAATGATGTCTGGTCGGCTGACCTGGCTGCATCGCTACGTGAGGCAGTTAGGAGCGGCTACTAATGGAACCCCAGCCCGGGCTAATCCCACGTCGCCGCCGGCAACCGCCACGCCGGAACCAACCCCAACCCTGGACCTGGCCACGACTCAGAGATCTGCGCTTTCGGCGTGCGCGCCCTTCCGCTCCGGCCGCAGTGTATATGTTAAAGGTATACAATGTTGGCATGGAATACGAATGGGATGTCCTGAAAAGCGAGAGCAATCGGGAAAAACACGGCGTCCGGTTCGATGTCATTGCGGGCTTTGATTGGGTCAACGCCGTGGTAAAGCGCAGCGACCGGCACCATGAAGAACGCTACGCCGCCACTGGTCGTATTGGCGGTGGGCGTCTTTGTACAGTGGCCTATACGCTGCGGGGCGACACCATTCGTATCATCAGCATACGTCCAGCCAGCAGGCGAGAGGTGAGGGAATATGCCAACAGTTAGCCCCAACGATTACCCCAGCGACGAGGAAGAAACCCGCATCCAGGCCCATATCGCCGCCGACCCGGAAGATCCGGCCCATTGGACAAGCCCGGCCCGGCCGGCTGCCGAGGTTCACCCGGAGATTCTCCGGGCGCATCGGGACGGCGATCTGGCGTCGCCGTCCCCTGGTCGCATTCTCAAAGTCACGCTGGCGGGCGCGGGCCTGAGCCAGCGGCAGTTAGCGAAGGCGATGGGCCGGCCTCCGAATGTCATCACCGAGATAGTCCACGGCAGAAAGTCCATCACCGCGCAGACCGCCCTGGAACTGGAGGAAGCGCTGGGAGTCCCTGCCGCCGTTTGGATGCGCGCCGAGGCTGACTACCAATTGGCCCTGGCGCGCCGAAAGCGAAGGTCGGGAGAGTAGAGGGGCTGAAAACCGCTTTAGTCAGCGCCGCCCGCAAACGCTCCCGGCGGGGTTCGTCCGCCGACGCTGCGATGTTATAGATTGGATAAATATCGTAAGTGAGCCAGCCCAGGTTAGCGCGGCCTGCCCCTTTGGTCGGAATGACTCTGCGCGGTTCCGCCGATGCCTATGATGGTCGGCACCACGACCAGCGGATTGGTCGGGCTGAGCGAGGCGAAACCGCTCATGATGATCCGGTCGGCGGCGCAGGCCAGCATGGCAGCGCCGACATGGCCCGCTGGGGAACGAACACTCGGATGTGTTCATAGCGGCCTCTGAGGGCTCTGACGATGGCTTGCGTGGACTCCGGGCAGGGTCCGCCCGGGCTGTGCAGGATCAGGTCCAACTGGGGATTGTCGTGGCCAGCCATTACCGGTTGGAACCGGTGCTCCCTCGTCGTGTGGCGCTGTACGGCGCCTCGGTATGGGCTCCATGAGGCAGGGGGTGGAAGCTCAGGTTCGGGTCGGGGAACTCGTCCTGCCGGTTGAGCCCGCTGAGAATGTCGCCGAAGGTGGCGATGCCGTATTCGTTGATGACGGCGTCGCAGGCGGGCAGGTCGCCGCCGCTGGCTCGGATTGACTGGACCAGTTCCAGTGAAGGGGGCATATCGGGAGTGTCCTGTTGGGGCGTGTCGGTGTCTGACGGCATGTCCTGAAGGTCTTCGGAGCGTCGGGTGTCCTGGTACTGGGAGATGAGTTCGATGTAGTGCAACAGCATTCGGTTCCTCTCGCGATGGCGTGCGGGGCTATCGGTGTCGGGTTGACTTGAAACCCGCTCCGGCATCTCGCGGAAGGGGCGTTCCGGCGAGGGATGCTGCTCTTGATCTGGACTTTCCATACCTGGTTGCTGGCAGTCCGTGGTTGGGAACGTATCGCGGGTGAATGTATCACGTTGACGAGTGTTCCGTGAGATCTGGTGGCGGGTTCGGTGTGGTGACGTCGGTCCGGCATTGGCGTGGAAGACCGACGGTCGTGGTCAATGTCTGGCGATCTGGACGTGGGTGCCTGCGGAGCGGGCTGAGGCGTGCTCGGTGACAGGGCGTAAAAATTGGCCGGGACCTCTGCGTTTCCAGAGGCACACCGGCTGCGGATCATTGGAGATCGGTTGTTGACGGAGAACTCTCGGGTGCCGGCGTCAGAAAAGCGGCATTTGCAGTTTTTTCGCGTTTTCCTGAATGCGCTTCTGTGCGGCCCGTGGGGACTCGGGTTTGGGTTGCCGCGGAGCGGATTTGCCTCTGGCGCGTTTCGGTTTCATCTCGATAGTTTTGACGACTTGATTGACGCCAGGCTGGCGATTGGGGGACTTGGAACTCGGGGTTGTTTTGCTGACCACCTTGCGGCTCTTTTTGCTAGGTTTCCTGGAGGTTGACCGCCTGTAGCTCCGTGTGGTGAAGTCGGGTAATTCGATCTCAATCTCGTATAATCTCCCTATTGGTCCCCCTGCTTTGCGGGGGAACCCTTTGGCTTGAAGGTTTTGCCCGCTTTTGCGTAGGTCTATCCCCGCGTGTGCGGGGACAACTCGCCGTCGCGCATCCATTGGAACTCGGTCATGGGGGTACCCTGGTATGGGTAGGGAGAATCCTTCCTTGCTGTCGAATAGTTACTGTCGTCTGATCGTTTAGGAATATGCCGGTTCTACGGGGAGAATCGAGGCGGTATGAGGGACGAACTCAACCGGACGGTAATACTCCCGTGCATACGGCCCTCGGTTTCTGAGGCTGGATGCTGACATGGTATGTGGTTCACGTCTTCATTTATTGGGTTTGGCTATGCCGTCGCTCGATTATATTTATGAGGGACGCTTGGTCGACGGAATTGGCGCAGTTTTTACACAGGCGGATCTCGTGGTGTACGTCGGCGTACTCGACTTGGTACACTTCCCCGAGGATGGCGCCTGGAATGGGGTTGCGTTGGTCCATGATGTCTTGACCGCAATCCTCGCATCCCGGCGTGACTTGGTGCTGGTTATTGCCGTAGAACTCTTGGGTGTACTCGATGTATCTGTTGAGACCGTGAAGGGTGTTGCTCTCCAGGCCGCTGTGGTTGGTGACACTGATGCCGTCGCTGGTCTCGAGGGTGATCTGGTAGCCGTCGTGTCCGGCGTACACACCGTCTCCGATATAGCGTTTATTGGGTAGTCTCGTGGTCATGTTGTTTTCCTCCTGTTGGTTTCGTGGGTAGACGCGTTCTCGGGCTGGTTTTGAGCCTTCGATGACTTGTGAGTCGTCCAAGTGTTGAAATCGCTGTCACAGCTCGTGTTTGTGTCCTCTATGGCGATTTCTCAGGCAGATCGCATAGCTGATTTCCGTACTGACTGCGCCTGATGGCTTCGTTTACGGCTCTCGTTATGCAGTCCCCTGTGTCTCGGTCTCTTTGCTCCTGCTGCCGGGTTCGACGCAGCGGGGAACTAGAAGCCGCCATCTACCGCTACCGGGACGTTACCAATGAAGATCCCAAGCCCTTTGTCTGGACCAAGACCGCCGACCAGATCCTTTTCAACGTCGCCCGCTTTTGCCAACGTACTTTGAATACAGGACACTAGTGTCCTGTATCTGAAGTTAGATGAGTAATGTGCGATCATGGGATAAGCTCGTGGCAACCGGCATCAGGAGTAGGGATATGGCCATGGGACGACCACTTCCACCGTTGACGTTGGACGACGAGGAACGGGAGGCCCTGGCCCGATGGGCCCGCCGGCCGAAAACGGCGCCAGCTTTGGCCCTGCGGGCCAGGATCATCCTGAGTGGCGCCGATGGCCTGAACAATACTGCGGTGTCCGTCCAATTGGGAGTGTCAAAACAGACGGTGGGGAAGTGGCGTTCCCGGTTCTTGAAACGGAGACTGGACGGCCTGCTGGACGAACCGCGCAGCGGCCGACCCCGAGCGGTTGCCGATGACGACGTGGAACGGGTGATTACGCTGACGCTGGAGACCACGCCCCGGGACGCGACCCATTGGAGCACCCGGTCCATGGCCCAGCGCAGCGGCCTGAGTCATAACACCGTGAGCCGTATCTGGCGAGCCTTCGGATTGCAGCCTCACCGCACGGAGACCTTCAAGTTGTCGGCGGACCCCTTCTGCATCGAGAAGGTCAGGGACCTTGTGGGGCTGTACCTGAATCCACCGGATCGGGCGTTGGTCCTGTGCGTGGACGAGAAGTCCCAGATCCAGGCGTTGGATCGCACCCGTCCGCTGTTCCCATGCGCCCGGGACAGGTGGAACGGCGCACCCATGATTACCTGCGCCACGGCACCACGTCGCTGTTCGCCGCCCTGGACACCAGAACCGGCCGGGTAATTGGTCGCTGCCACCAACGGCACCGGGCCGTGGAGTTCCGCAAGTTCCTCGATACCATCGAGGCCGAGGTGCCCGACGACCGGGACGTCCACCTGATCGCGGACAACTACGCCACCCACCAGACGGCGCTGATCCGGAACTGGTTTGCCAAGCGGCCCCGCTTCCATCTGCACTTCACACCCACCAGCGCCTCTTGGCTGAACCTGGTGGAGCGCTGGTTCGGTCTGCTCACCGAAAAGCAGTTGCGCCGCGGCGTGCATCAGAGCAGCGGGGAACTAGCAGCCGCCATCTACCGCTACCGGGACGTTACCAATGAAGATCCCAAGCCCTTTGTCCGGACCAAGACCGCCGACCAGATCCTTTTCAACGTCGCCTGCTTTTGCCAACGTACCTTGAATACAGGACACTAGGCAGTGTTGACATTTTGAAACTCATTCCGTCATTCCAGCGAAAGCCGGAATCCATAGGTCGTAAGGTGAACAAATCGAAAACGTTATTAACGAATTCGGTCATTGGATTCCCGCGAAAGCGGGAATGACGAGAAATGTCAACACAACCTAGTATTACAACGACGGTTCACAAGAAAAGGACCTTGAGGACTTCTTCATGGCGACCTGCCCACGTGCTTGACAGGTTGGTGGCCTTGCCTTCCGCGAAGCGATTTCCGGCCAATGCCTGACCAAATTGAGGAAGCGTCGTTGTAATACTAGTGTATCCTTTTAGTTGTTCTCGTAAAATCCCGGAACAGACCACCCCCAGGGCCATCGCATATGAAATTACAGCCACGTCGCTCCGGCGAAAGCCGGAGTCCAGAGCTTGTAATCTGCTGGATTTTCGCGGCGAAGCTGCCGGCATCGTTCACTGGATTCCCGCTTTCGCGGGAATGACGGTGGTTAATTGGTCCATATGCGATAGCCTTGAGACCACCCCGGTTTGGTTGACCGATTAGTGATATGTATCAAGCAGCGGTATTCATACACTTGGCGTCGGCAATAGTCTGGATCGGCGGCAGCCTTTTTCTGGCGTTGATACTGCTGCCAGTATTGCGGAAAATCGCCGCTGAGTCAGCGCAGGGGGAATCCAACGTCGGGCTGCCGCCCGGTGTGCTGGGTTCGGTTGCGAGACGTTTCCGGTTGATATCGTGGTTATGCATCGTCTTGCTGGTGGCCACCGGATTTTATATCCTGCCGAGCAGGTATGGGATAGGGTTCAACGATTTTTTCACCCTGGGCGGACACTTCGTTGGCACGCTGCAAATAAAAGTGGCCCTGGTAGCAGTGGTAATCTGGTTGAGTTTCATGCACGACTTCTTGTTGGGGCCATACGTGAACCGCCTGCTCGAAGCCGTGCAGTCCGGGGCTGAACCTCACCGTCGGTTGGGATCGCTCAGAAGAACATTGATATGGGTGGCACGGGTCAACGTGGCGCTGATGGTAGCCATAGTTGTGGTCGCGGTCACCATGACCAGAGGCGTTCCGGTTTAGCCGCAACCTGGAACCGGTGAATTAATTACCGGCGGCGGGGTGCGTTTGGAGACCGGGTACGCTCACAGAGAGGTACGGACATTGACTAACAAAGGCGATGCGGACGTCTATGAATCATTGCCGGTTTTTGATCATCACCACGGACGCCCCGATGTTTGGCCAGGGTTGCTCGTGGGCGGTTCGGTAAAACGTCCCCGGACGTTTACTGCTGAAGAGCTCGTTCTGCTTAGCGGGGACAGCATAACCGATGATTTCCGGTGCGTAGAAGGATGGAGTGTGCCCGATCAAACCTGGGGTGGTGTCCGGTTGGATGTCATTCTCAGTGCGGTAGAACCTTTGGACAATGCCAGGTACGCCGCGATTTCTGCCGCCGACTACACCGTTGTGGTGCCATTGGATCGCGATATTGCTGGCGACATATTGTTGGCGACGCGCCTCAACGGATCGATTTTGCCTGAAGAGCACGGCGGGCCGTGTCGGTTGGTAAGCCGGGACCAGGCGTGTTATGCCAGCGTCAAGTGGGTTGACCGCATCGTAATTTGTGAACACGCGCCGCCGGAAACCGCCCGCGACATTGCCATGGAACGGAACCGGGCCGCTAGGGGTTCAAATCCTTGAACCGGTATCCCAGGCCCCGCTCGCTCAAGATATATTCCGGGTTCCGGTGGTCTTTCTCCAATTTTTGCCGCAAGTAAGTTACGTACGTCCGAACGTACTGATGCTCACCGCGATATTCGGGACCCCAAACGCGCTCCAGCAAAGTGTCGTGGCTCAACAACTGGCCGGCGTTGTTTACCAATTGGTACAGCAATCTGTATTCGGTGGGCCGAAGGTGCATGGGCGTACCGTTCGCCACCACACGACTCTGGTCGAAGTTAATGGTGAGCCAGTCGTCTACCACTACTTCCTGGAGGCGCGGAGGTTCGGCGGCTTCGATCCGCCGGAACAGCGCCCGGATGCGTGAAACGAGCTCGCGAGGGCTGAAGGGCTTGGTCAGGTAATCGTCTGCGCCCAGATCCAGCCCGGCAACCCGATCACTTTCGTCACCACGGACAGTAACGAAAATTACCGGAACCGAGGATTCTGATCTGATGCGCCGCAGCGTCTCGAACCCGTCGAGGTTCGGCATCATAACGTCCAATACGATCAGGTCCACCGGGTCGTCGCCATGCAGCACGTCGAGGGCTTCTTCGCCGTTCCTTGCGGTGGCGACGTTAAATCCCTCGACTTCGAGATTCATGGACGTAAAGCTCACGATATGGGGTTCGTCGTCCACCACCAGAATGGTACGTTTGTCGGCCGCGGAGGTCATCGGCTTACCACCGCCTCGGGGAAGGTTAAGGTGAACGAAGAACCCATTCCGGGCGCGCTCTCCACATGGACGGCACCGCCGTGGGCGGTCATCACGGCATCGCAGATGTAGAGACCAATGCCAATGCCGCGGGTTTGGACAGAGACGGGATGTTGAGAACGGTGGAATCGTTCGAAAATGCGGCGGGTTTCCCACCTGGGAACGCCGACACCCTGGTCCTTCACGGTCAAGGTAACACCGACGGCGGTGTCGGCATCGACCAGAACTTCGATTGAGCCGCCGTCGGGTGAATACTTTACCGCATTGTCCAACAGGTTCATGATGACCTCCTCGAGCAGGCCCGGATCGCCGGATACGGTCGGGAGATCATCAGGGAACCGGACCGAGAAATCGTGGTTGCTGGCGCCGGGTTGCAGCCGGCTCACTGCTTTTTGGGCGAGAGCTGACAACTGAACCTGTTCAAGATTGATTGGCAGTTCGCCGGTTTCCAGACGGGATGCCAACAGCAACCGGTTCATCAATTGACTCATGTGGTCGGTTTCTTCTTCGATGGCTTCGAAAATGCGGCGCAGCGTGCCGGAGTCCCAGTCCGCATCGGTACGCGAAAGGGTGTTGGTGTACCCCTTGATTATCGCCAGGGGGGTTTGCAATTGATGACCCAGCATTGACAAAAAGGCCGATCGCATATCTTCCGTTTCACGCATTCGGGTCATATCGCGGACGTTTACGACGGCGTTCAACGGCAGCATTTCGGGTGAACGGACCACCGAATAGACCAACGCCACGTCAGTACGTTGCCCGTTGCGAGAGCGAACGCCAGCGGCCAACTCGGTCACGTGTTCCGCTTCAGGAACGGGAGAGTGCAACATTGGGCATTGACCCGGGCAGACCGGTCGGCCTTCTCGGTCGCGCCAATTGAGCGCAACTGCACACGGTAAACCGATCAGGTCTTCGCCCGCCCGACCCAACAACCGTTCCATGGCAGGGTTCACGCTGACGATACGACGTGCCGAGTCAACAGTGTAAATTCCGTCAGCGCTGCCTTCCAAAATCGATTCGACCCGCCGTTTTTCCTGTGCCAACAGGTGGGCCAGGCGGGCCGACTGCACGGCGATGGCAGCCTGCTCCGCGAAGGCCGCGAGGACGGGCGGGTCAAGTTGCGAGAAATTGGCGGCTTGGGATGATCGGAGCACAACTATCAGCCCGACGGTTTCGCCGCCGGTGCGCAACGGAACCGCCATGACGGGGTTTTGCATCTGGCCGGTGGTTGATACCGGCAAGGCAGATTGCCTGAACAGGGCGGAAAGCAAAGCGAATTGCTCCCGGCTGAGCGCCAGGTCCGGAATGGCCTCGTTCAGCAATGGGCTGATCCGCGCGATCTCGCCGGCGCCCAGGCCATAAGAACCGGTAACCACAAATTTATGGGAGGCGTCGTCCCAGGTGGCCACCACCGCAGCGCTGCCGCCCAACGCGCGTACAGCGTTCCGCAGGACGTTTTCCAGTTCGGGCTGCAGCTCGGGGAATTCGTCGCCCGAGGATAGCTGGGGTGTTGCGCCGGTACGGTGTTGATTGACCATGGCTGATCCTCAATTTCATATGCAATTTTAACATTAAGCCGGTTGGAATCAGGTGTCTATTGGACGACAATAGGTTCAGAATGCTGTTGGACGGTGGCCACGCTGTCCGCCAGAAGGAGGTAGCGATGCCAAGGTATTCTTACCGATGCACATCGTGCGACCATGAGTATGACCAGCGGGAGAGTTTTGGGGCGCCTTCCGAAGTAGAATGCCCGGCTTGCTCGGGCGTGGCCCGGCGTAAGTTTCACGTCGTACCGATTATCTACAAGGGCTCCGGTTTTTACACCACCGACTACGCCCGAAAAAAGTGAACCCGACCTCCGCGGTTCATTTGGTCATCTAATCACAATACACACAATCCAATATAAAGGAGGCACTCAGTGGCCAGTTTCACACCTCTAGGCGAACGAATAGTCATCAAGCCGATGGAACAGGAAACCCAGACCCGTGGCGGCATCCTGCTCCCCGACACCGCCAAGGAAAAGCCCCAGGAGGGCGAGGTCATCGCCGTTGGCTCGGGCCGCGTTGCTGACGACGGCTCCCGCATCGCCATGGAACTTTCCGTGGGCGACAAGGTCATCTATTCCAAGTACGCCGGCACCGAATACGAAGACGGCGACGACGAATATCTGATCATGCGCGAGTCCGACGTTCTGGCCAAACTCGGCTAGTCCAGGCTCACACACTCAATCACGGCAATTGGAAAACTACACACCGAAACTAGGAGAACCGCAATGCCCGCAAAGAAGTTGGCATACTCCGAAGAGGCTCGCAAGTCGCTGCGAACCGGCATCGACATTCTGGCTGACTCGGTAAAAATCACACTCGGCCCGCGCGGCCGCAACGTAGTGCTTGACAAGAAGTTTGGCCCCCCTCAGGTCTGCTCCGACGGCGTCACCATCGCCAAAGAGATTGAGCTGCCCGACGCCTTTGAGAACATGGGCGCCCAGCTGCTGAAAGAAGCCGCCACCAAGACCAACGACGCCGCTGGCGATGGCACCACCACCAGCATCGTGCTGTCTCAGGCGATCATCCACGAAGGTTTCAAGAACGTAACCGCCGGGACCAATCCCATGGCCATCAAGCGCGGTATAGAGAACGCCGTGGGGCGCATCGTCACCGAGCTGCAGGGAATGTCCGAGCCCGTGGAGACACGCGAGCGCATCGGCCAGGTAGCCTCCCTCTCCGCCCATGAAGACGCCATCGGCGAAACCATCGCCGAGGCGATGGAAAAGGTGGGTAAGGACGGCGTCATCACCGTTGAAGAGTCTCGCGGACTTACCGATGAGATCGAATACGTGGAAGGCATGCAGGTCGACCGCGGCTACATTTCCCCCTACTTCATTACCAACAGCGACCGTATGGAAGCTGCCATCGATGACGCTTACCTCATCATCACCGACAAGAAAATCTCCGCGGTTGCCGACCTGGTGCCGGCCCTGGAGAAGCTGTTGCAGGTTGGTCAGAAGAACGTCGTAATCGTCGGCGAGGACGTTGACGGTGAGGCGCTGGCTACCCTGGTGGTCAACAAGCTGCGCGGCATCATGAACGTGCTGTCCATCAAGGCGCCCGGCTTCGGCGACCGCCGCAAGGCCATGCTGGAAGACATCGCCATCCTGACCGGTGGTACCGTAATCAGCGAAGAGACAGGCCGCCGCCTGGATTCGGCTACCATCGAAGACTTCGGGCGAGCCCGGCGTGTATCGTCCACCAAGGACGACACCACCATCGTTGAGGGCCACGGTTCGGAAGAAGCCATCCAGGCCCGCATCAATCAGATCAAGGCCCAGATCGAAGACACCACCTCCGAGTATGATCGCGAGAAGCTCCAGGAGCGGATGGCGAAATTGTCCGGCGGCGTTGCGGTGATCAAGGTTGGGGCCGCGACTGAGATCGAGCTCAAAGAGCGGAAGGCTCGCGTGGAAGACGCCCTGTCGGCCACCCGTTCCGCTGTTGAAGAGGGCATCGTCCCCGGCGGTGGAGTAGCGCTCGTACGGGCGCAGCGCGCGTTGGAAGGCGTAGAGGGTTTGACCGGCGACGAGGTCGTTGGCGTCAACATCATCCGTCGCGCCCTGGAACAACCGTTGAAGCTCATTGTCGAAAACGCCGGCTCCGAGGGAGCGGTTGTGCTCAATCAGGTAAAGCATCAGTCCGATGACTACGGCTACGATGCTGAGCTGGGCGAATTCGGCCCCATGCTCGAACGCGGCATCATCGACCCCGTCAAGGTAACTCGGTCGGCCCTGCAAAACGCGGCTTCGGTCGCGGCAATGGTACTTACCACCGAGTCCATGATTACCGAAATACCTGAACCCATGTCGGCAGGCCCGGCAGCCCCGCCGATGGACTTCTAACCACTGGAAATCCACGGATTTACGCCGGAGCGGGATCGTGTACCCGCTCCGGCGTTTTTATGCCTGGGGCATATTGGCGATCCGAGTCTCACGCATACCCGCTTTAATCTGTCATTGCGAGGAGCTTCCGCTCATCCCGAGCTTGTCGAGGGACGTAGCAATGGTGGTTCGCCGACGTGTGTTCAACCTCGACGAGATTGCCACGTGGTTCGACAGGCTCACCATGAGCGGCTGCGCCCTTCGCAATGACAGTAGGCCGGTTTGGTTTGACAAAGTGGGTACGCGTGGGAGGTCCACGGCCTTTCCAAAGTCCTCCGACCTCCGCTCATGGTGAGCTTGTCGAACCATCGGCAACCGTCCTTCGACAGGCTCAGGACGAGCGGGTGGTTAATTTACACAAGTTTGAAAAAGCCCCGGTGAGAGATTCGGGTAGATTTACGTTATCCCAATGTTGGGGTATATTGAGCGTCGCTCATTATGTAATTATCCGCCGTTTCGATCTAACGGCGACGGCGGGCCGACAGCGAGCTTCGACTGAAATCTACCATGTTTGAAAAAATCCTCGGCTGGCGCCCGCCAACCCCTTTCTACTATGGTTGGCTGGTGCTGGCGATGGGATCGCTCTGCACAGCCGCCGGTTCCAGCGTGTCGCAAGTCGTGCTTGGTACCGTGCAGGTTTACATCGTGGAGGAGACTCACTGGAGCATTGGGACGTTGTCCATTGCGGTAACCGCTGGCACTTGGTGCTCGGGTATTTTAGCGCCGTTCGCCGGTCGTCTTGCTGACCGCTTTGGTCCCAGATATCTGATGACAATGGGGTTGATAGTCGTAGCCTGCGCTTTGTTTGCGTTGTCTTCGGTCAACAGTTCCTCGCTGTGGCAATTCTTTGTTGCTTACATCATTGGCCGGTCCATCAGCAACCCATTTTTGGTCGGCGTAGTGCCACGAACCGCTACGGTCAATTTCTTCCGTAGGCGGCGCAATATCACGCTGGCAATCTCCGGAATGGGCCGCCCTATCGGCGGGGCCATCAACATTCAGATAATCTCGCTGATTGCATTATCGCAAGGCTGGCGAGCGTCATACGGATACTTGGGCGTGTTCATGTTGGTGCTCACGGTGCCGGTGTTTTTCATCATGCGCCGGAATCCGGAAGAAATCGGTTTGCTCCCTGATGGCGCCAGACCCGCTGTTGGATCAGGTCAAACCGGAAGGTCTTCCGCAGACCGCAGGGCCGCGGGCCGAACCGATGCTGACCTGGCGCCCGAATTCAGCTGGACCGTGCGTGAAGCGATGCGAACTCGCGCCTACTGGTGCATAGCGGGTACGGCGATATTGGCAGTGATAGCATCCGCCGGGTTGGGATATATCCTGGTCCCGTATCTGGTCAGCACAGCAGGGCCTGGGCTATCAAACGCGCAAGCGGCCGGGGTCGGGAGCCTGGGAGCGGTGCTCGCCATGACCACTTTGATCTGGGGGATCCTGGCCGACCGGTTTGGCCCGCGTCAATGCATGGTGATGACGATAGCGGGAGCGGTTCTAACCCAGGTGTTCCTGATGACAGCGGTCAGCTCGGTGTTGACGGCATACATTTTCGCCGTCCTGTGGGGATTCTTCTCCAACACCGTAGGGACGCTGGAGCACATGTTACTGGCTCAATACTTCGGGCGCGGCTCTTTTGGGGCAATCCTGGGTTCTCTGGGGCCATTACAAACCACCGCGCTTGGCATCGCGCCGGTATTTGGCACCTTTCTTCAGACGGCAACCGGCAGCTACGACATCGTGTTTGCCGTGCTGGCGGCCATGTATGCAATGGCCGGAATGCTTATTTTCCTGGCCAAAGCGCCTGCATTGCCTCCGCGGGCGGTTCAGATGGCCCGGGAGGCGCAGGATGCGCCAGCAACGGTATAATCCAGGCGACGTTCACAACAAGAACGCCGATAAGGAGGCACACTAATGCCAGGCAAAAATTACGTCAATCCATCAGGTATCAGCGACCCGTCGCCGTCAGGATTCACCGCGGTTGTGCAGGCCGGCAACACCGTGTATATCGCGGGTATGGTCTCGCAAGATGAAAATGGCAACGTCGTGGGCGCGGGCGACGCCGAAGCCCAAACTACGCAGATTTGGCACAACATTGAAGTGGCGGTCAGCTCTGTTGGTGGCAGCCTGTCGGATATCGTGAAGACCACCACGTATATTACCGGTATCGAACATGCCGGCGCGGTGCGCGCGGTGCGTGGTCGTCTTTTCCCGAACAATCCGCCGACCAGCACTCTTCTGGTAGTGAGCGAGCTGGCAAACCCGGCCTACGTGGTGGAAATCGAGTCGATCGCTGTGCTCGATTAGGCCGCCGCCGGGACGGGCCCAAGTTCCCGCGTTGACCGATGCGCCGGCGCGGGATGGCCCCAGCATCAGGAATCCACGAGAGTCCAGGGGCAAGGGGTGATGAGCGAGCCGCCCGCCAGCTAGAACTCGGAGTCAGGACCCTGCTGATGGAGGCGCTTCTGTTCCTGCAGGACCAGCCACATCCGATGCCACACGAAACGGCGTTCAGGGTCCTGGAGGCGGCGGCCAATCAACTGGCGAACCGTCTGCACCGCCTGGCCGGCAAAGAACCCCCAATGCCCAGGCTCCTCACGCATCCAGCCCGCGAGACGGTCAGGATTGGAGACAACGACCTCAGCTAGCACAGCGTCCAGGTCGGTCTCGTCCGCCATGGTTTTATCCGCCTCCCACAGGCCTTACTATTTCCAGGGCATCGCCTTCGTTCAGCTGCACAGCCGCGAAATCCTGTTTGCGAATAACCTGACCGTTGTACCCGACCGCGATGAACCGCATGTTGATATCAATCGTGGACAAGTAGCTCTGCAGGTCGAGCCCATTGTCTATTTCCCGGGGTTTGCCGTTCACTCTCAACTTAATCATGGCAGAAGTTTACCTACCGTTGCTGGTTGCGTGTTCTGTAACACTGCCTGTTATCTCGGGTCCGGCTGTAAACCGATTGCGTCAAGCATAGCAGATTTCAAGCCCCTGGCCGCTGCTTCCGGGTCGTCGCTGGCGAGAATGCTGGTGATTACCGCGGCTCCCCAGGCTCCGGCTCCCATTACATCGGCCACGTTGGTAGTGTCGATTCCGCCGATGGCAACCAGGGGCAGCGATACGCCGGCATCGCGGATACGGGTCAACAATCCCGGGCCGGCCGGTTCTTCGCCGGGGTGGGAACGGCTAGCGAACATAGTGCCGACCAGCAGGAAATCTGCACTGGTGGCAGCCGCTTTCAGCGCCCCTTCGACCGAGTGAACGGAACGGCCAACTATGGCCTCCTCCCCTACGACCCTGCGGACCAGGTCGGCAGACATCGCCGCTTCGCCCAGCTGAACGCCGTCGGCTCCACCGGCCACCGCCACGTCAGCGCGCTCATTGACCAACAGCAGCGCCCTGCCTTCGGTTACGTTCCGCAAGGTTGAAGTAAGCGAAAACACGGCCTGCCCCGGCAAATCTTTATCGCGCACCTGTACCACGTCAACACCGCCGGAGATGGCTGCCGCAACGCGGGCCGGCATCTCTTCCGCCGCGCAGACCGTGCGATCAGTCACGAGGCACAAGCAGGGATAGGGCAACGATGGCGGCATGGCGATAAAGCGGTTAGTTTGCTACCACGGGTTCGGGCACATCGGAAGTCGGACTGCTGGCGATCGCCTCGGTGCGCACCGGGATTCGACCGGCCAGGTAAGCCTGACGTCCGGCTTCGACTCCCTTTCGGAAGGCATCCGCCATCATGGACGGGTCTTGGGCCTGCGCGATGGCCGTATTCACCAGGACAGCGTCTGCGCCCATTTCCAGAGCCTTGGCGGCATCGGAAGGCACTGCCAAACCGGCATCCACGACGACGGGGATGGTGGCGTTTTCCAGGATGATCCTGATTTCTTCGCCGGTGTGGATTCCTTGACCGGACCCGATGGCCGAACCCAGAGGCATGACGGTGACGCACCCAACGTCTTCGAGGTTCTTGGCCAGCACCGGGTCGGCGTGGATGTACGGCAGGACCTTGAACCCTTCGGCCACCAATTGCCGGGCGGCTTCCAGGGTGCCGTTGGGATCGGGGAAAAGATACTTGGCGTCCGGTATGACTTCCAGCTTCACAAAATCGGTTTGGGTAACTTCCCGGCCCAACCGAGCCACAAACAGCGCCTCTTCAACCGACCGGCAACCGGCGGTGTTGGGAAGAATCTGGTATTTGTCCCAGTCGATGTAATCCAGGATGGTTTTCTCATCCGGATTGTCCAGATCCAACCGGCGGATGGCGACGGTAACCATCTGGGAACCGGAGGCTTCCAGAGAATCGACCATGTCCTGCATGGTTCGGTGACGTCCAGTACCGACTATCAATCGGGAATGGAAAGATACTCCCCCAATCATCAGTTCATCGGTCATCGGGCCACTCTCCTTTACCGAGCCACACATTGATTTTACAAGAGGCTCACGGCATCCCAAAAGCAAAACCGCCAGACGAACCGGCGGCTTCATCAAAGCTCTACCAACTGTTCCTGCGCCGGCATTACCCGGATCCGGTACAGACGGTCGGCGACGAAATTGGCCGCCCTCTCAGCCTGGTTTACCCAAGCTCCCGCCAGAATTGCGTGAGGGTTCAATTGTTTTAGAAATGTAACACTACCAACGGGTTGAAGTCAATTCCAGAGAAAATTGCGAAACTCCAGTCCCTGCCTTCTGTCATTGCGAGGAGCGTAGCGACGTGGCAATCCCGTTGAAACAACGGCGGCGGTTTCAGCGACGAGATTGCCGCGCTGCGCTCGTAATGACAAGTTTCGCAATTTTCTCAATTCCAGAACGTGCGACCGGGTCGTGCAGTAATTTGATTGGTCGAATCGGCGGCTACTCGAACGCAAAACCCATTCGCAACAGGGACTCGACACGTTCGGAGGAGCTCCGATTCTCGGCAAATGTGAACAGGCGGTCAAACCTCGTACTCCGACACGGTTTCCGGAATAATGAGCGTAGCTCCGGTGACAGACTGAACATCGGACGGCGTCCACCCGGGAGCGGTTTCACGCAGCACCATGCCATCGGGAGTGGGTTCCAATACGGCGACGTCAGTTACTATCAACGAGACGCACGCTTTTCCGGTTAGGGGATAGTCGCAATCCTGAACAACCTTGGGGTTGCCCTGGCGGTCGTTGTGTTCCATGGCCACTATGACCTTGCCGGCGCCGGCAGCCAAATCCATGGCTCCCCCAATGTTGCCGACTCCACGCTCAGGAAGGATCCAGTTAGCCAGGTCGCCGGTAGCGGAAACCTGGTGAGCCCCCAATACCGTTACGTCCACGTGCCCGCCACGGATCATAGCGAAAGCGTCAACCGAAGAGAAAAATGCCATTCCCAGCACACGTTCCAGGAACTGGCCTCCGGCGTTGATGAGGTCGATGTTTTCGTTGCCGTCTTCCGCCAACGGTCCACAGTTCAGTACGCCGCTCTCGCTGTGGTAACACACGACGCTGTCGTCTGCCACGAACATTGAAACCAGCGTAGGGATGCCGATGCCGAGGTTCACATACGCGCCGGGAGGCAATTCTCTGGCCACTCGCATTGCAATGATGGCGCGGTCCAGTCGTTCTTTTTCTGCGGTCATGTGTGGGTATTCCGTTATCAGTCGTAGCCTGTGAAACCATCGGGACGCCTGACGATGCGTTGCACGAACACGCCGGGCGTGACGATTTCCTCGGGATCAAGTTGGCCGGGTTCCACTATTTCATCCACCTCGGCAACGGTGATGCGGGCAGACGGCGCCATGACGGCATTGAAGTTGCGTGAAGTACCGCGATACACCAGGTTACCTGATGTATCGGCCTTGTGCGCCCGGATCACGGCGAAGTCGGCGCGCAAACCGTATTCCAGGATATAGGGCCGTCCGTCGAACTCCCTTTGCTCTTTGCCTTCGCTGATGAGGGTGCCGGCGCCGGTCGGGGTGTAGAACGCAAGCACACCGGCGCCGCCGGCGCGCAGTCTCTCTGCCAGGGTGCCTTGGGGAACCAGTTCCAGATCCACCTCACCGCGTCGGTACGCCAACTCGAATTCGGACGGACGCGACACCGACGGCGACACCGGGAAAGAGGCGATGGCCTTTGCAACCTGTCCGTTTTCGATAAGGATGCTGTGGTCAATTGCTGTCCTGCCCGGGGGTGTGCCAAAGCTGACCACCCGTGCGATCCCGGCGGTGTTGCTAACGATGGTGAGGTTTTTCTTTCCGGTGTCCCGCACGGCAACCAACAGGTAATGAGCCATGCCGCCGGGTCCTCCGAATCCGTCGATGAATACGGTAGCGCCGTCGGACAGGTCGGCTAGGGCGGACAAACCGTCGGAGTAGATCTTGCTGGGTGGTTGGCCAGGATGGGGGGTGAAATCCATTTCCCGTAACGACGGAGAAGCAGACAACTTCGCACCAACCACGGATTCGACATCCTGAACATTCCAACCGGGCGCAACTTCCTGCAAAATAAACCGGCCTTCGTGTATTCGAATGACTCCCACATCTGACACCACCAGATCCACGCAACTGATGCCGTCGGGCGGCAGGTTCAGCCGGTTGACCAATGGACCGGGGCGAGTTTCGTTGGTTGTGAGAAGTATCGCCACAACTCGTCCTGCGTTGGCAGCCAGGTCAACGGTATTGCCGGGCTGACCCGCGCCCAATACACCGGCGAAACAACCGGAGGCATCAACTTGCGCCGCATTCAGGACTGCCATGCCAACGTAACCGCCGCGGGTGATGGCTGCTGCATCCGCCGCAGTTACCGGAATGCCGTTCAGAGTCCCGTCGTTGTTCAGGAACCATGCCCCAAGACTGGCGGGGGTGGATTCTTTGATGCCACGCGCGAAATCCGGTTTGACCGCCACCACCATTCCGGGGGTGATCTCGCAAGCCACGCGCCGGGCAATTTCGAACGGATCCAATTTTCTGGCGGGCATCAATGTTATTGGCCTACGTGGCTCGAGTGGTTTGCACGACGCGGTTGACGAATATTCCGGGTGTGATTACCAGCTCGGGGTCTATGATTCCCGGTTCGCCGACGGTGTCAACCTCGACGACGCAGACGCGCGCGGCGGCGGCCATGGTGGCGCTCCAGGCCCGCTGATTGCCCTGGTACACGACGTTGCCCAACGTGTCGGCGACGGATCCGCGAATCAATGCGAAGTCGGCTCGCAACGGCAGTTCGAGAACACACTCCACGCCGTCGATCACGCGCACTTCCTTGCCGGTCGCGAACCGGGTGCCCGCTCCCACCGGGATCAGGACCCCGCCAATTCCGGCGCCGCCGGCGCGCAGGCGTTCGGCCAAAGTGCCCTGGGGCACTTCCTCGACCGCAAGGCCCGGGGACGTCAGACGGGATGCGTCCGCCCCCGGAACGAGATCATCCGGTGGATTTGGGGAAATGATCCGGGTAATTTGTCCTGATGCCACCAATGCGGCGACCATGGAGTCAGGCTGGCAGTCGGAGAAATCACATACGCAGGTGAGCCCGCCAACGCCGGAATCGACCAGAGCCGCCAAAAGGGAGGAGGGTTCAGTAGCTGCGGACGCGCCGCTGATCAGAATGGTGGCGCCCGTCGGCACATCGCCCACAGCAGCGGCCGGGGAGTCGTAGGCTTTGGTCATGTCACCGCACGCAGGTTGATATGGCGATCATTTTATCGCAATCCGCCGGCGTGATAAAGCAGCAGGGATTCAAACCGCTCACGCGTAGCCGCTTTGTCAATCCAAACCGGCCTTGCCATAATGCCCGCGGCCCCATTACCATTCAGGGGCTGCGGTCAAAAATCGGCAATCGACCCTGCGGCGTCCAACGTGAACCATGCGATACCAAAGAATCAGGCACATACTGGAGCCACCTTACGCGGATATCCAGCTGATGCCGGCTGGCGGCCCGATTACGATTGACGAGCTGCTGGCCGCCGAGATCATAAATGTATGCGACGAGCTGCGATTTCACGACGACATACGTGTGGTGTCTATAACGGGGCAGGGCCACGCATTCGCAACGGGACGA
The DNA here is from genome assembly GCA_965219925.1 of Dehalococcoidia bacterium. Taxonomy (GTDB): domain Bacteria; phylum Chloroflexota; class Dehalococcoidia; order Lucifugimonadales; family UBA3495; genus Bin87. The sequence goes on from OZ244795.1 coordinate 2,697,304, forward strand.
ATTTCACCGCCGGACGATATTGCTGGAGCCGATACGTTGGAACAGCTCGACTGGATCAACGGGTTGAAAGCAGCGGGGGCCGTGGCCGGGCTGCCGATGCCCGTGGTGGCGGCGCTGAACGGCGATACCACCGCCCACGGCCTGGAACTGGCGCTGGCGGCCGATCTCCGGATAGCCGCGGATTCCGTTGTCGTGGCGACGGGAAAGATTGATCAAGTGGGATTTCCGTTCGATGGCGCCACGCAACGCCTGCCGCGTCTAGTTGGGCCGGCGTTGGCCCGGGACATGCTGTTCACCGGCAGGACATTGACCGCCACCGAGTGCCTGGATGCGGGATTGGTGAACCGGGTGGTGGCCGAAAACGAACTGAGCGCCGCCGCCCGGGCGTTGGCCAGTCAGATAGTGGCCGCCGCGCCCATCGCCAGCCGGTTTGCCAAGGAAGCAGTGACGGCCGCCGGAGATATGACGCTGGAGCAGGGTCTCAGGCTGGAGGCGGACCTCAGCATAATTCTTCAAAGCACTAGCGATCGCGAAGAAGGGTTGCTTGCTTTCCGCGAAAAGCGCGTCGCCCGGTTCCTGGGTCGGTAGAGTGAGGCGGCCCTGATTATGGTTCGGCTGGACATTCACACGCACGTCGGCGAAATGTTTGGTTTCCAACCACCCACTCCTGAAATGGCTGAAATGGTAATTGGGCAGATTCAGTCCGCCGGGCTGGACGGAATCGCAGTTACGGATCACTGGCGGCGCGACTGGGGACTGGCGTTGCACCGGGTCGTGGAACGCGAATTCCCGAATCGGGTGATCATCATCCCGGGTCAGGAGATCGACGTGCGCCCCGCCTCGAGTCCGTTTGACGAGTACCATTGCACCGAGTTGTACCTGCCGGGCGGGCGTTTGTTCAGAACCTATTGCCATCCGGGTTACTACACCCCGAACATCATCATCGAAGAAGGAATCCATGGGATCGAGGTGACGAACCACCATCACGACTGGCACATCCGACGTCCGCTGGTAGAACGCGTCGCCGAGACTCACGGTCTGCTGTCGTTCAACGTCAGTGACGCCAACATGCTCCATGAGATTGGAGCCGGGAGCACGGAAGTGGATCTCGATGAAATGATGCGTCGGGCAATCCCGCTCGACTAACTAATGCCCCGTTTGCTTATGTCCGGTCAGTTTTCCACTATCATCTACGAAAAAAGCGGCGGCGTGGCACATTTGTCCCTGAACCGACCGGCGCAGCTGAACGCCTTTTCGGTGGCCATGCGGGACGACTTTGCCGAGGTTCTTTCCGCAGTGGCCGAGGATCCTGACGCGGAATGCCTGCTGATCACGGGCCAGGGGCGCGCATTTTGCGCGGGAGCAGACCTCAGCGAATTTGGTTCAGCGCCTTCGCAGGTCATTGCGCGCCGGGTACGCTGGCAGCGGGACGTTTGGGGCCAACTGATTGGCCTGCGACAGCCGATCGTGGTTGCTGTGCATGGGTACTGCATCGGCTCCGGGGTAGAGATCGCGCTGCTGGCTGATGTACGCATAGCGGCGGTTGACGCCATCTTTGCGCTGCCCGAAGTGCGGCTGGGAATGATCCCGGCCGCCGGTGGGACCCAAACCGGGCCGGCCAGCATTGGCACGTCGAGGGCTCTGGACCTGTTGCTGACCGGCCGGCAGCTGGGAACGCAGGAAGCGTTGAATCTTGGCCTGGTGAGTCGCATCGCTCAGCCTGACGAATTGATCGCCGACGCCTGGGAAATCGCCGGGCAACTGGCGGCGCAACCTGCCCATCTCAATTCCAGGTTGCGCCGAAGCCTGCGCGAGGGGGCCGACCTGTCCCTTAGCGCCGGGCTGGACATGGAACAGAAACTGGCAGCAGCAGCAATGGGCGCGGGTTTCCATTAGGGTCTGCACCCCGGAGAGAGGATGAACACTACCGAGTTTTTGATGATTGCATCGGCCATAGTGCCGGATCGCACCGCCATCGTATTCGAAGGCGTCAGGTATTCTTTTGAAGAGTTGCAAGAGCGCGTCAACCGGTTGGCAAACGCCATGTCGAATCTGGGGATCGGGCCCGGGGATCGAGTGGCCGCGATGCAAACGAATTGCAACCAGCTGCTGGAGATATACTTCGCGGCAGCGCAGCTGGATGCAATCTATGTACCCATCAATTTCCGGGCCAAACAGGAAGAATTGATCACAATGCTGGACATTGCGGAACCGGCGCTCCTGTTTTTGGGCGAGCGGTACTTGTCTCTGGTTCCCGCTGACGAGACATGGGCCGGTCGGCAGGTTGTGATGCTGGACGGCGACGCCACAGATGGGCGTATTGGATACGACTCACTGATTGCCGGGGGTGAACCGGATCAATTGCATTTTCCCGAGGACGATGAGGACGCCACCACGGTTATTATGTTTACTTCCGGCACCACCAGTGTTCCCAAGGGCGTCCAATTGACCCATGACAGCTTTGGCACGTTTCTGCTGACGAACGTGACGCCGGCGGACCCCGACACTGAGGAAACCAACTTATTGACAGTGCCCCTGTATCATGTGGCCGGACTGCAAGCGGCGCTGGCAGCGGTATTCGGTGGGCGCACCCTGGTGGTGATGCCCCAATTTGAAGCGGAGTCCTGGATGCGCCTGGTCGCGGAACACCGGGCGAACCGGGCGATGCTGGTGCCGACGATGTTGAAAAGAGTGGTCGATCATCCGCAGTTTGATGATTACGATTTGTCCTCGCTGGATGTCATCACCTATGGGGCGGCGCCGATGCCGCTGCCTGTTATTCGCGAGGCCATAGCCAAATTCCCCAACGCAAGGTTTATCAACGCCTTCGGGCAAACTGAAACCGCGTCCACCATCACGATGCTGCCTCCGGAAGACCATGTGCTGGAGGGGAGCCCGGATCAAATTGAAGCCAAACTGCGCCATCTGACTTCGATTGGCAAACCTCTGGACGATGTGGAGGTTATGATTGTCTCGGAGGCCGGGATGCCGGTTGCCGCGGGAGAAGTGGGGGAGATCGTTGCCCGTGGGCCGCGTCTGATGAGTGGATACTGGCGGCAGGATGACGCCACCGCCGAAACATTGCGCTCGGGCTGGCTGTACACCGGGGACCTGGCCTGGCAAGACGAGGACGGTTACATCTACCTGTCGGGCCGGGCGCGGGATTTCATCAAACGCGGTGGCGAGATGGTATCGCCTGAGGAAGTGGAGCAAGTGCTGGTGGGGCACCCCGACGTGGAAGAGGTGGCAGTAATAGGCGTGCCCAACCTGGAGTGGGGCGAGGAGGTGCGGGCCGTGGTGGTGCGCAACAACCAGGAAATCAGCGAAGCAAAGCTGATCGAGTACTGCCGGGATCGGCTGGCGAGTTTCAAACGCCCCACCTCGGTGGTTTTTGTGGACGAGTTGCCCCGCAATGTTATGGGAAAGGTGGTAAAACGGGATTTGCGGGAAGAACTGGGCCTTCCATCCTGACTACACTTCCATTCTGACCACATTTCAATCCTGACTGAGTTACTATCCTGATTTGAACGAACCACAAGGAAACCAAACCGGCAGGGAGCGACATGAAAATAGCAGTGATGGGAGCCGGCGGCGTCGGCGGGTACTTCGGCGGGTTATTGGCTCGCGGCGGACACGACGTGACGTTCATCGCCCGCGGTCAACACCTGGATGCCATCCGGAGCAACGGGCTCAAAGTGATCAGCGCCAACGACGGTGAGTTTACGGTGCATTGCGGCGCCACCGACGACCCCGCCGCTGCCGGTGTGCATGAGTTGGTAATCTTCGCCGTAAAGATGTACGACAACGAACATACCATGCGCCTGATCCAACCGCTGGTTGGCCCCGAATCAATAGTCCTGACCCTGCAGAATGGGATTGATAACGGCGATTTGCTGGCCGGCATTTTTGGTCCGGAGCGGGTGATGATTGGATCCGCGTACCTCGAGGGTCGCATCGACTCGCCGGGGGTGGTGACACAAGGTGGCCCCGGGGCCGTATCCTTCGGCGAGCGCACCCCGGGAATCACGGAGCGCGGTGAGATGCTGCTGAGCGTGTTTCAGCAGGCCGGCTGGCGCGTGGAATTGTTGGAGAACATGACGGGGATGCTGTGGAAAAAGTTCGCTTATCTGGCGGGTTCGGCCGGAGTTTGCGCCGCCAGTGGGTGCACCTACGGGGAGCTGCGTTCGATTCCTGAGACCAGGGAAGTGATCAGAACCGCCATTGCCGAAGCGTTGGCAGTCGGCGCAGCGACCGGAGCTCCACTGGAACCTGATTCGCTGGAGTGGTCGATGTCGGCGCTGGACAACTTCCCGGCCGCCGGGATGGCGTCGCTGGCCAAGGATTTCGCGGATGGACGACCCGTGGAGCTGGAAGGATTGACGGGTACGGTCATCAGGATGGGCCGTCAGAATAATGTCCCGACACCGATGAACGACGCCATTTATGCCGTGTTGAAACCGCGGGCCAACCGGATAGAAGCCGAACAGGACCGGTGATAGGGTCGCTAATTCGGTGAGCCGGAGGGCCGTTGACCGCCGGCGGTTCGATGCCTGCTAACAGGGGGTTCGGATTCGGGCTCTGAGCCTGTTGACAATTAGCAAACCATCCCGTCACTCCTGCGAAAGAACGTCACCCCGTACTTGATACGGGGCAAGAGTCCAGAATCAGAACCGCGATTAACGACTTCGGCCACTGGATTCCCGCTTTCGCGGGAATGACGGTTGAAGAGCGGGAATGACGGTATTTGTCAACACACCCTAGCTTTCCGGGTAGGTGAGTTTCAGCAGGACGTGCCGCCGGTTCTGGGTGTGGGGACGGACGTGTTCAGGCCAACGGCCGGCTTCAACAGCTACGGCCCACTCCGGGCTGGTTAGCACTTCGGGGTTGTCCACCTGGTATACGGCATGGTGTTTGGGAGTGCCGGGGATTTCAATCTCGCGCACCTCGCCCCCCATCGCCATGACCAATCGCTGAGTCTCGTATCGGGTTACTTCACGGACGCCGGGCACTTGGTTCAGCATGGGGCAATGCTCGGTGTTATAGACGTCGTTGAACAATGATTCGTGCTGTGGGTCGATGTCCATACTGGCAATGAACAGATACTTGGAATGCAGATCGGCCATGAAACGCCTCCCTTGTTAGCGCTAGTGTGAGTGGTGGAGCATTTGCCCAGCCAGCGTCCAGTCGGAACGGGCTGCGGGCATGTTACCGAGGGCGGCGTAGGCTTTGCCTCTGGACACGTAGGCGGCAGTGTGTCGATCGTTCATTGAGATGACGTTGGTAAACGCCGCCACTGCCGGTTCGTTGTATCCAGCGTCGCGCAACGCCATACCCAACCAATAATGAGTTTCCGTGTCATCGGGGGCCAGGGTTGCCGCCTGCCGTAAATCCTGGATTGCCCTGTCGAAGCAGGCCAACTGGTGTCGCGCTCGGCCTCGCAAGAGCCAGATTGCCGGCGACTCAGCGTTGATATCCAACGCATGGCTGCAATCGCTGGCGGCCCCACGGTAGTCGCCCAGGTTGAACCTGGTATTACCACGGAGCAGCCACGCTTCCGGACGACGTTGGTCCAGCTCGATAGCCAGTTGGAGGTCTTGCAACGCCGCGTCGTTGCGGCCCAGGGCCACCAACGCTTCGGCGCGGCAAATGCGGACGTCGGCAAGGTTTGGGTCGATGAGCACGGCAACGTCCAGGTCTGCCAGTGCAGATTCCACCCGGCCCATGCGGAGGAGGGCCGCGCCGCGCTGCAGGTACGGCTCAACCGTGCGGACGCCGGCATTGATGATTTCGCCGGCGTCCAGAACCGCCTGGCGCAATTGGCTGGCATTTATTTCCGCAGACAATATGGATCACGCAGTAAACGGCAACAGACAAGGCATCGGCGGTTTTTACAGGGCCGGCGGAGACGCGTTTGGCTAGAAAGCACGCCGGTGCGAGTAGTCGATTTCTTCGTTGGTGATGAACTCGAGGAGCACGGCGTTTCCGTCCTCATTCTGGCGACGAGCGCGCTGGAACGCAGGAATAATCTCAGCGGGGTCGGTGATGCGTTCGGCATAACCGCCCATCGCCCGGCCCATGTCGGCGTAGTTACCGCCCAGATCCCGGGTGTTGTACAGCGCATGGGAGCGCTGCATGGCGCCGGTCTCCACTGCCATGGTGGAGTTGTTCAGCACCACCGTGGTGATGGGGGCGTTGCTTCGCACTGCGGTTTCAAAGTCGAGGCCGACCATGCCGAAGGCGGCATCGCCCATGAAGTTGACGCACATCTTGTCGGGTGCAGCCAATTTCGCCCCGATGACCAGTCCGAGGCCGGTACCCAGGCCGTGGGATTTCCCCCAACCGAGGTAGGTGCGGGGGCCCCCGGCCCGATAGAACGGTGTGATCTGGTCGCGGGGGCTGCCGGAATCGTGGGTGATGATGGCCTCGTTGGCCGGGACCGCCTGCTGGAAGTCAGTGATAACCCGGTAGGGGTTGACCAGTGGCCCGCCATCGGTGGTTTTGTGTTGCCACTCTGCCAACCATGCGTTGCGGACAGATTCGATCTCTGCTGTTAGCTCGGCATTGTTCCGCCGTGTGTCGCCGACAATCTCCCGGCAGGCATCGATCATCTGGCGGAGGGTGAGCCTGGCGTCTCCGATCAAGGGGAACTGGACATCGTAGTCCTTGTTCAGGTCGCGGGGGTCGTTGGTGTTTTGGATCAAGGTGCGCCCAGCGGGGAGGTTCATGGACATGCCGTGCTTGGTGAAGCTGGAGCCCACGCCGAATATGACGTCGGACCGCCTCATGAAGTGATAGACGGTGCCCGACATTACGCCGGACCCGCTGCCCAGAGCCAGGGGATGACTTTCCGGGAACCCGCTTTTGCCCAGCAATGTAGTCATAACCGGAGCGGACAGTAATTCGGCCAGTTCGACCAGATCATCGGTGGCCTCGGCGTACATCACACCCTGGCCGGCGTGAATGACCGGATGGGTGGCGGAACACAAGGCCTGGGCAGCCGCTTCCACATCGGCAGGGGCGGCCTGGGACGCGGCCGAACGCACGTTGCCTCCCCAGTAGAATGCCTCTTCTGAAACGTCTTCCAGAGCGACGTCGGCGGGAATCTCAACCATGGATGGGCCGGGACGGCCGGTGTACAAGGCGTTGATGGCGCGGCGCATAATCTGGCTCGTGCTGGAGGCCAGGTTCATGCGTTCAAGGTGCTTGGTAACGCTGGCGTAACTTTCGATTGAATCGAACAAGGGGAACACGCCCTGCCGGTCTCGAGGGTGTCCAAGAGGCAGCAACAGGACCGGGACTGAATCGGAGAATGCAGTTGCCACGCCGGAATACGCGTTTTCGGCGCCAGGGCCGTATTGCATGGCGAAAACGCCGGGGGGACGGCCATTGGTAACGCGGCTGTAGCCGTCGGCGATGCCTACTCCCACGCGTTCCTGGCGGCAGATGACCGGACGGATGCCGGCGGCGGCACAGGCTTCGATAACGGGAGTGGTTGGGAAGCAGGAGAGGTATTTCACGCCCTCCCGCTTGAGGATTTCGGCGATAGCATCAATAGTTTGCACGGGTATTACCTCATCAGGGTTCGCAGTATCAGGGGTGTCCGTTACCCACATTGGGGCAACGAATGGAAGTATAACACTGCCCCGCTGCCGGGCGGCTGGGGGGATAGCGGTGCCGCTGGGAGCCGCGCGATTACAAGGTGGGTGCGCCCCTCACCCCCGGCCCCTCTCCCACCAAGGAGAGGGGAGCCTAATCCGACATGGGTGGACAGGCATGGGTGGACAGGATTTCGGGCCGGGGCAGGGGTCGGGGTTGCCACGCTGCGCTTCTCGCAATGGCGGGAGGTTGCGAATTGCACCCTCACCCCAGCCCTCTCCCATCGAGGGAGAGGGGCCTTCGACGGGCTCAGGGCGAGTGGGTGGTTAATTTCCACAACTTTGAAAAGGCCCTGGTGAGGGTTGCAGGGTCATTCGGTTGTCATTGCGAGGAGCGCAGCGATGTGGCAATCTCGTTGAGGTTGAGCACGTGCCGGGGAACCATCATTGCTACGGCGACGAGATTGCCACGCTGCGCTCGCAATCACATGAGGAAAACCGAAAGGCCCTGGTGAGGGTTGGGGATGGATTGTTTCGATGAATTTATCTGGTTAGAATGACGTTCGCGGTTACTCCGGGATTACTCTATGCAGCGGTTTGGATGTGGTTTTGAATAGTGGAGCGCTGAACGGCGTAAAGGTGATTGACCTTACGCATCACATTGCCGGCCCGTATGCCACCAAGATGCTGGCCGATTTTGGGGCGGACGTGCTTAAAGTGGAACGCCCCGACGGGGATCCGGCGCGGAGGTTGCCGCCGTTCTACCATGACGAGCCTCACCACGAAAAGAGCCTCCCGTTCCTGTACCTGAATACCAACAAACGCAGTGTTACTCTCAACCTGAAATCGGAGGCGGGGAAATCCATACTGATGGACCTGCTCGCGGATGCCGACGCGCTGGTCGAGAATTTTGCGCCGCGAGTGATGCCATCGCTGGGGCTGGACTATGAGACTCTCCACGCTCACAATCCGCGATTGGTGGTTGCCTCGGTCGCCAATTTTGGGCAGACGGGGCCGTGGCGAGACTACCGCGCGACTGAGATCGTGGAGTACGCGCTGGGCGGACTGATGTACATATTCGGCGCGTACGACCGGGAGCCGCTGAAACACGCCCTGCACCAGGCCCAGTTCAAGGCTGGCACTAACCTGGCGTCCGCCACGTTGATGGCGCTATACCACCAGAGGATGACGGGTAACGGTCAACGGGTGGACGTGTCAATCCAGGAAAGCATTGCTTCGGCGCTGCGGGACGTAACCAACAACTATACCTACACGGGGGCGGTGCGCCGGAGGCAACCGAACCACACCGGGGATTTGACCCGGCTGCGCCAGGTGTCCAACGGCTACGTGCTACCGAATCCGGGGCTTGGCGCATCGGTGAACTGGAACGTCATGGTGGATTTTCTGGAAGCTCCGGCTCTGGACGACCCCAGGTTTGACAACGCATCCGTCCGGCTGGAGAACGCTGAAGCCCTGGGCGAAATACTGGACCAGATTTTTGCCACCAAAGATAAGCAACAGATTTTTTATTCGGCTCACGAGCAGCGATTCATCTACGGCGTGATCGATTCCCCCGAAGAAACGCTGGATAACCCCCAGATTCAGGCTCGCGGTTACTATGTGCCTTTGCAGCACCCCGAATTGGGTGAGATTACATTCCCCGGAGCGCCGTTCCTGCTGAGCGATTCCCCGTGGCAGGTTACCGCGCCGGCGCCGGCTCTGGGAGAGCACAACAGCGAGGTATTGGGAGGATTGGGGCACGATGCCCAAAGTCTGGCCTACCTGCGCGCTTCGGAGGTGATCTGAATGGCCGCACCGCTACAGGGAATTCGCATCATCGAGATGGGACAGCTGATCGCCATCCCGTCGGCGATGAAATGGCTGGGAGATATGGGTGCGGAGGTTATACGACTGGAATCGGTGCAGCGGCTGGAGAGTTATCGCACCGATTCGCTGTATCACAACGACGTGGACGGCGAGTTTTGGAATCGCGGGGCTAACTTTTACGAACAGAACCGGAACAAGCTGGGCCTCACCCTGGACCTGAGTCGGGATGAGGGCCAGGCGGTGCTGCGCGATCTGGTCGCGGTTTCGGATGTATTCGCCGAGAATTTCACTCCCCGCGTGATCCGAAACTTTGGGCTGGAATACGATGACCTGCGGAAGATACGCCCGGACATCATAATGGTGTCGTCCACGGGATACGGGTTTGATGGACCGTGGTCGAATTTCGGCGCCACCGGTCCGGCAACCGAGGGGGCGGCGGGACTTGCCTACATGACGGGATATCGCGACGGTGGTCCGGTGATGTCGGAAATCCCCTACACCGATTACACTGCTGGCGAGCACACTGTGGCTGCCGTGATGCTGGCGCTGATGCACCGGTTAAACACCAGCAAGGGTCAGTTCATCGACATGTCGCAGACACAAACCTGCAGCGCCACCATCCCGGAGGCGTTGCTGGACTGGACTGTGAATGGCCGGGTTCAACCGCGCCTGGGGAACGAAGACCCGGCGATGTCGCCGCACGGATGCTACCCCTGCGCCGGTGACGACCGGTGGATCGCAATTGCCATCGATAGCGATGAAGCGTGGCAAGCGTTATGTGATGTGATGAACCGGCCGGACTGGTCGGCGGACGCCCGCTATCGCGATGTGCTGAGCCGCATCGCAAATCGCAAAGAACTTGACACCATGCTGGCGTTTGAGACGCGGCGCCGCGACAACCACGAGTTAATGGGACGCTTGCAGGCGCAAGGTATCGCGGCCGGGGCGGTATTGGACAGCAAAGACCTGCTGTTTAATGAACACCTGAATTCGCGCCGGTTTTACGAAATCGTGACTCATCACCCTGACACGGGGATGCCCCCGCTGCCGTACGCGAGCCGCCCGTGGAAGCTATCTGAAACGCCGGCCCGCGCTCCCGAAGCAGCGCCGATCATGGGGCAACACAACCGGCAGATCCTGAGCGCGCTGATCGGAAAAACCGAAAACGAGATCGCGACTCTGGAGGAACTGGACGTTATCGGCTACTCGCCGTTGGCTCCGCGGGGCGTGAGACGTCCATCTCCGGAGGAGCAGGTTCGACAAGGCAGGATGCAACGGTACGAAACCGACTACGCCGAGCAGATCCGGCGTCGATTCGGGATATAGTAAGGCTGGGGGTTTTCGCCCTCACCCCAACCCTCTCCCAGTAAAGGGAGAGGGAGTTGAGTCGGGCCTCGCAGGTTGCCTTTGGCCGGGTAGCGGCAGCCTTACGACGACTGGCGGGATTCGAATGCAGAGATCGAATCTTCGTACTGGAGCGTCAGGCCGATGTCGTCGAGGCCATTGAGCAGGCAATAGCGGCGGAACTCGTCGACCTGAAAATCTACGACGATGTCCTCATCGGAGTCGCGCACCTGGAGCGCTTCCAGATCTACGGTGAGCTGCAACCCGGGGCTGTCTTTGGATTTGTCGATGATTTGCCGCACGGCGGGCTCAGGCAGGATTACAGGCAGGACGCCGTTCTTGAAGCAGTTGTTATAGAAAATGTCGGCGAAACTGGGTGCTATGACGCAGCGGATCCCATAGTCTTCCAGGGCCCAGGGCGCATGTTCGCGGGATGATCCGCAGCCGAAGTTGGGGCCGGAGACGAGAATCCTGGCGCTGCGGTAGGCATCCTGATTCAGCACGAAATCGGGGTTTTCCGATCCGTCCTCGCGATAGCGGTAGCGGTCAAACAGGTGTGGGCCGAAACCGGTGCGTGCAATACTCTTGAGATAGACGGCCGGGATGATCATGTCGGTGTCCACATTCACCTGATCGAGGGGGGCGACGACGCCCTCCAGGCTGACAAATGGTTCCATGTTAGCTCCTTGTGGGGAATCAGGGATTGATGGTCATGGTATTCGGCGGTGCGTAAGAACGAATTTCTACCTCTACACCAGCTTTGATGGCATCTTCAAAAATTTTCTGCAAGCGCTCAGTAACCGCGGATGTTGTGTAGCCTTCGCCGCAGTTATCGCACACGTCAGCAGGTACATCCTTTATGACTACCGTTATGACTACCGTTGCCGAATCGTTGATTAGAGGTACGGTCGTTACACCGGGCGCGGTCTTACCATTCTTGCAGATGACGCATTTCATCGTCTTCTCCTTTTGAAATCCGGCAGCCAAAGTCGAGGTGACGGCTCGTACAAAGTTATGATGACTGGCCAGTTGCTCTCAGGGTCATCATAGAGAAGAACGTGCACCGGCTTTGAACCAATCTACCCTAACAGCAGTCTACTGGGTTCAGGGGTGTCATCAAGGTAGTCTTCAACCAACTCACCTGCGCTAACTATGGATTCAACCTCTTCGGGTGTAAAGGCCCGTTGTATCATCCTTATCCGGGCATGTGAAGTGTAGCGGATCTGGGGATTGGTCTGATGGTCTTCGTGAGGGTTTGGCACGATGTCCTAGAAATCGCGCACGTCCACGAAGTGGCCGGCGATGGCGGCGGCGGCGGCCATCTCGGGGCTGACCAGGTGGGTGCGGCCACCGTTGCCCTGGCGCCCTTCAAAGTTGCGATTGGAGGTGGAAGCGCAGCGCTGGCCCGGTTCCAGAATGTCGGGATTCATGCCCAGGCACATCGAGCAGCCGGCTATGCGCCAGTCAAACCCGGCTTCTTTGAACACCTGATCCAGCCCCTCGGCCTCGGCTTCCATTTTCACGCGGGCTGAGCCGGGGACGACCATGGCGTAAACGTCGGAGCTAACCTGGCGGCCCCTGATTACGTTGGCGGCGGCGCGAAGATCGTCGATGCGGGCATTGGTGCAGGCGCCAAGGAACACACGGTCGATTTTGATGTCCTGGATTGCCTGGTTGGCCTCCAGCCCCATGTATTCGAGAGCGCGTTCGGCGGCCTCGCGTTCTCCGGTGGTGGCGAAGGAGGCAGGATCCGGGACGCGGTCGGTTACGGATGCCACCATGTCCGGTTTGGTGCCCCAGGTAACGAAGGGCGTCAGTTCGCTGGCGGGGATCACGACCGTCTTATCGTACGTTGCGCCGGCATCGGTAACGAGGCCGCGCCATTCTGCTATTTTTGCTTCCAGCTCGGCTCCCTTGGGCGCATAAGGCCGGGTCCGAACATAGTCGAACGTGGTGTCGTCGGGGGCGATCATGCCGGCACGGGCGCCGGCCTCGATGCTCATGTTGCAGACGGTCATGCGTCCGTCCATCGAAAGGGCGCGAATGGCCTCGCCGGTGTACTCAATCACGTGGCCGGTACCGCCATTGACGCCGATTTTGCCGATGATGCCGAGGATGACGTCCTTGGCGGAGACACCGTTGGGCAGCGGGCCGTCGACGCGGATCTCCATGGTCTGGGGTTTGAACTGGCGGAGCGTTTGCGTCGCGAGTACGTGCTCGACTTCGGAGGTTCCGATACCGACGGCGAAGCAGCCGAGGGCGCCGTGGGTGGAGGTATGGCTATCCCCGCAGACCACGGTTTTGCCGGGCAACGTGTATCCCAGATCGGGACCGATGATATGAACGATGCCCTGATTTTCGCTGAAACGGTCGAAGAAATTCGGCAATTCGAACTCGGCGGCGTTGCGTTCCAAAGCATCCAGCTGGGCTTTGGCAATTTCGTCCACAATGGGCCGCGTCAATTCCCAGGTGGGGGTGTTGTGATCGACAGTAGCAACCGTCAGATCTGGGCGGCGCACCTTGCGACCGGCGAGGCGCAACCCGTCGAACGCCTGGGGTGAGGTGACTTCATGCACCAGGTGCAGGTCAATATAGATGAGGGAGGGCTGCCCAGGTTCCTCGCGAACCACGTGGGCGTCCCATATTTTCTCGAACATCGTCCTAGCGGCCATTGATTTCCTCCAAACTCAACTGATACTGAAAGCATTGCCATTATAGCATCGGCGGCTGGGGTGGAATCCGGCAATCACGTCCGCTTGAGATTGGCAGGGCGGTGCGAAACCGTCATTGCGAGCGTAGCGTGGCAATCCCGTTGCTGTACGGTCGTCCTTCGACAGGCTCAGGATGAGCGGACGGGATGGTTAGGCAGGCTCAGGATGAGCGGACGGGTCGTTGGGCGAGGCCGATGATTCAGATTAGCGATGTTCCAGACTGCGCCCTTGATGGTGACGCCAGGTAGCACGATGATGCTGTTCGCGGGGATAGTTGAGCCGTTGGGATCATCTAAACCTGGTTGGCCGTCGTCGCCTGCGCGCTCTTGCCGGAGCCATGCCCGTCGGCGTAGCTCGCCACGGCTCGCAGGTACTTGCCCGCGTCGGTGGTGATCGGCGTGTAGGCGGCCTGGCCTGCGTCCGCGATGGCAGCCCACGTCGTCCCGTCGGCGGAACTCTCCCACGTCCAGATTACGCCGGTTACGCTGCCGTCCGGGTCGGTGACGCTGGCGGTCACCGCGCTGCCCACCTGCGGCGTTTCCGCGTTCAGGGCAACGGTTCCCACCTCGTCCACGTTGGCGACGCTGATGGCGACTTCGATGGAGTCGTCAACGCCGTTGTCGGCCTCGCCGGCCGCATTCTTGCCGTCATAGACGGTAATGGTCACGGAGTAGCTCGGCGTGGTCTCGTAGTCCAGGGTTGCCCCGGTCGCCACCATAATCTGGCCGGAGTTGTTGACGGTAAAATCATCGCTGCCCGTCAGGGCGTAGGTCAGCGCGTCGTCGTCGTCGCCGTCGGTGGCGGTCACCGGGTTGCCGACGTTCTCCCCGGCTGTGCTGTTCTCCGGCACGCTGCGGGCAGCGTTCTCCGCGGCGAATTGCGGCTCATTTTTGGCCGGCGCTGGGGTGGGTGTTGGGGTGAGCGTTGGCGGAGAGCCGTCCACCTTGTGGCCCGACTAGTACCCAGTCACATTTGTATTGATGGGTAGAGGGATTTGAGCTTGATGCGGGCGTCTGCGGTGGTGAAGCGCCAGTCCACCCGAAAGCCCTGCCGATTCCGCCGGTGTTCCCATGCCCCGGTTTCCTGCTCCAGGATTTCCTGACTGGGGATCCGGCGGTCCAGGCATTGCCGGTCCAGAACCCCGATTTCAATCTCCGCCATATTCAGCCAACTGCCGTGCTTGGGCGTGTAGTGGATCTCCAGTCGTTGGGCGATGCGCCGCGCTTCGGACGGCTCGAACGCCTCGTACAGCGAGGCCGGATGATGCGTGTTCAAGTTGTCCATCACCAGCACGATACGCTCCCTATCGGGATAGTCCTGGTCCACCAGTCGCTTGACCACCCGGGCCCAATCGGCTCTGGTGCGTCGGTCCGTCACCTCCACCCGTCGCCATCCCTCCAACGGAGCGAACAGCATGAACAGGTTGCTCACCCCGTTGCGCTGGTATTCGTAATCGTAGGCCATGACTGAACCAGGCCGCGGCGGACGGGCCAGCCGAGTCTCCCCAACCAGTTGCTTGCTGGTCTCGTCCAGGCACACCAGAACTTCCTTGTCTTCATAGCTGCGGTGATAGACCCCCAGCACGTCTTCCATGGCGCACACAAAATCGGCGCTGCCCTGGGGCGGCAGGCACCAGCATTCTTTCAGCCAGGGTTTCAGTTGGTTTTTTCAACGTCCGGCGCACCGTCTCGTCGCTGATGCTCTCCACTATCTCTCCTTCCACCAGTCCGTCGGCCAGCAGTTGCAACGTCCAACTGACTCGTCCCTCCGGCGGCAGCGAGCAGGCCAGGGCAATCAGGTGGGCCTCACCCTGACCATCCAACTTCTTCCGGCGCCGGTTCAGTTGCTCTTTGCGACCCAGAGCGGCCGACACTCCTTCCTCCACACAGCGGCGGCGTACCCGTTCCACCGTGGCGGTGCCCACCTGCAGGGCCCGGGCGATCTCCTGGTCTATCATTGGCCCCTCGGCCTGATTCTCATCGCTCAGCAGCAGGATGCGGGCGTGAGTCTGCTTATAAGCCGCCCCCCGGCCCCTGGAAACCAATGCCTCCTGTTCCTCCTGTTCCTCTACCGTCAGTTCTACCCGGTACTTCTTCACCATAACCTCCCTCACCACTTCCCCATTTGTTCCTGTTTCTACTTGACCTTCACATCCTACCATCCATCATTGCAATGGTGGTAGGCCACTAGTCCGGAAGGGCCGGGTGCCTCAGCCGGGTGCGATTGCCCTTGGCGTCCTCGATGGCCCCGCCGCTCAGTTTCAGTTGGTTCTTTTTGATGCTCACGCCGTCGTCGTCCGTGTCGGCGGACTTGACCTTATAGGAGAAGATGAGCCGGGCGCCCTTCTTGCCGGAGCGGGCATACTTCGCCCACCGCTTCTTGCCGCCGATGGTGAGACGCAGGCACGGCTCCCCGGCCACCACAACCGGCTGGCTGAAGGTTACGTCAACCCGGATCGCTTCGCCCGCGCCGTAGGCGTCGCCGCTTTCGGGGCCGGCCAGTGATTCCAACCGGGTCGGCATCCTGCTGGGCCAGGGCAGAGTCAGCCGGCAACAGCCACAGCAGGACGGCGGCCAGGGCCAGCGCGCAGACGCCCAGGATGCCCAGCAGGTAGGCCGGCCGGCACATCAGTTTTTGCGTCCCAAAAGTCGGGGGCCGGCGGAGTTGCCCCACGGAAAGGCGGCTCAGTAGTTTGGAGATGCGCAACTCGTCGTTATGTATATCAGGGCCTTTCGGTTTTACAAGAAATCCCCTCTCCCTTGATGGGAGAGGGTTAGGGTGAGGGTGGGTGAAGGTGTGAGATAGCGAACTATCCTGTGGCAGACTAACCCCACACCCCAGCCCTCTCCCACAAGGGGAGAGGGAGCATCGAAAGGCCCTGGTTTGGAGAAGGGATGACGTGGGCGGGGCCGGCGCCTATGATAAACTTGCGCCATCCCGAACTATTACAGTCCCGGAGGTAGCCTAATGCCATCCACCGATCCGTTTACCCTGCCACAGAATGTACGTCCGCTGCACTACGATCTGGAGTTGACGCCGAACTTTGACGATTTCTCGTTCGCCGGTGCGGTAGATATCACCCTGCAAATGGACTCCGGCATTTCGGAGATCGTGCTGAATTCGGACGAGATCGATATTCACACCGCTACGCTGACCTGGACGGACACAGCGGGCGAGCACGAGCGATCATCGACTGACATTTCCTACGAAACCGAAGCGGAACGGGCCACGATCAGTTTCGACGGTGGGCCGGGCGATGGACTCACCGGGAACCAGCACCTGAAGCTCACCTACACCGGCGAGCTTAACGACAAGTTGCGCGGTTTTTATCGCAGCCAATATACAAACCTGGAGGGGGAGACGGCTTATCTGGCGACGACACAATTTGAGGCAACGGACGCCAGGCGAGCGTTGCCGTGCTGGGACGAACCGGCGGTGAAATCCACGTTCAGGGTGACCCTGAATATTCCGGAGGACATGCAGGCAGTGTCCAACACGCCGATAGTGGAGGAAAAGGCAGGAAGGGCGGCGGGAACCAAGACGCTGGTATTTGACGAGACGCCGGTTATGTCCACCTACCTGCTGGCGTTTGTAATCGGAGACCTGGCACACACCGAGAAGGAAGCAGCCGATGGCACGGTGGTAGGCGTCTGGACGACGCGAGGCAAAGAAGCGCAGGGAGAGTTTGCGCTGGACACGTCGGTGAAACTGCTTTCCTTTTTCAACGACTATTTCGGCATCCGCTATCCACTGCCCAAGCTGGACCACCTGGCGATACCGGACTTCGCCGCCGGCGCGATGGAAAACTGGGGATGCGTGACGTACCGGGAAACGGCGCTGCTGGTGGACGCGGAGAATTCGTCGGCGGGAACACGGCAGCGGGTCGCCGAGGTGGTGGCGCACGAGATGGCGCACATGTGGTTTGGCGACCTGGTTACGATGCAGTGGTGGGATGACCTTTGGCTCAACGAGAGTTTCGCGACCTGGGTTGGAACGAAAGCCGTGGACTGGTTGTTCCCGGAATGGTCGATGTGGACGCAATTCGTCAACATGGACACCAACCGGGCATTCAGCCTGGACGGGCTGAAGAACTCGCACCCGATTGAGCAGGAAGTAGCGAATCCGGCTGAAGTGAGCCAACTGTTTGACGCGATCAGTTACAGCAAGGGCGGCTCGGTGCTGCGGATGCTGGAACACTTCCTGTCGGCAACCACTTTCCGGGTGGGATTGAACATCTACCTGAACCGCCACTCGTATCAGAATGCCCGCACCGTGGACCTTTGGACGGCATTGGAAGAGGCATCGGGTCAGCCGGTTACATCGATGATGGGCAGCTGGACGGGACAGATGGGATATCCGGTGCTGGACGTGGCGGCCACTCCGGAAGAAGGAGGGCTCGCGCTTGCGATCAAGCAGGAGCGGTTTGTGTTTGATTCGGTGCTCGGCGACGATGCGACGGACGATGAGGAACAGGTGTGGCCGGTACCGCTAACGGTTACCGCCGCCGGTGCGAACGTAACGGCGACACTGGTCAGCGCGGCCACCGATACCGTCCACGTCGCCACACCGCCGCAACCAGACTGGTTCAAGGTAAACCCGGACCAAACCGGATTTTATCGCGTGAACTACACGGACGCCGACTGGGACCGGTTGCCGCCGGCCATATCCAGCGGCGCCCTGCCGGCAACAGACCGCCTGGGAATCCAGAATGATGCGTTCGCTCTATCGAAAGCCGGTTTGCTGCCGGTCACCCGGTTTTTGTCCCTGGCGGAGGCCTATCAGAACGAAACGGACGCATCGGTTTGGAGCGACCTGGCGACGAACCTACGGGATATAGAAGGTTTGATTGGCGAAGAACCCTGTCTGGAAGCGTACCGCGCGTTCGGGCGACGGCTATTCGGTCCCGCCGCCCACCGGTCGGGTTGGGAACCCAGGCTTGGAGAAGGCCATCTGGACTCGCTGCTGCGCTCCACGGTTTTGAGCCAGGCGGGAGTGTATGGAGACGCCGACGTGATCGCCCGAGCGCAGGAACAATTCGTGGCGTATCAGGCGGATCCCGGCAACGTGCGGCCCGACCTGCGCGGCGTGGTATTCAGCCTGGTGGCGCAGGAAGGAGACCAGGCGGTTTACGACCGCATTTGGGACCTGGAGCGCGGCGCCGAACTGCACGAAGAAAAAATCCGGTTGCTGATGTCGCTGGCGAGGTTCCAGCAGGAAGACCTGCTGCGGGAAACCCTGGACCGTGCGCTGACCGATGACGTCCGTTTGCAGGATACGATTTTTGTGGTGTCTGCGGTGGCGGCCAACCACAAGGGCCGGAACCTGGCCTGGGAGTTCCTGAAGGAACAGTGGGACGAATTTGACCGCCGTTACGGTGGCGGCGGATTCGGGTTGATGCGGCTGGTGGCAATCACCAACGCATTCACCAGTGAAGAGAAGCGTCGGGACGTGGCCGAGTTCTTCGAGGCGCACCCGACGTCGGCCGCGGAACGGACCATCCGCCAGGCCCTGGAACGGATCCAGTTGAACACGGCCTGGCTCAACCGGAACCGCGAGGTGCTGGCCACGCACTTCGCATAAGCTTGCCAGCCGTCAAGTGCATGGCCACCGGGGCGGATGGTATGCTCCGGGTTTTCCGCCCTGCTGGCTCTCTTTCTCCGGCTCTCTTTCTATTGAAAGGTGGGGCAACCGGCGCGTACGGGTGTCGATTCCGGGGTTCCAGACGCCGCGCGCGCCAGGAGTCAGGTTTGACATCATTAGGTATAGCGGGTAGCCTTGCCTTGACATACGACCATAAAAAGCACTGTGAAATATGGATTTACCCCAGCGAATTGATACACTGAAATCGTCCCTGGTGAGCCGAATTCTGATAATAGATGGTGCCATGGGCACTCAGATCCAGGCACGAAACCTCGGTCCGGACGATTTCGGAGGGGCTGATTACGAGGGCTGCAACGAGTACCTGAACATCACCAGGCCCGACGTGATAGCGGACATCCACCGCGGGTATCTGGATGCCGGCGCGGACATTATCGAGACCAACACCTTCGGCGCTACCAGCGTCGTGTTGGCGGAATATGACCTGGCGGAACACGCGCGCCGCATCAACCGGGAAGCCGCACAGATCGCACGTTCCGTGGCTGAAGAATTCGGGTCCACGCAGCCGGAACAGGTGCGATTCGTGGCGGGAGCCATGGGGCCGACGACGCGTACGATTTCGGTAACCGGCGGGCTAACTTTCGACGAACTGGCTGCCGACTACCACCAACAGGCGGCAGGATTAATCGAGGGCGGCGCCGACTTCCTCCTCTTGGAAACCAGCCAGGACACCATCAACGTTAAGGCCGGACTGGAAGGCATCGACCGGGCATTCGCGGAGTTGGGCTTAGAGTTACCCGTGGCCGTGCAAGGCACCATAGAGCCGATGGGCACATTGCTGGCGGGGCAGGACGCGGAGGCGTTTTATACGTCGTTGGCGCATCGCGATCTGCTGTGGGTGGGGTTCAATTGCGCCACCGGGCCGGAGTTTATGACCGACCACGTGCGGACGTTGTCAGGTTTGTCTAGGGGGAACGTGGCGTGCGTGCCGAACGCTGGCCTGCCCGACGAGGACGGGAACTACAACGAGACTCCGGAGATGGTTGCAGCCACGCTGATGCGGTTCGCGGACAATGGCTGGCTGAACGTGGCGGGCGGGTGCTGCGGCACCGGTCCCGAACATATACGGCAAATTGCGGAAGGAATGCGCGGCAAATCACCCAGAATCGGAAACCCCGAAATCGAAACGAGAGTGTCGGGCATAGAAGCGGTGGTGGTGAACGAAGACACCCGCCCGACGATTGTTGGGGAGCGAACGAACGTGCTGGGGAGCCGGCGGTTCAAACGGCTTATCAGCAGCGATCGGTTTGAAGAGGCGGCGGAAGTCGGCCGTCGACAGGTCCGCAACGGCGCTCACGTGCTGGACGTTTGCCTGCAGGACCCGGATCGGGACGAAACCGAGGACGTGATCAGATTCCTGGACCAGCTGAATCGGCGCGTCAAGGCTCCGATCATGGTCGATTCCACTGATGCGGCGGTAATTGAAGAATCGTTGAAGAGATTGCAGGGCAAATCGATCATCAATTCCATCAACCTGGAAGACGGAGAAGAGCGGTTCCAGAGGGTGGTGCCGCTGGCGCGTCGTTATGGTGCGGCGCTGGTGGTTGGGTGCATCGACGACGACCCCGATCAGGCACAGGCCATCACCAGAGAACGCAAACTGGAGATTGCCCAGCGTTCACATCGCTTGCTGACCGAAAAATATGGCGTGCCCGCAGAGGACATCATCTTCGATCCCCTGGTATTTCCGGCGGGAACGGGTGATGTTAACTACGTGGGTTCCGCTGCCGAAACCATCGAAGGCGTGAAGCTGATCAAGGAAGCGCTCCCGGCCACCAAAACAATTCTGGGCATTTCCAACGTGTCGTTCGGGCTGCCGGCCGCCGGCCGCGAGGTGTTCAACTCGGTTTTCCTGTACCACTGCACGCAAGCCGGGCTGGACATGGCGATCGTGAACTCGGAGTTATTGCAGCGTTATGCCACGATACCCGAAGAAGAGCGCCGGCTGTCTGAGGACCTGATATGGAATCGGGGCGACGATCCGGTGGCGGCGTTTGCGGCGCATTTCCGCGACCGGGCTCCGCGATCGACGGTGGAAGAACGGTCGGCGTTGCCGCTGGACGAACGTTTGGCTAAATGCATTATCGAGGGTAGCAAGGAGGGACTGGCGGATGACCTTGACCTGGCGATGCAGGACCGTGAGCCTTTGGAAATCATCAACGGGCCGTTAATGGCGGGAATGGATGAGGTTGGGAGACAGTTCAACGCCAACCAGTTGATAGTTGCGGAGGTTTTGCAAAGCGCCGAGGCTATGAAATTCGCGGTGTCGCATCTGGAACCCCACATGGAGCGCGCTGATTCCGCCTCCCGCGGGAGGGTGCTGCTGGCAACGGTGAAGGGAGATGTCCACGACATCGGGAAAAACCTGGTGGAGATTATCCTGTCCAACAACGGTTATCGCGTGGTGAACCTGGGCATCAAGGTGGCGCCGCAAGAGTTGATAGCCGGTTGCCGGGAGCACAATCCGGATATAGTTGGGTTGTCGGGTTTGCTGGTGAAGTCGGCGCAGATGATGGTTGAAACGGTGCAGGATTTTCGCGCGGCTAACATTCGCGCGCCGGTGCTGGTGGGTGGCGCCGCATTGTCAAACCGGTTCACGCGACTGCGGATCGCGCCGGAGTACGATGGACTGGTGGCCTACGCTCAGGACGCGATGACCGGGCTGGCGCTGGCCAACGTGATACAGGATGCTGATGAACGCGAACGTCTGGCGGCCAGGCTAGCCATCGAAACGGACGAATTGCAGGCGGCAACGGCCGCCCGGAGCTAAGGCGCTATGACCTCAACTGCCAGGCCGGCGGTGGTTCCCGTGGACAATCCGCCCAAACCGCCGGATCTCCTGCTGCATGTCCTGAATGACTACGACCTGGACGAGATATTCAGGTACATCAACCCGCAGATGTTGTATGTCCGGCACCTGGGTTATCGGGGGCGTTTCTCGGAAGCGCTGGCGCAAGAGGAACCCAAGGCTCTGGAACTGCGGCGGCAGGTGCAGCGGATAGAAGATATCGCGCTCGCCCGAAGCGATATCGGAGCCAGCGCGGTGTTCAAGTTCTTTCCGTGTTACTCGGACGGCCAGGAGCTGGTGATCACGCAGTCCGACGGGTCAACCGAAGTGGAACGGTTCTATTTTGGGCGGCAAAGCGATCGGGAAGGTCTGTGTCTGACCGACTACGTGCGCCCGGCAGGAGACGGGCCGATTGACTACGTTGCCATGTTTGTGACCACTGTGGGACCAGGCGTTCGCGCGTTGGCGGAACGCTGGAAGGAATCGGGCCGATACCTGGATTCACACACCCTGCAGGCGCTTGCGATTGAATCGGCGGAAGGATTCGCCGAGTTGCTGCACCAGCGGATCCGCACCATGTGGGGCATTGGCGAGCCGTCGGCTGGAAAGGCGGCCAGCGACAACGAGATGCTGGATCTTTTCCGGACCAGATATCGCGGCAAACGGTATTCCTTCGGATACCCGGCCTGTCCGCGACTGGAGGATCAGGAAAAGTTGTTCAACCTGCTGGACGTGTCCGCCAACATATCGGTGGAGCTTACCGATGGGTATATGATGGACCCGGAGGGTTCGGTATCGGCGGTGGTGTTCCATCATCCGGAGGCCAAGTATTTCAACCTGGATGAAAGCGATATAGAACGGCTGGAAGCAGAGGTTCTGGAACTGGAGAGCGGAATCAAGTGATCGCCATTTCAATGCGAAGAAAACAAACACCCGTAAGCGCTGAGTTTGCGGGTATTTTTGGCTCATTAAAATATCGTCCGGTCGGGCGACTGGATGAGCCACTCGGTTCCAAAGCCACATAGAGCAATAGGATGAACGTTTTCGACACAGCAGTTTCCGCCCATGCCAGCACTGCTTGGGATCCCTACGGCGAATTGGCCCAGCGGTGAATGACCGGCCTGACGACGAGCGCGACTACATAGCGGTAATTGACATCGGTTCAGGTTCGGCGCGGGCAGTAGTGATGCACGTACACCCCGGCGGCGGCATTGAAGTGCTGGCTCAGCAGAGCGTGAACCTGAATTTGATGAGTCACGTAAACGCCAACGGGATGCTGGACGAGGCGGGAGTCGCCAGCACGCTGGATGCGATGGAAGATTTTGTTCTGGTGGCGCGCGGTTATGGGGCGAAAGCGATCCACGCCATCGCGACCGCCGCCATTCGTGAATCTGTGAACTCCTCAACCATCACGGACACCGCGATGCAGCGCTTTGGGGTGCCGTTGAGGATTACCGCCGGCGAAGAAGAGGCTGCCTATTGCTTCATTGGAGCAATGCACGGCCTGCATGTATCCGACGGGTTGCTGGCGGATGTTGGCGGGGGCAGCACGGAAATTGTTGAGTTCTCGAGTCGGGCGCTGACGGCGACCGCCACGCTGCCGATGGGAAGTTTGCGCATCGCCAACAGGTTCGACTTGACCGACCGTCCGGCAGCTAACGATCTGGCGGATGCTTCGAATACGTGAACGGTTTGTTGGTAGAGGCGCGCGTGCCGAAGCTGCCGCGTCGGGGAGCGCTAGTGGGTTCCGGGGAACGGTGCGTCTGTTGTCCAAACTGGACCGTCGCCGGGCTCCCTACCCCATCGTCAAAATGCACGGATATGAGATCGAGATAGATGATTTGTCGGCGCTGACGGAACGCCTGGCGCAGTTGACCAGGCAGGAGCGCGCGGCGATACCGAGGATGAACCGGGAACGCAGTCATTCGGTGGTGGGTGGAGCCGTCATTGCGCTGGCGCTGGCAAGGCACACCGGGGCCGATCGGATATTGGTGTCAGGCCAGGGATTGAGGGAGGGATTAGCACGGAATCCCGGCGTACTTGATCCGCACCGGCAAATTTGCCTGCCCAGCCTGAAATCGGTGCAGGTGAATTCTCTGACCGACCTGACCAACCGATTCGCACCGAAGTATTCGCAACGGGGGACGCGTCGGGCGGCGATAGCGGGAAGCATAGCGGATGCGGTCTGGGAGGGCCGGCACAAGCGGTTGACCGGGGCATTGCAGTGTGCGGCTCTGTTGGTGGACGTGGGCAACGCGATTGATTTTTATAACCGCATGAATCGGGCCGCGAGTATAATTGTACGTACGGATTTACCGGGATTCACCCACCAGGAATCCGCGTACATAGCGGCGATATTGTTGGTAGCAGAAAGTGGCCGCGTGCTGTCGCGGTTCAGAAATTCACGACTGCTGAGCGATAAGGACCAGCGCCGGATAGACCAGGCTGCAGCGATCCTGAAGCTGTCTGATGAGCTGGAAAGCCGGTTGCCGCCGGACTGCGGCTCTCAGTCAATCGTCGCGCGAAGGAACGGTGGCGGGATAATCGTGGAGACTCCGGTATGGTCTGCCAACGCGGTCCCGGCGATCCGGTCGCGTTGGGACAAAGTGTTCCGGGAGCGACTGCTGATCGTAGCGGGTGAATGATGACTCAATACCCGAACCGAGACAGCTACAGAACGGGCGACCGCTACGGGCGACACCCGGACGACGGAGAGTACCCGGGGCGATTGATTATTGTGGAGGGAATCGACGGATCGGGGAAGAGTACGCAGATAGATCTGTTGGGCAAATGGCTGGACAGCATGAATCTGGTGACGGTTTTTACCGAATGGAATTCGTCGCCGATTGTGCGCAATACGACGCGCCGGGGAAGGAAGGCCAGCTACTGACGCCGATGTCCTTCAGCCTGATTCAAGCTGCTGACTTCGCGAACCGGGTAAATACGCAGATACGGCTGGCATTGAAGGCGTGAGCTATTGTATTGGCTGACCGGTATGTATTCACCGCATTTGACCGAGCCGCGGTCCGAGGCGTTGATCGTGACTGGTTGAGGCGCGTTTATTCATTTCCGATCCAGCCGTCGCTGGCATTTTATTTCAAGGTTCCGCTGGAGGAGTCGATTCGCCGGATAACCATTGGTCGGGAATGGTTTGGTTACTATGAGTCGGGACAGGACATGGGTTTGGCGGGAAACCGGGCCGATTCATTTCGACAGTTCCAGGGGAGGCTACTCGAGGAGTATTCAGCGCTGACCGAAGAGTACGGTTTGATCACCATAGATGCCACGCAACCGATAGTTGAACAGCAACGGGTGGTACGGAAATATGTGGAGCCGCTGATAAAACGGACGATGAGGATTCACGGCCAAAGCGTTCCGGAGGCGCTGGGCAGCAGCGGGCTGACGGGCAGGTATCTGCGTGCGCCCGGCTCTCATAAACAGGATGCGCGCGGGGGCGCGACCGACACCTGAAGCGGTACGGGTCGGGATGGCTGCCGTTGCCTCTGACCTGACTGGCACGCAGGCCGCAGCGGGACGAATGATATGAACAAAGCCAGATTTTACGGGCATACGCCTCCCGGGGCCGGCGAAGAAACCACACCCGGATGACTTATTGTGGTGGAAGGCACCGACGGTGTGGGCCGTTCCGCGCAGATTGCGATGTTGAAGGAATGGCTGGAAGCGGAAGGGTATGCCGTGCTGGATACCGGGTTCCGGCGGTCTGAACTGGCGGCCAACGGGATTGATCGGACAATGCGGGGGAACACACTGGACCTGCTGACGCTGAACCTGTTTTACGCCACGGATTTTTGGGACCGGCTCGAGAAAAGCATTTTCCCAGCCCTGCGCGCCGGAATGGTGGCCCTGGTTGACCGTTACATTTTCTCCATCATCGCTCGGGCCAGGGTACGGGGGGTTCCGAAACAATGGTTGGACGATGTGTTCGAGTTCGCGATTATCCCGGACCGGGTGATTTATCTGGATGTGGATGTGGAACATCTGCTGCCGCGGGTGTTGTCGAGCCGCCAGCTGGATCACTGGGAATCGGGCGAGGACTATTTACGCGGGGCCGATCTGCACGATAATTTCATCAACTACCAGGGAGCGTTGCTCAACGTCTTCCGGGAGCTGGCCGAGGAGCATGACTTCGTAGTGGTCGATGCCCGTCGCAGCGTGGGAGAGGTGTTCGAGACGCTGCGCAGTGAAGTGCAGACAACGGTTGCAGATATGGATCGCCACTGACCCATCGGCCGGGGATGGGAATTCGGAGGGAATCGGCTCGACAACCGCGGGCGCGAAATGGGGCGTGTTATGAAACCCGCCCCCGATCTTTTTGCCGCTGAATCTTTCCTACAGGGCAAGGGCTTTGGCCAATCGCCGCCGGTGGAATTTGGGGTCTCCCAGGAACTGATACAGGGTGCGCGACGCAGTGGTATGCAGCGTGAGACCGTACTCAGTGGTGCTTCCCACGCCGGCGTGAACTTCGTGGGCATGATTGCAGGCGTTGTAGTAGGCAACGCTGCTGACTGCCTTGGCGAGGTGGATGCTGTCATCGGCCGCACGCCCCGAATCGAGTTTCCAGAGTGCTTCGTAGGTAGTCCACCGGGCGGCGTCCAGTTCGTTCACCAGGTTGATGATGTGATCCTGAACTCGCTGGAACCTTCCGATGGGTGTGCCGAACTGGATGCGGGTGCGGCTGTATTCGACCGACATTTCGTATACCTGCTGGGATCCACCGACCTGAAACGCGCACAACAGCGGGACGGATGCGGCGACCGCGCGTTCGAGGGCAGCCCAACCGCCGCGGAACGTGCCGCCGAGTACCGCAGACCGTTCGACCTGCACACCTTCGAGGCGAACCTCAGCGAGATTCCAGGCGAAACCTTCAAGACGGCGGACGGAGACTCCCGGCGCTCCGGCGGGGATCATCACCAAACCGACGTGCTGACGATTTTCGGTGCGAACGGCACAGATCAGGTCGGTAGCGGCGGTGGCGTCGTAAACGTACACCTTGGCGCCGGAAATGCGGAACCCGTCTCCGTCTGCGGCGGCGATGCACTGCACGTCGTCTTCGTCCCATTGATAATCCACTTCGGTGATGGCCAGGGACACGGTTCGCCGCCCGGCGGCTAAGTCGGGCAGCAACGAACGTTTTTGCTCCTCGGTGCCGGCTTCCAGGATAGCGAGGGCGCCGAGAGCGGCCGTGCTTAGGTGCGGGCCGGGAACGGGCCCACGGCCCAACTCTTCAAAGAGGACGCCGGCATCGGTGAATGAGCCGCCTTCGCCGCCGTATTCAGTGGGAATGATGATACCGAGCCATCCGGTGGATGCCAGTTTTTGCCAGGGTTCCGAGGGGGACGTTTGACCGGTAGCCGATATTTCCAACAAAACCTCTTTGGGATATTCGGTTTCGACGAAACGGTGGACGGCTGCCTTCAGCATCTCCTGTTCTTCGGTTAGGGACAAGTCCATGGTGGTATAGCTCCGCAAAATACCGGGCGATTCGGGTGAGGTAGGGGCCTAATCTGTTGATGAGTGACTGACGTTGTTGATTGGGTAGCGGAAGGTCAGGCGAGGGCGCCGGCGCGCTCCCGTTGCTGACGGCCGATGCCGATGCGGCGGGACATGATGACCTTCTGAATGTCGGTGGTGCCGCCGGGGTGCAGGGCGATGATCGCCGCGCGCTGGTGGGCTTCGATGTGTCCTTCGCCAGCGCCCCAGAGGTGGTCTTTGGTAAGAGCGGCCGGGCCCAGGATGTCCAGAATTCCGGTTGCGATACGGAGCCCGGATTGCTTGCGGAAGTAGGAAGACTGGGGTCCCTCGTAGGTTACGTTGGCGCCACTATGGCGCATCCAGTAATTTCGGAGCTGGAACAGGCGGCCGATCTCAGCGTCGATGTAGATGTCGATGAGCCGTTCCTGGACGTCGGGATCGCTGCTGAGGGGCTGGCCCCGGCGATGGTTGGTTTTGCAGTAGTCGAAGATGCGATCGACAATCCAGTTGCGGCCTATTTTGCCGCCGGTGCCGTGCTCAAGTTCCAGGTGAGTCGTGGCGACCTTCCACCCTTCGTTTTCACCGCCGATGAGGTTGCGGGCGGGGACGCGCACGTTGTCAAAGTAAACAATGTTTTTAACACCGGAACCGGCGCCGGATTCGCCGGCGGAAGACAGGAGGTCCATGGGAAACACGCTGATTCCCGGCAAGTGGGAAGGCACCATGAACCAGCTCAAGTTTTGGTGGCGTGCGCCTTCGGGGTCGGTGCAGGTGATGGTCCACATGTAGTCGGAACCGTGGGCGCTGCCGACGTAAACTTTCTGGCCGTTGATCACGTAGTCGTCACCGTCGCGCCGGGCGGACGTTTTGGCGTTGGCCAGGTCGGAGCCGGCTTCCGGTTCAGTCAACAGCTGCCAGGTACGGATTGCGCCTTTGAAAATCTGGGGCAGAAATTCCTGCTTCTGCTCCTCGGAGCCCCACACCAGGATGGAGTTGCCACCCAATCGTCCTCCGGAGTCGTAGTAGGGAGGCAGCGACAGGTTGTATCCGTCTATTTCCTCTTCCAGGACGACGGAGTGGTCGACGGTGAGTCCGCCGCCGCCGTATTCCTCGGGAGCGGTGGGCCACAACCAGCCGTTGTCTCCAAGGCGACGACCAAGCTCACGGCGCAGCTGGTACTGCTCGTAGGTCAGGTCGGAGGAGTCGGCGGGATGGACGATGCCAGCGGGGATATTATCTTGCAGCCATCCCTGCACTTCGGTACGAAACGCTTCCTGTTCAGCGGTATAACGGGATTCAAAGTCCATGCTAACCCTCCGGCGCCGACGGGGGAGCCGGCCGATATAGTTGAAGTTGAGAGCGCAATTATGCCCTAAGCGCACTGGTACGGCAACCGAAGGGGGCCGGCCCCACAGGGCAATCGCGTTTTAGCTGCGTAGGACTTTCAGCAGGTAGTCCTCCTTCCAGCCGGCCTGGAGGCGTTTCCCCTGGATGCCCACCTGCCGGCTCGTTCCGTTATTGAGCAGATTATGCGAAACCTGCCGCAGCGTCGCCATGTTCTGCGGAGCGTGGTCCTTGCGGATCCGGCACCGGTCTTCGCCAAAGGTCACATCCAGACTCCAATGCAACGAATTCTCAATGCTCCAGTGAGTGCGCACCACCCCCAGCAGGCGCTCCGCCCGGGCATCCAAGCTGCTGATGTAGTACCGGGGCTGTACCGTGGTCCCTTCCGGCGTATCCCGCCGGCCCACCACCTTGACCACCGAGCGCAGGCTGGGCCAGTCCTGCCCGGCGCTCAGGTACTCCAGGCAAGCTGGGTCGCTGATTGTCCAGCACTCCCGACGTTCTATCCGGCCGTGGTCTTTGTTCAGGGTGGTGGCGTAGTCGTGGGGCACTCCCTCGAAGCCGAACTCCTCCGCTCCCTGGAACCGGTCTCGCACGTCTTCATGCAGTTGACCCTGGTTCTCCCTCAGCGCCAGCACGTAGCCGGCTCCCCGATCCAGAATCCCCTGGGCGATCTCCTGCTGGCAGCCCATGGCGTCGATAGTGACATTGCACCCCGGCAGTTCCAGCATTGGCAGCAACTGGGGGATGGCGGTGATTTCGTTGGACTTCTCCGCGGTCTTCACCTGCCCCAGCGTCAGCGTGTTGGCCGAGGCCCAGGCGCTGACCAGGTGGATGGCCCGCTGGCCCGCATTGCGGTCGTGGGAACGCCGTACCGTCTTGCCGTCGCTGGCCACTACTTCCCCGGGGATCAGGTCGGACACTGCCTGGGTCCAGGCCATGAAGCACTGCTGGAACTGCTCCGGGTCCAGCCGCGAGCAGACGTCGCCGAAGGTGTCGTGGGAGGGAACTCCGTGGGGCAGTTCCAGGAAAGTGCGGAACCACTCCTCCTTGCTCTTGCCAAACAATTCGATGTAGACCCAGGAATCGGCGCCGCAGCTGACGGCGCAAATGGCAATTGCAATGATATCCAGCAGCTGGCGCCGCTTGCAGCGGTCGATCCTGGGGTCCTCCAACGTCTCGAAATAATCCATAATAGACGCGCCCTTCCCCTCTCTCATCACTCCTCCCGTCTCCCCTTCACATCACTGGACTCGTATGCCTGGCCAAGTCTACCAATTTATAACGCGATTGCCCTGAACTCCTGCCTTTGCCGAAGCTCTCGCCGAACAGTTCCTGCCATATCTTAGTAGCCTCCTCAGCGGACGACTCGTCTTTCGCCTGCTTCGCTGTCTTGGCATATGACCGCACGCGGCCCCTGAAGTTCGCGTACCGCCGCTGGTCCCAGTGCCGGTTGAAGTTCTCCGCCGGCAGCACCGGATTTTTGATCTCCGGCATATTGGGATGATGCTGCAGGTAGTTGTCCATACGGGACAGGACAGTCTCCAGCGTATCGGCCACCGTGCTCACCGCCGCGGTGCCCTCGTCGGAAGCCTTGATGGTATTGCCGGCCAAGGTGGTCAGCAGGATTGACTTGGCCGTGAAACTGTTCTTGTGGTCTCGCAGATGCTTGAGCAACCGCACCACCCGCTTCTGGTTGCCTCTGGTGATCCGGTTCTTTTCGTTGAACCAGTCCCGGTATCTGGTACCGTCAGTTTCTTCGAATTTGTTGCCAACGCGGTTGCAGACGTAGTGTTTGCCGTTACATGGTCACCCGCGGGACAACGTCAAGGTGAAAGTCTCCGGCGTAGTCGACGGTTACGCACCTGGTCTTGAGCCTGAGCTTGTCGGCATACGTCCGGTTGTTGCCCAGGGTTCGGTTGATCGCGAGGACGTAGTCCTTGGGTTCCCACTTGGGGTTCGGGTTCATCACAATCTGGATATCGGCGTGGTACTCATCGTTGTCGTCCACCGGCTTGATGAGCGTGCCCAGAGCATAGGACCCCTGCATATCCATTGTTTGGTACCCAGGCAGGTTGTCCTTGAGATGGTCGTTCACCGCGTCCACGGACGTTTCCAGTCGGTCCAGCCGGCTCCGTTGGAGGTTAATGTCATTTCTGAGAAATTCAGAGAACGCGTCGACAGCCGACACTTGCAGCGTTTCTTCAGGACTGACACTGGAGAAGTTTGTGATCACCACATCCCCTGTGGGGAACGACGCCACAATGCGGAGTTGAACCCCGACCGCTTCGATGTACGACCGCAAACTTGATATGTACAAATCAGTCCGCTTCTCCAACTTCGCGATTGCGGGCTGGTTCACCTGTAGCCGATCGGCCAAACCTTGCTGGGTCATTGCCAACGCCTGACGCAGTTCATGCAATGGCATCTCCGCTAACAGTTCGCGTTTCCTCGTCTCTACCCGTCGGCGACGGTCGGTAGTAAAACCCTCGGTCAGTTCCTAGAACGGACGGTGTCCACTCATGGGATCAGTCCCTCCTATTGAAGTTCTCCCAGGTGATCATCGTATAGATTGTCAGCTATCGGAATGTACTGTTCATAAAAACGGTTGTTTCCCGTCTTCACTCCGCCAATCAACAAGATTGAAACCCGCCTAGGGTCGAAGGCGTAGAAAGTACGCAAAGGTTCGCCTCCACTTTGGGTTCGCAGTTCTCTCATGCGATGGTGTCGCGACCCGGATATCCCCGACGAATGCGGGTAGGGCAAAGTGGGTCCATACTCCATCAGGCAATTCCACCGTTGCCGCCAGGTCCTCCTGTTGAGAATCTGTAAGCGTGTCCCACCACTCTTTGAATTGGCCGGTTAATTCGACCTGCCACCCCATATACCTGATGAGGAATAATCACAAAGACAGCTGTTAAACCGCCGTGTGCAGACTTATTGATCCACCATGGTTCGCTCAAGGGTCATTACGTAAATCAGCCCGCGCGCCAGTTCTCACCACCGACTCGATGGCGGATTCGCTGCCTTGATTTGTCCCCGCTACGTCGCGGATGCCGTTGTCGGTATCGAGGATTGCCGTAGCCGAAGGGCACGTTCACACTAACTGCATGACGGACATGGCCGACATCTTCCACCTCGAGGGGTGCCCACTCTACCATCGTCTTGATACCGCAACCCGGTACGACATAGCCTGTGCTCCGTGACGATGAACCCGTTACGCACCGGCGCGCCTTTCCGCCGCGCTGGCATTGCCGGCAACATATCCTGCACCTCCTGCAGCGCGCCGTGTTTGCAAATGGCGGCCACACCGAGCAGCGAAGCTTCTGGCCCAAAGGCACGATTGTGCGTTATGTCATATCATTGCCTCAGTCTTGCCCGGGGGATGGTGATGGGCAATTGCCGATATTGCGGCCGCAACGCAGGCTGGTTCCGCAACAGCCATCGCCAGTGTGCCGAAACCTACCGTCGAGGTTTGGCCCAGATGGTTGAACTGGTGGCTCAGGTTGCCGAGGGGCCCGATTTCAGCCGGCACAGGATGCTACAGGCATTGGCGGGACCGGCCCAAGAACGCTACGTGCCCGACCAGGATCTGCCCGCCGTGGTAGCTGTCGGCTGGCACCTGTCCTCCATGAACCGCATGGTGGACCATATCCCCCCGTGTCGAAGCTACGCAATGGCGCGAGTTTCGGGACACCCACTTCACGGTGCCCGAGGCACTCGGTGAGGACCATACATCGACTCTGATTACGGCTACGGTGAGCGCCGCGTTGGCCATCCGCAACCAGGCGCATCGCTCAGAGCGGTTATTTGCCCTTATGGAACGCTCCAGTCTCTCCGAGCAGGCCAGCCGTGAGCTGTTGCTGGAGGTCTGGGAACGGGCGGTGGCGCTCCTGCTGGAAGATAAAGGCATCGACATGGATCATGAGGCCGCCCTGTTGCGATATGCCCGCCATTTTGGCCTGGAAGACCGGGAGTTGGACCGCAACGGGATGATGTACCAATTGATACAGGGGGCGGCCATCATGGAGGCGGCCGCCGGCCTGGCCTGATGCCCCATCGCATGACCTTTCCCGACGATGTGCTGACATCGCTTCGAATGGCCAGGTCGGAAAGGCCAGTGTGGTTCTTTGCCGACGTGGATTGTTGCTTGAGCCGCCAACTGCCGGAACAGCCGGCCAGTTCTGCCGACGCCCAGGAGACCGACCAGCCGCATCCGTATTATCCTCCCCGATGGTTCGCGGGCCGAGCATCACCGGAGGAAGGTTGCGAAACCAGTGCCGAGGGGTCGCTGGCGGTGACCAACCATGGTCGACATTTCAGGGGGTTGAACCTCAAAATCCGGCTGCACCACCACTCGGTGAGCCACTTGAAACCCTACCCCGACGGGATTGGAGCCGTAGGGAATCGACCGGAGCGTCTCCTGGTCTTCCGCAACGGGGACGGTTGGTTCATCTACAACCTCATCATCAACCTGAGCCTGGGCTCCGGCTAATCATCGGGCGACCTGACCTCAAGCGGCATTGAGCCGAAGTCGGCCCAGATTCCATGCAGGTGCGTGTCATGGGAAACCCCGCTTGTTTCAGGCCACACACTTCGGTATAGTGTGGACACTCATTGCATACATCAACATACCTGAATCTGGAGTGCTAGTAATGGCAACCAACAGTCGACTACGCAGTGGCAGCGTGACCGCGCCGGAAACCGACGTTACCGTTTACGAAGCGATCCACAACCGCCGGATGAATAACGATTTCTCCGAGGTTGTCCCCGACCGGGACGCCGTGCAGCGGATGCTGGACGCGGCCGTGTGGGCGCCCAACCACCGGCTCACCAACCCGTGGCGGTTCTTCGTGCTGGAGAAGAACGGATACAAACGCGCCCAGGTGGCGCAGCTGGCCTATGACAACCAGTTCGCCCGCAGCGGCGACCAAGAAAACGCCGCGGGCAGCCGCCAGCGGGTGCTGGGCGCACCGGCGCTGATCTACGTTTACAGCATCCCCGGCGACAGCGAGGAAATGACCCGGGAGAACTACGCTGCCGCCTGCTGCGCAGTGCAGAACCTGTTGCTAGCGGCCGTGGCCGAGGGGCTGGCCGGAGACTGGAGCACCGGCAACGTTACCCGTCATCCGCAGCTGGCGGAGACGCTGGGCGCCGAACCCGAGTGGACAATGGTGGGCGCGCTGTTCATCGGGCAGCCGTCGCGCCCCTCCGCGTCGGTGCGCACGCCGGCCGACGACGTGACCGCCTGGTTGGGTTAATGCCCTCCAGGAGCATCCCTGTGACATCAGGCCGTGGGTCGGCGGACTCAATCGGCATTCGCATCTGACGGTTCACCGTCCCCTCGCTCCACCACATCCACAAGCAGTCGGCGTGTTCCTGCGACGGCTGGGCTGCCCATCACCCCCGATACTGGCGGACCGATGCGTAACTCCCGCCGCATTCCGATACTCGTGAAAGAACGGCGCGAGGCGGTGTTTGCCGCGCGAAGATGGACGGTCGTGGGCAATGCAAGCGTTGACAGATGGCAGGCCCACAGATAGACTGACCAGCGTTTTCTGATAGCATTCAACGCTCCTGCCAATGCATACATCAAATGCAATTCGTACCATCTAACAATCCCGCAAAATCGGTCGGTAACCCCTCTGCGCCGGAGCGCTATGCCCTCCGGTTGTCGGGGTTGTGCAAATCGTTTCGCGACATCACTGCGGTCGCGGATGTGGATCTCGATCTGACAGGCGGCGAGATCCTCTGCCTGCTGGGGCCCAGCGGATGCGGTAAGACGACCACGCTCCGCCTCATCGCGGGGTTCGACCAGCCCGACGCGGGAACCGTCCATATTGGAGACCGGCTGGTGTGCGGCCCGGGGGTGAACGAGGCTCCGGAGAAGCGACGGGTAGGCATGGTATTCCAAGAGGGAGCACTATTCCCGCATCTCACGGTGGCGCAGAATGTGGCGTTCGGGCTGGAAAAGGGAAGGCAACGCGGACAGCTGGTGGCTGAGGCTCTGCAACTGGTGAACCTCGAGGGGTATGCGGCCCGTTATCCACACCAGCTCTCCGGCGGACAGCAGCAGCGCGTGGCCCTAGCCCGGGCGTTGGCGCCGGCGCCGGACCTGATACTGATGGACGAACCCTTCTCCAGCCTTGACGCCGGCCTGCGCGGACAGTTGCGGGCGGAAGTCCGGGCCATATTGAAAGAGCGGGGAGCCACCGTGATCTGTGTCACCCACGACCAGGAAGAGGCGATGCAACTGGCGGATCGGGTGGCAGTGATGAACGAGGGGCGCATCGAGCAGCTGGGGTCGCCGGAGCAGGTGTTTAACCATCCCGACACGCGGTTCGCCGCGGAGTTCTTCGGCACGGCTGACTTTCTGCCGGCCTGGCGGGACGGCGCTTATCTGACCAGCGAGGTGGGACGGATTCCCTGGTCCGAAGCTTGGGCCACACCATCACGGACGGATGATGAGTTGCAGGTCATGGTGCGTCCGGACTGTCTTGATATGGAACCCGAGGAGGAGGGCAACGGGGTGGTCGTCCAGCGGGAATTTCTGGGCGCATTCAACCTCTATTCAGTGGGATTGGACTCGGGGCGTCGGGTACAGGTGATGCAGTCGCACCTGACGCGTTTCGACCCGGGAACGCGGGTGCGAACGTTCCTGCGCGAAGGTCACCAGCCGTTGCCCTTCATTGATGGGCAAGCTCTGGTAGATGAGCCGGCCTACGCCACGGAACCGGACAGTTCCTAACGGTGACTCCCGGACCGGCGCACCGGGCCTGCGGAGCGGCGGTCGCTCCCCCACCGAAGGAATGGCCGCGTGGTGGCGTGACGATGAACCCGTTGGGGTATAATATGGAAATAACCTTGCACTGCTACTTGGATATTTCGTGCCACGTCCTCGTAAATCCACCGTTGCGTCCGATGCGCTCACGTCAGCGCCCAACGTTTCCGACCGTTTGTCGCCCTTAACGGAGAACTACCTGCTGTCGCTCTACAAGATGTGGGAGAGCGCAGAATCACCCACCCTGACCCAACTGACTGAAGCGCTGCGGCAATTGCCTCCCACCGAAGGGTTGGGAACCTCGGTGCCATCAGTGGCCGGGATGTTGCGCCGGATGGAGAACCAGGGCCTGGTCGACGTCGGCGGCGACAAGCGGATCCGTATGACGGACCGGGGCAAGCAAGAGGGAGAGAGCATCGTCCGCCGTCATCGTCTGGCGGAGTGGCTGGTGGTGCGACTGTTGGGGATGGAGCTGCACGAGGCCCACATTGAGGCTCACCAGTTGGAGCACGGGATGTCGTCCGCCCTGGTGGCCAAGCTGGTGGACCAGCTGGAGAACCCGACGCATTCACCCTTCGGGTGGCCGATCCCCGGGAGCGGAGCGCCGGAGGCGACGCCGGGAGCAATCACATTGGACAACGCCGCCCTCGGCGTACCGCACGTGGTCGACCGGGTACCCGAAGAGAATAGCGAACTGCTGAGGTTTTTGGACAACGTACGGTTGGTGCCAGGACGCCGGATGACGCTGCTGGAGGCGATGCCCTACCTAGGGGTAATGCAGTTGGAGACAGAGGTGGACCGCTTCTCCATCGGTTGCGACGTGGCGAGACAGATTGTGGTACGTCCGATCGAGGTTGAGTGACGTCAAGAAATCGATCCTGCCCAGAGCAGCGAGGGCAATCCGGACAGTGCGTTCAGGCCGCTTCGTACCCCTCACGCACGTAGGCATTTGCAGCGCAGCCCGGGCACCCGCAAATGTCGTCGGTAGTCAAGCTGGTCGGGTCCATACCGCGCTCTCCGTCGGAGTGGCTGTTTGAGGGTCTGGCCCGCCCGCCCACGGTCGTATGGGTGCCGGCCGCCATCGTCGCGGCACTCCTGCTCACCGCGCCGGTGTACCTGGCGCTCCGCACGTTGGGGGCCGGTCCCGATGCCGTTGACCTGATCTTCCGCGCGCACACCTTCTGGGTGGTTGCCCGTACCGTGGCTCTTATGGCTGCCGTCATGGTGGGCTGTATCGCCATAGCCACCCCGCTGGCCTGGCTCACCGTGCGTACCGACCTTCCGGGTCGGGGTTTCTGGCGCGTCGCCACCATGCTGCCCCTGGCGCTACCGTCCTACATTGTCGGGTTTGCCATCGCGGTTGGACTGGGGCCCCGCGGCATCCTGCAGGGCTGGCTGGAATTGGGGTTCGGCGTGGACCGCATCCCCAGCATCTACGGTTTTCCCGGCGCCGCCTTCACCCTCATCATCATCAGCTTCACCTACGTGCTGCTCCCGGTGCGCGCCGCCCTGTGGAACCTGGACGTTTCGCTGGAGGAGTCCGCCCGCGCCCTGGGCCGGGACCGCCGGCAGACCTTCCGTAGCGTCACGCTGCCGATGCTGCGGCCGGCCATCCTGGCCGGTGGTCTGCTCACCGCTCTGTACGCTCTCAGCGACTTCGGCGCCGTGGCTATCATGCGTTACGAGACCTTCACCTGGAGCATCTTCATCCAGTTCGGCGCTGCGCTGAACCGGAACCTGGCCGCCGCTTGGTCACTGGCGCTGATCGCGCTGGCCCTGGCGGTGGTCTGGGGGGAGAATGCCGCCCGCAACGCCGGCGGCGGAAGGTACTACCGCAGCGGAGGCGGCGCGACGCGTCTGCCGGAGCCGGTTCCGCTGGGACGCTGGCGCTGGCCCGCCCTGGTCTATTGTGGAACCGTCGTCCTGCTTTCGTTGGGCCTGCCTCTTGCCGTGCTCGTCTACTGGACCGTTCGCGGAGTCGCGGCCGGCGAGCCCCTGGAACTGCTCTGGCGGTCGGCGGCCAACTCCGTGAGCGTCTCGGCCCTGGCCGCGGTCCTCACCGTACTTTGCGCCGCGCCCATCGCAGTACTGGCGGTGCGCTACCCTGGCCTGTTCAGCCGATGGCTGGAGCGGCTGGGCTTCGTGGGATTCGCTCTCCCCGGCATTGTCATCGCCCTGGGTCTGGTCTACTTCGGCGCCAACTACGCGCCGTGGCTCTACCAGTCTCTGGCGATGCTGGCCGTGGCGTATGTGACGCTGTTCCTGCCAGCGGCCGTGGGGTCCCTCCGAGCATCGTTGGTGCAGGTGAGACCCGAGTTAGAGGACGCCGCCCGCAGCCTGGGCAAGCGCCCCCTGACCGTGCTGCTCACCGTAACCCTGCCATTGGTGCGTCCCGGCATCCTGACCGGAGCGGCCCTGGTGTTCCTGCTCACCATGAAGGAACTGCCGGCTACCCTGATATTGAGCCCCATCGGGTTCACCACGTTGGCGTCTTCGATATGGGCCGCTGCGGAGGAGGCCTTCTTCGCCCGCGCCGCGGCCCCCGCCCTCCTGCTGGTGGCGGTTTCCTCAATACCGCTGACCATCATCACCGCGCGAGGAGCGCCGCCAGAGATGACCAAACCGATGCCGATTGACTGTGCGGGCTAAATTCCCGGGTTCGTTGCCTACCGGCAAGCTATTGGCAAACCGGCCCGTTGACGGGGCATCGGTCGTGGCCTTTCGCGTTATCTTCGGCCTGCTGGGGCTGGCCGTAGTTGCCCGATTCTTCGCCCATGGCTGGATCGCCCCTCTGTATATCGAGCCGACCCATCACTTCACATACCTGGGATTCGGCTGGGTGCAGCCGTGGCCCGGCTGGGGTATGTACGCACACTTTGCGGTCCTGGGCTTGCTCAGTCTGGGCATCGCGGTCGGTTGTCGCCCTCGCCTCTGCGCGGCGCTGTTCTGTATCGGCTTCACTTACGTTGAACTGCTGGACCGCACCACGTACCTCAACCACTACTACCTGATGGGCCTGATCAGCCTGTTGCTGGCAATCCTGCCTGCGCAGCGCATTGCGGTACCGTTGTGGGTAATCTGGATCCTACGAACACAGATCGGCCTTGTCTATATCTTTGCCGGCATTGCCAAGCTGAATCCCGACTGGCTGTTCCACGCGCTGCCCATGCGGATCTGGCTCTACCAGCATGGCGATTTGCCACTGGCCGGTGCGCTGCTGCAGGAAACCTGGATCGCCTACGCCATGAGCTGGGGCGGCGCACTGTTTGACCTGGCCGTCGTTCCTGCGCTGTTGTGGCGACATACCCGGCCGTTCGCGTACGCCTTCCTGGTGGCTTTCCACCTGGCGACGTGGGTTCTGTTCCCTCAATTGGGCGTTTTCCCGTGGCTGATGATCGGGTTGTCCCTGATATTTTTCGATCCGGATTGGCCGCGCCGTCTGTTGCGGTTCCTTCCGTGGCGTCGCTCCACTGCACCGAACCCCGCCGAGGCCAAACCCTGGCTGACCCGCACGGTGGCAGTTGTCCTGCTGTTGTTCGCTGTTATCCAGTTGACCTTCCCGCTACGGCATTTCGCGTATCCAGGAAATGTCCGGTGGAACGAGGAAGGCTACCGTTTTGCGTGGCGAGTAATGCTCACCGAGAAGGTCGGTTTCGTGCAATACAGGGTGAGTGACCGTATCACCAGTGAATCTTGGCTGGTCTCCCCAGACCAGCACCTCACGCCTCTGCAGACGGAGCGCATGGCGATCCAGCCGGACATGATCCTGCAGACCGCCCACTTCATCGCCGACGATTTCACCGAGCGTGGTTATCCAAGCGTTGTCGTGAACGCCGATGCATTCGTCGCATTCAACGGTCGGCCCAACGCGCGCCTTATCGACCCGGAGGCGGACTTGGCCTCGGTCCGGCCCGGCTTGGCTCCCAAACCGTGGGTACTGCCCTACGAACCCGAGGAACAGGCCGCCGTGCGCCAGCCTCCAGTATCCGCGCGCTAGCCGCCGTCACCGTCTGTATCGGCGAAGCCGACGGTCACTCCCAGCAGGCTGACCACCTCGGTGTTCAGGGCTCGCTGCAACTCCTGAATCCTCTGGTGCGCGAGGTGAGCGGGAGCCGGATCCGTCGCGACCGTGGATTGCAGAGGTTCCTGCAATCCGTCGACCGCCGACAACGCTGCGTCAAAATGGCCGCGCATTCTCTGGTCTGCTTCCTCGGACACACCGCTCACCAGGGCGCTGATACCCAGCGCGCCTTCGGCGCCGGCGCCCAAGTACACATCCTGCATCCCCAACACCTGGTTGCGCAGGTCGGCGACGGCGTTGTGACCGCCGGCGCCGAGTATCGCCGATGGGTCGGGCTCGCCGCCGTCAGCGCCCAGAGCCTTACCCAGCTTCATGTCGGCGATGCTACGGGTTATGAACACCGACGTCCGCACCGCTTCGTCCACGGCCTGCTGTTCCACGAGGGAAATACTGGCGGTTCCTTTGAAGTAGCCTGCGTAGCCGCCATCGGGAGAGCCATCACCTGTCCAGTCGGCCAGAACGCCGGCCATCTCGTCCGCCGCTACCTCGCTTAGGGCGGTCAGGTATTGACAGCGTATTCCCCCGGGGTCGTCGAGGGACGCCAACACCGTCGCATCTTCCCCAAAGATGATGTACTCAATTGATCCCAGCCCGCGTTGCGTTGACCCGAAGAATTCTCTGACGTCTCCGGCCGAAATAGATTCCCTGCCCGCAAGAGTGGTTTCGATACGCTCGGGGTCCACCGGAGACCAGTCCACCAGGGACCGGGAGCGGCGATCCATCACGGGGCCGAACCACGTTGCCTGGGAGCGCATCCAGGGGGCGCGAGCTTCCCTCAACGCCGCGCGCGCGGAGTCCAGTGTTGCGGGGCCGGGATCGGCGCACAGGCTGACCAGGGCGACGTTCAGATCGTTCATCTCCTGGGCCACCGTTTGGTATCGTGGCACGATCAGGTCGTCGGACAGGCTGGCGAGGACCTCCGGCCGGGATGCCGCCGCCGCCTGGGCGCAGGATATTATTCCCGCCATGACGAGGATGGTGGACACGATCAGGATATAGCGGACGGTCTGCATCAGAGGGACTCAAGGAAACGCATCAGCGCCTCCCTTTCTTCGCGGGACATTTTGCGGAATTCCTCACGCGCCGCCAACCCCTCGCCGTCGTGCCACAAGATGGCCTCGGCGATATCGCGAGCGCGCCCGTCGTGCAGCAACCGCGTGTGATTGTTTACGTTTTCGATTAACCCGATACCCCACAGCGGCGGCGTGCGCCATTCCCGACCGTCCGCGAGGAAGTCCGGCCTACCGTCGGCCAATCCTTCACCCATGTCGTGAATCAGCAGGTCGGTATAGGGAAATATCGTCTGCCCGGTGAGTGCAGTTACCGGATGCTCGCCAGTGGTGTGGCTGGGTGTGTGGCACGCGGCACACCCTGCTTTGAGGAACAAACGCGCACCTTCCCGTACCTGCGGGTCATCCACGTCGCGCATGGCCGGCACGGCTAGGGTCCGGTTGTAGAACACAACCTTGGCCAATCGTTCGCCGGGGATCTCCGGCGTGCCACCGTTGAGAGCGTCCTGGCAATCGGTTTGCGCCGGAGGACAGTTTTCACTCTCGAACAACGGCGAAGTGATGCCGATGTCACCATGGAAGGCGCCAGCTATCTGCTGCTCCAGGGTGGGCACGTTGGCTTTCCATCCGAAACGCCCCGACCGGGTTTCCTCGGCTCGGACACTCCACACCATGTTGGCGCGCCCGGATATGCCGTCGCCGTCTGCGTCGTCGGGATCAGCAAAAGCGAAAATGTCCGCCTCCGGTATCGCTTCAAGGAGACCGCCGCCGAACACCGAGGGCGCGATCCGCGGCGAAAACAGCAGATCAGGGTGGGTAGGACCGAAGGCCAGGTCGGCGAAAGAATACTCAGGTTGCAATAGTGTATAGGGGGTGCCGTCCTCGTAGGTTCCGGGAACCTCACGGTAGTTGATCAGGAACCGTCCTTCGGGCGGCACGGTGAGTATCGCCCTATCTTGTAGCTGGCCGCCGTAAACTGGATCGGGCAACGGCCCCCCGGTGATAGGATCAACGCCGGGTATGCTGAACCGAAGCAGCAAGCCCCTTTCGGGGTCGTCGTTGTCGGCCGGCGGCTGCGCCCGTCCGTCCAGGGTGTGGCACGACGAGCAGGACTGAGCGTTGAAGATGGGGCCCAGGCCATCCCTGGCCTCGGTGGAGGCGGGCGCGGTCACCCAGTTCTGGGTGAAGAAACTGTCGCCAATCTCAAAAGTGAGTCGTTCGGCGCTGTTGAGATTGGCGGCGGCCAGTGCGAAGGAGTTGCGGTTGGTACTGATAACCGTGGTGTCGCCGCCGAGTTGCGTTTGCAAAATCGCAGCGACCTCAGCTTCGCTGGGGCCGGACGCCGCGTCGCGCCATAGGAACCAACCCAGCGCCGCCAGTGCTGCGGCGCCGAACACAATCGCCAGGCCGTACCGCAGAAGGGCCGATCTGCGGGCACTCACGGTACGGCCTGAAAGCATTTGCAGTCTAACCCTAGACGGAGGTGTTGATTTGGTATCCGAAGGCCGCCGCTCCTGCCACGATAGTTTCGGCTTGCTTGATCAGAGCATCGATGGTGCTCTTCACCTGGGCACGACCAAACGCGCTGTCCGAGGCGGTATCAGTCAGGTGCTGGTCAAAGGGATCCGGAATATTGTGAGCCATATTCACGGCCACCCGGGTCTCGTCAGCCAGTTGTTGGGCCAAAGCCTCGTTCTCAGCTGCGAACAGGTCAATGATGCCGGGTCCGGACACCACGCCATAATCACCGGTGAGCACCATGCGCACGCCGACTGCGTTGCCAACAATGTCCGCAACGGTATTGTCGGAGAAGCAGGAATGCTCGTCCTCCTGGGAACGTTCTTCGTAAGCGACGTTGATGCGCTCGCCGGCCAACTCGCCCTGACTGAGCGCGCCTGCACCGGTGATGATATTGACCAGGGCATCATCGGCGGGCATGGCCAGGAATTCGGCCCGATAGTTGCCGCCGCCGGGGGCCCAGGCGTCAACCATGTCCTGCAGGTGTCCAATCAAGGTGTCGGAGGATACCGCGAGATACTGGGCGCGCCGGTCGGCGTTGTCGTTGGTGGTGTAGTCCTCTACCGGACGATTGCCGGGGCCGTCGTCGTTCAAGTCCTGTCCCCACAGGAGGAACTCGATCGCGTGCCAGCCCGTGGACACGTTTTCCTCACCGCCTTCTTCATTCAGGGAGATGATGAGGTCAGCGTCGATCGTGGGGTACTCGTCGGGCATGTTGATGATGCCGGCCGCAGAATTGCCTTCCACGTAGTCAATGTATGACTCGTCCATGGGCCAGGCGTTGATCAAGCCCTCCGGGCCGTCCTCTTCGTTGTCGATGGGACCGCCGTAGAACCGGAACACCTCAGTGGGTCCGTAGTCGTCGCGAGCCCGAAGCCATGATCGTTTGGCAGCTTCCAGGCTGGCCGGGTTGGGATCCGCCAGGAAAGCGTCAATGGCCGTGTCCATTACCTGCGCCGAGGCCAGGCTTTGGAAATACAGGCCGTGCGCCCCGTTGGCGTAGTGGGAGACCACATCGGCCTTCAGAGCCTCCACGTCAACTTTGGGTTCTTTCATCATGGCTGCCGGCGGGGGTTCGCTGGTGCAGGCCATCGACAACAGGACCAGGCATATCGCCAAGCCAGGTATTGTGATCAAGGTACGTCGCCCATTTCGTTGCATTTGGATGTTCCTCCAAGCTGGTCTGAATGTTGACCGTTTTCCAATAGTACTGTGGCCACGCAAACTCGCAGTAACGCGACAATGATATAGCATTATGTATATCATAATCTGATGTGTCAAGGCCACCATTATCTGGTTTGCCTGCTTGCTAACGTTACGATTT
The DNA here is from genome assembly GCA_965219925.1 of Dehalococcoidia bacterium. Lineage (GTDB taxonomy): Bacteria > Chloroflexota > Dehalococcoidia > Lucifugimonadales > UBA3495 > Bin87. The sequence continues at coordinate 2,740,778 of OZ244795.1, forward strand.
ATCGCTGTAAGGACTTCACCTTCAGTCAAGCCTCGTAGCCAATTGTGGCCGATGTAAACGGCGGTCGTCGTTGGCGTATCCGTATATGCAACCTCCTCTGGAGTTCAACGAGGTGCATCGATGAATCGTGGCATCGAAACCGACGGCTCAACTCACGAGCCATGCCAGCTCAGATATTCGTCGTACTGGCAAGCCCGATCACTAAGAATTCTGTGGGGTGCCAAACCGAACCTGAGAGCACCGAATGGCTAACCGTAAAGACGCATAGGAGAGCCAAAATCGATTCTGCACAATTGAGTAAATGGGGGTATTGACAATATATTACGTATGCACTAATTTAATTAGGCCATAGACACGTCTTGGAGGCAAACGGCAGACTGAAACAAAAAACATCGGTGGGTTGCTATAGCGGCGGTGATCCTCCGGTAATACGCCCCTCCCAGGCTAACGGCCTTGTCGGAACCCTCCTCCCGGCAAGGTCGCATTCTCAGGCTTGTACCCAAACGGAATCGAACGTAGAGCGTCGTGTGAACCAGCAACGGGGATTATGCGAAGGTTAGGCAAAGCGAAAACCAGATTGATCAACGGCTCACAAGTATTCGAGGAGAGCCGTCGCGGGCTGAAAATATCCGGCGGATACACGGCTGCGCGCGCTGCCACAGGGTTAGCGCTTACCGTAGCCGTCGGTCTTCTGGTGTGGTGGTTGGCCGACTGGGCGCAACTGATCGCTGCTGTGCGGGTTCTGGCTCAGCGAACCGAACTGCTCGTGGCTCTGCTGATCAGCTACACCTGCGCTTTCGCGCTCCGGGCCGTCGCTTGGCGGCAGCTCATGACGACTGGTGCCGGGGTGTTCGGATTGTTCACCTACCTGCAAGCTGCGCTCTTGGCCAACCACATTCTGCCGTTCAAACTGGGCGAGGCAGCACGCCCGCTGTTGGCTACCCGGCGTGGTATTCCTCTGGCTGAGGCAGCCGCCTCAACGGCAGTGGCTCGCTTGCTGGATTTTGCTTCGCTGATCACCATAGCGGCCGTTTTTGGAGCGCTGGTCACATCATTTGACGGCAGACTCGACTGGTTGCGCGGCTTGGCCATCCCGGCGGCCGTCGTGGTTGCCGCAGCGTCAGCGATGGCGCTCCTGCGCTTTCGGTCGCTCGACCACTTAATACCTCAAATGCTGCGCGGCCGGCTGGACACCCTGCGGACCGAGCTTGCGCTCATGTCCAGGGGTCGCATCAGCTGGGCAGCGCTGTGGACTCTGCCCAGCTGGATCCTGGAAGCGGGAGTCCTCCTGGTGGCGGCGCAGGCCCTGGGAACCGAAATCTCCCTTTCCGCGGCCATCGCCGTCACCGCCTTCACAGTCCTCTTTCAGGTGTTCCATGTGACGCCGGGCGGCATCGGCGTCTACGAGGCCAGCATGACCGGAGCCCTCTACGCCCTGGGAGTGCCCTGGCAGGAAGGGCTGGCGCTGGCGGTACTCACCCACGGACTGAAGTTCGCCTATTCGTACACCGTGGCGACGGCATTCACTCTCGTGGCGTTGCGCGATGTACTGCCATTCAAGGGTTTGGGCGCGCTCAGAGGTTCCGCGGAGGGTGATAAGCACGCCTCTCGGTTTGAAATCTTCGCTGCCCGCGCCTGGAACGTGCTCAACGAGGGCAAGCCATTCACCCCCGTTTTCACCCTGGGGATCCTGGCGCTCCTGAGCATCCCGTACCTCACCGACGGCGGCTACTGGCTCAGGGCCGGGCTGACGGTTCTGGCGCTGAGCCCGATGTTCGTCGTCTTCTACCGCTTCGACTTCCCGCTGAAATTGCGTATCGCGCTATGGGTATATCTCGGCGTGTTCTTAGCGGCGTTCCGTTTCTTCGACGTCATCGCGATTGCCCTCATCCTGGGCCTCTACCTGACCTTTACCATCATCCTGTGGGGCACGATCTATTACCACCTGCGCATCGGAACGTCGTGGTTCAACTTCACCCGCTTCTGGCGGCTGGTGCTGGAAAACCCGGACCCCACCAGCGGCAACTTCCTGGAGCAGATCCCCAAGCTGACCCTGCTAGTGCTAACCTTCCAAATGTTGGTGGACAACCCAACGGTTTGGTCCTTTGCGGCAGTCGAAGGTTTCACATTAGTAATCGCGATAACGGCGCTGCTGCTGCACCAGTGGTTCTTCACCTGGCCTCCCGCCCCGTCTTTGGTACCCACCCGTTTGCGGGCAACCGCCGGGGAGCGCATCTCTCGCAGGTTCATCACCATCGTGATCGACGGCTGCCGGGCCGACCGCCTGCTGGAGGCCAACACGCCCTTCATAGACCGGCTGCGGCGAGAGGGCGCCGATTACACCGACACCTCCACCGTGTATCCGGCCCGCACCGTCACTGGGTTCAGTTCCATGTTCACCGGAGCACCGCCCCGGGTCCACGGCATGTCCAGCAACTTCGTACCCAGCCTGGGCGTCAAGTGCGAGTCCATATTCGACGCCCTGCGCGCCGGCGGCCTCACCGGCAAGCTGGTGGGAATCGCCCACCTGGTGGACGCGTTTGGTGAAACCGATGTTGAGACCGTCACCGCAGTCACCAACAACGACGAAATCGACGACGCGCTGACCGCGAGGGCTCGCGCCGTCGTGGAGCGCGACGATCCCGACCTGCTCATCCTGCAGCTGCTCAGCGTGGACCAGACCGGCCACGCTCGGGGCAGCTACAACTCCGAGTACCTGGCCAAGATCGAGGAGAGCGACCGCCACATCGAACACTTTCTGGGATGGTGCGACTCCATTGGCTACCTGGATGGTGCCACGGTGCTCATCACGGCCGACCACGGGCAGGGCATCGGCATCGGCGGGCACGGCCACATGAGCCCGTCGGAGCGGTACGTGCCCTGCATTATATGGGGGGCGGGCGTTGAGCTGGCTGGGCCGGTGGACGAACCGCGTTCTGTCATGGACGTGACGGCCACCATCGCCTACTTCCTGGGCGTGGAGCCACCGGCCCAGTCGGTGGGGCAGGTTCTCGGCATCACCGACGGTGACGAATCCTCCCGCCCGGTCGCCGTGATCATCCCCGCGTACAACGAGGCGGAGAACTTGCCGGCCACGCTGGCTCGGATACCCAGGCAGGAAAGGCCAGACTTGCGCGTGATCGTGGTGGATGACGGTTCGTCGGACGACACCGTGGGGACAGCCGAACGACACGGCGCGGATGTGGTCGTATCTCATCAGCTCAACCGTGGCCTGGGCGCGGCGCTACGCACCGGCCTCGCCACCGCCAACGAACTGGATGCCCGGGCCGCCGTGTATGTGGACGCCGACGGCGAGTATCCGCCCGAGCAGATACCCGACCTGCTGGCCCCGATTGAGGCCGGAGGGGCCGACTACGTGCTGGGTTCACGTTACCTCGACGATCGCCCAAGCCAGCGAGTGTTTCGTCGCATCGGAAACCTGGTTTTCACCGGACTACTGTGCCTGGCGACGGGCCGGCGGATCACCGACGGGCAGACTGGCTTTCGCGGCTTCTCCCGACGGGCGCTGGAGTGCGCCGAAATCATCCACGACTACAACTACGCTCAGGTGCTGACCCTTGACCTGCTGAAGAAAGGGATGCGGATGCGGGAGGTCCCCGTCGCCTATTCGCGCCGCACCAAGGGCAAATCATTCATCGGGCCAAAGTATCTCTGGCGCGTCCCCACCGGGATGCTCCGCGAGATGCTGAGCAAATAACGAGGCGTCTCATCATGAAGGAGGACGACGAAAGTGTGTTATCACATCAAGACGTGGGTATCACGGCCCCACAGCCGGTATTGGATCGGGAGCCTGGCGCTTGCAATCCTGCTCGCGCTGGCGATAGCCTGCGGCCAGGGTCCGCCTCCCGTTGCGCCTGCTCCTGCCCCGGATACGGGAGCCGCGGACGCGGCGGCGACGGCGGCCCAAGCGGCGGCTGACGCAGCCCAGGACGCGGCGGCAGCGGCACGGGAAGCGGCATCGGCGGCAGGCGCCGCCCAGTCAGCGGCTGAGGAGGCGGTGCGCCAAGGCGAAGACCGTCCCTCAATCCAGGTAATCGGGAGCGAATCGGCCTCAGTCTCCGCATCTGGTACGGGAACCGGCACCGGGTCCGGGACTGGCACTGGTTCGGCATCGGGCACCGGTACAGGCACCGGGTCAGCCTCTGGCACGGCCACTGCCGCGATGATGGGCCAGAAGGAAAGCGGCCTGATGATCCCCACCGGGCTCAGCTATGAGACCGAGAGCCCCACTGCGTCCGACGGCCACTACACTCCCACGACCCACCGGGAGATCTACCAGAAGATTTCCACGGACTATCAGGAGATAGCCAAGCTGACCAACGTGATCAGGGACGGCCAGCCCTTCCCTGCGGCGGAAATCTGGCTCCTCTATGAAGCGGGTTCGCACACTCGTCTCGGGCCGCAGAGCCGCACACTTCGGAGCTTTGCCATAGGGTCTAGTCCGTCCACATACTTCCCGGATTCGGCGGAGTTTTACGGATCGGACACTTTCCTGGACGACCCCATCGAGAACGTCATCCGCAGTCGCCGGGAAGCGGAGAATTACAGCGACGCCCAGAAGCGCCAGGCGGTCAACAAGGGGATGCTCAGGATCCTCTACCACTGGTCCAAGTTCTACATGATCATCGGCGCCGACCGGATGAGCTCCCGGCTGATCGACGAGGCCTGGGCCGTGTACGTGGGCGAGGAAGTCAACGGGGCTTATCCGAACTCTCTGGCGGCTCTCGCTCAGGCGCGCGAGGGCAACTTCGGGCGGCAGGGTGCCATCGACATCCCGCTGCGTCAGGCCATGGACCGGGCACGGCAGGCCGCTGACGATGGCGACGCCGCTGCCCTGGAGGCGGCTGTCGACGACGTCTTCTCCCGCTTCAACGCCATGTTCTACCTGGCTACTGTAAGGTACATTGGCCGGGTGGCGGATGACGCGCAGGCCGGCGACCGCGACGCCCTGGGAACCCACCAGGTGGAAGCACTGGCGTTTTACCAGTCCATCCAACCTGATGTCGCCAAGGCCAACCCGGCCGCTGATGAGATGATCATGGCCTATCTCACGGGCGAGCCGAGCGCGATTACGACTTCGTCCCGTGACGCAACCCTGGCCGCCCTCAACGGGACGGCTTCGGCGCTAATGCTGGAACAGAGCGACCTCGTCGCGCGGTTCACTGCCGATACCGGCGACGGCCCCAGCGGCGCGCCCTCTCCTTACACCGGAGAATTGGACCGTTCTTCCGGCCTGTTCATCCCGGTGAACCTCCCGCACGAGACCGACCGCAGCGTCCCCAGCCCGTCGGACGGTTACTACCACGCCACCACCAACCGGGAGCACTATCAGAAGATTTCCTCCGACTACCAGGAGATCGCCAAGCTGACCAACATGATCAAGGAAGGCGAGCCCCTGCCCGTGGCGGACATCTTCCTTCTCTACCAGGTGGGATATCACACCCGCATCGGCGTACGCAGCAAGACCTTCCGGAGCTTTGCACGCGACCCCGAACGCGCTGAGGAATATCCGCTAGCGGCCGAGTTCTACGGATCCGGCAACTTCCTGGACTCTCCCATCAACAACGCCATACGCGGGCGCAACGAAGCCGAAGATTGGACCGACGCCCAGAAGCGCCAGGCCATCAACAAGGGCGTCCTCAGGATACTCTATCACTGGTCCAAGCACTACGTCATCGGCGGCTGCGCCGACCTGGACTCCGGTGACGTCGACGAGGGATGGGGAATTTACGTCGGCTTGCCTGGTGACGATGGAAGCTACCCCAATTCACTGTCCGCCCTTGCGCGCAGTCGTGAAGGCAACTTCGGCCGGGAGGGTGCCATCGACGTCCCCTTGCGCGAAGCCTTCGAACGGGTTCGGCAGGCCGCCGAAAACGGCGACGCCGCTGCTTGCGACGCTGCCGCCCAGGAAGTCTTCTCTCGTTTCAACGCTATCTTCTACCTCGCCACGGTTAGATACATCGGCCGGGTACAGGATGACGCACAGGCCGGCGACCACGACAGCTTGGGAACCCACCAGGTGGAAGCCCTGTCCTTCTACCGGTCCATTCAGCCCGAGGTTGCCAAGGCCGACCCGGTTGCCAACGAGACAATCGTCGCCTACCTCGAGGCCGATCCAAGCGGGATTACGCTTGCGTCACGCGACGCGGCCCTGGCTGCGCTCAACGGGACGGCATCAGCGCTCCTGTTGACTCAGAGCGACCTCGTAACCAGCTTCGAGTGATAGCCTCGCCAGGCCAAAATAGGAGAACCCAGGAATGAAGAGCCTATTCTGCCGAAGCCTTCGGGCCGTCTGGCTGCAGACCGTCCTGTTGCTGGTGGCACTGGCGCTGGTCGCTTGCGGCGGGGGTGGCGAACCACCCCCGCCAGTGCCAACGTCGGCTCCCCCCGTGGCAGCCGGGTCAACCGCCGGCCAAGTCCCGACCAATACACTGGTTCCGCCCACTCCTACGAAGCAGCGGGACCGCAGCCTCACCGTGTACTCGGGTCGCTCGCAGACCCTGGTGCATCCCCTGCTTGAAGCCTTCGGCGAACAGACCGGCATCGCTATCCGCGTAAAGTACGCCGGCAGTTCGTCCACCGCGGCTACGTTGCTCGAAGAGGGCAACAACACCCCGGCCGACGTGGTGTTCATGCAGGATCCCGGTTCTCTGGGCATCCTCGCCGACGCGGGAATGCTCGCCCAGATACCCCAGGCTACCCTGGACAAAGTCGACCCCAGGTTCCGGTCTCCGGCCGGCCTGTGGATCGGCACGTCGGGCCGGGCGCGCACCATCATCTACAACACCGACGCAATCGATCCGACTACCGACCTGCCGCCGTCCATACTGGACTTCACGGCCCCGGAATGGAAGGGGCGGGTCGGCTGGGCGCCCCGCAACGGTTCCTTCCAGGCTTTCGTGACCTCCCTGCGCTTGCAACTGGGTGAGGACGCGGCCCGGGCCTGGCTGGAGGGGATGCGCGACAACGACGCCGTGGACTATCCCAACAACGTGACCACAGTTTCGGCCGCGGCAGCCGGTGAGGTGGACGTGGGTTTCGTGAACCACTACTACCTGGAACGGTTCCTGGAGGAGCACGGACCGGGGTTCGGCGCGCGCAACCACTATATCGGCAACGGCGACCCCGGCGCGCTGGTGCTGGTGGCCGGCGTGGGCATCCTGACAGCATCCGAGAATAAGGATGTCGCCGAGGAGTTCCTTGACTTCCTGCTTGCGGCTCCGGCCCAAACCTACTTGGCACAGGAAATCAAGGAGTATCCAGTGTCGGCCGGCGTTGAGCCGGAAGGCGATCTGCCTCCATTAGAGTCCCTGGATCCACCCAACGTTGACCTGGGCAGTCTTAGCGATCTTGAGGGTACCCTAAAACTGCTGAGAGAAACCGGCGTTCTGCCGTGATGATTCGGGATACCTTGCGCAACATACGCCGGTACTTTCAGAGAAGGGAGCTGCTGCTTTGCGCGGCGGCTCTCTTCGTGTTGCTGGCGGTTGCCTACCTTTTTTCGGTGAACATTCGCGCCACCCGGGGCGCGTCCATCACAGGGGACGAGCCCTTCTACCTGCTGACAACCCAGAGCCTCCTGGCGGATCGCGACTTCGACCTGCGAAATCAATACGACACCAAGTCGTACAAGGCATTTTTCGACCATCCCAACGACCTGTGGTACCAGTCTGTGCCAACGCCAGATGGCCGCGTGCTGAGCCCGCACAACCCGGGCCTATCCCTACTGGTGATACCCGGGCTCGCCTTGGGCGGCCTGCCTGGCGTGCAGGTGCAGTTGCTGCTGTTGGCGGCGGCCACCCTGGCGTTGGCCTTTGTGTTGGCCGACCGCCTGACGGGCCAGCGGGCGATCTGCTGGTTCGTCGCGCTGGGCGTGGGGCTGACGGCAACGCCGGTCATCTACTCCACTGAAATCTACCCGGAGTTTCCCGCTGCCTTGGCCCTGGCCGTCGCGCTGCTGGTCTCCACCCGTTGCGACAGGCCAGGGTTGTACGATGCGCTCTGTTTGGCCGCTGCGTTGACCGCGATGTGCTGGCTGGGGACCAAGTACGCGGTGCTGGCGTTGCCGGTGTCCGCTTATTTCCTCCTCAGAGCCGACTGGCCGGGACGGATCGCCCTTTTGACCGTCGGGTGCCTATCTGCGGCGTTGTTCGCCTGGTTCCATCTGCACGTCTTCGGCAGCCTGACTCCCTACGGTGTCAACGTGGTCTATGCCCAGTGGAACACCGCCCAGATCATCGGCGGGCACGTCGAGTTCTCCGAGAGCTACTACCGGCTGTGGGGGCTGTTCGTGGACCGGCGGTTCGGCATAGGCCGTTGGGCGCCTTTGCTGCTGGCGGTGGTTCCGGCTCTTGCGCTGCTGGTTATGACGACGTGGGAGCGGCGGCTGGTTCTCGTCCTCATCGTGGTCCAGTTGCTGATCGCAACCTTTGTAGCGATCACCATGATGGGCTGGTGGTTCGCCGGCCGCACCATGCTGACCGTGTTGCCCTTGTTTGTAGTACCTCTGGCGCTCTTGGTTGCCCGCACTCCGGCCGGCGGCCGTGTGTTGATTGCCATGCTGGGAGCCTTGACCTTCACGATCACCGCAGGCTTGGTCCATGCCGGCCACACTAAGGAAATCACCATCGCGGTGGACCCCTTCGATATGAGTTTCGTACCCTTCCAAGCTATAGCCGGTCTGTTCCCGTTATACACATGGTGGACCGTGGAAACGTGGCAGTTGACCATTTTGTGGTGGGCGCTGTTCGTAGTCTCGGCAACCGCGACCTTATGGCCCGAAATCACGGACGCGGTAGGGTGGTTACGCCAACAGATCCTTGATGCCGTCGGGAAACGCGACTCGGGGCTCCCACCCGATTAGTGACCGTGCCCTCGAGCAGTCGGCCGCTTTGCGCGCCTCCTCGAACTCTCGCCTGGGGTTGGGTACGATGTGCCGCACCGGCCCGCCGATGGCGGCAGCGATCTCGTTCACCGAGGTCTCCTGTCCGGTGCCGATATTCAGTACGATGTGCTGTCCGGCGGGCACTCCTTCGGTAGCGGCCAATATATTCGCTTCCACTACATCGGAGACGTGGGTATACGATCGGGTCTGCGTCCCGTCGCCATACACGGTGAGGGGGTTGCCCTCCTCCCGCATCCGCAGAAAGCGCGGTATCACCAGCGCATACGCACCTTCGGATGGCTGCCCTGGTCCATAGACGTTGAAGTAGCGCAGCGACACGACAGACATTCTGAACAGGCGCGCAAACAGGTCCGCGTACTGCTCACCCATCAGCTTCTGCAACGCGTAGGGTGATTTCGGGTTTGGCGCCATGTCCTCGCGCATCAGGTGCGTGGACTGGCCGCCGTACACGCTGGATGACGACGAGTTGATCACCCGACTCACGCCGTTGACCTGTGCCGCGCGTAAGACGTTCAGCGTACCGGAGACGTTCACGGCGTGGGTCCCAACGGGGTCTGCTATCGATCGTTCGATACGTGCCCAAGCCGCAGTGTGGAACACCACTTCAGCCCCCTCGGTCGCGGATACCACCGCGTCCACGTCCGCGACTGAACCGTATAACGGCTCCGCCGACGGATTGAGCCGCTCCAAATTGCCGGTGGATAGATCGTCCAGCACGATCACCTGATGCCCAAGACGGACCAATCGGTCAACCAGGTGCGTCCCGATGAATCCGCACCCGCCGGTCACGACGCATTTCATTGTGCCCCCTGGTCATTCGGGACACAGAGTGGGATCGATCTGGTCCAAAAGTCCGTCGTCCTGCTTCGGCCCACTCCGGTGTACTCAAATCCGAGTTCCTGCATCCGGGCCGCGTCCAGCGCGTTCCTCCCGTCAAAAACGAATCGGGGCGGGCACATCCCACTGGCAATGGATTCCCAGTCGGCGTCTACGAGTTGCTCCCACTCGGTCATCAGGACCACGGCCTGCGCCCCTTTGGTGGCCGCCATCGGGTTGCTCACCAACTCAACAGATTCCGGCAGAAACGCACGGGCAGATTCATTGGCTTGCGGGTCATGGGCAGTAACCAGCACACCATCATCGGACAAAGCTCGGATCAGGTCCAACGCTGGCGCTTCTCTCACATCGTCGGTGTCGGGTTTGAACGCCAGTCCCAACACGGCGACGCGCAGTCCAGATATGGCGCCGCAGAACCGTTCCCGCAGTGCGTATAGCGGCAACAACCGCTGACGGTTGTTCACCGTAATGACCGCACGCAGCAGCTCCACGCTCACCCCGCTGGTCAGCGCCAGGTGATCAAGCGCGCGCACATCCTTGGGAAAGCAGGAACCTCCATAGCCTACGCCCGCATAGATTCTGCCCCCGGTCCTCGGGTCCATCGCCAGACCCTGGCTCACGGCGTCAATCGATGCGCCAACCCGTTCACACAGCGCCGCGATCTCATTGATGAACGAGATACGCGTCGCCAGGAAAGAATTGCTGGCGTACTTGATCATCTCCGCGCTGGTGATGTCCGTAACGATACGGGGGGCGTCAATGCCGACGTTCATCGCTTTCAGGACGTCAACTGACCCGGTGTCTCCTGGCACCACCCCAATCACGATGCGATTCGGATGCTGCCAGTCCTGGATTGCTCGCCCCTCCCGCAAGAATTCCGGGTTGGAAACGTAGCAAATTCCTGAGCCCCTTAACTCGTGGGTAATCATCCGCTCCCCGGTTCCCGGCGGCACTGTACTTTTCATCACCACCGTTGTATCCCGGGAACACTGCTCCCTGATCCACGCCAGTGCCGACCGCACCTGACGGAGGTCGGCTCCACCCCCTCCACCTGGAGGCGTGCCCGTTGCTACCAACGCAACCCTTCCCAACGGTTCTTCAAAATCGTCGGGTTGAGTGAACCGCAACCGTCCCGCCGCGACCGCACCTTGCGCCATTTCCTGCAGCCCCGGCTCGTAAATGGGAACTGGTCCCGATTGGAGGTTTGCCACTCGACCCGGGTCGATATCAACCCCCGTGACGTCATGTCCTGCGTCCGCCAGACAGGCCGCCGCCACCGTGCCCACATACCCCAGTCCAATCACTGTAATCTTCAAGCCGACTCACTCCTACCCGTCGAAACCCTGCCTAGCGCTAACGATACGCGCGCCGCCCGGTCACGCTCCTCCTAGCTCTGGGAGCGAAAGGATTCCCGCAATATGACTCCGCCTCATCCGCTGTAGACTCCGTATAGAACCTCGGACGGCACTCCCTGCAGAATCGCTCCCTGAGCACCTTGGGGCCTCGCTTACGATGGCGGGTCACGATGTTGTTCGTCTCTTCACATTGTGGACACGCCAGCCGCTTCTCTCTGGACATCGATGGTCAGCCTCTCTCGCTTTCTGGATGTGCTGTACTGGCCCACCGATGGCCTCTGCGATCTCGTTCACCGAGGTTTCCTGACCGGTCCCGATGTTCAGGGCCGTGTGCTCGCCAACCGGCAGCTCGGCTGTGGCGGCCAGCACGTTCGCCTCCACCACGTCCAACACGTGGGTATAGGACCGGATCTGGTGCCCGTCGCCGTACACAGTCAACGGCCGTCCCTCGTCTCGCATCCCCAGGAACCATGGGATCGCCAGGGAGTACTGGCCTTCGGACGGTTGCCCCGGGCCGTACACGTTGAAGTAGCGCAGGGAGACAACCGTCATGCCGAATAGCCGCGCGTACAGGTCCACGGACTGCTCGCCCATCAGCTTCTGGAGAGAGCAGGGCGACTTGGGGTTCGGGATCATATCCTCGCGCATCAAGTGCGTATCCTGGTCGCCGTAAATACTGGAGGACGACGAGTTGACCACCCGGGCCACCCCGTTGAGGTGCGCTGCGCGCAGCACATTGAGCGTTCCCGTAACGTTCACGTCGTGCGTTCCGATTGGATCCGCCACGGAACGCTGAATGCGAGCCCAGGCCGCGGTATGGAACACCCGGTCCGCGGTCTCTGTCGCGGCGGTCACCGTCGACAGGTCCGTCACCGATCCTATGATCAACCCGGCTTGGCGATTGCATCGGAGGCGATCCCCGGTGGACAGGTCATCAAGGACCGTCACCTCGTTGCCAAGTTCCACAAGCCGATCCACCAGGTGCGACCCGATTAATCCGCAGCCGCCGGTGACGAGGCACTTCATGTTTTCCTCCTTGGCGCCACGAACTCAAACCCGCTCCGGTAGGGGAAAGCCCGCCACTGCACGATCAGCGCCGCGGCGGCGGCGTTTGAACACGGCCAGTCATTCCAGGAAATCATGGAGCTTGTCGGCTCGGGCCGGCTGGCGCAGCTTCCGGATGGCGTTACTCTCAATCTGCCGGATGCGCTCCCGGGTAACACCGAAAACCTTTCCGATTTCATCCAGCGTGCGGGGACTGCCGTCATCCAGGCCGAAGCGCATCCGCAAAACCCTGTTTTCCCGTTCTTCCAACGTGTCCAGCGCCTCCTCCAGCTGTTCCCGCAGCAGGTTCGCCGATACGGTCTCCTCCAAGAGTGTGGCGTTGGGGTCTTCAATGAGCTCCCACATGGAGCCGTCGCCCTCCTCGCCCACCGGTTTGTCCAGTGATACCGTCTCCTGGGCGACCTTGCGGGTGTAGGCAACCTGCTCGGCGCTCATCTCGAGGGCATCACCCAGTTCAGCTTCGGTGGGGTCCCGACCCAACTCCTGCACCAGGCGACGCTCCTGCCGGATCATCCGGTTGATGGTCTCCACCATGTGCACCGGCACCCGTATGGTGCGGCCCTGATCGGCGATGCCCCGGGTCACCGCCTGACGGATCCACCAGGTGGCATAGGTGCTGAACTTGTAGCCCCGCCGGTGATCGAACTTCTCCACGCCTCGGATCAGGCCCAGGCTGCCCTCCTGTACCATGTCCAAGAGGGACATTCCCCGGCCCATGTATTTCTTGGCCACGCTCACCACCAGCCGCAGGTTGGCCTCAGCCAGGTGATCGTGGGCACGAGATGCCTCGTCATTCACTCGATCAAAGCACCGGGCGATATCGTCGTTCGCTGCCTCCACCCGGTCGCTCAGCCCAGGGTCGCTCAGCATTCGGGGCAGAATCGAAAGCGTGCATCGGTCGTGGTCGCCCGCCTCATCCGGATGCAGTTCTACCCACGCCGGCACGTAGGCGGATACCGCCGCTGAGACCTCGGACGGCAACAGACGGGTGTCTAGCGACAGGTAGACGATTCGCCGGTAGGCTTCCTCGGTTGTGACGTCTAGTTCATGGGCCACCCGTTCCACCAGCTCGGGATGGATCACGCCGTCGATGGCGGTTCGTAGCTCGGGAAGCGTCCCGATGCGGTCCAGCATCGGAACGTCGTCCAATCCCAAGTGGCGGGCCAAGGCTGTCGCCACGTCGCCGTTCTGGGCAATACGGGCCAGCAATAGCATGGCGCCCTCCCAGGCGACCGGCTCCGTGGCATCGACCGCGCCGAAATCGGGCACGTCGCCCTGATCGATCTCCAGGACCAGTTCCCGTTTCATTTCGCACAGGTGCTTGGCGAGTTCCATCCGCCTGGCCAGTACGCGCTCTTCGGCGGCGGTAAGCAACGCCACCCGGCCCATCTCCCGCATGTAGAGGGCCACCGGGTCGTTGACGAACTCCATATCATCAACATCGAGCTCCGGTTCTTGCCGGTACCACTCCCCTTTCGCAATGGGAACATCATTAGGACCATCGCCAACGGTCGTGAAGGTGTTAGCAGTAATTCTCACAATCATCCGTCGCCGTCCCGCTCGTGTTGGTCGCTCTGAGGATGGCGGTAACTCCGCGAATAGCCGATGGACTTATCCACCGCGCCGCCTCACCCAGGTGAGTAAAGCCCGGTAGCCTGTTCTCCGCTCTGGATACGAAGGGATTGCTGCGGTGAAGCTCCGTCCTGTCGTCATCCGACATGGCGTGGAACCTATGGAGGCACTTCCGGCGGAAACGTTCCCAGACCACAACCGACCCGCGTCGGCGGTGGCGACTCACGATGTCGTCCATGCCGTTGCGCCTGGGGTAGGCCAACAACTTCACTCCCGGCATCGCTGTTCAGCCTCCACGGACTGGTTCGGCGCCAACGGTCCCCGTGTCGCCGCCGTAGCGGGCAACAAAATGACGCTCTACGCGCCCCGTAGCCAGCATCGTGCCGATGACCAGGAGCCACAGGAAGAACAGCCCACCTACTACCGGGTGGATGACGGTTACCGCGTCCAGCCAGATGAGTTGCATGACCACTCCCAGAGCCGCTGACGCTGGCGCCACCTTTTGTAATGTCCCGCCGACGCGCCACTGGAACCATGCCGCGACGATCAGGGCCAGGCCGGCGGCGGTAAATCCCGCCTTTCCGGTGAGCCAACGCAGGTTGTCTACCGTATCTATTACGGTGACGTCGATCGTCGAAACGGTGGCCGGATCTGCCTGGAATGCGCTCACCGCGACGCACACTCCTGACACGGCAGTGCCTATGCCAGACAGTACGAACAGGTAGGGCACGGCGGCGGTGGCCCAGCGGTCGCGGATGATCCGGGTCCGCAACAGGAACCAGCCCGCAACCATAAGTGTCACACCCGACGCCACCCGGGCGGCGCTGAATAGGCCGTACATCTCGCGATTCTCAGCCACCGACCGAAGAGATTCCAACAGCGTCCCCTGGTCGGCATCGGAGGCCATTCGGGCGTACACCATCACCGCCGTGACCGCGGCTGTCAGCAGCAGCATTGCGCCGCCCCAGCGGGCCATCCGGTCCGGCGCCCACCCAGCGCCCGGTTCGGAGTTTCTTCCGCAGTCAACATGTCCATCACCTCCGATTGTCTGGCCGGTCGTCATAATTGCCCAGTTCGATATGCGCTGCGTGGATGATTTGACGTGCATCGGATGAACGATTGTCCTCAGGGTGAGATGGAGTTCGGGGCCAAGAGAAACGGTAACGCCAGTCCGGCCCGGGGTTTAGCCTATAATCGTGCCCTGGTCTAGCTCCACCAGACGATTTCACGCCAGTGGTCACCTGTTGCGGGCTCGCGACGAAGGATGCCGACACACCCCGCGGAAAGGACAATTTGCACCAGCGAGATGGACCGTCATCAGGTCAGCAATGCTGCTCCTTTTCGAATCGCGGGCGCGCCTGAGATAGCGGCCCATTCCCGGTTTCCGCTTGATTCTGTATTAGCGGCGGAGCTGGCTGACCTTGGACCCGCATCGCTCCCGGACTTACCCTCATGCCGGGGCGATGGCGCAACGCGCCATCGCTATTATCGCACTACGCAGGCAATAACTCAATGCAGAATCATTCCAAGCATTCCTGCACCAATATTTGGGTATCAGTGCACACATATTATCACGTCAGGTTATACGTTGCATCCATGCTGCGCGGCGATTTAGCCCGTCTTGGGGCTCACTAATCCGCCCGAAACAGAGCAGCGCGGTGTTCCGGAGAAGAAGTGCCCGGTCCGGGTATCGCGTTGGCTACGATAGCCACCTCCGGCCGGCGCCGCGTTTGACGACACGATACTCTATGACTAGACCGTTATACCGGGTAAGGTCTGAAAGAACCGGTACGCCCTGGTATCATTCCGTCGCCAGCGGGATATTAGGCACGGAGATTGCCCAAATCACGACTGGGGAAATGTAGCTGACATCCCGAAATGAATGCGTCCGCTATCGTAAATAAGTGTTGACACAACAGCAGTTTGAGAATAGATTGACGGTGGAAGGCCATGAAAGCGCATACCAGATTTGAGGGAGCCTATGTTTCTGTGCGTGTGCAAGGCGGTTCGGATTTCCGAAGCGGTCGATGCGGCCAAGGCCGGCGTCGACTCCCCGGAATCGATCAGGGACTTTTTCGGCTTCGATGACGACGAATGCTGCGGCCGGTGCGCCATGCACATAGAGTCCGTCGCCGCGCGGGTCCAGGTCGAGTTGAGGAAAGCCGATAGAGTCCTCAGCCCCGTCTCCGGTGCTGGGCCGCGCTCAGTGCGGAGACAGTAGACCAGTACCTCCCTCTGGTGAAGCGGGGAGATGGCTCCGTCCATTCAATAGGTGGGGTTCCACCTTGGGCCCAGAGACGCTGTGTTATCATCGGCGCGCCGCTAAATTTACCCGAGGAGAGAAACCTATTGAAAGCAAAAGATGGGGTGGTGACCACCTGAGCAACCTTTTGACCATCGAACTGACCGCCATCAACCAGTATTTCGACCAAGCCGAGATGTGCAAGAACTGGGGCTTTGAGCGCCTCTACGAGGGGTTCCGCTCTACCAGCTTGGAGGAGATGGAAGACGCCCAGCACCTCATCCGGCACATCCTCTACCTGGAGGGCATCCCCACCTGCAGCGTCTCAACCAGGTCATGGTGGGAGAGACCGTTCCAGAGGATCTGGAGTTGGACCTCCAGGCCGAGATGAACGCCGTCAACGCCCTGGTCGAAGCCATCAGCCACTGCGAGCAGGTGCAGGACTACACCACCCGAGGCATCCTGCAGGAGATGATCCGCTCCGAAGAGGAACACGTGGATTGGATGGAAACCCAGCTGGGGACCATCAATATCATCGGGTTGGAGCTCTATCTGAACCAGCAGATTCACGAAGACTGATTGCCAGACCCATGCGACTTTTTGCGCCGGCAGGTTCCAGATCAGTCGCCGGTCCAACGATAGCGTGGCGCTGGCCAGCCATACCCCCAGCCGACGCCTGGACGACGCCATCGACCGGGCACTCACCGTACCCGCCGCCGAGGCGGCCTTTCGCACCGCCGCGGTGGGCCGTCGTCCCCACATATCCGCCCGCACCGGCCCCGAGGGCTTGCTGGGCAGCCGGCCTCCCCCTGAGGTCCCCAAGACTGGACGACCGTCGCCGTGGACAGCTCCCACATCGACGTGGATCGCCACCTGTCCCTGCGCTGCTACCTGATCAACCTGGGCGGCTGCGCCATCACCTACGGCGCCGGCTACGGCTGCCAGCTGTTCAGCGAGCCCACCCTGGCCGTGGAGGACGATGACCTTTACCTCCGTTCTCCCGACGGCGCCGGTGAGACCCTGATCGCCGGCCTGCTGCTCGGTGCGCTACGAACGGTTCAAGAAGTGGAACGCCTGGTCGACGCCCTGGAACAGCTACCTGATGATACACCGGCATTGGCCCTGATGGACGGCACCCTGGCCTTCTGGGACCTGCAGCGGGGACAGTACCCCCGCTACGTCGCCAACGTCCTCATCGCAGACCGCCTGCAGCGCGCCCTGGCCTGCCTGCGGGCGGCATCCACCGACCGCCGCCCGGTGGCCGTGGCCGCCTACACCTCAAGGCCCCGCACCACCGAGGTGGCCGGAGCCCTGCGCTTCACGCTCTGCGACCAGGGCGACGGCAACTGCAACAACCTGTGCACCGCCCGCCATTCCCAGCTGTCGTCCTGCGTCGGCGTCGCCGGCTTCGACGACTGAGAGCTCTTCGAGCTGCTGCTGGAACCGGGACACCACTCGCCCCTGTATCAATCCAGCCACCTGGCTGCCCGCTTCGCCCTGGGGCTCGCCACCGGCGAGGAGTGGCTGGCCGAGGATCCGGAGCTTCTGGCGCTCAGCCACGCCATGCTGGTGAAGCAATGCCAGCTGGGTTTCGGATATCCGGTGGCCATCTCCGAGGCCCACGAGCAGGCCGTCATCACCGGTCACGACCGGGAGGAGTTCCGCCGCATGATACTCATGCTGCTGGAACAACGCGGTTTGCCCACTCCCGAATCCGCCAAGGCATTCTCCAAGCGCCGGCCCTGGGTCTGAGCCCACCTTCCCGTCAGGACGCTCACTCTGACGGTGGTCAGGTTTCGGCCTGGGCGGTCAGTCGGGCCACCGGCCGTGATGCTGGAGGGAGCTGCCCTTGAATGCCAGGAAGGTCGCTGATAAAAAGAGCCAAGCGCCTACTGTACATCGGCGCCTGGCTGGTGTTCGGCATCGGTTCGGCCTTCCCGTGGCGGGAAATCCGAGTACCGGTTGATGGCCCGATGGGCAATTCTGCTGGTTAGAGGGGCGGCTTTGATTGCGGGAAATGAATCAGGCCGCAGCAGCATCGCCCACCGGGCCGACCATGTCGCCTTGCCATCTATGGTTCAGCGTGATCAGCGAAACCACTTCCCACCTCCTGTGCTGACGGGCCCATTGCCCCTCGGTTCGTAACGGGTGGAGTGTCCCGGCCACCCCAGCGTTCACAATACATACTATACCATATAGCAATAACTGTCAACGGCCGCTTCCTCCCTCGCCAGGGCCTTTCGGTTGTCATTGCGAGGAGCGCAGCGACGTGGCAATCTCGTTGAGGTTGAGCACGTGCCGGGGAACCATCATTGCTACGGCGACGAGATTGCCACGCTGCGCTCGCAATGACATGAGGAAAACCGAAAGACCCTGCCTCCCTCGCCAGGACCATTCGATTATCGCCAATCCCTGCCCGTCGTTCCCGCGAAGGCGGGAACCCAGAAGACCCCGGCATTAGCGATCGATAAGGAACCTGTCTTCCGCCGGAGGCAAGAACTTCCGGATTTCGGATAATCGGAAGGCCCTGGGACCGGCCCTCACGAGCGCGTCGCAATAATGACCGTCTTGCGTCCATCTGCGATAGTCGTCGGGATACAGGCGGCTTCAAAGATCTTCTCGCCGCTTCGGATCTTTCAGGCTGAAGGTATGTAATGGCGCAAGATGATTCCCAGTTCCAAGTCGGGGATACATTCTCAATTGCTACTTGGGGTCGCCTCGCCGAGCGCGATATAGCTCAGCGTGGAATCGACGTTCTTGTAACGACGCCTGGAATATTGCTCATTTCCCCCACGATGATGAGCTCCCCGGCAACGCCCAGGTGAGGGTCATTGCCACATTGCCAGTCAGTCCCAACCCGAGCCCTCAATCACAGATTGGGATCAACGACTTTCCGCCTGAATAATGCGGTCCATTGGATCTGCATCGCTGGTTTGATTACCCCCTCACCGGCTGCGCAGGGCGCGGCCGGGCAACGCTCCGGTGTGGCGCCCGTTGTCGATGACCAGGACGCCGTTGACCCAGACGTAGTCGATGCCCACCGGGTATTGCTGCGGATCGTCGAAGGTTGCCGGGGTGTCCACCAGACTCGGATTGAACAGAACCAGGTCGGCCTTGGCTCCATTTCGCAACACGCCCCGGTCGGCGATGCCCAGGCGTTGCGCCGGGGCGCCGGTCATTTTGCGAATCGCTTCTTCCAGGGGGAACAGGCCCTCACCGCGGACGAATTGAGCCAATACGTAGGGATAAGTGCCGTAGGTGCGAGGATTGGGTCTGCCGCCGGTGAGTATGGCGTCAGTGCCGATCATCTGCGCCGGGTGTGAGGCTATTTCCCGGATGTTTTCCAGGTTGCCGGTGCGGGCTACGAATGCCACCTGCAATCGCTCTTCCAGCAGCAGGTCGCAAACGGCGTCGACCATGCGCCCGCCACGGTGCTGAGCCAGTTCTTCCAGCGACCGGCCTTCCCATTCTTTATTGCGGTCGGACGCTATGTGGGCAAAGATGTAATTGTCCAGGGTTTGCCCGCCCCATTGGGGTTCGACAGCGCGAACCATCAGGTCACGGATGGCAGGGTCGGCCAATCTCGTGAGCAGGGCCGCTGGTCCGCCGGCGTGAACCCAATAAGGGAGCAGGGAGTGGAGCACCGTGCTGGCGGCAGGATAGGGATATTGGTCGAACGTGACGTCCTGGCCGGCGTTGCGGGCATCGTCAACGAGAGCAGTCATCTGGGTGCCCAAGCCGGCCACGGGGCTGTGGTAATGGGATATATGCACGGGGGCTCCGGATCGGCGGCCGATTTCCAAAGCTTCACGGAAGGGGTCAAGCAAGCGGTCGCCCAGTGTGTAGCGCCCGTGTGTACAGTAGAAACCACCCTCCTGAGCCGCCACGGCAGCGATGGCAGACAGCTCGGCGGTGTTGCTGTAGGCGCCGGGGGCGTAGGTGAGGCCGGTGGTGAACCCGAAGGCTCCATCACGCATGCCCTGGCGGGTCAATTCCTGCATGTGGGAGAGTTCGGCATCGGTGGGCAGACGCGGCGACCACCCCATGGCGGCAACGCGAATGGCTGCGTGGGGAACAAAGTGCACAACATTGCAGGCAGCGTTGGAGTCAAAGAGCGCCAGAAAATCTGCCACGCTGCTCCAGCGGACGTCGGGAGGGGCGCCGTTTATCGCTGCCAGGTAAACCAGTAGCTGCTCCAATCCGCGGGGAGTGGTGGGCGCGTAGGACAATCCATCCATTCCCAGAGCTTCCGTGGTTACTCCCTGCCTTATCTTGGCTTCGTGGGCCGGGTCGGTCAGCAGCCTGAGATCGGAATGAGAGTGCATGTCGATAAAACCGGGACAGACCACGTAGCTGGTGGCGTCGATAGTCCGCGATGCCTCCACGGCGGATACATCGCCGGGAATGATTTGAATCGTGTCCCCGGTGACTGCGACGCTGGCCCGAAACCCCGGAGTTCCGGCGCCGTCGATAACTGTTCCATTGGAAATCAACAGGTCCACCATGTAATATCTCCTGGATGCAAACGCGCATTGATAACGCGCATTGAAATGGCAATGCACGGATGATACACCGGCCACGGTAGCGTCCATTCCCGGAATCGGGGTAGTTTGTACTGCAAATGATGCGTTTTTTCCTCCGTGCGATGGTCGGCCGCTACCCACCGGAGCAGTCTGAACGGTGGGTAGAATCACTCCGAATTAGTGACATAATATCTGATATATTATGTAAATAGTACTGTTTTTCGTTGTATATGGTATAAATTGGTACGAATACCGGATATATTGCCTATTTTATAGCATATTCGTGCATTTGACACTGGGAACATCCGAGGCTAGACTGCCGTCAGAAATGCAGGTCTGCACGCCCATCAACCTGCCCTTAAGTAAGGAGGCCATATGAGTGCAGCCGCGCTATCAGCGCAAAATCAGAGTTCGGAACCTGACTCTAAGCAGTCCTGCGGGACGCGGGACGCAGTCAGCGCATCCGATTATAGCGGGGCCTCGATCCGAGACCGGATCATTCGGTTCCGTTCACGCTGTAAGCACCGGCTCCCCTGTGAGCCCTAGCTGCTTCAGTTGACATCGAGCGGCGAGTTTAGCAACTCGCAACACGCTTGCATTTGTTCTCACGACGCCTTGGGGCTACGTGTGGATAACACCCGATAGCCCTGCGTGCATCATTGAAATGCATTGGGACGGCATCGTGAGGAAAAATCACCTCGACTGGGGGTGAAACTTGGTATCGTTTGGTGAACGAATGATGCCAATGCGATAAAAAAGGAGACAGTCATGCGGGAATTATTGAGATCGAAGATTCATAGGTGTTGGGTAACCGGATCAAATCTGGACTACGTGGGCAGCATAATCATTGATCGCGAGCTGATGGATCGAGCGGATATCTGGGAGTTCGAGAAGGTAGTGATTTGTAACGCCAACAACGGCAACCGGTGGGAAACCTACGCGCTGCCGGGCGAGCGTGGCAGTGGCACCATCTCGGTGCAGGGTCCCGGAGCCCGGATGTGTCAGAAGGGCGACTGCCTGGTGATACTTTCGTACGAAGTTACCGATCATCCGGTTGAGCCGCGCATGATTCTGACGGACGAGAACAACCGATTCCTGGAATATATCGAAGGGGCCATGTATGCCGAACCAGCAGCGGTTCACTGAGCGGGAAACCGAAGAATACTACGACGCTGAGGATGCCCTTTACCGGTCGTTCTGGGACTCTGCGGGTAGCCTGCACTGGGGTATCTTCGACGGGTCATTGTCTTTGGACGATGTCGACGTTAAGGCCACCTTCCTTCAGGCCTGTTCGCGGCTGAATGAGGTGATGCTGACCAACGCCAGCATCGACAGTGACGCCAGGGTGCTGGACCTGGGCTGCGGGAATGGGAACACTGCGACGTGGTTGAGCCGCACCACCGGGGCCCGCGTGACCGGGGTTGACCTGAGCGGGGTGAGAATAGCCAATGCCATCGAATCGCTGAAGGATAGCCCGGAGCTGGCCGACAAGGTGGAATTTCACAAGGCGTCGGCGACGGATCTTCCATTCGAGGCAGAGGCGTTTACACACGTTTGGAGCCAGGCCACGATATACCACATCCCCGACAAGAACAAAACCCTGCAAGAAGCATTCCGGGTATTGCAGCCCGGCGGCGTGATGGTATTTGATGATTTGACGAAGCCAAAGCGTCAGATCAGCGATGAAGCCCGCACGTTTGTTTACGACCGGTTGTTGTTCGATACGGATTTCAGTTTTTATTCGTACATGGATGCGTTGCGGGATACCGGGTTCCGGATCCTGGAGGCGCGGGATCTGTCGGCACATTTGGGGAGTAGCTATAAATGCCTCTCGGACATGGCCAGACGGGCCAACGATCCGGACCGAATGGAACGGTTTATTGCCCTTTCGGATGCTTATCTGAAGATGGTGAACGCGGTAAACAATGAGGAACTGGGTTGGGCACAATACCTGTGCACCAAATGATTTCGGCTACGGCCTTGATGCGGAGCAACTAACCTGATGCCTGATTTGGAAAACGTGGACTCGGAACAGCGGGTGCAATGGATATATGCTTCCCGCAATAACGAGGAACTGGCTGAGCGGTACGATGGGTGGGCGAAGGAATACGATCAGGACCTGGAAGAAACCTTCGCGTGGGTAGGCCCCCGGCGAGCAGCGGAAGTGTTGGCTGAACATGTTGCGCCGACCTCCAAAGTGCTTGACGCCGGCGCCGGCACGGGACTGGTAGGCGTCGAGTTGCAGCGGCTGGGATTTTCGGACCTTTGCGCCATGGATCTGTCTCAGGGGATGTTGGACGA
Organism: Dehalococcoidia bacterium; assembly: GCA_965219925.1. Taxonomy (GTDB): domain Bacteria; phylum Chloroflexota; class Dehalococcoidia; order Lucifugimonadales; family UBA3495; genus Bin87. The sequence continues at coordinate 2,763,599 of OZ244795.1, forward strand.
AGCCAGGGCCAAGGGTTGCTACAACGATTTCCAGCAAATGACGCTGGGTGAGCGCCTGGATTTTCCCTCCGACGCCTATGACGCGGTTATCAGTGTGGGAGTATTTACGCCAGGACACGCTCCGCCTCATGCCTTTGACGAGCTGTGCCGTGTTACGAAGCCGGGCGGTTACGTTGCCTTCAGCCTGCGGCCCGATGCGCACGTCGAGTTGGGATTTAAGGAAAAGCAGGAACAGATGGCGGCGGCCGGGACCTGGTCGCTGGTAGCGGTTACCGAACCATTTGCCGCCTTGCCCAAGGGAGAGCCTGACGTTATGCACCAGGTTTGGGTGTATCGGGTCAACTGACGGAACATTTGGCACGGTGGCACCGTTGGATTCGCAGGGCTCCTGCGAATATCCCAGTAACCGGTTAAGCCTGGAATCCTGTTCAAGTTCCGACGCAGCGCTCGGCTGAGTACCAAACGCTGACGAAAAACCCCCGACGGGAAAGTCGGGGGCTTTTGATTCAACAACGACGGTTGACGGGCAGCATCTACTCGCGGGTTTCCATCGGCAATCCCTGTGCCATCGCTTCCAGGATGCATTCCTGGCAGCGTTCACTGACCTCATGACCGGTGGCGGGCCAAATGTCGTTGCCCTTGACGCCGCACAGGAAAAATGGTTCGACTTCTTCGATTCCCAGACTTTCCAGGTAATGCACGAACCCCTGTCGCTGAGGGTTGTCGTACCACCAGGGCGTGAGCGTGCGCGCCAGAGCATGGATGTTCTCCTTGAAGTCATCGGCGTAGTCATCGACATTGTCTGGAATGTCCACCATCCAGCGGGAGCCGCCGGGCCCACCTTCCTTGCTGGCGGTCAGCTTGCCGTTGCGGACATCCTTGCGGATCACGTCCTGCGACACATTCAAAATTCTCGAAGCTTCCTGGATAGTAACTCGGGGCATCATGCACCTCATCCCAAAGGTATAGGCATTAACTTACAACCTAATTATTACCACCATAGCGGAAAACGGGCAAGTGCGGGTACACGAATCGTCAGGGTCATTCGGTTGTCATTGCGAGGAGCGCAGCGCCGTAACAATCTCGTTGAGGTTGAGCACGTGCCGGGGAACCATCATTGCTACGGCGACGAGATTGCCACGCTACGCTCGCAATGACATGAGGAAAACCGAAAGGCCCTGCACGAATCGTACACCGGGATCGCCGCAGGCGCGCGGTCGGGGTTACCGGGTCGCCGCCGTGGTGCGGGGATCTTCGAGAGTATCAGCCAGAGATCCACCGGGTGGAACCATAGGGTAGACGTTGGTTTCCCTTTCCACTACGAATTCGATCAGAAATGGTCCATCGTAGGCTTGGGCTTCTGCCAATGCCGCCGCAACATCTTCCTGGGTGTCGACGCGCAGCGCGGGGATACCGTAGGCGCCGGCTAACTTGACGTAGTCGGGGCCGGGCATGGGCACATCTTTGATATGTCCATCAAAGAACATTTCCTGCCACTGGCGAACCATGCCCAGGTAGCCGTTGTTGAAAAGGGCAATTTTGATGGGAAGTTTTTCTTCCACGGCAGTGATCAATTCCTGCAGGGTCATCTGAAAGCCGCCGTCGCCGGCAACCGACCACACGGTGGAGTTGGGCCGGCCGGTCTGAGCGCCCAACGCTGCCGGGATCTCGAATCCCATTGCGCCCAAACCGCCGGAGGTGACGAAGGAATTGGGTTGGTTCAGGAAGAGATATTGCGCCGCCCACATCTGATGTTGCCCGACGCCCGTTACCACAACGGCGTCGTCATCCTGCTGGATCACGTCGTTGAGCGCCGCCAGGACCTGCTGAGGCATCAGGGCATCGCTTTGGGGAATGTCAAGAGACGGATGCTGCTCGCGCAACTCATTGACGGTTGACATCCATCCGGCACGGTCAACGTTCCTGACGAGGGGGACCAGGGCCTGGAGGATCGGGCGCGCGTCGCCGACCAGGGGGACCTCGACGGGCACGATGCGCCCCACCTGCGACGGCTCGATATCCAGGTGGATGATGCGGGCGTGGGGAGCGAAACCGGAGACGCGACCAGTGACACGGTCGTCGAAGCGCATGCCCAATCCGATAACGACATCGGCCTGATCGACGATCATGTTGCACCAGTACATGCCGTGCATACCCAACATGCCCATACTTTGGGGGTGGTTGCGGGGGAATCCGCTCAATCCGAGCAGAGTGTTGATGACCGGAATACCCGACGCGTTGGCCAGGGCCAGCAGCTCGTCGAAGGCTCGTGAGTTGACGATGCCGTGGCCGGCGATGATGACGGGCCTTTCGGCTTGGTTCATCAGGTCCGCGGCCTTTCGGACGTTTTCCAGCGTATCGGCGGGCAGCGCGACTTCGGGGGGGACGACGGGATCTGGGTATTCGAACTCGGCCAGTTCCAGTTGAACGTCCCTGGGGACGTCGATCAAAACGGGGCCGGGGCGTCCTTCCTGTGCGACCTGGAAAGCCTCGTGAATGGTGCGGGGCAGGTCGGCTGCCGACAGGACGAGGTAAGTGCGCTTGGTGCAGACGGATGCGATGCTGCAAATATCACATTCCTGGAACGCCTCGGTGCCGATGGCGGCACGGGCGACCTGCCCGGTGATGGCCACCACGGGGATACTGTCTGCCTTGGCGCCCATGATGCCGGTAATCAAGTTGGTGGCGCCCGGGCCTGAGGTGGCGACGCAAACGCCGGGTTTGCCGGTCATGCGGGCATAACCGTCAGCAGCGTGGGCAGCCGACTGTTCGTGCCGGACCAAAATGTGGCGCAGTTGAGGATAGGCCCACAGCGCGTCGTAGAAGGGGAGGATTGCTCCGCCCGGATGACCAAACAGAACCTCTACTCCCTCTCGGAGCAGGCTCTCGCAAATTATTTCCGATCCTTTCAGCTTCACGGCGAATCTCCATATATTGTCGATCTGCCTGCCAGACCGTTTTGGGAATACCGTAAACCAATGACAACAGGCACAAAAAAAGCCCGCCCCCATAGGGACGGACAGAAGCCCGCGGTACCACCCTATTTACCCGATCAGGTCTGGAAGTTCAGACCTCTCCGGGCCACTCTAGCAGGACACCATCATGTCCCGTCGCTTCTAACGGGCAACGAACCCGGCCTGAGCCTACACACCATCGGTATCCGCAGATGGTTTCAGCCGGCAACTCCGGAGTGATTTTCAGCCGGAAGAACGCGCCTGCTTCCACCAGACCAGGCTCGCTAGTACGTTCCGAGTCCCGCGTACTCGTCTCCATCACAGTCTTTCGACATAAACTGTATCACGCCGTTAATTTAATCGTCAACAATAATTGATGGTCGAGAAAATTGCGAAACTCCAGTCCCTCCTGTCATTGCGAACGCAGCGCGGCAATCTCGTCGCTAACACCGGCGCCATTGCTTCAACGGGATTGACACGTGGTTCGACAGGCTCGCCATGAGCGGCTACGCTCCTCGCAATGACAAGTTTTACAATTTTCTCATGGTCATGTCCGCAATCGGTTGGAGGAGAGTCGGCGGCTTTGTGATAGCATTTTGTATCGCATTACCCATGTCGAATAGACTACCAGAGCAAATGCAGAGGACCGACTCATACCTGACGCGCGTGCGGGGCATCGAACTGCTTCCGAACGAGCGGATCAGGTGTATCCTGGATGCCGCAGCGGGATTGACCGGCGAACCCACCGGGACAGGCCAACTGCTGGTGGCAACCAACGTGCGTCTGGTCAGCTTGCCCGGCGGCCGGCCCGGCGGGGCCACGCAGATGTACGCGATGCCTACCGTTGCCGGGGTTACGGTACTGGAAGAACCGGGGCGCAAATTTTCGTGGAAACAATGGGCGATCTGGGCTGTGGCCGGGACGCTGCTGTACCTGGTACTTTCCTACTGGTTGGTGGACCGTCTGCCGGATATTGTGATTTCGGTGATCAACATGCACCCAGTGGCCTTGGCTCTGATCATTTTACTGCTGCTGATAGGTTGGCTTATCTGGCGGAACAGCGTGAGTTCGGGCGGACGAAAGTTGCTGATTTCGGGTGTCAGTTGGACAATGGAGGTAGCGTGTACCTCCGACATGGCTGACCTGATAACTTTCGCCAATTGTGTGATTGGCATTGGAGACGAGCGACGCGACGACTGTCTGCGGCGTACCGTAACACCGGGATAGACCGTAGAAGGGCTGGAGTCTGAGCGCCGAATCGGCGCCGATGGCTAGGCGCGATGGGATGCCGGTTGCGCCAGGGGTAGGGACGGGTCAACATCGAGAGACAGGTCGGCGACTTGCCCACGCTGGTATTGATAGAAGGCGCCGGCGGCGATCATGGCTCCGTTGTCGGTGCACAGGATGGGCGGCGGGATGATTACGGGCAGCGATGAATCGGAACGGATTCGTTGCCGCAGCCTGGAGTTGGCGGTTACGCCCCCGCCAAGAACCAAACCCCGGGCTTTGTATCTGGCGCCCACGTCAATCAGCTTGGCGACCATCACCTCAACCAAAGATTCCTGAAACTCGGCGGCCAGGGCCGATACCAACCGGTTAGCGTCGGGGTCCGGAGCATCGGGGGGAGGATACAGGCCGAGGTTTTGGGCCCGGTGGAGCAACGCGGTTTTGACTCCGCTGAAACTGAAATCCAAGGTGTTACGCATCCAGGCCCGCGGAAGGGCTGCCGAAGCCGTGGCGTAACGGTCGTCGTGGGCGTGGTCTGCGTGGTCAACTGCCGACAAACGCTCGGCAACGCGCTGGATTTCCGGTCCGCCGGGAAACCCGAGGCCGAGAACTCGAGCCGCCTTGTCGAATGCTTCGCCAGCGGCATCGTCGCGGGTGCGGCCGACCAGCCTGTAATCGCCGTGGCCCTCCATTAGGATGAGGTCGGTATGCCCTCCCGACGCCACCAGAATTGCCAGCGGGAATCCGGGTTCCTCAGTGGGAGCGGGGCCATCGTCGGAAATCCACGCGGCATAAATGTGGCCCTCGAGGTGGTTGACGCCCAGGAGCGGGACGCCCAGCGTAAGGGATATAGCTTTGGCGGTATTGACACCGCTGATCAAGGCTCCGGCCAGCCCGGGGCCGTGGGTCACGGCAACGGCGTCGATTTCGTTGAGGGTGACACCGGCGTCGAACAACGCCTTTTCCAGGGTGGGTTGCATGTCTCGGATGTGCTGCCGGGAAGCGAGTTCGGGAACCACGCCGCCGTGGGGAGCGTGCAGGATCGCTTGCGACGCGATGACATTGGCACGCAGTCGCCGGCCGTCCTCAACGACGCCCACGGCGGTTTCATCACACGAGGTTTCGATGCCAAGAATGAGCATTTGCTGATGGAGCAGGGTCAGTTCTTCAGGAACATATCGAGGGGGATCTCTGGGAATCGCGCCGTAGTTGGCGATTCATATTATGGTGAACGCGCAGGCGCGTCAACTTTACGATACGCAGCCGCAGTGATATTCTTTTTGGCAATAATGAACATTTATGCGCGGCGTTTCACATCGATTCAAACGCCCGATAGCGAAGAGGAGGTACCTCGCCCCGATGCTGGACATCTCGCCCGATGGTTTATCCAACTGGCCAATTCTGCTGCAAGTCGGAAATATCGAAAATGGATTCGTTCTGCCGCTGGGCCTGCAACTATCGTTGCTGATCATCAGCTTCGTTGGGGTCGCGTTCTTCACCAGCGCGGAGGCGGCGTTAATCTCGGTAAACAAGATTCGGGTGCGATACCTTGCCGAGCAGGGCAACTCGGCGGCCCGGGCGGTAGATCGGGTATTGAGCCAGCACGAGAAATTTTTCGCGACCATCCTGCTGAGCCAGAACGCCTTTACCATATTTGCCACGGCGGTCGGTACGGCGTTGGCGGCAGAGATGCTCGATCACTCCGGGTACGCCGCGCTGATTACTTCGGCGATCATGACGGTGGTAATATCAATCTTTGGCGAGATTACGCCCAAAACGCTGGCTGCTACGTATTCGGAGCGCTGGTCGCTAATAGCAGCCCGGCCCGTAGGGTGGGTGATGACGTTGTCGACGCCGTTCATCTACTTCTTTACGGTGGCGCCTCGACTGATCTACAAGCTGCTGGGCACAAATACGGGAGGCTGGCAAACCACTTTCACAGAAGGCGAACTGCTCATGATGATCGACCTGTCTCGTCAGCAGGGTGAGGTGGAATCTGAGGAGGCCCAGCGGTTGCAACGTGTTTTTCACTTTCGCGACCGGCGGTTGAGCGAGATAATGACACCGCGCACGGAAATTGTCTGGATTGCCAAGGGTACGACGCTGGCGGATTTTCTATCCCTTTACGCCGAGCACAGCCACACCAGGTTTCCGGTTTTTGAGGGAACTCAAGAGACGGTGCTGGGAGTGCTTTCCAACAAGGAAGTATTGATCGCCCAAAGCAAGGGGCAGATTGGGCCGGATGATTCGGTAACAGAAACCATGCGCGACGTCGATTTCATCCCCGAAACGGTTACCGTCTCGGACGCGTTCGACGCCATGCAGGAGAAACGCCTTTCGATGATGATGGTGATCAACGAATACGGAGGAATTGCGGGGTTGGTAACCCTGAAGCAACTGATCGGTGTGATAGTCGGCACGATGGTTGACGACGACCCGCCATCGGAAGAGGCGGATAGCAGCGTGGCAAAACTGGATGACGGCGCTTACCTGCTGGACGGCGGGATGACAATCATCGAGATCAACGACCGGTTGCATGATGATGGCATCGCGCTCCCTGAGGGTGAATACCGCACCGTGGCCGGGCTCGTGTTGTTCCTGCAAGGAGAGATACCGGACGAGGATGACGTGGTGCGTACCGGAGAGTTGGCGATTACCGTTACCAAAATGGTTGGCGCGCGAATCGACCAGGTGCGCCTGGAAAAGGTTCGGGAACCCCTGGAGGCGGAGACGGCATGAGATTGCTGCTAGTGCGCCACGGGGAAACGGATGTGAATGCGGACGGACGGCTGCAAGGTTCAACGGATTCCCTGCTGACTGCCAAAGGCGACCGGCAAGCCAGCGACGTGGCAATCGCCAGCCTGGCGTGGAATCTGTCGGCGATCTACTCCAGTCCCCTGAAGCGGGCCAGGTGGGTGGCCAACAAGATGGCGGACCTAACCGGGCTGCGTGTCGTCGATGAACCGCGACTGATGGAAATGAACATGGGCGAGCTGGAGGGAGTAACCATACAGGTAATGCGCGACGACTGGCCGGATTTGTACAGCGGTTGGAGGGAGGACGCCAGCAGCGTTACCATGCCCAACGGGGAGTCGTTGGGAGACGTTCAGGAACGGGCAATGGCGGCGCTGGATGAAATGGATGCCGCCCACCCGGGTGATGAAATCGTGGTGGCGGTTACGCACAACTTCACGATACGGTGCATAGTTGCAGCGGTGATCGGACTGCCCTTGGCCAACATCAACCACATGGACCTGGCGTTGGGCAGCCGCACGGCGATCAGCTTCGGCCACAGGGGCAGGCGGTTGGTCAGCTACAACGCGGTGGATCACCTGTCGGCGTCGAACCGGACGGCTTACTGAGGGATGGGTCGATTGGGCAATCGTGAGGACAGCGCCGGCGTCTCGTCAGTAGTGCGAAAGGTGGATGATGCGGTGCGCGAGGGCGCAATCCGAGCCGGGATAGGCGCGGACGACATGGTGGTCGCCGCAGTCTCCGGCGGCCCCGACTCCTCAACTATGCTCACGTCGCTGGACACTGCAGCTCGAAAGGTGGGATTCCGGTTGCATGTGGCTCACCTCATTCACGACTTTCGCGGCGCGGAATCCCAAGAGGATGCGGCGTTCGTATCCCGGCTATCGGCGCAACTGGGCAGGGAATGCACGGTGGAAGAGGAAATCATTGGTGGATACGATCCTGATGATGGCGTGCGGGCATTTGAACAAACTGCCCGAGACCAGCGCTACGGGTTTCTGGGCAAACTCGCTGATTCAGTGGGCGCAAAGACGGTGGCGGTGGGCCATACCGCAGACGACCAGGCGGAAACGGTGTTGCTCCATATTGCACGCGGCAGCGGTTTGCACGGAGCCCGGGGGATGAGGGAACTTGCCGCGTGGCCGTACCCGAACGCCACATCGGCGCGGGTGTGGAGGCCGTTGTTGTCGCTAACGCGGGATGAAACCATCGCTTATTGCCGAGACATGGACATTGAATATCGGGACGACGTTACCAATTACATGCGGGATTTCGCCAGGAACCGGGTGAGGCTGGATTTGATGCCGGCGATAAGGGAGAACCTGAACCCGCAGGTGTCCGGCGCGCTGGTGAGACTGGCTCGCACCGCCGACACCCAGCTGGAGTATCTGGAGGGTCAGATAGATGCTCTTTGGCCCGCATTGGTTGATGACGCCGCAACCGGGGGGGTGGAAACTACCGTAGACGCGAGCGCGTTGAGATATTCCGCCGGCGTGGTGAGGTTGAGTCGTGATGTCTTGAGGTCAGTTCACGACGCGCTGCGGCCGCTGATATTTCGGAGGGCGTGGGGCCAAGTGAGCGGCGACTCCCGAAGATTGACGGAGCAACACCTGGCTGCAATGTCCGCAATATCGGTCGCCAATACATCGGGTAAATCGATCGACCTTCCGAACGGGATCACGTTGACGACGGAACACCGCTGGACGGTTTTGTCCAAAGTGGAAGAGTCGCGCTGCCCCTATCCGTCGCTGAGGGGTGAATTTCGCCTGACGTTGCCGGGAGGACCGGTGGCTATTGCCGTTACCAAACGGGACGGATGGGAAATTACAGCCGAGTCCAAACGGCTGACTCACGGGATGCCCGTGGCAACGAGGGGTGAGTTATCCGCTTACCTGTGGCCGGGCGCGTTGGCCGGCGGCGCCACGGTTAGACCCTGGGAGCCGGGTGATCGAATCCAACCGCTCGGCATGTCGGGCAGCCGCAAGATGCAGGATGTGTTTACCGACGCTCACGTTCCCAGGGATTGCAGGGACCGCGTGCCACTGCTGGTGACGCCGCAGGGAATCGCCTGGGCGGTTGGCCTGAGGATCGCGGGTTGGGCGGCGATGCCGGAAGCGAAGATTGAGGACGCGAGGGCGGCGACGCTGATACGGTTCGAGCTGGAAGGCAGCCGAAGAGTTGACCAAGCCTAGACGCCGAGCAACCGGGCTGGATTGTCCTTGACCAACATTCCCAGTTCCACCTCGCCCATGCCGGCCCGCAACAGGGTGGCGATTCCCATCCGCATCCCTTCGGACGGTGAATGTTACCGGAGTGGTTGGGTACTCGTGGCTTTTGAGAACCAGGCCGCGTATCCCCAGGTCTTTGGCATTTTGAGCGGTTTCGAGGGCATCGGCGCGGCGTTCCACCCGGGGATCCGGTTCGAAATGGACGTGGATGTCGATGGCGCCTTCGAGGAGTCGATCAGCGTTGCTCACGGCAGGTCTCCAACCGGCGAACGGTTCCTGAGAGAATGGCACTGGCGGCACACCCTGTCAAGGCGCGAGGTTCCTCATGCGTACCCACCTCAACCCGTCATTGCGAGGAGCGTAGCGACGTGGCAATCTCGATGAGGTTGAACACACGTTGGTAGACCATCATTGCTACGGCGACGAGATTGCCGACCCCCGCATCGAGTACGGGGTCGCAATGACAGATTAATGTGGGTACGCGTAAGTTTGCGCGGCGCATTGACGATATGGCATTTGTGCCGAAAGGCAGCGGCGATTTCATATATCGGTAACAACGATGTTGTAAAATAGTAAACTGATTACGCTTTGGTTCTCCATTTATCCCGAACCATCCGGGCAAACAGCGATTTCTGATACTGGAGGGGCGATTCAGTGGCGGTGCGCGATCTGACCAATTTTCTGGTGCATTTGTTTGGCGGCGACGACCAACTGAACGAACTGTACCTGTCGGCGTTGCACGATCAGTGCCTGCTGTGCCATGAGCGTATCAGTGATTCGGCCGCGTACCTGGAATTCCGCGTTTGTCCCTACTGCCGGTTCCATTACACCCTGTCGGCCAGAGATCGAATCGAACTCATCGCCGACCGCCGCACGTTTCGGGAACACAATCGGTATGTGCAGTCGGTGGCTCCGCTGGCGTTTTCTAACCGCAGCCTGTATGACGAGCAACTGACCGAGAGCCAGGATCGCACCGGATTGACGGAAGCAGCCGTAACAGGAACCTGCAAGATCGACGGCACCAATACCATGCTGGTGGTGCTGGATTATGGGTTCATGGGCGGCAGCATGAGCAGCGTGGTGGGCGAAAAGGTGGCCCTGGCCTTCGAGATGGCGGCCCGCCGCAGCCTTCCGGTGGTAGCGTTGGTTACCGGCGGAGGAGCCCGAACCCAGGAAGGCGTGCTGTCGTTGATGCAGATGGCAAAAACGGTGGCAGCCGTGAACCGTTTGAAGGAAGCCGGAGCGCCGTTCATTGCGGTGCTGGCGAATCCGTCGACGGGGCAAGCCTACGCCAGTTTCGCCAATCTGGCCGACATTATCATTGCGGAACCCGGCTCGGTGGTGGGATTATCGCCAATACGGACGATGATGGAAGCGACCGGGCGGCAACTGCCGCCGGACGTGCATACTGCCGAATATCATCTGAAGCGCGGTCTTTTGGACAACGTGGTTGACCGGGCGCAGCTGACGCAACGCCTGGGTCAACTGCTGAAGTTGTTGATGGGCTCGGTGTCGTTTGGATTGAGCCGGCGGGCCCTGTCGCGTCTGGAGGTGTCAGCTGCCCCGGACACGGACACGTGGGAGTCTCTGGACGCGGCGACGCACGATGAGCGTCCCGATGCGCTGTACTACATGCGGCACATCCTGGACGACTTTTTTGAGTTGAGCGGCGACCGGGTCAGCAGCGACGACCGAACGGTTGTGGGAGGCATGGGCTTCTTGCGGGGTCAGCCGGTAGTGGTAGTGGGTCAACAGCGGAGCCATACGCACGACACCGGCGGCGGGCGCTACCACGTTCATCCGGATGGCTTGCGAAAAGCCCAACGACTCATCAACTTGGCAGCTCGATTCAACCGCCCGTTGATTTCGTTTATAGACTCGCAGGGCGCCGACCCCCGGCTTGAATCGGAAGAGCAGGGAATCGGAAATGCCATCGCGGGAAGCCTGTCAATAATGCTGCAGGCATCCACGCCGATTGTATCGGTGATTATTGGTGAAGCGGGAAACGAGGCCGCGTTGGCCCTGGGTTTGTCGGACCGCATATTGATGCAGCAATATGCGATTTACTCTCCGATTTCGCTGCACCACACCGTGGGTGGCCCTTCGCGGGAACGGTACCTGGCGCGGGAGGCGGCGGAAGCTCTGATGCTCACCGCGCGAGATTCTCAAGAACTGGGCATCGTCGATCAAATCGTGCTTGAACCCGAAAATGGCTCTCACAACAATCCGCGCCAGGCTGCGGTGGAGCTGGAGCTGGCTATTTATAAGCACTTGGCGGAGGCCTGCCGCCTATCCACGAGCAAGCTGTTGAAGCAACGATACCGCAAGTTCCGGCAGATGGGGGAGCTGAACCCGTTTGCTCAGGAGGCCATGCAGCAGGAATATGAGGTTTTGCTGAGGATGCAATTGGCCGCGCCGCCCCCGCCGGCCCAACTGCCGGTTGTGGGAAGCCTGCACCTGGCGCTTGAAGAAGGACTCGAGCGCGGAACATCCTAGCCGTCGCTACCTACCGCGACGACAGCCGGCGCAGCGACGCGCCACCAAGTCCTGGCAAGGGAATTTTCTTCCCGTTTACGCTTCTCGTCCCAAGGCTTTCAGATTGCTACGCAGCTGCTCAACAACGTCCGCGTATTCGGACATTACGGATTCGTCTACCAGGACAGTGGGCTGACTGGTATCGCGATACGCTGAACGCAGGGTCATGGCGCCCAAGAACGGGGCTTCAATGTCTTCTGCCAGCTGGCGTCCCGCCCCTTCACCGAATATATCGCCGGAGTAATTTTCCACCACCCCGACGACGTTCAGGTTCAGTTTGCGGATCATGTTGATGCATCGTTTGGCGTCGACGATGGCCAGGTCCTGCGGGGTGCTGACCACGATAAAGCCGTCCACAGGAAGGGTTTGCATCACGGTCAACGGGGAATCAGACGTGCCTGGCGGCAGATCAACGATAAGGTAGTCGAGTTCGCCCCAATCGGTAGCCTGGAGGAACTGGTTGATGGCATTGTGGATCATGGGTCCGCGCCAGATGATGGCTTCGTCCTCGTTTTCCTGGAAGAACGCCATGGATACGACCTTAACACCGTGACCCACGGCAGGGGTTATCTTGCCGTCGGCGTAGTCGGGCTTATCAGTGATACCCATAACCCGTGCGACGTTAGGGCAGTCGATATCCACATCCAGCAGTCCAACGCGCTCACCCTGAGCGGCGAGTGTCGCAGCCAGATTGCAGGCTACAGTGGTTTTGCCGACTCCGCCCTTGCCGCTGTAAACGCCCACCGTGGTGCGGATAGATGCGAAACGATCGGTGATTTGCCGCTTTTGTTCCCATTGGCGGCGAATCTGCTGGAGGCGGGCGTTTTGCTGGGCGTTTGGTTGTTGCGGCGTTGCCATCGGCACGCTCCCTGTCTGATTTCAGCGTTGGGGTGAATTAGATTCCGAGCATGTTGCGAGCTTCCTCGCTGATGAGGTCGGGGGACCACGGCGGGTCGAACGTCAATTCGATGTTGACTTCTTCGACGCCTTCGACATCCTGGATGGCCCATTCGGCCTGTTGGGCGATATGGGGTCCCATGCCGCAACCGGGGAACGTAAGGGTCATTTGCACGAACACGTCGTTGGCATCGCTAACCTGAACGTCGTAGACGAGCCCGAGGTCAACGACGTTTACGGGAATCTCCGGGTCGTAAACTGTCCGCAATGCTTCATAAACATCATCGCTATTCACCGTTGTTGGCATTAGGGAGCTCCTTCGGTCAGTGTGATTGATAACATTATAGGCCCGGCGCATTCCATTGTACAAATCGCCATCGGAAACGTGGGTTGCAATCGCGGAGTAGGCTGTGCCAACCGGGGTTAACTAGAGGTTGGGCAATGGCGCTGACGGCCAGGTATCGAACAAGGTCAATTGCTGTGGCCCCAGTCTGCGGACTTCCTGAATGGTCGGACACCAGCGCGGGATACCCCGGACGGCGGCGTGGCCTTCGAAAACGGGGCCATGCCCCTGGTATCGGTGCTGCGACCACAACCAGGCATGGAGCAATTCGTGGGCGACGATCCCCTCAACGCCTTTACGACCACACCGTTGCAACCGGGGCATCGACAAACCTATCAACCACTTGCCGTCGGGGTAGCAGAAACAGCGCCCACCAGTGGCGGCGATGCGCTCAAGCACAATGGATCCGCTGGGGATTTCCAAACCCTTCAGATCGTAGCGTCGGGAAATGTCCGCAACCCACTCCAGGTCGCTCAGCACGATACCACGCGGGGCCGGGAACGGATGGGACGCAACCCGGATACCCGGACGCAGCCGGCTGGCTACGGGGCCTTCACCAAGCGCCGAGTGTAAACCCGGCGCCTGCGGAGCCCTGGAATAACCGGCGTCCAGGAATTTGTCGGGAACGGTGTGTCGCTGGGTCATATTAACGATCAGGGAGTGAGGATTACCTTGCCAGTAGTGGCGCGTGATGCCAGTTGGCGGTGAGCTTCGGCGGCGTCGGACAGGGCGAAGCTATGTTCCACGCGCAATTTGAGCTCGCCTGATTTGACCCATCCGAGAACGGCTCCGGCCCGCTTCTCAAGTTCCTCGCGGTTGGCGGTATAATCACCGAGGCCGGGCCTGGTGAGGTACTTGGAACCGTTGCCCAGGACCCGGGCATCGACCGGTGGCACGGGGCCGCTGGCCTGTCCGTAAAGAACCATATAACCGCGGGGCGCCAAGCTGGCCACGCTCTGGTCGAAGGTGTCCTTGCCAACAGCGTCGAATACGGCATGCAAACCGGCGCCATCGGTTGCCTTCGCTATTTCGGCGGCAAAGTCCTGCTGGGTGTACAGGATGACGTTGTCGGCGCCGGCGCCGCGGGCCAATTCAGCTTTAGCCTCGGTTGATACGGTGGAATAGACGTAGGCTCCCAGTTTTTTGCACATTTGAATAAGAAGGAGGCCGACGCCGCCCGCGCCGGAATGAACCAGCACGCGGTCGCCGGATTGAACCCGATAGGTATCATGGCACAGGTAATGCGCTGTCATGCCCTGCAGCATGGCCGCTGCGCCGTCCTGGATCGAGAGGCCGTCGGGCATTTTGATGAGACGCCAGGCGGGTACGGCCACCTGTTCAGCATAGGATCCCGGGAAACTGCAATAGGCGACTTCATCGCCGACGGAAACGTTGGACACGCCAGGCCCGACTGACCTGACGACGCCGGCTGCTTCGACGCCGGCCACCCACGGGAGGCCGGGAGGGTTGACGCCCTGGCGGCTGTATATGTCGGTGAAATTCACGCCGACTGCCTGAATATCGACGACGGCCTGACCGTCTGCGGCGACGGGGTCTGGCAGGTCGACGTACTGCAACACCTCAGGGCCGCCGTACTCGGTAATCTGCATTGCTTTCATGGTAATTGCGACCTCCTGGCTGGATGCTTGTCGGGCGTAGAATAGCACAAGTTTCCATATCGTCCGCAACGGGTCGCTGTCAGCGTTTGCCCGACAATCATGCTAAATGCTATGATGGGGTTCCAATCTGCACAATCGTCCCTGCCCGCACGGGAGGAAGTCAATTGATCAAAGAACCGGATTTGTCGATTTCGGCGGCCATAAATCTCTTCGTGGATTACCTCAAAGACCATAAGCAGGTATTACAAGGGCAACAGGAGCTACTCAGGTTTCAATCACGAGTGGGGCGCGATAAAGTTATCGGAACACTGCACGCGATTGAAGTTGGCGAATACGCCAAGTGGACCACCGAGAACGTAGAAGACCCGGCGACGCGTCTGGATCCAGTCAAGAAATTCCTGACGTTCGCGAACCGCCAGGGCTGGACGGAGATCAGCCTGGCCAGGTATGCAGCAGCGCCCCGGCGCCAACGCCGCCGCGTCCACAATTCCGGTCTGAGCGCATCGTCGGGCGGGACGCCCACGGCTCGGCTGAGCGAGGAGCGTCACAACGAGCTAAAGGCTGAGCTGGAGCGGTTGCAAAACGAGGTTCCGCGAATACGAGAGGCAATACGACTGGCCCGAGCCGACGGGGACGTACGGGAGAATTCGCCGTTGGACGCCGCCCGAGAGCAGCAGCAATTCACCGAACGACGGATTCGTCAGTTGGTAAACGATCTCGCCCGGGTTGAAATCGTGGATGCTGCCAACGCCGACACCGAGAAAGTGAGTATCGGGTCCCGCGTTACCCTGCAAGACATGAAGCTCCTGACGAGTCGGATATTTACGCTGGTTGATATACGGGAGGCGGACGTTTCCGCGGGCAAGATTTCGACAGTGTCGCCCATAGGGCAAGCGTTGATGGGGCGTTCGGCAGGTGATGAACTTACCATCAACACTCCCAGCGGGTCGGTCCAATTCCGCATCGAAGGTATCGGGGGATAGCTATCCGGCGGCACGTACCCGGTGTGCCGCCAGACTGAAACGGTCAGGACAGGTCGGCGACGGCCTGTAGGATAGTTTCCGGATCGGGCAGGGTTCCCGGTTCGTACAGTTCTCGATAGCGGATAACGCCCTCGCGATCAACGATGATGACGGCGCGCGTGCCGGCTCCACGTTCTTCGTTCCAAAGGTCGTAAGAACGGGTTACCCGGCCTTTCGGGTGCCAATCGGATAGCTCGGGGTAAGGCAGCCCGCCCATGGATGTAGTCCAGGCGCGGTGGGCGGCTACGTGGTCACAACTGATGCCCAAAACCTGGGCATTTTGCTCCTCGAAACGGGCGTTGAAGCGCCGGAACGAGGTAGCCTGATCCGTTCAACCACTGGTGAAGTCCAGCACGTGGAACGACAGCACCACCGCGTGGGTGCCGCGATAGCTGCTCAATGTGACGTCGCCGTGATTGGGCGATGGTAGGGTGAAATCGTTGGCCGCATCGCCAATTTGACCTGGCATCAATATTCTCCTGGGTACGATCAAGGCACGATGGCCGCGCTGTTATATCAGCGGCCGGCGCCCTGACCGGTAGATTTGGCGGAATTATACCGCACCGGCCCGGTGGAGGCGAATAGCGGGCGATGCCGTCCGCAGGGCCTTTAGGTTTTCCTCATGTCATTGCGAGGAGCGTAGCGACGTGGCAATCTCGTTGAGTTTGAACACACGTCGGCAAATTACCATTGCTACGGCGACGAGATTGCCACGCTGCGCTCGCAATGACAAAACCGGGAAAACCGAAAGGCCCTGATGCCGTCCGGGCGAGCGGTTGGAAGTCTCATGCTATACTTCGCCGAGTTGGTTTTTCGTTGGTCCGGTTGCAGCAGTGGAAGTAGTATTTAACAGGGGCGTGTATCTGCCGGGGCTTGATCTTTGGTTGGACGCGCTACGAAAGCAACCGTCGTCGGTCATTTCGCACGCACATTCAGACCACACGGCCCGACACGAGCGGCCAATCCTCACGCACGGCACCAGACTGCTGCTGGGTGATTATCTGCGCCGGTCTGACCCGGTAGAACTCGCGTACGGGGAAGCGCTGGAGACGGCGAATTACACGCTTGCGTTGTTTCCCGCCGGGCACTGCCTGGGTTCCGCTCAGACGCTGGTGACACAGAAATCGACGGGGGAACGGTTGCTGTATACCGGAGATATAAGAGTGCAACCGTCTCCGATTAACGAACCCCTGGAGCCGGTACCGTGCGACACGCTGGTCATCGAGTCCACGTATGGCCGCCCGGATTACGTGTTTCCGAAGCAGGACGAATCCGTTGCCACGGCGGTGCGGGTGATCAGACAGTGGCTGGATCAGGGGGCGTTGCCGGTAGTAATGGGCTGGAGGTTGGGAAAGGCTCAGGAGGCGTTGCATCATTTGCTGGCCGCGGGTTTTGAGGTAGCGTGTGAAGACGGGATATTTGACGTCACCGGAAAATACGTTGAGGCGGAAGTCGCTTTCCCCGGCCATTATCGGTGTTTCGACGGCAAGCATCACGAAGGTGAGGTTTGGTTGTTTCCGCCCGGACGTCGTTCGCGGGAGCAGATCCGGCAACATGCACCGCCCGGTCGTCCGGTTCGATATCTGGAACTCACCGGGTGGGCTGCCGGTAGCGGATCCAAACCGTGGGGGAACGGCCGGCCGGGCGACGCAAGCATTCCATACAGCGACCACGCCGACTTTAACGACCTCATCGGATACGTTCAGGCGGTAAACCCGCAGCGGGTATTTACGGTGTTCGGGTTTCCGGATCTGGCGGAAGGGTTGCGGTCGATGGGTTACCACGCGACTCACCTGGGTCCGAACGCGGCGCCGGAAGACCTGTCTTACCAAATGCCTTTGCTGTGAAAACAAAGCCCCTCTCCAGATTGAAGAGGGGCTTATCGCCCGGGGATATCGGGTTGACTAGTCGGGCGTGGTTCCTACCGCGGGCAGCGATTCAGCCTCGTCAGCCGCCAGCATCCGATTCACGGCGCTGAGGTACGCCTGGGCGCTGGCTACGATGATATCGGTGGATGCGCTGCGACCCGAGAACACCCTGCCGGCGTTTTCGATACGCATGGTCACTGAACCTACCGAATCCAGTCCCTCGCTAACTGCCTGGACCTGGAAGTCAGCCAGGGTGGTGCTGCATCCCACGACACGGTCGATGGCCCGGCACACGGCATCGACCGGACCGTTGCCGGTGGATGCGTCGGTGAGGAAGGTTCCATCAGGCCCGATGAGCCGGACAGTGGCCGTGGGGATGTCCTTGTCGCCGCCGGTGAAATGCACCGTGTCCAGCGAGAAGGTTATGGGTTCGGAAGCGGTGCGGTTCTCCTCGTCCATGAGGATTTCGAGGTCGCGGTCGGTAACCTCGTTCTTCTTGTCGGCCAGTTCGAGGAAACGTTGGTAAACGCCGGTAACCTCTTCACGGTCGAGGGAATAACCCAATAATTCCAGGCGGGCCTGCAGCCCGGCGCGCCCGCTGAGTTTACCCAGCACCAACTGGACTTCGGGCGGCAATCCGACCCGCTCGGGGCTCATAACCTCGTAGGTGGAACGATTCTTCAACACGCCATCCTGGTGGATGCCGGAGGCGTGTCGGAAGGCGTTTTCGCCCACGATGGCTTTGTTAGCCTGTACGCTCATGCCGGTTATCCGACTGACGAGGCGGCTCGCCGGGTAAATCTGGGTGGTATCGACTTTGAGTTCGACGCCGAAGAGGTCCTTACGAGTGTCCAGAGCCATGATGATTTCTTCCAGCGAGGCGTTGCCGGCGCGTTCGCCGATACCGTTGATGCAACCCTCCACCTGGCGGGCGCCGGCTTCGATTGCGGCCAGGCTGTTGGAAACCGCCAGGCCCAGGTCGTTGTGGCAATGGACGGACAGCGTAACGCCTTCGATTCCCGGGACGCGCAACTGGATGTCTCGCAACATTGCCTGGAAGTCCGAAGGGATGGCGTACCCGACGGTGTCGGCGATGTTGATGGTTTTGGCGCCGGCTTTGATCACTTCTTCCAGCATCCGATAGAGGTAATCGGGATTGGTTCGCGTGGCGTCCATGGGCGAGAACTCGACGTCGTCGCAATAGGACTTGGCCCGGGCGACCATGTCCACCGCCATTGTCATCACGTCTTCGCGATCTTTGCGCAGCTGGTGCATCTGATGGATTTCAGACGAAGACAGGAAAACGTGGATGCGTGGGCTGTCAGCATCTTTGATGGCGTTCCATGCGGCGTCCACGTCGCCGGCGACGGCGCGGGACAGCGAGCAGATTACCGGCCCATGCACTTCCTGGGCGATGCGTTGCACGGCCTGAAAGTCGCCGGGTGAACTGGCGGCAAAACCGGCCTCAATGATGTCAACTTTGAGCCGGGCCAGTTGGCGAGCGATCTGCATTTTTTCGTCAACGGTCATGCCGATGCCGGCCGACTGTTCTCCATCGCGGAGCGTGGTATCCAGAAACTTTACTTGTGTGGTCATAATGGTTCCTTTCCCTCCGAAAGGTGCAGGCGTATCCCCAAATGGGGCAGATCAAGGTTGTCCGTTATGCACGGGGCGTCCGGGAAAGGACGGGCAGGCACACGCAGTCCACCGCACCAGCCCTGCCAAGACCAGTCTGCGATGGTGAACTGCTCTGCACAGTACCTCCATGCCCATTTGTCACCTCCTGTGGTTGGTGGGGTAGGGGTTCACCCTCACCCTAACCCTCTCCCATCAAGGGAGAGGGGATGATTATTCAATCTCGCCGGCTGCTGCCTCGTCTGACAGAGTGTCCAGGTGCTGCCGGACGCTCTGGGCCAGCCGCCGGGCCCGGCCCTTAACCGCAGGCTTGTTTTCGTGGTCGTGGTAAAACTCATAGGGATCGATGTTGTTTCCGAAGAATTTTACACCGGACGCTACCATCCCATCGTTATAGTCAACCGTATCGATGTGCTCGTAAGGTAGCTCGACAACGCGGCCGCCAAAGTTTCCACCGGAAATGAACAGGAGACGCCGGTCGGTGGTCACGGCTACACCGGCGTGACCGGTTTTGTTGCCGCCGCCTGGACCTGCCATCGAGCGCCCTAAAGCCCCACTAATACTGCCGAAATCGTTGGGCTTACCCCAGCGGCCCGCCAGCCAGTATTCAATGTTTTCGTCATCTTCGAGAATCTCGTCGAGTTTGCGCCGCTCTGCGCTGTTGCGGTCGGCGGAGGATTTGCCCATCAAGCCTCCCAACAGGCCAGCTAGCAGGCCCTGCCCTCCCTCGTCTGGCGCCAAGTCCTGCCACTGGGCGTTGATGCGTTCGGCTTTGCTCATACCAGCATAGTTGGCGACGGAGGTGGGCGATGTGTCGGCCGAGGGTGGCGAAGTGCGCAGCTCGTCCACCAGTCGGGCGAACCAGTCGGCGTTGACGCCGTTGACTTCCCTGACCTGGAAGGGATCGTCCTGGCCGGGCCCCTGCCAATTGTGGATACCGTCTCCGGTGATGGTCACAACGGCGCCGTCACACTCCACCGCAGTGATCGAATCGAAGGGCAGCCGGGTGACACATCTGTTCACTCCTTTCTTGGCCAACAGGAGCACCTGGACGTCAGTGGCCACGGCGACGCCGCGCAACTGTGCCTTACGAACAATCCAGGAAGAGTCCTCACTAAAGACGCGCGCCGGGCCCCAGGCACAGCCCACCAGCCCCTGGATGGTCTCGCCACCCTCTAACATGGGATAAATCAGGGAACGCTCCCGACCATGGGCCTCCTGGCCCCACACGATGGCCTGCTCATTCCACTGGGAATCGACGAGATTCCGTTGCGCTTTCGTAGTCATGATTTCCTCCCTTGCCGGTTGCGCTTGCGCATGGGCGGCGAAGGATCACTCGATTTCGCGGGGGTTGAGCCAGGGCATGATTTCGCGCAGCCCGCGGCCCACCTCGTGGATCCGGCTGGTGCGAGCTTCCTGGCGCAAACGCAGGAAATTGTGGCGACCCTCGTCGCATTCGGACATCCATTCCTGGGCGAACGAGCCGCTTTGAATGTCGTCGAGGACGCGGTGCATGTTGCTGCGGACGTTTTCGTCGATGACGCGGTTGCCGCGGGTCAGGTCACCATACTCGGCGGTGTCGCTGACCGAGTAACGCATGTAATTGAACCCGCCCTGCTGGATGAGGTCAACGATCATCTTGAGTTCGTGGAGGCATTCGAAGTAGGCGATTTCGGGCGGATAGCCGCGTTCCACCAGGGTTTCAAAAGCCATATTGATGAGCGACGTAACGCCTCCGCACAGTACCGACTGTTCGCCGAAGAGGTCGCTTTCGGTCTCGTCTTTGAAGGTAGTTTCCAGGACTCCGGCCTTGGCGCAACCGATTCCGGCCGCGTACGCCAGGCCGATTTCCTTGGCATTGCCGGTGGCATCCTGATGCACTGCCAGCAAACAGGGGACGCCGATGCCTTCCTGGACAAAATGCTCACGCATCCGGTGGCCGGGAGCCTTGGGCGCGATCATCAGCACGTCCACGGAGGGCGGCGGTGCAACAAACCCGTAGTGGATGGTGAATCCGTGGGCGAACATGAGAGCGGCGCCCGGGCTGAGGTTAGGCTCAATCTCGTCGCGGTACACATCCTTCTGCACGTGGTCAGGAATGGCAACCATGATTACGTCAGACGCTTTGGTTACTTCGGCCACGCTGTCCACGGTAAGGCCGGCGTTGCGCGCGTTTTCACGGCTGGGGCTACCTTCGTAGAGGCCAACCATAACGTTGACCCCGCTGTCGTGGAGGTTTAGCGCGTGGGCATGTCCCTGACTGCCGTAGCCGATGATTCCGACCGTCTTGCCGTCAAATCTCGACAGGTTGGCGTCCTTTTCGGTATAGATGTTTACCATGCTTAAATGTCCTTTGATCTTTGCCGTGAAGTGTCTGAAGTAAGTGGGAATTCACTAAACGCCTTCGTAGTGCCCCGGTTGATAACGGGAGGTGCTGACTGAGGTGACGCCGTTGCGCCCGAGCTGTTCGTACTTGGCGCCCACGTCGTCGCTGATGCGGCCCTCGGTCTTGCCGCGAACCATTGCCACACGACCGGTGCGCATGAGCTCCAGGATGCCGAAGGGACGGAGCAGGTCGTAGAGGGCGTCGATCTTGTCCTCTTCTCCGGTGGTTTCGATAACCAGAGAGCGGGTGCCGACGTCGACAACCTTGGCGCGGAAGAGGTTTGCCATTTCCAGGATTTCGCTGCGGTTGGTCGGGGTTGCACGCACCTTGATGAGAGCCAACTCGCGGGCGACTACGTCCTCAGCGGAGATGTTGGAGACTTTCACCACGTCAACCAGTTTGTCCAGCTGGTGGGTGGCCTGTTCTACCGTGTACTGGTCGCCGGTTACCACGAAGGTGAGGCGCGACAGACCCTTCTGTTCGCTGGCCCCCACCGCCAGGCTGGCAATGTTGAAGCCGCGGCGGCGGAATAGACTGGCCACCCTGGTGAGAACACCGGGGCGATCCTGAACCAGTGCGATGATGGTGTGTTGATCGCTATGGGCTTGCAAAGGTTGCCTCCTAGTGTCATCACGCTTGGGCTTTCAATTAATCCCGTTGTCCCCGGACGATTGCGATGATAGCGTTGCCGTGGTGCTCGATGGTTGCCGGACCAACGCCGGCGATTTTGAGCAATTGGATTGGGTCAGTGGGACGGTCTTTTGCAATCAAGTCAATTGTAGCGTTGGTGAGGATTTGGTAAGGCGGTATACAACGGCGCTTGGCCTCATCTTGACGGTATAGTTTCAGCCCGTCTACGATGACGTCAGGATTGACGACAGAACCCGGGTTGATTGCTGCGCCGGGGGGCGGCTGGTTGCCGTCATTCCCCACCACAGACCGGCCAATGGCATCATTGAGTTTTGAGGCCACGCCTTCGGCTTTGCCATCCTCTACATTTATGGTGGCGCGATGCACCGGTTTGCCATTGGCCACGGTGCAGACAATCCAAAACCGGCCGTTGGTGAGCGACGCCATTTTTCCGTCTTCCAAATGCGCCGTATATTTGCTCAGCTGCTCCATGTAGTCGGGATCGTATTCCCGGTCAAGCCGCTTGGCCTCGATGAATGCCACCGGAGAGCCATTGTCCATCAGGGCGACGTCTACAGCAATGGCCTGACGGTAACGTTGCCGGCCCGCCAGTTTGTATTCCCTGACCACTTGGGCAGGATTATATTCGTCCCATCCCAAGCCCTTGAGCATTGGCATTATCAGGTATTGGATGGTGCTGGTTTCGTGATTCTCACAGAGCCGGCGGTGCTCGGTGATGTTTTCGCGCACGCGATTGACGGCTTGCACAACATCGGGAGGAGTCTTGGGAGGGGGTTCCGGTTCCGGTTGTCGGTTCCAGCCCCTGCTGTCGTCAACGTACATGCTCCGTTGTTCCCGTACTTGCCCGCCCGCCGACTGTTGCTGACTTTGGCGGTAGCACTGCCGGCATACCGTATGCTCTGACGGTTTGTATACGCCGGGGCAATTGGGGCACTCGTCGATGTCGCCGGCCTGCAATGCCCGGTGGTGCGTTAAGCACAGGGGGTAGTTGGGGCGGTCGGTGCGCCGATTGCAGCCTTGTTTGCCGCATATTCTGGTGGTTGTGGCTCTGCTACTGGTCATCGTAGTTCTCTCAGGCATAGGGCTGAAAAGTTGCTAAGAAATCGCGTTAGCCGACGACCCCCTCGGCATACGGCTCTTCCAACATTTCGTTCACCGACTCGCCGGCGGGAATCATGGGGAAGACAAACTCGTCTGCCTTGACCACGAAATCTATTACCACCGGGCCGGGGGTTTCCATGGCCTCCTGAATCGCACCGGCCACTTCACGCTGCTCGGTGACGCGGATGCCGCGAATACCGTACGCTTCGGCCAGTTTCACGAAATCCGGATTGCCGCTGTAGATGGTGGCAAAGAAGTCTTTGTCATAGAAGAAATCCTGCCACTGGCGGACCATACCCAGCGAACCGTTGTTCAGAATGGCGAATTTCACGTCGATGTTGTTCTCGGCAGCGGTGGCCAGGTCGCACAACGTCATCTGAAAACCGCCGTCTCCGGCGATGGACCAAACCGTTTTGTCGGGACGACCCACCTTGGCGCCCAGGGCCGCCGGAACCTCGAAGCCCATTGCTCCGCTACCGCCCGAGGTTATGAGGGAGTTGGGTTCCTTGTAGCCGTAATGCTGGGCCGCCCACATTTGATGCTGGCCCACGCCGGTTACTATGATGGAGTTGCCCCCGGTGGCGTCGGAAAGTTCTTTCAATACCTGCTGCGGGAGCAGGACGTCGGACTCCCGGATGAACAATGACGGGTGTTGGGATCGCAACTCGTCGGTTTCCTGCATCCAGTCAAGATGAACGGTGGAATTTACATGGGGTATCAAGGCACGCAACGATGCCTTGAGGTCACCGAGCACCGGCGCGTCGGCGATGATGTTCTTGTTGAATTCGGACGGGTCAACGTCGCAATGAACGATTTTGGCATGGGGGGCAAAATCGGCGATGCGCCCAGTGACGCGGTCATCGAATCGGGCGCCCAGAGCGATCACGAGGTCGGAGCGGTCGATGGCGAGGCTGGCGTAGGCCATGCCGTGCATTCCGGGCATACCGAGATTCAGAACGTGGTCGGTGGGCAATGAACCGATGCCCAGCAGCGTGGTGATCACCGGAATCTGGGCCTTTTCGGCCAGTTCCCGGAGCTCATTCCACGCCCGGGAAATCAGTACGCCGTGACCGGCAAGGATGATGGGGCGCTCGGCCTGGTTGATCAACCTGGCGGCCGCAGCAACCTGTTGGGGTTCCGGATCGCCGGGTGGGTTGTAACCGGGCAGGTCCACTTCGGCAGGCCATTCGAACTCGATGGTTTCGCCCGCCAGCACGTCCTTTGGAATGTCGATCAAAATGGGACCGGGCCGCCCGGTGCGCGCGATGTAGAAAGCTTCCTTGATTGCCGGCGCTATGTCGCGAACGTCCAGCACCAGGTAGTTATGTTTGGTTACGGGCAGCGTGATTCCGGTGATGTCGGTTTCCTGGAAAGCGTCTCGGCCGATGGCCGGGCGCGGGACCTGCCCGGTGATGCACACGATGGGCACGGAGTCCATCTGGGCCGACGCAAGGCCGGTAACCAGGTTGGTCGCACCGGGTCCAGAGGTAGCGGAGCAAACACCGACCTTGCCGGTGGCCCGGGCGTACCCGTCGGCGGCCATGGCGGCAGCCTGCTCATGGCGTACCAGGATGTGGCGAAGTTGGGGGTAACCGGAGAGTGCGCCGTAGAACGGCAATACAGCCCCGCCGGGCAGCCCGAATATCGTGTCCACACCCTCTTTGATGAGGCTTTCGCAAACAATCTGCGCGCCGGTTAGTTGCATTATCGGATTCTCCTGTAGGACCGATAGAATCTGGGATTCATCGGGGCAAAAATAAACCCCGACCCCGAAGGGACGGGTTTTCGGTGCCCGCGGTACCACCCTTCTTTCCCGATTGGCCTGGGGAGCCATCAGGACTCTTGTACACAGCCTTTATCGGGGCCGACCCGCTCACCCTACACGCGCCGGTTCAGCGTTTCAGGCAGGTCGCTCCAGGGCGAGTTCAGGTCTTATTGCCACCGGCTTTCACCAACCGCCGGCTCTCTACAGGCATACCAACCCTACTACTCCCCATCTTAGCGAGGCATTGCCGATAAATGTTAACATTGCAGGGCGGGTGTGTCAATGATCTGACTCGTTCGTTCAGGGCAATCGCGTCTAATTTTGGTGAGAGGCAAAATCCCGGGAAGTCCGAGTTCGGGTAGTCTCACGTCGCCTGAGAACAGACAGTTACAGCATCAGAGACGCGAATTTCAACCGGTTGGCGGGTTTTCCAGCACATTCAAACGACAGGCGAGGGCCAATGTTATCGGCGTTTAGAATGTAATGCGCCGTTTCATATTGTAGATATTGAAGACGCGATTGCCCTGCTCGTTCGTTTGGTCCGTGCAAAAATATGAGCCAAGAACAACGTAGGCAGCCCGGACGAAGGATTCCGTAATCATTGGACGCGGGGCCAAACTACGAAGTTCGTACCATCAGATAAGTAAGTCAAGCGCAGGTTCACGCCACCAAGCTGGTACGCACCTTCCCTGATCATGCGGCAGCTGGCAGCATAACGCCCTGAACTACGGCCGAATAGCCACCTAGACGGCCACCAGTGACGTCTCAGATGGAAAGTACCATCAGGCCATTTTTAGGCCCCATGCAGGAATCAAACTGGCCACCGCGTCATACGGTAGCCAGTTGAGCATTCACAACGACGCACCTAACCGTCACTCTCCCACTATTCGAAAATTGTCGGCCAATCCGGCGGATTAGTCTTGCCATAAGAGTCGGCAGCTGTCGCCACAGCACTCTTCAGGCTAGCCTCATCAGTGACACCTGGGTAGACGGGATCCGTTCCGTCAAAGTTACGGATGCTCCCACCCTTCAGCGGTATCAGACTCCAATTCGCCACGAGCGAGTAGACGCCCGGATCCGGACTGGACAAAAGCGTGAACAACATCCGGTCACCGGACTGTGGCGAAGCAGTGCTGAACTCACTAGCCAACGCAAGCTGGGGATTAGTCCTCAGTTCTCCAATGACCCCATCGTCCAACAGCACCTGCTCGACCACCAACTCGTAGTACGTCTCAGGCAACGTCGGTACGGGGTAACCCTGCTCTACCAAGGAGGTGGTATCGCCGTCCGCAGGCTCCGATTGCACCGTGCCGCTGACCGTGCCGATGCTCGCGACCACCACCACATCAGCCCGGTTGACCAACTCCTGAACATCAGTGGGGTTCTTGAAGAACGAAGCACTCTCCGCCAGACCTGGCCCAGTCAGTTCAACTGAATGAGCGGGAGAATCCGCATCGTCATCCGAAACCTCTTCCAGGGCCACTTGCCTACACGCGGCCGAGATCACCAGGATCGCAACCACGCTAGCCAGCAGCAACAAGATTGGTATCTTTCTGTACTGCAAAATATTCATTTCAAACCGCCTCCAGAATCAAGTGAGTCTGCTCACCAGGGCGAAGCCCATCAGTACCTGTCGTTAATATCAGTCTCGTCATGAGTTTGAAGCGTCGTCGGCAACCCGCCGGTGCAGGTAGTCCACATCACCGTGTCTTAACTGCTGCTGCACCCAATGTGCCGCAGGCCAAACACGTGCCCCATCTCATGGCGCGCGATATAATTCGCCGCATCAGCGCCGTAAGGCCCAAACTTTTCGTTCCAATACACGTAGGAGAAATCCGCCTCGTGATCACTGTCGTTGCAGTACCCCAGCGGGAAGCACCGAACCGAGTCGCTGTACACGTCCGCATACCCGACCCAGTTCTTGCTATTCCAGGTAGCTTCATAATGAATGATATTGGCCGTGCAGGGCCAACTACACGACGACAACGACAAGTCAGTGTTGGAATCAAAATCATTCGTAGCACTCGTTATCCGAGCCCCATACTGGGTATTTTGGTCCGAAACCATCGGCGCCACGCTGGCGTCCCAGTCAAACCCTATGTCGTGGGCCGACACCTGCCTAACCGCATACCACAACGCCAAAGATACCGCGATGCTCGCCAGAAAGCCGAATCCTCCAACAACCGAAACTTTCTTCCATGTACCCATCACCTTTTTGCCTCCTCGCCTATTAGACGGCATTTGCCCAATCTGCTGGGCACCAGACACCGACAAAAAGCCCCGCCGCGAACGACAGGGCTGGACACGCAGAAGGCACCGGGATATCATTATTTCCGATGGCGGAGTGCATTTCCCCATCGCCGCGGCCGCGGTCTTGTCCACCGGGGCCGCTCTGTTGGCAACGTGAGTCAACGTCGTCACCGAACGCTTGTCAAAACAACAATTACCCACGTCCCTGGCGTCACATCCGAACGATTCCGCCGAGCCCCGAGATCAGGGCACGACGCCGACCGTTGTATTTCACATGATTCGGAATATATTCGTCATACAAAGCATCCATCGGCACAATTCACGATGTTTAAGGCCCAGACGAAACCGGTCGTGGACCACCAGCACTGGAGTCCATGAGCAATAACCGACCCAGACTCGGAAACCGCCGGCCGGCCGAATTCCGCGCGGACAACCCCCTACTGGACTACTTGGCTGGCACACAGCACACGCAATACCCCCAACTCAGGCCACCTGGACGCCCGGGCAGCGGGAGCATCATCCCGATGCTCCGTTATGCTAGAATTGCAGGGACTTTGAACCACTGGCTCTTATCGCGGGGTGTCGAACTTGTCGGAGCGGATTTTCATTGGAGTTGCCTGGCCGTATGCGAATGGCCCGCTTCACATGGGTCACATAGCAGGCTGTTACCTGGCGGCGGACATATTTGCGCGGTATCACCGCATGAAGGGTAACGACGTGCTGATGGTCTCGGGATCTGATGCCCACGGTACGCCGATCACGATCCGGGCCGACCAGGAAGGCGTGGAGCCGCAGGAAGTCCTGGAACGCTACCACGCCCAGTTTCTGGACACCTGGCAACGATTGGGTATCACCTTCGATTTGTTCACCACTACCCACACGGAAAATCACCAGCGAGTAGTGCAGGATTTCTTCACTCGGTTGATGGAATTAGGCTATATCTACCCGGATACGACGCTGCTGGCGTTTTGCGCCGCTTGCGTCAGATTTCTGCCCGACCGGTACGTTGAGGGGGTGTGCCCTCACTGCCGGAACGAACGGGCGCGGGGCGACCAATGCGACGCCTGTGGACATACGCTGGACCCGATAGACCTGGTGGAGCCGAGGTGCAGCATCTGTGGTGCAACGCCGGAGTTCAGGGACTCGGAGCACTTTTTTCTGCGTTTGTCCGCCTTCCAGCAGCCGCTGCTGGACTGGATTGAAGGGCGCGAACACTGGCGGCCCAACGTGGCGAATTCGACGCGGGGGTTTTTGCAGGGCGGGCTGAAAGACCGCGCCATCACGCGGGACCTCTCCTGGGGCGTGCCAGTTCCGCTGGACGGGTACGGCGACAAGCGCATCTACGTCTGGTTTGAGGCGGTAATCGGCTACTTGTCCGCCGCGGTGGAATGGTCGCAACTCAACGGCAATGGGGATGAATGGGAATCGTTCTGGAAAGACCCCGATACCCGGTCCTACTATTTCATCGGCAAGGATAACATTCCATTCCACAGCATCATCTGGCCGGCGATGCTGATGGGCTACGGCGGGTTGAACCTGCCATACGATGTGCCGGCGAATGAGTTTCTGAGTCTGGAAAGCCGCAAATTCTCCACCAGCCAGAACTGGGCAGTTTGGGTTCCCGATTACCTTGATCGCTACGACCCAGACCCGCTGCGCTACCTGTTGTCCATCAACATGCCGGAAACGGGAGACACGGATTTCACCTGGACGGAATTCGTACGCCGCAACAATGATGAGCTGGTTGCGACCTACGGGAACCTGGTGAACCGGGTTTTGAGGTTTACCTATCGCAATTTCGATGGCCAGGTTCCGGTGGATGCAGCGCCGGCCAGTGATGCTGAAGCTACTTTGCTGGCGTCGGCGAAACGGGCGATGGAGGCAGTGGACGACAGCCTGGCTCACACTCGATTCCGCGCCGGAGTATCGAACGCGTTCGCGCTGGCGCAGGAGGCTAACCGTTATCTGGACACGCGCGCGCCCTGGCTGGCGGTAAAAACGGACCGTGCCGATGCGGCCTGCTCTTTGACGGCGGCTATCAAAGCCATCAACTGCCTTAAGGTTATGTTATCTCCGTACCTGCCGTTCAGCAGTCAAAAGCTCCATGAATACCTGGGGTTTGATGGCCCGGTTTCCTCGGAACCGTGGGATGCCGATGTGGTTCAGGCCGCGATTCAACCCGGACACGCGCTACGCAATCCGGCGGCTTTGTACACCAAACTGGACGTCGAGGTCGCTGAGCAAGAAGCTGGCCTGCTGGGCGTGAGCGCCTAACCAGAGGGACGAAACGTGCAGCCGGGGCTGGACCTGCAAACGATCTCAATATACGCTCCGGTAGCCGAACAGTTAGCGCGGGTAGAAGAGCGTTTGCATCACCTGTGCAAAACCGACATCGCTGACCTGGATCCCCTGCTGAAGTACGCGCTGGTGTCGGGCGGAAAACGGGTTCGGCCGGCGCTGACGCTGCTGTCCGCTGAATTGCATGAGCACGATCGCGAGCGGACGCTAATCATGGCGTCAGCGGTGGAATTATTGCATCTGGCCACGCTGATCCACGACGACACGGTGGATAACGCCGGTGTACGCCGGGGCAAACCGACCATCAACAAGTTGTACGGCAACCACGTGGCCGTTCTACTGGGGGACTACCTCTTCGCGACATCGGCGACGTTTGTGTGCGATACCGGGGTGATCCGGGTAATTCGGCGGTTTTCGGAAACCATCATGGAGTTGGCAAGCGGTCAGCTGATCGAGTTCTTCACCACGTTCGACCCGGTGAAATCGCGCCGATTGTACGACGAGCGAATCTACCGCAAGACCGCTTCGCTGTTCTGTACGTCCGCCGAAACCGGAGCCATCCTGGGCGGCGCCCCCGAAAATGAAGTGCAGGCGCTGCGCAACTACGGTTACAACATCGGGATGGCGTTCCAGATCGTCGACGATCTGCTGGACGTGCAGGGCGACGCTACTGAAATTGGCAAGCCGGTGGGCAACGACCTGCTGCAGGGCGTGTTGACACTGCCGACAATCATGTTGATGGACCGGTATCCGAATGAGCACCCGATCGGCGCATTGTTCAGCGCCATCAAGTCGGACGGAGCAAACGTGGATGCATTGCTCACCAAGTCGCTGGATATGATAACCAACTCGGAGATAGTGCCGGACTGTTTCACGTTGATACGGAACTACTGCACTGACGCCTCTAACGCCCTGGAAGAGCTGCCCGACTGCGCCCCACGCCGCTCGCTGCTGGAGATGGTGGACTACATCCGGGAACGGTCGCGCTAGAGGCCGTTCCGCCAGACCAGACTGCCTCGAACGACCGTTGCCGCCACGCGAACGGACTCGAGCTCGGCCACCGGCAATGAGAACGGGTCGGGTTCGACCACCGCCAGGTTGGCCCAGGCTCCTTCGACGATGGCTCCATCCCCAATGTGCAACGCCAGGGCATCACGCACTGACGGAAGCCCAATTCCGCCGAAACTGACGCCATCTCGTGATCGCCGCGAAACCGCTGCGGCCATCCCAGACCAGGGATTCGGTTCTACCACGGGGGCATCTGAGGCCAGGGCAACCGGTATTCCTCGTTGCAGCAAACTGCCCACCGGATACAGGTTCGGGAGTAGTTCGGCGGTTACGGTTTGCCGGTAACGCAGCCCGTCGTAATACAGAAAGGCGGGATTTGTAACGACGGTAGCGCCGGATACCTGGATCAAGTCAGCGACGTCCGGCGGGCACTCTCCGCAGTGCTCGATGCGATCGCGACCCGGCGTTTCGAGTCCGGGGGATTGCGAAGCAAGGTCAGTCAACGTCAGAGCAGCGGTTACTACCGCGTCCCGCTCGACGGCATGAATCGCCACCGGAAATCCCATTTCGTGCGCCCGCTCGATCATCCGGCTCAACTCGGTGGGATGGGGGTGGAGCATTCCGCTTGACGTGGTCAGCATGATCTTTGCGTGCCCCAATCGCAGCATCCCGTTGCACGTGCTTGCTCCGTAGCCCAACCCGGCTTGCAGCATTTCACCCAGATGCGTCCAACCGGGCATCATGGTCAGTTCGAGGGGAAACGCCCCGTTGATTACAGCTCCGGACAGTAACTTCCACCGGAGGAAGTCGTTAGCCGGTCCGGCATCAGTGACGGAGGTGATTCCGTAGGCGAGCAATTCAGTGGCGAATGATGACAACTCCCGCAACAGCGCAGCGCCGGGAATCCCTTGCCGGATCGAGTCCCAACCAGCCTCGGGAATGTGGCGGGCGAGCCAGTCGGACATTTCCATCAACAATCCGGTGGGTTCGCCGTGCACGTCGCGCTGGATGACGCCGCCCGGAGGATCCGGAGTGGCCGCAGAGATGCCCACTGCGGCGAGGGCTGGGCTGTTCAGCACGCAGGCGTGACCCGACCGGTGGTCAACTCTCACCGGGCGGTGTGCTGACACGGCATCAAGGTCGCGGCGATTGATGTGTCGCCCAATCCCTGCCGCAGAATCGTCGTAACCGTAGCCTCGAATCCAGCCGGGTCGGGTCTTGGCTGCTGCGCGCAACCTGCCGGCGATGGAATCTATATCGGGAGCGGACGAGGGCCGGCAATCGACCCGATTGATGCGTCGAGCGGCGGCCAGAACGTGGCAGTGGCGGTCCACGATGCCGGGGATGATAGCGCGGCCAGCGCAATCCAGCACTTCAGTATCGCGGGCGATAAACCCTTTGACATGGCTGTTGGAACCGACGGCCAGGATTTTCCCGTGGGCGATCGCGACGGCATCCGCGTGGGCGGGATCGCGCGGGCGACCAACGGCAAACGAATGGACCCGCCCGTTTAGCAGGGCAAGACTGGCAGTGGTCACGGTTCCTCTCGTGCTGACGAATCGGCGGTCAATTCAAACCGGGCCCAATCCAGTGGTGTGGTTCGCGGTGCTATAATCCGTCCCGCTGAAGCCAATGGTTCTTCAAATGCAGGAGGGATAACATGCCGGAACTGGAAATCATAATGGGTGGATACAGTATAAACACTGACCAAACCCGCCTGGGTCTCTGTACGGTTACCCTGA
This sequence comes from Dehalococcoidia bacterium, assembly GCA_965219925.1. Classification (GTDB taxonomy): domain Bacteria; phylum Chloroflexota; class Dehalococcoidia; order Lucifugimonadales; family UBA3495; genus Bin87. Next base: position 2,795,882 of record OZ244795.1, read on the forward strand.
TTCGCGGTGAGGTATTGTCGATAGTGGACGTGGGGCACTTCGGCAGGAGGAACCTGCTGGTGGATTCGCTGGCGGCCAGCGGGTTGGAGCTGGGAGATATTGGCCGGGTGATTTTGACCCATTCTCACTGGGATCACTCCCAGAACACGGATTTGTTCCCCAATGCTGAGATCGTAATCCACGCTGACGAGCTGGAATATACGCGGAATCCCCGGGACGGCGACCTGGCGACAGCGCGATATTTTGCCAATACATTGTTGACACAGAATGTACGGGAAGTCCGTGGAGAAACCGAACTCGAACCCGGGGTACGCCTGATCGAAACTCCGGGCCACACGCGCGGTCACATCAGCGTGGTGGTGGAAACCGACGCCGGAACCGTCTGCGTGGGCGGCGACGCCATGTCGGACGCTGGCGCCATCGGGAGGGGCGCTCCCGCAATCATATTCTGGAGCGAAGCGGATGCGCGGGAAAGCATCCAGAAAATTGTGGCGGCCGCCAATACCATCTATCCGGGTCACGACCGGCCGTTCCGTATCGAAGCAAACGGGGACATAACCTACCTGTCCGATTCGCCGACGCTGGAGGTCAGCGGCGTACTGCACTATGCTTGTGGCGCGTTCACGTTGAACATCGGTCGGGCGGAACATCCTGGCACAACCGTGATGCCCAGCGCGATCGATTACCAGGGCGGCGGCGCCAGCCACCCGGGGCACTGCTGACGTATCCATCCGGCACGTCGTGGCGCGAGACGGGGTCGAATGCGCGCGGTTATATTCGATTGGGACCTGACGCTGTGGAATAGCTGGGATATCCATTTGTGGTTGATGGAACGGACCGCCGCTGATCTGGCCCTCAAAGCTCCCACGGCTGGCGAGGTGGCGGCCGAGTTTCACCGCCCGTTCCCGCAACACCTGCTCTGGTTTTTCGGGAGCCGGCACGACGCCGAAGACGAATTGGACGGGATTATGGAAACCTATCTCGCCCACTATCACCACATCGTCGGTCACCGCAATTATCTGTTTCCAGGTGCGGCCAGCCTGTTGAGATGGCTTCGACGGCGGGGAATGCTGATCGGAATACTGTCGGACAAAGTTCCCGAATTCGGAGACGCGGAACTAACGCAATCGGGGCTTTCCGGCCTGGTGGACTTCGCATCCTTCAAAACCACGGAGCGCCCGTTCAAACCTGACCCGGTCGGCCTGTTTCAGGTTCTGGAAACGCTGGGAGTCAGCGCTTCGGATGCCATGTACGTCGGAGACGCCCCCCAGGATGTGGCGTGCGCCCGACAGGCGGGCGTAATGTCGGCGGCTGCGATGTGGGCCACCATCGACCCGCAGGCGATAGCCGAACAGGGACCGGATCATCTGCTGCATCGTCCGCATCAGGTGATGGCGGTGGTGGCGAATGCCAACGGTTACGAGGGTTCTAATCCGTGGTTGCGTCATTTGCCCTGGCCCTGGCGCCCCGACGCTGATGACCCGGAGGACGACCACGACGCCAGGCCGGCAACACCCGGCGCCGTCGAGGTGAGGGAGACAAACGCCAGCTGGCAGTACTGGCCGTTGGCGGCGCGCTGGGGCGGGAGCAGCCAACAACTGGCAGTGGCTCCGGAGTTTTCCAATCCGGTTGCTCCGCTGGCGTTGCGGGTCGACGGGGGTTAGGCAACCCGGCGTTTGGTTGGCTGGGGTGCGCTATCAAGTGGGCGAATACGGCAATCTCCCGTCAAAAATAGCGGGCGGGATTATGCCAATTGATGGGCGACCGCGGCTGCCTCGTGCTGCTCATCGGCGTGGTATGACGAACGAACCAACGGCCCCGATGCGACGTGTTTGAAGCCCAATTTTTCCCCAAATTGACGTAGCGCATCGAATTCGTCGGGAGTATAGAACCGGTCGATGCGAGTGTGCTTGATCGACGGGCGTAGATACTGGCCTATGGTCAACAGGTCGCAATCAACGCTGCGAAGGTCTGCCATGGTCTGATGCAATTCGTCCGTGGTTTCGCCCATACCCACGATGATGCCCGATTTGGTGACCATGTTCGGGTCGATGGTTTTGACCTTTTGCAGGAGATCGAGCGACTGGCGGTAATCGCCCCTGGGTCGGACGCGGCGAAACACTCTTTCGACCGATTCGATGTTGTGATTCAGCACATGAGGTTTGGCGTCCACCACTTTCCGCAAAGCCATCTCGCTGCCTTCGAAATCGGGGATGAGAACTTCCAACCGGCAGTCGGGGACGGCGGCACGAACCTGCTTGATGCAAGCGGCAAATATCGCAGCGCCGCCGTCGTCCAGGTCGTCGCGATTGACCGACGTGACGACGCAGTATTTCAGGCCCATGCGTTTGACGGTTGCCGCCAGACGGAACGGTTCACCCAGATCCAGAGCGCCGGGCCGACCCGTGGTTACGGCACAATAGGCGCAGGCTCGAGTGCAAATGTCGCCCAGGATCATGAACGTTGCCGCCGACCGCTCCCAACATTCACCGATGTTGGGGCAGTGGGCTTCTTCGCACACTGTATGGAGCTGGCTATCGCGCATCAACTGCTTGAGTTCGATGTAACGCGGGCCACCCGGCATACGCACCTTTAGCCAGTCGGGCAGGCGTGGACGGAGCGCGGCCGGCTCACCGGCGTCGGCGGGATTTGGGGGCAATTGTCGGTCAGCCAGGTCGGTCATATCAGGCTCCGGTTACAGCATCTGGACCAGCCGCGGGTTTACACGGCACTTTTCCGCAGAAATGATCGCGTCTATTTCACGTACAGCAACATCCAGTTCGCCGTCACGATTGACGACGCGGTAGTCAAATTCTTCCATACGTTCGAGTTCGACAGCGGCCTCCCGCAAGCGACGTTCCATGTCATCGGGGTTTTCGGTGCCGCGGTGGGCGAGCCGATCTCGCAGGGAAACCATGGTAGCAGGCATTACGAAAATCGTGAGGGCCTGCGGCGTAAGCTCGCGGATGGTTCCCGCACCTTGAACGTCGATTTCAAGGATAACATCTTTCCCGGCAATGATTGGATCCCGAACCTGCTGTCGGGGCACGCCGTACCAACGACCATACACTTCGGCGCATTCCAGCAGCTCATCCCGCTCGCGCATTCGCATGAATTCTGAAACTTCTTTGAAGATGTAGTCCCGGCCATCAACTTCACCGGGACGTTTCGGGCGCGTAGTGGCCGTAACGGCGAAGTGCCAGGGACGATCCAGTTGCTGCAGCGCCGCCACCAATGAACCCTTGCCCGAGGCGGACGGCCCAGACAACACTACAAGCAACGGGGGCGCTGCGCCGGCTTGTGGCAGCTCGCTGTTGTCCCGCATCATCCGTTGGTGATTGAACTGAGATGTTCCCAGAAATTCGGATAGGAAACCGACGCGTCCTCGGAGCCGTGAATCGTTGTCGTTCCGGATGCGGCCAACCCCGCCACTGCGAGCGACATAGCCAACCGATGGTCGCCGTGACTCTCCACGTCCGCGCCGGTGAGCTTGGAAACGCCCCGAATGACCATGCCGTCTTCGCGCGGATCGATGTCAGCGCCCATACGCCGGAGTTCGGACACCGTGGTTTCGATGCGGTCGGACTCTTTCACCCGCAGTTCGGCCGCATCCCGGAAAACAGTTTCCCCGCGGGCGAAGCAGGCCGCTACGGCCAAAACAGGCAGCTCGTCGATCATAATCGGAATAATCTCGCCGCCCAGTTCGATGGCCTGCAAACTGGCCGAGGTCGCCACGACGTCGGCGACCGGCTCTCCTCCCTCGGTGCGCCGGTTTTCCAGTCGGAGGCAGTCACCGGCTCCCATCATTTGGAGCGCATCGATGATGCCGGCCCGGCTTGGGTTGAGACCTACGCCGGTGATGGTGACCCTGGCGTTGGGGTGGATTAGACCGGCCACCATCCAGAATGCCGCCGAGGAAATATCGCCGGGAACCGCCACGTCAACGGCCTTGAGGGTGGTGGGATTCAGCGTGAGGGCCAGGCCGTCGGAACTAACCTGGGCCCCCATGGCGGCCATCATGCGTTCCGTATGGTCGCGGGACAGGGCCGGTTGGTGGAGCACGGTGGGGCCGGTGGCGGAAAGTCCGGCGAGCATCAGGCACGATTTCACCTGGGCGCTGGCCACCGGCATGTCGTATTCGATGGGACGCAGGTTGCCACCCCGAATCGCCAGGGGGGCGAGGGTGTCACTGTGGCGACCCATGATGGAGGCACCCATCTGTTGCAGCGGCTGGACGATGCGGCCCATGGGACGGGTGCGCAACGACCCATCGCCGGTGAGCACCGAAAGGAACTCCTGGCCCGCCAGCAGTCCGGACAACAATCGCATCGAGGTGCCGCTGTTGCCGGCGTCGAGCATGTCGGTGGGTTCATGCAGTTGTGGCCCCAAGCCGGAAACACGCACACTGCCCGGCTCGTCCAGGGGCTCAATTGCAACGCCCATAGCCCTCAGGCAGGCAGCGGTGGACTGTACATCGGCTCCGTCGGACAGTCCGGTTACGGTGGCCGCGCCTTCTGCAATGGCGTTGAGGATCAACGACCGGTGCGAAATGGACTTGTCGCCCGGCACCGCGAACGAACCACCAAGAGAATGGGGCCTAACTATAGTTTCAGTCACCGATTCTCTCCCTTGCTGGCTACGGCTTGTCGTCTCGCCGGCGGCTGCGGTTGGGGTCGTCGTCCCTTTCCAGCATCATGAGGCGTCGGGCGCGGTTGGCCAATCCCCCAAGGAACATCTGACTCATTGACTGGGTGAACGTGGGGTAATCGGGGGAGCCCTCGATTTCCCGGGAGCGTGGGTTGACATCACCGGCCATCAACTTGGCGCGGGCAATCCTGGCATCCTCGAACAGCGTCATGACGGCGTCTTTATCCGGAAGTTCGGTCCCGGAGTCCAGCAGTTTGCGATACTCGTACAGTTCACGGATGAAAGCATCGATCCAGGCGACAATGGGTTCGGCGTTGCTGACGCAGATGTCACGGTGCATGGTTGCGTCGCCGGACGCCAGCCGGGTGATGTCGCGGTAGCCGGACGACGCCAGTTGCCCGATGTCGGACCAGTTGGCCGATTTGCTGGTGCAGCCCACCAGCGCCGTGGACACCAGGAAGGGAAGGTGGCTTACCGCAGCCACGAAGCTATCGTGCTCGTCCAGGCCGATGAAGTAGGGTTCTGCTCCCACCGCCTCGGCCAGCGTGGTGATTTCTCCCACGGCGCGCTGGCTGGCCTTTGGGCTGGGGATTACGCAGTATGGTTTACCCGCGAAGAGCGTGGCATCGGCGTTGTCGGGACCGGGAGTTTCCCGGCCGGCCATGGGATGCCCGCCGACGAAGTCCACAGAATCCGGCAGCAGCTCGTCGGCCCACTTCAGCACCTGGGTTTTGGTGCTGCCGACATCGGTGACGACGCAGCCTTCCGGCAAGTAGGGCGCCATGCCTTCCATTAGTTCGCGCATGGCGAGGACCGGTGTGGCCAGAACGATAACATCGGCTTCGTGGATGGCGTTTCCCAACCGACCTTCCACTCGGTCGAAGGCCTGGCGTCGCTGGGCTCCCGCCCTGGAAGCATGTTCCGAATCGGTGCCCACCACCGTCAGGTTGCGTAATGACGAGGCACGCAGCGCCAATCCGAGCGATGTGCCGATCAATCCGGTGCCGATTACAGTAATTTGTGCCACGTGCGTGTTCTGCCTTTCGGTACAGATTCTTGAGCGTCGCCTTCGCAGAGATGGCGCTCCCGGTTGTTGACAGGAGTAGTGTACAACATCCGCTGGCGGCGGTAAAACCTGGCGGCGGCGCTCACGCGAACCTGCCCCCACCTGTCATTGCGAGGAGCGCAGCGACGTGGCAATCTCGTTGAGGTTGAACACTCGTCGGCAAACCACCACTGCTACGGCGACGAGATTGGCACGCTGCGCTCGCAATGACAGGTAGGGGTGAGCGCTCCTCGCAATGACAGGTGGGGGTGGGCGCTCTTCGCGGTGAAAGCGGGCCGGTTTGGTTTGATAAAGTGGGTACGCGGGAGGGTTCCGGTGAGGTGGCCCGGTATCGACCGGACCGTTGACACGCTTCCATCAGGGTTGACAAAAACCGGCATCCGGGCCTACGGTATTCTGAACGCTCCCCATACATAAACACGGCATGGGAATGGGCCGGGGTCTGCATTGAAATCTGTAACGAGATTCCGAAACGCGCCCCCGGATACATCGCAATTTCACGCCTTGGGGTGATCTTGAAATGGCTACGGACGATAAACCACTCGCCGGTCTGACGCCAGTGGGCACCTCCAATGGATCTGACGAAGAACCCTACATCAGGGTCAGGTCGGTGTGGAAAGTATTCGGAAAAGATCCCGCGAAGGTTCTGAATCCCGAGTACGCCGGTAAGGACAAGTCATTTTTCCAATCCGAATTTGGCAACGTCGTTGGCCTGCAGGATGTGTCATTCGACGTCCAAAAAGGCCAGACTTTTGTAATCATGGGGTTGTCGGGAAGCGGCAAATCCACGATGGTGCGTTGCCTGATCCGCCTGATAGAGCCAACCGCCGGCGAGATTGTCATCAATGGCCAAGACATCACCCGGATGTCCGAGAAAGACCTGATCGAGTTTCGCCGCAGCGGAATTGCTATGGTGTTTCAGCATTACGGCTTGATGCCCCACCGGAACGTCATTGATAACGCGGCATGGGGATTGGAAGTGCAGGGCGTGAAGAAAGACGAGCGCTATTCCCGAACACGGGACGTTCTGGAACTGGTGGGCCTGTCCGGTTGGGAAGAGGCGTATCCACGGCAGTTGTCCGGGGGAATGCAGCAACGGGTTGGGCTGGCTCGCGCCCTGGCTGTCCATACTGACATCATGCTGATGGACGAGCCGTTCAGCGGGTTGGATCCCCTGATCCGACGCCAGATGCAGGACGAACTTCTGCGCCTGCAATCCGAGCTGCAAAAGACCATCGTTTTTATCACCCACGACCTGAACGAGGCATTGAAGCTAGGTGACCGCATCGCGATTATGCACGACGGTCAGGTAGCGCAAATTGGTTCTCCCGAGGATATTGTGCTGCGTCCCGAGGACGAGTACGTGGGAGATTTCACCCAGGACGTTCGACTGGAAAGCGTGCTGACCGCCAGCAAGGTTATGGTAACCCCAAAGGCGACCGTCATGGGCCACCAGGGTCCGCGGGCGGCTCTGCACACCATCGGCAACAGCGACGGCGACGCCGCCTGGGTGGTGGATATGCGGGAGCGTTACATAGGGTTGCTGTCGATCACCAACGCGGAGCGGGCGGTGCGCGCCGGCGTAAGACGATTTGACCAGGCCTGGGACTTTGTTGACCGGGAGTATCAGGCGGTAGCGCCGACGACAACGTTCGACGCATTGATTCCGATGGCGATGGCGAGCGACTTTCCAATACCCATTGTGGATGACGCCAACGTTTTGGTCGGGGAAGTCCACCGCGGCGCGCTGGCCGAGGCGCTGGCCGAAACCTCTGCGGCTGATGCCGATTACGAGGCCAACGCCGCCGAAAACGCGTTGATAGCCGAATCCCGTGTTGAAAGTGGCGCAAACATTGACGCGGACGATTCAGGAAAATAACAACGGCCTGACCACCTGAGCCGTATCGCCGGCGCTTCATCCGGCAAGCTTATTACGGGAGGAAATCATGGCAGTTATAACCGGAGACGAGCCGGATACCGGTGCGACGGATTCGGTCCAGACTGCATCGAGCGCAGAACGCGCGACACCGCGACTCACGCTGGGCAATATCCCAACACTGTACAGATGGGCGGTCGGCATTGTGGCCGTTCTGGTCGTGTTGATTGCCAGCCTCCTGATCTGGGGGCCGGAGATGGAGTTTCCGACGACGGTGGCTCGAACGACGTCAAGTGACGGGACAACGACTTTTGACCGGTCGCTGAGGGACGTTACGGGAAGCGCCATTGACGATGGAGCCACTTGGTTGATTAGAGAGGGGCAATGGCTGTTCGGAGGGATCAAATACGGTGTTACGTATGCGCTGCTGTACATTGAAACCGGTCTTAAGTGGCTACCGTGGCCGGCGGTGGTGCTGGCGCTGGCGCTGGCGTCCTTTGCAGTGGGACGCTGGGCATTCCTGATATTTACGACGGCGGCTTTTCTCTACATCGGGTTTATGGGGCTTTGGGAAAACACCATAGACACCATTGCATTGATGGTAGTGGCGGTAGCGTTGTCGGTGGCGGCTGGGCTGCCGCTGGGCGTGCTGGCCGCGCGCAACCAGACTGCGGACCGCATTCTGCGCCCAATCCTGGACGGGATGCAGACCATGCCGAGCTTTGTGTACCTGCTGCCGGGGATTCTGTTCTTTGGGCTGGGCAAGCCGGCGGGTATATTCGCCACCATCATCTACGCGGTGCCGCCGGTAATCCGGCTGACCAACCTGGGCATCCGGCAGGTGTCCCCGGAAACGGTGGAAGCGGCGCGGTCTTTCGGGGCTTCCCCATTGCAGATTCTCTCGAAGGTGCAAGTGCCGATGGCGCTCCCCACTATCATGGCCGGCATCAACCAGACTACAATGCTCGCTCTGTCAATGGTAACCATCGCAAGCATGGTAGCGGCCGGCGGCCTGGGTGACAACGTGCTGCGGGCTATCCAAAAGAACGAAGTGGGCAAGGGCATAATCGCCGGGTTGGCTATCGTGTTCATGGCTATCGTAATCGACCGCCTCACGCAATCGGTGGCGAGAAGCCGTCAGGAGGCATTGTCCGGAGGGCTGTGATCAACCTGACTGAGGTTGCGCGAAAGCGGAATCGTGGTGTTCAAGCGGGATATTATACGTAAGTGTATCAACATGTTACGTAAACTAACTGTGGTTTTGCCACTCATTTCCTGAATCAGTGTGTCGGAGGTTTGACACCGGTATCACGGGCTGTTATAACTGTCGCCACTACGCCGGCGCCGGGATGGCCCGGTAGCCTTGAGACCACCCAAAAGGGAGGAACCCATCTTGCCTGCAAAATTCAGACTACTAGCCATATCGGCGCTGTTAGCCGCAGTAACGGCGCTTGCCGTCGTGGCTTGTTCGCCAGCAACGCCTGAAACCATCACCGAGACGGTGGAAGTCACCAAGATTGTTGAAGTACCCGGTGAACAAGTCCAAGTAACCAAGATTGTCGAAGTACCCGGTGAACAGGTCCAAGTCACCAGGATTGTCGAAGTGATGGCGCCGGAAGGGCCCAAAGACACCATCATCTTCGGAGACCTCAACTGGTCCAGCGCATTGCTGCAAAACCGCATCGCCCAATACATCGTTGAAAAGGGCTACGGTTATCCGACCGACGTAAAATTCGGCGCCACGCTGCCCCTGTTTCAGGGATTGCAGAATGGCGACACCCACGTAACGATGGAAATCTGGCTGCCCAACCAGGACGAAGCCTGGAACCAGGCCAGAGAAGATGGCGCGGTGCTGTCAGTGGGTAAGAGCCTGGGTAATGACTGGCAGTCTGCCTTCGTAATCCCCGCTTATTTGCAAGAGCAATATCCCGACCTGGACAGTGTTGAAGACCTGAAGGAGCAACAATACAAAGACCTGTTCAAGACGGCAGAAACCGGCGATAAGGCGCGGCTGGTATCCTGCATCATCGGTTGGGCCTGCGAGGACGTGAACGCCAAGCAAGTCGCTGGCTACGGTCTGTCCGACCACGTTGAAATCATCAACCCTGGCGATGGCGCGGCGCTGAACGCCGACCTGTACGGAGCTTATGAACGCGAGGAACCTTGGCTGGGTTACCAGTGGGGCACCAATGATCCGGCCCTGAAGCTGGACCTGGTTCGCCTGGAGGAGCCGGCTTACAGCGACCAGTGCTGGTTCACCACCAAGGCTTGCGCCTATGAAGACGCCACCATCCTGATCGCAGTATATCCCGATCTGCCGGGCCGCGCTCCCGACGTTCTCGAAATGCTGCGCCAGTGGGATTTCAACATCAACATCTACAAGTCCGTTGTCCAGTGGCAGGACGCCAACCCTGATGCCGATGTTAAAGCGACTGCCATGTGGTGGCTGAACAACAACGCCGATATCTGGGGTGGTTGGGTTACCGATGATGCCGCCGCTTCCATCCAGGCTGCGCTCAGCGCGGGTGAAGAAGCAGAAGGCTGGCCTTCCGAGTAAACCAGCCGGGCAGTACCAACCAAGCGCGCTATCGAGGCGGCTCCGGCAACGGGGCCGCCTTGTTTTTCTGCTACAATGCAACTCGCCCCCCAGCATCCGAATCTGGAACGCGAAGGACTCTTGACCCCGATGACTACTGCCAACTCTGCCGTTGCCGTGTCGGATGAAACGCTGGCTACGCTGAAAACTATTCCCACCCAAACGCTGATCGATGGGCTGTGGGTAATGGGTTGGCCGATGAGCATGATCGAAGGAGCAAAGCCGCTGCAATCCGGCCAGAGCATGGCGGGCAGGGCGGTAACGCTCCGGTTTGTACCCCACCGTCCAGACCTGGCCGCCGACAAACCAAAGGGAGCCGACTCGGCCGAGTACGTTGCCTTTGAATTGTGCGGGCCGGGCGAGGTTCTGGTGATCGATGCAATGGGGTGGCCATACAGCAGCATCGGCGGGGATATCAAGTTTTACCGACTCTATCAGCGCGGAGCTGGCGGCTTGGTTACCGACGGAGCGGTGCGGGACACCAACACCCTCAAGGGTTACGGGTTTCCCGTTTACGCCGCCAATGCCACCGCCAAGCAGGGTCCGGCTGAGTTTTGGCCCTGGCAGGTGAACGACTGCATCCAGTGTGGCGGTGTGCTGGTGCGGCCGGGTGACGCGATAGTGGGGGATGACGATGGCGTGGTGGTGGTGCCGGCGGCGGCAGCCAACGAGGTCATAGAGATTGCCCACCAGCGGGAGGAAGTAGAGGCCGTCATCAAAGCGCAACTGGAACTGGAACAATGTTCCCCGGGAAAATACTATCCCTTCAACGACAACACCTGGAAGCTATTTGAGGAAAAGACTGGTAAGAAACCGTACCGCTGATTGGAGATCAACACCCACAACCGGAGGCAAATTATGGCTCGATTACCTGTAGCAACGCGCGAAAGCATCCCCGCCGGCCAGGAGGCCGCGTTCGACCAGATCGTTGGGAGTTCGGGAACCGTGGCGCCCTATGGTCCGGGTTCGGTTTTGACCCACGTTCCGGAGGCCAGCAAACACGCCACCGCGCTGAACCTGTACTTGCGTAACGATTCCAGCGTACCGTTGAAGTCGGCCGAACTGGCGATGCTGGTGGCAGCCCGGGAGATGGATTGTCAGCACATCTGGAATTCTCATGCCACGTCAGCCCGTGACGCCGGCGTACCGGATGGCGTAGTGGACGCGCTGCGGGACGGGAAGCCGTTGCCCGAGTTGTCCCCCGACGAATCGGCAGTGATAAATCTGGGCCGGGAGATTTTGCGGAATCACCAGGTCAGCCGAGGCGGATACCAGAGCGCGCTGGAGATTTTCGGGCAACAGGGGACTATAGAACTGAGCCTGATTCTGGGAAATTACACCATGCTGTCGATGGTCATCAACACGTTCGAGACTAACTTGGCGCCCAATCGAACAGAACCGCTGCTGCAGAAAATTAACTACTAACTGCGGTTGCGGGCTGGGCTCGCTTGCGGTAAATCTGAACGCGATGGCGGCAGGAATCCACTACGTAGATCCTTCCGTCATCGTCCAGTTTTACCGAGGTCGGCCCCCAGAATAGCGATTCCACGCCGGCCGAAATCTCCCGGTGCGTGTCTCGCCACGGAGATACCGACGGGACCAGATCTGCAGCCAGACGAGCCGCGGCTTCGTCGGGGTTGGCGGCCAGGTAATCTTCGGCCCAGGACGATGTTGTAGCGTCGCCCCTCAAAACGGCGGCAATTTCTCCGTCCGGCGCAAACACCTGAACGCGCTCGTTTCCCCAATCCGCGACGTACAGGTAATTTTCTGCATCCACGGCCACGGAAGCCGGGCGCCGCAATTGGCCCTTTCCGTCGCCGGGCGTTCCCCATTGGCCGACGAACCGACCAGCAGGAGTGAAACCCTGCACACGGTCATTACGCCAGTCAGCCACAAACACGTTGCCGTCTGCATCGCAGGTCAGGCCCCACGGCGTGTTGAACTGACCCGACTGAGCACCGAATTGACCCCATGCGTCAACGAATTCTCCGGCTGGGGAGAATCGCTGGATGCGGTGATTCAATGCGTCACTGATCAGGATGGTGTTGTCCGGGGCGATTGCGATGGCGGCCGGGCGGTTTAATTTGCCTGGAGCGTCTCCCGGTTGACCCCAATGGTGTACGAAAGTACCGTCGGGTTCAAACACGTTCACGCGTTGCAGCGACTCATCGGTAATATAGATGAGACCACCGGAGTCGCGTGCAATGCCGCTGGGCCACCAGAACTGACCGTCTTCGGCGCCACCGGTTCCCCATTCTCCGACGTAGCCTTCGTCCACCGTGCAAACGCAGACGCGCTTGTGGTTGAGGCGCAGAGTGGTTTCGGGGCCGCCGCGATTCAGCACGAACATCCGGCCCTGGTCGCCAAGAGCCAAGTCGACCGGATGAATGAAACCGCGCCCCTGATACGCCAGGAACCCGACGGTGTGGCTGTAGGTGAACGTGGCAGTTGGAAGTGTAGCGGTCATGATCTTGCCGTTAGGATTGAAGACTAAGGTTCACTGATGAGTACAGCACATTTGTCGAGCCAAATCAGGTTTCAGTCCCTTGACAGCCTCGCAACCGTACGTTAAAATTCCGCGATCCTTTGGCAGAAGGTAACTCATGGTACAAGAAGATGAGCGTATATACTACAATGCAGACAATATCCTAGTGACACAATTTAGATTTGTTACTAACGATGGTCGGACTGTTCCGACTAGCACCATCCAGAGGACGGAGTTCGTGGTTGTTCCTGCGCATCGGCCATCTGGCCTGGGGAGACAAATTATTTTGCTGGGGTTCTTTGTACTCCTTTTGTTTGGTGGTACCGTTGCGTGTGGCTTTGCTGGTCATTATTATGACGCGGACCCAAACCCCGGCTTGGCCATTGCATTCCTCGCACTTGGTCTTTCGGTTTGGCCTGCAATGTTTGTAGTTTATCTAATGGTCAGGGGGCGGCGTATACCGCAGTATTATCGAGGCGACGTTATGTTTGCGGGAGGGGGCACGTACAATCTCCAAGAGACAGTGATTGCTCATAATCAAACCACAGCTAGCGTTTTTGGTACAACAACACGTACTGCAGATTACAGCTTCTTGAGCTTTAGTAGAGAAGATGCAGAATCGTTTATAGCGGCGGTGAATGAAGCCATGGTTGCCGTACAGCGGTCCCGATAGATTGAGACATCATCGGGGCGGTATCTCCTGGCGGCTTTCCGTTTAGAGGCATGAGTGCTCTTTGGAGTCACTGTTCAAGTCTTCTTACGACAGTCATGCCATCTGATACTCGCGCGAGGCTACGATGAGCTGCAACAACTCGATGACACGTTCTTCGGAGCATCCAACGGTATCGCTGCGGTCGAAACGCACTTCACCCCAGGGCGCTGCCAAGGCCACCAGACTCTCCAGGGTGTTCTCCGACACCTCGAACATGCTCACGGCGTCGAGGCACGCGAGGACGAATTCGCGGGGCGCCAGGACGGGTTTGGACGCCTGGACGCGATTGATTATCGAACGGATTCCGGGGAGGCTGGTATCGCGCATTTCAATGCCGGCCGCGTTGATGCGCTCGACAAGATTGCCGGTATCGATCCATTCCATTCCCGAATGCCATCCCTCCACGGTGGGAGGATTCAGGATTTCCTGACCCATGAAATTGACGTCCATAGCGAGATTAACGATGGTCCATTCCGGGAAGCGATGGCTTCCGGCAAGGCGGGCGGTGGATCCAACCAATTCGGCGGGGCTTTTCACACGTGCCAATCGCACCGCATCAGCTGCGAAGAAATCAGACAGGAACAGGCATCGCAGAACGGCGCCGATGTCTCCGCCGGTGTTGGTGAACTCGGTAGCCAGGATGTCGATAGCGGCGGCGTCCGGTTGGTCGGCCACGAAGAATTGGTACAACTTGCCGGCGATGAACCGGGCGGTGGCGGGTTGCCTGGCGATTATGTCAATCACATCCCGCCCGTTGAACGCCCCGGACTGACCCAGGAAAGTTTTGTCGGTGTCGTCGTGGTCGTCTTCCCGGTAACGGAATTGCCAGTCAATGCGGCCGTAGGGCCAGAATGAATCGCGGCTGGCCCGTATGCTCATATAGTCGGTGTTTGCGATGGTCCATCCGGTGAAGGCTCGGGCCGCTGATTTTACGTCCACTTCCGTGTAATTGCCGATGCCCATCGAGAACAGTTCGAGCAACTCGCGGCCGTAATTCTCGTTGGGAGCATCTTTGTGGTTGTCCTTGTTGTCCAACCAGAAGATCATGGCGGGGTCCCTGGAGAGGGCCAGCAGAATGTCGGAAAACTTTCCGAGGCCGTACCGCCGGAATGTATGCGTCTGGTTGACCACCGCCTTGGCGTGGTTCAGTTTGCCGTAGGCCGTTGCGAATACGCCGTGCCAGAACAAAGCGATCTTTTCTTCCAGGGGACGCCGCGAGTTGATGATGCGGTATAGCCAATAACTTTGGCTGCTCTCCAGCATCATCAGGCTGTTTTGGTCCACGTGGTAGCGCCGGATCAGGTCTTCCATCTCCAGATCGGTTTGATCCTGGGGATGCAATAATTCCTCTACGGTGTTTTCGTATCCATTGGCCAACGCACGATCCATCTCGTCACGGGTGGCGCCGAAGCCGGCACGCCGCAGCAGATGGGCCATCTTGATGGTTGGGCCGTCGGCCAACTCCAGGAGTCGGGGGTTTTCTACCAAGGTCATCTTCTACAACTTCCTAAATGCCGGCCGTTTGGAGAGTTGATGAATCGGTTCAGGAAAGCTTCCCATGAAAATATCAGCAAGCCGGAGCCGATTACGCCGAGGGCAATGCCAGCGTTGCGATAACGATACGCGTTTTCCAGATCGGCGGCCAAAAGGTTGTCAGCCAGTTTCAGGCGAGCCATTCCTTTTGCCGATAGCCAAATGCCGGCCGTCGTTACTACCAGCGCCATAATGCCGGCCGCGGCATCTGCGTAGCCGTTTAGAACCAACCAGAACTCCAACATGAGCAGAATCCATGCCAGCGCGGTTGCCAAACACAACCTAATGCGAATCATTCAACCACCACAGTGCGCTCACCATCGCGATTATTGCTCCGCCGCCGCCCATAACCAGACTGGCCTGCAAAGGGCCGCCAACCGCAACGTCAGGCCATGCGCCGCTCGCATGCAGGATTATCGCAGTTATAACTACCAGTACGCCGGCAAACGTGAATGATTTGCTCATGCTAGTCCACAAGGATGTGCGAAAAACTGCGAAATTGCACGGACCGACAGGATTACGTCAGGCTCCAGCGAGGATTGGTTTCCACCCGTTCGCGAAGGTATTCCACCAACCACGGGCGAACCGCTTCTTCCAGGTAGAATGTGGGTTCGATCAGCTCGGACTGGTCGGCAATGATACCTTCCTGGATACAACGCTCCGCAACATCGGTGCCGGGCATCACGCTGACGCCCACGCGCAGGTTCGCCAGGGACGGGCTGAGTCCGCGCAGGAATTCCAGCTTGTTGTCAACCGATTCACGGGTCTCTCCCGGTTCACCGAACTGCTGCGAAATGGTGTAGTGCAGGCCGCCATCCTCGCATAGCTGGGTGGTTTCCTTGAGCAAAGCGTAACGCGAAGTGTCGTTGTCGCCCTCGTGGGGATCGCCGCCGCGGGTTCCGCCCATCATCACCAGACCGCAGCCGGCCTGCTTCATCAGGCCGATCAACTCGGAGTCGCAGGCATACGGCGCAAGGCAAGTGTTCCAACGCACCTTGACCTGGGCTTCCATGAGCGCGTTGCACAGCGACTTGGCATGTTCCAGGGGAACGTTGAAGCAGTTGTCAACGAAGAAAATCTTGCGGAGCCCATAGCGGTCGGTGACTTCGGCCACTTCCTCTACCACCTCGTCGATGGGTCGTATGACACGCCAGGCGCCTTCAGCGGTGTGGAAGTCTGCGGCGGACGTTGGATAGTAGAACCCGCCCAGCTTGGTGAGAACGCTGACGCCGAAGCCGGCCTGGGCGTACTTGGAGATGTCCAGGTCGTCAAGGCTGGGGCGACTGACGAAATCGGAAGAACAGCGCATTCCGCTGTACACAACCTCGCCGTCTTCGCGGTAGAGGACACCCGTCATGCCGCGGTAATCAGGCTCGCCAACCTCGACGCGATTGACCAACTCGGCAAACGTTTCGGCAGCGTCGCCGGCAATGCCTAGATCGGGCTTCACGAAATCGAATATTTGCTGCGGCATGATGCTGAACGCGGGGCCGCCGCAAACGATGGTTGCGTTGGATATGGAACGGATCCGCTCAATGACACCCTTGGTAATTGGCAACTGCCACTGTGGGTCCATGTAGCTGTGGTTGCTTAGGTTTCGGATGGAGATGCCCACCAATTCGGGCTGGAACTCGGACACCACCTGCTCAACCTCACCGAGGTAATCGGTATCAGCGAACATCAGGTCGACCAGTTTGACCTCATGGCGCGTGCGGTCCAGATGACCGGCGACATAAGCGAGGCCAATGGGTATGGGTTGGGCACGCATACGGCTCATAACCCGATTGTGGCGGTTGGTAGCAATCAACAAAACACGCATCTCAAGACCCTCCCCGGCGTCTGTAACCGCCCCGATTGTACACTACGAAAGGTGTATGCGCTAATGGTAGCGATACAGCCGTCGGATATGGGCATTGGCCGCGCCAAAGGTGATATTAGCGTGGCTTAACAAGGCAATGGGGGTATGTTACTCTGATTTTCGCAACACCCTCACAAGGACGGTCTGCTGGATGGGCCAACAATTCAAAGCGTATCGATTCGCGCTCATGGCGATGGCAGCCCTGGTGATTTTAGCCACGGTTGCTTGCTCCGGCAACGCTTCAGATTCTGCGACGGGTTCGGCGGGACGGTCCTATGGCACCAGCGAATCCACTCAACAGGACGGGGGCGGCGAAACGGAGTTGCCGGAACCCGCGGCCGATGCCATCTACGATTTCAACATCAATTTCTACCAGGGTCAGGACATTGTGGGAGGCGATGTTGTTCCGGTGTCGGGCCTGCAAGGGCAACCGATAGTGCTCAATTTTTGGGCCGGACTCTGTCCTCCCTGCCGAGCGGAGATGCCGGAGTTTCAGAGTTTTGCCGACGCATACGCCGACCGGGCATTGGTGGTAGGCGTGGATCTGGGCCAGTTTTTCAGTTTGGGAAGCCAGGATGACGCGACCAGGTTGCTTAACGAATTATCGGTGACGTATCCGGCTGGCTACACGGATGACGGCAACCTGGCCCGGGAGTTGGAAATCCTGGGATTGCCGGCCACTTTCTTCATAAACGCGGACGGGTCGGTTCACCGGCAATGGCAAGGCCCGCTGAACGAGGCAAAACTGGCTGAAATAACCGATGAGATGCTCAACCGGTAACACAGCGCATGGCCGTTGAAGTTGAAGGGAACATGACCATATCGAACAATTCCATCACGTTCGGCTGCAACCTGAGCGTGGACAATTATTGGGATGTGGGGGAATTCGCCCGTCGAGCGGAAGATTTGGGTTTTGACCGGGTTGCCGTCGGCGAGCACGTCATGGACGGCAACCCGCCGCGTCCCACTATGCTGGGGCTGCCGGCGATGGCAGCGGCGGCCGGGGCCACATCGCGGATCCGGGTTCTGACCGGGATAGTCATCGCACCGTTGTACCACCCGGTGATGCTGGCGAAGCTGGTGTCTACGGTGGACCAGATCTCCGGCGGTCGCCTGGATTTCGGCATTGGCGTGAGCGGCCAACGGGACACGCGGATTGAATTTGAGGCCCTGGAAATTCCGACCAGTACTAGAGGACGCCGCACCGACGAAATTCTGCAGGCGATGAAGCAGTTGTGGACCGGTGAGCACGTATCCCATCACGGTCGTTTTTTCAATTTCGACGACATAACCCTGCTGCCGAAACCGTCCCAGCGTCCCTACCCGCCAATCTGGGTTGCCGGTAGAAGCGATGCCGCCGTGCGGAGGGCCGCCATCGACGGCGACGGCTGGTATCCCTACCTGTTCACGGTGAACCGCATCCGGCGGTCGAATCAGAATGTGCGTGACCTGGCGGAAGAGTCTGGACGGGACCTTTCGGGGTACCACTGGGGCTTGAACCAGCCAACCGCCATACACACGGATCCCGACCAGGCCCTGCAAACCGCGATCGCCCACGTTGGACAACGCTACGTTACGGCTGAACGCAGCGCTGAGGATATTGCCCGGGCGTTGTGCATCACCGGGAACGCAGAGGATTGCGTGGGCGCGATTCAGGAACGGATCGACGCCGGCGTTCGGGATTTCGTTTTCGGATTCCTGTCCGGGGAGCCGGCGGAATACTTTTCGCAGATGGAGTTGTTCTCCAACCGTGTGCTATCGCATTTCAAGTAGCATCGAAGGTCGGGCGTTTCCTAACGCGTACCCACTTTGTCAATCCAAACCAGGAGAATGTCGTTGCGAAGGGCACCCACCCCCACCTGTCATTGCGAGGAGCGCAGCGACGTGGCAATCTCGTTGAGGTTGAGCACACGCCGGGGAACCACTATTGCTACGGCGCCGAGATTGCCAACCCCCGCATCGAGTGCGGGGTCGCAATAACAGATTAAGGTGGGTACGCATGAGCGGGCGTTTCGACGTTTCTGGGTCGTAAGGACAGGAAACTAGTGTTGCGGTGACACGGCTTCAAAGAAATTGGATATGATTTACAATCCGGGTGCAGCATCGGCGCTCTTTTCAGCACTCTTTGAGGAATAGGAATGAAATTCGGGATCTACAGTTCAATTGCCGACCCGCCGGCTGGGGAGAACCTGGCGCTGCGCGTCGAAGAAGTGGTGGCGGAAGCCAGGCTGGCCGAATCAGTTGGGTTCGACTCGTGCTTTTTCGGTGAACATCACCAGGACCGCGATGGCTTTTTGCCGTCTCCATTGATCGTTTCGGCTGCGGTAGCGGCGCAAACGACCACTCTGATCCTGGGCACTTCGGTAATACTGCTGCCTTTGCATCACCCGGTTAAGATGGCCGAAGACGTCATCACGCTGGACATCGTTTCACGGGGAAGATTCATACTGGGTGTAGGGCTGGGTTATCAGCCGGTGGATTTTCGGACGTTCGAGATTCCCATCGAGCAACGGGTGAGCCGATTTGAAGAGGAAATAGAGATAATCCGGCAATGTTGGGGCGGGAGCACCTTTTCGTTCTCTGGAGAACATTTCAACCTGGAAGACATTACGATCAGACCCAGGCCGTATTCCGATCCGTCTCCGCCATTGTGGATTGGCGCCAGCCGAGCGCCGGGCGCGCGTCGGGCCGGACGGGTCGCCGACGGGTTTGTGGCCGGCCCCAGCACCGACCTGCCAGGCACCATCGCGCTGACCGACGCCTACCATAAGGCCGCCGAGGAAGCGGGTCGGGAGCCGGCGCTCTGCCTGATGCGCGACGCGTGGGTGGCCCCAACCCGCGCCGAAGCGGAACGGGTTTACGGGCCTGAGGTGATTGACGCCTATAAATATTACTGGCGCAACGGATTGAACGAATTTCGCCACTACGCTAACGAATCGGACATCAACATGGATAACATGGCCACCGACCGCCTCATCATCGGTGAACCGCAGCAGGTGGTTGATGACTTCCACCGCTGGAAAGAGGCGACCGGGGCGGATTACTTCCTGCTGCGCCTGCGCCACGCTCATTCCGGTGGCCCGCCTCACGAGCGGATCATGGAGGCAATCCAGTTGTTCGGAGAAGAAGTAATACCGCACTGTCAATAAGTCCTTTCGTATCAACAACGCCCGTATCAACGCCGCTTTCCACAGGAGAATGACCATGCCCCGAATTCCTACCGCTGACCGCAACGCCGTGCCCCAGGACCAACTGGCGGCGTTCGATTCCATCGTGGCGTCCCGCAATAACGAAGTTCCCGCATTGGGACCCATCGCCATCCAGCTCCACGTTCCTGAAATAGCGGAACGTGGAGAAGCGCTGCGTGCCTACCTGCGCGCTGAAGGCTCGTCACTACCCGACAACGCGCAGGAACTGGCGATGCTCACAACCGCCCGCGAGCTGGACTGCCAGTTTATCTGGCATGCCCACGCCGCTGCCGGTCGGCGCGCCGGCCTCAGCGATGCACTGGTTGACAGCCTGCGCGACAAAAGCGATTTGCCGGCCCTCTCTCCGGAGGAGGCCGCCGTTATCAACTACGGCCGGGAGTTTTTCCGTACCCGGCGGGTTACGCAATCCACATTCGACGCTGCTTACTCAGCTTTTGGCGAACGGGGGATCGTGGAACTAACCAACCTGATGGGTTACTACTCGGTGCTGGCCTTCAATCTCAACGCCTTCGAGCAGCTTCCGCCCGCATCAGACGAACCGTTCCTGCCCGTTTAGCAAGGCCCACGGAACAGTATGGACGCGATAATCGCCACCGCTCTGGACACAGCGCGGCAACTGGGCGCTCAATACGCAGACCTGCGGTTGGTTCAGAACCGCGAGGAACGAATCGTAGTGCGTAACGGGATAGTGGAAACGCTGTCCGCCGACGAGTCGATGGGTTTGGGCATCAGGGCACTGTTCGATGGAGCATGGGGCTTCGCGTCCACCCGGCGGCTGACCAACGAGGCGGCAGATCAGGCCGCCGGCCAGGCGGTGCAAATAGCCCGGGCGTCGGCCCGGCATAATGGCCCCGGGCTACCGGCGGCCGACGTGCTGGGTCCTCCGGTCAAAAGTACCGGAAGCTACGCCACTCCGCTGGAGGTCGATCCCTTCACCGTTTCTCTGGATGACAAGCTGAATCTGCTGCTGTCGGCTGATGCCGAAATGGCTCAGGTTCCGCAGGTGAGCTCGCGCATGGGCAACCTGGTGTTTATTCGGGAGGAGCGCACGTTTGCCAACACCGAAGGCGCCGAGGTTCACCAGACCATTTGCGAAGCGGGCGGAGGGATACAGGTTACGGCGGTGGGTAATGACGAAATCCAGCGACGTTCGTATCCGCAATCCCACGGGCGGCAGCAGGGATGCGGCGGTTGGGAATACATCGTTGCCATGGACATACCAGCCAACGCCCGTCGCATCGCCGAAGAAGCGGCCGAGTTGCTTACCGCCGAACCCTGTCCGTCAGGGATTACGACCGATCTGATCATCGACAGCAGCCAGCTGGCGTTGCAGATCCACGAATCCTGCGGACATGCGGTGGAGCTGGACCGGGCGTTGGGTGAAGAAGCAGCGTTCGCGGGCACGTCATTCCTGACGCCTGACCTGCTGAACAACTATCCGTACGGGTCTGAGCAGGTGCACATCACCGCCGACAGCACGAGTCCGACGGGTCTGGGGACGTTCGGTTGGGATGACGAGGGGTTGCCGGCACAGGCTACCGACATCATCCGGGCCGGTGAATTCGTCGGGTATCTGATGTCGCGCGAGTCGGCGGCGAGGTTGGGTCTGGTTTCCAACGGCTGTATGCGCGCATCGTCGTGGAACCGCATTCCGCTGATACGCATGACCAACGTTAGCCTCCAACCCGGGGCTTGGTCGCTGGACGACCTGATCGCTGACACAGACGACGGTATCTACCTGGAAACCAACCGGTCATGGTCGATAGACGACCGGCGGTACAACTTCCAGTTCGGCGCCGAGATTGGTCGGGAGATCAAGAACGGCAAGATGGGTCGCCTGCTGCGCAACTGCACCTATACCGGAATAACTCCGGAATTCTGGAGGAGCTGCGACGCCATCTGCGGGCCGGAACATTGGCAGCTGTGGGGAACTCCGCGCTGCGGGAAGGGCCAGCCCGGACAGATAGCACACACCAGCCACGGCGCCAGCCCCACCAGATTCCGGGGTGTGCGGGTCGGTGTGATGCCGTGATGGATACCGTGGTTCGTTCCACATGCTAGGTCGCGAAGAAATCAGCGCACTGCTACACGACGCGTTGCGACACCGCGGCGCTGCGGACGCGGACATCTACGTAACCGCATCCGAGCAGGCATTGACGCGATTTGCCAACAACCGCATCCACCAAAATGTTTACCACGACGACGCCGTGGCCCACATCCGGGTCGCCGACGGCAAGCGACAGGGTCGCGCGGTTACTAACAACCTGTCTCCGGCTGGACTGGCCGCGGCGGTTCGACTGGCCAGCGAACACGCCCGCTTGATGCCCGAGGATCCGGATTTCCAGGGGTTGCCCGAACCGGCGGCGGCTCCGATCATATCTGCCTGCGACCAATCTACTATCTCGTTCGGCGCGGACCAAAGAGCGGCGATGGCGGGGATCGCTTGTCGCAAGGCCGCCGCAGCCGATCTGGACGCCGCCGGTTTTTGTCGGACGGGAGTTACCGAGTTGGCGGTAGTCAGTTCGCGGGGCGCCGACGCCTACCATGCCGGCACGTTCTCCGGACTGCTCGTTACCGCACGGGGCAATGATTCTGCGGGATGGTCGAAGGGCGGCGGTTGGCGAATCGACGACGTCGACCCCGAATCGCTGGCCGACGAGGCCATCGGGAAGGCCCTGCGCGGTCGGAACCCGCAACCGCTTGAAAACGGTGAATATCCGGTCGTGCTGGAACACTATGCGGTGGACGACATGCTGGAAGCGTTGAGTTTCTACGGCATGGGCGCTCAGATGGTGCAGGATCAGCGCAGCTGGATGAATGGTGTAATGGGTGAGGCGGCAATGAGCCCGCTAATCTCGATCTGGGACGACGGCACGCATCCTTCCGGGTGGCCGGTGCCATTCGATGCTGAGGGCGTGCCCAAGCAGCGGGTGGAAATAGTGGCGGATGGCGTGGTTCGGGGTCCGGTGTATAACGCCTATACAGCAGGCAAGGCGGGAGTCCCCTCGACGGGTCATCAACGGGGCGCAACCGGCGGGCCGACGGCGACCAACCTTTTCATGCGACCCGGCGACCACTCCACCGAAGATCTGGTCGGTTCGGTGGAACGGGGTTTGTACATCACGCGTTTTTACTACACGCGCCTGGCTCACAGCCGCGGCTGCGTGATGACCGGTATGACGAGAGACGGCACGTTTCTGATCGAAAACGGCGAGTTGACTGCGCCGGTGAAGAACCTGCGTTTTACGCAAAGTTACGTAGCAGCATTAGCCGGTTGCGAAAAGCTTTCCGACCGGGCTCAGCTGAATTTGAACGAGGCCGGCGTGGCGGTTAACGTTCCGGCGGCATTGCTGTCTGCCTGGAGATTCACGGGGCAGACGGTGTAATCGCCAGGTTATTACGGAGGGACAAATGGCAGACTTGACCAACGACGACGTGCAGGCATTGGCAAAAGCGGTTAGCCTGACATTGGCAGAACCGGAACTCAGCCAGGTTACGCATAGCCTGAACGCCATGCTGGAATCGATGGCAGCGATTGACCCGGACGGGTTCAACCTGGAGGAATACGTTGCTGTAACCCAACCGGCAGACCTGGAGGCATAACATGGCTACCAACGACATACCCTTCATGCCAGCCTCGGAACTGGCGGAGTCCATCAGGCGCGGACAGATATCGCCTGTGGAGGCGGTGGACGCCTACCTGAACCGCATCGATTCGGTGGGCGACAAGCTCAACGCGTATATCACCATTTGCGCTGAACAGGCGCGGGCAGAGGCAAAGGAGCTGGAGTCCGAAGCGATTGCCGGGAACCTGCGGGGGCCGCTGCACGGGGTGCCGGTAGGTATCAAGGATCAGATCCACACAGCGGGCATACGAACCACCGACGCATCGAAAATCCGAGCCGATTTTGTGCCCGAGCAGGATGCCACCGTAGTCGCGCGACTGAAAGCCGCCGGCGCGATTGTCATCGGCAAGACCAACATGAGCGAGTTCGCCATGGGAGACCCCGTCAGTTCCTGGTTTGGCCCTGCCCGCAATCCGTGGGATACGCAGCGGAACCCCGGAACCTCCAGCACGGGCAGCGGTTCCGCCACCGCCGGATTCCTGTGCGCCACGTCGCTGGGTGAAGACACCGGCGGATCAATACGCGGGCCGGCCGCCAACTGCGGTTTGGTTGGTATCCGCCCCACGTGGGGACGGGTCAGTCGCGCCGGCATGGACGGGGCGAGCTGGTCGGTGGACACCATCGGGCCAATCTCGCGCACCGTGACCGACTGCGCGTTGACGCTGGGGGCAATCGCCGGCCACGATCCCAAAGATCGGTACAGCCGCCGGGAGCCGGTTGCCGACTACGTTGCCAATCTGGGCGCCGGTGTGAACGGCCTGCGCATCGGCGTAGTGCAGGAGTTGATGGGCGGGCATGGATTGACGCTGAACGAAAGGAGCGCCACCGCAGTTGAAGCTGCCATTGAGGTGTTCCGCGAGTTGGGAGCCACGATCGTGCCCGTCAGTCTGCCATTGGCGCCCGTAACTGGCCCTATCGTACGCACCATCACCAGCACCGAACGCGTCAGTCTCAATCCTGAGTGGCTGCGGGAGCGGTTGGAGGACTACCATCCCAATACTCGGGTCGCCTTTGCAGTGGGCAACTTGATTCCGGCTCAGGTTTACTACAAAGCGCTGAAACTGCGGGCGTTGATCAGACGGCAGGTGTTGCAGACGTTCCGCGAAGTTGACCTGCTGCTACAGCCGACATCCGCGGGGCCGGCAGGATTACTCGCAGATGAACCCACCGTGGTGAGCAATAAGGAGATGGCAGCGTCCGCTTTGCGCGATGGCAGTTTCCGCGGGCTGTACAGCCTGAGCGGGTGTCCCGCATTGAGCATTTTGTGTGGGTTTACCAGCGATGGTGACGGCGGGTTGCCGCTGGCAATGCAGATCGCCGGGCCGCAGTTAGGTGAAGCCGAAGTGCTGCGAGCCGCCTACGCCTACGAGCAGGCCACACCGTGGCATCTGCGACGACCGCCGGAGCTCTGACCTAGAGGTATAGCCTTTTCGACGCAATATCTTACCGCCCCATAATGCACGAGACCTATTTCATCCGCGGGGTAGGCAGCCTCATACGCACAGATTTCTTCTGGTTTTTGACGTGCCATCAACCAGCTACCGCGAAACAGGAGCCAAACCCGAGCCTACAAGGAGCAGAGGAAACTCATAATCCAGGCAGGTAGGGATTGTATCTCTCCCACCTGCTGCGGCGAAACGGGTGAGGAGATTCACCCCATTGCATCTAAAACAGCAAGAGTTTTGTCATGCTGGCGTCCTCACTTGGCGGTGTACCCGCCATCTATCACGACCTCGCTGCCGGTCATGAATGACGACTCATCGGACGCCAGGAACAACACCCCGTAGGCGATGTCTTCGGTGGTGCCAACGCGCCCCAGGGGAATCTGGTTTACGCGCTCCTGAATCTCTTCCGGGGTCGAAGCGCCCATTCCCTCACGGCGCATATCGGTATCCACGCTGCCGGGGTGGATTGAGTTGGCCCGGATATTTTCGGCCGCGTACTGGATTGCTGTGGATTTGGTGAACAACCGAACCGCGCCCTTGGTAGCGATGTAGGCCGGCGGCCCAGTGGAGACCAGGCCGCTGATGGATGAGATGTTGATGATGCTCCCGCCGCCGGCCCTTCGCATGGCTGGTATGACGGTTTTGGTGCCCAGGAAAACACCCTTGGCGTTGATCTCCATGATGTTGTCCCAATCATCTGCGGTGGTTTCCTCGATGTTCTTGCGCAAAACGATGGCAGCGTTATTGACCAACACATCGACCTTGCCAAAACGCTGTTCGGCAGTGTCAACGGCCTGCTGCCAGTCGTCGGCGCTGGTAACGTCCAGGTGCAAATAAACTGCCTCACCGCCGAGCTCGCGGATTTCGGCTTCCACCTGCATTCCCTGTTCATCCCGAACATCGCCGATGACTACACGGGCGCCTTCCTGTGCGAACATCCTGGCCTCGGTTGCGCCCTGCCCACGAGCGCCGCCGGTGATGATTGCGACCTTGCCCTCTAATCTCATGGCTTCGTCTCCCGATTGGTTCGATTCAACACTGTCAACTTCAGAGATCGGCTCGCCCGTGGTCAGGCCAGTTCAGCGATTGCCCGCTGCGCGAATTCGGGACGCACTATCTGTTCGTAGGGATGGCTGCCCCGTACCAATCCGCCAGCGATCAGGGCGTCCCGCATCCGGTCGTGTCCATCGCGGCCGATGAGCGGATCGGTTGCCCAGACACCCACCGCCTGGTATCGTTCGACGCTGCCAACAAGAATCTGCCGCTCATAATCGGGAAAAACCCCCGAGATTCGGTCGGCAACAGCCGCGGCCTCGTTGTCGGCAACCCAGCGCTGCGCGCGGTAATACCCACGAACGAACCGTTGCACAGTCTCCGGATTGTTGGCGATATAAGAAGGGGTTGCCGCAAAACTGCTGTAGCAAATATACCCGCTTTCCTCTCCCAGCGTGGATACCAGGTGACCGGCGCCTTCGCGTATCAACTCTTCCGCAAACGGACAGGGCACTTGCAGGTAGGTGGCATCGCCGTTGCGAAACTTCGACAGCATCTCCTCAGCGGGCAGGCCGTCGAGCAAATGCACATCGTCAGGGTCTACACCGTGGTTGCGCATCGCAGCTTTCAGCGTCATGAATGGCACCGGCGTAAAACCGACCGGTATCAGCGTAGAGCCGACCAACTGCGACCACTGCCAGTTATCGACGGGTTGACGGGAGAGCAGGAAGAACCCGTCCCTTTGGTTGATCTCCGCGATGTGCAACGGCGGATCGTCGCTGCCGGCATCCAGGTCCATCAGGCTGCGGCTGATTCCGCTCTGGGAGATATCGATGCTGCCAGCCTTCAACAGTTCGGTGCTGGCCTGACCGGTGGGGATATGGGCGAAATCTACATCCAGCCCCTCATCGGCCAGAAAGCCGCCTTCGACT
Source organism: Dehalococcoidia bacterium (assembly GCA_965219925.1). Taxonomy (GTDB): domain Bacteria; phylum Chloroflexota; class Dehalococcoidia; order Lucifugimonadales; family UBA3495; genus Bin87. The sequence continues at coordinate 2,822,860 of OZ244795.1, forward strand.
GCCACATAAATGGTGGTGTAGAACATGTTGCGAAAGGCAACACGAAGCCTGATCTGCCCGGAATTCTGGGACTGACTCATAAATTCCCCCAGGTAATTGTTCTTGCGGTTGTTTTGAAGGATGGTTACACCGATACCGGCAATCGAACATTGCCGTTGGAAAGCATCACGCCATCCTCACAGATGCACTCCACGCCGCCGCTCTCGTACTGCAGTTCATATAGCTCAGCGTACAAGCCTCGCTGTGCCAATAGTTCGTAGTGGGTGCCGCGCTCGACGATTCGGCCTTTGTCGACCACATATATGACGTCGGCGGCCATGATGGTTGAAAGCCGGTGGGCAATGGCGATGGTGGTGCGGCCCTTCATGAGCGGCTCCAACGCTGCCTGCACGTAGCGCTCGCTGGCAGTATCCAATGCTGATGTTGCCTCGTCCAGGATCAGGAGGCGGGGATGGTGCAGGATGACGCGAGCGATTGACAGGCGTTGGCGCTCGCCTCCTGATAACCGGTATCCACGTTCACCAACCACGGTTTCGTAACCGTCAGGGAACTGCATGATGCGTTCGTGGATGTAGGCTGCCTGCGCCGCGGCGTGCATCTCAGCGTCGGTAGCGCCGGGATTGCCGTAGGTGAGGTTCTCGCGAATGGATGCGTGGAACAGGTAGCTCTCCTGGGACACATAACCCACCATGCCGGCAAGGCTTTCCAACCTGATACGTCGCACATCGACGCCGTCGATGGTGACCAGGCCCGAGGTAGCGTCGTACAGGCGTGGAATGAGGTAGGAAATGGTCGTTTTTCCGGCTCCGCTGGGGCCCACCAACGCGGCCAACTGGCCCGGCTTGACTTCGAAACTGACCCCGTCCAGCGCCCAGGCCGTTTCAGGTTCATTGGCCGCGTCGTCCTCACCGTCCTCGGTTTGCAACGGCGACTTGTAATTCACGCGGACATCCTGAAATGATACCGCTCCGGCAACCCGGTCGGCCGGAAACTCGATGGCGTCCGGCGCGTCTATGATTTCGGGACGAATGTCCAGGTAATTGAAGATGCGCTCAAACAACGCGAGAGAGGATTGCAATTCAACGGAGGTGCGCAACAAGGTGCTGATGGGGAAATAGAGGCGGGTTTGCAGAGTGGTGAATGCGACTATCGTGCCAGCCGACACGCCGGACGGTCCGAAAGAACCGTAAAGCAGGTACCCCGCCAGTACGTAAATTACTACGGGAGACAGGGAGAAGAATATCTGGATGCCGGCCCAAATCGTCTGGCCCGTCATCTCCCGGCGGATTTCCAGGTCTGACAAACGGACATTCTGTTCCCGGAAGCGCTCAATTTCGCGCTGTTGGGCTCCGAACAGGCGCGTCAGCATGACGCCCGATACCGACAGGGTTTCCTGGGTGATCGCCGTCATCTCCGCCGTGGACTCCTGCACCAACGACGACATGGCGCGCCGCCGTTTACCGACCTGGTAACTGAACACGGCAAATACCGGTGTTATGCCCGCCGCCACCAAGGTCAGCTCCCACGACAGCACGAACATGGCGATCAGCGTACTGACCAGGATGACGATGTTGGAAAGGATATTGCTAACGGTTCCAGTTACGACCACGCGAATCCCGGCAACGTCGTTGGCTACACGGCTCTGGATTTCTCCGGTTCGTGTGGACGTGAAGAAGCCCAACGATAGTGATTGCAGGTGCGAGTAAAGGCGATCACGCAGGTCCCTCATGACCCGCTGGCCGATCTGCTGCGTGAGCCAGGTTTGTAATACGCCAAGGCTCCCGGTAACGACCACAACGCTGCCCATGACGGCGGCGATGGTCCAAACCAGGTCCATGTTGGGCCCGCCCTTCACGAAGAGAGCCGAGTCAAACATGACCTGGATCAGCACCGGGTTGACCACGCCCAGGCCGGCGGTGATCAGAATCAGCAGACCAATGGCCAGCACGCGCGGCCAGTAGGGAAGGAACGCCGCTGAGATGCGCCGGACGAGGCCGGGCATCCTGCCTCGCGGGCGGGCGCTCCCGGCTCTCCCCCCTGAGTGACGTGGCGACATCATCCTGTGTTCGCGCATGGGTCTCACACCATCCGGTTAGCCGATTGCATCCTTGAGACGACGGATCGCGTCGATGTGTTCATCGGGAGATTGACCGCCTCGCAATCCGGCAGCGATGTGAGTTGCTCCCAGGCCTTCCCAGGAACGCAGTTCGGTGAGCCAGTCCTCCGGGTTGTTGTCGGCGGTGATGGTGATACGGCCCTCGAAACCAATTTCCGACGGGTCTCTGCCGACTGACTGAGCCTGCTGCCGTATGCGGTCCAGGATTGCCTGCCCGCCAGCGTCCGGGGCGAACATTGGGAAGTATCCGTCGGCCAGCCGGCCGATGCGTCGAATGGCGGCGTTGGGCGGCGTGGGCGCGTTGCCCCGTCCCGCGCCCACCCAAATCGGGATAGGACGCTGCACCGGGGCGGGATTGATGCCGGCGTGGGTAATGTCGTGATACTTGCCATGGAAATCGATGACATCCTCGGTCCATAACCGGCGCAGAACTTCGATCTGCTCGTCGCATCGGGCGCCCCGGGACGCGAAATCGACGCCCAACGCCTCATATTCCACCGAGTTCCAACCCACGCCGATACCCAGCCGCAGCCGCCCGCCGGACAGCAGGTCAACCTCCGCGGCCTGTTTTGCTACCAGCGCAGTTTGACGCTGCGGCAGGATCAGGATGCCCGTCGTCAATCCGATGCTCTTGGTTACGGCGGCGAGGTAAGCCATCAGGGTAAAGGGTTCGTGGATATAGGACTCGTGGGAATAGGGGAAGTTAGGCACCTCGGGATGTTTTTCCGGCACCGCACCCAAAACGTGGTCAAGAATACGCACATGGGAATAGCCCAAATCTTCGGCAGCCTGAATGTAATCCCGCAGCGCGCCGAAGTCATCACCAATCTCAACAATGGGAACCGAAACGCCAATCTCCATTACTATTACTATCCTCCCTTAAATGACGGCGTCCCGCCGCCTTGGTAGTCGTTGGGGGTCATTATACCGGGGCGGCGGGGCGAGGGGGTAGGCAGAAACCGTAGCTAGTCGGCTCGCCAGAGAGGCAGCTGCGCAACTGGTCTGCGACGACTTTCTATCAACCGCACGAAACCTCTTATAAGAGGGCGCCGACCCGCAGATAATATCTTACCAGAAACTTGTACTCTGTCACCCACACGCAGATTCTGCAGGATCTCCGGATGAATTGGCAGCACTCTATACCAGACGGTGGCGTCGCTACCGTTGTAAGTAACATCGACGGAGATCCCATCGGTCTGACTCCGTACGAAACGACCGACGTTTCCAATGAACTGAATGTTGTCATTTGAGGGTTCTTGTTGTAGATTGCTCACGACGAAGTTCCTTTGCGCTCCTTTGACGAGGGTGCTACCTACTGATTGGGTTGGGAGTTTGTCTGCCCCGGCGGGGGTCGAAGTCTGCCGGGGCTTTTTCATCGGTACGCGGTGGGCCGCGCATAGCGTGCTGACTCGGCATTGAAGTTCCTCCTTAGGTTTTCTAACTTACTAAGTACAGATCGTGTCAAATCTTTAGAGTTCTCCAGATCTGCAACTTCAGCGATTATGCAAACAGACTTCCCCTTCGGGTTGGTGACATCCAGACGAAAAATCAGACGTCCTTGCGGACGTCTGAGAGCAGACATCGAATGCAAATTCATCTTCGCCGCAGAGTTCGATACCACCAAGCGACAATGCCGGCCAGTGCAGAGGCGACGGCGCATCCTAAAATGCTCACAATAACGGCGACAGCGGCGGATGCAACATCCAAACCCTGCCCGTAATTGTCTATGTAGTAAGCGTTAGTGATGGCAATACCGATGCCAACGCTGCATACTGCGTACGGCAACGATAGCTACAACAAATGCAGCAGTAATTGCCACGCCAATTGCCGTAACCGATTTGCGTTGCGGTGATGCTTGATTACTCTCGAAACCGCTCCGGTATCCGTCCGCGCCGCCGGCGCACCTCGTCAAACTCGGCGCGGGTCAGCCCAATCTGCTCAAGAATGGAACCCATCGTGACTGGGTCAACATCCCTGCTGTGCCTAGGAACAGCAGTCCGCAAATCCAGCCGGTCATGGCGGAAAATCGTATGGTCGCTGCCTTCCTCTACTCGGAAACTCAATCTCCGCAGAAACCTGACCACTTCCCGCCTACTGACCCCCGAAATATACGGAGGCATCTGTTACGTCGCTGACACCGGCGGACTTATCAGCCGCGGTATAACCTCGTAAACCTCGTACTCCCACCCATCCCGCTCGCACTCCGCAACTAGCTCCGCAAGCTTGGCCTTTCCTAGCTCACGTAGTTCTGCCCGACGTGCTTCGGTGTCCTCACCGGGCGATGGGTACATCCGGCACATCGCCATCGCGTCGGCTATCATTTTGAGGGCATCCTCTTGGTCCGTGCCCTGAGACACGGCCCCCGGGATACCGGGGCAGATTACCGCATAGCCCACGCCGGAATAAATTAGGATGACATCGTAAAGGTTGTTGCTATCGTTTGCGTTTGCCATAATCACTTCTCTTGCGTCCGCCTATGGACGCTTACTTCCGAAACCGCTCTGGTATCCGTCCGCGTCGGCGGCGCACCTCGTCAAACTCGGCGCGGGTCAGGCCAATCTGCTCGATTATGGCCCCAACCGTTCTGGGTGACACTTCGCCGTTGTGCCTCGGTATTTCTGTTATCAGCCCCAACCCCCGATGCCGGAAAACGGTGTGGTCGCCACCTTCGGATTCTCTGAAATTGAGACGGCGCAAAATCCGCACCAGCTCCCGACGATGGACTCCCGGTATGTACGGGGGCATAGGCTATCCCACTGCCAGCCACGGTCTTATCAGCTGCGGAGCAACCTCGCAGACGTAATACTCCAAACCCTCTTGCTCACATTCCGCAACCAGTTCCGCGATGCGGGCTTTCCCCAACTCACGCAACTCTGTCCGGCGAGGTTCAAAGTCGTCGCCGGGCAACGGGTACATTTGCGCCATCGCCATGGCGTCGGCGATCATCTTCAGCGCTTCCTCCCGGTCAGCGCCTTGCGATACGGCGCCTGGGATGCCGGGGCAGAGCACGGCGTAGTCCTTGCCGGACTCAATGATGATGACTTCGTAAAGGTCGTTGTCTTGTTTTGCAGTTGTCATAGCCACTTCAGTAAAGCTCCTCAAACTGCTCGCGGGTTAGCCCTGCTCTGCGAGCTATTCGGTACATCGTAAAGGCGTTGATGGGGTTGTTGCGCGGGATCTCTAATCGAGTCGTACCGTTGGACATTACGATGTGCCCGCTTTGGCGAATTACCGAATAGCCAATTTTCTCAAATACCGCGACCACTCGCTAGTGGTTTTTACCCGGTATTGCTGGCACGGTTATTGCCCCGGGTACGGCGCCGGTCTTACTACCGCTTCTGCGGTAGGAAACCCGGCTGCCACCAACTCACGGTAATAACTGACGACCTCATCATAGGCATCGCCTTTTGCCGGCGTAACGCCGTCCACCAGCGCTTCGTAGATGGCATCGGCAATCATATTGAGCGCATCCTGAGGATCACGGCCATTGCTGACCACGTCCATGGAGGGGCAAAAAACCGCCCACGGATTGCCGGGACTGGAGCCGCTGGTGTCGCAAACCAGTAGAACTTCGTAGCCCTGCTCCGGCCATTCTCCGGCAGCCCATTCCGCTGCCAAGGATTCATCAGCGCGAGTTAACAGAGCCAGCGCCATAATCTCACCTCTTTTTTGGGCGATGATAGCATTCGCCATCATCAAATCATAAAGTTCATCTCACCCACAATCCGCTCGCCCAAAACGGTGTCGCCGACGATGGATACCGACCCGTCGGCCAACGCTTTGGCAGCGTCCCACCGCCCGGTTCCCAAGGCGTTGAACGCTGTCAGGCCCATCGTCAGCCGCACCGTTGGCGATGGCGGCGCAACGTCCAGCCGGTTCGCTCTCCCGTCAACCATGCTGAGGGCGACGGTTCCGCCGACTTCGCCGGTGATTTCGAACACTACCGTGGCGCCATCGTCGGGTTTCACTTTTCGACCCACCACGAAAGGCATGGCCATTTCGGTACGGCCATAGGCGTGCTCGGCGACGGGACCGGACAGGTGACCCGGAATGCCCAGAGCCCGCCGGATGTCCTGCTCGTGCACCCAGGCATCATAGATCCGGATGCGAAGCAGGTCGGAGTACGGGCCGCGACCGAGCGGATTGTCGGTTTCGGAGGCGAAATCGTCGTCGGTCATGGCGCGCAGCGCTTCCAAACGTTCTCCGGTGATTTCGCGAAATTCCGCCAGAACATCGGCGCCCGCGAATTGACGGCGATAATCCACCAGAACCTCGTTGCTCTGACCGACGTCATTGCGGACGTGGGAAGTATCCGCCGGTTCGTGGTCGGGAGCCGGCCGTCCCAACAGGCGGCATTCGCTGCCCACCAAGTGGGAAACCTGATCCTGCACCGACCATCCGGGGCATTCGGTGGCAGTTGCCCACTGCCGGTTGGACAGGCCGGCGCAAAATTCCGAAATGGAACGCCACACCATCTCCATGCGGTCTACTAAATCCTGGGACATACCGATCAATCTCCGTTGTTGGTTATTCGCTTTCTGAACGTGTCCAGCGGCATTCGGGCAAGTGCCCGTGGTCGCCGGCGTCGGGGCAAGTGCAGCGCAAATCGTCTCGCTTTACGTACCCCAACGATTCCAGCCATCCGTTGAAACCGGCGTAGAATCCAAAGCCGTCGTCGATGGCGCGGTACCCTGCCCGCAGAGCCGCGAGGACTTCCGATTGGCCGGGTGTGATCAGCGCGTCGGTGGCTTCAGAGGGAGCGGACATCTTGATTCACTGGGCCAAAACTTCCACTATATCCTGTGCGAACACCATGTCTTCCTCACCCACCTGATCGGGATCATCCGGATTGGAAAGGTAACGCACGAACAGCCAGACACCATCCCTCGGATTGGAAACGACTTCGACGGTTGCGTCGTTGCTAAGCCGAATCGCCTGTCCGGTTTCGATGTCCATCAAGTTTACAATGTCAGCCATGATGCACCATGTTGGCTTGAGATCGAGGATTGGGGTTCATGGAGAAACCGGCATGGCGGATGGCTCAGATCCGGCGGATTGCCAGTTCGCTGCGGTCTTGGCCATTACCCTGCAATGACGCCGTTAGAAGAAGAAAGTCAGATTCTTGGCCAACAGGACGTTCTGATCGAGCAGCACCTTGCGACGGCTGATCCGCCACTGTCCGTCTTCCCGCCGTAGGGTGTCCTCGCGCCGCCCGACCAGGATGTCGGTTTCGGTAGCTACGCGATTGCGGTAGATGATGAAACGACACCGCAGTGAAACCTCGTCGGCAGAGGCCGCATCGGGCTGAACATCCACAATCTCTACGTTGGTAACCAGGTGCGCCAGTCTGGAAAGAGGTTCTTCGGCCCAATGGACGCCGGTCTGAATCTGTCTGACCCGCTGCGTCAGCGTTTCTTTCCCTTCGTCGAACCAGTTGATGTCCTGGCCCTGGCGGGTGAACTCTCGTTCCAGTTCGCCGAACTTCACATTGCGCCGCAGGGGCACCCAATAACGGACATCGGCGGCGAGCAATTCCAGCCATTCGTCGTACCGGCGTTCATCCAGCAGGTTGGCTTCGTGATAAAGAAAAGCTTCGACCTCCTGCCGCAACAGCAGCCGGGCGACGGCATCGTTGATAGCAACCATCCTGTGACCTACCTGGAACTGGATCCGTTGACGCCGTTGCCGTGGCGCCATCCAGCCAGTTCGTCCCAGTCGCGGGCGGCCATAAAGTCAGCCCAACGGGTGTAGAACGTGCGCTGATTCTGCTCGCCGGCGCGGGCTTTGGTCGTATCGAGCACCGTACCCGGCAGACGCAGGCCGCCGTCCTGGAAATCGTCCACGGCGTAACCCATACCCATCTGATAGTTGTAGGAACGCCGGCGCGCCATGGCGCCGCGGCTGGCGGCATGGGCGTAGTTCCAGTTTTCCATATCGTCCTGCTCGGTCAATCCGCTGGGTCCAGAATAACGGATGTAGTACTGGCGCAGGAACTCTTTGACTTCGGGTGGAGCTGTGCTGTCCACCAGGTACCAACGCCAAACCTCGGTCTGGTCGGGTCCCCGGGGATGCCAAACCGCGATGCTGCGGGGCTGGCGCGGCAGGTAGGACATATTGGGAAAGATCGTGCCCGGTCCCCCCATGATGCGCCACAACTGGCCCTGTCGCTCTTTACGGGCAATCTCACAAGCGTGGAAATATTCAGCGACGATTGGATCGTTCTGGTACGACCGCACCGGTTGAGCCTCTTCCGGTCTCAGGAAGATGACCGTACCGTGACCGCGCTCCGGGAAGGACACGTCCAGTGACTTGGCTCCCTCCCGCTCGCTGTTATCCCGACGACCCTGACCCGATGGGCCGATGCCCACGAGGTCAACGGATCGATGGCTGATGTTATGGTAGCGGTCACCGATGAAGTTTTCGGCCGGGAATTTCCAGTTGGAAGGCACCAGCCACTTTTCGATACCGCCGATAATCTCCGTGCCGCCTTCCGAACCGTCCCAGCCGTCAAAAAGGATATCAAGGTAGGTGCGGAATTCGCCGATGTACTCGAGAAAATCGGGAGCCTGGGGGTCCCAACTGGCCCAGATGCCGCCTTTGTAATTCGTCATGCGGGGCACCCGAAGCAGACCCCATTGGGATTTATCCAGCTCCTCGTGGTAGGCATCCTTGTAGTAAGGAACGCCGACCAAAGCGCCATCGGTGGCGAAACTCCAACCGTGATACGGGCAGGAGAATATGGGGGTATTGCCCTCGTCGTACCGGCAAACCTTCATCCCCCGATGGGTGCAGGAATTGAGAAACACGTGCACCTCGTCCTGCCGGTCGCGGCACAGGATTACCGACTCTTCGCCCATGGATGAGATGAAGAAATCTCCGGGCTTGGACACCTGGCTTTCGTGGCCGATGAACAGCCAGGCTCGGGTGAAAATGCGTTCCTGTTCTTCGGCGTATATGTCGGAGTTTACGAAGATTTCGCGGCTGACAAGACCGTTTTCCCGGTCCACCATGCCACTGAACGTACTGGGTTGAAAGGTAATTGCCATCGTGATTCTCCGTTGGTGGTTGCCCAAACGACAGATGCCAGCATGGTAACACAACGCACCGGGGCTGAACCGGCAGAACTCCTGGCTTAACTTTCGCTCAAACTTTGCCCCGCCAGTTCCTCCAGGATACGGGCCACCACCGGGTAGCCATCGCTGCCCCAGCCGCGTTCCTGGGCGGCCCGGTACAGCGAATCCGCCGCTGAGCCGGTGGTCGCCGGCACGTTTAATCGTGCGGCCAGGGCGCACGCCAGCGCCACGTCTTTGGCCACAATGTCCAGAGTACCGCCGGCCTGGTAGGAACCGTCGAGGATGGCGTTGGGTATCGCGTTGAAAGCCCGACTGGCGCCGGCGCTGACGGGAACGATCTCGGCCAGCACCGCCGGATCGATTCCGGCTGCCTTGCCTATCAACATGCCCTGTATCGCTGCGATCAGGTTGGTGTAACCCATGTATTGCGTTGCCAGCTTGGCCGCACATCCGGCGCCGGATTCACCGACATAAAAAACTCGTGCCGCAACTGTCTCAAGATCGGCAGAAACCTGATCGAAAACAGATCGGTCGCCACCGACCATCATGGTCATGTTGGGGGGCCGGCCGCTGACCGGCGCGTCGAGCATCTCAACACCGTTCTGCTGGCACGCAGCGGCGACGCGCCGGGCGACGTCTGGGTCATCGGTGGTGGTGTCCACCAGCACCGCGCCATTCGCCATGCCGGAGAGGGCTCCGGTTTCATCGCCCAGCAACGCCGATACCACCTGATCGGGGCCGGGCAGGGATGACCAAACTACCTCGCAGCCCTCGGCCGCCTGCCGTGGCGTATCCGCCCAGGATGCGCCACGTTCCAGCAATGATTCCGCCGCCGAACGCCGCAAATCGTGGACAGTTAAGTCGATCCCAGCGTCCAGCAGACAGCCGGCCATCAGGCTGCCCATGGTGCCAACGCCGATAAACGCCTGTCGCGGCGGCGTGATCAAACTGCTGGCCCGAAAATGACGGGGTTTGTACCCAACAACATCAGATCAGTAATGGTCCACCAACGGGATTTCGTGCAGGGCAGGTATAACCTCTTTGCCAATCAGTTCGATGGAACGCATTACGTCGGCGTGGTCCATCGCACCCTCATTGCCATAGACGTGCAGGTAGCCGGGGTTGAGCCGGTCAATAATCATCGACAACTTCTCCCGGACGGTGTCGGGGCTGCCCACGATAATGTTGTTGGCATCCTGCAACTCTTCGTAGGTCATCGTGCGACCGAACCCGCCGGCTCCGGGAAGAGTGCGCTGGATATCGACCGCCTCTCGCGACTGGTACCCGGGAGGATCGTTGTGCTCGCGGGGCCCGCGATTGCGGTGTTCCTGAGTCCACAAGAATTCGCGGCCAATTTCCTGAGCTTTCTCGTCGGTGTCGGCGCAGAAAATCCTGAGCAGATAACCGAAGTGTTCCGGGCCAGGCTCAAATCCGGTCTCACGAGCGGTATCGATATACACGTCGCGCAGGCGATGGGTGTGTTCCAGCAGAGAACCCAGGTTCATGTAGGGATGCTGGTGGCGGGCCGCCCAGACCACGCTCTCCGGGCTGCTGAATCCGGGGAACCAGATGGGTGGGTGGGGTTTTTGCATCGGGAGCACCCACGGGTTCACCGCTCGGTAATGGTAATACTCGCCTTCGTAGCGGAACGGACCCGGCTCGGTCCAGCACTTGATGATGAGGTCGTGGGCTTCTTCGAATCGGTCCCGGTTCTGTGGCGGAGCAATTCCACCCTGCAGGGTTTCAACCGCCGTGCCGCGCACGAATCCGGAGATGATCCGGCCACCCGAGATACAGTCCAGCATGGCAATCTCTTCCGCCATGCGGATGGGATCATTGACGGCTATTACGTTGCCGAGGATGGCGATTTTAGCCTTGCGGGTTACTTTGGCGATAACCGCAGCGTCAATGTTGACGGCAGGCTTCATGCACCAATAGGACGAATGGTGCTCGTTGGACATGATGCCGTCGAAGCCGTTTTCGTCGGCCCAAGCATACTGGTCGTGGTACTGATTGTAAAGTACGTGGGCCTTTTCAGGATCAAAGTAAGTGTTAGGGAACCCCAAGCGGCCCGATTCATACTGGGCAACATCTTCATCGGTTATAGGTGCGAACGGTTGCTCAGAAAACCAGAAAACTTCCACCTTATCTTTCGGCATGTCGAGCCTCCTCGCTGATTTCAGCTGTCTGCGCTCGTAGTAGTTGACGATACCGTCAGTATAGGGACGCTGGTACGGGGCGGCAAGTGCATGGCGCCGCCGCATTTAAAGCATCTACCTTTACAGCCTGCAACCAATTTCACAGTGGTACAATCGATTTAGCCACTGAGCGCAGTGGTGTTCCTTGTGAAAGCCAATAAATCGTACCCGGCCCAATTGTTCAATCAAGCGATACGATACGAGATCCCACCGTACCAGCGGCGCTACATATGGGAGCAAGAAAAGCAGTGGGAGGACGTTCGGGACACAGCTGAGGATTGGCTCGAAGGCCGAACCTTACCGCATTTCACTGTCCTTTCCCTCAACAGCAGGGCCTTTCGGTTTTACAAGAAATCCCTTCTACCTTGATGGGTGAGGGTGAAGGTGTGAGATAGGGAACTATCCTGTGGCAGACTATACCCCTCACCCCAGCCCTCTCCCACAAGGGGAGAGGGAGAACCGAAAGACCCTGCCCTCAACAGGGAGTTGCTGGACAACGCGCCCGACATATGGGATGAAACGGCAATCGCAGAACGCGCCCACCGACTTTGCCAAGCGGCTATCAAAGTCTGGCACCATGCCGACGGCATCTAGCAACGCCCAAGCCAACCAGGAGGTCGCCCGGATGACCACCAAAAACACCCACGTGCCGGCCATCCTGCCACTACTGACAACCAACACAATGGTAATAGCGCCAGCGAACCGCTTACCGATGAGGAGCGCGATGCCATACGTGAGTACCATCGCTCCCTAACTTTCAAGGAGCTTCTGGCCGTATGCCCTATCGATGGAATTGACCTGATGCGGAGCCGAGAACTCCCCCGTAGCACTGAGTTGTAGTGTTCCTGCTCGACACCAACGTCGTCTCAGAATTGCGCCGGGGAGAACGATGTAATGTCGGAGTCGCTGCCTGGTATGCCGGTGCTCAAGACGCGGACCTGTTCATCAGCGTGCTGGTCATTGGTTAAATTCGGAAGGGAATCGAAATCGTGCGCCGACGCCAAGACTACAGACAGCCGGAAATTCTGGCAGTATGGTTAGAAACGTTGCGGGCCTTCTTCTCCGATCGTTTGCTGCCGGTCGATAGCAGCATTGCCGATGCCTGGGGAGAACTGTACGCCATTCGCAACGTACCTATTATAGACGGACTCATCGCCGCTACAGCCAAAGTATACATCCTCACCTTGGTAACCAGAGATGTCGCCGATGTCCGAGGGCTGGGCGCCGATGCGCTCAATCCCTTCACCATCTGAGCGAAATCCAAAGCACTTGTTTACACCCCCTGGAACCATGCCGGGCGCTTTTGCGAGAACGCCCGAATTCCTTCCTGGAAGTCGCGCGTCAATCCGATGTTGGCGATTGCTTCGGTTTCAGAATCCAGTTGTGTGGCCAGGTCAGAATCCCAACTGCCATCGAACAGGGCTTTGACCCTGCCGTAGGCGCGGGTAGGTCCCTGGGCCAGCCGGTCGGCAGTCTCCATGGCGTGCCGTTCAAAGTGGCCGGATTCGAATACCTGGCTGACGAGACCCAGTTCCAACGCATATTGGGCTCCGATGGGTTGTCGCGCCAGGTATATATCCATGGCGCGGCCCTGGCCGACGATGCGCGGCAGCATGTAGGTGGATCCGCCATCCACGGTGCAGCCGATATTGGCGTAGGCCAACAGGAACCGGGCATCGGTGGACGCAATACGCAAATCGCAGGCGAGGGCCAGGCTGAAACCGGCGCCGGCTGCAACACCGTTCACCGCCGCCACAACCGGCTTGTCCAGGTGGCGTATGCCCATGACCACCTCGCGGTGCAGATCATCGGCGAGCTGACGCAGATGCGCGGAAAGACCTTCGGGACCGCCTTCGTCGAGTTGCGCGGTGAAGTCCCGCACGTCGGCGCCAGCGCAAAACGCTCCGTCGACACCGGTGAGCAGTACGGCCCTGACATCCCCAGCCCGACACGCTGCGACTGCTTCGCCGAGTTCCGCCACCATCCCCGGCGACAACGCGTTCCTGGCCTCCGGGCGGTTCAGCCGAATGACCGCCAGCGAACCTTTGTGTTCCAGCAGAACACGATTTGGAGCAGTGGGCATCTCAACCTCCTACCGTTGTCGGCCAATATACCTAACCGGTTACCGCGCCTTCGGAGGCGCAGGAAACCAACTTGGCGTACTTGGCCAGGACGCCGGTGGTGTATTTCGGTTCGATCGGCCGCCAGGCGGCGCGACGGTCCGAGAACTCTTCCTCACTGAGTTTGGCATCGAGGCGACGGCCGGGAATGTCCAGGGTGATAATGTCGCCTTCTTTGAGCAACCCGATGGGTCCGCCCACCATAGCTTCGGGGGCAACGTGGCCCACCATCGGCCCGTGGGAAGCGCCGGAAAACCTGCCATCGGTTACCAGGGCGACGCTGTCACCGAGACCCTGACCGATGAGGGCGCCGGTAACGGCCAGCATTTCCCGCATTCCAGGGCCGCCTTTTGGCCCCTCGTAGCGGATGACAACAATGTCGCCTTCTTTGATCTCGCCGCGCTGGATTGCCTGGAACGCGAGTTCCTCCTGCTCGAACACCCGGGCGGGTCCTTCGTATACGCGTTCCTGATGGCCGGCGACTTTAATAACCGCACCGTCGGGAGCCAGGTTGCCGCGCAGGATCGCCAATCCGCCGGTGGGACTGCGGGGTTGGTCGGTGTGGTAGATGACCGGCTGGTCCTCGGTGATGGGCGTAGCGTTGATATTTTCGGCCAGTGTCTTTCCATTTACGGTCATTGCGTCGCCGTGGAGCAGGCCAGCATCGAGCAGGCGCTTGCCGATCAGGGCCACGCCGCCGTAACGACTGAGATCGGCCATGACGTAACGTCCGCCTGGCTTCATGTCGGCGATGTACGGGGTGTTGCGGCTAATGCGGTCGAAATCTTCCAGCGACAGGCTCACGTCAGCCTCCCGCGCGATTGCCATGAGGTGCAACACGGCGTTGGTGGAGCCTCCCATGGCAACCACCACGGTGATGGCATTTTCAAAGGCCTCCCTGGTGAGAATGTCTCGCGGGCGGATTCCTTCCTCCAGCATACGCATTACGGCTTCACCGGCCCGGCGGGCTTCGTCCGTCTTGCGGGGATCAACCGCCGTGAGCGAGGCGTCGCCAGGCAGAGACATTCCCATCACTTCAATGGCGGTGGACATGGTATTGGCGGTGAACAGGCCGGCGCAGGAACCCTCGCCGGGGCAGGCGCGGCACTCCAGATCAGTTAGCTCGTCTCTGGTCATGCGGCCGGCGGCGTAGGCGCCCACCGCTTCGAACACGTCCTGGATGTTGACATCGTTGCCGTTCCACTGGCCGGGCAGGATGCTGCCCCCGTAAACGAACACCGCAGGTATGTTCAGGCGGGCGATGGCCATCATGCAGCCGGGCATGTTCTTGTCACAGCCGGCTACGGTCACCAGGCCGTCCATCCGTTCGCCGAACGCCACCGTCTCAATGGAGTCAGCGATCACCTCCCGACTCACCAGGGAAGCCTTCATCCCCTCGGTTCCCATGGAGATGCCGTCGCTGACGGTGATGGTGCCAAACTGGAACGGCGTACCATTGCCGAGCCTGATTCCCTCCTTGACGGCGGCGGCGAAGCGGTCGAGGTGGACGTTGCAGGGGGTAACGTCGCTGGCCAGATTGGCGACGGCGACGAAGGGCTTTTCAAGGTCATCGGCGGTCAGACCCATGGCCATCAGCATCGCGCGGGCCGGCGCCCTTTCCGCGCCTTCGGTGATGTCGCGGCTGCGATGTTTCAGCAAAGCTCTGGGGCTGCGGGAGATAGTAGTCAAAATGACCTCCTCGTCGGGCCGACCGACCGGCAATTGGTGTGTCGCAATGATGGTTCGTCTGGTGGCAACAACCAGCGAAACCAGTACCGTTGATTATAGGTTGGGGTTGCGTGGGCGGCAAGGGAAGGATTGCAACCAGGCACGACGGCTCACGTGTACCCGCTTCAATCTGTCATTGCGAGAATCTTCCGCTCATCCTGAGCCCGTCGAAGGATCATCCCGAGCTTGTCGAGGGACGTGGCAATCTCGATGAGGCTGAACACACGTCAACGAACCGCCGTTGCTGCGGCGACCAGATTGCCAACCCCCGCATCGAGTACGGGGTCGCAATGACAAAGTGGGTACGCGTGAGACGGCAGGGCCTATTCAGAGTTGTGGAAATTAACCACCTGCTCGTCCTGAGCCCGTCGAAGGACAGTTGCCGATGGTTCGACAAGCTCACCATGAGCGGAGGTCGAAGGATTTTGAAAAGGCCCTGGTGAGACGGTGGTGGGACTCGCAAATTTCCTCAACTTTGAACTGTTAAGGATCAAGGGCAGCTATTGCAGTATCGAGTAGTGTCTGATGGTAATCCAGGAAATTCTGGCGCGTAAGCGGGATGTATATGTCGGGCTGCGCCGGATTGCCCTCTAAAACCTCACCGTTTGGACGAATCGTGTGCCCAATGCTCCACATGAATTGCACCACGGGTCGCCCTGTATCCGGAAAGTGGAGAACTTCCTCGCCTTACCAGGGGTTGCTGAATCCTCCGGTGGGCACCCCCACGAAGACCGCGAGATCGTTATCGACCAACATCGCTACGAACTGATCCTGGTGTGAACCGCTCCAAGTCGCGCCATTGATGAGGGCCTTTCGACCACTAAAGTGTACGGGAGCGGGTTGCAAAATGCCGTCGGAATCCTTGGCCAAGTGGGTGAGTCTCAACGGCACGGGTTCCGTCCATTCGTCGCCACGGCGTATCGCTTCGGTGGCATCGGTGCGTGCCCAATCGATCAACCAACTATAGCTCAGATTAAGACCGACTATTTCCGGCACACCGGTCCTTGCTCTTCGAGTAGCCCAGTATTCAACTAACTCCTTGCCCAGGTCGCTGAGCCGGGTTCTACTGAACGTAGTACGGAATGGCCGGTCAACCAACCGCTGTATCACGTATGCACCCCACGAACCGCCACCGCTGTAAGTAACGTCGATGACCATGTCCCAATCGAGTATCCGCTCCTGTTCCGCGTATTCCGTCAGGGCAACCACGTCTTGGATCAGGTACTCGCGGTCAAAGTTCCGCCAATCAAGCAATATTATTTCACGGTCTCGATCGAGTCTGAGCCTGAAGCTCTCTCGCCTCATGACCTCGTCGAACCCGGTGCGGGGGCGAATTAAACTATAACCTCGGCAGCCATCGCGGTAAGGCAGTGCAACGTCGTAGCGCTGGCCGGACGGGTCCTCAAGAGTGAGGTTCAGGCGTTCGGAATACAAGCTCGGCGGAACGTAGTGACGCTGTCTAGGCAAGTCGACCGCCACCCTCCAATATAGCAAAGGTAGAGTGGAATGTCGTACCCAGGGCGTGAATTCTGCTATGTACCCCGGGATTGGCTGGCCGTTGACGCCCACGATTACGTCTCCGAGGTTCGGTGAGGTCACCCCTTCACCAACTGCGGCAACGAAAAACGACGGATTGTGAATGTCTGAGTAGTCAGGGAGCACCTGGATCGGCGCAGAGACACACGGCGGCCGTTCTGGGCGTGGCAAGCCGCCCTCAACCGGACTTACATGGAGGTGCGCGTCACGCCGGGCGTTACTGAGCTTCATAAGTGAGTAGTAGAGTTCCGCTTCGGTTTCGGAGGCGACGAACTCGGAACGGAGTTTCTTCATATCCTCCAGGGCAGAAAACTGTATGTTTCTCTCCTTAATCTCTGAAAAGGACTCCCGCTGTTCGGTCTGGCTGATAATCTCATCAAACAGTCTCTCCAGATCAACATTACCCAGCTGTTTCGACTGCTTGATGGCAAGACGGGGAGGGGTTGGCGCCGGCACAGGTGTCGGTGTGACGGTAGGGGTTGGCTCTGGCGTGGGCTGTAGGGTAGGGGTTGGCTCTGGCGTGGGCTGTAGGGTAGGGGTTGGCTCTGGCGTGGGCTGTAGGGTAGGCGTTGGCGCCGGGGTCGGCGCCGAAGTGGCGGACGGCGCCGTGGCAGGAGTTACGGTAATGACGACGGTAGCGGCTGCGGCCGGGATAGCGGTCGATGGTGGCACTTGAGTTGCGGTTAACCCCGGCAGGTTTCCACTGACACCATCTGCTGGCGGATTGGCCTCTTCGGCTCCGCAGGCTAATTGCAGAACTACCAGGGCAGTCAAAGCGGCCCAGCGCAGTCCCAGGTGAATCCGGCAACGCAATTTAATTACGCTCCCTAATCGCATCTTGATATCCCCGCTGATGTGTGAGGCAGGTGTGCAAAAGCTACGGCGCCACTACCATTTGCAGTTCGGTGGTAGGATGGCACAACGTCTCGAACGCGTCCTGAATGCCTTCCAACGGCACAAAGTTGGTGGCGTTCAACATGTGGTCGACGGAAACTCGGCCGGTGCGCATGAGCTCCAGGCCGATGCGCCAATCTTCGAGCAACGTGCCGAACGATGACTGTACCCGAACCTCGCGCGCCATCCAGTTAGGCGGCTTCGCTGACGTGGGTTCCCAGGCGATGGCTATCATTGTCACCTGCCCACCGCGGGCCGACCGGTCCAGGGCCTGTTCAAGCGTGGAGGGAGCAGCCCCGCACTCGAAAACCACTTGGGGCCAGCGCCGCCGGTCAGCTCAACTACACGAGCTTCCAGGTCACCATTCAGGGGGTTGAGCACGGCATCAGCGCCCACGCGGACGCCGGTTTTCCACTGGGTCACGTTCGCTCCCACATCTACGATGGCGCCGGTGGTATATTCGTACTCCCTCACTGCGCCGGGCTGGGCGAGATCATACAGGAAAGCATGAACGTTAATACCACAAATCACCGAGTATTTGACATGCATAACCACCTGATTGGGACCAGGGGTCGGGTCGAGCAGTTCTTCCATCTACAGGACCTGTTCACCCTTGTATGTAGCTCCTCTCGTAGTTCCGTACTCCTCTGACCATGCAGTCGCGCCCATCATAGCAGACATTGCCGTGACTACGGCTCAAGTACTGCACCCTCACGCGTACTCACATTTATCTGTCATTGCGAGAATCTTACGATCATCCTGAGCCCGTCGAAGGATCATCCCGAGCTTGTCGGGGGACGTGGCAACCTTGATGAGGCTGAATACACGTCAACGAACCGCCGTTGCTACGGCGACGAGATTCCCAACCCCCGCATCGAGTACGGGGTCGCAATGACAAAGTGGGTACGCGTAAGACGGCAGGGCCTATTCAGAGTTGTGGAAATTAACCACCCGCTCGTCCTGAGCCTGTCGAAGGACGGTTGCCGATGGTTCGACAAGCTCACCATGAGCGGAGGTCGAAGGATTTTGAAAAGGCCCTGGTGGGCGGCGTTGCGCCCTTGCGCCGGATTGCAAATTACGCTAGCATTTTCTTCGCAATACCCGATGCCCTACGGCGGGAGCCTGGGGCCCAGACTGCCAAGAGGAGGCATCAAAATATGTTCAACCCCGTTGCATTCTTAAAACCCCGCACGGTTCACGCTCACTGCGATATCCCCTGCGGCATCTACGACCCGCTGGTGGCAAAAATAGCCGCGCAAACCGTCCAGAAAATGGTCCTGCGGATGCAGAGCCTTGAAGCTCCCCAGGCCGGGGCGCCGGCCGGCGAACGCCAGACATTCGCCAACACATTCTCCCGTTACGTAACGGTTAAGGAAGAACACGCCGAGAAGTGCAAGGAAGAATTGCGCATCCTGTGGGCCGACTACGCCTGGCCGAATACCGACGCCAACGAAATCGCCGGGAAGTTCAATTCCGCAATGAAACTGGCCGGTCAGTGCAAGCAGACCGTGAGCATGGAAAACGCGGAAGCGCTGGTTGCGGCGTGCGACGATATCGCATCCGCATTTTGGGCGACCAAAAACGTGGACTACAGTGATCCCAACGCCGCCGCCCGCTATGGGGCATAGAGGCATGAAACTGCCTTAGACCCGGTGCAAGATCACCAACTGATGCTGCGGGAAAACTGGTCAATCAGTTTTCCCGCAGGCGTTTTTCGCCAGGAGGGAATGGAATGGACAGTATATTCATCGCCCCACTAGTATTGCTGCTTTTAGTTTTGGTGGGCGCATGGTATTTCCTTCGCCCGCGCAATTTTCGTACTCTGGCCGAATACGAAAGGATGGTGGTATATGCGGCCACGGGTCGGTTGAATGCGGTAAAAGGTCCGGGATTGATTCATTTGTGGCCGTGGGAAACTGTCCCCGACGGTGCGTTGATGGACCTCCGTGATATGGTTGTCAGAGATAGAGTCCTGCATTGCCAAACCTCGGACAACATTGTGGTTGAAATCGAACCGGCGGTGGTGTACAAGATCACCGACCCCGCCAAGACGCTGACTGAGATTCAAAACCCCGAGGCCGGGATCACTACGTCGGCCCATGCAGCTTTGCGAGCGATCGTAGGGACAATGAGCCTGACGCAGGTGATAACCAGCAGACAGGGTATTGCTGAGCAAATGTCGAGCAACATCGCTATGCAGGCGGAACGCTGGGGAATGGATGTAATCAACGTAGAGATTCAGGAGATAAAACTGGACCAGGAAGTGGTTTCGGCCATGAACCTGCGCCGCGCACAAGAGGAAGAATCGGAAGCGAACCGCCTGGCTACGGTGGTGCAAGCCGATGCCAAACGGCAGGCCGCCCTGGCCGACAGCGAGGCTCTACGCACCCTTGCCGATGCGGAAAAATACGCCGTGATTGCCAAAGCCGAGGGCGACAAGACTGCCGAGATTCTGCGTTCGGAAGGTATTGCATCCCTGTATCAGGTGCTGGCCAAGCTCGGTGACGACGTGGACGTTGCCCTCAAGTACGAGCAGATACAGGCGCTTCGCACTATCGGCGAGTCGACCAACTCTAAACTGGTTATCGTGCCGGAGAATCTTTCTCAGATAAACGGTTTACGCGACGTGTCGCTGCTCGACCGGGCAGTGTAGTCCGAACATTCCGGCGCCCCGTTCGGCACCTGCGCGCCGGTTGCAGTCGATTCGTCTAGAGTTCCAACGTGGATAGCGCTTCGCCATAGGATTTGGCTTCGCCTTGCCAATGGCAAAATCGTTGCTGCGGTGATGCAGTTATGACGGGCCGGCCCCAAAGGTCATGATGCCCGGCGCACGTACTCTTGTATCACCGTCAAAAACGCATCTCCGTATCGTTCCAGCTTGGCTGGCCCCACGCCCGATACCCCCAGCATGGCCTGATGGTCAGTTGGCCTGGCCGCCGCCATCGCCTTCAGAGTTGCGTCGCTGAACACTACGAACGCCGGCACGCTCTGCTCATCGGCCAGCCGGCGACGCAGCGCGCGCAGTTCATCAAACAAACCTTCGTCATATTCAGCAGTTGTGCCGACCATTGCCACCGCGGACCTTTTACGCCCGTTATCGCGCCGCTCTCGTTTGACCTCAGCATCATCCACCCGCATATCCAGCGTCAAACTGGCCCGGCTCCGCAGCCACTCCCGCCCGGCGACGGTTACGCTGACGGTGGCGTACTGGCCGTCGGCCCTGGCCAGCAGTCCTTTCTCAACCAGCCCATCGGCGAACCGACGCAGTCCGTTGCGGTCATAGTCGTCAACGATGCCGAACACGCTCAACTGGTCGTGACCCAATTCCCGTATCCGTTCCAGGTTGCTCCCCAACAGCACGTTGATCACGTGGGCAATGCCGAACCGCTCTCCGGTGCGTACCACCGCCGACAGCAGTTTTTGGGACACCAGCGTAACGTCCACCGGACGCCGCTCGGCCAGGCACACGTCGCAGTTGCCGCAGGTTTCACCGGGTATCTTCTCGCCAAAGTAGGCCAGCAGGTACTTGCGCCGGCAGGTTTGGAGCCGGCCGTAGTCAACCATCTGTTGCAGTTGCCGTTCTGACACGGCCCTGGCATCGCCCGTCATTCCCTGGATGAAGTATTCCTGTTTGGCGCGGTCGCCCTCGCTGAAAAACAGCACGCAGTCGCTGGGCAGCCCGTCGCGCCCGGCCCGTCCCGTCTCCTGGTAATAGCCCTCGATGGACTTGGGCAGCGCGTAGTGAACCACCAGCCGGATGTCGGGTTTGTCGATACCCATGCCAAAGGCAATGGTGGCGGCAACGACGGGAACGTCGCCGTCAATAAACCGTTCCTGAGTTATGCGACGGATTTCCGGGTCAAGCCCAGCGTGATACGCCACTGTTGGGTGGCCGTGGTCCGTCAGCCGAGCAGCCAGTTCCTCAGTTTCCTTGCGCGAAAAGCAATAAACAATCGCCGACTGCCCTCTCCGTTCGTTCAACAAGCCCAGCAGAGCTTCCCATGTTCCTGATCTGCGCTGCACGCGATAAGTCAGGTTAGCCCGGTCAAAACCGGACACGAACTGCGCGCCATCATACAGCCCCAGTTGCTCCACTATGTCCTGACGCACCCGCTCGGTAGCCGTCGCCGTGAGGGCCATCATCGGCGTATCGGGAAACCGCTTTCGCAGTTCCGACAGGGTAAGATAATCAGGACGGAAATCATGTCCCCATTCGCTGATGCAATGCGCCTCGTCGATGGCGATGAGGCGCAAGTCCAGCGTCCCCAGGAGCCGCTGAAAGCCGGGCATACTGACCCGCTCCGGAGCAACATACAGCAAGCTGACCCTGCCGGCTTGCGCCCGTCGTTCCACGTTGGCGGCGGTTGCGTGGTCCAGGCTGCTATTGAGGAACTCGGCGGGGATGCCGTTGGCCCGCAGTCCATCCACCTGGTCCTTCATCAGCGCAATCAGCGGCGACACCACCAGGGTCAGCCCGCCAAGCGCCAGCGCTGGCAACTGGTAGCACAGGGACTTGCCCCCGCCCGTCGGCATGACAACCAGGCTGTTGCGTCCGGCTAGGGCGTTGCTGATTACCGCCTCCTGGCCGAGACGAAATTCATCGTACCCGAAATGCTGTTTTAGCAGTTGGCGCAGAGTCAGGGTTTCATCCGCCATTGCCACCCACCCGCCGGGATAATCCTCTAGCCCCCGGATGCTACCTCATCGCTGCCAGCGCGTCGCCCACCGCCACAATCGTGCGGTCTATGTCGGCGTCGGTGTGGGCGATGGACACGAAGCCCGCTTCAAACTGCGACGGCGCGATGTACACGCCCCGCTCCAGCAACGCGTGCATGTATCGCCCGTAGGCTGCCGCGTCCGACTGCTCCACCTGTGCCAGCGCAGACACCGGCCCCGCATTGAAAAACCCGGTGAACATTGACGCCACTCGATTGATCGTGGACGGCATCTCCGCGGTGGCAAACGAATGCGCTATGCCTTCCGTCAAGCGCACCGCTGTTGCTTCGAGCTGGTCGTAAACGCCGGGGCGTTGCATTTCGGTGAGCGTGGCCACGCCGGCGGCCACTGCAAGCGGGTTGCCGGATAACGTTCCCGCCTGATACATGGGCCCCAGGGGAGCCACCATCTGCATAATGTCGACGCGACCACCGTACGCACCCACCGGCAAGCCACCCCCGATGATTTTGCCCATCGTGGTGATGTCCGGGGTGATGCCGTAGAGGGTTTGAGCGCCTCCGTAAGCGACACGAAAGCCGGTAATCACCTCGTCGAATATGAGCAGCGCGCCGTAGGATTCGGTGATGCGCCGCAATCCGTCCAGGAACCCGTCTGCGGGCGGTACGACCCCCATATTGCCGGCCACGGGTTCGACTATCACGGCCGCAATGTCGCTGGGCCAGGCGTCGAACAGGATTTGTACCGACTCCAGTTCGTTGTAGGCCGCAACCAGGGTTTCGGCGGCATAGGATTCCGGAACTCCGGCGCTGGTGGGAACCCCGTGAGTCAGCGCACCCGATCCGGCCTGCACCAGCAAACCGTCGGCGTGCCCGTGGTAGTTGCCGGCGAATTTCACAATCTTGGAGCGGCCGGTAAACGCCCGAGCCAGACGCAACGCAGACATGCAGGCCTCGGTTCCCGAATTGACCAGGCGAACCATGCCCACGGAGGGCAGCGCCTGGCATATCATCTCGGCAAGCTGGACTTCCTGCTCCACCGGCGCGCCGAACGACGTGCCGTCTGCCGCAGCACGCTGCACCGCGTCGACGATGACCGGATGGGCATGTCCGAGCGCGAGCGGTCCCCAAGACCCGAGGTAGTCGATATATTCGTTACCGTCAACGTCCCAGACCCGGGCACCGTTCCCGCGGGCTATGAATGGGGGAGTTCCTTCCACGGCGCGAAAAGAGCGCACCGGGCTGTTGACGCCACCGGGGATGAATCGTTGCGCCCGTTCGAATAACTGCTGGGACCGTTGTTGTTGCATTGTGGCCGAAACCTCTGTGGATTGAGAGTACGGTTGTATCGGTTGATTACTCAGCGCCTCGGAGCCAGCGGGCCACTTCCTTGGCGTGATAGGAGATGATGATGTCTGCGCCGGCCCGGCGGATGGCGGTGAGCAGTTCCAGGGTGATGGGTTTTTCGTCCACCCAACCGGCTCGGGAGGCTGCTTTCACCATTGAGTATTCGCCGCTAACGTTGTAGGCGGCAAGGGGGTAGTCGTACCGGTCGCGAGCCTCTTTGATGACATCCAGGTAGGCCATAGCCGGTTTGACCATCACAATGTCTGCGCCTTCGGCGATGTCCGATTCGATCTCGCGCATCGCCATGCGTCGGTTGGCGGAGTCCATTTGGTAGCTGCGGCGATCGCCAAACTGAGGCGTTGAGTCCGCGGCAACGCGGAACGGCCCATAAAACGATGATGCGTACTTGGCCGCGTATCCCATGATGGGTGTGTCATCGTAACCGTGGGCGTCGAGGGTTTCTCGGATGGCGCGCACCTGGCCGTCCATCATCGACGATGGAGCTACCATGTCTGCGCCCGCCTGCACTTGCGTCAGCGCCGAACGTGCCAACAGCTCAAGGGTGCCGTCGTTATCGACCTTCCCGTTATCGATGAGGCCGCAGTGCCCGTGATCGGTATATTCGCACAGGCAAACATCTCCGATGACCATCAGGCCGGGCGCTCTCTGTTTGATTGTGCGGGTGGCTTCCTGAATAATTCCTTCAGGATCGTAAGCGCCGCTGCCAACTGCGTCTTTTTCCGGCGGCAAACCAAAAAGCAATACCGACGGTATCCCCAGCTCGACGATCTCGTCGATTTCTTCATGGAGCCGGTCGATGGACGTGTGGAAGCAACCGGGCATGGGCTCTATCTCATTGCGAATGTTTTCACCGTGGGTTACGAACATCGGGTAGATGAAATTAGCGGTATCCAACCGGGTTTCGCGTACGAGATTGCGCACCGGTTCCTTCTCCCGCAATCGCCTCATGCGCAAATCTGGATGTTTCAGCATGACTACCCTCCGTCTCTCCCGTTCTGAATCAGCGATGTTAGGCCGCGTAGAATCTTACCAGCGCGTCGGCCAGTCCTTCGACGGTGGCCTCGTCAGCGACGACGGCTACGTTCAATCCCAGTTCAACGGCGGTTGCGGCGGTAATCGGGCCGATACAAGCCACCAGGCAATCGTCCAGCAAGGGCCGGTTTTCGCCCGCGATTTCCACCAGGTTGCGTACCGTCGAGGAGCTCGTGAAGGTTACCACATCGACGCCGTTGCGCAGGACATCCGCGGCCTTCTGTTCTATGCCGGCAGGGCGCACGTTCCGATATGCGGCGACGCGGCGGACATTGGCGCCCAGCCCGGCCAACCCGCCGGCCAGAGCATCCCTGCCGATGGCGGAACCCGGCAACACGACCAGCCGATCTTTCCAATCGCGGCCGGACAGTTCGGCGACCACGTCCTCTGATACCGACCTGCGAGGCACAAAATCGGGTTGAATGCCACGGGCAACCAGGGCATCCGAAGTTGCCGGGCCGATGGCCGCAATCGTGGAACCCGCGAAGTAGCGGGCGTCATAATTCAGCGCACTCAACCGGTTCCAAACGTGTTCGACCGCGTTGGCGCTGGCAAAAATTATCCAGCGACCGGCGACGCCGGCAGTCTCCGTCAGCAGTTGGTCCAGCTCGTCGTAATCTTCCAGCGGGCCAATTTCGATGGAAGGGAGTTCAATTGGGTCTGCGCCCAGCTGCGATAGGATTTCAACGAAGCGGGAAGTTTGGGTTCGCGACCGGGTAACAAGCACGCGTTTGCCCCAGAGGGGCCGGCGGTCGAACCACCCCACGTTGTCGCGCAGGCTGGCAACCTCCCCGATTACCGCTATCACCGGGGCTGCCATCCCAGCTTGTTTGCCGCGCTCCACGATGTTCGCCAGGTTGCCGGTTACGGTGCGTTGACGCTGCCAGGTTCCCCATTGAACCAGGGCGACCGGAGTCTCGGCGCTCATACCGCTGTCTCGCAGCGTGGACAGGATGCCGGGCAGGGCCGCCCACCCCATCAACACTACCAGGGTGCCGCCGGTTTTTGCCAATGCAGCCCAGGGGGTATTGGTCTCGGTCTTGGTCGGGTCTTCGCTGCCCGTTACCACTGTAACCGACGTGGCTATGCCCCGGTGCGTTACCGGTATACCGGCGTAAGCGGCAGCGGCCACGGCGGACGTTACACCCGGCACGACCTCAAATGGGATACCGGCACCGGCGAGGGCGATGGCCTCTTCGCCGCCACGACCGAACACGAAGGGATCACCGCCTTTTAGCCGCACCACCTCATTCCCGGCGGATCCTTCTGCGACCAGGAGTTCGTTGATCTCCGATTGCGACAACGCCTGTCTACCGCGTTCTTTCCCGACAAAAATATGTCGGGATGTCGCCTTGGAGAGTCCCAACAGGGAGGGATCCAGGAGTCGGTCGTACACCACGACGTCGGCCGTGGCCAACACCCGGGCCCCTTTGACGGTCAGCAAGCCCGGATCACCCGGACCCGCGCCAACCAAATAGACGATTCCCCGTGATGCGACCATGGCAAGATGCTATATCAATTTGGAGATCGAGCGCCAGTCAGCTTGAGGCCAGCAGCGAGCCGGCTCCCTGTTGGCGAAGGACATCCCAGGCCGCAGCCGCGAGTTCGGCGGGCGCTTCCATGGCGCCGACTACGGTGGCGCTAAACGCGGTAGCCCCGTCGGCGGAAGAGAGGAATACAGTCAACGCCAGGTCATCAAAATTGGTACTCGCGGGTTCGGCGTAGGCGCCAACGGGAGTCTGACACCCACCTCCCAACGCCTCGAGGAATCCACGTTCTGCGGACACCGACGCTTCGGTAACGGAGTGGTTGGCAGCCATGACGATCTCGCGCATCCAATCGTCGCCCTGCCGGATCTCCACGGCCATTGCGCCCTGCCCGGGCGGTGGCACGAATTCGTTGGCCGGCAAATATTCGGTGATCACGTCTTCCAACCCCATGCGTATAAGGCCGGCGGCGGCGGCAATCGTACCGTCGCATTCTTCTCCAGCAGCTTTGCGGAGGCGCGTGTCCACGTTGCCGCGAATGGGAACGATCTCCAGGTCGGAGCGCCGGCGCGCGAGCTGCGCCTTACGGCGTGGGCTGCTGGTACCGATTCGTTCGCCCGACGGGAAATCGTCCAGCGTTGTACCAAGGTGGGATACGAAAACATCGCGAGGGTCGGCTCTTTCCAGCACTGCGCCGATGCACATCCCGTCGGGCAAAACGGTGGGCATGTCCTTGAGACTGTGAACGGCCATATCGATTTCGCCCGTTTCCAACCGGTACTCGATCTCTTTGACAAAGACCCCCAGTCCCATGCCGGCCAGGGGAGCGCGCTGGTCGGCATCGCCGCTGGTCGTAACCGTTACCGGCAGGAATTCGATGCCAGGATGAGCCGCTCGGAGAATGTTAAGGGTCAGCTCGGTCTGAATCAAGGCAAGGCGGCTGCCTCGAGTGCCGACCCGCACAGTGGAGCGAGGATTGCTATTGGCGCCCACTACCCCGGCCCGTTTCGCCGTCTTCGCCGAATAGCCGTTCGGCGAGGGGATATACGTTTGCACTGTTGGCGGAACGCAATTCAGCCGTAGGGCGATGCAACAATTTATTGACGAGTGCGTTGGTCATGGCGTCGAGGCGCTCTGCGAGTTCGCTTTCCTCATCGGCGCCAAGCATCCTGAGCGTCCGCGCAACCTCGGCCCGTCTGACAGTTTCGGCGCGCCGGCGCATGGAGGCGATGAGCTCCATGGTGTCTGACGAGTTCCATCGCTCAATAAACCGGGAACATTCTTCGTCAATGATACTGGAGGCGCGTTCAACTTCGCGATTCCAGCTGTCCAACCCGGTTTCGGCCAGCTGACCCAGCGCGTCGATGTCATACAACCGTGCGCCGGCCAGATCGTTAACAGCCGGGTCAACGTCTCTCGGTACGGCGATGTCGATGAGCATGAGCGGTTCGTGAGAGCCGCGGGCCTCCAGCGCTTGCCTAACCAGGTCCGTCGAAACCACAAACCCCGGAGACCCGGTACTGCTGATAACCAGATCCGCGCCGGAAATGCTTTCGGATAAATCTTCGAACGGAGCAGACACGCCACCCAACTCTTTGGCCAGGTCCTCAGCGCGCCAAGCGGTGCGGTTGGTGACCGTTATCTGCTGAACGCCGGCGTCGGCCAGCGCCCGGGCCACCATCCGGCCGGCGTCACCGGCGCCGATGACGAGGGCGCGTTTGTCGTCAAGGCGGCTGAACATCCCCCGGGCCAGTTGCACGGCGGCGCGGCTGACGGAGCGCGAGTGGCGGCCGATGTTGGTCTCCCGGTGGACGCGGCGGCCGGCGCGGAGCGCGCTGTGGAACATGCGAGTGATCGGGTTGCTGGAGTAACCGGTTTTGCTGGCCACGCTAAATGCGGACCGCACCTGGCCCAAAATCTGCCTTTCGCCCACTATCATCGATTCCAGGCCGCCGGCAACCCGGAACAGGTGGAGGGCACAGTCGGCCTCCCAGAGTTGATACAGATGCCGTTCGAGTTCTACGCGCGGCACACCGGAATATGCAATCAGGAAGTCGCTGATCCTTCCCGCCAGGCTGTCATCATCCGAGTCATAGGTGTAAACCTCAGTACGATTGCAGGTGGAGAGAATTACCGACTGCGGCACGTATTGAGAGAGTTGGCTGAGGGCGGAGGTCAGCTGTTCGCGTTCGACGCTCAACTGCTCTCGCAAATCCACCGGGGCGGTACGGTGGTCCAATCCCAGAACGACGAGGCTCAACTCACTGCCTCCGCGGCGCGCATGGCAGCCCGTTTGGCGCACCCCCCGGGTCTGCAATGAGCCAGATCCGGGCACATTTCGGGAATACCGGGATCCTCGAGTTGACGCAAGATAATCCCGACTACCTCATCATCGTTACCGTTGTGGGTGAGTTGCAGCAATTCCTCGGTGATGACACATTGCCAGCGGGTGGGGTCGATGGCGGTACGTTTTTCCTTGATGACGCGGCGCGCCTGGGAGAGGACACCGGCCAGTTCGGCCCATTGTAAAATTCGCGCCTCGGACAGGACCTCACGCATTTTGCGGGCCAACGCCGGGCTGGCTCCGCCGGTTGAAATCGCCAATGTGATGGGGTCGCGGCGGACGATGGACGGGGCGATAAACGTGCACTGGTCCGGATCGTCAACGACGTTGAGCAACACGCCCCGATCCTCGGCTTCCTCGTGTATCTGGCGATTGACGTGCCAGACATTGGTGGCCGCCACCGCGATAAACGCGCCGTCCAGGTCACCGGGTTTGTATTCCCGTTGAACCCAGACCACATCGCCGCGTTGAACGGCCCGCTTGATCCCGTCGGTAACCTGTGGACTGATTATCGTGATGACTGCGCCGGCGTCGCGCAACGCCGAGATCTTGCCCTGGGCAACGGTACCGCCGCCCACGATGACGCAACTTTTGCCAGCCAGGTTGAGATAGACAGGATAATAATCAGGCATCGTTGACATCCACTACTGATAATATCCGTGCCGGCGGCAATCCAATCTGGAGTTACTGGGCGACCGGTTCGGCCAGCGCTTCGGCATCCTCAGGCGAATCCCAAGATGACTCGTAGTCTTCTACAAAGTACCTTACCCGGGTCTTTTTGTACTCACGGGTGCTGTACAGGAGCAAGTTTTCGGTGATGCCCGCGGCCTGGCCGATCTCGCGCCCAATGGCCTCGCATTCGTCTCGAGTGGGTGCGTGCACCATCGTGAAATGGCTATATTCCCAATCGGGAAACGTGGGGCGTTCGTAGCAATGGGTCACCGCCGGGTTTTCGGCCATTATCATGCCGACCTCCTCGGAACGTTCGGGCGGCACTTTCCAAACGATCATGGCGTTGGCACGGAACCCAGACCTGCGGTGATGCAACACAGCGCTATAACGGCGCATCAATTTGCGCTCCTGGTATTCGGCCAGTTGTTGGAAAAACCGGGGTACCGTCAGCCCCAATCTCTGGGCGATGCCAGCGAAGGGGTGTGATTCAAGCGGAAGGTCTTCCTGGGCTTCGCGTATAACCTGTTTGTCCCATTCGGTAATGTCCTGCGCCTGGTTCCAGTCGGCAGCCGGCCTTTGAGTCTGGCCGATACCGTCCGGGCTGTAATTGTAAGCATCGCTGCGACGTTTTACCATATCGAAGTTCACGCCTATCTTGAAAAATCTGATGGTGGGCATGATGCGATATTCGATGGCGCCGGTCTGAGCGGCCATCCAGCGTACGGTTTGCTCCAGGTCGCCGTCGGGTGGTACCGCCAGCGTGAACCACAGGTTGTAGTATGAGCCTTCGCGGGCGTAGTTATGGCTGACTCCGGGATGCCGATTGATGAAGATCGCTCCGGCGTGGAGGTCGTCCTGGCCGTAAGCAAAGGCGACGAGGGTCGTTTTGTACCCGAGACGACGAGTATCGAAAATCGCGCTGATTTGCCGCACCACGTTCTGTCGTTTGAGTTCGGCGAGGCGCGTCAGTACCTCAGATTCTGCGAGGCCCAACTCGTTTCCGATTTCCAAGTACGGCCGCTCCACAACCGGGAAGTTGCTCTGGATGATGTTGAGCAATTTGCGGTCGACAATGTCCATCGTGTCGGTAGTCATCTTGCACTGCCTCCGGGCGTCGTCAACCGACCGGCGGGCCGGGCTTCGGAGCCTTTGTCGTCATCTGCCAGCCTGTCGCCGTAGGCATCAACCAACCCCATCAACACCCGGTCGGAAATCTCTATCACCTGCCGGAGCCGGTCAGGGTGCACCGATTCCACGACAGTCTTACGGAAGAACAGGAAAGCTTGAACGCTGTCGGACAATGGTACGTTGCGGTCGGCCATTTCCGAGCCATATTCGTGGCCCAGCATGTGGGTTTCGGATAGCGTTTCGCCCTTACGCCGGCTCCGGTCGCGCAAACCGTCCTGAACCAGCAACGACAGCAACCTGCGTCCGAAGAGCCGCATTCGGTCGCGCCCCTCCTCCTGAAAGCTCTGCATCCACGGTTGCGCCGAGAGGTCGGATTGACTTATCTTGCGGCGGATTTTGCGCAGAGCGGTACCTTCCGGGTCTGCAGCGGAAACTGGGGAAGAACCAACAACCGGCGATCGGCCCATCAGGGCTTCCACATCTTCACGCCAAAATCTACGATGGCCGCCGGGAGTACGATATACCCTTACCTGGCCCCGGTCTGCCCATTGGCGCAGGGTGGCGTCATTCACTTCCAGCGCCCGACTGACTTCGCCGAGGGACATCCAGCGGGCGGGATTATCGGTGTTCGTGGCCATCAAACCTGTAGAAATCTCAACAAAAAGCTGGCTTCGTTAGTTTTGCGCAAAAATCGTACCACACACCCACTGCCTCGTCAACGAATTTTGGCATCTCACCAGGGCAAACGCATTCTAGTTGGAGAGGATGGAAAGCAAGTAGTCGTTATCCCATGCGGCCAGCTTTCGCCTGGCTTTGATTGAGATTTTGGAGTGCTTGTCTTGCCGCAACAGGTTCAGGGCTGCGTGCCGCATTGTGGCCATGTTTTCCGGTGCGTTTCCCGTCCTCACCCGGCTTTCGTCCTCCCGGAAGGACACATCCAAGACCCAATGGACCGAGTTCTCAATGCCCCAATGACTTCGCGTCGCCCCCAAGAACCGCTGGGCCTCCGATTCCAGGCTGGAAATGTAGTACCGGCACTCCACCGACACCCGCTCTCCCTCCCGCCGTTCCGACCGCACCACCCCGACGCTCCGCAGGCCGGGCCAGTCCCCAGCAGTGCTCAGGTACTCCAGGCAGGCCGGGTCGCTGATGGTCCGGCATTCCCTTCTCTCGATGCGCCCGTGGCCCTTGTTCAAGGTGGTGGCGTACTCGTGAGGCACCCCGTCGTAACCCAATTCCTCAGCCCCCTCGAACAAATCCCTCAGGTCATCGTACAGCCGGCCCTGGTTCCCCTTGACCGCCAGCAGGTAGTCGGCGCCACGCTCCAGAATCGTCCGGGCGATCTCCTTCTGGCAGCCCATGGCGTCAATGCTGACGATGCAACCCGACACATCCAGCAACTTGAGCAACTCCGGTATGGCGGTGATCTCATTGGATTTGGCATCCGTCCGTACCTGACCCAGCACCAGGGAGTTTTCCGAGGCCCAGGCGCTGACCATGTGGATCGCCTCCTTGCCCGTCCTCCTGTCGTGGGAGCGGCGCAGAGTCTTGCCATCCACGGCAATCACCTGTCCCTGGGTCAGCCGGTGGATGCTGCTCACCCATGCCCGGAAGCAGTCCCGGAAGCGGTCCGGGTCGATGCGGGCAAACACCCGGGCAAAGGTGTCGGAGCAGGGGATGCCATTGGGCAACTCCAAGAACCTGCGGAACCATTCGGCCTTGCACTGGGCGAACAACTCCACGTCGTCCCATCCCTCGGCGCCGGCCACCACGCCGCAGATGGTCATGGTGATGATGTCCAGCAGATTGTGCCGCCTGCCTTGCGGCCTCCTGGGATCCTCCAAACTGCTGAAATGTTCCACCAAGCTGGTTCCCTCGCCGCTGCTCATCATCACTACCCCTCACAACCTGAACCTATCCCTTGCTACCTATTCCTTGCTTCGTCCCTCGATTCTATCAGCACCCTCAATTTAGAATGCGTTTGCCCTGGGGATCTCACGCAGGGCTATCGCATATGAAATTACAGCCACGTCACTCCGGCGAAAGCCGGAGTCCAGAGCTTGTAATCTGCTGGGTTTTTGCAGCGAAGCTACCGGCACCGGTCACTGGATTCCCGCTTTCGCGGGAACGACGGTGATTAATTGGTCCATATGCGATAGCCCTGGGCATCTCACGCGTACCCACTTTGTGATTGCGAGGAGCGCCCACCCCCACCTGTCATTGCGAGCGTAGCGTGACAATCTCGTCGCCGTAGCAATGATGGTTTGCCGACGTGTGTTCAGCCTCATCGAGATTGCCACGTCCCTCGACAAGCTCGGGATCAACGGAAGATTCTCGCAATGACAGATTAAAGCGGGTACGCGTGAGATTTTGGCATTGCCCTGCCAAGAGCGCAATCGAAGTCAATCGACCCCTGGATGCTATTATTTTAATGCGCGGCTGTACATGGATTATGGTTCCCGCGGATGGTTCCGGTTATGAATATGACTTCAATGCGCGCGCAGGAACGACGTGCTCAGGAACAATTGATGAAGCAACTGGCGCGGTCGCTGGACGATGCGGCGGTGCTGGAGGCTTTGCGTCATGTGCCGCGAGAGGCGTTCGTTCCCGATGAGCTCCGCGCGCTGGCCTATTGCAACGTCCCGCTGTCAATTGGGCACGATCAAACCATTTCCCAACCTTTGATGGTGGCAACGTCGGCGTCGGCTTTGCAGCTGCGCGGAGACGAGAATGTTCTGGAAGTAGGCGCCGGCAGCGGATATCAGGCCGCGGTGCTCGCGGAGTTGTTGCCGTTCGGGACGCTCATCGCGGTAGAACGCATACCCGACTTGGCCGCCATGGCCCGCGAAAATCTCGCCCGTTGCCGCATCACCAACGTGGCGGTACTGTTGGTCGAGCACGCTTTGGGTGCGCCCGAGCACGGGCCGTATGATGCAATCCTGGTATCCGCCGCCGCCCCCAGCATTCCGGATGCTTTGGTCGCCCAACTGAAGCCTGGAGGCAGAATCGTCGCTCCGGTGGGAGATCGCGAAAAACAAACCCTGGTCAGATTGACGGTAACTGCCGACTGGCGCCTCATGGAGTCGTTGGGGCAATGCCGGTACGTTCCGCTGATTGGGGATGGAGCCTGGCCGTCAGACAACTCATAGCAAACGGCCGGCGCGACGAAGGCGCAATATGGCATAATGTTCACGCGTTCGGGCCGCCGAACCGGCGACCGGGTACAGTTCAACGGTAGTTTTATTTCCAAATGAATCCGGAGGGAAGATGGCTGGCAAAATCGACATCCGTCAAATTAACCACGTAACGACCATGGTGAAAGACACGGCCCGCGCCATGGAGTTCTACAACAACCTGCTCGGCATCAAGCAGATCCAGAGTCAGGTAGACAACCCGGCAATCACCTGGCTGCAACTCGACAACGGCGTGATGGTTCATCTGATTGAAACGGACGAAGCGCCCGCCAAGCCCGGCAATATTCACCACGCTTTTCAGGTGGACAACCTGGAAGACACCCAGGCGACGCTGGAAAGCAACGGATTTGAGGTATTGCGCGGTGGAATCCGATACGATGGGCAGGCGTATTTCTTCATTCAGGACCCGGACGGCAACAGCGTGGAATTCTGCACGGCATCCGGCTACGCTCCGGCGCCGCCGCGGCCGGCCTAACGCCCACGCATCCGGCATCAGCCCCCATGTCGTCAGACAACATCATCCTGGTAGGGTTTATGGCTACGGGCAAGAGCCACGTAGCGCGTATCATTTCCCGAGCCACCGGGAGGCAGGCGGCTGATTTGGACGAAGAAATCGTGCGGCGTGCCGCAAAGCCGATTCACCAAATCTTCAGTGACGATGGAGAAGCGGTATTCCGGGCCATGGAACGCCACGCCGCGTTTTCGCTGTGTGAAGGGGAAGACAAGATTATCGCCGCCGGCGGCGGCGCGTTCGCACAGGAATCGACGCGAAAAGTTTTGCTGGACAACGGAACGGTGTTCTGCCTTACCGCCAGCCCCGAAACCATCTATTACCGGATTTCCAGGGGCAATATGAACGCGGCGATTCGCCCCATGCTGGCCGGTGGCGATCCCCTGGAGAGAATCCGACAGCTTCTGTTGGAACGCGCTGCTGCCTACGACCTGGCTCACTACTCCATACCGACGGACGACCAAACGCCCGAACAGGTCGCGGATGAAATCCTGCGGATTTATCAAACAGAAACCCGGCAAACAGAATCTCCGACTCCTACGGATGCTGGGAGACCAACACAACTGACGATCCAGGAGAACCTCGATGGCTCAAACTGACCTTGCGGCGACCGTACATCATTCGGGGGGAAGCTACCCGGTCATTGCGGATTGGGGGGTGATCGACCGCCTGGGCGATTACATCAATGAACTTGAATTGGGTAAAACCGCCTACATAATTACGGACGAAAACGTAATGCGGCCTTATGGCCGCAATGCTCAGTGGGCATTGCAGCGAGCGGGTATCGCCGCCCACTGTTTCGTGATTCCACCCGGCGAGACCAGCAAGTCATTCCAGCTGGCCCAGGAAATCTACGAATGGCTGGTCGGCCTCAAAGCCGAGCGCGGTCAGCCCATTGTCGCGATTGGCGGCGGTGTGTCTGGCGACCTTGGCGGTTTCATCGCCAGCACCTTCCTGCGGGGCGTGCCCTTCGTGCAGGTGCCCACCAGCATGGCGGCTATGGTCGATGCATCCATCGGTGGCAAGGTGGCGGTCAACCTCCCCCAGGCTAAAAACATGGTGGGCGCGTTTTACCAGCCTCGGGCGGTCCTCGCCGACGTTCAGGCCCTTTCCACTCTCGGCAAACGTGAATTGGCAGAAGGTTGGGCCGAAGCCATCAAGCATGGTCTCATTCTGGACCCATCGTTGGTGGATGTCTTTGAAGAACACGCCGAAGCCCTGATGGACGTTGAGCCGGAAATCTCCACCGAAGTCATCCGGCGCAGCATGGCCATCAAAGCCGACATCGTCAGCCAGGACGAGCGCGAAACCCTCGGCATCCGCATCCTGCTCAATTACGGCCACACAATCGGCCACGCGCTGGAGGCATCCACCGAGTACGGACGATTTATGCACGGCGAGGGCGTTTCGGTGGGCATGATGGGCGCCGCCCGCATCGCCCGTGAAATGGGTATGATTGGCGACGACATCGTAGAACGCCAGCGCACCCTGCTGCAAAGGTTCAACCTGCCCATCACGGCGCCGGATGTCAACCTGGACGCAGTACGCAGCGCCATGTCCCTGGACAAGAAAACCGTGGGCGGAGCCAACCGATGGGTTCTCCTGGAGGATGTCGGCCAAGCCACGGTGCGGCGCGATATACCCACGGAACTGGTCAACGATACCCTGGCGTGGTTGACGGGTTACTAGGTTGAATCAGAGGGCATAGTTGGTATCGTCGCTGATTCTGTTATAAGCATCCAAGTTAATCCAGTGGCAGTACGGTGGGTGTTCACGCGGCGTTGTGGAAGACGAAGGTGGTATCTGGGACGACCTTCTCGCGGTTCCCAAGTAGCGACTTCAACAGTATGGGAACCGAGTTTAATGACTTCCTCGAGAGCTGGACGCAAGTCCGTATCATTGGACATGAGAACCCCAACTTCGTACTCGTTTCGTACCGCCATCATCACAAAATCCAGGGCTATCTGAACATCTATACCCTTCTCCTCAGCTTTGGCATCCGGGTAATTTCGAGGGTAACGTAGCTGCCTGGTAGTCACCGTTACTAGAGATTGTCGTTCCCATGCCGCAATCTGACGGCGGGCAGCTTTATAACCTTTGGGGTCTCGTGCGTTATTCGGCATTCCCCGATATATGCGCACCTCATGCAAATCCCGTTCCAAGGTCGCATCATCTCCGACAATGTGTCTGCCTAATTCAGTAGGATTTATTTGTCCCATCCAGTACGGATCTGCGTGGGGATTATGAAATGCGTCGCGGGCGCGCATATAAACATTCTGGTAATCAACGAAAATCACGACGCGGTGTGCCATAGGTCCCCTCATAAAAAAACGCCCGCCAGTGCGGGCCTAAACCCGGACGGCGGGGAGGTTTCAAGAGTTACTCTAGCCTAACTCAGGCCATCTGTCAATTTCTAAATCCACGGCTCGCTGCCGCCGTATCGCCCGCAGCATCGCCAGTCGTCGTCCCCGCCGCAGCTGTTTGCCGGCAGACACGGCCAGCATACACAGGATTGCTACGGCCACGGCGCCCGAGGCTCCCAGCAGCAAAGCCTGCCCAACCTGGGCCAGCACGGCAGACTCCAGCAGCTGGGCCAGCTGATTCAACCCGACTGCGACGCCGGCGTTCAGCACCGTTACTCCGAACAAGCCCAGTATCCGGCTGGCGTTGACGAACCGCGTTGCCAGCGCGCCCAACTGGGTGCCCACCGATGCCGACGCAAACATAATTATCGCGATTATTGGGTCAACGTGGCCTCCGAGGGAATACAAGAATGCTCCGAGCGTGCCAGTGATGATAATCTGAAACAGGTCGGTTCCGATGGCTACCGCGGCCGGCACTCCCAGCCCGTACACCAGAAACGGCATCAGGATGAACCCACCGCCGGCGCCCAACAGAAGGGCGATGAAGCCAATCGCAAAACCGGCGGTTACCGGCACGAATGCCGACATCTCAGCGATGCCGGAGTTTGGAAACGGAATGCGAGTCGAAACCCGCCCTTTCCCGGGCACCCATATTGCCGCCGGGCCAATCCGCAAGTCGTGCAACCGTTTAGAAATACCACCACCCGGCTGTCCAACATGTTTGCGATTGAGCCTGCGAAGCCAGCTGCCGGTCATCCACGAACCCAACCCCAACAGCAGCACAAAATAAACCAGCCCTATGACCAACCCACCCAGCCCGGCCTGCTCCAGTACGGCGTTCACCCGCTCCGCAATCAACCCGCCCGGCACGGTGCCGCAAACGATGAGGATCGCCAGGCGGATGTCCACGTTGCCCAGCCGCCGGTGCCTCAAGGTGCTGGTAATCGCTGTACCCATAACCATCAGCAGCCCGGTGCCCACTGCATAGATGGTTGGCACGCCCAGCACGAGCAAACCGCCGGTGATCAGGAAGCCGCCGCCAACGCCGAAAAAGCCGGTCATAGTGCCAACTATCATGCCCAGCAACGCCAGCAGCAGCGGCGAGATGGAAACGTCGGCGATGGGGAAGTACACTGCGATCCGCGGGTTGCGTCAGTCGCGCCGCAACGAACTATAAGCCCGCGCCGTCAATGACACAACGCGTCCTACCAGATCCCAGAATATGAACAGCGCCACCGCCGTCACGGCCATTGCCGCCACCACCGAAATCGCCCAAACGCCGGCATTGGCGCTCAGCGCGACCAGAAAATCGGATAATGCCAGGTACATCACGTACCCCTCAAGCGGCGCATTGCGTTCGGGTGGACACTGCGAGTAAATTGCTGGAATGACTAAGGAGAAATTCAGTTTCAGGCTGTCGGGTACCGACGGCGCGGCGCGGCTGGGGCAGATTACCACGCCCCACGGTACGGCGCAAACGCCCATGTTCATGCCCGTGGCGACGCAAGCAACCGTAAAGGGCCTGACGTTCGATGAAGTCCGAAACGCGGGCGCGGAAACCGTCCTGTCCAACGCCTATCACCTGTACCTGCGCCCCGGCGTCGAGCGCATCCGCGATGCCGGCGGACTGCACGGATTCATGGGGTGGGAAGGGCCGATCCTAACCGATAGCGGCGGTTACCAGGCGTTCAGCCTGGGCGCCCTGCGCCGCATCAACGATGACGGAATTCTGTTCCGGTCACACATCGACGGCAGCGAGCATCTGTTTACCCCCGAGGTGGCCATACGCAACCAGCAACTCATCGGCGCCGACATCATCATGTGTTTTGATCAATGCGTGTTCTCCGCTGGCGACCGATCGGATATCCGGGCAGCCATGGAACGCACTCACCGGTGGGCGCGGGTCTGTTACGACGCTCATGCGGCGACGGCCTACTCCGGGGTGCAGGCCCTGTTCGGGATAGTGCAGGGCGGCACGATCCCGGAATTTCGAGATGAATCTATGGAACTAGTCACGAGCATTCCGTTCGACGGATACGCCATCGGCGGCCTGGCGGTGGGCGAAACCAAAGCGGAAATGCACCGAGTTACCAGTCAGGTTTGCGAAGGTTTGCCCGCTAACAAACCGCGCTACCTGATGGGTGTCGGTTCACCGGAAGATCTGGTAAACGGGGTGGCGCTGGGCGTGGACATGTTCGACTGCGTGCTCCCCACGCGGGTGGCGCGAAACGGCGCCCTGTTCACCCCCACCGGTCGCATCAACATCGCCAACCGCCGCTACGGCGATCAGGATGCGCCGCTGGACGAGACCTGCGATTGTTACGCCTGCCTACATTATTCGGCAGCCTACCTGCGTCATCTGTTCAAGGCCGGGGAAATGCTGGGGCCGCGAATGGCGTCGGTACACAATCTGCGCTTCGTACTGCGCCTCATGGAACAGATGCGGGATGCAATAGCCGGCGGACGATTCGGTGAATTTCGCAATCGGTTCCTTGGCCTGTATCAGCCGACCGACGAACAAAGCCGGCAGACACAAAAACACCGCTGGATCAGAGAGCGGGGCGTCTAGAACGAAAGGCTCTCGAAACAGGGTGATTAGTCTTCCCGTCGGTGGCCGAGCAGGGCGGCAACGATGTCTCCAACGACGGCGTCAACCCGCTGGCAGATGGCTGCCTCATCCAACGCCGCGACCGGATGCTGCAAGTACACCGACCCGGTGTAGTCCGGCCTCCCCAATGAAACGATGTGCTGTTCCGCGGCGGAACAAAAAGCCTGGGTATGAACCACTACAGTCCTCACGCCCCGGTCTTCCAGCTCAATGGCGTCGCGCAAACTGCGCGCTACACAACTCCCTCAATCAC
Organism: Dehalococcoidia bacterium; assembly: GCA_965219925.1. Taxonomy (GTDB): domain Bacteria; phylum Chloroflexota; class Dehalococcoidia; order Lucifugimonadales; family UBA3495; genus Bin87. Next base: position 2,862,158 of record OZ244795.1, read on the forward strand.
CCACCGCGGTGACCACGAAATCGCAATGCGCCAACTCGTTGATGATTTCCGGGGCAGCGGGAGCCGAAAACACCCATTTGGAGCGCACCAGGGAATCTGTCATCCCATAATCGTCGGCAAGACGCCGTTTAATGGATTCCAGGATCACATCGGCGTTGCCCTTTCGGTTATCGAGGAAACCGCCGATGCGTCCCTCCAGGGTTTCCAATGGCGGGGCCGGGCGACGCTCCGGTTCTTCCTGCCGGTCAGTGGGATCCAGCAGGCCCAGAGCCGCCATGCGAGATTGCAGATCGGATGATACGTTAGTCATATTGAGTCTCCCGAGATAGACGTCAGGCGGCGCGCACCGGGGCGGAAGTGATACGCGAACCCCAACCGGGGATGTATACCGAGTGCCGCCCAGGTCCCCCGGCCACCATGATGTGAATGTCCTCGGCACGACGCACCACCGGGACCATTGCGTCGTCGTCGTCGCGGTCGATCCAGCGCGGCCAGAGGGTGTTGCGATGGGCGTGGCGACCATGTATGCCGCCCAGCTTCAGCAGCGCCAGCGGCTGCCGGGCCAACTCATAGAGATAAGATCGTACGTCGTTCTTGTTCCAGCCGGCGCCGGCGATGATGTCAGCGTGTTCCGGACCCAACACCAGCAGCACGTCTCCCATGACGTGAATGTTGTTGCAACCGGGTATGGCCATCGACAAGGCGAAAGTCGTGAGCAAATCTTTGGGATTGTCGGCGCCGTGGTTGTTCAGATTATGCGGGGCTTCCGCCGGATGCACGGTGACCACCGACTGCTCCACTGCGTACCCGTGTTCAACATGATGGGGTTCCCAGGGATTTTCGGCCTCGTTCTCCGCAATGCAATAGGTGTACTTGCCCGGATGCCCGAAGGTAGCCCGGTCTTCGTCGCCCGGCAGCGCACCACCCAGGTTGGTGAGGGCCAGCTTTACGGCCCGGCCGATGGTGGCGTTGGCACGGTTGCCCTGCCCAAAGCAGTTGCCACCGCTATTCATGCTCAGTTCTCCGGCGACGGGTCCGTTGACGATCACCAAAGGCGTAGCAATATGCGTCGAACACTGCACGGATGCCAGGTTGAACCGGGGCAGCAGCAAAGCCTCAATCGCCGCAATCACCACCGGAAAATACTCGGGCAAACACCCGGCCATCACCGCGTTAGCCGCCAGCTTCTCCACCGTAGCCCGCCCGCCGCGCGGGGGAATCTCACCGACGAGGTCGAGGGGAGAGCGGCCGGCGGATTCAAGAAACGCCCGCACTCGCTCGGCGGTAGGCGGGACTACGGGCAGGCCATCCGTCCACCCGGCCTCGTAGGCCAGGGCGAGAGATTCATCGAAAGTGTCCAATCCTGCAATCGCCATAAACAGGATTTACAAAAACAACCTATCGTTGGAGACAACCCGCTCCCCAATAGGATCTACAACCAGAGCCAGGTCTTCCAAGGTAGTGGCCCCCATCAGGTACTGGTTTTCGGGACCGAAAATCACACGTGCGATCCCATAACGGCCCTCTGCGGAAAAGCCCGCGACGCCGGTTTCATATTCAACGACATCACCATTGGCGATCCGCATTATCCGTATTTCAAAAGGTTCGATCCCCAATTCGCGCAGCAGACTGGCCGGCATTGCAGAATAAGTTGAACCGGAGTCCGCCAACGCATCAACAGTGGCAGTTGATTGAGTAAAAGGGTTACTAACCTGCAACACAACGCTGAATGTGCCCATCTTAGATCGCTCCGTCCGAGTGGCAGCTGGTTACTACACGATTCAGTATACCTTGCACTCCTCCAGCGCCACCAAATGCGGACCAAACACCCGCATGAAGGTAAGTAATCGGCCAATAATCCACCGACCGCCCCGACGCATCCAGAAACGCCACCCGCGCAGCAGTAGTCGGAACGACGGGCAACCCGTCCGTCCACCCGGCTTCGTATGCCAGGGCCAACGCTTCGTCGTATTCGTCTACTTCAATAAGCATCGTTAATCTATGTTTCGCGTCAGCAATTTAACCCAGTCCAGAACCGTTAGTAGGTAACTCCCGTTTCAGCAAACGTCTCGTGGGGATCAGACGATAGTTCACCGGATCAACCATAAGTGCCAGGTCTTCCAATGTAGTTGCTCCCATCAGGTATTCGCCATCCGGGCCAAAGATGACCCGTGCCCGGCCAACCTGGTCCATTACGGCGAAGGCTGCATACCCCGTTTCGTATTGGACAATCTCTCCGCCGGCGAGTTCAAATTCCACCGATTCCTCCGGTTCTACTCCCAACCGACGCAGCAGGCTGGCCGGCGCCATGGAACATGTAGCGCCGGTATCTACCAGTGCGCTAACCGTCTCCCAAGCCGAAAAATCGGGCGCGCCGATTCGCAAGTCCACGTTAAATGTTCCCATACTTATCGCTTCGCATGATGGTTGCTGGCAATAGCCAGTGTATCACCCGCTACTCCACCAACTCCGCAAGGTGCGGCTCGAACACCCGCTTGAATGGTAGCAACTTGTCTACCATCCATTCCCGCGATTCGTTATCATCATCAATGTTGACATCCTGGCTTATTATGGAAATCCGACACACTTTACGGTCATTCAAACGTTGCCATTCCCAAGTGCCAGGAAGTTCAGCTTCTATGTTTTTCCTGCGGTTTTCGAGCCGGTCAAACAATTGCTTGTTCCAATTTGGGTCATTCCGGCTTATATACAACTCTACCTTGGCTGTGTTCCTGCTGTGGTCGCAACCGGGATTGTAGCCAACGCCAGTAAAACCCGATCTAAAATTGCACCATGGATGGTATTGATGGTTTCTTGCTTTCGGTGAGACAGTGAATTGATGCTCTTCGAGCATTTTATCTATCAGATTTTGGAAAAATTCGTGATAACGCTGCTGCTTTTCTGACAATCCACCGGCACTGCCTGTTTTGGCTACACTCACCATCCGTTTCTGCCAGTCGTTAGGCGCAGCTACCACCCGAAAGTGTGGGGCCGGGCGTGAGCCGTCAATCCGCCAAGCCTCAACTACCACCCCATAGAAGGCAGTGTCCTCATCAGTGCGTTGGTTCAGCCAATCCAGCGCCTGACGGTGTTCGTCGCGAAACTCACGCGTCAACCATACCACTGCATAAGCATCGTAGCCGGCGGCATAGGTCAGCAGTTTACCCAAATGGTCGTGATTCGTAGCTTCCAGCTGGTTCTCAATAATCACTGGCCGGTTGCTCCCCAGGTCATGCGCCAGCAAGTCCAGCGAAAAGGCTCCTACTGCCGCCTCAGCGGATTGCAATTCCAAATCCAGCCCCAGCGCCTCGCCCAGCTTGTCCAAATTCTCCGCCAGCCACGGCGTAAAGTCCGACGCCTCGTTAGGCCAAACCTCCCGCAAGTCAACTCGCTTGATTTCGCCCAGATCCACCATCAGAGCTTCTCCTTACATCAACAAACCTTCCTGCTCAATAAGGCGTTGGTCAACCGGGTCGACGGCCAACGCCAAATCTTCCAGTGTTGTTGCACCCATCAAATACTCGCCCTCCGGGCCGAAGGCAACACGCGCCACAGCGTTGCGCCCCTGGACTGAGAACCGGGCCCATGCCGTTTGAAACTCAACCCGGCGTCCGTCGGCCACGCGGGCAGATCTGGTTTCCACAGGTTCAATCCCCAACTCGCGTAAGAAACTGGCCGGCAGCATAGAGTTCGTGGCTCCGGTATCAACCAATGCGGAAACCGTAGCCCCTGCGTCAGTGAAGATGTTTCCCACCCATAAATCTACGCTGAACGTGCTCATGTTCACGGCTCCTTATCGCTATCTAACAACACTCCCCGGGTTTACAACAATAATCCATCCACCGGAACCAGTTTTTCCTCGATTGGGTCGACGGCTAGACGCAGATCCTCCAGGGTCGTAGCCCCCAGGAGGAATAACCCCTCGGGACCAAAGATCACTCTGGCCATCCCGCTGCGGCCCTCGGCGGCGAAAGTAGCCCAGCTTGTATCGTAATTTACGTATTCTCCGCTGGCGACCCGAAACCTGATTTGTTGGGCCGGTTCTAGCGAAAGTCGATTCAACAACGACGACGGCAGCATGGTGTAGGTTGCCCCGGTGTCAACCAGAGCGTCCACCATCTCGGTAACCGATGATTCGGGGCTACCCATCTCTAAACGTACGCTGAATGTGCCCATGTTCACGGCTCCTTAATCGGTCATGCGAGATCCTTGCGGAACCTAATATACCTTGTACTCCTCCAGCACCGCTGTATCCAGGTGCAGGCCCATGCCGGGCTCGGTGGGGGCGATGATTTCGCCGATGTCCCATTCCGGCAGCACGCTGTTGAGCTGGTAGTACACCGGGTCGCGTTCTTCCTCGAACACTTCTACAAAGAGACCGTGGGCGTGGGCGGGCAACAGTTGCACCGCCAGCTGTGGTTCTTCATGGTGGGCCATCCTGACGCCTCGCATCTGCGCCGCCCCGGCCACTCGACGCCACTCGGATATGCCGCCGCAAATCGCCGCATCCACATTGAGAATGTCCACTGCTTCGGCATCCATCAGCCGTTGGCAGCCCCATGAACTGCTCTCTCCCTGGCCGGCAGCCACGGCGATTCCAGTACGCAATCGCACCTGACGCATGTCGTTGTCGGCATCCTGCCAGCGGCACGGTTCTTCCAGCCACGCCAGGCCCATTTCCCGGGCGGGAGCAGCGAACTCCAGAGCTTGGTCCAAAGTCCAGGCCTGGTTGGCATCACAAACTATGATGAACTCATCGCCCAACGAGTCCCTGATGGCGCGAACTCGCAACAGGTCGTCGGCAACGGACACGCCACCCACCTTCAGCTTGACGCCGCCGATACCACGTTCGCGCTGATGCAGCAAATCCTGCACCATGTCCTCGGTATCGCGACCCTGGACGTAGTAGGCGAACCGCACCACCGGAGCACGCTCGGCGTACCCACCGAGCAGTGACCGGACTGGGACGCCCAGGGTCTTGCCGGTAATGTCCCACAAGGCCACGTCAATGGCGGCGATGGCGCGCATGGCGATGGCCTTGTCACTGATGTGCGGTGTCAGGGCGAACATCTTTTGCCAGCACCGTTCGATGGCGGTGGGATCCTCACCAACCACCGCATCCTTCATGGGTCCAACCGCCAGGTCTTTGAGTAGTTGGTATCCGGTGCGCTCGTCTCCCGAATACACTTCGCTGATCAACCCTTCGTCGGTGTGGACGCGAGTGACGATGGTGCAACGCGATTCAATCTGGTACACGCTGCCACTGAATCGAGTACTCAGGGGAATCCTAACAATGTCGGCTTCCACGTCGGTTATACGCATGTTGGTACCGCCTTACGAAATTCGGAGTCGTGGGAAATTATACCCTCCCGAATTGATTGGGATTCGGCGCTGGTAATCAAACAATGCAATAACCCCAGGTTAGGCCACAGCCCCTTAACAATTGACCGATGTTACAATGCAATCAGAGGCAGTTTCGCACTCCACTCGCTGCTGACGAGGAATTTATGAATACGGTCAAAACGTTCTTTTTACTGATGGTGCTGACCGGCCTGCTGTTGCTGATTGGGGCTGCAATTGGTGGCGAGGTGGGAATCGTCGTGGCGCTGGTTTTCGCCATCGTGATGAATTTTGGCGCCTACTGGTTCAGCGACAAGATAGCCCTGGGAATGGCCCATGCCAAACAGATTACGCCCGAGGAGGATCCCCAACTTTTCGCTTTGGTCGAGGAGCAGGCCAGACTGGCCAACATGCCGATGCCCAAAGTTTATGAGATAGACTCGGATTCACCCAACGCATTCGCCACCGGCCGCAGCCCGCAACGGGCGGCCGTAGCCGTAACCACCGGCATTCGCCGCATCCTGACTCGCGAGGAACTGGCCGGCGTAATGGCCCACGAGATGGCGCATGTGGGCAACCGCGATACTCTGATCATGACCGTGGTGGCCACCATCGCCGGCGCAATATCCATGCTGGCGTTTATGGCGCAGTTTGCGGCCATCTTCGGCGGCATGGGCGGCGGTGGACGCGACCGGGGCGGCAACATCATCAGCCTGCTCATCATCGCGATAGTAATGCCGCTTGCCGCGACCATCATACGCATGGCGATTTCACGTTCCCGGGAATTCCAGGCCGATATCACCGGCGCGCACAATTGCGGCAACCCCGAAGCGTTGGCCAGAGCGCTGGAAAAACTGGAAATGGGCGCAGCAGCGCGGCCCATGAAAGTGAACGAGGCGGCATCACACCTGTTCATCGTAAACCCGTTGAGCGGGCGTTCCATGGCGCGGCTGTTCTCGACTCACCCGCCGATAGAAGAACGGGTGCGGCGGTTGCGCGCCATGACCATCCGGCCCAATTTCTAAATCTCCTCAGCGCCCGGAATCCAGAACGCCCGCCGATTAGCGGGCGCTCGTTTTTGCCTCGGGCACCTTGCGTTGTCAGAAGATCGCGATTGGATTCACAGGGCTTCCGGTAACGTGTCGAAGGCGCAGGGGACCCATGGACAGCATGAACTCGTAGCGGTTGTGGCGCGCCGCTGCTTCGGATACTTCTTCCAGGTTTGCATTGTCGATGAGCCAAACGCCCAGGTAAACCAGGCAGGCAATGTGCACCGGGGAGACGATGTTTGCGTATTGGTTGGGTCGAACATCGTTGGAGGTGTCGGTGCCCAGCATCGCGATTCCCCGTTCCTTGAACCACGGCGCACATGCCACGTGACAGGCTACCGACGGCTCGGTGGGCGGCAACGGGCCTTCCTGGATGCGCCGGCGGTAGTTGCCCGTCCTGACCAGCAGGATATCGCCGGACTCCACGGTGACGCCGTGGTCTCGCTCGGCAGCGTCCAGGTCTTCGGGCATCACCGGGGCGTTCGGCGGCAACCAGTCGACGCCGCGAATCTTGGCTATGTCCAGCAGGACGCCGCGGGTTACCAACCCCTGGGCGGTCAAATCGATGGCATGGCTCTGGGCCCCTTCCCTGGAAGTAACCACGCCGGCCGGTACTCCGTTGTACATCAACCCCTCGAAGGAGTAATGCGATAAAGCATCGATGTGTGTGATGGTCTGGCCGTGGAAAACCATGCCGATGAATTCGGCGGCGCCGCGCCGAGAGTTACGCCGTTCCAGCGGGTCGGTGTCGCGACCTTCGCCGCTGTCAACCATGTAGCGTTGTACCTGGAACGAGATATCCGGTGTAATCTCAGTGGTAATGGGGCGAGCGCAGCTGACGGTTTCTCCAGACTGGACCAGGGCCGCTGCCTGCGTCCGCTTGGCCGGAGTGATCAGGTTGAGAGCGCCCAGCTGGTCCTGCTGACCCCATCGTCCCCAGTTGTTTTCGCTTTTGTACCAGTCCAGAACCTGTGATTCGTTGGGTACACCTGAAAATGCCATGACTCCCTCCGTTGGAAATTCACCGGCGACGGTTCGTTGTTGCCAGCATTTTACACCACGGAAGGCGGTGGCCTGCGTTCGCCTTTACTGCCGTCCGGTCCCGTCGCCCGGTAGCTGCGCCCCCACAAATTGCGGGTAACCTCGGAGGAATTCTGCGGCGGTGGCAGGACGCCGACCCTCCAGTTGGAGTTGGTTGACGGTCAGGATGCCCGCCCCGGTTCCGATTGAGATTTCAGCACCGTCGGCGCTGACCACCAAACCGGGCGCGACTTCGGTTGTCGCAACGGCGGCAACATCCAGCAATTTCAGCTCCTTGCCTTCCCAACGCGTATATAGCCCGGGCCAGGGTGCGTAAGCCCTCCGCCGACGTGCCAGCACCTCAGCCGGGAGCTCCCAGTCCACGGCGCCGTCAGCACGCTCGATCTTGGTTGTATAGGTGGCCCGAGCATCGTCCTGCGGATGAGGTTTTATGGCGCCGGCCATCCAGTCGCCCAGGTTTTGGAGCAGGAGGTCGGAACCGTCGGAAAAGAGCGCCGCGGTCAATGAAACGGCGTCGTCATCCGGAGCCACGACGCGAGTGCGCTGGGCGATGATGGGGCCGGTATCCATGCCCTCGTCCATCAGCATCAGGGTGACGCCGGTGGTGTCGTATCCGGCAAGCAGGGCGCCGACGACCGGGGACGGCCCCCGGTATGCCGGGAGCAGCGACGGATGAAGATTCAGACAACCGAATCGGGGGAGATTCAATACGGCGGTGGGGAGAATTCGCCCGTAAGCGGCCACAACGATAACGTCCGGAGCGAAAGCGCGCAACTCCGCGACCGCTTCCGGGCTGCGCAGCGTTCCGGGCTGAAACACCGGTATGTCCAGTTCGGTTGCCCTCTGTTTTACCGGAGCAGCTTCCATTGTGCGGCCCCTGCCTCTCGGCCGGTCAGGCGGGACGCAGGCTGCGACCACGCTTACCGACGGGTACATCACCAACGCGTCGAAAACCGGCACGACAAACGCCGGCGTACCCATAAACACCACCCGACGCGGGTTGTCGGCGCGCGAAACTGGTTGAGAATCAACAGAATTATGGGTTGACAAGTTTGTCTCCTGACGGTAAATTGACAGCAACTGCGCTCGCGTAGAATTTAGAAAGAGGGAGGTGATGACTAATATGGAACACAGTTTAACATGCTGGGGCGATGGTAGGCACCAGTCTGGACACGACGGGGTGAAAGCCTCATAGCGTCATCGCTTTCTAATAGTAGGTAACTAGCCCGTTAGTCGGGCCCAGACCAGTGTCTACCGTCGCCCCGGGGTTCCTGGGAATTATCGGGCGATGAGCCAAAGGTCCAGTCTGGGCCCGATATCCATTTTCATACCAAGACACGCACCCCATATCGACGCAATCTTGCCATTCAACACGGTGCTGCCGGTCGTAAGGTTGGGAATCTCCCGTTTGACAACCATAAGACCAGGCCGTACAGTAAAAACATATTGATCTAGAGATTGTCGCTGGAGAGAGTATGTTACGAATCCGCCTGCGTCGTGTGGGCAAAAAAGGCCGCCCCTACTACCGCATAGTGGTTACAGACAAGCGAAATCCCCGGGATGGAGCTTACATCGACGGAATAGGGCATTACGATCCCATGGCGGATCCGCCCGCGGTAACTTTGGATGAAGAACGGGCGGTGGACTGGTTGCGCAAGGGCGCCCAGCCATCGGACCCAGTGAAACGGATCTTCGATTACAATGGCATTTTTGACAAGGTTCACTCCGATGAGAGAGCTGATTGAGTACATTGCCCAGTCGCTGACGTCCAATCCTGAAGCGGTCAAAGTAACAGAATCGGACGAGGGCGACCAAATCGTCATCCGCCTCGAGGTTGCTCCCGAAGACAAAGGCAAGGTAATCGGTCGACAGGGACGGGTCGCGCAGGCGATGCGTGTGCTGCTGAGGGTAGCCGCAGTTAAAGACGGTACCCGCGCAGTGTTGGAGATTGTCTAGCCGCAACCGCTCGCGGCGACAATATCGGCGGGCAGCGAATAGCGGCCGGCCAGATACGAATGACTCGGCGCCGGCCCCTGACCCACGGGAAGACCAGATCGTCGTAGGGCGGGTTACCAGGAATCATGGCTTGGACGGAACCCTGAGGATCCGATCATACTCGGACAATCCACGACGATTTCAACCCGGCGATGTTCTTACAATCGCCGCTGTTGAATTGACCGTAACGGCTTTCAAGGCATTGCCGGATGAGTACGGTCTTCTCAATGTGGAAGGACTCACCAGCGTTTTATTGACCCGACACCTGATGGGACACTGGATTTACGCTGCCCTCGAGAAAGCGCCGGACCTGGTGCCCGGAGAGTATTACCACTATCAACTGCTGGGTCTCAGCGTGACGACTGACCAGGGGGAGCGCCTCGGAGAAATTAGCGAAGTGCTGGCCACCGGCAGCAACGATGTTTACGTGGTCAAGTCCAATAACGGGGACGAGATACTGCTGCCGGCGTTACAGCAGGTGGTGAAAGACATCGACCTGGCTGCCGGCGAGATGCTGGTGCACCTGATTCCGGGGTTGCGTTAGACTGCTATCGCTCCAACCCTGAATCCAGGGCTGCGGAACGCGTTAATCGCGGGCATCCGTTGACGCCAACGGATCAATTGCCCGGAGCCGGGACGGCGTGTCGTTCCGCATGGGCATGATGATGTTCGGCGTCATCCGCGAACTCATGGTCTTCACAGGCAACCCACCGCGAACCGTCGGCAAACCATTCCTTTTTCCAGATTGGCACGACGGTCTTGATGCGGTTTACCGCCTCGTGACACGCTTCGAAGGCTTCGCGACGGTGCGGCGACGCAACAGCAACCACCAGGCTTACATGACCGACGTCGACGCGGCCGGTGCGGTGGGCAATCGCCACATCCTCTATGCCGTAGTCCACGCACAGGCTGTCGCGCACCTCGTGCAGTTTTTTGATCGCCATCGCATCGTAGGCTTCGTACTCCAGGCGAGTAACGGTTTTGCCGCCAAAATTATCTCGGGTCGTGCCGAGGAAGGTCACCACCGCCCCATTGCCATCGGCGCGTACGGATTCTGTAACTTGATCCGGATCCAATGGTTCAGAGGTTAGGATGATCATAATTCAGCGTCCTCCACTGACCGGCGGTATCAGACAGACTTCATCGCCGGGATGCAATACCAAGTCATCGTCAGCATACTCGGCGTTCACCGCGACCACAATGCGAACCTCGGGCGGCGCCAGACGCGGATAATCAACGCGCACCGCCGACGTGAGTTGACCGACCGTGCTGTGGTCGGGCACATCCACAGTAACAACAGACGCGCCGGCCCGTTCCCGGTACAGAGCAAACAATCGAACATCAATGCGCATACGCTGAAAATTATGGGCGCAACCAGGTGGAACTGTCAATCTACTCACCAACGACACGGTGGCGTCGTCGTTGACTCCTACCCGTAGAAATGCCGACGCAATGCCAGGAACCGGCACGGCTCGGTGTATCATGCAGAGGTTCCCAACCAATCGAATCAACCAGCACGTCATCAGGAGATTCAAACATGGCTGACCGCGACCGCCTTACTCGAACGCTAATGGAGTTGATACGGATTGACAGTCCCACCGGCGAGGAAGACGCCATCGACGAACATCTTTCGGGCCGCCTGGCCGGATTGGGGGCTGATATACGCCACGACCCTTACGGCAATCTGGTCGCAACGCTGCCCGGGTCCGGCCCGGCCGCGACCGCGGCTCCGGTTATGCTGTCCGCACACATGGACACAGTAGACCCCGGCCGCGGCATCAATCCTCTACTCGACGCCGACGGCGAAACCTTGAGGTCAGACGGTTCTACCATACTGGGCGGCGATTGCAAGGCGGGGTTGGCCATCGTATTGGAAGGACTGACTTCATTGGTGGAATCGGGCATAACGCGGCGTCCGGTTCAGGTAGTATTCTCGCGGGCAGAAGAAGGCGGCCTGAACGGAGCGCGCAATCTGGATTTCTCACTGATAGAGGCAAAAAGTGGCATTGTGTTTGACGGCGAAGGACCCGTCAGCCGCATCTGCATCGGTGCGCCAGCCCAGAACATCGTGCAGTGCCGGATAACCGGTGTGGCGGCCCACGCCGGTCTGGAACCTGAAAACGGTACATCAGCGCTGCTGGTTGCGGCTCACGTTCTTTGCCGGCTGCCCCTGGGTAGGATCGACTTTGAAACCACCAGCAACATCGGTTTGCTGGAAGGTGGGTTAAAGCGCAACATCGTGCCGGAATCGGCGTTTATGGACGGGGAGCTGCGGTCGCGCGACCAAACCAAGCTGGAGAATTACACCAACGAATTCCGGCGGGCGTTCAACCAGACTGGGGCCCTGTTTCCCGACGCCAGGATTGACCTGAACATCTGGAATCAATACCGGGCGTATCAAGTGCCCGCAGACGACGCGGCGCTGAACGAGATCGCGCGATCAGTCACGGAGGCGGGTTTGTCTCCAACGCTGGAGACCACCGGGGGAGGTTCGGATGCCAACGTGTTTTTCGAGCACGGAATTACCGCTCTCCCGGTGGGCATCGGGGTTCGAGATTTCCACACCACGCGCGAGACCGCCAACATTGGCGAAATCGTGGACGGAGCGCGAGTTTGCGAGCTGTTTGTCGCCGCTTATTAAGACGCCCGCAGATCCAGTTGCGATAACGTCCTGCCAATATAGTCCTGCAAAGAATTGGAACACGTTCGGAGTCTGCCGGTTTCAGCAAATCTGACTCTAACGCACTGGGGACGCTTGACAGGCTTGTTGGCGTTGGTTACATTCTGTCATCGTTGGAACACAGAGCGCCCAAACCCCCACATGGCGGGCCGCGTTGAATTCATACCTCACCGCTCGGCAGGCTACCCACTATGGGCACACAACCAACTGAATCCGCTGCCCTCTCCAATTTGCATCGCAGCACTGATGCGGGCCTGAAAAACGCCGGCCCTCAGTTGCCGAGCATGTTCGATCGCTATCGGTCTCATCTGGAAGCGGCGATGGCGGCGGGCGTACCCGCCGCGGGCGATAACTGCATCAACACTGTGATGCGGTACCATTTGGGATGGGTAGACCGCAACGGCAATCCGTCCCCCAACCCTTCTTCTCAAGGGAAAGCGCTGCGCCCCACCCTTTGCATGTTTGCCTGTGATGCGTTGCAAGGGAACCCGCAACAGGCAGCGCCAGCGGCGGCGGCGCTGGAACTGATCCATAATTTTTCCCTGGTACACGACGACATACAGGATGAGGGCGCCGAGCGACGCCATCAACCAACGGTGTGGGCGCTATGGGGAACGCCCAGGGCGCTGGTGGCGGGTGATGCCATGCAATCCCTCGGCGACCTGAGTTCCCTGCTCGCGAACGGGGAAGTGCCGGCGGAGACTGCCATCAGGGTGTCGCGGCTGCTGACTGACAGTTACCTGGAGATGATCGAAGGTCAGTGCCGCGATCTGCAGTTCGAGCAGCGCGAGGCGATAGAACCCGACGAGTATCTGGAAATGATAGCCCTGAAAACGGGCGCCCTGATCCGCAGCAGCCTGGCAATCGGAGCCACAATTGCGGTAGATGACGACGATACCGTGGCGGGAGTGGCCCGTTTTGGTAGAGCGATTGGCCGGTTGTTTCAGATTCGCGACGACTATCTGGGCATCTGGGGTGATGAGGCCATAGTCGGAAAGTCAACGGATAGCGACATCGTTCAGCGCAAGAAGAGTTATCCAATCGTGTTCGCGTTCAAACACGCTTCAGGCAGTTCAAGGGAAGAGCTCACCCGGTTGTATGCGCTGGAGGCGATGGAAGAAAGCCATGTAGACCGGGTGATGGAAGTTCTGGAAGAAATTGGAGCCGACCGGCAAACCAACGAGCTGACAACATTGACTGCTCAGGAAGCGTTGGCCGCGCTTGGGTCACTGGAATTGCCGCCCTGGGCAACCGACGACGCTGAAAAACTGGTGGCATTCCTCGCGAGCCGCCTGTTCTAGCGGCGCGACGGAACCGGATAAAGTTCCCCTCTATTCTGGAGATACTACATGGTTCAAACCAATACAGATCCGATGGTCGCCATAAAACCCGCGAAACGCCCGGTGGAACTGGGGTTGCGGATGGGATGGTATATCGTCAAGAACAAATTGCTGGGACGCAAGCGATTCCCTCTGGTAACCATGCTGGAGCCGCTGGAAATGTGCAATCTGGCCTGCATCGGGTGCGGCCGTATTCGGGAATACCGCGGGGTTCTGGACAAAATGATGCCCGTGGACGAAGCCCTCGCTGCGGTGCACAACTCCGGCGCTCCCATCGTGTCGATTGCCGGTGGTGAACCAACCATCCACCCGCATATCGACAAAATAATCAACAAGCTGGTGGAAGAAAAATATTTTGTCTATTGTTGCACCAACGCCCTGCTGCTGGAACGGATGCTGAAGAAAATCCCGCCGTCGAAGTATTTCTGCTGGGTAATACACATGGACGGAATGGAAGACAAACACGACGAGTCAGTGGCCCGGGAAGGGGTGTTCCGACGGGCTATCGATGGGATTCGCATGGCGGTGTCCCAAGGATACCGTGTATGCACCAACACTACGGTATTCCGGAACAGCGACGTGGAGGACCTGCGGGAGATGTTCCGGCACGTTAGCGACCTTGGCGTCGAAGGATCAATGATATCGCCGGGCTATGATTTCGAAGACGCGCCCGACCAGGATTTGTTCCTGACGCGCCAGGAATCCCGCAACGTGTTCCGCAGCCTGCTTGATCCGGCCAAGATGGCCGGCATGAGGCTGTACAACAACCCGCTGTATCTCAATTTCCTGCGCGGCGAACGGGAATATCAGTGCACCGCATGGTCCAATCCCACGTACACAGTCATGGGGTGGCGCAAACCCTGCTACCCGCTTGCGGATGAGCACACCGAAAACCTTGATGACCTTTTTGAAGCCAACCTTTGGGAAGAAAAATACGGTGTGGGACGAGACCCTCGATGCAACAATTGCATGATGCACTGCGGGTTCGAGTCAGCAACGATTTTCAACGCTATTGGCAAACCGCGAGAATGGGTTACGTTTGTCAAATCCGGCGCTGCCCACAAGGGTGGTATCAGCGTGGGCTGACGGAAGCTGACTCGGCTGCCGGCGGGAATCCGTCCGATTGAAGGACAGACAATCCGCCGCGAACAGGCGTCCGATGAAAACAGCAACCTCTCGAGCAAACAGACACACACAGTGAGGCGACCGGGTTAACGGAGAATCCATGACAAACGGTCGTAACGCCCTAAATGCTTGCAATCCTGGCTCCAACGGCTACCGAACTAGGGGGAATCCAGCGCGTAGTTGGCAGGGTCGGCGTGGCTAAAATCACGCTGCATGTTTCGGGAATCGGCAGAAGCGCCACCCTGAGGGCATGCAATAAAATAGCGGCTTGTAAACCGGACGCGATAATTATGACCGGATTTTGCGGAGCAACAGATCCCGAACTGAATACGGGCGATCTGCACATAGCAGGAACGTTTATCCACGGCGACGAAGCCGCATGTCTCCCCAGCGATTTCGGCTACCAGACGACATTGTTGAGCGCCGCCACCGGCTGCGAGTTGGCGACCAGTGCGGAACCGTCGGCTACTATCGACCACGTAGCTGACGCTGCCGAGAAAGCAGCGCTGCGCGATTCTTTGGGCGTAGCATCCGTCAACATGGAAGACTACTGGGCCGCGGGTGCGGCAGCGCGGGCGGGAATCCCGTTTGTATCGCTGCGAGCCGTACTGGATACGGCCCGGGAGTCGCTGCCCCCATTCCTCTCGGATGGCAACAAATCCCCCCGGCGCATCGTGTGGGACGTGGTCATGAAGCCGGCGCGTACGGCCGGCACGGCGCGATTGGCGAGACAGTCCCACGTGGCGAGACGCAATCTGGCTAGATGCATTTCCCAAGCCATCAGCTCAAATCCATTGTGCGCGGTGGCCCAGCCCGCCGGGAAGCCATGACCGCGCTTGTGACGGGAGCAACGGGATTCATCGGCGGCAATGTGGCGCGCGCGCTCTGGAAACGCGGCGAGAACGTTCATGCGCTGGTCAGGCCCGGCGCCAACGACATCGCCATCCGAGGCACCGGAGTAAAACAATACGCCGGCGACCTGCTGGACATGGACTCTTTGCACCGGGCGGCGGAGGGATGCGATTCGGTATTTCATTGCGCCGCAGTGTATGCGTTCTGGTCCCGGCGCCCGGAGGGCATTTACGCTGCCAATGTCCAGGGGACTCGCAACGTCATCGAGACTGCCCTCAAGGTTGGAATGCGTCGCGCAGTATTTACGAGTTCGGTATCCACCATCGGCTGGCCGGATGCTCCCGGGAAGGGCAACGCCACGCATTCGCTGGCCAATGAAGAAACTCCGGTCAACCCGAAACTACTGGTGGGACACTATAAACGCTCCAAGTTTCAGGCTGAACAGGAAGCGCTCTCCGCAAACGAGAAGGGATTACCCGTAATCGTGGTCAATCCCTGCGCCCCGGTTGGCAAGTGGGACGTGAAGCCCACCCCCACGGGTCGTATACCTCTGGATTTCGCGCGAGGCCGAATCCCCGGTTACATGGACACGGGGCTGAATCTGGTGGATGTGGACGACGTAGCCGAAGGGCACATCCTGGCAATGGAGCGGGGCAGACCGGGCCAACGATATATTCTCGGCAACCGGAATTTGACCCTCTTGCAAGTATTCGGGATGCTTGCCGACATCACGGGCCGGCGTGTCCCCCGTTTGCGATTCCCATATCCGTTTATTTTGGGCGCCGCCTATGTGGACCAATGGATCCAGGGCGCAATTATGGGACGAACGCCCCGTATACCGGTGGAAGGAATTCGGGTTGCTCGCCATCCGATGTACGTGACCCCCCAAAAAGCCGTCGAGGAATTGGGGATGCCGCAAAATTCCGTGGAAATAGCCTTGGAAAAAGCGGTGCGCTGGTTCGCCGACCACGGATACATTGGCGCGCGAAGCTAGTTTCGTGCTTGCTGAATAACCCATGCTTACTCACGAACAAATTTCCCATTCAACGGGCGGCGCCAATGGGACAGGATTCCGCGCATCGCTTGACGAGGCTATTTCCCGGACACAGGCGTACTTTCGGCGATCGCAGCATCCCGACGGGTACTGGTGGGGAGAATTGGAATCCAACAACACCATGGAAGCCGAGTACGTGATGTTGGGTCGGTTCCTGGGGCGCCGAAATCCAGAACGCGAGCAGCACATCGTACGCTACCTTCTGGAAAGGCAGAAAGACGATGGGTCCTGGGCGGTTTACTATGGAGCGCCGGGCGACCTTTCCACGTCGGTTGAGTGTTATTTCGCCCTCAAACTGTGCGGAGAATCCCCGGAAGCAGACCACATGGCGCGGGCACGCCGGTTTATCCTGTCCAGGGGTGGTTTGACACGCGTGCGTGTATTCACGCGCATTTGGCTGTCTTTACTGGGTCAGTGGAAATGGAGCGGCACTCCGCACCTGTTACCGGAAATGATCCTGCTGCCACGGTGGGCGCCATTCAACGTGTACCATTTCGCCAGTTGGGCGCGCGGATGCATCGTGCCACTGTCCATCATCTCGTCGCTCCGACCGGTCCGGCCCGTACCGAAAGAATATTCCATCGATGAATTGCTTCCCGACGGGCACGCCGGAACCGACTACTCCCTGCCATCTCCCGGCGGAATCAACCTGGCCAAACTATTTTGGTGGGCTGAAAAAATACTGCCGCCCATGTACAACCGCGTTCCGGTCAATCCGGTCAGAAAATGGGCCCACCGCAAATCAGTGCAATGGATACTGGACCACCAGGAAGCAGACGGGAGTTGGGGAGGCATTCAACCACCCTGGGTTTATAGCCTGATGGCGTTGAGTGTATGCGGTTTCCCGAATTCACATCCGGTCATGCAGCGAGGGTTCGACGGTCTCGAAGCGTTTGGTATTCAAAAAGGGGACCACTGGACAGTCCAGGGGTGCATTTCTCCGGTATGGGATACCTGCCTGATACTGCAGGCGCTGACCGAGAGCGGAACACCGACGGACGATAAATCAGTGGCATCGGCAACGCGCTGGCTGGTTAACAAGCAGATTCTGGCGGCTGGTGATTGGCAGGTACAGGTCCCCCACGCCCAGCCAGGCGGGTGGGCCTTCGAGTTCGAGAACGATCGCTACCCGGACATCGACGATACGGCAGAGGTAGTGCTGGCATTGCGGCAGGGGCGGCTCCCCGACGACGAAGACCATCTACGCGAGCAGGCTATTGAGCGAGCCGTGGCCTGGATTTCCGAGATGCAAAACCGTGATGGTGGATGGGCATCTTTCGACAAGAACAACCATCACACCTACCTTACGGCGCTGGCATTCAGCGACTTTGGCGAAGTTCTCGACCCATCAAGCGCCGATGTTACGGCTCATGTAATGGAAATGTACGGGCGACTGGGTCAACGGACCGATAACCGCGCGCTGCAGGATGCATATCGTTATCTGCGGGCCGAACAGGAAGACGATGGCAGCTGGTTCGGCCGGTGGGGTGTAAACTACGTGTACGGGCTGGGCGCGGTGCTGCCCGCCCTGGAAGCGCTGGGTGAAGACATGACGCAGGCTTACGTGCGGCGGGCTGTGGAATGGCTGTTGGCGCACCAGAATGAGGACGGGGGATGGGGAGAATCCTGCGCATCTTACGTTGACGCTTCCAAACGCGGGGTGGGTCCCAGCACCGCGTCGCAGACTGCGTGGGCGATTCTTGCCCTCTTGTCTGCCGATTGCACCGATTATCCCGCAACACACCGTGGGGTACAATATTTGCTTCGCACTCAACAACCCGATGGTCAATGGGACCAACCTTATTTTACGGGAACCGGCTTCCCGGGGTATCTGAGTGGCGCTCGCATGGAAGAACCACCGCAACCGGGCGAACGTGGATTTCAGGGCAGCGAATTGTCAGCGGGTTTTATGATTAACTATCATTTGTACCGAAACACCTGGCCACTTTTGGCATTGGGGCGCTTCCGTAATCAAATGCGCCAGGCTGACGGGAACACCATTCAGATTGCAACGTCAATATGAACCGATAACCAACCGGAATCTGCACCATTGCCGTGCACTCGTCACATTTCCAACCCGACACTCTCAAGAAACGTGCGGCTTATGAAAACCAAAAACTTTACGCTCCAGGTTAACACCGGACACGCTCCGGAATTTATCGATATCACCGATTGGGTTAAGAATTGCGTGATCAAGTCTCATGTGAGCAACGGTTTTGTTGTCGTTTATTCGCGACACACCACGGCGGCAGTGAAAATAAATGAAAATGAACCGCTGTTGATTGAAGACATGGGGCGCTTTCTCGAGCAGATGTGCCCGCGCAAAGGCGACTACCGGCATAACGACTTTTCCGTGCGTACCGTAAATATGAACGAAGATGAATCGCCAAACGGCCACGCGCATCTCCAGCACCTGATGTTGGGATGCAGCGAGACGATCCCCCTGGTGGACGGCAAAATGCCGTTCGGCCAGTGGCAAAGCATCTTCTTCATCGAGCTGGACCATCCGCGCCCGCGCGAAGTGATGGTGCAGATCGTGGGAGAATAGCGTTCGGAGCCTGTGGGAGTGCGGCGATGCCTATTGCCTCCGGAATATCAACGCCCAAAGCTATGGAATCTAGGGTTGCCGACCGGGCCCCTCGCCTGACGGTCGAGCAGGCTTATGAGCATTGCGCTCGGATGGTGCGCAGTCACTACGAGAATTTCACGGTGGCGAGCCGGTTGACGCCCAAATCGAAACTGCCCCACGTAAGCGCGATATACGCCTGGTGCCGCACCGTTGATGATCTCGGTGATGAGGCAGTTCCCGACCAACATGATCCACAGGAGTTCGGACAGCCGGCAACGCGCGCGGTTGTCGCAGAGCATCGTTTGGAACACCTTGCGTGGTGGGAAGAAGAACTGGACGCCGCCTATGGTGGGCAACCCGCTCATCCGGTAACCATAGCACTCCAACACACTATTGCTGAGTTTGGGATACCGCGAGAACCCTTTTCCCGTTTGATACACGCCAATCGTATGGATCAGGCATCCGGAAGGTTTCAAAACTTTGGAGATTTACTGCATTACTGCGAACACTCCGCAAACCCGGTCGGTCATCTGTATTTGTACCTCTTTGGATACGACGACGCAGAACGACAGCAGTTGTCCGACTTCACCTGTACCGGGTTGCAGTTAACCAATTTCTGGCAGGACGTGGCGCGCGATTATCGGGACCGGGACCGAATATACCTCCCGCAAGACGATATGAAGCGATTCGGCGTAAATGAAAGCGACATCGCCTCCGGAACCGCCAACGATGCCTTCCGGTCGCTGCTGCGTCATGAATGTGAACGCGCCATGGACTTATTCACCCGCGGCGCGCCACTGGTTCCGAAACTTGACCGATCCGCCCGCCTTCCCGTGGCTCTGTTCACACGTGGTGGAACGGCAGTGCTCGATGCCATTAACAAACGGAACTACGACGTGCTGAGCAGACGTCCGGCATTGTCGAGCCGGCGCAAGACGTGGTTGCTGATATCCACATTGCTGTCAGTCAAATTGGGGATGGGATACCGATTGCCGGCGCGCGGCGGCAAGGCATGAGCAGGTCTTCCCCCACGGCCAAGACCCTGCCTCCGGACGTACTCGCAGCGGCCTACGAAGAGTGTCGACAAGTTACGCGTGAAGCAGCCCGCAATTTCTACTTCGCTTTCCTGACGCTGCCCGCCGACCGGCGACGCGCCATTTACGTGGCGTATACATTTTGCCGGTATTGCGATGATTCGGTGGACGCCGAGGGAACGCCGACCGAGAAATTGGGAAGGGTCAATCAACTCCGTGAGCAACTGAATGCAACGTACGCCGGTGACGTGTCCCAGCCACTGTTTGTAGGACTGGCGGATGTGGTCAACAGGTTTGACATCCCACGGGAATACTTCCACGAGGTTCTGAACGGGGTGGAATCCGACCTGGTGAAAACTCGTTACGCAGACTTTGAAGAACTGAAGCAGTATTGTTATCAGGTGGCGTCGGCAGTGGGTCTGATTTGCATCCACATCTTCGGTTATAGCGGAGGCGAGGAAGCGCGATTGCGTGCGGCAGACCTTGGCCTGGCCATGCAACTGACCAACATCTGTCGGGACGTGAAAGAAGACTGGGAGATGGGACGAATTTACCTTCCCCAGGACGATATGGCCCGCTTCGGCGTTTCTGAGGACGATATCGGCGCCGGAGCAGTTACGGAAGGATTCTCCCAACTGCTGGCGTTTCAAATCGCCCGAGCTCGCGAGTATTTCAGCAGCGGCCGGCAATTGTTGGGGCACCTGCCCCCGCGGTCCCGCGCTTGCCCGGCAGCCCTCGGCCTCATCTATGGTCGGGTTCTGGACCGTATCGAGTCCAACGGATACGACGTGTACCAACAGCGCATCGGCCTGAGCAAGGCCGAGAAATTGCGCTTGATGGCGCGGGCGTGGCTCACCGGTCCGTTCCTGCATTGACCAACATCAGCCCATCTGCCGGCGTTGCGCCCACCACGCTCGTTTTGGGCGGAGGACTGGCTGGCATCGCCGCAGCGTTGCAACTGGCCGAATCGGGCTGGAACGTTACGCTCGTGGAAGCCAGAGCATCGTTGGGCGGAAGAGTGTTTTCATTTTACGACCCCGGCAGCAGCCGGGAGGTGGACAACGGGCAGCACGTTATCGTCGGAGCATGCGGCAATCTCATTGCATTTTTGGAAAGATTGGGAGTCATGGAGAACTGGCATCTGCAAAAGCGGCTGGACGTCCCAGTCTATAACCGCGCCGGGCGACTCGGGCGATTGTCGGGCATCCCCCTGCCGGCGCCAGGCCATCTGTTGCTTGCGCTCCTGCGATACCCACACATCGGGGTGGTGGACAAGCTGCGGGCGGTGGGCGGACTCGTCGCTGCCTGGCGAATCGACCGCTCGACTCCCGAGTTGGACGACATCACCTTCCATGCCTGGCTGCGAGAACATGGGCAAACCGAACGGTCTATCCGCAATCTGTGGAACGTGCTTATCGAAGGAACCCTCAATGACGACATTCGAGACGTAAGCGCGGCTATGGGGTTGATGATAATACAGGAAGGGTTGCTGCGGGGTCGGCACAACGCAAACGTGGGATACGCGCAGGTTCCGTTGAGTGATGCCATCGGCCGGCCGGCGGCCCGTAAGCTGGACGAACTCGGCGTAAGCCGGTTGCCCGGACGCACCGTTCGGCAGATCAACACGAATCCAGATCTGTCCGTCCGCAGCGTAACCGTCAACGACGGCGATGAGATCGTTGCGGATGTCTATATCAGTGCGCTCCCGTTTTGGACATTGCCCGGAATTATTCCCGACAACCTCGCCAATCAGAAACCGTTTTCTACCATCACAGGACTGCGAACGTCTCCCATCGTGAACGTGCATCTGCTGTACGACCGGCGCGTAATGGACAAGGAATTTTGTTACATCATCGACAGCCCGTTGCAGTGGGTTTTCAACCACTCGGCGATCCGGCGGGACGCCTCGGCAAAGGAGCAGGCATTGACCGTTTCGATCAGCGCCGCCTGGAAACATATTGACAGCCAACGGGCTGAGATCGTAGAAACCATCGCTGCCGAAATGCGCGATACGTTCCCCGGCGCCGCCCGCGCCGAATTGAAAAACGCAGTGGTCGTGAAACAACGTAACGCTACCTTCCGGTGTATCCCTGGCGCGGGGTCCCTCAGACCCGGACCTACCACGGCATCCCCGAATCTGTTTTTGGCCGGAGAATGGACCGATACTGGCTGGCCATCAACTATGGAGGGCGCAGTTATCAGCGGATATAATGCGGTAGCGGCAGTTATGTCATTCTGTGGTTTCGAGTATGAACCTTCTGGAGTTTAGTCAGTGGCAGACGATTGGATCCAGCAACGGCAAGAGCTAACGGAGGCCACGCGGGAAATGTACCGTCGGGGGCTGGTTGGCGCGTTCTCGGGTAACACAAGCCTGCGGCTCACCGGGTCTGGCGCTGAAGGGCTGTTGTTGGTGACGCCAACGCATTTCCCGTACTATCGATTGGAACCGGAACATCTGGTGGTAGTGGACATTGACGGTGTGCCGGTGGCCGATGGACAACTGCAACCCTCATCCGAGACGCTGTTGCATCTGGAGATTTATCGGCAACGGGATGACGTTGGGGCGGTAGTGCATACGCATTCGATCTACGCTTCCGTGGCGTCGGTGGTTGGGCGAGACATACCACCGATAATTGACGAGATGCTGTTGACTATCGGGGGCGCCGTCAAGGTGAGCAACTATGCTTTCCCCGGCACGCAAGAATTGGCGGAAGCTGCCTACACTGCGCTGGGGGAACGCAACGCGGCGTTGCTTCGCAATCATGGAGTGGTTGGAGTGGGCCCGGACATCTGGGAGGCGCTGGAGGTGTGCGACCTGGTTGAAAGGCTGGCTCACATATTCGTGCAGGCACGCAATTTTGGCCCCCGCGCGTCCGCCACGCTCCCCGACAATGCCATCGAGACCGAAATGAAAATGTACCTGGACCGGCGCTAGGTGGCGGCTGATTTGTTAGCTCAAAGACATGACCGCAGATACAGGGTTGTCGTCCCATGACCTCGACTCGCCAACCGGTTGACGCACCGCCGGCGGTGATCGCCGTGGCGGGTTCATCCTCCTTTTCGGGTATCAATGTCTTGTTGCATCTGGAATCACAGTCGCCAGACTGCCGGTTGGTGGCGTTGGATGCCCGACCTCTGCTCTGGCCCATTGCGAACGGGTCTGCGCATCGCCTGAGCCGCGCTGCAACGGGCCAAACGGTGCCGATGGATGATTTGCCAAACCTTTTGGCCCTGGAAACTGTGGATACCGTTGTCCATGTGGGCAGTCATTACGATGGGCCGGACCTGGATGAGTTTCTGGCAGAGACGCCGATGTGGATAAAAGCCTGCCAGGAGGCTGGGGTTCGCAGGTTCGTCTATCTGTCGGACTACCGTGTTTACGGGGTCAGGCCAGGAAAACCATTGCCCATCTCCGAGTCAACGGAAACGCATCCGATTCCTCAACACGTTCGGGTGTGCGATGCCGAACCGAAGTCCAGAATGCCGGCAAATCTGGCCCGGCCACCCGGATCCATGAGCGTTACGGTACTTAGGACGGCGATGACCGTCGGACCCAACGGCAGTACACCCGCATTCGAAGAATTCCTGGGTTTGGCAATGCGATCTAAAAAAATCTCCCGAATACCGCTGCAATTCCTGCACGAGCACGACCTCGCCCGCGCCGTGGTGGTCGCCATTACGCGGCAGGCGCCGGGCGTTTTCAATCTTGCCGGCGACGGTTCAGTGTCGTTGGAAGATATTGTAAAGATGTGTGGCGGTACGCGGAGAGCGATGGGCGCGCGAGTCCATCAGCAGGCTTCCAAAGTAAAACTACCGAAAGGCGATGCTGGTAATCTCGCCAAATGCCCAATGATTATCAGCACCACGAAATTCAAGCAGGCCGGCGACTTTCACTACCGCTACTCTTCCGAACAGGCGATCCGCGCGTATTGCAATTCGGTTCTTTACGAACCCGGCGAGAGCCGATGATCTCCGGCGCCTCTGGACCCAGGCAAGCGGTGATTATTGACACCGACCCAGGGGTGGACGATGCCATCGCCATCCTGTTGGCCCTGGCATATCCAGGTTTCGACGTAATCGGCCTGACTACAACGGCCGGCAACGTACCGCGCGGGCGGGCAACCAGGAACGCCCTGGCTTTACTTGATTATGTCGGCCGTAACGATATTCCCGTTCACGCCGGCGCCGCACGCCCGGTGCGGGGGAAATTCGCATACGCCCGACACGTCCATTCTCCGGCTGGACTCACGCGCCGGCTTCCGGATCCTGTGACGCCGCCGTCCAACGTTGGAGCGGTGCGATTCTTGGCGCAAAGTCTGCTCGCTGAACCGAATGATGTAACCGTGATCGCCCTGGGGCCCCTTACCAATCTGGCCCGTTTGCTAAAACGCAACAGTCGGGCATTGCAGTCAGCCAAACGCATCGTCATCATGGGCGGCGCGGTAAACTTTCCTGGTAACGCCACGACCCATTCGGAGTTCAATTTTTTCAGCGACCCCACGGCGGCTCGCCTGGTAATGGAATCGGGAATCCCGGTGACCCTGGTTGACTTGGCCGCATGTCGGCAAGTTTATTTAACCCGCGCCGATGCCAGGTCGCTGAGCAGCCCGAACCCATCCGGTAAATTGGCCTCAGAGTTGGTTTCCGGCTGGTTCAATCGAGACACCGGCCGGGAGAAATTCCCGATGTACGATCCGTTGGCAGTTGTTGCCGCCATCGAAGCCAGGACGCTGGACACACACCGGTTGACCCTGGCCGTGGACGATGCGGAAACCACAGATGACAGCAACAAATGGGGGCGATGCGCGGTAGTCTCCGGCGGCAATTCCAACGTGCTGGTCGCCAAACCGGATGGCGTGGACGCACGATTGGCATTGCAAACAATCACCGATCTGATGGATTGGAGCCGCTCGCCGATCCCGACCGCCTGATATAAGGACACCACATGCCTGACGATATTGCGTTCTTGATAGTCGTGTTCGATGGTCTGCAACCAGCCCAGATTACTCCCGGTGTGATGCCCAGCCTTGCTCAATTCGCGTCCTCCGGCACGAGGTTCGATAACCACCATCCCGTGTTTCCCACTGTCACGCGGGTGAATGTTGCCAGCCTGGTTACTGGGGTCCTGCCGGGCAGGCACGGTATCGCTGGCAACACCTTCCTTTGCCGGGATTTCGACCCCTGCCAAGTCATTCCAGCCATGAAGGACACGCTGACCGCCCTGGGGGAGAAAACGGGACGGGTTTTACTAACGCCAAACCTGGCTGACATCCTCGGCCAACATGGGAAACAGTACGTCGCGATCGGTACGGGTACCAGCGGAAACGCGTTCCTGCACAATCCAAATGCAGCCAACGCGGGCGGGGCGACCATACACCCCGATTTCACGCTGCCGGTCGGGCTGCACGCGGAATTGGAGAAGCGCTTTGGCGAATGGCCCGAACAGAGCTTGCCCAATTCCGCGCGATTGGCGCACGCGCGCAAAGTTTTAACCAACTACATCCTCCCGGAGTTGGACCCGTCGGTAGCGCTGATTTGGTCATCGGAACCTGACAAGACCCAACACGAAGATGGGGTCGGGTTGGGACGCGCGCCTGCTGCGCTGGGTGAAGCCGACGCGGAATTCGGTGAACTGCTCGAGTATCTTGAATCCTCCGGGCGCGCCGAAAATACCAACGTGATCGTATTGTCGGATCATGCCTATTCCACCATCAGCGAAATCGTGCCGGTAGAGGCACAGCTCCGGGACGCCGGTTTTCCCGACATCTCGCAGCCGGGCGGTGTGGCTGTGGCCGGCAATGGCGGGTCAGTGTTGTTTTATGTTCACAACGGCGACTCACGCACGTCGCGGCAATTGACCGGTTGGCTGGAAACCAAACCGTGGTGCGGCGCGGTGTTTGCATCCCGCCGGATGGGTGAGATCGAAGGCACATTCCCGGCTGCGCTGATCGGCTGCGACGGGCCGCGATCCCCGGACATCGCAATGTCGTTCCTTTGGAACAGTGAATCGAATGCCGCCGGGTATCCCGGATACGCTCCGTCAACCGGCGGCAAGGTTGGTCAGGGGCAACACGGCAGTGCCAGCCAACACGAATTGCGCAACGTGGGTTTGGCGCGAGGCCCATCCTTCCGGGTCGCTGCCACGGTGGAAACCCCAACCGGGAACGTGGACGTTACGCCGACGATTCTGCATCTGCTGGGCATCGAACACGGTGAAACACCCATGGATGGCCGGATACTGTTCGAGGCGTTGGGCAGTGGCACCGGAGAACTCCCGGCGCCAACGACGGAAATTCTGCGCGCGGGAGTGGGCCAATTCCAGCAGGCGATTCAGCTGTCTCGGATAGGAGAAAGCGCGTACATCGACTGGGCGAATCGGGTTTGACGCCTGAGATTGGCGCACATATTCAGCGCCTTCCCGACAACCACAGGCAGAATGAATGATTTGGCGGAGGAGTCCGCCATTCTATGATGCTATAGCGTCCCCCGGGGTGTTTGTCAATCGCAAAATTATAGTACATTACGAACGAAACATCGACGTCAACGTCCCTAGAAGGGAGGAAATTTCGCTACTCCAGATCGGGAGTCACCGTGTCAGAATCCGGCCAACACGCCGGCGTGTTTCGTAATCGGCCCAGCGGCCCAAATTTTCCGGGTATTTGCTGATCTCCGGACAACGTCGTTTTCGGAATAGCGTCTTGGGACGGGCACTGCGAATTCTCCAGAAACGCGCCAAATCCGGCCCCCTGAGCGAATTTTTCGCCGGCCCACGGACTTAACAGCTGCGAGGCGAAGGCACGTCTATTATCCGGTGTTCGGGTGCTCCTGGCGGACTGTGTCCGCGGACCCAGAGGGCTTCCGCCATGAGGCGTTGCTTCGCTCGTCGCCGGATCGTCTTGGCGCCGGTGATGTCGCAGTGCCCCGGTCCGCCGGATTCGGGGGTTTCGAAAACGTCCATGCCGGCTTCCCTGATGCTGGCAACCGTGAGGACGTACAGGTAGTCTCCTGCGCCTTCGTTCATGACTTCGTCCGGGTCGGCGTCGCCTACCAGGCGACATGAGGCGTATCCGGCTCCCGGTCCCATGTCGAGATGGCTGCTGGGAGGTCTGGGGGTCCCGGTGGAGGGATCATACGTTAATTGTCCGGCGCCTATCCGTCTCATTACCAGCCGGTCGTGTCCGGCGGGTCGGTGCTGGCCTGTCATAGGCCGAGTTCTGCAGCTGCGTCGGCCAGCACTTTGGCCCAGCTACGGAGGCGTTCCTCGTTACCGGAGACGTCGTCCTCGTCGTCCAGGTCTTGTTGTCCCCTCTCGTCACCGTAGCAGTATTGAGCCGGCTGGTCCGGTCGGGTTTCGATCTCCAGGGTAAGGCTATCCAGGAGCCAGGTTGCCATAGCACCGCCGTCCCAGTTCGGGGTGATGTTCGGCGCCAGGGCGTGTTCGGGCAGGATATCGAGGAGGATTAACAACAGTTCCGCTACGGCGGCGGCGTCCAGAGGCTGCGGGTTTTCTGATGTCCAGTCAGGGTCATCCCAGGGGAGGCCACACAGCTCCATGATGGTTCCTTCGAACCAGTCGCCTGGGATCATTCCGGCCTCCGGTTCGGCGTGGGTTGCGTCGCGAGTAGAGGTGAGTGATCGTGAGATGAAGGCTTTCAGCAGTTTGGGAAGCCACTGCAAGGTGGTGTACTCGGTTGGTTCTTGGCCCATGGTGGGGTTTGCGACCATATTCCTGCTCCTGTAGGGGAAAATTACACGGTGTGTTGTGGGTCGTCAAATTGCCGTGCTTGCGCGGTTGGTGTGGCTGGAGAATGTGGCGCGGCGCGTTATGCCGGAGCGTATCCCTGCCAGTGGGGGAACCTGACTGGGACGCAACGCCGACCGGCAGCGGACCGGTCTATCCCGCGCGTACGGAGCTTAAACACCGATGGAGAGTGCCCTGGTTGTGTCCTGGGCCACGTTCGTGGCCTTGGGGTCACCCGAGTTGTCGAGCGGCTGTTCCTTGTCGTTCTGCATGGGTCTCCGTTTGACGGTGCCCACTACGAAAATCCTCGGCTCATCGGAGGATCTACGAAA
Source organism: Dehalococcoidia bacterium (assembly GCA_965219925.1). Classification (GTDB taxonomy): domain Bacteria; phylum Chloroflexota; class Dehalococcoidia; order Lucifugimonadales; family UBA3495; genus Bin87. Next base: position 2,890,310 of record OZ244795.1, read on the forward strand.
CCGTCCCGTCACAGTCAGAGTAGCGAAATTTCCTCCCCTAGAAGGGTAAATCAATGTCGTGTAGTCTCTGAGTAATCATGATAACCAAAGTGATAACCATATCGCACCCAAAGGAGAAGTGATCGGAGCGGTGTTGCCCAGGCTCGGAGCCCAGCGCCATCACCAACAGCCCTTCCGCATAGTGAAGTTGGACGTGCGTTGGACACAGTGCGCAAGAGTCATGCATGGCCTGGAACGAAGTTGGCTTTTGAGTTTTTGAACCCTTACGGCAACAAGGAGCGGGGAGGTTAGGCACGCCACATGGGATGAAATCGACCCGGACAAGCGGCAATGGATAATACCGCCTGAGCGAATGAAGGCCCGTCGTGAACATCGTGTCCCACTGGCTGATGCCGCGTTGGCCGTTTTGGAAAAAGCGGAATCGATACGCGAAGATTCGGGGTTGATATTCCCGTCGCCTAGCGGGAAGGTTTTGACTGACAGCACACTGAGCAAACTGTTGCGTGAAAACGACGTTGGCGCGGTTCCGCATGGATTTCGAAGCAGTTTCAGAGATTGGGCAGCCGAGAACGGAATTTCGCGCGAGGTCGCTGAGGCATGTTTGGCTCATACCATCAAGGGAGTTGAGGCTGCCTATTTTCGTTCTGACCTGTATGAATCTAGGCGGGCGACAATGCAGGAATGGGCGAATTACGTTACCCGGGACCAGTAGACGCCAATTTGGTGGCGTTATTGACGGTCCGGCAGCAATCGTCGCCAACTGTGTCGACACCGGCACGAGGCGATTTCGCTACTCAGAGCAGAGCAGCCGAAGCTCAAGCGCTCAGTAAAATAAGGCAACCAAGACAGGACCACGACGGCGGACACTTTCGCCATCCGCAACAGCAGGCGTAAAATGATGACATCAGCAAGTGTTCGCTAGAGCGTGTGGACAAATTGCTGCCAAAGAACGACAAGGAGCGCAAACCCACAGGACTCACACTGTACGTTGCGTCGCGCCGATGAACGGCATAGAATCCCGACAAGAAGGCGGCGCGGAGCCGAAAAACATGATACCGCCATTCCAGCCCAACGGCTATCTGCCGGCGGGAATTCACGAAGCAACCTGGCAACAAACGACCCAACGCCTGGGAACCAATCCGCACCGAAGGACACTACTACAAGGCTTGCTCCAAGCTCTGGAAAACCTGAGACAATCAGGGTGCCGCAAAATCTATCTCGACGGAAGCTTCGCCACCAATAAGGAACTCCCCGGAGATTTCGATGTCGCATGGGAAACCGCTGACGTTGATCCTCAACTGCTGAACACAACACTGCTCGACTTCAGCAATCGGCGTCAAGCGCAGAAACTCGCTTTCGGCGGCGAACTGTTCCCCGCCGACTGGGAAGCCGACGACCAAGGCAGAACCTTCCTGGATTTTTTCCAAACCGACCAGCAAGCCATACCCAAAGGGATAATCGCCATCGACCTGAGGACTCTCCCATGATCGAAAATGAAGAACAATACCGGGTCACCCAGGAGAAAGAGAAGACATTCTCTCAACTGGTCAAGCGTATGGAAAGCGGAGAGGCACACAGTATCCCAGGCGAGAACCCCACTATACGCCAAGCCAAGATGGACGCTACCCAAAGTATTTTGCAAGAGCTTCGAGAGGAACTCCAAGAATGGGAATCGAGGCCGCGCCCCGACGCAACCGACGCCCGGCAAACAGCATAACCACCACCTACTCCGGCACCGATTGAGTCGCCGCCCTCATCAGCTGCCACCGGGCGCACCTCCGGCACTGCGACGAGTTCCCACCGGAACAGGGTCCGCGGCCCAAGGCCGGAACGCCGTATCCAAAGCGGCGGCCCATCACATCCAAACTGATGGAAATTCAATGCGAAGTTCCTGTTTCCGGGTTCGTGCTCAATTTGTCCACAGGCTCTAGGCCGACAGGGAGGCCAGACATGACGTCAGCAAGTCCGAAGAAGCCACCGGGCACGAACCTCAGCACCAGATTCCTGAAACCCGAAACCACCGTGGCGGAACGTATAGATCAACTGACACTCGCACACCCCGACGAACAAGACCTGCGGCAGAACAGGGAGCAACAAGCCAGCTGGCTCAAACGGGAGATGGCAATCCACTGGAACGGTGACCTACCGCAACCGTTCATCGGGTTCGACCTGGACGAAGGGTTATTCGTGGCAGAATGGCAATCGGACACGGAATGCCACACGCTGACCATCAACGCAGAGAACCGCAAGGCTCGGTACGATCCATGGTCCCCCGACGCGTCAGGGAAGGCACTGCCTGAAGAAATCGACCTGAATGAGGAGGAAGGCTGGGCATGCCTGAAGAATGCCCTCACGGGAACACGACCATAACAGGCGGCGGTCCTTACTACCGCCAAGTTCACCCAAATAATTTCCAGGACGGCCGGGTATTGTCCCCGGCCTTCGTTTTGCAGGACACGGGCTGTCACCTAACGCTCTCGCTGAACGACGGGGCACGAACCACAGCCGAGCGCTGCCACCGAGAATTCACTGAAAAGGGCGTGCGACTGTCGGCAGCCGTGGTCAGCATTTCGACGGACGAGTTGGCTGAATCGGGCGCAGAACGGGTGGCGGACTCACCCAACGAACAGACCCACGCCCACGTGGATCCCATGTACGATCAACTACTCAACAGACGGCAGCGTCGTAACGTGGCGCAGTCCCTGGTCATAGCGGCAAACAGGAAAGTGCCGGCCTACATTCCCGCCACACCGAGCCTCCCGACCCGATAAGAGCGAGTAGCGAAATCGCCTCCCGGCACTTGAGGATGCAGACGCGGGACAGCGGACCCGTATTACCTATAATGGAACCCAACTGACACAAGGAGGATACGGCACCAGCGGAACTCGCATAGAGAATAATTGTCATTTGCATTGCCACCGGGAGCCGATGAAGCGGGGGTTGGCGTCAAGTTTTCGGTGGGTTATTGGGCGACGTTTATTTTAACTAACAGGCACTTGGCGATACAGTTCACTCCTACAGATCGCCGGACGGCGGTCCAAATTATCGAATGCGGGGGAAACTCTGATCAAAACCGTCTGCGGGACGCTGAGGAGAGCGACATCGTGTTCCAATTACGATCCCACACAGATCCCAATCGGCGGTCAGTAACGCCTGGTAGGGGGAATACGCCTGATGCTGCCTATAGTCGAATTGGGATTACTACGGTGTTGCGAAGATCTTGAAAATAGTTGACGGGTGGCACTCAACCACCCGGTAAATTCGTCTATCCGGAGGAGGCTGATCCAGTATGAGAGATGAATGAACAGCCTGCCTTCCGCTGCCATGTTTTGGCCATTTGCATGGCCGTGCCGGAGGTTCTCCGGCTCGTCGCTGCGGTGTCTGGCGTATGCGATGCTGGTCGGGTTGATCGCCGCCGTGACTTTGGCCTGCGATTCGGATCCTCCGCTCGCTCGGGAACGGCGAGCGAGAAGACAGTAGCGCCCCACCTGCAGCGCCAGCCAAAGCCAATGGTTCTTACGGTTCCCGTTCCGGCGGCTTGAACCAGGATGGGTCGGCGGGAGGGGCCTACGTACCGGAGGTGCTTGGAACCAGGGTGTTCTCCGCACGGAGTATGGCAGACCTCGAACCCTATTTTTCGGCTCGGGGAGGCCGTTCCCTCACCCCGGACGCCCTGTTCGACGCAGCGGAAGAGATGTCTTCCGAATTGCCTCAGGATGAGCGGGTGTTTGAGCCGGATACTCCCGTGGTCGTCAGCGTGGTCATGTTCGACTGCCGCCCCACCGTCAATATTCGGTTGGAAGGAACGACGCGCCTGATCGATGAGACCGTGCCCGGCGATCCCTTCGTGATGTACGAGCGCCCGTTTTCCATCGTGAGACGACAGGGAACTGACGGCTTCACGGTTTCGACTTCCTCAGGTCGGGATTGCATGGACAACCTGAGCGCCGGTGCGCCGGCGCGCGGATGGGAACCGGGACCCTACCGCGTGGAATACCGGGACGAATCCGGATCCCTTTTGGTAGCGATCCCCTTTGAGGTAGCGGGAGTGACATCATCGAGAGCCAGTACTTTCCGATGGACCACCTGATAGTCAGCCGGAGCTGTGGATTGATGTGAATCTGGAACCCTGGCGGCCGGGCGCTCAAATCGAGGTTAACAGCACTTCGATATCGAGCCGGATGATCTCCTGGTTGAAATCCATATGGACAATCGCGGGATCCTTTGGGGTGTCAACTTGTACAACCGGAACCGGATCGGCGGCGGCGCAGGGTTTGTACCGATGGATTTCGACCCGATCCAGTTGCTGCCAGACATACGATGGCATGAAACCCGCCTGACCGGCGTTTCGGCGGCCACCACGAAGGTGATTTCGCTTGTGAACATGACGTCGCCACGTCTGATCGAAGGCGGCAGCATTCCTTTGATGACCGGGATGTCTATTTTTGCAGTCGGGTCGGCGCCTCCTCAGCAGATGCGGTTCAACCCGCGGGTGGCCAGACGACTGCAAAGGATCATTTCAAGGAGTCGTTCATGGACTGGTGTGTAACGGGAGAAAATCCTGCCTTTTGCGATTGTCTTGGCGGGCAAGTGTTTTGGTCAATCTCGACCGCCACATCAGATCTCAGGGAGGTAGCCAAGACCTCGAAAGGCCCCAAGCCGTGTTCGGCGACCTGCGAGCGAACTACGGCGACAACTTCCGCGCCATGATGTCCATCGTAGAGAGAACACGGCAATGCTGCGGATTTGCTCTGCAGGTCAAAACGCTGAGATCCATCTTGGCAATCGCGTTCAATCTCACAACGGTCCGGTGGCTTGCATCACTGGAGCTTCGGTGCCGACGCTGAACCCTGACCAGCCGCGAGAGATGGCGGTGGATTGAACCATTTGGCCGATGCGCCAGCAATTGAACCCTATAATGGGCGTGCGGCAGGGTCCCGGTACTGAGTCAAACCCGGGTATCACGCCAGTGCCATCGAAGGATAAACCCGGAACTGGGACCGGCCTCCCGGACGCGGTAACCTGGATACAGCGATGGCGGACGGATCTCACGCGGTTGGGCGCGAAGTTCGCCTCAGCTACGGGGACTTCAGAATCAGACCGGGCGGGCCCGGGTTGTTCGTTCGGAGGACCAGGGTAGATGAGGCTGGCACGACGATCTGTATGGCGAGTGAGCCTGTCACCAACGACGGACGAGTTTCCCTGGTTACGAATTTACCCAGTCCCGTGAGACGACTTTGGTCGGTATCTTCCCATGGGACGGCAGTGCTCCATACCGGCCGAAATATGTGATGGGGTCTCCGGGCGGCAGATAGTACTAGTAATCCATCAGTTTTGACTTGATGGGTAAAGAGACTTCAGCTTGATACGGGCATCCTCAGTTGTGAAGCGCCAGTCCACCCGTATTGCGTCCTGGTTGCGCTGCTGCTGCCACGCTCCCACCTCCCGCCGCAGGACGCTTTGGTCCGGTATGCGCCAGTCCAGGCATTGGCGGACCATCACCCCGATTTCGATCTCGGCCTTGTTCATCCAACTCCCAGCCACCCGGTCAAGCCGGGTGGCTAAAGGCTTGGGCGTGTAGTGAATCTCCACCCGTTCGGCGATGCGCCGCGCTTCCACCGGTTCAGTTGCTCCTTCCGCCCCAAGGCCCGCTCCACACCCTCTTCCACCCAGCGGCGGCGCACCCGTTCCACGGTGGCAGTGCCCGCCTTCGCAATGCCCGCCTTCAGGGACCGGGCTATAACATCGTCCTTCATGGCGCCCTCAGCCTGGTTCGCATCGCAACAGCAGGATTCGGGCCTGAGTCTGCTTGTAAGCTGCCGCCCGGCCCTTGGTAACCGGCGCCCTCAGTTCCTGTTGCTCCTCCTCCCTCAGTTGCACCCGGTATTTCTTCACCTTCACCACCCCCTCACTTCCCAATCTTCTTTCGTTACTACCCGATATGATACCCCAACCATCACTTCAAAACTGGTGGTCTACCAGGCCGTGTTGACATTTCACGTCATTCCGGCTTTCGCCGGAATGACGTGAAATGTCAACAGAACCTAATTTCCACAACTTTGGAAAGGCCCTGCAAAACACCTGGTGGCGGTGTGCTAACATGCTGAAAGTTCATTGACCTTTCGATTCCCGATTGGAGATTGCCCTCATGCCCGATTCCATTTCCCGTAAGTTGGCCCGGTGGGCTGTAAACCTCAGTCCCGCCGACTTGCCGCCCGCCGTCATCGACAAGATGCAAACCTCGCTGCTGCACGGTGTGGTCGTATCAATAATCGGCGCCGAAACCCACCACGGCAAAGCGGCGGTAAACCTGGCGCTGGCCGAGGAAAGTTCGTCCCACGGCGCCAGCATCGTCGGTCAGTCAGCACGGGCCACCCGCTGCGGAGCCGCCTTCGCCAACAGCAAGCTCATGCACGCCACCAACCAGGCCGACTCATACCGGATGCTCACCCATCCCGGCCCCTGCGTCATCCCGTCGGCCCTGGCTACCGCCGAACTGAGCCGGGCGTCGGGTTCCGATCTGATCACCGCAATGGCCGCCGCCTACGAGGTTGAGTCCCGCATCGCCGGCGATTTCATCGCATCCACCCAGGCCCGCGGCTTCCGCTCCAGCCCGGTTTACGGCACCCTCGGCGCGGCTGTCGCCACCGCCAAACTGCTGGGCCTGACCGAAGACCAGATGGTAACCGCCATCGCCCTGGCCGCCACGTTCACTGCCGGCACCAACGAAGGCCCCCGTTCCGGCGGGCGCGAAATGATGTTCCATGAACCCCAGGCCACCCGCAGCGGCATCATGGCCGCCCTGCTGGCCCGCGAAGATGTACGCGGATCCGAAGAATCCCTGGAGGGGCCGGCGGGTTTCTACAACGCCTTCACCGGCAACAACCGCGGCGAGCTGTCCTACGTATTCAGCGGCCCACAGCAGGTTACCTTCGATCCCGTAACTGAAGGTTTGGGCCAACGCTGGGAACTGCTGCACACGGTACTCAAGATGTACCCTACGGCCGGCTATAACTGCCCGGTGATCGACCTGATGGCCGACATCCGTCGCGCTCACGATTTGTCCATCAAAGACATCGAACGGATCACCATCGACATGAACTGGCTGGAAACCCTGTACCCCTCTCCAGCCTTCCCCAACCCGGCCCGCGGACGCGCTATGGTAGGCAGCACCCACTACTTCGCCGCCTACGTTGCGGTCAACGGAGCCTATCCGCCCCTGCGCACCCGCATCGACCCCGGCGACGATTCCGATGCTGCCAGCGCCGATAATCACGACGCCGTTGTCAGCCTGATGCACAAGGTGGAAACCGTCGGCCACAAAGACCGCACCGCCTTCGCACCCCGCATCACCATCGAAATGGCCGGAGGCACCGTGTACCAGGGCGAATACCACGGCTCCGAACTCGAATGGGGATTCGACACAGAGGTGGAACGCCTGCGTCCTCTCTTCGACAACATCGCCTGGCCCAACGCCAAACTCGAAGCCGTGGTGTCGGCATCCCGGAGCATTCCCGACGCCGCCGACCTTGGCGCACTGTTAGCCGCCGCAACGCCGTAACGCCATCAGCACCATCGTCTCACGCTTGTCCCACTTTAATCTGTCATTGCGAGGAGCATAGCGACGTGGCAATCTCGATAAGGTTGAGCCTACGTCGTCGAACCGCCTTTGCTACGGCGACGAAAGTGACACGCTGCGCTCGCAATGACAAAATGGGTACGCCACAGCCGCCGCCGTCGCGGCAACGCAGCAACGCGGCAGTCTCGCTGGCGTTTGATCTCAGTAATTAAACCCGACAGGAGAAGGAATCATGTTGCCAGGTTTGGAAGGAAAAGGAGCGCTCGTCACCGGTGGCAGCCGCGGCATCGGCAAGGCCATCGCTTACGCCCTCGCATCCGAGGGTTGCGCCGTCGCCATCTGCGCCCGCGGGCCGGAAGCGCTGCAAGCTTCCGCCGCCGAAATCAGCGATGCCACCGGCGCCAACGTCATCCCCATTCCCGCCGATATGACCGACCCTGATGCCATCGTAAACCTGGTACAGCAGACCGTTGCCGGCCTCAGTCGACTGGACATCCTGGTCAACAACGCCGTCAACAGCACCAGCGACCGCGCCAGCCGTATCCCCGACGACGTCATCCTCAACCACATCACCACCAAGATCATGGGATACATCCGTTGCGCCCGCGAATGCGTCCCGCACATGACAGCGGCCGGCGGCGGACGCATCATCAACATCGGTGGCATGGCGGCCCGCAATTCCAGCCCAACCAACCCCGGGTCGGGCGTCACCAATTCAGCCATGTCCAACTACTCCAAAGCGCTGGCCGACGATGTCGCATCGGACGGCATACTGGTCAACTGCATTCATCCCGGCAGCACCCGAACCGAGCGATACATGGGACTCGTCGCCGAACGCGCCGCCCGCGCCAATACCACCCCGGAAGCCGAACTGGCCCAGTCGGTTGCCGAAATCCCCATTGGACGCATGGTTGAACCCGAGGACATCGCCAATCTCGCCGCGTTCCTCTGCTCCGATCTGGCGTCGGCCATCACCGGCCAAACCATCGCCGTAGACGGCGGCGGCGGCAAGGGCGTGAATTTCTAGGCAACACCTACCCGATTTCCGCCCGCTGGTCGGCTCCGGCCAGAGACCCGGCTAGAGCCTCACGCGTACCCACTTTGTCAAACCAAACTGGCCTACTGTCATTGCGAAGGATGCCCACCCCCTCCTGTCATTGCGACCCCGTGCTTGATACGGGGGTGGCAATCTCGTCGCCGTAGCAATGGTGGTTTGCCGACGTGTGTTCAACCTCAACGAGATTGCCACGTCGCTGCGCTCCTCGCAATGACAGGTGGGGGTACGCGTGAGACCCTAATCCACCTGCATGAGCCGCAGAGCCCCGGCGAAGTTGGAGTCCAGGACGTAAACATCCGCCACCTTGTCATACGTCATGGGGCGCGGTAAATCCACGCCTCCGCGGCGCCGCCTCAGCCGGTTCATGCTGTGGCCCTGGCTGGACAGCGACCCGGACAACTCCCGCTGCGTGAGGTTCAGTTCATCCATCAACTGCGCCCGCTTCTCCGTGTAGTCCGGCGACTGCGAAACGCGCACCATCGCCTGCCTTGCCGTGGCGGACAGGTAGCGCCAAAAAGTCGTAGCGTAGCTGGCATTCCACTTCGGACGATCCGGTTCAGCGGTTACAGCCAATTCCTCCGGTGATAATGCGCCATCCGCACCACCCACGGCTGCATCCACCGCCTCTTCGCCCGCGACGACTTCGTCGCCGGTAAACGACTCGGTTCCCCGACCTGCCATCTGGCGAATCGCCGCCACTACTTCGTCGATATCCCCTTCGATAGTTACTGTTACCCGGACCAAAACGCTGCTCCTTGTGCTCCGCTATTGACTCTGCTGACACTCTGTTGCCTGATCTCGCATGAACCGCAGTTTACCGCACCGGTTTTCTCATCCGCCACCACCAACGCCCTCTCATGCGTACCCACTTTGTCATTGCGACCCCGTACTCGATGCGGGGGTTGGCAATCTCGTCGCCGTATCAACGGCGGTTCGCCGACGTGTGTTCAACCTCAACGAGATTGCCACGTCCCTCGACAAGCTCGGGATGAGCGGAAGATCCTCGCAATGACAGCAGGCCAGTTTGGTTTGACAAAGCGGGTATGCGTGAGCCAACGCCCTACGGTGATATGGCCTCCTGCAATGCCGATTCCAGAACCTGGGGCGGCACATACTGCTCGAATCGCGCGGTGATCCGTCCGTCGCTGCCCACGACAAACGTCCACGGTTCCGACACCAACCCCCATTCTGCCACGGCGGGAACCAGCTCTTTACCAACCTGAGCCGGGTCCACCAGATGCGGGTCTTTGTAAACCTCCACGTGCACGAAGTTGGCCCGGCCGGCGTATCGCCCCGCCAGTTCAGACAGCGTCTCGACCTGTGGCCCGCACGTCGCGGTTACGCAGAACGCCGGCGTTGAAAACGTTACCACCGCCGGCACACCCGACCTGACCGCATCGGCTAACGACAGTTGATACAGCGCCGGATCCGGCTCGACGCTGCTGCTGATGGTGCGCAGGTCGGCCACCCGCGCCGCCGTGGGCGTGTCTGACGGCGGCGCCGCGTCCCCGATGAACGGCGCCCGGTGTTGCGCCGACACGGTTATCGCGGCGGCGGCGGTTTGGCTCTCTCCGCTTTCGTCCTCAAACGTCGCGTGAACCTCCCAGATACCCGGAGCCTCAGCCGTTGCCGTCCCGGCTTCGTCGAAAGTAACCTGAGCCACGAATATCCCGCGGCGTCCTTTCGGCGGCCATTCCTCGTATTGCGCCGTTGTGCGGTGCCGAACCTGTCCCCTGGGCGCCCCGGCCTCGTAAAACACTGCCTGCAGTTCTACCAATTCCGGACGTACCGGCATGTAATCCCGGTCAACCAGCCCAAATGACAACCGGTTCTCGCCCACGGCCAGGTCGCTATTGGACACGATCATGCTCACCGCGGGTCCGCCCGGCGGCTGGCTCAAAACGTCGTCCTGAGGCTTCTGGCTCGCACAGCCCATCGCCAGCAGCAACGAGGCCCCAACCAGGCAACTCACCAAAATTCCGCGCATCATGGCTTTGAGGTTGCCACGATGTCCCCACATTGGCAAGGCCATTCCCGTCATTGCGAGGATTTTCCGCTCATCCCGAGCTTGTCGAGGGACGTGGCAATCCCGCTGCATCCCCTGTCATTGCGAGGAGCGCAGCGACGTGGCAATCTCGTTGAGGTTGAACACACGTCGGCAAACCACCATTGCTATGGCGGCGAGATTGCCACTTTGCGCTCGCAATGACAAGCCCACACATTCCCGCTCATCCTGAGCCGGTCGAAGGACCGCCCCGTCCCCCACCGCTGCCGCCGTGGTCTATAATCAACCCACACCTGTTCACACCCATTCCAATGACGTTGCGAGGCTACTATGCGGTTCGGTTCTTTCGTATTCCCGGTCAGCCACCACCCTGATAACGACTCAGCGGTTATCGACAGCACTATGGACGAGGTCATCCTTGCCGAGCAAATCGGCATGGACTCGGTGTGGCTTACCGAGCATCACTTCGATGGAGCCGCCGCCCACGCTGACCCGGTGGTGTTCGGCGCCGCCATCGCCGCCCGCACCAATCGCATCAAAATCGGATTCGCCGTCGCCGAACTCGCGTTCCACCACCCGGTGCGCCTCGCCGTGCAAACCGCCCTTCTCGACAATCTTAGCCACGGCCGGCTCATCGTCGGAACCGGACGCGGCTCGGCCTATAACCATTACGAGTATCTGGGCTTCGGCCTCACCATGGAGCAGGGCATCGCCCGGCTCGATGAAGCGGAACAGTTGCTGGTCGAGGCCTGGACCGGCGAGGATCTGTCGCACCGCGGCGAACACTGGAACCTCGAATTTCCTCTGCTGCGCCCCCGCCCGTATCAAAAGCCGCATCCGCCGCTCATTCGCGCCTGCATCAGTGAAGCATCCGCCGTCAATATGGCTAAAATCGGTCGACCCATCATGATCGGCATCCAGACGCTGGAGACGCTGCAAGCCCGTCTGGAACGATACCGCGAAACCATGCTGGACTCTGGATTCACCGAGGATGCAACCGAGGCTACAATGGACCAGTGCTGGGCGTCCCGCGACCTGTTCATCGCCGACACCTACAGCGAAGCGTTGGAAATCGCCGGAGCCGGCTTCGAACGCGAACGCACCCACTTCCGGCGCGCCCGCGAGCTCTACAACCCTGGCGGCTTCCCGCCTCCAGACCCCAACCGTCCGATCCCGGCCGGAGAAAGCCTGGAGCATTCCTTCATCCTCGGCACACCCTCTCAGGCCGCCGAGCAAGTCGCCGCCATGCGTGACATCGGCGTGCGTAACCTAATGTTCAAACTCAACGTCGGCGAGATGGACACCCACCGGGTCCAAAAATCCATGCGGATGCTCGGCGAACACGTGATGCCGAAATTTATGGGGTAGGGAGTTCCACTTTGTCATTGCGACCCCGTACCTGATACGGAGGTGGCAATCTCGTCGCCGTAGCAACGGCGGTTCGCCGACGTGTGTTCAACCTCATCGAGATTGCCACGTCGCTATGCTCCTCGCAATGACAGAAGTAGGGTCGCAATGACCGTAGTCAAGCTCCCCTCTCCCACCGGGAGAGGGGCCGGGGGTGAGGGGCGGCGTACCCTCCCCTGTCATTGCCCACGTCAGAGGCGTTTGGGGTGAGGGCAGAGCCTCACAATGCCCGCACCATGGCGTCCAGACTCTCCAATGCCCGGCTGATGTTCTCCTGGCTGTTGGCGTACGACAGCCGCACGTAGCCCTCGCCGAACTCACCGAACGCCGCCCCGGACAGCAACGCCACGCCTGCCTCCTGCATCGCCCGCTCTTCGAACTCGGCGCTGCTGAGGCCCGTGTCTCTGATGCTTGGGAAGGCGTAAAATGCTCCCTCCGGCTCCGGGCAGTTGATCCCCGGTATGGATGCCAGCCCGTCCGCGATGAGACGGCGGCGGCGGCCAAACTCGGCGGCCATCTCCTGCACCGCGTCCTGCGGGCCGTCCAGCGCGGCCACCCCGGCAATCTGGCTGAACGATGCCGCGCACGACACACTGTTGGTAGCCAGTCGCGACACATGGGGCACCAGCTCCTCCGGCATGATGCCGTAGCCCAGGCGCCAGCCCGTCATCGCGTAACTCTTCGAGAACCCGTCCAGAATGATCGTGCGTTCCGCCATCCCCGGCAGCGCGGCGATGCTGTGGTGCTCGCCCGAGTACAGAATATCCTTGTAAATTTCGTCCGACATCACGTACATGTCGGGATGGCTTCGCACCACGTTGGCGATGGTTTCCAGTTCGTCGGCGGTGAACGCCGAACCGCACGGATTCTCCGGTGAGTTGACGATGAGAAGCCGCGTGCGCTCGTTGACCATCCCCGGCAATTGCGTCAGGTCGGGATGATACGCCCGATCCTCCAGCAGCCGCATCGGCACGGCCTTGGCCCCGCAGAATTCGATCATCGACTCGTAAATCGGGAAACCCGGATTGGGATATATGACCTCGGCGCCCGCTTCCGCCAGCGCCATAATGACGTAGAACATGATGGGTTTGGCGCCCGGCGTAACCACCACCTGCTCCCAGTCGGTATCGATGCCGCGCACCTCCCGGCTGTTGCGAGCCACCGCCTGCCGCAGCTCCGGCAGACCCGGCGTCGGCCCGTAGTGCGTGTAGCCATCCTGCAGCGCCTTCACGCCGGCCTCCACAATGTGCGCCGGCGTCTCGAAGTCCGGTTCCCCAATCTCCAGGTGGATGATCTCCCGGCCCTGCGCCTCCAGCGCCCGCGCCCTGGCCAGCACCTCAAACGCGCTTTCAGTCCCCAAACGGCTCATACGGGTGGCGATAGTCATACTCGGCATCTCCAAAATCAGCGTTCCCAACACCACCCCACAGTCCGCCGCCAAGATTACCACATCCCCCACAGCGCTGCCCTCACCCCCTGTCATTGCAAGGAGCGCAGCGACATGGCAATCCCGTCCCACCCATGTCGGACTCGGCTCCCCTCTCCCCGCGGGAGAGGGGCCGGGGGTGAGGGCCGCACCCACCCCCAATCCTGTCCATCCTGCTCATCCATCTTGGATTCGGCTCCTCTCCCTTGATGGGAGAGGGTTGGGGTGAGGGTGATCCCCCCGTCGTCCTGAGCCTGTCGAAGCCCCCTCCTCAAAGCCCGCTTGCGGTCAGCCCCCGGCCTGGTAGCCGCCCCCCCAGCAGGCGACGGCGCCGTCCCGATTCACCCCGCAGGTGTGGCTGCTGCCGGCGCTGACCGAGGCGAACTCCCCTCCCGTTAGGCAAAGTTCCCCAAGCGGCGCCAGAATTGAAATCGGCAAGGATAACCTCAAGTTGGGAACACACTTGCCGCTGCTTCCGGTCAGCTCGTTCCCATTGAGGTCCAGATACTCCAAGTTGGCGAGGCTGCCCAACTCTGGCGGCAACTCCCCGGTCAATCCCCGCCCGGCCAGCCTCAAAGCTGCAACGCGGCCATTGGCGTCTACGGAAACGCCTTCCCACTCTCCGATGGGCTCCCGGCTCAGCCAGTTATTGATGGAGGGCTGCCCCCAAGCATTATGCAAGGCAATCAGCGCTTCGGTGTCGCTGGGGTGGTCTTCGGGAGTGCATATCGGAATCGCTCCAAAGGATCTGTTGCCCCCCACGTAGTCTCTCAGGAGGTCGGATATACACCCGCCAAGCTGGTTCCCGTCGAGCCGGATACTGCTCAGGGTGAAGGCGAGGTTATCCAACTCCGGCGGCAACTCCCCGCTCAGTTGATTGCCCTCGAGGTTCAGCGATTCCAGACTGGCCAGGGCGCCCAACTCCGCCGGCAACTCCCCGCAGAACTCGTTTCCGCTGAGGGTAATCTGTTCCAGGTTGGTCAGGTTGCCCAGCTCACGCGGCAGTTCTCCGGTCAATTGGCTGCTGGCGATCAGCAGGTTTTCCAGGCCGGTCAGGTTGCCCAGCTCCGAAGGAAGCTCTGCCAATTGGCTGCTGGTAATGGACAGCGTCTGCAGGGCGGACAGGTTGCCCAGCTCCGCCGGCAACTCCCCGCAGAACTCGTTCCCGCTGAGGGTAATCTGTTCCAGGTTGGTCAGGTTGCCCAGCTCACGCGGCAGTTCTCCGGTCAATTGGCTGCTGGCGATCAGCAGGTTTTCCAGGCCCGTCAGGTTGCCCAGCTCCGAAGGAAGCTCTGCCAATTGGCTGCTGGAGATTTCCAGGATACGCAGGCTGGTCAGGTTGCCCAGCTCAGGAGGAATCTCTCCGGTCAACCCGGAAAGCTGCAAGGCGATAACCCGCCCGTCATCACCGGAACTTACGCCCGCCCACTCTCCGATGGGCGCGCGGCCGGCCCAGGTGCCGCTGCCGTCCCACGAATCGCCGCCGGTGGCGTCGAACAGGGCGAGCAGCGCTTCTTTGTCAGGTTTCGGGCGAGGTTTGCGCCGGGGGCGCCATGACGTTGGGGCCCGGCCTTCGCCGGACGCAGTCGGTGGGCTGGATGCCGGTCCTGTCGAAGATTCCCCGGCGGGTGGGTTCGGCGTCCCCGGTCTCCGACCGGGACCTCGCCCTTGCTCTCTCTCAGTCGGCGTTGGGCGAGTCGCCGCCGCAGGCCGCCAGGGCGACCGCCATCAGCAGCATCGCCATCAGCAGGGCCGGCGCGACACGGAGGGGAATCGCTGTGCCTCGGGAGCGGCGGTTGAGGGCGTGGCGGCGCATCAATCTCCTCCTGCGGAGGTTCGGCGCTGGGGATCGAAAGGCGCCGGCTGGTTAGAATAATAGGAATCTGCCGCCGTATCGTCAACCAGCCACCCCCCGAACCCCCTCTCCCTCGATGGGAGAGGGCTGGGGTGAGGGTGAGCCCCGTCTTTCCCGCGAAAGCGGGAATCCAGGACACTCTCAGGAGGAACGGGGATAGTTGCCTGCTATACTATTTACACCCCTATCGGAGACCGTGAAAATGCCCCGCAAGAAGATTGTCCTGGCCTACTCCGGCGGACTCGATACCTCGGTGGCCGTGCCCTGGCTCAAGGAAAACTACGACGCCGACATCATCACCTGCACCATCGACCTGGGCATGGTGGACCTTGAAACCATCCGCCAGCGCGCCTACGCCGTCGGCGCATCCGAGGCAGTTACCGTCGACGGACGCGAGACGCTGGTCAGCGAATTCCTGTGGCCCGCGCTCCGGGCCGGCGCCATCTACGAAGGTCAGTATCCCCTGGCCACCGCCCTGGGCCGCCCCCTCATCGCCCGCTACCTCGCCGAGGTTGCCGAGGAGCACGGCGCCCAAGCCATCGCCCACGGCTGCACCGGCAAGGGCAACGACCAGGTTCGTATCGAAGTGGGCGTGGCCGCTCTCACCCAGGGCGTAGAGGTCATCGCGCCCATCCGCGAGTGGGGCATGAACCGCCAGGACGAGGTGGAGTACGCCCGCGCGCGCAACCTGCCCATCGCTCCCTCCAACAACAAGTACAGCACCGATGAGAACCTGTGGGGCCGCAGCGCCGAGGCCGGCGAGCTGGAAGACCCCTGGAACGAACCCCCCGAGGACGCCTACGAGTGGACGGCCAACCCCAACACCGCCCCCGATGATCCGACTTACGTGGAAATCCACTTCGACGAGGGCATTCCCACCGCCGTCGATGGCGAGAGCATGGCCGGCGTCGACCTGATCGCTCACCTGAACCACCTCGCCGGCGCCCACGGGGTGGGTCGTATCGACCACGTGGAAAACCGGCTGGTGGGCATCAAGTCCCGCGAGGTTTACGAATCGCCGGCCGCAGTTGCACTGCACGCGGCGCACCGTGGACTGGAGACCATGACCCTGTCCCGCGAGCAGACCCGCTTCAAGGAGCGCGTTGCCCAGGAGTACGCCGAGCTGGTGTACAACGGACTGTGGTTCACCGCCCACCGCCGCGACCTCGACGCCTACGTCTCATCCACCCAGCGCCACGTCACCGGCGAGGTACGCATCCGGTTGCACAAGGGTACGTGCGTAGTCGCCGGCCGCCGCGCCGACCGCCCGCTGTACAACTACGGCCTCGCCACCTACGACCGCGCCGACGAGTTCGACCACACCGCCGCCAAGGGCTTCATCGACATCTACGGCCTACCCGTCCGCACCCAAAACCGCCAGCAGGGGTAGCGGGGCTACCGGATTGGTAACGGGCGGATCCGAACCCGATTGTCTTCCACGGTAGCCACGATGCCGCTGCTAATTTCGATTTCCAACTGAACGAGAACGGTTGGGAGAACTCGGTTCACGTTTTCCACGCGCGAATCTGACAACCGCAGTGTAATCAACGATGGCCGCTGCGCTCCGGACAAGGCAATGATGTTCGAGAAGTCCAGGTCTTGAGTTAGCACAACGCGACCATCGTCCGCAGCTCGTTCCACAATCTCTCGGTCCGCTGCATTACTACGCATAATCTCGCCGACGCGAACCACATCGTGCCCCAATTCATTCAAGTGCCGAACGGTCATTGGGGAGATGTGCACGTCGGCGAGAATTCTCATGTGTTATCAGAGTTACGTGATGCAACAGACTGTGCAGGACACGGCGACGATTACCGTTGGGCTGATTCCGTCTCGGGATCGCCACGCATCAATCGCGGGAGTTCACCGTCGTCGGTTTCAGCGACTAAGTTGGATAGAAATGCAGTCATCCGCGACATCTCAGCTTTGGTTACATCGAAAGGGATACCGGAAATTCTGACGACAGCATCTCGACGCAGAGGAAATCGGTGCGTGATTTTGTCAGCCGCCAACAGCTCGTCGTCAATATCTGCTTGCAAATCATTAACAACAATCGGTTTTTGCGGTTCGGCTACAGACTTCCCGGTTCGTTTGGCCCCGCTGACCTTTCGCTGCCCGGCGACAGGTTTCCAATGCTCAGGATCGTCCTTAAACCGCTGGAAATCTGAGACGGCCTGTTTCACCCGGTTCCTGTACGCTGACAAAGTGCCCGGCTTCACAATGGTGGCGTTCAAGTTCCAGTAACGTTGTGCCGCCTCATCCAAATCGATGGCGAAAACGTTGTCTTGCTGGCTTTTGTCGATCACCGTTAGCACCGCGTTGCATGCAGCTTTCAGGGATTGAGCGGTAGATTTTTTCATCAATCCCTTTTCAGCGGTGTAATCTAAGAATTCCAACAGATCTGTCGTGCTTTGCCCGACCACTATGTGCCTCCTGTGTTTTTGCGTTGTCAATATTGTACACACAGAGCACAGCCATGTCAACACAACCGCACAAGATAAATTCGGCTGTGTCGACGGTGTCAATTGAGCCCGTCAGTGCGCCGCATTAGAAGTCAGACGGTTCCGTGCGCGCCTTGATCATCCTCGGTACGCTGCCTCACGTAACAGAAATGGATCTGTCACTAGCCAGCCATGCTCCGTATGCGGCGCATTGACGGACGTCGGCGTCATCGAGTTCCGGGTACGCTTGGACAATGTCCATCGTTGTATACCCGTTGCCCATGAGCTTAAGCACGAATTCAACCGTAATCCGTGTCCCGCGCACGGTCGCTTTCCCCAGGCAAACACTTGGATCTGTTGTTATTCGGTCTAGGTCCGCCATCAGGTTCACCCGACTTACTCGTTACACGTTGCCCAACGCCGTATCGAGCCGGCCAACGCCTTCGTCTATCTCCGCCTCGGTTATGTTCAGGGCGGGCATAATGCGCACCGCGTTGGGTCGCACACCGTTCAGCAGCACACCGGCGGCCTCCGCAGCGTCCATAACCTGCGGCATGATGTCACTGTCAAAGGCCACGGCGGCCAGCAGACCCTTGCACCGGATTTCGTTCACGAAGCCGTATTTGGATTTCAGCCCGTCCAGCCGATCCTTCAGCACGATCTCCATTCGCTTCACGTGGCCCAGGATGTCATTGTCCAGCAGGTAGCGGGTGCCGGCGGCGGCGGCGGCGGTGGTCAGGGGATTGCCGCCGAAGGTGCTGCCGTGGTCGCCGTACGTCAGCGCCATGGCGTTCTCCTTGGCCAGAAACGCGCCGATGGGAACGCCGAAGCCCAGCCCCTTGGCCAGAATCATCACGTCCGGCTCGACGTTGAATTCCTCATAACCGAACAGACTTCCCAGGCGACCCATGCCGGTTTGCACCTCGTCCAGGATCAGCAGGATGTTGTTCTGGTCGCACCAGGCCCGCAGCCGCTGGAAATAGTCGTCGTCGGGAATGTTCACCCCGCCCTCGCCCTGCACCGGCTCGATCATCACGGCCACGGTGTTTTCGGTGGTGGCGTTCATCACGGCTTCAACGTCGTTGAAATCGACGTAGGTGAAACCCTCGGGTATGGGCTCAAAAAGCTCGTGGTAGTGAGGCTGCCCGGTGGCGGCCACGGCGTTCATCGTGCGCCCGTGGAAAGAGTTCAGCGCGGTAATGACCCCGTAAGCTCCGTTCTTGTGCAGCTTCCCGTAGCGACGGGCAATCTTCAGCGCGCCCTCCACGGCCTCGGCGCCGCTATTGCAGAAAAACACCCGATCCATGCAGGAGTTTTCAATCAGCATCTCGGCGATTTCCAGCTGTGGCAGCGTATAAAACTGGTTGGATGTCTGGATGAGCGTGGCGGCCTGCTTCGCGATGGCTTCCACGACCACGGGCGGGCAGTGGCCCAAATTATCCACAGCCCAGCCGGCCACGAAGTCGACATATTCCTTGCCGTCGGCGTCCCACACTCGGGAGCCTTCACCGCGCACGATGACCACCGGGCGTCGCCGGACGGTCTGGGCGTAGTATTTCTGCTCGATGGCGATGTATTCAGCGTTGCTGGGCATTGGACATCTGCTCCCTTCAGTGTGTTACGCGCCGTAGCGCACGCCATATTATACGCCAACCACGCCACCAACCGTCAGCTTCAGCGCACGCTCACGTGTACCCACTTTGTCAAACCAAATTGGCCTACTGTCATTGCGAGGAGCGCAGCCGCTCATGGTGAGCCTGTCGAACCACGTGGCAATCTCGTTGAGGTTGAACACACGTCGGCAAACCACCGTTGCTGCGGCGACGAGATTGCCACGCTGCGCTCGCAATGACAAAGTGGGTACGCGTAAGTCGCATTTTGGCATTGCTCGCATTTGTGTTAAGATTCAACCGACAAACTCAGTCAATAATTTCATCACGGAGGAATTACGAATGGCGACAATGATTGATGGCGAGTCCTATCTGGGCAAGGTTATGGTGCGCCCCCTGAGCAAAACCGGCGACGTTACCCTGTACCTGTGGCCCCTGCGGTGCCTTAAGGCCAAATTCGGCGGCCCGACTTTCGGTGTCGACGTAAACGGCGTTGAGATTCTTCGCTTCGACCCGCATGGCGCGCGCGGCCATTGGCACAAGGGTGGCTACGACAAGCTGGGCGCCGGCGGTTCCCACGTCGACTTCCCAGAGGACATCACTGAAAGCCAGGCGCAGGTTGCCTGGTCGCTGGAGCAGGTGCGCGAGCAATCCGCCGCGTTGCTGGCCGAGGCCGGCTATGGCGCCGCCGCCGCCAACCTCGATGCCGAAATGCTCCAGGCCGCCACGGACGCCGTAGTCCAGCACCTCGAGACCACCGGCGACATCATGTCCGAGGCGATTCAGAAGGACTTGATTGCCGCGTAACTTGGGGTCTTACACCCTGTAATTGCAGGGGATCGGCCTCATCGCACCGGCACATCGATGACTGTAGGGACAACCGGCTGGTTGTCCCTACTCTTTTCTATCCGTTCCAACCCCGCACTATCCTGCACCGTCGTCATTCCGCCGGCACCGCGAACCGAGTCATACTACCACCACGGCCCTCAAACCCGTCAGGCGGTAATCCGCGTGCCGATGGGGTTGCCGTTGACACAATTCATCAGCGCTCCCGGCTCCCGCCCGTCGATGATGTGAGCGCTGGCCACCGCCCGGTCCGCGATGGCGGCGAGGCACGCATCCAGTTTGGGCAACATCCCGCCCCGCACCACGCCCGAGTTGCGCAGCGACACCGCGGTGCGAGCGTTCAATCGTGGAATTACTCTGCCGCCGTTATCCATCACGCCCGCCACGTCGGTCAGAAAAATGACCCGCTCTGCTCCCATAGCGTGAGCCAAAGCGCCGGCGGCCGTATCGCCGTTCACGTTCAAGGGTTGCCCGGCGTGGTCGCTGTTTTCGGTAACGTCCATCGCTATCGGAGAAATCATGGGAATATAACCCGCGGCGACTATGGCGTTCACCGGAGTCGGGTCAACGCGCACTATCTCACCCACATACCCAAGATCGGGGTTCGCCACGTGGGCTTGCAGCAAGCACCCGTCCATTCCACTGATGCCGATAGTAGCGCCGCCCAGCTTTTGCATCAGGGCGGTCAGCTCCTTGTTCACCAAGCCCCCCAGCACGGCCACCACGATCTCCAATGACGGTTCATCGGTTACCCGCAGACCGTTGACGAAATTGGGGGCCAGATTCTGCCGCCGCATCCACTCGCTGATGACATTGCCGCCCCCGTGCACAATCACAATCGCCCGGCCCGCGGCGTGCAGCGACACCAGATCCTGAAGGGAGGTATCGTTGCCTCCCAGTGTGCTGCCACCGATTTTGACCACGATGGGCGGATTTTCAGGTGGCTGGGACACGGTGGCGGTGCTCAACGTCATAAGGGTTTTCACCCTAACCCTCTCCTATCAAGGGAGAGGGGACAAGTAATCTCTAGGTCGTGTACGCGCTGTTGATGATGACATACTGCTCGGTCAGGTCGCACCCGAAGGCGGTTGCAACTCCGTCGGCCAGGTTCAGGCTCACTCGAAAGTCCACCTGCTCCCCCGACATCAGGGCAACCACCGCATCCCGGTGGAAGGGTATCGGCGTACCGGCCTCCATGATGCAAACCCCGTTTACGAACAGATCCACGTGTTCTTCCTGGGCCTCGGCTCCGCTGCGGCCCAGCGCCATCATCAGGCGTCCCCAGTTGGGGTCTGCACCGTAAACCGCCGACTTCACCAGATTGCTGCCCGCAATGGTCTTGGCTGCCTTTCGCGCGTCGGCTGCGTCGCGCGCGCCATCCACCCGCACCGTAATGAGGTGCGACGCGCCCTCTCCATCCCTGGCCAGCATTCGGGTCAGGCCGGTGCAAACGTGATGCAGGGCGTTGCGGAACGATTCGGCATCGGGTGAACGTTCGTCGATAACCGGATTGCCAGCCTGTCCGTTGGCGAAGGCCAAAAACGTATCGTTGGTGCTGGTGTCGCCATCCACCGTCAGCATATTGTACGTCTCGTCGGCCACGGCCTTCACCGTCATTTGCAAAAATCCGGGATCGACGGCGGCGTCGGTTGCCGCAAATGACAGCATCGTCGCCATGTTGGGGTGAATCATCCCCGAGCCCTTGGCCACTCCGCCGATTATTATCTGCTGGCCCGTGGATGCCGTAAAAGACACTGCCGTTTCTTTGGGATGCGTATCAGTGGTCATCATCGCCCGGGCCAACTGATTGCCACCCTGGTCGTCCAGCGCGATCTCGGTCACGCCGGACCGGATCAGGGACATGGGCAGTTCCACCCCGATGACTCCCGTGCTGCAAACCAGAACGTCCTCCGCGGCCATCCCCAGGCAATCGGCGGCCAGGCGAGTCATTTCTTCGGCGTCCTTGTATCCCTGTGGGCCCACGCAGGTGTTGGCAATGCCCGCATTGACGATAAGCGCGCGCGCCTGTCCGCTGGCCACTCGTTCACGGTCCAGATCCACCGTTGCCGAACGGATTGCCGACGTTGTGAACACGCCCCCTATGGAGCACGGCGTATCCGAGACCAATAGCGCCAGGTCCAGCTTGTCCTCGCCCCGGGATTTGAGACCGATGTACACCCCGCCGGCCGAAAACCCCTGCGGCGACGTGATTGTGCCGCCGGAAACGGCGGTGATTTCTGCAATGTGGGACGAGTTGCCGGGCATCGTGGAACGCTCCTGCTAGCCAAGAATTAGAGGCTAAAATGACGGTTCAATATACCACAGGGACGGCTGGCGATGGCAAGACGGATTGTACGTTATCCCTCGCAGAGGTCGGCGCGTTTGAGTAGATTCCGGTGGGCTGTGCGAATATCGGTGCGCTCAATAGTGGTATAAATTCGCCCGCGTGTACCCCCGATGATACGCCGGTCGCCAAAATCCCTCTGCAAATCCCTATCGTTGGTAACTGGAATCGGCGATATTCGCCGAGCTCTCGCCTGAGTCCGCCACCTACCACCAACACGCCGCGTGAGCTGTCCAACCAATCAAGATAATATTTCCCGGCCGGCGTTTGAGTATCCTGAGTACCGAACACTTCATGCCTGACATTGTTGTCAACGATGGCACACACCAATCACAATCCAATCGACCGGCGTGTCTCCGCCATGAAGAACTCGCGTAGGAGTAGGGTGCGTCCAGCACATTGCCCATCTGGTCCAGACGGATGGAGTGAATCTTCACCGCCAAATCACCCGGCTCAAAGTACAGGATAGACACATCCTCAGGCTTGAGCCCGGTAGTACCGTCCCGCACGTCCATCCGCACCCGGTCGATGAGATAATCGCTGTGGGTTTCGACCACAAGTTGCTTGCCGGCCGCCGCTATCTGGCAGAACAATGTGCCCAGCGCTGCTTGGGCGCTAGGATGCAGATGGACTTCTGGTTGTTGCAAAAGGAAAGTTGTAGGTCCGTTTGCACGAAAAAGTTCGGTCAAAGTGGGCAATACTTGACTAATGCCGTACCCTACGTCAATTAGATTGCGGGGCCGACCCTTTCTACGCCTTCCGAATTTGCGAATTAGCAACTGAAACAGGTCGCCATCCGAATTCCCGAGAGATCTGACGGAGATCTCGTCGAACAACCCCGATCTTCCCCCGAACTCTTCGAGTCGCCGTTTTAACAATTGCCATTCGTCCGGGTCGGACCGGGCCAACCCAGCCAAGTAACTTGGAATGTATTCGCCCTCGGAATCGGGCGCTTAAAGCATTGGATCATACGTTCGTCGGGGCCGTGAACGGATCGCTGCATTTGCAAACGGGCGTTTCGACAAAAATCGTTGGGCAAAAATCGCAGCCATCAAACCATCTACGCCGGCAACGGCAGTACTACTTTCCGACGGATTATCGTCGTTCCTCCTAGGAAAGGCGTAGAGCAGCCGCGGCAACATCAACGGTATCGGAAATAGGTCGTCCGGTTCGACCATACCTTCAGGAGGCGAATAATCTCGCCATTCACCGTCGCCAGTACGAAATCTAGTTTGTTTCTTGCCCGCTCCGCCGTCTAGTATCTCTACAGATGCTTCAGGAGACCGTATGCTCCTCATCACCGGAAATGGGGCAGTATCGCGGTTCTCAAAAGTGGCCCAGAATCGGATTGAATCTCTGTCTGCAGGTTGTTTTGGAGTAAAGTCGAATCCAGCAGCGAAATAGCTCGCTTGACTGCCCCTAGCGCCGCGATTGTGAGCGATGTCCTGAAACGAACCCAGATCGTAAGGGAACTCACGGAAATTGGGTATCGATTCACCAAAGGCCGTATCCCATAACGCGCGTATTGCCGACAGGAAAGTAGTTTTTCCCGTGCTATTGGGACCTACCAGCAACGTCAACGGCGCCAAGCGCGCCGTTTGCTTTTTGCCGAAGCAACGGTAGTTTTCCAGCGTTATGGAGTCCATATCACGATTGTAGCACCAAGACGGTGCTGACTAGCCCTGCTGGTGGCGCTCCATAAAACTGGCGGTGATGGCCTGTTCGGCGCGCTTGCTGTGTTCGGCGATAAACTGCTCCAGCCGGCGTATCTCGCGGGTAGTTTCCTCCGACTCAGGCTGCCGGGCGGCCTGTTGTTTCAACTGTGCCAGACCCTTGCGCACCTCGTCCACCTGCTGCACTGATTCCAGCGCCGCCAGCTCTTCCACCGCCGCCTTCTTGATCGTCAGCAATCGCCGCCGGTTGTCTTCGGCATCCTGCAACCGCTCCTCGATCTCTCCCATCGCCGACAGCGCGGTATCTACGGTTGCCATGCCGTAAATCGTCTGCCGCGGCAACCGCCGCAACTGCGTGCGAAACTGGGCAACGGAGGCGTCCAGCTGTTCCTCTTTATGACGTATTTCGGCCAGCGACATTCGTAATGCCGCCATTGCCTGCCGCAATTGAGAATTTGCTGACATACTGGTAACCCGACTACGTTGTTATCGTCTTGTGGCAGCCGCCAACAACAGAATCATCTGGAAAGCAGAATCTGGCCGGCAGCCGTAGCTACCGGAACCTGTTCTCCGGTTGGCTATCCATTGAACCCAACCTTAGGCAACACCCGCTCTAGCGCCTCCAGAACTTCCGTGATGTCCTCTTTGGTAACCCAACCCAGGTGACCAATCCGGAAACATTGACCAGTCAGCTTGCCCTGGCCTCCGGCCAGCACCACGCCTTCGTCCTCGCGCATCATCGCCATAAACTTGCCGCCGTCGATTTCTTCCGGCATCTTGATGGCCGTAACGGTATTCGATGCGCGGGATTCTTCCGTCGCCAACAGTTGCAATCCCAGATTCTTCACCCCGGCCCGGCAATATTCACCGATGCTCGAGTGGCGGCCGTACACCGACTCCAACCCTTCGTTGATAATACGGTCGAGGCCCAGCCGCAATCCGTACAGCAGCGCCACGTTGGGCGTCCACGGAGTTTGTCCCCGTTGCAGCGAACGCTCCGCAGCCATCAGGTCGAAATAGAATCGGGGCATCTTGGCGTCCTGGTACGCTTCCCATCCACGGGCGCTGATGCTGATGAACGCCAGCCCCGGCGGAATCATAAACCCTTTCTGGGAGCCGGTCGCCACCACGTCGCAATTCCACCCGTCCACCGGCAGGGGCAAACAGCCCAAGCTGCTCACCGCGTCGACCAGCAGCAGCTTGTCGAACTCGGATTTTACGATCCGCGATATGGCTTCCAGGTCATGCGTAACGCCCGTGGACGTTTCGTTATGCGTTACCAGCACGGCCTTGATGGATGGATCCTTCCGCAGCTCGGCGCGAATCGCCTCCGGGTCAATGGCATCGCCCCATTCAAAATCCATCCGCAACACGTCCGCACCGTAGGTCTGGGCAATCTGGACGTACCGGTCGCCGAACGACCCCGCCGTGCAGGCAATGACGCGGTCGCCTGGTGACAGCGTATTAACCACCGAGGATTCCAGGGCCCCGGTGCCGCTGGCGGTCAGGATGTACAGGTCATTCGCAGTCATGAAAACCTGCTTCAAACCGTCGGTCGTAGCCTCAATCAACTCCTTGAACTCAGGCCCGCGGTGATTGATCATCGGCAACGACATCTCTTCCATGATGTCGTCCGGAATCGGCGTCGGTCCGGGAGTTCGCAAGTTCTGTTGGGCAATCTTGGTCAAGGTCATCGGACAGGCTCCTCAGCTCGGACGCGCCGGCCGGTCATCGTTCACGGCGCGGCGGCGCTTTTTATCGGTAATTTCAGGGTGGATGGGCACTGGCGCAGGGCCTCGTGTACCCAAACACAACAGACCAATTATAGCAGGATTTTACGAAATCTGTCGGTATGCGTCGCCACCTCACCAGGGCAAACGCATTCTAAATTGAGGGTGCTGATAGAATCGAGGGACGAAGCAAGGAATAGGTAGCAAGGGATAGGTTCAGGTTGTGAGGGGTAGTGATGATGAGCAGCGGCGAGGGAACCAGCTTGGTGGAACATTTCAGCAGTTTGGAGGATCCCAGGAGGCCGCAAGGCAGGCGGCACAATCTGCTGGACATCATCACCATGACCATCTGCGGCGTGGTGGCCGGCGCCGAGGGATGGGACGACGTGGAGTTGTTCGCCCAGTGCAAGGCCGAATGGTTCCGCAGGTTCTTGGAGTTGCCCAATGGCATCCCCTGCTCCGACACCTTTGCCCGGGTGTTTGCCCGCATCGACCCGGACCGCTTCCGGGACTGCTTCCGGGCATGGGTGAGCAGCATCCACCGGCTGACCCAGGGACAGGTGATTGCCGTGGATGGCAAGACTCTGCGCCGCTCCCACGACAGGAGGACGGGCAAGGAGGCGATCCACATGGTCAGCGCCTGGGCCTCGGAAAACTCCCTGGTGCTGGGTCAGGTACGGACGGATGCCAAATCCAATGAGATCACCGCCATACCGGAGTTGCTCAAGTTGCTGGATGTGTCGGGTTGCATCGTCAGCATTGACGCCATGGGCTGCCAGAAGGAGATCGCCCGGACGATTCTGGAGCGTGGCGCCGACTACCTGCTGGCGGTCAAGGGGAACCAGGGCCGGCTGTACGATGACCTGAGGGATTTGTTCGAGGGGGCTGAGGAATTGGGTTACGACGGGGTGCCTCACGAGTACGCCACCACCTTGAACAAGGGCCACGGGCGCATCGAGAGAAGGGAATGCCGGACCATCAGCGACCCGGCCTGCCTGGAGTACCTGAGCACTGCTGGGGACTGGCCCGGCCTGCGGAGCGTCGGGGTGGTGCGGTCGGAACGGCGGGAGGGAGAGCGGGTGTCGGTGGAGTGCCGGTACTACATTTCCAGCCTGGAATCGGAGGCCCAGCGGTTCTTGGGGGCGACGCGAAGTCATTGGGGCATTGAGAACTCGGTCCATTGGGTCTTGGATGTGTCCTTCCGGGAGGACGAAAGCCGGGTGAGGACGGGAAACGCACCGGAAAACATGGCCACAATGCGGCACGCAGCCCTGAACCTGTTGCGGCAAGACAAGCACTCCAAAATCTCAATCAAAGCCAGGCGAAAGCTGGCCGCATGGGATAACGACTACTTGCTTTCCATCCTCTCCAACTAGAATGCGTTTGCCCTGGCCACCTCACGCGTACCCACTTTGTCAAACCAAACCGGCCTACTGTCATTGCGAGGAGCGCAGCCGCTCATGGTGAGCCTGTCGAACCACGTGGCAATCTCGTTGAGGCTGAACACACGTTGGCAAACCACCATTGCTACGGCGACGAGATTGCCAACCCCCGCATCGAGTACGGGGTCGCAATGACAAAGTGGGTACATATGAGGCGTCGCCACAGCCGCCGTCTGGCGCCTCGCTGCGCACCGACGTCAACGGCGCACCAGGGACGCAGCTCGGGGCGATGCCCAGCGGCGTTCCGGAACGCCACCTGCGTTGATTCGTGGTCGCACACGGGGAAAGCGGTGCGCTTCCTAAACCCTGCCCGCCAACTGATTCACCACCAGGCCGGTCGGTAACTTCGGATAGAAAAAAGTCGATTTGGGCGGCAACCGTTGTCCGGCGCTTACAATCTGCCGGAACGGTTCCAGCGGGAAGGGTTTCAGCAGGATCGCCAGCTGTTGTTCGCCGCGATTCACCTGCTCCACGATGGATTCGTGGTCAGGACTGTAGTCGATATGCTGGCCCAACGCATCTCCCAGCGCCGGGGTGAGCACCCGTTCCTGCAACAACCACGCCTCCGACACCGCCAGCGCACCCCAGGCCACCCAGTCTATGCCGGGCCTCAACGTGTGCATCGTTGCCGTACCGTCGGACGCGAACATGGCGAAGCAGTGGCGGTCGGCGCCCAACCGTTCCACCTCCGCCACAACATCAGAGGCCGACGTGCCCGCATCCAGTGGACTCGCGTCGAACAGCTCATCCAGATGACGCCGCACACCGGCCAGTTGTTCGGGAGACAGCCCGCCCATCACACGGTGGTACGGCAACAGCAGCAAACCCGGGTCGTCGAATTCGATCAACGTCATCATCACGTAATTCGATGCCGCATCGGGGTCCGATTGTTGCGTGTCAGACTGGCTGCGCCGGTAGCGCAACGCCGCCTCGTAACGATGGTGTCCGTCGGCGAGGAACACCGGTCGATTGGCAAAGGTGTCCGTCAGCGCCCTTTGAGTCTCCTCGTCCGCGATTCGCCAAAGCCGGGCCTCACCACCTGCCGGAGTGTATGCCTGGGCATCGGCGGGGCCACCTACTATGCCGTCGAAAATCCTTTGCAGCGCTCCGTCAGCGTCCCGATACAGCGACATAATGGGGCTGAACTGCGCCTGGCACTCGTTCAGCAGCGCCACCCGGTCCAGCACCGAAGGCTCTCGAGTAAACTCGTGCGGAAACACCGCTCCGGCGTCGTAATCCTCCACCAGAACATCGGCAAAAAAACCCAGGTGCTGATAGCGGGCGCCGGCAAATTCGTAGCTGTGGCGCATCAGGTAAAAACACGGCCGTTCATCCCGCAGCACCGCGCCTTCCGCCATCCATTGCCGGAACAGCCGGGCCGCCTGCTGGTAACCCGCCTGCGGATCCACCGGATCGGGCTGCTCGCCACCCTCCAGGTGCACCGCATTGTATGGGCTGCGCTGCTGCAGCTGAAGCTTCAGGTCGGCTCCGATCATATCGTAGGGCGGGCACACCACCGCCGACAGGTCTCCCACCACGGCGGGGTTGAAGCGGCAGCCTCGGAAGGGACGCAGAGTGGCCATCGTGTTCTCCATAAGACGGGTTGGAATAGGACGCTGGTATAGTATAATCCCATATCCTGACGGGGAAGCCTACTCGAAGCAGATTTGATTTATGGTAGCTCAAACTTACAAAGAAGCGAGCCGTTTCTTGCTTAGCCAAGGGGAGAGCGAACTGGCGCGCGGCGATACGCGCCAGGCGTCCGAAAAGGGCTGGGGGCTGCGGCGCAGATGGTTAAATCCATCGCCGAACAGCAGGGATGGGAGCACAAAGGCCATGCCGAGTTGTACAACGTCATCGCCAGACTGGTTGTCGAAACCGGGGATGATGAAATCCGGCGACTGTTTCAAGTTGCTGGCAGCCTCCATACTAACTTTTACGAAAATTGGGATACGGCAGACAACGTTAAAGCTGCACTGGGGGATGTGCGCCGTTTTCTGAACAAGCTGGAGCCTATGGCGTGATAGTCGCGGCCTCGGAGCCTCCAATTGTGCCGTTAGTCCTCACCCACGCCAACCTCATCGACTGCGTGAACCCCGGTGTAACCGCCGACACCGACGTTGTTATCGACGCCGGACGCATCGTCGAGATTGGCGGTGGCGGGGCAACCTCGTCGGGCAATGACACCAGGGTCGTCGACCTGCGGGGCGCATACCTGCTCCCCGGGTTGTGGGACGTACACATCCACCCCGAGTACCCAGTGCCGCCGGGCATGACGGTGGCCCAGGAGACCGCCAACTTCGGCCGGCAGCTATCGTTGGCCTTGACCGAAGCAGGGGTTACCTCGGTGCGCTGCGGAGGGGCGGCTCACTTTATGGACGTGGCCTGGAAACGCGCGTTTGCCGCTGGCGGTCTGATTGGACCGCGGGTGTTCGCTTCCGGCTATTTCCTGACCACCACCGGCGGTCACTTTCTCACCTCTGGCCAGGCGCGGGAATGCGACGGGCCGTATGGCTTCGTGCAGGCCATCCGTGAGCAAATCAAGAACGACGTTGACCACATCAAGCTGAACCTCACCGGCGGGATCATGGGCCCCGACTGGGACCGGCATTGGCATTCGTTCCTGTTGGAAGACGAGCTGGCCGCCGCGTTTGCGATCTCCCGTCAGCGGGAATTTCCTGTCATGGCCCACGCCGCCAACCCAGAGGCGGTCAAGTCGGCGGTCAGGCTGGGCGCGCACAGCGTGGAACACGGCTACATCATGGATGAAGATTGCATTTCCGCGCTGACCGACTCGCAGACCTGGTACGTTCCCACGCTGGCGATTTCACATCTCACCGAAGGGCAGGCGCAGAACGAGTACGAGAAACGGTGGCTGTCCGAACGCAACATCGCTGCCGAGCTCCAGTGCCGGGCCGATGCCGCCGCCGAGGAGCACGCTCGGTGGTTCCGCCGGGCTCTGGATGCCGGCGTGCCCATGGCGTTGGGTTCAGATATCCGACCGCTGCGGGAAGCCGCATTGCTTGAGATGGGATTGTGGGTCCGTGACGGCGCAACCGCCTGGCAAACCCTCGTGGCCACCACCCGTAATGCCGCCACATTGTGCGGTGTGGGCAGTCAGCTGGGCACCGTGGAAGCCGGAAAGTTGGCAGACCTGATTGTGGTTGGTTCCAATCCTCTGGAAAACATCAACAACCTGCGGCAACTCCAGCTTGTGATCAAGGAAGGCCGCATCGTCTCCGACAAGCGGCCTTTCCGTTAGCAGCCGTTCCGGCAACGAAGAGTCCCTCTCCCTGAGGGAGAGGGGTTGGCGTGAGGGGTCGTCCCCACCCCGCCAGATGCCGACTACAAAATCGCTACCGGATTCACGGGAGACCCGGTGCCACCCACGACCCTTAGCGGGTTGATGGTCAGCATGAATTCGTACCGCCCCTCTTCGGCGCAGGCTTCGGCCAGTGGCTGCAGCAGTGCATTGTCCAGCAACCCGATTCCATAGGCGAATATGCTGCCGTGAACCGACCACGGCAGATCGTAACCGTTGGGCGTGTGATCCATCATGTCCCACACCAGCACGCAGCAGTCGCTCTGCCGGATGAACTTCAGGCATGATGCGTGCAGCCCCGGCCGTTCCGCGGGATCGCTGCCCCAGATCGCGTTTCCGTCCGCGTTCCACTTCTCCCGCCCGCCATACACGATCAGCGCGTCGCCGGGCTCCATCTGCACACCCTGGGCGGCGCAGATATCATCCAGCTCCCAGGCGTGAATGGGTGTCTCCTGGGTAACGTAGTCCGTCCCCCGGTGCCTCGGCACGTCCAGCAGGACGCCCCGTGTGATGATGCCTTCTTTCCAGTGCTCCACCGACCCATACTTGGCTCCGTCGAACTGAATCATCTCGTCCGGATTCTTGCCGTTCCACATCCCGTTGCCATCCCAAACGTGGCAAAGTGCGTCCAGATGCGTCGTCGCGGTGCCGTGATACGAGATGCCGTAGTAGTCCGTGGACATTCCGCCGCCCGGCTCTCGCGGACCCTTTCGCATGTAGTGGATGGCCGGCGTCGGGTTGTTGGGCGCTGGCGTAACAGGAAACTCCCGGCTCAGCGACACGGCGCGCCCGCTCTTGACCAAACCCGCGGCCCGCAGTCGCTTGGCGTCGTCCACCATATTGACCGCGCCCTTCTGGTCGTCCGGACCCCAACGGCCCCAGTTTACATCGTCTTTCAGATAGCCCAGCACTTCCTCTCGGCTCGGTATCTCACGGCTCGTCGTCATGTCGTATCCTCCGTTATTGCGCCTGTCGTCATTGTTGGCATAGATTGGCGCCAGATTGCCACGCTGCGCCGGGAATGACAAGGGGCGGAGCGCTAAACCGTTGCCAAAACACGTTCCGCAATTGTATATTTGGGTAAGGATTGGAAAGAAAAGCAATGACCACTATGGACATAGCGACAGCCCAGATTATCGGCGATTTGAGGGAAACCGTTGGTGAATTGCGCGCTGGCCAACACCAACTTGACGCGCGCATGGATCGCCTGGAGTCCAAGGTTGACCGGCTGGTGTTCGTGGGCATTGGAATTTTAGGCGCAACGATCACTACGCTCGTCGCCACTCTCATTACGGCGCTTTAGTTTTCATCCGGCCAGTTGCGGCCGTAATAGTTGGCGTCCCAAAACAGGTGCTCATAACGCAGCGTGGTGATAAAAATGCGTTCCAGCTTCGCCGCCTTCGCAGCGTCAGCCCGCGCTCTGGCCTCGTTCAGGCGTATCGTAAACCACTCGACCACGTCGCTCAGCACTGCAGGACTATGGATGTCTATCCAGCCCTGGTATACCGGATTGTTGGGTTTCACCCCCGAATTTATCGCTCGCGCGGCCCAGTCCAGATAAGTCCCCTCGGTTACGTAAAACAGGGAAACAATATCGTCGATATCGCCTTCCAGCGCCGTGCGCACCATGAAATCGCCAAACGCCTGGGTGATCGGATTTGCCACCGTTTCCCGATACTGGTCGCCGGTAACGCCCAATTCCTGAAAACCGTTCAGGAACAGATCGTTCTCTGCCGACAGAAAGTTGGACAAAAATCCATTCAGTCGCGTGCCGGCGTCGTAATCCGGAGCGGCTTTGGCGATGGCAATGGCCGTCAGCTTCACCAGGTCTTCGCAAAAAACGTAGTCCTGCCGGAAATAACTGCGAAACTTGTCAATGTCCAGGCTTCCGTCGCCCATCTCCAGCACAAAGGGATGCGTTACCATAGCCTCCCACTGTGCATGGTACTTAGCTCTCAAATCATCGGCGAATGGCATAGCATTATCTCCCAATATCTCACGCGTACCCGCTTGAATCTGTCATTGCGACCCCGTACTCGATGCGGGGGGGTTGGCAATCTCGTCGCCTTAATTTGTCATTGCGAGCGTAGCGTGGCAATCTCGTCGCCGTAGCAATGGTGGCTTGCCAACGTGTGTTCAACCTCAACGAGATTGCCACGTCGCTGCGCTCCTCGCAATGACAGTAGGCCAGTTTGGTTTGACAAAGTGCGTACGCATTATCTCCCAGTATGTATCGCTTGATTCCCCCGCCGCTCGCTTAAGGATTGGAGCGAGGGACGCATCCCGGTCTTTCAAGCGAAGATCGGGTAGTCAGCCGGCAGTCAGGCCGTGGATGATGACGAGTTGGCAACCGATTCCACCAGGCACCCGAAAAACCGGTCCATCATCCCTTTGGCCACCGAGCCCATCATCCGTTGGCCCACCCGGGCCACCGCTCCGCCCACCTGGGTATCGGCATCCACATGCACCACAGTCCCACCGTTGTCCGACGGTGTCAGGGCAACGGCAACCGTCCCGTTGGCGAACCCGATGTTGCCCGAGCCCTCAATTGACATGTGATAGGAGTTCGGCGGGTCCAGTTCAGACAGGGCGACCACCGCTGAGTATTGGCCCCCAATCGGCCCTACCCGGATGTTCACCGCCGCGCGGTATCGATTCTCTCCATCCGGCTCCATGCTCCGGCAGCCGGGAATACAGCCGGACAGCACATCGGGATTCATCAGCGCGTGCCACACCACCTCGGCGGGTTGGGCGAAAGTGTATTCGGCAGAGAGTTCCATAGTGCGGCGATTATAGCAGGGTATTCAGCTGCCGTTCCTGGGCACCGCTTGAGAAAGTTGCCCGCTACCCCGCTGTCATTGCGAGGAGCGTAGCGACGTGGCAATCTCGTTGAGGTTGAGCACACGTTAGCGAACCGCGTTGATACGGCCACGAGATTGCCACGCTACGCTCGCAATGACAAAGTGGGTACGGATGAGGTATGGTCGTAATGTGCTTGTAACGCCCATGGTCGGATGCTGGCCTTTATCTCCAGCGCATCATCCGGAGGTGGTGGGTCTGACGCGCCGCGGCGTTTCAGGTCCGGGAACCTTTGTTGGGCTAAGTCGGCGTGGCGTGGCTTTTCATATACGGTGAGAGCGGAAAACGCTCGGGCTGCGAAGATTCCCACCAGCGCGCTGAACACGTTTGCCTGCTCGAAATAAACGTCAACAAATTGCTCGACTTCGTTTTCTACCGACGCAACAACTCGGCTGATATGGGAGTGTCTCAAACCCCGCGGAAGCGCCACAGCCCGGTTGAGCCATTTTTGACGGTCAGGTTGGTCAACCAACTGGCAACTCCGCCAGGGAGGATACCGCGCGACGCGCCATCAGATAATACTCTTTAGACGACTCAACTCCTATCGCGTGCAATCCCTCCGCCCTGGCCGCAGCGATGGTGGAACCGGAACCCATGAACGGGTCTAAGATCGTGCCAGATCCCAGCGGCAGCGCAGCTCGCACCAGCTGCCGTATCAATCGCTGTGGTTTGAGTGTCGGATGTGGGGCGATGGCGCGCTCCCGCTTGGTTGCCGGTGGACAATCTATGACGTCCCAAAATGGTTGTTCATCAGAAATGCGACGCAGTCTGCCGACACCCCATCGCCGGAGATTATCCTGCACCCGTCCGTCAAGGGGCTTGCGAAATAAGCCCCACGGTTCCCATCCCGAGCGAGGCATCACAGACACACCCGGGAATTCCTCATGAGCGCCTTTGGGTCGATCCCCTCCCCGGAGCGTTTTGACTATGCGCACTATCTCACCACGTTTCTCAAATCCCGCTCCCAGCATCGGAACGTACACCTGGTGGGACAAAATTGGAGTAGTGGCGACGAAAACGTGGGCGCCAGGTACCAATATCCGGAACAGTTGGGCAGCTAATTTCTCGAAGAACGTTCGCAAGTTGGACTCATCCTCCGGTGTAAGTACGGTGAACCGTGGAACGGGTGAACGAAGCGCTCCGTCAAACTTTGGCGGGACACGCCAAATACCACCGGTCCCGCTTTCTCTTTTTGCCAATTGGTCATCCTGGTATTCCACCAATCCATAAGGCGGATCTGTAACAACGGCCTGAATCGAACTATCTTTTGCCGCTTCTAACCAGCCGAACGCATCGTCGAGAATCAAATCTTCATCCGGGCCATAGACAGCGTCTGCCCAATCCACCAGATCTTGCGAATCTGCTTCAATCAAAGTTTTTTGCGGCTCGTCGACAGGAATCACCGGAACCTCCACTCGTTGGATGCCGGTATTATAACTGTCCGAGGGAATATTCTCGTACCTGCTCCGTCACTACCGCTCGTCCGCCAGAGCCATTGCGTTCAGTAGCACCTGCGCCCCGTTGGCGCAGTCCTCCGGCGTCGTATATTCCGCCGGAGCGTGACTGATCCCGCCCACGCTGGGAACGAACACCATCGCTGACGGCGTAACCGAGGCGATAGCCTGGGCGTCGTGGCCGGCTCCGCTGGGCAGGCTGATGTGCTCCAGGCCGGCCAGGCCCG
The DNA here is from genome assembly GCA_965219925.1 of Dehalococcoidia bacterium. Lineage (GTDB taxonomy): Bacteria > Chloroflexota > Dehalococcoidia > Lucifugimonadales > UBA3495 > Bin87. The sequence goes on from OZ244795.1 coordinate 2,925,587, forward strand.
CCGCGTCGGCTATGAGTTGCTGCATGTTGCTTGATATGGGAACCGACGGCGTGTTCCGTTGGGCGGTAACCGTTATCGCCACCTGCTCGGCGTGGGCCACCTCCTCGGCAGTGCGTCGCAGCTCCACTTCCGCCGCCGCCAGCGATTCCATCCGTTCATCCCGAAACTCGCAACCCAGCGCCACTCGTCCCGGGATCACGTTGGCGGCGTTCGGGTGCACCTCCATGCTGCCCACGGTGCCAACCCGGCACACCTCCATCTCGCCGGCGATGTGCCGCACCGCCAGGGCAACCTGCGCCGCCGCCGACATCGCGTCGCGCCGCAGGGACATCGGCGTTGTTCCAGCATGATTAGCCTCGCCCACAATGTCGATGTGATATACGGAGCGGCCCGTTATGCCTGTAACCACGCCAATTGGAAAACCGCCCCGGTGCAGCGTCGGGCCCTGCTCGATGTGCAGTTCCAGATAACAGGCAAGTTCGTCCGGACGCCGCCGGGCCTCGTCGATTCGCGAGATGTTGCCGCCCAGGTCGGGCAGGCGCGATGCCAGCGTCACGCCATCGTCGCCCATCGCGGAAAAATCCTCCGGCTCCCACAGGCCGGCCACGGCTCGGCTCCCCAGCAACCAGCGGTGAAACCCGGTGCCCTCCTCGTTGGTAAACACCATCACCTCCACCGGATGCCGCGGTGTTAGTCCTGAGTCTCTTGCCGCCTGCACCACCTCGATGGCTGCTATCACCCCCAGCGCCCCATCATACCGGCCGCCGGCCGGGACGGTGTCCGTGTGGGATCCCAACACGATGGCCGGCAGCGACGGATCGGTTCCCTCGATTCGGCCAATGATGTTGCCGGCGGAGTCGATACGCACCGATAACCCCGCGGAGTGCATCAGCTCGATCACGTAATTGCGCCCGGCGATGTCGAAGGCGGAGAACGCCACCCGCTGCATCCCCTCACCGGTGTGCCCAATTCGGCCCAGGGCGTCCAGATTGTCGTTCAGGCGGGATGCATTGATGCCCAGGGAGCCAGCCGGTATGGATGTTGACATATTCTCTCCGTCCTCTTTAGTTGCGCTTAACGTCGCCCGGAACCAGGTCTACCCCACTTCCCAGGATCGCTTCCCAGGGAGCAACCCCTGGGTCATAACCTCACGCATAGCCATTTTAATCTGTCATTGCGACCCCGTACTTGATACGGGGGTGGCAATCTCGGCGCCGTAGCAATGATGGTTCGCCGTCGTGTGCTCAACCTCAACGAGATTGCCACGTCCCTCGACAAGCTCGGCATGAGCGGAATCTCCTCGCAATGCCAAAGTGGGTACGCATGAGGGTCATAACCACTCCCTCGGTGGAGAGTCAGCGTCAGAAGGCCAGCGTTGGGGTGAATTACCTCGCAATACCTGTCAGATTCACAGCGTACCTATCCGTTCCCGCTGCCCAAATCCCGACGGTGCAGTACGACCAGAGTCAAACTCCACAGCACACCGATGTAAGCAAGTACCACCGGCAGAAACACCCAGCGATTCAGGTCTCCATTTCCCCGGATCAGTTCCAGCGTCGCGCCCCGCAGCGTCCAGGCCGTGTATTCGCTGACCGATGATGCGGCCAACGAGGCAACCCCGTCTGCAATTGGGTAAACGATGCTCTCGAACAGAAAAATTCCCACCGCTATGCCCAGTCCGAACGCCGTTGAACGTCCCAACACGGTGAGCAACGCTCCCAACCCGGCGTAAGCCAAAGCGGTCAGCCACACAGCGAACAGTTTGACTATCGTATCTCCCCAGGTTAACGTCTCGCCCAGTTCCAACTGGCTCTCCGGGTTGGAGCCCCCGGCCGCCAGGCCCACCAGTGCGGACAGCGCGTAAGCGAACGCCCATAAAACCGTGATGAAAATGCTTACCAGCGCCAGCTTGGCTGCCACGGTATGCCAGCGTGGCGCGCCCCTTGCAGTTAACGAACGTATCGTTCCCCATTGGAATTCTCCGCCGAAAGCGATGCAGATCAGGGCGATCGCCAGGATCGGCCCGGCCAGAACCGGCAGTTCCAGCACCGCATTGGGGAAATCAGCCTGCGCCAACGTCACGCCGAATTGCTGAGTCAGGTTATTGACCAGGACCACTCCGCCCGTAACGATCACTATTGCGCCGGCAAACAGCCCCGCCAACAGCCACACCGATACGCGGCGGCAGTATCTGAACCACTCCCAGCGCAACGCCGACCAAAGCGGCCCGGTTTCAAAGGATACTTTGCTAGTCGTCATTCGGGTTCTCTTCTCCGGTGACTTCCATGAACCCTGCCTCCAGCGAATTCACCAGGGATCGCATCTCGGCCACGTAAACATCCGAATTTGCAAGGGCCTTCGTTATTTCCCACTCCGACCCTGGTTCTACGTCAACGGTGATCCCTTCCGGCAACTCGCCGTTCACCTGCCAACCGCCCTGCCGCAACAACTCCACCGCCATTTGGTCGTCCGTCGTTCGAATCGCCACCCGCGCCGTCGCACCCATTCCCGAAACTGCTCCCGAGTACAGCAACCGGCCCCGCGCCATCACGCCCACCTGATCGCATACCTGCTCAACCTCGTTCAGCAAATGGCTGGCCAGGATGATGGTGCGCTCTCCATTGCTGGCCAGGTTCCGGATGATCTGCCGCACTTCGACAATGCCGACCGGGTCCAGACCATTGGTGGGCTCGTCCAGTATCAGCAGGGACGGATTGCCCAGCAATGCTCCGGCGATGCCCAAACGCGCTTTCATGCCGGTAGAACAGGCGCGGAAATTGCGTTGCGCCGCATCGTTCAGCAATCCAACCGTATCCAGCAAGTCGTCGATCTCTTCCTCGCCGCCGGTGGAACCATAGACGCCCTGTAAACACTTCAGGTTGTCTCGGCAGGACAGGTACGGCCAGAACACCGGGCGGTCAACCAGAGTACCCAACGCGGCCCTGGATTCACGCAGACCCGCATCTCCCGTTCTCCCCAATACCGTGATCTCCCCGGCGGTGGGGCGGAGGAAACCGGCCAGCATAGACAGCAGTGTAGTTTTCCCAGAGCCGTTTGGGCCCAGCAATCCGTACACCCCACCCGACTGGATGGCGACGCTAACGTCGTCCACTGCCAGCACCCGACCGAATCGTTTAGTAACTCCCGCTGTCTCTACGGCCGGCGTCTGACTAGCGGCGTTAATCATCATATCTGCGCATCAGCCCCCTCATCCTCACGCGTACCCATTTTAACTGTCATTGCGACCCCGTACTTGATACGGGGGTGGCAATCTCGTCGCCGTAGCAACGGCGGTTCGCCGACGTGTGTTCAACCTCATCGAGATTGCCACGTCGCTACGCTCCTCGCAATGACAAAGTAAGTGCTCATCAGGTCAACACATCGAACCCGTAGCCAGCATGGTTGAGGTCGTTTTCAGCGAAGCGCGACAGGCGCAGCGGGTTGATGTCCACCGTGGCGGCAGCGCCGTGTCCGATCAGTTCCGCCATCAGCACCCCCACCATTGGCGACAACTTGAACCCGTGCCCGCTGAATCCGCTGCATAGATACAGGCCATCAATATCGGCAACCCGATCCATGATCGGGTGAGAGTCGGGAGTGTTGGTGTACAGCCCGGCGTACCCCATGGCCAGCTCGGCGTCGACCATTGCCGGAATGCGGCGGGCCAGACGCTGCCAGACATCTTCGATAAAGGCCGGGCTGGCTCGTTGTGCGAATATCTCGGGATCTTCCACCACGTCCGAGTGGTTGCCATTGCCCACCAGCGTTAGATCCTGACCCTCCGGCCGGAAGTAAATCCGGTTGCTAATGTCGGCTCCGCCCGGATGGTACGGCACCGCATCCGTGGGCCGCCGAAAATGCAGCACTTCGTGACGCGTCGCTACCAGCGGCACTTCCAACCCCTGGGCAACCATGAACCGCGCCGTCCAGGGCCCGGTGGCCACGACCGCTATCCTGGTTGAAATTCGCTCGCCGGCGGCGGTATGCACTGCCTCAACCCGGCTCCCGTCGCCGCTGGTTTCGACGGCGGCCACCGGACATTGCAGGCGGATGGTCACGCCCTCTGCACGGGCCCGCGCTGCGTAGGCCAGGGCGGTGCCCGATGCGTCCGCGTGTCCCGAATAAGGTTCGTAAGCGATGCCCGCAGCGTCATCGACCGCAAAGCCGGGAGCCAGGTCGGCTGCGTCGGTTTTGCTGATGATATCGGTAATCACGCCCACCGACTGCTGCATTGCAACGTTGCCCCGAAATGCCTCCACCTCGTCCGCGCCGGCAAACACCAGGTAACCCGTGCGGGTATATCCACATTCGCCGCCGATTATATCCGCAAAATTGCGAAAAATTTGCAGGCTCCGCCACGCCATCTCAGCATTAACTACGGTGGAATAGTGCATCCGGATTGCCGCGCTGCTACGACCGGTGGAACCACTCCCCAGCGTATCGCGTTCCAGCACCAGGATGCGCCGGATTCCGTGGTCGGCGGCGGTGAGCGCCAGGTTGCACGCAATGCTGCAACCCATCACTCCGCCCCCGATGATCACGGCGTCGGCAGTGTCGGTCATGCCCCGGACACCGGATGCCTACGTGTCTGCATCGCTGTGGCCCCCGCCGGCATCCCCATTCCCCGGGAACAATCGCTGCAGCAAGTCTATCGTGGTGGAGACGGTGCCGGCGCCGGCGACCACAGTTGGACCCGGAAGGTCATTCTCATAAAAATGGGTGTGCATGGCACGTGCGACCAGAAGCCCGTTCGCTAAAGCTGCCGCAGTTGCATCTTCCGTTTGACCAACCAGGGCAGTAAGCCGGTCGGCAACGCGCAGGATGCTGCGGTGGCTGGCGATGTGCAGCCCGTAGTCAGCGCCGATGATCTTGATGGCCTGGGCATAAGCGCCCCACGACTTCTCGGCTGCTTGCAGGTAATCACCTTCGGCCAGGCTCTTCTGAACATGCTCCCGATAATGATCCAGGTTGCCCCGGTACGTCGCTAACAGCTCTTCAAACTCACCGGACGACGCATCGGTGTCCGCTCGCCCGTTCAGCCCCGCGCGAACGGCGTCGGCAACCTGCTGCATGGCAAATGGTGGTGGTGTGTAACTCATGGCAAATCCATTATAACCCTCGCTGGATGCCCCTTCCGGCACTCGTGAATCCGGTCGGAATCTATTGCCGCCCCCGATCGTCACGGCGTCGGCAGTGTCGGTCATGCCTCGGACACCGGATGACTACGTGTCTGCATCGCCGTGGCCCCCGCCGGCATCCCCATTCCCCGGGAACAACCGCTGCAACAGGTCTATCGCGGAGAATACCCCGTCCACCGATGCGGTAACGGTCGTATCTGGAAGGTCGTTTTCGTAGAAATGAGTGTGCAAACTACGAGCCAATCCCAAACCGGCGATCAGCGTTTGAGTGGCAACCTCGTCTTGTTGACCAATCAGGGCAGTAAGGCGGTCGGCAACGCGCAGGGTGCTGCGGTGGCTGGCGATGTGCAGCCCGTGGTCAGCGCCGATGATTTTATGTCCTGGGCATAAGCGCCCCACGACTTCTCGGCTGCCTGCAGGTAATCACCTTCGGCCAGGCTCTTCTGCACGTGCTCCCGATAATGATCCAGGTTGCCCCGGTACGTCGCTAACAGCTCTTCAAACTCACCGGACGACGCATCGGTGTCCGCTCGCCCGTTCAGCCCCGCGCGAATGGCGTCGGCAACTTGCCGCATGGCAAATGGTGGTGGTGTGGAACTCATGACCAATCCATTATAACCCGCGCCGGATGCCCCTACTGTCACTCGCGAATCCGGTCAAATCTATTGCCGCTCCCGTGCCCGCCTCACCGGGTGCGTCGTGCCCCGTTGCTTGCGCATCCATCGCAAAAACGCGCTCACCCGGGGATGGGCCCGCAGCAGTTCCACGCTGTACAACTCTTCAGCCAGCGTCGTTACCGAAAACATCGCGTGTACCTGGCGGTGGCACGTGGGGCACAATCGCGCCTTGGGTCCGTGGTTGCCGCCACGCGCCCGTGGCACCAGATGATGCACGGTGAACCGCTCCACGTCTCTCCGGCACAATTCGCAAATCCTGTCTGCCGAGTCGGGCGCTGCGTTGGGCCATTCCACCGACGCGACGCGCTGGTGTGGCCCGGCCGGCGGATTGTTCCGTGTCTCAGCGCTCACGCGTCCCCGTGAGCGGGTGGGACTCGACCGTCTAGCCATCGCCGCCCCGTTCTGAGTTGTCCAGAAACCGCCAGCCGGGCAGGTCCACCTGCCACAACGACTCTTCCAGCAGCATCGGGATCACCAAACCGGACATCAACGTACTGTGTTGCACCACCGTCTCATCCGTAACCCCAAATGGCAAAAACACGAAAGCGTGCACGTCATCGACGTACCGGGTCGGCGCGGCGGCCAGGTCGGTCAGGTCTTCCAGCGGCCACAACCGCAATACCGTCGTACGAAAATCGTCCAGCAGCGACGGTCTCATTGGGTGGTCGGAATCGTAGGCGGCCCGGTATGCCACCTGCATGTCAATGCTGTTGCGCGTCGCCCAAACCCCCATCCGCATACCCCGCGTCTCTTTGGACAGCATGGACCAGGCCAGGTCCATGTCCCCGTCGCGTATCGACTCGGCGAACAGGCCGGCCCGTTGACCAACCTCGTCCGGTTCCTGACTGCGACGATTCCCGGGTATTCTCATTTCTAACCACCTGTGCTCCAGGTGGTGTTCAAGCGGCTTGGGCGCAAGTCCCGGAGGCTGTCGCCATTGTATGGCCTGCGGCACCCGGAGGCAAACGGGCGCCGGGCCCACGCCTACCCGCTTTGTCAATCCAACTGGCCTGCTGTCATTGCGAGGAGCGTAGCGACGTGGCAATCTCGATGAGGCTGAACACACGTCGACGAACCGCCGTTGCTACGGCGACGAGATTGCCACCCCCGTATCAAGTACGGGGTCGCAATGACAGATTAAAGTGGGTACGCGTGAGGCCGCCGGGCGTTCCCCTTACTCCCGCGCCCGCCTGTGCCTCAACGCGGTGACCCAAAGCGATTCACACCTACGGGGGTTCGACCCGAACAGTCTGCCGCCTGGTGTGCGCTCTCCCTAATAACCGATGGCATACCCGTCGTACCGTGGGTCAGCCGCCCCATGGATGGCCCCGTTGTCCTGATCGATGTATAGCGCCATTTCTCTCCCGGTAACCCCGTCCCACGCATCCAGCTCGTGCACCGGGTGACCCATCGCCCGCAGCCGTCGGGTCGCCGTCGGGTCGAAGCGACCCTCCATCAGCAATCGGTCGGCGGCGGTGTGAGGTATGGTAGATTCTGTGCCATCCCCCACGTGTTTCCAACGGGGAGCCTCCACCGCTTCCTGAACGGTCATGCCGTAGTCCACCAGGTTGGTGATGACCTGCATGTTGCTCTGCACCTGGCAATCGGCGCCGGGCGTTCCCAGCACGTACGCCAGCCGCCTGCCCCTGCCCGCGCTGCCGTGGCCGTTCCCCGTCGCCTGGCCGCGACGGAAAACCATCACCGGATTCATCGTGTGGCGCACCCGCTTGCCGGGTTGCAGGCAATCGACGTGGTTCGGGTCCAGATGCCAGTACGTCATCCGGTTGTTCAGCAGGATTCCGGTGTTCCCTGCAATCAGCGAAGAACCCCAGCCGCTCTGAATACTTTGCAGCTGGCAAACCGCGTTGCCGGCCCGGTCAGCCACCACAAAACAGGTGGTGTCTTCCCGCTCGGTGCGGGGACCCCGCCGTCCGGCGCCCGCGGCCGCCGCTTTGCGCCCTTCGGTCTGGTGACGCCACGGGTCGCCGGCGGTTACGTTTTCAGATGCCCGGTCGGGGTCTATGCTGCTGGCCTGTTCCCGGGCGTACTCGCGAGACAGCATCCCTTCCAGCGGTACGTCAATATAGTCGGGATCGGCCACGAACGCTTCCCGGTCGGCGAAGGCCATTTTCTTCGCCTCTACCATCAGGTGTATCGACTCCGCAGAGCCGAATCCCAGCGCCGTCATGTCGTGCCCATCGATCATATTGAGTTCCTGCAGCAAAATATGGCCGCTGGAATTGGGTGGAGCCTCATATACGGTATAGTCCCGGTAGTTTGCGGAGATCGGTTCCTGCCACCGGGCCGAACAGTCCGCCAGATCAGCCATTGTTAGCAGTCCGCCCTGCTCCTCGCTGAACCGGATGATTTCCTCTCCAATGGGCCCACGGTAGAAAACGTCCCGCCCCTGTTCTGCGATGGTCGTCAGCGTCCGCGCCAGATCGGTTTGCCGCAAAATGTCTCCTACTTGCAGTGGCGCCCCCGATCCGTCCCGAGTGAACACCGCCCGACTGGTCGGAAACTCACACAACAACGCATCGCCCGCGATGGCGGCAGCAAGATAATGCGTAACCGGAATGCCGTCGCTGGCGAGCGCAATGGCCGGCGCCAGCACGTCGCCCAGTGGCATGGTTCCAAATTCGGCGTGCGTATCCAGCCATGCGTTGAGTATTCCGGGAACCGACACGCTCAAAATGCCCTTCATTGGTATGCCGTCCCGATAGCGCTCCAGCGTGGCCGCATAGGGAGCCGCCCCGGTCCCGTTGCTGATGCGCAGGCGGTCGTCCTCGGCCCGGTAAGTCATGATGAAGCCGTCCCCGCCGATGCCCGACATCAGCGGCTCCACGACGCCCAGCGCGGCGGCCGTGGCGATCGCGGCGTCGACGGCGTTGCCTCCCCGTTGCAGAATGGATATTCCGGCCTGTGCCGCCAGTGGTTGACCGGCGCAGACCATACCGTTGCGTCCCATCACTACGGGCCGATGAGCGCTGTAACGGATACCGTGGGGTGTTGCAGACATACGGCGCTTGCTCCTCGAATGTGAGTCAGACAGTTTCCGCCCCAATAATATCACCGCCCGATGTCCACCGACACACCACCCTCACGCGTACCCGCTTTGTCAATCCAACTGGCTTGCTGTCATTGCGAGGAGCGCCAGCCCCCACCTGTCATTGCGAGGAGCGCAGCCGCTCATGGTGAGCCCGTCGAACCACGTGGCAATCTCGTTGAGGCTGAACACACGTCGGCAAATCACCATTGCTATGGTGACGAGATTGCCAACCCCCGCATCGAGTATGGGGTCGCAATGACAAAGTGGGTACGCGTGAGCCGTTACCGGCCAGGGGAGGGTTACCGCAGGTAAATGTCCGTCCGGCGTTACGGCGTGGGAGCCTGTGCTACCGCGTGGACGGAGTAATCGCGGCCGATCGGATCGTTGCTATCATCGCCTGGGAAACACCCGCTTTGGCGAAGAATGCCTCCTGCTCGTCGGTCAGCTGTCCGCCCGAACCGCGCAGTGTGCTGATCAGCGTATCGGTCCCGATGCTCAATTCTGACTGGGCGTGGTGGCGAACCTCCGCCAGATTATGCGCTCCGGTCAAGTCCAGCGCCGCGAATATCGTGTCGTAAACCAGGGCGTCTTTGAAGTTCGTGTTTTTCAGGACCGTCTGGTTCAAATTGGCGTGGGACAAATTGCAATGGGTCAGGTTTGCTTCGGTGAGGTCGGATTTGTAAAACGTGGAATTCGACAAATTCGCGAACTGGATATCGGCCCAGGCCAGGTTGGCTTCCGAGAAATCCGAGAAGTAACAATACGTGCCCCGCAATACCGCCTGTCCCAGATTGGCCCCGCGCAGGTTTATCTGATTCAGGTCTGCCCGGGTCAGGTTGGCTCCCTGCAGTTGGGCGCGGGCCATATTGGTTTCCTGGACGGTGGCCCCCTGCAGGTTTGCGCCCCGCAGGTCGGCGTCCTGGAAGTTGGCCCCGGTGAGATTGCAGTAGTGGAGGTCTGCGCCACGCAGATCGGCGCTGCTGAAATCCGACCCGCTGAAGTCCAGATTGTCCAGGTTACTCCAGGTCAAGTTGGCGCCACGCATCTGCGAGTAAGCAAATGACAAACCCGATACATCTTCGGTCGCTCGCCACTCGTTCCACGCCACCACGTTGCGCCGCAAGCGATCCAAATGCCGCCGCGCCGTCATCTTGCGCCAAAATTTCATAAACGGACCCCTGGTAGATTTTGACTCCGCTGGCCAACCCCATACACAGAGCGGCTCATCCCACCAACCGCCGCACTGTTGGCCACCGTCGTGCTGGCGGCTCAACCACCTTCCCGATCACCATTTGATAACCGGGTTCGGCGGTTGAGCCGATGCCAGATAGTTCGCTTATTTGGGTGGGCCGGCCGTCGGTTAGAGGCTCAGACCGGCCAGGTTCTAATGACCGCCGCAGCCGCAGCCACCGCCGCCGCTGCCACATCCACAGCCTCCGCCACCACCGCTTCCGCAGCCGCAACCTCCCGAACCACAGCCACCGCCGGAGTACATCGGATTGTTGATCACGAACCCAACGCGGCCACCGAACTCTTCCACGTAGTCGATGGTGGCTTCTTCCAGGAATGGAGCGCTGTCAGAATCCAGCAGAAACTCCACGCCGCTCATGCGAACGACGGTGTCGTCAGGCTGGTGTTCCTTTTCCATGGTCAGCATGTACTGCAAACCCTGGCCGGCCGGCATCGCCACTACCCGCAGGGCGGAACCGCTTTCATCTTCGCCCTCCATCACTTCCCGGAGTTTCTCGATAGCCAGAGACGTAACGTTCATTGTGGATGCTCCTGATGGCGTTTTTCGTCCCGGGAACCATTAGCCTGGTTCCCAGCATTTCATAATGCCCCAGACTAACATGCCGCGAATCAAACCGTCAATTGAACTGCCGTCCACTGAGAAACTTGCAAAACAGCTAATCCCTCGTTTGAAAGCCCGATCCAGTATGTTTTGGGGTTAACTTGCAAAACTCCGGACGCCTATCACGGTGAACCAATTGGCCTGCTGGAATAGCATCCAGCAGGCCAATATTTTTAGAATGTCCGGTTGCGGCGAATTGGCCTGACCGGGTACAATCATAAAGAACTCGACGAGCCGGTTCCTTCTTCACAGGGACGAACCGACCCGCCGACTAGTCTGAGGCGGCTTACGCCGTCTCTATGTGGAGGGCGTTGCCCGTCGGTACGGGACACGGATTTATAACCCGGTGAGCGTTGCCAGCGTTGCGGTTCAACTCCGCCGCCTTCTACACATCAAATGGTAGCGAGCATGTAAAGGTTTTGCAAACGAAACAGCACAGGGAAAATTGTACGAGGGATAAAAAGAATGACACAAGGAGAGAGCCATGATTGAGAACACAACGTTACAAGACCTGCGGAAGATTTGGGAGGAAGCCAATCGAAAAACACAGATGCTTGAAGGGGAACTCGCCCAGTCCCGTGCAGAGCAGGCCGCTTGCGAACTCATCATTTCACTCCATACGGTGAAGGATAATGCTGTCGGGCAAGCCAATCTTCATCATGCCCATATTCTGCCGAGTCTGCTGATGAACTGCGCCACCCATGAGGAAGCGTTCCGAGAAATTGCCCAGCGTAGTTATGGCACGGTCAGAGTATCAGAGGCCAGTCGTTTGGTTCACGCTGCCGGCCTCTCCAAAGGAAAGGCAAGCAGTATCGTATCGTCCATGTCCACTAGGCTTGCAAACAGTGATGATTGGGAATACGTGGATCCAGGAACCTTTCGTTTACTCGCCTATGAAAGCATGGACATCAGCTCGCCAGAACCTAACGATGACGATATTCGAGATGAGCAATGGCCCGAAGAGTCCTTACCCACAGGCGATGACGTCGCATCGCCCTATACCTCCCCGGTAAACGGTGAGACCGAAGCCAAAGTGGGCGAATAATCGTCTGACTGCGGAAGGCATATTGTGGATAGCCCGTACTGGCGCCCCGCGGCGCGACCTGCCCAAAAAGTTTAGAAGTTTTACGCATAAAAGACCCAGCAATTGTTCTTAAAACGACACTTTCCTATTGCGATTTTGAGCGTAAAAATGTAACATTCGTTCAGAACGAAACTACAAAATAAGTGCCGCCGTCCAGCTACCAACTAGACGACGGCTCGACCAGCACACCCTCTTTGAACGGCAGATGGTCGATTACAATTCTACATACTCAGTTGATGCAGGGCAAGCGCCCGGCGACGGATACGGCTTTTTAGAGTCCGTACTGTCCGCGATTGACGATTTTGAGCTGATGGAACTGCTCCGGGACTACCGCTGGACGGGCCGGCAGGGATATACCCCGGCATCCATGTGGCGTGCCGTACTGGTTAAGTACCTACTCCGGTTGCGCTATACAAGGGACTTGCTGAGACAACTGGCAGCGTCGCGAGAGTTGCGGGAACTATGCGGTTTCGAGAACACAGTGCCCGACGAAAGCACCTTCTCCCGGTTTTTCAAGCGATTGACCGAACACCAAGTTTTGGTGAACAAGATTCTGGCGTCGGTGGTGGACCATATCGGGGACGCTCTCGACAGCTTGAAGGAAAAAGGCGCATTGCCGGTGAAGGCGCCCAAGCTGGGCCGGATAGTGGCGATTGATTCAACAGATATTGAAGCTCACGCCAATCCCAAGAAGAAAGTCGTAGCGGATCCAGATGCAAAGTGGGGCGTCAGGACGGCCAAGAACAAAATTGACAAGAAGGAATACTTCTTTGGCTACAAGATGCACCTGATTTGCGATGCCTATTACTGGACGCCTTTAAGCTATCAGATATTGCCGGCCAACGCGAATGATTCGCCGCAGTTCATTGAGCTGTTCAAGCAGCTGGCGCAGGAGCACCCGCAGTTGCGGGTGAAATATACGCTGGCGGATCGGGGGTACGACGCTCTCCCGAATTACCAGCATCTTGATAAACGGAAGATTCTGTCTGTGATTCACATGAGAGACACCGATAAGAATGGCTTGTACACCGTCAGGGGCCATCCAAAGTGCGTTAGCGGTGAGGCAATGCAGTACATTCGGACTGATCGGAAGAAAGGTCATTTATTCCGATGTCCGGCGGAAGGTTGCGATATGAAGGGCAAATCACCGTGGCTCGGGGAAAATTGCGTTTTCGAGCATTACGAAAACTGGCAAGGTGATCTGTTGCGAAAAGTTGGACGGCTGCCCCGTGCCAGCAAACGCTGGAGACGATTGTACAAGTCCAGGACGGTGATTGAACGGCTGTTCAGTAGCATGAAACGTTCCCGGTTGCTGGATGAGCACTCGTACCTGGGTATCAAAAAAATCCAGCTCCATGCCTCGCTGTCGATGCTAACTTATGCAGCAACGATGCTGGGTCGATTGTTAGTCGGCGACTACGAGGGGATGCGAGAGATGAGGATTCAAATGCCGGTGCTCGGCTGGGTTGGCGAGGCGCTGGCGGCTTGACGCAGACCCAGGCATCCGGGCACGATAGAGATTGAAAAATGTGATATATTGACCACGGCATAGACGCGGGCAACAACCCGTTAACAAGCAGGAACTCTCTACGCGATGGCGCCTCATGGCTCCTCTTGCGAGGGCTTCTGCCAGCGGGATGCCAGCGTCTATGCCAAAGCGCCCATCCGAAACGCAGGAGGGGCTGTCATCGCCACACTTTACGCACGGTGACCTGCACCTTCCACCAATAAAAAAAGTCGCCGGACTTTTGCTTGTCCCCGGCGACTCTGTTAAGCAGACCATGTTAGGTGCTACTCATGTTTATTTTACTATCCCCGCGCTTGCCTATGCAACTGAAACGGCCCGCCAAGTCTACTGCATTGGGCATTATTCTATGCGCCAGCGTCTTCACGCTCATCGCGTGTGGCGGTAGAGCCACATCTCCAACTCCGATTCCCACGACCGCTACCACCGCTACCACCATGACCGTGATGGTAACAACCTCACCAAGCTCAACACCAATTCCAACGGATACGCCAGCCCCGACGGTGACACCTGATCCAACCTTAATACCATTGGCAATCCAATTCGACATTGACCCAGAACGTATCCAACTAATCGACGGCAAAATGCCAACCGGCCACAACGTAATACTGGTAGGTTGCCACGCTCAAACCTTCTCAAGCGTAAATTTTGTCTTCACCCGCAACGGACATATACCATACTCTTCAAAAAATCAATTCATCGCCGAAGGAATAGCCATCATCCAAGGCGATTTCTCCAAATTGGCAAAGGGAGGATGTTACGAAATGGCAGTCAAGCCAATTGGAACGGGGTCATATCGAACTGGGTTCGACGACTCAACAACCCTGATACAAGAATACCGATTGTTGCACTACTCGAATGCTTCACGCCCAATGTCGCACATTTCTCATTACCAGAAATAACGATGGGCCTAGCTTGCCGGAAAACTACCAAAGGAAGTACCCATGTTCGCTTTGCATAAATACACCGGCTGCAAGATGATTCTAGTGTTATTGCTAACTCTCATGGTGTTGGCCTGCGCTCCACCCGCACCATTACCTACCCACACGCCGTATCCAACATTGGCGTCATTGCCCACCCACACCCCTTACCCAAGTCTCACACCAGCTTCTACCGGCACCCCATATCCGACCTTCACCCCCTATCCGACCCACACACCTTATCCAACTTTGACTTCCATTCCAACGTCCACACCACGTCCTACCAATCTGCCCTCTCCTACGCCCACGCCAACATTCGCCACCCAATGGGGAGTAACCGGCGACGGCGTTCTGTTAGGCGAACGCGAGATACTGGTAGCCTGCTACTCCGGAATAACGGACTTGTACGAAGGAACCCGGCAAAGATATTGGGGTTTCAACCAAGATGGAGAAGAGTACAGCACCCTCTGGGCATTGGTCGATGGGGCAAAAGAGGGTTCGTTCATCAAAGGCCAATGCTACCGCATGGCTGTGCAATTTTTTGCAGGATACGAGGTCTCCGACAGCGAAGGTTACGCACAGTACCTAACCTATGAACTCGTTCGCCCCGACGCCTACGAACGTCTAACCGACCAGGAATATTGGCAATACCGGCAATAAATCAGCACGAAGAACTACTGTGATACAATTTCCATAAATCTCAAATCACGCAGGCCCCGCTGTATGAAGCAGCGGGGCCTGCGCCGAATACCTGAAACGGCAGGTACTCAGAATGGTCTAGACACCCGGAGTCTAACCGGGATGCTGACTAAAATGCAATGCCTCCGTTTCCGGTTTTTCGGAAACGGAGGCATTTTTATGAGAAGAAAACGAGAGCCAGACACCATACGGGCACTGATTCGTGCAGGGATTGGATTGAGCGTGCTGGCGGTTCTATATTACGCCACTATCTTGGGATTGCCGATTTGATCTGGGCGTTCGTGGATGATCACCCTCGCCGGTGATTTGCGCCTGCGAAATAAGAAAGGCCAAATACACGTCATCAAGGAGTAAACTTCAGTAGATTTGCCGGTTCTTCCCGGTGAATCCAGGTTTTGTTATGTTGTCCGGGGCGCCGTGAGGCGCCCCGCATTCGGTTTAACGAAGTGCGGGCCAGGACCACTAATCCTGACCCGCGTGCTTCAAAACCCACCCATCCAAAGGAGAAGTTTTATGGAAGCCGATTTTGTAAGGGCCGTTCTATTGGCCTATGCTGTTCCTTTGATCGGAATCGTGGTTATTGTCATTTCTTATGCCTGCCAATAGAACAGGAAAGCCGAGATACTGAATATCAACAGCCTTGGCATTTTGTCAAGTCGTTTTGCAAGTTTCTCCGTCCACTACAGGGCCTTTCGATTCTCCCTCTCCCCTTGTGGGAGAGGGCTGGGGTGAGGGGTATAGCCTGCCGCAGGATAGTTCCCTATCTCACACCTTCACCCTCACCCTAACCCTCTCCCATCAAGGGAGAGGGGATTTCTTGTAAAACCGAAAGACCCTGCCGTCCACTACAGGGTCTTTCGGTTGTCATTGCGAGGAGCGCAGCGACGTGGCAATCTGGTTGAGGTTGAGCACGTGCCGGGGAACCATCATTGCTACGGCGACTAGATTGCCACGCTGCGCTCGCAATGACATGAGGAAAATCGAAAGGCCCTGCGGACGCAGCCGGAGCCGTTGCCACTGACGCCCTGGCGTGGCAAACTCTTTCATCATTCCGAACCGGCGCATCCCGTCAGGCAACACGAGGACAACATGACTCAGCAGCTTCCCCCCGAGGTTCTGAACCTCATCGATTCTGCACTCACTGAAGACCAGGCGTTCAACGATCCAACCACTCAAACCCTTATTCCCGGCCATGTAGTCGGCAGTGGCGTCCTCCGCGCCAAGGCCATCGGAGTACTGGCCGGCGGCCAAGTCGCCACAGCCGTCTTTCACCGCATCGACCCACAGCTGGACATAGAGCTCCTGCTGGATGACGGCGCCGCCCTGGATCCCGGACAGGATATCGCCACCGTTTACGGCCCGGCCGCTTCCATCCTGCGCGCCGAACGCACCGCCCTCAACTTCATCCAGCGGATGAGCGGCATCGCCACCGCCACCAACCACTACGTAAACGCCGTGGTTGGCACCGGCGCCCGTATTGTCGACACCCGCAAAACCGCCCCCGGCCATCGCTATCTCGACAAGTACAGCGTCCGCATGGGTGGCGGATACAACCATCGCCTTAATCTGGCCGATGGAATCCTCATCAAAGACAACCACCTGGCGGCCCGCGCATCGCTGGAGGAACCGCTTGGCGACGTGGTTCGCCGGGCCATATCCCTGGCGTCCCATACCATCCGCGTCGAAGTTGAGGTCGAGTCGCTGGAACAGGTGTATGAAGCGGTGGCAGCCGGCGCACATATCATCATGCTCGACAACATGCCCGTCCCCATGATGCAAGAAGCCGTTGGCATCATCGCCGGCCGCGCTTCCATTGAAGCGTCCGGCGGTATCACCCTGGAAACCGTGCGCGAAGTCGCCGAAACGGGTGTCGATCTCATCAGCATCGGCGGCCTCACCCACTCCCCTGACGCCCTGGACATTTCCCTCGACCTCGAGTTCCCGCAATAGCCCCCCACCCTCACGCGTACCCACTTTAATCTGTCATTGCGACCCCGTACTTGATACGGGGGTGGCAATCTCGTCGCTGAAACCGCCGCCGTTGCTGCAACGGGATTGCCATGTGGTTCGACAAGCTCACCATGAGCGGCTACGCTCCTCGCAATGACAGAAGGCAGGGACTGGGGTTTCGCAATTTTCTCCTCTATCGGTTCAATTGGACACCGGCCAGCGCTAGCAGTATATTTCTTCGCGCAGCATCCATATCCACCCATCCAACCCAAATACCAAGGAGCGAGCAATTATGGCCCGACTTACCGACGTTACCCGAGATCAACTGCCGGCCGAGCATCAGCAGTTTTTCGATTCTATCGCCAGCAGCCGCGGCAGCGTTCGCGGACCCTACGGTGTGCTCCTGAATAGCCCCGACCTGGCCGCCCGGGTCGCCCATACCGGCGCCTTCGTCCGCTTCGACCTCGATATCACCGAAGCCCAGCGCGAAATAATCATCTGCGCAACCGCCCGTGAAATTCGCCAGCAGTATGAGTTTTCTGCCCACGCGCGGCTGGCTCGCCAGGCCGGCGTATCCGACGAAACCGTGCGGGCCATCGCCACCGGCAAAGCCCCTGAGGGTATGACCGGCATCGAGGCGTCGCTGGTCCAGTACGTGCAGGAACTCTTCCGCAACCACAAAATCAGCGACGAAACCTTCAACGCCGTTTCAGATCATTTCGGTACCGAAAGGACAATCGGCATCACCGCCCTGATGGGCCATTACCTGCTGGTGGGCCAAGTCCTCTCGGCCTTCGAAGTCGAACTCCCCGAAGGCGTCCAACCCGAAATCACCTAGCCAACCGCCCCTGTCATCGCCAGGAGCGCCCGCTCTAATCTGTCATTCCGACGAACTTCCGCTCATCCCGAGCTTGTCGAGGGACATGGCAATCTCGACGAGGTTGAACACACGTGGGCGAACCGCCGTTGCTACGGCGACGAGATTGCCACGCTACGCTCGCAATGACAAGCCCCGACACTCTGTCCCAGGGCCTTTTCAAAGTTGTGGAAATTAACCACCCGCTCGTCCTGTGGTTGCCGCGGATGCTCGAACCGCCATAATGTTCTCTCTCCCCAGGCCAGGCCCACGACGCGCCGGAAGGGCGTAAGCTGCTGACCCGTCTTGGCCCGCAACGCCCGGGCCGGTTCCTGTTAATGGGCTGCGCATACGAGGGAAATGAGACCCGTCAGCTCGCCCTGGCCTTGGGGTTCATGCCGGTGGTTCCACCCCTGAGCGCCCGTGTACACCCGTGGGCGTATGACCGTGAGATGTACCAGAGGCAGAGTGAGATCGAGCGGCTGTTCCGCCGATTGAAGGGATTTCGCCGCATCTTCTCCCGCTTTGAGAAGCTCGACGTACTCTCCCTGGGGTTCATCTCATTCGCACCCATTCTCGATGCACAGCGTTAGTGTGAACACCCCCTGGCCGAGTGGCCCCACAACGATTGCCTTTGGGCTTAGCGCCATTGGAAAATTAGCCGGATAGCAGCATTTTCCCGCGAGGAGGAATCAGGACATGCGAGGATTAGCCAACCGTATCGTACACGCGCGGACGTTTGAATACCTCCTCGTCGTGCTCATCATCGGGGCCGGCGTTTTACTGGGCATAGACACTTCTGGCGATGTACTTGACCGGTACTTGATCTTGGTTGGGTCGTTCGTGCTCCTGACGCTGGCGGTGCTGGTATTGGAAGTGCTTCTCAAGATGTTTGCGCTCTTTCCGAGGGTTGACCGATATTTCAGGAATGGTTGGAACGTCTTCGATTTCCTCGTGATTAGTTTCATCATCGGCAGCGCGGCAGTCTATCCGGACATCGCCGACTACGGGTTGCTCATCATTCTGGTACGCTTGCTGCGGCTTCTCCAGGGCCTTTCAACCGTTCAGGATCTGCGCTTGATCCTATCGACAATGCTTCGCTCCATACCAAGCGCGGCACACATCATGGTTTTGATGGGCATGGTCCTCTATGGGTATGCATATGTTGGGCAATTGAATTTCGGAGAGCACGACCCGGCACAATGGGGAAATCTGGGCGTTTCCGTTTTGTCGCTTTTTCAAATAATGACGCTGGATGACTGGACCAAAATCATGGGCACTGCCGTTGAACTATCGCCGTTCGCGTGGGCCTATTTCGTCAGCTTTGTGATAATCAGCGCCTATATTGCAACCAATCTTTTCATCGCCATCGTAATAAAAAATATGGACGAAGCCACGCAGGAACGCCGGCGACCGTTGGAAACGCCCCCATCCAGGGAAGAACTCCTCCGGGAACTGCGCTCAACCCAGCAATCACTTCTCCGCCTGGAAGAACGCTTGCAGAAACTCCCCGATTAACCGTATCCCAAAATGGGCGAACCAACGTGCATGCGGAACACCGTCCCCCTGCGTCCTGCCACCTCATCGAGATTGCCAACCCCCGTATCGAGTACGGGGTCGCGATGACAGATGCTATAGTGAAACCTCGGCTTTCAGTCGGTTTGGTGCAGTCACCAAATCAGAGTATAATTGCGATAGTAACACCGCCCGACGAAACCCTTTGCGGTCATGGTGTCAATATATTAAACGGTATTCGTCGGCGTCCGGATTTAGGCAGGTGAAGGCGTGCGCGACGTAATTCAGGAAGCAGTAAATCAGCTCGACACGGGCAAGCCCTGCGTGCTGGCCACCGTGGTCCGCACCAAGGGATCAACCCCCCAGAAGGCCGGCGCCATGCTCCTCGTGCGCGAAGACGGCACCGCTGTCGGCACCTTAGGCGGCGGATGCGTCGAGGGCGATATCTGGTTTGCCGCCCGCGAAATCCTGCGTAACGAGGGTGGCCCCGAGTTCAAGGACTACTACCTCAACGAGGATATCGCCGCCCGCGACGGCCTGGTCTGCGGCGGCACCATGTACTTCTACCTTGAACCTTTCCGGGAACCTGACGACTTCTCTGACATCGGCCATGAATTGCTGAGCGCCTACGACGGCGGTGAGCCGGCCGCTCTCGCCACCGTGGTCAGGTCCGAAGGCGACACCGCGCCGCTGGGCGCAAAACTGCTGCTCCGCTCCGATGGCTCCATTGCCGGCAGCATCGGAACCGCCGAGCTGGACGAAACCGCTCTGGAGGTTGCCGCCAGGGTTGCCTCCGTCGGCGCTAACGAGGCCGTCACCATCGACGACAAAACCGAGCTTTTCGTTGAGGGATTCACCACCCCTCCAACATTGGTCATGGTCGGCGGCGGCCATGTGGGCAAAGCCACCGCAGACCTGGCCCATCGGCTCGGCTACCGGGTTTACATTGTCGACGACCGCGAAGACTTCGCCAACCCCGAACGCTTCCCCTACGCCGAGGAAACCATCGTCACGCCCTACACCGATTGGGCCACCCACCTGGACGTCAACGTCAACAGCTTCATCGTCGTCGCTTCCCGCGGCCACTGGTTCGATGATGTCGCCCTGGAATCCGCGCTCACTACCCGCGCCCGCTACATCGGGTTGCTGGGCAGCCGCCGCAAGACCCTCATGATCTACCAGCGTCTGTTGCAGCTGGGTGTCCCCCGCGAGCGATTGGCCGAAGTGCGCGCCCCCATCGGCCTGGACATCGGCGCCCTGGAACCAGAGGAGCTGGCCGTCAGCATCATGTCCGAAATCATCATGGCTCGCCGTGGTGGCAAGGGCAGCCCTATGACCATGGACGACTGGTATCTGGAACGCGCCGAACGCCGCGCCAACCGCGCCATGAGCGTGCCGGCGGATTAGTTCGCCGCGCTTGCCCCGTCTCCAGACCGTTCCCGCCATGACGCAAGAGGGGCAAGACCCGGGCGCCAGCGGAACGCCCTTCACGTCTGCCATACTGCTCGCCGCCGGCGTTTCCCGGCGCATGGGCACGCTCAAAGCCCTGCTGGACTGGGATGGCCGGCCCCTCATCATCCATCAGATTGTGGCCCTGCGCGCCGCCGGAGCTGACGAGGTTGTCGTTGTCCTGGGCCATCGTTCCGACGAACTGCGTGCCCGCATCGGAGCCAACGCCGATGTTTACGCCATCGGCAACGTCCGGTGTGCGGAAAACCCCGATTACGGCCTGGGCAAAACCACTTCCATCAAGGTCGGACTGCGGGCGCTCGGTGCTGCTAACGATCCCCAGGGCTCCATCCTCATGCTCAACGTCGACCAGCCCCGCAGCGCCGCCGTCATCGGCCAGGTGCTGCGCGCCCACCACGACAACCGCGACGCGTTGATAACCATTCCCACCTGCCAGGGTAAAGGCGGCCACCCCATAGCGGTCAGTCGCACCCTGCTGCCGGAACTGTTGACCATCGACGAAGCCACCCAGGGGATGCGCGCCGTTGCGCAACGTCACCGGCCGGCCACCCGACGGGTGGAACTGGGCGCTCCGGAACTGCTCTGGGACGTCAACACGCCGGAGCAATACCGGGCTGCATTGGCAGCCGCCGGCCTGCCAGTGCCGGACGACAGCCCCCCCACGCGTTAACGCCGCGCGCCGGGGCCAACGCCCCCGCAAAATCTTGCTGCGGCCTACCCGTGAGCGGATTTATGCCGGCCACTATACAATTGATATATCAATAATAGTCTTGACAATCATTGTCTAGTCAATTATTATTGACCTATGGACACGCAAGAACGAATCACCGCGCAGGACGGATTGGGGTTCTGGATCGGATCATTGGGGTCGGCAATGAAGAACAGCCTCAACCGACGCCTGTCGCCATTCGGCATCACCACGCCGCAATGGGCCATTATGGAGACTTGCTACAAAGGCGAGGCCGACTCCGTATCTACTCTGTGCCGATGTATCCCGGTGGACGCCGCCGCCATCAGCCGCCAGGTCAACCGTCTGGTTGCCAGGGGTTTGGTCCAGCGCCGGCGCAGCGCCCGCGACCGTCGCAACGTCCGCATCACCCTCACCGCCGCCGGTCGGGAGCTGGTGCCACGATTGGCGCACCTGGTGTACGCCAATAACGACCAGTTCGCCAGCCGCCTCGATGGCGCGGAGCAGGCGGAATTCGTGCGGATGCTGAAAAAAATACTGGCCCACGAACCAATCGGGGAGGACCCAATATGAGCGCTATCTGATCAGCGGGAACGCAAAAGACATCGGCCGGTTCGCTGGCCTCAAAACCTACAAAATCCGGAGGTCGCTATGACTACGCAAATCGCACGGGACCCCAAAACCGATCATCTGCTCACTCCCGAAAATTCGGCATTGATTCTGATTGACTTCCAGCCCGGTTTGATTGACGGCGCCAGGTCCGTCAGCCGCGAGATTCTGGTCAACAACGTCCTGGCGTTGGCCAAAACCGGCAGCCTGTTTAAGTTGCCCATCGTGCTGAGCACCGTTGCTGTCAGCGCGGGCTACCAGGAGGATACGATTGCCGAGCTAAAGTCGGCGCTGCCCGGCGTCTCTACCGTCGATCGGTCCAAGGTGAATGCCTGGGAAGAGCCCGCCTTCCGCGAGGCCGTGATCGCCACCGGACGCCGCAAGCTGATAATGGCCGGCCTCTGGACGGAAGTGTGCCTCGTGTTCCCCGCGCTGGACCTGCTCAACGAAGGTTATGAGGTGTACGCCGTGTCCGACGCGTCCGGCGGCACCAGCGTTGACGCCCACGAGCGCGGTATGCAGCGCATCATCCAGGCCGGAGCCGTTCCCGTCACCTGGGAAGCGGTAATGGCCGAATTGGCCCGATTGAATATGGCCGACTATGACATGGGCGGATTTATGGAACTCATGAACGTACACCTGCCCAGGAGCGTTTAGCCAGGCCGGCGGAGAGGGGCGTTATCAAAGCCCCTCTCCCCCACGCTAACAACCGGATGTCACATACGGGAAGGGCCATTATGAACGTAAGTGACAGTTCAGGACGTCGATCCGCCATCCTGCCGATTATCTGTGTTGCCCTTTTCCTGAGTGTACTGAACGCATCCGCCCTGGGAGTCATGCTTCCCGACATCGCCGCCGAGCTGTCCGTGGACTCAGGACAGCTCGGTTGGGTGATGACCGGCTTCCTTCTGGTCTTTGGTATCGCGATCCCGTTCTACGGCCGATTGGCCGACCGCTACGGCGCGAAACCGCTGTTCATCCTGGGATTGAGTCTTTTCGCGCTCGGTTCATTGGTGTGTGCGTTGGCGCCGGGCTTCGGAATCCTGATCCTTGGTAGAATTATCCAGGCCAGCGGCGGCGGCGCCGTTCCCGGCCTCGGGATGACACTGGCCAGCCGAGCCTACGGGCCGGATTCCAGCGGCAAGGCCCTCGGAATTCTGGCGGCAACGATCGGCGGAGCCTCCGCCATTGGTCCCCTGCTGGGCGGCGTATTGTCAGGGTCATTGGGCTGGGAATCCATCTTCTTCATCAACGCCGCATCGGTTCTCCTGGTTCCGTTGGCGTTGCGAATCCTGCCATCGGACGAAGCTCGTTCCGCAGGCAGCATCGACATTTGGGGAGGCATGGCATTGGGTCTGGTAGTGGTGGGCGCGTTGCTGGCGCCGTCCGCGTGGGCGCGATCAGGCTGGAATTCTTACCCTGTTCTCATCGGCGTTTCGGCGTTCGTCATCGGTCTCGTCGCGCTGTATTATCGACAGACTCAGGCCGGTTCCCCGTTCATCCCCAGGGCGCTCCTCCAGAATCCCCGATACGTAGCGTTAGTGGGTATCAGCTTCACGGTCATGGCTGCCAATTTGGCTACACTGATCGGCGTCCCCATCATGGCCGCGGCAACCCACGGCCTCACCGCAACGCAGGTGGGTTTGGTGATGTTACCCGGCGCCGTTTGCAGCGCGGCATTCGGTGTGTTGGCGGGACGCGTCACCGATCGCTGGGGAGGACGCCGGCCCATGCTGCTGGGCGCACCGCTAATGCTGCTCGCCGTGCTGGGATTATCTACCTACGCCGGAGCGTCGGTCTGGGGAGTTGCCGTCTGCGCCGGGTTGCTTGGCGCCGGCTTCGGTCTCACCAATACACCGCTGGCGGCGATGATATCCAGCGCGATGCGCGGCCCGCTGCTGGCCTCGGCGTTGAGCATAAACTCCATGCTGTTTTTCCTGGGTGGAAGTTTCGGCGCCACCACGCTGATTGCGGCGGCAGGTATCCGCAGTACGCCGCTCAGCAATCCGCTCAACCCTTTGTACACCGGCGCCGCGCCGGGTTTCAGCGACGGCTTCCTGATCCTGGCCTTGCCGGTTATCGCGGCCTTCGTTCTTGCCTTGATGATTTTTCGTCCTGTTCACCCGGCAGTCGATTTGTCTGCCGCAAACGCCAGCCAGCCCGAAGCCAACGGCAGTGAAACACCCGGATGGACTCCCGACTGTTCAGTGCCCTGGATGCCTCAGTGCGCCGAATACCTGGACGCTAGGCAGGCGGAGGCCGCGTAAACTCCGGGGTCTTGCGGCAAATACGTCCCGCATTCCCGATCACTCATCGCTCGGGCCTGATTATCCAGGACGACGGAATGAATGATTGAAAACCGGAGGACCCGGTTGTTGGCAACAACAAGAAAGGCCAAGACCCCGTTACGGTATCCTGGCCTTATGTTTTCCATCGGCGTTGGCCGCCCGCTAGTCGGTCTTCCGACCGATATGCCCGTCTTCCCAATGGCGCCAACCTGCGCCCGGTTAGGCGTGTGGCCTTTGCGTATTTACCAACGGCTCGCCCGATGCGTCTGGTTTCCCCATCGGCGGCGACGATTCATCGAATCGCGATGCTCTGGCCGACGGGGCGTTTACAGGGGAAATGCCACTTATGGTTTAGCGTTATCAGCGAAACCACTTCATACCTCCTGTGTTGACGACGGATCGTTTCCGTCGGGCTTGGGTGGGTGGGATTTCCCTGCAACCCCAGCACCTTGAATACATATTATATCGAAAAACGATACTTGTCAATACCCCGGCGCCCACTGACAGGGTCTTTCGATTCTCCCTCTCCCCTTGTGGGAGAGGGCTGGGGTGAGGGGTATAGTCTGCCGCAGGGTAGTTCCCTATCTCACACCTTCACCCTCACCCTAACCCTCTCCCATCAAGGGAGAGGGGATTTCTTGTAAAACCGAAAGGCCCTGGCCCACTGATTCCAGACATTTCGCATCGCCGCCCCCGCTCATCCTGAGCCTGCCGAAGGAACTCACCCCCCTGCCATTGCGCCACCCCATCGAGATTGCCACGCCACTCCCGCCAGCCCAGGCCCGTCCCCCTCTCCCTTGATGGGAGAGGGTTGGGGTGAGGGTGAAATTCGCCACCCATCTGTCATTGCGAGCGCAGTCGCTCATGGTGAGCTTGTCGAACCACGTGGCAATCTCGATCCGCTACTCCAGCACCCGCCGGCTCCCGTACGCCCGGGAGGATGCTACGGCGCTGTCAAAGCGTATATGGTGTTGTCCGTGGAAGCGACGTACACCACCCCATCAGCTACCACGGGGGAAGCGAAAATCGCGTCGCCGGTCCGGTAATGCCACAGCAGCTCACCGGTGTCGGTATTCAATGCGTACAAATAGCTGTCGAAAGAACCTAAGTAAACCACGCTGTCCACCACCACCGGCGGCGCCACTAGTCCGCCGCCGATTTGGTAACGTCTCACCAGTTTACCGGAGTCGGCATTCAGCGAGTACAGGTACCCGTCGCTGGCGACGGAGTACACGACGCCGCCGATCACTGCCGGGGAAAGGCCCAATTTGCCATTGGTCTTGTATCTCCAGATGATGTCGCCGGTAGCGGTATCCATCGCGGAGACAGCGCCTGCCACCGTATGGCCATATAGAGTTCCATTGACCAGAGTAGGGCCGTACATTTCAACGTCAGATTCATACCGCGACAGCAACTCACCGGTTGCGGCGTCTAGCGCAAGCAAATTCTCTCGGGTGACGACGTATGCCACGCCGTCCTCCAAGGCGATGCTGGTTGCATCATCGGCCTCGTAGCTCCAAAGCAATGCTCCGGAGCCAGCATCCAGAGCGTACAGAGGGCCGGACTCGGTCAGGACGTACACCATCCGACCGCCAAGGTGAGGAAGGAACCATCATACTCGCTGGCATAACTCCAGAGCAGAGTTCCGTTTTGGGCATCCACCGCGTACACCTGGCGGTCGAAGGGACCGAAATACACTATCCCGTCCGACACCACCGGCGCGCGCCACAACAACGCTTCAGTTTCGTATCGCCACCGGAGTTGACCGCTTTTCGCATCGAATGCATTCATGCGGTTTTCGGTGCCGACGTACACAACCCCGTCCACGACTATCGGTGAGGAAATTCCGGCCAGCTCGGCCTCGTAGCTCCAGAGCAGTTGGGCGGACGGGCTATCGCCCAAATCGGGAGTTGGCGCCGGTGCCTGTCCAGGAGGCGTGAGCGGCCGCGGCGTGTAAGTCGGCAACGGAGCCAACACCGGTGATGTTGGAGTTGGACTTGGTGGATTTTGGGTCGGTGTAAACCTCGGTGTAACGCCTTCCGTCGCTGGCTAATCCGGCGGCGCCGGATCTGTTGGCGGCTGGGTCGATTTCTCAGCAGCTCTAGGCGTCGTTGATCCAGGGCCCGACGGCGCGGTGGTCAGATCAGCGTTGCCACATGCCAGCGCCATCACCGACGCCACCATTACACCAATTACCAACATCCAGACCGCGCAGTTGGGTTGACAAATTGACATTAGCGACACGCTCCCGCCTCTACCCCCTCCAGGGCCTTTCGGTTTTACAAGAAATTCCCTCTCCCTTGATGGGAGAGGGTTAGGGTGAGGGTGAAGGTGCGAGATAGGGAACTATCCTGCGGCAGACTATTACCCCTCACCCCAGCCCTCTCCCACAAGGGGAGAGGGAGAATCGAAAGACCCTGCTACCCCCTGGTGTCCGGCTGACAGCCGGCGGTCAGTATGCTACCATCGATTGCGGAGCCGACGCCGCCGTTGCAAGCCGCGCGGTTGGATCGAATCCGCTCCAAATCACACCACCAACTACGATTCACCGAAAGGTTCGGCCCGAATTTCGTCTCCGCCGAACTGCATTTTTTGCGAACTGTATTTTTTGATTGACTACTCCACCTAGAGGTGCCGATTACTCATGCCCAAGGTACTAATAACCGACAACGTTGCCGCTGAAGGCATCGAGTTGCTCCAGAAAAACGTCCCCACTGACATCAAGCGCGGCCTCACTCCGGATGAACTCGTTGACATCATCGGCGATTACGACGCCCTGGTCGTGCGTAGCGAAACCAAAGTAACCAGCCCGGTGATCGAGGCCGGCCGTAACCTCAAGGTCGTCGCCCGCGCCGGCATCGGCGTTGACAATATCGACCTCGACGCAGCCACCAGGGCCGGCATCGCTGTGGTAAACGCTCCCATCGGCAACACCGTGGCCGCCGCCGAACACACCCTCGCCCTCATGCTCGCCCTTGCCCGCAACGTGCCGCAAGCCTACGCCTCCATGAAGGAAGGACAGTGGCAGCGTTCGGCGTTTATGGGCATCGAGGTTCGCAACAAGACCCTGGGCATCATCGGCCTGGGACGCGTTGGTTCGGAAGTCGCCCGCCGCGCTGGTAGTTTTGGCATGAGACTGATTGCCTTCGATCCCTTCGTGGCCCCCGATTTCGCAGCTCGCCTGGGTGTAACCACCATGACGCTGGATGAGCTGCTGCCCCAGGCGGATTTCATCACCTTGCACACCCCGCTGACACCGGGAACCACCAAAATGATCAACAAAGAACAACTGGCCAAGATGAAACCCGGCGCCCGGCTCATCAACGTCGCTCGCGGAGAGCTGGTGGATGAAGACGCCCTGCTGCAAGCCCTGGAAAACGAGCAGCTCGCCGGCGTTGCCCTCGACGTTTTCACCAACGAACCCCCCGGCGACCTTCCCTTGCTGCGTCATCCACGCCTGATGGCAACGCCCCATCTGGGCGCCTCCACGCAGGAAGCCCAGCGCGAAGTCGCTATCGAAGCCGCTGAGCAGGTCATCGCCGTGCTCAACGGACAGCCGGCCCGCAACACCATCAACGCCCCCTTCGTCCCGCCCGAGGTTCACGCCATCCTGGCGCCCTACGTGCCCGTGGCCTCCATGGTGGGCCGCCTGCTCACCAACATGGCCCGCGGGCAGTTCATCGGCGTAACGCTGCGCTACCAGGGCGAAATCGCCACCCACAACACGGCCATCCTCAAGGCTGCTGCCCTGGTCGGTCTGTTGTCGCCCGTCAGTGGCGAAGTCGTCAACATGATCAACGCGCCGGTGCTGGCCCAGCAGCGCGGCCTGCAGATCACCGAACAGACTTCATCCGATGGACGCGAATACGCCAGCCTCATATCGGCCACGCTGCATACCACCGGCGACGACATCACCATCGCCGGCACCTCGCTGCGCGACGAGCCCCACCTGGTTCGCGTCAACGACTACTGGATGGACGTTGCCCCGTCCACGCCCTACCTGCTGTTTGTGGACAACCAGGACCAGCCCGGCACCATCGGCGCGGTGGGTACGGTGGCCGGCCGTCGGAACATCAACATCAGCTTTATGGAAGTAGGCCGGATCGCGCCCCGCGGCCAGGCAATGATGGTTCTAGGCGTCGACGACCCCATCTCCGCCGAAGCGCTGGCCGAAATCATGGCCCTCCCCCAAATCGACAACGCCCGGGTGGTGACGATGTAGAAAGGGCGGAATTGCAGTATCATGGCAACGGAACGGCCAATCAACCTGGCCCCGCTGGAACGGGCCAACGCCCGGCTGGGAAGATTTTTATCACGTTACGCCGCGCTTGAAAGTGACCATCCCGATTACGACGTGTTCCTCGCTGCAATCGTCAAGGGTTTTGAGTTCACGTACGGGCAGGCCGTCAACGCGATACGACGGTATGTAACGGACTATATCGCGTCTCCGGGAGCTGCGGGACAAATGCTCTTGCCCGACATCATCCGCGTCGCTGCCCGGAACGGGTTGATTGGGCCGCCGGAAGAATGGTTCGACTTCCGAGACCGTCGCAATGAAACTGCCCACGAATACTTTGATGAGGAAGTTGCCGAAAGGATTGCCAAGGCCGCCCCGGAATTGCTCAATGCGGTTGAGCAACTAATTGGCACGTTGCGCGGACGACTGGAATGACTACACTGCTATCTACGGTTGACATTACCCCACAGCACCTTCAAATGGTGACTGACATTCTGCAACGCTACTCGCCAGACCGAGAGGTCTGGGCCTACGGGTCGCGGGTATCGGGACACTCGTGGCAGTACTCCGACCTTGATCTAGTGATTGTGGGAGAAGGGGCGCTTGACAGCATTACCTTATGGGACCTGCGCGACGCATTCTCAGAATCACGCCTGCCTTACCTCGTTGACCTGAAAGACTGGCACCACATTCCACAACACTGGCAAGACGAAATCCGCCGCTGCTACGCCGTCATATTCTCACCCGACAACAGCTCCGATAGCGTGTAACCCTCGCCGGTTCGTTCGATTTTACACCCAAATAGATTCCCCTGTTCATCCTGACCCCGTCCTTCGCTCATCCTGAGCCTGTCGAAGGACCCCCTGTCATTGCCAAGAGCGCAGCGGCTTGCCAATCCCGTCCCAAAATCCTGTCCATCCATGTAAAACCCGGATTTGCATCCCGCCCCATCTTCATTCGCCAGACCGCTGGATCGTTACGCGGAAACCCCTGTCAAATCGCTGACGCGCGGCGCCACCTCTTCGGCAATCAACCGCAGGCAGTCCATCTCCCATTGGTGGTCGTCAGGGTCCTGCGTAATGCAAAGCAGATGACCGAAACCACCCACTTCGTCGTAAAGCTGGCGGATCCGCTGGGCGCACTCGTCCGGGTCACCCACAATCCAGATGTTCTCCATCATGTACTCGACGGTCAGTTCATCGTCGCTCATGTTGGGGTCAATCTTGGTGGCCTGGATCAATCCCGATCCCAGCCGGTTCGGTAGCTGATGCTGCAGGTAATTCCGACCCAGCACAGCGTAGGCCCGTTCCCGCGCCTGTTCGCTGGTTTCGCCAACGAAAACGTCCCTGCCGATGCGCCAGTCGCTTCGGCTGGCCTCCCGGCCGGCTTCGGCAGCCGCATCTTCAACCGTCGTCCAATGGTCGCTCAGAAACTGCGGCGCCAGGTTGCTACTGCTCATGGGTATCCAGCCTTCCCGGCCCGCCACCCGTATGCTGCTGCTCCCGATGGACGTCGCAGCAACTCCGATGGGCGGGTGGGGCTGCTGCAGCGGTTTCATGTGCAGCCCGCGCTCCAGCACCGGATCCAGCTCCGGGGCATCAATATTGAAGAACTCGCCGTGATAAGAGAACTGCCCTTCCGAGGCCCACAGGCTCAGCACCACGTCCAGCACTTCGGACGCCCGGCGGCGCACCTCTTCGCCTTGCGATGGGTCCATGCCGAACAGCGCCAGGTCGGTAGGTATCGCCCGGTGCCCGATCCCCCAGTACAGCCTTCCCCGGGTCAGGTGGTCCAGCATCGCGATCCGGTGTGCCAGTTCGATGGGATTGTGAATGGGCAACAGCGTGACGCCGGTCGCCAGCCGGATGTTCTTCGTCATCGCCGATGCCTTGGCTATCAGCAGGTCGGGGAACGGCGCGTTTTCCCAACGCTCGGTCAAATGCTCCCCGATCCAGGCCTCGTGAAAGCCCAGACGGTCAGCTTCCTGCAGCAGGTCCAGATCCCGATCGTAGGAATCAGCGTATGAACGGTGGGGTGGATGCAGCGGCATCATAAACAAACCGAATTGCATGGTCGTACTCCTTGTCACGGGCGTCCAGTTCCAGCAGCGGCCAGAGTTTGGCGTCCAGCCTGGCCCAATATCGCCAGAGTAGGGCCGCTGCCGTGCCGTGTCAAGGATTGCATCTCCTCCGCCGCAATCGGCGGGGTATTGGCCCGCTCCCATTTCCTGCCCTTATGATTTCGGTCAGTACACCCGTCGCATGTATAATCAAGGGGCGCCGCTGACAGCGGCGGAAAGGGGTTTTATCATCATGCGTTTATTCAGGCGCAGAACCGGCGTCGCCGTTATCGAAATGCACGGCGTCATCGGTGCTGCCATTCGCGAACCCGAATACTCCCAACTGCTGGAACGCGTCGCCAACAACGGCAAGATTGGCGCGCTGGTTCTCGATATCGATTCCCCCGGCGGATCGGCCACCGCCAGCGACCTGCTGTATGAAAGTGTCCGGCGAGTTGCGGAACGGAAACCCGTAGTGGCCTACATTCGCGGTCTTGGCGCGTCCGGCGGCTACTACATTGCGTGCGGCGCCGGTACCATCATGGCATCCCGAGCCGCATTGGTGGGTTCAATCGGCGTTATCTACCTCCGCCCCATCCTCCAGCAACTGCTGGGCAAACTCGGCGTGGAGCTCTCCATCTTCAAGGCCGGCCGACTCAAGGACATGTCGGGGTTCTGGCGTCATCCCACCGATGAGGAGTCTGAAAAGTTCCAGGACCTCATTTCCCAGATGTACGACCTTTTCGTCTCAGTTGTATCCGACAGTCGCCAGCTGGCCCCCGAGCAGGTGACGGACCTGGCAACCGGCGAATTGTTCACCGCCCGGTCTGCCCTTGACCACAACCTCATTGACCGCCGGGGTGGATTCAACGATGCCGTCAGCGAGGCCATGCGCCTGAGCGGAGCTCGCCGCAAGATCAAGCGATTTCGCCCCAAACGCCCGCTGCTGGATCGGATTGCCCCTTTCGGTCGTTCCAACCGGAATTGGGCCGCCCTTGAAGGCGTAGTAAACCTGGCGTCCGGCGGCATTTTCTTCCTGGAACCCGGTTGGTTATCTGCCGGCCAAGGCAAACATCCGGATTATTAACGCCCCGATTACCCAACGATGCCGATTACCCGGAGATCGCCGACCTTTCCACCGCCTTGGCTTCCTGCCACAGCGCTTCTTTGTCTTCCAAATCCATCGCGCCGAATTCCAACCCTCGCTCCCGCGCCAACCGCTCCATCGTGCGATATCGGTTCCGAAACCGCCCGTTCGATTGCCTCAATGCGTCCTCGGCGTGAACGCCGCTCCAGCGAGCCAGGTTCACCAGCGCAAACAGGATATCTCCGAACTCATCGGCTCGTTCCGATTCGGTCTTGGCAACTCGGAATTCGGCGATTTCCTCCGAAATTTTGTCCAGCACACCGTCCACTTCGTCCCAATCGAAGCCAAACCGGGCCGCCCGGTCCTGGATCAATTGTGCCGCCGTCAATGCGGGCAGGGCCGCCGGCACGCTGTCCATCGCCGACGGGTCCGGTTTTCCCGCCAGACGCCTCTCTTCAGCCTTCAGTTGCTCCCAATTCCGCTCCACCTGCCGGGCGTCGGGCGCCGTGCCGTCGGCGAATACGTGCGGATGTCTTCGGATCAACTTTCGATTGATGGCGGTCAGCACGTCCGCGATATCGAAACTGCCGGCCTGTCGGGCAATGTCGGCGTGAAACGCCACCTGCACCAGAATATCCCCCAGTTCCTCGGCCAACTCCATCGGAGTCTCGTTATCGATTGCCTCCAACGCCTCATAGCATTCTTCCAGCAGATTGCGCTTCAGCGACTCGTGGGTCTGCTCGGCGTCCCATGGACAGCCGCCCGGCGCGCGCAGCCTGGCTACGATATCAATCAAGGACTGAAACTCACCGATTTCAGCCTCGGGGATGGGCGAATTGTGGTCATAACTCATAACGCCGGAAGTATACACCATGCACCGAATGACACCGCCCTCACCCGTACCCGCTTTGCCAAACTAAACTGGCCTACTGTTCATAGCCAGGAGCGCCCACCCCCACCTGTCATTGCGAGGAGCGCAGCGACGTGGCAATCTCATTGAGGTTGAACACACGTCAACGAACCGCCGTTGCTACGACGACGAGATGCCACCCCCGTATCAAGTACGGGGTCGCAATGACAGATTAAAGTGGGTGCGCGTGAGATGACACCGCCCCGTTGCTCCCTTGCGCCGGCAAGTGATACGGTGAATTCATGCTACTCGCCCGCCTGACCCGCCCGCTGGAGATGACCCGGCGCATCGGCACCGCCCTGATGGTTCCCGCGTGTCTGTTGTTCCTGGTAGCCGGCTCCGTGGCCTGGGCCATCAACGATCCCGGCCTTTATCGAAACGGTTTCGACCGATACGACACCGCCGTCCGATCCGGCATCACCGATGCCGACCTCGATCGTATCGGCGGAGAACTGCGATCATACTTCAATACCGGCACGGAACCCCTCGCCGTTCGCGCTCAGATCTACGGCGTCGAGCAGGATGTATTCAACGCCCGCGAGATCGCCCACATGTACGACGTCAAACGACTGGTGCGAGGCACCTATTGGGTTGGGGTCGGATCCATCTTGTGGATCGTTGCGCTGACTACCGTGGGCTGCATCTCCAGGGGCCGGCAATTCGTCCCCACGGTCGCGCGGCTGGCGATCTGGTCGGGCGTCATCACACTGGCCTCCGTGCTGGCAGTCGGTTTAGTGTCCCTGACCAGCTTTCAGCAACTCTTCCTGCTGTTCCACCAACTCAGTTTCGCCAACGATCTGTGGATGCTGAATCCGCACACCGACTACCTGCTAATACTGTTCCCCGGCGGTTTCTGGTTCGACGCCACCATGCGGGTCGCCCTCACCTCCATCCTGGGAGCCGTTCTGCTGCTATGCGTCGGCGCGGTCGTGCTGTGGTATCGCAAATGGGACGCCGCCCGTCGAGCGGCATCCTCCGCAATCTCCGTTGGTTCATCCGGCGCTTCACAGTGAAAAAGAAAATCGCCGCCCGGTTTTCGGACGGCGATACTATGAAATCCGGATTTGGTCGGCGTCAGTGACCGCAGCCGCAGGCTCCGCCGCAGCCGCCGCCCATCGGCATGGGCATCGGCGAACCGCCAAGGTCAGCCATACCACTGGCAAACCCGTCGCCCTTGCTCACCGCCGCGAACACCGAAATGGCCCGCTTGGCCGGCTGCTCGCAGTGAGGGCAATCGGCGCCCTTCGCTGACATGGACTGCAACTTTTCAAACTTGTGCCCACAGGTGGGGCACGCGTATTCATAAATCGGCATTTTCAACACTCCCGCTGGACAAATCATTCACTTGCGACCCAACCGGCCGCCAGTTCAATACGCAGAATATATCCCTAAGCGCAACGCATCGTCAACCCCACAACACCCGCCCCACGGCATCTCCTCCCCGGCGCTGCCAGCTCACGCGTACCCCCTTTATCAAACCAAACCGGCCTACTGTCATTGCAAGGAGCGCCCATCCCCACCTGTCATTGCGAGGAGCGCAGCCGCTCATGGTGAGCCTGTCGAACCACGTGGCAATCTCGTTGAGGTTAAACACACGCCGGCAAACCGCCATTGCTACGGCGACGAGATTGCCAACCCTCGCATCGGGTACGGGGTCGCAATGACAGATTAAAGCGGGTACGCGTGAGGCGCTGCCGGTGGTTGACAGTAGTTGCGCCCCGCCCTATCATCTTGCTGAAACTGGGTATCGTTTATGACGTCTGCCAACATCAAACATCAGGGCCATGTGCACCCGCGTCCGCGTTCCGCCGCCGTGGTGGACGACATGGTGGAAGAACTATCCAGCCTGGGCTACCGGGACACCGAACCCCGCCGTCTGGTCATTGGCGCCGTCGCGGCCCAGAGTCGGCCATTCACCGCCGAAGACCTCTGCGCCTCGCTGCCCTGTGTTGGTCGCGCCACCGTTTACCGTGGCCTGCGCCTCTTGGTCCGCACCGATCTCGTGTGCCGCATACTCCTCGAAGATGGCGAGATACGCTACCAACTGAGCCATGAGGGCCACCATCATCACCTTCTGTGCGCCGTGTGCGGCATGTCTTCCGATCTCGTGGGTTGCGACGTTGAGGATTTGCTCGAAGCAGCCGCCACGCAGGCCGGTTTCCAAATGAGCGGCCATTGGCTTGAAGTTTACGGCCGCTGCGGCTCCTGCGCCCTGGTCTGAACCGGAGCTTTTTTTATTAGCAAATGGTATTGATACTTACAATCAACTGTGGAATTTATTGAGACAACATATTGATTACTAAATACTGTTCCAAATCGAGAGGAGGCGAAATGAACCCCGGCACTAGACCTGATTTCTCAGCAATTCGCGGTAGCGCCATTCGACGCTCTTGGCTCTTGGTAGCCACGTCGATCCTGGCGTTGTCGGTGACCCTCCTGGCCGCCTGCGGCACCGCCGCGACTACGAACCCTGCCACGCCCCTGGCATCCGGCGAACCCGGCGGCGATCGGTTGGCCGGCTCCGCCGCCGCCGCGACTGCGCCTGCCTCTTCCGATCAATCCGCCGCACCCGAACCCATCAGGGTGGTTGCCACTACTGCTGTGCTGGCCGA
Source organism: Dehalococcoidia bacterium (assembly GCA_965219925.1). Taxonomy (GTDB): domain Bacteria; phylum Chloroflexota; class Dehalococcoidia; order Lucifugimonadales; family UBA3495; genus Bin87. The sequence continues at coordinate 2,960,812 of OZ244795.1, forward strand.
TCTGGTCCAGCAGGTCGGCGGCAATCGCGTCTCGATCTACAACCTGGTGCCGCCGGGAAGCGATGTCCACACCTATCAGGTCACACCGCGAGACAACGTCGAAGTCTCCCAGGCCAGCCTGATCGTCTCCAACGGCGCCGGATTATTTGTCAACCTGGACCGGCTCATCCAAGGCTCGGCAGCTCCGGATGCGGTGCAAATCGTAGCATCCGACGGACTAACGCCCAGCCGGATGAACGAGTCGCCTTTCCCGGCAACCGGCCACGACGACGATGACCACGGCGACCACGACGACGGCGACGATGACCACGACGACGGCGGCGACGATGACCACGGCGACCACGACGACGGCGACCCGCACTTCTGGTTAGACCCGCGTTTCGCAGTACATTACGTCAACCAAATCGCCAATGGCCTGGCCGCCGCCGATCCGGTCAACGCTCCGGAGTATCTGGACAACGCCGCCGACTACATCAGCCAACTGGAAGCGCTGGACGGGTACATCTCTGACAAAATTGCCGAAATCCCGTCAAGCCGGCGCGTGTTGGTCACCTTCCACGACGCCTATGGATACTTCGGTTCCCGTTACGGATTCGAGGTGCAGGCGTTCGTTGGCAGCCACGGTGGAGACGTCGCCCCTGACGATATAGTTGCGGTCCTTGATCTGGTGCAAGACCGGAACCTTCCGGCTGTATTTTCCGAACCGCAATTTTCCGCAGACGCCCTGGCACAGGTGGCGCGCGATGCCGGGATTTCCGTCGGTATTATTCGGTCGACGCCCGACGTTGATTACCCAACTTACGTGGAGATGATGCGGGCCAACGCTGACGCGCTCGCGGACCACCTCAGATGAATGTTCGCAGCGTCTCTATGCGCAACCTACGTACAATCCGGCCCAATAACTACCTTCGTTCGGATCGCGGTTTACGGATGTTCCCGGGTGGCGTGGGTTGCTCGATCTGATCATCGAACCCATGCAATTTGGGTTCATGCAACGAGCTCTGTTGGTGTCGGTGTTGGCCGCCACTGCCTGCGGCGTAGTCGGAACCTTCGTCGTGCTGCGAGGCATGGCGTTCCTCGGCGACGCTATCGCCCATTCCGCCCTGACCGGCATGGCGGCAGCCTTCCTCCTCGGCATCAACATATTCGCCGGAGCGTTGTTGTGGGCGATTCCCGCATCTCTGACGATTTCGGCAGTTACTCGCCGCGCCGGAGTTCGCATCGACGCGGTCATTGGCGTCATGTTCGCCGGTGGGTTCGCCGTGGGCGTGATCATCATCGACACCTCCGCCAACTACGCCGGAGACCTCCTCAGCGTGCTTTTCGGCAACGTGTTGGGCGCATCCTGGAGCGATGTGCTGGCGGTCGGGTTGTTGGCCGCCGGCGTTCTGCTGGTGGTGCGTCTTTTCTACAAAGAGCTCGTATTCACCACCTACGATGCAACGGTGGCGGAAGCATCTGGAGTGCCGGTCCGGTTCCTGGAATACATGCTGCCCCTCCTGGTTGCGCTAACCACAGTGGCCGCACTGAAAACGGTGGGCAATGTGATGGTAATGTCATTGCTGGTAGTGCCGGCGGTTACCGGTACATTGTTGGCCCGACGACTGGCAACAATGATGGCCGCTACGGTGGCTACTGCGCTGGTTGCGGTCGTAACCGGTTTGTATTTGTCCTACTATCTGGATTTACCCACCGGCCCGGCAATCGTCGTAACGTCGGTCGGCATTTTGCTGGTAGTGGTCGTTGTGTCCCCGCGACGCTGGACGTTGCTGGCCCGGTTGCGCAGACGCCCCGCGCGCCTGGCGGATTCCAGCGAATCGGCGGGCATCGGCCAGCCATAAAATCCGTCAACGGGTAAGATCGTATCATGCAGATACACCCGACGATTGGCAGGTACATCGCGGCTGGGTTGCTGGCATCCGTATTGATCGTCGGCAACGCCTGTTGCTCCAACCCAACCCAGCCGTCGGAAACCGCCCAGTACGCTCGCCCTTATGACGTGGTTGTTGACGGCTCAGTCGATGAATTCATCGGCCCAACCGGACCAACTGCGCCAAACTTCGTCGATTCGGCATACCACCAACTGCGACGACCCGACGACATACCACCTGTCTACGACCCGATGTTCATCGACGTTGCCGTAGCCAATCTTCAGGATGACGAACCGGTGATCGGGCTGGTCGTTAACGGCGACGCCAAGGCGTATCCACTCGGTATTCTCTACAACCGTGAAATGGTAAACGATCTCGTGGGCGGCGTGCCCGTGTTGGTAACCTGGTGCCCGTTGTGCTACACGGCCATGGTGCATGACCGCAGGGTTGGGGACAGCGCTGCCGTATTCGGAAATCAGGGAGCCCTCTATAAAGGCGCCATGACCTGGTCGACCACGATACCGGCAGCGTCTGGTCACAGCCCCTGGGTGCAGCCATCGCCGGCCCCCGGTCCGGCAGCGCTCTTGATCTGATCCCAGCCCAGTTGACCACGTGGGGTGACTGGAACGCCACGCATCCGGGCACTAAGTTATTGTCCGTGGCGCAACCTGTACAGCCATTCACCGGGCAACTGCCCGGAGATCAGCACGTGGTTGGTATCGTCATCGGAGACGACGCTGCCGCCTGGCCCTACAACGACGTGGCCCAGGTCGAAATGTTGAGTGACGTGGTGGGCGGAATCCCGGTCGCAATTTGGAGCGACACTCACACGGGGGCCATTCGCGCCGCCGATCTGCGCCGCGCCGACGGAACCGTCGCCCTGCCCGAGGAAGTGTTGGCGGCAGGAACCGGCGGCGACCTCCGGGAACTGCCGGCGACCATCGTCTACCGATCAGCTTGGACGAAATTCTACCCGCAAAGCACCTTACGCAACTCCCCATCCCGCTAGGACGACACTGCTCAGGCGTACCAGCTTTGTCAAACCAAGCCGGCCTACCGTCATTGCCACCCCGCACTCGATGCGGGGGTTGGCAATCTCGTCGCCGTAGCAACGGTGGTTCGCCGACGTGTGTTCAACCTCATCGCGATTGCCACGTCGTTATACTCCCCGCGATCCTGCCAGCCATACCCCATCCGGCCAAAGCCCCCGGTGTGTTGCCAATTCCCACGCTTTAGGGGTAGTGACGCTCTCGCGCCGCTACCCCCATCAAACCCAATCAAGGATCTCAAAGTGTTCTCAACCGCTACAGGTTCAACGGATGCTCTTCGTAATCCTTCACCTTGTCGTAAACCTGTATGCGGTGGCGCGCCGCCTCCAGCACAAATATGCGGTCCTGTTTATCAACCTTCACCGCCACCGGCCTGCGGAACCTCCACTCCGGTTCCAGATTAACCCTTCGGCGCGCCTTGATGATATCCGGGTTGGCGTCGATATAGGTCTGTGTCCAGGGGGACGGATCCTGCGCATCTCCCACCAGGGTAGCGATAAACCTGCCGCCGGATGCGTATACCTGGACCCGGTGATTTCCCCAGTCCGTAACGTAGATGTCCCCTTCTGAATCCACGGCCACACCGGTTGGCCCGTGCAGGTCCCCCACGCCCGATGCAGAAACCTCCAGCTTGAGCCGGAAGTTGCCGTCCGCGTCGAATTTCTGCACCCGGTTGTTCTTCCAGTCGGCCACAAAGATGTTGCCCGCGTCGTCCACGCACAAACCCCAGGGCAGGTTGAACTCGCCGTCGCCATCTCCGTGCCGCCCGAAGCCGCCCAGGAACGTCCCGTCCTTGGTAAACCTCTGCACCCGGTGATTCATGGCATCAATTACCACCAGGTTATCGTCCGGGTCGAAGGCCAATCCGCTCGGCCCATTCAGCTGACCTTCACCGCTGCCGGATTCGCCCCAACTGCACAGAAAAGCATCATCCGGCCCGAAAACCGAAATCCGGTTCAAATGATCGTCGCAGGCGTAAACGTTGCCGGCTCGGTCCAGCGCAATCGAGCGCGGCCAGACAAACTGCCCGTCGCCCCGGCCAAAAGAACCGTACTGTCCCAGAAACTGGTGATCCAGCGTTACCTTGCTGATGCGCTGTCCCAATTCTTCCGCGCCCCGGTTGATTACGTAAACCAACCCGTCGTCGGCCAGCGCAAAATCCTGCGGCGTCCAGAATCCCTGCCCGGACATGCCGTACATACCCAGACAAAAACTGTAGTCGAACACCCTTCCGGCGGCTACTGTAGTAAGCATTTTTGACCTCCCCAAAAGCCAAGTCGGCGCGGCCTACACAAAAGCCATTTGCTCGAACTTGCCGCCAACGATGGGCACCGCATCCAGTCCCAACCACCGTTCGATGACCGTCGAATACAGCCCGCGGAAGTCGTAGTTGGGTTCCAGATCGCCCTGGCTCAGATCCTCCGGCTTCAGCGACGGATACGTTCCGTACATACCGCCCTTCACCTGGTTCCCGATTACGAAGGCAGCTCCGCCGGCGCCGTGGTCGGTCCCGGTGCCGTTGTCCTTGACCCGGCGGCCAAACTCGGTGAACAGCACCATGATGAGATTGTCGCCCGCGTCATGCTCTTGCAGATCATCGAAGAAGTCGCTAATCGCCCGCGACATATCGATCCACAGTTTCGTGTGCATCGGCGGCTGATTGAAATGCGTGTCGAAACTGCCGTGCTGAGTGTAGAAAAGTTGGGTGCCCAGGTCGGCCAAGTATACTTGCGCGATGTCCCGCAGGTATTTGGCAACCGGAGTTTCCGCATATTCCACCGTGGAGGAATACTGCTCCGGGGCAGACCGGATGATGTCCGCGCCTTCCAGCGCATCGCGGCCGGTTTGGCCCAGGTAATCCATCACCGGGCCCGTGCCAATGGTGGGCGCGTACATGCGGGCAAACCGGTCCAGGATCTTGTTCCGGTCTTCTTCAGCCGCCACTCCGGGCACGCTGGACAGTACGCCGTATGTCTCCAGGCCGGATACCGAGGTTACAGGAACTCCGCGCAACGCCAGCGCCCGCGGCAATCCCTGGCCGAAATTCACGCCTTTCAGGACGTTCTCGCCACGAGGGTCAAGATCGCGAATGACCTTTCCGGCCCATCCTTCAGTACCCACCACATCGGGCTCGCACGTATGCCAGATATCCATGGATCGGAAGTGCGAACGCGGCGAGTTTTCATATCCGATGCCGTGGATGATGGCCACTTTCCCTTCGTCATATAACTTCTTTATCGGCCCCATGTTGGGGTTGAAGCCCAGCTCGCCGTCTATTGGCAGCGCCTGGTCTTCGGGTATACCAACCTTGGGACGGTTATCCCGATAGTGGGGGTTGGTATACGGAATGATCGTATTCAGGTAGTCATTGGCTCCCGTCATCTGGAGAACCACCACCACCGGGTCTTTCTTGGTCGTCGCCATGTTATTCCTCCCGTACTTTGCCGGCATCCCACTCAATCGGTGCGATCAGGCGAATTGATAATCTCGGGATGCAGCAATCAGAGCCAACATCACTCCGGCTCGTTTTTCGGATTCACGAATGTTGGCTTCAGTGTCCCAGAGCAGGTCGCCGCCTTCGCGGGCCATATCCAGCAGTTCCGCCCGAGTAGCCTCACTCACTTCCATGGGCCCCACCAGGTCCAGGCACCCGTTGACGAAGCCACCGGGATCCAACGGTCCCATGTTCCGCAGGTCGCCTATGATCAACTGAACACCGGGCAGGGTTACATCACCCAGCAGGTTCGCAGCGAAATTAACCCGCCGCACCAGGGCGCCGCCGTCGATCCATTCGGTGCCGGTGTGCCAGCTTTCCACGCTGGGGGGATTCAACAACTCCTGCCCCTGGTACGCGCATTCGAAAGCCAGAGAGTTGAATCCGGGTCTGGGCCCCTCGAAGTTGCCCGCCAACCGCGCCGTCCCGATGACCAGTTCAGCAGGACTCTTTACCCGCGAGAACCTGGCGTCTTTGAAAAACTTGGAGTTGAACAACGCCCGCAGCATCGCACGGATATCGCCGTCCGACTCATCGTAGGCTGCTATCAACTGGTCAATCGCATCGGGATCGTTGGGCGGCGTGATATTCCAGCTGGGAACCTGCGGCTCGTCCGCCACAAAGAAGTTGTACAAATGCCGCGCCAGGAATCTGGCCGTGGCGGGCTGCTTGACCACAATATCAATGACGTCCTGTCCATCCAGATTCCCAGTGTGTCCCAGGAACGTCTTTTCGCCGTCGTCATGATCTTCCGGACGATATTCGAAACTCCAGTAGAACCTGCCCAGCGGGTTGCGCGGGATTTTCGGCCCGATCGTCCAGCCAGTAAACGCCCGCGACGCTTCTTTTATGTCGTCTTCCGAATAGTTCCCCACGCCCATCGAAAACAGTTCCAGAAGCTCCCGGCCCCAGTTTTCGTTGATCGCGCCGCGATGGTTTCCGTTATTGTCCAGCCAAAATATCATGGCGGGATTGCGGGCCAGTTCCACCAGCAGGTCTCTGAATTTTCCCAGTCCAAACTCGCGGAACATCGCGATCTGCTGGGTCAACTCCGGGGGATTGTCAACTTTGGAATTGCCGGTTGCGAATAGCTGGTGCCAGAACAGCGCCATCTTTTCTTCCAGCGGCCGTTCGGTGTTTACCATCCGATAAACCCAATCCGCCTGGTTCAACGGAGGCCCCAACGCCCCCTCGTATCCTGGAAGGAACCGGTACAACAGGTCTTCGTCAATTGGGTCAAACCATTCGGGATGCAAAAACTCTTCAACCGTGGCTTCATACCCTTTGTCGACCCGTTCCTGCAACTCCCCACGCGCAGTGCCAAACCCGGCTCGACGCATCAGGTGACCCATCAGCGCAATTTCTTCTCGACTGGCCATTGGTTTCCCTCCTGTCGGGATTGCTCCATTGGGCAAATTTCTTGCCAGAATACCATGTTTATGTTGTAGCCATGCTACGAAATACGCGCACTACTGTCAAGAAAAATACCTATTACTGATGCCTTGTTTATAGCCTTCGCCCACGTGGTGGGAGGCGCCGGGTTCATCCGTTATAATTCAGTTAAAATGAATGTACGGAGACAGGTGAATAGCAATGGAAGTTGCCAGCGCGGTGTTTATAATTACCGGTTCGGCCACCGGCCTGGGCGCTACAGTTGCCCAACGCCTGGCGGAAAAGGGCGGCCGGGTCGTCATCAACTACACCCGCAGTGAAACCGAGGCCAGGGCCACGCTGCAGGTTTGCGAAGACCTGGGCGCGGAAGCCATTCTGTGTCAGGCCGACGTGTCGGTGGACGACGATTGTCGCCGCATGGCAGCAGCAGCGCTGGAACGGTGGGGAAGAATCGACGGCCTGGTGAACAACGCCGCCCAGTCCGTGATTGTCCCCCACGCCGATCTGGAGGGCCTCTCTGCCAAGGACTTTGAACGCATTTTCGCGGTGAATGTCATCGGCGCTTACCAGATGGTGCGGGCGGTAACGCCGACCATGCAGCAGCAGGGCCGGGGCGCCATCGTCAACATTTCGTCGGGTTCAGCATTTACCGGCACCGGCAGTTCCATCGCCTATGCGGCGTCCAAGGCGGCGTTGAACGTGATGACCTACTCGCTGGCCAGAGCGCTGGCGCCGGAAATCCGTGTGAACGCGGTGTGTCCCGGCGTAATGCAAACTCGTTGGTGGCGGGAAGGCCTGGGCGAAGAGGGTTACGAAGCCTTCATCAGCCGCTACGCGGAATCGGCTCCGTTGAAAACCGCCGGCACCACCGAAGCGGTCGCCGATCCGGTGATCTGGCTGCTGGAAGGGGCGGAGCACGTTACCGGCGAAACCATCATGGTCGATGCCGGCTCGCACCTGGGACCTTCGCCGCGCCGACAATAAACAACCCCCCACCGCAAACAACCTCCACCACCACAACCCGGCCGCTGAACAGTGGCTTGCCTGGGAGACGCCGGATGATACAGCTAACGGAAGAGATGACGCGATTGATCAACCACGCCCGCGAGGACGGTTACCCGTGCATCGTTGGCACTGCCTCCGGCGACGGCGTTCCCAACTGCGGATACATCGGCACGGTGCTGACAGTCGGTGACGACTCCCTCATGTATCGCGACCGCACGGGTCGGGTCCCCCTGGACCACATCGAGGAAAACCCCAGGGTCATCGTCCTTTTCCGCAATACTGAAAGGGATGCCGGATGGAAATTCCGATGCACCGCCACCGTCTATCGCGAAGGCGAGGTGTTCGAGGAGATGATCGACCACCTCGTTCAATCCGGGTTGGTAACTGATCGCTATCTCCAGGACGGCCAGGGGGCCATCGTAGTGCTGAGGATCGACCAGGTGCTCAGTCTGTACGGAGAGGTTTTGCAAGAGCGCATACCCGGCCAACGCTGGTAGTCCGCGCGGGTATATCCCAGCATGCTCCAAACCGCGCGAATACTGTCATTGCGAGGAGTGCAGCGACGTGGCAATCTCGATGAGGTGGCGCAATGACACGGGGGCTGCGTGGCGGCACACAATGGCGTTACTTCCCGAACAACGCCGCAATCCGTCCCCCCACGATTCCGTCCTCTCCTGGGTTGAGACCAAACACGTGGATCGTGATGAAGTCCTCGTCGTCCCGAACCCGCGTCCAGATGGGTGGCGCACCATCCTTCAGGCGATCCCGCAAATCGTAAATGGACATGCCGGCAACGGCCGGGTCAACCCACAGGTTCAGGCCATAGGCTTGATGGCCAATCACGTTGTCGATCAACTCGCCCCTCAGCCCTGGAATGCCCGCCACTGCCTGCAATATATTGCGGCTCCGTCGCTCCGCGTCAGCCAACCGGTCTTCGTGGTTCATCGTCATCCAGTGCCGGACCGCGGCCACCGCGCCGATCATCTCCTGACGGTCAACCTTTTGTGGCCGGCCCACCCCCCGAACGCGGCGGCCTTCATAGCTGGCGAACGAATGCAAACCTATCTTGCGGATCATTTCCTGGGAACCCAGGGCCAGACCCACCGATTGAGTCGCGCCGAGATACTTGGCGGCAATGCACTGAAAATCCGCGCCCATCCTGACGTACTTGCCAAAGTTTTCCAGCGGATAGATCTGCCCGGCGGCATCCACCGTCACCAAAACTCCATGACCGTGGGCGATGGCAATGGTCTTCTCCAGGGAAAGCGCGTCGGGATCCGGAGCCTGCTCTACCGCGTAGTAGTGGACTGCGGCGGTGTTGGGACCGATCGCATTCTCCAGGTCCTCTTCGGTGGTCCCTTCTTCTGAGCCAAACATCACCAGCCTGGCGCCGGCCAGTTCCAGGCAACGGTCGTACCAGTAACGCTGACGGGTCTGGATAAGAATTTCGTTCCTCATACCGCTGGTGTCGGGCAGTTGCTGGATCATGTCGTCGTCATCGCCAGCCATGGCCGCCGCGGTAGCCAGCATCAGGGCGGAGCCGGCGCCAGAGGTGATGTAGGCTGCGGGTACGTCAACCATACCGGCAATGGCCGCTCCGGCCCGCTCCTGCAATTCCATGAGCGGGATGTAGGCTCCATCGGCCCGCGCCATGGCCTCTTTGACTTCAGGTATGGGGGTGGAACCCCCCAACATGGTCACGCTCCCGGTCGCATTTATCACCGGAGTCGCGCCCAGTTCTTTGTAGATATCGCCCCAATCAGCAGTCACCATCATTCATTTCCTTACTTATCAGGCCATTGGGCCAATCATTACCGGGCCAGTAACCTTTTCCGCATGATAGCCACCGCCTTCCCTCGTGTCCAGACGAAGGCCACCTCCCAAACGCCCCCGCCCAAAAATCCTGTCCATCCGGCTCATCCTGTCCATCCAGGTAAAAACGCTCCCCTCCCCGCTCATCCTGAACTTGTCGAAGGATACCCCCTGTCGTCGCGGGCGCAACGTGGCAATCTCGTCGCCGTAGCAACGGTGGTTCTGGGTACGCGTGAGGGAATCCAGACGCCCTTAATCAGAAGAATCCCGTCCATCCCGTTTATCCTATTCATCCCGGTTAATAATTCCCCCAATGCCAACGACTTTGGAAAGCAACTGGAGGCAGAAACCCGACATTGACAGTTATTGCTAAATAGTATAGTATATATTGTGAACGCTGGGGTGGCCGGGACACCCCACCCGTTATGAACCGAGGGGCAATGAGCCCGTCAGCACAGGAGGTGGGAAGTGGTTTCACTGATCACGCTGAACCATAGATGGCAGGGCGACATGATTGGCCCGGTGGGTGACGCTGCCGCAGCCTGATTCGTTTCCCGCAATCAGAGCCGCCCCTAAGAATAGGCAGAGTTGCCGACCGGGCCGCCAACGGCATTCGGGTTTCCCGCCACAGGAAGGCCGAGCCGATGCCGAACACCAGCCATGCGCCGACTATCCATCGGCGCATGGCTTTATTATCGGTGACCTTCCTGGCATTCGAGGGCAGTTGCCTCCGGCATCACGTCCGTCGGTGAGACTGACCGCCGGGTCTGAAACCTGACCACCGTGCGGGTGATCGGCCTGACGGGAAGATGGGCTCAGTCCCAGGGCCTACGCTTGGAGGAAGACTGGCCGGACTCCAGCGTGCGCAGGCCGCGCTGTTCCAGGAGCATGAGCATGATGCGGCGGAACTCCTCCCGGTCGTCGAAGCCGGCGGCGCCGTCGCAGGACGCCAGGTCGGAGCAGCGGGCGGTGCAGAGACGGTTGCAGTTGGCGTCGCGCCGCTCGCAGAACATGAGGCGCGCGGCGCTGTACGCAGCCCGCAAGCGGGCCCGGGCGGGCTGCAAGCGTTCTGCGATGAGTACGTCGGCGACGTAGCGGGGATACGCCCCGCTGCAGGTTCCAGAAGGCCGGGGTGCCGTCCAAAAGGGGCGGGTTGGTCGTCCGCCCCGGTGTGGAGTCCTATTGCTGCGCGGGTGTGATGTACTCGGTGTGGGTGAAACTGGCGTTGATGCTGCTGGGCCACACATACTCTCCGATTTCCTTCGGGTCTACTACGATTTCGGCCGGCAACCACACGATGGGGACCATTGAGTACAGGTCGAAGTTGAGGTCGCCAATCTGCCTCAATGCGTCGGCCTTGACTACGGGGTCCACCGCTTGGGTGGCCGTGTTGTAAAGAACGTCGGTCATGGGATCTACGGAAATGCGGAAGAACCCGGTAGGGCCGCTGCGGTTGTAGAAGCGGAGGGTAATTTCCGCCGGTCGATACGTGCCCCGGCTTGCGGCGATGACGCCGTGAAGCTTGCCGGGCCGGTAGTACTCGGCCCGGTAGGAAGACCATTCGATGGCCTCAGACTCCACGTCAATGCCCACGTTGCTCAGATAGAAATAGGCGGCCTCCCCCATGGGGATCATTTCCGGCGCGCCGGGCAGCTCAGTGAGGAGGAGCTTGAGCTTGTACCCCTCCTGGCCAGCTTCTTTGAGCAACTGGCGGGCCTTTTCCGGATCGAAGCCTATTTCTCGTCGAACTCTTCGCTCCAGCGTGGGTTCCAGCCAGGCAGATTCGGATGGAATCCCCAAGTGGGGTGGCGTTTCCCGACGCCGCCAAACAGTTGCTGGTTGATTTCGTCTCGGTTGATGGCCCGATTAATGGCCTCGCGCACCCGGGGGTCCAAGTGAGGCTCGTCAGCCTGCCAGAAGCAGCCCCTCCCCCCGTCGGCGCAGGGCCCGGCCGCCTCAGGGTTGTAGACGCCGCCGATGACGAAGCCCACCTGGACCGCCGGAAGCTGGCTTTGAATTACCTGCAATCCTGCTCCCTTCGCGTCACCATGAAGCTCTCGACTCACTTCGCCAATCTGTACCTGCCCCGTTCGGAGTTGAGCCAGGCGCGTGTTCTCTTCCGATATCAGAATCAGTTCCATGTAATACGACGTATATAGGGTTATCAATTACGCAAATGGCATGTTTAGTTCATTCAACGGGAACGTAAGGAGAATACTGGCCCGCCGATGTAAACGGCAGCGATAAAGTGGGCCACGTGAGCGGCTCGATCGCTGGCTGGGCGGCTGTCGACGTTCAGGGAAAATGCCCGCTTAAGCGTTCGGCGAGAATGTCACCTGTCTAGTCCGGGATCGTATCAGATGTCGATGCTGGTGGAGTTGCCGGAGTCTGCCGCATCGGCGGACTCTCAGCATCGATGTATCGCCTGACCGTGTCTTTGGTGGGTTCCGTTTGAAATTGCGTGGAAACTAGGATAGCATAGCGGGCCGCATAGTCGCGGGTTTTCCTCGCACTTTGTTTGGCATCGTAAGGTTTCACCGGATAGAGGCATCGTGCCTCTCTTGCGGGAAGCCTTGCGCTTTTGGGAGCCCGGAGACTATGCCAAGTAGCCCTATCCTATCTGCAAGGGAGGTTCCCTATGGTTTGGCGTATCGCAGTGGGCGCATTGATGGTTTTGGGAATAATGGCTTGCGCTGGGAGCGCATCCGCGCCAACGCCAGTGCCGGCGACAGCGACGGCGACACCGCATCCGACGGACACGCCCTCACCCACGACGGAGACGCATCCGACCGCCACGTTGGCTCCGACAGCAACCACCGCGTTGCCGACTTTCACCCCGATCCCGACAATACCACTCCCCACTGCTACGGCCATTCCCACCCGTACGCCGGTTCCAACGGCCCACGCTTGGATTCGGGAGGCGTTGGAATGTCCCGATTGCGAGTTTTTGCTACCCCGGTTGGTGAATGACAACCGCGATGTTGAGCGGTTCATCGACTGGCCTTCAGAGTCAAAACACCCCGACCAGTTCATAGTCGCAGCCTGCGGGACGGGCACAAGCGTTGATGACAAAGGGCGGATGCACGCGGTAACGCACAACCAACTGGGAACCATCGCCAGGGCTACCGTGTCAAACACCTTCCTCATCAACAATGCGAGGGAGTTTCCTGAAAAGCAGTGTTTTGCGGCTCTGACGAAATACGGCGGCTTCATGTCCGTGGAATGGTCGGAGGCGACGAAAAACATATCGCTGACAGGCGCGCCAATGTTGCCCAGAACCGTTTACTACGATGTGGCTCACGTCAAGTTTGACAATCCCGTCCGCAGGTTAGAAATATCGACGAGCGACTTTTCAAGCCTGTTTCGTACAGAGACGCCAACGGTGACTGCCGCGTTCGACATCCGGCCAACCCCTGCTACTCTGGCTCGAATGCCAACGGCGACGGCGAGCCTGTACCCGTTCAATACGCCCACCGTTCCACCAACCGCATCTTCGGCCTCAACATCCGCCCCTATATCAGAGAGCCAGGGCGAGGAGTTTAAATCAATTTTCAATATGCTGTTCAAATCCCAGCAACTTTGCCGCCACCAACCTTTTGATGGCAAGCGACGCGATTCCGACTTAACGGCCCGGAAAACCGCGCTGGACCTTGTCACTGGCGTCGTGGATAAGATGCGGACGCTGGACAAGATGGTAATGACCTACACGCAAGAAGAGTTCACGGACATCACTGAGGCTGCCCAAATCGCCTCGGTGGATTTGTGGCATGTCTGTGTGCCCCCCGGTATTAAAGTGACCCCTGAACTACTCGGAAGTATGCCGGACTGATGGCAGTATTCCCGGTTGCGTTCCCGGCCTGTACACTGATGTCGCCCTAACTTGGGCGGGAGGAAATATTATGACATAACCCCTTGAAATGCCGAAGCCCGCTGTTGACGCAGCGGGCTTCGAACTTTGCGAAAGGCGGTTCTTGCCATAGAACCGCGACCTACCGGGAAAATCACAAAAACCGGGGGCGGGATTCGCAGTGCCTATTTTACCGGCGTGAATCCGCCTCCGCAACCCTGCATCGGCAGGGGTAACAGTTCAGAGTTGGTGAGGTGAATTGCTGAAAAGTTGTTTGTCGATGGCTGGCGACCTTTGGGCTGTTTATGTCAAGTTGGGGTCATGGAGCATGAAATCGACCTCACCACCGCCGACCGGGATGTTCTGATTGGGATCATCGTTCGGCAGCAGGCCATCATCGAGAACCTGGAGAAACGGATTGCCCAGTTGGAAGGGCGGGCCAAATCCAGGGTTTCGGGAAGGATGCCCGGTCTGAAGTCCAAATCCGAGCAGAAGCCGGATCGACCCAAGAAGCCACGCCAGCCTCGACCCCACGGCTTTGCCCGGACCCGCACGACGCCTACCCAGCGAGTGGAGCATGTGGTGGAACAGTGTCCCGACTGTGGAACCCAGTTGTCCGGCGGTTGGACCCAGCGGACACGGGAAGTCATCGACTTGCCCCAGGTTCCGGTGGAGGTAACTGAGCACGCTTACCTCGCCCGCACCTGCCCGCAGTGCCAACGGCGTTGTACGCCCACCGCGCAACTCGACGGCGTGGTGCTGGACCGGCAGCGGTTGGGAGTGAACCTGGTCAGCCGGATTGCCGCGTTGCGCGAGGAGGCCAGGCTGCCCTGGCGCACCATCCAGTGGTACCTGGACACCGTGCATGGACTGCATCTCAGCGTGGGGGCCATCGTGGCTGCCACGCAACGGGTGGCCCGCAAAGCCCAGGGGGTGATGGAAACCATAGTGGAGCGGGTCCGAGGCAGTCCAGTGGTCCACGCCGATGAGACCGGCTGGCGGGAGGACGGACACAACGGCTACGTGTGGACCTTTAGCACGCCCACCCTGCGGTACTTCCTGCGGCGAGGTCGGGGCAAGGCCGTGGTGGACGAAGTCCTGGGGGAGGAGTTTGCTGGTGTGCTGGTCAGCGACTTCTACGCCGCCTATCACCACTACGACGGCCCCAAGCAACGCTGCTGGGCCCACCTCCTGCGGGACATCCACGACTTGCGTACACTCTCTACCCACAGGACCATCGGCTGACACAGTGGGCTGACGCGGTCCACCAACTCTACCGCCAGGCCGCGGCCTTTACCCATCCGTCGGAGCAACAGCGACGCACCACCCAACTGGCTTTGGAAAGGCGCCTGCTGGCCCTCTGCCGTCCCTACCTGGATGACCCGTCGGCGGTTCAGGCCAGGTTGTGCCGACGCATCGAGAAGCACGTCAAGGAACTCTTCGTCTTCATGGGCCAACCGGAAGTGCCACCGGATAACAACGCCGCCGAGCGCAGCCTGCGGCCGCTGGTGATCAGTCGCAAGATCAGCGGAGGAACCCGCTCGCAGCAGGGCACCGAAACCAAGATGACGCTGGCTTCAATCTTCGGCTCCTGGAGAGCACAGGGCCTCAACCCCCTCACCACCTGCCGACAACTCCTCGCTTCCCCCCAACTCTGAACAGTTACCGGCAGGGGAATGGAGGAACAGAGTGTTGAAACCCAGACGGAACAAGGGCTTCAAGCAACTATTCGGGGGAATCGGCTCGATCTTGTTTGGCGCGGGATGGATTCTCGCCATGATTGCCATCGCCGAATTCACTGACTTTGGTCTTCCCCGTGCGTTGGGGTTTCCCGGCGGGCTGTTCGTCCTCGGCGGCTTCGTCGGCATCATCGCTGGGATTGCCGATTTGACCTGGGCGGTCGTGGATGGTCGCCCTCGCCGGTGACCTACGCCTCGTCGCCACTCAGAGAATTCACAGAGTACGCTCGCATTACAAAATACCAAGTAGTGGGGAACCCGAACATGCGCGTCATTTTCATTCTGTTATTGGGTATGTTGATTGGAGGTGCCGTGGTAGTGGTAATTAACTACGGGCCAGACGGCACCTCACGTTTCGTCGGCGACGCGCAAGATATTGGTCGCAACATTGCGGAGTCAGCACCTTCTCATTTGATCGGCGAAGATGTTAGCGCAGAGGATAGATTCAACCGGTCCGAGTTGGAGCAAACCATATACTACCTCGTCAATGAGTACCGCATGTCCCAGGGATTACGCGGCCTGCAATGGGATGACGATTTGGTAATACTGTCCAAAATGCACAGCGTAGATATGGCGACACACTCATACTCCGAGCACATAGACAGTTCGGGTAACACGCCGACTGGTCGCGCACGGAACGCAGGGTACTACTGCCGAAACTCACGCAGTATCGGTGTGGCGGAGAACATTCACGTCCTTTTCGGTCACACTGCCCGTACAGATTTGGGCTGGGGTCGGACAGAGTTCACATGGATGGAGCAGGACGACTTGGCTGTCCGGTTCGTGGACGATTGGATCAGGAGTCCAGGACATCGCCGTAATCTTCTCGACCAACGTTACAGGCTTACGGGGATAGGTATCGATTTTGGTTCTTACTGGAACACGCCAAATGCCGTATTCGTTACTCAGAAGTTTTGTTGAAGTAATTTCTGTTACTTCCATTCCCGGCTGATATACTGGCGGCACGCCCAATCACGGAAGGAGGATAAATATGACGTAACTCCCTTAAACCCATAAACGCCCATGCGATCTACCACTTCGCAAAGGCGTTTGCCACACTACCCGGCCCGAACTATGGGTTGAACAGGGCCACACGTTTCACGACTGATTTTACAGCCATCAAATATCCTATGCAACCCCTGATCTGGGTCGGTAACGACTCACATCAGGGGTTCTTTATGATGAACTTTGAAATTCCAAACCTTAGAATTGTGGGATGTCTGTGTGCCGCCCGGTGTCGAAGTGACCGCTGACCTTTGGCGACATCACCTATGCCACCACACCGCCGGAACGCACGGATGATGATGACACTCCCGCCGTGCCCGAATTGCGGCTCCGCCCCCGTCGTGTCAAGGAACTCTGGGAAACATTGAGCCACGCCGAAATGAGGGACATTCTGTCGGGATTGGTGCGCCACAACGGGCGGGAAGGCCATATCGCCGACCGGCAGTTGGCGACGCTGGCCGCAAGTAAGGCGCGAGACGCCGCCCAGCGGTGCAGGGATGAAATGCGATAACTAGACAATGAAACTCCCACCCGGCGATTGTTTGGCGACAGACCCGACGGGAGCGGAGGGGGATGAATGAGAGCATCGTCTGGGGATTGATTGTCGGGATACCGGCTATGGTGGGTGTTGTGGTATTGCACTGCCATGCGACCGAAACTACGGCTGCTCAATCGACGCAACGCTTTTGTCGGGTTGCTCGGAATTGTTGCGCTCTGCTTGTCTTTCTCGGGTTAGGATTATGTGTGCGCGGAGCATCCCACTAACCACCGCTACGCTGGCCGCGATTATGGACACATTGGCTACCCAAGTAACCGCTGACGGAGTGGGTTCTGTTTGCTTTTGCGTGGTCAATGTTGCTCCGGAACTCCCATCGGTGTTGCCGGTTCAAGGGCAGCATTGATTAGCCCGAATCCACCGAAGCGATGGGCCCTGGCGTTGACACAAGGGCTGATGGGTAAGGGAAAGCGAACGGGCCAGGCCCGATTACAATAGAATAGGGATGAGGGCGGCGCGCGGTGGTCATCAAAGGCGGTTTGAATGCGGTCGGGGTGTATGCGTGGTAGCATATTTTAGGTGCTCCTTGTCTGGAGTCGGTTTCGTGTTTCCAAAACCGTTATTCCAAGAGCGCTTTCTTACACCTTCAGCATGCCGCGGCACTCATCTTTTAGGTGGATTGGGGCTAAATGTCCTAGGGGGTGTCGTCAAAAGAGTTTGCTCCAGATCATCACTGCCCGGAGCTGGCAGATGGCCAAATACGACGCCGTTCTCTTGGCATAGCGGGTCGCCACCCCGCGCCACTGCTTGAATTCCAGGAATCCGTTCTCCACTAGGTGCCGCAGCTTGTACAGCGCCCGGTCATAGTCCCGCTTTTCTCTCCGGTTGCTTTTGGGCGGTATCACCGGGTCCATTCCCAATTCCCGGACGGTGGCTATGATTTCATTGGTGTCATAGGCTTTGTCCGCCATCAGGCACTCCGCTGCTATGCCCTCAATCAGAGGCAAAGCCTGGGAGCAGTCGGCAAACGTACCCTCGGTCACCGCCAGCCTTACCGGCATTCCGTGGGAATCCACCGCCAGGTGCAGCTTGCTGTTCAGCCCCCTTTTGTGCGGGCAATGGACTGATTTCCGCCCCGGGCGCCGGCGCTGTGGGGATGGGCCTTGATATAGCTGGCGTCTATCATCAGCCACTCGAAATCAGGGTCATCAATCACCGCCTCCAACAGTCCGGCCCACACGCCCCGGTCCCGCCAGCGGCAGAAGCGGCGGTGGGTGTTCTTCCAATCTCCGTAGTCCGGGGGCAAATCTCGCCAAGGAGCGCCGGTGCGCAGTATCCAGCACACGGCGTCGATAAACCGCCGGTTGTCCCCGTGTCGTGGCACGGGGCAGGCTCTGGGCCGGTCGGCCCCTCTTGCCCTCTCCCCCAGGCAAATGCGGCCTCAACCGCTCCCAAACCTCATCGGTCATATCGTGGCGCCGGTGCGCTACCGTCATACCCCCACCTTCCACACTCTCCCCATTTCCAGCAATCTACCACCCTACCGCCATTTTGACGACACCCCCTAGGGGGTGTCGTCAAAAGAGTTTGCTCCAGATCATCACTGCCCGGAGCTGGCAGATGGCCAAATACGACGCCGTTCTCTTGGCATAGCGGGTCGCCACCCCGCGCCACTGCTTGAATTCCAGGAATCCGTTCTCCACTAGGTGCCGCAGCTTGTACAGCGCCCGGTCATAGTCCCGCTTTTCTCTCCGGTTGCTTTTGGGCGGTATCACCGGGTCCATTCCCAATTCCCGGACGGTGGCTATGATTTCATTGGTGTCATAGGCTTTGTCCGCCATCAGGCACTCCGCTGCTATGCCCTCAATCAGAGGCAAAGCCTGGGAGCAGTCGGCAAACGTACCCTCGGTCACCGCCAGCCTTACCGGCATTCCGTGGGAATCCACCGCCAGGTGCAGCTTGCTGTTCAGCCCCCTTTTGTGCGGGCAATGGACTGATTTCCGCCCCGGGCGCCGGCGCTGTGGGGATGGGCCTTGATATAGCTGGCGTCTATCATCAGCCACTCGAAATCAGGGTCATCAATCACCGCCTCCAACAGTCCGGCCCACACGCCCCGGTCCCGCCAGCGGCAGAAGCGGCGGTGGGTGTTCTTCCAATCTCCGTAGTCCGGGGGCAAATCTCGCCAAGGAGCGCCGGTGCGCAGTATCCAGCACACGGCGTCGATAAACCGCCGGTTGTCCCCGTGTCGTGGCACGGGGCAGGCTCTGGGCCGGTCGGCCCCTCTTGCCCTCTCCCCCAGGCAAATGCGGCCTCAACCGCTCCCAAACCTCATCGGTCATATCGTGGCGCCGGTGCGCTACCGTCATACCCCCACCTTCCACACTCTCCCCATTTCCAGCAATCTACCACCCTACCGCCATTTTGACGACACCCCCTAGGCAGTGTTGACATTTGGACTGCGGTACAATCGCGGCATGTCGAGTATGACCATACCATCTGACCAATGGGAGAAGATTTTGCAATTCCTGCGGGATTGCCCTGACGTGTACGTTGGCGACGCGGCGGAATGCAAGCGGTTTGTCGAGGGCGTGCTGTGGATGGATCGCTCCGGGGCACAGTGGCGACTGCTGCCTGCGGAGTATGGCAACTGGAACACCGTTTACAAACGCTTCGCCCGCTGGTGCGACCGTGGCGTCTGGGAGCGAATGCACCAGCATTTCAGTAGGGAACCGGACCTGGAGTACCTGGTCATCGACAGTACGGTGGTTCGAGCGCACCAGTGCGCTGGGGGAGCCCCCGCAAAAAGGGGGGCAATCAGCGCAAGCCCTGGGCAGAAGCCGCGGCGGGTTCAGCACGAAGGTTCACGTGAGCGTGGACGGACTGGGCAACCCCCTGCGGTTCACGCTGACGCCGGGACAGCAGCATGACATCACACAGGCTGCGGCGTTGGTCTCCGGGTACCCGGGTGAATACGTAATCGCAGACAAAGGGTATGACGCCCAGAACTTCATCGGGAATTTGGCGGAAGCGGGCATGGTGGCCGTGATCCCCGCCCGATCCAACCGCAAGGAGCCGCGGGATTACGACAGGTACTTATACCGAGAACGCCACGTGGTAGAGTGTTTCATCGGCAAGATCAAGCACTACCGCAGGATATTTTCCAGGTTTGACAAACTGGCCAGCCGATACCTGGGCTTTCTGCAATTCGCCGCCTCCCTCATCTGGCTACAATGAAATGTCAACACTACCTAGCCTTATACTTTTCATCGGGCAGCCCGGAGTATCCGAAGCTAATGCCCCGACTGGTGGAAAGCCATGTCAGAAACTATCCCCGCAGTAAGTGAAGAGACTATATCAGCCTGGGTAGGCTCACGGAGTTTCCAACTCGGTCGCAGCTACTTCGAGAATGAGGCTGTCTTCGACCTTCGCCGCCAGGGGAGCTCTCTCAAAGCCCGCTGCCAGGGCTCCATGCCCCAGCCTTATCGCTTGGGCGTTGCCTTCGACGCCGAAGGTATCGGAAAGGCCAATTGTTCCTGTCCGGTGGGTGCCGGTGGACACTGCAAGCACGTCGGGGCGCTACTGTTTGCCTGGTTGGACCAGCCCGACGCCTTCCGAGTGGTGGCGGAACTGGACGCCGACCTGGAGCAACGCAGCAAAGAAGAGCTGATTGCCCTAATCAAGCAAATGTTGCGGCTTCAACCCGACCTGGAGACCCTGCTGGAAGTGGCTTTGCCCGGAGGCGACCGGCGGCGCACTCCGGTCAACCCGGATACCTACCGTCGCCAGGTATCCTCTGCGTTTCGACGTGGCGGGAATGATTGGATGGTGTCCTGGAGAATTGCCACGGACATTGGCATTACCGTGAGCGCTGGCGACGGTTTTCTGGCCCTGGATGACTACGCCAGCGCGAGTATGGTGTACCAGGCGGTGGCCCAGGGGATACTGGAACATTACGAGATGATACTTGACGAAGATGGGGACCTGGGCGAAGTCGTGGACCAATGCGTGGAAGGGCTGGGGTACTGCCTGGCCGGTGGGGGTGACGCCGCCGCAGACCGGGAAAGACTCCTGCAAACCCTTTTTGAAATATACCGATCTGATGTGGACTGTGGAGGGGTTGGCTTGGGAGAAGCTGCGCCGGACCTTATACTGGAACACTCCACCGGAGAAGAGAAGCGCGCCGTTGCCGGTTGGGTGCGGGCCGCCATGCCCGAGGGTAATAGCCGGAGCGACAATTATAACCGCCAAGTGTACGGCCGTTTCTTGTTGGACTTGGAGATGGCTGACTTGGACGATGCCTCTTTTCTAAGCATTTGCCGTGAGAGCGGCCGTTTGGACGATTTGGTGGGCCGCCTGCTGACGCTGGGTCGGTTAGACGAAGCGCTATCCGAAGCCGAGTTGGCCGGGGACTACGAGTTGCTGACCCTGGCGGACATATTCCGCGAACATGGCCGCGCCCAAAGCGTGGAAACGTTGTTGGTCAAGAGAATTGAAACCAGCCAGGACCGTCGCCTGGTGGAGTGGCTCAAGGAACGCCACAAAGAACGGGGAGAACCGGCTGAAGCACTGGCCCTCGCCAAACGGCTTCTCCAGGCACGCCCCTATCTCTCCGGGTATCAAGAGGTACGAGAGCTATCCCGGCAACTTGGTGTCTGGCAGGAATTGCGTCCGAATCTGCTGGCCGAGTGGTCCGCTGCCAAGCAATACGTTCTGTTAACCGACATTTACCTGGAAGAAGGTGAAATAGACCTGGCTTTGAAATCGGTGCAGCAAAGAAAGTCCGGGTTTCTCTATGGCGCAGACCAGTTGATCCGAGTGGCCCAATCTGCTTCGGAGACGCATCCCCACGCCGCCGTTGATATCTACCGGCAACAAGTGGAGAGCTTGGTTGAGGCCCGCGGTCGGGACAATTACCAGCGGGCGTGTACGTACCTGACCAAGGTGCGAGACATATACCGGCAACTCGCGGAAGAACCGGCGTGGACCGACTACATTGCCCAGCTGCGAGAACGCCATCGACGACTGCCCGCACTGAAAGAGGAGTTGAGCAACTCTGGGCTGTGATTTTACGCCAGCGCCGGGAATATGGCGTCTTGGAAAGCTTGCAAACCCAGGACGATTGCAAAGTTACGGGAGTTGACCCTACCCGCTCATCCTGAGCCTGTCGAAGGACGGTCGCCGATGGTTCGACAAGCTCACCATTTGAGGTAATTGATAACTCTCTCCGGTCATCAGGCAGGGCAATCACATATGGACCAATTAAGCACCATCATTCCCGCTTGCGCGGGAATCCAAGTGGCTTGGTTGTACGTCAACTGCCTGGAAGCAATCTGCATGGATTCCCGCTTGCGCGGGAATGACGGGGATGGTGCGGGAATGACGGTTTATCAGGCCACCTAAAGTTAGAATGCGTTTGCCCTGGACTTTAACTGCGCAATTATTGACAGTCCTGTAAAATAGCGAACCAATCGGCTGATTGATACCGCCGAGTGCTGGGACAGCTTGGGCTAGATTTCATGCTCTACCTCCAGGTTGATCTTTTGTCCCTATTGGGAATGAAGTGGAGAGCAGGATGAGCACCTTTGAAGAAGGATTCGCTGCGACTGAGAAAGCGGCGGACTCGGTGTTACAAGCATTGGGCGATGTTTCCAGGCTAGCCAGACAACTCCAAAGGGACGCGAAGGCGGGCAACATCGCGGCTATCAGGAGAGGAACCGCCAGGCTGGAGGAAAGCCTGAGCTTGATCCGACAACAGGTCGGCAACGCAACTCAAGCCTGGCCTTTCGCCCAAGAAGAGGAACTGGCATATTTGCAAGACCAATACGCCGGTGAATTGCAGGATGAGGCCGAAAAGGAGGGACTCCAACTGTTTGAAAGGGATGGCAGATTGATTGCTCACCCTTCTGTTCTCCGGGTCTTGCCTGGGGAGCGAGCCGTGCGGATTGACCGCCGCCAAAGCTCATCCATCAGGCCGACGAAAATAGTGGCAGACCTCGCGAAGAACCAGCATAGTCCGTCCAAGTTCAGGCCTCAGCCGTTTCTGGAATCTCTATACGGCGCCTACCTGGCGCTTTCGCAATCTGACACTGCTGACAGGTTGAAACTGGGCGGGGTCGGCCAGGTAGTTCGGCTGGATGGCATATATAACCTGTTCACGGGCTTGCCCGGCGCACAACGGGAATACAGCCAGTTAGACTTCGCCCGAGACTTGTATAACCTGGAGAACAGCGGTGTCAATGAAGCTCGTTCAGGAGCTCGCGTATCTTTCCCAGCATCCTCGGGCACCAGGAATCCCAGAGGAACCATCTCCTTCGTAGGGCCAAACGGCGAAACTGTCCTCTATTACGGCATCCAATTCACCGGAACAAACCGATGACCAACACGATTTCTGCCCAGGAATGGCTGGAGGTAATCAATGACGAGTACCTGGACGGGTTCGTAAGGGACGGCGGCTCGTCCATCAAGTTCGTAGTACCAGTGAAAGAAGCCCTGGCGCCGTTGATAAAGACCCGGCTCCAGGAGATTGGTTCCGACTTGGACTACCTGGTGGTCAGAGTCGATTCGGGGGATACCCGGGTCCATATGCCGCAAGAGATTTTCTTTCGCATCGCCCAGCAGGTCGATTGGCGGCTGCTGGCCCGCAGAGTTGTGCTGCGATTGTCCAGGGATGCGGGGTATCTTACCGACATGATCGACCCCCGGACCGAGTCCCCGATTCTCCAGGCCATCGGCATTGCCAACTCCGTTGATGAGTCCCTGGTTCGCATGGAATTGCGGATGCCCTTGTTCCGGGCTGTCGCTCAGAATTCAAACATGTCCCGTGATTTCCGGATGGCAATGACCCATTTGTGCCTTTCGGAAATCGGTGGAGCCGGGCTGAGCGAACGGGCAGAATTGATTGAATGGCTCACCGGCCGCAACCGCAGAGTGTCCAGCGTCCGGCGTTACTCCATTTACAACAGCATCGTCCGCACCAATGCCCGCCACTTCCTGGAATCCCTCCTCAACTGGGTGAAATTCGTTGGATATGCGGGAACACTGGTCTTGCTGGACAATAGTCGAGTGGCCCTGCGGCGGAACCCAAGAGACGGCCGGTTCTTTTATTCCCGCCCGGCGACAATGGATCACTATGAACTGATGCGGGAGCTCATTGACAGTACCGACCGGTTGGAAGGTGTTCTCATGGTAGTGCTGGCCGATGAAGGCTTCCTGGACCTGGAACTGCGCGGAAAAGGATTTTTCATCTATCAAGCGCTCTACGCAAGAATAGGCGATGAGGTCCAGGACCGGAACCAGGCCAATCCCTTTGCCACTCTGGTCCGCCTGGCGGACTCCACCATCCTGGAGTAATTTGGAACAGGAGTGATTGGAATGGGAATCGGCGCAGCAGAATCATCATCCAGGCTAATGAACCGCCGGGCCCTGGAAGCCCTGAGAAACGGAGTGCCCAACGGCGACGCCGTTGCCGTGTTGGGGTGCAACCAACCTGCCGTTGAGCATGAGTTCGACTCCATGCTCGCCCGCGTTTCCGGCGAATCCGATATAGCAGACTCTGGCTTGGGGATGCTGGTGGCGGGAGAGTTTGGCGCCGGCAAATCCCACCTGCTGAGTTACCTGGAGACCCAGGCCCTACAACAGAACTTCGTTTGCAGCCGAGTGGTCATCAGCAAGGAAACGCCACTGTTCGACATGGAAAAGGTTTTCAAAGCCGCCGTAGCCAACGGCAGGGTTCCCGGGATTACCGGCCACATGGTGGAGGAGATTGCCCAAACGCTGGATTACAACTCCCAAAGCTACGCCGATTTTTTCGTGTGGGCCAACCGGGAGGACAACGGCCTGCATCGCATACTGCCAGCGACCTTGTTGGTTCATGAAAAGGACAATGACCCCAAGTTACTGAATGAAATCAACTGGTTCTGGGCCGGTGAGAAAATTCAACTCAAGAGCGTCCGAGACGGGCTGACCCATATCGAGCAACGCCAGGCCTACTCCTTCCGGGCGCCGATAGCCAGGGATATGCCCCCGCAAAAGTTGCGGTTCCTCCTGGAGCTAATCAAGGCTGCCGGTTACCGCGGTTGGGTCATACTCATGGACGAAATCGAGTTGGTCGCCAATTACAGCATCCTCCAGCGCGCCCGGTCCTACGGGGAATTGACCCGTTGGCTGGGTCAGGCAGCCGACGAAAAATACCCGGGCTTGGTAGTCGTTGGGACCATCACCGCCGGCCTTGCCGAGTTGGTCCTTGACACCAAGGAAGACCGGGACAAGGCAGCCCCCCGCCTGCGGGCAAGAGGAAGGGACACTGACAATCTGGCTGCGGGCCGGGCCGAAACCGGGATGCGCCTCATTGAACGAGGGCCGCGCCCACTGGACGAGCCCGACGATGCGACCCTATCCAACCTGTATGACAAGCTAAAGGACATTCATTCTGGGGCATACAGTTGGGATGCCCCAGACATTGACCGCGGAATCGGTCAGATGGGACGGCGCAGAATCCGGTCCTTCGTGCGGCGGTGGATAAACGAATGGGACTTGCGTCGGCTGTATCCTGAATCGGAACCCGATATCGAAGTCACCGAGTTGCAACTCCGATACGGAGAAGACCGGACGCTGGAGCAGCCAGCCTCAGACGACCTTGGCCTGCCCAATATCGGGGAGGAAGGAACGCCCCCATACGAACCCAACCCTCCGGCGGCTGTAGAGGACGAGCCTCCTCCGGCCCTGGGGTAAGGAGCGGTTACTTTGCCGATACCATTCCGTGATTTGGGTGAAGACGAACCTTCGGGCATGGCCGGTTTTCTGCGCTTCATCGACGAACCGGACGGCAGGGGTATACGTGGCGCTTTGTTCATCATGTCCGCTCGCGGAGAACCGATTGAGTTCGCTTTCACCAGAATCGACGTACGCTCCGGCGTACTGTGGCGGCCGGGACATGCCCGAAGCCGGGCGGTATCCGCACTGACCAAGGCTCTGTTTGAATCATCCTCCAACCAAACCGACGTGGTTTTTACCCTGGCGGAGGAAACGCCTCCAGCGGTATTTTCCGAAAACATACGTCCAGAAATTCCCCTATGCCGCATAGCGTCTCAAGACTCCGTGGCTGTGGCGCCATCGGAGGCGGCTCAGCCGTTATCCGAGTCCCTAATGCTGTATTGGATTAACGGCTTGCCGCCTTCCGATTCAGTGACGGCCCGTACTGTTGAACTCCTTGAGCAGCGACAATTATTGATCGAACCATTTGAGCGTGCGGCGCTGGGGATTCAAGAGGCCTTCAACTCGTGAAGCTATTGCCAAACTGGCTGACCGGCGCTCCGACTTCGCACCGGCGCGCCTGGATTCCGTTGCGGCGTCAACTCCGGCCGCAGCCGACCCGCTCCGTTTCTCTCGTTCCGTACCAGCGGCCGGGTGTGCGGAATACGCCCTGCGGTGTTGGTTCAGTAACATCCGTGGTTTCCATCTTCCCCGAGGCAGAGGCCGTCCCATGGTCAGTGACCTCGGTTGTTCTGGTCCCGATTTCTAGCGACGAAGCGCCAATGACATCCGATTCCCGACGGGAAAGCCGTTCGCCGTCCCCCAACGCCGGTCATTCTCAAGCTAGGCGTTCGCCCACCACACCCTCCCTGGCAACCCGGTTGCGGTTGGTACTCTCACCTCCCATTGAGTCGCTGCTGCCCGGTCCTCATTCGGTCCTGTCATGGGCAGGTGAGTTGATGCCGTTCCAACTTGACGGGGTCCGAACGTTAATCGGCAGCGAAAAATTGCTTTTGGCCGACGACATGGGATTGGGCAAGACCATCCAGGTGATTGCGGCGTTGCGAATTCTGATTGTGCAGCGGACTATAGAGACCGTACTGGTGGTGGCTCCGGCAGCAGTTTTGGACCAATGGCGCCAGGAATTGCTCAAATGGGCGCCGGAACTAAGAGTGATGGTCATTCGGGGAACTCCCAGCGACCGGGCATGGCAATGGATAACCGATGTCCACGTCGCGATAGTCAGCTACGACACGCTAAGGGCAGATTTCACCGACAATCTACAGTCTCCAGTACGCAAGAAGACCTGGGGAGTTTTGGTTGCGGACGAAGCCCAGCGCATCAAGAACCGTAACTCCACCAGCGCGGCTGCAAAAGGACTGCGGCGTCTCCGGTCGTGGGCGCTGACGGGCACGCCTCTTGAAAACAGTGAAGAAGAGTTGGCGTCCATCGTAGAGTTCGTGGACCACCGGGATCTAGTTTCTAAAGATCACTACTCCCCTGGTCTCAAGCTGCGAGAGCGACACCGGGAATTGCAAATGAGGCGGAAGAAGGCAGAAGTGCTCACGGATCTTCCGCCCAAGCTGACCACCAAACTTGCTATCGAACTGCTGACTAACCAGCGGCGCAGCTATGATCGCGCAGAACGGGAAGGCGTCGTATATCTGCGGCAGTTAGGGGCGGATGTACGAGTGCAGCATGTGTTGGAGTTGATCCAGAGGCTCAAACAAATCTGCAACGCCGAACCGGAAACCGGAGAGTCCAGCAAATTTGAAGATATTCGACGGAGGGTCGAATCCTTGTCTTTACAGGGCCACCAGGCCATAGTTTTTTCTCAGTACGTCAGCAACGGGTTCGGAGTCGACGCGATGGCGGGCATATTGCGCGAGTTCGACCCTTTGACATTCACGGGCGATCTTACACCGGAAGAAAGACGAGAGGTAATCCGCCGTTTTCGAAACGACAACCGGCACAAAGCGCTTATTATTTCACTGAGGTCCGGCGGGGTGGGTCTAAACCTTCAGGAAGCCTCCTACGTGTTTCACCTTGACCGTTGGTGGAATCCAGCAGTGGAACGCCAGGCCGAGGACCGCAGCCATCGTTACGGGCAGTCGATGCCAGTCCATGTGTTCAAGTATTCCTGTATCGACACGATAGAGGAGCGAATTGACCGGATATTGGAGAGCAAGCAGGAGCTATTCGACAAACTGGTGGACGATGTAACCATAGATCTCGGGAAGTCACTATCAGCCGACGAACTGTTCGGCCTGTTCGGGCTGCAAGATCTCGCCCATAATCGTAGTGGCCAGAACGCGTCCTAAAGCAGATGCTGCCCCGCGGCCTGATGCCTAAGCCTAGAGCCTGTTGACAATTAGCAAACCAACCGTCGTTCCTGCGAAAGAACGTCACCCCGTACTTGATACGGGGCAGGAGTCCAGAGTGCGAATGATGAAAGAATCAGAATCGTGATTAACGACTTCGGCCACTGGATTCCCGCTTTGGCGGGAATGACGGTATTTGTCAACACACCCTGTTGGTATCAACCCCCTCTTCGCGTTGAAGAGGGAGTTGGCAATCTGGTCGCTACTCCCGCCAGCCCGGGCCCATCCCCTCTCCCTTGATGGGAGAGGGTTGGGGTGAGGGTGGAATTCGCCAACCCATCGAGATTGCCACGTCGCTGCGCTCCTCGCAATGACAGATTAAAGTGGGCACCCACATTGTCATTGCGAGCGCAGCACGGCAATCCCATCGCTGTAGCAACGGCGGTTCGTCGGCTTGTTTTCAACCTCATTACAATTGGTGGTCAGTATGCGGTCACGCCCCGGACCTTGGTTCGCAGACTGTAAACCGAATCTCCGGCGGTGATGAACATCGTATCCAGGTCCGTTCCACCAAAAGCGAGGTTGCGGGGCACCTCTGGGACACGAATAGTCCCCAGCCGGTTGCCCTGGGGATCGATTACCCAAATCCCTCCGGAGCCGGTGCAATATACTCTCCCTGCGGTATCCACTTTTATGCCGTCGGGTACCCCTGGCTCGGACGACGACATATCGCAGAAGACCCGGTTGTTGCTGAGGATCCCATCAGCGGCGACGTCGAAGGCTCGAATGCGCCGGTGGGTGCAGACCTCGCCGCGTTCCGCTTCCTCGACGCAGCGGTTGTCCAGACGGCTGATGGCAACGTACAGAACCGATTCGTCAGGAGAAAACGCCAGGCCGTTGGGGTATTCGCACTCGTCGGTAGCCACGCTCAGAGCGCCGTCGGGGCCGATCCTGAATACGCCGGCGAAGCCCAATTCTCGCTGCTCAGCCGGCACACCAAGCTCCGGATCGGTAAAATAGACGCTTCCGTCGGAGCGGCACACTATGTCGTTGGGCCGGTTGAGCCGCTTTCCTTGCCAGCGGTCGGCCACCGTCGTGACGGAGCCATCGGCGTCCATTCGTGTGATTTGCCGGTTAGCCCCCTCGCACATCAGGAGCCGGCCCTGGCGGTCGAGAGTACAACCGTTGCCTTCTCCGGTGTTGTTTCGGATGGCGACGGCCTCGTCCCCACCATCCCAGCGCATCAGCATACTCTCCCGGTGTCTTACGTAGGTCAAATAGTTGCCGGGATGCCACAGGGGTCCCTCAGTGGGGCCTCCGGTGGTAACCAGGACGGGATTGGCCGACTCTACGATGGCAGAAAGATCTTCTGGCATGACTCGCATTCTCCTTAAACCGTATCATTAGCTACTAATCGTTGGCGCAATTATATCAACAAAGCCCAAACGCGACCCAAATACCGGAATACATCCGTATCGACAACCCTCAGTGCTTGTCCTGCATCGCGCTGCCTGGCGTTCAGCATGTTTTTGGCGCAGTTGGGGTAGCTGCGTCGCTGCGGCTTTTGAGACCGTGGCGATTGTCGCCAAAGTACGGCCAAGGTCGTGGGTCAATTGGATGTCGCAACCTGCCTGGCTGCGGTTACAATTGGCGGCGTGATCGAACCGGGTTGCGTATCAACCCGGACGTCTGGAATAACAATCAGTGAAGGAGCAATTTTCATGCCGGAGATAGAGAACAAGCTGAAAGAGTTGGGCCACGAGTTACCTGCGCCCCGGCCGCCAGGGGCCGGCAATATCATCCCGGCGGTTCGGACCGGAAATCTGGTGTTCCTTTCGGGCACCGGTCCGGGGCTGCCTGGCGGCGGGTTGCTGCACGTGGGCAAGTTGGGCTCGGATGTGACCGTTGAACAGGGTTACGACTGCGCCCGACTGACCATGCTGAATCTGTTGACCAACTTGAAGGGAGAGATCGGCGACCTGGATAAGGTAAAAAGGATAGTCAAGCTGCTGTGCATGGTCAACTCCGCGCCCGACTTCGGAGACACACCCCGGGTGGCCAATGGCGCTTCGGACCTGCTCATCAGCCTCTACGGGGACCAGGGTCGCCACGCCCGGTCTGCGGTTGGCATGGCTACTCTCCCAGGCGGAATGCCGATAGAGATAGAGATGATAGTCGAGGTGAATGACTAGGACTCAGGGCCTTTGGACCGCGCCGGGCCGATGCCGTGACCGTGGCCTGACGCGCTCGAAAGGTCCGCCAACCTGGCATTTTCCAGCAGCGAAAACGTTGGCATGGGATGTGGACTTGCCACTCGTGGAGGCCGGGACGACTTCGGTCGGGTGTTTGGTTCTGTTCCTTTGGGGATGCGATGCTGATTATCTAACGCTGGCGCGGGCCAAAGGCGAAAAGATCGGCCACCGGGCAGGCGAATCCGGGCAGCACCGGGTCACCGACTACCGTATCGCCGATGCCATAACGCACTACTAACCCGTCGCTGTGATGGGCGTACACTTCCTGCGGTTCGGGATATACGACCAGTGCCAGACGGACGCCGGCGTCCAGCCACATTTGCGTCTTGGAGTCTATTTCCGGCTGCCGGTCATCGGGTGAAACTACTTCCACCACCAAGTCCGGGATAACGTCGGCGAAACCGCGCGAAAGCGGCGGTTCCGCCATGCGGTCGTAAGAGATGAATCCATAATCGGGCGCGCGCATGGTATCGGGGTCGCGCTCGATATTGACTCCCGTTTCAGCGGCGATGTCGTGGCCGAGGTCATGTTCTTCCACGAAATTGCCAATTCGCCGGCCGAAACGCGCAGCAACTCTACCATGCTCGTGGCTCGTTGGCGGCATTTCAATCAGCACTCCCCGGATTAGTTCGTAGCGCTTGCCATCATCCGGCATTGCCATCAAGTCATCGACGGTCAGCAGCTTTTTTTGGGTGGTCATTGCCTGGCCTCCATAATGGGGCGGAGGGTTTGGATTATTGCGGAGAGTCTGGTCCATAGTTGCGCCGTGCCACCGTCAGGTGCGCGCCGCCCAAGCCCAGGATTGCCCCGATAGACACTTTTACCATCCAGTCGCCGATTGCGATGAGATTATCGTGGGCCGGATTGAACCGGTCCGCAGGAACCGACGCAACGAAAAGCAAGATGCCGATGCCTACCAACATTATCGCGGACAGGGCAGCCAGTATCCACGCCGTGCTGACTTTCCCTCTCGCGGCTCGACTTCTCTCGACGGGTTAGTCCGGGGCGGCTGATCCGGCCCCGGACTGCCATATTCGGCGCGGAACAGGTGGTAGAATATCCTGCCCATCGCCACCAGGAAGCCAACCAGCCCGATTACCATCAGCGTCATCCCTAAAATTTGCAAAAACATGGTTAGCCCTCCCCCTCAAGTTCACGCCCCCCGATACAATCGCATTCTACCACTGGCATCTCCCCGACAGTGTGGGGAACCCTTGCTATACTAACCGCCGCCGTTAGGGATGCGGCAAAGAGAGTTGCGAATGGGGGCAACGGATATGGTTTCGCCTGCTAACAATAGCAACGAGCGTCCTGCGTGGTTCGTTGGTGCCCGCACCCGGTGGGGCGGTACCGATGACCAGACCGAGCGATACTTGAGACAGGGTATTTGGGAGAACGGCTATGAAGACCGTTTCCTGGACCTCGTAGATGAGGTTCAGACCGGCGACCGTATCGCTCTTAAGTCTTTCTTTACCCAAAAGAACAAACCCGGGCTGCCATTCGATGACCGTGGAGAGCACGTCTCCGGTATGTTGATTAAAGCCATCGGGATCGTCACCGCGAATATACGGAACGGTCGTTATCTGAAGGTTGATTGGACGCGCGTCAGCCCGCCGCGAGAGTGGTACTTTTCGACATATATGCAAACGATTCACGCCGTGACGCCTGGCGACTGGAAGACTGACGCCTTAATAGCGTTCACCTTCGACAATCAACCGCAAGACATTGACCGATTCAGGAACGATCCGCAGTACCGGGAGCGATTTGGCGATGCCGATTATCCCGATCCGCCAGACCTGCCCGAACCGGAGCCAATACCCAACCCGCAAACCCCACAACCATACACCATCGACTCTATCATCGCCGAAGGCTGCTTCCTGGAGCGAGCCAAGCTGGAAACAATGCTCCGACGGCTCCAAACCAAGCAAAACCTGATTCTGCAAGGCCCGCCGGGCACGGGCAAAACCTGGCTTGCCAAAAAGCTTGCCTACGCCCTGATCGGACACAAAGACGATTCCAAAGTCAGGCCGTTGCAGTTTCACCCCAACCTGTCCTACGAGGATTTTGTGCGCGGCTGGCGGCCCCAGGGCGATGGCCAGCTAGCGCTGGTGGATGGCCCGTTTCTGCAACTGATAGCGGACGCCGAGGAAAACCCGGATGATGAGTATGTCATGGTCATCGAGGAAATCAACCGGGGCAATCCGGCGCAGATTTTCGGCGAGATGCTGACGCTGTTGGAGGCCGACAAACGCACTCCTGATGAGGCGCTGGCGTTAGCTTATCCCCGCAAACCCGGCGAGCGCGTCCACATCCCGCCCAACGTGTACGTCATTGGTACCATGAACGTTGCCGACCGCTCGCTGGCGCTGGTCGATTTGGCTTTACGCCGCCGGTTTGCGTTCTTTGACTTGGAACCCGTTTTCGGCAGCGTTTGGCGGAATTGGATGCAGGAACAGTTTGGAATCGGTGTCAACTTTCTATCGGACGTTGCGCGTCGGATGTCATCACTGAATGAACAAATTGCATACGACCGCACTCTAGGTCCGCAGTTCCGCGTCGGCCACAGCGTCGTAACTCCCGCTCCTGACACGGCAATCGACGACCCGGTGGAATGGTTCACCCAGGTGGTCGAAACCGAGATTGGCCCGCTGCTGGATGAATACTGGTTTGACAATATCCAGACGGCTGACGCTGCAAAGTCGGAGCTGCTGAGCAACCTGTGATTCCAACGCCCGATACGGCAACCGTTGGCTACATCGGCCGCATCCCGGTCCGGAATATCTGGCTGTTGATGCTGTACGCCTCCGACCTTTACCGGGAACTGCCGCCGGTTCGGGGCGTTGCTGTGGAAGACGCCCCCGACGATATTCCCAATTTGGTGGCGGAACTGCTCACCCATGCCGTGGAGCGGCGGCTGCGCCGCAATTTGACCATTGGCTATCAACGTCGGGAAGCCGACCTGAACCGGGTGCGCGGGCGCATCGACCTGCTACGCACCGAACGCCGCCAACTGCTGCAGCGAGGCCGAGTGGCCTGTATCTTTGACGAGCTGACGGTTGACACGCCACGCAACCGATTCGTCAGGGCGGCGCTGCTGGAACTGGCAAAGGTTGTCCAAAAGCCGGAATTGGCCCGTAGTTGCCGGGTTCTGGCTGCCACTATGGAGCGCGCCGGAATCAAGACTTTGCCGACGGAAACTCATCGGGGCCACCGGGAATTCCCGTTGGGACGTCTGGGCCGGCTCGACGCCGCTGACAGTCAGATGCTGGCCGCCGCCAGGTTGGCGTTCGACCTTGCTCTGCCCACCGAGGACGCGGGGATGGCCCACTTCGCCATACCTGACCGGGAGGAGCGGTGGGCAAGGAAACTGTTTGAGGCTGCCGTGGGCGGTTTCTACAACGTTGTGCTTCCACGAAACGTCTGGAATGTGAGAACAGGCGGCAAGATGCGATGGCCCTATGGAGCGCACACGCTGGGAATCCCAGAACTGTTGCCGTCAATGCAAACCGACATCGTGCTGGAGCGGCAATGCTTACACGGCCCATCCAAAGGTCAGCGTATCGTTATCGACACCAAATTCACGTCTATCGTAAGTAAAGGCCGGTACGGAAATCAGTCGCTCAAGAGCGATCATATTTATCAGCTCTACGCTTACCTGCGGTCACAGCAAAACACTGGCGATCCCATGTCTTACTGTTCTACCGGGGTCTTGCTGTACCCGGCCATTGATACTTGCATAGACGAGGCGGCAGTGATACAGGGCCACGAGGTGCGTTTCGCTACCGTTGACCTGGTCGCCGACGGCCAGACCATCAGGCGGCAACTGCTGCGAGTTGTATGCAGCAGCCCGCTAACCGCAGTTAGCTGACACGGGGGCGTGAGTCGTCCCGGTTGCTGTCGCAGCCATGATCGCGCCGGCTCCCCCGCTGGATTGCCAACGCTGATATAGCAGAGCCTATACCCGGTGACGCACTGGCCGGCGTCGGTGGGCCGCCTGTCTGCTAAACTTACCCCATGTCCCTCGCTGAATTCCATCCCATAGTCCAGGACTGGTTCCGGAGCCGATTTGATGCGCCGACCGGGGCCCAGGCTGAGGGATGGTCGGCCATCGCGCAGGGGCGGCATACTCTGATCGCCGCGCCCACCGGTTCGGGCAAAACCCTGGCCGCCTTTCTGACCTGCATCGACCAACTGGTGCGCCTGGGTCTGCGCGAAGGGTTGCCCGATGCAACCCAGGTGGTATATGTATCGCCCCTCAAGGCCCTGTCCAACGACATTCAGAAGAACCTGAGTACGCCGCTGGAGGAGATTCACGCCATCGCCGAAGCCCGGGGGATGCCGTTACCGGCCATCAGAACGGCAGTGCGAACCGGTGATACGCCGGCTGCGGAGCGGCAGAGGATGGCGAAACAGCCGCCGCACATCCTGATCACGACGCCGGAATCGCTCTACATTCTGCTGACATCTGAAAGCGGACGTCGCGGGCTTGCCGACGTGAAGACCATAATCCTCGACGAAATTCACGCAGTCGTCGATGACAAGCGTGGCGCGCACCTTTCGCTGTCCGTGGAGCGGCTGTGCGCCCTGGCCCGGGGGCCCGTCGTGAGGGTGGGCCTGTCTGCCACGCAACGCCCCATCGAGGAGGTGGCCCGGTTCCTGGTGGGAAACCGCCACATCTCCAACGAGGGCCGTCCCGATTGTCTCATCGTGGATACGGGCCACACCAGACGCATGGATCTGGCGGTGCAACTGCCTCCGGGAGAACTGGGACCCATTGCCACCCACGAGATTTGGGGTGAATCGCTGGATACGGTGGCGAGTTTGGCCGCCGGGCATGGCGCCACGCTGGTATTTGTCAACACGCGCCGTTTGGTGGAACGGGTGTCCCATCAACTCTCGCTGCGGATGGGGGAGGAAGCAGTGGTGGCCCACCACGGCAGCCTCTCGCGAATCACGCGCCTGGACGCCGAGGAAAAGTTGAAGCGGGGGGAGATTAAGGTATGCGTTGCCACCGCCTCCCTGGAACTTGGCATCGACATCGGCGTGGTTGACCTGGTGTGTCAAATCGGGTCTCCCCGCTCAATCGGGTTATTGTTGCAACGCATTGGCCGCTCGGGGCACACGGTAGGCGGAACGCCGAAAGGCGTCCTGTTCCCGCTGACTCGCGATGAGTTGATCGAGTGCGCTGCGCTTAGTCGAGCCGTGCGCGGGGGCAACCTGGATGCACTCCGCATCCCAGATTGGCCGCTGGATGTGCTGGCACAACAGATGGTTGCTGCCTGCTCCGCGGAAGAGTGGCGGGAGGACGATCTCTACGAATTGTGTGTCAGTTCGTACTCCTATCGGGCTCTGCCCAGGGATAGATTCGACCAGGTAGTGGATGCCCTGTCGGAGGGATTCGCGGCCAGACTGGGGCGACGCGGAGCCCACCTGCACCGGGACGGTGTGAATCGCGTACTCAAGGGCCGGCGTGGCGCGCGCCTCGCGGCGTTGACCAGCGGGGGCGCCATCCCCGACAACGCCGACTACGACGTGATAGCCACCCCGGAGGACACTTTTGTCGGCACCGTCAACGAGGACTTCGCCATCGAGAGCATGGCCGGGGACGTGTTTCTGCTGGGCAATACGGCCTGGAAAATCCGCCGGGTGGAGAGCGGCAAGGTTCGGGTTGAGGACGCCCACGGTTTGGCTCCTACCATCCCGTTCTGGCTTGGCGAAGCGCCGGGCCGTACCTGGGAACTGTCTGGCGAAATTAGCGAATTGCGCGAGGCCGTGGATGCACGACTGGAATGCCCCAACGAAGCGCAGGCATGGTTGATTCGGGAATGCGGTATCGATGCCGACGCCGCTAACCAGATCGTGGAGTATCTGGCAGAGGGCAAGCGCGTGCTGGGGATCGTGCCCACTGGCAACCGCGTGGTCGCGGAGCGGTTTTTCGACGAGAGCGGCGGAATGCAACTGGTGATCCACTCGCCGTTTGGAGCTGCCATCAATCGGGCCTGGGGCATGGCGCTTCGCAAACGGATTTGCCGCACCTTCGACTTCGAATTGCAGGCATCCGCCACCGACGACGGATTGAACTTCTCCCTGGGGCCGAATCTCTCGTTCCCGCTGTCCGATGTGTTTGCTTTTCTAAACTCCCGCACCGTGGGAGACGTGCTTTTGCAGGCGGTTCTCCAGGCGCCCGTATTCGGTACGCGGTGGCGGTGGAATGCTTCCAGGTTTCTGGCCCTGCCCCGTCATAGCGGAGGCCGCAAGGTGCCGGCGCCCTTGCAGAGGATGCGCTCGGAAGACCTGCTGGCGGCAGTGTTTCCGGCCCAGGTACAATGCCAGGACAACGCGCCCGGCGTAGAAATCGAACCGCCGGATCACCCGCTGGTATTCGAGACCGTTCGCGACTGTCTCACCGAGGCAATGGACTTGCCGGGCCTGGAGCGAATTCTGGCAACCATAGAAAAGGGCGAGATTGAGGTGTACGCTCGGGACACGGTGCAGCCCTCCGTGTTCTGCCACCAGATCCTGAACGCCATGCCCTATGCCTTTCTTGACGACGCTCCCCTGGAGGAACGTCGCTCCCGAGCGGTGGCGCTGCGCCGGGCTTTGCCGGAGGACTCCCGGGATCTGGGGCAACTGGACGCAATCGCAATCGAAGAGGAACACGCCAATGCCTGGCCGCCAATTCGGGACCCGGATGAGCTGCACGATGCGCTCCTGAACCTGGGAATTCTCCCCGAGACCTGCGCAGCAGGGCGGCAGCGCGGCTCAGATTCGCTTCACCTGGCCCGGTGGTTCGCCGACCTGGCCGCCGCCAATCGAGCCTATCGCGTAACTTTGCCTGACGAATGGCACGCCTGGGTGGCGGCAGAACGTTTGCCCCTCGCATTCGCGGCGTACCCATCGGCCTGCTTCTGGCCGTTGCCCCGCGACGTGGCGAATGCCGCTCCGTCGATCGCTGCTGAGCTGGCGACACTGTCCATCGTGCGCGGGTGGGTCGAGTCATCAGGGCCCATCACCGCCAACGAGTTGGCTGCAACCTTGAAGCTGGATTGCGCCGGTGTCACGTTTGCCCTGGCCCAGCTTGAGGGTGAAGGACTGGTTTTGCGCGGACGCTTCCGGCCTGGCGCGGTGGGAGAGGAATTTTGCGACCGCCGAATCCTGGCCCGAATCCACCGGGGCACGTTGGGCAGACTTCGCCGGGAGATTGAACCGGTTTCCCAGACCACTTTGATGCGGTTCCTGCTTCGGTGGCAGCGCCTGGATCCGGCAACCGCAGCCGTTGGGGAGGGGGGACTGCTGGACGTAATCGAGCAACTCCAGGGTTTCGAGGTCGCCGCCGGCATCGTGGAGTCCGAAGTTATAGCTCCCCGGATGCAGGACTATAAGCCCGATCTGCTGGATCGTTTGTCCATGGGCGGTGAGGTGGTGTGGGGTTGCATGAGCCGGCAGCTCGCCACCGCCAACGGCTCCAGCGCCAGGTCGCCGCTAACGCGCGCTACGCCCGTTACTTTGGGACTGCGGGAATGCCTGGACTGGCTGCTGGGGCCGGCACAACTGGAAGGCGATGCCGGAAGTGGAGCCGCCGCCGAAGTGCTGTCGGTACTGTCACAGCGTGGAGCCTGCTTCACGTCCGATATCATCTCTCTCACCCGGCGGTTGCCGTCTGACGTCGAAGAAGCGCTGTGGCTGCTGGCGGCTCAGGGGCGGGCTACCTGCGATAGTCTGCTACCCTTGCGGCGCCGGGTCAACGGTCAACCCGGCAGGAATCGTAACGGAGCGCCTGATGGCAGCCGATCATCCCGTCGCCGGCACACCCCCAGCCGGCGGCTCGACCCGCGCCGCCGGGAAGCCCACAGCCGCTGGTCGATTCTGGAGCCGCTGGACCCGGCGACTGACGCCATCGAAATGCGCGTGACACAACTGCTGCGCCGGTACGGTGTGGTATTTCCGGAGATATTGGCGCGGGAGTCTGCCGGCCTCAGCTGGCGGGACGCAGTTCGCGTGTTGCGTCGCTTGGAAGCGCGTGGAGAGATACGGGGAGGTCGCTTTGTAACCGGTTTCGTGGGTGAACAATTCGGCCTTCCCGAAGCCGTGGACTCGCTGAGGGAAGTCAACCGCAGCGAACCCAACGGGAGCATGGTGGCAGTCTCGGCCTGTGATCCCCTGAATCTGGTGGGCATCCTGACCGCCGGCGACAGAGTGCCCGCCGTACCGGGCAATCGCATCGTATTCCGCGATGGCATACCATTCGCTTCGCTCGAAGCCGGAAAGCTGGTAATTCGGGCCGTACCGGATGCGCCGGACACAGAGCAGGTTCGATCCCTGCTTCAGCTACCCCGATTGAGACCGCTGGCGGCCTGAAGCAACCAATCCCTGGACGGAAGGGATGTGGCGACGCACTGTTTTCACCGGCTGGAGCCGATTGCTGTTGCGCGTGAAGGCCGCGACTTCTCCCCCACGACGAGATTCGTCAAGACCCGTTGAGCAGCGCTGGTCGCCGAGTGGTTACCAGGAGCAATGCGGCAGCGACCGACACCAACGCCAGGGTCAGGAAGGCTCCCTGGTACGTTCCCGTCCTGTCGTAGGCGACCGCAGACCCCAGCGGGCCAACCGCGAAGCCAACAACCTGAGCCGCCCGGCTCAACCCGAAGACACTGCCCAACGCCCTTCGTCCGTAGTAGCTGGCCCACATCAATGGGGCCAGCGTATTCACTCCGCTGCCGACTGACCCTTGCAAAACGGCGAACATGTAGGCTTCCGGCAAGGTGTGGGCTCCCATCAGTACCCACATGCTGACTGCGCCGAGCAGATATACCATCGTCAGCAAGAGTTTGGCGGACACTCTCTCGGCCACCACACCAAAAGCCAACGCCGCGAAAGCTCCGGACAAAGACATGACGCTAACCGCTCCCACTGCCGCCCCGGCGGATAGACCTTGTTGGGTGAGGTGGGGGATCAGGTGAAGCCCGATGCCCGATGTTGATGTACTGACCAGAAACAACGAAAGCAGGATCAACCAGAAGGCTGGGGTCTTAATTACCGTTCCTAAAGGCAATGATTGCTCGTCCATTGGCAAACCGGATTCACCGACGGATCGCGTCGGGACGGTAGCGCCATCAATGACCAGACCCATATCCTCCGGTTGCCGCCGAATTATCAGTGCGGACGGGATTACGCCTACACCCAACATCATTGCGGCAAGCGCGACCCAGGCTGGCCTCCAACCCCAATTGCCAATGACCAACTGCACCAGAGGGGCGACTATGACTATGCCTACGAATCCACCGAAGGATACCAATCCGGTTGCCCGCCCTCGATACCTCAAGAACCATTTGCTGGCAGTAACCGAAGCGCCAATCTGAATCAGCCCCTGGTCGGCGATTCTAATCATGGTGAAAGCAACGTAGAAACCCAAAAGGGTTTGCGCCGTGGACAGGTAGAGGCAGCCCAGAACTACCACGAATCCCCCGACGACGAGAATTATCCGGGCTCCCATCCGGTCGATCAGATTGCCGCTGAAAGGAGCAAGCGCGGCGCCTAACACGGCGCCCAAACTGGTAGCGCCCGCCACTTCGGTACGGTTCCAGCCGAATTCCTGGCTCATAGGAATTACAAACACGGTGAGGATGCCGATAGCAGTGGCAGCGTTGGCAAACTGGATGCCAGCGGCTGTGGCGGCAACCCACCATCCGTAATAAACGCGCATGAATAGGACTCTTACCTGATCTGTCGTATCAAAGTGTCGGGTACTGGTTTGGCTTGTGGCTGGGGCCCCATGTTCGCCTGTACTCTATCAGAGCCGCCTCGCGTTA
This sequence comes from Dehalococcoidia bacterium, assembly GCA_965219925.1. Taxonomy (GTDB): domain Bacteria; phylum Chloroflexota; class Dehalococcoidia; order Lucifugimonadales; family UBA3495; genus Bin87. The sequence continues at coordinate 3,000,655 of OZ244795.1, forward strand.
CCCGTTTGTGTCCGGTTCAAGGTTCTGGTGCGTGGTCAATCCTGTTGTCGCGCTCACGCGTACCCGCTTTAATCTGTCATTGCGAGGAGCTTCCGCTCATTCCGAGCTTGTCGAGGGACGTAGCAATGGTGGTTTGCCGACGTGTGTTCAATCTCAACGAGATTACCACGTGGTTCGACAGGCTCACCATGAGCGGCTGCGCTCCTCGCAATGACAGGTGGGGATGGGCGCCCCCGCAATGATAGTAGGCCAGTTTGGTTTGACAAAGTGGGTACGCATGGCGCACCAGGGCCTTTCCAGAGTTGTGGAAATTAACCACCCGCTCGTCCTGAGCCTGTCGAAGGACGGTTGCCGATGGTTCGACAAGCTCACCATGAGCGGAGGTCGGAGGACATTGAAAAGGCTTTGGGCCGGCCCCGTTCTTGGTTTCATCACCCTGAGCGGTGTGCTAAACTTCGTCATTCCGTTCGATGCAGCCCGTCCAGGAGTTTTGCCCATGATCATCGATACCCATACGCATGTGGTCAGCAGCGACAAGGTTAATCACCCGCTCGACCCCGGCGCGCAAGGATGGTCCACCGAGGTCAGCAACGACGTTGAGGACTTGATCGCCGAGATGGACCAAGCCGGTGTGGAGTGCGCAACCCTGGTTCAGCCCAACGGCACCTACGGTCTTGACAACGCATACCAGTGCGACAGCGCCCTGCAGTATGCTCCCCGCACCGTGGCGGTGGGGATCCTGGACCCGGCTGCGCCCGATGCCGCAGACTTGCTGTCGTATTGGGTGAACGAGCGCGGCATGACGGGCGTGCGACTCCAGAGTCAGGCCGAGCCCGACGATCCTCGCTGCGACTCCCTGTGGCAGCGAGCCGAGGCCCTTGGCGTTCCGATCTCCATCGGCGGTGGCGGCCAGCCGGACAAGGTTGAGCGGATGCGTAACGTGGGCGCCCGGCACCCCAACGTAATCTTCGCCCCGGACCACTTCGCTGGCTGGAGCGGCGCCGGGGACAAGGCCGGTATGACTACCGCCCTGGAATCCCTGGCCCAGCTGCCTAACGCATACTTGCGTATTTCCAGCACCAGTCTCGGTCCTTACGCCGACCTGACCGCGCCGGAGCAGGATCTCTTCAGGCGGGTGATTGAGGCGTTCACACCGCGGCGTGTGATGTGGGGCTCCAATTTCCCTTCGTCGCGTGACGGTGGGTACATCGGCCAGGTACAGCTCGGCCAGACGGCCCTGCCCTGGCTTTCCGACGACGACCGCAATTGGATCATGGGCGAGACTGCCCACCAGTTGTGGCCGATGCTGCAAGCGCCTACAGCGGGATAGATCGCCCTCCGGAGAACCGTCGGTCAGACAAAAGAACTGGGGGCTGCGGGCCTTTCCAAAGTCCTCCGACCTCCGCTCATGGTGAGCTTGTCGAACCATCGGCGACCGTCCTTCGACAGGCTCAGGACGAACGGGTGGTAAATTTCCACAACTTTAAAACGGCCCTGGGGGACTGCGGGCTCTTATATCCCACGATGGCCATCACTTAGCAGGCTCTCTGGGGTGTTTGCGGAGTAGGCCGGTGGCGCTGCGGACGACAATCGGTCCCGCGCCGCCGACGGCCCGTACTGGCAAATCATTCGGAAAGGATTTCAGAGGGCTACGGGGTGATCGCTGTCCATCCATTCGGCGTACGACCCGTCGTAGAGGCGGACGTTATAACCGGCCTGCTTCATGGCAAGATACGTGAGTGAGGCTCGGACCCCGCTGCGGCAGTAGGCCACCACTGTATCCTGAGTAGTTATGCCCAGGGCGGCCAACCGCCGGTGCAGCGCCGGCGGGTCGATGAGTAATTTGCCAACTTCGCCGACTATCTCGGAGTGCGGAAGGTTGATCGCGCCGGGGATGTGGCCCGGGCGATGGTCCATTTCCACTTCGCCGCGAAATTCCTCGGGAGACCGGGCATCCAGAAGTATCGCGCCGCCGGGGTTGGCTACGTCTTCCAACGCGGCACGCGCGGCTGGGTTGAGGCGCGGGGTGAAAGGTTTGGGTTCGGTGGGTACGGGCCGGTAAAGCGCCTCGCGGCCTGAGTCCTTCCAGGCGTCGTAGAGCATGTCCATGATGTGGACGTCTTCCCGACCCAGGTATTCCAGCACCCAAGCGGCCATGGCGGCGTTGCGGCCATCCTGGTGGTCGTAGAGTACCGGGATAACATAGTCGCCCAGGCCCACTTGACCGAACACGGTGGCGAGTTGGTCCGGCGTTCCGAGGCGTCCGTCTGGCGTTTGCAGTTTTTTGAACGGTACGCTGACGGCTCCTCTGAGATGACCCATCAGGTAGCGCATTGCCGACCGGGGATCGATTATCAGGTACCCCGGCCGGCCGATGTGATCGGCGACCCAGTCAGGAGAGACGAAAGTGGCCATTAACCGACCGCTTCAAAGTCAGTCTCGACCGCCGTTGAGTTGGCCACCGATTGAGTGACGGGAGAGCCTTCCACCGCCAGGCGCCAAATTTCGCGCAAGGTTTCCTCATCGGCATCGGCGCGCACGAAGCACTTTGCCGAGATTTTCCCATAACCCGGGTTTCCTTCGTCTTCGACGCCAGCCCACTTGCGAATGTTGTCGAAATACCCTTCTACCGCTACTTCCAAGTCGTGAATGCGAACACCCTGTTTGGTGGCGTTGACCACAAAGCCAACGGTCATACAACTACCGATGGCAGACAGCAGTTGTTCGTGGGCGCTGGCGGCCACGTCGGTAGCGGTGAGATCGCCGGGTTCGTCCATGTCCACTTGGTGGTTTCGCATATAGGCGCGAGCGCGCATCCCATCCTGCCAGACTACCCGCGATTTCCAGGGGCCGGTTACGGCGTTGAACACATCCGGGTCGCGGAATGAGTCGAGCACTTCGGCGAGTTTTTCGCGGGGTAACCCGTTGAGGTTTCCTTCTTGTGTCATGGTCAGCTCCTGTATTCGGTTCGTAGGCGCTTGGCGAGGATCGCGCGTTGTTTAGCTTACTGATATTCGGCCCTGAGCTGCTCGGCTGCCTGGGCGATCACTTTCATTTTCCTGGCGGCCATTTCGTGGGTATTGACGTTCCGTTCAGCGAAGGTGCCGAAGCCGCAGTCCGGGTTCAGGAAAATCTTTTCGGGATCAAAGTATTGCAGCAGTTCCTTGACGCGGGCAACGATCTGCTCCGGTGGTTCGATGTCGTCGGTGCGGGGATTGACCACGCCGAAACCGATTTCTTTTTCGTTGCTGTATTCCTTGAAGACTTCCATCTCGCCGGCGCGGGGAGTGGCGCACTCCAGGACAAGCTGGTCAATGTTCATCTGCGTGAGGTAAGGGAGCATTGGCCCATAGTTGCCGGTCAACAGCACATCTTCGCGGCGGCTCCAGTTGCCCCGACAGATGTGGACGCCGGTTTTGATGCCGGTGATGCCCTCGGTGGTCTCGTTCATCAACCGCACCGCCAATTCCAGCTCATCGGTGGGGTCGCGACGGTTGGGCAAGGCAGCGCACATGAATGTCTCGGTGCTCTCCTCACCGAACACCACCTGGCTCAGGATGGGTTCGTCCAACTGGACAAAGTCACAACCCTGGTCGCGGAGGGCGATGATTTCCTCTCTGAGGATGGCAACCACGTCTTCGGCCAGGTCTTCAGGATTCGGGTACACCCGGTCAGACAACCCCTCAAACCAGCTGGATCGGGTCAGCATGTAGGGGCCAGGCAGAGGAATTTTGATCGCCCGGTCGGTGTGCTCGCGCATGAAGGCCAATTCATCCTGGGCCAACCCCTGCCGCTTGCCGATGCGATCGACAACGATGGGGCTTTTGATGGCGAAAGATGGCACGTCCAGGGCTCGAAGAACCTCTTCCATGCGGGCGCGGTCCCTGGAGTAGTCCAACAGCTCCGAAACCTTCATCAGTTGCATACCGGTGAGTTTGTCCACCGCAAACGAGTAGAAATTGTCGCGGCGTTGTTCCCCGTCGCTGAGGATGTCCACTCCGGCTTCTTCCTGAGCACGGATGCAAGCCAGGACTTCGCCGTCAGCTACCTGATTAAACTCCGCCAAAGTGATGTCGCCGGCTTCCTTGCTGCGCAGGGCGCGCACCAATTCAGTGGAGCGGGGCCAACTCCCGACCACGGTTACTGGGAACAGAGGCGTGTCCGCCATTCGGGTTCCTCCTCGGGCTTGCATATTATCGAGTGTTCAACACGATTGACTTTTCCTGGGCGCCAGCCGCGGAGGCGGTGGCGCGGGCGTCCCATAATGTACCCAAAAACGATGGCGAACACAAACGCATATAGACCCTGACGCGTACCCGCTTTGTCAATCCAAACCGGCCTGTTGTCCAGGGTCATTCGGTTTTACAAGAAATCCCCTCTCCTTTGATGGGAGAGGGAGAATCGAAATGCCCTGGCCTGTTGTCCAGGACGATTGCGAAGTTACGGGAGTTGACCCTACCCGCTCGTCCTGAGCCCGTCGAAGGACGGTCGCCGATGGTTCGACAAGCTCACCATGAGCGGGTGTCCAAGGACTTTGCAATCGTCCTGGCCTGCTGTCATTGCGAGGAGCACAGCCGCTCATGGTGAGCCTGTCGAACCACGTGGCAATCTCGTTAAGGTTGAACACACGGCGGCAAACCACCATTGCTACGGCGACGAGATTGCCAACTTGAATGGATCAGGATGGTTTGCTGACCCCGTCTCCCTATGTCGATTTTGCTTGCCAAGCGTGTTCGTCTACCGCCTGGCATCCCGCCGTCGATCTACGGCCGACGCGATCAATCGTTTCGGCAAACCAACATCCAGGGGGAATCACCAACAGCACGAATCAATAACGACGAAACGACCCCTGAACCTCAGGAGTCGTTTCGTCAGTGGGTTGCCCGTACAACCCGGCGCCGAAAACGCGCGGAGGTCTATTTCGGCACGGCCTTAATGGTCTCCATGTGGCTGAAATTCCAACCTGCCGTTCCCGGGAAGTTGTATTCGGCCACTATTTCCGGGTTAACCGCCATTTGGATGTAGAGCCAATGGAGCGGCATGGATGCAAAGTTGTCGAATTTATGGTCCCCAATTTCCCGAAAGATGCGGTCTCGTTCCATCGGGTCCAGGGTCTGGGTTAACTCATCGTACTTTTCCAGAATCAAATCGCTTTCGTAGAAATGTGCTACTCCAAAGGGAGCGGGGAGATTGTGGACGCGGATTTGCTGCTGCAATGGCCGGCGGGAGCTTCTTAGGGGATACACGAACTCGTTATCCAGCTTGTTGCGGAATTGGTTGCGCACCACGCTGAACTCAACGCTCACTATTTCCACATCTACGCCAATCTGGGTGAAATAGATGCTCAGGGCCTCCGCCATATCCGGCATTTCCGGCACTCCTGGCAGTGTGTGAGAGCCATAAATCTTCATCTTGAAACCGTCGGGGTAGCCGGCCTGGGTTAGCAACTCCCTGGCCTTGTCTGGATCAAAACCATATTCCTCATCCCAACGCTCGTCCCACTCCGGATTCCAGCCGGGCATGGTGGGGTGGTAGTCAACAACGCGGTAAGGGGCGCCACCCCCCTTGAAAATGAACTCGTTGATCTCATCCCGGTTGATCGCCTTGTTCAAAGCCTGTCGAACCAGACGGCCTTTCTCACCGGGGGCCGCCCACGGAATTGAGGGGTCATAGGCCTCTTCACCACTGGTGAAGTATAGACCTCCGAAGACGAACATCGTGTGGAGGCCGCCGATCCCGCTATTGATGATCCTCATACCATTGTCTGCGGCCTGGGTCAGACCATCGCGGGGCAGCGCCGCCACGTGGGCCTCCTCAGCCAGCAACATGGCCAGGCGGGTGGCCGCCTCGGGAACGAAAACCTGCTGAATCTCATTGAAGTCGCCGCGTCCGACTCGCCAGTGTTCGTCGGACGCCCGCTCGAACAGGATGGATTGGCCCACCTCCCGCTCAAGATACTGGTACGCACCGGTGCCCACTACCCGCTGCTCCAGGCCGTCCTGGCCCCCCTGGTCCCAGTGGTCCTTGCTCATCATCATCAGGTCGCCCCCTATTGAGAGGGCAAAGTCCAGGTCCGGCTCTGATGTTGTGAGCCGGAACACAACCTGATGATCGTCCACCACTTCCACCGTGTCCACGGTCTCGCGCCACACGCTGTTCAAAGTATTTACACCGTCGTCCTGCCCCATCAACCCCCGGCTGTGCACTACGTCCTTGGCGGTGAACTCACCAAACCCGAAGTGGAAAGGCACGCCTTCCCGCAGATTCAGGGTCCAGTTCTTGCCATCGGGGCTCATTTCCCAACTAGTGGACAGATTGGCCGTGTATTCCCCGGTCGCCGGAGCCAGGTCGATGAGAGTCTCGGTCATCGGACTGAACTGAGACAACATCGTGCGGGCTCCGAACCAGGGGATGTTGGTTTCGTGAGTCGGCTGGGTGAATGCAATCACCAGGCGATCCACCTTGGCTTCCACCGGACCGGTGGAAGCAGCAACGGGTAGAGGGGTTGCTGTGGGCGACTGGCCGCCGGAAGGTTGACCGCCGGAAGGATCGGCGACGGCCGCAGTCGGCTCCGCCGCGGCGCCGTCGGCTGGTGGTGTGTCGGTTGACGCCGGCTCGTCGGTAGCTGTGGAACGACAGCCGACGATCAACAACAGGGCCAGCAGCGCAACGGCGGACAGTAATAATCTTGGTTTGTTGAACCGGTGAAACATGATGAATTGGGCTCCTTTGGGTGTCGTTGAAAATAGGTCCGCCCGGGGAGGCGACGCCAGGTCAGTGCGAACCTCCCCGGGATGTTTATAGAGGGCTAGTGGCTTTTCGTCGAACTGCGTTTCTGATTTGCATTAGACCTTTACGTTGAGTTAGCTCGTTTTCCAATGAGTTGCGATAAGTCAATTAACGGACGGCCTTGATTGTCTCCAGGTGGCTGAAGTTGCTGGCCGCCGTGCCGGGGTACTTGTACTCGGCCACCACGTCCGGGTTTATTGCTACCTGGAAATATATCCAGAGAAGTGGAATGGCTTCGAAGTTGTCGAACTTCTCGTTTCCGATTTCCCGGATCAACCGGTCTCTTTCAGCTGGGTCCAGGGTAAGAGTGAGCTGTTGCCAGTTCGCCTCCAGGGTATCGGACTCGTAGTGATGAAGCACGCCGGCTTCGTGGGCATTGACGAGGCGGATCTGTTCCTGAAGAGGTCGGCGCACGGTCCTGAATGGAGCGATGAAGCCCTGGAATTGCTTGGTCCGGTATTGAGGACGGATCGCCGAGAATTCCAGGCTGATTATTTCGACATCTATTCCGATTTCGGTCCAGAAGATGCTCACCGCTTCGGCGATGTCGGGTAGTTCCGGCACTCCTGGCAGAGTGTGAGATCCATACATCCTTAGAGTGAGACCGTCGGGGTAGCCGGCTTGTGCCAACAATTCCCTGGCTGCTTCGGGATCATAGCCATACTCTTCCTCCCACCGCTCTTCCCATTCCGGGTTCCAGCCCGGAAGGGTGGGATGAAAGCCGTGTACTAACATGGGGGTTCCACCTTGCTTGAAGATGAACTCGTTGATCTGGTCGCGACTGATGGCTTTGTTCAGGGCTTGTCGCACCAGGCGGCCCGGCTCGCCGGGAGCCGCGTAGGGTACTGTCGGGTCATAGGCCTCGTCGCCGGTAACGAAGTATTGGCCTCCCATGACGATCCAGGTCATTATTGCCCCCAGACCACTCTGGGAGATTTCCATGCCCTCTGAAACGGCCTGGGCCAGCACATCGCGCGGTAGTTCGGCTATGTGGGCCTCTCCGGTTAACAGCATTGCCAGGCGGGTTGCCGACTCGGGAGCCCATACCTGCTCCATCTCCCGGAAGTCCGCATTGGGCACGCGCCAGTGTTCGTAGGGCACGCGCTCGTAGGTGATGGATTGTCCCACTTCCCGCTCCAGGTACTGATAGGGGCCGGTACTCACGAACCGTTCCTCCATACCATCCTGGCCTTCCTGATCCCACTGGTTCTTGCTGAGCATTGCCAGATCGCCGCTGGGAGAAAGGAAGAAGTCCATATTTGGGTCCGGCTTCCCCAACCGGAAGACCACTCGATGGTCATCCACCAGCTCCACATCTTCTACTTTGGTGGCCCAGGTATCGCGGAACGTGTTGAGGTTTCCCTCCGGTGGCCCCATGAGGTTCCGCGTGTGGACCACGTCCTTGGCATCGAATGCGCCAAAGCCTGAATGGAAAACTACGTTTTCCCTCAAGTCCATCGTCCAGCTCTTACCGTCAGGGGCCATTTCCCAGTTCGTGGCCAGCATCGGCACGTAAGCGCCGGTATCGGGGTCAATGTCGAGGAGCGTCTCGACCATGGGACTGAGCTGGGTCAAAAGGCTCCTGGGTCCGGACCAAGGAAGATTAGTCTCCCTGGGTGGTACCGTGAAGGCTATCCTCAAACGGTCCACCTGGGGCACGGTTAGACCCGATTCTTCGGGCGTTGATGCAGGGACTGCTGTGGCAACCGAGGCGCTAGTATCCCCGGATGCGCTCGCGCCTGGAGAATCAGCAACCACAGGTTGCTGCGTGTTTTCGGGCTCAGGGGCCGACGAACCACAGGCGATAACCAATGCCAGGATCAGGAGTAGTGGCGTGGACAATAATACGTTGGTTTTTTTGAACCGGTAATGCACGATTAATTCCTCCTTCTCGAAATTTGACCTGCCTGGTGTCAATTTGACGGCCCTGTACTCGTGGTGAGTCAATGCGCGCCCAGCGCCTGTTTCCGCCGTGTTCGTAGTTGGTGGCTCCGCCGCGGGGCGACAACCCGCTATTAACTACACGACCATCAAGAAGTGAGTGGGTCACTATCCCTCGGACCTATTGAACCCGGGGAGCACGATGATCTGACCGCCTTTCTTAGTTGTGTGAAATGAGACAGGCCGGGAAGGGTTGTCCTGACTGGTCATCCCTCCCCGGCCTGTTTCCTGTTTGTCGAAGGCTACGCGCTTTCCGAAAGCTTGTGTCCTGAATGCGCAGCCTTCACATAGAGTTAGCTAGCTGTCTTTTAAGTTGTTGCTGGTCTGTGTTTGTTATCGAACAGCCTTGATTGTCTCCAGGTGGCTAAAGTTGCTGGCCGCCGTTCCGGGGAACTTGTACTCGGCTATTACATCCGTGTTGATCGCAACCTGGAAAAATATCCAGAGCAGGGGTATGGTCTCATGATTGTCAAACTTCTCGTTCCCAATCTCCCGGATCAGGCGGTCTCGTTCCGCTGGGTCCAGGGTCAACGACAACTCATTCCATGTCTCGACGACGGAGTCAGTTTCGTAATGGTGGACCACTCCATCAGGGAGATTGAAAAGGCGGATCTGTTCCTGAAGAGGTCGGCGCACGGTCCTCATTGGAAAGGTGAAGCCCTGGATTTGCTTGGTCCGGTATTGAGGACGGACCGCCGAGAACTCCAGGCTCACGATTTCGACATCGATACCGATCTCGGTCCAGAAGATGCTCACTGCTTCAGCAATGTCGGGTAGTTCCGGCACGCCCGGCAGAGTGTGGGCTCCGTACATCTTCAACGTGAAGCCGTCGGGGTATCCGGCTTGCTCCAGCAAATCTTTCGCTGCCTCGGGATCGTAGCCGTATTCCTCTTCCCACCGATCTTCCCATTCCGGGTTCCAGCCGGGCAGAGTGTGGTGGTAGCCATGCACCAGCATGGTTGTCCCGCCATGCCTGAAGATGAATTCGTTAATCTGGTCCCGGCTGATGGCTTTGTTCATGGCTTTACGCACCAGGCGACCGTTCTCGCCGGGCTGGGCGTAAGGCACGGTGGCATCGTAGACCTCATCGCCGGTTGTGTAATACTGGCCGCCCATTACGAGCCAGGTGAGTATGGCGCCCAGACCGCTCTGGGAGATACCCATGCCCTCTGACACCGCTTGGGCCAGCACGTCCCGGGGCAGTTCGGCCATGTGAGCCTCTTGGGTCAGCAGCATCGCCAGGCGTGTCGCAGACTCGGGGGCCCATACCAACTCCAACTCCTCGAAGTCGGCGTTGGGCACGCGCCAGTGTTCATAAGTAACCCGGCTAAAGGAAATGGACTGGCCCACCTCTCGTTCCAGGTATTCGTAAGGGCCGGTGCCGATCAGGCGCTGCTCGAGGCCATCCTGACCTTCCTGGTCCCACTGATTCTTGCTCAGCATGACCAGGTCTCCGCTCAGTGACAGGAAGAAATCCAGGCCAGGGTCTGGTTTATCCAGCTGGAAGACAACCCTATGGTCGTCAACGATTTCTACGTTATTCACCGTGGTGGCCCAAGTGTTGCGGAAGCTGTTGAGGTTTCCTTCCTGGGGGCCCATGAGGAATCTCATGTGCGCCACGTCCTGGGCATCGAATTCGCCAAACTCGGAGTGGAATTTCACCCCTTCCCGCAAGTCCATAGTCCAACTCTTGCCATCTGGCGCCATTTCCCAGCGCGTGGCCAACATCGGCATGAATGCGCCGGTTTCGGGGTCGATGTCAAGGAGCGTCTCGACCATGGGGCTCAGTTGGGTCAGCAGGCTTCTGGGACCGATCCAGGGGAGGTTGGTTTCCTGGGGCGGAACCGTGAAGGCTACCCTGAGGCGGCCCACGGTGGGCTCGGTCATTGCGGGACTTTCCTGGGTAGATTGAGGGACGGCCGTGGCGACCGACGCACTGGATTCACCGGGCGTGGCCGCGCCAGTAGCGCTGGCAACCTCAGGCGCCTGTGGGTCTGTAGAATCCTCAGAATCCTCAGCCGCTCCGCCGCAGGAAATGGCCAACGCCATGATGAGCAGCAGGCATCCGAATAATAATACTTTGGTTTGTTTGAACCGATAATGCACGTTTGATTCCTCCGGTGTAAATCTTGATCCGTCGATGTATATTTGACCTCCTAAATGTATATAGCCGAAATTGACTGCCTGGAATCGGTGGTAATGCCGGCGGAGTTGATCGACGCAACGTCGCGAAAGCAGTTGCCAGCCGTTGGCTCCGGTGAGTGTGACAGTAGACCCGGATTGCCGTCTCGTGGGTTATACGTTGCGCAGTTTCGGGTCCAGGCGATCACGCACCCAGTCGCCAAAGAGGTTCAACGACAGTACCGTTAGCAAAATAGCGACGCCGGGGAACATAGCCACCCACCAGGCGTCAGTGATCAGTTCTCTACCGTCAGAGACCATCAGCCCCCATGCCGGGGTAGGCTTGGGGATGCCGGCTCCCAGGAAACTCAGAGTTGCTTCCAGCAGGATCACCTGGCCAATTTCCAGGGTGCCAAGGACAATGATGGTATTCAGGACGTTGGGAAAAATGTGGCGGCCCATGATGCGGCTGTTGGATGATCCCGCCACCCGGGACCGGGCGACAAAATCCTGACTTTTAATGCTCAGGGTGTCTCCTCGCACCATGCGGGCGTAACGGGACCAGAAAACACCGCCAATAACCACAATGACTGTGCCAAAGCTGGCTCCAATTGCGGACACCAGCACCAGGGCCAAAAGAATGGCCGGTATGGAAAGGCCGATGTCCACCACCCTCATCACCAGGTGATCAATCCACCCGCCGAAAAATCCCGCCATTAGCCCAAGGACAGTGCCGATGAGTCCGGCAATGAAAACGGCGATCAGTGAGACGGTTAGTGAGACGCGGGCCCCATGAATGATGCGGCTCAGCATATCCCGGCCCTGCTTGTCGGTGCCCAGGATGTGTTGCCATGTACCGCCCGCCTTAACCTCCACTCCGTTTACCACCTCCGGATTGGTCCAGACCGGTGGACGCAAGCGGTTCGGCAAGCTGCCTTTCAGCGGATCGTGGGGCGCCACCTGGTTGGCGAAAATGGCTGGAATTACCAGCACGATCAACAATATTGCAACGGGTATGACTGGCAATCGTTGATCTTTAAAAACAGCTCGCCAGCCGGCCAGAGCTCTTAGTCCCGGGAATCGCTGGGGTAGCGCTATGCCTGCCATAGTTTCTCCGTACTCTTTCCTGTATTCGTGGTGGAGGTATCGCACTGCGCTTTCAACTCGGCGATATCCCTGAGTCGCAGTACGCTGATAAATTCGGTGTGAATCAAATGTTGTGTAATCTATGATTGAAATGCCGGTCAACTCCGTAGATCGGCCAATGCAGCTGAGTAAATAGACCGCGCAGATCAGTCATACCTGATGCGAGGGTCCAGGTAGGCGTACATGATGTCCACCGCCAGGTTGGCGAAGATGTAAATGGTTGCGAAGAAAAGCACAACCGTCTGTACAACCTGAAAATCACGAGCCCTAACGGCGTCAATCGCCAGTAACCCGACCCCGGGCCAGGCGAATACGGTTTCGGTGACTACCGAACCGGTGAGGAAACTCCCCAGGATAAGTCCAAAGTAGGTGAGCGGAGTAATGAGGGCGTTGCGCAAGCAGTGCTTCCAGATTACTTTCCTCTCAGACAGACCTTTGATGCGGGCCAGTTTCACGAATTCGGTATCCAAAACTTCCAGTAGCGAAGAACGAGTCAGCCTCATGATTGCGGCTACCTGGAACCATCCGAGGGCAACGGCGGGTAGGATCATGTGGCTTAACCCACCCTTCCCTGATGTGGGGAGCAGGTCCAGTTGGACGGCGAAAATCCACATCAAGACGATTCCAAGCCAAAAAGACGGCAAGGACTGGCCCAGCAAAGCTATCAGCTTACCGGCGTAGTCGATTGGGGAGTCTTTCTTCACCGCCGCAATCACGCCGATAGGTACCGCAATGATCACACTTAATACGAGCGCCAGGGCCGCCAACTGGAGGGTAGCCGGGAACCGGCTGGTTACTAATTCCCAGGCGGTTTTGTCCTGCCATTTGAAGGAATTGCCAAAGTTTCCGTGCATGATGTTGTTAACGTACTTGAAGTACTGTAAGGGAAGAGGCTTATCCAACCCCCAGACTCTTTCAACCCGATCAAAGTCTTCCTGGGTAGCTTCAATCGGAAGCAGTACGTCCAGGGGGTTACCGGTGATACGGGCCAGGCTAAAGACGATAATACTGATCGCCACCAGGGCAATCATGGAATGGAACACGCGAACAATAATAAAACGCTGCATCTTTATTCCTTTTGCTTCCTTATCGTATTCGGCGCCAACGCAGACTGAGAAACGGGTCACGTCTTACGGCGGCGCCTGGGAATATCTTCGCGTATCAGACGATGCACATCACCATCGTGGGTGTTCGGCACTGAGGAATTTGCGTTTACCGGGATACGTTGTTCTCAGGGTGGGTCTGGATGCGTCCCGACTCGTTTCCGCAGCCGAGCGCCTCAGATCGTTTTACGATATGGGACACGTATAACCCTTGGAAGAAGGTAGGCCACCCAAATCAGGTATTTCGGCAGTGGCTTTTCGATGCAATGGCGAATCTCCGGTTCTGGAAACTACCTCCCGTTGACGCGTGTGATGCGCCGGTCAACGCCTGATTTGGTATCATCAAACCTGCAACTAATCAGGCCGAAAAATGACTTTCAGAGAAAAATTTACTTCGATTACAATCTAATCATTGCTAATTATCGGGATTTTACCACAATTATATCGATTCACAATAGTATAAATTCCTATTGTTTGATACAGGGACGCTGCTGTAATCCGGGTCATTCGGTTGTCATTGCGAGGAGCGCAGCCGCTCATGGTGAGCCTGTGGAACCACGTGGCAATCTCGTTGAGGTTGAGCACGTGCCGGGGAACCATCATTGCTACGGCGACGAGATTGCCACGCTGCGCTCGCAATGACATGAGGAAAACCGAAAGGCCCTGCTGCTGCAGTCCGCTTATTTGGATCAGGCTCATATTCCCAGGGCCAGCAACTCGACGGAGTTGGAACATGCCGGCAACGGTCGCTGCCGTTCCGGTCGGCGAGAAAAGCCATCGCCCCAAACCTCAAGGCGGAGGTGAATCGGCCTGACGGGACTCAACCAAAAAGACCCCCAGATCTTCGGGAGTCTTCTCATTTTGAGGCGTTTACACGAAATCTGGGAACATGCTTACCGGCAGGGGGGCTCACGCTTACCCACTTTGTCAAACCAAACCGGCCCACTGTCATTGCAAGGATCTTCCGCTCATCCTGAGCCCGTCGAGGGACGTGGTAATCTCGGTGCCCCACCCCGCTCATCCTGAGCCTGTCGAAGGACGGTCGACAATGGTTCGACAAGCTCACCATGAGCGGAGGTCGGAGGACCTTTGAATAGACCCTGATGAGCCGGCAGGGTGCAGTAGAACGACACCGACGCCCGCGGTGGTGGAGCGCCCCCCGCCCCGCCGGGGTTACTTGAAGCCGGGGACTACCTTCTCGGTCAGCATACGCACAGAAGCCATCACGCGGTCGTTGGGTATCTGGCCGCCGTAGTTGGTCTCCAGCACAACGCCGGAGATGTCCAGTTCTTCCTGATATTCTTCCAGTCGTTCGGTCACTTCCTGGGGTGTGCCAAACATAACCCGCCGTTGCAGAATCTCTTCGTACGGGATATTGGCCGTTTGCCGCAGCCGTTCCACTCCTTCCTCGCTGGCCGCGGTCTTGATGAGTTCCGTGGCGGCATACTGGATGGCATGGATGGCGCTGTCTTTCGGTTCCTCCTGAGCTTTGGAAGTGGTCTCCGCCACGTATGCGGGGATGCGGAGGGTTACCTCACCTGGGCCATCCCAGCCGGCTTCTTTCCGGGCGGTGCGGTATAGTTCGAGCCGTTCCTTGAGGGCCGGAATGCCCGCCGCGGCGCTGATGAAGATGGGATGCCCCAACTTGCCAACAAGGGGGAATGTGTCTGCCGAGGCCACGGCGATGCGTGTCGGGGGATATGGCTGCTGGAAAGGCTGGGGAACGACCTGCACGTCGTCGTAAGAATAGAAGTCGCCCTGGTGGGAGAAGTTCTCTCCTTTCCAGGCGGCCATGATTACCTGCAGCGCTTCAAAAAATCTGCCGCGGCTTTCGGAGTACGGGATGTTGTAGCCCTGGTAATACTTGGTCAGGCCACTGCGTCCAATGCCGAAATCGAAGCGTCCCCGGCTGATGTGGTCGACAGTCGCCGCTTCCTCCGCCACTCTCAGCGGATTGGTCAACGGTAAGACTTGCACCGCCAGCCCAACGCGGATAGTTGAAGTGCGGGCGGCGATGGCGCTGGCAATGATGAGAGGTGAGGCCAGGACAGACCGGTCCGGAGTGAAATGGTGTTCGGCCAGCCAGACCGAGTCGATGCCCATCTTCTCCGCCTCAGCGACCTGATTGAAAGATTCCTCAAAGGCTTCTGCCTGGGTCATGTCCCCTCGGACGTGGAAGTCGGTGAACATACCGAAGTTCATGGCCTGCTCCTCGGCGAAATCAGGATGCTCCGCCCATGCCGAACCAATGGCAGGTTCGCGAGACGTGCTGGAGCGAGCATACACCGGGGTAGAAACCCGTTCAACCCCGGCGTTTCCCTCGTGCGTACCCACTTTGTCATTGCGAGCGTAGTCCCTTGTCATTGCGAGGAGCACAGCGACGTGGCAATCTCGTTGGCGCAGGAAGGGATGTTGCCCCTTGCGAGATTGCCACGTCGCTACCGCTCCTCGCAATGACAGGGGTCCTTCGACGGGCTCAGGATGAGCGGAAGATACTCGGATTGACAGATCAGAGCGGGTACGCGTGAGTGGCGTTTCCGCAGGTGGTTACAGGCTCAGAATCGGCCTGACAACAAGATTGGACACTGAGGCGTTACCCTTAGATGTCGGCGGGTGCGTGGAGTGAGTCCCGCCCAGCGGCGGCCGGCATGAAAACCCCCACCGGTTCCGAGGCTAACGGGGCGGTTGGTTCACGGTGCAGAGGATTGTTCAGTATCAGCCAAGTCCGCAAGATGTCGTCGGTAGTCAACGTCGTAATCCACTGTCCAACCCAATTCGACCTGGCGTTCCAACGGGACGGACGCAGGTATCCGAGCCCCTTCCAATGTTCGTCCAACGGCGTTGCTGTTCTCCAGTTCTGCGATCCGGGGTTGTGAAAGTCCCAACACTTTAGACAACACGTAACTATTGTCCTCTCCCAACAGAGGGGCAGGTTTGCGGATATGAATCTCGTTATCTGACATTTTCCATCCGCGACCCAGGTATTCCTGCCGCCCCAACCCGGTTTCGGGTTTGTGATCCACTGCTTCGAAGTAACCTCTGGCTCGGAAATTGGGATCAGATAGCAATCCCTTCCCATCGAGGACCGGGCCGGCGGGTACTCCCCTTTGTTGCAGCAAATGCATGATCTCGTATTGGGACTTGTCAGAAGTCCATCCTGCAATCAATGTGTCCAGTTCGTCCTGATGTGTGTGCCGCGACGCGACATCGGCGAACCTGGGGTCGGTAATCAGCTGAGGCAATCCGATGACGGCGCAAATTTCCTGCCACTCGTTTTCGTCCCGCGCCGCGATGACTACCCACTCGTCCGGTCCGCGACATGGGTAACAACCGTGGGGCGCCAGGCGCTCGTGGCGGTTGCCCAGGCGACGGGTTCGCCGGCCGTTATAGGCGAAATCCAGCAGACCTTCCCCCATGAAGGAAACGCCCACCTGGTACATCGCCAGGTCTATCCAGGTTCCCTGGCCGGTACGGGCCCGGTGGAACAGGCTGGCGAGTACCGCCAACTGCGCCGTCCAGCTTGCCAGGAAGTCGGTATAGGAATTGGCAATCTTGTTGGGCACAGTTCCGGGAGCCGAACGGCCGTCGGGATCAACATCCAGGTAACCCATGAACGCGCCAGTGCCGTGGGTCGGTTCCAGGGCGGTGGCCATCGCCCCGAAGTTGGTCCAGGGGCCGGAATGACCATAGCCGGTGTTTGAAACCATAATCAAATCCGGTTTGATGGCCTTGAGGTGCGCGTAGCTCAGTTCAAATCGGTGCATGACGCGGGGCGTGAAATTCTCCAGCAGAACATCAGACACCGCTATTAGCTGGCGCAGTACCTCGAGGGCGGCGCCTGAGCGCAGGTCCAGCGTCAGGCTCAACTTGCCCCGGTTCAACGTGTTGAAAGTGCCGCCGCGCTCCCAATAAAGTTCGCCGGGCTCATTGTCCGGATACGGCCCGTTGAGGGTGCGGGTGGTATCGACAAACTGATTATGGTGAGTGTCCACCTTGATGACTTCAGCGCCAAGGTCGGCCAGGTAGGCCCCACAGTAGGGCATGGCGAACACCCGGCTGAGGTCCACGACGCGGATCCCCTGTAACGGCAGAGAGGTCATGTTTTCCGTTGCACCCTGAACACTTGCAAGATTGGTGTCATCAGATCGTACCGGTCGTACTCAGCAGCGCCAGTTCATCATCGGAAAAACCCAACTCATCGCGGTAGATTTCCAGGTTGTGTTGACCCAATAGCGGGGCGGCACGCGGTGCGGAATGCTCCATGGACGATAATCTGGGGCCCATGCCCGGGTAATCTACGGCGCCGGCAACGGGGTGGTCGACCGGCTTGAAGAACTCCCGGTCCCGCAGGTGCGGGCATTCGTAAAGATCGCCCGCGTCTTGAGCCATACCGAAAACGAGCCTTCGCTCACCGGATGCCTGGAACAGCGGCTTTCGATCCCATTCGCCCAAACCCTTGATTAACAACTCATTCAGCTCTTCACCGAACTCGATGCGTCCGGCTCCGGTTGCGAAACGTGGGTCGCGCAGTTCTTCCAGCCCGATCAAATCAGCCACGGTTTCCCAGGGTTGCGAACCCTGCACAGAAGGTATCACGTAACCGTCGCGGGCTGGCATGAGTTCCTCGAATCCCGATCCCCGGACTGGCCGTCGTCCTTTGATGGCGCCCATGTAACTATAGTAAGGCGCCGCCTGCACCAGGTGGGATGCCAGGCACTCCACCGTTGACACGTCGATACATTGTCCGCGGCCGGTGGCAAGACGCTGGAACAGGGCCGCAGTAGTGGCGACGGCGCCGTTTATCCCCGCCACGTAGAAAGACTGGTTCAAGGCGTTACGCAAAGGCTCCCGGTCTGAGTCGCCGGAGTGGTACATGAGACCGCTTATGGCGTAGGCGACTATATCGGTGGCCGCCAGGTTGCGGTATGGTCCGGTCTGTCCAAAGGGCGTAATAGACGTAACAATCAGTCCTGGATACGTGGTTTGCAGCTCGTCCCGCTGCACGTTTGGGACCGGTGTTTGGTCGGGGGAAAAGTTTTCAACCAGGACGTCGGCGGTTTCCATCAATGCCGCCAGCAACCTGGCGCCGGAATCGCTGGCAGGATCCAGGGTAACGCCCCGTTTATTGGTATTGAGGTAAAGGAACGGTATGCTTTTGTCAGGGTCCGGATCATCATCCACGAAGGGTCCCGCGCGGCGGGCTTCATCGCCCACCGGAGGCGGTTCGATCTTGATAACGTCAGCGCCGTAATCGGCGAGAAGCCGGGAGCAGAACGGGGCCGAAACATTTCCGCCCATTTCCAGCACTCTTATTCCGCTCAGGATGCCGATCATTCCCAAGGTTCCTCTTCCCACGCCAAGGGCAGCGATTGTCCCCGTTTGGGGAGAACCACCGTTGCAACGCCGGCTGCGGTTTGGGTTCCCCGGTCGTTGCGGAGCGCAACCTGGCAGTCTACATGCCCAAAGTCGCCGACTTCGCGTTTGTTGGTGACCGTCCCGAAAGCGGTCAACGTGTCGCCGGGGTAGTCCATGCCGCGATGTTCCACGTAGAAACGTTTGAACCAGCCTTGCTCACCCGCGAAATCCAGCAGCAGCTGTCCCAGGTACTGGTTCTTCAACGACCCGTTGACGACCACGTTGGCGAGTCCCTGATGCAGCTGAGCGAACGGGAGGTCCCAGTGTATTCGGGCGTAGTTTCCGTTGGCCGCCGCCCACCGGATAAGATGCGTGGTAGTCATTGGCCCCTTAACCACCGATGGCAGTTCCATTCCCACGGTAACGTCTTCAAAGTGATGTTGGGATTGGGCGGAGGGATTGGGTTTGGGGAGAATGATCTCCGGGTCAGGTGGTGCGACGGGAACGGTGGTCAGGTGTTCGGCAACCTGGGCGACGTCGCTGGGCTGTTCTCCGGCGGGTAGAGACCGATGAATGCTGACGCGCTTCGCCTTGCTCAACGTGTTCCCATGCTGGTCGGTTTGCGTTTCTTCACGGACTATGAAAACTAGCGGCCCGGACCGTCCCGATTTTTCAAAAATGTCCAGGATGCGAAACCGCCGGGTGATCCACGAATTGACGTAAGCCGGCGCGAGAAACTGCCAATCGCTGCCTCCGTTGAGGCCGTAACTGTTGAATGGCAAGGGTACTTCGAAGTGCCACTCCTGCCCCGCGCCAAAGTATCCGATGGGCGGCGCAATATCCTTCCAGGCGGCGAGGGGAGGACACAACAGCCCGCCGAACCGGCTCTGTTCGGCGTAGCTGGAGTCTACATATAGTGGGTTGTAGTCTTCTATTGCGTCGGCCACATCGTAGGCCATCTCGGCGCTGATGGGAAACCGGTTCCGTTCGGGCGGAGATTCCTGGCCTATAAGCGCAGCTACTTCCTCGGTTATAAGACTATCGGGCATCTGGCGTTGCTCCTGTTAGCGGCTTGGTCTGCCGACCAGGGTTGGCGCGAGGCAACCCGAGAGCGGTCAGATTCATCGGTGGTTGTGCGGCGGGTTGGTCACCGTTCATACACCGAGGAGATTCTAGCCGAACGATCGCGAATCTTCAAACGACAGGCTCAGGATGTGTGGGAAATTTATGTTAGTGTACGGCCGAGGGGCCACGGATAATCGCCGCCTGCGCCGCCGGTTACGCCGGGCCGGTCAACAGGCCGGTCAGTTGATGAATGCTCTCCAGTTCATCTAGGCGGGCCACCGTCTCGACTACCTGTTGCAAACGGTCTTCCCCCAGGGTGTCGTGCGACAACAACCGAAACTTGCCCAGGAGTTCTTCCCGCGACGGCGGATTGGAAAAGTCGCCCCGCGGGCTAGTAACGCTGTTTTCCAGCACTCTATGGTCTTTCAGATGTATGGCGACACGGGCGGAGGGATAGTCATAGCGTCTCAAGTTCATCTCGTCGTCCGCAACCACCACCACTCGGCGGGCAAGTTGCCGGACGTTTTCGTTGGCCAATTGCTCCGGATAGAAAGCGGTAACGTCGGTAATCCCGGTGCACACGGCGACGGCAACAGCGTAGGGGATTGAAAATTTTGCTCCCAACATGTTGTCCGGCGCTGGATTTGTCATGATCTGAACGATGGGCGGAGCCGTCACGGTCACCCGTTCCACCTGATGCGCCGTGAACGATTCGTTTTTCATCAGGTTCTGCACGGCGTCCAACACCGGGTGGTTATACAGGCAGCAGGCGTGGAATTTGAAATAGTTCTGTTGAATACGCAACTCTCCTGGATTGCCAAGCCCTGCAACGACTGCCTCCGGGTTGAAACCGTCGCCCAGAATGTTGCGGTACAGGTCGGACGGGCCGTCGTGAATGGCGGTAAACCCGCACTGGCTCAACTGGGCCGCCATGATCCCCTGGAATCCGGAACGTCCGGGGTACAGGTTCCGAACCGTCGCTCCCTCGATGCAAGGTGTCCAGGTGTTAGCCGGGCTCATGGACATGGCGAGGTTCATGGCGAGGCGAGTCTGGGTCGGGTCAAATCCCATCAGGCGGGACACGGCGGCAGCAGCACCGATGGTTCCCCAGGTGCCGTGGGAGTGAACTTCGGGGCGTATCTGGGTAGCGGCGCCGATGCGCGAGGTAACCTCGTAACCGACGATGATGCTTTCCAGCACCTCCCGACCGCTGCGTCCCAGCTGTTCCCCCTGGGCGATGGCGCCGGGTGTTACATGGATGGAAGGGTGTCCGCCGCCCAGGCGGTTGCCTTCGTCCATCTCCAGCGCGACGCCGGCGGTGGCATTTGCCAGCGTGGCCCACAGGGGTTGCACCCGGCCGCAGCGCCCGATAACGGTGGAGTCTCCAGGCCCGCTCATTTGGGAAGCCAGGCGGGCGAGATTGGTGTTTTCAGGGAGCCTGCTACCCGCCAAAATGGCTCCTATGGTGTCCAGCACCACGTCTTTGGCCGCAGCAACGGTGGAGCGCTGCAGGTCGTCCAGGCTAACGTTGGCAACAAAGTCAGCCAGTTGATCGAGGTAATCCCCGGCCATGATTTCCTCCGTCATTATCGGAATTGATGCGAGGGTGGCGTGTCTTAGCGCGTGAAAAACTCGTGCAGCAATCGGTAGGCTTCGTCGGGCAGTTCTTCCGCGATGTAGTGTCCGCACGGTAGCGACTGACCCTCCACATTGTTGGAGTAATCCCGCCACACTTGCAATACGTCCTGGGTGCGGCCCACGTATCCCGTTTCACTCCACAGCGCCAGGTGCGGACAGGCAACCTTGCTGTCAAAATCCGCTTCGTCGTGCACCAGGTCGATGCTGGCTCCGGCCCGGTAATCCTCGCATGCGCCGTGGATGGCTGCCGGGTCGTTGAAACAGCGGACGTATTCTTCGATGGCTTCCGACGGGAACACAGCGGCGGAGTTGGCGATGCGTTCGAAACGTGACCTGATGAAGTAGTCGGCGTCGGCTCCTATCACGCGTTCGGGAAAATCAAACGGCTGGATCAGGAAAAACCAGTGGTACGTGTTGGTAGCCATGGCCTGATCCACGATCTGAAACATGCGTCGGGTGGGGATGATATCCAGCGTGGCCAGTTTTAACACGCGTTGAGGATGATCCTTGGTCAGTCGGTGGGCGACTCGGGCTCCGCGATCGTGGCTGCCCAAATAGAAGGTTTCAAACCCCAGGTGCGTCATCACATCGACCTGATCCTGCGCCATAACCCGTTTTGAATAATTCAGATGCTCGGGATCGCCGGATGGTTTACCGCTATCGCCGTATCCCCGCAGGTCTGCGGCCACGACGGTGAAATCCTGGGCCAGGCGAGGAGCGATCTTGTGCCACATGGTATGCGTCTGCGGGTATCCGTGCAGCAATAACAACGGTGGGCCATTGCCACCCTTCACGACGTTGATAGTAGTGCCGCCGGTTTCAATCCTTAGCTGCTCAAATCCCTCAAACATTGCTTTCCTCTTTATCAGTATGGCTGCAACTCCAGCCTTTGGTTCTGAATTCAATTGCCGGTAAGCCAGGTACATAATGAACGGCAGGGGCCAGCGTTGTAAATACCCGACGACGACAAAGGCGAATTGAGGTTCCCGGTCGCGTATTGCGTGGCTAGCCGGCTGCGGCCGGCCAATTCCCGATACCGCTTTGACACTGATGTTTTCCCAATGTACCTTACATACTCCGCGCAGGTTCGCGGTGACACATCCAGATCGAGAGCGAAGGCACGAATGGCGATACAAATACACGACGTTTCACATTATCTCGATACCGCGCGGCGGTTGGCGGAACAGGTCGCTATCGACGCCGACCGGATTGATGCCGAACGCCAGCTACCGACTGAATTGGCCAACGAAATGGCGGATGAAGGTCTGTTCCGGCTGCTCTTGCCCCGCTCTTTTGGCGGCGTCGAAATGGAGCATCCCGATTTTCTGAACATTCTGGAGGTTTTCGCCGGAGTGGATGCCAGCACGGCGTGGTGTCTCAATCAGAACAACGTCTTCTCCACCAGTTCGTCGCGGATGCCGACGGCCATCGCCCGCGAGATCTGGGATGACCCCAGGGGCGTCGTTACCAACGGGCCCCCCACGGCTGCGTCCATGGCGGCGCCGACACCGGGGGGTTACCGGCTCAGCGGCCATTGGAACTTCAGCAGCGGCAGTGACCATGCCACCTGGATCGGGGCGCTGGCTCCGCTGGGAAATCCGGGACAACCGGCCGATGCGGCCCGCAACCGGGCCGGAACGCGGATATTGTTGATGCCCAAAGAGCAGGTGCGCATGGTTGACCTGTGGCATGTCCCTGGACTTCGGGGCACCGGCAGTTTCAGCTTTCAGGTTGACGACCTGTTCGTGCCGGAGGAGCGGGTGTACGACCCGGAGGGCGAATCGTTGGAAAGCGGCCCGCTGTATTGCATCCCCAGAACCCTGTTATTTGCGACCGGGTTCGCCACCGTGGCCCTGGGCGTTGCCAGGAAGAGCCTGGAGATCGCCATCGCGCAGGCCGGCAGCAGAATGCCCGGTCGGTCCCAGGTAGTCCTCCGCGACCACCAAACCGCCCAACGCGCCATCGGCGAAGCCCACGCCATCCACCAATCTGCGCGCGCCTTCCTGAGGGACAGCCACGCTGCGGTTTGGGATGCGGCTTGCCGGGACCGCAGTTTGAAAATCGACCAGCGAATCCAGCTGCGAGTGGCCGCCACCCACGCCATTCGCATGTCAGCCCAGGTTGTTGATACCGCATATACCCTGTGCGGCGCGGGAGCGATTTTCCAGTCCAATCCGGTTCAGCGCCGTTTTCAGGACATTCACGTGATCACACAACACACCCAGGGTCATCATGTGCACTATGAAACTGCCGGCCAGTTCCTGTTTGGGTTGGAACCTCAGGGAATTTACTGATTTGCCCGGCGGGTAACTGTTAAGACCGGTTGGTCCAGGGCCTTTCGGTTTTCCTCATGTCATTGCGAGGAGCGCAGCTCGGTTGTCATTGCGAGGAGCGCAGCCGCTCATGGTGAGCCTGTCGAACCACGTGGCAATCTCGTTGAGGTTGAACACACGTCGGCAAATCACCATTGCTACGGCGACGAGATTGCCAACCCTAGTATCGAGTACGGGGTCGCAATGACAAAACCGGGAAAACCGAAAGGCCCTGCCGGTTCTTCGGCCAACCCTTGTCGCCACCCGGTGCGACGGGTATGATTCCCGGTGTTCACTATCCTGGGTTCTCTCTGAAGAACACTGTGAACCACACCGGACACCGCCGAGGCGGATGCAGCATCTGGTCGCTTGAAACTGACCGCTAACCGAACCCCTGACACACCGGATAACGAGGTACAGTCGTGGCGTCAACAAGAGTGGATACTGTGATCGTCGGGGGACAAATCGTTACATCGTCTCAGGTGTACGAAAGTTCCATCGCCATCGCTGGGGAAAAAATCGTCGCCATCGGGCCCGAACAATATCTGCCGCCAGCCGATCAATACATCGACGCTTCTGGAAAGTTTGTCCTGCCCGGCCTGATCGACAGCCACGTTCACCTGGATGGGCACGATGACTACGCTCTGGGTTCACTGGCGGCGGCTCATGCCGGACTGACGACCCTGGTTCCCTTCGGCACGTACGACCTGGAAGGCGATGAAACCCTGCCCCAGGCGGTACATCGAACCCGAGAGGTGATTGAACAAAACGCGCTGACTGATTTCGCTTTCCATTTCATCCTGCAGAACCGCCCGTCAATTCTGGCCGGTTTGCCAGAGGCATTCGACCTGGGCGTCAAGTCATTCAAGATGTTCATGACGTACAAGAAGCGGCCCAACCGCATGTGCGATGACGACTACATCTGTGAAACCATGGATATGGTGTCGCGCGGCGGCGGCGTGCTGCAGCTGCATTGCGAGAGTGGCAACATCATTGAGTATCTCGAAAACAAACTGATCGCCGATGGTCATACGCATCCCACCAACTTCCCGGAAGCTTGCCCAGACTGGGCTGAAGAAGAGGCGATCAACCGTGCGGTAAAGATGGGTGCGGCAACTCGTTGCCCGACTTACGTGGTTCACCTGAGCACCCAGTTGGGTCTGGAACGGATCAAACAGGCGCAGAGTCTGGGGCAACCGATCTGGACCGAAACCTGTCCACAGTATCTGCTTTTGTCGGATGCCCAGATGGCCGAGTTCGGCCCGTTGGCCAAAATCGGCCCACCGCTGCGTCCCGAAGACGGACCCGACCGGGATGCACTTTGGGAAGGACTGCGCCGGGGTCATATTTCCATTGTGGCCAGCGACCACTCGCCGCATCCCACAGAACTCAAGCAGCCCGGTTGGGACAACATCTTTGTGGACCCCCAGGGCAGGTCGGTGCCTTTCGGATCGCCAGGAATAGAAACCATTGTGCCGTTGATGTACAGCGAGGGCGTGGTAAAGAGGGGCCTGCCCATCTGGTGGATGGCCCGAGCCATGTCGGAAAACCCGGCCCGAATATTTGGCCTATATCCCCGCAAGGGAGTCATCCAGGTCGGTTCGGACGCCGATTTTCTGATACTGGACCCTCGTGGAGACCGGGTGGTGACCGCTCGTAATCATCACAGCAACGCGGGCTACACGCTGTTCGAGGGATGGCAGGTGAATGGGCGACCGTGGATGACGCTGCTGCGCGGGCAGGTATTGCTCAACGAGGGTTCGTTGATACAAAAACCCGGCTTTGGAAAGTTTTTGGAGAGCACGTCTCCCCGCGCTCCCCTGGGCGGGCCAGTCAATTAGGCAACCCGGCAGCTGCGTTGATTTCAAACTCTGCCCGGGTGAATCGTTCGTCAGCGCCGTATCAGGGCCTTTCGGTTTTCCTCATGTCATTGCGAGCGCAGCGTGGCAATCTCGTCGCCGTAGCAATGATGGTTCCCCGGCACGTGCTCAACCTCAACGAGATTGCCACGTCGCTGCGCTCCTCGCAATGACAACCGAAAGACCCTGCGCGCCGTATATCTGCTCCATCCAGCGCACCGTGGCTTGGTGTATTCTATCGTAATGACTGCTTTTGAAATGGAGTATCAGCAATTTTGATAGTAGGGCGTTTCGGCGTCAATCAGCGCTGGCGTTTCACAGTAAGCCGTCGGAGCAGATGGTGCGCGTAGCAGGTGGCGTTGCGGCGGCTTCCCTCTGCGCTGCCGGGTTGGGGCGGTAGCGTTCCCGTAACAGTCGGTTGCGCCCCCTTGCCAATCCCTATAGAGTTGGCGAAATCTGGCGCTCCGGGATTTTTCACGATTAGGGTTTAGCGGTTGGCAATGCCGAAAACGTGCAACAACCCCATCAGAGCAGAGGCGCTCCGTCGGGCAGCGGAGCAGGCAACTGGTGGACGTATCCGGTAGTAATCGCCTCCTGAACTACCGAGATCTCAAGACCGGTACGCTGGACCTGACGCCCGGCGAGGACGCGGATTCGGGAATCAATCTTCAAGCCCTGGAATCACTGTTGTCTGGGCGAAGCGTTAGGATGACCCGCCTTTTCGAAAGGGAGGAAACCCGCGACGACAGCCGCCGACGGCTATCCGCCATTTACCGGCGAACGCAGGAGCACTTGGACGAGAAGGGTCTCAACACCCTCTTCGTCGCAGTCGGGCTGGCAACCTGGCAAGTCAGGTCCGGGGCCAGGCGCAACGCCCCGGTGATACTGCCCCCCGCTACCGTAAGTCCCGATGGCGCCGGAAGATGGGACTTTAACATAGAGGTATCGGGCGATGCCCACGTCAACCCGGTATTGTCCCACGTGCTCCGAACTGAGTACGGTATTGGTATGCCGGACGAAGACGACGGATTCGCCGATGCTTTATCACTGGCCAGGGCAAAGAAACTGTTGCAGGATTTGGAGCGCCGTTGGAGCGAAGTTCCCGGTCTCGCTATCACCGACCGGATAGTGGCGGGCAATTTTATTTACACCAATATACCGCTGGTGGCTGATTTAGAAAATAACCTGGCGGCTTTTGCCGACAGCGATTTCGTAGCCGCCATCGCCGGAGTGGATGAAGCGCGCCAGTCCTGGCTGCCCGGATTCAAGATCCTCCATTAAATTAAACCGGCCCGACATTGAGCCGCCTGAGAATGAGTTTCTGGTTGTGGACGCCGACGCGAGCCAGAATCGGGCAATCAATCATATTCTCGCCGGCGAGTCATTAGGTCGTGTCGACATTTGAGATATAAGGCGATTTCGCTAACTCCAGCTCGTCATTCCCGCTTTCGCGGGAATCCAGAGTACCCTGAATGTGAACGATGTCTGCTTTCCAAAGCGCCTGGATTCCCGCTTTCGCGGGAATGACGTGAAATGTCAACAGAACCTAGTGATTTGGGGACCGCCGGGAACCGGGAAGTCGCAAACCATTGCAAATTTAATAGCTGCTCTCATTGCGCGGGGCAAGCGGGTGCTGTTCGTGGCCGAAAAGCGGGCTGCTATTGAAGTAGTGGTCGCCCGACTGCGGCGGGTAGGGTTATCCAATCTGGTTATGGACGTCCACGGCGGCGTCAGGTCAAAGCGTGAGTTCGCCAGAAGCATGGCGGACTCGATGCGGGACATCAGTACAATACCGGCACGCGACGATTCCGAATTGCACCGGCGGTTGTCGGAGCGTCGCGCTGAACTGAATACTCACGTCAACGCGATGCACGACCGTCGAGATCCGTGGCAGGTAAGCCTGTTTGAAGTGCAGTCCAAGTTGATTGGCGCTCCGGAGCCGGTGGGATCGAGCGCCAGTATGCCGGCCGGCGCAGCCCGGGCGCTCAATCGTGAGGCGGTGGACCAACTCATGAGGGACGCCCGTGAAGGGTGGACCTGGAGGGTCCCGGACTTGCCTCACGGTATCCTGAATGGGCCCGGACCAGCATCAACTCTCCGGAATCGGCGCAGCAAGCGTATGAGTTTGTGCGCGAGAGCGCCGAAAAACTCCCGGACGTGCGTCACCGGTTGTTCGCCGACCTTGATGAAGTGGGCCTGTCGCATCCTGAAACCGTGTCGGATTGGTCGGCATTGCTACGGTGGTTGTCGGATGTAGCGCAGTTTCAAGAGCGCTTTACCCCCGAAGTGTATGATCTAAGCCACGCTGACCTCATCGCGGCGTTGGCTCCGGTCAATAGATGGTGGAAGCGGATAGCCACTATCCTGTCCACCGGATACCGCAAGGCGCGCCAGTCGGTGCAGGCTACCCTGCGAACTGCGGCAAGCCTTTCCGGCCACGGCGTGCTGCAAACCGTGGGGGATGCTGCGGGTCAGTTGGTGAAATGGCGCGAACTGGCGGGCGATGGCGCTTATCCACGTGTGCCCGAACGCCTGTCGGATACTTTAGCTGCGCTCGATCCACTGATTGAATCACTGAAATGCGCCGACGGCATATTTTCTGAGAATATGCTTGAGCAACCTCACGCACGCTTGGAGGAACTGCTCAACCACCTGGCGTCTCAGCAGAGCGTAGCAACGAGGCTGCCGCGGGTTCGGGATCTGGAACGCGGGTTTGCCGACGCCGGCGTTGACGGTATCATCGCATTGGTAGGCAGCGAAATCCCATTGGAACACGCCGCCGATGCCGTCGAGCGTACTGGCTTAAGGCAGTGTGGGATGATATGGCCTTCAACGACCCGAACCTTGCCAGCTTCGCCGGCGCTGCTCACAGCCGTCGCGAAGAGGAGTTTATCAATCTCGACAGGCAGCATCTTGGCATTGCCCCGGAAAGGATCAGGCGGGCGGCCGCCGAGGCTGCCATGGTGGCAATGAACGACCATCCGGGAGAAACTGCCCTGCTGAAAACGGAGGCGGCCAAGCAACGCCGACACTTGCCCGTCCGGACACTGTTCAACCGGGCGCAGCATGTGATTACCGCTATCCGGCCCTGCTGGGCGATGTCGCCGTTGTTGGTGGCGGAGATGGTGCCCGTCAAGGCGGAATTGTTCGACGCCAGGGTCTTTCGGTTGTCATTGCGAGGAGCGCAGCGACGTGGCAATCTCGTTGAGGTTGAGCACGTGCCGGGGAACCATCATTGCTACGGCGACGAGATTGCCACGCTGCGCTCGCAATGACATGAGGAAAACCGAAAGGCCCTGTGTTCGACGCGGTCATCTTTGACGAAGCGTCGCAGATACCGCCGGCCGAGGCGATAGGCAGTCTGGCGCGCGCTCTGCAGGTAGTGATTGCCGGAGACGACCGCCAGCTTCCTCCAACCAGTTTTTTCAATGCACGGGGAGATGACGAGAGCGACGACGAATCGGATGACATTGGCGACACGGCGCTGACCGACGACATTGAGTCAATCCTGGACGTGGCTAAAGCCGGCCTGATCCGGGAGGAGATGCTGCAGTGGCACTACCGGAGCCGCGACGGCCGGCTGATTGCTTTCTCCAACGCCAACATCTATGGCGGCGGACTAACCGCTTTCCCTGGCATTTCGCTAACGGCTCCAATCAGCCATCACCCCGTACCCTTCCGGCCCTTGTCGCAACAGACGCCTTCCAATCCCGACGAAGTTGAGCGGGTGGTGGAAATGATCATCGATCATGCTCGTCACCACCCGGGTGAATCACTCGGCGTAATCGCTTTCGGCATCAGGCACGCCAACAATATCGACGAGACGTTGCGCGTTCGGCTGCGTGGCCTGAATGAACAGTCCCTTGACGAGTTTTTCTCAGAGGAGGCCGAAGAGCGGTTCTTTGTAAAGAATATCGAGCGTGTTCAGGGCGACGAGCGGGACGTGATAATCCTCACCGTTGGTTATCATAAAGCCGCCAACGGGACGTTGCCCTACCGATTCGGACCGCTCAACCAGCCCGGCGGCGAACGGAGGCTTAACGTGGCCGTCACCCGGGCCCGTTCCCGGGTTCACCTGGTTTCGTCGTTCTCGCACCACGATATGGAGCCGGGCCACTCTCAGGCCCGTGGTGTGGAGTTGCTCCGCCAGTATTTGGAGTTTGCCGCCTCCGGTGGGTCAGAATTGGGGGCAGCGGTCAGCGACCTGCCCCTCAACCCCTTTGAGTTAGACGTGCTGCACCGACTGGAGGATAACGGGATTACGGTGGTTCCGCAGTACGGGATCGCCGGATACCGCATCGATTTCGCCTGCGCCCATCCCGAACAGCCGGGGCGGATGGTGCTGGCTATCGAGGCCGACGGGGCCAGTTATCACTCGGCCCATACTGCCAGGGAACGGGACCGCCTGCGGCAACAGGTGCTGGAGGATAAAGGCTGGCGCTTCCACCGAATCTGGTCAACCGACTGGTTCAGAAATCGGGAGGCCGAAGTCACTCGAGCAGTAGCGGCATGGCGCCAGGCAGCCACTGATTCTGACTATGGAAATAGCGCCAGGGCAGATAGCGATTTCCATGAGCCGCCCACAACGCCGGTGCCGGATTTTCCCGACCGAGGCCCACGCCCCAATGTTACCCCCAACCGTGGCGACATCAGCAGATATTCCACCGGTGAGTTGATTGACCTCGCCACCTGGATCACGTCAGACACTCTCCTCCGCACCGACGAGGAGTTGATGGCGGAAATGCGTCGTGAGCTCGGGTTCCAGCGCCGGGGTTCCCGGATTGACGCGGCTTTGCAGCGTGCTATCGCAAGGGTTCGCAGAGAGGCAGCAGGCAGCTAGGCGCACCGGCCATCCGGTTGTGCCCTGTTGCTAATCCTTAAATTGTGGTTCACACCGGATGCCCAAGGATGGTCGGGACACTACTGGACGCCAGAGTTACCCTTGCCGCGACTGCGGTTATCGATCGGTTGGTGAACAGAGCGCTCCGTGATTCTGTTGGGGCGCCGGAAACCTGCTACTATCGGATCTCCTGATACCCCATTTCAAAAGCAGTCTCTACCTATTCTGTGAACCCGATTACCTTCCAGGATGATTGATGCAATGACCGCGACGAGACCTACCCTGCCAGGAAACGATCCCCTGAACGCGTTTTGCCGAGATAGCGAAGCTTATGCAGTTGGCGCAGACCAAGGTCCTTTGGCTGGGTTGACCTTCGCCGCTAAGGACATATTCGACGTGGCCGGTCATGTTACCGGGTGCGGGAATCCTCATTGGAAAGCTACCCATCAACCTGCCCGGGCCACCGCGTGGGTGGTTCAGCGATTGCTCGATGCGGGGGCCACCATGGTCGGCAAGACCATCACGGACGAGCTGACCCGGGGCATTTTTGGGGAAAATGCCCACTACGGCACTCCGGTCAATCCTCGCGCGACAGGGCGCGTGCCCGGCGGTTCATCCAGCGGTTCGGCTTCGGCGGTGGCAGGAGAGTTGGTGGACTTTGCCCTTGGCTCGGACACCGGCGGCTCGGTGCGAGTGCCGGCCAGTTTCTGTGGATTGTATGGCCTGCGACCGACCCACGGTCGAATTCCCCGGGACGGGATGCTGCTGCAGGCTCCAAGCTATGACACCATCGGGTGGTTTGCCCGTGAACCGGACCTATTCGCCGTTGTGGGTTCGGTATTGCTCCCGCCAGGAACGCCGGGGCGGCGCCCCAGGAATCTGGTCATGGCCCAGGACGCTTTCGATCTGGCCGAACCGGAGATACGCGAGGCCATGCTATCCGCGGCGCAGGTTATCGGTTCCCTTTTTGATTCAGTGTCATACCAACAGTTATCACCATCCAGCCTCACCCAATGGTCAGACCACCAACAAATTTTGCAAAGCCGCGAGGCCTGGGAATCGATTCGACAGTGGATAGATGACACCAACCCGGCGCTTAGTTTCGAGGTGTCGGACCGGTACGTCACGGCGCGGTCGGTGACCGACGATCAGGTCGCCGCCGCTCAGGTGGGCCGCGATGGGATCGTGGCGCGTATGGAGGAGGTTTTTCGCGGTGGAGGAACCGTCGTTTGTATTCCCACGACCATCGGACCGGCTCCTCTGACTGGCCAGAAAGTTTCCGAGCGGCACACATTGCGGCTCCGCAACAGCGCGTTGACGTCTATCGCCGGGAATACCGGACGGCCACAATTGTCGTTGCCGCTGCTTGAGGTGGACGGATTGCCCGTCGGGGTGTCTTTGCTGGGAGACATCGGCGCCGACGAGGTGTTGATGGCGTTGGCTCAAGAAGCGGCTTCCCTTGGATAGGCGCTGCATCAATCCGGCGGTAAGCCGCGAAATGTTCCGTTCGTAGATTGAAAATTTCGGCGACCTTAACCCAGGCGGCCACCCCTCTCGGTATCTTTCGGTATCGCGATTTCGCGTTCGTGTGGAGTTCCACAACCCTGGTGGGTATGGGCACACAGATGGAATCGGCGGTGTTGGGCTGGTTCGTATTGACGCTGACCGATTCTCCCTTTCTGGTGGGAGCGATCGCAGCGGCCCGCATGGCGTTGAATTTCCTGGCGTTATTCGCGGGAGCAATCGCCGACCGATTGCCCAGAAACGTCCTGTTGACGACCGTGGAGTTTGTCATGGGCTCCATGGGCATCCTGATGCTGACGCTGATACTGACGGGTTGGCTGGAGGTCTGGCACATTTTTGCCATCACCATGTTCATGGGGATGATACGACTTTTTCAGATGCCAACCGCCCAGTCCCTCATCGCTGACACGCTGCCGGCGGAAAGGGTGGGCAGCGGCGCGGCATTCAACACGATTGCCATGAACATCGCCATGCTGACCGGGCCGGTAGTAGGAGGTTTGCTGT
The DNA here is from genome assembly GCA_965219925.1 of Dehalococcoidia bacterium. Lineage (GTDB taxonomy): Bacteria > Chloroflexota > Dehalococcoidia > Lucifugimonadales > UBA3495 > Bin87. Next base: position 3,032,852 of record OZ244795.1, read on the forward strand.
TCAAGGCATACGGACCGGAAGGTTCTTACATGGCCATCGCATCGCTGTACCTGTTGAGCGGCGTTGTGGCATCGGCGATCCGGATAACCCGACCGCGCGGCAATCGACGCCCTGAATCGGTGCTGCGGACGGTTGCCGACGGGTTGCGATACACGAAAGGGAATCAGGTGATCTGGGCGGTTCTGCTGGTGGCGGTGATCATAAATCTCGCCGGCTGGACCTTGCACACGGGGTTGGCGCCCATCTTCGCCCGGGATGTGCTGGGGACCGACTCCGCCGGGCTGGGTCTGTTGTTGTCCGCCTTTGGCGTTGGAGCCCTCGCCGGTTCCGTGGGGCTGGCCATGGCGCCCAGCCTGCGCAACGTTGGCAGGCTTCTGATCGTGGCCGTGGTGATGTGGCACCTCACCATCATCATCTTTTCATTGTCGCACTGGTTTTATCTTTCCATGGCAATTTTGGTCCTGGTCGGAATGTCCTTTGCGTCAACGCAAGTACTGATCCTGACGCTGTTGCTGCGCACCACACAGGCCGAGTTCAGGGGCCGAGTGATGGGTCTGCGGTCGTTCGCGATCCTGGCCTTCAGCTTCGGCAGCATGGGAGCCGGAGCGATGGCCGGCTTGTGGGGCGCACCCGGCGCGGCGCAGGTGGTCGGGTTGACCGGTATCGCGCTAGTGATGGTACTGGCTGTGGTTGCCCCCAAACTCCGTCAGGCATGATTCGGGGTTTGTAACCCTCATGCGTACCCACACTTAAATTCTGTCATTGCGAGGAGCACCCACCCCCACCTGTCATTGCGAGGAGCGCAGCCGCTCATGGTGAGCCTGTCGAACCACGTGGCAATCTCGTTGAGGCTGAACACGCGTCGACGAACCATCGTTGCTACGGCGACGAGATTGCCAACCCCCGCATCAAGTACGGGGTCGCAATGACAAAGTGGGTGCGCGTGAGATTTGTACCCGGATTGTAGCCGGGTGCGTTTCGTTGGCGCGGGTGGAGCGACGTTATTTGTTGAGTACCACGTCAATCAGCGCGATTCGCCCAGCCTGGACTGCCTTTAGCCCGTTGCGTAGAGCCTGGTGCAGCAGCGAGGGGTCTTCCACGCGCTCGCCGTAGCCGCCAAAGGGTTCCACCAACTGCGCGTAGTTGGGGCCAGGTATATTGACACCGTGGTGTATTCCGGATTGGGCCGCGACTCCGTCCGGATAATAGTTCAGATGATTGCCCCGCATCGCCTCATAGTTGCCGTTGTTGAACACTATGGTCAGGAACGGCAAGTCGGCCTCCAGCGCAACGCCGAAGCTCTGGGTGACCGGGTTGTAGAGGAATCCGCCGTCTCCCATCAGCGCCACAACCGGCTGATCCGGTTTGGCCAGCTTCACGCCCAGCGCCAATCCCAAGCCCTGACCCAGGCCGCCGTTGGGCCTGAAATAACCGTGCGGGGATTCCCATTGGACGTGGCGCGCGATGGCTCCGCGATGCGTTGTGACTTCTTCGACGTAAACGGCGTCCGCCGGCATTACTTCACTCAGGGCGGCGCACAGCCACACCGGATCAATCGGTTGACCGGTTTTGGCAGTCGCTTCCGCTAATCGGTTGCGCTCGTTGATCCGGTCGTGTTCTGCTTCCCACCGCTGCAACCTCTCCTCGATTTCGGCGCTGTGCTGGGATGCAAATGGTCGCAACGTTTCTACCAGCAACTGCAACGCGATGGTCAGGTCGCCTTCCAGATACAGGTCGGCAAACAGGTTTTGGTACACCATCAATTCCTTGATGGGAGTATCTCCCATCGCCACCACCGTAGCGTTTTTAGGTCCGGCATTGGGTGGATACCACGGGGATCGACTGCCGGCCAAAATCACCAGGTCGGAACCGTCGAGGTATGCGCCCGGCTCGGGGCCAAGGTGCAGCGGGTGGCTCTTGGGGAAATTGGAATACGTTGCGGTACTCTCCACCACCGGTATGGCGAACATCTCGGCCAGCTGCACGAGGCTGGTGAATCCCTGGGATTCGCGGCCGGCGCAGTCGGTGATTATCAAAGGAGATTTGCTGTTGGCAATCAGTCTGGCAACCTGCTCCACCGCATCCGGCGTGGGTTGGGTTTTGGGAGCAGCGGGAACCGCGCGGAGCTTGGCCGGCGGTGTCCATTGGTGGATCATGGTCTCGATTGGGATGTCCAGATAAGTGGGACCTTGAGGGACACGCTGCGCCAGTTCGCCGGCGCGCACCAGCTGTTCGTACATGGTGTAAGGGCTGGTGGCTTGACCGCTCCATTTGGTAACAGCCTCGGCAAACCGGTTTGGGCCTCCTACCACGCTCAGGTTGCGGTACCACTGGGCTTGCGGGTCGAGTTCCGGGTTTTCGCCGTAGCTGGTGGCTTCCCCGGAGCAGACAATCATCGGCACCTCACCCAGATTGGCGCTGTGGATGCCCATACTCCCCTGGAGCAGACCCACCCCGGCGTGGAGCAGAACCCGCCTGCATCTTTCCGGTGGCCCTGGTATATCCGGTGGCCATGTTCACGGCCAATGTTTCATGCCAGCAATTGATGTACCGGGGCCCGGGTGTTTCGTTGACCTGTTGCCGAGCCAGGGCCTCCCACACCGGAGCCCATTCCGACCCGGGCGAAGAAATGATGTACTCGACGCCCAAATTACGGAATGCCTCCAGGATTGCTTCACCGCCGTCGAGTGTGGTGGGCATGGTGGTATCCTCCTCGTTCTGGTGGGGCTTCGTTTAGCGGGGTGATGTTCTTGATGGTTCAGGTTGGGCGGCAGCGTATTCCAGGTATTGCGCTCCACGCAACGGCAATACCGAGATCACCATTGCCAGCAACACGGATCCCGCCATGGTCATATAGGCGTATCTCAAGCCGGTGGTGAAAGCCTGGCCTACTCCGGAACCTGCGCCGCTCCGCACCGCGTCGAGGCTGGGTTCGAATCCCATAGAACCCATGGTGGCGGTGACGATGGCGGTAGCGACGGCAACGCTGACGACGTTGCCAGCGTTACGGATCAGGTTCAAGAATGCAGAAATGACCCCGTGGCTCGTGCGTTCTACGGCGCTGAGGATGGAGCTGGAGTTTGCAGAATAGAAGGTACCCATGCCGCTGCTCTGGAGCATCAACGCCGGTATCACCAGCAGCAGCGACGAATCTTCGCTGAGGCGCGACAGAATGGATATGCCGGCGGCGGACATGATCAGGCCGCCTACGGTGAATTTGCGCCAGCCGAACCGGTCGGAAAGGCGGCCACTCACCGGCCCCAGGATCGACATGCAGATTGCCCCGGGCACCACTGTCAACCCGGCCACCGCGGGTCGGTATCCCAGGACATTTTGCAGGTAGAACGGCGTCATGAAGAGTACCGCCGAACTGCCCATGAACAGCAGGAAATTGGCCGAGACTCCCTGCGAAAAATTACGACGCTGGAAAAGTCTCAACTGCATCATGGGACTGACATACCGCAGTTCCCACCACACGAAACTGACCAGCAAAACCACAAAGGCGACCGCGGCTGCCAGTATCGGCGGCGAATCCCAACCGGAGCGATGAACGTTGGTTATTCCCAACAGCAGGGCGAGCAGGGCCCCGGATGACAAAACCGCGCCGAGCCAATCGAACCGGAACCTGGTTTGATCGCGATTACCGCGCGGGCGATCGTGTTCAGTAACAATCCCCAGGCTCAATATTACGCTCAACAGCACCAGCGGGATAGCCGCGAAGAACACCGAACGCCACCCCAGGGCGTCCACGAGCGACCCACCCATAGCAGGGCCGACGACGGCGCCGGTTCCCACCATCGTCATTATCATGCCGATGGCCTTGCCTCTCTCCGTTGGCGGAAAAGCAGCTATGACAATGGCCATGCCCGTGCCCTGGGTCATGGCGGCCCCGGCGCCCTGCACTATGCGGGAAAGGATCAGGATAGTGAGGTCGGAAGAAACGCCGGCGGCGAACGCTCCGAGTACGAACACGACCGCGCCGATGATGTAAACGGTTTTCAGGCCGATCAGGTCGGCCAGACGGCCCATGGGCAACAGTAAGGCTATGATGGTCATGGCATACCCGATGACCAACCATTGCACGCTCGGTATGTCGGTTTGGAAATAACTGGCGATGGAAGGCAGGGCCACGCCCACGCTGCCATGGTCCACCACCGACGCGAACGTGCCCACCGCCATCGCGGCGAAGGCATACCATTTGTATTGAGGGCTTTCCCTCAGCGATGCAAGCACTATGGCGCAGCTTACTGGGACGCGACAGCCAAGTGCTATTCGCCAGCGAAGAATCGTCTGGGGTTTTCCACGGTGATTTGGTGAATGTCGCCGTCGGATGCGCCCAGTTCTTTCAATCTGGGCAGCACGTACCGGGGGATAAAGTTGTACCCGTCAGGATTCGCCCGCCGCCGTTGTTCCTGGACCTCGGCGCCGTGGCGAGCCTTTGGAACCGAGTAGTCGTGAGACAGGAATATGCGGTCGGTGAAGCCGGCGTCCATCAGTTTCCTGGTTATCTCGGTGCGTTCTTCCCAATTGGGAGTGCCGGGAACCTGCCCGCCCGGATGCCGGTCCAGCCCCAGCCAGACTCCTTTGTTGAGCAGGCCAAACAGATAATCCAGGTCGGTGTCGTCGTTGCTGTGACCGATGTACACCCGGTTGAGATCTACGCCCTCTTCCTCTAGGATGGCAACCTGCTGGTCGCCCACCCGGTCGGGCGACCAGGTGTGGGTGGAAATGGGGATCCCGGTGGCCTTTTGGGTTCTGGCGGCGGCTCTCAACACCACTTCCTGGGGTGGTGTGATACCTCCCCGGTCGCTGGCTACCTTGATAATGCCGGCTTTGATCCCAGTGCCTTCGATGCCCTCTTCGATCTCCCTGATGTACAGCGCGGCGATTACATCGGGTGAAACGTCGGCGAATGGCCTGGGCACCGCCACATGGTTGCCGGTAGCCACGATTATCTGTATGCCGCTGCCCTCAGACACTTCCTTAATCAATCCCACATCGCGGCCCAGGTCGATGGTGCTGACGTCAACCATGGTCCTGACACCGTCAGCGTAGGCGGCCGTCATGGCAGCGATGGACTGTTCGCGTATGCCATCGCGGTCGATAAACTCCGGAAAGGTGTGGCGCAGCCCGGCGGCATTGGTGCCCACATGTTCATGACTCAGGGTGAAACCGAGGTCGCCGGTGTCCAAAGTACCCGTTACTGTGTTGACGATGGCCATTGCCCGCCCTCCTTTCCAAATTATCGTTCCGAATTACCGTGCGGATATTCTAATATGGAATCACGAATATAGATACCGAGCGGTCCCGGTACGCCGTCCGGCGGCCCGGCCTGCCGCCCAGGGTCATTCGGTTGTCATTGCGAGGAGCGCAGCGACGTGGCAATCTCGTTGAGGTTGAACACACGTCGGCGAATCACCATTGCTACGGCGACGAGATTGCCACGCTGCGCTCGCAATGACAGATTAAAGCGGGTACGCGTGAGCCGCCGCCCGCTTGCCACGATTACCGGGCAAGGCTATGATGCCGGCGAGCAGGTTCAGGCAACCCGGCCGCAATGCCGGGAATGTCTGTCGGCCATATTGGTTCACGAAATTTGACGACTGAACAATCCGAGGGAGGCAAACAATGGTTCGAATACCTACAGTCACGAGGGATCAGATACCGGAAGAGTTGAGAGGAGCCTTTGACACGGAAACCGCCGGTTCCGGTGGCGTGGTGACCAGCGGCCCGGGGTCGGTGATGATCAGCAGTCCTGAGATGCGCCGCCGGGCGAACTCGCTGGTGAACTACCTTAGGGACGAGTCCTCGCTATCCAAAAAGATACAAGAGTTAACAATGATCTTGACCGCCCGCCACATGGATTGCCAATACATCTGGCACGCCCATTCTGCCCGAGCGCGCGAACAGGGGATCAGCGACGAGTTTGTGGACAATTTGCGGGACGGGAAACCCTTGCCCCAACTGCCAGCGGACGAGCAAACGGTAGTCAATTATGCCACCGAATCGTTTCAAAACCACCGGGTAACCCAGGCGACCTTCCAGGCCGCGTTGGACCAATTCGGGTCCCTCGGTTTGACGGAACTCTCGACGCTGATGGGTTACTATTCGTTGCTGGCTTTTAATGCCAACGCATTTGAGATTGACGTTCCCGACGGCGCGGAACCCAAGCTCCCGATTTAGCGAGATGCAGATTTAGCGAGATGCAATGGAGTGTCACGGCAGCCGTGCACCGGCGGCGGATCGAAAACAGCGGTTGCTCACCCGGCATCCGATAGCGCGGAGTCTCAGGGCCTTTCGGTTTTCCTCATGTCATTACGAGCGTAGCGTGGCAATGACAAAACCGGGAAAACCGAATGATCCTGGTTTGTGAACTGCCCAACGTGCCAGGCGGATTTTGGAAAAGCCGGCGAGCCATTTCCGCCGGCTTTTCCTATGGTCTCGGGGTGATAGCCGTTGTAACCAGACCAGGGTTCGGCGGGATAGCAACCCCAGCTGGAACGGTAACGTCGAACACCACCGGGAAACTGATCACGCCGCGCTCGGTGCGAGCATCATTGCTGACGGATTTGACTACCGCGTCCAACGTAACACCCGGCAATGCTCCCAACGTAACCGCCGCTGACGCTCCTTCTACAATGCGATCCAGGTAATTGGTTTCCACCAACCCAAGCACCGATACGCGGGTCGGGTCCACCAGCTGAATTACTCGGGCGTCGACCGTCACTATGTCACCGACGCTGATGGTACTCATAGTAACCATGCCGTCGAAGGGCGCCTGCAAAATCGCGTTTGCGACATCTTCCTGCGCCTGTTGGTACGCAGTTTCCGCGGCTTCGATCCTGGCTTCTGCCAGCGCTATTGCCGCCGGTTCCGGTTCTTCAGTCAGTTCGTCTCGGGCTTCCCGGGCGCTTTTGATCTCTTTGACAAGGGCGTCCAGCGTTACCTGGTCGGGGCCTTCTTCCAACCGGTCCAATTGGGATTGCGCGGATTCAAGAAGGAAACGGGCGCTTTCGGCGGTGGCCTGCAACAGTTTCAACTCCAGTTGATCGACGCCTTCCTCGGCTTCAAGCAGATCGCGGTCGGCGCGGCTGAGCCTGGCCCTGGCGATCTCCACCGCGGCTTCCAGGCGACTGAGTTCAACCTGGTCTGGTCCCGCGAGCACATCGTTCAATTCGCGGTTCAGTCGGACGAGAGTGGCCTGCAGCTCAGCCACGTGAGCGATGGCGGCAGTGCGGTCGATTTCGTCGGGACCGGCGAGCAGGTCGGCAACTTCTTTCTTCCAATTGTCGACAGACTGCCTGGCTACATCCACCGCTGCCCGCAAGCCGTTGAATTGCACCACGTCGAAATTTTGGCCCGGTTCCAGGTGGCTTGGGCTTTCATCGTAAATGCGGATTTGAAACTCATTAAAATCGTCCTCGACCTTATCCAGTTCCACCTCAGCTACCGCCAATTCCGTTCGCGCCTTCGCCAGCTCCTCAGCGTGCCTTGCGTCAAATTCAAGGACAGCGTCCTCGGCATCATCCAGGTCGGAACGAGTTTTGGAAATCGCGGTTCTTTTCTGCCCAACGCTCTCGTTATGCCTCGGCAAAAAGTCGTTCACGGTGTCTTCCGCGGCGTCAAGCGTCAGCTTGGCGGCTGACCTTGTTTCCAGGGCCTCGGCGAATTTTTCGCTGTAACCGTCGGCGAAATCTGACACGGCTTCGTCGGCCTGATCCAGGTTGCCCTCCGCGTCAGCCACTGATTTTCGCGCCGTACCCAGCTCGACGTTGTAATTCACCTGATAATCGTCGAGCCGTTTTTGCGCGGTGTCCAGATCTACTTCGGCGTTGGCAAGGTCACTTTCCGATCGCGCCTTCACCAGTGGATCGCCCGATTGCAAGCCTCTCAACGCATCCAAGCCGTCTTGTGCGGCTTCCAGGTTTACCCTGGCCTGAGCAGCCACCTGTTGCAACGAGGTAATGGTTTCAGCGTCCAGGGTCGCGAGGACGTCCCCCTCGGACACCATGTCTCCCACAGCGACGTTCATTGCGCGGATCTCTCCGGGAACCTGGAATGATAGATCTGCGCTGATGGGGAACACCAACTCGCTCCGTACCCGAATCTCATTGCTAACCGAACGGCTGCCAGGCGGCCCTGAGGGCGATCCTCCGGGAGGCTGCCCGGCCGATTCGGTAGCATCAGTTTCGCCACCGCAGGCGATGACCGCGATCAATAGGCCAACGGACGCGGTCAGAAGAAAGGTTCGACCAATTTTCGTAGTTGCCATCTGCATTTTGGCACGTAGGAATTTCAATGGAATTGCCTCAATTTGCGGTGTGGCGGAAATAGTTTCGGCGGTCAGTCGGTGTTTTGAGTCGGTCGGTCGAGGGGTTGGATCGCGGGTTGCCCGGCCCGACGCCCAATCAGGTTCATGATGCGGTGATACGCGTTGGGGATAGAATCCTCAAGCAGCAAGTATACGACCGGAACGGCAACCAGGGTGAGGAACGTCGCGCTCACGAGTCCACCGATAACTACCGTGGCCAACTCGGCTCCAACCAAACCGCTGGCGTCGCTCAAAGCCAGGGGAATCAGGGCCAGTATAGTAGTGAATGCGGTCATCAGGATTGGCCTGACTCTCGTGCGGCCCGCTTCCATCACGGCTTCCAGCGGAGGCAGCCCGCGGTTGCGCAACTGATTGACAAACGTGAGGAACACAATGGCGTTGGTTACGACGATGCCGATCAGGAACAGGAACCCCATCAGCGCCGGCAAACTCAACGACAGGTCGGCCAATACCAGCGCGACGAGGCCGCCCACGATCGCCAACGGCAAGCTGAGCACCACGATGAAAGGCACTTTCAATGAGCCCAGGGTGGCAACCATCACCAGATAAACCAGGGAAACGCCGATGATCATGGCAACATATACGTTGGAAAATTCCTCACGGATGTCGCTGAATACGCCACCGGTGCGGACCCGTACCCCTGGAGGCAGTTGGGCACTGGCGACAATGTTGTCGATACGTTCACCAATGGCTCCGGCGTCGCGGTCGGCGAGACTGCCGGAGATGGTGGCTGAACGATTGCCCTCGTAGTGGGTGACCGACTGTGGGCCCAACGTGTTCGTGGTGTCGGATAGGTTGCTCAGCGGGATGACGCCAACGCTGGCGGCTATGGGGAGCTGCTGCAAGGCGGAGTGCGTGTTTACAGCCGTATCCACGCCCCGAACCACCAGGTCCAGCGTGTCGCCCTCCAGGTTAACTTCTGCAACGTCCGAACCATTCACCCAGGTTCTGATCTGATTGGCAACGTTTTGAGTGGACAGTCCATACCGTCCCGCGTCATCGGGGTTGATTGCAATGGTCAGCTCTTCTTTGCCGTCAACAATGTTGGTGCGGACGTTACGCACTCCAGGGTCTTTCTCGATTTCTTCCTGCAGGATACTGGCGGCGGTTCGGACGTCAGCGTAGTTGGAACCCGTCAGAGTGAGTCGAAAGCCGCCGCGTCGCGGACCGCCCTCGTCAGAGAAAACGCGAACGGTCGTCTGTTCGTTTCCCGTCAACCTGGCGCGCAATTGTTCGTCCAGATCGGCGGGAGCGCTGTCCGTCAGCGCGACGTTGAAACCGGCTCTATCGTATGAAGCATCGCCGGCGCTGGGGCCAAAACTTCTGCTGCCCGAACCCAACGTCGCCTGATAACTTTCGATGTAACCTTGCTCCAGATACTCGTCCAACACCTGTTCCACCGACCTGACCTCGCGGTAGAGTAATCCGGTTGAGGGACTATCGTTCAGAGTGACATCGACCCGGATTGCTTCCGTGTCTCCACCGGAAAACAGCTCGATGGGCAACAGCAATATCAGGGACAAACTTGCCAATACGACGGCAATGCACGACACAATGGTCGCCACACGGAATCGCAGCGCAAGTTTGAGTATGGGCACGTAGATCCTTTGCAACCACGTATTGCTGTCCACTGCGCTAGGCTCATTTGCCATATCGCCCTGCTTGAGAAAAAACGACGCCAGCACGGGTACAGCCGTCAGCGCCACCAGTGTTGAGGCGACCAGCGAAACGCACACGGTTTGAGCGAAAGGAAGGAAGAATTGGCCCACAACGCCGGGCAGGAACCCCAAAGGCACGAACACCGCTACCGTGGTTAAAGTGGATGCCACGATTGCCGCGCTGACTTCCTGCGTTGCTTCTATCACCGCCGATGACCGCGATGATCCCATCTGGATGTGCCGGTAGATATTCTCCAACACTACGATGCTGTCGTCCACGATGCGGCCAAGCGCGATCGCCAATCCCGCCAGGCTCATGAAGTTCAGCGTCCAGTTGAAAATGGCCATCACAACCATCGTCAGCATGATGCTCAACGGTATCGAAACCGCGATAATGATGGTGGGCCGCAGACTGTTGACAAAGCTGCCCAGCATCGGTCGCCGGAATTGGAGCAGGAACAGGAAAACAGCCAGCACTGCGAAGACGAACCCCTGGAATCCTTGCGCCAATACTTTACCCAGCTCCTGTTCGAGGCGGGGAGCCTGGCTCTCCAGGATTTCCATACTGATATCCGGCGGCAGCTCTCCCAACAACTCCGCTAACGCAATTTCAATATCGCGGGTCAACTCTATAGTGTTTCCATCGGGGCTTTTTTGAACCTCCAACCCGACGCTGGGCTGGCCGTTGGTGCGTGAAACAGTCGCGGCTTCCGGCGTAGAAATCCGAACTTCCGCCACGTCTGAGATTCGGACCGGTGTGGCGGATGACGGCGATTCAGAGCGTGACCCCGCGCCCGGCGCCGCCCGCGCAAACCCCACCGGAAGGTTGGCAATGACGTCCAGGCTGGTGTAACCGTAAAACGCCCGGAGAGTCAACTGCCGGCCGTCGGTCACCATGCTGCCGGCGGTAACGTCAACCTCGTGCCCCTGGATCGCGCCAATCACCCGTTGCAGTGTCAATCCGTAGGTGTCCAGCAAATCAGGGTCAACCGTCACAAATACCTGTTCGTTGACTCCACCCTCCAGCTCTACGGAATAGACTCCGGAAACTGACTCCAGCCGCGGCACGATCTGCCCTTCGATGATCGGCAGCAGGTCTGGGATGTCGCGTTCCCCAGAAACGCTCAGCTCCATCACCGGGCGCTGATTGGGGGTCAATTCAAAGATTTGGGGGTCGCCGGCATCGTCGGGCAATCTCACGCCGGCCACCCGGCTGATGATTTCGGCTTCCGCCTCCTCAATGTTGGCGTTGGTTTCGAAGCTGGCCTGAACAGTGGATCTGCTGGCGCTGGAAGTGGACGTTACTTCCTTCAACCCATCCATTCCGATGATCACGTTTTCTATCGGGGTGGTTACGTTCTCTGCGACCTCCGTGGGGGTGCCCTGCTGGTATGAGGTTACGACGTTGATGACTTTCAGGCTGATTTCCGGGAACAACTCCTGCTGAAGTTGCCGATAGCCGTAAACCCCGGCGGCGATTATCAAAACTAACGCCATGATGGTTACCGACCTTCGGCTCAACGCTAGCTTGGACAGGACTATCATAATTCGCACCCGGCGCCGGAAACATCAATGCCTGGGTAATACTATCGGAAATCTGCACCTGGCATTAAACCAAATGCGGCCCCGCTACGGGTCGTTGCCGGGTATTCTGTTTGTTGATTGCAAAGATTATGTGAAGGGCGGACGTTTACGCACCCTCTGGCGGTGATTGTAACCGAATGGTCACCATCATAAATAATGGGTAACCGGCGATGGACCCCAGGGTCATTCGGTTGTCATTGCGAGGAGCGCAGCGACGTGGCAATCTCGTTGAGGTTGAGCACGTGCCTAGGAACCATCATTGCTACGGCGACGAGATTGCCACGCTGCGCTCGCAATGACATGAGGAAAACCGAAAGGCCCTGCGATGGACCCACAGCGGTCTTTACGTCGCTAACTGAACCCAACCGAACCAGGCCCAACGGGCCACCGATGGGGAAGTTTTGCAACTCTTCGATTTCGTCCACGCTTTCTCTAAAAGGGCGTGTGACAATTGACCAAATATGCACCCTTGGGTTCTTGGGGTGTGGGAGAAATTGATGGTTACTCCGGGCGAATGAGTAGAAAACCTTTTGACCGATTACCCTCTGGTCGCCCTGGCTGCCCGCCGGCGACTAAACTACCAACCGGCGCCGCTCCAACACGCGCCACACAGGGCAGACGCTCTCATTCCGGAGCGTTTGCCCTGATAATCTGTTGCGCAGTCGCGAAAGGGTTAGTACCCCCAAGCCGCGGCGCGATGATAGGCAGCGTGATGCCGGCATCTCGATATTCCTGCAGCCGCTCCCGACGCTCGCCGGCCGCCGCAGGGAGGGACATTCTCCGGATTAGTCCCTCCGGCACCAGCCCTTCCGCTTCCGCAACGTTCCCCTGGCCCCACGCCTGCCGCACCAACTGAACTTCATCGGCGTATCCGGCCTCAGCCATCAGGCGGCGGTATCTTGGAAACCTGCCAGCGTAGGTTGCCACCGTCCGGCGCATCCCCGCGCCGTCATCCTCCGGCCCGGACACCGACAACAGGGTTGCCAGCTCGACATTCGCGGCTTCACGACCAGACCTGGCCGCTCCGATGGACACGTGCTGCGCCGCCGTGCGGGCGTGTTCCGGCGTACTCCAGGTTAGCATCGCTCCTTCGCTGATTTCGCCGGCGATTTCCAACATCTTGGGGAACACCGCTGACAGATAGATCGGTACCCGTGGGCGGAAAGTCGGGAAATGCAGATCGAAAGACCGGATATTCAGGGCTTCGCCGGCGAAATCATTGACCACGCCATCGCGCATCAAATTACGCACTATATTCACGGTGTCCCGCACGCGGGGAATCGCCCCGGAAAACTCCAGGCCATGTTCCGGTTCCACCTGAACCTTGTGGCTGCTGCCCAATCCCAGGATGAACCGCCCGTTTGAAAAGCTGTCGACACATGCCGCCGCCATTGCAATGGTGGGCGCGCTACGCACGAACACGCTGCTGATGCTGGTTCCAAGCAGGATGCGTTCAGTGTTCAACGCGCAGGCCGTCAGTATGGAAAACTGGTCTCCACCATGTCCTTCCGCCACCCATGCCGATTCATACCCCAGGTCTTCGGCGAGCCGCACGCATTCCACTACTTCCGGCGGCGACATCCCGCCGCCGGTGAACGCAATACCCAGTCTTTCCATGTCCAACCTCGAATATCCCCGCCGCCGTCAGCCTCGCCTGTTCACGGCGCAGCCGAAATTTTAGTCCCGCCGGTCTCCCAGGTTAGCAATACCTCTCGCACCGGCTTGAGCCAACGGGGTGTCAACCCCGTAGAATCACGGTCATACAACTGTTCCAGGTTGGACGCAACCAGTCTTCTCGCAGCGTCGCCGGTGTCGTCCAGTTGCGCCATGGCAAACTCTGTCGCCTGTTCAGTCGATAAACCACCGGCCGCCTCCGGCAACCACCACGGCAACTCGGGCAACGGCCGGATGTGGGGCAGCAATCCCAATTCCCAAAGCACCGCCGCCAATTCGGGCAGTCCGGGCAGCCGTGGCGGAGATTCTCCGTACAACGCCTGGCGCAATCCGGAATGTAGATCTCCGGGCGTCGGGCGCCAAACGGTTAACATCACGCGCCGCGCCGCGCTGTTGTGCAACTTCACGATGAACGGAGCGATATCCCGCACAAAATACGTTACGTCGGAAAGCGTCACCACATCCCCAACCGCCGGGGATTCCATCCACCAGTCGCCGGTAGCCACGGCATTCGTGATACCGGATTCGTCGCGGGCGGCGAGGAACTGGTCCCGCATCCCCTCTGAAGGTTCCACCAACTCCACGCTGCCAACCCGGGCCGCCAACGCCAGCGAGACCCGTCCGGCGCCTCCGCCTACGTCGATCAACCGGTCACCAGGCTGCAGATAACCGGCCAGAACGCCCAAGTTCCCGCCCAGATCCCGCAGCGGGTCCAGGCGAAACAGTTCCGCCATGCCGCCCCAAGGATCCCCCGGTTCATTGACTCCGGACAACCATTCCCGGCTCATGGCCGTGTCATATACGGCGGCGTAATCGGTGGTGGCGGTCATCAGGTCCAGCGTTCCGCCGCCAGCTACGGCGTCAGGATTACCTTACCCCTGGTACCGCGAGAAGCCAGATGCTGGTGAGCGCTGGGCGCCTCCTCCATGGGGAGTACACGATCCACAATCAACTTCAGCCGCCCGTCGGTGATCATCGGCCCCAGTTCTTGCATGGCTCCCTGGTGGTCCAGCGAACCAATGGGCGACCGACCCATGCTGAACCCGATGACCGTTCGGTTCACCGTGGTGATGTCTGCCGCAGCCAGATTGGCCGGCTGCCCGCTAGCGTTGCCGTAGCTCACTAACCGGCCGTAGGATGCCACGCAGCGCACCGACTTCTCCAGCACCGGCCCACCGACGCATTCCAGAACCAGCGCCACGCCCCGGCCGTCGGTCAGCGACTTTACCTCTTCCTCAAAATCCGCTTCCGTGTAGTTGATGGCAACGTCCGCGCCGAGAGAACGGCATAGTTCCAATTTGTCCTCAGTAGAGGCAGTAACTACGACGCGGGCTCCCCATTCTTTGGCCAACTGGATCGCTATCGTGCCCACGCCCGAAGCGCCGGCCTGGATTAGCACCGTGTCACCGGGTTGCATTCCGCCACGAGTCTTCAACAGGTGGTAGGACGTGAGGAACGTAATGGGCATACCGCCAGCGTGAACCGGATCAATCCCGTCGGGATATGGGAAAACAAAATTGGAGTTCACCGCCACAAACTCGGCCTGCCCCTGTGGTCCCATCGCCATCACGCGTTGGCCCACGGAAAGGCGACCGTCGGTTACGTCCGATCCCAGGGCGGCAATCGTACCGGCAGCCTCCAGACCCAGCGTGGCCGGCAAGTCCGGCCCGGGGTAATTCCCCTGGCGGCGCATGATGTCGGCGTAGTTGACCCCCGCCGAATCAACTTTAATCAGGACCTGATGCCGGCTGGGTTGAGGTTCCGGTACGTCCTTCCATTGCAGAACGTCCACGCCGCCGTATTCTTCGATTCGCAAGGCTTTCATTTGGAGATTCTCCTGAATTGAGCAGCGGCAATCAGGCGGGGCGGCGCAGATTACCGGCTTCCAGCACGTCGGGATTGATCACCCGCACCGGTTCACCGGCCGCAAACGCCCGAATGTTTTCGACCACGCCGGAATAAAAGGCGCGGTATCCGTCGTCCGTAACATACCCCACGTGGGGCGTGATCAATGTGTTGTCCAAGGCGAGGAACGGGTGGTCGGCGGGCAGTGGTTCAACGTCGAACGTGTCCAGAGCCGCGCCGCCGATAGCCCTGCGCTCCAGGGCGCTGACCAATGCCGGCTCGTCGACGATTGGGCCGCGTGAGATGTTGACCAGTATGGCGGTGTTTTTCATCAGGCCAATTTCGTGAGCGCCCACGAGCCCGCGAGTGCGGTCGCTCAGACGAACATGCACCGAAACAACGTCACCTTCGCTGAACAGAGTGTCCTTGTCCACCAGCGTCGCGCCGCATTCAGCAGCCCGTTCGGCGGTCAGGTTCTGGCTCCACGCAATCACCCGCATGTCGAACGCATTCCCCACGCGAGCCACCAGCGAACCGATGTGTCCCAACCCCAGCAGCGCCAGGGTTTTGCCCTGCAGCCCCGTGCCAACGTAGGATCCCCACTTGCCTTCGGCCCGCGTAATGCGGTCTTCTTCGGAGATGCGGCGGAGTAATCCAATTATCAGGCCCCAGGTCAGTTCGGTCGGACCTTCGCCTGCGCCCTGGGTGCCGCACACAGTGATCCCCAACTCGGTGGCGGCCTCAATGTCAAATGATGCGTTCCTGGCTCCGGTTGTGATCAGGCACCGCAAGTTGGGTAGGCGTTGGAGTAACGACTTCGGGAAAGCGGTTCGCTCTCGCATACCCATCACCACGTCGAAATCGGCTAGCCGCTCCGCCAGCGCTCCCTCGTCACTCAGGTGATCCGCAAAGAACGACACCTCAACGCCAGCCGGCAGCGATGACCAGTCGGCAAAATCGGCGGCAACGCTCTGGTAATCATCAAGAACAGCTACTCTCATTTTATGGAACTCCCCGGGAGACAACTCATGCGTGACTAATTACTTGAACGCCGGCATGACCTTTTCAGTAAGCATTTTGATGTTTCGCAGCACAATATCGTGCGGAATGAGACCTCCGGCATTTAGCTCAGCGACCACGCCTTCCAGCCCAAGCTCTTCCCGCAATTTCGTGAAGCGGTCGACCAGACCCTCCGGAGTGCCGAACGCCACCTTGGTTTCCAGGATGTCTTCGTACGACAATTGCGCCAGCCGAGCGGCCCGGTCGTCGCGCAGTTCGGTTTGCTGGATCCCGGCTGAACCCGAATCCGCCCGATACAGTTGACCCATGCGACCGAAATAGGCCTGGATGCTTTCGAACGGTTCATCGATCGCGGCGGCTTCACTTTGGCCCACATACACTGGGACACGCAACGAAACATCCCCGTCTCCCGCGTGTCCGGCGTCGCTCCAGGCCTTTCGGTAGTGTTTCAGGTTCTCGCGCAATTCTGGAATATCCATGCCGCGAAGCCCCACAAAAATGGGGTAACCCGCTTCGCCAGCTCGCGGGAAAGTTTCCGCTGTAGTTGCCGCCATGCGGAACGGAGGATGCGGTTTCTGGTAGGGCAACGGCGCCACAGTTGCGTTGTTGACCTGATAATACTGTCCTTGGTAGGAAAACGGCTCGCCCTCCCACGCCTGCAGGATTATGTCCAGGGCTTCACTGAACCGGTCGCGACTTTCCGTGTATGGAACACCGTAAATGTCGTACGACCTGGCGAACCCGCTCCTGCCGATACCAAAATCGAAGCGCCCTTCGCTGATCTGGTCAACGGTAGCCACTTCTTCGGCAATTCGCAGGGGATTGTTGAGCGGCAATACGTAAACCGCCATTCCAATGCGGAGCCGGCGGGTGCGCGTGGCGATGCTGCTGGCAATGGTTATCGGTGAAGACAACACCGATCGATCAGGCGTGAAGTGCATCTCAGCCAGCCATGCACCATCCAGGCCCATCGATTCAGCGGCGTCAATCAGCTCAAAACCTTCCGAAAAAGCCCCCGCCTGCGAAGCGCCGGCCCGCGTTTCGAACTGCATGAACATCCCAAAGTGCATAAATCACTCCCACTGCGTAGCAACTGTCGTCGTCAGGTCCGACCGGCGCCGCGCTGAAAAGTAAAACACAGGGCAATTGGGCGGTCAAGACGAAGCCGAACTCATGCAGGGCCTTTCGGTTTTACAAGAAATCCCCTCTCCCTTGATGGGAGAGGGAGAATCGAATGACCCTGGAACCTCACCAGAGCCTTTTCTAAGTCCTCCAACCTCCCTCCGCTACTCCAACTTCCCTCCGCTCATGGTGAGCTTGTCGAACCATCGCCGGCCGTCCTTCGACAGGCTCAGGACGAGCGGGTGGTTAATTTGCACAACTTTGAAAAGGCCCCGGAACCACCCCCCAAAGCGGCGTGATGATTTGTAGATTCTCACGTTCACGCCCAATCTTCCCGATTTTTCTTTCAAATTCTAAAAAATAGCAAAAATTGGTGAGTTTAATGTCATTGACATAATCATCCCGATTTTCCTAACTTGGGCCGGAACATATTGCTGCCACATATCAGGCCCTGTTTGCCCGCCCCCGAATGGGAGAATCCAGATGTCGATGATGCGTTTTTTGCCCGCCGGTTGCGTCACTCCCGCCTTGATTGCGATGTGCGCTGTCGCGTCGGTCGTTATGTTGAGCGGCAACATCGCTGAATCAGCCTACACTCGTTCACCGGCGCAGTTGTCAATAACATTGACCCAACCCCAGTGGCACGTGGCCGCCACCCAATCTGACGCCACCACGGCGTTCCGGGAGGAAGAAGCGGGGTTTTCGGCGTTCTACAGAGTCCCAGCACCGACCGAAACTGATACGTCGGCGGAACCCGCTCCGCGCCTGAACGTACTGGCAATTACCGGCACATTATTGTCTCCCACCACATCGGCAGACCAGGTAAGGGCCGGCACCGGCTCGATTGTGGCCCTGGGTGACAACTACGGGATTGTGTCGATCCCCATGTTTCGGACTACAGACGTTTCGGAAGCACACGTTCCATCAACGTTGGTGAATGTTTATTACGACGACCGGGGTTGGATAGTGGCGTACTTGCCGGTTGGCGAGCCGGCCGCCCTCATCTGGCGGCACGATGAGTTGTACAGCAATGATGATGAGGATAAGGGACTCAACGTTTCCCAGGGTTTGGAAGAGAACCTGTTGATCCTGGCCATTAACGAAGCCCTGACCGCCAGCGATCCCTCTTTGGCCGCTGTTACTCACGAGTCCGCCGGATACTACGATTGGGAAAACCCCGACTGCAACGCTTTCATGGTGTTCAGCGATTCCAAAAACGGGAAAGGCTCCGGTGATGCACCCGGTGGTGTTGTATTCGTAGTCCCATCTACCATCAAAACCGTACTGTCTTCGGCGGCGGTATTGATCACCACCCCGCTGGAAGACGGGGGAGAGGTGTCCGCCGCAGTGATGATCGACGGCGAACCTGCCACATCCGCCCCGCACGACGACGAGGCAATTGCGAGCTCTCATTTCGCATTGAACCGCTCCGGCGACATCGCCACCAGGCACCGCATGTCGGTAAACGCAACACCAGGGAAATCAGCCATTGGCGTGGTGGTGTTGCTCTACTAAAAACCAACGCCTTGATGCTGCGCGCAATACGTTAAAACCACTCCTGTCGCCGACCGATGCTTCACAACATTACCGCAGTGCGGGCATGTGTATTTGCATTGCTCATTATGTTGGCCAGCGCCTTGTTCGTCAGCGTCACAACCAACCTCGAAACCGCTTTGGCGGTTGACGACCATTCATCCAATCGCGGCGCCCAATTATCCGGAGTTCAAGAATCCTGTACTGACGACGTGAGCATTAAAGTTTGGGATCCCACCACCTTGAACTATGTACTCAAGGACCCACCGGATTACGGGCCTGACGATGAACTCTGGATTTACTATGACGTTGAAAATTTCAGCTGCCAGGACGTTACCGTTTCGGTGGTGTTGACCGGCTCCGTGAGCCAAAGTCAGATACAAAACGCAGCTTCCGATGGAAACGAGTGCCTCCCCGAATGTACCGTTGCGCCCGCCAACTCCGTTGAGTCCGGCTGGTACGGGGGGTCGGTCAGGTGGGACCTGGCAGCCCATCCAGCGGTATCGGACGAGCGGGTAGTTGCCACTCTCACTATTCTGTCGCCCTTGGATTTCGCAGATGCGGACCCAGCCAACAACACCAGCATCACCGACGCCGCCATCAACGTCGTGCATCCCGACCCCGCGCCCCCGGAACCGGTGGTCGATGTCACACTCAGCGGCGTAGATCCTCCGAATGCGGAGGCCACTGTTGGAGAAACCCTCGGCTTCACCGCAACGGTCATGAATGCCGGAACCGTTGCCGCGGCGCCCCAATTGTCACTGTATTTGGGCAGCGATGAAACCCCGATCAATTCCACCAGCATCGCCGATATTGCGCCCGGCGCCTCGGTGATTCAGGATATTACGTGGGACACGTCCGCCCAGGCAGCGGGCCGGTACACACTCAGGATAGTTGCCACCACGCCCGATGAAACGCTGACCAACGACAACGAGATCGAGATTCCGGTAACACTGCGCGATCCTGTCGTGGACGTGCGTTTGTCGGCAGTCGAGCCGTCCCAAGCCACGGCAATAATAGGTCAAACCATCACATTTGAGATTTCGGTGTCCAACGCCGGCGAATCGTCAGTTGAACCCACCGTAGGTTTGATTGTGGGCGACACTGACAGCCCTGTCGAAACCGTCCAGTCGCCTGAAATAGCGCCCGGCGGAGTGAGCCAGCTGATTTTGCGGTGGGACACATCCGGCGCGTCCGCAGGAAACCACTCTGTAAGAATAGCGGCGCTGGCGCCCAAAAATACGGCTGCCAATACGGTAGAGCGCCGAGTAGAAGTGCGTTTGCACAACCCCGTTGACCTCGCCATAACCTCCGCCCAGGTGTTGAGTGAGGAAACATACCAGGGTAATCGGATTCCCGTTGCTGTAACCGTCGAAAACACCAGCGATTTCGACGCTGAAACTTCGTCGGTAGCGTTGCACATTCGCGGCGAAGCGTCGCCTGTTGCCACCGCATCAATCCCGCTCATCGGTTCTGATTCCTCTGAAACCGTGGAATTACGGTGGGATACATCAGGTCTTGCCACCGGCCAATACGATCTAATCGCCACCGTCCAGGGCTGCTGCGACACCAATCAGGCCAACAACTCTGCATCGTTGAAAGTAAACCTGCAAAACGCCATTGAGTTGATTTCTATCGCGCCAACCGAATTCAACGCCGTGGTGGGCGACCGCATCGAATACACCGCAAGCCTCCGCAATGTAGGTGAACGCGCCGCCGAAAACGTGACCATGAGCCTGTACAAACTTTACGAAACCCCGGTGCTGGCTAAAACTCAGCCGTTCAGCATCCCTTCCGGGTCAACAGTCGATGTAAAGTTTACTTGGGGCACAACAGCCATCTCGGTCGGGAAACATGACCTCGTCGTAGCTGCCGCCGCGCCGAACACCGAAGCGGATGAAAATGACGTTGCGACGATTTCGGTGACATTGTTTAACGCCATCGCAATCACCGATGCACGGTACACTCCCGCAGATACAATTGTTGGCAACGATATATCCATCGAAGCCACGGTGGAGAACCGGAGCATATACGAAGTGCCGGACGCAACCGTCAAACTGACCTCGACCGATAAAGACGCACCGCCCGATATCGCTAAAGACAAATTGCACGCAACCGCCCAGACGGGAGCCATCGCTGCCGGCGCGTCCCAACCCGTTACTTTGCTGCTTAAAACCGACGGCTCCCAGAAAAATATCGACAAATTCCCGCCTGGAACCCATCAGTTCACCATCAAAGCCGAACTCCCCGGAACCCCCGCCGATACCGACGACCATTGGCCCATGCAAATCACGATGCGAAATCCCATCGTGGATATCGAGCTCGTCAGCGTCGTCGCTGACAGTTCGGCAGCGGTCATCGGAAACCCGGTTACATTGTCGGCCAGCGTCACCAACCACGGCGAGGCAACCGTCCCGGTTGCCTTGCAGCTGATGGTGGATAACAATTCTCAGCCCGTTCACAGCACGACTACCGCCCCAGTTGCACCCGGCGCAACCGCCAGTGTGTCCCTCGAATGGGATACTCACACATACTCGATAGGCGATTACGCACTTCACATAGTGGCGGCCGTGGACGGCGACGTTAGCGTCGGCAACGACACTCAGCGTTTGGAAGTGCGCCTGTTTCACTCTGCGTTCGACGGACCCGTGGGCAGCGACCAATGTTCGGAAGACGTGGGCGTAAAGGTGCTGGGACTCGGCGCCGGGGAGGCTGGCCTCGAAGACCAGCCTCGGTACTATGCTAACGAAATATTGACCATCTCCTACGCGATTAACAACTACAGCTGCGATGCGGACGTAACTGCCAGGTTGGAATTGACGGGAACCACCAGCGGGGCCGGCATTTCGGATCCTACGGACGAATGCCTGTCCGGGTGTCTGATCCCAGCCGGCGGCAGACTTATCGGCGCCGCGCAATGGGATCTGCTCAATCACCCGGCGGCACAGCATGAATCCGTCCGCGCAGCAATCGCCGTCGTTCAACCCGAATCCTTTGCCGATACTAACTCGTCCAACGATGAACACCTGTCGGCACAATGGATCGACCGCCTGCCGCATCAGGACATACTTTTGAGCGTCGGTTCCCACGATAGCAACTCGGGGAGCGCTTCGAGCGCCCTCGGGAAACCAACGTTCGGCGTGGTGGACGTCCAGATGGTTTCGGCGGATTCGGATAGCCCGGTGCCCTTCTCCCAATTGGCTGCGCCGGTAACCATCACCATAGCGAACCACGGGGAGCAAACCGAGGTGGTAACCGCAAGGGTCATTCATTCCGGTTCTGCGCAATCCGACGAACCCGATCTGGTATCAACCTACGTCAGCGTGGCCCCGGGCGCCTCATCATCCGTTGTGATGGATGTGCCGGCCGCACGACTGGACATCGGCGTCAACGAACTCACCGCCCAAATCACGACCACCGGCGATTCCGATCTGTCTGACAATACCCGGCGCGTATCCATCCAGCGAATGCCCCGGCAAGCGCCGTACAGCATATCGGACGTGGAGATTCCAGATAGGCTAACGCCCGGCGATAACGCGCTGATCACCGTCCATCTGGCCAACGATGGTCAATCGCCGGTCGCCGTTCTCGTGGACGCTCAGGTTGACGGCGCATCAATCGCCAACGCTCCTGTCTCGTCGGAAATCATCAGCGCCGGCGCCAGCGGCAACGTGGTACTCACGTGGGCCATTCCAGAAACTTTCGCCCCCGGCGAGTATCGCCTTGTCGTAAGCGCCACCGACCCCCGGTCGCCCGATACGGCTGCAGCATCGTTCAGCAAAGACATCGCGGTACGGGGGCCGGACGGTGGGACTATCACGGACGTCCAGGTAACGCCACCGGTCATCTTGCCGGGAGCATCCGCAACCGTCGTGGTCACATTCCGAAACGATGGCCCAACGCCGCGGGAGTTTCCGTTTGATCTGTTCCTCGGCGAGAGTGGTCAACCGGTTGCTCTTGGCTCCACCGGTCTGCTGGCGTCGGGAGCAACCGGCGTAGCAAGGCTGCTTTGGGAAAGCGGGAGCAATATCGATCCTGGTGAGTATGAACTGCGCGTGGTCGGGGAATTCGACGAAGGAACCACGTCCGTAACGTTAATTCCACCCGTCGTAAACGTGGCGATTACCGAAGCGTCGGCATCGCGCAGCACGTTGGTGCTTGGTCGTAACCACTCGGTTGAAATCAGGGCAACGGTAAGCAATCTTGGTGACCAGCCAGCCACCTTTACGGTGAATCTATACGAAGAGGGCAACCCGGATGACGTCATCACGCCCCCCGCAACCAACGTCCTGCCGGGGCAGTCGACCGAAGTGGTGATGGAATGGCCCTTGCCTTCGGATATTGCGCTTGGGGAATACACGCTCCGGTTGATGGCGGATGTGACCGGCGACAGCCAACCCGACGACAACCGCCAGGCAATACCTATCACGGTGCGTGGAGAATACGCCGACGCCGAGCTGATCAAAATCGCAGTTCAACCCGATCCCGCGTTCCTTGGTGAGGACGTGAACGTCTCGGTTTCCGTTTACAACCCAACGGGAACACCGTTATCTATTCCCATATCCCTGGAGACCAACGGCTTCCAGTCCGGTTCAAACGTGCGGAACCCGTTGGTCCAACCCGAACAATGGGCAACCCGTGAGTTTGTCTGGCAAACCGGCAAGCAATCTCCCGGTATGTTTCCCGTTACCGCCTCAGCCGATTTTGGTGAACACACGTGGAACGAAATCGGCGCAGCCAACCGCATCGCGACTGCGACAAAATCCGTAACATTGCAGCAGGTTGACGCCGAGATCGTGGCGATGTACATGTCACCGAGCTCCACCGCCTCGCAAGGTGAGCCTGTGACCGTATCAGTCGATGTACGCAACAACGGGCGCGCGGCCATCAACGTGCCGGTCGAGTTGACGTTTCCCTCCGCCGGCAAAGCGCCGGAACGCAGGTCGCCCCGGATACTCCCCGGCGAAACTGCCACCGTGAAGTTCACCTGGAATACCCGCAATTACGAGCCTGGCCGGCACTCCCTCCACGCCAGGTTGACGGGCAGTGGCAACATCACGAGCGGGGCCACCGCGGCCGAGGTGCAATTACTGCTCACACCACAACAGATCGCCGCCACCATTGAGATGATATCCACGCATCCCCTTTCGGCCCGGGTTGGCGACAGCGTCGAAATCACGGTTGTAGTGCGCAACGACGGTCCGATATCAGCCTACATTCCAATCACAATCTATTACCCTTCTGCCCACCGACAACCCGAAACGCGAAGTCCGTTTACCCAACCCGGCTCGAGCAGCGTGGCCCGTTTCCGTTGGCGCACCGGCAATTTCGAACCTGGGAAGTATGACTTCAGGGTGGCAATACAGGCTCGGAATGGCTCCGGCCCGGTAGTTACTGCACGGACATTCACCGTGGAATTACTGCCCCCCGAAGTAGACTTCGCCGTCCTGGAATTTTTCCCTCCCGACGCAGACACCCCGCTAGAGCGCGGAGAGTGGGTGGACATTAAGGTCAAATTGCAGAATCTTGGGCGGTATGCCGGACGAGGCTCCATCTTGCTGAACGACCTCACCGCCGACAAAACCCTTTACAGCCGGGATATCAGCCTCGATCCCGGCGAATCCAGGGTCGTAACGTTCGTTTGGAAAACGCTGCGCCACGCCCTCGGAGAACACCGGCTTCATGTGATCGCAAACGCAGAATACGACGGCAATCACCTCAACGACACCTCCGACACCATAACGGTTTTCGTTTTCTCGGATCGCAGCATCACGCTCGGCGTAGGCGCCAACCTCCCCCTCGACTACATCATCGGAGAAGTGAGCGAACCCGCCCTGATAACCGGAGCCGGCGAGGAGGCAACCATCGCGCTGCTGTCTGCAAACCCCATTGCCGCCGGTACGCTAACTGGCCCCGACGGGTTCGGATCGTTCGTCCCGGTCGAGGTTTCCAACGCTGAAGATTTGCCGGTCGTTTCGCCCACCAATAAGGCGGAACGAACCATCACGGTGTACCGGCTGAGCCAGTTGGCTCGCATGGAACCACACGCCTGCGCCAGGTTTCAACATGCACTGGGCCACGCAGAACCAAGCGCCGTTATCTGCCCTCAAACGCCTACGCTCGTACTCTGACCGACGGGTTACGCAACAGCGTCGCGCAGTATTTCCGCCAGGTGCCGGGCTTTCCGTCCCGTGCCGTGTTCTACCTGCTGTCGGCATGATACGCCCATCACCGCAACCTCCCAGTCGGGTTTGCTTTCTATGGACGGGAAAAGGGCAAGGCCGCCGATCTGCATGGAAATGTCATAGTGCTCTTTTTCAAAGCCAAACGAGCCGGCCATGCCACAACAGCCGGCATTAATGAGCTCAACTTCGTAGCCGGGAACCAGACGCAGCGCGGCCAGCGAATGCTCCGTTCCGACCATGGCTTTCTGGTGGCAGTGGCCATGGAACAGCACCCGTTTGTCCACGTCCCTGAACGTCAGGTCCAGGCGGTCATTGGATTTGGCCTGGGCCAGAAATTCGTCGATCAGAAACGAATGTTCAGCCACCACCCTGGCCTGCTCTTCAGGAACAAACTCGGGATATTCGTCGCGCAGCGTCAACAGACAACTGGGTTCGCATCCCACAATTGGAATGCCCTGCCGCGCAAAATCGTAAAGACCGGCCATGTTCGACCGAGCCAGTTCTCGCGCCTGGTCCAACATTCCCTTGGAGATCATGGGCCGGCCGCAACACCCGCCGTTAACCAGCTGGACCTCGTAGCCGGCGGCTTCCAAAAGCTCAACCGCAGCGATGCCAATCTCTGGGTAGTTGTAGTTCATAAACGTGTCGTTGTACAACGCAACGGCCCCGAATTTGGCGGCCGCTATCCGGCTGCGGTCGCGTTGGGCAAACCAGTCTGGCAGCGATTGCCTGGCGAACCGTGGTTGCTGACGGCGTGAACTGATACCCAGCAATGCGGATACCAACGCCTTCCCCAAACCGTTCCCGGCGATCCAGTTGGTCATGGGGGCGTAGCGGCTGCCCAATCGGTTCAGCGCGTTGATGTTGCCAAACAGCCGGGAACGCAAAGGAACCCCATGCCGTTCCTGATACCGATTCAGAAATTCATACTTCAGCTTGGCCATATCGACGCCCGATTCGCACTCGGCTTTACAGGCTTTGCATTCCAGGCACAGATCCAGAGCATCATGCAGCCGCTGGTCGGTAATCGATCCCTCCGCGCCCTCGGGCATTCGACCCGACAATGCCGCCCGCAGCAGGTTGGCGCGGCCGCGCGTCGAATGTTCCTCATCCCGCGTCGCCATGAAAGACGGACACATCGTCCCGTCCAGCTTGCGGCAGGCGCCCATTCCATTGCACATCTCCACTGCGCCCGAGAACCCGAAATCGCTGGTGAAGTCCAGCTTGGTTTCCAGGTGGAGAGGCTCATAAGCAGCGCCGTAACGCAGGTTTTCGGTCATCGGCGGAGTGTCGATGATTTTGCCCGGGTTCATTATGTCTTGTGGGTCCCAGGTGTGTTTCAGCTCCCGGAATGCGTTGTAAATCCGGTCTCCAAACATCTTCCTGGTCCACACACCCCGCACGATGCCGTCGCCGTGCTCGCCGCTCATGGAACCGCCGAACTCCTTGATCAGATCGGAAACCGCATCGCCGATGGATACCATCTTGTCGATGCCTTCGCGGTTTTTGAGACTTATCATGGGCCTGATGTGCAAACACCCCACCGCTGCATGGCCGTAGTATCCAGCGGTGGTCCCGTGGGAGGTTACTATCTCGTCGAACCGGCGCACGAAGTCTCCCATCACCGACGGATCGACCGCCGGGTCCTCAACGAATGGGATCGGTTTGGCGTCGCCGCGAATGCTCATCAGCAGGCCCAGGCCGCCCTTGCGTACGTTCCACACCGCCGCCTGTTCGGCCCGATCCAGGATGTTGACGCAGGCATACGCCAGGCCAATATCCCGCTTCAGCGCATCCATCTTCCTGGTCAGTTCGGCCTCGTTTTCCCCGTAAAATTCCACCAGCAGCATTGCCCCGGGGTCGCCTTCTATGAAGGACAGCAACCGCGATTGGCCCAGCGCTTCCCGGCACCGGTCGAGAATCATTTTGTCGATCAGTTCAACCGACGACGGATCGTGCTCCAGCACCTTCATCGTCGCTTCGCTGGCGTCGAACACGCTGCGGAAGTGCAACACCGATAGCGACGTCATAGTGGGCCGGGCCACCAGGTTCACCCTGGCTTCCGTCACGACGCAAAGCGTACCCTCAGAACCCACCACCATCCGCGCCAGGTTGACGGGGCCGGTCAAACCGGCGTGCGGCACGAATTCGTCCAGGTTGTAGCCGCTCACGCGCCGTTGAATTTTGGCGTAGGTTCGGTCAATTTCTTCCTGCTGTTCGGCGGCGATTCGCATCACCCCGCGGTAAATATCGCCCTCCAGACCACCGGCGCTGAGACGGCCCTCCAGCTCGCTGGCGGTCAGCGGAGCGAAATGAGCCCGGCTGCCGTCCGACAGTACAACGTCCAGCTCGTTGATGTGATCCAGCGTCTTGCCATAAATCACCGAGTGCGCGCCGCACGTATTGTTGCCGATGCCCCCGCCAACACAGGCGCGGTTGGCGGTGGTTGGATCCGGTGCGTACTGCAGCCCATGATTGGCTACCTGTTTCGTCAACTGCTCCAGGATAATCCCCGGTTGAACTCGGGCCCAGCCTTCCTCGGCGTTTACTTCCAGCACGTTGTTCAGGTACTTGCTGAAATCCAGGACGATGGCATGGTTCACGGTTTGGCCCGCCAGGCTGGTCCCGCCCGAACGCGGCAGCACCGGTATCCCTTCGCCGGCCGCAAACTCCACCACTGCCTGCACATCGTCGGCAGTGCGCGGTATGACCACCCCGATGGGTTCCATTTGATAGATGCTGGCGTCGGTGCTGTACAACAGCCGGGAGTAGGGATCGAAACGGACTTCGCCATCCACGCGCCTCGTCAATTCGTCGGCGATATCCTGCCGCTCTTTGCCGCGGATCCTGCGCTGTGTAACGGTCGCCATCGTGATCCCCTCCTGATTATTGCCGTATGCCGGCAACTAGGTTAGCGCACGGCAGCGACGGCGGCAACAAGAACACCAGCACGAGCGTACCCACTTTAATCTGTCATCGCGACCCCGTACTCGATGCGGTGGTTGGCAATCTCGCTCCCTCTCCCTTGATGGGAGAGGGTTGAGGTGAGGGTGGAAACCGCACTGACCACCTTCCGCTCGTCCTGAGCCTGTCGAAGGACGGTTGCCGATGGTTCGACAGGCTCAGGACGAGCGGGTGGTTAATCTTCACAACTTTGAAAGGCCCTGCATCCGACTCTTTGCATGGTCAGGCTTGCGCCAGTGATTATTGCCGCTGCTGAACAAGCAAACGCCGAAACAGTTAACGACTCTTCAGTCTACCAATAGGATTGCGGTGATACACCGCACAGAGGACACAACGATGCAGCAGATCACCGCCGCCGACCCCGAAACCCACTCCGCCGACCTGGTTGCCGATAACGTTGCCCAACTGGAGGCCCTGTTCCCCGACGCGTTCACTGAAGTCGGGATTGACTTCTACGTACTGCGGCAGCTCCTTGGCGACGCTGTTGACGACAGCGAGGAGAAGTACGGCCTGAACTGGCACGGCAAGCGCCAGGCCCGCCAGCTGGCCCTGACACCCAGCGCGGGAACGCTGCGCCCCTGCCCGCAGGAGAGCGTGGCCTGGGACACCACGCAAAACCTGATGATTGAGGGCGACAACCTGGAAGTGCTGAAGTTGCTCCATACGACCACGTCTGCGTGACAATCGTCCACAATCCGCGCGGTGTTCAAGGGACAAATTTCTCATACACTCATGAGTATGCTTTCTTCGTTTTCCCAAGGGACATGAAAGTGATCGCTGATAGAAAAATCGACGAACAGGATATTACGTGGTCGCAGTTTCGCAATTGGGGAACCGAATCTGAACGGCACGACGCAAGAAACTGCTATTACCCGGTTCTCGTTCAAGATGGCCAAGTTGTTGGTTTCGGAGATGTCTGTCCAGATAGTGAGCATACGAAACAAACTGAAATTCACGATGGCGTCGCGCGCGTTTATCCGATTGATACTTCCGGTGTAGAACGCAAATGGCGTTATGCCAGGCAATCCGCGCACTCGGTTCAACATTTGTTGAGGGCGAAAAAGCGCGGGGGCGGATACGAAATAGAAATCGGCAATGACTCTGGGCTCTACCGTACTGTTTGGACGGACAAGAAATTTGATGCCAATGAAAACAGGACCCGGCTCCTGAAAGCGCTTATGCCTGATGCCCCGTTTTCTTTCCCGAAGAGCCTATGGGCAGTGTATGACTGCATTTCTGCGGCAACCCAGAACGACCCTGAAGCTATTGTTCTCGACCTCTTCGCAGGCAGTGGAACCACTGGTCATGCGTTGATGGAGGTGAACAAGAACGATAACGGACGACGGCGGTATATTCTTGTTCAGATAGCAGCGGCAATCAGCGAGTCTGACGAGTTTAAGTCGATTGCTGACGTAACGAAAGAACGCTTACGCCGCGCCGGCAAGAAGGTCAAAAAAGAAAATCCAGAATCCGCCGCAGACCTCGGGTTTCGCGTGTTCAAGTTGGACAGCTCCAACATCAAGGCTTGGGAACCGATTCCGGATGACTTGGAACAATCGCTGCTAGACCACGTTGACCATGTCAAGGAAGGCCGCACCGAGCAGCACATTCTGTACGAGTTGCTGCTCAAGCGGGGGCTTGACCTGTGCGCCTCAATTGAGGCGCGCGACATCGCCGGCAGGCAGGTGAACGCAGTTGAGGCGGCGCTGTGATTGCCTGCCTTGTAGAAGATATTACGCCGGCCGAAGTTGAAGAGTTGGCCCTGGGCATCGCCGTCTGGCGCGACCAGCTGGACAATACCGACGACACTACGGTGGTTTTCCGAGACAGCGCTTTCTCCAACGACGTAGCCAAGACCAACTGCACCGAGATTCTGCGGCAGCGCGGTATCGAGTCGCTGGAGTTGCGCGTTCCGGGCGATGAGCGCTGGTTGCAGCCGGACGAAGCCTGCGGCTCTATTGACAACCGGGCCGTACAACGAGAGATGATTCGCAAGGCGATGCGCGAGCATCTGAGTAAAGAAAAGCGCCTCCATACCCAGGGCATCAAGGTGCTCACTCTGTTTTTCATCGACAAGGAACGTTTGCTCAGCTTTGACGAACCGCTCAAGTTCATCTTTTCCCATTCGGCCCTGCGCGAGGGTTGGGATAATCCCAACGTATTCCAAATTTGCACGCTCCGCGACATTCGTACGGAACGGGAAAGGCGCCAGACCATCGGAAGGGGACTGCGCCTGTGCGTTAACCAGGACGGCGAAAGGCAACGCGGGTTTGAAGTTAACACGCTGACCGTCATCGCCCAGGAAAGCTATGAAGACTTCGCCGAAAACTTGCAGCGGGAAATTGAGGCGGAAACCGGCATCCGCTTCGGCGTAGTCGAGCATCATCAATTTGCCTCAATCGCGATCAATAATGCTGGCGGTCAATCCGGGCATCTGGGCATGGAAAAGTCGCAGGAATTGTGGCGATACCTGGTAACGGCAGGTTACATTGATAGCTAGGGCAAGATAGCGGATCAGCTGCGTGATGCCTTGCCGGATGGCAGTTTCACACTGCCCGACAAATTTGAACCGCTGCGCGATGCCATAACCGACAAGTTGCGTAAAGCGGCCGGGCGCATTGAGGTCAAGAAAGCCGAGGAACGCCGGACGGCGCAGCCCCGGGAGGCGGTTCTGAACAGCGAGGAATTCAAAGCTCTGTGGGGAACTCATCAAGCACAAGACCACCTACCGCGTCCGGTTCGACAACGAGAATTTGCTCAAAGAGTGCGCGGAGGCGTTGCATGACGCGCCCCTGATACCACACCCGAGGATGCAATGGAACACGGCCGATATTCAGGTTGGGCAATCTGGCGTACAGAGCCAGGTGCGAGAATCCAGTGCGCCGGTCAGTCTCAGAAGCGATGGCGTTGAACTACCAGACTTGGTTACCGAATTGCAGAACCGTACTCAGCTAACGCGGCGCAGTATTGTGAACATCCTCTCCGACAGCGGACGGCTGGACGATTTCAGCGTCAACCCGCAGAAGTTCATCGAAACGGCGGCGGAAGCCATCAACCGCCGGAAACGGCTGGCGCTAGTGGACGGCATCAAGTACCGGCGTGCGGGCGACGAGGTGTACTACGCGCAAGAACTGTTCGTCAAAGAGGAGCTGACCGGCTACCTGAACAAGATGGTTGAATCGCAGAAGTCAGTGTACGACTACGTAGTCTGGGACTCGCAGACCGAGGCAAAATTTGCGGAAGAGTTAGAGACCAGTTCCGCAGTAAGGGTGTACGCCAAGCTGCCGGGATGGTTCCAGGTCCCCACCCCGTTGGGTCCATACAACCCAGATTGGGCCGTGCTCATAGAGGACAGCAACGACGAGCGGCTTTATTTCGTCGCCGAAACGAAAGGCACGTCATTCTATGACGACCTCCGCAACACCGAACGCGCCAAAGTGGACTGTGGGCGTGAGCACTTCGCGGCGTTGGAGGTCAGAGAAACGCCGGCGCAGTACCGCATCGTCCATACGTTGGATGAGCTCTTTCACTGATTTCTGACAGCGAAAGTAAACGCGGTGGCTTGTCGGTCACATTCTGCTCCGCCAGCAACGGCGGCAATACGAACACCATCCACACCAGCCACTAGAAACCG
Source organism: Dehalococcoidia bacterium (assembly GCA_965219925.1). Lineage (GTDB taxonomy): Bacteria > Chloroflexota > Dehalococcoidia > Lucifugimonadales > UBA3495 > Bin87. The sequence continues at coordinate 3,064,403 of OZ244795.1, forward strand.
TCGCAGTGCTCACGCGTACCCACGTTGTCAAACCAAACTGGCCTACTGTCATTACGAGGGGCGCCCACCCCCATCTGTCATTGCGAGGAGCGCAGCGACGTGGCAATCTCCTTGAGGTTGAACGCACGTCGGCAAACCACCACTGCTACTCCGACGAGATTGCCACGCTGCGCTCGCAATGACAGATTAAACCCGCCACGCGACACCGTCGCAGCGCGGTTGGCAGTGTCCATGCCCGGTGATAAACTGCCGCCACCGGTGCCCTGACGCCGACTTGCACCGCGCCCCCAGTGAACAGGCAACCACTCGCTACACCTGAGGTGATGACCATGATACGGTTGGGAGCAACCGGTTCCACATCCCACCTGGACCTTTGCCGGGCGTTGGAAACCGTGTTTCAACGGCGCGGTATCGAGTTCGACTGGGTGCTGTACTCCGGCTACGACCAGATGGTTGACGCGTTCGTGCGGGGTGAGGTCGATGTCGCCTGGAACGGCCCGCTGTCCCACGTCAAGATGCGCCGCGCCTTCTCCGATGGCGCCCCGGTGATTGCAATGCGGGACGTGGACATAGATTTCACCACCAACTTCATCGTCCGCGCCGACTCGCCCATCCGCACTGTGGAAGATTTGCCCGGTACCCGGTTTGCGCTGGGCGCGCGCAACTCGGTGCAGGCCGGACTGCTACCGGTGCATTTTCTGAAACAGCTCGGCATCAAACCCTCAAATGACCTCGCCTCCGCCGACTTCTACGACCAGCGCTCGCCGGTGCGCGCATCAGATGAGCTGGACGTGGTGGCGCAGGTTTTGAGCCGCGAGTACGATGCCGGCGCGGTCAGCGGGCGAGTTCTGGATACGCTGCAGCCGGACGACGGTATCGACCCTACTGCCCTGCGGGTATTGTGGACCAGCCCAGGATACAGCCACTGCTGCTTCACCGCCCGCCCCGACCTGGCCGCGCGTGATACTGCGGATTTCACAGCGGCGATGGTGTCGGTGGACGACAGCGACGAGGTCGGTCGCGCCGTGCTGAAAGCGGAGGCGTGCGACCGCCTGCTACCGGGCATTGATGACGGGTGGGATGTGATAGAAGCGGCAGCGTTGGCGGAGGGGTTGATCTGAATAACCGGGCTGGCAGCGCGTCCCCCGAAGGTAGTTATGATCCGCTGACGCTGTGCTGTCGTAGCACCTACCATCATCTCGAACAAGAGGATCACGGCATAAAATTGAAACTGAACTCGCGCGCATTGGCAGCCATTGTCGTTTTGGCCGTTCTGACGCTGACCGTCGGCTGCGGCTTTTAGGCAACCCGAATCCGTGCGAGCGCACACAGACGATGCGGGACGCTCTGGAAGATGCAACCGGGCGGGACCTCGATATCATTACCGAAGATGATTTGGCTGACGTGCGGATGTTGCAGATATCCGACGCTAGTGAATTGAAAAAGAGTGACTTTTCGGGCCTGAGCAATCTTCAGCGGCTGACTTGGGGGACGACAATTTGAGCGAACTGCCGCCCGGAGCGTTTGACGGGCTGAGCAACTTGCAAGAGCCGGACTTGGGGGGCAACAACCTGAGCGAACTGCCTCCCGGCGTGTTCGACGGGCTGAGCAACCTGCAAGAACTGGACTTGGGGGTAAATCCTGGAACTCCGTTCCGAATTACTCGCCCCAACGCCAATTTGCGGGGAAGTGGTTGGGAGCGATAATTTTTGATGCACAGTTCTTGGCAGGCAGTGTCGTTGCCGCCGGCTGGCTTGCTGCGTTATCCTGAACGTAGCCTACATCGCCAAGGGCGAGGTTATGATACAAACTCAGGAGCAACTGAAAACTGCCCAAGACTACCTGGCCGCCGCCGACCGTGAGTTCGAGAATGCCAACGCGCTGTCCGGCACGGAACGGCTGTGGACGGCTATTACGCATACGCTGACGGCCATCGCCGAAGCAAAGGGCTGGTCGTATGACGCGGGCAACCTGTTTCCCGTGGTGCAGAAACTGGCCGATGGGTATGGGCAGGTTGGCGACATCCTCAAGGGGATATACTCGGCGGCAAAAGGCCATCCTAGTCTGGTTCGTGCCGAGTATTTCCGGTTTGAGTACGGCGACACGCACCGGGCGCGGCGTCTGGCGAGAGAGTTCATTGACACGGTTCTGGCGTTGGCGGCACAATCCGATAAGGCCGCTTTATGCTTGGGGGACGATATGCTGACGCACAAGGAGCTGAAAACCGCGCAGGACTACCTGAATGCGGCGGACCGGGAGTTCGAAAACGCCAACGCCCTGGCGGCTACGGAACTGTTGCGGGAGGCGATGGTACATACTTTAGCGACGGTGGCCAGCGAAAAGGGCTGGGCGCATGACGGATCCAACCTGTATCCGGTCGTCAAAAAACTGGCCCAGCACGATGAACTGCAAGGGAACATACTGCTTGGCGAGTATCTGGCTGCGTATCACTATCCGGACAAAGTTCATTACGGCCATTTCGTCTGGCAAGACGGCGACAGCCACCGGATGCTCCGGGTAGTGCGCGAATTCATATCCAGAGCGCAGAAATTGGCGCGGCAAGCGCGATGACTACTCCTACGCTACCGATACGGGAGCACACTAAAATCGCATTGGAGTTCTTGGAAGAGGCGGAGCAGGAATTTGCAGTCGGTAAAATGATGAAAGGTGCGGAGATGCTGTGGGGAGCCGTGGCGCATTCGCTGGTACCAGTTGCCCTGCGGCAACGCCGCCCTTATAACAGTCATGGTGCAATGAAAGACGCCGCCCGCCAACTGCCCAACGTCCCCGGACAATCGGATTGGCTAACCGAGTTTGATGTGGCTGAAGAATGCCATAGCCATTTCTACCATGGCCACCTCACCGATGAAGAGTTGGTGGATTCGATGAGTCGAGTGCGCGTGCTCGTCGCCCGCCTGCTCGCCGTCACCAACGAACCTGTTTGAGGAGCTGACAACTTGACCACCAAAATCGGTTTCATCGGGCTCGGTCGCATGGGGCTGCCAATGTCCTATAACCTGTTGCGCGCAGGGTACGATCTTACCGTCCACAACCGAAGCCAGGAAAAAGTTCGGCAGATCGCAGACGCTGGCGCCACCGCAGCCGCCTCCACCGCCGAATTGACCGCCAACTGCGAAATCGTCCTCGCCTGCCTGCCCGACGTCGCAACCTGCGAAGAGGTATTGCTGGGCCACGGCGGAGTGCTCCAAAACGCCCGCCCGGGCCAGGTTATCGTAGATCACAGCACGGTCGGCGCCGCCACTTCCAAAGCCTGCGCCGCTGCGGCCCAGGCCAAAGGCGCAATTTTTCTCGACGCGCCGATCAGCGGCGGAACCGAACGCGCCACCGACGGAACCCTCACCATCATGGTCGGCGGCCCGCCCGAAGGATATGAACGGGCGCGGGAGATATTCGACGTTATGGGCGCCGTAGTGCGCCACGTTGGACCAACCGGGTCCGGCACCGCCGCCAAGCTTGTGAATCAGCTCCTGGTAGGCGTTCACATGGTCGCGGCAGCCGAAGCAATGCTGCTGGGCGCTAAATCCGGCGCAGACCCGGCCCTCGTCTTTGAGCTGGTCAGCTCAGGCTGGGGGCAAAGCTTCATACTGGATCGAAACGCTCCCGCCATGCTGGACCGCGATTTCGACGGCATACGTACTCAGATGCGCGTATTCCTGAAGGATTTGGGGCTGATTCGGGAGATGGCGCGGGACCTCGATACACCCATTCCCGGGGGCGATCTGGCGTTCCGTCTGTTTGGCGAGGCAGTGGAGCAGGGCTTGGGTGACATGGACGGGGCTGCCATCGTGCTCCCTATGGAGCAGGATGCCCGCTTCCAGATCAGTCGCCGCGAAAACGCCACCGGCTAGACATCAATCGCCAACGCAGCAGCCACGCTCAATCTCGGAGGTTCAAGCCATGCCGGCAGAGAAAACGGTTTATTTCAACGGGGATTTCATGCCCGCCGACCAGGTGGGAATCTCCATTTACGACCGGGGATTCCTCTATGGAGATGCCGTTTTTGACGCAACTCGCACCTTTAACGGCAAAACTTTCCGGTTGGACCGGCACATCAACCGTCTTTATGACTCACTGCGCTATCTGCGCATCGACGTGGGCATGAGCAAAAACGAAATGACGGAGGCTACCGAGGCTGTAGTAGCCCAAAATTATCCCCTGCTGCCGCCCGGTCAGGATATGTGGGTCATGCAGCGCATCAGCCGGGGCGTCGAAGCGCCGGACCGGGCCGAAGGTATCATCCCCACCGTGCTCATCGAAAGTCACCCAATCCCCTTCGCCGCCCGCGCGCCCTTGTATCGGGACGGCGTCAGAGTGAATACTCCTTCGGTTCAGCGCATCCCGCCCCGTTTCGTCAGCCCTCGCGCCAAAACGCACAACTACCTCAACCTCATTCTTGGGGAGCTGGAAGTTCATAGCGACGACCCACAGGCCTGGGCAATCCTGCTGGACGAGTTTGGCAACCTGACTGAGGGCAGGGGCAGCAACATTTTCATAGTCAAGAACGGCGTGGCGATAACCCCGCAATCCCAATACGTCCTGGAAGGAATAACCCGCAACCAGACGCTGGAGTTGGCCGCCGGTTTGGGTATGCCCACCGAAGAACGCGATATCGACCTCTACGACGCCTACACCGCCGATGAAGCTTTCCTCACCTCCACCAGCCTCTGCATCTGCCCGGTATCTGCGATTAACGGCGCTCCGGTGGGGGACGGCGCAGTGCCCGGTCCGGTCACGGGTCGGTTGATGTCCGCTTTCAGCGACCTGGTGGGAATGGACTTCGCAGACCAATACCTCTCTCATTTGCCCGCCGCTGACTAGTAGACCAACATTCTTGAAATGACGGGTGTGGAATGCCAGATTGCTCGACGATAGTCTCCATAAAGCCCTGTATGGCCGGGGAAAGGCCCTGTACCAATCAACCCATCATTACAAAGATTTCGGACTACTAGGCCATGTTGACATTTGAGATATAAGGCGATTTAGCTAACCCCACCTCGTCATTCCCGAACCCCAACTCGTCATTCCCGCTAAAGCGGGAATCCAGGCGCTTTGGAAGGCAGACATCGTTCACATTCAGGGTACTCTGGATTCCCGCTTTCGCGGGAATGACTGGAAATGTCAACAGAACCTAATTACTCACAGCCGTACAACTCGCCCACAAGGAGAATGACATGCCCGATAACCTGGATAGCATCGTCGAACCCAACCAGGAAGCCCAGCAGCTAGCCACCGGATTCGCGTTCACCGAGGGTCCGGTTTGGCACCCCGACGGATACTGGCTGTTCGTCGATTTGCGCCGCGAACCACCGGTGATTCACCGAATGTCCCCAGGTGGCGGCGCTCCCGAAATAATCCGGGAACCCAGCGGCGGCACCAACGGCATCACCTTTGACCTGCAGGGTCGCCTGCTCATGTGCGAAGGGGATAACCGGCGCATCACCCGCATGGAAGCCGACGGCACCATCACGCTCATGGCTGACCGGTGGGATGGCAAGCGCCTGCACCGTCCCAACGACATCGTTTGCCGCTCCGACGGAAGCATATACTTCACCAACCCCAGCGGGCGCGTTCCCCCCGAAGAGCAGGAGATCGAATTCCCCGGCCTCATCCAGCGCATCGCTCCCGACGGGTCGGTGTCCGCTGAAGCAACCGACATCGATTACCCCAACGGGCTGGGATTCTCACCCGATGAATCGGTCCTGTATGTGTCCAACACGCGCGCCCTCGGTGAACCTGCGGACCAATACTGGGGCGGCCAGATCAAACAGAATCAATACATCCGCGCGTACGACGTGGCCGCCAACGGTTCGCTCAGCAACAGCCGGGTGTTTGCCAGCATGGCGTCCGCCGAGGATGGCGTGCCCGACGGCATGAAGGTCGACAGCGCGGGCCGCGTTTACTGCACCGGCTCCGGCGGCGTGTGGGTCTTCGCGCCCGACGGGGAACACCTAGGCATCATCAGTCTGCCGGAAATCCCCGCCAACTGCGCGTTCGGCGGCCCGGATTTCAAAACTATGCTCTTCACCGCACGCACCTCGGTGTACAGCCTGCGCCTCACTACGCCCGGCGCGCCGCTGCCCCGCGCCTGACGCCGGCGGTTTCCGCAGATGCGCGAGTTTGATGCCATCGTAATCGGTATCGGCGGTATGGGCAGCGCCGCCGTGTACCACCTCGCCCGCCGGGGGTGGCGCGTGCTCGGGTTAGAGCAGTACGACATTCCCAACGAAATGGGATCCTCCCACGGCATCAGCCGGATGATTCGGCTGGCGTACCACGAAGACCCCTCCTATGTGCCCTTGTTGCGCCGCGCTTACGAACTGTGGCATCAGCTCGAAAATTCGTCCGGCGAGCGCCTCCTGGTGTACACGGGATGCCTGCGCGGCGGGGTGGGAGCCAGCCAGTTGTTGGAAGGATCCATCGCCACGCTGCGCACCCACAACCTGCCCTATCGGTTGCTCACCGGCCCCGAGGTTAACGCCGAATGGCCCGGTTACCAACTGCCCGAAGACGCTGTGATGGTATACGAACAGAACGGCGGCTTTTTGAATTCCGAACGGAGTATCGTGGCCCACGTTTCCGTAGCCCTGGAGCTGGGTGCAGAGGTTCATGGAAGAGAGGCCGTGCTCAGCTGGGAAACCACAGCTTCCGGCGGCGTGAAGGTATATACCGACAAAGATACCTACGCCGCAAACCGATTGGTGATCACGGCCGGCGCTTGGGCTGGCAAGTTGGCCCCGCAGGTCGCGGCCCACGCCATCCCCGAACGCCAGGTATTGGGCTGGTTCGCTCCGTATCGTCCCGCGCTGTTCCGTCCCGCATCGTTCCCCGCGTTCGGCGTGCAGGTCGAAGAGGGACGTTTCTATGGATTCCCGTCGTACGGAATACCCGGCTTCAAAGTAGGTTTATTCAATCACTTCCGGGAACAGGTCAACCCAGATACCATGCAGCGCGAGCCAACGCTCCAGGACGAAACGGCGCTGCGGGAATTCACCACCCGATATTTCCCGGAAGCCGCTGGCCCTACCCTTGCCCTCAAAACCTGCATGTTCACCAACACGCCGGACGAACATTTCATAATCGACGTATTGCCCGATCAACCCCAGGTTTCCGTAGCGGCCGGTTTCTCCGGGCATGGTTTCAAGTTTTGCAGCATAGTCGGAGAGGTGATGGCTGATCTGGCAGAGCATGGCGAGTCGCAACACGACATTTCGCTGTTCAGGCTCAACCGATTCGCCACGCCGTAACCAGCGGTTCCCCATCCGTCAGCGCCAATTGCAACCCCTCTTCCGACCTCACACATACCCACTTTGTCAAACCAAACCAGCCTACTGTCATTGGGAGCAGCGCCCGCCTCCACCTGTCATTGCGAGTATCTTCCGCTCATCCCGAGCTTGTCGAGGGACGTGGCAATCCCGTTGAGGCTGAAAACCCGTCGACGAACCGCTGTCGCTCCGGCGACGAAATTGCCACCCCCGTATCAAGTACGGGGTCGCAATGACAAAGCAGGTACGCGCGCCGTCAGCGGTGTTTCGGACAAACCATGATCTGGATATTCGTTGCGGCCGGCGGCGCCATCGGATCGGTGTTGAGATTCGGCGCCAACCGCTTGGCGATCCATTATCTGGGGCCCGATACCGTCGTCAGCACGTTCGCGGTAAACGTGATCGGTTCGTTCCTGCTCGGCGTGTTGGCAGTCGTTTTCATCTCCCGCACCGGTATTCCCCTGGAGCTGCGGGCAATGGCCACTGTGGGCCTGCTGGGTGGGTTCACCACGTTTTCAACGTTGGCCTACGACGGTGTGCGTCTGCTGTCCGGCGGAGAATTCGCCCGGGCCGCCACGTCAATCGCTGCCAACCTGATACTGGGCCTGGCCGCCGCCTACCTCGGCGTTCTGGTCGGCCGGGCGTTGTCCTGAAGACGAATGGACGCAGGGTCTTTCAGTTGTCATTGCGAGGAGCGTAGCGACGTGGCAATCTCGTTGAGGTTGAACACACGTCGGCAAATCACCATTGCTACGGCGACAAGATTGCCACGCTGCGCTCGCAATGACAAAACCGGGAAAACCGAATGACCCTGCGAATGGACGCGAGAATGTTGGCCTCGCAAATCGTCGATGATAAAATGCTGACGAAATACTCATTGCGCGAAGCATAGCCCGTAGCTGACCAACAAGGACACGCCCATGACAACCCTGGAAGACTATTTGATTGTCAGCGAATACCCTCAACAAACCGTTGATCGTATGGTCATGGCCTTTCGCGGTTGGCCGGACGCCGGCGATGCTGCCACCGCCGCGCTGAATTACATACTCACTACGCTGGGAGCGGAAAAATTCGCCGAAATCGACCCCGAAGAATTTTTCAATTTCGCCCAGGAACGCCCCCGATCAACCCGCGGCAAGGACGGCAGGCGACATCTCCAGTGGCCGTCCAACGAATTCTATCACTGGCCCGGCGACGAATCCGTCCCATCAACCCTGTTTTACCTCGGAACCGAACCGCACCTCCTCTGGCGCACCTTCGCCTCGCTGGTGGGTGATTTGGCCAAGCGCTGCGGCGTAAAATCGGTGATCCATATTGGGGCCCTCCTGGACGCTGTGCCACACACACGCAGCACGCGCTTTACGGGTACTTCCTCCAACCAGAACATCCAGGCTTTGCTGGATGTCGGCAGCATCCGTTCATCCAATTATCAGGGACCCTCCGGCATCACGGTGCCCATCTCGGAGTCGCTGGCCAGCCGGGGCATCAGTTTTACCTCGCTGTGGGGCCACGTTTCCCATTATCTGCACGCCACTCCCAATTTTCGGGTCAGCCTGGGATTGGTTAGCAATCTGTCCGAAATGCTGAATCTTCCCATAGACTTGGCTCGCCTGGGCACTATGGCAGATGCTTTCGACCGGGAAGTTGGCAAGGTGATAATCGACGATGCACAGCTCTCCAAGTACATCGTCACCCTGGAAGAACGTTACGACGCAGCCGTGGAACAACCGGAGATGCCCGACCCTGCCGATCTGGTGCGCGAACTGGAACGTTACCTCCGCGAGGAACGCCGGGAAAACCCCGGCCAATAGAGTCGTACGCCCTCCCGCGCTAGTGGCCTACCACCATTGCAATGATGGATGGTAGGATGTGAGGGGCAAGTAGAAACAGGAACAAATGGGGAAGTGGTGAGGGAGGTTATGGTGAAGAAGTACCGGGTAGAACTGACGGTAGAGGAACAGGAGGAACTGAAGGCATTGGTTTCCAGGGGCTGGGCGGCGGCTTATAAGCAGACTCACGCCCGCATCCTGCTGCTGAGCGATGAGAATCAGGCCCAGGGGCCAATGATGGACCAGGAGATCGCCCGGGCCCTGAAGGTGGGCACCGCCACGGTGGAACGGGTACGCCGCCGCTGTGTGGAGGAAGGAGTGTCGGCCGCTCTGGGTCGCAAAGAGCAACTGAACCGGCGCCGGAAGAAGTTGGATGGTCAGGGTGAGGCCTACCTGATTGCCCTGGCCTGCTCGCCGCCACCGGAGGGACGAGTCAGTTGGACGTTGCAACTGCTGGCCGACGGACTGGTGGAAGGAGAGATAGTGGAGAGCATCAGCGACGAGACGGTGCGCCGGACCTTGAAAAAACCAACTGAAACCCTGGCTGAAAGAGTGCTGGTGTCTGCCGCCTCAGGGTAGCGCCGATTTTGTGTGCGCCATGGAAGACGTGCTGGAGGTCTATCACCGCAGCTATGAAGACAAGGAAGTGCTGGTGTGCCTGGACGAGACCAGCAAGCAACTGGTGGGGGAGACTCGGCAATCCCGTCCGCCGCGGCCTGGTTCAGTCATGGCCTACGATTACGAATACCAGCGCAACGGGGTGAGCAACCTGTTCATGCTGTTCGCTCCGTTGGAGGGGTGGCGACGGGTGGAGGTGACGGACCGACGCACCAGAGCCGATTGGGCCCGGGTGGTCAAGCGACTGGTGGACGAGGACTATCCCGATAGGGAGCGTATCGTGCTGGTAATGGACAATCTGAACACCCATCATCCGGCCTCGCTGTACGAGGCGTTCGAGCCGTCCGAAGCGCGGCGCATCGCCCAACGACTGGAGATCCACTACACGCCGAAGCACGGCAGTTGGCTGAATATGGCGGAGATTGAAATCGGGGTTCTGGACCGGCAATGCCTGGACCGCCGGATCCCCAGTCAGGAAATCCTGGAGCAGGAAACCGGGGCATGGGAACACCGGCGGAATCGGCAGGGCTTTCGGGTGGACTGGCGCTTCACCACCGCAGACGCCCGCATCAAGCTCAAATCCCTCTACCCATCAATACAACAGTGATCGACCACTAGTAGTCCGAAATCTTTGTAATGATGGGTTGATTGGTACAGGGCCTTTCCCCGGCCATACAGGGCTTTATGGAGACTATCGTCGAGCAATCTGGCATTCCACACCCGTCATTTCAAGAATGTTGGTCTACTAGGCCGCTGGGCGGGTGCCCCCACGCCGACCCACTAATCTGTCATTGCGAGGAGCGCAGCCGCTCATGGTGAGCCTGTCGAACCACGTGGCAATCTCGTTGAGGTTGAACACCCGTCGGCAAACCACCATTGCTACAGCGACGAGATTGCCACGCTGCGCTCGCAATGACAGTAGGTCGGTTTGGTTTGACAGAGTGGGTACGCGTGAGCGCGGGCGCCCCTTCCATCCCCCGGCCAGCGACGGCCGCTCGTCCCTGGCGCCGGGCTCGACCCGGTCGGCGCCAGTTGCTTGCCCGTGCTTTGTCCGACGGGTATAGTCAATCCATTCACACTTAGGATAATCAGCGGAGGCCTCCATTGACCATTTTCGACTGGCCCGCCCGGATGCGGCAAATGGCTGATTTCGTTGGATTAGGCGACGATGATCTGGAACTGATTCGCGAAAGCGGACCTTTCCTGCTGGCCCGGGCCGATGAGTTGACCTCCGCCGTCTACGACCATTTCCTCAAATTCCCCGCCGCCGCCAGATTCTTCCTCACACCGGACGGCGAAGTGGATCAAACGCGTTTGGACCGGCGCAAGCACAGCCTGGCTCGCTGGCTGCAAAACAGCATCGCGTTTGAAATCAACGAGCAATTCCCCGTGTTCTTGCTGGCGATTAGCGTCGTTCACAGCAACCCGTCTTTGGAACGCGGATACCTGGGATCCGTGCCGGCCCGGTTCATGATCGGCACCATGTCCTTCGCGCAAACTGCCATCGCCTCGGTGTTGTCGGAAGATATGGACGACCCCAAGCGCGTGCTGGCAGCATCCGTGGCGTGGAATAAACTTCTGATGCTGCAGCTGGACGTCCTGCTGGCCGGCTACGTTACCGAAACTCCCACACCGGCCACGCTCCCCCCAACCGCCACGGGCGACTCGCTGCCAGGTGATCCTCCCAACGGAATGCGACAGGTGCTCACCAACATCCTCGACGATAATCGGGAAAACGGCAGTTCCCGCACCAGCCAAGGAGATTAACGATGACCAAGGTGTTAGTTATACAGGGCGCTGGCATGAATATGCGCGGCAAGGTTCAGGTCGAAATATTCGGCCCCCAGACGCTGGACGAAATCAACGACCAGATTCGTGCCTATGGCGAAAACCTGGGAGTGGACGTCGAGATTGTGCATTCCAACATCGAAGGCGAAGTCGTCAATGCCCTCTACGATGCCTGCGATCGCGGCATAGATGCGTGCCTCATCAACCCCGCCGGATATACCACCCTGGCCGGCCCTCTGCGCGGCGCGATCCAGCAGGTGCCCATGCCCGTTATCGAGGTTCACGCCAGCAACCCCACCGCTCGCGGCACGGTATCCGCCGTCCTGCCGGTCAGCAAGGGCTGCGTGTACGGTTTTGGGGTGTATGGCTACTACCTGGCCATGGAGGCCGTCAAACACACCACGGGTTAGATGGCCCGTCTCCCGTCCAGCACGATTGCAAAGTTACGGGAGTGACCCTACCCGCTCGTCCTGAGCCTGTCGAAGAACGGTCGCCGATGGTTCGACAAGCTCACCATGAGCGGGTGTCCAGGCACTTTGCAGTCGTCCTGCCGCCCGTCAATGGCTATTCACAACGCAGGCAACGCACGTCTTTGAAAACGGTGTCGTGGATGCTCGGGTTGGTAATAAGGTAATCCATGATGATCCGTACTACCTTCCCTTCGTCCGCGATGTCGTACTTCTCTTTGGAAGTATTGATCAGGCCGATGTGTTCGGCGTTAACGTCCACGGTTATTTCTGTCTTGGTGCCGGCCATTTGATCAGCTCCTGCATAAAATGGGATTCGGAATCGGCGCGGCCTAAAACATCCTGCCGCAAAGCCATAGGATAGACCGTTGACCTCAACGATTCAACCGCACCCCCGCTCATCCTGAGCCCGTCGAAGGCCCCCTCTCCCTTGATGGGAGAGGGCTGGGGTGAGGGTGAAATTCCCACCACCTGTCATTCCGAGAAGCGCAGCCGCTCATGGTGAGCCTGTCGAACCACGTGGCAATCTCGTTGAGGTTGAGCACGTGCCGGGGAACCATCATTGCTACGGCGACGAGATTGCCACGCTGCGCTCGCAATGACATGAGGAAAACCGAAAAGCCCTACCGCTCATCCTGAGCCCGTCGAATGCCCCCTCTCCCTTGATGGGAGAGGGTTGGGGTGAGGGTGAAATTCCCCACCTCCTGTCATAGCGAGAAGCGCAGCCGCTCATCCCGAGCCTGTCGAAGGACCCGCCCGTTTTCCCAAAACATCAGTTCAACAGATCATTCAAAATTGACCGGGCATTGGCTACAATGAAATCAGGACTTCGGCTGCTCACCGGCCGTTATCAGTCAGATTGGAGGTATTGATATGGCGTCTACCCAAACTACTTACCTGTGCCCGAAATGCCAGAGCACTTCCTACGAGACCGGCGAGTTCAGGGCCACCGGTGGCAATTTCGCCAAGATATTTGACGTTCAAAACAAGAAATTCATGACTGTGTCGTGTACCCAATGCGGTTATACCGAAATCTACCGCGGCGACACCTCCAAGCTCAGCAATATTTTCGACTTTTTCGTCGGTTAACGTCAGGCGTCGTTTCCGCCCACGCCCCCAACACCAAATCGGCCCTCCGCTATCGAACGGAGGGCCCTGTCTTTTGGTACCCCGGATGGGCTTCGATCCCATGATCTCCACCTTGAAAGGGTGGCGTCCTTGCCAGGCTAGACGACCGGGGCAAGTAAGCATCGTCAAGAACGATGCCTGTTTAATGTATCACAAGAATGCCGATTATGGGTAGACGGCCAGCGCATCCAGCGACATCTCTTCCGGAAATCCGCACATCATGTTCATGTTTTGCACCGCCTGACCGGCCGCCCCTTTCACCAGGTTGTCCAGACAGCTGATTACGATCAGCCGGTTCGTACGAGAGTCAACCACCGGATGAACCAGACAGTAGTTGTTGCCCAGGGTTTGCTTGGTTTGCGGCGGCGTATCGGTGACTTGGACGAAGGCGTTGTCAGCGTAGAAATCTTTGTACATCTGCCGCACCCGCTCCGACGCATCCGCAGATTGCGCGATGTCGGGACGAAGCGGAGCGTAGCAGGAACTCAAGATCCCACGGGTCATGGGGATCAGGTGGGTCAGGAACGTCAGGTTAACGGGCTGATCCGCCACCGCGTCCAGTTCCTGGCTGATCTCTGGTAGATGGCGGTGTCCATTGACCGAGTAAGCCATCACGTTTTCATTCACTTCCGAAAAGTGCGTGGTCATGCTCAACGTCCGGCCGGCGCCGGAAACACCCGATTTGCTATCGACGATGATGTCACCGCCGATCCAGCCGTTCTGCACCGCCGGCGTTAGCGCGAGAATGGCCGAGGTGGGATAACATCCAGGATTAGCCACCAGCCGCGCATCGGAAACCGCGTCCCGGTTCAATTCGGTCAGGCCATAGACGGCTTCCTCAAGATACGTCGGATCGGGATGTTCGACTCCATACCACTGGCTGTACACATCGGCCTGCTTGAGCCTGAAATCCGCCGATATATCCACTACCTTGACGTTCTGTTCCAACAGCGGTATGCAGGCTTCAGCGCTCGCCTTGTGAGGCAATGCCGAGAACACCAGATCGAGCCCGTCGCACAAATCAGCGGTGATCTCCAGCTTCATGTTGTCCAGGTGAGGAAACACTTGACCCAATGGTTGCCCGGCGGCGCTGCGCCCGGTCACGGACGCTATCTCCACCTCCGGGTGATGGCGCAATATGCGCACCAGTTCACATCCGGCATATCCGGTCACGTTGATGATTCCTACTTTCACGGTTCCAGCTCCTTAACGGCTTGAGTATGTGGTACAGGCGTAGCGGACTGTTCCCTCCGTCGCCTGCGTCCCGGAGCCTGGCCATCGGGCCGATCATTATCTGCTGTAGTTGTCGCTCCGTCGCCCGATTCGGCGGCGGCCCGCACGGCTGCCTCATCTCGGGCGGGGCAACCATAACTCACCACGCACTCCCCGCACAACGGACGCTGAGCCTTGCATACCTGCCGTCCGTGGGTGATAAACGCGGCGTGAAAAGGATACACATCCTCCGGAGGCATTGCCGCTTCCAGTATCTCGTGGGCTTTGTCAGCGCTCACTTTAGGGCCAATGATACCCAACCGTTGGCTAACCCGATAGATATGCGTATCCACCGCCATCGCCGGCATACCCAGCGAAAAACTCAACACTATACCCGCTGATTTTGGCCCAATACCCGGCAACTGCCGCAGCCAGGTTCGAGCATCGCCCATCGGCATCTCCGCCAAAAAATGCAAGTCCAGCGATCCCTCGTTCAACTCAAGAATTCGGTTCAGCGCCACGCTGATGCGCGGGGCTTTGACTTTTGCCAGTCCACCGCCGGCAATCGCCTCCTCAATGTCTGCTACCGATGCCTCGGCTACGGCGTACAGCGTGCCAAAGCGATGCATCAGGCTTCGGAACGCCCGCTCCGAATTTCGGTCCGACGTGTGCTGAGACAGGATGGTGAAAACCAGTTCGTGAGCGGGGTCAAGGCGGGGTTCGTTTTCAAACGGTCCATGCTGTTCCGTCAGCAGGCGAATCGCGTCAGCCACGGTTACGCCAGGTTTTTTGGCGCGACGAGTGCTGCGGGGTTTGGCGGCGGTTTTCGGAGGCATTTACAATCCCAATCAGTACCGGGATTTTAGCATACAGCAACCGGCCACGCCCGCATCAGGGGGCCTGGGTTCGCGCCGGCGCGGTCGATTGGGGTGTTGGTGGCGAGGGGCGCGTGATCAGGGGGGTCAGGAACAGGGCGGGCAGTGAAATCGCAATGCACGCCAGGGCGCTCAGCGTGACGGACATTCGGATACCGATCAAATCTCCCAACCAACCCATCAGCAGGACGCCCGGCGGGGTACCGATGCCGATACACAGGCTCTGCAAGCCAACCATACGACCCCGCATCTCGGGCGGCGACGAGCGCATGGTGATGGCGCCCTGCATGGTACCAAAACAGGAGAGGCCGATTCCGCTGAGAATCAGAATGACAAAAGTAACCGCGTACCAGGGAGACCAGACAAATACTGTTGATAACAACATCACGGTGAAAGCGCCGGCGGCGAAAAAGCGTCCGTGATACCGTATGGTACCAATGGAGGCGAGTATGCCGGCCATGGCCAACTGGCCCAGAGCTTCCGCGGCCGCAAGGGCGCCCACCAGGGTCTCACCGACGCGCAGGTGATCTCGCCCTATGGCCGGCACAAATTGACGTGCCGGAAAGGCCAGGCCGTTAATCATTATGGTGATGAAGAGCATCCCCAACAGTTGACGATGGCCCAGGGCCGCGCGCACCACGTCGCCCAGGCTGTTCCAGATGGGTTCCACGCGCCATTCCCGTTCCACCAGAGGAATCCGCACCCGGATTACCAACGCCATAGCGGCCACGTGCAACACTACAATCACGGCATAAGCCCAAGTGTAACCGGCATAGTGAGGCCAAAAGTATCCGACGTGTTCGACGAAGAAGCCACCGAAGAAGGGGCCTACCATCCTCCCAACGGTCCCGCTGATGGAGTCAATTGACAGGGCGTTAACCACGCGTCGCTCGCCAACGATGTCAAAGACGGCGGTACGGCGAGCCGGGTCTTCCAGGGCGCGACTGATGCCCTGCAGCAGCATGGCGGCAAAGACATGCCACGGCGCAATCTGGCCGGACCACAGCAACACGAACAACGCGACCCCGCCGGCAAACTTGATGGCCAGCGCAATAACCCAGATTTTCTTACGGTCAAAACGGTCGGCAATCACTCCGGTGAAGGGTGAAAATATGGGCCTGGGCAGGTTTTCAAACGCCAGCACCAGCCCCAGCATCAGCGCAGAATCAGTCAGGGAATAAACCAGTACGCTGGTAACCAGAAGTTCCATCCAGCGCGTGAGTTCTGCTACGTTGACCACATACCATATCGCTCGAAAAAGGGGGTTCCGCAAAACCTCCATTAACGGCGATGGCGACCGTCTCCCGCGAAATGCCAACTAAGCCCCCCAAGCGTCTAAAAATGCCCCAACAGTGTAAACGCTGTGTGGAGGGGATACTATATTCCGCGTAACAGGATATGGCTCAATTGCCTGGCGAGCCGGGCGATCAGCGCAAACCCCGGCGGTTTCGTTTCCGCGTCCACCACACAAAACCTGCGATCACCGCCGCTGGGCCATGCAGGACAACCAATACCCGTACGATATAATGCGTCGGAAATATTTGGCGCCTGGGTTGCCGCTGCACGTCGTCCATGCCGCAAATGTAGCGCCTCAGATAATCGCCTGACCGTACCCAAATCGCCGCCCGCCTGGTCTGGAGATACCGCCGCGATGCTGGCAGAGCCGCAAAGTGAACTGCGCTTGCAACATCCCTTCGTGATTTGGCTCACGGGATTGTCGGGAGCCGGCAAAAGCACGCTGGCCGGCTGGGTTTCCGCCGCGCTGCGCCAAAAAGGGTTCCACACTTACATACTCGATGGCGACGATCTCCGCCACGGGCTGAACAACGACCTGGGATTTAGCGCCGCCGACCGGAAGGAGAACGTCCGTCGGCTGGCTCACGTTGCATCCCTAATGTACGACGCGGGTCTCATCACCCTCGTGGCCTGTATTTCTCCATTCCAGTCCGAACGCGACTTTGCCCGTGGCCTGTTGCCGTGCGGCAGGTTCGTGGAGGTTTTTGTTGACACTCCGCTGTCGCTATGTGAGAAACGGGATACCAAGGGGTTGTACCGCCGGGCGCGCGCCGGAGAAATCTCCGAATTTACCGGCATCGACTCTCCCTACGAACGCCCCGTCGATGCGGAAATCATCGTTGACACCAGCGGTCGTTCGGTCTCCGACTCCGGTTCCGAAGTACTCGATTTCTTGATCCAAAGGGAGCTGTTGAAATGGCCGGTTCACGGGTGACCCAGGAGGCTCCAAAGCAACCGCCGTCGCGTCCCGCCAACCGGAGCGGTTACAACCCGGAGGCCGGGAACCAATCCGGAACATTCGCCTCCGGTTTCAACAACTTCCTGGCCACGGGGCGGGTTTCGCTGGCGCTGGCGCTGGCAATTCGCTACGGCATCGACCGCGAGTACATACCGCGATTTCTGGGTGTTTTGACCGCCGACGCAATATTTTCGCCAATGCGGTTCTGGCAAAGTGTCGCCTACGGGCGCAGGATTAAGCACGCCACGCTGCATCCTGAACCGCTTTTTCTGCTCGGATTCTGGCGCTCCGGCACCACCCTGCTGCACAACCTTCTCGCCGTAGATCAGCGGTGGGGATACGTCAACACCTACCAGGCTGCCATGCCCGACCTTTTCCTTGCCGGCCAGCGGCGGGTCCGGCGTCTGCTGGCATCGAAACTCCCCGAGAACCGCGGCATCGACAACATCCCCGTCGATTTCGCCATGCCCCAGGAAGAAGAGATCGCGATGATGTGTACCTGTGGTCTCAGCCCCTACGTTTTTCTTCACTTCCCGCGCACCGCCGCCAAAATGCTCGACTACCTTTTCGTGGGCGATCGGTTGGACAATTCCCAATCCCGGCGTTGGCGCAGGAAATACCTCCAACTGCTGAGAGCGGCCAGCTATAACATGGGTGGCAAACCGCTGCTGCTGAAGTCGCCCTCCAATACCAGCCGGGTGTCCACATTGTTGGAGCTGTTCCCCAACGCGCGGTTTGTATACATCCAGCGCAACCCATACGACACGCTGCGGTCTTACATACACCTGTTGCGCTTGATGAACGATTGGCACGCCTTTCAGCGCGTAGACTTCAATGACCTCCTCAAACGGCAGGTCTTGACCTACCGACAGATGGCTATAACCTACCTCGAACAGCGCGAGTTGATACCCGATGGTCGGCTGGTCGAGATCAAATACGAAGACCTGGAACTGGATAAACTGGGCCAAATCCACACCATCTATGGCCAGTTGGGTTTGGAAGGGTTCGAGTCCTTCAAACCTCAGTTGGAAGAGTATGTGGAATCCATCGCCGGCTTTCAAAAGAACCCGTCCCACATCGACGACCAAGTGATTGAGTTGGTCAACAAGCATGTTCCGTTTCTCGTCACCGAATACGGATATGACCGGTTGTCCCCACACCTCACGCGTACCCACTTTTAATCTGTCATTGCGAGGGTCTTCCGCTCATCCTGAGCCCGTCGAAGGACCCCTGTCATTGCGAGGAGCGGTAGCGACGTGGCAATCTCGCAAGGGGCAACATCCCTTCCTTCGCCAACGAGATTGCCACGTCGCTGTGCTCCTCGCAATGACAAGGGACTACGCTCGCAATGACAAAGCGGGTACGCATGAGGTCGCAGGGCAAACGCATTCTAGTTGGAGAGGATGGAAAGCAAGTAGTCGTTATCCCATGCGGCCAGCTTTCGCCTGGCTTTGATTGAGATTTTGGAGTGCTTGTCTTGCCGCAACAGGTTCAGGGCTGCGTGCCGCATTGTGGCCATGTTTTCCGGTGCGTTTCCCGTCCTCACCCGGCTTTCGTCCTCCCGGAAGGACACATCCAAGACCCAATGGACCGAGTTCTCAATGCCCCAATGACTTCGCGTCGCCCCCAAGAACCGCTGGGCCTCCGATTCCAGGCTGGAAATGTAGTACCGGCACTCCACCGACACCCGCTCTCCCTCCCGCCGTTCCGACCGCACCACCCCGACGCTCCGCAGGCCGGGCCAGTCCCCAGCAGTGCTCAGGTACTCCAGGCAGGCCGGGTCGCTGATGGTCCGGCATTCCCTTCTCTCGATGCGCCCGTGGCCCTTGTTCAAGGTGGTGGCGTACTCGTGAGGCACCCCGTCGTAACCCAATTCCTCAGCCCCCTCGAACAAATCCCTCAGGTCATCGTACAGCCGGCCCTGGTTCCCCTTGACCGCCAGCAGGTAGTCGGCGCCACGCTCCAGAATCGTCCGGGCGATCTCCTTCTGGCAGCCCATGGCGTCAATGCTGACGATGCAACCCGACACATCCAGCAACTTGAGCAACTCCGGTATGGCGGTGATCTCATTGGATTTGGCATCCGTCCGTACCTGACCCAGCACCAGGGAGTTTTCCGAGGCCCAGGCGCTGACCATGTGGATCGCCTCCTTGCCCGTCCTCCTGTCGTGGGAGCGGCGCAGAGTCTTGCCATCCACGGCAATCACCTGTCCCTGGGTCAGCCGGTGGATGCTGCTCACCCATGCCCGGAAGCAGTCCCGGAAGCGGTCCGGGTCGATGCGGGCAAACACCCGGGCAAAGGTGTCGGAGCAGGGGATGCCATTGGGCAACTCCAAGAACCTGCGGAACCATTCGGCCTTGCACTGGGCGAACAACTCCACGTCGTCCCATCCCTCGGCGCCGGCCACCACGCCGCAGATGGTCATGGTGATGATGTCCAGCAGATTGTGCCGCCTGCCTTGCGGCCTCCTGGGATCCTCCAAACTGCTGAAATGTTCCACCAAGCTGGTTCCCTCGCCGCTGCTCATCATCACTACCCCTCACAACCTGAACCTATCCCTTGCTACCTATTCCTTGCTTCGTCCCTCGATTCTATCAGCACCCTCAATTTAGAATGCGTTTGCCCTGCATGAGGTCGCCACACGCCCCAACTTCACCAACCGGGCGTGATAGTATTTAACCAGCGATTGACAGGCACTTTATCTAATCGCGGATTCTGGCGGGCTGATCGAATCAAGGGAGGCACAAAATGGACAAGTCTGTAGCTGACTTTTGGGATGCCACGGTTGCAATACTGAACGAAACTCCAGTAGATGCCACCCTCACGGAATGCCCGGAACGAAGCGGACGGGAATACGAAACCTGGAACGTCACCGTACGGAGCTACGGCGGCCAACGGCTCCGGGGTTTCTACTCCGTGCCGCGAGACGTGCCAGCCTCCGGAAAGTTTCCGGCTATGCTGGCCGTCCCCGGTTACGGCGGCGCCAAGGAAATCCCCTACCATGTGGTGATGCAGGGATTCGCCGTGCTGACGTTGTTCCCCAGAGCTCAGGGAGAAAGCGTGCCGGAATGGGATTTGCCCAGCGATACCAAGCTCACCTACAGCATCACCGATCGCCACGGCTATTACTACCGGGCCGGATACATGGATTGTGTCCGCGGCATCGACTTCCTGGCAGAACGTGACGAAGTGGACAGCAACCGCATCGGGATGTGGAGCCGCAGCCAGGGCGGTGGGTTAACCCTGGCCACCGCTGCTCTCGATCATCGCCTCGCCGCCGCGGTGGCCGAAGAGCCGTTCATGTGCAACTACCCGGTCGCCATCGATATCGACACCCGCCCCTACCATGAGCTGCGTAATTACGTCCAGGATCACCCGGAACAGCGCCAATCCATGCTCGACACCCTCTACTACTTCGACACCCTCACCCTGGCCGAAGCCATTGAGTGTCCGATTCTGGTCAACATCGGCATGGCCGACAACACCTGCCCTTACCCCACCATCATGCCGGTGTTCGATCGGATCCAGGCGCATAAATCCCTGTTGGTTTATCCCGACCTCCATCACAGCCCCTGTACCGACTTCAACATCCACGCCATGAACTGGTTGAAACGATACCTGGGCGCCTGATTCGTCCGCCGACTCCGCCACCACACCAGGAGTATCCACATGCCAGCGCGCACCGGAGCGGAATACCTGTCTGGTCTCAGGGAACAGACCCGTGAAGTCTGGTTGGACGGGGAAAGAATTACCGACGTTACCCGGTTCCCCGGATTGGCCAACGGAGCCGGATCAATCGCCGCTCTGTACGATATGCAACACTGCGGTTCCGCCGCTGGGCAGATGACTTACACCTCTCCCACCACCGGCGACCCGGTCGGCCTGTCGTTTCTGGTGCCCAGGACTTCCGAAGATTTGGCGCTCCGCCGCAACATGATGTCCCAGTGGGCGCACGCCAGCTACGGCATGATGGGGCGAACGCCGGACTTCCTCAACGTAACCATCATGGCGATGGCGGCAGCCGGAGATTTCTTCGGCGACGACCGCCCCGAATTCAAGCGAAACGTCGAGAGTTACTATGAGTTCGCTCGCGAAAACGACATCTGCATGACCCACACGCTGGTCAACTTACAGCGCAACCGCGCCCCATCAGCCACCTCGATGAACTACTCCACCGATGTCGCCCTCCAGGTCGTCAACGAAACTGATGCCGGGCTGGTCGTGCGCGGCCCCAGGGTTCTGGCTACGCTGGGTCCCCTGTCAGACGAGATAATGGTCTACCCGACCCGTTCGCACCTTCTGGCCCGGGATGAAGATGCCCACAAGTACGCCTTCGCGTTTGCGGTGCCCTGCGGGATACCCGGCCTCAAGTTCATCTGCCGCGAAAGTTTCGACTTGAACAAATCGCATTTCGACCATCCGTTGGGATCGCGATTCGATGAAATGGACGCCATCGTTTACTTCGACGACGTGCTGGTTCCGTGGGAGCGCGTGTTCATGTACGGCGACCGGCACAAGTGCAACAACATGTCAGCCGTTACCGGACAGTACGTTCATACCGGGCATCAGGTAGTAACCAAGAACGTCGCCAAGTGTGAGTTCGTCGCCGGAATTGCCAGTTTGATGGTCGATACGCTGGGCAGCGGCGACATCCCCCAGGTTCAGGGATTGCTGGCCGAACTGGTTGAAAATCTGGAGATTACCAAAGCACTGCTCACACAATCCGAAGTCAACGCCGCCGTCGACGAATGGGGCGTCATGCTGCCGGACCGAGTGCCTCTGAATGTCGCCCGCAACCTGTTTATCAAGATGTACCCGCGCATGGCGGAAATCATCCAGCTCCTGGGCTCCAGCAGCCTGATGGCTCTCCCATCGGAGGCCGACTTCAACGGGCCGTTGGCCGACGTGCTCGACACCTACCTCGACACTGATACCGCCACTGCCCGCGAACGCGTCCGCCTGTTCCGCCTCGCCTGGGACACGGCGTGCAGCGCGTTTGGCGGACGCCAAGTGCTATACGAACGGTACTTCCAGGGCGACTGGATGCGCAACGCCGCCCTGTTGTTGAGTATCTACGACCGCGAACCCCTGATGCAGCAGGTCCGCGAATTCCTCCAACGAGACTAAGAAACTATCTCAAAACTGGCGGCCCGCCCAGCCCGTCATTCCCGCGCAGGCGGGAATCCACGACTCACCCTGTCTGCAATTGGACTTTTGGAGAGTATGGTGGGTTTTGAGATAGTTTCAAGTAGTGTTGACATTTTGAAATTCATTCCGTCATTCCGGCGAAAGCCGGAATCCATAGGTCGTAAGGTGAACAATTCGAAACGTCATTAACGAATTCGGTCATTGGATTCCCGCTTTCGCGGGAATGACTGGAAATGTCAACAGAGCCTAACTTCAGATACTCAAACCCAATGCCCCGAGACCCGGCGCGCGGTTCTGGGCCTACAGGCCGCCGCCTCCGGACGATTTGCAAATCAGTGCGGCGGAGCCGGCATCCGGCACCGCCGTCAAAGAGCCCGACAATTGCCGGGCTCCGGATAATAGACGACTATCTCGTCAAACCTTCAGCAACCGAGCCTTTGAACGCGTTGTTGCCTCCGAAAACCGTGCCCGTGGTTCCGGCGTTGAACTTCGCCAATCCCAGGTCGTATATTTCGCCAGGGAACGGGATATACCCTACCGATGCAGTCAAACTCCGCCCTTCGGGGCCCAGATAGAACTTCACAAACTCGGCTATGTGCGGTTCCGTCGCCGCGTCTGCCCGCACGTATATGAACAGCGGGCGGCTCAGCGGCGCGTACGTTCCGTTGTTGATGGCTGCGTCGCTCGGCGCTATGCACCCGTCGCCGCCGTCAATCGCCACTGCCTTCAGCTTGTCCTGGTTCTCCACGTAATACGCGTAGCCAAAATAACCCAGGCTGTACCTGTCTCCCGTGATCCCCTGCACCAGCACATTGTCGTCTTCCGATGGTACAAAGTCTCCCCGCGACGCTCCGCCGTCACCATTGATCGCTTCCGTGAAGTAGTCAAACGTTCCGGAATCCACACCCGGCGCGTACAACTCAATCTCCTCGGCCGGCCAGGACGGATCAACCTGATTCCAGTGCGTCACTACGTCCTCCGCCTCCGGCGACCAGATCATGTTCAGCTGCTCCACCGTCATACATTCCACGAAGTCGTTGGCCGGATTTACCAGTACGCTCAGCCCGTCTATCGCTACCGGCAGCTCGATGTACTCGACGCCCGCGGCCTCGCACAAATCAATTTCCTTCTGCTTTATCGGACGCGACGCATCGGAGATAACAGTCTCATCCGAGCAGAATTTCTTGAATCCGCCGCCCGTACCTGAAATTCCCACCACCGCTCGCACGTTTCCATCGGTCAGCGCTCCAAATTCCACCGCCACCGCCTCCGTAATCGGGAACACCGTGGAAGAACCGTCAATCGCAATGTCCCCCGACAGCGAGGCAGCATCCTGAGGTTCACTCGAGGAGCCGCACGCCGCAACCAACAGGGCAATCGCCATCACCGCAGCTGCGACCAGGAGCAGCCGCATGGGTGTTTTGTTGCTAACCAGTCTGGGGAAACTCATCGATACTCCTCTTGGGGTCGAGATTTAGAAACTATCTCAAAACTGGCGGCCCGCCCAACCCGTCATTCCCGCAACCACCGTCATTCCCGCGCAGGCGGGAATCCACGACTCACCCGGTCTGCGATCGGGCTTTTGGAGAGCATGGCGGGTTTTGAGATAGTTTCTTAGTAGTGACCGGATACCCGGCCTGCAATTGGTTTGTCTCGCTCACGCGTACCCACTTTGTCATTGCGACCCCGTACTTGATACGGGGGTGGCAATCTCGTCGCCGTAGCAACGGCGGTACCCCGACGTGTGTTCAACCTCATCGAGATTGCCACGTCGCCACGCTCCTCGCAATGACGGATTGAAGGGGTTGCGCGAGCCGCAATTGCATCGGAACGGGAATCACGAAAATTTTCCTCCAAATCATAGCGCGTTCACACGCTTGAACACGGCTCGCCGTGGCAAGAAAAACGGCGGGGAATAAATTCCTCGCCGCAAAAATGCAATTGTTTGGGAGGGGTTCGAATGCGTTAACCGGGATGATGGTTTCCGCATCGGATCCCCCTTTTGGGGGAATGGGCACGGTGTTCGTTCTCCTTTCGTCAGCGAAGAACACCGTGCCTGCTGTTTCAATGGGTTCGATCACGCTTCACCTGGAGTCCGCTACAATCGCTTCCAGTGCTTCGGGTTCTTTTGGTATGCCTTCAGAAAGAACCCTGCATCCATCTTCGGTTACCAGCACATCGTCTTCAATTCGGATTCCAATGCCCCGATATATTTCCGGCGCATTCTTCGCCTGGGAACCGAAATACAATCCAGGTTCAACGGTAAGCACCATTCCCGGGCGCAGCCGCATTTGACCCCGGTCGTCGCGATAAGGACCGCAGTCGTGTACATCCAGTCCCAGCCAGTGCGACGTGCCGTGCATGTAGTAATCGCGATACGCCTGCCGACTCATGATGTCGTCGGCGTTCCCTTCCAGTACACCCAATGTTATCAGCCCATCAACCAGGGCTCTGGTGGCCACGCGATGCACGTCGTCGAACCCTACTCCCGGCTTCACAGCGGCGATTGCCTGGCGCTGCGACTCCAGCACCAGGTCGTAGATGTCCCGTTGCGGCGCCGTGAATTTGCCGGATACCGGCCAGGTGCGGGTGACATCAGCAGTGTAATACCCATACTCCGCGCCAGCGTCAATCAGCAGCAGGTCATCCGGGCCCAGGGCATCGCGATTGCGTACGTAGTGCAGCACGCACGCGTTTGATCCCCCGGCCACGATGGACGGGTAACCATTGCGCGGCGAACCCAATTGGCGGAAAGGACGTTCCAACGCCGCCTGCACCTCGTACTCATAAACACCCGGAGCCGCCGTCCGCATCGCAGCGTCAAATCCTCCGGCAGTGATGTCGATCGCATGTTGCAGCAGCGAAATCTCGTCTTCCGTCTTGGTTTGACGCATCAGGTCGATCTGCGCGGTGGGGTCTTCGATTCTGCGGACTCCCTTTGCGCCCCGTTGCGCCATTCCCCGCCGACGTTTCACCAAACCGGCGATGATGCCATCCAGCCCGTCATCGCTACCCAGCGCGTAATGCACCGTTTCGTAATCGGCAAGCAGCTTTGGCAACTGGGTATCCAGCTGCTCCAACGGATAAGCCGCATTCGCTCCGAGGGATCCGACCGCTCCCGCAACACCCGCCCGGTAGCCTACCCAAATTTCAAACGTGGGATCGTAGGGCCGCACAAAGAGGGTATAAGGCGTATCGGATCCGGGACGCAGCACCGCCACCGCATCGGGTTCGTCAAAGCCGGTCAAGTACCAGAAACCGGATGTCTGGCGGTATTCATGGTCCACATCATTGTTGCGGGGTGAGTCGTGCCCCGCCGCCAGGACAATTGCCCCGCCTGCGGAGGCGTCCATGAGCCGGCGCCGGCGCCGGGCAAACTCACTGCTTTGGATCACTAGGTCTGGCGTATTCATTCCAACACCGTGAATGCGGGACTACTTCAGCAAATCGGTCAGAATTATAACAAGCCCAATTCAACACAGCAATAGCCAACCGGATAATGCCGACGTAAACCGTCGCCCAACAACGAAACACGACTACCACAACCATTGCCGCGCTCAACAATCAGCCAGGATGCCATGTGCTGCCCCCACCCCCGCTAATCCCGAGCCCGTCAAGGATCCCCGCAATTGCGAGGAGCGCAGCGACGTGGCAATACCGTAACCCAGCCGCGGCTCAAAATCCTGTCCACCCATGTCGGATTCGGCTCCCCTCTCCCGATGGGAGAGGGGCCGGGGGTGAGGGGCGTAACCCACACCTGTCATTGCGAGGAGCAAAGCGACGTGGTAATACCGTTACACATAACGCCCAAAATCCTGTCCATCCTGTTCATCGATGTAAAACCGTCTCCACCCCCGCTAATCCTGAGACTGTCGAAGGACGGTCGCCGATGGTTCGACAAGCTCACCATGAGCGGAGGTCGGAGGACTTTGGAAAACCCTGGTGAGGCTCCGCCAGTCCTGTTGCCCACACCTCGTTTCTGCTATACTGACGCAGGTGGCTGTGCGCCACCCATCTTATGCAGGTCACAGATTGGTCGCCATCCGCGCCATCGTCGTGTGCCTGCCCTTAGTTCTGAATAATCGGGAGCGAAGAACAATGCCGGCTTACGCCATAATCGGGGGTCAGTGGGGAGACGAAGGCAAGGGGAAGGTCATTGATTACCTTGCCGGCCAATCCGATTGCGTCGTTCGCTACGCGGGCGGAAACAACGCCGGCCACACCGTAGTAAACGAACGCGGCGTGTTCCAGCTGCACCTGGTCCCTTCGGGCATTTGTTGGCCCGGCGTCATCGGCATTATAGGCAACGGAGTTGTCATCAACCCGGATGTTCTCTTGGGCGAAATGGCCAACCTTCGCGAACAGGGCGTCGACACCGAGCGCCTGTTCATCAGCGACCGCGCCCACGTCATCATGCCCTACCACATCGTCTTGGACGCCCTGCAGGAACAGGCTCGGGGCAGCGGCGCAATTGGAACCACCAGGCAGGGTATCGGCCCGGCTTACGTGGACAAGGTCTCTCGCGACGGTATCCGGGTCGGAGACCTGCTCGACCCCAAAAATCTGCCCGACCGGGTCGCCACCGCCGTCAAGATGAAAAACCGGGTAATCACTGGCGTTTATGACGGCGAACCCATGGACGTCGACACCGTAATCGCTCTGTGCCAGCGGTGGGCCGAGGCGTTGGGTCCCTTCGTCAGACCCACCGAACAGATGGTTCAGGATCTCCTCGCCCGGGATAAACGCGTGTTGCTGGAAGGCGCCCAGGGAACATTGATCGATATAGACCACGGTTCGTATCCTTACGTCACCTCATCCTCTCCCTCCATCGGCGGCGCCATCACCGGGCTGGGGATCAACCCCCAGGCCATCAAGGGCGTGGTTGGCGTGTTCAAGGCATACTCAACCAGGGTCGGCGAAGGCCCCATGCCCACTGAAATGCTCGACCAAGCCGGCAGCGAACTGCGTGAGAAGGCACACGAGTACGGAACCACCACCGGCCGGCCCCGTCGGGTGGGCTGGTTCGACGCCGTGGCTGCCAAATACAGCCGCGAGATCAACGGGTTCACTGGTATCGTCCTGACTCGCCTCGACATCCTGGACGGCATGGATTCCGTCAAAATCTGTGTGGGCTACCGCTCCGATGGACAGATTATAGACCGTTTCCCGGCCAATACCGCGCTGCTGCAACGTTGCGAACCCATCTACGAAAAGATGCCCGGATGGGATGATCCCACCGCCAGCACTACCCACACCAGTCAATTGCCGGCCAAGGCGCTGGCTTACGTTCGCCGCATCGAGGAGCTGGTGGGCAGTAATGCTCAAATCATCTCCACCGGGCCCAGTCGCAACGAAACAATCGCTATCGATCCAGTTATCCATTAGGCGTATCCGCGCCTGTATTTCTTCTACCGGCAGGAATGACGGCCATGCAACAGCAAGCTAGAAAATTCGGTATCTACTACAACGCCGCGGAAAATCAGGTCGTGCGGATCAACTCCCCGTACTGGTTCCCTCCCGAACCCGATTGGCAGATGGTCACTAACGAAGTGAACGCAACGCTGCTGGAGATCAGGCAAATGATCGTGGATCAGGGTTTGTCGGGCGATGCCGGTTCAGCGGCCTGGACCACATTGCCGCTCCTGGAAGAAGACGCTTAGTCTCCCCGCCGCCTGGTACGCCGGATAATCCGGCATCCATGCCATCTGACCCATCCGAAGACCCGGCCGGCCCCAGCGACTCCGGCCAACAGATAGTCCGCCCGCCCCGTATATTAGGGTTGCCGCCGGCCGCTTCACCGGAACAGGCTCGCAGCTGGATTCGCTGGGCCTGGATCGCCGCCTTGGTGTTTTGCGTGTGGCAAACCTGGTGGGTAATCATCGGATTGGTCACCGTCATCGCCTCACCCGGACTGGCCAACCTCGAAAGCGCAAACGCCGCCGAGAATGGGCCCACCATTCCAGGCGACCAACCCCAGGCCGTCATCCCGGCCCCGGGTGTCGGTGTCCCTGACCCTGCCACCCCAGACACCGTAACCCCTGACGTTGGGCCGCTGATACTGGCGGCCATTGAAGCCATTATCATCGGAGGGCTTGCTTTGGGCGTAAGGCAGTCGTTTCGACCGGCGGCCATCCTCCTGGCCGGCGGATTCTTTGCATCGCGCATCGCCGGCATCGCCATCGGTCTGATTTCGGTGAACGATGTTCGTGACGCGCTTTGGCTGTTCATTTTCGGCGTACTGCTCTTTTTCTTCGTTCGAGGCGTTCAGGGAACTTTCAGCTTCCACTGGTACACGCACCTCCGCTTCCCGGTGTCCCCGAGAGAAAGGCCATAAGCGCAAAAATCAATGCCCCCGCATGGCAAGCAGGGCCATTCCAAAGTTGTGGGAATTAACCACCCGCTGTTGTGGGAATTAACCACCCGCTCGTCCTGAGCCTGTCGAAGGACGGTCTTCTATGGTTCGACGATCTCACCATGAGCGGGGGTCAAGGGACTTTGGAAAGACCCTCATGGAAAGGGCCCACCCGCGATAGTCGCGGGCGGGCCTTTTTCCCATCCTGAGCGCCCTGGCAACCGTCAGGAACTACTCGTCCGAGAAGGCCGGCATCACGTCAGAGGCAAAGCGGGACAACTGGTCCTTGAACACTTCGCGGGGCATTCCCATTACCGACCCCAGGTTGATTCGCTCAACTCCGGGATATTTGGCTTCGGCGCTTTTTAGATGATTGATCACATCATCCGCAGAACCGCACAGCCACGTCCCGCTTTCGACTGCCCCTTCCAGGCTGGGCAACTCGACGCCGCGACGCAGCCGGGCATCGGCAACCGCGTTTATCTGTTCCGGTTCCAGGCGCATCAACCCCAGCGGAGCCGCAAATTTCATCGCCTCTTCAAAATACGGTCGAGCCTGTTCGATGGCCTTTTCCCGGTTCTCCGCAATGAAGAACCGATAACCCAGCGCTATGTCTTCGCCCAACGCCAGTTCCCGGCCGTGATTGGCGGCGGCTTGCTGATACATCTCCAGCCGTTCCGCCAATGCGGGTTCGGGCGTATTGGCCACCATCGCCTTGATTCCCACCCGACCCATGAAATCCACGCCCTTGGGATTGCCCGACACCAACGGCTGCCAGATGTCCACCGGCTGGCTCACCGGGCGCGGCACCAGGCTCAGCTTTTCCAGCGTGTACCCGCGATACGGAACCGGAGCCGGGATGGTGTAATGCTTTCCCTGGTGCGAGAAAGAGTCCTGGCTGAACGCCTTAACCATCACCTCAACCTGCTCCTCGAACAACTCGCGGTTCGCATCTCCGTCAAACATCGGCGACCCGAATGTTTCAACCTCTCGCGAATGATATCCGCGTCCCACACCGAACACGATGCGACCGCCCGACAGGATATCGGCCATGGCGAAATCTTCCGCCAGCCGCAGCGGATGCCACATCGGAGTGATGTTGAACCCGCATCCGAATTTCAATCGCTGAGTGTTGCAGGCCAAATATAACCCCAGCATCAACAGATTCGGGATGCACTCGTATCCTTCGGGCTGAAAATGGTGTTCAGCCATCCAGAACTCGTCATATCCGTTGGCTTCCAGATGGCGCGAAAAATCCAGCGCCCAATCGAATGCCTCCGCCAGTTGCTCATTGGGATACCAACGGTCATTCGCCGGAGTGCCGTCCAGCCCCAATTGGTCATCTACCACATGCCCGGCGTATGACGCGCTAAAACTCTTGAACATTTACTCACTTCCTTAAATCGTCGATGGATTCCGAGAAAATTGCGAAATTACTGTCCCTGCCTACTGTCATTGCGAGGAGCATAGCCGCTCATGGTGAGCCTGTCGAACCACGTGGCAATCCCGTGGGAGCAACGGCGACGGTTTCAGCAACGAGATTGCCACGCTACACTCGCAATGACAAGTTTCGCAATTTTCTCACGGATTCCGGGGATTGTTGACAGCAATTGGCAACCGGCCCGTAGTAGGCCAGCCCAGTGGCTAGGCCGTTGTAGCAGCGCACACCCGGAAGTCAGGCGGTGGGGGGCGGGACCGGCGCCGGGTTGTAGAGCTCGATGCCGATAGTGGAGGGAAAAACCGCCGCCAGTTCATCCACCGACCACCGACTGTCCTTCTGGATAGTCTTGATGGGCGCCGGTTCGTTGAGCAGCGTCACCAACCCGCCCGTAACGTGGAAAACATGCCCGTTCACGTGGGCAGCCTCGTCCGAGGCCAGCCAGGTAACCATTGGAGCCACGTCTTCCGCCTCGCCGCGCAGTCCCCCGCCGGCCGCAATACCCCGCGCCGAGCGCAACTCTCGGGCTTCGTCCGGTACGCTGGTGGTCATGCGCGTGCTCGCCGATGGAGAGATGGAGTTGGCCGTCACCCCGTAGCGGCCCAGGTCCCGGGCGCACACCCGCGTGAACCCGGCGATGCCATCTTTGGCCGCGCCGTAGTTGGCCTGCCCGCTGTTGCCATAAAGCCCGGAAGTACTGCTGAAGGTGATAATCCGACCTGACCGCTGTTGTCGAAACAGTATGCTGGCATTTTTCACGACGGTGAACGTGCCCTTGAGGTGGACAGCAATAACATCGTCCCATTCCTCCTCGGACATGTTGAACACCATCCGGTCGCGCAGGATGCCGGCAACCGTAACTACAATGTCCAGCTTGCCGAAATTATCCATCGCAGTTTGTACGATATTTTCTCCGCCGGTCATAGTCGCCACCGATTCGGTGCAGGCCACCGCTGTCCCGCCGGCTTCGCCAATTTCGTTTACCACCTGCTGGGCTACGGAAATGTCGGCTCCCGTTCCATCCACGTTCACGCCCAGGTCGCACACCACCACGCTGGCGCCCTCAGCGGCCATCAGCTTCGCCACTCCCCGCCCGATGCCTCGGCCCGCTCCGGTTACGATTGCTACCTTGTTTTCCAGTAATGACATTGCTCAGTCCTTATCGTGCGTTGCTATCGTACGTTGCTGCGTCCATGCTGCTGGCCCAAACGTTCTCAGGATGCCGCCGGCGCCGGATTCTCGATGCCCGCCGTCAGATAGTTGCGAGCCCTTGACGACAGATCATCCATGTCCCAATGACCGGATTCCGTCCAGATGGCTCGTTCCGGCCGCGGCTGCGACATCAAGGTCACCGTATCGCCGTACACCAGGAAGGTTTGGCCGTTGACGTTACTGGCGTAGTCCGATGCCAGGTAGCACACGAACGGTGCGACCCCATCGGGGTCCAGATTGTTGATGTTGCCCTCTGCAGTATCTGATCCGGATAGCGACGCCACTCCGCCGCGCGCCCGGATCTCCGCAGCCGAGTCGGGTATGGATCCAATCATGCGGGTAGTGGCGCGTGGCGCGATGGAGTTGGCGGTAACACCGTAACGTCCCATGTCCTTGGCCACCACCTTGGTGAAACCGGCAATCCCGCTTTTGGCCGCGCCATAATTCGACTGCCCGCTGTTCCCAACCAGGCCGGACTCGCTGGTAAACGTAATCACCCGACCCGAACGTTGCTGCCGGAACAGGATGCAGGCGTGCTTGACCACGGTGAAAGTACCCTTCAGATGGACGGCTATCACATCATCCCATTCCTGTTCGGACATGTTGAATACCATGCGGTCCCGCAGAATGCCGGCGCAGGTTACTACAATATCCAGACGCCCGAAGTTGTCGATCGCCGTCTGAACAATCTTCTCTCCACCCGACATCGTGGCTACCGACTCCGCGCACGCTACCGCCGTTCCTCCCGCGTCCCTGATCTCGCTGACCACCAAGTCTGCAATCGACTGGTCGAACCCCGACCCGTCCACGTTGACCCCCGGATCGACCACCACCACTTTCGCGCCTTCTTCCGCCATCAGCATAGCGATGCCCCGACCCACGCCTCGGCCCGAGCCCGTGACTATCGCTACCTTACCTTCCAGGTTGTTGGGCATAGTTAATTCGTCCTCTCAATTGTTCGGTATCTGAGAAAATTGCGAAACTCCAGTCCCTGCCTTCTGTCATTGCGAGGAGCGTAGCCGCTCATGGTGAGCCTGTCGAACCACGTGGCAATCCCGTTGAAACAACGGCGGCGGTTTCAGCGACGAGATTGCCGCGCTGCGCTCGCAATGACAAGTTTCGCAATTTTCTCAGTATCTAGGGTGTGTTGACAAATACCGTCATTCTCGCGAAAGCGGGAATCCAATGACCGCAGCCGTTAATCACGGTTCTGATTCTTTCATCATACTTTCTCCGGATTCCCGCTTTCGCGGGAATGACTGGACAGATCAACACTGCCTGGCAACGATTAATCGCCGCGGCTTGGCAGCGCAACCGTCGCCGTGCCCGGCGTGGTCTGCTGACCCTGCGGGTTCTCCAGCCAGATAGTGCAGTCAACCAGGTTTTGATTGCCTTCCTGGTACACCCGACTCACGTGCCCTTTCGCCGTAATCGGTTCGCCCGGGTAATCCATGCCGCGATACTGGCAGGTCAGTCGGCGTAAAACCGCGTCCGGGCCGGCCCAGTTGGTGATAAACGACCCCAGCATCGCATTTTTCAAAGCGCCGTGCAGTATCACGCCGTTCAGGCCCGTGGACTCAGCAAAATCCTTGTCATAGTGTATTTCGTAAAAATCCCCGGAGGCGCCAGCATATTGCACCAGTTGGCGCGTCGTCGGTTCGCGCACCTCGGCGGGCAACTCCATGCCTTCGGATACGTCCTCGAAATATACCTGGTCACCCATGATTTCCCCCTGGCCGCAACGCAGTTGATATACTGTAAAGTGCCGCCGTCAGTAACGAATGGAAGTGCTGGTCTGTGTGGCCACGATGGCGTCCGCCTGATTTCTGTACGTAATCTTGATCGTAGAAATCAGCATCTGCCCGATGCTGCCGGTGCGTTCACGCATATCTTCAATGCGTCCTACTGCGGTAATCGTATCTCCCGCACGAACTGGTTCAAAATACTCCCAATCGCTTCCACCATCCAGCAGGCGGGTAAACGGCACATCGAACGGCACCACGGGACGCACGTCGCGGATCGCCCGCAGGAAGGTGGGCGGCGCCACCACCCCGCCGGACTGTGGCGTGCCGGCGGTGTATGCCGGATTGTCGTCGCCAATTGCCTCCGCAAATCGGGCCACGTGTCCCCGCTCAACCTCCAGCGTCGTGGGTTCACTCTCTACCCCGATGACTTGGGATCGCATTTCATCCGTCAATGTAAAGGTGTTCGTCGACAACTGACAGTTCTCCTTACAACGCG
Organism: Dehalococcoidia bacterium; assembly: GCA_965219925.1. Lineage (GTDB taxonomy): Bacteria > Chloroflexota > Dehalococcoidia > Lucifugimonadales > UBA3495 > Bin87. The sequence goes on from OZ244795.1 coordinate 3,098,248, forward strand.
CCGATTGAGGGCAAACCCCAGGCGGTCACCCGCATCTAACGGGGTAAAATTATGTTACGGGCACCGCCCGGTGTCAAGGAAACCAACCCCTCACACCAGGGCCTTTCGGTTTTACAAGAAATCCCCTCTCCCTTGATGGGAGAGGGTTAGGGTGAGGGTGAAGGTGTGAGATAGGGAACTATCCTGCGGCAGACTATACCCCTCACCCCAGCCCTCTCCCACAAGGGGAGAGGGAGAATCGAAAGACCCTGCTCCTCACACCAGGGTCATTCGATTATCGCCAATCCCTGCCGTCATTCCCGCACCTCAAACCGTCATTCCCGCTTTCGCGGGAATCCAGTGACCAAAATCAGTAGTTTCATTGCGAAAATCCAGCAGATTTCAAGCTCTGGACTCCGGCCTTCGCCGGAGTGACGTGACTGCAATTTCATATGCGATTGCCCTGCCCCTCACGCGTACCCACTTCGTCAAACCAAACTGGCCTACTGTCATTGCCAGGAGCGCAGCCGCTCCTGGTGAGCCTGTCGAACCACGTGGCAATCTCGTTAAGGTTAAACACACATCGCCAAACCACCATTGCTACGCCGACGAGATTGCCACCCCCGTATCAAGTACGGGGTCGCAATGACAGATTAAAGTCGGAAACCCTGTCAGTCGGCGCTCTGCACTCCCCCACGGCCCGAGGCGCAACCAACCGCTCTTGAACAATCACGAATCATCTAACCCAACGCCTCCCTCTCTCCCGGCGTCTCCAACCTCCGCGGGTTCCCGGCGGCGTCTCCGGACGCTAATCGTGCTGGCGGTGTTGAGCCTGGCCGCTGCCATGTGTACCCAGGAATACCGCCCAACCTTCATCGACGCGGCGACGTCCTCATACCGGCTGGACGTCGTATCCTGGGAATTGGCGAATCTGCCGGACAAATGGTTTCGCCGGCTCTTCCGGAACCCGGTAAGTTGGTTCTGCAATGATAATTCGGATCAGATTATCGTAGAAGTCGAGCGGTATTTCGCTAACGCAACGTGGCTGAGTAGCGCGGATGCCCGTTTGGTGACTCTACTGACTAACGACACCCGCGATCCCGAACTCCATGAAGAGATACGGATACTTCAAGAGGAGCAAGTTCGACTGTGGGCAGTCCAGGACAAATCACGAGGCCGGGTTGAAGATGCCCTGGAAAGCGCCGTCGCCGACGCTTTAAGATCCCAGGGCTTCGGCTCAGCCGTGGGAATTTTTCCTCCGGTCGACACCGTGCTCACCGGCGCTCCTACCGTACTGATTACCTCGCCACGCGACCGCATTGAACGGGCCTACGAACGATTGCTGGAACCCGGCCTCACACCCCAAACCAGAGACTCTATCGAATCCAGGGTGGAGCAGCAATCCGACTTGTCGGCGCTCGTCGTTGATACCGGCGGGATCGCATTCTTCCCGTCCATTTCGCAATCTCACCACGGCGTAAACATTGCGCTGGAAACCATTGCCCACGAATGGGTCCATCATTGGCTGTGGCTCCGGCCTTTGGGTCGCCGCTACTTCCAGGGTGGCGAACTCGTGCGGATGAACGAAACTGTAGCCGACGTGGCCGGGCAGGAATTGGGCCGGCTTGCCCGATATGAGCTGTTCGGAAAAGAATGCTGCGAATCCGCATCCTCCGGACCGCCACCCGCCCCGGCTCGTGCCGCAGCCGAGTCGTCGCAGTTCAATTTCCAGGCCGAAATGAGGATAACCCGCGTCCGCGTTGACGAGTTGCTGGCCAACGGCGCCGTGGACGACGCGGAGGCGTTCATGGAAAAACGGCGCCGTTTGTTTGTCGCCAATGGCTACCCGATCCGTCGCCTGAATCAAGCATATTTCGCCTTCTATGGTTCCTACGGAACCACCGGCGCGGCTGGCATCGACCCGATAGGACCACAAATCCAGGAGCTACGCCGGCGCAGCAAATCATTGGCAGATTTCCTACAGATCGCCGCCAAGTTTACCAGCCTGCAGGATTTAAACGACTATCTGTTAACGCCGGAACCTTGACGCGCCGCTCTTGGGAAACGCCGGGCATTGGTAAATGAACCGAGAAAATTGCGGAACTCCAGTCCCTCCCATCTGTCATTGCAAGGAGCAAAGCCGCCCATGGTGAGCCTGTCGAACCACGTGGCAATCCCGATGAAAACGCCCCTCTCCCTCGATGGGAGAGGGTTGGGGTAGGTGGGCCGCGCGTGAGGCCCTACGCCGCCTTGAGCGCATCCTCCAGCAGGGCCAGGGCAGTCCGCGCAAAAACCCACATGTTGGCTTCCCGATCCCCGCTGCCGGTCTCCAGCGTCTGCGATCGCTCCACGGGCCCCACGACGCCGAAACAGGCGTGGCCGGCGCTGTCGCCATATCGGTTGCCGGTGGGACCGCTGGCCCCCGTTTCGGCCAGCGCCCACGTTGTTCCCAAAACCTCCCGCGAGGTGCGGGCATTGAGCAGCGCATAGAATTCGGTGCTGGCTCGCTGCCCTTCCATGGCGGATTCCGGCACGTGCAGCAGTCCCTGTTGCGCCATTCGCGTGTACACCACCGAACCGCCCACGTAATAGTCTGATGCCCCGGGTATGGACACCAGGGCCGCCGAAATCAGTCCACCACAGGACGATTCCGAAACCGCCAATGTGTCTCCCCGTTGTTTCAACAACGCTGCTACCGACGCCGCCAGATCGTTCAGATCCCCCATGGAAATTACCTCCTATCCTGGTTGTATCCCCGGTTCCCCATAATTCTCAGATTGGTCGCTACACCGCCGGCAGCCGCTTGGAGCGCGATTTGCCCGATTCAAACGCCGGCAATCCCTGCTTTTCCAGCATCGACAATACCACCTTTTGAAATTCCGACCGGTCGTGTCCCGTTACCACTGCCTGCTCGTGCGCTTCCGAAATAACCACCGGATACCCCAAACCCAACTCACCCTGGCGCACCAGCATCGCGTGCCCCATCCCCAACAAGCTCGGATCGTCCGCCACCCACGGCGGCACTTCCACCCTGGCGATCTCAAATCCGACGTTGACGTAGTAGAAATGCGCCCACTGGTTCCCCAGTTCGCCGGCGCGCGAACGGCGGCCCGACGTGTACAAAGGAGACCGGTGTCCCGGCTCCAATACCAGCTCGAACAACTCCCGATCATCAAACCCGGCTGCGCGATCACAATTCGACAGATCCGAGCGGCGGGTGCTGCATCTCCGCGTGCATTCCGTCGCTGTCGTTCCGCACAGGCTCGCCCTGACTGCTCCAACGACCTCTGTAGTTCGCGGTTTAGACGTGTACGCGGCCAGAGTGACGCCCCCCGGCCCTTGGGCCAGATCACGCAATTTCTCCAGTGCCGGACTCAACCTGCCTTCAATGAACGACCTCACCACGTTTCTGGGGTAGCTGCCGTGTTGCAGATCCCAAAAGGCAAGCGTGCCGTCCAGAACGGCCAGCGTCGGCAAACGGGGTTGCAGCGATTCCACCGTCTCGGCGAGTTTCTCCACCTCCTGCACCGTCCGCAGCGCGCCCAGCAGCGGCCCGGTGATCGCAGTTTCAGCCTGGGGACGACCGGATTCCCGTAAATATAACTCGCCTTCCCGTACCGCCAGCGCCGGTTCGCTGAAGAGTGTGCATCCGGGTTGACTGCCGTAAGTGATCACGCATCCGCCCAGATTCACCAGGTAGCACGACAGCGGCAAATGCCTGTCCACGTCGATGTGCGACCCATCCACCGATACGGCCGACCAGTCATCGGGCAGTACCGGCGGCGGGATGCTGGCCAACAATCCTTCTTCATGCGTTTGCGCCACCACGAATGGCCGCTCACCCACTGCGTCCGTGCGCTCGCGGGCTTCCGACGGCGGGATAATCCGCGCAATGTCAACAGCGTCAGCAAACCGTTGCCGCCGATTCCTCAAAGTCATCGCCACATCACCAATGGCCGATTGAAGCTGCCGGGTGGCTTTCCCCAAATCCAGCGCCATATTTGTCATCCTCCGGCAACCCACCGCCTGCCGCACACCGCCGACGGCGGCGGGGCGTTACCGCAATACCCGTTCGTCGCCAACCCGTCGCGTGATCCTTTGCTGATCCAGGTATTCCAGCAGCGGCAAAACGTACTTGCGGCTAGTCCCGAAGATGGTGCGAGCGTCCGCTACGGTAACGCTCCCGTGCGCATTCAGGTGCTCGACGATGCGGTTCCTCATGTCCGCGTAGGCTTCGGTCGAGAAAACCACCGTTTCATTCACCTTCACCACGGCCCCGCGTTCCAGCAGGTGACCCAGCAGCTCAGGGTCGATGGCGTGGTCGGTCGGCGGCGACCACGGTTCCGAAGCCAATACGTCCAGATATTTTGTGACGTCGGATTCCTGACCTTCGCTCAGAACAACGCTGTGGTCGGAAACCCTCACCAGGCCCCCGTCGTCAACCAGAATACCCTCATCGGATAATCGTTCCGCCGCTCTGACGTACACCGGCTGCGACAATTTGAGCCGGCTGCGCAATTCCTGGGGAGGAGCGCCCCGACGCAGCGGATATTGATTGTGGTACGCCTGCAACGCCACCTGCGCCTGGTTCTTCACAATGTCCCAGCCCCGCCTGGAGTAAATCGGACAATCGGACAGCGAGGCCATATCACCCAGCGCCACCACCTCACCCTCGTCGATCAACTCCCGCAGCCGCTCCAGCACTTCCGATTCCGACAGGTTGGAACGTTGGGAAAGTGTCCGCACATCACACGGCCCCAATTGGTCTGCCAGCGTGATTATCACATCCTCGTTCGCTCCGGCATCCAGCGTGGTCAGCCGATCCAGTACCTCCGGAGCGAACCGGCGGTGCCGTCGTCGGGGCGTCGGGTCGGCGATTTGACCTCCACCCAGCGTATCTTCAGAAGAACGGAGTACGAAGAAATCTCCCTTCACCATGGGAACCGGCTCGTCCAGCAGAACCTGCACCCAACCCTCAGCGCCGGGCGCCAGTCGGTCGGCGTCCAGCAGGCGGACTCGTCCCGTGGTTTCAGAGGTAAAAAGATGGAAAGTGACCCCCTCGTTGTGTTTCAGGGAATGGGGAGCGCCCTTCACCATGCGCAAATGCGCGTCGAATCGCCGGGACGCCTGCAGCCAACCCGGATTGGTTAACACTTCCCCTCGCGTCACATCGTCCCGGGAGACTCCCGACAGGTTCAGGGCCAGACGAACCCCCGGAGTGGTGGTATCCAGACGCGATTTATGGCTCTGCAAACCGCGGATCCGCGCCCGCACTCCCGATGGGGACAATTCGACCTGTTGCCCCACCGCCATCGAACCGTCTATCAGCGTACCCGTAACCACGGTTCCGAATCCGCTCACCGTGAAACACCGGTCAATCGGCACACGCGGCCGGCCAAGGTCCAGGCGGGTTTCGGTGTCGTCCAGGATTCCATCCAGCACTGTTTTCAGTTGGTCCAGCCCGGCGCCGGTGTAGGCCGACACCGCCACCATCTCGCACCCGGCGAATGCCGTCCCTTCCAGAACGTCCTCCACCTCGGCCTTGACCAGTTCCACCAGTTCGTCATCCACCAGGTCGGTTTTGGTAATAACCACCACGCCGCGCCGGATGCGTAACAGATCCAGAATAGCCAGATGCTCCCGAGTTTGTGGCATCACGCTTTCATCAGCGGCCACTATCAGCATCGCCAGGTCAATCGCCCCGACGCCGGCCAGCATGTTTTTGATGAACCGTTCGTGCCCCGGCACATCTACGATGCTGACCTCCCGGCCGCTGGGCAGCGTCAGCCACGCGAACCCCAGGTCCACCGTCATCTCCCGTTCCTTCTCCTCAGGGAGGCGGTCGGGATCGATGTCGGTGAGAGCCTTGACTAACGTGGACTTGCCGTGGTCAACGTGGCCGGCGGTGCCGATTACGTACATCGCCCCAGTTATCCTTCAAAGTTGGTAATTACGCTGCGCCGCACGCTGCCGGCCTTCATATCCGCGAAAGCCCGGTTGATCTCCGACAACGCCAGCTCCTGGCTAACCAGTTCATCCAGCTTCAATCTGCCCTGCTTGTAGAACTCGATGAAACGCGGCATGTCGGTTCGGAAACGATTGGAGCCCATGGTGCAACCCTGAATCGCCCGCCCGCGCCGCAAGTAATTGCCAGCGTCAATTTCTATCTTCACACCTTCCGGAACCATTCCGATAATGGTGGCGACGCCGCCCGGACGGAGCATGTTGTAGCAATCCTCGGCAGTCTGCTTCAGCCCGATGGCCTCAAATGAATAGTCCACACCGCCGTCAGTCAAATCGACGATACGTTCCGCCACGTTGCCCGAAGTGGCATCGATTACGTCGGTGGCGCCGAACTCCCGCGCCAGGGATAGCTTGTCCTCGGTGGTGTCCACCGCGATAATTCGCAACGCGCCCGCCAGCGCCGCTGCCTGCACGCAATGGATGCCGATGCCGCCGCAACCCACCACCGCCACGGTGCTGCCCGGCTCAACCCGCGCGGTATTAAGCACCGCGCCCAACCCGGTGGTGGCCCCGCACCCTATCAAAGCCAATTGCGGGAACGGGATGTCGTCGTCTACCTTTACCAGCGCGTTTTCGTGCACCAGCATCTCCGCAGCGTAAGACCCAAGCTGGGCGAATTGCGTGATTGCCTCACCGTCCTTGCGCAGCCGTGGCGGGTCCTGAGATCCCCGCGTCACCGCCGTCTTGGTGCACAGATACGGTTGGCCGCGCGTACAGAATTCGCAGATCCCGCAAAATACCGAGAGGCACATGATCACCGAGTCGCCGGTCTCCACATAACTGACCTGGTCGCCAACCGCCTCCACCACTCCGGCGGCCTCATGCCCCAGGATGCACGGCATCGGCGTGGTGTACAGCCCTTCAACAAAATGCAGGTCGCTGTGGCAAACTCCGGATGCTCCGGTTCTCACCAACACCTCCCTGGGAGCCGGCGCGTCCACCTGAACGTCCTCAATCGTCACCGGCTGATTTACCGCTCGCAATACCGCTGCCTTCATCTGCCAATCCCTCCGTGCTTATACCCAGATTTCATAAGGTGGGCGCAACCCCGCCTTTATGTCATGTAGCTATCCCGCAAACCGGCCTCAACGGACTGGTTCCACCTTGGGCCGAGGTTAGCATTGCCCTGGATACAGCGTCAACAATAGCCACCCGCGCGGCAGGGTCATTCGGTTTTCCCGGTTTTGTCATTGCGAGCGCAGCGTGGCAATCTCGTCGCCGTAGCAATGGTGATTTGCCGACGTGTGTTCAACCTCAACGAGATTGCCACGTCGCTACGCTCCTCGCAATGACAACCGAAAGACCCTGAGAAGCGCCCGGTAATAATTGACAATCAAACCTTACCAACTGTACCATTCCGCCACTTTGGGCGTGCTGCATTCATCAGTGCGCCAATACATCGGTCTCTAAGGAGGACTGCCAAAAAATGAGTCGTAAACCAACTCCACGATTGCGCTTGTTACATCTGCTGATTCCAGCAGCATTGCTCGTCATGCTCATCGGCGCGGCGTGCGGCGGCGCTGAACAAACCACTGACACAGATACCGGCGCTGGCGCCGCCGATTCCTCTACCGGAGCCGCCGCTGGCGATTCAGGCGCCGCTGCGGCCGGAGCCACGGCCACCCCCCTCCCGCAATCGCCGCCAGTCTCCGCGGCGCAATCCGGCGAAGGCCGGCGGCTGGTCGTGCTGACCGAGTCCTTCGGCAACGAAGTGTGGGACCCCAAGTACGAAGGCGGCGACAAGCACCTTTGGCACTTCCCCATCCACTCTCACCTCATCACCACCAGCGACGATTTGAAGTTCACTAAGGACGGCCTTGCCACTGACTGGAGAGTGTCTGACGACGGCTTGACCATGACGTGGACGATTCGCGACGACGCGGTATTCCATAACGGCGACCCCGTCACTGCCGATGACGCCGCCTGGTACCAGCGCTATGTGCTGGACGACGCAGCCCGCTCCGTGGTTCGGATTCGTATCTGGCGCCTGATAGCTGCCGACGAGCCCAACGCTGCGTACGAAGCTGACAACACCGACCGGTTAAAGGAAGGCCACTTCTCAGCAACTGGCCCCAACGAAATGTCCGTCACCTTCAGCCAACCGACGCTCAACTACTTTGCCGCCACCAGCGAATCCAACGGTGGCACCGCTGGCGCCGTGTTGTCGCGTTCTTACTGGGAGAGCCTGGGCGACGACGACCAGTCTCGCTCTGATGCCTTTATCGCCAACCCCGATCCGGGCATGGCCGGTCCCTTCGACCTGACCGCATTCAATTCCGGTCAGCAGATTGTGTACACCAAGCGCCCCGACCACTTCATCCTCCCCGTTCGGCCCTATCCCTTCGATGAACTGGAAATCAACCTGATCGCCGAAGCAGCCACTCGCAAGGCGGCCCTGCTCAGCGGTAAAGCCGACATTTCCCCCATCGACCTTGACTCCCGGGAAGAGCTGGAAGCAGCCGGCTTGCAGTATCGTTTCGGGCCGGAATCCACCGTAATCTGGATCAACGCCTGGAACTGCAGTGCCGACGCTCCCCAGACTCTGGGCCACGATCAGAGTCGTGATCAGGACGACGACGGTCAATACGTTGGCGAAGCCAAGGGAAATCCTTTGATGTGCCAGGACAAGCAAATCCGCCACGCCCTGGACTACGCTATCGACAAGGAAGCCATCCAGGAATTGGTCGGCGGCCCGGACGTGTTCCACATCGCTGGTTCAGCCGGCATCTCCCCTTCCGGTCTTGGCTACCGCCCGAACGCTGGGCTCGACCCATTCCCCTTCGATCCGGTAGAGGCGCGCCGGCTGTTCGTCGAAGCCGGCTACAACGTGCCAGCCGCCGTCACCCCGGACGGAACCTCGCTGGACGCCGTTACCAACCTGAAGGACCCGGTTTACCCCGGCGGTGGAGACGAATGGAACGTGTGGACCTGGGAAGCCGGCGCCACCGTACCTAAGATGCTCCAAATCGTTGAGTTCGTCTGCGCCGACTGGCAAACCTTCCTGGGATTGTCCTGCAAGGTCAATGTCGGTGAGGAGACCGCCGTCAAGGACAAACAGTACGGCGGGGAAATCCCCGGTCAGTACCTGGTCCGCTCCAACGAGCATGAGTACGACGTGGGCGCCAAGTTGGTGGGTCGCTTCTCCGATCCAGCCGGGTCTTACATCAGCTTCGACCCGCTGATCAAACCCCTCGTCGATGCTGCCCTGGCAGCAACCACGCCGGAAACCGCCGAAGCAACCTACTATGCAGCATTGGCAAAGGCGCATGAGGCTCACTGGGACTTTGCTCCCGGATACCTGGATGCTCCTTACGCCGTCGGCACTCGTATCGCCGACTGGCGGCCCCGCCCGCTGCGCCCGTCTCCCAGCGCATTGTGGACGATACGCTGGGCACAGTAGTTACCCCCATTCACGAAGCAAGCGCTTCCAGGGAGAAGGGTCCGGTCCTCCGGGCCCTTCTTCTTTTTGGATTGAGAAAATCGCGAACCTTGTCATTACGAGGAGCCCAGCCGCTCATGGTGAGCCTGTCGAAGGCCCCTCTCCCTCGATGGGAGAGGGGTTGGGGTGAGGGTGAAATCCGCCTCACCTCAAAATCCTGCCCATCCTGTCCATCGATATAAAACGGCAGGCCCCCTCTCCCTCGATGGGAGAGGGCTGGAGTGAGGGTGAAATTCGCAACCCCCCGTCATTGCGAGGATCTTCCGCTCATGGTGAGCCCGTCGAACCACGTGGCAATCCCGTCCCCTGCCTCACCCCAAAATCCTGTCCATCCTGTCCATCGATGTAAAACGGCAGGCCCCCTCTCCCTCGATGGGAGAGGGTTGGGGTGAGGGTGAAAACCACCCCCACCTGTCATTGCGAGGAGCCCAGCCGCTCATGGTGAGCCTGTCGAACCACGTGGCAATCCCGTCCCCTGCCTCACCCCAAAATCCTGCCCATCCTGTCCATCGATGTAAAACGGCAGGCCCCCTCTCCCTCGATGGGAGAGGGCTGGGGTGAGGGTGAAATTCGCAACCCCCCGTCATTGCGAGGAGCACAGCCGCTCATGGTGAGCCCGTCGAACCACGTGGCAATCCCGTCCCCTGCCTCACCCCAAAATCCTGCCCATCCTGTCCATCGATGTAAAACGGCAGGCCCCCTCTCCCTCGATGGGAGAGGGCTGGGGTGAGGGTGAAATTCGCAACCCCCCGTCATTGCGAGGAGCGTAGCCGCTCATGGTGAGCCCGTCGAACCACGTGGCAATCCCGTCGAAGCAACGGCGACGGTTTCTGCTTAGCAGCCAACATTTAATAATCTGGTATAATCCCCAGCGATATCAACGGCTTGGCCGGAATCGCCCGTCTTGCGTTACAGCATTGACGATGCGAACACTGGCCGCCCCCTAGCGAGGAGTACAAGTTGGTACGCTTCATTTCTTTCCGGATAATCCAGGCTATCGCTACATTGGTCGTGCTCAGCGCCGCCGTGTACTTCGGCACCGAACTGACCGGAGATGCGGCGCTTGCAATGTCCCCGGGCGATGCCAAACCATCAGAAATTGAGGCTATCCGGGTCCAATTAGGACTTGACCGCCATGTCATGGTACGTTATTTCGACTACCTGGGCGGCCTGTTCATCGGCGATTTCGGCCGTTCGTACGTCAAACGACAGCCTGCGTTCGACCTGGTCGCCCAACGCCTCCCCAACACGGTTCAACTGGCGGTCGCGGCCCTCATTATCGCCGTGGCCGTAGGCATACCATTAGGAATCTTATCCGCCGTAAAACGGGATAGCTTCCTTGATAGGTTCGCCAAAGTGTTCGCCATTCTGGGCATGTCAATGCCCCAGTTCTGGCTTGCCATCATCTTGATGTGGATACTGGCGGTTGAGTTCCCCGTCCTTCCCGTCTTCGGCAAAGAAGGGTTCGATCCGCGCTTCTTCATCATCCCGGCCTTTTCCATCGCAGTGTTCACCATGGCCGGTTTCATGCGTCTTACCCGCTCGGCCATGCTCGAAGTGCTGGATAGTGAATACGTCAAGTTCGCCCGCATCAAGGGGCTGGGAGAAGAGCTGGTGATTTTCAAGCACGCCTTGAAAAACGCCATCATCCCGGTCCTCACCTTCGGCGGTATCAGCTTCGCCGGACTGCTCAACGGCTCCATCGTCGTCGAGGTGATCTTCGCCTGGCCCGGCCTCGGCAACTTGATGCTGGAAGGTATTCGCACCAGGGATGTACCGATCATCGAGGCCACCATCTTGGTGTCCGGCTTCCTGTACATCTTCATGTCCACCATCGTAGATATCGCCTACGCCTACGTTGACCCACGAATCCGGTTCGGATAACCTCCCGGATCTGGCTGTTTTTAGGAGCTGACACCTTGGCAACTCAAGACTTGGTAACGACGGCTGCGCAACCCAATGTTGCGGTTCGGGCCGCCCGCAAAGCCAAAGAGCTGAAACTCCCCTGGCTCCCCATCGTCATCCTGACCTTATTGATCGTTTGCGCCATCTTTGCCCCATTGCTGGCGCCGCACAACCCCGCGCAACTCAACAAAAGAGACCGGGAAGTACCACCTTTCCAAAACAGCCGTTACTGGCTGGGCACCGATAAATCCGGCAAGGATATCCTCAGCCGCCTGGTTTACGGGGCGCGCACTTCGGTATTCATCAGCCTCGTGGCCCTTGGCACCGGTGCCCTCATCGGCAGCTCGCTCGGCGTAATGTCCGGTTACTACGGCGGACGCACTGACATCGTGATCATGCGCTTTGTAGATGCCGTGCTGGGTTTCCCCACCGTGCTTTTAGCGCTAATCATTGTTGCCATTGCCGGAGGCGCCGGCGTCGGCAATGTAATCGTGGCCGTCGCCGCAACCGTGTGGGCCAGGTTTGCCCGTCAGGCCCGCGGAGAGGTGCTCAGCGTCAAGGAACGCGACTTCGTAACCCTTGCCGTCGTGGCCGGCGTTCCGGCTTTGGTCATTATGTGGCGCCATGTGTTCCCCAACGTGGTGAACACCATTCTGATCGTTATCAGTCTGCTGGTGGGCCAAACCATTCTGCTGGAAGCCTCGCTCAGCTTCCTCGGAGTCGGCGTGCCTCCCGGCGACCCGGCCTGGGGCATAATGGTGTCCGAAGGCCGCGACCAGATATTCGACATCTGGTGGCTCGCCCTGTTCCCCGGCCTGGCAATCACCATCGTCGTCATGGCAATGAACTTCTTTGGCGACTGGCTTCGCGATACCCTGGACCCACGCCTGCGCCGGACCCGTTAAACACTTCAGTTTAGGGTGTGTTGACAAATACCGTCATTCCCGAACCTCAACCGTCATTCCCGCGAAAGCGGGAATCCAGTGGCCGAAGTCGTTAACACGGTGCTGATTCTTTCATCATCCCCTCTCTGGACTCCTGCGAAAGCAGGAGTGACGGGCTGGTTTGCGAATTGTCAACAGGCTCTATTCGGCAGGGCAGGGCCTTTCGGTTGTCATTGCGAGGAGCGCAGCGACGTGGCAATCTCGTTGAGGTTGAGCACGTGCCGGGGAACCATCATTGCTACGGCGACGAGATTGCCACGCTGCGCTCGCAATGACATGAGGAAAACCGAAAGACCCTGTTCGGCAGGGCAGGACGATTGCGAAGTCCCTGGACACCCGCTCATGGTGAGCTTGTCGAACCATCGGCGACCGTCCTTGACAGGCTCAGGACGAGCGGTAGGGTCAACTCCCCTAACTTTGCAATCGTCCTGGCGTAATCCAGCAGCTCCCTTGCCAACTCATTCCAGCGCTGCCCACACCAGGGTTGCAATCCCGGCCAATACCAGCGACCCGGCCCACAACAGATCCAGGTTAATCCAGCCGCGTCGCAGAAAGGCCAGCCCCACCCGGTAGTACACTACCATCGCGGCCGCCAGCATCGCTGTCAGCATCACCACCGTGTGAAGCAGCAATCCCACCGCCCACCACGCCGGAGCGTCCGCCAGGGATAGGAACAACCCGTGTTCCCCCAGATCGCCGGCCATTCCCGACGCCACCACCCGGTCTGTCAGCGCCAGGACCACCGGGGCCAGCATCAGACCGGCGCCGTGGGCAGTCGCCATCAGAAACGCCCACAGGATCAAATCGCGGCCGCCGATGTTCATTCCCACCCAGCGCGGATGGCGGTAATAAAGAACCAGCCGGTAAACGCCGAACGCCAGCAAAATCGCGCCGGTGGCCAGTCGCACCCAGTTCAGCGGCAAAAACGCGCCCACCGCCAGCAGCGCCGCCAACACCGCCAACAGCGACAGCAGATGTCCCAGTGCGATGTACCCGGTGGCGGTGAATATCTGTGAAGCCCGCTGACGCTGCAACGCCAGCGCCACTGAGAACAACCAGCCCATCGCCGGGTTGAGCCCGTGAAATAACCCCAGGGCCACCAGTCCCAGCCAGGGCCCCAGGGACGATAAAGCCGCCGGGTCTGGGATGAGGGAATGCAGCAACACTACCTGCATCGCGCACCCGGCGACCTGTACCCGTCAGTATTTACCTGGCCGGCCCGCCCGCAACGGAACGAACCGGCCAACCGGTTCGGTACTTCTACGGAAAGCAGAAGGTATCGGAAGAGGCGTCGCCGCCCTGCAGCCGAACCTGGTGCGACCGCGTTTTGCCATAGTCAACAAAGAAGTCCTGGTTCACCGATATGCCGCCCTGAGGATCCGCGTCGATGCGGCTCATCCAGCCGTTCAGTCCATCCGGGTAGAACTGGTCGTCCCATGAGGAATACAGCGAATTGGTCAGGTAAACCCGGCGGCCGTCGCGACTGATCTCAACCATCTGCGGCCCGCCGGTGAGCGTGGCCCCGTTGGGATGATTTGCCTTCCGCACCACGCCACCCATTTCAACCTCGCCGGTCAGCGTCGGATGGAACGGGTCGGATACGTCGTACTGCAGCAGCTTGCCCGTACCCCAGCACGACACGTACAGGAACCTGTCGTCCAGCGAAAGGTCAATATCGGTAATCAGCGGAGGCACTGCGCCCAGCGGTTGCAGGGCCGGCGGCAGCGCCGATGCGTCGGCGGCTTCGGCCGGAATCGAGATCACTTTGGTGGCTGCCCATTCCTCGCCGTCCCGGTACCACAGGAAAACCGAACCCGACAGGTCTTCGGTGCTTACGACAACGCCGCAAAAACCGTAGTGCCGGGTTGGGTTGTGCGCCGGCCGCAGTTCCAGCGCCATCTGATGCTGCGCGCCCAGATCAACAACCTGCTTGTGCGCTCGACGCCTCATGTCCCAGAAGTTGATGCGGTGGCCGTAATTCTGCGCCACTATGTCATCCAGCCTGGCGCCATGCTCAAACATCTCCGGTGTTCCCCATTCGCTGGTCATCATCGTGTCCAGGCCAATGTGCCACCAGAAGTCATAGGCGAGTTCCTGCGGCCCCCGGTCCAGCTCCCACGGCCCCACCGGTTCAAAGGTGTAGTGGTCCAGCATCATGATGCCGCCGGGTCTCCCGCCGTCCGCCGCGCCCAGGGCGCTGACGTAGATGGCGTCGGGGCCACAGTGAACCGTGTGGGGACGGCTGTAGCCGGCCCGTTGCACTTCCTCGGCTTCGATGGTTTTCACGATGCGCGGACGCGCCGGGTCCGGTTGCGTGTCGATGATGTAGATCCGGCTGCTGGCCAACGTTGGCACCACCAGATACCGCCGTTCCAGGTACGGGTGGGCAGATGAGGGGCACAGGGCCGCGCTGCATGCGTTCCAACCAAAATGATGCAACTCGTCGTCCAAATGGGGCATGGGCAGGGAATGGATAACCTGGGAGTATGACTCCGAGTTGGGATCACAGTCCACCACTGTCATCGCATCAGGTTCACCGGAACCCGGGTTCAGGACGGCCACGTATGCCAGCCTTTCCGGCGGCGCTTCCATCGCCAACCTTGCGGACGGATAGAATGTCGGATCAGGCCTCCAAAGTGCCATCGGGTCCCCTCCTGTGCGTAATTTGCTCGGTGTAATTTGCGCGTGATGCAATCATCACGACAGCCAGTGTATCTTAAATGTCCGCAGTAGCCCAAGCAACACGGCTCGGAGAAAATTGCGGACCTCCGGTCCCTGCCTTCTGTCATTGCGAGGAGCGTAGCGACGTGGCAATCTCGTCGCCTCCCTGTCATTGCGAGGAGCGCAGGGTGGCAATCTAGCTCCCTCTCCCTCGATGGGAGAGGGTTGGGGTGAGGGTGAAATCCGCAACCCCCCGTCATTGCCAGCAGCGCAGCCGCTCATGGTGAGCCTGTCGAACCACGTGGCAATCCCGTCCCCTCCCCAATCCTGTTCATCCTGTCCATCGATGTAAAACGGCAGGCCCCCTCTCCCTCGATGGGAGAGGGTTGGGGTGAGGGTGAAAATCCGCACTGACCACCTTCCGCTCGTCCTTAGCCTGTCGAAGGACTACCCCATCGAAATCGCCACGCTGCGCCCGCAATAACAAGCCTCCAAACTCAAAAATCCGGCCCATCCCGTCCATCCTGTCCATCCAGGTAAAAACCCTCCCCACCGCCAATCGGGGCCCCGTCAGTTTGCCGTCTGGCGAGCAGCCACGCTAGGCCCCCGAAACTCACCCCATCGCCACGCAACACCCGCACATACCAGCGGAACCGCAATCGACAGCAATCCCAATGCCACCGCCAGCTTGTCCTGATCCATGACCACCACCGCCCCGGCGACCATCACCAGATTCGCCATCGCCAGCCCCAGGAACAAAATGGCCGCCCAATTTGGTTTCCACATGCCTCCGGCGCCGGCAATAAATCCCGCTATCGCTCCCGCCAACACAATACTCACCATATCCAACGGCGCGTCCTGGGGAAAGCTCAGGAATAATTCCGTCCACGCATGGCATTCGGTGTGGAACACATACTCCCCGATGCTGGTTGGCTCACAATTCATGCTCACCACCTGCGACCAGATCGTCTGGCACAATCCCCCCAGCACGCCGAGGGCGAGCGCGAACAATCGCGCGATCATTTGCTTGTTGGTATAGGCGCCCATCCAGTTCTTTTCACTCACTCCAGCGTATCGAGCATACATCGCGGATAAAGTATCCACGTCAACATCAAACTATACCTCACGCGTATCCGCTTTAATCCGTCATTGCGAGGAGCGCAGCCGCTCATGGTGAGCCTGTCGAACCACGTGGCAATCCCGTTTAGGTTGAACACACGTCGGCAAACCACCATTGCTACGGAGACAAGATTTCCGCGCTGCGCTCGCAATGACAAAGTGGGTACGCGTGAGCAAACTATACCCCTAACCGGTGGTAGAATGCTCTAAACACGCGCATCCGGCGCGCACCCGGAGGGAATATGACTGCCAGTAAGATTACCATCGGCAACGTGGAAATCGCCTCTCTCTCTGACGGATTACTCGAATTCGACATCTGTAACTTCTTCCCCGACATCTCCGCCGAACAGTGGGAGCCGTTTCACGACCACTTGACTCCGGAACGAAAAGTAAGCTTCAACCTCGCTTGCTTCCTCGTTCGCTCCGATGGAAAAACCATCGCCATCGACACCGGACTCGGCGCCAAAGACACCCCTGAAACGCCCTGGGGCGAGCTTCTCGACGATATGGCCCGCAACGGCGTGTCGCCAGGCGACATCGACGCCGTCGTGATGACGCACTTGCACCGCGATCATGTGGGCTGGAACACCGTCCGCGACGACGGCGGCAAGTTGGTCCCGACCTTTCCCAACGCCCGCTACTATTTCAGCAAGGTTGACTATGAAGCCAGCCATGACCCGGCGCTGCAACCCGACCGCTTCCCCAACGCCCCGGAATGCGTGTGGCCCATCGCTGAAATGGACCTGGTGGAATGGATGGAAGGTGAATTCAGCATCACCAGCGAACTTACCACGCTCCCCACTCCCGGGCACACTCCGGGGCACATGAGCATCATGATCAATTCCGGCGGAGAGCGCGCCATGATTCTCGGCGACGTCCTGCACAACACCGCCCAAATCCAGCAGACGGACTGGGCGTCCCGGGCCGACATTATCCCCGAACTGGCAATCTCTACCCGACAAACCGTTTTGGACCGCCTGGAAAGTGAAGGAATGCCCGTTGCCGCCGTTCACTTGCCGGCCCCCGGTTTCGGCAAGATAGTTACGTTGCAGGGCAAGAGATACTGGCAAGCCATCTGATAGCATTTCCTGATTCGATTCCGGCGGACAACTCACCAGACCACTAACCACCATCCGCCGGAGACCTGACATCTCACCGCCCCTGGATGCCCCGGCCCGGCATCGATTCTTCTACGGGTGGGTCATCGTGGCCACCATGTTCGCCGTCAACTTTTCCACGATGGCGACGGGAACCCTCAACTACGGCCTCTTCGTCGTCCCAATGGGCGCCGCATTGCCGCTGTCCCGCGCCACTTTCGGCTGGATGCAAACCACCCGCCGTTTGTCCGCCGGGGTTCTCAGCTTCGCGGTGGGGCAGCTGCTGGATCGTTACGGGCCTCGTGCCTATATCCCGGTGGCCGCCATCCTCATCTGTGGTTGCCTCCTCCTGGTGAGCGTCAGCAGCCACGCCTGGCAGTTCATCATCCTGTTCAGCCTCATCGGCGTTTCCGGAGTGGCCGCGCCCAACGGAATCGTCACCTCGGTGCCGGTGGCAAAGTGGTTCCTGCGCCGGCGCGGCATTGCTCTGGCGCTCACGGCGTCCGGATTAGGCATCGGGGGAATCGCTTTTCTCCCCATCACCCAATGGCTGATCGATGATTTCGGGTGGCGCGGCGCGTGGCGGGTTTTGGCGATCGTGTTCCTGCTGATTTCGTTGCCATTGCCAGCATTGTTCCTACGCCGCCAACCCGAAGATATGGGCCTGCGAATAGATGGACAACCTCCCGACGCCGCTGGGCCCACCCAGGACTCTCCCCAACGCAGGATGAGCGCCGCCGATGCCGAACCGACCTGGACCGTTCGTGAAGCCCTCCGCACCGCGGCCATGTGGAAACTCATCCTGGTTTTTGCCATTGCCGGCGTCGCTCAGGGAGGCGCCAGCTTCCACCGCATCGCCTATTTCGTCGAACGCGGTTTCGATCCCCAACTGGTGTCCTGGTCATTCTCGGCCGACGCCGGATCCGCCGCCGCGATGGCCCTGGTTTCCGGTTGGCTCGCCGACCGGTTCCCCATCCGTTTCGTCTCGGCGGCGTCTTATTCCGGTTTCATCGTCGCCATTCTGCTGATGATCTACGTCGCGTCGCCGCAGATGATGTTTCTGTCAACTATCGTGTTCGGCAGTTCGGTGGGCGCCGGCATGATCGTGCATTCGTACATCTTCGCATCCTACTTCGGGCGCCAATTCCTGGGTGCAATCCGGGGCATTGTGATGCCCATCAACCTGCTCACCGCGGGAATCGGCGCTCCGTTGGTCGGTTACCTCCACGATTACACCCACAACTATGTGCCGTCGTGGTGGGCCATTTTGGCCATCTATGGACTCGCGGCGGCCGTAATACTCACCGCCGTGCCGCCCCGGAAACCCACCGGCCCAAGCACCTGATCGACTAACGACTGCAATGTCCCCTCTCCCTTGATGGGAGAGGGCTAGGGTGAGGGTGAAATCCCCCCACACCAAAAAATCCTGTCCATCCTGTCCATCGATGTAAAACGGCAGTCCCCCTCTCCCATCAAGGGAGAGGGCTAAGGTGAGGGTGAAAACCTCCTGCAAAACATCCATACATACATACCCTTGTCAGCGACCCTGCCCCCGGTCCAGGTAGTCCTGCCCCGAGCCAAGCCCCTCCAGCGCCAGACCATATCCCAGCAGATCATGCAATTCCTGCTTCAAACGGTGTGTCAGCAGCACGCGCGAGTACCGCAACACCAGTCTCGGTTGCTGAGCCAGCTGCCGCGCCAGTTCCCACGCTCTTGGCAACAGCTGCTCCGGCTCCAGCACCTCACCCACCAAACCAAGCTCCAGAGCCTGCGCGGCGTCCAGCATCTGCCCGGTCAGCAGGAAATACCGCCCGCGGTTGATTCCCAGCAACAACGGATAAATAATGTGCATCCCGTCGCCGGGCGTCAGCCCGCTCATAAAGTGCCCCGAATCCTGAAAAGTGGTGTGGGGCGCAGCCAATACGATATCGCTCAGCAGCGGCAGCTCCGAATGCCTCAGCGCCGGCCCGTTCACCGCTGCGATCACCGGCACTTCGATATTCAGCAAATTGCCCAGCAGATGCTTGCCTTCCCAATAGGTAGAATCCCACTGTTCCGGTGTGCGGCGCGGCACCGTCGCGCTGCTGCCGGCCGGCCCCGTGAAACCATCGCCCGCCCCGGTCATGATGATTACTTTGGTTTCAGGGTCGGCGCCAACAGTATGAAACACCTCCGGCAATTCGCTGTGGGGGCCGGCTCCCCACTGCAACGTGTCACCGTCGCTGTGCAGGGTCATCTGCAAAATGCCGTCGTCTCGTTCCAATTTCACGTACTGGAACCGGTTTGCGTAGTCTTCCAGGCGTGCCATGTCGACTTCTCCTCTCCCCGCCGGTCTGTTTTCCCTCCACGCAAATCTTCCGGATTCGCCAAAGGGATTCGTCGGGGCTTTCGTCCAGTATAATCAATGCGCCAGCAGAACGGTGTTCAACGCCGGGCCAGCGCTCACTCCACATTGCCGATCCCCCTGTGACTCAATATGGCATCCGACCAATTCAACATTGGCCCCCAATATTTGCCCGATCCGCCGGACGATGGCGTTTCGCCTCTGGACCATCGCCCGCGAACCATGTTCCGCGCGCCGCATCGCACCGACATCGACTCGCTCGACGTGGACGTTGCATTCATCGGAATGCCCTTTGACCAAGGCACGTTGGGCCGACCGGGTGCCCGTTTTGGGCCGGATGCCCTGCGCGACGCCCCCAGAGCCTATTCTTACAGCGACCCGTATGGTGGCAACAACGACGCCGAGGGATTTTTCGACGCCGATGTTGGCGATGAATTGCTGCGTGGCGTAACGATGGCCGACTGCGGAAATCTCTCCGTTACCGCCTCCGATGTCGTGCATAATTTCAACCGGCTGGCCTCCGTGGTTGAGCGTGTGGCGCTCACCGGCGCCATGCCGGTAATATTGGGCGGCGACCACGCTATCACCTTCCCCGCGGTTGCCGGCCTGTCCCGGTTCGCTCCTCTCGATATTGTCCACTTCGACGCCCACCTGGATTACACCCATCACTACCACGGCGCCATGTTGACCCACGGCAGCCCCATTCGACGCTGCCAGGAATTGGATTTCGTGGCCAATATCACGTCAATAGGCATACGCAGCGTACGGCGCGCACCCTACGAAGAAGCCATCAGCCACGGGAACACCATCATCACCGCGCGCCAATTTCACGACACCGGCCCCGAAGCGGTCGCGGAGAGCATTCCCGTCGGGTCCAACCTGTACGTCACCTTTGATGTGGATGTGCTGGATCCCACCCAGGCCCCTGGCACTGGAACCCCGGAGGTTGGCGGCCTGTTCTATGAAGAAATGCGCCGTTGCCTCACCACTCTGGTTCAACGGAGCAACCTGGTCGCCTTCGACGTGGTGGAAGTTGCTCCGCCCTACGACCTTTCCGACCTCACGGCACAGGTCGCCGCCCGCCTCGTGGCGGATATCCTGGCGGCCCGTTTCCCTTCTCGCGGGCAACGTTAATCAAGTGCCCTCCTCCTCGTTGCTCGTCAACTCAGCGGAGTTTCGTTCAGCCATTGAACCGGCTATCCTCCGCGCCCGCCGCCGGGTGTTCATCCAGGCAATGACCTTCGAGATGGACAGCATCGGCAAACATTTTTGGGACGTTCTCACGCGCTCACCGGCCAAAGAGAAAATCCTGTGTGTCGACGCGTTTTCAACCGCAAAAATCAGCGATGCCCTGGTGTTCGGCGGCCGTTATCTGACTGACTCCTCCTTCCGTCAGGAAGTACAGGAAACCCGCCAACTGCTTCGTTGTGGGAAGCGGGACGGCGTTCGCATCGTCGTCACCAACCCAATGGGTTCTTTCCTGCAAAAATTCCCGTTCCGCAATCACAAAAAGATGATGATTGTGGATGATCGGGCGTTTCTCGGCGGGATCAATTTCAGCGAGCACAATTTCCGGTGGCGCGACCTGATGCTGCAGACCGACTGCGCCCCCGTCATCGACTCCCTGGTGTCCGATTTCCACCACACTGTCGCCGGTTTCAACCAGTCATCCACCATTGAATCGCCCATCGGCCGGCTCTATTTCCTGGACGGGCGCCGCAGCCGCTCCCAATACGAGGGACTGTTCGGAGAGATCACCGCGGCCAAAAAATCCATCGATGTTATCTCTCCGTACGTTACCAACCCACTGCTGGAACGCCTCAACCGCGTGAACCCGTCGGTCAGGGTTCGCATCATCAATCCGGCGGCCAACAACAAACCCATCCTGCAACAGGCTTTGTTCAAATCCGCCGCCAATTCCAACGTGGAAGTGCGCCTGTACCAACCCGGCATGTCCCACCTGAAGGCCATCCTCATCGACGATACCCGGTTGATCCTCGGCAGCTACAATTTCGATTTCGTGGGTTATGAACTACAACAGGAAGTCGTCCTGTCCACCGGCGAACCCGCGCTGATCAACGATTTCCGAAAACGGGTTCTCCATCCCGATTTGGACCAGAGCACGCCTACCGTCGGTTTGCCGGCCCGGTTTTATTATCGCTGGCCGTGGGTACTGGACTTCGTAAAAACCTACGTCCGAATGCTGGGCCGCTTAACCCAGTAACATGCCAACTCCTGCCACCCCCGCCATCGCGAAAAGCGCAGCACCCCGGCAATCCCGCCACCCCCGCACCCAAAAATCCTGTACATCTCGCTCATCCTGTTCATCCAGGTAAAAACCCGTCCCTTCCCCCTCTCCCTCGATGGGAGAGGGTTGGAGTGAGGGTGACAATTGCCACCCCTTCCGCCATCCCAAGCTTGTCGAAGGACATGGCAATCCCGGGCCCACCTCCGCTCGTCCTGAGCCTGTCGAAGGACGTCAGTCATTGCGAAGGGTGCCCACCCCCGCCCGTCATTGCGAGGATCTTCCGCTCGTCCTGAGCCCGTCGAAGGATCATCCCGAGCTTGTCGAGGGACGTGGCAATCTCGTCGCCGTAGCAATGGCGGTTCGCCGGCGTGTGCTCAACCGGAAACCAGAGCTGCCCAAACGCAGTTGGCAAAACTGCAACAACACTCTCAACAAGCGCATCACTGCTTGGAGCCAAGCCGACGGCCAATCCACAGATGCTCCGTACTACATCCACCAGCAGGGCGCCGGCGCACCGCCCCTATCAGTCGCAGCTAACCGGTTCAGTCTGTGCCACATCTTCCGCTCGGCACCCGCGTCGAAAATGAAAATCCCCGGCATTTGCCACGCCGGGGATTTGTCGCTATTCGCGCCCATAGAAGCGGGCGAGTTTTGTCCGTTCCCATCTGCCAGGGCGGTGTATCGGCCAGGGTCATTCGGTTGTCATTGCGAGGAGCGCAGCCGCTCATGGTGAGCCTGTCGAATCACGTGGCAATCTCGTTGAGGTTGAGCACGTGCCTGGGAACCATCATTGCTACGGCGACGAGATTGCCACGCTGCGCTCGCAATGACATGAGGAAAACCGAAAGGCCCTGGTGTATCGGCTGGGACGTGTTGACAAATACCGTCATTCCCGCACCCCAACCGCCATTCCCGCGAAAGCGGGAATTCAGTAGGCGCAGTCGTTAATTACGGTTCTGATTCTTTTATCCTGCTCTCGCAGGATTGACGGGTTGGTTTGCCAATTGTCAACAGGCTCTGGCTACTCAATCGCAAACCCTTCGTAGCCGTTAGATGCCACCTCCGCGCGCTTGGCCCGCATGGCCGGAGCGCTGTCGGGCGCAGTCAACAACACCCGCGCTTTGCCGGGGATGTTGGCGCCCACAAACCAGGAGTTGGCCTGCGTCCGGAGAATCTTGGCGCCGCCTTCGGCAACGTGCTGCACCCACTCCTCTTCCGCATCCGGCGTGGCGCAAATCCGCGTATGTCCCCGATCACGCACATTGCGGATACACTCGGTCACCCAATCAACCAGCGGTTCGGCGGCGCGCACGAAATTGCCCACTGATGCCGCGTTGACGGTGAACAGATTCGGAAAACCTGAACTGGAAATGCCCATGTACGTGCGCGGTCCGTTGGCGAACTTGTCCTTCAGCGTCTCCCCGCCCAAACCCTGGATGTTCATCCGGTTCAATGAACCCGTCACCGCATCGTAGCCGGTGGCAAAGATGAGCACGTCGAACTCGTAAGAGGCATCGGCGGTTTCAAGACCCTTGGGCGTTATGCGCTGGATGGGAGCTTCCCGCACGTCCACCAACAGGACGTTGTCCTGGTTGTAAACTTCATAGTACCCGCTCTCACAGGGCAACCGTTTGGATCCAAACATGTGATCTTTCGGCACCAGTTTTTCCGCCACTTCCGGATCATGCACCCGTTCCCGAATCTTGTTCCGCACGAACTCGGCGTAGTCTTCGTTCGCCTCTCCCGGCATCATAACGTCATAGAAGTTGCTCAACCATTTCTTGAATCCGGGCTCAGCCCACAGAGATTCGTATTGTTGAATCCGTTCTTCGGACGAAACTTCCAGCGCCGACCGTGGATCAAACTGGTGCATGAAAGAACCCGGGGTTTCCAGGCACTTTTCAAAAATCTCCGGGTAACTCGCCTTGATTTCCCGCTGCGTTTCGTCGTCAATGAAGCGATTGCGTAGCGGCGCGCAGTAGTTGGCGGTGCGCTGGAAAACGGTGAGATGCCCCACCTCTTTGGCGATCTCGGTGATAAGTTGGACGCCGGTAGCGCCCGTGCCAATCACTCCGACACGTTTACCCGCCAGATCCATCCCTTCTTTCGGCCACCGGCCGGTGTGACACCACTGCCCCTCGAAACTGTCAATTCCTTCAAAATCAGGGACGTAATAGGCGGATAGGATTCCCACCGCCGTGATCAAAAATTGGGCTCGCGCCCGGTAACCATCCTCCACCTCAACTTCCCAGCAGTTGTTGGAGTCGTCAAATACCGCCGAAGCCACCCGCGAATTCAACCTGATGTGCCGCCGCAGGTCAAATTTATCGGCCACATAGTTCAGGTAACGCTCGTTCTCCGGTTGGCCCGAATACAGCTCTTTCCAGTCCCATTCCTGTAGCAACTCCTTCGAGAAGGAATAACCATAGGTATAACTCTCGGAATCGAAACGCGCTCCCGGATACCGGTTCCAGTACCAGGTTCCCCCTACGCCGCTGCCGCCTTCCAGGGACTGCACCGAGAACCCCAGCTCCCGCAAGCGGTACAGCGAATACAATCCGGTAACTCCCGCCCCAACCACAATGGCGTCAAATTCGGGCACACCATCATCCGACCGCATACCTGTCGCTTCATTAGTCTCTAACGAACTCGTCATACCTACTCTCCCTGTATTCGCGCCGCATATTGCTCAGCAGCGCCGGTGCTCAGACATGCCGTCAGCATCCCATGTGGGCAACGCATTCATCACGGCAAACGGATGTTTTCAAGATTATAACCCATTTTCCCAACCCGCTCAGCCACACCCCCGTCATAGCGAGGAGCACAGCTTCAATCTGTCATTGCGACCCCGTACTCGATTAGGGTCATTCGGTTGTCATTGCGAGGAGCGCCCGCTCATCCCGAGCTTGTCGAGGGACGTGGCAATCTCGTTGAGGTTGAACACACGTCGGCAAATCACCATTGCTGCGGCGACGAGATTGCCACGCTGCGCTCGCAATGACATGAGGAAAACCGAAAGGCCCTGCGTACTCGATGCGGGGGTTGGCAATCTCGTTCCAACCCCCTAATCCTGTCCATCGATGTAAAAAACCCGTCCCTTCCCCCTCTCCCTCGATGGGAGAGGGTTGGAGCCTGCCCCGTACTTGATACGGGGGTGAGGGTGAAATTCGCAACCCGCTATCATCGTGAGGGACCCAACCGCTCATGGTGAGCCTGTCGAACCACGTGGCAATCCCGTTGCCCGCTACCCCCAAAAAATCCTGTCCATCCTGTTCATCGATGTTGAATCGGCTCCCCTCTCCCAATGGGAGAGGGGCCGGGGGTGAGGGCCGTACCCACCTGCCAACCCCGTTCCCTCTAACCGAACGGCAATACCGTTTCAGTGCGGTCGTCGGGGAGTTGCACCTCAAAAGCGTTCAGGAAAAAAGCGGTCTGGGCGTAGTTGCCCATGAGCGCGGTAATCTCCACCAGGTGCTGCACGCCGAATTGTTCCAGAGCAATCTGGAAGGTCGAAACCGACACCCGATGGTTCGTGTAGAACTCGGTGCAAAAGTTGATAACTGCCTGTTCGTCGGCAGCCATCGCCGGCAGAGGCTGCCGGTCGCGCAAGGCGTCCACCAAAGCGTCGCTCACACCCTCCCTGCGGGCCGCCGGAGCGTGGGCGTTCCAGATGTAAGGGCAATCCATGGCGCGGGCCGTTGCCAAAATCGCCAGTTCCTGTATCCGCTTCGGAAAAGTGCTCTCGAAGCGCAGGTAAGCCGTAAGATGGCTGCGTCGCCGCGACATCTCCGGACTGTTGATGGTTACCGATCCGGGACCTCCGGTGATAGACCCGCCGGTTTCCCTGGTCAGCTCATTGAACGCATCTCTAAATTCCTCTGGCACCATGTCTTGCGTAACTACGGGTACTCTCGCCATGATTCTCCTCAACCGTCTAATCGTATTCTGCTGTGTCCGTTAAGTGGCCTGCCAAGTGGCAGCATCAGCCATATCCGTTAAGTGGCCTGCCAGGTGGCAGCGTCAGCCGTTTCGTGAGCGATTGTACCACTGGCCACCCCCCACACCAAAAAATCCTGTCCATCCTGTCCATCGATGTAAAAACCCGTCCCCCCTCCGGTCATCATCCCCTTGACAATCAGAACAATTGTTCCTATCATGGTCTTTGTCAGGTAAACCTTCGCTGCCAGAGCCAACGGTCAATCACGGCCACCCGTCAGCATCAAAATCGCAAACCGGCCTGATGCCGGACTGCCGCAGTCTATTGCTTCATCTGCGCAGTCCCATCGGCCACAGCGGACGCCACTACGCTGCGTGCTGCGACCGGCCTCACCGCCGTTCGCAGAGCACGGAAACAGGGGCTAAATCTTGCGTAATCCCTCGGCCGTGGGGCTGACAATGACCGGACGCTCTGGCACACCTAAAACCCTGACAACCTGACCCGCAATAATCACCATTAAATCAACCCGCACCTTCGGAGAATTGCCATCGCACCTGCATCCCATCACCTGCAACGCAGCCAACATTACCTCAACCTCGTTCCAGCCAATATCGCCAACGGTGACTACCCCAGGGCCGCGGATGCCTTACGTCGCGCCGCCAGCCATGCGGTTACCGCTGCCGCTATCCATTGGAACATCCCGCACAAGTCCCGTCGCCGTCAGCATACCGTCATGGCAATGCTCATGTTCGACGGTAAACTCGGCTATACCCACCAACGCACTTTCCGACACGTTTTCGTGTTGGGCGATCTCATCGCTGATGCCAGTCAGGCGTCCGCCAGACGCATACTGTTTCGGGAACGCCGCCGCGTGTCCGAGCTGCTGTCGGCAATCAAAACCGCCATGCTCCAGCAACCCAACCCGCCAACCTGGGAAGACATCCTCCAGTCCCTGTCCACTCCCACCAGTGCAGGCCCGTCCCCCTCTCCCTCAATGGGAGAGGGTTGGGGTGAGGGTGAACCCCCCGCTCATCCTGAGCCTGTCGAAGGACGCGGCAATCTCGACCGGTGGAGCAGGGCCCTGTTACTATGTCGGCATCGGATTGCGACTCACGCTGAAACCTTGGAGGTTCATGATGGTACTCGTTGACCAGGAATTAGAGACCGGGACAATCCAGTACACCAGCCGCGACGGCACGATGGTCGACGCCTTCTACAGCCGGCCGGCCGGGGCAGGATCATACCCCGGTGTTATCGTCACCATGGAAGGCATGGGGCTCATGGACCACCATAAGGACATCGCCGTCCGCTTCGCCGGGCAGGGATTCCTGGCCATCGCCCCCGACCTCTACACCCGGGAAGGCACGCCGGAACCCGAAAACGTGCTGGCCACCCTGTTCGCCTCCCCCGACTCCCAGGCCATGGACGACCTGGAAGGGGCGGCCTCGTTTCTCAAGTCCCAGACTCACAGCAACGGCAAGGTGGGCATCATCGGCTTCTGCTCCGGCGGACGCTACACCCTTATGATGGCCTGCCTCAGCAGCAACATCGACGCGGCGGTGGACTCCGCGGGCGGCCATATCGTCCACGAACCCACCGAACTCCGCCCGGTGCAGCCCATGGACATGGTCGCCAACCTGTCCTGCCCCTTGCTGGCCCTGTTCGGCGTTGAGGACCAAAACCCCACTCCCGAACAGGCAGAGCAGATGAAAGCGCTCCTGGACCAGCACGGCAAGACTTACGAGTGGGTGATGTACAACAACGCCGGGCACGCTTTCTTCGCGGACTATCGACCCAGCTACCGGGCCGCCCCGGCCCAGGACATGTGGCACCGCGTAATGCTCTTCTACGACCGCCACCTCAAAGCCTAACCGGCAGGGCTATCGCATATGGACCAATTAACCACCGCCATTCCCGCCCAACCACCGTCATTCCCGCGAAAGCCGGAGTGACGTGGCTGTGATTTCATATGCGATAGCCCTGGGCTGACCGGCGCATCCCGTAGCAGATGCCCTCCCATTCAGAATACGTCCGGGCCGGAGATAAGGTCCCGGGGCGTCGGGTAAGCGGCGTACAGCTCCTCCCGCGCGGCGGCAAACTCCTCCGTCGCCCAGGGCGTTGCTCCCTCCAGCCCCTGTCGCATCCCGGACAGCTCCCCGGCCAGCTGGTTGGGGATCTGAACGGTGTGTTCCGGCTCCAGGGATGTGCCGTCGTAAATCAGAAATACGATCCGGGATTGAGCGGCCAGTATCTCCAGCTCCGCCAGGCCATCGCCCTCATCCGCGCATGGGTTGATCCAGGATTCGTACCAGGTGTCGCCCACCCGGGCCACCAGGGGCAAGAGGTAAACTCCGCCCACCCTGAACAACCGCGCCTGCAATGAGATTTGCGGATCCGGCGATAGTCCACCAACGGCGTCCGGCGTATTTTGCACCAGCACGCAAACTTCCGGGGCTTGGCCCGGCTCCTGCACGACCATGGTCAACATACCGCCACCCGCCGAGAAAAGCACCTCCAGCGGACTGGTCAAGTTCTGAAACCGCGTGGCGTACCCGCGCATCTCCAGCCACGTCCAGGCGATACCGTTCTCCAGGCCGGAAATCTCGTAGGCGATCCGGTCGGCATCGGGCCGGCTGCCCAGAGAGCCGGCGGCAACGGCCTGCAGCCATCCGCCAATGCTCGTCATCAAAATAGCGGGATCGCCGTGAGCAGCCGGCGGACGAACCGTCATCTCGGTAATGGCAACGTCGCCAACGGACACCGTGCCGAACTCCACGCGAAGGGCATCGTCAGGGGCCCCTTCTGATGCTAACTGCCTTGCCCTGAACCAGTAATCTGTCGGTGGCACCCGTACCTGCGGGTCTCCGGCCAGCGCCCGCTCCAGCATCGGCGCCAGCGTCTCAACGGTGCCGCTCGCCATCTCCCGCTGTGGCATATCCTCCTGGTCGCCCGACTCCAGCGTCAGGCGGCGCAGCGTCGTAGTTGTAGCGCGTTCGGGCATGGCATTCCTCCCGTTGGTTGGCTGCATTCCGTATGGATGCTACCTCATTTTGGAGTCAAAAACCCGCGGGACGCCAAGTATCTTCTCGCCTGCAAGCACATCGGCCGGCTCACCCATACCCACTTTCCCATCGCGACCCCGTACTCGATGCGGGGGTTGGGAATCTCGCTCCCTCTCCCTCGATGAGAGAGGGCTGGGGTGAGGGTGAAAATCGCAACCCCCCGTCATTGCGAGGAACCCAGCCGCTCATGGTGAGCCTGTCGAACCACGTGGCAATCCCGTGCCCTCCCCAATCCTGTTCATCCTGTCCATCGATGTAAAAACGGCAGTCCCCCTCTCCCTCTATTATGGAAGTCGGGAGCCGTATTCACTCCAGCCGCCTGATGCGCGGCAGACTCAATCCTGAAATAACATTGATTGTAGTCAATATGGCGCCGTTCACCAGCAGCGCCCTCGGAGCCCCCACTACCCCTGCCAACGCTCCAACTCCCACGTGTCCTACCGGGGCAACTCCGATGCTGAGCACCCAGGAACCCGTTGCCCGCCCTCGATCCTCGTCGGCTACGTGGTCCTGCATCAGAGTTTTATAGAGGGTATCAACGGCCATGGCGCAGGCGTTCACAAATAGCAGCACGCCCAGGAAGGAGTAAATGTTGCCGGACAGGGAGAACGCCAGCTGTCCCACACCGAATCCTACTGCCGTTACAAACATCATCAAACCCTTCTTCCTGGTGGTTCCGAGACCGGCCAGCACCCACAGGCCCAGCAGTCCCCCGGCCTGCCGCATCGCGGTCATCACACCCAGTCCAGTTGGCCCGACGTGGAGGACATTCTTGGCGAATACCGGCAGCAGGGTCATGTGCGTAAACCCGAACACCTCCGTTGAGGCGGTCAGGGACATCAGAACCAGGAGGAAGCGATTCTCACGAACCAGCTTCACGTAGCCTGCCAAATTCTTCAGGACAGGTTCAACAGACCCGGTAGCCGAGCGGCCGGGGTTGCCAATCGCCATCGTCGCCGCCGCCGAGCCCAGGTAACAGACCGCCGATGCGATGAACTGCCAACCCGGCCCTACCAGCTCGATCAGCCCGCCGGCGGCCAGCGACCCGGCGATTCCGCCCGCTTGCATGGCCATCGCGCCCAGGGCAAGTCCGTTCAGGGCTTGTCCCCGGCCAACTATGTCGTACGTAAAGGTCTGCCTGACCGTAATCGTAAAGGCCATAAAACTGCCGAGCGCAGTCACCAGCACGATGATTACCCAAACGTTGGTGATCCCACCCAGCAGCAGTAGCGCCATCACCAGTGCGGCGCCCGACGCCCCCAGGGTGCCCAGCCGAAGCAGCATTCGCCGTTCCCAGCGGTCGGCAACCGCTCCCGACAGCAAACCCAGCAGGAAAAAGGGCACCATTCGTGCTGCCGCCCCCACGCCCACCATGAACGCAGACCCGGTCAGCTCGAAGATGAGCCACCCCACCGAAACCTGCTCCATCCCCGTCCCCAGGGAGTAGAGGATCGTCGATACCCACAGCAGGCGGAAGTCTCGGATGCGCAGAGAGACCGCCCAGTTCTTGATGCCGTTCACGTAGCCTGCATGTTACACCCGCGCCCACGGTACCACTAATGCGCCCGCCACGAATTTCCCCAATCTGGGTTCCGACTATTAGAAAATCGCGAAACTCGTCATTGCCAGCAGTGCCCGCTCATCCCAGCCTGTCGAGGGACGTGGCAATCCCGGTACCCCCATCCGCTCAATATCCTGTCCATCCTGTTCATCGATGTAAAGACCCGTCCCCCAACCCCGCTCGTCCTGAGTCTGTCGAAGGACGCCCCGCCATTGCGAAGGGCGCAGCCGCTCATGGTGAGCCTGTCGAACCACATGGCAATCTCGTTGAGGTTGAACACACGTCGGCAAACCACTATGCTAAGGTGACGAGATTGCCACGCTGCGCTCGCAATGACAGATTAAAGTGGGTACGCGTGAGGCATTTGGAGGAGTTGACGTGCCTTTTGGAAATGATGACTGGCTGGCTCTCACCCAGGAAACTCCCTTGGAACCTGCCATCCCACTGTGTGACCCGCACCACCATTTTTGGGATCAACGGCCCGCAAGTATCCCCTACCAGCGTTACCTCATTCACGAACTCATGGCTGATTTGAACTCCGGGCACAACGTCCGGTCCACGGTCTTCGTGGAAGCCCGGTCGATGTATCGGGCCTCGGGGCCGGAGGAGTTGCAGCCGGTGGGGGAGGTTGAGTTCGTACAGGGGCTCGCGGCGGCTAGCGCCAGCGGGATTTACGGCGAGACCAGGGCCGCGGCGGCTATTGTCGGTCACGCCGACCTGAAGCTCGGCGAAGGCGTGGCCCCGGTGTTGGAAACCCTCCAGGCGGCCAGCCCCAATCGCTTCAAGGGCATCCGCCACAACGTCACCTGGAGCCCCGACCCGTCGCTCGACAATCGCGAAACGGAGGGGATCATGTCCAACGACTCCTTCCGTGCCGGCGCCCGGGTTTTGGCCCGCATGGGGCTGTCGCTGGACGTCATGCTCTCCTTTCCACAATTGAACGAGCTGGCCGACTTCGCCAGGGCGTTGCCGGAACTTCCCATCATCCTCAACCATCTGGGCGGTATGAGCCGAACGGGCATCTACGCCGGCCGGGACGATGAGGTGATACCAGCCTGGCGGGAGGGCATTCGCGCCGTGGCCGGTTGCCCTAACGTCACCTGCAAGGTGGGCGGCATGGGAATGCCCCGCTGGGGCTTCGGCTGGCACGCCCGCAACATTCCAATCGGCTCCGAGGAACTGGCCGAATCCATGGCTCCGTGGATGAACCACTGCATTGAGCAGTTCGGCCCGGAACGTTCCATGTTTGAAAGCAACTTCCCCCCGGACAAGGTCTCTTTCTCCTATAACGTGATGTACAACGCCTTCAAGCGTCTCTCACAGGGCTACAGCCCCACTGAACGGGCCAACCTCTTCCACGACGCTGCGGTCAGGGCATACCGCATCGAAACGTAACGCGGAGCGCACGCTGGTATGAAATATGACGTCATCATCGTCGGGGCCGGCTCGGCCGGCTGCGTCCTGGCTAACCGACTGTCCGAAGACCCCGGCCGGTCCGTGCTCCTGCTGGAGGCTGGACCGGATTACCCATCCCCGGACGGGCTGCCCGACGAGTTGAAATATGACATGAACCAGGCCGCTTCCGAGAAGGGAGCGGCCCATAACTGGTCGTTCGTGGGCCAATCCACTCCTCAGCAAACGGCTCCACTCCATGTGGCCCGGGGCCGTGTCACCGGTGGCAGCAGCGCCATCAACCACCAAATCCTGTTGCGCGGTATCCCGGAGGACTTCGACACCTGGGCGGCGGCGGGTAACGACGAGTGGAGTTACCAGAAGACGCTGCCCTACTTCCGTAGGCTGGAAAGCGACGCCGACATTCGAGATGATTTTCATGGCGGCGACGGCCCCATCCCGGTTTGGCGGCACCCCCGCGAGACCTGGCTGCCTCTGCAGGCGGCTTTCTATCAGGCATGCCGCGACGCTGGCTTCCCGGAAGACCAAGATATGAACCATCCCGATGCCACCGGCGTCGGCGCTGTTCCTCTGAACAACCCCGGCGGCGTGCGCATGAGCACTGCCATCACCTACCTGGACGCCTGCCGCCATCGCCTCAACCTGACCATCCGGCCCAATGTAGTGACGCATCGGATCCGATTCAACGGCAACCGCGCTACCGGCGTGGAAGTTGACAGCAATGGCCAGTTGTTCGTCGTCGAAGGCGCGCAAATCATCCTGAGCGCCGGGGCAATCGCTTCGCCCCAACTGCTCATGCTGTCTGGCATTGGCCCCGCCGATCAGCTCCGGCAGCTGGGCATCGCTCCCGTCCACGACCTGCCCGGCGTGGGCCACAACATGAAAAACCACCCATCGGTTTCTATCGTGTTTCGTGCCCAGCCGGAAAACCATCTGCCACCGGACGCGCCCAGAAATCAGGTGGGCCTGCGGTTCACCGCCCATGGCTCGCCAGCCCGCAACGATATCCAGGTGCAGCCCACCACGTCCTACCCGGAAAGCCGGGATGCGCCCGACATTCGTATTGGTTGCCGTCTGGAACTACCCTACAGCGCAGGGCGCCTGACCCTTGCCTCCGATGACGTTTTGGTGCAGCCAAACCTCGATTTCCAATTCCTGACCGATCCCAGGGACACCGCCAGATTGCGCGACGCGGTGCGGCGCTGCGTGCAGCTTTTCCAACACCCTGGCTTCGCCGATCTGCTGGCGGAACGGCTGGCGCCTACCGATGCGGACTTGGCCGACGACGACGCGCTGGACGCCTGGCTCCAGCAAAACGCCGGCATCGCCGGACACACTGCCGTTACCTGCAAAATGGGACCGGATTCCGACCGTTTAGCGGTGGTCGACCAATACTGCAGAATTCACGGTCTGGAAAATCTCCGCGTAATCGACTCCTCCGTGATGCCGGAGATAGTGCGGGCCAACACCAACGCCACCATCATAATGATCGCAGAGCGCGTCGCCGACTTCATCAAGGAAGGCCACTAACGGACAAAGCCTGTCCATCCGGCCCATCCACGTAAAAACCCGTCCCCCTACTCCCCTCTCCCGGCGGGAGGGGGCAATCGGCCGCCGCATCTTCACCCAAAAATCCTGTCTATCCTGTCCATCAATGTAAAAACCCGTCCCTCCCCCTCTCCCTTGATGGGAGAGGGCTGGGGTGAGGGTGAACCCCCCGCTCATCCTGAGCCTGTCGAAGGACGCCTGTCATTGCGAGGAGCGCAGCGACGTGGCAATCTCGTTGAGGTTGAGCACACGCCGACGAACCATCATCGCTACGGCGTCGAGATTGCCACGCTGCGCTCGCAATGACAGATTAAAGTGGGTACACGTGAAGTTCCACCGCGCATCCGGCAGTAATCAAGGTTCGCAAAGTGAACCCATCACAGTTCCGGTACGCACCAAAAAAAGAAAATCCCCGCACGTAACGGGGATTGTTGAAAGCATTGGAGCGGAAGACGGGATTCGAACCCGCGACCTTCTCCTTGGCAAGGAGACGCTCTACCACTGAGCCACTTCCGCAGGGCACCCGATCTAACTCACCTCATCCTGAGAACCGGTAGACCGTCAAGGTGCTTGGGGACGGACACACCGACCACGATATTGTAGCATAATTCCAGGCATACCAAAACCATATGCAGGTCTCACGCCAGGGCCTTTCGGTTTTACAAGAAATCCCCTCTCCCTTGATGGGAGAGGGTTAGGGTGAGGGTGAAGGTGTGAGATAGGGAACTATCCTGCGGCAGACTATACCCCTCACCCCAGCCCTCTCCCACAAGGGGAGAGGGAGAATCGAAAGACCCTGGGTCTCACGCTAGGGCTGCCGCATATGGACGGTTTAACCACCGTCATTCCCGCGAAAGCGGGAATCCAATGACCGATGCCGGCAGCTTCGCCACGAAAACAAATTAGTGTGGCGAACCACGGCAGCCCCATATTGAGATTGAGAACTGAGCGCATTGGCCGAGGAGGCAAAAAATGACTGACGGACAAATCCGCGTGGGTCTTATCGGAGCGGGCGGCAACGTCCGGGCGCGCCACATTCCCGGGTTTCTGGCTGTTGACGATTGCGAAATCGTGGCAGT
The DNA here is from genome assembly GCA_965219925.1 of Dehalococcoidia bacterium. Taxonomy (GTDB): domain Bacteria; phylum Chloroflexota; class Dehalococcoidia; order Lucifugimonadales; family UBA3495; genus Bin87. The sequence goes on from OZ244795.1 coordinate 3,132,608, forward strand.
AGCCAACCGGACCGTTGAGTCAGGGCGAGCCATTGCCGATCAATTCAACGTACCCACGGTGTACGGGAACTGGCGGGAGTTGCTGGACGACGACAACATCAACGCCGTGTGCATCGGCACCTGGCCTTACATGCACCGCGCCATGACTCTGGCCGCCCTGGAAGCTGGAAAGCACGTGCTCACCGAAGCCCGCATGGCCTCCACCGCCGCGGAAGCCCGCGACATGCTCGCTGCTTCCCGGGCTCATCCCGACCTGGTGTGTCAGCTGACTCCAACATCTACCAGTTACACAATCGATAACGTCCTGAAACATTTGATTGACGAGGGACAGCTGGGTGAGCTGCTGTCGGTGGATTTCACGTCCCTGCAGAATAACTTCGCCGATTTTGATGGGCCCCTGCACTGGCGTCACGACCGGTCGCTCAGCGGTTACAACACCCTGAACATCGGGGCATCCTACGAGTCCATGATGCGATGGCTGGGCCGGGGCAACCGGGTGATGGCCATGTCCAAAGTCCACGTGCCCTACCGCAAGGACGAGAATGGGTATCCAACCTCGGTCGCTATTCCCGACCACGTTGATATTCTCTACGAGTTGCCCAACGGAGCCCAGGTCCACATGCAGATGAGCGCCACGTCCGGCCTGAATGCAGGCAATCATATTTGGATGTTTGGCGCCGAAGGCACCATCCATGTCGATTCCCAGCGCAATGTCTGGGCCGGAAAACGCGGGGACCGCGAACTGACCCAAGTCCCCAACCCACCGGAAACTCAAGCCAGGTATCGAGTGGAGGAGCAGTTCACCAATGCCATCCGCGGCAAAGAAAAAGTTGACATGGTGGCGTTTGAGACCGGAGTCCACTACATGGAATGGACCGAAGCGGTTTACCACAGCGCCATGGCGGGGCAGGCGGTGTTCCTGCCTATGTAAGCCGTCATGGTCTGGAAACCGTCCCGGATGGAGTAATCGGAATCGGCGTGCAGCTCGTCCACCGATATCGTCTTCTCGATATCATCTCCTATGGTAGACTTCAGTGGCCGGACGAATCGTGCTTGCATAGGCGCCATGAGTCCATGGACAGACCACTAATTCGAGAGTTCGAGGGCGATTTACCCAACATGGAAAGTTCGGCGTTGAAGCTGTCCCGTGCGCCTTTGGCGGGCCTTTGGGCAACAATATTAACCTTGGCGCTGGTGGCCTTGGCCTGCGCCTCCGACGGGTCGACGGAAGGGCCTTTCAGGATCGGCGTCATGGAGTCGCTCACCGGGTCTGGCGAGACCTACGGCACGGTGGCGAATCAGGCCAAGCAGATGGCCGCCGACGAGATCAACGCCGCGGGCGGCATCAACGGGCGACTCCTGGAGTTCATCGTAGAGGACTCCCAGTGCACCGCCCAAGGTGCCGTCGCCGCCTACACCAAGCTCACCGACGTGGACGGTGTGAGGATCATCCTGGGCACGTCGTGCAGCAGCGCCATGCTGGGCGCCGCGCCGCTGGCCGAAGCTGACCGAGTCATCCTCTTCTCCGGTTTGGCCAGCCACCCCGATATTGCCAACGCCGGCGACTACATCTTCCGCACGCAGATCAGCGATGTTCAGGCGGGCATCGACACCGGAAACCTGCTGTGGGCCGATGGAATCCGCAACCTCGCCACCATTACCGAGTCTACCGACTATGCCGAGGGCGTCCGGCGCACCTCGGTGGCACAGTTCGAAAAGCGCGGCGGCGTGGTGGCGGCGGAGGAGCATTACGCGTCGGACGTAACCGACTTTCGCACCCAGCTGAGCAAGCTCGTTGACGCCAATCCGGACGCCTTGCACCTCGCGCCCCAGTCCGAATTCGCCGCCGGCACCATCATCAGGCAGGCTCGCGAGGTCGGCTACAACGGCCCCATCTACGCCGAAACGGTTTCGGTCGGCACCACCGCACTGGACATCGCCGGCAATGCCGCCACCGGCATGAAGGCCATCACCGCCGACCTGGACCCCGACAACCCCAGGGCGCAGGAGGTGCTGACCAACTTCAGGCAACGGCATGACTACGTCACCCTCCCGTGGCACCTGGGGTCGGTCTATGACGACGTGTACATCGCCGCCGAGTGCCTCCGGCAGACCAACGACGACCAGGATGCCGACGGCTTCCGTGACTGCATGTACGCCATTACCTGGAGCGGAGCCATCGGCAGCAATTACAGCTTCGACGACCAGGGCGAAGTCGTGGGACTGTCGCGACTGGTGGTTGAGGTCCTGCCCGTCGCCGAGCGCACCGAAGACCGCAAATACCGGGTCCTGGGGCCCGCGCCGGAACCGTAGCGTCGTCCTAATCGCTGCTGCTCGGTGCGCCCCACACATCCCTCCCTAACCGCCGTAACTGCCGTAACTTGCCGGCGGTTTGTTGTAGAATTGCCGGACAATCCGCACTGCCCGACCGCCATTCCAGGGCAGTCCACTTGAGGAGAGGCCATGTCGCAACTGATGACCGGCAAGCAGGCGCTTTTGGAAATGCTCAAGGCCGAGGGTATCGAGTACATATTTGGCAACCCAGGCACCAGCGAAGGCCCCATCATCGACCTGCTGGGCGATTATCCGGAGCTCCGCTACATCCTGACCCTCCAGGAGAGCGTGGCCGTGGGAATGGGTGAGGCTTACGCCCGCGCGACCGGGCGGGCTTCTTTTGTTAGCCTTCACGTGGACAGTGGGTTGGCCAACGGCATCGCACTCATGCTGGACGCTCTCAATACCGGCACTCCCATGGTGGTTACGTCCGCCAATTACGACGCCCGCAAGGTGAACGAAACCATGACCGATTTGGCCCAGCTGGTCCGACCGGTCACCAAGTGGGCCGTGGAACTGACCCTTCCGGACCAGATACCCAGCGCCATGCGGCGGGCTTTCAATGAGGCCAACAGCCATCCCAAAGGCCCGGTGTACGTGGGATTCACCTCCAACGCCCTGGAAGGGATGGCCGAGATGAACATCGTACCCTCCCGTCCCGTGTACGACGCACCGCATCCCAGCCCGGATGGCATCGCCCAGGCTGCATCAATGCTGCTCGGCGCGAGTCGGCCCATGATGCTGGTGGGCGACCGCCTTGCCGAAGATGCCGCCCTCGAGCCGGCGGTAGTGCTGGCCGAGCTGATGGGCCTGCCGGTGTACCAGTCACGCGGCGCCGAAGTCGCCTTCCCAACCACCCATGAACAGTTCCTCGGCAATCTCTCGCTGCGAGTTACCGATCAGCGCGCCATCCTGCAGCGCGTCGATCTGGTCCTGGCCGTGGGAACGGACCCCTTCGAGGAGCTCTTCTACTGGGGCGACGTGATCCTTCCCCCGGATGCCAGGCTGGTTCACATCGATCCCAGCCCCGGACGCATCGGCCGCTCTGAACCCACCGACGTCGGCATCGTGGGCCATTGCGCCAACGCGCTTTCCGACCTGACCGCAGTTCTGATGGAACGGTTGTCGCCGGGGGATCAGGCGGAAATTGAGCAGCGAAGGCGCGCCGTAATAACCGAAAAGCGGACCAGCCGGGAGAAATTCGACGAGGCCGTCGCTGACCGGTGGGATCACAAGCCCATGTCACCGGCCCGCATGATGTCCGAATTATCCTCTGCGGTACCCGACAACGCCATAGTAGTTGACGACTCCATCAGCAATCGCGGCGTCATGCGCCATTATTTTCAAGCCGCCCGCCCCGGCGACCTGCGAGGCGTCCGGGGACAGGCCATCGGTGGCGGCATCGGGGCCACGATGGGCGCCCAGTGCGCCAATCCGGACCGCCCCGTTTTTGGCGTCATCGGCGATGGCAGCGCCATGATGACGGTTCAGGGACTTTGGACAGCCGCCAACGACAACATCCCTTGCGTCTTCGTCATCTGCAACAACGGTATGTACCGGGTCCTCAAGGTCAACTTCAACGTGTACCAGCAGGATGTTCTGGAGTTGCCCGAAACCTCGGGCGGCCGGCTGCTGTATTCCGACTTCGCCACACCCTTCGACATGGCAGCCATCGCCAACAGTATGGGCGTCCACGGCGAACGCATCACCGACCCCGACCAAATCAAGCCCGCGGTGGACCGGGCGGTGGCGTCGAAAAAACCGGCGCTCCTGGATATCGTCATCGACGGGTCGTTGTAGGACTCTTGGCGACAACTCACTCCCTCAATCAATTGGCCGTCTGTTGCGGCAGTCTCTGATACTCTATTCTAAAGGGGAAAATTCTAATGCGTACCAACACCACCAAGGCCAAACTCAACGAAGGCGAGGTCGTTTTCGGAGCAATCATCACCCGCTACGCTCCCGACATGGTTGAGATTTTCGGCGCTCTCGGCTATGACTTCGTGATGATTGACTGCGAACACGGCCCGGCCAGCCTGGATCAGGTGGAGCACATGGTTCGCGCCGCCGAATCGTTCGGCATCACGCCCATCGCCCGCATCCCCGACCACTCCGATCAAACCATTCTCCGGTTCCTCGATCGCGGCCTCCAGGGGATAATCGTGCCTCACGTCAACACGGGCGAGCAGGCTGCCGCAATAGGCCGCGCCTCCCGATACTATCCCGACGGCTACCGGGGCATGGGAGGCGGTCGGGCGCAGGACTATGGGATCGGTGTCTCCCGGGACGAGGCAACGTCCTGGATTAACTCCCAGGTACTGGTGATTCCCATGGTCGAAGACATTGAAGCCGTGGGCAACCTGGACGACATTCTCCAGGTACCTGGCGCTGATGTCCTCCACGTGGCGGCATCCGACCTGGGCCAGAGCATGGGGAATCCCGGGGCGGCCGAAGTCCGCCGCGTGATGAGTGAGGTCATCCCCCGGATTCGGGCCGGCGGCAAGTTTGTCGGTGTGGGCGGCAACAACCCCGCCGACGCCGCCGGGGTCGCCGAGTTCATCAACCTGGGCGCAAACTTCGTAACCGTTTCCGCCTGGGGCCTGCTGCGTCTCGGCAGCGAAGATTTCCTGAAAAGGGTCAACGACGCCCGGTGAGCGAACTCCGGCCCGGTTGGATTCACGCCGCCGGAGCAAAATTACCGAATAAACTGACGAAACGGCTTTAATTGGAGAAACCAGTCATCCGCGAGCATCCGCGCCGAAAGCTGTAATGGCAGAAATCTTTAGGAGAAAAAGGATATGACCGCACAGACCAACCCAGGCACCCTGGATTCCGCAACTTTGGCCGGTTTTCGGGAAGCCTTTGAATCACAACCTTCCCATCAACTGATGCAGAACGTCGTCACCCAGCACGACATCAATGATGTGGCGCTCGACCACAATATCGTCGCGGAAGCGACCCACAGCTTTTCCACCGTCCTGGACGATTGGGGCGTTACCAACCAGGCCCGCTCCGGCCGTTGCTGGATGTTCGCCGGCCTGAATCTGTTCCGGGCGGAAAGCAAAAACCTGCTCAACGTCAAAGAGTTCGAGTTCAGCCAGAGTTATGTAATGTTCTGGGACAAGATCGAGCGAGCCAATTACATCCTGGAAGCAGTTATCGAAACCGCCGACCGATCCATCGACGACCGGGTGGTGGCCTGGTTGCTGCACCAACCCCTGGGAGACGGCGGACAGTGGGATATGTTCGTCAGCCTGATGCGGAAACACGGGGTGGTCCCCAAAGCCGTAATGCCCGAAACGGAAAGCTCCGGCAACTCGGCGCGCATGAACGCCGGCCTCAACTACCAGGTGCGACAGGGAGCGCGGAATATCCGCCGTCTATACACCGAAGAAGGCGGCCTGGATGCGATGCGCCAGGCCAAGGAGGAAGCTCTCCGGGCCATCTACCAGATACTCTGCATACACCTGGGCAACCCGCCGGCCAACTTCGACTGGCAATGGAAGGACAAGGACGGCGAGTTCCATCGCGACGGCCAGATGACTCCCCTGGAGTTCGCCGAAAAATACATCGACACCCCGATGGAGGAATACATTTGCCTGGTCCATGACCCGCGCCAGTCCAACCCGCCGGACCGCACCTACACCGTGCAGTACCTGGGCAACGTGGTGGACGGGGCACGAATCAAGTACCTCAATGTGGACATCGATTTGATGAAGGACATCGCCATGCGGATGCTCCTGGACGGCAAGCCGGTCTGGATGGGCTGCGACACGGGCAAGCAGATGCACCGCGACAAGGGATTGTGGGACGCCGATTTGTTCAACTACGCCAGCGTCTATAACGCTGAATTCTCTATGGACAAGGCGGAAAGGCTGGAGTACCACCAGACGGCAATGACTCATGCCATGCTGTTCACCGGCGTGGACGTCGTAGACGGCAAGCCGCGCCGCTGGCGGGTGGAAAACAGTTGGGACGACAAGGTAGGCGACAAGGGTTTCTTCCTGATGAACGATTCCTGGTTCGCTGAGTATATGTTTGAAATCGCCGCCCCCAAAACCTATCTCCCCGCAGACCTGCAACAGGCCCTGGACCTGGAGCCCATAGTGCTGCCGCCGTGGGACCCCATGGGTTCGCTGGCCGATTGATATTCGATATGCGCACCGCCCTGCACCTAAGCCCCAATCCACCGAAAGGATGAGTGTGTTGGCATGATGAAGGGATGAGAAAGTGCTCCCGGCTTCGGGGATAATGGTTTCTGACACATGAAACCAGCCCGAAACGAGGAGCACCCAACGGATGCTACCACGCAACGACCCCGATCGCATCCAAATCGCCTTCGACGACCACCGCCTGGTGGCCAACGCTGGGCTGATCCTTCCGGTCACCCTGGCTGGGCGTCTGGGACTGGCTGAACTGGTGGACCACGACGTTGACCTGGGGGATGCGCCGGGTCGGGCGAATGCCGGCGACAAGATGCTGACGTTGGTGGCGTCGGCGCTGGCCGGAGGCGACTGCATTGACGACGCCGACGCGCTACGCGCTGGCAGGACCGAGCAGGTGCTGGGAGGCACGGTCAAGGCACCGTCCACCTTGGGAACCTTCTTGCGCAGTTTCCGCTGGGGCCACGTGCGTCAGTTGGATCGGGTGAGCCGGGAGCTGCTGGCCCGAGCCTGGGCGGCTGGTGCCGGGCCGGGCGATGATCCGTTGACCATCGACCTGGACTCCACCGTCTGCGAGACATATGGGCTGGCCAAGGAGGGCGCGCAGCGCCACAACTACGCCGGCCAGCGTGGCTATCACCCGCTCCTCGCCGTCGCCGCTGGCACTGGGGACGTGCTGATGGCACGGCTGCGCAAAGGTAGAGCCAACACGGCTCGGGGCGCCGCCCACTTCCTGCGCGAGGCGGTGGGACGGGTGCGCTACGCCGGAGCCACCGGACAACTCACCGTGCGGGCCGACAGCGGCTTCACAGCCACGCCATTGTCGCCGCTTGTCGCGATAAGAGTGTCCGCTTCTCCATCACCGTCCGACAACACCAGAGCGTGCGCAACATCATCGAGGCGATACCCGAGACAGATTGGACGCCCATCCCGTACTGGATGGAAGGCGCCGCCGACGTGGCGGAGACTGAATACACACCATTCGGCAGTGAGCCCGACGCCGTGCCGGTGCGTCTGATCGTCCGCCGGGTCAAGCCCACGCCCGGGTCCCAACTTGCCCTGTTTACCAGTTACAGCTATCACGCTTTCATCACCGACCGAGAGGAGGACACCCCGGACCTGGAGGCCGACCATCGCCGCCACGCCGAGATCGAGAACGCCATCCGCGACCTGAAGTACGGCGTGGGGCTCAATCATCTCCCTTCGGGACGCTTTCCAGCCAACGGTGCCTGGCTGGCCGTACAGGTGATGGCCCACAACCTGGCACGTTGGACCGCACGTATCGGTCTCGGCGAGGCAGTGGTTACCACCAAGACCCTTCGGCGACGCTTCTTCTCCCTGGCCGGACGCATCACCCGCAAGACGCGGCGTCTCACCCCTGCACCTCCCCCAGGGCTGGCCCTGGAGAAACCAGTTCAGCTCCGCCCTGGAGCGATTGCGCGCCCTGCCACTCCCTTCCTGACGGCGTACGACCCGTCCGCCGCACTACCCAACCCGCCTGGTGGATTTGCGCCAAGTCGGTCCCTGAGTGTCTCCTGCTGCAAGCTGACTGCCGATCTCCCCCACTACCAGCACCGGGCCGTCAGAAATCACCTTCCTGTCGCTGGCTCACCCCTCACCCGACCAAATCTATCGGGATCAAAATCTTGTAGTCTCATTCCTGGGCTTCTCATCCCTGGTCTGACCGGCACGGCCGCATCCCCTCGGTGGATTCGGGGTTAGGAAGGTCTGCTCCGGAGTATTGCCCGGCTGTTCCTGCGTGGCGTGCTTCGACCGCGCGGAAAATCCAGCCAGCGCCTCGCCGATCTCGTCAGTTGTCAGTTTCTCCGCGGCAACCAACTGTTGCTGCGGAAGCTTCCGACACACGCCACGCGGTCCAATAGCACAGAGTCCTTGGCGGAATCTTGGCGGTTTCTCAACTCATTGCGGCCGGTCCCGCTGGTGTGCCGGCGGTGTTGCCGGTCGTTACTGCGTAATCGCCCACATGGGCGTCGCCGCAGACCCGGGTGTTGTCGAAGCGGAATCGTGTAACCCAGTGGTTCGAGTTGGTCTGGTGAGGATCGGGGAGAACCCTTGTTAAGGTGTGCTCGTCAGGTCGCGTCGGAGTTGATGCGGTCGGCTTTTGCACGTTCGCTTCGACGCCGATTGTCTTAACGGTGTTTTTCTGCGCAGGATGGGCAGCGTGTTTGGCCGGAAATGGGTGGTTTGCCGCAAGCCACGCACAGGCCTTTTGCAAGGTAGTCGGCGCGTTTCTCAGGGCCTTTCGGTTTTCCTCATGTCATTGCGAGCCCAGCGTAGCAATCTCGTCGCCGTAGCAATGATGGTTCCCCGGCACGTGCTCAACCTCAACGAGATTGCCACGTCGCTGCGCTCCTCGCAATGACAACCGAATGACCCTGGCGTGTTTCTTGGTCGCCTTGCCTCGCCGCGCCCACAAGTGCTACGCCATGCGAAACGGCAGGGTGCGTTCTAGTTTGGGACCGGTCCGCACTCACCGTCAAGAGCATGGAGGCATCTCGTGCGCCGTTGGCGTTCGAGTGGACGGGGGGTTCCTCGTCCGACTCCGTGCTTAAAATCTAAACGATTCGCTGGGCCTTGGCTAGGCTCAATTGTCGGGCAACAAAATCTGGCGGGAAAGCAAGGCATCAGTACGGAGGGCATTATGAGGAGCACCATTCAATCGGACACGTAGTCCAATATGATCCATGGCGGACACGCCAAGACGAACTAACAAGACACCCAGCTTGATAGAAAAGTCACCCCGAGGCGGACCCGGTCAGCTTCCGTCTTGCGGATTGAACTGACCCAAAACCTCGGGGCGAGTGTGGTGGGATTAGTCAATCCCGTCCGTCATCAGTCTCGGACAACCCCTTGCTTCGCATCACCAATCAGAACCTCGCGGACCTTGAACGAAGTAGCACCGCGTTTCAGTGGGATGCCACGCACATCGTCCACGAATATGTACTCTTGGTTGTTGTACTCCATGCGGATGCCAGAGGCGTTGCCTTGGCACACGGTCTGGAAGCACACCCGAGCGTCCGTCTCAACCTCCGTGAACTCGTATCCCAGTTCTTGCAATTTCTCGATGGAGCTGCGCACAAACGCTGCCCCGGCCACGTGCGACACCCCCTCGGTGGCGGGAACAGTCGAGGTGGTCCGGGTGATTGCGTCGTACTCGGTAATAACGCCGTTGTCGAGCGACATGAAGGATCCGGTGGGGTTGAACGTACCAACTGTTGTCTCAATGTCCGGGGCCTCGGTTATGGTATCAGTCCAACTGTGTTTGGACGTATATTCCATGCGCCGTACTTCAATGCCGAACTGCTCCACGCCGTCCACAAGGGTGGACGGACCCGCGGTCTCATAAGTCATGGTGAGGGAAGGCCAGTCCGTATTCACCGACTGGGCAGCGACGTTTGACCGGACTACCGCCACCGCCGCTACCGCGATTATTGCCGCGATCACCATCGCGACCAACGCGGTTCTCCGAGAGGGCATTATCGATTGTAGATTTCCCATGGTTGATCACTCCAGATAATGGTTGTGCCAAGTACCCGGCCAGTCAGTTGGTTCTGGCAAATCAAAGCTGCAGGCTACAAGGTGGTACCGGAGCCTTTGCTGCACGTAGGCCCCGTGGTCCATGAAGACGTTGTCGTAGTCGTTGTGCCAAGCAAGGCCGGGCGTTCCGGTGTTCCGGTACGCCGAAGCGTCAACGCTTTCAACCAAGTCCCATTCTCCGTCTTCCGCGTCCCACTCGTAATATTTCCGGCTGTCCATGCGCCAAAGCTTGTTCGAAGCACACCACATCTCCGGGTGCCGTCCCCCGTAGTAGATGCGGTAAGCTTGAGCAACGAAGTGGGGGTCAGTGTCCTTATAGTACCAAACGGTGCTAGAGTGAGACGTACCCTCGTCGTCTTCGGCATCATCACTCTGGATCGGACCGTTGTAGTGGTTGGTGCTCGCGGCTACCATGCTCCGTTCCGGCCAGTCTGCCAACATCCACGTCAATCCACCCAGCAACGCGACCAGAACCACGAACAACACCAGCGACACCCTTCGCTCGTTTACGTTCAATTTGTTGCCTCCTTGTCTGAGGTTGGTTGAAGGTCAACAAAACAGCCCGGCGCGAACGACCGGGCTGTACAAACCAAGAGGACAGGGTTACCATAGGTCCTGATGGTGGAGAACCGTTCCCCATCGCTGCGGCCTCGGTCTAGTCCACCGGGGCTGTTATGTCGCCGAAAATGTATACGTCGGCGGAACCATTGTCAAATTGATGTCCGCAGGGGTAACTGTTCAGACTTGGTGAGGTAAATTGGCCGAAGGCGGGCTGCCTGACGCTGGCACGGGTGGCGGTGGTTATATCATATAGAGGGAGTGGATACCGAAATTGACCTGACCACCGCCAGTCGCGATGTTCTCATCGCCATCACCGTGCAGCAACAGGCGATCATTGCCGAGTTGCAGGTGATGATTGTACGGCTGGAGCGGCGGATTGCCGAACTGGAGGGCCAGGCGAAACCGGACGGCCCGCCCCGAATGCCCGGCCTCAAGTCCAGTTCGGGCCGCCAGCCGCCAGCGCAGCAACAGCCCAGCAAGCAGCGGCGGCACGGCTTTGCCCGCCGGCGTATGACACCCACCCATCGGGTGGAGCACGTGGTGGAGAACTGTCCCGATTGCGGGACGCACCTGACTGGCGGCTGGGTCCAGCGCACCCGGGAAGTCATCGAGCTGCCGGTGGTTCCGGTGCAAGTCACCGAGCACGTCTACATTGCTCGGACTTGTCCGGCGTGCCGACGGCGCTGCACACCTCCGGTGGAACTGGACAGCGTGGTCCTGGGCCAACAGCGCCTGGGCGTCAATCCTGAATCAAGTTCAGGACAGGCTCTGATCAGCCGCATAGCCACGTTACGGGAAGAAGGGCGGCTGCCCATCCGCAGCGTCCAGTGGTATCTGGACACCGTCCATCAGTTGCGCCTCAGCGTGGGGGCCATTGTGAGCGCCATTCATCAGACCGCGCAACAGGCCCAACCAGCGGTGGCTGGGATGGTGGACCGCATCCGCGCCAGCCCGGTGGTCCACGCCGACGAAACCGGCTGGCGTCAGAGCGGGGCCAACGGCTACGTGTGGACTTTCAGCACCCCCACCGAACGCTACTTGCCCTGTTCAAGCCAGGGGCAGGCTCTGCGGCGGGGTCGGGGCAAAACAGTCGTGGACCAGGCGCTGAGCGATGCTTGCTCCGGAGTATTGGTCAGCGATTCCTACGCTGCCTACCACCATTACGACGGCCCCAAGCAGCGCTGCTGGGCGCACCCCTGTTCAAGCCAGGGGCAGGCTCTGCTGCGGGACATCCACGACCTGCTGGCCCTCTGCCAACCCTTCCGGCACGACCCGTCGGCAACCCAGGCCAAGCTGTGCCGACGCATCGCGCGCCACCTCAAGAGCCTGCCCCGTACTGGATACGGGGAACTATTCGTCTTCGTGGCCGAACCCGCAATACTTTCAGACAACAACGCTGCCCAGCGCAGCCTGCGTCATCTGGTCGTCAGCCGCAAGGTCAGCGGCGGCACCCGCTCGGAGCAGGGCACCGACAGCAAGATGACGCTGGCCTCCCTATTCAGCACCTGGCGCGCCCAAGGTCTAAATCCTCTCGCCGCCTGCCGTCAGCTGCTCGTTTCCCCTCTACTCTGAACTGTTACGTTTTGTCGACGCCATTGACACGGAGCGAGGAATCTGAGAATGCCCGGCGGGCGACTCTCCCATCGGCAAGACCCCTGGATTCCTCCCTTCGGTCGGAATGACAGCTAAAGTTTGCGGAGACAACTGAAAGACCCTGCGTGGGCCGCTCAGGGCCGTCGCGGGCTCCTCTTTCACCCAGTCACGGTGAACCTTTCGAACCATCGGCCTATGGTGAGGGGCCCTGCGGCTAGCTGAGGATGAGCAGAAAACAATAGAGGCTGCTTCCTTTCTATCGCCCTGATGGGCGGAACTCAACGTTGACTCTGCCAGCCCGGGGGAATATCATCGAGAGTAACATCGAACCGTATGCGCGTACTTTTACAGGAGGGGCGAGCATGGACTTTGGATTGTTTACCACTTGGAACGCCGTTTACGAGGGCGGCAAGGTCCCTTGGGACCCCAACTATCAGGACGGCAAGCTCCTCGAAGCCGAGGCCTACAAGCAGAACTTCCGGGAGATCGAGCACATCGAGGACGCGGGCTGGGACTACGTCTGGTTCGGCGGTGGTCACTTCTCCACCCAAGGCAGCATGGACCCCCAGTCCCTCATGCTGTCCGCCGTCATCGCCAACCACACCAAGAACATCAGGATTGGCACCTCCATCCACCGCCCGACTCTACGGTTACCCGGTGAGACCCCGTCGCCGCGGGCGTTGCCCCACGAAAGGTACGCCTTCGACAACCTCCAGCCCGAGGATCCCTTCCAGGTTGCGGAACAGGCTGCCATCATTGACCAGATCAGCGAGGGACGCTTCATCTACGGAGCAGGAGCCCGCACTCGCGGCTCTGCCGAGCGCCGGGAGTACTTCTTCGAGTACCTCGAGCTGCTCAAGCAGCTGTGGGACGAGGACAGATTCTCCGGTTTCGAGGGCAAGTACTTCAACTATCCCGCCTTCTACGAGAGCTACATGAGCATCCCCAAGCCGGTGCAGAAGCCCATGCCAATGCTGCTACCCGTGGACAGCCAGGAGAGCTTCGTGCCCATGGGCGAGCAAGGGTACCGCATTGCCATCGGCGCCGGCAGTTCCCCTCACAACCTGCGGGGCTCCGCCATCCTCCGCGAGGACGTCAATGCCTACCGCAAGGCGTGGATAGACGCCGGGCATGAAGGAGAGCCTAGCACCGTAGTGCGGGTGCCCACTCTCGTTGCCAACACCCAGGAAAAGGCCGACCGCCGGGTCGAAAACCTCATGGACCTCGCCCGCATCTATTACGCGGGCCGTGTGGGTATCGGCAGCACTGACGCCGGCAGCGCCGGCCCCGATGCCACCGAGGAAGTCAACCTCTTCGGCACGCCGGAAGAGGTGGTCGAGAAGATCCACATGTTCAGGGAGGCTTTCACTACCGACGAGATTATGTTCGAGTGCAACTGGACATCATCCGTCCCCCGCGAGGTAGTCATGGACACCTTGAAGTGCCTCTCCGAAGACGTCATTCCCCACTTCAAATAGGCGGGGAGTTTGATTGGAGGGAATTAGGACGGGCCGCCGGTTGGCGGCCCGTTTCCTCAACTACCTGAGTTCGGGATAAGGGATGCCTCCCAAAGAAAGAACGACTATTCTTTCTGGTAGACGATACCAAGGAGGCATCCCCTGTGAGCCTACTCAAAGCAAGCTGTTCTGCAATGTCGATAATTTCTGGCAAGCTGTAACTGTTCAGAGTTGGTGGGATGAATTGGCTGAAGGTGGTTTAGGGGACACTGGCGCTGGCAGTGAGGATTGTGTCATATAGTAGGCATGGATGCCGGAATTGACCTGAACAGCGCCAGCCGCGAGGTTCTCATTGCGGTCATCGTCCGACAGCAGGCGATCATTGAGCGCTTGGAGAAACGGATTGCCCAGTTGGAAGGCCAGGCCAAACCCCTGGGCTCCCGCCGAATGACAGGCCTGAAGCCCAAAGCGGGTCGTAAACCCAGCCCAAAGGGCCCCGCAAGTCGCGGCCCCAGGGCTTTGCCCGCACCCGCATGACACCCACCCAGCGGGTAGAGCACGTGATGGAGCACTGCCCCGACTGCGGAACCCAGTTGTCCGGCGGGTGGAAGCAGCGTACTCGGGAAGTCATTGATGTACCGGTGGTTGAGGCGGAAGTTACCGAGCACGTCTATATGGCCCGGACCTGCCCCGAGTGCCGACGCCGCTGTATTCCTCCGGCGCAACTGGACGACGTGGTGATGGGGCAGCAGCGTCTGGGGGTCAATCCTGAATCAAGTTCAGGACAGGCTCTGATCAGCCTGATTGCCATGCTGCGGGAGGATGCTCGGCTGCCCATTGGCACAATCCAGCGGTATCTGCGCACCGTCCATGAGCTGCACGTCAGCATGGGAGCCATCGTGGATGCGGTGCATCGCACCGCCCGAAAGACCCAGGGCGTGGTGGCGGGCATATTGGAACGCATCCGCGGCAGTCCGGTGGTCCACGCCGATGAAACGGGCTGGCGCGAGGATCGCCACAACGGATACGTGTGGACCCTCAGCACCCCACCCTGCGGTACTTCCCCTGTTCAAGCCAGGGGCAGGATCTGCTGCGGGACAGCCACGACCTGTGCGCCCTCTACCCAGATGATGCGCCACTGGCGCGGTGGGCTGACGCCGTCCACCGGCTCTATACCCGGGCCAAAGCCTTCACCCATCCCCAGGCCAGGCGGCGCCACCGCCCAACTGGCTTTGGAGAAACGCCTGCGGCCCTCTGCCAGCCCTTCCTGGATGATCCGTCGGCGGCTCAGCCCAAGCCGTGCCGACGCATGGGGAGCCACATCAAGAGCCTGCCCCGTACTGGATACGGGGAACTCTTCGTCTTCGTGGCCGAACCCGAAGTCCCGGCGGACAACAACGCCGCCGAGCGCAGCCTGCGCCACTTGGTCATCAGTCGCAAGATCAGCGGCGGCACCCGGTCGGAAGCGGGCGCCGACAGCAAGATGATCCTGGCTTCCCTATTCGGCACCTGGCGCACCCAAGGCTTCAACCCTCTCGCCGCCTGCCGACAATTGCTCACTTCCCCTCAACCCTGAACTGTTACGTGCGCGGCCGACTCCGGCGTGGTCTTGGGCCGCAGCACAAGTTCTGCGACCACGGTGGAAGGCCGCTTTCGGAGAAGACATACAAATCACGCGGTGCGAATTATGACCAGGTTGCAAGGACATCTCGCATACAAGATGGGTGACCACTATGGGCAGCATCCCGATGACGGAGAATATCCGGGAACGCTGACCATTGTCGAAGGCATAGATGGTTCGGGGAAAAGCACGCAGATCGACCTGCTACAGAAGTGGCTGAACAGCCGAAATCTGGTTACGGCTTTCACCGAATGGAACTCGTCCCCGATTGTGCGGCGCACCACCAAACGCGGCAAGAAGGAAGAAATGCTGACGCCCATGTCATTCAGTCTGATCCACGCCGCGGATTTTGCCAGCCGTGTTCACGCTCAGATACTGCCGGCGTTGCGGGCTGGAGCGACTGTGCTGGCCGACCGTTACGTATACACCACTTTCGCAAGGGATTCCGCGCGGGGCGTCAACAGGGAGTGGCTAAGGAGGATTTACTCCTTTGCCCTGCAACCCACACTGGCGCTGTATTTCAAGGTGCCGCTCGACGTGTCCATTCATAGGATCAACACCGGGCGAGAAGAACTGGGATACTACGAGTTAGGCCAGGATATGGGCTTTTCCAACGATCGGGAAGAGTCATTCCGCCTATTCCAGGGCAAGTTGCTTGACGAGTACGAGGCCATGACCGAGGAATTCAGTCTGATCACGATTGACGCCACTCAACCAATCGCCGTGCAGCAGCAGCAGGTGCGCCGGTATGTGGAACCCCTACTCGAGAACGCCATGGCGGTGCGCGGCCAGAGTGTTCCGGAGGCGTTGGGCAAAGCAGGTTTGAGCGGACGTTACATCAGTCCGCCAATGTACCGCCGGTTAACTGCAACCGAAGTATCCGACCTGTAGGATGCCAACACCCCAAGTCAACTCCAACTCCTCGGAGTCGTGCAATGGACAATATCAGGTTTTACGGTCACACGCCGCCAAATCTTGGCGGAGAACCCACCCCCGGGCGATTGATAGTCCTGGAAGGAACCGATGGAGTAGGCCGTTCAACACAGATCGGGATGTTGCAGGAACGGTTGGAAGCCGAGGGTTACGCTGTTCTGGTGACCGGTTTTCGTCGTTCCGAGTTGGCGGCGACGGGCATCGACCGGGCTATGCGGGGGAACACGCTGGACGCCCTGACGCTCAACCTCTTCTACGCCACTGACTTCTGGGACCGTTTGGAAAAGAACATCGTGCCTGCACTGCGCACGGGAATGGTCGCGCTGGTTGATCGTTACATCTTCTCCATCATTGCCAGGGCGCGAGTGCGCGGGGTGCCGGCGCGTTGGCTGGACGACGTGTTTGAGTTCGCGGTGGTACCCGACCGGATCATATACCTAGACGTGGACGTTGAGACTTTGTTGTCGCGCGTGCTGTCGGTGCGACAATTGGACCATTGGGAGTCGGGCGAGGACTTTTTGCGTGGACCAGATCTGTACGACAACTTCATCCGTTACCAAAGCGCCTTGCTTGACGAGTTCCGCCCATCGGCTGATGAGCACAACTTCGCAACTATAGATGCCTGCGGAAACGTCAGCGACGTTTTCCAAGCCCTGCAGAGCGAGGTTCGGGAAGCTCTGAAAGGGATGGGCGTGGAATAAACCACTGAAACCCGAATCCACCGAACGAGGGTGATACGGCAACGGAACGGAGAGGCTGGGGCGAGCGGGTACAATTGTCTGGTCTACATCCGAGCAGGACGGTAGGTCGGGAGCGGCCCGCAGTCGCCATTTGTGGAACAACTCCGGGAGCCTTTTCCCCCAGGTGGCCTAGCTGCTGGCGGACGCCGCGCCGGACATCCTGGCCTTCACGGCCTTCCCAGTGGCCCGCTGGCAGAGCCGGCCCCGCAAGGGGACGTGGTGGGCAATCTTCCCCAACCGACTGTCGGCGCGGCGTCTGGTGGGTGCGGTGCTGGCCAAGCAGCATGATGAGTGGGCCGAAGGTCTACGCTACCTCACCATCCACAACGCCGCCGGCAACGAGGCCTCGCCGGAGCCCAATATTCTGGAATCATCGGCCTGATCAACATCAAAAGGGACGACGCGCTTTTACACCTATTGTATGTTGCGTATGCCCCGTAAATTTGCCAATTTGCGGAGCGGGCGAGAGGGGCGCGTCGTTCACCAACACCAATGGGTGAGCCAGGCGCGCCCGCTGTTCCTAACCCGGCGGAGGGCTGTCCATCTGAAACTGGCAACTGAACGCCGCTTGGAACAGCTCGGCCGGAAACTCGGCGGAAGGAATTAGCAGCGCGGCCAACGCGTCCCGCCCGCCCACTTGGTCAAGCACGCACAGGAAGTTTTCGCGTTCTCCGGGCGCCAACCCCATAGCGACGCTGGCAGTCTGGAACTCTTCCTCGTTCAGGCATGACAGCGACACGAAAAACGTTACCATCCCCTGGGCCATCGCGGCCTCCGCTTCCGGACCGGTGCCGGGGTCAGCAGCCACGCTGGACATTAACGCGGCAAGGTCCGTATCCGCGTAGCTGCTGCGCATACACGCCGAGGATTCGACGCTCAACGGACCGGTAGCACTCAGCACCGGAGTCAGCAACAGCCGCAGCCGGGCGTCGTGTTCCAGACATCCGAGGAAGGCTTCGCGTTCGGCTTCGGTGGCCAGTTCAGGTGTTGTGGCCAGCATCGCCATTCGGTCGGATGGGATGTTGTCCGACGGGCACATTCTCTCTGAATCGGACACATCAGCCAAAAAGGCATCGGCGTCTGCGGCAGCCAACGGCGCGAGCGGTTCAGCGCTCACGGGATCACCGCCGTCGGTTCCGGCACCCCCGACCTCCTGGGTGGGAGCCTGGGTCGGAGAAACAATCGGAGCTGTGACCAGCATGGGACTCGGTTGGGGCGTGGGCACCGGTGTGGCGGTGGGCGCTTCTTCTGCCTCGGCGGTCGCTCTCGCTTCGAGGGTCGTTTTGACGGCGGCTGCCACGGTCGTCCTATACTGATTGGACTCTGGGCGCTAATCGTCATCGTTGCCGCAGGCAATGACGGACCAAGCCAGGCATACAAACAGGGCCAGTATCAGGCCACTTCGCAAAGCGCGTTTTACTATCGCATTCATCCCCTACCCAGGGTCTTTCGGTTTTACAAGAAATCCCCTCTCCCTTGATGGGAGAGGGAGAATCGAAAGACCCTGATCCCCTACCCAGGGCAATCGCATTCTCATCTGGAGGCAACAACCAGCGTCTGAATTTGCGGTTGCCGAGGTTGAATACGTCTGGTCCAGCAAAGATTGAAGGCGGTTGACGTTGTGCCGGAACGGAATCCGGCTCCCCTACGCCCATTGTTTTTGAGAATGCGATTGCCCTGATCCCCTACCCCAGTTGGTTGCAAAAGTTCGCCTCAAGTGTTAGCCCGCCAATCGGCCACTTCGGAACCGGGCACTATCATCCCTGCATTTCCGCCCGTTTTTCCACTTCCCGACACGCCGGTATTGGCCGAAAATCCACTGGCGACAGCCCCGGCCTGTTTCAGAGCTGATGCGCTCCGGCATTATCCAACGACTCAAGGGCGGCGGAGACACGCCGGCCAGGTAAAGATTCAACAACAAAGATTCAACGACATCGTCGACGCCAATTACGATGGCGCCTCCTAATTGCCTCACTCAGAAATGTCACCGAAATTCGGTCGCACAAAGTCTCCTGGCGGATCCAGCCACGAAATGGGAGATAGCTGACCACCGTCGTCGGAAAGAGCCGCCACAACGCCTTGGCGAACCCAATTTGGGTATCCATCCTTCCGGCGTCCTCCGCCTTATTGATACCCAGTGTGGTTCGCCCAAAAAGGTCATTATGTAAACGCGATTATGCTACGAAACCAGTCCGCGTTCAAGTTCTATCCAACCTGCGGCTTCCCTTTTGGTCTCAGTGTGCCGCCCACCGCGTTCAGCAGGTTGGCCAGCGGCACGTACAGAGTTTTCATCGGTGGCGCCGCCCGACGTCCGCACCAAGCGCAGGTGGCCGAAGTATGCCTCGACGGCCGTTATTGCTTTGCTGCTCGCCATTGTCTCGTCGTCGTCCTATCTACTGATCGCAGGCGGGAGATGCCACAGGAAGCATCATGAAATAACCTCCAGGGGCTCGAACTACACCTTCCACCGCCAAGTTGAGGTGTATATTGTCGCGCCACCAATCTCAGCGGCCGTCTGTCGCGTCCACATATTCCGTCCATCTGAGCCAATCTTGGAATCTCGGCTCAGTAGGTTGTATACCTCGGCGGTTATTTGCGTCGCTGGTCCCGACCGCGCCGACAGTTTCGCCGCATAGTTGGCGGCCCGGCCCACCCATACCAGGTCATTTGCCCCTCTGATGCCCGTCCGAGCCACCAGAAGCTGACTGGTGTCGATTCCTACTTGATGCTTTACCGTGTACCGTTCGTTCGGGTACTGGCGTTCCAAAGCAGGATTGATGATTTTCAAGACTGCGTAGTTGATCTTGAGGCCAGTGCGGGCAGCGGCATCGTTCTTGCTATCCCCGATGAACACCGCCATTATCCTGTCGCCGTCATATCCGGTAATTTCCCCTCCTTCGGCCCTGATTATCCTGGCTGCGCACCCCAAGAACGCTTTGTATACCTCGACGGCGAATTCAGGCTTCTTTCTATTGACCAGATCTGTCGATTCATCGAGGTCAGCATAGAGAACCGTCCCATCCAGGGCAACGGCGTCATTCCTGAGCGCCAAATCATCTGGTTCTGGAACGATGCGACCGGAACGGGTGGTCCACCGCTCTCGAAAGATTTGCACTACTTGTGAGTTGAGGTCATCCGCCAATGCCATTCTTGGTCTCCTCAGAGCCTCTCAGATGTTGCTCCACATCAACAGGATCAACCCCAGCGCGACCGCTGGCGCGCTCGACCATATGGCCCAGCGAACTCGTTTCATCTTGATGCTGGCGACTCGTGAAACCCGGTAAATCTGGTCGATCAGTTGTAGTTCTATCATGTCGCTGCTCATGTTCCTTGCCGTTGACTCGAACTCGGGATATTCCATGGCGGCGATATCCTCAAAGAAGATATTTGATTCCCCGGTTCTGGGATTCCGAGGCATATAAACCGTTGCTGCGAGCCAGCCCGCAATCAGCAACGAGGCCACGAAGAACCCCAGCACAACAACTAAAGCGACGCGCTCGACATTGCAGGAGGAGCCAACGATGATGGACTGCAACCTGTCGAAACGGGTGGCCAGTGCACCAAGCAGGGCTACCTGAAGGGCCAAGACAGGCGCCGCCTTTCTGTCCGCGGTTCTGGTACCTGATCACTCGCGATAGAGACTCGTAGTGTGATGTGAGGCGCTCTTCCAAACTAACGACGAGGCATCCTGCCCGTGACTATGGCTTCGCAGAACTCGGGACCATGGGTTTGACACCAAAGCGTATTCAGCCTGTGAACGCGGGCGAAATCCAACCCTAATCCGGAAGGCGTAGGCTCCTTTTCCCACAGATAACTTGTGCAACCGATGCGCAGATCCAGACCAGGGCTTGGCACGCCATCGCCACAGCCGCAGGACCAGAGCAAAGCGCGGCGCTGCAATTCGGAACCACGTTCAAAGAGGGAAAACACCCTGTCCGATACCGCCAACTGATTGGGATCAGCCAATGAACTAAGCTTGGCCGCCATGTTCACGGGCTTACCGGCCCAGACCTCATTCAGCTTCGTCCCTCTCAACCCCAACCGCCGCACCAACAATGTGCCTCGGTCTATGCCCACTCCCGCAGACAGCACCCAATCCGACTTAGCGCTTTTTTGAAACTGGCCCGCAATGTCCCGCTGCACCTGGGTCAGGGTCATTCGGTTGTCATTGCGAGGAGCGCAGCGACGTGGCAATCTCGTTGAGGTTGAGCACGTGCCGGGGAACCATCATTGCTACGGCGACGAGATTGCCACGCTGCGCTCGCAATGACATGAGGAAAACCGAAAGGCCCTGGCACCTGGGTCCTCATCGTTATCGCGCAAGCCATCGCCTGGAACTCTGAGGACGGACCGCTGAACAAGCCAAATATGCCATCCCCCTGTATGTCAACATAACCCGCAGAGAACCGATCCATGATGACCGACATCGCCCTGATGAAATAGGTGTAGGCATAAGCCGCCGCCTGAGGCCCGTCATTCGCGTTGAGATTAGTAGAGCCTTTCAGGTCGGCGAAAACTGCGGTAACACCCGGCACTTGGTACCAAAGGCCGCCGTTGGTCGGCCCGACTTCTGGAACTTCGTCCTCGCGCCTGATCTGCACTCCCAGCTGGGCCAGTGCGTCCAGCTGGGAAGACACATCCGCCACAACTTCATCCAGCAACAAGGCTGACCTCTCATTTCGTATTTTGCACCTGTCAATTCTCAACACGGCCAGGGATTGAACTCGCCGTGCCAAGACCCGTATGTCGGGCTGCCCATCTCGGCCCATGTCAACAGACGGATCCAATTTAACGTTGGCTTACAATGAGCACTATTTATCATAGACTGTAAACCGGAAGGTGTCCTAATGTTCAGCGAACGCCTCAAGCTCGCCAGAAAACGCAGCGGCTTTTCGTTACGCGAGTTGTCTTCCCGCCTGGGCGGGATGGTCTCCGCCCAGGCTATCGGCAAGTACGAGCGCGGCGAGATGATGCCCAGTTCATCCGTTGCTATTGCGTTGGCCGACGCTCTGGACGTTACGACCACTTACCTGCTCAGCCCTACCGTCGTCTCCCTGGAATCCGTTGAGTTCAGGAAGTTGGCTTCCACCAAAGTCCGTGAACGCGCGATGGTGGAGGCAACGGTTCTTGACCACGTGGATCGTTACCTGTAGGTCGAGGATCTCCTGGACATCACCAGCAGCATCTGGGAAGCACCCGACGGCGCCCCGTACCACGCAGAAACCGTGGAGGATGGCGAGCTGACCGCGGCGAGGGTACGCAAAGCCTGGAACCTCGGCGGCGGGCCCATCCCTAACATGACCGCGCTGCTTGAAGAACGCGGCATCAAAGTCCTCAAGCTGGACTTCCCCCGGGCTGTGGACGGGCTCACTTGCTTCGTCCATCGTACCGACGAAACGACTGTGCCTGTGGTGGTGTGCTCCACCGGCAAGTCGATTGAGCGGCAGAGGTTCACCCTGGCCCACGAGCTTGGGCACTTGGTGATGGACATCCCCGCCGGAATGCCCGAAGAAAAGATTTGCGATCGGTTTGCCAACGCTTTATTGGTGCCTGAAAACTAACTGGTCCGGGAAGTGGGCCGCCGCCGCCTCGACTTCGGCTTTGGTGAACTGGTTGAAATCAAGAAGACATTCGGTGTCAGTGCAGCGGCCCTGGTGATCCGCAGGCGCGATTTGGGCATCATCGGCGAAGCAATGGTAACGCGAATATTCCGTGGCATCGGGCGATCCTGGAGGACGCAGGAACCCTGTCCGCTCGCACAGCCAGAAAGCCCCAAACGTTTCCGGCGCCTCTGCCTGAGAGCCTTGGCGGAGGACGTGATATCGGAATCCAAGGCCGCCGAACTCCTGGGTCTCCGGGTCAGCGAAATCGAGCGCGTCATGGTGGGAACGGCAGACTGACACGTCATGCAGGTCCTCGTCAGCGACAGTTCCGTGCTGATCGAGTTCTCAAAGCGAGACCTGCTGGACAGGATGTTCGAGTTGCACTTTCAGTTCGCCGTGCCGGACCTTCTGTTTAACGAGGAGCTCATCGACCTGGGCCGCTATCACCGGCAGGACCTGGTCAGTCTGAGCCTTCGCGTCGAAGCCCTGGACCCTGAGGGCGTGGCGACCGCAATTACCTATCAAAGCCGGCGGCGCGCCCTCAGCCTGGTGGACTGCTTTGCCCTGGCCCATCACCGGGGATACACCCTTCTGATGGAAGACCGGCGCATGAGAACTTTCGCCCTCGAAGAGGGCATTCAGCACCACGACCTCCTGTGGATCATTGACCAGATGCACCAGGCGGCCATACTGACCACCTCCCAAGTGGTCGCCGCTCCGGGAGCCATGCTCGCAGATCCCAGAGCCCGGTTCCGGAACAGGAATTGGCACGGCGTCTCAGGAGTTTGACCGGGTAGCCTGCTAAAACCTTGAGCATTGCCGTTCTACCGCCTAACTATGCAGGGTTCCACAATCCACGCAGGCTGTGGCCCCCGTCTCCAGTTCGCGCACTGTATTCTCCGCGCCACAAGCGTTGCAGTGCTTCAGTCCTGCCGCTGCTTCGCGAAGCGACGAACTTTCCTCGATGATGGTTGCCAATTCTTCGGGGAGGGTCGTCAACCGGTAACTCAAAAGGCGCCGCCAGGCCGCCGCTGTTCCCCGGCAATTGTCGGGCCGGAACGCCAGCAGCCTTTCTGGTTCGTCTTCGTACCGGGTCCAACCCGGCGCGCCCACTGGCAAAAGCAGGTTCGCACCCCTAGCCCAATCGCCGGCCTCAAAGGCGGCATTAACCAGGAGCAATCTCTCCACTGTCTCACTCTCGGCGGTTTCGTGTTGGCCGCCGCCGTAAGTGCCCGGCTCGACCACACCTTGGACCAAAACGCTGCTTCGCAGAACGCTAAAAACAGGGCAACCGGATCAGCTCCATCGCCAGGCGTCCATTCCCTGGGGTCGCCACCAGCTAATTCGCCAGGCACCCTCCATTGCATCCCGCCGGATCGCAATGTGCCGCGCAGTGGATGCAAAAAGCCGTATAAGGGTCGTAGGACCAGTCCCTGAACTCAGCATGGCTGAGTAGATTATCGTGCAAGTACTGCCGGCAAACGTCGCAGCGCGGAGCATCCCAAGCGTTGATCCTATCCGCCCCTTTCAGTTCTTCAAAGAACTCCAGGCAATCAGATGAATATAGCCAAACCGGATTGCCAGTCCTATTTTGCACATCGTCCGGATAGCGGAAACGCCCCAGCGCAATTTCATCCGCGACGTTGCGACGCTTAGGCGGCTGGGGAACGTTGAGCAGGCGGTAGTAAGCGAAATCCAGCTTGCTTTGCTCCGTCAATGCGCGTGGCGATGGGCGGTGTTGATCTATCACCTCCACCACTCCCATGACCTGCCCATCAATGCCGACCGCTGCGATATCCGCCCTCAATCCGCCGCCATACGTGGCTTCTGTCACGACATTGGCTTCGCATGGAAACCGCTTTTCCTCCCCACATCCTGCACAAAAGAATGGACAGAAGTTCAGCCAGTCGCCTGCGATCCGATCACGTTCCCGATCATGCCGTGACATATTCATGCTGAAACGCTCCCCCTCCCTGGACCCGTTCGTACCATCGCAACTCTACTCTCAACCTCGCATCCCAAGAGTCGCAGAGCCACTTGAGTAAGGCCGATCAGACCACCCAGACCAGCGCCGAAATAGTTGATCCACCTGAGGTGACGACCAGCTACTTTGAGGATCATCCTCTCCACCTCAACAACGTCGAGTGTTTTCACCTGCGTCATTACCAGTCGCTCCACATTCAGCATGGCACTGATCGCCGGCAACTCCGCGCTCAGAAACACTATGAGGCGTTCCATCAGATAACCGTCAATCCTGGCCTCAGTCGCCTCCGACAGAACCAGGAATCGCTCGCCCTCTTGGCCCCATCTGTCTGCATCCATTGCCGGATCAATCCTGCCATCCAGTCGGGTGTGGCGGTCGATTCTGCCGAGGCGATTATTGCGTCGACTATTATGGGCATCCCATTGATGATGACGCGATCCATCCCGCTCGCGCCGATCGCAGTCCTGGCCATAACTCCTCGGTTGGCAACCGTGTCCTGCACCATATCGGTCCCGACTTCGACCATCGCGGCGCGAACCACTGGTTGACGCAGCATCTAACGCAGTCCTTCCGCCATCGTCGGCATCAGATCCGCCAACAACTCTTGAACGTCGGCTTCCGGTGTATCGAGCCGGCTCTCCATCAAGCTCCGGCGTTGAGCACGTATCCAAGTCTCCAGGCTGACACTGAGCTCGGGGTTGTTCAGCCGGGCACGCACAGCTTCCGGAGAAATCAACTCACCGGCCACCGCCCTGCAATGCTCTCCGCCAGTTCGTTACGGTTCTTGGGAATGATGCCCGGCGTGAAAGGTACGTGGAAACCCAGGATGCGCTTCTCCGTCCGGGGACGAAACAGCATTTGGATCGCTATCCGGTTGGTCACGTAGCCAATGACGGCCCCCAGGATCGGCGGAGCCAGCCACGGCAACAAGTTGATGAGTGCATCCATGCCCAGAGCCTGCCTATTACCGCATCATCGCAGGATCCGATGGGGCGAGGCGGCGATACCTACTCGGTGACAGCATCCAGTTCCAGCCACTTGCGGGCCTCACGACCCACGTAGGTGGTGAGCCCCGCGTTCACCCCACTGCCGATGACCGCCCCTACACCGAACGGTATCGCTTTCTCGACTACGTAAAACGACGAGTTGGGGCAGGCCAAGGTCGCCGGAAGTACCAACCCAGCATTGGCCACCAAGCGGTGATTGCTCCCATCGAGCTACTGGTCTGTCCGGTACAAGTATCGGACGTCAGTCCACCCATAAAGCGTAGCCGTAGTGTTTCCGAAAACGTTGCGCACCGCGATGATACCTTCGCCCAACACGGTATAGACGACGGGCACATTCCCGGCCACGATTTCCTAGGCGCGGTGGTAATATTCCACCCGCTGGTCGTGGTCCAACTCCTGGCTGGCCTTGATGTACAGCTCATCGATTTCGGCTTCCCAGTCCGCCATCGGCTGCGGCTGGTTGGGATACCAGAGATGCAGGTCTTCGCTGCTGTGCCAAAGGACGATACCGCCATAGGGGTCTATGCCTCCTCCGAAACCGATGAGTATGGCCTCCCAATCATATGAGGACGTGAGTTGGGAGACGATTTCTCCGAAGCCGCTGATTTCGTAGCCGGCGCCGATACCAACGGCCTGCAGGCCCTGATGGATTATCGTGCCTACCGCCTGACGGACTGCATTGCCGTCGTTAGTGGCCATGGTGAACCTAATGGGATTACCCGCATTATCTTCCCTTATCCCGTCGCCGTCGGTATCAACCCAGCCCAGGGAGTCTAGAATCGCATTGGCCTGTGCGATATCGTACTCGTACCTGCGGACATCAGGATTATGGAAGTCGCCAGTCGCCAGACTAATGGATGACCACTGTGGGAAACCGTGGCCATGATAGACCTCGTCAATGATGGTGTCCTTGTCGATGACGTGGGCTACGGCCCGGCGAAACTGCACGTTGCGGAACCACGCTAGCTGCTCAGAGGATACATAGGGTTCACCGGTGTCAGCATTCTGCTCGGGGTTCGTATTGAACGTGAGGAAAGTCGTGCCGAAACCGGGTCCCAGTTCGTGAATGATGAAATCTTCGGCTCGTTGGATTGGTTCCAGCGTTTCGAACTCCTCTCCCAGCACTCGGTGTATGTCTGATTCGCCGGCCCGGAATTTGGTCAATTCCGCCCCCAGGTCCGGGACGATGAGCCGAACCACTTCGTCCAGGTACGGCAAGCTGTTGCCCTCGTCGTCTTCGAGCCAGTAGTTTGGATTACGGCTCAGGACTACACGTTCACCGGGAACGTAGCTGGAAATTGTGAACGGCCCGGTTCCTATAACCTCCGTGGGGTCGGTGTCGATATCCCACACTTGGCCGAAAGTGCCGGCCGCCACGTACGGCTCCAGTATGTGCTTGGGATATATTGCCGTGCCCATGGACCGCAGGAATGGCGCGAAAGGCGCCGGCAAGTGGAACTGGACCGTGTGGTCGTCCAGCGCGGTGACCGTCATGGGTTCTTCTCCCCATT
The DNA here is from genome assembly GCA_965219925.1 of Dehalococcoidia bacterium. Taxonomy (GTDB): domain Bacteria; phylum Chloroflexota; class Dehalococcoidia; order Lucifugimonadales; family UBA3495; genus Bin87. The sequence goes on from OZ244795.1 coordinate 3,159,673, forward strand.
CGCCGGTCGTCTGGTCCAAAATCCTGAAATCGTCCGGCAACAGGCGATCATCGAACGGTTGGAGCAACGGATTGCCCAGGAGATGACGACCGAGTTGGGAATGGAAGAGGCTGATGTGGCAAATGCGGTGGCCCAAGGAATGCTCAGCGCTGCCGTTGCCGCCGGCGACCAAGCTCTTGCAGCGGTCCGGGAAGCGCTGCCTGCCGATTTGGCTGATATCTAACCGTTCGATATGCTGAGGACACGCCACCGGTCTGATGCGGCGGCGGGTCTACCGGTCATTACGCTACCGCCGCCGCATCGCTTACTCAGCCACCCTCGCGGTACCGTGTCCTGGCGAACCGGTCCGGCCGACCAGCCGGCCGACAAACCGATCACGAACCACTTGAAGGCAAGGATCCCCACCGCGAAGATCGTGTCCCCGATGGAGCGGAGCCAGCGGAACACCTCCAGGACCGGGGTTTGCAGGAACTCCGCCGAACGCGCGTACCACATGCCATGCTCGAAACTGGCCCAGGTCTGAGCCAGTCCCACCGGCAGCAGGCTGAGCAGCACCATCAGCGCCAGTCCAATGTTGATGGACCAGAAGGCAAACCAAAGCGAACGCGTCCGCCACTGCGTCCTCACGGTCAGGAGGCGCAGGCTCAGCAGCGTCAGTCCCAGTCCCAGGTTTCCGTACACACCGAACAGCGCCGCGTGCGCATGCACCCGGTGATGTTGAGCCCCTGCATGTAGTAGAGGGCAATGGGCGAGTTGATCAGGAAACCGAAGAGCCCAGCGCCGGCCAGGTTCCAGAACGCCGCGGCTACGAAGAAATAGACCGGCCACTAGTAGACCAACATTCTTGAAATGACGGGTGTGGAATGCCAGATTGCTCGACGATAGTCTCCATAAAGCCCGGTATGGTCGGGGAAAGGCCCTGTACCAATCAACCCATCATTACAAAGATTTCGGACTACTAGTGGCCTACCACCATTGCAATGATGGATGGTAGGATGTGAGGGGCAAGTAGAAACAGGAACAAATGGGGAAGTGGTGAGGGAGGTTATGGTGAAGAAGTACCGGGTAGAACTGACGGTAGAGGAACAGGAGGAACTGAAGGCATTGGTTTCCAGGGGCTGGGCGGCGGCTTATAAGCAGACTCACGCCCGCATCCTGCTGCTGAGCGATGAGAATCAGGCCCAGGGGCCAATGATGGACCAGGAGATCGCCCGGGCCCTGAAGGTGGGCACCGCCACGGTGGAACGGGTACGCCGCCGCTGTGTGGAGGAGGGAGTGGCGGCCGCCCTGGGTCGCAAAGAGCAACTGAACCGGCGCCGGAAGAAGTTGGATAGTCAGGGTGAGGCCCACCTGATTGCCCTGGCCTGCTCGCCGCCGCCGGAGGGACGAGTCAGTTGGACGTTGCAACTGCTGGCCGATGGACTGGTTGAATGCGAGATAGTGGAGAGCATCAGCGACGAGACGGTGCGCCGGACCTTGAAAAAAACCAACTGAAACCCTGGCTGAAAGAATGCTGGTGCATCCCGCCCCAAGGCAGCGCCGATTTTGTGTGCGCCATGGAAGACGTGCTGGAGGTCTATCACCGCAGCTATGAAGACAAGGAAGTGCTGGTGTGCCTGGACGAGACCAGCAAGCAACTGGTGGGGGAGACTCGGCAATCCCGTCCGCCGCGGCCTGGTTCAGTCATGGCCTACGATTACGAATACCAGCGCAACGGGGTGAGCAACCTGTTCATGCTGTTCGCTCCGTTGGAGGGGTGGCGACGGGTGGAGGTGACGGACCGACGCACCAGAGCCGATTGGGCCCGGGTGGTCAAGCGACTGGTGGACGAGGACTATCCCGATAGGGAGCGTATCGTGCTGGTAATGGACAATCTGAACACCCATCATCCGGCCTCGCTGTACGAGGCGTTCGAGCCGTCCGAAGCGCGGCGCATCGCCGAACGACTGGAGATCCACTACACGCCGAAGCACGGGAGTTGGCTGAATATGGCCGAGATTGAAATCGGGGTTCTGGACCGGCAATGCCTGGACCGCCGGATCCCCAGTCAGGAAATCCTGGAGCAGGAAACCGGGGCATGGGAACACCGGCGGAATCGGCAGGGCTTTCGGGTGGACTGGCGCTTCACCACCGCAGACGCCCGCATCAAGCTCAAATCCCTCTACCCATCAATACAAATATGACTGGGTACTAAACCAAAGCCAAGGTGGGATGTGCATTTGCCTGACACCGGGAATCGGACGTGAGGTCTCGTAGGAGTGCCTCAGCCCTTGATTGCAGGACCGTCCGGCAACGCCGTCTTACCTCGTCTTTCCGGCTGGCCAGCCCGGTGAGGAAACGGTTGACCCTCTCCCGTACCGCCGCCTTGCTCCCCAGGCACAGGTTGCCGGTGGCCTCCTCTCTCGCCCAGCCCCAGATGGCCTCGTCGGCGTTGAAGTCCGGACTGTAGCCCGGCAGATTCACCAGCCGCAGGTTCAGCCCAGGCGTCCTGAGGTATTCTCTCACCGCATCGCCTCGATGCGCCGGCGCGTTGTCCCAGATCACGTTCAGCCGCTTGCCGTGTTTCTCCCGTAACTGCTTCAAGAAGGCAACCGAGGTCCCGGCGTTGCTGTTGCCCTCCAGTTCCATCCACTCCACTTCGCCCGTCTCCAGGCACACCGCCGAGTAATAGCTGGCCTTCTCCCCGTAGCTGGGGCTGGTTGAGTCCACCAATGCCGACTCTCCTCTCAGCACCCACTTGCCCCGCAGTTCGGCGTCGGCCCGGAAGTGGGCCTCGTCGGCAAAGAACACCTTGGCTCCAGTGCGCCCCGACTCGTCCCAAAAGGCGGCATACTCCGCCACGAAGGCCTCACGCTTGGATTCATTCGCTTTGACCAATCGCTTCTTGGGCCGCTTGAAGGCGAATCCCAAGCAGTGTAGATAGTTCAGACAACTGCTGCGGCACAGGCTGACACCAAAGCGTCCCGAAACAAACTGCCGCACCGCCTTCCAATACCAGTTGGCCATTTCCATGCCTGACCATGACGGCGGCAGTTGCACCGCCGCTTTCAACTCCTCTTGTTGCGCTTGGTCAATGGCGGGGGGGAACCACCGGTCTGCTCGAATAGCAGGGCCGCAGGCCCTCCCTCACCGAAGGCCGAGGCCCAGCGTCCGATGGTGTGGGGGTCCCGCTCCAGCGCTTCCGCAGTGGCCGCCGCCGTCCAACCCTGGGCCAAGAGCAACATGGCGTACCAACGCTCCCGCTCCCGGGGCGTAGGCGCCAGAATCATCCGCCGCCTGAGGTCCTTCTCTCTCATCTGCCATCGTTCCAGCCACCGCCCTATCTCTCTCACCCCCATCAGCAACACCTCCCAACTCCCGAGGTCAGCTAACCAGTTACGGCCTCAATTTACCCCACGCCTCTGCGCATTTCACCTTGGCTTTGGTTTAGTTATGCATGGGCAGTGCCCGTTCGGCGAGTTCTGAGCCGTCCAGAGGTACTATAACTTTGGAATACATTATGGTTCCAGACCCCTTCGAATCAGGCGGAGGGTGTGAAAATACTGCGATTGTGCTATCACCGGCGACGCACGACGGTCAGTGCGTATCGGAGGTGGTTGTTACCGTCCTCCAGGCGGTGTGATATTCTCATTCGGGATTGCCCAATCCCCGGAACCGGAGGCGGTCTTGACGAAACCACTCGGCAGGCGTCGGGATTGGGCGACACTGGCCCTGGTCCTATTGTTGGGCTTGCCCAGTGCGGTGCTGGTGCCGGTTCACACACCCATCCGCTGGCGCAGCCCTCATCTACGGTCTGGGAATACTGTCCGGGGCTTTCCTGCTGTCCTGGGCGGCTGAGGTGGCTGAGCTGGACATCTCGGCGGCACTGGCCATCGCCATCCTCGCCCTGTTCACCATCCTTCCCGAATACGCCATCGAAGTGGTGATGGCATGGGATGCGGGAGCCTCTTTCGATACGGAGACCCGGGCGATCACCGCGAGACGCAGCGGGTGGCGGCCAACGTCGCCGGGGCCAACCGTCTACTCATCGGTGTCGGATGGTCAGTGGTGATCCTGATCTACTGGTTCAAACACCGGGCCGTCCTGGACCTGCGTGGCCACATCGGCCCTGAGCTGACCTTCCTGACCGTTGCCACCCTGCTCACCTTTGTCCTCTTCTTCATTCGGGAAGTTCACCTTCTGGTGGCAGGGAGCCTGGTCTCATCTACGTCGTCTACCTTTGGATCGCGTCGAGGAGACCGGTGAGGAGCCTGATCTGTCCGGTATAACGGCTACTCTGGGATCACTGCCGGCCCTTTGGAGACGGATGACCATTGTGCTGCTTTTGGGTACGCCACCGGCATCATCATTGCCGCAGAACCCTTCGTGTACAGCCTGGTGGAAACCGGTCAGGGCGTGGAGTCGATGATTTCATTCTGATCCAATGGGTAGCGCCGCTGGCCTCCGAAACGCCGGAGGCGGTCGTGGCCGTGCTGTTCGGGGTGCGAGCCAATCCCGCAGCGGGATTGACGGTGTTGATCTCCTCCGAAGTGAACAAGTTCACCCTGCTGGTGGGCAGCATGGTGGGAGTGTTCAGCATATCCGCCGGCCAGCTCACGGGTTTCCCCTGGATTACCGACAGGCCGTGGAGTTCCTGCTGACCTCCTCGGTATCGTTGTTCGCGCTGGTGCTGATTGCCCGGCAGAGGGTGGACTGGCGCGCCGGGGCCATTTTGCTGGGTCTCTTCATCGTTCACCTGTCTTCCCGGCGGCGCAACAGCGACTTTGGATGGCATGCGGATACCTGGGACTGGCCCTGGTGCTGTGCGTGCTGGATTGGCGCCGGGTCGTATGGCTAATCCGTGATCGTACAACCCAATCCGGATAGCTTTGGTTCCCGAAACACGAGGTGCGACACGTATCTCATGATTGTTTGGATATAAGCGACGGTCGGGGGAGCGCAACAGGGTGGCGGCTTCACTCCCCGTGTCGTTGTCCAGCGATTCTGTACGTTCGGTCGTGAAGAGGGAATCGGCGGAGGGTTAGTTGGCGGCGATCGCGGATTTTCGTTGCACTTCATTCGCATTGAACTGAGCAGGCGGCCCCGGGCGGCGTAACAACAATTAGTCTTGCCTGCGCTGGTTGCCTCAAATCAAATTTTACTGAACTTCAGTCACATAAAGTCCCTTGGCGAATCCAGCCACAAGATTGGAGATGGCTGGTCAGCGTCGTCGGCAAGACCCACCAAAACGCATCGGTAGATTCGATTTGCTCGCGCGCGCCTGCGTCCGCACTTTATTGATACCCCTGTGGTTCGTCCAAGGGTGGTTACGTGAAGGACTCCATTCGGTAGCATCCTATTTGAGGTAACCACTTGCGTTGGGTAACGGTTTTATTGAGGCAATACGCCGACGTGGAGTACGTGCGGATCCTGCACCTGGCGGCGACCACCATGGAAGCTACTGTGGACAGCGCGCTCCCGTGAAGACGGGGGAACTCCTCGCCGCCAAGTGCGACCTGGACCTGCCCCGCCGGCTGCGCAGGCTGGACAACTTCGACTTCCTGCTCCTGGACGACCTGGGCTACCTGCCCCAGGGCGCCGAGGAGTCCGAGGTCCTCTTCACCCTGATCGCCGAAAACTACGAGCGCAGATCGTTGGGCATCACGTCAAATCTGGTCTTCTCGGAGTGGGAGCGCATCTTTGCCAACCCCATGACCACCGCCCCGGCGATTGACCGGGTGGTCCATCACTCCGTCATCCTGGAGTTTGACGTCCCCAGCTACCGCACCAGCGCGGCCCAGCAACGCATCCAGGCCGAGGAGGTCAACCGGCAAAACTAATTGACGACAAATCGGCAAATATAGTTGACGCGGAACACCCTGTACTCAACACAGGGCCGGCTTTCTTGCGCGGGAACGACGTACCGGAGGGGACGGTAGCGGCGACTTGGCGCCGTCCCTGAATAGGGGGCAGGTTTGAAACCTGCCCCCTACTGAAATACCCATTGAGACGAGGTTGGGCCATTTGCCCGACCGATCGCTTCTGGGCTAACGGTTAGCCTTGGTACAAGGGCCCCCGGAGGACCTGGCCGGGCAGCGCTCCGGTGTGCTCGCCGTCTTCCAGCAGCACCTCGCCGTTGACTATCACATAGTCGATCCCGATGGCGCCCCGCCTCACGTGCTTTGCATTAGCGCCGGCCGGGGGATAATCCACCGGTTCCCGGGGTTTGGAGGCGATGGTGTCAGCATCGAATATGGTTAGGTCGGCGGCTTTGCCCGGGGCGATGAAGCCGCGGTCGTGGAGTTCGTGCATCAGGGCGGTCTTGCCCGTCAGCCGATAGACGGCATCTTCCAGTGACATAATCTGCTTTTCCCGTACCCAGTAGCCCAGCAGATTGGTGCTGTATTCGTAGCGGTCCATCGTGTCCGGGCGCGCGCCGCCGTCGGTGGTGCCGATAACGGTGTAGGGCGAGCCGAGTATCTGCCTCTGGGAGTCAACGTCCACGTTGCGGTCAACGCACAGGAAGTGGGTCTCCAGGTCTTCGTCCAGGGACAGGTCCAGGAAGGCTTCCATAATCCCCTTACCCTGCTCCTGAGCCAATTGCTCGACGCTCTTGCCCTCGAACTGCCGGTTCCTCTCCTGGTGGGCCATGAAGACCTCTACCAAATCCCAGCGCCGGTTGAAGAATCCCCGGGGACTGCCCCGACGGTCCGTCCCCGGTGCCGCCTGGGCAACGGTGCCTTCCACCGCCTCTGCGCTCAGCGCCCGGCGGATATCGGTGTCCCGGAAAGCCCGTATACGCTCCGGAGTCGGCCGGGCCATGACCGAGTCCCAGGTGGGCATACCCGCGAACATGATGTGCGGGCTGATCAGGTCTTCGTCCTGGGGAACATCCAATCCCAGCCTCAGGTTGAAGATCGGACCGGCCGTGATGGATATGCAGGAGCCATAGGCCCTGATCCCCTCTTTGAAGGAGTCTTCCAACCACTGCAGGTGCTCTTTCCATCCGTCGGGGTCGTTCAGCTCCTGGGACACCAGGTTGTAGATGGCAGGACGGCCGTTCCTCCGGGATAGCTCCCTGGCAGTACGATGCGACGCGTAAACGCCCTCAGGGGAGCCGCCGCTAACCTGGAAGAGGCCGCTGCCCAGCTCGCCCAGGACGCTGCCGAGGATATATCGCTCTTCCTCAGCGGCGACGCCGGCTGGGTCATCCCGGTCCTTGGGGGTGGTGCTGAACCCCAGCGCGCCGGCCCGCATACCCTCTCGGACCAACTGCTTCATGGACTCGATTTCCTCAGCAGTGGCCTCGGCCCGCTCCGAGGCTGCTTCACCCATAACGTAGCGTCTTACTCCGGAGTGGCCGACCAGGGCACCCACGTTGACGCCTCGCCTTTGGCCCAAGGCGTCAAGGTACTCCGCGATGGATCCCCAAGTGAAGTTCACCCCGTTCTGCAACGAACTCAGCGGGATGGCCTCGGCATCCGCGAAAAACTTCAGGTACCACTCTTGGTCCCCCGGCCGCACCGGGGCGATCGTCTGTCCGCACTGTCCAACTACCACGGTGGTGTTGCCGTTCTGGACCGTATAGTTGCAGAGGGGGTCCCATAACGCCTGGGGGTCATAGTGGGTGTGATGGTCAATGAACCCGGGGGCCACTACTCGGCCGTCGGCGTCGATAGTGCGAGCGGCCGATTCAGTGAACTTGCCAACTCCCACGATTTTCCCATTTTGCACCGCCACATCTGCGTAGAAGGAAGGCCCGCCGGAGCCGTCAACCACGCGCCCGTTCTTGATAAGCAGGTCATACGCCATTTTACTTACTCCTTTTTGCTTGATTCGTTGCAGTTAGCGCTATTATGAATGATTATCGCTATATTTACCGAATTATACACCATAAATCGGCTACAACGGGGTTCAGGGTGTAGTTTATCGACTGCGGGAAGCCGCGTCAATCCTGGTTACTAGCGTAAGGTAGCGTCCCGTATGAAACTGAAGCCACGGTGAAACCCGCATCGGCGTCCAGTAGAACGGAAGCGGGGCCGCTTGGTCAGCCAATTCCGGATCAGCGCTGTCTGGTGGGTGGCGTAGTTGTCCACAATCAGGTGTCCCGCGTCAACTATATTTGCCGATCCTGTCGCCTCACCGAGAAATGTTACCGAGACTTTAGCACCTGGGGAGCAATCCCTCAGCGGGAAAACTCACCGTCGAATCGCGGCAATCCGTCCAGCGCCCCGTCGGCGTCTTCGTCACCGAACTCCCGCAGGTCCGCAGCCTGCTCGTATAGCTCTTCTTCATACCCGTCCGGGTCAATGGCCTGGTAAATGCGGTCAATGGCCTCGTGAGGGAGTCCGGCATCACGAGCCTCTCCCAGCAGGATGCTCACAGTAGAGTAGTTTGTCGACGGCGGAGTCACGCCCAACTCTTCCGCTTCATGCCCCATGGCCGTTGCCCAGCTTGGATAGCTTCATCGAGTCCAGCCTCTGCCGCCGTGCCGTCGTGATGATGGCCCGCGCCTGCCTCAGGGTGACGAATTCGGTGTCGAAGTCCGAGTCCCGCAACAGGCATTCCGATACGTCCGGTTCATCCCCCACCACCGCCGCCAGCACCTCCAGCATGGCGCCGTGGCGCAGGTCCTGCTGTTGCAGCGCCGACACGAACTCGCTGCAGCGATCACACGCCACGTCGTGGAGACCGGCGTCGGCCAGCTCCGACATCACCAAGGGATAGGGCAGCAGGAGGTCCGACAATGCCTCCGCTGCCGGACCCATTGCCAACAGCGCATCAATCACTCGGTCAACCTGCTGCTGAGCGGCGGCCGCCGGGAATCCCAGCGGGTAGGTGTCCAGTATCGACTGGACCACTTTGGCGGCGCGGTAGTAGCAGACGATGTAAAGTCCGCCTGCGGCGTGCGGCGGGTTGGGGTCCCACTCATCGAGGCGTCCGATCTGGAAGTCAGCCGGTCCGACCAGCATCGCGACCGCCCGTTCGGTCGCCGCGGGCAGTCCCCGCATGGCCGGCCGGATCTCCACCGGCAGGTCCTGGTTGAATGCGCGCAAATCCGCAGCCACGGTTTCCGCCATCTCGTCGATGTCGGGAATAGCGGTGTGCTCAAGACGTTCCCGGTTTGCCTCGGCGTCCGCCACCAGTTGGGTCAGCGCCACCAGGTACGCCTCCCCCATGAGGTCACGTCGCGGCAGCTCGGCCCGCTGGCGGCGGAACAGTCGCACCACCTGAAGGCTGGTGGTGCAGGCGAAGCAGGCGGCGTACCAGAAGTCGGCATCATGGTCTGCAACCTCCGGCTCCGGTTGCGGTCGGAGCCGCGCTGCGGCGTCATTCAAACGTCCCATCAGCCCGATGCGCCGCTCCATCTCCGCTGCTGCCCTGGCCGGCGGCAGGAAATCATACTAAACCAAAGCCGAGGAGAAATACGCAGAAAAATGGGATAAATTTGTGGAGGAACTGGGCCAGAGAGTGCAGTAGTTGGGGGGGGGGTAGATGATGAGCGTGAGGGAGATAGATCGGTCTTTGGAACAATGGCAAATGGAAGTCAAGGATTGGCGTCGACGGATGATCTTGGCGCCGACGCCAAGGGAGCGGGAGCGGTGGTACGCCATCTGGTTGCTGGCCCAAGACTGGCGGGCATCGGCCACGGCGGCGGCGCTGGAAAGGGACCCTCACACCATCGGACGATGGGCGGCGGCCTTTGGTGAGGGAGGGCCCAGAGCCCTGATATTCGAGCAGACCGGTGGTTCCCCCCGCCCTGAGCGAGGCGCAGCGGGAGGAGTTGAGGGCGGCGGTGCAGCAGCTGCCTGCCGCGGCGGGCTTGGACCTGGCCAACTGGAACTGGAAGGTGGTGCATCGGTTTGTCTGGGAACGCTTGGGCCTCAGCCTGTGCCGCCGCAGCTGCCTGACCTACCTGCGCCGCTTGGGATTTGCCTTCAAGCGCCCCTAGAAGCGGCTGCTGAAGGCGGATGAGGAGAAACGGGAGGCCTTCGTGGCGGCGTACGCCGCCCTGCGGGAGGAGGCAGTAGGGAGCGGAGCCAAGATATGCTTCGCCGACGAGGCCCACTTCCGTGCCGATGCCGTGCCGATGCGGAGTTGCGGGGCCGGTGGGTGCTGCGGGGAGAGCCAGCCCTGGTGAACTCCAGCAGTCCGCGGTATGGCGAGAAAGCCAGCTACTATTCGGCGGTGTGTCTGGAGACGGGAGAGGTGGAATGGATGGACCGGGCGGGAAACAGCAACAGCGGAACCTCGGCAGCCTTTTTGGACCAGTTGCGCCAGCGGCACTCGGGGCCGCTTCGGGTAATTTGGGATAATGCCCCAGCCCATGGTGGCGAGGCGGTGCGGGAGTATCTGCGGCGGCCTGGCCTGGGGCTGAGGCTGGTGAATCTGCCGGGCTACAGCCCAGACTTCAACGCCCCAGACTTCAACGCCGATGAAGCCATCTGGGGATGGGCGCGGGAAGAGGCGACCGGGAACCTGTGCCTGGGAAGCAGAGCGGCGGTGCAGGAGAGGGTGGGCAGCTTCCCGGCCAGGCTGGCCAGCCGGAAAGACGAAGTCAAGCGCCGCTGCCGCACGGTCCTGCAATCAAGGGCCGAATCCCTCCTGCGAGACTCCCAGCCCGACCCCCGACTTCCGGCAAATGCACATCCCACCTTGGCTTTGGTTTAGTCGTCCGTCCAACCGGAAATGGCGCAACCCGGCTCCGGCCGGCGAGGAAACTCCCGGCAAACCCGCGGCCTCTGTTCGTAAATGCGGCACGCGAAGGTGGCTTGATCCAGCATCGGGCAGCACTCCCCCGGATGGTCCAGGAACAGCAGATTGCCGCCGCCGTCGGCAGCGGGCGAGATATCGGCGGTTGTACCCAGGTGCACCGCCTCACGGTGAAACACGGCGACCTCGTCAGGTTCCAGCCGCAGGATCAACGGCCCACGACAGCACATCGCTCGGCACTGATCCATGCAGATGCGGCTGGCCTCTTCGGGCGTGAGATTCAGCAACGTATCACCCCTCCCCTCGCGTCCACAGTGTCCTTTTAGATTCGTACAATGGCCGTTACGTAAACGGGCTGGATACGATGGCGCATTTTCCGGCCCAGCGGCCGTCCGGTCGAGCACGGCGACCAATCTCGTAACCGGCCTTGCGCCGGCGCCGGGAAAAAGAAAATCCGCCGCGACTGCTCGAAGCGGCGGCGCTCCTGACTCCGAGCCCGCCCGGGCCGTCAGTCAGGCGCACTGGGGTACCGCTACGATAGCACCAGCCCAGGCGCGGCGCAACGGCAGAGTTGCGCTCGCCTCCAGACTATCCCAGCACCGGCTCCAGCTTGTCCAGGAGCCGCTCCACGTCGTTCAGGGAGTCGTCGATGTCCTCGGGCGCCGTCTCATCCTCATAGAAGTTGCCGTGAAGGGCGTCTGCCACCTGGTACCAGCGGTAGATGTCACGGTCGCCGGTCTCGGCCCGTAGCCGGCTGGCTACGCGGGATAGATGCCGGTGCTTGCCATGTTCCCAGCCGCGCTGTTCGGCGATCGCCTTCAGCATGAGGGCGGCGGCGGCCCAACCCTTCTCAGAGGCCTGGCGCACGTCGCCCTGGGCCAACCCGGCGCGGGCCTGGGCCAGGAGGGTCCGGCTGTCGTTCCGGTACTTCTGGGCCGTCACGGCGTTCCTCATCCGCAAGAATAACACATGGGGCGTCGCGGCCGTTTGAGCGCAAGAAGGATCCCCAGGGCAATCGCATTCTCAAAAACAATGGGCGTAGGGGAGCCGGATTCCGTTCCGGCACAACGTCAACCGCCTTCAATCTTTGCTGGACCAGACGTATTCAACCTCGGCAACCGCAAATTCAGACGCTGGTTGTTGCCTCCAGATGAGAATGCGATTGCCCTGGAAGGATCCCCGGAAGGGTCGGTGTCCAGTTCGTCCAATAGTCATTACGTGAAGCGCTCCTTTCGGTAGCGTCCTATTTTAGGCAACCACTTGCGTTGGGTAACGGTTTTATTGAGGCAATGCGTCCGCGTCTTTACCGTCCGCGTCCTTGACGTCGGCGCGGACGATGAGCCGCCCCGGTGCGGCATCCAGCGCACTCTGAAAGGGGGTGCCGGTGATCTCGGCCACAGCGTCGGTGCCGTCCATCCAGTAAGGGATGGGCGTCCAGTCCATCTCCGGTATGGCTTCGATAAGATTACGCAGGCTGGCGTGCTGGCGGATCGTGATGAAAGAAGCGGACATTCGTCCTCGGCAGGTGGCGACGATGGCGTGGGCAAAGAAGCCGCTGCCGGCCCGCACTGTGAGTTTTCCTCTGGTCCTGCCATATCGTACCCGTCCCACCGTCTCGCGTAGGAAGCGGGCGGCATCCCGAACGGTGTTGGCGCGGCCCTCACGCAAGCCGGGCCATCAGCGGGTGATAGCCCTCGCGGGCCGGTGTAGCCAATGGCGTGCCCCTCCTTGGCCAGGCCGTAGGTCTCGCAGATGGTAGATCCAGGTCGGTGGTCAGCGGCCCGTCGCAGAGTCTGGCCTCAGCAGCCTAGGCCCGGGCCAGCAGTTCCCGGCTCACCCCCGGTCCAACTGTGGACTTGGCCCCAACTGAAGCTGCGCAGGAACGGCCCCAGGGTGGGTGAGGCCTTGACTACGCAGCCCAGGGCGCCGACCGTCCTCCCTGCGCACAACACGTCGGCCTCTCCGATGCAGTCGCCCCAGTCCCACGCGGCGATTGCAGACCGCTTCAACACCCCAAGTGGCGACTGCGGGCCGCTCCCGACCTACCGTCCTGCTCGGATGCAGACCAGACAATCACGCCCGCTCACCCTAGTCTCTCCGTTCCGTTGCCGTATCACCTGACTTCGGTGGATTCGGATTAAGGCTTCCTCAGAACGAACCTCGCCACCTCCTCTGACTGTATACAATTATTAGGCATCACTAGCCGATGCCTGCATGGGTGTTCCTGTTATGGCGTTTCGTCCATCGACCTCAGTGACCCGGTGAGACTTTGACCGAGGGCTCTCAACGATCGCAAGGTGGTCTAGTTTTACAATCCCAGTGACCCTTCTAGTACAAAATTCACCCATGTACGCCGCGCCTGCTATATGCGTGCACAAATCGGATGCATAGTAGTGATTGCATATTGAGCAAATTGACCCCCCTATGATTAGACCACTGCTTACGTATGTCTGGGGAGAGAACACACCCTTTTCCACGTTTGTGAGACGCTCCATCGTTTCCGTGCACCATGGCTTCTGTCCTATATCAGCCATAACGGCGGGCGTTACCCACTCTTGTGCGCTCACAAGCATTTTCCAAGCATTTTCCGCTTGACCTTCTTTCAAGAGAATGTAGCATTGAATCTCGCACGATAACGACTCCAAAATGCATGATAGAGCCAAAAGATGGTTAGCTAGCGGTTCGCTTTCGTTGGCTTTTGCAAACGCCTTCTGCTGGAATATGAGGTTCTTAACAGTGTTGATGCGCAAAAGCACTCTGCGCTGCATACCAATGTCTCGCGAGATATATATCACCTGCCCACATTCGCCGATAACGGCTGTGAATCGCTGCAGCACTTTTGAAAGCTTCACTTAATAACCTCTTCTATCGCGGCTTTTAGTTTCGAGACAGCTGAAGCGGGTCCGTGATATTGAAGGCGCTTGGTCGTCCGGTCACCTTTCGTCTCGACGACCACCTCCAAACTACACTGTTCTGATAGCGGCCGCATTTTTTGTGCGTACGCGATTATGACGTCTATGATTGCGTGAACATAAGGTAGGTATGCGGATGCTACTTGTGGAATATACAGAGCGGCAAGCCATAAATCATCGCTCTGGAGGTCTATGGTGGGTTCCACGTTGCTTTTCGGTGGGATTACGGCTAATTCCATGCCGGCCGCTTTGAGCGTCTTGTTCAAATCGACGGTAGAGTCACGATGGTGTAGATCTATTAGACTAGCCGCCGTATCGATGTTGTGCGGCAACCACGCAGGTTGGGAAGGATTGGTGATCCCGAGTTCGGTCAGTCGGCTCGCGACATCAATGTAATCGGTCTCTATAATTTCGGCGTGCATCTGCCTATCCTCCTTGAGCGAATCATGAGTTCGTTACTGAGCCCACCTCGATATTCTATACGGGTTATGCCGTGCGGAAAAAGAGCCAATGTATCCGAAGTGTTCAAACCATGCGTTCCATTTTCCCAAGCGACCGGCGAGGCAACCATTACCCGCGTTACCTGAGAATCGGCGAACCCGATTTGGGCATCAATTCTTCCGGCGTCCTCTGCCTCATTGATACCCCCCTTGCTTCACACAATAGTCATTACGTAATTCCATGTTCACGGAGCCAAGCATCCAGCTCGAACGCCAGCTCTGGCAAACCACCTTCCAAGTATCGCAGCACAGACTGGTGATAGACGACAGCCTCTGCGCATTGCATCACATACAATGCTACCGCCAAACCGGCTGCCACCCACGCCTCGCACGCTCCGGCGCGCGTCATTCGTGGCAGGTAGCACGCTGGTCAGCGCAGAATAGTCGCGAGCAGGTCATCCTTGATGAGATCCAATGCCGGCGTAGGTCCAACGTACAACCCGATGCCCAGCGCGCTGGCTATGGGTACCAGCAGGTCGGCAGTGCCGTCCCGGTCGCAGACCAATCCGCCCGGCAACCGGTCCGCCTGCTCCGTGGGCCATCCCACGCGTGTGCTCCCACAGCCGGATGCGGTCGTGTCTCCTCCGCGCACGCCATCATGGACTTCAATCAAAACCGCAACGTCGCCGTTGCTGTCGAAAAGCACGTAGTCCACACTGTCTCGCCGCCGGTCCCGTGGTGAGACAGGCTTGACCACGCAATCTGCGGCGCTCATGTCGAAGGCTCTGGCGAATATGTCGTCCCGGTCGTAGGGCAACCGGAAGATGAGCGACACATAGCCCGTCTCCAGGATGTCCCGCATCAGCTGGCTTCGTCCAGCCGGAATAGCCGTTGCCGCATTTGCAAGCGTGGGACTCTTGAATAAGGCCAGCGTGCTCCAGCTATTGGTCATGATCCCTTGCTGTTTACTTGCCGCCACCGTGAACCTCCCGCCGGCTGATGCCGCTACCTTCCTGGCCGGCGCAGGTTCGTAAAGCCGAACCGTAGCCCTCATCCGGAATGCACCTGGCTGCGCGCTGTCCTGGTAGTGCCCAGTGGGTTACTATTCAGGATTTGACAGTCCCAGTAAATCGACCAGTCTGACACGCCAGCCCCGTTGCCAGCCCGCACCGAAAAGTAGAGGTAGCTGCCGTTCGGAAGATTGCTTACCTCCGCCCCCGAGCCGTCAATGACAATGCCGACCTCCTTGGTTGGAAGTTCTTCCCATTTACCATTGAGCCAAGAGCGCACCTGGTAGTAAGTCGCGCCCTCCACGTCGTTCCAGTTCAGGGCCACCCGTCCCTTACCGGTCACCTCGCCGGTCGGGGCGTCCGGCGTGTCGGGCGGGCTGCTTGGCTTCGGCCCCGCATCGGCCCGGGTTACGGTGATGGTGTAGGTCTTGTCGGTCCGTCCGTCCTCAGCGGTCACCTTGACGGTAATGACGTTTCTGCCCACTGCGAGCGCGATGCTCCTATCCTTAGCGGCTGTTCCGTCCAGCTTGATTACGTAGGTTGCCCCGTCGTCGTTCAGCGTGGGCGTCACCGTGGTTTCCGTTACGTCGTTGGCGACGCTGGCGGCGTACTTGGTAGTAGCCTGGTCAAAGGCACCGATGTCCACGCCGCTCAGCGCCAGACCACTGAGCGTGGCGTCTGCGGAAGGCGGTGCGGCTCTGGTTACGGTGACGGTGTAAGTCTTGGTCGTCTGTCTGTCCTCGGCGGTGACCTCGACGGCAATGACGTTGCTGCCCACGGCCAAGGAGACGATCCCGTCATCGTCCGCCACGCCCCCGAGTTTGATGGCATAGGTTGCCCCGCCGTCGTTCACCGTGACAGTGACGGTAGTTTCCGTTACGTCGTGATCCACGTCGGCGGCATATTCGGTGGTGGCTGGATCGAACGCGCCGATGTCCACTCCGCTCAACGTCAGGCCGTTCAGCGTCGCGTCGTCCGAGGCGAGCGGGGCCGGGGCTTCGGCCCGGGTGACGGTATAGGTCTTGGTCGTCTGGCCGTCCTCGGCGGTGACCTCGATGGTGATGACGTTGCTGCCCTCCGCGAGGGAGACGGTCCCGTCGCCGTCCGCTACTCCGTCCAGCTTGACCGCGTAGATCGCCCCGCCGTTGTTCACTGTAGGCGTTACCGTAGTTTCCTCCACGGCGTTGGCGACGTTGGCGGTATATTCGGCGTTGGCCGAGTCGAACGCCAACGTGATCCCGCTCAGCGTCAGACCGCTCAGCGTGGCGTCGTTAGACAGCGGCGGACCTGGATCAACGACCGTGAAGCTTGTGCTGTCCGATGCCAGTTCCACGTTGTCGGGAGTGGAGATGCTGACTCGAAGGGTGTAGACCCCCACCGGACAGTCGGCGGAGATGGTTCCGGTGCGGGTCTCCGGGTCTTCGTCCACCTTCCACATGTGACGGTCCACGCCCAGGCCATAGCCGTTTGCTTGGTCCTCGCACTGGTCAACGTCTCCGCTATTGGAGTCCTTCACGTCGGCCCGGAAGACGTAGTCCTTGGTGGAGGTGTCGGAATCGGCCTCCAGCTTCGACAAGGACATGGTTACAGTGATTTCCGTGCCCTCCGACACGGATCCTGACGGCGAGAAGGAAATAGTTGCCACCGGAATTTCGAAGAGCACTTTCAGGCTGTCGCCCAAGCCAGTTTAAACCCCGGGGTGTTTCGCCGGTCCGACAAACGCGGCCGATACCACCCTGACGACAACCCCCACCTGCGCCTCGTCGGTCCGGGTAACGGTGATGGGTTCACTCTTGACGCTGCCAGCGTCGGTCGTAACTTCCGTTTCGGACACCAAGCCGGCCGTGGCCGAGAGGACCACCCTCATGGCGAAGGGCACGCCCTGGGCCACCTTGACCACGATAGCGTCCTCTCCCCGCTGCTCCAGCTCCGCCGTCAGCGTGAAGGGCGCCCCCTCGTTCGTGTCCAGACGCAACTCCTTCAAGCCGGTCAGACCCGCGAACAAGCCCTCCGGCAGCGACGCCAGGTCGTTGATCTGCAAGTCCAGTTTTTTCAGGTCGGAGAGACCCTGGAAGACGTTGCCGGGCAGCGCGCTCAGGGAGTTGCTGTCCAGACGCAGCAGCTCCAGGCCGGCCAGTCCACCGAAGATCTCCGACGGAAACCCCCTAGATCGTTGCCGTCCAGGAGCAGCTCGCTCAGGCCGGCGAGGCCGTCAAACAGGTCCGGCGGCAACGCGTTCAACTCGTTGTCCCTGACATCCAGAATTCGCAGACTGATCAGACCGTCGAAGACACCCGCGGGCAGCGTCGTGAGGTCGTTGTTCTCCAGGTTCAAAACGCTCACGTTGAACAGGCCCTCGAAGTCTCCCTCCTTCAGTGACGTTACCCGCTGGTTCACCAGGTCCAGCTGGTGGGTGATCGAGCTCAAGTCGGCGTCGGTCACCAACTGACAGGTCCGCTCTTTGGGCAGCCTGGACAGGATGGCGTCCCGCACTTGCTGAGTGCGATCGCAGATGCCTATCACCTGCGGCGTTACCGAGGTCACAGTATCCGTGGGCACGCTGGTGAGGCTCTCCCCGTGGCCCGCGTCGTCGGTGAAGCTCACCCGCACCTTAAGAGTCTTGTCCTCGACAGCGGCCCCGACGACGTAGCTTAGGTTCGTCGCGCCCGTGATGACGGTGTCGGTATCGCCGTCGTTGGAAAGCCACTGATAAGTGAACGTCGGATCGCTGAGGCCGTCAGCGTCGGCGATGCCGGAAGTGTACGCCCACAGCGTCCAGCCGACCTACGGCTTGCCCCGAATGACCGGCATACCCGTGGCCGGGGTGTTGTCCGGCGTGGGCGCGCTGTTGAGGCTCTCCTCGTGGCCCGCGTCGTCGGTGAAGCTCACCTGCACCTTGCGGGTTTTGCCCTCGTCGTCGGCCACCGGCGAGTAGGTGGATCCCGTCGCGCCCTGAATGTCAGCGTCGGCGATGCCGGACGTGTTCGCCGTCAGCGTCTCTCCCACCTGCGCCGTGCCGCTGATGGTGGGCAGACCCGTGGCCGCCGTGTTGACCGGCGCCGTGATTCCGTCGCACACCCCCGGCGTGAGCTCGCAGACCTGAAGGGTGAGCGGAGCCCCTGCGACAACCCTGAAGCCGGTGTATGAGTCGAAGTAGCGATCGCCCAGGTATTGGTCGGTGCCGGTAGCTGGACGGTTTTTGCGGAGGTCATGCGCACTCACGTTGTTCAGGGTGAGCGTGACCGGAGTTCCGACCTCGTTCTGCCTCACGTTGGTCTCATCGCCGTAGATGCTGCCGGCCTGTATGGTGCCGATGATGTTGACGCCTCGCCCCCCTGAACATCCAGGTCGGCCCTTACGGTCAGCGCCACGCTCTCGGCTATCTTGTAGCTCACCCGGGCGGTGGGGAACCCGTCCGCGTCAACGCCATGGCTCACGACCTCGGCTTCCATCCTGAAGTGGAACGTGCCGACCGGATTGTCGTGCAACTTCAGGATGCGAATGCCATCGTACTCGCCGGCAAAGAACCCATCGGGCAGAGACGTCAGCCCGTTGCCGGACAGGTCCAGCATCTTGAATCTTGGCAGACGCTTCAGCAGGTCGGCGGGTAGCGAGGACAGCTGCTTGTTGTCCACCAGCTTCAGGTAGTGCAGATTACTCAGCCCGCTGAGCAAGTCTCCCGGTAAACTGGTCAGTTCGGAATCGAACACGCCCACCCACTTCAAACCCGGATTGTGTTCGAACAGGTCCGACGGCACACTGCTTAGATTGGGACCGTTCAGATAGGTTGTGAACAACTTGGGGTTATGCTCGAATAGGCCCGAGTCCAGCTGGCTGTCACCGTTGTAAGTCAGAATAACCTCCTCCAGGGCAGACAACTTGTCAAAGATGCCAGCGGGCAAGCTGGTCAACCCGTTGGAGGTGAGGACCAGGACCTCAAGGTTCGTAAATCCGTCTAAGTCCCGGCCCGCAGCTCCGGAATGCTCAAGTTAGCCAGGTAGATCATGGGATCTTCTCAAGTGCCGTTGGCGGCCGCCAACGCGAGCAGACCGGCATCGCGCACCACCCAGCAGTCGTCCACGTAGTAAGGGCCATAGGTGACGATGTACCTGATGATGGCCGGCGAGCGATCACAGACGCCGCGGTCCTCCTGACCCTCCGTACTGGCCACCACGCTGAACCCACGGGTCGTAAAAGCTACACTGTAGCCGCTCGACCAATCCCAGAGGGTAGCCCTCACGTAATAGTCGCCATAGGCACAGCTGGGGGATAGCGACACCTTCGCCATGCGGGTTATCGTGCTCGTTGTCACTCTGCGGAAGTTGTGTCTTTGTTTCATGCCGTCGCCGTTACAGCCACGCACATAACCCTCTGCGCTGTAAACGCCGACATCGAGATAGTACGGGGCGCCGACGCGCAGATTACTCAGCATGATGGTCACCTCGATTTCGTTGTCACTGGGACGCACAAAGCGATCGGACGGGTTCAGCTCGATGCTCATTGAGCCGGGCGCCCGATTGATTGCCTCTACACTGGGACTGGGCTGCGCGAACGACGCCCAGCCGCGATGACAGCGACTGCCATGAAGAGCGCTATTGAGCGAAAGGCGCGAGGTTTCATGTTCCACCTCTTTCGTAGGCTTTCACCCCTATTTCCGGTACCCGGTTACGCTATCTCCGGCGGGCACTACCCAGAATGAAGTCGGGCGGCTTTCCAGGATCCGGATGCAGGAGCCGTCCGCCGCCGATTACAGGAAGACTTCATTCATGAAGCTGGCCGGCCATCTGTGGAGCGCTTCTTTGAGTATTTCGACCTCGAAGATCGCCATTGGGATGGCAAATATTGGATGCATCCTTCCAGGGCCATGGCAGTAGTATATGGTGTTGGATTCACCATAACTGTCTCTATATTTGCCATACTTCAATTGGCCAAACTGCATCCTCGCATGATGGACACTCCAAACTGACAACGCTCATCGATATACGCAGCGCTAGTAGACCAACATCCTTGAAATGACGGGTAGAACCAGATTGCTCGGCGATAGTCTCCATAAGCCCGGTATGGCCGGGGAAAGGCCCTGTACCAATCAACCCATCATTACAAAGATTTCGGACTACTAAACCAATACCAAGGTGGGATGTGCATTTCGGGGGTCTTGAAGACTACCGAAAGGACCCTAATACTATAGCCGCAGATCAGTAGCAGGTCTCTTCTTGATCGTCGGCGCTACCTTACCATTCCAGTTTTGGGGCTGTTACAATTAGCCCCGCAACCCCAAACTAACGAAACTTTTGGAGAGTAATCATGGCTGTATCCGCCGGGATGTCAAATGCGCTGGAACGTAACTGGGGTATGGTAGACCGCGCCATAGACGGGCTGAGTGATGAGACACTGGCGCGCCGGATATCCGACAGCGACAATTCCATCGGTTGGCTCCTCTTCCACATGAGCCGGGTGGTGGACGTTTTCATGAATGCCAGGTTCCAAGGCAAGCCTCAGATATGGATAGAGGACGGTTGGTGCGAGAAATTCGGCCTGAGCAACGACCCGGAGACGACCGGCCAGGGCTGGGACACGGCGCGCGTGGCCGCGTGGCCGCTTCCCTCCAAAGACGTCCTGGTAGGGTACTACGAGGCCATGAAGGCCTGCTGCCGGGACTATATGTCCTCCGTGACCGATGAGGAGTTGAGCGCCACCATGAGCCTGAGGCCCGGTTCGGACCCCGAGCCGAAAGAAACCATCATGGGTGTCCTGGTCTTTGACAACATCGTCCATGGAGGCCAGATAGCCTTCCTGCGCGGCCACTTGGAAGGCATGGGCTGGTTCGTCTAGCCCGAACGCAGGCTTCCCGGACAATTTCTACAGGTTTCCCGAAGAGCACGGCGAACTCAAGCCGTGCTCTTCCTTAGCTCGACTTTGTACATTCCACAAGTGTGCATCATATGTAAGATCACGTAGCTAAACCAATACCAAGGTGGGATGTGCATTTCGGGGAGATTGACGATGACCGAAAGGACTCCACGTCACCTCATATCGCCTTTAGGCCCCAACTGGGTGGGCACCGATAGTGCGGTCTAGCAATATGTACATTTCACCTTGGCTTTAGTTCAGGGCCTTTCGGTTTTCCTCATGTCATTGCGAGCGCAGCGTGGCAATCTCGTCGCCGTAGCAATGATGGTTCCCCGGCACGTGCTCAACCTCAACCAGATTGCCACGTGGTTCGACAGGCTCACCATGAGCGGCTGCGCTCCTCACCATGACAACCGAAAGACCCTGGGCGCTTCACTAGGCTCTGTTGACATTTTGAAATTTCATTTCGTCATTCCGGCGAAAGCCGGAATCCAGTGCTCCAAATAAGCATAACTATCCCAAAATTAGCCACTCCCCAACTCCCTGGATTCCCGCTTTCGCCGGAATGACTGTAAATGTCAACACAGCCTAATCTTCGCAGGGCAATCGCGTCTTCAATATCTACAATATGAAACGGCGCATTACATTCTAAACGCCGATAACATTGGCCCTCGCCTGTCGTTTGAATGTGCTGGAAAACCCGCCAACCGGTTGAAATTCGCGTCTCTGATGCTGTAACTGTCTGTTCTCAGGCGACGTGAGACTACCCGAACTCGGACTTCCCGGGATTTTGCCTCTCACCAAAATTAGACGCGATTGCCCTGCTAATCTTCGTTGCCCCACAAATGTAGATTCCACCTTGGCTTTAGTTTAGGTTCGCGTTTTTTGTGAACAGCAACAGGGGCCGCTGAAGGGCCCTGGTGCGTTGCTTGGTTCACTTGCGGGCACGGCGGTTCACCGGGGCCGACCTGTTGGTATCCCGCCTTGCTGGTACGCATTGGGTACCGCAACGAAATGGGGTGCAGGTCCGGTCGCTGGCTCATCGTTTGATTTTATCATCGGGTGAGTTTCGCAATTTTCTCGTGTCATTGGCCCTACGCCATACCAGTGGGTATAATCGCATGGGATAGAGCAGGTACGGCGGGCACATCCACGCCAACCCCTCGAGGCTCACTATGACGACCGCCAGGACACCGAAATCTCCAGCGCGCTTCCGACTGCCGGATCCGCCTCGGCGCGAACCCGACGAGATGACCAGCTACGACCACCTGCACAAACCCGGCAGCGCACATTACCTGGCATTGCACTTCGGCAGGCCCGACACAACGCTGGTGGAAGCCGAACGCTGGATCATCGCTCAACCGGACGCGGACCGGTCCAGAGGACGCCGGCCCGACCTTCTGATTGCCTTCGACGTGAACCCAGCCGCCTACGAGGCCAGCAACTGCTACATCATCTCCGAGCAGGGGAAGCCGCCGGACTTCGTCATGGAAATCGCCTCGGAGACCACCGCAGAAACCGACGTTGGCGAAAAGCGTGACGAGTACGCCGCCCTGGGCATTGCGGAATACTGGCGCTTCGACCAGTCGGGCGAGTATCACGGCGCCCAACTGGCCGGAGACCGCCTGGTGGACGGTCAGTACGTGCCCATCACAATCGAGGAATTGCCGGAGGGCAATCTGCAGGGCTACAGCGCAGCGCTCAACCTGAACCTGCAGTGGAACAGCGGCATGCTGGTATGGCAGGACCCGGCGACAGGCCGTCCCATTCGTCACCCTCGAAGATGAGCGCCAAGCCCGCGCTCAAGCCGAGGCCAAGGTGCGGGAGCTGGAACAAGAGCTTCGCCGACTGCGTGACGGCTGATGACCCAATTGGGTTGACAAGGAACTGTCACGACCGAGCTACCAGCACAGTGCTACGCTGGCGGAGTTGCCTCTGCCTGACCCATTAGACGAAGCTCCCCAATGAACCAGCGCCGACGTCTGCATCGTCCGCTCACTGGGCATCGTCGTCAGCCAATCCGAGTCACCGCCCGTAGCGCGGAAGCATCCCCGCTGACACAATGAACCTGTCAGAGACTGACGGCGACACCGACCGCCACTGGCTGACGGAGCGGCCGGCTTCACGACTGAGATACTGTCGGGACTTTGCAGTAGTCCCCACGCGGACACGGATGTCTCCTGTGCATCTGTGCATTTGCACACTTGCATATTTGCACACTGACAGGCCAGTAGCTCCACACGGACGCTCACGGCGAGGTGACCTGACAGCATCGCCGCCCGGTCCGGAGGTTGACGGTTGCCAAACTTCGGCCGGTCGGCGTCAATTACCCTGGACAGTTGCTGGTAGATAGTACGCACCATGGTGGCCACCCCGACCCTGCAACATGCAAGAGGGGAGCTTGGGCACGCGAGTGAGCAGGTTGGTCATGAAGTGGGTGCGGCAGCGCTGCCAACCCGCCCCAACAAAACGCCGCGGCGATGGCGTTTTCAGCCCCTGATGAGCATCGGAGGTAACCAGTTCCACCCCGCTGAGGCCTCAAGCCGTCAGCGAGCACAGGAAGGCCAGCCCAGAAAACTCTCCACCACTTCTCCCCAACGAAAGCGCCCGGCCGGCATTGAGCCCCGTCGCCATCACCACGCAGACGTTGACGATGCGACCGCTCTCTCGGACCTTCTGGATCAGGCCGTCCAGCCACACGTAGGGATACTGGCCGCCGTCCAAGGGACGACCCAGGAAACTCTCCACCACTTCGTCCAGTTGCTCGCAGATGAGCGACACCTGGCTGCTGGAGATGCCGTCGCAGCCCAGGGCCTTGATCAGGTCATCCACCCGGCGGGTAGAGACGCCCTCCACGTAGGCTTGCTGGATGACGGCCAGCGGGGTTTTCTCGCTGCGCCGCCGTGGGTTCCAGCAGGCTGGGAAAGTAGCTGCCTTCCCGCACCTTGGGAATGTGCAACTCCATTGATATTGAGCTCGGTGGTGCCCACCCGAGTATCCCAGGTGCGGTTGCGGTAGCCGTTACGGTAGGTGCGGCGCCGAACTGCGTTCGCCGTGCTCAGCGCCGATCTGGGCGGAAACCTCGGCGTCCATGATGCCATCCACCAGGACGCGCAAGGCTTCCCCCAGAAAGTCCACGTCTCCGTCCATATTACGCTTGCGTAATAATTCCAAAAGATCATGCTGTGTTTGACCACCGTCGTTCTCCTTGGTTGGGTTGTAGTTGCCATCAAGGATGACGCGGTGGTTAGCTTTTGGCTACACCGATCCTTTTACACCACCTCCCGGTACTCTACTGCGAAAAAGTCGTCCACCTTCTCTTGCACTGCGGCACGGGTACCCAGGCACAGGTTGGCGGTCGCCTCCTGACGGGTCCAGCCCCAGATGGCCTCGTCAGCGTTGAAGTCTGGGCTGTAGCTGGGCAGAGCCTGCCCCGTACTTGATACGGGGTAGGCCCGCAGTGCATCGCCTCGGTGGACTGGGGAATTGTCCCAAATCACGGTCAACGGTTCGGTCGATCACGCAGTAGTCGCAGGAAGGCGGCTGAGGTAGCCGAGTTGCTGTGTTGCCCGCCAGTTCCATCACCTCCACCTCGCCAGTTTCCAGGCACACCGCCGAGTAGTAGCTGGCCCCGTATCAAGTATGGGGTGACGTTCCTTCTCGCCACGGCGTGGGCTGGTGGAGTCCACCAACGCCGGTTCTCCTCTCGGCACCCACTTGCCCCGCAGGTCCGCATCCGCCTGAAAGTGGGCCTCGTCAGCGAAGAATATCTTGCCTCCACTCCGTCGCACCAGCGCCGTGAGGGGGCATACTCCGCCACGAAGGCTTTCCGCCGCACCGGGTCCGCCTTGACCAGCCGCTTCTTGGGACGTTTCAACACAAACCCCAATCATCGGTGCAGGTAGTAACGTCACCCCGTACTTGATACGGGGTCAGGCAACTGCTCCAGCTCAGCATCAGCTCGAACCGTTCCTCTACAAACCGGCGCACCACCTTCCAGTCCAGTTGGCCAGATCGATCCCTGCCTGGGCGGGAGCCTCCTGCACCGCCGCCTTCAAGTCGAACTGCTGCTCTCCGATCAGCGCGAGGGGAACCTCCCGACTGCTCGAAGGATAACGCCTGGGGACCGCCCTCTCCAAAGGCGTCGACCCAACTACCAATGGTATGGGAATCCTGCTCCAGTGCCTCAGCCACTGCCGATGCCGTCCAACCCTGGTGCAGCAGCCATAGGGCGTGCCATCTCTCCCGCTCCCGAGGTGTCGGCGCCCGATGCATCCGCCGACGCACGTCGCCGGCGTCCATTTGCCATCGTTCCAAGAACCCCGCAATCTCGTTCATGCCCAACACCAACCCCACTGTGCTGCCGTACAGGCTAGCCTAATGACGCCTCGATTTCACCTCATCACTCTGCGTGTTGCACCTTGGCTTCGGTTTACCATTGTCTGGCCCTGGTCAATTTGACCGCGCCGTAAGTCATGCGCCCACGTCCGGGATAGCAGGCGCCTTCGAGAATGTCACCCTTCAATTCAACGACCGTGGTTCCATGGAGAATGTTCATTGTTTCGTACGCCGTGGCCTTGGGCTCGTTTACGTGCAGATCGGAGCGTGATATTCATCCAGACTGACACGGTTCAATTGTCGAACCGCTCATCTCGTGCACGCAGATTGTTCCTTCACTGCTGCGACCGTCCCCGCCGGCCTGAGCAGACGGGCAATTGATTTAGCGAGCTGTCTCCACCAGCCCTACAACGAACCGTCGATTACTATATCCAGCAGGGCCGGCTTTCCCGAGGCCACCGCCTGTTCCACCGCGGGCTTGATTTGGTCGGGGTCGGTGATGCGTTCGCCGTGGACGCCCATACTGTTGGCGATGGCTGCCATATCGAAGGGTGTGGCGAAGTCGGAATACAGCAGCCGGCCGCCCGAGGTTTCGGGCAACTCCAGAACATCCTGCTGGTAGACGTTGAAGTTGACCTTCAGGACCCGGTACATACCGTTGTTGCAGATGACGAAGACGCAAGGGATGTTGTCGTTGGCGGCTGTCCAAAGTCCCTGAACCGTCATCATGGCGCTGCCGTCGCCGATGACACCAAAAACGGGACGGCCCGGATTGGCGCACTGGGCGCCCATGGCCGCTCCGATGCCGCCACCGATAGCCTGGCCCCGGGCGCCACGCAGGTCCCCCAAGCGGGCGGCCTGGAATAGTGGCGCATGGCGCCGCGGTTGCTGATAGAGTCGTCAACGACCACGGCGTTATCGGGGACGGCAGCGGTCAGTTCGAACATCATGCGCGCTGGCGACATGGGCTTGTGGTCCCACCGGTCCGCAGCGGCCTTATCGAAGTTTTCCCGATTGTTCCGCTTTTCGCTTGCGACGGCCTGCCTGCGTTCCTCGATCTCCGAGCGATCCCCCGGCGACCATCGTTCCATCAGAACTGCGGTCAGGTCGGCAAGCGCGCTGGCGCAATGGCACACGATGCCAACGTCAGTGGGTTCGGAGCGGCCGATGCGTCCTGGGCTGGGACCGATGTGCACCAGCCTGGCATCCAGGGGAAGAATTACGTCGCCCCAGTAGAAGAGCTCCTCGAAGGGGTCAGTTACCACGGCCAGGACCAGATCGACGCGCTGCAGGATGGCGCGCTGGTCGGTAACTCGCAGCGAGAGATTGCCGAGGAACTGTCCGAGGGTGGTTGGGAAGGCAACCTCCGCGCCCCCGCGACGGTACACCGGCAAGCCCCATCAGCTGGCCAGTTTCACCGCCTGATCCAGTGCGTCGTATTCGGCCAGCCGGTCGCCCACCAGCATCATGGGCCGGCAGGCGTCCTGCAGCAATGATGCAGCCTGGGCGATGCCATCCAGGCTGGGATGCGGTGCGTCATACACAGGGCGGGAGGGCACGATGTTCATCTCGGCCATCCCTTCCAGGGCGTTGGAAGTGAACCCAACATAAACCGGGCCTTTGGGGTGGCTGTTGGCTTCGTTGAATGCCCGGCGCATCGCGCTGGGTATCTGATCCGGAAGTGTCAGTTCCACCGCCCACTTGGTTACGGGCCGGACGAGCTGAGCCAGATCGGTAATGGACTCGTTCACCTTGCGGGCATCGTAATTGGCGGAGGTCACCACTATGGGGGGTGCCGGTATTGAGAGCGTCCAGCATGAGGAGCGATGCCGTTTGCCAGCCCGCTATCCACGTGAAGGCTGACGAAGGAAGCCCGCCCGGCCGCCCGGTCATATGCCTCGCCCATCCCGACAGGAACACTCTCCTGGAGGGTCAGGATGTAGCGGAATTCCGGGTAGTCACCCAGCAGGTCGATGATGGGGCCTTCGCTGGTGCCGGGGTTGCCAAAATATACTCAACACCCTCGGCTTTGAGCGTTTCCAAAAGTGCCTGCTTGCCGATCATCAGTTGCGACATCGTTTCTCCAATGGTGGACTGCCCAAAAAATAACGCTGGACAGTACGGTTTGCCCGGCAATTCTACAAAAAACTGCCAGCCAGTAATTGCAACGGCGGCTGTTGGGAAAGAATGAGTGGGGAACAAATTCCTGCTCTCCGGGCGCCGGCACGTCGCCGTCAATCCCCAATGCGGAACTGGGGGGCGAGTATTACCTACGTCGCCTTGAGTCGATGCCCGTCTGCTGCGTTATAATCAATTCCACTATGCTTGTCTCGCGTACCGTTTATACCGAGACAGTGCGCCAAATCGTCGATTCGGGAGGCAATCATGCTGGACTTGATTATTAAAGGCGGGATGGTGGTTACGCCAGGTGGCGTTGGCCTTATGGACGTGGGAATTCAGGGGGAGCAAATCGCGGCGGTGGCTTCTCCCGGCACTTTGGACGACCTGGGCGCGGGGGAGACCATCGACGCCACCGGGATGATCGTCCTGCCGGGCGGCATCGAACCCCACGCTCACATCAATGTGCCGGTGCCGGATTACTGGGCCGGAGGCGACCCCGGCATCTTCACCCAACCGCCAGAGGCCGCCAGCCGCGCCGCCGCTTTCGGCGGCGTCACTACATACGTGGATTTCGCCGGGGCACTGCCTCTAACGCCCGGCGCGGTGCCGCCCTCCGAGCCAATCATGGCGCAGATTGAAACCCGGCGGGATACCTTCCGCGGGCATTCCTACACCGACTACACCTTCCACTACATTCTCGCCGGGGCGATCCCGCCCAGCACCATGGGCGAGATTGGCGAAGCGATTCAGTCGGGCGTCGCCAGCTTCAAGATATTCACCACTTTCCATGCCCGAGTTCCGATGGGGCATTTGTGGGAGATTTTCCAGGAAGTTGGCAAACACGGCGGCATCATGGCCGTCCACGCCGAAGAGGACGACATCGTCACCTATATGGAGGAAAAGCTGGAACGTGAGGGCCGCGACCATGGTTCCAACTTGCACCTGGCCCACAACAACATCTCCGAAGACATTTCCTTCCGCAAGGTCGTCCGGCTGGCACGAAGCACCGAGACCGGCATCTACTTCGTCCACACCACCGCAAAAGAGGGGGTTGCCGCCATCGCCGAGGCTCGTGCCGCGCAACTGCCGGTCTACGGCGAGGCGTTGCACAACTACCTGGAGTTCACCTGCGACGATTACCTGAAGCCCGACGGCCTTGCCATCCACACCTACCCGGCCATCAAGTACTCTGACGACCGGGACGCGCTGCAACAGGGGCTGGCAGACGGCCCCATCTGCACCACGGCCACCGATGAATGGACCACGTACAAGAACATCAAGCTGGCCGGCGAAACGATCCGCACTCTCTGCGGCGGACACAATGGCATCGAGACCCGGATGCCGGTCACGTACACAAAGCTAGTGTCCACCGGACGCATCGACCTGGAGCGGTTCGCCGCCATCACCTCCACCAACGCCGCCAAGATCCTTGGGATGTACCCGCAGAAAGGCGCCATCGCCGCGGGCAGCGACGCCGACATCGTTATCTTCGACCCCAATCTCAAGAAGACGATAACGGTGGACGAATTGCACGCCGATTCCGATTACTCCATCTGGGACGGCTTCCAGTGCGAAGGGTACCCGATAATGACGCTGCTGCGCGGCAAGGTGATAGTCCGCGACGGCCAGCTCCGCGGCGACCCCGGAGATGGCCGTTGGCTCTCCCGAAAAGTTACTCCGAGGGTGATTACGCAGACATCAGTGTAGGGAATGGCGCTAATGCAACCGTCGCCTGACGCAGCCAAGCGCCAATCAGTGCCGGTCAATTAGCGCCAGGCGCAGAGCCAGAATGCCTGAGGGTCCACGCCAAATTAGTCGAGCTGGGGATTGTTTCCTTGGAGAAAGTTGGTATTTACCACTTATGACGCCACGGTCGCTTAAGCCGCCGGTGTTCCCGTCCGTTTCCTCGAATATATGCTGCCGTTTATGGTGGCATTGACCACCGTCGCAGCCATCAAAACGGTGGGCAACGTCATGTCCATGCTCGCCGTACCGTCGGTCACCGGAACTCTGCTGGCCCGTCGCCTGTCAACGATAATGGTGGTCAGCGTGGTGGCTTCGGTAGCATTACTTCTCTGGGTATTGATAATCTCTCCACGTCGCGGGTTTCTTACAGCTTGGTTGAACCGCAAGTCATCTGACGAAACTGTGATGGACGTTTGACCGACCGATCGCATTTATACACAATGTTACCTCGACTTTACGCATTTTAAGCGGCGTAAGCGAGAGAGGTTGCAACTCAATAATCGGTCAGCCCACCGTTGAAGCATCCGGCGCAGGAGCCCGTATTCTTGAAGTGCCGACCGATCGTAGAATGCGTAAATGGATTCTGCTCCGCGAGCCCATCCTTGGTAATGCCTGGGTTTATCGTCGAAAAGCTGTGTGACCACATTTCCACCGTGTAGGGGTTAGCGGGGTTGCTATTTGCGTCGGGATGAAGTTCATGAGGGTTTCTGGGAAAGTGACCGAGAGTCACTCGCGATACAAATCGTACAGGTGGTAGCGCGTCAGAAAAATCGCGCCCGGGGTTTCCGGGCGCGATCATGCCGTCGAGTGCTGTTGATTGCGGCCTCTTACTGTGCGCCGCTGGGAATTTGTCCAGCATTTGTCCAGCAAAATGGGCCGATATCTGTCAATACACGGGTTATTGATACCTTGTTTGAGTTTGTAACCACCCCTTATTAACAAAGTGGTGCCGAGGGGCGGATTCGAACCACCGACACCGGCATTTTCAGTGCCGTGCTCTACCAAGCTGAGCTACCTCGGCTAGCGTACATTGAATCTTATCCCGGAGGCCGATTGAGTGTCAAATCGGTTCAATCAGTATGACAGCCTGAGAATTTCATTCGGTGCGCACATTCACCGGGCCTGCTGCCCGACGTTTTCCAGATTGATAAGGCCGGCGTCCCCGGCTATAATGGACACCTAGCACCATGTGTTTAGTGAGGAGGCTCATCGATGGTTGATGTTCTAACCGGCACCTTTACTGTTAAGTCTGGCCACGCCCAAATGTTGAAGGGTGGCGTCATCATGGACGTCGTCAACGCAGAACAGGCGCGCATCGCCCAGGAATCCGGCGCCGTCGCCGTGATGGCTCTGGAACGCGTGCCGGCCGACATCCGCGCCGACGGCGGTGTCGCCCGCATGAGCGACCCCACCATGATTGCCGAGATTATCGACGCTGTGTCCATTCCCGTGATGGCAAAATGCCGCATCGGGCATTTCGTCGAAGCCCAGATCCTGGAAGCGCTTGGCGTTGACTATGTCGACGAGTCTGAGGTCCTGACCCCAGCGGACGAGACTCACCACGTTTGGAAGCATGATTTCAAGGTCCCATTCGTCTGCGGTTGCCGCGATTTGGGAGAGGCCCTGCGCCGCATTTCCGAAGGCGCCGCCATGATCCGTACCAAAGGCGAAGCCGGTACCGGAGATGTGGTTGAGGCCGTCACCCACATGCGGGCAGTACAGGACGCGATCCGCAAACTACGTACGCTGCCCGATGATGAGCTTGTTGTCGAAGCCCGCGACATGCGCGTTAGCCTGGATCTGTTGCAGCAAACTCGCGAAGAAGGCCGTATGCCCGTGGTGAACTTCGCCGCCGGCGGTGTCGCCACTCCGGCGGACGCAGCGCTGATGATGCAGCTGGGAGCCGACGGCGTGTTCGTTGGATCAGGAATCTTCAAGTCGGGCGACCCCGCTCGTCGTGCCCATGCCATCGTTCAGGCCGTAACACATTTCCAGGACCCCAAAATCCTCGCTGAAGTGTCCAAAGACCTGGGCGAAGCGATGGTTGGCATTTCGGCCCGTTCCATCCCATCCGAACAGTTGCTCGCCACACGGAGTGTATAACGTGGCGCATCGCCCCTCGGCTGCGTACGCCGTTCGCGCGCCATTCTAAGGATCATTGTTAAACTGGAACAACGGTTGGGCACTTAGTTGAACATCGGCGTTTTGGCGGTTCAGGGCGACTTTGCGGAGCATTGCCACGTGCTGCGCAGCATAGGCGCTATCGCCACGGAAGTAAGACTCCCTTCCCAATTGGACGGGTTGGACGGACTGATTATCCCAGGCGGAGAGAGTACTACGCTCAGCCGCCTGATGTCGCTGTATGACCTGCGCGAACCCGTTGCGCAAATGGCCCGCTCCGGCAAATCCGTTTGGGGAACCTGCGCCGGGATGATAATGTTGGCGACGGAAATCACCGAGCAGGACCCGGTTCCCCTCGGAATAATGAACGTGGGAGTGCAACGCAACGCGTTCGGCCGCCAAATCGATTCTTTCGAACAGGACCTCACCATAGCCGGACTGGGGGACGATCCATATCACGCCATATTTATCCGCGCCCCAGTGATCATCCGGGTTGGGGATGATGTGCAGGTCATAGCTTCCCTCGAGGACGGCCGTCCCGTTGCAGTCCGCCAAAACAACCTGCTGGCCACTTCATTCCATCCCGAATTGACTGCCGATGCCCGCATCCACCGGTATTTTCTGGCCATGGCCGGGGGCCCGGACTTCGATCCTGCAGCCCCATTAATTAACTCACCCCGAGTGCGATAACCCGCGTGGTATACACTACTCCGGTCTCGCAACACCATCACTCTCCGATTCTGCACCTCATTCACTGCTTACAGGAGGCGATAGTTGGCAACCGTTGAACAACTGGCGCACGACGAACTGAAGCAGCTGCTGGATGTGCTGCCCGCCCATGTCTCGGAACGCCTTCGCGACCAGAAAAACCTGGACGAGCTGCTGGAGGTGGTGCTGGACCTGGGCCGGTCTCCCGAAGCCCGCTTCTTGACGGGAGATGTCCTGCTCACCGATGCTCCGGTCAGCCGGGAACACCTGCAACACGTGGTGGATGGAATCGGGGAATTCGGCGACGATAACCGCGCCGGCATGGAGCGAACTCTCCACCGCATTTCTGCCATTCGCAACCGGCATGGCAACGTGGTGGGTATTACATGCCGCGTGGGGCGCGCCGTGCATGGTACCATCCAGATGATCGAAGACCTGGCGTATAGCGGCAAAAATATCCTTCTGCTGGGACGCCCCGGCGTTGGTAAAACCACCATGCTGCGCGAAGTAGCCCGCGTGTTGGCCGATGAAGCCCGCAAGCGAGTAATCATCGTCGATACATCAAACGAAATCGCCGGCGATGGAGATATACCCCATCCGGCCATCGGACACGCCCGCCGTATGCAGGTTCACAGTCCCACCGAGCAACACGGAGTAATGATTGAGGCAGTTGAAAACCACATGCCTCAGGTCATCATCATCGATGAGATGGGCACGACCGAAGAAGCCGCCGCCGCACGTACAATCGCTGAACGAGGTGTGCAACTGGTTGCCACCGCCCACGGCAACACTCTTGACAACCTCATCATGAACCCCACCCTGTCCGATCTGATTGGCGGGGTACAAACAGTAACCCTGGGAGACCAGGAAGCGAGATTCCGGGGCACACAAAAGTCGGTCCTCGAACGCAAGGCGCCACCTACGTTCGACGTGGTTGTCGAGATTGAAAATTGGGACGAGGTAGCGGTGCACGACGACGTGGCCCAGGTAGTTGACCAATGGTTGCGCGGCTATCCCGTTGAACCGGAGGTACGCCGCATGGACGA
The DNA here is from genome assembly GCA_965219925.1 of Dehalococcoidia bacterium. Classification (GTDB taxonomy): domain Bacteria; phylum Chloroflexota; class Dehalococcoidia; order Lucifugimonadales; family UBA3495; genus Bin87. The sequence continues at coordinate 3,192,657 of OZ244795.1, forward strand.
AAACGGGAAAATCTCCCGTACCGCCGCCCCGCGGCAGAGCGAAGCCAGCACTGCACCTTGGTCGGCCAATGAAATTCGCGGTCGCCGCGGCCCTAAAACCCGCAATAAGGGCGATCAGTCAAATTATGACTCGTACCCGCCCGAATCCTTTCGCGACGAACCCGACGCCGGTGGGATAACCGGGCCCCGATTGGACTCGCGAATCTTCCTGTTCGGCGTCAGCCGGGACAAAGTCGAAGCATCCCTGGCAGAACGCGGGGTTTCCGCAGAAATTGTTAGCGAATTGCGCCGCGCCAACGTGCTGTTAACTACCAAAAACCACTACCGGAGGGGCAGCCAGTTAGTTCGCGTGGCCGAGGACAACAGTATTCCCGTGTACGTGCTGCGCAAGAACACCGTTCCGCAAGTCGGGGAGTTTCTAGGCTCCCTCGCCAGGGATCAGGGGGTCGATCTGCCTCCGCTGAACCGGCATCAAAGCGGAGCGGACGACGACAATTCTGACGCGATCGTACAGGCCCGGGCCGAGGTGGAAGAAGCAGCCCGAAGGGTGTTGTCCGGAGAGTTTTCGGTGCAGCTGGACCCCCAGCGTCCCTACATTAGACGATTGCAACACATGCTGGCAGAACAATTCAGCCTGGCATCAACCAGCCGGGGACGCGACCCCCGCCGCGGCGTCCTGATTTATCGCCCGTAGGTCACTGCCTTCAGTGCCCTGCGCCCGCCGGTCTCACCATGCCTGGATTCTTCATAGCCTTCGAGGGCGGCGACGGCGCCGGTAAGACAACCCAGGCTACAATCCTGGAGTCCCGGTTGTGCGAACTGGGCCATCGCCCGGTGGTCGTGCATGAACCCGGATCCACGCCGTTGGGTGATTACCTCAGGCGGTATCTCATTGACGAGCCGCCATTGTCGCCGTTGGCTGAGTTGTTTCTGTTCGAAGCCTCCCGCGCCGAACTGGTCCGGGAAAAAATTGCGCCGCACCTTGATGCCGGCTCGGTGGTCATCGCCGACCGGTTCGCCGGGTCCACAATCGCCTATCAGGGTTACGGGCGCGGTATCGAAGTGGAACGGATCGCCTGGATGAATGATCTCGCCACCGACCGTCGGTATCCCGACCTCACAGTGCTATTGGACATCCACCCCGCCATTGGCATCGGCAGAGTTCAGGGAAGGCAGCTGGAACTTGGTCTTGAAATGGGGGACGAACCCGACCGGTTCGAAGACCAGCCGCTCGCTTTTCACCATAACGTGCGCCGGGGATTCCTCGACCAACTGGCCGCCCGTCCTGATACCTGGACGTTGGTGGAAGCGAACCAGTCAATAGAAACAGTAGCAGTGCAGGTTTGGAACGAAGTGACAAAACTGCTGCAACTATAGCTCGCTCCAGGCATCATACCCCTGCGGTTGGCAAACGAGAAAAACTAACCGCCGCTCCCAACACTGAGAGCGGCGGCCGTTTTATAGGCGAGTTCCGGATCCTTTTAGTTATCCGCGGCTACACCCATATCTACTCGCGCGATCCTGGCTGAGATGATTTCCTTCATCTTCCGCACACGACCCAAGTCGGGGTAAATGTTACCCTCGGCCTTCCTATCAAAAATCTTTTCGCCGTCCACGAACACTTCCATGATGCTCTGGCCGCGAGGCGAAATAGTAATTGCTGCGTCACCACCATACGCCCTGAAAAATTCGTTCGCCATCCACGTGGCGGTAGCATGGTGCTGTCAAGGAACGCAGTAGGTTATCTCAATCTGAACCTTTCCTTCCATTTGTTATCCTCCGTGGCAGATTGGTTTATGGGCTTTTGCCTCGTGAATCTTATCACATCTTGTGCCTGGTTCCAAATCCTGAGAACCTGTCTACGATCTCTGAAATAGGTTAAGTTGAGACTATCATCAGGGGAGGGGTAATCATGTCTCATTCCTATCCCAGCGACATCAGCCGGGAGCAATTCGCCCGGATTCTGCCGACGTTGGCGTCGGCCCGACGCCGGACCAAGCCCCGCACCGTGGACTTGTACGACGTTTTCTGCGGCGTGCTGTACCTCCTGAAAAGCGGCTGCCAGTGGCGAATGCTGCCCGCGGACTTCCCCGATTGGCGCACCTGCTACCAGTATTTCCGGCAATGGAGCGAGCGGCCTGGCCCAGGTCAGGATTCCATTCTGGAGCAAGTCCTAAAAAAAATCGGTTGGCGCGGCCCGACGAAGCAATGGTCGGAAAGAGCAGACCAGCTTCTGTATCGTGGACTCCCAGAGCGTGAAGAACACGGACACCGCCGGGCACAAGGGCTATGACGCAGGCAAGAAGGGGTCGGGAATCAAGCGTCATATCGCGGTGGACACGCAAGGATTGCCCCATGGGATACACGCGACTACCGCCAACGTTACCGACCGGGCCGGGGCTTTGGCGATGTTTGACCGGCGCCGAGACGGCCTCAGTCAAGTGCAGAACGTGCTGGTAGACGGGGGTTACACCGGGAAGCCCTTTGCCACTGCGGTGCAAGGCCTGTTGGGAGCCTCGGTGGAAGTGGTGAAACGCAGCGAACTGCACACCTTCGTGGTACTGCCGAAGCGATGGGTGGTGGAGCGGTCTTTCGCCTGGCTGGAAAAGTGCCGCCGACTCTGGAAGAACTGTGAAAGGAAGCTCAATACCAGCCTGCAAATGGTGGTGCTTGCCTTCATGGTGCTAATCCTAAAAAGATTGTAAACAGGCTCTGAATGGCCTATCGCAGGGTCATTCGGTTTTCCCGGTTTTGTCATTGCGAGCGCAGCGCGGCAATCTCGTCGCCGTAGCAATGGTGATTTGCCGACGTGTGTTCAACCTCAACGAGATTGCCACGTCGCTATGCTCCTCGCAATGACAACCGAGCTGCCCTCCACGCAATGACATGAGGAAAACCGAAAGACCCTGCCGGCTCACCAGGGTCATTCGGTTTTCCCGGTTTTGTCATTGCGAGCGCAGCGTGGCAATCTCGTCGCCGTAGCAATGGTGATTTGCCGACGTGTGTTCAACCTCAACGAGATTGCCACGTCGCTACGCTCCTCGCAATGACAACCGAGCTGCCCTCCACGCAATGACATGAGGAATACCGAAAGACCCTGGGCCTATCGAAATTCAGGCGACAAATCACGAAATCCGTTGTTTATTGGGCCTTGGACAAAGGAACGGGCGCACATCATACGGATAATTATTATTGACCTCACATTACTGCGTTGATACAATGCAGGCAATTAGACCTGTACACTGACAATCAATGGTCGACCCTTAGATTGGTCGGCCTTTAATTGCTGAACGGAGGGACGTCATGGTTACCACGTTTAACGAGGATCTCTTTTCACCGGAAGTAGTGCAAGACCCGTATTCCTACTTTGGTCGGATGCGCGAAGAAGACCCGGTGCACTGGAACGACCCCTACAAACTTTGGGTAATCTCCAAATACAAGGACCTGGTTTGGGTCACCCGCCGTCCGGAGCTGTTCTCTTCCGAAGTATTCCACCGTGACCCCCTGCCTCCGTATCCCGACATCGATGAATCCGACATGGGTTTGTACGAGTATGTAAAAGACTTCTTCTCCCAGTGGTTCATTCAGCACGACCGCAAGGAAGTATCGGTTCACGAGGGACCGGACCATACGGACATGCGGAAGGTCATCCACGGGTACTTCACCCCCAAAGCGATGGAACTCTGGCGCCCATTGGTACAGTCGGCCATCAATCAGCTCCTCGATGAGGCGGAAGAACGCGGTCACATGGACGTGATGCGAGATTACGCTACGCCTCTGCCTCTGCTGGTCATTGCCGCGATGATGGGCATCGAGACCACCGACCGTCAGTTCATTCGTTCCCTGGCCGAAAAGCTCCTGTTCATCGGCCGCGGCAATAACGACCGGATGCAACCCCTCACCGAAGGCATCATGGGACTACAGGAATACCTGCGCCCCATGGTTACCGAGCGAATCAAGAATCCCAACGGGGACTTGCTCGACCGCATGACCGACGCCTATCGCGTGGGCGTTATGAACGAAGAGCAGGTGGTGGCAAACTCGATTCTCCTGCTGTTGGCCGGCCACGAAACCACCATCAATCTCATCTGTAACGGCACCCGGGCCTTCATGACCCACCCTGACCAGTGGGAATTGTTCAAGTCTGATCCCAACGCTCGCATGATTCGCGCGACCGAGGAATGCCTGCGCTACGACCCGCCGGTCAAGTCCATCACTCGCATCGCCGGTGATACCATCGACCTCGGCGGGAAGCAGATCAATCGGGACGAACGGATGCGATGGTTCGTCACCAGCGCCAACCGTGATCCGGAAGTGTTCGACCGACCGGACGACTTTGACATCGAGCGCTATCCCAATCCTCACGTGGCGTTCGGCAGCGGCATCCACCATTGCCTGGGAGCGACGCTGGCGCGGTTGGAAGGGCAGGAAGCCTTCAAGGCCCTGGCTGAGAGGTTCCCGAACGTCAACCTGGCGGCCGACCCGGCAGACCTGACCTATACCTCAAGCATCACGTTCCGCACCCTGGAACATCTGCCAGTGAACCTTTCGTAACAATCACCGCCAATTAGCTGCATTAGCGGCGGCCGCGGGGAATCCTGTGGCCGCCGTTTTTAGGTTCTGTTGGCATTTTACGTCATTCCGGCGAAAGCCGGAATCCAGGCGCTTTGGAAAACCGACATCGTTCACATTCAGGGTACTCTGGATTCCCGCTTTCGCCGGAATGACGAGCCGGGGTTAGCGAACTCGCCTTATATCTCAAATGTCAACACGGCCTAACCGCAGAGCCGCCGTTAGACCAGGTATCCTGCGTTCGCGGTGCAAATAGTGTCGAATGCTCATGCGCACCTATTTTAATCTGTCATTGCAAGGAACGCAGCGACGTGGCAATCTCGTTGAGGTTGAACACACGCCGGCGAACCATCATTGCTACAGCGCCGAGATTGCCACGCTGCGCTGGCGATGACAGGTGCGGGTTGGCGCCTTTCGCAATGACATTCGGCTGGTTCGGTTTGACAAAGTGGGTACGCGTGACGAGTCAGGGCCTTTTCAAGGTTGTGGAAATTAACCACCCGCTCGTCCTGAGCCTGTCGAAGGACGGTTGCCGATGGTTCGACAAGCTCACCATGAGCGGAGGTCGGAGGACTTTGAAAAGGCCCTCGTAAGGAGTCGAATGTCGTTGAGCCTGGCGACATTATCAGTTATAATCGGCTGCAATTAGTCCTCACGCGCTCATTAAGAGCACGACTTACGCTCAACCCCGCCAGGAGGTTGCAATCATGGTCAGCACCATCAACGACAACCCCTTCTCACTGGAAGCAATGTATCAGCCTTACGAGTTCTTCAGTCGGCTGAGAGAGTGGGAACCGGTCCATTACAACGAGGAATACGAAGTTTGGATGGTTTCCTCCTGGGAGCACCTGGTCTGGGTAACCCGGCATCCGGAGGCGTTTTCTTCCAGTGTGTTCGCCCGGGACGAACGCCCGCCCAACCCGCCAATTGACGAAGACGACATGGAAATCTACAACTTCATCAAGAACTGGCAGGTCTCCCGTTTTATCCAGCATGATCAGAAGCGTTACAACACGGCAGTATCCGGCCCGGACCACGTTGATATGCGCCGTGTTATGCACGGCTACTTCACGCCCAAGTCCATGGAAATGTGGCGGCCGCTGGTGCAATCTGCCATCACCGAGTTGCTGGACGCCGTGGAAGAGAAAGGTCGCATGGACGTCATGGCCGACCTGGCAACTCCGCTTCCCCTCCTGGTGATCGCCCGTATGCTCGGCATCCCCGACAGCGACCGGCCCATCATGCGAAAGCTGGCCAAAGACCTGCGCCACCTGAATCGCACTGGCCCGGACCGCATGGGCCCACTGTCAGAATCGGTTCAGAACCTGCAGGACTACCTTGGGCCGCTGGTCGCCGAACGGGTGGACAACCCCAAGGACGACCTCATTTCTGTCGTTGCCGAAGGCGAGCGGCAAGGTATCTTCAGTCGCGACATGGTGATCAACAATGTCATGCTGCTGCTGTCTGCCGGCCACGAAACTACCATCAACCTAATCTGCAACGGCACCCTGGCGTTCGCGCAACATCCCGACCAGTGGGCGATTCTGAAATCGGACCCCGAGGGCAAAACCGTCCGCGCCACGGAAGAGGCGCTGCGGTATGATTCCCCGGTCAAGTCCATCCAGCGCATCGCCATGGACGACATCGAAATAGCCGGAAAAACCATCGCCAAAAACGAACGGGTGCGCTGGTTCATCTCCGGCGCCAACCGTGACCCCAAGGTATTCGACCGGGCTGATGACTTCGACGTCGAACGGTATCCCAACATGCACGTGGCATTCGGCAGCGGCATCCATCACTGCCTGGGCGCCACGCTGGCACGCCTGGAGGGTCAGGAGATCTTCCGCAATCTGGCCAATCGGTTTGACACCATTGAGCTTGAGATTCCGGCAGATCAGATCGAATACGACCAGTTGATCGGATTGAGGGCGATGGAAAGCTTGCCTGTTACGGTAACCAGCGCACGGTAACGGGAAAATCGCAATCTGACTACACTGTTGACATCATTTCGGCCGCCCGGTGGTAATCGATCCCTGGGTGGCCGATTTCCTTTGTAGCTCGTCATCCGCCATACGTATCCCACTTGTTCGCAGCCCAGCGTGTAGCCTATCGCTCCAAACTCAGTTATAATCACTCCATCTGCATGGCCAGCCGCGGGACGGTTTGCCACGACTATTATTCAACCGGAGGCTGCACCAATGGTCAGTACCATCAACGACAACCCATTCTCAATGGAGGCCATCTACCAGCCGTACGATTTCTACAATCGTTTGCGCGAATACGAACCGGTCTACTACAACGAGCAATTTGAAGTATGGATGATCACCTCGTGGGAACACCTGGTCTGGGTAACCCGTCATCCGGAAGCGTTCTCCTCCAGCGTTTACGCACGCGACATTCGCGCGCCAAACCCGCCCATTGACGAAGACGACATGGAAATCTACAACTTCATCAAGAAGTGGCAGGTTTCCCGTTTCATTCAGCACGACCAGAGACGCTACAACCCGGAAGTATCCGGCGCCGACCACGTCGATATGCGACGGGTGATGCACGGTTATTTCACTCCTAAGTCAATGGAGATGTGGCGGCCTCTGGTGCAGTCGGCAATCGACGAGTTGCTGGACGCCGTTGAAGAGAAAGGCCGAATGGACGTCATGGCCGACCTAGCCACGCCGTTGCCGCTGCTTGTGATCGCCCGTATGTTGGGCATTCCCGACAGCGATCGGCCAAAATTGCGGGAACTCGCCAAGGATTTGCGGTTCCTGAATCGCGATGGCCCGGATCGTATGGGCCCCTTGTCCCAAGCCGTGAAGAATCTCCAGGACTACATCAGCCCCTTGGTCGCGGAACGCGTTGAGAGTCCAAAGGATGACCTTATCTCGGTGGTCGCCGAGGGCGAACGTCGGGGTATCTTCAACCGAGACATGACCATCAATAACGTGATGCTGCTGTTGTCTGCCGGACACGAGACAACGATCAACCTGATTTGTAACGGAACTCTCGCCTTTACGCAGCACCCCGATCAGTGGGCAATCCTCAAGTCAGATCCCGAAGGCAAAACCGTCCGCGCCACCGAAGAAGCCTTGCGGTACGATTCGCCCGTTCGCTCGATCCAGCGAATCGCGGTGGACGACATCGAGATGAATGGCCAGACCATTCGCAAGAACGATCGCGTACGCTGGTTCATACCCGGCGCCAACCGTGATCCCAAGGTGTTTGACCGCGCCGACGACTTCGATATCGAGCGCTACCCGAACCAGCACGTCGCCTTTGGTAGCGGCATCCACCACTGTCTTGGTGCAACACTGGCCCGCCTGGAGGGACAGGAGATTTTCCGCAATCTGGCCAACCGTTTCGACAAGATGGAATTGGAAATTCCGGTGGAACAGGTCGAATATGACCATGTTCTTAGCTTCCGGGCCGTGGAAAGCCTCCCGGTCACGGTAACCAGCGCCCGCTAACCCTACCTGGCGCCGATGATCGGCGCCGAGAATCCATCATCGGCCGTACCGTGCAATACGCATAGTACGGCCGATCCCCGTTTGAATTGTGGGACTCGGTGTGATAACTTACCGACATTCTGGCGTGTTCTGATAATCATCTATCTTCGGTCCCTTGCCGCCAGCGGATGGAGCATCCCGGATATGCCGTCTACCTTCCATGATGACCTCTTCTCACCCGATGCGATCCGGGACCCTTACACTTTTTTCGGCACACTCCGAGATGCCCAACCGGTGCGCTGGAACCAGCAGTACCAGGTGTGGATAGTCTCCAGTTATAAGCAGCTGGTTTGGACGGCGCGCCACCCGGAGTACTTCTCTTCCGAAGTAGCATTGCGCGACACGCAGCCGCCATCCCCAACCATTCCCGAAGAAGACATGGAGTTGTTCGGCGCGGTCAGGCAGTGGTTGTCCGCCAGGTTCACCCAGAACGATGGCGCCAAACACAAGGAAAAGCGCAAGGTAGTACACGGTTTTTTCACTCCCAAAGCCATGGAATCGTGGCGACCTCTGGTTCGCCAGACTGTCAATGCTCTGCTGGACGATTTGCAGGGATCAGGGCAGTTGGACATGATGCGGGATTTTGCCACCCCACTCACTTACAGCATTATTGCCGGCCTGATGGACATCCCGGAATCCGACCGCGCCTTCGTCAAGGAGTTGTCCAGCCGGATGTGCGGCTTCGACGGCAACGATCCCAACCGCGTTCGTAGCTTCGCTGAAGGTGTACAGGCTGTAACCGACTATCTCAAGCCCATCGTGGCAGAGCGGGTGCGCGAGCCGGGCGATGACCTGTTGTCGGTAATCTGTAGAGGCGAAATCATGGGAGCTTACACCCGGGATGAAGTGCTCGCCAACGCCCTGCTTCTCCTGGTGGCCGGCCATGAAACTACCAACGACCTGATTGCCAACGGTGTCCTGGCGTTCTCACAGCATCCAGACCAGTTCACGATGCTGCGCGCCGACCCCGACGGCCACATCGTTGACGCGGTTGAAGAAATTTTGCGCTACGACTCTCCGCTCAAGTCTGTGCAGCGCATCGCGACGCAGGATATTGAGATGGAGGACGGTCAGCGCGTCGGCAGGGACGACCGCGTGCGGTGGGTTATTTCGTCCGCCAACCGCGACCCATCGATCTTCGACAACCCCGACGACCTGGACATCTCCAGAAATCCCAACCCTCACGTTGCGTTTGGGAGTGGAGTCCACCATTGCCTGGGAGCGACTCTGGCTCGTTTGGAAGGGCAGGAAGCGTTCGCCGCTTTAGCCCAACGATTCGATGGATTCCAACTGGAAACTGACCCGGCCGATCTGGAATATCTGCCCAGCGTCGGTCAGAGAACTCTGCTCAACCTGCCTATCACTACGCGATAAATTCTTAACCGGGCGCCCGCGTCCAACCCAACAATCCCTACCCGCAAATACCAAGAGGAGGAGGTTACCCTGATGGCACGGCAACTCAAGATTACAGTGGACTACAACGTGTGCGTGGGTAACGCCATGTGCGAGACCTTTGCCACCAATACCTTCGGGCTGAACGAAGACCGCCAGTCCTACGTGAAGGACGCCGCGGGAGACCCTGAGGAAACAGTTCTGGAAGCGGCTGAGAACTGCCCGGTGACCGCTATCACCGTGGAAGACGCCGAAACCGGAGAGATTCTATTCCCATAGGGCACCCAACGCGTCGCAACCGAAGCGTCGAATGCCCTCCTGCCCGCTTGGTCAGGAGGGTTTTCTCATTGTGCACGGGCGATAATCTCTTCGCCGAACCGCCGGATTATTTCCGCCGGATCGTGGCTGATGGCGGTAATCTGGAGCACGTCAACGCCCACCGCAGCGATCTGTCGAACCTTTTCTCGACATTCGCCAGGCGTACCAACGACGGCAAACCGGTCCGCCAGGTAGTCGGTAACGCCCAGTTCGTCGGAAAGCGCGGCGTTTCGCGTGTCACCTACCTGCTCGTGCTCGGCGGGTACGTATTCACTCTGTATAGCCATGAGCGATTCGTGCAACTCCTCCGGAACATGCTTGCCCTCCAGCGTAAAGCGGAAGGCATGATGCGCGCTGGCAGCCAACGCCATCTTGATCTCGTCGATGGCAGCGTCCCGGTCGTCACTGATATTGCATTTGGCAAATGCCCAAACCTCGGCGCTGCCGGCTGCCTTCCCACCGTCAATTTCCCCGGCGCGAATGTGTGCCACGGTGTCGTCCAGCACTTCTCGCGTCAGCCCGGTATGCACCATCACCCGGTCAGCGATCTCCCCCGCCATGCGCAGCGTACGCGGCCCTTCCGCAGACATCATGATGGGCACCGGATCCCGACTCCATCGCACGTGAGTCTCGTGTCCCAAATACTCGACCGTTTCACCGTTGAGCATCGACCGCACCGTTGCAACGTATTCGCGCAGCGCTCTCATCCGAGCCGGTCGCAGTCCCAGATTCAGTATCGCGCTATCCCCGGTCCCGATGCCCAAAAACGCCCGGCCTTCTGACAATTCCTGCAGCGACGCAATCGCCGAAGCCGTCACCGCCGGATGACGTGTCAAGGGATTGGTGACCGATGGCCCCAGGTGCACACGCGTCGTTTCGGTGGCGGCTACCGTCAGCGATACGAACAGTTCCCGGAACAGCGATTGCGAGTCGGCGATGCCGATGTAGTCAAAACCCACCGATTCGGCCAGGCGAACGTGTTGCCGCAGCGACTCAAACGAGGTTGGTAACAGGGTTACTCCATACTTCATGCCGCCGGTTAGAACCCACCTCCGATTTGGGTGCCGGCCGCGTCGATGGTCGTTTGAACAGTTACGTCCTGACCAAGCTGACCCTGGAATCGCGCCAACTCCTGCTCGCTGACCCGCCCGGCGGCGCGCTGCCCGGTCGTACTGGTGACACTAGGATGCGCCCCCGTGCGGTTGGCCCGCATCCTGCGCAGGAACCAGATGCCAAACCCAACAATGAGCAAAGCCGCGGCGCATCCCGTAACTATCAAAACAATCTCCATGATCCCTGCCTCTCCGCCGGGACCCGGAGCCGGGCCCAGCTGTCTCGTTACCGGTACTGCAGCCGTGGTCCTACTGTGGCCTGGTAGCCCTCAAAGTTGCGGCGGGTTTCCGGAATGCTGTCGCCGCCGAATTTCTCCATGAAGGCGTCAGCCAGAACCAGCGCCATCATCGCCTCTCCGATTACGCCGGCTGGGGGAGCCTGACAAACGTCGCTCCGTTCGAAATGCGCCCTAACCGGTTCGCCGGTGTCCAGGTCAACGGAAGGCAGGGGATTGTGCAAGGTAGCAATCGGTTTGATGACGAAGCGGGCAACCAGCGGCGTTCCGCTGGTCATTCCACCCTCCGTACCCCCGGCCCGGTTGGTCTTCCGTTGCCAGGGATTGTTCGGATCGGTTACCGGTTCGATCACATCCTGAAACTCGGACCCCCACCTGTCTAACAACTCCCAGCCCTCACCGATGCTCACCGCTTTGACCGCATTTATGCTCATCAATGCCTGGGAGATTTTAGCGTCTATCTTGCGGTCCCAATGGACGTGCGATCCCAACCCGATGGGTACGTTTTCAGCGATCACCTCCACGGTACCGCCAACCGTGTCCCCGGCTTCTCGCGCCGCATCAACTTCGGCCATCATCAGATCGGCGGCGGCGGAATCGGCGCAATGCACCGGAGATTCCTCAACCGCGTTCCAGTCGATATCCTCGTGCACCGGTGGATTGGCCCTGACTCTGCCGATTGAAATCACGTGGCTGTGGAGCTTGATGCCAAATTCTTCCAGTAATCGCATGGCTACCGCGCCGGCGGCAACTCGAGCTGCGGTTTCCCGCGCGGATGCACGCTCCAGAGAGTTTCGTACATCGTGAAAGCCGTATTTCATCGCGCCGGGAAGATCGGCATGGCCAGGGCGGATTCGCGTAACCCGCTGGTTGCGTCCTTCCTGTGAAGGGTTTTCGATGTATTCGACGGCCATGGCTTCCTGCCAATTCGCCCAGTCTTTGTTCTCGATGGACATTCCGATGGGGCTGCCCAGCGTGTAACCGTGGCGCACACCGGTCTGGATATGCGCGTGATCGCGTTCAATCAACTGCCGACCACCTCGACCATATCCACGTTGGCGACGCCCCAAATGCTGCGCGATATATTCCTCGTCGAGGGACAGATAAGCCGGCACACCCTCCACGATAATCATCAGACCCTGCCCGTGGGACTCACCCGCCGTAAACCACCGTATCATCGAGGATTTGCCTCCTGTCGGTATTATTCTGTAGACCCAATTGGACGCGATTCGCTGCGTTACACGCCTACAGCCAGCTGTGGCCGCTACGATTCGCGTGCCTGCATCGCCTCCGTCGCGGTACGGGTCATCACGTCAGCCGGCGCCGGCTGATCGAACCAGATCTCGAACGCCGCCGCTCCCTGATACACCAGCATTGATAACCCTCCCAGCACGGCGGCGCCAGCCCGTTGCGCCGATGCCAATAATGGCGTTAGCATGGGATTATACACGAGGTCGTATACCAGCGCGTTCGGCGTGAGTTTAAGGGACGCCAGCGCAGTGGCATTGGCATCCGGTCCGTGTCGCATACCCAATGACGTGCAATTTACGATCAGGTCCACTTCCGCCGCGATGGCAGACAGTCGAGCCGGTTCCAATGGCACGGCGCCGGCCGGTATGCCGCCGCTGATGGCGACCTGCGCCAGCGTCTCCGCCCGAGACACGGTGCGGTTGGCGATCACAATTTGACCTACGCCAGCCCTGATTAGCGCTTGCACCACGCCCCGAGCCGACCCACCGGCTCCCAGAATCAAAACTCGCTTGCCCGTCGGTTCCAAACCGCCGGATTCACGCAACGCACGCAAAAACCCGTACCCGTCGGTATTGTGCCCGGACAACTGGCCGTCGCGGTTTACGATTGTATTGACGGCGCCAGCCTCAGAAGCCCAGTCGTCCACAACATCCAGATGGGGAATCACCGCCTCCTTGTGCGGTACCGTAACATTGATTCCCCTGGCGTTGGGCGACCGCAGACTACTTACGAAATTCCCCACTGCTTCGGGTAGAACTTCATAAGCTCGGTATTCGGCATCGATTCCCAAATGGTCCAGCGCGGCCTGCTGAAACAACGGGGAGATGGAATGCCCGATAGGATTGCCGATGATTCCCAGGGCAGTTTCGATTGGCATGTTGGGTATGATTCAACCGGTGCGGCTATTTTCAGATTATTTCAACTGCACGGCAGCCCGACAATGACGGGTGGGACCGACCAGCGCGACCATTTTATCAAATTGGACCACCTGGAGACGCGGCCCCACCGATTTCAGCAAAATTGCCCCGGTGGGAAACCGCCGGGGCAATCATCAAATACCGTCGAAAGCGGCCTACTGAATCGCCAGATTCTTGGCCTGAACGTCACCGAGGATAATCGGAGCGGTTTTCACTCCAGTGTTGACGCTACCAACGTAAAGGTCCAGCACGATCCCGCGAGCTCGTACTTCAAAAGAGTATTTGCCGTCGGCGTCCGTCTGGGTTTGCAATACCGTGGCTGGGTTAGTTTCCGTTGACCGTGCGTATATCACAGTTCCCTGTGGAGCCTTTCTACCTCCCATAGTCACAAATCCGGTGACAATACCCGGCCTGGTGAATACATCAACGGTAGGGGTCGGGACCGGCGTGTCTGTGGGCTGAATCGTCGGAACCGGCGTATCTGTGGGCTGAATCGTTGGAACCGGGGTGTCGGTAGGTTCCGGAGTATTCGTGGGCGGAGGCTCCGCCTGGGCCGTCGCCTGAGCATCCAGAGCAGCCTGCGTAGATTGAGCAGCTGTCGCGGCGGCTAGCATTGCCGCCACCGTGCCTTCAGGATCCGGTGGCACTTCGGTGGGCGCCGCTCTCGTCAATCTGGCCGATACAGTTGCATCGATGTCAGGAGTTTCCTCCTCAACAACCGGTTCATCCTCGCCGCCAAATAAACAACCCGTCATCGTAGTCAGCATCAACATTGCTACCATTGCAAGCACGGTGTATCGGATAATTTTGTGCCTCATCCCAGTACTTCCACCTCGTTTTGGTTTCGCATGTTTATTGTGCCAGTTAGCCGACCGACACGTCTTGAAGTTATGGAACCGGATTCCGCAATCTTGGCGACTATGCGCCCAACTGGGCAATGATTTCCTCGAGACGCCTCCGTTGCTCACCCAGCGTTTGCAGACGTTGGCGTTCGTTCTCGACCACCTCGGGACGGGCCTTTGAGACAAAATTGGGGTTATCCAACAATTTTTGCACCCGTTGTTCATTGTTGACGACAGCATCGAGCTCGCCGCCAAGTCGCCGGGCCTCGGCCGTCAGGTCCACAATGCCTTCCAGAGGCATTCGAACCACCAGGGGATTCACCACCAGGCTCACCCCCAGAATCGAATCGCCTTCCCCGGTCTCGGCTACACGCAGCGGGTCGATGCGCGCCAGAGCGCCAATAACGGCCTTCTCCTCTTCTACGACCGAACGCATCCCGTTGGATTCAATAGTTGCTGCCAGATGTTGTCCCGCGGGGATCCGCAGTTGCGCCCGCAAGTTGCGCACCGCACGAATCGTTTGCATCACGACATCGACTTCGGATTCCGCATCCGGAGCGGTCCGTGGATTTTCAGTCAGCGGATACGGAGCGATCATGATTGACGGAGAGAGGCCGCCCTCGGGCGCCGGCAGCCGCATCGTCAGGTTTTGCCAAATCTCTTCGGTGACGAATGGCATGAAGGGATGCAACAATCGCAACGACCGTTCCAGCACGTGGGCCAGGGTTCTGGCGGCGGCATCTGCTGCGAAGCCGTTGCGGATCCGCACCTTGGCCATCTCGATATACCAGTCGCAAAAATCGTTCCAGACAAAGTCATACAGCATCTGCTGCGCTTCGCCCAATTCAAAAAGTGCCAGGGACTCGTTGACCGCAGCGGTCGCGGCGTCCAGCCTTCCCACAATCCAACGGTCTTCCCGGTGTTCAGGCCGGTCGAGGTCATGCCAACCCGCAAGGTCGTCCCTCGATTCCAGCGCGCCGCAGACGTACCGCGATGCGTTCCAGATTTTGTTGGCAAAGTTGCGCGCCGATTCCAGCTTGTCGTCGCTGAGTCTCAGGTTATTGCCGGGAGCTGTCCCCGTGGTCAGGGCGAAACGCAGGGCATCCGTCCCATACTGTTCCACCAAATCCAGCGGGTCCATTGTGTTGCCGCGGGTTTTGCTCATTTTCTGACCCTCGGCGTCCAGAACCATTCCATGAAGGTACACGGCACGGAACGGAACCGCGCCCGTGTTCTCCATGCCCAGCATGATCATCCGGGCAACCCAGAAAAACAGGATGTCGTAACCTGTTTCCAGCACCGAGTTGGGGTAAAAGGTTTCAAAATCTTCTGACCCTTCGTCGGGCCAACCCAGTGTGGAATGAGGCCAAAGTCCGCTGCTGAACCACGTGTCAAGAACATCGTTATCCTGGGTCATGTTGGGACTGTCGCAACTCGGGCAAGCCTCAGGGTCATCGACCAATGCCGAGTGGTCGGAACAGTCCGAGCAATACCACACCGGAATTCGATGGCCCCACCACAGCTGCCGGCTGATGCACCAATCCCTGATGTTCTCCAACCAATTCAGATAAACCCTGGCAAATCGTTGCGGAACAATCTCTATTTCGCCGTCTACAACCGCGGCGTAGGCCCGGCCGGCGATACTGTCGATATCTTTGTGGCCTCCCACGTTGAGGAACCACTGCAGGCTGATCAACGGTTCCACCACCTCATTGCAACGTTGGCAATGGCCCACGGAATGGTGGTAATCTTCTACCCCCTCAAGCAACCCCAATGCTTCCAGTTCTGCCGCTACTTCGCTTCGCGCCGCAAAACGATCCATGCCGCCATACTTCTCACCGGCTGCGTTGGTCATGCAACCGTCGAATCCGATCACGGTGATTATAGGCAAGCCCTGGCGTTCACCAATCTCAAAGTCGACTACATCGTGGCCCGGGGTAACCTTTAGAGCGCCGGTCCCGAATTCTATCTCGATGGCTTCGTCGGCTACTATCGGTATCTGCCGGCCCACAATCGGCAATTCCACCATCGCCCCAACCTTATCTCGGTACCGTTCGTCATCGGGATGCACCGCAACACCGGTGTCACCGAGCATCGACTCAGGGCGGGTTGTGGCGACGGTTACATTTCTCCCGGACCCATCCGCCAGCGGGTATCGGATGTGGTATAGCTTCCCATCCTGCTCTTCGTAATCAACTTCAAGGTCAGACAGGGCAGTCGCGCAGCGCGGACACCAGTTGATGATGCGCTCGTGGCGATAAATCAGCCCCTTATTGAACAAGTTCACGAAAGTGGTGCGCACTGCCCGGGCCGGTCCAGGATCCAAGGTAAACCTGATACGGGACCAATCGCAGGAAGTTCCCAATCGGCGGTGCTGATCGTCAATTGTGTCGCCGTACCGGGACACCCACTCCCAGATTCTCTCCTCGAAACGTTCGCGACCGAGTGCGTGCCGGTCCGTGCCCTCCGAGGCCAACATCCGCTCAACCACCCATTGAGTGGCAATACCAGCGTGGTCCTTACCGGGCACCCACAGCGTGGGGTCGCCCAACATCCGATGCCATCGGGCCAGGGCGTCCTGGAGGCTGGCAGTGAGGGCGTGACCCAGGTGGAGCTCGCCCGTTACGTTGGGCGGCGGCATCACCATACAAAAAGGTGATCTTGACCGGTCTCCTCCGGGCCGGAAATAACCAGCATCCCACCAAGTCTGATAGATGCGTTGTTCGACTGACGCGGCCTCGTAGGCGCGAGGCAATTGAGCGGCGGTGTCGGCCATCGTAGCATCCAGCGGCTCGCGATTAACCAAGGTACGCCACCGCGCAACCCCGGTTCTCTACTGAGCAACCAATTCAATTTTCAAAAATACTAGCATCGCATCCGCCCGGTTGTCCACATGCAGCGGCTCGCCGTGGCGCCCGGTTATGTTATCCGCATCCACTATCTCGGCGAAAAGTCTCCATTCCGGGCCAGCAAGTGAACGATATTATCCAGAACTTCGACGATTTACGGCTGGGACAACCATTGCCCTCAAACAACGTGGAATGGCATCTGGACTGAATCCAGTGCGATCTGACGGTTCCTGACGTGACGGTTGCAATTTGCTCCCGGCATAAGTATTATTAGGCAGGCGAATTATAACTATAAGACCCCATGTGGAGTCAATTCTTCGCCATCGCGGCTGACATGACGATCACCCGCCAGTTAAGAGTAAGGAGCAGCTGAACAGATGGTAGCCCAGGACCCTTATGCAGTCACTGATATGTCGGAACTCCCTGAGTCGGCTTTTTCGCCGCGGGAGTACCGCAGAGGCGATTTGGTGACCGGGGAAATTGTGCGCATTGATGAAGAAGGTATGGTCATCAGTGCCGGCCTCAAAACCGAAGGCATCGTTCCTCCGCAAGAAATGCGGACTTTGACCGACGAACGAAGAGAGCAGATGGTGCAGGGCGCCCGCGTTATGGTGATTCATCTGAATAACCGTGGTCCCGGCGGCATGGCGGTTTTCTCCTACGACCAGGCTCAGGAAAAGCAGGTCTGGGAAGACCTGATCGACCTGCACCAGAAAGATTCGGAACTATCCGCCAAAGTTGTGCAGCACAACAAAGGCGGTCTGGTCGTAGACTGGCAAGGCGTCCGCGGATTCGTTCCTTTTTCTCAAATGGCCCCAGTACCCAAAGAAGGCCGCGTCGAGCATCTCGATGCGCGTATCGGAGAAGACGCCCGCTTCAACATCCTGGAGTTGGACTCTCAACGCGAAAAACTGGTGCTCACCGAGCGCAGGATCTGGCGGCAGCAACGCAATGCGGCGAAGGAACGCCTGCTGGAGGTCCTGGAAGAGGGCCAGATAGTTCAGGGAACCGTTCGCTCTATGCGCGGTTTCGGCGCGTTTGTCGACTTAGGCGATGCTGAAGGCTTGGTCCCGATATCGGAGTTGTCCTGGTCGATGGTCAAGTCTCCGGAAGAAGTGGTAAGCATCGGCGACGAGTTGACCCTCAAGGTTCTGCGCGTCGATAAAGAGAACAGCAAGATTTCACTCAGCCTCAAGCGGACCCAGCCCGAACCCTGGGATTCGGTTCCGGAACGCTACCACGTTGGCGACGTAGTTGACGGCACGGTAACGCGGCTGATGGACTTCGGCGCTTTCGTCAAGCTGGAAGACTGGGTAGAGGGGCTGGTTCATATCTCTGAACTGTCGGCCCGCCGGATGGAGCACCCCAAGGAAATCGTATACCAGGGTCAACTGATAAAGGTTCAAATCCTTAGCATTGACACTGAACGGAAACGGATGAGCCTGAGTTACCGCAAGGTGTACGGTCTCTAGCCCCGCACAATCACGCAACGCAACGGGCCCGCCGGACAAATGTTCCGGCGGGCCCGTTTTTGCACTGGTCAAGCGCCGACTGTGAATCAGGATTTGCCGGCCGGGGTTAGCAAGGCCAACGCAGATTGGCCGTTTGCCGGCGCGTCCACCGCAGCATCGACCCCAGTCCCGTTTTGCAGTTCTCGCAACATTTCCAATCCCCGGCGCGTGTCGCTTGCAACACGGGCCGGGTGCCATTTTTTCAACCTTCTCTTGAACAACCAGTAGGTAAATTCCTTGTAACCCGTCAACGTAAAGGTTTCTGCATCCCCTCCCCACAAGCAGTCGGCGGCGTCTATGAACTGGGCCGCCAACGCGACGCGAGTCTCCCCATAAATGTGCCGGAATGTTTCCTCAATCAGGGATTCATTGTCCTGGTAGCAACGGGCCCGGTGGTTCTTTCGGATGCCGTTTTCCACGGACAACTGCAACGCTTCTTCCACCACAACCCCATACCAATAATTTAAGTGAGCGGTGTACCGGAGCGCACCGATATTCTGTCTAAACTGTTCTTCCCCCACTTCACCCGGCAATTCCCCACGAAACAGCAGCGCATCCAATTCTTCAGGAGGAACCACATCCGGAATCTCATAGCAAAGTCGTTCCGCAAGCGTCAGCCAGTCCAGCGCCTCGCCGCCAATAATGTAGCGCCAATCACGTTCGCGCGCGCGTTCGTAGGGTGCCTTCCATTGACTCACCGCCCGCAGCAACGCACCGTGCCAGGGTTCTGTAACCCCGGCCGCCGCTCGCAAATCTGCCAGTATTCTGTCTCGTGATTCCCTTGCCTCCGTGTCGGACTCTTCCGCAAGCGTCACCGGATACGGCATGTGATCTACAACTGAGGGCATCGAGTTTACGCCAGGACGCCCGATGCCAACATGGCGTCGAACTTCGCGGACCTTTCCGCTTTGGGGGTGTGCAACCAACCCAAAAAATCTTGCCGGGGGTAGCAATTCAACACGTGCCGCGGACTGCACCAGGCTCGCCGGGCCACGGCCGCGCCGAACCGCCGGTTGACCAATCCGTCAACGTGGTGCGAATCGGTGTTGATGACCAACGGCACGCCCAGTTCCCTGGCCCTTGCTGCGTGGGTGTCTTTCAGGTCCAGCCGTTCCGGTGCGGCGTTCAGTTCCATCGCGGTGCCGGTATCACGGGCGGTTTGCAGCAACGCCTCGATGTCGAAGTCAACCGGGTCGCGCCGCCCGATCAAACGCGTCGAAGCGTGACCGATCACGTTCACGTGCGGGTTTTGCATTGCGCTCATGATGCGCCGCGTCATTACGTCCCGCTCCTGGCCCATGGCGTTGTGTACCGACCCGATGACCCAGTCCAGCATCGCCAGCACGTCGTCGGGAAAATCCATCGAACCGTCCGCCCTGATATCCACCTCAGACCCGCACAGGATTGTCATGTCATAACGCCCCTGCAGTCCCTTCAGGGTCTCGATTTGACGAACCAAGCGGTCCGGTGTCAGCCCGTTGGCCACTCCCAAACCCTGAGAATGGTCGGTCAGCGCCATGTACTCGTAGCCCATTGCCGCCACCGCCGCTACCATCTCCTCCAGCGGAAACTTACCGTCACTCCAGTTGCTGTGCAGGTGCAGGTCGCCGCGCAGATCCGTTTCCGCGATCAATCCCGGCAGATTGCCCCGTCGGGCAACGTCCAGTTCGTCAGACCCGCGGCGCAGTTCCGGCGGGATCCAGGGCAACCCCAGCCTACCGTAGAAGGTCTCTTCATCCGCAAAATATTCGGTGGCTCCGGTATCAATCACCGTAATACCATATTCGTTCAACGAAAGACCCTGTCGGTTGGCGTAATCCCGTAGCCTGATATTGTGCTGCTGGCTGCCGGTGAAATATTGGAGCATCGCTCCCAGAGTGTTGGTTTTTCCGTTTCTCAGGTCGATCTGAATCCCCGGATCTACCACCACCGATGTTTTTTCATCCCCGTGGACCAACACTTCCCGTACTGACGGCAACGCAGCCAGCGCGGACCCGACGTCTTCTCCGTCGTCGGAGATGCTGATGAGGTCCAGATCCCCGATTGTTTCTTCCCAACGGCGCAACGATCCGGCCGCGGTGAGGCTGACCAATCCACTGCACGCCTCAAATAGCGCTTCCGAAACTGCCTCGCATGTCTCCATCGCGATGCCCAACGGGGTCCGGTCGGATCGCAACCGTTGAGCCCTGATATGCTTGAGTATGTTTTCGGCAGAGCGTTTTCCCATTCTGGGAAGTTGCGACAACCTGCCGTCCAATGCCGCCATTTCCAGCTCGGCCACAGTGGTTATACCCAACTCATTTGCCGCTGCTTTCACGGTCTTGGGACCCATGCCCGGAATTTCCAGCAGGTCCAGAACACCGGCCGGCAATTCCTCGGCCAATCGATCATAGGCCACCACGCGCCCGGTGGTCAGCAGCTCCTGAACCTTGTCGCTGATCGCCTTGCCCACTCCGGGAATCTTTCGCAGGTCCTCGCCGGCAGCGGCAGCCGTCGCCAACGACCAGCTCAACTGGTCAATGGTGTTGGCTGCTCGTTGGTAAGCCCGGATTTTGAAGACCGACTCGCCCTTCACCTCTAGCATCGAGGCCATGTTATTGAACAGGCGGACGATATCTGCGTTGTCTATTGATTGATTCATACCCCATTACCTTACCATCAGCAATTGAGGGCAATCAAGCAACCTGCCTCACGCGAACCCACTTGAATCTGTCATTGCGAGCGCAGCGTGGCAATCTCGATGAGGTAGCGCAATGACGGTAGGCACAGGCAACGGGATTGCCACGTCGCTTCGCTCCTCGCAATGACAGTAGGCCAATTTGGTTTGACAAAGTGGGTACGCGTGAGAGCAACTGGCAATCCTTTCCACCGGTCAATGAGGTTCTTCAGGAATCTGCAACATTGCCTGCTCCAGGTCATCTTTCAATGCAATACGCCGTCAATCCCACACGACCAGCGCCGCTGGATTCGACCGTACCGGCATTTTCAGCCGTCGAATCACTGGAAGCGTAAATCCCTTAGTCAGTGCTCAAACTGTTCTCGACTGACCAACTACTGTTTCATTCTTTTGCACACCAATAATTGACTAATATCGTAATAATTCTTGCAAATATCCGTTGACAATGAATGCTTGCTGGTGTTATATAACGCCTGCGTACCGTTGTACGCTCATAGATAGGCAGTCGGGTTCGGGCGAACAATCTGCTCGACCCAGCGTATGTCTTCCGGGTTGGCGCATGATCATCGCGCTCGTTATAAGGAGAGCAAATAATGTTGGCAGTCTTCAACGTCAGGTTCGCAATGTCGTTGGTTTTGTTGTTAATCCTGGGGTTGGTAGTCGCTTGTGGCGGCGCCGCCTCAGATGAAGCTGGAACCGCAACCGATTCGGCCGGATCCGATGCACCCTCCGGCGCTGACGCGACTGTACCACCGACAGCCACTCAACCGCCTTCGGACGCCGCCGAAATCGCGACCCCAGTGCCCTTGGCTGGCAATGCTCCACTGATGTTGAGAGCCCCGGAAGACGATCCGAAACGCGGCGGTATCCTGCAATGGGCCGGTCTTTCGGACTCCCCTCATTTCGATATGCACCAGTGTAATACAGCGGCGTGCGCGCAGCCCCAGGGCCCCTTCTTCGACAACCTGCTGCGCTACAGCCCGTTCGACGGCGGCAAGGAAATCCTGCCGGACTTGGCCTATAACTGGGATGTATCAGACGACGGTCTCATCTACACCTTCCATCTCCGTGATGGCGTGTTGTTCCACGATGGCGCCGAACTCACGTCCGACGACATCAAGGCCACCTTCGATCGCATCATCTTTCCCCCCGTAGGGATGATTTCACCGCGCCAAAGTATTTTCGAAGCCGTTACTGAGATTCGGACGGTGGACCCGTTGACGGTTGAATTCGAACTGAGGGCTCCCAGGGCTTTTCTGCCCGCTGCAATCGCTTCGGGATGGAACGTTATCGAACGCAAGCAGACCCTGGATGACAACAACCTGGACGTAAAAAAGATCAAGCCCGGTACGATGGAACACCCGGGCACGGGCCCCTTTATCCTGCAGGATCACCAGGCAGGTGAGTTCTGGAAGTCGGAAAAGAACCCGAATTACTGGAACCCTGATTTGCCGTACGTGGATGGCATTCAGCACAATCATCTGGCCTACGGGCCAGCCACCGGGGCCGCTCTGATTGCCGGACGCGTTGACTATGTGTACGGCGCCGGCGCCGACTTGCGCGACGACATCCGCCAAAATTACGCCGACACCCACACCGTGGTGGTTTACCCAATCCCTTCGATAGGAGGAATGTTCGTCAACCACGAGAGCGGTCCTTTGGGAGATGCCGGGGTTCGCCGCGCCATATCCATGGTCCAGGACCGCTGCGCCATCAAACTCGCCGTCGCAGCCATCCGAGAGATCGAAGTCGGAACCTGGATCGTACCCAACGACCCGACCTTCGGCGCTTCGTACCGCGAGGAAACCCTGCGCAAGAAACAGGGCTACAGTTGCCCCACACCAGAGGCAGATATTCTAGCCGCCCAACAACTCCTGGCGGAAGCCGGTTATCCCAACGGCGAGGGCTTCCCCACCCTGGACTTGATGGTGCGCGACATCAACTTCCTGGTCTCCCCAATGGCGCCGATGATGCAGGCGTTCATGAAACAAAATCTGAACATCGAGAGCGAGATCCGCGTCGTGCACACCTCGGTGTGGCAGGAAGACCGTGACCAGGGCAACTTCGACCTGGCCGTGAACGGTACCCCCACTCCGCTGGCTTCGACGCCCGCCTATTGGTCCGCGTGGTTCACCACCGGCAGCGGGAGCAACTGGAACCGTGGATCGACCAACCCCGAGTTTGACGCTGTCGTGTCCGAGCTCATCGGAACCACCGACCCGGCGCGCCAGGCGGAACTCACACTCGAGGGCGCCGCATTGTTGGAAGAATGGTCGCCGATGATTCTCATCAACCATTTCACTATCATTGACGGATTCGCCAACTACCTGAAGGGTCATGGCCGGGCCAACCGGGTAACCCTGTTCAACGACATCCGATTTGACACGGCCTGGCTGGACAAGTAAGCAAATATGCTGAAATACATCGGCAGAAGGCTGCTCTATTCTCTTCCCGGTCTGTTCGGAATCACGGTCATTATCTTCCTGGCCCTCCGAATTCTCCCGGGCGACCCGCTCGCAATTTTGTACGGCGATGGGGGCAGGGAAAACCTTACCGCTGCTGACATCGCGGAGATCAAACACCAGCTCGGTATCGACAAAGCGTTATACCTGCAGTATGCAGACTGGATGAAAGACGTTATTACCGGCAAGATGGGTGTGTCGTTCTGGCGCGGAGACTCGGTGTCGGAGATGATACTTCGGCGCGGGCCGTTGACGGCGGAAATAGCAATCATCGCCGTGGCCGTTTCGTGGGTGATCGGGCTCCCCATCGGCATCCTGGGGGCTATCAAACAAAACGGAGTAGCGGACTACGTTTCAAGATTCTTTACGATCATCTTCCTGGCGGTCCCCAGCTTCTGGGTGGCGATTCTGGTGGTCGTATTCTCGCTTTTGGCATTCAATTACAGACCTCCGTTAGGAATTATCCAACTGTGGGAAGACCCGTTTAGGAATATCCAGATTGTCATCGCACCAGGTATTGTGCTGGGTCTGGCTACGTCAGCCTATATAGCACGCATGGCCCGGACCACGCTCCTGGAGGTTATTCGGGATGATTACATACGTACCGCCCGTTCCAAAGGGTTGCCCGAACGCCTGGTCGTGTTACGCCACGCCCTGCGCAATGCGCTGCTGCCGGTGCTGACCCTTTCGGGTGTCCTGTTCGGACTGCTCCTGGGTGGTTCGGTGGCAGTAGAGACCGCCTTCACGGTACCCGGCCTCGGTACGGCGCTGGTTCAGGCATTCACCGAACGGGATTTCGTAGTCGTACAGAACCTGGTCCTGCTGTACGGCGTAATCTTCGTCTTTGTGAATCTGTCCATTGACGTCGCCTACGCCGTACTGGATCCCAGAATTCGCTATGACTGATGGCTACTCAGATTCCGGCGGCAGGCGCTTCTTCGCCTACCCAAACGTGATAACGATTCCACCGGTTGTCCAGGGCCAACCCGATCAAGCATATAAAGAGGTCCATTAGCGTGGCTACACCGGCAGACCTTCAACTAGATGTTGCCCAAAGCGGAGTCGGGATCTCCGGCCGCGCTGGCGGCGTTGCTCGAATGCTCACAACGTTTTCCCGCAGATATCCAGTCGGGGCGGCCGCTGCGGTTCTCCTGATACTGATTGTCGTCGTGTCCGGGTTCGCTGAAGCGGTATCCCCCCATGATCCACTTTACGTTGATTATCTCAACCTGGGCAGCGCGCCCTCCGCTACATACCTGCTAGGCACCGACTACACAGGGAGGGACATCCTCAGTCGGATCATCTTCGGCGGTCGTATATCCCTGCAAGTATCGGTGCTGTCAGTGCTATTGGGCTCCACGGTTGGCGCTATCTGGGGCGTCGCCAGCGCTTTCCTGGGTGGAAGGTTCGACATCATCAGCCAGCGCCTGGTGGAAATCGTAATGTCATTTCCGGCGCTGGTACTGGCGATGGTTTTGCTGGTCGCCCTAGGCGGGGGTATGTGGACTGTCATCATAGCCATAGCGGTAACCCGTTTGCCCTATGGTGTGCGCGTAATACGTTCAGTGGCGCTCACCGTAAAAGAGCTGACCTATGTTGACGCTGCCCGGGCGATGGGAGCCTCAAATCTCAGAATCATGGCCCGCCACATCGCTCCCCAGTGCTTCGCTGCCTTCCTCGTGTTGGCCACTGCCCACTTGGGTGCGGCCATAGTCATCGAGGCCTCCCTGGGATTTCTCGGCGTAGGAATCACGCCGCCGACGCCCAGTTGGGGCAACATGCTCGGCGGGGTTATTGCAAATACTTACAAGCCCATCTGGTGGCTCGTCGTGTTCCCAGGCGTTGCAATATCGCTGACGGTGTTGTCGTTCAATCTGTTGGGTGATTCGCTCCGCGACGCCCTCGATCCCAAGTTGCGCGGACGCTAACGAATCCCCCCAAACGCCGCATACCGGCCTCTGTATCTCCATTGGCTTTCGACGCAAACGCGGACCCGCCGGTTCGTTGGATTCTTGGACCCACGCGGTGGGCCAGGTTTATTGGGCGGTGTAACCACCGTCGATCACCAGCTCGCTGCCCGTCATGAATGACGCTTCGTCTGACGCCAGGAACAATACGCCGTTTGCGATGTCGTCCACCGTACCGATGCGACCCAGCGGCGTCGCTCCGATTCGCCGGTCCCTCATGCCCGGTTGCGACATCATGCGCTCGGTCATCGCGGTATCAATATAGCCGGGGTGCACCGAGTTGCACCGTATCCCCTCGCCGGCATATTGCACCGCCGTTGCCTTGGTCAGCAGCCGGACGGCGCCCTTCGAACTGGCGTAGGCCGAACCTGCTCCTGAGCCGGGACCCAAACCCACCAGGCCGGCTATCGAAGATATGTTGATGATCGAACCGCCTCCCGCCTCCCGCATGGCGCCGATGGCAGCGCGGCTGCCGAGAAAGACGCCCTTCGCGTTCACGTCCATAATCTGATCCCAAACCTCCACCGGAGCCTCGTGGATTCGAGGAGCATCCACGCCGCCCGCGTTGGTGCTGCCGATGCCGGCGTTGTTCACCAGGATGTCCAGTTTGCCATAGCTGTTTACCGCCGCGCTGACCGCGCTTTCCCACTGGTCTGCGTCGGTAACGTCGAGATGGACGAACGTCGCCAAGCCGCCCAGTTCACGAATTTCCGCCTCCAGCTTCATGCCCTCTTCGTCCAGGATATCCCCGATAACCACTGCAGCGCCTTCCCGGGAGAATAACCTGGCCTCGGCAGCGCCCTGCCCGCGCGCGCCGCCGCTGATCAACGCTACTTTGCCTTCCAGTCGCATGATGAACCTCCCGCAGAATACGTCTATCAGAAACCGGCCCCGGAGAAACCGGACGCTGACGCCTGGGCCCATCTTATCGCATCCTGCCGGTTCCAGGGAATCAGGCGCGCGTTGAACCCATCGGTTTGACGACGGCCCACATGCTGTATAGGATATATTGGAGACCAGTGGCGCTTATAATCACCTTTGCACCCACACGTCCTGACTCACTCCCGGCTTCCACGCTCTGAACCATGCAAACCCACGCCGCCTCCGCACCCAGTCCAGCCGCCAGGTTGCCCGCTACGCTGGCTGAGATCATCCTGCCAGACTCGGCGGGAACTCGCCGTATCGCCCGCGACATCGCGCTGATTGTCGCCGGCAGTCTGCTAGTGGCCCTTTTCGCGCAAATCAAGGTGCCCCTGGGTTTCACTCCGGTGCCAATCACCGGGCAAACCTTTGCGGTGCTGGTGGTCGGCGCATTGCTGGGAGGCTGGCGCGGCGGCCTCGCCCTGGCTCTATACGCCCTCGAGGGAGCCTTTCTGCCCTTCTTCGCCAACGCGGCGTCCGGCTGGTTCTGGACCCTGACGTCGGGCGGCTACATAGTAGGATTCATACCGGCGGCGGCGCTGGTGGGCTGGTTGTGCCAGCTGGGATGGGTTCGTCGCCCCTGGATTCTCGTGGCCATGCTGCTGGGCAATGCCATCCTGTATGTTCCCGGACTCATCCAGCTGAATTACTTCCTGCCCGGCGACTCTGCCGCCGCCTGGCCATGCGGCGATCTGTGGCAATGCGGCCTGCTGCCGTTCATCCCCGGCGACCTGGTCAAGCTGATTGCCGCCAGCCTGGTGGTCCCCGCCGGATGGGCTGCCCTCGATCGTTTCGCCATCAACCGCGATATTCGACCTTCCTGACTTCGGCCTTCTTGAAAACGTACTGAATATGGACATTTACTGGCTGGGACACGCCTGCTTTCGCCTGCGCTCCACCACCTCCGGACTCTCCATCATCACCGACCCTTACGCGCAGTCCCTGGGCGTGCGTATCGACCCCCGCCAGATCGCAGATGTGGTTGCGGTTACCGTCAGCCATGACCACAAGCTGCACAACAACACTGCCGATCTGGTGGGCAACCCCCGGGTTTTCAGTTCGCCGGGGGAGTACGAATTTCAGGGCATCATCATCCGTGCCGTGATGACGCCGTTGCCGCCGGAGACCCCCCGCGAGCAACGCAACGTGGCCTACACCGTAACGCTGGACGGCGTCAACGTTTGCCACCTGGGCAACATCTCCCAGCCGCTTACGGCCCCGGAGATCGACCTCATCGGCCCGGCCGACGTGGTGCTGGCCCCCGCCGGCGGAGCCGACCGCAACCTGCTGTCCTACCGCGCCATCAACCAGGCCGCTCAGCAGCTGGATGCCAGGTGGCTCATCCCCATGCACTTCAAAGCCCGCGGCGAAACGTCGGACGTGCAACCCGAAGACGCCACCGAGTTCCTGCGTGAGCTGGGTGTAGCCGACGGCGCGCTGGAATCCCAGGGGCGTATGCAGGTAACGCGCAACAACCTGCCCCCCACACTATCAATCGGACTGCTAACCCCCCAGTTTCGGGCCAGCTGATACCCAGAAGAGCGCCGCCCTCACCCCAACCCCTCTCCCGGAGGGAGAGGGGCTATCGGCCCACGGCGCATCTTCTCCCCTCTCCCGGAGGGAGAGGGGCCGGGAGTGAGGGCCGTACCCCACCCCCAAAAATCCTGTCCATCCTGCTCATCGATGTAAAAACCCGTCCCTTCGCCCCGGTTACCACACCAGCCGCCGGCGGTAGGCCAGCAGCGACACCCCCATCGCTCCCAGCAGAACGCCCAGCACGATCGCGAACCCCGGCAATACCGGCAACCCGCCCCACTGCAGCGTCTTTGCCGCGAACGCCTGTGCCGAACCCGCCGGCACCAGACCCAACTCGTCCGCCGACGGCAACGTCAGGTCGGTCGTCATCGTGCGTGTGGACGCGCTGGCGGCGGGAGCCGATTCCTCCACCGGAACCACTTCCTGCACTTCCTCTGGCGGCAGCAGGGGAGCGGCCACGAAACTGAGATGCAGCTCGCGGACTCTTTCCAGACCCTCGAACAATACCGCCTGGTCGGCCGGCTCCCGCTCTTCACCCCTCACCATCCAGAATGTCACAACGTCGCCCTCCAGCTGCGCATCCTGTGCCAACCGGCCCGGATCAACCCGCAGGCCCTCGTAACGCCCATCCAGACCCACGATTACCGGCTCGCTGACGTATCCCGCTTCACACCCGCCCAGGCACGCCGCCAGCGAAACCCCCGACGGCACGACCTGCCCGGCGGCAAACGCGTGCCCCTCGAAAATATCCCAGCCGGTCGCGCCGGTCGCGCCCGGTGCAACGTCGTGGCCCGCTGCCATGCCCGCCCGTTCGTTGGACACCGCGCCCACCGATGCCAGCATCAGTATTGCCAACAGCGCCGTTGATGCGGCAATCACTACTGTCCTGTTGAATCTGCGGCCTGAACAAATGCGCCCCATCTCTCTGCACCCTGCATCCGGTATGACGAACTACCCGTGTCAACCCACGGTTGCCGCAAATGTAAACCATCCCAACCCTTCACCGCACCAAACCGCAATTGCACGTTTCACCCAAAACCCACCGCGCCCACCCCCACCCCGCTCATCCTGAGCCTGTCGAAGGACGGCCCTCACCCCAACCCCTCTCCCGGTGGGAGAGGGGAGCTGAATCCAACATGGATAGACAGGATAGACAGGATTTTGGGGAGAAGACGCGGCGGGGGGCCGATAGCCCCTCTCCCGGTGGGAGAGGGGTTGGGGTGAGGGCCGTACCCAACCCCAATAATCCTGTCCATCCTGTCCATCGATGTAAAACCCGTCCCTGGGGGCCAGGGGTGCGTGGATTCCCGCCTTCGCGGGAATGACGGAGGTGAGCGGGAATGACGGAGGTGGGGGTAAAACCCGTCCCTCCCCCCTCTCCCACCAGGAGAGGGGCCGGGGGTGAGGGCCGTCCCCACCCCACAAAAAACCCCCGCCGGCCGGAGCCGACGGGGGCTGTGGGTTGCCTTTTTGCAGCGGCTAGGCTGCGGGGGCTGCTGTTTGGCGGCGTCCCAGGATGATGGCGGCCACTGCGATAACCGCGGCAACAATTGCTACGATCAGCGCGATGATTCCCAGCGATCCGGTGGGACCGGCGGGGCCAACTTCACCGGCAGCGCCGGTAGCGCCCTCCGTTCCGTCGGCGCCGTCAGCGCCAGCGACACCGGGCTCGCCCTGCGTGCCCTGCGCTCCCTGCGCTCCCTCGGGGCCCATAGAACCCTCGGGGCCCATAGCGCCGGCAGGACCCATAGCGCCGGCAGGACCACGGGCGCCGGCGGGGCCCATCATACCTTCCATGGCTGAGGCGTCCGGCGTCAGGTCGGCGTTTATCATCACCATCGCTTCCGCGCCGCCGCTCATCCAATCGTACATGTAGTCCGACATCCGCTCGCCCACCATGAAGCTGACCATCATGTCATCTCCGCTGGGGGCCATCAAGACCAACGGCCCAAACTTGCCGTCGGCCATTACTTCCGTCGAACCAACTTTTTCGTCACCAACCATGGCCACGATCATGGTCCCCGGAGGAACCGCAAAACCGTCGGCCATCGCCGTGCCGAAGAGGGTGGCTGGCGGAGTATTACCACTGTCGCTACCGTCCTGGGCCATTGCCAGGCCCAGGGGCAGCGCCAGCAGCAAGGCAATCATTGCCGTCGCCGCCATTACTCCAATTCGCTTCATTTCAATTGCTCCTGCTTGTGGGGGTATCCCCCACCCCGCCGCCTGAGCGTTGGGGTGAGGGTGTGGGTTACCTTGCGTTACTGTTGGTCACCTGATCTGGCTCGACCTTGCGGCTTACCAAACCAACTGGTTCCAGCAGTCGCCGCCCACGCAGGTCAGGTTACGGGTCTTCCCATTGAGGACCACGTTTTCCACATCTTCCGATACCAGTATCCAGTAGGGCTGGCCGGCGGCGAGCTCGGTCAGGGTGTTGAGACCGTCGAACTCGGGGCGCGGGTCGTAGAACGTCCAAACCTTGCTGCTGGTGTTGAAGTGGAATATCCGTACCACGCTGTCGCCCAGATCCATCACGGCTTCGGGCAGCGGGCTGGCGGTTCCGCGCACATCGGCCTCAGCCAGGATTTCCAGCTGAATAACGGCGGTGTCGTCCCCGACTGTTATCCGCACCGGGTAGAAGCCCGGGTCGGCGAAGGGCACGACGATTCCTTCCACTGTGATGTTGCCTTCACGATCTGTGGTGTAAGACTCGCGCAGACGGTCGGCGCCGTCAATCACGACCTCCTCCACCAGCCTGATGATGGGCATACCGGTAATTTCCAGAGCGATGGTCTCGCCGGGGGCGGCCGCCGCCGGGATGATCGTCACGTTGGAAGAAGGCACGATGAAGGTGATTTCTTCCTCAATGTCGCCACCCCCATCCCCATCATCGTAAGTCACCGTTATGGTGTGCTCCTTACCGATCTGGATGGTGGACCGAAGCTGGTACTCGTAGTTGAACCGGCCGGTGCTGTCGACACCGGCGTTCCGGTTCCGGTCGTCAACGTTGATGCTGACCTCGCGGTCGTCATCGGAAGTGCTGACGGGCCAGTTGGTCCCGCTGATGACGATGTAGTCCCGGGGGCTGGCGGCCGTGGGGGTCACCATTAGGGTGGGCGCCAGGATCGTGATCTCAGCGGAACCGGAGAATCCCTCGACGTCCTCGGCCTTGATCTTGTAAGTACCGTCGCTCAGCGCCGGGTTGTCGGTCATCGAGTCAGACCAGACTTTGACGCTGGCGGTGAACTCACCGGTACTGGTGGTCTTCACGACCTCTACGGTCTCGCCACCTACGACCATATTCTCCGTGCCGGACTCGTCAACGACCAGCGGTTGACCATCGATGGTGATGTCCGACACCTTGATGTAGGACTTTTCGCTGAAGCCGCTACCCGAGATCACGATGGACTGGTTGGGCGCGACTTCGGTTAAGCTCAGCGTCAGGCTGGACGGCTCCACCGTGATAGTCGCGGACGCCTTGGCGCCGTCGCTGTATTGGACGGTGATGCGCAGGGAGCCGGAGTAGCCGCCCGGCATATCGAACACGTAGTCCGAACCGTCTGCCTGTACCGGGTCGTCAGAGCCACAGCACATCAGCGTATCATCCTCACCAGTGCCGCCCAGGTACACGTACTCCAAGGTGGCAGAAGACATGAAGTCTCTCGGTTTGAGGGTGACTTCCTCGCCGGAGGCTACGGCTTCGGGCGTAATGGACAGCGAGTCTTTGACCTCGAAGCCGTCCACGTCGGAGGAGTAGCGGTTGCCGCCATCGCTTTCCGAGTCCTTGGCGCAGATCCAGTTCACCGCGCCAGGATCGAATTCGTCCTGGTGGACGGTGAAAGCGATGGAGAACTTGTCGTCGCTACCCACGGCGGCAGTGCCCAGCGATTCGGAGTCGTCGTTATCGACGAGCGCCATGCAGCTACTTGGCTTATCGTCTGCCACCAGCACGAAGGCCTCGGCGGTGGTGCCGTTGTTAAAGCCGGAGCCAGAGATGGTTACCTCTTTGCCACGGCCGCCATCATCCGCGCTCAGCGAAATCTTGGCCTTGGTCAGCAGTTTTCCATCGGCGTTGGCATTGTCCCCAGCGCCGATATCCTCCGTCCCGGCTGCACCTGCCCGATCGGCTGTGCCTCCGATAATGGAGAATCCGGTATCGTGGGAACCCGCTTCGCTGGGGTTCTTGATGCCAGCAGCCTCGGACACGACCATGAGCAGGGTCTGGCCGGCTAGGGGATAGCCGGTTTCGTCACCGGATCTCATGTCCGGGATGCGGGCGGAGATTACCACCGCGTTATCTTCACCGCTGAGATCTCCGCCGTCGTCGATTTCAACGGTTGCGGCAGCGAAGGTGGTATTCAAGGTCGGGTTCGAGGGCGGATCGGTTTCCGCCGGATTGATACCCTGTACCTCAAAGACCACATCATCCTTGGCAATAGAACCGGGTTCCTGGTAGTCATCCTCCAGGTAGATTTCGACCCAGCTGCTGCCGGTGAGGTTCTGATCCAGCTCGATGGTCAGGGTGAGCTTGACACCGGCGCTGCCGGTGCTGCTGCTGGATTTCAGCATCGCGCCAGCAGGCATCATCGTGCCGTTGCCGGGGTCGTCGGTGCCGGGGGTACCGCCGTTGCCGTCGCCGGTGGGACACGGTTCGCCGCCCAAGGCGCCGACTACGCCGTTGTGAATTGCGACTTGAGCGGCGGTCATCGCGGCGCAAGCTGCCGCATGGTCATCATCCTCATGGGCAGAAGTAGCCCCGGGATTAGCCGACAGCACAAGGAACGCGGCCAGGGCGCCGATGATGGCAATAGACATCACCAGCGAAACCGGCCAGATGTGCTTTATCGTTTTGTTACTCATTTGACTGAATCTCCTTTGAGATTGTCGTTGATTAGCGCATTGAGCCGCAATCGGGTATTTCTACCCGAGTTGAACCAGCTTACTCCACGGCCACCGCGCTGGGGAATACCTCGTACATATACTCTGACGCGGAGCGATACGACACCACAACTGCTATGTACGAGCCGGCTGGCACGTCGTTAAACGTATGGGAGTCGCCGGACGGTGTACCCATCATAGGCGTACCGGAGAAGTCGGACTTGAACAGAAAGACCAGGTGTCCGATCGCATCGGTGCCCGGCGTCCAGGTCACGGTCACCATGCCAGCAGCGTCCGACATTGCCATCACACCAGTAGGCGCGGTGAGCATGGGCTGAGGAGTTGGAGCGTCGCCGAAGTACACCGTCATGGTGTCCTCAACCACCTCGTTGACGATGACGCGGATGGTGGCGAAGTCGCCGTGCGACGCGCCCACCGGGGCCAGGATGGTGAACGTGCCCATGCCGTCGTCAGCATCCACGTCGACCATGCTGCCGACCAAGCCGACAACGTCGTCGTCCTGCTTCAAGCTCACGCCACGGACCCGAACGGTAATGCCGTATTTGCCGTCCGCCGCGTAATCAGCGTCACCAGCAGCCGGTATATTTTCGTTCTCGTCGGTGGCAGTGACGGTGTAGGTCTTCTCGCCATCCAGCGGGATCCACATGTCGCCAGTGATAGCATAGTTCTTCGGCAGGCCGGACACGGTCACGGAAACCGTCGTATCGGCGTTCCTGCGTGTGTCCTGTACCTTGATGTTGTACGAGCCGGTATCAACATCGTCTTTACCGGGCACCGTTACCATGATGTAGGCCGCTTTGGCAGAATGGGCTTCCACATTATCTTCGACGGTCTGAGTGGTAGCATCGTCCATAGCCGCATAGGGGCCCATCTCACTGCTGATAGTGAACCCTGCTTTGTCTTCGCCTTCCGCTGGCGCCTCGGAAGCCCTGAGATCGACCGCATCGTCACCCGAAGTCGCACTCTGTTTCACTTCCTGATCAAGTCCGTCCACGACTTTGCTGTAGATGAGGAAGGTTTCACCGGGTGCAAAAACGGCGCGCGGGTCTGGGTCATCGGTGTCTGACTTACTCGCCAGTTGTTCTGCTTCTTTGTGGCAGAGGTTAAAGCCAATCACCGGTGGAGTAGCGTCGACGTCTTCCTCTACCATGTTTGCGCTATCGCACAGATACGTCATTGACGTAATCATGGCGGGAACACCAATTCTGGAGACATTACCAGTCAAGGTCAACGGCCCGGTAGGCGTCTGCACAGTAGCGGTCACCGGGATCTTTACGGCTCCTTCCTTGGGCAAGTCGGTGATGGTGAAAACGGCGGTACCCGCTTCATTCACATCGCCTGTGGCGGCGTCGTCTTGCCGGAGAGCCCTGATAGCACTTGCGCCACCAGACAAGCTGATCTCAGCGTTGTTGTCGGGGTCTGCAACCTCGAGCGTCACATTTCCACTCAGGGGATGGCCCATTCCGTCCTGCACTGTAACAGTGACTGTCGCTTGGGTCCGTTGCGCGTCGGTGCCCGTAGCAGCAGGTCCGTCCGTTCCAATTTGTGACCGCTTTACATCAGAGTCGTCGGGATCCCGCTCGACAGGAGCGCCGAGGAACTTGATGGTCAACATAGTCCCGGTGCCCGGCACCTCGGGCAACCTTTCCGCTTCACTGTCGCTGGGCCTGGTTGGCACCTGTTGGGGACTCGGAGCAGAGTCTCGCCAAATATAAAGCGTCAATTCGCTCGGACCTTCTCCGGTAAACGTAACGGTGTCCGAGTCTGCGGACGTTTTGGTCCCGTCGAACGCAGGTGGGTCGAGGGGCACACGCTGGTAGAACAGGTTGGCTTCAGCCAGGTCGCCTTCCGCATCTTCAAACCGGTCTATGATGTCGTCGTCATCGTCGGAAGAAACATCATAAACCGTTCCTGGCAGGTACAACTGTGAGTTCGCACCAGTGTCTACCATGCGGTAGATATGGTACGCGTAGGCATCCTGCCCACTCGCGTTACCGGTAAACTTGATGACCGCTTCATTGCCGGTCACAGAGCATTCCTGGTCTCCGGCAGTGCTATCACCACCACTAAACTAAAGCCAAGGTGAAATGCGCAGATGGTGGGGGTCAAACGACGGAGCCGGGTCGTTCTCCGAGTACGGATGAGAGGGATTCACGGACTTAACCCAGCTGATCATCATCGCCACTTAAATGTACATCCCACCTTGGCTTTAGTTTAGTAGACCAACATTCTTGAAATGACGGGTGTGGAATACCAGATTGCTCGACGATAGTCTCCATAAAGCCCTGTATGGCCGGGGAAAGGCCCTGTACCAATCAACCCATCATTACAAAGATTTCGGACTACTAAACTAAAGCCAAGGTGGGATGTACATTTAAGTGGCGATGATGATCAGCTGGGTTAAGTCCGTGAATCCCTCTCATCCGTACTCGGAGAACGACCCGGCTCCGTCGTTTGACCCCCACCATCTGCGCATTTCACCTTGGCTTTAGTTTAGTATCGGTGGTCAGGCCATAGCAAACGTCAGCCTGCGCCGCCGCCGGCTGGACGCCGTTGGTAGCCAGCAAGCCAACGGCCAGGAAAGTGGCCAAGGCTACGACCGCCAAGGTCGCTGGCACCGGCCAGAGCCTTTTTGCATTCTTTGTTCTCATTACTCCATTTTCTCCTCGCCGAGAATATCGTTTGCTGTTCGGTTCATCGGCGCCGCGGCTCACCCCGGCCAACCGGCCGGCGGGTTGCGGCACACCTGGGGCTGTTCGGCGTGGCACCTCCTATGCGATGCCCGTCGGCCAAACGCCGGCAGCCTGCCGGCAAAGAGCGACGGAAGTGTCTCCCAATAATCATACCTCACAATTCTAGCCGGCTCCGTATTACGGGAGTATTACAATACAAAGCCAATTTGGGCCAATTTCCAAAAAAGCCCACCCACCCACAGGAGGCAGCGCCCCTCACCCCAACCCCTCTCCCGGCGGGAGAGGGGCTATCGGCCCCCGGTGCATCTTCTCCCCTCGCCCTCCGGGAGAGGGGTCGGGGGTGAGGGAGAACTCCCCGCCGCCGCCTACCCAAAAATCCTGTCCATCCAGGTAAACCCGTCCCCCAGCAAGAGAAGGGCCGGGGGTGAGGACCTTTCGGTTTTACAAGAAATCCCCTCTCCCTTGATGGGAGAGGGTTAGAGCCTGCCCCGTACTTGATACGGGGGTGAGGGTGATGGTGTGAGATAGGGAACTATCCTGCGGCAAGACTATACCCCTCACCCCAGCCCTCTCCCACAAGGGGAGAGGGAGAACGAAAGGCCCTGCGCAGCTACCCACCTGTCATTGCGAGGAGCGCAGCCGCTCATGGTGAGCCTGTCGAACCACGCGGCAATCCCGGCACCCTTGTCATTGCGAGGAGCATAGCGACGTGGCAATCTCGCCGCCTGTGCCTACCGTCACTGCACTACCTCATCGAGATTGCCACGCTGCGCTCGCAATGACAAGCCTCACTCCACCCCCCGGTCATCCGGTCCATCCTGTTCATCGATGTAAAAACCCGCCCCCCAGCAAGAGAGGGGGCAATCGGCCCCCGGCGCATCTTCTCCCCTCGCCCTCCGGGAGAGGGGTCGGGGGTGAGGGCGTAAACCCCGGTCCGCCGTCATATAATGTGCCCACCCATTTAACTAGGAGAACCATTTTGATCCGCAGCATCGACGGCAAAACCCCTCAAATTCACCCCAGCGTGTTCGTCAGCGAGGCAGCCTACATCGTGGGCGACGTCATTATCGGCGAGGGCACCAGCATCTGGCCCGGCGCCGTTATCCGCGGCGACTACGGCCGGATTGTCATCGGCAGGAACTGCTCCATCCAGGACAACTGCGTCCTGCACACCGACGACTACCTGGAGCTGGGCGACAATGTCCTGATGACTCACGGCGCGGTGATCCACGGCGGCAAGGTGGGCAACAACGTTATGATCGGCGTCAACGCCGTTTGCCTCGAGGACTGCGACGTTGGGGACTACGTGCTCATCGGCGCCGGAGCCATTGTGACGGGAACCGCCATACCCAGCGAGTCGCTGGTGATCGGAGTGCCCGGCCGCATCCGCGAGCTGCCCGAGGTTCACCGCCAGCGCCTCCAGGACCCCACCGCCCGCTACAAGGAAAACGGCCAGCGGTTCATCGCCGCCGGCCTGGGCCTGCAAATCCCCGCCACCGAATAGGGGCGTCCGCCCTCACCCTAACCCTCTCCCGGTGGGAGAGGGGATTCGGTTGCTGCGGTGGCAAAATTGCCCCTCTCCCCACGGGAGAGGGGTTGGGGTGAGGGGCGCCGACCGCCTGCCTAATCCGCTGCGGCTGGCAAATCCCAGTTGCAGTATTCGGCGCAACCCTCGCCCAGCAATTCCCGCAACCGCTCCTGAAGCTCGTCGCAAGCGCCGGTGGACACGGTGGGAATCTCCATCAACACCCGCCGGCCTTCCTGCAGGTGTAGTTCCACATACACCCGGTCATCGCCGGTGTATTCCAGCATCACCCGAATGGCCTGGCGCAACCGGTACCGGTCATCTTCCGCGTTGTCGGTCTCGGACATGCGGATCAGCACGCCGGCCTCACGCCCGCCCGATGACTCAGCCGCCCCCGACTTCGAGGCAGTCCCGTTGCCGCCGGACTGGGCGGGTCTGGACGCCTCGCCGTTGCCGCGACCGTACCGCCGCGTTCCCCGCTCGGGCGGCGATGATGATGCAGGCCCTCCGGCATCGGGCGCATTGCCGGCTGGCGTGCTGGCAGCATCGCCGTCCATGACCGGAGCGGCCTGGGGCATCAGCTTAAACTCCTCGGCCTCGTAGCACGCCAGCGAGAAATCGTCGCCCCTGACCTGGTGCCGCCCGGTCACCCGCACCGTAATGCCCTGCCGCCATACGTCCGCGGTTTTCGCCAGCGAGTCCGGCCACACCATCGTCTCCACGCTCCCGCCCAGCAGCGCCAGATCCACCCGCAGAAACTTGCGGTTGTCGCGGGTGTAGCGCTCCGTCACCTCGTTGACGTATCCTAGCAGGGTAACGGTCGCCCCGACCATCTCATCTTCCAGCCGCGCCACGGCATTGATGGCATCGCCGGCATCAACGGCGGCCAGCGCCAGCATCGGGTTGTAGGAAAGCGCAAATCCCAGATACTCCCGTTCCCATTCGGCCTTTTCCTGGTCGGTCACATCGGGCTGGCTGTTGTCCAGTTCCAGCAGGGTCCCACCGGATCCACCGTCCACCTCTTCGCCAAACATGCCGATTTGTCCGGAACCGCGGTTGCGCGTTTCCTGCTGCGCCACCGCCCAGATGCGGTCCAGGGCAGCAAGCACGGCGGCGCGGCGGCCCAGCGAGTCGAACGCTCCCGCCTTGGCCAGGGCCTCCAGGGTGCGCCGGTTCAAACCCGATACGTCCACCCGGCGACAGAAATCACCGACGGAGGCATAGGGGCCGTTGGCCTCGCGCTCGGCCACGATGGGCGAAACGGCAGCCTCCCCCACCGACTTGACGGCAGCCAGTCCGACGCGCAGGGCATCCGTTCCGTCCGCCCATTCGGCGGCTCGGTCGGTGGTGTAGTACACTCCCGAACCGTTCACGTCCGGCAGGCCGATCCTCATCCCCATGCGCGTGCATTCATTTATGGATGCCACGTACCGGTCGGCGTGGTCCAGCCGGCAGTTCAGCACCGATGCCATGTACTCCAGCGGATGGTGGGTTTTGAAATACGCCGTCCAGTAGGAAATCAGCCCGTAGCTAACGCTGTGGGCCTTGTTGAATGCGTAACCCGCGAACGGCTCGATAAGGTCGAAAATCTCGGTGCCCATCGACTCCGTGTATCCCCGCTCAATCGCACCCGAAACGAAGCGGTCGCGCTCCTCGGCCATCAGCGCGGGAATCTTCTTGCCCATGGCCTTGCGGACGGTGTCGGCCTCCCCCAGCGTGTAACCGGCGAAGTTTTGCAGGATGTGGAGCACCTGGTCCTGATAGACGATGACGCCGTAGGTCTCGTCCAGCAGCTCCTTCATGCTGGGATGGGGATACGAAACCTGCTCCACACCATGTTTGGAGCGGATGAATCGATCGATATGCTCCATTGGGCCGGGCCGATACAGGGCGATCATCGCCGCAATGTCCCCCAGGTTCGACGGTTTCAGCTCCTTGATGTAGCGCTGCATACCGGCGCTTTCCAGCTGAAACAGGTCGGAGGTGTTGCCCGTGCTCAGCAGGGCGTAGGCTTCCGGGTCGTCCAGCGTCAACCGGCCCAGGTCGATGCGGATCCCCTTTTCCGCATCCAGCAATTTGATGGTGCGGTCCAGGATGGTCAGGTTGGTGAGGCCGAGGAAATCCATCTTCAGCAACCCCAGCTTGGCCACCGGGTCCATCGAGAACTGGGTCATCATCACCGGACTGTTCTCATCGCCGCGGGCCGGCCGCTGCAAAGGAACCGTGTCGGTCAGCGGTTCATCGGCGATCAGGACGCCGGCGGCGTGGGTGCTCACGTGGTGGACGATGCCTTCCAGGGCTTGGGCGTTATCCACCAACTGCTGCAGGGAGGCGTCGCTATGGTAGCTCTGCTCCAGCTCCGGATTGGCCTTCATCGCATCAGCCAGCGTCCGCGACTTCATCGGCACCATGCGGGCGATGCGGTCAACGTCGCCGTAGCTCATGCCCAGGCCCCGGCCAACGTCGCGGAGGGCAGCCTTGGGGCCCAAGGTTCCGAAAGTGATTATCTGTGCCACCTTATCCCGGCCGTAGCGGTCTATGACGAAGCGCAGCACTTCGTCCCGCCGGTCATCCTGAAAGTCCATGTCGATGTCCGGCATTTCTTTGCGTTCGAAATTGAGGAAGCGTTCGAACACCAGGCGGTATTCCAGCGGGTCCACTTCCGTGATGCCCAGGCAGTACAGCACGATACTGGCGGCAGCGCTCCCCCTGACCCCGAACAATATTCCCCGCTCACGCACGAACGAAATGATGTCCCACACGACCAGGAAATAGTTGGCGAAGCTGGTCTGTTTCACCACTTCCAGCTCGTACTCCATGCGTGCTTGCGCCGCCGGATTGTTGCGCCCGTAACGTTTGATGAATCCTTCCCAGCACAGCCTTTCCAGGTAGGCGTCGGCGTCTTCATTGTTGGGAGTGGGATAACGTGGCAGATGCATCTGCCCGAACCCCAGGGAGACATCGCACTGCTGCGCAATCTCGCCGGTAACGTCCAGCGCAGCGGGAAATTCGGGGAAATCGGCGGCCATCTCCTGCGGCGATTTGATGTAGTACGAAGAATCCTCCATGCGGAGCCGCTTTTCGTCATGGATGTTGGTGCCGGTCTGGATGCAGATGTAAACGTCCTGGTATTGATGGTCGGTTTGCCGCACGTAATGGGCGTCGTTGGTAACCACCAACGGGATGCCGGTGTCCTTGTTCAACCGAATCAAACCATCGTTGATCTTGGGCAACTGTGGGACGTGTTCGTGGCGTTGCAGTTCCAGAAAATAATTCTCGCCGAACAACTCGCGGTACCACCCAACCATCTCCCTGGCAGCGTCGTAATTCCCGTCGGCAAGCAACGTGGGCACTTCCGCAGAAGCGCACCCGGACATGCAGATTAATCCCTGGCGATACTTGTTCAGCAGTTCTTTATCGACTCGGGGACGGTAGTGGAAACCCTCCAGGTGAGAAAGCGTGACCAACTGGAGCAGGTTTCGGTAACCCGTATTGTCCCTGGCGATTAACACCAGGTGATTGGCAGTCCGTTCATTGGGCGTACGGTCGTGGCGACTTCCGTGCGCGACGTACAGTTCACAACCCACGATCGGTTTGATACCGGCTTCCACACACTCGGAATAGAAATCCACCACACCGTACAGTGAGCCGTGATCGGTAATGCTTGCAGCATCCATCCCCAGTTCCCGGGTGCGATTCACCAAGTCCGGAATCCGGCTGATGCCGTCCAGCATGCTGTATTCGGTGTGGGTGTGTAGATGAGTGAACAAGTTGCCAGTTACCGTCCGATTGATTATGCCGAATAAGTTGTGATTTTTGTACACTGCGCCGACTCAGAGGTTAAATCAAGGGCGATATCTCGCCCTGATTGATGAGTACGCTCAGGTTCAGGCCTGAAATCGGGTCCGTAACCCCGCGTCAACCCGGAATTTCTATTTTCTCGGTGACCACACGGGTTACACCCCATCCGGCCAGCCAGGCCGAATGCCTGCCGTCTCCGCCCGCTACCACTATAACGACATCGTCGGCCCGCGGCGCAATGGGAACCATCGTATCCGGTTTTGTGTCATCGATCCAGGCTGGGTAGTTGCGATTGCCCCAGTGCCCCAGATCCGACAACTCGGCAATCGACATTCGGGCGTTGGCGTAAACATACTCCCGCACATCCTTCTTGGTTAGTCCGGCCGCCGCAATCTCGGTGGCATGTTCCGGACTCAACACCAACGTAACCTGCGCTCCGGTGCCAATCTGATAATAATTCGAGAACCCCGTGGCGCGGGTGGCTCGCACCAATGTATTGAGCACGTCCAGCCCGTTGGACACCGTTGTTTCCATGACCGGGTAGAACCCGCGGATAGCGTGCAGCGTTATCATGCTGTCTTCCGGTTCCAATCCCAATTCCACGTGCCGGGGTTCCCAGGGGCTGCGCTCTTCGTTTTCAGCGAAACAGAAGGAATAACGTCCCGGCATCGCCAAAGTGGCCTTGTCCATATCACCGATGATCAGGCCGGCCACGTTGCGTACGAACAACCGCAGCGCCCGACCGATGGTGGCGTTGGAACGATACCCCGGCCCAAAGCAACCCGAATCGCCATTGATGCCCAGTTGCCGGGCAATGGGGCCATTGACGATTACCACCGGAGCCGCGCCGCCGGTGGTGGCCTGGCAACCTGCCAGGTTGAACGGTTGCTGCAATGCGGCCTTAACACAGGCGACAACGACCGGGAAATATTCGGGTCTGCAACCGGCCATCACTGCGTTAATTGCTATTTTTTCCAGTGTAACTTCGCAGTTGGATGGTTGGGCCACGCCGAGGGCCTGGGATGGATCTTCACCCCACGGACCCAGCATACGCTGGACCGCGCCCTCGGTGGCGGGAACCACCGGCATACCGTCCGTCCACCCCTGCTCCTCGTAGTAATCCTGGATCGCATCATGGGAATCGGCAACCTCGATGCGTCGCGACTGGAGGGCAGGGGTTTCACTGGGCATAAGGTTGATACTCCTTTCTAACGGGACCCAACTACCTGGAGGCGGTCAACATTGTCGCGATCTCGCCGGCAAATTTATGCGCCAAATCACGCACTTCCGGTATCGACCGAGGCGCCAACGGACTGGGCAACGCCAATATCTGCACTCCCGGCATCCCAAGCGCCGTTGCTCTCGCATGAGCGGCCCGGGTAAAACTCTCAGTGATAACGCTGACTGAAGGGACGCCCCTGGTTTCGGTAATTACTGTGTCGTGGAGACCCCACGCCGTGCAGCTTCCTCAATCAGCAATGCCGTGTACGACAGCGTCGCACTGGGCCACCAGTTCTTCGATCGTCTCATCCGAACACGGGGCGCTAAAACTGAATTTCTGGAGGTAAACGACCTTATCGACCGCGTATTCCTCTTCCAGGATGGTCTGCAACTCTTTGAGGAAGTTGTCAGAATGATATTTACGATTCTCCAGCAGCCCTATGGTCTTCCCGCTCAGGCCGGGTAGACGGCCGGCGGCCGGACGCTCGGCGGTTGTTTGCTCCGGACGCGGGTCCAGAATTTGAATTGTGCCGGTCGACATGAATAGCCTCCTATGATTGAAATATCGGTTGAAAAGATGCGGATCTCTGACTAACGCCCTACCCCAACATCTGGAAATGTTTGCCCTCAGTTTTGATGGCGGGGGCTATGACCATTTCGGCCTTGTGGAAATCCCGAACCGTGTATGCCCCGCACATCCCCATCGCTACTCGCAGCGCACCCACCAGGTTCTGCGTACCGTTGGTCACGCTCGACGGGCCGTGCATCAACTGTCGCAACGTGCCCTTGGTTCCAACATTGATGCGGGTTCCTCGAGGTAGCTCCGGGTGCGCGTTAGCCATTCCCCAGTTGAATCCACGACCCGGCGCCTCCGCAGCCTGAGCGAATGGCGTACCCAACATCACGCCGTCGGCGCCGCTGGCCATCGCTTTGCAAAGGTCGCCACCCGTCCGGATTCCCCCGTCCGTGATGATGCTGACATACCGGCCGGTGCGCTGGAAATAATCTTCCCGCGCCGCCGCGCATTCCAATGTTGCCGACACCTGCGGCACACCCACGCCCGTAACCTCCCGGGTGGTGCACGCAGCGCCGGGACCAACCCCCACCAATACCGCGTCAATGCCGGTTTCCATCAACTCGGTGGCCACGTCGTAGGTCACGCAGTTGCCAACCACGACCGGTACATCCAACGCACTCACCAGTTCTGAGAATATCAATCCTCGGTAGCTGCGCGAAACGTGGCGGGCGGTGGTAACCGTCGATTGGACCACAATGATGTCAGCGCCGGCTTCGACCGCCAGCGGGCTGAACTTCTTGGTAGTTTGAGGCGTGAACGCAATCGCCGCAATTGCGCCGGTTTTTTTGATCTCTTGTACGCGCTCTCCAATCAGGTGATCTTGCACCGGTTCGGTGTAAACGTGCTGGAGGTATTCGGTAACCTCAGCCTGATCCATCGATATTATCTCTTCCAACACGGAATAGGGATCCTCGTAACGGCTGTACAGTCCCTCGCCATTCAGGACACCCAAGCCTCCCATCTCATGCATGAGAGTGGCAAACCGGGGCGACACCGACCCGTCCATCGCAGAGGCTAGCACCGGCGAGTCGAACGAGAACTGCCCGATGCTCATCTGTGTGGATGTCATCTCTGGATTGATGGTAAATTCGCCGGGGACAATTGCCACTTCGTCGAAGCCGTATACCTGTTCCAATTCCTTTAGCAGTCGCCTGACCATTCACTCACCTCAATACCCGTTGAAAGCGTTCCGAAAATTTAGCAATACCTTGACGAACCGTCAACCGCCGGCGCCGGAGGAACTGTTCGGTACCGGATCATCCGTTGTAGATGCATCCCTGTCGAACGGCGCATCACAGCAGCAGTATCTCCTCATCTAACCGGTGTTGCGTATGAAGCAATGCAATCGGCATACCTACCCCGGAATCCTGATGAACTCGCATTGAACAATCTGCCGGCCAGATCAGCCGCCGGCTTCACTAACCGTTGAGGGCGCCATTTTTGATGACGCCCTCATGTTTAGCTTGCGTTGTAGATTTCCACTAAGCCGAGGGCAAAGCGGCCATCTCCTCGCTGCGTACCTTGACTACGACTTTCCCGTCTTCGTCGAGGTCGACAATCGCAGTATCGCCTTCCGATAATTTGCCACCCAGCAACTCGTCGGACAGTCTATCTTCGACTTCGTTCTGGATGAGCCGGCGCAATGGCCTGGCGCCCAACACCGGGTCGAAGCCCTTCTCGCCCAAAAATTCGCGAGCAGCTTCGGTCAATTCGATACCGATGTTTTTGTCCTTCAGCTCCAGTCTCACCATGTTCATCATCAGATCAACTATCTGGTTGA
The DNA here is from genome assembly GCA_965219925.1 of Dehalococcoidia bacterium. Taxonomy (GTDB): domain Bacteria; phylum Chloroflexota; class Dehalococcoidia; order Lucifugimonadales; family UBA3495; genus Bin87. The sequence continues at coordinate 3,237,213 of OZ244795.1, forward strand.
TCTCTTCCTTGCTCAACGCATGGAAGACGATGGTGGCATCCAGCCGGTTCAGGAATTCGGGTCTGAAGAAGCGTTTCACTTCCTCCATAACCTTATCCTTCATCCGCTCGTAAGCTTGGTTGTCTGTCTTTGCCAAGTCCGACTTGACGGCGAATCCCAAGCTGGTGTCGCGTTTGATCAAGTCAGATCCCAGGTTGCTGGTCATTACGATGATGGAGTTCCGGAAATCCACCCTACGCCCACGGGCATCGGTCAATTGGCCAGCATCAAAGATCTGCAACAGGATGTTGAACACTTCCGGATGCGCCTTCTCGATCTCGTCGAGCAGAATTGCACAGTAGTTCTTACGGCGAACACCCTCGGTTAGTTGACCGCCTTCGTCGTAGCCAACGTACCCAGGAGGGGCGCCGATTAGACGGGCGGTGGTGTGGCGCTCCTGGAACTCGGACATATCCAGACGAATCATGTTGTCTTCGTGTCCGAACATGAACTCTGCCATCGCTCGAACCAGTTCTGTCTTCCCTACGCCGGTAGGGCCAAGGAAGAGGAATACGCCAATCGGGTGGCGAGGATCCTTTAGCCCGGCGCGTGCTCTGCGAACAGCGCGGGATATCCCGACGATCGCTTCATCCTGTCCAATGATCCGCTTATGCAGATCCTCTTCCATGTGAAGCAAGCGCTCCGTTTCCTCCTGGGCCAGACGAGTCACCGGAATGCCGGTCCACATGCTCACCACTTCGGCAATGTCTTCTTCCGTTACCTGCGTTCGCTCTTTACTGCGGTCGGCACGCCACTCGCGCTCCAGGTCGCCAACATTTTGCGAAAGGTGCAATTCCCGGTCCCGCAACTCAGCCGCCACTTCGTATTGCTGAGAAGCGATGGCCTCGTCCTTTTCTTTTCGCACCCTCTCCAGGACTTCCATGGCGTCCTTGACTTCCTGAGGAGCGTGGCTGCCTCTCAAACGCACCCGTGAGCCCGCCTCGTCCAGCAGGTCAATGGCCTTGTCTGGCAGGAACCGATCCGGGATGTAGCGAGTGGACAGCGTGGCCGCCGCCTGCACCGCTTCCTCGGTAATCTCTACATTGTGATGGTCTTCGTACTGGACCTTCACGCCTTTGAGTATGTCAACGGTCATGTCGGCATCGGGTTCTTCCACCCGAACCGGTTGCAGACGTCGTTCCAGCGCTGGGTCCCGTTCGACATACTTTCGATAGTCGTCCAGCGTGGTGGCGCCGATGCACTGGATTTCGCCTCGAGCCAGAGACGGCTTCAAAATATTGGAAGCGTCAACGGCGCCCTCGGCTGCTCCCGCGCCCACTATGGTATGAATCTCGTCGATGAAGAGAACGCAGTTGCCCGAGGTCTTGATTTCCTCAATCACTTTCTTAAGTCGTTCCTCGAACTCACCTCGGTACTTCGTCCCGGCGACCAGGGCGCCCATGTCCAGGGTGACCAAGCGTTTGCCTTGCAGAGTCTCCGGAACATCGCCGGACGATATCTGCTGGGCCATGGCTTCGACAATTGCCGTCTTACCCACGCCAGGCTCGCCCACCAACACCGGGTTATTCTTGGTGCGGCGGCTCAGAATCTGAGTGACCCGTTCGATCTCGGTATCGCGACCGATCACGGGATCCAGTTTGCCACCCAGCGCGGCATTGGTCAGGTCGACGCCCAATTGATCAAGGGTGGGAGTGCGGGTGCTGGAACGGGTACTCGTCGAAGTCCCTGTCCCGGAGTTACTGAGGATGCGATGCGTTTCCGCTCGTACCTTCTCCAGGTTGACGCCCAAACTCTCCAGCACGCCGGCGGCAACGCCTTCACCTTCGCGCAACAGCCCGATCAGAAGGTGTTCCGTGCCAATATAGGTATGATTCATTCGGCGGGCTTCATCGACCGCCAACTCCACCACCTTCTTGGCTCGGGGCGTGAGACCGATCTCCCCTTGCGCCGGCCGCTCGCCGCGCCCGATGATGAACTCAACGGCCGACCGCACCTTACCAAGGTCTACGCTCAGGCCGGACAGCACTCGAGCGGCTACACCCTCGGTTTCACGTACCAAGCCGAGCAATATGTGCTCCGTCCCGATGTAGTTGTGGTTAAACCGCTGCGCTTCTTCCTGAGCTAACGACAAAACACGCCGTGCTCTTTCTGAAAATTTCTCGAATCTGCTGCCCATGAGTTTCTCCTGGGTTGGTTTCAGGTTAACGACTCTGCGCTGTACACGCCATTTTACCGCATTTGGGCAAAAATAAAAGTGCCATTAACTACAAAAGCGGCTCATAAAGTCGAAATATATCGACAAAGCCGCCGTTTCGGGTTGGGAATCGGGGTTTTCGGTGGGACCATTGCGCCGGTTGCGGTTTCATTGTTCATCACACCCAGCCCATCGCCGTGCTCCATCGAACCCGTTACGCCCGGTTCGGTGTCGTTCCTTACCGTTATTTCGCCTTCAACCTCGATCCCAATGGTGGGTTCGCGCTGGTTTCAGATAGATAGGGCAGTACGTGTACTGCCCCACAACTGTCAAGACGAAAACTTTCCGGCAGTGACCTATTTTCCCACTCCGTCACCGGGGCAGTATCGTCGGCGCTGGGGCGTTTCACTTCCGTGTTCGGGATGGGAACGGGTGGGGCCACCCCGCTTGAACCACCAGAAAGTTGTGGCATGATTATGCACCCGTCGCAACATTTTGGCAAGTGTCTTTGTTACGCGGCAATCACCAAATAACAAACACCCCCTCACGCGTACCCACTTTGTGATTGCGAGCCCGTACTCGATGCGGGGGTTGGCAATCTCGTCGCCGTAGCAACGGCGGTTCATTAACGTGTGTTCAGCATCATCAAGATTGCCACGTCCCTCGACAAGCTCGGGATGACCCTTCGACGGGCTCAGGATGAGTGGAAGATCCTCGCAATGACAGCAGGCCAGTTTGGATTGGCAAAGTGGGTACGTGTGAGCCATCACCCCGCCCGTTGGTCGAACTGATGGCTATGCTATACTTTTCCGGTTGAACGCTTGGCGTAATCCTCGGGCCGTTAGCTCAGCTGGCAGAGCACCGGACTTTTAATCCGGGTGTCGTGGGTTCGATCCCCACACGGCCCACCATTTCCGCCCACGCCGGATCGCGGCAACCCTGAGCCCAGGGGTCCGATACTTCCGCGCTGCCGCCCCGTCTCCTAACTAATCACCTTGCATCCGGCGTCCAGTTGTATATCTTTGCCAGCGATCCGCCCATGAGAGCAGAACGCTCCGAATCCGAGAGCTGGTCGGTAACACGGAATGCCTCTACGCCCTGCTCGTAGGTTAACAGATTCACCGCCCTGGTCCAGTCAGTACCCCACAGGCATCTCTCAAATCCAAACGCGTCGAATATTCGGCGCAATGGCTCCCAAATATCCGGATACGGAAATGGCTCATGCGACAGGGTACCCGCTCCGGAAATCTTGATGGCCACGTTGTAGTAATCCGCCAGCGAAAGCACGGTGGACAGATCGGCGAACGGTTCCGGCGGAACCGGCGGCGCGGGGGGTTGGGCCAGCCCCAAATGATCGATCACCATCTGCGTGTCCGGATTGCGGCGGGCCAGCTCACCGAAGAGGGGCAGATTGCCCGAACACATGACGTTCACCGGAACGCCAGCGGTTGCGCTGGCGGCGAGTATGCGATTGAGACCCGGGTCGTCCGCTTCAAATGGTTGAGCTGTGAGCATGATGCGGGCTCCGACCACACCCGGAGTACCAGTCCACTCGGCCACATCGTCCTCAATCGTTTCCGATTGCGGATCAAATGGCCTTATCAGGCCGAACCGCCCCGGGTGTTTCGCGTACACTTCCAGCGCATAGCTGGCGTCGTAGCGATACATGGAAAACGGTGATATCAACAATGCCCCGTCAACGCCAAGTGCGTCCATCGCTGCCACCATATCGTCACCGGTAACCTCTTCAGGACCCTGTAAGGTTCCGGCCCAGGGGCGTTCCGGACGGTTTCGTTCGTAGGCATGTACTTGTGAATCAATTGTGAGATTCCGCGGCGCCATCGTCTTTCTCCTTGTGGTGCATCGATGTCGGGTTAGTGAGCGACGTTCCGCTCCATAGCGTCTGAGAGTTGTCTACCGACACGTGGCAGTTTACACCTGGACCGGGATTGAGGGGAGATCACGGTTGTCGTTTTCGACGAACGCACTCTGCGGTTGCACCGCACCCCCAATCGCTATAAAGTGAGCGCGTAACCCTTTTTATGTAACGCACGAATCGTTGTCGGAGGTTCATCATGCCCAGACTTGAAGGTAAGGTTGCGCTGATCAGCGGCGGAGCCCGAGGCCAGGGAGCGGTGGAGGCTCGCATGTTTGCCGAGGAGGGCGCCAGCGTCGTCATTGGCGACATACTGGACGACCAGGGCCGCCAGACCGAAGCGGAATTGCAGGAACTGGGCTATCAGGTCACCTACGTCCACCTGGACGTGACCAATGAATCGGATTGGCAGTCCGCAGTACAAACCGCGGTCAGCGCCTACGGCAAGCTGGACATCCTGCTGAACAACGCTGGCATCCTGATTCGCAAGAACATCGAAGAGACTACGGTGGAAGACTGGGACCGCATCTTTGCCGTCAACTCCAAGGGCGTGTTTCTTGGCACCAAGGCGGCCATCCCGGTCATGCGAGAGAATGGAGGCGGCTCAATCATCAACATCTCCTCCACGGCCGGCCTCGTGGGCAGTCCCAATGGTTCGGCCAGCTACACCGCGACCAAGGGATCCGTTCGACTCTTCACCAAATCCACTGCGATCCAGCACGCCCGAGATGGCATACGGTGCAACTCAATCCATCCGGGCCCCATCGAAACCGACATGATCGCCGATACACTCAACGACCCCGAAAACATGGCTCTAAGGATGCAGCGCCTTCCCCTGGGCCGTGTCGGCAAACCCAGCGAAATCGCCTACGGCGCCATCTACCTGGCCTCCGATGAGTCTTCCTTCGTTACCGGCTCCGAGCTGGTGATCGATGGTGGAACCACGGCGGCCTGATGCCGGGTATCCGTCGGAACCCGCGAATAATGCGCGACTGACAGGAGTTTGGAAATGCCCACAGTAATTGATACTCATTGCCACGCCTCACCCTACTGGTTCGAACCCGTGGAGATTCTGCTTGATGAGATGGATCGGGTTGGCGTGGACAAGGCGGTACTAACCCAGTTTTTCGGTGTTTTCGACAACAGCTATCTGATCGAGTCGGTCAAACGGTTCCCCGGTCGCTTCGCCATAATCGCGATTGTCGACCATACGCAAACCGACGCCCCCGACCGGGTAGCCGAACTGCATCAACAGGGAGTTGACGGCCTGCGCTTCAACTGCGCGTGGCGCGCTCCCGGCGATGACCCTCTGGCCCTCTGGCGCAAATGTGCCGAGTTAGGCGTTATTGCCAGCGTCATGGGCACGGTGGAGCAATACGCCGATCCAGAATTTGAGGCGATCATCCAGGAATTTCCCAACCTGACGGTGGTGATGGAACACCTGGCCGGTGTCGGCGCGTTCTTCGGGCCAGGCCGCTCCGACCGGGAACCCCCCATGGAAACCTACCAACAGGCTTTGGCGCTGTCCAAATACCCGAACGTCTATGTTAAGGTCCCGGGCCTTGGCGAATTCTGCCCGCGGCCGGTTCCCTTCCGCCAGCCGATACCCTTCGCCGATGTTCCCCCACTGATCGAGATGGCCGTAGAGGCGTTCGGCGGTGACCGATTGATGTGGGGAAGCGATTTCCCCCCCGTGGCCAACCGTGAAGGCTATCGGAACGCTTTGCGCCTCCCAATGGACATGATTGAATACCCCAGCTCCGAAGTACGGGACCAGGTGTTCGGCGGAACTGCCGTCAACCTTTGGGAATTCCGCTAAGCGCCTCTATGGCCCTAATGGCTCCCGAAACTGCCCTCATAAACCCAATCGCAATTCAACAGGAGATCAGGTTATGCCCAGGTTCGCAGTAGACCTCAACACTCCAGAAGGCAGAAGTATCGTAGGCGGGCGGCCTTGGCGCGTCGCCCCAGGTCTGGTTCCGGGTGAACCCAACGAAGGATTATCCGCCCGCCTGCTGGCCGCGCCTCCCCGTCTGGCTGAATTTGACGATTCGGCATGGGAGGAATGCGACAACGTTCGCCAGAGTCTTTCGGAGGGTTTCACCTTTGCCTGGTACCGAATCAGCGTCACCGTACCCGCGACTATTGACGGTGTCGACGTCAGCGGGTCCCGGATCTGGTTTGAAACCAGCTTTGACAACTATGGCGAGGTTTGGGTGAACGGTGAAATAGATCGGGCATTCGGTAGCATCGTGGGGCTGAACGCACCCCACCGCGTGGAAGTCAGCGGCTCAGCCGAGCCGGGGGCCACCGTCGTGATCGCCTGCCTCTGCCTGAATGGTCCGCTGGCTGCTCCTAGAGGCGGAATCTTTATGCGGTTTACCACCCTGGCATTTGAGGCCACGGACAATTAGGGATGCCACACAGCGTGTTAACATGATAGGGGTGGGTTGGAAAATCCGCCCCTACTAAATTTTCGTTGATATGGGGGGTGCACCGATGACGAATTGGGCAAACTGCCCGACGGTGGAACGAGTGGCAGGCAAGGCCGGCGAGCTGTGGGTCTTCAAGGGCACGCAAGTGCCGCTGTACGCAATGTACGAAACGCTGGCGTCCGGCGGCGTAACGGTTGACGATTTTGCGGAGCGGTGCGATGTGGATGTCGAGCAGGTAGTGGCGACGCTGCAATACGAAGCGGACGAACTGCACGACTACCGGCTGGATTACACAGGCCGAGTCCCCTATGCGCGCAATCCCGATTCCGACCGGGTTGGCCCTGACGATGCCATGTGGCGCGCCTGCCCACTGGTTGAACAAGCTGCGGGCCGACTCGGCGGGGCGTGGGTTTTCAAAAACTCCCGGCTGGCTCTTTACGTCTTGCACGCGAATCTCGCCGGTGGCGCGACGATTGACGAATTCGTAAAGTGGTACGAAGGCGTCGAGAAGTGGCAAGTGAAAGCCGTACTGGAACACGCTGCAAAGGAATTGCGTGAAGACCTACCAGCTTATGCTGATACTCTTTGACCAAGGAACTCCTTGGCCCCTACGTCGCTATCTGACCGGGCACACTATCCACAGTGCCTACTGGCTCGGTTGGGATGAACTGCCTGACGGCGAGTTAGTTAGAAAGAGCGGAGGAAGAGGGTTTTGAACTGCTTATCACCACTGACCACAACCTGAGGCATCAACAAAACCCCGTAGGCAGGACATTGGCTATTCTGGTCTTGATGCACACCGACTGGTCCATTATTCAAATGAGAACTGGTGAAATCAGGGATGCCGTTAGCCAAATTGAACCGGGGGATTACTTAGAAATCGAGATACCGCCAATACATCGCCGGAGAGATAGAGACGCGTAGGGCATTTGAGAGGGGTATGACGATGGCAAATTGGGACAACTGCGCGGCGTTGGAACGGGTTCCGGGATGGCTCGGTGGAGCGTGGGTTTTCGCTGACACGCGGCAACCCCTGTTCTCGCTGTATGAGCATCTTGCTGCTGGCGAGACGATGAAAAACTTCGTTGAGTGGTATGGCGTCGCTAAATGGAAAGTGGAAGCCGTGTTGAATCACGAGGCGAAAGAGCTGCGGAAAGCGCGACTCACTGATGAGGAAAACCGGTCGGTGAGTCTCGCCGCAGGCGATACAAAGGTAGAACGGGAGCTTGAGCAGGTCATACCAGACAATATGAGGAACGATGCCGGCGAATATATCTGCCCGCGTCATAAGGCTAGGCTCGAGAAGTCCGGAGGGACTCCGGTTATGAGTAGTGGCGTGCCGGTTTATTACTGTCCTTCCAAAGACGACGGCCCACGATGCGCACTGAGTATTTCGCCGCTAATAGGAGTAATCCGGCCGGTTGGCGATAAGCGCGGCGAGATTCGTGTGGATGAGCTCCGCCCTATCTTGATGGCAGTTCAAAACGCGGTCCGAAATGGCGATAGTGGTGCATCAATGCCGTAGGGGGCGAATAATTATTCGCCCCCTACCTTCAGGCTCTATGCCAAAGACACGAACTGTCGGTTAGCTGAGATGCCGCCCGTAAAAGGTGAACACTTCCTGCCAACCCTGATTGGCCGCCTCCACCGCATAGCTGGGCCGGTCAACGGCAACGAAGCCGTGGCCAGCGTTGGGGTACGTGTGGTATTCCCACGATTTGCCCGCCGCTTTGATGGCCGCGTCGGTCGCCTCCACTTCAGCAATGGACGGCCGAGCATCATCCTCACCAAACAGCCCCATCAACGGGCAGCTGAGATCAGACACGAACTCGATGGGAGCGTGTGGCATGGCCTCAGTAGGCGGCTCGCTGTCCCGGGGGGTTACTCCGCCGCCCCAGCAATCCACCGCCGCGTCGATACCCTGCAGCTTGCACGCGGCCAGGAACACCTGCCGGCCACCGGAACAGAACCCGATGATTCCAACTTTGCCGTTATGAACGTCCAGGTGGCGCAGATAACCAATCGCGCCGGCAGCGTCGCCCAGCGTGCGCGCGTCCGGCATACCACCCTTGTCACGGATGCTGGCGCTGTTGACCGACGGGTCGTCGCTCCCCTCGCGGTAGTGCAGGTTGGGCGAGATGGCAATGTATCCGTTGTGGGCGAATTTGCGGGCCATCTCCTTAGTTGCCGCATCCCAGCCCGGCATGTGATGGAACAACATCACCGCGGGAAACGGACCCGACCCCAGGGGTCGTGCCAGATAGGCGTTGATTCGATCACCGTCATGACCCTCAACCCAGACTTGCTCTGCTATCAATCCTTCGTATGCCATATCCTGATCCCTCCGTTTGTTTTAGTGTGTAGTAATGGCGGTTTTCATATTGCAACGTTGTCAGGGGTTATGTCCAGCGTTGACGCTTTGAAGATTAAACTCCACTGCCCCGAGTGTCAAACGTCGATCCTACATACCCGCCGCCGCAGGAGCAAATCCTTCAATCGGTTCCGAACCCGGCATTTTCCAGAAAAGCTCGCAACATCCGCGACATCTGCACCTCGTGACTGGGCGCGAACGCCGTGAATTCCCTCAGATTCCTGGCAGATTCCTCTTCCGGATCGAATCGATCTCCCATCAGTTTGTAGTCCTGGTACAGTACGCGGTTCCAGATTTGCAATTCTTCCAGCGTCAGTTGCGGCTCGAATTGGAACCCGAATGACAATCCGCTGCAGAAAGCCATCGGAATGCGCTTGAATCCACCATCACGGCGCAACATGGTGCCTTCCGCCAACAACGTAGCGCCCGGCGGCGCCGAAAAGTATTCGCCGTGCAACGTGGGAACCAGTGGCGTTTTGATCTCGCCGAATACCCGGTTGCAGATGCCCTCGGCGGTGACGTCTATCTTGCGCAAGCCGAACTGATAACCCCCGGTTGGGGCCACAACCCCTCCCAACGACCGGGCCAACAACTGCGCGCCCAAACAGATGCCCATCACCGGAGTCGCCGGATTGCCGATGGTCGCAACCCGTAAATACTCCATCTCACGCCGCAGCGCCGGGTAATTATCGTTGGCAGACATCGGCCCTCCTAGCGAGATGATCAAACTCACGTCTGCCAACTCCGGCGCATTGAACTCGCCGAACTCCGGAGCGCCGTCAAATACAGGAACCGTCGTGAGGTGAAACCCGGCGTTCTCCAGCACCGCTCGGAAGTTGTTCCCCAACGTCTCAACCGCGATGTGCTGAATGACGACGGCCTGTTTGGTCATGGCACATACTCCGCGCCGGTGGCGACGGCAAGGTCAGCCAACACCTTCATATCAGTCGGAAAAGCCAAAGGTTCCGGCGGAGCACCGGCATGGAACCAACCAATTTCGTCCAGATCGTCGGCCGCCCGAACGGCGCCACCGATAACCTTGCCCCAAAACCAGACACCCACTGTCAGCGCGTCAGGATTGTGAAAGTTGGAATGCACCGCAAAGACTTCACCGATGGCTACTTCCAGCCCGGTTTCCTCCAGAAACTCGCGGCGACCGGCATCACGGATATCTTCGCCCCACTCCACGTAGCCACAGGGAATACACCACTCTCCGACGTTACCGCCGGCAGAGCGGCGGCCCAGCAGTATTCGCCCGTCTTCGTCCAATACAATCACTGCCACCCCCACCGCCGGGTTCCGAAAGTGTACGTAACCGCAGCCAACGCAGCCCGGTCGCGGCAATCCGCCTCTCTCCACCGTAGCCAACGGTTCACCGCAGCGTGGGCAGAAATGGAAATCGGGCGAAACGGATTCCTTCATCGGCCCCGGATCAGGTCGTGGCATGGCCGCGACGCAGGGCACGCCCGGGCAAAACGCCGGTATTCTCACCCTTCTCGATCACTACCTGGCCATTGACTATCACGTACTCGATTCCGACCGGGTACTGCTTGGGATTCTCCCGAGTGGCGTGGGTCTTCACCGTGTCTGGATTGAATACTACGATGTCGGCCTTGAACCCGTTCCTAAGGATGCCCCGGTCGGGCAAACCCAGCCGCTGGGCCGGGAAGGATGTCATCTTCCGGATGGCCTCGGGCAGTCTCAGGTGCTGTTCCGCCCGCACGAACTCCGCCAAAACGATGGGAAAGCAACCGTAGGTTCGGGGATTCGGGTATTCTCCAAAAAGAATGGCATCGGACGCAATCATGCCGTACGGATGCGAAACAAAGGCATAGAGTGTCTGGGCGTTGGTACCCAGGCCCACCGTGCTGATACCCAGGTTCTCCGAAATCAGCAGATCAAACAGTGCGTCAGCAGGCTCCTGGCCACGCATTTCAGCTATGTCCGCGATCAGGCGGCCGTCGTACTGCTGATTTTCGGGTTTGGTGAAATTGGTCAACCAGTTGTTGTGCAGCCGGGATGGAGATAATTCCCGCTTCATCCGTTCCCGGTCATCGGAATCCTGCAAGGCGGCCATCAGTCGCTCGGGACCGCCATCCTTCGCCCAGTGGGGCAGTCCGATAGTAATCGTTGTGCCGGAGTAAGGATAAGTGTAACAGTCGAATGTGCAGTCGATCCCTTCGGCCCTGGCGTCCTCTACCAGCCCCAAATGACCCAGATGGCTGCCGGTGCCGGAAACACTCTGCCGATAATGGGTCAGATGAACCGGGATCCCGGAACGTCGGCCAATCTCAACCGCTTCGTGCCATGGAGCAAGATAACCCTGGCTCAACAGACTGGCCCGGGTATGGGTGTGGTAAATCCCGCCCATCGAAGCGGCGGTCTCCGACAGGGCAACCAGCTCGTCGGTGTCAGCGTAAGCGCCCGGAGGATAGTCCAGACCGGTGGACAATCCCCACGCACCCTCTTCCATGGCTTCTCGCACCACGGCCTGCATATCGGCGATCTCGGCGGCGGTGGCCGCCCGCTGATTCCACCCGACGCTCCAGATGCGCACCGGCGAATTGCCCAGAATATAAGCCATGTTGATGGCGACCGTTCCGTCGTATTTGCCCAGCATGTCCGCCACCGTCAGCCAGTCGGCCGGCATCGGTGGGTACCCGTTGAGCCCGGAATCCAGCCAAATATAGCGGTGCAATTCGTCCTGGGTCCTGAACGGGGCATGGGAAATCCCATCGATTCCAACTAATTCGGTGGTCACACCCTGCCGTACTTTGGGGTCGTGGTGAGGGTCACCCAGAATGGTCAATCCTGCGTGGGAATGCAGGTCCACGAAGCCAGGGCAAACCACGTGCCCGACGGCGTCAATGACGCGAACGGCGTTTCCCCGCAAGTCCGTGTCATCGCCCCGATGCACCGATACCGTATCTCCGGAAACGGCTACTGCGGCATAGAATCCGGGACTGCCGGTGCCATCAATCACCTGTCCGTTGGTTATGAGGAGGTCAAGCATGATGCGTTTCGAGAGATTTGCGAGCTAAACCAAAATCGCCAATGCCGCTATTCCTCCTCCTACCATAATGCCGGCTACGCTGATTTGAACGCCGACCATCCATTTGATTAAGCTCACCTTCATCTCCTGCATTTCTTGGCGTAGCGATGCGTCAACACCTTTTATTTCTGACCTCTGCTCGGCGTTGGCGCTTAGCATCTCCGACCTCAGCTCGGCGTTGGCGCTTAGCATCTCCGACCTCAGCTCGGCGTTGGCGCTTAGCATCTCCGACCTCAGCTCGGCAATATCAGCCTTAGTCGCCAAGTGTTCATATACACCTTCCAACCGGCTCAGGCGTGCTTCAACAGTGGTCATTGCTCACACTCCAATGATCAACCAATAGGTGCGGCCAAAGGTTTCTATGCACGGGATTATACCTTACAATCGCATACCCATTTTACAACTGGTTGCGCCTCGCCCGGTTCACCCTTACACTGCCGGCGTTCCAACCTCGACTACCATCATGGAGGCAGTTATGAGCGAATTAGACGACCGCTACGAAAGCGGCCAGGAAACCCGTCGCATGTTCGGTGGAGGCGCGCTCACCGGCGGTTCCGCGCCCGGTGCGTGGGACATCGCCCCCGACCTCGAGCGCATACTTGGCGAAGCCCTGTTCGGAACCATCTGGAAACGCCCGGCGCTGACACCGGTGCAACGGGAAATGATCACGCTGTCCTCCCTTATTGTGTTGCAGCGCGAAGTCCAGTTGCGTCGCCACCTGAGCAATGCTCTCAACGTGGGCCTGACTCCCGACCAGATTGTGGAGCTGATTATCCATGACACCTGGTATGGCGGAGCCCCTGCTGGCATTACCGCGTTGAGCATTTGCAAAGGCGTTTTTGAAGAGCAGGGCGTTGACTTCACACCCGCGAGGATACACAACACCGACGAAGACCCGGACAGCCTGTTCCAGCGCGGTGATGAATACCGCCGCAACTATATGGGCGCTCAACCCGCCGGCCGGCCGGCGCCGCCTACGCAGGCGGAACGCGAGTTGGGTCGCATCACTGGCGAATATTATTGGGGAGCCACCTGGACTCGTCCCGGTTTGGACCTTCCCAGCCGCTGCCTGTGTACCATGACCTGTCTGGCCACGCTGGGAAGGGAAGGGCCGCTGCGGAGCCATATTCGCGGTGCGCTGAACATCGGCTTTACCCAGGACCAGATCATCGAGGTCTTTGGGCACATGACGCTGTACTCCGGCATTCCATTCGCCCGCGGCGCCATGGACATCGCCAACGAAATTTTCACCAACGGCTAGACCCCGCCGCCTCGCCCCTCTCCCACTGGCAGAGGGGTTGGGGTGAGGGCGGCCTCCCAAGGTTGACCGTATGTCTGCCCTCCCTTAGTATGGCAGCGCACCATTGCAGGGAGAATCAACGATGCCCACGATGACATGGCAATTTCCGCCTAACGATGCAAGAGAAATTGAGGGGCATAACGACCCCGGTATCTCACATTTCACGGATCAGCGGGATATTAACCTGATTCGGGAATCTATCCAAAATTCGCGCTAGGGCCGGCGATGCACCAGTAAGAGTGGAGTGTAGCTTACTGGATGTCCCTGCGCGTGCCTTTGAGGCCGAACAGTTGCGCGCTATTCTTGGTTACGCCATTAGTTCGCCCCACAATGACGATAAAGGACGAGATCAGTTCAACAGAGGGGCGCGGCTGTTGGACTATAATCGTCAACTCACTACCCTCTGCATCAAGGACAGCAACACCACCGGAGCCGATGACGCCCTACGAACCGCCGGCGCTCCCAGCAAATGGGAAGCACTCACCAAAGGCTCCGGCTCGCCGGTAAAAGAGCAAAAGGATGCCGCTGGTTCTTTCGGATTGGGCAAGCATTCGGCTTTTGCAGTGACTGATCTCCGCACGGTTCTCTACTCAACCGCTTGGCGGGACGCAAATCGCCTAAACCGCCGATTTATTGGCAAGGCCATTTTAGTATCCCATACGGATTCATCCAGAAAACCACGGCGGCGTACCGGTTATTTGAGCGCAGAATCGTATGCGCCTCTCAAAGACAACGACGTGCCCTATACTTTCGGACTAAAGGAACCCGGCACAGCCATATACATTCCAGGTTACGAACTTGGCTCCAATCAAGGACGTCCCGGCTGGCAGCAGGATTGCATCGCCACCGCAATTGACAATTATTTCCATGCCATAGTCCATAAGAACCTTGTTGTTGTGGTCGGCAATGATGAAGTGAACGCCGCTAATATCGGAGAAAAATATAACGGGCAGTTGCCTCGCACGGCTAATTTCATCAGCGTATCTAAAATGGCGCCAGCAGCCACGGAATACTTCCCTGGTATCGGCAATGTCAAGTTGCGCATCTCCGTGCATGATGACCCAAAATCGAAAGCACGGGAGATTGCGCTGGTTCGTGATTCCGGGATGATGATCACCGCCCGACCCGCCGATATGAGCTTGAGGTTGGGTAGCATACCGCAGCTTTGGCATGGATTCACTGCCATTATTGAGTGCATATCGGAAAAGGATGAATCATCATACATCAGGGATTCGGAGTCGCCCAAGCACGACAAACTGTCAGTTGACTATATCGACGACCCTGACCGAAGGCGGCAAGCTCGAGCCAAACTACAAGAGCTGGGGCAATGGGTACGAGCTAGGATTGAGGCAGCGGCAGGGTTAAGCACACCAGAGTCCGACGACTACGTGAGTGAACTCACCAAGTACTTGCCAATCTATGATGATGACGGCGAACCCGGCGACTTGGATAAACCAGCCACCGTGCATATTACTGGTCTCCGACAATCTCGCAATGTAGGGGGCGGGGCGGGGCCGTTTGAGGGAGAGTTTGGTGGACGACGCCGGCGACGCCGTCAGGGGCAAGGCACCGGTGGCGGCGATGAATCTGGTGAGAGAAGTGGTGGTGGCGGCAGCGTTGGCAGCGAGCGACGCCCACCGAGGCCACGGGTAAGCGGGATTCGGGTTCAGCCTATCCCAGGAGAAACCCATTCGGTTGTGGTCGCGTTTGACAACCCGGGACAAGAACTAAAAGACATTCAACTGGTCGCGATTGGCGAAGACGGGGCACAGCTCCCCCTGTCGATTAGGGAAGCCCGAGCCGGTGGGGAACCGATTAGCGTCGCCAACGGTGCTATAAGCATTTTGCCGCAGATTGACGACGCTCGGTATCGGTTGGAGATTCGCACCAATGAACCGGTGAGCGGCAAGACGTTCCGGCTAGCGGGCAGAAGACCGGAATAAGGAGGAAACGAATAGTGCGATACCGCTCCAACCGCCAATATCTGTATCCAGTGTTGCGTCCTGACTCTGATGATTACGGCCTCGAGCATACATTCATCGCGACTTGCGACACACCAGAGTATGACCCATCCGATGGGATGCTGTCCATTAACATACGGTTTGAGCTAAACGAACCGCGTATTAGCGAGGCGGTGAAATCTCGCCGAGCCAAGTGCGCTGCTATGGTGTACTGTAGATCCACTTTATACCGGGGAAACTTGGATTCTTCCCCGGGTGAGCCATTCTTAGTGCGAGGACGCATTCCCGTGAGCCGTCTCAAAAACCGCGTTGAGATTCATCCGGTCATTCTGGCTGAGCAGGCTATCATCCATTCCACCGATACGGCCCATCCCGAATACGGCGGGCAACCGTCGGAGATTCCTCGGCTGGCCCCCCTTGCTACTGACCTCAACTGGGCATTTGATATAGATTCTGACGTTCGGCCTGTCCGAAGCATTTTTCGACTGCGAAAAGACGACAGCGGCTACCTGAACGATGGCGAGTTCGACGTCAATATGGACCTGACGAGTCCTTATGTGAGCATACTTCTCAACAGCACTACCTTTGACGCTTTCAATGATATGCGCAAAGATAACAGCCTGGCATTGCCTACAGTTTTCACGAGCGCATTATTGGCCGTATTATCTTTTGTAAAAGAAAATCCCGACGAAATCGATGATGATAAGTGCGAGTGGCTGGACTGCATAAGAACTCAACTTCGTAAACATGGTATTGAAATCGGCGGCCCCGGCGAGGATGGCCCTTACACTACGTTTCTGGCCGCTCAAAGGTTGTTGGAGGCGCCTTTTCGCTCGCTATTGGTAGGGTGGTCGACGGCTCCGGATGACCAAGAGGATTGATTACGATGGAACTCCAAATAATTAGCAGCGTGGGTTATGAAGCACTGGAGAATCTGGCCGAATCCGAACCGAAATTGTTCACGCAGGGGGATACCAACAAGTTGCGGCAGCGTATGGAAACCGCAGCGCGCGACGAAAATGGCCCCGATGTTGAACTGTATGTCGAACGGTTGGATATACGAGTGTCGCTGGAAGAACTGAACCGCTTGCAGCAAAGTGGCCCTTCGTCTGATGCTGAATATGTGCCGACGATGCGCCGAGCAATCGGCAGTTCTGTGGTTCAAGCGGCTAATCCGTTACTTTGGGCCACGCTGAACTGTTTTGAATTGCCTCAGTATGTACCGGTTCGGTGGAGGTCAAACAACCTCCCGCAGGCAACGGAAAACTTTGTCCGGCGGCATTGGCTGCAGTATTCAGGTCCAGATGGCCGCGAATCAAACGCAGCGGCAAGACTGTGGTGGCTTGGCGAAATGGCAACCCGTGCGGCGGAACATTCAAAGCATAGCTACGGTGACTTGTTGCTGGCGATGACTGGCAACGTCAACCTCTATCACCAGGCAAATGACCGGTCATTTTTATTCTCCAATACCAGACTAATAGCTGCTGTGTACGATGTTTTTCTGGACGGCAACGAACACTTGAAGACAACGAAAGATGCCAGCGCCTTGATGATGAGATTGAATTTGCGCGCCGCAACTCTATCTTTCGACTTTCTGGACTACGACGAGCTGCGCTCCGTCGTGGAGGAGGCCAAGCCCCCAAAAGGTCCCTAGGCTATCAGCATCGCTCCACGCCTCCTGCGCTGCGGGTTCTGAGCTTGGGCGGCGGTGTCCAAAGTACAGTAATGTGCTTGTTGGCAGAGCAAGGAGCGTTCGGATCCAAACCAGACTCCGCCATATTTGCGGATACCAAATGGGAGCCGCAATCGGTTTACGACAACATCGAGTGGTTACAGTCGCAAGTATCGTTCCCTATTGAAATAACGGGAAACGGTCGCAGTTTGCGGGATGATGTTATCAATGGCGTTAATGCTCAAGGGCAACCCTGGCTCACTTTGCCGGCATATCTAGCCGACCGTGATGGCGAACCGGCAGGCATTAACTGGCGACAATGCACCAAAAACTACAAACTTGACCCCATCCGGAAGGCCGTTCAGCAGATGCTGGGCGTTCGGCCTCGGCAAAGCCTGTCTGGGGAAACCAACGTCGAGATGTGGCTGGGTATAAGCACCGACGAAGCCATGAGAGTCAAGCCAAGCCGCAATTGGTGGATAAAGCACCGTTACCCGCTGATTGATGATATTCCGATGACCCGCGACCAATGCTTGGAATGGTTCGCCGAACATTACCCCAAACGCACGCTCTCCCGCAGTGCCTGCATTGGTTGCCCGTTCCGTAGTTCTTCCAGTTGGCTTGAAATCAAGCGCAGCGAACCTGACCTTTATCAAGAAGCCGTCGGAATAGATGCTATGCTCCGTTCCAATGAACACAACGCCGGCCGTATGTTTCACAAGCGGGCGTACCTACACCACCGACGCATTCCTTTAGAGGATGCCCTTGCTTTTGACGGCCAGGAGCGCGAAGTTAACGGCTTTATCAACGAATGCGAGGGGCATTGCGGCTTGTAAAACAACTCACGATTCCGATTTGCCCGAATACTATAGGCTATACCCCGCCTCCACGCAGCCCGGCAGCCAGGAATGGTTGTAGGCGGCCAGCAACTCATCGGCGTTCGGCGGCCCGGTCATTCCGGGCAGATAGCGATAGGGAACCGGCGCGCCCGGCAAGTCCAGCCCTTCTATCACCGGGTCGATAATGCTCCAGGCTATTTCAATCTCGTCGCTGCGGGCGAAAAGCGTTGCGTCGCCGGCAAGAGCGTCCAGCAGCAGCCGCTCGTAAGCATCGGGTATGTCGATGCCGGCAAAACCCTCATCATAGTCGAAGTGCAGCGACACGGGTTTCATGGTCAACCCGGCGTCCGGAACTTTAGATTGAAGCTCCAGCTGTATCCCTTCATTGGGCTGCACGCAAATCGACAACGTGTTGCCCGGTATCGTGATTCCGTCCGGCACCGGAAAAAGCATATGCGGGGGCGAGTGGAATTGAATGACCATCTCGGTGGTCTTGCGCGACAACCCCTTGCCGGAACGCAGGTAGAATGGCACTCCCTGCCAGCGCCAGTTGTCCATAAACAGCCGCAGCGCGGCGTAGGTCGGCGTGTACGACCCGGGCGCAACCCCCGGCTCCGAGTGATAACCCTCATATTGGCCGATAACCAGATTATGCCGCAAGTCCCGCATCGACACCCGGCGCACTGCGCTGAGGGCTTTGACCTTCTCGTTGCGCAGGGCGTCGGCGTCAAAGATATAAGGCGGGTCCATCGTCACCAGAGCCAGCAGCTGCAGCAGGTGATTCTGGAACATATCCCGCAGCACGCCGGCCCGGTCGTAGTACTCCCCGCGCTGCCCGACCAGCAGGTCCTCCGCCACCGTAATCTGCACTTGTTCAATGTAGTTGCGGTTCCAGATTGGTTCAAAGATTGCGTTGGCAAACCGGAATACCAGCAGGTTCTGCACTGTCTCTTTACCCAGATAGTGGTCGATCCGATACACCTGCTCTTCACGAAATACGCTGTGAATATGTTCATTCAGCCGCTTCGCCGACGCCAGGTCGGAACCAAATGGCTTCTCGATGACAATGTGCCGCCAGCCGTTCCGGTCATCGGTCATGCCGGCCTCCGCCAGCGAGGTCACCGTCGCCTCGTAAAGCCCCGGGGCCAGCGCCAGATAGTACAGGCAGTTCAACGCCCCGCCAGCGTCCTGCGACAATTCGTCAATCCGACTCCGAACCTCTCCCAACGACGCCGGATCAGTAACGTCGGCGGTCAGGAAACTCAGCCGCCCGGCGAATTTCTCCCATTCCCCCGTCGTAGTTTCCGGAATATCTCCCCGCAAAAAATCCCGGAAGGCATCACCGCTCATCGAATCGCGAGACACTCCCAGGATGTGCGTGTGCTCCGGCAACCGCCTTTTCTGGTCCAGGTTGAACAGAGCCGGCGCCAGCTTCTCCCGTGTCAGGTTGCCGCTGCCGCCGAATATTACCAGCACGGTCGTACTGTCGTCCCCATCCATTCCGGGGGACGCGCTTTGACCAACCATCGCCATCATTCTGCCCGACGGACCGAGTGCCCGCCAAACTGGTTGCGCAGCGCCGCCAGCATCCGACCACTGAACGGTTCGTCCTGGCGGGAACGGAACCTTTGATACAACGCCGCCGTGATCACCGGTGTGGGCACTGCCAGTTCCACCGACTCGTTCACCGTCCAGCGCCCTTCACCGGAGTCGTCAACGTATGATGCCAGCGTCTCCAGGTTCACATCCTCCTGTAGAGCGCGCACCGCCATGTCCAGAAGCCACGACCGCACCACGCTGCCGTGTTGCCACGTTTTGGCGATGGACAACAGATCCAGATCAAAATCGTCCTGCTTGGCCTGTAACAGCTCAAACCCTTCGGCGTAGGCTTGCATCAGACCGTATTCCACGCCGTTGTGAACCATCTTGGTGAAATGACCGGCGCCGGTCGGGCCCACTCGACTGTACCCGCGGTCGGCTCCTGGCGCCAATGCCTGGAAGATGGGCTCCAGCCGGCGGAAGACGGCCTCATCCCCGCCCACCATCAGGGAATATCCTTCGGTCAATCCCCAGATGCCACCGCTGGTTCCCGCATCGAGCAAGTGAATGCCACGCTGCGACAGCATCTCCCCCCGGCGTAATGTTTCCCGATAATTCGCGTTGCCGCCGTCGATGATGGCATCCCCGTCCGACAGCAATTCGGCCAGGTCGTTCATACATGATTCCGTGACATCGCCTGCCGGCAACATGAGCCATACGGCGCGTGGTGGCTCCAACTGACTCACCAAATCGGCAACGGATTTTGCTCCTGACGCGCCCAGGGCTACACTGGAATCCAACGCATTTGAGTTTTGGTCGAACGCATGCACCTGGTGGCCGGCCATCAACAATCGCTGGGCCATATTGCCGCCCATGCGACCCAGACCAATCATTCCGATTTCCAAAACAGCAGTCTCCTTCAATCGTTGCCGAATTGACCGTTAGTCAAACCGATTCCACCAGGCTACGTATTCCCCGGGTATATTCCGCCTCCATGTGGAAGGAGACGGTTCTGCGCCCCAGGTCTTGTAACGCTTGCAGATCCCCCAACGCCTGAGCATCTGCCAGGGTACCGAAACTGATCGGCCAACCGGGGATCGCGACATCAGTCGTGTGGTCGGCTGTAAGTTGCAAAAATAACCCGCTGGCCGGGCCACCCTTGTGCAATTGGCCCGTGGAATGTAGAAATCGCGGCCCGTACCCCACCGTCGTCGCGATACCGTATTTCTGCGTCACTCGTTCCCGCAGGTCGGCCAGCGCAATTGCCACCGCCGGTTCATCCGGCAAGTACGCCATGATCGCCAGGTAATCGCCCGCGTGGCTGTTTTCCAACAAGTGGCCCAGCGCGTTCTCGCCTTCCGGATTAAAGTTGGGTAACCGCCCCTCGCGTTCATATCGATTCAACACACTGATCGTTCGGTCTTTGGCTCCCTGCACATCCGGTTGGTCAAACGGGTTAATGCCCAAGATGTGCCCGGCGACGGCGGTGGCATATTCCCATCTGTAGAATTCGGCGCCCAGGTCGTATGCGCCCGCCATTCGCAATCGCACCACGGGATAACCCGCCGATTGAAGCCGGCTCGCCAATTCAACAACCTTGCTATCCTCATCTCCGGCCAAACACAATTGCACAAAAAACCGGTCATCGCCGTAGCATTCCACATCCTGCAAGGGTTCGTCGACGATTGGAATCACGCCAGCGCCGTTTTTGCCGGTGCTCTCCGCCAACAGCTGCTCTACCCAAAGCCCGAAACCGGACAGGCTCCCAGGAGCAAGCAACGTGAGCTTGTCGCGGCCCGCCTTCGCCAACGTTCCCATGACGGCCCCCAGCTGGATTCCAGGATTATCGCCGTTGATACCATCCATAGAGCAACGATTTTGCATGGAGGCGGCAGGTCTTAGCAACCGCCCTAAATCCACACCGGTGAGCGCCGCCGGAACCAGTCCAAAATGTGACAGGACGGAGTATCGGCCACCAATGTTGGGGTCATTGAGAAACACCGCTTGAAATCCGTCATCGCCAGCCAATTGCGCCAACGGAGTTTGGGGATCGGTAACGGCTACGAAATGCCGTCCACCGTGTTTCCGGCCAACCTCATCATCTACGATTTTGCGGAAATGAGCGTAGAAAGCGTTGGGTTCGGTGGTAGTTCCGGATTTTGAAGAAACGACGAATAGCGAATGCGCTGGATCAATCGACTCCGTAGTCGCTGCCACCCAGCCGGGAACAGTGCTGTCCAACGTGAGCAGTTGAGGGTATTCGGCGCCGTTGCCGATGACGCGCCGGATTACTTCCGGACCCAAACTGCTCCCGCCCATACCCAGCAACACTACATGCCTGTAACCATCGGCCCGGGCCGATTCACCGAATTCACGGAGGCTTGGGGTGAGCACCGCCATATCTGTCGGCAACGTTAACCAGTTTAATCGGTCACTTACTTCGGCTGGATTATCGGCCCAAAAAGTATAGTCGTGGGCCCGCATTCGCGCCGGCGCTAGTGATTTGTAGAGTCGGGCCACTTCCTCAATTACCAAAGGGGAATGTTCGCCCAGGTGATAGCTTTCGGACATTGCTAATTCCTTACGCGCCAAGGGATTAACGAGGCTGGCGAATTTTAGCACACCGGTCCACAAATCCTCGCATCGGTTCCTCCAAACGAAATTTCCAGGAGTATAATCCTTGGCGACACCAACCACGCTCACGAGTTTTTATTATGACAAACCCACGTACCGGTTATGGAAACTCCGAACCTGAATCCTGCGCCGCCTCGGTAGGTGAACTGACCACTCACTATCTGGACTGGGGTGGTGACGGACCCCCGATTCTGGCTTTGCACGGTCTGGCATCGTCAGGGCATTGGTACCGGCGTGTCGCGCCATACCTGACCGCGAATTACCGAGTCGTCGCACCCGATCAACGCGGACACGGCGCCACGACGCAGGCCCCTGACGGTTACGACTGGCAGACATTGTGCCAGGACATCGTGGCTTTAATGGACCACCTGGAGATCGACCGGGCAGCGGTATTGGGACACTCCTGGGGAGGACACGTCACCAGCAACCTGGCAGCGCGATTCCCTGACCGCGTCAGCCAACTCGTGCTCATTGACGGAGGTTTTCAGGACGGTGGGTTGATGCCTGACCCAACCTGGGAAGGATTCCGACAGCGTCTTGCCCCCCGCCGGGTTGCCGGAACCCGGCCGGAGTATCTGGAACACCTTGCTGACAACCTGTCGTTTTGTTGGGGTGACGACCTCCAGGACATTGCGTTGACTATGGTCTATGAAGGCGCGGACGGCCAGATGCGGGATATTTTGCGCCCGGAGAATCATGCCCAGGTACTGACTTCCATGTGGAACGAACCGCCGTCGGTCATTCTGCCAAGGGTGCTCGCTCCCACGCTCGTGATTCCCGCCGGCCCACGCGCCGACCGCGCCGGTTCCCAGTTCGCCCGGCAACGGGAGGTGATGGTCAGGGCCGCCGAAATGGCGCTAAGTGATGGGCGCGTACACTGGATTTCCGACACCATTCACGACATCGGCTACCACAAACCGGAAGAACTGGCCACGGTGATTAGTCGGTTTTTGTCGGAGGGTTAAGCCCGCAGTCGGTCAGGTTCGCCTGTCTAGTCGCCAGCGGCTGCCGTCGACAGTCCGTCTGCTCCGATAACCTCGCCACCGGTCGGCGCCACGTCTACGCTCGGGCCAGACAGCCCGTAGTTTATGGCGTACAACTGAGCGTAAACGCCGCCGGCTTCAAGCAATTCATCATGGGTGCCCACTTCCGCTACTCGGCCCCGGTCCAGGACCACGATCTTGTCCGCGTTTCGAATCGTCGACAAACGATGAGCAATCACGATCGAAGTTCGGCCCTTCAGGATGCGATTCAACGCCTGCTGGATCAGTAGCTCAGTGTGGGTATCGATATTGGCGGTCGCTTCGTCCAGCACCAGAATCCGCGGGTTGCCAACGATTGCCCGTGCGAAGCTGATAAGTTGCCGTTGACCGATGCTGAGATTGACGCCACGTTCAGCCAGCACGGAGTCGTAGCCATCTTCCATGTCCAGGATAAAATCGTTGGCCCCCACCGCCGTAGCCGCGACCCTTACATCTTCGTCGGTGGCTTGTTCGTTCAGATAGCTGATGTTTTCCCGGACCGTACCAGAGAACAGATAGGGTTCCTGCAGCACCATGCTCATCTGGTGCACCAGCGAATTGCGCTGCACCTCGCGCAGATCGTACCCGTCAACCTCTATCCCGCCACCGGTTACGTCAGCCGAGCGGTGCAACAGGTTTACCAACGTGCTCTTGCCAGCTCCGGTGGAACCTACCAGCGCTACGTTTTCGCCGGCCTTGATATGGAGGTTCACATCCTTAAGAACCTCTATCCCTTCAACGTAGTGGAACGAGACGTCTTTGTATCGGATGTCGCCTTGTATTTCCGGCAACGGACCCGCGTCGGGAGCGTCCACAATGTCCGACTCAAGGTCCAGAACCTCGAATATGCGTACGCCGGCGGCCATCGCCCGCTGCAACTGGCTATACTGCATAGTCAATTGACGAATGGGTTCAAAGAATCGCTGTATCCAGAACGCGAACGCTACCAGCGTTCCTACTTCCAAACTGCCTCGATTCAACAGGAAGCCACCGAATACGACCACACCCAGGCCAATACCCAATCCGATCAGCAACTCTACCAGCGGCTGCAACAATCCGGAATAGCGCGCCGCCTCCAGGTTGGCAGCCAGATATTCGGAGTTGAGGCTGCGGAAATGTTCCAGGTTTTCGTCCTGACGGTTAAGGCTCTGAACCACCCGAACACCGGTGATGTTCTGGTTGTATTCACCGTTAACCATGGCAATGGCCCGCCTGATCCGCATGAACGAATGTCGGGCGAATCGTTGCCAGTACATCATGATCAGCGTCAGTACCGGCACCACGAACATACAGACCAGGGCCAACTGCCAGTCCACAATCAGCATCAGAATGATGATTGCACCGACGGTAACCAACTCCGCCAGCGCCAGCGCCAGCAACTCGAACGTTTCCTGCAATTGCAGAATGTCCGACTGCATGCGCGACATGACGCGCCCTATCGGCGTTCGGTTGTAGAACGAGTTGGACTGGTTCTGCAGATGACTGAACATCCCGGTCCGCAGGTCGTACAGGATAGCCTGACCGGTTCTCGCGATGAAAATGAATTGCAAACGGTTGGACAGGAAATGAATAACCGTAATCACCATGAAGGCGGCGCCAATTATATGAACGCGATTAATCTCGTCCAATCCAGCGGCAATGGCCCAGTCAATCCCATATTTGATCAGCAACGGGATGGCCGCGTTGACGGATGCGTATACCAGCACAGAACCCAACGCGATCAGGGCAAACTTGCGATAAGGAAGAATATAGGTCAGGAAACGCGACACAACCTTGTTGTCGTAAACGCGACCCACCACGTCTTCATCGGTCAAGTTGTCGTTGGATGGCGCGAACATGCTGTCTGCGGAGGTGCCACGCATCCCCTGCATCATCCCGCCGCCCATGCCACCGCCGCGCATCATAACGCCGCTCTCCCGTCGGCCATGGCCGGAATCGCGGCTTCCAGCAAGACTTCCTCCTGCGGCCGCAATTGCAACTCGTAAATGCTTTGGTAAATGCCGCCCTTCTCGATCAATTCGAAATGATTGCCCTGCTCCGCGATTGCGCCCTTGTCCAGCACCAGAATCTGGTCGGCTTCTCTCACGGTGCTCAATCGATGGGCTATTACGAAAGTGGTTCGCCCTTTCATCACTTCAATCATCGCGCGGTGGATCTGGCGCTCAGTCTCTACGTCAACACTGGAAGTGGAGTCATCCAGAATCAGCACCGGAGGATCAATCAATATAGTTCGGGCAATCGAAAGGCGCTGCCGCTGCCCGCCCGACAATGTAGCGCCCCGCTCTCCCACCCAGGTATCGTAACCGCCGGGAAGGGCCATTATCTGGTCGTGCAATTGCGCTACTTTGGCCGCCCGTTCCACGTCTTCGTGCGTGGCGTTGCTGACCCCGTAGGCAATGTTTTCCCTGATCGAAGCGCTGAAAAGGTACACATCCTGATGCACAATTCCTACGTTGTGGCGCAATGACTGCAACGTGAAATCGCGGACGTCAACTCCGTCGATCGTAATCTGCCCGCGGGTCACATCATAGAAACGTGGCAGCAGGCTAACCACTGTCGTCTTTCCGCTGCCGGGAGCTCCCAGTATGGCGGTGATTTGGCCTGGTTTGGCATCCAGGTCGAATTTATTGAGGGCCGGCGAGCGATCCTCGTAGGAGAAACCAACATCCTCGAAACGTACATGCCCGGTTGCCCGACCCATCGGCTTAGCGTTTGGTCGCTCTTCCACCGGCGATACCGTATCCAGTACTGCGAACAAACGCTGCCCGGATGAAATAGCGCGGGAGAAAGTATTGATTATCTGCGCCGATGCCCGAATCGGGAAAGTTAGCTGGTTGAGGAACAGGAAGAACATCGCCAGTTCGCCCAGGTCCAAATCACCCCGCAAAACCAGCCAGCCGCCCAACCACAAAATTAACCCCAAAGCGAAAGTGAAGTACAGCGTCATCCACGCGCTGTTGGTGCCTTGCATCCGCTCGGCGTCATAATATTCGTGGCGCAGTTCCTCGGCCTTGCGGTTGTATTTCCGCCGCTCGTAGTCCTCTGAGGCAAATGCCTTGACGACGTGGATCCCGGCCAGGTTCTCCTGGAGAACCGTCACCGACTCCCCCATCACCACCTGAACGTGCAGCCACTTGCGACGCAATGCGCGCATCACCAGGCTGGACCGCAGCACCAGCGCCGGCACGAAAATCATGCTTACCAGCGCCAGTTGCCAGTTCACCAGAGCCAGAATGATAGGAATGGCAATGATTCGAACGATCACATCCAGTGATCGGATCATACCCAGATTCACAAACCGGCGCATCGCCTCCACGTCAGCGGTGGCTCGCGACATCAAGTCTCCGGTGTGCTCTTTGTCGTGAAATGCAAAGCTGACGTTCTGCAACTTGTCGTAAAGCAGGTTGCGGCAGTCGAACGAAACTTTCTGTGACAGCGATTCTGTGGTGTACGTCCGTCCAAAGTCGCAAAACCCGCGACCCAGGCTCACCAACAGAATTCCCACACCGAAAATCACCACGCTGCCAATGGCGAAATCCCGGATGATCAACTCCTCTCCATTATGTTCCACCATTAGGTCAATGGCATTGCCGAAGAGTTGAGGCAGGGCAAGCGAGAAGCCAATCGCTGCCAACGCGGTAACGTATGCCAGAATTAACCGAACCCGGTAACGGCTGGCCATAACGATGATGCGCCAGAGGACGTTCATTTCTGGCCGGCCCTTCCATCACGGGGGTACGCGAACCGGGGCGGTGTCGGTGCTGAATGACGACCCGGTTTACGAGAAACGCATCTGTGGATGCCGGACTGTTCGAACCGGGACAAAGTTGGGTTGCCTATGCTCATAGGAATCGAACTATACACCGCATAATACGATAAAACAATCCCGGCGGTATCATCTCAGCGTCAATTCCCGGTGGGTCGCCGGCCTGCCAGGCTAGGTTCGATCCATTCGGTCCGGCGCAGACATTCCCATCAGGGTCAAGGTCCGGTGAAACACCACCTGGGCCGCAGCCACCAGTTTCAGGCGCGCCAACGTGGTTTCATTGTCCTCAGGATTGGCCGAAATCACCCGGCAATTCTCGTAAAAATGGTGGAACGCGGTCGCCAACTCCATTGCGTAATGCGGCAGGTGATGCGGCTCCAGATTCTCGGCGACCTGAACCACCAGCTCCGGCAGCCTCAACATGGTCCGGATCAAGTGCAGCTCATGAGGATCACGCAGCAGACCGACGTTGCCTTCAGTAAAGTCTATGGCGCGATCCGCCGCCAGCTTGAGAATACTGGCGTTGCGGGCGTGGGCATACTGCACGTAATAAACCGGATTCTCAGATGATTCGCGAGTCGCCAGCTCCAGGTCAAACTCCATCTGCGTGGAAGCGGCTCGAGCCAGGAAGAAATACCGGCAGGCGTCCACTCCTACTTCATCTACCAGCTCCCGCAACGTGACAAAATCCCCGGTGCGTTTGGATGCGCGCACGGTTTCGTCCCCACGCCTCAGCGTCACCATTTGCGAAATCAGGACGGTTAGATTTTCGGGCTCTATGCCCAGAGCAGACACCGCGGCTTTCATCCGCGGCACGTGTCCCTGGTGGTCGGCCCCCCAAATATCGATCACGCGTTGGAAACCGCGGCCGTCGAACTTGTTGAAATGGTAGGCAATGTCGGACGCGAAATACGTCGGCTCGCCCGATGAGCGGACCACCACGTTGTCGCGGTCATCACCAAGAGCCGTCGAATTAAACCATAGGGCTCCGCTGCGCTCGGCCAGATGGCCCCCTTCACGCAACTTTCCGATGGCGTTTTCATAGTCACCTTGCCGATACAGCCAGCGTTCGCTGAACCAGTTGTCGAACGTTACGCCGATGGCGCCGAGATCATCCCGGATTACGCTTACCATCTGTTCCCGGGCCAGGTCACCGATCTCACGTATCGCCGCCAATTCGCTCAGTTCCAGAAACCGGGGGCCTTCCGTTCCAATAATGTCGCCCGCGATGTCCTGGATGTAGTCTCCCTGATACCCGTTGTCCGGCATCGCGGCTTCTCTGCCCAATGCCTGCTGGTATCTGGCCCAAACCGAGCGGTAGAACGCCTCCATCTGAGAGCCGGCATCATTGATGTAATACTCTCGAGTTACGGCATACCCCGCTGCTTCCAGAGCGTTCGCCAGGGCGCTCCCCAGCACCGCTCCGCGGGCGTGACCCACGTGGACCGGGCCTGTCGGGTTAACGCTGACGAATTCGACCATAACCTTTCGGCCGCCGCCAATGTCGGTGGCCCCGAAGTTACTCCCCTCCTCACGTACCAGCTCCACCTGACGCTGCAGCCATCCGTCACTCAGCTTGAAGTTGATAAAGCCGGGAGCAGCCGGTGCCACGCTGGCAATCTCGGGGCCGACCTCCACGCGTTCTGCAATAGCCTCGGCCAACTGCAGCGGATTGGTGCGTGCTGCCCTGGCCAGACGCAACGGAAGGTTGGTCGCAAAATCACCGTGGTCCGGATTATTCGGTCGATCGACCTCGATGTCCGGGACAGTGTCGATGCTAAGGATTCCGTCTTGGTGGGCTCGTTTCAGGGCTTCGGAGATCGCCAACCCTATGGTGTCTTTTACAAGCATTCCAGTGCGTCCGGCTACTGTGATTGGGTGTGTTAGTAGATTTTCATACTAGCACATCGCCCCGGAGAAAACGTCTTTATCCCTGAGAAAATTATGAAACTCCAGTCCCTGCCGTCTGTCATTGCGAGGAGCGTAGCCGCTCATGGTGAGCCTGTCGAACCACGTGGCAATCCCGTTGCAGCAACGGCGACGGTTTCAGCGGCGAGATTGCCGCCCGCGTATCAAGTACGGGCTCGCAATGACAAGTTTCGCAATTTTCTATTATCCCTCTGCTAATTGGAACCACAACCCCAGGCTGTCTTCGGGTTCGATGTTGGCGGTGGTGTAACCGCGCGGGCTTTGCGTGACACCGCCCTCTCCCCGCAGCCGATTGCCCTTGGCCGCCAGATCAGCCGCCACCTGATGAACGTTGTCGACCCCGAAGGCAACGTGATAAACGCCCGGCCCGTGGTCTGCCAGGTGTTGTCCGATGCCGGAGTCTGCATCCAGAGGCTCGGTAATCTCGATGAGAGTTTCGCCCACGCGATACAGAGCGTCTTTCATTCCCCTCCCCTCAACCACGTGCAGGTCATCGGGTTCCATACCAAAGTTGTTCCTGATGTATTCCACCATTTCGTCGCGGTTGCGCACCACATAGTGGATGTGATGAATCGAAGTGAACATGGCTATTCTTCCTTATGTTCTAATCCGGCGTTAGAACCGGCTGATTGCTTTGCTCTGACCATGACTGCGGTCGTATCCTGCTGTCGGCTATCCCTCGGCCAGTTGGAACGGGAACCCCAGGGCGCTGCCGGCATCAATGTTTGCGGTCATGTAACCCTCGGCGCTCCTGGACAATCCATTGTCTCCCCGCATTTCATTGCCTTTTCCGGCCAATTCGCGAGCTTTGTCTTCAATCCCGGATACGCCAAACGCCATGTGGTACGGGCCCGGTCCGAAGGTTGAGAGGTACTGCCCCATTGCAGAATCCGGGTCCAGCGGTTCGGTGAATTCAACGTTGGTTTGTCCAACTTTGTAAATGGCGTTTTTCATGCCGCGCGATTCGTAAACCTGAATCTTCTCCGGAGTCAGACCAAAGTTGTCCTCGATGTATTTGGCCATCTCGTCAGCGTTGTGGACTAGGATACGGACATGGTGTATAAAGTCGAACATTCTCCCTCCAGTATGGAATGAGTCGGCGGCGCTTTATTATGACAAACCAGCGACAACTTCCCGGTCAGGCCCATCGCGTCCTGTTGGTTGGCGGCGACGAATTTCGCCCGTCCTGCATAGAGATGGACCGGCAACTGCTGTCCCTGGCCGGCGGCGCGAACCCGCGCGTTGCCATCATACCAACAGCAGCGGCGTTCGAGAACCCACAGCGCGCCGCGTCTAACGGTGTGCGTCACTTCAACAGCCTGGGAGCCGACGCGTTTGCCATAGACCTAACGGACCGGAATGGCGCCGAAGACCCGGCCGTTGTGAACCGGATAGCCGGCGCTGACGTCATCTATTTCACCGGTGGGAACCCGGATCATCTGTTATCCGTCTTGTCAGATTCTCCGTTCCTTGAGGCCGTTATCGCTGCCGGACAACGGGGCGTATTACTGGCCGGGTCCAGCGCCGGGGCGATGGTGATGGGTGAACGAATGCGCCGACCGAGTTCACCGCAGGGGATCGAGGCGTTGTCCCTGGTTCCCGGCGTGATGGTACTCCCGCACCACGAACGGAGCTCGCCCAGCGTGGTTTCGGATCAAGTTTCAGCCATCGGCGAATCAGGTTTGACCGTTCTCGGCATCGACGGCGCAACCGGAGCCTTGCTGGAATCCCAACGAACCATCGTGCTGGGAGCGGGCCACGTTACCGCATACCGAGCCGGCGATTGGGTCATCCACTCTGCTGGCGACGCCGTGGCCGGATTGACCTCATCAGGCGCTGGAGCCTAGCCCCGACGGGAACGCAATTCCTCCCAAACGGCGTTGGGCGACACCCCGGCCGACGCCATCAAGGTGAGGGTGTGATACAAAAGGTCCGCGATTTCCCCGGGCAAGTTTTCAGTGTCATTGGTAGCTGCGGCCAATGCCGCCTCCCCCGCTTCCTCGATGACCTTCTGCGCGACCCGGCTGGTGCCTTCCCTCAGTAATTTGGCGGTGTAGCTACCTTCCGGCATCGTGTGTTGCCGATCCTTAATCACCGCGAACAGTTCGTCCAGCACCCGGGGGCCACCGTCGGAGGCTTCGTAGTCGTCAGGCAATCCATCCATTTCGGTGTAAAAGCACGATACCTCGCCGGTATGGCACGCC
Organism: Dehalococcoidia bacterium; assembly: GCA_965219925.1. Lineage (GTDB taxonomy): Bacteria > Chloroflexota > Dehalococcoidia > Lucifugimonadales > UBA3495 > Bin87. The sequence continues at coordinate 3,268,007 of OZ244795.1, forward strand.
GGACCGTCCGGGTCGACTTTCAGCAGGATGGTATCCGAGTCGCAATCGACGTACCATTCGCGCAAGTTCAGATAGTTGCCCGAAACCTCGCCCTTGTGCCACAGGTCTTCCTGGCTGCGACTGTAGAACCAGACCTGCGTTCCCTCTACCGTACGTTTCAGCGACCCGGGGTTCATGTAGCCCAACATCAATACGCGCCCGGTGTTGATGTCCTGGGCAATTGCCGGAACCAGTCCTCGGTCATCCAGTTTAATTTCGGTCATGGGTTTCCTCCGTGGCTGCGCGCCTCCCAATTTTCTCCAGGGCAGATGGCAGCTCCAGCAAATTGCGAATCTCAGCGTCCGGGGTCGGTAACGATTGTTGCAGCGGAGCCGCGGCCCGATTGATCCAAATCGCGGCCATTCCCACGCCGTGCGCCCCGGCAACGTCTTCAAACTGGCGATCACCCACATATACACACTCGCCCGGAGCTACGTTCATTTGCCGGCATGCCGCTTCAAACAGTCGCGCATCCGGCTTGTAACACCCTTCGCCTTCAGACGAGATCACCGCTGCAAAGGGCAATCCAATTCGGGCCACTACGGGATGCAAATAGGCATCGTCGGCGTTGGAGATTATCGCCAGGCGCAGATCCCTGGAAATCAGGGTCAGGGCTTCCAGACTGTCGGGCCATAGCCCGCGCGTGCCCAGGTCGTCTATGGATTTTTGCGACGCGGCCCGCCCGTCTCCCTGGACACCCAGGTCGCGAAAAGCTCCGCTGAATGCCTCTGCCCAACCATCCAGGTATGAGATGAACGGTGCGCCCGGAGCGGTACGACGATCGCGAAAGTTGTCTGCCCCGTTGTCCCATGCTTGCCGCAAAGCCTCCGGTGTGGTGTCCAGCCGTTGGTCGCGGATAATATCGGCGAACGTTTGCCGCCAGAGATCCGGTCCATCCTGCGCGATGGTATTGAACATGTCGAATATGACCGTGGTGATAGCCGTCGCCATCCAATCACCTGCAAATATTATCGTGGATGTCGGATCAAACCCTCATGGGAATACCGCGAGAGGCCAGGTAATTCTTCGCCTCCGCAATGGAATAAGCGCCGAAATGGAAGATACTGGCGGCCAATACCGCATCCGCTTCGCCGCCGGTGAAAGCATCATATAGATGCTCCAGGTTGCCGGCTCCCCCGCTGGCAATAACCGGCACGGGAACCGCTCTGGAAATCGCCCGAGTCAACTCCAGATCATAACCGTTGAGTTGCCCGTCTTCGTCCATACTGGTCAGCAGAATCTCGCCCGATCCCAAACCGACGGCGCGTTGTGCCCATTTCACCGCATCCAACCCGGTGGGGTTGCGCCCACCGTGGGTGAACACCTGCCATCCGGAACGCGCGTCGATTGCCAGGGATTCGTCGGCAGGCGTGGGATACTCCTCGTCCTCCACCACCCTCCGGGCGTCGATCGCCACCACGATACATTGGCTGCCGAATTGGCCGGCGCCATCGGTCACGAGGTCAGGCGTGTTGATGGCAGCAGTATTGATGGAAACTTTGTCGGCTCCGGCGTTGAGCATCCGCCGCACGTCTTCGATGGACCGTATGCCACCGCCCACGGTCAGCGGAATGAAAACCTGCTCCGAGACCCGCTGCACGACCCCTACCATAGTGTCGCGGGAGTCGCTGCTGGCGGTGATATCCAAAAACACCAGCTCATCGCCGCCCTCCCGGTCGTATTGCGCAGCCAGTTCGGCTGGATCGCCGGCATCACGAAGGTTCACAAAACTGGTCCCCTTCACTACCCGCCCGCCGTCAACGTCCAGGCACGGGATAATGCGGCGCGTCAACACGTTATAAATGCCTTCCGGTGTCCAAAAAATCGGAGACAAGTATAGCACCTCAACATGTCGGAACCGGACTTGCGTACCTACTTTCTCAAACCAAATTGGCCTATGGTCATGGGAAGGGCGCCACCCCCACCTGTCATTGCGAGGAGCGCAGCGACGTGGCAATCTCGTTGAGGTTGAACACACGTCGGCAAACCACCATTCCTACGGCGACGAGATTGCCACGCTGCGCTCGCAATGACAAGTGGGGGGGTGGGTACGCGTGAGGTCGGAACCGGACTTGCCCGCACGGGCACACCCGAATATGATTGCTTAAACCGAAATACAGACGCGCCACCTCAGGAGGCAGATAATGTCATTGAATTTAGCCGCAACCAACCGGATCATGGCGGCCGCTATTGCACAGGCGGAAGAACTAAACATCAAAGTAAGTGTCGCAGTGGTAGACGCCGGGGGCCGCCTGCTGGGGCTGCAGCGAATGGACGGCGCAATCTGGGCCTCTGCTTATGGTTGCCAGGGGAAGGCCGTGGCGTCGGCAGCGTTCGGACAACCCAGCGGCGCAATGCAAGCCCGCGCCGAGGCGCCCACACCCAGCGGCATTCGCCAGCGTTCCGGTTCCGAGATGATATTTGGACAGGGCGCCGTTCCCATCACCAGCGATGGAGAAGTTGTCGGAGCGTGTGGTGTCGGCGGCGGCACCAGCGAAGAGGACGAACAATGCGCCGCCGCCGGCGCAGCCGCGCTTTAGCCCTGGCCCATCAGTCACGGGCAGACTTCAGGGCGTCAGAGCCAACACTGACGCCGGGGAACCGCTGCCGCCTACCAGGCTCAATCGCCCCACTACTATCGTAGAACCGGCAGGCGGCAGTTGGTCCAGATTGTTCAGGCATTCCAACACCAGCCGGTGTTTTTCCAGGACCAGTCTGCTGACCTCAAAACTGATGTCAACACCGGCGTCAACGCCCGGCGCATCGGTTCCCAACCCGGATGCACCCCGTGCCTGCAGCAACTCCCGCGCCGCGTCCGGGTCGAACCCCGGTGTGTGCATAACTCCGGAGGAGTCAGCATTGATGAACCGGTGGGGTTCCTCCCAATATCGATGCCATCCGGTGTGCAGCAATACCAACGCTCCCGGAAGAATCCGGCCCCACTTCTGTTCCCAAGATTCGATACCGCGTCTATCCAGCACGTAATCCGGGTCCACGCCGGCTCGTACGCTCACGTCAACCACAGCCGCCGGTACGACGAGCTGCTCCGGTTGCAAATCGGCTGGTCCCGCAGCGCCAGCAAAAAACGTCGCCGGAGATGATATGTGGGTGCCGCTGTGCTCGCCCATTTCAAATCGCCGCAAAAAATAACCGCCTTCGGTAATCGCAGCAACGGTTTCAAATCTCACCGGTGGATCTCCGGGCCACCGGGGCATTCCGGGTTTTATCGAATGGCTCAAATCAACCACTCGCCGGTACCGGATTTCCCTCATTGGCGACTCGTGCATTCTGGATATCCTGGTGAGCCGGGTGGGCAACGCAACAGCCCCAACGCTGCCCACGGCGAAATTGCTCCCGGTGTTAACGCTCGCCATCACGCCGCGTCAAGCCAAACGTCATCGCCGCCAGCATCCCGCGCCACATCAATCAGGATAGGTTGGCGGCGCCGCAGCTGCTCGATGTGACCATCCACCCACTGCATGGATTCCGGGAAACTCCGGGCGACGCCCAATTCGGAGAGCTGCCCAGATTTGTCCCAACCATACACGACGTAACTGATTGATGGAATCTCTCCATGAATCATGTAGCCCCGGTAGCTAATCTTCCGGCCGTGGCCGGGGATTGCGGTGGTGGTTACTGCGTTGCGGACGTTGAAGACGCTTTCTGTGTTGTGCGGCATTGTGGTTCCTCTGGCACGCCTAAGTTTTGTGTATCCGGCGCGGTACATATGTTCTATCGCGCCCAATTGAGCCGTCAACGCCCGGCCTGTCATCGATTTTTCCCGCGCTCAGCCCGACACACCAAAAAAGGCTGGCCCGTGAGCCAGCCTCTATCGTCCTATGCCGCAGCCCGCTATCAACCGGCGATGTGCGACAGAAACTCGCTAATATTTTGGGTCTGTTGGTTCGACGTGTTCATGTTCCGCACCGTCACCGTGCCATCGCGAACTTCATCCTCGCCCAAAATCAACACCGTTTCGACACCAAGCGCGCTGGCCTGGCGCATCTGTCCGCGCAAAGCCCGGCCACCGTTGGCCAATATGGCTCCAACCCCGGCATTTCGCATCCGGTGGGCCAGATGCACTCCGGCTACTCTGGCGTCATCGCCAATAGTAGCGATCAGATAACGCGGCGCCGGTTCGTCCGGTACCGGAATTTCGGCCCGCTGCAGGTTCAACGTTAGCCGCTCGATCCCACTGCCGAAACCGATCCCGGGCGTAGGGCGGCCACCCAGTTGTTCGATCAAGCCGTCGTACCTGCCGCCGCCGCATATCGTTGACTGCGCGCCCTCAATAGCCGGCTGTATTTCGAAAACAGTGCGGGTGTAGTAGTCCAGCCCTCTAACCAGCCGGTGGTCCACCCGATGCTCAATACCGTTGGCCGCCAGGTAACTTTGCACCCGGTCCCAGTGCAACTGGCAATCGGCGCACAGGCACTCAACCGATTTTGGGGCGTCTTCACCCAGCGTCCGGCAGGTTTCAACCTTGCAGTCCAGCAGACGCAGGGGATTTCGCTCCAGGCGCGTTCGGCAATCCTGGCAAAGATGCCCCTGCATATTGTCGAAATAGTTTTTCAGTGCGGCGATGTATTGTGGTCGGCACTGCTCGTCGCCGATGCTGTTGGTCACCAACGTCACGTCGGACAGGCCGATGTCGTGAACAAATGTCCACGCCACCTCAATGACCTCAGCATCCACGGACGGATCGCCGTCACCGATGGCTTCGACGCCAAACTGATGGTGCTGCCGAAAACGGCCGGCCTGGGGGCGTTCGTATCTGAACACCGGGCACAGGTAATACATGCGAACCGGCTGCGTTTGATTGTGCATCCCGTGTTGAAGGTACGCGCGGCAGACGGGCGCGGTGCCTTCGGCCCGCAGCGTCACCAGGTCGCCGCCGCGGTCCTCAAACACGTACATCTCTTTTTCAACAATATCGGTGCCTTCACCAACGCCCCGAACAAACAGCCCGGCGTCCTCGAACATGGGACTGTCAATCCGGCCGTAACCAAAACGGCGCGCCACACTGACGGCCTTATCTTCCAGGTACCGCCAGTATTTCTGCTCTGCCGGAAGGCGGTCAGCGGTTCCGCGTGGGGCTTGAAACGTGGGCATGATAGTCAATCCGCTCTACCGGTTGTGTCGCGTATATTCTGGCTGATGTTAATCGACTGAAATTCGCTGGAAAATTTGCGCCCGATCTGTCAGGCCGTTTGGATTCAGGCCCTGCCGGTCGACTGAAGTTCGTTCAGCTCTTCAGCAGTCAAACCTCCGATATCGCACAGCACTTCCAGGTTGTGTTGACCCAACCGCGGCGGCGGGTTGGACGGAGTGCTTTCGCACCCGGTCAATTGTACCGGCGTATTCACGGTTCGGAAGGGTCGGCCGTAGGTATCGCCACTGTCAACGAACATGTTGCGAACCTCCAGGTGCTCGCAGCGGTCCAAATCCTCGGTGTCCTGCACGATTCCCATGGAGAACCCACATTCAAGCAGTTTCTGATTCAGTTCGCGCTTGGGCAGGTGTACTGACCATTCTTCGATCGCTGGCACGATGTGGCTGAAATAAAAAGGCCCGGTTACTCCGCGTCCCAGGAACCGGGGGTCGTCCGCCAACTCGGGGCGGCCGGCCAATGCCCACAGGGCCCGCCATTTGTCGTCGGCGTCGCCGGCCCCTGCCAACACTACGTATCCATCCGATGCCCGCAGCGTAAGTTGGGCTGAAAACATGTTCTCTCGCGCCGTCGTTGTAGTCTGCCCAGTAGCCTGATACAGGGGCATGCTGCTGGTGGTATGAGCCACCATGCAATCATACATCGACATATCCACGTGCTGCCCCTTGCCCGTCTTGCGGCGGGATTCCAGGGCCAGCAAAACGCCCAGCGCGGTCCAAAGTCCCGGTACCGAATCTCCCACGTTGTCGCCCACCATTTGCGGGCCGCTTTCCGGCGCTCCGGTCATCACCATCCAGCCGCCCATTCCCTGCACGCAGGGGTTGTTGGCCGGCCAGTTGGAATACGGACCCCGTAAGCCGTCGCTGTCGCCGTATCCGGTGATACTGGCATACACCAACCCCGGGTTGATCTCCGCCAGCGCCGGGTATCCGAAACCCAGCCTTTCCATGGCGCCGGGGCCCCAGTTATCCAGCAATACATCCGAAACGCGCAGCATATTGGTGAACGCGCGCTTGGCGACCGGGTCCCTTAAATCCAGGGCCACGCTTTTTTTGTTGCGGTTAACTCCCAGGTAACGGGCGCTCACCTGCGTCCCGTCCGGGCCGTCGATGTACGGGTCGTTTGCCCGAGCCCGGTCTCCCATGCCCGGACGTTCGATCTTGATGACCTCGGCGCCCATATCTGCCAATATCATGGAACAGTAAGGCCCCGCCACAATGTGCGTAGCGTCCAGCACGCGTAATCCCTCGAGGGGCAACGGTTGCGGGTGGATTGTCGAATCTGCGGGAGTAGTCATTCAGTGTCTCCAGGCTCGCTTGATCGTGCGCTTCGGGTACCCAAAACTATACATGAGTTGATGGCGCCCTGAAAACCGGCGTATCACCTGCCCGGCCAACCAGGGCCTTTCGGTTTTCCTCATGTCATTGCGAGCGCAGCGTGGCAATCTCGTCGCCGTAGCAATGATGGTTCCCCGGCACGTGTTCAACCTCAACGAGATTGCCACGTCGCTGCGCTCCTCGCAATGACAACCGAATGACCCTGCCCGGCCAACTCCCTGCAATTGACAGGATTCGTGAGTCGCTAATACAATGATTATTACGCAATCTTGCGATTGCGCGTTTTTGGGCCCGGTGGTGTAGCGGTTAACATACTGCCCTGTCAAGGCAGAGATCGTCGGTTCGAATCCGATCCGGGTCGCCATTTTTTGCACCCCACCAAGTGTCAGTTCCACCTGATGTCGTGTACTCGTTGGCGGGGCGTTGCCAACCGATTTCTCCGGTTACTGCCCGTGTCGGCCGCGATCGATCCAATCCCAGGCACGTTGCAGCTATTGAGCGACACCGGAAAGCCGACCCCCCAGCTGACAAACGGCGTGATCCCTCATGCCTGTCGTGATTCCCGAATGGATACCGGCAGCCGTCCCGGTCGTGTTCAGATTGGCAGTCAGATCTGCCGAGTCGCACCCGTAACAGCCCGTGTCGATCTTTGCGCGGTGTACGGGATAGACACTCTGCCCGCCATTATGAGCAGCGCGTTGTTGAGTTCAAAACTGTGTCGGCCCCGGATGAATAATAATGCTAATCTCGAAGGCGGCAAATTCTGACCGTCTCCTGGGGTGTCATCGGCGGGTTATCCAGAATTTTCGTGCTCGGTGGCCTGGAGGATTGAGCCTATGCCAGACGCAAGTCTGGTTGCCCTTGGCCTCGTATGATACGATTGGAAGTGCCCCCGTAGCTCAGTGGATAGAGTGCTGGCCTCCGGAGCCAGAGACTGGAGTTCGAATCTCCGCGGGGGTACTTGCGACGACACCCGGTAGTAACCGACCGTTGTATGCGTCGGGTGGCATTGTCGGGGCAACCGGGCAGCGGGGTGTGGCCTAGCGGCAAGGCGCCTGCTTTGGGAGCAGGAGATCGGCAGTTCGAATCTGCCCACCCCGACCACGTTGCCCAATCGCTCTCAGACTGGCCAGTCCTGCAACGTCCACCCCATCTCCCAAAATGCCTGCTCGTACCGCGTGCAGGTGATGTACGCCTCTTTCATCGCCGCTATTTCTGCTGGTCCGGCGGTACTCGCCACCCGGTCGCAAATGCTGCGGGCTTCTTCCGCCACCGCCTGAAACTCGGACGCAGCGTACATGCGGATCCATTTGGCGTAGCCCGGGGCATTTTCGGGCTCTCCCTGGTCAGCCAGCCGCTTTCCCACCTGCCAATATCCCCAGATGCACGGTAAGAGCGCTGCCACCAATTCGCCGAAGCTCCCCTGATGGGCCACCCGCAACAGGTAGCTCGTGTACGAGTACGTCGTTGGCGCGTGTTTCGTGGCATCAAGATCCGCTTCGGTGATGCCGAATCCCGCGCAGTACGATCGATGGAGGTCCATCTCGGTGTTCAGGATGTAATCCACGGCCCGGGCGAACCAGCCCATCGTTTCCAGATCCGGAGCCTTCGCCACGCCGAGGGCCAGGCACCGGGCGAAATCCACCACATAAACGTAATCCTGTGTGATGAAGTGACGGAATCGGTCCAGGGGAAGGGTTCCATCTCCGATCCCCCGCACGAAGGGATGGTTTGCCATCGCTTCCCGCTGCAGGGCAGATTCATTTTCTATTTCTTCGCAAAACGACATGCTTCCTCCGCGCGCTCAACCGGGTCATGTACCCACAGAATCGATTGCCGGGTTTGCCCGGTCTTGATATGGCCCGGCTTGATATGATTGGAGAGGGTATGCACCCATTGCTCCCAAGTCAATGCCCGCTCACCCGTGAACATGAGACGGTTGCGCTCTTCGCCGCAACAGGCGTTTAGTCTATAATGTTGCACCTAATACTGCTATCCGGGTCCCCGGCGTGCCAGTCGCCACACCGTCGAATCGATGCGCTTCGGCAAGGTTCCTAACTAACCGGTGGTCCGACAATTGGAGAGTTTGCCATCATGATGATGTTGTTTATAAAGGACGTGCCTGACCAGGCCCGCGCCGGAGAGATCAAACGCGTATCGAGAGGGTACGCACGCAACTACCTGTTGCCCAAAGGACTCGCGGAGATTGCCACCGACGAAACCCTGAAGCGCCTGGAGAAAATCAGGAACGAAGGAAACACGCAGCGCGCCCGGGAAACGCACGTGATGGAAGAGTTGGCCGAGGCTTTGGATAACCTCACCCTCACGATTTCCGGTCGCATCACCCCAACCGGCCGTTACTACGGAGCCATCAGCGGTGTGCGAATAGCCGACGCGTTGGGTGAGACGCTGGGACGGGTGATCGACCGTCGAATTACCAACTCGGTTGAACCGATCCGGGAACCCGGCGAGTACGAAATCGCCATACCCCTGTCCAGTGAAATCACTGCTACCGTCAACGTAGTCGCAACTATCGAGGAGTAATCGGCCGTGGTCGTCGCCCAATACAGCGAACGCCAGCTGCCGTACGACCACGATGCCGAAGCGGCCGTTTTGGGCGGCCTGTTAATCGACGGGCAGGCCCTCCACCGGGTCATGCCCATTATCAAACCCGAGGATTTCCACCGGGCCCACCACCGCTTTTGTTTTGAAGCGTGCCTGAAGCTGTTCAGTCAGCAGGAGGCAATCGACCCCATCACCGTGGCCAGGGAATTGGACCGCGCCAACCAGCTGGAACAGGTGGGTGGGCCCACCTATCTCGGACAACTCATCTCCGTTACGCCCACCTCGGTAAACGTCGAGTACTATGCCGGCATCGTCGCCGACACAGCGGTCAAGCGCCGCGTCATCGAAGCCGGCAATCGCATCGCCGAATTGGGTTTCGAGGACAACCTCGACGCCGAGGAAACCATCCAACGCGCCGTGGACGTTCTGTTTGAAGTCCAGCCAGCGAATTCTGATCATGGTTTCGTCCGCCTCAGTCCCTTCTTTGACCCGTATCTGCAGGGTGACGTCGCCGACGACAGCTTGACGGAGCAGGCGCCGTTGCTCAGCGGTTATGGAGACCTGGACAGTCTGCTGGGCGGTTGGCAGCGTTCCGACCTGGTGATACTTGGCGCTCGCCCCAGTCTGGGCAAGAGCAGTCTGGCCCTCAACGTGTGCATCAACGCGGCCAAAAACGGTGCGGTCTGCGGTATCTTCAGCCTGGAAATGAGTCGCGAGCAGGTGGCCATGCGCATCCTGGCATCCGATTCCGGGGTGGACTCTCACCGCCTCCGATTACGTCTGTACACCCAGCAGGAAGAAGACGCAATCGTTGATGCGATTGGCGTTTTGTCCGGGCTGCCAATCTACGTTGACGACACCCCGTTCCAATCGGTTCTTGAAATGCGCAGTAAGGCCCAGCGCCTGAAACTTGAGCATGGGCTCGATTTCCTGATTGTGGACTACCTGCAATTGATTCAGGGTTCGAGCCGCCGTCGCGGGTACAGCGAGAACCGGGTACAGGAAATCAGCGAGATATCCCGTTCGTTGAAGGGTATGGCCCGCGACCTGAACGTCCCCGTGTTCACCTGCTCGCAGCTCAGCCGCGTGGTGGAAAACCGCCCCGGCCATCGACCACAGCTTTCAGACCTCCGCGACAGCGGCAGCATCGAACAGGACGCCGACGTGGTGATGTTCCTCTACCGGGAAGACAAGAACTTCACTGAAGAAGAATGGGAACAGCACTCCCCCGGCCGGCCTTACCCCCGGAACATCGCTGAGCTGATCATCTCGAAGCATCGCAACGGTCCAACCGGCAGCCTCCATCTGTATTTCCGCGACTCCCTCATGCGCTTCGACCAGATCGCGCAATATCAGGAGTTCATCGCCTAAATGACCACGCCCGTCGGCGAAGGCGCAATCCCGACTCGCGCTCGTCGCATACTGATGCCAGCGGCAATTTTTGGCGGTTTGCTGGCCGAAATCGACGATATCTACGAGTTGAAGCTCATTCTCAGGGCAACGGCCCTGCTGGCACAACGCCCAGCGCGTAAAGGCGTACCCCCATCGCTGGGGTTGGAAGACCTCCAAGAGGACGCCGTTCTGCAACACAGCAACCCGGATTCTACCGGCGTATCCGACGGAGCCGATTTCCAAATCCTGCGCTCACTGGCAGCGGCCTTGCGGCGCGGAATCTTCGTCGCGGCCAAACCCGCCCACGAAGTGCGAATATTCCTGAACGACGATTATAGTCGCCGTTATTTTCAAGACTTTTCCATCACCGTACTCGATCCGGCGTCCGCATTGGGTTCAATAGATCCGCCGCCCAACCGAGCGGGCATCCCTGATTCCCGGTTGGCGCGACGTGCTAACATGGTGGCGTTGTACGAAGAACATATCGGAACCCTCACTCCCAGCGCCGGCGCTGCCCTGGCGGCGGCCGAGGAAGAATTCCCATATAATTGGATTGCGGATGCCATTGGTGAGGCCGCGAAAAACGACGCCAGAAACTGGGCCTACGTGGAACAAATCCTGCGACGGTGGCTCACCGAAGGGCGCCCGCACACTGTGAACTCACCGGATGGCCAACAGCGACAATCACACCATGAGCATGGAAAGCCTGGACTCAATCCTGCGCCGGATCGCCGCACCGGGTACCTCGATGCCTACCGACGGCGATTCGGAACTCTTCCCTGGGAAACCGAGGAAGGACGAAGAATCGTCGAAGGCGACCAATAGTTGCCTCACGTGCGGCGGGATCGGGTGGTTAACCCGTCGCCTGCCGGTAGAACACCCCGATTTTGGTCGGGCATTCCCCTGCGATTGCCAGTTTTCGGACGCCGACCAATCCTCCCGGCTCACAGCCCTGGCGCGATTCAGTAACCTGGGTGCGCTGCGCCACTGCACCCTGGAAGCGGCGAATCCCCAGGGACCGGAAAATTCCCCGGGGACTCAGCAAGCCTATGCCGGTGCGCTGTCGGCGGCAACCCGGTTTGCTGAAAATCCCGCTGGGTGGATCACCTTCGCCGGTCCCAGCGCCAGCGGCAAAACCTACCTGGCCGCTGCCATTGCCAACCGCCAAATCGAGCTGGGAAACGTGGCGTATTTCATCACCGCCGCCGATTTGCTCGACTATTTGCGGAGCCAGTTCGACGACGACGATGAATCCAACTTCGTCGACCGCTTTGAGTTAATCCGCAATGTGGACTTGCTGGTACTGGACGATCTGCCCACCCAGGCTCCGACGACCTGGGGCCAGGAACGTCTATTCCAGTTGCTCGCTTATCGGCACTCAGCGCGGTTGCCCACGGTCGTAACTTTGCGAGGCGACCCGGCTCGCCTTGACGAATTCTTGCGGACTCGCCTCGATTCCCCGGACGGATTCGCCGAGATTCATGCGCTGGGACGCATCGGGGGCGGCAGCCGGGTGTTGGGCGCCATCCCGCCGGAAATGCTGCGCCGCATGACCTTCGACAACTTCGACCCTCGTGGAAACAGTCAACTAACACCCGATCAGATCCGGAGCCTCACCTACACCAAAAACGTCGTCGATCATTGGTCGGTGGACCCCCACGCCTGGTTGTTCCTCGTCGGTCCCATCGGGGTCGGAAAAACCCATCTTGCCGTAGCCGCCGCCGCCGAACGAGAGCGCCGGGGCGACGAAATATTTTTCGCCACCGTTCCGGATCTGCTGGATTACCTGCGAGCAACCTTCGCGCCTGACAGTAACGTCGCCTATGACGACTTGCTCGACCGGATAAAAACGGTGGACCTGCTGGTGCTTGATGACATGGGAGCCGAGCGGAGCACGCCTTTCGCCGAAGACAAACTATTTCAGATCATCAACTATCGATACGAAAGTCGCCTTGCCACCATAATAACTTCGTCCCACGTCCACGACGACATCGCAGCCTTCCGACCCCGCATCGCTTCACGCCTGAGCGATCGTTCCGTCGTCATGGAATTGCCAATCGAAGTGCCTGACTACCGCGGCGGCAAACTCCAGACCGACAGTCAATAACATGATTGATAAATTCAGAACCTACGTCATGGAATCTCCCCACCTCCCGCATTTGGAGTCATAGCAAACAATTATGACAACACAACCCGCCGACTCAGAATCGATGCAGTTTCCCAGCTGGCACGCCGCACAAGAATACTTTTACGCCAACGGCATGACCGACGGCCTGCCCGTTGTGCCGCCCACCCCGGAAAGAGTCCAGGAAATGCTGGATTTCGCCGGCGTCGAATCAAACCACTCCCTCGGCACCGAGGTCATACGTCAAAAACGGTTCACCGCCGGCAAGGCTGCGGTAAACGCCGTCATGTCAGGTTGCCAGCCCGAACACTTTCCGATTGTATTGGCATCCATATCGGCTATCTCGGAACGCACATTCAACCTCCATGCCAGCAGCACCACAACCAACGGAGCAACCGTTCTCACGGTAGTGAGCGGACCCTACGCTGAGGCCATCGGCATGAATGCCGGCGTGGCCATGATGGGCAACGGCAACCGGGCCAACGCATCCATCGGTCGTGCGGTCAACCTGTTCAAAGCCAATTTCTACGGTTCGGTCCCTATCGTGATGGACAACAGCACCTTCGGCCACCCCGGAAAGATCGGTTTCTGTTTCCCCGAGAATCTGGCGGTGAGTCCCTGGCAGTCATTGGCCGCCGAAAAGGGCTACGGTGACGATGCCACCATAGTCACAGCGTACGCCACCTTAGCCCCGTTGCAGGTTACCCTCCACGGAGATCGCGACCCGGCAGATTTCCTCACCACCGTCGCCCATGCCATGCTGGCCTTCGGCCCTAATTCAACAGAAGTCATCTGCGTCATCAGCCCCGAGTCGATGCTGCATATCGACGAGGCAGGATGGTCCCGGCAACAGGTGGCCGAGTTCCTGCACCAAAATACTCACCTGACGGCCGCAGAGTGGCTGCGCTGGAGGCGGTTGGAAAACGCCGCTGACCCCGCGCAATTGATCCCCGTGGTCGCCGACGCTGACCGAATCACAGTCCTGCCCGGCGGTGGCATGGCCGGCGCATTCATCAGCCTGATCAACACTTGGGGCAGCAGCCGTTCCGTTTCGCGCCAGGTAACTGTGACCAATCATTAGGAACACAATCATACCAGGCTGATCTGAATCTCGTGCCAGCAACGTATCTGACCCCACCGAACCGCCTAGAAGTTGGACCCCCTATTGACACGACGAAAATGGAGCACGCGCCATGACGACACAAAGTAATCCAATCACGGTACTGGATCCCAGAGACGACCTTGCAACCGGCCCGGCGCGGTTGGCGCAGCGACCGGCGACGCTGGACGGCAAGGTCATCGGCTTGTTCGCCAACAACAAACCGCATTCCGAGGAATTGTTGCGACGCATCGCCGCCATCCTTGGCGAGCGGTATGACATCGCCGGCACGGTAGAGTTCAACAAGGGCGGTTGGCAATGGCCGGCCCGCATCGAAGATCTCCAGCGCACGGCGTCCAGCATTGATGTGGCAATACACGCCACCGCAGAATGAGGGTCCTGCACCGCGTGCAGTGTGCACGACGCAATCGAAACCGAACTGCTGGGTATCCCCTCCACTGTACTTACCACCAAACCGTTCGTCAGCCAGGCTCACGCCATGTCCCGAATGCGCGGCGACCCGGATTACGGGCTGGCGATTATAGATCACCCAATCGTAACCCTGAATGATGCCGAGTTGTCGGAGCGCGCCGCCGTTGCCGCGCCGCAGGTGATCGCCTGCTTGGTCGACCGTTAGATTCGAAAACCGGCGGATGCCCTGAAACGGGGCCGACCCGCACGGCGTTGCAGATCGGCCCCTTTGTTGTTTCGCAGCGCACTTGCGGCGCAATTGTGAGGTAACCGGTTACATGGGTAGTGCAACCGACTCCCTGGATTGGGCGCTCACCGTTACCGCTTCGGTAAACTCCATGTAGTGCACGCCTATGTTGAACGGCGTCCGCATCACCGGCGACCCATCGCGCACCGAAGCGATGAACTCCTGCTCCACCGACCAGGAGTATCGTTGTTCCGGAGGATTGGCGATTTCCTGCAATTCGGAATCTCCCCGCCTGCCGCCGAAAACGCGCCATTGGTTGTCCACGTAGATCGTACCGTCGGTGCCGTACAAACTGATGGAATTGCCGGGCGACAGCCCAGCGCACGCGCTGAACCGCAGGTGGGCGTTGGCCCCGTTCGCCAGCCTGGCCAGAATGTCCACCGTGTCGGGAATGGTCACAGAGCGCCAGTTGCCATCATCGTCTTTTCGATGGGGAACCGTGATCTTGGTCATCGCCATAACATCGGTTGCTCGCCCCACCCACCGGATCATCGCTTCGTACCAGATGCCCATATTCAGGATATTGAACCCGCTCAAGTCCCGGTCCTGGCGCCAGTGCATCGAGGCTTCCGGGTCTGCAAATCCCGACAGCGACTGCACGTCCACGGACACCAGATCGCCCAGGAACCCCTCGGATATCAACCTGATCAGCACATCATCGATACCGAATGTCATCGGAGAAGGCACTATCTGGGCAACCAGCCCGGGGATGGATTGGGAAAAAGACAACATCTCGTGTGCCTCTCCCGCGCTCATCGCCATGCGAGCTTCACAAAGGACGTGCTTCCCAGCAGCCAGCGACGCCAAAGTCAGCGTTCGGTGCATGTATGGCCACGTACCGATACAGATTGCATCCAGGCTTTCGTCTTCGAGCAGTTCCTCCCAATCGTCGTACACTGTCGGGATATTGAACGCGTCGGCGACGCGTTGGCCCGACTCCCGGCTGCGGTTGGCGACCGCGCCTATTTCAACACCGGGAACGGAGTGGAAACCGGGAATGTGCCTGTCGCGGGTATTGCGTCCGGCTCCAATCAAGCCGACTCGGACGGATTCGATGGCCAAGGTGCTACCTCCGGCGCCGGCTAAATTGTCAACCACGGCGCTGCGAAATCGATTATATGGCAACCACCGCAACGGGTCAAAGCACGCCAACGGGACGATGGTGGCAACGCCGGCGGTTAGGGCACTGACCTCGTGCTGGACAATACGGCCTTACGGCTGGCGTTCCTCTTCCGTGTCCCCGGAGTTGCGGTTGCGAATGCGGTCCACGATCCCCCAGACCAGCGTGGCTAGCTCGCTGCCCATACTCACCAGACCCGAAATCCGGTGCGCCGTTCCCAACATCATCTCCGAGGCCGCCATGAAGTTCTGCGTCCCGCGACGCAGCGCCGGATAGGTTTTCAAAAGGACGATCATTGAAACCAGCGCAGCCAGCGCCACCGACACCGCCATCACAATGATGGCAATGTCTCTGATCAATTGAACCAACTCATAGTTCATAAAGCCTACCGGTCCGCCACTTTGTATATCAGGGTCCCTTTATTTTCGAATACTAGGTTTATTTCGCCCCTGGAGGCCATCCGTTCAAATTTATCGATCCCGTCAGGATCATAATAGATACGTTCCAAATCGCCCACAACAATATACGCCACGGCATATTGTTCCAGCAATCCGAGTACCACCGGCCCGTGGACGCTGTTGTACATTGTTTCCACATCCCAAGCCCGCTCCCGCACCGCATCCCAATCGTTGCGCTGCTGAACCTGGTGCCACGGCCATCCCAACACCGTTGGCAAGCCCGTGTACACCGAGAACCTCCCGTTCCAGCGGTACTGATCTCCGTGGGCTTCCAACACCACCGGAGTGCCGGCCACGTTGTCCTGCATCCACCGGATGGCTTCTGCATCCCAACCCAACTCAATCGGAACCTCCCGTTCCCAGTGAACCGCGGCTGTCATCCAGGCTGCCCCGTCCAGCGTGTATGGCGTGTCTCCAAACCGGTCGTCGAGCCTCACCGGGGTCGCCAACACGGGATAAACCAACACCCCAGTCGCTACCAGCGCCACCAGACCAGCTCCGGCGATTCTCGAACCCCTCCGGGCTGCCACGGCATATCCCCCGGTGGTTTGCCACCATCTCCAAAACCCGTAACCGGCTACGATGGAGAACAACAGCCAGGCAACCAGATAATACTTGAACACGGTGTTCATCCGCGCGATGTCACCCTCGACCCTGACCAGTTCAACTCCGATGCCTACCGCCAACGCCAGGGCCAGCATCGCTAGCGCCATCGTGTCAGGCCGCCGATTTACGGCATCCCGCGAGGCAATTCTATCCACTAGCGCCCAGGCCGTCAGGGAAACCAATACCATGAGAAAGCCAGCCGTAACGTAACCGGCCGCCCACAGATAGATCGCTAGGATCATGCCCAGGGCCACGCCCGCCAGCGTCCATTGCCGTTGCGCCGATAACCCGGATCGGGTTCGTACGGCCGCCACCAGCGGCGCCCACGCCGCCGGCAATGTAACCGCGAGCAAACCCAGCGCTCCGAGCAACAGCAACCCGTGAATCAACAGATAGTTTGTGATCGGCGTGCGCCATCGCGTTGGTTCAATCCCCGTTCCAAACGTTTCCGTCGACGCATGAAACGGCCAAAACGCGGCATAACTGACCAGCAACGCCACCATCGCCAGACCACTACCGGCTAGCAGCCTCGCCTTGATGGAGCCGGGCGACATCCAGGCGGCGGCGGCGCACACTCCCATCATCAACAGCGCGTAGGCCGGGTACTCCCACGAGTTGATCGCCCACAGGCTCCCCACCGCCAGCCCGAATATTACAGCGACAATCCACGGCCAATAGCCGCGCCACACCCGGCGCGTTGCCAGCCCAAGTAACAAACTCAGCCCCAACGCCAGCGCCAATACGGCAAAGGGCATCGTCATCATGTGAGCATGCAGGTCCGCAAACAGAAACGTGAAAAACGGGAACTCGGTGATGTGAAACCCGGATTCCACCCAGTCACGTCGTTCGATCCACGGGGTCAATTTCGATGGCTCAAATTCGTCAAGAACCGGGATCGACCTGCTGCTGCGCCAAAAATCGAAATTGGACAGGGCCGCCGCCCCACCCTGAAGCCTGGCCTGCGCTAACCGAATCAGCTGCACGGCGCCGTCCAGATTGCCCGCGATTGTCGCCATAGCGGCAGCAGCGCACCCGGCCAGCGCGGCCCCACCGGGAATCCAGATCCACCGGCGCCTCCTGCCCGAACGATCCGTTTGGGATCGGTTCGCATCCGGCCGGCCGCGGGCAGATGCAATCAGGTTGTACACCAGGGAACCAACCCCGGTAGTCGTCAGCGCGAACAGCAGCGGGACGGCCAGGTTGAACGCCGTAGCCGGCGGTATGCCCGTCAACCTAACCGGCGCCGAAAGAATGAAATAGCCCCAATAGTAATAATTGAGATAACCACCCGCGAACCACGGATCGTAGGGCGGCAGAACCACGGACTGCGTTACCGCCGTAAAGTACGCCAACTCCATGGGTTTCTCGCCGCCCCGCCACGGATGCCACAAATCCGGATTGGCGGCGCGAATCATCAGGAACCCGATGTAAGCCAGCAGGAACAGCGCTTCCGACGTAACGACCAATCGCCAGTTCTGCCGGACCCAGTCCAACATCGGTTGCCACTGCCGCCACAACACCAGCGCTGATGGGATGGCCGCAATGCACAACGCCAACCAAACCGTTCCCGCTGAGTACCGCAATACCCCGAGGCTCACCAACGTCCAGGCGACCCACGCCACGAGAAGCAGCCCAAGGACCCTGGCGAACAAAATCCCCCGGTCCGGCAATGGTCGCATCAGCCACCAGGTGAACGGAAAAGCCGCCAAGCAGATCAGCTCAACGACCAACAACCATGCCAAACCCGGCACTCTCGCCGGCCATCCCTCACGGTCGAATACTTCCGACCATCCCCCGCTGGTTCGCTGGATTTGAACAGCTTCTTCGGACAACATCAGCGGCGCGGCGCTATCGGTATCCAAAACCCCGGATTCGATCACTTCTAAAATCGCCGTATTCGATAACCGGCCCACGTTCCGGAAAATCAGGGTCTGAGGATGGTCATATCCAACAACGTTTTCGTCGGCGTATCCGAGATTCAGGTACAGCCCGCCCGGCTGTCTCCCGTCCGCATTGGAAGAGGATTGCCGGGGAGCCGGCAGCCCGGCCCGGTCGTACGGATCATCCCGCAGCGATACTCTCGCGATCCTGGGGAAAGACACAAACTCCTGCTCCAATCGATAACCCAGGTCGCCGGCGAACAGCCGCTGATAGAAAGCGGCGCTTTGCGGGTACCGGTCGGGCAACCGTGCAATTGAGCCAAACGCCCGGTTGGAATAGAAGATCAGGTAGTCGGCGGCAGACAGACGCTGGGCAAGTTCAGGGATTTTTGCCGGGTCACTGTCGGGATGGTAAGCGGGAAACGTCCACACGTTGTACCGACCCAAATCCGGAATACGCTCGTCCCAGAACGACCCGCCGTTGACGATGGAAGAGCCCGGCGTTACGTTGGCGTTAATCCACTCAGATGCGGCCACCGCGGTGTGCGGGCGGGAATAGATCCCGGCGAAGGCAACCGCATAAAGCGCCGCGCCCGCCAGCAATGCAACCAACAGCGCGATGATCCCAGGAAAGGCCCACCGTTCAATTACCCGGCCCAATCCGGTCGGCCGCGCTGGAAAATTGGCCGGCCCCGATGCGGCCCGCGCCGCCCCGGCGACCGGCGGCGTAGCGTGCCATTCTTCCGAAAACGGAGCATCTCCCACCAGGGGATCGTCAAACAGGATGTCATCGCCCACCGTGGGCGGCGTAGCGTGCCATTCTTCCGAAAATGGCGCGTCGCCAGGCGGTTCAGCCGGGCCCCTGAACCCTGATTTCCGGAGACTCCATGCCCAGCATACCCCCACGGTAAACATCCGTGCCGTCATCAGCAGATAGAATGGCACCAGCGGAAACACGTAGCGAAGGAATTTCACCTCGAACAGTTCCAGGAATACGAATGCGGGCACCGCCCAGGCTAACAGCAGCAGGTCTGCCCGCCGCGCCGGACTCCCCCGCCACACCAGCCAGGCCGTAAACGGCGCCGCCAGCCAAACGAAGGCCCCCAGCGGCAATCCAACACCCCAAACCGCCACCTGCCGGATTTGGTACCAGAATGCCTCCGCGCCGATGTATTGCCGGGCGAATGGGAATATCCATGCATCCCTGGCCATTGCCGTTTGCTGTTTGATGTCGCCGGCGAACGTGCTCAAATCCAGCAGGGCGTATGGTGTTGTGATGAAAAAAACCACCAAAGCCGCTGCCGCACTGAGCAACATCATCGGGATTACGCGAACCGACGACATGAACGTCAAATCCGACCATCGCTCCCCGGCTCGGTCTTTTGCCACCCACAAAAAGGACAACGCCAGCGGCGCCAGTATGGGAGCCACCGATATTTTCGGCGCCATCGCCAGACCCACCAGCGCCCCCAACAGCAGCGCATCCCGATGCCTCCCCCCGTCCACCAGGCGCAGCATCGCCCACAACGCTCCCAATGACGTCAAAACCGTGAATGGCTCGGGACGGTAGAAATGGGCATGCTGGATGTGGATCACCGCGAACGTGGTCAACGCAGCGGCCAGCAACCCGGTCCAACGCCCGTACATCCTGCGGCCGATGACGTACATCATCGCCACGGAACCCACATCAGCCAGGGCAGCCAGCGTACGGCCGGCGAACCGCATATCCATTGCGCCCCAGTCGGTAAACAGCTCGGCCACCGATCGAATCAGCACCAGGATATATATAAGCACGCTCCCCAACGGGAACCAATGTGGGTTCAGTGGGCTGCGTTCCGCGTCGAAAAACGCAGCCAGAGTGGGTATCCCGGCTTCCATCTGCGGCCACTGCGCCAGCCATCGCTCGTGGCCGGGCGCAACCGACAGCGTCCTGAACATGTCATCGGCCCGCAGATAAAACGACCGCTCGTCGGGATGGAACCCGTGGCCGGCGTCCCAGTCAATCCCGTAGAGCCGCAGCCCCAACGCGACCAGCAACAGCGCCGGCAATAGTAAATTCGGCCCCCACAGCAATCGCAGGGGGGCCAGAGTACGGACCAGCAGCGGATGCAATTCGGTTAGCCGCCCTCGCCGCCAACCACGCAGCACAGGTCAGCAGTGCGGCAAGAATAGCCCCACTCGTTGTCATACCAACCCATGATCTTGACCATGCTGTCGTCCAAAACCATGGTGCTCAACCCGTCTAAGATACAGCTATGGGTGTTCCCTCGAATATCCGAACTGACAATTGGGTCTTCGGTGTACTCCAAAATTCCCTTCATTGAGCCGGATGCCGCTGCCTTGAATGCTGCGTTTACCTCATCCTTCGTAACCGCCTGCTTCAAGTCGGCGACAAAGTCAGTAACCGAGCCCACCGATGTCGGAATGCGATAGGCAATGCCGTGCAGCTTGCCTTCCAGTTCGGGCAACACCACGCCCACCGACCGCGCTGCTCCGGTACTGGTCGGGATGATATTTTGCGCTGCCGCTCGGGCACGCCTCAAATCACGGTGATTCCGGTCCAGGATGCTTTGGTCGTTGGTGTAGGCATGAATAGTGGACATTAATCCGCGCTCCACCCCGAAAGCGTCATGCAGCACCTTGACCATGGGAGCGAAACAGTTGGTGGTACAAGACGCATTGGATATGATGCGGTGCTCGTCACCCTTGTAAACATCGTCGTTCACGCCCAAAACGATCGTAGCGTCGGCCCCTCGGGCTGGTGCCGAGATGATCACTTTGCCAGCGCCGCCGCTGTCAATGTGCGCCGCCGCTTTTGCTGCGTCGGTGAACCGTCCCGTGCATTCCACCACGATGTCCACGCCCATTTCGGACCACGGTATATCAGCCGGTTCGGATTCCTGAAACATGCGGATAGTCTTGCCGTCGATAACGAGATCCCCGTTCTCCGAACCAACCGTGCCGGCGTAAGGCCCGTATGTGCTGTCGTACTTGAACAGGTGGGCAGCCGTGGCCGTCTCGCCCCTACCATTCACGGCGACCAGGTCAAGCCGGTCGTGATACGTGGGAGAGAGCGCCGCTCGGGCTACCAACCGCCCAATACGACCGAAGCCGTTGATACCAATACGCGTCACCATCTCGGTGTGCCTCCCGTCAATCGTGTTCAGTGTGACAGGTGAAACGGCGCGATATTCGCACAGCCTGTTTGTCTTGCGAGTCGATAAGATTCGCAACCCTGGCGACGGCGATTATATCACCCGCGACGCCCGTGTGGACGCCGTTAATTAACATTTTCGTAACTGCTATGGCGTCAAATGGCGGTAAATCGACTCGCCCGCGTATCGCGCTCCCGGTCCCAGTTCAGCTTCGATGCGTAGCAACCGGTTGTATTTGGCCACCCGCTCGGACCGGGCTGGGGCGCCAGTCTTAATTTGGCCTACGTCCCATGCAACTGCCAGGTCGGCGATAGTCGTATCTTCAGTCTCCCCCGACCGGTGACTCATCACCGCCGTCCAACCGGCGTCCCTCGCCATGGCAAGGGCATCTTCAGTTTCCGATATCGTGCCAATCTGGTTGGGCTTGAGCAGGATGGCATTGGCCGCCGCGGTGTCAATACCCCGGCGCAAACGTGAGATGTTGGTAACCAACAGGTCATCGCCGACCAACTGAATCCGACTGCCCAGCTGCTGCGTCAACGTCGTCCAACCGTCCCAATCATCCTCAAACAACCCGTCTTCGATGCTGATGATGGGATACTCATCGCACCAGCCCGCATACAACGCCACCAGCTGCTCCGCGCTCAAGGACGTTCCCTCGCGCGCCAGATCATACTCACCGGTTTCGGCGTTCCAGAGTTCCGAAGCCGCCACATCCAGCGCAATGTACACCTGGCGTCCCGGTTCATAACCGGCCGACGCGATTGCTTGCAAAACCACTTCAATGGCGTCCCGGTTGGACGGCAATGTGGGAGCGAACCCACCTTCGTCGCCCACGTTCAGGTTATGTCCGCCATTCCTGAGAATGGATTTCAATGACTGGTAAATCTCCACCCCGGCTCGCAGCGCATCGGAGAACCGCTCGAACCCGGCCGGCGCAACCATAAACTCCTGGACATCGGCGGAGTTGGAGGCATGGCGTCCGCCATTCAGGATATTCAGCAGCGGCACCGGCAACGAAACCGGCCTTCCATCCGACAAGTGTCGCCATAAAGAGTTACCCGCAGATACTGAGGCTGAGCGCGCCGCCGCCATGGACACCGCCAGCACCGCGTTTGCGCCCAGTCCGCTCTTGTCATGGGAGCCGTCCAACTCGCGCAATGCGGCGTCAACGTCGCGCTGGACAAAGGGAGATGTTCCCTGCAACATCGGAGCGATACGGTCATTCACATTGGCCACCGCGGTTATCGTGCCGTTTCCGCCGAAACGCGATGCGTCCCCATCCCGCAGTTCCAGCGCCTCGTAGCTGCCGGTACTGGCGCCGGAGGGAACCAATGCCAGACCAACACTGCCGTCGGTCAGGGTTACTTCCGCTTCCACGGTCGGGTTTCCTCGCGAATCCAGAGCTTCGCGACCGACGATCGATGCAATGGCGGCGTCGGGCATCAGGCACCTCTCGTTATTGGTTCGGAAAATGCCACGGTGCCAGTGTCCACCGTCCGGGCTTCCGCCGCAGCGATAGCTTTCTGGACGGCGTCGGCGGGGTCGGCGGCCACAATGTATCCGTCGCCCACGGGCTGACCGTCACCGCGCAAGGTCAGCGGCCAGCTGTTCAGCGACACCACCGGGATGCCATAACTCAGGGCGTAAGCGATTTCGGAGAGCGTGCCAAAGGCGCCGCCCACCGCGATGACGGAACTGCCGGTGCTGACCACCGCCACGTTCCGGGCGTATCCCATATTGGTTGCGACGGGAATATCCACGTAGTCATTAGCAGTGCCGGGCGATCCGCCGGGCAAAATGCCGATGGTAGTGCCCCCCTCCGATTTGGCTCCCTTGCACACCGCCTCCATTACGCCGGTGAGACCGCCGCAGACCAGCGTTACCCCGCGTTTCGCCAACTCTCGTCCCACCTCTTCGGCCAGCGCGTAAATATGGGGCGGTGGGTCAAAGTTGCCAATCACTGCGATTATCACTTGCGTTCACCTCGTGCGAGCGTTCCGGGTTCGTTGTGCATTATCCAATTGGTAGTATGGCCGAGCTGGCAAACTCAATCACAGCCAGCAACGGCGCCGGATATATTCCCAGCCATGTAACTGCCAGGACACCCACGCCCATTGTGGCAGACAATGTGATCGACGGACGCGGCAGCATTGGTACTGGAAGCGAATCCTGCTCCGGCTCGGCATCATGATGAGCTCCACCGTGTTCGGCCGCGGTGTCGCCCTCCGTACCGGATTCCGGCGCTGCCGGCTCGATGTATATCTGCCTCAGAACCTGCAGGTAGTAATACAGCGAAACCAGGCTGCTGAAAATCGCCACTCCCGCGAGCCACAGCATCCCACCGTCGGCCACGGCGGCGAACAGGTAGAATTTTGCCGTGAACCCGGCGAAAATGGGCAAACCCGCCAGCGAGAACAGACCGATTGCCAGCACGGCAGCGGTGAACGGCTGCCGGTCAGCCAATCCCGCCAGATCGGCTATGTTGTCTTTTCCCGTATTGTTGTAATACGATGCCAACCCCGCGAACACGATCAGGTTCGTAATGGCATACACCACCAGATAGAAGATTACGGCCTTCGCCGCCAGGGCAAAATCGTTGCCCAGCACCGCGATTCCGGCAAGGGTGTATCCCACGTGCCCGATGCTGCTGTATGCCATCAGCCGCTTCAGATTGCTTTGCGCCAGCGCCACCAGATTGCCCACCAGCATAGTAACAGCGGACAGCACCGCGATTACTAATTGCCAGTCCGCCCACCGCTCACTAGCCGGCGCCACTGCTTCAGCCAACAGGCGCAGCGTCAGCGCGAAAGCGGCGGCCTTGGAGCCGATAGCCAGGTACGCCGTGACCGGAAGCGGAGCGCCTTCGTAGGCATCAGGCGCCCACATGTGGAACGGCACCGCTGACAATTTGAACCCCAGTCCCACTACCAGCAACGCGAGTCCCACCCACAACACGGGATTGTCGGTGGCCGGCGATGATAACGCTTCCGCTATCTCCCAAAAGTACGTCGTACCCAGGGCCGCGTAAACGTTGCTCAAGCCATACAACATCACCGCCGACGACAGCGCCCCGATAATGATGTACTTGATGCCAGCTTCGTTGGAACGGGCTTCCCGCAGTCCGTAGGCCACCATCACGTACAGGCTGAAGGACAACAGTTCCAGGGCGATGTATGCCGTCAGCAGTTCACGGGACATCGCCATCAAATTCATCCCCAGGATGGAAAACAGCAGCAATCCGTAAAACTCGCCCCGATGCTGCAGTCGCGCTTTTCCATACTCCAGAGCAATCGCGATGATGCCGATGCCGATGGCAAGGAAGAACACCTTAAAAAACAGGCCAAATCCATCTACTGCCAGCAACCCGCCGTACAATTCGACATTGCGGCCCGGCAGCATCAGCAGTGCGATTGCGCCGACTCCGATCAAGCCCAACACCGACAATCCTGCCAGCCATTCCTTGGACCGCTCCGGCAAAACCAGGTCCAACGCAAACACCAGGAAAGCCAGCCCGGTGAGCGCGAACTCAGGCATCAGCAGGTGCAGGTTAGTCGTCAGGCCGGTTTCCATCGAAGGCAATCCCTAAAACACCGCCAGCGTGCTTTCCACGCCAGTGTTGATTACGCGCAGCAATGGGGCCGGCCAAATTCCCACTGCAATGATGATCCCAACGAAAACAGCGCCAACGCCCTTCTCCACCGGGCTGGCGTCGGTCAGGTGATCCCACTGTGGATCGCCCTCACCAAAGAATGATCGCGCCAGCAGCCTCAGGATATACACCGCTGTTATCGCAGCGCCGATGACTCCCAACACCGCAAGGGGCAAATAGGTGCGGAACGCTCCGGTGAAAACCATAAACTCCGCAATGAACCCGCTCATTCCAGGCAAACCCAACGACGCCAGACCGGCAGCCGCGAAAAAGAACGTGGTTACTCCCATTCGCTTGATCAAACCGTTCAATATCAATGAGTCCCGTATGTGGGCTCGCTCGTAGATCGCGCCCACCATTGCAAACATTAGCGCCGTCATGATGCCATGGGAGAACATTTGCAACACCGCTCCGGCCAGGCCGACCGGATGCAGCGTAGCTATTCCCATCAACACATAACCCATGTGGCTGACACTGGAATATCCGATTACGTACTTCAGGTCGTTTTGGGACATGGCAGAAATCGCCCCGTACACGACGTTTACGGTTCCCAGGCCGATCAACACCGGCATCCACACCTCGGCTCCATCCGGGGTGAGTACCATGCCCACCTGAATAATGCCGAATGCGCCCAGCTTCATCAGTACGCCGGCGTGCAGCATACTCACTCCCGTGGGAGCCGCCACGTGTCCATCCGGCGACCAGGTATGCACCGGCCACAAACCGGCCAGCACTCCGAAACCCACCATGAACAGCGGGAATACCCAGATCTGCAGACTGCGGCTGATGTGGCCGCCCGCCTCCAGTTCGGCCAGGGCATCGATGTTGAAACTGGGCAAGCCGGCCCGGGAGGACGCCACGTACAGCGCCAGTATCCCGATCCAGATCAATACGCTTCCGGCCACCAGCATGACCATCAGTTTCATGGCCCCGTACTCTTTGGTGCGCAGGAAGACCCTGAAATCGGTGCTGCTGCCCCAAACCCCGATCAGCAAATACATCGGCAATACGGCAAGCTCGTAGAAAAAGAACAGGAAGAACAGATCGCGTACTATGAATACGCCGTACACTCCCGCTCCCAACGCCAGCAGCAGCACGAAGAAGTCCCGAGTCCGCCGGCGGATGGTCTGGCTAATCAGCACCGCGCCCATCAGCACAATGCCGTTGAGCAAAACCAGGGGCGCTCCGATGCCATTCAACCCGAACGAAAGATTGATGTTGATGGGATGGCCAATCCAGGCAAACTCCCTCTGAAACTGAACGCCGCCAGCGCCGTAGTCGTAGCGCACAAACACCACCACCGCCAGTGCCAGCGAGATGGCCGCCACCAGGATTGCGAATCGCCACGCATCACGCGGCCGGTCTTTGGGCAGGAACATGGCCAGGATTCCGCCAGCCAACGGGACCAAAACCAGCAGCAACAGGGAAACCTGATCGAAATTAGCCATCGTCAATCCGGTCGCGGCAACAGGCTAGACCGACCGTAGCCACCAGAATATCGCCAGGCCCACGATCCCCAACGCCACCGCCAGGGCGTAGGTGTACACGTGCCCCGTAACGTGCAGTCGCAGCGCCACTCCCGCCCGGCGAACCGTATCGGCAGGGCCGTTCACCCCAACATCATTCACCACGGCGCGGTCGAAAAAGGCCAGCCCGGCGGACACTGTCAACACCACCCGATCAATACCCCATTGATAAACCTCGTCCACGTAATAGCGATTCTCTACCACCCGCAGCGCCGGCCCCAATCTCGCCCGCCAGGCGGTCAGGGAGATTAACCGGCGTCCGTAAATCAGCCAGGCGACCACGAACGCTCCCACAGCCAACACAATAGACAGCGCACCCAGCAGAATGTTGAAGTGGAATTTCTCTCCATGTTCAAAGAACACAAAGCCGCCGAATCCGCTGAAACTGCCCGGCCAGTCGAATGCTATCCAGCCAAATCCCAGCGCCAGGATCGCCAGGACCGACATCACGCCGACCATGAAGATAGGGGACTCGTGAGCGTGTCCACTGTCCTCGCCCGCCTCACCAAAGAACACCACAAACATCGCCCTGGCCATGTACAGAGCGCTGAGGAAAGCGGTCAGCGTAGCCAGGATTATAAACACGACCGGCAAGTTCCCCGCTGTTGATACGGCCAGTAAAATCTCGTCCTTGCTCCAGAAACCGGACAGTATGGGTATGCCGCCCAGCGACAAAGCTCCGATGGAAAACACGACGGCGGTTATCGGCATTGCTTTGCGTAGCCCGCCCACCCGGCGGATGTCAACGTCGCCGTGCGCTCCCACCCCGTGCATGACACTCCCGGCCCCCAGGAACAGCAGCGCCTTGGCGAATCCGTGCGCCATCAGGTGGAATACCGCCGCCGTCCAGCCGAATGCTCCCAGCGATAGCATCATCAATCCCAGGTGGGAAATGGTTGAGTATGCCAGTATTCGTTTCAGGTCGGTGGACACCAGGGCGATGGTGGCCGCCCCAAGCGCCGTAATCAATCCTATCGTGGCGGTTACCAACATCGCTTCCGGAGACGCCACGAAGATCGGATAAGCCCGAGCCACCAGGTAAACCCCCGCGATAACCATCGTGGCCGCGTGGATCAAGGCGCTCACCGGAGTGGGCCCCTCCATAGCATCCGGCAGCCACACGTGAAACGGAAACTGCGCCGATTTCCCCATCGCTCCAAGCAGCAGCAGCAGCGCCGCCGCCGTGGTAACGCCGCTGCCCAAGGTTCCTGATTGGGCGGCGGCAAACGCGTCGCTCATGCTGAAGCTCCCGACGTTCACCCACAACAGCAAGATGCCCACGAGCAGTCCCACATCGCCGATTCGGGTGACCACGAAGGCTTTTTTGGCGGCTTCCCGCGGCCCCGGGTTCTCGAACCAGAATCCGATCAACAGGTACGAACACAGGCCCACCAGTTCCCAGGCGATATACAACAGCAGGAAGTTGTCGGCTAGCACCAACGTGAGCATCGCCGCGACGAAAAGCGCCTGCCATGCAAAGTACCAACCGAACCTTGCATCGCCCTTCATGTAGTCCAGCGAATACAGCTGCACGCCAAGAGCCACGAAAGTGACCAACCCCAGCAGTACCACGGTCAGGGGGTCAATCAAAATACCCCATTCGAGATGGATGGCCTGGTCCACCGAGGCGGCAACGCCGGGGAGACCTGCCTCAAACCATGCTGTGCTGAAATGGCACGTCAATGCGCCGGTTAATCCGCTGACCTCGCACCCTTGCACTGCCTCCGACGCGCCCAGGAAATCCGCCAGCGCCCAAACCCACAACCCGAAGCCGGCCGCGATTGCCAGAATGGCCAACGGCGCACCCCGCAGGGGCAACCAGCGTTGCAGCAGAATAATCGCCGGACACGCGACGAACGAAAATACCGGTATCAGAAAAGCAAGCGACATTGTTCAGGAACCAACCAATACCGATTACCACTTCAGCAGGTTGATCTCGTCTACATTGACGGTGCCGCGGTTCCGATACATCCGCAGGATGATGGCGAAGGCCAGACCGACTTCGGCGGCGGCAACGGTTATCACGAATATGGCGATAATCTGTCCGTCAAAAGCCTCGAACCTGCCGGTACCGTTGAGGTATGAAGCAGCGGCGATCAGGTTGATATTCACAGCGTTCAGCATCAGCTCGATGGACAGCACGATCAATACCGCGCTCCGCCGCGCCAGCACGCCATACAAACCGATCCCGAAGAGAGCGGCGCTCAACAATTGGTAATACAGCAGAGGAACCATCGGCTGCTATGGATCACCGATTCCCGACTGCCCGTCTCCCAACGGCGTCAGATCCTGCGTGCGGGCAATGATGATGGCACCGATCAGGGCCACCAGCAGCACCAGAGAGGCGATCTCGAACGGCAAAGCCCACTTGGTAAACAGCGACGCCGCCAGTCCCGTGAACTCCGGCGCCTGGGGTTGCGAGTCAATCTTCGGCGCGAGCCAGAAAGCCGCTCCCAGCACCGCTGCCACCCCCAGCGCCGTCAGAATCGCCAGCGGCCACTGGCGGTTATCCGTGATACGCGGGTATTCGGACGACCGCGTTAACATCACGGCGAAAAGCACCACGATGATTATCGCGCCGCCGTATATCAGAACCTGAACCAGCGCGAGGAATTCGGCGAAAAGCACCAGATATATGCCGGCAACTCCCAGCAACGACAGCAGGAGGAACAACGCCGCATGCACCACGTTCCGTGTCGCCACCACGCCGATTGCGCCTCCCAGCGTGAATACGGCGACGATTACAAACAGCGCCAACTGCACGGTCAACTGTCCATCCGGCCGGTTGTCCGCGACCAGCGATCGTTACGAGTATCAAAGTATGAGCCGCCCGTTCGGCGGCTTCGACAGTGTGGTGTTGGCTCCAGCTGCGACATTGTGATTATGTTGGATCAGCCGAGGTTGGCTTCGTATCGAGTTAGTATTAAATGGATTTCAATAGCGTGCAGGTGGCGCACTCACAATCGGGTTTATGTTTTTTGACTGTTTCGGCCACCGCTTTCGACTTACCCTTTGATTTGCCGGCGCCGCCGGATTTACTCCGGTTTTTGCCTTTGCCGATTTTACCGGCTTTGGCTGCCTTACCGGCAAGTTTACCTACCAAACCGCCAATATTGCGCGCCGCACCGAATTCGCCCTTGCCGGCGACCCGCTTTTCCGCGCACTCCACACACGTGCAGTACTCCGGATGTCGCGGAGAAAGATTTCGGAATCGTTCGTCTTCTCTGGGCAAAACGTTCAGCCTTGTCTAAATTTCTGAGTGCATCGCTGGCGATCAGGTTTCGCTGCCATCTGCATCTGAGTTGCTCGCTGCCTTGGCGGCTTCTGCCCGTTGCTTAGCCAGGACCGTGGGAGGAACCCAGTGGGTGATTTCCTGGTATTTCTTGCCGATATCCAGCAATGCCGGCAGATCCACCCGATCTCCGTTGCGCTGGTACGTGCTCATTTCGTGTTCGTGGCTCATCACGATGGCGTCGAAATTACAGTACTCCACGCAGATGCCGCACAATATACAACGATTCAGATTTATTTCAAAGTAGTCCACTATCTTGCGCCGGGAGCTTTCCCCCTCCGCATGTTTCGGGTTGTCCATCATGCTGGCAGACATGCACTGGGTGGGGCAGTTTCGGATACACACCATGCAACCCGTACAGTAGGGTTCATCGACCGGTCCATCCCACGTCAGCGCGGGGAAACCCATAAAGCGCGGGCGCACGGGAGTAGGCTGGTTCGGGTATTGCTGAGTAACCGGACGCCGAATGCCCAACATGGCGGACGCCAATGTCTGCATCATGCCTTTTACGCTTTCCAACATACCTGTTCGCTCCCCGTCATCCGCGTGCTTGAACGATTACGCGAACCGTGGCCCACAGCATCTCGCGATACTCTGCAATGTTCAACGGACCCAACATCATGATAACAGCATCAGATGCTACGTGCGCTGTTGCGAGGCGCGCTGCTGCATCCCTTCAACTCGACTCCTGACCTGCGCCACCCGTCTGGCCGGGGCACTCATGCGGCGGTATATTATCCAGCCGGACACTGCCAGGCCAAGAACCGAAAGCAGCGTGACACTCCACCAGGGCCACTCGTAAAATCGGTACACCGCTGCAACGATTACGGTGTAAAACGACAGCGGAACCATTACCTTCCACGCGAAAGACATCAGTTGATCGATTCGCAGGCGAGGGAAGGTTCCCCGCACCCAGAAGACCACCAGAATTACCGCATAGGTTTTCAGAAGGAACCACACCACATCGGGCAGGAACGGCCCACCCCAACCACCCAGGAACAGCAGGGTCGCCAGGGCTGCGATGGCAAAGGTGTTGATGTATTCCGCCAGGAAAAATACCGACCAGTGGGCGCCGCTGTATTCGACGAACGGGCCACCCACGACCTCACTTTCAGCGTGGTAAATGTCGAAAGGCGTGCGACCCACTTCGGCCAACCCCGCCACGAAAAACACCACGAATCCCAGCGGCAACACCGCGATGTACGGAATGGAGGCCTGCTGCGCCACGATTTCCTGCATGTCCAGCGACTGCGCCAGAATCGCCACTGAAGCCGCTATCAGCACAACCGGAATTTCGTACGAAATTAGCTGGGCCGCCGACCTCAACCCACCCATGATGCCATATTTGTTACCCGAACCCCAACCCGCCAGTACCAGACCCAATATCCCAATCACCGCAAAGGCGACGATATAAAACAGGCCCAGCGGCAGGTTCCGGACTACTGCGTTGGCTCCGCCCGGAATTGTCACCCAGATAACGAATGCCGACACCACCACAATTACCGGAGCGATCCAGAAGATGGCCTTCTCGGAATCATCGGGGATAATATCCTCTTTGATAATCAGCTTAACCGCGTCGGCTATGGGTTGCATCAGACCAAACAGCCCCGTGCGGGTCGGACCGTATCGCAACTGCAATCTCCCCAGAGCCTTCCGCTCCAGCCAGGTGAGCGACAACACGATCAACGATAGCGCGGTAAACATCGCCGCCAGCGCGAGCGCGCTCCAGCCGATATCGATGAGAAAACTCATCGGTCAACCTCACCCAGCACGATATCCAACGAGCCCAGAACCACCACACTGTCGGCCACCCAGGTATCCCGCAGCAGGCGCCGCAACGCCGACAGGTTGCAGAACGACGGCGGCCGCACCTTAACCCGATACGGGCGATCCGTGCCATCGCTGACCAGGTACACGCCTATCTCGCCCCGCGGGTTTTCGGTCCGCACATACGATTCACCAGCAGGGGGTCTGACCAGCCGACGACCCAGTGGGGACGCCACCGGCCCATCAGGCAGATGCCCCAGCGCCTGTTCCACGATACGCAGCGACTCGTACATTTCCTGGATTCTCACCCAATGACGATCCCAGCAATCCCCGTCCAGACCCACCGGAATATCGAAATCAAACCGGTCGTACACCGAGTAGGGCTGTGCCTTCCGTACGTCATATTCATACCCACAGGCGCGCAGGCACGGCCCGGTCAACCCCAGGGAGATGGCTTCGTCCGCTCCAATCGGGCTGACATCCTTCAGCCGAGACAGGAAAATCTCATTGAACGTCAAAATACGGTCGCTTTCTTCCACGTCGCGCCGCAGCACGGGCAAAAGTTCGTTCACCATCTGCCGAAAATTGTCCGGCACGTCCTCTTTCAATCCGCCAATCCGGAAATAGTTGTGCATCATCCGGGCCCCGGAGACTGCTTCAAACAGGGACTGCACCCTTTCCCTGCCTCGGAACGAGAACATCACCGGCGTCATCGCGCCGGCGTCCAAACCCATCGTACCGACGTAAAGCAAGTGACTGGCGATCCGGTTCAGTTCGCACAGAATCACCCGCACGTACTCGGCTCGTTCCGGCACCTCCAGACCCATCAGGCGTTCCACCGCCATGCAATAAGCCTGTTCGTTGTTGAAATTCCCGATGTAATCCAGCCGGTCGAACAGCGTCACCACCTGATGATACTGCTCACCCTCGCACAATTTCTCCGAGCCCCGATGCAGGTATCCGATATGGGGTTCCACGTCCACCACTTTCTCCCCATCAACCCACAGCACCATGCGAAAAACGCCGTGAGTCGAAGGATGTTGCGGCCCCATGTTGAGCAGCATCTCCACCGGCTGGGAGTCAACCCGCATCGACATTGCCAATTCCGGTGTGGTTATTGGTCGGTCGGTCATGACGTTACCGCTCCGGTTTACCGGCCCGAGTCCTCTTCGGGTATCTCGAATGGCGTTCCCAAAAAACGGAAACTGGGCTGCGGCGGTTCAATCAGGCTGCTCATCCAGACGTCTCCGTTATCGTAAAACCCGGCTTCTCCCAGTACGTCGTCCAGCGCGCCCAATTGCTCGCAGTCCTCCAGGTAATCGGAAACCTGCCGGCGCAACGCTGTCCGCGCTTCCTCCCGGGAGTCTCCAAACACCGTGACCTGGAATTCGGGGCAATACGCTGACCAACCGGCGCCTGCCCGGGATTCCTCTATCTGATACACAATCCGGTCCATGGCTTCAATCGTTCCCTGCCGACGAACGGATTTCTCCCGCCGGTCTAAACCGCAAGACGATCTCCGCCTCCTCGTCCAGGTATTCCAAACCAAGCGCTTCAGCCAGCTTTCCAAACGTATCCTGACGCTCCAACCAGCCGCGCATCACCTGAATGAGCGCGTTTTGCGCCGCCGACTCAGTATTGCCGGTCGTTTCCAGCTCCAAACCTTCCACGGCGGCCACATATTTCGTGCCGTCCAACTCTACCGTCGCCACCAATTCGATGGGTATTCCGCCATCGGGTGCTGGCCGGTCAGTCTCGGGCATAGTATCCAACCCAGACACTAGAACTCGCGATACTCGTAAAACGCGTATTCCTTCCGACCGGGGAACCCCTCGAACTCGGGATACAACAGCAACGGCGAAAGATCCGGGTGGCCTTCAAACACTACGCCGAACAGGTCATGCGCCTCGCGCTCATACCAGTCGGCGGCAGGCCACACTGTCGCAACGGACGGCAACGACGGCCCATCGTAAGGGACTCCCGCCTTGATAACCAGTGTCCGCTCCATTGCCAGCGATTGCAAAAAGTACACCAGCTCAAATCGTTCCCGGTAGTCCACACAGGCTAAACAAAGCAGCATCCGGCAATCCAGCTGGCTGTCATCGCGGCAGGTGGCACAGGCGTCGACAATGCTGGCGGCAGGTACAGTAACCTGCGGCAAATCTCCCAATACTCCTGGAACCGGGCTCCAGGCTGACAATATGGCTACGGCGCGGTCCAACGTCGCTCGGTGATTGGCCGACAAATCATCAACGGGATCAGGTTCTACAACCGTCTCCGGTTCGTTTTCGGGGCCGGTGGCCGCGTTCCCGCTATTCTGGAGACTGTCTGCCACGGTTCCCTGCGTCGGACATTATCTTTTCCTGCAATTTCAAAATGCCGTACAGCAACGCTTCCGGCCTCGGAGGGCAACCGGGCACGTACACGTCCACCGGGATAATATGATCAACACCCATCACCACCGAGTATGAACGATAGTACGGACCACCATTGGTCGCGCAGCTGCCCATAGCGATAACCCACTTGGGTTCCGGCATCTGCTCGTACAGCAGCCTGATGGGTTCGGCCATCTTTTTCACCACTGTGCCCGCGACTATCATGACGTCCGACTGGCGAGGCGACGGCCAGGTAACCACGCCGAACCGGTCGAAATCATGATGGGCCATGTAGGTGGATATCATCTCAATGGCACAGCACGCCAGACCGAAACTCAACGTCCACAAAGACGACTTGCGCGCCATTGCAAACAATTGGTCGGTGGTGGCGGTGATTACGCCCGGGACTCGCCCGTCGGTAGCCTGATTCAGCAGGCTGGCGCCGGGTCGGTTTCCCGCCCCCATGATTATCTCCGTACCCTGCGGCGCCATCGCCAACGGCGAAGGGTCTTCCGGCATGTTGCCGCCCGGTGAGGCCGAGGGGGTTATTTCTGCCATTCCAGCACTCCCTTGCGCCAACCATAAATTACGGCGAAAAACAGCATCGCCAGAAACAGAATCATGGCGTAGAACGGAATCGGGTTGCCGGCCGCCTTCTCCTGCAGGAACACCACCGCCCACGGAAACAGGAACACTGCCTCGACGTCGAATATCAAAAACAGGATGGCAAAAATGTAGAACCGTATGTTTATATTTGACCACGCGAAAGGCGTGGCCGGAATGCCGCATTCGTAGGTAGTCAATTTGGCGGCGGAGCGACGCCGGGCCGACAGTATCTGCGATGCCGCGAACATACCCCCGATAGCCACCAGCGCGATGACTATCGCCAACACAACCGCGGTCCAATTACCAACATAGTCGGCCGGGTTGAATGATTGAATTGGTACGGCATTAAGCATGGTTAGCAGTCTTGACCGACTTTATCAGGGATGGGAACCAGCCCAATTTGGGCGTCTACAGTTTCGGACGTTCGAGCCATCGTAGCAACGGCCTGTTCCGGTGTCAACGTTGCAGGACGAGGAACCGGGGCCTTCCTCACAAAGTTGTGGGAATTAACCACCCGCTCGTCCTGAGCCTGTCGAAGGACGGTCGCCGATGGTTCGACAAGCTCACCATGAGCGGAGTTCGGAGGGCTTTGAAAAGGCCCTAACGAGGGGCGTGGTCTGCTCGTTACCCGCCACCGGTTTCGCGAATATCAGTTGATGAAACGTCCGCCCGGAAATCCGGCTCCGGTATTTCAACAAACAACGGTCGAAATCCCTCCGGGACCGCAACATCGGCCAGCGTACGGAACGCCCCAGCCGCGTCAGTTCGGCCTCCCACGGCGAACCGGCAGCCCAATGCCCACATTTCAGCCAACGCCGTCAGCATGGCGATTTCCGAATCTGCGTAATAACGCGGTTCGATCAAGCGGGTGGCGGTGTCCCAGCCAATGGCAAACCCGCATCCGGGGAACATCTCGGCTTTCTTGCGAAATGTCTCCGCGCGGGTCAGGATTACCGTCCCGGCGCCTCGAAATTGGGCGACCCGACGGCTCACATCTTCGTACTCCAGCTGTGGCTTGTCGACGTTGGTTACCGACAATTCGTAGGCCACGGGCGTCCCCAAAAACTCCGCTGCAGCGGCGGCCAACTTGATGTGCCCGTCGTGAACCGGGTTGAACGACCCCGGAAGCAGCGCCATCGGCCGATCCGCATCCACAACGGAGCGGCCATCCGGGTGAATCGTTACCCATTTGGCGGCGCCTTTCAACAGACGTTCGATTGGATCCCCGTGCGGGCGCGTTTCAGTCAATACCTGCTCCGACGAATTCAGTCGCAAATCCACTTCAGCGTCAATGGCGCAGGCCCTGGCAACCGCCGCAATGACCAATCTGCTAACCACGTCTTCCTCACCGATACGGTCGCGCAGTCCCTTCTCCAGCGTCAGGGAATCCACCGTGCATTGCGTCTCATCCCAGGTGGCGACGAACGCCCGGTGGTCGCCGCGTTTCGTTCGGTCGGTTGCGATTGTTGCCGTACAGGCCACGCCCACAATAGGGGCTGATCCTTCCCGCAGCGCCAATCCTCTATCCCAGGCCGCCCGAGCCATGCGCTGGGCGGTGTCAACAGACACCGTCTGATCCGGGGCATACCCGCCCAATAGATCAGTCATCGCCAAAAACCCGTAGGGCACCCGGGTTTCCAGCACCGTCCGAGATGCACCGCCTACTCCCAGCAACCACGCCAGGGCATAATTCCCCGCCCCAGCCACCGCCAGGACCGCCTGCTCCGGCGTGTCATGAATCCGGGCCACCACGTCCAGGATGGCCGGGTCCACTGACATATCACTTTGTTTTTGATTCATCCCGCTCTCCGTACAAAAGGCGCTTCCGTCCAAGCTGACGGGTCAAGTTTGTGCATCGATTCGACAGACGCAGCCATTTCCCCGGCTATTTTGCGGTCCCATTCGTCCGACCATTGCTTCGGTAACCGTGGACGCGCTTCACGCCATCGCATTGGCGTACCGCCGAAAGTTTCGGCGGCCACGACTTCCGCTAGGAAAGCGGTCATGTCCCCACCATCCATCGCGTTCACCACGCGGCAGTCCAGATACCCGTAACATCCTTCCAGCAGCGGACTGCCGGTGGAGCCTTGCTGATACGGAACCCGTGCCAGCTTGTCGTGGTCCCGGCCCGATCGCATACCCAATTCCCAGATGAGAGGCAGCTGGTGTTCCTCAAGGAAATTTACGGCCAACACACCGCTCGCGGCAATCAATTCGTGAGTGTAGTTGGTGTGGTAAATCTGCACGATTACCCGCGGCCGGTGCAGTACGATGGAGGCCGACGTAACCGTAACCGCAATTTGGGCGTTCACCACGTCACCGCACCGCACCGAGATGGCCGCCAGCGGTACGCTGAGTTGCCCCAGCATGGGAGCCACATTGGCCGGATTGATATCGGGTTGCGGGTTCGTCATTAGGACACCGTTGATTCGGTTCAGTCGGCGGCTACCAGTCGGGCTGCGTATCGATCCGGTCGTTGATGGTAACCCGCCTTTGCTCGGAACCGTCATCGTTCATGTAAACGATCTCGGGGTTGCCATAGGCGTAGGAAACGAAAACGATCTTACTCCCAGCGTGCGACCAGGCGGGCTGCAAATCATCCGACAGGTTGTGCGTGAGGCGCGTTCGGTCAGATCCATCCACCAGCGCCGTGTAGATGTCGGTTTGACCATCGTTGTTGACCACGAAAACCAGTCGGCGACCGTCTTCCGACCAGTCCGGGTTGCGTTCATCGTCATCCCGTTCCGACACAGCCACCTCGTCGGTGTCGGCGGCCCAATCGCCCGATTGAGTCGGACGCAACACGTAAATATCCCCGCCGTCCCGGGTGTTCCGCACGAAGGCAATGCGGTCACCCTTGGGTGACCACGCCGGGTCGACGTCCGGCCCGTGGGTCAGCGGCACCCGGTTAACACCAACGGGATTCCGCAACAGCAATCCGTCGCTTCCGTCTTCCGTGAACACGATCCATTCGCCGTCGGGGGACCAATCACCCAACTGTTCTCGCTCCGTGGTGAATGTCAGCCGGGTTTCCTGGTCGCTCTCCAGATCGAACATATACAGGTCAGGTTCCCCATCAGCAACGGATACGTAAGCGATTTTGTCGCCCATGGGAGACCAAACCGGTGGCTGCTCCGGATCTACGCCCGAAACCAGGGTGACCACATCCTCCGCTTCACGTTCGTACACCATTAGTTGAGCCGGATCGCCGCCATCCAACGACACCCACGCGAGCAATCTATAATCTCTCGACCACCGCGGGAACCTGGAGTCAACGTTGCGACGCGATATTCGAACCGGCTCATCCGCGTCCAGGTCAGCCACCCATACCTGCATTGAATCGTTATCGCCGCTCACGTATGCAACCGATGGCAGGCTCCCGCCAAACCAGTTACCGACGAAACATCCGGGTAATGCTGCCAGGAGCGCCAGGATCGCCGTCGCCACAAACCACCGGTGCGCTTTCCTAACCACGGCGCCGTTTTCCAAATCAGATACCAGCCGGGCCGGTTCTTCCCCGGATATTCGCGAGGTGATAAGCCTGTGCCGGTGGATCATGCTCCGGGATACGTCCTAAACCCAATATTCCGACAATTATACCCCACGGGCCAGCTGTACCGAGAGTGAAGCGCTTACCGCATCAGGGCAAACGCATTCTAATTGAATCGGTTTTGGAGGTGCCCGTCATTCCCGCGAAAGCGGGAATCCAAGTGGCTTGGTTGTACGTCAACTGCCTGGAAGCAATCTGCATGGATTCCCGCTTTCGCGGGAATGACGGTTTATCAGGCCACCTAAAGTTAGAATGCGTTTGCCCTGCTTATCGCATGGGCCATTAAGCGCGTTGTTACCGTTCTGCGCCTGTAATTGCGGGAAATCTTGACAAGCCCCGGCAGCCAATTTAGCATCCAGCTTTCGGCGGATCCCCGGCGCGTTTGAAATCAACACCGGCTTATTTACTGAAATCGGATTCGCTCCCTGCGCTCACACCCATTGGAGGTACGTTATGCTGGCGATAGTAGGCGGCAATTTGATCGATGGCCTGGGGCGGCCCGTTGTTGAAAACGCCACCGTCCTCCTCGACGGTTCACTCATCGTAGAAGTCGGTCCCCGCGCCGCCGTCACCATACCAGAGGGCGCCGAAGTCCTGGACGCTTCCGGGCAAACCATCATGCCGGGACTCATTGATGTTCATGACCACCTGGCGTCGGGCGGATACGGCCTCACTGGGCGCTGGGGCATGGACGAACCCCTGTCGTTCAGCAACATCAAGACCGCCCAGGTCATCGAAGACACGCTGGCCGCGGGTTACACTACCGTGCGCGATGCCGGTGGTCTGGATGCCGGCTTCAAGATGGCGGTGGAGCAGGGATTGATCAACGGGCCGCGCCTTATCATTTCGGTAAATATCATGACGCCAACCGGAGGCATCGAAGATAAGGTCAGCGGCAGTGGCCATAGCAAGCATCTTCTGGGCCACGATCCCCTGTCTCCTTCTGGAGTCGCCGACGGCATGGAAGGTGTGCGGGCGAAGGTTCGCGAACTCGTCCGTTGCGGGGCCGACCAGATCAAGTTTGCAACCACCGGCGGAGCCTCCGGCCGCCCCGGCAACGGGCCGCTGGATCAAGCCTACGCCCTGGACGAGGCCAACGCCCTGGTGCATGAAGCCGCGGCCCTGGGCTGCGGAACCCTCTGCCACGCCGTCGGGGGAACCGGGCTGCCGATTGCCATCCAGGCCGGCGCCGGTTCCATCGAGCACGGCTGTTACCTCGCGGTCAACCCCGACTGGTTAAAGATGATGGCCGACCAGGGTACATTCTTTACGCCAACATTCGAGGTGTACGACTTTCATAGCACGGTCAGCGCGCCACACATCAAGGAGCGCGCCGAGGCATTAATGCAGATCCATATTGAAAGCGTGGAACTGGCCGTCAAAGAAGGTGTGCGCATCGTCGCCGGCACGGATGCCGGCGGGTTCGTCCACGGGGACAACGCCCGCGAGTTGGAGTTGATGGTAGAAAAGGGAATGAGCAACATGCTGGCCATCCAGTCAGCCACCGGCCACGCCGCCGTGTGCTGCGGGATCGGCAACGAAACCGGCACCTTGGAACCCGGCAAACAGGCCGACATTCTGGTTGTGGACGGCAATCCGCTGACCAACATTTCCGTGTTGCGTGACCGTGAGCGCCTGCAACTCATCATGAAGGGCGGCATCGCCCACACTAACCGCCTGTCAACGCTCAACCTCCAATCGGCGTGAAGAATTCCCTCACCCGCGCATCGGCCAAAGGACCTCCCATCCACTCGCCCCCGTGATGACACCGCCCGATATCCAATGCGTTTCCACGTTGTAACCCTCTTTCCAGCGGCCTTTGAAGGCGCGACCGGTTACAGCATTTTGGGTCGCGCCGTGCAACGCGGCCTGGTTTCCGTAACCGTCAGCGACATTCGCAAATTCACGTTCGACCGGCACGGCACTGCGGACGATTACCAGTTCGGAGGCGGACCGGGGATGGTAATGAAACCCGAGCCCATATTTCGTGCGGTCGAGGATGTGCTGGAATCCCTCCCTCCGCAAGAACCGGGCCCAATCCCGGTTCTTCTCATGTCCCCCCAA
Organism: Dehalococcoidia bacterium; assembly: GCA_965219925.1. GTDB lineage: Bacteria > Chloroflexota > Dehalococcoidia > Lucifugimonadales > UBA3495 > Bin87. Next base: position 3,308,503 of record OZ244795.1, read on the forward strand.
GGTAAACAGCTGAATCAACGATTGATCGACGAACTGGCGGTTGCCTCCGATATCGTTATTGTCTGTGGTCATTACGCCGGAGTGGATGAACGAATCCGCGCCGGTCTGGCTACCCACGAGGTCAGCATTGGAGACTATGTGCTGACCGGCGGTGAACTGGCCGCCATGGTCGTCATAGACGCCGTTTCGCGGTTCATACCCGATGTGGTGGGTTCAGCGGAAAACGTGCAGGAGGACAGCATCACCTCGGGATTGCTGCAGCATCCGCTGTACACCCGTCCGGTGGAGTTCCGAGGCATGACTACTCCCGATGTGCTTCGATCTGGAAATCACGCCGAAATCGCTCGTTGGCGCCGCCAGCAATCCCTGGAACGCACGTTGCGACTGCGACCCGACCTGTTGCCGTTTGCAGAACTCAGCAATTCCGACCGGATCTACCTGGAACAGTTGGGCTGGTCCGGAAACTCCGCCGATCCATCGAACAACCCAGCCGACCGCGTACGGGAACGCCAGGCATTGGATCGGTAGCCGTGCCAAAAGAAGATTTCCGCTTCAGCACGCCGGTTCGCGTTCGCTGGCAGGAATGTGATGCTCAGGGCATCGCGTTCAATGGCAGCTACCTCGGATGGCTGGAAATCGCGCAGGCCGAGTATTTCAGGAACCTGGGATTCAGTATCTATAGAATCGCCGCCGCTGGGTATTTCGACAGCGCCGTTGTCAAAGCCACCATCGAGTTCAAATCGCCGGCGCGCGTCGACGAGATCCTGGATCTCAGGGCGATGGTGTCGCGCATCGGTAACACCAGCCTGACCCTGGAGGTAGGTATTTACCGCACCGGCGCCCTATCCGACGATGCCCCAATCACCACAATCGAGGCAATTTATGTGGGCTTCGATGCCAACACCGGCGACACCCGCCGAGTCCCCCAGTCAATTCGAGACCTTGTTGAGGGCTACGAAACGTCCGGAGTGGTGCTTCCGTTATCAGGTTTCCCTGAACTTGCCGTCGCTGCCGGATAACGCCGGACGTTACACCATGAATACCGGGGAATCATCCCGATTTACTCGGGTTTCACCGGCAATTCCCTCTCGTATGTAACGGGGTAAAGCGAACATGGCGAGGTGGGTGCCTCCATCGTAATGGAGGGTTGACCGGTCTACCCGCGCGGCCAAACGCTCGTCGATCTCTTCTCCGCTCAACACAGGTAACGGCGCATCAGACGCCAGCGTGAACCCCCACAAGGTGATGAACGACGGGACATGTACCTGATACGGAACCGAATGGTCGAAGATACCGTCAAGAGTCTTGTAAATCGTCGTGAAACACTCGTGAAGGCTCAGGAAGCCCACTGGTCCGGATTGAGTAACCAGTATTCCGCCCGGTTTCAATCGGGCTCGCGCGATGTTGTAATACTCCTCGGTGTACAGAAGATATGCGGGACCACCCTCCAACGGGTCAACCAGGTCCATTACCATGACGTCGAATTGCTGGTCGGTGGTCTCCAGATATTTGCGAGCATCATCGTGGATCAATTCGAGCCTGGGGTCATCAAAAGCCCCCTGATGATGATGGGGCAGGTGCTGCCGGCAGAGTTCGACCACCTGTTGGTCGAGGTCTACCATCACCACTTTCTCTACGGTGCGGTGGGTCAGGGTCTCTCTCAGGGTTCCGCCCTCACCCCCACCACCTATAAACACGGAGCGCGGTTCGGGATGCATCAGCATGGCGGGATGCACCAGGCTTTCGTGATAAATATGTTCATCACGCTCGGTGGATTGCGTCTTGCCATCCAACAACAGGCTCCGTCCATAGACGTCGGAATGCACAACCTCAACCCGTTGGAACCCGGTATGACCCGAATACAAAACCTCATCGACCTTCAACATTATCGCCAGGTCGGGCAAGACGGTTTCGATAACCCACTTGCCTGTGATGTCTTCCATCGGGTAGTTAGCCATGGTTACTGATCCCGTGTTCCAGGCAGATTGGGGTAGCAGGCCGGGCCACGTACAGACCAGGTCCCGCAGACGCCAGCAGGGCGGTTACTTGACGAGATGAACCGATTGCAGATCGGCAACGATCGATTCGCTCAGCCCACGCCGTATTTCGGTAATTTGGGGAGCGCGGCAACCCAGGGCTTCAATAATCAGGTCGGCGGCTCTACCAGGCATGGTCTGGTCACCGCACGTAAAAATATCCGCCGCCGCATATCTGTGTTCCGGCCACGTGTGTATGGAAATATGCGATTCGGCGATTGACAGGATTCCAGTCACTCCCTGGGGTGTGAACTGGTGAAACGACTCTCCAACAATGTGGGCGTCCACCGCAGCGGCAGCCTTGAGCAGTTCATTCCGGATGTGATCCAAGTCGTTTAGCAGTTGGGGGTCGCATTCTCGAAGATCCAGCAACACGTGAGTGCCTAGTACATCCAATCACCCTTTCCTCCAGATCGATTGGCCGATTCGCATAGGCTCAGCCCGGTTCGCGGGCGCCCAAACGATGCGGCAATCGCCAATTTTAGCCAATTTTGGTTCCCGATTCAAGTTGCAGCGCCTCCGGATTCTATACGCAGTGTTTCAAAGTACATTGCTAAACCGAGCAACCGAGTATGAAACCCTCCCTGTTTGCGCGGGCGCGCTCCACATTTGGCGGTTTCCGATGCTGCGGTTCAGATCATAACCTGCCGGTCAGTCCTGGTTTCACAGTCCTGGTTTCAATTGACATCAGAACAGTGGCCCTCTACCATTATTGTGTGGTCGTGCTACACGGGGAGCTGGCGGTGCCCTACACCCGCAACCCGCCACAGCGGGGTGGAATTCCTCCCTTCGGCAAGGCGCAAGAGCCAATGTCACAGAAAATAATGTTGAGGGCCAGGTCCCACGCGGCGCAGGCTTGCGAACCCCGCCAGGTCCGGAAGGAAGCAACGGTAAGCGATGTCCAGCGGGCGCCGTGGGAGTGCCTGGCTTGAGTTTTTTTCGGTGATATGCCCCCAGGCTGCAGTCAACGGGCGGTGCTCGGCCACGAAACTTTCCCCACCAATTGCGCTGCTCCAATGAACCGCGCGCTCGGCCCAACCCGGTCGCATCCGGCGCGATAAGCGGTGTCCGAATGACTCTTCCCGACCAACCGCCAGGCGCTTTGCCCGCAACGTCATCACGCCGGCGACCGCGCAAGTCCCTTGGTCAGCACTTCCTGACCGATCCTCGCATTGCCCAACGAATTGTCGCCGCAGCGCAGCCGTCTCCTGGCGATACCATTCTGGAAATTGGCCCTGGTTCAGGCACGTTGACCCGGCGATTGATCGCCAGCGGCAGCAACGTCATTGCCGTCGAAATCGATCCTCATCTGGCCGCCGGGCTACCCGAACGTATGGACAACCCTCCCAATCTCAAGGTAGTGCGGGGAGACGCCCGAACCGTCGATATCCCGGCGCTGCTGGAAGGCCGGAGCGCCTATAAACTGGTTGCCAACCTCCCGTATTACGCCGCTGCTCCCATTCTTCGGAGGTTTCTGGAATCTCGAATACCTCCCACTTCCCTGATAGTCATGGTGCAACGCGAGGTGGCTGATGCCATGTGCGCTGCCCCCGGGCAAATGACCCTGATGTCAGTGGCCACCCAACTCTACGCCGTACCATCGGTAGTTGCGCAGGTGCCGCCCCGCTCATTCAGACCGCCGCCCAAGGTATCATCCACGGTCGTCAAACTTGTTATGAGAGAGACCCAACCGGACCCGTCCAACGGGATTGAGGAATTCTTTGCCCTGGTGCGCTCCGGCTTCTCCGCGCCTCGCAAGCAGTTACGCAACTCGCTGATGCAGGGTTCAGGTTCGCCCGCTGAGTTCGTGTCGAACGTATTGACCGATGCGGGCATTGACGGGCAGCGGCGTCCGGCCACGCTTTCCATACCCGAATGGTTGACCCTGGACACTCACTGGCCAGCGGGGGTTCCACGGCGCCGCAGCCAACACAACAATGGCGACGTAAAGGGAACCCGCGCCCGGGGTTCCCGCTAGATGTCCACACCCGGTTTGCAGGTTCCGGCTTTGGCCAAGATCAACCTGACCCTCGAGATCATTGGCCGGCGTTCCGACGGATACCACGATGTTGCCACCATCCTGCAATCCATCGACCTGGCCGACACCCTGACCATCAAACCCGCCGGATCTCTCACGGTAGAGTGCGACGATCCTGACCTTGACGGCCAGCGCAATCTGATCTGGAGGGCCGCGACAGCCCTGGCAGATCACGCCGGCATCCGCCCGAACGCCCACATCCACCTCACCAAGAGTATCCCCGTAGCCGCCGGTCTTGGCGGTGGCTCCACCGATGCCGCGTCCGCCCTGCGCGGCCTGAACGACCTGTGGCAATTGCAAATGTCACGTGTGGAACTGGCGAAAGTGGCCGCCGGCATCGGATCTGACGTTCCGTTCTGCATCGACGGCGGTACGGCGCTGGCCACGGGCCGGGGTGACCAATTGATTCCCCTGCCGCCTTTGCCTCCTCATGACGTACTCCTGGTAGTACCGCGCGAAACGCTGGAGTCCAAAACTCCAACGCTGTTTGGGGCCCTGGAACCCGAAGATTTTTCCGACGGGAGTTACACGCAGCGGGTATCCTCCACCATAACCGACACTTCAATAACGTCCGGCCAGTGCCGTAATGCCTTTGAACGCGCCGCTCTGGAAATCTTTCCTGGCCTTTCGGACGTATGGCATGTTGTCGCCGGTCTGGTCAAACATGCGCCTCGTCTGTCCGGCGCCGGACCATCGTTCTTTTCACTTCCATCAACCGAAATTGAATACACAGCGGTGCAATCCGCCTTGCGAAACACCGGTGCAACGGCGTACCTTGTCCGAACCATTTAGCCAAATCGTTGGCGGCGATAACGCATCCCCACATCCCTCAGGAATTACGACAGGAATTGCAACTCAATGGACATCCTCGCAGTCATAAATATCCCGTTCGACCCCGACATAATTCGCACCGCCGGATTCCAGCTGTCCTGGCATGGCTTCTTCACCTTCGTGGCCGTGGCCGTCGCCGTGTACCTCACCTGGCTTTGGGGCCGGCGCGACGGCCTCGATGGCGACGCCATTCTTTCGGTCGCCACCTGGTGCATCATTGGGGGCATCGTCGGCGCGCGAGTGCTCCATGTTATTGATTTTTGGGACTCGCATTACTCAGCCGACCCCGTCAGCGTGCTGTATTTCTGGCAAGGCGGTATCGCGATCTTCGGCGCCTACCTGGGAGGCTTTGTCGGCGGCGCATCCTACATATCGCTGCGGAACGCAAGTTGGCTCAACCGTCTTTGCGATCGCCCTGCCTCCCGATGGACGGGTTTGCACCGTCCGTTCACCCAATTGCCGCCTGTCCCGCACCTGGCCGACATCACCGCTCCCGCACTGCTGATAGCCCTGGCCATCGGACGCTTGGGCGATGTCATCAACGGGGAACATTGCGCCACTTTCTCCGGTCTGCCCTGGGCAGTGGTCTACACAGACCCGGACAGCCTCTACAATCGTTGTGTCCATGGCGGAGCGGCCGCTACACACCCCGCCGTGGCCTACGAGTTGATATTCAGCCTGGCGCTGGCCGGCATACTTTGGTTGATGAGAGATCGACTGCAGCCTCGCGGGATGTTGTTCGCCCTCTTCTTCGCCGGTTACTCGATCGGGCGGTTCTTCATATCGTTCCTGCGAGTAGAAAGCAACACCTACATTTTCGGCTTCAACGAAGCTCAGCTGGTCGCTCTTGCCATAATGTTGGTAACCGTGCCCCTGCTGGTCTACAAAGCTCGCCTGGTCCGACCGACCCCCAGCGGATCTGGATCACGCTCCGGCCGGCGCAACGCCTGACCACAGACCCAACCAGCGGTGGCGCTATCGTCCTTTCGCTGCCAAATCGTCGGGCGCGCTGCCGTCGTTTGCCTGGCCGTTGCGATGCTGGAACACGGCAATCAGGCTGCCGGTCGCAGGTCGTCGATACGCAGGTAATTCCGGCGTTCGCCCCGGTACCGCTCTTCGGCGATCTGAAATACCAGGTCCACCGTGCCGTAGCCGCCCCAATCACCGGAGTAATTCCACCACAAGGCGTCCATCACGCGGCTGCCGCTGCTCACTTGCAACTTCAGATGTTGGGAGTTGGCGCCCACGTATCCCCAATTCAGCACGCGTGTCCGGCGCGCCAGGTAACGGGGAGTAGGATTGTCCTTCCCAAAGGGCTCCAACCGCTCCCGTAATCGGACCATCTCAGGGTCCAGAATCTCATCCAGGTTGCCTTCAGCGTGAATTTCCAATGTCGGTTCGGCGCCGAAAAGCCCCAGCTCCGAATCCGCGATCGCCAACAACCGCTGCGCCACCGCATCGTAATTGTCGCGGCTTACGGTAAAGCCGGCAGCTGCGGCATGCCCTCCGAACCGGGTCAGCAGGTCTCCGCACCGGCTTATCGCTTCTATCAGATTGAATCCGCCAGCGCTCCGGGCGCTGGCTACCAGATGATCGGGATCAACAGTGGCCAGGGCAATCGCGGGGCAATTGAACCTTTCTGCCAGCCTGCCGGCGATCAAGCCGTTTATCCCCGGAGTGTATTCCTTGTCGTGGGTAATGATGATCGACGGTTTGGCCGCCGTTACTGAAACATGTCCAATGGCTATCTCAACGGCTCGCGCCGTCAGATCCCGCCGCCGTTGGTTGTACTGCTCCAACTGTCCCGCCAGCTGATCCGCTTCTCGCGAGTCCCTGGTCAGCAACAGGTTCAGCGCCGTTATCGGGTGAGCCATTCGCCCCGGCGCGTTTAGCCGGGGAGCAATTTGGAACGAAACGTGCTCGGAACGAATTTCCTGGCCGTCCAGGTTGGTCCGTCTCAACAGGGCTCGCATCCCGGGCCGCCCGGTATGCGACAACGCCGCCAGCCCGTGTTGCACCAGGTGGCGATTTTCATCCCGTAATGGCACCAGGTCGGCGATAGTCCCCAGCGCCGCCAACTCCATCAACGACTCATCGTGTTCAACGCCCAGGTGATCTTCCAGTCCACAAGCCAGCTTGTAGGCAACGCCAGCGCCGCATAATTCACCGTACGGATAGTGACTTCCCGGCACCCGGGGACTCACGATCGCCACCGCATCGGGGCATAATTCGGGCGGTGTGTGATGGTCGGTAATGATAACTTCAGCGCCTCTATCTACCGCCAAAGCGACCTCATCGAAGTTGCTGATACCGCAATCTACGGTAACTATCAGTGAAACACCATCGTCGATCAGACGGTTAACTGCATCCGGGGTCATTCCGTGCCCTTCGGCAACCGGATCAGGAAGATAGGGCATAGTGTCGGCGCCCAGCCGCCGCAGGGTTTCGGTGAGAATGGCCGTTCCGGTTATTCCGTCGACGTCGAAATCTCCAAAGACGGCGACCCTCTCGCCGGCCCTTACCGCATCCGTCAGGCGGGACACCGCCTGTTTCATGCCGGCCATCAGTCCCGGTTCGTACGGCAGACCCTGCGGGTCCAGCATGGATGCCAACTCCCGAGGATTACCGATACCACGGGACAGGAGCAACTGGACTGCGGCATCCGACAGATGGGAAGGCAAACGGTGGCCGTTAACCCTTGGGGGCAGTATCCACCGGCGCGTCGGTGCAGCTTGCAATCCTCGGTTCACAAACCCGGTAGCGCCGGGATTCCTCGGCCTAGTCGCCCAGATCCGGTTGGGCCAGCACCAATACCGAGTTGTGGCCTCCAAATCCGAAAGAATTGCTCAACACCACGTGGAGGTCAGCCTGCCGGGCCTGTAGCGGCACGTAGTCCAAGTCACATTCGTCGTCGGGTTCATCGAGGTTGATGGTGGGCGGCATCAATCCTCGTCGCAGCGCCATGGTACACACGACGGCTTCCAGAGCCCCGCCGGCGCCCAGCAAATGGCCCGTCATGCTCTTGGTGCTGCTGATTGGCACCCGGTACGCTTCTTCACCCAACGCCAGTTTCAGAGCCTTGGTTTCGTGCCAGTCATTCAACGGAGTGGACGTTCCGTGGGCGTTGAGGTAATCAATGTCGGTCGGAGCCAGTTTCGACACTGCCAACGCATCGGTCACCGCCGCCGCCGCGCTCTGGCCGGTGGGGTTGGGTTCAGTCAGGTGATGAGAATCGCTGGTGGCAGCGTAGCCACGAATCTCGGCCAATGGCTCCGCCCCGCGGGATTGCGCATGCTCCACGCTTTCCAGCACCAGCACCGCGGCGCCCTCTGCCAGCACAAAGCCATCTCGATGCCGGTTGAAAGGTTGGCTGGCCCGTTGCGGATGGTCGTTCTGACGCGATAGGGCGCGCAGAGCGTTGAACCCGGCCACCGACAGCGGCGTGATAGGCGCCTCAGCGCCGCCAGCCAGGACAACGTCTGCCCGGCCGTGTCTGATCAGATCCCATCCGATGCCGATGGCGTCGGCTCCACTGCTGCACGACGATGTAATGCAGTAGTTTGCTCCCATGGCTCCGGTAACCATCGACACCTGCGCCGAACCCATGTCTGCCAGCATCATCGGGATGAGGAATGGCGTAACACGTCGCGGCCCGCGTTCCAGCAATACTTTATGTTGCTCGGTGAGGGTGCTGATCCCGCCGATCCCGCTTCCTATCACCACGTGTACGCTGTATCTGTCCATGGATCGCGGGTCCAGAGTGGCCTGCTGGCAGGCCTCTCGAGCCGCCACCGCAGCAAATTGCGCGAAGCGGTCCATGCGTCGGGCTTCCTTTCGGTCGAGATAATTCTCGGCGTTGAATCCCTTGACCTCGGCGGCGAACCGAGTGTCGAAGGATTCCGCGTCAAACCCGGTGATGTAATCGATTCCCGATTTGCCGGCCGCGATGGCTTCCCAACTCTCGGGAACATTCAACCCCAGGGGGCTCACCATGCCCAGTCCGGTGATTACTACGCGGTGGCGAGCCCCACCGTTATCGGACATACGCTAACTCGCCCGCGTTCTATTGCGCTGTTGCCGGTGGGAGTCCATTACGCTGTTCAGCATCTCGGTTACTTCGTTCACGCGCATCGAAATGTTACTCGCAACTTCCTTACTGCCAGCGTCGGCCCGCTCAGCGTAGTTGCACAGCGCTTCCGAGGCTTCATTGATCCGGACCCGCAGGTTGTCCACAAAGTCGGACCGCATGTTCGACAACGGTTGACTCACCGACCGGTATGTTTCAGCCAACTCGGTAACCCGCTGGTGCAAATTCTCGCCCAGTTCCTTCCCGGCCTGGTACACCTGCTGGGAGTAAGTGCGCATCGTTTCCGTGGTTTCCGACAAATCCTCCACGCTGCGCGCCTGCCGCAACCGGTAGTTGCCTATGATACGGAAAAGTCGGCCGTAGAGCGTGTCGATTGACGTCAGTTTGGCGCTGTAGCGGTCGAACAGGTCGCGGCTTTCGGCCATCGTCCACCGTTCATCTTCATGGACGAACTGGCGACCGGTGTAAAGCTCGTAGGGCCGCATCTCTCCATCTTGCAGGGGATCGCCATTTGCATTCAGCGGTTTGAGATCCCAGTTAGAGGTTGCCGGCAGCGGCGTGAGCAGGTTGGCCGTCTGGTAGCGACTGTGCTGGGTTACCCAATCGGCCAGCGTCATGATCGACTCTTCGGTGTCATAGGGCAATCCGATAATGGTCATGGCCACCACCGAGAATCCCTTCTCATTCAAGCGCACCAGGTCCTTTTCCATCTGACCCGGCTCCTGACGCTTGCGAACCGCTTTCAGGCTTTCGGCGTTGTTTGATTCCACGCCGAGGTAAAGCATCTTTACGTTGGCATCCAGCAACGCATCGGCCAATTCGTCGTCCTGCCCTATTTCGGCCCGCGCCTGGCAGATCATGTTCATCGAATCGGTGCGGCCTATCCAGCCTTGCAACCGCTCCAGACGCTCATTGCGGAACTTCACCGCCCGCAACGGGGGCGTGTGCAAGTCATCCGAAATAAACACATTGATGTTCCCGTTACGGCCGGTGTGGATCAGCCCGTCGGAAGCCAGGTCTTCCAACTGTTCCAAACGCTTGTACTCGGTGGATCGGTCAATAAGCCGATAGCCCAGGAACTGTTGGATCACCTGGCAGTAGGAACAATTTTCGGTGCATCCGCGAACTGTCTCCATCACTGCGCCGACCATTGGAGTGGACGGCGTGAGCCCGCGTATCGAGCGGTAATCCGGCAGCTCGACGAAATCGGGCTTGACCAGTCCCTTCCGCATGGTTTGCACCACGTGCCCGTCCTTCAGGTACGAAATGCCGGCGACACGTTCCAGGTAAGTGTATTTACGATCGTCGCGCCACGTTAACAAAATGTCGCAAAGTTGGCCGATGATGTCCTCGCCTTCGCGGTTGACAATTACATCGAATCCACCCCGAGCGATGGCCTCTTCGGGCAAGGGGCTCATCTGGGGTCCGCCGCCCATGATAATCAGATCCGGATGATATTCTCGCGCTTCCCGAGCAATTTGATATGCCCTGGGCGTTTCGTTAATCAGCGAGGTCATCATGAGAATGTGTACGCCATCCAGGTCTTTGTCCGGATCGATGTGGCCCAGCCGGTCTTCAAACCAGATATCCCGCTCGTACACGTAGGGCCCTTCCCACTGCGCCAGCGCGCCGGAAAGGAACAACATCCCTTGTCGTGGGATGGCAATATATTCAAAGTTGCCGCCAGCCGAAGCCGGCTGCACCATCATCACCCGTCGCGTGCGGTCACCCTTGGGTTGAATCGCAACCGGAGAAACCCTAGCGGGGGTGCCGTCAAATTTGTCTTTGAGCAATCGAATCGCGGTCATTGCGTCACTTACTCCAACGCCGGCAAATGGGCGTCTTCCCACATTTGGGGGTTCTTACGGTTCTGGACGACATTATACATCATCGCCGGTCCCCAATAACCACAGGTTGCACCACTGCGATCGACGAAATCAGCGGGCCCGGAAATAGGGGATGATGTCCTTGGCAATAACCTCCAGGTGGCGGCGGCGATCTTCGCTTGGCGCGGCGATACTGAACACAATATACCGGGCTCCGGCATCGATGTACTCCTGCAAACGTTCAATGCACATCCGCGGCGTACCCAGCAGACAATACCGGCGCACAATGTTCATAAACCCGCCGCTGTAAAGGTATTGGTTTCCCAGGGATTCGGCAGCAGTTCGGGCGGCGCTCTCTTCCGTTTGTCCCAAAGTAATGTAAGGGAAAAAGGCCCATTGGAAACCGCTCAAGTCTCGACCTTCCTCCGTCGCGAATTCGTTGATCCGAGACACACTTTCGCGATAACGATCAGGACTGTAGAAATAGGGCAGCCAACCGTCACCGTAGCGAACCGCCCTCCTCATCGCAGCATCGCGCCTGCCTGCCACCCAGATGGGCGGGTGTGGTTGTTGCGTGGGTTTGGGATTGATCGCCGCCTCATCGAGGGCGTAATGACGGCCGGCCATCGTTACGGCATCTTCCGTCCACAGGCGTCGCAAGGCGTCCAGACACTCGTTGGTTCTGCGACCACGCTGCCCAATGTTGATGCCGGCGTTCTGGTACTCCATGGGAAACTCGCCGCCAACACCCACTCCCAGCGTCAACCTCCCTCCGGAAGCGATGTCCAGGGTGGCCGTCATGCGCGCTAATACCAGCGGATGGTAGAAAGGAGCCAGCGTTACCGATGTCAGGATTCGCATCCTCTCGGTAGCTCCGGCCGCCACCGCCAGCAGCGGAATGGCGGCGTGGGTGGGGCCAGGCGGGCGTCCCCGCATAAAATGCTCTCCCGCGCCCATGTACTCGAAGCCCAGTTCCTCCATCAAACGCGCCTGTTCGGCAGTTCGGTCGGCCGGCAACGCCATGCTGGCCCCAAAGTGCAATTCGGGCGCGCCGGGCACGCTGCTGGTAGAGGAGGTCATGTCGCCAGAAAATCAGGGTCGCGCGGTTGGCTCGGCAGTTCTTTCGTTCCGTCGTTCGGGTATTGAGTGGTTTTTGTATGGCGCGCCGGAATCGTTCGCGTTTTGCTTTCGCAGATTATCGCGTTTTGTTCGCTTCGTTATTGTTGCGTTTCATTATTGTAAAGTAAAGCAATTCTACTGCAATTGAGCCCGTTCCGCAAAATATCGCACTCAACGAAAACACCCAATCCCGCCACGGTCGAATTGGGAAGGCATGTTGGGTGGGTGATATAATCTAACACTGAATCTGGGCCGTATCGAATCCTATTCTGACGCCAGGATTGCCATGACCGTTCTCGTTACGGGAGCCACCGGGTTGTTGGGTCGTCAAGTCGTCCAACGGTTGTTGGACACCAACCACGAAGTAAGGGTGATGGTGCGTTCGCCCGGCAGGGAACGGGTTTTCCATTCCCCGCCCACCGACGTGTTCTACGGCGATGTGTCCGACCCCAACGCCCTCACCGAAGCATGTCGAGATATTTCCGAAGTTGTCCACCTGGTCGCAGTCATACGCGGCAATCGCCGGCAATTTGACGCCATCAACCGACAGGGCACCGCCAACGTGGTCACCGCGGCCAAAGCGTCCGGGTCGGTGCGCCGGTTCATTCACGTCAGCGCCAACGGAGCCACCAACACTCCTCGGCTCCAGTACCTTCACTCAAAATGGCTTGGCGAACAGGCGGTGGTCACTGGGGGAATACCCTACGTGATCCTGCGCCCCTCTTTGATATTTGGAACCGGCGACGAATTCACGTCAGCGGTGGCGGCATTGGCCAAAATCGCGCCCATCACGCCCGTTATCGGTTCCGGAAACAATCGGCTTCAACCCATCCATGTTGACGATGTGGCCCACTGCGTGGTCGGAGCCCTCACCGGCGATGTCAAAAGCAGCCAGATCGTGGAAATCGGCGGGCCGCAACAGCTCACCTACAACGAAATCGTAGCCACCGTCGCTCATACGGTGGGGCGCAGCGGGCGGACGCTCAATATTCCTCTTTGGATGATTCGCCCGGGCATAGCTTTACTCGGGGCGCTAACTCCCAACCCGCCCATCAACAAGGCGATGCTGCAACTGATTTCGCTGCGCAACGTAGCGGAGATCCACGGTGTTGAACAGCAATTCGGATTCAAGCCCCGACCCCTGGACGGCAACATAGACCACGTCAAGGATCTCACCATTGGCGCTGCGTTGCGCATGAATCTGGGATTCTCGCCGCGCCGTCGTGCCGCCTGAATCAGTATGGCGCCTTCGAGAACATCGAAATCGTGACACCCTCATACAACGATGCCATCAACATGCTGTTGTCCCTGGTGGACCACGAGCGGAGCGTTCCCTCGTTGCCCCGGCAAAAGCGCATCTACGATTTGAAGAGCGTCGAGCGCCTGCTGAGCAGGATGGGAGATCCGCACCGGCGATCCGGAATCATTCATGTCGCCGGCACCAAGGGTAAAGGCAGCACTGCGGCCATGGTGGAATCAATTCTGAGAGCCGCCGGATATTCCACCGGATTTTACTCGTCGCCCCACCTGCATTCGTTCTGCGAACGCATCCGCCTCAACGGTTCCCCCATAGCACAGGACCAGTTCGCCGAGCTGGTCGATGCGGTGTGGCCCTTCCATATGGCCAATACCACCGACCCGGACGCCGGTCCCGCCACTCTGTTTGAATTCCTCACTGCAATGGCCTTTCGTTATTTCAGTGAACGTGAAACCGATTTCAGTGTCATCGAAGTTGGGCTGGGCGGGCGACTGGACGCCACCAACGTCGTAACCCCTGAAATCTCGGTCATCACACCGGTCAGCATGGACCACATGGCCATCCTGGGAGACACCATCGCCGCTATTGCCACCGAAAAGGCCGGCATCATCAAACCCGGTGTACCGGTAGTGGTGGCCCCCCAGTTCCCGGAGGCCGCTGCTGTGATTTCGCAGACCGCCGCCGCCCGCAACTCGCCCGTTGTTCAAGTCGGCGACACCGTCAAATGGGAAACCCGAGGCGAGAGCCTGAAGGGCCAGAGCCTGACCATTCACGGTCGCCTCGGCACCTATGAAACAACGATCCCCTTGCTAGGAGATTTTCAAGGCGCCAACGCGGCAGCCGCCGTGGCCGCCGTAGAAACTCTGTCACAAAAAGAGTACGATATAACAGCGAGGTCCATAACCGAGGGTCTATCAGTAGTGGGTTGGCCCTGTCGCTTGGAAGTTTTGGGGCTCAACCCTACCGTCATCGCCGATGGGGCGCACAATGACCATTCGGTGGCGGCCATTCTCTCGACCGTGGGAGCTTACTCAGCGCACCGCCGCCTCGTTGTCGTAGCTGGATTCTCTAGGGACAAGCAGGTGGAGTCCATGGTGAAACTCTTTGCCCGGCACGCCCACTGCGTGGTTGCCACCCGTTCCAGGCATCCCCGGTCTATGGCGCCGTCGGAGATTGCGGACATGTTTATAGCCGCGGGCATGACCGACCGGCAGGTGCTGGCGTGTTCCGACGTAGCGCACGCCGTCGAGGAAGCGCTGACCCTGGCGTCGCCCGATGATCTGGTGCTCGTGGCCGGTTCGTTGTTCGTAGCTGCCGAAGTTCGCGAAAAAGTGTTGGGCATCAAACCTGAGGAATACCCGGATTTGTTGGCTCCGGATTTACGACAATCCCATTGAAATGCAGAAACAACCTAACAGCGCGGCGCCGTAGCCGCCACTGGCTAAGATCCTAATTATGACTGTGCCACGAAATGGAGAATACGAACCGGCGCGCCGCGTCGTCGTTACCGGCTTGGGCGCGATCACGCCGTTGGGATTAAACGTCGACGATTTTTGGGCCAATCTGGTTGCCGGCAAGTCGGGAATCGGCCCGATGACCTTGTGCGACCCCACTGACTACCCGTGTCGTATTGCCGGGGAAGCAATCGATTTTGAACCAAAGGACTATATCCCGGGCCGGGATTCCCGACGCATGGCCCGTTTTTCGCAGATGGCGGTAGCCGCCGCATTGCAGGCCGTTTCCCATTCCGGGCTGGACATCAACTGCGAAGACCCATACCGTGTCGGGGTGCTGCTCGGCAACGGGAACGGCGGGTTCCCAACCCTCGAAGAGAATTGCCGCATCCTCGCCACCAGGGGCGGCATGCGCATTTCACCGTATTTCTTCCCCATGGTCTTGCCCAACATGGCAGCGGCCAATGTCAGCCAATATATCGGCGCCCACGGTTTTAATTCCACATCTACCACTGCCTGCGCCGCATCCAATAGCGCCATCGGTGAGGCTTTGCAAATCATCCGGCACGGAATCGCCGACGTTATGTTGACCGGCGGCGCCGAGGCCGGAATCAGCCAGTTGGGATTGGCCGGTTTCGCCGTCATGCGCGCCCTGAGCACCAGGAACGACGAACCCCAACGCGCCAGTCGGCCTTTTGACGCCTACCGTGACGGATTCGTTCCTTCAGAGGGCGCCGGGGTACTGGTGCTGGAAGAACTGGAACGGGCTCAATCCCGGGGCGCAACCATCCTGTGCGAACTGGTCGGATTCGGAGCGACTTCCGATGCCGGCCACCTGGTTCAACCCCAGGAAACCGGAGCCAGCGCCGCGCGCGCCATGTCAGATGCCCTCACCAACTCTGGCCTCACTCCGGCAGACATCTCGTACATCAACGCCCACGGCACCTCCACTCCACTGAACGACGCTGTAGAAACCACCGCCATCAAGCTCCTGCTCAAGGATCGGGCCTACCAAGTTCCCATCAGCAGCACCAAAAGCATGATTGGTCATTCATTGGGTGCGTCGGGCGCGTTGGAAGCCATCGCCTGCGTGCAGACCATTACCCACCAGGTAATCCATCCCACCGTCAACTACGAACGGCCGGATCCGGAATGCGACCTGGACTACGTGCCGAACCAGTCCCGGGACGCCAGGGTAGATGTGGTGCTGTCAAACGCCTTCGGATTCGGCGGGCAGAACGCATGCCTGGTGTTCCGACCCTTCGATCCGTGATCTGATAACCGCAGACCCCTTCGTTTCATCAGGCCGGGGTGCACATGTGACCCCGGCCTGCATAACAATTCAGAACGGGCCCGTTGTTACGTTCCGGATATTTCTTCAGCGGCGGTGCGTGCCAGCATTTCATCCAGCATTCGCTGCAAGGCCATGGTGTGGCTGCACACGTCCCGAGTGCTGAAAAAAGCGCATTCACAACTCCAGTTGCCGTCGTTGAATGCCACTCGGTAGGTATTATGATTGCCGATGAACGATGCTTCAAACGTGTGAATGTTCACCCGTTCCGGCTCTTCGGCGTACTTGCGTGCTTTGTCAACCTTGCCAATGTAACTCGATGTCATTTCGACCCCCGCCTCGTATTCGGGTGCAAGGCCTTGGTCCGCTCCCGATGTATTGATGTTACTGGCACCAGTGGTTTCGGGTCAATACATCCGTTCGTCGTCACCTGCCAATATCCCGGCAGCAATTATCTCAACCCGCACGTTCTGCCGAACATCCGTCACCGGTCGCGCTATCAGCCATTCTACGGAATCAGTCGCCAGGACTCACAGCCCGGTCATCATCCTGCGCCACGCCGCGCACCCGGCTTTGTGTGCTATGATTACCAAAATTCCGAGGCCCGGTCGGGCCCCGATACCATCAATACTGTCAGGAGCCAAGTTTTCAATGACTTCCCCAACTATCTCCCTTGAACTCGAACCCCGCACGGTTTTGGGCAAAAAAGTCAGAAACTTGCGCCGAGCCGGCATCGTGCCGGTACATCTTTACGGTCGCGCTATCGAATCCAGGGCGTTGCAGTGCGAAGAACGCACGCTGTTGCAGGCGCTCAGCCAGTCCGGCGGCGAACAGGGTCAACCATTGCGGGTCACCGTGGCTGGAGAGTCTGCCGAGTACACCGCGCTGGCTTCACAGATTCAATGGCAACCCCGAACCGGTGGCATCGTCCACGTAGATTTCCTGACCACGTAATTCACAACCTGTTCGGCGTGCTCAACGTCCAGGTTCTCTATTCGCCAGCGCAGGAGGCAACCGATGTATTTGGTTTTCATGAATGAATCGGGAATTACGGGCGTAAATGCCAATGATCCCAACCAGCCTCATCATGTTCACGCCGGCCTCCTGGTCCACGAAAACCAGTATATTTCCATGACTGGCGAATTCGACGCGCTGTTTCGTCGCCACTTCGGTGGCCGACCAGGCTCAGCGGGCCTTCCCGGAAAACTGTCTGCCCGAGATATTTATCAGGGTCAGGGCGTATACCGAACCTGGCAGCCAACCCAACGAGCCGAGTTATTGCAGGATTGCTTCAACATATTGATCCGCCGCGAAACGCCGTTGTTGGTCTCTTATATCAACAAGGGCGATTTTGAACAGGCCCGCGAGTCCGAAAATAACTCTCTTTACGGCCATCAAGACCCTTCCCAACTGGCATTCGGACGTTTCCTCTTAGCACTGACCATGTTCATGGACGAAAACGTAATGTCCGAAATGAATCCCGAAGAGATCATGCAATCCACCTGGTCGGTCGCCGACTACGCTCTACTCATGGCCGGTTCGGATTCGGAATCAGTTTCGCAGGGGCTCAGTCAATTCCTGAGCGACGAATCGGATACAGTTACACCCTCTTTGTACGACGACCTCCTGATCGCCCGGTCTGCAAATTCCGTAGGCGCCCAGCTGGTGGCAATGTGCGCCTACGTGGTTCGTCGGTGGCTGCAACAGCCTGACGTACCACATAGCTATTTCGACGCACTCCGTGATGGTCGAGTCATCCAGGTTGTCTATCCTTACCAGTTCGACTAACTCCGCCTAACCGATGGCGCCGGCCAGGTTCCGGCGAAGCCAATCCGCTGACGAGTTTTGTGTCCACAGCGCCGGCGCCAACTCCGTATCCAGCCGCAAACTCCCCACCTAACCGGTACCGAGTCGCAGATGTTATGAACCCGGTACCTGCCCTGCGTTTGTTCATCGTCCTGTGGGCCGTGTTGTTGGCCCTGGGTCTGGGTTGTGGCGATCCCGCGCAATCGGAGGTCGCCCCCACGACGTCTGACGCCGTATCGACATCTGCCGCTCCGGGTACCCACGCCACCGTTCCGACCTCAGGCGCTCCCGATCTCGCTGCGGCGTCCGGTGGCGACGCAACAACACCAACCTCGCCACCGGCCAGCATCTCCCCGGCCAGCATCCCCAATGACCAGACGACCCGGTCGCCCCGGACCTACGATTCCAACGCCACCATGTACCGCATCTGGGCCGGGTTCGGTCATTCTTCTAACGAAACTCTGGAGGCCCTGGCAGATGCGCGAATGGCCCGCGATAAATCGCAGGTTCCCATCATTCTGGAATCCCTCATTTTTTTCAGGCTGGATACAGCGCGGGAAGCCATCGAGACTGCCAGCGCGATTACCGGCCAGGATTTCGGATTTGAATCCAGAGTTTGGGGCCAATGGATCGGCTCCCGACGCGACGAATACGCTCCACCTTCCGAATACCCGGCCTGGAAAATCAACCTGTTGTCGCAGATTGATCCCGCGATCGGGGACTTGCTGGAACCCGCGATTGAAAGATCCCGGGTGGACCTGAGCGAAGTGCTCTGGGGCGGAGTGCGAGTCGATGGTATCCCGCCTCTGGAAAATCCTCCCCACGTTGCGCCCGACGAAGCCAGCTACCTGCTCACCCAGGATCGCGTTTTCGGCGTATCAATCAACGGCGAGAACCGAGCCTATCCGTTGCGCATCATGAATGCCCACGAATTGGCGAATGACGTTTTGGGCGGCGAACCCATATCCCTGGTCTATTGAACCCTCTGTGGAACCGGGATCGTGTATTCCGGCGTAGTGAACGGCCAGACGACTACATTCGGAACATCGGGGTTGCTTTACCGCAGTAACAAAGTGATGTACGACCGTGCCACCAGGTCGTTGTGGAACCAGTTCTCGGGCGAACCAATCATCGGGACTCTGGCAGACTCCGGCATTCGACAGCCGTTTTTCCCTTCAGTAGTCTCGACCTGGGGGGAGTGGCTGGAAGAACATCCCGACACTACGGTGCTGTCCCAAGAAACCGACATTTATCCACCGGAATTCTACGTCCCGGAAGATGATCCCAGAGCAATCTACTACAGTTATTTCACATCCGACGAAGTAATGTTCCCGGTGTGGCTCCGGGACCCTGTATTTGAACCCAAAGAGGTCGTCGTGGGCATCACCATCCAATCGGCCTCGAAAGCCTGGCGTGTCGCAGACCTTCAGGACGTCCGGTTGGTGAACGACACCGTCGGCGGCGTGGACATTGTAATCGTTGCGTCACCGGATTCCCGTTCTGGCCGTGTTTACGAACGGGCCGGCGCCCGCTTCTCAATCGCCGATAACGGGGAAGTATCCGGTCCGCCGTCCATCTTGGCCGATTCCACCGGAAGCCGTTGGAATGTCACCGAACAGGCGTTGGTCAACGCAGACGATCCAGGCATCAAATTATTGCGGATTCCAACCACAACCTCATTCTGGTTTGGTTGGTATCAGTATCACCCCGAAACCGAGATTTTCGAACCACCGGGCTGATATATTCGGTGCGCAGTCGGTTGGAAATCATCTCAGGCGTATCCCGTGGGAACCGCTACGAATAACAGCCTGCGACGCCGGGATTTCGCAAGATATCCGTTCCAACGGTACTACCTTTCCGGCATGTTATAATGCATACCCGCCCGTTAGACGCACAGGAATTTGGCTTGTCCTGAATCAGGGCTTATTGCGGAGAGGTGCCAGAGTGGACGAATGGGCGCGACTGGAAATCGCGTAGGGGTTTACGCCTCTCGCGGGTTCGAATCCCGCCCTCTCCGCCAATTCACATCGTGAATCTCCCCGACCCTCGGCCATTCTCTGCCTGATTTGAGTAGGAGATGGCCGTTTTTTATCCCAAGAAATCCTCCAAAATCCTGCCGCATCCGGTAAATAATGGTACAGAACTGGTATAGACAGGACAGGGTTCGTTGACTTCAAGAAGTAAGCGCAACGCCCTTTCCGCGGTTTTCGTTCAGTCGGTTCAAGAAACGGGCACATACTCAGACGGAGCGGCCTCAATCTCCGGGTAGAAGATTCCGGAACCAAGTACTGGTTCCAGCGGGTCAGCATTGACGGGGAACGGAGGAATCTGGGCCTGGGCGGATACCCGACGGTTTCCCTGGCGGAGGCACGCAAGGCCACCCTGGCCAACGCCAGGATGATCCGGGAAGGCCGCGCCCCGCTGGCGGAGAAACGCGAGGCCATTGCAGCCCGCCAGCGACCACCTACGCCGGCGTTTGACGAAGCGGCGGACATCGCGGTTGAAATGCGCCGCCCAGCTGTACGAACGCAAAACACGCCGCCCAATGGACCAGTACGCTCACCCTGTGATTAGGAACAAGCTGGCTTGCGACATCACCAGCGCGGACGTTCTGGCCGTGCTGACGCCGATATGGACGGAGAAGCCAGAGACGGCCAGTCGGGTCCGCCAGCGGTTGGAAACGGTGCTGGATTGGGCTGTTGCTCAAGGTTACCGTAACGACAACTCTGCTAACCGTTCCATAACCAAGGTGTTGCCGAAAACGCCACGAACCAAGCAACACCATCCGGCGCTGCACTACCGTGATGTGCCGCCGGCGTTGGAAAAAGTCCGGACGTCAACCGCGGAAACAGGTACCAAGTTGGCATTTGAGTTCCTGGTGTTGACGGCGGCTCGCAGCAGCGAGGTCGGGCTCGCCATCTGGGATGAGATCGATTGGGTTGAACGGAAATGGACGGTGCCGGCCGAAAGGATGAAAGCACGGCGGGAGCACCGAGTTCCGCTGGCCGGCAGATCAATCGAGGTGCTCCGGCAATCTGAAGAGCTGGATGATGGAACCTCCGAGTTCGTGTTCCCCGGTCTTCGTGGAAATCCGCTATCCGACATGGTATTCACCGCCATGTTGCGGAGGCTCGAAATACCTGCCGTTGCTCATGGGTTCCGCAGCAGCTTTAAGGACTGGTGCATCGAACGTACCGGAGTTGGCTGGGCGGTGGGCGAAGCGGCACTTGCGCACAATCTGGGTACATCTACTGAACAGGCCTATGCGCGGACCGATCTCTTTGAACAGCGACGGTCGCTGATGATGGCGTGGGCACAATTCGTCGCGGATGGTCGCGAGCAGGTAGCACTGCCCGGAATCTGACGCCGACCGCCATACGGGATTTCGAGTGCCACGTCGCTGACGTGGCAGCTTGTTTTTTAGCATAGGCGCCCACTCGCGGGACAAACGCCCCCGGTAATCCGACCGATTTCGCCCAACGGGATTCCGCGTAAGACCTCTCTTTTGACCTATCCGTGAGTAGGTGGTCCCCGTCGCATAAGCCGCACAGTTGCCAATTCCATGTCGCCGTTTCCCGTACGGAAACGGTGTTTGAGTCGCACGGCAGGCTGTAACAAAGGGATCGGTATCGAATACGGCGACCTCGACTTCCACATAATGCACTCATCATTGTTCGTACGGGATCGTCCGGTCCGACACGCCAAAGCGCAGTTGGTAACTGGACCATTTTTGGAGACTCGCATGGGGTTCGAGGAACACAGACTATTGAAAATAGACGAAGTGACACGCATGTGCGCTATCTCCAGGTCAGCTTTGTACGACCTGATTTCGCACGGCCAGTTCCCGGCACCAGTGCGCGTTGGGGTGCGCACGGTGGCATGGCGGCAGACTGACGTACTCGACTGGGTCTAATCGCGCCCACAGGCGACGAACACTGCCACGATCCCTTACCTCATCGATGGAGGGCAGATAATGGCATCCATCAAGACACGTGACCGGCGCAGGACTGTCAAACCCATCACCGCCCGAATGGACATGATCCTGCGATTGCTATCAGAGATGCCACTCGCCAGCGTGTCAGAACTCGGAGCCAGAAGCGAGTTGGCAGGGATCAGCAGACCATCGGTCGACGCTCATTTGGCGTTGCTCTGCCAACGCGATTATGTGGGAAGTTTCAGCCGGGGGTGGTGCCAGCGCAACAAACAGCGGTTCTTCCTGCACGAGAAGAGTGTCGCGAGGGTGACAGTGGATGATGGCATACCGACGGAATGGAGCAACACTGAGGCCGCGCTCCGGCGATTGCTGCCAGGGGCCCATGATCGAACTGGCATACGATGTCGCCCCACGGCTTTTCAGCTCTAACGCGGTCGTCGAGAACTGGAGGAACGGTTTTCCCTTGGAGCGATTCCGGTGGCTCAGTAGAGGCCCCTTGAGCGCACTAGCCGAGTATGAGCCCGATCTGCCTGGGGACGATTCCGGGGCAAGATTGTTGGTGACCTTCATGTGGTACGGTTTACGCCCCAAACGCAACCTTTTTTCTGCCGACTCCGCCCAGTTTTTAAGCGGCATCAGAACCTACGATGCCCACGATTCAAACATGCCGGCGAGACCCTGCGGTGTGGTGATTTTGGCGACCGACCGTCTTGCCGGCCTGCGGGCGCGCCGAGACCTGCCGCCGGGGATTCCCAAGGCTATCGTCACCATCAAGGACCGTTTCGGCGGAGCACTGATCGAGTCGATGGATCCCATCTCCCGTCTAGATCGCGTCACCGGAGTCGGAACGCCGCCGAAAAATCCAGGCCGTCCGGAGAATATAGACGGGTTCCTCGCGCATGATCCTGTGCTGAGCACTGTCATGGGCAGCACGGACTACCTGGTTATGAGCACCATCGAGGAATGGCCCGGTTGCAGCGTAAGGCAACTGGCAGCCCTCTGTGGACATCCTGAAAGCACAATCAAACAAATCGTGGCCCGATTCGCTGCGGCCGGATTGGTGGAGCGTGAGGGTGAAGGGTTATTGTACCCGACGGAGGTGGTCCAGGCCTTCGCCGAAGAGCGGGATCGGCTGGCCCGACGCAAAAGTCGCGACCGAGCCGGTGTGGAACGGAGCCCGAGCGGCAAACGTCGCGCCCACATGCGGAAGCATGAGTCGGGGGTCATCGAGCTGGCGGTCCGTTTCAAAAATCAAGGGATATTCGTGGGGGCCGGTTGGCGATTCGCCACAAACCACTTCGGTCGCACGCAAATCACGCCCAACCTGTGGGTATTGGTCCCTCTGGGAGACGGAAGGGCGATGTGGCATACCGTCGAGTACGAACGGTCGGCAGTCTCTCCGAAAGCCATCCTGAAAAAATTGCGGCCGTACCGGCTGGCTTGGGACATGGGACCATCGATGATCCGGTTTTCGACCATTCCAGCATCAGCCACTTAAATGAAGAAAGGCTATGTAGTTGGCAGGGGACTTGTCCCAACGGACCAAAATGCGCCGGAAGCGGTTCAGCCAACTACGAGTGCGTTCCACCACCCAGCGTCGGGTTTGAACCCAGCCTCCTTTTTGATGGCCTGTGCCTCTTCACCTCGACTGCTTATGTGGGCCGTGAAGCCAAACTGGTCCAGGGTCCGGCGCAGCTCAGCAAAGTCGTAGCCCTTGTCCAGGCACAGACCCTGGGGATGCTCTGGGCTGGGTGTCGGTCGGGGTACCGGCAGGCTGTCCAGCGTAGACCGCACCAGCTTCATGTCGTGGCGGTTGGCGCCATCCACTGCCAGACCCACGGAAGTACCCTGGACTTCGGTCAACAGGCTGCGTTTGACGCCTTGCTTACCCCGATTCGTGGGGTTCGTACCGGTTTTTCCCCCGACCAAGGGGGACTTGGTCATGGCGCCATCCAGGCTCAGCCAACTCCAGTCCAGCCCCTTCAATTCGTCATAGCGTTCCGGTCCTACCCGTCATAGCTCCAGGAATACCCCGGCGGCAACCCATTCCTGAAAGCGCAGATGGGCGGTGGATCCGGAGCAAATGCCCGTGGCATCCAACGCCTTCCACTGGCAGCCGGTGCGCAGCACGTAGCAGATGCCGTTGGCGCAAGTCCGGTCTGGTACGTGAGGCCGGCCGCCGCCCAAAGGATGGGTGTTCACCCGCTGGGGAAGCAGCGGAGCCAACACTTCCCACAACTCGTCGGATATCTGAAAGGAACTGGTGGTAGGGTTGGCCGCAGCGGACGGGCCAGCACGCTTGGGTTGAGATGGCTTGGGGTATTTCGCTTTCGTCATTCCCCTCTGTTAATTCAACCCCAGCTTTTCCCCGTTTTGCCACTCCGGGTAGTTTCCGCCGGTTTTTAGGATAGGTTATTCGTGCGAATAAAAATTATTGACGCCGACAATGATGTTAATTTAGACTGGAGCGAGGACGAAGTTCTGACGTATTTCGTCATCATAGGCGGGATATATGTCCGAGTCTAATTCCAAATAAGGAGACACTGATGGCGAATTACGACATTATCATCAGGAAGGGGACCATAGTTGACGGGACGCGGACGCCGCGGTACGTGAGCGACATTGCCATCAAGGACGGCAGGATCGCCAGGATTGGCGGGCTGAACGGCAGCACTGCCGACCGGGTAATCGACGCCGAAGGGATGATCGTGGCGCCGGGGTTCGTTGACCTGCACACGCACTACGACGCCCAGATTTTCTGGGACCCCTATTGCACCCTGTCGGGCTGGCACGGCGTTACGTCCGTGGCGCTGGGCAACTGCGGGTTCGGCTTTGCGCCGTCGCGGGTGGAGGACCAGGACCGGGCGATGCTCAGCATGACTCGCAACGAGGCCATCCCCTACGACGCAATGAAGGAAGGGATGCCTTGGAACTGGGTCACGTTCCCCGACTTCATCGACAGCCTCGCCAACACTCCCAAGGGCGTGAACTGCCTGACCTACGTGCCGCTGACGCCGCTCTACGCCTGGGTCATGGGTTGGGACGAGGCCAAGAAGCGCCGTCCCACGGAGGACGAGCTGCAGGAAATGGTGCGGCTCATCCACGAGGCCATGGATCATGGCGCCTGCGGCTGGTCGGCACAGGTGCTGGGGGTGAACTCGGTGCAGCGGGACTACGACGGCACCCCGATGATTACCGATATGCTGTCCGAGCACGAGGTGCTGACCTTCGCCAAGGTGCTGGCCGACCGGGACGAGGGTTTCATCGAGTTGGCCTACCAGGAGACCGGGGAGGAAGGGCGGCCTTTGGGTGAAGGGGCTCGCCTATTCTTTGAAAAGGTGGCCGAGGTCTCAAACCGCCCAGTGCTGTACCAGACGGTGTCTCCCAACTCCGTACACCCCGAACAGCACCGCGAGCGCATCCGCTGGCTGGAGAGTTGCGCTGAGCGTGGCTTGCGGGTTTACGGACAAGGCAATACCCGCCGCGGCGGATTCGAGCTCACCTTCGAAGACTGGAACCTGTTCGACGACACGCCCATGTGGCGCGAGGTCACCCTGGGCGACAAGGCCACCCGGAAGGCCAAGATGTCCGACCCGGAGATGCGCCGGAAGCTGAAGGAAGAATGGGATTCAGGCCGCCGTCCCACCCAGGTAACGCCCGGCTCCGTGGGCAGCCTCCAGGTGATGACCCGCAAGGTGAAGATTGACATCGGCGCTGAGACCGACTTCACTCGGATGCCCGCCAAGGTCAATGTCAGCGGGGCGGACTATTTCCTGGTCAACACCCGCGACGGCTACAAGCTGCTGTCGGTGGTCTGCGCGCACCAGGGCGGTTGCGTGGATGATGAAGGAGACAAGTTCGTCTGCGATACCCACGGCTACGAGTACGAGCACGACGGCGGACGTTGCATCACCAACGGCGAGTTGCGCTTGAAGTCCTTCGTAGTCAACGTCGTCGATGGGCGAATGATCGCTCTGGCGCCGGACGAGACCGAGGCGTCCAGCCCGCAGGCCGGCCTGACCGTTCAGCAAATCGCCGACGAGCAGAGCAAGCACGTTATCGACGCGCTGCTGGACATGTGCGTGGAGGACGACTTGGCGACGGAGTTCTACGCCGACACCCAGGGCCGCGATGTGGCGCAGTACACGGCGGAGGTACTGGACTCCAACCACGTTGTCGCCGGTGTTTCCGACGGCGGCGCGCACGTCAAGTTCCTGACCGCCGGTATCTATCCGACGGATATGCTGGCCTGGCTAGTGCGAGACGAAAGGGTCATTACTCTGGAGGACGCCCACTTCAAGCTATCGTACCTGCCGGCCCACTTTGGCGGATTCCAGGATCGGGGCGCGCTGCGCGAGGGCGCGCCGGCGGACGTGGTCGTCTATGATCTGGAGAAGCTGGAAGTGCTGCCTTCCGAGGTAGCCGAAGACTTGCCCGGCGGTGAGTGGCGTCGCATCCAGAAGGCCAAGGGCTACCGCTGGACGCTGGTGAACGGCGAAATCACCTTTGAGGACGGCGAACCCACTGGAGCGATGCCCGGACGCCTGTTGCGGAACGGCCGGGGATAGGTGGTTGCCAGCAGAGCATATAGGGGCGAATGGTCATTCGCCCCATCTCCGTGCAACGCCGCTGTCCCAGGGCCTTTCGGTCTTACAAGAAATCCCCTCTCTCTTGATGGGAGAGGGTGAGGGTGAAGGTGTGAGATAGGGAACTATCCTGCCGCAGACTATACCCCTCACCCCAGCCCTCTCCCACAAGGGGAGAGGGAGAATCGAAAGGCCCGGCCGCTGTCCCTGACACAGAGCGACTGCAACTTGCGGTACGCAAAAATCCCGCCGGCCGGCTGCAACGCAGCGGCAAGGTAGCGGCTCAGCGTAGCACTCCGTGGCCCGCGTGCAGGACAACCGCATTCTAACTTTAGGGGACCTCATATACTGTCATTCCCGCGAAAGCGGGAATCCATACAGCTTGCTTCCATACAGTTGACGTATAACCAAACGACCTGGATTCCCGCTTTCGCGGGAATGACGGACGCCTGCAAAGCCGATTAAATTAGAATGCGGTTGCCCTGGGCCCGCGTGCTGTCAATGGTTGATTAGATGATATTCTGTTATATACTTCCGAAGCATCACGGGTTGAAGTTGCATTTGCTGCTGTCGAACAACGACAGCGAGCGCTTGACCAACAAACCGAGGAATTGATCGACGGCTTCTGGACCGACCCGGAAGTCATAATAATGGTTGAATACCATGATGGCATCAGTAGGATAGCACGCGCTCTCATACGCGAGGCGATAACCCGTAGTTGGAGCTTAAAGCCTTTGAATGCCATCCACCTGGCGACCGAGCAATGGCTATTGAGCGTTGGAATCCAAGTAGAAGAATTTCATACCTACGACAAAAACCTGGGAAAATACGGCTCATTGGTAGGGTTCATAATCTGCGAATCTTATACGCCCCAGCCAAAATTGATGTAGATCATCCACCCCCCAGCAGCCGCCCCACCAACCCCTCCACCGCTGCCCCTTCCGGCCCCCGCGCGTAGCCATGCCCGCAGCTCCCGCCGCGCTATCGTTACGCTTACCGACGCCCCGCGCGACTCCCGCAACTCCGCCAGCCGCGCCGCCGCGCCCAGGGCCGCCGCCGCTCCCGCCTCGGCAATCTCCCGGTGCAACGGCTCGCTGTTGTCGTACTCCGGGATGGGCAGCTTCCAGAGCTGCTTGTGCAAGTGGCGTGCCCCGAACTGCCCTTTGGACATCAACGGCATTACTGCTTCATACAGCGCATCGCTATTGATGACAGCCAGCAGGTAGTTGGCCTCGTGTATGTCTTTGCAGGTAATCCAGTATAGAGTTTCGTCAACCAGAGCATCATCGTTTGCCAGGATTGCCGCTGTCGGTACGCCGGCCTCGGTTTGCACAACCCGAATCGGCCTGCTGGTGGGACTTTGTTGCCATTCGAGTTGGCTGGACAACACACTATGGTAGTCAATGCGGCCTAATAGGTTCAGTTTGTTGGCCGCCGCTTTGTTGTCATCCCACAGCCGGCTGATTATCTGCCATCGCCCTCGCATCCGCCGTTCCAGCCCACCGAGGCGGATACCGCCCGGCCCATTAGCGTCCGTAGGCAACTGATATTCATCCTGTCGCACCGGCAAGATCGCTTGCAGCGGTTCCAGCGTGGCGTAAGGAACCACCGTTTCGCCCAAATACACGTCATAAACGTGCCGGCTCTCGATGGTCTGCTCCGTGATGGCGGTCAAGTCCAGATTCCGCCACGGCGCTTTATCCTGAGAACCCCGGCGCGGATTCATGGTGATGGTTTGGCCGGCTTGTACGATTGCTGTGTTTTCCGTTTCGTTGCCAAAGAACAGGCAGCGTGGCCGTATCGACGCCCCTTGTCGGGAGTAGCCGGCATAAGGCGAATCGCCGCCCACCGAAGTATCGGTTATCCCGCTCCGTTCCCGTCGGACATTTTCCGCGCCGGCCCGACCTTCCCAGCGTTCCACGGTCCCGGCCAGCGGCATCGGCGTTCCGCCCTCACCCTTGTGCTCGGCGAACACCACGCAGGATGCAATGGGAAAGAAAGTGTTGGGCTCCAGCCGCTCCAAATCCCACGCCGCCTTGTGTCCAAAGTTGACCGCCAGCGTCCGCCCGGCAACCCGGTTGCGGCCCCGCCCGGTGGCCTGCGACTGCCACGCGCCCGTGCGCCATTTGGCGTACTGCCCCGATTGCAGGGCGCTGTGCGGCAGCACCATGCCGATGACGCCACCGTCTTTCAGGTAGAGGTCAACGCTGCGGGTAAAGAACAGGCCGGCCACGTCCTGATTACTGGCATACCTGCCGCCCACCCAGATGCCATAAAGGTTCTTGCTCTGCCGTTCCAGCTCGGTACGCAGGATGTCGGCAGCCTGATTGTAATTCAGCCAGGGTGGGTTGCCGATTACTACGTCCACTTTGGTGCGGCTGAGGGCTACGGGGCGCACCAGGTTGCGGGTGTAGTAGGCCCAGATGTGGTTGCGTCCCTCGCTGTGGAGGCGTTGCAGGGTGGCGATGGTTTGGGTCAGGGTTTGCCGCTCGTGGTTATCCCTGATGCCGTGGTCGTCCAGGGCCAGGAGGGGGTCGTCGCCGCGCTCAATATCGGCGGCTACCTGGCTCATCAGCGAGTCGAAGGTGTCAGCCCGGTCAACCAGGCTGACCGGGAAGGTCAGCGTAGAGTTGGATTCGTCCTCCACCTGAATCGTAACCTGCCGCGCGGCGAACAGATCGCCGGTGCGAAACCGCAGCTGGAGGGCGTCGCCCAGATAGACGGGGGCCGAACCGGAGGCGTCGTAACCGGCCTGCACCGCGGCGTCGATGGCCGGCCGGGCCGCCAGGGCCCACGCGGCCCGGGCCAGGTGCACTGCCGCGGGATGCACGTCGATGCCGGTTACGGCGTCGCGCAGGCGGTCCAGGAGTTCTTTGGGATCGAGCGCCTCGGCGGCGTCTGGATTCCGGCTTCCGCCGGAATGACGGATAAGTGAGGGAGAGGGAGTATTGGCCGCTTCCAGGAAGTGGGTTACTGCTGCGGCGATGAACGTTCCGGAGCCGCAGGCGGGGTCCAGCGCTCGTTGGTTGAGCGGGTTGTCAACCAGTTCCTGCACCATCGTTCGGGCCAGCCAGTGCGGAGTGTAGTATTCGCCGAGGGTGCGGCGTTCGTCGGGCGGGATGACGGTTTCGTACAGGATGGCGGCGATGTCGGGCGGGGCGTTTTGCCAGTCGAACCGGGCCACCCGCCGGGCCAGCGTCTTGATCAGATCATGCCCGCCGACCTCGTCGGGCCAGGCAAAGAAGTCGGACTCGATGACGCCGCTCAGGCCGGTGGCGTCGCGGAAACGGCGGCCTTGCAGCAAATCCGACGGGTCGGTTTCGGCCACTTGCCGGATGTCGATGCGGAAGGACGCCTGCACCGCCATGCCAATGACCAGGCTGAGGTAGGTGTGGCGGATGAACAGGTTGTCCAGGGCGGTTTGGTCGTGGGCGATTTCGCCCAGGGCGGCGCGGAGCAGGTCGAACCACAGGCGGCGCTTGACCTTGATGGTTTCGTAATCGGCGGCGCTGGCGTAAAGGGCGGACAGGGTGTCGATGTCCCGCTGGTAGGCGGCGCTTTGGGGGCCGAGGTACTGCTCCACGCTGGCGCGGTCGGCGGGAATGCTGTCCAGGGCGAACAGGGCGCTGTCCCGGAGCCATTCGTACAGCGGCAGCCACCCGTCGGGCGATTCCAGGGTGAAGCCGTAGGGAACGGCGGTGTTGACCGGCCCGGCGTTGGGCCAGCGCAGCAGCCAGTACCGGCCGTCGGTGAGGATGCCGGTTCGGACGCCTTTGCCGGCGGACCTGGAAAGCTCCAGGTATTCATCCAGCTGCTCAACGTGGGCCGGGTCGGGGTTGAAACCGCCGGTGGTGCCAATGCGCCGTTTGAACTCGATAAAGGTATCCAGAGCGGTGAGGTCAACGGCGCGGCGGGAGCCGTCTGAAGGCGGGTTTTCCTCAATGATTTCGTCGCTTTCAGCCAGGCCCGTGAGGATGAGGAAGTCGCGGACGGCGGTGGTAATGTTGGCCTCGGCCTCAAAATTATCGTGCCGCCGCAAAATCGCCGCCGCCGATTCAACATACCGCCGGTCGCTAACATCCAAATGCGTACTCATAGTCGAGATTGTAGCGCCAGGAAGAAAGGCGCCCTCCTAATCCGAAACAAACCGCGCCATCCGCAACCCGCCGGCCTGCTCCTCGTACCATACCGTTACGGTGGTGCCCTGAATCTGGTGGTCCTTCAGGTGCCCCGCCGACACTCCCGCCCAGCCTTCCGACTCAAACTCCCACCGCTGGCCGGCGTCGTCGGTGATTCGGAGAATGCGGAAATGACGGGGATTCTCCGGGTTGGCCGACACCTCGTCGATATGACCCGATACGCTGGGCAAACCCGGAAAGAGCTTCTCCCCGTCGCCGTGCCCGCCGGCGTTGTCCGCCTCCCCGCCGCAACCGGCGATGGTCAGCAACAACACGACCATGACCAGGACCGGGACCAGGATCGGCGCGAGGCGCGAATAGCCGGTTGGGATTCCACTGTTAGCGCGGGCAAAAACCAAGAGTCAGCCAAACCCTCCAATCAGCAGGTTAGGGTCTTTTCAAAGTTGTGGAAATTAGGGTGTGTTGACAAATGCCGTCATTCCCGCTCCTCAACCGTCATTCCCGCACCCCAACCGTCATTCCCGCGAAGGCGGGAATCCAGTGGCCGAAGTCGTTAATCACAGTTCTGGTTCTGTCATCATACCCTCTCTGGACTCCTGCCCCGTATCAAGTACGGGGTGACGTTCTTTCGCAGGAGTGGCGGGTTGGTTTGCTAATTGTCAACAGGCTCTAACCATCCGCTCATCCTGAGCCTGTCGAAGGACGGTCGCCGATGGTTCGACAAGCTCACCATGAGCGGGTGTTAAGGGACTTTGAGCGGAGGTCGGGGGACTTTGAAAAGGCCCTGGTCAGCAGGTCAGGGCCATTCGGTTTTACAAGAAATCCCCTCTCCCTTGATGGGAGAGGGTTAGGGTGAGGGTGAAGGTGTGAGACAGGGAACTATCCTGTGGCAGACTATACCCCTCACCCCAGCCCTCTCCCACAAGGGGAGAGGTAGAACGAATGACCCTCATCAGGTGGGTGATTGTAGCAAATTAGGCCGGGGTGTTTTATCATGGAATACCGGTCAGCGCGCCGCTCCCGGTCGGACCGCATTTGGACGGGTTCCCCATCATTTGTAAATGGCAGCCATTGGCATTACCGAACGCACCGACCGCCGCCCGCAGCGGCAGTTTACCTGGTTGCAGGGGCTATCCATTGCAACCGTAATCTCAGCGTTTCTGCTGGTTGTTATCGGCGGGGTGGTCAGAGTCACCGAATCCGGGCTGGGTTGCCCCGACTGGCCGTTGTGCCACGGCAGATTGCTGCCGCCCTGGGAATACACGGCGGTCATCGAATACACCCATCGCTTCGTCGCCTCGGTAGTCGTGGGCCCGCTGGTGGTGGTTACTGCCGTCGTAGCCTTCCGGGGGTATCGAAACGACCGCTGGGTGTGGTGGCCGGCCGCGCTAACGGTGCCGTTGCTCATCATCCAGGCATTGCTGGGCGGAGTAACGGTGCTCACCGAGCTGCCGGGTGGCGTGGTCGCCGTGCATCTGGCCACCGCTGAAGCGCTGCTGGGCGTTTGCATATTCGTCATGCTGGCATCGTTCCGCACACCCATCACGCGCCGGGTCCTGGCCGGCGCCGGGGGCTCCGAACGCTGGGCCATCGCCGGGGCGCTGGGCATATATGCAGTCATCCTGTCCGGTTCGCTGGTAACGGCAATGGGCGCGACCGGCGCCTGCATCACATGGCCGCTCTGTCAGGGACAGGTATTTCCTGTGAATCATCTGTCGGCCATTCACATGTTCCATCGCTACGTGGTTCTGGCGCTGGGGATTCTGCTGTTGTACGCCGTTTGGCGCTGTGGCGCTGGCGCTGCGACGTCGACGGCCGTTAAATGGTGGGCCTGGGCAACCCTGTTCGCCTTTGTCGCCCAGGTTATCATCGGCGCGGCGACCGTCTGGTTGGATTTCCAACCCCACTGGCAGGCGCTCCACCTCACGGCGGCAACGGCGGTGTGGACGGCGGCGGCGGCGATGGCGATCCTCGCTTACCTGTCGGCGCGGACGATGACAGGCGGCCAATCAAACCACGCCAATAATAACGTAGAGGCAACCGGCTAGAATGGCACAGATAACACCACCCCTGCAGCCGGATGCCGAAACCGCTGCGTTGGCATCCGGGCCATCCCCCCGATTTTCGCCGGCCACCGTGGCTCGGGACTTTTTGGCCCTCACCAAGCCCAAGATCATCTCCCTGCTGCTGATAACCGCGGCCGGCGGCATGTTCATGGCCGCTGAGGGTGTCCCGCCGTTGTGGATGCTGGCCTGGGTGTGGATCGGCGGGGCCCTGGCCTCGGGCGGCGCCAACGCCATCAACCAACACCTGGATCGCGACATTGATCGGGAAATGAGCCGCACCCGAAGCCGGCCGGTGGCCGGGGAGCGGGTCGCTCCCAAATATGCCCTGGCGTTCGGCGTGGCGCTGAACGTGGCGGCGTTCGCCCTGCTGGCTACGCTGGTCAATTTCCTGGCAGCGGGCCTCACCCTCACGGCGAGCCTGTTCTATGTGTTCGTGTACACGTTGTGGCTCAAGCGCTCCACACCCAACAACATTGTTATCGGAGGCGCCGCCGGCGCGATACCGCCCCTGGTCGGCTGGGCGGCCATAACCGGGAGCCTGGACTTGCCGGCTGTGTACCTGTTCGCCATCGTGTTCTTCTGGACGCCGCCGCACTTCTGGGCATTGTCGCTGCTGATTCAAACTGACTACGAGCGGGCCGGAGTGCCCATGTTGCCGGTGGTTGTCTCCCGCGCGCAAACGTCGCTGCACGTTTTCCTCTATTCGATTGCGTTGGTGGGGCTTACGCTCATGTTCGGTATATTGCCGCAGGTGGGCTGGATTTACGTTGCCTCGGCGGCTACGCTGGGCGCTCCGTTCATCTGGTTGGCCGGGCGGTTGTGGCGCAGCGACGAGCGGGGCCGGGCCAAAGCCACCTATCTGTATTCCCTGGCATATCTGGCGCTGTTGTTTGTGGCCGTGATGGTGGATTCAACCTTCTAAAAAAAGAGAGTTTGCTTGCGTCGATCTCCTCACGCGTACCCACTTTGTCAAACCAAACCGGCCTACTGTCATGGTGCGGATCTTCCGCTCACCCTGAGCCCGTCGAAGGACAGTTGCCGATGGTTCGACAAGCTCACCATGAGCGGAGGTCGGAAGATTTTGGAAAGGCCCTGGTAAGCGTCAGTAACTGTTCAGACTTCCGGGGATCTGCCGACTATTCGGCCTCTTGTGGAGGGCAACCAAGTACGGAATTTCCACTGCAAACCGTTTCCGTCCCCTCAAACGTGAACAGTTACGTTTTGCCGCCGCCCTTGACAGGTGACGAGTCGCAACTTTAGGTCATCGGTCCAAGGGGCATCAGACCAAGCTTCTGAGGCCAATATTTTCGCCGCCGATTACGCCCGGAGGGAATCAGAATGTTTCAGCATCCTCGCCGAACCATTTCCTGATTAAATCGTTCAGTGTGCCGTCTCCTTTCATTGCGCCGATGGCTGCGTTCAGTTTGCCTTTCAAATCGCCATCGCCCTCGCGCACCCCTATGCCTACACGGTAGGAGTCGAAACTAACCTCTGGACCCACGAAGATGAGCTCCCCACCGCTTT
Source organism: Dehalococcoidia bacterium (assembly GCA_965219925.1). Classification (GTDB taxonomy): domain Bacteria; phylum Chloroflexota; class Dehalococcoidia; order Lucifugimonadales; family UBA3495; genus Bin87. Next base: position 3,342,498 of record OZ244795.1, read on the forward strand.
CCTCCACGAAACTTGCGAGGAAGGTTTTATCGGCAAATACCGCATCCGCCTCTCCGCTCCTGAGGGCCTCAACAGAGGCTTCTGCCGGCAGGGAAATTATCCTTGTTGTGCCGGAGTCGGCAAGGTACTTCTGCTGAATGGTGTTGACCTGCACGGCCACTCTCCCGTTGATCACGTCATCGCTGGCCCCGGCCAGGGCGACATACACCGACGGGGTATTAGGAAGGTACGACTCCGTAAAATCGATCAGTTCATTACGCTCTTCGGTGGCGGCCATTCCGGCTACGATGGCGTCGTATTTCCCGGCGACAAGATTGTTGATGAGGGTGAACCACTCGTCGTGGCCCCAGGCACATTCCAGACCGGCGCGCCGGCAGAGTTCATCGCCCAGCTCGCGCTCGAACCCGTCGATTTCACCGCTTTCGTTGATGAAGTTGGCGGGAGGAAAGTCGCCCGAGGTTCCCATCAGAACGACCTCGGAAGGATCCCACGCGGGCAGCATAGTCGGCGTGGGCGCAGTCGTATTCGGCGCTCCTGTCGGGACCACTTCGGTTGAACCCTGGCAGGCCATCATTGCGGCGGCCAGCAGGGAGAATAAGATTATGACGGATAACAGGCGGATGCGCCCCATTTTACTCCTCAATCAAAGGCGGGTTGAGGGCTCGTGCTCGCGAAACACCGCCCGCAACAACTCACTGATCTCGCCCAGCGTGGCGTAGTCTGCAACGAACTCCATTATCAGTGGGAAAGCGTGGCATCCCGCCAATGCTGCTGCTCATTGACATACTACCGAGCCACCAACCGGCTAAATCGGCCCCGATCACCTCAGCATTTTACCATCCGGCGCCCAACCGTATGTACCAACCCGGCATGTAACTGTTCAGGCTGGAGCAGAAATGGGTTGGGAGAGGATGGAATTGAGGGCATGGCAAGGGTTGCGTCCTTTCATCACCACCAACTCTGAACTGTTACAAGCGTTAATCTCAAATTGACACACAAAGTCGCTTATGCTATCGTTACCGCCGCTAGTGAAATTTTGCACATACGACGGCTTTGCCTGGCCATCGTACCGGGGGTTCACGATGGGGCTGTTGCCCTTTTCCGAGGAAGACTCACCTGCCAAGCACCGAGAAGGCCCCGGTTCTCCGAACAGAACCGATAATCCGGTGAGTAGCCCCGCTGTTTCTGGTGTTCGTCGCCGTGGTTGGCGGCCCCTGGGGGTGTTGGCCATTCTGGGCGGCGTTCTGTTGTTGGCGGCCTTGGGCTGTGACCCCGGTGCACCTATGTCGACGTTCGGCGTTAACGGCCCGGTGGCCCGAGAGCAGTTATTGCTCTTCAACGTGCTGCTCTGGACCATGGTAGTCGTGTTTGTGCTGGTGGAGGGCGCGCTCCTCTATGCGGCGGTACGCTACCGGCGCAAGCCCGGCGACCCGCTGCCGCCTCAAACCCACGGGCATACGCCACTGGAAATCGCCTGGACGATAATCCCCACTATTCTAATCCTGGGGTTGGGTATCTGGTCGGTGATCGTGCTGTTCAAGCTCGAACCCGGCGCGGCTATTGCCCTGGCCCGGGATGAGGGCAAGGAACCGCTCCGGGTTCAGGCTGTGGGCCATCAATGGTGGTGGGAGTTCCGGTACGAAGACGCCGACGGCAATGGAAAACTGGTAACTACGGCCAACGAGATGCGGATACCGGTCGACCGGCCCGTTATCATGGAACTCATCAGCGAAGACGTGATTCACAGCTTCTGGATTCCCAAACTGGCCGGCAAACAGGACGTGGTGCCAACCCGCTCCAACGAAATGTGGTTCCTGGCGGAAGACGTTGGCATGTATTACGGCCAGTGCGCCGAGTTTTGCGGAACCGCCCATGCACAAATGAAGTTCCGGGTTCATGCCCTTACTGACAACGACTTCGACGCGTGGGTCAACGGCTTCGGCGAACCCATCCAGTTGTCCACCTCGGCGAAGCGGGGTCAGTTGGTGTTCCTGGGCGATGGCCAGTGCATTACCTGCCACACCGTGGGCGCTTCAGATGCCGCCGGCGTTCAGATGAGCCGAATGGATACTTTCATCGCCTATACGCAGTGGCTCGGCAAGCGGACCGAAGATCGGTTGGCAGATGTACGTACCGGAAACGAACCGGCGGCGGCCTTCGCGGCGCCTAACCTCACCGACTTCGGCCTCCGCACCACCTTGGGCGCTGGCCTGGTTGACCTGAACCGCGAGAATTTGCGACAGTGGATACGTAATCCGGATGTCATCAAACCCGGCAACCACATGTCCGAGCTGGCTACGGTGTACCGCGCCCGCGCCGACCACCGTGCCGATCTGTCCGAAGACCAGTTGAGCGACCTTGTGGACTATCTGCTGGAGCAGAAGTAACCCGATCCCATCTGCGATGAAACTCGATGCCCGAATGAAACTTGATGCCCGACCAACCGGCCAACCACTCATCAGGAGATACGACAACCGCTAATCCATCGCCCAGGGTGCCAGCGAACCGGACACAGCGGAGGACCAAATAATGGTTACCATCACCGGCGTAATTCCCCGCCCTACCACTTATTCCGGCTTGTGGAGCTGGCTAACTACTGTTGACCACAAGCGGATCGGCGCCCTTTACGGCGTTACCGCCTTCATCTTTTTACTCGTGGGCGGCATCGAAGCCGGCCTGATGCGTTTGCAGCTGGCCCAGGCCGATATTTCATTGATTTCCGCCGACTGGTTCAACGCCATGTTCACCATGCACGGCACTACCATGATTTTCATGGTCATCATGCCATTCGGCGCAACCTTCTTCAACTTTCTTATTCCGCTGATGATCGGCGCCCGGGACGTTGCGTTCCCGCGCCTCAATGCCTTTTCGTACTGGACTTTCCTGTTCGGCGCTCTGTTGATGCACGCCGGTTTCCTGATCGGGCAACTTCCCGACGCCGGCTGGTTCTCCTATGCCAACCTGACCGCTGCGCCGTTCAGCATGGGCAAGGGGCTGGACTTCTGGGCGTTGAGCCTGCAGATGCTGGGTGTTGCATCGCTGGCCGCCGGTTTCAACTTCGTCGTAACCATCATCAATATGCGCGCTCCGGGAATGTCGCTGATGCGTATGCCGGTGTTCGTGTGGATGACGCTGGTTACCAGCATCCTGATGGTGCTGGCCTTCCCAATCATAACGGTCGCCCTGATTGAGCTGACCGCCGACCGTCAGTTTGGGGCCAACTTCTTCAACGCCTCGGCCGGCGGCGACCCCATCCTCTGGCAGCACCTTTTCTGGCTGTTCGGACACCCCGAAGTGTACATCCTGATTCTGCCGGCAATGGGCGTGGTGTCGGAAATCATTCCCACCTTCAGCCGCAAACCGCTATTCGGTTATCCCGTGGTGGTGTTCTCCGGGATCGTCATCGCCATCATGAGTTGGGCAGTGTGGAGTCACCACATGTTCACGGTGGGCCTTGGCCCCATCGCCAACTCGGTGTTCACCATTACCACCATGCTCATCGCGGTGCCCACCGGCGTCAAGATATTCAACTGGATCGGCACCATGTGGAGGGGCTCCATTGACCTGCGCACCCCCATGTTGATGGCAATAGGATTCGTTGCCCTGTTCATCGTGGGCGGCCTTTCCGGTGTATCCCACGCCGTGTCCCCCTCCGACTTCCAGCAACAGGACACCTACTACATCGTTGCCCACATCCACTACGTGCTGTTTGGCGGGGCCATTTTCGGCATCTTCGCCGGCATCTACTACTGGTATCCCAAGATCACGGGCAAGATGTACCACGAGACCATGGGCAAAATACATTTCTGGTTGATGTTCGTGGGCATGAACCTCACGTTCTTCCCCATGCACTATGCCGGCCTCAACGGAATGCCCCGCCGCATCTATACCTACGCGGAAGGCTTCGGCTGGGAGGGTATGAACCTGCTGGCTACCTGCGGCTACTTCTTCATCGTCGCGGGCTTCCTGATATTCATGCACAACTTCGTGCGCAGCGCGCGCCAGGGCGTGCCGGCTGGCAACGATCCCTGGGACGCTCCCACGCTGGAATGGAGCATCTCTTCGCCGCCACCGGTGTACAACTTCGCCGAAATTCCCCAGGTGAAGGGTCAGGACGATTTCTGGATCACAAAGCGCGAAGCCGCCGCCCGCGGTGAAACGGTGGTTGGCGAGCCTCACGTCGACGCATCTACCATCCACATGCCCAGCCCGTCATACTGGCCGCTGATTGTGTCTTTCGGCGTGGCCTGGATCGCGGGTGGACTGCTGATCGACGTCGGATGGAACTACATCCGGTTCCCGGTCAGTTTCGTCGGCGGCCTGATCACGATCATCGGCGTTATCGGTTGGTCCAACGAACCGCCCGCCGCCGAACATGCCGCAGAAGGTCCTCATTAACCGGCCGGCTCATTCGATGCCGACCCGACTACACCCGTACTTGCCTAACCCAGGAGGCCCGCGTTGGCCCACGTAGAAACCACACACGCCCCGCCGGTGGAAGAAGAAACCACCACTGGTATAAATCACCGGAAACTCCTCATGTGGGTGTTTCTAGGGTCCGACTGTCTGTTCTTCGGCTCGCTGATCGCAACCTACATGGTTTACCGGGGCCAGAGTATCGTTGGCCCGTACCCGAAAGACATTGTCGATGTCCCCATCACCACTATCAGCACGTTTGTGTTGCTGATGAGTTCGTTCGCCATGGTGATGGGCGTGGCCGCCGCGCGCAACGGCAACCAGAAACGGTTGATCCAGTGGCTGGTGCTAACCATCCTGCTGGGCGGTACGTTTATCGGGTTCCAGGTGTATGAATTCAACGCCTTCCGAATCGAGGGGCTGCGCTACGAAACAAACCTGTTCAGCAGTTCGTTCTATACGCTCACCGGGTTTCACGGAGCCCACGTTACGCTTGGGCTGGTTTGGCTGGGCGCCATCGCAATCATTGCCGCCCGCAACCCGGCCGGTCGTCCCTCGGCGTTGGATGTGGATATTGCCGGTCTTTACTGGCACTTCGTTGACATCGTCTGGATAGTAATTTTCACCCTGCTGTACCTCATCGGCGGCTTCGACTCCGGCCCGGCAGCGGATGCTGGACACGCCGCGGTGCAGGGGTGGACCTGGGTAAGCGGATTGTTCGGTTAGCGGATGTTCGGTTAAGGTTGCAGGAGGCAGTAACGTAATGAGCAGTAACCCCGGTCAGGAGGCCGCTCTGGCCCACGACGAGCACGCCGAACACGGCGATGTCGGGATTGGAAGGTTCTTCTTCGGCCGTGTCCCCGAGGGCGTTCACGGAGGGCTCAAACAGTACAGCGTCCTGGCCGTCTTCCTGGGTATTATTACTCTCGTTGAATTCCTCATCATTGTTCCCGAAGACCTGCGCGGCACGAGCATCGTTATCGCCCCGCTGGTCATCCTGTCGGTTATCAAGTTCTTCTGCGTGGTCGCATTCTTCATGCACCTGAAGTTTGAGAACGGCCTGCTCTGGCAGATTTTCGTTGCCGGGCTGGCATTGGGTCTCGTGGTAGCCCTCTCGCTGGCGTTGCTGTTCGGCGTGTTTCGCCCAACTCCGCGTGAATTCTCAGAAGCCCGCCAGCAGCACTTCGAGCACCATGAACCCGAAGTCGAGATGATCGAACCCCTGGTTGTGCCCACGCCGCCCCCGCCGGGATTCTTCGCGTCCCCGCGGTCCGAGACCGGCGCCAGTGCGTCGCCTGGACAAACATTGTTCGTCGGAGCCGGCGGCTGCTCGGCGTGCCACACCATCGATGGTGTCTCCGTGGGTATATTGGGTCCCGACTTGTCCCGTGTCGCGGCAACCGCCGGCGTACGAGTACCGGGCCAATCTGCCGAAGAGTACATCCGCGAATCCATCGTGGAACCCGACGCATATACTGCGGCGCCCCCTGATGAAGGGATCGACAAAGAGTATCCGGACGGATTGATGGAAGCCACCGTTGCGGGTCTGAATCTCTCGGACGAGAACGTCGATGATCTCGTGGAATACCTGCTAACCCTCCGATAACGACACATTCCACGTCCTTCGGCGGGAGAGGGTGATTACCCATCCGTTAAAACCCCAAAAGGCGCGCTCGTTCTGGGCGCGCTGTTTTTGGTTGCCTTCCTGCTGGCTCAAAAATGACCGCACCCTGCCGGCGGGGATTCCAACTTCCGCGGCCCCAGGCATTGGGTCAGGGCAGATACACCCCAGGGCTATCGCATATGGACCAATTAACCACCGTCATTCCCGCGAAAGCGGGAATCCAGTGACCGACGCCGGCAGCTTCTCTGCGAAAATCCAGCAGATTACAAGCTCTGGACTCCGGCCCCGTATCAAGTACGGGGTGACGTTCTTTCGCCGGAGTGACGTGGCTGTAATTTCATATGTGATAGCCCTGAGATACATCCTAAATGCCCAGTCCTTCGCGCACCGCGTCGGCGGCGGCCGGCCCGAACCGGGTCGCGATAACCGCCGCGCCCTCCTTCGCGATTTGCCAGTCGCGGGATTGTATCTCGTGTACTGATTGCCGAGCCAGGCGGCTACCGTAGTCAGACACGAACCGTCCTAACGCCGTCTGATCGGCGTCGCCCGTCATCTGTCGGAACAGACGAAACATGGGGTCGGTGCGCGCGGCGTTGTAAGCGTCCTCGAAGGACAGCTCCTGCGGGTGGTCCCGCAACAGCAGGGCCACGCCGAAATCGATCAAACGGATGCCGCCCGCGCCGTCCGGTTTTGGATCATTGACGGCGTCGCGTCGGATGATGATATGCGAGCGGCCCTCCGGGTCGGCGATGGTGGCGTCGTTGTAGCAAACCGATGCGGCGTGCAACCGACCCAGCGCTTCCCGCAGCATCGCGCCGATACCTCGCATCCGCTCCGGTGTCGCCTGCTCCGATGTCAGATCGGTGAGGAACGTCCCGGCCACATATTCTTCGCTGATGAACCCGTCGATGCTCGGCAATTGGCGCGGCCCTATCTCCAGTTCCCCGGCAATTCTGGCGATCTCTGCCTCACGCCGGCTTTGGCACGGCTTGACGACAACGCTGATCGGCGCACCGGCCCGGCGTCCGGTTATGATTGCCACGCGACCGCGGGTGCGGCCGTCGTAACGAATCGCGGCCGGCCGGTCATCGTCGCCGTACACCAGGTCGTATGCGGCGGGGAAGAATCCGTACACCGAATGGGTGGAGATGTGCCGGTCGCCCGCCAGCGCATCCCATAGCGCAGCGTCTTCCTGAGCCACCGGCCACAGAGGCCACAAGTCCACCGTGCAGCGACCCTCGGCGACGGCGGCATCGCGGGCGGCGATATCCCCGGGCGTGAGCGCCGGCAGACCGGCGATAACCTTCCGGATGGTTGCCAGCTGTTCGTCGTCGTAGGTGGGCAACCTTACTCCTTACAGAAGAAGCCGTTCAGAGGAAACCGTGGCGCTGCGTACCCGCTTGAATCTGTCATTGCGAGCGTAGCGTGGCAATCTCGTCGCACTAGCAACGGCGGTTCACGGCATGTGTCCAACCTCATCGAGATTGCCACGTCGCTGCGCTCCTCGCAGTGACAAAGTGGGTACGCGTGAGGAAAACGCGGCATAGCGTCGGGCGGGATCTATTGCGGGCAGGATCAATGGCGGGTGGGATCGTCTATCGAACTATGAGGTACGCAACCTGCAGGTTTACGGAAATCTCGACCTCGGGTTCGGAGTCGAACGAAGCAAAACCGGAGTAGGGATCAGATGCCTGGCCGCTGCAGCCTTCGTCGCCTGCGCCGGGTAGTCCGAAACCGAAACTCGGGTATGCGCCCGGCAACTCCACCGCGCCGATGACGACTCCCCGTTCCACGCCCAGGGCCAACGCCAGATCGTCAGCGGCCATTTCGGCGCCCGGCACCGCCTCCCGGCGTGCCAGCGATAGCGCCCGGTCGCAGTTCTCCGGCAGCAATCCAAAACGCAGTCCGTGGCTTTCGGCCCGCCCGAGCACCGACTCCACAGCATCGAGGATTGCCTGGCTCTTTTCCTCCAATTCATCCAGTTCTACTTCCACGGAAATGCTGGACGCGCCGTACCTGTAAAGTTCTTCGATCTCAATTGCTTCCTCCGGCACGCCTAACTCCGCCAGCTTGGCAATTATCTCGTTGCGGTCCTCGGCAGACATCCGCGCCGGGCCGGAAGGGCCGTAGAACTGTTCCGTAGCTATGACCACATAGGCTTCATCTGCCGCCAGGGTCACCGAGCCGATGGCCGACACCGTCAGCGCACCTTCGGTAGGTGTCCCCTGGAACGCCTGGGACAGGTGGAATCCGCTCCTGCTGCCCACCAATTGTAGAGTGGATGGAGTGGTCACCGACCGGGATCTGATCACCCGCAGCGGCTCACTGCTCGCTTCGGTCGTCTGGGTTGTCGCCGTCTGAGCCTCGGTTGCCTGGGCCTCGGTTGCTTGCGCCATCGTTGCCGGAGCAGTTGCTGCTGTCATGGAAGCCGTGGCCGCGGTGTCCGCCGTGGTGGATGACACCGGCGCGGTTGCCGATGCGCTGGCAGCCGTCGTGTCCACCGGCAGCGGCGCAACCGGTTCCCGGCCGCAGGCCACCGACACGGCGGCCGCCAAAAGAAAAGAGAGCCCAACCACCTTCAACCCGCCCAACACTTTGTTCATGAAATACCCCTTCCAGCCTATCGACTTCGTTTTGATAACATATGATTGTAGCACTGCGGCAACTTGTGCCATCAGGGCCGTTGCAGGCGTTTCTGGCTCATTAGCATTGCGAGGAGCGCCCGCTCATCCCGAGCTTGCCGAGGGATCCCTTGTCATTGCGAGGAGCGCTAGCGACGTGGCAATCTCGATGCCTCAGCCTACCGTCATTGCACTTACCTCATCGAGATTGCCACGCTGCGCTCGCAATGACAAAGTGGGTACGCATGAGGATTGCCACGCTTTGCCCACCCTTTGCGGGAACGTTGCCGTGCCGGGCGTTACGCGGAACCCCTCACGCCGTTTCCGCCAGCGTAAACCCTGTTGGCCCGGCAGCGTCAGGTATCAACCGTCGCACGCGCACCACGGCGCCGGGGTTGATGGGGCCGTAGACGTGCGGGTAAATCTCGCCGGAGCGGGCTGCCTCGCGTATGACCGGCGATTCCTCGGGCAGGCGGTCGATGTCCACCTCCAGAGCCAGCAGGTCGGTGCGCCCGGCGAACAGGCGGGCCGCTACCCTCAACATCTGCTCCTCGTCGCCGCTGGCGTGGATAAACCCCTCTTCAGCCAGCGACGGCGCCACGTACTCGCCGGCAGCGACGCCCGCCTCCCAGTCGGCCCGGAACGCCAGGTGGAAGATGATGGAGGGCATTTAGTAGTCGAACTCCATGGCGCTGATTTCGTCGAACACCGACTGTGGCATAAAGCTGCAAATTCCGAAGTTCATCACCAGCGCATCGTAGTAATAACTTGATTCTACAATCAAATCCAGGTCCGAGGATATGCAGTATTCTCTCGACTCTTGCCATAGGTAGTCAATCACATAGCCGTCGTGTCCCTGGTTGTCCCGCTGGAATGATTTCAGGTCGAAAAGCTGCCAGTCCCTCGACAGGTCGACGAGAAAATCATGGTACCAATACGCGAAATCGCGCAGCGTTTCTCCGGTCTCCAGTGCGTAAGCATCGATGTTGATGGTACCGACCAGATCGCCACCGTCGTACCGTTCGAAGTAGGCGGAGCACTCTTTTTCTCCGGCCAGCGCCCAATTGGGATGTACCACCAGCGAGTACGAGCATTTTGCGTTTTCGTAGGTCCAGAATTCGCCGCCGGTTTGCGCCAGGACATTACCTCCGGAGGCAAGAAAATCCAGATTTCTTCTGACTTCGGAAACTGAGATTGCGAAGGATATACCCTGATAGTCGCTGAACGTCGAGGTGTTAACCCCAATTACCCGTCCATCCCGATCGACCAACGGCCCGCCGCTGTTCCCGGGGTTGATGGCGGCGTCGGTTTGGATCCGTTCCACCGACCCGTAAGTGCGGAGTGAAGAAACTATCCCGGTGGTAACGGTGTAATCCCGACCCAGTTGGTCCCCCAGGGGAAACCCCAGTGCCATCACCCCGTCGCCGACCCCAACACTTCCAGCTTCTCCCAGGGTCATCGGTCGCCACGCTTGCCGGGAGTCCACCTTTATCACCGCAAGGTCTATCGTTTCGTCCCGGCCCAACACACGCCCACTGTGTAATTGCCCGTTCACCAGGCGCACGGAAACAGTTGAGTATTGGTCAACCACATGAGCGTTGGTGACGATCAGCCCATCGTTGGAAACCACAAACCCCGATCCGTCGCTGGTGGGAGTAACGATTTGAACCAGTCCGGGCGCTATACTGCTCACCACGTCTGCAATTGAACGAGTAGCGGCGACTGGTACCGGAGTTGATGGGGGCGCCACTCTGGTCAGTTCGGCGGATACGGTGGCCGGGATGTCTGGGGTAGCAGTCGGTATGAGCGTAGGTGTGGGGTTGGGCGTAAAGGTTGGATATGGCGTGTAGGTTGGGTAGGGTGTATGAGTTGGCATGGGCGTCAGAGTTGGCGTTGGCAGCGCGTCCGCGACCATTACGGCCACCGTTGCCGCAAGGTTCGGCGTTGCAGCGGACGTTGCCGTAGCTGCCGGCTCGGAGGGAAGCGTTGTCGCCGCTGCGGGCGTTGCGTCGTTAGACGTGCAGGCAAGCATAAGCGCCAGGCAGACCAGCAACGCCAGCGTCAAACCGATCCTAAACCATTGAGGAATGCCATCCCCTACTCGCACGCTGCCCGGACGGCTCGCGAGATGGCTGCCAGGCGCGGGTTGTTGGTGGCGCTGGCCCGGAACCCGTTGGTGATGTACGCGACGCCCAGGCCCAGGGCCGGGTCGGCCCAACCAACCGAGGTTCCCGCCCCGCCGTGTCCGAACGTACCCGCTCCGTCGGTGGCGCTGACGCCCATGCGGTTATCGTCCAGCACCAGGCCCAGCGAGCGGCGCATCCGAGCGCCCAGGGAGAAATCGTTGGCCTCGGATTGCAGGTGCGTGACCTCCGCGACCGTTTCCGGTTGCAGGATTCGCACGCCGTCGAGCTCGCCGCCGTTGCCCATCATCGCGTAGAAACGGGCCAGGTCCCGGGCGGTGAAAATGCCGCCGCCGGCCGGATGCACCGCCTGGTGAACCTCCGGGCGATTGTAGGGGCGAATCATACCGGGCCGGTCGCAGTCTTCCATGGCGTGGATGCGCGAGACCCGGTCCTCCAGTTCGGGCGGCAGACCCACGTAGCCGTCCGCCAGTCCCAGCCGGTCCAGCACCTCTTCCCTCAGGAAGACGCCGATGTGCCGGCCATCGATGCGGCGCACCAATTCGCCGATCACCCAGCCGAAGTTGCGGGGATGATAGGCCATCACCTGCCCGGCGGGATAGTCGGGAATGATGTTTTCCATGCACTCCACGACGTAATCCCAGTCCTGCCAGCGATCCCAGGACAGTTCAGTCGGTGTTTCCGGAAAGCCGCCGCGGTGGGTCAGCACGTGCTGGATGGTAACCGAGTCCTTGCCGTGTTTGGCGAAGCCCGGCCAATGGTCGGCAACCTTGTCGTCCCACGTCAGCATTCCGCGTTCCCACAGGATATGCAGGCACACCGCCGCCAGCGGTTTGGTGGAGGAATACAGGATGAACATGGTATCGGGCGCCACCGGTTTCCCAGCGGCGTCGTCCGACAGGCCGCCCCACAAGTCCACCACCAGGCGCCCGTGCCGATACACGGCCAGACCGGCGCCGGGATGCAGGCCCTGCTCAATTTGACGGCGGAACAGGTTTTCCAGATCCTGCACCGCCGCCGCATTCATTCCAACTTCGTCGAGCGTTGCGGTTATGGTCATCGATAGTCCTCGTGTGTTCCCGCCGCTGGGGGCGGGTGTGAATCGTGCGGCAATCTGCGGACTGGTTGGTCGTCAGTCGGCATACACCGTGTTCAGATTGGCCGACAGGTCAAAGAAATGCTGGAGGCTCTGGTTATAGCGGAAGAACATATCGGCCCGCAGCTGGTCGCCGGTGGCATTGTTGGAAATCTCGTTGAGCATATCCAGGCTCACCAGCGTTTGGCCGGCCTCTGCGCCGCCGTTGGACTTGATGCTTTCCAGCATGGCCCGCCAGGCATCGGGCGACATTTCGAGGAAAAAGTCGGTGTTGATCAGGTCGTAGTCGTCGCCCAGACGCACCCCCGTGCATTGGAAAGCCTCGAAGGAGATGATATAGACGCTATCGTCCAGTTTCACACCCATCATCGCGTCCACCGTGCCAAACTGCCGATAGGTGGGGTCTTCGTTGACCAGACTCTGCAACGCTTCGAACCATTCCACCGACGGAAATGATATAGAGTCAGCTGTCATCCGATGGTTGTCTCCAGAGAGGTAGGGTTGGTGATGGCTCGAACGCCGATAATATCGGGGGTCAGGTTATTCTTTGAAGTAGGGATCGCCCGTCTTTTCGGCGGCGGAGAATGGGGCCATCCGGCGCAGGTAGTGATCGGGGTCTGATCCCGGAGACGCCTTGCCCAGAGCGTCGTCAACCATCTTGTAATAGTGCGGGTCAAGGTCCCGGTAGACGTCGCCGTCCGTCCGTCCGCGCGCAAAGGACGACATGATGCGATCCATCCCCGATTCACCGCAGTGCTCGCAATCGACGTCGGTAACCGCTGATGCCACCTTGAAGAAATAGCTGCTTACCAGGTGACAGGACTGGCAACGGTATTCGTATATTGGCATGTGGGCCTACCTCGGGCTGCGTCCCCGCTGATCGCCGGCCGTACTCCGTCGGCGATGTACTCCGTCGGCGATGGTATAGGAACCGGGCCGCCGGTGTCAAAATCCGCAGCAACGCAGGCAGGGCCTTTCGGTTTTACAAGAAATCCCCTCTCCCTTGATGGGAGAGGGTCAGGGTGAGGGTGAAGGTGTGAGATAGGGAACTATCCTGCCGCAGACTTTACCCCTCACCCCAGCCCTCTCCCACAAGGGGAGAGGGAGAATCGAAAGACCCTGCGGATTACGTAACGAGCGTTGTGTTAACCAGTTATATCCGCCAAGGGATCAGTCTTGCCGGAAAAGCGGCTCGACCCTATCCACAAACCGCTCCACATCATCCAATGCCTCATGCACGGTCTCGGTTTCCTGGTTATTCTCGTAGAAGTTGTTATGCAGGCTGTTGGCTACGTGGAACAATCGGCCAATTTCTTCGTCGCCGGTCTCCTCACGTAGATTGCGGACAGCGGTGAACAACTGTCCATGTCCGCCATGAGCCCACCCACGGCTTTCTGCTATGGCCTTCACGATCCGGGCAGCCGCTCCCCAGCCTTTCTCAGAGGCTTGACGAGTATCGCCTTGGGCCAATTCTTCCCGGCCTTGTCGCAGGAGCTGGCGGCCGGCCACTCGGTGGTTTCGCGCTACCATAATTCACACTTTCCGCTGACCGTTCCGTTTACTTATAGGTTATACCGATAATCAGATCAAAGTGGGTACGCGTGAGCGCGCTCAACCCGGGGTTTCGTCGAACGCCGGGCGGTGCGGTTTGATGTCGATCACCGGCGAACCGTCCTGTGCATCCAGCCCCGTAACCACCAGCGTCACCGCGCCGTCGGCCTGCGGAGGGTCGATGCGCAGGATAGTTGCCACGGTGGCCGCGATGAAATTGGGCCGATACTGGCTCCGGGTAGCGAACACCCCCCGGATCGGGTTGGCCGGATTGTGCCCGGGATGCAGGCGCAGTTCATACCCCGTGGCCGCGGCCCGGTGCAGCATGAACAGCGTCAGGATGTGATCGCCGGGCTCCAGGCCCATCAGCCCGTCGGCAAACTCCGGTCGCACCACAATCCGGCTCGTGTGCCGGCGCATTTCATCGGAAGGCGCATAGCTGGAGAAATCGCTCCGGACGGTGCCGATGGGCGTTACTGACATCTCAGGTATCCAGATTAGTCGGCCGCCACCGCCGTTTGTATCTGCAAAGACGCCAGCCAGTTGGACACCGCGGCGCTGGCGGCGGGCATCATGTTGGTGAGGGAATGGTTGCCTCCCTCCAAAACCAGATACTCGGCGCGGGGACTGTTCACGGCGGCGGTCACCATGTCTTGCGGCGCGTCCAGCAGGCGGGTGTGGGTTTCCTCAGAACCTGACAGCACGAACAGCGGGACCGTAATCTGGGGAGCATGCTGGATGATGTTGTACCGTTCCGGCGGGCCGTGCTTGTCCAGATAGGCAGCTGCGGAGAACACTTCCTTGATGGGAAAGTCCACGTAGAAAAGATCCATCGCGCGGCCCTCCGCTTCCATCCGGTCGGCGGTTTCCAGGTTGGCGCGAAATTCCTCGGCGTCGGGAGATTCCAGGTAGTACGAGCATGACAGGCGCACCGGTGACACCGGTATCACCGTGGCGACTCGTGGGTCGTCTTCCACGGCGGCATAGTAGGCCACCTTAACCGCCCCCATGCTCTGCCCCAGGATGGCGATGCGCTGGTAGCCGCGGCTGGCCAGGTAATCGATGCCCGCCCGCAAGTCCTGCCGGTTGTTGTCGAGAATCTCGTAGGCGTTACCCTCGGCCACTCCGGTTTGCCGGTTCACCCACACGGTGTCGTGTCCACGGGTGTTCAGCGACAATGCCCCGTAACCCAGGTTGCGCAGGTCGTCCGCCATCTGCGCGGTGGCGCGGGTGTAGAAATTGCGTCCCGAGCCGTGGATACACAGCACGGCATCCACCGGTCCAACCGGCGCTTTGTCGCCGGCGGGTTCAAAGAACGCGCCGTCTAGCTCCATGCCGTCGGCGGCGGTCAGGGCGATCAGGTTTACCAACATGGCGTTGTACCTCCCGGGTATTCGGATTGCGCCAATCCGCGGGGGGCTCGGTTGCCATCCCCGCCGGCCAATCGCGGCGATTGATCAATATCAGCCATAGTTTACACGCTAACTGCAAACCGCACACCGCCGGTTCACCACCTGAATGAGCCCGATGTAAAGGTTCATGGTGTTGTTTCGACCAGACTCTTGCGTCCATCATGCGTACCCACTTTGTCATTGCGAGCGCAGCGTGGCAATCTCGTCGCCGTAGCAACGGCGGTTCGCAGACGTGTGTTCAGCCTCATCGAGATTGCCACGTCGCTGCGCTCCTCGCAATGACAGTTGGGGTGGGCCTCCTCGCAGTGACCGGCGGCCCTTCGACGGGTTCAGGATGCGCGGTGGAGGGGACGGGTTTTTATATGGATGAGCAGGATGGACAGGATTTTGGGTGCGGTGGCTGCCCACTGTGGTAAGGTGTCGGTAGCTCCAGGGAGTATATTCATAAAAAACTCTAAAAATCATAAAAACCTGTATCTGTATCATACGGCGAAATTGTTGATCGATGGGTTTTAATGCGTTTGTAGCCGGTGACGGGGCAAGTGACGAAGTGTGTGGTCGGATGACCAGTTGGGACACCCGTGGCCGGCTATTCGCCCGGCTGTTTGGGATAACGCAGTTCACATGAAGTTCAGTGGCGGCAAGCGATTGGTAACGGTGCTGGCATCGTGCGCGATGGCGGTGGCGTTGTTGATGGTATCTGCCTGGATGTTGTTGGGCGATGACTCCCCCAGCGCATCGGCAGTGCAAATTCTGCCGTCAGCCGAATCGGAAGGCGACACCGCCGGCGCCGTGGCGGGCGGGAGCGCACCGGATACCGGCGGCGCACATCCCGTTGAACCGGCGCTCATTGCCGTTTACATTACCGGCGAAGTGGTTAACCCCGGCGTGTATGAGATGGAGGCGGGCCAACGCCTCAACCATGCCGTGGCCGCAGCGGGCGGGCCAACCAGCGATGCTGACCTCAACCGCGTCAACATGGCCGAATACCTGACCGACGCTGCCAAATACCAAATCCCGGCCAGCGTAGACGCGTCGGTGTCCCCAGCGCAGCACGCGGCCCAACCGGGCAATGCCGAGTCATTTGCGCCAGCGCCCACGTGCGGCAACCCGGTCAACATCAACACGGCAACCGCGACGTGCCTGGAAACCCTGCCCGGCATCGGAGCGGTGCGGGCGCGGGAAATTGTGGCGCACCGGAATCAGATCGGACCGTTCGGTTCGACGCACGGCATCACGGATGTTGCCGGCATTGGCGACGGCATTTATGGCCGCATATCCGGCATGATTACCGTCAATTCACCCTAGCTCTGCGGCTTCCGTCCGCCCAACGCAGTTTGCGGCTATTCCCCGAGGCGACCCTGGCGACGTTCGTTGCCGGCGTGGGTTTGGCAGTTTGGCTCAAGGTTCCGTCGGGCGCGCCCATCGCCGTGCTGCTGCTGGGCCTAGCTGCGCTGACGCTGGCGGTGGGTCTGCGGCAATTGCGATTGCCGGCCGCGCCCATGTTGGTGGCGGCGGCGATGCTGTTGGGGTTCTGGCGAGTTGAAGCGTCACCGGCCCCGACGCTCCCAATCGTGCCCACCGGCGCCGATGTAACAGTCACCCTCATTGTCACCGACGCCCCGGAGTCGGCCGGCAGCCGCCTCCGGTTTCGCGGGCTCGCGTTGGTTGCTGACGACCCGTTGCAAAGCGACGTACCGGCGGGAACCAATCTTCAGGTCTATACCCTGCCGCCGCCGGAACTGGTAGCCCAAAGGTCGCCGCCGTATCTGCGCTATGGAGACACCCTCCGTCTGTCGGGTCGGTTGGAAAGGCCCCAGCCCATCGGCGATTTTGACTACGCGGCCTACCTGGAATCGCAGCAGATTTCAGGCGTGTTATGGGCACGGCAGTCCCAATTGATTGACACTGGCGGAGGATCGTTTGCCGCGGCGGCGCTGCACCGGATGCGGGGAGCGCTGGCGCAGGGGATACAGCAATCGGTAGCGGCGCCGCAGTCAGGATTGGCGCAGGCGCTGCTGCTGGGCATTCGCGCCGAATTGCCCCCGGCGCTTCGGGAATCATTCCGTGACGCCGGCATGTCCCACCTGCTGGCAATTTCCGGATTGCACGTGGGCGTTGTCATGGCCCTGTCGTTGGGATTGGGCCGGTGCATCGCCGGGCGCGGCAATCCGTGGGCGATAGTGGCTGCTGCCCTCATCGTGTGGACGTACGCAACGCTATCGGGGTTAGACCCCCCGGTCGTCCGATCAGCCATCATGGGCACGCTGGTATTGTTGCAGCCGTTGTTCGGGCGCGGCATCAGGATGCCCACCACCTTGCTCCTGGCGGCGGCGGCCATGCTGGCCGTCGATCCCTGGTTGCTGGAGAGCCTGTCGTTCCAGCTCAGTTTCGCAGCCATGACCGGCGTGGTTCTGTCCCTCCCGATGATCACGGCGGTGTCGTCGTTAGCCACCGCCGGATGGTCGGCATCGGATGCCTGGGCGGCGCGATGGGGACAGTATGGCGCGACGCTGCTGGTCGCCTCACTGGTCATTTCGATAATGACCTCGCTGGCGACAATGCCCCTGGTGGCCTGGCATTTCGGCGCAGTGCCGCTGATGAGCGTGCCGGCGACGATATTGGCGATGCCAGCCTTGCCGGCTGCGCTGGTGACAACCGCGGTTACGGCGCTGGCGGGGTTGGTGTCAACCACGATTGCCGCCGGGCCCGGATTGCTGGCCTGGGGCAGTCTGTCCTGGTTGATCGAACTGGCCCGGGCGATGCCTGACATCCTGCTCCCCACCGACTGGCTTACCGTCCCGATGGCGATAGCCTGGTACGTAGCAATGGGGGTACTGATCTGGCTGGCGTCGCTGCGAAGTGTGCGCCGCCTGACCTCCAGGCTGGAGGGGCGCGGGCGATGGCGACCCACCGGTGTGGCGGCGGCGGCAATGGCGTTGGTTCCGGTCTCAATGCTCATTGCGTTATTGCTGATCGGCCGGCTGGCGTCGGCCCACGCCGATGGCAGGCTGCACGTGTATGCGCTGGATGTTGGACAGGGCGATGCGATCCTCATCGTCACGCCGGAGGGACGGCAGATGCTGGTGGACGGTGGCCCCGACGGTGAAACGACCCTGACCGAATTGGGCAATTTGCTGCCCGCCGGCGACCGCACGCTGGATGTGGCGATGGCAACGCATCTGGACAGCGACCATGTGGGTGGTTTGCTGGCCGTATTGCAGCGCTACGATGCGAATCTGGTGGCGTACGGTATCGTTGGTTCAGACAGCGCGCTGTATCCGCAATGGCAGTCCGTCCTGGCCGCCCGGCAACTGTCTGCGGTTTCGCTGCGCTACGGACACCGGGTGGCGTTGGGCAGCGAGGTTTTGCTGGAGGTTCTCTATCCGCCGCCGGGCGTCCTGCCGGAGGGTGTGGATCGCACTCCCAATAACGGCAGCCTGGTGGTTCGCCTGACCCACGGGACGGTAACGTTCCTGCTCACCGGGGACATCGAGTCTGACGTGGAACGGTATCTGGTGGCTACTCACCGCGACCTGCTGGCGGCCGATGTGCTCAAGGTTGGACATCATGGAAGTCGTACGTCCACGTCGGCGCGGTTCCTGCAAGCCGTAAATCCCCGGAGCGCCGTTATTTCAGCCGGCGTAGGCAACCAGTTCGGCCATCCCCATCCCGACGTGATGCAGAGGCTGGAATCCCACGTGTCCGCCGGTCAGGTGTTTCTCACGGCCCGCGACGGCACAATAGAATTCGTGAGCGATGGGCAAAACCTGTGGGTTGAAACGGCGAATCCGCCTTCACGATAACCGGTGCTATACTGCCGAACCTACCGACGCCATTGCGTCGGTGTCATTGAGAAGGATTGCAGCAGGGGAGTACAGCCGGGGAGCATACCCACTTTGTCATAGCGAGCGTAGCGTGGCAATCTCGTTGCCGTAGCAACGGCGGTTCGCAGACGTGTGTTCAACCTCATCGAGATTGCCACGTCGCTATGCTCCTCGCAATGACGGATTAAGGTGGGTGCGCGTGAGGAGTAACAGCCGGGGAGCGCACGGAGTGGAGCAACAGCGCATTTCAGGACAATCTCGTTGCAAGGCAGTCCGCGCTGCGATCAGAATAATCGCGACCCGCCAGAACAACCATGAGAGGGCCATCACCCCATGACCGAAACACTGATACGCGCCGATGGCAGGCATTGGGACCAATTGCGTCCCGTCCGCATCACCACCGGCTGCCAGATGTCCGCCGAAGGCTCGGCGATGATCGAGATGGGCGACACCGCCGTGCTCTGCGCCGCCTCGGTGGAAGGGCAGGTGCCCGGCTGGATGCGTGGGCGCGGCTCCGGCTGGGTAACCGCCGAGTACGACATGCTGCCCCGGGCCACATCATCGCGCCGCTCCCGCGACCGGGACACCGGACGCACCGCCAGCCGTTCCCAGGAAATCCAGCGTCTCATCGGACGCTCCCTGCGGGCCTCCATCGATCTGGCCGCCCTTGGCGAACGCACCATTTATCTCGATTGCGACGTGCTGCAAGCCGACGGCGGCACCCGCACCGCCGCCATAACCGGGGCGTGGGTCGCTCTGCACGAGGCGCTAACCAGGTTGGTCGATAGCGGATCCCTGCCGCACACGCCGCTGCGGTGCGCTGTCGCGGCGGTCAGCGTGGGCCTGTTGGACGGCAATCTGCTGCTGGATCTTGACTACAGTGAGGATTCCGCCGCCCAGGCCGATTTCAACATCGTGATGACCGACGCTGGAGCAGTGGTAGAAATCCAGGGCACCGCCGAGGGCGCGCCGTTCCCCCGCGAGCGGGTTTCAGACGCGCTGGCCCTGGCCGCCCGCGGGACAGAAAGGTTATGCCAAGTTCAACGCAATGCCATTTAGACCACAATTGCTAGTTTGTCTAACAGGGATGCTTCAAAAGCGTCACGGGATATAGTCCTGGCAGCCAACAACTTGTCGGTAGATTCTTCCAACGTAAGAACCTCCCAATGCCCCCGTGTCAAATGGTACTGCCCATCATCGTCGTTAGGCACCAACTCAGGAATTAGCCAGATGATGTCTCCATCATTAATATCTTGGCTTGGATTAGGACTAGGCCCACCAATGGAGGCAAAAAACGGGCGGTCCACTGCCACGGCGATTTTGGTCTGCCACCGGCGCACAGTAGGCGCTTTGATCTGTAGCTGAGGCATCAACCGTTTTGCGCTAGAGGAACGCCAGTCCGGGCGACGAACTTGGTCCGGATATGGCGGCGTCCGGTAGTTATCGTTCCTCAGTATCTCAAACTGCGAGGTCATACCACGCCCCGAGAAATAGACCGCTTGGATTTCTAATCCATACCAGTCTAATCGCCCGGCGGCCGTCCTCCCGATAACTAGGTCAATCTTCCCGGCCGGCTTGTCCGTGTTCGTACTCTGCATAAACGGAATTTCTCTGGCCAGCAGGGTTTCAGCAGGTGGGAAACCAACTATCTCGGCTAGCCATCTGACAAGCAACTGCCCTTCTTCAAATCGTGCGGGGCAGATTATGACCGGCTCCTCTTCATGTAAGCCGATGCGTCCGTTACCGCCTTCCTCATAACGCTGGAACGAACAAACACCCCCGGGTTTCCGGCAAGGCGGGCGGTCTTTTTGGAATGGACAAGGTGGCGTCGGAGAACTGCCCAACGCAATCCCAGCCAGTTGCTTGCGACGGTTGGTGGACAGGCCGGAAAGTGATTCCCCAAACCACTCTCCGATTCCGTAACGACTCATTGTGTAAACACCGGGCGGCGCGTGATTACCAATTCTGCTATTCGGGCGTGGTGCGTGTTTTTCATGACCACTCGTACGGCGTAGAAGCCGTGCTTTTCAATGAGATCCAATATCTCCGGCGATTCATCATAGGTCATTAAAAAATCCGCCCCGCTTCTGGCTAGAATGGTAAAAAGGTGCGGGTGGTTGATAGTGTTGTGGTTGTAGAGTCTCCGGCCGGCCCTTTTACCGCCTGCCGTATAAGGAGGGTCAACGAAAATGACGGTCCGTGACTCCGAATATAACTCCAGAGTTTGCTCCAGCAGTACAACCCCGTCCGCCTCGTGAAATTCAATTCGTGTGGCGTGTTTAGATATGGCCTCAAGGCGATATGCAATGGTATCGGGATACCACCTGGAAGCTACTCCCTTGCCGTTCTCGCCCGCTCGAGTGAGTGCAGCGCCGGATGCCAATATACCGCCGCGCCTAGTGCGGTTCAGAACGAGGGCCCTGAAACCACGGTCGAATACCGTGTCCGGTGTTTGTTGAACCAGCTTTTCTATATTGCCGCGAGTGGGCTCAAATGAACCTATTCTTGCGGTCATTTCTCTGTTATAGCATAGTACCGCTTTCCAGAACGCCGCCACATCTTGGTCCAGTTCAACCATCAGGCACCGCTCCGCTAACCCTTCCATTACCGCCGTCAGGGATACGATGCCGCCGCCCGCAAATGGCTCAATCAATAGTTCCGGCGCTTGGTCTAACCCACCAAGCCAGGTCCGGATATGCGGGATCAGCCAAGTCTTGCCCCCTGGATAGCGGAGCGGACTCCGCTGTGGCACGGTAGCCACGTTGACGGCAGGTATTGGCGATTCCGGAATCTGTTGCTGCGGAATAGCCGGATTAAACGTTGTAATCATATAGCGTTAGCGCCGTGTCTGGAGAGATTCGCCACATACTACTATATCTTCGCCCGGAACGTTGCCGCCGGCTGTCACTCATCCGTCTCACTGCAATGGCGTGAAAGTCGATTCTCACTCCACCAGCGCTCCTTCGGCGTCCAACGCCGTTAGTGGGTGGCCCAGGTCTCGCAGCGGTTGCTCGATACGTTCCCGGTCGCCCACTACTAGGATGGTCAGGCGGTTGGTGGCCAGGTACTGTTCGCCCACCCGGTGGGTATCCGCCAGCGTCACAGATGCCAACCGTTGCTCGAAGTCGGCAAAATAATCGTCGGGCAGGTTGAATTGAGCCAGCTGCATCAGTTGAGCCAACAGTTGCGCCGGTCGTTCAAACCCGGCGGGATATCCCAACCGCAGCCCGGTCCTGGCATTCTCCAGCTCCTCCTCGGTCAACGGACGCCGACCGCTGATGTCGTCAAACTCCTTTAGCGTCTCCACAACCGATTCTCGCGTAACCTCCGTCTGGACGCTGCCGCCGGCCGATACCAGTGAAGGCGCGTTATACCAGGAAATCCCCGAGTTGTAACCGTAAGAATACCCCTTGTCCTGGCGCAGATTTTGGTTGAGTCGCGCGGAAAACTGGCCGCCGAACGCGTAATTGAGTATCGACAGCGGCATGAAATCGGGGTGATTGCGTTGGATTGCCGGCATACCGGATCGAATAACCGACTGCGCTGCTCCGGGCTTGTCGATCAGATAGATCGTCGGCCCATTGCTGACGGCAGCGCCGGTATGAACGCCAACATCGCCGGCCGATTCGTCAGGAGCCAACCAATCACCAAAGCAGTCCTCGGCCACCCTCATTGCTTCGTCGATGCCAACATCGCCAGCCACCAGTAGACACATCCGGTCGGGACGCAGCGCCCGACGGGAACTGGCCTGCAGGTCGGATCGGGTTGCCGCTTCAACAGTGGCCTCGGTGCCCAGGCTGGAATGAGCGTAGCGGGACTCGGCGCCAAACACCAGAGTGCCGAAATTGGCTTCGGCCACGAACCCGGCGTCATCTTTGGCCCGGCGCAAATCGGTGAGCCGTTCGCGCCTGATGCGCTCCAGCTCGTGGTCGGGGAAACTGGCGTTGCGGGCCACGTCGGCGGCCAGGGACAGCGCGCGCGGCCAGTGCCGGGTTAAGGTTTCCGCCGCCAGCAGCGTTATTTCCTTGTGTGCATCGGCGCTAAGGCGGGACCCAATGTGCTCAAAGGCGTTGGCAATCTCCTGACTGGTGCGGGTCGTCGTGCCCTCCGTCAGCATGGCCGCGGCGAAGGACGACAGGCCCGGCAAATCCAGGGGATCAGCGATAGCTCCGGATCGGGCCAGCAGCGTGAATGCCGCCAGCGGCAGGCCCGGCTTGTTGGCAACAACTACTTCCATTCCGTTGGCGAGAGCGCCCCGCTGCGGGCGTGGTGGCGAGAATACCGGCGCTGGTCCACCGGACGGCTGCTCCGTCCGGTCGATTCCGGTGGTGGTAACGTTCAGGCTCGGTTCCGGCAGCACCCGCATCCGGACCTGCCCGCCGGACAGAATCTCGCGATGCACCCGCAGCACATCGTCCAGCGTAACCGCGCGGTATTCGTCCATCGCCGTGTTCAGGCCGTTGGGGTCGCCGGTGAACACGTTGAAGTAGTTAAGCGCGTCGGCGCGCCCGCCGAATCCACCCACCCGGGACAGGGTGCGGTAGTGGTGCATCTCGACGCGGTTGATGGCCCGCTCAAACTCTTCCTCGGTGGGCGGCTGCGTGGCGATGCTCTCCAGCACCGCTTCGGCGGCGAGTTCAACCTCGTCCAGCGTGTGGCCGTCGGCGGGAGTCAGCTCCATGCGAAACTGACCGGCAATCTCGGCGGCGCGGTAGTTCACCGAGGCGCTCTGGGCCAACTGCTTTTCGTACACCAGCGTCCGGTACATCCGGCTGCTCTGCCCGTCGGACAGGATGGCCCGCAGGATGTCGACGGCGGCATCATCGCCCGACATAACGGCTGGAGCCGGCCATACTGCATACAGTCGGGGCAACGTAACCCGGTCGTTCATCTGCAAATCGATGCGGCCCGACAGCGGCGAGTCCGCGCGCTCGGTGCGTCGCGTCGGTTGACCGGGATCCAGGTCGCCGAAATAACGATGCGCCAGGTCCAGGGCAGCCGAAGGATCGATGTCGCCGGCTATGGATAGACTGGCATTCCAGGGGGCGTAGTAGCGACGGAAAAAGTCCTTCACATCGTCCAGGCTGGCGGCGTCCAGGTCCTCCTGCGAGCCGATGGTCATCCAGTGGTACGGGTGTGGCAGCGGAAACAGGGCCTGCTGGATGTGCCATGAGGCCATGCCGTAAGGCCGATTTTCGTAGCTCTGCCGACGTTCATTCTTCACCACGTCCCGCTCGGTATCGAACCCTTCCTGATCCAGCGCATCCAGCAGGAAACCCATGCGGTCGGCTTCCAGCCACAGCGCCAGTTCCAGATAGTTGGAGGGCACATCTTCCCAATAGTTGGTGCGGTCGCCGGTGGTGGACCCGTTCAGCGAGGCGCCGATCTTTTGCAACGGTTCGAAATGGCTGGCCTTGTGATGGCGCGTGCCGCGAAACATGATGTGCTCAAAGAGATGCGCGAAACCGGTGCGTCCGATCTCTTCATCCTTGGATCCCACGTGATACCAGACGTTGACCGCCGCCACCGGTATCGACTTGTCCTGATGCAGGATGACGTCCAGTCCGTTGGGCAGGGTGTGTTTTTCAAAGGCGACGGAAACCATGCGCGTGCCATCCTTGTCCGTTGGGTCTTGTGCGTTGCGTGTCGTGTGCATTGCGTCATAAAGCTTGATGTGCCGCCATTGTAGCATCGGGGGGCGGCGGCTTTTGATGCGGGCAGTGGGCCTGGTTGGGCGACAGCAAAAACCCCTCTCCAAAATTGGGGAGGGGTTTTTGCCAGCGGTCCCGTTAGTTGGTCTCGGGTTATGGCCGGAGTGGGATTGGCCGGTTGGTCTGGTTTTCGGTTATCTGCTCGGTGTCCCACAGCTTGGCGAAATTGTAGGCCCGCGGGCAGTGGGTGTATGACTCTTCCACGTTGATAATGATGCCTTGCAGGTGCTTGGCATTGTCGTCCGTCCAGTACAGGGAAAGTTCCACCTTCTGCTGTTCCAGTTCTTCCCGGTTGACGATGGATATCGTGCCGTTGATGCGGACGGTGTCGTTGACCCCGGGGATCATGAACAGCAGGCCGACGTGGGGGTTTTCATCCATGTTCTGATAGGACTGGAACAGCCGGTTGCCGGCGACGTCGGGCAGCAGCAAACGCTGGCCGTCGATCACTTTGACGAAACCCGGCTTGCCGCCCTTGGGAGATGCGTCGCAGTTGCCGTCGGGGTCAGCGCTGGCCATCACTACAAAGGGCGATGCGCTAATGAATTTCTGCACGAAATCCGACATCTCGCCTTTTACCTTTTCCTTGGCCCGTGGGTTCATTTGGCCGAACTGGTCGTTGAAGCGGCTCGCCTCCTGGATTTTGGTGGTCGCGGCATCGGTGGAAGCGGTAGTAGTCATATTGCGGTCTCCCCTGGAACGTGTCCGTGGAATGTGTCCGTCGGATTGATCATGTAATCGCGCACAGAATAGCGGATTTCGCGCCCAAACGCCACCACCCGCACGTTCTGAGCCTATCGAAGGACGGTTGCCGATGGTTGACAAGCTCACCATGAGCGGAGGTCGGAGGACTTTGAAAAGGCCCTGCGCCCTCACGCGTACCCACTTTGTCATTGCGAGGAGCGCAGCGACGAGATTGCCACGTCGCTGCGCTCCTCGCAATGACAGGGCGTCCTTAGACGGGCTCAGGACGAGCTGGTGGTTACTTTACACAACTTTGAAAAGGCCCTGGCCGTGACATGTAACTGTTCAGACTTGCGGGGATCTGCGGGATATTCGGCCTCTTGTGGAGGGGCAACCAAGTACCGAATTTCCACTGCAAACCGCTTTCGTCCCCTCAAACGTGAACAGTTACCGCGACATCGGTGGGATTGCGCAGGGGTAGTTGCTTTGACACAATTGGCGGTTCGGGGTAGCATTATCAGGAAGTATCTCTGCTCACAACTTTTGGCCTCTGTCGCACCGATTTCGAGCGGGATTTTGAGTGTGTTTGAGCCGATAACCTACGGTTAGCGCAAGGAAGAAGTCTGAGCTGCCCTATCCAATCCAACCGGCCTGACCGCCTGCTTTTCAGGTGAGGCGGTTGGTGGGAAACGCCGAATCGCGCTAGCCCCTGCTTTGGGAGAAACATCTTGACCACCTCCAACTCTACCGACCAACCCGATGGCAAGTCACCGTTGGCCGGGCCGGAGATCGTACCCGAATTTGAAGCGGCGCTGACCCGTTTGTGCGCCGCAGCCCGGCGAGGTCAGCGCACCGACAGCGAACTGTACAACCCATCGGAAGAGTGGCTGGTGGGCAATATGTCCATCTTTCAGGACCTGCCCGGGGATCGCCAATCCGAGTTGCGGAACGAGGCTCTGGAGTTGGAAAAAGTAGCCGCGGAAGTCAATTCCGCCGGTCGCGCCGCCACCAAAGTCTGGCCCGAAACCGTGTTCCGCCTGGATAACGGCGGCCTGGCTTTCTTCAGCCAGTTGGGTGTGGTGCGTCGCCCTGACCTGACTCAATACTTTGTGGAAGGTTTTACGCGCAATCGAGACGCTCTGGCATTTACGGAGGACAATCAGAGACTCTTTACCCAGGTATTCGACCTCGTCACCTCGAAGATGGAAGCCGACTTCGCCAGCGGCCAGGGCATCGTGCACACCGATCGCCAGATTTGCGACGCGCCGGGTCGCTCGTATCACGCTCGACAACTGCTGTTTGGCACACGGTACCTGCAGGCTCCGTATATGTGGCGGCGGCTGACGTTCGACCTCCCGCAGGAGCAATGGCAGGAATCGCCGGACATCCTGGAAGTTTCGGTGCCCCGCTGGATGGACGATCTGGAGCTGGACGACGCTCTGAAATCCAAGCTCCAGGAGTTGGGCATTACGCAGCTGGTTTTCAAGGCTCCGACCCGCGGATTATCGTTGCATTTTGGGTTCGATTACGTAGGCGAGCACAAGATGGGGCCGCTGTCCATTGCCATGCACCAGGTGAAGGAGAAGAACGGGCTGGCGGTGCAGGCCGCGCTGAGCATGGCGCGGGTGCGGAAACTGGACGGTGAAACGGCCAACACAGCTTTGATTACCGTTGGCCCATCGCTGCATGGTAAAAGCACCCTGACCATCATGGTGGAGCTGGCTAACAGCCAACTGGCCGGTATCCTCGACTTGCCCCACGACCCCGACGAAGGGGTTTACCCGATGAACGACGACATCGTGCTGCTGCAACCGCTGGACACGCCTGTCGCCAGCACTCGCGGAGGACGCCGGGCGCTGATTTCTCACGGAATCGACGGCACCGAAAATAACTTCTACGCCGTGCCATTCGGGTTGACTCGGGAAGATGACCCCATCACCTACGACGTGCTGCGGGGATCCCCGGGTGTTACCGCGGCCGATGAAACGTTGGAGAACGTGCCGGTTCACGTGGACAGCCAGGAGCCCAACTACCTGGAGAATCCGGTCCGCAACATGAGGATGATCCTGTCGCGGCGGGGACTGCTGGCCCGGAAAGGAGCGCGGGACCTGATCAGTACGATCACGGACGGCCGATTGACCGACTCGGTGCATGTACCGATGGAAAGTACCGACCGGGTATTCTGGCAGGAGGTAATGCGGCAGAATACGGTAATTCCGCCGCTGCGACGCCTCAGTCTGGAGCAGTACATCCGCGTGCTGATGTACGGTGAAGCAGTGCAGATGGGCGCTGCTATCGGCGCCATTGGCCGGCCCTACGTGGAGTATTTCTCCGACCCGTTCATCATCGGGCTGGAGGACGAGAACGCCAACCTGCTGTATCACGTGCTGCAACAATTGGCCTGGGGCGGAATGCCGCAGGAATACTATGCCTTCAACACCGGAGGCGTGGGAGCCGATACCAACGAGGAAGCGGCGGGTTCCGGCTACCGCAAGATTCCCCGGGAACTGACCATGCTGCTGCAGGAAGCGTTGTTGCGGAACGCCGTCAAATTCGAATACGATAGCGTATTGCGGTCTGAGGTGGCCGTGTCGGTGGTGAATCGGGACGGCGAGGAAGTGATTGATCTGCGCCAGGAATGGTTGCCGATCAGTATTTACGGCGAAGCCAACTACACCGAACGAGTGGCCGAATTGATGCGGCGTCGGTACTACGGTCGCAACCAGGAGGATAAGGCCGGGATATTGAGGTACTCCAAGGTGGTGAATACCATCCTGGACATTACCGATGTTCCCTCGCCAATCAACGAGCGGGAACTGGCCTGGCTGCTGTCATTTTACTGGTCACTGGACTTGGCCTATCCCACGCTGGCCGAGACGGCGGCCCACACCGGCTCCGGTATGCAGCCGGTGGCCTATCAGCTCAGGGAACTGCAACGGAAATTCAACGACGGTCACAAGCGCGGGTTGACGCTGAGCGCCGACGCGCAACGGCATCTGGCTACGCTGGGTCTGCGGGCCGGTTAGATTGCTGCTATCATCGAATCAGAGCAATCTGTAGGCTGCCGCCGATGGAACATATCGACCTCATAGCAACCGTGGTGACCGTGTTGGCTGCCGTCGTTGGATTAGGCTTTTATCTACGTTCCGACATGAGAGCTAATCAGGCGGTATTGGCTGAGTTATTCCGCACCGAGATTGGGCGGCTAGACCAGAAAATCGATTCAGTGGAGGAACGGCTGAATCAGCGCATTGACGCGCTAGAAACCCGTTTGACCAACCAGATGCAAGCCAATCACCGTGAATCATTGTTACGCTTGGCGTTCCACCATCACGGCGACGGCCGCTACCCAATTGTTCCGTCATCAGACCCAGAGCCGGTTGACCCGACCGGCAGCAACTAGTCCCAACCACCAACACCCAGCAACGGAAAACCCTAAAATGCCAGACCAAAACAGCGTTCAGATTATCGGTTCGGTTCCTGCGCAGTATGCGGAGGTGGTCGCGGACGACGCGCTGGAGTTCGTTGCTGAGCTGCATCGTAATTTTGAAACCACACGGCGGCGGCTGATGCAGGCCAGAGCCAGGCGGCAGGCGGAAATCGATGCCGGCGCTACTCCCGATTTTCTGATTGAGACCCGCAGCGTCCGTGAGAGTGACTGGAGGGTAGCGCCGGCTCCGGCCGATATGACCAATCGGCGCGTGGAAATCACCGGCCCGTCGTCGAACCGGCGCATGGTCATCAACGCGCTCAACTGCGGGGCGCAGGTTTATATGACCGACTTCGAAGACGCGCATTCGCCGGCCTGGGTACCCACACTGGACGGACAGCTGAATGTGCGCGACGCCTACCGGCGCACCATCAGCGACGAGACTCCCGACGGTCGTCAGTATCAGTTGAACGAACAGACGGCGACGCTGTGCGTGCGCCCTCGCGGGCTGCATTTGATGGAGCGGCACGTGCTGGTGGATGGCGAGCCGGTGGCTGGAAGCTTCTTCGATTTTGGCCTCACCGTGTACCACAATCATGTTGCCCAGCAGAACCACGGCACCGGGCCTTATTATTATTTGCCCAAGTTGCAATCGCACCTGGAAGCGCGACTCTGGAACGACGTGTTCAACTACGCCGAGGAACGACTGAACATCCCTCGCGGCTCCATCAGCCCCACCGTGCTGATCGAACACATCCTGGCAGCGTTCGAGATGGAAGAAATCCTGTACGAGCTGCGGGAGAGACCGGCCGGCCTCAACCTGGGACGCTGGGACTATATCTTCAGCGTGATCAAAGTGTTCAACAAGCGGGCGGACATGGTATTCCCCGACCGCGCGCAGGTAACGATGGCGACCCACTTTCTGACATCGGCGGCGCAACTGCTGGTGAATACGTGCCACCGCAGAGGAGCTCACGCTTTGGGGGGCATGTCGGCGTTTATCCCGCGCCGGGACGACGAGGCTGCCAACACGGCCGCGTTCGCACAGGTGCAATCGGACAAACAGCGGGAAGCCAGCCAGGGTTTTGACGGCGCTTGGATCGCCCATCCGGGTTTGGTCGCGCCGGTGCTGGACGTGTTTCAAGCGGCTTTCTCGGGCGACAACCAGCTGGGTGTCATTCCCGAGGTGCGCATCGCTCCCGACGACCTGCTGGAGGTGCCGGATGGTCAGATTACCGAAGCGGGCCTGCGCAACAACGTCAGCGTAGCGTTGCAGTACGTGGACGCCTGGACGCGGGGCAATGGCGCGGTGGCCATCTATGGTTTGATGGAAGACGCCGCCACCGCGGAAATTTCACGATCGCAGCTGTGGCAGTGGATTCACCAGAGAGCGGCGCTGGACGACGGTAGACCCATTACCGCTGAGTTATACCGGCGGATACGCGCCGAGGAAGTGGCCTCGCTGGTCCAGCAACGTGGGTCGGAAAACACCGGAGCGCTAGACAAGGCGGTGGAGCTGCTGGACGAAATCGTGCTGGCTGACGAATTCATCGAATTCCTGACGCTGCCGGGCTACCGCTACTTGGACTAGCATCTCACGCGTACACACTTTGTCATTGCGAGCGCAGCGTGGCAATCTCGTCTCCGTAGCAATGGTGGTTTGCCGACGTGTGTTCAACCTCAACGAGATTGCCACGCTGCGCTCGCAATGACAGTAGGCCGGTTTGGTTTGACAAAGTTGGTATGCGTGAGGCTCTAGTATTTCCTGAACTCGGTTCAGGCTCCGGAATTCGCGGAAGCGACTCCGGCGGGTGCGACTATCGGCGACGGGTTGGTGAACCTTGAATATTCATCTGCTTGACGGCACCTACGAGCTGTTTCGCGCACACTATTCGCCGCGACCGGGGCGCACGGCGCCTGACGGACGCGACGTGAAGGCGACCCACGGGCTGGCGCAGTCGTTGATCGCCTTGCTGGGCCAGCCTGACGTTACGCACGTGGCGGTGGCATTTGATACCGTTATTCGCTCTTTTCGCAACGACATGTTCGATGGATACAAAACGGGAGACGGTGTTGAACCGGCGTTGCTGGCACAGTTTCCGCTGGCGGAAGAGATAACAGCGGCGTTGGGTATCACCGTTTGGCCGATGGACGAGTTTGAGGCCGACGATGCCATCGCAGCGGCAGCGGCGCGTTTTGCGGTCTATGCCGAGGTGGAGCGGGTGCTCATGTGCACCCCGGACAAGGATCTGGCGCAGATGGTGTCGGGCGACCGCGTGGTTATGCTGGATCGCCGAAAGGGCGAGGTGATGGACGAAGCCGGCGTTGCGATCAAGTTTGGTGTTCCACCGGCGGCGATACCCGATTACCTGGGGCTGGTGGGTGATGCGGCGGACGGTATTCCTGGAATACCGCGTTGGGGCGCCCGATCGGCGGGAACAGTGCTGACCAGATACGGCAGCATCAGCAACATTCCCCATGACGCCGCTCAGTGGGACGTGAAGGTAAGGGGCGCCGCGGGTCTGGCGGAGTCGTTGGCGAACCAGCGGGAAGACGCGATGCTGTACCGCCAGCTGGCGACGTTGCGTCTCGATGTTCCGCTGCCGGCAACGACGCCTGATGATCTACGATGGTTGGGCGCACGTCAGCCGGAGTTTACTGAGTTGTGCCAGACCCTGGGGCTGGAATCGTTGCTCAACCGGTTACCCGAGCCGGCCAAGGATTAGCGCTCCCCACGGTTGGCAGGGAGCGCAGTGTTCGCCAGGGCCTTTTCAAAGTTCCCCAACCTCCGCTCATGGTGAGCTTGTCGAACCATCGGCGACCGTCCTTCGACAGGCTCAGGACGAGCGGGTAGGGTCAACTCCCACGACCTTGAAAAGGCCTTGAGTGTTCGCAATCGCGTATTACGCTTGATCGGTCTATTGCTGGGCGTCAGCGGCCAGGCGTTGCAGCTCAGCCGCACCCTGTTCAGCCGTGGGCGCCCAGGCAGCCTGCGCTTCAGCAAGCAGCCGGCGAGCCGCCTCGCGGTTGCCCTGCACGGCTTGAGCTTCCAGACGACCCATCCAGTAGGTATCGCGAGGCGAGGAACGGCGGGAGAGACGTTCTTCCAGCATAGATTTTGCCTCGTCGTACATGCCGGCGCGGACGTAGGACTCAAGCAGCGTATCTTCGAATACCTCGCGCTGGGCGTGGCTGCCACCAATGCGGGCCATCATGGGGTAGGTCGGCCCCATGAGGTTGGCGGCTTCAGCATAGTCACCGGCGGCGAAAGCGGCGGCGGCCCGGGCGATGGGCAGGATCATTTCGCGGGCGAGGTCATCGCCCTTTTCGCCCTGAGCGGTCAGACGGTCCACCAGCCGTTGGGAGGCGTCAGTGTCACCGGAGCCGGCGAAGGCCAGTGCGGCGTGGCAGTCGCGGAAGGCGGCGCCGGGACTGTCGGCGGCGGGGGCCGCCTGGTCGCGAACCTCATCCCACGGTTTGCCGGGGGTTGCTCCGGAATAGATCTGGAGCCGCCACATCAGGGAGGCAGAGTCGGCCAGGTTGGCCAAGTTGCGGGCCTGCACGCCGGGCCGGATGTGGGTCTCGTACAGGTCGAGCGCTTGCTGGTAGCGGCCCTGGGCCAGTTCAAACAGCGCCAGGTGCCAGGATAGATGGACGTTGTAGGAGGCGCGGCGGTCAAATCCGTCGAGCCAGTCGGCCAGCCAGCGGCCTCCGTTGGCGGCGTCGCCCTGCTCAAAGTAAGAGTGGGTAACCGAATGGCAGGCTACGGCGTTCTGGGGGTTGCCTTCCAGTGAGCGGGTAGCCAGGTCCATTGCCTTTGCTGGCTGGTAGGTTTCATGATGGGCGAAGGCATACTGCCCCAGGAAGGCCCAGTCATCGCCGTTGGCGGGAGCCACCTTGGTCATCATCTTCATCAGATGACTGGGAAAATCGGGGACACCGGCTCCGAAACAGCCCAGCATGTAGAGACGTTGGGCAACGCGCATGGCGAGGGTGTCGGTGGGAAAGTCAACCAGGTGTTCGTGGACGAGCCGGATGGCTTCGGTGCCCTTGCCGTGGGTAAAGGAGTGCACTATCTGGGTGGTCTGTCGCTCTTCCCGGGAGATGCCGGCGGATAACTCGACGGCTTTGGAGGCGGCGGCGCGGGCGGCGGGCACATCCATCTGCAGGTGGAGCACGTAGGCCAGCACGGTATGGGCCATGGCGAACCCTTCGTCGGCCTCGATAGCATCCCGTAGCTTGGCTTCCGGCCCGTAGTTCTGGGACAGCACCAGGTCAAGGCCCTGCTGATACAGGTCGGCGGCGGCTGGCGAGGCGGTGGTGATGGTTAATCCATTACGGTTCTTTACCATGGCGCACATCGGGTTCGGCCTCCTGTGATTTTGTGAGTGGGTGCCAAAAGATTACCACAGCTACGAATAAGTGTCATCGGCTCTTGCGATACGGACAGGGCCTTTTCACAGTTGGGGAAATTAACCACCCGCTCGTCCTGAGCTTGTCGAAGGACGGTGGCCGATGGTTCGACAAGCTCACCATGAGCGGAGGAGGTTAGGCTCAGGACGAGCGGGTGGTTCACCCTCACCCAACCCTCTCCCATCAAGGGAGAGGGGGTTCAGGATGGGATTGCCACCCCCTGTCATTGCGCCGCCTCATCGAGATTGCCACGCTGCGCTCGCAATGACGGGGGCGGCCCTTCGACAGGCTCAGGGTGAGCGGGGAAGGTTAGGTTCAGGATGGGTGGGGGAATTACACTGCGCCTTCTGCTTCCAGTTCGGCCAGTTGGCCGGGGGTAAGGCCGCCCAGGGTGCACAGGATGTCGGGGTTGTGCTGACCCAGGGTTGGCGGCGTTCCGGTGTCGGACGGACGGCAGGCGGTGAGCTGGATGGGTGTTGCCAGCGAGCGGAAGGTTCCGCCGAGGGTATCGGCGGTTTCGACGTACATGCCGCGAGCCGCCAGCTGGGGACAGTCGGCCAGGTCGGCGATGCTTTGGGCCACTCCCATCGAGAAGCCGATTTCCGTCAAGCGGCCGGCGACTTCCCACTTGGGGCGCTCAGACGACCAGGTCTCGATGGCAGGAATCACCTCATCGAACACGAAATCGGCGTCGGGGAACTGCTCCAGGTAGCGCGGGTCCTGCCGGGGCAATTCAGGATGCTCCACCAGTTCCCACAGGGCGGCCAGGCGCTGGGGGCTGCGGACACCGGCCATTACGACGTAGCCATCGGCGGCGCGAAACACCAGCCCAGGACCCAGGGATGCCTGTCGGGTGCGGCCGGGCGTGTTTCCGGTGGCCTGGTAGGCATTCATGTTGCTGATGACGTGGGAGGCCATGCACTCGTACATTGCCACGTCGACGTGCTGACCGAAGCCGGTTTGCCGACGGGTTTCCAGCGCGAGGACGATGCCCAGGGCGGCCCAGACGCCAGGCACCGAATCGCCCATATTGTCGCCGACGGCCTGGGGCGTTCCGCCGGGCGCGCCGGTGATGTCCATCCAGCCCGACATGGCTTGAATGGCGAGGTTGTTGGCCGGCCAGTCCGAATAGGGGCCGCGACCACTATCTCCGTCGCCATCCCCGTAGCCGGTGATCTCCGCGTAGATGAGGCGGGGGTTGATCTCCCGCAGGCGATCGTATCCAAATCCCAGCCGGCGAAAGGCTCCCGGACCCCAGTTGTCCAGCAGCACGTCTGAATTGGCCACCAGATTCTCGAAGGCGGCCTTGCAGGTGGCGTTTCGCAAATCGAGAGTAACGCTTTTCTTGTTGCGGTTGACGCCAAGGAAGCGGCTGCTGATCTGTCCAGTGTCCGAGTCGCCGATGAAGGGGCCACGACCGCGCGCCAAATCGCCGGTGCGGGGACGCTCGATCTTGATTACTTCAGCGCCCATGTCGGCCAGAATCAGCGAGCAGAATGGGCCGGCGACGATGTGGGTGGCATCCAGAACGCGGATGCCTTCAAGGGGCAGGGGGAGGGCGGTGTCAGCAGCCCTTGCTGGGTCAGTAGGCATTGGTGATGAACCTCGTGAGAACAGGGTGGTGTGTAGGGAAGCGGTGTGTTACGTGGACGAGATTGCCGGTTCGCGGCGTTTCTTGCGCTACGTTTCTTGCAATGACAAGCGGGCGGGCGCTGCTCGCGGCGACAGAATCATGATACATACTCGGCCAAGGAGCGCAATGCGGCGCGGGCGCCCTTGCGCATGGGCAGGAAATGGCTGAAGCAAATGGTGTCAAAATCGAGGCCAGCCAGCTTGCGCACTGATTCTCGCGCTGCATCCATATCGCTGGAAAAGAAGCGGGACGGCAGATACAACCGGTTGCCGCGTCGTTGCAACGCGTCGGCCACGATGAGCGCTCCCTCGTTGGGAAAGTGCAGGCTGATGCTGCCGGGTGTGTGTCCGGGCGTGTGAACGACACGCGCACCGCCCAACAGGGGCAGAAAGTCGCCGTCGTGCAGCGGGTCCACGTTCGGGATGACGGGAGGATGAAACGCGGCAATCGCCGGCCATAACAGCGGTTTCAACCACCACTGTTGTACCGGATAGGGGATATTGTGGCCCGAAACCCGGCGCAGGTTTGGAACCTCGATGTGGTGGGCGTCAACCCGCACGCCGGTGGCCCGCTGCAGCCCGGCCATGCCGCCGATGTGGTCAAGGTGGTAGTGGGTGGAAATCAATCGCTGCACACGGTCCGGTGCGTAGCCTAGTTGACCCAGATAATTGAGGACGCGACGGGCGTGGATGCGCCAACCAGCGTCTACTATCGCTATGGATGGCCCAGGGTCGCCCGGCGCCCCTGACGCCTTGTCCGCCATTTCCGGCGGCGTAACCACGACAAACGCGCTGGTGGAACGGAGGGAACGCTGATACAGTCCGGGGAAAATCTCACCCACGTCCACCCGAGGGCCGGGGATGCGCGGGTATCGCAGCACAAGAGCGAAGCCAGGCCAGCGGCGCTACCGGAGGTCGATGACGCGGCGGGCCTTGAACTGGGTGCGCTCGAACTCGCCTTCCGGCCGCAATTCGACGGCCACTCCCACGCCCAGGGCACGCCGCAACGCCGCGGCTACTTCTTCGCGCAAACCGTCCAGACCGGACGGGTCAGTCTCGCCGGCCGCTGCCCATACCGGAGCGGCCACCTCGGTTTGCACGGTGAGGCGGTCGAGGTAACCGCGCTCCCGCTCCACCACCAGGCGGAACTCGCCGCCGAAGGTGTCCATTGAGCGCAGCACGTCTTCGACGCGGGAGGGAAACACGTTCTGCCCCCGGATTATCAGCATATCGTCGGCGCGCCCATAGATGCCCAACGGCAACGTGGGATAGGTGCGCCCACAGGGGCAATCGACCATCTCCCAGCGAGCAATATCTCCCGACCAGTAGCGAATCATGGGCTGGGATTCCCGCTCCAGGTGGGTATAGACGGGCACGCCTTCGCCGCCCATGGGCGCCGGCTCGTGAGTATCCGGATCCACCAGCTGCGTGTAAACGATGTCCTGCCACAGGTGCATACCGCGCGACAGATGGCGGCAGCCGCCGTTGGTCATCCAGGGGGTCATCTCGGCCATGCTGCCCTGATCGACCACGTAGCAACCGAAGGCGTCCTCGATGGCCTGACGGGTGGCTGGCACGCTGGCTCCCGGTTCTCCGCTGAAAAACATGAACCGGAATGAGAGATCGGTGCGGGGATCAACGCCCATCTCGCGGGCGGTTTCGGCCAGGTAGAGCGCGTAGGACGGGGTGCCGTAAAGGGCGGTGGGTTGCACCATCTGCGCCCACTCGACGGCGCGCTCGGTTTGGCCCGGGGCGCCGGCTCCGAAGGGGAAGCAGGCCGCTCCGAGACGTTCGGCGCCGACCAGTGCGCCCCAACTGCCGACGTACAGGCTGAACACGGCGGCCACCATCACCGTATCGTTGGGCCGGAGGCCGGCAGCCCACAGTATGCGGGCGTGGGCCTCGCCGATGCGGTCCCAATCCGGACGACTGATACCGAACGCCGTAGGTTGCCCCGTGGTGCCGGAAGTGCCGTGTACGCGGTAGATTCGCTCGGGCGGCACGCACAGGAACCTGCCGTATGGAGGGTGCTCTTCCTGCTCCTGGCGCACGTGGTCTTTGTTCAGGATGGGCAGTTGGGCAAATTCATCGAGGCTGCGCAGGTTGGCCGGGTCAACGGGAGCATCCCGCCAGAATTCGCGGTAGAAACCGCTGTGTTCCCAGGCGTACCGGATCTGTCCCCGCAGCCGCTCCAGAATGACGGAATCGCGTTGGGCGGGAGGCATGGTTTCCAGCCGGTCATCCCAGCGCTCAGCGTCGGCGCGGGGAACGTACGTCGCGTCGTATTTTGGCGGCCAGAATGGTTGTGTCATTGGGGTATTCACCGTCACCGCCGGGTCAAGCCCGGGGCACGCTCTAGCCCTCTCCCGTCGAGGGTGAGGGGATTTGGCGGGGGAGGTTGGTTTGGATGAAATCGACCATCTGGGCGGTGAAACTTCCCACTGGGAACACGCCGCTGACTCCCAATTGGTGGAGGGGTTCAACATCGCCGTCGGGAATGGTACCGCCGACCAGCAGCATCACGCCGCCGTCGCCGCTATCGTCTGCCAGCCCTTGGCGTTGCAGCGCATCGATCAGGCGGGGGATGAGCCGCATGTGCGCTCCCGACAGGATGCTGATGCCAACGACGTCCACGTCTTCCTGGGCGGCGGCAGCGGCAACCTGATCGGCGGTTACGCGCATCCCCAGGTACACGACCTCCATGCCAGCGTCACGGAGGGCGCGGGCGATGATCTTGATGCCGCGGTCGTGGCCGTCCAAACCGAGTTTGGCGAGCAGAACGCGGGGGGGCGGATTATTTTCCGGCGTCACGATACGACCGGCTATTTCGAGATTATCCAGTCTCCAGACGGAGATTCGGTGAGCGACAGGCCGCGATGGGAAACCAAGTTCTTGAGGGATTCCATCCCCGGCGCTTTGTGATAAATCAGTCGCAAACTGTCATTGCCTGTCTCAGCAACCAGTTCGTCAAAAATCAATAGCGCCTCATCGAAAAACGACACACCAATGCGGAGGATGCCCGAGGTATCCAATGCTATTGCGCCATCATTCGATGCGGCGCGTATGGCCGGCGCGATGGCTCGCGCTGCCGGTCGGGTACCCAACATATAGGTCCCTGACTGTTCTAACAAATCCACGGTAGCCATCAGGTCACCTCAACGAAGGAATTGGTATCGCCACCAGGACGGTAGCACCCTGATAGGAGGGCATATCTAAATCGACCATACGCCCCAAGATAGGGTCTACGCCGCCTTTTACCATCAAATACCCTTCACCAGAAAGAATGGTCAAATCGCCTCGATAAGCCCGCACCGTTTCTATTACGTGATGCAAACCGGCGCCTCGCGGTTCCGATGTGCCTGTTACGTCCAGTTCAGTAGCCTTTGAGATGGCGACCTCATCTTTGGCGATGTATGCATACTCGGGGTTAGCGCGTAAGGATTTTAGTATTCCTATTCCGCCGTCAGCAATGCCAATTATGTACACGATACCGTCGTCGCTAACATCTACTTCCAGCGTACCGTAACTGTCTATTTCGGACTGGGAATGCTGGGCGGCATTCAAGGCCAATTCCTCGAATATCCCGTCAATTTCCGACCAAACGTTTGCCGGCCCTACTCCACTCTCGATCAGGTTAATTGCTACCGTTTCCCAGAGAGTGTTCGCTTCATCTTCAGTACGAAATTGGGTGATCGGCGTTATTGTTGTGTCAGCTTCAAGCGATTTCAACGAATCTACCCGTGTGGTGATCCCCAAATGGGCGTGCAGTCTTTCCAGGCAACTCGCCATCAAAGCTAACCTGTCGTTCACTTTGCTGTATATGTCATGCTCCGTGTCCCCCATACGTGCATTATACCGAATCACACCCCGGCTAAAACACCCCCGGGTCCACGTATTCGCCCCATTCGTCGCGCAGCGCGCCCATGATTTCACCTTCGGTTACCCCAGCGGCTACCGCCGGTATGATGGCGGGCAACAGGTTGGCGTCGTCGCGGGCGGTTTTGACGATGCGGCGGATGGCCTGGGCGGCATCGGCTTCGCTGCGGGACCGGCGCGCCTGGGTGAGACGGGCGATCTGGCGATCTTCTTCGCCCTGGTCAAACTCGAACAGTTCCAGCGACCCGGACGAAGCAGCGTCGTCGCGGTATTCGTCGTTGACGCCGACGATGGTGTAGTCGCCGGTTTCCACCCGCTGCTGGTAGCGGTACGATGCCTGGGCAATTTCGCTTTCGATGTAGCCGTTGGTGATGGCTTCGAGCATCCCGTCCAGCATACTGCCGTTGCCCATATCGTCGATGCGAGCGATGTAGGCGTGGGCGGCTTCTTCCAGCTGGGTGGTCAGTGTCTCCAGGTAGGCCGAACCGCCCAGGGGATCGGGG
The DNA here is from genome assembly GCA_965219925.1 of Dehalococcoidia bacterium. GTDB lineage: Bacteria > Chloroflexota > Dehalococcoidia > Lucifugimonadales > UBA3495 > Bin87. The sequence continues at coordinate 3,381,438 of OZ244795.1, forward strand.
GTGGCGGAAACACCGCTTTCGTGGGCCAGAATCATCTGGGTGGCCAGGGAGATGCGCATGGCTTCTTCGGAGGGGATGTCGTAAGCCTCGTCGTAGCCGCTGACGTGTAGGGACTGGGTGCCGCCGAGCACGGCTGCCAACGCCTGCAATCCGCCGCGCAGGATGTTGTTGAGTGGGTCCTGGCGCACCAGGGTGGAGCCGAGGGTCTGGGTATGGAAACGCATTCGCATGGACTCGGAGCGGGTGGCGCCGTAGCGGTCGCGCATGATGCGGGCCCACATCCGCCGGGCGGCGCGGAATTTGGCGATCTCTTCAAAGAAGTCGTTGTGGACGCCGAAGAAATGGGACAGTCTCGGCGCAAAGGAATCCACCGGCAGGCTGCGCTTCATCGCCGACTCAACGTAGGCCATGCCCTGGGCGATGGTGAAGGCCAGTTCCTGAACGGCGTCCGAGCCGGCCTCGCGGGTGTGGTAGCCGCTGATGGAGATGGTGTACCAGTTGGGGACGTGCTGGGTGCAGAACTCCACGACATCGGTGGTCAGTTTGAGGGCCGGGCCGGGCGGCAGCGCAAAGGTTTTCTGGCCGTGAAACTCTTTGAGGGAGTCATTTTGGACGGTTCCGCGCAGGGCGGGCCAGGGAGTGCCCCGCTTTTCGGCGACGCTCAGGAACATGCCGAGCAGGACGATGGCCGGATGGTTGATGGTGAGGGATACGCTGGCCTGCTCCAGGGGGATGCCGTCGAACAACTCGCCCATGTCGGCGGCGGTATCGATGGCGACGCCCAGGCGACCAACCTCGCCCTCGGCCAGTTCGTGGTCAGAGTCGTAGCCGGTGAGCGTCGGATGGTCAAAATCGGTGCTGAGCCCGGTTTGGCCGTGATCTAGCAAGAAACGGTAGCGCTCGTTGGTGGCGGCGGCGGTGCCAAAGCCGGCGATCTGGCGCCGGGTCCACAGGCGTCCGCGGTACATGTTGGGGTAGGCGCCGCGGGTGAACGGGAACTGACCCGGCTCGCCAAGGTCGGCAGCGGGATCGAAACCGGAGGCGGCCAACTGATCCGGCGAGTACAGGCCGTCGATGGGCAGGCCGGAAAGAGAGCGGGGGTTGTTGCCACGGTTGTCTGCCATATCGTTGCTCGACGGATAAAGAGTTGACGGCATTGTAGCGTACCCGGCAATAATGCGGAATTATAAACAACTGGCTGCCTGATACATTGGTGGAATTATCAAAAAATATGCTATCAATGGGCCTAGTATCCAGTTAATATGCTGCTCTGGATATTAGTGACGCTGTCGCGGTACAGATAGGGAACCTATGTGCTAATTTTAGTTGCAGATTATTGACACAAGGAGAACCCGCGCCATGCCACGCCAAGAGAGCCTCGCTCAAGCAACCCAGCAGTTGCCGTCCCAACGCTACGAAATCGTGCTTGACCAGGAAACGGGAAACCGCATTTTCCTGACCAAGTTGACCTACCCCAGCGGCAACCCGATAAACCTCTACATCGTTGACACATTCTACGGCCCGGTTCTTACCGATGGTGGAGAAACCGCTCGTCAATTAGGCCGGCACAAAATTCACGACGAGCAAACCCTTGACCTTGACCAGATTAGATTATGGCTGGAAGTGCATATTTCCCATCGGTTGAAGGCAGCTAGACATACCAAACTCTGCGAAATGGGCTCCGACAGGCTGGAGACCGACGCCGATAATTTTGCCGATGCTCTATCCCGAGTATTGAACGCCATCGTTGAAATCATTGAAGTCGAAACTTGTAAAGATCGGCAGGCTCAAAGCACTGAACAAGCCCGCTAATCAACTATGACCGCCATAACGAACATACCCCAATTCTACTGCCATAGCAGCGAGCGGATGCCGGAGCTGACAGCCGATTCGGTTGCGCTCACGGTAACCTCACCGCCGTACTGGAACGCCATTGATTACGATGTGCATACCAACGGCAACGACGGCGAGTGGTATCGGACTCGGCAGTACAACGAAGGGTTCGGCGATTACAACGAATATCTGGACCTGCTGGCCCGGATTTTCTCCGAGGTTCACCGTGTGACCAAGCCCGGCGGGTTTTGCGCCATCGTCATCGGCACCGTACTAATGGACGGACGGCATATTCCCGTGCCATTTGACTTGACCACCCGCATGGCAACGGTTGGCTGGGAATTTCATCAGGACATCATCTGGCACAAAACCACTGCTGGCGTCAAACGCGCCGGTTCCGCCATTCAGAATCCTTACCCTGGCTACTACTACCCCAACATAATGACCGAGTACATCCTGCTGTTCCGCAAGCCCGGCGAAAAAATATACCGCCAGGTCAACGGCGACCGCGAAGCCAGCCGGTTCGAGATTGACGACGTTTTCAAAATGGACACCGCCAACAATATCTGGCACATCGCCCCGGTGCCACCACGTACCATAGACCACCCTTGCCCTTTCCCTGAGGAAATCCCGTATCGCCTTGTCAAAATGTACTCGTATCACGGCGATACTGTACTAGACCCATTCGTCGGCTCCGGGCAAACCAGCAAAGTGGCGGTTGCACTAGACAGAAACGCCGTCGGCTACGATACCAAGCAAGAGTACGTTGATTATGCCCGTAGCCGCCTTGAGGAACCGCTGCGGCTGCGTTCCAAGCAACTCATAGCCCGATTTGAGAAAAGGGACCTTCACCAACAGGAGCAGACTCATACACAGTACGCACCAGCGCGCCATAATGCTGGCAGCGAGCAACGAGCTACACGGCGCTTGTTAGATGCACCCACCTAGTCGTGGGAATTGGGATTGCCCTGATAACTGCCGTTGCAGAATTTCGGTAGCAACGGCTCTGCTGGCAACGGAGCGGGGCGGTTCGTCCGTTGGAGGCTTGATTGGCACGTCGCAAGCCAAAAGCCAATCGGGATTCCTACGAAACATCTCGTACAACGGGGCGCGAGGTAGTGATACTTGATCGCCCCCTTCGCGCGTAGCATTTGGCAGCAAAACGGGGTCTGCGTAGCCAATGCCAGCACCAGCCAGTACGAAGATAGTTGGGTCCACCCACTGCGGAGAGCTGTCGCCTTGTTTATTAATTAGCCCTATGGCTTCTCTGCGACCAGTGAACGAGGTTTTCAATGAAAATCCCTGGCCGGCCACAAATATATCGGGCCCTACGTTAGCGATTCCGACGCTACGCACCTCCTCAAGGCCGACGCACCTCATAGCGGCGGCTACCATTTCTTCGACTGCTCCCCCTACGATAAACCGATTTTCGCGGTAAGTGGTGTTGTAATCTGCTACTAGCAACCCGACTGCCGTTAGCAGCTCACGTAGTACATCTTGTTGAGTTTCCAAACCCGCCTTGAAGCGCGCAAACGTTGCACGAGCCTGCTGGTAATTTGCAAGTCCGTATCCTGTCATTTCTGCATACTCTCCGCTGGGCTATCGTGCCAGTGACAAAGCACTGTAGAGCTAAATCTGATGCCATGACAAGTTCAATGCCTACACTTTCCCGTATACGCAACGCGGAAAGCGGATTTGCTGGCCGATGGTGAGAGGTATGGTTATCCGGTCAAGTCTGCCTCTGTGACCGTGCCAGCCTCCGGCCCGATTGCCGTTTCAGTCTGATTCTGCGGCTGCTGGTTGATTGGCAGAGCTTTTGAGCAGGGCATCCGTGGTAATACCAACCTTCTCGTACAGCAATTGCGCCAAACTTGGGGGAATCGGTTCCTGGCCGGCTAGTATCGCGTCAAGGCTGGCAGCGATGCCAGCCAGGGGGAGCAGTTGCTCGCGCGTCACAATTTCTTGATCCAGCAAAAACTCAATTATCGAGACCGGGTCAGGCTCACCCATTGGATAATGCTCATCTTCGTAGATTTCCACCAAAGTAGTGACCCGGTCGAGCTCTTCACCTTCGGGGCTGTCGATTTCAGCATCCAGTAACTCGGAAATACGCGCCAGGGCGGCGTCATATTCCGCTTCCGTCCGGACCTGAGTAATTTCTGCCATCGCTATACTTCCTCGGCGTTAATACGGTTGTATTCGCCGTGCGTACCAGTCCTGTCCATCCTGATCATCCATGTAAACTAATACTCCGCCAGGGCGGGGATGATGTGCTGGCCGAATGCTTCGACTTCGGCGTGGGGCGGGGCGAAGGTGAGGCAGGGCATCAGGTAGAGGTCGGTGACGCCGTGCTGCGCCATCTCGGTGATGCGCTGGGTGCAGTGCTCCGGTGTGCCGACGAGTCCCATGGCGTCGCACAGTTGGGTATTCACGTCGTCGCTGACGAACCGGGTCAACTCAATGGCCTCATCCCAGTTGGGGGCGTGGCCAAGATCGGGATAAACATCGCGGACCGCCTGCGGAATCTCGTAATCGGGGATGTCCAGACCGGAGTACGGCAACCAGTTGGGGCCACCCCACATCAATCCCCAATGGACTGACACCGGACGGGCCAGTTGGCGCGCTTTGTCGATGGAATCGGCGACGCAGGTTCTTACGGCGAATACGATATCTAGGTCGTCCAGGGTGCGGCCGCTGCGTTTGGCTCCGGTTTCCAGATGCTCCATCGCCTTGCCCACGATGCTGGGAGTGTACCCAACCAGCACCAGCGCGCCGTCGGCCACCTCGCCGGCCAGTTCCAGGGAACGGGGGCCGGACGCCGCCATGAGCACCGGAACCCCCTGGCCTCCGTCGCTGCCGGCGAAGTCCAGTCGGTTGGACATTCCGTTGTAATCCACCGACTCGCCGGCCAGGAGCGTTTTGACTTCGATGATGCAGCGGCGCATTTGACGCAGGGTCGCCGGGCGACGACCGATGGTGCTGGCCGAAGTGTAGCCGGTGCCAATGATGAACCTGGTGCGGCCCGGGGCGATCTCAGCGACGGTTTGGGCCGCGCCGGCCAACACCGACGGGATGCGTCCGAAGGGGTTGGTAACCGCCGGGAACAGGTTCAGGGTGGTGGTTGCGCTGGCGGCCAGACCCATGGTTACGAAGGTGTCGCGGCATATCATCTGGCTGTCCAGGATGCCGGCGCCGGCGAATCCGGCGGATTCGATTTGCTTGATGAGGCTCAGCAATTCAGGCATGGGCGAGGTGCCCGGAACGCGCATGGAAATCTTGATTTGGTCGGCCATCGAAAATGCCTCCGTGGGATGAAATGGATTAGCGACAACAGGTTGCAGTATAGCAGTGGGTTCGGCAATCGCTTAAACCAAACGTCCGGCAAACGGATTGCCGGACGTTTGAACGCGGAGGGAAACGGTGCGTTAGTCGGCAGCAGGCACGGCTACTTCACCCGTTTCCCGGTCGCTCATCAATTTTCGATACTGGGCAAGGCTGAGGTGGGAACCGTTGAAATAATTACCATGGGTAACCCGGATGGCTTCCACTGATTCAGCAATCAACAGAACATACTCCATACGGAGCGGCACACCGGTCTTGGCGAAGTGCTGGAGCTCCGGGAATTGCCCTCCTTCCAGCTCCTTTAGACGGCTCCATGCTTCGTCGCGCTGCTCCGGCTCAGCGTATTTGGTCAGGCTGTGGAGCTTATGTTCGTGGCGGTCATATTCGACAAGGAACCACTTCAATTTTCTGTCCATACCTACACCCTATAGACAAGCCTGCAACGCCAGTTTGCGGATAGTGCCGCCGCACAACCCTATCGCAACCCTTTCATGCAACGTACAACGGTTATTATAGCGTTAGCGCATTCGGGCAATCAACGCCTCTGTTGGTGCGGCCAAATCTCGAGGCGGCGTTTCGCCGGTTTAGTCATAAGCCCAGTAAGTTTCAGACAGCTCATCCAAAGCCTGCCGTATAGCGGGGTTGCCGCCGCCATACTTGATGCTGGCATCGTAAGCCGTTGCCTGCTCAGAAAGGCGGGCCCATTCGCGCTGGTTCTCCGTCCGCACCTGTACCTCAACGAACTTGCCACCGCGCAGGACAACTATGTGAATGGGCCGGTAGCCGCTGTGGGGCGACTCGCGGATGTCATAGGCCCGGTAGATGTCAAAGTCCGTTTGCAGACGGACGAAATCTCGTCCTGCTCGGCTTTATCATCCGCTACCAATCGGCAGCCGGCGATGTCCTGCATACGGGACAGCCGGATGTGGGAATCCCGTTCCAGCTTGGCAATCACTGATTCCGGACGTTTCAACCGACCGCCGTCCGACTTTCCAATACCCAATCTGCCCAAGTCAAAGGTGACCAGCAGCAGCGTCTCAAAGAACGACTCTCTATAAGTGTCAAGGAGGCCACATCCTCAGGGGTGACACTTTCCCGCAATCGACCGCCAAGCCGGTCAATCTGTCGCCGGGACAGTCCGGATACCGGCGCAACCATCGCCGGCGTTCAGCCGCCGGCTACCGCCGGTACTATGCTGACTTCGTCGCCCGACTTGATGGCGGTGTTGAGGCCATCGTCGAAGCGGATATCCTCTCCGTTCACGTAGATGTTGACGAAGTAACGCAGTTCGCCTTCTTCGTCCAGCAGCCGCTCCTTGAAGCCGGGATAGTCGGACTCCAACCGGTCGATCATTTGGGAAAGGTCGGCCACGTCCAGGTCAACCTGGTTGACCCCGCCGGTCATGCGCCGCAGGGGAGTGGGAATGCGAACCAAAACACCCATCAGGGAAATTCCTCCTATTGTGCAGTAAAGAATCGGCGGTCCGGAGAGCGCAGCGCCCTGCCGTCCGGCATCAGCCTTCGATCACATCGCCAGCGATGGGGTCCACCCGAACACCCGTGGAACCGACCCAGTCCAGGCCGCGTTGGATGTCGTTATCGCTGCCGTCAATTTCAAGCACCACCCAACCGACATCGGCGCGGACATCGGCCCGGCGAATGTTGGTTATCACGTCAAAATCCTTGCCCAGACGATAGATAATTGGCTCGCGAACCAGCTCGCCGGAAAAGGTGAATCGTACCCGTTGCTTCACCATATTTTACCTGCGCCAATCTGGCAGTTGCGTGTGTGCGCGCTAAACAAACTACTAGGCTCCGGCTGCCGCCCGGCTTTCCAGGGCTGCTTCAAAGGAACCCAACATCGGCTTGATGAAAAGCGGGTTGACCACTTCCTCCACCGCTTCCTGGGTTTTGAGGCCGTTGCCGGTGATGTACGCCACGGTCAGTTCGTCGGGGCCAATGGCGCCGGACTCCGCCAGGTATTTGAGGGTTGAGATCGTAACTCCGCCGGCGGTCTCGGTAAAGATGCCTTCGGTTTCGGCCAACAGCTTGATGCCATTCACCACCTGGTTTTCGGGCACAGCGTAGCCGCTGCCATCCGATTCACGGATGACGCGCAGGGCGTAGATGCCGTCCGCCGGGTTGCCGATGGCGAGGGACTTGGCGATGCTGTCGGGGCGCACCGGGCGAATCTGGTTCTGGTGGTTCTCCCAGGCGGTTACGATGGGACAGCAACCGGCGGCCTGCGCCATGTGCATCCGGGTGGTTACGGCGGGATGATGCGCGGTGTTCTGGTCGGCGCCGAAGGGCAGGGGCGCCACCCCGTCCAGCAAGCCCAGGCACGCCAGTTCGTTGAATCCCTTCCATATTTTGGTGAACATGGCGCCCGATGCCGATGGAATCACCACGTGGTCTGGAACGCGCCAACCCAATTGCTCGGCCACCTCGTAGCCCAGGGTTTTGCTGCCTTCGGCGTAGTAGGGCCGCATATTGATGTTGACGAAAGCCCAGGGGTAGTTGTCACTGACCTCGCTGCAAAGACGGTTGACTTCGTCGTAGGTTCCTTCCACCGCCACCAGGGTGGGGTTGTAAACGGCGGCTCCGATAACCTTGCCCCGTTCCAGGTCGGCGGGAATGAACACCACGGCGTCGATGCCGGCGCGGGCGGCGTGGGCGGCCACGCTGCAGGCCAGGTTGCCGGTGCTGGCGCAGGCCAGGGTGTCATAGCCGAATTCCACCGCTTTGGTGGCAGCTACGGACACCACCCGATCCTTGAAGGAGAAAGACGGATTGACGCTGTCGTTCTTGATGTACAGGTTGTTCAACCCGAGGCGCTTGCCGAGGTTTTTGGCCTTCAGCAGCGGCGTGTAGCCGGCCATAATGTCCACCGGATCATCGGCGGAGGCAGGGAGAAGGTCCTGATAACGCCAGATGCTGATGGGGCCATCGGCGATGCGCTGGTGGCTGATGACCTCGGAGATGGTCACGTAGTCGTAGATGACTTCCAGCGGGCCGAAGCAAAAATCGCATACGTTGAGGGGTTCGCCCGGATATTCCCGGTCGCACTCCCGGCACTTCAATCCTTTGACAAATGCCACGGGGCGGTACCTCCGTTGGTAGGTTGGGCGTGCCGGATGTTGGGCGGCCCGTTCAGGCTATGATTCGTCGCTGTGTCGCCGCGGTCGATGTGGAATCCGCACACGGTCGTGGTTGTCCCTGGCGGTTGACCGCAACACCGCAGGGCCGGTTCAATAAGTTGCAATCACGCAATACTGGGCTCACGCAGGTAAACATTCTGCCAGACAGCGGCGATACTGGCAACCGGCAGGTTCAATGTCAACGCAAATGAACTCGTCGGCTGACACCGGGCGAACCGGCGCCGCCGGATCGGCACCCCGCTGGGACGAAAGAGCGTCGACCAGGGATATGGGGCTGACGAACCTCACGCGTACCCACTTTGTCATTGCGACCCCGTACTCGGTGTGGGGGTTGGCAATCTCGTCGCCGTAGCAAAGGTGGTTTGCCGACGTGTGTTCAACCTAAACGAGATTGCCACGTCGCTACGCTCCTCGCAATGACAGCAGGCCAGTTTGGATTGACAAAAGCGGGTACAAGTGAGGCTGGCGAACTCGTTGACATTTTTCATCGCCCTGCCATTAGGCCGGCTGACAAACCGCCGAGTCCGCATCGGCGGCAAACCGCGGGTGTTACAATGGTTCCCAACCACGGGCTGGCGTGGCGATACGCGCTAGTCACGCCAAACGGGCGGCGTGCCCGTTACTTTTGCCGATGCGGAGAGGTGGCCGAGTGGTTGAAGGCGCCGGTCTCGAAAACCGGTATACCCCTCTGGGGTATCGCGGGTTCGAATCCCGCCCTCTCCGCCATTTTACATCGTGAATCTCCCCGACACTCGGCCATTCTCTACCTGATTTGAGTAGGAGATGGCCGTTTTTTATCCCAAGAAATCCGCCAAAATCCTGCCGCATCCGGTAAATAATGGTACAGAACTGGTATAGACAGGACAGGGTTCGTTGACTTCAAAAAGTAAGCGCAACGCCCTTTCCGCGGTTTTCGTTCAGTCGGTTCAAGAAACGGGCACATACTCAGATGGGGGCGGCCTCAATCTCCGGGTAGAAGATTCCGGAACCAAGTACTGGTTCCAGCTGGTCAGCATCGACGGGGAACGGAGGAATCTGGGCCTGGGCGGATACCCGACGGTTTCCCTGGCGGAGGCACGCAAGGCCGCCCGGCCAACGCCAGGATGATCTGGGAAGGCCGCGCCCCGCTGGCGGAGAAACGCGAGGCCATTGCAGCCCGCCATTGGCCACCGGTGGTCATCAAAGGTGATTTGGATACAGTCGGGATGGTCAAGTGGTAGCATCTGTTGGGTGCTCCTGGTCTTGGGTCGGTTTTTGGTTTCAAAACCATTATCCCTGAAGCACAGGAGCACTTTCTTGCCACGTCAGCACACCGCGATACTCATCTTTTCGGTGGATTGGGGCTAATGGTGCGGGCATATCTTGCCTTTGGCCGGGACATTGCCGCAACCGTCCAACCGCGTGCCCGCAACCAGAGCGAGCGCTATCAGTCCCGCTCCCGTTGCGGCCCCGTTTGAACTATTTCGCAGCGTGCCCTAACCCTACCAATTTGCTGCCTTTCCAGCAACGACCGCATCTCGATCATGCCCGAGAGCATCACCACTCTGATCCGTTCACCCGCCAGCTCAACGACTGCCGATTTCACCCTACACAAATACGGGCTTCACCTTGCCCCCGATGTAGATCATGGTATCGGTGGTTCGACCTCAAGCGGGTGGGTAAACAGGGAAAACTCGTAGTATGCCTCTTGGAGCTTCACACGTTCCGATCCACTGTGGTCAACGACCAAGATGCCCAGCTCCTGGATCCAGTGTCTCAGCGTGATAAAAGGAAGCGGCCCAGCCTTGCGGACCTTCATGCGATAATACGTGAAGACCCGTTCGCCACCCTCGGAGTGGGTTCCCCTCAGCCAGAAGCCGCCATCCGCCGCAGGATCAACCAAGTACCAAGGAATTCCCGACAGATACTCGTCCACCCCCAGCGTCAATTCCAGCACCCCCGCGGTATAAACCGGGTCCACCGATTTAGCGTCGAATTCGACCCATTCGGACCAGTCCCGAGTGCTGGTGTTCCGTTCCCGCTGATAGGCCCGGTCACCTACGATCACGAGATACTCAGCCCGTTTGTCCCGGAGTCCGGACACGTCCAACTCCAGGCGGTCCGGATTGACCCAATCCCCGCGCACGGTGATCCTTTTATCTTCCCCCCTTCCCGGCAGGTACGTCGTAATGTTACCGTCCACCCGGTAGGAGTGGGCGGAGCCCATGCTCTTGCGGACTTTGGATACCACACGGTCAACCTCGCCACCCACAACGTCGTTAGACCCCGTAGGTTCGCTAGGCGTCCCGCAGGCGAACAAGAGGGTCACCGTGGCGAGGGCCACGGTGACCTGTCTGAGCGAGACAGACATGAAACTCTTCACGGGGAAGGCACTGGCACCAAATCCGTGATTATGACGGCTTTAGTTTCGCCGCTATCGGTCGGGCCTCCGCCGTCCCAGACCTGGTGCCACACATCGTTCTTCACGACCACATTCGGTTGCCAGTACCAAAACGCGCACACGAAGCTGGATGAGGAGCCGGTGCCTGATTCACCCACGACCACAGTGTCGAAGACACCATTGTCTTTATCCCAGTCAATGTCCATCCGGAACGGGCCGCAATACTCGCTCCCTCTCGTCCTGACGTACAGCTCATCAATAACGGAATCGGATTCGGTCAGGCCGGCTCCTTCGTACTGGATCAAACCCGGAGGGACAGGAGCTGACCATCCCACAGTGGCGATGCCATCCCAATCGACGCCGTTCACGGTGCCGCTGTCGCTGTCGGAATCATTTTCCCACCAAGCGGATACCGATCCGACCGACAACATGACGGCAATGGACAACAGGGCCAACACGAGGAAAAGGAATTTCTTTTGAAATCGAATTGTCGATAGACTCGTCATCTCTTACTCCACCTTGGATTTGAGGATTTCCGTTTGTTCGACCAGCACCTCGTTACCGTCTGCATCGACAGACCAACGACTATGCTTCAGGACCATATCGAGGTCAGACGACACCAGCACCCTTTGCTTGAAAGACGCAGGACCCAAGTCTTCGACCTGAGGCAATTGTACCCCAGAGATCCCGCCGGAGTTCGCCCTTCCGCAGAGGCGGTTATCTCGTAGACATTGACCGCTCGCCCGTTGAACTCGTCAGTGCGGGTTTTGGACCAACCCTGATCCGTAAGCTTGCCATCCAATCCTGACAAAGCCGAGTTGGGATCCATAGCGAGCATACTGGCAGGCAGAACCTCAGTAGTAGTCTTACCGCTACGATGGTTTGTCGTGCTCGATGTTCCGTCAGCTTGGACAACAGTCGTATACCAAAGGTCCCCGTTCTGCGCACGGACCTCGCTGCTACTCTCGAGGAAATTCCCGTCGTCATCGACGGTCACCGATCCAGTCAGCCGGGCATTCTCGGGATGCACTTCGATGCCCGTGTCAGCCGCAACCCGCGACGATAGGCTGCCATACCTCCTGTACGTGGCAATGTCGTACTTAAAAGTGCTGCTGGAAGTAAGCGCTTGTTTGTTGTAACGGTCGTTCCCAGTCGCACCAACTTCGCTTCCACTCGTCAGGAACAACGCGCCAGTGCCCAAGATGGCGAATGCCCCTATTGCGAGCACCAGCAACAACGACGTTCTGGGGTGCTTGATTGAAATCTTCATTGTTTACCTTCAAATTCCTTCTTTGACCGATACATCGGTCCTCATTTGGTTCTAGTTTCGATGCCAAACGATTCCCGCGGTTCATCACCTCCTCACTCAGCTGTCCAAAGCAGAAGCATTGATTGACCATTTCAGGAGCCAATCAACAAAAGCCCCGCCGCATTCACGACGGGGCTGGACACGCAGGAGTCACAGGGCTACCATTTAAGCCCGATGGCGGAGCGACATTCCCCATCGTCTGCGGCCTCGGTCTTGTCCACCGGGGCCGTTCTGTTGGCCCGCGCATTCTACGGGATACATCGGCCCTTGGGATACATCGGCCCTTGCCAAAACTAATCATTCCGCCGTGATAGCCATCATATGCGGCGAATTTATGCAATCTGCAAAGCTCCTGTGACGTACCATGTTTCAGCACGCCTCATATGGAATATATCCGTCGTACAAAGTAATAGATGGCGAAAACGGGTCATTTTCGCCGGCTCACAAAAAAGTAACACACTTGTCGCACGGCTCAATGCCTGAGCGAAAACGAAACCGAACACGAGGAACAAAAGATGGGATGGACAGGAACGCCGGTCTACGGCCGGCCCAAGACCGAGGAAGTAAACCGAATCATCGACGACGCCGTCAGCTCACCACACTACTAAACCAAAGCCAAGGTGGGATGTGCATTTGCCGGGTGCTGGGAATCGGGGCGGGTGTCTCGCGGGAGTGTTTCGGCCCTTGATTGCAGGACCGTCCGGCAGCGTCGTCTCACCTCATCTTTCCGGCTGGACAGCCCGGCCAGGAATTTGCCGACCCTCTCCTGCACCGCCGCCCTGCTCCCCAGGCACATATTGCCAGTGGCCTCCTCTCTCGCCCAGCCCCAGACAGCCTCATCGGCGTTGAAGTCCGGGCTGTAGCCCGGCAGAGCCTGCCCCGTGCTTGACACGGGGTTCACCAGCCTCAGCTCCAGCTCAGGCGTCCTGAGGTACTCCCGCACCGCTTCCCCACGGTGGGCCGGCGCATTGTCTCAGATGACCCGCAGCGGCCCTGGATGCTTTTCCTTAAGTTGCGTCAGGAAGGCCAGTTGCGTCAGGAAGGCAACCGAGGTCCCGCTGTTGCTGTTGCCCGCCAGTTCCATCCATTCCACCTCGCCCGTCTCCAGGCACACCGCTGAATAGTAGCTGGCCTTCTCCCCATACCGCGGGCTATTGGAGTCCACCAACGCAGGCTTACCCTTCAGCACCCACTGGCCCCGCAATTCCGCGTCCGCCCGGAAGTGGGCCTCCCCAGCAAAGAATATGCTGGCTTCAGTCCGTTGGGCCTCCTCCCACCGGGCGGCGTACTCCGCCACGAAGGCCGCCCGCTTGGACTCATTCGCCTTGAGCAGACGCTTCTTGGGGCGCTTGCAGGCAAACCCCAGCCGGTAAAGCCAGTTCAGGCAACTGCTGCGGCACAGGCTGATGCCAAACCGTTCTGAGACAAACTGCCGCACCACCCTCCAATACCAGTTGGCCAGTTGGATGCCCGCCGCAGCGGGCGGTTGTTCCACCGCCCCTTTCAACTACTCCTGCTGCGCCTGGTCAAGGGCGGTGGGAACCACCGGTCTGCTCGAATATCAGGGCCGCAGGCCCTCCCTCACCGAAGGCCGACGCCCAACGCCCGATAGTGTGGGGGTCCCGCTCCAGCGCCTCCGCCGTCGCCGCTGCCGTCAAGCCCTGAGCCAGCAGCAGGATGGCGTACCACCGCTCCCGCTCCCGGGGTGTGGGAGCCAGAATCATCCGCCGCCGCCAGTCCTTGACTCCCATCTGCCATTGTTCCAGAGACCGGTCTATCTCCCTCACGCCCATCACCAACCCCTCGCAATTTCTGAGACCAGCTACCTCGGTTCCTTCACAAATTTACCCCATGCGTCTGCGCATTTCACCTTGGCTTTGGTTTAGGTAATCGATCGCTCCGGCTGGATTGGGTGGGACCACCAGTTCCTGCTCTGCGAGCTGAACCCCGACGTGAAGCCCGAACAACCCGCCCGCCGGTTCATCATGGTGGTGCTGGCCCGCAGCTCTACCACCGAGCTGCGGTACAAGATCATGGACGAAGCAGACGGACCCGCCGAGACCGACTGCCCCCTGCGGATCCTGAAAGCCGCCGACCTCTACCCTGCTGCCGACGAAACCGCCGCCAACTGGCGCAAAGCGTGCCGGAAGCAACACGAGGATGCCCGGCAGTTCAGCCAGATACTGAAGCAGATCGAGGAACAGCCCCAGCACGCCGACCGGAGAGGACTATTGGCTTGGAGCAACTGCCGACTCGTGATGGGCCAAAATACAATCACGCAATTGGTCAGTGATTGAGGTTACGGCAACTGATTCCAGACATATACCGCAAACATATAATGGACTGCCCAAATGCAGTTGTCATTGATAAGATTGCTTAAGAATCCAGGGAATCTTAGCTGTTCTGGGAGATGACGTTGCGCTCAGCGGTTGACCAGGAGATCAGGGATCTAATCCAAAAGAATGGGCGAATTACATTCGCTCGGTTCATGCAAGCCTGCCTGTACTCGCGCAGTGGAGGCTTTTATTCTGCCCGGGGCAATAGGATCAGCACCCACTTCGGTACCTCTTCCACGAGTCATCCGGTTTTCGGCGCCCTGATCGCACGGCAACTGGAGCAGATGTGGCACCTCCTCGGAAACCCTCCCGTTTTCCATGTGATCGAGGTGGGTTCCGGCGACGGCGTCCTGGCTCAATCCATCGTGGATGCCTGCCGGCGGATAGCCCCCCGGTTCGCTCAGGCGCTTTACTATGTCGCCGCAGACTACGAGCCTGGATGGCTCGAACCACCTGACCACACCTTTTACTGGGCCAACTGGACTGGAGATCGGATATCCTCAAGCAGGCAAGACACGATCTTTGGAATCCAACGAGTTAAAACCGAAGGACTTCGGGCGTTCCGAAATGTTGTTGGTTGTATCCTGTGTAACGAGTTGATCGACAACTTCCCTGTCCACCGGTTCGCCATCCAGGGTGGAAGAGTCAAGGAAGTCTTCGTCAAGTCGGCGGGGGAGGATTTCACCGAAGTCCTGGATGAGCCATCCTCACCTCGCATCGAAAATAGGCTGACCAGCTTGGGCTTATCCTTGACTGAAGGGTATCGAGGTGAGGTGAACTTGGCTATGGAGGACTGGACTGGCCAGCTTTCCAGAGCCCTGGACCGCGGGTTTGTTCTTACTATCGACTACGGTCAACCGGCCACTGACCTCTACTCGCCCCGGAATGCCCGGGGTACGCTGGTCTGTTACAACCGACACGTCGTCAGCAGCGACCCGTACCAGCACATCGGGCAACAGGACATTACCTGCCAGGTGGACTTCACGTCCCTCATGCGGATTGGTGACAGGCACGGTCTAGCCACCGTGGGCTACGCCTTACAGAGCCAGTTCCTGACGAACCTTGGCTTCTTCTCGTTCCTCGATGCCCTCCAAACGCAAGGCCTATCCGCAGCCCGAACGGCACTGAGCCGTATGGCCATGATGACCCTGGTGGACTCGAACGAGTATGGCGACTTCAAAGTGCTTGCCCAAGCTAAAGGGAACGGGTTGGACGTTGAGCTTCTGGGGTTTGAAGGCGCTGAATTCTAGCTCGGATGCTTGCTGAGCATGATGAAGCCGTTACTGTCGGGTGTATTGCAGCCCGCCAGGGCAGTTTCGGCCCGCACCGTCACCTGCCGTGGACCCGCTGTCCCCCGAAGCTGCTGAATGCTATCAGCGTAGAGGACGGCGCGGTTGCGCCCCGTTCCGTTATTTCCGCCACTTGAAAGAAAGGGATGTGGACCTTCGACCCTGATGTCGTCGGCATAGAAGTCGTGGGCCTCTCCCAGCTTAACACCGTGCCACTGGAAGCCCTCCAGGAATTGCTGCGTGAACGTGAGGTAGCCGTCGTACGGGTTGAATATATCAACATCCTCAGGACCCAACCCGGAACCCTCCCACATCTTCCGTGCCAGGCTGGCGACCGCCTCCTGATGCTCCTCCAGAGTTGCCATGGTGCTCCTGCCCCGGCCATTGTTCTGGGCATGGTTAAGGACGTAGACCGGCTTTTGCCTCAGGTCCTTGGCACGCTCAGCGGTGGTGAAGATGAAGGCCGCGCAGGTATTGACCGGCCTGTCACAATCATATATCACCAGCGGTTCCTCGATCACACGCCCGTTCAAGTAGTCCTCAGGGGTGAGCTGATACGGCTCGTGCAGAGCGTAGTACCCCCAGGGAGTCATCAGGCCGTTTCTGCGCAAGTTCAAACAGAGAGGGGCCAGCCCGTCGTGGGACTTGCCGTATTTTTTGCAGTACTGCAGGAAGATCACCAGATTGTTGAACATGGCGCCACTCTGATAACCCCACGGGAGAGAAAAGGCGCTATTTCCGGGGGCCTCCTGATTGATATTCTGTGGATTGTTATGCCCGTACCGGCCCTCGAGGTTAACCATTGGGTACCATACCAGGACGGTTTCACATAGACCGTCCCCGACCGCCTGAGCGGCCAGGCCCATCATCGGGCCGATATAGGGTGCATCGGATTTGAGATACTTCACGTTCTTCAACCCCAACTCCCTCTGTATCCACTCCGCCGAAGCATAGGTCAGGCCGTCTTCGGTGTCGTAGGGCGGGTCAAAATAAGGGCGAGGCGCCCAGGTCTGCTCCGCTCGGGTCTCCGGGCTGGTGATAAGCCCATCAATGTCGTCCAGCGACAGGCCCGCGTCCGCAATCGCCTTCAGACATGCCTCCTTGCTCAAGCCGCCGCAGCTCCTGTCCAGGGCCACACCGTCCCAGCGCCGGTCCATATGGGACTGACCCCAACCGACAACGGCAACCTTGCCGCGGTGCTCCCAGATTCCCATACCTTCCCGATTTCTCATCCAACTCGTGTCACTAACCATCTCAGCTCCCTTATGCCCTCTGCGCTATTGACCGTGTCCGTAGGATCCAAGTGGACTAGGTGAGCACCCGCCACTCGTGGACCAACTGGCCGGTACTCGTTTGTTCAAATATCAGTTCCACCGGGGCTCCAACGGGGACCTCTCCCGGCGGGGTACCCGGAAGGTTGGACAAGAAGTTGATGCCGGGGTCCTCGTCCAGGGTTATCACCGCAAAGTTGATGGGCTGCGCCGACCGGAATCCCCTGATGCGGGAGTCGCGTATCACCATGTACACGTCAATGTGTCCCTTGCCTTGCACCTCTTTCCACTCCAGATTGTCGGCCGAGCCACATTCGTTGCATCGCTGGGTGGGCGGATAATGCAGCCTCGCGCAGGCGGTGCAGTTCTGCAACACCAACCGCCGCTCGTTACAGGCATCCCAGAAGGGCCTGGTCAGATCATCGGGAACCGGGACCGGTCTCTCTAGCCCTGGAATCGTTGACATGGTTCTCCCCTCCTGTGGAATCTTGCTCACCGCGCGTTGCCGTTACCGACACAATCTAGCGCGGATTATATGTGGAGTATTTCTACTGGTCAAAGTTGTTTGTCACGCATAGTTAAATTCCCCTATGTCCCCACCACAGTCCCCAGTGCCTTTCAGTTCTTCTCGATTTCCTCGATTTCGACATTCTGGCGCAAGCCGAAATCCAGCACCCTGTGCAGTAAAGACATTCTGGATTCCCGCTTTCGCGGGAAAGACGGAGTAAATCTTTGAGAACTGAAAGGCCCTGGGTCAGACCCGGCGGAGCTTCGGGTCCAGGTAGTCGCGCAGCCAGTCGCCGAGGAAGTTGAACGCCATCACCACTATGGTTATTGCCACTCCGGGGAAAAGGGCCAACCACCACATATCCAGGATGACGTTACGCCCCTCGGCTACCATGATGCCCCAGGCCGGCGACCCCGGGGCCAATCCCAACCCCAGGAAACTCAGGGAGGCTTCAAGCAGAATCACCTGTCCCACCTGAATGCTGGTCAGCACCATCAAAGTATTGACCACGTTGGGGAAAACATGCCGGATAATGACTACCGGAGGGCTGACCCCGGCGATTTTGGCCAGAATTACGTAGTCTCGTTCCCTGATGCTCAGGGTATCACCCCGTATCATCCGCGCGAACCTGGCCCACACGGTGACTGCCACCGCGATGATGATATTCTCCGTGCCCTGGCCCAGCAGTACCACGATGACCAAGGCTACCAGGATAGTAGGGAATCCCATCACGGCGTCGGCGATACGCATGATGACTGCGCCAATCACGCCCCCCAGGTATCCGGAAATCAGTCCCAGAACGGTGCCCACGATGGCCCCGGTAGCCAGGGCTACCAGGCTGATGTAAACAGTGGTTCGGGCACCGAAGATCATCCGAGTCAACATATCCCGGCCCAGGATGTCGGTACCCAGCAGGTACTCGCTGTTCTGACCCGGGGGGATGCGGCTGTTGATGATGTCCTTGTCGTTGGGGTCGTGAGGGGACAACTGCGGCGCTAACGCAGAGCACACCAGCAGAATGGCCAGGATCACTATGGGAATCCAGGGCAGCTTGGACCTGCTGATCCGCTGTTGTAGTTGACCGAGTCGACTTTCTTTGGTTACTGCCGTACGCGCCATTTCCAGTTCTCCCTCGCTTTACTCGATCCTGATTCTCGGGTCCACGTACACATAGAGGATGTCCACCAAAAGGGATGTGATTATGAAGAAGAAACCCGAGGTGAGCACGGTGGCTTCTACGATGGGGAAATTGCGCTGCGCCACTCCCTCCAGCATCAAGCGCCCCACGCCGGGCCAGGCGAACACGACCTCCACCACAATGGCCCCATTGAGCAGCCCCGCCAGGCTGATGCCTCCGAAGGTTATCAGGGGAATCAGGGCGTTTCTCAGGGCATGTTTCCAGATGACCAACTTCTCCGTCAGTCCCTTGACCCGGGCGAACTTGACAAACTCGCTGTCCAGCACCTCCAGCATGCTCGAGCGCGCCAAACGCATCATGCCGGCCATTATGGACCAAGCCAGCACGAAGGCCGGCAGCACGAAGTGGTCCGGCCCTCCCCGGCCGTAGGTCGGCAACCATTGGAGGATAGCGCCAAACAGCAGGATGAGCATGATGGCTACCCAGAATTGCGGAGCGCCGATGCCGGCGATGGCAAACAGTTTGCAGGCCTTGTCCAGAATCGAGTCCCGCTTAACCGCGGACAGGATGCCCAGGGGCACCCCCATCGCTATCGCCAGGAGCATTCCCACCGCCGCTAACTGGAGGGTGGCGGGAATTCGCTCCAGCAGCACGTCCCGGGCCGGACGCCGGGTGGTGATGGACTGGCCAAAGTCGCCCTGCACCGCTTTAAGGAGAAAGGTGCCGTACTGAACGAGGATCGGTCGGTCCAGGCCCAGGTTCTCCCGAAGCTGTTCGTAGTCGGCGGTGGTCGCCTCCGGCGGCAACAGCAACAGGGCCGGATCACCGGACAGGTGGACGCTCATAAAGACGATCAGACTGAGGACGAGCAGGGCGAGCAGCCCCTGGAATACCCTGAACAGTATGTAACGCTGCATGTGCTTCTCTTACCTTTGTTGTATATCCAATCCTTCGCCGGCCCCACCGTACGTTGGGCCAGGCCGGCGCTCAGGGAACGACCTGAGTCTACCAACCATCGGCATGGGTCCCGCTCGTCAACTTGGTTGTCCCGGGATCCACTGGCGTGGATCCCGGGACCATCGGAGTCGCTAACAACCTTGCCGCCGATGGCCGGTGGAGGTGTCAGTCCTACTGATTCAGGGTCACCGTCCACAGGGCCGTGGGATACGGTCCCAGGGGCCAGGGCTGATAGGTATTGATGCGCTCGCTCAAGCCGAGGGGCAGGTTGGTGTAGATGGTGCTGAAGGAATAGTGTTCCTCCCAAGAGGCCAGGTACATCTTGTTGTAGGCGTCGTGGCGTAGGGCCGGGTCCATCACCGATAGCCCTTCGTCCGCTACCCTGACCAGCTCAGGGTCCTCCGACTGGCGCAGGCTGGAGTCCAGGTAGTGCATGCTGCGTACCAGGCTGCCGCCGTCCCAGCGGCCCTCGTTGCTGCGGAAGTAAACGTGGCCATCCAGTTCACGGTTGCGCACCCGCTCCCGGATACTGACGTTCTGGCCCGCTTCCACCGTCACGTCGAGCCCCAGATTATCCTGCCACATCTGGGCTATCAGCTCAGCGTGTTCCACCATGAATGGCGTATCGCTGGCCTGCCAGGTATAGAGGGTGAAGGGAGGATAACCCTCGCCACCGGCGTAACCGGCCTCGGCCAGTAGCTCCCTGGCCCGCTCCGGGTCGTAGGGGGTGGCGTCCAATTCCGGGCTGTAGCCCAGGGTGCTGGGGGTCACCGCCTCGAAGCCAGCCAAGCCGGCCCCTTCGGTGCCGCCGTAGAGATTGTCCCGTATCAGCTCCTTGTCGATGGCGTAGTCCAGTGCATAGCGCACCCGCTTGTCGTTACAGGGAAGGCCCGGTATCCAGCATCCAATGGGGCGTACCTGGGTGTAGGATCCTTCCTCGATCCAGACGTACCGACCACCGGCAGCCTCCACCCTCGGCCTCGACTGGAGGGTCACTTCAACGATGTCGGCCTCTCCGGCGATCAGGGCGGCAACCCTGGTGGACTCCTCGGGCACCAGCCGCATATCCAGTGTCTTGAACTTCATGCGCCGGTCTTCGGGGAAACCGTTGTCCGGGTTGTAGTAGTAGTCCGGGAATTGCTCGAACAGCAACTGCTCAGACCGCTTGAATTCAACCAGCCGGAAGGGACCGGCGCCGATGGGAGCGTCGGCGTAGGCCTCCTCGCCCACCTCTTCATGATACTTCTGAGGCAAGATCGAGCCGCCGTCGGAGGAGGACTGCAGAGCGGAATAGGTGAAGGGGAAGGACGACGAGAGCTTGTTATGGGTGACCTCAATGGTCTCCGGCCCGGTGATTTCGATTCTATCCGTCAAGCGGGACCAGTTGATGGCGCCGGTGCTGGTTGCCTCGTCTTCGGCCGCCTTGCCGAAGTAACGCTCGAAGCTGAATTCGACGTCGTTGATGGTTACCGGGTCCCCGTTGTGGAAAGTCGCCGGGCTGTCGGCTGGAATGGTCATGATCCAGGTGAACCCATCCTCAGAAACTTCCCAGGCCGAGGCTATGCCCGGGACCATCTGGGTATCATGGTTGCCCTCAACCAACAGGGCGTGCAGAGCGCGCTGGTAGGTGGTTTCCCCCAGGCCCAGGGTGTACCTTGGCTCAAAAGCCTCAGTACCGAACACCGTCTGCATTATGGTCACTGTGCCGGACACTTCCGCTGATGACGGGGGAGCCGCCGTTGCCTCGGCAGCCACGGTGGCGGCCGGGGCGCTGGAAGCATCGGATACTGGCGCAGCCGGAACCGTGGTCGCTGCCGGAGCCGTGGTCGCTGCGGCCGGAGCCGCAGGTGTTGCCCCTCCGCCACAAGCCGCTATAATCAAGGTGCAAATGCCCAGGAGAGCAACCAACCAGATGTTGGAATGAAACCTCTTCCGGATATGCATAGTAGTTCCTCCCTTGTGTCAGTTTTGACCGATCAGGATGCCTTAATATGACGTGGCTATATGTCGCCTCCGGGCTATTGGGGGCAGTGCTGCCAATTGTCTGGGTCTATCTGACCCACCTTCCACTAGCCGTGCCTGGAGCGTTTATCGATTTAGGGCTGTTAATGTTCTCCTTCGGCCTGGCATTGTTATTCATACCCATTGGAGTGGTGGTCGGCATCGCAGCGGCCGGCCTGCTTCATACTGGCTGGAACTTGACCTGCCGCCTTTCACGGTGACCGGTCTCCAAGCCAGCCGGAAACCGAAAATCCTTGGTAGCATGTTTGGAGCCGATTGTACACCTATTCCGCCGGGCCCTCGGGATATCGAAAACCTTCTGACCGGCATCCCACTAGTGGGATTAGGGTTCTTCGGTCGTGACCCCAATGCCAGAGTAGAGATGGCAGGCTGCCCGCCTGTGACCGGGCGGGCAGCCGCAAAACCACCTAACAACAGCTATGCGGCGGTGATGGCTGTTGGGACTGTGGGCTACTTCAGCGTCACCGTCCAGAGAGCGCTGGCATAGGGGCCCAGAGGCCACGGTTCCCAGGTGGCGATGCGTTCGCTGACGGCCCAGGGCAGGTTGACGTATATGGGGCTCCAGTAATAGTGCTCTTCCCAGATGGCGCGGTAGGCCCGGTTGTAGGCATCTTGCCGCAGGGCCGGGTCCAACACCGCCAGGGCTTCGTTGACAATGGCGAACAACTCCGGAGATTCCATCAACCGGCCGGGGTTCTCCGGGTCGGTGGCGCCGCGCATCAGGCTCCCACCATCAAACCTGGCCTCGTTGCTGCGGAAGTACACGTCGCCGTCCAGTTCTCGGTCTCTGGCCTGTTGCCGGACGGAGGTGGGATCGCCCACAATCACCGTAACATCAAGACCAAGATTGTCCTTCCACATCTCGGCTATTAACTCGGCCTGCTCGGGTTGAAGCGGCACGTCGCCGCCGTTCCAGGTATGCATCTTGAAGGGAGGGAAACCTTCGCCGCCGGGGAAACCAGCCTCAGCCAGGAGAGCCTTGGCCTGATCTGGGTCGAAGGGAAGGGAATCGAGTTCAGGGCTGTAACCCAAGGCGTTGGGAGTGGCAGCCTCGAATCCGCCTACCTCGGCGACCTCGGTGCCGCCATAGAGCTCGTCCCGGATCAATTCTTTGTCGACGGCATAATCCAGGGCGTAACGCACCCGCTTGTCGCTACAGGGAAGTTCCGGCTTCCAGCAGCCCATGGGCCTGACCTGGGAGTAGGAGGCTTCGGGGATGAAGACCAAGCGGCCTCCCGCAGACTCTACCTGGCTGCGGGCGTTCAGGCTGGCTTCGGTCATATCCGCCTGGCCGGCTCGCAGCGCTGAAATCCTGGTGGATTCTTCGGTCACCAACCGCACGTCCATGGTCTGGAACTTCATTCTGCGGTCTTCGTGGAAGCCGTTATCCGGCGTGAAGTAATAGTCGTCGAAACGCTCGAAGAGCATTTGCTCTGATGGCTTGAAATCAACCACCATGAGGGGGCCGGCGCCCACCGGCTTGGCCTCCCATTCCTGCTTGCCTCCCACCGATTCCCAGTAGTTCTTCGGCAGGACGGCACCGTGGGAGTCGGATGAATGAAGCTGCGACAACAGGAAGGGATAGGTGGCGTTGGGTTCGGTCTGGGTTACCACTATGGTGTTAGGACCGGTAATCTCCTGACTCACCGTTCTCTTGGATTGCTGGATGAAAACCCCGTGGATGGCGCCCTCAGCCGCCTCGGGGCCATGGTGCCGGTCCAGGGTGAATTGAATATCGTCAATGGTCAGGTCGTCGCCGTTGTGGAATTTGACGCCGTTGCGAATGGTCCAAGTCCACTGGAGGCCGTCCTCCGACAGTTCCCACTTTTCGGCGATACCCGGGATCATTTCGGTATTCTCGTTACCCGCAATCAGCCACCCGTGCAACATCCGGTGCTGCGTCATTATCTGGCCGGTGGCGTCCCGGGGTTCAAAAGCCTGGGTGCCCCAGTCGGAGGCCATCAAAGTGACCTTCCCTGAGACCACATCCGACTCGACCTGCGCTGACTCCGCGGGTGCGGGCACAGCCGTGGCGACATTGGAATCCTGCGTGACCGGAGCCGCCGGGGCCGAGGGTTCGTCGGGGCTGGAACTGGAGCACCCTATAAAAAAGATCAGAGCAGTGGCAAGTGACGTACAGATTATGACATTACGGCCCGATAGTATTCCGAGATTTGGCATACGTACTCCCGACCTGGGATATTCCCGGCGTTCGTTGTGAAACGCTATAAGCGCCCAGGATCAGTAAAATGTGACGAGGATATCCTTACAGATTTAAGTATTATCCAGCGCGACTTTACTATGAACCCCCTGATCCGTCAATACAATGTACTCGTTCGGTCAGGGCCTTTCGGTGTTCTTCATGTCATTGCGAGCGCAGCGTGGCAATCTCGCTACAATGAAGGTGTCTGTGCCCACCAGTCCGGGTATTCGGCGAGATTGCCACGTCGCTGCGCTCCTCGCAATGACTACCGAAAGGCCCTGGGCCAATTTCATAGGTGGCGTTCTTCAGGTTCAGGGCCGCATAAGCCCGTGGGAAAGAAAAAGGATGCTGAAAGTGCGTCTAATCCTGGTTCGTCCTCCCGTTAATCCACGGCTCGGTATTTCCGGCATCCATCGAGACGAAATGGAACCCCGCGGTCAGGGCAAATTGGCGATCCAACTCCGTATCGCCAATATGGTAGTACTCCTCAGCCGAAAAGCGAGACTTCAGGTCCAAGAGACCCTGCTTCGTTGAGACAAAACTCACCTCGATGCGGTGTCTGTCCCAAATGGCCTGCTGTACCGGAAGTGGACGGTCAGATGAGCTGCCGATAATGCAGCCGTGAGCCTGGGCCTTCCTGACCATGCTCATGGTGATAGGCCCAGGCGGGTCTCCTGCTTCCAGGGTTCCATCTATATCGAAACTGACCAGTATTGCCAAGTATAACCTCCCTTCGCAAATTGGATTCAGATGAGATTACCAGGTATGGAGCAGATTGACGCATGTTGGGCGTACTGGCCTACGGCTCCCCGCCCACCGAGGGGTCCGCCCATTGGACGATTCCCCGCGTTCCCAAGTCCTCGATCTCCTGGTCGTCGTACCCGATTTCCCGAAGTAGGGGCTTGGTGTGCTGGCCGATTTGGATGGAGGTTCGGTAGAGTCCCGGAGTCAGGGACAATTCGACCAACCCGCCGTAACGGAGGTACTTTCCGACATACGGGTGCTCCACCTCAACGCTCAGAGCATTCGCCTTGGCGTGGGGATGATCCGCATAAAACTCTCCTTCCAGAGCTTCATCGGCCCGGACACAGCCGATGTCCGCCTTGATTAGCAACTCTTCCCATTCGGCAGCGGTACGCCCGGCGAGGATAGCCGAGATCTCGGTGACCAGGGCTTCGTCATTGGCCTGTCGCGCCTCTGGAGTAGAGAAGCGGCGATCGGCCAGGAGTTCTCCCCGTTGCACAGTGCGGCAGAATGTTTCCCA
Source organism: Dehalococcoidia bacterium (assembly GCA_965219925.1). Classification (GTDB taxonomy): domain Bacteria; phylum Chloroflexota; class Dehalococcoidia; order Lucifugimonadales; family UBA3495; genus Bin87. The sequence goes on from OZ244795.1 coordinate 3,406,447, forward strand.
CTCGTCCTGAAACAGACAACCCAGGAACACCCACCCTTCCCGGCAGCGGTACAGACGGTACAGGGCATGAAGGCCATGAATCTCTTCGTCGGGCATGGCAATGGGAGGGCGGTTTGCGTGGTCGTAATACTCATCGGCGTTAGTCCAGGCATTGGCGTTGAGCATGGTGATATGGACGGGCTGGCCTTTACCGGTGAGGTCTCGCGCCCGGAGGCCCAGGATGATGCCCGTGGCCACAGCCGGGGACGTGTTTTGGTCCGGTCCCCAGTTGGATTTCATGAGCCAGCGGGTCGCCTCAACGGTCTCCTCAATATCCATGACCTGTTCCGTAGGAGCGGGCATGCCCCGGCCCATCTGCCGCATGGCGCCGCCCATGATAGCGCCGGGAATGGGATGGGCGCCCGGCCGGCGCGCGTGTACCCCGTTTTCGCCATAGGTCCCCATCCAGACATGGACCAGGCGGGGATTGATCTTCAGGCAGGTCTCCCAATCGACCTGGAGACGCTCCGGAACGCCGAGGCGAAAGTTGTGCGAGAGAACATCGGCCCTGGCGATGAGCTTATGGACGATCTCTTTGCCCTCAGGGGTCTGAAGGTCAACCTGGATGCCTTCCTTGCCAGCGTAGGTCCGTGGGTCGGCCACTGCCTGTGCAGTGGAACGCCGCCCTTCATCCAATCGCCTATCGGTGGCGTCGATCTTAATGACCCGTGCCCCAAGGTCTGCCAAAAGGGAGGCGCCGTAGGGCCCGGCCTGGATTGTCGCCAGGTCCAGGATGGTGACCCCTGACAGGGGGTGGGCGGCCACATCGGCGCCATTCGCCTCAGGCAAACCACCGCTTACGGCCACGGACTGCTGCCGCCGGCGTCCCAGCACTTCGGCGTTGTGCTGTCCCACATCAGGGGCTGGTCCGCTTGGCTCTCCCGGCGTGTCCTTGAAATCCACGAGGGGGGCCAGGGTCCGCATAGGGCCCACGCGAGGATCATTGATCGTTACCACTGTACCGTTGGAGACCACCGCAGGATGATCCATGGCCTGGACGCTGTTACGATAGGGCTCAGCGGCGATGTCGCCGTCCTGGAGATAAATCTCCATCCATTCGTCGGCGGTCTTCTCCAACTGCTTCTTCAGTATCTCCCGGCGCAGGAGCTCTCGGTTCTCCAGGTCAATGGCGGGAACTTTCTCAAACCGCTCGTCCTCGAGCAGGTTTCCAAGGCCAATGGCCTTGAGATGCCCCTGGATGTGCGGGACCCTCTGATTGGCGTGTTGGAGCCATGTGCCGTCCTTGGTCCGCACGGGAACGTATCCTATGGAGGAGAGGCCTCGGGCGCCGCCGGGTCTCCCGGGAAACCGCTCCGGGTCCCTGCGCCGGAGCTGCATATTCACCAGTCCACCGTCACCGACATTGTTGTCGTGGGGAGAAGCCAGGGTCTGGACAATGCTGGTCTGGACCCATTGCCCACGCCCGCATAGGTCCCGCACGCGGAGGGCGCCAAGGATCCCGCGCACTGCAGCCTGGCTGGCGTGCCAGCTACCGGTGTACACCGCCGAATACACTGGGCCTTCCCGGTTAGGCTGTCCCTGCAAGTTGAGCATTCGGCCTGCTTTGGCCGCAACGACACCCTCGTACCCTTTCACCCGGCGGAGTGGGCCTTTTTGCCCAAAGCCCGTGATGGAGCAGTAGACCAGCCGCGGGTAAAGTTGCGACAGGGTGTCATACGCCAACCCCCAGTCGGCCATGTCTCCGGGACGGAAGGACTCTACCAGAACATCAGCCCCGGCGGCTAACTGGATGGCTTGCTCGCGGCCCTCTGTAGTGCGGAGATCCAGCACAATGCCTTTTTTTCCGCGGTTCCATGAAATCCAGGCGGGCTGAAAGCGGAAAGGATCTCCGCCGGGAGGTTCAACCTTGATCACCTCGGCCCCGTAGTCGGCCATTACCAAGGTGCAGATGGCCCCTGGCATCCCCAATGAGAAATCCAGGACGGTTAGGCCTGTACATGGTCCTGCCACGGTTCATCTCCCCCTTCAGTTGTATGGGTTCTAGTTTGGCCAGACAGCTGGCCTATCCCTTCGGTACACAACTGTCTTTCCAGCAAGTTTACAGGATGTACTTGGTTCAGGATTGCCCAATTCGCAGCCCAAGCCAGCTGGCGAGACTGAGTATGCAGCCCACTGAAGATGCGCGTCAACCTCATTCATGCCGGACGGCCTTCTCGAACCCTCCCGTATCAGTGCCGCTCTATAAGTTGACGGGATCAGCAACTATTTTTTGGGTTAGTGGTGTCGTGTGTTGGAAGACGGAGACCTTTTGTCCGGAGGCTTGGAGTCATCGTTAGCTGCGCCTCGGACCGAGGCTGGCTGGACTTGCGTCAGCCTTGTCGTTGGAGCCGTTCCGGTGCTTGCGGTTTTGGTTTTCCGCGGCAGGTGGGCTAGCAGACCAGCATCCTTGAAATGACGGGTGGAATGACAGATTGCCCGGCGATTGTTTGCGTAAGCCCGGTATGTCCGGTCAAAGACCCTGTACCAATCAACTCATCATTACAAAGATTTCGGACTACTAAACTGAAGCCAAGGTGAAATCTACATTTGCAGTGCGGACGGTGTCGGCTGGAGAGCTGCCAAACAATACGTCTGCGCGTGCTTGCAGCACGGTACGGCAGCGGCTCTTGACTTCCTCCCAACGGCTGGACAGGCGGGCGAAAAAGTCGCCCACCTTCTCTTGCACCACGGCAAGGGTGCCCAGGCCCGGTTGGCGGTCGCCTCCTGACGTGCCCAGCCCCAAATGGCTTCGTCAGCATTGAAATCGGGACTATAGCTGGGCAGCGCCTGCCCAGTGCTTGACACGGGGTTCACCAGGCGCAGGTTCAAGCCGGGCGTGGCCAGATAAGCCCTTACCGCGTCGCCCCAATGAGCTGGCGAATTGTCCCAGATCACCGTCAGCAGTTCGGTGTGCCGCGCCCGCAGCTGACGCAGGAAGGCGGCTGAGGTAGCGACCCCCGCATCGGGGTGCGGGGCGGTGGTTGTGACCTGTTGCCCGCCAGTTCCATCACCTCCACCTCACCGGTTTCCAGACACACCGCCGAGTAGTAGCTGGCCCCGTATCAAGTACGGGGTGACGTTCCTTCTCCCCACGGCGTGGGCTGGTGGAGTCCATCAGGGCCGGTTCGCCTTTCAGCACCCACTTGCCCCGCAGATCAGCATCCGCCCGAAAGTGGGCCTCGTCAGCAAAGAATATCTTGGCCCCAGTTCGTCGGGCCGCCTCTGTCAGCGCGACATACTCTGCCACAAAGGCTTCCCGCCGCACCGGGTCCACCTTGACCAACCGCTTCTTGGGGCGCTTCAGCACAAACCCCAACCGATGCAGGTAGTAACGTCACCCCGTACTTGATACGGGGTCAGCCTGTTGCTCCCCGTCCAGCGCGGGGGGAACCACCACTCTGTTCAAAAACCAGCGCCTTGGGGCCGCCCTCCGCGAATGCCCATACCATTGACCAACGGTATGGGCATCCCGTTCCAACGCCTGCGCCACCGCCGCTGTCCTCCAACCCCCGTGTCGCGGCACGGGGCAGGCTCTGCGCCAGCAGCCACACCGCGTGCCACCTTTCCCGCTCCCGGGGCGTCGGCGCTCGGTACATCCGTTGCCGCACCTCAGCCTCGTCCATGCGCTACCGCTCCAGCAGCGCCCGCATCTCCGTCATGCCCAACAGCAACCCCCACTCGGATTTCCTGATCTTTTCCGGCTATCTCGACCGCCCCTGTCTTATCCCAAACCTATGCGAGTTTCACCTTGGCTTTGGTTTAGTATTGTTTCAAAGTCATCAACAAAGGGATAAACATGTCGATTAAAAGGGAAATACCTACTCAAAGTAGGTATTTTTTGGCACCGGCGGAAGGAATCGAACCCACACCTTCGGTTTTGGAGACCGATGCGCTACCACTACACCACGCCGGTGCGTGCTTAAGATTGTAGCAACCGGGCGTTATCCCTGCAACCGATGGGCTACCCTCACGTGTACCCGCTTTGTCATTGCGCCCCCGTACTCGATGCGGGGGTTGGCAATCTCGTCGCCGTAGCAATAGTGGTTTGCCGAGGTGTGTTCAATCTCAACGGGATTGCCACGTGGTTCGGCAGGCTCACCATGAGCGGCTGCGCTCCTCGCAATGACAGGGGTCCTTTGACAGGCTCAGGACGAGCGGGGGATTCCGTTGTTGCGATGCTGTGTCCCACGGGGCGATTCAGCCAGCCCGACCAGAAGTAGACGATTACGAACAGGATGATCAACGCCAGGATGGTGCCAATCACCAGACATCCATAGCGGGCCATCGCTTACTGACTCGCCGGCCTGGTCAGGCGGGAATAACGGGCAAGCGCAAACGTGACGGATATTGCCCGTTGTGATGAATGGTTTGCACGGCTGGCACGCTGTCGGTGGAGGCCCAGGGATCCGCCCCGATGTTGAAGTTGCGGTCGAACCGCGGGAAGTTGCTGCTGCTGATCTCCAGGCGGATGCGATGGCCGGCTTTGAACACGTTGCTGGTGGCCACCAGGTCAATGTTGTACTCGTGGGCGACGCCGGGCGTAACGGGGTGGGACTCATCAGTGCCGCTGCGGTATCGCGCGCGGATGATGCCGTCGGTAAGGTTGCGCGCCGAGCCGCACGGATCCACATCCACCAGCTTGGCAGTGAAATCGGTATCGGCGGCAGAGGTCGCGGCGTGCAGCGTAAGGGTAACCGGCCCGGTAACCTCGACATCGGCCGCGAGGGTCGGCGTCGTGTAGCACAGCACGTCGCTGCGACCCTCCAACTCCTGCTGGTCATATGCGCCGCCGGGCACGAAAGACGGGCCGCAGCACAGCGGGCCGCCCCGGGTTGGAACCGGGTCGCGGGGATCATACAGGAACACGTCGGGCGATTCTTCACCCGCGGCATCGGTGGACAGGACGCCATCGCCGGCCTGGGTATTGGCCCGACCGCCGCTGTGCAAGTAGTAGTCGGTGAACCGGGTTCGAGCCAACGGCCATTCCTGTTCGTCGCGCCAACTGTTGTCACCCATCACGAAGATGCGAACCGGAGGATCGGCGTCGGCGCCATTCTGCTCGCCCTTTAGCCAGTAATCGAACCATCGTAGCTGCACGCCGTCGGTGTCGATGGCCGGCCCGGAAGCGCCCAGGCCAAAGAAGTAGTCGCCCGACATTTCGGCAAACGGGCCGTGGTGCCAGGGGCCAACAATGAGGCGCTGTCCTGCGCGTGCGGTGGCGTCGGCGGCCTGTTTCCGCATACCAACGAAATTGCGGAGAGTGCCCAACAGGAAAATATCGTGCCACCCGCCCACATGCAGCGCCGGCGTGGTGATATGCGGGTAGTGGTCCTCAATGCGCCAGCGCTTCCAGTAATCGTCGCTGGACGAGTGCCGAATCCAGTCGTAAAAATAGTCCGCCAGCGGCGCTTTGAGATGCGGCAACTCCACGATGGGTTGTTGACGCATAGTGCAGTCCAATTGGTTGAAAGCTTCCAGGAGCCCGGCGCGGGCGCCTTCGGGGACGTCGTGGCGGCTGCTGATGGCGCCGAGGTTGGCCATGGTCAATTGTCGCATCGTCCACGAAAGGGCAAACCCCCAGGCCAACGCACCGCCCTGGTAGGTCCAGCCCTCGTAGTAGTCGGAGGCGGTGATACCCGGGGAGATGGTCGTGAGGGCCGGCGGGTTGGTGATGGCGCAAAGCCACTGGGTGGCTCCCACGTAGGAACGCCCGAACATACCCGTCTTGCCAGTGCTCCAGGGTTGGTCGGCGCACCATTGCACGGTATCGTAGCCGTCGTCCGGTTCATCCAGGAAGGGGTAGAACTCGCCCTCGGAAGTGTAGCGACCGCGGGTGTCCTGGATAACCACCGCATAGCCGTGGGACGCCGCGCGCATCACGTCGAGGCTGCCCGTGCGGGACTGTGCCTTGTCGTAGGGAGTGCGTTGCAAAAGCACGGGAACCGGGTCCGAAGTGTCCGGACGGTACACGTCGGCGTAGAGCGTCACGCCGTCGCGCATGGCCACCGGCAGGCCGAACTCGGTACGAATAGCAGTATGAGGTCCCATCATTTCCGGCATAATTCTCACCTCCCGGTTGGCGGCATTATACACCGACCCCTCATGCGTACCCACTTTAATCTGTCATTGCGACCCCGTACTTGATACGGGGGTGGCAATCTCGTCGCCGTAGGAATGGCGGTTCGTCGACGTGTGTTCAGCCTCATCGAGATTGCCACGTCCCTCGACAAGCTCGGGATGAGCGGAATCTCCTCGCAATGACAGTAGGCCAGTTGGTTTGACAAAGTGGGTACGCGTGAGACACTCTCCCGGATTGCCGTCGGCGTCGTGATAAACTACCTGCGATTGGGATTTAGACAAATTTGGGGAGGCAATTATGCTGGACGATGCCGCCAAGGTTGAACTGATTAAGCGCTTGTCGGGGGACATTCACCGGCGATTATCCGAAGGGCCGGCCGAAGCGCTGAATGGCCCGTCGGCGTGCTCGGAGTGGGACGTTGGCACGGTGGCCGCGCATCTGGCCGGTGGAGCCGTACGTCAGCGCGAGGCGTTGCTGCGGGGATTGGCCGGAGAGGGCGGCCCACCCGAGGGCGAAAGCGTTATGCCCACCGCCGACCAGGTGCAGCAGGCCAACGCGGTGAACAACGCGGAGATGCGCCGGGAGTGGGGCGATGCGTTGCTGGACAATTTTCAGCAGTGGTACCAGGAACTGGACGACACTCTACGGGACTGGACCGACTGGTCAATCGGTTGCTGGCACCGTCGGCGCGGTACGATTTCGGCCAGCAGCTATCTGGATTTGCGTATTCAGGAACTGGTGATTCACGACTGGGACATCCGCTCGGGCGGCGCCGGCGAAGGTGAACTGGACGCCGACGGAGCAGTGGCCCTACTGCCAGGGTCGGAGATGTGGTACCAACTCTGCTTCCGGCCCACGGCACCGCTCACCACACCGGTGGCGTATCGCTTTGAAGTGGGAGGCGACGGCGGCGCGTCCCTGAGCCACGACGTGGTGGTTACCGGCGACGCCTTTTCCATTGAGCCCTGCGCTCACGACCGTCAGCCGGATTTGACCGTCCGCTGCGATGCCGGGACGTATCTGCTTTGTCTGTACAACCGGGTGGACTGGAATACCGCGAAACGGGCCGGCCGCGTCAGGGTCTCCCAGACTGCCGACACGATTGCCCACGTGGCGTTGCGGAACCTGGGTCGCTGGTTCGGCGGGCTGTAGGAGTTTTTACATCGATGGACAAGATGTACAGGATTTGATTGGAGACCGGTGCGATGGCTACTTATGATGAGGCGATTATCCAGTACGAGGTTCGGGTGATTGGTACGTTGGCCCTGGGGCTGTATGGCTTTCTGCTCGGGCTTCCTGACCGGGATTTGGGGCGTCAGTCGGCCTGCGAGGCCTGGACGGTGCGCGACGTGGCCGGACATTTGACCAACCGGGCCGAGCGGCAAATCGCCAGCATGACCCGAGGGCGCACGGGCGACTCCGGGCCTCCCGCCGGATTCAGCGCGCCGTCGGACAATATGGCGATGTCGGCGGCCAACGCGGATGCGGACATCGCTTATACGCAGTCGATGGGTGAGGGTTTGCTGACGGCCTTCGATGAGCGGTATCGGGAGTTGAACCGATTGCTGGCGGGGTTCAGCGGCGACGACTGGCGCTGCGACTGCTGGCATCCGCGGCGGGGCACGATGACGGCGCGGGAGTACGTGAGTCAGCGGATACAGGAGCTGGCGGTGCATGAATGGGACATCCGCAGCGCGTTTTACGCCAACGCCAGTTTGCATCCGGACGCGCAGCCGGTGTTGCAGGGTATGTCGGCCCACTGGCTCCGCACCGCCTACAACCCGGGCAGCGACCCGCCCACCCAAGCGGTGCGCTACCTGTTCCACCTGTCGGATGCCGCTGCGCTGGATGTGATCGTCAGCCCCGACGGTGTGGAAGTGGGCAACAATGTCCACGGCGATGCCTCGACCATAGACCTGCTGGTGTCCTGCGACGCCAACACCTACCTGCTGCTGGCCTACGGCCGGCTTGATCTGGATGCGGCCATAGCGGCAGGCCGGTTCAGCATCGAGCAGGGATCGGAGGGACTGCTGCGGCGGTTCAAGGCGTGGATGGTGGGGTTTTAGGGGGTATCCAATCCATGAAGTCTAGTGCAGTGCGCGTGTTAGCGTCGGTCGAACATCGATTGTGCGGCTAGAAGTCTTCGTTCCTCTTGGGTTAGCTGGGCGAAGTCCCTGATGGCAGTTTCGGCCTGGGCAATTATGTTGAGGGTTTTGGTACGCGTGACCGAGAAGTTTGGGTCGTAGTCAGCCTCCTGGCGCAGGTCCTGCAGGTCGATGAAGGCGCGGGCGAAGTTTTCGCCGTTTGGGGACAGCAGATTCAGGACTGCGCGCAGGTTGTTCCAGGCTCTGCCGTGGTCGAGGCGGCGGTAGACCCGTTCCCACGCATAGGAGGACATATTGGATTGTGGTTGACCAGCAATTAATTTGGCGTTGGATGCCGCCAGGGTATGGAACACAGCGTAGTATGCTGTGCTGATTGCACGCCGCATATCCGTCTGCGAAGGTGGTGGGGTTGCCGCCTGCGGCACCAGTTTGTAGCAGGTGTCGATGAGACCATGTGGGTCTATCATCGAGCGGGGGCGGGCGGAGTTGGCGACTTGCGGTATTCCGACCTGGTGGGGTCGTTGACATCGGTGTAGCCGATCAAGGTGCGTGCTGTGATGCCGGAGGCGCGGATAGGCTCGTCGATGACCCTGAACAGAGTGTTCATCAGGTGGCCGTCGAGCACGGGGTTGGGAGCGGTGTACAGGAGTTCGACGTCGATGAACTCCTCGTCGTCAGCGTCTAGCCGGACAGTGACGTTGGCGTCCTGGAATTGGACGGTGGGTGGGAAGTGGATTTTCGCTCCGTCGAGAATTATTCCCTTGACGCTCTCCATTTCCAGTTCGGTGATGGGCATTAGGGGCCTCGCGTTGTGATGGTCTCGATTTTGATGCTATTGTGCCAAATCTCGCTAGTCAATATTTGGTAAATCCGCGTGCCCGGCCGAGGTCGTGTCGTTCAGGCTCAAATTCAGCGTTGCGAGACAGTTTCGCTGAACGTAAACACGCTCTGCTAGCCTACGGCCGGCTTGATCTGGATGCGGCCATCGCGGGCCGGCCGGTTTAGCATCGAGCGGGGACCGGAGGCGTTGCTGCGGCGGTTCGCGGCGTGTATGGTGGGGTTTTAGGAACCGTAATACCAGTACCTCGTACTATGATGTTGACTGGCGGCGTAGAGTCAGCCCTAAGCATTTTACGCTACGTGGGGTTCTGGAGAAGATTGTCTACCGATTCGGCGGCCCCACGAAGGCTAATGTACGTCGTACAAAACCCCGGAGTTCTGTGGAATTGATTTCCTCTGTTTGCCATGCTGGATTTGTGTCGTGATGGAATCGGTTACCGTACTCGACAATGTAGTGAAGTTCTTGTATTGCGTCTTCATTCAAGATCTCATCAGGACCGTCGACCTTATTTCGGCAATCCCCAATGAACGGGCCAAGCAATTTCCCTGGTGGGAAGTTACCGGGACAGGCAACTCTGAGAAATCCTTCTAAGTGTGGGCGGATTGCTAGGGCTACCTCCTTCTTGCCACCGAACTGACTAGCGGCATATTCTTGCAAGAGGAAGTGCCGTTGGTCGTGCTCTGTAATCGAGTCCTGGCTTACGTCCCAGGTGCGGATGGTTGATTCATCTCCGTTTTGGGCTATTTCCAAAGGGAGGCACTCTTTGCGGTCGGCACCGCTCCACATGCCGCAAAGGAAGCGCTTGTTATGTGACAGCACAATTACTTGTCCAGCCCGCTCAGCCAGGTTTCGTACCGCTTGAACTGTGGTAAGGGAACGGTGGTCGTCCAAGCTTGACATCGGGTCGTCTATGACGACTATTGTGTTGGCAAGATTAGGGTTATGGTCCAAAGACGAGAAGAAAAGGGCAAGGGCGAGTGTGTTACGGTCACCAGCACTTAACGAATTACGAAAGGAAGGCTCGCCTTGCGCATTGTTTCTGCTCCTGACAGCGATAGGCGTATGGTTGATGACCACGTTGTAGGTACAAGTAGACCCACTCCCACCCCCTATGTTTGCAGACACGAGGCTGTCGATACGAAAACCTGCATTGAAACGGTCGAGATAGGCATTGACGCCACTTTGCAATTCCGGAAACACGTTGGCTCGGAATTCTTCGAGAGCTTTTCTGGCCTCAGTCCTTTCCGTTTCTGTCCGAGCCTTGGCTTCCTTCTCTTGCAAATAATCAGCACATAAAGGAGCGATGTCCTGAGAGAAACGGCCTTTTGTTGCCTTCAGCCTACTCAGATCACCAAAGATTTCTTCTTTGTTGGCCCCTTCTGCCTTCTTCTTAACTTCTACGATTGCGCCGTTGGAAACAGTCGACGTCTCATTGACGACCTTAAACTGCTGCCTATGAGCGTTATAGGTACTAAGGGCATTCAGCTGTTGCTCATTCAGTTCCTGTTGTTCCAGCGGAGCAGCTTGTTTGGCTTTTAACAGTTCAGCGACTGCTTGTCGCGCCGTGTTCCAGACTCGCACGATGGCTTCTGTGTCTATCTCGATCGGCGGCACATCACAGTAGTTAGCCCAAAACTGTCCCAACTGCCTAGTATTTCCGACCGTCCGCTCAAACGCTGCCTGCTTGCCATCTGCGTGAGTGCTGTCTATATCCTTGATCATTTCAGCTACATCCAGCTTCAACTGAGAATAGCCTTCACTGAAATAGGCGCGATAATGGGCGATCAAATCCAAGCCGGTAAGGCCCTGACCGCAGAATGGACAGGTTCCATCACTAGATTGGACCCCACGCCTCATACCGTCGGCGACCCAAGACTCTCCACCTTCACCCAAGGTTTGAACGTGCGCCTGAACTTGAGCTTCTGCTGCCTTATCAAGGTCTTGCAGGTCCCTTAACAAGATCTGCCTTATGGCCTCGATGTCAAATTCTGGTAGCTCAATGGCCTCCAACAAAGCGGTAGTCTGCACTGCATCTTGGTTGTTTGCAGCCAGCAACGCACGGTCGGCTGCCTCTATTTTTTGATCGATGTCTGTCAGTTCAGGGAGAGCGCAGAATTCGTCCACAGAAAGCTCGCCGCGAGAATCGTCGGGAATCGTTTTAGATTTTTCTGCCAAGTCAATGTTATGCAGATTGATGCGAGCTACCGCGTCCTGGAGACAACGGTTAAGCGTGACGCCCTCGTCGCCAAGTATGAGTTCATGTAGATTCTGGCGGTGATGAGCTTCCACATCAAGCCCGGAATGTACGTTTTCATCCACGAAAACATCGTCATAAATCTTCAGGTCAGGTAGGGTCCTGTTCCAAGCACCATTTTGAAACATCACGTTGGACGGTTCGCCTTCACAGTCAAGAACGATATGCGGCGGTTGCTGAGACCCAAGCCTCCGACGTTCGGTAATTGGCAACGGATCCCCCGTTGCCAATGATCGTAATACGGCAGCGAGCGTGGTTTTGCCACGTGCATTGTCGGCATAAACGAGCGCTAATCGCTTGAGGTCAAGCGACGCAGCAGCATTATCGGAGTCGAATGTTCCGATATTTCGGAGCAACTTGATAAAACGAATCATTACCTGTACCTCGTAGTGGTCTGGTTTACCCAAGAGAATCTGCAACTTGCAGCAAACTGAGCATGGTGGTGATACTCGGGGTTATTATTCGTTGACGGCAATTCAGAATATGATAGCTGTGCGATTTTATCCCTCACCCCACCCGCCGGGCTACTAGCAGGCCGTCCTCCCGGGTTACGCGCATGGCGAAGTTGTAGCGGTCTATTTCCAGGGCGAGGGATACGTCGCGGGGGTGGAACTGGGGTTGGGTTTCGTCGAAGAATTTCTGCGTTGCGCCGCCGGCCATTATCAACTTTCGCAGGGCTTCGGGATCAGGGCTGCGGCCCTCCAGACGGTTACGCAGGTACAGGGCGCAGTGCTCGTCCTCGTCGGAACGGTCCGCGCCCTGGTCGCCCATCGCCAGTATCGTCACCCGGTCTGGCAAGGGGTCTTCCGCCAGCAGCGCCCGCGCCGTGGCTCCCGCCACCACAAACGAAGTTACGTAAATGGGATCGCACCCGGCGGCTCCGGCGGCGGCCGTGCCCACCGTGCCGGCCCTGGTTGACTGTACGACCGTCTTACCAGCAAAGTCCACGGACGATGCCTCGAAGGGTGAGTTGCCGTGGTCGAATCCGTCGGGACGGGCGCCGCCCACCTCGCCCATCAGGATGTCGGCGATGGCGGGGTTGCGCTGCCGGATGGCCAACGCCTCCTCGACTTCAGCGACCAGCGTGATGCGTTGGGCTCCCCGGTCGAAGGCGATGGCCGCCGTGGTGAAGGCGCGAAATACGTCGATAACCAACGCCGCGCCGCTGGCTTCCCGGGCGTCGCGGGAGAGACTTCCAATCCGGATTTCCATACGTCTATCCTTGCAGACCAATGATTTACCGGGATGAACAGGATAAACAGGATTTATCGATCCCCACCCTGTCCATCCTGTATATCGATGTAAGTCAAAAATCAGCCGGTTTTGACCAGCTTTTGCAGGGAGCGAACCTCGCGGGGTGGGTCGAGGTGCTGGCCGGTATGGGTCCACGACACTTCGGCAACGTAGATATTGCCAGCGGAATCGAGGCAGACGCCGTGGGGGGCGATAAACTGGCCGGCCGCTTCGCCTTCCGGCCCGTCGCCGACCCTGGCCTGCAAACGGCCTTCGGTATCGTACACGCTGACCCGCGGCCCCAGTCCGGTTGCCTGGTCGTTGGAACCGATGGCGGCGCCCAGCTCGCCAAGATAGACGAGTCCGGCATCCTGGTCGATGTACAAACCGCAGGGGCGGGCCATATCCGTCCACTGGCCCAGGAAGTGGCCGTCGGAGTTAAACACCTGCACGCGGTGGTTTTCCCGGTCAGCCAGGTAGATCCGTCCGTTGCGGTCGGTTCCGATGTTGTGGGCGATGTTAAACTGGCCGGGGCCGTTGCCCGATTCGCCCCAGGAGAACAGCAGCTGTCCGTCGGGGCTGTATTTGTGGATGCGGGCGTTGCCGTAACCGTCGGAGACGAAGAAATCGCCATTGCGGGGATCGATGGCCACGTGAGTACAGCGGTTGAAGGGGTCGCCGGACATGAAGCCGGCCGGGTGTCCGCTGGTTCCCAAAGTGAGCAGCACGTCACCGTCGGTAGTGCACTTGCGGACGGTGTGGTCGCCGTCGTCGGTGCAGAAGATGTTGCCATCGGGCGACATTGTGATGCCGTGAGCGCGGGGAAAGACGCCCTCGCCCCAGGACTTGATGAAGTTGCCGTCCTTGTCAAAAACCATCATGGGGTGGTCGCCGCGATTGAAGGCATAGACATTGTCGTTTTCATCGCAGCCGACGGCGGCCACCTCTTTGAATGCGAATCCAGCGGGAAGCTGGCCCCAACCCTCCTGCACTGCATAGGTGTACTGACCTTCTCCGATACTAACCATGGTGTCCCTCCTGATTGGTGGATGTCGAATTGGCGGTAGTGTAACGACAGGATTGTAGCCCATTCTCTCGTTGAAAATGCGGGGGTGAGTGTTGAACTCACCCCCGTGGTGGAGTGTGACAGTTGGCCGGGAATTATTCCGCTGCGTCGTCAACGCGATTGCGGGCGCGCCCAGGCCTCCAACGGAACCGGAGGGCAATGCCAGGCACGATTAACCCGGCGACCAGCAGCAGGCTGGGATCGACACTGTTGGACTCCGGGGCCAGGCTGTAGCTTGCACCGGGATCGGTATTTTGCTGCTGGGCTGGCGCCGCTTGCTGCTGTTGCGCGGGTTGCTGCTGCCCGGTTTGCTGCTGGGCCGCGGACGGAACCGGCGCGGGCGCGCCTTGCGCAACGTAGGGCTGGTTGGAACGCCGGAATGGGCTGCTGGCGCTGTTGGTTGCCGTTGGCGCCCGCGGTTACCCTGATGGGTACATCGTGGGTGATATGGTGGAGGGTATCTTCGCCGGCATAATGCCACTCGATGCGTCCGGCGATGCGGGAAGAACCAGTTTGGTTGGGGTAGGCAGTGATCTGAATCAGCTCCTGCTGTGCCGTGTACACGTCATAAACCGCGTTGCAGACTCCGCTGCACCGCTCGGCGAATCCCTCGCCGTCCACCTCCCATACGGAGGGAATTTCCAACAGGAGCCGCACCGTCATATTGGGCTTATTGAGAGCGTTGGTAACGGACAGGCTCAACTGCGCCTTGTCATCTACCGAGATGCTGCTGTGGCTGCTGTGCAGGTCGATGCAAGGCTCGCCAGGGCCGCAATTGATGAACGGAGTGGTGCCCGAATACGGCTGGGCCGGCTGCTTGGGCACGGCGGTAGGCAGGGGGGTGTAAGTGGGTGAGGTGGTTCAGTAGGTAGTGGCGTGTAGGTGGGCGCCGGCGTGTTGTGGGTTGCGGCGTCGCCGTGGGTTGCGGTGTGTCCGTAGGCTGCGGCCCCAGCGTGCTGGTGGCGGCGGCATCTCGGTTGGATCGTCCTGCGCGGACACGGTGTTCGTGGCCCCGGGCGTGATTGCCGACGCAAGCGCTATGGTTCCCACGACGAAGCCCACCATGGTCAACAACGACACATTTCGGCTGATTAGATGGTTGAAGTTATTCACGAAGTTTCTCCTGGGGATAGCATGAATGTCCGGCGACCAGAATATTTGACATCAAGTCGCGCTGGACGGACTGTTGCGCCGTTGGCGCTCGATAGCGCGGGCGAGCTCATCATAGTCAATCGGACTGCTGTTGACCGGGGATATCCTCCGCCGGCCGCCGCGCCGTACGACTAACATTAACACTACTGCCGCGAGCGCTATCGTTGCCGCCGCGGCCACCAATAGTCCCCAACCGGGGATTCCGCCACTGCCGCCCGGACCATTCTCCGTAATGGTCGTCGTCCCGCTGCCCGTCGGTGGTGCGCCGCCGTCAGGGTTGAACGGCGTTAGCGACCGCCACCGGTTCGGGAGTCGGTGAGGGCATGGGCGTGCTCGTGGCTGGTGGAAGGGTTACCGTGGGAGACACCAGTGCGTCCGAATTTGGCGAGAGGCCGATCACTTCCACATCTACGCGGAGGTTCTGGGGTTCGGGCGGCGGCTCGGGAGTCAGCGTGTTCATGGGGTCCGGGTTGTCCGGTTCGATGACCTCCCACCCCCGCACGTTAATGCTCACAGTAATGAACGTGTCGTCTCCTCCCGCTATTTCGCCGCTGGTTCTGCTCAAATCGAGCCAACTCTGGTTGGTGGTAGCGTGCCAGTTGCAGGGTCGGTCGCCATACACGTTCGCCAGGTATATGTCAGCGTCGTACTTGGTGGGCCGGTACAGCTCGAAATCATAGCCGCCGGCCGGGCCGGTGAATTCAATGGGCTGACGCAGGTGCATAAGGAAATGGCAACCCTCGTCCCCTTGAGCATTCGAAGGCTGGCCATCCGTCAGCATCAACGCAACCAGGACGATCCCCAACGAGGCCAGCGCCTGGAGGCAAAACGGGGAATCATGGATGCTTCGTCCCGTGCCAATCGTGGAATGTAAATGGCGCGGAATTCCCGAGACTCTCCCCTCTTTCTATGCTTATGTATATATTGTTAGCCGACAACCGGCCAAATGCCCAGGGCAATCGCGTTATAAATTGGTAGACTTGGCCAGGAATGCGAGTCCAGTGATGTGAAGGGGAGACGGGAGGAGTGATGAGAGAGGGGAAGGGCGCGTCTATTATGGATTATTTCGAGACGTTGGAGGACCCCAGGATCGACCGTTGCAAGCGGCACCAGCTGCTGGATATCATTGCAATTGCCATTTGCGCCGTCAGCTGCGGCGCCGATTCCTGGGTCTACATCGAATTGTTTGGCAAGAGCAAGGAGGAGTGGTTCCGCACTTTCCTGGAACTGCCCCACGGAGTTCCCTCCCACGACACCTTCGGCGACGTCTGCTCGCGGCTGGACCCGGAGCAGTTCCAGCAGTGCTTCATGGCCTGGACCCAGGCAGTGTCCGACCTGATCCCCGGGGAAGTAGTGGCCAGCGACGGCAAGACGGTACGGCGTTCCCACGACCGCAATGCGGGCCAGCGGGCCATCCACCTGGTCAGCGCCTGGGCCTCGGCCAACACGCTGACGCTGGGGCAGGTGAAGACCGCGGAGAAGTCCAACGAAATCACCGCCATCCCCCAGTTGCTGCCAATGCTGGAACTGCCGGGGTGCAACGTCACTATCGACGCCATGGGCTGCCAGCAGGAGATCGCCCAGGGGATTCTGGATCGGGGAGCCGGCTACGTGCTGGCGCTGAGGGAGAACCAGGGTCAACTGCATGAAGACGTGCGAGACCGGTTCCAGGGAGCGGAGGAGTTCGGCTTCGAGGGAGTGCCCCACGACTACGCCACCACCCTGAACAAAGACCACGGCCGGATAGAACGTCGGGAGTGCTGGACAATCAGCGACCCAGCTTGCCTGGAGTACCTGAGCGCCGGGCAGGACTGGCCCAGCCTGCGCTCGGTGGTCAAGGTGGTGGGCCGGCGGGATACGCCGGAAGGGACCACGGTACAGCCCCGGTACTACATCAGCAGCTTGGATGCCCGGGCGGAGCGCCTGCTGGGGGTGGTGCGCACTCACTGGAGCATTGAGAATTCGTTGCATTGGAGTCTGGATGTGACCTTTGGCGAAGACCGGTGCCGGATCCGCAAGGACCACGCTCCGCAGAACATGGCGACGCTGCGGCAGGTTTCGCATAATCTGCTCAATAACGGAACGAGCCGGCAGGTGGGCATCCAGGGGAAACGCCTCCAGGCCGGCTGGAAGGAGGACTACCTGCTGAAAGTCCTACGCAGCTAAAACGCGATTGCCCTGTGAAGTCCGCAACCAAGAAGCGTGAACGGTTGATCTGGGCGATTATTTCGTCGTCGATATAGTCCACGTCCTGTTTCCGATCAATTCGCAATGGCGCATAGCCAGCGTCTCTAATCCCGCTAGCGATGCCGTTTTCGTACACGTCTTCCATCTCGTCGTCGAACCACATCGCGACAAATACTTGCTGAAGATCAGTTTGAGATGAAACCTTTTCGATCCGATTGTACCCATCTACTTGGACTACCACGCCGCCTTCGGAGTCTTCGATCCAACCTGCTTTTGCTAGGTAACTAACAAGAAAAGAGGTTTCCTCGGGATTGACCGATTCCGACCACGCTAACATCTGTGGATGGATATTCTTCGGATCGACCGCCTGACCTATGGTAGGCGACACGCTGGCAAGAAAACGAAGCAGCCGATCTGCTCTCTGTGATGGACGCAAGGCTTCCTTGGATTCAGCCTGTTCGATCATATCCTTCGTCACTAGAGGTCTCGGATGTCCGCCCGAGCGCGCATCTATCAACAAGGTTGTCAACCGTACTTTTACTCCTTCAGTTGCGATACTGACGGCATCAGCCGTGGGTTCATCGAGCAGATAAATCCCATCAGCCCTGGGAGAATCAACGAGTATTGCCCGACCGGTGTTGCCCTGAATCTCTACCCCAGCCTCGTAATCAGGCCATATCCGACAACGTGCATTCTGCATTGCCATCTCCGTAGCAGTCCCAGGCTGTAACGCACATCCGCGGACGTTGTTGCCGTTCCATAAGGTGCCCGTAGAAGCCATCACTCGGACACCTGTCGAAGGTCAGGGAAAATGTCCCGTTAAGTGTTCAGCGAAAATGTCACTCGATTATGTTGCTATGGTATCCGATGTTGACGAAATGGGAACGGTCCGTGAGCGCCGTTTCGGAGGTCCTCCGGCCTCCAGATAACTCCTGATGATGGATCTGTGGATCCCCAACTCCCGTTCGATGGCCCGCAGCGACATGCCCTTGCGCCTGGCTTTCTGGACTGCCTTCCATCGCTCCCGCTGAAGGAAGGTAGGCTTGCGCGGAGCGACGGCTGCGGCTGACGCGGCAGTAGGCTCACCATCTATGACCCCCACTTGATCGGCCTCGTGTTCCTGGCTTGAGGCCAGGGGAGCCAGGTACGCTGGACAGCGTTCATCCCAGTGGTTCACCCCGATGGATGCGGCGGGAGGATCTGAGGAAGGCGGATGACCGTTGCGGAGAAATACCGGACCTGGCGGGGCTTCCTGTGCAGCGGCGATGCGTCCCTCGTGGCGTACGCTGAGTTGGCCATCCAGCCCCTCCAGGACTTCCACCGTCGCCCCAGCATAGCTGGGGCGTTCCGGCGTCGGCAGCAGCTGGAGTGTGCGCAACTGGAACCGCACCGTGTTGTCCCTGGCCACCTTCCGGCGGTGCTTGAAGCACAGGACCTGTTCCAAGCACAGCTCTGGTGCAGTGGCCGGAACGCTGGCTCGGCGCACTGTGGGGGAACGCCGAATCGCCGGTTGAACCGAGGCACAAACTCATGGAGCACAGCCTGCGCCTGCTCCAGAGTGGTTGCCCCAGCCAGCCGCAGTTCGGCGACCAACCGGTCCTGAAAGGTGCCCGCCGTTCGCTCCACACGCCCCTTGGCCTGGGGCGGCTGGGCGAAGATCATCTGGATCTCCAGCTCATCCATGGCCCGGCTGAACTGGGTAGGTGCTGAGGGGAGGCCGGATCCCGGCGTATGCTTGAACACTGCGTGGCAATCAGTGTAGAGGGCCACGGGCACGCCGCGACGCTCCACCAAGGCGCGGATCAGCAGGAAGTAGCTGCCAGCGTCCTCATGCTCACAGAACCAGTCGCTCACCACCTGGCCGGTAGCATCGTCCACCGCGATCAGCAGCGTGAACGGCGGGGCCAGGTCCCCCAACCAAGGGTGATAGCTCCCGTCCATCTGGATCAGCATTCCCTCCCGTGGCATCCGTTGCCGACGGACTCGATGTTTGGGTGGTCGGCGTCGCCGAGGACTGCTCAGTCCAGCGGCCAGCAAGACCCGTCGCAGGGTGGTCCTGCCCATGTGGATGCCCTCCCGTTCCCCCAGCAGCTCCGCCAGATGGGTATGGTTGACGCCAGCGTACCGGGTGCGGGCCAGATGCGCCACCTCGGCGACCAGCGCCTCTGGCGTGGCGTTGACGGGTCGGCAACCGCGGTGGCCGTGGGCCAAAGCCGCCGCCCCGCGTTCACGGTAGGCCACCAGGATGCGGCGGGTGTGGCGGTAAGTTACTCCCATCAACTCGGCTGCCTGGTCCAAGGTCATGTGCTCTTCTGCCAGGCTGTTGAGAACCTGAAGTCTGCTTTGTTCTTTTGGGGTCAATGTCACATTCTCCATATCGCTGGCCAGTTAGTCGGGATCTTTTCGCTGGACGTCGACACCCGCGCGGGACATTTTCTCTCCGTCCTTTATAGTGGTTCATGCCGCCAACATTCAAGACCGGGACGGCGCCAAGCTAGTGTTGGTCAAGCTGTTGGGCCGGTTTCCTCGGTTGCGGCTGATCTGGGCCGATGCCGGTTACGCGGGCCGATTGGTGGACTGGGTTTGGGACACCGGTGGTTGGTTGCTGGAGTGGTGCGGCGTAACCCGGATAGCCACCGCTTCGAGGTGTTGCCGCGGCGGTGGGTGGTGGAGCTCACCCTGGGGTGGCTGAGCCAATGCCGACGATTAAGCAAGGACTACGAGGAGCGGACGGAGAGTAGCGAAGCCCGGGTGCACATCGCCATAATCCACTTGATGCTCAAGCGCCTCCAACCAGCTTGAAATCATTTGTCACACACCCTCTGAGAGATGTTGAGTTGGTCCAGCAGTTCCCACACCGTGTCCCGGTTGAGCTTCACCCTGGGGGGCGCGGGACGCTTGCGCCTCATCTCCCCTGCTTCCTCCCCCGGCGGGCGCCGCCGGATGTGTTGGTTGAGCGCCAGGAGCGCCTCCGGCGAGGACGCGGCCAGGGAGAGCCTCGTTGGCTCGGGGCGGCGGGAGCCGACTCTGCATGTCCGCAGGTCCGGCCCTTTTTGTTGCCCGCTTACCTCGCTGAAAGACTCGGAACCGGCGGCGCGACCCACCAGGAGCGTCAGACGCCTCCGGCGGGTGCGCTGTCGCTCTGTTCTACTGGCCCGGCCCGCTGACGGTGAAGTTCAGCGAGTTGGACAATTTTCTTCCATCCTCGGTGCAGACGGCTCCGTCAGCATCGCAGTCCGTGGTTACAGGGAGGACGATAGTCACATCCCCGTTCCCGCCCGGCTCCACCGTGATCCGCCAGCCGATGTTGCTTATGGGATCCTTCTGCAGGCGCTGCGCCGTCTTCACAGAACCGCCCGTCACCGTGAAGGCATGGTCCCTGAGGGTCTTGTAGCTGAAGTCGGGGTCGGGCTCTTCGCTGAACCGTATCTCGAAGGTGAAGGCGGTCGAACCGTCGTGGGTCGCCGGGGCGTCGGCCGTCAGGCTGACGGTCAGCGGCGACGGAGCCGCCGCCACTGCGCCCGTTGCCGCGCTGGTCAGGTATTCCTGGTTGCCAGCGTCGTCGGTGAAGGACACCCGCACCTGGATAGTCTTGCCCTGCTGGGTGGAGGTGAGGGTATAGCTGGAGCCGGAGGCCCCGTCTATGTCAGTCCCTCCGGCTATCCACTGGTAGCTGAAACTGGCGCCGTCCAGGCCGTCCTCGTCGGCGATGCCTGAAGTGTCTGCCGTCAGCGTCTCGCCCACCTGGACCGTACCGCTGATGGTGGGCGTTCCGGTGGCAGCGCGGTTGGGCGCCGCAGCAACGGCCCCGGTTGCATTGCTGGCCAGAGTCTCATCGTTGCCCCCGTCGTCGGTAAAGGAAACTCGCACCTTGACGGCCTTGCCCTCATCGGCGGACGTGAGGGTGTAGGTCAAGCCTGTCGCGTCCTGGATGTCCGTATCAGCACTGCCATCGTTTCTAATCCACTGGTAGCTGAAACTGGCGTTACTCAGGCCGTCGGGATCGGCGATGCCCGAGGTGCCCGCCGTGAGGGTCTGCCCAACCTGCGCTGTGCCGCTAATGGTGGGCGCTCCGGTGGCCGGGTTGTTCTCCGGGGGTGTCTGCTCTTCCTCTTCTTCGGGTCCGGCGACGGTCAGCGCCGCCTCGGCGGACAGCATCCTGCCGTCCTCGGTGCAGATGGCCCCCTGGTCGTCGCAGTCCGTCGTTTCAGGCAGCACGATGGTCACGTCAGCGTCCGATGAGGGCTCAACCGTAATTTCCCACCGGACGTTCCCGGGAGGTTCTATCCGCCGAGCTTTGGTCACCGTACCGCCAGTCGCCGTGAAGGCGTGGTCCCGAAGCGCCTCGTAGCTGAAATCAGGTTCAGGCGTCTCGCTGAACCGCAGCTCGAAGGTGAAGGAATGCTCCCCGTCGTGGCTCTCCGGCGCGTCGTGAATGCTGGCGGTCAGAGGGGTCGGCGGGGACGCCACCGCATCGGTTGCGGCGCTGGTCACTGACTCCTCGTTGCCCGCGTCATCGGTGAAGGTGACCGTCACCTTGACGGTCTTGCCTTCGTCTGAGTCTGTAAGAGTGTAGCTTGCGTTGGTAGCCCCGCTTATGTCGGCGTCGTCAGCCAGCCACTGGTAGCTGAAGGTCGCGTTGGTGAGGCCATCCCCGTCGGCTATGCCCGACGTGTTGGCTGTCAGCGTCTCACCCACCTGTGCCGTGCCTGAGATGGTGGGCGCTCCGCTGGCCGGGCTGTTCGCGGTCGGCACGGATTGCGGGGTCCGAATCTCGACAGGCTCTGATGCCTCGCCCAGACGGCCGAAGTAGTCCGCCGCCTTTACCCTGTACACGTAGAGCACCCCAGGCTCCACACCCGTGTCGGTATAGGAGGTCTCGTTCGTGTCTGTGTATCTGACGTACACCAGGGCCTCAGTCTCCCCAAGTTCAGGCCGGTGGCGCAGTATCTGGTAGTAGGTCAGGCTTAGCAGGTTGGACAGGACCTCCGGCGGTTTCCAGGTCAGCACAACCGTCCCGTCCGAGACATCGGCGGCCAATCCATAAGGCCGGGCCGGGTCCAGCGGTGCGCTGGTCAGCGATTCGTCGCTGCCCGCGTCGTCAGTAAAGGAGACCCTTACTTTAAATGGCTTGCCCTCGTCGTCCGACGTGAGGGTGTGGGTCGAACCTGTCGCATCCTGGATGTCCGAGTCCGTCGTGCCGTCATTCCGAATCCACTGATATGAGAAGGAAACGTTGTCAAGGCCATCCTCGTCGGAGATGCCCGACGTGTTCGCTGTCAGCGTCTCGCCCACCTGTGCTGTGCCTGAGATGGTGGGCGCTCCGGTTGCCGGGGTATTCAGGGTGGCGGCTTGCTGTTCCGATGTCTTGGCCGCCGCGGTGGCGCTCTCCTCGGCAGACGCCGGGCCGTCCCCGACCGAGTTCGTTGCGATTACACGGACTGAATACTCAGTTCCCAGCGACAGACCGGTGATGGTATATGAGGTCTCAGTAGTCGTTGCTGAGGACACTTCCGAATCCGAATCCCAGCTGTCGGTGGCCTCTTTCCACTGAACGGTGTATCCAGCGATCTCCGCGCCACCGTCAGAGGCAGGCTCTTGCCAGGACGCAGCCAATTGGCCCGTGGCCGACGGTTCAACGTCCAATGAGCGTGGCGCTCCGGGAACCGTGGCACTCACGGCCGCAGTCGGAGCGCTGGTCAGAGATTCGTCGTTGTACCAATCGTCGGTGAAAGAGACTCGAACCTTGAGGGTCTTGCCCACGTCACCGGTCGTAACCAGGTAGGTTGAGCCAGTCGCCCCGGTGATGTCTGTATCCGTGGTACCGTCGCTCCGAATCCACTGGTAGACGAAGGTTACGTTGTCAAGCCCGCTGTCGTCCGCAATGCTGGAGGTGTCCGCAGTAAGCGTTTCCCCCACCTGAGCGGTCCCGCTGATGACGGGCTGGCCGGTGGCTGGTGTCCCTACCAGGTACCCTAACTGCCCGGAGTGGATCTCTTGTCCGTCGCTGTCGAAGAGCACGAAAGTCAGCGTGTAGGCTCCCACACTACAGCCCAAGCCACCAAACGTTGCCGGGAGATTTACCGAGACTCTGTCAACGACATTCAACTGGATGTCTTCACCCAACCCATCACCCTCACACTCATCCGCGTCAGAGCCGTCTGCGTCAGAGGTCACGTCGCCACGCATCGTGTAGTCCAACGTGTCAGGGTCATCGTCTCCCTCCAAGGAACTGATCCCGATCATGATGTCGTGGTGCCACCCCGGAGCAACGCGTGATCCAGGCGACAAAAGGACCATCCAGATTCTCTCGACTACTGCTACATGCCGAACTGTTGTGCCATACGATCGATGCCCAACGCCAGTATCATTGATAGCTGCGACGCTATACTCGTAGAGAGTCCCGACTTCCACATCGGTGTCCATCCAGTGCGTGTCTGCGCTGCCAGTGTTCTCCAGGTGCACCCGCAGAACCGGTTCACATACTTCTGGACGCCGACGCAGTATCTGGTAACCTGACACCTCGTCGTCTGGAGCTTCCCACGTCAATTCGATCCCGCCACTTGTCTTTGTGGCGTAAAAACGACTCGGTGCTGCTGGGGCGCCGGAATCTGGTTCGTCAAAAAGCCAAGGGTGTTGCGCAGTTGAAAAGTTGGATTGTGGACCGACACCTTCAGAGTTGATGGCCTTGACGCGGTAGACATACCTCACTCCCTCAACAACATCTGTATCCGTGTAGGTCGTTGCATCGTTGCCGGTGTCTTCCACGTAAACCAGATAATCGTCATCGCATCGTGAGCGTTTTCTCAGTATCTGGTAGCCGGTGACGGCCCCGCCCGGTTCCCACCAACGCAAGGTGATTCCTATCATTGGCACATATCGATCGTATAGTTCGTTCCGAATTAATGAGGTCGAAACACTCAGGTGGGTGGGCGCGCCGGGAACAGAAGCGGCCTCAGTGGGCGTCTCTTCAACCACCGTGGGATCGCTCCCGGCGGCAACCGCAGCTGTCGCCGCACTGGTCAGGGTTTCCTGGTTCAGGGCATCGTCGGTGAAGCTGACCCGCACCGTGACAGTCTTGCCCTGGTCCGAGGTAGCGAGAGTGTAGGTCTTGCCTGTGGCTCGCTGGATTTCAGTGTCCTGGCCCGAAAGCCACTGGTAAGCGAACTTCGACCCGCCAAGACCATCTGCATCGGCGATGCCGGATGTGTCTGCGGTCAGGGTCTCTCCCACCTGCGCTGTACCGGTTATGGTGGGCACCCCGGTAGCCGAACTGTTGGGTTCGGTGCCAGCCACCAGCTGAACCGGTCGCAAACTTGCGGGGTATGAATACGGTAGCTCCCCAACGCCAGCATCATTGATCGCTCTTACCAAATACGTGTAGCGAGTCCCGGGTACCACGTTCCTGTCAACCCAGTTAGTGTCGGTGCTGTTCTTGTTTTCCGCATACACCCGGTAACCAAACTCACACTGTTCGGGGAGCCGACGCAGTATTTGATATCCCGTGACCTCCCCAACAGGCGCGTCCCAAGTCAGTTCAACCCCGTCATTTACCCGGGTGCTGTTGAGATTGCGCGGTGCTTGTGGAGCACCGGGGGCGCCGGGCGGACGATATTGAATCGAGCTGGAACTGGATCTCCGTCCGACGCCGTCCGAGTTGATGGCCCTCACACTATAGGAATAGCTCGCACCTTCCGCAACGTCGGTGTCCGTGTACGTGGTTGCATCGCTGCCAGTGTTGTCTACGTGCACCACCGATAAGTCAATACAGCCGTAGGGCAACGGCTCCCACCAACGTGCCATGGACACGTATTCATTTCGCAGTATCTGGTAGCCGGTTACGGTTCCTTCCGGGGCCCTCCATTTCAATTCGATCCCTCTCTCTTCCCCTCGGCTCGATCGGACCCATAAGCTAGTGGGGGCATCCAGTTCGGAGGTGTCTGGCCGGGCCGTTACCGCTGTTGTCGTACTACTGGTCACTTCTTCAGGGTTGCCCTCATCGTCAGTGAAGGACACTCGCACTTTAATGTACTTGCCCTCGTCAGCATCCAAGAGCGTGTAGGACGTGCCAGTCGCGTCCAGGATGTCGGAGTCCGTCGTTCCGTCGTTGCGAATCCACTGGTAGCTGAGAGTGGCATTTCTCATGCCGTTCTCATCCCAGATGTTAATGATTGATCCCCAGCGTACGATTCCCAGCGACTGACCGACTTCCGCCATGCCGGCGATTCTGGGCGAGCCTGTAGCTTCCCTGTTGGTAATAGCTTCCACCGCAACTGTGGCCGCACTGGTTAGCTTCTCTTGGTTGCCCGCGTCGTCGGTGAAGCTCACCCTGACCTTGATGGTCTTGCCCTGATCGGAGTCGGTGAGGGTGTAGCTGGCGCCGGTGGCGCCGGCTATGTCGGCGTCGTCAGCCATCCACTGGTAGCTGAAGGAAACGTTGTCGAGGCCATCCTCGTCGGCTATGCCCGACGTGTTGCCTGTCAGCGTCTCGCCCGCTTGTGCCGTGCCTGAGATGGTGGGCTGTCCTGAGGCCGGAGAATTTTGGGGAGTCGGTTCGGGAACAACAACGGTCGCGGCGCTGGTCAACGTCTCGGCAAACCCCTGCCTGTCGGTGAACGACACCCTAGCAGTCCGTCCGAGGAATGCTGACAGGGCCTGATGCCAACGTGGATACGGAACTGATCACGCCGTCCCTCTGATTGGATGTTGCCCCGGCAAAAACCCAGCGGTGGGGATGTGAGGTTGACGACCTTTGCCGTGAGCCGTCCCACCAAAGCGGAACAGCTTGAGCAGGTTGTGGCCAATGCAGATCAGCGACCACTCGCTCTGCACCTTCTGCAAACCCCGCAGCAGGAACTGCCGGAACCCTCGGCCCTGCTTGATCTGGCCGAAGACCGGCTCCACCGTCCCCATGCGTAACGCGTAGCGTTGCCGACCCCGCTTGGTCTGCAACTTGCGGCGCATCCGGTCTCTGGGCGAGAGATCCTTGGGGATGCGTCCGCGCGGCGCGGGCGGCGGCTGGTGGCCGTGGCGGGTCTTTTCCGGCGCGACGAACGGGCGGTGCCCAAGGCCTGCAAATCGGCCACGGCCGGGGCCGAGTAGTAACCGGCATCGGCGGATACTTCCCTGGGCACCTTGCCGGTGTTGGCAATGGCCTCCCCGATCATCACCACCGCCTGCTGCTTGTCCGATGCCACGTTGGTGGCGCGAGTTGCCACAATCACCTGATGCTCATGGTCCACCACCGCCTGACAGTTGTACGCTTGCAGGAAGTCCTTGCCACCAGCAGCGGGCATGATGCGGGACTCCGGGTCGGTGAAGTTGCGCTGGGCCTTGTCCTCGGGCACTCCAGGATGCGCCTTGCCCTCTGTCTCGGCCTGTTCAGCAGCGGCCTGGGCCTCGGCCTCCAGCACCGCCATGGCCTCCCGGATCTTCTCCAGCCGGCCCTCCCGAAAGGCCAACTCCTCCGGCAACTCGTCTCCGCGCTGGTCCCGACCGTACCGGCGGTCTTCCTCCTCATCCACCTCCTGGGCCTGCCGCAGCAACTCATCCACCTCCCCCTGCAGCTGCCCTTCCTTCTCTTTCATCCGCTGATAACTCATCGCCTGGTGCTTCGATGCGTTGGCCCTCACCTTGGTCCCGTCCAGCACCACATGGCCCAGCTTCACCAGCCCCGCCTGACAGCACAGCATCAGCACCTGCAAGAACAACCCCGACAACGCCTCCAGGTGATCCTTGCGAAAGTCCGAGATGGTGCGGAAGTCCGGCGTGTTGTTGGCCGCCAGCACCCGAAAGGCGATGTCCTCGTGCAGCCGCTGGGCGATGCGCCGAGAAGACGACACCCCGCTGCAGTAGCCGTAGAGCAGCACCTTCACCATCATCCGAGGATTGTAGGGCGGTCCGCCCCGCCGCTCCTGCTCGTAGCGGGCCGTGATCTCGGAGAGGTCCAACTGGTCCACGATGTCGGAGATGAAATAGGCCAGGTGGTCATCAGGCAGCCACTCCTGCAACGCCTGTGGCAGCAGCAACTGCTGGTCGGGATCATAGGGAAGGTAGGTCTTGCTCACCAGTCGGCTCCGTTGGCTGAATGCTCATCCCATCATACCCCCAACAGCCGGCCGTGTTTCTCGGACGGGCTGCTAGCCTTCATGGCGCTGCCGGAATCGCTGTCCGTGAGCGTGTGGCTGGCGTCGGTGGCACCGGATATATCCGTATCCGTGGTGCCGTCGCTTCTTATCCACTGGTAATGAAACCTGACGCGGTCCAGGCCGTTGTAGTCCGAGATGCCGGATACGTCAGCCGTCAGCGTCTCTCCCGTCTCCACCGTTCCGCTGATCGTCGGGACACCTGTCGCCGCAACATTCGTGGGTTCCGGTACATTCTTCCACGCTGAAGGACCGTCGGTCTGGGGTACCCAACCGTATTCCGACCACTCGGACGCTCCGTGGGAGTTAATAGCCCGCACCCGGAAAGTATAGGAACTGCTGGGTTTCAGTCCGCTGACGACCGCGCCAGCTCCGTAGAACGCGATTCTGATGCCGTCGCCCGGCAAGTCTACCCAGCCCGACATGTCGAAGTACTGGACCTCATACGTCTCCGCCCCCGGCACCTCATTCCACTCAACGTCCATCATCCCCATCCAGATCGCTGTCCCCGTGGGCTGGTCCGGCGTGGCCGGGACAGCCTCCGTCCCGCTACCTTGAGCGTATGCGCCCGCAGTCGTGGCAAGGAAAAGCACAATCCCTGCTACGGCCACTAAGCCGGCGAGTCCCGACCGTGTAAGGATCCAGTCAGACATTGGGCGAATATTCATTGACCTTGTGTCCTCATTCACTGCTGTTACGCAGCCTTGAGTGATTGTACTTCGTCAAAGGCATATCGGACAGCCTTGAGATATATCCGGGTTCTCAGCGCAAAGTGATTCACTGATGTCTGACGGTCAGCAACTCCAGGCGGCAAGCCGGGTAGATGGACATGAAACAGTGGTTGCTCTGGGTCCGAACCGTCTTGGCAAGCGCGGCGTTGGATCGATGTCGACAGAGGCGCCCCCGTGCGTAGTCGTGATGACCCGTGACCTGCGTGGTGTACCCAGAGACGTCGTAACGGTACTGACGGGTTGACGTCACGATGGCGTCGTTGCCGTCTACGGTGATCCCACTCAGGCTGGCGTCCGAAGATTGGTCTTGGGCGCCGGCCGGCGTGGCCGGGCCGCCCAGCAGAAGCGCCGCGGCTGTGAGCGCCGCGTTGACCAGCGCTCCGGCCGGACGGCTAAGCAGCACGCTGGCGGTTGCCGCCCTCACGACGGTGGTGGCCGTCCGCCACATGGGAAGTCAAATCGAGGCCGGCGTTTTTCCAAACCTCTGCTTACGTTGTATTGCTGCCATTCGAGCGACTGAGCCCCAATCCACCGAAAAGATGAGTGTGGCGATGTGGTGAAGGGATGAGAAAGTGCTCCCGCGCTTCGAGTATCATATGGTTTTTGAAACAGAAAACCAGGCCAAAGCCAAGATACAAGATGCTACCACCTGAGTCGCCCGACCGCATCCACGTTGCCTGCGACGACCACCGCCTGGTGGCCAATGCCGGGCTGCTTTTGCCGATCATGCTGGCCCACCACCTGGGTCTGGGTGAACTGGTTGACCGCCACGTTGACCTGGGCCGTGCGCCGGGTCGGGCCAACGCTGGCGACAAGCTGCTGACCTTGGTGGCATCGGCGCTGGCTGGTGGCGACTGCATCGACGACGCCGACGTGTTGCGTACCGGCGGGACGGCTGGCGCCATCGGCTGCGTGGTCAAGGCGCCGGTCCACCCTGGGGACCTTTCTGCGCAGTTTCCGGTGGGGCCACGTCCGCCAGCTGGATCGGGTGAGCCGGGAAGTGCTGGCCCGGGCGTGGGCCGCCAGTGCGGGACCTGGCGATGACCTGCTGACCATCGACCTGGACTCCACCTTCTGCGAGACGTTTGGGCTGGCCAAGGAGGGAGCGCAACGCCACAACTACGCCGGCCAGCGTGGCTATCACCCGCTCCTCGCCGTCGCCGCCGGCACCGGCGACGTGCTGATGGCACGTCTGCGCAAGGGACGGGCCAACACGGCGCGGGGCGCCGCCCACTTTCTGGGGGAGACGGTGGGACGGGTGCGCTACGCCGGGGCCACCGGACCACTCACCGTGCGGGCCGACCGCGGCCACTACAACCACGGCATGGTGGCAGTCTGTCGCCAGACGAAGGTCCGCTTCTCCATCACCGTCCGCCAGCACCGGAGCGTGCGGAGCAGCATCGACGCCATAGCCGAGGCTGACTGGACGCCCATCCCCTACTGGATGGAGGGCGCCGCCGACGTGGCCGAGACCAGCTACACCCCCTTTCAGAGTGAGCCCGACGCCGCCCCAGTGCGGCTCATCGTCCGCCGGGTGAAACCCACGCCCGGTTCCCAACTCGCGCTCTTCGCCAACTACAGCTATCACGCTTTCATCACCGACCGGGACGGGGATACCTTGGAACTGGAGGTCGACCATCGCTGCCACGCCGAGATCGAGAACGCCATCCGCGACCTGAAGTACGGCGTGGGCCTCAACCATCTCCCCTCGGGACGCTTTCCCGCCAACGCCGCCTGGACGGCACGCATCGGTCTGGGCCAGCCGGTGGCGACCACCAAGACCCTCCGGCGACGCTTCTTCTCCCTCCCTGGCCTGACGCATCACCCGCAAGGCGCGGCGCCTCACCCGGCATCTTCCCCAGGGCTGGCCCTGGAAAACCACTTCAGCAGCACCCTGGCCCGATTGCGAGCTTTGCCAATCCCCTCCTGACCCCGCCGTCGGCGTCTGTACCCAGGACTACCCTACCCCTTGGTAGGCCTGCATCAGGCCGGTCCCTGACGGTCTCCGCCGGCGGTCCACGCTGATAATCGCTCCCTACACCGCTACCACTGGCCGTCAACATCTCCCTGGCGTTGCAGCTACACCCCGCACCCAGCCAATTCATTGGGCTCAAAGCCTCGCCGCTCCTTTCCCTCGCCTCTCAGATCTGGGCAGACCGGCACGACACATCCCTTCGGTGGTTTCGGGCTAAGCGACGTCCCATCGCCGGAAGGCGGCGCCGTGCGAGGTCACCACGGCCGTTGCCAACGGCCGACGCAACGGCCCTCCAACATTACGACCGAGCCTATAAGCCATTAATCATCGCAATACATGGCGTTTTGTGGTTGACTAATATCTTAGATTACGATAACAAATACTCCTAATCCCTGGAGATAGTTCATCAATCAATACCGACCAGGACGAACGTAGGACGAACGCCAATGCCATTGCAAGAGTGCGGTTGCGCCCAGAATATCTCACCGCTGGGCTCGCTGCCTGACGGCCGCTACGTTGCTTGATTTGTTCGATGCGGGGGCGTTAGGACCGGTATTCGGGAACCCATAGGCGGTAATGGTGGCAATACGTTAGCCGATGGAGAAAGACAGCGCGCCGCTCGGACACAAGAAAGATGGAAAGGACCAGCCAAAAAGACGGTATTGCGCGGCAAACCGGCTCAATCTCCCCGGTCATCAACGTTGCCGGTTTCCTGCTCATTGGGCTGGTGGCGCTGCCGATCGGCCTTCCCCGCGCCGATATCCGCTCAGCAAAGCGCTGACGCCACGCTGAGCGCCCTTACGGTCAGCCCCCGGGACATCTCATAGGTTTCAATGCTAACCGCACCGCCTACATCGTGGAGCAGGTTCGGAAGCGGCGGCTGTTGTCGCAGGAGCGCTTCAACGTGGTTGGCACACTCCTGGAGGCGCGCGCGTCGGTTAAGAGTCTCCGACCCCAAGATGGGAATTCGCCGTCCGGGGATGGTGGACGCAATCCAGAGGCTGACTTTAGGGGGTTGAATGCGCCGCAAGGACACCCACCGGTCCACCACGGACCCCGATGCCAGGCTGGCTAAAAAGGCAAGGGGAAGGAAGCGAAGCTATGCTTTGACGCCCACGTTTTGATGGACAACCGGGAAGGGTTGGCGCCGAACGTGCGCCTCACCCCAGCCAACAACACCTAGGAACGGGACGCGGCTTTGGAAATGCTGGAGGCGTGCCCGTCGCCAGACGGGTCACCGTGGGCGCCGACGGTGGCTATGACACCCGGGGTTTCGTCAGGGAACGTCGGAAGTCTCGAGTAACGCCGCATGTGGCCCAGAAGCAGCGCTCGGCCATTGACCGGCACACCACTCGGCACGATGGGTATCGCTTCAGCCAGCGGGACAGGAAACGGATTGAGGAGGTGTTCGGCTGGGTTAAGACGGTGGGCGGCGGCCGGAAGCTGCGCTACTGCGGAGTGGCCCGCAACCGGTTCTGGATGGAGATGACCGCCGCCAGCCACAACTTGGTACGGCTGGCCAAGCTAACGACGGGGCGGCGTGAACTATGGGATCAGTTTGTCCCAAAAACCGTCGACAACCCATCACTTGACCTGACGGGATTTGGGGTGAGCGGCTGACTCCGCAACTTCGCGCCGTTTTATGAAGACAGCTCTATTCCACCATCTAATAGTCGCGACTCTCGTCAGTATCCTGGCCCTATCTATCCACTTTTCGTCGCACGCTCAGACGCTCTCCAACACGGCCACGCTGAGTGCTCTGACAGTCAACCCCGAGGGCATCATCGGATTTGAGCCGGACCGAACCGACTATGCCGTCGGTTTGGCCCACGCGGTGACCACCGCGACCATTAGCGCCACTCCCACCGACAGCGGGGCCGCCGTGTCCTTCAGCGGCCAGGACGCTGATACTAAAACTGAAGGCCATCAGGTCAACCTCAGCATCGGCCTCAACACCTTGAATATCACCGTCACTGCGGAAGACAAGATTTCAACTACGGAATACACCCTGCATATCGGGCGTGGTTCCAACGAACTGAACGGCTGGAAGGCGCAGGACGACTTGGACGGGCTTATCGCGGCCGGCAATGATTCCCCTTGGGGCATTTGGGGCAACAGCAGCACCGTCTGGGTGGTCGACAACGTTGACAACACGGTGTACGCCTACAACCGAGACGGGACAGCGGACACCGCTCAGGAGTTCCAACTTCAATCCGGAAACTCACACCCGACTGGCATCTAGTCGGACGGCGCCACCATGTGAGTTGCTGATAACGTAGACGATAAACTTTTCGCCTATAGGTTATCCGATGGGACCCATGTCGCTTCCAAGGATATCTCGGTTAGCTCACTTGCCCAAAATCCTGCTGGCATTTGGTCGGACGGCGCCACCATGTGGGTTCTCGATTCATCGAGCAAGTGGATATACGCCTACCAGTTGTCGAACGGGACCCAAGATCAAACTCAACACCGGAACCTGAGTTCGGCGACCCAGTTCTCAGACATCTGGTCCGACGGCACGACCCTGTGGCTTGCCGGTCAGACCAAGGCCGCCTGGGATTTGGCAAGCGGTGATCGGGTAGAAGACAGGGATATTGCCCTTCCGGCGGACATTGGGCTAAGTCAGCCGCACAACATTTTGGTCCGATGGCGCCACTATCTGGGTAAGTTCCCGGGCCAACGGCAAGGTTTATGCATTCGACCTCCCGGGCTACGATCCCACGCTTAGCAGCCTAACGGTCGGCCCCGAAAATGTCATCGGATTCAACCCGGATCAAACCTACTATGCCGTGGGAGTGGCCAGCACGGTGGCGAGCGCTACCATTATCGCCACTCCCACCGACAGCGAGGCCACGGTTTCCTTCAGTGTACCGGACGCTGTAGTTGACGCAGATGGCCACCAGGTCAACCTTGACTCAGGTCTCAACACCGTGAATATCACCGTCACCGCCGCCAACGGGGTAGCCATCATGGAGTACGTCCTGGACCTTGGACGGGGTTCCACCGATCCGCTGGGTTGGAAGGCCCAAGACGATTTGGACGGCCTGATTGCAACCGGGAACGAGCGTCCACATGGCATTTGGGGTGATACCACCACTATCTGGGTTGTGGACTATGTCACTGACAAGGTCTACGCCTATAACAGGGACGGGACAGCCGGCACCTCAAAAGAGTTCCAGCTGGATTCCTCAAACATGAGTCCAAGGGGCATCTGGTCTAACGGGGAGATCATGCGGGTTGCTGACAGCATCGAAAAAATCTCTTCGCTTACGTATTGTCGGATGGAACGCACGTTCTTTCCCGGGACATCTTGGACGAGAGCGTGAGTCCAAGGGGCATCTGGTCGGACGGTACCACCATGTGGGTGTTTGATGCAAACGACAGATACATCTACGCCTATATGCTGTCGGATGGGACAAGAGACTCGTCCAAAGATTTGGACGTTAGCGATGGCGTTGCCGGGGCATCCGACATCTGGTCGGACGGCACACGATGTGGGTTCTCCAGCGCCTTTCGCTCAGCGTACCTGCCTGGAACCTAGTGGACGGGGTCCGAGACCAAGACCGAGATATTGCCATCCCGATGGACATAGGGCTCACCCGCTTGTACGGCCTCTGGTCTGACCATCGAACCATTTGGGTAACGTCAGCGGCCAGCGACAAGGCGTACGCATTCAACCCTAGGGGGTGTCGTCAAAAGAGTTTGCTCCAGATCATCACTGCCCGGAGCTGGCAGATGGCCAAATACGACGCCGTTCTCTTGGCATAGCGGGTTGCCACCCCGCGCCACTGCTTGAATTCCAGGAATCCGTTCTCCACTAGGTGCCGCAGCTTGTACAGCGCCCGGTCATAGTCCCGCTTTTCTCTCCGGTTGCTTTTGGGCGGTATCACCGGGTCCATTCCCAATTCCCGGACGGTGGCTATGATTTCATTGGTGTCATAGGCTTTGTCCGCCAGCAGGCACTCCGCTGCTATGCCCTCAATCAGAGGCAAAGCCTGGGAGCAGTCGGCAAACGTACCCTCGGTCACCGCCAGCCTTACCGGCATTCCGTGGGAATCCACCGCCAGGTGCAGCTTGCTGTTCAGCCCCCTTTTGTGCGGGCAATGGACTGATTTCCGCCCCGGGCGCCGGCGCTGTGGGGATGGGCCTTGATATAGCTGGCGTCTATCATCAGCCACTCGAAATCAGGGTCATCAATCACCGCCTCCAACAGTCCGGCCCACACGCCCCGGTCCCGCCAGCGGCAGAAGCGGCGGTGGGTGTTCTTCCAATCTCCGTAGTCCGGGGGCAAATCTCGCCAAGGAGCACCGGTGCGCAGTATCCAGCACACGGCGTCGATAAACCGCCGGTTGTCCCCGTGTCGTGGCACGGGGCAGGCTCTGGGCCGGTCGGCCCCTCTTGCCCTCTCCCCCGGCCAAATGCGGCCTCAACCGCTCCCAAACCTCATCGGTCATATCGTGGCGCCGGTGCGCTACTGTCATACCCCCACCTTCCACACTCTCCCCATTTCCAGCAATTTACCACCCTACCGCCATTTTGACGACACCCCCTAGAAACCGGGCCGGAAAGCCCTGGTTGGGTAGAGGGAGTTGCGGCAGTAAAGCCGACGTGAGCAAAATCAGGGACCATAGTTGTCCGAGCCGGACGGCACTGAAATTGGCCGCAGCATTGGCGACCACAGCGAGGACATCATTGCGGACGACGCGGTGGCCTGCTGCGCCGCCATCGGTACTGCCCAACAGCCCGATTTTGCCCGCCACCAGGGTCAGGTTGACCACCGTGGCCGCCAGATACAGCTGGAATTTCGTCTTGACCCTTCCGAAGTAGCGGGCCTGGCGAATCCCCAACTGGACCAGCCGAGCCAGCCGATGCTCTACTACCACTCGGCGTGCTCGATACTCGTCGTAGGCAGCGCTCTGCTGCAACGCTCGGGCCTGCTGCAGCAGGGCTTCCTAGGGATGGATCAGCACTCTGCGTCCTTTACTGCCTTGGGCCGCGATGCGCTGGGACCGCAGCGGACATACCCCACATACCGCCCCGTCGAACTGGAAAGCCTGCAATCGGTAGACACGACCGGCGCCATCCGTCCGCTTTCCCGCCGGCACGATGGCGTGGGTAACCTGTCCCGCCGGACCGGCGCAACTGCCCGCAGCCAGGTCAAGGTGAAAGTCATTTTTGGGAAAGTGTTTCCGGTTGGGCCGGCCCGGCACTTTGGCCACCAACCGGCGTCCCGCCTCGGCGAAGGTCTGGCGGGTCCCGCCGTCCCCATAGGCGGCGTCGCCCATGGCTTCCTCCACCACCGAGCCGGTACTCACTTCGCTCTGCTCCACCAGTTCCAAGGCCCCCAGATTGTCGGCAGCGTTGCCCGGCAACACGTCCACGGCGGTGATCAGCTGGCTGTCGGTGTCCACCACGATGGCCGCCTTGTGCCCGTGGCGCAGCTCCGGGTCATGCACCGACAGCATCCGGTCCTTGCTCACCCCATCCCTGAGGCTCACCCCACCGTCATCATCGCCGTCGCCATCCCCAACGCGCCTCACATCCTGGAGCAGCAACTGTCCCAGCAACTCCGCCCCATCCACTATGCTCTGCCGCTGGCCGCTGTCCTCCGGCAATTCCACCCACGCCTGCCGCGCCAGTTCCAGTAGCCGATCCCCGTCAGCCACTAGCTCAGCCAGCAACACCGCCCGCGCTTTGCGGTCCGACCAGTCAATCGTCGCCTCGCCCTTGATACTGGACCCGAAGTACCGCTCGTAGCCCTGACCTTCGGCCCATTCCCCGACCGCGATGTTCGCCACGGCCGCCAGGACCCGCAACAGTTTCACGATCCCGTCCGCCAGCAGATTGTAGGTGTCCTTCACCGCGCCCCGTCCCAGGATGCAGGTCGTGTCCAGCGCCACCCGCATCCCACGCTTTTTCAGGTAGCCCGACTGCCGCGCCAGGCGCAGGCTGCTCTCGAACACCTCCCGCACCTTCTCGTGCAGTATCAACTGCGCCCGGAACAGCTGCAGGGTACTCTTGGCAAAGGGTACTCTTGGCAAAGGGTCTATCCTCAATCTCAATCCCCAACGCCACCCCCGGTCGTGGCCGAGGGCAGGCTCTTCCAACGGATGTCGAAGTCAGCCCTCGCCTTGGCCTCGGCGTCGCTGACCCGGTCGTAGGTCTGCAACAGCAGCGCCGTGGCCAGCAGGCTGGGCGGCACGCTGTCCCTCCCATTGTCTGGACAGCAGATCTCGGCGAAATCGTCATCGCTGAACAACCGGCCCCGCAGTGCGGCCAGCAAACCG
Source organism: Dehalococcoidia bacterium (assembly GCA_965219925.1). Classification (GTDB taxonomy): domain Bacteria; phylum Chloroflexota; class Dehalococcoidia; order Lucifugimonadales; family UBA3495; genus Bin87. The sequence goes on from OZ244795.1 coordinate 3,442,541, forward strand.
TAGCAGGTGTCCCTGCCCACGTAGTCCAGATACACCGGTCCGCTTCCCACAGGCCCTTCTGGTCCGAACGCTTCCCCAGCATTGCCCTGCTCCGCTAGCCTGGATTGCCCGGAGTATAACCCCTCGCCATAATCCGGTCGGTTTCCGGCCAGCTTTCTAGCAAGAGCATTTAGTCTGGCGGTTCGTCGAACATTGGTGGTTCCTCATCGAACATTGGCGGTTCCTCATAGGGCCGTGGCGGTCAATATTCGAGCCGTTGGAGCCAACTGTCATTCCACTCATCTTCGGTATAGACCTTCAATTTACTCTCTTCATCGAATAACGGCTGAGTCAACCGAATGTACTCTCCTGTATTAGTTCTTATCCATTCCCTATAGCTGCCATCGTCGTATGCACCCTCGCCAACCGGATTCCAACCTTGGGCCTTAAGCCATTGGTTTAGTTCCCCCTCACTAGCGAAGAACACTCTGTACGGGGTCTCGGTCAGGTCTTGTAATCGATGGAACACTGGATGATTGGGTAGCAATACCTGATGGATAGCATCGCCCTCGTCTTTGCGCTCTACGGTGAGAAACCTCACTAGTTGTTCGAGCGTTCCGGCCACTGACTTCATTTCCTCCAGAGTCCTGATCTCCTGAAAGCGCTTTTGGTCTTGGAGAAATCTTTGGAATAGCCCTGCCCACTGATTCCTGAGGATTTCAACAATATCGGATGCGGTTTGAAATGGTGCGATAGGATTGTTTCTCGGGAGGTTGTGGACCAACTCTATGAATTTATAGACGCGAGGGTCATCCACAAATCGATATGTGATGCCAGCATTATCTTTGTTTAACAAGTAAGTGCCGTATTCAGAATTAACGCTTTGTTCGATGAATATGAAAACTTGGACTTGGTTTTCTAGAGCAGTTTTCAGCTCTAGTTGAGTTATCGAGGAGCCGGGTTGTTCCTCTGATTCAGTGCCATGACGGCCCCCAATAATACAGATCAAGATGTCGCACAGTTCGATCTCGCGATGAACATACCCCTCTGGAGGCCTATCCTTGCCGTATGCGATGTCGCCTGCCTCGAAGAGGACAGCTTCGTATCCTAATCCTGAAATAAACCTGTCAAGGTCTTCCCTGACCTGCCTCAAGTCATAGAAAGTAGAACTGATGAACACTCTTGGCTTAGCCATTTCCCGCCTCCGGATCTGCACTTACAAAGGATTCTCGACGTCCGCCCCGGATATTAAGCTGGGTAGTCCCACGTAAGGAATACTCAGGTTCAAAGAACAGCTCAACGGGATGGTAGCACAGTGCTCAGGTTCTGCATTGTAATGGGTTGGAGAACAAACTACGTCTAGTGTCCTGTATTAGTAGTTCGTCGCATTATTCCGAGGCTTTCCAACTCAAGCCGTCGTTGTAATACTAAACCAAAGCCAAGGTGGGATGTGCATTTGCCGGAAGTCGGGGGTCGGGTTGGGAGTCTCGCAGGAGGGATTCGGCCCTTGATTGCAGGACCGTGCGGCAGCGGCGCTTGACCTCGTCTTTCCGGCTGGTCAGCCTGGCCAGGAAGCTGCCCACCCTCTCCTGCACCGCCGCTCTGCTTCCCAGGCACAGGTTCCCGGTCGCCTCTTCCCGCGCCCATCCCCAGATGGCTTCATCGGCGTTGAAGTCTGGGGCGTTGAAGTCTGGGCTGTAGCCCGGCAGATTCACCAGCCTCAGCCCCAGGCCAGGCCGCCGCAGATACTCCCGCACCGCCTCGCCACCATGGGCTGGGGCATTATCCCAAATTACCCGAAGCGGCCCCGAGTGCCGCTGGCGCAACTGGTCCAAAAAGGCTGCCGAGGTTCCGCTGTTGCTGTTTCCCGCCCGGTCCATCCATTCCACCTCTCCCGTCTCCAGACACACCGCCGAATAGTAGCTGGCTTTCTCGCCATACCGCGGACTGCTGGAGTTCACCAGGGCTGGCTCTCCCCGCAGCACCCACCGGCCCCGCAACTCCGCATCGGCACGGCATCGGCACGGAAGTGGGCCTCGTCGGCGAAGCATATCTTGGCTCCGCTCCCTACTGCCTCCTCCCGCAGGGCGGCGTACGCCGCCACGAAGGCCTCCCGTTTCTCCTCATCCGCCTTCAGCAGCCGCTTCTGGGGGCGCTTGAAGGCAAATCCCAAGCGGCGCAGGTAGGTCAGGCAGCTGCGGCGGCACAGGCTGAGGCCCAAGCGTTCCTAGACAAACCGATGCACCACCTTCCAGTTCCAGTTGGCCAGGTCCAAGCCCGCCGCGGCAGGCAGCTGCTGCACCGCCGCCCTCAACTCCTCCCGCTGCGCCTCGCTCAGGGCGGGGGGGAACCACCGGTCTGCTCGAATATCAGGGCTCTGGGCCCTCCCTCACCAAAGGCCGCCGCCCATCGTCCGATGGTGTGAGGGTCCCTTTCCAGCGCCGCCGCCCTGGCCAATGCCCTCCAGCCTTGGGCCAGCAACCAGATGGCGTACCACCGCTCCCGCTCCCTTGGCGTCGGCGCCAAGATCATCCGTCGACGCCAATCCTTGACTTCCATTTGCCATTGTTCCAAAGACCGATCTATCTCCCTCACGCTCATCATCTACCCCCCCCACTACTGCACTCTCTGGCCCAGTTCCTCCACAAATTTATCCCATTTTTCTGCGTATTTCTCCTCGGCTTTGGTTTAGTGCACCAGAAAGCCTCAAACTCATGGAAAGGGTCTGACGGAGTTGAGACTCTGTGATGCCGATGCGGGTTCTGGATCGCTCCAGGCCATCTCGAAGCTGCTCCACTTCCTGTCTTAGCTTGGATTGGCGCGATCGGTCCGCCTCAAGTTCATCCTCCACCACCTGCTTGTGGTCATCCAATTGGACGCCATCAATGAGGTTCTCCAACTCCGCAACCTCGTTCCGCTTGATGCCCCCTTTGCCGATACTGGCGGCCAGTTGCGAATCCAGCACGTTTGCTGCGCTACCCAGCTCTTGCCGTATGATCTCGGATTTCTTGACCAACACTTCGAGCACCCGGTCTTCAGGCCGTTGCTTGCAGACGAAGTATCGACAGAAGACTTCGTCGGCCGGCTGCAATTTCCGGTCGATACGTCCGTTGCGTTGATCCAACCGGCTGGGGTTCCAAGGCATATCGAAGTGGAATAGGTTGCTACAATGCCGTTGTAAGTTGAGGCCTTCTCGGGCCGCGTCAGTTGCAATCAGGATACGCAGCGGGTGGTCCTTCGGTTCGGTGTTGAACGCATCCCTGATATCCAGTCGCCGCTCCCGAGAAGTTGTTCCGCTGAAAACGGCGATGCGCTCTACTGCCCGGTACGTATGTGAGATGGCCTCTTTCAGGCATTTTTCTATGTAACGACGGGTGTCTTCGTATTCGGTGAATATGATCACCCGGTTGTCATTCCACGGCGGATGTTCTTCGTTTGACGAAGACAACCCCGGGCACATATTTTCGCCAATCCAGCCGACGATTTCCTGAATGCGCCGATCAGCCTGGTATCGCGCATCCTCCGCAATCTCCCGCATTTCGTCGATGAGGGCCAACTCTCCCTGTAGCGCTTCGCGGAGATCCAGCTGACTGGCGTCGGTGGTGGCGGCCGTAGCAAGGTCAACCAGATCGTGCAGAGCTTCCTCCTGCTGATCGGTAGGCTCCTCGATCTGTTCAGGCAGTCCATCGTCGGCGAGCTCGTCGGCGTCGTCTGGTTCCTCCAGCAGATCGGAGGCGGCATCAATGTCAAAGTTCAGCAGTTGTAGATCATCGATCAACGATTCAGGAGCTTCCGCCGCCGCCCGAGCGGATAGCAAAGCCAATTCGACGCTCCTCCTGTGGACCGCCAGCGTCCTGGCGAAGGCATCAATTGACGACAGCAATCGTTTTTGAAGATGTCCGATAACCAGGGAGCTAGTGGCCTACCACCATTGCAATGATGGATGGTAGGATGTGAAGGTCAAGTAGAAACAGGAACAAATGGGGAAGTGGTGAGGGAGGTTATGGTGAAGAAGTACCGGGTAGAACTGACGGTAGAGGAACAGGAGGAACTGAAGGCATTGGTTTCCAGGGGCTGGGCGGCGGCTTATAAGCAGACTCACGCCCGCATCCTGCTGCTGAGCGATGAGAATCAGGCCGAGGGGCCAATGATGGACCAGGAGATCGCCCGGGCCCTGAAGGTGGGCACCGCCACGGTGGAACGGGTACGCCGCCGCTGTGTGGAGGAAGGAGTGGCGGCCGCTCTGGGTCGCAAAGAGCAACTGAACCGGCGCCGGAAGAAGTTGGATGGTCAGGGTGAGGCCCACCTGATTGCCCTGGCCTGCTCGCCGCCACCGGAGGGACGAGTCAGTTGGACGTTGCAACTGCTGGCCGACGGACTGGTGGAAGGAGAGATAGTGGAGAGCATCAGCGACGAGACGGTGCGCCGGACCTTGAAAAAACCAACTGAAGCCCTGGCTGAAAGAATGCTGGTGCATCCCGCCCCAAGGCAGCGCCGATTTTGTGTGCGCCATGGAAGACGTGCTGGAGGTCTATCACCGCAGCTATGAAGACAAGGAAGTGCTGGTGTGCCTGGACGAGACCAGCAAGCAACTGGTGGGGGAGACTCGGCAATCCCGTCCGCCGCGGCCTGGTTCAGTCATGGCCTACGATTACGAATACCAGCGCAACGGGGTGAGCAACCTGTTCATGCTGTTCGCTCCGTTGGAGGGGTGGCGACGGGTGGAGGTGACGGACCGACGCACCAGAGCCGATTGGGCCCGGGTGGTCAAGCGACTGGTGGACGAGGACTATCCCGATAGGGAGCGTATCGTGCTGGTAATGGACAATCTGAACACCCATCATCTGGCCTCGCTGTACGAGGCCTTTGAGCCGGCGGCGGCGCGGCGCATCGCGGAGCGGCTGGAGATACATTGCACACCGAAGCACGGGAGTTGGACCGGCAATGCCTGGACCGCCGCATCCCGAACCGAAGCGTCCTGCGGAGGTAGGCAGCAGCGTGGCAGGCTCAGCGCAACCGGGACGGCATACGAGTGGACTGGCGCTTCACCACTGCAGATGCACGCACCAAACTGAAGTCTCTTTACCCATCAATACGACACTGACGGACTACTAGCCTCCACTGTCGTTCCGAACGGAGCAAAAATCCCGGTTGGTTGCCGTTGCGGAACCCTTGGGCTCTGCCCAAGAGGACAGTCCCGCAACGGCAACCCTCGGCCGGCGTAGCCCCCTATTCGCAGCCAACGGGGTCCAGCCTTGAGGCGCGGCGCCTCAGGCTGGGGTTCGCCTACTGTCGCGGCTGGATCCACTCGTAGCCGTTGACGTTGCGAATATCGCCGTAGAACAGGTTTTCGCTCCACGATTTTTCATCTATCCTGGGTCCCACTGCCCATACCGCATCCCACATATACAGGGAGGCGTAGATGGACTCATCGTGCATGAACATGCCCACCTCGTTCTCCAGCTTGGTGCGCTCGTCCAGGGTGACGGCGCTCTGGGTCCGGATGGTTATATCATCCAGATAGGGGTGGGTGTGCCTGATGAAACTGCCTCTATCCTGCAGGGCGTTGTACAGCCGGGCCGGGGTGTTGGAAGGGGAAGTGGCGTGGTTGGTGGCTCCGTTGAAGACCCGCCCAATGACCGTGGGCCGGTAGGTTCCGTAGGGTATGTTCTGCAACTTTACGTCCACCCCTATGTCTTCCCACATGACGGCGATGGCCTCGGCCACCTCTACCTCGGCGGGCGCGCCCCGCAGGGCCGGGATCAAGGTGATGCCGAATCCACCGTCCGGATAGCCGGCCTCGGCCAGAAGCCTCCTGGCTCCCTCCAGGTCATATTCCAGCATCGGGATGTCCGGGAACCGGTGCGCCGAATAGCTGTACCCGCCCACACCCACCGGCGATCGCATCGCATAGCCCTGCAACAGGGTCTCCACAATGGTCTGGACGTCAATGGCCTGTACCATCGCCTGGCGCACTTTCTTGGCTTGTTCCCACTCCGGTGAACCTATTTCCGTATTGGAAGACACCCAGGGCAGGTCCGGGTCGTAAGCGGCTTCCTGATCGTCGGTGCCTACGTTGAAGTAGAGCCCACCATGAAAGTGCAGCAGCATTTCCCCGGCGGCCTGGTCAGGCACTTGCATGAGCCTGGCCTCCGGCATGTCTTGTATCAGGGGGATGGAGTCAAAAGCCATCACGAAGGTATCCAGGTGCCCGGTCTGGAATCCGGCCAACCGCGTGGACTGTTCGGGGATTTCCTGGAATTCCAGTTCGGCGAAGTAGGGTGTCTTGCGCCAGTGGTTCTCCACCGCTTGCATCCTCCAGAACTGGGCCGGACGATGTTCGACAATCTCCCAGGGGCCGGTGGCGGCGATGTCCTTGTCCGCCGCTTCCACTCCCAGTTCATCCGACTGCTTTTTGCTGGTGACCCAGGAGGCGATTCCCGAGGGAATCCGGTGAAACTCGGACATGATCACATCAGGCATGGCCTCCCCGGTGTTCACTACCAGAGTGTGGCTGTCCACAACCTCCACATTGCCCTCGGGGTGGTCCCAGAACCGCTGGAGGGCGCTGGCCCGGGCATGTTTGGTGTTCGTGATCCAATGGGTATAGGACCAGGCCACGTCTTCCGCGGTCATTTCACCGTATCCCTTGTGGAACTGCACTCCTTCGCGGATGTTGAAGGTCCAGGTCACGAAATCGTCGGAGATGCTCCAGGACTCCGCCAGCAGGGGTACCGCTTCCAAGTCGCTGTTCCAGGCCATCAGTCCCTCCACCACCGGGGCCGTGGATATCACGAACAGTTGGGGGTTGACCGATAGCGCGGGGTGCCCGCTGAAGATGTTTATCTCCTCCTGGCCCATGGTAAGTTTGCCCGCCGGTTGGATAGTCATCGTCTGGGATGTGACTTCGGCCCCGGCCGGCATGGCCGTAGGCGCAATCTGAGCCTGTGGGGGCGCTGTGCCGTCGCTGCTGCTTGCGGCTGGTTCCTCCGGCGCAGGGGCGGAGCTTCCGCAGGCTATTATGACCGCCAGAGCTAATGTTGCCAGCAGCATCGCCCCGCGGTTTCCCTTGAAAGTGTCATAGTGAAACATAACCCTTACCTCCCGAAACTTTTACAGGACTGGTTATTCCATGCAAAAACCGCGGACAAGGTTTAGGCAAAGGGAACGGGTCCGGGAAATGTGATACCTGATAGCTTAGGATGTTCTGAGCGAGGCCCATTTTGGCTTGGAGGGTGTTTGCCGGAGCGGCACGTGGGGCAAAAACCACGGCCCGGGCCTGTTGCAGCGGGCACTACATCCCCAGTTTCCCCTCGCCGTCAGCAGCTTGCCCAAGCCGAATAACAGCGTCAGCCGATCCGTGTTCTTCGCGGGCTTCCCGGTAGCGCTCTTTACCGTATCCGACCGTTCCAGGAACAATTCCCGGCGGGTCTTGCACTTCTGGCCTCGGTATTCCAGATCGGCAAAGGTTGGCTGGTCCATTCGATCCTAGTCCTTCCGCGGATTTCGTCTTTATCCACTTACACTATCACGATTCAATGGATATGTATAGAGTATTACTTATAATATTCGCAGTCTATCACTATAATATAGACGGATTACGGTATTTCCATTCATCCTCGTGATCTGCGTCCACATTTTTGTACATACCTACTTTCAACGAACGACATCGGCAACAGCGGCGCCGGCGAGACCCACGTCGCCCTGGGCTTGGGCCTGGCCGCCTGCCAAAAGGGAATGTCGGTGGGTTTCACCACCGCCGCGGCCCTGGTCCGCGAACTCATGGAGGCCAGGGACGATCGCAGACTGCTCAACCTCCAGCGGCAACTGACCCGGCTCAATCTGCTCATCATCGATGAGTTGGTCCGGTGGTCGTAACGAAGTCTGACTACCACGATGCGATGGAGAGCCGCATTGGCTTGGCGATCACCGCCGCGGTTCAGCCGATGCCGGTTGAGGAAGCAGGTATCGGACTCACCCGCACAGCGCGGCGAAGGAAGCCTCGGAGCGGAGGCGTTCGGGGTTGCTACCAGCCGTGACCAGGAGGGTAGCTGCCGTGTCGGGTCCTACACCGAAGATGCTGACCAGCGTTGGCGATGCCGTCCGGGTGAGCCGCGTCGGTTCTGTTTCCAGGTCGTGGATCTCCTCGCTGAGTTGACGGTAGCGGCCGGCCAGCGAGCGAAGGGCGTATTTGCCGCTGACGTGGGATTGACCAGAGGACCCGGACGGAATCTCTTGCACCGAGCGGCCAGGGCAACAGTCGATAGACCGTCAAGGCTTTCGCGAAGTTCGGCTGGGGCAGTGACAACAAGAGCCTTCATCTGGTTGATGGCTTGGGTGCGGGCCTTGACGGCCGAGATCTTGGCGGTCTTGAGCATACGGATCATCTCCACTTCACCCTGGCCCGACTTGGGAGTGGCGTCGGCTACACCCACCAGGACGGAACGAGCTGCCATCTCTGCATCGGTAGGATCGCTCTTCCCTTTCCGGTCGCGGGTTGACCGATCGGTATTCTCAACACGCGCGGGTTATGTAAAATTGGGCATTACACTGATCAGGAGGGAGTGCCATGGCACGGGCTCGGGTTTACCGGCATGATCTCCGCTGTCCCCACTGCGGCTCCAACTGGACCCTCAAGGACGGACACTCCCGGGGCAAGCAGACCTACCGCCGCCGGGACTGTCAGCATCGTTTCACGCCGGAAGGCAACGACATTACTTCCCCGAAGCCCTGAAACGGCATGCCTTGGACATGTATACCGAAGGCACGGGCCTGACCCCATTGGTCGGGTGTTGGGAGTGCAGACTGCCACCGTCTTTTCCTGGGTCAAAAAAAGCCCGCCAGGCGGAGGAACTTATAGGACGGCTGGTAGCGGAACGGGCAGCGCGGCGGCATGGAGCGCCCTTGGCGCGGGTGATTTCCTTTGATGAGATGTGGAGCTACGTGGGAGCGCGGCGGCGGGGGAAGCAGCGGGAGGTGTGGACCTGGACCGCAGTGGTGGCGGAGGCCGACGGCCAGCACTGGGTGGATTTTGGAGTGGGTGATCGCAGTGAAACCATTTTTCTACGGCTGTATGGGCGGCTGCCAGAGGCGGAGCGTTACCGGAGCGATCATTACCGGGTTTATGAGTGGCTGCCCGCCAACCGGCATCGCATGAGGAAGGGCAGCGAGGTGAATCGGAACGAAGGGACGCATTCGCGGTTGCGGGATCGGCTGCGCCGGTTGCAGCGGAAGACGAAAGGGTACAGCAAGAGCGTGGCCATGCGCGGGACTCCATAGCCTTGGTGTGTCTGAAACTGAACCCCATCTAAATGCCAGCGCGTGTTGAGAACACCGATTTTTTAAGGACTTGCTCCATAATGGATTCTTTCGCCGGGCCAGGCCGCTCGCTCCATTGCCGGAAGTATCGGAGACAGGTTCTTAGGCGGACATTTTCCCTGAACATCGACAGCCTCAAGCCGACAATGAAGCCGCCCACGTGGCCCACTTTACTGCTGCCGTTTATATAGCCGCTTCGGGCTACCGGGGCATACCTGTAATCCTGTCCTACACGCCAGCTAGTACAGGTGACATGAGACCACGTGTCCCTGGAACAGCTCCGTCGCCTCCGGTATGTCGTGGGAACAACGCTCCATGACGAACGGACACCTGGGGTGGAACCGGCACCCTTCGGGAGGATTCAGAGGGGACGGCACCTCGCCCGTCAGTATCATCTCTTCCTGCTCAATGTCAGGGTGGGATGGAAGCGCAGCGTTCATCAAGGCTTTGGTGTAGGGATGGGACGGGTTTTCGAAAAGTTGCCTGGTCGGGCCGAACTCCACGATCTGGCCGAGGTACATGACGGCTACCCAGTCGCACATGTAGCGCACGGTGGCCAAGTGGTGGGCGATCAGCAGGTAGCTGACGTTGTACTCCTTTTGCAGGTCCCTCAACAAGTTCATAATCTGGGCCCGGATGGAAACGTCCAGCGCCGACACCGGCTCGTCCAGCACTATAACGCGCGGCTCCACGGATAAGGCGCGGGCAATGGCGAGACGCTGACGTTGCCCGCCACTGAACTCGTGGGGGTACAGGTTGGCGTGATAACTGCTCAAACCCACGTCATCCAGCAATTTGGCGACGCGGTCCTGCATCTCCCTCCTGCTGAGGTTGAGGTTGATGACCATAGGCTCGGCGATAAGGTCGCGGACTCGCATTCTGGGGTTCAACGAGCTCCAGGGATCCTGGAAGACGGCTTGGACCGAACTCCGATACGCCCGACGCTCATCGGAGGTGGCGTTCTGGATATCCTTGCCCTGGTAGCGTATCGTGCCTTCCGTGGGGTCTTCCAGCATGAGGAGCATTTTTGCCGTGGTGCTCTTGCCGCAGCCGGATTCGCCCACGATACCGAGGGTCTCTCCAGCCCGGATCTGGAACGAAACACCGTCCACCGCTTTGATCCATCCGGTTATTTTGGAGATCAGCAGACCCTTAGTTACCGGGAAGTATTTTTTCAAGCCTTCCGCTTCAAGCAGTACCTCCGTTTTGGTGTCTGCCATCGGCCTGGCATCAAAAGTGGTCATTCTAACCTCCAGCAAGCCGCATAGTGGCCATCTGTGATATTGAACTCAGGCGGATAGGCCTCAGAGCACTTGTCCATCACGTATTGACACCTGGGTGCGAACGGGCAGCCGGGTGGCAGGTCGTGAAGCATAGGCGGATGGCCTTCGATCGAATACAGCCGGTCCACATCCTCTTCGAGCTTAGGGACTGACAACAACAACGCCTCGGTGTAAGGATGCGACGGGTTGTTGAATATGTCGCGAACGTCCCCCATCTCGACGATCTTGCCCGCGTACATTACAGCGACGCGGTCACACATCTTGGCGACGATGCCGAAGTCGTGCGTGATAAATATTAGCGCGATGTCCGAAGCTTCCTGCAGTTCCTTCAGCAATTTAAGGTACTGCGCCTGGATAGTTACGTCCAAGGACGTGGTCGGTTCGTCGGCGATCAGGACCATGGGCTCGCAGGATATGCCAATGGCCCCCACGACACGCTGCCTCATCCCGCCACTCATCTGATGAGGATAGTCCCTGACCCGCGTCTCGGCGGCAGGGATATTCACTTTCCTCAACACGTCCAGCACCTGCTGGACTACCGTGCGCTTAGGGATGTCCTGGTGGATTTTGATGGCCTCTCCCACCTGGTTGCCGATGGAAAAAACGGGGTTTAGCGATGTCATCGGATCCTGGATGATCAACGCAATCTGGCTGCCCCGGATCTCGCTCATGTCCTTGTCGGACAACGGCACCAAATCCTGGCCTTCCAGCAAGACCCGGCCATCCACGATTTGACCGGGAGGACTTGGGATCAACCGCATTACTGACAACATGGTCACCGACTTGCCAGATCCTGACTCCCCCACGATCCCCAGGGTCTCACCCTTTTTTACATCGAAGCTGACCCCATCCACTGCCTTGACAGTACCCCAACGGGTTTCGAAGTAGGTTTTCAACCCTTCGACTTGCAAAACCACCGGGTTATTGTTGACCGTTTTACTTGTACTCATCTTTCCGCCTGTTCACACGTGGGACGACGTCAAACGCTCTGATCCGCGATTATACACGATCATTCCAGCTGTCGTAGCCGGGGATCCAAACGGTCCCGAAGCCAGTCGCCAAACAGGTTCATCGACAACACCGTGCACATTATGGCGAGACCGGGCATAGTGGATATCCACCACGCCACTGCCAAGCGGTCGCGGCCGTCGGACACCATCGATCCCCATGCCGGGGTCGGCGGAGGCACGCCCGCTCCCAGGAAGCTGAGGGTAGACTCCAGAAGGATGACTATGCCGACCTCCAGCGTCGCCAGGACGATCACCGTATTGATCACGCCAGGGAAAATGTGCATGAACAATATTCGCGGGGTTGACGCCCCCGCCACCTTGGCCAGGGCGACGAAGTCCATTGTTTTCAGTTGCAGAACCTCGCCTCGCACGTTGCGAGCAAACCGTGGCCAGACAGCGATAGCCAGGATCACCACGATGATCATGAATGATTGGCCCAGAGCCAACACCAACACCAGAGCCAGCAAAATAGTCGGTATGGCCAACTTTATGTCCACCACTCGCATCAGCAGTTCATCCAGCCATCCGCCGTACCACCCCGCGACCAGTCCGCCGGCAACCCCGAGGCCCATCCCCACTCCCAAAGTTACCGCAACCACCGCGAGGGAAATGCGGGCGCCGAATACGACCCGGCTCAGCATGTCGCGACCCAGATGATCGGTCCCCAAAAGGAATTTGGAGCTTCCCCCCTCTTCCCATGCCGGCGGCACGTTGCGTTCCCGAAGGTTGCCGCGTTCGGGGTCGTGTGGGGCGATCAGGGGCGCAAACAAGCCCGTGAGGATGAAAATAACCAATATAAGCATGGGAATCAGTGGCCACCGCCTCAAACGCCAGGCCCTCCTGGCGATGCGGACCGAGACCGGCGCCGGCTGGACTACCAGAGTTGCTTCTGCTGCCACGATACTCGCCTCCCTTATGCGTACCTGATCCTTGGATCGATGTATGCGTACATAATGTCCACTAACATAGCCGCGGTGACGTACATCAGCGTGAACACTATCACCACGGCCTGGAGCAGCGGATAGTCGTTACCGGCCAGCGACTGGATCGCCAGTTGGCCCAACCCAGGCCAGGCGAACACAGTTTCCACGACCACAGAACCGGTTACCAGACTGCCAAGTGTGATCCCGGCGAATGTCAACACCGGGACCAGTGCGTTGCGCAAGGCATGTTTCCAGATAACGATATTGTTGGATACGCCTTTGGCCCGCGCCAATTTCACGTATTCGGAGTCCAGCACGTTTAACATGGCGGAACGCAGCAGGCGCAAGTTGGCCGCCGCGTAAAACCACCCCAGCGCCACTGCCGGCAACACAATGCTGGCAAACTCCTGTCGGCCGTAGGGCGGCAGCCACTGCAGCCGCACCGCAAAAAGGAACATCAACATCAGCCCCAGCCAGAACACAGGCGCGGACTGCCCTATCAGAGCAACTATCTTCCCGGCCATATCTAGGAAGCTACCTCGCTTCACCGCGGAAAGTATCCCAAGGGGCACTCCCACTATCACAGAGAAGGCGAAGGCGGCCAGGCCAAGTTGCAGAGTAGCGGGGACCCGTTCGATTATCACGTCCATAGAGGGCCGGGCCTCTTTGATGGACTCCCCAAAGTCGCCCTTAAGCGCGCTGCCCAAGAATATCCCGTACTGTTGGTAATACGGCTTGTCCAGCCCCAGGCTTTCCGTGAGCCGGTCCCAGTCTTCCTGGGTCGAATAGTCGTCCAGATAGATATGCCGAGGATCCCCTGCCGCCCGGCTCATCACGAAGATGATCAGAGACACGGCCAACAGAGTTATCAGTGCGAGCAGGATGCGCCGCAACAGATACCGTTGCATAATTCACTCCCTCACGGACAGGTTCCGTCTACAATTTACGGCCACGTGGTTGTTTATGGTGTGGCGCCTGATGCCGTAGTGCCCAGAGGGGCCCCGTTCGGCCCGTGTCGAGCCGAATATCCGAGACCACGGCGGCGGTCAGCGACGCTGGACCTCGCTGGCGCCGCCCGGTGCTCGGGCGACGCGCGGCTTGAACGGGGCCCTGCGTCCGAACCCTCCTTCGTATGCAATGTTGAACACCAGCGCGATGCAATTGGGTACGAGCGCAGCGCCTAGGGCGATGTACGTTCGCGGTTTGAACAAATACCCGCACACTCCCACACAGTTGGCGTCCTCGATTGCGGAGATCATGTCCCCGATCTGGAAACCCACCCAGCCGCCCACGACGCTCAACGCGACGAGAACCACGCCCGCGGCCAGCAACACCGACCAGGACGGGATCGCGTCTACCCTCAGCATCATCACTCCCGCGCCAATCCCGGCGCCTATTCCAGCCCCGATCATCAAGAGCGTGAGCAGGGTGGTAAGGGACGCGACCCCAAAGAATACCGACATCGCCGATGCTATAACCATCCCGATAACCCCCAGGACTGCCGCCAGCGGCAATCCAAACAAGGTCCGCAACACAACCGAAATTCCTGCCTTGCGCCACACCATATCAACGTCGCCTCTAACCTGCTCTCGCCGAAACTATCATCGTGCCCGAATGAACTCGTAGCCGTTGATGTTGCGAATGTCACGGTACCGTACGCCTTCAGGCCACGGCTGGATGTTGGGACCTACGGGCCAAACCACGTCGAAGTTGTAGAGCCCGACCGCGGTAACGGCGTTCTCGAACAGGAACGTGGCTATTTCGATGGCCAGTTCGCGGCGTTTTACCGAGTCCACTTCAGCCATGTGAGCCGAAACTTTTTCATCGAGCCATGGGTGTTCCACGCCCCGGTTCCAAACGGCCTGGTAGTGCAACTGCGACAGCATGCCAGAGTAGCCCTGGCCAGGCTCCAGCCTGATGCTGCCGGCGTGGCATGTCGAACCCTGATAGGTTCGGGCGATCAAGCTCGGACGCAGGGCCGAGTACGGAAGCTGCTGGAACTTTACGTCCATGCCGATGTCGGCCCACATCGTGGCAATGGCTTCGCAGGCTTCCACCTCAACCGGCGCGCCTCGCAGGGACGGGGTTAGCGTAATGGTGAAACCGTCGGGATAGCCGGCCTCGGCCAAAAGCTGCTTGGCTTTCTCCGGGTTAAATTCCCAACGCAGTTCCGGAGGTAGCCAGGAGTCTTCGTACCGGCCGAAGTCCCACAGCACCGCCGGACTGCCGTATCCGTGCAGCAGGGTGTCCACGATGCCCTGCCGGTCTATGGCGATCGACAGCGCGGTGCGAACTTTAGCTGCGTTCTTCCACTCTTCGGAATCCAGATCGGGGTTGGCTGACACCCAGGGCAGGTCCGGATCGTAGCCGGGCTGTTGGTCCTCGGTGCCGATACCGACATAGTACTGCCCGTAGAAGGTTACCGCGGCCTCGCCGCCTCCGGGGAGGCGCATCAGCTCGGCCCCCGGTACTTCCTCAATCAAGACCAGGGAGTCGAAAGCGATGAGGGTGGTATCCAGGTTTTCGGTCTGGAATCCCGCCACCCGGGACGACTCTTCCGGTATCTCGCGGAAGATCAGCTCGGCGAAGTGGGGGGTCTTGCGCCAGTGGTCCTCAACGGCTGCCATCCGCCAGAACTCGCCGGTCCGGGCCTCCACCAACTCCCAGGAGCCCGTGGCGGCAATGTCGCTACTAGCTTCTTCGGCGCCTAACTCTTCGGTCTGTCGCTTGCTGACAATCCAGGTCGCAGATCCCGCCGGACTGGTCAGCATCTCGTTGATAGGGACTTCCGACCAGGGTGTGCCGGTGTTGACCTCGATGGTGTAATCGTCAATGGCCTTGGCGTGCCCGTCTTCAGCCAGAAACACGCCCCGGATATTGGATGCACGTGGGTGTTTGGCGCTGTCGGCGAATTGTTGCATGCTCCAGATAACGTCATCGGCGACCATTTCACCGTAGCCCTTGTGGAACTGCACGCCTTCCTCCAGGTAGAACGTCCAAGTCAAGGAATCCTCGGACACTTCCCACTCCCTCGCCAGCATTGGCACCACTTCCAGATTACTGTTGACGGTGAACAGCAACTCCGTGATGGGAGCAGTGCTCATGACGTAAATCTGGGGGTTGCCGGCGAGGTTGGGGTGTCCTATGAATGGTCCCAGCTCTTTTTGCCCAGAGGTCAGGATCCCCACCGGCTTCTCAATTACAACAGCCGCTGGCGACTCGGGCGTGGGGGCAATGGTTGCAATGGGCACCTTCGTGGCGACCTGCTGTTGTCCGGAGGCTTGCTGCCCTGCAGGTTGCTGTTGCGCCGCCGGTTCCGATTGGTCTGCCGACGGCGCCTCCATGGGGGACGCGCCGCCACAGGCCATGACCAGCGCCAGCGATAACGATAGTGTGAAAATGGCTATGGTTATGGTGAACTTGCTCGTACAGCGCCGCATAAACACCTCCGGCTCTTTTGAACAGATAGCTCTAAACCCCAGGAACTTTTACCTCCGGTGCTTAATGTATTCGTAGCCGTTGGTCTGCCGGACGTCAGTGCACCTGACGTGCTCGGTCCTCGGCTTGATGTTGATCCCCACCGGCCGAACGGCGTCTATGGTTTGGTAATTGAAAGTGCTAATTCGCAGGCCAGTTTCCACGGCGTTGGGCACCATAAACTGTTGAGCGCCCTCCACTTCCAAGACACTGGGGAACGTACTGGGATGCAGGAAGAACCGCCCCGTCTCTTTGAGGTCGGTGTTCAGGGTGACCATGGGTGCGGCCGCCACAGTTCCGTCTCCGGCGGGCGTGGGTTGGAGCACGGTAGTTGGCACGGCTCCGCCAGATGCTGACTGGGCTACAGTTGGTTGCCCCGCCGACTGTTGATTGGACCAACTCATCAAACCGCCTCGGGGCATTGCTGCCGTCGCAAGCGGAGTACAATCTTTGAACTTCGAAATTCGTATCATTTAGGCTTAATATTATCTATATACGTGATATAACCGTTGATAAAGTGAAAAGTCTAATGTGCAACGCAGTTTATTGGAATGAATTCACAATGTCAATCATCAGAATACTAATTATTATGCTGCGTTACCAAATTCCTTGATGAATTCAGGGTTTGATTAACGACATCGCCGGCCCCCTGTTGGGCGCGCTGCGCACCGCGCGCGAGGTGGAGCGCCTGGCCGACGCCGTAGAACAACTGCCCGATGATAACCGGCATTGGCCCTGCTGGACGGCACCCTGGCCTTCTGGGACCAGCGGGGCAACTACCCCAGTACGTGGCAGGGCGCCTGGTCGGACAGCGCTTCCAGACCGCTTTGGCTCGTCTGCGAGCGGCTTCCACCGACCGGCGTCCGGTGGCGGTGGAAGCCTATACCTCACGGCCCCAGACCGGCAAGGGTGCCGGCGCCGTGCGCCCCATGCTCTGCGGCAGCGACGACACCGAATGCAACCGCCTTTGCAGCGCCCGCCGCTCAGAACTCGCGCTCTGCGACGAGGCCGCGGGCTTGGATGACCGGGAGCTGTTCGAGCTGCTGCTTGAACCACGCCACCGCTCTCCCCTCTACCGGTCCAGCCTCCTGCGGATGATCCTCATGCTCCTGGAACAGCACGGCCTGCCCACGCCGGAGTCCGGCAAGTCCTCCTCCAAGTGTAGGCCCTGGGACTGAGCCAATCTTCCCGTCAGGCCGATTACCCGCACGGTGGTCAGGTTTCAGACCCGGCGGTCCGACTGACCGCCGGCCGCCATCCCGGAGGGAGCTGCCCTCGAACTCCAGGAAGACCGCTAATAAAAAGAGCCAGGCTCCGACTATCCATCGGAGCCTGGCTGGTGTTCGGCGTCGGCTCGGCCTTCCCGTGGCGCGAAACCCGAATGCCTTTGGTGGCCCGGTCGGCAACTCTGCCGGTTCCAAGGGCGGCTCTGATTGCGGGAAACGAATCAGGCTGCGGCAGCGTCACCCACCGGGCCAATCATGTCGCCCTGCCATCTATGGTTCAGCGTGATCAGCGAAACCACTTCCCACCTCCTGTGCTGACGGGCTCATTGCCCCTCGGTTCATAACGGGTGGGGTGTCCCGGCCACCCCAGCGTTCACGATATATACTATACTGTTTGGCAATAACTGTCAATGTCGGGTTTCTGCCTCGGCCATGTCCTGTCATTGGCTCCAGTTTCACCCGGGAGACCGCGATGGGCCATTGCCGATTTTGTGGACACGGCGCCACTTGGTTACGCAGCAGTCATCGCCAGTGCGCTGAAACTTACCGTCAGGGATTGGCGCAGATGGTTGACCTGGTGGTGGCGGCCTCCGGCCAGCCCTTCACCCAGCGGCGAATGCTGCGCATCTTGGATGGACTGGCTCAGCAGCGCTACATGCCGGCCGAATACCTGCGCGCAGTCCTGGTCGCCGGCTGGGATCTATCCGACATGAACCGAATGGTGGATGACGTGCTGACCCGGTCGGAAACGTCCGGTTGCGGGAGTTCCGAGATGGCCATCATCCGGCGTCTGAGACCCCTGGCGACCCTGGGGCGTCGATTCTGGCCGCGGCGACGCGCGCTGCCCTGGCGATGCGCCAGCGGTCGCCACGGATGGAGCAGGTGTCGAACCTTTTGCAACGCTCCACCTTTCCCATGAGGAAAGTCGCGAGTTGTTGCTGCAGGCTTGGGAGGCGGCGGTAGCGCGTCAACTGGGGCGATGTGGGTATCGACTCTCTCCCAGGAGCGTCCAACTATGACCAGCCCTTCTAAAGCCGTGGAGATTTACTGCGTCAAGTGCAAGGCCAAGACCGCATCTCGCGACATCGAGGCCGTCACCATGAAGAACGGCCGCGCCGCCACCCGGTCAACCTGCGTGGAGTGCGGCACAAGAAGTTCTGTATCGACGTCCTTCCCTGACCGACTCGCTCATCCCGGCATCATGGCGCTGGACCAGGGGTTGACTACCCACCAGCTGCTGTCCGCTCTGGACGGGGCGGTGTTGGATGCTCGGACCTACGCCCAGCGTCTGGGCGACACCATCGACCGGACGCTCACTGTCTCAACCGACGCGCCTACCTTCCGCACCGCCGTGGTGGGCCGTCGCCCCTGCAATCTCCGCCCGCACCGGCCCCGAGGGCCTGCTGGCAGCCATCCAACGCCGGAGGTACCCAGAGACCGGACGGCCATCTCCGTGGACGGCTCCCACATCGACGTGGACCACCACCTGCCCCTGCGCTGCCACCTGATCAACCTGGGCGGCTGCGCCATCACCTACGGCGCCGGGCTACGTCTGCCAGCTGTTCAGCGAGCCCACCCTGGCCGTGGGGGACGAGGATTTGTACCTCCGTTCTGCCGACGGCGCGCGCGGCGAGACCCTGATCGCCGGCCGGCGGGCTGCGTCCACCGACCGGCGTCCGGTGGTCGTGGCCGCCTACACCTCACGGCCCCGCACCACCATCCGGCTTTTCTCCCGCTTCAATGAAGCTCGGTAGCGGTCTCGGATCCTCGCCAGCAATTCCTGTTTTGCCATCTTGCTGATGCCACCTCCCACGCGATTGCCTCCGCATTTTCGGTAACATTTTATTTGAGGCAACCACCTTCGTTGGGTAGCGGTTTGGGTGAGTCAGCGCAAATCGGCAAATATAGTTGACGCTGGACAGTGGACCTCAAGTGCTAAAGTTTGGGTAACATTTATCAATAAGACAACGGGACACGATCCGGACGCTGAGGATGCAAAATTGACGACCATGATTGACATCGAGATTCCCCATATTGCCCGTGAGCTTCACCTGACCGGAGAGCAGGTGGAGGCCACGGTTGGATTGCTGGACGACGGCGCTACGGTGCCCTTCATTGCGCGGTACCGTAAGGAGCATACCGGCAGCCTTGATGAGGTGGCGATCACCAGCATTCGGGACCGGTTGTCCCAGCTCCGGGAACTCAGGGATCGGCGGGAGGTAATCCTGGCTTCGCTGGAAAAGCGGGGTCTGCTGAGCCAGGAATTGCGGAAGGCCGTTCTCTCTGCCCAATCAATGGCAGTCCTGGAGGATACCTATCTGCCCTACCGGCCCAAGCGGCGCACCCGGGCCGCCATCGCAAGAGAAAGAGGACTGGAGTCCCTGGCGTTGCACCTCTGGGGTCAAGGGGATTTTGACGTCACCACAGCCGCTGACGAGTACGTCAATCCACAAGCGGGCGTGGATAACGTTAAAGAGGCCCTGAGTGGAGCCAGGGACATAATCGCCGAGTGGGTCAGCGAAGACTCCACCGCGCGGCGGGAGATTCGGGAGTTGTTCTGGTCGCAGGGCACTGTCTCTGCCACGGTGACTGCGGGCAAGGATGCGGCGGCGGCCAAGTACCGGGATTACTTTGACTGGCAGGAACCGATCGCCAGCGCGCCTTCCCACCGGATCCTGGCTATGCTCCGAGGCGAGAAGGAATCACTGCTTTCGGTCCACATCGCGCCGCCGGTATCGTCAGCGACAGCGATCCTGGAGCGAATCTTTGTCAGAGGAGAAACGGATGCCGCGCAACAGATCGGGCTGGCCATTCGGGACCGCTACAAACCGCTGCTGGAATCCACGATGGAAACGGAGGTCCGCAAGGCGGCCAGAGTTCGCGCCGAGGACACCGCCATCGGGGTATTCGCCGACAATTTGCGGGAGTTGCTGCTGGCCCCGGCCCTGGGTCAGCAGAACACCCTGGCACTGGATCCCGGATTTCGCTCCGGCTGCAAATTGGTGTGTCTGGACCGGCAGGGCCATCTGCTGCACCACGATACCGTTTATCCGCTGCTCGGGGAACGGGGTGAGCAGGAATCCGCCCGGAAGATACTCCTGCTGTGTCGTAAATACCATATTGAAGCCATTGCCGTGGGCAACGGCACCGCCGGACGAGAGACCCAAGCCTTTCTGAGGACTCTGGGGTTGGACCCCCAAATTGCGGTGGTCATGGTCAACGAGAGCGGGGCCTCGGTCTACTCGGCATCGGAGGCAGCGCGAACTGAATTCCCGGATCAGGACATCACCGTTCGGGGGGCAGTCTCCATCGGTCGCCGCCTCATGGATCCCCTGGCCGAACTGGTTAAGATAGATCCCAAGTCCATCGGTGTGGGTCAGTACCAGCACGACGTTGATCAAAAGGCCTTGAAGCAACGTCTGGACGATGTGGTGGTCAGTTGTGTCAACCAGGTCGGGGTGGAACTGAACACTGCCAGCCGCGAGCTGCTCTCCTATGTTTCGGGGCTGGGGCCCCGTTTGGCCAATGCGATTGTGGAGTACCGGAACCGTAACGGCCCTTTTACCTCCCGAGACACCCTGCAGAAAGTGCCGCGCCTGGGCCCCAAGGCTTTTGAACAGGCGGCTGGGTTTCTGCGCATCAGGGAGGGCGCCCAGCCGCTGGACGTCAGCGCGGTGCATCCCGAGTCCTACCCCGTCGTGGAAGCAATCGCCAGGGACCTGGGCCGTCCTCTGGACGAATTGCTGGGCGACGCTGCTATCGGCGGTCAGATTGATCCCAGTCGCTACGTCAGCGATCGGATTGGCCTGCCGACATTGAATGACATAGTCGCAGAACTGGCCCGGCCGGGACGGGACCCCCGCCAAGAGTTTGAGCCGTTCGACTTCGCAGCCGGCGTCCACCGGATCGAGGACCTGACGGTGGGAATGAAATTGCCCGGGGTGATCACCAACGTGACCGGTTTCGGCGCCTTTGTCGATGTTGGCGTACACCAGGACGGGCTGGCGCACATCAGCCAGCTGGCTGAGGGCTTCGTCAGTAACCCCTCGGATGTTGTCAAAGTGCAACAGCGGGTGTTGGTAACGGTACTTGAGGTAGACCTCGAGCGCAAACGGATTTCCCTGTCTCTGAAGTGATCGGTGTCCGCATCGTCTCGTATCTCCGACAACAGGAAACCGTCCGCAGACTATGCCCGCGGACGGTCAAACTATGGTGATGTCGCGCGATTGTGGCATACGCGCGACATCACCATAGTAGAGTTGCCCTGTGTAGAATTGCCCTAGTAGTCCGAAATTTTTGTAATGATGAGTTGCTTGCCACGCAGACAATTAAGGATGTTGGTCTACTAGGCAGTGTTGACATTTTGAAACTCATTCCGTCATTCCGGCGAAAGCCGGAATCCATAGGTCGTGAGGTGAACAAATCGAAAACGTTATTAACGAATTCGGTCATTGGATTCCCGCGAAAGCGGGAATGACGAGAAATGTCAACACAACCTAGTTTTCATTCTCCAATATACGCCTCGCAGTTGCCCTGATGCGTTCGGCGTATTTGTTGATCTCGCTGACGGAGTCGACAGGCACCTGCTCCTCGGGACCTGTGTCCAGGAGGCCAATTCTTTTCCGGTTCAATCTGTTGAACCGCAGCAGGCAGACACGTTTCCGGCTCCTTAAGCCTTCATCCAACTGAATGGTGCAGTAGACTTGGCCATCCCGCATAACGACCCGGTCTCCGTCAACGACGTTCCACAAGATGTTTTTGACGATGTAGTACCCTTCAACCTCCTCGCAGTCGTAGTAGGTTCCGAGCCGTCCAGCACAGACTTTCTCAAATCAGTCTTGAGCTCATCGATGACCTCTTTGGCTAATCTGCCCAGGTTCTCCCTAACCACAAAACCCAAACGGCGGCTATAAACCTGTTTGGCGAGCACATCAACCAACTCGCGGTTAAGTTCGCCATCGCTGAATTGCTGATCCAGGAATTTCCTCATGCCGCGCTTGTACTTGAACGTGATCGCCGCATCCAGCAAAGTATCGGGGTTCAGCTCCGCCTTCGTAAAGATGCTGAGCGCATTGATCTCTGGCGCTTCCGCATCGTCGAAATCCTCGTCATCCAAACCTTCAAGATCCACTTCTAAGAATGGCTCGCTGTCCATGTATCCGTCTTTGTCCAGGTCACCAAAAAACTGGTAGCTGATGCCATTGGTGAGCACGCCCACGATCGGCTTGGCGGCTTCGAAATACTTCTTGAGCTGTCCCTGTTCATTAACCAGTCGGTCGTTGGACGCTGGCTTGCATTCGAACAGGATGAGTGGCCGACCATCATGCAGGATGGCAAAGTCCACTCGCCAGCGCCGCAGGAATATTGTGCGGGAGCCTCAAGAGGATTCCTGAGGTCGTACCCCAATGCTTCGATGAATGGCCGGATGAGACCTTCGATGGTTTGCTGTTAATTACGAGCGTTCTCTTTCTGATAAGGAATGCCCTCGGTGATCTTTTTCAACTCTCCCGCAAATTCCATAACAATCTCCCTATATTTTGTTGGGGGCGCATCTGAAAAACCCTGTGACAATGAACCGACATCTCTGAGATCGCATTGCCTCAACAAAACCGTTACCCAACGCAAGTGGTTGCCACAAATAAGCTGAACAGCCCCCGATGCCCCCAATTAGCGTCCACGTTAGCGAGGTAGATTCGCAATTGAGGCGTCCTTCAGCGTGTCCGTTCCCGGATGTAGTATAGCAACGCCAGCAGGGGGTGGCGCCATGACAGGGGGTTCTCGACACGCTAACGATGAACGGGATGGACCGGATTTTTGGGTGTGGTGGCTTGTCATTGCGACCCCGTACTTGATGCGGGGGTTGGCAATCTCGATGAGGTGGTCCTTCGACGGGCTCAGGACGGCCGTGGGGTTCACCCTCACCTCAACCCTCTCCCATCAAGGGAGAGGGGACGGGCCTGGGCTCGCAGAAGTGGGATGGGAATGGGATTGCCTACGCCGTTTCCGCAGCCAGCGGGGACCGCCGCGCCGGACGCCGTGCCAGCAACATCAGGCACATCGCCATCGCCTGTACCGCCGCCGCGAAAAGGATCAGGATGTAGTAGCTGCCCGTTTGGTCGTACACTACTGGCCCCACAATCTGTCCCAGTCCCAGCCCGCCGGCCTCGAAGGGACGCATCGCCCCGGCGATGGCTCCGTAGGAGTTTCGCCCGAAATAGTCCGCCAGCACCATGTACAGCAGCACTTCCAGCGCGCTGTGGAACAGGCCCCAGAACACCCCGAAGGCATACGCGGCCGCCAGCGAGTTGACCTGCAGCAACGCCAGCGTCGCCACCGTCGCTACCGCCATGGCTCCGACGATGCACCATCGCGGCGTCAGCTTTCCCGCCACCTGTCCCCACACCAGGCTGCTCAACGCCAGGAATGTGCTAACGCTCAGCACCCCGGCCGCCTGCGGAGTGGTCAACCCCGCAAACTCGTGCAGGTAGGGCACCAGGCTGAACCCCAGGCCGGAACTGCCCGTCACGTTGAGAAAAGCGACCATTGAAACCATCCAGAAGGCCCTGGACCGCATTGCCTCTTTGGAGGTCCAGCTCACCTCTTCTACGCCCGTCCGGCGTTGCGCTCCGTGCCCGCCGCGTCCCGTCGGAGCGGAGTCGGATGGTCCCGTTGGGGACGGCGCCCGGGCGCCGTCGGGCAGCAGCCCGATGTCCTCCGGCCGCCGACGCATGACGATCATCATTGGGACGGCCAGGAACAGGCTGAAAAATCCCATCAGCCGGAAGGCCGTCCGCCAGTCCGCCAACACGGTGATGACGGAGAACGCCTGGATGATCAGCGCCCCGCTGACGGGACGATAGACTCCGGTGATGGCCAGGGCCAGGTTGCGGCGACGGTTGAAGAAATTGACCGCCATGGTGCGCGGCACCACGCCGATGAGGAAGGGCTGGCTGATGGCCCGACCGATGACCGCGGCCAGGAAAAATTGCCAGGCGGCGTGCACCCCGCCGATGGACACCATGGACAGGCCCAGGACAATCACACCGACGGGCATCAGCCATCGGGGCCCATACCGGTCCGCCAGCCGTCCGGCGAAGGGAGCGAAAACCCCCGACATCCAAACGCCGCAGCTGGAGGCCAGCCCAATGCTGGTCCGGGGCCAGTTGGTGTCCTCCAGAATGTAGCCCTGCACTCCTCCCAGCACCACCCCCGCCACCGCCGTGGCCACGAAAGCCCCAGCGCCCGAAAGTCCGAGCACCAGCCAGCCGTAGTAAAAGGGGGTGTGGGGACGCCGGTTGAGGAGAGCCGACAAAAAGGACGCCATAAGTCTTGCTCTTATATCAGACCGCCGTTATTAGCACAAGAAACCGTGTGCGGCCACGCCCACCCACTTTGTCAAACCAAACTGGCCTACTGCCATTACGAGGATCTTCCGCTCATACTGAGCCTGTCGAAGGATCATCCCGAGCTTGTCGAACCGCGTGGCAATCCGGTTGAGGTTGAACACACGTCGGCGAACCGCCGTTGCTACGGCGACGAGATTGCCAACCCCCGCATCGAGTATGGGGTCGCAATGACAAAGTGGGTACGCATGAGCCTGCGGGGAGTTTGGAAGGATGCGGAATAGTTGAAGGCACTGTACGTTTGATGATAGACAATTAGTCCTGCCAGCGCATTGCCCCAATAGAATGGTTTCCGTCAGGAAGTGATTCCCTCAAATACGAGTCCACCGAAAGGTCCGGGGGCGATGGCGTGACGGGAAGGTGAGCAGGATGGCTAAACAAGGGCCACTGACAACAGTACGAGACCGCTGCCAGGCGTCCTCCACGAAGGACAAGTTACGCCTGCTTCCTGAGCATTTGCAATCCGAGCGCCAGTCCTTTGGACCGAATTGTTTTTCTGACACCACCCAGTAAGTGCCTATCCTAATAACAACTGATGACCTGCATTTCAGCTATGAAAAACCGTATGTTCGGGGTTATTAGGATAGGCACTTAAGGAGATTGAAGGCTATGGCCAACGCCCACGGCAAGATAATCGCAAACGTAGAGCGGCTGCACCGGCTGATGGACGAAGCGGGCATTTCAGCCGTAGTCGCCCGCTCGGGCAAGAACTTCACCTACCTGGCTGGATTCGCTTATCCCGGCACGCTGGCGCGGCATCTGGAGTTCCCGGATTCGCCGCGTGAGGTGGCGCTAGTGTGGCCGCGGACGGGCGAGCCGGTGATGGTGCTGAACTCCTACGCCGCACCGCTGGCCCGCCGCGACTCGTGGCTGGAACGCATCGAGGTCGTCGACGACTACGCGGAATCGCCTTACGAGAGGGCGGCCGATGTGCTTCGGCAACTGGGGCTGGCTGAGGAAACCATCGGGTTCGAGAAGAGTTACGTCAGCGCGAACCGTTGGGAGGAAATTGGCGGGCTGCTGCCCAGGGCGCGGATCGTCGACAGCACTGAGTTGATGGACCAGGTGCGTTGGATCAAGACTCCCGAAGAGGTCGCGGCGCTCGAAGCCGGAGCCCGGCTTTTAGACGAAGCGTACCTGGAGGTGCTGCCCACGGTTCGGCCCGGCGACACGGAACGGCTGGTGCATAGCCGCATAATCGAGAGCTGTCTGCGCCGGGGCGCCAACTGGGCCCACGGCATCCTGAACTCCAGCCGCAACACCGTGGCATACGGCGGCGAAAGCGATATGGCATTTGAAGCGGGCGACATCATCCGCAACGATTATGTCGCATACCTCAACGGCTATCCCGGGCACCAGTCTCGGAGCGTCTGCGTGGGCGCTCCCGCAGACGAACAGAAACGGATTTACCGAGTTACGAGAGACATCTACCGCGCCACTATCGAGCGGTGCCGCCCCGGGGCGCGGACGGCGGATATCTACCACTTTGCCAACGACAGCTTTCACGACGCCGGGTTCCAGGGCAACGTGTCCCTGGCCGGGCATGGCGTAGGTCCCTGGTGGCACCAGCAGGAGCCGTACATGGTGCCGTCAAGCACGCGCGTCCTGGAGCAGGGCATGGTCGTGGCCCTCGAGCCGCACATCGGCTACTGGCACCTGCAGGACATGGTGCTGGTCACCGACGACTCCCCCAGGCTGCTGTCGCCGCTCTTCAACACCGACGAGATGCTGGTGGCAGGGTAGTCCTGTTGTGCGGGAGGCGCGCCGGTGGTGGATTTACATCAATGACGGGTAATGGCAGTCCGATATCCTGGCCGGCGCTCAATGACCGATCCAACGCGCTCACATGATGGTGCGTGTGCGAATCAAAACGGTATCGATTACCGCGTGTACCTAGAAACCATCAGAGCGATAGCCTGCCAGAGATCCACAGCGCAGCTTCGACGACTGCAGTGGCGTCTGCCTCGATCACGCCGTAGAAAGATTCATCTTTTGAAGGCGTCGGTTTCGGACGACACCGTCAGGCAGGTCATATCCCGCCGATGGAGCACTGATGTCGTCTAGTTTGACCGTCAAGGTCTGCGTCCTTTTGCTTGATGGTAGGATGGGAAGTGCAGTGGATTCCCGCCAATGCGGGAATAAAGGTTGAGCAATAAACCAAGGTTTAATGCCAAACGCGAAACAGGAGACTTAGCCGATGAACATCCAAACTTTGGATCAGAGTCCACAGAACCACCGGGGTGGGCAGGTGTCGCACTTACTTTTGGCCTCGGGTCATTTCGGGTCGGAGAACCTGGCCGTAACATGGGTTGAAGGTGAACCGGGCAGCGAACAAGCCGTCCATTCCCACGATGGGCGGGAGCAGGTGTACGTGGTTGTTCAGGGACGAGGGGCGATGCGGGTGGGGGACGAGGTGGAAGAAGTCGGGCCGGGCACAGCCATTCTGGTGCCGCCGGGCGCCAGTCACTCCATCCGCAACATCGGAGAGGAAAAGTTAATCTACGTCTCCGCAACTTCCCCGCCCTTTGAGATGCAGGAGGGCAATACCAGCTGGTCGGCTCCGGCCGGTCGGTAGGAGCATATCACTTTGCCCCGCGCCACCGCCGAAAAACGGATCAGGATGGTGTAGCTGCCCGTCGGGTAGTACTACACCACCGGCCTCATTATCTGGCCCAGTCCCAGCCTGTCCGGCTCTTCGCTGTGGGACCACACGCCCGCATATCAAGGTCAGGCTGACGGCATTAGATTAAAACGTGGTGCAGTTCAACTGGCCGAGGCTCATCGGGGTAAAGGCGGCCACTAATCTGATATATTGACCCCGCTTGCTGCCATACATTCTTCAAGGAGGCCGTATATGGGGCCGCCCGATCCTACTTTATTGTCCGAACAATTCGGCCCGCTACAAGGGGTGCGTGTACTCTCCACCGGCACCATCGTGGCTGAGCCGGTGGCTGCCGGGATGGCGGCAGAGATGGGCGCTGAGGTCATCCATATTGAGCGTCCTGGCAAGGGCGAGGACTGGAGGGAGGCAGAGTTCCCCATCGAGGCTCCTAACGGGGATCGGATAGCCAGTTCGTGGATTCAGGATCGGCGTAACACCTATTACACCACCCTGGACTTCAGCACGACGGAAGGTCGCGAGATTTTCCTGAAGCTAGTAGAACGGGCCGACATTTGGATGGAGAGTTCCAAAGCCCGCACGTACGACAAATGGGGGCTGGATGACAACACGGTTTTGGCAGTCAATCCAGGCATAGTAATCTGCCACGTGTCCGGGTACGGACAAGACGGCGATCCGGCATACGTGGACCGGGCTTCTTATGATTTCACGGCCCAGGCCTTCGGCGGCATGATGAATCTGATGGGTAATCCCGAACCCGACCCACCGACACGAGCAGTGCCCTGGACGGCGGATTACATCACTGCCTTGTTTTGCCTGTGGTCGTCATTGGCCGCATACATTTACGCGCAACGCACCGGACAAGGCCAGGTCATAGACCTTGCTCAATTCGAGGCGGTCCACCGTATTTTGTCCGGCACTATGGTGGCCTATCATGAGCTGGGACTGGTACGGGAAAGGGCCGGCAACAAGGCCGGAAATGCGCAGCCCTGGGACACCTTTCGGGCCAGCGATGGTTGGGTCGTTATCGCTGCCGTCGGGCCGGTGGTCTACTCCAGGGTCTGCCGTGTTCTGGGCTTGGACCCGGATGACGAGAAATGGGTCTCGGCACGCCGCGAGGTCAATTCCGCTGATGGTATCGAGTTCGACGCCATCCTCCGCGGCTGGGTGGAAGACCGGACGGTGGACGAGGTGGTCAGGATTTTCAACGACGCGCAGGTTGGCTGCAGCCGGATCATGAATGCTCGGGAGATGGCCGAGAACCCCCATTATCGTACCCGGGGAGTGCACCTGGAATGGGAGGATCAGCAACTGGGAAGGGCGGTGAAAGGCGTAGGCCCAGTTCCCAAGTTATCCAAAACGCCAGGCAAGATCTGGCGTGGTTCGGTCCCGGTGGGTCACGATAATGAGTTGGTGTACTGCGACCTGCTGGGAATAGCGCCGCATACCCTCCGCGAACTGGCCGGGCGGGGAGTCATCTGAGGGCCACCAACCAAGCCTTACAGCAACAAACCCCCGGCGTTCCAGGGCATTTCCTCAAGCGGCGGATTTTCTGGCAGGGACGGCAGAACGGAGTCGCCGACGTATGATATCGACGCTTCAGGCAACCGGCAGCTCCCGGCCCGTGTCGGACGCCTGCTTGATCGTATCAAGAAAGCGATGAAGGTCAACCGCGGTATCGAATGTCGGCAGGCGGCTCTGCCCGGTGTTGATCGCCTCAGCGAACAGGGCATACAACTGCCCGACATTGAACGGATCTCCGCGGGGAAAGTCGTCCGGTACGTATACGAAACGCTGGGGTATGGTCAAGTCCTGCAACTCGTGGCTTGCCTTTGCGCCTTGCACACGCAGCATCTCACCCCGTTGGGATGAGACGCTCCCGGTGGTGACCAGCGTGCCTTCTCGACCGTAAATCTCCATGCGAAAGCCGCTGCCGGCCCAGGGGACGGCTCCGACATGGACCGACACCGCCGCGCCGCGCTCCAGCTGTCCGGATACTCGTACGTTGTCCGGAGAGGTGACTTCTACAAATTGTTGGGTATCGGTCTCGTACCACCGCTGCACTTGCGTAGTGACCATGCAGGCCACGCGGGTGAAATTACCCAACACGAAGCGCAAGGCGTCAATAACGTGCCCGTTGGCGATGGTCAGGGTGTTCGCGCCCTGGCTGGCATCGCGCTGCCAGGTGTTGCCGGAAAGGCGTTCCAACGAGCCGTCGCGCATGGTGGTGACATGACAAGACAGCACTTCGCCCACGTAACCGGCGTCGATCAGCTCCTTGACATACAGCAACGCGGGGCTAACCCGCGATTGCAGACCTACCGCGGTTTGCACGCCTTTGGCGCGAGCAAGGGTCGCCAGTTCTTCGGCTTCGGCGGTAGTTCGCCCCAATGGCCACTCGGTCAAGACGTGCTTCCCGGCTTCGATGGCAGCCTTCGTTGGCTCATAGTGAGATGGCACCCGCACTACCACGGCCACCGCGTCGATCTCCGGCGACGACGCCATTGTCCGGAAATCGTGAAAGGCGAGCTTCGCTCCAAAGGCTTGGCGCGCCTCTTCCGCGCTCTCGGGTCTGGTGGTGCAGACTGCGGTGAACTCGACATCCGGACTGGCCAGTAGCGCCGGGAAGTGCGACTGGGTTGACCAGTTCGAGCTAACGTTAGCTCCCACAAACCCCAGGCGAATCTTGTTTGCCATTACGCAGGCTCCTCAATGGTGTTTGAAACAATATAACCCAAGTAAATGTCCACTCTCAACCAGAACCGAGGTCTCACGCGTACCCGCTTTAATCTGTCATTGCGAGGAGCGCAGCGACGTGGCAATCTCGATGAGGTTGAACACACGTCGACGAACCGCCGTTGCTACCGCGACGAGATTGCCACGCTATGCTCGCAATGACAAAGTGGGTATGCATGAGGGCCTCAACTCCATTGACCATTGCAGCGGTGACTACTGCGTTGGAACCTACGAGGAATTGAAACATTCGCTGACAGTCCGCATCGGGCGCAAATTGAATCGGCGGAACGCGGTGTACTAATTCCGTTAGCATGGTTCTTCGCATTCGCTACGGCAAGCGGCTCAGACCAACATCATTGGCAAGCCCTAATCACTTCGCATATCCTATCCCCAGTCCAGGACGAGCTGGGTCCATCGTTTGCGCACCACAACCTCGCCCGCCGACGGGAGATAATCTGTGTCAATGGGGTATGCCCTCAGGCGGATCCGGTCGTTGGCTGGGCGGCCGGCAGCTTCCCAACGTCGCACCTGCTGGATCAGGCGCTCGGCATGGTCAGTCCATGATCCATAGCCTTGTAAATACAGCTCGAAGGCTTGAGGAACGTCCGGCTGCTCCGAAGAAGAATGATCGGGAGGGCGGGCAAACACACAAAGGCCATCATCCCCAAGCAGTCCATTAGTCCAACATCTTCTCCACTCCCCTGATAATTCCATCAAACCTGGCACGATGCCGCGGTCTGCCATCTGATCCTCGGCGGATAGGACGCAGAAGCCGGGCTCGTGCAAACTGAGCCAGAGAGCCAGTCCGCCAAACATGACCTCACCCGGAGTTGTATATATCCCGGTGGGCGCATATTCAGACGGCCCTGACAGTAGGCGATAAACAGCCTCTCCATCCACTTTTGTTGGATCGTCAACGGACACAACGAGCCCCGGATCCGGGCCCAAAGGAATGTACTCCAGGGGCCTGGCGAAGTCTCCCCTGAGGGGCATGAACCCGCAATCCTTGACCGATGCGCTCTCCAGTTGGTCGCCTGTTTTATCGAAGGCGATTGATTTCTGAACGCTTCGACCAACTTCTAACGGTAAGAGCAACCGTCCCCCCGGTTTCAACTGCTCCCGCCAGGCGGTAGCGATATCCCATGCTGCTACCGTCAGAATTATCCGGTCGTAAGGTGCGTGGTCGAGGTGACCGAAACCGCCGTCCTGACAAACCACGGTTACGGCGTCCAGGCCCGCCGCCCTCAAGCCGGTTCGGGCGCCTTCGACGAGGTCTTCATCGATGTCAATTGTTGTGACCTGCCCAGAATCGCCGACTATGTGCGCCATCAGACCCGCGTTATAGCCTGAACCGGCGCCTATCTCCAATACGCGGTGCCCCGGTTGCAAGTCCAGTTGCTCCAGCATTATGGCCATCATGGTGGGCTGCGAAGACGAACTGACTAGCTGTCCGTTCTGGAGCTTGGTAAGAATCGCTTCATCACGGTAGACCCTTTCCAAAGGCACTTCAGGCAGGAACAGGTGCCGTGGGACAGCTCTGAAGGCTTCCTCCACCCTCGGGGACTGGATTGCCCCCTTGCTCTTGAGTTCTTCCACGTAGTTTCCGTGGAGCCGAGTGATTTGGTTAGCGTCCGACGACCCTGGCATCGATATCTCCCTCAGGCCAGCATCGCTCTAAGGTGACCGAATGCTGTGTTACTGGTTCGGCCTCCCCTATGGCATCCAGGACGATTGCAAAGTCCCTTGACACCCGCTCATGGTGAGCTTGTCGAACCACGGGCAACCATCCTTCGACGGGCTCAGGATGAGCGGAGAGAACAGGCTAGTCAACGACTTTGCAATCATCCTGTTATGGCAGGTACTTGTCCTCCATCTCCCGGATGCGCTGCGCCCCCAGGATACCTCCGTTGCTGGCCACGCCCCACCTGCTTTGAGAAGCCGTCGCCAGGAAATCGTCGATGGCGCCGGTGCCGCGTTCCTGGAAATCGCTGAGGAAGTCCCAGGATGCCTGAAGCCCGGCCATGGTAGTGAGGCCGGGATACCAGGCCGCGGCGGCTCCGGCTTCCTGCAACTCTTCCAAAGTGGGATGTGTCTGGCTCCCGTGGGTGAACAGGGGCAGCACCGGACCGGGAATCCGCCGGATGGCTTCCTGGTTGTCCTCCCAGGACGATACGGCGGGGCAGACTACGTCCACGTTGGTCTGGCTCTTGTAGGCCAGGCAGCGTTCCATAACCTCCTCGAAGGTTGCCCCGGGGACGCCAGCGTAATCGCATCTGGCCACGATTACGAAGTCCGGGTCCAGCTCCATCTTGGCGTCCATGGCGGCCCGTAGTTTGCCCACCATCTCCTCGATGGAAACGCACCGGCGGCGAGGGCCGCTCTTGGGTGGGTAGGTCTGGTCCTCCAGGTGGGTGCCGGCTATCCCGGCCCGGATGTACTCCTTCACCGTCTCATAAACCGTAACGGCGTCTCCGTAGCCGGTATCCATGTCAACGAAAGCCGGAATGTCCACCGTGTTTACGATGCGCCTGGCATTGTCCACCATGTCTCGCATACTGGTCCCGCCCTCGGTCCAACCCAGAAGTTGGGCAGAGGTATTTCCCCCGGACATGTAAAAAGCCTCGAACCCCAGCGCTTCGGCCATCTTCGCGCCCATGGCGTTCATGCCGCCGGCCAGAACGAAAATCTCCGGACGCTCAAACAGCTCCTTGAGCCTGGTAGTCATACGTTTCTTCTCTTGCATCACTCTTCCCCCTTTCGGTGTGGATTCTCCGGGCGCGGCGCGTGCTCTGCGTGGTAGTGGTCATGGGCGGCAGTGTAACAAAATGGGCGCTTTCGTTGCATCGTCCAACTTTGAATCCCGACGGTGCGAGGCGCTTCAAGGGGCCGTCCTCGCCATAGAAGCAGATTTCGCAGCGTTTCTTTGACCCGGCTCGGATCGTCCATCGGCTGTGATGCGCCGGTTCCAGCTATTCCAGACCAGGCACCAGGGCCTTTCGGTTTTCCTCATGTCATTGCGAGCGCAGCGTGGCAATCTCGTCGCCGTAGCAATGATGGTTCCCCGGCACGTGCTCAACCTCAACGAGATTGCCACGTCGCTGCGCTCCTCGCAATGACAACCGAATGACCCTGGACCAGGCACGACCAGGACTTTTCAAAGTCCTCCGACCTTCGCTCATAGTGAGCTTGTCGAACCATCGGCAACCGTCCTTCGACAGGCTCAGGACGAGCGGGTGTTTAATTCCACAATTTTGAAAAGGCCATGCGTAGCGTGGCAATCCCGTTCCTATCCTACCCAAAAATCCGGTTCATCCGGTTCATCCAGGTAAAAACTCTCGCACTCCCGCTCATCCTGAGCCCGTCGAAGGATCATCCTGAGATAGTCGAGGGACGTGGCATTCCCGTTGCGGCTGCCGGGGACAAAACCCGGAGCGATCCCTGTGCGCCGCCGTCGAAAAAGCGATCCGCACACACTTACCTTCATTGCATTACCGGTTGAGGTCTGTCGCCGTGTTCACACCTTTCACCAACGTCCGCAACGTCCTCCGTCTGCGGGGGCCTGCTTCCGCCCCCCTGCGAAAAGTGGTGCAAAATGACGCCGCGCCGGCTGGCCGGCCAGTTCCTGGTCCTCGCCACCGTGGCCCTGCTGGCCCTGGCCGGGGGAGTCCTGCTTTCCGGCGGGACGGCTATGGCCCAGGACGACTTCATTGACTACGACGTCGATAACGACCGCCTCATCGAGGTGTCCAACCTGGCGCAGCTGAACGCCATGCGCTGGGACGGATTTGGCAACGGCGCTCCCACCTCCGCCGACCAAGCCGCGTATCTCGAAGCCTTCCCCGGCGGCAACGTCGTGACATCCCCGAAAATGGGCTGCCCGATGACCTGCAAGGGCTATGAACTCACCGCCGACCTGGACTTCGACACCAATGGCAACCTCACTGCCGACGCCGGCGACGAATACTGGAACGACGGGGCCGGCTGGGCGCCCATTTTCGGGCGGACCAGCGGCAGTTCCTTTGAGGCTATTTTCGAGGGTAACGGCCACGTCATTTCCAACCTGTCCATCAACCGGACGACCGGCCGGAACGGGCTGTTCAGGCATATCTTTAATGAGGTGACCGTCCGCGAAGATGGTACCCCCACAATGACGGCACTGGCCACGGCAGCATAGGCACCTACACGCTGTCCCATAAGGCGCAGGTCGTCCTTGAGTGGCGATGTGACTGCAAGCGGGACTGGCCGGTGGAAGGCGTCGCGCCCAGGCAATATACGGCTGGTCGCCGGCGAAAGCCCCGGCCGGGATCTGACCTGCCAATTGGAGCAGATTGTCGGGCCGCAACTGGCAGGCACTGTGATGAACGGCGCGGAGCCCAGGACGGTCGAGATTTATCAGCAGCAGGAAGACGGAAGCTTTGTGACCTATAACGCGCCCAGGGGCATCATCCCTGGGGCTCGAGGAAGGCACCGACGCGGTGGGCATCCTCATCCACGGTTTGGAAAACTATGGCACACCGGCCGGCGAATACCAGTTCCAGGTGACCGCAACCGACAAGCGGGGCCAATGGCGTCAGTCCCTCCTACGGCCCCGACCCTGACCGAGACCTACCCTGAGTTCATCAACCTGTGGTTCAAGCTTACCGTGACCGACCGTAACGGCAACCAGGACAGCGACACGGTGTACGTCCGGATCGAGGACCTGAGCCCGGAGACGTTCCAGATACCGCCCGCCGCCCACACGGTGGTCAACTACCCGGAGGGGGCCGAGGCTTTCCTGGAGAACACCCGGGTAACCCCGGACGGCAGCGGCAGCAACGAGCCTGGACAACGGCCGCATTGTCAGCTACCTGTGGGAGCAGATTGGCCTGACCGGGGCACGCTAAGCAACGCCACCCGCAGCCGAGCCACCTTCACTACGCCCACCGGCCTGAGCGCCTTCACCACCCACCGCTTCCGGCTGACGGTGACGGACAACAAGAATCTGACGCACACCGCCGAGGTGACCGTCAGGGTCAAGGCCGCGCCGACGGCGGAAGCCGGCGAAAACCAGGAGGTCAAGGAAGGGGCCACCATCACACTGCGGGGCAGCGGCACAGGCTACCCCGGGGAGACACTGACCTATCTGTGGTCAGGGGTACAGACGGAAACCCCCGGCGCGCCCATCCTGATCCTGCCAACGGACACGGCCAGCGCCACGCTCACCGTCACCGCGCCCACCGGCCTGACCGCCGACGCGGGCTACCACTTCTTCCTCACCGTTGTCGACTACGACTGCTTGACGGCGACTGGTGAGGCGTTCGTCCGGGTGAAGGCGGCCAACGCGGTCAAGC
Source organism: Dehalococcoidia bacterium (assembly GCA_965219925.1). Classification (GTDB taxonomy): domain Bacteria; phylum Chloroflexota; class Dehalococcoidia; order Lucifugimonadales; family UBA3495; genus Bin87. The sequence goes on from OZ244795.1 coordinate 3,477,846, forward strand.
GCCCGACGGCCCACGCTGGCCCCGACCAGACCAACAAACGAATATGCCATGACCGGGTTTGAGGCACTGGGCTTGGAATTGGTGAGGGTTGGCGATTATCAGAATTTTTTCATCTACTACGGTGGTAAGCTCGGGATTCCATCGGGGTCGTAAATCTCTTTGAGATGTGTTGATATCCAGCGATTCTGTCCGTTTAAATGCAAAGCGAAAATGTCCATATGGTTATTGGCTACGGTTGCGGATTTGCGTAGCGCCAACAGCTTGTCCTGTTCCTGGGCACTGAGCTTCTGGTGGGCGATTGTTCGGCGTAGGCGTACTTGCGCACGGTGTCTCGTGCGATCCCGAGTTCCTTGGCGACGGCCCACAGGGACAGCCCTTTCAGCCTAGCCTGCTAGATCGCCTTCCACCAGGCCTTCTGGGTGGGCGTAGGCGGACGCTCCCACGGGTTCGGCGCCTTGCAGACGACATCCTTTTCTGCAACGGTCTTGACCGTTGCCTCGTCCAGATGCACCGGTTCCAAGGCGGATGATAGACGACAATTAGTCCTGCCGGCTGTTGCCTCATTGAGAGATGTTACCGAAACTTTAGCCACCTGGAGCCCACCCCAGGCAGCGTTAATTCCGGCATTGCAGGGGGTCCGCCATGGGTTCACCAGCCGTGGCGTAGACCAGCTTTTTTGCCATGATGCCGCGCCACTGCTGCACGCTGCGTTGCAGCGTGCGCAAGTGAGTGTCGCTGAAACGGTCGGGATGGGTAGACTTCAGCCGGTTCAGCAGGGCGATGGCCTTAGCGTCCGGGTCTTCCCGCAACCAGGAACTGTCAAGGGCGGCAGTAAAGTGGGCCACGTGGGCGGGATTTCGGGGCGATTTCGGCGGGTAAAAGATGCGCGATAAGGTCCATTACCGCGAGGCGAATTAATGCACGTCAACACGGGATTTCGACCCCATTTCCACATAATTCCCACGCCGGGGAAACGTGCCTCTCCATGCCCTGAGCCGGAGGAAACCGGCTTCGATACAATGCCGGTTTTCCGGTGTGTCCAAATCGCCGGACGCATTCCACAGTTCCAGAAACGGTGGTCTGAAGATCGGCGGTGATATTATTTCTACCGCTAACGGCTGTCATGATGATCGCCTCCGGCGGAACGGCCGGCAATGAGTACGTCAAGCATCCACACTCTGCGGCAATCCGCCACCAGTTGCTGGAATGCCTACCATCCAGGCATAGCCTGGGACTCCGCATCCACAACTGAATCGGAGCCGGATCACGACCGTTCGCGAGAAGTCAATGTGCGAGCCGGCCGGGGCTTTTTTGCAACAGCCGCGGCCACCGGTATGGAGACAAACATGCAAAGAGAGAAGACCGCGGTCATTTACCATGCGTCATGCCCCGACGGGTTCGGCGCCGCGTGGGCTGCCCACCGTGTTCTGGGAGAATGTGCCCAGTACCTGCCCATGAATCACGGCGACCCGGTCCCCCAGATGGATGACGACGCCAGGGTTTACATCCTGGACTTCTCCTTTGACCGGGAACGGATGGGCGAGCTGCATCGCAGGCATGGGCAGGACAACGTGATTCTGCTGGACCACCACGTCACAGCAGAGCAGGAACTGGCCGAACTGCCCAACTGCCATATAGACCTCTCCAAATCGGGCGCCGTCCTGAGCTGGGAACACTTTCACACCGGGTTGGCGGTGCCCACGCTCCTGCTCTACGTCCAGGACAAGGACCTTTGGACCTGGGAATTGCCCGATAGCCGCGTCGTATCCGCGTATCTGAGTTCACGCGAGATGGACTTCGCTACCTGGGACAACATCGCCCGGGACTTTGAGACTGCCGAGGGCCACCTGCGAGCGGTGGAAGCCGGCAAGGCCATCCTCCTGAGCAAGCAACAGGACGTCCGACAGATCGCCCAGTCAGCACACTTCGGGCAAGTGGGAGAACATCTGGTTCCGGTGGTCAACTCACCGATCATGCAGAGCGAAATCGGCGAGTACCTGGTCAACACGCATCCGGAGTCGCCGTTCGCGGCCATTTACTTTGACGTGTCGCCCACGGTCAGAAAGTGGAGCCTGCGCAGGCGCAGCAACGGCTTCGACGTGAGCCGGTTGGCCAAGCAGTTCGGCGGCGGAGGGCACCCGGCCGCCGCCGGATTCAGCCAGCCCATCCAGAGCCAGCCACCGGTGGTTCGGGCCGAGCCGCCGCCGTCAGCAACAACGTAGTACCCAGTCACATTTGTATTGATGGGTAGAGGGATTTGAGCTTGATGCGGGCGTCTGCGGTGGTGAAGCGCCAGTCCACCCGAAAGCCCTGCCGATTCCGCCGGTGTTCCCATGCCCCGGTTTCCTGCTCCAGGATTTCCCGGCTGGGGATCCGGCGGTCCAGGCATTGCCGGTCCAGAACCCCGATTTCAATCTCCGCCATATTCAGCCAACTGCCGTGCTTGGGCATGTAGTGAATCTCCAGCCGTTCGGCGATGCGCCGGGCCTCCGCTGGCTCAAAGGCCTCGTACAGCGAGGCCGGATGATGGGTGTTCAGATTGTCCATCACCAGCACGATACGCTCCCGGTCGGGATAGTCCTCGTCCACCAGCTTCCGCACCACCTCCGCCCAGTCAACCTTGGTGCGCCGGTCCGTCACTTCCACCCGTCGCCACCCCTCCAACGGAGCGAACAGCATGAACAGGTTGCTCACCCCGTTGCGCTGGTATTCATAATCGTAGGCCATGACTGAACCAGGCCGCGGCCGGCGGACGGGCCAGCCGAGTCTCCCCAACCAGTTGCTTGCTGGTCTCGTCCAGGCACACCAGCACTTCCTTGTCTTCATAGCTGCGGTGATAGACCCCCAGCACGTCTTCCATGGCGCACACAAAATCGGCGCTGCCCTGGGGCGGCAGGCACCAGCACTCTTTCAGCCAGGGTTTCAGTTGGTTTTTTCAAGGTCCGGCGCACCGTCTCGTCGCTGATGCTCTCCACTATCTCTCCTTCCACCAGTCCGTCGGCCAGCAGTTGCAACGTCCAACTGACTCGTCCCTCCGGTGGCGGCGAGCAGGCCAGGGCAATCAGGTGGGCCTCACCCTGACCATCCAACTTCTTCCGGCGCCGGTTCAGTTGCTCTTTGCGACCCAGAGCGGCCGCCACTCCCTCCTCCACACAGCGGCGGCGTACCCGTTCCACCGTGGCGGTGCCCACCTGCAGGGCCCGGGCGATCTCCTGGTCCATCATTGGCCCCTCGGCCTGATTCTCATCGCTCAGCAGCAGGATGCGGGCGTGAGTCTGCTTATAAGCCGCCGCCCAGCCCCTGGAAACCAATGCCTTCAGTTCCTCCTGTTCCTCTACCGTCAGTTCTACCCGGTACTTCTTCACCATAACCTCCCTCACCACTTCCCCATTTGTTCCTGTTTCTACTTGACCTTCACATCCTACCATCCATCATTGCAATGGTGGTAGGCCACTAGCCTGGCTGCAAGTGGTTCACCGCTGACCAGATTATGCGTTATTATCCTTCCCCAACTCGCCAAAATCCAAATGCGATAGCCCTGGAGAACAGGTGCAGGGCAAACGCATTCTAGTAGTCCAACAGCATTGAATTGATGGAATGAACGCCCTCACTCTAACCCTCTCCCTCTGAGAGAGGGAACTATTGAATGAAAGACCCGGGCAGTTACGCCAATCCCATCAACTCATCGTTTCAAAAATTTCGGACTACTAGGCAGTGTTGACATTTGGACTGCGGTACAATCGCGGCATGTCGAGTATGACCATACCATCTGACCAATGGGAGAAGATTTTGCAATTCCTGCGGGATTGCCCTGACGTGTACGTTGGCGACGCGGCGGAATGCAAGCGGTTTGTCGAGGGCGTGCTGTGGATGGATCGCTCCGGGGCGCAGTGGCGACTGCTGCCTGCGGAGTATGGCAACTGGAACACCGTTTACAAACGCTTCGCCCGCTGGTGCGACCGTGGCGTCTGGGAGCGAATGCACCAGCATTTCAGTAGGGAACCGGACCTGGAGTACCTGGTCATCGACAGTACGGTGGTTCGAGCGCACCAGTGCGCTGGGGGAGCCCCCGCAAAAAGGGGGGCAATCAGCGCAAGCCCTGGGCAGAAGCCGCGGCGGGTTCAGCACGAAGGTTCACGTGAGCGTGGACGGACTGGGCAACCCCCTGCGGTTCACGCTGACGCCGGGACAGCAGCATGACATCACACAGGCTGCGGCGTTGGTCTCCGGGCACCCGGGTGAATACGTAATCGCAGACAAAGGGTATGACGCACAGGACTTTATCGGGAGTTTGGCGGAAGCGGGCATGGTGGCCGTGATCCCCGCCCGATCCAACCGCAAGGAGCCGCGGGATTACGACAGGTACTTATACCGAGAACGCCACGTGGTAGAGTGTTTCATCGGCAAGATCAAGCACTACCGCAGGATATTTTCCAGGTTTGACAAACTGGCCAGCCGATACCTGGGCTTTCTGCAATTCGCCGCCTCCCTCATCTGGCTACAATGAAATGTCAACACTACCTAGTAGGTGAGTTCGTCACTCCGGCGAAAGAACGTCACCCCGTACTTGATACGGGGCCGGAGTCCAAAGACTGTAAATTGAAACAATCTGGAAATGCGCCAGCGATTGCAGCCACTGGATTCCAGCTTTCGCGGGAATGACGGGGAGAATGCGTTTGCCCCGAGAACAGGTGCAACCACTTTGACATATTTGCAGGGTTTGTGTACCGTTTCTGTCATCGTAGTGAGTGCCGCTCAGGATAGTTGCGAGGCGCATAGCGGGTAATCCAAGGCGGCTAAACACGAAGCAAAATCAACGCGAAATAATAGGTCCATGTAATGGTATACGGCTAGGTTTCAGACCCGCTGGCAACCTTGATTCAAGTACAAATATACAGCCAAAATGGCGGACGCCCTTCCGCCAGATGCTTCGACTGAAATGATGAGGAGTTCGTGCCGATGACCACCCGGGGATTTTTCGGACGCCGCCGTGAAACGCCACCACGACCCATTCCGCCCGGCCAGTACCTGGAACGCGGGTTCCCGGTGCTGACCGCCGGCCCAACGCAGCGTGTACCGCCGGAACAATGGACGTTCTCGCTGGTTGGCGTGGACGGCGAACCGCTGGGTCAGTGGACCTGGCAAGAGTTTCGCGATTTGCCCGTGACGGAAATTCACACGGACATCCACTGCGTGACCAAGTGGAGCAAACTGGATACAAGCTGGAAGGGCGTTACAATTGACGACCTTCTGACCGCCGCCGGTGTCACCGAAGCGCCGCCATACATCATGGCGTTTTCCTACGGCGGCTACACCACGAACCTGCCGACCTGGGACGTGATCGACGGGCGCGGGATGGTTGCCTTCGAGTTCGACGGGAAGCCCATCGCGGCGGAACACGGCGGGCCGGCCCGGCTGGTTGTTCCGCACCTGTACTTCTGGAAGTCGGCGAAGTGGTTGCAGGGCATCCGGTTCATGGACGCCGACCGACCGGGGTTCTGGGAGCAATACGGTTATCACATGTACGGCGATCCGTGGAAAGAACAGCGGTACTGGGGCGACTAGCTGTACTGTCCCGCTTCCTGCCAACCCCGGCCCGCGGGCGCGCCACGCACCGCCGCTCACTCCGTGCTTAGTGCCGGCCCGTGTCTGAATCCGGAGCGCCAACATTGCCATCAACCGCCTCGACGCCTTGGCAGGCGGCTGAGGTGGAGCGGGTAACGGTGGAAACGCACCGGACCAAGACGTTCATGCTGCGTCTGAGCGAGCCCCGGCCCTTCCGCGCCGGGCAGCACTACGACGTGCGCCTCACCGCCCCCGACGGATATCAGGCCCAGCGTTCCTACTCGGTGGCGTCGGCACCCGTTGGCGCTGCATCCGGCGCTGATACCATCGAACTGACCGTAGAATTAATAACGGACGGCGAGGTGTCGCCGTATTTCCACGAGGTGGTGCAGCCGGGCGACGTGCTGGAGGTTCGGGGGCCTATCGGCGGGCCGTTCACCTGGACGGAAGAGATGGGCGGGCCGCTCTTTTTGCTGGCGGGAGGGTCCGGCATCGTGCCGTTGCGATCCATGCTGGCGCACCGGGAAACGGTGGCTCCAGGGTTGCCCACACTGCTGTTGTACTCGGTACGCACGCCGGCGGATATCATCTACCGGGGTTGGCTGGACACGTTGTCCATCCGCACCCGGCGCGTCGATGTAGCGTACTCATTCACCCGTCAACAACCACCGGATTGGTCGGGATACGCCCGGCGAATTGACGCTGCCATGCTGGCGGATTGCCTCGGCACGCTGGAAAGGCTGAACTGCGGCCCGGCATCTCCATTGTGCTATGCGTGCGGACCAACGGGATTTGTGGAAGCGGCGGCGGATTCTTTGCTGTCGGTCGGCATCCCGGAAGGGTCGATTCGCACCGAACGGTTCGGGCCGACCGGGTAGTCGGCCGGTTTGGTTCAGTAGCCGGTGGCCAACCCGCCGAGCCACTGCGCTGCCGGCAGGATGGTGGACCACAGCAGTCCGGGCGGAAGCACGTAGCTGGCAGACACCAGCACTACCAGGAGCAGCGGCGCGAAACGCTGAAACTTCTGGTGCGTCTCGGCGGCCGATGCCGGCAACAGGGCCGCCAGCACCCGGTAACCGGTGAGCGGCGCGAACGGCAGGATGTGGAATACCGCCATCAGCAGGTTGTAAACCACCAACAGCCCAACCACATCGGAGATACCCGACCGCAACCCTCCGGTCATCACCAGGACCAGGCCATCGGGAGAGGGGTTGGACCAGGAGAGCCAGCCCGCCTTGATGGGGGCTGCCAGCAGGAATGCCACCGTAATGTTCCCCACCGGCCCGGCCGCCGCAATGGCAACCGACGGCCACTTTCCCTGTCGGGTTGCGTTGCCGGGAACGGCGCGGCCCCACCCGAATCCGGTCATGGTGGACAGGATCGAACCAACGGGATCGAAGTGTCGAACCGGATTGCCAAAGAGGCGTCCCTGCGCCCGGGGAGCCGGGTCGCCAAAAAGCGTTGCCGCCACTGCCTGGCACCAACCGTTCACGACGACGGCGAAAGCGGAGGCGAGGGCGCAGAGCACCCACAGGCGCAACAACGTGTCGAAAGCGTCGGATATCAGGCTGGTGGACGATATGATCATGGCCGGCGTTGATAGTAAGCCATGACGAGGGTCGCCAGGTTCGGGCCGCCAGAGCGGGTTTGCCGGACTTCCAACACGCTGACGGGCTTATCCTCTCGCGTTTCGCTGGAGTTCAGAAGAAGGAGCCCGCCAGATCGGGGCCAGCCGCCAGTCCGAACAGGAACCGCAGCGGAGGAGTTATGACCGCTCCGAGTATGTTCACTCCAGCGGCCCGACTGAGCAAATAGTTAGCCACCACCAAACCGATGAGGATTAGCCACCCGTGCCGCTCGAACCGGAGATACGGGCCGTACAGGGACATTGGCAGCAGCCCGCCCAAAACCTTGCTGCCGTCCAGCGGCGGCAGGGGAATCAGGTTGAAAATACCCAGCACCAGGTTGTAGATAATTATGAGACTGACCGCAAACGCAAGTATGTCTTCAGTATTGGAGAATCTCAAAGAGGCATTCAGTAGCTCAAACCGGAACAGCAGGCCCAACAGAAATGCCAGGACGATGTTGGACAGCGGGCCTACCACTGCTACCCACGACATCCCCAGCCGGCCGTGGCGGAGGTTGTACGGATCGACCTGCACCGGCTTGGCCCACCCGAACCCTATAACCAGGATTAAGATAAACCCAAACAAGTCAATATGCTTGATGGGATTGAAGGTCAAGCGACCCATCTGATGGGCGGTCGAATCCCCTTCGCCGTGGGCCGCCAGGGCGTGGCAAAATTCATGGATGGTGAATCCGACGACGAGGCCAACCAGCCCGATGCCGATAACCAGGGCAAAGATCGCTGGGCTTTGCTGGAGTAAATCCAGATTCTGGAGAATCAATTGGGCTCAGCGGCGACCAATGCGCCGGGCAGCAGGGCCATTTCAAAGTCCTCCAACCTCCGCTCATGGTGAGCTTGTCGAACCATCAGCGACCGTCCTTCGACAGGCTCAGGACGAGCGGTTGTTTAGTTTCCACAACTTTGAAAATGCCCTGACCAGGCAGCAGGCCGGGTCGATACACGTTGGATCAATCGGTCAGGATGCCGCGCCGTCGCCGGAGCCGGGCAGCGGGGAACCGCGCCGGCGGATGGCCGGTTGCGGCCGGGACATTGCCAGCAGGTCATTTTTGAGGGCGGCCAAACCGTCCGCGCCCAGGGCGTTGGCTTCAACGACGATGGCCAGGGCGCCGGCCTGCCGCAGGGCCAGCAGCTCGTTGGCGGATGGCGCTTCACTGACGCGAACGAACAGGTGCTTGTCGGTACGGCGCGCGCAATCTGCGACCTGGCCCAACTCGGTTAGTTGCCACGGGCCGGAACGGCCAGACCGGTCGGTTACCAGAGCCTGCACCGGTATGCCGGCCAGAATCCTCCAGGTGTCGTCGTCTGCACTGTCGGGAATCCTGATGCCGTGGAGCAATCCCGGTTGGGCGATGTCGATGGCGTCAACCACGGCGCCGGCCAGGGGAGATATTGCAAAGTCAGCGCCAGCGTCGCGCCACGCACCGATGACGCCGGGTTGCAGTGGTACTCCACCAGCCCCCCAAATGCAGCCGTCCAGGTCCGGCCGACCCCCAGGCGTGGAATCCGGAGTAACGATCACCAGGGCATCCGCGGCTTCTTGGGCGGCGGCGACTGCTGCCGGCAGGTCGCCGGAACAGCGGGCAATCAGGGCCATTCCGGGCAGCCGCGCTGACTGGCCGGGGCCGAACCCCAGCGACGGGCCGGTTCCCTGTTCGATGCGTTCGAGAAGGCTGAGGAGTTGGCTCATATCGCCTCTGGGGGTTTTACTGCTGGAGGGAGATACTGGAGGGAACTGGGGTCGCCGGGTTCCACCACGGATTGGGTCAACCGCTCCCCTCCGCCTGGTGTGCGGAAGGAGAGCGGCCAATGCGGTTGTTACAGGGGTTGCCAGACGCGATTGCCGTCCACGCGGGCGATCTTGCCGATCTGCTTGCCCGGAGGGAAGTGTCCGGCGCAGATGATCCAGTCGCCTTCCTCGGCAGCGTCCAGCAGACGAGTGCGGGAAGCAGCGGACTGCTCTTTGTCGGTGTCCACGCCGGCGCACCAGGTTGGCTCGCTGACCTGGGCGATGGTGTGCAGAACGTCGCCCATCACGACGCCGCGCTGGCCGTTGGAGTTGATGAACACTACCTGATGTCCAGGCGTGTGGCCGGGAGCCGGCCCGATGGAAATCTCATCATTGACCACGTGTTCTGGCTCTTCGAGGATCTGCTGTAGCCGCAACCGGCGCAGCGGCATTACCTGGCGGTCGATATAGGGGTAATTGCGGCGGCCTTCTTCCGATGTGAACCAGTCATAGTCGGGGCGGGACATGATGTACCGGGCCCGTCGGAAGTTGGGGGCCGGCATACCGCCGGAGTAGCGCAGGTTCCAGCCCACGTGGTCGCCGTGCAGGTGGGTGTGGATCACATAGTTGACCGAATCGCTGGGCCCCACGTTGGTGTTATTGACGCCAACGCTGGTTTCGAGGTGGGGTCGAAGTTCCTCGTAGAGGTTGCCGGTAACGTTTCCGCGGTCGGGATGCGGACCGGGGCCCATGCCGGTGTCGACGAGAATCACGTCGTCCTGACTCTTGAGCAGGAATACGCCGTAGTAGAGCTGCAGTTGACCGTTTTCCAAAGAATCTTCATGGCCGGCCCAGGCATCGGCCGGCACATCGGGGAACATGGCGGAAGGTTCCCGCGGCGGGGGAACCATATCGATGACGGCGGTTACTTCAACGTTGCCGATGGTTGCTTGGTCTGCCATTCCGGAATTCCTCCTGATTTAGCTGTGGTTGCAGGTGTTGGGGTCGGCCGACTACTCATCGACCTCGAAGGATACCAATGAGAAAAAGTTATATCCGGAGAGGGCATCTCGCCCGCCCAATCCGATCAGTTCGATAACTACGCCGATGGAAGCAGTGATTCCGCCGGCCTTTTCAATGAGGCTGGCCGCGGCTTTCAGGCTGCCGCCGGTGGCGAGCAGATCGTCGATGATCAACACCCGGTGTCCCGGGGTGATGTCGCCGGTGTGTATCTCCAGGGTGCTGTTGCCGTATTCCAGGCTGTAATCAAATTCCAGCGTTTCGCCGGGCAGTTTGCCGGCCTTGCGGATAAGCAGCAGCGGAAGCTGCATCCGGACCGCCATGGGAGCCGCAAACAGAAACCCGCGAGAGTCGATGGCGGCCAGACAGTCGAAATTGCTGGCCTCAGCGTGGGCCACCATCTGGTCGATGGTATCGCTGAAGGCTGCCGGCGACAACAGCAGGGACGTAATATCCTTGAACTGTACACCGGCGACGGGAAAGTCGGGCACATTGCGGATGTAATCAGCGATGTTTATTGCCATGAATCTGCGTTGCCAGCCGGATGTAGTGTGCTCGGGCGAGTCGGTCCGTGCGGCGGGAAATAGTCTAGTATCCGGCGGTGGCACAGTCAACTGCCGACGCTACTCACGCGAACCCACTTTAATCCATCATTGCGACCCCGTACTTGATACGGGGGTGGCAATCTCGTTGAGGTTGAACACACGTTGGCAAACCACCATTGCTACGGTGACGAGATTGCCACGTCGCTGCGCTCCTCGCAATGACAGGTGGGGGTGGGCGCTCCTCGCAATGACAGGTGAGGGTGTCGGCGCTCCTGGCGATGACAGGGGGCCAGTTTGGTTTGACAAGGTGGGTACGTGTGAGTCAACGCCGGTTTTGCGGGATGACTACTGGGTTTCACACCTCAACGGCGTTTTCCAGGTGCTGGATGCTGGCCACACGCCGGCCGGCTGCCAACCGGATGGCGATCAGGTCGATGCGCCAGTCCGGTTCAACCTGGTGAGCGACCTCGCGTTGAGTCAGATAATGCTGGGCCGCCAGTTGCAAACGCTGCGCCTTGCGTGGCGTGATCGACTCTTCGGGGCTGCCGTAATTCTGGCTGCGGCGGGTACGCACTTCCACGAATACCCAGGTGGAACCATCACACGCAATCAGGTCTATCTCGCCCCAACGGCACCGGTAATTGGCCGCCATGATGTTATAACCCCTGGCCTCAAGGTGGGCCCTGGCCAGACGCTCCCCAATCTGACCGATTCGGTGGGGCGACTGGTCAACCTGCCCAGCGTCGTCGGAGTTACGCACTGCCGCGCCTGTGTGCTGCCGGCGCGGTGGTCCGGCCGCGTCTCGGCGCGCCGTTGAGGGGATGGAACGAGCGCCGGTGAATTGGGCACGGGCCGCGATCCGCCAGGCGGCGAAGATGATCGACCGTGGCATAACCCTTGTGGCTGGCAAACCCGTACCCGGGATACAGCAGGGCCGCCGACTCCATCTCCCGGTCGCGGGATACCTTCGCCAATATGCTGGCCGCCGCGATGGACAGGGATTTTTGGTCACCCTTGACGATGCGTTGATACGGCAGGGAGCAATCTTTGATGTGCACCCAATCCAGGAGCAAACCGTCGGGCGGGGGACGCAATTCCGCCACCGCTGCCATCATCGCCTGAACCACGGCCGGGCCGATTCCGATATGGTCGATTTCCCGTGACGAAACCTGCGCTACCGACCAGGCCAGAGCGTAACGCCGTATTGCAACAGCGGCTGATACTCGTCGGGCCGGTGATAACCGCTTGCTGTCGTCGACGCCGCTTAACCACGCTTCGTCGCCGGTAACGCCCGGTGGCAGGATGACGGCGGCGGCGGCAACCGGGCCGGCCAACGGGCCGCGCCCTGCTTCGTCCACACCGGCGATCAGTTGAAATCCCCGGCCCCTGAAATCTACCTCCAGCGACAGATCAGGCATGGGCCGGCGCTGTTCGTCCCACCGCAGGTTCTGGCGATTCCGCCGGCATCCCCCCGGCGATAACGCCGCCGCCGAGAACCGAATCACCCTGATAGAACACCGCCGCCTGCCCGGGGGTAATGGCTCGCTGCGGGTCATGGAAACGTACCATTGCTCCGGAGCCGACCGGGGTAACTGTCGCTGGGGCTTCGGCAAATTTGTAGCGAATTTTCACAGTGACACTGAGTTCACCGATGGGTGGCGCTCCGAATACCCAGGACACCGGGTCGGCGTAGAAACTATCCCCGTACAATTGTTCTTCGGAGCCGACGACGACCTGGCGGGTGTCGGGTTCCAGCCGGATGACGAAACGAGGCGGCCCACCGGAGAGGCCCAGACCACGGCGCTGGCCCACGGTGAAATATTGGATTCCTTCGTGTTGGCCCAGGACGTTACCCGCCGGATCAACGATGTCGCCGGGGTGTTCGTCGGTGCGCTGACGCAGAAACTCGCGGTAATCACCGGTGGGTATGAAGCAGATGTCCTGGCTGTCGGGCTTGTCAGCGTTGGGGAAATTGGCATCGGAGGCGAGCCGGCGAATGTCGTCCTTGGGGTAGTGCCCGATTGGCATGAGGGTGGAGGCCAACTGATCCTGCCGCATTCCAAACAGGACGTATGACTGGTCCTTGCCGGCGTCGACGCCCCGGAGCAGCTCCCAGGCGCCGGAACCGCCGGCTACGATTCGGGCGTAGTGCCCGGTGGCGACGTGGGTAGCGTTCATCAACCGGGCACGCTGGGCCAGGAAACTGAACTTGATCTTGTCGTTGCAGGCGATGCAGGGGTGGGGAGTGCGGCCGCTCTCATACTCGCTGCGGAAATAATCGATTACGAAGGTGCGAAACTCGCGCTGCACGTTCAGCACATAGTGAGGCACACCCAGAATGCGGCATACCGCGCGGGCGTCTTCAACATCGTCGATGGTGCAGCAACCGCGGTAGTAGTCGGGCAGGTCGGCCTGATCGATGTCGTAGAGCTTCATGGTGACGCCGATGACTTCGTAACCTTCCTGGTGCAGCAGCAAAGCCGCCACCGACGAGTCTACGCCGCCGCTCATTGCGACGACTACTCGACTGCCGGTGGATGGGGTGTCATTCATTGAGTTCATGTGTCGGCAGGTTTTGTAACGGATTCGGTTCGTCGGGCTCGGGGTGGTCAATCGAAGGCCCCGGAATCGTGATCCCGCCGGTTGCGACGGTCACGATGGTAGTATAGCATCAACCTACTATTTTACCTGTCAGACACTGGACGCCGGAGGGAAACCATGCCTGTCACATTCGGATGCTCGCTGCCCAGCCGGGGCGCTATGGCGTCTCCCGACAACCTGCGTCGCCTGGCGCAACGGGCCGAAGACCTTTCCTTTGACCACGTGTGGGTGAGTGACCATATCGTAATTCCCCACGAGGTGGATTCCTTTTATCCCTACGCCGCCGACGGCGTGGCTCCGTTCCAGCGGGACAACACCTACTTCGAGCCACTGGCCGCCCTGAACTTCCTGGCGGGTTGCACCACGCGGGTCAAGCTTGGGACGCATGTGTTGATTCTGCCGTACCGAAACCCGGTTCTCACCGCCAAGATTCTGGCAACGCTGGACGTATTGAGCGGCGGGCGGCTGATCCTGGGCGCTGGTGTGGGCTGGATGGAAGAAGAGTTCCAGGCGATGGGGCTTGATACCTACGCGCAACGGGGCGAAGTAACCAACGAGTACATCCAGATTTTCAAAGAGCTGTGGACGTCCGACCAGCCCGAATTTCACGGCAAGCATTACGACATCAGCGGCGTTGGATTCCTGCCCAAGCCCGTGCAGCAACCACACCCACCCATCTGGATCGGCGGCCACACCAGCCCGGCAATCCGGAGGGCGGCTACCCTGGGCGACGGGTGGATGCCCATCGGATTGCGTCCGCCGGCCATCCTGGAGCCCGAGGAACTATCAGAGAAAATCGCCCTACTGCGCCGCACTAGCGTTCGGGCCGGCCGCGCCGAGGACGCCGTCGATCTGGTATTCAGCACCGATTGCGTCTTTTTGAATGACACGGGAGACGACCGCCGGCTGGTGTCGGGGAGGCCGGAGCAAATCGCTGCCGACCTGCGCCAGTACCAGGACCTGGGAGTGGCCCATTTCATATTCAGCTTCCCGGCCACCACCGCTGACGAACAGCAGGCGGCTATGGAACGTTTCTCCCGGGAAGTTATGCCGCTGATACCGTCGGAATAATTTGGTCCAACGCGGATAAAAGGTCATGCAGGAACCGGTTCCGTTTTGTCATCCGGTGCATGATTCCTCATCCGTGGCATTGCCGCCATCCATGTGAATTTGAACAGGAGAGGTGAAACAAAATGACGTTGCAAGCGAATCTAAAATCCCGATTGGCTGCGGGTGAAACCATCCTGGCGCCCGGCGCTTACGACCCCATGTCGGCGCGGCTGGTGCAATCGTTGGGTTTCGACACCGTCTACGTGGGCGGATACATGAGCGGGGCGCACCTGGCCGTAACCGAACCTCTCATGACTCTGACCGAGCAGGTGAACGTTGCCGAAAAGGTGGTCAAATCGGTGAACCTGCCGGTGATCTGCGACGCTGGCGCCGGCTACGGGGATCCGGTTCACACCATGCACACGGTGCGCACCTTCGAACGGTCGGGCATCTGCGGCATCCACATCGAGGACCAGGTGTTTCCCAAACGGGCGTCCTATCACGCCGGCCTGGAGCACGTCATACCGATGGACGAGTTCCTGGAAAAGATGCGTTACGCACTGGAAGCGCGCACCGACCCCAATTTCCTCATCATCGGCCGCACCGACGCGTTCACTGCCGTCGAGGGCGATATGGAGGAGGCCATCCGGCGAGGCAATGCCCTGCGGGACTTGGGCGTGGACGTGGTGATGCCTCGCGGAGTGCGGCAGCGGGAAGACCTGGCCACCTTCCGCGCCGGCTGTCCTGACGTGCCGTTGCTCGTGATAGCGGGCACCGACGACATCACGGTGGAGGAATACGAGGAGCTGGGCTACAAGGTAATCATCTACGCCACCACGCCGGCCATTGCCGCGCTGGAAGGGTTGCAAAGGGTGTACACCAGCCTGCGCGACACCGGGCACATCGGTATCGGAGCCGCCGACGTCGCCTCCCGCCGCGCCGAGATCGAGGCGCTGATCAGCCTGCCAGAGTACCAGGCGGTGGAAGCGGCCACGACGGAACGGGATTTCCAGGATCGCGTCGGGCACTAGTGACTCCGGACAAGACCATTCTGATTATCGCCGGCCCGAACGGGGCCGGCAAAACCACCTTCGCCAGGGAGTTTTTGCTAAACGAAGCGAATTGCCCGACTTTCGTCAATGCCGACCTGATAGCGGCGGGGCTGAATCCGCTGCAGCCGGAGCAGGAAGCGATGGCGGCTGGCCGCATGATGCTGAACATGATCGACGATTACGTCAGCCGGGGCCGCAGCTTCGCCTTCGAGACCACCCTCAGCGGACGCGGCTACGCCCGCATGATCCCCCGTTGGCAGGAACAGGGCTACCGGGTCAGGCTGTACTTCTTGACGCTGCCAAGCGCGGAGGTGGCAATCGCGCGGGTGCAAAAGCGTGTGGAAACAGGTGGGCACAACATACCACCGGAAGTAATCCGCCGGCGTTTTGATGCCGGACGGCGCAATTTTGATACAATCTACCGGGAGTTGGTGAATGATTGGGTGCTATACGACAGTTCGGGCGACGTGCCTCGCCTGGTAGCAAGGAGCAACGACGATGACAACACTGTATGAAATTTTGCAACAGCGCCAACAGTCGAGACAGGCTGCCCAACACCCCTACGACCCATTTGTTGATGGAGCGTTGGATGCTATGAAGCGTGCCGCTAAGAAGGCTCGGCAGCGAGATATAGCCTTAACCGGCTCGGTGGTTACCTATCGGGACGGCAAGATAGTGTATGACACCGAACCCTAGCCGACCGCCGGTGGCAGATTGCCAGTATCCCCGTTGCTAGTATAATGGCCGGCGCTGGCCCAACGCCGGCTAAACTCAACAGGGAGCCAATCCCGATGAAGAACAAGGTTTATCCCGACTTTGACTCTGCGGTGGCCGACATGAAGGATGGCATGACGTTCATGTCGCCCGGCTTCGGCAACGTAGGGCTGGCCCGCAACCTGCTCGCCGCCGTACACCGGCTGGGAGTAAAGAACCTGACCGGCATATCTAACAACGCCGGCAGCCTGGACGAACGGGTGGATGTGGGTACGCTGATCGAAGCCGGTCAGGTCAAGAAGATGATCTGTGCCTTCACTGCGCCAACGCACCCGTCTCAGATCACGCCCTTTGTGCAAATGTACAACGACGGTGTGCTGGACGCGGAGTTGGTGCCGCAGGGCACGCTGGCGGAACGGATGCGCGCCGCCGGCGCCGGGATCGGGGCGTTCTACACTCCGGCGAGCGTGGGCACGGAGCTGGCCGAAGGCAAGGAACATCGCGAGATCAACGGCCGCACCTACGTGCTGGAATACCCACTGCCCGCCGATTTCGCGCTGATCCGGGCCTGGCGCGCCGACACCTTTGGCAACCTGCAGTTCCGGCTGACACAGCGCAACTTCAACCCCGTAATGGCCATGGCCGCCGACATCACCGTGGTGGAGGTAGAAGACAGCATCGTGGAGCCGGGCGACATCGACCCCGACTGCGTCCACGTACCGGGCGTTTACGTTGACCGTCTGATCAAAATCCCGCCGGACGGCGACTGGGATTAGCAGGGGTTTGCCCTCACGCTGCCACGTCGAGAATTTCACCCTCACCCTAACCCTCTCCCATGGAGGGAGAGGGGACAAGTTTCCTCCATGAAGGAAAGCAAAGGAGTACAGCTATGACTACGGAAGACAAACCCCGTCTGTCTCGGCAGACGATGTGCGATCGCCTGGCGATGGAGTTTCAAGACGGCTGGATCGTCAACCTGGGCGTGGGAATGCCAACGCTGTGCTCCAACTACCTGGAATGTGAGCCCGACAAAGAAATCATCTTTCACTCCGAGAACGGCGTAATCGGATTCGGGCCCTTGGCGGCGGCGGGTGAAGAGGACAAGCATCTGGTGAACGCGGGCGGTCAGAACGTGGTTGCCCTGCCGGGCATGGCCATCGTGCACCATGCCGACTCGTTCGGTCTGATCCGCAAGGGTATGGTGGACGTAACCGTGATGGGAGCCTATGAGGTTTCGGAGAACGGCGACTTCGCCAACTGGCGCATACCCGTCCGCAAGGGCGGAGGAATCGGCGGCGCGATGGATCTGGCGGCGTGCGCCAAGCGCGTGTTCATCGCCATGGAGCACAATCAGCGCAACGGCGCTCCCCGGGTGTTGGAGCAATGCACCCTGCCGATCACGGCCCCCGGAGCCGTAACGCTGCTGGCCACCGACCTGGGTTTGTTTGAGGTGACGCCGGACGGATTTGTCCTGAAGGAACATGCCCCCGGCTGGTCGCCCGAGGACATTCAGGAGCACACTGAAGCCAGGCTGGTCGTCGCCGACGACCTGAAAGAGTTCCGGGTGCGGGCGGGGTAGCCGCGCGCTTCCACAGAACGACGAGAGCAGAGTAGCCCGGCGCCTTCGTGGCGTCGGCTACTTGTTATTATCGGTCGGGAAACCAACGACGCAGCGTGTTGCAGAGTTTCTGGAAGGCACGATCCTGGCAGCGATTCAAACTAACCCTGCGAGCCAACTCCGCAAATAAGTCCGACGATAGCGGCATCTTTTCCAGTTTCAGAATTGCTTCAATGGCGCCTTTCGGGTCTGATGGTTTAGCATTGCCGGCAACCATATATCCCCTCGCTGCCAACCATTCATTGATTGGCTCAGACTGAGACCAGTTCACGGCCTTCTGCAAATGTGCGTATGACGTTCCGAACAGCCAGGCTTCCAGCTCCGGCTCAATCACAATAAATGCAACCTGTCCCCTTTCCCAGCCGGCGAGTTCGTACTGTCGCTCCAGTTCAATCTCCAGTTCTGACGCCGTAGCATTGCGAGCGCCAGAGCCGTCAAAGTCAGAAACTGTCATTGCCTTCCGGTACTCATTTCGCAACGGCCTCAAAATGCCTTCTGATGCAGTACGGCATCCCGAGTCGCGATGCGGATGCCTTTGCACGTCAAAGGAAATGCCTGGTATGCTCAAAGCCTGCTGCCGATTGCCCAGCAGCGTTTCGATAGTGCGTTGCATCTGTGGGTCTGCAGTGAGAACGATAAGGTCTTTCACATTAGACATTGCCATTAGGCCAGGACTCCGGAGGCGAAAAAAGTTCCCAAATCAATCTCGTTTTGCCATTCCTCCAAACGAGGATGCAAACTCCCGGGAACTATATCTACAACGCCATCACGGGTTTTCCCGAAGCAAAGCAGATTCTTCATATTGGCGACAGCCACAAATTCGGGAGAATGGGTAGCCAACAAAACCTGCGCGTCATACACCGACGACAGCGAATTGAAAACCGCCTCCAAAGCTCCGGGATGAATCCCGTTCTCCGGCTCCTCAATCATATACAGCCCTGATGACTGAGGCATATACGCCAGCATTGTCAACGCCAGTAAACGCAGCGTCCCGTCCGATGCTTTCCAGGACGGCACTTCCAAACCGTTGCTGTATTTCAGCATCAAGTATTTGTGGCGGTCGTCGGGACGGTCTATCACTTTTAGCGACTGAAAGCCCTGCAACGTTCCGCGAACGTGGGATATCCAAGCCTTTGCCTTTGCTGGCGCCTGTTCCAGCAAGGCATCAACGACCCAGGGTATATTAGACCCGTCGGGACGCAGCTCGCTTCCCGCTCCGGGGCGGCTGGCCTGCCGCATCCTTTCGCTGTTAAGTGCCAAAGCAACTATTTTGTCGCGTAGGAACACCATAGCCTGTGTGGACGCTGGGTATTTGTCATCGTGATCCGGCAAGATGGACATAGCGGAACGGTCCGCACTGAGATTCAATCCCAGATTCCAATTGACGCTGCCGCTTTCTCTGACCGTTTCGTCATTGAATCTGCTCCGGCCAGTCTCACTCTTGCTGAATACGGTACGCATTCCCCGGGATCTACGGCGCGTAAGCGACTCTGGCGGAGGATCCGGCGCCGGGAAAAAGGGCAATTGCCTGGTTTGGCATGGTGGGTCGGGACGTAGCGCGCCCCGCTCTTCCAACAGACTTATCCGCCGCGTCTCGGTGTCAAACCCTGCCGCCAATTCATACTGGAACACGCTGAAATTTCGTTCGGGTGGGAGCAGCTTCCGCACACCATCCGGCAGGGCAAAGTCCAGCACGATTTCAAACCGTTGCCTCTCCGGCTCATGAGGTCGTTCCCAAACCAGATCCGCAAAGTTCGCAGCGCGGCGCTCACACGCCGCCTCAACTCCGTCGCGCACTACGTCGGACACGAATTTGATAGCGTCCATCAGCGTGCTTTTGCCACTGGCATTCGGACCGATCAGCACGTGGAACCGGCCCAGCGGAACATCCACGTACCGCAGGCATCCGTAATTCAGAACCTGTATCCGGTTTATTATCATAGGTTTCGCATGCCGGCAGAACCAGTGCCGCGCCCTAGTAGTCCGAAATCTTTGTAATGATGGGTTGATTGGTACAGGGCCTTTCCCCGGCCATACAGGGCTTTATGGAGACTATCGTCGAGCAATCTGGCATTCCACACCCGTCATTTCAAGAATGTTGGTCTACTAGTTTTAGCGACTAGCCAAAATACCCCTGGCCTCCGTTGACGTGGATGGTCTGGCCAGTAATGAAGCCGCCATCGTCGGTGCACAGGAAAGTTACCGTTGATGCTATCTCATCGGGCTTTCCCTGCCGGCCAAGTGGGATTCCTCCGGAGTCGGGGACGCGGCCGGCGTACCACTCCGGATTGGCCCGGGAGGTGTCGATGCTGCCGGGTGATACTACGTTGACCCGGATGTTGTTGCCGGCGAATTCGGACGCCAGGCTGCGGGCCATGCCGACCATGCCCATCTTGGCCGCCGATACGTGGGCGCGCAGGGCGCTGCCGCGAAATGCCCCGTCGCCGGTGAGGAATACGATGCGTCCGAAGTTATTGGCGACCATCTGCTCAATGACGCCGCGCGCGGTGTAGAACGAGCCATCCAGCACCACGCCGCGCACGTATTCCCAATCCTCTACGGTCAGTTCGGTAAAGGGTTTATGGGGGCGGATGGCAGCGTTGTTGACCAGAATGTCGATGCGACCGAAGGCGGAGATGGCCGCGTCGATCATGGCGTCCACCTGATCTTTTTGGGATACATCGGCGAGTACGGGCAGAGCCTTTACGCCGAGTTCCTCGACGGCGGCGGCGGTCGCCTCGGCTTCATCCCGATTGCTGCGGGCGTTGACCACGATGTTGGCGCCCTCCGCTGCCATCATCAACGCCGTGGCACGCCCGATGTTACGACCCGAACCCGTGATCAATGCTACCCTGCCGTCCAATTTGCCCATTGCTTTTGCCTCCCGTGGTGTTGGTGGATTTTCGGTTGGTATGATGGTTGCCGCATTATAACGCAATCCGGTATTCGGACACGGATTTCATCGTTGGGTATACTGGATTGTAAAGGACACAAACCCATGATGTTTCGACTGAGCCGTTGCCCCAAATTTGGCAGCGTGCCCCTTGCGCTGGCTCTCATGCTGATGATGACGGTGGCAGCGTGCGGGGAGGAAGCCCCCACACCCAAAGCCGACGTGCCGGCCACGATTGCGGCAGCCCTGGCCCGACTGGATGCTACTGCGACGGCTGCCGCCCCCGCGCCAGCCGAAAGCGGCGAACCGCCCGCCCTCACGTTCCCCACGGCACAACCGTTGCAAGCCGGAAATTCTGCGGATGCGCCAGCGCCGACGCAGCCCGCCACGCCATCCGGCCAAGGAACCGAGCAGCCCGATACACGCACCGCCACGCCCGAACCTACGCAGGAAACGGCACCTGCGGCCGATGCGCTGGTGCCGTTGGCAGACCTGCAAAACTGGCCTTATTTGCAGCAGGATCCGCTATCGGCAGCAGCCATCGAGGCGCTGGCGTGGGTGGCCGACGGCGTTTACGAATCCGAGGCGGAGAGTGTCGAGGAACTGATAAATCTGGGAGCTTTTTACCCCTATATTCTTTTCACCGTGTTGAGTTACCCCTGGGTGGCGGACGGCGTAACCGGTCAGGAGCGAGACGTAGTAGAGAGTCTCCATGCCATCGCGCAGCGCGACTCCGGCTCTGCGGAGACAATTGGCAGTATGCCCTTTCTCAACAGCCTGGAGCCGGCGGATTATGCCGCCATGAGATCGTTGCGCCAGCTGGCGTTTTTCGATCCGGACACGTTCCGGCGGATTCTGGCGCACCCGAGTTTGCAACCGGGCATAACGGACGAATGGGCGAAAATCGTCGCGATGGCATCCGGTGTTCAACGGGTGAACCCCGGCCTGATCAACACGCTGCTGGACACGAACCGGATCAGCCTCGAACAGCGAACATTGCAATTGCCCGAATCGGGCGAAACGCTGCTGGTCATACTGCGCACGGGGCCGGGAGCCGCTCGCAGTATGGATCTGCTGGAAACGGCAGTGCGTCAGGCCGAGCAATTTATGGGTGAGCCACTCCCCACCAACTACATCGGCGTGTTGTTTGGGAACGCAGTGACCGGTTCGGCCGCCGGAGTCAACGTTGGAACCCACATTGCCATCCGGCCCAAATTCGATGTCGACGACGGCAGTCAGGAGGCCGATTTCAGCGGGCACGTGATCGCCCATGAGGTGGCCCACTACTACTGGAACGGCAACGCAGACTGGATAGATGAAGGGGCGTCTGACTTTCTGGCATCTATAGTAGAAAATGTCCGCACGGAAAAACCGGTGAGCGTCACCAACCAGCCCTGCGCTGCCGCGCGAAACATCCGGGCGCTGGAAAGCCTGAACGTCAATAGAGATTCCAATGCCTTCGACTGTAACTACGCCCTGGGCGAACGTCTGTTTGTCGATCTGTTTCTCAATACGGGAAACGCTGCGTTTCGGCAGGGTTTTCGGAACCTGTATCTGGCTTCGGAAGTGGAAAACCGCGCCGGCGACATGCGGGGTACTCCAGTTGGCATTGGGCAGGTAACGGCGTCGTTCCGGGCGGCGGCGGATCAGGCGGTGGTGGATACCGTGGTTCGACGCTGGTACGACGGAACCGCCCCCTACGACATCCACCGGCGAGATACCGGCGCGGTGGACCCGACGTTGCCGGAAATCAATGGTCGGATCGACGCCGCTTATATTTCCACAACTCAGCGCGGGCCGGCCACAGCTGCTTTTTCTGCTTCAGCCACCAACGACGTCGTATGGCTCAACTTGGATTATTCCTACCAGCTGGCGTCGGGAAGTCTGGACGTTAACCTGACCATCGTGGAGTTCTACGAAGACGGGTTTGAAACGCGTCGCCGCGACAACACCATAACCGCCGACGCGGGGTTTATTGGTGGACAGGCGTGGTATTCGATAGGGCCGGCAGCTACGCAACGGTGGGCGACGGGCCGTTATTGGGTGTACGTATATGACGGCGACCGCAAAGTAGCGGAGGTCGGGTTTGAAGTTACGGAGTAGTCAAGTCAGGTATCAGTTCAGGATAATTGCGGCGGTGGCGGCAGTTGTATTAGGGATGGGAGTGCTGGCGTGTGGCGGCGGCGAGCCGGTCATTGCGCCGACAACCGCTCCTGTCGCTGCCGAAAGCGTGGCTACCGACGTGCCGACCCATACCGCCACGCCGGTTCCGACAATGGTTGCGCCGACGAGTACACCCGCCCCAACTGCGACGGTTGCGCCTACTCCAACCTCACAGCCTACCGCAACGCCGCAGCCCACCGCGACGCTCATGCCGACGCCAACACCGATACCGCCGACGGCCACACCGGAACCTACGGCGACGCCCCGGCCCACGGCAACACCCACTCCACCACCGACACCCACTGCCACGCCGCTGCCCACGCCGACGCCGCGTCCTGCGGTTGGCCCGGGACACGAGCAGCGCAACATCTTCCTGCCGCTGGCCGGCGAGGTGCAGTTGACCATCCAGCGCAGCGTGCCCGGAGCGGCGCGGAGCATGGACTTGCTGGAACACTCCGTCCGAACCATCGAGGAATTTATGGGCGAGGAGTTTCCAGTGCGTTTCATTGGGATTTTATTCAAGGACGCCGTCAATGCTGCGGAGGGTTCTGCGGGAACCAATTTCGGGAACGTTATAGCGCAGCGGGCCAAATATGACGTTGATGACGACAGCCCCGATGCAAACTTTCTTCCTGAACTCACAGCCCACGAAGTCGCGCATTACTATTGGGGCAGCGATGAGGACTGGATTGATGAGGGAGCGGCGACCTTTATGGAGTTTGTCGTTGAACACGCCCGCACCGGCGCGCCGCTTACCGCCGACCGCTACCCATGCCCCTTCTTTGACACCCTGGGGGAGCTTGACCGGGCCAACCCACGGCACCCCGCCAATGGCGGCGGCTGGCCTGAATTCGGGTGCAACTACTCGATGGGGGAACGGCTCTTCCTGGACCTGTACCGCACGCTGGGCCGCGAACAATTCCGGCAGGGCTTCCGCAACCTCTACCTGGCGTCAAAAGAACGGAGCGTTTACGCTGGTATCGAGGAGGTAGAAACGGCATTCAAGCAGGACGCATCCCCGGAAGTTGTTGCCGCTGTGGATTCCGTATTGAACCGCCAGTACCACGGGACCGAACCCTATGACCTTAGTCATCTGGACACCAGCCCGGTTGATCCCAGCCTGCCCAGCATAGACGGAGAGATTGCTGATGCTTTCATCTCACTGGACCAAGATTGGCCGGCAGACCCAGCCAGCCGAACCAGCCAGCTGTCGGTCGCCGACGTTTCAGAAGTTGATGGCCCGGTTTATTTCTACCGTAAATTCACCTTTTCCCGCTCCAACATGCGAAAGGTCATTCCCCTTACAACAGTTGAATTTTATGAAGACGGATTCGCGTACCGTTCTCGCACTTTCGAGCACTACTTCCAGCCCGGTCGAAGTGGCGGTTGGTGGAGGAGTAAAGTGAACCCAGCCCGTCCGGGTCGCTACTGGGTGTATATGTACGACGGTGAGCGGAAGGTAGCGGAGGTGGCCTACGAGGTTACGGAGTAGGCAGGCGCTGGGCTTTGGACAGGCTCAGGATGAGCGGGATGTTGGGGATGGCGGCTCCTTTTGGTCAGGTGGTTGGGTTGATGGGTTGTTGGAGATTGTAAGTTGGTAGTTGGTGGGTGGTTGGGTTTCGCCGGAGGTTTCGGGTCGTTGTCAGCATACGGCCGGTGGGTACGCAAAGTTGGTTTAGCCCCTGATTTCGTTCACTGAGACAGGGCCGGTGAGGGCCGGGTCGCAGCACGCAGCGTTGTGGCGTCCGCTGTGACGGGTCCGACCGGGGCGTTGAAGCAATACGCGCCTGCGGTCTGACTTGCGCCGATTTGCGATTTTTACTGACGGGATGGCCGTCGACCTGAAACCTCTGGCGGTGGTGCGGTTGGTTGATTGACGAGTTTTAACCTGACAGGGTTGATGGTAGAGGGGTGATTTACGAGGGCGCAAGGGGGTGGGTGTCACTCACGCATACCCACTTTGTCATTGCGAGCGCAGCGTGGCAATCTCGTCGCCGTAGGAATGGTGATTTGCCGACGTGTGTTCAACCTCAACGAGATTGCTACGTGGTTCGACAGGCTCACCATGAGCGGCTGCGCTCCTCGCAATGACAGAGCGTCCTTCGACAGGCTCGGGATGAGCGGGCGCGTTTGGCGATGACAGGGCGTCCTTCGACAGGCTCAGGATGAACGGGGGGTTCACCCACACCCCAACCCTCTCCCATCGAGGGAGAGGGGGCTTTGGACAGGCTCGGTGCGAGCGGGGGGTTAGAGGTAGAGGCGGTTTACGGTGCTGTGACTTTGGGGGTCGAGGTTGCGGCCGGCGAAGGCAGGATGGTCGGGACCGTAGCGGTGACACCGGAAGGTAGCGTTGGAATATTCCATGCCGCCGGCCCCGCCAGCGGCGGCGCTGTTCATAAAGAACGGGTTGATGTACTCCCACACGATTTCGCAACGGGGCGTTACCTCGAACAGGCGGCCGGGCGCTCCCTCGCAAATCAGCGTGTTGCCGTTGGGCAATCGCTCGGCGCTGCTGATGTTGTAACTGTAGAAAGATATGGCCGGCGCACCCCGATACTCCCAATGGATTTCGTTGGTGGCCGGGTCAATCTCGACGATTCGGGAGTAGCTGACGCCGCGGCGGTGTCCGCCGTTGTCAAAGATGAGCACATGGCCGTTGTCCAGCCAGGTGGGATGATGCTGGTGGTAGATTTCGCCCGGACCCCACTTCCACTTGAAGTCGCCAGTGGCGCGATCGACGATGCCGACGGTGCTGGTTAACCGATAGCTGACCAGGTAGTCGCCAGCGGCGGTTACGTTGAGGCAGTTGCCGTGGGTCCACTCACGTCGGGGTTCCAGCGGGCATATCACGTCCTCGTTGACATCGAGATGCTCCCAGGAACGCCATTCCGAGACGGTGGCGCCGTTGGGGGCAACCTCACGCACAACGTCACCGAGCATCCCCAGGGCGAAGTCCACATCAAAACCGCCCTGCACCTGAGCCTCCAGCCCGTCGGGAAGGGGTTCCCACATCAGCAGCAGGGTGTTTCCGTTGGGAAGGCGTTCGTAGTCGTGGTGGAGCATGTTGTCGCGGTAGGCCCAAACAATGTTGCTGTCCCAGTCGAGCTCAAGGATGCTGGCCGACGAACCGCCGACGGTTTCAGCGCCGCCGTCAGTGGGTGGGAAGGTGCGGCAGAGCAGGTTGCCGTTGTCCAGCAAATAGGCGTAGTGGATGCCTTCGTCGGAGCGCCACCGGTGGACGACGTTGCCGCGCATGTCAATCAGGTAAGCGTCGCGACCGCCGCGGGTGGTTGAAAACAGCGTGTAGCCCCGGTAGCAGGCCGTGGGGGTGTAGTGAATCAGACCCACCGGATGATGAATGGACCAGCCCATGTTGTCGCCCTCCATAAATTGCGTTAGTGAGGGATTATAGCAAGGCGGCGTTAGCTGCAACGGGCGACCCCGGGTTCGTTTCCGGGCCTTTCGATTTTCCTCATGTCATTGCGACCCCGTACTTGATACGGGGGTTGGCAATCTCGTCGCAGTAGCAATGATGGTTCCCAGAAGTGTGCTCAACCTCCACGAGATTGCCACGTGGTTCGACAGGCTCACCATGAACGGCTACGCTCCTCGCAATGACAACCGAATGGCCCTGGGGTTCGTTCCCGGTAACGGCGCCTGCCGTCTGGTATGCTGACCGGCGTGTGGATTTTCCTGGCTATCTGCAGCGCCGCTTCGCTCGGGCTCGCCAATATCGCCCACAAGCGCCTGCTGGACAATTACCTGGGTGGCGTAGGCGTACTTGGCGCCGGTTCCATTGTTACGCGCCTCACCTGCTCCGTCATCGTGCTGGCCATAGTCGGCTGGCCTACCCAGGCTCCGGCGCTGGCCGTGGGAATCGGGCTGACATCGGGAGTGAGCCTGGGGGCGGGTCTGGCTTTGCTGTTCCTCGGGTTGAAGCTGGGAGAAGCGTCGCGAGCCGTGGCCGTCAGCCAGACCTATCCGATTCTGGTGGCGTTGCTGGCGCTGTACTTCCTGGGAGAAACGGTGTCCGCCATGCAATGGCTGGCGATCATGCTGGTGATTGGCGGCGCGGCGGTAGTCTCGGTGGAGGGTTTTGTGCGCCGGCTGTTCCGGTTGACACCGGGGTTGACGGCGCTGGTCGCCAGCTCGGCCGGTTTGGGTCTGTCGTTTTTCCTGGCCGAGTTTGCGCTGCAAGACCTGACTCCGTGGGAAGTGTTTGGGTTGCAGGAACTGGGAATGGCGCCGGTGTTCGGCCTTTTCGGACGGCCATCAAACTGGGTACGCCTGTGGAGAGGACTCCGAACCCCACCGGCCTGGTGGACTTTCGTCATTGGAGAGGGAGTGCTACCTCAATTGGCCATCTTCCTGTTCATCCTGTCGTTCAGCTACGGTGAGGTTTCTCTGGCGTCGGCGGTGCTGGCGACCCGCCCGCTGTTCGTGTTTGTGGTTGGCACGCTGCTGAGTTGGCGCACGCTGGGGCTGCTGCGGGAATCCATCAGTCCGGCGGCGCTGACCGCCAAATTCGTCGCTATCGCCATGATCGTCGCCGGGACGACAATCCTGGCTATCGTGTGACGGCGCGGGGCCTTTGCTGCGGGTGCGCCGCCTAGCCGGATGCCGCCGTTGCGCCGGATGGGTTGGCGCGGTATCGAACGCTCCAGAGATGGACCAGCCCCACGGCCACGAATAATGCCAGGCAGTACGAAATTGGTCCCCACGACACCCCGAAGATAACCCTCGCCACGGCGACGGACGAGAGGTATATGAAGGCCAGTGCGGCGGTGGTGCTGCGGGTTAGATACAGAATCGCCATCGTGGGCGCAAACATTATCAGCACGGGCCAGGACAGGATCGCGCTCATAACTCCGGCTGCGGTGGCGGCGCCGCGTCCGCCTCGGAAACGTGTCCACACGGGCCAGACGTGGCCCACCAGGGCGGCGGCTCCGGCCAACATACCCGGCGCGACGCTCGCGCGATTCACGGTTTCGTCAGACACGAGGTTGGTCAGCAGGTTGAGCGCGAAAACCGCCGCCACTCCCTTGGCAATGTCAACGGCGGCGATAATGATGCCCCAGCGAGCGCCCAGCAGGCGGCCGACGTTGGCGGCGCCGGCGTTGCCATCGCCAAATGAAGTTATGTCCGTGCCGGTCGGGGTGATGAAACGGCCGGCGAGATAAGCGGTAGGAAAGCTGCCGAGCAGGTAACCTGCCAGGGCTGCCGCACTAGTGAGCCAGAACATCGGGACTCCTTACGGCCTGGAGACGCTGGGGGCAATCTCCCGATTACGCAGGGACCAAACGAGGTGTAACCCGGGTGCACCAATGCCGGTACTTGGCATTGTTTCCCACGACGATATCGAAGTACATCCGCTGTATTTCCTTGGAGATGGGGCCCGGCTGGCCGTCGCCGATGGGCCGGCAGTCCAGTTCTACCACCGGAGTGAGGTGGGCCGCGGTGCCGGTAAGGAAGACCTCATCGGCCAGGTACAGCTCGCTGCGGTCGATGGTACGCATGTCTACGTCAATTCCCAGTTCGTTCTTGGCCAGCTGCATCACCGTGTCGCGGGTGATACCACCCAGTACGTTGTCTTCCAGCGCTGGCGTGTAAAGGCGGCCGTTCTTGACCATGAAGATGTTTTCGCCGGAACCCTCGGAAACATGGCCGTCGTGATTGAGCAGGATGGCTTCATCGAAACCGCTCAGGGTGGCTTCGGTTTTGGCAAGGATGCTGTTGACGTAGATGCCGCAAGCCTTGATGCGCGCCGGGATCATGGGGTCGTCGACGCGGCGCCACGAGGAGGTACAGCATCGCAGGCGGTCGCTGCCCAGATAGTTGCCGAAGGGTACCGTTATCAGAGTGAAGTCGGATGCCAGGTCCTGCAACTTGAGGTTGGCGACCAGTTCCTCGCTCTTATAGGCCAGGGGGCGAATGTAAATGTCGGTATTGTGGCGGTTGCGCTCGACCAGTTCCACCGTGATGTTGCAAAGGTCGTCGGCGGAATAGGGGATGTCGAGCATCAGGATTTTGCATCCGTCCAGGAGCCTTTCGTAATGCTCGCGCATACGGAAGATATTGATGGCGCCCTGCTCTGCATTCCAGTTGCCTCGAATGCCTTCGAACACGCCGGTGCCGTAGTGGAGGGCATGGGTCATTACGTTTACGTTGGCTTCGCGTACCGGTACGTACTGCCCTCGGAAGAACACCTGGAGATCATCGGAGTTGAAAGAAGCCTGGCCGCTGGTAGTCACGTAATGCCCCCTGTGAGCGGAAAAGTTGGGCCATTATAGCGTTATCCCCGCCCGGTTTCCAGCCGGCCGGCGTTCAGGCAGGGCCTTTCGGTTTTACAAGAAATCCCCTCTCCCTTGATGGGAGAGGGTTAGGGTGAGGGTGAAGGTGTGAGATATGGGAGAGGGTTAGGGTGAGGGTGAAGGTGTGAGATATGGGAGAGGGTTAGGATGAGGGTGAAGGTGTGAGATAGGGAACTATCCTGCGGCAGACTATACCCCTCACCCCAGCCCTCTCCCACAAGGGGAGAGGGAGAATCGAAAGACCCTGGCGTTCAGGTAACTGTTCAGAGTTGGTGAGGTGAATTGGTGCAAAGAGGTTTGAGGATGGCTGGCGCGAGGAGTTGTGGTTATGTCATATACCGGGTATGGACCCGGAAATTGACCTGTCCACCGCTGACCGCAATGTGCTCATCGCCATCATAGCCAGTCAGCAGACCATCATCGAGCGTCTGGAGAAACGGATTGCTCAGTTGGAAGGGCAGGCCAAAACCAGGGGCTCGGGTCGGATGCCCGGTCTGAAGCCCAAAGCCGACCGGCAACCGGCCCAGCCCAAAGGGCCTCGCCAGCGCCGTCCCCACGGTTTTGCCCGCCGTCGCATGACGCCCACCCAGCGGGTGGAGCACGTGGTGGAACAGTGTCCCGACTGTGGAACTCAGCTGTCCGGTGGTTGAACCCAACGCACTCGGGAAGTAATTGACCTGCCCCAGGTTCCGGTGCAGATTACCGAGCACGCTTACATCGCCCGCACCTGCCCCCTGTGCCGACGGTGCTGTGTGCCATCGTCACAACTGACGGCATAGTGATGGGGCGGCAGCGCCTGGGGATCAATCCTGAATCAAGTTCAGGACAGGCCCTGATGAGCCTGATTGCCGCCCTGCGGGAGGAGGCCCGGCTGCCCTTCCGCACCATCCAGTGGTATCTGGGCGCGGTGCATGGGTTGCGCGTCATCCTGGGGCCATCGTGGACGCCACGCAAAGGGTGGCTGGCCAAGCCCAGGCGGTGATGGCCGATATAGTGGAACGGGTCCGAGGCAGTCCAGTGGTGCATGCCGATGAGACCGGCTGGCGGGAGGACGGGCACAACGGCTACGTGTGGACCTTCGGCGCTCCCACCCAGCGGACTGCCCCTGTTCAAGCCAGGGGCAGGCTGTGCCGACGCATCGAGCGCCACATCAAGAGCCTGCCCCGCACTGGATACGGGGAACTCTTCGTCTTCGTGGCGCAACCGGAGGTGTCTTCGGACAACAACACCGCCGAACACAGCCTGCGCCCGGTGGTGGTCAGCCGGAAGATCAGTGGTGGCACGCGCTCAAACCAGGGCACTGACACCAAGATGACGCTGGCCTCCGTCTTCGGCGCCTGGCGGGCCCAAGGCTTGTACCAACGGCTGCTGGCTGTCGGCAATTGCTCGCTTCCCCTCAAGTCTGAACAGTTACGTCGGAGGTTGAATGCTGATGGATAAAGGGGCTTGAGTTTGATGCGCGCATCCGAGGTGGTGAAGTGCCAGTCCACCCGTATCACGTCCCGGTTGCGCTGCTGCTGCCACGCTCCCACCTCCCGCCGCAGAGCGCTTTGGTCGGGAATACGGCGGTTCAAGCATTGCCGGGCCAGCGCCCCGATTTCAATCTCGGCCATATCCATCCAACTGCCAGCCACCCGGTCAAGCCGGGTGGCTAAAGACTTGGGAGTGTAGTGGACCTCCAACCGTTCGGCGATGCGCCGCGCTTCGGCAGGTTCAAATTCCTCGTACAGCGAGGCTGGGTGGTGGGTGTTCAAAGCCTGCCCCGTACTGGATACCGGGTGGGCTTCCCCTTGACCCTCCAGCCGCTTCGGACGCCGGTTATGCTGCCGCTTTCGTCCCAGCGCGCCTCAATCCCTTCCTTCACGCAGCGCCGGCGCACCCGCTCCACCGTCGCACGGCCAATCTGGAGAACCCGGACAATCTCTTCGTCCTTTATGGCTCCGCCCCCTTGCCCCTCATCGCTCAGCAGCAAAACTCGGGCGTGGGTCTGCCGGTATGCTGCCGCCCGCCCCCGGGACACCAGCGCCTTCAGTTCCTGCCGCTCCTCAGTGGTCAACTTACCCGGTATTTCTTGACTGACATCGCCATCACTCCACAACCTAATCCTGTTTATCCCATGTTTGGAAGAATACTCCTGCAAACCGTCATTTCAAACATGTTGGACTACTAAACTAAAGCCAAGGTGGGATGTACATTTAAGTGGCGATGATGATCAGCTAGGTTAAGCCCGTGAATCCCTCTCATCCGTACTTGGAGAACGACCCGGCTCCGTCGTTTGACCCCCACCATCTGCGCATTTCACCTTGGCTTTAGTTTAGGGCGCAAACCAACAACCCCAAGACAAGCCGGACCGGCTGGGGTTGACCATGGCATTCGCGCATCCGGAGTTCCTCGTTTCGACCGATTGGCTGGCCGAGCGCCTGGTGGACGACGACGTCCGGGTTTTCGAGACAACCATCTTCCTGCATCCACGCGACGGCGGTGGCCGCCGCATCGAGTCCGGGCGGATGGAGTATGAGTCGGGACAAATTCCCGGATCGGGCTTCCTCGACCTTCAGGCCGATTTTTCCGACAACGACCAACCCTGGCGCTTCATGATGCCCTCGGCCGGCGCATTTGCCGAGGCGGCGGGACGGCACGGCATCTCGGAGTCGCCAAAACTGGTCCTCTACGACCGCCTGGTGTCGCAGTGGGCGGCGAGGCTGTGGTGGATGTTCCGCTCAATGGGCTGTGGGGGCGTGGCCGTGCTGGACGGCCGAGGGCCGTGCTGTTTCGACCGACCCGGCGACGTACGCGCCCACGACTTTCACCCCGACGGCCGACCCGGCGCGCTTCGCTGACCTGGTTGAGGTTAAGGCGTACATCGAGTCGGGAGATGGGGGCGGGAGCTGCCTGATCAACGCCCTCGGACGAGAGCAGCACTCGGGCGCCGACGGCGGGATAACCTACGGGCGCGCCGGACACATTCCCGGCGCGACCAACGTGCCGTCAGGCGAGCTAACCGATCCCGTGACCGGCCTCTATCGGCCGGCGGAGGAACCGGCGTTGCTCTTCCAACAGGCGGGCGCGGACCGCACGCAGCGCGTGGTCACGTACTGCGGGGGCGGCATCGCGGCGTCCAACGACGCATTCATCCTCGCAATGCTGGATTACGAGAATGTCGCGGTCTACGATGCCTCGCTGTCGGAGTACGCGCGGACCCGTCACTGCCGCTGGAGGTCGCCTGAGTGCCCCGAGGTACTCGCCGTGGTACTCTAGCCGAGACCGTACGACAACACATTCCGGTGGAGCGAGCCGACAGACAGGAGGTGAGCCATGACGCAGGCTGCCACGCTTAACGATACCCTTGAAATCGGACTGTTCGACTGGATCGAATGGGACAAGTCGGCGCCCAACGAGATTTTCGAAAGCCGGCTCAAGATGCTGGAGTATGCCGACCGGAGCGGGTTCTACAGCTACCACCTCGCGGAGCATCACATCACTCCCCTGAGCGTATCGCCTTCGCCGGCGGTGTTCCTGGCAGCCGCAGCGCAACGTACGTCAAAGCTGCGCCTGGGGCCCCTGGTTTTCCTGCTGCCCTTCTACAACCCCATCCGGCTGCTGCACGAAATCTGCATGCTGGATAATCTCAGCAACGGACGCCTGGATCTCGGTGTGGGCCGCGGGGTCTCGCCGATAGAGGCCGAGAAGTTCGACGTTGATCTGGACGTCAGTTGGGAAGTGTTCAATGAGCAGATGGACATGTTCACCGGCGGTTTCACCACCGGCATTCTCAATCACCAGGGAAAGCACTACAACTACGAGGACATAGAACTCTGGATCAAGCCCTATCAGAAACCCTATCCCCCGCTCTGGTACGCCAGCAACAACATTGCATCGGTGCCCTGGATGGCCCAGCACGGCTTCAACACCTGCACTGTGTTCGCCGACAATGCAGGCGTCAAGGCCCACTTCGACCTGTACAAGCAAGTCTGGAACGCTGAGCGAATGTCCGACGGACTGAACAGCCATGTGCCCGTCCCCAAGCTGGGACTCGTCCGCCACATGTACATTGCTGCCACCGACGAACAGGCCAGGGCGGAGGCCGGCCCGGCCTATCAGGCGTGGTTCCATAATATCGACTACCTGTGGGCCAAAGCCGGCCTCGACCAGCTGAGCGCCATGAAGGATTTCGACCAACTCGAAGCCAGGGATGTAGTAATCGTGGGCTCACCGTCAAACGTCAGGGAGCGGGTCCAGCGGGCAATTGACGAGACAGGCATCAACTACTTCTGCCCCATATTCGCATGGGGCGACCTGACTCCCGACCAGGTCATGCGCTCTATGGGCCTGTTCGTCGATGAGGTCATGCCCAACCTGCGGCCCGGTCACTAATTCTCCCTCTGCGCAGGGAGGGTTAGGCAGCGGGAACCCCCAACCAATCGGGACATACTCGTTCCAGTCCCCTGGGCGCAGATGAGTCACATACAGGAGACGCGAAAATGTCCTCGGATACCCCCTACGCTCCGCCAACCGCCGAATCGATCAGCAGGACCATCGAGGCCCTGGCCGCCCGCAACGTAGACGCTGTTTTGGTGGCGAGCCGCGAGGCTGCATTGGCCAAGCTGCGGGAATTGGTGCCCGAGGGATCCGAGGTCTTCGTCAACACTTCGGAGACACTGGACGCTATCGGCTACACGGAGTACATGCACGGAAACGACCGCTACATCAACCTGCACGACCAGATGCTGTCCCAGCCCGATCCGGCATCCCAGCGGGAGTTCCGCCGCAAAACCACCACCGCCGACTACTTCGTGGGCAGCGTTCAGGCCATTGCCGAGACCGGCGAGATTGTCATCGCCAGCAGTTCCGGCAGCCAGATTGGTGCTTACTCCTACGGCGCCCGACGCGTCATCCTCGTGGCCGGCACGCAGAAAATCTGCCCCACCCTGTCCGACGCCGAGGCCCGCACCCGCGGCTTCACGCTGGAGCGCCACGACCGTTGGCTGGAAGGCCGGGGCGTGGCTCCCACCCCCATCGGCAAATACCTCGTGATGGAGCACGAGCCTGTGGTCGGCCGCATTTCCATGGTTCTCATTCCCGAGAACATAGGCTGGTAACGGCCTCGCGGAGATCCAACGTGAAAATGTGGGAGCGCACCGTCGCGCCCGCCTTAACGTTCCACTATCGCCACTGAAATAGAGGGCGTCCTCTTGCAGCGGGCCTGAGAAACCCCGGTGAGTTGGCGGCGAGTACGATTGGGCGAACACGGAATGTATGGAGCCGCGCGCCGGCCAAACCGTTGGTCTCTGCCGACCACAACCCCCAAGTTGCAATGTAGTAATATCTATTAACCTGGCCGGGAGATGCATGACTGGCTGCGGGACTGCTGGCGAACTGGCTCTGGCTTCCGAAAGACCGCAGAGGGCGATTTCGCAACTGGGCATTCTTCTCCAGGTACCGGTCACTGGTGTCCATGCGGTTTTTCCGCGTGGCCGTGGCGGTCAATGTGACGCAGCGCATCGCTTTCTGGGGAACGATCAGCTTTTTCGCCGCCTACCTGATACATACTCACGGCCTGAGCATAGGTTTTGTGGCCCTGCCGCTGGCCATAGCCGCCACGGGGCAGATGGTCGGAAGCTATTCTGCTGCGTCCGTGGCAAACAGTAGGTACGTGCGGCGTTCGTCGCTGCCACCACGGCGGCAGGGGGAGTCTGCGGTTTCCTGTTCTTCACCGTAAACCTCGGACTTTGGGCGTCGGTTGCCGTGGCAGCGGCTGCAACTGGCTTGCTGAGCGTGACGTTCCCGGTTCTGGTCTCGGCCAGCACCGAGTATTCCGGAGAATCCAATGCCACGGGAGTGGGTCTGATGGGTTTCAGCAACCAGACCGGCGGGGCCCTGGGCGCCGGGATCGCCGGAGCGTTGTTGGCGAGTACGGGTTATGTGGGAATAGGCTACATGTGCCTCGGCGTTACGATGGCCAGCGCGCTTATGACGAGCCTCTTTGGCCGCCAGTTCGGGGAATCTGCCGGCCAAAGCAAAGGGTAAACAGGCGGCGACAAGGCCCGGATACGCCCGAAACGGACGATCAGCCCGGCGCTAGCCTTGCGAGAGCGATACATCGACTGCGGCAAGGCCCTCGATGGCCAGACCGTATCCCAGCATATCCTGCATCTGTCGTTTCAGTTGCAGGGTGAGGGCGACCCGGGTGTAGCGCAGCGTCAGCGGCGGCCTTTCCGTCAACTGCCGGGCCACTTCCCAAGCCCGGGGCAGCAGTTCGTCCCGGGGCAGCACTTCTGCCACCACGCCCAGCTCCAGCGCCTCCCGGGCCGATAGAGTCCGCCCGGTCAGCAGGAAGTGACGGCCCCGGTTCTGTCCCAACACCAGGGGCCAGATCACGTGGACGCCATCGCCGGGCACCACGCCGCGCGGGAAGTGGGGAGCGTCCTGGAAAGTGGCGGTCTCCGAAGCCAGGACGACGTCAGACATCACCGGAATCTCGGCGTGGATGGTCGCCGGGCCGTTGACCGCGCCGATGATCGGCACTTCGATCTCCAGCAGGTTGGTCAACAGCCGCTTACCCTCCCAGTAGGTCTTGTCCCAGTCCTGGGGCATTCGCCGGGTGGGGCGGTTGGGCTCGAAATCAGCGCAGTAGTCGTCGCCGGTGCCGGTGAGGATCACCACCCGGTTATCCGGATCCGCGCCGATGTCGGCGAAGGCGTAACCCAGCTCCCGGTGAGACGCCTCGCCCCAAAGCAGGCTCCCGTCCCCGGAGTGAAACGTCACCTGGAGAATACCATCCTCCCGTTGCACGCTAACCGTCTCGTATTTGTTCGCATAGTCCGCTAACACTGTCATGGTTGTCCCCCTGTAGTTTTGGCTTGTGGTTTGCTGTGGGCAACTCGGCCCAGGCCCCACTTTACACCAGACCGGTCAAGCCCCCTGCAACCCCTCATAGGGCACCCCCGCCAGGGTGCGAGAAACGGCGGCGGTTGGGACGAGCGTCTGGTCCAGCACTGGCGGGGGTGGCGGATTGATTGCAAATTGCCCACATTGCCGGGCTGCTCTACAATCGAAACATCGCAGAGCGCGATGGAGGTTGCAATGGATCTGAAAGAAGCCACGCGGACGGCGAGAGAGTACGTAACCGCCGTATTCGCCGATGAAGAAATTACACAACTCGGACTCGAAGAGGTGATGTACGACGTCGATTCCGAACAGTGGCGCATTACCTTTGGCTTTGCCCTGCCTTGGGATCAGCAAAATACCGTGGCCGTCAGAATGGGCCTGAAAACCCCCCGCGCCTACAAAGTGGTTCACGTTAACAATGGCGATGGCAGCATCGCAGCGTTGACCGACCACTTGCTGCCGGAGACAAAAGTCTCAGAAAATGCTCAAGGCGTCTCGCCCACGCCAGAGACCGCGGCTTCTGGCGACGAGAGGGAAATCGCGGAAGTTTCGTCTGGAAAGCCCAAGTCAGGCGACGCCAAATGGGACAAGGTTCTACGACTAATCGGCAAGATAACCAACGCGGCATCGGGTGGCGTTTACGTCTTTCGCGGTGAGGCTAAATATTATCCTGAGGTATGCTCTGGCCTCTACCGAGAACTTCGCAATGCGGTCAAGGCAGGGTATCCTCTTGAGCCTTTCGCAGAAGCAGACCTGAACGATGCCAAACTTTACACCGGGACAAATGACGATTGGGAGGTACTGAGCCACATCCAGCACTACGAAGGCGTCACCAATCTGGTTGATTTCACAACAGACGTTAATGTCGCCTTGTTCTTCGCTTGCGATGGTCATTACCGTAAGGACGGCAGAATCATCATATTGGAACGAAAATGTTCGGAGACCTTGAAGTTCCATGAGCCGGAAGATCCCGCCGACCGAGCGCCTGCACAAAGGAGCGTGCTAGTGCGACCTGTGAACGGGGTTGTGGCAGGGGGGCGTAAGGTCATCGTTCCGGGTGAACTAAAGCAACGAATGATGGAGTATCTGTATCAATACCATGGCATTAACCACGGCAGCGTGTACAGTGGATATCATGGCTTCATCAAATTTCGCCAGCGTCGCTGGGAAGCGTTCACACCCCTTGATGATGGATTGGAATGTTTCAATAGAAAAGAGTATGACGCTGCAATAAACCACCTCAGTGCTGCCATTGACCATCTTGCAGTGCTTAATACATTCAAGGCGATGGACGTCAGCTTTGCGCTTGCCAGAGCATACCAACATCGTGCGATGTCCTACCAGTTTCTGTGCAACGCTGCCTGTGCGGAAGAAGATTTCGATAAAGCCAGAAAATTGGATCCTGACATTCTCACAAATTCGATCAAGGAAACCCTTCAAACCAACGCTAACAAAAACGACAATGGACCGGAACTCCCTATGCTAGGGGGTGTCGTCAAAAGAGTTTGCTCCAGATCATCACTGCCCGGAGCTGGCAGATGGCCAAATACGACGCCGTTCTCTTGGCATAGCGGGTCGCCACCCCGCGCCACTGCTTGAATTCCAGGAATCCGTTCTCCACTAGGTGCCGCAGCTTGTACAGCGCCCGGTCATAGTCCCGCTTTTCTCTCCGGTTGCTTTTGGGCGGTATCACCGGGTCCATTCCCAATTCCCGGACGGTGGCTATGATTTCATTGGTGTCATAGGCTTTGTCCGCCAGCAGGCACTCCGCTGCTATGCCCTCAATCAGAGGCAAAGCCTGGGAGCAGTCGGCAAACGTACCCTCGGTCACCGCCAGCCTTACCGGCATTCCGTGGGAATCCACCGCCAGGTGCAGCTTGCTGTTCAGCCC
This sequence comes from Dehalococcoidia bacterium, assembly GCA_965219925.1. Classification (GTDB taxonomy): domain Bacteria; phylum Chloroflexota; class Dehalococcoidia; order Lucifugimonadales; family UBA3495; genus Bin87. The sequence goes on from OZ244795.1 coordinate 3,515,531, forward strand.
CCTTTTGTGCGGGCAATGGACTGATTTCCGCCCCGGGCGCCGGCGCTGTGGGGATGGGCCTTGATATAGCTGGCGTCTATCATCAGCCACTCGAAATCAGGGTCATCAATCACCGCCTCCAACAGTCCGGCCCACACGCCCCGGTCCCGCCAGCGGCAGAAGCGGCGGTGGGTGTTCTTCCAATCTCCGTAGTCCGGGGGCAAATCTCGCCAAGGAGCGCCGGTGCGCAGTATCCAGCACACGGCGTCGATAAACCGCCGGTTGTCCCCGTGTCGTGGCACGGGGCAGGCTCTGGGCCGGTCGGCCCCTCTTGCCCTCTCCCCCAGGCAAATGCGGCCTCAACCGCTCCCAAACCTCATCGGTCATATCGTGGCGCCGGTGCGCTACCGTCATACCCCCACCTTCCACACTCTCCCCATTTCCAGCAATCTACCACCCTACCGCCATTTTGACGACACCCCCTAGGATAATGTTGCCCAAATGCCATATTTCCTACGGCGGTGTGGACTGCCCATAGTGATCCAGGCCCCAGCAAACAACCCGGCCGTCGGTCTTCACCCCACAGGTGTGACCCGAGCCGGCGCTGACCTGCTGGAAGGTTCCCGACGGTGTCTCGAAAAGATGAAGGCCCCAGCAAGCCAGTTTGCCATCGGTTTTTACACCACAGGTGTGTAACGTTCCGGCGCTTACCTGCTGAAATGTCCCCCCGGTGGCCAAGATTGCCCGTGTTTGTTATTCCCCCAGCAGGCAACACTGCCATCGGTTTTCACTCCGCAGGTGTGCGCCAGACCGGTGCTAACCTGTTGGAGGGTTCCGAACCGCGGTATGAAGAAACTATCGCCCCAGCAGACAGCGGCGCCGTCGGTTTTTACCCCACAGGTGAGATCATAACCAGCGCTAACTTGCTGAAAAATTCCCGCTGGTGGAGTAGATTTCCCGCGAGACTTACTGCCCCAGCAGACAACCCTGCCGTCAGTCTTAATTCCGCAGGTGTGAGACTCCCCTGCGCTGACTTGCTGGAAGGTTCCCACAGGCGATGTGGCTTGCCCAAAATCGTCATTACTCCAGCAAACGACCCTGCCGTCGCCCTTCACCCCGCAAGTGTGTGCGCTGCCGGCGCTGACCTGCTCGAACTTATCAGATGGCGACAATGTGGGCGTGGGCGTAGCTGTTAGCCGCCTTGTAGCCGTCGGGCGGGGCGTAGCAGTTGGCGGAACCCGTGACAGCGCTTCCAGCCGGCTTTTCAGCTCCTCAACTGACAGTGCAAACGCCACGCCCTCGGCTTCTGCGATGCTGAAAGTGATTACTCCGATGACATCACCATACCGGTTCAGCAGCCGGTCGGCGCTGTTGCCGGGGTTCAGCGCCGCATCGGTTTGAAAGTATTCATAGCTCTCAAATTGTCGGCGCGCCGAAATAATACCCCTGGCGACCGTTAGGTCGTCGCCCAACTGTGAGCTCAACGGAAATCCCAACGCCATCACGTCCTCGCCCAGAGCAACCCGTCCGGCACTACCCAGCGAGACTGCCGTAAAATCGCTGTCCGAGTCCACTTTCACCACGGCGAGGTCGGCGTCCTCATTACGGTTTAGCACCTGGCCTCGATACTCGACACCGTTAAGGATTACCGTAATCCGGCCACGGTCTTCCACCACGTGTGCATTGGTGACAACCAGGCCGCTGGCATCATACACGAAACCGGTTCCCGTGCCGGTTGGCGTGATGATTTGCGCGATGCTGAGCCTGAACCGGGACACTAACTCAGATAATGTCGGGGTTACCGTCGGGGCCAGTCGCGTCAATTCCGCGGCCACCGTTGCCTCTACCTCCATATCGTCTGTGGTTACGCAGCCGGTCAGCGCCACCAGCGCCACCGCCAGCAACGTTATCACCAACCAGATTTTTACTGACATATTGCCCACTCGATGCACTCGGCGTCCAACCCCGGCTTTGGATTGTCGGGAGGCAACGAGCCGTCCTCAAACCTGACCTTGAGATGAGTGTCCGCGCCACCGCTGCAACGTGCGCAGCTGCGCATTGGTATTGCGGAAAATCGCCCTGCATTTGGGCGTTTTCGCGCAACACTGTCCACAAATATGCCCGCGCCCCGATGCCGCCGACCGCTACGAACCCATTCTCAACCGCCACCGCGCTCCCAGGGTGGTCGAATATCCGTGAAAATCGCCGGCGTAATCACCATGTAAAACGACAATCCCGGGTTGATGGCCCAGGATGCGTTCATCTCGGACTCGTCGCTCGCGGCGCTGAGCGCCGTATTTGGGAAGCGCGCGCGACAGACCTAGCCTTGGCTGACGTCTTCGCCAGAGTCCACTCGGAAACCCAGGCCCACCTTGACCTGGTACCAGTTGGCGTGATCACCGTCAATGGTGCCGCGGATTTCCCGCACTTCGAACCAGTCGAGGTTGCGGATGGTCTGCGCAGCCCGGGCGATGGCGCCGTCAATGGCCTGTTGTACGCTCTCGCTGGAAGATCCTACCAGCTCGACTACCTTGTAAGTGCTGCCAGTTGTCATGTTTCGCTCCGTTAGTTTCTGCGGCCCCTAGCTCTTGTTCTCTTGGTCGCAGAGTCAACGTATAATATGCGCCGCGTCGCCACAGCGCAATAGGGATCAGAGCCTCATCAGGGCCTTTTCAAAGTTGTGGAAATTAACCACCCGCTCGTCCTGAGCCTGTCGAAGGACGGTCGCCGATGGTTCGACAAGCTCACCATGAGCGGGTGTTAAGGGACTTTGAGCGGAGGTCGGAGAACTTTGAAGAGGCCCCGGAGCCGCACGCCTACCCACTTTGTCATTGCTGTAGGAATCAGCTAAATCAGTGTAATTTAACCATCCCGATTCGAGGTCAGTTCCCCATGAAACGCAGCGAAGCACGAATCCTGACTACCCACACCGGCAGCCTCCCCCGGCCCGAGGGTCTGGTGGCGATGCTGGGCGCGGTGTCGCGGGGCGAACAGGTAGATGAAGAGGCGCTGGACGCCGCGGCCCGAGAGGCTACTGCCGGGGTTTTCTCGGCGCAGATGGCGGCCGGGGTTGACGTCGTCAACAACGGCGAGCAATCACGCATCAGCTTTTCGACTTACGTTACCCAGCGGATGTACGGCTTCGGCGGCGCCTGGACCCGGCGCGGCCACCGGGATCAGAACGAATTTCCCCTGCTGGCGCGTCCTCGCGTGGTGCAGTTGATGCGCGACGTACCCACGTGCGTTGGCCCGCTGGCGTACGAGCGGCTGGACCTGGTCGAGCGGGAATGCCGGCAGTTGCTTGACGTCGTCGATGCCGCCCACGGCGAACCGGAAGAACTGTTCATGACCGCCGCGTCGCCCGGCATAGTCGCCCTGACCATGGCCAACCGCTACTACGACAGCCACGAAGATTACATATTCGCTTTAGCCGAGGAACTGAGGAAGGAATACGAGATAATCGTCGCGCACGGCCTGACGCTGCAGCTGGACTGCCCCGACCTGGCCATGGAGCGGCACGTGTCGTATCAGGACGAACCGCTATCGGCCTTTCAGGACCTGGTGAACCTGCATATCCGGGCCATCAACCACGCCTTGACCAACATCCCTCGTGACCGGGCGCGTCTGCACGTCTGCTGGGGCAACAGCGAGGGCCCGCACCATTACGATGTGCCGCTGGAGGAAATCCTCGACCTCCTCTATGGGGCCAAAGTTGGAGCGCTCGTGATGGAAATGGCTAACCCGCGGCACGCCCACGAGCATCGCGTGTACGCCGACCACCCGCTCCCCGACGGGATGTTGTTGGTCGCCGGGGTCATAGACACCAAGACCAACTACGTGGAACATCCTCGATTGGTGGCTGACCGGTTGCATCAGGCGGTGACCGCCGCCCGAGGCGACCCCACGCGCGTGCTGGCCGGCTCCGATTGCGGTTTCGAACACCTCCGCGGGCTCCAACCGGGTGGACGAGGGCATAGTCTGGTTGAAGCTGCGGGCCATGCGAGAAGGCGCAGATATAGCCAGCCGGGAGCTGTTCTAACCAACCCGGGGCCGTATTTGGAAGATATGTTCAACGGGCTGCGTGATCTCACGCGTACCCACTTTGTCAAACCAAACTGGCCTGCTGTCATTGCGAGCGCAGCGTGGCAATCTCGTCGCGGTAGCAATGGTGGTTTGCCGGCGTGTGTTCAACCTCAACGAGATTGCCACGTCGCTGCGCTCCTCGCAATGACAGATTAAAGTGGGTACGCGCGGGGCTGCGTGATAAACGCGCTGTGCGATAATGGAACACCAACGGCCTATCCTCGCTTTTGAAGGCGCCCATCACGGTTTTCATCGATCCGAGAAATCCGTAGGCCGGGAAATCCGTGGTTGTCGCCGAGAGCAGACGAGAGGATTCGCCGGCCCTGCGGCAGATGACTTGGAATCCAGGGGCAATCCCTGTAATCAGGCCCAACCGGGGGAGTGATGACCACCATAAGCAAAGAGCGCAGCGCCCAGGATGACGTGAAACGCTACTTCGACGGGGCCGCCGCGCGCCTGGGGTTGGACGCCGGAACCTGCCGAATGCTGTGCGAACCCTGGCGGGACTTAAGAGTATCCCTCCCGGTGCGCATGGACGACGGGCGCATTGAGGTGTTCACCGGATACCGGGTGCAGCACAACGGCGCCCGTGGCCCCTACAAAGGCGGCCTTCGGTTCCATCCCCTGGCCGACGAGGACGAGGTGCGGGCTTTGGCAACCCTGATGACCTGGAAGACCGCCCTGCTGGATTTGCCCTTCGGCGGGGCCAAAGGAGGTATTCAACTGGACCCGCTGGCGCTCAGCGAGCGGGAACTCAATGCCGTTACGCGCCGTTATACGCAGAATGTTCAACACATTCTGGGTCCCTACCGCGACATCCCCGCTCCCGACCTTGGCACGAACGCCCAGACCATGGCCTGGATAATGGACGAATACAGCCAGATCCACGGATATACACTGCCCATTGTTACCGGCAAACCGTTGGAAGTCGGGGGATCAGCCGGTCGGGAGGCGGCCACCGGACGGGGAGCGCTTTTCGTATTGCAGGAAGCGGCGAGGGACGTGGACCTGGACCTGACCCAAGCCCGCATCACCGTGCAGGGATTTGGGAACGTAGGCTCCTGGTTCTGCCGCCTGGCTCACCAGGAAGGGTTTCCAATCGTAGCGGTGTCGGACATTAGGGGAGCGGTGTATAACAGCGCGGGACTGGACGTTCCCGCCCTGGCCGAGTTTGCGTCTCGCAGCGGCTCGGTGGACGGGTTTCCTGGCGGGGAGAAGTGCGTTCCCAACGATATTCTGGAAATGGAAGCCGACGTTTTCGTTCCCGCCGCCATAGAAAACGTGATTGGGGAAGAGGTGGCGCGCCGCCTTCCCGTTCGGGTTGTCCTGGAGGCCGCCAATCACCCCACAACGCCCGAGGGAGACACGGTTTTGCAGGAAAGGGGTGTGCTGGTTTTACCCGACCTGCTGGTGAACGCCGGCGGCGTTACCGTTTCCTACTTCGAGTGGACGCAAAACATCCAGCAGTTCGACTGGAGTGAAGAAAGGGTCAACGAGGAACTGTACAACCGGATCTTACCGGCTTATCAGAGCGTAGCGGCCAGGTCCAGGGCAAGCGGTCTAACCCTGCGTCAGGCAGCCTTCGATATTGCCGTGGATCGGGTGGCCCGCACCTCCCATCTGAGAGGCTTCGTCTAACGTCTTCGGCCAGCCCAAGAGTAGCCAGAAAGCATTGGGGTGTCAGGGGCGCGGTGAAAATGTGGCCCACTTTACCGCCGCCGATTACAGGTGTGCCGCTCAGTCGAACACGCCGGCGATGGCGCAATCGGCCAACTCGTCGTCGGACATGCCCAGCAATTCCCGCAGCACGTAGTCCATGTCTGCTCCGAAGGCCGGCGCGCCCTTGGTAACACTGCCCGGAGTGCGGGACAGCTGGTAGGGCGCACTCTCTATGATCCGATACTCTCCCTGGTAGTCCAGGACCGGGCGGAAGAAACCCCGCTCTTTCAACTGGGGGTCGTGGGACAGATCGGCTCCGGTCTGGACCACCCCGGCAGCGACGCCCGCAGCTTGTAGGAGGCCCATCGCGTCTTCCGCGGTGTGTTGGATGGTCCAGGATTCCACGAAGGAGTCCAGTGCGCCGGCGTTGCGCCCACGGGCATTGCCGGTAGCGAACCGTTGGTCTTCAGCCCATTGGGGGTTGCCCATGACGTCTATGAAGGCGCGCCATTCTTCGTCGGAGAAGATGGAGATAGCCACCCATCGGTCCACTCCCTGGCAGCGGTACGCGCCGTGGGGAGCGCCGCCGCCATACGGCAAGCGATTGCCGGCGCGACCTGTGGCCGCGGCGGGTCCGTTGACGCTCATGTCCAACACCAGCGTTTCCAGCAGAGACGACAGAGACTCGAACTGGGAAACGTCGAGCCACTGCCCGCGCCCGGTCCTGGCCCGGTGAATCAGGGCCAGGAGTACCGCTTGCGCCCCGGCCATGCCGCCCACGGCATCACTGTACGCGCTGGCCGGGCCGCTTGGGTCGGTATCCGCAAACCCGGTCAACTGGGTGAACCCCGACCAGGCCTGGAGCGTCTGGCCGTAGCTGACCCGGTCTTTCCACGGTCCGGTGCGGCCAAATCCGGACATGCTGAGCATGATTATGCTGGGATTGATGGGCCTTATGGAGTCATAATCAAGGCCCCAGGAGGGCATCACCCGTCCGCTGAAGTTTTCCGCCACCACGTCGGACACTGCCACGAGCCGCCTGGCGATGTCGATGGCTTGGGGGGTCTTCATGTTCAGGGAAATGGACAGCTTGCCGGCGTTCCAGTTGTGGCGTTGGCCCAATCCCCTGGCAGTGGCGGACGCCGGGCCGCCGATGACCGACAGGGCGTTGTTGGACTCGACCTTGATTACTTCCGCGCCCTGGTCGGAGAGAATCCGCGTGGCTGAAGGCCCGGCGTGAATCCAGGTGAAGTCCAGCACCCGGATACCCCGGAGGGCGAGAGCGGTCTGATGCGAATCACTGCTCAAGTCCATTCAACCTCGGGCCGAAAGGCGTGCCAGCTCATCCGGTGAGAGACCCAGGATGCCGGAAAGGACCTCAGCGTTATGTTCCCCAGGGGCGGGAGCCGTCCGGCGCGTCTGGCGTGGGGAATCGGTGAGACGGTACGGGTCGCCTGGGTACACCATGGACGGGCCGCCGCCCGTAGACTCGACTGTCGTCAGGTATCCCCGGCTCCATAGTTGCTCGTTTTCCAGGATTTCATCGGGCGTGGCAGCGGGACCCCACGGATGGTGGTTAGACTGGCCGAACTCGGTTATCTCCTGCCTGGTGTGAAGCAGAGCCCACTGCTGGATAATGCCCTCGATATGGCCCGAATGCTCGCCCCGCAGAATGAAGTGGTCGTTGTATTGTTCGTCAATCAGGTCACCGGCCATGCCGTCCCGATCCATCCAGGCCCGCAGGTCGTCCCACGCCTGCCGGGTGTTGGTGGTGATGCTGGCGTAGCCGTCCCTGCACCGCCAGGTGGCGACGAACTGGCCGCCGTGGCGGAACCCGCAGCGCACCGCCGACTCGCCGGTGTAGTTGTAGGTTGTGTTGACGTGCTCGGTGGTGGCGGCCACCGCCTCCTGCATGGAAACGTCGATGTACTGTCCTTCCCCGGTCATAGTGCGATGGTACAAGGCCAGCAGTATGGCGATGTAAGCGCGGTTCGAGGCGGTGTGGTAGGCCTGAGACCCCCACAATCGGGTGGGCGGGGTATGGGGCCAGCCGGTGACGTACATGTACCCGCCCATAGCAAAGCCCACCAGGTCGGACGCCTTGAAATCGCGATAGGGGCCGGTCTGTCCAAAGGGCGTGATGGACGTGTACACCAGCTCGGACGAGTCCGCCGCCAGGCTCTCGTATCCCAAACCCAGAGAGTCCATGTACCCGGGCGGGCAGGTCTCCAGCAGCACGTCCGAGGCGAGGGCAAGCTTGCGCAGTAGCATGACCCCTTCTGATGAACGTATATCCAGGGTCACGCTGCGCTTGTTGGTGTTGAAGTGGAGCCAATGCAAACTGCGGCCGGGGCCGGGCTGGCCGCTGACGAAGGGACCAATGCCGCGCATGGGGTCGCCACCTGGCGGCTCGACCTTGATAACGTCGGCGCCCATGTCGGCCATCAGCTTGCCGCAGTAGACGCCCATAGGGCCGGCCAGGTCCAACACCCGGTATCCGCTAAGCGGTTGGGCCGGCTCCGAATTAGATTGTTCACCAGGGACGGTCATTTGAGGAGTATTGTAGCATCGGCTTGGGCTGGTGGAATGTACACCGCCGTATGACTAGGACATTTCGCTACTCCAATTCCAGCGTAACCGAGTCAGAGTCTGACCAATAACCCGACGGATTTCGTAATCGTTCTAGGGACATATATTTTGTAAACTGTGCAGTTATCTTACGCATGGGGACCGAGCGACAGCGAAAAGCAAACAGTCAAGCACAGGACGATTTGCGATATGTACGCCAATCTTGCCTATGACGCCGCACGGCAACGTCGCAACGCCAAACCGGGCAGATAACGATTTTATCCAAGCAACCCCGGGTGAACCAGAGCCGACACCAACCACCAAAAATCCGAGAATCACACGGAGTGCAGCAAGCCGCAATCGCGGAAAAAGTTAGCGGGGCCAGCCCTTTACGGCTGGCCCCGCCGCAGCTGAGGGGAATCGAGTTATGCTCGAAACTTCAGCAACCCGACGTGCACACGTCCCAATTTTGGTTGGTGCTACCCAAGTCCAGGAAAATTCTGCCCAACGGGCTGAATTGGTAGGTTGACGAGTTCGAGTGGGTCAATATCCCCACGAGGGTCACGTTGTCACCACTCCGAACCTTGAACACCGGCGACCCGCTATCTCCTCCAAGCACCCGAACGTCGACCTGAACCTGGCACAGGTATGTGCCTATCCAGTCATTGTTAGTACCATCGTCTGCTTCAAAGCAAGAGTGGGTGATGTCTCCCTTAGTCTTCCCCGTGGACCTGCCGACCTTGATCACTTCATCTCCCACAGCATAGGCCCAGAATCGCTAGTAATGCTGTAGTGATCCGTGTCGGGGGCGACACTCACCCCCCACCAACTGCTGGGCTTGGCGACCCAGCCCCGGTTGTACTGGACGCCGGATGAGAAGCGGATGAAGGCCGAATCAGAATGACGGCAACCGTCGCTATCCGTGCAACCAGTCAGTGAAGTTGAGAACGACGGGTCCGTGTTCTCGAAACCGACCAGGTTAGACCCACCGGGCTGGTGTATTTGGTTGGTGGACGCTACTCCGCCATCGTATGGGTCCCCCTCAGTGCAGTGGCCTGCCGTGACAAAGCCGGCAGTGCCATCCCTGATAGCTACAAACCCCAACGTGCAAAGTTCGTTCCCATTTCGGATGTGGTATCCACCAGCCATTTTGTCGTTGTGCGCCCGATCCTGGATCGAGTGACTGCTGGACGTGACCTGCTCAATCCTCTCTACGGTCACGGCTTCGCGAGGTATGCCTATTCCCACCAAGAACGTGTAAACAGGTTCGACATCCGCCTCGCTCACTACGCCGATGTAGATTTCATTTGAGGCTTCCTGCAGGTCAAGCATTATCACCCCTTCCTGATCCCATATCCCTTCGGACTTCATCAGCGCGTACCAGTCAGAAAGCTGGGTAATGGTGTAATTGCCCTTGATGATGTTCAGCCTCAATCCCGACTTCACGTCGAACCATTCTTCAACCTTTCCCCCCGCCTTCTCCTGTGTGGCCGTGTCTGTCTCGTTCGCGGTGAGGTAGATGTTGAGCACGCTCTGTTCGTCGGAGAGGAAAAGGCCACCAAATTCGGGAACGTGGGCCTCTACTTCCTTCAACCGTTGGTTGCTGTCCTTGTAGGTCGGAGTGTCAGGTTCCACTGGTGGCCCTTGGGACCACGCGAAGCCGGCCATGGCCACCGCCAAAGCGAGAAAACCAGCTATCACCAAAAAACGCTTCGATACCATTTCGTAACCTCACTTGGTTGGTTATTGATTTCGGCGCTGGCGCGCATCGGAACTCAGCACTGCATCAGCTTGGAGAGCCGAGCCGGCACTGTAAAAGCCTCTACGCAACCAACTGCAAACTGTGTGAGCCCGCAGGAACTGGCGATGTATGGCCGCACGGCTAAGCGCGAAGTGCCTGACCAGATGGAACGCATACTGCTTCCAAGGGGGGAATACCCGCACCTCATTGCTGGCACGCTTGCTGCCTGCACACTCCAGTGCTTCAACCGCCATACCCTCTTCCAGTGCCGGGCTCTAGCCGTCAACGGTCAGATCATGGCGACGTTCATGCAGGGCCCCCAGCGTTAGGTGTCCAACGAAATGACCCCACTGCGGACGATGGGGCTGGACACGCAGAAGGCACAGGGCTAACATTAGCCCGATGGCGGAGCCACATTCCCCATCGCTGCGGCCTCGGTCTGTCACACCGGGGCCGTTTTGTTGGCCCACGCAGTCCATGGGCAGCCCAGCGCACTGTCAAACTAGTAGACCAACATTCTTGAAATGACGGGTGGAATGCCAGATTGCTCGGCGATAGTCTCCATAAACCCGGTATGGCCGTAGAAAGGCCCTGTACCAATCAACCCATCATTACAAAGATTTCGGACTACTAGGGGATACCGCCACCGTCCATGCAGACGGCACTAGAACACGTCAACCGAGCAGGATCGCGCAACGTTATCTGGCCAGCGATACAACGTTAGAGGGGGAATCCGCCATGGATAAAAGAATCTGCTAATTCAGCTCAATTTCCGGATTTCATAGACCGACCACTCGGAGGAACGGTTTGAAGCAAGCACACAACCAGACCAAGGAACGACCGGTGCAGCCATAGGTCCATGACGCGATCAATCCACGGGTCATGCCCGCGGTGCGACAACCAGACCGACTCCAAGGCCGAGAGCAGCACAGCAGTTGAGATGGTTCCCACGTAGGCGGCGGGCAAAAGGTTACGCATTTCGCGTGGGCGATCACGTTTGACCATCAATGCAACCCCGCCCGTGTGCGAAACCACTCGTCTGTTGTCGAACTCGCTGGGCGATTTCGCACAGTGTCAGGCACGTAGGTAAAATCGATCCACAATCCAAAATCTTGTCAGTATCATTGGGTCATATCCTTGCGTTACGGACCCCTGAGTAATGGGTTGCGGATTGTCTTCTCCATTGATCTCGGTTGCTCAATGACTTCTACCGCCACGGCTTCGCGGGGTATACCTATCTCCACCAAGAACGTGTAAACGGGTTCGACATTCTCCCAGTTCACCACGCCGATGTAGATTTCATTTGAGGCTTCCTGTAGATCAAGCATTATCACCCCTTCCCGATCCCATAACCCCTTGGACTTTGCCAACTCAATCCAGTCAGCAAGTTGGGTGATGGTGTAGCCGCCCTTGATGACGTTCAGCTTTAATCCCGGCTTCACGCCGAACGATTTTTCAACCTTCTTCCGAGCCCTCTCCTGTATGGTCGGGTCCGTTTCGTTTTCGGTGAGATAAATGTTGAGCACGCTCTGGTTGTCGGACAGGAATGCTCCACCGAATTCGGGAATGTCGGCCTCTACTTCCTTCAACCGTTGGTTGCTATCCTTGTAGGTCGCCGGCTCGGAGTCGTTGGGCGGCCGTTGAGACCACCCGGTCCCTACCCCGACAACCGTCCATGCGACTGTCCCGGCGACCGCCGCGGTAAAGATTCCGACTATGATCCAAAATCGTTTCAGTGTCATTGCATCATCCCCTTGTGGAGGTGATTTCGCTACTCGTTGGACTTGACCTTCGCGACGAAATGCGTCGACTCCATGGCTGATTCGAGGAGGCTAGCCTGACCGGGTCGGCGTGAGCGGCTCGGTAGGTCTGGTGGTGGACGTGGGGGCAGGTGTACCCGTTGGAACTGGAGCGGGCGCAGGGGCTGGTGTGGAGCAGGCCACGACCAGCATCCAGATCGCACCGGCGAGAGACAGTGCTACGATGGACCTTTGCAAAGCGCCACCTCCGGGCAGACGCGGGGGGGGCTGGTATCAACTATGCGGGACCGGAATTAGCTGCCATGTTGGGCTTTGCACCTAAACCCCTGGCGAGTTGCCTACCTGAAAATGAGTACTTGCCAAGGTGTTAGTGCGAGCCTGGTCTACGGTTATTGGCCTCATACTACCATGAACAGGAAGCTTACGATTTCATCATCAAACCTGACGTTAACCGTGATCATTGACGTCACAGGCTGCCAATCATCAGCCACCCCATATTTGCTAAAATGCCCCCATCTGACCCACTCTTGTCTCGATGCAACAAGTGTCCCGATCCAACAAGGAGGCGACATGACCACAACGATTTACGATGCCGAGCGGCGCGATATTTCCATTGCCGTGGGCGGCGACGCCATGATTACCCGCCGGATGCGGGCTTTCCAGGAGCCTCGTTTCCTCAAGCTGGTGGACATTCTCCGGGGGGCCGACGTGTCCCTGGTCAACCTGGAGATGCTGTTCCACGACTACGAGAGCAGTTGGCAGTGGAGCAGCGCCACCTATACCCGGTCCGACCCCCGCAATCTGGATGAGCTGAAGTGGATGGGCATCAACGCCGTGACCACCGCCAACAACCACTCTTTCGACTATTCCGAGGGCGGTTTCCTGACTACCCTGGAGCACTGCCGAGAGATCGACCTGGCCTACGCCGGCGGCGGTCGCAACCTGGACGAGGCCCGCTCTCCTACTTACGTGGACTCGGCCCGGGGCCGGGTGGCAGTGATGGGCGCCACCAGCACCTTCAGCGAGCAGTCCCGGGCCGGCGCCGGCCGCCCCGATTTCGCCGGTCGCCCCGGGGTCAACGCCCTGCGCCACGACATCACCCACCACGTGCAGCAGGACGTGTTCGACGCCCTGCACCGGGCCAACCTGGAGCTGGGGTACGAGGAGGAACACGCCTTCTACCGCCACTTTGGCTTCCGGGGCAACGATGATGCGCCGGACGACGGCGCCGAAATAGATTTCCTGGACCACAAGTTCATCCTGGACGAGGAGTTCGCCGTCCGCACCGCTCTGAACGAGGATGACCGGCTGGGCATCGGCAACTGGATCCGGGGAGCGCAGACGCAGTCGGAGTGGCAGGTCTATGGTGTCCACTGCCACGAGAGCGGGCCTGCAGGCGACTTCCACGGCCATTCCCGCCTGTCGCCGCCCCACTTCCTGATGGACTTTGCCCGCTGGACCATCGACCAGGGCTGCGCCGCCTTCGTAGGCCACGGCCCTCACTTCCTGCGGGGCATCGAGATTTACAAAAACCGCCCCATTTTCTACAGCCTGGGCAACTTCATCTTCCAGAATGAAAGCGTCCTGTGGCTACCCCACGAGGCCTACCGCCGTTTCGGGCTGGACTTCAACAGCACCCCCGGCGATTATCTGGACACCCGCTCCGGCGGCGGCACCCGCGCCTTTGCCGCCGACCCGGTGTTCTGGCAGAGCGTAGTGGCGGTGTGCAACTACGCCGGCGGCGACCTGAAAGAGGTTATCCTGTACCCCATCGACATGGGCTTTGGCCGTCCCATTCCCCAGCGAGGCCGCCCAGTGCTGGCGGAAGAACCCATGGCCCGCCAAACCCTGCAGTGGCTGCAGGACGTTTCCCGCCCCTTCGGCACCGAAATTGCCATCGAGGAAGCGAACGGGGATGTGGTGGGGGTGATACGGGTTTAGAAAGTTGTAGAAATTAACCACCCGCTCGTCCTGAGCCTGTCAAAGGACGGTTGCTGATGGTTCGACAAGCTCACCATGAGCGGAGGTCGGAGGACGTTGAAAAGGCCCTGGCTGCTACGGCGTATTGAACTGGACCAGGATGCCGTCGGGGTCGTAAACGTAGATGCTGCGGATATTTCCATCGGGGCCGGTAAAGGATTCGATGGGGCCGGCCAGTTCAACGCCCTTGTTGAGCAGTTCCCCGGTCAGCGCCTTCACGTCGGCGACTCCGAAGGAGATATGGCTGATGCCCACCATGTCCAGTTTGATGGGTTCCCCATCGGGGTCATCGCCGGGATGGCTGGTGAGGGTCAGCGTAGGCGTGGCCCCGTCTCCGTAGGCAAGGCTGACCCAGCGGCGGGCCTGGCGCTGGCGTCGGTAGTTGTGCAGGCGTCCTCCTTCGGTGGGGTCGGTCATGCGGTCGCCCAGGACCGTCATGCCCAGTATGTCCCGATAGAATGCCAGAGACCGGTCCATGTCGCTTACACAGATTCCGATGTGAGTAACGCAAGTTGCTTCCATAACATTCGCCTCCCTCAGGTTGATGGCGGCGCGGCCCGCGACCGGCCCTGTGCCACTCTACCGGCTGAATGGACATAGGCCAGGTTCGAGAGTCTCGCAAAACGAACCGAGTTCAAAAACATTTTCCAAAAGAGACACAACCATCAGCAGAACCCTGAAAATAGCCAGCCTGAGCATTGCCGTGGTACGGTGCCCCTCATGGTGGACTTGTCGAACTGCTTCGTGAGATAGTTTCCTAATCCAGGGGCAGTTTGTAGAGCCATCCCGGCTCCGAAATATCCAGAACCTGCCCGTTGGGACCAGACCACTTCTCCTCGGCGCGAGGCAGACGAGGTTCGCCGTCCCCGGCTACTTCACGTCGGACAATCTCTTCTCCGTGAATATCCCGGAGCCTGGCTCCCGTATCCTCCAGGCTGTCGACCTGGAATCCGATGTGGTGGATACCGCTGTAGTTCTCGCCATTGGGGCCGACATCGGCGTCCTCGTCGGTCTTCCACTTGAGGATGGTCAGGTTGATGTCGCCGTCGGAAAGCTGGATCTGTCGGGCGTTACGGGCGACTTCGAAGAGGTCGAAGCCTTCCTTGTAGAACTTGGCCACCGCATCCGGGTCCTCGCAAGTGATGGCAATGTGCTTTATTTTGGCCATAGAGGCACCCCCAAACTGGTTTCGGAACATTATAGCCCGCATCCCATATATTGGAACATCCTCCATACGGCGCTCACGCGTGCTCAGTTTGTCATTGCGACCCCGTACTCGATGCGGGTCTCGTCGCCGCAGGAATGGTGATTTGCCGACGTGTGTCAACCTCATCGAGATTGCCACGTCGCTACGCTCCTCGCAATGACGGATTAAGGTGGGTACGCCCGAGCCGGTAAACCCGGTCTCACTGCAGCCGATTGTCGTTGTAATAGTTGTAATATAGGTAGCATTCCTGCGTTGACGTTATCCCAGCGACCTGTGAGGTATGTAACCCATGAGCGCAACCCGAACCCTGGCCCAGTTTATTGCCGACACCGAGTTTGAAAACCTGCCGCCTCCGGTGGTGGAAGCGGCCAAAATCGCCATCCTGGACGGGGTGGCCAACATAGTCGCGGGTTCGGTCCAGGAACTGGCCGACATCATCGGCCGCTACGTGCGGGACGCCGGCGGCTCGCCCCAGGCCTCGGTGGTGGGTTGGGGCTACCAGACCAACCCGCCGGCCGCCGCCTTCGCCAACGGGGTCTTCGGCCACTGCCTGGACTACGAGATCCAGGGGTTTCCGCCCACCCACGGCACCTCATCCTGCCTGCCGGCGGCCTTAGCGCTGGCGGAACACCACCACGCTTCGGGTGAGCGGGTCATCACCGCATACGTGTTGGGCTGGGAAATCCAGGGGCGGTTGCGCGCCGCTTCAGCACCGGCCACCGCTCCCGCCTATCATCCGCCGGGCCTGGTGGGCCCACTGGGGGGTGCTGCGGCAGCAGCCAAGACCCTGGGCCTGGACGCCGGGCAGACCCTGATGGCCCTGGGCATCGCCGCCTCTCGCACCGGCGGCCTCACCGCCAACACTGGCACCATGGTCAAGTCTACCCACCCGGGCAACGCCGCCCGCATGGGCGCCGAGGCGGCCATCCTGGCCGGCATGGGCTACACCGCCAGCGACGAGGCGCTGGAATCTCCCGTGGGTTATGCGGCCGCCCTTTTCGGGGGCAACTTCAACTGGGACGTGGCCACCGGCGGCTTGGGCGCGTCGTGGCGTCTGCTCGACCCGGGCTTTGACATCAAGCGGTTCCCCGCCCAGGTCTATATGCAGAACGCCATCGAGGCGGCGCTGAACCTGCGCGAGCAAAACGGCCTCGACCCCGACGACGTCGAGCAGATGACCATTCACCGCCGGGGACGGGGCCATTCTGGGCCGGCGCCCCGCAGTGGCCTGGACGGCAAGTTCAGCGTGGAATACTGCGCCGCCGCCGCCCTGCTGGACGGGCGGGTGGGTATCGACACTTTCACCGACGCCCGCCGCTTCTCCCCGGACATGGAGGAAATGCTGGGTCGCATCCGGGTGGAACCGGAAGGCCCCGAATCCGGCGCCACGCTCGCCACCGCTTTGCTCAAAGACGGGACTACGGTCAGCGCCGAATGCGCCGCCTTCCGCGGGTCAGCGGCCAACCCCATGTCCCGGGATCAGCGCCTGGAAAAGGTACGCGACTGCTTCCGTCGCGCCCTTTCCGAAGCCGACACCGAGCGAGTGCAGGAGATGCTGGAGAACCTGGAGCGCCTTGACGACGTGGGACAGCTAATGGGTGTGCTAGGTCAGGCGGCGGTGGGCAAAGGCTGAACCGCCAGGCACGGCATTACTACATCATACTGGCGGTTACCCGCCGAGCCTCCGGGAAATCAGCGACGATGCAACATACTAAGAGCCTATCCTAAAAACCGATAAAAACCCGCATGAGCAGGAAAAGGCAGATGGACCGGGTTGCGGCTATGGTTGAGGAATGACCAAAGCGAAAGAACCCAAGCCGTCCCGACCGCACCTGCGCCGACGGCATCTGCTACGTGCTGCGCACCGCTGTCAGTGGAAAGCCCTGGATGCCACCGGCATCGGTTCCGGCTCCACGGCCCATCTGCGCTTTCAGGAATGGACCGCGGCCGGGGTGTTCCTGGAGTTGTGGCGGGTGGGTCTGGAACGGTTCGATGAATTGCCGGGGCTGGAGTTGGCTGAACCGGTTTCGGCGCATTCTGGTGCGCTGGGACAAGGCCCCCGAGAACTACATCGCCTTCCTTCATTTCGCCTGTGCCCTCATCGCCCTCAGAGCTGCCGGATTATTAGGATAGGTTCTAAGCCCCGAATTCGGCAGCCCGCATCACCGGGTTGCAACCAGCTCTACCCCACTGAAATAACGTTGAACAACCCGGTCTACAAAGTTCTGGCCCATCACCTTGTAACCCTCGGCGTTGGGATGCAGGTCGTCCGGTAGCAGGTGCGGCAGCGGCTCTTGACTTTCTCCCGACGGCTGGACAGGCGGGCGAAAAAGTCGCCCACCTTCTCTTGCACCACGGCACGGGTCCCCAGGCACCGGTTGGCGGTCGCCTTCTGACGTGCCCAGCCCCAAATGGCTTCGTCAGCATTGAAATCGGGACTATAGCTGGGCAGCGCCTGCCCCGTGCTTGACACGGGGTTCACCAGGCGCAGGTTCAAGCCGGGCGTGGCCAGATAAGCCCTTACCGCGTCGCCCCGATGGGCTGGTGTATTGTCCCAGATCACCGTCAGCAGTTCGGTGTGCCGCGCCCGTAGCTGACGCAGGAAGGCAACCGAGGTGGCGACCCCCGCATCGGGGTGCGGGGCGGTGGTTGTGACCTGTTGCCCGCCAGTTCCATCACCTCCACCTCGCCGGTCTCCAGACACACCGCCGAGTAGTAGCTGGCCCCGTATCAAGTACGGGTGACGTTCCTTCTCCCCACGGCGTGGGCTGGTGGAGTCCACCAGGGCCGGCTCTCCTTTCAGCACCCACTTGCCCCGCAGATCGGCATCCGCCCGAAAGTGGGCCTCGTCAGCGACGAATATCTTGGCCCCGGTTCGTCGGGCCGCCGCCGCCAGGGCCGCGTACTCCGCCACAAAGGCTTCCTGCCGCGCTGGATCCGCCTTGACCAACCGCTTCTGGGGGGCACTTCAGCACAAACCCCAACCGGTGCAGGTAGTAACGTCACCCCGTACTTGATACGGGGTCAGGCAACTGCTCCGGCTCAGCGCCAGCCCGAACCGATCTTGCACCAATTGCCGCACCGCCTTCAAGTTCCAGTTGGATAGGTCAATGCCGGATTGCCATGGCGCCCCCCGCACCGCCGCCTTCAACAACGTCACCCCGTACTTGATACGGGGTCAGCCCGTTACTCCCGGTCCAGCGCGGGGGGAACCACCACTCTGTTCAAAAACCAGCGCCTTGGGGCCGCCCTCCGCGAATGCCGTGGCCCATTGACCAACGGTATGGGCATCCCGTTCCAACGCCTGCGCCACCGCCGCGGCCGTCCAACCCCCGTGTCGCGGCACGGGGCAGGCTCTGCGCCAGCAGCCACACCGCGTGCCACCTTTCCCGCTCCCGGGGCGTCGGCGCTCGGTACATCCGCCGTCGTACCTCAGCCTCGTCCATGCGCTACCGCTTCAGCAGCGCCCGCATCTCCGTCATGCCCAACAGCAACCCCTACTCGGATTTCCTGATCTTTTCCGGCTATCTCGACTGCCCCTATCTTATCCCAAACCTATGCGGGTTTCACCTTGGCTTTGGTTTAGTATCACAACGACGGTTCGACGCGCCGCTTCGGGAAAGCTTCGTAACGCAAGGCCTGTTACGACAGTTGAAGGTATATGGCCGCACGGCTCACAACGTGCTGAAGATGGTGCGCAAACTGGGCCGTGGCGCAGGGCCCCCTGGGCCGGCATCGCCCGCCTCAGGCGCTGCCGCGGATGCCGAGTACGCCGTGACCGACGCGGCGTCGTATTACGCTGCACCACCACGGTGTTTTTTCTGGGTAAGTTGGTTGGTATTAGGTCTCGCTCCCGCTCTCCGGTAACATCACCGTAATCGCGGCGACTTTCTCAACGGTCCCTTGCCGCCGCCCTTGACAGAAATGTCTGCTAATGTCCCTGCCGCAACCCAAACCTTCTTTCCTGGCGATCCGTCGGTTGCGTGGTGGATGAGCCTGTTGGAGGGAGTCTAATGGCCCATCCTTCCCGTTCGGCTCCTCAGGGGCCACCGGGCGGGTCTGGGGCCCGCGGCTGCCACTGATCGGAAGTTCCGATTGCAGTGGTTCGGCTCCGGCGTGGAAAGTCTGGGCAGATTGCCCTGGCACAGGAAAGTGTGGACTAGTGAGAATCCCAAGCCGTTGGATGGCGATACCGTCGCCCGCCTGCTGCTTTTGCTGAGGGAGTTTCTGCCCGTGGACGGGCCGGTCTCGCATAGCTGTCCCAACTGGGACGGCGGGGTGATGGCGAGCTGGGAGTTTGGCGATCTCTACCTCGAGGTGGAATCCTACCCGGGTCAGCCCGCACAGTGCCGTTCCGTGGACGAACGCGACGGTGGAGACTACTCGGACGAGTTTGCGCTCACCGGCCAGGAGGACGATCTCCGACGCTACATGGAGGTGGTAAACCGGGTTGAAGCTGAGCGTTCTGCCAGGCTTTGAGGGGGATGGCGGGATATCATCGAGGGCGTTAATCCTATGACCGGCAAGGTGGAGTCCAGGCACGCCCGGGTGGTCGGCCACGACGGACTGGTCTTTGCCTTGGGCTGGTACCGCAACGAAGGTGGATGACTCTCCGTCGCGAGATTGACTGCACGGCAGTTCCCGCGCTGAGGCGCATATGCGCCAGCGGTATCCCCAAGGATATTCCCACCTCAGCGGGAACAACGGTTGCCAGAACGCCAATCTTTTAACCGCCACTGCCCTCGTTGTCCTTGGCGCCGGGCTCGCGCCGCGCCCTCCCCTGTTCCCGATACGCCAGACCCCGACCCTTCGGGAGCCTAGATCCGGGGCCGGATGTTCTGGTTGTGGCTGAACAGGTTTGTCGGGTCGTACTTCTGCTTCAGGTCTGCCAGCCTCTGGAAGTTGTCCCCGAAGGCCGCCTGTATCGCCTCTTCCCCTTCCTCCGCCTCGGTGCCAACCTGGTTGATGTAAGCCCCCGAGGAGAAGGGCGACAATGCCGAAGCAAAATCCCGGACCCATCGGATGTGGACCTCCGACTCCCCCGGGTCCAGGAAGACCGCGTTGGTGGCCCATTCGCACAGGGCGCCCCGGTGCCCGAAGGCGGTCTCGTTGGCAGGTACGCGCCGGGCGGCGTTACCCAGATACTGGAACAAGATGCTCGAGAGCGGCGATGTGATCCGGTCAAAAAAGTCGAGAGTGATATCCAGCGCGTCGTCGCTGACTTGCCTCATGAAATGGGACTTCAGGTAGTTCTGCCGTCCCTGGGGCGCCAGCGCCAGCGATTGGGCCTCGGTGTAGGTCATGGGCCGGACCTCGTCTGATATTGACGGGCCGAACTCCCGGAGCGGCCGGATGATCCGCTCCCCCTCTGCAATGGGTCCGTAGTAACAGAGTAGAATCCTACACGCCTTGCCTCCGCCCTCCGGGAGGGTCGTCAGGAAGGTGATGATGTTCATCTCGTCGGGCATAGTGGCGGTAAACTCGTTAACCAAGGCGAAGAATTCCCTTACCTTGTCGTACGGGTAGACCAGGTAGCCCGCCAGCACCATAGGGCCGACGGGATGCAGCCGGTACTCAAGAGAGGTGACAACGCCGAAGTTGCCGCCGCCGCCCCGGAGGGCCCAGAGCAGGTCCGAGTTCTCGTCAGCGCTGGCCGTGATCGGCCGGCCGGCCGCGGTGACCACGTCGGCGGAAATCAGGTTGTCGCAACTGAGGCCGTAACTGCCGGACAGCCAGCCGATGCCGCCGCCCAGCGTGAGACCGGCGATGCCGGTGTCCGGGTCGGTCCCTCCTGGCGTGGCGAGCCCGAAGGCCTGGGTCTCGTGGTCCAACGCTCCCCACTTCGTCCCGCCCTGGGCTCGGACCGTTTTGGCCTCCGGATCGACACGAACGCCGGTCATCACGGAAAGGTCGATCATCAACCCGTCGTTGCAGACGCTGTTGCCCGGAAAGTTATGGCCGCCGCCACGCACCGAAATCAGCAGGCCGTTCTCCCTGGCGAAGTTGACCGAGTTGATCACGTCGGCCATTCCGCTGCAGCGGGCGATCAGGGCAGGCCGTTTATCGATCATGGCGTTCCAGATCCGTCGGACGCGGTCGTATTCCTCGTCGCCGGAGCGCAGCGACTCCCCGTGCAGGCTGCTCCTGAAGTCCTCGACTGCCGCCTCCCTGATGACGGTGTAGTCGCCCGAAATTGTCGCAAAATTCAGGTCTGCCATACGTCTGTCCTCTTGCGTGCTTTTCGACGCCCCTGGAGCCTCTCTGACAATGACGGCCGCTCGCTCCAAACGCATCCGGAGGCCAGTCTTGTCGGCTTTGACCGTTGCCGATTATATAGCCTATGCGAGACCATCGCCACTGGAACGTTTCTGATGACTGTCTAATGGCGCGACGTACAGCCAGCAGCCTACGTCTCCGGGAGCATCCGGGAGACCCCCTCATAGATTCGCATGGTATTACAACTACGGGTCGGGGTTGGAGGCCGGAGGCGTCGCTTTCGAGCCAATCGGGGTCATCTTCTCCATCTACCAGCGAGTCTCGTTCTCCTTCCAAGAAGCTTTCGAATTCGTCAGCCCACGACTTGAGCCTCCGCCGGGGATGTTCAAATAGATCGGTCTCCAGACGAGCCAACTCCACGAGTGCTTCGAAACTATCCTTATTCGGCAACTGACCCGTAACTAGGTTGAACACCGCTTGCTGTGCCCTAACCAGCATATCCTTATTGAGAGTGTCTTTGACTCTCAGGGCTAAGCGGAGGATCCTCACTGCGTGGTACGGCGAACCGCGTCCAGCCTCCCACTCATTGGAATAAGCTCCAAAGCTGAGGCCGCTGACGAAGCAACCACCTGGCTTTTGGGGTGGTCAGATAAGCCCGAATCCACCGAAGGGATTGGCGCTGGCGTTGACACAGGGGCTGATGGGTAGGGGAAGGCGAACGGGCCAGGCCAGATTCCAATAGATGGTGATGAGGACGGCGTGAGGTGGCCGCACAGGCCCGATGATGGCGGCCCGCGGTGGCCATGGCGGGCGGAATTCGGTAGTGTGCAGGCAAGAGGCGCCCCTCGCGGACTGACTTGGCGCGAGTTGGCGGGGACGTTCAGTGGGCCGGATGGCGAGTCAGCGGCAGACGGGGCGCCGTCAGGCTGGGAGTGGTATGGCTCGCAATCGTGCCAGGGCGCGACTGAACTGGGTTTCCCAGGGCCAACGCCGGGGAAGATGCAAAGTGAGGCGGCGCGCCGAGTGGGTGAGCCGTCCGGCGAGGGAGAAGAGCCGCCGCCGGAGTATCTTGGTGGTCACCACCGGCTCGCCCAGACTGATGCGCGCCGTCCAGCGAGCCAGGTTGTGGGCGATGACTTGGACGGCCAGCCAGACGGCGTTGGCGGGAAAGCGGCCCGAGGGGAGATGGTTGAGCCCCACGCCGTACTTCAGGGCGCGGATGGCGTTCTCGATCTCGGCGTGGCGGCGATGGTCGGCCTCCAGTTCCAGGGTGTCTCCCTCCCGGTCGGTGATGAAGGCGTGATAGCTGTAGTTGGCGAAGAGTGCCAGTTGGGAACCGGGCGTGGGCTTCACCCGGCGGACGATGAGGCGCACCGGTGTGGCGTCGGACTCACTCTGGAAGGGCGTGTAGTCAGTTTCAGCCACGTCGGCGGCGCCGTCCATCCAGTAGGGGATCGGCGTCCAGTCCGCCTCGGGTATCGCCTCGATGAGATTGCGCAGGCTTTTGTGCTGGCGGACGGTGATGGAGAAGCGGGCATCCATCTCACGGCAGGCGGCGACCAGAGCGTGGGTGTAGAAGCCGCTGTCGGCGCGCATGGTGGGCTGCCCGCTGGCCCCGCCGTAGCGTACCCGCCCCACCGTCTCCCGCAGGAAGTGGGCGGCGCCCCGAACGGTGTTGGCGCGGCCCTCGCGCAGCCGAGACATCAGCACGTCGCCGGTACCGGCGGCAATGGCCAGCAGCGGGTGATAGCCCCGCTGGCCGGTGTAGCCGTGGTGGCGCGCCCCTTCCTTGACCAGACCGTAGGTCTCGCAGATGGTAGAGTCCAAATCAATGGTAATGGCGCGTGGTCCGGTCCCGCCCCAACCGTCCAGGCCCATGCCAGCAGCTCGCGGCTCACCCGATCCAGCTGGCGGACATGGCCCCACCGGAAGCTGCGCAGGAATGTCCCCAGAGCCTGTCCTCGCGAAAGCCGGGGGGTGGATGGCGCTTTGACCATGCACCCCAGCACCAAGGAGGTCCGGTCCGTACGCAGCGCATCGGCGGCGTCGATGCAGTCGCCGCCAGCCAGCGCAGACGCAACCAGGGTCAGCATCTTGTCGCCCGTGTCGGCTCGGCCCGGCGCAGCTCCGAGGTCAACGTGGTTGTCGACGAGTTCACGCATATCCCAGATGCACAGGAGCACTTTCTTACCCCTTCAGCACGCCCCTACACTCATCTCTTCGGTGGATTGGGGCTAATGAATATGAATGTCGTCATCGACAGTTGCGGGAACGACTTTGGATTAACCGGCGTCCCGCAGAGGACTCGCAGGCCACGCTGGAGGCGTTCGCAATGTTGCCGGCGGCACGGGTTGGCGGGGATGTCCAGTTGATTGATGCCGGAGGTGGCCTGGCGGCAGGTCGTGGGCGCGTGAGCCGGTTGCCGAGGATGACGCCCCAGAGCAGTTCCAACATATTCAAGGGACATAAACCTGCCTTCCGTTGGCAAGCTGACTTCCCCGCTGGAGTGACCGGTGGGCGGCAAGGCTGAACCACTGAGATGCTCCTTCTTGTCGCGCCGCGTAAGCTCGGAGAGCTTATAATTCGATTAGTCCCACGGTCAATTTTGTGTAATGGCCGGAAGGAGCAAGGGCTTTTGACGGATGCAATGATGCCGCGCATCTATCGCTCGGGTGTCGTTACCTGCCTGGCCGTGGTGGTCATGCTGGTTGCTTGCACTGGCGGTAGTGAGCCTGCCGCGCCTGCAACAACAGTTGCCGTCGGCGCCACCACGCAACCTGCCAATACCCTTGTGCCCGCACCGACGGCGACCCCGGCACCGACGGTTGCAGCAAGTACCGCCGCGGTTGGCATAGGCGGGGACTGCGCCGGGCACCGGGACGCACTAGTGGTCCGAAATCTTTGTAATGATGGGTTGATTGGTACAGGGCCTTTCCCCGGCCATACAGGGCTTTATGGAGACTATCGTCGAGCAATCTGGCATTCCACACCCGTCATTTCAAGAATGTTGGTCTACTAAACCAAAGCCAAGGTGGGATGTGCATTTGCCTGACACCGGGAATCGGACGTGAGGTCTCGTAGGAGTGCCTCAGCCCTTGATTGCAGGACCGTCCGGCAACGCCGTCTTACCTCGTCTTTCCGGCTGGCCAGCCCGGTGAGGAAACGGTTGACCCTCTCCCGTACCGCCGCCTTGCTCCCCAGGCACAGGTTGCCGGTGGCCTCCTCTCTCGCCCAGCCCCAGATGGCCTCGTCGGCGTTGAAGTCCGGACTGTAGCCCGGCAGATTCACCAGCCGCAGGTTCAGCCCAGGCGTCCTGAGGTATTCTCTCACCGCATCGCCTCGATGCGCCGGCGCGTTGTCCCAGATCACGTTCAGCCGCTTGCCGTGTTTCTCCCGTAACTGCTTCAAGAAGGCAACCGAGGTCCCGGCGTTGCTGTTGCCCTCCAGTTCCATCCACTCCACTTCGCCCGTCTCCAGGCACACCGCCGAGTAATAGCTGGCCTTCTCCCCGTAGCTGGGGCTGGTTGAGTCCACCAATGCCGACTCTCCTCTCAGCACCCACTTGCCCCGCAGTTCGGCGTCGGCCCGGAAGTGGGCCTCGTCGGCAAAGAACACCTTGGCTCCAGTGCGCCCCGACTCGTCCCAAAAGGCGGCATACTCCGCCACGAAGGCCTCACGCTTGGATTCATTCGCTTTGACCAATCGCTTCTTGGGCCGCTTGAAGGCGAATCCCAAGCAGTGTAGATAGTTCAGACAACTGCTGCGGCACAGGCTGACACCAAAGCGTCCCGAAACAAACTGCCGCACCGCCTTCCAATACCAGTTGGCCATTTCCATGCCTGACCATGACGGCGGCAGTTGCACCGCCGCTTTCAACTCCTCTTGTTGCGCTTGGTCAATGGCGGGGGGGAACCACCGGTCTGCTCGAATAGCAGGGCCGCAGGCCCTCCCTCACCGAAGGCCGAGGCCCAGCGTCCGATGGTGTGGGGGTCCCGCTCCAGCGCTTCCGCAGTGGCCGCCGCCGTCCAACCCTGGGCCAAGAGCAACATGGCGTACCAACGCTCCCGCTCCCGGGGCGTAGGCGCCAGAATCATCCGCCGCCTGAGGTCCTTCTCTCTCATCTGCCATCGTTCCAGCCACCGCCCTATCTCTCTCACCCCCATCAGCAACACCTCCCAACTCCCGAGGTCAGCTAACCAGTTACGGCCTCAATTTACCCCACGCCTCTGCGCATTTCACCTTGGCTTTGGTTTAGTAGTCCGAAATCTTTGTAATGATGGGTTGATTGGTACAGGGCCTTTCCCCGGCCATACCGGGCTTTGTGGAGACTATCGTCGAGCAATCTGGCATTCCACACCCGTCATTTCAAGAATGTTGGTCTACTAGGAGAAATGAGCAACAACGTGTTTAGCAACTCCATGAGCGGCTTCTGGGGCAGCCTGCTGCTCGAGCCGGCAGACGACGAACATTCGCGCGACGCACAGCTCCAGCAGGACATGCAAAACGCCGTCAAGACCGCCAGAACGGCATCGTCCCAAGCCCGGCGACGCGCCAAACAACAGCAGGCAAAATCCCTATAAAAGAAAATAGACCACGGCCCACGCGCACCGCGTGACCAGCGACCGCCCAGACGACGGCAACCGCCGTCCAAGTTCAGCACCACCCGGGCAACGCTTGGCCCAAAACCAACAGACGGTTATTAGAATCACCCCAAAACAAAAGGAGGTAGGACAACAACCAAACAGGACACCCAGACTGCTGAGAAAACCCAAATCATCAAAACGAAAAGAGGAAAAATGAACATCATCAAAAATCTCAAGACCTACATCGGCATGACGGTGGCCGCACTGGCCATGATCGTAGCCGCGGCCGGATTCTCCGGAGTGACGGAAGCCGCACTCAATGACCAACCAGGACTCTCGGTTCCGATGTGCGAAAGCGGCGGCAACATCGCCATCTACTGGCACACCAAGGACAACGGCAACGCAGCAGCACCCGACGGATGGCGCGTCGAACACCGGCACCGAAGCTCCAACGGTTGGGAAACCCGTACTTGGAACTTCAACGGAACCGCCTCCGACAACCTGCAGATCTTCAGCGACAGGTACTGGGACTGGACCGACCAGACCGCCAGCCGCAGCCAGAAATACACCTACCGCGTCAGGGCACTCAACTCGGACGAGTCCTTCACGAACGGCAGGGAGTGGTCTCGCCGGGCACCCGAATACTGCCGCTGAAGCACCAACTGGCTGAAATTCAAGGCCGAGGCCCTCAAAAGCCTCGGCCTTTGCATCATCAAGAAATCACGCCCCAAACGCCCCGAAACGAACGAGGAGGCACAAGTTGACCAAGCCAGCCAAGAACGCGACTCCCGAACTGCGGCGCGGCGACCTGCTGCAAATCCTAAGGCCCTCCTGCTCCTCAAGCTCGATCACGCACAGGTTGTAGGGCGTCTGTTCCTTCTCGTGGATTGCCGGGTGCACCGGATGCCGGACTATTACGTAGGAATAGACGAAGCCCCTGCCACTGACCCTGGTCCAGTTGTAGTCCAGCGACGAGCATTCGGGACACATGGGCGTTGGCAGGTGCCGGAACAACCCGCAATCCAAGCACCGCTGTATACGAAGCTCGCCGTTTCGTGAGCCCTCCCAGAAACCTCGCTCGTAGTCCGGCACCCGCTCCAGGTCGGGCAACGGTATGCCCTCCAGGGGCGCGGTCATGGGCCGGGACCTGACGGTGTGTTCTCCTTGCTGGGTCATCGAAGCTCCTCGCTATCCCGAGACAATCCGGTGGCCATTCCGGCGCTATCCCCGGCGAATTATCACGGCGCCGCTCAGTTGGGCCACGCTGCTGCAGGACAGGACCCGGTTGATGGTCTTGTGGGGCGGCTGCGCGGTGGAAATGCCCCGGATCACCCGCACCGCCTCCTGGACGTGGGTCAGGCCATGGATGTACGCCTCGGAGTGATTGCCGCCGTGGGTATTGGTGGGCAGCGACCCATCGAACCGGATGTTTCCGCCCCCTTCCACGAAGTCCTTCCCCTCGCCCCGGGGCACAAATCCGTAGGCTTCCAGGTTCAGCAGGCAGAAGGGCGTGAAGTGGTCGTAGAACATCAGCGCGTCCATGTCCGTGGCATCCAGCCGGGCCCGCGCCCAAAGATCGCGGGCGGTGTTCTCCGACTCCGCCGTCGCCAGGTCGGGACGGTAGATGATGCCGTCGTTCCGGGGGCCGGAGCCCTGGGCAGCCGCCTCCACTAGAGTCAGCGTGCCGGAGTGGCGCAGTTCCCTGGCCCGCTCCGGGGTGGTCATCACCACAGCGGCGGCGCCGTCGTTTTCCTGGCAGAAGTCCAGGACGTGCAGCGGATCCACGACCATGCGGGAATTCTGGTGGTCGTCGATGGTGATGGGCTCCCTTCGCAGCGCGCGGGGATTCCGGGACGCGTGCTCGCGCAGGGTGACCGCGACCCAACCAAAGTGGCGGCTCGTGGCCCCGTAATGGTGCATGTAGCGCCGGACGAACATGCCGAAACGATGCGCCGGCGCCATGTTGCCCCAGGGAACGGCAAAGCTGTCCGCCCCGCCGGCGATTCGCTCCGGGCCTCTGGCCCGGCCCAGGCGCAACCCGGAACGCAGGTTGGCGGCCCGAAAGCACACCACATAGTTGCAATATCCGGCGGCGATGGCGGCGGCGGCATGCCCCACAACGGCGTTGCCCGCGCCCCCGCCATAGGAGACGGATTCCCAGTGACGCAGGTTCTTGATGCCCAACGACTGCACCAGCAGGGTCTCGTGGTTCGACTCCATGTCGTACCGGATCAGGCCGTCGATATCCTGCGGTGCGATGCCCGCGTCGTCGCAGGCTGCCTTGATCGCTTCCGAGGCAAGCTGCAACTCGCTGCGGCCCGAGTTCCACGAAAACTCCGTTTCGCCGATGCCGACGATCGCGGCCTTGTCCCGAATCCCGTTGGTGTTGGCCGGGATGATGTTGGGCGCCATTGCCTGCTATTCCTCCTCCCAGTCCACTACCTTCCGTTGTTTCAGGTCGTGGATCTGTTCGTCGGTATACCCCAGCTCCCGCAGAATGGGGCGAGTGTGCTGACCTTTGAGCGGACCCGGTCCCGCCTTGCCAGTGGTATCCGAGAACTCTACCACGGGAGAATGCCGCCAGAACTGACCATAGCGTGGCCCCTCCACCTGGGTGAGGAGCCCGTTCTCACGCACGTGGGGATCCTCGTTGAAAAAGAAATACATCCCCCGGTCCTCGGCCTTGACGCATGCCACGTCGGCGGCGGTGAGCAGCCTCTCCCAATGCAGCGGTTCTTCGGCAGCGAACACCCTGGCCAACTCGCCGGCGAGCGCATCGTCGTGCTCCCCTCTCATCCCGGGAGTGGCAAACCGGGGATCATCCAGCAGGTCCGTGCGGTCGATGGTGCGGCACAGCGCCTCCCACTCATCTTCGAAGGGACACGCGAGGAACACCCATCCGGTTTTGGCCCGGTACAGGCGGTATAGGGCGTGCAGCCCGTATCCGTCACCATCCGGCAGCGGGCGAGGTTGCTTGCCCTCGTGCCAGTAGAAGTCGTCGACGTTGGCATAGGCGTTGGCGGCGATCATGGTGGACTCGACGTATTGCGCCGCGCCGGTGCGCTCACGGGCATACAGCCCCAGTAACAGGCCAACGGCATTGACCATGGCCGTGGTGTGATCGGCGGTGCCGTCGTTGGCCCGTTTTAGCTGCCTGGATATGGCCGCAATGTCGTCGATGGACATGGACTGGTCCGGCGGCGGGAAGGCGTCCCGCCCCATCTGGGCCACGCCGCCTCCGGACACGGCCCCGGCGATCTCGGCGGCCTGCTTGGCCACCAAGGCGGTCTGGCGTTGCGGCAGAATCAGGATACCGGTGGCGAACTCCATGCCGGGGACGATCTCCGACAAGTAGCCCATCAGGGTCAAGGACTCGTGCACCAGACCTGGTGGTTGTACATGCCGTACGAGGGGTGATTGTGGTGGGCGGGATCAGCTCCCAGCACGTGGTCGGCGATGAAGAAGCAGGAATATCCCATGTCCCGCGCCGCCTCGGCGAAGTCACGCACGGCGTGGCGATCCGGCTCGATCTTGGTCTGGGGAAATATGACGCCTATTTCCTGGTCCATCTTTCCGTGTATCTGCCAGCGCAACTGCGCAGTTGCGCCACCCACCAGGCTTACAGGAGCCGGCCCTTTAGCGACTCGAACTCCTGGCGGGTGATGTAGCCTTGGTCCAGCAGACGGGCCAGGCGCTCCAGCTCGCCCACCACGCCGCCGGCGCTGTCCGGGCCCGGGTCGTGGGCAACGGAGCGATCTACCCACTTCACGTCGGTCACGCCGCAGAGGCCCATGGCCACGCTGAGCTCGGTGCGCAGGATCTCCAGACAGTGGCGGACGCCCGCTTCGCCGTTGACCGACAGGCCCCAGAAGATGGGCCGGCCCACGAAGACCGCCCGGGCGCCCAAGGCCAGCGCTTTCAGCACGTCGGCGCCCTTGCGGACGCCGCCGTCGAGATAGACCTCCAGCCGGTCGCCCACGGCGTCTGCGATCTTGGGCAGCATCTCGATGGTGCCTTCGGTGCCCTGCAACGCGTGGCCGCCGTGGTTCGAGACCACCAGCGCCTCGCAGCCGTACTCGGCGCAAAGCCGGGCGTCCTCGGCCGTTTGCACGCCCTTGATGACCAGCGGCATCGAGGTGATGGAGCGCAGCCACTCCAGGTCGGACCAGTTGAGGCCCGACTCGAAGCTCTCGGCGAAATTCTCCCGCGTGGGCAGGTTGGGCAGCTCGATTCCCTCGAAGTTCTTCAGGGTGCGTTCCTGGTCCAGGGTGTAGGCGTAACGGTACTCCCGCTCCCGGGAGTTGGCGCCCAGGTTGTCCACCGTGAGCATCATGGCCTTGTAGCCCGCCTGTTCTGCCCGGCGCACCAGGATCTCGGTCAGTTCCCGGTTCTCGAAGAAGTAGAGCTGAAACCAAAGCGAATTGGTGGCAACCTCGGCCACTTCCTCGATGCTGTAGCTGGAGGCGGTGCTGAGCCCCAGGATGGTCCCCGCGCCGCCGGCGGCCCGGATGGAAGCCAACTCGCCCATGGGGTGGGCGCGCTGGTGGGTGCCGGTGGGGGCCAGCATCACCGGCATGCTTATCTCTTCGCCCAGGACCGTGGTGGTCATGTCCCGCTCGGTGACGTCCACCAGGATCCGGGGACGCAGCTTGACTTCGCTCATGGCCTGGACGTTGGTGGTGTTGGTTATCCAGTCGGGCGCGCCCAGGTCGCCGAATAGCCGGTCGAAAAGGGCTTGGGGCATGGTCTGCTTGGCCCGGGCTTCGTAGTCTCCAATAGTCAGCAGGGTCAGCTGAGTGGTCATGTGTCCTCCGTAGTGGATTGGCTGTGGCGGGCCGGCGTCAGCAGTCCGACCCGAACTCGTTGGGATGGTCCGGCCCGGCGGTGCGCTGCCGGAGCAGGTAGTAGCCAACAGGGAATATGGCGGCCAGGGCCAGCACCAGATGGGGCCAGGCAACAACGTGCGACATGTGGCCCAGGAAGGAAACGATCAGGAATGCCCCGGCCAGCGCCGGGATCATCAGCACCGGGACCACCGCCGCCTCGGCCACCTGAGTGGCCAGCATGAAAATGGGCTTCAGGCGCGAGCCGGACCACGGCTCCGGATGAGCGGCCGAGCGCTCTTCCGACTGCTGTTGCCGGATACGCCACACCAGGAGGACGAACAGGAAGATGGCCACGGGCAGGGCGTACTGCCAGACGTCCCCCAGGAATAAGCGGAAGAAGAACAGCACGGCCATGGCCCCGGCGATGGAAGCCAGCGCGCATAGGGCCACGGTGGGCAGCGCCATCCTGATCTCTTCGCGGTGAGCGCGGATGAAGGAGTTGGAACGCAGGACTTCGAGGAAAGCCAGAACGGCCAGGCCAACTACTACGACTCCAATCCATACGGCTACTTCAAGCATATCGTCATGGCTGCCGGGCCCCGCAGGTTTCGTGCGCTCCCCACCGGGCCATGTTACGGATGATACGCAATTCTAACAGCAGCCCGGATATTTTGCGAAGGGAGAATCGGTTTCATGCCGGGAAGCGGGCGGCGTTTCACCACCGTCCCGCGGCCCCCCCGAGGGGAACTACAGGGCGTGCAACGCCGGTATGACCTCTCGGCCCACCAGGTCGATATGCTCC
The DNA here is from genome assembly GCA_965219925.1 of Dehalococcoidia bacterium. Classification (GTDB taxonomy): domain Bacteria; phylum Chloroflexota; class Dehalococcoidia; order Lucifugimonadales; family UBA3495; genus Bin87. The sequence continues at coordinate 3,546,935 of OZ244795.1, forward strand.
AGCACCTCGGCCTGGGACATCTCCGGGTAGAACAACCGCAGGGCCACGTCGGTGAACCCCATTTCGTGGTAGGCGGCGATCTGCTCGACGCACTCCTCGGGGCTGCCCACCAAGAAGGTGTCGTCCATCAGCGTTTCCAGGTCGCCGGTCACCTTCCGGGTCAGCTCGTCGTCGGTGCCGTGGAGACCGTGATAGGCGTAGACTTCGTACTTCTTGGCGAAGTTGGCCCTTGCCCGCTCCAGCGCCTCCTCGTGGGTCGGGGCGCAGAAGAACTCACGCACGATGACCATCTCCTCGGGAACGTCGTAGCCGTTCTCCTCCAGGGTCTGATGGTACAGCGATATCTGGCGCCGGATGGTGGCGTTGGACTGGGCGGGTCCGACGTAGAGGATGTCGCCGCCCCGGCCGACCCGGCGCACCGCCGGATCGCTCATCGCGGCCTGCCAGACCTTGGGGTGGGGCTTCTGGTAGGGCCGGGCGGTGGGCCGCGCCCCGGTTACGTTGTAGTAGCGGCCGTGGTGGGTAACCTCTTCTTCGCTCCACAGCCGGCGCATCAGGCCGAGAGCCTCGGTACAGCGGGCGCCGCGCTGGGACATCTTCGTTCCGAAGGCTTCACACTCCTCCGGGCGGTAACCCAGCCCGATACCGAGAATGAAGCGCCCTTCTGCGATGTGGTCGAGGGTCGCCACCTGCTCGGCGACCTCCACCGGATTCAGCAACGGCAGCAATAGGACCGAGGTGGCCAGCTTCATGTTTCCCGGCTCGGCGGCCAGCCGCGCCAGTACCGGCCAGGGCTGGAAGTGCTGGAAGGGGTCGATCAGGTAGTGGTGGGCCCAGCAATAGATGTCGAACCCGGCGTCGCGGGAGGCCCGGAACTGCTCCAGGTGGTTCCGCCACTGTTGCTGATGGTCGATGCTGTCCCGCTGCACCACCTGCCCGACCTGATAACCAACGCGCATATCCTCACCCTGACCAATACTGTATCACTTTGAAAATTGAGAGGAGATACTAAATGAGTATGGACAAGCCAATCTGCTTCTTTTACCTGTGCTGGCGGGAGGACGACGGTAGGCTGCGCTACCTACTAGAACTTGACCGCGAAGGCGTCAGGCACCTCGCGTCCATCTTGGTCGAAGCCTGGGAGCAGTTGCCCGCCTCGGCGGTTGCTCACCGCCGTTTCTTCAAAGGGCTTATTGCGAAGTTCTTCCAACTTTTGCCAGGGTATCGAAACATGCAGTCCACAGATGGAGCAGCGGAAGTCCAGTCGGAATTCGTCGCGGCTCATTTGCGTGAGTTCTTGGTCGCGCACGCAGTAGATGCGGATATTCATGACTTCTCCGTGGGGGCGTGGGTCGTGCCGCACATTCCGGCTGAAGAGTTGGTAGAGGGTCAGTTGGGCCGCAGGGCCGTCAGGCGCAGTGCGTAGATGCCGCTGTCGTAGATAACGTGGATGTACTCTAGCTCGACCAGCGTGCTGCCCACCAGCAGGACCGAAGGGCCTTGGTGCCGAACTGTGGGAAGGCTGTCGCTCAGCCAGTCGTCGGCCCCTTCCCATTCTGGCAAGATAGTCCACAGGAGCCACAGACGATGTACGTTTCGCATTCCCAGCTCGTCGGGAGTGCCCTCTGTGCTGGCGATGTGCAAGGCGGCGGCCAGGCCCGCGGGGATTTCAAACAGCGTGACGCTTCCAACATCGGGGTGAGCACCGCGCGTAATGCGCAGGTCGGGGTCTTCCAGCACTTCGGCGGCATCGAAGGTGAATCCGGTCTGCTCAAAGGAGGCTTGGACTGCCGTCTTGCTAACGGGCAGGACGGCGCCGGTGAGTTGGGGTAGTATCCGAGTGGGGGTGGCCGGTGGGTGTTGCGAAGAAGACGTGGGAGCGGGGCTACTGCATAGCGCGCTTACTAAACCAAAGCCAAGGTGGGATGTGCATTTGCCTGACACCGGGAATCGGACGTGAGGTCTCGTAGGAGTGCCTCAGCCCTTGATTGCAGGACCGTCCGGCAACGCCGTCTTACCTCGTCTTTCCGGCTGGCCAGCCCGGTGAGGAAACGGTTGACCCTCTCCCGTACCGCCGCCTTGCTCCCCAGGCACAGGTTGCCGGTGGCCTCCTCTCTCGCCCAGCCCCAGATGGCCTCGTCGGCGTTGAAGTCCGGACTGTAGCCCGGCAGATTCACCAGCCGCAGGTTCAGCCCAGGCGTCCTGAGGTATTCTCTCACCGCATCGCCTCGATGCGCCGGCGCGTTGTCCCAGATCACGTTCAGCCGCTTGCCGTGTTTCTCCCGTAACTGCTTCAAGAAGGCAACCGAGGTCCCGGCGTTGCTGTTGCCCTCCAGTTCCATCCACTCCACTTCGCCCGTCTCCAGGCACACCGCCGAGTAATAGCTGGCCTTCTCCCCGTAGCTGGGGCTGGTTGAGTCCACCAATGCCGACTCTCCTCTCAGCACCCACTTGCCCCGCAGTTCGGCGTCGGCCCGGAAGTGGGCCTCGTCGGCAAAGAACACCTTGGCTCCAGTGCGCCCCGACTCGTCCCAAAAGGCGGCATACTCCGCCACGAAGGCCTCACGCTTGGATTCATTCGCTTTGACCAATCGCTTCTTGGGCCGCTTGAAGGCGAATCCCAAGCAGTGTAGATAGTTCAGACAACTGCTGCGGCACAGGCTGACACCAAAGCGTCCCGAAACAAACTGCCGCACCGCCTTCCAATACCAGTTGGCCATTTCCATGCCTGACCATGACGGCGGCAGTTGCACCGCCGCTTTCAACTCCTCTTGTTGCGCTTGGTCAATGGCGGGGGGGAACCACCGGTCTGCTCGAATAGCAGGGCCGCAGGCCCTCCCTCACCGAAGGCCGAGGCCCAGCGTCCGATGGTGTGGGGGTCCCGCTCCAGCGCTTCCGCAGTGGCCGCCGCCGTCCAACCCTGGGCCAAGAGCAACATGGCGTACCAACGCTCCCGCTCCCGGGGCGTAGGCGCCAGAATCATCCGCCGCCTGAGGTCCTTCTCTCTCATCTGCCATCGTTCCAGCCACCGCCCTATCTCTCTCACCCCCATCAGCAACACCTCCCAACTCCCGAGGTCAGCTAACCAGTTACGGCCTCAATTTACCCCACGCCTCTGCGCATTTCACCTTGGCTTTGGTTTAGATTGCCACGCTCCGCTCGCAATGACAGTTCGAGTGGAAACGCCTACCACGTGATGTTTCGGAGCCGCCCCTACTCGGTGGTTTGGCTTGTGGTCGCAATCGTTGCGCTCGGCCCGGCGTACCGGGCCATGAAGCCCTTGATGGCGTTGAAGTACTGCCGAAAGCCCACGTACATCAGGTCGTTGTGGCCCGCGCCCGGTACGATCTCCAGGTGCTTGTGGGCGGTCTCGAGCTTGTTGAACATGCCCACCGCGTCGGCCAGCGGCGCCGATTGGTCCCACTGGCCGTGAATCACCAGCGCGGGAATGTCGATGGAATAGAACTTGGCCTGGTAGTCGTCCTCCAGCGCCTGCACCACCACCGGCTCCAGCCCCTCGGCTATCCGTCCCAGGTTGGGCCGCCCGCTCTCTATGATGACGCCGTTGATCCGGTCGGCGGCGTTGATGGCAAGCTCCCCGGCGGAGTGACGACCCATGGAGCGCCCCATGACGTATAGCGGGCCCGTGAACCGAAGCGTCCGCATGGTCTCCTGCAGCCAGTCCAGCACGTTGTGCGCGTCCGACAGTATGGTGTTGAAACTCGGCGAACCACCGGAGGCGCCGAAGCCCCGGTAGTCGGCGACAAAAAAGTTCGCGCCGATTTCATTGTAGTGCGGCGCGATGTCGTCGTAACGGGCAACGGATTCGCCGCCGCCGTAGAAAAACAGCACGGTGGGGTTTTCCCGCCCCACCGCGAAAAAACGGCACGACAGCGTGGTCCCGTCGGCCACGGTCACCCCATAGTCCACCGCTCCTGGGGGCGTTTCGGTCCAGCCTCGCATCGGGTGGAAAGAACGGGCCGACGCCTCGGGATTGTCCAGCACGGAGTAATCAACGGTATTCATGGCGGTCCTCCTGCGGTAGTGCGCCGCATTGTACTATGCCGAGCGACCCGTTTGGCGCTCCCCGTTGGATCCGGAGGTGAACGAAAGTAGCCACGATGGAAATCGGGCTTTACGACGTGCCTGACCAGGCCGAGTTGGAGTCGCTTCCGGTTGCCGCCGACGGGTACGACGAGCACATCCGCGGAGCACATGGGGTACCAGTACTACTGGTGGACCGGCTTGGTAGCCTGCTCCTTACCCTGAGTGGCCGACCTTTTTCAACCCACTACCTCAAAGTGGGTACGCGTGAGTCGCCGACTGACGACGACACCGGCCGCCACCGACCACCATCCGCTAACCCAGCGCGCCTGACACATCCGCCCCGTCAAGGCCACCGCGGAGCCGCTGCTACCACCGCCACGGGGTGCGGGGGCCGCATTCCAACGGTTGAAAGTGGCGACGCTGAATTCCGGCGCTCATCAGTCGCCATTCATCTGAACCTCGAAAGATTCTTTCGGGTACCCGAACTCGGCTAAGATTTCGTGGCAAACCTTGATAATGCTTTGCCTAAACCAAAGCCAAGGTGGGATGTGCATTTGCCGGGTGCTGGGAATCGGGGCGGGTGTCTCGCGGGAGTGTTTCGGCCCTTGATTGCAGGACCGTCCGGCAGCGTCGTCTCACCTCATCTTTCCGGCTGGACAGCCCGGCCAGGAATTTGCCGACCCTCTCCTGCACCGCCGCCCTGCTCCCCAGGCACATATTGCCAGTGGCCTCCTCTCTCGCCCAGCCCCAGACAGCCTCATCGGCGTTGAAGTCCGGGCTGTAGCCCGGCAGAGCCTGCCCCGTGCTTGACACGGGGTTCACCAGCCTCAGCTCCAGCTCAGGCGTCCTGAGGTACTCCCGCACCGCTTCCCCACGGTGGGCCGGCGCATTGTCTCAGATGACCCGCAGCGGCCCTGGATGCTTTTCCTTAAGTTGCGTCAGGAAGGCCAGTTGCGTCAGGAAGGCAACCGAGGTCCCGCTGTTGCTGTTGCCCGCCAGTTCCATCCATTCCACCTCGCCCGTCTCCAGGCACACCGCTGAATAGTAGCTGGCCTTCTCCCCATACCGCGGGCTATTGGAGTCCACCAACGCAGGCTTACCCTTCAGCACCCACTGGCCCCGCAATTCCGCGTCCGCCCGGAAGTGGGCCTCCCCAGCAAAGAATATGCTGGCTTCAGTCCGTTGGGCCTCCTCCCACCGGGCGGCGTACTCCGCCACGAAGGCCGCCCGCTTGGACTCATTCGCCTTGAGCAGACGCTTCTTGGGGCGCTTGCAGGCAAACCCCAGCCGGTAAAGCCAGTTCAGGCAACTGCTGCGGCACAGGCTGATGCCAAACCGTTCTGAGACAAACTGCCGCACCACCCTCCAATACCAGTTGGCCAGTTGGATGCCCGCCGCAGCGGGCGGTTGTTCCACCGCCCCTTTCAACTACTCCTGCTGCGCCTGGTCAAGGGCGGTGGGAACCACCGGTCTGCTCGAATATCAGGGCCGCAGGCCCTCCCTCACCGAAGGCCGACGCCCAACGCCCGATAGTGTAGGGGTCCCGCTCCAGCGCCTCCGCCGTCGCCGCTGCCGTCAAGCCCTGAGCCAGCAGCAGGATGGCGTACCACCGCTCCCGCTCCCGGGGTGTGGGAGCCAGAATCATCCGCCGCCGCCAGTCCTTGACTCCCATCTGCCATTGTTCCAGAGACCGGTCTATCTCCCTCACGCCCATCACCAACCCCTCGCAATTTCTGAGACCAGCTACCTCGGTTCCTTCACAAATTTACCCCATGCGTCTGCGCATTTCACCTTGGCTTTAGTTTAGTACCGCCGGTAGGAATGAAAATCCCTGTTTGATCAATCTCTTGCCTGTACTGACCGGGCGCATCGAGGAACCAATCCGGTCTTTCGGAGACGAACTGGCGAAAGCCCGCGCCATTCCGCTTTAGCATCAGTCTGCATACGCCAAGTCGCACGCCAGTCCAGTTCTTGACTGCTTCATGAAATGGTTCCTCACCTGCCTTCTTCACCGTGAAGAACTCGGGTTTACTATGATCCGCACCCGGCTTCTTGGTCCCAATGGACACCTGGTTCACCAGAGGCCCCGATTTTTGAACGAACTCCTTAATGTCTTGATCGCTGGGGTGAATGCCGTGACTCTCAGCCAAGGTTTTCACGACCTCAAAAAGACTCCGCTCGTCGGTTTCCAAGTCGTTCCACACTTCCGTCAGCTTCCGCATTATCTCGACGCGTCTCTGTTGCCTCTCGCGTAACTCCCTCGCAGCGGTCACCGTGTGTCTGACGTCCTGCTGACCTGCCAGGTTTTCCCGTGCCAGAAACCGCGTGAAGTTGCTTGCCACCTCTTCCGGATCAGCGCTCACGTCAAAATCCGGGAATGGACGTAGTGATCCTCCTTTGGGCCGTTTCCAAGGTCCCACGTAAAGCCACCACCTGTGCCAGTTGGTCAATGCGGCCAAGCTTGGATTAACCTCTTGGCAATATCCTTGAAGTTGCCTCTCGTTGTCCGGATTGAGGTCGGCAGCCCACTTCTTAACCTCTATAACCACACGGCTTACGCTGTCCACCTGTAGGTCGAAATCGGGCCTGTGATTGTTGGAAAGCTTTCGCTGAGGATAAACCTCCGTGACATCGTGGGTCTTCCATCCCAACTGCTGCAGCAGCGGAAGAATGACCACGAACTCGACAGCTTTCTCGTCAAGGTCGCCTAAGACCTCCGATTGGCTTTTTATTCTGTCCAACGTCTCCTGAAATGCTTCCCCCATCGGGCTACCGCCGCAGCGCACGGCGCGAACCGACTTGACCGGATTATAAGCCCTGCGGACGGCGCTCGCCCCAATTGGTGGCCTGTTCTTGGACGTAAGCGACCCCGAATAATGTCGTCTCGTCAAATGCCATGCCGGACATTTGCAGGTACATGGACAGTCCGAAGTGTTCCGTTTACTTTCAGGTGGCGGCAACAGGGCCGTCAAGCGTCGCACCACCCATAAACCCGAATCCACCGAAGGGATGCAGTCGCACTGGTCAGATCGGGGATGAGAGGTTCGGGAAGGAGGCTGTAGGGTCTTGATCCTCAGAGATCCGGCTGGGTGCGGAGAATGAGCGCCGCGGACAGAGGTTGTTGACGACCGAAGGTGGTTGAGGAGGGCGGGATCAGCTGGTCAGATGGCGGCAGGGAGACACGCTGGTCCCAGCCTGGTGCAGGACAGCCAAGCCTGTGGATAGTCTGGCGGAGGGGTCAGACGCCGAGGGCGTGGTCAGGAAAGTAGCGGCAGGGCTCGCAACCGTGCCAGGGCGCCACTGAACTGGGCTTCCCAGGGCCAACGTGGGGCAGATGCAGGGTGAAGCGACGTGCCGAGCGGGTGAGCCGTCCGGCCAGGGAGAAGAACCGCCTCCGGATGGTCTTGGTGGTCACCACCTGCTCGCCCATACCGAGCCGCGCCGTCCAGCGGGCCAGGTTGTGCGCCATCACTTGGACGGCCAGCCAGGCGCCGTTGGCGGGGAAGCGTCCCGAGGAGAGATGGTTGAGCCCCACGTCGTACTTCAGGTCGCGGATGGCGTTCTCGATCTCGGCGTGGCGGCGATGATCGGCCTCGAGATCCAGGGTGTTTCCCTCCCGGTCGGTGATGCGAGCGTGATAGCTGTAGTTGGTAAACAGGGCAAGTTGGGAGCCGGGCGTGGGCTTCACCCTCCGGACGATGAGGCGTACCGGCACGGCATCGGGCTCACTGCCAAATGGTGTGTATTCAGTCTCGGCCACGTCGGCGGCGCCGTCCATCCAATAGGGAATGGGTGTCCAGTCCGCTTCGGGAATGTCCTCGATGATGTTCCGCACGCTCTGGTGCTGGCGGATGGTGATGGAGAAGTGGACGTCCATCTTTCGGCAGACGGCGACGATGGCGTGGTTGTAGAAGCCACTGTCGGCCCGTACGGTGAGTTGACCCGTGGTTCCAGCGTAGCGCACTCGCCCCACGGTTTCCCGCAGGAAGTGAGCGGCGCCCCGGGCCGTGTTGGCCCGGCCCTTGCGTAGTCGGGCCATCAGCACGTCGCCGGTGCCGGCGGCCACTGCCAGCAGCGGGTGATAGCCCCGCTGGCCGGTGTAGCCGTGATGGCGCGCGCCCTCCTTGCACACCCCGTAGGTCTCACAGAGGGTGGAGTCCAGGTCGATGGTCAACGGATCATCGCCAGGACCTGCCCCAGCGGACCAGGCCCCAGCCAGCAACTGCCGGCTCACCCGGTCCAGCTGGCGCACGTGGCCCCACCGGAAGCTCCGCAGGAAGGTCCCCAGGCAGGAAGGTTCCCAGCGTGGATGGCGCCTTGATCACACACCCCAGCACCTGCTCGGTCCCGCCAGCGCGCAGCGCGTCGGCGTCGTCGATGCAGTCGCCACCGGCCAGCGCCGACGCCACCAGGGTCAGCACCTTGTCCCCCGCGTTGGCACGACCCGGCGCACGGCTCAAGTCGATATGGCGGTCCACCAACTCGCCCAGTCCCAGATGGCGGGCCAGGGTCACCGGCAAGAGCAGCCCAGCATTGGCCACCAGGCGATGATCGTCGAAGGCGACGTGGATGCGGTCGGGCTGCTCAAGTAGTAACATCTTTTGGGTGCTCCTTGTTTCTGGTCGGTTTTCTGTTTCAAAAACCATTATCCCCGAAGCCGGGAGCACTTTCTTATCGCTTCACAACGCCGACACGCTCATCTTTTCGGTGGATTGGGGTTAACCCTTACCGGCCACCACCGATGAGGCGCCGACCAGTTGCTCAACCCTCAGGCAAATGAACTGGCATCTCTAAACGTGAGTTTTGGGACGGCGCCGGTTTTGGATCGCCCAGGAACAGGAATGCCAACGATCCGACCGCGCCGATTACCGCGATGATTGCCAGGGGCAACGTGTAGGCGCCGGTGATTGTGCTCAGCCAGGCGATCAGGATCCCCGCAAGCGCTCCCCCGCTAACCAGGTTCGGGAGCATCAGGGACAGTCCGGTTATCGTGGCGAAGTTGCGGCGGCCGAAGTAAACTCCGCGAGCGGCCAGGGTTAGCGGCACCATCCCGCCAGTACCCACGCCGGCAAGGGCGGCCGAAAGATAAAACATCGGCAACGTTTCCGCAAAGGCGAGAACTCCGGCAGCGCACGCTGCCAACAGGCCAAATGCGAACATGGTCCTGCGGATGGGGAAGTGGTCTCCCACCCATCCACCAACCAGAACGAACAGCATCGTGAACGCGCCATCAATCAATGACGCCCCGCCGGATATGGCTGACTCGAAACCCAATTGGCGCATCATCAACGCGTTGAAGAACAGCCCGCCCGACGAGACGGAGAAGACGGCTCCGCCCACCACCAGCAGCCAAAAAGCCCGTGTACGCAGCGCCTCCCGCCACGCATAGTTGGGCGCCAAAGCATCGCCGCAACCCTTTGGGTCCGATTCAGGGCCGCGTCGCTGACCCGGGGCAATGCCGTCAGGATGCTGGTCGTGATCCTCCGGACGATTCCTGATCAACCTGGAGAGCGGCCAGGCCAGAACCAGGACAGTAACCGCCACCGTGAACGAAGCCGTGCGAGGGTCAATCTCCACCGAAGACCTGAACACTCCGAACAAGAATCCGACCATGATCAATGGCAGCAACAAGACCGCCATGGCCATGGCCCGACGACTCACGAACCAATTGTTCACCGCCGCCGCGGCCGGCAGATAGGTCCCGACGACTCCGCCAACGCCCACGACCAAAAGCGACACATACAACACCCCCGAGACCTGGTGCCCCAGATACAAAATCGCCCCAACACCGAGCGCCAGCAATCCCCACAATACCAGGCGGCGCGCTCCCCATCGGTCAACCGCACACCCAGCCAATGGCATCAACAACAACGGCGACAAACCGGTCAGCAGCCCGTGAGCCACTACAAAGGTTAGACTCCCGCGGCGCACCACCACTTCCCCCAGCGTGAATCGCATGAGTTGGGGCAGGCCCTGCTCATAGCTGCCAATGACCAGGATGAACGCGCCGACCCAAACCACGCGCCACCCGTAAAACCGTGCGGCGGACGGCTTCAAATCAGCTTCGACGGTGTCGTCGTGGCATTCAGTCATTTTGGTCTTGAGGAATCAACAGAAAGACAGTTAGCCCACGCAGGGCAAGGCAGCAGGTCCATCGCGGCAGAAAAAGAGGCCGGACTTGGCTACCGGATACGGCCTACCAGGGGAGGCATGGATCTGCCCCGCGGCATTATGGATGCTCCAGGACCGGGTTGGAAGTGGGAGCGTCACTGAATCCCAGAGCGGGGCGCACCGTCTCGTTGATGCGAATCAGCCGTATGGCGGACGTGGACCAATCGGGGTTGTTGCGGTTGACCACCTCATGACGTTCCACGATCCCATCCTCCTGGTACTCGTCGATCAGACCGCGGCACTCGTGCTCGTTCCAGGCAGTCCCCAATCCAGTATCCACTGATTGGACAGCATGCTGTAGCCGACAAGGCTCAGCCGGCCTTCCATCTTGTACATCTCTCGAATGAACCGTTCCAGGACATCGTCGATCCGGCGTCGCCCTCCTCAGAAATCGCGGGGAGGTCCAGGTTGACGTCGACATGTTCCGCTATCTGGATACCCAGCTCGGCCTCAAGCGGGAATAGCGGGGCCGCAGCCAGCATGTCTCGGGACACCGACTGGCTGAAGGCGCACAGCACGATGCGTCGCCCGTGGACGCGGGCTCGGTCCACCAGGGCCTGGTAGTCGGCGTCACCCGAACCCAGGATCACCGTGCCTCAGTCCTCACGGTCCCTGATCCACTCGTAGACCTCCAGCAGGATGGCCTGGTCGGACCGGTCCTTGCCGGCGCTGGTCCGAGGAGCGTGATAAGGGACGATGTCATGCTCGGCGAACTCCCGTCCGTCCTTGGGCCGGAGCGACCAGTCGCCGAAGGCCTTGCCTCCCACTATCTCTCTAAAAACTCGGCCCACGTCCCGCATGGCCCGGCACAGCTCGGCCGGCCTGACGTTGCGTTGGCAGAGCTGCGCACCGCGTTTGATGTTCAACCAGTCGATGGCGATCAGGACGCCCTGGGTTTCTGGCCCATGGGGTCGGCTCCCGCCAGAACAGCGTGAGGGTCCTGGATTTGGCGTGATCTGGTGCGTCCTATTCGGTGAAATCCAGAACGTCCAAGGTATAGCCGTCCGGGCCCCGGTGTTCTGCGCTGATTGCTTGGCTGGCGTCCAGCATCATCCGTAGCCATTGGCGATCGACACGGTGCGGCGTTGGCCGCCTACACCTCACCTTCCTGCGGGACATTGTCCCGCCACCGCCGCAGCCGCCAATATATTACGTTGCCGGGTTGAAACTGGGACGCATTCTCTGTTCATCCGTGGACCTGAAGGGAAGAGTCGACGCGGTCCCGACCGTCGGCTACCGCGGTATCAAGCCATGCGGGGCATTGTGGATGTGAGTGATTCCCGGCCACCGAACAATAAAATCGCGCCCGGAAACCCCGGGCGCGATCATGCCGTCGATTGCTGTTGATTACGGCCTCTTAGAGCCTATCCTAATAACCCTCTTTTCATGCGGGTATTACCCGTTATTAGGATAGGCTCTTACTGTGCAGTGCTGGGGATTTGTCCAGCAAAATCGGCCGATATCTGTCAATACGCAATTTATTGATACCTTGTTTGAGTTTGCAACCGACCCTTATTGAGAAAGTGGTGCCGAAGGTCAGACTCGAACTGACACGGGATATTCTCCCACCGGTTTTTGAGACCGGCGCGTCTACCATTCCGCCACTTCGGCCAGCCCAAAAATTATAGCACGGTTGCTTTGCCGGCACCGTCGTTGTAGCATGGTTTGACTGGTTGGTTACTCGCGAACCCCGCCATGGCGGGAAGGTCGGCACAGGCGACGGCGGTGCGATTATGAGCATAAAAGAACGGTTGGAAGAGGATATTCGCAACGCGATGCGCTCGCGCGATCAGGAACGATTGGATGCCCTGCGGTTCCTGAAGAGTCAGATCCAGTTGATCGAGAAGAACGCTCTGAAAGAACTGGATGAGCCCGGTGTGGTTGAGGTGGTGGCCAAACAGGCCAAGGATCGGCGAGAAAGCATCCAGATGTTTGGCGATGGCGGGCGCGACGATCTGGTGGTGAAAGAACGGGCGGCCCTGGCGGTAATGCTGGAGTATCTGCCGGAGCAATTCAGCATCGAGGAACTGGAGGATATGGCCCGCCAGGCGATCGCAGATGTTGGCGCCACCGGAGCTTCGGATCGCGGCAAGGTGATGGGCAGGATCATGCCCCAGGTGCGGGGCAAGGCCGACGGCAGCGAAGTCAACGCGGTCGTTTCGCGCCTGCTGGAATCACTCGGCTAACACACGCCATGCGCTTTGGCATCCTAGTCTTTCCAGGCACCTGGAGCGAAACCGATTGTCACCACGCAGTGAACGGCACGCTGGGACAGGAAGCTGATTACATCTGGCACAAGGATGACAATCTTGCCGGGTGCGATGCCATCATAGTACCCGGTGGGTTTTCCTACGGGGATTACCTGCGAGCCGGAGCCATCGCCAGATTTTCGCCGATTATGGGTGCCGTCCGGCAGTTTGCAGAGTCGGGCGGACTGGTGATTGGCATCTGCAACGGTTTTCAGATTTTGTGCGAGGCCGGCTTACTGCCGGGCGCATTGAGACGCAACGAACACCTGCAATACCGCTGCCAATGGACTCACTTGCAGACAGCGCGGAACGACACCCCGTTCACGAGCCAGTGCGATCCGGGTCAGGTGTTGGCAGTGCCCGTGTCCCACGGCGAGGGCAATTATTTCGCTGATCGGGCAACACTGGAGCAGCTGGAGGAAGAAGGGCGAGTGTTGTTTCGCTACTGCGACGCCGACGGCGCGGTGTCTCCGGACGCCAATCCCAACGGGTCAATCGCCAACATAGCAGGCGTCGTGAATCGGGAAGGAAACGTGCTGGGCATGATGCCTCACCCCGAACGCAGTTGCGACCTGTTGCTGGGTTCGGATGATGGCAACCTGATATTTGGGTCCATGATCGATTCCTTCAGTCATCGGTAGCGATGTCATTATCCATCGCCCTGGCGTTGATCTCGGTGTTGGGATTTGGCAGCGCCGCCATCTTCGCACGGCTGGGGATGCAAACCATGCGTCCGATGCCAGGGACGCTGATCTCGCTGTTAGCATCTACGCTGCTAGCTGGATCGCTGGCGGTAGCGTTTGACTGGAACGATATTACGCTCCTGCCGGCGATAGCCATGGTGTGGCTGTTGGGGAACGGGATTCTCACCTACATGGGGGGCCGTACACAGCAATACATCGCCATCAACCTGGTTGGAGCTGCCAGAGTTACGCCCATTACTGGCAGCGCTGCACTCTTCTCGGCGATGTTCGCGATTGTGTTCACCAGGATCGGTGTGCCCGGATTCAACGAACACCTAACCGTGTTGATCGGGGTCGGAACGGTTGTGGTGGTGTTTGGTCTGGCGCTCACTGGGGGAAACTTTTTAAGGCAGAGTTGGGGCCGTGACTGGCAGTCCGTGATCGGTTATGGCCTGGCGCTGGCGTCAGCGGCCTGTTACGGGGCTTCAACCATCAGCGGCCGGGTGCTCAGCAGTTTGTTTGGCTCGCCGTTGATCATGGCAGCCGGCAGCATGATGTTCGCCATGCTGGTTCTCTCGCCGTGGTTTGGGAAACAGGCGGTCGAAGGGGTCGCGCGTTCCGGTCGGGGCTCAATCTATATGTTCATGGCCGGCCTGTCGGCGGCGTGTGCCGTAATGTCGCTTTATTTTTCCATTACACGCGAGGGCTCCAGCGTGCTGGTCATCAGCCCCATCGTGTCGTGCAACCCGCTGGTAACCCTGATCCTGGCGCGCCTGTTCTTACGGCGCAGCGAAAACGTTACACGCGAATTGGTAATCGGTACACTGATGGCAGTCGGCGGTGTAATGTTGGTAGTCATCGGGGGTATTATCTAATGCAAGGGCAAAGCAATTAGGCTTGTATATTGCCGCAAGATCTGGCACAATATCGCTGTCCCGTTGGGACATTATCAGTCTGGCCCCGTTGGGGTCATTATTAGTGTGACCCCGTTGGGGTCATTATCAGGGTCCCGTTTGGGGCCCTTTTTTTGGGAGTAATTCCTTATGCCGGAAACTTGCATAGGATTTGTAGATTTTGGCTTCCTAGACGCCGCGGGCGCCGCAGTATTGCAAAGGAGGCCGAGGTCCGTTAATCCCAGTGCAGCGGCAGTTGTCGAGTGGTTCAAAAGCCTTGTTCAAGAACAGCTCGCCGGCCAGACTTTCCTGCGTACCTATTGGTACGACGGAGCTTATGACCCCTCACATCGAAGTTATACCGACCAGCGAAGGCTTTTCGACGGGATTGCCAATACGCCGGGAGTTCAATTGCGGCTCGGGCATATTGCAGAACACCCGAATAGTCTCGAGGCCCCAATCAGGCAGGCACTTACCAACACGGCAAATGACCTTAGTCTGATCCCATCTAATCTGTTAAATGCGTTCGACCGGCGATGGACATTCTATCCTGAGCGCCAGCAGAAGGGTGTTGACACGCTAATCGCCTTGGATATGGTGCGCCTTGCCAGCCGCTCCGTCTATAATACGGCGGTGCTCATAGCCGGCGACCGGGACCTTGCCGAAGCAATCCGAACCGCCCAGGACTATGGAGCCCGGGTTATAGTCGCCACTCCCAACCGCCAAAGCGTTGCCCAGGAGTTAACGCAACTTGCCGACGGTGTAATCGACATTACTGCCGCTAACCTACAACTGACGTTTCCAGAGCGTCAGCCGCGGGCGAATCGATAATAACAATGCCCGTGAGTCGGGAAATGCTGGATGAGATTGCGCTCTCTCCCGCTGAATACGAGATGATCGTGGACGGGCTGGACCGGGAACCAAATTCTGTGGAATTGGGCCTGTTCGGAGCCCTTTGGAGCGAACACTGCGGTTACAAACACTCGCGGCCGCTGCTTGGAATGCTGCCCAGCACGTCGGCACGCACGCTTTCGGCGTCGGGCGCCGAGAATGCCGGCGCGGTGGATATTGGCGACGGTCTGGCGGTGGTGTTCAAGGTAGAGTCGCACAACCATCCTTCGGCGGTGGAGCCCTTGCAGGGCGCAGCCACCGGTGTGGGGGGCATCGTCAGGGACATACTGGCGATGGGCGCGCGACCAATGGCTCTTTTGAATTCGCTGCGGTTTGGCCCGCCTGACATAGCATCGAACCGCCGGCTGCTGCGGGGCGTGGTTGACGGCATCGGCTGGTACGGCAACTGTATCGGGGTGCCCGACGTGGCTGGGGAAGTCTGTTTCGATCCATCGTATTCGCAAAACCCCCTGGTGAACGCAATGTGCGTGGGGATAGCGCCAGCCAACCGGCTAGCGAGCGCTGCCGCCGACCGAACCGGTGATGTTCTGCTGCTAGTGGGAGCCGGCACGGGACGGGACGGAATTCACGGGGCATCCGGACTGGCTTCGCGCACGTTTGAAAAAGAGCAGGAGCTCAGACCCACCGTGCAGGTTGGCAATCCTTTCCTGGAGAAAGTGCTGATCGAGGCGTGTCTGGAAGCGCTGGCGACCGGTAAAGTTCACGCGCTGCAAGATCTGGGAGCAGCGGGCTTGACCAGCGCCGCTGTGGAATCCGCGGCCCGGGGAAATCGCGGTGTTGCACTGGATATCAGCAGAGTCCACCGTCGTGAAGGGGGCATGTCCGGGTACGAAGTGATGCTGTCCGAGTCTCAAGAACGGATGCTGCTGGCCATCGCGCCGGAAGACGTGGATGAAGTTGGAAAAGTTTTTGATAAGTGGGACGTGGAGCGCCGCGTGGTGGGCGTGATTACCGATGAGAAGGTGGTGCAAGTTTCAGATGGCGGCGAAACCTTGGCTTCGGTTCCCATTGACCATCTGGCAAACGCCCCAAGATACCGCCGGCATGGATCGCCGTCGGCTGAGGATCTGGAGCGGCGCCGGCTTACGTTGGCTGACGTTGCAATGCCACCGGCCGCCGGGCCGACGCTGCTGCAATTGTTGGCGTCGCCCAACGTGGCCAGTCGTCGGGGGATTTACCGGCAGTATGACCACCAGGTGCAAACGAACACAATAGTTGGGCCGGGCGCCGGCGACGCTGCCGTCCTGCACATCAAGGGGACGGAAAGGGCGATCGCGGCGGCCATCGACGGGAACAGTCGATATTGCTACCTTGATCCGTACCGAGGCGGGCAAATGGCGGTGGCGGAGGTTACGCGGAACCTGTCGTGTACCGGCGCTCAACCCCTGGCGTTAACCGATTGCCTTAACTTCGGCAATCCGGAGCGACCCGATGTGTATTACCAGCTGGAGCAGTGCATCCGCGGAATGGCGCGTGCGTGCCGTGTTCTGGAGGTTCCGGTGGTTAGCGGCAACGTGAGCCTGTACAACGAAAGCCAGGGCAGGGCGATTTTCCCCACCCCCATTGTGGGCGGGTTGGGGCTGCTGGAGGATGCGACACGACATTGCCAGTCGGGTTTCCCGGCAGAAGGGTTGGCAGTGGCGATGTTGGGCGCAGATGGATTGACGGCGCGGGCGTCAGACCTGGCCGGCAGCGAATATCTGAACGCTGTGCATGGGATGGTGCGAGGTCGGCCCCGCATCGATCTCGCGCTGGAACGGCGCGTGCAGGGGCTGTGCCGGCGCCTGATTGCCGACCGCACGGCTCTGTCGGCGCACGATTGTTCCGATGGCGGGTTAGCGGTGGCTTTGGCCGAGTGCGCAATCATCGGGGCCAGTCGTATTGAGCATGGGCCGGCGACCGGTTTCACCGCAACGGCTGAACTGGTGGGTGGACTGCCGCGCCGGTGGGATGCGGCGTTGTTCGGCGAAGCCAGTTCTCGCATCGTGGTGACCGTTGCGCCGGAGCGGTTGGCTGACCTGATGATCGCCGCCGACGAAGCGGGTGTACCAATGCTGGTTTTGGGCCAGACCGGAGGCGACCGGTTCCGGATCGGCGAGTTGGTTGACTTGACGGTATCAGCTCTGGCCGACGCCTGGTTTGGGGGATTGAGCGAGGCTGTGTGCTAGAATTGCCGCCGCCTGACGGACACTCGATAACGGCACAATGGAGGCATTATGGACGTATTGAAGCGACTGGTCGGGGTCTATCTGGTTGGCCTGGCACTAGTGGTCGATCACTGTTGTATTGATCGGTAGAGGGATTTGAGCTTGATGCGGGCGTCTGCGGTGGTGAAGCGCCAGTCCACCCGAAAGCCCTGCCGATTCCGCCGGTGTTCCCATGCCCCGGTTTCCTGCTCCAGGATTTCCCGGCTGGGGATCCGGCGGTCCAGGCATTGCCGGTCCAGAACCCCGATTTCAATCTCCGCCATATTCAGCCAACTGCCGTGCTTGGGCGTGTAGTGAATCTCCAGCCGTTCGGCGATGCGCCGGGCCTCTGCCGGCTCGAAGGCCTCGTACAAAGATGCCAGATGATGGGTGTTCAGATTGTCCATCACCAGCACGATACGCTCCCTATCGGGATAGTCCTCGTCCACCAGTCGCTTGACCACCCGGGCCCAATCGGCTCTGGTGCGCCGGTCCGTCACTTCCACCCGTCGCCACCCCTCCAACGGAGCAAACAGCATGAACAGGTTGCTCACCCCGTTGCGCTGGTATTCGTAATCGTAGGCCATGACTGAACCAGGCCGCGGCCGGCGGACGGGCCAGCCGAGTCTCCCCAACCAGTTGCTTGCTGGTCTCGTCCAGGCACACCAGCACTTCCTTGTCTTCATAGCTGCGGTGATAGACCCCCAGCACGTCCTCCATGGCGCACACGAACTCGGCGCTACCCTGGGGCGGCAGGCACCAGCACTCTTTCAGCCAGGGTTTCAGTTGGTTTTTTTCAACGTCCGGCGCACCGTCTCGTCGCTGATGTTCTCCACTATCTCTCCTTCCACCAGTCCGTCGGCCAGCAGTTGCAACGTCCAACTGACTCGTCCCTCCGGTGGCGGCGAGCAGGCCAGGGCAATCAGGTGGGCCTCACCCTGACCATCCAACTTCTTCCGGCGCCGGTTCAGTTGCTCTTTGCGACCCAGAGCGGCCGACACTCCTTCCTCCACACAGCGGCGGCGCACCCGCTCCACCGTGGCGGTGCCCACCTTCAGGGCCCGGGCGATCTCCTGGTCCATCATTGGCCCCTGGGCCTGATTCTCATCGCTCAGCAGCAGGATGCGGGCGTGAGTCTGCTTATAAGCCGCCCCCCGGCCCCTGGAAACCAATGCCTTCAGTTCCTCCTGTTCCTCTACCGTCAGTTCTACCCGGTACTTCTTCACCATAACCTCCCTCACCACTTCCCCATTTGTTCCTGTTTCTACTTGCCCCTCACATCCTACCATCCATCATTGCAATGGTGGTAGGCCACTAAACCAAAGCCAAGGTGGGATGTGCATTTGCCTGACACCGGGAATCGGACGTGAGGTCTCGTAGGAGTGCCTCAGCCCTTGATTGCAGGACCGTCCGGCAACGCCGTCTTACCTCGTCTTTCCGGCTGGCCAGCCCGGTGAGGAAACGGTTGACCCTCTCCCGTACCGCCGCCTTGCTCCCCAGGCACAGGTTGCCGGTGGCCTCCTCTCTCGCCCAGCCCCAGATGGCCTCGTCGGCGTTGAAGTCCGGACTGTAGCCCGGCAGATTCACCAGCCGCAGGTTCAGCCCAGGCGTCCTGAGGTATTCTCTCACCGCATCGCCTCGATGCGCCGGCGCGTTGTCCCAGATCACGTTCAGCCGCTTGCCGTGTTTCTCCCGTAACTGCTTCAAGAAGGCAACCGAGGTCCCGGCGTTGCTGTTGCCCTCCAGTTCCATCCACTCCACTTCGCCCGTCTCCAGGCACACCGCCGAGTAATAGCTGGCCTTCTCCCCGTAGCTGGGGCTGGTTGAGTCCACCAATGCCGACTCTCCTCTCAGCACCCACTTGCCCCGCAGTTCGGCGTCGGCCCGGAAGTGGGCCTCGTCGGCAAAGAACACCTTGGCTCCAGTGCGCCCCGACTCGTCCCAAAAGGCGGCATACTCCGCCACGAAGGCCTCACGCTTGGATTCATTCGCTTTGACCAATCGCTTCTTGGGCCGCTTGAAGGCGAATCCCAAGCAGTGTAGATAGTTCAGACAACTGCTGCGGCACAGGCTGACACCAAAGCGTCCCGAAACAAACTGCCGCACCGCCTTCCAATACCAGTTGGCCATTTCCATGCCTGACCATGACGGCGGCAGTTGCACCGCCGCTTTCAACTCCTCTTGTTGCGCTTGGTCAATGGCGGGGGGGAACCACCGGTCTGCTCGAATAGCAGGGCCGCAGGCCCTCCCTCACCGAAGGCCGAGGCCCAGCGTCCGATGGTGTGGGGGTCCCGCTCCAGCGCTTCCGCAGTGGCCGCCGCCGTCCAACCCTGGGCCAAGAGCAACATGGCGTACCAACGCTCCCGCTCCCGGGGCGTAGGCGCCAGAATCATCCGCCGCCTGAGGTCCTTCTCTCTCATCTGCCATCGTTCCAGCCACCGCCCTATCTCTCTCACCCCCATCAGCAACACCTCCCAACTCCCGAGGTCAGCTAACCAGTTACGGCCTCAATTTACCCCACGCCTCTGCGCATTTCACCTTGGCTTTGGTTTAGTAGTCCGAAATCTTTGTAATGATGGGTTGATTGGTACAGGGCCTTTCCCCGACCATACCGGGCTTTATGGAGACTATCGTCGAGCAATCTGGCATTCCACACCCGTCATTTCAAGAATGTTGGTCTACTAGTGGTGGCGGTGTACTTCATCATCAACGCGTTCTTGGTTGGTTCAATTGACGTGCTGATGGTGTGGCAGATAGTGGACATCCTGATGCTCGTGGGGCTGGCGCTGGGGTTGGCGTTCAACTACGCTTACAAGCGGGAAGCGGGAAGCGGGAAGCGGGAGCGCGCGCTGCCGGCGAAGCCGTTACTCGTGGATATATGGAAGCCAACGTGGCCTTCTATGTGACCGCGGGCGTTGGCATTCTGTTCCTGCACAACTGGTTTTCACTGCCGGCTACCGGCGAGGTCAGCCAGGGCGACAATCATACCGCCTGGGTCACCTGGGCCGTAGTGGACACTTTGCTGCCGCTGGTACTTGGATTCACCGGCTGCCGGCTGTGGCGGGAAGCGTCGGCGTCCTGACGCATTGATCGCACCGAACAATTTGCCGAGCCTGACAGGTTAGACCCGGTACACTAGAATGGCACACGCAGAGCGCAGGGCAATTTATCTGGCCAACCCCTATGGCTTTTCCGAACAGCAGAAGACACGGTTGCTGCCGGAGATTGTTGCCGCCCTGGTTGCGCTGGGACTTGACGTGTGGGAGCCCTTCGAGCGGAACAATCAGGTTGACCTGTCCGAACCGGGCTGGGCCTACCGCATAGCGCAGGCCGACTTCAAAGATGTGCGAGAAGCGGACGCGATCTTTGCGGTGGTGAACGGAACGCCGCCGGACGAAGGGGTAATGATCGAGTTGGGAATGGCCATCGCCATGGGCAAACCCACGTTCCTCTTCCGGGACGATTTCCGTCGGGTTACCGACAGCGAGGAATATCCCTTGAACCTTATGCTTTTTGCCGGAATGCCCCGTCAGGAGTGGCGCGACTACTACTATACGTCTGTCGCTGAGATATAGTCGGCGCACAAAGCGCTGGCCCGTTGGGCCCGGAACGAGCAAGCCCCCTCTCCTACAAGGGGAGAGGCCCGCGGTGAGGGGTATTCTCCCTAATTCAACACCCTGCCAGAACCCTCTCTAATTCAGAGCTACTACTTCCGCTTCCTCAGCCGACTCTGGCCTGGCGGCTTCGGCGGAGTAGTGTTCCTCAAGGGGTGGGGTGGCGATGGCGTCGTTGGTGGCGGTGAATTCGGCGTCGGCGGGCGCGTATGACGGGCCGAGGCGGTGAGCAAGAGCCATGCTGATCAACGGATGCGTGCGGTTCAACCCAAACACACGCCGGCGTCGCGCGCGGTTAGTGGTTTCGTCTCGGAAACTAACGTTACGGTATTGAAAAACGTCTTTGGACGTGAGACCGCGGACGAGGCGGGTAACGTGGGTTTTTGAACAGTAGTCGCTCCAGTGCGCTACCACGGTGGGATCACCGGCTTCGATGCCGTTGGCCAGGGCATCCGACACTTCGTTGCAGAAGGCATTGAACATCACGGAGTCGGTGCCGTCACGTTCTTCCAGGGTGTGCCCCATCACGATCAGGTCGGCCACGCGGTCCGCGGCAGTCTGCTCACCGTCCTCGGCCATCAATTCCAATGAGGCGACGGCTTGGGTGATGGAGGCGAAGAGTTCGTCAGCGTCGCGGGAGTCGGCAGATTGGTGCGCCCCATTTACGCGCGCTGTCGCATCGCCGGCTTCGGCGTAGGCGGGTTGTTCAATTTCTTCATCGTCGCGGTCAAATTCGCCGTCGCCGGCTGCTTCGTCAAGCCGGTCATTGTCGCCAAAGCTTGAGTTGCGATCGTACGCCTTCGCTTCGTCGTCGGTGTCAGAGTCGAAGTCTTCGGAGTCGTAATCGTCGTCGGCGATGTCGTCCACCAAATCCGTGGCTTCGGCGTCGGCGATTTCCGGTTCTGGGTCGGGCTCGTTGGCCATCAGGATCCAATCTACGAGATCCACGCTGCGTATCTTGATATTGCCTTCTTCAGCAACGCGCAGCATCAACTTTTTGAATCCCGAGAACCCGAGCTTGCGTTCGTCAAAACCGGCGATTCGTCTGACCAGGCGTTGTTTTAGCGAGGTGAGCAGGAGGGTGTGCCCGGCGGCGCGTTCGGCGCGGATCACGTCCTCAATGGCGCGTATGACCTCCGGGAGCTGGTGGCGACCCGGATTGGCCAGAGGTGTCTGGGCTAGCTGCCGGCCGCGAAATGCGGGTTCAGGAGCGTGGATAGGATCCACGTCGCTGTCGTAGAAAATCAATCCGTCAACGTGGTCTGCCATGCGGCGGGAGGTCGCCCAGGAGACGCCGACCACGATCACACGTTTGCCGACAGCGCGCAGGGAGTTTATGACGTGGATGAAGTCTGAATCTCCGGATACCAGGACAAAAGTGTTGATGTTGGGAAAGTTATGTGCTGTATCGATGCAGTCGGCAGTCATTTTGACGTCGACGCTGTTTTTGACGCGCATGGTGCGTCCGGAGTTATAAGAACCGCCGGTCGGGAGGCGCGTGGGCACATACACCGGCTCGATGCCGGCTGCGTACAGGGATGGCGGGTCCAGTGTGAATTGACTGGCTCCTCTGAGTTCCGGGGACCGGGTTACCCAGTCGGCGTAGGCCTTGCCAACCACCACGCGGCCGTGGTTGGCTACTTCTTCTTTCAATGCCGAAACGTTGGGAGTACGCCCGCGCACGGCCAAACTGATCTTGAAGTTTTCCCAATCTATAAATAAGGCAACGTCATCGCTGAACTTCCCGTTGCCGTTATTGTTTTGAATAACGATGATAATTCTCCGGTCAGTGCTTGATAGCGGCGCCAGCACGTGCGAACGCCACGGAAAGTGTATTCCGGCATGTGTACAAGCGTCAAGGCAACAGGTGATCAAAGTGAACGCGTCGTGGTCAATTGTCGACACTTAATACGGTATGATAATGTTGAATTCAAGATTGGATTCACCAATATATTGCAACCATTCGGTGTAGATTGGCACGAACAAAAAAGGTGGGGTTCCTGTCGCTTGCCCTGGCGGGGTCGATTTTGGCAACAGTGGCGGGGATGTGGGCCCTGATGGTGTGGGTCCCCGGCGGCGCAGCGGAAGCGAACGGGGTTTCCTCTGAGATATACAACCAGGTGCAGGGCCCGTACCGGCTGGTAGTGGGAATATCGCCCGGTCGGCCGGTTATTCCGCAAACCCATTTCGCGATGCAGGTTATGGACGCCAATCGGGATACGTTGCTCCGAGATAGCGATATACAGCTGTTTGTCACGGCAACCGGCCCCGATGGTTCCGTAGGGTTTGGACCGGAACAAACATACAAAGACCTTTCCCTGGCGTATTTCGAGATTGACGTTCCGTTCGATGTGGTGGGGCCGTGGCGGGTGTCAGTGGAAATAAATGCAAATGATGGCAAAGAGGTTTTCGTGTTGCCCATGTCGGTAGGTGAGCCTGGCCCGCGAATCCAATGGATCTGGATCTCCGTGATTTTGGTGGCCATCGTAGTGGTCGGAATCTGGACGTGGGCCACCATGAGCCGCCGCGGAAGCGATGGGTCGGCATAGGGTATGAGCAGATGCGGTTTCCATTCCGGTATGGCGCGTGACCGTGAACAATAATTCGGCGCCGGATAATCCGGCAGATTGAATATGCAGTGTCCTGAAGAGTCCCCTTGTCAATAAAATGAGAAGAGCACTGTTTCTGGCGGTGGCGGCCATCGGGATTCCCGTGGCATTGGCGTGGATTGCGGTCAGACCGGTATCGGCGCACGGCTTTGGCGAGCGTTACGACTTGCCGTTGCCGCTTTCGCTGTTTGTGCTGGCCGGCGGGGCAGCCGTGGCGCTGTCATTTGTAATCGCGGCAGTGTTCCTCCAGAGAGGGAGAGCGGCGCACGGGTCGTACCCGCGCCTCAATCTGTTGAACATACGCGTCGTTAGCTGGCTGGCTGCAACCTGGGTTACCGTACCTTTGCGCGCGGCTTCGCTGATTCTGACCATATATGTCATTGGCGGCGCGCTGATTGGATCTGAACGGGAGGCATTGAATCCGGCGCCGGCAGCGGTGTACGTTGCTTTTTGGGTTGGGTTGAGCTTTTTCTCGGCGCTGCTGGGGAACCTGTGGGCGCTGGTGAACCCGTGGAAGGCGTTGTGGACCTGGTTTGAGTACCTGGCTGATCTGATTCGGCCGGGTGCGATGCTGAGCCGGTATGTCCCGTATCCGTCGCGCCTGGGCGTGTGGCCGGCGGTTCTGGTTTTCGCTGGATTCGCATTCCTGGAAACGGTGGTCGCCGACTCCGCCGGGCCCCGGGTATTGGGATGGATTCTGGTCGGCTACACGGTTTACAACCTGGTCGGGATGTTCCTGTTTGGGAGGGATGTTTGGCTGCGAAACGCCGAGGGGTTCACCCTGGTATTTGGTTTTATGGCGCGGTTTTCGGTCACCGAGGTTCGCGCGCCACTATCGGTGTGCGAGGATTGCAGCTCAAACGGCCAATGCCATTCTGCTGCAACCGACTGCGTAGATTGCTACGAATGCTACGGGCTGGCAACGCGGGAGGAACGGGAGTGGAATTTGCGTCCGCCGGCGGCGGGCCTTAATCGACTGGGCCACGTATCGGCGGCGGCGGTGGTGCTGGTTGTCCTGCTGCTGTCCACAGTGTCATTCGATGGACTGTCGGCGACGCCGGAATGGTTGATATTCGCAACCTGGTTCGAGTTGCAGTGGCGCGGTTGGGGTAGCGATGCCGCCAACCTGATGGGAGTGCTGGGGTTGCCGGTGTTATTCGGCATACTGTTTGCGTTCACGTGCAGCCTCATGACATTGATCGCGCGCCGGCCGACGCCGGCAGCAACGGAGTTGGTGAAGGCATTTGCGTTTTCTTTGCTGCCCATAGCGCTGGCTTATCATTTTGCCCATTTCGTTGGGTTCCTGTTCGTCAACGGGCAACGGTTTATCGTGTTGGTGTCGGACCCGTTCGGCCGGGGATGGGATTTATTCGGCACCGCCGATGCGATCATCAACATTGGGATTCTCTCGCCCACATTCATCTGGTATTTCTCCATGTTGGCCATCGTGATCGGTCATATTGCCGGGGTGTATCTGGCTCACGCGCAGGCCGTGAGGATATATGGAGACCGGGCTACGGCCCTGCGAAGCCAGCTGCCGATGCTGGTTTTAATGGTGTGTTACACTTGCGCGAGTTTGTGGATTATTTCGCGTCCCATCTCGGAATAGTACGTTGGAATAGCACGTTGCGGGAAGCGGAAAATCAGCCCCAAAAACAACGACCGCCGGAGATTGACAGTGCCTGAAATCAGACCAAGGCTGGAAGGGAAAGTCGCCATCGTGACGGGAGCCGGGTCCAGTGGGCCGGGCGTGGGCAACGGCCGCGCCGCGGCGACCCTGTTCGCCCGCGAAGGCGCGCGCGTTTTGTTGGCCGACCAGACCATAGAGCGGGCCGGGGAAACGTTGGAATTGATCCAGTCCGAAGGCGGGAAAGCCTCTACGATTCAGGCAGACGTGACGGATATTGATGACTGCCGTCGGATGGTGGAAGCGTGCATGGACCGTTATGGTCGCCTGGACATCCTGGACAACAATGTAGGGATATCGCGTCGCGGGACGGTGGTGGAGATTTCGGAAGAGGACTGGGATCGGGTGATGTCCATCAACGTGAAAAGCATCGTGCTGGCCAGCAAGTTCGCGATTCCCAGGATGCAGGAAACCGGCGGCGGTTCGATAATCAACATCTCTTCGATCGCTGGACTCCGGGCACACAGCAGCACGCCCTATACGGCGTCGAAGGCGGCGGTGATTGGTTTGACAATCTCGATGGCGGCAGACCACGGACCCGATGGCATTCGCACGAACTGCATCGCTCCGGGCCTAGTGTACACCCCGATGGTGGCCCCACGTATGGATGATGATTTGCGCCAAATCCGCAGCGCAGCGGCCCCGTTGCGCACCGAGGGCACGGCCTGGGACATTGGCTACGCCGCGTTGTTCCTGGCTAGCGACGAGGCACGGTGGGTCAACGGCGTGGTGCTGCCCGTGGACGCCGGCCTGGTGGCCACATCGCCGGTAACGTACGAGACTCTGGCGCAGCAGGTCAGGGTTTAGCCCGGGCCGCAGGCAACCTGACCCGGTTTACAGCCGGATATTGCAGCCATACCGAAGACCAGGACTCGATCGACCAGGCGTGTTGACATTGAGATTTAAGGCGATTTCGCTAACCCCAGTTCGCCATTCCCGCGAAAGCGGGAATCCAGAGTACCCTGAATGTGAACGATGTCTGCTTTCCAAAGCGCCTGGATTCCGGCTTTCGCCGGAATGACGTGAAATGTCAACAGAACCTAGGACTCGATGGAAACCAGTTGCAGGTCGAACGTGAGGTCTTTGCCGGCCAGGGGATGATTGGCGTCCAGAGTGACTTCCTGATCTCCAACGGAGACGATGCCAAAGGACACGACTTGTCCGTCGCTTTGTTGGCCCTGGACGCGAGTGCCCACTTCCAGCGGCATGTCGGAGGGGAACTCGTCTCGCGGTACGTTCATTATACCGTCGGGCTGGTGTTCGCCGTAAGCATCGGCGCATGGGATGTGAACCGTCTTGGCGTCGCCGGGGGACATACCCAAGACACCCTGGTCAAATCCAGGGATGACCTGGCCGCTGCCGACGGTGAACGCCAGGGGCGTGCCGCCTTCGGATGAATCGAACACTTCGCCATCGTCGAGCCGACCGGTGTAGTGAACCCGCACCTTGTCGCCCTGCTGTACTGTAGCCAATTTAACCGCCTCCGCCGGGTAATATGGATCAATATAGCACACCGGGCAAAATGATCCCCGATTTATGATATGGTACGGATGCGGCCTGAAGCATCCGACATTGCAAAGGGATTCGGTCGCGGGAGGAGTCATGAAGTACGGGTTGTTTATGATGCCGTCCCACCCGCCGGAACGTAACATTTACGATGCGCACCAATGGGACCTGGAGTACTTGGTACTGTGCGACCGGCTGGGTTTTGACGAAGCCTGGATAGGGGAACACTTCACTTCCCCCTGGGAACCGATACCCGCGCCCGATCTGCTAATTGCACAGGCGCTGATGAAGACCGAGCGCATTAAGTTGGGTTCCGGGGCGCATCTGTTGCCTTTCCACCATCCGGCGGAACTGGCGCACCGGGTGGCGTACCTGGATCACCTGTCCCAGGGAAGGTTCCTGTTTGGCGTGGGCAGCAGCGGATTGCCCAGCGACTGGGCCCTGTTTGACGTTGACGGCAACAATGGTGAGCACCGGGAGATGACCCGGGAGTCGCTGGACATCATTCTGAAAATCTGGGAGAACGACGGGCCGTTTGAATACAAAGGGAAGTTCTGGAACGTCAGCATCCCGGAGCCCATGTACGGAACGCTGGAGTTTTTCCTGCGCCCTTACCAGAAGCCTCATCCACCGATAGGAGTAGCTTCGGTGAGCTATAAATCTCCCACGCTGATGATTGCCGGCGAAAAGGGCTTCATCCCCATGAGCCTGGCGCTGAACGCGGATTATTGCCGAAGCCATTGGGAGGCGGTGGAAGAAGGGGCGCAACGCTCCAACCTGCATCCGTCTCGCGAAGATTGGCGGCTGGTTCGGGATGTGTATGTTGCCGACACCGACGAAGAAGCTCGCGACAAGGCCCTGAACGGAATGCTGGGCCGGGTGTGGCATGACTATCTACTGCCCCTGTTCCGGGAATTCGACCTGATGGCCGTGTTCAAGCACGACCCGGAAGTCGCCGACGACGCGGTGAACATCGAGTACATGGCTGACCACCTCTGGCTGATAGGCTCACCCGACACGGTGGCTGGAAAAATCCGCAGCATGTATGACGAAGTCGGCGGGTTCGGCGCATTGCTGACGCTCGTTTACGATCAGTGGCAGGATCAGGAAGGTTGGGAAAAATCCACGCGGTTGCTGGCTGAGAAGGTAATGCCGCAGGTCGCAGATCTGACGGGCGCAGCAAAGTGACCGGGTGCGGAGAATTACCGGGGTTGGGCTCAGCGGTACTTTCGCTAAAAGTAATCCGCCTTGCGCCAATTCGCTTTTTGCCGCTCCGACGGTGACGGTACATATTCACCAGGTCCAATTATTGGATATTGATACCAAAATAACGACAGGTGGTAAGGCCATACCACTGCATTGGTGGAACCACGTGGTGTAATATGTGGGATGTCCGCTCCCCGTAACATGCAAATGGATGTGGGGGCGGTGAACACACTTCGGGAAGAGGGGATATGGCGACGCAGCGAATAAGAAAAACCAAGCTGATGCGCAAAGTGGAAGACAAACACGGCCGGCCTCTGGAAAATCTGGTGCCCGAACTGGTGAATCAAATGGGTATGAGCCGGGCCGCCACGGTGCTGGAAGTCAGCCCGGCTACCCTGGGTTACTGGATGTTGAAAATGGGTATCCAATATCGCCGCGTTGCCCTTGCGGAAGGCGAGACCATCGAGGTTCGCCGGCAGGGTTAGCGCGACCCAGCCAACCACGGCGGATGCAAAACCCGGTAGCTACGGCGGCGAGAGTGTAGGTGCCCCCAAGCCGCCGATTTCTACGTCAATGGCTTCTTCGGCGCCGGGCCACGGCGGCATGGTTATGCACAGGAACCGCAGCTCTTCGTGCCGGTCGGCGCTGAACTGGAACGCCCAACCCACAGGAATTACCACCGCGTCTCCGGGTGTTACCGCCATTGCCGGATAGCTTCCAGGGTCCGTGCTGGAAGGGCAGCGCCAAACTCGGCCTGTACCAGCAAGGATGTACCAGGCTTCTTCGACGGCACGGTGGCGCACCGGCCTGCTGACGGAACCGGGCCCGATGCTCACCTCGACGATGCTACAGGCATGGGCGCCGTGTTCAGAGTGGAGCACAAGCCGAATTTCTGATCCATCGGGAGCGGTTATCGAATCGGTTGAGCGTCGCCCTACCGGTGGGACTGGCGTTGGCCCGGCCGGCATTGCCTAGCCGTCGCGGGGTTTGCGACCCTTGCGGTCGAGGAAATCAGCGAAGCCTTCCTCTACGGACAAACCCTGGAAGCGGCTGGATCGACCCATAATCTCGTTGCGATATTGCTCTTCAATGGGCAGGCCGGAGTGTTCGAGCAGCAATTGCTTGATGTTGGCCAGGCCTTCCACCCGGTTGCGAGCCATGCCGGCGGCGATGTCCAGCGCCTTGTCCATCAGTTCTTCGGACGAGAAAAGGTGGTTAATCAGCCCCATGTGATAAGCCTCATCGGCAAAGACTTCGCGGCCGCTGAGCAGCAGTTCCTTGGCGCGATGGATGCCGACCAACTGCGGGAGGCTCCACGTGGCATTCATCTGGCCGTAGTTGACTGCCAGGAAACGGAAACTGGTTTTTTCGCAACCGACCAGGAAATCGAGGCTGGTGGCCAGCACTGTCCCACCGCCGTAGCACAGACCGTTGACGGCTCCAATCAGGGGTTTGCTACAGGTATGCAGGTGCCAGGTGTATTGAGAGCGCTGCTGCTGGCCTTGCTCGCGCTGTTCCGGGCTGAGTTCCCGGTTCTCGTGGATGTCGGCGCCGGCCGAGAACGCACGCTCCCCGGCTCCGGTGATGATGATTGCTCCGACGCTGTCATCGTTTTCATAATCGGTGATCGCCTGGTCCAGTTCGCGTACCAACTGCAGGTTGAGCGCGTTGAGAACCTCGGGACGATTGAGTGTGACTACTCCGATGTGGGTTTCCACCTCGTTCCGGCCCATCATGGTGGGACGGGTCACCGTATCGGTCTTGATGCAGGCGTACGTAGTAACCATAGCTCCTTCCTAAGCCATAGACGGGACGGGAGTGGCCTCGATGATCGTCCCGCGCTGGAGGTTGATTTGCGAAGGTCATTATAACGGGGTTCGCGTTGGGCGGGTAGTGCGGACATAATCTCACGCGTACCCACATTGTCAAACCAAACTGGCCTACTGTCATTGCGAGCGCAGCGTGGCAATCTCGTCGCCGTAGCAATAGTGGTTTGCCGACGTGTGTTCAACCTCAACGAGATTGCCACGTCGCTGCGCTCCTCGCAATGACAGGTGGAGGTGGGTACGCGTGAGCGGGCAGAATGGGGGAGTGGGCTGGCGCAGCTGTAAGTCAGCACACCGGCGGGCGATGGTGGCCCCACGGCCGGGCTTCCTCAAATGCTGCCATTGCGCGCAAAACCCGGCCTTCTGCACCGGATGGGCCGACGATGTGCAGGCCGACGGGGAGGCCGTCAGCCGAGAACCCGCAGGGTACACTGGATGCAGTTTGTCCACTCATGTTGATCGGGAATGTGAACGGCAGGTATCCCCACCAGGGTTCGACGTCGCGCCCGGCGATGGTGGTGGGGTGTTGGCCGATGGGGAAAGCCGTTACCGCCATGGCCGGCGTCAACAGAATGTCGTAGTTGTTGAAGAAATCGGCAAAGCGGCGTTTGAGCCGGTCTACATAGGCCAGGGCCCGGGACAGTTGGGCGGCTGATAGTTTGGAGGCAAGGTCAAAGGTCTGCCGCACATACTGGGTGAACTCGTCTCGGCGTTCCGGGTACAAACTTTCGTAGGAAGTGTACGAGGCTGTACCGAAAACGGTGGCGAATGCCGGGAATGGATCGCCTTCGATCTCGGGAGCGGCTTCTTCCACCGTCGCGCCCATATCCTGAAAGACCTGGGCTGCGGCTCGGGTGATCTGCACCACCTCCGGATCAACCGCTGCGTAGCCGAAATCCTCGCTCCAGGCGACGCGCCAACCGCTGACGCCTCCCTCGAGAGCGGCAAGGTAATCGGGCGGCTGGTCGGTGAGAGTACCGGGATCCCGGGAATCAGGTCCGGCGAGCGCCTGGAGCAGGAGCGCGGTGTCGCGAACGGAACGGCTCATGGGGCCCGACTGGGAGAAATGATTGGCCGCCGGCCCGCCGTAGCCGCCGAATCGTGGCACACGGCCCTGTGAGGGTTTGATGCCCGTTACGCCGCTGAAGCTTGACGGTATTCGGATGCTGCCTCCGCCGTCGCTGCCGGTCGCCAGGGTGCAAAGTCCTGAGATCAGCGCCGCCGCCGCGCCGCCGCTGCTTCCGCCGGGAGTGCAATCGGTGTTCCAGGGATTGCGGCAAGGATCGCTGACCAGGTTTTCGGTAGTGCCTGACTGCCCGAACTCGGGAGTGTTGGTTTTGCCCAGGATTATGCCGCCGGCGGCCTTGACCCGTTCGACCACGATGGAATCGATGTCCGGGACCCGGTCTCGGAAGATGGCAGAACCGAGAGTCGTGGTGACCCCTTTGGTCATCTCCAGGTCCTTGATGGATATGGGGACGCCGTGGAGCGGCCCCAAGGCATCGCCACGCTGCACCGCCGCGTCGGCCTCGCTGGCGGCGGCGGTGGCTTCGTCGTGGCAGACCGTCAGGTAGGCGCTGAGCTGAGGATTAAGTTGGTCGATCCGGTCTAGAAACAATCCGGTCAGTTCGGCGGCGGACATTTCACGGTCGGCAATCATGCGCCGGATGTCAATGGCCGATGCAAAGGCTAGTTCAGAATCCATGGTAAGTCTCCTGCGATTGAGTTGAAGAAAATTGCGAAACTCCAGTCCCTGCCCTCTGTCATTGCGAGGAGCGTAGCCGCTCATGGTGAGCCTGTCGAACCACGTGGCAATCCCGTTGAAGCAACGGCGACGGTTTCAGCGACGAGATTGCCGCCCCCGTATCAAGTACGGGGTCGCAATGACAAGTTTCGCAATTTTCGATAGGTTGAACCGCGACCCCGAAGATGCGGGGGGTATAGTGTATAGTAATCGATCTGTACACGGGTCATTCTAGCATCGGGGCAAGGCTAAGGGCGCACTGAAATGGCCACCGTAGGAATCATCGCCAACCCGGCTGCCAGCAAGGACATCCGACGCCTGGTTGCACAAGGTCGGGTTGTTCCCGACTGGGAAAAGGTAAACATCGTGCGGCGGGTGCTGATTGGCTTGCAATCCACCGGCGTAACGAAGGTACTGGCGATGCCCGACAGCGGCAACCTGTGCCGGCGCGCCGCCGATGATGCCGACGTGGAGTTGGCAGTTGAGATGCTGCCAATGTCGCCGCACTATACGGAAGGCGACACCATGCGGGCGGCTGCGGCCATGGCCGAACAGGGCGTTGGATGCCTGGTTACGCTGGGCGGAGATGGAACCAATCGCGCGGTGGCGGTCGGTACCAACCAGGTGCCGATAGTCGCGATATCGACCGGAACCAACAACATTTTCCCGGTTATGGTGGAGGGCACTCAGGCCGGTATCGCCGCGGGAATTGTGGCATCGGGCCGGCTGGACTGCCGGGACACTTCGGTAGTGAGCAAAACGCTTCAAGTCGCGGTGAACGGGCAACCCGCCGACCTGGCGTTGGTGGACGTGGCGATCTCGCGGGAGAGGTATGTTGCTTCCCGGGCCATTTGGGATCTGGATACGGTGTTTGAGGTGTTTCTGACCCGTGCTGAACCCGCTGGAATCGGCCTGTCTTCGGTGGGCGGTCGGCTGCGACCTTTGTCGATGGGCGAGGCGGGGGGATTGCGGTACCGGCCCGGCCTTCCCGACGGCGACGAAGCGGCGTCGGTTTGGGCGACCACGGTGATTGCTCCGGTGGCCCCCGGTTTGGTGAAACCGGTGCCAATCGCCGACTGGGGTTTCTTGCAAGAGGGTGTGCCGGTGGACCTGGAACCCAGGCATTGCACGGTGGCTCTGGACGGAGAACGCACTTTGACCATCACGCCTGCCGACCGGGTCCAAATCGTGCTGGCTCGCAACGGGCCGCCGGTGGTACAGGTGCAGCGAACGTTGCGGCGGGCTGCGGAAAAGGGACTGTTTGGCGCTGCATAACACGAGCGATCGGATAGTATTTCCCTGATGCTCAGCGGTCTGGAATTGATCATCGGCCTGGTGATGGTGTTCCTGGGTTCCCTGGTATTGGGAACGATCGGTTTTGGGTTGGGCATGGTGGCAATGCCGGTACTGCTGCTGATCCTGGCGCCGCAGGAAACGGTGGTCATCATCAACGCGATGATTGTTCTGACGGCCGGATTGACATTGGCACAAACCTGGCGACACCTCAGACTGAGGGAAACCTGGCCGTTCGTGGTTGCCGGATTACCTCCGATCCCCATTGCCGTCGTGTTGCTGGACTCCGCCGACCCGGTGGTTTTGCGCCTGGTAATTATCGGGTTGATACTGGCATTGGGAGTGATGAGCCTGTTTCAGTTGCGGCTGCCGGGAGCGAGACGCAAATTGGCTGCCCCGGTGTGTGGATTTATGACTACCTTGCTGGTTGCAACGTTGGGCGTGGGAGGCCCGCTGGCCGGGCTTTATTCAATCGAGCAGGGTTGGTCGCGGGACGCCATCCGCGGTACGCTGGCGCTATATTTCGTTCTTGCGACGACGCTGGCGCTGGCGCTATATGCGGTCGTGGGTCTGGTGCCACGCGAGACGGCGCAAAACGTGGGTGTACTGGCCCCGGCGGTGATATTGGGTTCGGCAGCGGCAGCCGTGGTCGCGCGCCGTATGACATCAGGAGTCTTCCGCTATGCGGTGCTGGCGATAACCATCGGCGGGAGTATTTCCCTGTTAATCAGGGAAGCGGTTCGGTTGTGAACATTTCAACCGCCGGTTGCCACGTCCCTCGACAAGCTCGGGATGAGCGGAAGATGCTGCATGACCAAGGCGGGTAACCACCGCCATATAATCCGATGACCCCGCAGTAACCGGCGCTAAACTTGCCGCCTTGAGAATTTTGTCGCCCAATCGATCAGTCGTTCACCCGACACTGGCTAGGCCGGGTTGACATTTGAGATATAAGGCGATTTCGCTAACTCCAGCTCGTCATTCCCGCGAAAGCGGGAATCCAGAGTACCCTGAACGTGAACGATGTCTGCTTTCCAAAGCGCCTGGATTCCGGCCCCGTATCAAGTAGGGGGTGACGTTCTTTCGCCGGAATGACGTGAAATGTCAACAGAACCTAATCACCCCCCAGGGCCTTTCGATGCTCCCTCTCCCCTTGTGGGAGAGGGCTGGGGTGAGGGGTATAGTCTGCCGCAGGATAGTTCCCTATCTCACACCTTCACCCTAACCCTCTCCCATCAAGGGAGAGGGGATTTCTTGTAAAACCGAAAGGCCCTGAATCACCCCTCAGGACGATTGCAAAGTTATGGGAGTCGGCTCTCCCCGCTCATCCTGAGCCTGTCGAAGGATGGTCGCCGATGGTTCGACAAGCTCACCATGAGCGGATGTACAGGGACTTTGCAATCGTCCTAATCACTCTCCGACTCGGGGTAATCGTGGCGTTGGTGTACCTCTTTGTGGTCGGCATAGGGGCGATGGAACGCGGCTTCATGTTGTTGGGCGCGGGAATCGAGGTTTTACGATGAGAGGTCGTGGAACGCGGTCAACGCCGCGGTAATCCCGTCTCCGACGGCGGCCCCCAACTGACGGGTGGATTCGGCGCGGGCGTCGCCACAGGCGTACACCTTTGGTATGTTGGTGCGCATGTGCAGGTCGGCGTAAACGTGGCCGAGTTCGTCCATGTCCAGGATGTTCTTGAAGTACTCGGTATTGGGATGGAAACCCACGTAGATGAACGCAGCTGCAGTTGGGTAGTCGTAGATTTTCCCTGTCTTAATGTCCTTCACGCGGACGGCTTCCAGCACGTCGTTGCCGACGAACTCTTCGACTAGATGGCTCCACAGCCACTTGTACTTGGGGTTGGCGAAAGCGCGGTCCTGCAACACCTTGGTGGCGCGCAGCTCGTCCCGGCGATGGATAATCGTAACTGAGTTGCAGATGCCGGTAAGGTAGAAGCTCTCGTCCATTGCAGAGTCGCCGCCGCCTACCACCACGACGTCCTGGCCGCGGAAAAAGTTGCCATCGCAAACGGCGCAATAGGAAACACCGCGTCCGCTGAATTCGTCCTCACCCGGCGCGCCCAGCTTGTTGTGAGAACCACCGGTCGCGATGATCAGGGCGCGTGCGGTGAAATCCCCCTCAGACGTACGGATCAGTTTTCGATCGTCGTTCAGGTTTTCCACTCCCTCGACTTCGGCAAATTCCAGTTTCGCACCAAAGCGGTCGGCCTGGTAGTACATCTCTTCCGCCAGGGCTTGGCCTTTTACGCCTTCCTTGAAACCGGGATAGTTTTCTATTTCATCGGTTATCAAGAGTTGCCCACCGGGGCCGATGCTCTCGATCATGACGGTGCTGAGCATGGCTCGGGTGGAGTAAAGGCCGGCGGAAAGGCCGGCGGCGCCGGCGCCGAGGATGACAACGTCGTAGTCATTTGCCATTGGAGTGGTTCCTCCTGTTGATATTGTACAAACTTGAAGCGCGGCGATTTACGGGCGCCGGGGATCGGGAGTTAGCCTCACCCGCGTCGGACGCCTGGTGAGGGCTGAACGAACGTGTTCTACCGTTCTTTGCAAACCATCCTCCAACGACACCGTGGGCTCCCACCGCAATTCCTGAGACGCGCGAGTGGCGTCCAGTGCGATGCGGAACACTTCGCCGTGGCGCAGTGGTTGATGGTGGGGTTCTTCGGGGAAGCCGGTATATTCTCGCAGAAGGTCGTAGATGCGATTGACGGTTACACCGACGCCGGCGCCAATATTGTACGTTCTGCCGTCGCCGTTATATACGGATGCCAGGTTGGCTTCCACCACATCGGAGACGTAAACGAAATCCCGTTCCTGATCGCCGGTTCCGTAGATAGTGGGGCAAATGCCCTCCAGCATCATGCCGGTGAAGATGGCGACCACACCGGCCTCTCCGTGGGGATTCTGGCCGGGCCCATATACATTAGCGTAGCGGAGAATCGTGTAATCCAGGCCGTAGGTCTGATTGAAGTGTTCCAGGTAAAGTTCGCCTACCCGTTTGGACAGGCCGTACGGCGTCAACGGTTTAACCGGCGTTGACTCGTCGCAGGGGATGGATGCGGGGTTGCCGTAAATAGCGCCGCCGGTGGAGGAAAAAACGATCTTTTCTACCCCGGATGCAGCGCAGGCGGATATTAGCCGCACGGTGCCCACGATGTTGGAGTCGGCGTCCGCCACCGGGTTGATAGACGATTCCCGGACGCTGCTCTGGGCAGCGAGGTGAAACACTATTTCCGGGCGTTCGCGCTGAATGATTTGGTCAATCTTGGGATCGTTGATCTCGGCGTGGTAGAACGTGGCTTGATGGTTCACGTCCCGCAGATGACCGGAGCTGAGGTTGTCAACGATGGCGACGGCGTAGGAGTTTTCCAAAAGGCCGGTGACCAGGTGCGATCCGATAAAGCCGGCGCCGCCAGTGACCAGTACTTTGGTGGGTTCTGCCATCCTGAAAGATCCTTTTTACGGAACAATAATGTTGGGTAGTCCTTATCTATCGTAATTCAAACCCGTAAATGCGGCAACCGGTGGTAACTGTGCGGATTTTGCGGCGCAGCAAAGGCTCCGGTTGATGCAGGGCCTTTCGGTTTTCCTCATGTCATTGCGAGCGCAGCGTGGCAATCTCGTCGCCGTAGCAATGGTGATTTGCCGACGTGTGTTCAACCTCAACGAGATTGCCACGTCGCTGCGCTCCTCGCAATGACATGAGGAAAACCGAAAGACCCTGCCGGTTGATGCCGGCACCATTGACAACCGTGGGTTAGATGGTGTATCAATCTGCTACTGTAAGCGATAGCCGGCGGTGGTGCCGGTAACCTGGTTTCAGGAGGAGGAATCGATGCCAGACATTTACTACGCCAGGCCCAGCAACTTCCTGTCCGACCCGCGTGATAAGACTATCATCGTTGGGGAATCGGAAGATGAAGTACTCCAGAAGATGTATGAGTATCTCAGCAGCCCGGCGGCCCAAGAGCGCTACCCCGGTGTTGGAGACCCCACGGAGCTGGAGAACAACATCCGGACGTGCATTTTCAAGAAGGGAACCAAGGCCATTCACAACCGGCCTCCAGATGCTGAACCGGTGAAATAACTCTCAGCGTCGAACGTTGAAAAGCGAGCCCCCATCCGAAATCAGATGGGGGCTTTCTTAGGTGTGCCTGGAGATGGGACGCGACCCGGTGAGGGCAGAGTATCGCCTCATGCGTACCCACTTTGTCATTGCGAGCGCAGCGTGGCAATCTCGTCGCCGTAGCAACGGTGGTTCGTCGACGTGTGTTCAGCCTCATCGAGATTGCCACGTCGCTGGCGCTCCTCGCAATGACAAAGTGGGTACGCGTGAGGGGCAGAGCCTTTCGGTTTTCCTCATGTCATTGCGAGCGTAGCGTGGCAATCTCGTCGCCGTAGCAACGGTGGTTCGTCGACGTGTGTTCAGCCTCATCGAGATTGCCACGTCGCTGGCGCTCCTCGCAATGACAGATTAAAGCGGGTACGCGTGAGGGGTATCACTGGTTGCGGCGCCGGCAACCCAACGCTATACTCCAACTATTATGGTGCTGAATCCGGATGACCACCCGACTTCGGCCGGAGTCGAGCTCGCGTTGTTCCCACTGAACAACGTGGTTCTGTTCCCCGGTATGCCGTTACCGCTGCACATCTTTGAGGAACGCTACAAAGCGATGATTGGGGCGTGCGTGGATAGCGACGAACCTTTCGGAGTGCTGCTGATCAGGGAAGGCGCAGAAGTCGGAGAGCCATCAACTCCCCATTCCATTGGGACCACGGCTCGCATTTCCCAGGTGCAGCGGTTGCAGGAAGGCCGTCTGAATATTCTGACCCGCGGCGAAAGGCGGTTTGAATTACTGGCCACGTTGCAAACTACCCCGCACATGGTTGGGCTGGTCCGGTTCCTGGAAGACGAAGAGGGTGAGGTATCGGCGGAGACGCTAGCCGGCGTGCAGGAAGAATACATCAAGCTACAGCGTCAACTCACTGCGATGGCAGGTGGCTGGGACCGCGAGATAATGGCGCCGGATGATCCAATTGCGCTGGCACGGACGGCCTGCACGACGCTGGCTGTGAGCCTGCCGTTGCCCCCGGACG
This sequence comes from Dehalococcoidia bacterium, assembly GCA_965219925.1. Classification (GTDB taxonomy): domain Bacteria; phylum Chloroflexota; class Dehalococcoidia; order Lucifugimonadales; family UBA3495; genus Bin87. The sequence continues at coordinate 3,584,678 of OZ244795.1, forward strand.
TGCGGCAATCTCTGCTGGAGACGGTTACGGCGGGGGCGCAGCTGGATAGGTTAGTGACGTTAATGAATCAGGCGAACCGGATCGTCAGCGAGCAGGTGGAGCAAAACACCCCGTTTAAAGGGCCACGCCTCAATTAGCGGCTACGGACGCCGCGTTGTAGACGCGACGCGCAGCGGCTTCGGGCACCATTCCAGAGAACAGCTCGGGGTGGATCATTTCGGCCAGAATTTCCAAACCGGTGACCAGGCGAGGGCCCGAACGGCTGGTGTAGTTGCTGGCATCGATGACGAATACGCGGTTGTTTTGAACCGCCGGCAGGGATTCCCAACCGGGCCTGGCGGCCAACAGGGGGACATCCTGCAAACCGCGGGGGACTTCAAACCCACACGGCATAATGACCACGACATCCGGCTGACTTTCAACCACTGCATCCCATTCCATAGGGAATGAACCCATTTCTTTGTCGCCAAAGCAATTGACACCGCCGGCCAACTCGACCATCTCCGGGACCCAATGCCCGCCACACATGGGAGGGTCGGTCCATTCCAGGTGCAATACACGGGGCTGGTAATCGGCGAGAGCGGCCCGCGTCGCGATCGCATCAATGCGTTGCTGCATTCGGGCCGTCACCACTTCTGCGGTTGCCTCGGCCCCGGTGGCCCGCCCGACGCGCCGTACATCTTCAAGTACGTCGCCCAGGTATTGAGGATCCAGCGACAGAATTTCCGGTTCTTTGTCCATGTTCACGGTGGACTCGGCGACCTGCCGAGAGGACACGGCTCAAACTTCGCAGATGGCTTGTGTCAGGAGCAAGTCGGGTTGAGCCGCATCCAGAATGTCCTGATCGATGTGATAGATACCCAATCCCTCGGCCAGCCGTTCAGAAATGATCCGGTTGATTTCGCCGCTGCTGGGATTAGTTCCTTCGAAAACGCTCCTCACGACCCAAGGCTTGTCACGAGCTTGCGCCGGGTAATCGCATTCGTGGGTTACTCCGAAGAGTTGGTCTTGCAACCCTAGTTCGTAAACGATCTCGGTAGCCGATGGCAAAAATGAACAAATACGCATTGGTGAGCCTTCCTGTTGGTCAGGTTCGGGTCAGGGAGCACAGTAGGGCAATTGTAGCACGGCGGGGATGGCAACACCCGGCCATCCGGTTGACGGCGCGCCCCCGTTAATCGGAATCGACGCTGGGATCGGCATCGCCGCCGGGGTTGGGCGTTGTCGCGGTTTGTTGTAATACTGCGATCCTCTCTTCGAGCAACTGCCACAGCTCATCCTGCTCGTCCAGGTGCTCGATGGCCGCGGCTACCAACAAATCGGGTCGCCGAGCCCCGTCAGAACCAGCCGATGGTGGGGGCGTGACCGGTCGGTGCGGTAATCCATTTGGCGACTCCGGGTCGCCTTGATGGGTGGCGTCGTTAGTCCAGTGCGTCGTGCCGGGAAGGTGCCCGGCTTCAGATGTGAATGTATCGTGGAACACGGGTTCCAAAACGCGATGTACCCGAAAGCTGATAATGCCCATAGCCAGCGCTGGCGCCACCAACAGCACTATCGACAGCGGCGCCGAAAGGCTGCCCAGGGCAAACAGGCGGACCACCAGGGGCAGCGACAATACCAACAGCAGCGCGAGGAGTACGGTGGCGAGTCCGTTTTGCACCATAGTCCGCAGTGTCCCCCAGATGGGGTCGCCGCTGCCCGGGCGATTCCCGGTGTCGTTTTCGCCGGTCGCGAGTTGTGCGAGGGTTCGCAGGGAGTGCCAGATGCTGATGGCCGAGGGTGTACTCAAACCGACAACGGCGCCGCCCATCAACAAGCCGAAGATGCTTTGGGAAACCGGGAGGGCTTGCGGGAACAGGGCGGGCAGGGCGTACAACGCCACCGTGCCACCGGCGGTGATAACCGCGATGATGCACAGGTTAATCAGCATACGCCGGCCCAGGTTGTGGAGGCGCGCGCCCGTCGGGCCGCCCAAAGAAAGCGCCGACCAGAACGTATCCACACCCAACTGGATGGAGAGGTTAACCTCGTGCAACACAGACGGGGCGCGTCGCTCTACCCACAGGCACATAGGCAATGAAACTCGCATGGTGAGGGGCGCCAGCACCGACGTTATGGCAGTGGCTATCGTTAGCACCGGCCCCAACACAGAAATTCCCAGGGCATCCACCGGACTGACCCGCCCAATGGCCAGCGAAAATTCTCCCATTTGAGGCATCGCCATGCCCACCTGCACCGCATCGTGAGGATTTCGGCCGGCCAGCGTGGCGCCGACGATGTTGGCAATGATCTTGCCGGCCATGAATACGCCGACAACTATGAGAGCCGGGACGATGAAATCGTCGAGGGTGCGAAAGTCGATGAGCATCCCAATGGAGAGGAAGAAAAGCGCGCCAAACATGTCTCGCACCGGGCTGACCAATCGGGTAACCCGGCCGGCGATTTCGGTGTCTCCGATTACGACGCCGATAAGAAACGCTCCCGCCGCGCCCGACAGTCCCAGTACATTGGCGCACAGCGCCAGGACAAAGCACCCGCCCAAACTGGCGACCAGCATCGATTCTTCGGATTGCGCCCGGGGCAACCAGCTCAGCAGCCGCACCATTCGCGGCGCCAGGAAAGTACCAAAAACCAACACCGCGACGCAGAAGACGGCCAGTTTGGCAACCAGCACTCCGGCATCGGCCAGGCTGGCCGATCCGGTGGTGGCCAGGCCGGAAAGAACGGTCAGGAATATTACAGCAGCGAAGTCTTCTACCAGGAGTATGCCCACGACGGTTCGACCCCAGCCGGAACGCAAATTGCCGGTGTCACGCAGACTTTTCAACAGTATGGCCGAGCTGCTGATCGCCAGGGCGCCGCCCAGATACAAGCCGTAGATTCCCTCCAGACCCAGGACGGCGCCGGCGATCCACATACCGAAAAGGGTGAGCACGCTGATCTCAACGACACCGATAACCAGCACCCGAAACCCGATGCTGCGGATCCGGCGCCATCCCAACTCCAGCCCTATTCCGAAGAGGAGCAGCACCAATCCAAGTTCTGCCAACAGACCGATAGTGTCCAGGTTGCTGATGAGCGGACTTGGCAGCGTAAACGGCCCTATCAGGAGTCCGGCCAGCAGGTAACCCAACACGGGCGGCTGCCAGACCAACCGGGCTAAAGCCAACCCCGCTGCCGCTATCGCCATAGCGACGGCAAAATCTTTGAGGAGGGATGCACTACCCTCGGACAGGGTGGCGGCAAACAGGGAAAGTGGAAGCTCTATTGTAGACCTCCCGAAACACAGGGCTTCTTCAACACCGGTAGGTCAGGTCGAGTTCACGCGGTTCGATCGAGCATTGGATGCGAGCGATCCGGTGTGGATCCGGGACATTTGCCAACCCGAACGGACGGTTGGCCGACAAGGTACGAAACGACCGGCGGGGGGTGTAATGGTACGCCACCCAGCCGGTCGGTGCATGGACGGTCTCAGCCCTTTCCGGTGAAATGTTTTTTCACGAGAACCCGGGGATGAACTGATGCCAAAAAACTGGTGGGCCGGTCAGGAGTGCTTCTGGCGTCCTTCGGAAACGAATTCAGCGGTAACGGAAGTGCTTGGCGTCGCCACGGCGACGGAACCATACAGCGGTCAACGTTTTTTCCAGGTGTCAACCAGATGGTTTCCCTGATCGTCGTCCACGCCCCAGATTTTGAAGTGGATGCGGACGTCCGCGTAGAGGGTCAAGTCCCCGGGCACCGAGTCCGGGTCGCGGTACGCCTCGGCCGACACTTCCATGAAATTGACCGGAGAATCGTCGGTCAGGGCGATACGTTCAACCATGTTGACCGCGCACGCCGTGATTCCGGAGAGAAACAGCTCGCCGGAGTGCACCGAGTCTCCGCTTCCGTCGTCTGCCACCCAGTGGTGTGTCCGGGCATTGCAGATTGCCCTACCGTGGGTGCCAGAGCTGTAGGTTTGGGCCTGATAGGCCAGTTCTAGTTCCGCCATGATCCCCCCTCATGATGCATGTGGTCGTCAGTGCGCTTGGGTGTTGCTCAAAGCGAGTGGTAAGATGCCCCAATCATAAACGATGTCGGGCTTGCCCGCCAACTGCATTGACGAACGGATTGTTGTCGTAAGCCGGAGTTGGCGGAATTAGTGTCGGTTATCCCGAGAGTCTATGCGAGACGTTCACTATGAGCAGCGACCACGGACAGAACGACCACAAACGAGATGACGGGTTTGGCGTCGTTGTGGTGGCCGCCGGCAGCAGTACCCGTATGGGGGGAACCGATAAAATCTTCGCTCCGATCAACGGGATTCCGCTGATAGTGCACACATTGCGCCGCCTTGCCGCATCGGAAGCCGTTGAACGCATGATATTGGTGGTAGCCAAGGATGCCGTAAGCATGGCGGAAGCCCTGCTGGAGCAGTATGGAGTGGCCAAGGTGGGCGGCGTGTGTGCAGGGGGAGCCAGGCGGCAGGATTCGGTTTACGCCGGCCTGCGGTCACTGGGTGATTGCCAGTGGGTGGCCATCCACGACGGAGCGCGGCCATGCGTGGACGCGGGGATACTCGACCGGGCGTTGGAAGCGGTGCGCGAGTCGGGAGCGGCGGTGGCGGCGGTGCCGGTCACCGACACGATAAAAGTGGTGGGAGATAACCACACGATAACCGACACACCACCCCGGGCGAATTTGTGGGCGGCGCAAACCCCCCAGGTGTTTGGGGCGCAATTGCTGGTCGACGCCCACGTTTCGGCCGCCGGAGAATTTACCGACGATGCGGCGATGGTAGAGGCGATGGGCCATCCGGTGAAGGTATTCCTGGGAAGCTACGAGAATATAAAAGTCACTACGCCAGGGGATTTCACCATGGTGTCGCAGATCCTGTTGGTAGAACAGTGATCAAATTCGGATAAGGGGCCGCCCGTGCGTCCGGGCCTTTTCAAAGTCCTCCGACCTCCGCTCATGGTGAGCTTGTCGAACCATCGTCGACGGTCCTTCGACAGGCTCAGGACGAGCGGGTGTTTGATTTCCGCAACTTTGAAAAAGCCCTGCCGGTGCTTCCAGAACCGTTGCAGTACGCGGCGATATGGCGATATGATGAGATTGCCAGTGATGCTGTGGCGCCGGCATCTGGATGCTCTATGAGGAGGACGCCCCATGGCCTCTCGCGCCGAAAACCGAGACCGTTACCGCCAGTACGCGCGATTCCTTCGAAATAGCGCAGATCGCCTGAACGACGAGATAACTCCGGGCGGACTGGATCAACTGGTTTCTCGGGTTAATGTGGAACGATACAAGTTCATGATATGGGAGATTACCTGGCTGCTGGTAGCAATTATCGCCGCCGCACCGATAATCATGATTGCCGCCGTTCAGTTTGAGGTGGCGCTGCCAGAACCCATAGCGACTCGAGCGTATATTTTCCACCTCCAGGTAGTTGCGATAGGGAATATGGCGGCCTGGTCAGCAACCCTCATTTCGATGGGGGTGTTTGTAGTTGCTGCGGTGGTTGCGTTCTCGCCGATTATTCTCCACGGAGGCGCTGTGAATGATCTGGAGCATGCCAACAAGGTGCTGAAAACTCGCCGGAAAGAATGAACAACGCATTGCCCAGCAACGTTGAACCAGCCACTAGAGGCATTCATTCATTGAAACTACCATCGAGATTGTACCGGGAGAGGACCGAGTTCAACAAGAAATGGGATGGTTGGCCTATCCCGGCTGTTTGCGGAATGCTGAGGTAGTTGGTTGGAGTATCGAGTAGGCGCCGGCGCTGATGCTCACGCCCTGGTGGTGGGGAGGCCCCTGATACTCGGCGGCGTGGACGTTGCACACACTCACGGTCTGGAGGGTCACAGCGATGGCGATGTCCTCAGTCATGCCATCATCGACGCGTTGCTGGGAGCGGCCGGGTTGGGTGATATTGGCGCGCATTTCCCGCCGGGAGACGCATCGCTGGCCGGAATCAGCAGCCTGATCCTACTGGAACGCACCGCTGAGATAATTGGGGTGGACGGTTGGTGCATCGCCAACGTAGATGCTACAATGCTGGCGCAACGGCCTCGGTTGTCGCCTCATATAGGGAAGATGCGTAGCAAAATCGCTAACGCGCTGGCGACCGAACACCGGATTATCAACCTGAAGGCAACCACCACGGATTATTTGGGTTTCACCGGACGGGAAGAAGGCATCGCTGCCATGGCGGTGGCGCTGTTGTCCCGATAGTGGACAGTAATCTGCAATCAGTATAGCCGCTAACGGTTCACCATGAAGCTCTACAACACCTTGAGCGGGACGGTCGAAGAGTTCACGCCCGCTGACGCCAACCTCGTCAAGATGTACGTATGCGGCGTAACGCCGTATTCATCGACGCATGTCGGCCATGCTTTGAGCTATGTGGTATTCGATACGCTGCGTCGCTACCTGGAACACAACGGGTACGACGTTCGCCACGTCCAGAATTTCACCGATGTCGACGACAAGATAATTCAACGGGCCAGCGAGCGAGGCATCAGCGAAAATGAACTGGTTTCGGAATACATCGATGATTACTTCCACGCGATGGATTCGCTGAACATCAAGCGCGCTGCGGAGTATCCCAGAGCGACCCGGGAGATTCCGAGGATCATCGACGCAATCGGTGGCCTGATTGACCGGGGCCATGCGTATGCGGCCGCCGGCGACGTTTATTTCCGGGTCACCAGCAAGGATGACTACGGCAAACTAAGCCACCGGTCTCTGGACAGCATGATAGCCGGCGCCCGCATTCAGGTTGATGAAAACAAAGAGCACCCCATGGACTTTGTGTTGTGGAAGGGAGCCAAGGAAGGCGAGCCGTCCTGGCCCAGCCCGTGGGGACCCGGGAGGCCCGGCTGGCACATCGAATGTACGGCGATGTCGCTGGAATACCTGGGAGAACAGCTGGACATCCACGGGGGCGGTCAGGACCTGGTATTTCCACACCACGAAAACGAGATCGCCCAGAGCGAAAGTTACACGGGCGCCAAGCCCTTTTCCCGGTACTGGATGCACAACGGATTGCTGCAATTAGGTTCGGACAAGATGAGCAAATCGTTGGGGAATCTGGTGTCGGTCGTAGACGCGCTGGAACGATTCCACCCGGATACCATGCGCCTGTATTTCCTCAGCAGCCACTACCGTAGTCCGTTGGCGTACAGTGAAGAGGGTGCGGCTGCCATCGAACGGAGTCTGGAACGAATCCGTCATGCGTTGACTCCGGGGACGGGTTCCGGCCCCCAGGTGGAGGGTGAAACCCATGCTGATCGATTCAAGGCGGCAATGGATGACGATCTGAATACTCCCCAGGCCATCGCCGCATTGTTCGACTTGGCGCGGGACATAAACCGGGGACGGGATGCGGGGCGCCAGGTTGGTGAAGCTCAAAAGACTTTGCGCGATCTGGGCGCGGTATTGGGTTTGACCTTCGCGGAAGTTGAGGACAGCGCCGATCAACTGGCGGCGGCTCCGTTTATAGATATGCTGGTTTCCATAAGGTCCGAATTGCGCGGAGCGCGGCAGTTCGAAATGGCGGACAGCATTCGGAACCAATTGGCGGAGCAGGGTGTTTTGCTGGAAGATGGGCCGCAGGGCACCCAGTGGGAATACCAGAGCCACAATTAGCAGTCAACCGTGCCCGATCACCGTTCGTCAGCCACGTCCCCGGATTTGGCATCTATCGCCAATCGGCTGTGTGATATTGTAGGGCCGGACCACGTCCTGACCGATCCGGCGTCGCTTGATCGTTATTCCGCCGATGCGCTCACACCGTACCGGGCCTATTATGCGGATGCGGCGTTCGACCGGCTGGCAGACGTCGTGGTGCGTCCGGAGGACGTTAAGCAGGTTTCCAGAATCGTGCAGCTGGCCCAGTCGGAACGAATTCCGGTGATCCCCTACGGCGGCGGAACCGGCGTGATGGGCGGAGTGCTGCCGATCCAGGGCGGGATCATCGTAGATGTGGGGCGGATGAACCGGCTGCTGAACCTGAGCGTGAGCGCTCTGACCGCCGATGTGCAGGCTGGCATGGTTTTGGAAGACTTGTACAACGCGCTGGCTCCCAGCGGGTTGATGCCCGGCCATGATCCCTACAGCGTGCCCATTGCGACGGTTGCCGGGACGATTTCTACGAACGGGGTGGGTTACCGGGCCGCTGCGTTCGGTCCGATGGGAGACCAGGTTGTGGCGCTGGAAGTCGTGCTCCCCGACGGGCGAATACTGGACACAAATGCGGTTCCCAAATTGTCGTCGGGTCCGAACCTGAAGCACCTTTTCATAGGGGCCGAGGGAGTATTCGGAATCATTACCAGAGCGACCATCAAAGTATTCCGGATACCGGAGGCGTCGGCGTTTGCGACGGTGGAATTCGAGGATTTTGAGGCTGGCTTCGCGGCGGTGAATGAGATAGTCGGCCTTGGGATTCGGCCTGCGCTACTGGATTTGAGCGAGGATGACGACGGCATCCTGCTGCATTTGTTGTTCGAGGGATTCCGGGAAGGCGTGGACGCTTCACTGGAGCGCACTTTGAAGGTTTGCAGCGAGGCTGGCGGCCGGGATGTGGGTGAGCAATCTGCTGTGGATTACTGGGCGCACCGCCATGATTCGGCGTTGAACTACCGCGAAACCGCATTGGGTCGCCCGCGAACCGAACGGTGGCAGCGCCAATGGGGCCGCACATTCGACTATTTGCACATGAGTTTGCCGGCAGACCGGGTTCTGGACTACCGCCGACGGGCCGATGAATTGCTGGCGGCGCGCAGCATAAACGTGGTGGAGTATTCGTTGTGGAGCCGGCCGGAGTTTTTCTCGATGTTGGTAGTGCCGGATCGCCCCCGGCGCAAGGCAGGTCGGGGCAACCGGGAGGCCGAGGTTCGGAGCAATCTGGCTGCCGGCGTGGATGAAGTCCTGAAACTGGCGCAGGATATGGGCGGCATAATGGAGTATTGCCACGGGGTGGGCGTCAAGTTGAACCACCTGTTGCCTCGGGAACTGGGCAATAGCTGGCCGGTATTGCAGGACCTCAAGCGCACTCTGGATCCGGCCGGCATCATGAATCCGGGGAAATTGGCCTTGTAGCGTCGCGAGGCATCCGTTCCCGCTTGCATCTGCGACCGTTCACCGGTCGTTTTTTGTTGACTTGGTGGGAACAGAACATGATATTTATTGTGAAAACGAATGATGGGAATCATGCAATATCCATTGACCTGATGGGAAAGTCGATGTATCATTAATTCACATGAACAAAGGCTAACAGTATTTGTACTGTAGGGGAGGAACCCATGGTTACAACCACCACCGTTAACAAGGAAACCGAAAACGTAATTGCCATGCCGTTGGTGAAAGAGCCAGAATCAGCTGCCGTTCCGGTGGATGTCTCGGCGATTCCGGAAACTCCTGAGGAGCTTCTGAAGCAGTGGGCCGGCGCCGACAAAATCTCCCGGGTGAACAAGTTGGTTTCCGCGGTAGGCGCATTCTTCGCTGCGTTTCGCGGCCCGGCGATGACGGACCAACAGAGGATGCAGCGTGTCCTGGCCGAGGAATCAGCGATTCTGCGCATCATCCGGCGCTAGATGTAATCTCCAACAGGTTTCATCGCCGCTGACACTTGGCGTTGTCGAAATCATGATAATCGGGGCCACCCTCTCATTGGGAGTGGCCCCGATTAATTTCAGGGTCTTTCGGTGTTCTTCATGTCATTGCGCCCCCGTACTTGATGCGGGGGTTGGCAATCTCGTTACAATGAAGGTGTCTGTGCCCACCAGGCCGGGTACTCGGCGAGATTGCCAGGTCGCTACGCTCCTCGCAATGACAACCGAAAAACCCTGCGATTCATGTACTCCCCGATTTTTGGCGATTCAGAACGGAAGCTGCTGCCCGACTCCGGCTGCCGTGGCTTTGCGGTACACCAACTGAGCCGCTGCGATATCTTCCAGCGCTGTACCCATTGATTCAAAGAGCGTAATGGAACCGGCATTTGGCCGGCCCGGCTGCCGACCGGACACGACTTCCCGAAGTTCTCTGACCTGATCCCATCGGAATGCTCCCCGGGCTTCGGGCCACAGCAGGTCGCCACATTCCTGTTTGGCCCCGGCCAGTTCATCCACGACGATCAGTTCTGAGCGCGTTACGGTGGTCTCGTCTATCTCGCGCCGCTGCCAGTGATTGCTGCCGGCGGCATTGACGTGCGTTCCTTCCGACAACCATTCACCCATCAGGACGGGTTCGCGGGCCGGCGTGATTGTGACCACCACATCAGCCCCTTCAACGCAGGATTGGGCGTCTGATGCCGCGGTGACCGGAATGTTCAGTTGTTCGCTCATTCTGGTAGCAAACTGTTCCCGCCTTTCGGCGCGTCGACTGAAAACCCGGGCGGAGGTTACGTCGCGCACGGTGCAGATGGCTTCCAGTTGCGTACGGGCCTGAAATCCTGAGCCGATCACGCCAACGGTGGCGGATTCCTGGCGCGCCATCAGGTCGGTGGCCAAACCGGTAGCTGCACCGGTGCGTATCTGACCCAAACGCCCCGCTTCCAGGCACGCGAGCAATTCGCCGGTTTCGTAGTCATAGAGCATTACAATGAATTTGCTCCCGCCGGGACCGGCAAAAGACGGGTAGGCTTTGTAGCCGAACACGCCGTGGGCCTGGTCAGCGGCAGCCATGAAATGGAAGAACCCGCCCGGCATACGCATCCGAGAACGTGGCTTGATCTCGGTGAGACCGGTATCGCTGTGGGCGAACGCTTCGGAAAGCGCAGAAATACACTCGTCCATGGGCAGCAGTTCCGCCACTTCGCGCTCGGTGAGAAAAAGTGTCATCTTGACCTCAAAACCGGTGGGCTTGTGCAATGGCCGCCGAGTATAGCACGGCCATCACCTTCGCCGGACGCAACTGTCCGCAGCGCGTAAGGCGATCCTGCAAGTCATAGGTGGCGGTACGCAGGGCCTTTTCAAAGTTGCGGAAATCAACCACCCGCTCGTCCTGAGCCTGTCGAAGGACGGTTGCTGATGGTTCGACAAGCTCACTATGAGCGGAGGTCGGAGGAATTTGAAAAGGCCCTGTGCGGTACAGCAGTCTACTGGCGAGCGCCAGGCCAAAACACTACAATCCCCGGGTGGCGGCGCAACCGCCGCAGATCGACAGGGTGGTGAATGCACATGTCTCTCCCCAAAGCGTTAGTAACCCGAATGCTGTTGCCGGAAGCATTGGACATTCTGCGACAGCACGCCGAAGTAGAGGTTTGGCCAGGTGAATCGCCACCGTCGGTTGACCAGTTGCACCGGATGGTGGCGGCCTGCGACGGGATACTTACGACCATAATGGATCGGATTGACAGCGCATTGATGGACGCTGCGCCAAATCTGAGGGCGATCAGCCAGCTGGCGGTGGGGTTGGACAATGTGGACATGGCGGAGGCGACGCGCCGGCGGATTCCGGTGGGCAACACTCCGGGAGTGCTGGCGAAGGCGACGGCTGATCTGGCTTTTGCGTTGCTTCTGGGCGCGGCAAGACGCACTTCAGAGAGTGAGCGGTGGGTGAGGGAAGGAAGTTGGGAACTGGCGTTCCATCCCACGCATTGGCTGGGACGGGACGTACATGAATCCACGCTGGGCATAGTGGGTTTGGGGCAAATTGGACGGGAAATCGCGCGGCGCGCCAGGGGATTCGATATGCGGATCATTTATCACTCCCGCACTCGATACTCCGACGTCGAAGCGGAATACGGGGTAAATTACGTTGATTTTCCGACCCTGTTGGCCGAAGCCGATTTCGTGGTGATGAGCGTTCCGCTGACCCCGGAGACCCACCACCTCATCAGCGCTGACCAACTGGCGATGATGAAACCGTCCGGGATCCTGATCAACGTGTCCCGAGGCCCGGTGGTGGATCCGGTCGCGCTGTACCGGGCGCTGGAAGCACGGACTATCGGCGGCGCGGCGCTGGACGTAACTACACCGGAACCGATACCTCCCGATGATCCGCTGCTGACCCTGGATAATCTGGTGATAACCCCGCACATCGGCAGCGCAGCGTTGCCCACCCGTTTGAATACCATGAAGTTGGCGGCGAGGAACCTCGTGGCAGGTTTAGCGGGCGAACCGATGGAAGCGTGCGCCAACCCGGAAGTGTATGGATCGTAAGACGTGGTTACTGCGCCGCGCCGCCCCCTGCGGAGATGCCAGACTACGTCTGGGAACGGACACGCTAAAGGAAACTTCAATTGCGAATCTACCTTGCTAACGTGGGCGCTAATTCGGGGCATCGGGGGCTATTCAGCCCGCTGTTCGCTGACGGGACGTTTGAGTTCGTGCCCATACCCTCGTTCGACGAAGACCCGGACCGGCAGCCTGGTGTAATTCGCTACCGAGACCTACGCTCGTACAACAACCCTGAGAGCGACTTGCGTCAGTTCGTACCTGCAAGATTCTGGGACACGGCTTGCCATAATGATCCCGAGTTTGCGACCTTCACGTATGGCGATGTCGGCGAGAACGGACGCTCTGCCGCGCTTACCAAGATGACAGCAGGGGACGCCCTGCTGTTCCTGGCCAGACTGGAGGGCTGGCAATCCGGGCGGCGAACCGGACCGGCCGGTTTCTACCTGATTGGTGGGCTGCTGGCTGAATATGCCGGCTGGGTTGTTCGGAATTCCCCCCAAGAGCAAAGATTCGAAAACAACGCCCACCCATATAGAGGCGACGCTAGATTTTGGGGCGTCGCGGGCTCAGGCCAGTCCCGCCGATTTGAACGCGCCGTTCCGATTGGTCGCGAGATATGCGCCCAAGTTTTCAGAGACGCTAACGGGAAAACATGGACTTGGGGCAACGGCGGCCGGTCTGAGCTGGCTCGAATCGGTTCCTACACCCGTGCTTGCCGCTGTGTGCTTGACACCAATGACCCTGAGCAGCGCCAACGAACGGCAACACTGCAGGAATGGGTTGAGCAATACACCGGCCCCTCAGACGCCGCGTTACTGGCTAGTTTGCCGTAACCCGGATGTAGGCATTTCGATGAAGCTTTCTCGTACATAGTGGTCAGCGACAACGGATATGCCCCCCAACCCAACGGATGGGGTTTGCACACTTGCTTATTGTAAGCCTGAGGTGCGTTGGTTTGCTGACCCCGGCGATCACGTGGTTGGGTTGGCCGGCGCCAAGTACCGAAAGCGCGTGGCTACGTACCGGCCCATAATCTATGTCATGAGGGTGACTGACGTATGCAGTTTCGAGGAATTCAAGATCGACGAGCGGTACCGCGGACACCTCTATTCGGATTCGAACGCAAGAGAGGAAGAAGCCAAGTCAAATAGGGCGCTAATCAGCAATGACTTTGTTTATTGGGGCGGCGACGGCCCGTCACTTCCCCCAGGCTTGACTGACCTTATTGTGGGGCGCGGGCACAAGCGCAACTTTCCGATGGAAGTCGTTCGAGCGTTTGTCCAGTGGTTTGAAGGCCAGCATGACCGTGGTCGCCTGGGGAAACCGTTCGACGGTTGGATTTCTGCTCACAGCAGGCATTAACCGGGAGTTTGGTTATGGGTAAACCCGTCCTCGGGAGCTATCGCCAGACTGATGTGTATACAGCGGCATTCCGGGTTGTCGGGGTTGCAGCCGATGTAGGAGTCAGGCGAGGCGTTGCCGCTGGGTCGGGCGTAGCAGGACACCCTCTAATTTCCGCAGTAAACGGCCCCTGGGCGCGTTTCGAGCCTCTGGGGTATTTTCCTCCCAACCACCGCGAGGGCCAGGAAGAACCTGACGAGATTCGGTTGCGTCATTCCCAATAACGACTTCAGCATATTCTCCGGGTTTCCGTCACTTCCGCACCGCCGGCTAATCCCCCGCCACCGATATGTACATACGGAAGGGGCCTTGCGGCTGGCCGGTGGCGGAGATTGTGCGTTCCGTGATTACTTCCAACGTGTAGTTGCCGGCCGGCGGTCATTGCGGGGAGTGGATGGTTCGACAGGCTCACCATGAGCGGAGGTTGGGGGACTTTGTGCGGAGGTCGGAGGACTTTGAAAAGTCCCTGATCTGCTACCTGTTGCCCTTGCTTCCGGCCCATTCCTTGCTGCGACATATCAAAGCCCCCTCGGTGGTTTGGAGTTGGGTTACTCCTACTTCACCAGAAGGGGGCTTGTTATTTCAGCCCTTTCCCAGTCCGGTTTTCTCGTTTCCTAAAATCCGGGATGACTCAGGTTTGAGCGAGTTCAGTCGCCATTCGGTCAGCTGCCGGGGGGAATGGTTATCGTTATCGTGCCATCGGACGCGACGCTGATGTTCATGGTTCCCCCGGTGTCTCCAAGCAGGGTACGGATCAAATCCAGCAGGTTCTGATCCAGCGGTGTCACGCTCTGCGTCGCTCTCGGCAGTCCGAGTGTTACGACCACGCTGTCCTTTACCCGTTCCCCTGCGCTACCCTGTGCGTACAGGTCGAACGCAAGCCGGGTTTGCGACGTTGCCTCTGGCGCTGTAAAGGACGCCGTAAGGGTGTTTGCGCCGCTTAGGGTTACACTGGGTCCACTCGTTTGGGACCACTCGTAAGTCGGCGCGCCGAGCGCATTAGCCGCACTGCCGGTCAGGGTTATCATGTCTTCTGGGGCTGCCGTCTGGTCAGAGCCGGCGTTGACGGTGAATATTGGCCTGGACACTGTGATGAGTATGTCGTCATCAGAATCGCGGCCGTCGTCACTGTGGTCTGCGATGAACGTGAACGTGAATGTATCGCCGTTCCGGGCGCTGGCGGGCACCGTGAAACTGTGGCCGGTGGTTTCGCTGACCACCGCATAGGCGTGGTCGCTCCATTGGTACAACAAGCCGGTCGTTACGCCGGAAACGCTGCCCGACAACTGGACAACATCGCCCGGCTGCGCCGACACGTCCGACCCTGCATCGACGGAAAAGGCGTTGGCGTCAATCACCTCAATAACGACCGTCGCCGACGTGCATTCAGGCGGTGCGAAGTATCCGCCCTCGTCGCAAACTTCAAGATTCAGCAATATGGGCATCATGGCGACTTCGTAATTCGGGACCACTACGTTGATGGACGACGCTGTCTCATCCTCGGAGAAGTCCATCCCGGCGTAAGCGCTTAGAATGCTCCATTGATGCCAAAGATCAGAAGCCGAAGTCTCGGCGTCGGATGCCGACGCACTGAACGTGGTAGTGGTGCCAATGCTGACCGTTGCAGGTCCAGAAATAGCAACCGCAGGGGGGCTGTTGGCAGGAGGGCCTGAACCTGCGACGTTGAATGAAACCGTCGCGGTGTCGTTGCCCGTGCAACCTGAGCGGCATGAAACCGTAACGCTGTATACTGCAAGACCTGCTGTGGCGTCCTCAGGAATGCGGACAGACGCTTCGCTAACAGTATCCGAGAGCTCCGGGCCGGGGCCACTCACCCGACTCCAGGCGTAAATGGGGTCTCCGCTGTCCACCACCATGCTGTCGGAAGCGTCCAGGTCCACGTAGGTGTCTTGATAGGCAACGCCGCCTCCCTCGACACGCGCCTCCGCTACCGCCACGGGGCGCGTGAGCGCCACCACCGACACGTCATCCGTGTCATGGTTGCCATCTCCGTTGGTGGCCTTCAGCCGGAAGGTGAACGTCTGCTGGTGAGAGGCGGAATCCGGCACGACGAAAGAATCGTCGCTCACTGTAACGGAAGTTCCACCGGTTTGCGTCCACTCCAGAGTATGCTGTGCGTACTTTGAGTCTTCAACAGAGCCTGTCAGCTTCACCAGATCCCCCGGCGCTGCGTAACGGTGGCTTGCGCTTGCGGTGGCTACCGGTGTGGAATCGGGTATGGCATCCTGCAGTGAGATGCAGTCCGTGTTGACGGAACGCCAATAGGAACTGCCGAGATAGGCAGCGCGAACTCGGAAGCAGATCTGCTCGTCGGTTTCCACCACGTCGTCATTGGTGGGGGTGATGGTGACCGGGATGCCAACTGCGAGTTCTGCACTTCATAGACGTGCAGTCCGTTGTGGACAGCTTGTACTTTCGCCACATATGAAGGCACAGACGGATCCTCGATTTCATGCTCGACACCGTCGATTACGCACGGGTGAGCGAAAACAGGGCCGTTACAGTTCAGAATGCGGCCACCGTCCGTTGCGCGGTGTATCTCACGGCCATTGTCGTCGCGCTCCGGCTCAGCGTAAGGCACGACTTAAAAGCGCCGTCTTCCGCGCTCCACGTAAAGTCCTGATCGACCGTAGCCGTCGTCCGCTGACTGTCGAGGCCAACCGAAACGGTAACCGATCTCGTGAGACCGGTCGTCAGAGTGCGACCCTCGCTGTCATGAACGTAGTGGTCCTGGTCATCCAGAAAGTAGAAGATGTTGGCCGACACGTCGCGCGTCACGGTGGGGTCGTCCTCATGTATGCCTGCTGTGTTAATGGAGGCCACGAACCCACGGTCTTCATTGCTTTGGCCGTAAGCGGCGCCCGTCGCCATCAGCGCGGCAACGGCAAAAATGCTCACGCCAAGCGTGCCCACCCGAACCGACACAAGCGCTTGTGGGCCTCCGCGCTGGCAGATGCGAAGGTATTCGATATTTTGTTGAGCATTTCCTCTTTGCCCTCCTCACTTATTTTCGCGTGCTTCGCGAAATTCTGTACTGTTCCTTACTGTTTCTCCTCCAGCTTTGTTGATCAGTGCCTGATAGGGAATATGCAAGAATCCCTCATCCAGTGAGCAAATCTGCCCGCATTATACACAATTAGTATAAGATTACTGTTATATCAGAATCTATTTTCTATCATATCTTGTAAGCGTTCGTGTAAGATGTTATAATGAACCCGGCTGCCCATATCAAGACTTGGCTTTCGGAAGGAGCGTGAAGCGATTGCCGGGTCTGGCCCGTTCTTCACGTCCTTATGCTACCCGGCGCCGACGGTATTGAGCTGATGCAGGGGATTCTAGGCATAGCCGACGTGCCGGTCATCTTCCTGTCGGCCTACGCCCAGGACGAGGTGATCGCCCGGGCCTTCGACGCCGGGGCCGACGACTACGTAGCGAAACCGTTCTCAGCGGCGGAGCTGGGGGCCAGGATCCGGGCATCCCTGCGGCGGCGGGAGACGCTGACGCTCAGGCCCCTACGTGCTGCGGGACCTGGCGCTGGACTACGTGCGGCGGCTGGTGACCCTGTCCGGCAGTCCAGTGCCGCTGGCCACCATCGAGTACCGGATGCTGGCCGAGCTGGCGGCCAACGCGGGGCGGGTGCTCACCTACGAGCGGCTGCTGCAGAGGGTCTGGGGATCGGAGAACAGCGGCGACGTGCGGCCCATGCGCACCGTCGTCAGCGCCCTCCGCCGCGAGCTGGGCGACGCGCGGACGAGCCCAGGTACATCTTCACCGAGCCTAAGTTGGGCTACCGGATGGCGCCGGGAGAGGCCCAGGAGCCGGAGAGGGAATGACCGGACGCGCAGCGGCCTCGCCGCCACGACCGCAGCGCGGTTGGCCGCGCCCATAGGCAGGCGGATAAAGTCTTACCCGGAAACCGGGGCAATCGCATATGGACCAATTAACCACTGTTAACCACCGTAATTCCCGCTTCCGCGGGAATCCAGAGAGGGTATGATGAATGAATCAGAACCGTGATTAACGACTGCGGCCACTGGATTCGCTGGAATCACAAACGAAGTGCAACACTTGGTTAGGGTGTTGCCATGGGAAAGCAGTATCAGCAGGTTACCTTTGAAGAGCGATGTGAGATTTCCCGACTACGTGCCTCGGGACTCTCGGTCCGCCAAATCGTGGCAAGTCTGGATCGCGCGCCATCTAAGTCTCTCGAGAACTGAACCGCAATGGGTCTCGCACGCAGGGTTACCGGCCCAGCTATGCACAGCAGCAAGTCTGGTCTCGGCGCTGGCGCGGCGCTCGGCTGGAACGGGATGACGCGCTGCGTGATCAGGCCCTGTCTCGGCTCAAGCAGGGATGGTCGCCGGAGCAGGTGGCGGGCCGCTTGGCCCTGGAAGCTGGCGTCAAGGTCATCTCCCATGAGAGCATCTACCGCTTCATCTACGGGCAGATGGCTCGCAAGAAAGACTACGCCTGGCGCCACTACCTGCCCCGCGCCAAGTCCAAACAGGGCTGGCGAGGTCGTAGTGGCGGCAGTCCGGCGTCGTTCATTCAGTTGCGCCGGCCCCTGGCTGAGCGTCCCCAGGATGAGGCGGATTGCCTTACCCCGGGACATTGGGAGGCTGACCTGATGCTGTTCAGAGCCTACGGACAGGCCGTCCTGACCATGCACGAGCGACACTCTCGTCTCTGCATCGCCGTGCGTCCTGGGGGCAAGGCCGCCGGACCCATCGCCAGCGTCATGTTCCAGGTTCTGGCTCCGCTGCCACCCCGGTGGCGCAGGACTGTCACCTTTGACAACGGCACCGAGTTCGCACGTCATTACCGACTCCACGCCTGTGGCATTGAGACCTTCTTCTGCGATATGCGCTCCCCCTGGCAGAAGGGTGGCGTGGAAAACGCCATCGGGCGCTTGCGTCGAGGTCTGCCCCGGCAGACGGATTGGGCCAGTGAGCCGGAGGAACGATTTACCCAGTTGGTGCAGGAGTACAACAACACTCCGCGCAAATGCCTGGGCAATCGGACGCCGGCTGAAATATTCGCACGTGAAGTGTTGCACTTGAAATGTGAATCCACCTGGTGCTTTGTCCCGTCTATGCCATTATTTGCCGGATGCGGACGGATTTTGGCGGATTTCTTAGGACATAAAATCGGCCATCTCCTCCTAAAATCAGGTAGGAAACGGCCAACGGTCGGGGATATTTACGATGTAAACTGGCGGAGAGGGCGTCCGCATTATTGGCTGTATATTTATACTCGAATCAAGGCTGCTAGCGGGTTTACAACCTATTACTATACCATTCCATATACCTATTATTTCGCAATGACTTTACTTCGTGTTTAGCCGCCTTGGATTACCCTCTATGCGCCTCGTAGCTATCCCGAACAGACAACTACGGTGACAGAAACGGTACACAAACCCTGCAAGTATGTCAAAAGTGTTGTACCAGCTCTCCGGGGCTATCGTATTTGGATTTTGGCGAGTTGGGGAAGGACAATAACGCAGAAATGGTTGTCCCACCCGGCGGGTTCGAGTTTTCCCCGCACCGAGCCGTTGCAGGGTTATAGTCTGGCGATGTTCAGACCCAATTTGCGTACCGGAACCAGACTTTCCGCGCAGTTCCCCTTGCGATTGCGGCGCTGGCCTTCATTGACACGAGGCCCAGTATCGAATGCAGTTGGTTCTCATCGCCCCAATGGCTGCGCACAACATCGTTGCATCTCTCTGGGGTGCAGGAGTGGCTCAGCAAGCAATAACGGGTTTCCGTGCTGGGTTCGTTCCACAGTTGTCGGGTAGCGATAACCTTGGCCACTGCTGGCAAGTCTGGCCGGCGGAGCGTCCAGCCGGGGAAAACCTACCGCGCCTTCAGCTACGGCGGCGTGACGGAAAGTCCCGGGCGCTCTGTACCACCGGCTGATAGATTCGCTCGCCTACGCGGCTTGAAATGCGCAAAACCTGGCAAAGAGAGGGATATTTGGTGATTTCCCCGTTTCTCGTCCCTTGCTCCTGGGAAAAGAATCCTTGGCTGGCCTGGGTTTGCTGTCCGCGGTTGGTCGGCGTGGTTAGAATTCGTCGCTTCGCTTTCTTCGGATGGTTTCAAATGCGATTGCGATCCGCGAGAGCGCCTCGGCGACGTTTGGACGAAACGCGACAGGACTCGAAGCTGTTGCAGTTTTTGGTCTTTTTTGGCAGACCAGTTCAATTTTCCGAAAGCGGATGACCATTGGCGGTAGTTACTGGGGGCAGAGGAGATTTGCGCTGTCCGCATTGGCGCCAGCGGAGGAGCCCGACGCTTTATCTTTTATACGATTATGCGATTGAAGCGCCTCTCAAACGTTACGGGCGCTCTTTCCGGCAACTCGGCTGCGAAAGGCAACTGCAGGTACGGCCCCAACGATCCATCGCTACCTTGTATGTCCGCCAGCGTGTGTCAATGTACAATTGCAAATTGGATCCGGTTATCTTGCGGATGGTGAATTATGCGGACAGGGGCTGAGTACAAAGAGAGTCTACGCGATGGGCGCGATGTATGGGTGTTGGGCGAAGGCGCTGTCGCAGATGTCACGACCCATCCGTCGACGTCGGCAATGGTGGATGAGTACGTGGCGTGGTATGACCGCCACTTCGACGCTGACTGGCAGGATACCCTCCTGACCCAGTCCGATGAAAACGGCCAACGGCATCCTCTCGCGCTTACCCCGCCGGAGACGTCTGCTGATCTGAGGCGCCTGGGGAAGGCCATTAGCGCCGTGCATTTCGTGACCGGGGGAAACATGACCCACACCCCGGGCTACGGCGCATTGATTGCCCTGGGGATGCTGAATGTTCTCAAGCGGTTGAACAACTCCTCTGAGGAGATTGGGGCGGCTGAGGCCTATCTGGAATCTCTGGCCAAGAGTGGCAGGTTTCTGACCTTCGCCGGAGGTGGGCCGCTGATCGGGACACGGCTCCGCCAAGATGAGAGCGAGCGCGTGGCGCTCCGTCTGGTTAGCGAAACTGCCGAGGGTATCGTGGTGAGCGGCAAGATTCAGATGCACACCAGCACACCTTTCGCGGAGGACTTGCTGATCACCACCAGGAATGAGTTGCCACCGGGCAGCGGGAGGTTCCTGTGGTTCATCGTACCGGTGAATTCCCGCGGTATACGAGTTGTATCACGCCGACCCGTCGCCAAGCACAAGAATCCATTCCTATCACCTTTGAGCAGCCGATTTGATGAACTGGACTCCATGGTCTGGCTGGAGAACGTTTTCGTGCCCCGCTCTCGCGTTTTCACCGGGGAACCCGCGAACCGAAACCGGCGCCATTCGCTCGTATGTTGGTTGCTTTGGCATCATAGCTACGGTTGGCTCGCCAAGGCGGAACTGACCCTGGGTCTCGGTCTTGCCCTGGCTGAAGTCATGGGCCTCAAGAACAATCCTCAGACTATCGAGCAGTTGGTCGAGCTGACCGTCAACGTCCAGACCACCCGTACCTGCATGACGGCGGCGGAACTGGACCCGGAAACGACCGAGAGCGGGCATGCCTTGCCTAACCCGCTTCACGTAGCCGCGGCAGGAATCAATACCCTCAAAGTCCGGCAGCGAATGGGCGAAATCCTGCGTGGCCTCCCCGGTTCGTCGTTGGTTAACGCCCCGGCCGACACCGACTTCGCGGACCCGAAGATGGCGGCCGAGCTGGAAGACGCCTTTGGCGGGGGCGGCTATACTGCGCTGCAACGGGCGGCGCTCTTGCAGCTCGCCTGGGATCAGGTGTCGTCGGGTTTGGACGGACGAGAGGCGGTTTTCGAGCTCCATGCCAGTGGCGGGCTGGAGGCATGGCGCCGCCAGTTGGCGTCCTGGTTTGAAAGGTACAATGAGCTGGCCAATGGCGTACAGGAGTTTATCCAGGTAGATTTGCCGCCCATGGACCTGAGCAGCCTGCAGGAAATACCGAACGCGCCGAGGCGAATACCTCAATCAACTGCGGTAAGCTCTATCCCAAGTCAATGAATTAGTCCGAAGGAAGTCTCGTGCGTCGCGAATTCGAAGCCTTCGGCAGCACGGACGAATTGGTCGCAATGGTCAACGGCGTCGGCCGCGGGCTGGGTCTTGCCATCGTCAGGAAGTATGCCAGCGGCGTGTCCGATAAACAGCGTTGTAGAGGCGGCTGAGGGTATGATGGACGCAGTTCAGTTGTGCGGAGCTGGCGATGCGCAAGACCGAGCTGCCCTAACCATCTCGGACTTTCGCAAGGACGATCTGGAGGCGCTGACGGGGCTTTTTCTGCAGGTGCTGTTGCTATGCCAGCCGGCGGGCCTGGTGAAGCTGCGCCATGTGGCTTTGGACGACACCAAGGTGAGAGCCACTGAACAGGCAAACCGGTCTGGAAATGGTGAGGACAATAATGGCTGAGATTTACACCCTGGGCGCGGGAACCCCCACGCCCACCCCCACTCGCTTTGGGAGTTCCCATGTGCTCAAACTCGGCGACCAGCTCTTGATGTTCGACTGCGGGCCGGCTGCCACTCACAAGCTGGTCAAGGCTGGGCTGTTCCCCACCCAGGTCGACTACCTCTTCTTCACTCACCACCATTTCGACCATGACATCGACTATCCCTGCTTCCTTCTGTGCCGCTGGGACCAGAGCATCGGCAAGGAGAACCAATTGCAGGTTTTCGGCCCCGACCTGACGGAGCAGATTACCGAGGGAATCCTGGGCGAAAACGGCCTGTTCGCCCACGACTGGAAGGCGCGGGTGAACCACCCGCTCAGCCAGCAGGTTTTCGTCAATCGGGGCGGCACGCTGCCCCGCCCGGCCCCTTCGGTTGCTGCGCGGGATGTCGGACCAGGCAGAGTGTTCAGTGGGCCGGATTGGGAGGTGACCGCCGCTCCCGCCGAGCACGTCCAGCCCTGGCTCGACTCCCTGGCTTACCGGGTGGATTCGGCGGAAGGGAGCGTCATATTCACCGGCGACACCCAACCCTGCGACTCGGTGACCGAGCTGGCTCGCGGCGCCGACATGATGCTTTGCATGTGCTGGGATGACCAGGCGGTGATGGACGCAAATGGAGAGTACGCCGGCCAATGCGGCACTACCGGAGCAGCCCGTATGGCCGAGGCCGCCGGGGTGGAAAAGCTGGTGCTGGTTCACATCGGCCCCCACCTATCGGCCCACGGTCCCATGGAGCAAGGCATTGGCGACATCAGCCGGATCTACAACGGCGAGATCGTATTTTCAGAAGAACTTATGCGCATTTCGTTATAAGGTTGACCGGGGCCGACGACCGCAGCCAGTTGCACCATGTTGGTTGCCAATCGGGACCACACAACGTGATAAACTTCCCACCTGAAGAACAGCCCGCGAAAAATTCACAGGTTGCGTTGTAGGCGCGCCAGAGGAGGCTTCATGTCAACTCGAACCCAGGAAACAAAAAACATGAGGCTCATTTCACACGTTGATTTGAATGGGTACAACAACATAGGCGAGGGGGTCGACCTGCACCAGACGGCCAACGGGCGGCGCATCTTTTACATGGCCCACGAGAGCGCACCCAAGGACTTCACCAGCGTTGACGTTACCGACCTGGCCAACCCCAAGGTGGTGGCCCAGACCGATCTGGACTACAACCACCTGCGCTCCAACTCCCTGTCCATAGTTGGCGACACGATGCTGGTGGCCTACCAGTCACTTGAGCACGGGCAGCCGGGCGCCGGCATGGGTGTGTACGACATCAGCAATCCGGAAGCCCCCAACCGCATCGCCTTCTATGACGCCCAGGGGTCAGGGTCACGCGGCTGCCACTGCCTGTGGTGGGTTGACGGCGACTATGCACACCTGGCCACGGGAACGCCCGATTCCCGACCCACTGACCCGAAGGACGACCAGTTCTATGTGATCATGGACGTGAAGGATCCCGCAAATCCGCGGGAAGCCGGCCGCTGGTGGCTTCCCGGCACCCAGGAAGGAGACGACGCACCGCCGCCGGCGCGGCATCCTCAGTTCGACGTAGGCCACAGTGTCCATAACACCAACGTTTACCCCAACCGACCCGACCGAGCCTATTGTGGCTGGAAAGATTCGGGTGTCATCACGTTGGACATCTCCGACGTGTCCCGGCCGTCGATGGTTGCCCAGCTGAATTACGCGCCTCCGTTCCCGGGGTTCACCCATACGGTTCTGCCTTTGTTCAGCCGCGACCTGCTGGTGGTGACGCAAGAGGCCACCGCCCTGGCAGGAGCGGACTACCCCAAGCTGGTATGGCTGATGGACAATCGGTTGGAGAGCAACCCGGTGATCATCAGCACGCTGCCCATGGCCGACACCGACGACTTCTTCAACCGTCCGGGCCGTTATGGGGCGCACAACATCCATGAAAACCGTCCGGGCGCCCTGTCTCTGCGATCCGATACCCTGGTGTACGCCACCTTTTTCAACGGGGGGATCCGGGTGTTCGACACCACCAATCCGTTCCAACCCGAGGAGGTCGCCTACTTCATTCCCCAGATACCCGACGGTGCCGACGCTAACGGCATCAACGACGTGCACGTGGACGAAAACGGCATCATGTACGTGGTGGACCGGCTGCAGGGCGGCCTGTACATCCTGGAGCTAAATCTCTGAGTACCATCCGGTCGCCTTCATCGTGGAACGGCCACGCGCGGGGATTTCCGGAG
Source organism: Dehalococcoidia bacterium (assembly GCA_965219925.1). Classification (GTDB taxonomy): domain Bacteria; phylum Chloroflexota; class Dehalococcoidia; order Lucifugimonadales; family UBA3495; genus Bin87. Next base: position 3,608,917 of record OZ244795.1, read on the forward strand.
CTTTGGGTATTCTCAGTGTCGAGCTACCTGAGGAGCGTGGCAAAGGCGCAAGACAAGATCGCGTTGAACACACCGATCACTGCAGCTCGGCTCAGAGCACTCAATCGAATAGTAGCGTAGGTCGGCTAGTTCCTGCGTGGAAACGGTTTTCGGTGACGGTACCTGCTCTCGGTTTCAGCTAATCCCGAATCCACCGAAGGAGGGCGTCGGGTCAGTGCCCTGAAGCGGGAAGAAGGTGCTCCCGCGCTTCTGGGATGATGGTTTGTGGAACAGGAAACCAGCCAGAAACAGGGAGCACACAATAGATGCGCATTGCCTCAATAAAAACGTTACTTATAGGAGTTGTTCAGCGATGACGATTTCGCCGAGATCTACTGTCCGGACAATGGACGGGACAGCGTGCCGCCCAGCCTGCTGGCTACGGCGCTGCTGTTGCAGACCTACGACCAGGTGAGCGACGCCGAGGCCAAGGCGAGGGCTAACTTCGACATCCGTTGGAAGGTGGCCCTGGGGATTGAGATTGAGGATAGACCCTTTGCCAAGAGTACCCTTTGCCAAGAGTACCCTTTGCCAAGAGTACGCTGCAGCTGTTCCGGGCGCAGTTGATACTGCACGAGAAGGTGCGGGAGGTATTCGAGAGCAGCCTGCGCCTGGCGCGGCAGTCGGGCTACCTGAAAAAGCGTGGGATGCGGGTGGCGCTGGACACGACCTACATCCTGGGACGGGGCGCGGTGAAGGACACCTACAATCTGCTGGCGGACGGCATCGTCAAACTGTTGCGTGTCCTGGCGGCCGTGGCGAACATCGCGGTCGGGGAATGGGCCGAAGGTCAGGGCTACGAGCGGTACTTCGGGTCCAGCATCAAGGGCGAGGCGACGATTGACTGGTCGGACCGCAAAGCGCGGGCGGTGTTGCTGGCTGAGCTAGTGGCTGACGGGGATCGGCTGCTGGAACTGGCGCGGCAGGCGTGGGTGGAATTGCCGGAGGACAGCGGCCAGCGGCAGAGCATAGTGGATGGGGCGGAGTTGCTGGGACAGTTGCTGCTCCAGGATGTGAGGCGCGTTGGGGATGGCGACGGCGATGATGACGGTGGGGTGAGCCTCAGGGATGGGGTGAGCAAGGACCGGATGCTGTCGGTGCATGACCCGGAGCTGCGCCACGGGCACAAGGCGGCCATCGTGGTGGACACCGACAGCCAGCTGATCACCGCCGTGGACGTGTTGCCGGGCAACGCTGCCGACAATCTGGGGGCCTTGGAACTGGTGGAGCAGAGCGAAGTGAGTACCGGCTCGGTGGTGGAGGAAGCCATGGGCGACGCCGCCTATGGGGACGGCGGGACCCGCCAGACCTTCGCCGAGGCGGGACGCCGGTTGGTGGCCAAAGTGCCGGGCCGGCCCAACCGGAAACACTTTCCCAAAAATGACTTTCACCTTGACCTGGCTGCGGGCAGTTGCGCCGGTCCGGCGGGACAGGTTACCCACGCCATCGTGCCGGCGGGAAAGCGGACGGATGGCGCCGGTCGTGTCTACCGATTGCAGGCTTTCCAGTTCGACGGGGCGGTATGTGGGGTATGTCCGCTGCGGTCCCAGCGCATCGCGGCCCAAGGCAGTAAAGGACGCAGAGTGCTGATCCATCCCTAGGAAGCCCTGCTGCAGCAGGCCCGAGCGTTGCAGCAGAGCGCTGCCTACGACGAGTATCGAGCACGCCGAGTGGTAGTAGAGCATCGGCTGGCTCGGCTGGTCCAGTTGGGGATTCGCCAGGCCCGCTACTTCGGAAGGGTCAAGACGAAATTCCAGCTGTATCTGGCGGCCACGGTGGCCAACCTGACCCTGGTGGCGGGCAAAATCGGGCTGTTGGGCAGTACCGATGGCGGCGCAGCAGGCCACCGCGTCGTCCGCAATGATGTCCTCGCTGTGGTCGCCAATGCTGCGGCCAATTTCAGTGCCGTCCGGCTCGGACAACTATGGTCCCTGATTTTGCTCACGTCGGCTTTACTGCCGCAACTCCCTCTACCCAACCAGGGCTTTCCGGCCCGGTTTCTAGGCGCTGTGGGCCATCGCAAAAGCGCGGCAGCCATTTCCCGAAAATTTAGGCTACTGTACTCCAAATATCCATCCTTCATGCGTCGCCGCGTGCGTGGGCGCTTGCCATGTTGGTGGCTGCTTTGCAAACCAGCCCATCCCTGCGGCGGAAACCAGGGCGTCTCGCTCATCGTCCGTCCATTGTTCGGGTGCGCCTCGCAAGGTGGCCCCGTAGCATTCAACCAGCTCTGCGACTGTTGCGGGATCGGGTGGGTTGCTGCGGATAATTTCTGCATGATTTAGAAAAAGGCGCGGGTATATTTCGACCATGGTAGTGCGGTCCGGTGGGTCGAACGGCCAGATGGTTGCAATTTGCTCTTGGTGGATCCAGTGCAAAAACCGCATCCCGGCGACCGACCCGGGTCCCACCTGATTGGGGCCGACACACCTGAAAACGGAACTGGGGTGACGCCCAGCGGCGTTGACGGCCCGTTGGTCGGTTACTCGGAAGCGCTCTTCGTAGTTCGCACCTCTGCAATCGTGACAGAGATGGAAGTGCCTGAACGGTGAAGCTGGGCCTCTGTAGAATGGCCCGCCGTAGAAATTGTCGTCTGGTCCACAGACCCGCTCCACTGTTGCCCAGAGTTGTCGGACATCCGCCGGCGGTGGAGGGCCACCAGGAAAGTACGCGCCTCTGTGGGCGTATGGATACGCGAAGGCGAAGTCGAACCCAATCAGGACGCTGTGCTCATCGAACCAGCGCTGCATTTGTTCAAACACCCCCGCTCGGCTCCACCTGCCATTTGCGAAGGGCGAATGCACGATTGCCACCGTGCGATCTGCCGGATCGTACTCGGCGACCTGGATTTTTGGGGTCAAACGAGGCCTTCGAGACCCGGACCAGTCTATTGCTACATACTTTTCGAATGGCATCGTTAGCCCTTTTATTCGTCCGGTTGAACAGTTGTCACGCGGAAATGTGCCTCGTTGAATGGCAGAGGGGGTTGCTTTGCGCCGCTCCCCGGATTGCACCAGCAGGGCTTGGAGATAGTGGCGGCTGTGGTCCCGCGTCTCCCTGCGGCCAAACAGCGGAGCGAAGTAAGTGTGAAAATCCCAAGGCCCCGTATACTTGCTCGAAAGCCGCCGCATCCATTTCCCTGCCTCTCCTGCCCAAGCCTTACCCAACTACCCCATCATCCTAATAACGCCAACCGTCGTTGTAATACTAGTGGGGCGCCCACGATTTCGCTGTTAGGTTCGGGAGATCAACGCGAAATAGGGGCGAATAATCATTCGCCCCTACATTTGCCCGGTGATATGCCGTCGGGTTTACTGCGTTGCGACCCAGTCGGCGACGCGCTCGCCGATCATGATGGCGGTGGCGTTGGTGTTGGCGCGGGTGACCTGCGGCATGATCGACGAGTCCGCGACCCACAGACCCTGCACACCGCGCACGCGACACTGCTGGTCAGTGACGGCCATTGGGTCCGCGTCAGGGCCGATCCGACAGGTTCCGGAGACGTGGCGCGAGGTGCCGACGGTCTGGCGGATCCAAGCATCAAGGTCGTCGTCGCTGGCGAGCACCTCGTCGGCGGGCGCGGTGCGGTACTCCATCACGTCCTGATACGCTTCTGATTCCAGCATATCCGCCGCGAGCCGCACCGCGTCACGCATCCGGCGCATATCGTTCTCGTTGTGGAAATAACGGTAGTTGATGGCGGGCTGCACCGTCAGGTCGGACGACTGGAGTCGCACCCAGCCCGAGCCGTCGGGTAGTTCCAGGGCACAGGCGATGCGAGCCGTCCGGTCGGGCAGACGCTCGCCGGTCATGACGTTGAAGATACCCAGGGTGTGCAGCATCACGTCGTGGGGATGCGACGGCGGCTTGGACGTTACGCGCAGCCCGAAGCGCAGGGCGCCGGCGTTGGCGTGCAACTCAACGTGGTCCTTGACGCGGAAGGTGACGTTGCCCATGGGATGGTTGAACAGATTCTGGCCCACGCCGGGCAGCTCCTGGATGACCGGGATGCCGAACTCATCAAGCTGGTCCCGGGGGCCTATGCCGGATAGCATCAGGATGTGCGGAGACTTCAACGCGCCGGCGCTGAGGACGACCTGGTCGGCCTCGACGGTGAATATCTCGCCGCCGCTCTCGGCCTCCACGCCGGCGACCCGGGTTGCGTCGAACAGGACGCGGCGGACGAACACGTTGCCCTTGACGGTGAGGTTGAGGCGGTGGCGTACGGGGTTCAGGTGGGTGATGGCGGTGCTCATCCGCACGCCGGCCCGGTTGTTCATGGGGATCGCGCCGATGCCGGCGGAGTCGGGACCATTGAGGTCGGGGTTGCCGACGTAGCCGCGTTCCATGGCCGCGGCGTGGAACGCCTTCTGAACTTCGGGCCAGGGCTGGTTCTCGCGGCGCACGATGGGGATGGGACCATCGCTGCCGTGGAAGTCGTCCTGGATGTCGAGGTCGGTTTCGGCCTTGCGGAAGAACGGGAGCACCTTGGTGTACGACCACTCCTCGTTGCCGAAGGACTCCCAGCGTTCGAAGTCCTCGGGGAGTCCGCGCAGGTACACCTGGCCGTTGATGGAACCGGACCCGCCGATGACCTTGCCCTGGGCGATGTTGATCTCGCCCTGCTGGTCGTTGATCACGCCGCGCAGAGACCAGGACACCGGTGAGCCGGGTTGTTCGCCCTCGCTGGAGTGGCCGTCGCGGACCATGTCGGGCAGGTGCTCCGCGTTGGGATAGTCCTGGCCCGCCTCCAGCAGCAGCACGGAGCGGTTGGGATCCTCGGACAGCCGGCTGGCCACCACGGAGCCTGCTGAACCGCTGCCAACCACGATAACGTCGTACTTCATGGGTATACCTCTCGTTTAGGATTTGAGATGCCCGATTCTACACCACTCAATTAATGAAGACTTTGCGGTCGGGCCGCAAGAGAAGACGGATGGTACAATCGTCTCGAATTGAACGCCTCCGTGAAGAATTGCGACGACGGGATGAGGGCTGAGGTCCAGGGAGATACCAACACCATGTTGAACGACCCGCAGGAGTTTCTGCGCTACTTCGATTCCATCCACCGCCGCACCTTGCGCGATATTGAAGCATTGCCGCCTCCGGCCGAGGACTGGGCGCCGCCGGTGGGCGAGGGCGAAAAGTCGTGGAGCATCGCCCAGATTGTGCATCATATCTGCGAGTCGCGGATGTATTTTGCCCGGGCGTACTGCAATGAGGGTTGGCTGTACGACTGGCCCGTGCCCAGCACCGAACAGCAGTCGGGATGGATACCCGCGTTGGAGGAGTCGCACGCCGAGTTTCACCAGCGGCTGGATGACACGCCGCCGGAATGGCTGCGGCGCCGCATCAAGATGATCGACACCGACGGCACGTTGAGCGGATGGCGCATCCTTATGATGCTCATCGAGCACGAGGTACACCACCGGTCGCAGATCGATACGTACTCCGGACTCAATGGCTGGGACGTGCCGCAGATCTACGGGCGCACGAGGGAGCGGATCGACGAATTGCAGGAATCGCAGAGAGGTGGGGCCTGAGGGTGACCTCACGCGTACCCATTTTGTTATTGGGAGCGCGTTGCAGGGTTTGACTTTTCCGTTCGTCCTGAGCTTGTTGAAGGGCGCGCTCATGGTTCGGCAAGCTCGCCATGAACGGACTAACGAAGCAGGGTGAGGATCAGGAGTTGATGACCTGGCTGCGGTTCTGGACGATGAAGGTTTCGCGGCGCTCGATGTAGTCGGATACCAGGTTGACCAACGCCTGGGGCCCGTCGGCCGTGATGTCGTGGCCGGCGGCATAGACGAAGGCGATGTTGCAGTTGGGGATGCGTTCGCGGTAGATGCCAGCGGCCTCGCGTTGCACCGACCTATCCTCCTGTCCGAAAACCACCAGCGTGGGACACTGCACGTGGGCCAAACGCGCTTCGAGTTCTGCTGCGTCGTCGTTGGCATCGCCGGCGGCGTTGGCGGGCCGTATGGCGGTGGGAGAGACCAGCACCAGGACCTCGACGTTTCCGGGTCCTGCAAGGCGTGGCGCAACGCCGCGTCGGCGCCGTCGGATACGCCCACCAGGCCGCATCGTCCCGAACCGGCCGCCGGGATTGATTCCACCACGCGCCAGCGATCTGATAGACCACCCCGCAGTGCGGGGCTACCTCCGGAAAGGCCTCCAGTATCACCACCGTACCGCTAGATTCCGTGGTTATCATAGGTCACAGCTCCTTTAGCCGGGGCAACACTTCCCTTCCGAACAGGTCGAGTTCCTCCATAACGTCGCGGTGGGTCAGGCTGGGCTGTTGGAAGAACAGGTCGATGACGCCCATGCCGCAGTGGTCGCGGTATGCCTTGATCTCGTTGAACACCTTGTCGGGACCGCCGCCGAAGGTGAGTCCGGGCGCGCCGCCCACGATGTCGCCGCTGGCGCTGCCGGCGAATACGTTGCGGTAGTCCACATCCTGGCCGGCCCGCGTCGCCTGGATCACCTGGGACACCGACGAGCGCAGGGCCATGCCGGGGGCGCGGCCGCGGTCGGTCTGGCGGTCGAACCACTCCTGGGCCAGCGCGTCGGTTTCGGCGAGGTAGATGCTACCGCGAAACACCATCTGGTCGGGCTGGGGCTGCCAGCCGTTTTCGTCGCACCAGGTGTGGTACTTGTCGGTGATGCGGCCCGTGTCATCCACGGGTATGAAGGAGACGCCCAGGCCCAGGTGATGCTCGGCGGCGTAGCGGACGGCGTCGTCGCTGCGGGTGGCGACCAACGCGGCCGGGAAGGGTTGCTGGACGGGCCGAGGCCACACTGACACCGTGCGGTACTGGTAGTACTGTCCCTCCCAGGAGAAGGGCTGGGGCTCGGTCATGGCCTTCAGGATGAGGTCCATACCCTCCAGCATGCGGCCGCGTCCCTCGGCGGGATTGACGCCGTACACCTGGTCCTCGTTGGGGGCGCCGCGCAGGAATCCCATGACGAGGCGGCCGTTGGTGAGGTTGTCCAGCAGGGTGAGTTCCTCGGCGGCTCGGACGGGGTTGTTCAGCGGCATCAGGGGGCCGAGCATGGCGATTTTGATCGTCTTGCAGCGTTCGGCGACGGCGGCGGCCATCACCGCCGGCGTGCCGGTGACGATTCGCCCCGAGTAATGGTGCTCGGAGAAGCTGACCCACTCGAACCCCATCTCCTCGGCGAACTCGCATTCCTCCATGCCGTCCTGGTAGCTCTGCACGGAGGTTTCGGGATCGCTGTAGCCGGACGGAGTGGGCCAGGTGGGCGGGAAGTCGCGGCGGTGAGCGTAGCCCATCGCGCCCAGGGAAGATGCTTTCATGTGCGCCAACTCCTTTCCCGCATGTCCTCAGAGCAACTGTTCCAGCTCGTCCAGCAAACGTTGCACATCAGCCAGTCCGGCGGCCACGTTGTCGGCATTGTTCCAATTCTCGTAGGGGGTGTCGTCAAAATGGCGGTAGGGTGGTAGATTGCTGGAAATGGGGAGAGTGTGGAAGGTGGGGGTATGACGGTAGCGCACCGGCGCCACGATATGACCGATGAGGTTTGGGAGCGGTTGAGGCCGCATTTGCCTGGGGGAGAGGGCAAGAGGGGCCGACCGGCCCAGAGCCTGCCCCGTGCCACGACACGGGGACAACCGGCGGTTTATCGACGCCGTGTGCTGGATACTGCGCACCGGCGCTCCTTGGCGAGATTTGCCCCCGGACTACGGAGATTGGAAGAACACCCACCGCCGCTTCTGCCGCTGGCGGGACCGGGGCGTGTGGGCCGGACTGTTGGAGGCGGTGATTGATGACCCTGATTTCGAGTGGCTGATGATAGACGCCAGCTATATCAAGGCCCATCCCCACAGCGCCGGCGCCCGGGGCGGAAATCAGTCCATTGCCCGCACAAAAGGGGGCTGAACAGCAAGCTGCACCTGGCGGTGGATTCCCACGGAATGCCGGTAAGGCTGGCGGTGACCGAGGGTACGTTTGCCGACTGCTCCCAGGCTTTGCCTCTGATTGAGGGCATAGCAGCGGAGTGCCTGATGGCGGACAAAGCCTATGACACCAATGAAATCATAGCCACCGTCCGGGAATTGGGAATGGACCCGGTGATACCGCCCAAAAGCAACCGGAGAGAAAAGCGGGACTATGACCGGGCGCTGTACAAGCTGCGGCACCTAGTGGAGAACGGATTCCTGGAATTCAAGCAGTGGCGCGGGGTGGCAACCCGCTATGCCAAGAGAACGGCGTCGTATTTGGCCATCTGCCAGCTCCGGGCAGTGATGATCTGGAGCAAACTCTTTTGACGACACCCCCTAGGAATTAACGTGCAGGTCTCCCGCAACGGCAAACAACTGTCGGATTTGATCGTCGCCGGTCTCGGCCACCAACCGCGCGATAGAGTTACACAACGCGACGTGGCTCCGATGCGGCCATCCGCGCCCGTCAGCAACGGATTTGACTATCTGGGCCGTTGCGCCTCAGCCTTTCTCGGACGCCGAGCGGACATCGCCAGCCGCAAGCTCGCTTTCCGCTTGAGCGAGCAAACGACGGCTGGCCTCTCTGTAGGTCTGCATTACCATCGGTCGGTTCTCAAAGAATGTCTTATTGGTCGTGTTCATTTTGATTATTCTGGGTGCCGCGCCTTCGTCAAAATAACAAAGCACTGCATCTTTGACCATGGCCTTTGAGATCGGCCCAGTCATTCCCCTGCGTGAAAATACCGTACCCCAACGCCCTGACGTCGTAGCCGCCTTTGATGGCTTCGGTCACTTCGAACATTATCTCGGTGGGCGGCATGGTACTCACCCCGAACGGTCGTGCTTGGAAGGGTGGTATAGAGGCAGTCTGACAGTGTCAACAAAGAATTGAGCGCCCCTCTCGTTTGAGAGGGGCGCTCTTTCGTGAAACTCGGTTGCCGCCGGCAACTGGGGGTCGCGACTAGCGGTCCATGACCACCACGGTGCCTTCTTCGGGGTTGTACTGGTAGCGGGTTACGCGGTCCAGTTTCTGGGACTCGAGGCGTACCACGACGGCGCGGTCGCCGGTGACGTTCAGGGTGTTGTGGATCTCGCCGGGCAGGAAGAAGGCCACCTTGCCGTCCTTCTGGACGAAGTCGCCGATCTCCTGAATCTGCACCGAGTCCACGCCCTCACCGGGATAGAACCAGCGCCACTTGGTCTGCTTGATGGCGCCGTCGTACACGCCGTACACCACCCAGGCCGCGCCGTGGTCGTGGGGCAGGTTGTCCTGGTCGGGCTTCTGCACCGACGCCATGAGCCAGAAACCGCCACCCGGGTGCCCGTAGTCTTCGTCCAGGTGGATGTCATAGCGTCCGTACCCACCCTCGTCGGGAAGTTCCAGTCGCTCCTCGAGCCAGCCGGGGGTGGTCAGCAAGCGCTCCATGCGTTCCGCCACGCCCGAAGCCTGAGCCAACGCGTCCTGCGTGGTGTCGAAAATCTCGCGCACGTCGTCTATGAACGCATCCACCGAATAGGCTGTAGTTTGAGTCATCTTGAACCTCCAAGTAATACAGAATCCTATTTTGTTTACTCTGATAGGTAATAAGTACGGTGTCAACCAGCGGATGAACTTCGCGAGCGCCCACGTTCAAGTACGGGATGACGTTTTACCGGGATACACAGGATAAACAGGATGGGGGATTTTGCAGAGCAACGAGTTCGTCACGTCGTCGCGCTTATGGCGGTCGCGGACAGCGCGTCGGTTCAATGAATGAGTGCTGCGACAGGCTCAGGATGAGCGGAGGTTGAGTGGAGCGTATGCTATGATTGGCGCAATTCAACGATTCCGTGCTTGCGTCGACGATCCTCGACACTAGGAGGTGCGATCATGCCGCCCAGTGGCAACGAATGGCTGGCCCTAACCGCCGAACCCACCCTGGAACCCGATCTGCCCATCTGCGACCCTCATCACCACTTCTGGGTGCAGCGCCCCGAACCCGTTGCCTACCAGCAGTACTTGCTGCCTGACCTGGTTGCCGACATCACCAGCGGCCACAACGTCCGCTCCACCGTGTTCATCGAGGCGCGTTCCGAGTACCGCACCGACGGTCCGGAAGAGATGCGCTCCGTGGGCGAGGTGGAGTTCATCCAGAGCATTGCCGACGAAAGCGCCACCGGACGCTACGGTGAAGCCCGAGCCGCCGCCGCCATCATCGGACGCGCCGACCTCAAGATGGGCGATGCCGTGCGCCCCGTGCTGGAGGCGTTGCAGGCCGCCAGCCCAAACCGCTTCCGCGGCATCCGCCACTCGGTCGGCTGGGACCCGCATCCCGAGGTTGAAAACCGGGAGGTTGAGGGATGCTTGCAGCGCGACGACTATATGGCCGGCGCCCGCGTGCTGCGAGACATGGGCCTGATCCTGGAAACGACCGTATTTTTCCCGCAGCTGCCCGATCTGGCCGACTTCGCTCGCCGCATCCCCGACCTAACCATCGTGCTGAACCACATCGGCGGGATGATGCGCACCGGCCCCTATGCCAACCGGGACGACGAGGTCATCCCCGAGTGGCGCAGCGGCATTGAAGCCGTGGGCGCCTGCCCTAACGTGATCATGAAACTCGGCGGCATCGGGATGCCCCGCATCGGTTACGACTGGCACGAGCGGGAGACGCCCATCGGCTCCGAGGAGCTGGCCGACTCGGTAGGCGACTGGATGCGGCACTGCCTGGACGCATTTGGGCCGGACCGGTGCATGTTCGAGAGCAACTTCCCGGTGGACAAGGTGTCGTTCTCATACAACGTGATGTACAACGCGTTCAAACGGATGTCGGAGGGCTACTCGCCTTCGGAGAGGGCGGCCGCATTCCACGACACCGCGGTTCGCGTGTACCGGATCGACGCATAATCCGCAAGCCACAGGAGAAATCCCATGGAGCCCTTTGAGATTGCAATCAGCGATGAGGTGCTAGACGACCTGCGCCAACGGCTCGGCCAGACCCGTTGGCCCGACGAGATGCCCGGCGTGGGCTGGGACTACGGTTCCAACCTGGACTACATCAAGGATCTGTGCGAGTACTGGCGCACCGACTTCGACTGGCGGGCGCAGGAAAAGAAGCTCAACGCGTTCAATCACTACAAGTCGGAGGTGGACGGGCTCAGCATCCATTTCATCCTGGAGAAGGGAACGGGGCCGGACCCCATGCCGCTGGTGATCACCCACGGATGGCCCAGCACGTTCTTTGAGATGTCCAAGATCATTCCGCTGCTGGCCGACCCGGGGAGTCACGGCGGGGATCCCGCCGATTCCTTTGATGTGGTGGCCCCGTCGCTACCCGGGTTCGGGTTTTCGCAGGCGTCGCAGGAGCGGGGGATGCAGGTGCAGAAGGTTGCGGACCTGTGGGCCAGGCTGATGACCGAAAACCTCGGTTACCAGAAGTTCGCGGCACAGGGCGGCGATATCGGCTCCGGCGTGACCTCACGCCTGGGATATGCCCACTCGGACAAGATGATCGGCGTCCACCTTACTTCCGTCACGCGTCCCACGCCCTACCTTGGTCCTGGGTCGCGCCCGCTCACCGAGGCAGAGCAGGCGCATTCGGACCAGCGCGAGCGATGGCAACAGAGCGAGGGTGGCTACAGCCACATCCAGGGCACCAAACCGCAGACCCTGTCATACGGCCTGAACGACTCTCCCGTCGGCCTGGCGGCGTGGATTGTCGAGAAGTACCGCACGTGGAGCGACTGCCACGGCGACGTGGAGAGCCGCTACACCAAGGACGAACTGCTCACCATCGTGACCATCTACTGGGTCACGCAGACCATCGGGTCATCGGTGCGGATGTACAAGGAGAACCAGAGCACTCTTTGGGAGATGACCGAGGGAGAAAAGGTACCGACGCCGGCCGGCATGGCCATGTTTCCCCAGGAAATCGCCAAGCCGCCGCGCGAGTGGGCCGAGCGTTCCTACGATGTGCGCCGCTGGGAGGAGATGCCGCGCGGGGGGCACTTTGCCGCGCTGGAGGAGCCGGAGCTGCTGGCCCATGAGGTCCGCGAGTTCTTCCGGCCGTTCCGCGGGTAACGCGTCGTCGGGTTGACTAGAAAATGTAGGGGCGAATGATTATTCGCCCCTACGCAATGGTTGATGCTTGACTGGTCTGCTACCGGAACACGGCCAGGCACTTGGTGGAGTTGAAGATGTACGTTTCGTACCAGTCCACGATATCCGCCTTGTAGTCCAGTTCGTCAACCGCGCCCACCAGGTAGGCCAGTTCAGCAGTTCCTGCGCAGCGCTGGGGCGACAGGCCGGGCGGGTCCGGGTCCAGCGAATGCTCCACGCTGTCACCCTTGTTGCGGATGACGCGGCTGCCGTAGCAGTTCACCAGCATGGGCACCACGGGATAGTCAAACCCCTTGCGGTCGTAGTCCAGGTAGAGCAGGGTGTTCAGGATGGCGTACCGAGGCCCGGCTCATGCAACGGCTGGTAGGCGTAGGCCATGTCCACGCCCCGGTCGATCATTCCCGACACCAGTGCCCGTGCGCCTTCCTTGTGTTCACGGTACTTGAACGTTTTGTCCTTAGGTTCGTCCCACGCGTTGCGCTGGCGGTGAGCAAAGGGTTGGGCCTCGAAGTCGTCGTAGGCCAGCACGCAGAAGGGCGGGATGATGTCCTCGCGGAAGTTCTCGTACTGGTCGTCGCCCCAGATGACCACGAAATCGGGGTTGAAGGCGTCCAGTTCCTCGCGGATGCGGCGGAAACCGGCCACCAGGCGCGCCCGGTGTTCCAGCGACGATTCGTAGCCCTCGTCCTCGCCGTACTCGATGCGCATGGGTTCAGGCCATCTGCTTGGGTTCTTCATCTCCTCGGGGATGTTCTTATTACCCCGCAGGTCCGTTTGAGAGGAATTACTTTGTCCTCGTCGGGCGAAATCAGGGGTGGGTAGTGCGTCAGGCCAAGGCCCAGAATCTCTGCCATTTCGTCACCTTCCGTGATTAAGTGTGGCGCAGGTGACGCATAATTCCGCCATTTTGCGTTGACATCGGGATGGTGTCAACCGGGGATGGTTTGACGTAACAGTTCAGACTTGGGGGAAGTGAGCAGCTGACGGCAGGCGGCGAGAGGATTTAAACCTTGGGCGCGCCAAGTGCCGAAGATGGAGGCCAGCGTCATCTTGCTCTCCGTGCCCTGCTCCGAGCGGGTGCCGCCGCTGACCTTGCGGCTGACGACCAGATGACGCAGGCTCTTGATGTGGCGCTTGATGCGTCGGCACAGCTTGGCCTGGGTTGCCGACGGGTCGTGCCGGAAGGGTTGGCAGAGGGCCAGCAGGTCGTGGATGTCCCGCAGCAGAGCCTGCCCCTGGCTTGAACAGGGGTGCGCCCAGCAGCGCTGCTTGGGGCCGTCGTAATGGTGGTAGGCAGCGTAGGAATCGCTGACCAATACTCCGGAGCAAGCATCGCTCAGCGCCTGGTCCACGACTGTTTTGCCCCGACCCCGCCGCAGGAAGTAGCGTTCGGTGGGGGTGCTGAAAGTCCAGACGTAGCCGTTGGCCCCGCTCTGACGCCAGCCGGTTTCGTCGGCGTGGACCACCGGGCTGGCGCGGATGCGGTCCACCATCCCAGCCACCGCTGGTTGGGCCTGTTGCGCGGTCTGATGAATGGCGCTCACAATGGCCCCCACGCTGAGGCGCAACTGATGGACGGTGTCCAGATACCACTGGACGCTGCGGATGGGCAGCCGCCCTTCTTCCCGTAACGTGGCTATGCGGCTGATCAGAGCCTGTCCTGAACTTGATTCAGGATTGACGCCCAGGCGCTGTTGGCCCAGGACCACGCTGTCCAGTTCCACCGGAGGTGTGCAGCGCCGTCGGCACGCCGGACAAGTCCGAGCAATGTAGACGTGCTCGGCGACTTGCACCGGAACCACCGGCAACTCGATGACTTCCCGGGTGCGCTGGATCCAGCCGCCGGACAGGTGGGTGGCGCAATCGGGACAGTTCTCCATCACGTGCTCCACCCGATGGGTGGGTGTCATACGCGGGCGGGCGAAGCCGTGGCGTCGCTGCTTGCTGGGCTGCTGCTGCGCTGGCGGGCGGCCCAAACTGGACTTGAGGCCGGGCATTCGGGGCGGGCCGTCCGGTTTCGCCTGGCCCTCCAGTTCGGCAATCCGCCGCTCCAACCGCTCAATCACCGCCTGTAACTCGGCGATGATGGCAATCAGAACATCGCGGTCGGCGGTGGTCAGGTCAACTTCAGTATCCATGCCCTGTATATGATATAACCACCGCCACCCGTGCCAGCGTTCGGCAACCCGGATCCGGCCAATTCACCTCACCAAGTCTGAACAGTTACGTGGGCGATTGTCGCGTTGACAGCACTATCTACGAGGATTACACTCGCCTCGGCTAAACTGCAGATAATCCAACATCCCTTATGGCCCGATAATGCTTTCCACCGACGTTTCTGATGCCATCGAATTGATGTTTGAGACCGGGTGGACCGATGGCTTGCCGGTCGTGCCGCCGTCCGAACCCTTGGTCCGCCGGTTCGTGGAGAGCACCGGCCGCGGGGGCGACGAACTCATCGCGGAGCTGCCGCCCTTGGGCGGACGGGCCACTGTCGAGCGCATCGCGGTCAACGCCGCCATGGCGGGCTGCCTGCCGGAGCACATGCCGGTGGTCATCACCGCCCTCGAAGCGATGATGGACGAGCGGTTCAACCTGCGGGGCGTGATGTGCTCCACCGGCATCCACACTCCGCTGTTGATCGTCAACGGCCCTATTGTCAAGGAGCTGGACATCAACGGCGGCTACAACTGCTTCGGCTCCGGTTGGCGGGCCAATGCCACCATCGGCCGCGCGGTCAAGCTGGTCCTGCTCAACCTGGGCGGCGCCATACCTGGCGAGACCAACAAGGCCACCTTCGGCCACCCCGGCGCCTACACCTACTGCGTTGCCGAGGACGAGGACGCCAACCCTTGGGAGCCGATGCACGTCGAGCTCGGCTTCGCCCCGACCGACAGCACGGTGTCGGTGTTCCCGGCGGAGGCGCCCCACAACATCATGTACCACGCCTCCCACTCGCGGAACTTCCTGACCGTTCTTGCCGACACCATGTGCACCTTGGGCAACGTCCAGATGTACGTCATGGGTGACACCTTCGTGGTCATTGGCCCCGAGCACGCCAAGTTCCTCCACCGCGACGGCTGGAACAAACGGGACATCCGCCAGTTCCTCTTCGAGCACGCCCGCAAGCCGGTACGGAAACTCCGCCAGGGCGGCCCGCCCCAAGGCGACTCCCGCCTCGGCCACTTCTGGCCCAGGTACATCGACGCCGACGATGACGACCAGATGGTGCCGGTGGTCCGCGTCCCGGACCGCATCAACATTTTCGTCGCCGGTGGCGCCGGCGGCCCCCACTCGGCCTACCTGCCCGGCTGGGGCTCTCGCAGGGTCACTCGAAAGATCCAACGTTGATTGGAGAATTGTAGAGGGAACGATGACTGTCACGAACTACCAAGACCGGATGCGGGAACTGGGTTTGGCCCTGCCCATCGACCCTGAGGCGGCGTCCCGCTGGCGGGCCGCGCCCCGGTTGGACACGCTGCACGACAAGGTCGGTGGCTTTTTGGGCAACCGCAAGGCCAACGCCGAGCTCCTGTTGCAGAACATGGGCGAGCGGCTGGCCAAGGACCTGGAACTGGGCGACATCGTCGCCGTGGACAAGTACGTCTATTCCCGGCCGGCCGCTGATGAGATCATAAGAGAGCTCTCCGAGCGGTGCGACTTCGTGGTCACCGCGATTGCCGATTGAGGCTCCTGCACCGCGTGCAGTGTGCACGACGCAATGACCCTGGAGAACCTCGGCATCCCCACGGTGGTGGTCTGCACCGACCCGTTCTTGGACTCGGCCTTCCGCCACGCCCGCACCTTTGGCCGCCGCGACTTCCACCCGCTGGGCATTCCCCATCCCTTGGGCGGTCTGACGGCCGACCAGGTCTCGGTCCGCGCCGGGGAGTTGGAACAGGCGGTTATCGATACGCTGACAACCTACTAGAGCGACCAACAACCTACTCCCCGGGGTCACCGGGCGCGATCAAGGAGGCGACGACATGATCACCGTCGGCAATGGCAAGTACACCTACGAGCAGGTCGAGAATTGGGAGAAGCTGCCCGAGGGATGGGAGCTGGGACAGACGGCCATCGTCACCGACTCCGAGGATCGGGTGTATCTCTTCAACCGCGGCGAACACCCGCTGATCGTCCTTGACCGGGATGGCAACTATCTCGCCTCCTGGGGTGAGGGCGTTCTCACCGACGCCCACGGCATGTTCATCGACGACGACCAGAACCTCTACTTGCCGGTCAAGAACAGCCACGTGGTCCTCAAGTACGACCCCAAGGGCAACCTGCTGATGACCATGGGCGAGTGGGACAAGCCCTCAGACACCGGCTGGTCGGGGAACTATAGCGACCCGGCCGTCAGGGCGGCCGGGCCATTCAACCGCCCCAGCGACATCGGCATTTCCCCGGACGGTCTCCTGTACATCTCCGACGGCTATGGCAACGCCCGGGTGCACCGGTTCACCCCCGACGGCGAGCTGGTGGACTCCTGGGGCGCGCCGGGGAAGACCGGTCCCGGCGAATTCCACGTCCCCCACGGGGTCTGGGTACATACGGACGGTCGGGTGTTCGTGGCCGACCGCGAGAACAACCGCATCCAGATCTTCGACTCCGAAGGCAACTATTTGGACCAATGGCAGAACCTGGCGCGGCCCTGCGACATCTACATCGACGACGACCTGGCGGTGTACGTGCCGGAGCTGGACGGTTTCATGAGCATTCTGGACATCAAGGGCAACGTCCTGGCCCGCTGGGGCAGCCCCTCGGACGCCGGGTGGGGCAACGGCGCCCACGCCGTCTGGGTCGACTCCCACGGCGACATCTACGTGAACCAGAACCTCGAAGGCGAGCGGCTGATCAAGTACCGCCACGTCGGAGGCTAGAGCCCGGTCTGCGGGGAAGTTCAAGCCGCCCTTTCTGGAGGGACAGGCCGCCCGCGTTGGGGCGGGTCAGGGGAGTACTGTACTGTGAACAGAGTCATAGACTGGTGGGAAGACCAAGCCCCCAACACGAAACGAACGCTCTCCCTCTTGACCTTCCTAGCCGCTGCCGCAATCTGCCTAACCCTAAACTAAAGCCAAGGTGGGATGTACATTTAAGTGGCGATGATGATCAGCTGGGTTAAGTCCGTGAATCCCTCTCATCCGTACTCGGAGAACGACCCGGCTCCGTCGTTTGACCCCCACCATCTGCGCATTTCACCTTGGCTTTAGTTTAGCTCCTCCGTCCAGCGGCCGGGAAGCAACGCTGCAGAAGTTGCCGTTGTCCCTGGCTCCGGAACAGTGCCCCCAGCCGATGCTCTCTCCTCCGTTGGGGCAGGGCGCGGCCCATCCTGAACCTCGCCGTCTGCGTTGTCCCCGCCGCCGATGCGGCGCAGCACCCGGACCACCTCGCCCACCTCACCCTCCAGTTCCAGATGCAACTTCACCATTTCAGTCGTCCCCGCTGGCAGCCCGCCAGCGGCTCCGCCACCACCCGATGGCCATTGCCGCGCCAATGGCGACTACGGACATTCCCGCCGTGAACGGCAGCGTCATCATGATTATCAGCCGGCTGGCTTCCGGCCTGGCGCCCGCTACCGTCACGCCCAACATGGACTGGATTATCACCGCGAGGATCAGAACCGCCCATATGCCGGCGGTGGCCCAGACTGTTCTTCGCACAATGGAGTTCGACATGGCTGCACCTGCGCCAATCGGATCTGCTGATTGCCTGCAGATTATACAGTTCGACCACTCCTGATCGACAACTATAAGTCCTGCCGGCCTCGCATTGCCGCAATGAAAAGGTTGCTTATCGGTGGTGATTGCCTCCAATAGAAGGTGATTGACCGACCAACGGCAACCTGACATTGGTCACTGCACCGCGCTCCCAGGGTGGACGAGTGTCCGTGTAAATCGCCAGCCTATTCACCCAGCCTATTCACGTTGAACATTGACCCTGACACAGTGATTCCGACGAACAGGCGAGTGGAAAAACCCCCGACGGCAGGCTCCTCTTCTCTTGGGGCGAATCGGGCACCGGTGACGGTCAGTTCAACATAGTCCATAACGTAATCGTGGACAACGATGGCTGGGTGTACGTCGCCGACCGCGAGAATCAGCGCATCCAGGTCTTCAGCTCAGACGGGAAGTGCGAGACCCAGTGGGGCAACCTCTCGCGAGCAGCTGCCATCTGCATCGACGACCGGTCGGGCGAGGAATTGATATATACCGGCGAGTACTTCTGCGGGATTGCCACCAACGACATCGGCACCGATCTCGGATCCCGCGTGACGGTAATGAACACCAAAGGGAAGGTCCTGACCAGGGTCGGGCGCGAGAGCTACGGCAACCAGTCGGGCCGGTTCTATTCGCCCCACGGCATAGCTATCGACTCTCGGGGAGACCTGTACGTGGCGGAGGTATCCTGGACCGACTACGGCCGGCACATGGACCCACCACGCGAGCTTCGCTCGATGCAGAAACTGGTTAGGGTTCAGGACTTACCGGAGACACGCAAGAGCAAAACAAACCTTACTCGGGTATCCCCAGGGCCCTTCGCACCGCTATGCCGATGGGTGTCAGCGGGCTTTCTTCGGGCAGCCCGTGAGGCACCATGCGGTTGTGGTGGATTGCGACCGCCAGCCGATGCTGAGGATCAGCCCAGCCCACGGATCCGCCGGCCCCGTTGTGGCCGAACGCAAGAGGATTGCCGCCCATGGCGCCCATGCCGGGACTGCCGGCGAAGTGGAAACCTCCGATGGTCCCGTGGTGGGGTCTCCCGTGCACCGGGTCGTAATCGCTGGGCGGACGGGGTATATGAAACGTACGAACCCGGTCCTCGGAGAGAAGCCGCACGCTGTCCAGTTCACCGCCATTGGCCAGCATGGCGTAGAACCGGGCTTGGCTCCGCGCATTCATGATCCCTTGTGCCCCTGGGATACACGCCTGGCGCACGTCGGAGCGGCCGAACACCTCCTGGGTGGTCCCCACCTCAGGCGGAGTGGCCCTGAACCGCAGCGAGTCCGGGGGCAGTCCCGGAGCGCCGGGAAGGAGCAGAGGCATATTGGTGAGCTTCGCCACCCGGGATTCGACCTCAGGCGGAATGCCCGCCCACAGATCGGTGATGCCTAGGGGTTCACAGATTTCTTCCTGGATGAACTTGCCGAAGGGCCGTTGCTTTGGGTCAGTGCGGCGCACGACCTCGCCCACCACCCAGCCGAAGGTGTAGGCCATGTACCCGCTGCGGGTGCCCGGCTCAAAGAGGGGATGCATTTCCGCGATTTGCCCTACCATCCAGTCCCAGTTGCACATCAACTCGGGGGTGACTCCCACGGGCATCAGGGGTACGCCGATGCGGTGGGTCAAGGCGTCGAAAACCGTGCCTTTGTCCTTTCCGTACTTCCCGAATTCAGGCCAGTATTTCGCCACCGGTTGGTAGTAGTCCACCAGTCCCCGTTCAGCCTGAATGTGGAGGGCGGTCGCCGTCACCGCCTTGATGTTGGAAAACACCGGGAAGAGCGTGTCTCCATTGACCTGTTGATCGGTGGTCTCGTCTGCCAGCCCGCCCCACTGGTCGATCACCAATTCGCTGTCAAGGTAGGCCGCGACCTGGACTCCGATTTCGCCGCGCTCCCCGATGGCGACGTCAATTGCGTCTTGCACGATCCTCTTCGGGCTTTCTGCCATAACGACACCTCCTGGTTGATGTCTCTTGGATTGATAGTTTCAGTCAGGTGAACCCGGCCTGAAGGTAGTTTCGAAAGTCCCATGTTCCGGTGGCTGTAACTGTCGCGGGCGCGAGCCATGTTGACCACGTGTATTGTGATCCGCGGGTCTGCGGGGTTTGATTCGTACTGCAGCGCGTGCTCGGACAGAGAGGCGTTCTCTTGACGGGAGAAGACATGGACCTCGTGACGGTCTGCCAAAGCTTGGTACAACCTCTGGGTGTATACTTCCGAACCCGTATTGTATCGCATGGGGTAGCCGTGGATGACCTGTAACCCTGGGATGGATCAGCACCCGTCGACCCTTCCTGCCTTTGGCCGCGATGCACCGGGACCGCAGCGGACATACCCGACATTCGGCCCCGTCGAACTGGAAGGCCTGCAAGCGGTAGGTGCGACCGGTGCCATCCGTCCGCTTTCCCGCCGGCACGATGGCGCCGGTAACCTGCCCCGCCGGACCGGCGCAACTGCCCGCCGCCAGGTCAAGGTGAAAGTCATTTTTGGGAAAGTGTTTCCGGTTGGGCCGGCGCTTTGGCCACCAACCGGCGTCCCGCCTCGGCGAAGGTCTGGCGGGTCCCGCCGTCCCCATAGGCGGCGTCGCCCATGGCTTCCTCCACCACCGAGCCGGTACTCGCTTCGCTCTGCTCCACCAGTTCCAATGCCCCCAGATTGTCGGCAGCGTTGCCCGGCAACACGTCCACGGCCGTGGTCAGCTGGCTGTCGGTGTCCACCACGATGGCCGCCTTGTGCCCGTGGCGCAGCTCCGGGTCATGCACCGACAGCATCCGGTCCTTGCTCACCCCATCCCTGATGCTCACCCCGTCATCAGCAGCATCAGCATCAACATCGCCGCTCTCGCGCTCGATGTCCTGGAGCAGCAACTGTCCCAGCAACTCCGCCCCATCCACTATGCTCTGCCGCTGGGCGCTGTCCTCCGGCAATTCCACCCACGCCTGCCGCGCCAATTCCAGCAGCCGGTCCGAGTCAGCCACTATCTCCCCCAAAAGCTTCCGCCGCGCTTTGCGGTCCGACCAGTCAATCGTCGCCTCGCCCTTGATGCTGGTCCCGAAGTACCGCTCATACCCCTGGGCTTCGGCCCATGCCGGCAAGGTGGCGTTCGCCACGGCAGCCAGAGCCCGCAACAGTTTGACGATGCCGTCCGCCAACAGATTGTAGGTGTCCTTCACCGCGCCCCGTCCCAGGATGTAGGTCGTGTCCAGCGCCACCCGCATCCCACGCTTTTTCAGGTAGCCCGACTCCCGCGCCAGGCGCAGGCTGCCCTCGAATACCTCCCGCACCTTCTCGTGCAGTATCAACTGCGCCCGGAACATCTGCAGCGTACTCTTGGCAAAGGGTACTCTTGGCAAAGGGTACTCTTGGCAAAGGGTCTATCCTCAATCTCAATCCCCAACGCCACCTTCCACCGGATGTCGAAGTCAGCCCTCGCCTTGGCCTCAGCGTCGCTCACCTGGTCGTAGGTCTGCAACAGCAGCGCCGTGGCCAGCAGGCTGGGCGGCACGCTGTCCCTCCCATTGTCTGGACAGCAGATCTCGGCGAAATCGTCATCGCCGAACAGCTGGCCCTGCAGTGAAGCCAGCAAGCCGTAGCAGGTATCCTTGCCCACGTAGTCCAGATACAACCGGTCCGCTTCCCACAGGCCCTTCTGGTCCGAACGCTTCCCCAGCATTGCCCTGCTCCGCTAGCCTGGATTGCCCGGAGTATAACCCCTCGCCATAATCCGGTCGGTTTTTGGCCGGATTTCTAGGGCAAACGCGATGGCAATGGTAATCCCGGCCACTTGGTTGGGTTCTCGTTCATGGTAAACCATTGCGAGTACCGAACTGATCCGCTCCGCTACAGAGGGCATTGGGCCGTCGACGTATATATCCTGCGGTTGCCTACTTCCCGCGCTGTGGCTTGGGTCCAAATTTGGCCGCCAGTGTTGCTAACCTTCAGGCTCTGAGGGATTTGTCCGTACACCGCTGCGGTGATATGCGTAGCCGGAGCCTTGGCAACAGTTGCAGTATCTGCTCGACGATTCCGCACCGCCGCCCCCGGCAGCGCCTACTACACAGCGTCATGGCGTAAGATGCTGACAATAGGGCACACTTGCTACCAAAAGGCTTAGGAGGTCCCCAGGTGTACAAGATCGGGATAGACGTTGGAGGCACCTTTACCGACTTCGTCGTAGCTGGCGAAGGGGGGCAGCCGCGTTTCTTTAAGACTCAGTCCACTCCTGATGACCCCTCGATAGGCGTCATGACCGGATTGCAGGAAGCCGCCGCCGCGTACGGACTGTCTTTGGATCGGTTGCTGGGCGACACGGACCTGGTGATCCATGGATCGACTGTCGCGACCAACACGCTGGTAGAACGGAAAGGGGCAAGGGTGGGGCTCATCACCACCGATGGTTTCCGTGACCTGCTGGAGATGCGAGAGGGATTGAAAGAGGACCGATACAACCTGCGGATGACGCCCGTCGAGCCGTTATCCGCCCGTTATCTGCGGGTAGGCGTCCCGGAACGAGTTCGCGCCAACGGTTTGGTGGAACGGCCTTTGGACGAAGCCGCACTGGTCGAAAGCCTGGAGTACCTGGTTCAGGAAGGGGCCGAAGCGTTGGCGGTCTGTTTCCTGTTCTCATACCTCAGCCCCTCCCACGAGCGACAGGCCTGGGAAAACATACGCCGCCGCTATCCGGACATGTACACTTCCCTCTCCCATGAGGTAATTCCCCAAATCAAGGAGTTCGACCGCCTGAGTACAACGGTGATTAACTCCTACGTCGGCCCGGTGTTCAGCCGCTATCTTTTGCACCTGAATGAGCGGTTCGCAGCATACCCCCAATTGAAAGACGTGCTGATCATGCAGTCCAACGGCGGAGTGGCTCCGATCGACGACTCCAGCCGTATGGCGGTACGGGCAATCCTGTCCGGTCCGGCGGGAGGTGTCAGCGCCGCCGCCCACATCGGGCAGTTATTGGAGGAGTCGAAGGTCATTGCCTTCGACATGGGCGGCACCAGCACCGACATTTCGCTGATCGAGAACGGGGTTCCCCACATCACCAACGAGAAGTTCGAGGCCGGGTGGAAGATCGCCGCCCCGATGATCGACATCCACACCCTGGGCGCTGGCGGGGGCAGTATTGCAAGGGTGGATGAAGGAGGAATTCTCCATGTCGGCCCGGACAGTGCCGGGGCTGAACCCGGCCCGGCGTGCTATGGCAAGGGTGGCGTCAATCCCACCGTTACCGATGCCAGCCTGGTATTGGGATACCTGGATGCGGCCAATTTTCTGGGGGCAAGGCCAGTCTCAACCCGGCGGCCGCCGAGCAGTCTTTGGCTGAGAACGTAGCCACGCCGCTCCACCTTTCCAATGTCGAGTCTGCGTACGGCGTGTACAAGGTGGTCTGCACCACCATCGCCGAGGGTATAAGACTGATGTCAGTGCAACGAGGTGTTGACCCGCGAGAATTTACCATCATGGGATTTGGCGGCGCTTCGGGCCTCCATGCTGCGGAGGTTGGCCGGCAGCTACACGTGGCAAAGGTGTACATACCGGCGTCGGCGCCGGTATTGTCTGCCTACGGCATGTTGAACACCGACATCAAGTACGATTTCTTCCGATCATATCCGGTGAGCCTGGACCGACTCGACCTGAACGAGCTTAGGTCCATTTTGGGCGAACTGGGCGACCAGGGACAGGATAAGCTCTTTGCCCAAGGCGTGGCCCGCGAAGCGGTGGAGATTCACTACTCTGCTGACATGCGGTACTTGGATCAAATCTACGAAGTCACCGTGCCGCTACCGGATCCGACTCTGGCGGACTCGGAATTCCTTGCCCGTTTGACGTCTAATTTTCATCGAAGATACCAGGAGCTCTACTCCTACAGCCAACAGGACCAGGAGGTGCGGTTGGTCACTCTTCGGGTGGCGGCAGTCGGCAAGCTCCCCAGAATAGCCCAGCTTGACCGGATAGGGGACGAGAATACGGTTAGCCCCGTTGGCTGGCGCCGGATCTACTTGGGTGAATGGCGACAGGCGCCAACCTATGCTGCCGATTCCCTGCCTGCCGGGGCGGAAATCGCCGGGCCGGCGATCCTGGAGTCGGATTTCACTACTATCTTGGTGTGGCCAGGCGACTACGCCACGGTGGATGCCATGGGTGGCATCGAGTTGCGAGTGAACCAGGAAATCACCCCGGCCACGCAGGATGCGGCACCCGACTCCGCCGGAGTGGATGGACCGGACAGCCTCGCGCATGACGACCCCATTACCCTGGCGGTGGTGGAGCACCGGTTGGAGTCCATTGCCCAAGAGATGACCGAGGCAATGCTGCGCACAGCCATGTCCCAAATCCTCAACTCCAGTCGGGACTTTTCCACCGCGATCCTGGACGGTGATTGCCAACTGGTGGCCCAGGGAGAAGGCATCCCGGTACACATAAGCGCGCTTCCCGTGGCAGGCGCCGCCGTTCGGGACTATTTTGGGGATGACATCTCCGACGGAGACCTGTTTATTCTGAACGACCCCTATTTTGGGGGCAGTCACCTGCCGGACATCACCATCATCCGGCCCATTTTTCACGAAGGACGGCCGCTGTTTTACGGGGTGAACCGAGCGCACCACAGCGACGTCGGAGGAGGCACCCATGGCGGTTATAACCCCGGCGCCAATGAGATATATCAGGAGGGCCTCCGCATACCTCCATTGAAGCTCTACGATAAGGGCGTCCCCCGCACCGACCTGCTCCAAATGCTGTCGGCCAACGTCCGGCAATCGGAGAATTTCCTGGGCGACCTCAACGCGCAGATAGGCTCGGTAATGCTGGCCGCCCGGAGAATCGAATCCCTGCTCGCCGACTACGGTCCCGACCGGTTAATGGCGGTGGTAGCCGAAATTTTGGCCGCCACCGAGCGACAGGTGCGTCAGTTCATCTCCGGGTGGCCCGACGGTGTGTACTACGGGGAGTCGTTGGTGGACGACGACGGGTTTGACAGCAAGCTAGTGCCGATTCGGGCGAAAGTCACCATTGCCGGCGACTCCATGACCATCGATCTCAGCGAGTCCAGTCCTCAGGTTGAGGGGTTCATCAACAGCGCTTATGCCAACACCCGGTCCCTGGCCCACGCTGCGATCATGTACCTTGCGCCGATGGACGTGGCCCGAAACGAGGGTTCCATGCGGCCCGTCCAGATAATCGCCCCACGGGGACTCATCGTCAACGCCAACCCTCCCGCGCCGGTGTGCATGAGCACCAACCACTGCGCCGAGGAGGTGGTGGAGGCGGTGTTCAAGGCATTGGCTCCCGCTATCCCCGGTGCGGTCTCCTCGGGGTTTTCCCGCCGGTTGCGCTACGCCATCACCGGGTTCGACCCAAGGACGGGGCGCCGGTTCATTTGGCACTTCTTCCTGGCCAGGGGCGGTGGCGGAGCCTCCGACGGCTACGACGGGTGGTCCAACGTCGGTGAGATTAACGTGGCCGGAGGAATACGGTCGCCCAGCATAGAGGTAACGGAAGAGCGGTTCCCGTTCTTCATCGAGCGCCATGAGCTACGGCCTGACTCGGGAGGAGTTGGCGCGTGGCGCGGTGGCTTGGGGGCGGTGTGCGACCTGGTTTATGAAGGGGAAGGCCCCGCCCTGCTCAACACTGCGGGCGACGGCGTGGTTGTGCCACCCTTCGGGCTGTTCGGCGCGACCGACGGTCTGCCGCACCACTACAAGATCGTTTCCGGCGGCGCAGAACGGGTGTTGGGGTCGAAAGAAGTGGGGGTCGTCGTCAATCCCGGTGACCACATCGTCTGCTTTTCCTCTGGCGGCGGCGGTTACGGCCAACCGGAAAACCGGGACAAAGACGCTGCAATGTGGGACTTGAAGAACGGTTATGTGACGGGATGAAGGATCGGATCTCGCCAGTCCGTGCTTACGGCAGCGTAGAGAACCGGCTCCCCAGCACAAAGAACTCGTCGCTGCGCGCATCCCGCCACTCACTCAGCCACTCCTCGTGGCTCCCATAACCGATAGTTAAACGCTAATCAACAGTGACATCGTCGAATGTCGATTAGCGTTTAACTATCGGCGTTTCCTGGGACGAGATATGAAGGAATGAAACCGGAACCACGGTTCGACTAACCACAACCGCGCGTCACCATCCTGGTGCTGCCCAGCGCCCAGGAGAAGCCGGATCGTACCAATAATGCATACCATTCACTACCATATCGGCAACTGCTGGCAACCCCCAGCCACCGGGGTCTGTCCAATTGATTGGTCGAAGGTTCTGGCTCGCCTATTCCGGCAACTGGCTTTGCTCACGTAGCTGTTCGCGCAGTGGACGGATTATCTCCCGAGATTCAGCCAATTCCTGCTCGGCAGCTTCCCGCGCCAGGCGTTCCCCACGTCGGTCCCGCAAGATCTGCCCGGTGTCAGAGTCCTGTAACTCCAGCCATCCGTCGTTCCAGCGCAGATTCAATCTCAGCCGTGGGCTGTATCCCCAAGTTGCACCGTCCACCGCAGTTTCGGTGGGAAATGGCCGATAGACGCCGTTCTGCAGATACTCTCCGACCAACGGGGCGCCATACATCGTGCCCCCGCTGGCATCAAACCGCCAGTATTCAGGAATACCCAGCCCGGCATACAAGTCCCGCTTGCCGCCTATGTCCAGGGGCGCAGTGGACTCCGACGCCACTCCCAGCACAAAATCCGGGGCTTCCCGACTTCCCAGATCAGATAGCCGTTGCGCTGCCGGATCGCCGCAGCGTCCACGCCAAAGGCCACATATACATCGGGCTGGAAGCGCCGGTTGCCGTCGGCGGGGTCGTAATAGACGATGGTGTTGGTATCGGCGAAGGTGTCGACGCGGTCGGTGAACAGATCGGCCAGGATTTGCATGACGCGCAGGATGTTGGGGTTCTGTTGCATGCCATCCGGCAGCGGCTCTGGGTCTGGCAGCAATGCCGCATCCGGCCCGAAGCACGGATTAAGATTGGCTATGGCGGCGCGGTGCGACGACGCATAGGGGATACTGGTGGTCATTCGGGAACTCCCATAGAGATTAAGGGCCGACTAATAGCCGGCCTGATGATAGCACAGGCCCGATGTAACGCTCCCCGAGGGGAGGGCGCTGGCTGGCGGCCATCAGGCCGCCGGTGAAACTGCCCCGGACGAAGGGAGAACCAAGCCGAGGACAGGGGAGCCTCGTTCACCGATGAGGGAGCCAAGCGCGTTCGCTATTCCTACCCCGGCGGCGGGCCACCCATCTGAAACTGGCAACCGAACGCCGCCTGGAACAGTTCGGCCGGAAACTCGGCGGAAGGAATTAGCAGCGCGGCCAACGCCTCCTGCCCACCCACTTGGTCAAGCACGCACAGGAAGTTTTCGCGTTCTCCGGGTGCCAACCCCATAGCGACGCTTGCCGTCTGGAACTCTTCCTCGTTCAAGTATGACAGCGACACGAAAAACATTACCATCCCCTGGGCCATCGCGGCCTCCGCTTCCGGACCAGTGCCGGGGTCAGCAACCACGCTGGACATTAACGCGGCAAGGTCCGTATCCGCGTAGCTGCTGCGCATACACGCCGAGGATTCGACGCTCAATGGACCGGTAGCACTCAGCACGGGAGTCAGCAACAGCCGTAGCAAGGTGTTGTGTTCCAGACATCCGAGGAAGGTTTCGCGTTCTACTTCGGTGGCCAGTTCAGGTGTTGTGGTCAGCATCGCCATTCGGTCGGATGGGATGTTGTCCGACAGGCACATTCTCTCTGAATCGGACACATCAGCCAAAAAGGCATCGGCGTCTTCGGCAGCCAACGGCGCGAGCGGTTCAGTGCTCCCCGGGTCACCGCCGTCGGTTCCTGCACCCCCGACCTCCTGGGTGGGAGCCTGGGTCGGAGAAACAATCGGAGCTGTGACCAGCATGGGACTCGGTTGGGCCGTGGGCATCGGTGTGGCGGTAGGCGCTGCTTCTGCCTCGGCGGTCGCTCTCGCGTCGAGGATCGCTTCGACAGTGGCTGCCACGATCGTCGAATCCTGATTGGGCTCTGTGCGCTGATCGTCACCGTTGCCGCAGGCAATGACGGACCAAGCCAGGCATACAAACAGGCCCAGAATAAGGCCGTTTCGCAAAGCGCGTCTTACTATCGGATTCATTCCCTACTTCGGTGGGCCGCAAAATTCAGCTTCAAGTGTTAGCCCGCCAATCGGCCATTTCGGAACCGGGCACTATCATCCCATTGGTGGAACTGGCTCGGCAATAGCAGACGAGTTGGGGAGCCGACTTACCGTGTAGATAGGTTTCAACATCATAGAGGCTACCAAGTCTTAGCAGCTGCATTATAAGCACGCCCCATCATCGTTCGGCTGCCGAATTGGACAGCACTCCCACCATCGCTAGCCTGCCTTAGCAAGGTAAGAGGCGGACAGCAACAAGGAGGCGGCAGGCTAGCGATGACTTTCCTAATCAGTTTGCTACGGTTTTTGCGACCTTTCTATACACCAGATTCTCCGCTCGACATCAGTAACTTGGGACGTTGTGATTTTGATTTTTTCAAGAGGTATTGGTGGGGATTAAAGGGGCCCTGCCACTACCTCTACCCCCACCCCTGTAGTGGCAGGGGTAGAGGTAGTACATAATCGGCCAATCCCTATTTAGTTTTGAGTAGAAAATCTGCATCCGCTAGGCAGGCTAACCGGGGTAAAAGGCAGGCTAACGACGCTCGTCGTCATTCTCCTCGCGAACTGGAGGCAGTATCTTCCCCTGCACAATGCGCAACTCGCCGCCTTTCGCAAGTTGGCGTACGTATCCCCATGCTTCTCCCGGCTTCCGCTGTTCTGACTTGCTGGATGTGGTCGGAAAAGTCAGCGCCACCAATTCAGTGTCGCTGATGATCGTGTATCGGTCCGGATCGTCGACCTGCACCCAGTGGCGGGTTTTGCCTTTACCCACAGGAATCTTGGTAACGCCGGGATTGTGCCACTGGTAGGACAGGTTAATCAGCAACCGATACGCCGGCGCTGACTTCACGCCCCATAGCCGCAGTTTGTTGGACACCTGCGGCCCATTGCCGGAACCTGGCGGCAGGTCAACAATGATGCGCACCGATTCGTCCAGTGCGCCGGGTCCTCGCGGTATTCCGCCCACGGACACCACCCGGCGTAGCTCACTGCGCTTGGTCTGTGGGTCATACAGAGGCACCCTGGCGTCCCAGCTGTCTAGAGCCTCTACGGCGGCCATCAGACGCGGCCAGTATTCCTTTGGGCTTGGGGTACGCGTGGGATACAACCATCCCAGGAAATCTCGTAATGAAACCGACATCGCTACCGGTCGGCCGCGCTCGCGCTCGTCCATGGGAACGCTCAGCACCGACTCGACGAACATTCGCAGCGCTAGTGGAGCGCCCTTGCCGGGACTACTGGTCGGGCCTGCGCCCAAGTCATACAGCGCCAGCGGCAGGGCCGGTGAAGGCGTGTCGGGTTTCGTGAAACCGGGCATCACCAACTGCTCACCCTCCGGTCCGTAGCTTGTGTGTGCAGCTGGGCTGAACAGAAGGCGTGCATTCCGTGGGCTCGAGGTGTGAGCCATCGCCAAGCGGGCAGGTATCACTCGTTCCGTGGTGCGCCGGCTCGGTTCAACCGGCCGCGGGTGTTGCTGCCACCCATTGACCAAAGGCGCCAGCGGCCAGCGCATGTCTTCGCCGGCGTCGATCGCGCTGCGATATTCGTCCCAGAGGTCGCCAATGGAGACGGCCACCTCACTGGCTACGATCATCGCATCGATGATCACCAGCGGGGGCTGGATGTCGTATCCAAGAAGTGCCGTCAACCGGTCGCACACCGTGCCAATGGCGTCCGATGGGCAATCTGCACCGTTGACCCATTCTGTGAGCTCCTGCGCCGTGGGGCGTTCCCCCCTACCTTGCGCAAGCACCCCGTCGGCTTTCTCGGTGGGAATGGTGTCTGGAATTGAAGTATTCAGTCCATCCAGCATGGTGGCAGCCTCCATCTCCCGGCTGTTCTCAGTCGTCAACTTCATACCCCCCATCCGTGGTCTCTCTGACGGCCTCACCAACCACCTCCCACCGCAGACCAACGCCGCCGGTATCCCAACGCAGCTGCAACGGCTCCGGCCTCGGCCCGTAGTTGCCTTTCACAAACTCCAGCTTCCAGATGGTCGGACCCGCATCCAGGGACTTGCCGTAGTCGGCCCGCAGCGTCCATAATGCCCGCGCCGCTCCCTGCCAGTCCGTGGAACCCGCATAGGTGACCCCCGCCGACTTTGGCGGATGCGCCAGCATCAGCACCGTGCAGTTGTTGGCCTGGCCCCAGGCGTCCCAGTGGGATACGAAGGCCCTCACCAACCCCCGCGCGTTCTCGTGTGCTGCGTAGGCCGCCGCCAGGGGATCCACCAGCAGCAGCCGGGCATCCTCCTGCTCGCACAACCGCCGCAACCGTTCACCGGTGGGGGTGATCTCCGCCATGGTGGAGATGTGCCGGCCCGGCTCCGGCGCCCAGATGGGACCTTCGCCCACCAGGTTGACGATGCGCAGCCCCTGCAACCGTTCGGGCGTCACCCACGGGGCAGATTTGCCCGATATCTGGTGCAGCCGCCGGTAGAATTCCTCCGGCTCATCCTCCCATGATGCGAAGACCACGCTGGCGCCGTTCGTGGGCACCGCATTCCCCAATCTCATGATGCCGTGGGGGCTGGTGATCCACTCCTGGTTGTCTCCCCCCGACGCCACCCCAGCGGCCAGCTGCAGGGCCAGCCGGGATTTCCCCGCCCCGCCCTCTCCGGTCAGCAGCGCCACACGGCCCGCTGGCAACGATTCGTTGACCAGCCACTGCCGGGGTTGGGGCATCGTATGCCCCCAGGTCGCCACCCGCAACGGGTTGGCTGTCTCGATCGCCCGGGTCAGTGTCTCCAGCGACCCCCGCAGGTTGGTCTGCGCCAGGGCCACCGCCTGCCGGAAGCTGGACGGTTCCCGTTCTACGCCGCGGCGCAGCGCCGCCAGGGCTTCACGGGCGCGCCGGTGGCCCTCCTCGGTCAACCTGCCTGCCTCGACATCGTCGGCCAGCGCATCAACTCCAGCAGCGCCTGCGTCTCCGCGTCCGGCGGCAGTTCCACCCCCTCGAAGACATCGACTTGGTGGTGGCCATTTGGCGTGGTCATGCGAGTACCTCTTCCATCAGCAGCGCGGCCTGACGCTGGGCTTCCCAGCGCGGCCATCCGTTCACCTCGGCCAGAGTATCGGCGTAGCCGGGCCAGCGCTGGGTTAGCGGAGTGAACGGGTTGTCACTTGCAACCAGGCCAGCGTCCTTACCCTGGGGCGGCAGCACCGCTCGCGCAGTGCCGCCGTGGATGCGCACCGCTCCGCACAACCGGCTGGCGGCGGCATGACCGGCAGCATCGTTGTCGGCGTGGATCACCACACCGGCGGTGGCCGTTGCCAGCCATTGCGGGAAGCCTTCAGCCGTCATTCCGGCGTCTCCCATGCTGGCAATCGCCGGACCCGCGAATCGCGCGGCCAGGGCCAAGGCGTCGGCCACGCCCTCGGCAACCCGCACTGGCAACTCGGCCTCAGCCACCAGGGGATTGCCGAGGATCAGAACCGCCCCGACCTTCGCCCCCAGCGTGCGCTTGGCCCAGACCGTCTGCCAACGCCGGACGGTCCAAAGCCGGCTGGCCATCCGAATCAACGGCGATGATCTCAACCGCCTGGGGGTTGGGCAGGCAGGGCCAGGCCTCAGCCCACGCCGTTGGCTTGGCCAGCAATGCCACCAGGGAACCGGCTCCGGTGTGCGGGCCGGGCTGCGTCCGGGAAGCTGGCAGCCAGCGTAACGGCGCCGGCGCTGCCACCTCGGGTCGCCACAGGTTGCGCTGGGCCAGCCAGCGACGAGCCGGATGCCCGGCGTCGGCGGGGATGGCCGTGGTCTCCGTCCAGATCCGGACCGGATAGTCAGTGCGTGGCTGAATGCGTGGCGGCGCCGGTGATTGGCGCGGCGCGGCTGGTGGCAATGTGGACCGGTGGCGCAGGTGGGGCGCTACCAGGAGTTCCCGCAGCTCGTCGTTACGACGGCAGTCGAAGCAGTGAACGCTGATCCAGCCCTCATCGTTTACCCAGATCACCGCCGGTGCGTTCTTCTTGCGATGGTCCAGCGGGCAGAAGAAACTCCAGGCTCCCTTGGGGCGATTGGGCTTAACGCCACGTAGGCCGGGCAGGATGGCGTTGATTATCAAATGTTCCGATACGGCAGCCCGCTCGGTGGTGCTAGAATATGCCACAAGCAGGGTCAACCTCCGATCTAGATTGGCTCTGATAGCCGTCCGGCGCCCCAGCCGGACAGCGCGATTTTATCATCCCTGTTCGTCGATAGCCACGCTGAATTGATGCTTGGCGACGGCTTGGGAATCTCTTTACGACGACCCGTATTCAACCATGTCCTGTCGGTATGTACAAATGTAGCGTTGTTGAAAAGTACTGTTGTACAACCAGATATTTCATTCTATTGGGTTGAGCATAGGAACTCCCGTCGGCTCGAAATGCCGGATGTTGCAGGTCACCCCGGTCAACCCGTGTTCCAGCGCAGTGGCAGCGATCAGCAGGTCGGCGCTCGAATGCCCGACCTCTGCAGTCAGTCTGCCCCAACGACGGGTGGTGGGAAGGTCGATGACTAGCACACGGTCGCTGTATAGCGCCAGGATCTGGTCCAACCACCAGGGCAATCGCGTTCTGATGGTAGAGTAGATGGGGCAAAGGATGAGAATGACGGAAAGATGGGGGAGTGATGGGGAATTGGGAAGGTGCAACCATCATGGACTACTTTGAAAGCCTGGATGACCCCCGGGTGGACCGGGGCAAGCGGCATAAATTGGTGGACCTCATCGCCATAGCCATCAGTGCCGTCATCTGCGGCGCTGATTCGTGGGTCTACGTGGAGATGTTCGGCAAGAGCAAGGAAGGATGGTTTCGCACTTTCCTGGAACTGCCTCACGGCATTCCGTCTCACGACACCTTCGGCGACGTCTTCTCCCGGTTGGACGCGGAACAGTTCCAGGAGTGCTTTATGGGATGGACGCAGGCGGTGGCCGACCTGCTGCCTGGGGAGGTGGTGGCTATCGATGGCAAAACAGTGCGCCGTTCTCACGATGGCGCAGCGGGACGGCGTGCCATCCACCGGGTCAGCGCCTGGGCCTCGGCCAACACCCTGACCCTGGGACAGGTGAAGACGGAGGAGAAGTCCAACGAAATCACCGCCATACCCCGGCTGCTGGCGATGCTGGAACTGACCGGGGGCATCGTTACCATCGATGCCATGGGGTGCCAGAAGGAGATCGCCCAGGGGATTCTGGACCGGGAGGCGGACTATGTGCTGGCGGTGAAGGAGAACCAGGGCCAACTGCACGAGGATGTGAAGGACCTGTTCCAGGGAGGGGAGGAGTTTGCCTACCAAGGGTTACCCCACGAATACGCCACTACTCTGGACAAGGGACATGGCCGGGTGGAAGGGCGGGAGTGCGGGGTGATTAGCGACCCTTTGAGTTTGGAGTACCTCAGCACTGGGAAGGACTGGCCCAGCTTGCGGTCTGTGGTCAAGGTGGCCAGCCAGCGTCACACGGCGGAGGGAACCACAGTGCAGCCCCGGTACTACATCAGCAGTCTGGAGGCCCCAGCGGAACGGCTGCTGGGGGTGGTCCGTACCCACTGGAGCATCGAGAACTCCTTGCACTGGAGCCTGGACGTGACCTTTGGCGAAGACCGGTGCCGGATCCGCAAGGACCACGCTCCCCAGAACATGGCGACGCTGCGGCAGGTTTCGCACAATCTGCTCAAGAACGAAACGAGCCTGAAGGTGGGCATCCAGGGGAAACGCCGCCAGGCCGGCTGGAAGGAGGACTACCTGCTGAAAGTCCTACGCAGCTAAAACGCGATTGCCCTGACCCAGCATTCGGTATTCATTGACATATTCCCGTCCTGTGGTACACTGAAGTAGTGAGGCCTCTCTCCCCGCACATGCGGAGGTATTCCATCACAGAGTGTCCTCTCAGTCAGGATGATCTTCTCCCCGCACTTGCGGGGGTGTATGAAAAGAACCGGCGCGCCAGCGACGGTCTTTTTATGAAGACCATTGGGTTGGCTGGGATGTAGGCGATTATCAAATGGCCAGCCGCAGATGACGATTGATCACCACTTCCGGTTGACCGCTGTTCAAGCCAAAAACCCAGTCGAATGCGAGCAAGACCCCCGTCGACGGGGATCTGAGAATCCGAGGGCAGCACCCGTGGAGACCAGCCGGCGGACATCATGCGGCCAAGTCAACCGGGCTCCAGCCGTCGCCGTGGTAACGCCAGGCGTGGCGCGCCCCCTGTCCCAGGATGAGGATGTCGCCGGTCCAGCCTGAGTTCAGCATTCGCTGGGCCACGTCCATGGGGAACTCGGCGACCGGCTTGACCTCGGCGTAGGCTTCACCGTCGTTCAGGGCGAGGCGGAAGTCGGGCGTCCAGCCGTCGAACCGCACCGGTTCGTACTCCCAGGCCATTCCCCGTTTGTCGAACCAAGCCGCCCATCGGGCCTCCAGCTGGCTGCGGAAGGTCGTGCCGGCGTACTCGGTGATGACCGGCGTCTGCTCGGGACTCAGGGTGTGAGGTGCTACGTTGACCGTCCACCGGTGCAGCGCGGTTGCGGTTTCCTCCCGCAGCAGCCGATCCCGCTCCGAACGCTGGCCCGGCTGTCGGGCGATCTCCAGGAGCGCCTGGGTGTATTGGCCCAGGTTGTCGGCGATGGCCTTTGATAATCCCAGGCCGCCGCCCACCTTGTCCCAGATGACGATGGCGCGGTGTACCTCGCTGCTGTGCCCGTCGCGAACCACCTGGACGTTCTGGTGCGTGGTTCGGATGTCGGCGGGATGGATCGATTCCCGGCTGCACAGCACCGTCCGGAGGACCCGGGCCACGTCCCTGCGTGTGTTGGCGTCGTCGAACCAGTCCTCCCAGATGATGATCACCGTCGCCGTGGTGCGCAGGTTGGTCGCCACCTCGGGTATCCCTTCGGGGCCGTAATGGATGTCTCGCCACTCGGTATCGCCCGGCTCACGGACGGAGCAGCCGACGATGCGCTCCCAGGCCACTGCCTGAGCGTGGGTGCAGTACTCCAGGTGGCCCTGATCGGAGAGGCGGGGCTGCTGCAGGGTGACGGTGGCGCCACTGCGGATGATGGGCCGGGTCTCCCGTGGGGGAGCGTGCCGCGCCGTGATCACCGTCTCGCCGCCGGTCTCCCGCCAGGCTAAGACGGAGTAGCTCTGCTTGGCGTGGAAGTAGGTGGCCAGCGGGTAGGCGTCGCGGGCTGCCTCCCGGCGGGTGACCTCGCTGGTGAGCAGCTCCATCTCACCACCCGGCATCAGCTGCACGATGCGGGCTCGCCCGTCGGCGGCGTCCCTGATGTCATTGCGGTGGGGCTGCTGCGGGTCCCCGGTCTGGAACTCCGGCGCGTAGTGCTCGCCCCGGGCGATCTCCCGCAGCGTCTGGGGCAGCTGTTCCGGCCAGGCGTCCGTGGGTGATGGGATAGCCCGCTCCATGCCGTTGAGATCGGTCTCCTTGGCCAGGCAGCGGCCGTGGGTGTTCTTGATGTTGGGATTGGATGGATACAGCCGGGCCGGCTCCACCGACTGATGCCAGTAGGTCTCGAGACTGTCCTCGTGGAACTGGAAGGCGTGCTGCGGCGCCACGATGATGAACCGGCCCGGGCCGGTGCGTCCCACCCGTCCGGCCCGCTGCCTGAGGCGTCCCACCGAGTGGGGCAACCCCAGGTTGAAGCCCACCTGCAGATCGGGGATGTCGATGCCCAGCTCCATGGCGCTGGTGCTGGCCAGCCCTCGAATATCGCCGGCCTTGAGCGCATCCTCGATTTGCTCCCGGCGCATCAGGCCGGACCGATAGGCCATGGCGTCCCGGGACTCCACGATGATGGCGTCCTCGGTGATGCTGCGCGCCGCCTCGATGCCGGCAGCGGCGCGTTCCGCCAGCTGCCGGTCGTCCACGAAGGCGATGTACGACCGGTTGGGATCGTCGCTGATCACCTCCCGCACCGCCGCCTGCAGGTCCCGCCAGCCCTCGTCGTGGGGCTCACGCCCGATGACGTGCTGCACCATGAGCTCGGCGCGGGGACTGCCGTTGTACCGGTCGTCCACCACCTGGAAGGGCAGGCCGGTGAGAGTTTCGAGGTGCTGGGCCGGGTTGTGGATGGTGGCGCTGGCCGCGATGATCCGGAGTGGCTCGAACTGCGACATCAACTCCCGGCGCTTCTGCTGCAGCCGGTGCAGCAGGTAGAGGCAGTGGGTTCCCAAAGCGCCGTCATAGGTGTGAGCCTCGTCCAGGATGAGAAACGCCAGGTTGGACAGGAAGCGGCGCACGTTGTACTGGGTGTTCTGCACTTCTCTCAGGTCGTGGCGCAACGGCCGTCGGCCGTAGAGGGGCTCCGAGTAGGCCATCAGCCACTGCTGGATCACGTCGGGGGTCATCAGGGCCAACCGGGTGCGCTGCAGGATCTGCCGCCGCTCGGTGAGGTCGCGGACGTCGCCGTCGATCCGGTTGATGCTCTCGGGGTCCAGTCCGGTGGCCTCCGCCAGGTTCCGCCAACGGATGACCTGGTCCCGGGCCAGGGCCTTGATGGGATAGATGGCAATGGCCGTGGCGTTGGGATGAGTGGCCAGATGGTGCAGGGTGGGCGCCTGGAAGACCAGGGACTTGCCGCTGGCGGTACCGGTGCTGATCACCAGGTTGTGGCCCTTTTCCAAAAGCTCCAGCCCCATGGCCTGGTGGAGGTAGAGTTGACCACCGCCCGTCTGGGCCTTTACCGCGGGCCAGACCGGGCTGTCGGCCAGCCAGGCGGGCATGGCGCCGTGGCGGGCCTCCTGGCCGGGGATGGTGATCTCGTCGCGAATATCCATGGTGGCCAGGCCGGGTCAGACTCCCGGCGTTTCGTTGATGCGGTCGCAGCACGTCGGCCCGCAAGCCTTGAGATCACCGGCTCGGGTGTCGAAGCCGTGGCCGGCCGGGATCCGTTCGCCGCACCAGGCGCAGATCCTCCGCAGCAGGGCCGAGCGCAACGCTTCAGGGAATGACGCCGGGTCCAGCGTGGGCCAGTGATTGCGGCAGTACCAGTCAGCCAGATCGTCAGCGATGGCCGGTATCGACTGCTCCAGTATGTCGATGGTCAAGCTATCCTGCCATTCGGCGAAACGGCGCTCCTGGTCATCGGTCATAGTGACCTCCACATCCCTTCCGTGAACGTGGTCCTACGGATGGCGAATACACGCATGAACAACAGCGCGAGTGCCCGGACCATTGTGCTGAGCAATGGCCCAATGTATGAACTGCAGCCGGCATCAATGATCAGTTCTGGGCGGCTTCCGCACCACGTCATCAGGGTGGTTCTCCGCATACTGCTCCAGTTTCTCCATCCCCTGCGCCAACTTGCGCGACGGCCGGATGGATGGCGTCCAGTCGATGAAGTACTCCGCCGTAAACTCCCGAGGCCCGGCCAGGGTAACGCCGCGGACCACCCAATCGGGTGGTGGCCTGCAAAAAGCGCCGTCAACGCACTGCACCACCTGGCCGGCCAGGGAGCGTTCACGTCGAAACAGTTCAAGGGCGTAGTTGGCCTTCCGGCGCGTATCGTACTGCTCTTCGGTGCGCTCCAGCGACCTTATGATGCCGCCTGGATCCCTCTTGTAGTGCCAGATGTGGAAGTGGACATCAGCCATCGCAGTCCCCCAGCCGCCAGCGCGGACAATTGTACTCGGCTGAGATTATACAATGAGTGGGGAATGGACGTAATGGATGTTGCGCGAACCAATTCGGGTGTCCATTAGGGGTATGTTGGCAGGAAAGCTTGAAATTCAAGCCTGTAGAGACAAAGGAAACCATCCGGCCTAAAAGGGTTCCCTGTACTCTGACGGCAGGGCCTTTCTCCCGTTCTCAATGGACCTCATGGTTTCTCTCCAGGTCCTATTTGTTCCAGTCGCTGCGCCGCTGCCTTGACCGAGGCGCGCAGTTGTATGACGGGAGGTGACCGCTTTCGCCGCTTCATCGAGACCAGGGAATAGAGTCTCACGAGTGACGTGGAGCAATTCGAGCTCCTTCAAGATCCGGCTCTTGCATCCGGGTGGGATGGTCAACGTGTAATGATGATAGCTTGGTATCGACTCGTTCCATCGGACAATCTGGTCGCGCTCGAATCTTTCGTGAAACGCCGAAATCAAGAATGCCCCGGCCTGGGCCCTCAATCGCTCGACCGCCTGTTGGGGTTCGACAACAAACACCCGGAACAAGTCCCTCGGGTCGATGCGACGCTGGAAATGCGGTTTCTCTATCCCGATCAGGTGGTAGAGCCTGTTCATCACCTGGGAATAATGTAGTCTAGGCCAATCGCAGCCGCGCCGTTTGCCCAGCAACAGATTCTGTTCGGACCGCGTGAGCTTGGCAAAGTTCGTTATAACGCTGACAGTGTCGCTGTTGTACGGTTTTACCATGCTATGAGGGACGGCGAACACGTGCAGGCGTCCCTCCTCATCGATCAGGTCCCCATCGCAAGCGTAGAATAGCGCCGCTAAAGGGTTCTTGGTAACGTCCAGCAGTCTGGTCTTGAGCCCATGGTGCTGCGCCAGAACCCATTGATCCAATGCCGAAACCATCCCGGAGAAGTCCTCGGGGCGACGGGTCATCATGTCGAGCAACATCCGACCTTCGCTTTCCCGCAAATGAGTGCGCCGCATCGCTGATGGACGCAATTTCCAGTGCTTCTCTTCGCCGCGGTAATACAGTTCAAAATCGCTCGTCGCACTGCGCCGCTCACGCAGATCCAAGCACATATCAATCAGGTCAGCCACACGCCTGATGACCGTCTTAGCCGGCGATCCCGGATCTTTGGCAGGGTCCATATGCCGAAATAGGTGTGCCCGCCAGGGGCGTGTCGCCGTCAGATCAGTTCCGGTCAAGTTGGCAAGGGCGAACTCGGCTTGGTCCACCTTGGCGCCCCGCAGGACGGCGTTCTCCAAGTTCGCATACGTGAATTCCGCTCCGGTCAGTACGGCGGCCTCCAGGTTCGCTTCCCGAAGGTCTGCGTTGAGGAAATTCGCCTCCTGGAGGTTGAAACTGGTATATGGATTGCGGAAATCGGTCCGCGCCAGGTTGGTAAAACTGAGATTGGCCACAGGGTAATCCGTAGCCTGTTCGACGGAGCGGCCCTGCTCGCGCTCGGCCTGCTGGACCAGGAAGAAACCGACGTGAGCACCGTTCAAGTCGCGTTGGTGTCCGCCGCTCGCCGGAAGACCGGGTCCTCTGTCCCAAGCGTTCATATTCGCGTTCCAAGATTGAACGCCCTGCAGGAATAATTGAAGGTCCTCATCGTTCGCCATGGACGCGCTCACTATTAGGGTGTCGTTTGATTGTAGTGATCCTTCGATTCGACTAATGGAAAAGTTACAGGCTTATCTGGAATCGCAACACCCGTGCCAAGGCTGTGGCAAGCCCGTCTGCAATGGTGACGATTCTGCCGCCACTACGGATTGCGTCTAATCTACCAGCAACGCGGCTTCTCGGACCTGCTGCTGGACTGACCTGTAATCAGTGCCCCGCTGTAAAACCCGGGCCCTCTCAGACCGTGTTCGCCATCGAAATCCAGGGGGCGAATCGCCAGCAATCTGCGATTTGTCCGCCCAACTGGGGCTGACGGCCCGGAAGAGCGAACCTACGATGATCATAAAACGCTTCCGTTGAACTACGAATTATCGTGGGGTCGAAATGAACATCTCAAGCGAAATACCCTCGGTCAACTTCCACCTGTGGAAGCCGTGCAACATGAGGTGCCGGTACTGCTTCGCCACCTTTCAGGATGTCGGGCAGGACGTTCTGCCCAGAGGACATCTGACGCGTGAGGGTTGCCTCTCGGTGGTGGACGCGCTGGCCAGCGCGGGGTTCAATAAAATCAACTTCGCCGGCGGGGAACCCACCCTCTGCCCCTGGCTCCCGGACCTGATACGGCGGTCCAAGGCACTGGGATGCACCACGTCCGTCGTCACCAACGGCAGCCGCATCGCACCGGATTGGTTGGATCGCGTGGAAAATGCTCTTGACTGGGCCACCTTGAGCATAGACACGGTGGATCCGCAGAAGCTGGAAGAATTGGGACGAACTACCCGGGCCGGTCCTCCCACTGAGGATGACTACCTGGGAGTCATCGATCTGCTGAAGAAGAGGGGCATCCGCCTGAAAATCAACACTGTGGTTACGCGGAGCAACTGTGACGAGGACCTGACCGACTTCATCGCCAAAGCGTGTCCGGAACGGTGGAAGCTGCTGCAGGTGCTTCCGGTCGGTGGCCAGAACGACGGGCTGGTCGACGACCTGGTGATCAGGCCTGAGCAGTTCGCCCACTACGTCAGCCGCAACAGGTGCGTGGAGGCCATGGGGATCGCGGTGGTTCCGGAGAGCAATGACCTGATGACCGGCAGCTACGTGATGGTCGACCCGGCGGGACGCTTCTTCGACAATACGGCCGGAGCACACATGTACAGCCGGCCCATAAACGAGGTCGGTGTCGGTGCCGCGCTGCGCGAGGTATCGGTCGACCCCGACAAATTCCGGTTGCGGGGTGGCCTGTATGATTGGTGACGAGCACGAGGACAATATGAAGGAACGCGAAGTTACTCCCCGCCTTCCCACCAGTAGCCAGGTAATCGGAGCCCTGGTTACAAGATTGAGCATCAGGCACCCCGTACTCCAGAGCAGAACGGCGCGCCGGTATTTCTCCGCCGATCCGGAGCGCCTGGTGAATGATTCCAGCAGGAGCGAGATCATCGAGGCCATAGCGGAGGTGCTGACCGGCTCCGGTTTCATTGCGTCGCCGCAGACGAAGGAGGAGGACAACTACGAGCTGGCGCCCGCGTTGGCCTCCATGCTGCGGTGGCACGCGGACAACTGGGACCTGTTCCGATCGTTCCTCCGGCGGAGGACGATGAGCGTTATGCCCAGCCATCTGCCGAAGGTCTGGGAGGTCTACGTCAGGCTTGCCGTCATCGACCTCGCCCTCAGGGTAGCCGCCCATCTTCATCTTGCC
Source organism: Dehalococcoidia bacterium (assembly GCA_965219925.1). Lineage (GTDB taxonomy): Bacteria > Chloroflexota > Dehalococcoidia > Lucifugimonadales > UBA3495 > Bin87. The sequence goes on from OZ244795.1 coordinate 3,649,828, forward strand.
GGATCGTAGCCGGCAGCGCTGGACTTCCTCGGTTGGGCGAGCGTCGGTGCTCGAGGAGACTTTCTCAACCGTAAGCGCGAGCAGACCCCTCTCTCTGGAGGATTTCGCCGAGAAGGTGGGCGTGACCGACAACACCGTCGATGGTTGGATGTACCACGGCGCCCGGCCATCCAATGACAACCTCGCGCGGATAGCCGAGGTACTGACTGACCATATTGAAGGTTCGAACGCAGCTGGCATCGCTCTTGAACTGCGGGCCCTCTATTGGGTCAGCGACGTCGCCGCCCTGTTAGCCGATCACATAGGCATCAAGGCCGTGGACGAAGCCGTCGGGCGATTGCGCCGGTACGCTGAGGCAACCTATCGCATAATTGACGACCAGTTCCCTGCCGAAGACCGTCAGGAAGTTCTCACCGTGCTGGCGGACCTGGGCGTCAATACCCGTTTCTCGGAAAGCCTGCTTTCAGCCCTGGTTGAACAGGAACCGGATGACGAATGGCGTGAGGACCTGCGGTCCACCGGGATGGACTGGGTCCGCCGCGTCCTCTCGGTCAATCTGAGCGTTCACCTGGATGAGGTGGACGATCTCATCCAGGAGACGGAAGGGCGCCTGCTCGAGGACTGGGACGTCAGCAACCCCGAGGCCTATGCCCATTACCGGCGTTCGCTGGAACTTCGGATGCAGGGAAAACTCCACGAAGCCCTGGCAGAGGTGGAGACCGCCGCCCGGCTCGACCCATTGGATCCGGCTTACCCCTGTACGCTGGGATCGGTGAAAACCGGCATCGGTGTCGGGCGCGGAGATATAGCCCTCGTCAACGAGGGGATGGATGCGTTATGGCTGGCGGTGGCGCTGAACCCCAAATGGATACTCCCTTGGACCGAAATCGGGTTGACTCTGCACTATACCGGTAGATCGGCAGAGGCGGTCGCACATTTGCGAAACGTGAAACCGGAATGCGGCCCACTGGATTCCCATTACCACAGCACGTTGGGGACTGCGTACTGGAAGCTGGGCCAGCTATTCGAGGCTCTGGCAGCGTTCGAGGCGGCCATAGAACTGGATCCCGAGAAGACGTCCACTCTGCTGGCGGCCTCGGAGATCGCGCTGTTGATCGGCGATGGCAAAAAGCACCGGCGGTATTCCAGGCTGGCTCAACATTTCGGAGCAGACGAGGGCACGTTCCAAATCTGGGGAATGCTCAGGGAATTCGGTCAAAAAGACCAGGACAATGCTGGCACTGCCAAGCACGACCGGAAGATAGCCGTTATGGACGCAGTTATCAGGCTCAGCCCCGATGACGACTATGCCCACGTCACCAGGGGTCTGGCCCATTTCGCCAAGGGTGACGACGACCTGGCAATCGCGGACCTAGACGCCGTTCTACGGTTGGACCCGGATCACTCGGCTGCGTACATGCTGCGGGACATCCTATTCGGAAACCGAAAGCAGTGGGACCGGCTGGTCGCCGACATGAGCGAGCTTATCCGGCTCCGGCCTGACGATGCTCTGGCCTATTACCGCCGTGGACAGGCCTACGGTGAACAGGACGCGTTAGACCAGGCGCTCATCGACTTGTGCGAAGCCATCCGCCTCGACCCCGACCATGCCGATGCCTACCGCGCCCGAGGCGATTGCCTCCGGTACGAAGGAGAATACGACAAGGCGATCGCGGATTTCGACACCGCGCTGCGGCTTGACCCCGAGAATGCCGCGGCCCACCTGGGCCGGGGAGCAGCCTATCGAATGAAGGGCGATCCTGACCGGGCCATCGCCGATTTCGACGACGCGCTCCACCTCAAGCCCAACGAACCGCTTGCCTATCGGTTCCGCGGGGACGCCTATCTAGCCAAAGAGGAATATGACCGGACGATTGCTGACTGCAACAGTGCCCTGAAACTCAACCCGGGCGACGCAATGGCTTATTTCATCCGGGGCAACGGCCACCTATTCAGTGGGGAACTGGAACTGGCGCTGGCAGACTTCAACACAGCGGTTGAATTCGATCCCACCAGTGGCCGTTCCACATATGGCCGCGGCTTGGTCCGCCAGTTACTGGGAGACGACGATGGTGCAGAGAAGGATTTCCAGCGCGCCCGCGAACTGGGCTACGACGACCGGGACCCAGAATGCTGCTGATTCACATCCACGTCTCCTGCTTGGAAGCCACCGGTGGCTGATCGGCTCTCAGGGGAGCGGTCACGCACGTTGATCGTTCCAAAGCCAGAAGGATTGATGGCCGACAGCTGGCACTGGCTCGGGCAACGGCTTCACCTCGGAGAGGAGCCACAGCCAGCGGCCGGGACTGAAGTCGCCCCAGGGGTCGCTTCGCGTCCGTCCCAGGCCCACGGCGCATCCGGTTTCGGTACTAAGAACCTGTCTATGATCTCTGAGATAGGTTAAGTTGAGACTATCATCAAGGGAGGGGTAATCATGTCTCATTCCTATCCCAGCGACATCAGCCGGGAGCAATTCGCCCGGATTCTGCCGACGTTGGCGTCGGCCCGCCGCCGGACCAAGCCCCGCACCGTGGACTTGTACGACGTTTTCTGCGGCGTGCTGTACCTCCTGAAAAGCGGCTGCCAGTGGCGAATGCTGCCCGCGGACTTCCCCGATTGGCGCACCTGCTACCAGTATTTCCGGCAATGGAGCGAGCGGCCTGGCCCAGGTCAGGATTCCATTCTGGAGCAAGTCCTAAAAAAATCGGTTGGCGCGGCCCGACGAAGCAATGGTCGGAAAGAGCAGACCAGCTTCTGTATCGTGGACTCCCAGAGCGTGAAGAACACGGACACCGCCGGGCACAAGGGCTATGACGCAGGCAAGAAGGGGTCGGGAATCAAGCGTCATATCGCGGTGGACACGCAAGGATTGCCCCATGGGATACACGCGACTACCGCCAACGTTACCGACCGGGCCGGGGCTTTGGCGATGTTTGACCGGCGCCGAGACGGCCTCAGTCAAGTGCAGAACGTGCTGGTAGACGGGGGTTACACCGGGAAGCCCTTTGCCACTGCGGTGCAAGGCCTGTTGGGAGCCTCGGTGGAAGTGGTGAAACGCAGCGAACTGCACACCTTCGTGGTACTGCCGAAGCGATGGGTGGTGGAGCGGTCTTTCGCCTGGCTGGAAAAGTGCCGCCGACTCTGGAAGAACTGCGAAAGGAAGCTCAATACCAGCCTGCAAATGGTGGTGCTTGCCTTCATGGTGCTAATCCTAAAAAGATTGTAAACAGGCTCTAAGAACCGGCTCAACCACTCCCGGCGGGCATTACCGAACTCCGCGATCTCCACCCAGTTGTCGGCGCCGCAGATCACTCCGCGGATGGTGATGACGACCAGGTCCAGCAACTCGTGGCGCTTGGCCCGCTCCACCCGTGGATCCACCAGTCCGGCAAAGTGTTCCACCACCCGGCCCCTTGCCTGCCCAACTGCCATTTGCCACCCCTCCCCGCATCCGAATGGCCCTCACTTTTAGCCTATTTCTTATATTTTGCCCAATAAGCGATTGCCCTGCATTGCTCGCCCCTTTTGTTGACGAAGCTATCCCGCTCTCTTAAACTCTGACCCGTTGGACAACAGTCTCCAGTGCCCATCAGGTGGAGTCATTAAATAGGCCGAAAGTTGAAGGGAGGATGATATGGGCCAGCAGAAGATTGGCGTAGTCGTGACGGCTGCCGACAGCAACGCCGCCCTGGCTACCGTGGAAGACCTGGAGAGGAGGGGCATTTCCGCCGCTTGGATGACCAGCGGCAGTGCCGGTGGTGGGGATGCCCTCAGTGTTTTCGCCGCGGCCGGGACTCGCACCCGGGCCATTATGATGGGAACGGCCATCACCCAGACTTTTCCCCGCCATCCCATCGCCGTGGCTCAGCAGGTGTTGACCCTGGCCCAGTTTGCCCCCGGACGGTCCCGGCTGGGGCTGGGCACCAGCGGGCAGGGAGGGATGGAGCAAACCATCGGGGCCAACTTCCGCGCTCCCCTGGCCCACCTGCGCGAGTATATACGCATCCTCAAGGCACTGCTCCAGGAGGGTTCGGTGGACCACTCCGGTCGCTACTACCAGGCCCACAGCAACATCCCGGGCCCGGTGGACGTGCCGGTGATGGCCGCCGCCTTGGGGGTCAGGGCCTACGAGATCTGTGGTGCCGAGGCCGACGGCGCCATCAGTTGGGTCTGCCCCCGTTCCTACCTGCAAGACGTTGCCCTGCCCGCCATGCAGCGGGGAGCGGAGCGGGCGGGCCGGGAGGCCCCGCCCCTGGTGGCCCACGTTCCGGTATGCGTCCACGACGACCCGGAGGAGGCGCGACAGGCCGTGGCCCAACAGTTCCGGGGATTCGCCCGGGCGCCCTTCTACGTCAACATGTTCACCGCCGCCGGGTTCCCGGAAGTGTCTGAGGGTTCCTGGAGTGAAGGAATGGTGGACGCCGCGGCGGTGTGGGGCAATGAGTCCCAGGTTACCGAGGGACTGCTAGGGATGCTGGCGATGGGGGCCACGGAGCTTATGGCTTCTCCGGTGGCCGCCGGCGCCGATAGGGAAGCGTCGCTGGAGCGCACCCTGGAGGTGCTGGCGCGGGTCTCCCGGTCGTTAGCGGGGTAGGGTGGTTAGAGAGAATGACCAAAACCTCTAAATCTTTCGTGTCTATCGTTGACATTGGGCTTGGTTGCGCTATCACGTCCATCTGGTACCTGTTCCAGGCCTGCACCTGCGCAGACGGCGACCGAGCGGTATGGGGCTCGGCAAGGCACGATGAAGAGTACGTGAGGGTAAACGGCGTCTGGATGTTCAAACACCTGAAGCTGACGTCCCACTTCTGGACCCCCTTCGACGAAGGGTGGGTCAAGGCCCAATTCGTGTAGGCAGGCCGGCTATGGGTCAGATGGACGGAATGGTCGCAATCGTCACCGGCGCCAGCCGGGGACTGGGGCGGGCCATCGCCAGGGAGTACGCCAGGGAAGGGGCAAGCGTGGTCATTTGCGCCCGCAGCCAGTCCCCGACCGGCTTGGCGGGGACCCTCGAAGAGACGGTCACAGACATCAGGAACGCCGGCGGAGACGTCTTTGCCATCGACTGCGACGTCACCGATGAGTCTGAAGTCAATGAAATGGTCCGTCAAGCGATGGAACGTTACGGCAGGATCGACGTGCTGTTCAACAACGCCGGGGCCATGGTGCTGGGGGAGTCGATCCTGGAAATTGACCCGGCCCGTTGGGACCAACTCATGCGGGTCAACGTCAGCGGCCCCTATCTTTGCAGCCGGGCCGTGCTGCCGGTAATGATGGAGCGGCAACGGGGCAGCATCATCAACATCGGTTCCAGGATGGCCACCGACCCCAACCAGGGTGGCGGCGTTCTCTACAGCGCCAGCAAAGCGGCGGTCCACATGTTCAGCCTCTGCCTGGCCGACGAAGTGCGAGACTACAACATCGCGGTCAACATCCTGAGCCCCGGCGCGCTGCGCAGTGAGGGCTCGGCGGCAATCCCATGGACGCAACGCGATTGGCATGCAAGGGTAGACCCCAGCGCCGTTGGCCCCTGCGCCGTGTACCTGGCCCTGCAGGACGCCAGCACCTTTACCGGGCAACTGGCGGCACGCGCCGACTTCGGCACAACCTGGGGGCCGAGTTTCGAGGAGCGCTCTCACTCATCATAAACCGAAGCCAAGGTGGGGCCTACTTTGGCGTGGGAATGAGAACTGGCTTGCGTATTCCCGATTGGTTCTTCACCCCAAGCATGGACTCCCTCGGCTTGGGAGTTGAGACTGCCGGTCAGTCCCAGAACATACCGTCGTTTCGGGGCGACCACCGATGCGTATTCGCCCCTACGTTCGTCCTGGGCTCCGGGTGCCGATCTGCGTTCTCGATGTGGGCGGTCTCGTCTCTGGGTAACAGTTCAGAGTAGAGGGGAAACGAGCAGCTGACGGCAGGCGGCGAGAGGATTTAGACCTTGGGCGCGCCGGGTGCTGAATAGTGAGGCCAGCGTCATCTTGCGCTCGGTGCCCTGCTCCGAGCGGGTGCCGCCGCTGACCTTGCGGCTGATGACCAGATGGCGCAGGCTGCGCTCGGCCGGGTTGTTGTCCGCTGGCGCGTCCGGTTCGGCCACGAAGACGAAGAGTTCCCCGTATCCAGTACGGGGCAGGCTCTTGATGTGGCGCTCGATGCGTCGGCACAGCTTGGCCTGGGTTGCCGACGGGTCAGACAGGAAAGGGCGGCAGAGAGCCAGCAGTTGTCGTTCCAGGGCCAGTTGGGCAACACGTCGTCGTGGTTTGTGATGGTTGAAGGCTTTGGCTGCGACATAGAGCTGGTGGACTGCGCGGCCCATCGGGCCGGTGCGGCGTCTTTGGGGTAGCGGGTTCGCTGGTCGTGGATGTCCCGCAGCAGAGCCTGCCCCTGGCTTGAACAGGGGTGCGCCCAGCACCTCTGCTTGGGGCCATCATAATGGTGGTAGGCAACATGGTGGTAGGCAGCGTAGAAATCGCTGACCAATACTCCGGAGAAAGAATCGGGAGAAAGAATCGCTCAGCGCCTGGTCCACGACTGTTTTGCCCCGACCCCGCCGCAGGAAGTAGCGTTCGGTGGGGGTGCTGAAAGTCCAGACGTAGCCGTTGGCCCCGCTCTGACGCCAGCCGGTTTCGTCGGCGTGGACCACCGGGCTGGCGCGGATGCAGTCCAGGATCGCGGCCACTGCCGGTTGGGCCCGCTGCGCCGTGCGATGGATGGCGCTCACGATGGCCCCCACGCCGAGGCGCAACTGATGCACGGTGTCCAGATACCACTGGACGCTGCGGATGGGCAGCCGCCCCTCTTCCCGCAGCGTGGCGATGCGGCTGACCACGTTGACGCCCAGGCGCTGCTGGCCCAGGACCACGCCGTCCAGTTCCGCCGGAGGTGTGCAGCGCAGTCGGCACGCCGGTCAAGTCCGAGCAATGTAGACGTGCTCGGCGACCTGCACCGGAACCACCGGCAACTCGATGACTTCCAGAGTGCGCTGGATCCAGCCGCCGGACCAGTGGGCGCCGCAATCGGGACAGTTCTCCATCACGTGCTCCACCCGGTGGGTGGGTGTCAGGCGCGGGCGGGCGAAGCCGTGGCGTCGCTGCTTGCGGGGCTGCTGCTGCGCTGGGGGCTTCCGGCCCGGTTTCGCCTGGCCTTCCAGTTCGGCAATCCGCCGCTGCAACCGCTCAATCACCGCCTGTAACTCAGCGTTGATGGCAATCAGAACAGCGCGGTCGGCGGTGGTCAGGTCAACTTCAGTATCCATGCCCTGTATATGATATAACCACCGCCGCCCGTGCCAGCGTTCGGCAACCCGCCTTCGGCCAATTCGCCTCACCAAGTCTGAACTGTTACAAAACTTTCACCGTCTCCCGCCATCCAATCCCACATGAGGTCGTTACGCCCGCTAATTGTCGTTAATCAAGGGCGCCGGACTATCTCCGGCGCCCTCGTCAATCGGCCTATTGGTACCCGTTTTGGTTCGCGTAATAGCCGTTACGTAATGCGGGCCAACTCGTCCGCATTGATCCTTCGCTTGGTATGGCAGAGTTCATTGGCAACTTTGCCATTCGCGGGGAGCCCCCCGACCGCTCAGTGCTAACGCGTGGGTCCGAACCTATCCAGGGTGCGAAAAACTGCAGTCTTGCATTACAGGCAATATTGACTCAATTGTATCCTTGCTCATTCCCTTCGCAACGCTGTTCAGCAGCCCAACCTGGCGGAAAGCCCAGGTGCTGCTGATCGGCGCGATCCTGACCCCGGGCCAGCGCACCGTGGCGGCGGCACTGCGCGTCATGGGCCGCCGCGACCAGCGCGACTACGCCCGTTACCATGAGGTGCTCAATCGGGCGGTGTGGTCTTCCCGTGAGGCGGCCCGCGTCCTGCTGCTCCAGCACCTGGACTGCGGCGACGGCCCACTGGTCTTCGGCATTGACGAAACCCTGGAACGGCGTCGCGGCGCCAAGATCAAGGCGCGGGCCATCTATCGCGACCCGGTGCGTTCCAGTCGCCAGAAACTGGTCAAGGCCAGCGGCCTGCGGTGGATCTCCCTGATGTGGCTGGGCCACGTGCCCTGGGCCGGACGCCATTGGGCCTTGCCGGTGCTCACCGTGCTGGCGCCATCGACACGGTACTACCAACAGCAGGGACGTCGGCACAAGAAGCTCACCGACTGGGCGCGACAGATGGTCATGCAGCTGCGCCGCTGGCTGCCGCAGCGCCCACTGGTGCTGGTGGGCGACAACAGCTACGCCGTGCTGGACCTGCTCCACTGCTGCCAATCCCTCCGTGAACCCGTTACCCTCATTGCCAGACTACGTCTGGACGCCGCCCTGTATGGCGCCGCGCCAGCCCGTCAGCCGGGTCAGAACGGCCGCCCGCCGCTGAAAGGCGCGCGGCGACCCTCGCTGAAAGTCCTCCTTGACCAGCCCCAGGTAATTTGGGCCAGTGTGGCCGTGGCCTGGTATGACGGCACCACCCGCACGGTGGAACTCACGTCGCAAACGGCGGTCTGGTACCGCTCCGGCAAGCCCCCGGTCCTCATCCGCTGGGTGCTGATCCGAGATCCCCAGGGCTCCTTCGCCACCCAGGCCTTGCTGTGCACCAACCCATCGGCGGACCCGACCCAGATCCTGGAATGGTTTGTCCTGCGCTGGCAACTGGAGGTCACCTTTCAGGAGGTGCGGACCCACCTGGGCGTGGAAACCCAACGCCAGTGGTCCGACCTGGCCATCGCCCGCACCACGCCCGTCCTGCTGGGGCTCTTCTCCTGGACCGCCCTGGCCGCTCACGGGTTGCAAAAACAGCACCCCATGACCCAGCGCCGAGCGGCCTGGTACCGTTCCCAGATAGATTTGTAAGAATATGAGAAGGCAGCCATACTTGGGTATGATCTTTCTGCGAGGAAGTGCCCAGCCATGGCTGCCATCAAGTATAAAGTCAAGCTGACTGAATCCGAACGCTCCCGTCTCAATGAGGTATCCCGCCGAGGCAAACCGTCAGTCCGCACCGTCAAGCGGGCGCTGGCGCTGCTCAAAGCTGACGAAGGGCTTGGGGACCGTGAGATAGCCGATGTGCTGTTGACCAACGCCGCTACCGTTGCCAGAGCGCGGAAGCGGTACGTGGAGGAAGGACTTGAGGCCGCCATCAATGACCGACCGCGGCCGGGCCGGGAGCGCAAGCTGAACGGCAAGCAGGAAGCGCACCCGTATCGAGTACGGGGCAGGCTCTCAACACCCACCAGCCCGGCTCGCTCTACGAAGCATTTGAGCCATCCGAAGCCCGGCGCATCGCTAAACGGCAGGAGTTTCATTACACCCCCACTCATGGCAGCTGGCTGAATATGGCTGAGATCGAGTTGAGCGTCTTCAGCAGAGCGTGTCTGAACCGCCGTATCAGCGATGAGCCGGAGCTGCGGCGAGAGGTTGCGGCGCTCGAAAGCGAGCGCAACGAAGCAAAATCAGTCATAGACTGGCGGTTTTCCACCCAAGATGCTCGCAGTAAGCTCCAACATATCTACCCTACAAAATCAGATTGAAACGGATTCAGACCGGCGGCGAGGAGATCGGCGTTTATGAAGGTGGGGCATTCCGCCTCGTTGGGCAGAAGCTCCATAGCGAGGGTGGTTTTGCCGGCCCCATTGGGCCCGGCAATTGTGATGATTCTCTTCGCCGGGTTGTTTGTCATACTATCCCTTAAACCGCTCCCGCTTCGCGCAGCGCCGCCACTTCCGCGCCGCTATATCCCAGTAGCCCGGTCAGGACGGCTTCGGTATCCTGGCCCAGGGTTGGCGGCGGCACGAAGTTATCGGGGCTGCCGGTCTTGATGGGGTTGCCGGCGGTGCGGTAGGCGCCGGCAACTGGATGGTTGATTTCCACCACCATGTCGCGTAGCTGCACCTGCGGGTCGGCCAGGGCCTCGCCAATGTTGTTGACCGGGCCGCCGGGCACATCGTACTTCAGCAGCAGTTGCTCCCACTCGGGGCGCGGCTTTGTCATAAAGCCTGCGGTCAGGGCTTCTTCGAGCGCATCGCGGTTCTCGATGCGGGAGGGGGCAGTGGTGAAGCGTAGGTCTTCATCCATGCCCCGCAGCGCTTCGATTTCGCCGGCCATCATGCGCAGGGTCTTCATGGCGAATTCCTGGCTGGCGCAGTGAACCTGCACGTATTTGCCGTCGGAGCATTGGTAGGCGCCCACGGGCAGGTTGGACGGATGGCCGGAACCGATGGGCTGCGGCACCTCGCCGGACACGAGGTAGAACTGCCCCAGGTGGGCTTGCAGGGCAATCTGAACGTCCAGCAGGGAGATGTCCAGGCGGCGCCCCTCGCCGGTGAACCCCCGCCCGTACAACGCGGAGGCGATGCTTAGGGCAGCCACGTAGCCGCCGACCATGTCGCCCACCGGAAAGCCCATGAACACCGGCGGCTGGCCGGGGTTGCCGGTGACGCTCATCCCGCCGCCCATGGCCTGCACGATGCCGTCGAAGCCGGGCCGCTCACGGTACGGCCCCTCTTGCCCGAAGGCCGACAGCGAGCAGGCGATGATGGACGGGTTGATTGCCTGCAACGATTCGAAGTCCAGTCCCAGGCGCTCCAGCACCGAAGGCCGGAATGCGTCGAACACCACGTCGGACACGGCTACGAGCCGGCGGCAGACTTCCCGGCCCTCCGGCGTTCGCAGGTCTATGGTTACGCTCTTCTTGTTGCGGTTGAAGTTCAGGTAATAGGCGCTCTCGCCGCCGAGGAAGTGGGGGCCGATGCGCCGCGACATATCCCCCACGCCGGGCTGTTCGATCTTGATTATCTCAGCACCCAGGTCGCCCAGCGTCCGCGCCGCCACCGGCCCGGCGATAGCCTGCGACATTTCGAGGATGCGGACACCCTGCAACGTAGGAGTCATATTCTCTTGCCCATCTTCACCGCTTGGTGGCCTATTCCGTGGACAGGAGGGCTGCCAGCTCTCGCACGTCCTCCATTTCGTCCAGCGATTCTATGGCGGCGATGATTTGTTGCTGGCGTTCCGGGCTGATGACCGTTGCGGTAAGGACGGCGAACTTCTCTTTAATTTCGGCCCACGACAGGGCATTCTCCGGGTCGCCCTTGGGGTATCGGATGTCGCTGCGCAGGTGGCGTCCGTCGGCGGTGGAGACCTCAGCCCAGGCGCGAAACTCGCGGGGGAAGTGGGCGTCCAACTCCGGGTCGGTCACACATTTCACCCGCGGCAGGATGCGGCTTATCTCCGGGCGGTCAGGCACCCCGTCGGCGTATTCCTCCAGCGACGCGCGGCCATAGGCCAAGGCCACCGCCGCGCCGAAAGGCATGGAGAACTGCATATCCACGACTGTCTTGGGGTTGGCCTTGTCCTCTTCTGGAGACGCTACCAGCTTGAAACCGCCGCTGAGTACTCCGACGGTCACTTCCTCGACGTCATCGGCCTCTAGACCATGGGTGTTGCGGATGTCTATCAGGCAGTCTATGGGTCCCTGCTTGTAACGGCAGCAAGCATGGGGCTTGATTCCCGTGCGGGTAATCAGATATTCGTCTCCCAGGTCTTGCAGCACCAGCGACATGTCGGGGTTGCCGGAATAGGCTTGCAGGAAGCCGTCGCGCCCCTCGAGGATGGTGGTGGGGCCGGTGTAGCCGGAGCGGGCCAGCAGGGCCGCCCAGGAACCGCTGTGCGACGCCCAGCCGGGATGGAATCGCTTGGTCCAGGCTCCCTGCGCCAGGTATTCCATGCTGCCGGCGGTCTGGCTGCCCGCGATGCCCAGGGCGTGGATGAAGTCGTCGCCCTGCAGCCCCAGCAGCCGCCCGGCCACCACCGCAGCGCCGAAAGCCCCGCAGGTGCCGGTGGGATGGAAGCCTCGCCCGTAATGCTCGGCAGGCTGCAATGCGCGGCCCAGCCGCACGATGACGTCGTACCCCGCAACCACTGCGGCGATGAAGTCCTTGCCCGACACATGGGCCAGGTCGGCCATCGAAAGGGCGGTGGGAAAGGCCACCACGCCCGGATGCAGCGACGCCTCGTTGTTCACGTCGTCCATCTCTATGCTGTGAAAGGCGATGCCGTTGGCCATCGAAGCGTACTCCGGCAGCACTCGATAGGGCGTACCGACGACCACCGACGGCCCGGAGCGGTCCAGCCGCTGCAGCGCATCAACGACAGCGTGCGCCGAGCCGGTGGTGGAGCCGTTGAGCGTAACTGCGGCGAAGTCCAGGCACAGGTACTTGGCCCAGTCGATCACCTCCGGCGACAGATCCTCGTACTCGAGCGCCTGCGCGAAGCTGCCTAGGGCGCGGGTCATGCCGGTTTCGTTGTTGTTCTGAACCATGGCTGAGGACCTCCATCAAGTATTACAACGACGGTTCTCAAAATACTATTCGTCGTGCCCGACCAGTTCGAAATAGGGTAACATACTCGCCAAATCCGGCCCGCCTACAACCCCGACTCGTACAGGAAGTCGCCGGTGGGGTAGTTGTTGAGCAGATGGCGGGCGATGACCAGGCGCTGAATCTCGTTGGTTCCCTCGCCGATCATCATCAGCGGGGCGTCGCGGAAGTGGCGCTCCACCGTCAGGTCCTGGGTGTAGCCGTAGCCGCCGTGGATGCGCATGGCGTCGATGGCGACCTGCATACACATCTCGCTGGCGAACAGCTTGGCCATTCCTGCCTCCATGTCGGCGCGCCCGCCCCGGTCCTTCTTCTCGGCGGCGTGGAGCACCAGCAGGTGGGCCGCCTGTATCTGGGTCGCCATGTTGGCCAGCATTATCTGCACGCTCTGGTGTTCTCCGATGGGCTTGCCGAAGGTTTGGCGCTGCTTGGCGTATCGCGTGGATTCTTCTAGCGCGGCCCGCGCCACACCGAGGCAGCGGGCGGCAACATTGATGCGGCCCAGCTCCAGCCCACTCATTATCTGGTAGAACCCCTTGCCCTCCTCGCCGCTGACCAGATTCCCGCCGGATACGCGGTAGTCCTCGAAGGACAGCTCGCAGGTATCCACGCCCTTGTAGCCCAGCTTCGGTATGTCCCGCACCACGTTGAAGCCCGGCCCCTTCTCGGCGATGAAGATGCTGATGCCGCGCCGGGGCGGGTCGGCGTTCGGGTCGGTCTTGGCGACCAGGGCGAAGGTGTTGCCGTGGCGCCCGTTGGTAATCAGGCTCTTGGCCCCGTTTACCACGTATTCGTCGCCTTCGCGGACGGCGCGAGTCTCGATGGCCTGGACGTCGCTGCCCGCGTTGGGCTCGGTGATGCAGATGCCGCCACGCTTCTCGCCGGTCGCCATCAGGGGCAGGAATCGCTCCTTCTGCTCCAGTGTTCCGTGGGTCATGATCATGTAGGCCATGATGAGGTGGGAGTTCAGTATCCCGCTCAGGCTCATCCATCCCCGGCAGATTTCCTCGATGACCAGGGCGTAGGACGTGACATCCAGCTCAAGCCCGCCGTACTCTTCGGGGATCACCGCGCCGAACAAGCCCAGCTCCTTCATCCGCTCCACCAGCTCGAAGGGGTACTCGTCGGCGTGTTCCATTTTCTGGGCGACAGGTTGGACTTCCCTGCGGACAAACTCTCTGATTGCGGCGACCATGCCGCGCTGCGCTTCAGTCAATTGAGGCAAAACCGCTCCTGAAACCGGGCTGATTTCGTGGCGGCATTTTATCACGCGCCGGGCGCAGCCGAGTTTGACACCTCAAGGGCGGCGCACTAAACTCGCCTGTAACCGCGTTGCCTGACAATCATCGGCGAGTGTTTTATTATGAAATGATGGCAGCCGCGTCCGCTTTCGCTTCCCAAATGCTCAATATAGTGAGGTATCGCAATGCCGGACAAGCCAGAATACATAGACCTGCTCAACGACATTCGCCTGCAGGAGCACCGGGCTGGAGTCTTCCTCAAGGCGTGGGCCGATAAGACCGAGCATCCGGGGCTGAAGGGCTGCCTTTCTCTGGTAGCCGAGCGCGAGACCAGCCACGGGGACATCTTCGACCGGCGCATTCGTGAGTTGGGCGGCGCCCCCGAGGACAAGGACGACGCCATGTTTGCCGAGCGGCTGCGCGTGGCCGGTTCGGAAATGACCGACAAGGAAAAGATCGTCTGGATGCGCGAAGCCCAAACTCGTGTAACCCTGCCCACTGTGCGCCAGCGCTATGAGGCTGCCTCAGTTGATGAGTCTGTCGACCAGCTGACACGTTCTCTGATCAAGTGGTTCACCGAGGTGGAGGACGACTCCGGCGCCTCCATGCGGGCGGTGTACGCCGAGATCGAGCGGGAGGACTAACCGGATGAAATTCGGAGCCTTCTTCGTGGGCCAGCGCCCCCTGCTGCACGAACAATACGCCGACGAGAGCAAGATCAATCCCAACCCGGTCAGCCGCACCGACGTCGAGGTCTACGAGGACATTCTGCGCGGCGCGGAATTGTCGGAGGAACTGGGCTTCGACTCGGTGTGGATTGCCGAGCACGCTTTCAGCGAACACAGCATCATCAGCTCGCCCCACAGCCTGCTGGCCGCCATCGCCGCCAAGACCAAGCGGGTCAAGGTGGGCGTGGCCTGCACCATAGTGCCGTGGCACGCTCCACTGCGGCTGGCGCAGGACCTGGCCACACTGGACATTATCAGCCAGGGACGCCTGATTGTCGGGGCCGGCCGCGGCTACCAGAAGCGGGAGTTCGACATCTATGGCCTGGACATCGCCGAATCCCGCGACCGTTTCATCGAGGGCATGGACATCGCTGTCAGGTCGTGGACGGAGGACACCTTCTCCTACGACGGCGACTATTTCAGCTTCCCGGAAGTGCGGGTTATTCCCAAGCCGGTGCAGCAGCCGCATCCGCCCATATTTATGGCGGTCACTCACAGCCCGGAATCGGTAGAGATTGCCGTCCGCAACCGTTGGGGGTTGTTCACCGTGGGCAGCAGTTTCTTCCCTGCTTCGCCGGACTCTGACCAGAACCTGATTAACCTCTACCGCCGGCGGATGCTGGAAGAGGGGACGGCGCCCGATGACATCGAGGTCGCCGCCGTCCGCAACGTTTATGTGGCTCCCACCGACGAGGAAGCCATCGAACTGCTCGTGCCGCGCCTGCAATGGGCTGGCGACATGGGGGACTTCCTGCGCCGCCCGCTCTCCGACGTTGTGCGGGCCTCAGGGGTGCGTGGCTATGAGCACTACATCCAAGACCCCTTTATCGAGCCGGATCTGGTGGCCGAGCGGGGCAAGGAAGGCATGGCAGCCATCGGCAGCCCCGAGAAGGTCACGGCAGCCATCAAGGAACTGGAAGAGAACCACGTCACCCACTTCATCAGCTACCTGGACGCCGGGGGCCTGTCCTACGACCACGTGTCCAGCTCGCTGCAACTGTTCGCAGAAAAAGTGATGCCCAACTTCCGCTAAGCCCCAATCCGCCGAAAAGATAAGTGTCGCGGCGTGCTGAAGGGGTAAGAAAGTGCTCCTGTGCTTCGGGGATAATGGTTTCGGAAACACAAAACCGACCTCAGGCCAGGAGCACCCGATAGCAACTGTCTTGAAAGTCAACAGGAATGAGCGACGACTGGCTGAGTCATATCGCACCACGGAGAGCCATGATTGAGCATGGTGTTGAGTATAACCAGCAGTTTGCGCATGGACGCGACGAGCGCCACCTTTTTCGGCTTACCAGCTGCCAGCAGCCTCTGGTAGAAGTCCCGAATAGCAGGGATGTGGCGGCTGGCTAGCAACGCTCCCATGTAGAGGACGGCCCGCACTCGGGAGCGTTCACCCCAGACGGCGCGTTTGCCCCGCAGGGTGCCGCTGTCGCGGTTGTAGGGAGCCACGCCGACCAGGGCAGCAATCTGCTTGCGATCCAGCGTGCCCAATTCCGGCGGATGCGCCAGCAAGGTCAGCGATAGCTGCGGGCCCACTCCGGGAACCGTGCGGAGCAGGTCATCCTTCTCACGCCACACTGGACTCCGGCGCAAAGTCTGACGTAGCCCCTTATCCAAGTCGCTCAACCCTTGTTCCAACCACGCGATGTGGGCTTCAATGCGGGGACTAACGGCGCCGCTGGCGGTGCCCAGCCGGTTCTTCTCGGAGACCAGCATGGTCATCACCTGGTGCCTGTGGGCAGTCAGCGAGTTGAGGACCTGGGTCTCGGCGTCCTTGAGGGGGCGCACCTCAGGACGGACCGCGTCGGCGAAATGGGCCAGGACCCCCGCGTCCAGAGTGTCGGTCTTGGCCAGCGTTCCGGTGCCCTTGGCGAAGTCCCTGACCTGGCGTGGGTTGACCACCACCACCGGCAGTGCCGCAGCGGCCAGGGCGGCCACCAAGGGCAGCTCCAAGCCGCCCGTAGCCTCCAGCAACACCAAGGCAGGCTCCAAGTCCACTATCTGGGGGATCAGTTCCTCAATTCCGGTCTCATCGTAGGGCAGGACCCATCGCTTCCCCGTAGGCCGGACAGCAACGTCCAACCGCGCCTTTGAGACATCAATGCCTGCGAACCTCGGTTCTCCTCCCATCTTACCTCCTGCTTACCTCCTGTTTCAGTGTTGACCCTTCCTTGCCGATGCGGGCCGATTGGCCCAGGCAACTGTCCGGGCTCCACCTTGATCACCCGCGCCCCCAGCGAAGCCAAAAGCTTGCCGCAATACGGCCCGGCGATCAGCGACGCAACCTCCAGCACCCGCAGGTTGGGCAGCGCGGTGGGTTGAGGTGTATCAGTGGTGGTCATATATCAAAAATATACTGCCGCACCGGAAAGGAAAAGCCGGGCAACACAGCTTCGCCATCCAGCGTTTCCGGGTCATCAATCAACTGCGGCTCCGCGTGTCCGGCGCGATAGACGTGAACCTGCCGTTGGCGCGCGTCAATCAGCCAGCCGAGGCGAACCCCGCCGGCCATCCACAGGGCCATCTTGTTTTGCAGCGGGCGCAGGTTATCGGTGCGGGAGCGAATTTCCACCACGAAGTCGGGCGCGCCCTCGATAATAGTTTCCCTTTCCGGTTCGAGCAGCGTGTCAAATCGTTCCTGCGTAATCCAGGCGGCATCCGGCCCCAAAACCGCGCCGTAAGGCAGGCGAAAGCGAACCGTCTGCGATGACGCGCTGCCCCCGTTGGCAAGTTCCCAATTACCGAGAAAGGTGGACATGTAAAGTTGCTGCTTATTGCCCCGGTATCCGGTAGCAGGCAGTATCAGCAGCTCCCCTTCGGCATTGACTTCCATCTCATACAGGTCGTTCTGCTCGCAGAAGGCGATGAAGCGGGCCGGAAAATCCTCCGCCCGGTGGTCAAAGCCCAGAGCCGCCAACCGCAGCACAACGGCGCCGTCCGGCGCGATGGCGGAGGGGTCGGTAGTGGGTTTGGGCTTGGTGGTCATAGCGCGGCGGTCTCAGTTGGGACTACTTTTATCGCGATTGTATCATTGGCTGGAACTGCCGGGCGGCGGCCCAGGGCTATCGCATGTGAGCAGGTTAACCCCCGTCATTCCGGCGAAAGCCGGAATCCAGTGACCGAAGCGAGTAGCATCGTTGCGGAAATCAAGCATATTGCAACCTCGTCACTCCGGCGAATGCCGGAGTGACGAGGTTGCAATTTCATATGCGATAGCCCTGGCCGCCGGCCGGAATCATCTGCACAGCAGACGGCGTATGTCCGTTTCGCGATTCATCAACTCTGCGAACTGGCAGGCCGTCTGCCCGTCATCATCCCTGGCCGCAATATCCGCGCCCCGGTCCAGCAACAGCGCAATTACCGCCGGCTCGGTCTTAGTTTCAGCCGACCAATGCAAAGGCGTCCGCCCGACATCACTCCTGGCCGCAATATCCGCGCCCCGGTCCAGCAACAGCGCAATTACCGCCGGCTCGGCATTAGCTCTAGCCGCCCCATGCAGAGGCGTCCAGCCGTTATCATCTTTGGCCATAATATCTGAGCCACCGTCTAATTCGGCTATTACATCCCTCAAACTGGCATCAAACCAGAAACCAGGATCACACAAGCGACCGCAATAACCAGCTTTGACGATTGGTGTGGGTGTAGGCGCCGGCGTGTCCATGGGTTCAGTGGGCCTGGATGTAGCTGTCGGCATTGGCGTGGGTTCGGCCGCCACGGCCCTCGCCGTCGGATCCCCTGTCGCAGCCGTGGGCGCCGGCGCGGGTTCCGAACCGCAAGCGACAAAAACCGCCGCCACGCCCAGCAGCAGCGCAATTACCGCCAGCTCGGTATTAGCTCCAGCCGCCACACGCAGCGGCGTCGAGCTGCCCCGGTATTTAAGGTTTACATTTATTTCCTTGTCCAAAGCCGCCTCGATCTCCCCAATGCTAGCGGTGACCCAGAAAGCCGGACTCCGCCAACGGAGAAGTGAGGCAATTACCCACTGGGCCATAAAGGCTGGCATACGGACGATGAACAAAACTACACGGAACGGCAGTTTGATCAGAAAGAACGGCCAAAAGCGGAAAACCATGCGAATCATTATGCACTTTCCTTGGGCTTTTCTGCTTGGTTGCCCGCGCTTAAATGATCCCAGCATTCTCCAATTCTCGTTTGAATTGGATTTCCCAATGATCATCGTCATCCAGGGGGATGTAAAGAACCCCGGCATAGTCGGAGGGTATCTCTACCTCGCCTTTATGCAAAACACATACTCGCGCTCTTCCGAGGTTACCAATGAAGTACCCCAATTCGAAAATCACGTTCTGCCTCGCACGGAACGCAAGACTGGTCCGATCATTGGCTAGACGTCCTACGTCATCTGGTGTGAACAGTACCACTGCAAAACTTACATGGGCATATTTCTCGAATTTTTCGATTATTGTACGGCCGGCATTTGGCTGATATTGCAGTATGATCGGCTTGAGCTGCAAATTACTCAGAAAATCTGATACTTTATCCTCCGCTTTGCTGTCACGGCCATGCACGACAAATACTTGGTTCGTGGGTAGCATTGGTACGTGACCTTCGTCTGGCCAATATGTATCGATACCAACAAACATTTGCTCAAGGACACGTTTGATGGCGGCTTCAGCAGCCTCTCCGGTCATATCGCCATCGCGTATTGTAGTGATGGCGTGACTGAATTTGCTGGCCGGCTGGGAATTTTCCCCGAAGACGGTAGCAATGTTTTTTTGGATATTTTCTCGCCAAGCTTCGAAGTCAGGCGATAAAGAGTAAGGTATGATACCGTGAAATGCCCTCAAAAACGGGTCTTTTGCATCGTGCTTGCTCAGCCCAGCCATAATGTCCATACCTCCAATCGCCAAGTTAATTTGGTATCTGATGCGGAAGACTTCTAGCGGTCTTCAGTCGGGGATCGGGAGCGAATTGTAGCAAAAACGGCGGCCCAATCTCCCCATAGCCTCGTCTCTCAATACGCTCGTTGACCAGGTCAACTTTGAGCCCCAAAGCGTGCAGCAGCATATAACCCACTAACGGTGTGGGAGCTGGAACAGCGGCGTCCACGAAACCGGTTCCTTCCAGCATCCTGATGCCGACGTAAATCGGCGTATGCGTGACTTCACCTTCGGCAGTCGTCAACGCGCCGGCGGCAAATGTGATACGTCTAGCATGGTGGGCATCAGGCCGCGGTAGATTTTTACCGGCTTGGCGGGTTCAAGGATGTGACCTTGTTCCAAGTCAACCTTGTATCCAAGTGCCCTCAGCGTATCAGCGCCGATGGTGGGTTCGCTGGCCGGGGCAACGTATTGGTGGATAAACCCCTCATCAAAGTCCACGCGGGAAAGGTAAATTGGCCCGTCGTTATCGCGCCACAGGTCGTGCGACAAACCGGGGACTTTGGACAACCCCAAGGCGTCGATAGCCGATTGCGGCAACCCGACTTTCGCCGACCGTTTGAGCACCCGGAATTCAAACTCCCTAGGCAGTGTTGACATTTGGACTGCGGTACAATCGCGGCATGTCGAGTATGACCATACCATCTGACCAATGGGAGAAGATTTTGCAATTCCTGCGGGATTGCCCTGACGTGTACGTTGGCGACGCGGCGGAATGCAAGCGGTTTGTCGAGGGCGTGCTGTGGATGGATCGCTCCGGGGCGCAGTGGCGACTGCTGCCTGCGGAGTATGGCAACTGGAACACCGTTTACAAACGCTTCGCCCGCTGGTGCGACCGTGGCGTCTGGGAGCGAATGCACCAGCATTTCAGTAGGGAACCGGACCTGGAGTACCTGGTCATCGACAGTACGGTGGTTCGAGCGCACCAGTGCGCTGGGGGAGCCCCCGCAAAAAGGGGGGCAATCAGCGCAAGCCCTGGGCAGAAGCCGCGGCGGGTTCAGCACGAAGGTTCACGTGAGCGTGGACGGACTGGGCAACCCCCTGCGGTTCACGCTGACGCCGGGACAGCAGCATGACATCACACAGGCTGCGGCGTTGGTCTCCGGGCACCCGGGTGAATACGTAATCGCAGACAAAGGGTATGACGCCCAGAACTTCATCGGGAATTTGGCGGAAGCGGGCATGGTGGCCGTGATCCCCGCCCGATCCAACCGCAAGGAGCCGCGGGATTACGACAGGTACTTATACCGAGAACGCCACGTGGTAGAGTGTTTCATCGGCAAGATCAAGCACTACCGCAGGATATTTTCCAGGTTTGACAAACTGGCCAGCCGATACCTGGGCTTTCTGCAATTCGCCGCCTCCCTCATCTGGCTACAATGAAATGTCAACACTACCTAGTTTCCGACTTGCCGATTACACTGCCTTTGATGTAGGTAGCCATTAGGACATCTCGGATTGATGGGGCGATTATTATACCGGTGGCGGGTTGGCTTCCCATTCCGTCCGCAGTACGATGCGTTCGCGTACCAGGTCAACTACAAACCCCTGCCTCTGCAACAGTTCGTAACCGACCATCGGTCGGTACGCCGGGACTACGTGGGTGTCAAAAGATATGCCCTCGAGTGTACTACTCGCGCGATAAAGCGGTAGATACAGAACGTCGGTGGGAGTGGTAATTTCGGCGACCTGACCCGAGATTGCGTCGAGTTCCAGTTCGGCGATGGCGTCGGGCGGCAACGTCATCCATGTTGAGCCAGTATCTACCAGAAAGTCGTACTCTCTGATCCCAGCGTTGCCCGCGATGCTGCCGTTGGCGTAAGTGACTCCCATCGCGCTGGCTCCTTTCTATCTCGTCAGCGGCATCGTGTTATCAATCGTCAACTCGAACCGGCTAATGTCAGCGGGGCGGTTGCCGGGGTAGGTGGGAAACTTGGGCGGCCTTACGTCAAGTTCCATTCCAACGACAGCAGCCTGGGGCACGGTCAGCCACTTTGAGCCGGACGCTATCAGGCAGTCGAACTCCGCCGCCGCCGGCCAGCCATTGATTGCGCCGGGTGCAACGGAAATGTTTAACCGGAACGGGTCCTGACTCATAATGTGGGTGGAGAGAAACAGAATGTCTATACTTTCCACTATATCGGTCTGCGGATGTAACCTTGCGACTACTGAATCGTCAATCTCATCCGAGTCCTGTTCTCGGTAAGGCGGGTGTATCTCAATGCTGAGAATATCGCCAATCCTGTCGTATTTAAATGTTAGGTTCGCATTCATTCCGATTCTCCTCTCGCCGGCCGGCGGGCAAAGCGCGCGGTAATAATCCAGTATCTTGGCCTGGTATTAATAACGACTGCGACAACGACGTACTTATCCAAATCATTGTACCGGCGCGTGAACAACCGGACCCCCGCGTCGCTTGGACTGATTTGTACGCGGTCAGGGTCGGTCAGAGTGGGCGCAATATATTCCCGATGGGCCGGGAGCAAATCGGAATGTCGTTCCCCAATATGCCGCTCCCGTTCCTCAGTCAGCTCTACTTGATCACCTAAATATGGGCACGAGAAGAAAGACACGCCAATCTCTCTGCCATTATCATCCATCTTATCAGACCGGCAGTATCGGCGGCGCCTCCTCCGGCAGCGTCATGTCTCGCAGGGACAGGTGACTGCCGTCGGTGAACCAAGGGTGGTGCGGATCGCGGGACGGCAGTTGGACCGTGGCCGTGCCGGGGGCGGTGATCTCGCCTCTCTGGTTTTCGGTCCAGATATCGACATCGACCAGCGCGTTGCCGTTGTGGATGTACTTGCGCGCCACTCGCCCCTTGCAAAACTGGGTATCGCCGTACACGTTGAACCGCCGTGTCTCCACCCGCAGGCGCTTCAGGAAGGCATCGTCGCCCATCCAGTTGGTCATCAGCGTGCCCAGCCACGACACCCGCTGCGGGCCGTAATCGTAAGCGCCCGGCACTCCCACCGCCTCGGCGACGGAATCGCGCAGGTGCCCGATGCCGGTGTATTCCAGGCCGCCGCCGGACTCCGGGTTGCGGAAGAAGTGATCCGGATGTCGCATCGCCTCCCGCAGCAGCACGCCGTGGGCGCTGGAGCGTCCGGTGCCCACCAGGAACGCGCTCACGTCCTGCAAAGACAGCGGCCCACGCACCACGGGAGTCAGCTCTTCGCCCAGCTGGGTATCCTCCCAGTAGCGCGGCTGACCACCACGGGCGGTTTCACTCAGCACCTGCTCGTCGATGGCGGTCAACTCGGCGTCGGTATATTCGTGGCGCTTGGGGACATCCGCGTACTTGCCCCGCTCCCGGGAGGCCCTGCGCTGGTGGCGGGTGCACCAGCCCACGACGCGGGCCACCACCTCGTCCCGCTGATTGGAATAGGTTGTCTCCACGTACTGGATCACCAGCCGGCCCGAGTAGGCGCTCTGCTTTTCCTGAACGTCCAGCACCCTTTCCACGCAGTTGACGGCGTCGCCGGGACGCAGCACGCGAAAGAATTCCCAGTCGTTGCCGGCAAAGAAGCCGTGGACGCCGGGCAGGCCCCAGCGGGTGCGGCCCGACCAGTGGCGCATGTAAGGCGCACAGGGGTGCCCGATGATGCTGCCGTACTTGGAATAGGCGGCGTACTCCTGATCGCGAAACAGCGGATTGGCGTCGCCGATGCCGTTGGCGAAATTGATCATGGTGTCCAGGGTCGCCTGCCTCACGTACTGCTCAGTGCGCATCCGCACGCCGATCATGGCGCGGGCGGCGGCCAGGGCCTCGTCGGATATTCCGCCCTCCACTTCGGGCAGAGTCTCAACTACCTGCTGTTGGGTTTCCTGCTGTGTCATTGCTCGTCCTCGTTGGATTCAGTCGTCAGGATGATTCAGTGGCTGTGTTCAGTTCTCGCTCAATCATGTAGCGTAAGGCAGTATAAATCAGAATGCTGATGGCCAGCCCACCCAGCGTCGCAAACTCCGACTCCAAAAACGATGTAGATTAGGCCGATGGTGGGCTGGTAGTGATAATCGTTGTCGCTGGTGATGAACTTGCCCAGCTCGTCGATGAAAGTTCCAAAACCGACGCCGCCCAGGATGGCCGCAAAACGCTGGGAGGCCCGGCCGAGCATCGTAAAGAGCAGCAGCATCGCCAGGAGCATAAACAGGCCGCCCCACAGCATATGCGCGATGTGCAGCCCGGCGCCGCCAATCTGCGGAATAGCCGGTCAGCGCCAGGAACGCCCGAATCGCCAGCACCGAGGCCACGGCGGCCACCAGAAACAGCTCAATCAACTCCGGAGCGTAGGCGTTGCGGGTGCGGCCCAGCCGGACTAGTCTCAGCATAACTACCCGAAGCGGCAATGGTGATTGCTGTGATTGATTCTAACTCTTGAAATCATCAGGCAAAAAGGTTGGACAAAACATCAGCGACAGACTTCTCATACCGGCTGTTGGGTTTCCTGTTGGGTCATAGTAGTAATCCCCGTAGTCACTCGCCGACTAGTTCCTGAATTATCGTGAAACCGTATAACACCGCCAAACTTAGCATCTCCATGAAAAGCCATTGTAGTGGCCCGAAAACCAGCCTGCTGCCGGTTATTTCGTCATCCAGTAAAATTCTACTGACATCTAATAGCAGCCAGAAATAGAACAATGCCGTCAACGCAATACCGGCCAGTTTGGCGTTTTGTATTGGTGAAGCAAAATTGTCGATCTGGCCGAACTGGCCGATTTGCAAGTTGCTCCCGAAAAGCCCGAATCCAATTGCAGCAGTGGCGCTGGCAAGAATTCCGACTGCTAGCTGGTGTCGACCTGGCCGGCCCGCTGTCATTGCACGATTTCTCCATCATGTTGACGCTTGGCCTGCTGGTCCAGCCACCAGCCATACGCGAATGCGAGTAGGCCACCGATTATCATGGTCGCGCTTAAAGTCAACGCCAGCCACGCATTGCCCGCATTGGGGAAACGTTGTACTGCAATAACGGCAAATGGCATTAAAATGGCGCCAGCTATGAGTGCCCCGATCCCGAATCGCCCTAACGCCAACAGATTGCTGTCTTTCCGTACTTTCATCGTCGTTGCTGGCCCTGCTTCGTATCGTTGCGAACGCCATAGTGTAATACCCGCTAATACACAACCCTCCGCTCTTCCAACTCCGCTACTTCGCTTTCGCCCAGCCCCAGCGTATCACACAGCACCTGCCGGTTGTGTTCCCCCATCAGCGGGGCGTGGCGGCGCACCGCCGACGGCGTCTTGCTGAGGCCCCACATCAGGTTGAATATCGGCTCGGCCCCCAGAGCCGGGTGGTCGATATCGTCATAGAGGCCGCGCTCCATGAAGTGCGGATGAAACAGCCGTTCCTCGGCGCCCAGCACCGGCGCGGCGGCCACGCCGTGGGACTGCAGCAGCCCGGTGATGGCATCGGCGTCGCGCTGGGCAGTCCATGCCCCCAGCAGTGCATCCAGTTCCTGCCGGTGTCGCTGCCGGCGATACTGGCTGCCGAACCGGTCGTCGCCGGCCCAGTCCGGACTGCCCATCGCTTCCACCAGCCCCCGCCATTCCTGTTGCGATCCCACCGCGATGGACACCCACCGGTCGTCATTGCCATCGGAGTCCGGGGCGCAGGGGTAGTGGCCGTAGGGCGCCATAGTCGGGTCATAGTTGCCGCAGGGTTGCAGGGAGCGTCCGGTCAGGGCGTATTCCATCAGGCCAATACCCTGGGTAACCACCGTTGCCCGCAGCATGGACACGTCGATGTACTGGCCGGCGCCGGTCCGGTTGCGGTTGTGCAGCGCGGACACAATGGCAAATACGGCATGGAGCGCACCGCAGATATTGCCAAAAGCGTGCTTGAGTCCCAACGGCCCGCCACCCTCATACCCCATGGTGCTGTCGAGGCCGGACAGGGCGCCTATGGACGGAGCGTAGGCCCGCAGATCCCGCAGCGGCCCGTCCTGCCCGGTGGACGATATGGACGCCATGACGATGTCGGGCTTGATTGCCCGCAGCGTTTCGTAGCCCAGGCCCAGCCGGTCCATCACGCCGGGCGAAAAATTCTCGATAACCACGTCGCAGCGTGCCACCAAGCGTTTGGCCAGCTCGACGGCATCCGGTTCGGCGATGTTGAGGGTAACGCTGAGCTTGCCCCGGTTGACGTTGTGGAACATGGGGTTCTGCTCCGGATCGGGTTGGTCGCCAACGATGGGCCGACCCAGGCGCATGTAGTCCAGACGCTGCCGGGTTTCCACCTTAATCACCTCGGCGCCCATGTCCGCCAGCGCCATGCCGGGAATGGCGCCGGCCAGCACCCATCCAAAATCCAGCACCCGGCAACTCGACAGGACGCCGTCGTTTGCCGGAACGTTTTCCAATGTGTTCGGTGTGTTCATGTTAGATAACCTGCAATTGCCGATGGTTACTTCCTGGGCGGGGCGACGAATGCCGCCACCGCCGGCATCACGGCGAGGACGCCCGCCGCCGCGATTTTGGTGTACAGGCCGCCATACACCAGGCTGACGGCCCACAGTCCCGCGAAGGCCATCGCTCCCACGATCATGCCAGCGATGATGATGACATCGGGCCGGTGGTTCTTGCGGAGGGCAATCTGACGGGAGATGAGACAGCTTCCCAGAAATACCACCACGGCGATTACTGCAACCCGTATCAGCAACTTACCGCCCTCACTCTAATCCCTACCCCACGCATCCTGAGCCCTCACTGTCATTGCGAGGAGCGCAGCGACGTGGCAATCCCGTCGCCGTAGCAAACCACGGCCCAAAATCCTGTCCATCCTGTTCATCCATGTAAAAACCCGTCCCCCACCCCCGCTCATCTTGAGCCTGTCGAAGGATCATCCTGAGCCCTTGCTGTCATTGCGAGCGTAGCGCGGCAATCTCGTCTCCGGGTGAACTTCGTTGAGGCAGCGGGATTGCCACGTCCCCTACGCTCCTCGCAATGACAAACTCGCAACTTCATCAGATAATCCCCGTCTGATACAGCTTTACCAGTTCATCGGCTGAGAAACCCAGCCGGCCGCACAATATTTCCCGGTTGTGCTGCCCCAGCGTTGGAGCCGGCGTCGGCGGCGCGGTATCGGCGTTAGCCAGACGATACGGCGCTCCCGGATACGCCACCGGCCCGGTGTCGGCGCGGTCGATCTCGACGAACAGGTCGGCCAGCGACGGGTCGTTGCGGACTTCCTCGTAGGTGCGGACGGGCGCCAGCGGGATGCGATGCTCCAGGGCGATTTCCAGCAGCTCGGCCTTGGTGTAGTCGGCCAGCCATGCCTCCACGTAGCCATCCACCTCGTCCGCATAAAGGTTGTTCATGGTGGTGCGGTTGCGCAGCCGGTCTTCCTGCGACCACTCGGGCATACCCATAATCTCCAGCAGGCGACGCCACTGCCGGCCCTCGGGCGAACCCACGAAGATATGTCCGTCCTTGCAGCGCAGGATGCAGTTGGGGTAGGGAAAGTCCAGGGCGTGGTGACCGGTGCGGCGGGTAACGCGCCACTGGTACACGGCCATCAGCGCCTCCGGCCCGTTGTAGAGGCCGGCCATGGTCTCTGCCTCGGCGATGTCGATGTGCTGCCCGCCGTGCCGCTCCCGGCCCAGGACGGCCATCACGACGGAGGATGCCGCCGCCATGCCGGCGAAGTATCCGACCTCCGGCGTGCCGAATGTAAGCGGTTCCCGGTCGGGTTCACCCAATCCTTCGTTGATACCGCCGGCGGCGGCCAGGTTGATGTCGTAGGCCCGGTAGTCGCGCCACGGGCCGGACAGTCCGTAGGGGCTGATCGACGCCATTACCAGCGCGGGGTTATCGGCGGCCAGGGCGTCATAATCCAGGCCGACGCGATCCATGTCGGACGGCGGCACGTTGTGCACCACCACGTCGGACTCGGCGGCCAGGCGGCGCAGGATGCTGCGGCCCGTGGGAGTTTCCAGGTTGGCGGTGATACCCAATTTGTTTGAGTTCAGGTAGAGGAAAAGGCCGCTGCGTTCGGGATGAGGAACGTCATCGGGCCACGGCCCGTAGCGTCGGGCGGCGTCGCCCACCGCCGGCGGCTCCAGCTTGACCACGGCAGCGCCGGCATCGGCCAGCAGCTTGCCGCAGTAGGGCGCAGAGAGCATCGAGCCGATTTCCAGCACCCGCAGGTCGGACAGAAGGGAGTAGGTCATGGCAGTTCGCAAATTGGCGTGGCGGTCAACTGTCGTACATAAGGGTCAACACAAGGGACACTAGGTTGCCACGTTGCGGTGCATCTGGCAATGGGGCATCGCGGCTCACGCGTACCCACTTTGTCATTGCGACGAGCCCAACCCCGCGGCAATCGCGCAGCCGAATTAAGGCGCGCTGGGCACCGACCGCGAACTGGCGGCCCGCGCCTCGTTAACGATGTGATCAATCGCCCGTTTCATTTCCTGCGCCCGTGGCAAGGGCGTGTTACTACCCGGCGCCACGACGCCGGCCTGCACCAGAAGCCCGTTCTCACTCGTATCACCCGGTTTCAACGAAGCCTTCCTGATAAATTCTGCCAAAGGTCGCCAGTCGCTGCCGTCCTTCGTCCATTCGTAAAAACAGCCAGCCAAAATGCGAATCACGGCTGCGTTATATGCGAAAGTTTGAGGCCGCATCTTCGGTATCTGCGAATTATCGATTTGCCCGGAGACCAGGCCGTCATATTCCTCTCGCGCCGCCGGCATAAACTCATCGGCCCAGATCAAACGACGTTCGTACAACCCGTCTAACTCTAGCATCAAGTCGTCGTTCCGCTCTCTCTTCACGCGACCGCTATATCCTACTTCGAGCGTTTTCAAGTTCGCAGCCAACTGATTGATCGCCACTAGACACTCACTAGCCCTGCGAACCGTGGTGCGTTCGATCTCCACCCGCCCGGCGAACAATTTGCTGTGATCTGACAACCGTATCGCTGTGAGGTTGAAAGCGTCTCGTTCGTCGAACCGCGTCACCGTGTTCGCTTCAGTCGGTTTGGTTTTCGACGCGTCTGCAAACATTTGCCGTAGCGCCCTGATATCCTCTTCCACATATAAGACGACAGGAATAGAAGCGCCCCGCAGGGCGATCAACTTTTCACCCCGCTTCCCGTTATTGGTTAACTCTTCAAGTGCATCTGCGATGGCTCGCCGTCGGTGTTGACCGTCGAATATCTTCATGGTGCCCTTGCGGGAGGTCAAGATCCTGAGTTCGCCGAATTGCTCAATGGGTTCACCGTGTTCATCCTCATACGGTTGAAATTCCACCGCGTCAGGAGCAATACCCAACAGCAATGCACCCAGCACCCACTGCGATTCCTCGTTCAATAAGTATCGCTGAATGTTTTTTGCATGGCTTACAGTAAGCCTTCGGTTAGCATCGCGTGCAACATCCTCGTCTACCCGCTCAGGCAACAAGCCATCCAACGTTCCCAAATCCAGGGCGAAGGAAAACACTTCCCTATCCCCCTGCCTGAAGCGGCTCGCCGGCGTTCGTAAACTATAAAGGTTCCCTACACTCGGGATAGTCAATGTCATGCTGTACCTCGCGGTGATGTTTAAAATAAAGTTAACATCCAATCTATTGGGTGTCAATATTTTGGCCTGATGGACTGACGATCATATCCTGATTAATGATACCCTCATTCCTTTTACGATCATTTTGTGGGAGTGCCTACGCGCGTAACTGTTCAAACTTACGGGGATCTGTGGGCTATTCGGCCTCTCGTGCAAGGGCAACCAAGTACGAGATTTCCACTATAAACCGCTTCTGTCCCTATAAACGTGAACAGTTACCCTTACGCGCCCGGTGCCTTGACAACCAGCATCTGCGTCATCGATGACGCGGTTACCTGTCGCGAGAAAACCTACGCCGGCCGTTATCACGTTTACGGGCGCCCGAGGATGCGACAGATCGATTGTTCGGAGCATCCCAATTGGTACTACTAAACTCGCTGCGCGCGAAACGGCTGGGCCGGCCGAAAGCGATACCATTGGTACTGACCCCGGTCGGATCCGGGGACGTAAGGCTGGGAGCATGACTCGGGGCCTGAGCCGGTCCAATCAGTTGAATGAGTGCTGCGATGTGGTTTGGGTTCGAGCCTGCTCGTTCTCGCTTGTTGTAATTGCTATAACGTCCGTGGTATTCTTAAATATATGATACCGATGATGTGCGCATGATCAGGCACTCTGCTACCCGGAGAAAGAATGCCGTCACGACGACGAAAGAAAACGACTACTAGGAAGTACCAGGAGAACCGATTGGGGTTCCCGGTGCGTGCTACAAAAACCACCACGATCATCGACGAATGGGTCTCGGAACAATCGGGTCCACATGATGGAGACGGCCAAAAGGACCTCGGCGGACGCTGGCCACCGCGCGTCGCAATGGCATGCTGGCGGTTGATTATTTGGGGGCTCAAGTCCCTCAGGGCCTTGCTGTCGGCGTCGTCTCTACTTCCATGATCTACCGGTCTACGCGCTTTTCCTCGTTCGATCCCGCCTTGGCCGGCAATCCCCGAATCGTGATCCCTACTGATGGCATCGTAACTGTTCAGACTTGCGGGGATCTGCGGGCTATTCGGCCTCTTGTGGAGGGGCGACCAAGTACGGAATTCCCACTGCAAACTGCTTTTGTCCCCTCAAACGTGAACAGTTACATGGCATCATCCGTCTTGACCAGTATAGAACAAAAATGCTACTATGCTTTTGTCAGGCTAAAACTCGTCATCGAACATCCACCTACGCCCACACCCTTTCGCCGAGGTTCAGGTCCAGCGGCCACCCAAATCGCAAACCGGCTTTAAGGCCGACCAGCGTCGAATACATCTAACCGGCGGGGTCGACCCGGCACAGCGACTAGAGCTCCATCGCTCGCGCTGCAGGACTTCATAATCCTGCAGGACGCGTAAAACCGCGGAGGTAAAAACCCTTGCGTACCCGGCCGCAGAGCTAGCCAGTACCCGAACCTCGGCAGAAACAACCGCTACAACACACCAACCACCGCCTGACCATCCACAGCTCCCCGCAACACCCACCGCCTGACCAGAAAGGAGCGAAAATCCGGAACATCCCAATTACCCCAACAACCATCAGCTCAGCGATCTCGGAGGTCTTGCCTGTTGGGAACAGTCCACCACCACCAGGAACACAGCCAACACTTCCTGGACGCCGCCCGCCGGGGCATCTCCGGCGGCGATTACCACTACGCCGCCGTCGCCCTCTCCCGGACCGCCGGCCACAGCGTAACGGCTGCTGCTGAAAAGAGCGGTTTCCCCTATCGGTCGCAACGGCGCCTCATCAACTTCCTGATCGACGTGGTGTGCACACGGCGCGTTCCGTTGGCGCGCCTCCGCCTGTTCCGGCGGATCCACGATCTTCCGGATGCGGTCTCGCGCGCCAACCCGGAGACGGCCCGCCGCCTCGTCCGTCAGGATTATCGTCGCGTAGTCAAACTGGTCGCTGACATGGACAACCTCATTGACCCGAACCACGCCCATCGCGAAGAGCCCGGCGACATGGCAGCCCAGGCGCCTCACCAGTCGCCGGAAGCCTTCTCGGTGCCCTCGGGCGGTGCCGGCGTGTGCTAAACTGACGGGAAGGCCGTTGCTCGGCCCCCGTTACCCAAAACCCACCTTTCCCGCTCCCGTTTCCAAGGAGGCTCGTAATGCCCAATATACGCGGCACCGGCTTGATGATGGTCTGGTGCGATGTTCCCGCCGAAGCCGAAGAAGAGTTCAATCACTGGTATAACACCGAGCACCTGCAGGAACTGCTGTCGGTGCCGGGCGTGCTGAACGCCGCCCGCTACGAGGCCACCAGCAGCGGCCCCAGGCATCTGGCGATGTATGAACTGGAAAGCGTTGCCGTGGTGGACACCGATGCCTTCAAGAACCGCCCACCCACGCCCTGGGGCCAGAAAGCCGGCCCGCGCGCGGTGGCGACCACGCTCATCAACAACGTCTATCAGATGATCCATCCCACCAGCCTCAGCGATGATCTGGCCAACGCCGACATGTCGCCGGCTTTGCAGATTGGCCGCATGGACGTTCCCGCCGAGGCCGACGCCGAGTGGAACAACTGGTATTCCACCGTGTACGTACCCAACTACGAAAAGGTGGACGGCTGCATCCGTGGCCGACGCTGGAAGGCCGTCCGCGGCGAGCCGTCCTACGCCACCGTGTACGAGTTTGCGAATCCGGAAGTGTCGTCCACCGCTCCCTGGCTGGAGCAGCGCGATATCCATCCCGACAACGTCAGGATGCGCGAGGTCATGACCCACGCCGCCGGTTCGCCGGGCATCTGGCGCAAGACCTTTCAAATCTAGCTGACCGACCGCACATGACACCTCGCCCGCCGCTGGAACGGAAATGCCGCGAGGCTGTCGTTCTTCGCAAAGACGGGCGCGTATGACAACCGCCATCGGTTTCATCAGCAGGAGCGCTCCCGCCGCCGTTGCAGCGGCGGTGGCGCTCCTGTTTTGCGTCATTCAGATTATCGTCATCCCGGCGATCCCCGGCGGTTTGCCCCCGGCGGAAGCCCAGGACATCATCGGCGCCTCCACGCAGCACACCAGCGGCGACGCCGGACCGTACACCGTGGAAGGTGAGGCCCGCCTGCTCCCATCTCGGCAGGCCGCCATCCACATCGTCAGGGTTTACGACGCCGCCACGGGATTGCCGGTGGACGACGCCCGCGTAAAGGTGTTGATGTCGCTGCGCGGGAGCGACAAAGCCGGTTGGGCACATGCCATCAGTCCCAACGTTACGGGGCTCTATTCGGCGACCGTGGAGCTGGCAGAACCGGGCATTTGGGAAACCACGCTGCTGATCGAACCGCCCGGGGGTGGTGAGTACGGGGTGGGTTCCTTCACGTTCGAGGTGGCAACGCCCACGGCGGAACGCTCCGCCGGCTTCGTGTTCCTCGGCGTCGCCTTAGTGCTGGCGGCGGGCGCCAGCTATCTGGTTTGGCAGATCCGCCGGAATCAGCGACGTCGGCGGCTGGCGTCCGGCGAACCGTCGGTATGAACCTGATACCGGCCGGAGCAGCCGGCCGCTGGGCAGCGGCGGGAGCCATCGGAGCCGTCGCCGCGCTGGCGCTGGGCGGGATAAACCTGGCATCGGCCCACCAGGGAATCCCGCCGGGACAGACTGCCGCCACCGCCTGGGGGTTCACCACCAACCCGGTGCCCAGCCTGGTCCTGCTGGCTGCGCTGTACCTGTATGTCAACGGCCTGAACAACTGGCCCAACCGCACCCATCCCATCACCCGCTGGCAACAGGCCAGCTTCTACGGCGGCATCCTGGTGCTGTTCGTCGCGCTGCAATCGCCCGTAGAACCCCTGGCCGAGCATTATTTCTCCATCCACCAGGCGCAGCATCTGCTGGTGCGAATGGTGGGGCCGCTGCTGATTCTGCTGGGCGCACCGCTGACACCCATCCTGCGCGGGATGCCCACCTGGCTGCGGCAGGGGGTGGTGCGGCGCATTGTGCGGATGCGGTTTGCGCGCTGGCTGTACGGCAAGATTACCAACCCGATACTGACCACGGTCATGTTCCTGGGATTACTGTACTTTTGGCAGGTGCCGGGGCCTCACGACCTGGCGGTGCATAACGACTGGATCCACGTGCTGATGCATGCCACCATGCTCGCCAGCGGGTTCCTGTTCTGGTGGATTGTCATCGACCCCAAACCGCACCGGTCCCGGCTGCACTACGGGCTGCGCATCCTGTATCTGGGCCTGATAGTGCTGCCCAACACCCTGCTGGGCGCTGCCATAACCTTCCGTGAGGAGGTCATCTACCTGGCGTATCAGGACTTGCCGCGACCGTGGGAGGGGTTGTCGTCCATCACCGACCAGCGGTTGGGTGGCCTCATGCTGTGGGTGCCCGGCGACATGATGAGCGTACTGTCGGCGGGCATAGTCATGATGATGTGGTATCAGCGCGAGATGGCCGAAAACCCCAACCCGCCCCTGCCGACGCCAGCAACGCCGGCGGAGGATGAGGATGAAGATGAGGGAGAAAAAGGCGAGATTACATGAGCTGGGCATCCAGCGAAATTGCTGCACTTGTCCGACGGACAACGATTGTACGGCTGGCCGGAGGAATGGCCCAGTCGTCCGGAAAACGGCCATATTCTGATTGCCGAGGGTGAGTGGCTCATCGGGGGGGATGAGCGTATCCCCGTAAAAGGGGCATCAATCATCCTCATACCTGCCGATGACGTAAAAATGGTAGAATTTATGAGCATCGGTACCGACTAGATGCCCAGTGAGGTAAGTTATGACC
Source organism: Dehalococcoidia bacterium (assembly GCA_965219925.1). Taxonomy (GTDB): domain Bacteria; phylum Chloroflexota; class Dehalococcoidia; order Lucifugimonadales; family UBA3495; genus Bin87. The sequence continues at coordinate 3,683,343 of OZ244795.1, forward strand.
AGAGTACGAAATCCTGCCCCAAGCAAGCGTCCCGCGTCTGATCCCATCTCAAAGGTGCGTAAGCCACCGCCGCCGCCGCCACCACCTCCGCCACCCAAAAAATAGTCTCTCGAATCTGAGGGAGGGCAAGAGGTTAGAGCAACCGGTTGCATTGCCGGTCGGTGTCGAAAAATTCCAGCGTTGCACGCTACCGCTTTCCTCAGAGCATCGGCCGGTGAACCATGGCAGACAGCAACGGATATACACATCGCCCCAACGCGCGGCCCGAACCACGTTTTGACTGGTTCATCCCCATTGACGGCGACGGCGACCGGGCCGGCACACTGCGGGCACAGCGTCCGCCGACCTTCGACTACCTCACCAGCGTGGCGAAAACCGCCGAAGAACGCGGGTTTTACTCCATGCTGATCCCAACGCGGTTCGCCAATGGACTGTTCAGCGAGGACGCCCCGCTGGCCGAGACGTGGACGACGGCCACCGCGCTGGCGGCGGTAACGTCGCGCATCCGGTTCCTGGTGGCGGTGCGGCCGGGCTTCGTGGCGCTGGGCCTGTTCGCCCAGATGGCCGCCGCGCTGCACCAGATATCCGGGGGACGACTGGACATCAACATCGTGCCCGGGGGCATCCAGAACGATTTTGAGCGGGTGGGCGAGGTTAGCGACCACGCCACGCGGTACGAACGCGCCGAAGAGTTTATCCAGGCTTGCCGCGCGTTGTGGCAGGACCCGCAGCCGGTCAGTTACGCCGGCGATTTCTACCGGCTGGACGGCGCCTACTGCTCCCCGGCGCCGGGAGACGACGCGCCGCGATTCTATCTTGGGGGCGCATCGCCGCGGGCCATCGGCCTTTCGTCGCGGCAAGCTGACGTTCACCTGGGCTGGATTGAGCCACTGGCCGACACCAAACAGCGCATTGACGATCTGCGGGAACAGTTTGAAGCCGCTAACCGTCCGTTGTCGCTGGGGTTACGCACCCACCTGGTGATCCGCGACGACGAGGACGAAGCGTGGGGCGCGGCCCGCAGCCTCATCGCCGACGCCGCTCCGGAGGTCAAGGCGCAGCGGCAAACGGCCATCGTGGGGACGCCGATGGTGGGGCAGCAGGCCCAGGCTCGCCAGGCCGAAGATCACCGGCTGGGTCGGCACCTGTGGAACGGCCTTTCGGAGGTGAGGGTGAATTGCGGCAGCGCCCTGGTGGGCACTCCCGATCAGGTGGCCGATGAACTGCTGGATTACTGGCATCTGGGCATCGACGAATTCATCCTGAGCGGTTTTCCTCACGTGGAAGAGTGCCACCGCGCCGCTGAACAACTGCTGCCCCGCTTGCGCGACCGCATCGCCGCCGCCCGCAGCTGACCGATTTTATGCTTGTCCAGCCCGCGCCGAGGTAGTCGTCCACCGTGAAGCATAGCCTCGGCCTTTCATTATGGCTGCTGCCCCGGCGGATCCGGTCTGCCTGGGGATTGCTGGCGGTTACGGCCTTCGGCGTGCTGGCGGCGGTAACCATCATGGCGCTGGGCGCGATGTATTCGCAGGCGCTGGCCGAGGCGGGATTACGGCACACGCTGGCCATCACCACACCCATAGCCATCAATACGCAGGTTGTGGTGCGCAACCGGCCGCTGGGCCCCGAGGACTATCAGGCGCTGCGCACCGACATCGAAGCCATCATGGATCGCGACGTGGGCTATCTGGTGAGGAGCCGGCACCGGTACGCCAAGGTATTGCCAACGATACCCATCATAAACCCGGCGAGCACAACGGCCCTGGGCGCCCTGGATGAGGCTCCGTTGGGGCGGCCCGTGTTCGTTACCGGGTTTACCGAGAACTCGGTCATCGTGGATGGACGATGGCCGCAGGACGCCGTTACAACTGACGAGAACGGACGCCCCCACATCGAGGCGGTGATTGGGCCCAATACCTCCCGGCAACTGGCCTGGGGCGTGGGCCAACGGGCGTGGATGGTGGTGTATCCGGCCGAGCCGCCGGATCCCCCGCAGTATATTGCGGTTACCGTGGTTGGCATCGCCGAGCCCATAAACCCACGGGCCGAATACTGGATGGGCGCAACGGACTATTTCCGCATCGGCGACTGGGACGGCCGGCCCACGGTACCGCTGTACGTTACGGAGGAAGCGTACTTCAACGGAGTCGGAAAACCCTACCCGACGCTGGTTGGAGATTACGGATGGTTTCTCTACATCAATGCGGACGTGATTACTGCCGACACCGTGCAGCAAACTCGCGATGACCTGACGGCGCTGGAAACCGACATCAACAGCCAGTTCCCCCGCTCGTACGTGCTGACTATCCTGGAAAACGGTCGGGGCACCGGGCTGCTGGCAAAATATCAAAAAGAGCTGACCCTGGCCAGGGCGCCGCTGTATCTGTTCATATCGCTGGTGGTGGTGGTGATACTGTACTTCCTGGCGCTGGCGGTGGGTCTGCTGGCCGGCGCCAGGTCGTCGGAGGCGTCGATGTTGCGCAGCCGGGGCGCGAGTATGGGACAGGTGGGCGGATTGCTGGGATCCGGTGAAGGTCTGGTCGTAGTGGTGGCAACGGCGTTGGGTCCGCTGCTGGCCTGGGGAATCGGCAGCGCGCTGCTGCTGGGGACCATCAATCCCGCCGACCGCGCCGGCGTCGGGGATACTCCCATCGAGGTGGGGCTGTCGTGGCAGATGTACGCCATGGGAGTGGTGGGCGGCCTGCTGAGCCTGGGTGTGCTGGCCGTCGCCGGCGGCAGTCTGGCCCGACTGGGCATCCTGGACTTCCTGCGGGCCCGGGCGCGACCGCCGTCCGCGCCGTGGCTGCAAAGGTATTACATTGACGTGCTGGCCGTGGTCGCGCTGATGGTGCTGGTGTGGCAGATTCGGCAGCGCGGCGGTTTTGTCGAAGGCACCTTGACCGGACGCGGGCCGGCGCTGGACCCGCTGTTGTTGCTGGCTCCAGCGGCGGCGCTCCTCACGCTGGCATTCCTGATGCTGCGCGTGCTGCCCTGGGCAATGACCGTGGCTGCCTGGACCTCGCGCCACACCGCTCCGGCCTGGGTCGCGCTGGCGCTACGGCAGATGGCCCGGCGTCCACTGCCCTACGCCGCCCTGACCGTGGTGGTAACGCTGGCCGCGGCGTTGGGCGTGTTTGCAGGATCGTTCCAGACCACCCTTGCCCGCAGCGAAGCGGAACAGGCCAGCCACCGTATCGGCGGCGATATTACGCTGAACGCGGCGCGATTCCTGGGCGAACGGGAGGCCCAGAAAGTGGCGGCGCTGAATGACATCGAAGGCGTGGAGGCGGTATCCCAGGTGATCCGTCAACCGGTGGGCTTCGTGGACGGGCCGACCCAGCGGGGTACCCTGATGGGCGTGGATCCCATCACCATGCCGCGGGCAGCGTGGTGGCGTGATGACTTCGCGGCGGATGCTCCGACCACGCTTGACACGTTGCTGGCGCCGTTGCGTCGTACGCTGTCCGTGAATACGGCGGGGATAGCCTTGCCCGAGGAAGCCGACAGCATCGGGATGTGGGTGCGCCGGGACGACAGCCTGGAACTGGGAGCGGCCGTGCCGTTGCCAACCTACCGGCTGTGGCTCCGGTTGGGGGACGAACGCGGGTTTTATCGCAACGTGGAATTGGGTACTTTGCAGCCGGAATTTGAAGAGGCCGTGGCCTGGCAGCACTATTGGATTCCACTCCCCGAAACCAGTACCGGATCGCAGGACGGCGGCAACCGGAGAGTGGTGGCGCTGTATATCTCCGGGGATTCGTTCTCCCGAACACCGCCCGGCGGCTTGTCTTTCGACGACCTGACCGCGTATGGGCCGGGGCTGCCCGTCGGGGGCCAGATTCTGGAGGGATTTGAGGCTCTGGGGCCCTGGGTGGTGCTGCCCCAGGGAGGATCCACGCCCGACCACATCGAGAGGACCGCCAACTCTGCCCACTCGGGAGACGCGGGATTGGCCATCCGATGGCAGGAACCGCTGGGCCGGTCGCCACGCGGCATCATAATCCCGCCCGGACCGGTGCCGGTGCCGGCCATCGGCGGTCCCGGCTATACCAGCGGCCAACTGGTGCGGGTAACCGTGGATGGATACATTGTCCCCACGCGCATCGCATCGGTAGTCGATTACTTCCCCACCCTGGACCACCGGCGGGGTTTCCTGGTGGTGTCGGCGCCCGAACTCAGGGCGTGGTTGCAGCAGGCTCCGGGCGCGCAGCCGGTGATACCCGACGAATGGTGGTTCGACATCGCCGAGGACGCAGATCGGGAGACGGTTGCCGCGGCGATACGGGACGAAGGGTACAGCCTGTCGTTCATCAGGGACCGCGTTGACGCCGTCGATGTGGCCACGCGCAACCCACTGGCCGGCGGAGCCTGGAACGCCCTGACGGGTATCGGTCTGGCGGCGCTGGCGCTGGCCGTTGGGCTGGCTCTGTGCGCCCACGGGGTGGTCGCCGTTCGCGAGCAGCGGGTTGATATGTCGGTGGGCGCTGCCCTGGGAGTTGCCCGGTGGCAGCGTTTTGCCGGCCTGGCGCTGGAACGCGTGATTATCGCCGTGCTGGGAATAGTCGTGGGCGGCCTGGCTGGCTGGGGTCTGGCGCAGTGGACGCTGGGCCAGTTGACCACCAACGCAGCCGGCGGCCCGGTTACTCCGCCGCTGGTTTTCGTCGCGGAAGGGCCGTGGTTAATCGCCACGTTCGTGTGCCTGGCGCTGGCGGCCATCGCGGCCATCACGCTGGCGGGGCTAACCGCGGGGCGGTTGCGGCCTCCCGAAATATTGCGGGAGACTGAGTAGACCATGATGGCGATATTGCATTTGGGTTACGTGCTGGCGCGACGCCGGCTGATGTCGTCATTTCGCATTGAGCTGACGGTTTTGCTGGGCGTAACGCTGTCGGTGGTGCTGCTGTCCAGCGCCGTGGTCTTCAACGACCTGCTGGCGGAAACCGCGCTGCGGCGGGCTTTGGCCGAGGCGGATTCCGACGATGTGAACATCTGGACCAGAGTGTTCAACGACCTGGACGACCCGCGCACCGCCACGGCGGCCAGCGATCGTTATGCCTTGTCCAGGCAGTTCGTGAACCAGCGCGTAATTGCGCCGCTGGCAGACTCCATTGGCGCAGCATCTTTCCAGGTTGAAACCGCCACCTTCTATTTCTCGGGGCGGCCTCACCTTGACCTGCCCAACAACGAACGCCCCCGGGGACGATTGCAGTATTTATCGGGATTGCAGGAAGGCAAGGCCATGCTGGTGGATGGCCGCTGGCCTCAATTGGCGGAGGACGGTGGGTACGACGACACCACCGGCGACACGGACGATGTCGTGATAGAGGTCGCGGTGGACCCGGCCGGCTTTGAGTTCCTGAATATGGAACTGGGCGACACGTTTTACGTATTGCCGGCCACGGGCGGGGAGGGACAGGCGCCCACGCGCGTCGCGGTGGTGGGGATCATAGAGCCGACCGATCCTGATGAGGAGTACTGGTATCGCCGTCAGAAGTTGCTGACCTACCACGACAACGACTGGACGCTGGTGCCCCTGTTCACCTCGGAGCAGGCGATACGACAACAGGTTGGCCGCCGGTATCCGGGAATCTATACCAGCTCAGCGTGGTTTTTGCAGATTGACCGGAATGGCGTGCCCGCCAAGCAGGTCAACGAACTGCAGCAGACGCTGCGGGACGTGCGGCGCAACGTTACCAACCACCTGCCCAACGGCAGCACGTCAACCGGACTGTCGAGGATTCTGGAAGCGCATGAGGAACAGCTGCTGCTGGCCCGCATTCCGTTGTTCCTCATGGTGTTCCTAGTAACCGGCATCCTGGCCTACTACCTGAGCATCACTGCCGGAATGGTCATCCGGGCGCGGGCGGCAGAAATCGCCATGCTGAAGAGCCGGGGCGCGACCACCCCGCAGATCGGGATACTCACCCTGGTGGAGGGTTTGCTGCTGGCCGGGCCGGCATTGATAGCGGGAGCGCTGTTGTCGCCGGTTCTGGCGCGGGGCCTGGGCGGACTGGTGTTCGACACCGCATCAGCCGGCGCGCCGGTTTCGCTGTCGTGGCAAGCATTCGGCATGGGCGCGGCGGGGGCGTTGCTGGCAGTGGTGGTGCTGTCGGTGGCGACCCTGGCGGCGGCCGGCAAGGGGATCGTGGAATTTCGGCAATCCGGCGCGCGGCCGGCCCGCACGCCGTTTATCCACCGCTACTATCTGGACCTGCTGGCGCTGGTGGTTATCGCGTTTTTGTGGTGGCAGATTTCGAGTCGCGGCACGGTGTTGACGCGCAACCTGGGCGGCCGCGATCTGGAGATAGATTTCGCGTTGCTACTGGGGCCGGCATTGGCGCTCGTTGCGCTGGGATTGCTGGTGATGCGGCTGTTCCCCCTGGTGGCCGCAATTTCGGCGCGGCTGGTGGGGGCGGTGGGCCCCGGCTGGCTGGTTCAGGGCCTGAGACGTATCGCCAGAGACCCCATTGCGCCGGGGAGCCTGGTGGCCCTGCTGATGCTGGCAACCTCCCTGGGCGTGGTGGGCAGCGCGTTTTCAGCGACACTGTCCCGCAGCCAAGACGACCGGGTCCGCTACGACGTGGGGGCAGATATCCGAATACACCACGACGGCAGCAGAACCGGGCGCAAGGACACCGGGGTTTCGGAGGCGTTGCCGGGCACCGCAGAGGCATTGCGAACCGAGGGCAGTCTGCTGACCGAAGGGTTTGGATCACAACGGGTTTCGGTGCTGGCGGTGGAGTCGGACCGGCTGGCAGACGTGGCCTGGTGGCGTGAGGATTTTGGAGACGGCAACACGCTGCCCGAGTTGATGGCGGCAATCGCGCCCAATCCGGACGCTCCCGAAGGCATCCGGCTGCCCGAAGGAACCACCGGGCTGGCGCTGTGGGCGCGCACGGGTGGATTGCAGAACCGGTTGATGACCGTGGTGGCCCGGGTGCGCGACTCCACGGGGCGACATTACGATGTGCAATTGGGGGACGTTAGCGGCAACAAATGGGTGCGAATGGAGGGACAAATCCCGCTGCGGCCGGGCCGGGCCGGGCGTCCCAGCGTTGACGACAGTTTGCCCCGCGTGGATGAGCCCCCGCACACGCTGGTCAGTTTGCAGGTTCTGGGGCGCACGAGCAACAACCGCCCCGGCGTGCTGTTCCTGGAAGGTCTGACCGCCATCACCCCACAGGGGGAGGATACGGTGGCAGCATTCACCGACACCGGCGGGTGGAACGTCATCGAAGACCACGTGCGGCCCGGTTTGTATGCCCTGGAAACGAGCCGCAGCGTGACGCGTCCGGAAAGCGCCGGTTCGGTGGTATTCAGCTGGGCGCCGGGCGGCGTGGGTGTGCCGGGGCTAAGTCCGGGTGAATCTCCACCGCCGCTGCGCGTGGTGGTTGACCCGGGTGTTCTGGAAGCCACCGGCTCGGAGGTGGGCGACCGCATCAGCCTGGGTATGTCAACGTTTGCGCTGCCGGTGGAGATTGTGGCGGTAACCGAGTTTTTCCCGACCCTCAATCCCCGGGAGCAACCGCTGGTGATCGCAGATCTGGGGGAATTTGTCGATTATGCCAACCGGCACAGTCGGCGCGTTTTCGGCGGGGCCGGCGAAGCCTGGATGGATCGGGAGGTTTTACCGGGTGACCTGACCACTGCCCTTGAAGCGGCGACCGCCGCCGAATCGTACATTGAAGGAATCGGGTTATCCGCCGGCGATGTGCTGATCGCAGAAGAAGAGGTTGCCCTGCGTGGCAACCAACCGCTGGCCAACGCGGGCTGGGGCGGCCTGCTGGTGATAATGTTCCTGGCGCTGGCGTTGGCCAGTGCGTCGGGGATTGCGCTTTTCTGCTGGCTGGATACCCGGGAGCGGCAAACCGAATTTGCGCTGCTGCGTACCCTGGGCAGCACGCGAGGACAGCTCAACGGCGTGGTCTGGTTCAATCTGGCAACGGTGGTGCTGTCCGGCGTGGCGGTTGGCACGTGGGCCGGCGCGCAGATCGGGGCTGCCCTGCTGCCGGTGCTGGAAGTGGCCGAGGGTGGTGTGCGGGCGACGCCTCCGCTGACGTTCGAAACCGACTGGCGGATGCTGGCCCTCGCCTACGCCGTGCTGGGCGTGGTGACGGCGGTTACAGTGGTGTGGCTGGCGCTGATCATGAACCGGCTGGACGTTCAGCGTGTGCTGCGCGCCGGCGAAGGCGGGTAACGGCAGCGGTAGGAATGGGAACATAAGGGTTATAATGGCGGGGATTTGTCTGCGTGGTGGAGCCTTTCAGCTGTTGCCTCGCGACAAAAGCACAATGGAACGGATTATTCAACGATATGGCGGATACCGAACGAAACCAGCATAGCGAAGAGTACGTGCGGCAATTCATGCCGCCGGAACGTCGGGCCGGCAGCGCAGACGCGGGCACAGCGTCCCGCCCGGATACCGGCGCTCCCGACCGGGAGGCGGAACCGCAGCCGGCGGCGGGCAGCGACACGACGGTAATCGACGAGCCTACCGCAGCCGACGCTGCCACGGACGGCTCGCATCCTGACTCCCCCAACGGCGCCCGGGAATCAACGGCCGCCGGGGACTCCGGCGCGGCCGTGGCCGACCCGCCCGACGCCGGCCAGATAGCCCAGACGACCCAACCCCGGGCCAGCGAGGACAACGGACGACGGCCGGCAATAGCGCCGACAACCGAAATCTCGGTCCACGTCGATGTTGATGCAGCAGAGCCGGGTGCGCCGGCCTACGTCGAAGCAAACGACCTGTTCAAGATTTACAAACCCGCCGACCTGGAAGTGGTCGCCCTGCGCGGTGTGGATCTCGAAGTGGCCGGCGGCGAGCTGACCGGCATCGTGGGCGCCAGCGGATCGGGCAAGACCACGCTGCTCAATATACTTGCCGGCCTGGAGCGTCCATCCGCCGGGCGTATCCGGGTGGGCGACCGCGACTTACTGGACATCAGCGAAAGCGAACTGGTGGCCTACCGGCGGCGGGAAGTGGGGTTCGTGTGGCAGGCGACGGGCCGCAATCTAGTGCCATATCTGAACGTGCGCGACAACATCGAACTGCCGCAAGCCATCGCCGGCACGGGGCGCAAGGAGCGGCGCAAACGAGCTACGGAGCTGCTGGACGCGCTGCAGATGTCGGACAAGGGGCGACGGTATCCGTCCGAGCTGTCGGGGGGCGAACAGCAACGGGTCTCGATAGCCGTGGCGCTGGCCAACAATCCGCCGCTGCTCCTGGCCGACGAGCCAACCGGCGAACTGGACACCAACATGGCCGAGGAAGTGTTTCGGATGCTGCAACGCATCAACCGGCAGTTTGGCGTAACGGTTATCATCGTTACGCACTACGCCGGGATCGCCAGGTGGGTGGATCGGATAGTGCGCATACGGGACGGCAGGATCGGTTCGGAGTCGTACCTGCGGTCATCCTACCGTGGGGGCGACGGCCAGGAGGAAGAGTTCCTGGTGGTTGACCGGGCCGGACGGTTGCAGCTGCCCCGGGAGTACGTCGAACGGTTGTCGCTGGACGGATTGGCCACCGCGGGTTTGGCAGAAGACGGGTCGGGCATTACGCTCACGCCGGCGTCGGCTCCACACCGGAGTCGCGGAGTGGGTGAAGAGTGATAGCCCTGAATATGGCGAGGCGAAATGGTTGAATTGCAGTCGAACGCCAACCGGAACGCAGCCGGCAATGACGGGAACGCGGCGCTGGTTACCGAGGTAGTGAGTCGCGATTTCGGCCAGGGCGACAGCGCGGTGCGCGCGGTGGACGGCGTGTCGTTGAGCATCGGCAGCGGCGAATTCGTGGCGCTGGTGGGCCGTTCGGGATCGGGAAAGACGACGCTGCTGAACCTGCTGGCCGGGCTGGACCGGCCCTCTGACGGCAAGGTTTGGTTCGAAGGCCGCGAAATATCCCAACTGCCGGACAAAGAACTGGTGAAGCTGCGCCGGGAACGCTTGGGGTTTGTGTTCCAGTCGTTTGGATTGATACCCCTGCTGTCGGCGTTTGAGAACGTGGAGCTGCCCCTGCACATCAGCGGGGCATCGTGGCGCGAACGTCGGCGCAAGGCGAACGAGGCCCTGGACATGGTGGGATTGACCGGCCGGGTCGGGCATCGCCCCTATGAACTGTCGGGCGGCGAACAACAGCGCGTGGCGATTGCCCGGGCATTGGTGGCCGGTCCCGCGGTACTGTTCGCCGACGAGCCGACCGGTGAGCTGGACAGTGTTACCGCCCAAACCATCGGCAGGATCATGCGGGAGATAGGCGCCAGCCGCGGCGTTACGGTGGTAACGGCCACCCACGACCTGATGCTGGCAGATATGGCGGACCGGCGCCTGCAAATGGCCGACGGGCGCATCCTCCCCGACGAATAACCGCCGAGGGACGGTTACCGGCGCGCGCCGCGACCTGTCATTGCGAGGAGCGCAGCCGCTCATGGTGAGCCTGTCGAACCACGTGGCAATCTCGTTGCGGTTGAACATACGTCGGCAAACCACCATTGCTACGGCGACGAGATTGCCACCCCCGTATCAAGTACGGGGTCGCAATGACAGATTAAAGTGGGTACGCGTGGCACGCAGGGCCTTTCGATGCTCCCTCTCCCCTTGTGGGAGAGGGCTGGGGTGAGGGGTATAGTCTGCCGCAGGATAGTTCCCTATCTCACACCTTCACCCTCACCCTAACCCTCTCCCATCAAGGGAGAGGGGATTTCTTGTAAAACCGAAAGGCCCTGGCGTGGCACGCGCGTCAGATTGCCGTATATGGTGAGGCGTGTTATATTTCCGATGTAAACAAAGTATCAGCCAAGTAGATATTACTGGAGATTTGAATGGCTTACGTAACCCCACGTGAAGGGGAAACCCCAGAGAGTTTGGTGAACCGTTTTCGCGCATCGGTGCAACACGCCGGCATACTGCGCGAGTTGAAGGACCGCCGGTTTTTCCGGTCGAAGGCCCAGAAGGAACGACTGGCCGCCCAGCGCGCGGCCCGACGTCGGCGCCGGCAACGCCGGTAGGCCGACCGCTTTGGGTCGGTGGGATTTACCCTCGATCCGGAGTTGACGCAGACGGAGCGACGCCGAGGGTTGGCGGGATGCGGTGGCCGAACGCCGGCGCGAGGTCAGAATTCGCAACGCCGGCATCAAATTGACCGGCGCATGGCCGGATGCTAAAATCGGGACTGTTGGCAAATTTTCAGGGAGCGCTAGCCCGGCTATCAAGCCGCCGGCGGCGCCCCGTTCAATGAAGGAGGGCAGCCTTGCCTCGCTACGATTATCGGTGTACCAATTGCGAGACGGAGTTTGAACTGGTGCAAACGTTCAGCGAGGCCGGCTCAGGCGACTGCCCATCGTGCGGTGGCGCCGGTCAGCGGGTGTTTCACGCGGTGCCGGTGATCTACAAGGGCAGCGGCTTTTATACCACCGATTACGGCCGGCCCAAGCGCCCGGCAGAGGGCAAGGAAGCCGATTCAGGGGCATCGTCCAACGGCAGCAGCGAGGGCGGCGATTCCTCTTCCAGCGGCAGCAGCACGGAAAAGAGCGAATCATCGTCAGGATCGGAATCGGCAGCCCCGGCGGCAGCCGGCGGCGGAGATTCGCCGTAGCGGGTTCCGGCCTCGGTCACACTGTTCCGATAAAGGCCGCCCCGTTTGGGTGCGGCTTTTTCTTTGCCGTCTCGGTCCAATAGCAATTCGAGCCGATTGGGACACAGCCAGACAGCAGGACAGGTATTCGGTATGCGAGCGTTGATTCAGAGGGTTACTTGCGCGTCGGTAAGCATCGAGGGGGAGGCGGTCGGCAGCATCGGCGCGGGATTGGTGGTGCTGCTGGGCGTGGCCGCCGGCGACGACGAGGCGGATGCAAGGTATCTGGTGGGCAAGACGGCGAATCTTCGCATCTTTGCCGACGACGAAGGACGGTTCAACCGGTCGGCGCTGGACGTGGCCGCCGAGTTACTGGTGGTGTCGCAGTTTACGCTGTACGCGGACACGCGGCGCGGCAGGAGGCCCGATTTCACGCGGGCCGCTGAACCCGATGACGCCCGGAGGCTCTACGGGCGAGCGGTGGAAATGTTCCGTGAGACGGGGTTGACGGTGGCGACCGGGGAGTTCCAGGCGTACATGCAGGTGCGGTTGCAGAACGATGGGCCAGTTACGCTCATGCTGGACAGTGGGGATCGCGACCGGCCACGGCGGGGATGACAAGGGTAGGTAACTTCTGCAATGTCCCCTCTCCCTTGATGGGAGAGGGCTAGGGTGAGGGTGAAAACCTCCTGCAAAACATCCATACATACCCCTGTCAGCGCCGTCACGGGGAGACGGGTCGATGGCCGGTGGATCAGCGGTGCCAGCCCATGCCCTTGTACATGCCGCGCAGGAAGGCAATCTGGCCGCCATGCGAGATGCAATCCCAGGTCATCTGGCCGAGAGCGGCGGCCACGGTGCGGGGCTCTGAAACCGGCGGGATGATTTTGGCCTGCTGCATTTGGGCTTCGGTCAGCGACGGCAGGTACTCGCGGAGGGCGGCGCGCACCTGCTCAAAGTAGTCCATCTGGACGGAACGGGCCGGCGGCTGCCAGTCGCGAACCATATGATGCGTCCAGCCCAGACCACGATTCTCACCGTCTGCCGGCAGGCTGAAATGCCGTTCCCAATTTTGCGAATCCCAGGTTTGCGGAAGGTCACGCAGGCGGGTATGGATAAAGGAATCGATGACGCGGGACAGGTGCCAGAGAATCCAGGCGACGGAGTTGCAGTCGTCCGCCGGGATGCGATGGAACTCATCATCGGTCAGGTCTTTGAGCGCCAGGTCGATGGTGTTGAAGTTATTTTCCAGAGCGGAGATCAGGCCGTCAGCAGCAGCAGACATATCGAGCGCCTCCTTTCCTGTGGGCGGTGGGTTGTGCAGTAGTTACAGTGAGTATACAACCCTCACGCTATCGCTATCCCGGGGGACGGTGCAGGGACCGTTCAAAGTCGTCCGACCTCCGCTCATGGTGAGCTTGTCGAACCATCGGCAACCGTCCTTCGACAGGCTCAGGACGAGCGGGGGTGGGGGCGTTGAGCCTTGTCATTGCGAGCGCAGCGTGGCAATCTCGATGAGGTGGCGCAATGGCAGGGGGTTTGCACCGGGATTGCCACGTCGCTGACGCTCCTCGCAATGACAGGTGGGTGAGGTCTTTCGACAGGCATGGATGCGGGGGGTTCACCCTCACCCAACCCTCTCCCATCAAGGGAGTGGGGGTTCGGACGAGATTGCCACGTCGCTACGCTCGCGGGGCTATCCCATCAGCAATAGACGCCGTAATATAGCACCATGAGACGAGTGGTACATTTTTCCGGGCGGCTGGTTGACTCAACCTGGTTCGAATACTTTATTATCGCCGTTATCGTGGCCAACGGCATCCTGCTTGGGCTGGAGACTTCCCCCGCGCTGAGCCGGATTTACGGAACCTGGATGCACCTGGGCAATCAGGTTGCCCTGGGCATATTCATCGCTGAAGCCGGGCTAAAAATGCTGGCCCGGTGGCCCCGCTTCCTGAGTTACTTCCAGGACGGCTGGAATATCTTTGACTTCCTGGTGATCGTTTTTGCGCTGATTCCGGCCACCGGCCAGTTCGCCATGATTGCTCGCCTGGCGCGGCTGCTGCGGGTGGTGCGGCTCATATCCGCCATCAAAGACTTGCGGCTGATTGTCGCGGCGCTGGTGCGCTCCATCCCCAGCGTAGGCCACGTCATCATGCTGATGAGCATCGTGGTGTACATCTACGCCGTGATGGGCTACCACCTCTTTCACGAACACGACCCGGCCAACTGGCGAAGCCTGGGCATATCCGTGCTGACCCTTTTCAACATCATAACCCTGGAAGGCTGGACGGACATAATGTACACCGCCATGCAGCAGCACCCGTTAGCCTGGATCTATTTCGTCAGCTTCGTGATCGTAGGGACCTTCGTAGTAATTAACTTGTTCATCGCCATAATCATCAACAACCTGGACGAAGCCAAACTTGAGCGGGCGCGGGATTTGGAAGCCCCCGCATCCCGAGCAGAGTTGCTGCAGGAAATCCGAGCCACCCAAGCCGCCCTACAAAGACTGGAACAACGGCTGAACGATGAGGACAGGGGATGACGGGATGGGGGCGACGAGATTGCCACGTCGCTACCGCTCCTCGCAATGACAGAGGGGTGGCGAATTTCACCCTCACCCCAACCCTCTCCCATCAAGGGAGAGGGGGACGGGCCCGGGTTGGCGGGAGTGGGATGTCATCGGGATTGCCACGTCGCTACCGCTCCTCGCAATGACAGGTGGGTACGCCCCTCACCCCCGGCCCCTCTCCTACCGGGAGAGGGGGTAGGGGTTGCTAGTCGAACATGATGGCGCCGCGGCCGATTTCACCCCTATCGAGGTCGGCGTAGGCTTCGTTGACCTGGTCCAGGGTGTAATGGCGCACAACCAGGTCATCCAGGTTCAACTTGCCGGACTGGTACAGGTCGACCATGACGGGCATGTCGGTTCGGGAGCGAGCCGAGCCGTAGTAGGAACCACGCAAAGTCTTTTCGTTACGCACCAGGTCAACGGCGTTGATGGGGGCTTCCTGGCCCCAGGGAGCGATACCGACGACCGTTACAATGCCACGTTTGCCGGCCATGTCGTAGGCGGCCTTGGTGGTGTCGGCGCTGCCGAACACCTCGAAAGTATAGTCGGCGCCGCGCCCGCCGGTGAGTTCGCGCACCTGGCGCACCGGGTCCTGGTCGGCGGCATTGACCGTGTGGGTGGCTCCGAAACGCATGGCGAATTCCAACTGCGCCTCGCGGATGTCAACGGCGATAATCTGGCCGGCGCTGGCGAGGGCGGCGCCCATGATGACGTTGAGGCCCACGCCTCCGCAACCAATGACGGCCACCGTGCTGCCGGCCTTGATCTCGGCGCTGTACAGGGCGGCGCCGACGCCGGTGGTGACCGAGCAGCCGATCATGGCGGCCTTGTCCATCGGCACCGGGCTGGTCATGGGCACGACGCCGGTTTCAGGAATAACGGCGTATTCGGCGAAGCAGGCCACCTTCCCCATGTGGTGGATATCCTTGCCATCGGCATGGAGCCGGGTGGTGCCGTCGAGCATGTTGGCGCCGGTGGCTCCGTGGAGATCGCAGAGGTTGCTATGTCCCTCAAGACAGGAGCGGCAGCGTCCGCAGGCCGGCACGAAGGACAGTATGACCTGATCTCCTTCCTGCGCGAGCGTAACGCCGGGGCCGGTCTGGACAACGGTGCCGGCGCCCTCGTGTCCCAGCACGACCGGAATGGCAATGGGTGCGTCGCCGTGCATGAAATGTCGGTCGCTGCGGCAGATACCGGCCGAACCGATCTTGACCAGGACCTCGCCGGCCTTGGGTTCGTCGAGGTCAACCTCGCAGATATCCAACGGCTGGCCAACTTCCCACAAAACAGCAGCTTTTACCTTCAAAATGTTCCCTCCTCACGGGTGGCAGCGCGGTGAATCGTTCCGATGCCGCGCTGAGTGATTGTCGCCGGCCCATTGTAGATTACCAGGCGCAATACCGCCATAGCCGGGCGGTCTCACGCTAATCTGTCATTGCGACCCCGTACTCGATGCGGGGGTTGGCAATCTCGTCGCCGTAGTAACGGCGGTTCGTCGACGTGTGTTGAACCTCAACGGGATTGCCACGTGGTTCGACAGGCTCACCATGAGCGGCTGCGCTCCTCGCAATGACAGTAAAGGCTCAGGATGAGCGGGGGAGGGGACGGTTTTTACCTGGATGGAACAGGATGAACGGGATGGACAGGATTTGAGTGTGGGGATGTTGGGGATGGCGGCTCCTTTTGGTCAGGTGGTTGGGTTTTGCGTGGTGTTGCGGGTGGTCAGGTGGGTGGTGGTGGGTTGTTGGGATTCGCCAGAGGTTTCGGGTCGTTGTCAGCCCCACGGCCGGGGGATTACGCAAGATTTAGCCCCTGTTTCCGTGCCCTGCGACCGGCGGTGAGGCCGGGTCGCAGCACGCAGCGTAGTGGCGTCCGCTGTGGCAGATGGGACTGCGCAGATGAAGCAATAGACTGCGGCAGTCCGGCATCATGCCGGTTTGCGATTTTGATGCTGACGGGTGGCCGTCGACCTGAAACCTCTGGCGAAGGTGTGGTTGATGTTGATTGACGAGTTTTAACCTGACAGGGTTGATGATAGGGGAGTGATTTACGAGGGCGCAAGGGGGTGGGTGTCAGGGCCTTTTCGGTTTTCCCGGTTTTGTCATTGCGAGCGCAGCGTGGCAATCTCGTCGCCGTAGTAATGGTGATTTGCTGACGTGTGCTCAACCTCAACGAGATTGCCACGTGGTTCGACAGGCTCACCATGAGCGGCTGCGCTCCTCGCAATGACAGTAAGGGCTTACCATGAGCGGCTGCGCTCCTCGCAATGACAACCGAAGACGGACGTTACGGCGGCTATACCTGCCGCTGCTTCGGGTCCAGGCGGTCGCGGAGCCAATCGCCCAGCAGGTTCATGCTGAGCACGACCAGCATGATAGCCATTCCCGGCAGCAGGGATACCCACCATCCTCCGGACGAGGCAACCAGGTCGCGGCCGTCGGCAACCATCAATCCCCAGGCCGGGTTGGGACGGGGTACGCCGGCGCCCAGGAAACTGAGCGTGCTTTCGAGGATGATTACGAAACCCACTTGCAGGGTGGCCAGGACCACCAGGCTGTTGAATACGTTGGGCAGTATGTGACGGAACATGATGCGCCGGTGGGTGGATCCGGCCACCTGAGACCTGGCAACAAAATCCTGCACGCGCACCGACAACGTTTCGCCTCTGGCGAGCCGGGCATAACGGGACCAAAGCAGGACTACGATGACTCCGATTACGGTGGACGTGCGTGGCCCCAGGGCGGCCACCAGCACCAGGCCCAGCAGGATGATGGGGATGGACAGTGAGATGTCCACCAGTCGCATTATCAGAGCGTCGACCCAGCCTCCCCAGTAACCGGCGATGATACCCAGAGAGGTGCCGATGACGCCGCTGAATACGATGGCGATGGCAGCGATGATTACGGAAATGCGGCTGCCGTAAATAATGCGGGTAAGGATGTCGCGGCCGACTTTATCCGTACCGAGGATGTGTTCGCTGGACCCGCCCGCCTGCCACATCGGCGGTTCAAGCCGGTCACCCAGGCTTCCCCGGGTGGGATGGTGCGGGGCGATCTGTTCGGCGAAGATGGCAGGAAAAACCAGAACAATGAGAAGGACAAGGATGGGAAAGATCGGCAATCGCCGGGTCTCTCCCCAATAGCGGGAGGCTCGGGATTGCTCCGCCCCGGCGCCATCAGCCTCGGTTTGTCCCTCCACGATAACTGGCGCCGGGCTGGTGCGGTCTTCGGTTGCCATATTCTAGGCTCTCCTGTTCAAGCGGTCCGGCTGTGAGATCGTGGATCCGGGTTGCTGTCGGCGGACACGGTATGTATGCAAGCGGTGTGGTTTAGCTGTAACGGATGCGCGGGTCCACGTAGGCATAGCCGATGTCGACCAGCAGGTTGGCAGTGATGTAAACCACGCAGAAGACGATTACCACGGCCTGAATTACTGGGAAATCACGGGCGATTGTGCTGTCGACTGCCAACAAACCCACACCGGGCCAGGCAAACACAAACTCGATGCTGACGCTGCCGACCATGAGGGAACCCAGGATCAGGGCGAAGTAGGTGAATGGCGCAATCGCTGCGTTACGCAGGCAGTGCTTCCACACCACTTTGTGTTCCGGAAGCCCCTTGATGCGGGCCAGTTTCACATATTCGCTATCCAGGACATCGAGCATTGACGAGCGTACCAGGCGCATCAGGGCCGCCACCTGGAACCATCCGATGGCGATGGTTGGCAGGATGAACGAATCAATCCCTGATTTGCCCGAAGTGGGCACCAACCCCAGTTTCACGGCAAAAATCCACATCAACACCAAACCCAGCCAGAAGGCCGGCAGCGATTGTCCGGTTAGCGCGATGAGTTTGCCGATGTAATCGAAAACGGTGTCTTTTTTCACGGCCGACAGGACACCTATGGGTATGGCGATGGCGGTGGCAACGACCAGCGCCAGGCCGGCGAGCATCGCCGTGTTGGGGAGCCGGTCGAAAACGAGGTCGATGGCCTGTTGATCGCGGTGTTTGATGGATTCACCGAAATCGCCGGTCAGGGCATTGCCCAGGAATTTGAAGTACTGGATGTAGAGCGGGCGATCCAGCCCCCAGGCAGCCCGGACCCGTTCTGCGTCTTCAACGGTGGCTTCCAGAGGGAGCAGAACGTCCAACGGGTCGCCGGCGATCCGAGCCAGGCTGAACACGATAACGGTGAGGACCAGCAATGCGATGATCGATTGCAGGATCCGAATGACTATGTATCTTTGCATGAACCGCTATTTCTCCTGTCCATGGTCACTGGCAATGGGGAGCAGCTTGATCAGCTTGATGAGCGCGCTGGCATGATGTGTAACGGGTTGGGCTCCTCGCGGCGAACGAATTTGCTGTCCGCGAGGAGCCAATGAACCACGCAAGATGGTTATGTGGGCCAGCGATTATTGACCGCCAGCCGTGGTGATGTACTCGGTGTGGGTGATGGCGGTGTTAATGTTGCCAGGCCACACGAATTCACCAACCTCCGCTGGATTGACGCCGATTTGGCTGGGGAGCCAGACGATGGGCACCTCGGCGTACAGGTCGAACTTAAGGTCTCCGGCTTTCTGCAGGGCATCATATTTGATCTGGGGGTCCACTGCGGTGATGGCTTCCTGGTAAAGCGTGTCCAGCGCGGGGTCCGGCACGATGCGCTGGAAACCTTCAGGTCCGCTCACGTTGTAGAACCGCAATGTAACTTCGGCGGGACGCAAGGTGCCGCGAATGGGGGCGATGGTACCGTGGGTTTTTCCGGGCCGGTAGAAATCAGAGCGGAACCGGGCCCATTCCATCTCTTCGGCCTGAACGTCGATGCCGATGTCTTCCAGGTAGGTGATGGCGGCTTCGGCCATCGGTATCATTTCAGGCACCCCGGAAAGCTGGGTGATGATGAGTTTGAGCGGATAGCCTTCGTGTCCGGACTCCGTGATCAACTCGCGGGCTCGGTCGGGGTCGAAACCGTATTTATCGTCGAATTCTTCCGCCCAACGCGGGTTCCAACCGGGCAGGCTGGGATGGAAACCCCAAACCGGATGGTCGGAGCCGAATCCGCTGAACAGTTCCTGGTTGATCTCTTCCCGGTTGATGGCGCGGTTGATAGCCTCTCGGACGCGAACGTCGAGATGAGGATCGGTTGGGTCGTGGAACGGGCTCAGCGGGGAGTAGATGCCGCCCATTACGAATGCGACCTGGATGGAGGGCAGTTGGCTGTCAACAATGATCATGCCGCCACCCTTCGCGTCGGAGTGCAGGTCGCGGTTGATTTCGGCGATTTGCACCTGGCCCGTGAGGAGGTTGGCAAGACGGGTGGCCGGCTCCGGGGTGTTGATTTGCTCCAGTTCGGACCAGAAAGGCGTTTGACGCCAATGGTCGGCAACTCGTGAGTACAGGATATTGCCGCCGACGCCGAGCTGGCGGCTTTCAAACTGCCAGGGGCCGTTGCCGGCTGGCTTGTCGATGTAACCCTGCTCGCCTTCAGCATCCCATTGGGCCTTGCTATAGATGAAGTAGTTACCCTGTTGTGCCGAGACGACGAACTCCAGGGAGGCTTCGGGGCGCAGCAGGTTGAATTCCACAGTGTGATCATCGATGACGCGGATGTTTTGCAGCAGCTCGTCCTCGGTTTGACCAAACAGTCCGCGGAACAATCCGGTGTCGGTGGCGATGGCTTCTTCGCCAATTATCAGAGCCGCGGAATGAGGAACGTCGTGGGCGGTAAATTCGCCCCAGTCGCCGTGGAAGGGGATATCTTCTCGCAGGCGGAACACCCACTGGGTGCCGTCGGCTTTGGTGATTTCCCAATCGGTGGCCAGGCCAGCCTGCAGGGAGCCGTCAAAGCGGTCGGTGTGTACCAGCGGATCGGCGAACATGCGCACCTGCGCGTTGGCCGATGTTGTGGTTCCCAGCCAGGAGCGCACCAACTCCTGCACTGGAGGGGTAACCGCCATACTGAGGCGGCCGCCGACAAATTCGGACTGCTGGGCTGCTGAAGGCGTATTGGTTGCGCTGGGAGTAGCGGTGGCTACTATGGAAGTTGCGTTGGGCTGGGAGGCCTGACCGGAACCGGCGCTGCTGCC
This sequence comes from Dehalococcoidia bacterium, assembly GCA_965219925.1. GTDB lineage: Bacteria > Chloroflexota > Dehalococcoidia > Lucifugimonadales > UBA3495 > Bin87. The sequence continues at coordinate 3,703,584 of OZ244795.1, forward strand.
GGAATCGGGCGCGGTGGTGGCCTGCTCGCCGCCGGAGTCGGGGGTGGTAGTTTCTCCAGACATCGCCCCGGCGTCAGTTTCGGTATCGGTCTCCTGAGTGGTCCCGCCGCAGGCGATGCCAATCAACAGGAGCATAGATGCTAATACCGCCAGCAAAATCGTGGGTTTCAACAATTCCATTCCTCCATTCATGTAAACAGTCTGTAAAGTGGCTGAAAATCGCATGTTGTTTGTACTTAAGCGCAAAATCACTGTTCAGTGCAGCATTATATGTGATAACGCCGACATTTGCACCAGTGGGAAAGTGGTTTCATCCCATTGTCGCATGATCATTGCGACTTCCGATAATAAGTGCGGTGCAGCATTTGTTGGATTGAGTAAGTAACTATCTCAAACCCGCCATGCTCTCCAAAAGGCCGATCGCAGACAGGGTGAGTTGTGGATTCCCGCCGGCGCGAGAATGACGGGTTAGGCGGGCCGCTAGTTTTGAGATAGTTTCTAAGTCGTGCTGCAACGGCCTGGGCAACTATAACCTTTCCTCCCGTGGGCAGGAGGGCGAAATCTCAGCCAGCGGCGGCTATACCTGCCGCTGCTTCGGGTCCAGGCGGTCGCGGAGCCAGTCGCCCAGCAGGTTCATGCTGAGCACGACGAGCATGATAGCCAGGCCGGGGAAGAGCGCCACCCACCAACCGTCGGGTGAGGAGATGAGGACGCGGCCATCGGCGACCATGAGACCCCACGCCGGTTGTGGCGGCGGGATGCCGGCGCCCAGGAAGCTGAGAGTGCTCTCCAGGATGATGACGAAGCCGACGTTCAGGGTGGCCAGCACGATGATGCTGTTGAACACGTTGGGAAAAACGTGACGAAACATGATGCGGCGGTGAGAGGCTCCAGACACCTGCGCCCGCGCGATAAAATCCTGTACGCGCACGGACAACGTTTCTCCCCGCACGAGGCGGGCGTAGCGGGACCACATCAGCAGCACCAGCACGGTAATCACCGTGCCCATACTGTTCCCAATAGCGGCCACCAGGACGAGCGCCAGGAGGATGATGGGGATGGATAATGATATGTCCACCAGCCGCATTACCACGCCGTCTATCCAACCACCCCAATAACCGGCGGCGATGCCCAATGTGGTACCCGTTATTCCGGCGATAAAAATGGCGATGACGGCAATGAGCACCGACACCCGCGCGCCATACATGATGCGGGAGAAGATGTCGCGGCCCACCCGGTCGGTACCAAGCAGGTACTCGGTGGATCCACCTTCCATCCAAGCCGGCGGGAGCAGTTTGTCACCGAGGCTGCCCAGCTTGGGATCGTGGGGGGCGACCCAATCCGCGAACGCGGCCGGCATTACCAGGACAATGAGGAGCAAGATGATTGGAAAAAGCGGGTAGCGTCGGGCTTCGGCAAGGACACTGACGATGCTGGACCTGCCGGAAGCGGGCATAGCGGAGCCTGATTCGTCGGCAATGGTCGGGTCAGCCAATCGTTCTTCCGTAGCCATGTCAATGCTCCCTGGGCGCTAAGGCGAACCGGGTGAGGTCAGTTGTAACGGATGCGCGGATCGACGTATGCGTAGGCGATGTCAACCAGCAGATTGGCGACGATGTAAACGAGACAGAAGGTGATGACAACAGCCTGGACAACCGGGAAATCCCGGGCGGCGGTGGCATCTACTGCCAGACGACCGACACCGGGCCACGCGAAGACGAACTCGATGGACACCGACCCCACCATTAGTGAACCGATGATAAGGGCGAAGTAGGTGAACGGAGCGATTGCCGCATTACGCAAGCAGTGCTTCCAGATTACCTTCCACTCCGGTATTCCCTTAATGCGTGCGAGTTTGACGTATTCCGAGTCGAGCACGTCGAGCATGGATGACCGCACCAGTCGCATCAGGGCGGCTACCTGGAACCAGCCGATGGCAATTGCGGGGAGGACGTACGACAGAGCGCCGTGCTCCTTGCCTGACACGGGGAACCAGCCCAGTTGGACGGCGAAAATCCACATCATCATCAGGCCGAGCCAGAAAGCGGGGAAGGACTGGCCGAAGAGGGCAATGATCTTGCCGATGTAATCGAAAGCGGTGTCTTTCTTCACCGCTGACAGTACGCCCATCGGTATGGCGATAACTGTAGCTACTATCAGCGCCACGGCTGCCAGCGCCGCCGTGTTGGGCAAACGCTCCAAAACCAGGCTGATAGCGGTGCGCCCACGAATGCGCAGGGAATCTCCGAAGTCGCCGGTCAGGGCATTGCCCAGGAAGGTGAAGTACTGGATGTGGACAGGCCGGTCCAGGCCCCAGGCGGCCCGTACACGGGCTGCGTCATCAACGGTGGCTTCCAATGGCAGAAGCACGTCCAGCGGATCGCCGGAAATCCTGGCAAGGGCGAACACGACGACGGTGAGGACCAGCAGAGCCAGAATGGATTGACCGACTCTGAAGATGATGTAGCGTTGCACTTTGATTTCCTGTTACCGGGGTTTTGTGAACCGGCGAAGCAATCCGGCCGGGATATTGCGCTGGCCTGGGCAGGGTCGCTTCACCCGAGCCAGCGATAGCCTTCCAAGCAAGTCAGGCTAAGCAAGTCAGGATGCCGGGGTGATGTACTCGGTGTGGGTGAAGCTGGCGTTGATGTTGCCCGGCCACACGTACTCGCCGATAGCTTTGGGATTAACCACGATTTGGGCCGGAAGCCAGATAATCGGTACTTCGGAATAGAGGTCGAACTTGAGGTCGCCCAACTCCCGCAGTGCATCGTGCTTCGCTTGCGGGTCCATTGATCGGGTAGCTAAATCGAACAGCGAGTCGGTTTTCGGGTCAACGGATGTCCGAAAGAAGCCGGTGGGCCCGCTGCGGTTGTAGGATCGGACCGTAATTTCCGCCGGACGGTAAGTGCCGCGGGTGGCAGCCAACGTTCCGTGGGTGCGGCCCGGCCGGTAGTAATCGGCCCGATAGGTGGACCATTGGACCGCCACGGATTCTACGTCGATACCCACATTGTAAAGGTAGCTGTAGGCGGCTTCCCCCATGGGGATCATTTCGGGGACACCGGGCAATTCGGTCAAGAGCAACTTCAGCTTGTAACCTTCCTGACCTGCCTCCTCGAGCAATTGACGGGCTCGCTCCGGATCAAAACCGTACTTGTCTTCATATTCGTCATACCAGCGAGGATTCCAGCCGGGCAGGGCGGGATGGTATCCCCAAACCGCGTGCGGTCGGCCGATTCCACCAAACAACTGCTCGTTGATTTCGTTGCGGTCGATAGAACGGTTGATAGCCTCCCGTACCCGTGGGTCCAGGTGCGGTTCGTCCGGTTGCCAGAAGCAACGCTCACCGCCATCGGCACACTCGTTGGATACCTCCGGGTTGTACACGCCACCGATGATAAAACCCACCTGGATTGAGGGCAACTCGCTTTGCAGGATGACCAGGCCGGCGTTTTGGGCGTCGCCGTGGAGCTCCCGGCTTACGGTGCTAATCTGCACCTGATCGGTGCTCAACTGAGCCAATCGCGTGTTTTCTTCGGGGATCAGGACGAACTCCAACTCTTCAAAGAATGGAGCGCGTCGCCAGTGGTCACCAACCCGGGAGTAGAGGAGGTTGACATCGAGGGTTCGGTCCTCAAACTGCCAGGGCCCCACACCGGCGGGTAGAGTGTCGTAGCCCTCCATACCCTCCGCTTCAAACTGTGCCTTGGAATATATGAACAGGTTTCCTTGCTGGGAGGAGGCTAAGAAGTCCATGATGGAATTCGGCGTAAGCAAGTTGAACTCCACGGTGTTGTCATCCAGGGCGACCACGTTATTCAGCAGCGCCTCTTCCGTATCGCCAAACAGTTCGCGGAAAAGACCGGTGTTCGTGGAGATAGCGTCCTCGCGAACGAGTAACGCGGTGCTATGCGGCACGTCATGGGCCGAGAAAGCGCCCCAGCCGCGCTGGAACTCTACGTCGTCACGCAGGTGGAACGTCCACCGAGTACCGCTGGCGTTGGCTTCCCATGAGGTGGCGAGACCGGGAACCAGCGAACCGTCGAAACGATCAGTATGCAACAAGGGATCGGTGAACGCGCGGACTTGCAAGTTCACCGCGGTGGTTGTACCTAACCAGGATCCTAGCAACTGCTGAACCGGTGGGATGGATGCTATTCTCAGGCGTCCGCCGACTGAAACGGTTTCCTGGGCAGCCGTAGGTGTGTTGGTTGGTAGTGGCGTGGGGGTTGCCACGACGGTAGCCTGGACGGGCTGTAACGACGGCATTGGCGGCGCTGAGTCCGTGGCTGCTTGTGGTTGCATGGCTGGCTGTGATGACTCCGCCGTCGGTTCATCTGCGGCGCCACCGCAGGCTACTACTACAATCAACGTTAGGGCGGAGACGGCAGCAATCAGGAAACCATTTGATTTCAACATTTTCGTCCTTCCGGTCCGCAAATCAAAAAGCGCGTTGTCCGCGCCAATTGATTCTGATAAAAGTCATATGGAGGCGAATTATAGACGAAATATGGCATGAAATATACATTCAAACATCGAATAGTGCATCAATACCAATATCTGCGACGTATCCGGATACAAGACAGGCAAGGAGCGCAGGAAACCGAAGACGCTGATTTCCGGGAGCTGGCAACGGCATACAGGCAGACTCACCAACCCGTCACTCCTGCGAAAGAACGTCACCCCGTACTTGATACGGGGCGGGAGTCCAGAGAGGGTATGATGAAAGAATCAGAACCATGATTAACGACTGCGGCTACTGGATCCCGCTTTCGCGGGAATGACGGTGTTTGTCAACACGGCCGCGGTGAGTACAAACGTAACCGGCGACCCGATGTTTCGGGTCGCCGGTTACACCAGTGCGGTCGGGGTGATTATCGAGATAAGGCAGGTGTGATGTACTCGGTGTGGCTGAAGGGGGCGAGTATGTTGCCCGGCCAGGTAAACTGCCGGATAGCCGGCGGGCGTAAGAAACTTGCGACATTCCCGATTACGGAATTCGTCGCCACCATTTTTGAACTGGCATTTTTGCACTATCCTGCTAATTGGGCTGAAGCCCAGGTCCGTATGCGGCGGTGGGTTCGTATGCGGGAGTTTTGATTGTGCGGGCCGGTGTTTATGTTTGCATCAACCGCGTTCCAGGCGGGCCAACGAAACCAGCAGGCGCTTTAGTCCGGCGCTGCTGAAATTCACGGTAACCTGCTCCTCGTCGCCGACTCCCTGCACGTCCTGAACTACGCCTTCGCCGAACACCGAATGGCGCACGATTTCGCCGACGGTGAGGGAAATGCGCTCCGGCTGGGGGGCTTGGGTGGGGCGGCTGGAGACCCATTCGGTAAGTTTTTCGTCGATGTCGCCGCGCAGACGGCCACGGGTGGGGCCTCCGGCAGTTCCGTCGCCGGCCTCGCCCCGGCGGACGCGGGACTCGCGGCGGGAAGTGGCCCAGGAACCGCCGATGACGGCATCTTCGTTACGGCTGGCGCGCGAGGGATTGAGGGGGTGATCGTCGGCGCGCGTGCCGGGGGGTCGTTCCAGCGCCGGCGACGCCAGCAACTCCTCAGGCACATCCTGCAGGAAGCGCGACGGTATGCCGCCGGACGACGGGAAGGGACGGCTGAAGGCTCGCAGCAGGTAAAGACGCTGCATGGCCCGGGTCATGCCCACGTAGCACAGGCGTCGCTCTTCTTCGATCTCCCGAATCGTGTCCAGAGAGCGGCTGTGAGGCAACAACCCCTCCTCCATGCCGGCAATCATCACGACCGGGAACTCCAGGCCCTTGGCCTGGTGGAGCGTGATGAGGGTCAGGGCGTCTTCGGTCTGTTCATAGCTGTCGACGTCGGAGACCAGCGAAACCCGTTCCAGGAATGCGCTGAGGCCGTCGGCCTGTGGGGAGGGGCCATATTCCTCGGCAAGGGCCCGCAGCTCCTGGACGTTGTCCCAGCGATCTTCGCTGTTCTCATCGGCCTGGATGTGGCGGGCGAGGCCGGACATGTCCAGCACGCGATCCAGGAGGTCGGCCACCGCCAGCTCCCGGGATGCGTCGGTGAGTCGCTGGAACGTGATGGCAAGATCGGCGATGGATTTAGCGGCCCGGGCGGTAACGCTGATGGGGCAGGGTTGTTGCTCGGTGCGCGCCTCGGCGATCTGCCGCATGGCCGCCAGCATGGTGATTCCCCGGTCGATAGAGAAACGGGTCAGCAGCTGCACCGTTTTGACGCCAATGCCGCGTGGAGGGTTGTTGATCACGCGCCGCAGGCTCACTTCATCGTCGGGGTTGTAGATCACCCGAAGATAGGAAACCGTGTCCTTGATTTCCTTGCGGTGGTAGAAACGAACGCCGCCGACGAGCCGGTAGGGCATTCCCTGCCGCATGCACTGGTCTTCGAAGGCGCGGCTCTGGGCGTTGATGCGGTACATGATGGCACAATCGCCGGCTCTGACCTCTCCTGTTTTGGCGAGACGGGTTACTTCGTCCACTGCCCACGCCGCCTCATCATCGGCGCTGTAGGCTTCGTGGAGGGTGATGGGTTGGCCGGCGGGATTGCCGGTGAAGAGGGGGCGTTCGATCCGCTCGGTGTTGGCGGCTATGACGCTGGAGGCGGCTTGCAGGATGTTTTTGGTGGAGCGGTAGTTCTCGCCCAGGCTGATGACGGTGGCATCGGGGTAGTCGGACTGGAAGCTGAGGATGTTGCGAATATCGGCGTTGCGCCAGGAATAGATGCTCTGGTCGGGATCGCCCACAACGCAGAGGTTCTGGTGAGGCCCGGTGAGCAGGCGGGCCAGCTGGTACTGAGCGATGTTGGTGTCCTGGAACTCGTCGATCAGCAGGTAGCGGTAGCGTTCGTGGTACTGGGCCCGCACTTCGGGAACGTTTTTGAGCAAGCTGGCGGTGCGCATCAGAAGATCGTCGAAATCGAGAGCGTTCTGACGGGAGAGGGCTTCCTCGTAGTAGTGATAAACGCGGGAGCAGGTTTCGATCCAGTGCGCGCCGTATTCGTCCTCGGCAGTGTAGGCGGATTCCCGCATCTGGCTGGATTCCTGGAGAGCGCTCTTGGCTGCGGAGATGCGGGACAGGATGGCGCGGGGAGGGAAGCGCTTCACGTCAACGTCGGCCAGCTGCATGGACGACTTGACGGCGTCGATCTGGTCGTCCTGATCGTAGATGGTGAAATTGGGATTGAGGCCAATTCGCTCGCCGTGGCGACGCAGGATGCGGGAGCAAACCGCGTGGAAGGTACCCATCGTCACAGCTTCGCTGCGACTGAGCAGGAGTCGGTCGAGGCGGTTCCGCATTTCGCGGGCGGCCTTGTTGGTGAAGGTTACGGCCAGGATTTGCCACGGGTTGACGCCGCATTCCTCAACCAGGTAGGCGATGCGGTGGGTGATGACCCGCGTTTTGCCGGAACCGGGTCCGGCGACGATGAGCAACGGCCCTTCGGTGGAGAGGACGGCCTGCTGCTGCGCTTCGTTGAGTCCCTGCAAAATGGCGGGCGAGGCGCCGGATTCAGGGCTGTGAACCGATTGGCCGGCGAGATGCTCGGCCAACTCGGGAGCGTCCCAATATGGCGATGAAGCGGGCTCTTCCCAGTAGGGAGCGGAAGCTGGGCCGTTGCCGTCTCTGGGCGGGCCCTCGGAGAACTGGGGCTGCGACGACATAACGAGCGGATTATAGCATGGGCCGTCTTGTTGCTCATACGGCGGCGGGATACACTGCATATAAACTACGCCGAACAGGTGAACCGGAATGACCGCACAAATCAATTATGCCGAACTGGCCTGGCTGGATGCTTACCGCAAAGCCATCCGGGAACAGCACCCGGACACGGTAGTGAAAATGATGATTTTCAGCCATGAGGGAGTCATCGCAGAACAGCACGAATTCACCGACCTGAATATCCTGCTAGTCGTCAAGGACAGTATGGAGGTTGAGCACCTGGAGCAGCTGCGCCTGCTTGGGTACAGCCTGTCCGACCCGCCCGTAACCTATCCGTCAATCTGGACTTGGACGGAAAGCGAGTGGCAAGACGCTCATCAGCACTCATGGGAATCGCTCCGGCTCATGGAATGCCACGGGGCGCCCCTGTCATTATCATGATGGCGGTAGACCGGGGCAGGATTATCGCCGAGTGGCAACGCGGTCGCCTGTCCCTGCGGTCCGCATTGGTGCTAATCCGAGCCGGCCTATACGCCGATGCCATTTCACGTGCCTACTACTCCATACGTCACGCCACCAATGCCACGTTGCTGACTAAAGGAATCCAGGCAAGGACTCACCAGTCCGCCGGGACTCTGCTCAACCAACATCTGATTTTTACTCACGAACTGGAACGCGAACTGCTGGATTCCTTCAACGACGCACTGGCCCTACGCATAAAAGCCGATTACGAAGTTAGACGAGTTTTCACGGCGTCCGATGCGGAGCCGCTTTATCAAAGGGCCGAAGCCTTCACCGCCCCCATCCGCCAATACCTCGTGGGACAGGGCTTTACGGACGCAGAGTTGACGGTTACTCTACCCGAAATGCCGAGCTAGCGCTTGCGGACGCCTTATGCGTTCGGCAACTGCGACTCACAAAACAGGAGGCGACACTATGGTAGCAGTCAAGTATTCATTGCAGGATTTCGTGCAGGAGATGGAAGAGCTGCTGCAAAGTGAGCCCAATCAGGAAAAGATTTTCGACCGCGGATCCAGCTACCTGGCTCGGCTGGTTGGCAACCCGGACGCCATTCCGGTTCGGTTCCGCCAACCGGTGGGTGAGGGTCGGCGGGCCAACCACGGATCATGGTTGCTGCACCACAATCCGGACAGTGGGTTGCTGGTGACGTCGGTAGTCTGGGGGCCGGGCGACCACGCCGCACCTCACGACCATCGCACATGGGGCATGATCGGCGTGATGGACAACCTGCTGACGGAGACCCGATTCCGCCGCGTCGACGACCACAGCAAGGACGACTGGGCGCAACTGGAACAGGATCGTTCGGCCACGGTCAAGCCTGGTGAAGTCAGCCTGCTGATTCCGGAAGTGGACGAAATCCATCAGATGGACAACTTCACCGACCGGCCCACCGTGGAGGTCCACGTGTACGGGCACGATCTCCGCGGCCTGGAACGGGTGCGCTACGACCTGGAAACCGGCGCCATCAAGCAGATGATTACCGACAAATATGACAACTGCTAGGTGATGCGTCCTGCCCACTTCTCTCTCCCTACGGGGAGAGGGAGGCGGGGATTTTGATGGAGATGTTCTGATGGCTCAACCGATCACGCCCGCCCAACTGGATGATTTGTTCAACGGCTCCGCTCCGTTCGCGCTGGTGGATGTTCGGGAGGCCGGCGAGTACAACGCCAGCCACATTCCCGGCAGCAGCCTGATGCCAAGGCGGATGCTGGAATTCGACTTGCCGGTTGCCATCCCCCACACCGATAGCCTTACCGTGCTGTGCGACGACGACGGTCAGCGCGTGGCAAAAGCCGTGGCAACGGTGGAGGCGATGGGGTACTCCAACGTGGCGTGGCTGGACGGCGGAGTGAACCGCTGGATGAGCCTGGATTATCCCACCGAGTGGGGTGTGAATGTGCCCAGCAAGGATTTCGGCGAGAAGGTGGAGGTGGTTCACCACGTGCCGGAGATCGACGCCATCGAGTTGCGTTCCCGCATTGATCGGGGCGAGAAGATGGTGATTCTGGACACGCGGACGCCGGAGGAATACCGCCGATTCTGCATTCCCGGCGGGCAAAGTCTGCCGGGCGGAGAACTGGCCCTGCGGATAACCGACGTTACGGCCGACCTGGACCCGGATACCACCGTGGTCATAAATTGCGCCGGCAGAACACGGAGCATCATCGGGACGCGGATATTGCAGCGGATGGGCCTGGATCGCGATATAGTTGGACTGAAAAACGGCACCTCCGGTTGGGTGCTGGCCGGTTACGAGTTGGAATCCGGCGCAGACCGGGACGAACTGCCGCCGGTTTCAGCCGAAGGCCGCGCCGCCGCCGAAGCCTACGCCGACCGATGCGCCGCCGAGGATGGCGTCAATTTTCTGGACGTTGCCGGACTGGAACGGCTGGCCGAACGCAGCCGCAGCGAGACCGTTTACTTCATCGACGTGCGCACCGCCGAGGAATACGCTGCCGGACATATTCCGGGCTTCCGGTGGTTTCCTGGCGGTCAATGCGTGCAGCGGAGCGACGACGTGGCCGTGGTGAAAAACGCTCCCATCGTGTTTTGCTGCGACGGACGGGCGCGGGCGGCGCTGACCGGGTCGTGGTACAGACAGCTGGGTCACGGAGAGGTTTATGCGTTGAACGGGGGTACTGAGGCATGGGCGACGGCCGGCAAGGCCCTGGAGTCGGGCCGCAACGTAGGAGCCCGCTTTGACGGGTCCATCGGCGGGGCCGGCGAACCGGAACTGGTAACCGCAGCCCGAAATTCCGTTCCAACCATCACGGCGCAAGAGCTGGAATCGGCCCGGCCCGATGCCATCCTGTTCGTAGATACGAGCCAGGATTTCTCCAGGGGCCACGTGCCCGGCGCGCACTGGGCGCCCCGTGGGTGGCTGGAGTGGCAGGTTGCCGAGCATGTGGCGTCCAAGGACGCCCGGGTGGTGGTGACCTGCGGCGACGGCCGGCAATCACTCCTGGCGGCGGCGACACTGCGGTCGATGGGATTTGCCAATGTTGGCGTTCTGGACGGCGGTATGGCGGCGTGGCGCGAAGCTGGACTGCCGGTGGAAACCGGGCTCTCCGGCGTGATGCGCACGCCGGCCGACGTGGTGTTCAGCGGCCCCGACCGCACCTACGCCGACATGCAGAACTACCTGCGTTGGGAGGAACAGCTGGGCGACAAGTACGCCGCTGCCGACTGATCAGTCGGGCTGGCGTCAGTTGCCCTCCACGGAGGGAATCAGGTCGCTCTCCTCCGGATTGACGTCGATGCGGAGGGTCTGGACGATGCGGTTGTAGGCGACCTCGTCTGCATGGGAGTCGGCAACGTGTCGCGTCGAGGCCTGTTCAGCGCGGCCCCGGTCGTCAAAGATGTCGTACCAGTCACATTCGCCGCAGTCCACCCGCCATTCGGTGCGACCGGTGGGCACCTGCTCGGTAATCTCCACGATGATGTGCAGCGTAGTCATGTAAGTCTCCTGGCGCAACGATGTTGGGAGGGGAAGATTGTTGCGGCAACCATCTTATACCGTACGCAGCACTCTCATCGAGGAAGGGGACCGCCGTATTACATGGATGAACAGGATGAACAGGATGGACAGGATTGGGGAAGGAGCGGGATTGCCACGTCCGCTGGCGCTCCCACCATTTATAGAAGGCGTGAACCGACGGGGCCAACGATAATCAAGTCGACAATACTCTTATAGAGACTACTTCCGATGCCCGACACCGCGGTAATGCTCTGGGCAGTCAGGAATGGCCCCTTCTTCTCGCGGTGAATTATGATGGCTTGTGCCAGCTTATTGCCGATGCGTGGCAATGCTTCCAAGTCACTGGCGGTAGCTGTGTTGATGTTGATGAGAACAGAATTGCCGTCAATAAGCGAGTAGTTGCTGCCTTGTTCCGCAACCGTACGTACTGAGGCGCCCGCTTCGGCGGCCTGAGTCGAATTTTCTCCAATCACATAGGCAAAACTTTCCTCTTCCTGCAGCCAACCCAATCTGGCGAGCGTCTCATACGCCTGCACAATTTGTTTGCGATAAAACTTCCGGTCACGAATCCGATGAATAACATCGTCAATCGATGTTGAATTTTCTTTATGTATTACCCAATGAACGGTAGCCAACAGTTCTAAACCTGTAGGAGCTTCAAACCCGTCTATCAAATAGGCCACCTTTGCAATATAACCGCTGGTATCAGGCTGGCTCTGCAAAAGAGATTCTGCGTCTTCAATCGCTCCGGGCACTAGTTTAAGTTGGTTGTCGGACTTGCCTTTGGCATCGGAGTACCCTGAAACCCAATGGCCCTCTATCTTGCGCAAAACCGGGTGGAGTTCATCCGTGTATGGACCGTACCGACCTTTCGCATACGTGAGTTGCAAAGGCTGGCCGGCCGCCTGCAAGAAATACATCAGCTTATCCACTTCCTGCGACGCTATGGTGGGCTCTAGCTGGCCGGCAAGGTACCGGCGCACCAGCATCAACAGCGCCGCCCGCCCCGGGGTCATTTCCGGTGCTTCGGTCAAACGAGCCATAACTTTGGCGTCCGGCGGCCCTTCCGGTTCAAAGACCATTACCTGTACATCGGCGGACAATTCGCCAAGTTCCTGGTCAATCAGGGAGCGTACCTCCTCCCAGTCCAACCCGCCAAGACCACTACCTAGTGCGGGTATCGCAATGGAACGAATTTGTCGCGTCCGAATCTCGTCCGCCAGTGCAGTCAAACCGGACTCGACATCGGAAATCCGACTTTTAGCGCGCCAGTGGCGTTTGGTCGGGAAATTGACAATGTACTTGGGATTGCCCAGCCGCTCCGTAATGAACATCCGGCCCGGATGAACTTCGTCTCGTTTGCAGGCTTTAGCGTAATCTTTGAAATTATCTGGGAATGCTTTTTTGAACTCCAACGCAATCCCTTTGCCCATAACCCCCACGCAGTTCACGGTGTTCACTAGGGCCTCCGCATCGGAGGTAAGCAAATCCCCTGTTTGGTACTCAATCATGGATACCCTCAATTTAATAGTACCAATCTCGTATAACATCAATTTTGGGTTTGTGGTCGGCGTCCTTGATTATCTCAGTTACACGCTGACCGATTTGTGAGGATATGACGCCGATACGGGAAACCAGTCGCCACGGGAAAAATCCGTGAACCAAGAATTCGGCTTGTTTGGCCTCCCTGACTTCAGACCAGTAGCGTGCTTGCACTGCGTTCCAGTCGATTTCGCTAAGTTGGTCAAGGTCATCATAAAATTCCGACCCGCCGGCAGCTGCGTTTCCTGTCGAAAATGCCCATCGGCGCTCATCAACGTTGGCCCAATTTACCACCGTCCACAAGTCGGCTTCAAGATGAACGACCGCGTTTTGACCGCCGTTGTAATCCAGTTCAGATTCACTATCCAGGTCAATGCTTTTCCGATGAATGACATAAAGCATGATAGAACGCGAGCAAAAGTAGAATGGCACATAGTCCCCGACACTAGGCAGTGTTGACATTTGGACTGCGGTACAATCGCGGCATGTCGAGTATGACCATACCATCTGACCAATGGGAGAAGATTTTGCAATTCCTGCGGGATTGCCCTGACGTGTACGTTGGCGACGCGGCGGAATGCAAGCGGTTTGTCGAGGGCGTGCTGTGGATGGATCGCTCCGGGGCACAGTGGCGACTGCTGCCTGCGGAGTATGGCAACTGGAACACCGTTTACAAACGCTTCGCCCGCTGGTGCGACCGTGGCGTCTGGGAGCGAATGCACCAGCATTTCAGTAGGGAACCGGACCTGGAGTACCTGGTCATCGACAGTACGGTGGTTCGAGCGCACCAGTGCGCTGGGGGAGCCCCCGCAAAAAGGGGGGCAATCAGCGCAAGCCCTGGGCAGAAGCCGCGGCGGGTTCAGCACGAAGGTTCACGTGAGCGTGGACGGACTGGGCAACCCCCTGCGGTTCACGCTGACGCCGGGACAGCAGCATGACATCACACAGGCTGCGGCGTTGGTCTCCGGGTACCCGGGTGAATACGTAATCGCAGACAAAGGGTATGACGCCCAGAACTTCATCGGGAATTTGGCGGAAGCGGGCATGGTGGCCGTGATCCCCGCCCGATCCAACCGCAAGGAGCCGCGGGATTACGACAGGTACTTATACCGAGAACGCCACGTGGTAGAGTGTTTCATCGGCAAGATCAAGCACTACCGCAGGATATTTTCCAGGTTTGACAAACTGGCCAGCCGATACCTGGGCTTTCTGCAATTCGCCGCCTCCCTCATCTGGCTACAATGAAATGTCAACACTACCTAGTACCGCGTCCAGTTGTTTTTGACAAATATAAGAATTGATATAATGGAGGCGTTCTTTGATTGTGAGGAGGTGAGGGGAATGCCGGCTAAGCTATATCGAGTGAACTTGACCGAAGCTGAACGAGAGCATTTGTTGGGTATCACCCGGCGCGGCAAGTCCTCGGGGCGTAAAGTGAAGCGGTCTTTGATTTTGTGTAAAGCCGATGAAGGCCTTACCGATCAACAGGTGGCGGAAGCCCTGATGGTCGGCCCCTCCACGGTCGGCCGGGTGCGGCAGCGCTTCGTAGAAGGCGGGTTGGAGCGCGCCCTCAATGACCTGCCGCGGCCGGGGCAACGGCGCAAACTTGATGGAAAGCAGGAAGCCCACCTGGTGGCCGTGGCCTGCAGCGCGGCCCCGGAAGGGCACACCCGCTGGACGTTGCGATTGCTGGCCGACCAAGCGGTGAAGCTGGAGTTGACCGGCTCCATCTCCCGGGAGACGGTCAGGCAGGTGCTGAAAAAAACGAACTCAAGCCCTGGCGGAAAAAGGAGTGGTGCATCCCCAAGGTGAGCGCCGAGTTCGTAGCCTGCATGGAGGACGTGCTGGACCTCTACTCGGAACCCTATGACTCCAAGCGGCCCGTAGTCTGTTTCGACGAGACCTCCAAGCAGTTGGTGGCCGAGAAGCAGTCTCCCATCCCGGCCAAGGCGGGACGGCGGGAGCGGTTTGATTACGAGTACCAGCGCAACGGGACCCGGAACTTGTTCATGACTTGTGAGCCATTGGCGGGCTGGCGGCACGTGGCAGTGACGGAGCGTCGCACCATGGAAGACTTCGCCCATCAGATGCGCTGGCTGGCGGATGCCGCTTACCCCGAAGCGGAGAAGGTCCGGGTGGTGCTGGACAACCTGAACACCCATAAACCCGCCTCCTTGTACGAGACCTTCGAGCCAAAGGAGGCTAGACGGGTGATCCAACGGCTGGAGTTTCACTATACTCCCAAGCACGGAAGTTGGCTCAACATGGCAGAGATTGAGTTCAGCGTCTTCAGCAACCAATGTTTGAATCGCCGCATTGAAGATGAGGAGACCCTCAAACGTGAGATTGCCGCCTTGGAGACCGAACGGAATCAGGCTGCGGCAACCATCGACTGGAGATTCTCCACCACCGATGCCCGGCATAAGCTTCGCCGTATCTATCCTTCGGTTTCACACTGACGCGGTACTAGTACCTGGATGGCAAGGCACTTGCCAAGTTAGTCGCCGTTCTTTGATGTTATCCATTCCGATTGAGGTACCTGCATTCCGATGGTTCGTCATTACTCCGTCGCAGAACAGGCCTTTATTATGGATGATTGGAGATAGCCGGTCCCCGTGAACAATGTGGTAAATCTTCGGGCTTGCTGGTACTGGCATTGCTGTGGTCCTTACCGACACTGATTTGACACCGCACTTTGCAGCGGCGAACGCCTGCGGCATCCATTTTTCTAATGTACCTTTCACGGATGTGACGGATATTCCTTGCTGTCATGCACCCGTAACTGTTCAGGGTTAGTGGGATCTGCGGGCTATTCGGCCTCTTGTGTAGGGGCAACCAAGTACGGAATTTCCACTGCAAACCGCTTTCGTCCCCTCAAACGTGAACTGCTACATGCACCCCATCAAACTTTGTAACCCTGTGCTAAACTGTGCTCAACTCATCACCATACCGGTTTGAACCGACACGGAGACGCTTCGCTATGACCAGCACCAACAAAGACCCGATTCTCGTCGTAGTCCAGCTTACCGGGGGCAACGATTATCTCAACACGGTTATTCCCTACACGGACGGGCGGTATCACGATAGCCGGCCCACCGTGGGGATACCGGCGGATGAAGTATTGGCCATCGACGGCCGGCTGGGTTTGAATCCGGCCCTGGCCGAGATCAAGAGCCTGTACGACGCTGGCAAGGTGGCCATCATAAACGGCGTTGGGTATCCCACGCCGAACCGGAGCCACTTCCGCAGCATGGATATCTGGCACACTTGCGAACCGGAAAAGGTGGGAACCGAGGGATGGCTGGGTCGCGTGATCCGTGACCTGGACCCAAACTCGACAAACGTGCTGACCGGGGTGAACTTCGGGCGGGGTCTGCCGCGGGCGATGGCGCTGACGGGCGTACCCGTGGCGTCGGTTGCCGTTCTGGAGACCTACGGCGTGCTTACGGGTATCACGGGCGAGCCGGAGCGGTCGCAGGCGCTGGATATTTTCTCACGCATGTATTCTCCAACGGTGGGATTGGGCGCCACAATGGACTATCTGGGTCAAACCGGGCTGGACGCGCTGAAGGGCGCCGACATCCTGAAGGCGGCTCCCGATATGTACACCTCCAGCATCGAGTACGCAGATTCGTCGATAGCCAGGAACCTGCAGGGTATCGCCAAAGTGTTGACGGCAAACCTGGGCACCCGGGTGTTCTACACCCAGCAGGGGGGATACGATACCCACGCCAGCGAGGCAACCGTGCATCCCAGGCTGTTGACCGATTTCAGCAGTGCGGTGAGTGATTTCTACGCGGACCTGCGGGAGCACGACGTTGCCGAAAACGTGGTGGTATTGGCGTTTACCGAATTTGGCCGGCGGGTGAAGGACAACGGGAGCGGCACTGACCACGGCAGCGGCGGAGTGGCCTTTGCCATCGGCGACCCGGTGCGCGGCGGAATGTACGGCGAGTATCCCTCCCTGGCGGACAACGACCTGGTGGAGGGCGACCTGGCCTTCAACACGGACTTCCGCGGCGTGTACGGCAGGCTGGTGGAACAGTGGCTGGGGCTGGACGCCAACCCGGTGGTGGGCGGAAACTTCGAGAAGCCGGAGTTCGTGTAGGAAAAAGGTATGACAATACCAAGCCAGCAGACAGCAGAACAATGGATCATCTTGCCGGGAAGTACTATCGGGGACGACGTGGGCATTTTTAGCGTCGGTTTCACCATCCGCCACAAGAACGGGACGCAACTCCACGCGCTGAACGGTGTGGTTGACACCGGCTCCTCCTTCGTCATCATTCCGGAGCATATCCTGGACGAGATGGGCGTAGATCGGGACGAGCAGGCGCTTTTCAGACTTGCCGACGGCTCCGTTCGGGAAATGTTCCTCGGCGAGACGCTCCTGGATTTGCAGGACAGGACTAAAACTGTCCAGGTAGTCTTTGGCCCCGACCCTCGCAAGGTATTGCTGGGAGCAATGGCCCTGGAAGCCTTCGGATTGGCCGCCGATGCCAAAAACCACCGCCTCATTCCCGCCGAACTTATGCTGTAGAGGTGGCGCTGTGGCCGCAACGCTGCAATTTACCGATGCCGACATCCGGGCCAAAGCGACGGAGAAATCCTACGACCGTGGGGTGGATTACCACGATTCGGGCATGGTCGAGCGAGCCACTCTGCGCGGCAGTCAGTTGTTTGCCGAGGTGCAGGGCAGCGAATGGGACCCTTACCAAGTCGGCATAACTTTCACCGACGGCGACTTCACCGCATCATGCACCTGCCCCTACGATTGGGAAGGCTATTGCAAGCACATCGTGGCAACCCTGCTCACCATCGTCCACGACGATGGCTCCGGCTTCGTTGCTACTGCCACTCCCATCGCCGACCTGCTAGAGGCGCTGGACGCAAAAGCTCTGCGCGCGCTAGTTCACCGTTTGGTTGACGCCGTCCCGTCGCTGGTGGAGGTTGTTGATGAGTTCTGCGCCGACGGAGTCCCGGATCTGGATCGGGTACGGAACCTTCCTCTCGCCGGCCATGCCGTCGGTGGGAACGATGAGGCTTGTGCTTTCGGTATCGAGTTCACCATATACAGCGCCGACGGTCAGCAGTCGCACACGTTGACCGGGGTGGTGGACACCGGCCAGCAATATTCCACCATCCCGTCAACAATCCTTGATGGGTTAGGCATAGCGCGGGAGCACCATTTGCGGTTCCGCAGAGATGACGGCTTCGTCCGCCAACTCGCTGTTGGCTGGGTGAAAATGGACTTGCAGGACAAAACTTCATCCTGCCCCCTCGTCTTTGGCGACGACCCCACCAAAACCGTTATAGGTCGTGCTACGCTGACGTATTTTGCTTTTGCCGCCGACCCGGAGCAACAGCGGCTGGCGCCGGGCTTGCTGAGCCTGTAATTACTACCTCATCCCAAGCTCTCCAGTACAGGGGGATACACAAAGTGACTTCTGCCAACAACGAGATTCGCGTATCTCTGTACGTGGACACACAAAATTTGGGGAGGAATACCAATGAACGCCAATCAATAATCACGCAAACTTTGAGAGAGTGGCCTGGTGATTTGGCATCTCCAGATACAATTACCTTGTATGTGGAGGATGACACCAACATTTGGAAAGGAATATGGCAGAATACTGTGCATGATTTCCGAGAATCGCTCCCAGCGATAGCTAGGAATGCAGTGAGCTTGCCGGAAGCGGTCATCAAACCGGCACACCGCTATTCTCACAATCCGAACAAGAATGCAGGCGACCTTACTCTAGTGCTTGATGCCTTCTACGACATACTTCAAGCCAAAACCGATTTCATTGTAATTCTCAGTAACGACAGTGACTTTGCAGCGCTTTTGTATAAACTGCAAGAAGTAAAAAATGACGATGCAACCCGTATCAACAGTCCCGATCATTGGGAAGTGCCGTTCCTTTTGATTAATCACGTCAACAGTGGACAGTCCGACCAACTCAATAACTTGCCCAGCCAAAACCGATTTCAGCTCCCCACTAAGATAGAACCGTTTGACTCGGCGATTGCTCTTGGCGGCACTGTAGCATCGGATTTGAGTATCAGCGGAAACGCCGACTCCGCCACACGGCCACTTTCCACTCCTGTACCGGCAAATGCTAATAGCCAATCGCTTGTCGATGAACCTACTACCGAAGCTCTGGTCGGAGCTATCGCTTCCGGTGTTGGAGAACGTCATCGCTTTGTACGAGATACCGGCGACAACATTTTCGTCTTTACGTACCAGGACACTTTTAACGTAATCCGGGCACGATGGCCCCACGCGCAAGAGCTACAATTCCGTCACCCCGAGTTCAGCGAATGGTTCTACAAGAAAATCTGGCCCACAATGGCACAGTATGGGGCAACTGTGGTGAATACCGGCTTTCGGGAGGACCCACAAGACTATCAGTACATAATGACTGCGGAGGTCCGTAGAAAGATACAGGAATTGCCATGGCAAGGCGATCAAACGGTTTTTGACCCTTGCTGACATCAAGCAATTGTGTGTG
This sequence comes from Dehalococcoidia bacterium, assembly GCA_965219925.1. Taxonomy (GTDB): domain Bacteria; phylum Chloroflexota; class Dehalococcoidia; order Lucifugimonadales; family UBA3495; genus Bin87. The sequence continues at coordinate 3,722,797 of OZ244795.1, forward strand.
CAATTCTCTATGACTACCAAATCCAACGGCAATCGCGCCCCATCCACGGGCACGGGTATTTACGTTGATACCGAGAATCTGCGGGAGCCTGACCTGGCGCAGGACGTGATTGAACAGACAATTGCCAACTGGCCGGTGGAGTATCCTCCGATCAGCAGCGTTTCTCTGTACGTGCGGGCCGACAAGGTGGCGCTGTGGCGGATGTGGGTCGAGGCGACGTATCCCGACCTGAAAGTGCGGGTGCGCGGCGTGCAGCATTTCAGCAGAGAGATGGCAAAAAACTCGGCGGATCTGGCCATAACCGCCGACGCCATCGGTGATCTGGCCGGCGGTTTGGCTACGTTTATAGGGGTCATAAGCAACGACAGCGACTTCGGCGCACTGTTCGTCAAAGTGCGCGAGATGGCGTCGGAACGGGGCTGGGATCACTCGCCGTTCCTGTGGGTCACAGCGCCGGGCGGCGGCGGAATCTCGCCGGAAATCGAACGGTTCATCCCAGACCGATTCCGCTGGAACCTGGCAATGCCGGCCCAACAAAACCCGGGAACGGCTCGAGCCCCGTCAGCGACTCGGACACCGGCGCCGGGTCTCACTGCGGAACCAACCCGAACAACGGCTCCGACGCGAACGGCCGCAACGGTTCAAACTACCGCAGCGAATCAGTCTGCGGCGCCGGCGCTAAAACCGCCCGCCGCATCGCCGACGCCCGGGCCAGCCATTGGAACGGCGACTCCGGCGTTGCCGTCGATTCCGCAAGTCAGCGCCGCCGAGATCGCTGATGAGCTGATCCGCCAGTTGCCGGTGGGCAGATTCCGGGCGGGGGATGCGCAAAAGGTCGTGAACCGGCGATGGCCAGATCATCCGTCGGCGGGATCAGCGGCGCATTTCGGCCAACTCCTGTCCAAGGAGTTGTGGCCGATCCTGCAGGGGCGGGGGGTGACCATGCCCCGCAACAATACGCCGCGTATTTACGAGATCACCGAAGCGGCAAAATCCGGTGGCGTGAAACCGGCACAGCCGGCCTCGGTGTCAACGACCGAAGCGGCTGTCCCATCGCCGCGACGCCAACCCAACCGTGAGCGCACCGGCGGAGAACCCACGCTGGAGCAGCTGGTTGCAGAGGTAGCGGACAGCATACCGGACGACGTTTTCAAGGCTACCGAAGCCCAGGCCGCCATCGCAGCGCGTTGGCCGGCACACATGACAGAATCCTTTTCGGCGCAACGGTTTGGCATGTGGTTCGCCGAGCATCTGTGGCCGTTGATGGAAGGGAAAGGTGTTCTGATCGCCAGCGAGAAACCACGGCGGTACGAAATGACCCCCGACTCACGCCATCGCCTGATCAGTCAAACAAGTTCGTAGCCGGGATCGCGTATTCCAATGACAGTTGCCGGTTGACGTCGGGAGCCGTGATATAAGAACATACGTTCGTTACATTAGCGCGCCTCAGATTGCGCGCGCCAAATCGGAGGGACGAACGCTATGCTTATCAAGAAGACCCCCGACCGTTACGAGAAACTCCACATCCTGGGCGGCATGGCCACCGATGACATATTGACCGGTGGAAAGGTCAACACGGGGCCGGGCCGGGTTGCATATTCCGACCCACGCAAAAACCCAACGGCCGGCGTGTACCGCTCCAGTCTGCCCAACGGCAAGAAAATCAACCTGATGCGGGTGATGTTCACCGACTTTTGCATGATGGACTGCGCGTATTGTCCCAACAGCATCTACGTGCCGCGAAAACGCTACGCTTTCAAACGGGAGGAGCTGGCCAGCACGTTCATGGAGCTACATTCCCGGCAGACTGTGGACGGATTGTTCCTGAGCTCCGGCATCGCCGGCGACGGTTCCAAAACCACGCAACACCTGGTGGAAACGGTGGAACTGATCCGCAAGAAGCACGGGTTCAAAGGCTATATCCACATGAAGGTTATGCCCGGCGCCAACCGTGACCTGGTGGAAAAAGCTCATCGCCTGGGCAGTCGCCTGTCGGTCAACATCGAAACGCCCGAAGCCGACCAGCTGCGACGCATCAGTCCGCACAAAGACCTGCAGAAAGACATCCTGGACCCGATGTCGTGGATTGATGAGCTGACCAGGGAAAGCCGCGGCGGGGCCGTGGGACAGGCGACCCAGTTCGTGGTTGGCGCCGCCGAGGAGTCGGATCGGCAAATCTACCGGCGCGTGGACCAGATGTACACCGACTGGAACCTGAAACGCGTTTACTACCCGCCCTTCCGACCGGCGTGGGACACTCCGATGCAGGAACATCCGGCGACGCCAGCCGCCCGGGAGCATCGTTTGTATCAGATGGACTGGCTGCGGCGCGTGTATCAATTCGGTTCTGACGAGATTGACCTGGCCTTTGACAACGGCGGGTTCCTGTCGCTGGAGCAGGATCCCAAAACTGTTATCGCCATGGAAAATCTGGACGCCTTCCCGATGGACCTGAACTCGGTCGCCAAAGACCGGCTGCTACGCATTCCCGGCATCGGCCCCGTTTCCGCCGACCGCATCATGCAGAACCGGCGGCTCCACAGCATCGACAACTGGCGCGATCTGCAGGCAATGGGCGTGGTGCGCAAACGTGCCTGGCCGTACGTCGTTTTCCCGGGTCAGCGTCCGCCATCCGGCAAACAGTTACGGATGGATTTGTTCGGAGAGGCGCAAGACCGTCGTACCGCCGAGGCCGCAGGATTGACGCTGCCGTCGCCAACCTCGCCGCTGCTACGCGGCACGCTGGATGATACGACACTGGCGGGTGAGCCGAAACATGCCTGCATCCCCGGCAGCAAAGGAGCGATGTGCGCCGGGTGCCCGGTGAACCCGGCCAGCGGGTAACACTGACACCTGTTATAATTTTGTCTAATGGGATTGGCGGATGTTGGTTTGCGGGAATATCGTTACATGGTAGTGTACGAACACATTCAAACGGCACAAGATTTTCTGGCAGCGTCAGAGCGGGAGTTTGCTGCCGGGGATCTGCTGCAAGGGTCGGAGAAACTTTGGGGCGCCGCTGCACACGCTGCCATCGCCCTGGCCCAACAACGTGGCTGGCCGCATCGCAGCCATCGCTCCCAGAAAAACGCCATTGAACGGTTTTCCGAAGAAAACGATGATCCATTGCTGGCGTCGGATTTTGGCGTGGCGGAGAAGTTTCACCGGAATTTCTATCATGACGACATGGAGGACTTCGAGCTGGCCGCTGAACGTCCGAAAGTCCGACGTTTCGTAATGCGGGCGTTGGCGTTGATCGGTTAACGAGCCATGTACGCCGGCTGCCCAGTGAACCCATCAGCAGGTTGATCCCATGCCACCGTCCTATATTGACCGAATTACCATCGAACCCGGCAAGCGCAGCGGCCAGCCCTGCATCCGCAATATGCGGATAACCGTCGATGACGTACTCAGCTACCTGGCCGCCGGCATGACCGAAGCGGAAGTTCTCGCCGACTTCCCCTATTTGACTCCCGAGGACATTCTCGCCTGTCACGAGTTTGACGCCCTTCCCAAAGATCGCATTGTATCCCTGTCAAAATACCTGTAGGAGCAACCGCAGTGCGACTGCTCTTTGACCACAACCTGTCGCCAGGACTCCCGTCAATTCTGCATGATCTCTACCCTCAGTCCTACATGTCTATCCCATTGGCTTGGAGGAATCTGACGATATTGCAGTATGGGAATATGCTGAAGTAAATGGCCTCGTGATCGCTACCAAAACGCCGATTACCTAGCCATCAGCACCCGGCGCGGCCACCCGCCCAAAGTAATTCGGATTGGGTTGGGCAATTGTTCGACTGCGGCAGTCGCTGAGTTGCTCCGATTCCACAATGCCGAGCTGCTGCTTTTCTATCAAGATGAGCGCGGCGCTTTCATTGAACTGCGTGACCCCACCAGATAGCCGTCCTCACACCACCCAGCACCCTGCTTGCCGGACAATCGTTACTCAGCTTCCAAATCTTCCGATGGGATTTCGTACCAATGCAACTGCTCGAACTCAATCTGATTCTTCAGATCCCAGTCATACCGTGCCCCGGCAACCGCCGCCATCGCCGGTTGCCCCGTGAACCGCGTCATCAACTCGGCGTTTCGCAACGCGCGTCGTGAATCCCGGCCATTCACGGTGAAAGACGCTTCCACGGCGATATAGCGCTGACCGCCCTCAGCATCCGCAACTCGCATCATCAAGTCGGCCCGGTGGAAGCTCTGCAACGTACCGCGCGAAAGGTCGGAAACATCCTGTCCCCGAGTCAATTCCATCAGGTCGGCCCGGACCAACGTTTGCTCCAGCACAAAGCCCATCTCATGGGCAATTATTCCGGCGTCATCGCGCACGATATCATAGATGATCCTGCCCTTTAACCAGCCCAAGTCGTCCTGCATCCGGTCTTGTCTGGATTCCATCCGGGCCATAGCCTCGGCAAGCTGCGCATGGCTTCTGGCAAGCTCCTCCATTCTTCTGGCAAGCTCCTCCATTCTTCCGGCAAGCTCCTCCATTCTTTCTTCTATGCGCGCTGTGCGCTCAGCAACGACCTGCGGCAATTCGAGCAGCTCCCGCGTCAGCAGGCGGGCCCGAAGCGCTTCGGCCCACTGGGGATTCTCGTCGAGAACGCGAATCAAGTCTTCTATGTTGTTGATCGTGGTCATCACTCTGCCAACTTGAAACGCCATTATACCAGTGGTGGATGGTTACCCAAGTAGGCCAGCTTTCACTGTGCTATCATTGGCGACGCTGACAATTTACCATGCCACCGGAGGCCACCACCCCGTGAAGAGTTACTATTTCTCCGAGTTTCCATACCACGAATATCCCGACGAAGAGGGCGACAAGTATCCGTCACTACGCCTGACGTTTCCCAATTCGTGGTTCAATCCGACCACGGCCAACGACCTTTTCAAGCGCTACTTCGATGAATGCGTGTACGCCGACGAGCTGGGATTCGACGGCATTATGCTCAACGAGCACCACAGCACGCCTTCGTGCATGAACGCGGCGACCAACCTGTCGGCGGCGGTGCTGCTGGCGCGCATAACCCACCAGGCGAAAATACTGCTGTTGGGCAACATCCTGCCCATACATGACAACCCGGTGCGGCTGGCCGAAGAGTTGGCTATGATCGATGTTATTTCAGGTGGCCGACTGATTTCCGGTTTTGTCCGTGGCACCGGGGTGGAAACCGTGTCCACCAACAACAACCCGCTGGCAAATCGAGAGCGGTTTGAGGAATGTCACGACCTGGTGATCAAAACATGGACGGAGCCGGGTCCGTTCCGGTGGGAAGGAAAGCATTACAACTTCCGCGCGGTGAATCCCTGGATGGTTCCGATCCAGAAACCGCACCCTCCCATCTGGGTGCCTGGAACTTCGTCGCCGGAGACGGCCCAGTGGTCGGGCGAGCACGGCTATACCTACGTTGCCTTCCTGACCGACCTGGACGTTACCGCAGAATTATTCGACATGTACCGCGAAGCGGCCGAATCCGCGGGACGGCAGGCAACGCCGGACAATTTCGGATACCTGCTTTGCTGCTACGTGGGCGACACGCAGGAAGAGGCCGACGAGCAGGCAAAGCACTTTCTCTGGCGGATGGGGCCCACCCTGCGCGGGCCGCGGGAGTACATGGCGCCCACGGGCTACCGTTCCGCCGCCGGGTCGGCAATCGCCGCCCGCAGGACGGGGCTGAAACCGCTGGGGCAACAGACTTTCGAGGAGCTGAAGGAGAACTATCACATCGTGTGCGGTACTCCGGATACCGTCCTGGAAAAACTGGAGTATCTGCACCGGCGCGTGGGGATGGAACACCTGGTTTTCTACGGGCAGGAATCCCGCATGGGCCACGAAGCAACCATGAAGAACATCGACCTGTTCGGTAAAGAGGTACTGCCCGTAATCCATAAATGGTGATCCCAAGTGGTGACGGGGATGGGATGCTGGGCCGCTTTCGCGGCGCAGCAAGAAAAAGGGAGCAACCCAGCGGGCCGCTCCCTTTTCGGTTCGGTGGACTGCCGCCCTTATGATTGCAAGACGGCTAACTACGAGACCACGCCCGCCAGATTGTCCGCGCCGCGCCCGGCAGTCATATCGGCGTGGACGACCGGCTCCCGAACCAGCAGGGTGGGAATGGGAGACGCGCGCACGACCCGGTCGGCGACGCTGCCGAGCAACGCCCGCCCGACTCCGGCACGGCCATGGGTGGTCATTACCACCAGGCCGTTGTGAGAATCCCCGGCCAACCTGACAATGGCGTCCGACGCATTCTCCTGGGAATTTACAACGTCCACGCGGGTAAGTCCGAATTCCGCCTTCAGGCGGTCGGCACAGCCCGAAAGGTAGTTCATGGACTGGACGGCGAGTTCGGTCGCCATTTTCGAGAGGCTGCTGAATTCGAACCCTGCGTCACCGTTGGCGCCCACCCACTCGGAATTGGGCTGGAAGAATCCTGCGCCGTCGGTCGCCTGGTAGAGCGTTACCCTGGCGCCAAAACTTGCCGCCAAAGCCCCGGCGTGGGACAGCGCTGCCTCTGAGAACGTCGTACCATCCAGCGGGACGATGATGCGGTCAATGACTTCCCGGGTATGGAGCGCGTGAGCTGCGGTACTCCGGACGATGAGCATCGGGTTGCGAACTGCCTTGACCACCCGACTGGTTACACTGCCCATCATGAGGCGGGACAGGCCGCCGCGCCCGTGGGTGGACATGACGATCAGGGCGTCCGGATCCTGGTTTGCGAGGCGGGTGATGTGTTCCACGGCCGGGCCTTCGTGGGCGGAGACCTCGATCGGTACGGTTGAGCCGTCGTTCGCCAACCGGAGTTTGTGCGCCGTCAACCAGGCGGTGATGCGGACATGCTCCGATGCCGCCATGGAGCCGCTGTGCCGGCCCTCGTAACTGTCAACCTGCCACCCGGGTATGGGACCGAAACAGCGCACCAGGTTGACGGTTGCTCCGGTGGTTTCCGCCATGAGCATTGCCGGCCGCAATGCCTGATCGGACAATTCGGAACCATCGAGCGGGACGATAATTTTATGGTACAAGGTCATCATGACACCTCCTGCTGCGATTTGGCCGACTGGGTCACTGGCTACGTTCGATGTTTCTCCTCACTGACTCACTGATGCTACATTGATAGTCTATATTGATAATTGCAATATAGCATAATGTCAGCATTTTGGGAATGTCGCGCCGTTGATGAGAACATTGCGAAACTTGTCATTGCGAGCGCAGCGCGGCAATCCCGTTACAGCAACGGCGACGGTTTCAGCAACGAGATTGCCACGTCGCTCCGCTCCTCGCAATGACAGGGCGTTCTTCGACAGGCTCAGGATGAGCGGAGGCGGGGGCACGGGTTTTTACATCGATGCACAGGATGGACAGGATTTTGGGCACTTCGTGCGATGAGATTGCCATGCTGCGCTCGCAATGACAGGGCGTTCTTCGACTGGCTCAGGATGAGCGGAGGCGGGGGCACGGGTTTTTACATCGATGCACAGGATGGACAGGATTTTGGGCACTTCGTGCGATGAGATTGCCATGCTGCGCTCGCAATGACAGGGCGTTCTTCGACTGGCTCAGGATGAGCGGAGGCGGGGGCACGGGTTTTTACATCGATGCACAGGATGGACAGGATTTTGGGCACTTCGGGCGACGAGATTGCCATGCTGCGCTCGCAATGACAGGGCGTCCTTCGACAGGATCAGGATGAGCGGGGGCGGAGGGGGATTTTCACTCTTACGCCAACCCGCTCCCATCAATCACCCTGCCCGCTCCCATCGAAGGACAGGGGGAGTTAGGCCGGCCTGATCTGTCCGTCGTCGCCGGCGGTGAGCAAGGATGCGAAACGATACCCGCGCTGCCGAATAGCATCACTGCCGCCTTCGTTGCGGTCGAGAATGGCGAGCACCAGGGCCACGGTGCAGCCGGCCTCTTCGGCGGCGGCGATGGCGTGGAACAGGGACCCTCCGGTGGTGCAGGTGTCGTCGACGATGGCAACGGTGGAACCGGCTGTAACCGACCCCTCAATGAGCTGGGCCGTTCCGTGCTCTTTGGCTTCCTTGCGGACGATGAACGCCGGAATGGGTTGGCCCTGCTCCCAGGAAACGGTGGCCACGGCAGCCACAATAGGGTCTGCGCCCAACGTGGGGCCGCCAATGGCGGATACACCGGCATCGGTAATCAGGGGAAGCAACGCATGGCCCAACCGGTATGCGCCTTCGGGGTCCAGGCTGAGCAAACGGCCATCGAAGTAGTAGGAGCTTTTGCGGCCCGACGACAACGTGAAATCGCCGTAGCGGATGGCCCCCCGTTCCAGAGCCAGCTCCAGCAATCGGTCGATGTTCCGGTTGTGGTCAATCGTCATATTTGGCTCCGTGGCATCGGTTTTGGCGGTATGGGACGTATCGACGCTTTGATACAGCCCATGCTCTCGGATGTAGTCGGTTACGGCGTCCGGCGCCTGATAGCGTACTGATATACCCTGGGCAACCAACCGGCGAATTTCCGACGCGCTGATGTTCACCCGCGGCCCGGATACCGTCAATACTGCGCCTGACGCCACTGCATCCGCATAACGTTGTTCCATCAGTTGCAACGGATTGGACGGCCCGCCCGGGCGCTCAACGACGGCGAGGCGGCAAAGCTGCAGGACACGTTCAGGTTCTTTCCACCGGTGAAATTGAGCCAGGACATCGGAGCCAACGATGAAGTAGAAGACAACATCATTGGGATAGTCCGCCCGCAACTGCCGCAGCGTGTCCACGGTGTAAGACGGCCCGCTGCGGCGCAACTCAGTATCGCAAAGGCGGAAATCGGCGTTGTCGGCGATGGCCAGCTCGACCATGCGGCGCCGGTGCCGGGCCGGTGTGATCCGCTGACCAGACTTGAGCCAGGGCTCCCCGGCCGGCAGGAACAGCACGGTTTCCAAATCGAGCGCGGAACGGGCGGATTCGGCGATCAGCAGGTGGCCCAGATGGGGCGGGTCGAAGGTTCCGCCGAGGATGCCAATGCGCCGAGTTCCGGGCCTATCCTGGTCCGGCATCCTAGAACCACTCCAGCTCAGCTTTGCCGATGCGGATGGTATTGCCGGCTTCGATACCGGCGTTTTCCAGTCGTCTGGCGATTCCCAGGCGGGTCATCTCGCGCCACAACTGGAGCAGCACGCGGTAATCCCGCATATCGGCGCGGGCGGTGAGCCGTTCCAGGCGTTCAGACTCCACAACGAAAACATCGCCGTCCATGTAGAAACCGAGGGGCGGGAGGCGCTGCCGGCCCGTTTGCACCGGGGGAGTTTCGACCTCGACCTCCACCGATTCCCCTTCATCATCGTTCTCATCCAACCCGGGCTTGGGCAGGTCGGACAGAAGATTGACCAGCTGGCTCATGAGGCCGTCCACACCCTCACCGGACACGGCAGATATGAAGTGAATATGGGAGTCGGCGGCTCCGAAGTTCAACGCCTCCGGTTCCTCCGACATGGCACGGCGCAGTTCCTCTTCGATCACATCCTGGAGTTCGCGGGTTTCGGTGGTATCCAGCTTGCTGACCGCCACCACCTGGGGTTTGGCAGCCAGCATGGGGCTGAATTCGCGAAGTTCCTGGTTGAGCATTCGATAGTCGCCCACCGGGTCGTCTGACAAGCCGTCGATAAGGTGTACATAGACACGGGCGCGCTCGGCATGGCGCAGGAACTGATATCCCAGGCCAACACCGCGGTGTGCGCCTTCCAGCAATCCCGGGACTTCCATCATCACGAAATCCTGACCGCTATGAGTCACAACGCCCAGCACCGGTTCGATAGTTGTGAAGGGGTAGTCGGCTACCTTGGGCCGTGCCGCCGAGCACCTAGAGATGAGGGTCGATTTGCCGGCGTTGGGTTTGGCCAACAGGCCCACATCGGCCAGCAGTTTAAGCTCCAGCCACAGCACGATAAACTCGCCCTTGCCGCCGGATTGGGACAGCATGGGTTCCTGGTTGGTAGGTGACACAAATCTGGCGTTGCCCCAACCGCCTTCGCCCCCTTTGGCGATCAGCAGCGGAGTGTCGTCGACGATGTCAGCGATGAAATCCTTACTGCCGTCGCGGTTCAAATGCCAGACCACAGTGCCCAACGGGACCGGGATAGTGGTGTCTTTACCGTTGGAGCCGCGCTGATCCTTGCCCTTGCCGTGGCTGCCGCGTTGCAGGTAAAAAGTGCTGTTGAATTTGAGGTGCAGCAGCGTATTGATGGAATTGTCGCCCACGATGTAGGCGTTGCCGCCGTTGCCGCCATCGCCACCATCCGGGCCGCCGCGCGGCTGGTACTTGAGACGCAGGAAACTGACGCACCCGTTACCACCGTCTCCGGCTTTTACGTTTATTCTAACTGTATCAATCATCGAGAAAATATCTCAGGTTAATAACTGTAATACCAATAGCGTTGATAATGCAGTTTGTAGAGGGCGTCAGGTTGGGCCGGCGTGTTGATAACAGACGAATTGTAGCACGGGGCGCGTGGACAACCTATTGATAACCGGATGGCGAGGATCGGGTGATTTGGACTGTCAACAATTATGGCACCGGTATCGGCGAGTGTGTAGGCGTTGTACTGAAGTTGTGAACGTCTGTAAACGGGTTATGAATGAGTTGTGAACCGGGGTGCGGTGTTGACTGGATAGCCAGGGGGTGGGTTGGTGCTGGGTTTTTCACCCTCACCCCAACCCTCTCCCATCGAGGGAGAGGGGGCTTTTAGACGGGCTCAGGATGAGCGGGAATGTTGGGTTAACGGGGGTTGGCGTCAATCTGCCCGTTGTACCAGTCCAGGATGCCGCTGCCGGTCCAGAAAGAAACGCCGTCCTGTTGGGTTATGTACTCCAGCAGACGCCGGAAGTGTCCGATGCGGTGTGAGGCGCCGGTGATGTAGGGGTGCATGGAGATGGCCATCACGCGCGCGCTTTCCGATCCCTCGTCCAGCAGGGTTTCCAGCGAGTCCTTGGCGCGGCGGAACAATTCGGGGGCGGAGTGGTGTTGCACCAGGTAGATGGGGATGTCGTTGAGCTCCACGGTGTAGGGCAAGGCGACCATTCGTCCGCTCTTTACCTTCAGCTCGTAGGGCTGATCGTCATTGACCCAGTCTGCGATGTATTCGATGCCTTCCTCAGCGAGGATATCGGGGGTGTCGAAGGTCTCGGCGAGGCCCGGCCCCATCCAGCCGCGGGGCGCGCTGCCGCTGAACTCCCTGATGACTTCAATGGTCTTGCGGATGGTGGCCCGTTCGTCGGGTTCCTTGTGGAGAACCTGCTGGATGTAGCCGTGGCCCAGCAGCTCCCACTGCCGGTCGAGGCAGGATTGCACCAGCTCGGGGTAATACTCGCATACCGAGGCGTTGAGGCTGATGGTGCAGGGCAGGTTGAAATCGCTGAGCGCCCGTTGCAGCCTCCAGAACCCCACCCGCATACCGTAGTCGAACCACGAGTAGTTTGGGATGTCCGGGGATACGGCGGCGCCCTGGGGCGAGGGCAACACGGTGCGGGCCATGGGCTGATTGATGTCCCACTCTTCGACGTTGATGATGAACCAGACGGCGACCCGGGCTCCGTCGGGCAGGGTGAGGGAGGGCCGTCCGAAAATGGGGGAAAAGTCAGCGCGGGGGTTTGGCATTGGGGCATCCTTTGGTACGTTCGAGAGTTTGGGGATGGGATTTTCACTCTCTCCCCAGCCCTCTCCCGTCAAGGGAGAGGGAGTAGTTGGATTGGGGCTACAGGCCCAGGGCGTTCAGGCCGAGGCGGGCGAGGTCTTCGTCCTCCTGGGCGCTGAGTCCGCTGACGCCGATGGCGCCGAGGACCAGGTCTGTTTCAGGATCGCGGACGACCACGGCGCCCTGAACGGCAACCAGTTGCGAGTCGCCGAAGTCGGCAATGTTGCGGCCATCGTTCTTGAGGCGCTGGGCGTAGTCGTTGGAGTCGGCGCCGGACATGGCGGAGGTGTAAGCCTTGCTGACGGCCATGCGCTGCGGAAGGGCGCGGCAGTTGTCCATACGGGCGTAGCTGAGCATCTTGGCGTCGGCGTCAACGATGGCGATGGCCAGCGGGCGGTCGGGTTCCTGTTGGGCCTTGTCCAGCATGGCGTTCATGGCACTGCGTATTTGGGAAAGGCTGAGGGTGGGTTTCTGGTACACGGGGCACCTCCGTTCTGGTGGGCGATGAATGGTTTGTTATGTTTACAAGAGATGCCGGCATTCTACAACGGGCGGTGCCGTCGGGCAACGATGGTTTTGGGCGCTCATTGCAATGACAGTGAGGCGATGACAGTAGGGCAATGACAGGTGGGGCGGGTACGTGGCCGACTTCACCGGGAAGCCGGGGCCTTTCGGTGTTACAAGAAATCCCCTCTCCCTTGATGGGAGAGGGTGAGGGTGAAGGTGTGAGATAGGGAACTATCCTGCGGCAGACTATACCCCTCACCCCAGCCCTCTCCCACAAGGGGAGAGGGAGAATCGAAAGGCCCTGCCCGGGAAGCGGGGCTGGATTGCCGCAGTGGGGGCGGTGCGCTATACTCGCTGCGGTTCGCTTTCGCAATTTCTTTGCCCGGGAGGGCCGTTTATGGACATGGGTTTGAGCGAGATTCAGCAGATGCTGAAAAACTCGGCGCGGGAGTTTCTGGCTCAGGAGTGCCCCCTGACGCTGGTGCGCGAAATGGAAGAGGACGCACAGGGATTTACGGAAGGATTGTGGCGTCAGATAACCAGTCTCGGCTGGACGGGCATCGCCTTCCCGGAGCAATACGGCGGCACCGGCGGTTCTTTCCTGGATCTGGCGGTACTGGTGGAGGAGATGGGCCGGTCGTTGTTGCCGGCGCCGTTTTTCGCGACGGTGGTGCTGGGCGGGCTTACGGTGCTGGACGCCGGCAACGATGAACAGAAACGCGATATCCTGACCGGCGTGTGCGCTGGCACGGTGAGAGTCACGCTGGCGCTGACCGAACCATCGGCCACCACTGAAGCCTGGGGCATTGAGACCACCGCGAACGCAGCGGGGAATGGGTACAGCATCAACGGAACCAAGCTGTTCGTGCCCGACGCTCACGCCGCGGATACGCTGATAGTCGCGGCCCGCACCGCGCCGGCCGGCTCTGACCCGACCCAGGGCATCACGCTGTTTCTGGTTCCGGCGGGAGCTAACGGCGTGGCCGTGGAGCGGATCAACACCATCGGCGACGAACGCCTCTGCGAGGTACGCCTGGACAACGTGGCGGTCGGCGGCGATGCGGTGCTGGGAACGGTGGGCGGCGGCTGGCCGATTATCCAGCGGGCGCTGGCCCGCGCTACCGCGGCCCATTGCGTCCAGATGGTGGGCGGCGCCGATGCCGTGCTGGAAATGACGGTTGAATACGTGAAGCAGCGCACCCAGTTCGGGCGTCCGGTGGGCAGTTTCCAGGCGGTGCAGCATCATTGCGCCAACATGGCCACCGACGTGGAAGGCGCGCGCCAAATCGCGTATCAAGCCGCGTGGGCCATCTCGGAGGGCCAGCCCGCCCGACGGGAGGTTGCGATGGCCAAAGCCTGGTGCAGTGGGGCCTATCAGCGGGTGTGCTCGCTGGGACATCAGTGCCACGGGGCCATTGGCTTCACCATGGAACATAACCTGCAGTTGTACACCCGCCGCGCCAAGGTGCAGGAGCTGTCCTACGGCAACAGCCACGACCACAAAGAGGTTGCGTTGCAGGAGATAGAGGCGGCATAGCGGCTGCCTGCACTGCAAACCCTTCGCCACAACGTTCACCCTCACCCTGGCCCTCTCCCATCGAGGGAGAGGGGATTAAGGAGTTTCACCGATGACGATGACACCCGCCCGTAGCTCGCCTTTTATGGCGATGTCCCGCGACCCGCTGCATCCTGACGTGATCTATCGGGATCAGCGGTGTTTTGTGGTCCGTGATATTGAACCCAAAGCGCCGGTGCATCTGCTGATTATTCCCAATATGCCGATCAACGGGCTGGCGTACGTTGGGCCGGGGCAGGTGCCGATCATGGGGCATCTGTTCGTGGTGGCCGAAGAGATGGCGCGCCGGGAGGGTGTGGCGTTGAGCGGCTATCGGCTGGTCATCAACAACGGCCCCGATGCCGGCCAGACCATCGCCTGGCCTCACGTCCACCTGCTGGGCGGCCGCGTGCTGGGAGAGATGGGTTAGTGGGCACGTCGATATCGGTTCCCGGCGCGGTGGTGGATCGCATCCGCCGCCGGATGAACCGCGTGCCGTCGGCGTTGTGCGATCACTGTAAGCGGGTGGAGCAGATTGCCCGCCAGTTGGCCGAACGACACGGGGAAGACGCCGACGCGGCCGGCCTGGCCGGGCTGGCTCACGACGCCGCCAAGCATTTCAGCGCCACCGAGCTGCTGCTGCGAGTCGAGGAATACGACCTGCCCGCCAACGATTTTGAGCTGCGTCGGGCTCCGATTTTGCACGGGCCAATCGGTGCGGAGATGCTGCGTCGCGAGGATCGGTTGAATGAGCCGTCATTGTACGATGCGGTGTACTGGCACACGACGGGCAATCCTTCGGGCGGCGACCGGCTGGGTCAGATAGTGTTTTTGGCGGACAAGCTGGATCCGATCAAGGTGGACCGATATCCCTGGCAACCGGAATTGCGAGAGCTGGCAGACCAGGATCTGAAAGCAGCCAGCGCCATGTTCCTGACCCGGAATATCGCGCGACTGCTGGATGCGGGCGCGCCGGTGCATCCGGCGGCGATTGATGCGCTTAATGCGTTATTATGGGAGGAGTAAGGGGTTCCGCCCTCACCCAACCCTCTCCCATCAAGGGAGAGGGGGTTCTTCGACGGGCTTAGGATGATCCTTCGACAGGCTCAGGATGAGCGGGTGGGACGGCAAGGGATATCGATATGGCAACTCAATTAGAAATTACGCCTCAAGCCGCGCGGTTCATCCGGGCCAGAGGAGGCCGGGCCGTCCTTGACGTGCTGTGCTGGCGAAGTTGAGCCGGCGAGTCGGTGGAGGTATCGGTCGATACCAATGTGAGGCGGCGGCGCAACCTGGATGCTTACGAAAGCGCGGGATATGAGGAAATCGAGTTGCTGCTGGCCCCGGGGCTGGCGGAAATCGCCGACAGGGTTGATCTTTCGATGAGCCGGTTTTTGTGGTTCCACAACCTGAAAGCGATGATAACGCTGCCCGATGGGGCGACGCTGGGACGGAGGGCGTCGCCGGTCTAGTCGTTGGACGGCAGCAGGGCGGCGACCGGGCAACTGAATCCCGGCAGGGCATCGGCGCCGGACACGGTGTCGCCGTCGGAGAGGGATTGGGTTGGAGCGTCTACAGTGTGGACGGTGAGTGTACGGGTACGGATGTCGATAATCCATACCGACTTGCAGCCGCTGTTAAGATACTCCACAATTTTTTGATTAATTTCAGGGATGGTATTGCTGGGGGATAAGATTTCTACGGCCAGGTCGGGAGAGCCGTCGTAGAGCATACCGAAGAGGTCGGGTTGGCCAGCGCGTTCGGCAGAGAGGAATGACACGTCAGGCATCCGTGAGGAGGCGGGTGAGTCCGGGACGGTAACGTAGCCACGGTTGCTGCTGTAAACCTTGCCCAGCCGACTGGGATAAACGTGGCTGGACAATCGCCAGATGACCAGCGCGACAGTTTCTTCATGCTCATCGGACGCGCCCATCTGCTCTATCAAAACTCCCCTGACCAGTTCATAACGGGGGCGCTGCGGCAAGGCGGCGTATTCCTCCAATGTAACCGGTGGGGCGGCGGTTGGATTTTGGGTAGTCATCAGGGAACCTCCAGGTGGCAGTTACGGGCCTCAGGGTCTTTCGGTTGTCATTGCGAGGAGCGCAGCGACGTGGCAATCTCGTTGAGGTTGAGCACGTGCCGGGGAACCATCATTGCTACGGCGACGAGATTGCCACGCTGCGCTCGCAATGACATGAGGAAAACCGAAAGGCCCTGCTACGGGCCTACCGGGCGTAGCGGAATCCGCCTCCGGGGGTGCGGGCGCAGTTGAGGCGGCGGTTCAGGTGCAGTCCTTCCAGCACGAACTCGACGGCTGATGCGATTACCTCGGGCCGCCGGTCACCCTGGGTGAGGCTCTCCACAGCGGCGGGCAGTCCTGCGATGCGGCTCAGGGAATCCACGTAGGCGGCGGCGGGAACGTCGCTCCCGGTTTCAACGGCGTTGCCGAGGTCGAACGCGGTTACGATGTCGTCCAGTTCGTCCACGTTGCAGTGGCGGCCAAAGATGGCCAGCGTGGCACGCTTGGTGAGGTCGTCGACGAGACGATCTTCGCGGCCCTCGCCGAAGGTTTCCATCTCGATCTTGCCGCCCAGGGAGGCGATGAGGAAAGGCAAATCGCTGATGCGCGGGCAGGCGATGGCGTCGCCCAGCCGGATGCTGCGGCGCACTGCGTTGCTGATGAGGGTTTCGTAGTCTGAGATCGACACGCGCACGCTGACGCCGGAGCGCTGGTTGATTTCGTTGCTGGCGCGGGCGCGGGCGGTTACCTCGGCCACGATTTCAGTCATATAAGCCGGGACCGCCACCTTGTCTTCATCGTGGAAGCGTTTGCGCTCCTGTTCCATGATGGCGATTTCTTCGTCGATGGTGCGGGGGTAGTGGGTATGAATCTGCGCGCCGTAGCGGTCTTTGAGGGGGGTGACGATGCGACCGCGATTGGTGTAGTCCTCGGGGTTGGCGGTGGCAACGACGAACACATCCAGAGGCAAACGGATGCGGTAGCCCTTGATCTGCACGTCGCGTTCTTCCATGAGGTTGAACAGGCCGACCTGAATACGCTCGGCGAGGTCAGGCAGCTCGTTGATGCAAAAGATGCCGCGGTTGGTGCGGGGCACCAGGCCGTAATGGATGGCGGTTTCGTCGGCGAGGTGGCGACCTTCGGCGACCTTGATGGGGTCGATTTCACCGATTAGGTCGGCGATGGAGATGTCAGGGGTGGCCAGCTTTTCGGAGTAGCGCTGCTCCCGGTCGATCCACTCGATGGGGGCGTTGTCGCCCTGCTCGGCGACGATGCGCCTGGAGTCGGGGCTAATGGGATTGTAGGGGTCATCGTTGAGTTCGGAACCGGCGACGACGGGGAGTTTTTCGTCGAGGAGGCCAACCATGGCTCGGATGAGGCGGGTTTTGGCCTGGCCGCGTTCGCCCAGCAGAATGATGTCCTGACCGGCGAGGATGGCGTTTTCCAGCTGCGGGATGACGGTTTGGTCGAAGCCAATGATGCCTGGGAAGGCGGGTTCTTCGGCGCGCATTTTGGCGATGAGGTTGCGACGCACTTCTTCGCGCACCGAGACGGATTCGTAACCGCTGGCTTTGAGTTCGCCGAGGGTTGCTGGCAGAGCGCTGGTTGACATTGGGCACTTCCTTTCAGACGGATTGCATTTGATTTGATGCCGATGGCGGCAGTATAACAAAACGCCCCTCTCCCAATAGAGGGAGAGGGGGTTGGCACGCGAGGGTATTGATGGGCCGGTGGTTGGTTATCCGGCGTGGCCGGCGTCGCCGTCGCCGGCGTGGCTGCTGTCGCCGTCGCGGTCGTGTCCACGTCCGCCGTGATGACGTCCGCCGTCGCGATCATGACCGATCCTGTGTTCGGGCAGGAAGTCGGGGCGCTCGCCATGCCACGCGGCGATGGCGTCAGCCTGTTCTTGGGTCAGCGCTCCGTTGTCAACCGCCTTTTGGAGTATCGGGGCAACTTTGTCCGCATCGGCGGTTCCCACAGCGATGTAGGCAATGCGGCCGGCGTCGGCGGGACGGGCCGTGAACCAGGCGTTGGCGGCGTCGGCCTGCTCGCGGGTCAGCGTGCCGTCTTCGACCAGCGTGTCCATCTTGGTGGCAAACTGTTCGTTAGCCAACTCATGCTGCGCCGTGGCGAAAGCGCTGCCAACGGTTTCCGATTCGATGCCGAGAATTTCGGCGACGCGTTGGATGAAACGGTCGTAGGTTGCGTCATGATTCCCGATGCCGCCGGCCCGCTCTCCGGCAAGTCCAGCGTGGCCGCCCAGAGCCGGGATGGGTGAGTTGGCCGCAAAGATGCTGCTGGCGGTAAGGCCGACGACCAGCAGGGCAACGGTGGCGGAAACGACATACCAGCGTTTGCGGATGGTGCGAACTCTATTGAACATTTGGTCCTCCTGTTTACCGCCTCATGTAACGGGTGGCGGTTGCTTTGAGACCACAGTACGCGGGCAGTGTAAAGGAAATATAAAGACTGAGAAAATCGCAAAACTTGTCATTGCGCCCCCGTACTCGATGCGGGGGTTGGCAATCTCGTCGCTGAAACCATCGCCGTTGCTGCAACGGGATTGCCACATGGTTCGACAGGCTCACCATGAGCGGCTACGCTCCTCGCAATGACAGAAGGCAGGGACTGGGTCGCGCAATTTTCTCAAAGACTGCGGAGAATACGGGGCGGCAATGATTGTGCTACCATTTCGAGCAGGGAAGGCGAGTTGGTCAAGGTAAGATAAGGGGACAAAATGTTCAGGTTGATTCTGCCAATACTAATGATGTTCCCTCAGTTGGGGCCGCGCGCCGTCACGTTCGGGCGCGCCCTGTACCGGCTGCATTTCGACACCCGGGTGAATCGGTTTATCAAGCTTTTGATACCGCTGGCGTTGGTTTATTTCGTAATTCCCATCGACTTGATTCGTGACTTCCTACCTCTCCCGTATGGGCTGGCTCGTTACGACGACGTCATCATATTGTTCATCGCGGTGTGGCTGTTCTGGAACCTGTGCCCCAAGCCGGTAGTACGGGAACACATGGGCGACCCGCCGGGGCCGCGGCCCGAGGATCGTGACCCCGACAGCGTGGTGGATGGACAGGCTCGCCCGCCCGGTAGCTCTGACGACGCGGACTGATGGCGCCGGCCGCCGGACCGGCCGGGTTTCGTCGGGGCTGCGGCACGAGTTGACCCGTGGCCGCTGAAAGCAAACGCCCGCCGGGGATGCCGCTGTCAGTGAACCGTGCCGGCGACGGCATTTCGCTGTATGTGCACGTCCCCTTCTGCCTGAGCAAGTGTCCGTACTGCGATTTCAACACCTACCAGGGGATTGAGTCGCAGTTTAGCGACTACCTGAGCGCCGTGGTGGCGGAGTTGACGGGCTGGTCGCACGCGCTGGGCCGTCCTGCCGTCAACACGGTTTTCCTGGGCGGCGGCACTCCGTCCTACCTGCCCGACGGCGACGTGGGGCGCATCCTGGAAGCCATCGCCGCCAACTACGGGGTGCGCGGCGACGCCGAGATTACCGCTGAATGCAATCCCAACGACCTGACCGCCCAACGGTGCGCCGATTTGAAAGCGGCGGGGATCAATCGCATCAGCATCGGCGTGCAGAGCATGGACAACGGCTTGCTGGCCATGCTGGGCCGGCGTCACGATGCGGTTGAGGCCGCGGACGCGTTGGAGAAATGCCGTCGCGCCGGATTCGACAACGTGAACCTGGACCTGATGTACGGTTTGCCTCAGCAGTCGTTAGCACAATGGCGGGACACGGTGGAGCGGACGGTGGCGCTGGAGCCGGAGCATCTGTCGCTGTATGCGTTGACGCTGGAGGAAGGCACTCCGTTGCGCCGATGGGTGGCGGATGGTCGGCTGCCGGAGCCGGATCCGGACCTGGCGGCGGATATGTACGACCTGGCCCGCGCTGAACTGGCAGCAGCCAGGTACCGGCATTATGAGATCAGCAACTGGTCGCGGGCGGGTCGGGAGTCGGTGCACAACCTGGCCTACTGGCTGAATCTGGAGTGGCTGGGCGTTGGGCCGGGGGCTCACTCAGCACTGGGTCGGTGCCGGTTCTGGACGGTACGCTCGCCCCGGGAGTATGCCAAGCGGGCGGAAGAATGGGCGCGGCAGGCGGAGGCCGGCGGGCGCTGGCCGGTGGTGTCGTCGGACGGCATCAGGGCGGTGCCGACGGTGGACGACCTGGAGGTTATTGACGGGGACACGTCGGCGGCGGAAACGATGTTCCTGGGACTGCGGCTGCTGGACGGGATGGACTTGGCCGCGGCGTCGGAGCGGGCCGGCATCAACCTGGCGTCGCGCTACCAGCAGGAACTGGCAGAGCTGACTGCTGAGGGCTTGCTGGTGTGGGAGAAGGACGGCCGGCTGCGGCTGGCAGAGGAGGCGTACCTGGTGGCCAACCAGGTGTTTACGCGGTTTTTGTAGAAAAGCCAGGATGTATGTTGGATTTCACCGCAAATTGTCTACAACTGATAAAAGACCTGCTGGTGGAGCTACCCAGCAGGTTGAAAAATCGTCGTCGTGCTGGGGATTTTCATTCTGGTCGTGATGGTAACCCTTTCCCTTATCAAAGACCAAATTAGCGGCAAGACGGCTACTATATTGACTCCTCTCCTGGTGACGGGTTTGGATGCCGCTCTTATTGTATTTTTGATGCCTTTGGTGTTACTCATCATTGTTGCTGCGTCCTACGCCATTTCGTACCGCGAGAGATGATTATCCCCCGGATAAGGGTAGAGATCATCATCAAGGCGACAATTACCCACGCGAGTATAGCTATATCCAATACGATGACGCCGGCGAGGATTAGAGCGAGACTCATCTGTTCCGTCATATAAACGCCGATCAATATCATCGATAATCCGATCGCAGCGACGGCGCCGATAGAGAACAGCGCAAGGTTCGACCAGTTGTTACGATCAGAATTCGATTGGAACTCCCGCATATCGGACGGCGGCATTCCAGTGGATAGCGCCCCTGCAGAATTGCCCGGCAGCGCGTCCGCTTCGATTGAGTTGCTTTGCACGTCAGGTGTAGTCATCTTGGCTACCTTGCAAGTTCATCTTACCATTCGGCCAATCCGGCTAACAAACGCAGCCCGCTTGGACCTCACCCCGCCTATGCTAAACTGCCGGCGGGCCACTGACCGGCCCCCACCGTTCACCGCAGACTCGCCACGGAGGTCCTACTATGGCGGTACAGCCTTACACCATTAGCGTTTCGGACGAGGCGCTGGAAGATTTGCAGCATCGGCTGGCCCACGTGCGCTGGCCCGACGAGATACCGGGCGCCGAGTGGGATTACGGGTCGAATCTCGATTACATCAAGGAGCTGGTTGCCTACTGGCGAGATGGTTTTGACTGGCGAAACGCGGAGGCCGGCCTGAACGCCTTTGCCAATTTCTACACAACCATCGACGGGCAGGGCATCCACTTCATCCACGCCCAGGGCAAAGGCCCCAATCCCATGCCCATCGTGGTTACCCACGGGTGGCCGGGCACCATCTACGAGATGCACAAGATCATTCCGATGCTGACCGATCCGGCGAGCCACGGCGGCAATCCGGACGACTCTTTTGACGTGGTGGTTCCGTCGATGCCCGGCTACGGTTTCAGCGCGCAGACCCGCGAGCGGGGAGTCAACACGCGGAAGATCGCCGAACTGTGGGACAAGCTGATGGCCGACGAACTGGGTTACCAGCGATACGCCGCTCAGGGCGGGGACTGGGGCGCCGGCGTTACCGCCCGCCTGGGCTTTCACCACGCCAACCACGTGCTGGGTCTGCACACGACATCGGTGACGCAGGCCATTCCGTACCAGGGCGGCAG
Organism: Dehalococcoidia bacterium; assembly: GCA_965219925.1. Classification (GTDB taxonomy): domain Bacteria; phylum Chloroflexota; class Dehalococcoidia; order Lucifugimonadales; family UBA3495; genus Bin87. The sequence goes on from OZ244795.1 coordinate 3,744,382, forward strand.
TCTGGAAGGGCTGGGGATTCGCGAGCGGCTGGAGCAGGTGATCGGCACGACCCAGGGCGGCTACCGCCGGGACTGGACGGCCACCTTGTCTGACGACGAGATCAATATGATCGACCAGCGGGTGGCATGGCAGGGCGCCGAGGGTGGCTACGCTCACATTCAGGGTACGAAACCGCAGACGCTGGCCTACGGACTGAACGACTCACCGGTGGGGCTGTGCGCCTGGATCGTGGAGAAGTACCGCACGTGGAGCGACTGCAACGGGGACGTTGAAAGCGTTTACACCAAAGACGATTTGCTGACCACGGTGATGATTTACTGGGTTACCCAGACGATTAATTCCAGCACGCGATTGTATTACGAAAACAGCCGGACGCCGTGGTACTTTGGCCCCGACGACCGGATCGGCGTGCCCTGCGGCATCGCCGTGTTTCCCAGGGAGCTATCGACACCGCCGAGGTCGTGGGCGGAACGCACCTATAACATTCAGCGCTGGACCGAGATGGACAGCGGGGGACACTTCGCCGCGCTGGAGAAGCCGGCCGAACTGGTGGCCGATATTCGGGAGTTTTTCCGCGGACTGAGGTAGCGATTTTACTCAACGTATACGGTATTTCAATAGGCGGGTATGGGTATGGGAACTATGGAATGGACAACCATCGGCACCGGCATCGCGCTCCTGGCGGTGTTGGCGCCCCTCATTATCTACACCAATTCGTCGTTAAGGAACGAGGTCAAGGCTGCTCTCGCGGAACTCAGGGCTGAACTGCGAGCCGAGATTCAGGGTGGTGATGTCGCTCTGCGGGCCGATATGGCAAATCTGCGGGCCGAGATTCAGAGTGGCGATGCCGCTCTGCGGGCCGAGATTCAGAGTGGCGATGCCGCTCTGCGGGCCGAGATGGTAAATCTGCGGGCCGATTTACAGCAGGATATGGCAAATCTGAGGGCCGATTTGAAAGCGGACAACGCTAGTTTGAAGGCGGAGTTGAAAGCGGATATTGCCGGTCTGAGGCTAGAGGTTCGATCCAATCGCGCTGAAATCATTACCAACCGCCGGATGCTGGGGCGGTTTGCGCTGCATCGCCACGGCGACGATGGTTTGCCGTTGGCCCCGCTTACGGACACACTTGATCCACCTGAGGGCAGCGGCGATGCGCCCAACACCGAAAACGGCAACGATTAATGCAGAGCAGTCGGGTCAGGCTGACACGACTACCAAAAACCGTTACCATTACCGTCAACCATGAGGCAACGCAAGTCTGGCAAATGGGCCGGACAACAAGGAGGAACCCGTTAGATGATTACCAAGTTTGGCAGCCTTTGGGCCGGCAACGTCGATATGGACAACCCCGGCTACCAGGGAACTCCCGCCAATGACCGTTGGTTGACCGACGAGGAGCTGGGCGGCGGGGCAATCGAGAAGGCGGAGCAACTGGCCATCACCATGGACCGCCTGGGTTACGATAGTTTCTGGGTGGCGGAGCACCACTTCCAGCGGGAAGGCTACGAGTGCATCCCCAACCTGCTGATGCTGTACGTGCACCTGGCTCACCTGACCACCAACCTGCGCTACGGCTGCGGTTTCAACATCAACCCCATGTGGAACCCGGTGCGGCTGGCCGAGGACTATGCAACCGCCGACTGGCTGACCGACGGGCGGGTGCGTTTTGGCGTGGGTCGCGGATACCACACCCGCGAGGTGGAGGTGTTCGGTTCTCCGATTATGGACCAGAACGCCAACCGCGAGCTGTTCGAGGAGCAGGTGGAGGTGATCTGGAAGGCTTTCAACCAGCGCAGTTTCTCCCACCACGGCAAGCATTTTGACATCCCGCCGCACGTACCCTATCGCGGCTATGAGCTGGAAGAGATTACGCTGGTGCCGCGGCCCAAGCACGAGGTGGAATGGTGGCAGCCAGTGGTATCGGCCAGCGACCGGGCCATCAACTTCATGGCCCAGTGGGGAATCAATGGAATTATCGGCGGCGGCGCGGCTACGGGCGGCGCCAGCGACGACGTGATTCAACGCTGGCAGGCCATCCACGCCGAGCACGGCAAGGATTACAAGCTGGGTGAGGGTTTGATCGTCGGTTACTCGGTGCAGCTCGCTAACAGCGAGAAGGAAGCGATGGACCAAGCGCGCTACTGGATGGAAGAGCGGGTGAAGATGTTCGGGCCGCTGGGCTTCATTGCCGGCCTAAGCGACGAGCAACTGGCTGCCCTCAACGCCTTTGGCCGCCCCGTACCGCAGGGCCTGAAGATGCCGACGATTGAAGAGTCGGTGGCGGCCGGGCAATACCTGGTTGGCCCGCCAGAACGGGTTACCGAGCAGTTGATGGAAGTACAGGAGCGCTACCCTGGCCTCCAGGAAGTCAACATCGGCGTTACCAACATGGGTATGCCGACGTCGGCGTCGCTGGAACAGCTGGAATGGTTCGCCAGCGACGTGATGCCGCACTTCAACAAGTAGGGCCGCCATAACCCGGCCACGCCGCCGGAGCGCAGCCTCTGTCATTGCGAGCCCTCCGTCATTGCGAGCGCAGCGTGGCAATCTCGTTCCGGCGGGAATGCTTTTCCCTACACGGGTGGAGAAACCCACCGGGATTGCCACGTCGCTACCGCTCCTCGCGATGACAAGGGGGCTGCGCTGCTGACTGGGACTGAAACTGCGACGGGTGGCAGGAGAAACATTGGCAACTGATTACCAACCTCAGCCCGCCGCTGTGACCACCGTGGTCGGAGCCACCACTTGGGGTACCACGTTGGGGATCATTGCGGCCCGGCTGGGTCATGCGGTGCGGTTGTTGTGCCGCACGGCTGAGGAAGCCGACGGACTGCGAACAGATGGCGAACACGTGCGTCGCCTGCCCGGATACCGATTCCCGCCGGGGCTGACGCTGGAACACGATCCGGCCAGGGGGCTGGATGACGCTGAACTGATTATCGTGGCTGCGCCGTCGGACCGGTTCCGGCAGAATGTGCAGCGCATCGCTGGGTCGGTGGGCGGCGACGCAGTCGTGCTGAGCGTTACCAAGGGTTTCGACCGGCCCGGCAGTCTCCGCATGACCGAGGTGATGGCCCAGGAGTTGCCGGGCCTGGACACTGGGCAGTTCGCCGCGCTGTCGGGGCCAAGCCTGGCCGACGAGGTTATCGCCGGAAAGCCGGCGTCAGTTGTTGTGGCGTCCTACAGCGATGCGTCGTGCCGGCTGGTGCAGGATACCTTGATGTCCCCAATGTTCCGCATTTACACCAGCCAGGATGTGGTGGGAGTAGAATTGGGTGGCGCGCTGAAAAACATCGTGGCGTTGGCCGCCGGCATTGCCGATGGCCTGGACGGCGGCGACAATGCCAAAGCTGCGTTGATAACCCGTGGGCTGAACGAGATCGGACGCCTCGGCATTGCCGCCGGCGCCGAGTTGATGACGTTTGCCGGTTTGGCCGGCCTGGGTGACGTGACGGCGACGTGCGCCAGTCCCTACAGCCGCAACCGTCGTGTGGGCGAGGAGCTGGGCAAGGGCCGGCGTCTGGAGGATATTCTGGCCGGCATGGACGCGGTGGCAGAGGGTGTCAACACCACCCTGGGCGCCCTGGAACTATCGGAGCGGCTGGACGTGGACATGCCGATCACGCGGTTGATGGCACAGGTGTTGTTCGAGGGGTTGCCGGCGTCGGATTGCATTCCGGCGTTGATGGAGAGACCGCCGCGACCGGAGTGGTAGGGGTTCGCGGCCTCACGCGTACCCGCTTTAATCTGTCATTGCGAGGAGCACAGCGACGTGGCAATCTCGATGAGGCTGAACACACGTCGGCGAACCGCCGTTGCTACGGCGACGAGATTGCCACGCTACGCTCGCAATGACAGATTAAAGCGGGTACGCATTGAGGTTCGCGGCTGCTCGATCCAGCTACCGCGCAGTCGGAATCCCAACCCTCTCCCATCAAGGGAGAGGGGTTTCTTCGACAGGCTCAGCACGAGGGGAACCGGGTTAGCGAAGTTCTCTGGGCAGGGTGAAGGTGATGTCCTCGTCGGCGCCAGTTATCAGCGAGACGCGTTCGGGTTTTAGCGCGTCGATGACGGCCTCTACCAGCACTTCGGGGGTGGATGCGCCGGAGGTGACGCCGACGCGGTTTCTGCCGTCCAGCCAGTGCGGTTCGATCTCATCGGGGCCGTTAATCAAATAGGCCGGCACTCCGTTGGCCTCGGCGACCTCACGCAGGCGGTTGCAGTTGGACGAGTTTTGGGCTCCGATTACCAGCACAACGTCCACCTGCCCGGCCATTTGCGTAACGGCGTCCTGCCGGTTGGTGGTGGCGTAGCAGATGTCGTTGCGTACGACGGCGGCCGGGAACCGGTCATTGATGGCGGCGATGGCGCTGGCGGTGTCGCCGACGGACAGGGTGGTTTGGGTGATGACGGCCACCTCGGAGTCTGCCGACCAGCCGATGTCGGGATCGGCCACCTCGTCGGGCAGTGGAGACGTATCATCCACCAGCGTCATGGGAACCTGACCCATGGTGCCGCGTACTTCCTGGTGCCCGCGGTGTCCCACCAGCAGAACGCGTTTGCCTTCGCGGTGGTACTTCTTGGCCTCGTTATGGACGCGGGTCACCAAAGGGCACACCGCGTCGATTACTCTCAGGTTGCGCAGTTCGGCGCCCTGGAAATCTTCGGGCGGCGAACCGTGGGCGGAGAATACGACCAAAGCGCCGTCGGGCACTTCGTCGACCTCTTCCACCGTGATGGCTCCCTTGCGCTCCAGTTCGGCCACGACGTAGGGGTTGTGGACGATCTGGTGCTTGACGTATACGGGGGGACCGAAACGCTCGAGGCACAACTCAACCACTTCAATGGCTCGCACCACGCCAGCGCAAAATCCGCGGGGTGAGCTCAGTACGACTTCAACCATTTATGACCTCAAGTGCGATTAGAGTCTCACGCGTACCCACTTTGTCATTGCGAGCGTAGCGTGGCAATCTCGTCGCCGAAGCAACGGCGGTTCGTCGACGTGTGTTCAACCTCATCGAGATTGCCACGTGGTTCGACAGGCTCACCATGAGCGGCTGCGCTCCTCGCAATGACAGATTAAAGCGGGTACGCGTGAGCGATTAGGGTGCATTGACGTTGCCCGTCATTCCCGTTTTCGCAGGAGTGACGGCAATACTAGGCGCTGTCCGGTTCCCAGCCCCAGGGCCGGGGGCCCCAGCCGGCTTCGTGCACCTGGCCGCGCTTGACGGACAGGACGGGAACAACGGCCCGTTCCGAGGATCGTCCGGTGCCCAGCACGTCGTACACCACCCAGCTGCCGTCCACGATGTCCAGCACGGATACATCGGCCTGCTTGCCAACCTCCAGACTGCCCAGGCGGTCGCCCTCGCCGATGGCGCGGGCCGGGTTGATGGTGCACATTTCCACCACCCGATCAAGGGTGAAACCCATGGCCAGAAACCGGGTCATCATTTCGGTCATGCTGTGGACGGTGCGGATGCGGCCTGGAACAGTGAGGTCGGTGCTGATGCAGTGGGGTTCTACGCCCTGATCGAGCACGCGCTCACCGATGTCGAAACTGAAGTTGGCGCGACCGTGGGCGGTGTCCAGCCAGACGCCGCGTTCGTGGGCCTCCCGGGCTTCGGGAACCAGGTTGCCGTCGGTGTCCAGCACGCCGCCGGGGTTGGCGGTGAAGAAGTGGGTGACGATGTCGCCCGGCTCCATGATGGGGAGCAGTTCGCGGATGACCTCGGCGGGATAGCGCTTTTCGGTGTCGCCGATGTGAACCATCAGGGGGACGCCGGCTTCTTTGGCGGCCCGCTTGGCGAGGCGGGGCATCTCCATGCCCATTATTTCGAGAGCCGGCGAAACCATGCGGGCCTTGATGCCGCGGATCGTGCCGTTGCTTTCTTCGATGACCTGTATGGTGCGTTCCAGGTCGATGCTGCTGGGCGAGAAAATGTCGGGAGTGGTGGCGAGTCCGGTGCGGCAGATGTGTAGAAAGGGGATGATCTCGGTGGCGTTGCCGGGGATGATGTGGGCCGGAAAACCTCCGTAGGTATCGCATCCGCTGCTGCCAGCATCCACCATAGTAGTTACGCCAGCGCGCACGCCGCCGACATCGGCGTTGACACCGTTGCCGTTCACGCCTTCGTAAACGTGGGTGTGGAGGTCGATGAGGCCGGGGGTGACGTATTTGCCTTTTACTTCGACAACGCGCGATGCCTGGTCAGCAGCGATATCGGCGGCGACGGCGGCGATTTTGCCGTCTTCGATGGCTACGTCGAACGCGCCGTTCAGCCCTTGCGTGGGGTCGACAACAGTGCCGCCCTTGATGAGCAGGTCATACATGAGCGATATGCCTCCGTTCTAGTTTGTAGGGGTGGCGTCGTCGCCGACAGCGCCGTTATGGTGGTGGGATTCGGAGCGCAGCAGCCGTATTTCTTCTTGCAGCAGGCGCATCTGCTCCAGGAAAAGCCGGTGCTCTTCGGCTCGCTGTTCCTGAGCCTTTTGCTGCGCAGCCCGGAGTTCAGCCAATTCCTGCTTCGTGCGATCGTGTGCTTCCCGTTCCGAAAAAAACAGAACCATATCACCAACTCCTGGCAGGCCAACCGTTTTCACCAGCTGGTTGAGGATACTCACTATAATGCTGGTTGGCAGTCCTGGAATCAACCCGTAGTCGTTGAACCCGGCGATTAACGCAGCCGCAACAGCGATGGCGTAGAGAGAACCAGCGTTTCCGCGGGGACGGCACGTTAGGAAAACAGGCCGCTCACTGGAAAAGCTCGCCGACGGACCGGCCCTCGTGGATGCGGCGGATGGCCTCTCCGAGCAGCGGCGCCACCGACAGCACGGTGAGATTACTGAAATTCTGCTTTTCGCTGAGGGGCACGGTGTCGGTTACAACCACCTCGGAGTAGGGGCTGTCGGCCAGCAGACCTGGCGCTACCGGTGAAAAAACCGGGTGCGTAGCACAGCAGTACACCTCGGTAGCGCCGGCGTCGAGCAGGGCGTTGGCGGCGTTGACGATGGTGCCGCCGGTGAGGATTTCGTCGTCGAAAGTGAGGGCGCGTTTGCCGCGAACGTCGCCGATGACGTTGAGAGTCTCGGAGCGATCATCGTTGCCGGTGCGGCGCTTTTCGATCACGGCCACGGGAACTCCCAGCCGTTCGGCCATGTCGCGGGCCCGCTTGCTGATACCGAAGTCGACGGCCACCAGCACCAGGTCTTCCAGGCCTTTTTCGGCGAAGTAGTTGGACAGGATGGGTTCGGCGGTGAGTTCGTCGACGGGGATGTTGAAGAAGCCCTGGATCTGGCCGGCGTGCAAATCGAGGGTGAGCATACGGTCGGCGCCGGCGGTTGATATGAGGTCGGCGACGAGGCGGGCGGTGATGGGCACACGGGGCTGGTCTTTCTTGTCGGTTCTGCCGTAGCCGTAGTAGGAGACGACGGCGGTGATTCGCCCGGCGGACGCCCGGCGGCAGGCGTCCATCATGATGAGCAGCTCCATGAGGTTATCGTTGGTGGGAGCCACGGTGGGCTGGATGATGAAAACGTCGCGCTCACGAATGTTTTCCCCGATGCGGACGAACGTGTTGTCATTGGCAAACTTGAACGCCTCGCTTTGGCCCAGCTCGATGCCCAGGTATGCGCAAACGTCCCGGGCCAGTTTGGGGTGGGCGTTGCCGGAGAACACCTTTAGTTCGTTGAGCATTGACATAGCAGCACCTTTTGAATTGCGGAGAATGAGCGGCGCCGGGCACACTCAGGCGGCATACCGGCGGATGTACGGGGTAGCCACGTCATGGTAAAGGGGCGGCAAAGGCTAGTCAACGTTTGGTTGCCGCAGGCGTACCCACTTTGTCATAGCGAGCCCGTACTCGATGCGGGGGTTGGCAATCTCGTCGCCGTAGCAACGGCGGTTCGTCGAGGTGTGTTCAGCCTCATCGAGATTGCCGCGTCGCTGTGCTCCTTGCAATGACAGATTAAGGCGGGTATGCGTGAGGAATCGGCGGCGGTCATTGCGGGGAGCGGATGGTTCGACAGGCTCAGGATGAGCGGGAGGGAACGGATTTTGCCGGGAGATCGTGCGGCGGGTGTGTTCATCTCAGCGCGATGCGAGTGATAAGATTTGTTCAGGACGGGTGGCAAAGAAAGGGATTGGAAAGGGCGGGCGCCGTTGCCGGGGAGTCCGCCTGATGCTGAACAATATGGAACAACGTAACTGGCTGAGGGAACTGGTAGAGGCCACGCTGATAGGCGCGTTGGTGTTCGTGGCTATTCAGGTTGCGGTGGTCAACTTTCGCGTGGAAGGTTCAAGCATGAATCCCACGCTGTTGCCGGGCCATTACCTAATGGTGAACAAGCTGGTTTATTTTCAGCTGGATACGGGCCGGCTGGGGAGGATAATCCCATTCTGGCGGCCTGCCGAACCCCGGGACGTTTACCTGGGGCGTTCGCCGCACCGGGGGGACGTTATCGTGTTCGACTACCCGCGGGATACGGAGCGTCAATTCGTAAAACGGATCATCGGGGAGCCGGGGGACACGGTGGCGATTGCCAACGGGTCGGTGAGCATCAACGGCGAAAGGCTGGATGAACCCTATTTGACGGTGCGGGGCAATACCGACTACCGGCCGTTGACGTTGGGCCGCGACGAATATTTTGTGCTGGGAGACAACCGAACCGGCAGCCAGGATTCCCGAGACTGGGGCACGCTGACTGCCGACCACATCATCGGAAAGGTGTGGGTGGTGTATTGGCCGCAGTCGGCGTGGGGGTTGCTGCGGTAATGACGTGCCGGGCGCGAAACCAGGCTCGCGTGAGCTCACGCGTACCCACTTTGTCAAACCAAACTGGCCGGCTGTCATTGCGAGGAGCGCAGCCGCTCATGGTGAGCCTGTCGAACCACGTGGCAATCTCGATGAGGCTGAACACACGACGGCAAACCACATTGCTACGGCGACGAGATTGCCACCCCCGTATCAAGTACGGGGTCGCAATGACAGATTAAAGCGGGTATGCGTGAGTCTGGTGAGTGGTTGTCAGTAACTCTTGGCGGCGGGACAGCCACACTGATGCGCCCGGCAAGTTTACGAGACGTGGAAGCCAGGATAGGACGATGGCCTATTCGGCCTCGATGGCTGGCCCCACCAGGACGTCGTCGCCCTCGACGCGAATGGCGAACTTGCGCAAAGCCTGGGTGGCAGGGGGAGTAATGGGCTGACCACTGGCCACGTCGAATACTGCTCCGTGGAGGGGACAAACCAGCTCGCCTTCTTCCAGGTCGCCTTCGGAAAGGTTGGCGTAGGCGTGGGTGCAGATGTCGTCGCAGGCGTGAAGTTCGCCGTCGAGGTTAACCAGCAATATTTCCTCGGGGCCCACCTTGATGGAAAGCATGTCGCCCGGGGGAACGTCGCTGAGTGAGGCAACTTTGACAAATTCGTCGGCCATTGAAAAGCTCCTTAAATTATCCGTCTGCAATCATGCGTCTGTGGTCTTGCCGTGCCGGCACGAACATCGGCAGGCGCCAGTAACCGTCGGCGACTTATTATATGACAAAATTGCAGGATTCCGGGCTGGCACAGAAGGTCAACATTGCGGGTTTCTTATTGCGGGTTGCTTCGGGAATGGGTTACGCCTCGCCCAACGCTCTACCAGCAAGGGAGGAGGGGCCGAATCCAACATGGATGAACAGGATGGACAGGATTTTGGGCCGGGGCAGGCGGCGGGATTGAACGTATCGCGGGGTTGGTTGCGTATTTTAGTCTGTCATTGCGAGGAGCGCAGCGACGTGGCAATCTCGTTGAGGTTGAGCACACGCCGGCGAACCATCATTGCTATGGCACCGAGATTGCCACGCTGCGCTCGCAATGACATGAGGAAAACCGAAAGACCCTGAACGTGTCGCGGGGTTGGTTGCCTATTTGGTCGGCACGTGGTAGCCTGTTTGCGAAAGAGATAACGACGCCATATTGAATGGAAGGGTTCTTGTCCGGTAATGATAGACGCAGAAGTTAAGCAGGGGATTATTCAGGAATACCGCACCCACGAGTCGGACACGGGTTCCACTGAGTTGCAAGTAGCAATGCTCACGGAGCGGATCCGGCAGGTTACAGACCACCTTCGCACCCATCGGAAAGACGTCCATTCGCGTCGAGGGCTGGTTACCATGGTGTCGAAACGGCGGCGGTTGCTCAACTATTTGAGCCGCGAGGACGTTGGACGCTATCAAAGATTGATTGGACGACTTGGGCTGCGCCGCTAAGGCGGGTTCCACGGCGATCAGGCTCGGCAGCAGCCGTTAACCGGCAATTGCATTTACCGACGCCAAGCCGTTGTAGAAAGGCTCCATTGACGCCACTGTTTTCCGGCATTGGCTAAACCGCGAATCACCGTTGTACGTATTCGTTGCAGGTATATGGTGTAGAGCAGTGCGCCACCGCTGAGCGAAAGGTGCGATAACAGCCCGAGAAATGACGGAGCCGGATCCCGCCGGGACGCCGGACGCATCGGGCGAGAAACGAAGAAGAACCGGTATGGAAGAACCGGAGGACGGGATAGAGAGAGTCGGGGGAACCGACGCCGCCAGATTTCACACAGGATATTGCCGGCTTGGCATTGATATGAAGCATGGCCGGCCAGCACGCCAAATTGGAAGAGAGAGGTAGAGAACACTCTGGTTATGACCACAACTGACACAATTAGCGCACTTATGAATCCGTTTGCCGTAACCGGCGAGATTGGCGGCCATACCGTTGTTATGGAAACGGGCCGCCTGGCACAGCAGGCGCATGGCGCCGTAACCATCACGTGCGGCGAGACCATATTGCTGGCGACCGCGGTGATGTCTGAACAGTCGCGGGAGGGGATTGACTTCCTGCCGTTGACCGTTGAGTTTGAAGAAAGGCTGTATGCGGTGGGTAAAATTCCCGGCAGCTTCTTCCGTCGCGAAGGCCGCCCCGGCACCGAAGCCATTCTGTCGGCGCGCCTTACCGACCGCAGCATCCGGCCCCTTTTCCCCAAGGGACTGCACAACGAAATCCAGGTAATCATCACCGTATTGTCGGTGGATGAAGCCCATCCGCCGGAAACGCTGGGTATGGTGGCCGCCTCCGCTGCGCTGTCCATCAGCCGCATACCCTTTGAGGGCCCCATCGCCGCCTGCCGCGTAACGTGGAATGGCAGCGAGTATTTGATCAACCCCAGCTATCAGCAGATCAGCGCATCGCGTCTCGATATGGTTGTAGCCAGCAACCGGGGCGCCATCATGATGGTGGAATCGGGATCGGTGGACGTGTCGGAGGAAGCGATCCTGGAGGGCATTCGCCTGGCGCACGAGAGCAACGTGCAGACCATAGAACTGATCGACCAATTGGTGGCCGAACGCGGGGCCGAAAAGCTCACCGTTACCTATGACGCCGAGTCCACGGCAGCCCGTCAGCAGAAAGTTGACGCCCTGGTCAACGGACGCATCGCCGAAGTTCTGGAGCGCAACGCCTACAAGAGCGAACGTGATTCCAGCCTGGATGCCATCGAGAAAGAAATTGCGGCGCAACTGGCCGACGACCTGTCTGCCGGCGAGGTGGCCGAATCGTTCAAGAACCTGGTGAAGTCGGAGGTCCGCAGCCGGATTCTGAACAAAAACGTCAGACCCGACGGGCGCAAGCTCGACGAGATACGCCCCATCACCTGCAGCGTGGGCGAGTTGCCCCGGGTGCATGGCAGCGGGTTGTTCACCCGTGGTCAAACGCAGGTGCTGTCGATTGCCACGCTGGCATCGCTGTCGATGCGGCAGACGCTTGACACCGTGGGGCCCGACAACACCAAGCAGTTCATGCACCACTACAACTTCCCGCCGTACAGCGTTGGCGAAGCGCGGCGCGTGGGTTCACCGGGACGCCGGGAAATCGGACACGGCGCACTGGCCGAACGGGCCATTCAGGCGGCGTTGCCTCCGGAAGCGGAATTTCCGTACACCATTCGCGTCGTCAGCGAGGTTTTGGCCTCCAACGGGTCGACGTCGATGGGTAGTGTGTGTGGGTCGTCAATGGCATTGATGGATGCGGGTGTGCCCCTCAAGGCGCCCGTGGCCGGTATTGCGATGGGCCTGATCACCGATGACGCCGATGGGCAGTATGCCGTCCTCAGCGACATTCAGGGCATCGAGGACTTCCTCGGCGACATGGACTTCAAGGTTGCCGGCACCGAAGAGGGAATCAACGCCCTGCAGATGGACGTGAAAATTGATGGACTGACCCAGGAGCTTCTGAGTGAGGCGCTGGAGCAGGCCCGAGTGGGTCGGCTGCACATCCTGGAACGCATGTCGGAAGCCATTTCTGAGCCCAGGAATCAGATGAGCAAGTACGCGCCCAAGCTGGTGCGGATGCAGATTCCGGTCGAGAAGATTGGCGCCCTCATTGGCCCGGGAGGCCGGGTAATCCGCGCCATCCAGGAAGAGACCAGTTGCGGAATCGACGTGTCGGACGATGGCTCGGTGATTATTTCTTCCAACGACCAGGCGATGATCGAGCTGGCCCGCAGCCGGGTTGACGGCCTGACCCGCGATCCCGAGGTGGGAGACATCATTACCGGCAAAATCACACGGACGACCAACTTCGGCGTGTTCGTTGAGTTGACGCCGGGCGGGAAGGACGGACTGGTTCGCAACGAAGACCTGGGCGACCTTGCCTACGATGACGTTGGAATGGGCCAGGAAATTACCGTAATGATCCGCGAGATCGACCACATGGGCCGCATCAATCTGTCGCGACGTGCCCTGTTGGGCGACGACTCGCCGCCACCGCCGCGTCCGGAACGCAGCAACTTTGGCGGCGACCGTGATCGAGACCGTGGCGGTGATCGAGGCCCGCGAGGCGGCGGCGGTGGAGACCGTGGGGGAGATCGAGGCCCGCGAGGTGGTGGCGGCGGTGGAAACCGTGGCGGCTACGGTGGCGGTGGCGGCGGAAACCGCGGCGGCTACGGCGGTGGCGGAGACCGGGACCGTGGTGGTGATCGGGACCGCGGCGGAGACCGGGACCGTGGCGGAGACCGTGATCGCAACGCACCCGCCGGGGGCGGAAACCGCGGCGGCTACGGAGGCGGTGGAAACCGTGGCGGACCTGGTGGCGGTGGTGGCGGAAACCGTGGCGGCTATGGCGGCGGTGGAAACCGTGATCGCGGTGGACCTGGAGGCGGTGGAAACCGCGGCGGTTCCGGCGGCGGCGGTGACCGAGACCGTAGCGGTTCCGGCGGCGGTGGTGACCGAGACCGTGGCGGCGAACGTGATCGCAACACGATTCTGGGGAGCGATCCCAACGACCGTGACCGGGGCGGGCGTCGTCCTCCCGGTCGGCCCCCCGGCCGCGATTCCGGACGGGGCAACCCCTCCGACCGGCGGTTCCTGGGCGGCGGCGGAGCTCGGCCCTAGACCGCCCGCGCCAACCTTTCCCAATGCAGCCCCTCTCCCAGCGGAGAGGGGTTTTTCTTGACGGAGAGCGGGCTGGGATGCGTAAATCGTAGTGTGATATATTTGGGCCAACAGGCTCATGCGTACCCACTTTGTCATTGCGAGCGTAGCGTGGCAATCTCGTCGCCGTAGCAACGGCGGTTCGCCGACGTGTGTTCAACCTCAACGAGATTGCCACGTGGTTCGACAGGCTCACCATGAGCGGCTGCGCTCCTCGCAATGACAGGGGGTGGGTGCCCTACGCAATGACAGAGGCTGGTTTGGTTTGACAAAGTGGGTACGCGTGAGGGCGCTTGACTGGTTCAAATCGGGCCCCGCCAAACCTGGCGGCAGGGCAATATTATTAGTCCAACTCGGCAGGTATTTCGGCAGGAGGACGCAATGAGTGATCCGGCAACGGGCGGGAAGATTTCGGTAGTAGTACACGGCGCGACCGGCAGGATGGGCGCCGAGACGGTGCGGGCGTTGTCCGGCGCCGACGGGATGGCTCTGGTGGGCGCGACCTGCAATACGCCACGGGGCGAAACGCTGCCCACCCCGGGCGGCAGCGTACCGTTGTCAACCGACCTGGCCAGTATGCTGGACGCCACCCGGCCGGACGTGATGGTGGAGTTCACCCACGCTGCGGCCTGCATGGAAGCAGCGCCGCTGGCGGCGGCCCGCGGCATCCACATGGTGCTGGGAGCCAGCGGCCTGAACGCTGAGCAGCTGCAGTCGTTGGATACGATGAGTCGCGAGCACGGCATCGGGGTTATCGTGGCTCCGAATTTCGCCCTGGGAGCGGTGGTGCTGAAGAAACTGGCCGAACAGGCCGCCGCCTTTTTCGATTATGTGGACGTGGTGGAGGCCCACCATGAGATGAAGATAGACGCGCCCTCGGGGTTTTCGCTCGCCATCGCCCGGGGTATGCGAGAAGAGCGGGGCCGGGACTTTGAACGCAATCAAACCGAGATCCACCACCTGGACGAAACCCGAGGCGGCGACATTGGCGGCGTGGGTATCCACAGTATGCGATTGCCCGGCCGCAGCGCCCACCACGAAGTGGTATTCGGGGCGGGCGGCCAGACCCTGAGCATCCGCCACGACACGCTGGGCCGCGACTGCTACATGCCGGGTGTGTTGCGCTGCGTGCGCGAGGTCGGTAATCGTCCCGGCCTTACCGTGGGCCTGGAAACCGTGCTGGGGCTGTAGCGTCGGCGGGGGCTTGTCATTGCGAGCGCAGCGTGGCAATCTCGATGAGGCGGCGCAGTGTCATGGGCGGCCCTGCGACAGGCTCAGGATGCGTGGGGGGACGGGTTTTTACATCGATGAACAGGATGGACAGGATTTTTGGGTGTTACGTGTAACGGGATTGCCACGTGGTTCGACAGGCTCACCATGAGCGGCTACGCTCCTCGCAATGACAGGAGTGGCAGGTTCAGGATGCGTGGAAATGGGCAATCTAGACGATATCGGGCGCCGGGTGTAACCTGAATAATGCGCGATATAGCAGTCCCGCCAACCGATTCGTGAGCGGCGGCAATAACTGCGCCGATTGATCGACCGTCCAGTCTCGGAGCACCAACACCGCAAACCGAAAATCGCCGGGATTTCGGCGTGAAATCCGTTCGTACATCTCGAACTCAAACCACAGGAGCAACATGGACCTTCAAGGAATGAACCTCGCCATAGTGGGTACTACCGGCGCCGTCGGCCAGGTAACCTTGCGCCTCATCGAGGCACGTTACCCGCAGCATCGCAACCTGAAGCTGCTGGCATCCAAGCGCTCCGCCGGCAGGAAGATGAACGTGAACGGCAAGACATTTGTGGTGGAAGAAACCACTGACGACTCATTCGATGACGTTGATATCGCCTTCATCTCGGTAAGTACCGAGGCGTCGCGGCGGTTTGGGCCGGTGGCGGCGCGGGCCGGCGCGATGGTTATCGACGATTCCAGCGCCTTTCGCATGGAGCCGGCGGTTCCGCTGGTGGTGCCGGAAGTGAATGGTTCTGATCTGTTGTGGCACGACGGCATCGTGTCAATTCCCAACTGCTCGACCACGCCGCTGGTGATGGTGGCGCACCCGTTGCGTCAGGCAAGTCCGATCCGCCGCATCGTTGCCGACACCTACCAGTCCGTTTCCGGGGCCGGCGGCGCGGCGATGGACGAATTGCGCGAGCAGACCCGCACCGTGATGCACGGCGGGCCGGCAGAACCGGACGCGCAGCCCCAGCGCATCGCTTTCAACGTGTTTCCCCACATCGACGGGTTCAACGAAACCGGATACACGCGGGAAGAACAGAAGATGATCGATGAAAGCCGGAAGATTCTGCACGCGCCGGACATAGCGTTGTCGGCGACATGCGTGCGGGTTCCGGTGCTGGTGTCTCACTGCGTGGCGGCACACCTGGAGTTTGAGCAGCCGGTATCGGCGGGAGAAGCGCGGGAGCTGTTGAGCCAGATGCCCGGTGTAACCGTCCAGGACGACCCGGCGGCGTCGGTGTATCCGATGCCGGTAGCTGCGGCCGGCTGCGACGATGTGTTCGTGGGACGGATTCGCAAGGACGCATCGCATCCCAACGGGTTGGCCATGTGGGTAGTGACCGATAACCTGGTGAAAGGCGCGGCGCTGAACGCTCTGCAAATCGCCGAAGAAGCCGTTGCCCTCTGCGCGGTGCACGGGCAACGCAGCTGAATTACTCATGCGTCCGCACGTTAATCTGTCATTGCGAGCCCGTGCTCGATGCGGGGGTTGGCAATCTCGATGAGGCTGAACACACGTCAGCAAACCACCATTGCTACGGCGACGAGATTGCCACGTGGTTCGACAGGCTCACCATGAGCGGCTGCGCTCCTCGCAATGACAGGTGGTGGCGGATGGGATTTGCTATCGCCCCAAAGTAGCCAAATGTGTATAATGCCGGCAAAGTTGCCGGTTTGCAGACGCCGGGCCCCAATTTACGACTAAACGGGCCACCGCGACCGACGAGGAGGGACGCTAAATGCCTACTGAGATTGGCCGACTGATTACCGCTATGGTTACTCCGTTCGATGCTGAAGGCCGGGTTGATTACGAACAGGCCAGGCGTCTCGCAGTGGCGCTGCTGGATTCGGGCTCTGATGGCCTGGTAGTAACCGGAACCACCGGGGAAGGCCCGGCGTTGTCGATGGACGAAAAGGCCCGCCTGTACGGCGAGGTTAAAGACGCTATCGGCGACCGGGGCGCGGTAATCGCCGGCACGAGCGATAACAACACGACTGCATCCATAGAATTGAGCAAGGAAGCCGAGCAGGTTGGAGCCGATGCGTTGCTGCTAACCGTTCCGGCGTACAACAAGCCGCCCCAGGAAGGATTGTATCGGCATTTCAAGGTGCTGGCGGAATGCACGAACCTGCCGGGGATGCTTTACAACGTGCCTAGTCGCACCAGCCTGAATATGACCAACGAGACGACGGTGCGGCTGTCGGCGATAGATAACATCATTGGCATCAAAGAGGCCAGCAGCGACCCGGTTCAGATTGCCCGGGTGATTCGCGACACTCCCGACGATTTTCGCATCTGGTCGGGCAACGACGACGAAACCTTTGGCATCATGTCGATGGGAGGGTTCGGGGTTGTTAGCGTGGCGGCGCACCTGGTGGGGAACCAGATCAAGCAGATGATGGGCTATACGCTGGAAGGCGATGTTGAAGCGGCGGGTGCGGAACACCTGCGCCTGCTTGACATTTTCAAGGGCCTGTTCATTGTGTCCAACCCCATCCCGGTTAAATACGGATTGAACCGATCGGGATTCAGGGTCGGTGAGCCCCGATTGCCGCTGGTGCCGCCGGACGAGAAAACCGCTGCCCAGCTGGACGCATTGCTGGATCGCTACGATATAGATATCCCGGTACCCACCGGCTAAACCGCCGTTCAGCGTTTACATACGCTCTCCGGATCGGCATGGCCACTGCCGACCGTTCGATCCTATCCCCATAACTGTTTTTCTAGCCGGTCGGCCCGAGTACTGGACGGATGATCGAAATGCCTTGGTATCACAAGGAGCATGACAATGTCCCTGAAAACAGTTGTATTTGTGGATGGACAAAACTTTCGTCACAACCTGAGAGATTTTCACTTCCGATCCGATCCGCCGCACCCCAATAATCCTGAGTACCGACTGGATGAAAAACACTTTCGCTGGCAGGAGTTTTTCCAGGACGCGCTGGCAAAGTTCGATGATGTTACGGGGTGGGACCACCGGTTGGTGCGTGTGTATTGGTACTACGCCGAGAGCATAACCCCGTGGACGCCCAACCTGTGGCGCGCCCAGCGAATCGTGGAGGAATATGGGCCGCGTATGCCCGAGCTTACGTCTGACATAGTGGTGGAGAAGGCCCACGACTGGTACGACCATGAGTTTCGGCGGTTCCACCAACTGCGTAAGTCGGTATTCGAGGAGATTCAGCAGAGCACCAACTTCCTGGAGTTCAAGTATGTAGGGCAGTACGTGGTGCAACCCTTCCGTCCGTACCGGCTGGAGTATGACTACGACGGCAACATCATGTACCAGGGTACGCAGGTGGGTGAGAAGGGCGTTGACATCGGCATCGCCGTGGACATGATAGCCAAGATGGACAACTTCGACGTGGCGATACTGGTGTCGGGCGACAGCGACTTTTTTCCGGTGGTTCGTTATCTGAAGGACAACCTGAAATACGTTTACCACTTCTCAGTTGGGCGCGGCGTAGGGCAGGACACCCAGTTCTTCTCGCCGGCGCTGCGGGGGGTGGTGGACTGCTTCCAGGGTTTTGATGAGCTGGAGCTGTTGAGTAATTACGTCAACGACCACGCCGGGATTCCGCCGGCCATCCTGGACACCATCAACACCCGGGCGGCAGAGCTGGAGCGGATTCTGGATGAGGAGCCGTTACTCTTCCATTCGGAAATCGAACCCCTGCTGAACTGACTGTTCCGGCAACCGCGCGCGACCCGATGGGCTCACGCGTACCCACTTTGTCAAACCAAACGGCCTGCTGTCATTGCGAGGAGTGCCCGCCTCCACTTGTCATTGCGAGGAGCGCAGCGACGTGGCAATCTCGTTGAAGTTGAACACACGCCGGCAAACCACCATTGCTGCGGCGACGAGATTGCCACCCCCGTATCAAGTACGGGGTCGCAATGACAGATTAAAGCGGGTACGCGCGCGACCCGATGGGCCGGCGACGACCTCAGCTGGGGCGTCGCTACTACGGCTGGCGGACGCGGAGCGCGTCGGCGTACACGCCGCGGTAAGACTGGGGAAGCAACGCGGCGATGCGCTCCATGGCCATATCAGTAACTGCATTCAGCAGATTCCTGGTGATGGGCCCCTCCACCACCGGCGGGGTGAAGGGCGTTCCGATTGTGACCTGCCAGCTGGCCAGGGGAATGGGCAGGTGCCAGGAGGAGAATTTCTCGGAGCCGGCGATGGCCACGGGCAGAATGGGAGCCTGCGTTTTCAACGCCAGCCAGGCGAGACCGGTGCGTCCTTTTTGCAGTCCGCCGGTGGGGCTGATGCCGCCTTCAGGGAAAATGAGGATGGCCTTGTCCTGACCCAGCGCCCTCAATGCGTACCGCATCGCCTCGCCGCCGCCCCGCTGGCGATCAAGGGGCACTGCCCCCATTGCGTTGCAGTAGAAGCGCCCGAGGGGGTTGTCCCACAGCTCTTTCTTGGCCAAAAAAGTGACCTGACGGGGGAGCGCCACCACCAGCGTGCCCGGGTCGTTGAGGGACAGGTGGTTGCAGACGACCAGCAGGGGGCCGTGGGGCGGCATGGCTTCCTGGCCGGTTATGGAGAGCCGGGCGGAAACCGACCAGAGGATTTGTCCGAAACGGCGGCTGGGCTGGTATAGCCATGCCATAAGATTACCCCGTCTGCTTGTGGTTAGTAACCGCGCTGCGAATTGCGTGGATTACCGCGGCAACGGATCGGTCAAAATCGATGCTGTCGGTGTCGATTACGATTGCGCCACTGGGAATGACCAGGGGAGAGTCGGCACGCTGGGAATCCAGCCAGTCGCGGCGGCGGGTGTCGGCCAGAACCTGCTGAAAGTCCACGGACGGGTCGGCTTCCTGCAACTGGGCGAAACGGCGGCGGGCCCGCTCTTCAACCGAGGCGTCAATGTAGAGCTTTACGTCGGCCTGGGGCAGGACCACCGAGCCGATGTCGCGACCGGCCACGATGATCCCTCCGTCGTTGGCAATGGCGCGCTGCTGTTTTACCAGGGCGGTTCGCACCCTGGCTATGGCCGCAACCGCCGACACGTGGCGGTCAACGCCGTCGGAAACCAGTTCATCCCGGAGGCGGTGCCCATCTATCGAAATGGCCGTATCCGAAATGACCGCATCCGGAGTTGGCGAACCGGACGCGATCACCGCGTGGTTGGGCGATTGATCCGTAGTGTCGTCCAGCGACATGCGGCATTGATCGGCGAGCCCAGCGACGGCGGCGGTATCTGCGGCTGCGATGCCCCGGTGCAGGGCCAGCCAGGTTACGGCGCGGTACATGATGCCGGTATCGAGAAAGCGCAGGCGCAACGCCTTAGCCGCCGCACGACCCACGGAGCTTTTGCCCGATGCCACCGGCCCGTCGATGGCGACCGCCGGGCGCTGGCAATCCGGATGGCTCGCTGGGGTAGTCATGGCCGGAATTATAGCACCGGCCCGTGCCAGCGTTAGAGAGAGTGCAAGGGCGAATTGAGCGGCATTCGTGCCGTGCTTTTGCAACGTCAGGACGGTTGCAAAGTCCACCAACCTCCGCTCATGGTGAGCTTGTCGAACCATCGGCGACCGTCCTTCGACAGGCTCAGGACGAGCGGGTAGGGTCAACTCCCGTAACTTTGCAATCGTCCTGTTTGCAACGTGGCCGCGGGGGTGTGTTAGTCTGAAAAGGATATTAACCAAGGTTGTTTACCCATGAACTGGATAGACTTGATATTGCTCGTGGTTTGGGGCTTTGCCGCTTTCTGGGGTTTGAAAAAGGGAGCCATCGGGATGATTGCCCTGATCGTGGTGCTGGTAGTGGGGTTGTGGATAGCGCGACCGCTGGCCGGCGCGTTGCAGGGACAACTCGGTTTCGTGTCCGAATCGGAAACGGTGCAACGGGGCGCGGCCTATCTCGTTTTGGTAGTGTTGGCGCTGGTGGCGTCCGCGTTGTTGGGATGGCTGCTGGGCAAGGTTGTGGGATTATTGCCGCTGGGAGAACTGCTGAACCGTATCGTCGGGGCGGGGGTGGGCCTGGTGGCGGCGCTCGTATTGACCGGCGCGGTGGTCTCGGGCATAGTGGAGATCGGCCCCGACGGCGCGGGCGCCTACATCGGCGATTCGGCGCTGGGCGGTTTCCTGCTGGGTCCCTTCAACGCGATAATTGCCAAGCTGGGTTGGGCTCTTTAACAACCCTGCGGTTGCCATGCGGTTGGCCGGATAATGGCTATCCTTCCACAGGCTCAGGATGAGCGGGGTGGAGAGAGTTTTTACCTGGATGAACAGGATTGACCGGATGGACAGGATTTTCGGTTGTAATTGCAAGGAGCGCAGCCCGGTTGTAATTGCGAGGAGCGTAGCGACGTGGCAATCCCGTCGCCATCCCACATCCGCCAGCCCAAGCTTCTCCCCCTCTCCCTTGATGGGAGAGGGTTGGGGTGAGGGTGAACCCTCGTTCGTCCTGAGCCCGTCGAAGGACGGCCGCCGATGGTTAGACAAGCTCACCATGAGCGGAGGTCGGGGGACTTTGCAATCGTCTTGGTGACCCAAATATCAGGCAAGTATTCCGCACGGCCTGGTTGGGGTATAATGACTCTCGGTGTAACAATATCGGTGTGAAATTCGGCGCGAAACCGCAACCAAACCGCTAGCTGCATTGGGGATGAGCAGATGGCAAGTCGGGGACGAACGGGTCGGCGAAAAATTGTGGCCAAAAAGTCTGGCCGCCAGTCGAAAGTTGCGCGGGGTTCCGCGGCGGTCGGCGCGGCAACCGATGCCGAAGAGGGTGGTCGAAAGCGATCCGGCGCTAAACTCCCCGGGAGACTGACCGCCCCGGTTCTGGTGCTGAACCTCAATTACGTGCCGGTCAACGTTTGCACCGTGCGAAGGGCCATCGTGCTGGTAGCCAAGGGCAAGGCTGAGTTGCTGGAACAGCGCGCCGACGCCGTTCGCATCCGAACCTTCAGTGCGGCGCTGAGTGCCCCGTCGATAATCCGGCTGGTGTACCTGGTGAAACGCCCGTTCGCACCGCGCCGGCTGTCGAAGAAGGAAGTATTCCTGCGCGACCACTACACCTGCCAATACTGCGGAAAGCGGTCGCAGCACCTGACGCTGGATCACGTGGTACCGCGGCGTCAGCACGGGCCGCATACGTGGGACAACGTGGTGGCTGCCTGCGGGCGGTGCAACCTGCGGAAGGCGGGCCGCACACCGGAAGAAGCGAATATGCTGCTGAACCGCCTGCCCACCGCGCCGCAGCCGAATCCGTACCGCATCCTGGAGAACCGCACCATTCTTGAGGAATGGAGCCCGTACATACCGTGGCAAACCGTTGACCGCAATCGGAACCAGGATTTCGATCCGTCCGATGAGCCGGCGCCGGCGATGGCCGTCGCTGACTAACCGGTTCGCTCAGGTTTGGGGGTTAAGCGCGATGTTGGCGGGGGCTGAAGCGGTATGCCCAGCATAGACTTCCACGGAAAAACCTGGTCGGAATCGCTGGCCGCGTTTATCGACCTTTACAACCACGCGGTGCACGCGGGCGAATCGGGCAGCGTGGACGTAGTGCATGGCTATGGGTCGAGCGGAGCCGGGGGTGTGTTGCGTACGCGGATCAGGGCGTTCCTGGAAAAGCATCCGCAACGCCTGCAATTCAAGCCGGGCGAGGAGTTGGACGGGAATCCCGGGCACACGCTGGTGGTGCCGCTGCAACTCCTTCCCGACCACCGGTGATCTACTGGCCGAACAGGTGTGGGAATACTGCGAGCGGCCCCGCACGCTCAACAAGATTACCGGCCGGTTTCGCCGCCACGGTGATCCCCAGGTGCTGCAGGCCATCCGCAGCCTGGAAGCCCAGCGACGGTTGCGCGCGACGAACCGGGGACGTGTCAAGGTGTACCAGGCGGTGTGATTTTTGTCGATGGGTGGGGATCAACCCAAAAGTCTATCGTGATAGTGTCGCCGGCAGACCAGCGGAAGGAACGGAGCTGAGTGTCTTTGGGGACTTCAAAGACCATCCACCCGTCGAGGCCGGTGCCTTTGGGTAGTTCCTGGGCACGCTGGATTATCTTGACTTCGCCATCGGGTTGGGTTTCTTCATAGGACGAGTTCCAGAGAAACTCGACGCATTCGTTGGGAGAATCGGGATCGACGGGGACATTGCAGCGGTCGGAGGGGTTTTCGGAGATGTCGGCGTGTTGGGCGCGTTCTCCGACGTCGATAGGGTAATAGCTACCATTGAAAGAATCGCGCAGTTGGGCGGCTTCATGGTCAATGTTGACTATGACTTTGGCGGTAGTATGGTTTTCGACCTTGACGCGCAACAGCGCCAACTCGTTCTTGTCGGATGCCGGCGCCAGCCTGTAGAGGGGGGCGTCGGTAACGCCTTGGGCCGGGTAGCGGGTCGCGGTAGTCCATCGCAATTCGTCGGTGCGCTCCATGGCGGCGACGCTGATGTGGAGGATGCGGCCCTTGTAGTATCTGCCGATAACTTCTGACGTTGGGCTTGGCTCAGATTGCTCGCAGGCTGACAGAATATCCCAAAGGCCATCTCTGACCGTGGAATCACCCGCAATAGCTAACTTCAAAATCCAACGTACATCTTCTGGCGTAAGTTCTTCTACCGATTCCGTCGATGTACCTTTTTCTGCCAATCCTTCTAACAATCCTTTTTTCACAATTGCCCAAAGCAATGGATTTTGCTCAAAGCACATTATCAAGTTTGATATCAAATCATCGTCGGAGATTTCGGGAGCGGACGTTGGGGTTGGCGCGGGCGTGTAGGTGGGATACGGCGTTGGCTCGGTAGCCGTAACGCAGGCGCTGACAGCAAAGGGCAGAGTGGCTAGCAAAATCAATCCCACCAAGCGGGAAACCTGATGTGCCAGGCTAGTCATTGGATTACCTTCGGACTACCATCGTTATCAATTATCAGGACTCAGGCTGCCGGGACTGCCAGCATCAGGCATTCCAGGGCCAGGCGGGGGTTGGCGTTGGAGTCCAGCGCCGTCAGCGTTTCCTGGATGCGCCGTAAGAAGCGGACGATGTCGGCGGAGGACACGGCGCCGGCCTGACCCGTCAGCTGGGCGAGACGGTCGGTGTTTTGCACGTGATCGCTGGCGTCTTCTTTCACCATCAACAGGTCGCGCCACCAGCGTTGCCAGAGGAACAGGGCTTGGCGGACGGTTTCCCGGTCTCTGGAATACACGCCGGCCAGGCTGTTGGCGTAGGCGAAGCGTTCGTCGAGCGGTGTGGTTGCCGACGCGGCGATGAAGTCCAGCGCTTCGGCCCGCTCCTCCAGGATTGCTGGGTCGGCCAGGACGCTGACCGCCCAGCCCGGGCAGCCGCGGGCAAGCCGGGACAACCACCGGGCCTGATCGGTCTCCACGCCATGCCGGTTGACCAGAAATTCGGTGAGCATCGCGCCGCCCATGGGTCGCAGAGGGAGAAGGCGACAACGGGAACGAACGGTGGGCAGGATGGCGTCTTCGTTGGCGGTCAGCAGCAGAATCAGCACCTGATCGGGTGGCTCTTCCAGGGTTTTGAGCAGAGCGTTGGCGGCTTCCGGGCTGAAAGTCTCGGCGCCGTCGAAGATGATAATGGTCCAGCCGCCTTCCACCGACCGGAGGCTGGTGGCCTGCATCGCCTCCCGGACTTCGTCGATCCCGATGCGGGTGCGGGTCGGCTGGCCGGCTTCCCTCTGTTGCAGCGATACGACGCGGACGTCGGCGTGGACTCCGCGACCGACGCGGGCGCAGGGGGCGCACTCTCCGCAGGGGCCGGCTCCGGCATCACCGCCGCCGACGCAGTTGACGGCAGCGGCCAGGTCGATGGCCAGGGTCATCTTGCCAACGTGGGGTGGGCCGGTGAGCAGGTAGGCGTGGGCCAGCCGACCAGCCCGCAGGCTCGCGGACAGCTGCCGCAGCAAATGATCCTGCCCGATGGTTGACCACATCGAAATTGTCATTGCGTCCGGCGGGATTGCCACGTGGTTCGACAGGCTCACCATGAGCGGCTACGCTCCGCGCGATGACGGGAATCTACAAGTCGCAGTGCATCAGGTCGGCGTAGGATTCGCGGCGGCGGATGAGGCGGCTGGCGCCGTCCTGTACCAGGATGATAGGCGGCCGCGGGTTGAGGTTGTAGTTGCTGGCCATGGACGGGCAGTAGGCTCCGGCGGCGGGGATGGCGATGACGTCGCCGGCGGCCGGCGTGGGCAGCAGGATGTCCGTTGCCAGCACGTCGCCCGACTCGCAGTATTTGCCGGCGATGGTAACGGTGGCGTCGGGTTCGGCAGCCGGCCGGTCGGCCGAAAGGACCTCGTAAGACGCCTGGTAGAGGGCGGGACGGATGTTGTCTCCCATGCCGCCGTCCACGCTGACGTAGGTGCGGATGCCGGGAATGTCTTTGATTGCGCCGATGCGGTACAGGGCCACGCCCGCCGGGCCGATGATGGAGCGGCCGGGCTCGATGACGAGGCTGGGCTGATCCATGCCCAACTCGGCGCAGGTGGCGGTCAGCGTGCTGACGATGGCCTCGGCGTAGTCGTCGGGAGCCGGCGGCTGGTCGTTGCGGGTGTAGGCGATGGCAAATCCACCGCCGGGGCTGAACTCCTGCAGGTTGAGACCCTGCTCGCGCAGACCGGCGGCAAACCGCAGCACGAGATCGGTGGCGGCCTGGTAGGGTTCCAGCTCGAAAATCGGGGAACCGAGATGAAAGTGCAGGCCGCGCAGGTTGAGATTGGGTGCGGCGATGGCTTGCAGGATGGCGCGTTCGGCGTCGCCGGTCTGGATGGAGAAGCCGAATTTGGAATCAATGATGCCGGTGGTGGTGTAGGCGTGGGTGTGCGGATCGATGCCCGGAGAGACGCGAACCAGAATATCCTGATTTTTGCCGGATTGGGCGCAGATTTGCTGCAACAGGTCGAGTTCGTGAAAACTGTCAACGACGATGCGTCCGATGCCAGCGGAGACGGCCTCTTCCAGCTCGGCGGGAGACTTGTTGTTGCCGTGGAAGTAAACGTGATCCAGAGGCATATCGCCGGCCATGGCAACGGCCAGCTCGCCGCCGGATACAACGTCGAGTCCCAATCCCTCTTCCGCGAAGATGCGGGCCAACGCCGGGTTAATGTACGCCTTGGAGGCATAAACGGCCTGGGAGTTGGGGTAGCGGGAGGCGAAGGCGCCGGAGAACTGGCGACAGCGGGCGCGGAGGGTTGCCTCGTCGAGGACGTAAAGAGGAGTGCCGTATTGCTCCGCCAGGTCCAGCGCGTCACAACCGCCGATGGTGAGGTGGCCGGCAGCGTTGGTGTCGGCGGTGTCGGGGAAAACGTGGGTGAGGTGAGACGGCAGCATGGAGAGGCTCCGGACGTGGGATGGGATTCGGTGAGGACAATCTAGCATACCGCCCACGAGGAAGCACCCGGCAGTTCCTGCACATTATCGTAAGGACACTATCCGTCAACCGGAAACGGGGTGGAAATGAGATACCAAAAATCGGTAAAATCAAGTTCAAAATCGCGAAATGAGCGCGAAACGGCCCGTGAAAACTCGATTATGCCAACTCCCCTGCAATAGCGGTGGCCAAGCCGTCGGGAACGGACAGGCGTACTACCTCGGACACTTCCGACAGCAGTTCGATGGGTTCGTTGTACCAATGGACGTCATTATCGTCGATTACTGAAATAGCCTTAACGGGAAGGCCCTGTTCCCCTAGCACGGGGGCCAAATCCGAAAACACCGTAAAAGCGTGTTCGATGGCCCGCCTTTGCCATCCGGCATATTTGCGTCCGTAGAGAGCCATGAGCGCAGCATCTTGTCGTTTGGTATGAACAAAGTAGTCTAGATTCCAGCTGTACTTCGTCCGTCCCGTCAATTTGATGTTGCGTTTGTAGTCCCACTGGTATTTTTCAATCGTGGCAGCAATCCGGCTTGCAGTAATTTGCCGTGCAGTATTCCCGGTGAATTCCCCCGGTAGTCCTGGGGCAAAGTCGAGCGTATGGCCCACTGTTGCAATTTGCCTCGTAGTATTCTCGGTGAATACATCCGCTGGTTGTTCGCCAACGTCTAGCGTATTGCTCACTGTTGTAATAGCCTGCGCCAGTCGGACTACGGCATCAGCCAAACCGCCATCGGAAACGCGGGCCAATATCGCCTCTTCAAAACGTTCCACACCATAGGCCGAACAGGCAGCATAGTATGCCTCGTCCTGTTTAGGCGTCAGGCGATCATATGCTCCGTTAACAAAAATCCAGCCGTAAGTATCTCCCAAGTCGGATACAACCTGGCCCCAGGGTGTGTCGCGCCAGTACACGTCAATCTGGTGGCCGTCAGGCAAGACAAAGGGCGTCCGAATCTGTACACGGTCACCTGCGGTAATGCACTCAAACATGGAGCCGAGTTGCGAATGCAGTGATCGGCAAATTTCAGTGGTCATATCTGTTGCAATGGCGGCCATTGTTGCCTCGCTGGATTGTGAAAACTTCCCCTATGCGTCAGTAATGACTCGGAACAAAACGCAATCCATGCCGCTGCCGGGTCGTCAGCTAGACGTGCGATGCTATCAGGCAGCGGCGTGACCTGTTCGTTTCCTTGTGTTCCATGATGCTTGTGGAAAGGCATTCCCCTATGCGGCACTCCCAAGCAAAACCCATAAATTCGACCAATCCCATCAACGAAATATGCAATAGTAAGCTTCGGAACCAATGGATTGCACCAAACGTTTATGCCTATTGTATGCCGTTCACTGTTACTATGCTGGATAGTATGACGAAATCTGAATGGACCTCCGGGGCTTCTTGTCGTTTCCCATTCAATATCACCAACCAAGAGCTTGCCAGAGTCGCTGATAAACGCGTTAAATTCATCCGCTGTCATGGAACCTGCCAGCCGCTCACCAGCCATTTGCTCGCTTAGGCAAGTGCCTTATTCTAGATGATAGCACGGTCTGTCAATCACGGTAATTGCGCCTCAATTTGACCCACCCCCGGCTGCCGTCTATACTGCCGGAGGGAGTCGGCCACGGTGATATTGGCTGCTTCCGCCACATTACCTCACCCCTGCCGCGACCGTGTGTTCGCCGGCGTTCCTGACCAGAGGAGGTGTTATTTTGCCCAATAAAGTACCCATCACGATAACCGTGAATGGCCGCTCCCATTCCGCCGACGTGGAACCCCGCACCCTCTTAGTGCATTTCCTGCGGGAATCCCTGAACCTCACTGGCACCAAGATCGGATGCGACACCAGTCAGTGCGGCGCCTGCGTCGTAAAGATGAACGGTGTAACCATGAAGTCGTGCACCGCGTTCGCAGTGCAGGCCGACGGCGCCGACATTACAACCATCGAAGGGCTGGCCCAGAATGGCGATCTGACCGCGGTGCAGGAAGCCTTTTGGAACAACCACGGTCTGCAGTGCGGCTATTGCACCGCCGGCATGATTATGTCGGTGACCGAGATTCTGGAACGCAACCCGAACCCGTCGGCGGACGAAGTGCGGGCCGGACTGGAAGGAAACATGTGCCGCTGCACGGGCTACACCAACATTGTCAGGGCCGCTCTGGCCGCCGCTGCTGCCCAGCGAGGAGGCTAAGGACGCACTATGACTACCCGAATTTTTGGCTCCGGTATCCGACGGCGTGAAGACCCGCGCCTGATCACCGGTCAGGCATCATATACCGACGACATCAAGCTGACGAGTATGGTCCATGCTGCCATCCTGCGCAGCCCCCATGCCCACGCCCGCATCACCAGCATTGACACCTCGGCGGCGCAGGGCGCGCCCGGGGTGCTGGCCGTGTACACGGGCGCCGACACCGCCGGAGCGCTGAATCCCATACCCTGCGCCTGGGCCATCCCCGACTCTGATCTGAAGGCCGTTGCCTATCCGGCGATTGCCACCGACGTGGTTCGCTATGTTGGTGATGCGGTTGCGGTGGTGGTGGCGGAGAACCGCTATCAGGCCGAGGACGCGATGGAACTGATCGACGTGGCCTACGAGCCACTGCCGGCCATCATCGACCCCGAAGGCGCGCTGGCCGACGGCGTTCCGCAGCTACACGAGGATGCTCCCAACAACCAGGCCTTCCACTGGGTAGCCGCCGGTGGCGACACCGACGCCGCCTTTGCCGACGCTGCGATAACCGTGAGTGAGACCATCCGGCAGCAGAAGCTCATACCCACAGCCATGGAGACTCGTTCGGCAATTGCCTCGTATTCTCAGGCCATGGGCGAGTTGACCATCTGGAACACCACGCAGAACCCGCACATCGCCAGATTCGTGACCTGCCTGGTTACCGGCATCGGTGAGCACAAGATTCGCATCATCGCCCCCGAAGTGGGCGGCGGGTTCGGCTCGAAGATTGCCGTCTATCCGTCGGAGATGATCGCAGCCTTCTGTTCGATGCAGCTGGGTATACCCGTCAAGTGGACGGAAACACGAACCGAAAACTACATCGCCACGACCCACGGCCGCGACCACGTTGAGTACGTGGAGATGGCCGCCGACAGCAACGGCAAGGTAACCGCCGTCCGGAGCGTGGTGTACGCCGGCATGGGAGCCTATCTGTCCACGGCAGCGCCGGGCATCCCAACGATTCTGCACGGCCTGATGTACTCGGGTCCCTACGACATCGCCAACATCAAGGCCGACGTGTACGGTGTGTTCACCAACTCCACACCGGTGGAAGCGTACCGCGGCGCCGGGCGTCCGGAGGCCACGTTCCTGCTGGAACGGCTGATGGACAAGGTGGCCGACGCGGTGGGAATCGACCCGGTGGAGGCACGGCGTCGGAACCTGATCGAGCCGTTCGACAACAACCGGGACGTTGCCATCGGCATTACCTACGACAGCGGCAACTATACCGGCGCGTTGGATCTACTGCTGGGTCATATTGGGTACGATGGCTTCCGGCACGATCAGGAACACGAACGTGAACACGGCACTTTCCGCGGCATCGGGGTAGCCTGCTACTGCGAGATTTGCGGCCTTGGCCCCTCTCAGGTGGCCGGGGCGGTGGGGTTCGGCGGAGGATTGTGGGAGAGCGCAACGGTCCGCATCTACACCACCGGCAAGGTGAACGTGTTTATCGGAACCTCACCCCACGGCCAGGGCGAGGAAACTACCTTTGCCCAGATCGTGTCTGACGAGATCGGGGTGCCGGTGGACGACGTAGAGATCGTTCACGGCGACACCGCCAACACGCCAATGGGATGGGGAACCTACGGGAGCCGCACCACGGTGGTCGGCGGAGCCGCGGTTGCCCTCACCATGCGAAAACTGAGGGACAAGGCGCGGGTAATCGCCGCCCATCTGCTGGAAGCCGATGAGGCTGACATAGAGTACGCAGACGGGCAGTTCTTCGTGCGCGGCGCTCCCGACCGGGCGCAGTCGATACAGGACGTGGCGCTGCAGGCCAACGTGGCCTGGAACCTGCCCGCAGGCATCGAGCCGGGCATGGAAGCCAGCACCTACTACGATCCGCCCAACTTCAGTTATCCGTTCGGCGCCCATGCCGCAATCGTGAGCATTGATACGGACAACGGGCACATTACGCTGGATCGCTACGTGGCCGTAGACGACTGTGGGCCCCAGATCAACCCGATGGTGGTTGAGGGACAGGTTCACGGCGGAGTGGTGCAGGGCGCCGGTCAGGCACTGTGGGAGGGGGCCGTATATGACGACAGCGGCCAACTGCTCACCGGTTCGATGATGGACTACGCCATTCCGCGGGCGCACCTGGTGCCCGACATTGAAGTGCATTCGACCGTTACGCCGTCGCCGCACAACCCGTTGGGCGTGAAGGGCATCGGCGAGACAGGAACCATTGCCTCTACGGCTGCCATTTACAGCGCCGTGATGGACGCTCTGAAACCACTGGGCGTTACCCAGCTGGACATGCCGCTGACACCCGAAAAGGTGTGGCGGGCCATCCAGGAGGGCGGCCACGGGAACGGTCATGGGCACGGTCACGGCCATGGGCATGACCACGGTCATGGACACAACCACTAACCGGCACCGGACAGAGGAGGACTGATTGCAATGTTTGCAGCAGAGTTTGAATACCGGAAGGCCGGTTCGATTGCGGAAGCGGTGCAACTGCTGGCCGACAACCCCGACGCCAAGATACTGGCCGGCGGACACAGCCTGATTCCGCTGATGCGGTTCCGGCTGGCGCGACCTGAAACGGTGATCGACATCGGCGGCATCGCCGGGTTGAAGGGCGTAACCGTGAGCAACGGCACCATCCGGATCGGCGCGCTGACCACCCACGCCGAGATTGCCAATTCAGCCGAGGTGGAGCGCTCCAACGGTTTGCTGGCGGAGGCGGCCCGGGGGATCGGCGACCCGGCGGTTCGCAACCGGGGCACCATCGGCGGCAACCTGGCTCATGCCGACCCGTCGTCGGACTGGGGAACCGTGCTGACGGCTCTGGGAGCCACCGTGCACGTGCAGGGGCCTTCGGGCAGTCGCAACGTGGACGCCAGTGATTTTATAGAAGATGCCTTCGCGACTGCGCTGGCCGACAACGAGATCATCACTACCATTACGGTACCCACGCTGGCCGCTAACCAGCGGGCCGAGTACGCCAAGATGGCCCACCCGGCCAGCTTCTATTCGGTGGTGGGCGGCGCCGTGGTGGTTACCATGGACGGCGAACGATGCACCGCCGCCTCGGTAGCAGTGGGTGGATTGACGCCTCGACCGGTAAAAGCGCCGGCGGTGGAAGCAGCCCTGACGGGGATGCAGTTGACGGCGGACAACATCGCCACGGCCACGGCGCACCTGGGCGAGGATATAACCGCTGCGGGTGTGGACATCATCGGTGATGTTTACGCTTCGGCGGACTACCGGGCTGGCGTGGCGCCCGTCGAGGTGAAACACGCGCTGATGCACGCCATCGGGCTGGCGCACCACTGAAGGCCCACCGGAAATAATCGACAAGTACGGAGAGGCCCGCAATGCCGACAAGTATTGCGGGCCGATTCTACTACCTGCGACGGCGTCGCAGGAGTTGGCACATCATGGCTCTATTTTGAGTAGGTGTACCTATTCTTGGAAACTTTGTCTCCAGAGCTTGCTCTATTGCTTGCATAGTACGTTCTATGGCTTGGCTAGCCGCTTCTTTACGGATTCGTGCTTCCCGTTCGCTACTGGTGTACATAATAACCCTCGTCGCTGTATGGTGGCTTGGAGTTAAGGTCAATCGGGAAAAAGTCACCACTTAGACCACGCCTCTATGGTGCTAACGCACCTCAAGATTTGGCAGTTGTTCCTTTATTTTTGCTTGTAGTACTCGACTACCGGGACGGCCGTTGAACAACCCACTGGCTCCATCCGATCCCCGCCTCCAAAAGTCGGCTCCGTCGACCCAAGTACCATCCCCGGTGGTTTCCCCGAGATCGGTAAGCGGGATACGCATTATTTCCGCATGATTGGCTGGGTCCAAAACAGATTGCCCTTTCGAAACCATGACCGCCAGGACGTTGACCAATACACCATGCAGCGCGGTGGTCCCCAGCGTGCGTTGCAAGTTGAACCGTTCCGGGTCACTCATAGCCTCAGGAAGAACGATTTTGATGCCTTCCCAATAGGCATTTAGGATGCGGCACTGTTGCTCGGTGTCCCCTACGGACTGGAAGTACCCTGGTTGGTCTACTAGCGGACGCAGGGACGTGATCATCCCGTTATTGGTGATCAAAGTTCCTGTCTTTGACTGTCCTGGGAACTGGATTTTGTCGCGCCAGATCTCCACCTGCTTCAAGGAATCGGTCAACCGGCTAGCCGCTTCAATCCACGCTTTGCCAGTTTCTACTAATTGGTCTCTAACCACTTCCGACGCTTGGGCACGACGCTTGAGCAAGTCCATCGCCAACCCCGTTCCGATACTTTTCGCGTTGCTGTTTACCACATGAAATTCGGTCATTTCACCGTTTAGGTCAGCACCGAGGAGGCACACGAACGGCAACGTATAGTCGCCCCACTTGTCCGGCTCTTCCTCATAGAGGCGCATCAACGATTCGACCCTGTGCTGGCCGTCGACAACGAACAATCGGTCGCCGCTACTGAGAACCAATTGCGTTACGGGCACCTGGTTAGGCACATGCCGCAATGGATCGTAATCCCGAAGGTTTAGCAGAATCGCAGTGGGCAAATCTACACGCTTAGCTTGCAATTCCCTCTTGAGAGAATTGATTCGGCTAGCAATTGGTTCGCGCTGATATCCGTTTGGGTTTTCCCGCTGATTGACGCGGTCAACGCAGTAAAGCTTCTTCAAGACCCCAGTCGAGATCGATCCAATGGCTATCACCCGGCCCTTTTGAGCCATCCATTCTTCACCGCTGTACCGTAGATCCGGAAGTTCTTGAACGATTACCGGGATCCTAAAGGTGGATTCTGCTACCGCCTGATTGGGGATTCCCATCGAAATTCTCCGAGCCGGTCAAATTTTGCGTGTCGCGCATACCGACTATACGAATCAGAATATCGCATCGCATAAGCAAAGTCAAATAGCGATTCGTGATTACGATCCATAATAAAAGCAAGCAGTTCAGCCTTCGGTGTTGCTCGTGCTACAATCTCGTTGGTGAATCGCTTCTGACGATAGGACCTGACTTTGAAAATTCTTCTTACTAATGACGATGGTATTCACGCGCCGGGACTGTGGGCAGCGGCTCGCACCCTTTCCACGGTGGGTGAGGTGGCCGTGGTCGCGCCCGACCGGGAGCAGTCGGGAGTTGGAGCGTCGATGACGCTGCACTCGCCGCTGTTTGTGCACCAGGTGCCGGCAGAGCAGTATCTAGCCCAGTTTGCGCCCGGCGAATCGACGCCGCCGCTGGCCGCCGACGCCGCGCCCGAACCGGGGCCGTCGGACATTGCCGCCACGCTGCCCCACGCCATAACCGCCTGGTCGGTTCAGGGTACGCCGGCGGACTCGTGCATCCTGGCCCTGGAGCAGCTGGTGATGCCGAAGCCGGACCTGGTGGTGAGCGGCATCAATCGGGGGTCGAATCTGGGTTGGGACGTTATCGTGTCGGGCACCGTGGGAGCGGCGGTGCAGGGATTTGTGCGAGGATATCCCACCATCGCAATCTCGGTCGGTTCGGTGCAGTCGCCGCGATACGATGTGGCGGCCGAGCTGGTGGCCGACCTGGCCCGCAGTTTGGCCAATGCGCCGGAAATCTCGCCGCCGTATTTTTTGAACGTGAACGTTCCAAATGAGCCGCCCGACCGGATCGCCGGCGTGAAGATAACCAGGCTGGGCGGGCGCGCCTATGGTGAATCGGTACGCACCGAGGAGTCGTTCGGGCACAAACGCTACTGGATATCTCGCAACCGACCGGTGTTGGCCGGCGGCGACGGCAGCGACATAGAATCCCACAAGGCCAATCACATCACCATCACGCCGATGGGGATGGCGTTCTCCACCACGGACGAACGGATTGCGGCGGTGAAGGGGCTGGTGGAAGGTTCGATAAGCGTAGGACTGGGGAAGTCCTCACTTTAGCGTTGTGGGCAACGGCCTGGGGTTGGGGCCTCAACCTTGCCTCTCCCATCATTGGGAGAAGGGATGATCACCCTCACCCCAACCCTCTCCCATCAAGGGAGAGGGGGATGCAGTTGGGGTGCGTGCGTTGGCGCGGCGGCGGATTAGCGGCGACGGCGACGGCTTCGGGTACCGCCCCGATTGGGGCGACGGCGCGGGCCGGTAGTCTGTTGACGCGTCGTCCGCGTGGACGCGACTGGCTCCGGCGCGCTGGCGTAGTCGGCGAACCCGCCGGCCGCTCTGATGCGTCTGATGCGGGGACGATGGTGGGTAAGCCACATCGATTGCGTGAGGATGGTAAGGAGCAGACCGGGAGCGGCCAATGCCCATAGCGTGGGATCTGCGATGGTGCCATTGTACTGGATGCGGAGGAAAATCCACATCCCGCCGGCGATGAGCCAGGTCCACGACAGTATGCCGGTGAGTACGCCGTTGTGCCAGGGGGACCGCAGGAGCAAGATGGCGCTGCACGGCCACCAGACGAAGGTGGGGACGAGAAACCACTCCCGGTAGTACCAGGGTCGGAGGGCGTTGGGCGGAACCGGCGGCGGCGGTGGCACCGGCTTGTAGGTGGGTTCGGTATAGCTAGGTTCGGTTTCGCTGGCAGCCGGCGGCCCCGGTTCAGGGGCCGAACCGGAACCTTCGTCCGGGTCGGCCGGGATGCCGCCTTGCTCGTCATGAGGAAGTGGGCGCTGCATGAACGGTCAGCCGTGGGGTGGCAGGTTAGGTTCTGTTGACATTTCACGTCATTCCGGCGAAAGCAGACATCGTTCACATTCAGGGTACTCTGGATTCACACGAAAGCGGGAATGACGAGCTGGGGTTAGCGAAATCGCCTTATATCTCAAACGTCAACACGGCCTAGTTGCGGGCCAGCAGGATGTGGAATTCCAGCTCGCCGATATGCCGGCCCTGGATGATGGACGCGGCGGCGTATTCGAGGCACATGCGCGCGAAGCCCGGGTACTCGTAAATGTTCTTGCCCAGCACCACCTGCGGTACCAGGCCGTCGAAGTCCACTTCGAGATAATTGGGATCGTCTTCTTTCACCCGCACCTCAACGTCCCGGTTGGTGATGCGCTCCAGTTTCTGTTTCAGCCGCCCGACAAATGCCTCATCGTCCATTGTACGAACCCTCCCGGCAGATCGACATTGACATAATTTTACCACTCCCAGAGGCTTGTCATTGCGAGCGTAGCGTGGCAATCTCGTCGCTGTAGCAACGGCGGTTCGTCGACGTGTGTTCAGCCTTATCGAGATTGCCACGTGGTTCGACAGGCTCACCATGAGCGGCTGCGCTCCTCGCAATGACAGATGGGGACAATCGAATGGCCCGGTTGCCACTCCGTAACTGTTCAGAGTTGGGGGGAAGCGAGGAGTTGTCGGCAGGTGGTGAGGGGGTTGAGGCCCTGTGCTCTCCAGGAGCCGAAGATTGAAGCCAGCGTCATCTTGGTTTCGGTGCCCTGCTGCGAGCGGGTTCCTCCGCTGATCTTGCGACTGATCACCAGCGGCCGCAGGCTGCGCTCGGCGGCGTTGTTATCCGGTGGCACTTCCGGTTGGCCCATGAAGACGAAGAGTTCCTTGACGTGCTTCTCGATGCGTCGGCACAACCTGGCCTGAACCGCCGACGGGTCATCCAGGTAGGGACGGCAGAGGGCCAGCAGGCGCCTTTCCAAAGCCAGTTGGGTGGTGCGTCGCTGTTGCTCCGACGGATGGGTAAAGGCCGCGGCCTGGCGGTAGAGTTGGTGGACCGCGTCAGCCCACTGTGTCAGCCGATGGTCCTGTGGGTAGAGTGTACGCAAGTCGTGGATGTCCCGCAGGAGGTGGGCCCAGCAGCGTTGCTTGGGGCCGTCGTAGTGGTGATAGGCGGCGTAGAAGTCGCTGACCAGCACACCAGCAAACTCCTCCCCCAGGACTTCGTCCACCACGGCCTTGCCCCGACCTCGCCGCAGGAAGTACCGCAGGGTGGGCGTGCTAAAGGTCCACACGTAGCCGTTGTGTCCGTCCTCCCGCCAGCCGGTCTCATCGGCGTGGACCACCGGACTGCCTCGGACCCGCTCCACTATGGTTTCCATCACCCCCTGGGCTTTGCGGGCCACCCGTTGCGTGGCAGCCACGATGGCCCCCACGCTGAGATGCAGTCCATGCACGGTGTCCAGGTACCACTGGATGGTGCGCCAGGGCAGCCTGGCCTCCTCGCGCAACGCGGCAATCCGGCTGACCAGGTTCACTCCCAACCGCTGCCGGTCCAGCACCACGCCGTCGAGTTGCGCGGTGGGCGTACAACGCCGTTGGCACTGCGGGCAGGTGCGGGCGAGGTAAGCGTGCTCAGTTACCTCCACCGGAACCTGGGGCAAGTCGATGACTTCCCGTGTCCGCTGGGTCCAACCGCCGGACAACTGGGTTCCACAGTCGGGACACTGTTCCACCACATGCTCCACTCGCTGGGTAGGCGTCGTGCGGGTCCGGGCAAAGCCGTGGGGTCGAGGCTGGCGTGGCTTCTTGGGTCGATCCGGCTTCTGCTCGGATTTGGACTTCAGACCGGGCATCCTTCCCGAAACCCTGGATTTGGCCCGCCCTTCCAACTGGGCAATCCGTTTCTCCAGGTTCTCGATGATGGCCTGCTGCCGAACGATGATCCCAATCAGAACATCCCGGTCGGCGGTGGTGAGGTCGATTTCATGCTCCATGACCCCAACTTGACATAAACAGCCCAAAGGTCGCCAGCCATCGACAAACAACTTTTCAGCAATTCACCTCACCAACTCTGAACTGTTACGCCACTCCGCCTTTGGGGTCGGATGCCGGGTGCGTTATGGTATGATAACTGCCCGAATCGTGACGCCGACTTGTTGATCGGTGCCACCCCGTTTCCATTGAGGGCCGGCAATGGCCGCCATTCCCGCCGTATTGAAACCCCCCTGGCTACGCACCTATGCCACCGTGATATTGGCGGTATCGATGGCAGTGAACCTGATCACCAGCTTCTCGCTGTATGTTCAGGCGTTGACGATACCAGGCATGAAGCTGGCCTTCAGCCTCACGTACACCCAGGCGTTTGTGCTGGTGGCTGCATTGTCGCTGTCGCGGGTGGTTTCCGGACTGGTGTCCGGAATACTGGCTTCCCGATACGGGGGGCGGTGGTTAATCATCGTCAGCCTGATGAGTTCGACGCTGGCAATGTGGCTGTTGGGATGGTCTCCGAATTATTGGGTCGCCATGGCGGCGATGATAGTGGTGGGGTTCAGTTCAGGGTCGGCGCTGACTCCGATGATGGGGATGCTGTCTCCCTGGTTCCGGGCCACCGACCGGGGCATTGCCGCGGGTTTGGCAGCCGCCGGCGGAAGCCTGGCAATCGTAGTCATCGGTTTGATGTTCCCGCCCCTGACCCGGTTTTTTGGTGAGGATGCCTGGCGGTTCGCGTGGTACATCCTGGGCGGCTGCAGCCTGCTGATTGGCCTGGCGTGCATGGGTTTCATCCGCGAGGCGCCGTCAACGCCCACGCCGGTGGCCCGGACGGTCCAGGCGTTGACCCGTCCGACGGTTCGGGGCAGCCGGTGGCCGATGGCGGTGTACACCAACCGGGCGATATGGCACATCACCGCGATGGCGTTCTGCTCGGGCTGTGTGCAGGGCATCCTCACATCGTCATTTGGATCGTACCTGGAGACGGAACACGGCGTACACGTCAGCACGGTGGGCATCCTGTTCATGGTGATCGGGGTTCTCAGCATCATGAGCGGGATCGTACCGGGTGGGTTGTCCGACCGGTGGGGGCGCGGGATGGCGTTTGGCGCAACATTTTTGATCCAGTGCGCCAGCCACGCGTTGTTCTGGCTGGTTCCGGAGCTGCCGGCATTTGTGATCGCGTCGATATTGACCGGGTTGGTCATGCGGGCCACCTACACGCTCTGCGCGGCATCGGCGGGGGACTATGTTCCGGTGTACATGGCGCCGGCGTCATTTGGCCTGATGGGGATGGGAGCGGGCATCGGCAGTACGTTGTCGCCGGTCATCGCGGGGCCCATCGCCGACGCAACCAATACGCTACAATGGTCATTCGCGATGTCAACGGGGATGGCGCTGGCGGGTGCGTTGCTGGGATTCGTGCTGTATTTCAACGGCCGTCGAACGGCAACCACGCCTCCCGACCCCACGGCGGCGACTGTTTGATGAGGTCAAGGCGGGACGGTTCCTCACGCGTACCCACTTGGTCAAACCAAACTGGCCTACTGTAATTGCGAGGAGCGTAGCGTGGCAATCTCGTCGCCGTAGCAAAGGTGGCTTGCCGACGTGTGTTCAACCGCAACGAGATTGCCACGTCGCTGCGCTCCTCGCAATGACAATGTGGGTACACGTTAGGGGACGGTTCACGGGGCGGACTGGAGATCACATAATTTGATGCGTGAACAAACAGACGGCGGATTTGCTCGCGGGATGGTGGTGGTGGCCCACGCTGATGATGCCGAGTGGGGTTGCTCGGGCACGGTGGCCCGCTGGTGCGCCGAGGGTTGGGACGTGGTTTACGTTCTGTGTACCGATGGCAGCAAGGGCAGCGAAAATCCGGAGATTACCGGCGAGGAACTGGCGAAAATCCGCAAACGCGAGCAGCAGGAAGCCGGCCGGGTTCTGGGTCTGACCGACGTGGTGTTTCTGGGCCATCCCGACGCATACCTGGAGCCCACCCTGGCGGTGCGCAAGGATATTACGCGGGAGATTCGGCGGCACCGGCCCGACGTTTTAATCTGTATGAACCCGGTGCGTCGGCTGACGGGAGACGGTTACATCGGCCATCCGGATCACTTTGCGTCCGGGGAGGCGGCGATGTCGGCGGTGTTTCCGTCGGCGCGGGACCGGCTAACGTTTCCCGAGCTGCTGGAGGGCGAGGGTCTGGAGCCCCACAAGGTAAAGGAACTATGGGTGATGGGCCACGAGGAGCCGGATCGATACGTTGACGTTTCGGATCACATCGACACGGCGGTGGCTGCGTTGCAGGCTCACCGCAGCCAGGTTGAACCGGACATCGCCGACCGCTATCTGAGGGAGGGCCGGCGCCGCAACGGGCAGAACATCGGCGTCGAGTATGCCGAGGCGTTCAAGCGGTTCAGGCTGGCCTAGCGTTTCACGCGTACCCACTTTGTCAAACCAAACTAGCCGACTGTCATTGCGAGGAGCGCAGCGACGTGGCAATCTCGTTGAGGTTG
Organism: Dehalococcoidia bacterium; assembly: GCA_965219925.1. Taxonomy (GTDB): domain Bacteria; phylum Chloroflexota; class Dehalococcoidia; order Lucifugimonadales; family UBA3495; genus Bin87. The sequence goes on from OZ244795.1 coordinate 3,783,779, forward strand.
AGCACACGCCGGGGAACCGTCATTGCTACGGCGACGAGATTGCCACGCTACGCTCGCAATGACAAAGTGGGGACGCGCATGAGATTCAGGCTGGCCTAGAGCGTGTTGACAATTGGAAAATCAACCCGTCGTTCCTGCGCAGGCAGGAACCCAGCGAGCGTAAAACCGGGCCAACGTTCCTATCGCAGAGGCTTTTATGGGTTCCTGCCTGCGCAGGAATGGCGGTTGAGGTGCGGGAATGACGGCATTTTTCAACACGCTCTGGGGTACGGACAACGCGGCCGGCGGGGGGTCATTCCTCCCGGGCTGGGCGGCGAGGGTGCCGGAATATCGCTCCCAACGGAATTGCGAGGCCGGGCAGCAAAGGCGTGGACAAAGTATCGTCGACGCCCAGGGTGGCTCGTTCGGTGTACTCGCCGTCCTGCAATGCCAGTTGGGAGACGGTATCGGCTGCCGGGTCGATAATCCAGTATTCCCGCACTCCCGATTCGGCGTATATCTGCCGTTTGCGCACCAGGTCCCTCGAGCGGTCTGACGACAGGATTTTGACAACGATGTCGGGTATGCCTTCGACGTGAACCACACCGCCGATATCGGTGCGCCCGGCGAGGATGACAACGATGTCCGGCTCCATAGCGCGGTGCAGGCGTGGGGACAAAATGGTAGTTATCTGGTGATGCAACTCGCCGACCGGCGACTCCGAGGTGTGACGATAATCCTCAATGTACCGGCAAAACTGATGCACCAGGAATTGGTGGTCTTTGCTACCAGAGAACGGAACAACGTAAAGCACACCATCATCCAGTTCCGATTTGCCATCGGTCTCGCCGAGAGCAAGGAAATCGTCGAGGGACATTCGCATTCCAGTGCGGAGTTTTGAAGTCTGCGTTGTTATGGCAACCTCTGGAACCGACGTTATCAGGGCCTGTGCAAAGTCTCTTGCATCCGCTCATGGTGAGCTTGTAGAACCATAGGCGACCGTCCTTCGACAGGATCAGGACGAGCGGGTAGGGTCAACTCCTGCAACTTTGCACAAGCCCTGCTGACGTTATGCGCTGGCAGTGGCTTTAGCGCGGTTTGTAAGCCGCAACCTTCACGCTGGCCACGTTTAGAGAGACATCGTTTTCGTCGCATTTCAGGGCATCTTCCGTGGTGGAGATGTCGGTGAAACCAGCGGCAACCATGCGGGCCAGGTAGATCTCGCGGTATTCCGCGCCGCCAATGCAGGACGCCCAGGAATCGGCATCAACCAGGGTGGGGCCATCGGCGGTGAGGGCCAGCATGTCCGAAACGTGGAGGCGTCCGCCCGGCGTCAACACGCGGTAGGCTTCCCGAAACACGGCATCTTTATCGGGAGACAGGCAGATGACGCAGTTGCTGATAACCACATCCACGGCGGAATCGGGAAGCGGGATGTCTTCCAGATGGCCTTCGATGAACTCCACGTTGGACAAACCCATGCGGTCGCGGTTGGTGTTGGCCAGCGCCAGCATCTCGGGAGTCATATCCAGCCCGAAAACGCGGCCCGACTCACCCACCTGCTCGGCGGCGATGAAGCAGTCAATCCCGCCGCCGGAGCCCAGGTCCAGCACGGTTTCGCCGGGACGCAGATCGGCCAGCGCGGTGGGATTGCCGCATCCCGCCGAGGCCGCCATTGCCTCTACCGGCAAGCCCTGGATCTGGGCCTCGTTATACAGGGCCATCGCGTGTTCCGTATCCGCCGGGCCGCAACAGGCGGCGGCTTCGGTGTGGGCATGAGCTTCGGCGGCGCAGTCGGCGTTGCCGCAATTGCCGTGGCCGCAGTTCTCGGAGCCGCATTCGAATTGAGGGGTTACGTCTGTCAGCTCGATCACCCGGAGGGCGCGTTGGCCGTACTGTTGCTGCACGATGCGCCGGATTTCGCCGGTGTCAGCGTTGTTGATGGTCATAGTGTCCGCACCTCCTGAACATGTTGACTCGATTACTCTCTATGCTACGCACGTTAGGGGCAAGCGTCAAACCGGCACTCTGGCCGAGACAATTTCCAAACGCAGATAACCCACCGACGACGGTCCCAACTTGGACAACCGGAGGGGAATCTACACTTGGGCCGAAAGCCGCGGATCCGTCGGATCAGGCACACAGACACGCGCTTGGAATGCGTAGCACCGCTGGACCAATTGGTGAATCCACGGCGGCTGGATAATGCTGTCTGGTTCGATACCACCTTCATCCAACAAAGCGTACAGATATTCGGTTGAGAAGCTTACGATCCGCTTAAAATCCAAGTATAAGGGTGGATCATTATCTGGACGCCCGAGGACCGCGGGCGAGATCGTGTGGTACCGCTCATGACGATTACTCTTAACAAAAGACCAAGCAGCACTGCTCAGCCCATGCGGTCTTCTAATCTCGCTCTCCTCGAAGAGTTTACAGCACTGGATATGCTCTAAAAGGTTGCTAATGGACTGCGCCTGCGTGGGGTCGCCCGACCGGTGGGCATTCCTCGCTTCGTAGGCGCTCACGAGGTCGCACTCTGGCGACATTACAACTACCAATGGGTGTTGTACCGTCGTTACCTGGGCAACTCCATTCGACGCTGCCTGTCCAGTTGGTACGTATTCATGTAGGTTGCGGAGGACCTGCCCTTGCCGCAACCTATCCCGCGAAGCCGGGGGTTGACCTGAGAGTGCCACGTATCAATCTTCAAAAATCATGCCGGGGCTGGTGCGGACACCGACGATGTTGACCAGCTCCGTTCGCGGTTGGGTCGCTGGAAGAGCAGGTTGAGGCGGCTGATCGACGTAAAAATTCCAGCACTCCAAGGCCGATTCGAGATTTTCATCGACGCCTTCCGGTGGCATATACATAGCCAGCAGGCAGGTCAAGAAGCGTTTTTTCAAGGACGAAGATTCGATCGTTTCGGGAAGAACGGTGATTGGCGTCCTTTCCCAATTGAACGGGTCCAAACCATGGCCCGTAGGGTTATCCAATCGCGTCCGGCTCGAGCTTTTCACGAAGTGCGTCGGTGATTGCCCAACGGAAAAGGTAACCGGCCCATTTGTTGAATTTGTATGCAGCATTGAAAGCGTCATCGGAATGGCACCTGCTTTGGGTGAAAAAATCGGCATCGATAAGATACGCTGAGGGTTGCTCGCCTTCTCTGGCGGCCAGTCCATGTTGTAGCAGAACCTGACCGCCTTCAACGTCGGGAATCGTCAATAGGACGGATTGGGATTGCTGAATTACGTCTTGGGCAATTTCTGGAGAGCCGAGGACTCCCAAGAAGGTCGGGTTCAACAATTTCGACCACGGAATAGACTCCAATCCATAATGGCTGCGGTCCAACACGTCCCGGTATCTCAGCCCGACTCGGGTATAGAACGCCGGAGCGTATATCTCTCTGAGAATGCCTTCAGCGCGTTCAATCTCTCCACGGAAATCGCTCCATTGACGATACTGACGCTCACTTACAGAAATGGAATCTTGAGTCAACGAGATCGTTCGCGTCTGATTTTCGGTTTTAAACGAGTACGTTAACGGTATTTGTGGCATCCCGAACCCCTGTATCATCCCCCTAATCTCTGTTGGTACTTCCAGCATATCAGGCGGCCCCTGCTGCGTGTACCAAGGGTATTCGTTACGAATTTTCTCTTGGAACTGGACCGGAGGCCCTGATGTGATGCTCAGAATGGTCGGGAACCTGAACTGACAGACGACCTCTTCCAGAGGATTATTTCTGTAAATTTCTCTGTCAGACGGTGGGAATGGCATGGGTCACAACTGACATGGTGTACTGCCTCAATCGTAAAACAACATCGCCTGCAACGCAATAGGCCGCTACGTTCACAGTATGTCCAGGTTGTCGCTGGTGAAGATGGTTCGGCTGGGTACGTTGCAGGCGTTAGGCATAAGGCTACCTCAATGGAGTTGCAGTCTAGCAAGTAGTCCATGCTGCGGACAAGGCCGACATGTCGCCGTGTTGCTGTTGGCAACGGCCCGTGCTAACCTGCGGAGCCGGCGGGGTCGCCGCCCAAATCGCCATCACGAAACGGAGCGAATCCACCATGAAAATTACTGGCGCCACGACGCGCGTGCTGCAAACCCCCGCCGATAATCCGCTGGTGGTGGGCATTGACCAACCCGGCGTGCGGGAGTTCGTTACGCTGGAGCTGAACACGGATGAGGGCATTCAGGGCGTGGGACTCACCTTTTTCGGGGGGCCACTGTACGGCCCGCTGCGTCAGGCGGTGGAGGATATTGCGGCGCTGGCCACCGGCGAAGACCCAATGAATCCGGAGGCGGTCTGGAACAAACTGATGGGAGCGTGCGCGTCCGCTGGGCCGGAGGGCATAGTGTCGCTGGCGCTGGCCGCCGTGGACCTGGCGGTGTGGGACATTAAGGGCAAGGCGCTGGACCAGACCGTGTGTTCGTTGATGGGCGGTTATCGGGACCGGGCGCCCACCTACGCCAGCGGAGCCCTGATGCGACCCATGGGCGTGGAGTACCTGGCCGAGGCCGGCCCCCGCCTGGTGGAGCAGGGGTTTCGCCAGATGAAAACCCAGATGGGAGCCGAGCCCACCGCCGCCCGGGAAGTGGCTCGCATCCGTACGCTGCGTGAGGGCATTGGCCCGGACATCGACCTGATGTGCGACATCAACCAGCTGTGGAACGTGAACCAGGCCATCCAGATCGGCACAATGGTTGAGGAATACAACCTGTTCTGGCTGGAGGATGTGGTGGCCCGGGATGACTACCAGGGGTTGGCTCGCGTGGCCGACGCGCTGACGACGCCCATTGCCGCCGGTGAATACGTGTATGGCATCCGGCCGTTCCGCCACATGCTGGAGCAGCGCAGCGTTGACATTGTGATGGTTGACCTGCTGCGGGCGGGCGGTATCACGCCGTTCCGCAAGATAGCCGGCATGGCCGAAGCCTTCAACCTGCCGGTAGTGTCTCATCTCATTCCCGAGGTGCAGGTGCATACGATTTCGGCCATCCCCAACGGTTTGACCGTGGAGTACATGCCATGGACGCTGCGGCTGTTCGACGAGACGCCTGACATTGTGGACGGGGACATTGTGGTGCCGGACCGGCCGGGGTTGGGATTGTCCTTCAGCCAGGACGCCATCGCCCAGTATCAGATCAGCTAACCGACACTCACAGCCTGCCGGCACGAATTGGTTTAGAATAGTCCAACATCCAACACCAACCGCATCATCCGACCGCATCATCCGGAGGAACAACTATGGCCGCTTACCAACTTCGCATCTACACCATCAACCGGGGCATGATGGACTCGTGGCTGGGCGTGTTCAACGAGCACATCCGTCCGCTGCACGAACGCCTGGGCATTCCGGTGGTATCGAGCTACATCAATGCCGACCGCACGGAGTTCATCTGGGTGCGCCGGTTCGACAGCGCCGACGATATTGCATCCAAGGAGGCCGCGTACTTCGCGTCGCCGGAGCGGTCGGCTCTGGGAGACCGACCCACCAGCCACATCGCCAAGATGGAAGTTCGGGTCATGGACGGCGTGGAGGCTACGGCCGGCGTCGCGTAACTGGCAACGCGGGTAAATCGAAGGGCAGGGCGGCCAGTGCGTCACCCTGCCCTTCCTGCTGTTACAGGTCTTTCACCATTTCGCGATGGGGGATGTCCACTTCCAGGAACATATCGCCGGCTTCCTGGTAGCCGTGGGCAGCGTAAAAGGATTTGACGTATTCCTGAGCGTGCAGCGTGATGCGACCGAAACCCAACCGGCGGGCCTGATTTTCCAGAAAGTCCAGAAGTTGCCCGCCGACTCCGGTGCGTCGCCATTCCTGCAATACGGCCATGCGTCCGATGTGGGGGCCGTTGCCGTCCACGTCGGGGAGCAAACGCCCGGTGGCAATGACCATGCCCTGACGCAACGCAACGGCGTGGACCGTGTCGGGCGCGGTGTCAGCGTCGTCGACCTCGACGTTGGCGGGGATGCCCTGCTCACCGACGAACACGCGCATCCGGACAGAGATCGCACCCTCCAGTTCGGTGGGCGTTTCGACCAGTTTGAGGGATACCGAAGTCGTGTCGCCAGGGGTGGGCATTGTCGGGCCTAGCCGTCCGGGTGGTCGTGAGCCGGCCCGTCAGATATACCGAGGGCAGCTTCGATGGCGGCCAGTCGACGCAGCAGCTCGGCGTTGTCCGCCGCGCCATTTGTTGCAGCAGGGCGTCCATTGGACTGCCCTGCCATGATCCCGGCGAGAGCGGTCATCATTTCGGTATGCCGGCGTTCTGCCTCGGCACGTTCTTCCCGGCGGGTTTGTTCGGCTTCCCGGCGGGTTTGTTCGGCTTCCAGACGGATGCGCTCCGCTTCCAGGCGGTTCTCGCTGCGAGTGCGCTCCGTTTCCAGGCGGTCTTCGCTGCGTGACCGGCGGCGTTCTCTAATATCAAAGTAGCTGGACAGCATTTGTGGTACTCCCAGTACGGCAAGGACGATTGCGATGTATGCCGCACCTTCAAAGTACGGCAATAAATCGAGGAATGTCAAACTTCACCCCAATCTACTCCCCTTCCTGGATGCGGGAGTACATGGCAAGGGGCGTTGCGGCCAGCAGTCCGGCATCTACGGGCAGCACCACGCCAGACACCCAGCGGGATTCATCGCTGGCGAGAAAGAGGGCGGCGTAGGCGATGTCCCAGGCGTTGCCCTCCACTCCCAGGGGGCCCGCCTTTCGCCGCCGTTCGCGGGTTACGGGCTCCATGGTTCCGCCGACCATGGGGGTGTAGATGTGGCCGGGAGCGATAACGTTGACTCGTACGTTGTCTCGACCCAGGTGCACCGCCATCGTCTCCGACATTCCAATGACGCCGGCCTTGGAGGCAGAATAGGGGACGCTGGCGGCGCCGCTGCCGGCACGGACGCCGGCAATGGAGGACATGTTGATGATGCTGCCGCCGCCGGCGTCCATCATTTTGGGAACGGCATACTTGGTGGTGAGCATCATGCTCTTGAGGTTGACGTCCAGCACGTTGTCCCAGACGCTTTCTTCGACGTCGGTGGGAGACCCCGGGCCGGTGATGCCCACGTTGTTGAACAGGATATGCAGGGCTCCGTAGCGTTCAACCGCCGCATCGGCTATGGCCTGGCAGTCCACGGCCAGGGTAACGTCGGCGCCGATGATGGATGCTTCGCCGCCTTCCTCGCGGATGGTGGCCAGGGTTTCCTCGGCGGCCTGTGGGTTGCGGTCCACCAGCAGCACCTTGGCTCCCTCACGGGCGAACAGGATGGAGGCGGCCTTTCCAGTACCCAACCCTGGGCCACTGGAGCCAGCGCCCGTGATGACGGCGACTTTTCCTTCGAGGCGCAGGCGGCCGGTCGGCATGAGAGTCATAATTCCCTCCGGGTGGTTTGACTTGGGGTATCAGTCGGCAGACGGTACGGATTCCGGTTCCGGTTGCAGCAGCCAGGGTCGGGACTGCTGCGCAGTGGGTGAGAGCCAGCCGGCCATAGCTTCCTGGCGGCCGTCCGGGATTTCCACGCCCAGGCTATTGGCAAGGCGGTTCATGAAGTTGAAATAACCGGTGATGGCGACGGTGGACAGCACCTGTTCGTCGGTGAGGCCGATGGATTGCAGCCGCTCGACGTCGGAGCGTTCCATCAGCGCCGGAGTGCGGGTGAGTTTCACGGCGAAATCCAGGATGGCGCGAGTTTGGGGGTCGAGATCGGCCTGCCGGTAGTCGTGGATGACGTGGGAGGCGTACTCGGGGTCGCCGGATTGTTGACGGAGGAACCCTCCGTGAGCAACGGATCAATAACGGCAACCGTTGGTAAGGGATACCACCGTGGCGATGGATTCTTCCTGTGTGCGAGTTAGAGCCGACGAACCGAATGAGGCGTTGGCGCCGAGGTTTTGCACTGCTGCCGTCAGGTTGGGGTTGATGGACATGCACTTGATGACCGCTGGCGCTGCGGCGTCGGTTTCGCGAATCCACGACATGGTCAGGCTCCTTTGGCTGTCAAGCAGCCGGATGGTGAGCCATCAGGGGACGGCCGGGTTATTGTGATGCGGCGGCCGGCGGGCCGGCAATCGCCTGGGGAACGACGGCCATTCGGAGCTCCGCGGCGCCCAGCGTCAGATCTCCGAGGCGCACCACGACCTCGAACTGCAACTTGTTTCCGGCGACGTGGACCAGAGTGGAACGGGCCACGACATCGCTGCCGGCGTCGGCGGGGGCAAGGTGCTTGACGTTGATCTCGTAGCCGACGACGGTTTGCTGTTGGGACAAAAGAGGATACACCGCGCTGTACGCGGCCTGTTCGATGAGCATCACCATGGCGGGGGTGCTGAACTTGGGGGTGTGCGGAGCGAGGTGCTCCGCTCCAACGGTAATGCGCGCTTCGCCGGCCAGCCCGGGCCGAATGGCTGGGTTGAGTGGAGGGCGAGCCGGCGAAGGCTCGGGTGACGTCATGTATCGGGGCTAGTCGTCGGAGGCCACCGCTGCTTCCTGACCGGTCAAGATGGACTCAACCTCGTCGGCCAGTTCGGCGGCGCGCTGCTTCACCTCATCGTCGGTGAGGCTGGACAGCGGGTGCTGAGCCACCACGTACCGATAGTCAGGCACGCCCATCATACGGGTCATGGCCTGGGCGGTGTTCAGGAACACGTGGGTGATGATTGCCGCGGTGGGTACGCCGCGCTTTTCCATATCGATGCCGTCGTGCACACTGCACGAGCTGCAGGACCCTCAATCCCCAACCCCGGTGATGAGGTAGTCGACCTCCCCCAGGATGGAGTCAATCACGTCCTGCCGGGCCGGCAGGCTGGCGTGGTGCTTGGCGAAGTACTTGACCTCGGAGAAACCGTGCCGCTCGTTGAGGATGTTGCCCAGCTCATGGAGGAGCTTGTCGGCGTTGGCCTTGGAGTTCTCCATGAGGCCGAGACGCTTGCCGGCCAAACCGCCGGAGCGGTCGTTCATGTGAAACTCGGTGGTGGGTAGTTCGGTGCCCCGGGGATTTACCAGGCGTAGCCGGGACATGGATTCAGCAGTGGTCATTTTCAACCTCCCTGTTCGGTCTGTGCAGTTGACATTGCTGATTTGTGGTGTGACTGGCGTTTGATAAAGCGTGTTGATCCAAGGTTTTGCGAATCCGGATTAATCGGCGCCCGAGTTGATGATTCGGGTGCGGATGCGGTAGCCGGTAGTGTCGATAATGGCGCTGTAGCGTCCGCCGGTGCCGCCGCCGTGCATAATCAGGATGTCGTTGGGGTCGTTGGCGCAGCGCATGATCAGCTGGTCGTCGCCGGGTCGTTCGGGTCCCTGCTTGGAACCCAGTTGAACCAGCTCGGCCCGCGAGCGTCCGCTGTTTTCGATGAGAAACTCCTGTATGTCCTGGCGTGTCCAGCCGTCGCCCTGCAGGGTAAGGGCATGTTCCGGCCCGATGACGATGACCCACTGGGCGGGGTACCGATGGGCGAGAGCCGTTGACTGCAGGGTGTCGCAGATCCCGAGCAGTATCGAGCGGCCGGTGTGGCCGTAGCTGTTGGGAACGCTGACCGGATTGTACGCCACGGCCACCGTTACGACGCTGTCGGAGGCCTGGAAACCCCGGCTGACGTGGAGCGGTTCCCAGGGGGAATCTTCTTCGTTTTCGGCGATGCAGAAGGTGTACTTGGCCGGCGTGCCCAGGGTGCCGCGGTCGAGCTGACCGGGCCAGGCGTCAAAGCCGTTCATAAAGCAGAGGCGCACGGCTCGACCGATGCTGGCGTTGGCGCGGAAACCGGGCCCGAAAAGACCGTCGCGGCTGTTGATGCCCAGGGCTTCGCGAATCGGCCCGTTGAGAACCATCAGGATGCTGGGGGAACTGGTGGACGACGCCGCCATGTTGACGAAGTTTCGTTCTTCTTCCAGCGTGCGCAGGGCGGTGACCAGAACGGGGAAGTAGTCGGACTGGCAGCCGGCCATCACGGCATTGGCGGCGGCGTTTTCGGAGGTGATGACACGGCTGCGCATGTCCAGATTAAGCAGCTCTTCTTCGCCGGTGAGACCGGCCCGGGACAGCATCTCGCGAACCTTGTAGTCGGCAGGCGGAACCACGGGCAGGCCATCCGTCCAGCCCAGGCGGAAACATTCCTCGATGGCCTCGATGGTATCGGCGGTTTCAACGTGGCGTTCCGCGCTGCTGGTCATGCTGTCCTCACTTTTGATGGTCGCAGTTTACAATATGGTGGGATTTTACACCCGTTGGGTAATATTATCGAATCGGCCAGTTAATTAGCGCCATCCGTTTCGGTCAACGGCTCCAGGAGGTCGAGGAGGATTGCCATTCGGTCCAACCGACGACCGATGTCGTCTGCGGACAGAAACCGTTTCCGAGTATAGAAATACCCGTGGAGCAGGTTGGCTTCCCCCTTCAGGGTTCCCAGCTGTCGGTTACTGGTCAACTGTTCCGCCCGGTACATTATGTCCAGGTATTCATCGTGGCGGTTGTATTGCCAGCCCTGGGCTTCGGCGACGGCTTTGGCCATCCAGGCTGCGGCGCCCCAGCCCTTTTCGGAAGCCTGGTGCAGGTCGTCCTCGGCGAGGTATTGGCGGCTTTTGACCAGAAACTCACGGGCCTGCTGCCGGTAGTCGGCAACGGCGCCGTTCTGGTCGAAAGGTTCGATGGGGGAGGTTTGGGTCATGGGATAGAGCTCCGGAGGGTGAACGATGCACGCTCTATTTTACTTTACTCGCGGAGCTTGCCGGTAACAATCAGGCCATCGGTAACGCTGTAACCGTGACCCGGAAATTCGCGCTGGCTGTTGGTGTCCATGAAGGATGTGCGCCCACTGACGATGGGAGTGATGAATATGACGTCATAGCCGGCCGCGTCCAAATCGTTGCAGCATCGTTCCAGGTGGTCTGTCATCTGCGCCAACCGGGTCCTTTCTTCGCTGGTGATTCGGACGCCGCCGGCGCTGCCGCCGTGGGTGGATACGGTGGTATCGGCGTATACATACCTGGTGATGTAGGTGGGTTTGTTGCCGGAGGTATCAGGCTGGCGGAACATGATGCGCTCTACAAAACCGTTCCCAAAGTCAGGCCGACAATCCGGGCGCTGTCATTGCGACCCCGTACTTGATACGGGGTGGCAATCTCGTCGCCGTAGCAATGGCGATTTGCCGACGTGTGTTCAACCTCAACGAGATTGCCACGTCGCTTTGCTCCTCGCAATGACAATAAGCTCGATCGATGACCGTGAGACGGGATTTACCCGCCCATGCCCTGGAAACGTAGCTGCACTCCGGATTTCTCTTCCTGCAGGCGAGCCACCGCGTCGGAGTCTTCGGGACCCCAGCCGCGAAACATTGCCTCGACGTGTCGCTGGTCGACCAGGTTGGAAAGTTCCATGGGGATACCGTATTCGCGCCCCAGGTCGGTGGCCAGGCGGACGTCTTTGGCGGCCAGCGCGGTGGCGAATCCGGGTTCAAAGTTGCCGCTGAACAGGTAGCGGGGGAATTTTTCGGTGAGGCGGCGGTTGCCTCCGCTACTGTTGGCAATCACATCGGCCAGCGTTTCCAGGTCCACACCCGCCTTGACTCCCAGGGTCAACGACTCGGCCATCAGCACGCCGATGCCCATGGACAGCAGGTTGTTGCAGATTTTGGTTACCATGCCGGCGCCGATGTCGCCGCAGTAGACCACGTGGGCCCCGATGGCATCCAGCATTGGCTTTACCTTTTCGAAGGTTGCCCGGTCCCCGCCGGCCATGACAGCCAGGGTTCCCGCGGCGGCTCCGTACACGCCTCCGCTGACGGGAGCGTCCAGAACGGTGACCCCGCGAGCGCCGCACTCGGCATGGAGTCGCCGGATGACGGTGGGCGAATTGGTGGACAGGTCAACGTATATATCGCCGGGGCTGGCGCCCGACATGATGCCGTTCTCGCCCATAACCACCGCCTCAACATCGCGCGGCACTGGCAGCGAGGTGAACACGGCGTCGGCGGCAACGACGCATCCGGCCGGGCTGTCAGACCAGGTTGCGCCCATCTCCAGCAGGTTGGTGGCCGACTCGCGGCGCAGGTCGTGCACGGTCAGCTGGTGGCCGGCTTTAATCATGTTGGCAGCCATGGGATTGCCCATATTTCCAACGCCAATGAACCCAGCTTTCATAACGCAAATCTCCTCGAAAACGCCGGCAAATCTCTGCGGGCGATAAGTGGGCGCATTATAGCACCGTGTCGGGTTCGCCCCGGCTGGTTGCGGCGTGTGCATAACTACCGGCCGTCTCTTGCCGCCCGCCGTCTCTTGCCGGGGTAGGCGAGGCGTACCCAATTTAATCTGTCATTGCGAGGAGCGCAGCGACGTGGCAATCTCGTTGAGGTTGAACACATGTCGGCAAACCACCGTTGCTACGGCGACGAGATTGCCACCCCCGTATCAAGTACGGGGTCGCAATGACAGGTGGGAGTGGGCGCTCTTCGCAATGACAGTCGGCTGGTTTGGTTTGACAAAGTGGGTACGCGTGAGATTGCCGGGGAGGCGTACCTGCCAGCCCATGTATAATACGGGCAGCAAACGACAATCACCATCAAGGAGCAGGCGTATGGCGACTCAGGCAGACCTTGAATCCTTTGTTACCGAGGTTACGTGCCCGGATGATTTTGACGATTTCTGGGACGGCGTCCTGGCCGAGCTGGCCGCAATACCGCTGGATGCCAGGGTCGAGATCGACCCGCTGCGCAGCACGGACGCCGTGAACGTGTATCAGGTTACCTACCGAAGCATGGACGGGCTGGATATATTTGGATGGTACAGCGTGCCCTCCGAAGGGGACGGTCCTTTTCCCGCGGTGCTGATTCTCCCCGGGTACAAGTCGGAACCATCGCTGCGGCGGGACTGGGGACAGAAAGGTGTGGTGGCTCTGTGTGTGGCCGTAAGGGGCAAGCTGCCCAGCAGCGCGCAGTTCAATCCGGGCTACCCTGGCCTGTTGACTCACGGCGTGGAAAGCCGGGAAACCTACAGTTATCGGGGTGTTATCTCCGACTGCGTCCGCGGCGTGGACTTCCTGCTGTCGCGTGCGGAGGTGGATCCGGAACGCATCTACGCCTGCGGGAGCAGCCAGGGCGGCGGGTTGACCTTAATCACCACGGCGCTGAGGCCGGAAATAAAGGCGGGGGTTTCGGGATACCCGTTCCTGTGCTGTTTCCCGGAATCCATGAAGATGCTGCGCAGTTATCCGTATGACGAGCTGTCGTGCTACAGCCGGGCTTATCCCAACCGGACCGACCAAATGCTGGAGACGCTGCAGTATTTTGACGCGGTGAACTTTGCGCCGCGCATCAAATGCCCCATGGTGGTGGGTATTGCCCTGGAGGACGAAGTTTGCCCGCCAGGCACCAGCTATGCCGCCTATCGTTTGCTGGGCGGCGAACGCGAGTTGTGGTTGTTCCCCAACTCGGGCCACGGCAACGCCCACGACTATCCGGCGCAGGAAACGGCCTGGCTGGAGCGAAAGATCGGGGTGAGCCAGGCGCCGGCAGCCAACGTCCAGGGCGCGCGTCCGCAGGGTACCGACGCATGACCGAAAACCCAATAAATCCCGAAGTGTTCTGGCAGCAGACCGAAGCGGAACTGTCGGAATGGAATCCGGACGTGGCGGTGGAGGTGGATTCCTTTTACTCGCAGCCGGAGTGGGATGTATATCGCATGTACTACACCAGCGCCGGCGGTCAACGGCTGTTCGCCTGGTTTTCGGCGCCCAGGGGTGGCGGCCCCTACCCGGCGTTGGTCAGGATGCCCGACTATGCCAGTGTCCACGACATCATCTACACGCCGTTGCGCCACCGGGCGGTGGTGATGAATCCCACCTACCGAGGCCAACGCCATAGCGACGGCATGGTGCGGGCGAGTTATCCGGGACTGCTGACGGAGGGGATTGAAGACGTGCGTTCCTGCGTGGTTGTGGGCGCTTTCGCCGACGCCCTGCGCGCCCTGGACGTGCTGGAGGCGCAACAGGTGGCGCAGATCGGGACCATGGCGCTAACCGGCGCTGGCCTGGGAGCCGGTTTGTCGCTGGCGGCGGCGGCGAGGCGGCCGCGAGTGTCGGCGGTGGCGGCCGATACGCCGATGCCGTTGGGAAATCGGGCGGCGCTGGAACCGGGGTTGGGTTACCCGTTGGCGGAGCTGGGGGATTACCTGCGGTTGTATCCGGATCGCCGGAGACAGGTGGAGGCCACGCTGTCGGTACTCGATCCGCTGCACGTCGCGGCGTCGGTGCGGGCGCCGGTACTGCTCAGCGCCGGCAGATTCGACCGGAGCACGTGCCCCCTGGCGTTCAGCGAGGAACTGGCGGCCGTCCTGCCCAACTGCGATTTCAGGCTCTACGACGGCGGAGCCGAGGGCGGCGGCCACGAACACGCCCAGATACGTGCTGCCTGGCTTGGCGAAATGCTGGGGTTGAACTGAAGTGGACGGGTTTTTACACGGATGATCCTTCGACAGGCTCAGGATGAACGGGGGAGGGGATCGGTTTTTGCATGGATGGAACGGGGTGGACAGGATTTTTGGGCGCTATGTGTAATGGGATTGCCATGTTGCGGACGTTCCTGGCAATGACGGGTGGCGGTCCTTCGACAGGCTCAGGATGAGTGGAGGGATAACCCTTCACGTTTGAGGGGACGAAAACGGTTTGCAGTGGAAATTCTGTGCTGGGTTACCCCCACGAGAGGCCGAATAGTCCACAGACCCCCGCAAGTCTGAACAGTTACGTGAGGCGATTTCGCTACTCGGCCTTCTTGTCGCACCCCTGAATCAGCGTCATGGCTCTATGCATCTGATCAGCGCCGACTTTGCGAATCTCAGGTGCTCATCCGGAATTTCCCCTCTATATCCGGTAAAGCGTTCCCCGGCGGAAACTGATCTGGCTTGGTATGTGATGGCAAATCCCCGCTGTTCAGGATTCTCGAGCTTCACCGGGATGATTTGCCTTGGATTGCGGCGTGGTTGTGAATCTACGGCCAAGGCGGTTGCTATTCCGGTGTACCGGTTGGACGTGAGGGTCAGGAGTTCGCCCTCGTAACTCAGTCCACGGGCGTTCGGTATGGACGCGGACCATAGACTGCCTGGACGTACTTCTCGCCCCAAGGCTGTAGCGCACTCTTGGTTGTCGTAATTGAGGTCTCTCGCCAGTCCGTCTTTGATCCAGTCGATTTCCTCGGGCTTAGCAGTGCCCAGGAAGCCTCTGATTTTCGTGATGTGAACCGACTTGACGTGGCGGACATAGGCGTGTGAGTTCGTATCCTCAATCTCCACGGCCCAATGTACTGGGTGGTTGGGCCGGGTGCTGGTCAGGGGGACTACTATGGCGATGCCTTGGTTATCGATTAGGCTTTGCCTTCCCACGACGATTACGGGGTGTCCTCCAGCTAGCTCGTGCCCTTCTTGGCTGTGACCATCGCATTCGTAGATGCACCCGGTGGTCACTCCGGCCATCGGGCCACCTCGTCGGTGTATCCGGCATCCGCGATGGCCCGGTCCCTCTCGATGGTGGCTGCGTCGGATAATTCCTCGGTAGCGACCGGGGCCATACCGTCCACGATGGCCAGGTAGAGTGCGGTAGCCGCCGTCTCGTATATCTGGCAGGCGGCGTAGGCGCTGGCGAGGCTGTTTTGTTCGTCGCTAAGGCCGGCAAGCTGCGAGCTGAGAAGCTGGAAGTGTTGTGGTTCAGGCCATCTGTCCAAGAGGCTTTCGATGTCTTTCTTTGCTTCGGCGCACTCGCGAGCGGCAGAACGGAGAGAGGGTTTGGCGGTTTTTCCGATGCTCCCGGCAGTGGTTCGGGTTATGAGTTGGATCGTATCGTCGTCGCATCCAGCCGTTCCGAGGTACAGGATCCTCCCGTCGTTGCTCATGGGCGCCATGAGCCTGCAGTGCACTTTGGATCGAATTGTCCAAACGGGTTCGGTGACTGAATCCGTATGGTCGCTATGCCTCTGGACGATGCCGGCGGTGGTTTCGAATGTTATCGCAGGCGGCGACGTGATTGGGATGGTAGTCACGATAGTTCTCCGCAGTGTCTTGGAAATCTTGGGTTTATCGGGGGCTGGTGAGGCGAATTTTACTCCCCTGCACTACGGGCAGCAATCTTCGTTTCAATCTTACGAGTAGCGAAATCGCCTCGTTACGTGAGGGGGTTCGCGCGTTGCCGCCGGATTGAGCCCTATGCTATACTGCCGACGGTTATAGAAATCTGGCCTAAACAAGGGTGTTTCATCGTGTGTGAGACCCCACAAATACGAGGCGAAGAATTTTATGGTACAGGCCCCAGAACGTCCGGCAGAGGCTGCGCCCCGGCTGGAACCCATCACGATGAAATCGTTGCTGGAAGCAGGTGTCCACTTTGGCCACCAGACCCGGCGGTGGAACCCCCGTATGCGGCGCTACATATTTACGCAGCGCAACGGCATTCACATCATCGATCTGCAACAGACGATGGGGCTGATCACCGACGCCTACCGCGCCATGGTTGAATTGTCTGCCGCGGGGGGCAAGGTCCTGTTTGTCGGCACCAAGAAGCAGGCTCAGGATGTTATTGCGTCGGAAGCGGAGAGCGTAGGGCACTGGTACGTCAACCAGCGCTGGCTGGGTGGCACGCTGACCAACTTCCAGACCATCAAGGCCCGCATCGATTACATGAAAGGTCTGCAAGAGCAACGGGATTCCGGCTATCTGAATCGCTTGCCCAAGAAGGAAACCGTGCGGTTGACGCACGTCCTGGACAAGCTGGAGAAGTACTTTACCGGATTGCGGGACATGGATCGGTTGCCCAATGCGCTTTTCGTGATTGACATCGGTAAGGAAGACCTGTGCATTGCTGAGGCGCGCCGCCTGAACATACCCATTTTTGCCATCGTCGACACCGACTGCGACCCGGGTCAGGTTACCCACCCGGTGCCCGGCAACGACGACGCAGTACGATCAATCCGGCTGATAACCGGTCGGATGGCCGCCGCCATTGAGGAAGGAAAAGCCCAGCGAGAGGCCATGCAGTTGGCGCAGGCAGAAGCGGAAGGCCTGGAATCCGGCGAAGGCGCCGACGAAGAAATGAGCCCCGAGGAAGAAGCCCGCTTCTCTGGCACAATTACGCTGGAAGAACTGGGCCAGATGATGTCGTCGCGCCCGCTGGAACCCTAACCAACGCGCCGAACCCCGCCCACTATCAGATACGTACACCAGGAGGCTCCAAAGTTGCCAGCAGTTACCGTAGAACTCATCAAATCCCTGCGCGAGCAAACCGGAGCCGGCGTTAGCGACTGCAAAAACGCCCTGGAAACCAACGACGGCGACCTGGACAAGGCCGTTGAGGCGTTACGGCAAAAAGGTTTTGAGCAGGCTGCCAGGCGGTCGGACCGGGAAACGTCGCAGGGGTTGGTTGAATCGTATATCCACACCGGGGGTCGCGTGGGCGCGCTGGTGCAGCTGGGATGCGAAACCGACTTTGTGGCACGCACCGAGGGGTTTCATGCGCTGGCCCACGACATAGCCATGCAGGTGGCCGCCATGTCGCCGGTGTACCTGAGCGCAGATGACATGGAAGAGGGAGACGACCGGCCGCCGGCGCAGGTTTGCCTGCTGCAACAGCCGTTCATTAAAGACGGCTCCCGCACGCTGGATGACCTGGTTAAAGAAACCGCCGCGCAAACCGGCGAGAACGTCCGCATCGTGCATTTCCGCCGGCTAGCCCTCGGCGAATAAACGACGCGGGTACGGTTGTGGGTATGCGAGGCCGTGCATGGTTGTTACCGGTAGCGTCAGCAGCGACACTATTTACGGCCGGGTGCTGCTGAAAGTCAGCGGCGAATCGTTACAGGGCGCCGGCTCCGGCGCCATCGACGCCAACGCGGTCGGCTACATCGCCGATCAGATAGTAGAAATTCAATCCCGCCGGGTGGAGGTAGCGGTCGTCATCGGCGGCGGTAATATCTGGCGGGGAGTAACTGCCGAACAGCAGGGCATGGATCGCTCCTCCGCAGACTACGCGGGGATGCTGGCTACCATCATCAATGCCCTGGCTCTACAGGACGCCATAGAACGGCGCGGCGTGAGCGTTCGCACGCAATCGGCCCTGTCGATTCAGGCCGTTGCGGAGCCTTACATTCGGCGACGCGCCATCCGCCACCTGGAAAAGGGCCGTGTGGTTATCTTTTGCGCCGGGTCGGGAAATCCCTTCATGTCAACTGATACGGCTTCGGCGTTGCGCGCCCTGGAAATCGGCGCCGAAATTTTGCTGATGGCCAAGAACGGGGTGGACGGCGTTTATGACTCGGACCCGCGCACCAATCCCGAGGCGGTTCGATTCGGTCAACTGGAATATCTGGAAGCGGTGAACCGACGTCTGGAGGTGATGGATTCGACTGCGATGACCCTGTGCATGGACAATCAATTACCCATTGTCGTGTTCGACATATTTGAACAGGGTACGATGAGTCGTATACTGCGCGGAGATGCCGTTGGCACCACCATCAACGGAGGGGAACAAAATGACGCAGCGCAAAGGTAGAGATCGAGGCAACGAGAACAACCAGCCGGAGAAAACGGTGGAAGACGTGCTGGCTGAAGCCGAACGCAAAATGGGGCAGTCAATCGAGGCGATGCGGAGGGACATTAGCACCCTGCGTACGGGTCGGGCGACCCCGGCGTTGATCGAAGACTTGTCGGTTGACTACTATGGCACCCCGACGCCGTTGAAACAGATTGCGTCCATCTCGGCGGCCGACGCCCGGGCCATCATGGTGCAACCGTGGGACAAGCAGGCATTGCGGGATATCGAACGCAGCCTCACCCAATCGGAGATGGGGTTCAATCCCTCCAACGACGGCAACGTTATTACGGTACCCATCCCGCCGTTGACTCGGGAGCGCCGGCAGGAGATGGTGAAGTTGCTGAAGCGCAAGTCGGAGGACAGCAAGGTTGCGGTGCGGAACGTGCGTCGGGACGGCGTTGAGTCGCTGCGCAGGATGGAGCGGGACAAGTCCATCTCTCAGGATGAAAACCGTCGCAGCCAGGAAACCTTGCAGAAAACCACCGACGCCCACGTTAAGTCCATAGATGAGGTTGCGGCCACCAAGGAAGCGGAGATAATGCAGGTTTAACTGCCCGTCATTCCTCCATTGGCTGCCTCAAACCGCACAGAACATACCGACGGGAAGGGCCGGGAATTCAATCCCCCGGTCCCCCGGCACGTTGCCATCATCATGGACGGCAACGGACGCTGGGCGGCGCAGCGAAAGCTGAACCGGTCTGCCGGTCACCGGCAGGGCGTAGCCAACATCCGCAGTGTGGTTCGATCCTTATCCGAACGCGGGGTTGGCGTCGTTACCCTTTACGCCTTTTCGACCGAGAACTGGCACCGGCCGTCGGACGAGGTGGACGGGCTGCTGGCAATTTTGGCCGAAGAGATCGTTCCGCAAACCGAGGAACTGCACCGCGCCGGCGTGCGCCTGGTTCATCTGGGCGACCCGGAGCCACTGGATCCGGGATTGCAGGACGCCATCGCCAAGGCGCAGCAGTTGACCCGCGACAACGCCGGAGTAACCCTGAACGTGGCGTTTAACTACGGCGGCCGGGGCGAAATCGTGCGGGCGGTGCGGCGCATTCTGGCCGACGGAGTCCCCGAAGACCAGATAGACGAGGCGCTGTTCAGCAGGTATCTCTACACTGCGGGTTGTCCCGACCCGGACCTGATCATTCGCACAGGGGGAGAGCAGCGGATCAGCAATTTCCTGCTGTGGCAGGCTGCTTACAGCGAGTATTACCATACCCCGGTGCTGTGGCCGGATCTGGACCAGGACGAACTTGACCGGGCCTTGGAAGCGTTCCAGCAACGCCAGCGCCGCTTCGGAACCGTGGTTTCTCCTTACGACACCGCCGTTCAGGAGTAGGCCGTTGCTGCTCCACCGGGTTTTGACCGCCCTGGTGGGCGTACCGATAGTTCTGGCTGCCATCTGGTTTGGCCCGCCCTGGCTTACGATTTTGGCCGCAGTGGTGGCCGCGGTCGGCGTGTGGGAAGCATACCGCCTGTATCCGCCCCTTGATCCCAACGACGACGGGGAGCCGCCGGCGCCGTTGCCGGCGTGGCTGGGGGGAACCTGGGCGGTGGCGCTGGTTCTGGCCGGAGAGATGGCTGTGGATCCGGAGGATTTTGGAATCGCCGCTGGCGTTATCTGCATCATTGGCTGCATCGGGAGCGGCCTGTGGATGATTGCGGCCTGGCACGGGCGCGGTGTGGCGGCGACGGCGCTCTATCTGTTGTTGCCACCCATCTATGTCGGCGGGGCGCTGGCCTGCGCGGTGGCATTGTGGGGAGTGGTCGGGCCGGCGGTGAAACTGTCGGCGGTTGAGATGACAGAACTTGGAGAGTGGGGAACGTCTTTGAATGCCGGGGAAGGCGTTTTAGCTGAGATACCCTGGCTGCTAACCGACTACGGAGGCTGGTGGGTATTGCTGGGAATTCTGACGGTGTATGCGGCGGACACCGGGGCTTATGCAGTGGGAAGGTTGATCGGACGTCACCCGATGGCGCCTGGAATCAGCCCCGGCAAAACGTGGGAAGGAACCGCCGGCGGGTTGGCCGGAGCGGTGATAGCCGCGGTGGCGCTGGGACTTTTGTTTCCGGTGGGCGCGGCGATTTGGCATCTGGCAGGGATTGGTGTTATTTTAGGTTGTGTATCGCCGGCCGGCGATCTTCTGGAATCAAAGATAAAGCGTTTGGCGAACGTCAAGGATTCCGGCAACCTTTTCCCTGGCCACGGTGGGATGCTGGACCGGCTTGACAGTTTGCTCCCATCATTGACCGTGTTGTACATTCTCGTGGCGGTTTCGACCGTCATTCCCTAAACTGGCGCACCGGTTATTATGCGACGCATCGTCATACTCGGTTCCACCGGCTCCATAGGCCGTCAAACTCTCGATATTGTGCGGGCGTTTCGCAACGAGTTTGAGGTTGTTGGGCTGGCTGCCGGAAACAATACCGCGCTCCTGATGGAGCAGGTTGCCGAGTTCAATCCCGGATACATCTGGTGCATAAACCCGCCGTCACCGCTGCCGCCGGGAACAGCCCTGATGCCCATGGACGAGATGGCCGGTTTGCCGGAAGTGGATCAGGTGATGGTTGCCCTGATGGGAGCGGTGGGTCTGGAGCCCACGATGTGCGCCCTGCGGGCGGGCAAGCAGGTGGCCCTGTCCAACAAGGAACCCATCGTGATGGCGGGGCAGATGCTGAAGGCAGCGGAAGCCAAACACGGCGCCGTGATACTGCCCGTCGACAGCGAACCCAGCGCGATCTGGCAGTGCCTGCAGGGTGAGGACAACCACATTCGCCGCCTGTTGATTACCGCCAGCGGCGGCCCGTTCCGCCGGACACCATTGGCCGAGCTGGAATCGGTTACTCCGGAACAGGCGTTGCAGCATCCCACGTGGCGCATGGGCGACAAAATCACCATAGATTCCGCCACGCTGATGAACAAAGGGTTCGAGGTTATCGAATCACACTGGCTGTTCTCCGTGCCCTGGGATGACATCGCGGTGGTGGTGCATCCCCAGAGCACCATCCATTCCATGGTTGAATTTGACGACGGCTCGGTGAAGGCGCAGATGGGGCCGCCCAGTATGCGTCTGCCCATTCAGTACGCGCTGTTCCATCCGCTGCGGCTGCCCAATGAGGACATTCCGCGCCTGGACATCGGCGTGGCGTGGTCGCTGGACTTTGAGCCGCTGCAAAAGGAACGGTATCCCTGCTTCGATCTGGCTATCGCCGCCGGACGGGAGGGAGGAACGGCTCCCACGGCGTTGAGCGCAGCGGACGAAGTGGCGGTGGATTGGTTCCTGCAGGGGCGCATCGGATTCACCGACATCTACCGGGTGGTCGAAAAGGTGCTTGGCGAGAATCAAAACCACCAAGACGCTGACCTGCAAGCCGTGGTGGATGTGGATCGTTGGGCCAGCGTCCGGGCTGCCGAAATCGCCCAGCGGCTGGCCAGGTAGCGGCTGAACCGGTTTCTTCCTCCCCCCGCATCAAGCCGACCGACTGACCATGGAAACTCTTGTCATCGCGCTGGCCGCGTTTATTCCCATGCTGCTCCTGCTGGTCGTGGTGCACGAGCTGGGGCACTTCTGGACGGCAAAAGCCTTCGGCGTGAAAGTGCTGGAGTTTGGCGTCGGGTATCCGCCTCGGGTGTGGGGCGTTTATACGGGTCGCACCGAAACGCTGCTCACCGGCAACACGGTGTGTCTCAACGGCGCGGTGCAGCAGATTCGCCCCGGCATGGTGGTGCGCGTTCTGTCCGGTGAAACCGCCGCTGGTCAGCTGGAAGCGCGATACGTTGAGGTTCGAGATTCGAGGACGGGTGGACGCATCCTGGGCGCGTTGGGGCGCTTCGCCGGAGCCGGCGGCCAGAACCAGAACGGAGACACGCCGGCGCGGGCCTCGCTGGACGAACTGCAATCTGACCGGTATCTGCGCCACGAGGGGCGGGTACGCGAAGTGCAGAGCGATCGCATCGTGCTGGCCGACATGGTCTATTCGGTGAACTGGCTGCCGCTGGGCGGGTTCGTGCGGTTGTCGGGGGAGAACAACCCGGAGGCTCCGCGCAGCCTGGCGCGACGGGGGCTGGGGCAACGGGCGATAGTGCTGGCGGCCGGCTCGGCGATGAATGCCATCTTCCCCGTAGTTGCCTTCGCCATAATCCTGATGATTCCCCACACCGAGCTGGTTGGGGGGACCGTGCAGATAACCGCCATTGCTCCGGGTTCGCCGGCAGAGGCTTCCGGGCTGATGGCCGGCGACCGGGTGCTGGCTATCGATGGGCGAACGCTGGAGGCGCCGAATGAGCTGGTGCGTGAAGTGCGTTCCGGGGCGGGCAGCGAGATGCTGTGGTCGGTGGAACGGGACGGCGCCCAACGACTGATCTCCGTTACGCCGCGGGTGAACCCACCCGCCAGGCACGCTGTCGGCATCACCTTTGATGTGGTTGGCCAGACGGAGGAGCGGCGGGAGGCCGAACCGCCTTGGCGCGCCTTTCCCATGGGCGTCACCAGGACTGTGGACATGGTGCAATTGATTGGCGCCGAGGTGCGCCGTTGGTTCGGCGGAGGTCGTGGGCCGGAATTCAGCGGGCCGATTGGTATCGCCCGGATTACCGGGGAGATTACGCAGAAGGGTGGATTCCAGGGTTGGATGCTGGTTGCCATCCTGTTGAGCATCAACCTGGCGGTGCTGAACATACTGCCCATACCGATGCTGGACGGCGGCAGGCTGCTGTTTGTGTTTATCGAGTGGATTCGCGGCGGCAAGCGGGTGCCGTCGGAGAAAGAGGGGCTGGTGCACCTGATTGGGTTCGTGGCGCTGCTGGCTCTGGTAATCGCAATCAGCGCCAACGACATCATCAAACTGGTGCAGGGGATATCTCCGTTGGGTGGATAGGCGCTACCGAGGTTGTGGCGCTGGGACATCAAGGAAGGCCCGGCTCGCTTCACAGCGAGCCGGGCCTTTTATCTGCCGGAGGGCAGAAGGCGTTAGCCGGGCTTACTTCAGGTTGCTGTCGAAGAAGGCCAACGTGCGCGCCATTGCGTCTTCAGCGGCCGCCTGGTTGTAGCTTTCGCGGTCGTCGCAGTTGAAACCGTGGCCAGCGCCGTCATACATCTTGAAGTCGAATGACTTGCCGGCGGCGGTCAATGCAGCCTCAATCGTTGAAACATCATCCGGAGTTGGGTTTCCGTCGGTTGCACCGAAGTTGCCCATCAGGGGGATGCCGATGTTGGCAGTGCCGTCGACCGGGGTTACGCCGTCGCTGTAGGGAGCGAGGATTGCGCCGCCGTAATAGACGACGCCGGCGCTGAGGCCGCTGCAAGCGCTGGCGGCAAGGTAAACAACGCGGCCACCCATGCAGTAACCGACGATGCCAATTTTCTGGCCGCGGGTGCGGGGGTACGTACGTTGCAGATAGTCGATGGCACCGTTGATGTCTTGGATGATGCCCTCACCCGTGAGTTCGGGCATGTAGGTATTGACGGCAGCGTCAAAATCTTCGGGGGTGTAACCCAGCATGGGGTTGGGGTTGCGCTCGTTGCGATGGAACAGCGCCGGGGCGACTGCAACATAACCCGCAGCGGCGAACTGGTCGGCCACGCGCTGGATGTGTGCGTTTGCGCCGAAGGCTTCTTGCACCACAATAACGGCTGGCAAGCTGGTTCCGGCGTTGGGGTTGGGGAAGCTCACATAAGCAGCCATATCGCCGCCTTCAGCGATATTGGCGCCCGACTCCCGATCGAGGTCTGGCATTCTAATGTTTTCCCAGAACGACGGCATAGTATATTCCTCCTCCAATTGTTACGCAAAAGACGGATGTACAGCGTGCACCGCCGAAAAAGTGTGGCTGTTTACCAGCCGTACCGCCCGTGCGCTGGAATTGTAACAAAGGTTTACGGCCCAAACAAGCCGGCATTGACTCTCGCGCGTACCCACTTTGTCATTGCGGCTGTTGGCAGAGGTGATAGGCTCCCACGGCGATGGCCTCCCATTCGTGGGTGGACTTTTGCAAACCCACCAGACCCAGGGCAGACATTACGGCGAACGCGAGGTCCGGTTGAGACGCCCGGGGATGGCCCGTTGCGGCGTGCCGCACTTCGGCCGCGGAGTAGGCCCACATCGGCAGGTGTGCGTCCGCAGCCCACTGTTCCATTTCAAAATCCAGCAACTCCAGGGCGGGCACGTCCCAATTGATGCCGGAGGGTCGGCTCCAGGCAACGCCGGCGGGCCGGTATCGGGTGTTCAGTTCGCTCAGTGCTGTCAACAGCTGGCGGATGCGTACTGGCGCCGGGGTACCCGGTTCCCGACCGGGAATGATCGTACCGGTTTCCAGCAGTTCCCAGCCCGAAAATACCGCCCAACCGGTTTCATGCGTGGCCGCGTCAAGGGCGAGTAGCGCCGCAGGTTGGTTACGCATCAGCGGCGCCGTTTCCGACGGGGCTGTACGGCCAGCAGCGCCACCGGCGGTTCCACTACGGACGGGGATGGCGAGGTGGACTGCGCGCGCCAGTAGTCCCAGAAGGCGTTGTCCGGGGGCGGCCGAGACGGGCGATAAAAATAGTGACCGCATTGCAGGCATTGCCAGTCGCCCTGATTGATAAACAGATCGCCGGCGCAGCGGCGGCACCCGCGGAAGATAAACTGAGCCAATGCAAACTCCAAAAAGCACAGGGTGGAATGAGCAGCCCACCGATCAGTTTAGGAGCCGCAGTGCTGATTATAGAATATATGTTCTGATTTACGCAAGGCGGCAGCGTCTCTCATGCGTATCCACTTTGTCATTGCGAGCGTAGCGTGGCAATCTCGTCGCCGTAGCAATGGTGGTTTGGCGACGTGTGTTCAACCTCAACGCGATTGCCCTGGCGCTGTGAGAAACTTTCTGCACAGCAGGGTTGCGCGGGGGGGCGGTAATAAAATAGCGAAAATCCACATAACGCAGCCCGGTTGCACCAGGGTCATTCGGTTTTCCCGGTTTTGTCATTGCGAGCGCAGCGTGGCAATCTCGTCGCCGTAGTAATGGTGATTTGCCGACGTGTGTTCAACCTCAACGAGATTGCCACGTCGCTACGCTCCTCGCAATGACATGAGGAAAACCGAAAGGCCCTGCCGGTTGCACTAGGTTCTGTTGACATTTCTCGTCATTCCCGCGAAAGCGGGAATGACGAGCTGGAGTTAGCGAAATCGCCTTATATCTCAAATGTCAACACGACCTAACAACAGGGCCACGCCGAAGCGCCGAATCAGGCAAGCTTTCCAAAAAGCCGGAGGTCGGAGGATGACAACGCCGATTACAGCCGTCATACAGGGGTTCCGCAAATATGTCGTTTTCGGCGGGCGGGCAACCCGCGCCGAATACTGGTGGTGGATACTGTTCCTCTTCATTGGCGGCATCGTTTTGAGCGTCATTGACAGCATCATTGGTTTATTGGGGGTTTGGGAACACGGCCCCCTTGAGACCCTGTTCAGCCTGGCAACCCTGCTGCCCGGCCTGGCCGTTACCGCCCGCCGTCTGCATGACATCGGCAAGACCGGCTGGTGGCAATTGGCGTGGTATGTCATCCCCTTCATAGCCTGGCTCGCCACCGGCATAATGTTCATCGTTGCCCTAGTCATCACATTCGGCGCCACCGATGCCTCGGGTGGTTGGAGTTTTGACTGGGAATCTGGTGATAATATTCAGTGGGAATCTGCCGGAGAAGCCTTAGCCTTCCTGCCGGCTGCAATCATGCTTATCGCGGCGTTGGTCATCACGCTGGCGGTCATTGTCTGGGCGATAATCTGGATGGCGCGGCGGGGTGAAGCAGGCGAAAACCGATTCGGCCCCGACCAGCGGGCATAGGCGCCAGGGCCGGGTGCAGCTGTCCTGATGGCTGAATGTCAACAGGCCCTGATACAGTTCGTGCTAGACTCCTTCAGGCCCGCTCGCGGGGCAGAAGAGGGGAGAAATTTGCCGGTAATGAGGTAAGACAATGAAACAGTTAATCGCCGTCAGTGTCCTGATTCTGGCCGCTATAGTTAGCTTGGCGTGTGAAGGTCCTGCGCCCACACCGGCCGCGCCGCCAGCGCCGGAGTTGACCATGCCGCCGCCGGCGACACAAGTTGTGCCCCCAATGCCCTCGCCTACGGCAACCGTTGCTCCAGCGCCGACTCAGACGCCCTCGGCTGCGCGTGCTCCAACACCGGAGCCGGCGCGGGAGGCCACGCCGGGGCCCACGCCTACGAGAGTTCCAACGCCAACGCCGGAGCCAACTCCAGCCGGCGAGCGGATAGACTGGAACCCGTGTGAGTCTGACCCCGGGCTGGATTGCGGATTCGTATCAGTTCCGGCGGACTACCGGGACCCGGAGGCCGGCAGCCTCAGCATCGCGGTCAATATGCACCGGGCCACGTCGCCGGACAAACGGATCGGCTATCTGTTCGTGAATCCCGGCGGGCCGGGCGGGAGCGGTTTGGAGATGGCCGCAGCCACCCGAGACGGAGCACTCACTGATGAGATCGTCGCACACTTCGACATTGTCGGGTTCGACCCCCGGGGCGTCGGGGCGTCCGAGCCGGCATTCGCCTGTGGCGACCCCGGTGAGCAGATCGCGCTGCTGTCCACCATCGACGAGAGTAGCGACACCCCTGAGGAAATGGCGGCCGGAGAAGCGGCCGCCAATCTGTGCATCCAGTCGATGGGGCCGGTTGGTGGACGGCTGCACACCGAATATGTTGCCAGGGACATGGACGAAATACGCCAGGCCCTGGGCGCGGAGCAAATCTCTTACTACGGGTCCGGCTACGGATCGGGGCTGGGAGGCTGGTATGCTACGCTCTTCCCCGAGTCGGTCAGAGCTATGGTTGTTGACGCCGCCAGCAACGCAGTCGATTCAACCGCTACCCATGATGAACGCATCATGGAGGAAGTCGAGGCAGCTTCAGCGCTGGCTAGGGGTCTCGAAGCAGCGCTGATCGCCTGCGACGACCCGGTTGAATGCCCGATCTACAACGACGGCGACCCGGTGGGCTATTTCGAGCAGGCTGCTGCCAAACTGCACCTGGTCAACGCGGCGGCGGATAATCCCCAAGCCGGCGTCCTGGGAGTGATCTCAACCCTGTACGACAAGCTGATCTGGCCGGTCCTGTGGCAAGGTCTGTTTAATCTCCAGGAGAACGACGACCCGACCTTCCTGGTCAATGCCGCCTCACTGAACCTGGGGGACGACCCCACCGCTGCGAGCTTCACTGCGCACGTCAATTGCCTGGACAGCTGGGCCCTCTTACCGGAGGTGGACCGCGCCGCGCGGCTGTTTGACGACGCAGTCACGAAGGAGGTCATCACGAATGAACTGCCCTTGCTGGCGGTCTTCGACTTGTCATTCGCCAGCGCTTGCCCCTACTACGACCAGTTCGCCCCCGAGCCTCCTGAGGCGCCGCTTGACGGCGGAGGAGCGCCGATACTGGTAATCGGCAACAACGCCGACCCGGTTACTTCAATCGATGAATCTCGAAAGTTCGCCACCGATACGCTCAGCAATGGCTACCTGGTGCGGACCTCCCACCACAAGCACGTTGTCTATCCTGAAAACCAGTGCGTTAACCGCCATGTTCACCGAGCGCTGATTGAAGGCGTGTACCCCGCGGTGCGAGAGATCCGCTGCGCTCGGGAAGACCCGGAGGCGGAGCCGGAGACAGCCGGGGCTGTCGGGCAGCCAGTCTTCTTCCTGGGACCGTGCGCCGAGATCTACGAGTGCGGATTCATAACAGTTCCCGCAGACTACCGGGACCCGGAGGCCGGGAGCATCAGAATCGCGGTCAGTGTGCACCGGGCCACTGCACCGGAAAAACGGATCGGCTATCTGTTCGTGAATCCCGGCGGTCCGGGAGTGCCCGGCATAGATTATGCCTTTTTGGCTCCATTTGGACAGTACACCGATGAAATCGTTGAACGCTTCGACATCGTAGGATTCGACCCCCGCGGCGTCGGGGTGTCCGAGCCATCCTTCGCCTGCGGCGACCCCGGTGAGCAGCTGGCGCTGCGCGCCTCAGTCGAGGACGATGTCATAGACACCCCCGAAGAAATAGCGGCCGGCGAAGCGGCGGCCAACCTGTGCATCCAGTCAATGGGGCGGGCGGGCGGCCTGCTGCACAGCGCCTACGTTGCCAACGACATGGATGAAATACGCAAGGGCCTGGGCGTCGAACAAATCTCTTACCTGGGATATTCCTACGGCTCGGCGCTGGGGGTCTGGTACGCTACGCTCTTTCCCGAGTCGGTCCGGGCAATGGTGGTTGACGCCGCCGCCAACCCGGTTGCCGAAGCCGCCACCATAGAGGAAAGCATCGCCGAGATTATCGAGACAAGCCGGCCGAGCGAAGAAATTCTGGAACGGGCGCTGAAAGCGTGCGCCGATCCGGAATGCCCGATCTACAACGACGGAGACCCAGTTGGTTACTACATGGAGGCTGCCGCGAAACTGGACCTGGTCAACAGCGCGGCGGGCGGTTATCCCAGCGCCGGCTCTCTTGGAGTGGTGTCGGCCCTGTACGCTGAAGAGTTATGGCCTGTGCTATGGCAGGGTCTGTTCGAGCTCAACGAGAACGACGACCCGGCCATTCTACTGGAGCTGGCCATGCGCCAGCCGGCCGTGAGGAACCCCGGCGCAAGCTTCACTGAACATGTCAACTGTCTGGATGCCTGGGCCTTGGACCCGGGGGAGGAGGACCGCGCTACCATGCTGGAGGAACTCGCAATGATTCGTGCTGCCATCGAGGGGATGTTCCCCTTGACGGAGGCAGCGTCCAGACCGTACCTCTCAATTTGCCTCTTCTACGACCAGTTTGCCCCCCCACCCCTTGAGGGGCCGTTCGATGGCGGGGGCGTACCGATACTGGTAGTCGGCAACCACTCCGACCCGGTTACTCCGTTCGTAGAATCCGAAGAGCTCGCGACCGAAACGCTCAGCAACGGCTATCTGGTGGAGACCACTCACCCCACGCACACCGTTTACCCTCAAAACCAATGCGTTAACAACCACGTTCACCGGGCGCTGATTGACCGCGTGCCTCCCGATGAGCGGAGGGTCGTCTGCGAGCGGGAGGACCCAGCGCCGTAGAGCCTGTTGACAATTAGCAAACCAACCCGTCACTCCTGCGAAAGCAGGAGTCCAGAGAGGGTACGATGAAAGAATCAGAACCGTGATTAACGACTTAGGCCACTGGATTCCCGCGAAAGCGGGAATGACGGTATTTGTCAACACGGCCTAACCGCTCACGCGTACCCGCTTTAACTGTCATTGCGACCCCGTAATTGATACGGGGGCGGCAATCTCGTCGCCTTAGCAATGGTGGTTTGGCGACGTGTGTTCAACCTCAACGAGATTGCCACGTGGTTCGACAGGCTCCCCATGAGCGGGTGGGCGGCCTGCGCAATGACAGTAGGCCAGTTTGTCAAACCAAACTGGGTACGCATCAGGGTCATTCGGTTGTCATTGCGAGGAGCGCAGCGACGTGGCAATCTCGTTGAGGTTGAGCACGTGCCGGGGAACCATCATTGCTACGGCGACGAGATTGCCACGCTGCGCTCGCAATGACATGAGGAAAACCGAAAGGCCCTGGGGTACGCGTAAGGGCGGCGTCTTGGATGCGGTGGTGAAAGGCGCGGGAACCGGAAACTACCGGCGTTAATACGCGGGGCCGGGGGATGCCGGGTTTTGTCAGGGGTGTGACGTCAGGCGGGCGAGGCGGGTTTTGCCCCTGGTTCCAACCAGTTGGGCCGCCCACACCGTGCAGATGGACGCGAAAGACAACCCCGCCGACACGAGGAATGCGCCCATGTAGTTGTCCTGCCAGTCGAACATCAAGCCGCCCAGGATCGGGCCGAGGAAAATTGCCGCGCCGCGTCCCATCTCGATGAATCCCATGATGGTGCCCAACGCTTCGGGAGGGAACAAATCGGCGGCTTTCGCGCCCACGATGAGGCCGCTGATGCCGTCGCTGACGCCGGCCAGGGCGACGTACACCACCAGGGGCCAGAAGCTGCCATCTCCCAACCAGACGATCAGCACTATCGATATGACGGTTAGTAACGTGCCAACGGTGAACACCAGCTCGCGTCCCCACCGGTCGGAAGCGATGCCCACCAGCGGACGGGCGAATACGCTGACTCCGCCAACCGCGCCCATCGTCGATGCGGCAATCAGGGGGGTGTATCCGGCCAACACGAAGAAGGCTACCAGGTGTACCCGCACCAGCTGGACACCCACCGAGCCGGTGACGCGAGTAAGCACCAGCAGCCACATGGCGGGTTGGGTTACGATTCCGGACATCGGGGGTGGCGCAACCCTGGTTCGGGGCCGGCTGTCCGGCGGCGATTGTGGGACCGATTGCGAGTCGGTGGGCGCGGCAGCCTCGACCGGAGCGATGGGAGCCGGTTGGGCGTCGGTGGGCGCAGAGACAGCGGCCGGGGCCGCTACGGAGGCAGCGGATACGGAGGCGGTGGCCGGCGGACGTCGCTGGAAAAGACCGTTGGGGAAGGTAATGAGCGCGAAAAATATGAAACCGAAGCAACGATAGGCCCAACGCCATCCGATGGATTCGGTGAGTATGGCGGCGAGAGGCGCAAAGATGGCCTGGCCGATGGGGTTGCCGGAATCGGCCAACCCGAGCATCCGACCGCGGGAATCGGGGAACCACGGGGCCAATGTGGCAGTCATGGAAAAGGAGGAGATGGCGGTTTGCCCGATACCGGCAAAGATGCTGTAGAAAAAGAAGAACTGCCACAAATCGGTGGCGAAGCTGGAAGCGAACCAGCCAAAGAGGATGCAAAAACCGGCGAGGGGGAAAAGTACGCGGGCTCCCCAACGGTCGAGCAGCACGCCCAGGAAGGGCGCGGCCAACGCTCCGACCAGGCCGGCAACCGAGAAAACCGCCGCCGTGTACGTGGCGCTGCGGTGGAAATATACCAGCAGGGCGTTGTAGTAAACCGCTTCGCTGTTTTTGGTGCCGCCCTCTACGGTAAGGTTGCCCAGGGAGAGGACGAAGATTGCCCAACCGTAATGGAGGCGGGACCTTGCTCCCTTCAACATGAGGGACGCCGGAGCAGACGGCAGGTTGGTGGTGGGCGTAGCACCAGCCGATTATACACGCCGGATATGGGAGTTGGACCCGTACCCTCGGCCTCTTGGATCGAGAGAGGGGCACGTCATTTTACATCGATGAACAGGATGGGCAGGATTTTGGGCCGTGGTTTGCTCTGTCATTGCGACCCCGTACTCGATGCGGGGGTTGGCAATCTCGGCACCGTAGCAATGGTGGTTTGCCGACGTGCGTTGAACCTCAACGAGATTGCCACGTCGCTGCGCTCCTCGCAATGACAGGTGGGGTGGGCGCTCCTCGTAATGACGGCCCCTCCTGCGTCTCACATGTACTGAAGAGCAGGGCCTTTCGGTTTTACAAGAACTCCCCTCTCCCTTGATGGGAGAGGGTTAGGGTGAAGGTGTGAGATAGGGAACTATCCTGCGGCAGACTATACCCCTCACCCCAGCCCTCTCCCACAAGGGGAGAGGGAGAATCGAAAGACCCTGTACTGAAGAGCAGGGCCTTTCGGTTTTCCTCATGTCATTGCGAGCGCAGCGTGGCAATCTCGTCGCCGTAGCAATGATGGTTCCCCGGCACGTGCTCAACCTCAACGAGATTGCCACGTCGCTGCGCTCCTCGCAATGACAACCGAATGACCCTGTACTGAAGAGTACAATTCCTTGACCGGGTACGTGCGGCCTGCCTATAATTTTCGTCGCCGCAGCGGAGTTTCAACGCACAATCCATCCAGCCCGCTGTATCCGGTTTGACGCCCCATGCCTGAACCCACCACCCAGCAGCCATCGCCTGAGTCTGTCGACGCACTGACGCAGGATGCGCTGCGCCAATTGGCCGCCGTTGGGGATGCCGGCGCGGTTGAGGAATGGCGGGTATCGTATCTGGGCCGGCGGGGTCAGCTGACGCTGCTGCTGCGTGGTTTGTCCGGGCTCGATCCCGACTTGCGGCGGTCGGTGGGTTCGCGGGCGAACCAGGCCAAGAACACGCTGGAAGAGGCCCTGACCCGTCGCACCCGGGAGATTGCGGAGGCCGAACTAGCGGCCAGCGACCGGCTGGATGTTACCCTGCCGGGACGTCCGGTTGTCTCCGGTCGGCTGCATCCCACCACCCGGATCGTGCGCGAAATTTGCAACGCGTTCATGGCGATGGGGTTCAGCGTTGTGGAAGGCCCCGAGGTGGAGCTGGATCACTACAATTTTGAGATGCTGAACATCCCGGCCGGACACCCGGCACGGGATATGTGGAACTCGCTGTGGGTGGACTACGTAAACGAAGAGGGACAGCAGCCGATGCTGCTGCGTACGCACACGTCGCCCATGCAGGCGCGGGTGATGGAATCCCAGGAACCGCCGGTGCGGGTTGTGGTGCCGGGCAAGTGTTACCGCTACGAGGCGACCGACGCTACCCACGAATGGCATTTCTACCAGGTTGAAGGTTTGGCGGTGGCCGAGGGAATCACCTTTGCCGATCTGAAGGGTACGCTGTACGAATTTGCGCGTCGGGTGTTTGGCGAAGGCCGGCAGATTCGGTTCCGCTGCGATTACTTCCCGTTTGTGGAGCCTGGGGTGGATATGTCGATTTCCAACTTCCGCGATCCGGCCACGGGCAAACGACCCATCAACCGTGACGAAGACTGGATTGAGATTATGGGCGCCGGCATGGTGCATCCCAGGGTGTTGGCCGGCGTGGGTTATGATCCGGACCGGTACACCGGTTTCGCGTTCGGGATGGGGCCGGAGCGCATTGGGATGCTGAAGTACGGCATCGATGACATCCGCCATTTTTACAGCAACGACGTGCGTTTTTTGCGCCAGTTTTGATAATGAGAGTAGAACCTTGCGTCAAAGTGATCCCCTTTAACGTAATCGCATTGATCTTCGTGCCTGCGAACGCCGCGCCCATCAGGAGGGCAAAGTAGCATAGTCCGGTTGATTCGGACCGTGCGCCACCGACAATTATGTTCATCCCATTCTCCTGGCTGTCCCAGTACGTTGAAATCTCCCTGCCGCCCGATGAACTGGCCCATCGGTTGACGATGGCCGGCATCGAGGTGGGCGACGTGATAACCCGAGGTGGCTGGGAAAATTGCTTCGTTGGTCACGTGCGCTCCACCCGACCGCATCCGGACGCCGACAGCCTGACGCTGTGCCTGGTGGATCCCGGCGACGGCGATCCCGTTGAGGTGGTGTGTGGAGCCCCCAACGTGGCGGCCGGACAAAACATCTGCTTTGCCCGTCCCGGCGCTCTTCTGCTCAACACGCACACCGGGAGGCGCGAAGAGCTGAAACCCGCGCGCATCCGGGGCGTGGTATCGGAAGGAATGATTTGCTCCGAGGCCGAGTTGGGTATCAGCGATGAGCACGACGGCATCATCGTGTTGCCCGAATCTGCGCGGCCGGGCGCTCCCCTGGACGAGGCGCTGGGCGATACGCTGCTGGAACTGGAATTGACGCCCAACCGGGGCGATTGCCTGTCCATCCTGGGGGTGGCCCGGGAGATTGGCGCCATTACCGGGAAACCAGTTAGAGTGCCCGATGTTTCCTACCCCGAAACCGGCCCTCCCATTGATACCGTGGCGCAGGTTTCCATATCCGATCCCGACCTTTGTCCCCGGTACACGGCGTCGGTTATCACCGGGATACGAATCGGGCCCTCGCCGGAGTGGATGCAGGATCGACTGGTGCGGGCTGGGCTGCGTCCCATCAACAACGTGGTGGACGTTACCAACTACGTGATGCTGGAGTTCAACCAGCCGCTGCACGCCTTTGACCTGGACACCGTAGCGGACAAGCACGTGGTGGTGCGGCGCGCCGGAGACGGCGAAAAGTTCACCACGCTGGACGGCATCGAACGCACGCTGACCAGCGACAACCTGTTGATCGCCGACCCGGTTCGCGCCATTGGCATCGGCGGCGTTATGGGCGGCGCCAACAGCGAGATTACGGCGAATACCAGGACCATGCTGCTGGAATCGGCCACGTTCCACAACCTGAACAACCGGCGCACCGCCTCTGAATTGAATCTTCGCACCGAGGCCAGCCTGCGGTTTGAGAAAGGGTTGAGCGCCGATCTGGCGCCAATCGCGCTGTGCCGGGCCACACAGCTGATTCTGCTAACTGCCGGAGGGGAGGCCGCGACTGGGATAATAGACGTGTATCCGGGCGGCAACCAAACGACGCCGGTTCCCCTGACCGAGAGCCGCCTGCGCCAGGTGCTGGGCATGGATCTGGATATAGCCCGCGCCGAAACGGTGTTGGCCAGCCTGGGAATAGCCACCCGCCGCACCGGCCCCGACAGCCTGGAGGCCGATCCGCCCTACTGGCGCAGCGACATCGCCATCGAGGAGGATTTGATCGAAGAGGTGGTGCGAATTATTGGTTACGATGACGTGCCCACGACGATGCTGTCTTCCCCGATACCCTATCATCGCTCCAACCCAGATGCCGAGCTGAAGGACGGGCTGCGGGATGCCCTGGTGGCCGCCGGCATGGATGAAATCATCAGCTACCCGCTGGTGAGCGCCGCCGACCTGGAGCGGCTGGAAATGCTCGAGGATGAAACGTCCCCGTGGGTGCGGGTTGCCAATCCGATGTCGGCAGAGCAGAACATCATGCGGCCCACGCTGGTGGCGAGCATTCTCAATACGCTGGCCTACAACCAGGGCCACAACGATGGCGGGTTCCGTTTGTTTGAGGTTGGACGCACCTTTGATTATCGGGGCAGCGATCTGCCGCAGGAGAGTGAGTGGGTGGCCGGCGTGATGACGGGTCCCCGGTACGGCGACAACTGGCACACGGCGGCAGACCTGATGGATTTTTACGACGCATCCGGCGCCGTGGCCACCGCCCTGGAACGGGTGGGACTGTCGGCGGTGTTCAAGGCCGTGGCAGGCCAGCTCTGGCACCCCGGACGGGCGGCGACTATTTCGGTGAGTGGGCCGTCTGCGGAGGCTGCCGAAATCGGGACCGTGGCCCAATTGCATCCCGATGTTTGCGACCGGTTTGGCCTGCGTCCGGAACCCGTGCTGTATTTCCAGATGTCGTTGGCCGGCTTGTCGGCGGCAGCACAGGGAGGTGAGGGAGCGGCCAACTGGTTCCAGTCGCTGTCCCGTTTCCCGGGGGCCAACCGGGATCTGGCCCTGCTGGTGCCGACGGATGTGCCGTCAGCCCGGGTGCAGCAACTGATCCGGCGGGTTCGCCTGGTGGAGACAGCCGAGCTGTTCGACGTTTATGCCGGGGAAAACCTGCCGGAAGGAATGCGGTCGCTGGCGTATCGCATCCGGTTCCGCGCCGCTGACCGCACGCTAACCGCAGACGAAGTAAACCGCGCCCTGAACGGGTTGACCCGGGTTCTGGAACGGGAAGTGGGGGCAACAGTGCGGGGATAGTGGTTATAATACTGGTCGGCGAATGATACCTAACGGCATTTTCAAATCTGTTGACCCAACTGGATATCCGGTATGTGAATCCGGGAATACGCCCAGGCGGCGCCGGGTTTTTCGATGACGGCTGATCGGGAGTTGGCGTCGAAGAAGCGATCCGGAGGGTTTCGAGTTTGAGGATTGCCTGCCCGTTATCCATCGGCGGCGTAACCGGCGACGGCGTAACTGGATGTTGGGTCTTTTGCCCTGATTGCCGCCCTGCTCTGCACCAACGACCGCCCAATCACTGGAGGCCAACGCCATGACTACACACGAACATACCAGTCGCCTCCACGCCCATGATGCTCACGGGGACGGCGACCACGAGAGTATTCACGACCATGCCGGCGGCCACGATGAGCAACGACATCATGGCAGCCATCACCGGGGGCACGATGGTGGCCACGGCCACGAGGATATGCTGGAAGTGGAGCAGGCTTTCCAGCGCATCATGTCCCATTTTGAGCCGCTGGGAGCGGTGGAACTGCCGGCGCTCGAAACGCTGGGTATGACGCTGGCCGAGGATATAACCTCGCCCCTCGATCTGCCGCCGCTGGCCAATTCAGCGATGGATGGTTACGCGGTGCTGCACGCCGATATTGCCGGCTCCGGAGAGACACCGCCCACGCTGTCGGTCATCTCTGCGGTGGCCGCCGGGCAGGTTTCTGCTGATACGGTAAGCCGCGGCAAGGCCATCCGGATTATGACTGGCGCGCCGGTGCCCGACGGCGCCGATACCGTGGTGCCGTTCGAGGAAACCGATGAGATCGACCGGCGTAGAGCCGGAAAGTCCCTCGATGAAATCGTAATCCGCAAGGCGCTCCCGCTGGGCAGCAACGTGCGTCCGGCCGGCGAGGACGTGTCCGCGGGCGAACTGGTGCTGTCGGCAGGAACGGTCGTTCGCCCCGCCGAGGCCGGAGTGATGGCATCTCTGGGGCTGGCAACCGCGCGCGTTATCCGACGCCCGGTGGTTGCGGTACTGTCAACCGGCGACGAACTGACTCGCACTGGCGAATCGCTGACTCCGGGACACATCTACGACAGCAACAGCAGCAGCATCGCTGCCGCCGTGATCGCTGCCGGAGGGACTCCGCGAATGATGGGCATCGCGCGGGATAACCTGGATGATCTGCATCGCTGCATCGACGAAGCGTCCGACGCTGACCTGCTGGTAACGTCGGCGGGCGTTTCCAAGGGCGACTATGATATGGTAAAAGACGTGCTGGAGCAGCGCGGGGACATGAATTTCTGGTCGGTGCGGATGCGCCCGGCCAAGCCCCTGGCCTTCGGTTTGATACGCACTCAGCAGGGTCGGCCGCTGCCGTTGCTGGGCCTGCCCGGAAACCCGGTGAGCGCGTTGCTGGCCTTCGAAATGTTCGGCCGGCCGGCAATCCGGCGGATGCTGGGGCGCGACCTGCTGGCTCGCCCGGTTGTGGAAGGCGTGCTGACCGGGCCGATATTCAACAGCGATGGCCGGCGAGTGTACGCCCGGGTGGAGGTAGAGCGGAAGAACGGCGGCTGGTACGCCACGCCCACCGGCCCCCAGGGTTCAAATATTCTTACCTCGCTATCCCGGGCGAACGGCTTGGCCATTTGCCCTGCCGACCTGCCCCGCAAGAATGCCGGGCAGGCTGTAAAAATAATCATGCTGGACTGGAACGAAGAGGTTGACCTATGACCACCACTGTTGTCTCAAGTAGCCGGACGGCCGGAATTGAATACTGCATAAGTCTGGAGCGCCTGACCGAACTGAACCGGTCGGCGACTCCGCTGCTGCTGGCCCGGCTCAACTCGGCCTGCCCTTCCTTTGGGAAGTCGGCCGGAGACATCGACGATCCGGTGGGGCTGATGGACGAAATCCGCTCCCACTGCGCCGACGACCCGGAATTCATTCGCCAATCGTTTCCGTTGCAGGAAATAGTTTTCAGGACGCTATTGCTGCGGGATGAACCCGTGATGACCCTGGGCGCAATCCATAGCGAACTGACCGAGCGCTGGTCATCGCCGATCCGGCCCATAACGGTGACGTTGGGCGGGTTGGCGCGCATCCTGGATAGCGATGCGTTCTACGGATTTTTGGCTCTGCCTGGCGATGAAGATGACATGGGCGAGGCAGACGTTATCATGCTGAACGCCGGGCAACCTGGCGGCGCCCTGTCTCTGGCCGAGGTGGTTGCCGCCATTGCCGAGAACCTGGACGATGACGACGAGGACCTGGAAGAGGACGACGATGACCTCTTTGAAGACTCGGATGACGTCGAAGAAGACGACGACGAATTTGATGATCCATTCGAGGAAGACATTGCCGAAGAGGATGAAGAGTAGATGATGCCGAGGCATCCGGGTATCATGGGCCGGGTATCATGGGGATAATGCCGGTGTCGAAGCAGGGCCTTTTCAAAGTCCTCCGACCTCCGCTCATGGTGAGCTTGTCGAACCATCGGCGACCGTCCTTCGACAGGTTCAGGACGAGCGGGTGGTTAATTCCCATAACTTTGAAAAGGCCCTGGTGTCGAAGGCAGGGCCTTTCGGTTTTCCTCATGTCATTGCGAGGAGCGTAGCGACGTGGCAATTTCGTTGAGGTTGAACACACGTCGGCAAATCACCATTGCTACGGTGACGAGATTGCCAACCCCCGTATCGAGTACGGGGTCGCAATGACAAAACCGGGAAAACCGAATGACCCTGGTCGAAGGGAAGGCAGTTGTCGTTAACCTGAATACTCTTTATATTTGGTGTCGGATTCAGCAAAAGAGGCGTCGGATAGTGACAATGTCTGTCGCCGAACCGCCAGACCCAACGGAATCTGTCCCGTGGCGACGGTTAAATCGTTGACGGGTAGTTAACCCGCCGCTAGAATAGGCCAATCCTGTACGGTTGCCGAATCACTAACATCAGGCGCGGCGACCAGAGCACAAATACCACACGGAGGTGTCGTTATCGCCAGACAATACAGGGTCAACGAGCAAATTCGCGTTCCACAGGTTAGAGTGATCGGGGAGGATGGCGAACAGCTTGGAGTAATGACCATGCCCGATGCTTTGGCCCGGGCGCGGAACAGTGAGCTTGACCTGGTGGAGGTGGCGCCCAACGCAGACCCGCCGGTGGCCCGGTTGCTGGATTATGGCAAACTGCGGTATCTGACGTCCAAGAAAGAACGTGAGACACGCAAGTCGCAGAAGAGCAACGAGCTAAAGGAAGTTCGGTTCAGGCCAAATATCGGCGTGCACGACTTTGAGGCAAAGCTGCGCAAAGTTCGCCAATTTATCGGAAATGGTGATAAGGTTAAACTTACAGTGCGTTTCCGAGGTCGTGAGGCCGTGCATCAGAATCTTGGCCTTTCGCTCTTGAAACGGGTTGCCGACGACCTGAAGGACGACGTTCGCTTGGAACATGCTCCCTCCATGGAGGGCCGCGCAATGTTCATGGTGCTCATTCCAAGCGCAACCCGCGTCGAACGTACCGATGCGAATGCCGCTACCGCAGTAAATACGGAATAACGAGAACATGCCTAAAATAAAGACCCATAAAGGCGCAAAAGCCCGAATCCACGTAACCGGATCGGGCAAATTGATGCGCCGCAAGCGTATGAGCAGCCACCTGCGCCGCAAGAAGCCGAAGAAGGTGACCCGCAAATTCGCGCAGAAGGTGCCCTTCGCTCACGCGGACGTCAAGCGGCTGAGCCGTCTGGTGCCATACGACCTTTAATACCGGAGAATAGTAAACCGTGCCCAGAGTAAAACGAGGCGTTACCAAGCGCGCCCGCCACAAGAAAATTCTCAAGGCCGCCAAGGGTTACCAGGCCTCGTCGGGTCGTAACTACAAATGGGCCAAAGAAGCGGTGATGCACGCGTGGAGCCACGCGTACCGCCACCGCCGCCAGCGCAAGGGAGAGTTCCGCCGCTTGTGGATTATCCGCATCGGCGCCGCGTGCCGCCAGCATGACACCACCTACAGCCAGTTCATGCACGGGCTGAGCACGGCCGGCGTGGAGATCGACCGCAAGATGCTGGCAGATATGGCGGTCCGCGATCCGGACGCCTTCAAGCGGTTGATTGACATTGCCAGCGAGAGCTAACAATGACGGACATCCCAACGCTAATCACCATCCTGGGAGTTGGCGTAGCACTTCTCGCGTTGATGGCGACCTATCTATACCGGATGGAGAAGCGGTTCGACGACCGCATTGACCGGCTGGATGGCCGGATTGACCAGTTGGGTGCGGAACTGCGGGCCGAAATTCGGGATGTACGGACGGAATTGCGGACCGAAATTCGGGATGTTCAGTCGGAATTACGGGCCGAAATTCGGGAAGTGCGGTCCGAAATTCAGAATGTACGGTCCGATATTGCGGGAGTGAACGCCCGGATTGACCATCTGATTGAGGAAATCCGCCGCACCCCGGTAGGCACAGAATAAACGACGCTGGCACACCCCCCACCTGTCGTTGCGAGGAGTGGCCGCTCATGGTGAGCCTGTCGAACCACGTGGCAATCTCGTTGAGGTTGAACGCACGTCGGCAAACCACCATTGCTACGGCGACGAGATTGCCGACCCCCGCATCGAGTACGGGGTCGCAATGACAGATTTAAGTGGGTACGCGTAAGTTCTGGGCGGCGGCATGGTGGGGATAGCGACAGGCGGCCAGGGCAGAACTGCGTCGCTACTACTGATCAGGGAACTCCCAGGTAATGAGCGCCGGGTCAGCCTCATCGCAGGCGTACAACAACAAATCGCGGCGCAGGTGATTGCGGCCGCCGGCGGGTTCTCCTGCTCCAGCCGACACGCCGATGCACAAGTCCCAGCTGATGCTGGTGTCGGTCTCTACTCTTAAGGCCAGCCGATCCTGGTCATGGTCAAGGACCGGGGCGAAAT
This sequence comes from Dehalococcoidia bacterium, assembly GCA_965219925.1. GTDB lineage: Bacteria > Chloroflexota > Dehalococcoidia > Lucifugimonadales > UBA3495 > Bin87. The sequence goes on from OZ244795.1 coordinate 3,824,674, forward strand.
CCTGGTTGGGCTGCCCACCGCATGTGCGAAGCGCTAGCGATGCGCCCGGCTGCGATTCTTCGGCGGTTATGCAGAGCATTAGGTCTTTCAGCTCGATGCTATGAATTGCCGCGGTTGGCAGGGCAAACAGCTGATCGTCTGAACCCGACTTGCACGTATGCGCCTGTAGGGGAGCATCAAGCTGGAGGTTATCCCCGAATCCCGGCACGTCGATGCAGTAGCCCTGTGGGTCGTCCAAATTGTCCGCCAAGCGGATCAGTCGCCACCCGCCGGGGATGTGAGGAGTTAGGGCTGGCCGGGCAGCATAGGTGGGCAGCGCAGTAGCAGCGGGCAGTGGTGTAACCGACGCCCCGGCGTCGTAAGTGGGCTGCGGCGCATGTGTGGGCTCCGCAGCGTAGATCGGCAGAGGAGCGTGGGTCGGTGCAACGTCGTAGGTGGGCAAATCGGTGGCGGCGGGCAGCAGCGGGGAGTCCGGGGTAACTGCAACGGAGCAGGCCAGCGATGCCGCCGTCAGCAGTAGAGCAGCGACGACCGCCATCACGACAGCCTTGCTCCATTGAGGGCGCGGACGGTTCGGCGGGCTTGCCATGATCCTTCGACAGGCTCAGGATGAGCGGGGGTTGGCAGGGGCTGGCGGGGGTTGCCGGGGGTTGGCCGGGAATCAGGCGTGGAACCGTTGCAGCAGTTGGTGTAACGCCTGTGCGCCGAATTCCAGCGCCGACACCGGGACTCGTTCGTTGGCCGCGTGGATGGTTTTCAGGAAGTCGAAGTCGGCGGGCAGATTCATGGGCATCCACCCGTAGGTCTGTATGCCCAGGCGGGCGAAATGGCGTCCATCGGTGCCGGCCGGCATGAGCATGGGAACCGATACGCCGTCCGGATCCTGCTCCTCGACAATCCTGGCCAGCGTATCGAACAGGCCCATATTCAGCGCCCAGGGTTTGGGTTCGAAACGCAGCACCTCGAATTCGATGGTGGGGCCGGCAATGTCCTGCAACTCGCCCACCAGGTCTTCGGCGCTGTAGCCGGGAAGCATCCGGCAATCGAGGTTTACCGTTACTTCACTGGGGATGACGTTGGTTTTTTCGCCGCCGGCGATGACGGTTGCGTTGGAAGTGTGTCGGAAGAGCGGTTCCATTTCCTGCCCGATGGTACCCATGCGGCGCAGAATTCGCCCGGTGAACATGGGGTTGAGCAGCAGGCGCAGGAAAGCGCTGTCGGGAAGCGGCAGCCGACTGCTCATCGCCTCGATCATCATCCGGGTTACCGGGTGGATGTGATACGGCAGGGGCGACGCGTCGAGCTTGACGAGAAATTTGGCCATGCGAGTGGGTGCGGTGTCGTGGTGCACCAGAGAGCCGTGGCCGCCGGGGCCCCGGGCGACGGCCTGCACGCGGCAGCCCTGTTTTTCGGCCACCTGCACCATGTAAAACTTGCGGCCGCGGTAGGATTTGCTGAAACCGCCAAACTCGCCGATGCCGTAATTCACACCCTCAAACAGCTGAGGGTGGTTGTCGACCAGCCAGCCGGCGCCGGTGAAACCGCCGGCCTCCTCATCGGTAACCAGGGCCAGGATAACGTCGCCGGGCAGGTCGGCGCCTTCCAGGTAGGCGCGCATGAAGGCGTCCATCATCATGGCGACGCCGCCCTTCATATCCAGGGCGCCGCGTCCCCAAACGTAGTTGTCCTGCCAGCGGCCCTCGAAGGGCGGCACATCCCACGGTTGCGCGGCGGTTGGCACCACGTCGATGTGACCGTACAGCAGCAGGGGCGGCGCATCGCCGCGGCCGGGCAGTCTGCTGATGACGTTGGGGCGGTCGTAATCGTCGCCCATGAGCCAGGATTCTATGCCTACGGACCTGAGGACTTCCTGGCTGTACTGGGCGCAGGCGCGTTCGTTGCCCGGCGGGTTGGTGGTGTCGTGCCGGATCAGCGCCTGCAAGAGTTCAGCAACGTGCAGCTTGGAACCGGCGCCGTTTGGCGCGGTCGTCATTCCCCGGCCGGAAGCAAGGGCTGCTTACGGGCGAGCGTCATCGCCGTTATCGTCCAGGTCGGTGCCTTCCAGATCGACGTTCAATCCCTGCAAAAATTCTTCGATGCTGGACGGAAGGGCGGCGCTGGGCGTTTCAGGGCCTCCGGCGGCGCCATACTCGGCGTCGTAGAGATCCTCGATGCGGGTCAGCACGTCGCCCTCGGGGATCTGTCCGTCGCGGGAGGTCAATTCATTGTATTGCTTTTGACCCCGTTCCTGCTGGGCGATGTGTTCGGGCAAGTCGTACAGGCGGCAGAGCAACTGCATCAGGCGAGCCGCGCCCTGGTGGTCGTCGTCCAGAGTCAGGTATTGGGGCAAGTGCACGACGTAGCCCCGAGTCTCCAGCCCCATGTTGGTAGCTGCCTCGGTGACGGTGTAGGTGATGGTGGTTGGTCCCTCGTAGCTGCTGGGACGGGCCACGGCAATTTCGTAGTCACGCTCAACATTTTGTCCAGTGCCCAATCCCGATACCACCAGCGGCCGGGTGTGAGGAACCATGTCGTACATGCCGCCCACCAGAGAGTATTGCTTGACGCCGAAATACTTGATGATTTCCACCAGCGCGTCGGAGTAATCCTCGCCATACAGATGGGGTTCCAGCAGATGAACCGTGAGCAGATGCGGTCCGTTCTCGGGGTTGGCGTAACGGATGATGGTGTTGGGAATGGTTACTTCGCGGTGGCCGTTGACCAGATAGCTGCGGGGGCGGTAACGGGTGAAATCGTAGAAGTGGCCGGGGCGGTGCAGACGACCCAGCTCGTGGCTGCGCAGGTGCCGTTCGATGCGCCCTAACGCCAGACTGCCCACGTTGCCCACGTCTATCCAGGGCCGCAGGACGGCCAACAGGTGGGGGTCGCGAAGCTCGGGCAACGGTTCTGCGATGTCAAATTCGCCGATACGCATAAGTGCATTTTACGGTAACACCGAGGTAAAGTAGCGTCAAGGCAACGCTCACCCTCATACAGGGTCTTTCGGTGTTCTTCATGTCATTGCGAGCGCAGCGTGGCAATCTCGTCGCCGTAGCAATGATGGTTCCCCGGCACGTGCTCAACCTCAACGAGATTGCCACGTCGCTGCGCTCCTCGCAATGACAACCGAATGGCCCTGCTCACCCTCATGCAGGGCCTTTCTATTCTCTCAAATCCGGCGTGTTTTTCGCTGTGCTGGATGCAAGCATGGCCGCTGATGCCGTAGGATTCTCTGGATTCCCGCTTTCGCGGTAATGACGATTTACGGAGAATAGAAAGGCCCTGACCGCTCACGCGTACCCACTTTGTCATTGCGAGCGTAGCGTGGCAATCTCGTCGCCGTAGCAATGGCGGTTCGTTGGCGGGTGTTCGGCCTCATCGAGATTGCCACGTCCCTCGACAAGCTCGGGATGATCCTTCGACGGGCTCAGGATGAGCGGAAGATCCTCGCAATGACAGCAGGCCGGTTTGGTTTGACAAAGTGGGTACGCATGAGGCACCAGCCGGCGTCCAGTGTTTTTTGACCAGAACCAGCTGCAATGCCCCGGGTCACCTGCTGGAACCACTGCTGCCATTACTGAAATCCGGTGGTGGTTCGTCAAAAGATTCACCGAGGCCCTCGGCCTCCAGGCGCCGCCGGTTCCAGTCCTTCCAGGCAGCATCACTTTCGTTCCGCCCCTCTTTCCGGCCTTCTTCAATTTTCTCCTGGCGGTAAATTTCTGCGAAAACCATAAAAACTCCTTCTACCAGAATCGGGCTGTATACCAACCAGAAAACCGTTGCTGGCAAGGTTTCGGCGATGATTGCCGTTGGCAGTTCGCGCCATGGCAAGCTTGGGGTGCCGGTGACCGCTGCGTAGGTGTTAAATGCCAAGTGCAACGTAACCGCGATGCTGAATGTCCAGAAGTGCGGGCGGATGCGGCGCAGCGGAACGCTGAGAATTGAAACCCATTGCCCCTGCTCCACCAGGGCCTTTCGGTTTTCCTCATGTCATTGCGAGCGCAGCGTGGCAATCTCGTCGCCGTAGCAATGATGGTTCCCCGGCACGTGCTCAACCTCAACGAGATTGCCACGTGGTTCGACAGGCTCACCATGAGCGGCTGCGCTCCTCGCAATGACAACCGAATGACCCTGCCGGCTCCACAATAGTCTTGCGAGACGTTGTTCCCATGATTACTGTTTCGTGTCTGCGGCCTAGCACTCACCCATCTGGGTTAGGCGGCCTTCCCGCCAGGCGACGGAGCCTGCCTTGACGGTGGCAAAGGTATCGAGACGCAGGGCTCCATCCACGTTGTGCCCGGCCATATCGTGCCAGACGAACCGCCCCTGACGCTGCTCCCACACCGCGGCGTCCCCTTCCATGCCCACGGCCAGCGAACCGATGCTGTCCTGGAGACCCAGCACCTGCGCGGGACGGCTCGTGCTGGCGGCGATGGCGTCTGACAGCGTCATTCCCATGGCGTGGAATTTGCTCACCAGGTCGTTCATAAGGTAAACGGTGCGGCCGGGCGGCGCGATGTGAACGTCGGTGCTGATGGTGTCGGGCATGACTCCCTGATCCATGGCCGCCCGGACCACCGCGACGTCGCAGTGGACGCCGGCATGAGCCACATCCATGATTACGCCGCGCTGCACTGCGTCGCGAACTTCCGGGCGCACCTTGCCGGCATTGTCCAATATGCTTTCGGGGTTTCCGTTGAACGCGTGGGTGGAGATGTCTCCGGGGCCCAGGTGTTCCAGCACGTCGGGCAGCGGAATGGGCGTGCCGCTGACGTGAACCATGAGACGGACGCCGGCTTCAGATGCCGCTTCCCTGGCTTTGGCCATGGCTTCGTGAGCATTCCAGCGGGCCACGGCATCGTAGTGCATCCGCACCTTTACGCCGAACACGAAGCCGGGATTGTCGCGGATGGCCTGCACCGTTCGGGCCACGTCGATGATACGCATATCGTGGAGACCGCCGCCCAGAGCGCCGTTGGCAGCTAGCCCCACGCCCCCGATATGCAGAAACGCAATGAGGCGGGTGCGGTGGGCAGGGAATACGTAGTCGCGCATGGCGCCGTAGTTGAGGAAACCGGCGCTGCCAGCATCGACGCCGGTGGTTGTGCCGCTGCTGAGGCAGGTTTGGTCGGCGTGGACTGCGCTGCCGCTGCCGCCGTGGTAGAAATGGCCATGCAGGTCGATGAGGCCCGGCGTGATGAGTTTGCCCGCAACGTCGATGCTCTGCGTTCCCTGGTCGGGCGAAATGCTGCCGGCGACGGCGGCAACCTTGCCGTCTTTGAACGCCACGTCGCGCCGCTCATTGTTGATGCCCTGGGCCGGGTCCAGCAGGTTGCCGCCGGTCAACACCAGATCGTAAGCTGCGGTAGTCATCGGTAAAACCTCCGGGGATGCGGGGCTGCTTCCTGGGATGGGACGGTCCTTAGAAACTATCTCAAAACCCGCCATGTTCTCCAAAAGTCCGGTCGCAGACAGGGTGAGTCGTGGATTCCCGCCTGCGCGGGAATGACGGGTTGGGGGGAATGACGGGTTGGGCGAGGCTGCCAGTTTTGAGATAGTTTCTTATTCCTCGTCCCAGTAGAAATCTTCGGTGGTGAGGTTTTCCTGCCACCACCGGCGCAATCGGGGCAACACCATTTCCTTGGGTTTGCGGAAGTCGGCTTCCACGAAGTCCAGGGAATCGGGCAGGGGTTTGGCCTCCCACTTCTGGATGGCTTCCAGAATAAAGCGATGCACCATTTCAGGGGAGCCGGACTCGAGGCGGCCCAACTGGTAGGCCAGGGTAACGGCCATCTGCATCTGGCAGATCAGGGCATGAGCGTCCTCATCCCGCAGGTTTTCCGGCATTGCGCCCGCCTGGTCGATGAAATCGTCGAGCACCTGGCCGATAATCAGGGGCGGGTCGTCAACGTCCTGCTCGGGCAGAAATTCGGTCAGTCGGTCGGTAAGGTCGGCCACGCCTTCTTCGGGGAGGGCGTACTGGCTCCACTCGTTGGCGGCAGGTTCAGGGTTGGGGTTGTTCTGGTCATCGCTCATCACATAATCCTGCAGGGCAAAGTTGGTGGGCCGAGCGTCGGAGACCGCCAATGTCAGCAGCCACCCTGCCGCCGCCGCATCCGCTCTGCGCGTTCGATAATTGTATCATGGTGGGTATGATTCGGGCTTGGGCCGGCTCACGCGTACCCACTTTATCCGTCATTGCGAGCGGAGCGGGAGCGGCGACGTGTATTTACGTGGATGAAGCAGGCGATGATGGGGATGGCGGCTCCTTTTGGTCAGGCGGCGGGTTTTGCGTGGTGTTGTGGGTGTCAGGTTGGTGGTGGTGGGTGGTTGGGTTTCGCCAGAGGTTTCGGGTCGTTGTCAGCCCCACGGCCGGGGGATTACGCAAGATTTAGCCCCTGTTTCCGTGCCCTGCGACCGGCGGTGAGGCCGGGTCGCAGCACGCAGCGTAGTGGCGTCCGCTGTGGCAGATGGGACTGCGCAGATGAAGCAATAGACTGCGGCAGTCCGGCATCATGCCGGTTTGCGATTTTGATGCTGACGGGTGGCCGTCGACCTGAAACCTCTGGCGAAGGTGTGGTTGATGTTGATTGACGAGTTTTAACCTGACAGGGTTGATGATAGGGGGGTGATTCACGAGGGCGCAAGGGGGTGGGTGTCAGTCGGAGGGACGGCCCGCATCCTGCCGTCTCCTGGTGGGCTAGGGTGGCCCTTCTACTGGCTCAGGATGATCCTTCGAAGGGTGTGTTATGGTGCGGGCGGATCCGTTATGTCAGCGCAATACGATCACATTGATGTCGAAGTGCTGTTTGACATGCCCAACGGCTGGCTGGATGACGTTTGCGCTTCGGACGGTGATCCGGTGATCGGCGATGCCCGGTGGTTGGCCGACGTCGTCCGGCGTGGCCTGGCTCAGGCGCTGCCAGCCGGTGCGACCGGCGAAGTCAGTTTGCTGCTGACGGACGACCAGACGGTGCGCGCGTTAAATCGCGAGTTTCGCGGGTTGGACGAGACCACCGATGTGCTCTCTTTTTCGGCAGAACACCCCGGAGAATGGCAGGGCGCCGATGAACGGCCCGATGCCGGTTCCGGCGCCGACGGGCCGACTCACTGGCCCCAACCCGAAGGCGAGCCGCTACCGCTGGGCGACATCATAATCTCGGTGCCGCAAGCGGCGCGGCAGGCCGGGGAGCAGGGAGTGGCGCTGCATCGGGAGATCGCGCTGCTGCTGGTTCACGGCGCGTTGCATCTGCTGGGCCACGACCACCTGGACGCGGAACCGCGGGAAGAGATGCAGGCGCTGGAGCAACGGGCGTTGACCGGCCTCTTCGAGGGAAACTCAGGGCCTTTCGGTTTTACAAGAAATCCCCTCTCCCTTGATGGGAGAGGGTTAGGGTGAGGGGGGACCTCCGGGTCAAACATGCTTGCCGGAGGAAAGACGTCCCTCACCCCCAACCCCTCTCCCGTGGGGAGAGGGGAGCCTTTTCAGAGAATAGAAATGCCCTGAATGCAGATACCGCATCATTGCAGATGTTGGATCGTGCCCATAGATGGGCGCACCGCGAACCAGGCTAATCCGACGTGCAGCAACGACATGATTACCAGGGCGATCAACCCTGCCGCTACATCGTCCAGCATGATGCCCCACCCGCCGTGCAGCCGCTCCAATTGCCGGCACGGCCAGGGTTTCCACACGTCCAGACACCGAAAAATGAAGAAGGAAACCAACATCCCGATGCCCACAAATAGCCATCCGAACCCCAATATCCAGCCCATAAAGACCGTGGCCAAACTGGCAATCCACATTCCTACAAATTCGTCCCAGACGGCTGTCCCTGGGTCGGGCGCATCGGGGGTGGACATTTTGCCCGTAGCCCAGACCCCAACGAAAAATCCAACGACGATTACCATCAATGACACGACCAGGAGCATGACCAGGGCCGCTATTGGGGAAACCGATGAGTCGATGAGTTGCCACGATACGAAATACAGAATCAGCGCCGCCGCCAGCGAACCGGCGGTGCCGGGCGCGATGGGCGAGAAGCCGGCGCCGAACCCGCTGCCGATAATCCACGCCAGTTTGTCCGTCAACGACAGTTGACGCCAGTCAGGCATAACCCAGGCGGTGCAGATCGTGTTCATTCAGTCCCAGGTAGTGGCCGATCTCGTGCAGCAGCGTGGTGCGAATTTCGTGGGTAACATCGTGGTGGGAGTCGCACATTGACATGATGGGCAGGCGGTAGAGGTAGATACAGTCGGGAAGCAGCGGGTCGGCCAGATGGCGTTCGGGCAGCGGGACGCCCACGTACAGGCCAAGCAGCGTATCCCCGTGGTTGTGAGGGTCAATGGCGCCCTCCGACTCCGGCCCAGGTGTGTCCTCGACAACAATATCGAGATTTTCCAGCGCCGACCGCACCGAGTCGGGCAGTTGCCAGTAAGCCTGCTGAACCAGTTGCTCGAACCGCTCGATGGATAGTTGCATGGCAGGTGTTCACCCTCACCCCAACCCTCTCCCATTGAGGGAGAGGGAGTATTGGCAAAGAAAAGCGGTTCTAACGGTTGGCAACCTGGGCCCGGATGGCTTTGAGGATATCGACGTTGGGCTTGTCGGGGCCACGGCTGTCCGGATCGAAGCCTGGAACTTCGAGGAAGAAGGGAACGTCGGCAAAGGCCGGATGGGACATGATGTTGGTAAAGCCGTCTTCGCCGATCAATCCTTCTCCGATGTTGTCGTGGCGGTCGACGCCGGAACCGCAGGGTCGCTTGGAATCGTTGGCGTGCACCGCCGACAACCGGTCCAGTCCAATGTCGCGGTCGAACTCGTCAATCATGCCGGCAACGCCTTCCGGGTTGGTGAGGTCGTAGCCCGCCGCGAAGGCGTGTTGAGTATCCAGGCAAATGCCCAATCTGGCGCTGTCCACGGCGCGCAGGATGTCGCCCAGCTCGCTGAACTTGGCCCCGATGTGCTGGCCCATGCCGGCCATGTTTTCCAGGCACAATAGCGGCCCCTCGGGGGATTGGTCGAGCACCAGGTTGATGCTGTCCACCACCTGCTGGAAAATTGCGTCGTATCCGGCCCCGCCGTGGCTGCCCGGATGGAATATGACCCCACCGGCGCCGATCTGGTGGGCCAGGTTCATGTAGTTGACCAGCGATGTTACCGACTTCTCGATGTTGTCGGGGTTGGGGTTGCCCAGGTTGATGAGGTAGATGGCGTGCAGAAAAGGCGGAGCCATTCCGGCCTCGGCGCTCCTGGCGCGGAAACCCTCTGCCTGGGCGTCGGTGAGGGCCTTGAACCGCCAGGAGCGGGTTGACGACCCGAATATCTGCACCGCCTCAGCGCCAATCTCGGCGCCGCGGTCGATGGCCTTGGCGATACCGCCGGCCGCGGAAACATGCGCTCCGATAATCATCTTGTTCACTCCTGAAGAGGTGTTCCGGGTCTGGCCGTTGCCTGAATCGTGGTGTCGCGAGGCTTTGGGCTGTTGCAATGGGCCGGAGCAATAATACTCCCTTATACTGTAGGATTGTTCAAGTAGGCGGCGTCGGTACGAAATCCGTAATCTGTGGTGCGCCGAATTCGAGGTGACCTGGGCTTTTGCCTTGGGCGGTGAATCGTTGTTCTGCCGGACTAACTCAGGATGAGTCGGCGACTGCCGACGTAGTGCCGAGGGCAGTGCTTTACGTAGCGTCGTGTAGGGTGTGCTAAAACCCGGCCGCGCTGTTGAGGCGGTCTTGCTGGTTGACGAGTCACTTACTGTGCATGAGAGCAGTCGTTTCGGATTGCGGTTTTTGGATTTCGGCGTCGGCATATGGTGGCAGGACGAGTCAATTGGGTGATTGTGCTCCGATTCTACCGATGTGCGAGAAAGTTGACGAAATTGCTGTTGCTGGCCGGTGGGTTGCTCGTGAATTTCCACATTTGTGGCCGCGTTGGGTGCGCGTGTTTTCCGTTAGTATGAGGCTCAAAGTTGAGAGAAACCAAGGATTCTGGGCTCTGGTGGTCTTGGCCGCCGTGGTGATCATGGTGTTCGGCGTCTGGCAAATGACGCAGAGCCGCAGTCCAGGGACGATCATTGGGGATCCGTCGTATGTGACGGATCTGAAGAATGACCGGAAGCTGGTGGGAATCGGGAACGATGTGTTCTTCGGCCAAGTTGTGTCGAAGACCGGGCAGAGTGAAACGGATGGTCCGCCCGCGACGCAGTTCAACGTGACCGTGCTGGAGACGCTCAAGGGAGACCTCTCGGGGACTGTGTCCGTCAACCAGCAGGGTGCGGATCTCAGCGACGGGAATTCCTTTCGGATGATCGGGGATTCCGCCCTGCTGTCGCCTGAGAAGTCGTATCTGTTCGTTACCCGGCGGCACGGCGTGAAAGGTTACAACACACTGGTACCTGGTTACGGGAACATTGATCTCGATGTTGCGGACAATGCGAGCCGTGAGGAAGTCTTGCGCAGCGATGACGCCAATGATCTTCGCGAGCGGTTCAATAGTGCGATTGCGGAACAGGTCGAGTACGATCCGTCTTCCTAGAATGGGCTGAGCCTGTCGGGATTATCGGTGCAGGGGTCGATGGTTGCTCCATCGGCCCCTGTTCTGATGGTCACGGTTTGGTTGAATGGAGTGGGGGTGGTCGGTTCGTGGGTTCGTGTTGGTAGCCGGAGTGAGTGGCAAAGTCGGGTGGGTGAGTGAGCGCCTATGGCGAGGGGAACGACGTATAATTTGATGTGATAACGGCGGCAACGGAGTGGTTCGGATATGAGGATAGGCTTGGTCTTTGCTGGTGTGATGTTGCTCTGCGGGTCGGCTTTCGCCATTGGATGCGGGAGAGTTCATATACTGGTGGACAGGGAAGCTGAGTATCTGCACGATTACGTGGCTTGGGGTGAGCAGGCTAACTACGGGCGTGATGACGGTTTTACTTGGAAAGATGGCAGCAGCTGGGGCGATGGGATCTCTGACAAGGCGCCTGATCTTCCGTTGGTGGAGGGACAGTCGCCGGATGCGGTTCTGACGTGCGCCCAGGAGGAGGTGTTGTTGTTGATGACGTTTCCCGATGGGGAGAGCCTTTTGGCAGATGGGCTTTCTCAGGAAGAGAAGGACCGGATCACGGGTATGTGGGAAGATGCTTTCGCGGAAAGGTTCAGAGGACCAGGCGCTGCGTTTGACGAGCTCCGCTCGTTTGCGGACCAGTGCGGCGAGTTGACGCTGCCGGAGTAATTTAGTGGGCGGCCTGGGTAGCCATTTGCCCCAGATGTAGGGGTATTGTCGGCGTCGCCATACGAAACTGTTGTAATGCTTTAGAGAGTACGGTCAAGGTGGTTGGCATTCAGAGAGGTATCCCAGCGGATGGTTCGGTGGCATTGGCGGCGTAATTAGTTGGTGGTGGCCGGCGGGGCGTCCAGAACACGCCGGTCGCACCACGAAACTCGTGCTGGTGCGAATCACGGAAGCCTGAATGGGCTTCCGTGATTCTTGCGTTAGGCCCGTCGGGAGGGTCCAAGACGTGTGCCGCATCTGGTTGAGGTGACAGCCCAGCTTGTGTTTGATCATGTGCCATGCCAGTGTTCCCGCGGTGCCTGGCGCTACAATTTAGGGCCATTTCGGCGCTAAATCGCTAATCCGGTATTCGTAACGTCTCCGGTCGGAATAATGCACGTTATGCTATTACCCTACGTTATGGGTTTTTCAGTTTCCTACTTGAACTATCCTACTTATACTGTGAGACGACGCCAGTATCGCAAATTCTCCGCGTTCCGGTAACCCTATGGCAACTTACCAAGAACGGAATCCGCTTGAGCCGAATCCGGGCCAGCCGAATCCGGGCCGACCGATTCCCGACGGGCAGATCCCCGACACGATGACGGCCATCGTGGTGAGCGATGCCGGACGACCGCCGACGTTGGAGCTGGCGGCCCGGCCCACTCCCGTGCCGGCCGCCGGCGAGGCGTTGCTCCGGGTGGACGCCTGCGGGTTCTGCCACCACGACTATCTGGTAATGACCGGAACGCTGCGGCGCGGGGTCGTGCCCGGAGTTGCGCTGGGTCACGAAATCGCCGGCGCCGTGATGTCGGTTGCCGATGATGTGGGCACGTTGCAGCCCGGCGACCGTGTGGTTAGCCTGCTGACCGCTGCGTGCGGCCGGTGTGTCCGTTGCCGTTCGGGACGCGAACACCGCTGCATTGACGGCTCGGGCATCGGACACGGGCGGGATGGCGGATTCGCGGAATACGTGGCCCTTCCCGCCACGGCGCTGGTTCCAATCCCGCGTCATTTGCCCGCGGAGTCGGCGGCGCTGCTGGCCTGCCCGGTCGGCGTGGCGCTGGAGGGTTTGGGCGCGGTGGACGTGCGCGCGGGCGAAACGGTGGTGATTACCGGAGCCGGCGGCGGTTTGGGCGTCCACGCGGTGCAGGTTGCCGCTATGCTGGGCGCATTGGTCATCGCGGTTACCACCTCTCCCGACAAGATGGACGCCCTCGAGACGCTGGGAGCAACGCACGTGATACCGGCCGATGACGATCTGGATTTTGCTGAACTGGTGATGGCCCTTACCGACGACGACGGCGCCGATGCCGTGATCGACACCGTGGGGCCTCCGCTGTGGCCGTCCACGCTGCGTTGCCTGGGTCAGTACGGGCGGCTGGCGCTGCTGGGCGACCTGACCGGGGAGGAGGTGTCCATCCGATTGGCCGAAGCCATCTTTCGCGACCTGCGCATCATTGGGCACTCGGGGGTATCACGGGCCACGCTGGAGCGCGCGGTGGCAATGGCGGCGGCCGGCGAACTGCGACCGGTGGTTGCCCAAACCTTGCCGCTGACCCCGGAGGGCGCGCTCGACGCCTGGAGGATGGTTGCCGAGCGTAAACCACTGGGCAGGCTGGCGCTGGCGCGACGGGATCATGGTTTGACAAGCTCACCATGAGCGGGTGTTAAGGGACTTTGAGCGGAGGTCGGGCGATTTTGGAAAGACTCTGGGACGAGGGGGAGGGGCCGTTACGCCGCAGCGGATCTCCGGCGGCCCAGGGTGAAGATCCGTCCGAATTCCCGACGATCCCAGATGACCAGGAATTGCGCCGCGATGAAGATGGAGCTGTAGGTTCCGATTACCACGCCCAGAGCCACCACCAGGAGCAACTCACGGATGGCTGCGCCGCCGATGATGAGCATCGCCACCAGGACCAGCAACGTGGTGAAGCTGGTGTTGATCGACCGGCCAACGCTTTCTATGATGCTGAGGTTTACGGTGTCGGCCAGGGCTCGGTCGGGTACGCGAATGGTGTTTTCCCTGATGCGGTCGAACACCACGATGGTATCGTTGACGGAGTAACCGGCCACGGTCAGGATGCCGACGATGAACATGGCGTTAACCTCCATGCCCAACACCCGTCCCAAAATTGAAAACGCGCCCAGAACGATTACCGTGTCGTGAACCAGCGCTACCACCGCCGCCACACCGTAGCGATAGGCTCGCGGCACCCGGCGGAAGGCGTACCAGATGTAGATGAGGATGAACACCGACGCCACCGCCAAAGCCAGGAAGGTGTTGCGAACGGTCTCCTGGGCTATGATGGGCGACACGGTGTCGACGCCGGAGGCTTCGATGGGGGCCACCGATTCGTCCAGCGCGTCCTGGATCCGCTGACGCTCTGAAACCTGGTTGCCCGATGCTTCTTCCAGTACCCGGGTGCGAATCAGGACCGAACTGCCCTCCAGGACCTGAACCAGCGCTTCGGGATGGCCGAGGGTGGACAACTCGTCGCGAAGCAGTTGAGGGTTAATCGGTTCCTTGAAAGCGATGGTGAGGACCGAGCCGCTGGTGAAGTCGATGCCCGGTTGCAATCCCGAACCGCCGCTCAGCCAGCCGGGCGGGGCCAGCATGGAAAGCAGCCCAGGAATGATCAATATCGCCGAGAAGACGAAATACCAGCCGCGATTGCTGACAATGTTGTACATGCTCTGATCTACCCAGTCCCGATGGCTCTGTTGTTACGAGGATTCCAGGGGCAACCCTGGAGGTGTTCATCCGGTTTGGACGGCGCAAAACCGCCTGGGGTGTGTTGACAAATACCGTCATTCCCGCGAAAGCGGGGATCCAGTTCAGTACGCCGGCGGCGTTGACCTGTCGGCGCGCTGAAACCGATGGATTTGGCGGAGTGGCGGGACATTATCCGCCGCCTCTGCCGGCCGACTGCGGTCGTTGACCGGTGTCGCGGGGGCGGAGTTTTTCCGGTGTGAACAGTTGAACCGATTGGCGCAGACCCATGGCCTGCAATGCCTGTAGCAGGTTGCGGCTGACGAAGACGGCAGTAAACATGCTGACCAGGACTCCCACCATCAGGGTGAGAGCGAATCCGTTGATCAGTCCGCCGCCGAGGCGGTTGCCGAACCACAGCAGCACCACGCAGGTTATCAATGTGCTGACGTTGCCGTCGCGGATGGCCGGCCAGGCGCGGTTGAACCCGACTTCCAGCGCGGAAGCGAGGCTGCGGCCCAGCCGGAGTTCCTCTTTGATGCGTTCAAAAATCAGGATGTTGGCGTCAACGGCCAGGCCGATGGACAGGATGAAGCCGCCGATGTGGGGCAACGTGAGGGTTATGGGAACCAACTTGAAAATAGCCAGGGTCACGGCGGCGTAATAGATCAGGGCCACCGCTGCCACGACGCCAGCGGCGCGGTAGTAAGCAATGACGAAAGCCATCACGAGGGCGAGTCCGACCAGGCCGGCCATGAGGCTGCGCTCCAGGGATTCGGCGCCGAGCAGCGAGTCCACCTCGGATTCCTGTATCAAGCGCAGGGGCACGGGCAGCCGGCCGGATTTCAACTGGATGGCCAGGGTGCGGGCGGATTCGCGGTTGAAGTTGCCGGATATCTGGCTGCGACCATCGCGGATGTGAGCCTGGGCCACCGGGGCAATCAACTGCTCTCCGTCGAGGTACACCGCGATCAACTCTTTAGAGTTTGAGTTGGTCTGGACGTTGATGTCGCCTGTCAACTCGCCGAAGAGATCAGCGCCACGGTCGTTGAACTGGATGTTGACCACCCATGCGTCCAGCTGGTCGGTGCCAGCGAAGGCGTCAACCAGATCGTCGCCGGTGAGGCCGATCCTGCTGTCGGTAAAGGGCGGGAGGCAGGGGTTATCCTTTACCGGCAAGCTGCATTGGCGGCGCAGGAACTCCAGCTGGGCCGTTTCACCGATGAGGCCTTTGGCGTCTTCAATGCCGCCGGTTACCTGCAAACTGAGCACCGGGCCGAATTCGTCGGCGAAGTAAGTTTGCAGGTTGCGCCGCTCGTCGATGCCCACGGTTGAGTCGACGGCGATGCGGAAAGTGTTGTTATCTACGCTGGTAACCTGGAAACCGGAATAACCCCGTTCGGAGAGGAAATTGCGTATGCCGCCGGTGTCGGTCGCGACTTCCGCGTTGAACTGGACGTTGATTACCGAGCCGCTGGTGCCGGGGAGCTGCACGATGATGCGGTCGTCGCCGAAGCGCTGCACGATGGGTTCTTCGGTGCCGAAGAGATTGACCCGCCGGCTGATGATGCTCAAAATGCCTTCCATTTGTTCGGCGGTCGGTGGCGGAATGTCATCGTTGACGAAATCGACCGGTTCGGCGATAGCATCGGTTATGGCCTGCCGGACCGTGGCGCGTCGTTCGGCGGTCAGGAACTCGCCGACAATAACGAATTGCAGTTCCTCGCTGACCTGGGTCACGTCGGCCTCGTATTCAGCGTCGGCCAATGCGTCAAGGATTGCGTCTGCGTCAACCTCAACCTCGGCGCCCTCTTCAAAGGAGACGGCCAGCGTGGTGCCGGTTTCGGCCTGATAGACCAGGTGGGCGCCGCCTTGCAGGTCCAGCCCCAGCTTGAGGCCCAGGGGTCCGGTGGCCGAGCGGTCGATGCGTGGCAGGCCGGGGATGCCGAGGTGGATTTCAGGCAGCGCCAGCGCGACGACCGAAATTCCCAACACCGCCACAATCAGAACAGTCAACAATACGGCGCGTCGTCGCATAGGGTATCAGTCACACCTCAATGTGGTCGGGGGCGATGTGGTCGGGGGCAAGGTCAAGCATCGCCAGCAAACGGGCGACCAGTTGATGCACGACGGGACGCTCCCCTTCGATTTCGTAAGGTTCCATGGTGTCATGGAAAAAATGCCGGTGAAACAGCTCAGCCGTAGAGAACCCCGCCACGAACATGAGGTCGTCAGATTCGCGGGCCAACTGGTAGATGGCATTTTTCATGGCGCGGTGGCTTTCGTGCTGCCATCCCCGTTGTTGGGCAACGGCGGTGACGGCGTGGTTGGCGGCCCCGTATAGCTTTTCGGCGGCTTGCAGGTGGTCGCCGGCAGCGAATTCGCGGTCGGACGCTTGCAGGAACCAGCGTGCGGTGTTGGCGTGTTCCTGAACCGTCATTTGTCTGGTGGTCATAGGGCCTCCGTGCCGTTAAGCAGTTGGGCGGCGAATGCCAAGGCTTCCTCGCGGTTGGTAATCTCGCCGGTGGCCGTGGCTTCGCGCAGGGTCTCGAGCAGCTCACCGACCCGGGGGCCGGGGGGAATTTTCAATGCGTCCATCAGTTCGTTGCCGTTGATCAAACCGCGGGCGCCGCCTTCTCGCTGGGGTGGTTCCGCTCCTGCTTCGAGCACAGCGGCAATCATTCTAGCATAGTTGGCCCACCGTTCCGGAGACAATTCCGGACCGCGTGCGGCCAAAAAATCGGCCATGGCAAGGTACAGCGTATCCACGGCGGCGGGGCCCAGGTCCCGGTAGTAGCGATAGATGGCTCGGCGCGACGGCATCTCGTCGCCGTGGCGCAGCTGGCTGGGACGCAAATGGTGCAGCACCATGGTTGAAACCAGCGAGATAACCCGGCGAGACATCCGCAATGTCCCCAGGCGAGATTGGGCGATCTCAGCCCCCTGCTCGCTGTGCCCCAGGAACCGGATGCGGCCGTTGGCGTCGGGGCCGCGGGTTTGCGGCTTGGCGATGTCGTGGAGCAGCGCCGCCAGCTTCAGTACCGTGCGACGCCGGTGTCCGTCGCCGACCAACTCATTGAAGTGGGCGTCCTCGGCGGCGGTCCAGGGAGCCAGGGTGTAGATGGCGTTGTTGCGGTTGCCGGCGGTAATCTCCTCGGCAAACTCCACGCAGTGCAGCGAGTGTCCCCACACGTCCCAGTAATGGTGAGCGCGGGGTTGTTCGCAGTTGCGGGCGGCTTCCAGTTCGGGAATCACCCGGCAGAGCAAGTCCAGCCGGTCCAGAATCTCCAGCTGGGTGCGCGCCCCTTTGGTTTCCAGAATGGCCATGAACTCGTCGCGGACGCGCTCGCCGGACACCCGCTGGATGAGGGGAGCATTGCGGCGAATCAGGCCGGCAGTTTCCGGTTCGATGCGAAACGCCAGCTGGCTGGCGAGGCGCACGCCGCGCAGCATCCGGGCCGGATCGTCTTCAAATATGCCGTCTCCGGTGGCCCGCAAGGTACGCCGGGCCAGGTCGGCGCGCCCGTTCAGGGGGTCGATGATGCCGTGCATTGGCTGGCCAGCGTCCCAGCTGCCGATGGGCAGTGCCATGGCGTCCACGGTGTAATCTCGCGATCGCAGATTGTCTTCAAAGGCGCCGTTGAAACCCGCGATGTCAATGAAAAAGGGCTTCTCGCCGTCGTGCGTAACGGGCAGGGCGACGCGGACGATGTTCCACGGTTCCAGGTGAACCGGAGCGCCGCCCACCAGGTCGGCTACCGCCCGGGCGATGGGCGCGGGATCGCCGGCAACCGCCAGGTCGATGTCGCGGATCTGCCGGCCGGCGATAACGTCGCGCACTGCGCCGCCCACCAGCCACACGTCGGCGGCAACGCTGCCGGAAAGATACGTGGACAGGATCGTGAGCAGGTTAACGGCGTCAACCGGCCCGTTGCCATCGGGCCGGTCGCCATCGAGATAGATGTCCGCCTGATCCACCACCGCCACCGCGCCAAACCGGAAAGCTAGTCGGCTGGAGTACCGGCGCCGGCGGTATCCGCTTGTGGAGCGCCAGTCGCCGGGCGACCGTTGGTGGGGTCGAACTGGGGTATGTTCGGGCGGTTATTCATGCGCCAGGCGGCGGCTTCCAGCTCGGCGGCGTCGGGTTCGCCGGTGGGCAGGTATTCCACCTCGCCTTCATCGTTCACCTTGATTCGGAAAAACTGGTCGTGGGCGATGAGGTGGTCGATGTACAGGATGCCGTTGAGGTGATCGGTTTCGTGCTCGATGGCCTGGGCCAGCATACAGTCGGCCTTGAGACGCACCAGATTTCCGGTCAGGTCCTGATAACGCACCCGAATACGCACCGCCCGGTTCACCATGCCGCGGTAGCCGGGCAGGCTGAGGCACCCTTCTTCCACTTCCCGCTCTCCTTCGCGCCGCATGATTTCGGGATTGACCAAAACCATTGCCTCCTCCCAGTCATGCATCTTGATGACGCACATGCGCTGCAGCACACCGACCTGGTTGGCGGCAAGGCCCACGCCGTGGTGGGCGTCCATGGTTTCGATCATGTCGCTAGCCAGCTGCTTCAACCTGGCGTCGAACTGCGTTACCTTGCGCGCCCGCTGCCGCAGGATCGGATCGGGGAATACCCGCATTTCCAGCACGGACACAATAGCACCTCTGGGCGACGGCCTGGAAAGCGCCGTCGACATTCGTTGCGAAATTCGTAAAGCAAATCGATTATATGACGACGCCGGGGAACGTGTAAAGCGGAGAAGCAGGCCGCGCGTATCCACTTTGAGGCGGGTGTCCTCCGACGGACTCAGGGTGCACAGGGGAGGGGGCGGGTTTTTACCTGGATGAACAGGATAGACGGGATGTACAGGATTTTTGAGTGTTATGTGTAACGGGATTGCCACGTGGTTCGACAGGCTCACCATGAGCGGCTGCGCTCCTCGCAATAACAGGGGGCGCGGATTTCACCCTCACCCCAACCCTCACCCATCAAGGGAGAGGGGGCCTTCGCGATGACGGGGGCGGGCGGTTAATCCAGGCGGAGGGGGTCGATTTCCACGCGGCAGTTGTGGGCGATGTTCTCTCCCTCCAGCAGTTGCCATAGCCGACGACCGCGCAGAATCAACCGCCAGCGGTAGCGGCCACGGATGCGTTCCGGCATACACGGCGTCGGGCCCACGACGGCGACGTCGCAGTCGCCCAGCCGCCGCACCTTGACTCGCCAGCGCTCCGCCAGCTCGTTCAGCGTCTGCTGTACCCGGTTGACGCTGGAGTCGGCGCACACCACCTGGGCCAAGCGATTGAACGGCGGGTAGCCGTACTGCCGACGGGAAGCGATTTCGACCCGATAGAAGGAATCGTAATCCTGCGCCGCTGCCGCCTGGATGGCGTAGTGGTCGGGTTGGTAGGTTTGTATGATTGCCAGGGATGGCGCTCCGGAACGTCCGGCGCGGCCGGCAACCTGGCACAAAAGGGCGAAGGCGCGCTCACCGGCGCGAAAGTCGGGCAGGTTCAATCCCAAATCGGCCAGCAACACCGCCGACAGCGTTACGTTGGGCAGGTCCAGACCGCGGGCAACCATCTGAGTGCCCACCAGAATTTGGGATCTGCCCTCGGCCAGGCGGTTCATGGCCTGCTCCAGCGCCGCCGGATTTCGCACCGAGTCCGAATCCCACCGTTCTACGGCAACTCCCGGGTAGCGCTGCTCCAGGTCGGCGGCCACCGACTCCGTCCCGGAACCCATTTCGCGGATGCGGCCACCGCGGCATTGCGGGCACGCCCGTGGACGGCGGCGGCTGCGGTTGCAATAGTGACACATCAGGCGTCCAGTGTCGGCGTGATACGCCTGGGCCACCGAACAACGGCTGCAAGTCAGCACGTAACCGCACTCCCGGCACTGCATGAACGACGCGGTGCCCCGCCGGTTCAGGAACAAAAGGGCCTGGTTGCCGGCGGCAATGGTGTCGTCGAGAGCCGACGCCAGGCGTTGGCTGAACACGCTGAAGTTTCCCTGCCTCAATTCGGTGCGCATGTCGACGATTTCTGCCGAGGGCAAAGGGACCGGCGAACCGGTTGGGCCGGGAATCCGTTCGGGAAGGACCAGCAACCGGTGGCGTCCGCGCTGCGCCTCGTGGTAGGCGCTGACATCGGGGGTGGCCGAACCCATCACCACCACGGCGCCGGAACGACGGGCCAGCGCCAGGGCGGTGTCGCGCGCGTGATACAAGGGCGGGTTTTCAACCTGTTTGTACGCTGGCTCGTGCTCCTCGTCCACGATGATGATGCCGGGATTGGGGACTGGAGCGAACACCGCGCTGCGGGGGCCTACCACCACGTCCGCCTGGCCGTCCCGGATGCGCCACCACTGGTCGAACCGCTGCCGGTCGGTCAACCGATGGTGGAGAACCGCGGTGCGACCGGGAAACCGCTCGTTGACCAGCCCGACCGTTTGAGGCGTCAGCGCAATCTCCGGAACCATATAGATTGCCTGTTTCCCCTGGGCAATCGCGTGGGCAATGGCGTGCAGGTAAACCTCGGTTTTGCCGCTGCCGGTTACCCCGTGCAACAGGAAGCTGCGTGGTTCGGCGTCGGGGTCGTCCAGCGTGGCGATGATTCGCTGGGCGGAATCTTGCTGGGCCGGAGTGAGGCTGGCCGGCGGCGGGTTGACGGGATTCGTTCCGGCGGGAATGGCCGGCTCGATGCGCTGCCAGTCCTCTCCGATGAGACCGCGCCGCAGGAGAGCGTCCGCCGCCGAGCCGAACCGGACGCCGACTCCGGTGGCGTTGTAGGGAGCGCCAGACTCGTGGATGGCGGCCAACAGGTCGGTCTGTCGTTCGCTGTTGAGGACGACGGAAACGCCGGTGTCGTCGTCCTGCGGAGTGTCGGGGCGTGGAACCAGAAACCGCTGGTAACGATGGGTGCGGGGCCGGGGCAGGCTCACTTTCTTGAGGATCATCCCCCGGTCAACGAGACGCTGCAATTCGCGTCGCGCCACGCTGGGACGATCCGGGTCGAGCTGTTTCAGAAATGCGGGTTCCTCAATGACTTTGCCCGATTCGGCGAATTGCTCCCAGGCGCGGCGGGTGGCGGCGCGAACCGACTGCAAATCGGCGGCGTCGGTGGCGCCGGAAACGGCGGTGAGCCTCGATAGTTGGTGAGCGTGGAAACCGGCCGGCAGGAACGGTTGCAATGCCTCAAATGGAGAGCAGCGGTAGGTGTGCCCGATCCATTCGGCCAGCTCCAACCCCAGGGCACTGATGAGGGGCGAGGGTTCGACGGGATGCAGGATGTCGCGCGTGGCGTCTTCGGGCACCGCCGACCGGTCGGCAAGGCTGGCCACGATGCCCTGGACGTAGTTTCTGCCGAATTGCACCCACACGAGTTGACCGGGTTCCACGGCCAGATGGCGAGGGATACGGTATGAAAAGGTTTGCCCCGGCTGAATCCAGTCGGCGTCAATGGCGACGTCGGCATAGTCCACGGCGCAGCCTCCGGTGCAGAGGGTTTCCGTCCCAACGGTTGGCAAAGTATAACCGCCGTCTCGACGCCAGGTGTGGCAACGAGCGGCGGCTATCGGTTCGAGAGCTGTGGAGCAGTAGCGGAGGAGTAAACTTCCGCCGGGCTACCGGTTGGTGCGGTAGGTGTTGCGCTCCTTGATGCGGGCGGCGCGTCCCTGGAGGCCGCGCAGGTAATACAGCTTGGCCCGCCGCACCTTGCCCTGCCGGGTTACTTCCAGAGAATCAATCAACGGCGAATGGAGAGGGAACACCCTCTCGATACCAATGCCGGCGGTGATGCGTCGCACGGTGAAGTTGGCCGCCGGCCCGAGGCCGTGGCTGCGGCGGATACAAACCCCCTGGAACGCCTGCACGCGCTCACGGGCGCCCTCACGGATGCGGAAGTTGACGCGCACGGTGTCGCCGGGGACGAATTCGGGGATGCGCTCGTTTATTTCGGGTGGAACAAGTTCAGATGCTTTCATATTCGTGCTGCCGTAGTGTTGGGTAAACCGGTGAGAGGTCAAAGAAACCGCCCGCCGTTGACGGCGGACCGTGGTCGTCAGTATAGCACAATGGGCAGTACACTAACCACTCAGTACACAACTACGCAGGGCAAACGCATTCTAGTTGGAGAGGATGGAAAGCAAGTAGTCGTTATCCCATGCGGCCAGCTTTCGCCTGGCTTTGATTGAGATTTTGGAGTGCTTGTCTTGCCGCAACAGGTTCAGGGCTGCGTGCCGCATTGTGGCCATGTTTTCCGGTGCGTTTCCCGTCCTCACCCGGCTTTCGTCCTCCCGGAAGGACACATCCAAGACCCAATGGACCGAGTTCTCAATGCCCCAATGACTTCGCGTCGCCCCCAAGAACCGCTGGGCCTCCGATTCCAGGCTGGAAATGTAGTACCGGCACTCCACCGACACCCGCTCTCCCTCCCGCCGTTCCGACCGCACCACCCCGACGCTCCGCAGGCCGGGCCAGTCCCCAGCAGTGCTCAGGTACTCCAGGCAGGCCGGGTCGCTGATGGTCCGGCATTCCCTTCTCTCGATGCGCCCGTGGCCCTTGTTCAAGGTGGTGGCGTACTCGTGAGGCACCCCGTCGTAACCCAATTCCTCAGCCCCCTCGAACAAATCCCTCAGGTCATCGTACAGCCGGCCCTGGTTCCCCTTGACCGCCAGCAGGTAGTCGGCGCCACGCTCCAGAATCGTCCGGGCGATCTCCTTCTGGCAGCCCATGGCGTCAATGCTGACGATGCAACCCGACACATCCAGCAACTTGAGCAACTCCGGTATGGCGGTGATCTCATTGGATTTGGCATCCGTCCGTACCTGACCCAGCACCAGGGAGTTTTCCGAGGCCCAGGCGCTGACCATGTGGATCGCCTCCTTGCCCGTCCTCCTGTCGTGGGAGCGGCGCAGAGTCTTGCCATCCACGGCAATCACCTGTCCCTGGGTCAGCCGGTGGATGCTGCTCACCCATGCCCGGAAGCAGTCCCGGAAGCGGTCCGGGTCGATGCGGGCAAACACCCGGGCAAAGGTGTCGGAGCAGGGGATGCCATTGGGCAACTCCAAGAACCTGCGGAACCATTCGGCCTTGCACTGGGCGAACAACTCCACGTCGTCCCATCCCTCGGCGCCGGCCACCACGCCGCAGATGGTCATGGTGATGATGTCCAGCAGATTGTGCCGCCTGCCTTGCGGCCTCCTGGGATCCTCCAAACTGCTGAAATGTTCCACCAAGCTGGTTCCCTCGCCGCTGCTCATCATCACTACCCCTCACAACCTGAACCTATCCCTTGCTACCTATTCCTTGCTTCGTCCCTCGATTCTATCAGCACCCTCAATTTAGAATGCGTTTGCCCTGCACAACTACGGCATCTAAATAAACAGTCGAAGTTTGCCCAATCACTTCGATCCAAACTTCGACTGGAGGCCTAAACCGTATCAGGTACCTTGTCCCTTGATCCGTCGGGATAGACACCGCACTCAGTCCGGACACATCGGTTCTGAGAAAATCAGTGATATTTGATTCAAGGGCACGGTAGAGCAGATCTGCAAGACTATCATCCACAAACGCCCTTTCATCCAATGTTTTTAAAGCTCGTTCCCATTCTTCGTTGAAACGGGCCGTCCGAATGAACTGGTAAGACCCCGGCGTCACCGGCGGATCTCGTCAGCCAGGCGCTCGCCCATCTCTCTTTCATCGGAACTCAAAGGCGGAGCCGCGAACCCAGACATTTCATATGCCATTGGCTCTCCAATGTCAGTTGATAACCAAGCGATCTCCTGATGAGAATATTCCACGATGCCGGACGCGTTAAACCGAGAGAAGCGTTCCAGCTGTTGGTCGAGAATTTCCCGCTCGTCGTGCGACAGGAGTTCGTTTTCAATCTCACCCACTACGGTCCATCTATGCCGCGGATAATTGCCATAGACGGTCTCACGATCAATGCGAACAACCCCGGCCGCTTGCATTTGTCGCTTTTGCACATACCATTCCTGAGGATACGGGCCAAACTGGTTATGTACATAAATCATTCCAGTGATCGGGGCGCCTTTCCTCCAAAACGCAGCGCAGTCGGCGAAATACAACAATTTGACCAACTTCGTCTCCCCGAAGTTTGGATCCGCTTTCGACCCGTCAATTAGATGGACAACCGCTGCAGTCAGTTTTTTGGTGTCCGGTTCAAACTGTTGGGGTTCGCTACTGTTCGTTTCCTCCATTGCACTCCCCCGGTTTTCGTGTTGCCCGCACGATACCACAAACGCCGAGACGCCGGAATGGGCGGACTGACACGAAATCAGCGGGCCCCGGCCACACCGGCGTCGAATCGGATTTACTGCCGGAGGTATTTGTCCACGCGCTCCTGGGCGCCGAGGGCCATGTAGATATTGCCGTGGGCGTCAACCCAGCTGCCGTGGGCCGACTCTGAATCCCAGCGGGCCAGCACGTTGCCGTCGGTGTCCATGATGCTGACGCGGGGCGACAGTCCGGGGACGCCGCCCTCGCTGATTACGAAGGCGCCATCGCTGTCTATCGAAATGTCCAACGGGCGACGCAAATCGTCCCACATGGTGATGTATTCCCCGTCCGGCGAGTAAACCTGGATGCGGCTGTTCTCGCGGTCGCACAGGTACAGGTTTCCGTTGGCGTGGGCCACGATGCTGTGGGGCAGGTGGAATTCGCCGGGGCCGCCCTTGCCGGGCTCGCCCCAGGATTGCTTGAGCTGGCCGTCGGCCGAGAAACGATGCACGCGGGCGTTGCGGTAGCCGTCCGATACGTACAGATCGCCGTTGGGCGCCGGCACCAGCTCGGTGGGATAGTTGAACGGGCCGGCGGAACGGGGGCAGAGCTCGCCAGGGATTTCGCATCCGGTGTCGGAATGGACGCCGCGCTCACCGATGACCTGCAGCGGCTTGCCGTCCAGGGTGTAGATGACACACACCGAGTCGGTGCGGTCGGTGATATAGACGATGTCGTTCTGGATAAAGATGCCGTGGGCTTCGTCGATGGCGCGCAGTCCCCAGGAACCCAGATAGTTGCCGCCGGGTCCGAATATCAGCACCGGTGGATCCTTGCGCTGGAACACGTAGACGCGATCCTGTGAATCGGTGGCTACCGCCGAGGCGTTGCCCATGGTCATGCCGTCGGGCAGCTGGGCCCAATCCTTTTCCAGTACGTAACTGTATTTGCCGGAGCCAATGGTCGTCATGATGAAGCCTCCTGTCGTGGGTGGGAACGGGTCAAACGGTGGGATTAATTGTCAGCAGCGGGCGCCTCAACCTCCGGAGGGATGGTGAACCGGGGTGGGCTGGCATCGGCGTGGGTGTGGTTGATCAGGGCCAGCATTATGCGGTCCGTGTTGCGGCGCATCTCGTCCTTCAACTCGTCGCGCAGGCCGTCAATCCTGGTGTCCAGTTTGCTATCCAACTGGTCAATCCTGGTGTCCAGTTTGTTGTCCAACTGGTCAATCCTGGTATCCAGTTTGTTGTCCAACTGGTCAATCCTGGTGCCCAACTGGTCAATCTTGGTATCCAGTTTGTTATCCAATTGGTCAATCCTGGCGCCCAACTGGTCAATTTTGGTATCCAGTTTGTTATCCAATTGGTCAATCCTGGTATCCAAACGGTCAATCCTGGCGCCCAACTGGTCAATCCTGGTATCCAAATGGACAATACTGGTGTCTAAACGGCCAATCGCGACGTTGACACTGTCCAGTCGGAGGTTCATCTGTTCCAGCTGCCCCTGTGTCACGCCGATATTGCTGGCAATAGTTGACAACCGTATCCAGAAGGTCGTAACGATAGCAAGGATGGCAGCGACCAATGCTCCATATAAAGCGAGCAAAGCCAATATGATGGGTACGTCCATTGCTCGGCCTCCAAAGACCGTATCAAGGTTGCCCTCGCCGCATTCTAGCAGACCGCAGCATCGGTTAGCGGGGGAAGAAGCCGTTTTGCAGGTGTTCACGGATGGTATCGGCGACCAGTTGGGGCCGTTGCAGCGGCACGTCGTGGATGCTGTCTTCCATCCAGACGGTTTTGCTGCGGGGGAGCAGCGATGCAGCGCGGGCGATGGACTCTTCCCGTCGGAAGCGTCGGTCGTTGGCGTCGGGGGTGGACTGGCGCGCCGGCAGCATCAGCACGGGGCACTGCAGCGTGGGATACAGCTGCGACGGTTTGTGATCCCATAGCGCGTCGATGATGCGGAGGTGGTTTTCGCGGCGCAGGTTGGACTGGATTGTGCCGTCATCGAGAGTGCGGAAGTTTGCCAGCACCGCATTGATCACGGTTTCCGATGGGTCGGGGCCGAAGCGGCCGTTGGATTCCACGCGTTGCCGCATCATCTCCGGCGTGAATCCGGAGAAGATGGGCGGAGCCATATCCTGACGGGCCTGTTCCAATGTCCAGCCCGGGCGAGCGGTTGGTTCGATGGTGCCGCCGTCCACGAATATCAGGCCGCTGGTGAGGTTGGGTTTGGCCGCCGCCAACTCCAGCGCCACGTCCGCGCCCCAGGAGTGTCCCACGACTACGGGACGCTCCCATCCCATCGCCTTGATGAATGCTGCCGCGTCTTCGGAGACGGTGGCGAAATCGAAACCATCGTCCACCTGAGCGGATTGGCCGTGTCCCCGCTGGTCGAGAGCGGCGACGCGAAAATCGGCGGCCAGCGCCGGAGCCACCAGGTCCCAGATGTGGCAGGTGGACGCCAGCCCGTGCAGCAAAAGCACCGGCGGCTGGCCCTGGCCGCCCCAATCCCGGTAGTGGAAGGGGAGGCCGCGAAGGTCGATATGGCAATCTTGAGGGTTGTTCATGTGTAAATTCAATCCAATGCAGTAGCCTGGCGTCATTGTAGCAACGGCGGGGGCGGGGGGCTAGCCGAAGTCGACTATCAAACAGGGCCTTTCGGTTGTCATTGCGAGGAGCGCAGCGACGTGGCAATCTCGTTGAGGTTGAGCACGTGCCGGGGAACCATCATTGCTACGGCGACGAGATTGCCACCCCCGTATCAAGTACGGGGTCGCAATGACATGAGGAAAACCGAAAGGCCCTGGGCTATCAAACTTGACGACACCGTTTTTGACACTTTGTTCGCTATAATTGAAAAAGCACAGTCGCAATCATGCTGGTGTTGCTGGTTCGCCACCGGAGAGAAGCTTATGACTAGCCCAGAGACCGTTACCCTCACGCGGGCTGAGTACGATGCCCTGGTTGCCCATAATGCCGAACTGGAAGAGCGGGTAGCCGCGCTTGAGGCCGATGACGGCAGCCGCATTCCCCATACGGTTGCGCTGGCCATTATGCGCGGCGCTAGCCCGCTGTCCGCATTTCGCAACTATCGTCGAGTTACCCTGCGCGACCTTGCCCAAAGCACTGGGATGGCAGCGAGCTATATCTCCGAGATAGAACGCGGTCTAAAACCGGGGTCGGCAACCGCGCTGGTCCGCCTCGCCAACGCCCTGGATACCCGCCTGGATGTGCTGGCAATGGACTTGGCGGAATAGCACGCGATACTGCTACCCATTTGCTTCCTCAGCGGCCCGCTCCAGGTTGAGCGCCAGCAGCCGCTCCAGGATTTGCTGGTCGGGCAAGTCCGCCGGCCAGCCGTAGGCGTCGACTACTGCTGCATCCAGCGCATCGTGGGCGTTGGCCAGCCAGGTGGGGCGCTGATTGTAGAGGTTAGTCAGCGTGCGGCGGCAAAACTGGCCGGCCGTCACCACCCCAATCGCAATAGTGGAAGGGGAGGCGGCGCAGGTCGATATGGCAATCTTGGGGGTTGTTCATTGGCAAATCAATCCAATGCAGTAGCCTGGCGTCATGGTAGCAACGGCGGGGCCGGTCGGCTAGCGGAGGTTGGGTGTGCCGCTATTGCGAGGAGGCATCGATTAATCAATGCTGGCCAGGAAGCGTTGGAGGCGCTATCCGCAACGTATGATTGAATATCTCATCAAAGAATTCATTCTGCCGTGTCTCATTTGATAACAATTCAACCAACAGAAAGTCTTTTTCGAAAAATCGCCCCTGATTCAGTCGACGACGCATCTCCGCAGTTATGACTCCGGCGATAAGAAAATTCTTACATCTGCGATTTACTTCTATCGCAGATTGAGCGGATTTTTCCGCGGCCCCCAATCGCTCAAGCGCCCCTGCAGGATCGATTCCGCCTTTGATCTCGATGGTTGCCTCCAACGATGTGCCATGACGAAATGCCACGTCAGGCTCAGAGCTGAATGTCATCATAAATCCGTTAGTGAGTGTATAGCTGCCATTGGGAGGAGCCATCGGCAATGAATCTTTGTCAGGGTATTCTGGAACCAGCAAAATACCGTTTTCGAAAGCCATTTCCAACAGTAAGCGACGAACCCTTTGTTCAACCAGGGGATTCTAAAGAGCGCACTTTCGAATCCACCTTTGTGATTCCCGTCCGCAAGCGACGCAGGAAAGCCAAATCAGGTGAGCCCCAATCCAAAAAAGCCAGCTCTCCAGCACCCACCGCCAACACTAGCAAACGGAAACCAGCGAAGGCGTCACGAAACGGCAAAACCACCACGGTCCACGCGGACAACCCCAAAGACACTGTCTTCGAACTCGTAGCCCAAGTGCCCGGCCAAGTCAAAAAAGCCAGTAAGCCGCGAAAGCGCAAGGCTCCGCCGCGCCGCAGCAACACGGAACAGCGGGCTCTGCCGGACCTCCCGACCAGCGGCGGCGAAAGCAAGGCATAGCCAAAGCGGCCGCCGCGCTGACCCTGTCGCCAACGCCGAACTGGCTGAACGACAACGCATCCGTCCTTGCCTTTGCTCCTCATCGCTCACAGGGAGAGGTTGACGCTGTGCCGGCGTTACTGGCCGGGGTCTTCCACCGGAAGATCGGTGGTAATGAGTGCGAAGACGCCTTCGGCATCCCGCACTGGAACTGAGCGGGTGACCATCCAGATCTCACCGCCTCCCGCATCAAAATAGGGCGCCGTCCACACGCCCGCGTTGGCGGCCAATGGCGCCGTGACCCAGGCCTGGGACTCAATGTTGTAGGACGGCACGGCAAGGTCCAGTGTGGCGTAGCCGTCGGAAGTGCGATAGACGTAGGGACTAGCAGTCACCTTGCCGTCCTGATCCAGCAGTGCCGCACCACTGCCGTAGAACGCAGGGTGGGCATCCAGGTAGGCCCGCAGGCGTTCCACATACGCGGCCACGTCGGTGGGTCTCGACGCCGCCAACTCTGCCGCCAACGTATCGAGGGCGGAAACCACCTCGGCCTTCAGGGCCTCCTGGGTGGGCTGGCTGGTGGTGCACGCGAGGGTGGTCACCAAGGCAAGCAGGAGAAGTGAGGCGATAGCAGCACGCAAGGTCTTCACCAAATGTTGGTCGGGACTCCCGTGCCCCGTACGGGCAATCTCCAACCTTCAAGGACGGTCCCAAAGAGATGGCGACACGATACCCCGACCTTTCAGGGGCGGTCAATTCAGGCTGGCCCAGCAGCAGTTGCGCATACCAACCATTTTTACGTGGGTGAAGACCATCTGGTTCACGGCGCATTTCGCTATTCGATCACGCGGATGAATCCATGATCCTGGTCGTACCACAAATCGTCATTTGCTTTTTGGTAACCAGCCGCCTGGCGAAACTCACCGACCGTCATTCCATCGCGTATTGTTCGAATCAGCAGTACGCAGCGCCATGGCTTCGCTTCGGGTTACTGGCCACGAGCATCCGTATCACTGCCCCGCCCAGCAAAGTTTTACGACGTTTCCTTCGAGACATGACCCATCTACCCTGAACGTCAACAATAATACGCGATCATTCGCAACCCCGACGGCAGCCCGCGTACCCGGCCGCTGTGCGGTGAGATGCCCCAGCAGCAACAGGTTCACCTCACGAGTTCGTCAGAACTCTTCCCCTACAACCGCAGTCGGCCAGCAACCGCATGACACTGCGCCAGAGGCGCTGTGTTGCCCTTTTCTAGCCCCAAGGCAGGAAATCCTCTGGCCCCGTTCCCAAGCCTCTCCATGGCCCCAGCGCAAGAATTATGGCCATCCATCGGCATTTGCCATCGGCCCAACGGCCGTAGAAGAGATACCGAAAGCCGACTGCCGTACCCGCCAGGGAAACAAGCAACGCACCAGAGCCCTGCAGAGGCCCTGGTTGCTGTTCACTAAAACGCGAACTCAGTTTCGCAATTTTCTAGAAATCAGCGCACCGACAGACGTGCTGCAGCAGATCATCCCAAGTAAATTAGTGCGAAACCAAGGAGCGACAACAACATGCCGCCGCGAGATCCAAAGCCGGCCAACAGCAAACGAAAATCGAAGCCCAAGCTCGACGTACAGGAACCAGCACTCACCAAGATGCTGGAGCAGTACTGCGACCTACGCCGGCGAGGTTTCGGCCAGAAAGCCATCCAAACCAAGGCCAGCTGGCCCAGGCATTACCCAAAACTATTGCTTGAAGAAGCCACAAGGCGCGAAATGCCTAGCTCCCAGGGAAGCTAGGAACAGGCCGTGACAGAATGGCTGCTGGCCATGCACGACGCCGGTGCAGAACTCAGGGTCATCCAAAGGACGTCGGCCTATACTGGCCAGCAAACTCAGAAGAAGCTGCAAACCGCCCTCGACAACGCGAGCGGCCCAGCCCCGAACGGCCTCATCATCACGGATACTCACGGAGAGCCGACCAGGGTATCTTGGCTGGACGTAAACGGAAACCTGATGCACCGGCGCCGTTCGATGGAGCCTTCCCAGCCCATTACCCGGAAGAACGCGCCATACGGCAATGTACAGAGGTCTTTTACCGTCTGCTTGGCTGTCCCAGCGGTTCCGCCCGTGATCGCGCTTACAACATGGTGCTCATGGCAGAAGCTGGCCTGCACTCATTCGACTACGACGAAGGCAGGTGGGTCCACTCAGAGTTGGGAAAAGCCGGACTGGACGAGGACGCGAAGCGCACCGTCATCCTGAAGCTCCACCCCCACGAGGACGTAGGCCAACTCCTACTCCAGAGGTGTGGCATGAGATCCAGATGGCTGACCGGCAACGGAGCCAGGTCCCTGTCCCGTCTCATGAGACATTACGAATTCTCGCCAGCCTTCACCCGCAACCTGGTTGAATACCTGGGCAACGACCCAGACACCTATTACATCATCGGAGCCGACTACCGGATACCGGAACCTTCCAAAGAAGAAAAGGCGCAGTGCATACAAGCGTTGCAGCAAATTGGGTTCACCAACGACAGAATCAAAAACGCCTTGTCGACGTTGGGCGTGCCGCCTGGCGGGCACCACCCGCCCAAACGAAGTAGCAAAAAGGATGCCTGAATCAACGGGGCTGGCCGAGTGTGGTGCGACGCCCGGTTGGGCGACTACGCAGTAATCAACGGCAACGCCAACCGCAGGCCCGCATGCCCGGCCGCCATGCGGTGAGATGCCGCCAACATTCCGTCAGGAACTCTGCGCTGCTCGACCACGTGGCGTGCGTAGGCGTCTGCCGCCACAATAGCTCCGCCTGACGAGTGTTCATGAACTTCTCGCGTGAAACTCCAGTCGGCCAGAATCACATGACCCTACATCTGTGGCGCCGCGCTACCCTTTTCCAGCATCTACCGCTGGTCGCTAGCCGGCGAGGCCACCAGAGTTCTAATCTCGGCCACCGTGAGCTCAAAGGGTGCTCCGCCGGAACCCTGAATGGGCTTTAGCCCCATGTCATTTAGCGCGGCCTGGTAATACCGGGTGGTTTGGAATGTGAGCCTACCCTCGGAGTCAGTCTGCGCCACCTCCAACCCCTCGGCCGTTCTCCAAACCCGAATCTTGACATCCATGGAGTCCGGCCGCCTCCCATGGCGACGGTTCAAAAAGAGGACATATTCTTCTCCGGGCGAAAGGGAAATCTTCTGCTCGGGTATGAATATTTGACCCTCATCTTCCTGCCTCTTTTTGTAATACCCGACGTTCCAAGCCACGTGTGCGACATCGCCCGGCGCGAAACTGCCTTTCAGTGTTTCGAGCACCTCGAACCGTCGGTAAACGTCCACGGAGAAAGTCGGGGATTCAACGTGAGCCGTTGACGGGTTGGGCACTTCGTAGATCGTTTCGTCCACTTACCGGCCAATCACGATATGCTCGGATGATCGCACCAGCGTCTCTGCCTCCACGATAACGAACCAATCACTCACACTGCCGGACAAGCCCCACCATCTGGAGACCGTGAAAAGACCGGCCCCGACGACCACCGCAACAGCAATGACGAGAAAGGCTTTCACCTTGTTGTTCAACTTTGGCACGCTCCGCTCAGTCGATCCCTTACGGCTCTGGAATGCCCCAAAAGGGTGAGTGACGATGATCTAACGTATACCCTGGATTGACGTATTCGGAGACAAACTCGGTTGTCCGCAGGGCCGGCATCCGCGAGCCTACTCCAATACCCGTACGCTGCGGAAGATGCCGACGGCGACGCGCTGTTGGTCTGGCGTGAGGCCCCGCCCAACCAAGTTGAAACTGGCGCCGCCCAGATCATGAAAATACACGCCAATGGCTGGCGGATGGTCTGCGGTGGCGCCACTGGGCGATTTTACGGGCAGCAACAACTTCGCCCTGAGGCCACCGATGTCTTCGTATGACACCAGGTATTCGTGTTCCGGTTCATCCTCTGGGTTCAGGCCCCAGGAGTACCACCCGTAGTCGAACATCAGGCGCACGCCGTCGCCGGTCACTTCACCGACGTATGAATCTATACCCTGCAGCTCATTGAGGGCCCATCCGGGCGGCAGCAACAGAGAGAACCCCGGCTGGTCACTCCAGCCCGGAGCTTCCACACGCGTCCAGTCAGGACCCGGCTGTCCAGCCTCGGTAGAGGTAGATTCTCGCTGAAACACCAACGCGTCGCCGGTGCGGGTCAGGATCACCAACCGGTCCCCGAAGACACCGTACCGGTCAGCGGCCGCCAGGAAGTCGAGATATTGGCGCTGTTGCGGCAGTAAGCTGACCTGGTCGTCGCACGAATTCTCCGTACTCAAGGCCGCGTCGTCGATGGAAATCGTTCCATCCCCGCCGATCAACGTTGCTCCGTCCTCGCCAACCACACGGTACGCGTACAAGTGGCACCCAAGCGACCCTTCGATGGATCCCCCGGCGAATGCGGCGGTTATGTCCGCGCCGGGAACCAGATCGGTATTCTCGGGTCGGGTCATCCCTGAACCGTCAGAACGGGTCTCCAGGAACCGGGTCAGGCGCCATCGCGTGTCGAATATGGCCCCGGTCGGTTGCGGCAACGGTTTGAACGTCAGTGTCTTACCCCTGCTGGTTCGCACCACCAATTGTTCAGACCCATCGTCTTGATGGATCGAGTACTCATTCGCCCACCCGAAGTCTTCCACGAACAGGCCCTCCCGTTCGCGGGCGTCCCTGGAGCACGGCTTGGTGGAGCCGGACATGCCCTGGTATGGAATCCGAACGCGTCCCTCGAACGCGCTGTACCCTACGGTGTGGTCGCGGCAGGCGGTGGTACCGGTAGCCGCCCGGGAGTCCAAAAACAAAAGGGTCGTAGCTCCATCTCCGTAGGTCCCACCGTCGTCCACGAGCCGCCAACTGGTGCCCACCAAATCCATGGGTCGTCCGGCTAATGGCACTTGCCTGACGAAAACCAACAGCGCCTGTCCCGAACGGTCAACTATATGTAGGCGGTCATCCACGACACGGGCTTTGGCCGGCTGTCGCATCGCATCCAGATACCGATCCGCCTGCTCCATGATGCCGGGAGGGCTCACGCAGAGTCGGTCAGTTCCGCCAAAGGGTGGCAGCGAAATCTCTCCGTTCTGTTTGATGACCAAGCTTCTAGGTTCATGCCGACCGCCGAAGGAATTGCATCCGTCGAACCCGCCAGACTCCAGTACGTTGACCGTTAGCGTTGAATATGTTCCTGCGATGGGCGGCTGCCCGTCGATGGACTCCAGAATCCAGGTCACGCCGTCAATTGACGGCCTGGTGGGGCTGGGCTCCGGAACCGCGGTGGCGATGGCAATCTCGGGCGGTGCAGCCGGTTGTGGGCCGTTGCAGGCGATGCCAACTATCAGCATCACAATGATGGCCAGAACCACCATCAGCCCGGTTGTGTGCATGGGTTTCGACCTCTGAGACGGACGTGGACAGCGTCGGAGCGGATTCAGATTCCGACCGACCGACCGATGACGACGCAACCAGGTCTCCATCAAAGCCGTCACCAAGGTGGGCAGGGACAACCGCGCCCACCGTGAATGCGGCGGTATCATGGCGGTCAACGCCCGCGCCTCCGGTTGCACGCCGGCGACCACCAGGTCGAAGATCCGGGTAACGGCGACGACCCCAGCCAGAAGCGCCAGGGAACCCAAGCCTCCCAGACCAACGCGTGTTGTCCAACGATAACCGTTCATCGTTCCCCCAAACCCACCGGCTAAGTAATGGAAAGTTCCCACGGGAAAGCAGTTTAGCAGTCATGTGCTATCGGATACGACACGGCAACAGGCGCGGTTTTGGACGGTTACGGCATTCCGCACGCGCGTGGATAGTACGAAAGTCGGGTACGTTTGAGATCACCTTCGCGCTACCCAAATCCGCCAACACCGCCGGCACCTACATCCCAAAACGCAAGGTGAAGAATCCAAGCAGGAAAGCTTTCCCGCCTGCCAAAAGACGCGACCACTGAGTACACCAGAACGACAGCGTCTTGTTCCACCCACCAGCCTCAACTGATAAGATGCTGGCGGGAACGCAGAGGAGATAATACGTGACCACCTCAACCCAAGACCACGTTCGAGCACTTTTCGACGACGCCCGCCAGATGCAGGTCCAAGCCCTCCAACGGCTCAACGAGGGTGACATCCGCGACGCGGCCGAGAAGGCATGGTGTGCTACCAAACGCGCCACTGACGCACTGGTGCTGTCCCACACCGGCGTGGAACCACCCAGCACGCACGACACCACCGAGGCCCTTCTGTCACTGGCCAGACACTCCGACGCGTACGAAACACTGGTCGGTCGCTACTTCACCAGGATCAGCTACCTACACGGCACCTGCTTCTACACTGGACTCTGCGGACCAGATACCGAACGCCGCATACGCGAAACCGCCCAATACATCGACGACGCTCAAGACCTAGCTGCCGGGTAAGCGCTGTCGACGCACCCGATGAATCACCTGCTCCAGGTGCCCTTACTCCTCAAGCAGTACAGAGCCTGAGCATCAAAGCCCTCCAACTGCCGGGTTCGCATCAACCGCCAACAACGACCTCTTCGGTTTGCCAAGGCACAACACCCGAACATGGGTCATGGAAAACTCCGAACCCGAAGAACTCGGCTACGTCCCCAAACCCGCAGAACGGCGACAAGGCAACCTCACCCACGCCTTCTACCGGACGGACTGCTACCACAACGAGAAATGGACTGCGCCAATGACGACTCCGTCATGTGGGAACTCGAGGAGTACATCACCGATCCATCCATCATCTGGAAACTCGAGGAGCAAAACCGCGCAGGCGGTCAGGCGAGAGAATTGTGAAACTCACCCGATGATAAAATCGTGAAACGATGAGCCAGCAACCGGACCTGCAACCCATCTCGTTGCAGCATCCAGTGCGTACCAGCCAGCAGGGCTACCGGCGAATTGGGCAGTTGCTGCCACCGCTGGGCGAACTCCAGAACCCAGTAATACGGCCCACAAGCCGGTCTCGGTGAACGGCCGTACCCGCAAGGGAACCAAGCAACGCACCAGGGCCCTTCAGCGGCCCTTTTTGCCGTTCGCTAAAACGCGAACTCAGTTTCGCAATTTTCTGGAAATCAGCACGCCGACGGACGTGCTGCAGCAGATCATCCCAAGTAAATTAGTGCGAAACCAAGGAGCGAAACCAGCATGCCGCCGCGAGACCCAAAGCCGGTCAACCGCAGACGGAAATCCAAGCTCAACTTGGACATGCCGGAACCAGCACTCACCAAGATGCTCGAGCAGTACTGCGACCTGCGCCGGCGAGGTTTCACCCAGCAAGCCATCCAAACCAAGGCCGGCTGGCCCAGGCATTACCCAAAACTATTGCTTGAAGAAGCCACAAGGCGCGAAATGCCTGGCTCCGAGGGAAGCCAGGCACAGGCCGTGACGGAATGGCTGCTACAGATGTACGACGCCGGCACCGAACTCAGGAACATCCAAAGGGAGGCAATTTCGCAACCCCACAGACATGTAGAATGACGGCATGATCATGCCGTCAACTGCGCGAAACGAGAAAACAGCCGGTGGCAACGAGATTCCGAACGATGGCAGAAGAAGGCACCCACTACTCGTATCAAGACGAGGAGCCGACGCCCGACGAGGCACTTGAAGAACTGGACTAGGCATCCCCCGAAGGGCCACCAGTCGAGGGAGCGGCGACTCTGATCTACGAGATCCTCGGCACGTCGCTACGACGACGTCCTGACCTACGGGCGCATGCGGAGAATCACGACCAGCGACACCACGCGGAGGTGAAGCATGAACGACGCAACGGAACCCTCTGACCAACGAACGTCGCCACCGCACGGCAGACAAGACAACCGCCCTGACGCACCGGACCTCCTGTTTCGCCCGCCGCTTCCAACAGACGACGGCTGGGAATACTACCGACGAGGACCCCAACTGCTGGCCTCAATCGGAAATTGGTCCTGGATACGCCGCGCGTCACGAGAAAGACTCGCCCGGCATCACAAGGGACAAGACGGGGAATACATCCACCACTGGTGGATCAAGGACCAATGCTCCCCAAAGACCCCCGCCATCGCAGAGGACGCCCAAGCCCTGGCCAACACGTGGGGCAAGAAACTGCACCGCTCGAGGGACGAACCCGAGGCCGAGCCTGTCTTCTCGCCAACCGAAATACGGTTCAACGCTCCAGAAGACGGCCGCGACGACTTCCGTTACCCGCCCCACGGGATCAAAAACGAGAAGGCCGGCCAACTGGCCGGCTACGGCTCGTGCAACACGGACATGATGCCCTACGACCAGCTGGTCGCCGCCACCATGCTGGTGATCAAGCACCACCTGGGCGACGACGTGGTAGTCAAATCAGACGGCGATCACCGCAGCGGCACCTGGAGTGCTGCGGTGAACCTATACCTGAGGACGTTCCCGGAGCGCGACGTGCCCAACCTCGACAACTGGCCCGGCGCCCGGGGACACGTGAAGTAAGGACGTAGCCTCGGCCACCCTGACCCGTCGAGTAGCGAAATCGCCTCATCCAAAGGATGTCGGCCTTTACTGGCCTGCAGACCAACAAGCGGCTGAAAGCCGCCCTGGACGCCGCCAGTGGACCAGCCCCCACGGACATCATCATCAGAAATCCAGACGGAGAGCCGACCAGGGTATCCTGGCTCGACACCAACGGGGAACTCATGCACCGGCCGTTCGACGGCGCCTTCCCGGCCGATTACCCAGCCGCACTCGCGGTCCGGCAATGTACAGAAGTCCTGTACCGGCTACTGGGTTACCCAAACAATTCGGCCCGTGATCGTGCTTACACCATGCTGTCCATGGCCGAGGCTGGCCTGCACTCGTTCGACTACGACTCAGGCAAGTGGGTAAACGCAGAATTGGAGAGAGTCGGACTGGACGAGGACGCGAAGCACACCGTCATAGTGAAGCTACACCCCAACGAGGACGTAGGCCAACTCCTACTCCAGAGGTGTGGCATGAGTTCCAAGTGGCTGACCGGCAACGGAGCCAGGTCCCTGTCCCGTCTCATGAGACATTACCAATTCTCGCCAGCCTTCACCCGCAACCTGGTCGAACGCTTGGGCAACAACCCAGACACCTATTACATCATCGGACCCGATTACCGGATACCGGAACCGTCCGAAGAAGAAAAAGAGCAGTGCATCCAAGCGTTGCAGCAAGTTGGGTTCACGAGCGACAGAATCGAAAACGCCTTGTCGACGCTGGGCGTCCCGCCTGGCGGACACCACCCGCCCAAACGAAGTAGAAAAAGGATGCCTGAATCAACGGAACTGGCCGAGCGTAGGGCAACGCCCGCGTGGCGTGTGTCTGCAAATGACATCGCAGTAAGGAGATCGCCTCACGAGTTCGTCCGAACTCCCCACGTACACGGTTGCTGGCCAGCAACCGCATGATGCTGCACCAGAGCCGCACACAGGCTCGGTTACAGCCTCGATGCAGGAAATGTCCTCTGATCTAGCTAAGAGCGTCTGCGTGGCGCAGGCGCAAGCATTTGAGGCACCTACTCGGCGTTTGCCATCGACCCTATGGCCGCAGAGCCGCGGTAGGGAAAACGAAAGCCACCCGCATGAACTCCAGCACGGCAGCGTGGGCAGAACACCATGGCAGTAATCACCAGCGCAAACCTGGTTCAGGATAGGAACCACGAAGTCCACCTCGGCTGGACTTGCCAACGTCCCGGGTAACCCCGACGGCTGCCCTGCCTCGGTCACAATGTCCTGTCTACTACAGAGCTACCCAGGCGGCCGCCGGCGACGTGCTGATGTGTCGGCGGTGCCAGGGCCGAGCCAACACGGCTCGGCCCTGGCACCGCTCACTTCCTGCGCGAGACGGTGGGACGGGTGCGCTACGCTGGCGCCAGAGGACCACTCACGCTGCGAGCCGACAGCGGCTTCTACACCCATGCCATGGTCGCCGCCTGCCAAAAGATGGACGTCCGCTTCTCCAGAGGCGATTTCGCTACTCGACGGGTCAGAGTGGCCGAGACTACGTCGGGCTCAGTAAAGGTATTAGCTTGTCCATCAAGGCCTCGACGTCGTTTAGGCCGTCTGCTACGTCGTCGGCTATCATCTCGTTTTCGTAGAAGTTCTCGTGCAAGGCACTCGCTGTGTTAAACAGGCGGCGGATATCGCCGTCGCCTGTTTCGGCCCGGAGCCGGCTGACGGTGACGAGGTGGTGTCGGTGCCGGCTGTGTTCCCAGCCGCGCTGTTCGGCGACGGCCTTGAGGATCTGGGCGGTAGCACCCCAGCCCTTCTCGGATGCCTGCGGGAGATCGCCGTGGGCGAGTTCCTGTCTGGCCTGCGCCAAGAAATGCGCGCTGGCTTGTTGATACTGTTGGGTGTTCACTTGGGGCTCCTGCTGCTGTTTTTGGAGGTTAGCAACTGCGGCCTGCCTTAGCAATGATGCCGGCGCGGCCTTCATGATGATGTCCGAGTCTGAGTAGCGAAATCGCCTCGCTTCTCCATCACCATCCGCCAGCACCCACGACCTCGACGTCGAGCGAACAGTAAACTTTCAGAAACCCTTGCAGATTAAGCCGCCAGAATCGCCGGCGGAGCCATAGCCACGGGACACCGCGGCGGACCACATTCGACACTGAACACTGGATCCGCCGGCATACGCAAGTCTCCAACGGCCCATCACAACGTCTGGCTGGCG
Source organism: Dehalococcoidia bacterium (assembly GCA_965219925.1). Taxonomy (GTDB): domain Bacteria; phylum Chloroflexota; class Dehalococcoidia; order Lucifugimonadales; family UBA3495; genus Bin87. The sequence goes on from OZ244795.1 coordinate 3,864,020, forward strand.
CCGGACGCCGTTCCACTGGAGTGAGCTACGCCAACGCGCTCGCTGCTGCCGTAGCTGCGCAGCGCATTGATTGAAGCGCCCGAATGCTATACGCTTGACCGATCAAAACGCAGTAGCAGGATAGCACGAAAAACCGGAAGCACCCATAAAACGGCCAGGTTAGCCTGCGTAGATGGAAACCATCGCGCCGCCGTTGAACTGGAAACCGCCATTGAAAAGTGCCGTGGGTAGCACTCAAGCAACATCTCTCGCTGCGACCACAGGCGTAAAAGAGGCCCATCGAAAATATGCCTTTTGAAAATCAGAGCTCTTCCGAGGGCAATTGGGCGAAGGTATGCCAACTGATAGAAGCAATAAACAGCAAGGCCTCGGACGGAGATTACATCTTCCGTGGTGAAGCTAAACAATACCCCGACGTATGCTCCGGTCTTTACCGGGAGCTCCGCGGCGCCGTTAGGCTTGGGTTAGAGATCGACGGGCCCGCCAAGGCGGATTTAGACGATGCTAAGCTTTACACCGGTATAGACGACGATTGGGAAGTACTGTGCCATCTTCAGCACTATGGAGGAATCACCAATCTGGTGGATTTCACGACGGACGTCCATGTCGCCCTCTTTTTCGCTTGCGACGGTCATCCTCGCGAAGCTGGCAGAGTGATCATTCTTGAACACGCAGATTCTGAGTCTTTGACTTTTCATCAACTGACAGAACCAGAAGATCGCGCACCCGCACAACAGAGCGTCCTAGTGCGACCTCTGCACGGCGTTGTCGAAGGCGGGCACAAGATTGTGGTGCCCAGCAACCTGAAACGACGAGTGTTGCAGTACTTGAATGAATTTCAGTCCATGAACCATCGCAGTGTGTACAGTGGTTATCATGGCTTCATCAAACTCCGCCAACGCCGTTGGGACGCCTTCGGACACGTCGACAAAGGGCTAAAACATCTACACGAAAAAAAGTTTAAAGCCGCAGTAGAGCACCTCGACACGGCCATTGACGATCTTGAAATCCTACACACCTTCAAATTACTGGACATCAGTTTCGGACTAGCCCGAGCGCACAATTATCGTGGAATGGCATACCAAGGTTTGTGTGAGGCGAACCTCGCGCATGAAGATTTCGCGGCGGCCGAAAAATTAATCCCTAACATGCCGCTCCACTTGCTCAGTGCAATCTTCTAACTCCATCTGTACGCATCCGTCGCCAAACCGACGACAAGCCTCAGTGCGCGGCCAACAGCCGTCAACGAGATGTACCCCTGGTTCAGGTCGACCAGAAGTATCGGGTCGCAGTCATTGAGCCAAATGACCCCGCGTGGGCACGCCGGGCGCTGCCGACCCCAAGGCTTTTCGTGCCAAGCCATCAGCAGGAGCCACCATCACCCACCGAGCAGCGACAACATGGCGCCGCAACGTCCAGAGCCGGCCGACGGCAGCCGGAAGGCCAAGCATTCACTGGACGCCCCGAGCCGGAACTCACCGCATTGCTCGAACAGTTCTGCGACCCGCGCCGCCGCAGCTTCTCCCAGACCGAGATCCAGACCAGCCTCCAGTTGAAACGACACGGACCCAGCCTGCTGCTGGTTGAAGCCGCCAGACGGGGAATGCCAGGTTCACAGGAAAACCAGAGTGACGCCGTCGCCGAATGGCTGCTTTCGTGTTTCGACGCCGGCATCGAGATCTCCGCCATCCGGCGGATGTCCGCCATCACGGAACGGGGAATAAAGCAGCGGCTCAAACGTGCGTTGGACCCCGCCAGCGGCAACCCGCCGGCCAGCCTCATCACCCCAGCACCGGACGGAACGCCTGGCCGCGTGTCCTGGCTCGACCCCGGAGGACGGCTCATGCACCGACCTTTCGACGGCGCGTTCCCAGCCCACTACACGGCCGAAACGGCGCTGGCACAGTGCCGCCAAGTGTTCATCGAGTTGCTCGACCACCCAGAGGGTATAGCTCGAGACCGCGCCTACACCATGCTGCGCCTCGCCCAGAGTGGACTGCACGCCTTCGACCGCGAAGCAGGCCAGGAACTCTACGACGCCATGGACAACGCCGGACTCGATGACGACGCCAAACGGACGGTCGTGCTCAAGCTCCACGACCACCCTTATGTCCAGCAACTCCTGCTGCAAATGCACTCCTTCATCGACTGCGAGCAGGGCGTGCGATCCCTTCCGTCAAACCAGTGGGGTAGCCGCCGCAACCGCCACCGGACTTGCGCCGCCCGCTGCACCGGAGCCGTCCGAAGCCACGGAAGGCCGAATCCTGAACTCAGTAACGGCGCCAACGCCGCATGAATGCCCCTCGAAATGCAACAGCAAAGCACCGCCCATCAACCCCGCGAGGACGGCACCCCGGGGCTGTGCTCTCGCCTGCCTTATAATCCAAGCATGATGTTTGGACTCGAACTGTACGAAATTCTCGCACTGATCTGGGCGTACTTGGCCGGTGGACTAACCGTCGCAGCCAGCGCTATCTCGTACCAAGTGTACACCGGGCAATACAAATGGCAACCCCGATTGCGCTTCCGCAGACCGCGAACCGCAGAACCGGTGACTGGAACCGATTCACAACGGCAAACCCAAGAGAAACCAAGAAAGCCGCGGTAAAAGCAGCAACCGCAATCACATAAATTTTCTCAGGCACCCAACCCCCTTCGCGTCCCCGCCGGCGGTGTCGCCAAACCCTCGCCGACGGGGATGATCTTTGCCTGTACGGACGGCGGCGATAATACACGCCTGACCAACAAAGTGCCAGCGACTTTGGTCGTCAGTGCCAGAAAGGAGCTGGAGTTCCTGCCGAAACTTTCAGGATACCAAGCCCAGCACTGCGGCCTCGCCAACCGCCTGCCCGACGGCACGATCATCTGCCGGAGGGGCACGGGAGATGCCTACTCCACCCAACCGCGGCGTTGCGGGGGAATCCGCCCGACCATCAGCAAGACAGTGGCCACCCCCATGCGCAGCAACTGCTGCTGGAGCGGTGCGACATCAGCCTCAGGTGGCTTGACGGCAAACGGGCCAGATTCCTTTCCCGCCGGACTAGACAGTACGACCACACGCCGGCGTTCACGCGTTACGCAGTCGAACTCTTGGGCCATGACCCCGACGCGTACTACATGATCGGCGTCGAGCATCGAATACCGGAGCCAACGCCTGAGTCGAGGGCCAAATGCGTCGAGAGCCTCCTGGGCGCGGGCTTCAGTCCCGAATCCATCGAAACCGCGATGTCGGTGCTGGGCGTGCCCCGGGCCGGGCGCCATCCGCCGAAGCGGAGACACTGAACCTTAGCGGTGGCGGCTAACGACACATCAAGTGGCATCTTTGCCTCCGGCGGCGTTCAATGGTCTCTCCGTCGCCCCAGTGCAAGGATTTGGCCCAACATCGCCCCGCGGCTACAATGAGGATACCGGTGAGCCACAAGGCTCTCCCCAAGGAGTCTCCCAACGATGACCACCACCAACGAGCAGGAAGCTCTAGGCCGCGTCATAGAGCGCCAGAAAGGCGGCGCGTCCGAGAACGACATCAGATACGCTTTCATGACCTTCATGCAAGTCGCCGGCGTAGCCGGACACGACGACATGAAAACCGAGGCGCCGCCAGGTGTCGGCAACTCCGGCCGGATGGATCTCTACGTACACAATACGTGCATCGAATTCAAGACCAACATCCTGAAGTACGGCACCCCCGACCCCGAGTACGTCGCGCAACTCGACAACTACATCGACAACCTGCTCAAAGCAGGAACCGGCGTACGCAACGGCATCCTCACTGACGGCGTCCACTACTTCCTGCGTCGCGTGGGCGAAAAGGAATTGCCATTGCTGCTCTACGGGCGACTCGAGACATACCACCAACCACCGCAGGCCAAGAACGTCCGCGAGTATCTGCACAGCATCATCTCAGAGCCGGTCCAGAACGTTACCCCCAACGCGCAGAACCTCGAACGCCACTTCGGAAGCGACTCCGACGCCTTCCGCGCCGGCAACCTTCTGCTGAAGGAAGCCTACGAAGCGCACCGAGACGATCCCACGGTGGCGGTGAAGCGCCGCCTCTGGCAGGACCTGCTCCAAGTCGCGCTCGGCCCGGACGCAGCCACGGCCGGCGACGAAAGCGACTGGCTGTTCATCCGGCACACCTACATCACCAGCCTGATCGCCGTCATCATGCAACAACGACTGCTGGGCGAGGTGGCCCGACACGCAGCCGAACGTCCCGACGATCTCCTGAAGGGTCGCATCCTGGCCGAACAGTCCGACCTGCACGGCATCATCGGCGCCGACCTGTTCACCTGGCCCACCGAGGTGGACGAAAGCACCTACCTACGGGAGATCGCCCGAGTGGTGGAGCAGTTCAACTGGACACAGGGCGCCAACGAGGTAGGGCCCACGCTCTACCAGAACGTGATCACGCAGGAAGAACGCAAGAAACTCGGTGAGTATTACACGCCACGATGGTTGGCGAAGGCAATCACCGAAAAGGTGGTCGACGCCCCTTTGAACCAGAGAGTGCTGGACCCAGCCTGCGGCAGTGGCACGTTCATCGAGACGGCCGTTGAGCACATCATCGGCCACGCCCGCGAACTGTCGGCGACAGAAACACTACGGCAGCTGCAGGACAACGTGGTAGGGATCGACATCCACCCTGTGGCAGTACAGCTCGCCAAGGCTTCTTGGGTCATGGCCACGGCCGACACGATCCAAGCTGCTCGCAACGAGGGAACCGGTGCCGGCGCCGTCAGCGCCCCATATACCTGGGCGACTCCATGCAACTGCGGTACGATCCAAACCCCATGGACACGTCCACGGCCATCCTTCTGGACACCAGAGAAACACTGCCAGGGCATGAGACACCGATCACCTTCACCATCCCGATGGCACTCGCCCGCCGGCAGGCGGACATCGACCAACTCATCTCCACCATGGCGACCGCCATTGACCAAGGCCTGGACGCCCAACACGTCGCCGACGCCTACGAGATGAGCGACGAGTGCAACCGAGGCATGAAGACAGTCGCCGTCCAGATGAAGGAGCTGCACGCCGCCAACCGTAACCATGTGTGGGCGTACTACATCCGCAACATGATCCGACCGGCGGTAATCTCCGAGGAAAAGGTGGACTGCATCATCGGCAACCCACCCTGGCTCACCTACGGCCAGAGCGCCGACATCATCCGCGAAGAACTGCGTGGTATGAGCGAGAAGCGTTACCAGATCTGGGCCGGCGGCAAGCTGGCCCCCCACCAGGACATCGCCACGCTGTTCTACACCCGTTGCGCTGAACTGTACGCAAAGGTGAACGCAGTAATCGGCATGGTGCTGCCTCACAGCGCGCTGCGATCCGGCCAGCACCTGAAATGGCGCAGCGGCCACTACAAGCAAAGGATTAGACGCAACGCGCCCAGCGTCAGCCTGAACCTACGGATCCACGAACCGTGGGACCTCGACAACGTAGTTCCCGACTTCTTCCCCATGCCAGCGAGCGTAGCGTTCGCGCAGTTCACGGGTGTGGGTCAGGGAGTCCCACTGGCACCAGCAACGGTGCAGGTCTGGCGAGGCAACTGGAAGAAAGACTACGCTGGAATCAGCAGGAAGAGTGAAGCACTCCACCACGACGACGGCAAATACAAATCGCCTTACGCCGAACTGTCCAGTCAAGGTCCAACCATCACTGACCGCCGCCTCTTTTTCGTTGAAACGGTTCCTAATACGGCGATGCTGCCGGCTGCCAACACGACCAACGTAAAGCCCCGCCTCGGCACTCAAGACAGGATGAACTACGAAGGTCAGCTGAACCAACTGGAAGGAGTGGTCCACAACGATCACCTGTTCGATGTTTATCTTGGTGAGTGTGTGGCACCCTACATTGCGCTAGACCCGCTGAAGGCAGTGTTGCCAGCGCACCGCCCCACCATGACCGTGCCGCTGAACCACGACGCTTGCGAAGGCGACAAACACGAAGCCTGCGCCTTGGAAGTGGCAGAACTGCATCCAACAATGCAGCGACGCTGGAACAACGCTGCGGAAATGTTCCGCGACGCCCACAAAACTCAGGCCATCAAAGACCTCTACAGCAACTTGAACCACCTCAACAAGCTGACCAGCCAGTTGGAATACTTGCAGGGAATTATCGCAGGAGATGAGGCCGTTAGGGTGGCTTACACCCAGTCAGGACAGCCCACCGCCGCCGTAATCCGTGACAACAACGCCATCGTGGATCGCAAACTGTACCAGACAAAGTGCCGATCAGAAGACGAAGCATATTACGTTCTTGCCGTGATCAACAGCGCCGAACTGGCAGCAGCCGCGGCGGCGTTTATGACGAAAGGACTGTACGGTGCCAGGGACTTCGAAAAGCATGGCTGGAAGCTACCTGTTCCTCGCTACGACGCCAGTGACTCGCTCCACATCCGACTTAGCGAGCTGGGTAAAATCGCTGAGCAGGAATGCCAAGCTCTGATCGAACACAGCGACATCATGTACAAGCCTGCCGGCGACGCCCAATCCCGGGCCGCCCGACGCTTGCTGCGCCACGAGTGGCAGCCCAACAGCGCAACTGCCCAAGACATCGAGGACGCCGTCGCAGAGCTGCTGAGTGACCCAGCACAGGCGGCGCTCACCGAGCGCCAAATGGCCAACACGTAGCCGTTCCACCGGATGGCGTCCACACGGCACAAACGCGGACCTTTCGGCTACGAACGAGGCGCAATGAAATACCATCTGGATCTTTTCACTCCCGAAACATGGCAGGCTTTCACCGACGCCGGCGCGACATGCACCGGCTTCCGCGTGCGGCAACGACGACTAGCCCGAGAACGGGTGAAACCTGGGGATGTGTTCCTCCGCTACATGACACGCCTGTCCCGCTGGTGCGCCGGAAGCGGGCTGGAACAACCCATCGGACGTTGAGTTCATGAAAGCGTTGTTGGACGGAGGCGCGGACGCAACGGCGGTCCATTACGACGGTCATACGGCCGGCGACGTTCCCCAACAGTTCGAAGGCGGTGAAGCGGCGTTGGAGCTATTGTACCACTAACCCCCATTGGCCTCTACAGTCAAGATCTATTGATGGTGCCAGTATCCGAACAATGACCGAGACCCAGAAATCCCAGACTGGACGATGCTGCAGCCCTGCTGGGCAAGCTCCTACCGTTGCTGGACCAAGTGTAGTCTCGGCCACTCTGCCTCGACGAGTAGCGAAGTCGCCTAGTCCAATCAGACCCGTAGCACATGGTCTGGAGGGCGGTGGTCTTCTCTATGGTTCCTTGCTACAAGTCGAACAGTTCGCGCAGGCTGCTGGATACTGCCGCGAACTCCGTGGCCTCTCCATTTAGGTATAGGGAGGCTGTATGTTCAGAGATGTAGCCAGCCTCGCAAGCCGCCGCGACTAACCCCGCAAACTTCCCCCTCCTTTGATCTGGGGTCCCCCTTAGCGGGAAGTAGTCTGTTGCGAAGTTTTCCGCGGCTGTCTGCTCGTCCGAGGGTCCAATGTGCAGTGGCGATTCAGGGACCAAGTACTGGCGATAGTGGCAATTGCTGATGTGGTACCCGGCTGCGGTGCGGCTTATCCCGAATGTGGTCATCACCTTCCCGACGTCCTCCGCCTGGACTGGTGTTGGGGCGATCATCCGTACCGCCTCGATGGGGGCGAGGAAGGCGATTGCAAATGCGTTGGCCCTTTGCTCGACGTAATCTGCGGCCACGTATGTCTCGGCATTTTGTTGGTTGTTCTGGTACAGGTCCACCCTCACTTTCTGTAGAGCATCGCTGGGGTCGCACAGCAAGTGTGCCAGTTCGTGCGCTAAGGTAGCTCTCCGCACCCACACATTCCTGTTCTCGCCCGCAAGGTTGAGGACAATACCACGTACTTCCTCTCCATATTCGTTGGTGTTTGTGACCGTGGCCCCAGCGATGTTCTGGTTCATGTTGGCCTGGATCACTGGTATCCCTAGACGCTTTTCGACCAACTCCCTCATCGAGGGAATTGGGTTGTTCCCCAGACCCAAATTAACCCGGGCACTTTGTGCCAACTTGTAACCAACCGACCACGCGGGACTCTGGTACGAACCATAGTCTGGGGACTTCGTAAATCTGCCTAGCTCAGATGGTAGTTGGAGCCAAGTTTGTAGCCGATGCTGTGTGCGAATTACGGATGCGGCTTCGGAGAGGAGAGCCACGTTGCGACCATCGACTCTAACCGCGCTTCCGGCATCTTGGCTCAAAACCTTGAGCCTGACCCCCAGGTCTTGGTCACCCCCACAATCGCTTTTGAACGCGACAAACCGTTCATCTAGCCCAAGCGTGAAGGCGATGCGCTCCAAGTCTTGGATAGCAACTGTCGACGGTTCAGTTTCTGCCAGAGAGACCACGTCAGCCGACAGGCCAGCGGCCCTGCCGACCATGCGCACATCCAAACCAAGATCTTCTCGGCGTTCCTTGAGAGCGTTCTGGGTCGAGGTTGAAGTCGCACGCAGGACGGCGCTGCCATACTCCAGCGCTTCGTTGATCACGGATTCGCCGTAAGCCGCTTGCGCTTCCCAATGCGTTAGGATGTGTCCAGTCTGTCTCCACTGCGTGCGGAAAACAGCTAGCCCCGCCTCACCGCGCACGTATTTCCGGTCGCTTTCAGTATGCGCTCCCTCGCGTGGGATGTTGGCGGTACCCCTTTGGGCATGTCTTGCTAATTGGTTGGAAGTCATGGTCGCTCCCAGTGACGCTTGGGACCGTATGCCGGGTCCCAGCCCAATGATGTGACTTCGTAATCGAACCGTCTGAACACCTCAACGGCGGCCTCTAACTGCTTCTCGCTGTAGGGTGGGTATCGACCCGACCCGCCCGACACAAACAACTCCATATCGGTACGGAACCAGAGCTCGCCGCCAACGTATGCTTCCGTGTCTCCCGTCAAGTTGGTGTGCTTTGGGCGTTCATCATTCAGAGCCGCATGGGGAGCCTCGAGAATGTAGGGCACCCCCTCAGCGTTGATTACCCATATGTAGGTGTTGGTACCCGATTGGCCCCTAACCTCTGGCGGGTGGCCCGGCCTCACCCCCGTCACCGGCGCAGGGCACAGCAACGCGTAATCTGCAACACGTTTGCACTGACTCGCAATCCGGCCATTGGGGTATTCCGGCCTCCGTAGCTGGTACTGGTTGCGGAACTCTGTTAGAGCTAGGGTGTTCATGTGGGTTCGATGTGGCTCCTGCGGTGTCTGATTTGATGTTTGCCCGCAGTGTTCGCGGTTGCTCAGCCAACTCGTCGCGCATCATAACACGGTTTACACCACGCCAAGGGATAGGACATCGCAACTGTTGCATCTCCGTGGCTCTGGGCAGGGCATCCGTGGGTTAGCCCCGGAACCACCGGCACCAGTCCCCAATACGTTGTTGTATGCGTTGCCTCCAAGTATGGCTAGGTCTGTCGTTTGGTGTCGTGCCAACCATACGTCTTCGTTCGCTCTCAACGTATTCCGCACGGCGGGTTGGGTCTATCGTATCCAACCAGACCACCCTGTTATTCCGTATGCAGTAGTGGCTGTTGCATCGAGCGGTGGTCCATACGGACCCACCAGTTGGACCGTCCAGGGAGATCCCCTGGCCATCAAAACGAACGTGCCATCGACTGGGATGAATCGTTAGCATGGTCAGGTGCCCACAACCACATGGGCAACGGAGGTTCACAGTCCGGTGCTTGTGGCTAATCCAAAGTTCACCCTCACCAACCGAGTCCTGTTCAGGCAAAACTTCAACAAAAACCGGGCGGAGTTCCATCAGCGTGGCTCCTGTGGGTCTCTCGCCTGGAGTATGACCGGCGTTTCTAGCCGGAATTTGTGGAAGAATGACGTAGACTCGGATGCATATTGCCCACTCCGACGTCGCCATTCCATTACAGCGAGAGATGCCGCCAGGGCGTTGACTTCGGGCAACTGGACATTGCGGTAACCAATCTGTCCACCGACAATCCTGGCATCGGGTATGGCGTTCTCCCACAGGTTGGAGCCTGCCTCGTAAAAACTCGTGGTCACGGCACCAGTCACTACACCATCCTGCAGAGTTATGCTCACTCCTGAGTCCACGAACGGAATTCTTGTTTCCGAGAGCGCGCGATAGACAGCGTCTTGTCGGGCGGAGTCTCCATCCGCCCGTTGGTCAATGCACACGAATGCAAAATCGATGGGGTGGTCCTCCAAAAGAACGTCCAAGACTTGCGGGCCATCGACTCGCGTTGCATGTGGGACAACACCGTCCCGGAGCGGATCGTACTTGCGGTGATAGTATCCCACCTTGTCCACGAGATCGCCGCGAAGTGCTTCAATCTCCTCCTCGGTCGGGGCACCCGGGGCTCGCATAAGGTTATGCCAATCGACATTGTCCGCATCTAAGAGGTGGATTTCTGCAACCGGAGTTTTAGCAATCAGGTCCAGGATATAAGAGCCGGTCCCGCCCAGACCGATTACTGCGATCCGTTGCCTACGAATACGATCCTGGATCGGCCGTATGGCCGCTCGCGCCTCAAACGTGTTGGGAATTTTGAATGGCCCCGACTCGGTGAAGGTGACCGCCTCCCCGTGCTCCGACGCCGCAACGGCCGCAACGATATGCTTGACGTAACGATGTACCAAGTCCCTAGCGGTCTCTTCCTCTCCGGAACCGTGCGGTTGGGTCGTGAGGATAGAAATGTCCGACCACGTCCTGCCGTCGCCACCGACCCAATTTTCGAGGGCGGTGCCATCGGCGTAATAGACCCTCCCATCTCCCCTCCGGTCGGTGGTAATCCGTACCACATGGGTTGATCCGCCTATGGCACCGTTGGGCTTCCCACTAACGGGATCGAGGGACTTCTCTACCGAACACGAGCCAACCGTCCCGTCCGACAGAAGACATGGGACCTCGGTCACTCGAATTAGATGGGGAGTGGTTTCAACGTGGAACCCTACTTGTCTGGCAAACGCCGCCAGGTGGTCGTCATGACACATGCTCAGGGTCCACCGAGAAGCTCGTGCCATCTTGGACCCACACCTCGCCGCCGGGGAGCAAAACGCCCCGCTCACCTTTTGCATCGTCCTGGTAATCGATGCCGGGCCTACCCACAAGATACGTCTCGTCCGTTCGGTACAACTCGTTCCATGCTTCCACGACATCGTCGTAGGTCATGCGATCTTGTGCGGCCTTGTATGGCCTGCCGCTAATGTAGACCTCAACGTTTGTAGCCATCTTTATCGCGTTCTCTCCGGGTTGGATTGGTTGATGTTGGTCATGCCCTATTCGGCGGCCGGCATGTCAGGCGAATGAAGGTGGAACGTCTGATAGCCGTCCGCGTATCACAACCAATTAAAGATGACAGCGCACGTGGTGTCAACCGCGCCACCCATTTCGTCGCACCTCGGGCAGAGTGCGTGAAGGGGTTATTCGAGGAGCTATTGCCTAGCAGCACGTCCGAGGATTGGGGATGATGGGTTAGAGAAGGTTGCCCTGGGTATGGGTCATACTGAGGACACAAAATGCGATCCCGGATTTGCGGGCAGGATTCCGTAGCGGAAGAGCTTGAGCAGGTTGTGGGTGGTGCAGATCAGGGACCATTCCCCGTTGACCTTCTCCAACTGTATGACCAGACGACGGCATGGGGGCAGCGCCTCGAAACCCGCCCCATCCCGCCAGAACGGCTGCTGCGACCTCCGGCTGGACCAACTGGTCCAGCCGGAGGTCGCAGCAGCCCAGCGCAGTGGGCTGATGGCCGACCGCTACCGCGAGCAAAGCTTCAGAAGAAGCACTGCGTCCAAAACCATAGTTGACCGCCTGCTGGGGCGAGCACTCCCATCGGAATGCGCAGCAACAATTCCCCAACGCGAACTTTCGATACCGGAGATGCAGGCCATCTGTGCGGCCGCCACCACCGCGCTACGTGCCATGGATCACCTCATCGACGGATGGGCCGCAGAAGGTCTCTGGGAAGCGGTCTGGTCCGGCCGCCAGGTGGCGCAGCACTACGCCGAACGGGTACTTAGCAAAGTGGCCAGCGCCGACCTCGAAGAAGAAAACGAAACGAACTTTGAGAGCCATCTGGACCTGGCCGTCGCGACGGACGAACTCGACCAGGCGGCGAAACAAATCGTCAGCAAGCCAGCGCAACCCGTCCACAATCCGCATGAGGAGTGGACCGACCAGATGGCCGACGCCAACCGCAGCTACTCGGCAACAGCCGCCCTCACCGGACACACGACGGCGCTGAACGGCTTGTTCAGCCGAATGAGACAGCAACCAGATGAACAGACGACCGCCGCAATTGCCAGCGCAGTATGGGTAAACGAAAACGTCACCCGTGAATCGCTCGACATCGAGCCACCGAGTCGCCGAGAGAAAGCCGCCGTCTGGCGCGTCGCCCAAGAGACGCTCGACGAACTCGACGCGGCGGAAACGCCGGCCAGCCAGGAAATCATACGGCTCCGCCCACGACGGCTGAGCCCAAGCCTGAGGTCGCCGCTAATGGCCGACGAAGTGGAGGACGAAACCGGAAACAACCGTTATCACGGAGAGTACGGGACGCAGGTCACGCAGGTGGAAGGCACACCTCCCGAAGAATGGATCTTCCAGTACCAGTATCAGGGCGCCCTCCATGCCAAGCTGCTGGGCGAACCCTACGACCACGAAATCGACGAACTGGCGGTCCTCGAGCACATGGAGGATGTCGAACGCCTGGCCGCTGGCAGACATGGACTGATTGATCCTGAATTCAAGGACAACGTGCGCGACCTCGTGGCCAGAACCCGCGAACTCGCGTCGTGGGGCCTGCACGACACCCCTGAGCCCATGTTCAGGATGGCGCTCAGTCGCATGTTCGAACTCACGGGAAGAACGGCCGCCGTCCACGCGGTAATTGACGTACTGACCGGCGACCGCCCCAGCGCGTCCCGTTACCTGAAAGACGTCTACCACTCGGGATCTTACTTCCTGCAACCGCACGAATGCCAAGCCATTGTGGAGGCGGCCAAGGACGCCAGCGTGCCAGACCCTGCCATCACGGAGATGTGTCACCGACTGGGCCTAACCGACGAAACCATGTTTGAACTGGGTGTACTGCAGTCATACCAAGTTGCCGAGGATAGGGCACGCGACGCGGTTGCCATGATCTACGCCTTGGGCCGGCTGGGCGGTGAAGCCGCTGAGGAAGCGGCCCGCCAGCTGGGTTAAGACGAAGAACTGGTTGAAGGTGTGGTGGTCGGCGAAGACGACGAGGATGACGAAGAAGATTGACTAAACCAAAGCCAAGGTGAAATGCGCAGACGCATGGGGTAAATTTGTGAAGGAACCGAGGTAGCTGGTCTCAGAAATTGCGAGGGGTTGGTGCTGGGCGTGAGGGAGATAGACCGGTCTCTGGAACAATGGCAGATGGGAGTCAAGGACTTGCGGCGGCGGATGATTCTGGCTCCCACACCCCGGGAGCGGGAGCGGTGGTACGCCATCCTGCTGCTGGCTCAGGGCTTGACGGCAGCGGCGACGGCGGAGGCGCTGGAGCGGGACCCCCACACTATCGGGCGTTGGGCGTCGGCCTTCGGTGCGGGAGGGCCTGCGGCCCTGATATTCGAGCAGACCGGTGGTTCCCCCCCGCCCTTGACCAGACGCAGCAGGAGGAGTTGAAAGGGGCGGTGGAACAACCGCCCGCCACAGCGGGCATCGTAATGGCCAACTGGTATTGGAAGGTGGTGCGTCAGTTTGTTTCAGAACGGTTTGGCATCAGCCTGTGCTGCAGCAGTTGCCTGAACTGGCTTTACCGGCTGGGGTTTGCCTTCAAGCGCCCCAAGCAGCGTCTGCTCAAGGCTGATGAGTCCAAGCGGGGGGCCTTCGTGGCGGAGTACGCCGTCCTGTGGGAGGAGGCCCAACGGACTGGAGCCAGGATATTCTTTGCCGACGAGGCCCACTTCCGGGCGGACGCGGAATTGCGGGGCAAGTGGGTGCTGAAGGGTAAGCCTGCGTTGGTGGACTCCAATAGCCCGCGGTACGGGGAGAAGGCCAGCTACTATTCGGCGGTGTGCCTGGAGACGGGCGAGGTGGAATGGATGGAACTGGCGGGCAACCGCAACAGCGGGACCTCGGTTGCCTTCCTGACGCAACTGAAGGAAAAGCATCCAGGGCCGCTGCGGGTCATCTGGGACAATGCGCCGGCCCACCGTGGGGAAGCGGTGCGGGAGTACCTCAGGACGCCTGAGCTGGAGCTGAGGCTGGTGAACCCCGTGTCAAGCACGGGGCAGGCTCTGCCGGGCTACAGCCCGGACTGCAACGCCGATGAGGCTGTCTGGGGTTGGGCGAGAGAGGAGGTCACTGGCAATCTGTGCTTGGGGAGCAGGGCGGCGGTGCAGGAGCGGGTCGGCAAATTCCTGGCCGGGCTGTCCAGCCGGAAAGACGAGGTGAGACGGCGCTGCCGGACGGTCCTGCAATCAAGGACCGAAACACTCCCGCGAGACTCCCGCCCCGATTCCCAGCACCCGGCAAATGCACATCCCACCTTGGCTTTGGTTTAGTACCGGATCAATCTAGGAATTGCAGGGATAGAGGCGATGCAGTTTGGAGCGGGCATCCTGAGTGCTGAAGCGCCAGTTGATGGTGGCCCTGGCGGCGTTGCGCCGGATCTCATAGGCGTCGATGGCTCCAGCCAATGCCCCATCGTCTCCGTGGCGTCCCTGCAGGCAGTCTCGGGTCAGCACGCTGAACTCGATTTCCGCCATGTTCAGCCAACTGGCGTGTTTGGGCGTGTGGTGAAACTCCAGGCGTTTCGCGATGCGCCTGGCCTCGGCGGCGGGAAAGGTCTCGTACAGGGAGGCCATGCGGTGGGTGTTCAGGTTGTCGAGGACCACGCAGATCACCGGAGCATCAGGGTAGGCCACGTCCACCAGCCACTGCATCTGGTGAGCGAAGTCCTGCATTGTGCGTCGCTCCGTGATGGCCAGGTGGCGCCAGCCGGCCAGGGGTTCGTAGGTCAGGAAGAGGTTGCGGGTGCCGCCGCGGCGGTACTCATAGTCCTGACGTCGGGGGCGTCCCGGCTGGGCGGGCAGCGGTTCCCGCACATCAGCCAGCAGTTGGGTGGAGGTCTCGTCGAAGCACACCACCGGACGGTCGGCGTCGTAGGGCTCGGCGTAGAGGTCCAGCACGTCCTCCATGGCTGCCACGAATTCGCCGCCTACCTTGGGGATGCACCACTGCTGCTTGCGCCACGGCTTGAGGACGTTTTTTTCAGTTTGAGGCGTACCGTCTCATACGAGAGGCTCTCCACCAGACCCAACTCCACCATCCGGTCGGCCAGCAACTGCAGGGTCCAGTGGTCGTGTCCCTCGGGGGCGTCGCTGCAAGCCAGGGCGATCAGATGGGCCTCTCCCTTGTCGTCCAACTTGCGGAAACGGTTGGTTTGGACCCGGTCCCACAACACGCCGTCCAAACCCTCATCGGCGTACCGCCTTTTGACCCGATACACCGTGCCTTCGGCTACATCCAAGGCCGACGCTACCTGTGCCGCGTTCCAGCCTTCATCTATCTTCAGCAGGATGCGGGCTCGGGTGGCGATGCGCGCCGCGTGTTTGCCGCCCCGGACCAACCGGTTCAGCTGTTCTCGTTCCTCCTCGGTTAACTGTATCGTGTATCGCTTCCCTGACACGGCTGCTGCACCTCCCCCCACTCAATTTGGCGTCAGCGTAGCAGCGCGATGGCCCACACCCCAAGAACTCTCAATACTCGTGTGAACCAGTACTAGCCTTGATTGCCCGGAGTATAACCCCTCGCCGGAACCGCTCCAGTTTCCGGCCAGCTTTCTAGGCCTGTGCTTGACTGCTGGCGGGATCAACCAGGGATAGGACCTACCCCCTCCTTGTCCGAACTGGTACCGAAGCCACCCCAATCACGATGACCTGATATGCGAGGCCGTCCAAGATCGTGTCGCTGTACAAAAACAAGGCCGGACTACCTGCGGTGCATATCGCGACGCCATCCACATCACCGTCCGCTTCTGCACCGAGTACGGCGACGGACGAGAAATGGGTGAGTAAGCGGAGGGATTCACCTGCAGGAAGAGTCCGTGAGGTCCGGCCGGCGAAATCCTGCCTCACGACGGGAGTGCCTTTCGTCGATAAACACAGCTCGCAATGCCCGGTCACGAGGGTTTCAACTCGACAGCAATCACCGATTCCCGAGGCACAGGCAAGGTAATGGCCGCGTCATCGGATTGAACCGGAGTACCGCTGAAGCCGACCCAAAATCTGTATTCATTCTGGTTGCGGTAAATCTCGTCATCCGGTTTCGTGAAGAGGGACTCAATTGTACGGAACTTTGGGCTCGCGTCCGCCAAGTATCTTACGGGACCATGAACTATCCACGCATGAGCCCTCGCAAACGAATTGACTTCGGTGGGCTCGGCATTTTCCAGCATTAACCGACCAATCGTTTCCACGAAGGCAACGATAATATGCTTGGCCAATTCCCTGGAACTCGGGAATACCGAGCCGTAAGTGTAGTCCTGTCCAAAGATGTCTTTCGCAATCCCCCGCGTCAACACGCGGTTGTTCTCATGCAGAGAACAGCAATACATGAACGTCTTGAAACAGCCATCTGTGCGATTGGCCCCACTCGCGTCCAGTACGATGGATGTACCCTCTCCCAGTGCATTCATCATCAGTTGGCTACCAATCGGCCACTCATGGGAAGCTCTGCAACCCTCAAGTGGATCTCTCAGGCCGGGCGACACGATTTCCAAGGTCCTGTAATAATTGGGCGTCCGCAAACGAAGGTTGCCGCAAAGCGCAGGAGCATGACCCTTGGCGGAGTACTTGACGATGGGTACATCTGCATGTTTCTCATCACCCAAGTATTTCTCAAAGACGTCAACATCAAGCCGAATCGTGCGTCCAGAGTCGTACTCAGCTTCACTCCAGAAGGCATCCAGATGGTGGTCTTCTACGGCTACGGAACGCGCAACTTCCATCAGTATGGGACAGGGCAAGTCAATGCTCGTGACGGTGCCATCGAACTGGTTGGCCATATCGACTTTCCTCCAAACAACGGCCTGCCAGAGTCGGTGGACTACCGGCGGGGACACGAAACGCCCGCGAACGTACCACATTTGTGCAATTACGAATACCCTGATTTGGTACTCCCAAGGAGTGTCGGGAATCAGGCACATCGTCGCGGCAACCAGCGCAGGTTTCATATTATCAGCGGCCGCACGATTCCGCTCCAACACGTTCATGCAAAAGCACTGGCGCATCGTGGCGACAGCGCATTGCTGACAACGAAGGTAGGGGAACATTCCATAACAGGAGTGACCTGCCCCGCGACGACGCCGGCGGCCAGACACGGCGGGAAAGTCGCCTGCAGAGTCCCGGAGAGGGCCCGCGAAGCCGAGGCAGGGGGAAAACCCCCTCGGCACCGTAGAGGCTCCCAAAGCGGCCAAACAGCGGAAATTCTGGCACCTATCGGCCTCGGCCGACAAAAGCCGCCCGCCGAACCGGCGCGGCGGGGTTCATCCCGCCAACAGGGCCCGGTGTCGCCGACCGGAGGAAATTCGCGCACAGAGCCAAGGAGAGAGCCTTCAAATTCCCGAAGGGGATTCTCCTGCTCCAGGAGCACGCGCGGCCCCCAGAGAAGCCCCAGTGCAAGGATCTCGGCGCCTGCCTGACCAACCCGGAGTACAGCGGCCAGCCCACGCCAATGGCAGGGACACGGCGCAACATGCCGCGAACTCCGGCAGCGCCGACGGCGAACATCTGCCCGCAGAGCCACGGAGAGAGCCTCCAGAGTCGCGAAGGGAAACCCTAGCTCCGGCGCGCGGAAGGCCCCAGACACGCTCCAGCGCAAGAATTCGGGCACGCCGGTAAGCGTCACGGCACGCCACGAGATCCCAAGGCAAAGGCGCCGCAGGCCGCCTACGCCGTGGCAGCAAATGCCCCAATTATCGTCGTTTTCCGGTCCCAGGAGCCCCCAGACCAAGAACTGGGGAAACTCCACCAGCAGGGGCACAGGGCCTCTCCGTGGCTCCTGCGCGGATTTCTACCTAACCGTCGCCGAGGTCTTGCACAAAAAATTTGGGTTTGGGGTCGTACCCAGGGCCATTTGAACAAAAGCGGCTCTACCGACACCCTACAACCGACGGCGGTTTCATCATGACTCAGCCCAGGTTGACCACTTTCTCACCTCGGAAATATCATCTAACTCCAGCGCCATCGCAGGAGGTTGGGAATCCATGACCGCCAATCCTGAAACACTCGAGAAAATCGCCAACACCATCCGCGCCGAAGTGCCCAAATACCTGTCCCCCGAATTCGTCGTCCACGACGTGACGGCCGAAAACCGGCCCGGCCCAGACGACGAGGACTACGTCCACATCAGGGTCATCCTCGAAGACGGCCACCCGAAACTGGACACACAAGTCCTCATACGGTTCCACACCGACATGGGCGACCTCTTCGAACAATCGGGAATCCCCCACAACCCGAACATGTCCTACGCCGACCGGAGTGAACTGAACGTATGACCACGCCCACCGGCGTGACGCCGACCCCCATCGATTGGGCCAACCTTATCTAGGCGGGACGAGGCCTCCTCAACCCGCAGCAAAGTGGACAGCTGCCCACACACGAACACGCTCGACGGGCGGCGAGCAACGCGTACTACGCCATGTTCCACTCGCTGGCCCAAAGCAACGCCACAGCCTTGGTCGACCCTCCCACAAACCCGACCACCGCCGCAGCGTGGTCCCGAATCTACCGTGGCATCGACCACTGATGTACAGCGACAGAAACACGGCCAAGGACCGGGCGTTGGCCATGCTCCACATGGCCGAATTCGGCCTGCACACTTTTGACACCAACCAAGGACGCAAGCTGTACCAGTTCCTCGACGTGCTCGGACTGGACGATGAGGCCAAGAAACGCCGCATCGTAAAATCCTACGAAAAGCCCGAGATTGGGCAAATCCTCCTGCAGAGGTGCGGCCTCGTATGCTGCTGGTACGACAGCAAGATCCGGTCGGGACGGAATGTCAGACCCGCCCTGCGGCGCTCACGGTGAACCGGAGGCCTCCGGATGGACATGCGGAAGTACCGCGTCAGGACCACCCTGAATTTCGCCCACACAGGGCCCCGGGGCTTCCCAAGGCCAACTTTAGAAAGGCCAGCAAAACGTAGGCTCAGGCAACTCCTGTAGGTTTGACCACTGACCAACGCCCTTACTAGGCTCATCAATCGGCTGCACCCCTGCAATGGCCGTAATCTCAGGCAACAATTCAATGCTGATTCCCGCCGACACGCGGCCCTTCAAGTGGACGACACCCTTGCTCGAGTACACAGGACCCCACGTCTCCACGTCCTCAAGGTAGGACAGCACGTCGTCCACTCGGTGGGCAGCACGGAACCACCTAGGGATTGTGGCGAATGATTTTGGTTCTACGAGGAATCACCCATACGCTGCCAACGAGTTCCTGATAGCGCATCGACATATTGACCGGCACCCGCACCTTTTGCTGTTCACAGAGGTCTTTCACGGATTCCCAGAGTCCTTCGCACTTGTCCGACACCACTATCTCAGTGATAAGTTCCCCCGGCTTGACCGGCACTTTGACGTGGTCTACCTCCTCCGTCGCATTGAGAAGGATTGCCCTTACCTCTTTTTCCCATTCGTACATCGGTCGTTTGAACAGCAGGGTTCCGAATTCGTTACTGAGATTTGGGATTTGCGTGTCGTAGTCCAAGTATTGGACACGCCGTATGTAGGCCCCGTTTATGCTGCCCAATTGCGCTTGTAGCCGTCCTACAGTTGATTTGATTGCGACTCCGCATCCGTCACGCACGATGACGTCCCACATCGCGGTGGACTCGTGGGCACTTTTGTGCCAACAACTGACGGCTGCCTTGTCAAGAATCGCCTGCACCTTGCATTGATAATCTTTGACCCATTCCGATCCGTATTCGTCCCCGAGGTGCTCCGCAAAGTTCTGTTGCAGACGGTGTTCGTGGTTGTCAGCAAACTTGGAAACGTTCGAGAAATGAAGAGTTCCAGTACTTATCAGGTCTTCAAACCTTGAAAGCTTCATGTAGCGCCAGATTGTTGATCCAAGCGGCGGGCATTCTGGTTCGGGCGCCTCGTGTACGAACCTGTCAATTTCCGTGTTCATTGCTTCCCTCGGCTTTAGTCGTCCTGAGGCATTGTACTACCGGCAGACAGGAACGCCCAAAAGAGACCGCGACACAGTCGCGCTTGCCACAACCATAAGGCTGGAATGACACAACATTGGTCGAGAAGGGCCGAATCAGGTAGCGAGACCGCTACCGTTCTAAACTAAAGCCAAGGTGAAATGCGCAGATGGTGGGGGTCAAACGACGGAGCCAGGTCATTCTCCAAGTACGGATGAGAGGGATTCACCGGCGCAACCCAGCTGTTCATCATCGCCACTTAAATGTACATCCCACCTTGGCTTTAGTTTAGTACCGGAGACTACTATCCAGAGCAGCCGCCGCATGAGCAGTGTTAGGGGTGAACACCAAGCAGGAGATGGTCGTCTGGACGGTGCGCAGCGGCCTGTTGGACGACACCATGGCTTGATGTCGTTTTTCAAGAACGTTGACCGGGTAAACCGCGAAAATGTGTTGTCGTCCAGCGATTCCGTCCCGTTAAACCCCAATCCACCGAAGGGGATGAGTGTGGGGGCGTGATGAGGGGATGAGAAAGTGCTCCCGGCTTCGGGGATAATGGTTTTTGAAACAGAAAACCACCCTGAAACGAGGAGCACCCAACGGATGCTACCACTTGACCATCCCGACCGCATCCAAATCGCCTTCGATGACCACCGCCTGGTGGCCAACGCTGGACTGATCCTGCCGGTCACTTTGGCCCATCATCTGGGACTGGGCGAACTGGTGGACAACTACGTTGACCTGGGAGATGCGCCGGGTCGGGCCAATGCCGGCGACAAGCTGCTGACCCTGGTGGCGTCGGCATTGGCCGGTGGCGACTGCATCGATGACGCCGATGCGCTGCGCGCTGGCGGGACCGAGCAGGTGCTGGGTTGTGTCGTGAAAGCACCATCCACGCTGGGGACCTTCCTGAGGAGTTTCCGGTGGGGCCATGTCCGCCAGCTGGATCGGGTGAGCCGGGAGTCGCTGGCTCGGGCCTGGGCGGCTGGGGCCGGACCGGGCGATGATCCGTTGACCATCGACTTGGACTCCACCATCTGCGAGACCTACGGGCTGAGCAAGGAGGGAGCTCAGCGCCACAACTACGCTGTCCAGCGGGGCTATCACCCGCTCTTCGCCGTCACCGCGGGCACCGGCGACGTGCTGATGGCACGGCTGCGCAAGGGCCGGGCCATCACGGCCCAGGGCGCCGCCCACTTCCTGCGCGAGACGGTGAGCCGCGTGCGCTATGCCGGCGCCACGGGTCAACTCACCGCACGGGCCGACAGTGGCTTCTACAACCACGCCATTGTCGCCGCCTGCCGCAAGCTGAGTGTCCGCTTCTCCATCACCGTCCGCCAGCACGCCAGTTTGCGGAACATCATCGAGGCCATACCCGAGGAGGACTGGACGCCCATTCCATACTGGATGGCGGGCGCCGCCGACGTGGCCGAGACTGAATACACGCCTTTCGAGAGCAAGCCCGACGCGGCGCCGGTGCGGCTCATCGTACGCAGGGTGAAGCCCACGCCCGGTTCCCAACTGGCCCTCTTCGCCAACTACAGCTATCACGCTTTCATCACCGATCGGGATGGAGAGACCCTGGAACTGGAGGCCGACCATCGCCGCCACGCCGAGATCGAGAACGCCATCCGCGACCTGAAGTATGGCGTGGGCTTCAATCATCTCCCCTCGGGACGCTTTCCCGCCAACGGTGCCTGGCTGCCGTCCAGAGCCTGCCCCGTACTCGATACGGGGTCATCGCCCACAACCTGGCACGCTGGGCGGCACGCATCGGTCTGGGTGAACCGGTGGCGACCACCAAGACCCTTCGGCGACGCTTCTTCCCCCTGGCCGGGCGCATCACCCGCAAGGCGCGCCGCCTCACCCTGCATCTGCCTCAGTACTGGCCCTGGGACAACCAGTTCAGCCACGCCCTGGCTCGATTGCGCCCCCTGCCGCTCCCTTCCTGACCACGCCCGCCGCTGGCGTCTGACCCGTCCCCAAGACTACCCAACCGCCTGGTGGATTCGCGCCGGGTGGGTCCCTTAGAGCCTATCCTAATAACCCCGAACATACGGTTTTTCATAGCTGAAATGCAGGTCATCAGTTGTTATTAGGATAGGCTCTTAGTGTCTCCTGCTGCAAGCTGACTGCCGATCTAGCCCTACACCACACCTGCGGGCGCTCATCATCCTTTTCCACGACCGCCAAACCCCTCGCCCAACCCGGTCCATTGGGATCAGAGCCTCGACGCAGCTTTCAAACGCCTCCCATCCCCGGTCTGACCAGTTCCGCGACATCCCATCGGTGGATTCGGGCTTACATAGATTGCTGAAATATCAGCGGCCGTTTGGCAAAGTGAGTTGACGGCGCTCGTCAACCCACGCGCCCGGTTGCGCGCAAGATCAGGTGTATCAACGCGAACATACGCTGAAACAGGTAATCGACCTGTTGCGACGCTTCCAAAGGTTCCTGGTTCGTTTCCGAGTGACGGATCCGTAGTTTGTTGCCGGCGCAAGTCAGCGCTTTCGCCTCTTCTTCGAGAAAATCTCTGAGCTTGGGCTGCGAAGTGCCTGCTGCTTTGTTGAGCATTATCGCTGCGCCCTTTGCTTTTTCGCTGTCCACAACAGTTTTGAGGCGCTCCCAAGCGTCCCAAAGCTTTTCCAGAGCGTCGCGGTGTTCGTTCTCATCAGAGACAAGAATTTTGCGTCGCGCCGTTTCGAGCAACTGATCCAACTGCGCATCGCTAGTCTGGAAGACAGCACTGCGCAACGCGCTACCCACGGGGCCGGGTATAAGGCGTTCTATTCTGCCTTGCTCGGTCAAATGATACGCCAAGCTGTTGCGCTGGAAAATGAGATTGATCTCTCTCTCAAATTCCACTTGGCCTGCACGTCGGTCAAAGACCATATGGCTATGGTCACAATAGGTAGCGTAGTACACATCATTTGGCTTGCCAATCGAGTGCCAACAGAACTCAATGACGTCCATGATGGCCGTTACTGGCGGCAACTCAATGTCTTCAGTCATCACGGCTTCCCACAGCCATTTGCCCCCGCCTTGGCTATCAATATCCATCCAGCTATTTCCATGGGACCAACCCCGATCTAAATTTGCTAGCTCGGGAATGTGGGATTTTATCGCCACATCGAAGGCGGAGACATTGACCCCACAGCAAGCACCTACAAGCGAACACGTTGCAGGGAATCGCTGTCCAAATGATCCGTTGCGAACCCGCTCCTGTAGCAACCAAAACACGCCCTTCAACGCCTCGGGCGAAATTTCGGATTCAGTCTGTTGTCGTTCGCCAAGCTCACGGTCGCTAAAGTACTGCGTCATTTTCTTCCTTCCAATCGGTGTGCAGAGTACGAATTGCGAATGGGCAGACATAGCGCCTGCCCTCTGACTAATATACTATTCTCCTGCGGCGGCGCAGCCTACCCATCACCGTTCCAACCCCAGCAAATTACCAGCCCACCGGTGGTGAGCCACCGAAATGTCTAAACCCTTCTTCTATCTTGCCTCGACTTTACGCAAAATTTAGAGGAAGCAACAGATGCCATCACGTTGGGAAGCCGCCACTCGTAGCTGGCGTCGGAAGGTTCTTCACTATCCGCTGCCAACGCTGATGTACAGGAACTTCCGGCTACCCTGTACCATTGAGTTGCAACCTGTCTCGCTCATGCCGCTGAAAATGCGTAAAGTCCAGCAAAGGCATTTGTCCACAGGCGCTAGCATCCAGCCAGCGACTACTGCGAAGAAAGCCACAGAGAACTGGAACAGGTAACGTCTACGGCTCAGGCGTCTCACACAGCTACCACTTTCCGCACCAGAGCCGCTGTAGGCCGGCTATCCAGCCCCAAGGCATGGAATGCCACTGCGGACTCGCTAAGGGCCCCTGCGCAAAGATTCCGGAGCATTGTGCAGGTCGGAGTACCAGTCCAATGCCGGTGAGGAACTTAACATCCACGGACCGGCCGGCACCCGCCCGACCTTCCGACACACCTAAACTAAAGCCAATGTGGAATCTACATTTGCGGGGCGAAGAAGATTAGCTCAGGCGCCACAGGTGAAGCTCTTCCAACTGTACCCGGAGGGTGGTCCGGCGCCGCCGATGACTTCCTCCATATGCGTATTTCACCTTGGTATTAGTTTAGTCCTGCTCGATGGCGGATCTAACGCTTAACTCGTTCACGATGGTCGTCGTAAACGCGCTAACTGCGCATACTCGACCGAGCAAGTCAACGACGCGCTCCTTGTGGTCCGCGAAGCGGTAGGTGTTGAAACGCTCGCGGATAGTCGGGTCGCGGGGCTTCCGCTCCTTGTACTGGTCAAGGACCCACTCCAGGGCAGAGCGGCTGCCCAGGCGGTAGTCCCACGCCTCGGCCGGAACACCGGCCAGCGTCGTCTGCTCGTCCAGAGTGATGAAGTTACGGTCCTTGTCAGCACGCAGGATGGCCCGCGTGGGCGTTACTCCGTCCTTGTCCACTCGCTCCAGCGGCCAAGGCTCTGCCGTCTCAAACCTCAGGTGCAGATCGAGCAGCATTCGCCCCTGCTCGGCCCACCAGGCGAAGTCGTCGTGGAAGTAGACTCGGGGAAACTCGCGGCGCAGGTCCACCTCGTAACGCTGCCGGTAAGCCGGATCGTGCAGCATGGCGTAGGTGTACGCGAAAACGTCCTCGGCGCTGATGCTGTCGTCGCCGTAATGCTGTCGAAACTGCCGCAGTCCCCACTCGGTGATGTTGCTGACCCGCTCGCCGTGCGCCGTGTAACGGTAGAGGGGCAGGCATTGGGTGTCGCCTGTGAAGTGCAGATCAGGCAAGTTGTCAGTTGCCAATGTATAGAAAGAAAGACCTTTCGCGCAGAACCCGATCACCATGTTGTCAGCCTCAATGTCGTGCGGAAAGATTTGAGGCATCTGATACCTACGGTGAGTAACAATTGGAGCGTAATAGCAATGCTTCACGACGAAAGGACGATACACGGACGGAACGATGTGGCCAGTAGCGAAGGTTAGCGGATCACCTTTTACTAGATGACTTTCTAGCTCTGCCGTCCACTTGATGGACCTGTCCACCCAATCACCAAGGGAACTGGAAGCGGGTTGTTCGATGGCGAATCGCTCCATTTCATTTCGGTAGGTGCGACAGAAGAAATACGCTTTGTCCGAAACACCATCGAACTCGAAATCAAAAGCCCAATCGTCTCGATTAGTCGCAACGCCGAGTGAGTACAATCCGAACACAGCCCGCTCATCAGGCGTCGATTTGGCGAGCTTAGTCTCCCGGTTCGCCAGAGGCAGCAGTTGCTCAAAACCACTGTCGGATTGGTCGAGCCAGTAGGCTTGGGTATCAGGTGTAATGTGGTCAAACTCTATGCCGCCAATCGTGGCCTTGCGGAGATAGGCCAGTTTGTCTACCGCCAGTTCCGCATCCTCGCGCCGAGCATAATGTATGCCGCACTCGCCCAGCTTGACCTTTTCACGGACAAAGAACCCGATTGCGACGCCAGTCTGGATGCCAAACACGTTATGCGTAGTACCTGAGATTTTCGGGTTGCGGCGGACATCAGAGCCCAAGTCAAGAATGTAGATGTCGGTGAACTCCTGCGCAGCCACCTGCCTGAATCCGTCATCCTGCCTTGTTTCCAAGTAGGCCCGGTTGGTGATGAACCCGACAATCCCGTCGTCGGCCAGCCGGTCAGACGCCCAGCGGATGAACCGCTTGTACATGTCGTACTGCTTGGTCTTCTGCGCCGTACTGGCGGCGATGTAGGTCTCCCTGATACGACGGTCGATGGAGGGGTACGCCCGGTTCTTGTTGTTGTCGTTCTCGTTCTGCTGGTTCGCATTGTAGGGCGGGTTACCCATGATGACGCTGATGGGCTGCTCGTTCTGCTCCTGCACACGGATCCAGTTCTCTTCGGAGACGCTGCCTAAGTTCAACTGGGTTTGCCTCTGCACCACCGCACCACTGGCCCCCTTCCAGTCCATGTTGTCCAGCGTGTCCACGAAGCATAGATTCGGGAACTCCAAGTAGCGGCCTGTCCGCTCCTTGTAGGTGTACTCAATGTTGAGGTTGGCAATGTAGTAGGGGAGAATTTCCACCTCGTTGGCGTAGATCTCGTTGAGATACTTGTACTCCAGCCGATCGGTCGGCAGGTGGTTGATCAGGTTGGTGATGAACGTGCCTGTTCCAGTGGCGGGGTCCAAGATGTTCACGTTGTTGTCGGCCAACGTCTTGCCGAAGTGCTTCTGGAGCAGCCAGTCGGTACCCCGGATGATGAAGTCCACCACTTCGTTGGGCGTGTACACCACGCCGAGGCGGTCGGCGGCGCTCGGGTTGTAGGCTTGGTAGAAGTCCTCGTAGACGCCCTTGATGAACTGCTGCTTCTCCCCGTAACCGGCAATGTCATCAGCAGCACGACCGATGGCGCCGTAGTAGGAACGCAACCGGTCGATGGCCTGGCGCCGCACGTCGCCGGTGAAAAAGGTGCGTTCAAGGGCGTCCAACTGGCGGGCAACGTTGTTCTCCCGGTGAAACTGGTCCTCGTCGAACACCCTCAGGAAAATGTCCTTGGTCAGAATATGCTGGATCAGCATCTCCCTGACGTGGTCGTTCGACACTTCGGGACTAATGGACTGGTGGCACAGTTCGAGGAAGATTCTCGATGCCTCTTGGTACCCTGCGTTGCCAGACTCGGCTTCGACGACGGTTTCACGGAGCCTCTCCAGCACAGAGGGCAGGTCCGTCTTGAACTGCTGCCTCGCCTCACGAAACTCCTTGATCTCCGGCAATTCGTAGTCCAGGAACTTTCGAATCAGCTCGTGTAGGGCGGCCGGATCGGTCATGTCCGTCCGCAGCACTTCCTGTTGGTCCTGGAAGAGTACGGCGGTGCGCGAATCCTCGAAAAGAATGTTTTCGCTGGAATAGCCCTGGCCTAATTTGTTCCGTATCTCGAGGTCCAGATCATCGTAGGTGTCCTTGGCTTCCCACAAGCCGCGCGTCATGCGCAGGGAGTCCCGGATGGTCCCATCAGGCTTATTGCTACGATCCGACCGCAACTCGGGTACGAGCACAAACCGCTCAGAGTGCTCAGCGCAGTACGCCGCCAGACAGTTCTGGAACGCCGAGCGGATATTTTCCTCATTGGCCAACCCACCAAACTCGATGAGTTCGGAGAGTTCGCCGTAATAGCGGTCAATGTGCGGGTACGCAGGCATAGGAACCAATCAGGATGGAGGTCGTCCGAACAGAGCCGGAAGCACTCATCGGGTATCGTTGGATGGTCATTCTAACAACCAAGCCCGTGGTGTACAAAAACGCCGGCGCAACGGGCAACCAAGACGGCTGTCCCGCCTCGGGCGTAACTCCTACCTGCTGTTCCAGCCCGGGTCGACACCTGCGAGCCTTTCATGGTCGCCGTGACGTTACCATGCTGCACAGCCGACCCCGCCTCACAAAGGCAAGCCGCGAGGAGCTGCAGCAAGCATGAAGCACGAACCCACGGAAAAGAACACCACCATACAGTGGGCCAGAAAGACGGCAGGTAACACCGGCAGTCAAATAGCAAAAGCATGCCTTACAACGGTCGACTGGTACCACAAAGAATGGCTGCAAGTGAAACAGGGAGAAAGGGCCGTCGCCCCAACAAAGAGAATTACATTGTCAGAAGATCTGCGACGCAGGGTCAGCGCTAATCAAGGGCACCGGTGCATGTACTGCGGCGTCGCGCTCCTCAGGCTGAACAAAAACAGAAGGCACACTGACCACAAGATTCCAGTCGAACACGGTGGCTCCAATGACGAAAGCAACTTGCAAGCAACGTGCAACAGTTGCAATTCGAGAAAAGGGATTCAGACTGACCAGGAGTTCAGGGAACGGTACCGTGAATTGCTGGGCAGCACACAAACGGGTCGGCCACCGACGCGGCGCATAGAGCAAGCGCACTTCAACGCCGTGACCAGACGAACCAGCCAATTAGACTCCACAATCGCCAGACGGAAAGCGATCTTCAAGACGCCGTTCCAGAAAATATCCGCGGCAAGCGCAGTAGCTGGCACAGTCCTAGCTGTCTCATGGTTCCTCGCTATCCCACTCACCTTCACGGAAAGCACAACAGCAGGAACCGTGGCATTCGTCGGAGCGCCGGTAGCCTTTGCCCTTACTTGGTTGGGCTCGATGTGGCGAGCAAGAGTGACGGGAATACTGATATAAGGGAGCCTGTCAGGACTTCGCCAACGTCTCTGGGAAAACGGGCTGAAACCAGGGCGCAGCAGCCGTGCAATTCACGACCCACAACTGTACACAGAGCATGACACCGGAAGCGTACAGACTGGGTACGTTGATCCACGACAACCTCGGGAACCACGAGGAAGCCGAGCGGAACCGACAATTGGCCCACTGACGGACGGCAGGGCAAAACGACTCGAAGTGGGGGCTCGACCGAGCCGTCATTCACCAGCCTGCATCATGCACGCAGGCATCGAACAACAACACGTCGGCGCCCACCCGGTCGACGACGCCCATCACCGCCTCCACAACTTGCGTCAGCAAGAGTTGCCTGACTTATCTACCAAACGATGTGTCCTTCTCCAAACCAGAGTTGGCTGCCGTCCGGCAACTCTCCCAATTTTTGCCTGAACGCCTGACCCTGCACAGTGAAGTCGCCCGTTTCCAGCGGGCCAGTCACTACCGTGCCTTGGTAGACTCGCGGGCAGTCGTTGCTTTGGATAATGGCCACGGCCAGCCCGTGATTGTTAGATATGGTGGCTTCCGCCCACTTGCGCCACACCGCCAAGGTCTTACATGCGCTGTCCGTTCTTGCCGCCACCCCTTGTCCGATTTTGACCTGCGGTTTGTCGCCGAGGCCGGCCTCAATGGTCTTTTCAAGTTCAGTGACGTAGGAGCCGCCGAAGTTTTCGTTCATGTACTCGAACGCCAGGGCTTTCATCTCCGACGGCACGAACCCGAATTGACTCAGGAAGTTGATGTCTGAACGCTCAGAGAGCCTTTCGACTGCCAGTTGCCATTCACGGAACCGGCAACAGGCACCAAACCCTGCGCGGTGAAACTCGTCGTCGTACTTGAAACCTTGCAGCTGCGCGTACAGTTGCGCTGCGAGCTCCCTGTCGTCAGCTGATAGCGGCGAAGCCCCCTCGGTAGTTGTTACAGGCGGCCGATACCACGACGGCGTTGCAGTAGCAAGTGGCTGCGCTAAGCGAACCGTGGGCGCCACGTACGACGTCACCGGCGGTTCGCCCGAAGTCGGTTGGCTACAAGCAACCGTCGTCATCACGATCAAGGCAAACAATGCCAAGCCCGAGACTAGGAATTTCAACCTCCCCATTGCCAGTGCTCTACCCGGCTGCTCACGCCACGTCCATACCAGCGCCAACGCAGACCTCATGCTGAAAACCCTACTTGACATACCAATCGCTCCCACGCTAGCCCCGGCGGCACGCCGCGCAAGCCAGTCAGTTGATGAGCGTAATCATAACCACGCCGACGCCACGCGCCCGGGACTTCCGTGTGTTCAACGACGCCCAAGTCTGCATAGATGCTCGCATGAGGGACGCCGCCGCCCGCCGACCGTCCACGGCCGCCAGGACGTTACCATCCCGCCCGGAAACCAAAGGCAAGCACTCTGGCCCGCCGGCAGCTGCCCACCACACTGGACACCGTGAGGGAAAATCGTGAGATACGTCAAAACGGCGTTGAAACTGGCGGCGGAAACGACGCTAATATCGACGGTCGGAAGCATCTTCTGGATGGCGTTGGGACAGCAAGTCGTCAACACCTATGCGTCAGGCAACTACGCAATAGCCGGCGGAGGAGCCACCTTTTGGCACTTCTTCAGCAACATAGTCCAACTCTACCTGCTCTACCGCTTCGCCCAGTGGGTCATAGGGTTCATCGCCCAGAAGACGGCCAAGACCGTGGACAAAAGCCTGCAGGACGTGAAGGCCTACAGCAACGTGCGAGACCGGGTGGCGAACGTCTTTGTTCAGGACAAACCAGTCCCACCGACGGCTGAAACACAACCAAGGGCCAACGATGACCCGGGACGCTGCCACTCCTGCGGCGTACTGCACGGCAGGATCCACCTGAGCGGTTGCCAGCGACATGCACCCTGATCACAACCTAGTCGCGGACCACTCACGGTACAGATATGACCATTAACGCGAGCAAACGCTGGACGGCAAAACCTGACAAAAGGCCACACACGGGCAAGTCGTTACAATCCCGAATGCGAACAATCGCAAAACCAAGCAACCGGACACGTCACTCTATTACACCCAGGGGTATCAAATGGTATTCGACACCACCCGAGAACCCAATAACCCATCCAACCCCACTGAAGCCGCCACCTATATCCCCTACAACGGCGGAGTACGAAGCCCCACTGGAGGTCTCCCTTCAGTGGGAATGCCCATAGAAGACGACCCCGAGTTCAACTTCAACCGGGAAGAACGTTGCGCCGTCGTACTCGTCCTCGACACCAGCGGAAGTATGGCCGGCACCCCCATCAACTCGCTCAACGAAGCCATCCAGTCCTTCCACGAGTACATCCTCGCCGACCCCATGGTGTCCGCCAAGGTCGACATCGCGATCATTTCCTTTTCCCACTTCCTCACCTGGCAGGACTTCGTCAACGCCAACCAGTTCCAGACACCGTACCTACAAGCAGACGGCGGGACGATCATCTCATTCCCGCTGGGCGTAGCCCTCGACCTAGTCACCAAGCGAAAAGACACCTACCGCCTCAACGGCATCTCCTACCATCGGCCCTGGATCATTCTCATCACCGACGGCGCACCAGAGCACGACACCGACGGCAGCATCGAAGAGATTTCACGCCGGCTGCGCCAAGCCGAGGACCTACGCCAGTGCTCCCTGTTCGCCATCACGTGCGGTGAAGCCAACCGCCAAGAAACCATCAACCTGCTGCGCGACAAAATCGCCCCGCCGAACCGGCCGCCCAAAAAGACCACAGAAGCTAACTTCGGTGAACTGTTCAACTGGCTCAGCAACTCGCTGACCGCCGTGAGCCAGAGCTCACCCGACGACCAAGTCAGACTTGCCGACACCAGCGGATGGGAAATCGTATGAAGTTCCCCATGGCCCTCGCCGGCGCCACCCGCATCGGCCGAAGACACGTCACCGAAGGCAGCCATAACCAAGACAGTTTCCAGTACCGGATACTTCCGAACCAACGCACCGTCGTCGCAGCAGTCAGCGACGGAGCCGGCAGCGCACCCCGGGCCAAGTTCGGCAGCTTCACCGCAGTTCGCTACGCCGTTGCGGCGGCGTCCGACGAGCTAAGTCGCAAATCGACGATGCAGCAGGCGCTGAAGTTCGGCCTGAAGGCAGCCGTCGACGCCATTCAGAAAATGGCCTACCAAGACCCCGTCCACCAGATTGAGAGTTATCACTGCACCCTCATCTTGACCGCATGGACGCCCCAGGCTGTCGCCGCAATCCAAGTCGGCGACGGCGCCGCCATCGTCACCACTCAAGACGGCGCCAAGATGCTCACCATTCCACAGCAGGGCGAGTACGCCAACGAAACGTACTTCATCACCATGCCCCAAGCCGAAGAAATCGCGTTTTTCAACCAGACCGAATCCGCGGACGCCTTGGCGATCTTCACCGACGGCCTCCAGAAGCAAGCCATCGACTTCGCCCACAAGCGTCCCAACACAGACTTCATCAACAGCGTCATCGCCGTCGGCACCCACGACAACGACCAGCAATCAGTCATAAACACCGTGTCCAGCAGCTGGTTACTCGATCAACCTAACGCCAACATCCAGCTACATCAGTGGCTTTCCGACGAGGGGGTGGCCCAAGACAACCTCGACGACACCACCCTTGTGGTCGCGTCCCGGATCTCCCATGGTGTCTAGCAGAGGACAGCACACCGGCACGCAGATCACGCGCAAAGACCAGCAGGGATACTGGACCATCGGGCACCGACTCGGCGGCGGCAACGAAGGCGAGGTCTACGCCATCCAGAACGACCCCGCATACGCTGTGAAGATCTACCACGAGGGCAAACGCCCCGGACCAGTCCAGACCGCAAAGCTGGCAGCCATGGAAGGCAAAACGCCACCAGGGCCGCTGGAGTCTCCCGGTTTCCCCACCCTCGCGTGGCCACGGGAACTAATCCGGGACAACACAACCGCGACATTGGTCGGCTTCATTATGCCTCGGGTTTCGACCGACCACTTCGTGCCAATCGGAACCTACTGCAACCCCGAAGCACGAAAACGCACTGTTCCCGTCGAATACGCCAGCGGAAACCACATCACCGGTGTCTCCAATGCAATCATCAGAAACTTCACCCAAACGGCACACCGCCTCCACCTCGTGGGCGCCCTCATCGGCGACGTCAACGACAACAACGTACTCATCAACCCCACCGACGGATTCATCTCCATCATTGACTGCGACTCCTTCCAGTACACGGACCAGTCGACGAACCAAACATTCCCCTGCACCGTGGGGCGACCAGAGTACACCGCCCCCGAACTCATGGATCTGATGTCCACCCAATGCGGCAAGCCACAATGCGACACCAGCAGCGACCCCCACCGAACCAGCTACGGCTGCATCACGCGTAACAAGGAACACGACCTGTTCGCCATAGCCGTCGTCATCTTCAAGCTGCTGATGGACGGCACCCATCCCTACGACTGCATCGTGTCAGGACCGACCGCCCACCAGACGAACTCGCTAAGGGACCGCATCCACTCGCGGTACTTCGCCTACGGATCCCGCAAGCCAACTCACATTCGTCCCGCCGCGCAGAACCAGAAACGCTACGAGCGCATCCCGCCGGCGCTTCGCACCCTCTTCGAACGCGCTTTCTCATAGCGGCCCTCCTCAGCACCGTTGACGTCTTCCAAGTTCTCCCAAGAAGGTTCCCATGAACACCGGACATCAACCCAAAAGGCCAACCACCGAGGAATGGCACCACGCCGCCTCAACCGCCCCCGGACGACTGGAGCCTGCGCCAGTTTGCACTAATTGTGGCCGTCCGACACCCACTGGAGTAGCGTTTTGTACACACTGCGGCAGTCCTACAGAACACCGCCACAGTGGAGTTGTCTCCGCTTTCAATTACCGCACCCGCAGAGGGACAATTTCGTGCTCTGACGGTCAGCGTTACGAGCTTTCGATGGCCAACTGGCAGGAAAAGAGGTTGGCACCCCGCGTGGGACTAAACGTGTCATTCAACTCCGACGGCAGCAACGCGACTTACGTCACCAGAGAAGAAAGCCGCCAATCAGTCAAAAGCAAGAGGAGCAAGATTGCCGCTTGGATCCTCGGAATAATAGTCACGCACGACGTGATTAACAGCCCAGTCAAGAGGAGCAAGATTGCCGCCGGCCTGTTAGCCATTTTTCTGGGTGCCTTCGGCGTCCACAAGTTTTACCTGGGCTACATTGTCCCCGGTTTTCTTCACCCCACATTTTGGATCCTCGGAATAATAGCCACGCACAACGCGATTAACAGCCCAGTATGGTTCGTAGTCAGCGTCATAATTTCGCTCGTGGAAGGCATCATTTACCTCACCAAGTCTGACGAAGACTTCCACCAGATCTACGTCGCGAACCGCAGAGCCCTCTTTTGATAGTTCTGCCTGACGTCGTCCAAGTTTTCAAAGACAGCCCTCATGAGCACCGGAACCCGAACCACCAGACCAACTGCCGAGGAGTGGTACCGAGCCGCCACAGCGATCCCGGACGCTCATCAGCCCCCAAAGCCGCCCACACCAAGCCCGCGACAGAGCGGCGAATTTCTGCCAAGGCAGCAACGACCGCCTAACAAAAGACGAGGTTGGTGGCTCGCCGCAATCACTCTAGGAATAATTATCCTAGCGTCACGTAGCGCGTGCGTGTGGTACCAGACGGACACACCAAGCGTGGACAACACCGTCAAAACCACCCCGATCTCCCAGCGACCACCACTACCGGGAACGCCAATCCAACCGGAAGCAATCCCGCAGCCTACGGCCATACCGACAACGACTCCAACCGATGAAACCAAGAAGGAACACCAGAGAGGCATAGACCTACACCAACAAGGGGACTACCACAGAGCGATACAAGCGTACCAATTGGCTCAAACCCACCTAGGCAGACCATCTTCATTGCTCGAAAGCAGAATTGGACGAGCCAAGCAAGCACTGGGCGACCACCAGAGCGCCATCGCCCACCTCACGAAGGCAATCACAATTGAGGACTACCCACAAGACAGGCTCGTACGCGCCAATTCGTATGCCAAGACGAACCAATGCCCGTTGGCAATCCGCGACGCGCAACTTGCGCTGAAAATGGAACCGGAACCCGCCATACGAATTATGAACGACATCTATGCTAACAAAATAATTTCATATTGCTACACGAAAGAACACCAGTGGCAAATGGCACTACGACACGCGGAAGCAGCCCTCATCCTGATGCAAGAGAACCGCCACGACGCAGACCTGATCCAGTTAGCCGAAACCAACGTGGATAACCTGCGCCAGAGGGCAACCCAGTAGAAAGTCAGATCACGTACGCCCCAACGGGGTACCCACTGACCAAGCGCCATCCAGCCACCAGACCAGAAAAACAATTACTGCAGCCACCCTCTCACGCGGCCACCCAACGAGGCGGTGCTCATGAACACCAGCCCCCTGCCCCGAAGGCCGACCGCCGAAGAGTGGTACCGCGCTGCATCAGCCATCTCCCTGCCAAGCGCAAAGCCTCCGTCACCGAGATCACGCCCTGAGCCAGCCCCGCACCAGCCCAGACACCGGCTACGTCCATTCACAACACGCGATTGGTTAATGATCTGGACTAGTGTGATGTTGGGCCTACTTGCGGCCGGCGTACTAATGTTGAGGTACGCACCATGGTGGAGACACCCATATCATCACAGAAGCACTGGCCATCATGCACGGAACCGAGTACCAGGTCGAAGTGAACCAGTACTGGACGCAACTGCTGACTCAGATCAGGCAGGAAACAGGCCGATCGGGCCGTAGAACGAGCCCGGGAACCGTTCCCGGCGGAAACTGGCGCGTTCTGCACCGCTGACCGCCGAACGACGAGGTGGTTGGTTCCTATGCAGTCACTACCCAATAGTGCGGTGCCCAACGACTACCTTGCGGACCAGAGCTTCGTACAGCTCCTCAATGAGTTGATGCTCACAGCGAATTGTATGACGCCTCCCGTGATGCTTGTAACTTGTCTCTCAGCAACTGTACAACCGGCCTCAAAGTCCGCGATGGGAAAACCCTGATATTTCGATTTCGGCATTCCATCGAGTATCTGTTGCTCACGAAAGGCTCGGGCCCATCCTCCAGAACTTCCCTAGTCAAATGAAGTCGTTTGAGCGACTTCACCGTCTCTTCTTCCAGCCCATCAAAAATGACGGTCAGGTCGTGTTTGTGAGGAACCTGCTCAGCAGAGTTGTCTAATGCCCAGAGAGACTTCATTGCAACCTCAAAGGCGTAACTGCTTATGACTGCCTGTACATTGGCTAGCGTGACTTCTTCATCCTTGCCGCGCGTTTCTAATGAATCGATCCGGCTCTGCAGATCCTCTAATAAGTCACAATAAACCTCTATCTCGGCGATGGCGCGGTACGAGCGCCAATGTTCATTCCCAAACACGAACCTTTCGATTGAAATAGAAATGGTCGTCATCAAACGCTTCCTTCGGCTCAACAAGCCACATACATCCGTATTCTGTGCAAACGACGGAGGGAAAATGTACCACGTGGGCAGATCGATGGGGACACCGGCCTTTTGCTGCATGACAGCCCCCGTACTGTAACCCAAGAGGCCTACCAAGGCAGTACAAGCCGCAGGCCGCCAACCAAGAAACCCAAGGAATCAGTAGCCACCGACTAACGGGCTGTTCTGTGGTATAGCCGCAACTACCTGCGTTCAAAAGGCCCATAGGACGCCCTCAAGTAACGAAAGGGCAGGAAATACTCCAGCAGCCCTCAAACGAACTGGGTGGCTATCTACGGACGAAATTCAGCACCTCTGCGGTGCCGCACGACACCGACGGACCGCAGGGCGAAAACGACCCACGATGGGCGGCTCGATTGAGCCGCCTTTTTGCTCCCCTAACAGGACGGCACAGTAGGCCAAACAGCCCGCCAGAGCACGTTGCTGACCAGCTTTGCACACCAGGGCCCAGAAGGGCGCGACAGCTCGACAGCGCGCCCTGAACGCACCCACCAACACAAGGAGACAAACCCCAGCAGCACCGGAGGCCACCATGCCGAACACAACACGAGGCGTCGGACTGTTCACCGCCGAAAACATCGTGGCAGCAATCAGAGCAATACCAGAAAGCGACGGCACGTACCGAGACGTCGCCTGTAAGGCAGGGCAGTACGGCGGCAACTTCCACTACCACACCATCTCGAACTGGGTCAGCCACGGCCAAGCTGATATTGAAGCCGGCCAACCGTCAACCGCTTACGCCAGATTCACCAAACGGTACCGAGAGCTGGTCGACGAGCACTGCGGACCGGACAACAACCGGAACCGCGAATTCGACCGTGCACTCGAGATCCTGGAAAGGACCTGCGAGTACAGCAACGACAAGATGCTGCTGCCTGACGGGAAGCTGGGGAATACCTGCCAGGAATGCCAAGACTTGGACGGGCGGCAACAGCGCACAGGACGCCGGACGCGAACGAAGGCTGCTTTTCCCAGACTTTCCGGCGTCTAGGGCAACCCTGACGGCTCCCCGCCTCGGGCGCAATGCCCTGATTATTCCAGCCCGCGAAGAGCTAGCCAGCCGCCACCGACCAACGGAACGGTGGGGGTTCCATCTCAGCGCACCGTCGGGTTCACTGAAAACGCGGCTTACCACAGAGAGCAACTGACCAAAAGGCGGCCGGCAGTCTCGGAAACTGCCGAAATTCTCGAAAAAGACAAACGTCATGAAAATGACGAATTCGGTGATGGATCAAATCGCAAGGTGAGTTTCGCACAACCCCATAAAAATGCGTAAGACGTAGAATGCTTTTTGCATAGTACAGTAACGACAAGCGTCAAAGTACCACACGGAGCAACAGGATCCGCATGACATCAACCACCAACGTCAAGAACCACCCTCCTTTCCGTCTCATTATCTTGGGGGCAGGATTTTCGCAGCCTGCTGGGTTGCCATTGGGCAATGACCTGCTGAGTCTCACCAGGGAACGGATGCGCCCAAGTAGCATGGCGCTTGAGGAAGAGATTGAGCAATGGCTTAAAATCTACCCAAACGAAAATCTCTCGTTAGAGAGAGTGCTCGGGTACAGTCACCGCAAGCATTATTTGGACCTGAAAGGCCCCAAAGAATGGTACTCACACGGGAGCCGCGCCGTTGTCCACGTACGCCGACTGGTACAAGAAATCCTAACGGAAACAATGCCAACCGAAATACCAGACGTATACCTGCAATTTGCCAATCAGCTAACAGCTAACGACACCATAATGACATTCAATTACGACACACTACTTGAAAATGTACTGGATTTCATCGGGAAACCGTACAGCCTCACACCGACATGGTGGTTATCTGGACCGTTGACAGAAAAAGAACGGCAATGCGTGAACATCATGAAGGTCCACGGGTCGGTAGACTGGTACGACCGAAAGCCGTACGATGACTATATGTCAGAACACGGGCATCCCTATGCTCAGGGAATACTACCAGACATAGACCCAATCTTCGGACCAAACCCTCAGGTCAAGACGGTGCAACTATCACAAAGGCGTACAGACAAGGGACTAGGCGAAAGAATAATTCCAAGGGTAGTAAGGGTGCCAGACTACAAAAAGCTACTTTATATGGAAGACACACTCATGGCACTGAATGTAGTGCCATTCATGCTGCCGATAGCGCATGACAAAATACTGGGACACGACTTAGTATTGGACTTCTGGTGGAGTATGCAGAGCATAGTGGAGCACGAAACATCGAGCATCACCACAATAGGCTATTCCATGCCTAAGCACGATGAATACGCGTACGAAGCGATAAGCACAATCCTTATGGCATACCAAGAAATATTCGACACCAAAGCAGCCGGCGTATTCGAGTACACGCGAAAACCAATCCAAATAATCAACAAAGCTGAAAGTGCTCAAAAGGTCATGGCAAACGTACTATTCATTGAGCCTCGAAAGTCTCGCGTTTGGCACGAAGGGTTCTCTTCACAGTCCCTTGATTGGGCATTCAAATAAAATTGGGTACAAAACAGGAAGTAATTTCCCCATCTGAAGGATTCACATGGCCAATGCGGATTGCTGTTTCGGCAGCATCAACAGCCCACCAGTAGGACAACTCGACAAGGTAAATGCAATGTCGTCGCCTCTCCCAAAATAAGGTGGCGAGGCGAGCGTCAAGCCCTCTGACCACACATTGCCGACAACCAAGCTGACGAGTCCATTCCCCGAACAACCCAGCGGCAGCGCATTTCAGGAGCGCGAATGACCGTCTTTCACGCAAAGACTGACCCTGATCTGCTGACCACGCTCAGGCAGACGCCGGACGGCGCGACCTGCAGTCGCCATCGCTCTCCGAAGCAGGTTTTACAACGGCCCATAGTCATGACGCCGACCGTAGCGCGGAGGCACCCACCGATGGCACCATGAAACCGTCGCCGACTGACGGCGACGCCGGCCACCGCCGACCGACGGGGCAGCCGGCTTTTCGTCGTGAGCCTGCCAGGGCATTGATGCCCAACGCCGCCGGTGCCGCCACCGACGGACGGGGTAGCCAGCTTTGCATCGCGTCCGCTGTAGCACTTGCCAACAGCAGCGCCATCTACTCCAAACGGCCGCCTGCAGAGCGGCCAACGGGCCCGCTAACGGCCGAAATCCCAAGAATGGGACTGCCCTAATAATTGCAAATCAATGACGTTACCGTCGAACAAGAGGAATCAGTCGCCTGTGACGTTGAACGCATCCTGAAAGCCAAATTCGTCAACCCGGCGGCGGACACCAGCAACGAGGAGACGGGAATCCACAGACTAGTGTACGCTCTGTACAGCCTCACCGACGACGAAACCGCGGCGGTAGAAAGTAGGTATGCAAACACCATGACGTTTCCAGACCAGAGCCACATCAATCGAGTTCGGGACGCCCTGTGGCAACGATACAGCAATGGAGCCTCCGTGATGGTAGGCAGCGGTTTCAGCCGGAACTCTGTGCCAAGCGTGCCCCAAGCAATCACCCTCCCAACGTGGGAGGAAGTTACAAGCCGGCTCCACAGTGAGTTGTACCCGCAGGAAAGCGACACCAGATACTTCAACCAACTGCGTACGGCCCAAGAATACGAAGCCGCGTTTGGCAGAGGCGCGTTGCACGACGCGCTGCGCCGGCTGGTTCGCCACGAAGAACACCATCCCGGATCGACGCATCAGCGGTTGCTGCAGCTACCCTGGCAAGACATCTACACCACCAACTGGGACACGCTGTTGGAACGAGCTCAAGGCCAAGTTACTGAACAGCACTACAGCACGGTTACTAACGTGGACGAAATCCCGATGGCAGGCCGGCCACGCATCGTCAAACTACACGGCTCGTTGCCGGCACAGTTTCCGCTGATCGTCACCGAAGAGGACTACCGAACCTACCCCGCGAAATTCGCTCCATTCGTCAACACCGTACAACAGTCAATGATGGAAACGGTGTTCCTCCTGATTGGATTCTCCGGCGACGACCCCAACTTCCTGAACTGGTCAGGATGGGTCAGGGACAACTTGGGACCGTCTGCGCCCAAGATTTACTTGGCTGGATGGTTGGGCCTGTCGCCACACCGCCGGAGAATGTTGGAAAGCCATAGCGTGATCCCGATAGACCTCGCGCAACATCCGCGAGCCGGCGAATGGCCAGACAACTTACGCCACGAATATGCGACCGAGTGGTTGCTGCACACGTTGGAACTCGGACGCCCCTACGACATTACCAGCTGGCCCACTGCTCCCAACCGCCAAAGTGACGACATTCCCTCGGTCCTTCAGCCGATAGAAACGGCAACCACCGACGAGCCAAGACCAGAACCTACAACCCGGGGCATTGAACCAGTGTCGTCACCTGAAGAGGTTAGGAAAATCACCGCCATTTGGCGGCACAACAGGTTGATTTACCCTGGGTGGCTGACTATGCCGCCCTTCAATCAGCGCAGAATGGAGCTGGACACCGACACTTGGGGGCGCACCGTGTTAGCGTCCTTGTCCGCTATGAAATCCGTCGAACGACTGAGATCCCTCAGAGAACTGGTGTGGAGAGGCGAAATTCTCCTCATTCCAATGCACCCTGACCTACAGATTGCGATCCAAGAGACCCTCGGGTCAATCGACTGCCAAATTCGCGAAATCGACGGCGCAGCAGCACCAACCGAGGACTGGACGGCCATTCGTGAGGATTGGCGCAATGCGGCAGTAGCGTTGGTAACTGCGGCTCGTTTCCGATTCGACCGGGAGGCGTTCAAACAAGCAGTGAAAGCACTGGAGCCTTTCCAAGACGAGGACCCGGACCTCCGGCACCGCATTCTCCACGAAAAATGCCTGCTGGCCATCTACTATAGTGACTTCAACTGGCTTGGAGACTTGCTAGCGGGCTGGAAACCTGAAAATTGCGACCCTATTTGGACAATGCGCAAAGCTGCATTGCTGTGGGAAGCTGGACGCAACAGCGAAGCAAGAGAGTTGCTGAACTTTTCCCTCGCCGCAATCAAAGCCATGCCTCCAGACGAGCATGGGATCGCCAGCCTATCCCGAGAGTCATGGGAGACTTTCGTCGCCCTTGACTTCGACAATAGGTTCACATTGCTCGACCGTCTCAGAGAATTAGCTCCCATGCGGTGCGACCCCTTCCAGGAAAGACAGAACGTGACGGACGGCATGGGAAAAGACCAAGCGGAAGAAGATCCACCACCATTCGACATTAATCGAAGGCGCGGCACGAGCGAGCGCTGGGTCAACTACGACCCGATCGCAGCAGCGTATCGGGCCGTCAGACTGGCAGAGATGGCAGGCTTGCCTCCACGAACCGACCACTCAAGCGTGTGGACAGAGGTGCTCAAGAAAGCAGCGGAGGAGGTCGCTGACGACGATTTGGAATTCGCCGTGCGTCTAGTCTTGCGGGCTTGCAACGGTGACAATGACAAAACCCTGGGACGCGTTCTCACCCGCACTAGGGTTGCAACCTTGCCAACCGGTCTAGCAGAAGCCCTAACTGAATGTTGCCTGAACTCCTTAGAAAAGGCCATGCGCGACAAAGTTGAGCGAGCCTCAGCGACTCAGCAGCAATTCAATGCAGCCGCCGAGGTACTATCGCGCCTTGTGATCAGACTAGAGCCAGACCAAGTTGAAACTATCCTCAACAAAGCCGTGGGATACTGCCAAAGCGCAGAATTGGCGAAATCATTATTTGACAGTACGGTCCGTAACCTGCTGTTGCGTTCATGGGAAGCATTACCAAGCGAACATCGCCGGCGCCGCGCGGTGGACCTTCTAGGTGCTGAAATAGTAGGGCTCAACAACATCGAACCGGCCGTAGAATACAGTTGGCCAGACCCAGGCGAAGTAGTGGGGCAAACGGAGCTGCTGCGCACGCCTGAGAACGAATCGCAATGGCAAGCCACCATCAACTTGATAGTGCGTGGGCTCACCGGCAACCAGACTGCCCGACGTCGGGCAGCCTCCAGGATGATCCCATTAGCGCACTCCGATCAGCTTACCGAGGACGAGTCGTTACGAATTGCAACTGCACTCTGGTCTGAACAACATACCGCTCCTGATGGACTGCCTAGAAACACCGCTCTATTCGATTGGTCGTTCCTCACGTTCCCAGAACCTACCCTAGGCTTAGCGGAACAACGATTCCGCACGAAATGGCTATCGCACGACGCAAACGAAACCTACGATATTCAGCGGAAAAACCGTGGCTTTCAAATGTATGGGAATTCTCCCAATGGGCTAAACCACGACCATCAGGATGTGGAAAGTAGACTTTGGCAAGCTGGCACGGCGATGTGGAGCCTCCAAGAAATCGGGCAAAACCTAGCGCTGTCACAAGCCGACAGTGAT
Organism: Dehalococcoidia bacterium; assembly: GCA_965219925.1. Taxonomy (GTDB): domain Bacteria; phylum Chloroflexota; class Dehalococcoidia; order Lucifugimonadales; family UBA3495; genus Bin87. The sequence goes on from OZ244795.1 coordinate 3,906,261, forward strand.
CATCTCACGAAGCTACTGGAATCCTGGGCTGATGATCCTGTACCCAAACAAAACGCCTTTACACGGGACAGGATGCTCAAATCCTTAACCCAGCAACTCACGTTAGATATGGCTAACGCCTTGCCCCCGCTCATAAGCGAAATCACTGTGTCTCAGCCTTTGGCAGACAAGATTCACACGAAGATGCAGGAGCTTACCGCCAATCACCTGCCAGCGTTCGCCTTAGCCATCGCATTAGTAAAAATCAATCCGGAGAGAGTCGCAGAAATCGCAACGACATTGCGAATAGGCGTTACGTCCGACGATAGCCAACTGGCCACCAACGCATTCTTAGCTATGCACCGATGGCTTGAAACAGCATCAGAACCTGAATCGCAGGTTCCGCAACCGCCTGACGACCTAGTGCGCGAAATCGGCATCGCCATTGCGTCCCTCCGCAACACGGCAGTCACAGCGGCATTACAAGTAGCCGCATGGATCTTCGAGAATGGTCAAGATTCGCACAAAGAAGCTATCCAAAATCTGGCAGAGGGCGGACTGCGTTACCTTGCCGAAGAATTACAGTATGACCAAAGACACGAAGACCCAGACGAAATCCCAAGGAAACGCCTTTACTGTGCCGCACTTGCGGCGGCAATGGCAAAAAGCGGACTGGAAGAAAGCCCAGCCGTTGCAACGTGGTTGGAAGTAGCAAGGGATGACCCTCTGCCAGAAGTACGACACGCCGTTGAGAAGCCAGTGACGGAATAAACCTAGCAGCAACGACGATCCATAGTTGTCACGCTGAAGATGCGAATCCCTTGACCCACCGGTAGAAGTATCAATATCACGTTTCGTGATACCCAATTGCAAACTGCGTCACTATCAACCTCCGGCCCTCTGTGCGTCGGCAGTTTACTGAGTCAGTGAGCTGTATCCTGTTTGACGCGCAAGGACGTTGCCTGACCAATCCATTATTACGATTCCTGATACCCCATTTCAAACTGAGTCACTACCGTCACTACCACTGACGCCGCCTACTTGAACAATCCTACGATTAACGGGGCGGCCGATTTCACTGCCGGAATAACACCCCAGAATTTCGGCCGGACAGCCGCCCAGACGGCCTCCGGTGCCGCTTACAGGCCAAACACAGCCGAACTGTTTCGCCCGCTCTGCAAGCCCAACGGAGCCGTGAGGGCCATCTCCCCCGACTTTCCGGCATCCCGGGCAACCCGGAAGGCTAAAACGCCTCTGGCACAATATCCTGTGTTCTAGCCCACGCGGGGCACCCGTGGGCCTTTGGACCGCCTGCAATCAGGCGGTCCAGTAAAGAACCCCGAACGGAGTACCAGATGCGACTGATGACGATACATCTAGCGATTAACACCGCAGCTACGCTGATCCTGATGTACCTCACGATTCCAGACGACGTGCCTTTCATAGCACCCATGTCTGAGCAATCATTCGTACTCCGGTACGCCGTAATAGCGGTCGTGGTGGCATTCCTTCAAGTCTGCGCACAGCTGGGCATCAGAGCAGCAGACAAAGAAGCAAAGAGCAACGAGGACTGAGGACACACGAACTGAGAAACTCGTGAGAAATGTCGACGTGCAAATGGATCAATTCCGAGCATCGAGGAATCCCAAGACCCATGCGCCGCCGTTGCCAAACGCACAACCACGAAGAGGCAAACCAGAAACGGCAGTCCTTCGAAACGACGGAGCATGATGGCCATACAGGTTACCAACCCCCATGTAGCTCTGGCCAACAGCGCGCTGCAGATATACGAAATGGAGATGTCGAGATTCCTTCACCGCAAGGCGTTGGAGCCTTCCGAGATCCACCACGAGGTGCAGAAAAGATACCCACAGTGGCCCGAATTAGTGCGGGCGACAGAGAAACTGAAAAGTCCAGGAACGAGGTGCGCCACGAAGCGGCCAAAGATATAACGAAGGAAGAAGCGCGACGCTACATCAACCAAGTGATCACGACTCTGAAAGTAATCGGAGATCCAGTATCCGCAACAGCGGACGTGATGGCACTCAAACGCCAACTAAACACTACCAATTACCAGCGACAGAAGGAGCGCACCAAGCCGAGGAGAAATAGGCTAGAGTCGCAGACCAAAACGGGACGCCATCAACGGAAAAACGATAGAGCCAACCGCGGAGAGAGTAGCGCAGCGTCAGCAGGAAGGAAACCCAAAAACGGACGAGCTGACCTCGGGAAAGGGCTACTTGTTCTGGGCGCACTGGCACTATTCGGTCCTGCCCTAGCAGGACAAGAAGTACCACCAGCAGCCAGCCAAATGGCATTATTCATCCTGGCGTCAGGGTTCATCTTGTTGCTTGTGAGCAAAAACAGAAAGAAGTAGGGAAGACATGAAGGTGACAGTCCGCTCTGAGCAGGAATTCCAGTGGGTTTCTTTGCCCAACAGGGCGTGGAAAACGCCCTACGGGGCATCCTGTCGGCGTACAACGACCCTGAATTTTCCGGCACGACCTGAACCACATCTTGGAACACTACGTTGAGCGCTACCACGACGAAACTGACCCAGATGACGTCGCACTCTACCAAGCGGTCCAGGGTCTCTTTAACCGCACCACGCACCCTGCCCCGATTCGAGCACTGGGCTACTCCAACTGGCTCACCAAGTACGCTACCGAGTACCGTTACAATCGAGCACCGCGCCACATGGACCGCAGCGAAAAACTGGAACTGCAAACGCTGGTCAACCAAGCAATGAACCGACTGACGGAAAAGACCCTCCAAGTCAGCGGCACCTCCGAATCGGACGTATTTCCAGACGGCAAGCCGTGGGAGTGAAAGGCGACCTAGCGGTCAAAAAGCCATGACGACAGCGCCACCTATAGCCGCGGGAAGCTGGCGTTAATCGAAACCGCCGCCGACCTACGGGGCGGCCGGCGTCATTTCTCTCAATCCACCGCTTTTCCGCAAACGGCGCCCTACAGCACCGTTTTTCGCGTCCGAAGGGTTTCTTCGGCCCCCAGGCCACGAAAACGTGCCCTGATGCCGTTTCCGCAAGGAATTACGCCATCCCATGGCAGCGAAGCAATTTTCCCCACCTCTCACGCGCCGAGCCAAACGAGGCACCATGGACATTCAAATTCTGCCGCCCAACGTCGCCGCTTAAATCGCCGCCGGCGAGGTCTTCGAACGTCCCGCCTCCGTCGTCAAGGAACTCGTCGAAAATGCCATCGACGCCGGCGCCACCCGGGTCGCGGTCGCCATCGAACATGGCGGCACCAAAGCGAACGCAAAGGTCAACGAACACACCCAATCAGGCGCAAGCCAACAAGGAGAACAACATTGAGCACAGCAACCATCGAAAGGAACGATGTACACAACTACCGGACGGCAGAGATGTCGCAAGCTCTGGGCCACGGCGTGTGTAGCGCCATCTACGGCCTGGAAACTGTACGTGCGATGGCCCACGCGCTGGCCGAAGCCCTTCCGGACGACCCGGAGGACAGAGCCGACCCTGACAAGGTCCGAGAACTGACGGCACGCACCATCAACACCTGGCGGGAAGTCAAGAACCTAACTGCCGAGGGAAAGGCAGCCCAGGAGCCGTTCATGGAGCAGATAGACTTGGAGGTCCTGGCTCTCACCATGGCAGCCGACGAACCCGAAAGGCTCGAAAAGACCACCGCATCAGCCGTTGAAGCGGCCGGCAGGCTGCTATCATTCCACGCGCAAGCGCTACTGGACAGCCGACCGGACACCACCGGGTAGCGTTGCCACACCGGGAGCAACAGCAAACCCAACCTCAAAACACCACACGTTGACCTTGCCTAAGAAGCCGCCGCCAGCAAAAGCGGCGGCTTCAACTCGAATACCGGTTCCAGGCACCTTGCGGGCCCGCCAAAGCCACGAAGGCCGCTCTGGTGCGACCTTGACCGCACCCGGGCAGCCTGGAGCCGGCGCACGCAACCGGGGTCTCGGCGCTAAACTGCATAAGCACGGTCCATCCCTGCGGACCTCGCCACGCGTTCCCTGGTTGCCAGCGCGTACACGGAACACGTGGCGCCTTTTTACTTTCCGCCTTGGGACCGTGCAAGGATTGCCGTAGCGCTGCCACCACGAGCCATGTGAACCACCGCGGACACGTTGAGAAACTCTGCCCGTCCCGAAACAACCGGCAACGCGCAGCTGCTTCCGTTACTCAACCGCACGAGACCGCCGCTTGGACCGGCGACTAGCCCCTGCCGGTGCCGAGCCGCGTACACCCACACGGAACCACGCCTTGACGCCGCCGTGCGCCGGTGGCCGCCATCCCAGCAACCCGGTGAAAAACAAGGAGAACGGCGCATGGCCGGCTACAACCACCGCCGCGGCATGAGCAACAACGCCGTCGACGCTTACCGCAGGAACATCAAACCCATCAGCCGGATCACCGTCCAGGACCTCCGCGACGCCGACGTGCATATCTCGCTGGCCTTCGCCAAGTGGTTGGCCAAGAAGAAACACTGGACACCCGTTGAACGGCATCATTCATCGAAGCTATACAACATGGTCAGGTTCTACGATCCCGACGCCCTCCGCAGCGTCATCCTCGACTTGGGTAACGAGATCGAAAACCTGCGCCAACGCTACCTGGCCGACCTCAGAGCACGCCGCGATGACGCCCGAGGCCGCCGGGTTCCGGTCCGTGGCAAGTACGCAAGATGGGAGGGCCCTGGCCGCCACCGGCGCATCGTCGAATGGGTGCCGTTCAAGGGCACCCGTGACGGCAACGGCTGGATCCACCTCCCGGACGGCAAACAGAAGAAGGCCAGTTCGAAGTGGGTCAAATACCGGAAAGTCAGACCCAATCGCAACGCCCGACAGCGACGCAACGCGAAGAAAGGCAACGAGACGTGAGACAACCGTCGACGGACCGTCCAGCTCGTGACGCCGTCCGCTTTCTCGGGTAACCCACAAAGTCCCGTTCCAGGCCAATACGCCAGTCCACGATGGGACCAAGTCCGGCTTGGCCAACAGCCACGCCGACGGTCTCCGGCATCCGGTTGCCGGCACGGACCGCATTGTCAGAACGCAAGGCGTTGCAATCCGTGGTATCATTTATTCGGGACAAAGGTCAAGAGCCGTGAGAGCCTGACGCAGGGTTCAAGGTGGACCGGATCCACTACCCACTTTCATTGGCAAAGCGGCTCGCATCAGCCCCAGTTCCACGGTCAATGCGCAAACGACCAGATTCCGTCGTTCTCCGGAACGGCACCCGCACCGCAGGTAGCGGGTTAGTCGCCCTCACGGGCGGCAGCACCTGCCAGGGAGATTGCGCGCAACTCTTCCGTTGGAGACTGGTTTCGACAAGCCGGCCCAAAACGGGAAGCACGAAGCAACCTTTCCCACCGGTCCGACTACCGGCAGCAGGATGGGCTCCCGCTCACAACCGGTATCGAACGCAGAGGCCCGGCGCAACGAAACTGCGCATTCGGGCCCTTTTGTGATGACAGTCGGCGACCTAAACAGAGAAAACCTACCATGCCAGCAGTGGTGGGAAAGCCGCGCATCCAATGTCGCCACCGGAATGCCGACGGCTAGCAGTGCCCGCTGGACGCCCTCGAAAACGAGGAATACTGCAAGTTCCACCTGCCGGAGTAAACCAAGCTTGATACGCTCTGGCGAGACCGGAAGGTCCTCTACCTGCAAAGCATCGAAATCGTCTGAGCCGCCGGGATTGCCCGTAAAAGGCCGTAGGACGGGTCTGTAGCTGAGAGAAGGCAGCCATTCCACCGCTGAGGCTCGGAAACGCGCCCGGGGGCCGTTTCCTGCGGAAATTGGGGGTGTCTGCTCCTGACTGCTGCGCCGAATAGCGCGCTACCATAGTAGCCTTCGCGTTGCGAAGCAGGCTTTACGCTCGCTCCAAAGGATAACACCGGCCGTAGCACGAACCCATCGCTCGTCGGCACAATGGAAATGTCGCTCGCAACGGCGACGCCGGCCGCCACCGACTACGGGGCGGCCAGTTTTCTCTTCAGTAACCCGTCAAGTTGCTCTCGTTTACCATCCAAGAATTCTTCCGGTTCTCGACACGCAAACCCGTCAAGGTAAAACCAGCGCCCTTCAAACGATTGCAGGGCGGGCAAAGAAGCAACAAATTGGAATAATCGTCGGAACCGCCGTCACGTTTAGGACGAACATGGTCGACTTCCAAGACTCTTGGATTGTCAGCGCAATCGAACCCGCAACCCTGACAGAAGGGACCGAAATCATCAACCAGAAAGGGGTGTTGGTCCCGCGGAGAGCGCCGAGGCTGTTCAGAATGCGAGCAAACAGGTAAGACAAGCCCAGCGGCATCAAGAGCAACCCTCGGAACAGATGGAAACTCGCCGTGATAATCTACAGCGCGAACGAAGACACGACCCTGGCAGCAAACGCAGACGCGACTAAACGCAGGCGTGCCGCAAGCAGAACAGACGAACGCGTCAGACACGCTGCGCTTCGCCACTGGAGCCTCCCACCGTACGCCATCCAGCCTCGTCAATCATCGCGTGCAACGCCGCCCGCTGGGTGGGCAAGCCATGCTCCACCCGGTAAAATTCCACCAACTCCAAGCGCTCGGGCGTCAGCTGCACCGCCACCCTAACGAAGCCCCGATCCCACTTGCGGTTACGCTCAGTCATGTTCGTTCCCCATCCTGGGGCCCCAATACGACAGCAGTACCGTAGGCTACATACTCGCGGTCCACGGGACCACCATCCCCACCGCGACCTACCACCAAACTGTCAAACCTCAAACCAACTACCGCGTGCGCGCCCATGGACTGTGCCCGCTTCACCAGCTCACGGTAGGCCTCATGCCGACCTCCGTCGGCAGTCTTCATCTGCTCACTTGGAGACCCCTTCTTATTCGTCACGAACACCCCCCAGACCACGCCAAGCGTTTCCGCAATCGGGCGTCCCGCGATAGTCGCGCTAGTCGAACACACCATTTCCAGAGGATCTTGCATCGTTACTCACCCAAATCCAGCTAGACAAGCCCCGGCCAAGATGACCAACAGGACAGCCGTAAATACGACCATGCACCCAGTGCACCCCCTGTACGCTGCATCAACACGATCATCGGTCTTTTGACTTTTCGAGATTCCAGTGTCGTCTCCAGGACGCCAAGGAACCCCACCATCACCGGTCACACCAACAAGACCAATCAGATACCGCCAAAGGTCGCCAGCGAACAAAACCCCCACCAAACCAGAGACGAAGGCCATCATCCAACTCGCCCCTCGACCACGGATCTACGGACACGGCTACCGCCGGCACCAGCGCAAAGGCACAAATCCGCTAACCGATCATCGCCGTCAACCCGCGAAATCACGACACACCGTCACATTGGCCTTCCGATGCCGGTACCCATGTCATGTCCTTCCACCAACCGTAGCCGCGGTCCCCGAAAATAGGATCCCGGGGACCCAGCATGTTGAACTTCCCCACCGGATCGCCGTCGACCACGGCATACAGATCATGGGCCAACGTTTTGAAGTGCAGCTGACCATTCGCCCAAAGCAGCGAGTCCAACTGTCGCGACGTGGCATTGATGAGTTTCCTGTGGTCGTAAAACCGACCAGAAATGTGAGCGCGGTTGAGGTCAAGAACATCAATTCCGATGCCGCTTGCAACGTACATCACGCCGTCGGCCCATTCCATTGACCTGCTGCTACCCAAGCTTGCGGATGTCGGGTGCCGGGCCGGCTCAACTAGCGTACCGACAGCCGTATCACGGTCAATGCGCAACAGGGCGCCCCATACGGCTAGTAGACCAACATTCTTGAAATGACGGGTGTGGAATGCCAGATTGCTCGACGATAGTCTCCATAAAGCCCTGTATGGCCGGGGAAAGGCCCTGTACCAATCAACCCATCATTACAAAGATTTCGGACTACTAGGCCGTACAGATCCTGGCCGTCCCACTCGATGGAAGATAGGTAGCCATAATCCACTCCTTCGACGCTTATCTTTTCCACATGCTCAGCGATGCCCGTCAACATGTCCACCGTGTAGAGGTCGCTACCGCTTCCAAGGCTGATGGCAGCCAGCCACATATTGCAGCCGTCCCACTCAATGGTTGACGGAGCGTAAAGCCCGAAACGCGAATCTAGGTCAAGGCCGAACGAGTCCACGTCGCCAACGCGAGCAACCTCGCCGTCATCCATGTCCAAGGAGTAAATGGCCTGAAAGAATTCGTCGGTGTCATTCAGCGCAAACACAGTCCCAGCGTCGGATTCATGCTGCACGCAGGTGCACTCCCTGTGGACTCGCTTAACTGGCTTAGGAGTAGGTGCGGAAGTTGGCGTCGCCAACCGAAATGGAGTAGGCGGAAGTGCACGAGGCTTATACGTTGGCCCAACCCTAGGCCCAGCCGTAGCAGTAGCAGTAGCATGAGCCAAAGCCGCAGCAGGAGTCCAATCAGGAGTAGCCGTTGGCCTAGCCTTGGACACAGACGTTGACGACGGCCGGGTAGGCCAAGAGGCATAAACCGGCTGGGTAGCCTGGACGGAATACTTCGATCCAGGAGGCACCGCGCTACCGGATTCGGGCGTCCTATCCACGGCACCATCACCTGCGAACTGATATTGCGGCACTGACGGCCCACAGGCAATGATGGCCAACATCACAGACACGGCCGTCAGCGCGACCAACGTCATCAAATTCGCTGATTTCATGCCCTTCTCCCACTCTGGTCGGTTCCCGTCAACGATAACATGTCCAGGATCCACCAAGCCCGGGAGAGAAAAGCAACCACGCTTTCCAACGACCGACGGCCGAGCCGCCACGCCGATAGATTGATGGCAGCCGGCAATATCACCGCATTGCCCGCCACTGGCGCAATGATGTTGTCGCGGCTAACGGCGACGGAGCGGCCGTTTCCGTTTTCGGCCCACCGCCTACACCTCCACGGCGCCCTGTGGCGCCGTTTTCGCGTCGGTACGGAAAAATTCCGCCTCAGGGCCACCGAAACGCGCCCGGGGGCCGTTTCAGGCCGAAACTGGCCCATGCTGGCAACATTCTGCAAAGCTCAGAGCAACGGCGACACCGGCCACCCTGACTCCCACCAGTGCCACTTCAGAGACTTTTGCCCACGAGCCAGTCTCAGCCCCTTTGCGGAACCTCAATGCCAGCACGGAACCGACAACACACCAACCTCAATGACTAGCCCGGCCCTGGGGCGTCACAGGCTAAAGCAAGCTGTCTGTAAGCTTCGGCAAGGTCAATATAAGCGTCGTGGTAACGGGGATTGAGCCGAACGGCTTCTAGATACTCAGCAATGGCCCGGTCATAATCCCCTCTCCCTGCGTAGGCACCGCCTCGAGCTCGGTAGATCTCGGCTTCTTTCGGGGCCAGTTCAATCATCATGTCGAAGTATGCAATAGCCCTGTCGTACTCGCCTCGGTCTAAATGGCCAACGGCAGGGTCGATATAGTCCATCCAAAACTGCTGGTTGCGCTCGATGGCCGCTCTATAGTCGGCGCCGGCCCGGTCGAAATCCGGATCCACGTGGTCAGTCATAACTGCTCCTTGATGGTTAGCGGGTATCAGCGAAATATTAGGAACCTCGTGGAGCACAGTCAACCTGTGCCCCGACATTCGAGACGCGCAGACCAAGAGACCACGCCTGCAGGCAACCGATGTCCGGCCGACCATATCACGGGTAGACGAAGGACACTGGATTCCCGACAGCTGGCCACCATGCGACCGGTCTCATTTTAGGCACACCGCTTTCACCCCAACGGCGCCACAAGGCGGAGTTTTCACGTCAACAGAGAATCCCGCCCCAAGGCCACGAAATCGCGCCCGGGGGTCGTTTCCGGCCTAAACTGCGGCATTCCCGGCACTGGTGGCAAATTGACCCAGACGCCGCCCACAACGGCGCCCTCGGGATCCTCGAGTTTGATGTTACCAGCTACCGGACTGACGCCGCCCAACAACGGGGCCAGTCAGAGCAGGTGAAGAGACGAAACTAATCGGCGGCAATTCGGTAAATCTGGCTGACGCGGGACACCAGGCACTCAAACTCATGCTTCTCTTTGCTACACTTCCAACACCCCACTAATGCTGCGTCAGCCGAAAGGAAAAGACCCTTGAGACAATTCACGCTTATCCCAATTCTGCTTGTCCTGGTCGCAGGCTCGTTCGCTTGCGCACCGAGCCAAGTCGGACCCCCACAGGCTGACGGGACACCTGTCCTACGCACGTTGCCGCCCCCGGACACCACCGCGACGACCACCTACAGCCGAGTCCCAGCCCACAACGCCATATCCAACATAGCCACCCCAACACCCGTCTCAGGCGCCGTCGCCGAGTCCGACACTCCCCTCCCGACACCGACGGCCATCGCCATTCCACGCCCCTCGCCGACGCCGACCGCCACTTCCGCGCCAACACCCTCACCGACGCCGACTCCCACCGCCGCCCTCGTTTCCACATCCCCGGAGGACGAGGCGAGATTCGATGACTTCCTCGAGGACTTCATCAGCATCTCTTACCAAGCTTCCTTCGACATGCCCAGTGAGTTCACTGAGGGTGGATACCCGGTCGCGGCCACCGTCAACGGATGGGTAACAATGGGAACAACAGACGACCCCACATCCCAGTTCTTCATGAAAATAGATATGACCAAGCCCATCAACCGCTCTTTAGAGGTCGTCAGCCGCCCCGACACCTTCAACATGTACCTCCACGACCTCGATGCAAACAAGTGGTACTTCCTCCCTGAGAACTCTTCCGAGGTCGATGTCGGACCGGTAGAGGACATTAGCCACCTTTGGTCCTACGGCATGGTGTTCTCCCTGTTGCCACCCGATGACACACAGCAAACCCCGGATGGATACATCCGCAAGATTGAAATCCCGGCCTTCGGCACCGTGACAGTCACCTACGACCACGAGTACACGCTTGAAACCTATACCATAACCGACCCCGACGGCAAGCAATTCCTTCGAGCACGCTATTTCGACCTCAACAAGCTCAACGACCTGGTTCCCTACGAACAGGTAGAAGAGCTACTCCCCGACACCTATTGGCAGTCCCAATAGCGCATATCCGCGGTAGAAATGCCGCCCGAGACCCTGCAATCACTGCGAGCTTCCAACTGGCCCTGCCGAGAATGGCACACGTATCCACGTTGACGGAGAGCAGTCCAGCCGGTCGCTACTGGACGCCTACACGTAGCGCCGTAGACGCATTGACGGAGACAGAGGCCATCATGGGATAAAAAGCGGTCATCAACAAGGCCAAGCAGGAGATGAACGACGAAGCCAAAGCTAAAGGCCGCGCCCAGGTGAGCAACGAGTATCAAGCTTGGATCAACGAGCGCCGCGCCGGCGGAAGCGTCTGCTGGGGTCGCAGTGGTCCACTACCTTGCCCGGACGACTGAGGATCTATCCGTACACGTACCAACGATTCGGCCCCAGCCGATTACTGTCGGTGGCGGTTGCACTCTCGCCGAATTTGATGCAAGATTTGGTGCCCGTCAAGAAGGGCCGTCACCCCGAGCAACCATTCCAATCGTTCAGTGTACGCAATTGGATCCGAGTCACAGGCCGCTTCCTGAATTTCGCACACTTCCACGCACTCGGGTAAAGTTGACCTACATTCCAAAAAGAAACGCCCCCTTTCGGGAGCGTCGGCCCAGCAGCACTACCCGCTGGGGGGGTTGAAACCAAGCTACGCGAAATCCAGCGAAATGTCAACGTCCACTGCCGACATTCCCAACGAAATCCAGGCGCCGCCCCACCGAGTAGCGGTGTACGTTGACGGGCTGAACCTCTACCACGGCCTGAAATCCCGAAGCTGGCGCCGCTACTACTGGCTGAACCTACGCCAGCTGGCCGAACGCCTGCTGCGTCCCGGCCAGAGCCTAGTTATGGTCAGATACTTCACCGCCCGGTTCCTGCCCCGTCTCGACGACCCAGACCAACCCCTACGCCAGGATACCTACCTGAAGGCGTTGGAAACCCTGCCTGATTTGACGATCCAGCACGGGTACCACCTGCCCAAGACCGGAACCTGCCGGCGGTGTGGAGCAACATGGGCAACCTTTGAGGAAAAAATGACCGACGTGAACATCGCCGTGGCGTTGCTCCACGACGCCACGCGGGACGCCTTTGACACCGCCATTGTGATCTCCGCCGACAGCGATTTGATTGGCCCGATAGACACCGTACGACACAGCTACCCTGGAAAGCGGGTAGTAGTCGCCTTCCCGCCGAACCGCCATTCCGAGCAATTGCGTCATCAGGCGACTGCCGCCTTCAGGCTGGGGCGTAGGATCATTGCCGACAGCCAGTTTCCCACGCAAGTCATCGACGCCAACGGCTTCGTCTTGCGCAAGCCGTCGCGGTGGAATTAAAGGGCACTCGCAACGGAATGCTCTTCCCAGGGCGCAGGCAGGCCACCGCGGTGACCGTATCCACCGGGAAACGGACTGCGCGAAACCACTCCAGACGCCGTATGCTGACCACGGTCGAAATGCAGGACTGCTGGCATTCATTGGTGGCACCGACCCGTAGTACGGAAGCGCTCTACGTTGACAATATGTAACCTTCGCTGACTGACGACGCCCCCGGCCGCTACCGACGACGGCGTAGCAGGTTTCGTAGCCGAGGCCACGCGCCTGATCGTACCAGCCAGCCAGTCAAATTAGCGCCGTAGCCGCCTCGTTTTCCCAACCGCGGAAAACACTGCACCCAAGCCAAGTAAGACCCTCACAACCGCCCCAGCGCGGAAACTGAGGCACTCTGGCAGCACTTGGCAAAGCAATAGCGTCGACGGCGTGCTACCCGCAGTCGCCGACCAACAACGCCGCGGCCGGCGTCGTTTCTGGCCTGCCGCTTTCACCCCCATGGTGCCCTGTGGCGCCGTCTTCTCGTCAGTAGAGATTCCCACCTCAGGGCCACCAAAACGCGCCCGGGGGCCGTTTCCGGCCGAAACTGGGCACGCTGGCAACATTCCGCAAAGCACCCGCCAACGTCCGTGCGTGCCTGCGCAGCACGCGTCGTCCCGACCGGTGCGAAACCCACCCACCGAATTACAGGAGAGCCAGAATGGCCCAGCTTGAACTCACCCACATCCAGATGTTCCCCAAGGAAGGCGACCCAGGCTGGCACGCCGGCCAACTGCCCGACGGTCGTCGCGTACACGCCGCGGCCATCCCCTGCGCACCAGGAACCGTCCACTGGTCGGGCAGCGTCGAGGACGCCGACGCCTGCGAGTGTGACGGCGCCGGCACCTGCAACCTCTGCCTGATCCGCCAAGACGGCGGCCTCGTCTTCACCAAGGTCACCGCCTGCTACCGCTCCGCGAACAGCGCCGTGCGCGCCCTGAAATTCTGGGTCGCCCACCCCGACATCCCGCAGCCTCCGGCGACCTTCAACTGTGGCTGGACCACCATGCAGGCCATCCTGTGTGACAACGAGCCCGACGCGGCTCCCATGCCCCTGGGCACCACCGAAAACCCCATCCTGCGGCCGGCGCCCGACTACGATGACTACGACGACCCTCGGGACGCGTTCCAGGAAATCATGATCGAACAGATCACGCCCGAGTCCCTCGAAGAGTGCTCCGAAAAGGGACACCCAAGGCAGGCCTGGCTCATCCTCACCGAACAGCAGGAAGACGCCGAAACCTGCCCAACCTGCGGCCGCATGCCGGACTTCATCGAGAAGATGACCTCCGGCGACATGGGCATCGACTTCGACTACATCAGCGAGAAAATAGACCCCACCCACAAAGTGGTCCACGAAATCTCCGTCGACGAAAACCGGTACGACCCCACCTTCGGCTTCGACTCGGAAATATTCAGATCCGTCTGATGCCGCTGCCGCAACTCGTTTCACATACGCCTAAAATCGCGACATTACCCGGGCGTGACGGACGTGACTCCGATCGCTTACAATGTACCCGCGCCTTACCTCGGGCCGTTGTGTTGGCCGACTTATCACCGGCAACAACCGACACAACGAAAAGCCGCCGTGAAACGCTCCGGCGGCTTTTGCATTTCTGAAAACGCTATAATGAATGTAATCCGCCGGGGATGATAGCCCGGCACCCCGAGGCAACTCATGAGCGTTTCCCTTTCCGACTCCGCCGGCGACCTCCGCATCAAGTTCTGCGCCCACATTGACCACCAGGACGGTCAACGAATAGTGGAGCTCGACTCCCTCGAACACGCGGCAAACGAACGATTGATGCAGCTGCTGCTCGCAGACCCGATGCTGGTCGAGCTCCTGGACAGTCTCAAGACCACCAACGCTCCGGCTACGCAACAGCACGACGAAGCCGGACGCTGCCCGAGCAACGCCGAGACCAGTGTGCTCCAGCACACGCCGGAACCAGCGCCGCCACAACGAGCGGACACTGACACGGCACAGCAGGACGAACCGACCTCCGACCGAGGACAGGACACCAGCAACGGCGCCGCCACGCGCCCAGGCCACCACGCTCCTGCGACGGGCGAGGCATCAACCGAGGACAGCCCGGATCCCGAGAATAACCAAGAAAACAACAACCAAGAAACCGAAGGTTTCACCGTCGAACCGTCAAATTCCCAATCTCCAACCAATCCCTCACCTGACAAACAGCCGAATCCTCGAAATCAGCCAAAATCCAAGAAGCCCAAATCCCTCCTACCGAAAGGGGTTAATAAGGAGGGATTTAAGCAAACCTCCAAAGGAAAACGCTCCAAGGGCGCCAAGAAACAGAAAATCCGGTTCACGCCTACACCGCGAGCCAAACTGCCGCAACACTCCTGCTCCCACATGGGACACCGTTATGTCCAAGCTGCACAGCCCGAAGGGCGCAACAGCCTGAGCCCAGGCCACTGCGACAAATGCGACGGCTGCATCGAGGCCAGGCGGCACGAAAAGATGGAGCAGTACGCTGCCAGCAAGCCGTCGCCCGTCTCCACGGTCCTGGAGTGCGACTTCCCGACCTTCTTCAAAGCCAACCACTTCGCAACACTTGATAAACACAAGACCTGGATCCGCGAAGCACGCAGGTGCACATTGTTCGATGCAATCCAAGAGTACGACCTGCGTCGGCCATGGATAATCCGCCTGATCCTGGACAGCCCTGCCTCAGCCGAGGTGCGAGACGCCATCGAGCAGCACGCAATCAGCTGCGGCGCCCGCAACGTCAGCGTGACCGTTGGACCGGTTTCACCTGAACAGTTCAAGAAATGGGTGCCCCACCAATTCAGCATGCACAAAGTAGGCAAAACCTTTTTCATCCTGTGCCGGTTCTCCAACGGCTGGGCTCAGAAGCGGAAGACACCCAGCGACAACCGAAGCGGAAAAAAGGAGATGCTACGGGCAGACGACAGCGGTACGAAAAAACGCGAACCAGTCCAAACCGAACGGGCGAAGGCTATCACCAAATCCTGGAAGCCAACTTACTTCCAGTCAATAGACAAGAACCTGCAGCCGGAAAAACGGCGAGAACTCAGGGCACAAGCCCGACGCGAACTGGAACGCGCACGCCAAGTCGGGTTCATGGACTGGATACAGCGGTGGGAGAGGCTGCAGCCCGAGTACATTGACCTCTCTCGCAAGTTCATCCACGACTACCTACGCGGGGAAAAGCCGTCCCCTCGCGAATGGCAGGATGAAACCAAGGCCCCCAGGGAACTGGTGGTGGAAACCGCCCGATGGCTGAACGGAGCAAGAGATCTCGAACCGGCCCTCGTGACGGTAGCCCAACGCCTCGGCTTCATTCCCGAAGGCGAGCACCCCGCCGTCGACGTCGGGTACCTGACGGAACTCACACGCACGCTACCGCCGTTGGAGTTCTACGACGAGCCATACCCTATGGAATCCTTTCCCGAAACAAGCGACCTTTTGACGACTGCGAGGTGACGGCCACCTGACATTCGCAGTCAGTGCTGCGGCCCAGTGCCGCTTCCCGCGCTTCTCGCCTCCGAAAAGGACCGGAATGGGAACTTTCCGAATAACCGTTGAGATTGCCGACCCACGAGGCCAGCACTTCGAAGCAGTGGACATGCTGGTGGATACCGGCGCCACATTCACCAAGGCCCCCAGAGACCTGCTGGAACGGCTGGGCGTCCCCGTCGAGAGTACCTACACCGCCGAACTCGCCGACGGCAGCCGCGTGCAACGCACCCGAGGCAGGACCATGATCCGGCTACAGGGGAAGGAGTTCCCCACACCGGTTACCTTCGGAGAGGACGGGGAACAGAACCTGCTGGGGGCCATGGCCCTGGAAGACGCCATGCTGGCAGTGGACCCGCACTCGAAGAGGCTGATACCGGTCGACGCCCTAGAAATGAGCAGCCCCGAAACATGAACGAGGGAGCCCCCACCTCGCGACAACAGGACAAATGCCCCGTCACTCCCCGAAGCGCAGCACCAACAGCCTCGTTACGTTTCAGTCGTTCAACAGGTCCTGCCAGCTGTTCAGCAACACAGCAAATTCCCGCGCCTCGTCCTCCCGGACGGCCTCCCCAACCCTAGGTGGATGATTTCACCTCCAGGGACCCCTACGGACTCTCCGGCGCTCCAGCGCAGTTTTCTGCCTAACGGTCGCCGCCCGACGGCTCCGCCGTACGACATCAACTACGGTGTCGCCAGTTCCGTTACCATCGCGGCCAAGCCCAGCCTAGCGACGCCCACCGTGTCCAATCAGCCACTGAGAGGCCCGTTCTACGCCCAGCAGAATTTTGCACCGGACCCGTTGGAGGGCCGCACAGCGGCTACAGCGCAGAAACTGGGGCACCCTGGCAGCGTTTGGCAAATCCATAGCGGCGACCCGTGCAGGGCAACAGCACTGACGGCGTACTCTGCATCGTCGCCAACTAACGCCGACGACCGCCCCCAACCGACGGAGCGGTCGGGCTTTTGTCGGAAACCCGTCAGGACTTCGCCGACGCCCACACAGCAACTGGCTAACACCACGGCCCAACGGCCGTGCCGTTCGGTAACCCGGGGTGCCCAGCCATTGACGCATCCGGATTACCTGGTCAACGCCGTCCAGCATCGGCAAATCCCCCGCCATCAGGCCCACACCACCCCGGGACGGGGGCAAAACGACAAAAAGAGCCGAGGCCGTCGATTACGTTAAGTCTATCCACCAAAACTGAGGTGAATGGACATGCGAATTCCGAGACTACCCGCCAGACCGTGGGTTGCGGTCGCCGCCGTAGTGGCAGCCGCTGCAATCCTGCTAACCGTCATCCATCAAGGCAACGCAACGGCCAACACCGGCCCGCCAGGAACACCGGATAACACCCTGGCCCACCTGATCGTCCCAGACGGTGAGGAACCCCGCATACGGGTCAGCTGGGATGCACCGGATGCCGAGGTGTCCGACTACACCATCACCAGAGCCGACGGCCAGACATTTTCGGCCAACGGAGCAGCCACCACGTTCTCCGACCACACGGTAGAGCCGGGAACAACGTACGCCTACTCCGTCGCGGCCCACAGCGCCGATGGCGCCAGCCCAGCATCCGAATCAGCCTCCGCAGATGTCCCGGACAAGCCATCGGCGCCCGGCGACCTCACCGGAGCCATAGCAGAACCCGAGTCCACCGACAAAACGGCCACCGTCAACCTGACGTGGCTGGCATCCACGGTGCCCGCAGCCGACCAGTGCGACACGGCCTACCCGCTGACCGGATACACCGTCGTCCGTTCCGACGGCGACCAGGAAACCGAACTCGGCACCGCCGACGCCGGCGCAATGTCGTTCAGCGACAACACCGCCGCCTTCAGCAGGCAATACACCTACCGGGTTACGGCCCGGAACGCCATCGGCGCGAGCTCGTCCGAAACCGCGGTAACCGTATTCTCGCAACCCGTGCTACCGCCCACGGGACTGACCGCCGCGATCGACGATCCCTTCGACGGCAACGTCTCGCTGTCGTGGCACGCTCCAACCGCGGGAGCGGACATCGTCGGCTACTCGGTACACCGGTACCTGGGACCGGATCCCTCCAAAGGAACCGACAAACCCGTCACCCTCGCGGGAGCAACCCTCGACGAACTGGCCACCCAGACCCTCCTGGTGGACGCCACCGTCGAGGCCGGAGTCACCTACTCCTACCTGGTCATAGCCTACAGCGCCCACAACATCAGCGAACCGTCCAACACCGCCGCCATCGAAGCTCCGGCAGCGCCGTCGGGCCTGACCGCCACCACCGGCGACGGCACGATCGAGCTGTCCTGGTCGACGCCGACGGCCGGAACCGCGGTCGAATACCGCGTCGCCCGCCAGCAAACCGACGGCGACTGGACCACTCTCGTTGACACCACGGACAGCAATCACTCCGACGACACGGCGCAACCCAACGTGGCTTACCGCTACCGGGTGCAGCACCGCAACCAATACGGCGGCTCCACCTGGACCGCATCCGAACCCGTCACGCTGATCGCAGCTCCCGGCCAACCCACCGGGCTCAGCGCCAGCTCGGAAGAGAACGACAACATCCTGTCCTGGACGGCGCCCAAGCACTCCGTCATCGACGGCTACCGGGTCCGGCATCGCACCGGCGAAGGCGCGCCACACACGCTGGCCGAAAACATCACCGAGACCAGCTACCGCCACGCCGACGCAGCAGCCGACGTCACGCACCATTACGCCGTCCAAGCCTACAACTCAGCCGGCAACGGGCCCTGGTCAGAACCAGCCCAATCCATCCGAGTCACTCCACCGGGCGTCCCCGTAAACGTCAACGCCGCCCTGGAAGATGACGACATCGTCCTCACCTGGGGGCGGCCACAATCCGTGCATATAAGCGGATATACCGTACGTCACCAAGTGGGCGACCAAGACGAACCCACCGAGAGCGAACTCCTGCCTGAAAGCCAGACCAGCTACCGGCTGGCCGACGTCGCCGGCGACGTAACCCATTACATGGGCGTCAAGGCCCACAACGACGGCGGCGACAGCCCGTGGTCCGACGACGTGGAGATCACCCGAGCGCTGCTCCCGTCCGTCCCCACCAGCGTCTCGGTAGCAATGGGAGCGACCAACATCGTCCTGTCCTGGGCCGCCCCCGAAGTCGGCACACCGGACGGGTACCACGTCAGCTACGGGGAAGAGGCGTCGGAAGAGCGCCAGACCGTCAGCCTGGCAACCACCGAGACCGCCTTCACCCACAGCGACAACACCGAAGGCGTCGCCTACCGGTACCGGGTCCGGGCGCACAACAGCGCCGGCAACGGCCCCTGGTCCGACACGCTCAGCGCCACCAGGCTGTTGACCCCCGACGCTCCCACCGATCTGTCGGCACGCGCCCAAGCCAGCGACATCATCGTCACATGGAGCCCGCCGACCACCGGGATCGTCACCGCCTACGAGGTTGAGTACGGCGTCTCCGGCACGGCGGAGACCGCCACTGTCCAGATGACAGCCCACCAGGGCGAGTTCACGCACATCGGCGCGCAAGGCGACACCGAGTACGCCTACCGGGTACGCGCCCACAACGACGCCGGCCACGGCCCGTGGGCCGGTCCGGCCACCGCCAGCTGGGCCATCCCACCCACCAAGCCGACCGGCGTAACCGCCGTCATCGACGGAGACGACTTCCTGGTCACCTGGATGGCCCCCGACAGCGCCTTCATCGACGGCTACCGCGTCGAACACCGTCCGCAGAATACGGCGGACTGGACCGGCACCGACGTACCGGCCACCCAGCTGAGCCACCGGCACACCGGGCCAGCAGCCGGCGCCACCTACGAATACCGGGTCCGCGCCCACAACGCCGGCGGCAACAGCGCATGGAGCGACGTCGCCACCGCAGTCTGGCGCCAGGGAGCATCTCCGCCGCGACTCCTGATATTCAGACCCTTCGGCGCCAGGATGCTGGTGCGGTGGTCCAGCTCGACATCCGACGGCGTCACCGGCTACCGGCTGCAACAGCGCATCGACGACGGCGATTGGACCCAGCACGACGTCGCTGGGCACTTCCTGGCCGACTGGTCGGCTGACCAGTCGTACCACGACTACCGGATGCGCGCGCTCATCGACGACCAGCCCGGAGACTGGTCCGCCATCCAGCGGGCGACCATCGCCACACCAACGGCCATCCCGACCCTCACCGCCAACCGTGAAAGCGCCGCCAGCGTCCGCCTCCACTGGGAAGAACCCGCAAGCGGGGCTCCCAATCGCTACATCATTCAAGGCAAGTGGAAGGACTCCGACACCTACAGCAACGTGTCCGCAGCCGGCGGACAGGTCACCACTCAACGCATCAACATGGGCCACGACAGCGGGTACACCTTCCGGGTCCTGGCCCAAAACCACGTCGGCATCCTCGGCCCCCACCAGGAGGGCGTCACCGTTACCGCCACCATCCCGGAAGCCGAGCATCAGTGGGATGACATACCGCGCTCGCTGAACAGCTCCATCCGCGACGGCAACACCGTCAGCCTGACCTGGTACGCACCCGAAAGGACCGGTCACCAGGTGGACAGCTACCGCATCTACCGGAAGCCCATCTCCGACACCAGAACACTCGGGCACTCCTACCAGGACCACGTCCTGATCCCCCAGACCGGCAGCGCCGCCACGTCGTACGTCGACTACACGGCCGAGCCGGGAGTCACCTACGAGTACGGAGTGGCCGCGTACCGCGACGGATTCGAGAACCCGCTCAGCCCAATCTCCCACCGCGCCTACGCCCGGACCTGGGAATAGCAGGAGGTCACCAAGTCCTGCCTTCCCTGGTCGCCCCAACCGACCCGACCCCTGCGGAGTACAGATCAAACCGGGTCCGTCCAACTTCGACAAACCCAAACGACAAATCCCCAGGCCGGTTCCAGACGCCGACTTGAATTCAGCGCCATTCCAAAACAAAGGACAGGAGAACAGAAATGAACCGCCTCATCCACCAATCCATCCTGGCCGCCGCACTGCTGGCCGTCGTTGCCATCCTGGCAATCGCCACACCGAACGGCAATACAGCGTCGGCACACGAAGAGTTGCCGGGGCTCTGCGACCGCAACCAAGCAGTCCAAAACTCCGTCCTGGCAAAACTGCCCAGCATAAGCCAATGTTCCGACGTAACCGGTGAACACCTGCGGGGTCTCTCCGGGACCCTCGACATATCAGGCCAGGGCATCACTGCCCTTTCGGCTGCGGACTTCCAGGGAATGTCCGGCATAACCGGGATAGACGCATCCGGGAACCTACTCTCGCATATACCCGAGAACCTGCTCCAACAACTCCGCCACCAGAGCCACACCCACTCGACCACGGAGACCAGCCAGAACGGCTACGTCATCGCCGTGATCGACCAGTCCGGCTCCATGAAAGGAGAGCTCCGCACTGCAAAGTCAGGCGCCCGGTGGCTGGTCGCCAACCGGCCAGACAGCATGCCAATGGCGGTCGTGGCCTTCTCGGACACCGCCCACACGGCGCAGGGTTTCACCACCGAACCCAACCGCCTGAACAACGCCATCAACAGCCTCTCTTCCAACGGCGGCACCAACATAGACCGTGCCCTCGCCGGAGCGTACAGCCAGGCCGACAGCCGGCCGGACACGTCGTTGCCCGTCGCCATCATCGTGTTCAGCGACGGCGGGTTCACCCTGTCCAGCAGCCTTCACAACACCATGTCCACCAACTCCGCCAACGGCGTCAAGGTCAGCGCCATCTCGACCGCCGGCGCCAATGCCAAAATGCAAGACCTGGCCGCCCGCGGAGGCGGGGTGTACAACACCCAGCCCAACTCCTCGCAAAGCGGTTCCTACTTCCCCGTCGAGACCACCAGCGAGACCACCACCACGACAATCAGCCACGAGCCGTCCATCACCGCCCTTGACCTGTCAGGCAACTCCCTCTCAGCATTGCCCAGCGGGACCTTCGCCCAACTGCCAACCCTGACCAGCATCAACCTCCGGGGCAACTCTCTGACCTCCGTCCCGGCAGGCCTGCCCGCCGGGCTCACCGCCCTGGACCTCTCGGACAACTCCATCGGGTCGCTGCCGGACGGCGTATTCAACGGCCTCGCCCAACTGGACACCCTCAAAATGGCGGGCAACCCGGGAGCGCCATTCCCCTTCGTGATAGACCTCACGCAAACCGGCCCGACCACCATGGCCGCAACCCTCTCCCAAGACGCGCCATTTCCCATGGCCGCCCAACTGACCGCCCGGCACACGACCCTTTCACCAAACTCCGTATCCATCGCCAAGGCCAGCAAGGACGGCGGCGCCGTCACCATGACGCCCGACCGGGACCACGCTGCCGAAGTCACTATCGACGTTACCTCCCCAAGGTTCACCTCCGGCGCCCACAGCGGACTGCAAGCCGCGGCAGGGGACAGCCTGGAGCCGGAATTTCCCCAGGTCGTCTCACTCACTGTCAACTCCCTCAACACGGCCGAGGGCGAAACCGTGGACATCAGAGTCAGCGCCGACCGGGCTGATGACGAAGACACCACCGTCAGATACACCGTCAAACCGGACACCGACCCGGACACCGCCGACGCCAGCGCCGCGGACTACACCGACCCGGGCAACGGCCAGGTCACCATACCGTCCGGGGCAACCGATGCCAGCATCAGCATCACGATCATCAGCGACCAGGACCACTCCGAACCCCAGAGGGAAACTCTGCTGGTGAGCCTACTGGAACCCGCCCCGGGCCAGGCGGACGATTACTGGCTGGCCACAGCGGTGGACATCACCCTGACCATCCGAACCGGCATCTGCGACCGCACCCCCGCCGTACGTGACGACGTGGTCGACCGGCTCCGAAACATCAACACAGGGCCTCTCCCACCAGTCTCCCAGTGCTCCGACGTCGTTCCCGAACACCTCCCGCTGGTCACCGGGGAAATGAACCTCGCCGGCCAGCGCATCACCACCTTCAGGGACCACGATTTCGAAGGACTGTCGGGAATCAGAGTGCTGAGCCTCGACTACAACCCCATCACCGCCCTCCAGGACGGCCTGCTGGACGGGCTCACGGACCTCCGGAAAATCTACATGAGCAACACCCAGATCAGCGCCGTCACCACCGAAACCTTCGCCCGGAACACACAACTCAGTGAACTGTGGCTCTACAGCAGCCGGCTGACCGAGATCGACGACAGGGCCTTCTCCAACCTCTCCAATCTCAGAGAGCTCAACCTCTACAACAACAAAACCGGCAGTTTCACCGCAGCTAAATTCCAGGGCCTGGGGAACCTCCACCGCCTCACGCTATCCAACAACAAACTGCGTGCCGTCCCGGCAGACCTGCTCTCCAACACACCCGAGCTCAGAACCCTGGGCCTGCAGGTCAACAGACTGAGGGACCTCCCCGATGACTTCTTCGCCGGCATGCGCCACCTCACGGAAGTCAACCTCCTGGAGAACAAAGGCAACTACGTCCGAACCGAACCTGGGATCGCCAACCGGTTCAACTTCCCGGTCAACCTTGAACGCAACCAGGACGGCACCGTACAGGCCCGGTTCCCCAAGGGGGCGCCCTTCCCGATCACCGTGAACCTGCTCGTCACCAACGGCTCCGCCTCCCCCACGACCCTTACCATCACCGCCGGCAGCACAACCAGCAACGCCGCCACCGTCACCCCGGCCAACCAGACCCGGGACACCGTGGTATCCGTCTCCGGCGCCGAATTCGCCAGCGGCACAGCCAAGGGCCTCACCCCGGTCCCAGGCCCAGATCTCAAAATTCCAGCGGCGGCATCATGGAAACCGGAGAAACAGCCGTCACCGCGACCATGAGCTTCGCCAACATCCCCGCAGAGAACGAGATGTCCTACCGGTTCCGCATGGACATGCTTGACTCCCAGGGGAACGGCGCTGCCTCATGCGAGGGCGCTGGTATGGGAACGCTCCGGTACATGAACCGGGTTGACCAGGACCCCGAGACCCGGGACGCCCAGGTCGCCACATCCTGCTCGGACGGCGTATTCACCGTCCGGGCCACCTTCCGGGATGCTGACGGAAACATCCTCTCCACCGGAGACGCCAGTCTCACCATCAGCTGAAACCGTAGGCTGGATCCGCCTCAGGCCGCAAGCAACCGCCCCCGAAAGCCGCCAGAGGCCAGGAGTTGCCACCACCATGAGACACGAGCCAACAGAAAAGAACGCCGCCCGACCATGGGTCCGCACGATGCGGCGCAACACCGGTCGAAAGATAGCCGGAGCGTGCCTGGCAGTGGCCGTTCTGCTCACGGCGACTGCCGCGCTGAGTTTTCTCGTCAATCGGGAACACCCAGCGCACGCACAGGCGTCTCCCACCGCAACGGTCCGCCTTTCCCCCAACGTTCCGGTTGAGCCGGTAACGGCCATCGCCGTCACCATGACATTCCGGAACCTGGAGTACGACTCCGACACCGCCACCATCGACTACGTTTTCCGCGCCGACGTTAAGGACGCCCGCGGCAGCCCCGCCGACGTCTGCGAGGACAACGCCGGCGGTTACGGCCTGGGCGTAGACCGCTACATGCGCCGGGTGGACGAAAACCCCGAAGTCAGGACCGGCAACGTTTCCAGCGAATGCCTCGCCGGCAGCTATACCGTCGAGACAACGCTCTCCGCCGCCGGCGCCGCCGCCACAGCCACCGGCCGCTTCACCGTGCTCGGGCCGCCGGAGATAACCGTGGCCTCCGACCAATCCAGCGTGGCCGAAAGCGACGGCAACATCGCCTTCACCCTGGCCCGCACGCGCGGCATCACCGAAAGCCTCACGGTGCAGGTCTCGGTGACCCAGGAAGGAGACTTCCTGCACGGGCCCCCTCCCGCCAGCGCAACCTTCGCCCGCGGCGCGGCCCAGGCTCAGCTCTCCGTCCCGCTGCACGACGACAACGTAGCCGAGCCCGACGGGTCGGTCACGGTTTCGGTCACGGCGCTCACCGGGGTCGATTACGTCGCCGGCAGCCCGGACCGTTTCACCGTGGGCGTAACCGATGACGACGCGGCGCAGAACCCACCGTACGCCCGGGTCGAAAGCCCCGTGGCCATCAACGCCGGCGAGGTGGCCAACCTGAACGCCGCCCTCCACTACCTGCCGGCCGGCGAGTACACCATCCGAGTGACCGTGGCGTCGGCCGACGACCACTACGTAGCCGAAGCCACCGCCACCCTGACCGTAGCCAGCCTACCGGAGCGGGACGCCCTGGGCTTCATCCCCATCAAGCCGGACACGCCCACCGTGGGGCAGGAAGGCTCCACGGCGGTGGTGGCGTGGCACGCCGTCCCCGGCGACGTGCGCTCCTATACGCTGTTGCGCAGCGCGACCCCCTGCGGCCGGGAAGGTTGCCGGCGACAGTTCACCATTGACGCCACCCAAACCTCCTACCAAGACACCACCCTGCGGCCGGGCGTCAACTACACCTACCGGGTGCAGGCCCACTACGATGACGCACGGACCTACTTCTCGGACGTAGCCAGGCTGACGGCCGCAGCGGTCGCCGTCGGCGTGCCGGGACAACCCACGGACCTGACCGGCCAGTACCGCGGGTCCGCAGGAACGATAGAACTCAGCTGGACGGCTCCCGACCCAGCGGACGACGTGCACAACTATCGGCTGTACCGCTGCGCCTGGGCCACCGTCGATGACATCACCTGCCGCAACTTCCTCACCGGCTCCACCGCGGCGAGCTACACCGACTCCGCAATCGAAGCCGGGCGGACGTACTCCTACCAAGTACGGGCCGTGGGAGACCACGGCGACGGTTACCTCGCCGGCTATGTCCGCATCAAGGCGCCGGACGCCGGCGCCCCGACGGCGCCAACCGGCCTGACCGCCGTTTACGACTCCGCAGCCGGCACGGTCACGCTCGCCTGGACCGCGCCCGACCCCAGCGATGGGCTGACCGGCTACCGAGTGTACCGCTGCCGGGACTGGCTGCCCGACGGCAGCCACTGCACCACCATCCTCACCGGCTCCACCGCCACCACCTACGTGGACCCGGCCGTGTCCGGCACCCGGTCCTACCAGGTCAGGGCGCTCAACGCCAGCGGCGACAGCCCATATTCCAACCGGGTTTACCTGAGCATTGACTGAAACCTCGCGGGACGACAGGCCACGCCCGAAGCAGTGGAACACACCCCGTTCGCCATCGCCTGCTGCGACACACTGCTGGGCGAGGAATCCACACCGGAGGGCACGAAGCCCACCGGCGAATTGACCCCTTCATCCGAATCAAGGAGCAGAAACAGCAACCCAAACCAGCGGGGCCTCCCCGATGGGAGCGGTCCCGCTGGTCATCATTGGCATAGCCTTGGAGCAGGGGACGCGACGCGGTACCCGATTCTGGTGGAACCTACTCGCAGGACTACCGGTAACCGCCGCTATGCCGGCGTCTTCGCGCTACGACGGCTATGGCGTGAGTCGAACCACCAGGCTACGAGCCCCAGGTATCCGTTGAGTAATAACGCCAGTGGAGCAGCGACCGCCATATCCGCTTCCCTCGGTTTGGCATCCCATCCCCCGTGCCCACCGCTCGAAAGGTAGAACAACGCCGACAACACAAAGATTACTGCGCCCAGTGGGATCGATGATACAAACCAAATCACGAATACCATCACCTTGCTCCAAACGCCCACGTGTGGTCGGCTCAGAAAGAACCAGAAGGCGATGACGGTGGGTATGATGGCGACCAGAGCAATCGGAAAATAATCCATGTGATCCCCCTGCCAAACCAGTAAAGGCTACCCACATTGCGCGTCAGTCCAGTCGGGGCGCCGATCTGGGTCAACCGAGAGAGCGCCATCGGAACGAGGGTCCACTGGGACCCGCCCGAAAGCGGCACGCCATACCGGTTCATCATCGAATCCAAGAGAGACGACCCGGGCTGGCACACAGCCGGAGGAGTCAGCGGGCTGAAAACCACTTACCAAATCAACGGCCAAGCGCCGGACCACCAATACCAGTACCGGGTGCGGGCCCAGAACGACGTGGGTATCAGGGGCCCGGCCGGGCCGGCCAGCAACGACCCAATGGACATCCCAGCCAAGCCGCACCAGTGGCCCCACGTGCCGGGCAACCTCGCGATACACATGGTCAACTCCGACACCGTCCAGCTGTACTGGAACGCGCCCACGGAGCGGGGCGGCCAAGTAACCAGCTACCGCTTTCGGCGCATTTTAGTCCGCTGGGACAAGTCTCCCGGCAACTACATCGCCTTTCTGCATTTCGCCTGTGCCCTTATCGCTCTCAGAGCCGCCGGGTTATTAGGATAGGCTCTAATACTAAGACAGTCCGTCACCAGATACATCTACAGAGTACACGCACTCAAGAACAACGGCGTCAGATCCGACTACACCAACCCCGCCCGAATAACGGTGCCGTGAGAACAGCTAATACGACAAACCGAACCACGTGGAAACTCACCACCGTACTTTCGAACGGTACGGTGGCCGATTCATCACCAGCTTGGAAAACCGCTATCCGATCGTGCTGAGAAATCGCGATAGAGGATACAAATACGAGCTGTGACAGCGATTTCAGCCCTTGGACGACTCACAAGTCATCCAAGGCTCAAAACCAGCCTGAGAGCGCGTATTTACCATTCCCCTAGTATTACAACGACGCATTTCTTGCAGGATACCGGATGCGTTGCCTTTCCCTTCGTAGATGTGCATCCTCAGACTATTGCGGCGACCCTTGCGGTCAGCAGCGTTCCCGAAGCGGTGACTCAAGCCGTCGTTGTAATACTAGGGGCTGGGCGAACCCACCCCAAGCGAAGCCATCGCCCTCCCCCTATCCCGCCATGTATGCGGGCTCTTTTTATTGCCCAGAATTACCGTGGGCGGGAGGGCGGTTTCTATTCGTGCAATATGAGGCCGTCACGCTGGATCACCCAATCACGCCAATTGTTGGCGAACCCGCCTCTGAGCTTGGCCCGCAGCACACGTTCCTCGGCGTGGATTTCCGATCTCTCAACGTCGATGTAGTCTGACCATAGGGCGTCGTAAAGGACCGAGCCCTCCTCCTCGATGATCCGGCGCAGCAGTCCCACGTTCTCTTCCGCAGAGGCGTCGTCGGCATGGACCAGCACAAGGGCCATATAGTGCCCGTTCTCATCCTTGCCTGCGCCGGTGGCAAACGCCTCGTAGGGACGCAGCCAGGGCCCCCCCGCCACGGCATAGTTGGCCGCGTCCCAGACCTCGACGTCATCGCTTAAGAGCATGGTGTAGGCCCCCAGCCGGGACATCCCGCCGGCCAGAAGCCGGAACTCCTCCACGTCCGCCAGGGAGGCGCCCTCGTTCAGGCCAGCGTCTATCAATGCCTCCATATCGGGAGTGCCAAGGGTGCGGAATACGTACTCGTCCAGGACTGCGATACGCCCCCCTCTGCCAATCTCGTCGAAGGCCGGGGGCGCGAATCTCAGTTGCGGATTGGCAGCGTAATCCTCGCCCCAGCTATAGTAGGGGACGCCCCCGTACTCCTCCCGGCTGGGCGGTTCGCACTCGTAGCAGGACTCCAGGGCCTTGACGGTAGCCTGGGGGTCGAAGCGGCCCCGGACTACATCCAGTGTGGCGGGGAGCGCAAAGGCTACAATGCTCTGGTCCATGCTCCGCACGTCGAAGGCAAGATGTTGGAGATTCTCAGCCGTAATGTTCCTGTATTGGTTGAACGGGCCGAAGAATGAAACGGCCCCAAACCCCCTGACCGGTGGATCGTCGGCCTCCCCCTCGAATCCTGTTGGAGGAGGCCACTCATAGAATTCCGCCAGCGCATCCTCGTCGTCCCCCGGCCCAGGCAGGGGGATGTCGAACACCTGGCGGACCAGAGCGTAGTCGTTGATGTAGACCTCCCGCCGCAGTTCGGGCGTGTCGGGAATGGTTCTCAACAGCCCTTCATAAGCTGTGTCGGCCAGGGTGGCGGCCGGAGCGCCCATTGGGGTGTCCGCCGGGGCTGGGGCGACGGCAGGCGTCGGGGTGACAGTGGGACTCGGAGCGGTACCGGCTGACCGCGTAGGCGCGTCAGCTCCGGAGGGCTGCCCATCGGAAGACTGGAAGAGTGAGCATCCGGCCAAGAGTGCGGCGAGCATCACGACAGCGACCGGACTGATGACGGACCTCGGCATTTCCGCTCCTTTCCTGTGTGGGACGCTCTACATGTTCAGCCGGTAAGCGGCATGGCAGTCCGCGACCTCTTACTGGACGGTCGCGGTGTCCTCCCCGATGAGCAGGCCGGTGGTCTCGCTATCGCCCCCGCACCTGATACGGAAAGGTATCGTATCCCCGGCTGTTAACGACGTGTTGGTACCAGTGCCTAGGTATGTTCTTGCAGCAGGATCCTTATCTGCTGCGGATATTTCGTGCCAGCTCAAAAACCCGCCAGTATTTATTTGCTGATAGACCTTGTAACCTTCGGAGCACACGCCGTAGTGGAGGCTGCCATCGCCGAGAGGGTAGGCGGCGTCAGTCCAGCTGACGGCAACCCTGTCGTTGCTGCCCTCGACAGTTATCCTGGCCCTGACGATGCCCCGGTCCATGGTGGCCGGGAAGGCGTAGGACGCCACCTCGCTGCCGTCGCTGAACACCGCCCAGACGCGGTACAACACCAAAGAGGAGGCCGGCACGGTCGTGTCTTTCCAGGTTAATACGTCGGACCCAACCGCTGGCCGGTCGTCGCCTCTCAGGTCGGCGTGGGTAAGCTCGGTCGCGCCGCCTGGCGCGGAGCGATCTATCCTGTAGCCGGTTAGGCCCTGGGTGTCGCTGCCGGCGGCCCACCTCAGCACCACCGCGTCCTCGTCGGCGTCGGCGTCATAGACCGCGTACCTAAGGCGGGGTTGCCGGTTGCTGGTTGGGGAACGCAGCTCGTCACCGTCCTTGATGGTGACTGTCGCCCCCTGCGTGGTTGCACTCGCCGGGGCGGATGACGATTTCGTCAAGGCTATGCCAAGTCGTTGGTCATCTTCAGGCGTATTGTCGTCCACGATCCTGAATCGCGCTACTTGCTTGATAGCCTCGTAGAACCCGCTGTCACTGTCGCTGTCATAGTAACCAAAGAAATCGGCAGGCTTGAACGTTACCGTAGCGGTAAACGGAATGTAGTCGGTCCAGGAGCCCGCCGAGTCCGGGAAGGTTTGCACAGTCAAGGTTAAAGACCCTTGCGGTTCGGCGTAGGAGTCCGTCCTGACCCTGACGCCTACGATGACCCCTCCCTGAGGCTCGTAGACCGTCCCAGTGACTAACACTTTGGCCTGTAAGGCTGGCGCGGCCTGCTGCTCCGCAGAATCCGGCGGGTCGTCTTCCTCTTCTTCCGGCTCCGCCACGCTGAAGCTCGCCCTCGCCGAGGCCAGCTCCGCTCCGTCGGGCGTCGATATGCTCACTTCGAGGGTGTAGTCGCCCGCTGGACAGTCGGCGGATATGGTCCCGGTGTGGGTCTCCGGGTCCTCGTCCACCTGGTACATATAGCGGTCCACGCCCAAGCCGTCGCCCTCGCAGGCGTCAGCGTCCACCACGTCGGCTCGGAAGATGTAGTCGGTGGTGTCGGCGTCGGCGTCCGGGGCCAGAAACCCGAAGATCAGGGTCAGGACACCCCCGGCGCCCTGCTCGGTGGCAGGAATGGCCAGGCCGATGCTGGGCCCGAGTATCGAGAACTCGGTGCTGGTCGAGGCCACTACGCCATCGGCCTCGGTGGCGATGCTGGCCTCGATGGTGTAGCCGCCGATGGGGCAGCCGGCGGCGATGGTTCCGCTGCGGGTCTCCGGGTCCTCGTCCACCTGGTACATGTAACGGTCGATGCCCAGGCCGTCGCCCTCGCAAGCGTCGGCGTCCACCACGTCGGCCCGGAAGACATAGTCGGTGGTGTCCCGGTCGGAGTCGGCCTTCAGACCGCCGAAGAGCGTGGTGACGCTGATTTCGGTGTTCCACGGCGCGAAGCCGGCCGGGGAGAGGGCCAGGGCCACCGACGGGTCAGGGTCTTCCTGGTCCGGCGTGGGCTCAGGTGCCGGTGCGGCCACCGTAAAGCTCGCCCTCGCCGACTCGAGCCGGGTCTCGTCGGGAGCGTTGAGGACGGCCTCGACGATGTAGTCGCCGGCCGGACAGTCGGCGGATATGGTCCCCGTGCGGGTCTCCGGGTCCTCGTCCACCTGGTGGATGTAGCGGTCCACGCCCAGGCCGTAGCCCCCGGCCTGATCCTCGCATTCGTCTGCCCCCACCACGTCGGCCCGGAAGACGTAGTCCTTCGTGTCGGTGTCGGCGTCGGACTCCAGGCCGCTGAAGGACATGGTTACGGCGATGGTCGCGCCCTCCTCCACGGTGTCGGAGGAGAGGCTGACCGCCACCGACGGCGACGACTGGGCCTGGGCCTGGGTCGCGTAGGGCAACGGCACGCCGGAGAGAACGACGAGCGCGAACGCTCCCAGGGCGGCAAGAACGACAAAGGACAGTTGGCGTTTCACGATGCTAACCTCACTTTCGGCAGCTGCAAAGTCTGGATGGCGGGTAAGGACGTTGCCCGGAAGGCAAAGGGAGACCGCCCGGTCTGCCGTACGCGTTCAGGAACGGGAACTCCGGGCAAGCGGAACTACGTGGGAAGTAGACGGTGCGAAGGAAGGGGACAGCCGGGGCTGAGGGACTATCCGGTGACGATATTCGTCTGGGGGCGTAGAAGGATTGCGTTCGTCGAGGCGCGTCCTCACTGCGGCGGATACCGCCGGTGCGCTCTCCGACGCTACTGCAACTTGTACCCTATGCGGAAGGCAGACCAATACAACCCCTCTAACGGGCTAATACAGGCCAAGCGGACTGTGCTATGGCCCGGTGGGTATTGTAAACCACTTATGTGAGTCCAACGTGATTATCAGCCCTTATTACCGTGATGTTATTGTGAGTATTTGGCCGATCCGGTACAATTGACACCGGCTGCCCGAGGGCGTCTCGAAGCCCGATCTCCGCATCCAGCCGGGCGCCTGACGACGTGGAGCCGGGTGGCGTCCACAGTCCGGGTCAGGGAGGGAAGATGCAGGAAGCCGACGAGCACCGGCGGGAGATGGAGGCACTGCGAGAGCACCTGACCCGGTTGAGCGAGGCCAGCCTGCGGGTCAACGAGAGCCTGGACGAGGAGGAGCCGGTCGGCGCGGGGCGCTAGGCCGCAAAGACACGGGGCAGCCACCGGTTTCCAACGGTGGCTGCCCCCGCCGGTCCATGTATGCGGCCTCTTGTGCTTCAGCCCCGCCGGTCGCCGCTGCCTTTCCGGAATGCGGCTTTTCCCCTGGGACCCCGGCACCGGGGCGGGACGGCTGGGTCGGCCGTCTCACGCAGCGTCTCGTCCCGGACCGTCCATGCAGTCAGCTGCTGGCCCAGGCCTAGTTCGTGGGACATGGCCAGCAGCGCCATCGTGTGGTTTACATTGGGACGCACCACGCCTTCTGTCCAACGCCATACGGTGTGGCGATATGTCCCGATGCGGCGGGCCAGTTCCGCCCACGGCAGGCCGGACTCCTCCTTGAATCGCTCCAGACGCTGCGGGAAGTCGCCGGGGAAGACGTAGACCATTCTGCTGTGGTGGGTCCGCTGTCGCGGCATGGAGACAGTCCTACCGAACCGGAGCTAAACCCGCTCCGATGAAATTGTCCAGGCCGTCCGGCATCCCGGCAGCAAGCCGGGAGGGGGAGTGCATGGTTCCCCCGCAGGGCTTCGTTCCTTTGCCCCGCCTGGGTGCCTGCTTCTGTCTACCCCCAAGGCTTGGGCGAACCCACATGATGTGACGCCGTTGGCCTCCCACGTACATCCACATACGGGCATATACAGGGGATTTTCTGGTTGCCCGGCAATGGCCGCTGGCGGTCGGCCCGGCCGACCGCCAGCGGGTCTCGTCATGGGTTACTGGGTCCTGGCCGCGCTTCTGGTGGTTTGGTCAGGTGGCGTTTGAGAGTTGCAGGGACTCCGACCAGTCGGATACACCTGCCGCATTACCGGCTCGCACTGAAAAGTGATAGGTGCCATAATCCGGCAGATTGCTTAGCGTCGCACCCGAGCCGTCAAAGACAATCTCAATCCCATCAGTGGGAAGCTCCACCCAATCCTGGTTGCCACAGCAAAAGCGTATCTGGTAGAACTCCGCTCCCGCCACGTCGTTCCAGTCCAGTTGCACCTGTCCCCTTCCGGTCACCTCGCCGGTGGGCCTCTCCGGCGCGTCGGGCGGGCTGCTGGGCGGAGGCTCCGGTTCGGGTTCGTCAGGCGCGGCCCTGGACACGGTGACGGTGTAGGTCCTAGCCGTCTCCCCGTCCTCGGCGGTCACCTCCACGGCGATGACGTTGCTGCCCACGGCCAATGGGATTACCCCGCTGCTGTCGGCCACCCCGTCCAGCTTGACCAGGTAGGTGGCACCGTCGTCGTTCACCGTGGCGGTGACGGTGGTTTCCGTCACGCCGTGGCCCACGTCGGCGGCGTACCCGGTGGTGGCCGGGTCGAAGGTTCCGATGTCCACGCCGCTCAGCGTCAGCCCGCTCAGGGTGGCTTCGCTTGAAAGGGGCGGCGCGGCCCTGGTCACGGTGACGGTGTAGGTCTTCGCCGTCTCCCCATCCTCCGCCGTGACCTCGACGGTGATGACGTTGCTCCCCACGACCAATGGGATTACCCCGTCGCTATCGGCAACCCCGTCCAGCTTGACCGTGTAGCTCGCGCCGTCGTCGTTTACCGTGGGCATCACCGTGGTTTCCGTCACGTCGTTGTCCACTTCGGCGGCGTACCCGGTGGTGACCGAGTCGAAGGCTCCGATGTCTATGCCGCTCAATTCCAGGCTGCTGAGAGTGGCGTCGTCTCCGAGCGGCGAGGCCCTGGTCACCGTGACGGTGTAGGTCTTCGCCGTCTCCCCATCCTCCGCCGTGACCTCGACGGTGATGACGTTACTCCCCACGACCAATGGGATTACCCCGTCGCTATCGGCAACCCCGTCCAGCTTGACCGTGTAGCTCGCGCCGTCGTCGTTCACCGTGGGCGTCACCGTGGTTTCCGTCACGCCGTGGTCCACGTCGGCGGCGTACCCGGTGATGTCCGGGTCGAAGGTTCCGATGTCCACCCCGCTCAGCGTCAGCCCGCCCAGGGCGGCGTCAGTGGAGGCAGGCTCCGGCTCCGGCTGTTCCGGCGGGTTGGAGACGGTGAAGTTGGCGCTGGCCGACGCCAGTTCCTCATTTTCAGCGGAGGAGACGCTGGCCCGCAGGGTGTAGGCCCCGGCCGGGCAGTCGCCGGAAATGGTCCCGGTGCGGACCTCCGGGTCCTCGTCCACCTGGTACATATAGCGGTCCACGCCCAGACCGTAGCCATTGGCCCGGTCCTCGCAGGCGTCGGCCTCCCCGTTCTCCCCGTCCACCACGTCGGCCCGGAAGACGTAATCTTTGGTGGCGGTGTCCGAGTCGGACTCCAGGCCGCTGAACCTCATGGTGACGCCGATCTCAGTGCCCGGCTCCACCGGGCCGGACGGGGACAGGGCAATCGCCACCGTCGGCCCCGGGCCCTTTATCGTTGAGCCGTCTTTGGAATCCGGCGCGGAGAAGGTCAGCGTCAGCGGCTGCCCCAGGCCGGTTTGGATGCCGCTATAGCCCTCGACTCCCCCGACTGACACCACCACCCCGGTGAACTCCGCCGATTCCACCCTGACGGTGACCTCCGTCCCCCCTTCAGCAGCCGGCGCAACGCTGATCTCTTCGCTGGACACGCTGCCGGCTTCAATCGTAACCGTCTCCTTGGACAGCGTGCCGCCCTCCGCCGACAGCTTGACCGCCATCGCAAACGGCGCTCCCTCCACCACCTTGACCGCCACGGCGGATCCGCCACGGCGCTCCAACTCCGCCGTCAGCGTGAAGGGCGCCTCCTTGCCGCCCAAAAGCAGCTTTTCCAGCCCGGTGAGTCCTGCGAACAGACCGGCGGGCAGCGTCTCCAGGTCGTTGTGCTCCAGCACCAGGCTCCTCAGGTTGGCGAGACCCTCGAACACACCGGCCGGCAGTTCGCTCAGCGAGTTGCTGTTCAGGCGCAACTCCCTCAAGCTGGTCAGACCGTCGAAGACCTCCTCGGGCAGCGCGCTCAGTTCGTTGCCATCCAGGTAGAGCGTCTTCAGACCGGTCAGACCGTCGAAGACGTCCTCGGGCAGCTCGCTCAGCTGGTTCCGCGTCAGGAACAGCCCCTCCAGTCTCGTCAGACCGTCGAAGGCCTCCTCGGGCAGCGTGCTCAGCTTGTTGTTCTGCAGGCGCAGCCCCGTCAGACTGCCGAGACCGTCGAAGATGTCCTCGGGCAGTTCCTTTAGCCCGTTGTTCTCCAGCTGGATCGTCGTCAGGGCGGCCAGGCCTTCGAAGATGTCTGCGGGCAGCGTCTCCAGGGAGTTGTCGGTCAGGTACAGCAATTGCAGGTTCGTGAGACCCGCGAAGTCTCCCGGCTGCAGCGCCGTCATCTCCTCCCCGGTCTCCTGTACGTTCAGGTCCAGACGCCCGGTGATGCCGTTCAGGTCGGCATCCGTCACCGCCGCGCAGTCGCTGACGTCGGGCAGCTTGCCTAAAATCGCGTCCCGCACCTGCGGCGTCCGCCCGCAGATGCCCTTGGGCGCCTCCGGTTCAACCGGAGGCAGCGATGAATCGGCAAAGAGGGTGAGAGGGGCGCCCGCGGCGAACCCGACCCCAAAGAATCCAATATGATCAAATCTAGGCCATGTATTAAGGACAGAGCCAGGAGAAAATGGTGATGGGATATGGAGCGACACTTTCTGCAATGTGAGCGTAACCGGCTGACCCGCTTCGCTCTGCGTCACCACAATCTCATCGCTGGAAACGCTCCCTGCATCTATGGTTACCGATTCGGTGGATGCCGCGCCGCCGCTGACCTCCAGCGCTGCTGTTATCATTGCCGGCGCCCCCTGGGCTACCTTGTAGCGCACCCGCGCGGTGTGGATGCCCGCATCGTCAACGCTCTGGCTTATCGTCTCGGCTTCCATGCTGAAGGTGAATGGGCTGCCAGGATTGTCCTGCAGATGCAGGATTCCCAACCTCAGGTTTTCGACCTCGAAAAGCGCATCCGGCAGCTCAGTCAGCCGGTTGCCAACCATGTACACAGTAACCATGTACACAAGACCTAAGGACACATTACCAAAATAATCCGTGGGCCACTCTACATGCCGGGGGAGCAGGCGAGGCGGCAGCGACCTCAGTTGGTTGGATGACAGTTCCAAATAACGCAAACTGCCAAGTCCATCAAAGATGCCCGGCGGCAGGGAGCTCAGTCCGTTATTTTCCAAGTACAACTCTTCCAAACCGCCAAGTTCATCAAAGATGCCCGGCGGCAGGGAGCTCAGTCCGTTATTGCTCAAGTACAACCAAGGCAAACTGCCAAGTTCATCAAAGATGCCCGGCGGCAGGGAGCTCAGTCTGTTATTGCGCAAATTCAACACTCTCAATCTGCCAAGTCCATCAAAGACGCCCGGCGGCAGGGAGCTCAGCCTGTTATTTTTCAAGTACAACTCTCCCAAACCGCCAAGTTCATCAAAGATGCCCGGCGGCAGGGAGCTCAGTCCGTTATTGCTCAAGTACAACCAATACAAACTGCCAAGTTCATCGAAGATGCCCGGCGGCAGCGTGCTCACTCCGTTATTGCCCCAGTGCAACCGTTCCAAACTGCCAAGTTCATCAAAGACGCCCGGCGGCAGCGTGCCTAGATAGTTGCCATTCAGCTGCAACTCTCCCAAACTGCCAAGTCCGTCAAAGACGCCCGGCGGCAGCGAGCTAAGTCGGTTATTGGACAGAACCAACAATCGCAAATTGCCAAGTTCATCAAAGACGCCCGGCGACAGGGAGCTCAGCCCGCTATTGCTCAAGTACAACCAACGCAGACTGCCAAGTTCATCAAAGACGCCCGGCGGCAGCGAGCTCAGCCTGTTATTGTCCAGATCCAACTGTTTCAAACTGCCGAGTCCATCAAAGATGCCCGGCGGCAATGAGCTTATTTGGTTATCGCTCAAATACAACGCTTTCAAACTGCCAAGTCCATCAAAGACGCCCGGCGACAGGGAGCTCAGCCCGCTATTGTCCACGTGGAGATACTTGATACGCGCCAGTTGAGCGTCGGTAATGTCTTGGCATCCCGGTCTGCTACCCCTGGAATTCATCAGATTCCTGAACACATTACTCTCGATTGCTTCACGAACCTGATACGTGCGGTCACAGATACCCGGCTTCGGCGTGGGTTCGGGAGTAGGCTCCGGGGTAGGTTCGGGCGTAGGTTCCGGCGTAGGTTCCGGTGTCGGAGTAGATGGGTCTGTCGGCGTGTCGGGGCCCGCCAATAAGACGAAGTCCGACCACTCCGACGCCCCGGCGTCATTGACGGCGCGAACCTGAAAGTAGTAGTAGCGCTGGTCCGGCAGACCCCTTATCACGGCTGAGGAGCCATCGTATTCGGCCTTGGGCGCCTCCGCCCAGGCCGGGCTGTCTCCCGTCGTATCCCAGTACTGCGTTTGGTACGAGGTCGCGCCTTCCGCGTCGTCCCAGTCCAGCCCGACGACGAGGTAGTCCAGCAGTTTGCCGGTCAGCCCCTCCGGCTGGTCCGGGACTGCCTGCTGCGCGGCGGCGGGCGAGCCGCCGAAGAGCATGACCGGCACGACGACGGCGGCGGCCATGATGACGAGCGATAACCGGAGCAGCCAAGCGTTCTCCGACGCTACTGCAACTTGTATTCCATGCAGAAGGCTAGACATACAACCCCTCTAACAGGCGGGCATAGGCCATACGGACTGCGCTATAGCCCAGCGGCTAGTGTAAACTACCCATGTGAGATAGGTGTGATTATTAACCCAAATATCCGTGACGTATTGTGAGGATTTCGCCCGGCTGGTACAATTGAAACCGGCCGGCCCAGGGCGTCTCGAAGTCGATCTCCGCATCCGGCCGGTTCCTGAAGACGGCGTACCAAAGGTGGAGAAATGCAGGAAGCCGACGAGCACCGGCGGGAGATAACGGAGCTGCGGGAGCGACTGACCCGGTTGAGCGAGGCCAGCCTCCGCGTCAGCGAGAGCCTGGACGAGGAGGAGTTGGTCGGCGCAGGACGCTAGGCCGCAAAGGCACGGGGGCAGCCACCGTATTCCGACAATGGCTGCTCCCAACGGTCCATGGTCCATGCTGCGGCTGTGCGGCCTTTTGCGTTTCAGCCCCGGCAGTCGCCGCTGCCCCGCCGCTGGGCGCCCTTCCTCCCTGGACTCCGGCCCGGGGCGGTACGCCCGGGGCGGACGGCTCATCCCGCGTCTCGCGTGGGATCGTCCAGTCGGTGAACAGGTGGCCGAGACCCGGTTCTTCCGCCAGCTCCAGCAGGGCCATCTGGTGCCGCAGGATGGCCGGACCCCCTTGACCTTCCAGCGTCTCAGGTTGAGGGCAGAGGTGCCGAGACGGCGGTGCAGCTCCGGAAAGTCGGCGGGGAACCCGTAGGTCTTTCTGCTGTGGTGTATGCGCTGTCTCGGCATCGAGCCGGTCCTTCCAGAGGACGATTCGCAGAGCCTCTCCCCGATGGGAACGGCCAGGCCGTCCAGTGCGGGGTGCGCGAGCGCCTGCTCTCTGCCCACCTCCAGGGGGTATGGGCCAATCCTCTCCGGGCGGGGCCGCAGCCCTCGCCTGCCGGTTCATGTGTGCGGCCTTTCTTGTTGCCCGGAAACCGGAGGCACCCCCGATTTCCGGGACCGAACGGGCGTGGGCTGCCCGATACGGGCGCCGGAGCAGCCCGGACTCCTCCACCGGCGGCGCGACAGCACCGTAGGCTCGCCCTCTCCGACGACGCCGCGACGCCGGGAGCTTGGCGCTGTCAGCCGATAAGCGGCATGGCAGTCCGCGACCTCTTACTGGACGGTCGCGGTGTCCTCCCCGATGAGCAGGCCGGTGGTTGCGCTATCGCCCCCGCACCTGACCCTGAATGGTAATTCAGCCCCCTTCACTAGCGCGGTGATGCCAGTGGCTACGTATGTTCTCTCAGCAGGATCAGTATCATTTGCGGATACATCATGCCAGCTGGTAGTGCCGCCAATACTTACTTGCACATAGACCTTGTAACCTTCGGAGCAACTGCCGTCGTGGCCGGCGCCGTCGTCGGGATAGTAGAGGCCGTCGGTCCAGCTGACGTCGAACCTGTTGTCGCCGCTCTTGTGAGTTACCCTGGCCCTGACGATGCCCCGGTCCATGGTGGCCGGGAACAGGTAGGACACCACCTCTTTGCCGTCGCTGAACACCGCCCAGACGCGGTAGAACACCGCCCAGGTGGCTGGCACGGTAGTGTCGTTCATGCTCAGTACGCTGGATTCAAGCATTGGCCGTTCGTCGTCTGTCAGGTCGGCGTGGACCATCTCGGTCGTGCCGCGTGGAGCTTCCCGCTCTATCTTGAAGCCGGTCAGGCCCTCCGTGTCGCTGCCGGCGGCCCATTCCAGCACCACCGCGTCCTTGGTGGCGTCATAGACTGCGTGGGTAATGCGGGGTTGCCGCGCGCTGTGAGCTTCGAGCCGCCGGTCATTGTCCCGGATGGTGATGGTCGCCGACTCCAGGGGCACGCCGCTCGGAGTGGATGGCGAGCTCGCCACGACTATGGTGAGTTGTTCGTCGCTTTCCTGGGTAATGTCGTCCACGATCCTGAATTGCACCCTCTTGGAGGCCCGATACTGTCGGCCCCAGAGCGTGAAGTCGGCAGGGTCGAACGTTGTCTTGGCGCTGAACGGAATGTAGTCGGTCTTAAGCTTCGCTGTGCCCTCCTCGGTATGCGCAGTGACGTCAAAGGCGCTTTCCGGAGCCGCCGCGCCGCGGCCGGTCTCCGCCCGGATGGTTACGGTGACCGTCACCTGACTCTCGTACACAATCTGCGGGGCCATCGCTCTGACGGACAGGGCCGGCTGCTTTGGCAGCGCGTAGGCGTAGAGCTTGTCGTCGGCGATGTCGACCACCCAGACGGTGTCGCCGTCGGACCAGATGCCCTGGGGAAAAGTGTTCTCGCCGTCCAAGTCCAGGTCCAGGTCGGCCAGGCGCGTCCCTCGGTACAAGTCGTAGGCGTAGAGCTTGGTGTAACGGCTGTCGGCCACCCAGATGGTGTCGCCGTCGGACCAGATGCCCTCGGGATTGCCGTTCAAGTGGTCCAGGTCTATGTCCCGGCCATCCCGGCGCGAACCGCCATTCAGGCCGTAGGCGTAGAGCTTGTCGTCGAAGGTGTCGGCCACCCAGATGGTGGAGCCGTTGGACCAGATGCCCCGGGGAGTGTCGTTGTCGCCGTCTAGGTCGAACTCCTTGCGGTCGTTTCTTCCGTCCTGGCGCGTCCCGTCGGCCCGGGCGTAGGCGTAGAGCTTGTCGTCATCTAAGTCGCCCACCCAGATGGTGGTGCCGTCGGACCAGATGCCCGCGGGATTGCCGTTGGCGCTGTGCAGGTCGAATTCCCGGTTTGTGGTGCTGCCGGTCCCGTCCCGGCGCGTCCCGTCGGCCAGGGCGTAGGCGTAGAGCTTGCCGTCGGCGGTGTCGGCCACCCAGATGGTGTCGCCGTCCGACCAGATGTCGTAGGCAGCGCTATTGTCGGAGTGCAGGGTGATGTCGGTCTGCGTGGCCCGCTGCTGCCTGGACACGGGCGGGTCGTCTTCCTCTGCTACCGGCTCCGCCACGCTGAAGCTCGCCCTCGCCGAGGCCAGCTCTACACCGTCGGGCGACGATATGCTCGCTTCCAGAGTGTAGTCGCCCGCCGGACAGTCGGCGGAGATGGCCCCGGTGTGGGTCTCCGGGTCCTCGTCCACCTGGTGGATGTAGCGGTCCACGCCCAGGCCGTCGCCCTCGCAGGCGTCGGCGTCCACCACGTCGGCCCGGAAGATGTAGTCGGTGGTGTCGGCGTCGGCGTCCGGGGCCAGAGACCCGAAGCTCAGGGTCAGGACACCCCCGGCGCCCTGCTCGGTGGCAGGAACGGCCAGGCCGATGCTGGGTCCGAATATCGAGAACTCGGCGCTGGTCGAGGCCACCACGCCACCGGCCTCGGTGGCGATGCTGGCCTCGATGGTGTAGCCGCCGATGGGGCAGCCGGCGGCGATGGTCCCGCTGCGGGTCTCCGGGTCCTCGTCCACCTGGTACATATAGCGGTCGATGCCCAGGCCGCCGCCCTCGCAGGCGTCGGCGTCCCGGTTCCACGAGTCCTTTACGTCGGCCCGGAAGACGTAGTCGGTGGTGTCCCGGTCGGAGTCGGCCTTCAGACCGCTGAAGAGCATGGTGACGCTGATTTCGGTGTTCCACGGCGCGAAGCCGTCCGGGGAGAGGGCCAGGGCCACCGACGGGTCCGGGTCTTCCTGGTCCGGCGTGGGCTCCGGCGTGGGTTCGGGCGTAGGCTCAGGCGTGGGTTCGGGCGTGGGTTCCGGCGTGGGTTCGGGTGTGGGCTCAGGCGTAGGTTCCGGGGCCGGTGCCGTCACCGTAAAGCTCGACCTCGCCGAGGCCAGTTCTACACTGTCGGGTGAGGAGATGCTGGCCTGGACGGTGTAGTCCCCGGCCGGGCAGTCGGCGGAGACGCTCCCGGTGCGGACTTCCGGGTCTTGGTCCACCTGCCACATGTAGCGGTCCACGCCGAGGCCGTAGCCCCCGGCCTGGTCCTCGCACCCGTTGGCGTCCCCGTCCTCCGAGTCCACCACGTCGGCCCGGAAGACGTAGTCCTTGGTTGCGGTGTCGGCGTCGGACTCCAGGCCGCTGAAACTCATGGTGACGGCGATGGCCGTGCCCTCCTCCACGGTGTCGGAGGAGAGGCTGACCGCCACCGACGGCGACGATTGGGCCTGGGCCAGGTAGGGCAATGGGACGCCGGCGAGAACAACGAGCGCGAAGGCTCCCAGGGTGGCAAGAACAGCGAAGGACAGTTGGCGTTTCACGGTGCTAACCTCACTTTAGGCAGTTGAAAAGTCTGGATGGCGGACGGGGACGTTGCCCGGAAGGCAGAGGGAGACCGCCCGGTCTGCCCGTACGCGTTCAGGAACGGGAGCTCCGGGCAAGCGGAACCACGGGGGAGGTGGGCGGTGCCAAGGAAGGGGACAGCCGGGGCTGGGAGACTATCCGGTGACGATATTCGTCGGGGCGGGGGGGGGCTGACAGGGGTAGGTATGGGGTTTTTACGGTGGGACATGGCGAGTAATCTCCAGGTTAAGCTTGGGTTCCGGCCAGGGTTCGGGCAGCAGCCAGACGCGGCTCCAGAGGCGGCCCTTGATCAGCAACCGCCTAAGCCAGTTGATGCCGTGGCGGATCACGCTGACGGCGCGCGCCGGACGGCTCCAAGGGTCACGGTGATTGGAAGCCAGCGCTTTGGGCGGCGCCCGCAGATTACCTGGGGCAATCCTCCGGTCCTGGGCGTCTTCCACTCTGGTGCCGTAGGCCAGTGCCAGCAGGGTAGCCACCGACAGCACCAGCCAGTGGCGGGAGACGCGGGTGGGGTCGGTGCGGCGGGTCTTGTCCCACTGCCAGCCCAGGCTCTTGAGGGCCTTGAAACCCAGCTCGATCCAGAAGCGGAGCGCGTACCAACTGGGACCCACCTTGTCGGGTGCAAGGTCGGTGAGGATGATCCAGGGCTCCTCCTGTTCGGAGTACCAGACCACCAGCAGGGTGCAGCGGCGTTGGGCCTTGGGGGTGCTGAAGGCGGTGCCGCGGCCAATCCACGCCGTATCGGGACGGGAGACGAAGCGCTGGGCGGGCAATCGTTTGCCGCCGTCAGCGCAGAAAGTGATGTTCTTTCGGTAGCGCATACCGGGATGCCAGCCTTGATCCCGTATCTGCTGCCACAGCTTGGGACTGGCGATGCCCCGGTCGCAGAGCACGATGACGGTCATATTCTCGGGAACCGCTGGGGCCAAGGCTTGCAGCAGTTCCACAATCGGATCCATCCAGGAGCCGGGCTGGTCGGCGTGCCGGATGTGCCAGGCCACGGGGATGGCGCAACTGCGGTAGAGCACGCTGATGACGATGGCGGTGGTCTGGTCCCCTTTGAGGGTTGGGTCGATGGCCAAAGCCAGGCCGCCCGACCGCCACCAGGAGAGGACCCACCGGAGCAGTGGCGCGAAGCAGAGGCTCACGTCCAGCTCGGTCTGGCAGGGACGGGCCCGGTCGCTGCCGTCGTACAGCCACTCCCGGAGGTACTGGCGCAGGCTGTTCCACCTACCCCAGGGCGAGAGGGCCGAGGCCACGGCGTTCTGGCAGGCGCTGCCCGCGAG
Organism: Dehalococcoidia bacterium; assembly: GCA_965219925.1. Lineage (GTDB taxonomy): Bacteria > Chloroflexota > Dehalococcoidia > Lucifugimonadales > UBA3495 > Bin87. The sequence continues at coordinate 3,949,360 of OZ244795.1, forward strand.
AATGGCTCCGCAAACCCACAGGACCAGGCCGGTCAATTGTGGCTGGGAGAGGTGAGGTAAATGCGTTTCAATCGTTTTTTGCATCTGATAGCATTCGCTGGGAAGGCGCATCGCGGGTCTCCTGCATCTGGTGATCTCACAACCAAGATGCCGGAGGCTGATGCGCCTTCCCAAGTTAATTCCAGAGCCGATTTCGGCCGTTACATACCCCTGTCAGCGGGGGGGGTAGAAGGATTGCGTTCGTCGAGGCCTGCTCTCTCGGCGGCGGATACCGCCGGGGCGCGCTCTGACGCTGCTGCAACTTGTATCCTATGCGGAAGGCAGACCAATACGACCCCTCTAACGGGCAGACATAGGCCAAGCGCTCCGGGCAGGTGACATCGGACGGCGCTCCAGCCCTGTACATTTTAGACGATGCGTGTGAGATAGATGTGATTATTAAGCTCAATATCCGTGACGTATCGTGATTATTTGGCCGATCCGGTACAATTGGTACCCGTGACACCGGCGGGCCCAGGGCGTCCGCAGACCGGGTCAGGGAGGGCAGATGCAGGAAGCCGACGAGCACCGGCGGGAGATGGAGGCGCTAAGGGAGCGGCTGACCCGGTGACCGCCGCCGCATTGCCGGGAAGGCTTCAGACACGGTTCCGCCTCTGGCCCTAGCGCCTGCTTCCCTGGCCACCGGCCCACTCCTGGCCCGGTTCCACGGCTGGAACTTTCAACCTACGCGCTTCCTGGCGCACCCTGCCCGGCCACGTATGCCAGGCTTTTTTGTTGCCCGGAATTGCCGCCGCCCTGTCCGGCTTGGCAGGACTGCCCCAATCCGGCAGGCGGCCGGCCAACGTAGTACCCCATGCGCAAGGTATTCTTATTCTCTCCGGCGCTGGGGTAGGGCTTATTCCACACGTCAGGAGGTGATGAACATGAAAAGCGCCATCGGTACTATCCTATTCTCCCTCTGGCTGCCGGCCCTGGTGCTGGTTATCTCCTTGTTCCGGTTCGGCATTGACGGATTTGGGGCCGGCCCTGGCGTGACTGGCGTCTTGTGGTTGTTCGGGCTGGCATGGCCGGTTGGGATTTCACTGACCCTGGCGGTGCGCCTGATGCACCGCCGCCCCCAGGTCCTGTCCCGCATCCTGGCCTACGGTTGCGCCGTCGTATTGGGACTGGTGTCGGCCTGGGGTGTAATCATCGGAGGGCTCTTCGGTCCCATTGGCGTCGTCGCCTACCCCCTGGTGGCCTCGCTGCCGGCGTGGATAATCCTGGGGGTCCTGACCAGGGTCCAGGGCGGCGCCGGCGGGCAGGCTGCCACGGCGTAACCCTGGGTGGCTGCCCTGGAACCCGGCCGGCGATGGCTCCTGCTGCGCCGAATCCACCAACCTCAGCAGTCGGCGTTCTACCGGGCCGGGTTCATAGCCGGGGAACCGGCCCAGCCCCAGGGACGCGACGGCGAGACCAAGCCTTCGTCTCTGTCCCTGTTCGAGTGGGCGCTCAGCATGGAATAGGAGCGGGAGGAGGAACCGGCCGGCGCGGGCCGCTAGGCCCAAGGCAAAGGGGAGGACACCGCTACGAGTGGTGTCCTCCCCGCTCGTCCAGGTATGGGGGCTTTCTTGTTGTCCTGAATTACCATGCGCCAGAGAGGCGAGGCCGCCTTAGCCGGCCGCGCTGCCGACCGGTTCTGCCTCCTCGCTGGCTTTGCTTTCCGTCCTGGCGCAACGGGGTCCGCAACGCGGATGTTCCCTCGGATTTAACCGCCGGCGCCAGCGGCGCTGAAGGACCGGCCGGGTTGCCCGGCCAGGCCTAACCAGGCAGGCAGGTCAGGGCCCAGCGACGATGCTGCCGGTCGGCTGGCCCAACCGCGCCGCCGACACCCTCGGGGCAGGCGGGGCGGCGTCCACCCTGGTCAGGCCCCTCCAGCGTATGGCGCTCAGGGGTTCTCCAGGGAGAGCCAATCCGACCAGCCGGATGCGCCGCCGTCGTTGCTGGCCCGGACCGTGAGCCAGTAGTGCGACCATTCGGCAGGCAGGCCGCTAAGCGTGGCGCCGGAACCGTTCATCCGCACCGTCACCCCAGGCATGGCATCGCTGGGCAGGGGCACCAGGTCGGGTTGCGACCACAGGCCCACCTGGTAGCCGGTGGCCCCGTCCACGTCCTCCCAGTCCAGGGTCACGTTCCCCGGCTCCAGCACTTCGCCGGTCGGCCGGTCCGGCGCATCGGGCGCGGCGGGCGCGGCCCGGCTTACAGTCACCTTGTAGGTCTTGCCGGTGTTCCCGTCCTCGGCGGTCACCTCTACCGTGATGACGTTGCTGCCCGTGGCCAGGGGGATCACCCCGTCGGCGTCGGCCACCCCGTCCAGCTTGATGGCGTAGGTGGCCCCGTCGTCGTTGGCGGTCGCCATCACCGTGGTCTGGTCCACGTCGTGGGCGACGTTCAGCTCGTAGCTCGTGGTGTTCGAGGCGAAGGTAAAGGGCGCATCGCTCAGCGTCAGGCTGCTCAGGGTGGCGTCGGTGGAGAGCGGCGGCGCGGCCCTGGTCACGGTGACGGTGTAGGTCTTCGCCGTCTCCCCGTCCTCAGCGGTCACATCGACAGTGATGACGTTGCCGCCCACGGCGAGCGAAATCACGCCGTCCGCATCAGCTACGCCGTCCAGCTTGATGGCGTAGGTGGCCCCGTTATCGTTCGTCGTCGGAGTAACGGTCGTCTGCCTCACGTCGTGGGCAACGCTGGCGGTATAGCCGGTGGTGGCCGGGTCGAAGGCGCCGAAGTCCACCCCGCTCAGGTCCAGCCCGCTCAGGGTGGTGTCGGTGGAGGTCGATTCCGGCTGTTGTTGCTCCGGGGCGTTGACCGTGAAGCCGGCGGCGGCCGAGGCCAGCTCCACGTTGCCGGGGGACGAAATGCTGACCTCGACGGTATAGCCACCGGGCGCGCAGGACGCGGAGATGCCCCCGGTACGGACCTCCGGGTCCTCGTCCACCTGGTACATGTAGCGGTCGTTGCCCATGCCGCCGCCTTCGCAGCCGTCGGCGTCCACCACGTCAGCCCGGAAGACGTAATCAGTGGTCGAAGTATCCGAGTCGTATTCCAGGTTGGCGAAGAACATGGTGACGGTGATTTCCGTGCCCTCGTCCACTGAATCTGAGGATAGCTCAATCGTCGCATCAGGCCCGGAGACCGTCAGCGCGGCGCGGGTGACGGTTACGGTGTAGGTCTTCGCCGTCTCCCCGTCCTCGGCGGTGACTTCTACGGCGATGACGTTGCTCCCCACGGCCAGGGAGACGGTCCCGTCGCTATCGGCCACGCCTTCCAGCATGACCAGGTAGCTCGCGCCGTCGTCGTTCACCGTGGGCTTCACCGTGGTTTCCGTCACGTCGTTGGCAACGTCGGCGGCGTAATTGGCAGCAGCCGGGTCGAAGGCGCCGAAGTCCACCCCGCTCAAGGCCAGACCGCTCAGGGTGGCGTCGTTAGAGAGTGCGGGCGCGGCCCTGGTGACCGTGACGGTGTAGGTCCTGGCGGTCTCCCCGTCCTCGGCGGTGACGTCGATGTTGATTACGTTGCTGCCCACGGCCAGCGGGATTACCCCGCCGCTGTCGGCAACACCGTCCAGCTTGACCGTGTAGCTCGCCCCGTCGTCGTTCACCGTAGCAGTGACGGTGGTTTCCGTCACGTCATAGCCCACGTCGGCGGCGTAATTGGCAGCAGCCGGGTCGAAGGTTCCGATGTCCACTCCGCTCAGTTCCAGACCGCTCAGGGTGGCGTCGCTGGAGAGGGGCGTCTCCGCTTCCCGCACCGTAAAGCTGGCGCTGGCCGAGGCCAACTCCACGTTGCCGGGGGAGGAGACGCTGGCCCGCAGGGTGTAGTCCCCGGCCGGGCAGCCGCCGGGAATGGTCCCGGTGCGGACCTCCGGGTCCTCGTCCACTTGGTACATATAGCGCTCCACGCCCAGACCGTAGCCATTGGCCCGGTCCTCGCAGGCGTCGGCCTCCCCGTTCTCCCCGTCCACCACGTCGGCCCGGAAGACGTAATCGGTGGTGCCGGTGTCCGAGTCGGACTCCAGCCCGCTGAACCTCATGGTGACGCCGATGGCAGCGCCCGGCTCCACCGGGCCGGACGGGGACAGGGCAATCGCCACCGTCGGCGCCGGGCCCTTTATCGTTGGGCCGTCTTTGGAATCCGGCGCGGAGAAGGTCAGCGTCAGCGGCTGCCCCAGGCCGGTTTGGACGCCGCTATAGCCCTCGACTCCGCCGACTGACACCACCACCCCGGTGAACTCCGCCGATGCCACCTTGACGGTGACCTCCGCCCCACCTTCAGCAGCCGGCGCAACGCTGATCTCTTCGCTGGACACGCTGCCGGCTTCAATCGTAACCGTCTCCTTAGACAGCGTGCCGCCCTCCGCCGACAGCTTGACCGCCATCGCAAACGGCGCTCCCTCCACCACCTTGACCGCCACGGCGCCCCCGCCCCGGCGCTCCAACTCCGCCGTGAGCGTGAAGGGCGCCTCCTTGCCGCCCAAAAGCAGCTTTTCCAGCCCGGTGAGTCCTGCGAACAGACCGGCAGGCAGCGACTCCAGGTCGTTGTGCTCCAGCCCCAGGCTCCTCAGGTTGGCGAGACCCTCGAACACACCGGACGGCAGCGCGCTCAGCTGGTTCTGCGTCAGGAACAGCTCATCCATTTCCGTCAGGCCGTCGAAGACCTCCTCGGGCAGTTCGCTCAGTTCGTTGCCGTCCAGGTAGAGCGTCTTCAGCCCGGTCAGACCCTCGAAGACGTCCTCGGGCAGCTCGCTCAACTCGTTCTGCGTCAGGAACAGCCCCTCCAGGCTCGTCAGACCGTCGAGGACGTCCTCGGGCAGCGTGCTCAGCTTGTTGTTCTGCAGGCGCAGCCCCGTCAGACTGCCGAGACCGTCGAAGATGTCCTCGGGCAGTTCCTTTAGCCCGTTGTTCTCCAGCTGGATCGTCGTCAGGGCGGCCAGGCCTTCGAAGATGTCCTCGGGCAGCGTCTCCAGGGAGTTGTCGGTCAGGTACAAAGTTTGCAGGTTCGTGAGACCCGCGAAGTCTCCCGGCTGCAGCGCCGTCATCTCCTCCCCGGTCTCCTGTACGTTCAGGTCCAGACGCCCGGTGATGCCGTTCAGGTCGGCATTCGTCACCGCCGCGCAGTCGCTGATCCCGGGCAGCTTGCCCAGGATCGCGTCCCGCACCTGCGGCGTGCGCCCGCAGATGCCCTTGGGCTCCCCTGGTTCCACCGGAGGCAGCGATGAATCGGCAAAGAGGGTGAGAGGGGCGCCTGGGGCGAACCTGACCCCAAAGAATCCAATATGATCAAATCTAGGCCATGTATTAAGGACAGAGCCAGGAGAAAATGGTGATGGGATATGGAGCGACACTTTCTGCAATGTGAGCGTAACCGGCTGACCCGCTTCGCTCTGCGTCACCACAATCTCATCGCTGGAAACGCTCCCTGCATCTATGGTTACCGATGCGGTGGATGCCGCGCCGCCGCTGACCTCCAGCGCTGCTGTTATCATTGCCGGCGCCCCCTGGGCTACCTTGTAGCGCACCCGCGCGGTGTGGATGCCCGCATCGTCAACGCTCCGGCTTATCGCCTCGGCTTCCATGCTGAAGGTGAATGGGCTGCCAGGATTGTCCTGCAGATGCAGGATTCCCAACCTCAGGTTTTCGACCTCGAAAAGCGCATCCGGCAGCTCAGTCAGCCGGTTGCCAACCATGTACACAGTAACCATGTACACAAGACCTAAGGACACATTACCAAAATAATCCGTGGGCCACTCTACATGCCGGGGGAGCAGGCGAGGCGGCAGCGACCTCAGTTGGTTGGATGACAGTTCCAAATAACGCAAACTGCCAAGTTCATCAAAGATGCCCGGCGGCAGGGAGCTCAGTCCGTTATTTTCCAAGTACAACTCTTCCAAACTGCCAAGTTCATCAAAGATGCCCGGCGGCAGGGAGCTCAGACCGTTATTGCTCAAGTAAAACCAACACAAACTGCCAAGTTCATCAAAGACGCCCGGCGGCAGGGAGCTCAGTCTGTTATTGCGCAAATTCAACACTCTCAAACTGCCAAGTCCATCAAAGACGCCCGGCGGCAGGGAGCTCAGCCTGTTATTTTTCAAGTACAACTCTCCCAAACCGCCAAGTTCATCAAAGATGCCCGGCGGCAGCGAGCTCAGCCTGTTATTTTTCAAGTGCAACCGTTCCAAACTGCCAAGTTCATCAAAGACGCCCGGCGGCAGCGAGCTCAGCTTGTTATTGTCCAAGTGCAACCAATGCAAACTGCCAAGTTCATCAAAGATGCCCGGCGGCAGCGAGCTCAGTCCGTTATCGTCCAGTTCCAACTGTTCCAAACTGCCAAGTTCATCAAAGACGCCCGGCGGCAGCGAGCCTCCGGCATTGTCCATGTGGAGATACTTGACTCCGGTGAGACCAGCCAAATCACCGATCTTAAGGTGCCCAACACTCGGAAGATAAAGGAACTTGATACGCGCCAGTTGAGCGTCGGTAATGTCTTGGCATCCCGGTCTGCTACCACTGGAATTCATCAGATTCCTGAACACATTACTCTCGATTGCTTCACGAACCTGATACGTGCGGTCGCAGATACCCGGCTCCGGGGTAGGCTCGGGTGCTGGCGTGGGCTCCGGTGTCGGCTCCGGCGTGGGCTCCGGGGCCGGCGCCGCCACCGTAAAGCCCGTCCGCGCCGAGGCCAGTTCCGCGCCTTCGGCGGCGGAGATGCTGGCCCGAAGGATGTAGTCCCCGGCCGGACAGTCGGCGGAGACGCTCCCGGTGCGGACTTCCGGGTCCTCGTCCACCTGCCACATGTAGCGGTCCACGCCCAGGCCGTAGCCCCCGGCCTGGTCCTCGCACCCGTCGGCGTCGCCGTCCTCCGAGTCCACCACGTCGGCCCGGAAGACGTAATCCCTGGTTGCGGTGTCGGCGTCGGACTCCAGGCCGCTGAAACTCATGGTGACGGCGATGGCCGCGCCCTCCTCCACGGTGTCGGAGGAGAGGCTGACCGCCACCGACGGCGACGGCGACGACTGGGCCTGGGCCAGGTAGGGCAATGGGACGCCGGCGAGAACAACTAGCGCGAAGGCTCCCAGGGTGGCAAGAACGGCAAAGGACAGTTGGCGTTTCACGGTGCTAACCTCACTTCAGGCAGTTCAAAGGCTGGATGGCGGGCAGGGGCGTTGCCCGGAAGGCAGAGGGAAACCGCCCGGTCTGCCCGTACGCGTTCCGGAACGGGAGCTCCGGGCAAGCGGAACTACGGGGGAGGTGGGCGGTGCGAAGGAAGGAAACAGCCGGGGCTGGCGGACTATCTGGTGACGATATTCGTCGGGGGGTAGAAGGATTGCGTTCGTCGAGGCCCGCTCTCCCGGCGGCGGATACCGCCGGGGGGCGCTCTGACGCTGCTGCAACTTGCATCCTATGCAGAAGGCAGACCACTACAATCCCTCTAACGGGCAACATAGGCCAAGCACTCCGGGCAAGGGACATCGGACGGCGCTCCAGCCCCGTACATTCTAGACGATGCGTGTGAGACTAGTGTGATTATTAGCCCCAATATCCGTGACGTATTGTGATGATTTGGACGATCCGGTACAATTGATACTCGCGGGTCCAGGGCGTCCGCAGTCCGGGTCCGGGAGGGCAGATGCAGGAAGCCGACGAACACCGGCGGGAGATGGAGGCGCTGCGGGAGCGGCTGACCCGGTTGAGCGCCGCCGCATTGTCGGGAAGGCTTCAGACACGGTTCCGCCTCTGGCCTTGACGCCCGCTTCCCTGGCCACCGGCCCACTCCTGGCCGGGTTCCACGGCTGGAACTTTCAGCCTACGCGCTTCCTGGCGCACCCTGCTCGCTCATGTGTGCGGGCTTTTTTTGTTGCCCGGAATTGCCTCCGCCCTTTCCGGCTTGGCAGGACTGCCCCAATCCGGCGGGCGGCCTACTAACGTAATACCCCATACGCAAGGTATTCTTATTCTCCCCGGCGCTGGGGAAGTGCTTATTCCACACGTCAGGAGGTGATGATCATGAATAGCGCCATCGGTACTATCCTATGCTCCCTCTGGCTGCCGGCCCTGGTGCTGGTTATCTCCTTCGTCCGGTTCGGCATTGACGGCCCCTGGGCTGCTCCAGGCGCGGCTGGCGTCTTGTGGTTGTTCGGGCTGGCATGGCCGGTTGGGATTTCACTGACCCTGGCGGTGCGCCTGATGCACCGCCGCCCCCAGGTCCTGTCCCGCGTCCTGGCCTACGGTTGCGCCGTCGTGCTGGGACTGGTGTCGGCCTGGGGTGTAATCATCGGAGGGCTTTTCGGTCCCATCGGTGCCGTCGCCTACCCCCTGTCGGCCTCGCTGCCGGCGTGGATAATCCTGGGGGTCCTGACCAGGGTCCAGGGCGGCGCCGGGGGCAGGCTGCCACGGCGTAACCCTGGGTGGCTGCCCCGGAACCCGGTCGGCGATGGCTTCTGCTGCGCTGAATCCACCAACCTCGGCAGTCGGTGTTCTCCCGGGCCGGGTTTATAGCCGGGGAACCGGCCCAGCCCCAGGAACGCGACGGCGAGACCAAGCCCGCTGCCACGTCCCCGTTCGAGTGGGTATTGGACAATGAGCGGGAACGGGAGAAGGAAGCCGGCCGGCGCGGGCCGCCAGGCCCAAGGCAAAGGGGAGGACACCACCCGTAGCGGTGTCCTCCCCCGCTCGTCCAGGTATGGGGGCTTTCTTGTTGTCCTGAATTACCATGCGCCAGAGAGGCGAGGCCGCCTTAGCCGGCGGCGCTGCCGACCGGTTCTGCCTCCTCGCTGGCCTTGCTTTCCGTCCTGGCGCAGCGGGGTCCGCAACGCGGATGTTCCCTCGGATTTAACCGCCGGCGCCAGCGGCGCTGAAGGACCGGCCGTGTTGCCGGGCCGGTATCGGCCTAACCAAGCCGGCAGGTCAGGGCCCAGCGACGATGCTGCCGGTCGGCCGGCCCAACCGCGTCGCCGACACCCTCGGGGAAGGTGGCGCGGCGTCCACCCTGGCCCCACCCCTCCAGCGTATGGCGCTCAGGAGTTCTCCAGGGCGAGCCAATCCGACCAGCCAGATGCGCCGTAGTCGTTGCTGGCCCGGACCCTGAGCCAGTAATGGGACCATTCGGCAGGCAGGCCGGTAAGCCTGGCGCTGGAACCGTTCATTCGCACGGTCACCCCAGGCATATCAGCGCTCGGCAGGGGCAACAGATTGGGTTGCGAATAGAGTCCCACCTGGTAGCCGGTGGCCCCGTCCACGTCCTCCCAGTCCAGGGTCACCGTCCCCGGCTCCAGCACTTCGCCGGTCGGCTGGTGCGGCGCATCGGGCGGCGCGGCGGGCGCGGCCCGAGTGACGGCGACGGTGTAGGTGTGGGCGGTGTTCCCGTCCTCCGCCGTGACCTCGACGGTGATGACGTTGCTCCCCACGGCCAGGGGGATTACCCCGTCGGCGTCGGCCACGCCGTCCAGTTTGATGGCGTAGGTCGCGCCGTTGTCTCTCGTCGTGGGAGTCACCGTGGTTTGCGCCACGTCGTTGGCGACGTTGACCGTGTACTCGGTGGTGTCCGAGGCGAAGGTAAAGGGCGCATCGCTCAACGCCAGGCTGCTCAGGGTGGCGTCTTTGGAGAGCGGCGGTGCGGCCCTGGTGACGGTTGCGGTGTAAGTCTTGATCGTCTCCCCATCCTCGGCGGTGACCTCGACGGTGATGACGTTGCTGCCCACGGCCAGGGAGATGGTCCCGTCGCTATCGGCAACCCCGTCCAGATTGACCAGGTAGCTCGCGCCGTCGTGGTTCAGCGTCGGGGTCACCGTGGTTTCCGCTACGTCGTTACCGACGCTGGCGGCGTAATTGGTAGTAGCCAGGTCGAAGGCGTCGAAGTCCACGCCGCTCAGTTCCAGGCCGCTCAGGGTGGCGTCGCTTGAAAGCGGCGTCTCCGGTTCTCGGACCGAGAAGGTCACGCTGGCCGAGGCCAACTCCACGTTTTCGGTGGAGGAGATGCTGGCCCGGACGGTGTAGTCCCCCGCCGGGCAGTCGGCGGAAACGCTCCCGGTGCGGACTTCCGGGTCCTCGTCCACCTGGTGCATGTAGCGGTCCACGCCCAGACCGTAGCCATTGGCCTGCTCCTCGCAGGCGTCGGCGTCCCCGTTCTCCGAGTCCTTCACGTCGGCCCGGAAGACGTAATCCCTGGTTGCGGTGTCGGAGTCGGACTCCAGGCCGCCGAAGGACATGGTGACGGTGATGGCCGATCCCTCCTCCACGGTGTCGGAGGAGAGGCTGACCGCCACCGACGGCGACGCCTGGGCCTGGGCCGGGTTGGGGGAGTTCCAGACGGTCAATAAGAGGATGGCGAACAGGGCGGCGAAGGCCGGCACCCCCACTACGGCCAGGGCCGCCGGAGGGAATCCCTGTGCCGGGGATGGCGCCTCCCGACCCCTGAAAGTCGGGGAGGGGAGATTGCCCAGGCCGAATGCGGCCCAAGGCGCGGTCTTCACGGCGGCATATAGCGCCGGAATGCCCCGGAGCAGCCTGCTGAATGGTGACGAGTTGGTTGCCAAGTTAACCTGCCTCCGTTTTATCGCCGGACCGTAAGCCGGCCCGATGTGTACCTATGACGTTCTTATGAGCATTTGCCGCCGTTGGCGCACTCGGGCAGCGGCCGGACCGGCTTCGATTCCGGTCGGGGTACGTTAAGGCCAGCCGCCGGAGCGCCTGGCTCAGCCTCCGCCCGGCGCCACCAGGTCCTCCGGCGTGAGGTTGACGGTGTAGGTCTTGGTTCTGCCTTCGCTGTCGGTTACGGTAATGGTGAAGGGGGTGACGATGTGCTCGGTCAATTCGATTTGATGCCCGGCCGTTTCCGTATCGGAGTCGTCCAGCCCGAACTGCAGCTTGACGGTGTGCGTTTTTGGCGCCTTGACCGAGAGGGCAAGGGTGTAGGTCTTCGTCGTGGTGCCGTCTTGCGAGGTGACCGTTATCGTGACGGTGGTCTCCACGTTCCGCGTCAGCGCCACCTGGTGGCCGTCGGTCGTTGCATCGGCGTCGGCCGGGGTGATCTGCATCGACGCGTAGTGCTGGCGGAGCGCGGCGCTGACGGTCACCGTGACCGGCTGCTCGTCACTCACCAGCTCGGTGGCCGTGTAGTGGGTCGTGGCGCTGTCGAAGGCCGGCGACAGGGCCGTGGGGCCGATTAGCGCCTCGCCCTGCACGCTCAGCGAGCGCAGCTCGGCGTTGTCCGACGTCGGCATGTTGAAGGCGTAGATCTTCTCGTATTGCCCGACGCCGTTATTCACGACCCACAGGGTCGTGCCGTCGGACCACATGTTGTGGACCGGCATGTACCGCTGTGCAAGAACCCTGTGGCCGACGATGCGGTTGAAGTCCTTCTCGGGGTCCCGTGCCTTGTCGGACATACGGTAAGCGTAGATCTTGTCGTCCCATGCGTCCGCCACCCACATCGTGACGCCGTCGGACCAGATGCCGGACGGATCGTGGTTTCCCGCAGCCTTCAACGTCGTGAAGTCGTCCGACGTATCGTGGCCCGGGTGGTTCCTGTCGGTCGAGAAGATTAGGCCGCGGCCGCTGCTCGACAGCTTGAACGCCTTGACTTCATCGGCGGTGTCGTCGGCAGCCCACATAGTCTCGCCATCGGACCACAGCCCCGAGGGGTGTCCGGTCCAGGTACTGTAACCCTTGTCGTTGCTCCGCTGTCGACTGCCGGTCGACAAGTCGTAGGCGAAGATGCCCCGGCCCCAAAAATAATCGCTCACCCAGATCGTTTCGCCGTCGGACCACAGGCCGCCGGGACTGTCATTATGGTTGTCCTCGTTTATGCCGGGGATGTCCTTGCTGGGTACGCGCGCCTTGGTCGCCAGGTCATAGGCATAAATCTTGTGGTCGCGCTCGTCCACCACCCACATGGTCGTCCCGTCGGACCAGATGCCGGTTGGGTGGCTGTTGCCGGCGCCTCGCAAGCCGTTGAAGTCGTCCTCGGCCTTCCAGCCGTAGGCGGCGCTGATGCCGCGGTCGATATGGAGATGGTAAGACTCCGTCGCGACGCCGTCCTGGGCCGTGACCACAACCTCGATCACCGACGAGTCGGCGCCGGCTCCGCCCTCCAGCGCGACCTCGTGGCTCAACCCGCTGCCCACAGCCGCGCCGTTGACCACTATTTTTGCGCTGGCCGCGTTCGCGGTCGGCGTCACACGCACCGCGCCCACCCCGGACGCGACCCCGACCCGGTACATCCGCTGACCGCGCACGAACTCCAGCCGGCCCGGGTCGATCGCCAAGCCGATCAGCGTCGCGTCGTCGGAGCCGGGACCTTTGACCGTGAACGACTTGCCGGCGCCGGCCAGAAACACGCCCTCGGGAGACATCAGTTTCGCATAGACCGTGTGCTCGCCCGGTCCCGGGCACCCCGCGGAGACCACGCCCGCGTAGGTCCCGGAGGTCTGGTCAATCTCGTTGATGGTGCGGTCGACGCCGAGGCCGGCGCCCTCGCACTCGTCGTGATCCACCACGTCGATGCGGAAGATGTGATCGACGGTGCCAGAGTCGGCGTCGAGCGGCAGGTGCTTGAACGTGACGCTCACGCCGAGCGTGGAGCCCTTTTGGACCGACGCGGCGGACAGCGCCAGCGCGGCCGAGGGCGGCGGCGCTGGCGGGTCGATGGTGAACGCCGCGCTGGCCGCCGCCAGCTGCACTGGCCCGGCCGAGTAGAGAGCCGCCGCGACGGTGTAGTCGCCCGCCGGGCAGCCGCCGGAGATGGTGCCGGCGCGGACCTCCGGGTCCTCGTCCACCAGGTCTATGGGCAGGTCAACGCCCAACCCCTCGCCCTCGCACTCGTCGGCCTCCACCACGTCGGCCCGGTAGGTCAGACCGGCCGCGGCGTCCGGGGCCAGTGACCCGAAGGTGATGGTCACCGCGCCTTCGGCGCCCGCCGCCGGCGGAGCGATGGCCAGGGCCACGACGGGCGCGATTACCGAGAAGTCTGCGCTGGCCGCGGCCAGCTTCACGCCGTCGGGGTCAGAGACGCTGACCTCGACGGTGTAGTCGCCGATGGGGCAGCCGGCGGCGATGGTCCCAGTGCGGACCTCCGGGTCTTCATCCACCTGGTACAGGTACCGGTCCACCCCCAGGCCGTCGCCCTCGCAGGCGTCGGCATCCACCACGTCGGCCCGGAAGACGTAGTCGGTGGTGTCCCGGTCGGAGTCCTCGCTCAGGTTGCCGAAGGACATGGTGACGCTGATTTCGGTGTTCCACGGCGCCAACCCGGATGGGGAGAGGGCCAGGGCCACCGACGGGGATGCCGAGGGCGTAGGCTCCGGCGTGGGTTTCGGGGCCGGCGCAGCCACCGTGAAGCCCGCCCGCGCCGACGCCAGCTCTACACCCTCGGGCGAGGAGATGCTGGCACGGACGGTGTAGTCCCCCGCCGGGCAGCCGCCGGAGATGGTCCCGCTGCGGACCTCCGGGTCCTCGTCCACCTGGTTGATGCTGCCGTCCACCCCCAGGCCCGCGCCCTCGCAGGCGTCGGCGTCCCCGTTTTCCCAGTCCTTCACGTCGGCCCGGAAGACGTAGCCGATGGTTGCAGTGTCCGAGTCGGTTTCCAGGTTGGCGAAGGACATGGCGACCGTGATTGCCGTGCCTTCGTCCACGGACCCGGAGGGCGAGAGTTCAACCGTTACGGAGGGGGGTGCCGCCACCACATCGGTCGCCGCGCTGGTCAGCGTCTCAGCGTTGCCCGCCTCGTCGGTGAAGCTCACCCGCACCTTGACGGTCTTGCCCGCGTCGGCGGCCTGCAGGGTGTAGCTGGCGCCCGTCGCGTCAGGCAGGTCCGCGCCAGTCGTTCCGTCGCTGGAAACCCACTGGTAGCTGAAGGCAACGCCGCTCAGGCCGTCCGCGTCCGCAATCCCGGAGGTGTCCGCCCTCAGCGTCTGACCAACCTGGGCCGTGCCGCTGATGGCGGGCGCGCCGGTGGCCGGGGTGTTGGCCGGCTGGGCTTCACCCTCCACCTGCACCGGGCTGCTGGCGAGCGACTCCCGGTAGCCGCCCCGGTCGGTGAAGCTCACCCGCACCCCGATGGTCTCGCCCACGTCGGCGTCCTGCAAGGTGTAGGTCGATCCCGTCTCGCCAGCTATGTCCGACTCCCCACTCCCCTCGCCGGAGGTCCACTGGTAGTGGAACTGCACCCGGTCCAGGCCGTTCCCGTCCGCGATGTCCGCAACCGACGCCGCCAGCGTCGCGCCCGCCTCCGCCTTGCCGCTGACGGCGGGGGCGCCCGTGGCCGGGGAATTGCCGGGCCGGTCCCCTCTGCCGTCCGCATGCTCCGCCGTGGGCCCGAAGTTGGTGTATTCGGACCAGTCCGAGTGTCCGTCGCTGTTCACCGCCCGCACCTGGAACCAGTATGAGGAGCCCTCGTGATGCAGCTGGCTGATGATGGCTCCGGCCCCGTAGAAGGCGATTGCAACCCCGTCGCCCGGCAGGCCGAGCCACTGGCCGTTCCGGTGCAACTGAACGTCGTAGGACTCGGCCCCCGCCACTTCGTTCCATTCCAGGTCCACCCCGCCCCGGAAGACCGCCTTCCCGACGGGTTTGCCGGGAGTGTCCGGCGCGCCGTCCTGGGCGGAAGCGGCCGGCAGGACGGCGAGCAGGGCGGCTAACGCCAACAAGGCAACGGCGGCCACCAGCAACAGGTTCAAGCGGTGATCGGTGTGTTGGTAGGTCATAATAGTCTCCTTTTAATTAACGCCGCAACGGAACTGTGATGACGCGGGGAACAATATGCAGGCAAAGAAAATTCCTCCCCGGGCTTCCCGGACCGGTGGGATGCCGGTGGGACCCTTCCGGGAGGACGGACTGAAACCCGGTCCTGGGGCTGCCCAGGGCCGGAAAAATCGGGGGAAGCAAGCATCCGGGTGGGCGCAGGTCCGAAGACGGGCCGGAACGACGGGTCAAGGACCGCCTGGCGACGGCCTGACACCCGGGAGCATACCGGCGGCGAATACGGGACGCGCGCCCCGTTGCGCAGGTCGTGGGTGGCCAGCGGCACGGGCAGCGGACAAGGCCCGGCCCCCGCTGCGAGCCGGCGTCCGGGGCAGGCCAGGTTCAATGGAAGGCAAGACAATACGGCCCCTCCAACGGGCAGGCATAGGCCAGGCGGACTGCGCTATAGTCCAGCGGGTAGTGTAAACTACTCATGTGAGTCTACCGTGATTATCAACCGCTATTTCCGTGACGTTATTGTGAGTATTTTGACGATCCGGTACAATTGGCACCGGCTGGTCCAGGGCGTCCGCAGTCCGGGTCAGCGGTGCGGCTGATGCACCGCCGCCCCCAGGTCCTGTCCCGCATCCTGGCCTACGGTTGCGCCGTCGTGCTGGGACTGGTGTCGGCCTGGGGTGTAATCATCGGAGGGCTTTTCGGTCCCATTGGCGTCGTCGCCTACCCCCTGGTGGCCTCGCTGCCGACAGCTCAGGGCCCAGCGACGTTGCTGCCGGCCGGCCCAACCGCGCCGCCGACACCCTCGGGGCAGGCGGCGCGGCGTCCACCCTGGTCAGGCCCCTCCAGCGTATGGCGCTCACTGGTTCTCCAGGGTGAGCCAATCCGACCAGCCGGATGCGCCTCCGTCGTTAATGGCCCGGACCTTGAGCCAGTAGTGTGACCATTCGGCAGGCAGGCCGGTAAGCCTGGCGCTGGAACCGTTCATTTGCACGGTCACCCCAGGCATATCAGCGCTCGGCAGGGGCACCAGATTGGATTGCGAATAGAGTCCCACCTGGTAGCCGGTGGCCCCGTCCACGTCCTCCCAGTCCAGGGTCACCGTCCCCGGCTCCGGCACCACCCCGGTCGGCCGGCCCGGCGCTGCGAGAGGCGCGGCGCGGGTGACCGTCACGCTGTAGGTCTGAGCCGTCTCCCCGTCCTCGGCGGTGACCTTCACGGCGATGACGTTCTCGCCCTCGGCCAGGGGGACGGTCCCGTCGGCGTCGACCACCCCGCCCAGTTTGACGGCGTAGGCAGCCCTGTAGTCGCTGACCGCCGGAGTCACCGTGGTTTCGGCGACGGCGTGGGCGACGCTGGCGGCGTACTCCGTGGTGGTTGACGCGAAGGCGCCGAAGTCAACCCCACTGAGCGCCAGGGCGCGCAGCGTGGCGTCGGTGGAAGCCGGAATCAACTCGACAACAACGGGACGAGAAACCGAGGCGGTATAACGTCCAGTATTATGGTCCACGCGCAACTCGGTGTGACGGACCGTAATGCACAAATTGTCCGCGTTGAGGTCGCACGAACCCAATGGGAAGTAGCTTAGAGGGATCCGCACCGTTGCCGAACAATCGTCATGTCCGCTTCTTCGAAAATCGCTCGGCTGCACCAAACGGGTTGCTGAAGAATCCGTAGATACAGAGAACTCCCAATACGGATTATCTTCCGGCCCAAGCTGGCAATTGTGGTAGTGGACCCCATCACTCCAGGTGAACCGGTACGGCGGAGACAAGGACGGGTGATAGGCGCGGCTGACCGCCAGCGCGTAGGTCCGGCTGACCTCGCCTTCGGTCACCCTGATCCTGATGACGTTCTCGCCCACCTCCAGGTCGAACTGGTCGCCGGCGGCGTCGGCGTCGGCGTCGGTCAGGGAGTTGCCCGAGCCGTCCTCGTAGGACACGCGGGCGCCCCTCTCCGCGGTGGCCGTGACGGTGATCCGGTCGCTGGAGTGGGGCACGTCGGGGACGGCGTAATCCCGGGTCTTGCTGTCGAAGGCCGGCGTCAGGGTCCCCGGGCTGACGCTCAGCCCGGTCAGCATGGGGGGGACCGGGAAGGTGTAGGAGTAAACCTTGCCGTCGTCGCCGTCCAGCACCCACATCTTCTCGTTGCTGGACCAGATTCCCACGGGGTTGCCGTTGTCGTCGTGCAGGTTGAACTCCCAGTCGTCGGCGCCGCCGGTGCCGTCCTGGCGCGTCCCGTCGGCCCGGGCGTAGGCGTAGAGCCTGGCGTCTTCGTCGTCCAGCACCAACATCGTCACGTCGATGGATGAGATGCCGATGGGACTGGAGTTATCACTGTGCAGGTCGAACTCCTGGTTGACGGCATTCTCGTCATAGAGCCTCCCGTCGAACCGGTAGCGAATGCCGTCGATAATGTAGGCGTAGGGGGCTCCGTCCTGGCGCCTCCCGTCGGCCAACGAGTAGGCGTAGATCTTGTCGTCGTCGGGGTCCGCCACCCACATCGTCACGCCGTTGGACCAGATGCCCGAGACAGCGCCGTTGCCGGCGTGAGGTCCCGGGTCTATCTCCTTGTCCTTGTCCTCGTTGGCGATGCCGTCCTGGCGGGTTCCGTCGCCCAGCGCGTAGGCATAGACCCGGCCGCCGTAGTAGTCCCCCACCCACATCGTTCTATAGTCGGACCAGATGCCGATGGGATAGATGCTGTTGCTGTCCAGGTCGAACTCCTTGTTGTCGGTGCCGCCGGTCCCGTCCTGGCGCGTCCCGTCGGCCAGCGCGTAGGCGTAGAGTTTGCTGGCACGTTCCTCAGAATAAGGGCGGCCCTCAAAATATGCGGAGTCCGCCACCCACATCGTGGTGCCGTCGGACCAGATGCCCCTGGCGTTGCTATTGTCGGGGTGCAGGTCGAAACTCGTCGGCACGGCGGCCTCGCGGCTGACCACCAGCGCGTAGGTCCGGCTGAGGCTGCCTTTAGTCACCTTGACCTCGATGACGTTCTCGCCCACCTCCAGATCGAACTGGTCGCCGGTTGTGCCGGAGTCAACGTCGGTGAGCGTGTTGCCGGAGCCGCCCTGGTAGGCAACGGTCGCCCCGGTCTCCGGGGTCGCCGTGACGGTGACCCGGCTGATGGCGTTGGGCACGTCGGGGACGGTGTACGACAGGATGCCGCTGCTGAAGGCCGGCGTCAAGGTGCCCGCGCTCACCGTTAGGCCGCTGAGGGTGGGAAGCGTCGCGGCGGCGTCCGGGAGTGCGTAGGCGTAGATCTTGTCGCCGCCGCTGTCGGCCACCCAGAAGGTGTCGCCGTCGGACCAGCTGCCCTGGGGAGAGCTGTTCTCGCCTTTCAGGTCCAGGTCCAGATTGGCATCGCGCGTCCCTCGGGACAAGTCGTAGGCGTAGAACTTGCCTCCGTTGGCGTCGGACACCCAGATGGTGGTCCCGTCCGACCAGATGCTCCTGACATTGCCGTTGTGCAGGTCGAACTCCTTGTTGGCCTGGCGCGTCCCGCCGGCCAGAGCGTAAGCGTAGAGCTTGCGGTCACTGACGTCGGCCACCCAGATGGTGGTCCCGTCCGACCAGATGCTCCGGGCATCGATGTTGCCGCTGTGCAGGGCGAACTCCTTGTTGGCCTGGCGCGTCCCGTCGTCCAGGGCGTAGGCGTAGAGCCCTCTGTTGGTGATGTCGGACACCCAGATGGTGGCGCCGTCCGACCAGATGCCATAGGGTCTGGTGTTGCCGCTGTGCAGGGCGAACTCCTTGTTGGTGGTGCCGCCGGTCCCGTCCTGGCGCGTCCCGTCGGCCAGGGCGTAGGCGTAGAGCTTCTTGTCGTCGAAGTCGGCCACCCACATCGTTGTGCCGTCGGACCAGATGCCGTAGGCGCTGCCATTGTCAGCGTGAAGGGTGATGTCGATGGGCGCGGCCTGCTGCTGCGCCGAATCCGGCGGGTCGTCTTCCTCTTCTCCCGGCTCCGCCACGCTGAAGCTCGCCCTCGCCGAGGCCAGCTCTACACCGTCGGGCGACGAGATGCTCGCTTCCAGGGTGTAGTCGCCCGCCGGACAGTCGGCGGAGATGGTCCCCGTGTGGGTCTCCGGGTCCTCGTCCACCTGGTGGATGTAGCGGTCTACGCCCAGGCCGTCGCCCTCGCAGGCGTCGGCGTCCACCACGTCGGCCCGGAAGATGTAGTCGGTGGTGTCGGGGTCGGCGTCCGGGGCCAGAAACCCGAAGCTCAGGGTCAGGACACTGCCGGTGCCCTGTTCGGTGACAGGAATGGCAAGGCCGATGCTGGGCCCGAATATCGAGAACTCGGCGCTGGTCGAGGCCACCACGCCATCGGCCTCGGTGGCGATGCTGGCCTCGATGGTGTAGCCGCCGATGGGGCAGCCGGCGGCGATGGTCCCGCTGCGGGTCTCCGGATCCTCGTCCACCTGGTACATGTAGCGGTCGATGCCCAGGCCGCCGCCCTCGCAGGCGTCGGCGTCCCGGTTCCACGAGTCCTTCACGTCGGCCCGGAAGACGTAGTCGGTGGTGTCCCGGTCGGAGTCGGCCTTCAGAGCGCCGAAGAGCATGGTGACGCTGATTTCGGTGTTCCACGGCGCGAAGCCGGCCGGGGAGAGGGCCAGGGCCACCGACGGGTCCGGGTCTTCCTGGTCTGGCGTGGGTTCGGGCGTGGGCTCCGGCGTGGGTTCCGGCGTGGGTTTCGGGGCCGGCGCCGCCACCGTGAAGCTCGCCCTCGCCGACGCCCATTCGACGTTCTCGGCGGAGGAGACGCTGGCCTCGACGGTGTAGTCCCCCGCCGGGCAGCCGCTGGAAATGGTCCCGGTGCGGACCTCCGGGTCCTCGTCCACCTGCCACATGTAGCGGCCCACCCCCAGGCCGTAGCCGCCCGCCTGGTCCTCGCATTCGTTGGCGTCCCCGTCCTCCGAGTCCACCACGTCGGCCCGGAAGACGTAATCCTTGGTTGCGGTGTCGGCGTTGGACTCCAGGCCGCTGAAGCTCATGGTGACGGTGATTTCGTTGCCTTCCTCCACGGACGCGGAGGAGAGGCTGACCGCCACCGACGGCGACGCCTGGGCCTGGGCCGGGTTGGGAGAGTTCCAGACGGTCAATAAGAGGAAGGCGAACAGGGCGGCGAAGGCCAGCGCCCCCCACCACGGCCAGGGCCGCCGGAGGGAATCCCTGTGCCGGGAATGGCGCCTCCCGCCCCCTGAAAGTCGGGGAGGGGAGATTGCCCAGGCCGATGCGGCCCAAGGAGCGATCTTCACGGCGGCATATAGCGCCGGAATGCCCCGGAGCAGCCTGCTGAATCGTGACGAGTTGACTGCCATGCTAACCTGCCTCCGTTTTATCGCCGGACCGTAAGCCGTCCCGATGTGTACCTATGATGTTCTTATGAGTATTTGCCGCCGTTGGCGCAATCGGGCAGCGGCCGGACCGGCTTCGATTCCGGTCGGAGTATGCTAATGCCAGCCGCCGGAGTGCCAGGCTCAGCCTCCGCCCGGCGCCACCAGGTCCTCCGGCGTGAGGTTGATGGTGAACGTCTTCGTCTTGCCGTTCGCATCGGTGATGGTAATGGTGATGCTTCTCGGCGTGTGCTCCTTCAGTACCATCTGGTGCCCTGCCTTGTTCGCATCGATGTCGGTCGGTCCCAGCGTCACGTCCACGACGGGCAGGTTCGGCGCCGTCAGGGCGAGGTCCAGCGTGTAGGTTTTCGTCGTGGCGCCGTCCTGCGCGGTGACCGCGATCGTGACGGTGGTCTCCACGTTCCGCGTCAGCGCCACCTGGTGGCCGTCGGTCGTTGCATCGGCGTCGGCCGGGGTGATCTGCATCGACGCGTAGTGCTGGCGGAGCGCGGCGCTGACGGTCACCGTGACCGGCTGCTCGTCACTCAGCAACTTGGTGGCCGTGTAGTGGGTCGTGGCGCTGTCGAAGGCCGGCGACAGGGCCGTGGGGCCGATCAGCGCCTCGCCCGTCACGCTCAGCGAGCGCAGCTCGGCGTTGTCCGACATCGGCATGTTGAAGGCGTAGATCTTCTCGTATTGCCCGACGCCATTGTTCACGACCCACAGGGTCGTGCCGTCGGACCACATGTTGTGGACCGGCATATACCACTGTGCAAGAACGCTGTGGCCGACGATGCGGTTGAAGTCCTTCTCGGGGTCCCGTGCCTTGTCGGACATACGGTAAGCGTAGATCTTGTCGTCCTGTGCGTCCGCCACCCACATCGTGACGCCGTCGGACCAGATGCCGGACGGATCGCGTGGTTTCCCGCAGCCTTCAACGTCGTGAAGTCGTCCGACGTATCGTGGCCCGGGTCGGTCCAGTGGTCCTTGAAGACTATGTGGCGGCCGATGCTCGATAGCTTGAACGCCCAAAGTTCAACCCGGTTGTCGTGGGTAGCCCACATAGTCTCGCCATCGGACCACAGCCCCACGGGGTATCCGGTCCAAGCGTTGAAGTACTTGAAGTTGCTCGGCTGCAAAGCGCCGGTCGACAAGTCGTAGGCGAAGATGCCCTCGCCCCACGAATAGTTTGCCACCCATATCGTCTTGCCGTCGGACCACAGGGCGCCGGGACTGTCGTTATGGGTGTCCTCGCCTATGCCGGGGAAGCCCTCGCCGGGGATGTCCTTGCTGGGAACGCGCGCCTTGGTCGCCAGGTCATAGGCGTAAATCTTGTAGTCGAGCACGTCCACCACCCACATGGTCGTCCCGTCGGACCAGATGCCGGTCGGGCGGCTGTTGCCGGCGCCTCGCAAGCCGTTGAAGTCGTCCTCGGCCTTCCAGCCGTAGGCGGCGCCGACGCCGCGGTCGATATGGAGATGGTAAGACTCCGTCGCGACGCCGTCCTGGGCCGTGACCACAACCTCGATCACCGACGAGTCGGCGCCGGCTCCGCCCTCCAGCGCGACCTCGTGGCTCAACCCGCTGCCCAGAGCCGCGCCGTTGACCACTATCTTTGCGTTGGCCGCGTTCGCGGTCGGCGTCACACGCACCGCGCCCACCCCGGACGCGACCCCGACCCGGTACATCCGCTGACCGCGCACGAACTCCAGCCGGCCCGGGTCGATCGCCAAGCCGATCAGCGTCGCGTCGTCGGAGCCGGGACCTTTGACCGTGAACGACTTGCCGGCGCCGGCCAGAAACACGCCCTCGGGAGACATCAGTTTCGCATAGACCGTGTGCTCGCCCGGTCCCGGGCACCCCGCGGAGACCACGCCCGCGTAGGTCCCGGAGGTCTGGTCAATCTCGTTGATGGTGCGGTCGACGCCGAGGCCGGCGCCCTCGCACTCGTCGTGGTCCGCCACGTCGATGCGGAAGATGTAGTCGATGGTCGCCGGGTCGGCGTCCGGTTGCAGGTTGCTGAACGTGACGCTCACGTCCAGCGCGTCGCCTTCCCCGACCGACGCGGCGGACAGCGCCAGCGCGGCCGAGGGCGGCGGCGCTGGCGGGGCGATGGTGAACGGCGCGCTGGCCGCAGCCAGCTGCACTCGCCCGGCCGAATAGAGCGCCGCCTCGACGGTGTAGTCGCCCGCCGGGCAGTCGGCGGCGATGGTGCCGGCGCGGACCTCCGGGTCCTCGTCCACCGCGTCAATGGGCAGGTCGACGCCCAACCCCTCGCCCTCGCACTCGTCGGCCTCCACCACGTCGGCCCGGTAGGTCAGACCGGCCGCGGCGTCCGGGGCCAGGGACCCGAAGGTGATGGTCACCGCGCCCTCGGCGCCCGGCGCCGCCGGCGGAGCGATGGCCAGGGCCACGACGGGCGCGACCACCGAGAAGTCTGCGCTGGCCGCGGCCACCACGCCATCGGCCTCGGTGGCGACGCTGACCTCGACGGTGTAGTCGCCGATGGAGCAGCCGGCGGCGATGGTCCCAGTGCGGACCTCCGGGTCTTCATCCACCTGGTACAGGTACCGGTCCACGCCCAGGCCGTCGCCCTCGCAGGCGTCGGCATCCACCACGTCGGCCCGGAAGACGTAGTCGGTGGTGCTCCGGTCGGAGTCCTCGCTCAGGTTGCCGAAGGACATGGTGACGCCGATTTCGGTGTTCCACGGCACCAACCCGGATGGGGAGAGGGCCAGGGCCACCGACGGGTCCGGGTCTTCCTGGTCCGGCGTGGGCTCAGGCGTGGGTTCGGGCGTGGAATCCGGTGTCGGTTCGGGCGTCGGCTCCGGCGTGGGTTCGGGCGTAGGCTCGGGCGTAGGTTCCGGGGCCGGCGCCGTCACCGTAAAGCTCGCCCTCGCCGAGGCCAGTTCCGCGCCTTCGGCGGAGGAGATGCTGGCCCGAAGGGTGTAGTCCCCTGCCGGGCAGTCTGCGGAGACGCTCCCGGTGCGGACTTCGGGGTCCTCGTCCACCTGCCACATGTAGCGGTCCACGCCCAGGCCGTAGCCCTCGCACCCGTCGGCGTCCACCACGTCGGCGCGGAAGATGTAGTCGGTATCAGAGGTATCGGAGTCGAACTCCAGGCCGCCAAAGCTCATGGTGACCCCGATTGCCGTGCCCTGCTCCACCGAGCCGGACGGCGAGAGATCAATCGCCACAACCGGGGCGGGCGCAGGGGTGGCCGTAGGCGTAGGTTGGGGAGTAGGCTCCGCGGTAGGTTCGGGCGTAGGTTCCGGTGTCGGAGTAGATGGGTCCGTCGGCGTGTCGGGGCCCG
The DNA here is from genome assembly GCA_965219925.1 of Dehalococcoidia bacterium. Classification (GTDB taxonomy): domain Bacteria; phylum Chloroflexota; class Dehalococcoidia; order Lucifugimonadales; family UBA3495; genus Bin87. The sequence goes on from OZ244795.1 coordinate 3,972,737, forward strand.
CCAATAAGACGAAATCCGACCACTCCGACGCCCCGGCGTCGTTGACGGCGCGAACCTGAAAGTAGTAGTAGCGCTGGTCCGGCAGACCGCTTATCACGGCTGAGGAGCCATCGTATTCGGCCTCGGCCGCCTCCGCCCAGGCCGGGCTGTCTCCCGTCGTATCCCAGTACTGCGCCTGGTACGAGGTCGCGCCTTCCGCGTCGTCCCAGTCCAGCCCGACGACGAGGTAGTCCAGCAGTTTGCCGGTCAGCCCCTCCGGCTGGTCCGGGACTGCCTGCTGCGCGGCGGCGGGCGAGCCGCCGAAGAGCATGACCGGCACGACGACGACGGCGGCCATGATGACGAACGATAACCGGAGCAGCCAAGCGTTCTCCGACGCTACTGCAACTTGTATTCCATGCACAAGGCTAGACATACAACCCCTCTAACGGGCAGACATAGACCATGCGGACTGCGCTATAGCCCAGCGTCTAGTATAAACTACCTATGTGAGGTTAGTGTGATTATCAATCCCTTTTCCCGTGATGTAATGTGAGTATCTCGCCAGACTGGTACAATTGACACCGGCTGGCCGAAGGCGTCCGCCGTCCGGGTCCGGGAGGGCAGATGCAGGAAGCATGCGGGCCTTTGCGTTTCAGCAGGTCAAGCCCGTACCCGGGCCGTGCAAAGGGGCCTAACTGACGTGGGTGCGCCACGAGAGTTAATCCATGGGCCGGATTACGCGGCAGAATCCATGTGTGCGGGCTCTTTTTGTTACCCGGAATTAGCGTGGGCAGGAGGCCGGTTTCTATTCGTACAATATGAGACTGTCGCGCTGTAACACCCAGTAAAGCCATTGGCTGGCGAACCTGCCTCTGAGCTTGGCCCGCAGCACACGTCCCGCGGCGTGGATTTCCGATCTCTCAACGTTGATGTAGTCTGACCATAGGATGTCGTAGAGGACCGAGCCCTCCTCCTCGATGATCCTGCGCAGCAGTCCCACGTTCTCTTCCGCAGAGGCGTCGTGGGCGTGAACCAGCACAAGGGCCATATAGTGCCCGTTCTCATCCTTGCCCGCGCCGGTGGCAAACGCCTCGTAGGGGCGCAGCCAGGGAACCCCTTTCCGACAGTTCCCGTTGCCCCTGCACCACGTCCTTACGAGTAGCGCCATCCTGCAGGAGCACCACGACATAGTCATCCGCATCCCAGACCTCAACATCATCGCTCAAGAACATGGTGAGGCCCTCAGCCGGGACATCCCGCCTGCCAGAAGCCGGAACTCGTCCGCGTCCGCCAGGGAGGCGCCCTCGTTCAGGCTGGCGTCTATCAATGCCTTCATATCAGACGTACCAAGGGTGCGGAATACGTACTCGTCCAGGACTGCGATACGCCCCCCTCTGCCAATCTCGTCGAAGGCCGGGGGCGCGAATCTCAGTTGCGGATTGACGGCGTAGTCCTCGCCCCAGCTATAGTAGGAGACCCCCCCGTACTCCTCCCGGCTGGGCGGTTCGCACTCGGAGCAGGACTCCAGGGCCTTGCCGGTAGCCTGGGGATCGAAGCGGCCCCGGACTACATCCAGGGTGACGGGGAGCGCAAAGGCTACAATGCTCTGGTCCATGCTCCGCACGTCGAAGGCAAGATGTTGGAGATTCTCAGCCGTAAAGTACCTGTATTGGTTGAACGGGCCGAAGAATGAAGCGGCCCCGAACCCCCTGACCGGAGGATCGTCGGCCTCCCCCTCGAATCCTGGCGGAGGAAACCACTCATAGAATTCCTCTACCGCATCATCGTCATCCCCCGGCCCAGGCAGGGGGATGTCAAACATCCGGCGGACCAGAGCGTAGTCGTTGATGTAGACCTGCCGCCGCAGTTCGGGCGTGTCGGGAATGGTTCCCAGCAGTCCCGCATAAGCCGTGTCCGTTGACGCGGTTCGCTCATCTGCGCCGGGCGTGGGAGCAGCCGTTGGTAGTGGTATCGGAGTGGCGGCCGGAACAGCCGGTACGGAAACGGTCAGGGTGTAAGAGCCTGTGCCGCCCCAGCCGAACACCGCAACATAGTATTCCCCCGACCTTGGGGCTACCCAAACGATACGGGAAGCAAAGGAATCTCCGTGGTCGTCGTTGGCCGCCAGCCATTCCTCGTTGGCGTCATACAGTTCAACCACTGAGTCAGGCAGGTTTCCCAAGGCCACGTCTATCCGGTAGGTCTGGCCCTCCTCGGCCTGGAACAGAAAGAGGTCGATGTCGCCCTCGTAGTCCAGCGAGCCCTTGACGGCATCCCAAAGCGTCACGGCGGTGGCGTCATCAATTGCGTTGGCGTGGTCGTCAACTGCGGGTTCGGCTGGCCTGGCTGTCGGCGCGGGCTCGGGTGTGGCGCCGCAGAACAGCAACCCTCCCAGGTCGGACCACTCCACATCCAACTGGCCTCGTAAGCTGCCTGGTATGCACCCACTCAACTGGTTGTCAGAGAGGTCCAGCTCTTGCAGGTTGGCGAGGTTGCCCAGCGCCGCCGGTATCTCCCCGCTCAACCGGTTACCGCCGAGGTACAGGTATTCCAGACTGGCGAGATTGCCCAACTCCGCCGGTATCTCTCCGCTCAACTCGTTATACCAGAGGTGCAGCCCTTCCAGGTTGGCGAGATTGCCCAGTTCCGCCGGTATCTCTCCTCTCAACTGGTTAACGGAGAGCATCAGATCTACCAGACTGGCGAGATTGCCCAGTTCCGCCGGTATCTCACCGCTCAACCGATTCTCTGCGAGAATCAGAAATTCCAGATTTGAAAGGCTGCCCAGCTTCGCCGGTATCTCACCGCTCAACTGGTTATCCCCGAGGGACAGCCATGCCAAGTTGGCGAGGCTGCCCAGCTCCGCCGGTATCTCCCCGCTCAACTGGTTAACCGAGAGCGACAGCAATTCCAGGTTGACGAGGTTGCCCAACTCCGCCGGTATCTCACCGCTCAACTGGTTGGTCTCGAGGGACAGCTCGGTAACATTACCGCTGCGGTCGGTAGTGACGCCGTACCATTCGCCGATTGGCCTGTTGCTCAGCCAGTTGTCGTTGCTCGTCCAGTTGGCTCCGTCCGTCGCTTCGTAGAGCGCCACCAGCCCGGCCCTGTCAACTGCGGCGGGCGCGGGCGTGTCCGTTGGCGCCGGAGTGGGCGTGGCGGTAGGAGTTGGAGTGGGTGTGGGAGTGGCGATAGGTGTGAGTGTGGCGGTCGGAGTCGCTGTTGGCTCCGGCGTGGGGGTGTCCGTTGGCGCGGCGGTCGGAGCAACCGTTGGCTCTGGCGTGGGAGCCGGATCGTCGCTACAGGCGCTTAGAATGACGGCGATGGCCAGAACTGCCACGACTGCGAGCCAGCGGATACGAAGAGGGGATACTGTCATTTCGATGGTCTCCCTTCACCTCGTGCTGGAATTGCCGGGAGCGAAACAGGCGGCGGACTTATAATGGACTTTGACATCCAACTCCCTGGCGCGAGATGAAGCGCCAGCAATCGCGTCTACATCACTTCCCCCATCACCTCTGAGCCTGCCCACGGGCTCTCAGGAGCAGGCGCTCGGGGCAAGCGACATCGGCGCTCCAGCCCTGTACATTTTAGATGATGCATGTGATATTAGTGTGATTATCAACCCTTATATCCGTGACGTATTGTGAGGCTTTCGCCCGGCTGGTACAATTGACGCCAGTGAAACCGGCGTACCAAAGGTGGAGAAATGCAGGAAGCCGACGAGCACCGGCGGGAGATAATGGAGCTGCGGGAGCGGCTGACCCGGTTGAGCGAGGCCACATTGCCGGGAAGGTTTCAGACACGGTTCCGCCTCTGGCCCTAGCGCCTGCTTCCCCAGCCACCGGCCCACTCCTGGCCCGGTTCCACGGCTGGAACTTTCAACCTACGCGCTTCCTGACGCACCCTGCCCGGCCATGTATGCCAGTCTTTTTTGTTGCCCGGAATTGCCGCCGCCCTGTCCGGCTTGGCAGGACTGCCCCAATCCGGCGGGCGGCCGGCCAACGAAATACCCCATGCGCAAGGTATTCTTATTCTCCCCGGCGCTGGGGAAGGGCTTATTCCACACGTCAGGAGGTGATGATCATGAAGAGCGCCATCGGTACTATCCTATTCTCCCTCTGGCTGCCGGCCCTGGTGCTGGTTATCTCCTTCGTCCGGTTCGGCATTGACGGATTTGGGGCCGGCCCTGGCGTGACTGGCGTCTTGTGGTTGGTCGGGCTGGCATGGCCGGTTGGGATTTCACTGACCCTGGCGGTGCGCCTGATGCACCGCCGCCCCCAGGTCCTGTCCCGCATCCTGGCCTACGGTTGCGCCGTCGTGCTGGGACTGGTGTCGGCCTGGGGTGTAATCATCGGAGGGCTTTTCGGTCCCATCGGTGCCGTCGCCTACCCCCTGGTGGCCTCGCTGCCGGCGTGGATAATCCTGGGGGTCCTGACCAGGGTCCAGGGCGGCGCCGGCGGGCAGGCTGCCCCGGCGTAACCCTGGGTGGCTGCCCCGGAACCCGGGCGGCGATGTCTTCTGCCGCGCCGAATCCACCAACCTCAGCAGTCGGTGTTCTCCCGGGCCGGGTTCATAGCCGGGGAACCGGCCCAGCCCCAGGGACGCAACGGCGAGACCAAGCCTTCGTCTCTGTCCGGGTTCGAGTGGGCGCTCAGCGTGGAACAGAAGCGGGAGTAGGAACCGGCCGGCGCGGGCCGCCAGGCCCAAGGCAAAGGGGAGGACACCACCCGTAGCGGTGTCCTCCCCCGCTCGTCCAGGTATGCGGGCTTTCTTGTTGTCCTGAATTACCATGCGCCAGGGAGGCGAGGCTGCCTTAGCCGGCGGCGCTGCCGACCGGTTCTGCGCCCTCGCTGGCTTTGCTTTCCGTCCTTGCGCAGCGGGGTCCGCAACCCGGATGTTCCTTCGGATTTAACCGCCGGCGCCAGCCGCGCTGGCGGACAGGCCGTGTTGCCCGGCCGGTGTCGGCCTAACCAGGCCGGAAGCCCAGGGCCCAGCGACGATGCTGCCGGTCGGCTGGCCCAACCGCGCCGCCGGCATCCTCGGGGCAGGCGGCGCGGCGTCCACCCTGGTCAGGCCCCTCCAGCGTATGGCGCTCAGGAGTTCTCCAGGGCGAGCCAATCCGACCAGCCGGATGCGCCTCCGTCGTTGCTGGCCCGGACCTTGAGCCAGTAGTGTGACCATTCGGCGGGCAGGCCGGTAAGCCTGGCGCTGGAACCGTCCATTTGCACGGCCACCCCAAGCATATCATCGCTCGGCAGGGGCACCAGATTGGGTTGCGACCACAGGCCCACCTGGTAGCCGGTGGCCCCGTCCACGTCCTCCCAGTCCAGGGTCACCGTCCCCGGCTCCGGCACTTCGCCGGTCGGCTGGTCCGGCGCATCGGGCGGCGCGGCGGGCGCGGCCCGGCTTACAGTCACCTTATAGGTCTTGCCGGTGTTCCCGTCCTCGGCGGTCACCTCTACCGTGATGACGTTGCTCCCCTCGGCCAGCGGTATCACCCCGTCGGCATCGGCCACCCCGTCCAGTTTGATGGCGTAGGTCGCGCCGTTGTCTCTCGTCGTGGGAGTCACCGTGGTTTGCGCCACGTCGTTGGCGACGTTGGCCGTGTACTCGGTGGTGTCCGAGGCGAAGGTAAAGGGCGCATCGCTCAGCGTCAGCGCGCTCAGTGTGGCGTCGGTGGAGGGCGGTTCCGGCGGCTGTTGTTGGCCTGGAGCGTTGACCGTGAAGCTCGCGGTGGCCGACGCCAGTTCGACGTTGCCGGGGGACGATATGCTGACCTCGACGGTGTAGTCGCCCGGCGAACAGGCGGCGGATATGGCGCCGGTGCGGACCTCCGGGTCTTCGTCCACCTGGTACATGTAACGGTTGTTCCCGATGCCGCCGCCCTCGCAGGAGTCGGCCCCCACCACGTCGGCGCGGAAGATATAGTCGGTGGTGGAGCGGTCGGAATCGGGGGTCAAGCCCCTGAAGCTCATGGTGACCGCGATTTCCGTGCCTTCGGCCACGGACCCGGACGGCGAGAGTCCAATTGCCACGGCAGGCCCGGAGGCCGGCGAGGCCGCCACCGCCGTGGTCGGCGCGCTGGTCAGCGTCTCTTCGTGGTTGCCGTCGTCGGTGAAAGTCATCCGAACCCTGATGGTCTTGCCCTCGTCGGCGGCCACGAGGGTGTAGGTCACGCCCGTCGCGCTAGGAATCTCCGTGTCCCGGCTGGAAAGCCACCGGTAGCTGTAGCTCACGTTTGTCAGCCCATCAGCGTCAGAAATGCCGGAGGTGTCTGCCGTCAGCGTCTGTCCGACCTGTGCTGTGCCGCTTATGGTGGGTGCGCCTGTCGCGGGGGTATTGGGACTTTCCCCATCTGACGGAGCAGAAAGGGTCAGGCTGCTGCCAGTACCTGCGAGAGTACCTCTAGGGGTTCCACCCACATACCCAGGCAAGGGGCCATCTCTGCCCCTTCTGATGGGAAACGCGGCCGAGGCAACTCTGATAGTGGCCGCGTCGGAACCGCTGTGGGTGACGGTGATAACCTCGCTTTGAACGCTCCCGGCCGGGATGGTCAAGGAGGTTTCTGATAGAGTGCCACCCCCGGCCGCCAACGTGACGTCCATGCTGAACGGAGTGCCCTCAGTAACCTTGACAACAATTCCGTCGTTGCCGCTCTTCTCGAGTTCCGCCGTAAAGGTAAACGGCGCTCCGGGATTGGAAAGCAGATCCACGTTGTAAAGGTTGGAAAGTCCTTTGAACAGCCCGTCGGGCAGTGCAGCCAGTTGGTTGTTGTACAACTCCAGCTCTTCCAAGTTTGTCAGGTCTTCCAGCAAGTCGGCGGACAATTCAGTCAGATCATTGTTACCCAGAAGCAGTAATTTCAAGTTGGAGAAACCATCGAACGTGTCTCCGGGCAGTGAACTCAGTTCGTTTTCGGACAAATACAGTAGTTCCAAGTTGGAGAAGCCATCGAACGTGTCTCCGGGCAATGAACTCAGTTCGTTATTGGACAAATACAGTCTTTCCAAGTTGGAGAGGTCGCCGAACCAATCATAGGCAAGCGACGTCATTGTGCCTTCAGTGTCCCCTTCCAAGTCTTTACCAATGCCCTCAAGAACCAGGGCTATAAGGTTGGTGAAGGAGGCGAAGAAATCGCTCGGCAGCTCACCAAGCGCCAGGTCGTTGTACCCCACATCCAAACCAGACAGGGTCGCCGCGATGTCTTCGAACACATTGACGGGAAGTGTTCCCAGTTCGTTATGTGCCAGGCTCAGGGCCTCCAAGCTGTCCAGGTCCTCAAACACATCAGGGGGCAGCGCGGTCAGGTCGTTGGATGACAGGCCCAGGGCCTCTAGGTTGCTCAGGCCATCGAACACGTCCTGGTGCAGTGCCGTGAGTTCATTGCTGTTTAGGTAAAGTTTTTTCAGGTTCCCTAGGCCATCGAAAATGTCCTCTGGCAACTCCTCCAGGTCGTTGGACGACAGGTCCAGACTCTCCAGGTTGCTCAGGCCATCGAAGATATCTTCTGGCAGTTCGTCCAAACCACAGCTGCTGATTTCCAGCCTCCTCAGACCGGTGAGTCCATAGAACGACCCGCTTTGCAACGTGGTCAGCTGTATTCCCGTGATCCTCAGTTGGGTGATTGTTACGAAATCTGAGCTGTGAACTGTCACCTGTTCACAGCTCAGATGCGTCTTATCGAGTGCGGTGCGAATCGCGTCCTGCACCGCCTGCGGACGGTCACAGATGTTGTTGGGAGTGAGTGCTGCCGCCACCGCCGCCGTGGCAGTGCTGGTCAGCGTCTCTTCATTGCCGCTGTCGTCGGTGAAGCTCACCCGCACCTTGATGGTCTTCCCTTCGTCGGCGGCTACCAGGGTGTAGGTGTCGCCCGTTGCGCCGGGAATCTCCGTGTCCCGGCTGGAAAGCCACTGATAGCTGAAGGCCACGTTGGTCAGTCCGTCCGCGTCCTCGATGTCCGAAGTGGAGGCCGTGAGCGTCTCCCCCATCTGCGCCGTGCCGCTGATGGTGGGCAGGCCGGTGGCGGGACTGTTCGGCCTTGGCACAACCACGGCCGTCCCCTCGCTGGTCAGCGTCTCCTGATGGCCGGCGTCGTCGGTGAAGGTCGTCCGCACTTTGATGGTCTTCCCTTCATCGGCGGAGACCAGGGTGTAGGTCGCGCCGGTGGCTCCCGCAATGTCGGTGTCCGTGGTTCCGCTGTTCCGAATCCACTGGTAGCTGAAGGATGCACTGCTCAGCCGGTCTTCGTCAGCAATTTCGGATGTGGACGCCGTCAGCGTCTCTCCCACCTGCGCCATGCCACTTATAGTAGGCGCGCCCGTGGCCAGGGTGTTGGGAGTTCGGTTGACTGTCAAACTATAGAATTCATTGTGGAGGGTTCTCCCTCTGTAATCACGGAGCACGTGCATAGCGAGTTTCTCGCCCGCGGCCAGGTCGACCTGGAAGCCCGGAGCGTCGGCGTCAGCGTCGGTCAGGGGATAAACTTGGTTCCCGTCCCCCCTTTGGTAGTACCACTCAGTGCACGAAAAACCCCAGGGTGAGCAAAAAATGTAGCTGCCGCCGATGACGTCTTTTATGAAGACCACCCTGTAGTCGGGCTTCGCAGTGGCAACAACGGTTAGCCGGTCGACAGCGCTAACGCCATTCTGGACTGTATACTTGGGCGTGTGGCTGTGGAACGTGGGAGTGAGGATGCCCGTGCTGACAATCAGCGCGGTCAGAGGCGGTTCCGACGAGTAGGCGCCGGGAACCAGCCTTCTATTCGATTCTTCCGAGGAGGGACCGCCGCCATGGATAATACTGACGCTCGAAACCCTCCGCCCTGAATCTTCCGTCCCACAATAGAGCTCCAATGTGAAGTCTATGCCCTCCCCTGCCACGGTGGAAAGCGAGCTTGTTATCTGGGACCCGTCTGCCGCTGCGGAGCCCAGATGCGTGGTGTCTCCCCCGCGAGTCACGTCCATTTCATTGCTGAAATAAGCGTTGTACCTGGTGGAGCAGACGTCAACGTCCTTCCAGGTAACCGTGAAATCGGTCCGCGGGTTGTCCGGGTCTGATGTGTCTTCCGCCACCACGACGGTGATGTGACTTCGCAGGCTCGGCTCATCTTCGGAGGCGATCTGAGTGGAGGCTGACACCACAGCCGTCGCCTCGCTCGTCAACGATTCCAGGTTCCCCGCGTCGTCGGTGAACGTTACCCGTACCTTGATGACTTTACCTTGATGAGCGGCCTGGAGCATATAAGTGGAACCCGTTGCTCCTTTAATCTCTGTGTCGCGGCTGGACAGCCATTGGTAGCTGAAGGCAACGTTGTCCAGCCCGTCCGCGTCGGCGATGCCGGAGGTGTCCGCGGTCAGCGTCTGGCCCACCTGCGCCGTTCCGCTGATGGTGGGCAGGCCGGTGGCCGGGCTGTTGGGGGTGCGGGTAACAGTCACGGTGTATACCTTGATAGTCTCCCCGTCCTCCGCCGTCACCTCAATGGTGATAACATTGGCCCCTTCCGTAAGAGAAACGGTCCCGTTGCTGTTGGCAACTCCGTCCAGCTTGACCACGCAGGTCGCCCCGTCGTCGTTTGTTGTAGGGGTGACGGTGGTCTCGGCCACGTCGTTGCCGACGCTTGCGGTGTAGGCGGTGGTGGTTGATGTGAACGTCCCAAAGTCGACGTCGCTCAGCGACAGTCCACTCAGCGCGGCGTCGGTGGACTTCGGGGCATCCGGGTCGAAGACCGTGAAGTCTGCGCTGCCCGATGCCAGTTCCACGTTTTCGGGGGTGGAAATGCCGACACGAAGGGTGTATGCCCCCACTGGACAGTCGGCGGAGATTGTTCCCGTGCGTGTCTCGGGGTCCTCGTCCACTCTGTACATGTAACGGTCCACGCCCAGGCCATAGCCGTTTGCTTGTTCCTCGCACTGGTCGACGTTTCCGTTGGAGTCCCTCACGTCGGCCCGGAAGACGTAGTCTGTGGTGCTGGTGTCGGAGTCGGAATCAAGGTTGGCGAAGGACATGGTTACGCCGATTGACGTACCCACCGGCGCCGTGGGAGGCGATAGCTCAACAGCAGCCTCTGGTCCCGATTCCTCTTCCTCCTGCTGCTGTTGAGTGTCTGACTCCGATGCGGCCCGCGTCACGATGACGGTGTAGGTCTTGGTTGTCTGCCCGTCCTCGGCGGTGACCTCGACGCTGATGACGTTGCTTCCCTCGGCCAGGGGGACCGTCCCGTCCCCGTCTTCCACCCCGTCCCGCCGGACGACGTAGGTTGCCCCCTCGTCGTTGGGAGTTGGCGTAACGGTGGTCTCCGCCAGGTCGTGGCCGACGTTCACGTCGTAGCTGTAGGTGGCCGGGTCAAAGGTTCCCATGTCCACGCCGCTCAGCGCCAGGCCGCTCAAGGCGGCGTCGGTGGAGGGCGGCTCGACGACCGAGAAGTCTGCGCTGTCCGCGGCCAGTTCCGAGCCGTTGGCGTCCGATATGCTGGCCCGCACGGTGTACTGCCCCGCCGGACAATCAGCGGATATGCTCCCGGTGCGGGTCTCGGGGTTCTCGTCCACCAGGTTCAGGTACCGCTCCACGCCCAGGCCGTAGCCCCCGGCCTGGTCCTCGCACCCATCGGCGTCCCCGTCCTCCGAGTCCTTCACGTCGGCCCGGAAGACGTAATCCTTGGTTGCGGTGTCGGCGTCGGACTCCAGGCCGCTGAAGCTCATGGTGACGGCGATGGCCGATCCCTCCTCCACGGTGTCGGAGGAGAGGCTGACCGCCACCGACGGCGACGCCTGGGCATGGGCCTGGTAGGTCAATGGGACGCCGGCGAGAACGAAGAGCGCGAAGGCTCCCAGGGCGGCAAGAACGGCGAAGGGCAGTTGGCGTTTCACGGTGCTAACCTCACTTCAGGCAGTTGCAAAGGCTGGATGGCGGGCAGGGACGTTGCCCGGAAGGCAAAGGGAAACCGCCCGGTCTGCCCGTACGCGTTCCGGAACGGGAGCTCCGGGCAAGCGGAACTACGGGGGAGGCAGACGGTGCCAAGGAAGGGAACGGCGGGGGCTGGGGGACTATCCGGTGACGATATTCGTCGGGGGGGGGGTAGAAGGATTGCATTCGTCGAGGCGCGCGCTCCCGGCGGCGGATACCGCCGGGGCGCTCTCTGCCGCTACTGCAACTTGCAACCTATGGGGAAGACAGACCAATACAACCCCTCTAACGGGCAGACATAGGCCAAGCGCTCCGGGCAGGTGATATCGGACGGCGCTCCAGCCCTGTACATTTTAGACTATGCGTGTGAGTCTAGTGTGATTATTAACCCCAATATCTGTGACGTATTGTGATGATTTGGCCGATCCGGTACAATTGGTGCCCGTGACACCCGCGGGGCCAGGGCGTCCGCAGTCCGGGACAGGGAGGGCAGATGCAGGAAGCCGACGAGCACCGGCGGGAGATAACGGAGCTGCGGGAGCGGCTGACCCGGTTGAGCGAGGCCAGCCTGCGCGTCAGCGAGAGCCTGGACGAGGAGGAGCCGGTCGGCGCAGGACGCTAGGCCGCAAACACACGGGGGGCAGCCACCGTATTCCGACAATGGCTGCTCCCAACGGTCCATGTATGCGGCTATGCGGCCTCTTGCGTTTCAGCCCCGGCAGTCGCCGCTGCCCCGCCGCCGGGCGCCCTTCCTCCCTGGACTCCGGCCCAGGGGCGGGACGCCCGGGGCGGACGGCTCACCCCGCGTCTCGTGCGGGATCGTCCAGTCGGTAAACAGGTGGCCGAGACCCAGTTCTTCCGCCAGCTCCAGCAGGGCCATCTGGCGCCGCAGGATGGGCGGACCCCCTTGTCCTTCCAGCGTCTCAGGTTGTGGGCAGAGGTGCCCAGGCGGCGGTGCGACTCCGCCCACGGCAGGCCGGACTCCCTCTTGAACCGCTCCAGGCGTTGCGGGAAGTCGTCGGGGAAGACGTAAACCGTTCGGCTGTGGTGGATCCGATGAAATTGTCCAGGCCGCCCGGCATCCCGGCAGCAAGCCGGGAGAGGGAGTGCATGGTTCCCCCGCAGGGCTTCGTTCCTTTGCCCCGCCTGGGTGCCTGCTTCTGTCTACCCCCAAGGCTTGGGCGAACCCACATGATGTGACGCCGTTGGCCTCCCACGTACATCCACATACGGGCATATACGGGGGGATTTTCTGGTTGCCCGGGAATGGCGGCTGGCGGTCGGCCGGGCCGACCGCCAGCGGGTCTTGTTATGGGTTACTGGGTCCTGGCCGCGCCTCCGGTGCTTTGGTCATGTGGCGTTTGAGAGTTGCAGGGACTCCGACCAGCCGGATACACCGGCCGCATTGCCGGCCCGCACGGAAAAGTGATAGGTGCCATAGTCCGGCAGATTGCTTAGCGTCGCCCCTGAGCCGTCAAAGACAATCTCAATCCCATCAGTGGGAAGCTCCACCCAATCCTGGTTGCCACAGCAAAAGCGTATCTGGTAGAACTCCGCTCCCGCCGCGTCGTTCCAGTCCAGTCGCACCTGTCCCCTTCCGGTCACCTCGCCGGTGGGCCTCTCCGGCGCGTCGGGCGGGCTGCTGGGCGGAGGCTCCGGTTCGGGTTCGTCAGGCGCGGCCCTGGTCACGGTGACGGTGTAGGTCTTGGCGGTCTCCCCGTCCTCGGCGGTGACCTCGACGGTGATGACGTTGCTGCCCACGGCCAGCGGGATTACCCCGTCGCTGTCGGCCACCCCGTCCAGCTTGACCAGGTGGGCCGCGCCGTCGTCGTTCACCGTGGCGGTGACGGTGGTTTCGGTCACGTCATTGTCCACGTCGGTGGCATATCCGGTGGTGGCCGGATCGAAGGTTCCGATGTCCACCCCGCTCAGTTCCAGCCCGCTCAGGGTGGCGTCAGTCGAGAGGGGCGGTGCGGCCCTGGTTACTGTGACGGTGTAGGTCCTGGCGGTCTCCCTGTCCTCCGCCGTGACCTCGACGGCGATGACGTTGCTCCCCACGGCCAGGGGGATTACCCCGTCGGCATCGGCAACACCGTCCAGCCTGATGGCGTATGCGGCCCCGTCGTCGTTGGCGGTCGCCGTCACCGTGGTCTGGGCCACGTCGTGGGCGACGTTCACCTCGTAACTCGTGGTGTCCGAGGCGAATGTAAAGGGCGCATCGCTCAAGGCCAGCCCGCTCAGGGTGGCGTCGTTGGAGAGCGGCGGAGCCTCCCTGGTCACCGTGACGGTGTAGGTTCTGGCGGTCTCTCCGTCCTCGGCGGTGACCTCGACGGTGATGACGTTGCTGCCCACGGCCAATGGGATTACCCCGTCGCTGTCGGCCTCCCCGTCCAGCTTGACCGTGTAGCTCGCCCCGTCGTCGTTCGCCGTGGCGGAGACGGTGGTTTCGGTCACGTCGTTGGCAACGCTGGCGGCGTACCCGGCGGTTGCCGGAACGAAGGACCCGATGTCCACCCCGCTCAGCGTCAACCCGCTCAACGTGGCGTCAGTCGAGAGCGGCGGTGCGGCCCTGGTGACGGCGACGGTGTAGGTCTGGGTGGTCTCTCCGTCCTCGGCGGTGACGTCGATGGTGATGACGTTGCTGCCCTCCACAAGAGAGACGGTCCCGTCGCTATCGGCAACCCCGTCCAGCTTGATCAGGTAGCTCGCCCCGTCGTCGTTCACCGTGGGCGTCACCGTGGTTTCCGTCACGCCGTGATCCACGTCGGCGGCGTACCCGGTGGTGTCCGGGTCGAAGGTTCCGATGTCCACCCCGCTCAGCGTCAGCCCGCCCAGGGCGGCGTCAGTGGAGAGAGGCGGCGCAGCCCTGGTGACCGTGACGGTGTAGGTCCTCGTGGTCTCCCCGTCCTCCGCCGTGACCTCGACGGCGATGACGTTACTGCGCACGGCCAGGGGGATCACCCCGTCCCCGTCGGCCACCCCGTCCAGCTTGACCAGGTAGCTCGCGCCATCGTCGTTCACCGTGGCAGTGACCGTGGTTTCCGCCACGCCGTGGCCCACCTCGGCGGCGTAATTGGTAGCAGCCGGGTCGAAGGTTCCGATGTCCACCCCGCTCAGCGTCAGCCCGCTCAGGGTGGCATCGCTGGAGAGGGGCGTCTCCGGTTCCCGGACCGTAAAGCTGGCGCTGGCCGAGGCCAACTCCACGTTGTCGGCGGAGGAGACGCTGGCCCGCAGGGTGTAGTCCCCGGCCGGGCAGCCGGCGGAAATGGTGCCGGTGCGGGTCTCCGGGTCCTCGTCCACCTGCCACATGTACCGGTCCACGCCCAAACCGTAGCCATTGGCCCGGTCCTCGCAGGCGTCGGCCTCCCCGTTCTCCGCGTCCACCACGTCGGCCCGGAAGACGTAATCGGTGGTGCCGGTGTCCGAGTCGGACTCCAGGCCGCCGAAGGACATGGTGACGGTGATTTCCGTGCCCGCCTGCACCGAGGCGGCGGACAGGTCAATCGCCGCCTGCGGGCCCGGGTCCGGGGCCGCAGCCCTGGTCACGGTCACGGTGTAGGTCCGGGCGGTCTCCCCGTCCTCGGCGGTGACCTCGACGGCGATGACGTTGCTGCCCACGGCCAGCGGGATTACCCCGTCGCTATCGGCAGCGCCGTCCAGCTTGACCGTGTAGCTCGCTCCACCATCGTTCACCGTGGCGGTGACGGTGGTTTCCGTCACGTCGTTGGCGACGCTGGCGGTATACTCTTCAGTGGCCGGGTCGAAGGCGCCGAGGTCCACTCCGCTCAGCGCCAGCCCGCTCAGGGCGGCGTCGGTGGAGAGGGCCGGGGCCGGGACTTCGCTGCCGTCCGGCGCCGGCGGGGCGCTGAGGTGGATCACCACCCCCAGGCCCTCCAGCGGGGAGAGGTCCAGGCTGGGGTCGTCCAGGTAGAGGTCGGTCAGGCGCAGCGCGTGCTCCAGCCCGGCCAGATCGGCTGCCCCGCTGCCCCGCAGGTCCAGGAACCGCAGCGCGGCCAGTTCCTCCGTGGTGATGGCCGCTCCCGCCTCCTTGCCCAGGACCCGCTCCAGGATGCCCCGCAGCGCGGCGTCGGGTATCGTCGCCGGTATCGTCGCCGGTTCCGGCGCCGCCTTCGCCTCCGCCGTCTCGTCCTCTTGGGACTGGGCCTGGGTCCGGGCCTGGGCGGTCGCGGCCCTGATGGCGTAGGTGAAGTCGACGCCCGAATCGTCGTAATCCCCGTCCCGGTTCAGGTCGATGGACAGGGTCACCGTGCCTGTGGCCGGGGGTTGCACCCAGAACGAGTGCAGACCGCCTTCCCAGCCCGGCAGCGGATCAGTCTCCCCCGTCTCGACACTGATGTGTTTATAGAAGTTCTGGCTGCTGCCGCTGATCAGGACGTCCACCCAGTAGAGGTCCGAGTTCACGGCTCGCCGAACCGCCAGGGCGCTGACCCGCGCCCCGCTCCCAGCCCCCTCCCGCTGCACCGTCAGCGGCTCGGCCGCCGCGTTGGGCCGCACCAGGTGGGTCGAACCGGCCTCCACGGTGGAGATCGCGCCCAGCGCCGCCCCGTGGGGCACCCCGACGGTGATGGTGCAGCCGGAGGCGCAGGCCGCCGCGTCCGGCACGATGGTCGCCTCGTACAGGTACGATCCGGCGTACTCGGGCGAGTCTGGCTCGATCGGTTCGGCCCCGTAGAGGCCCCGGGGCGGCTTGGCCAGGAACGCCCTGACCGTGGCGTTGGCCAGCGCGATGTCCGTGGCCTCGAAGCCGGTCACCGGCGCGGCGATGATGTGGTCTTTCATGAACAGGAACCCCACCCGGAACTCGCCGGCCAGGGAGTCCGGGTCGTAGGTCCCGTCCTCCTCGAAGGGCGCCAGGTAGACCATCACCGCCGGCCCGGCGTACAGGCCGGCTTCGGTCAGCGTGGCCGCCCCGCTGGCGTTGGGGCTGGCCGCCAGGTCGCTGGCCGCCCCCGCCGCGAGGGTCACCGCCAGGTCCGCCGTGAGCCCGGCCAGCTCCCGCTCCGGCCTGAAGCCGACCCGGTACTTGCCCGCCTCATCGGCGTCCGCCTCCAGCGAGCCGGCAACCAGCGACCAGCCCGCGCTCAGGGTGAGGTCGCTCTCGTCGAACCCGCTCACCGCTTCGCCGAAGCGGACCACCAGCCCGAAGTCGGCGCTGTCCGGGTCCAGCTCGATGGTTGGCTGCGGGGCGGCGCTGTCGGCGGCCCGGGCCACGGTCAGGGTGTAGGTGTGGCTGGCGTCGCCCTTGGTCACCCGGACCCCGATGATGTTCTCGCCCTCGGCCAGGTTGACCTGCTGGCCGGCGGTGTCGGCGTCGGCGTCGGCCAGGTCGTTGCCCGCCCTGTCCCGCCAGGAGACGGTCGCGCCGCTGCTGGGCGTGGCGGCGACGGTGATGCGGCCGGTGGCCCCGTCCACGCTGGCGGCGTACTTGAGGGTGGCGCTGACGAAGGTGGGGGTGAGGGCGGCGTCGCTGACGGTCAGCCCGGTCAGGTGCGGCTCCTCGGTCCTAATAATGGGAGACCGGTTGAGTATCCCAGAACCGGAATTGGTGATTTCCCCGACCTTGCGGCCCGACGTCCTGGCTCCACACCAGATTTCAGCTCTTTTGGCTGGCAGGCTAGTCCAAGGACCAGTCGTCATCGACCGCTCAGTCGCGGCCACCGACATCTCGGGAGTCTGCATTAGGCTTGAGCCAGTAGTATCAAAAAAGAAGTACACGTAGTACTTGTCCGGCGACTCGCAGAGGCCGGAGTCGGTCCAGTTGAAGACCATCGTGGCATCGCTGCTCACCCAGTCAGACCTAACCGAGCTGAGCACCGTCTTGTCGGCCCGGGTGAGCGCCAGGGTGTAGGTCTGGCTGGCGTCGCCCTCGGTCACCTTGACCTTGATGGTGTTCTCCCCCACCGCCAGGTCCGCCTGGAACCCGGCGGTATCGGCGTCGGCGTCAACCAGCGCGGCGCCCGCCCCGTCCTCGTAGGAGACGGTCGCGTCGGCGTCCGCCGTGGCGGTGACGGTGATGCGGCTGTGGCCGTAGTGCAGGCCGGGGACGGTGTAGTCCAGGGTGTCGCCGGCGAAGTCCGGCGTCAGCGTGCCCGCGCTCACCGTCAGCCCGCTCAGCGCCGGCGGCTCGGCGGCGGCCGTGGTATAGGTGCCCGGGATGGGCCATCCGTTGACGGAGTCGGTGGGGATCGCCACCTCCGCGACCTTCCGGCCCGTGTTCCGCTCTCCGCACCAGACCTCGATCTTGCTCAACACCGTCGTGGCGTAGGTCGCGGTGATCACGTTCGCCGGGTCGTCGCTGCCCGTGGTATCGTCGTCCATCTTGAACGCGAGATCGGCCGCTTCAACGATGACATGGGCCGTGTACGTGCCGGAGCAGTCCTGCCCGTCCGTCCAGCTGACCTCCACTCTCCGGCGCTTCTCGTCAAGCGGGTTGGGGGCGGTGATCACGGCGGTCACCGAGTTCGCCACCACCGCCGCGGCCCGGGTGACCGTCACCGTGTAGGTCCGGGTGGTCGTGTCGTCCTCGGCGGTCACCTTGACGCTGATCGTGTTGTCGCCCACGTCCAGGTTCACCTGGTGCCCCACCGTGTTGACGTCGGCGTCGGGCGGGGTGGTCACCGCCGCGGCGCCGGCGTGGTTCGGCGTCGCCGTTACCGTGGTGGACGTCACGCCGTTGGCGACGGAGGCGGTGTAGCCGGTGGTGGTGGTGGTGGCGAAGTCCGGCGACAGTGTGACGCCGCTCAGGGCCAGCCCGCTCAGGCTGGCGTCGCTAGACGCCGGGGGCGCGGCCCTGGTGACGGTCACCGTGTAGGTCTGGGTGGTCGTGCCGTCCTCGGCGGTCACCTTGACGCTGATCGTGTTGCTGCCCACCTGCAGGTCGACTTGATATCCGGGGAAGTCCGCGTAAAAGGGGTGCTCGGCCGGGGTGATGTCCACCTTGGCGGCGGCATGGTTCGGCGTCGCCGTTACCGTGGTGGACGTCACGCCGTTGGCGACGGAGGCGGTGTAGCCGGTGGTGGTGGCGCTGGCGAAGTCCGGCGACAGCGTGACGCCGCTCAGGGCCAGCCCGCTCAGGCTGGCGTCGCTGGACGCCGCGGGCGCGTCGTTGGCGGGGATGGTCACCGGCACCGTTGACTGGAGCAGGGTGACCTTGGGTGCGCCGCTGTTGGTCAGCACGAGCTGGAAGGTCTCGGCGCTCTCCTGGGTGGTGTCGTCCTTGACGGTCACCGTTCCGCTGTACACCCGCTTCCAGCGTTGGCCCCCAGGGGCCGTCACCGCGCTGAACCCGGCGGCGTCCAGGGCATAGGTCTGGCTGAAGGCGTCGTAGTCGCTGCCGGCGCTGGCCGTGACGTCGCTGCTGGTGACCCTCAGCATCCCGCCCGGGCCGTGGGGCATCTCGTTCCGCAGCGTGGTCACACTGACGGTCACCGTCGCCGTGCCCGGCTCGCTCACCGTTCCGGGGTTGACGTTCAGCACCGCCCCCGCCGCCGGGAAGTCGTCGTCTTCCACCAGCGTCGCGGCGCTGGCGGCGCCGCTGCCCAGGGTGTAGCCGGCGCTGGGCGGCGCCGTGACGCTGACCGTGGAGTGCTCCTCCCAGTCGCTGTCGTCGGCGCCGGTGGCCACCGTCATGGTCGCCCCGGTGGCGTCGGCGGCGATGGTCACCGTCCTGTCGCCCTCCTCGGCGGCGGGAACCAGGTCCCCGCTCTCGCTGACGTTCAGCGTCAGCGTCAGCGGGTCCCCGGCGGCGGGCGTGCGGGTCACGGTGAAGGTCAGGGAGTCGCCCTCCCCGGCCGTGGCCGCCGCCGCGCTGATGCTCACCTGCGGCTTCGCCCGGGTAACGGTCAGGGTGTAGGTCTGGCTGAGGCCGCCCTCGGTCACCCTGACCCTGATGGTGTTCTCCCCCACCGCCAGGTCGAACTGGTCGCCGGTGGTAGTGGAGTCAACGTCGCTCAGCGCGTTGCCCGCCCCGTCCTCGTAGGAGACGGTCGCGCCGGCGTCCGCCGTGGCGGTGACGGTGATGCGGTTGTTGCCGTAGGCCAGGCCGGGGACGGAGTAGTCCAGGGTGCCGCCGGCGAAGGCCGGCGTCAGCGTCCCCGCGCTCACCGTCAGCCCGCTCAGGGTGGGGGGCTCGCCGGCGGCCGAGCTATACCTGCCGGGACTGACCCGGTTGTTGTTGGCGGGGTCGATGGTCATGACCACCTGCCCGACCATGCGGCCCGAGCCCTTCTCTCCGCACCAGACCTGCATCAGGTTGGCGCTGACTAAGCGCGGGTAAGTCGCCGTGATGACGTCCGCCGTGTCCGTGGCATCGTCCGTGACCTTGGTGGTGCCAATGACCACCCCATTCTCATTGATGATGCCCACATAGGCCGAGTGGCCGCCAGTGCATTCCTGCGTGTCCACCCAGGTGATCTCGAATTTCCTGTCCCCACCGGTAACCCCATCGGGAGCGCTGGCCACGACGGTCACTGAGTTGGCCGCCCGGGTGACCGTCACCGTGTAGGTCCGGGTGGTCGTGCCGTCCTCGGCGGTCACCTTGACGGTGACGACGTTGCCGCCCACGTTCAGGTTCACCTGGTACCCCTCCGCGCTCAGGTCGGCGTCGACCGGGGTTATGACCGCCGTGGCGCCGGCGTGGTTCGGCGTCGCCGTCACCGTGGTGGACGTCACGCTGTTGTACACGGAGGCGGTGTAGAGGGCGGTGGCGCTGGCGAAGTCCGGCGACAGCGTGACGCCGCTCAGGGCCAGCCCGCTCAGGCTGGCGTCGCTGGAGGCTGGGGGCGCGGCCCTGGTGACGGTCAGCGTGTAGGTCTGGCTGGCGTCGCCCTTGGTCACCTTGACCTTGACGGTGTTATCTCCCACCTCCAGGTCGAACTGGTCGCCGTCCGTAGTGGAGTCAACGTCGGTCAGCGTGTTGCCGGAGCCGTCCTCGTAGGCGACGGTCACGTCGGCGTCCGCCGTGGCGGTGACGGTGATGCGGCCGTCGGCGTTGGGCACGTCGGGGACGGCGTACTCCAGGGTGCCGCCGGCGAAGACCGGCGTCAGCGTGCCCGCGCTCACCGTCAGCCCGCTCAGGGTGGGGGGCGGCGCGGCGCTGTCGGCGGCGGCCGTGGTATAGGTCCCGGGAATTACACGGTCTTCGTTGTCGGGGTCGAAGAGGACTGCCACCTCCCCGACCATGCGGCCCGAGCTCCGCTCTCCGCACCAGACCTGCATCTGGCCAATGCTGACAAAGCGAGTGTAAGTATTCGTGATGTCGTCCGCCGTGCTCGCGGTTTTGTCCGGGACCTCGACGAAGCCAATGACCACCCCAGCCGAGACAAAGCCCGTATAGGCCTTGTACCCGTCAGTGCAGTCCTGCGTGTCCACCCAGGTGATCTCTAATGCCCTGGCCCCATCGGTAACCCCATCGGGGGCGGTGACCACGAAGGTCACCGAGTTGGCCGCCCGGGTGACGGTCACCGTGTAGGTCCGGGTGGTCGTGCCGTCCTCGGCGGTCACCTTGACGGTGACGACGTTGCTGCCCACGTCCAGGTCCACCTGGTGCCCCTCCGCGCTCGCGTCGGCGTCGACGACCGGGGTGATCACCACCTTGGCGTCGTCATCGGTCGGCGTCGCCGTTACCGTGGTGGACGTCACGCTGTTGTACACGGAGGCGGTGTAGGTGGCGGTGCCGCTGGCAAAGTCCGGCGACAGCGTGACGCCGCTCAGACTCAGCCCGCTCAGGCTGGCGTCGCTGGACGCCGCCCGGGTGACCTTCAGCGTGTAGGTCTGGCTGGCGCCGCCCTTGGTCACCTTGACCTGGATGGTGTTCTCGCCCACTACCAGGTCGAACTGGTCGCCGGCGGTGGTGGAGTCAACGTCGGTCAGCGCGTTGCCGGAGCCGTCCTCGTAGGCGACGGTCACGTCGGCGTCCGCCGTGGCGGTGACGGTGATCCGGCCGGTGGCGTTGGGCACGTCGGGGACGGTGTAATCCAGGGTGTCGCTGGCGAAGGCCGGCGTCAGCGTCCCCGCGCTGACCGTCAGCCCGCTCAGGGTGGGGGGCGTCGCGGCCCCGGCCACCTGGAAGACGGCGGAGAGGCCGTAGAAGGGCCGTGTGTTACTTCTGCCGACGATGGTGCCCCCGCGGAGCGGACCGTGGTCGGCGCTGCCGACGTTGGGTCTTCCGTCCGATACTGAGGGTCTGCCCAGCGCGTAGGAGGTGGAACCGAAGAAAGACTCCGTGCCGTCGTGGCTGCACCCGGTGTACGGGCGCGCGACGGCTAAACCTGGAAACGACACGTTGGTCCCGCTCTCGTTCTTGCCCGACGACTCCTGGTCCCACGAGCCGTCGTAGAAGTCCTCGTACTCGTCGGCGGCCTTGTTCCCGTCCAGCCAGTAGATGGGCACGCCCTTGTCAGCGCTGGTATAGGTGGTGCCGGTGTGGTCGCGGGCGTCCACGGCGGCGGTGCAGCCGACCACCTGGAACTGCTCGCTGTGGCTCTGAATGCTGGCATGGCCGCTGGCGACGGCGGTCTGCACGTGGGTATCGTAATCGGCGATGTCGGTGGAAGTGCCGTCGCGCTTCGTCGAGGTGACGATGAGCAGCCGGAACTGGTCCCCGGCGCCCAGGCCCGACGGCTTCAGCGGCCAGTTCGCGGGGACGGTCACCACGGAGGAGGAATCCTGGGCGTAGGCCGGGGTGGGGGAATTGGAGGAAGCTAACAGGAGGAAGGCGAACAGGGCGAGGAAGGCAACCGCCGCCAGGGCGGCCGGAGGGTATTTGGATCCCGGGGCTGGCGCTATTTTGCCCAGAAAGTCGTTATTATTCCGGCGGGAAGGGGCCCGGGGCGCGGCTTTACCGGCGGCACGTAGCGCCGGAACGTTCTTCAACAGACTGGTGAATTTTGACCTTTGGGTTGCCAAGTTAGTATCCTTCCATGTTGTGATGCTGTCTGGTTGTTAGGTTGTTTTCCTGTCGTCGGGCCGTGTGCTGGCCTTGACGCCGCAGTTGCCCGCGGCACAGCCGGCGGAAAAGACGGCGGCGCGGGTTGCCAGGTTCCGGTCCACCCGCTGCGGCTGGCGTGCGGCGGCTGGGACGGGGCCCGGGCGGCGGACCGCGGATTATTCCAACTGTAGCGGGGGGAGAGACGATGGCGTATCCGGCGCATCCCCGGCGGGGCCGGGTTGCAACGCTGCCGGGTCCCCGTCGTCGGCTGGGGATTGCCTGCGGAGCGGCTGCCTGCTCAGCGGAGCGGTGAACAGCCCCGGAAAAGTCGGGGGGGGGGGGGGCTGACACTGACAGGGGTATGTATTTTCGCGCCATGTTGTTTAACTTCATTTCGGTCGATGACTCATAATATGGTTTGCAAACCTGAAATCTCGGCTTTCGCCTGCTCTAACGGCCCGGAGGGTCTGCGCCTGACTCTTGTGAATTCCGAGGGTTTGTACCCAATTTCAACCGTTACATACCCCTGTCAGGGGGGCTGACAGGGGTATGTAAAGGCTGTTACGAGGGCGCATGATGGGTGATCTCCAAGTTGGGCTTGGGTTGAGGCCAGGGTTCCGGCAGCAGCCAGACGCGGCTCCAGAGGCGACCCTTGAGCAGCAGGCGCCGGAGCCAGTCGATGCCGTGGCGGATCACGCTGACGGTGCGCGCCGGACGGGTCCGAGGGTCCCGGTGATGGGGAGCCAGCGCCTTGGGCGGCGCCCGCAGGTTGCCTGGGGCGATCCTGCGGTCCTGGGCGTCTTCCACCCCCGTATCAAGTACGGGGGGCAGGCTCTGGTGCCATAGGCCAGGGCCAAGAGGGTAGCCACCGATAATACGAGCCAATGGCGGGAGACACGCGTTGGGTCGGTGCGGCGGGTTTTATCCCACTTCCAGCCCAGGCTCTTGAGGGCCTTGAAGCCCAGTTCGATCCAGAAGCGCAGCGCGTACCAGCTGGGTCCCACGTTTTCGGGCGCAAGGTCGGTGAGGATGATCCAGGGTTCTTCCTGCTCGGCGTACCAGACCACCAACAGGGTGCAGCGACGCTGGGTGTTGGAGGTGCCGAAGGCAGTACCGCGGCCGATCCAGGCGGTGTCGGGAACGGAGACGAAGCGCAGGGCGGGCAACCGGCGTCCACCGTCGGCGCAGAAGGTGATGTTCCTTCGGTAGCGCATACCGGGATGCCAGCCTTGGTCGCGTATTTGCTGCCACAGCTTGGGACTGGCGATGCCCCGGTCGCAGAGCACGATGACGGTCATTTCCTCGGGAACCG
This sequence comes from Dehalococcoidia bacterium, assembly GCA_965219925.1. GTDB lineage: Bacteria > Chloroflexota > Dehalococcoidia > Lucifugimonadales > UBA3495 > Bin87. Next base: position 3,995,884 of record OZ244795.1, read on the forward strand.
CTGGGGCCAGTTGCTGGAGCAGCTCCACTGCCGGGTCTATCCAGGACCCGCGTTGGGTGGCGCGGCGGATGCTCCAGGCTACGGGAATGGCGCAACTCCGGTAGAGCACGCTGACGACGATGGCGGTGGTCTGGTCGCCCTTGAGCGTGGGGTCAACGGCCAAGGCCAGTCTGTCGGAACTCCACCAGGAGAGGACCCACCGGAGCAGTGGCGCGAAGCAGAGGCTCACGTCCAGCTCGGTCTGGCAGGGACGGGCCCGGTCGCTGCCGTCGTACAGCCACTCCCGGAGGTACTGGCGCCGGTTGTTCCACCTGCCCCAGGGCGAGAGGGCCGAGGCCACGGCGTTCTGGCAGGCGCTGCCCGCGAGAATGGCTCCGCAAACCCACAGGACCAGGCCGGTCAATTGAGCCTGAGAGAGGTGAGGTAACTGCGTTTCAATGGTTTTCTGCATCTGATAGCATTCGCTGGGAAGGCGCATGGGGGCTCTCCGGCTTTTGGTTTCGACACCAATAAGATGCCGGAGTCTGCAGTGCCTTCCCAAGCTATGTCCTAACCCGATTTGGGCCCCTGTCAGGGGGGTAGAGGGATTGCGCCCGTAGAGGGGCGTCCTCCCGGCGGCGGATACCGCCGGGGCGCGCTGCGGCGCTGCTGCAACTTGTATCCGATACCGATGGCGTGCCAACATAGCTCTCCAACCGGGCGGGCATCGGGCGCGCGCTCCGGTCGAGGGGTAAGCGGAGCGAGTCCGCTCCGCAGAAACGGCTCAACTGATCTCTGGGCCGACGACTATCGTAAACTATTCGTGTGATATTGGAGTGATTATCAACCCCCAAAAGCCGTGATTTACTGTGAGGATTTGGCCGGTCCGGTACAATTGGCACCCGTGACACCGGCGGGCCCAAGGCGTCTCAAAGCCGCTGTCCGCCCTCCGGGTCCGGGTCCGGGAGGGCAGATGCAGGAAGCCGACGAGCACCGGCGGGAGATGGAGGCGCTAAGGGAGCGGCTGACCCGGTTGAGCGAGGCCAGCCTGCGCGTCGGCGAGAGCCTGGATGAGGAGGAGCCGATCGGCGCGGAGCGCTAGGCCGCAAAGGCACGGGGCAGCCACCGTTGGAATACGATGGCTGCCCCTGCCGGTCCATGCATCCGGCCTCTATTGCCGCCCGGAATTACTGGTACCGGTAGCTACTGCGCCCGCTCGGTTACCGTGAAGGCCGCGCGGGCCGTCGCCAGTACCACACCGTCGGCGGAGGACAGGGTCGCCTCAACGGCGTATTCCCCCGGCCCGCAGTCCCCGGAGATGGTCCCGGTGCGGACCTCCGGGTCCTGGTCCACCTGCCTCATGTAGCGGTCCACGCCCAGGCCGTAGCCGCCCGCCTGGTCCTCGCACCCGTCGGCGTCCCCGTTTTCCGAGTCCTTTACATCGGCCCGGAAAACATAATCGGTGCTTGTGCGGTCGACGTCGCGCTCCAGGTTGGCGAAGTACATGGTGAGGGTGACCTCCGTGCCCTCCTCCACTGAGTAGGCAGACAGGTCAATCGCCGCGGTGGGCGATGGCGGTGGCTCAGCCCGGATCACGGTGACGGTGTAGGTCCGGGAGGCAACCCCGTCCTCGGCGGTCACCTCAACGGTGATGACGTTGCTGCCCACAGCGAGGGGGATGACCCTGTCTGCGTCGTCCACTCCGCCCAGTTTGACCAGGTAAGTGGCCCCATCGTCGTTCGTAGTTGGCGTTACCGTCGTTTCGCGCGTGTCGCTGGCGACGCTGGCGATGTATACGGTGATGGTTGATGAGAATGCCAGAGTGACATCGCTCAGCGTCAGGCCGCTCAGCGTGGCGTCCCTGGAAGGCGGCTCCGCCAGTGGTTCCCCCGGCTCTACGATCGAGAAGGCCGCCTCGGCCGCCGCAAGCTCCACACCGTCGGTGGAGGAGATGCTGGCCCGGACGGTGTAGTTCCCTGCCGGACAGTCGGCGGAGATGGTCCCGGTGCGGACCTCCAGGTCTTCGTCCACCTGGTTCATATGCCGGTCCAGGCCCAAGCCGTAGCCGCCCCCCGCCTCGTCCTCGCACCCGTCGGCGTCCCCGTTTCCCCAGTCCTTTACATCAGCCCGGAAGACGTAATCGGTGGTTGAGGCGTCAGAGTCGGATTCCAGGTTCGCGAAGGACATGGTGAGGGTGACCTCCGTGCCCTCCTCCACCGAGTAGGCAGACAGGCCAATCGCCGCGGTCAGCGGGAGCGGTGGCTCGGCCCGGGTTACGGTTATGGTGTAGGTCTTGCGGCTATACCCGTCCTCGGCGGTCACCTCAACGGTGATGACGTTGTTGCTGCCCACAGCGAGGGGGATTACCCGGTCCTGGTCCCACAATTTGCCTAGCTTGACCACGTAAGTGGCCCCATCGTCGTTCGTAGTTGGCGTTACCGTCGTTTCATGCGTGCCGTTGGCGACGCTGGCGGTGTATACGGTGGTGGCCGATGAGAATGCCAGAGGGACGTCGCTCAGCGTCAGGCCGCTCAGCGTGGCGTCGCCGGAAGGCGCCTCCGGCTCCGGTGGTTCCACCGGTGCTGCGACCGAGAAGGCCGCCTCGGCCGCCGAAAGCTCCACACCATCGGCGGAGGAGACGCTGGCCCGGACGGTGTAGTCCCCCGCCGGACAGTCGGCGGAGACGCTCCCGGCGCGGACTTCGGGGTCCTTGCTCACCTTCCGAATATAGCGGTCCACGCCCAGGCCGTAGCCGCGCTCCCGGTTCTCGCACTCGTCGGCGTCCCCGTTCTCCGAATCCTTCACGTCGCCCCGGAAGATGTAGTCGATAGTGCTCAGGTCGGAGTCCTCAGTCAGGTTGGCGAAGGACATGACGACGCTGAACAGGTGTTTATTTCCGGGATTGGAGTATGGGAGCATATCAACGTATGCCGTCACCTGATCGGTAGTATCAAATATACTGCGACTGTCAACGCGCCCCAGCCTCACCCATTCTTGTTTGTTTGGAACTCCGTTATCGTCCGCTGTGACCGCACCCGCGACCAGCGTGACTTCCACGTAACCAAAATAGTCAGCCTGCGGCTCAATGGACAGCAAATAGTAGCTTCCAGAACCCGTTAGCGAATTCTCCACCACAGAGCCGCCGCTTACGATGAAGTCTTTCTCTTCCAGCCCACTGACCGGTCTGCGAAATTGAACATCCACCTCGAATTCGCCGGTTCCGGTTATAGAGTAAGCGCCACTGTTGCCAATCCGCACCCCAGGCGGGAAGGGTTCACGGTAGAAGGATTCTTGCTCTGCGGCGAGATTGCCGTTGCCTGCGCCGTCCTGCACCGCGCCTGCCGGCAGATCGATGGTGATGTCGCCCGTGTAGAGCGGGTCGGGCTTTACCATCATCTTCCACCTACCAACACTGTGCAGCTCCAAGCTGGTCACTGCTCCGTGGCCAATTACAAAGTCGTCCGCCGTCAGCCCGGTGACCTGCTCACCCTTCCAATGCGATGTCCAATCCATTGTCTGGAAGGAGACCCACACCAGGAGCGGCCCCTCCTCGTAAATGTCTTCGCTGGCTGTAAGCAGCGTTTTGGGTGGCCGAGTGTCGGCGTCGATCACTAACGTCGGTGAGGCCGCCGAGAGCAGGCCTGCAGCGATGTGGTGTCGCGCCGCGCCTTCGGGCATCGTCACGCTCACCGGCCCTTCAAAACCAGCGTAGTCCGGACCAGCGTAGTCCGGCGCGATCCACGCCGTCACAATGCTATCTCCACTGTACCGCAACGGCACCGGCATGACCGAGCCATTCTCCACAATCGGCTGCAGGTCCTCTCTCATGTGCACCGGCGTGCTGAAGGTGAAAGTGACCTCGAAGGGCCCATTGACCGGCCCCGACGCCTCGGTAGCGGCCTCGACGGTCGGGCGCGCGATCCGGTACACCTCGGCAGGCGGCGCTTCCCTATTGCCGTTCCCGGCCTCATCCTGCGCGGCGTTCTCCGGCAACGTCACGATCACCATTCCATCGTAGCCTGGGTCGGGAGTGATGGTAATCGTGTAAACCGCCCCGTCCGACGCGTCATCAGTGTGCGACTTGCGCAGGTCTGACGCAACGCCGCCCTCAACGACGAAGTCCCCCACCTCCAAGCCGGTCACGGGCTCGTTGACCTCCGAATAGCCGGTTGCGTCGGTGATGGTTTGCATGAACACATACTGCAGGTCAAAGGGGCCGACGCCCCCGGTCCCGGTGTCTGGGTCATAGTTCTCGCCTAGAATGATGACCTCCGGACTTGGTTCCGCTGTATCCACATAGGTCTCAAACTGCGCTCCTGACACTGGCCGGTCATTATCGACTGGCTCTGCTGAATAAGGTGGCAGGATTAAAGACAATGACCCGTTAAAGTCAGGAGGCGGGTCGATGTTCATCGTAAAGCGGTCGGACGGTCCGTTCGGCGCGAACGAACCGCGCACGACGTAGTTCCCTAGGCGCCCCCTAAGATCGTATAGGGTAAAGTCTCTCACGGTATGGCTGAATTGGAAAATCAGGGTGAATCGGCTCCCATGAGGAGGCTCTGGTGAACTGGTCACGTCCAGCGTCACTACTGGCACCCGATGAATCCCGATGCTACTCAGGATGTTGCCGTTGCCGGCGACGTCTTGCACGGCGTTTTCCAACAAACTGACCCTCAGCTCGCCCTCGAAGTCTAGAGCTGGCGTGACCCTAAACTTCCAGAAGCCTCCCTCTTCCTCGATATCGCCGCCGTGATTTGGTCGCACCCAGTCAACCACGCCTGCCCCCGCTGGCGTGATTGTGAAGTCCTCCGGCGTCAAATGGAGTACCTGGTCGCCGAAAAAACCAAGATGCTGTCCGTCCTCCGTCGTAAATAACGGCTCGATGAACGTCAACTCCACTTCAACCGGGCCGCCGCGCAGCAGCTGGGGATTGAGGTCGCTCTCTGGAGTGAAGTAAGCGCCCGGCCGGATCCGGTCGTAGGCGATCTTGAATGTCTCGGATCGCTCGATATGTCGGGTCTGTGTCGGATCAAGGGCCACCGAGTGCCAGGCCCGCACCGAGACCGTCCCGCTGGAATCGTCCAGTGGGGTGATTGTGACCGTGTAGGTATTGGTCGCTTCCGCTGGCTCAAGCGAGAATTCCGGTGAAACGCTGGCAATCGTGCCGCGGGTGACTTCAAGCCGGCTCGTATCAAAGCCGATCACGTTCTCGCTGAAGGTCACCGTGACATCGAAGTCCCCGTTGACCGGCGCCGCGGCGTCGCTGGTGATCTCGACGGTGATCTGTGGGGAGTCGCCATCCGCAGTCGCTATCCGGTCGTCTATCCAGCCCGCGGCCACCCAGAACGCCGCCGCCATCAAGAGCAGACCAATAGCCAGCAAGACACGCCGGTTCACTGAATTTTGAAGGTTCTTCATTTCGTTCTCCTTTGGCTAATACGCTCCGAGATAGCCATCCCTTGTTCTCCAAACTGCATACTCCGGGCCGAGGACTACTATAAACTATTCGTGTGAGTCTACCGTGATTATTAACCCCAATATCCGTGACATGTTGTGATTATTTCGCCGATCCGGTACAATTGGTACTTGTGACACCCGCGGACCAGGGACGTCCGCAGTCCGGGTCCGGGAGGGCAGATGCAGGAAGCCGACGAGCACCGGCGGGAGATGGAGGCGCTGCGGGAGCGGCTGACCCGGTTGAGCGAGGCCAGCCTCCGCGTCAACGAGAGCCTGGACGAGGAAGAGTTGGTCGGCGCAGGGCGCTAGGCCGCAAAGACACGGGGGGGCAGCCACCGTATTCCGGAGCTTGTCTCAGAGGAATTTAGCAGGACGAATGTGGTCATCAGGACAACCTTTCTTGCCGAGGATTACTGATGGACAACACTATCCTGTCTTCAAGGTTACTCATAATCCGAATGTCTTTGTGGACTTGGACTTCTAGGACAGGCTCGTTCCGACAATGGCCGCCCCCGCCGGTCCATGTATGGGGCCCTTGTATCTTGATTGCAGCATGGGTGAATCATTCCACCAGATGGGTCAGGGTGCGGCAGACCGAAGGCCCTTAGGTCATTGAAGACCGCCAAAAAAGCGAGGGTCGCCGCACCCATCCTCAGTAGATCCCGCACAGTTACCAAGGTAACCCAAGCCCGCATCATGCAAGGACGGGCCAGTCATTCTCAGGAGGTGCTTATGGAGCAGGAAGCGGTGTACGTAGGATTGATGTAGCCAAGACCCGATTGGATGTCGCTGTCCGGCCCACAGGTCACGGATGGACTGCTGTCGATGACGCTGCAGGGATCCAAAGGCTGACTTCAGAGTTGAGGAATCTGAAACCGGCCATGATGTTGCTGGAGGCTTCTGGCGGTCTGGAACTGTCTTTGGTTGCTGTCATGGCGGCAGCAGCCCTACCCGTAGTCGCAGTCAATCCACATCAGGTTCGGGACTTTGCCAAGGCTACCGGGAGGCTGGCGAAGACCGATGCTCCGGACGCGGAGGTCCTGCCTACTTCGCTGATGTCGTGTGTCCATCCGCGTGGCCTCCAAGGGACGCCGAGAGTCAGGTCCTCCATTCCGTGGTTGCCCGCAGGCACCAGGTGATGACCATGCTGGTCTCGGAGAGGAACCGGTTGGGCACCGCTATCAGCGCCGTCCATCCCCGCATTGAGGCTCACATTGCATGGCTGGAGCGCGAGTCGGATGACCCTGACGAGGGCCTTCGACGAATCCTCCGACAGAGTCCCGCATGGCGAGAAAAGGATGACCTCCGGCGCACCGTCCCTGGTGTGGGAGAATGCCTACCGCTCACTTTCCTGGCAAATCTGCCGGAGCCGGGCACGCTGAATCGCCGCCAAATCGCAGCCCAGGTGGGAGTGGCCCCGTTCAATCGGGACAGCGGTGCCCTGCGGGGCAGGCTCTCCGTCTGGGGTGGACGGGCTACGGTCTGCGCTGCCCAGTACACGGGTGCCTTGGTTGCCAGCCGCTTCAGCCCTGTCATCCGGGACTTTTACAGGCGGTTGCTCGCTGCCGGCAAGGCGAAGACAGTGGCACTAACCGCTTGTATGCTCAAGCTGCTGATCATTCTCAACGCTATGCTCGAGAATGGCTCACCCTGGCTCGATACGACTCCTACAGTCGTTAGCCTTTCTTCTTGACATTCAAGACAGTTGTCTGCGTTTCCAGGCCGCCCCGCCATGCATGCGGGCCTTTCTTGTTGCCCGGAGTTGTTCCCGCTCTACAGCTCGTCCCGGACGTAGTTGGACCACTCGCTCGGACCGGCGGCGTTGATGGCCTTCACCCGGTATCCGTGGGAGACGCCAGCAGGTCCGCGATCTCTTCGGCCGCGCCGATACCGCTGGCCAGGGCGCCATTTACCGAGGGCACCCGCATGTAGTCGCCCGCCAGGAATAGATTCGCTACGTCCTGGCTGAGCCGGCAGCGGATGTTCGCCACTGCGGTGAACATCCCGGGCGGCCCCATGCAAACCGCCTCCTCCCAGCGGTACACGCGAGTGAACAGCCCCTCGTCGCCGGTGGGGATAGAGGAGCCGGGAGGTGGGTTTCGGCGCGCGTCGCTAAGCATCCGGCGCTTGATCTCCTCGTCGCCCAGAGGGATCAACTCCTTCGCCCGGTCGCGGCCAACGAACAGATCGAGAGTGCTCTTGCCCGGCGGGGTGCATGAGGGCAGGTTGATGGACCGGTCCAACAGGAGAGGAGTGTCGTCCTCCGGGTACAGCGCGCCGTGCCAGCCGGGAGGCAGTGGCGGGCGGTCGAGGCCGATCACAACCCTGCACCCGGACGAATAGGTGATGTTGCCCAGCGTTTGGCGGATATCGTCCGGCAGCCCGGGAATGATCTCCAGCGCCTTCGAGGGGGGAACGGCGCAGATGACCGCGTCCGCTTCGATGGTGTCGCCGTCAACGGCAACGCCGGTCACAACCCCATCCTCGATAACGACGCTGCGGACGGGTGCCAAGACACGAATGGAGTCTCCGCACGCATTGGCCAGAGCCTGGGACAGAGCGGCGGCGCCGTTCTCCGGCACGTGGAACTTGTCCGCGTTCAGCAGTATTTCCGAAAGATAGGTCAGCATGTACGCAGCGCCGGAGAATTCGGCGTGGCCCATCGTCATCTCCAGGAATCCCCTGAACGTAGTCTGGAGATGCTCGGTCACGCCTAGCCGCTCCAGGTATTCACCAAAGCTCTCATCCCCGTCGAGCTCGGCGAGCCGACTAGCGCTGGCGAAATTGAGATACTCCGATTGGCGGAATATCTCCCTGAACAGCTTCATGTTGGGCAACATTACCCGGGGCGAAAGGAACCCCAGGGCATGGGCCGCAGGCAGATTCCTGATAAGGTTGCCAACGGACAGGCCCGGCGTCGTTGTCGTCCACCGGCCGTTCCTGAACCAGCCGAACTTCATCTGGGAGCGGACCAGGGACAATCCCAACTCCTCGCAAATGCGAAATGCAGTATCGTAGGAGGAGCAGAAGAAGTCCGCACCGGTATCGATGGAAAATCCCTCCACCCTGTCGCCGGCGAGGCGTCCGCCCACACGACCGTCTGCCTCCAGCAGTATCGGGGCGAAGCCCCGCTTCTTCAGGGTGTAGGCGGCGCTCAGCCCGGCGGCTCCTCCACCGACTATGACGACCCGTTTCGTGTCCATAGGCGTGTTCCTCGCAGACTCACGGCGGCGGATGCCGACAGTGTGTCTTTGCCTCTCTTCTTGACATTCAAGACAGTTGCTTTTTGCGTTTCAGCCCCGGCGGTCGCCGCTGACCCGCCGCCGGGCGGCCTTACTCCCTGGACTTCGGCGCCAGGGCGGGACAGCCGTCTCAGGCCGCGTCTCGGCCCGGACTGTCCCTGCAGTCAGCAGATGGCCGGGTCCCAGGTCGTCGGCCAGGTCCAGCAGCGCCATCGTGTGCTTTGCATTGGGCCGCACCACGCCTTCGGGCCAACGCCATTCGGTGTGGCGGTATGTCCCCAGGCGGCGAACCAGCTCCGCCCACGGCAGTCCGGACTCCTCCTTGAACCGCTCCAGCCGCTACGGGAAGTCGTCGGGGAAGACGTAGACCATTTGGCCGTGGTGGGTCCGCTGTCGCGGCATGGAGACAGTCCTACCGAACCGGAGCTAAACCCGCTCCGATGAAATTGTCCAGGCCGCCCGGCATCCCGGCAGCAAGCCGGGAGAGGGAGTGCATGGTTCCCCCGCAGGGCCTCCTTCCTTTGCCCCGCTTGATGTGACGCCGCGCTGGCCTCCCACGTATATCCATATACAGGCATATACCGGCGATTTTCTGGTTGCCCGGCAATGGCGGCTGGCGGTCGGCCCGGCCGACCGCCAGCGGGTCTCGTCAGGGGTTACTGGGTCCTGGCCGCGCTTCCGGTGGTTGGGTCATGTCGCGTTCGAGAGTTGCAGGGACTCCGACCAGTCGGATACACCCGCCGCATTACCGGCTCGCACGGAAAAGTGATAAGTGCCATAATCCGGCAGATTGCTTAGCGTCGCACCCGAGCCGTCAAAGACAATCTCAATCCCATCAGTGGGAAGCTCCACCCAATCCTGGTTGCCACAGCAAAAGCGCACCTGGTAGAACTCCGCTCCCGCCACGTCGTTCCAGTCCAGTCGCACCTGTCCCCCCTTCCGGTCACCTCGCCGGTGGGCCTCTCCGGCGCGTCGGGCGGGCTGCTGGGCGGAGGCTCGGCCGCGGCCCTAGACACGGTGACGGTGTAGGTCTTTGCTGTCTCCCCGTCCTCGGCGGTGACCTCGACGGTGATGACGTTGCTCCCCACGGCCAAGGGGATTACCCCGTCTGCGTCGGCAGCGCCGTCCAGCTTGACCAGGTAGGCCGCGCCGTCGTCGTTGGCGGTCGCCGTCACCGTGGTCTGGTCCACGTCGTGGGCGACGTTCACCTCGTAACTCGTGGTGTCCGAGGCGAAGGTAAAGGGCGCATCGCTCAAGGCCAGCCCGCTCAGGGTGGCGTCATTGGAGAGGGGCGGTTCAGCACGAGTGACGGTCAAAGTGTAGGTCTTGGTCGTGCTCCCGTCCTCGGCGGTGACCTCGACGGTGATAACATTGCTCCCCACGGCCAGGGGTATCACTCTGTCGCTATCGGCAACCCCGTCCAGCTTGACCAGGTAGCTGGCGCCGTCGTCGTTCACCGTGACGGTGACGGTGGTTTCCGTTACGTCGTGGTCCACCTCGGGGGTGTACTCGGTAGTTGCCGGGTCGAACGTGCCGAAGTCCACGCCGCTCAGCGTCAGCCCGCTCAACGTGGCGTCCGTGGAGGGCGGCAAAGTCGTGAAGGTGGTGGACACGGTGGAAGCCGCCGGGAAGTCGCTGTCGTAGGAAGCCTCAACCTCGTAGGCAGTGCGGGGAGTTAGTTCGGCCAGCTTGAAACTTGCGGAATCCCTGTTTACGGGGATCAATCCGCGGGTCTCAGTCCAGGCGCCGCTGCCCTCGCGGAAGCGCAGATGGATGTTGGCGCCACCGCCGTCCAGGCCGATCCCCTTCACCGTGAGTATGGCCGTGGTCTGCTCGGTGCTGTCCACGTTGACGACCATCCCCCGGCTGGTAAAGGTCTCAGTCACCGTGTCCTGCTCCGGGAAAGTGCTGTCCCAGGACACCTGCACCTCGTATTCGGTGGAGGAGGTAAGCCCGGTTATCGGGATGCCAAACCAGGTCAACAAAGGGGGAACATAGTTGGAGTGGTACGCGGGGTCAGGGTTGGCCGCCCTCGAGGTGGTGGTCCAGGCGCTGCCGCCGGTGCGGTACCTCATGTGAATGTCGTCACCATTGCTCAGCTCAACCACAATATCGATTGTGGCGGTGGTCTCCTTTACGTATCTCGCGTCAACACTCTGTATCTCCGGCGGGGGGGCGGTGAAGGTGGTCGTCCGCACACCCGTGGCGAAGGTGCTGTCGTAGGACGCCTCTACCGTATAGGTCCTGGCGAGAGTCACATATCTGAGGGAAAATTCTAAGGATGACTCGCCGGTCGCCACCGCCTCAGATCGGGTGGTCCAGTCGTCGCTGCCCTTGCGGTACCGCAGGTGAACGTCGCTGCCGTTGGCCCCCGTGACGTTCACCGTGACGGCGACATGGCCCAGATAGAAATCATCACCCGCGATGACCGAAGTGACGGCGGGTTCAGCGGCTTCCTGGGCCGCCACCGCCGCCGTGGCAGTGCTGGTCACAGTCTCTTCATTGTTGGCGTCGTCGGTGAAGGTCACCCGAACCTTGATGGTCTTGCCATCGTCCGTGGCTGAGAGCGTATAGCTGGCGTCGGTGGCATCCTGAATCTCGGTGTCGGTGGTTCCATCGTTGGAAATCCACTGGTAGCTGAAGGTCACGCCGCTCAGCCCGTCCGCGTCCTCGATACTCGACGTGTCCGCCGTCAGCGTTTCGCCCACCTTCGTCGTGCCACTGATGGTGGGCGCGCCGCTGGCCGGTGTGCTGGAGGATTTCGGTGTAGGGGGCGGGGCTTCAGCTCTGGTCACGGCGACGGTGTAGGTCTTCGTGGTCTGGCCGTCCTCGGCGGTGACCTCGACGATGATGGTATTCTTGCCGACGGTCAACGCTACCGTCCCGTCCCCATCTTCCACGCCATCCAGCTTGACCACGTAGATGGCCCCGTCGTCGTTGGTGGTCGGGGTGACAGTGGTTTCCGACACTTCGTTGCCGACGTTGGCGGCGTATTCGGTGATGGTTGATGCGAATGTCAGAGTGACATCGCTCAGTGCCAAGCGGCGCAACGTCGCGTCGGCGGAGGGCTGTTCCGGCGGGTTGGAGACCGTGAAGGCCGCGCTGGCCGAGGCCAGCTCCACGTTGCCGGGAGATGAGACGCTGGCCCGCAGGGTGTAGTCCCCGGCCGGGCAGTCGGCGGAAATGGTCCCGGTGCGAACTTCCGGGTCTTCGTCCACCTGGTGCATGTACCGCTCCACGCCCAGACCGTAGCCATTGGCCGGCTCCTCGCACCCGTCGGCGTCCCCGTTCTCCTCGTCCACCACATCGGCCCGGAAGACGTAATCGGTGGTGCCGGTGTCCGAGTCGGACTTCAGGCCACTGAACCTCATGGTGACGCCGATGGCAGCGCCCGGCTCCACCGGGCCGGACGGGGACAGGGCAATCGCCACCGTCGGCCCCGGGCCCTTTATCGTTGGGCCGTCTTTGGAATCCGGCGCGGAGAAGGTCAGCGTCAGCGGGCTGCCCAGACCGGTTTGGATGCCGCTATAGCCCTCGATTCCGCCGACTGACACCACCACTCCGATGAACTCCGCCGATGCCACGCTGACGGTGACCTCCGTCCCCCCTTCAGCAGCCGGCGCAACGCTGATCTCTTCGCTGGACACGCTGCCGGCTTCAATCGTGACCGTCTCCTTGGACAGCGTGCCGCCCTCCGCCGACAGCTTGACCGCCATCGCAAACGGCGCTCCCTCCACCACCTTGACCGCCACGGCGCCCCCGCCCCGGCGCTCCAGCTCCGCCGTCAGCGTGAAGGGCGCCTCCTTGCCGCCCAAAAGCAGCTTTTCCAGCCCGGTGAGTCCTGCGAACAGACCGGCCGGCAGCGTCTCCAGGTCGTTGTGCTCCAGCCCCAGGCTCCTCAGGTTGGCGAGACCCTCGAACACACCGGACGGCAGCGCGCTCAGCTGGTTCTGCGTCAGGAACAGCTCATCCATTTCCGTCAGGCCGTCGAAGACCTCCTCGGGCAGTTCGCTCAGCTCGTTGCCGTCCAGGTAGAGCGTCTTCAGCCCGGTCAGACCCTCGAAGACGTCCTCGGGCAGTTCGCTCAACTCGTTCTGCGTCAGGAACAGCCCCTCCAGGCTCGTCAGACCGTCGAAGACGCCCTCGGGCAGCGCGCTCAGCTTGTTGTTCTGCAGGCGCAGCCCCGTCAGACTGCCGAGACCGTCGAAGATGTCCTCGGGCAGTTCCTCTAGCCCGTTGTTCTCCAGCTGGAGCGTCGTCAGGGCGGCGAGACTGTCGAAGATGTCCTCGGGCAGCGTCTCCAGGGAGTTGTCGGTCAGGTACAGAATTTGCAGGTTCGTGAGACCCGCGAAGTCTCCCGGCTGCAGCGCCGTCATCTCCTCCCCGGTCTCCTGTACGTTCAGGTCCAGACGCCCGGTGACGCCGTTCAGGTCGGCATTCGTCACCGCCGCGCAGTCGCTGACGCCGGGCAGCTTGCCCAGGATCGCGTCCCGCACCTGCGGCGTCCGCCCGCAGATGCCCTTGGGCGCCTCCGGTTCCACCGGAGGCAGCGATGAATCGGCAAAGAGGGTGAGAGGGGCGCCCGCGGCGAACCCGACCCCAAAGAATCCAATATGATCAAATTCAGGCCATGTATTAAGGATAGAGCCAGGAGTAAATGGTGATGGGATATGGGGCGACACTTTCTGCAATGTGAGCGTAACCGGCTGACCCGCTTCGCTCTGCGTCACCACAATCTCATCGCTGGAAACGCTCCCTGCATCTATGGTTACCGATTCGGTGGATGCCGCGCCGCCGCTGACCTCCAGCGTTGCTGTTATCATTGCCGGCGCCCCCTGGGCTACCTTGTAGCGCACCCGCGCGGTGTGGATGCCCGCATCGTCAACGCTCTGGCTTATCGCCTCGGCTTCCATGCTGAAGGTGAATGGGCTGCCAGGATTGTCCTCCAGATGCAAGGTTCTCAACCTCAGGTTTTCGACCTCGAAAAGCGCATCCGGCAGCTCAGTCAGCCGGTTGCCAACCAGGTACACAGTACCGGAGGACACAACACCAAAATAATTCGTGGGCCACTCTACATGCCGGGGGAGCAGGCGAGGCGGCAGCGACCTCAGTTGGTTGGATGACAGTTCCAACCAACGCAAACTGCCAAGTTCATCAAAGATGCCCGGCGGCAGGGAGCTCAGTCCGTTATTTTCCAAGTACAACTCTTCCAAACTGCCAAGTTCATCAAAGATGCCCGGCGGCAGGGAGCTCAGTCCGTTATTGCTCAAGTACAACCAAGGCAAACTGCGAAGTTCATCAAAGACGCCCGGCGGCAGCGAGCTAAGTCGGTTATTGGACAGAACCAACGATCGCAAACTGCCAAGTTCATCAAAGACGCCCGGCGACAGGGAGCTCAGCCCGTTATTGCTCAAGTACAACCAACGCAGACTGCCAAGTTCATCAAAGACGCCCGGCGGCAGCGAGCTCAGCCTGTTATTGTCCAGATCCAACTGTTCCAAACTGCCGAGTCCATCAAAGATGCCCGGCGGCAATGAGCTTATTTGGTTATTCCTCAAATACAAGTCTTCCAAACTGCCAAGTCCATCAAAGGCGCCCGGCGGCAATGAGCTTATTTGGTTATAGCTCAAATACAACGATTTCAAACTGCCAAGTCCATCAAAGATGCCCGGCGGCAGGGAGCTCAGTCCTCCGGCATTGTCCAAGTGGAGATACTTGACTCCGGTGAGACCAGCCAAATCACCGATCTTAAGGTGCCCAACACCCGGAAGATTAAGGTAGTCGATACGCGCCAGTTGAGCGTCGGTAATGTCTTGGCATCCCGGTCTGCTACCCCTGGAATTCATCAGATTCCTGAACACATTACTCTCGATTGCTTCACGAACCTGATACGTGCGGTCACAGATACCCGGTTCCGGCGTGGGTTCGGGAGTAGGCTCCGGCGTGGGTTCTGGCGTCGGCTCCGGCGCCGGCGCCGTAAAGCTCGCCCTCGCCGAGGCCAGTTCCGCGCCTTCGGCGGAGGAGATGCTGGCCCGGATAGTGTAGTTCCCTGCCGGGCAGTCGGCGGAGACGCTCCCGGTGCGGACCTCGGGGTCCTCGTCCACCTGCCACATGTAGCGGTCCACGCCCAGGCCGTCGCCCTCGCACCCGTCGGCGTCCACCACGTCGGCGCGGAAGATGTAGTCGGTATCAGAGGTGTCGGAGTCGAACTCCAGGCCGCCAAAACTCATGGTGACCCCGATTGCCGTGCCCTGCTCCACCGAGCCGGACGGCGAGAGATCAATCGCCACAACCGGGGCGGGCGCAGGGGTGGCCGTAGGCGTAGGTTGGGGAGTAGGCTCCGGGGTAGGTTCGGGCGTAGGTTCCGGTGTCGGAGTAGATGGGTCCGTCGGCGTGTCGGGGCCCGCCAGTAAGACGAAGTCCGACCACTCCGACGCCCCGGCGTCGTTGACGGCGCGAACCTGAAAGTAGTAGTAGCGCTGGTCCGGCAGACCGCTTATCACGGCTGAGGAGCCATCGTATTCGGCCTCGGCCGCCTCCGCCCAGGCCGGGCTGTCTCCCGTCGTATCCCAGTACTGCGCCTGGTACGAGGTCGCGCCTTCCGCGTCGTCCCAGTCCAGCCCGACGACGAGGTAGTCCAGCAGTTTGCCGGTCAGTCCCTCCGGCTGGTCCGGGACTGCCTGCTGCGCGGCGGCGGGCGAGCCGCCGAAGAGCATGACCGGCACGACGACGACGGCGGCCATGATGACGAGCGATAACCGGAGCAGCCAAGCGTTCTCCGACGCTACTGCAACTTGTATTCCATGCAGAAGGCTAGACATGCAACCCCTCTAACAGGCGGGCATAGACCAAGCGGACTGTACTATAGTCCAGCGTCTAGTGTAAACTATATATGTGAGGTTAGTGTGATTATCAACCTCTATTTCCGTGACGTATTGTGAGGATCTCTCCCCGCTGGTACAATTGACACCGGCTGGCCGAAGGCGCCTCGAAGTCCGATCTGCATCCAGCCGATTTCTGAAGACGGCGAACCTCGAGTCTGCCACAGCCCAATTGAGGTGGAGAAATGCAGGAAGCCGACGAGCACCGGCGGGAGATGGCGGCACTGCGGGAGCGGCTGACCCGGTTGAGCGAGGCCGCATTGCCGGGAAGGGGCTTCAGACACGGTTCCGCCTCTGGCCCTAGCGCCTGCTTCCCTGGCCACCGGCCCACTCCTGGCCCGGTTCCACGGCTGGACCTTTCAACCTACGCGCTTCCTGGCGCACCCTGCCCGGCCACGTATGCCAGTCTTTTTTGTTGCCCGGAATTGCCGCCGCCCTGTCCGGCTTGGCAGGACTGCCCCAATCCGGCGGGCGGGCGGCCAACGTAGTACCCCATGCGCAAGGTATTCTTATTCTCCCCGGCGCTGGGGAAGGGCTTATTCCACACGTCAGGAGGTGATGAACATGAAGAGCGCCATCGGTACTATCCTATTCTCCCTCTGGCTGCCGGCCCTGGTGCTGGTTATCTCCTTCGTCAGGTTCGGCATTGACGGCCCCTGGGCTGCTCCAGGCGCGGCCGACGTCTTGTGGTTGTTCGGGCTGGCATGGCCGGTTGGGATTTCCCTGACCCTGGCGGTGCGCCTGATGCACCGCCGCCCCCACGCCCTGTCCCGCGTCCTGGCCTACGGTTGCGCCGTCGTGCTGGGACTGGTGTCGGCCTGGGGCGTAATCATCGGAGGGCTTTTCGGTCCCATTGGCGTCGTCGCCTACCCCCTGGTGGCCTCGCTGCCGGCGTGGATAATCCTGGGGGTCCTGACCAGGGTCCAGGGCGGCGCCGGGGGGCAGGCTGCCACGGCGTAACTCTGGGTGGCTGTCCCGGAACCCGGCCGGCGATGGCTTCTGCCGCGCCGAATCCACCAACCTCAGCAGTCGGTGTTCTCCCGGGCCGGGTTCATAGCCGGGGAACCGGCCCAGCCCCAGGGACGCGACGGCGAGACCAAGCCCGCTGCCACGTCCCTGTTCGAGTGGGTATTGGACAACGAGCGGGAACGGGAGTAGGAACCGGCCGGCGCGGGCCGCCAGGCCCAAGGCAAAGGGGAGGACACCACCCGTAGCGGTGTCCTCCCCGCTCGTCCAGGTATGGGGGCTTTCTTGTTGTCCTGAATTACCATGCGCCGGAGAGGCGAGGCCGCCTTAGCCGGCGGCGCTGCCGACCGGTTCTGCGCCCTCACTGGCTTTGCTTTCCGTCCTGGCGCAACGGGGTCCGCAACGCGGATGTTCCTTCGGATTTAACCGCCGGCGCCAGCGGCGCTGAAGGATCGGCCGTGTTGCCCGGCCAGGCCTAACCCCGAATCCACCGAAGGGAAACGGCGGCGGCGGTCAGACGAGGATGAGGGACCAGGGATCGGGCTGGGGCGAGGACCTGATGCCGATGCAATGGACGATGCGGGGCGTGGCAGCCACGCCAAGGGGGTGTTGATGGTCCGTGGTAGCGGGGTTGGGCGCGATTTTCAGCGCAGATCGCTGGCGGAGGCCGTCAGGAGCCCAGCTTGACACGGCTGGGCCAGACAGTTGGGTAATCTGGTGGAGCGCTCAGACGCCGCGGGCGTGGTCAAGAAGGGAGCGGCAGGGCGCGCAATCGGGCCAGGGCGCTGCTGAATTGGTTTCGCCAAGGCCAATCCTGTGGCAGATGCAGGGCGAGGCGGCGGGCTTTGCGGGTGAGCCGTCCAGCCAGGGAGAAGAAGCGCCTGCGCAGGGTCTTGGTGGTTGCCAGTTGCTCGCCCAGGCCGAGGCGCGTGGTCCAGCGGGCCAGGTTATGAGCGATGACTTGCACCGCCAGCCAGGCCCCCTTCGGCAGGCTCAGGATTGGCGGGAAAACGTCCCGATGGCAGGTGGTTGAGACCCACGCCGTATTTGAGGTCGCGGATGGCGTTCTCGATCTCGGCGTGGCGGCGATGGTCGGCCTCCAGATACAGGGTGTCGCCCTCCCGGTCGGTGATGAAGGCGTGATAGCTGTAGTTGGCAAGCAGGGCCAATTGGGAGTCGGGCGTGGGTTTCACCCGCCGGACGATGAGGCGCACCGGTACCGCGTCGGGCTCACTGGCGAAGGGAGTATAGCTGGTTTCGGCCACATCGGCGCCGCCCTCCATCCAATAGGATATGGGCGTCCAGTCATCTTCAGGTATGGCCTCGATGAGATTGCGCAGGCTCGGGTGCTGGCGGACGGTGATGGAGTAGCGTACCTTCTGGTCGCGACAGGCGGCCACCATGTCGTGGGTGTAGAAGCCGCTGTCCGCCCGCATGGTGAGTGGTCCAGTGGCTCCGGCGTAGCGCATTCGGCTCACCGTCTCGCGCAGGAAGTTGGCGGCGCCGCGGGCGGTGTTGGCCCGACCCTTTCGCAATCGACACATCAGCACCTCGCCGGTACCCTCGGCCACGGCCGGGAGCGGGTGATAGCCCCGCTGGCCGGTGTAGCCGTGATGGCGCGCGCCCTCCTTGCCCAGACCATAGGTCTCACAGACGGTAGAGTCCAGATCAATGGTCAGCGGATCATCGCCCGGTCCGGCCCCAGCTGCCCAGGCTCGGGCCAGCGCCTCCCGGCTCACCCGATCCAGCTGCCGCGCGTGGCCCCACCGGAAACTCCGCAGAAACGTGCCCAGCGTGGATGGCGCCTTCACCGTACAGCCCAGCACCTGCTCGGTCTCGCCAGCGCGCAGCGCGTCGGCGTCGTCAATGCAGTCACCGCCGGCCAACGCCGATGCCACCAGCGTCAGCACCTTGTCTCCCGCGTTGGCACGACCTGGCGCATTTCCCAGGTCAACGTGGCGGTCCACCAGCTCTCCCAGCCCCAGATGATGGGCCAGGGTGACCGGCAGGATCAGCCCAGCATTGGCCACCAGTCGGTGATCGTCGAAGGCAACGTGGATGCGGTCGGGGCGCTCAGGTGGTAGCATCCGTTGGGTGCTCCTCGTTTCAGGGTGGTTTTCGTTCTCAAAAACCATTATCCCCGAAGCCGGGAGCACTTTCTCATCCCTTCAGCACGCCGACACACTCATCTCCTCGGTGGATTGGGGTTTAGTCCCTGAAAAACAACACTACCGGCCGGTCGGCAAACTGAATGTGAACCTGCTGCCTTGTCCCGCTGCGCTTTCGGCCTCGATGGAACCGCCGTGAGCCTCGACGAGCCTGCGGGCGATGGTCAGCCCCAGACCGGACCCTCCGGTGCTGCGGGAACGGGACGGGTCGACTCGGTAGAACCGGTCGAACAGCCGGGGCAGGTCTTCGGGCGCAATGCCTGGGCCGGTGTCGGCCACCGCCACCTCGACGGCATCGGCGGCGACGTGGGCCGACACCGTTACACGGCCGCCCTGCGGCGTGTGGGTGATGGCGTTCTCCAGCAGGTTGCCGACCACCTGGGCGATGCGGGTTGGGTCCAGGTCCACCGCCGGCAGGGCCGGGTCGGTCCGGAGGCTCAGGGCCACTTCCTTGGCCTCGGCGCGGGGCCGCACCGCTTCGATGCTGGATTGCAGCAGTTCCCCGATCCGGGCCTGGGACAGTTGCAGCTCCAGCCCGCCGGCCTCAACCTGGGCCAACAGGCGCAGGTCTTCGACCAGCCTCGACAGGTGCACCGCTTGCCCGTGGATGGTGTCAATGGTCTCCGGCGCGGGCTGAATCAACCCGTCCTTGATGACCTCCAAGTAGCCCTGGATGTTGGACAGGGGCGTTCGCAGCTCGTGGGCGATGTCGGCGGTGAGGTTGCGGCGGTGGCGCTCCGCCTCTTCCAGCTCGGCGGCCATGGCGTTGAAGCTGTGGGCCATCTGGCGGATTTCGCTGGGGCCGGCCGTCTCGGCCCGTTGCGACAGGTCGCCTCGGCCCAGCCGCCGGGCCGTTGCCCCCAGCCTTTGCAGCGGGGCCAGGGTGCGCCGCGACAGCAGCCATACCAGCAACGTCCCCAGGGCCGCGGCGCCGATGCCGACCCACAGCAGATAGCGGTTGACCAGGCTGGAAATGCGGGAAGCCTCAGGATCGACCAGGTCCGAGGGCAGAGGGTTCGAGTCAAGGTAAAGGTGATCTGAGGCGGCGAACGAACCTACGATCTCCCCGTCATGCAAGACCGGAAAGTATTCCTCCCTGTACCACGCCTCTCCATCCCAGATCTCCCATGCCTGCTCCTCCAGTCCGTCCCACTCACCCTCATACCACTCCTCCCAGACCGGCCCGTCTTCAAGCCGCGGGTCGGTCGACGAGTACGGGAGGTGAGAGTCGGCGACCACGTTCCCCTCGGAGTCGAATACGGTTATATGAAGCCCCGAAATGACCGCGATATCCTCCACGCCCTCTTGCAGTCCCAGATCCGGCCGACCCCATCCATACTCCTCGGTGTAGTGGCTGGAAACGAACTCACTCACCCGCGCGGACTGCGCCAGGCCCCGATCGTCCTCGAACCGCTCCGTCTGCATATTCGTGGCCAGACCGATGAAGAACCCCACCAGGGCCAGAGCCACGGATAGGACCAGGGCGAACCCCAGCACCAGCCGGAATTGCAGGCTGGAGAAGAGGCCGGGAAACGGGCCGGAACCCAAGTCAGTCGCTCCCGGCGCCGCGCAGTCGGTAGCCGCTGCCGTAAATGGTCTCGATCTGTTTGGCGCTCCCTTGGCATCCGGTTTCAAGCTTGCGCCTGAGTGCGGACACGTGAAAGTCCACCGCCCGGTCGAACCCATCGAAGTCGTAACCGAAGGCCCGGTCCACGATCTCCTCGCGGGAGAATATCCGGCCGGGCTCCTGCACCAACATTGTCAGCAGCCGGAACTCCGTCGGGGTCAGCTTGAGCGCCGCGCCGTTCATCGACGCCTGCCGCGCGCGCAGATTGACTTTGATCGTCCCGAAGGTCAGTTCCGGGTGCGCGGATAGGGCGCTCTCCCGGTCGGCGCGCCGCAGTACGGCCCGCACCCGCGCGGCCAGCTCGCGGGGACTGAACGGCTTGGTCATATAGTCGTCGGCGCCCAGGTCCAGCCCCTCCAGTCGATCCGTCTCCTCCACTCGCGCCGTCAACATGATGATCGGCACCATCGACTCCAGGTGCAGCTTCCGGCAGATTTCAAACCCGTCCAGGCCGGGCAGCATCAGGTCCAGCACCACCAGGCTGGGGTGTTCCCTTCTCGCCAGCTCCAGCCCCAGTGTCCCGTCGTTGGCCTCAGCCACACGGAAGCCGTCCCGCTCCAGATGGATCCGCGCCAGCGCAGCCACGTGCGGGTCATCGTCAACCACCAGAACCAACGGCTTCTCTTCTCCTGCACTGCCCTTGGCGTTTCTCGAAGTCATCGTTGGCCTCTGCTTTTCGGCCCTGTACCATCGGGCTGAGATTCCCTGCGGTAATTATATTCTCTCTGCTGAGCCGATTCGATGTCCGTCCGTATTTCTGCCTTGCCCTATGTCGCCCTGGGATTGCCCCCGGTCCTGCCCGGGACGGGCAGCGATGAGCTGGGATGGGGTTCGACCCCGCCCCAGCCTTTGACCCGGTCCGCCATGCGGCGCCGGGGTTAGTCGGCGGCCGTGGCGGGAGCGGCCGCCTCGTCAGGGAGCTCATCGGTGAACGCAAATTCTTCGCAGTCCTCCGAGCCGTCCAGGGCCTCGGGGTATAGCGCCTCGAGAGCCTGGTCGATGGCGTCGGCGACCTTCTGGCCGTCCACGTTCAGGATCGCCCCGATCCGGTTGGTGTATTCCTGGTGCGAGACCCCTTCCGGCTCCTCGAGCCAGAGGTCTGCGCCGCATTCGTAATCGAAGCTGTCCAGCCAGAGCCGGTCAAGCCCGGAGTAGTCGCTGGACTTGACCTGGGCGCGGATGGCGTCGGCCTGTTCCGCCGTGATGCGGTCGCTTTCCACAGCCTGCCGCAGGAACGAGTCAACGTATTCAGCCTCGATCTCGGCGTCAACCTGGGCCATGGCATCGGCCGTGGCCTGGGGGTCAGCGCCCAGGATTTCGGCAATCCTCGCCGTCAGCCAGTCCGCTCCTTCTCCGGGACCTGCTCCATCCTCACCCTCAGCCTCCGCCACCACCGGCTCTTCAAAAGCCTGGTCCATGGCATCGGCAACCTTCTGACCGTCCACGTTCAGGATCGCCCCGATCCGGTTGGTGTATTCCTGGTACGAAAGCCCTTCCGGCTCCTCGAACCAGTCCTCTGCGCCGCACTCCTCCTCGTAGCTGTCCAGCCAGAGTTGGTCGAGCCCGGAGTAGTCGCCGCACTTGACCTGGGCGCGGATGGCGTCGGCCTGTTCCGTCGTGATGCGCCCGCTTTCCACGGCCTCCTTCAGGAACGCATCAAAGTGCTCGGCCTCGATCTCGGCGTCAACCCGGGCCATCGCGTCGGTCGTGGCCTGGGAATCGGTCCCCAGGATTTCCGCAACCTTGGCCGGCAGCGGATCCTGATACTCCGCAACCACTTCCTCGGCGTCGTTGCAGGCTCCCGCTCCATTGCCGCCGCCTGAAGCCAGGGCAACGCCGCCGGTGACGGCCATGGCCAGCAGCCCTGCAACCAGCCCCATTGGCAACCATTTCGTCTTCATCCTATGCCTCCCGTTAGATAATCTCGCCGGGCTTTTCCGCCCCGCTGTGATGGTCAGCCTAACGGGAAACTATTTGGAAACTTTGAGGGTCTGTCCGAGAAATGCGAATGCCTCAGCCTGCCACGCTCCCGCTGTCGAGGGACCGCCCCAGGGCCGCTTAGGTTTGGGGCGGTGCCATAAAAACATAGGCAGTCCATGAGGAGGCTGTTCGAGCCGGCGGTTCATACGGCGTTGATGATGAAACTGCTGGACCGGGCGGTACGCTCCACCTCTCCCGCCTGACGCCGCGTAGCCACCTCCCGGTGGGCCTCCCCGGAGCGTCGGGCGGGCCGTCAGGCGTCGGCCCCTGGTCACGGTGACGGTGTAGGTCTTCGTCGTCTCCTCATCCTCGGCGGTGGCCTCGACGGCGATGACGTTGCTCCCTTCGGCCAGGGGGATTGCCCCGTCGCTGTCCTCAACCCTTTCCAGCTTCACTACGTGGGTCGACCATGTCGGCGGCGTAATCGGCAGTAGCCGGGTCGAAGGTTCCGAAGTCCACCCCGCTTAACGCCAGGCCCCTCAGCGCGGCGTCGCTTGACCGCGGCGGCTACGGTTCCGCGAACGAGAAGGTCGCGCTGGCCGAGGCCAGCTCTACGTCGTCGGCGGAGGAGACGCTGGCCCGGAGGGTGTAGTCCCCGGCGGGGCAACTGGCGGAGATGCTCCCGGTGCGGACCTCCGGGTCCTCGTTCACCTGCCACATGTAGCGGTCCACGCCCAGCCCGTAGCCGCCCGCCCGGTCCTCGCAGACGTCGGCGTCCCCGCCGTCCGAGTCCTTCACGTCGGCCCGGAATACGTAGTCCCTGGTGTCCCGGTCGGAGTCGCGCTCCAGGCCGCCGAAGGACATGGTGACGCTGATCTCCGTCCCTTCCTCCCCTGCATCGGAGGAGAGGAACTTGCGAAACGCCCAGATTCGCGACCGGAGGGATGGAAAGCGTTGACCAGTATTACGGAATCCGCAGCGGGCGTTTTTCTAAATTTCAACGCCCGTCAAGGAACGACGGGCGCGGGCCTGGCGATCAGACTTGGGAACCGAGCACATGCCCAAACCCGGCAGGAGTGATTAAAGACTAAACCGGCGACAGCGGCAACTGTCGCCGGTCAAGGGTCGCTTGAACCCTGTCCCATATGACGAGGAGAGTTTATGTTCAAAGCATTGACCTGCTATCTGATGGCGGTGATCCTGGGTCTGACCGGTCTGATGGTAACCGCGCACCTGCTTGGCCCTGTGGGGTGGTTGGTGGGGCTGACTTTGACCGTGTTGACCATTGTGCTGGTGGTGATGTTGAGATCGCCGCGTGTCGGATCATAGCGCTGCTTGGGCTCGACCCGCAAGCGCGGCGCGACGGACTAAAAATACCGAAGGCCACGCCCCGGGGCGTGGCCTTCGGATGGTTTTATGAACCAAAGCCTACGGTGCGGCCGCCGTTGAGAACGGTATCGCGGTCACGTTCTGCAAATGCCAGACGGACGGTACCCCAACGGAGCACACTGCTGGTCTCCCTTCCGTGCACACCTTGTATTCGTATTGGAATACTCCCTGCGGGAATGCCGATGGAGCGGTGAAACGCTTGCGGTCGAGATTCGCCAGGTCATCCGCCCACTTGCCGGTCACGACTTGGAAGTCGCCAGGTTCGTTGGTCGATACTCCTCCAACGGTGTCGCAGCTCTGGGTGCTTGGACATGTCTCGGAATCGACCTGATGGGCATAAATCAGGCGCCGTTGCACATTCAGTTCATTCTCCTTGAACGATGCGCACTGAGTGTATGGCTTCACTTTCTTCTTCTTGTCGTTGTTGTCAAAATAGACTTGAACCGACATGTTGTCGGCGTCGGCCTTGTAGACTTCGGACACGTCTGATTCGCGATCCAGGAATCGTGTCGGTCCCAAGCCATAGCCGGTTATCGCCTGCGTGCCGCCGGCGCTGTCTATGCAAGAAATCGTCAGCCGTCCAATCTCAATCTCCTTCCCATCATCTTGATAGTGGTTGTGATGGGTCCACATGAGTTGGACGACCTGATAGCGGTAGAACGTGTCGGGTTCGGCGGTCCAGTCCCTGAAATTGAAATTGCGTGTCTCGCCTACCACCTCCATTCCAGAGAAAAATTCCCGTTCGCCCGGTATGCGCAGAATCAGATAGGCCATCGTCTGGTTCTGCTCTCCCTTTGGGTGTTGCCACTCAAGGTCTACGCCTCCCCTGTCGACTTTCGTCGAGTACCTGGCGGTAAGGTCGGTCACGTTGCCGATCCTGCGAATGCCTGCCCTGGCGATGTTTTGCGCCGTTGTTTCGACCACCTCGGTCGAATCCACGCCCGGAGCAGGCTCCGCACCATAGTACCGAACCTGATATGCGTAGAGGTCGCCATTGACGACATTGGAGTCGACATAATCGTACACCGCTGAATTATCTGCATTTGGGGTTGCGTCCAGCCGGCGCGTCGAGATCACATGACTGCCGCTATCAGACTGATGCCACCGAAGAACCTCCAGACGGGACACGGGTACATTGGCAGGCTCGATCTGTAGCCGAATGGCGCCCTGGTCCGTGATGTAGTTGGGGTCACCGGTTTGAGTGCTGATTAACGTCAGACTGTCAAAGTTGGACATCACGACACTGTTGTCGACAATGGGCAACGGCTGAATTGAGTCGTCGTTCCAAATGACCTCTGTTTCGTAGGTGTACGTTGCGCCCGGTGCGACATCAAAGTCAATCCAGTCGAAGGTTTCAGGGTCTTCGCCGGGCCAGATATTCTCATCGTCGATGATGATGTACGTCTGACCGTTGTTTGCGCCGTTGGCAAAGGTTTTTCGGATTTTCAGCGCTTTGATCTCATCAATGTTCTTGGATTGATATGTGAGTGAAAGCGCTCCGAGCGGTGGGAGCACGTGTTCAGGTTTGTAAAGCTGGGCGGCGACAGTCTGACCGGCATTTTGCGCTCCCGCCTTGCCGTGGAACGCCACATTATGAGCAATGCCGGAATTCATGGTGGCAGACGTTTCCGTACCTGTTGCGGGCGTGGCAACGTAGGGCGTGGGACGCAGATGGTCAGGTATGGGCGGTCGATCCTCGTCCCATGGGTTGAAGACACGCAGGGTGACTGTTACCGTTCGTTCTTCCGCCGGGTCGGTCGATG
The DNA here is from genome assembly GCA_965219925.1 of Dehalococcoidia bacterium. Classification (GTDB taxonomy): domain Bacteria; phylum Chloroflexota; class Dehalococcoidia; order Lucifugimonadales; family UBA3495; genus Bin87. The sequence goes on from OZ244795.1 coordinate 4,021,276, forward strand.
GATCGCTGTCCTGAGCGGCAGACCCGCTGGCGGTGGCAAGCACGGTCGCCGTCGTCAGAGCCAAAGCCAGCGCTAACGCCAACCAAATGTGTTTGCTTGCTTTGATGTGTAGAAAACTCATTCGTTCGTTCCTCTGTGTTTGTTTTTTGGGACATATTTGGAGACTGCTCTTATTCAGCCGTCACCTGGTTGGCGCGAAATGGGACATGTTTCACACGGTACATGTCCACCGGAGCCTGCATCCACTCCGAGCAGACCTCTGGCCGTCCTTGCAGACACACTTGGTACCGTGCTTGGGACAGCCCTGGACTGGTGGGCGTCAGGTTCAAATGCGAGTACCGGACCCCGGAATGCTCCCGTGTGGTGAAATTATTAATGTCGATAGAAACCTCCGGCTGACCCTCGCTTGAAAGCGTGCAACTGGTTTCAGGTGGTGTGCAACCGTCTGATATGCGGTGTTTGTAGGTGGTGATCTTTTTGGCCTCCAAGTCCCCCTCGTACACCGTATGGCAGGGAACGTTTGACCCGTCCACGCTGTAGGTAAACGAGACATCCAATATGTGTGGATTAATCGACCACACATAGGTGTTGTCTTCCAACTGATTGGAAGTGTTGGCAAACCCTGGATAGAGTCGTGTCTTGTTCACATCGAAGGAAGTGTGATTCACGTCCTGACAGTCGATTATCTGGATACCGACATCGACCGGTGGAGAGGAAACCTGTTGTGTCTGGTTGTCAAAGGTACGGGCGGTGACGTTGTACGCGTTCACCGTTTGGGGTTCGGCGGTCCAGTCGGTGAAGGACCGGTTGCGAGTAGTCGCCAGATGGCTCCAGGCTCCGTAGGTTCCAGTGGTCAGATTCATTGTCCGACGCTGGATGCGGTACGTCCCGATATTGCCAAGTCCAGCGCCGGCTACATTCCAACTGATGGTGGTAACGCCGGTTGACTCTTCGTGGACCGGTTCATTCCATTCGTAGGACAAATCGGCAATCGTGCCGCCTGCCGTCACCGTTATGGTATTGGAATCGCGCGGTTTCGGAACCGCTGTCATGTGCGGATGGCTGAACCTGTAATGACGCGCCGTGTACTTATAGGTTTTACCCGCAACTGCCGTTCTGTCATGGACGGTCGTGCGGCGACCGGTGAACCGTGGCACCCGAATTGTCGTTAGGGAGAGGTCTTCCCTGACAGGGGTAGGTATGGGCGGAAATCGGGTTGCGATACAGCTTGGGAAGGCGCTGAAGACTCCGGCATCTTATTGGTGTCGAAACCAAAAGCCGGAGAGCCCCCATGCGCCTTCCCAGAGAATGCTATCAGATGCAAAAAGCGATTGAAACGCATTTACCTCACCTCTCCCAGCCACAATTGACCGGCCTGGCGCTGTGGGTCTGTGGGGCTATCCTGGCGGGCAGCGCCTGCCAGAACGCCGTGGCCTCCGCCCTCTCGCCCTGGAGCAACTGGCACAACCTGCGCCAGCGCCTGCGGGAGTGGCTCTACGACGGCGGCGACCGCGCGACTCCCTGCCAGACCGAGCTGGACGTAACTCTCTGCTTCGCTCCCTTGCTCCGGTGGGTCCTGACTTGGTGGCGTTCGGACGGCCTGGCCCTGGCCATTGACCCAACCCTCAAAGGAGACCAGACCACTGCCATCGTCATCAGCGTGCTCTACCGCAGTTGCGCCATTCCCGTGGCCTGGCACATCCGGCACGCCGACCAGCCTGGATCCTGGATGGACCCCACCGTGGAACTGCTCAGGGAACTGGCCGCAGCGGTTCCAGAGAATATGACCGTCATCGTGCTCTGTGATCGGGGCATCGCCAGTCCCAAGCTGTGGCAGCAGATACGGGATCAAGGCTGGCATCCCGGTATGCGCTACCGGAAGAACATCACCTTCTGCGCCGACGGCGGCAAACGGTTGCCCGCCCAGCATTTCGTATCCCGTCCCGATACGGCCTGGATCGGCCGCGGCACCGCCTTCGGCGCCCCCAAGTCCAAGCGACGTTGCACCCTGCTGGTGGTCTGGTACGCCGAGCAGGAGGAACCCTGGATCATCCTCACCGACCTTGCCCCCGATAAGGTGGGACCCAGCTGGTACGCCCTGCGCTTCTGGATCGAGCTGGGCTTCAAGGCCCTCAAGAGCCTGGGCTGGAAATGGGACCAGACCCGCCGCACCGACCCGGCGCGCGTCTCCCGCCACTGGCTGGCGCTGTCGGTGGCCACGCTGCTGGCCCTGGCCTACGGAACCAGAGTGGAAGACGCCCAGGATCGGAGGATTGCTCCAGGCAGCCTGCGGACACCGCCCAAAGCGCTGGCTCCCAATCACCGTGCCCCCCGTAGCCGTCCGGCGCGTGCCGTCAGCGTGATCCGCCACGGCATCGACTGGCTCCGGCGCTTGCTGCTCAAAGGTCGCCTCTGGAGCCGCGTCTGGCTGCTGCCCGAACCCTGGCCGGAACCCAAGCTCAACCTGGAGATTACTCGCCATGTCCCACCGTAAAAACCCCATACCTACCCCTGTCAGAGAGGTCTTCCCCCACCGTTTCCCGCAACAGTTCAATGCGTTGGGTGCGCATCCGATAGGACGTCACCACCAACTTCACGCGGTCATCGGATGCAACACCGTGCCCGTAAAGGTAATTTGTTGGCACCGCAGTTTTCGTCAGAGTGATGGGATCATTCGTGGTCCCATCACTCTTGTGCGCTTCTACCGTCCATCTGTAGGTCTCGCCCGGAATCACGTCCCCGTCATAGTAGGTGGTGCCAGTGAAGTTCTGCGACTGGTGGATGCGGACCTGCGTTATAGGCGATGTCGTGTCGGGCAGCGTGCTCCTCTTGACCTCGTATGCCTTCACATTATCGACGCTGTTCCAGGTAAGCGTTGCCACTCCATTGGTCGATGTCGTCGTATCGGCTAGGTCCGGCGTCGAACCATTTTCATGGTTCGAGATGCTTTCCGTCTCGTTCGTCTCGAATGCATCCAGAGGTTGTAGTCGTGCGTCATCGTTCGTTGCTTGTACACTGCCCACGGCCGCCAGCAGGGTTGCCAACAACACCGCAGCTCCCACAGATGCCAGGATTGTGTACAGACCTTTTTTCGTTTGGTGTAAAGTCATTCGTTCTTTCCTTGTTGTCGCTTTTGCCGGGCTCACCAATCAGGCAAGCCCGGTCGTCATGTTGTCTAGCGGACGATGAGTCTCGAGTTCATTCCCCAGACGTACTCCAACTCATGGTCCAAAATTTCGATTTTCAGATGATAGTCGCCTCCTGGACAATGTTGCGATACGAGTCCCGTTTTCCGGTAGTTGTATCCGCCTTTGTACACCTCCAAATCCTGCTTGGAAAACACCCGCTCACTGTACGTGGTCAGTCCTTCACCATGACAGTCATGCACGATTGTTCCATCAGAAACTTTACGTATCGTCATACTGACCACATAGTCCAAGGTGCTTGCGTCATCGTCGGGAGTAAATCCTACGATCACCTCCGTTATCTTCGATGTGCGTCCCTGCGGGAGTGGGAAATTGGCTATCAGCAAACCAAAAAAATTCGGCGAATGCGGACCATTTTCCTCGAAGGAATACTTCTTGTTGGCGGCCGGTATGTACGTGTGGCTGTAATCGGCACCCAGTTCAGGGGGTGGCGAGCGCCATGCTTCCGGTGTCGTGACCGTTTTGGGGTCCGACCGCTCACTGACTCCGTACTCATTGATCCCTGCTACCCAATAGGTGTAGGTTCGGTTCAACTCAACGTCGGAGTCAAACCACATAGCGGCGGACGGCGTGTTGGACATGATCTCAACCGGTTCGGTTTCAACATCGGACTGCCTCCATATCCGATAGCCCGTTACCTTCCAGCCGGTCGCCTGATGCCACCCAATCGTTATATCGCCGGTTTCTCCCTTGGTTCCAGGGATCAGCATCGCGATAACAGGAGCAGGCGGCGGCCAACCGTCAATCGTCACCGACACCTGGTCAGAACCGTGGCCGGCGCCAAAGCCATCGCGTGCCTTGACCTGATAGACGTAACTCTTGTCGACCTCGACATCCGTGTCCATCCAGGACGTGTCCGTATTGCCGGTGTCTTCAACAACGATGGACAGTTCACCGCCGGCCGAGTCGGACCGCCCACGCAAAATCTGATAACCGACAATGTCCTCATCGGGCGGAGATGCCCAGGTAAGCAGCAAAGATTCTCTCTGTACCTCAACGGACAGACCGGTCGGGGTTCCGGGGAGGCCCCTCACGGTGAAGTCCGCGGTGGCTCTCGCCAACTCGATGTGGTCAGCATCGGCAACGTACGCCTCCACCCGATACACTCCCGCCGGGCAATCGGCGGATACCTGCGCCGTCCGTTCCTCCGGGTTTTCATCAACCTGGTGCATGTAGTGATCCACGCCCATACCGTACCTGCCCGCCCGGTCCTCACAGGCGTCGGCGTCGGCACCTTCAGCATTCACCACGTCGGCCCTGAAAATGTAGTCGACCGTAGAGCGGTCCGAATCAAAGATCAGGTTGCTGAACTCCATATTGGCCGTTATCGTCGTTCCCGGCAGAACCGTTCCCGACGGTTCTAACAACACCGTAACGACCGGCGGCTGGGGTTGTTCCCTCACGGTGAAGTCCGCGCTGGCTCTCGCCAACTCGGTGTGAGCAGCATCGGCAACGTATGCCTCCACCCGATAGACTCCCGCCGGGCAATCGGTGGACACCTGCGCCGTCCGTTCCTCCGGGTTCTCATCAACCTGGTGCATGTAGCGGTTCACGCCCATGCCGTACCCGCCCGCCCTGTCCTCACAGGCGTCGGCGTCGGCGCCCTCCGAGTCCTTCACGTCGGCCCGGAACACGTAGTCGGTGGTGCTCCGGTCGGAGTCCTGCTCCAAGCCCATGAAGGCCATATTGACCTCGATGGCCGTCCCCGGCTCCACGGAGGAGGGGAAGAGGGAAACCCTCACGAACACCGAGGCCTGCTCCTCACCGGAAACCCTTTCCTTTTCCGGCTCCGGCGTGGCCGTGGGTTCGGGCGTCGGCTCAGGGGCCGGCGCGGCGGCGCGGGTCACGATGACGGCGTAGGTCCGGAACGTCTCCCCGTCCTCTGCCTCCACCACCAGGACGATGGTATTGGCGCCCTCGGCCAGGGTCACCATCCCGTCCTCATACCCCCCGGAGATGACCATCACCACCTCGTAGCTTGCCCCTGCATGGTTGGTCGCCGCCGTTATCGCCGTCCGCTCGACTTCGTAACCGACGCTCAGGTCGTAGCTGTAGGTGGCCGGGTCGAAGGCGAAGGCGATGCCGCTCAGCTCCAAGCTTTTCAGGGTAGCGTCATCGGAGGGCGGCACGGGGTTGTCGGAGGACGACCCTTCGGCCCGGGTGACGGTTGCCGTGTAGGTCCTGGTGGTTTCCCCGTCCTCGGCGGTGACCTCCACGGCGATAAGGTTGTTTCCCTCGGCCAGGGGGACGGTCCCGTCTCCGTCTTCCACCCCGTCCACCCGGATCACGTAGGTCGCCCCGCCGTCGTTGGTCGTCGCCGTCACCGTGGTCTCAGCCACCTCGTGGCCCACGTTCACGTCGTAGCTGTAGGTGGCCGGGTCGAAGGTTCCAATGTCCACGCCGCTCAGGGCCAGGCCGCTCAAGGCGGCGTCGGTTGAGGGCGGCTCGACGACCGAGAAGTCTGCGCTGTCCGAGGCCAGTTCCGCGCTGTTGGCGTCCGATATGCTGGCCCGCACGGTGTACTGCCCCGCCGGACAATCAGCGGATATGCTCCCGGTGCGGGTCTCGGGATTCTCGTCCACCAGGTTCAGGTACCGCTCCACGCCCAGCCCGTAGCCCCCCGCCCGATCCTCGCAGGCGTCGGCGTCCCCGTTCTCCGAGTCCACCACGTCGGCCCGGAAGACGTAATCCTTGGTTGCGGTGTCGGCGTCGGACTCCAGGCCGCTGAAACTCATGGTGACTGTGATTTCGTGCCCCTCCTCCACGGAGGCGGAGGAGAGGCTGACCGCCACCGACGGCGACGCCTGGGCCTGGGCTTGGTAGGTCAACGGGACGCCGGCGAGAACGAAGAGCGCGAAAGCTCCCAGGGCGGCAAGAACGGCAAAGGACAGTTGGTGTTTCATGGTGCTCACCTCACTTTAGGCAGTTGCAAAGTCTGGATGGCGGACAGGGACGTTGCCCGGATGGCAAAGGGAAACCGCCCGATTTGCCCGCGCGCGCTCATGGGACAGGCGCTCCGGGCAGGCGGCACACGGGGGAGGTGGACGGTGCCAAGGGAGGAAACAGCCGGGGCTGGGGGACTATCTGGTGACGATATTCGTCGGGGGGGGGCAGGTAGAAGGATTGCGTTCGTCGAGGCACGCGCTCCCGGCGGCGGATACCGCCGGGGCGCTCTTTGACGCTACTGCAACTTGTACCCTGTGCGGAAGGCAGAACAATACAACCCCTCTAACGGGCAGACATAGGCCAGGCGCTCCGGGCAGGTGACATCGGACGGCGCTCCAGCCCTGTACATTCTAGACGATGCGTGTGAGATAGGTGTGATTATCAACCCCAATATCCGTGACGTATTGTGATGATTTTGACGATCCGGTACAATTGGTACTTGTGACACCCGCGGGCCAGGGCGTCCGCAGTCCGGGTCCGGGAGGGCAGATGCAGGAAGCCGACGAGCACCGGCGGGAGATGGAGGCGCTGCGGGAGCGGCTGACCCGGTTGAGCGAGGCCGCATTGCCGGGAAGGGGCTTCAGACACGGTTCCGCCTCTGGCCTTAGCGCCTGCTTCCCTGGCCACCGGCCCACTCCTGGCCCGGTTCCACGGCTGGACCTTTCAACCTACGCGCTTCCTGGCGCACCCTGCCCGGCCACGTATGCCAGTCTTTTTTGTTGCCCGGAATTGCCGCCGCCCTGTCCGGCTTGGCAGGACTGCCCCAATCCGGCGGGCGGCCGGCCAACGTAGTACCCCATGCGCAAGGTATTCTTATTCTCCCCGGCGCTGGGGAAGGGCTTATTCCACACGTCAGGAGGTGATGAACATGAGGAGCGCCATCGGTACTATCCTATTCTCCCTCTGGCTGCCGGCCCTGGTGCTGGTTATCTCCTTCGTCCGGTTCGGCATTGACGGATTCGGGACCGGCCCTGGCGTGACTGCCGTCTTGTGGTTGTTCGGGCTGGCATGGCCGGTTGGGATTTCACTGACCCTGGCGGTGCGCCTGATGCACCGCCGCCCCCACGCCCTGTCCCGCGTCCTGGCCTACGGTTGCGCCGTCGTGCTGGGACTGGTGTCGGCCTGGGGCGTAATCATCGGAGGGCTTTTCGGTCCCATTGGCGTCGTCGCCTACCCCCTGGTGGCCTCGCTGCCGGCGTGGATAATCCTGGGGGTTCTGACCAGGGTCCAGGGCGGCGCCGGGGGGCAGGCTGCCACGGCGTAACTCTGGGTGGCTGTCCCGGAACCCGGCCGGCGATGGCTTCTGCCGCGCCGAATCCACCAACCTCAGCAGTCGGTGTTCTACCGGGCCGGGTTCATAGCCGGGGAACCGGCCCAGCCCCAGGGACGCGACGGCGAGACCAAGCCTTCGTCTCTGTCCCTGTTCGAGTGGGCGCTCAGCGTGGAACAGGAGCGGGAGGAGGAACCGGCCGGCGCGGGCCGCCAGGCCCAAGGCAAAGGGGAGGACACCACCCGTAGCGGTGTCCTCCCCCGCTCGTCCAGGTATGCGGGCTTTCTTGTTGTCCTGAATTACCCTGCGCCGGAGATTTGACCGCCGGCGCCAGCGGCGCTGAAGGATCGGCCGTGTTGCCCGGCCAGGCCTAACCAGGCCGGCGGTTCGGGGCCCAGCGACGATGCTGCCGGTCGGCCGGCCCAACCGCGCCGCCGACACCCTCGGGGCAGGCGGCGCGGCGTCCACCCTGGTCAGGCCCCTCCAGCGTATGGCGCTCAGGAGTTCTCCAGGGCGAGCCAATCCGACCAGCCGGATGCGCCGCCGCCGTTGCTGGCCCGGACCTTGAGCCAGTAGTGCGACCATTCGGCAGGCAGGCCGCTAAGCCTGGCGCCGGAACCGTTCATTTGCACGGTCACCCCAGGCATATCAGCGCTCGGCAGTGGCACCAGATTGGGTTGCGACCACAGGCCCACCTGGTAGCCGGTGGCCCCGTCCACGTCCTCCCAGTCCAGGGTCACCTTCCCCGGCTCCGGCACTTCGCCGGTCGGCTGGTCCGGCGCATCGGGCGGCGCGGCGGGCGCAGCCCGGCTTACAGTCACCTTGTAGGTCTTGCCGGTGTTCCCGTCCTCGGCGGTCACCTCCACCGTGATGACGTTGCTCCCCTCGGCCAGCGGGATCACCCCGTCGGCGTCGGCCACCCCGTCCAGTTTGATGGCGTAGGTGGCCCCGTCGTCCTTGGCGGTCGCCGTCACCGTGGTCTGGTCCACGTCGTGGGCGACGTTTACGTCGTAGCTCGTGGTGTCCGAGGCGAAGGTAAAGGGCGCATCGCTCAACGTCAGCCCGCTCAGGGTGGCGTCAGTGGAGAGCGGCGGCGCGGCCCTGGTGACGGTCACCGTGTAGGTCTTCGCCGTCTCCCCGTCCTCGGCGGTGACCTCTACGGTGATGACGTTGCTTCCCTCCGCCAGGGAGACGGTCCCGTCGGCGTTGGCAGCGCCGTCCAGCTTGACCAGGTAGCTCGCCCCGTCGTCGTTCACCGTGGCGGTGACGGTGGTTTCCCTTACGTCGTGGTCCACCTCGGCGGTGTACCCGCTGGTGGCCGGGTCGAACGCGCCGAAGTCCACCCCGCTCAGGTCCAGGCCGCTCAGCGTGGCGTCGGTGGAGGCTGATTCCGGCTGTTGTTGCTCCGGGGCGTTGACCGTGAAGTCGGCGGTGGCCGACGCCAGCTCCACGTTGCCGGGGGACGATATGCTGACCTCAACGGTGTAATCGCCGGGCGCGCAGGACGCGGAGATGCTCCCGGTACGGACCTCCGGGTCCTCGTCCACCTGGTACATGTAGCGGTCGTTGCCCATGCCGCTGCCTTCGCAGCCGTCGGTGTTCCTCACGTCGGCCCGGAAGACGTAATCGGTGTCCGAGGTGTCCGAGTCAGATTCCAGGTTGGCGAAGGACATGGTGACCGTGATTGCCGTGCCTTCCTCCACGGACCCGGAGGGCGAGAGTTCAACCGTTACAGAGGGAGTGGCCGCCACCGCTTCGGTCGCCGCGCTGGTCAGCGTCTCAGCATTGCCCGCGTCGTCAGTGAAGCTCACCTTCACTTGGATGGTCTTGCCCTCATCGCTATCGGCCAAGGTATACGCTGAGGCGGAGGCTCCGCCGATGTCCGCGTCGTCAGCGATCCACTGGTAGCTGTAGGAAACGTTGGTAAGGCCGTCCTCGTCGGCGATGTACGACGTGTCCGCCGCCAATGTCTCTCCCACCTGGGCCGTTCCGCTAATGGCCGGCAGGCCGGTCGCCGCACTCGTGACCTTGGGTAGCCAGTATCGGTTTCTCGCACCCCCCTGAACGTTCTTTCGCTCGGTATCGCCGCCTAATCGTATATGTATTCGGTTCGGATCGTCACTGTACTCCGCGTCCGAATTCTGGATTTCGCCACTTAGGTACACCCTATCGGCGTAATCCGGCGGCGAGTTCGAATCTCCCATAGGCGCAAGTATGCTGATATGCCATTCAGGTATGTCAATCGGGCGAACAGGCTGACCATATACTTCGACTGAGGATATGACGTAAGACGTAATTTCGGCAGGCTGGTCGGATGCCATCCGGGGGAATCGAAGCGAACCGGCCCATGTGGTGCGACCGGTGGACTTTTCAGTTATCCACAGGCCGAACCAATCACCTGTCAGGTCGCTTTCGGATCGCGCCAGACGCGCTCGATAATCGCCCGCAGTCCAGTCGTAGGGTCGTCTGACACCAATGAAGTCGCCTTCATGCCCAGAGGATTCAGAGAACCCGGTTGGGGCAACGCGGGCATTGGACAGGTCGCGTGTCTTCCAGCGCGAGAATACGATTCCCTTGCCCACGTCGCCGACATCCGGCTTATGCACATCGGTCTGCAATCCGAAGTAGAAGACGACTCCCGACACCTCAGACCCCCCAAGAAGCAGGTACAATCCGTTCCTGTCGGAAAAGTCGCCCACGTCGTTGTGGATGGTGAAGTCAATCTCAATCGAATCATGCGTGCTTGTCCCATCGTCCTGCCAGTGCCAGTAAACGGTCGCCATGTGTTTCGGCATTGGAGACTGTTTATACAAGTCCGGACGTTCCTGGGCCGTAGGCGTTGACGCGACAGTCGGTTGCTGGGTCGGAGTCGGAGTGCTGGTGGGCGTCGGTGTTGTGTCGTCTGACGCCAGGTCTATCCGGGAGTAGTTCGACCACACGCTAAGGCCGTGTGTGTTCACGGCCTTCACCCGGTACTCGTAGCTGCCCGCCGCCTCCACCGTGTCGTCGGTGTAGGTCGCTGCCGACACGGCGGTGATCTCGATGAGGACGAACTCGCCGGGACCGTGAACGGCGCGGTCGCGCCGGAATATCTGGTAGTGGGTGATGCCGGAGACTCCGGGATCGTCCCACGTGAGCGTGACGGAGTTGTGGGTCGCCGTATTCGAGAGTCCGGTGGGTTCAGCCGCCACGGGGCCGGAGGCGGCAACCACTCCGATCGCCGTGCTGACCAGCGACTCCTCGTTGCCCCGGTCATCGGTAAAGGTCACCCGCACCTTGATGGCCCGTCCATGCTGGTCGGGCGGGAGGGTGTAGCTAGAGCCCGTGGCCCCGTCGATTTCCGACCCCCCGGCAACCCACTGGTAGCTATAGGAAACACTGGTCAAGCCGTCGGCATCGGCGATGCCCGTCGTGACCGCCGTCAGCGTCCGGCTCACCTGGACTGTCCCGCCGATGGTGGGCGCGCCGGTGGCCGGGGTGTTGGCCGGCGGGCTTCCCCCTGCTACCTGCACCGGGCTGCTGGCGAGCGACTCCTGGTAACCGCCCCGGTCGGTGAAGGCCACCCGCACCCTGACGGTCCGGCCCGCGTCGTCAGGCCGGACCGTGTAGCTGGCGCCCGCCGCGCCGTCAATGTCCGACTCCCCACTCCCCTCGCCGGAGGTCCACTGGTAGTGGAACTGCACCCGGTCCAGGCCGTTCCCGTCCGCGATGTCCGCAACCGACGCCGCCAGCGTCGCGCCCGCCTCCGCCTTGCCGCTAACGACGGGCACGCCCGTGGCCGGGGTGTTGCCGGGCCGGGCCCGCCGGCCGTCCGCATACCCCGATGTGGGCTGGTGGGAAATGAAGCCGGACCAATCCGAAGACCCGTGCGCGTTGTTGGCCCGCACCTGGAACCAATACAAAGAGCCCTCGTGATTCAGTTGGCTGATGATGGCTCCGGCTCCGTAGAAGGCGATTGCAACCCCGTCGCCCGGCAGGCCGATCCACTGGCCGTTCCGGTGCAACTGAACGTCGTAGGACTCAGCCCCCGGCACCTCGTTCCATTCCAGGTCGACCCCGCCCTGGAAGACCGCCTTCGCGGTGGGTTTGCCGGGCGTCTCCGGTGCGCTGTGCTGGGCGGAAGCGGCCGGTATGACGGCGAACAGGGCGGCTAACGCCAACAAGGCAACGGTAGCCACTGGCAACAGGTTCAAGCGGTACTCAGTGCGTTGGCAAGTCAAGATTTTCCTCCTTTGAACGTCGCCAGGGGAACTGCTATGACTCATCCGCAGGGACTACAGGGAAGGCAAAGAAAATCCATCCCACCGGCTTCCCGGACCGGTGGGGGCCTTCCGGGGGAACGGACTGAAATCCGGTCCTGCGGCTGCCCCGGGCCGGAAAATCGTTGGGGTAAGCATCTGCGTGGGCGCAGGCCCGAAGACGGGCCGGAACGACGGGTCAAGGACCGCCTGGCAACGGCCTGGCGCCTGGGAACGAACCGGCGGCGAATACTGGACGCGCGCTCCGTTGCGCAGGCCGTGGGTTGCCAGCGGCACGGGCAGCGGACACGGCCCGGCCCCTGCTAGGAACAGGCGTCCAAGGCAGACCAGGTTCAATGGAAGGCAAGACAATACCACCCCTCCAACGGCAGGCATAGGCCGTGCGGACTGCGCTATAGTCCAGCGGCTAGTGTAAACTACTTGTGTGAGTCCAGCGTGATTATCAACCGCTATTTTCGTGATGTATTGTGATGATTTGGACGATCCGGTACAATTGACACCGGCTGCCCGAGGGCGTCTCGAAGCCCGATCTCCGCATCCAGCCGGGCGCCTGGCGACGTGGAGCCGGGTGGCGTCCACAGTCCGGGTCAGGGAGGGAAGATGAAGGAAGCCGACGAGCACCGGCGGGAGATGGAGGCGCTAAGGGAGCGCCTGACCCGGTTGAGCGAGGCCAGCCTCCGCGTCAGTGAGAGCCTGGACCCGGACACGGTGCTGCAAGAGGTCATGGACAGCGCCCGGTCGTTGACCGACGCCCGCTTCGGCGGGATTACGACCTTCGACGAATCGGGCCAGCTGCTGGAGTTCATCACCTCCGGTATGCCTCCCGAAGAGCAGCAGCGGATGTTGGACCTGCCGGAGGGTCCGGCGCTCTTCGAGTACTTCAGCTCGATTCAGGGCTCCCTGAGATTCGGGGACGTCGCCAGCCAAATGCGGTCGCTGGGCTTTCCCGACCTGCCGATCAAGACCCTGCTGGGAGCGCCGATGCGTCACCGGGGCGAGCACGTCGGCAATCTCTACGTGGCCGAGAAGGAAGGCGGCCGGGAGTTCACCCGGGAAGATGAGGAGACGCTGGTGATGTTCGCCTCGCAGGCGACGCTGGTCGTGGTCAACGCCCGCCGGCACCGGGACGAACAGCGGGCCAGGGCCGACCTGGAGGCCCTGATCAACACCTCGCCGGTGGGCGTCCTGGTGTTCGACGCCACCACCGGGGCCCTGGCGTCGCTGAACCGGGAGGCGAGAAGGATCTTCAACGACCTGCATACGCCGGGCCGCCCCCTGGAGCAGCTCCTGGGCGTGCTGACCTTCCGGCGCGCCGACGGGCGGGAGATTTCCCTGGAGGAGTTCCCCCTGGCGCAGGCGCTCAGCGCCGGTGAGACGGTGCGCGCCGAGGAGATCGTCATTCAAATCCCCGACGGGCGGAGCGTCACCACCCTGGTCAACGCCACGCCCATCTACTCGGAGGAGGGTCGGGTCCAGTCCGTGGTCGTGACCCTACAGGACATGACGCCCCTGGAGGACCTGGAACGGCTGCGGGCCGAGTTCCTGGGCATGGTCAGCCACGAGCTGCAAACGCCGCTGGCCTCCATACGGGGCTCCGCAGCCACCCTGCTGGACGACGAGCCCGACCTGGACCCCGCCGAGATGCGCCAGTTCCACCGGATCATCGAACGGGAGGCCAGCCGGATGCGGGGCCTGATCAGCGACCTGCTGGACGTGGCGCGGATCGAGACGGGCACGCTGCCGGTCGCTCCCGGACCGGCGGAGCTGGCCGTCCTGGTGGACGAGGCCAGGAACGCCTTCCTGAACGCAGGGGGCGGGAACCAGCTCCGCATTGACCTGCCGCCGGACCTGCCCTGGGTCATGGCGGACCGGCGGCGCATCGTCCAGGTCCTGGGCAACCTCCTCTCCAACGCCGCCGGGCACTCGCCCGAGTCGTCCTCCATCCGGGTGACCGCGGTGCGGGAGGACTTCCACGTCGCGGTCTCCGTCATAGACGAGGGCCGGGGCGTGTCGGCCGAGCGCCTGCCCCACCTGTTCCGGAAGTTCTCCCGGACCGGCGACGAGGACCAGGGGCGCGGTCTGGGGGGTTCGGGCCTGGGCCTGGCCATCTGCAAGGGGATCGTGGAGGCCCATGGGGGCCGCATCTGGGCCGAGAGCGACGGAGAAGGTCTGGGGGCGCGGTTCACCTTCACGATTCCGGTGGTCATGGAGGCCGGGACTGACGCGGCAGCCGGACCCGCCCGGCGCTCCGCCCCCTCGCGGCGGTCGGAGCGTGGACAGCAGCGCATTCTCGTCGTGGACGACGACCCGCAGGCGCTCAGGCACGTTCGCGACGCCCTTTCCAAGTTGGGCTATGCGCCGATTGTGACCGCCGACCCGGAGGAGGTGTACCGCCTCATAGAGGCGGAGAAGCCCCACCTGGTCTTGTTGGACCTGATGCTGCCGGGGACTGACGGGATCGAGCTGATGAAAGGCATTTTCGATATTGCCGACGTGCCGGTCATCTTTCTGTCGGTGTACGGTCAGGACGATGTTATCGCCAGGGCCTTCGATACGGGGGCCGCCGATTACGTCGTCAAGCCCTTCTCTCCGACGGAGCTGGCGGCGAGGATCAGGGCGGCCCTGCGCCGGCGGGAGGCCACCGCCCGGCCCGAACCCACGGAACCCTATGTGCTGGGCGAGTTGACCATCGACTACGCCGAACGCAGGGTGAGCGTTGCCGGTCGTCCGGTCCGGTTGACCGCCATCGAGCACTCGCTGCTGGTCGAGCTATCGGTCCACGCCGATCTGGTATTGACCCATGACCATCTGCTGCAACGGGTCTGGGGCCTGGGGAGCTCCGGCGACTCGCGGCCGGTGCGCACCGCCGTAAAGAACCTCCGCCGCAAGCTGGGCGACGACGCAAGCAGCCCCACGTACATCTTCACCGAGCTTCGCGTCGGCTACCGGATGCCCGTGGGGGAGAGGTTGGGGCAGGAGGAATCATGACAAGGGAGGAATGCCGAGGGACACGCGAACGTAACACTTGGCGCAGTCCTCTGTCCCATTGGACTATTATAATTATACTTCAGCCGAGCGTCCTAGTAGGCCTATAGGACTCAAGGAACCTAAATTGCCGGATAATACACCACCCATTCCTGACCAGAGCCACATCAACAAAGTACGTGATGCCTTGAGTATCCGTCCCATCTCAAGGGCTTCCGTCATGGTTGGTAGTGGATTCAGCAGAAATGCCCAGAAGACTAGATTTGATGCTCGTGACATGCCCTTGTGGACCGATATCGCTGAGGAGCTTTTCAGGCAGCTGTACCCCGAAGGTGCCGGCGATGGTTCCTAGGATGAAACTTTCTTGGCGGGACGGGGTGCATAGTCTCCTGGAGGTCCCGGCCATGACGCAGCTTTTGTCGTTGCCTACGGGCAAACGTGTGCTGCAAATCGGATGCGGAAGCGGCGCGGCGTTGCCGGCCTTGGCAAGACACTGCAAACCCGTCAGCCTAACCGGGATTGATATATCGACGGATGCCCTGTCCCAAGCGGCTGGACTGCTGGGCAGCGTTCCACCTTGGGGCCTCGCCCGCCATGGCACCGCTAGCGGAACCGCATATCCCGCTGTCCTCGCCCATCTTTTTGCTCCGCCTTTTGCCTCGCCGAGGTTGGAGATGCACCCTTGCGTCTGCTTGGCTTTTTGATCGGCCTGACTCCGAGGTCGATAGGTTCTTCCTCCGGCCATCCATCCAAATCGACGCCAGACTTGCTGACGGGGTAGCAACTATGGTGTAATCCGTGTAGCAACAATTCTTGGTTGGGCATGAGACCTCCTCTGGGAAAGGGTTGCGCCGGGGCCGGACGCTGATACATCCGGCCCCAACTTTTGTTCTATTATATCAGGGGCGTCCGGCTAGCCATTATCAACAGGTGCCGACCTCGCGTTAGTCAGAGTCTCGTTATCTTGACCCTTGGTGGATTCTCGTTCCGGTATCGTCCCCAGGGGTCTTTCAGCCATATCTTGAAACAGTCCCAGTTCAACTTTCTAATAGCGGCTCTGCTGGGTTCGGATCCCGTCGCGTTGTAACTAAGAGGGCTGCGAATGCCTTGCGGCGTCCGGACTCGGGTTCCTATGCCGACTGGCATGGACGGCAGGTGGGAAAGGTTGTCCAACATGCTTTGGATGGCGTCATCGCTAAAGGACGCGGTGGGCTTGACGATAACGTCGTCGAAGTCGTTGATCGAGCACACAAACCCCTGGTAGAGGACTTCGACCATGCTGGTTGGTATTGTTATCTCTGCGGTAACCCCACGTCCCAGAGATTGGGCGAAGGCCGTGGCTGCTAGGTTTTGATCAGCTCCGTGCTTGTCGTGTTCCAGCCAGGTGTGCCAATAGACGATGTTATCCTCATCCCTTGAGGTAGCGACGTCAGCGACGGCTGTACCTATTCCTTCAAAGTGGGCAATAAGGGTGTCAGGGCAGATCTGGGCGAGTGCGACTGTGATTTCGGGCGATTCGTTTATGATGCCCACGGCGCGGTGTTCGATGGCCGAGAGCGGTGGTATAGATTGAGGGGTGAGCAATGTCGGGCGGGAACGGAACGGCGGTTCTGCCTTGCGCTTGAACGGCCACATGCTTTACCTCCCCGTCCGCTCGAAGTGGCAGTTCCGTCCCCACGGGCCGTCCAGCATCCGGCGGACGCGGGCTTCAAGGCGTTCCCGGTGCGCGGGCTGGGGCAGGACGAAGAAGAAGCGGGATGAACCGTGGCGGTATCGCAGGGGAATCGGTTCGGCTCCATTCAGGCCGTCCCGGAGTCGCTCGGTGGTTTGCGCTACGAAGTCATCCACCTTGACGCGACTTTGATGCTGATAGATGACAAGGCTTTGCCCGCGATTCCAGAAAGCCCGGAGGTCGTCTGTATAGGTGTGCTTTGGGCCGTTCTGACGGTACATCTTTGCGTCCGAGTCAAGCCCGTTGTCGGGGTCGAGGCAAACAAGGTCAGCATCTGCCGTGGCTTGGAGCGCTTCGGCGAACCACAGGTCGCGGAGAGTCCGGCGAAATGCCCCGTTCATGCCGGGCCAGTAGTAGAGCAGGTCGTCGTGGTAGAGCGTGTTCGCCGGCAGCACGGGGTCAGCCTGCACGCAATGGACGCAGCGCCGACCCTCGTCCACGTATTTGCGGAGCTTCGTCCACAGGTCGGGGTCGCACTGGCGGTGCATTTCCGCGTCCTTGTGGTTGGGGTCGAGGTAGGTGATCTGCTTGCCGTCTCGGCTGACCTTTGTCTTGTCCGCGCCGTGCAATTCGTCGGGGAAGAGGTACCAGGCCAAGCCCAACCGGAGGTCGGGTTCGGCGGTGTCTGGATCAGTCACGCCGGAAAGGCGTCGGAGCAGGCCATGCTTGGCGTAGTCGCCAGCGTCGCCTACGTATCGATTCTGCATCTGGAACCCCCCTTGCGGCCATAAGGATGGCGTCATGCTACTGCCGCCGGGTCCCGTTGATGAGATCGCAAGGGAGGCACGAATGCCATCCAAAGCAAATATCCCAATCAACGGGGAGGGGGCTTGATCGCCCCAGACCCTCGGCAGTAGCGAGGCTATAAAAGCATGGGGACGGGGAGGGTGTCAACGATGGGGGGTTCGGGAAGCCACGAGACCCAAAATCACCAGCTTGGCCCGCGTCCACCCCGCCCACCCTTCTTCGCCTTCGACCCCTTCCCGCTCTGGCTTCCCACCGCCCTGGCCTCGGCCTTCCGCTGGGCGGTGCGCTCGCTTACCACGGCACGTTCCGCCGCCTTGAACTCGTCAGCCGCTTTGACCACGTCCGTCCACTCGTCAAGCACGATGTCCACCTTCGCAGCCCGCGCCGGCACCTCGCCATCCAGAGCCTTGTGGTCTTTGAAGTGGTTATAGTCCACCACCCAACGGTCGAGGTACGCCTGTCCACTCTCCTGCCCGTGAAGCCCGTCCATCGTCTTCGTCCGCGACCGGAACGTCTTTTGCAATCGCTCGCTGCGGTTGTTGTTCACCTCTTCGTAGATACCGCCGGACACTATATGCTGCGTCCACGGAAGCATCAGGCCAATGGCCGCGCCGTAGGAACCGAGACCGTCGGTGGTGATGACCTTCGGCATCACGTCGCCGTTGGCTTTCAAGGCTTTCTCAAACACCGCCACGGCCTCCCGCTCGTCTCAGTACGGGGACAGGTGCGACGCCAGCAAGTATCTGGTGTCCTTGTCCATCACGTTCCAGTTCCACATCCGTTGACCGCCGACTTTCAGTTGCATCTCGTCAGCAACCCAATGGCCGGAGATCTCTGGCACCTGCTCCGACAACCCCTCCACGGCGAAGTCCCCGTACTCCTGCACCCAGCGGTAGATGGTTGCTTTTGATGGCTCTGGCAGGCCAAAGTTCCGACCGACGAGTTCGGCAATCTGCTTGTAACTCATGCCCGACAAGTACATATCGATGGCTGCGCCAACGTGTTCGGCTTGATTCCATTTGCCGAAGGATCGACCGGTGGTATCGAATTTTCGGTCGCAGGTTTTGCACTGATATCGTTGATAACCGTTGCGCGTCCCTTTCTTGATAACCTCCGGGGAAGCGCAGTGGGGGCAATCGACGGTAATGGTCTGCTGGAACTCGGCCATAAGACACCTCCGGGGTGGGCAGTGCCACCAGTACAAACCACAGCCAAACGGCACGTCAAATCAGGAGAATCCAAGCCCGCGCTACTTGACGCCGTAGCCCGCCGTGGTGTGTAATAATAGTGTGATGGGCACCAGCCCGGATCAATGGCGGGGACAGCGAGATTCGAACTCGCGAGGGGTGCGTGTACACCCCTGCCGGATTGAGAGTCCGGTGCAATCGGCCTCTATGCGATGTCCCCGTGCTAAGCAGAGCGGGAAGTCAGCCGGTCAAAGTCGGCTTCCCGCTCGGTCTTTTTGTCGCTCCTGTACTCGGAACGAAAAAGGGAGCGTTGCTTTCTCAATACGGGCCAGCGAATCCACCGTGGTGATCTAAGCGGCCAGTTAGAGAAAGCAACGCTCCTCGAACCGTCCCTATTTTAGAACAATTCTCATATTGGTGTCAAATTCGACCCGCCGGGGTGGGCAGTGCTCCTCAGCGGGCCTGGCCCCAAGCTGGAACGCTACCAACTGCTGAGGGAAATGCGGGTCACCGCTTGTCTGGTCCATGCCGACGCCCAACGGATGCCGTTCATCGACGGATCGTTTGACGTGGTTGTCGATTTCGGTACCTGCTACCAGGTGGCGGACACTGACGCGGTTCTTCAGGAAATTGCCCGTATCCTTGACACCGGCGGGATCTTCGTGCGTGAGACGCCCCTGGCGCAGGCGCTGGCCCACCCGCTTTGGACCCTCAGCCATGGACGGTCATCGTTGGACCGCCGGCACTTCATCTCAAGGCAAAATGCTGCGCTGTGGAGGGTCTGCGCCAAGCGCTAAAACGCGCGTCCAGAGGGGCAAAGGCGCATGGTGCGCTGCAGTACCAAGGACGCAACTGGTGCGTGAATTCCAACTGGGAACTTGCCGGTTCTCCCCACCGGCATTACATGGGGTGATACGCGCATCGGAGCAGAAGGAGTGAAAACTGTTGAAAGCATTAATGGGGACATTCAACAGGTGGGCCGTGTTGGCGATCATCCTGGTAGTCGGTGGGGCGACAATCGGGATCTTTGCCTGGGCAAACCAGGCTCGGGCGGAACCCAACGACTGGCCGCCACGCCGACGAAGACCCGCGGCAGGGGAGTAACCCGACCAGGAAGGGCACGGACTCGCCGCAACACACAGCACCGACGCTGTGAGAGCGTCAGGCGAAGCGAAGAAAATACGACCAGCAGGAGCTTGGAGGCAACGATTCCAGCAACGCCCAAGGAGTGGGCTTGTTCACCGCCGACAACCCCACCGCCATTTACAAATGATCAGCAACGCCGCGCCCACCATGAACGGCACCGTCATCATAGCGGTCAACACCCGAGCCTACGGTAGAACACCTGCGGTGAGCAGGTTGAAGATTCGGGTAACAGGGACAAACACGGCCAGAAGAGCCAGTAATCCAGCGGCACCGAGCGCGACCACACAGTCCGGAGATAACCGTGCATCATTCCTACGCCATATTGGTACATCATGTCGCCGCCATGGACACCCGTTGTACGGATCGGCCTGTCGGAGTAACTTGGGTGGACCAGAAGGGAGCGCGGTTGAAAGCATGGTACATCCGTCACTGGAAGTGCCGGGCGCGAATTTGTCATCGCGGCCATCCACCAGCGCAGAGCACCAGACAGTGATAACAACGATGAACCTGAACAAGCTGGAAACCAGATTTTTTGACCGGATTATCAATGCCGAACTGGACGTGCCAGTTCATGCAACCCTGAAATACCGGGATACATCCCTCGATCTAATCGTCGTCCCTAAAATCGCTCCCCAAGGCTATCTGAGGTTCGAATACTTTAACGCTTCGGCATATCATCCAGAACCGCAAGTGGGTCCGGACGGCACGCCATAAATCGAACTCACTAGCACCGAGTTGGCCGGCACTCATCCGTTGCTCGAAGAAGCATGGCAAAAGCGCGCCGATGTGAAATTGGAGCTAAAACCATCCCGGCTCCCAATAGCACCCAAGGCCAACCTCACACTCGACGCCAGAGTTCTGTATGCCGACCACGGAAACAGGGGCGTACTGGTTTTGCATGCCAGCCAAACGGCGTTACGCGACTCACCGCTGCGAAAAGCCGAGTTCTCCATATCGAGTTTTGCCGATTTCAGAACGCCAGAAAAGCTATGGTCTTCAATCGGGCGTGTCGTTAGCGACGAGAGTCAACCGCTACAAATCACAGCGGACAGATTGGGCGACAGCGCTCAATTTGCTTTATCTCCCGTCAGCCACAATATCATCTTGGATACTGGGAACGGCTGGAGAATCACTCTCACGAAAGATGAACACTCAGAGGATGATGCCGTCAGTCATACAGGAGTCGTGGAAAAGCCGGACGGCACAGATTTCGGGGTTGACCAGCTCAGGGAGGTGCTCGAAGGACTACGTTACTTCTTTGCGTTCACCATGGTCCAGTACTGCTTTCCCAGCGTAATCATCGGATACGACGCAGCGGGCAAAGTTGCCTACGGAGAGCCCGGTGAGTTTGGAGCTCGTCGGCAAAACCCATTGAATTGGTTTCACCACGACAGGGACGAACGATGGGGGAATACCCTCGAACTATTCTTTCCAAGATTCTGGCACAGGTGGCAGTCCAACAAAGATGAGTTGATCGCCGTCATAGACGCCTACGTAAGCAGCCAGGCCATGAGACGCGCCGGAATCTTGCGCGACGCTGTGGCGAAAAGTTGTGGGGGGTTGGAGATTATCGCCGGCCTAGTGCTGGGACGAACCATTCGCAACACCGCGAGAGAAGATTTCGACAAGGTCTTGCGATGTTACAAAATTCTGCACCGCCATCTGGACGCAGCCACCAACCCCGTCACGCAGAAGCTGTGCTCAGATTTGAACATCCCCGACGACAACGGAGCCCGTCTCCTCGTTGACGTAAGGAATTATGTCGCCCATCCACTCGACAAGAACCCGGTAATCAAGCCAGGTCACCTTCAATACGTGGACGGCGACCTAGCACATTACGTGCACCTGCATGACCTCAGTCAATTTTATTTGGAACATGTACTGCTTAGGTTCTGTGGCTTAGGTGTAGCCCGCCATAGGCAACTGCTCGAATTTCAACGGCGGTAGCCCGGTGTAGGTCCCAACCAAATTGACAGCCCTGTAGATGTAGCGGATTGGGCTAATAGGCTGACGCGGCAGTTGGTTGGACGGAATGCAGCGGCCATGGCTGAGAAACGATACGGATACAGTTAACCACGGAGGAACAGGACAACCGAACAGCCTGAACCATGGCTACGAACAATCAGCGCATCTTGGCGCGGGCCCGTATCCTGACAGCGTACGACCGTCGTGCAATAACGTTCACACCACTGACGACGCCGGAGTGGGAGAACGCCTTGAGCGACGTGAACCGGTTCATAGAACTGTACCCGGGCCACTATCCAGAACCGTACAACTTGAGCGCGTGGATTCACCACAACCTGGGGAACGACGAAGCGGCCGAGCGGGATCTCCGATTGGCCCGCTGAACCGCAGAACGAAAAGAGCAATGATGGACGGGCGGCCCAGTCGAGCCGCCCGTTTCTATTGCCCGGTGGACGGTGCAATCGACCTCGGCACGCCACCAAGGCGACGAGCACACGCGTACGGTCACTACCCGACAAAATATGCAGGCGGAGACGCCACCACACAGCAGCGACGCTGTGAGAGAATCGACCGCAACGAAGGAGAGGACAACCAGTAATAACTGGAGGGCACTATGGCGAGCCACACCCAGGGAATAGGACTGTTCACCGCCGAAAACATCGCCGGCAAGGCGCAAGAACACGGCGCCATCCTGAGCCCCTACACGATATCCAGTTGGCTGAACAGAAGCCGCGCCGGCATCCGAGCCCGCAGGAATAACACGGCCTACGCGCGGTTCGCCACACAATACGACCAACTGCGTGCCGAACACTGCGGGTCCGACGCCAACCGCAACCGGGAATTCAATCGGGCGCTCGGGATCCTCGAACGAACCTGCCAGTGCGACAACGACAAGATGCTCATGCCCGACGGGAAACTGGCCGAACAGTGCCGCGAGTGCCCGGAGATCGAGGAACGGGGCCGGCAGCAGCGTCGTTCCAGATGAAGTAGCCAAACCTGCACAGCCGGCGCGATCGCACCATCAGATTGATGACATCCAGCCCTTGCGGCGCCGACACGGCCGCAAATAGACTCGGAGACATCCCCAGCCCCGAGGCGAACGTGGCCATCCCGCGAGAATCTCCGTACATCTGGGCCACCTGGCTGCCCAGGCTGCTGACCGGCGAGAACTCGTGCGAGTGGGCCATCTGGTTCAAGGCCCATTACCAGGACTGGACCAGAACCCCGTCCGAGT
Source organism: Dehalococcoidia bacterium (assembly GCA_965219925.1). Lineage (GTDB taxonomy): Bacteria > Chloroflexota > Dehalococcoidia > Lucifugimonadales > UBA3495 > Bin87. The sequence goes on from OZ244795.1 coordinate 4,043,953, forward strand.
TCAACCAAGCCCAGTGGATGCTGAACCACACCGCGCTCCTCAACAAGCGAAAAGCAAACTGGAAGCATGGTGGCTTTGATGTGAACATCGAGGGACAGAACAGCTTCCAGCTCCAGGGGAGGTCGGCAACGCTGGCGGGCAAGCCCGACCTGATCACGCAGCGGGACGGCCAGGCGGTCATCGTCGACGTGAAGACCGGGCAGGAGAGCGCCAGTCACATCGTGCAGGTGATGATTTACCTGTACGCAGTCCCGAGAGCGCTGGAGCGTTACCGGACTCTCAAACTCAGAGGGCAGGTCACATACGATGACCACACGGTCCGCATACCGGCGGAGGCGGTGGACGACCAGTTCATACAGAACCTGGGAGCGTTGATCCGAATACTGGCGGCCGACCAGCCGCCCGCCCGAGTGCCGAGCAGACAGGAGTGTCGCTTCTGCGACATCAGCGCAGCAGATTGCCCGGAGCGCGTGGACGGCGACGCAGAACCCCGAGAGGGAACGACCTCCGACTTCTGAGTTGAAGTAACCGAATCTGACCCGCTTGGCGAGACCGGAAGAAGCTCCACCTGCAAAGCATCGAGACCGCCGGAATTGCCCGTAAACGGCCCCGGACGCTCTCATGTACCAAAAGGGCAGAGGAAAAATACTCCAGCAGCCCTAAAACGCACCAGAGGCTGTCTCCGGCGGAAACTAAGCCCTCCTGCGACACCAGCCGCCACCGACCAACGGCAGGGCAAAAACGACCCACTAAAGGTGGCTCGATTGAGCCGCCCTTTTTGCTGCTCAACGGCAGGCACTAACGACCGTCATCACGACGCCAGAACGACGCAGCAACGTGGTGGGCCCACCAAGCCAGATCCAGTCCGTTCCGAGATGCCACGACGCGAAGCAGGGAGAATTTGGCACTAAATGCCGACCAAATCAGCATCTCCAAAGCCTCCACCCGGGCAAACAGAAGAGAAGGGCATCGCCGACAGACTAAAATTGAGCCATCTCAACATGGAGGACCCAAATTGTCGATCAGTGATGTACAAGAAGCTGTTCAGAACGCCCAGAGAACGATCCAAAATTGGCAGCAGAGGCGTAGCAACCCACCAGAAGACGAAACTCGCCGCTCACTAATAGACCCCGTCTTAGAAGCGCTGGGGTGGAACGTCAACTACGGCCGCGACAACAACCGAAAACCCTGTATCACGGAATATTTCCCGTACGAAGATGAGGCACTGAGAGTAGACTACGCCATGTTCGGCGACAGCGGTGAAGAAGCCATCATCATCGAAGCCAAGAGGTTCGAAGAGGACACGAGGGATCACTACTACCAACTGGCAGACTATTGCGAAGACGCACGTGGAATCAAAGCCGTTCTGACTAACGGCAAGTACTGGAACATCGTAGTCGTCGACCAACGTGGAATTGACCACGAAGAAAAGCCCATAGGTCTGATGTGGCGAGACCAACGGGAAACCGCCCAAAGGCTTTACGACCTGCTATCAAGAGACAAGAACCAAGGACACCAAAACCGCAGGATCAGATGGAAGGCGTAGCTCAAGGCCGCTAAAAAAAGACCAAAATGTTGATGCTGTCGACCGACGGCCAAGCCGGCTGCCCCGAACAAAAGGGCGACCAGCGCCTTTTGTGGAAAGCATTTCCAAGACTTGGCATCCGTCTCCGGGACCACGGGCTGAAACCCGAGAGTAGCGCCGTGCTGGCCGTCGTATACGAACCATGAAGCCGTCGCCGACCAACGAAGACACCAACCGCTACCGCCGGCATTCAAAAGGCCCACAGCACGCCCTCAAGCACCAAAAGGGGCGAGAAGTAAGCAGCCCTCAAACGAACTGGGTGGCCGTCTACGGCGTAAATTCAGCCCTTCTGCAGTGCCTGAGCCGCCACTAACCGACGGCAGGGCAAAAACGACCCACGATGGGCGGCTCAAATGAGCCGCCGCTTTTGCTGCCCTAACAGCCCACCAGAGCACGTTGCTGACCAGCTTTGCACACCAAGGCCCAGAGGGCGACAGCGCCGCCCTGAACGCACCCACCAACACGCAGGAGACCAACCCCAGCAGCACCGGAGGCCACCATGCCGAACACAACACGAGGCGTCGGACTGTTCACCGCCGAAAACATCGTGGCAGCAATTCGAGCAATCCCCGAAAGCGCCGGCACGTACCGAGACGTCGCCCGTAAGGCCGAGCAGTACGGCGGCAACTTCCACTACCACACCATTTCCAACTGGGTCAGATACGGCGAGGCTGATGTGGAAGCCGGCCAACCGTCCACCGCCTACGCCAGATTCACCAAACGGTACCAAGACTTGGTCGCCCAGCACTGCGGACCGGACACCAACCGGAACCGCGAATTCGACCGGGCACTCGAGATCCTCGAAAGGACCTGCGAGTGCAGCAACGACAAGATGCTGCTGCCAGACGGGAAGCTGGGGAATGGCTGCCAAGCGTGCCAAGACTTGGACGCGCGGCAACGGCGCAGGGCCCGCCGGACGTGATGGCAACGGCTGAAAAGGACCAGGCCAACCTTGACGGCTATCCTGTTGCGCCGGTTAACGCCGCCCGCTGCCCGACACCCCACACCAGAGCACCAACGCAGCTGGCCCAGCAGTCCCTTTACCCCGCCACCAAACGCGAGGTGGTAACATACTCTCTGACAGACGCAGGAGTCCCCAGGTGACCACCACTTCCATCCAAGAACAGATCGACGAGCTCTTCGCCGACGCCCGTCGGATGCACTCCCAAGCGGTCGAACGCCTCGAACGAGGGCGACATCCGCGACGCCGCAGAAAAGGCCTGGTGCGCCACCAAACGCGCCACTGACGCCCTGCTGCTAGTCCGCACGGGCGAGCAGCCCGGGCCTACTGGTCTCACCAGCGACGGCCTCGACGACCTGGTTTCTTCAGATCCAGCCACGGCATCGCTGCAGGGCCGCTACTACAGCCGTCTCAGCCAACTGCACGGCGCTTGTTTCTACACTGGCGCATGCAACCAGCACACCGAGCGTCGCATCAGGGAAACCGCCAATTACATTGCCGATGCAGAAACGCTCGCCGCCGGGTAAGCGTCCGAATGCACTCTAACCGGCTGGTCGAACTTCACCGAGACACGACGTCGTCTGCTCGGCACCACATCCGACAGCCCACAAAACCACGCCCAACCGCCATGCAGAACTGCCGGCCCGGTTCTCCCTCAGCCGACCAGATGCCGCCTTCCGCTTCCCATGAGTGTAAGCACGCCCTAAAGCGCACGGCCGTGCCGTTCATCACCCACCTGATGGTGTACAGCCCTTCGTCATCATCACGATTGATCGTGTCAGCCACCGCCCAAGTCGCCCCGAATTCGGCGTACCGCAGATTACCGATTTCGCACTGAAGCCGCCTACTTGAACAACCCTACTTCTGACGGAGCCCGTCAAACCCATCCAACAGCCACACGCCGATTACCACAAAAGGATAAATCATGAAACACGTCATCAGCAAAATCGTCGAACTATCCATCAGGAGAAACGGCGGCAACACCAACCAATGCATCCCGAGCCTCAGCAACAACGATGCGCCGAAACTGTACGTGATCTTCAACCACGTTGACGGCGCACCGTTCCTGACGCCAGATCTACAAACCTGCCCACACAGTTGGGAATAAGACCTCTTGCTGGAAGAACACCCGTACGTCGCCATCAGCTTCTTCCAGCAAGAAAACCAGCATACCAAGGCTCTCATCGAACCATTCCCGCCCGAATACCCGGCCCACGAAGTCTTACGGCACGTAGCCGACGCCCTGGAGTTTCTTGACCCAAACAGCGACTCGTACCATCACTTGGGAAACGACTGGGAAAAGTCGACCATGCGGAACCAAGTCCACCTTACCGCACGGAAAGCCATGGCTGGCGTACACTCACTGACCGCCGACCAGACGCAGGCGCTATTTGACGAACTGCTAGAAGCAGAACTGCCACGGCTAACCTTGGGAGAAGCACTCAACGTCGGCACCGGCAACGACCCAGACCTGAAGCGGGTGGTCACCGACCACATTCAATTCCCACAGGACACGGTCCGCCGCGACGACGCGATAAGCGTACTGAAACACGCAAGGGAAAAACTCCCAACGTCGACCTTGGAACACGTTGCCAAGGCAATGGGATTCCTGCCCAGCGAGCTCATACTCCATAAGACACCCGTGCCAGCCGAGCACAAGGCCCGCATCATGCTAGCTGCTGAAAAAGCGCAGATTCCGTACGCCATCATCAGGACCCTGCGACAACATTTCTGACCGTGTCGGTAGCGCAACCGCAGACAGCCTGAGTCGTAGTCCAATACCCGAGGCCGCCGCTAGCATGTTGAAACCGTCGCCGACCAACGGGGCGGTCGGCTTTTTGTCGGCACCCTGTCAGGACTTCGCCACCGTCTCCGAAGCAAAGGGCTGAAACCAAGGCGCAGCGGCCGTGCCGTTTATGCCCCACCTGATGGTGTACGGCCCCTGAAGCCCTTGCGGGCCAACGAAGACAACAGCCACAACTGCCTGCGTCCAAAAGGCCCACAGGGCGCCCTCAAGTAACAAAGGTGGCTGAAGACCCGGACATGGAACCATGGAACCGAAGAAATTGATCCTCAGCCGCAAGGGCTTCGATTCTGCATCAGGAGGCTGTCCCAGCCCTATCTTTCCCGACGGCACGATGTTTTCGTTACCGATACCCTCCGGCGACAAGGAAGCATTCGAAGACCTTCAACACGGCGCGATAGACATCGGAAGTGTTGTCAAAGGAATTACCGGTGGGCGTCTGGGTGAGTCCCACCTTGTGCATCTGGATCCTGACCTCAACTTCGACGCTTACCGGCATCGGCAAGACCGAGCCAGCTGGGAAGAATGGCGGGGAATGCTTGGCCAGGCCGGCGCCGCTGAGGGTCATCTCAGCAACCAAGGCGTCGCCAGCGGCGATGTGTTCTTGTTCTTCGGCCTTTACCGACGGGTTGAGGAAACTGCTCAGGGCTGGCGCTTTGTCAGAGGATCCCCGGAATTACACATCCTGTGGGGTTGGCTTCAAGTTGACGAGAAGCATCTGGTTACCGACATCGGGCCAAATGACCTCCCATGGGCGCGCCATCATCCGCACATCTACTCCGAATACGGTGACGATAAAAACACAGTGTACGCGGCGTCCATGAAATTGGACTTGGGCGGTGCATCTGACCGACCCAAAAGTGTCGGATGGGGCGTGTTCCCAAGATTTGACCAACGATTGGTTCTGACCAACCCTGATGGGGCAGGCGTGTCGGATTGGCGGCTCCCACGGTGGTTCTATCCTGACGACAACAAACCGCCGTTGACCTACCACCCTGACCGCAAACGCTGGCGGCATGACACGAACTACGCCTATTTGCAGAGCGTTGGCAGAGGACAGGAGTTCGTGCTCGATCTCGCCTACTACCCTAAGGCTATGGACTGGTTGTCCGATCTCGTGAGTAACCTGGGCTCCGACACGCGAAGCTCATGAACTCCAGCCAAATTTTTGGCCCGAATCCACCCAACGAGGGCCTTTGAGACCGCCCTTCCACTTGAGACCAGCAGACAATGCCCTGGGGCTATCCACCACCGTGCCGTCGGAGCACGGCGTCATCGTGCCAACTCCCACATCAACACGGTGCCGTTCGCTTCTGCGGGATGACCGTAGGTAAATACAAGATGGTCTACGTATTGAGTACTTCCACAATGTCGTCGGTAACTCGTACGCCTTGGCTCCGCCAGACCTCGATCAGGTAGTCTATGAAGCCAGCCGGAGACTCCAATGGTACGCAGAGTTCCGATAGCTGCACGCCAGCGGGCGTAAACTCCGCGCGTCCGAAGGATATGAAACCACTGTTGGCGAGGTACAGTTGCCCCGTGCTATGCTCATAAGCGGAGAACGTGTCGGTGTCGCGGGTTTCCCCATATCCGACGTCAACGTACCTTATTAGTCCTAGCCACTCCAACCGCGCCAACGAATCGAAATTTATTCCTTGGTCGTTGTACATTGAGTGACGGTCATCCAGTACCGCCAATTTCGGAGATGTTGAAGCTCGTTTGAATCCCCAAAACATATTCTGGCCATCTGGGCCCTCACCGGGTATGGGATCAACGGGTATAAGTCGACAATTGGATAGGCTCTTGAATAGGTGAGCGTCTCCCGGTTCCATGTCCGCCAATGTGTTGACCGTTTTCCGTGAGTATGAGCCCGGTCTGTTCGCTTGTCCTGCCAACAATTGCGCCCACAGTTCGGCCATTTCTGGATCGGAGCAGGTGTGGGCCTTGTCCCTGAAATTGGCACCCCAGTCATCTGCAATGAGGTCAGGCCTCGCTTCTTTACCGAGTTGTGGGATTGCCAACCGCACAATCCGGCACAGATTGTCGAAGTCAAACTTGCCGTTGCAAGAGACAATCGCTTCCATCATCGCGGGGTCGTTGGGATGCGACTCCATGTGGGTCGCCACCTGATCCGTCAGAACGGCCTGGAGGGTCGCATGAGCGTCGGCATTCGCTTGCCGTCGCATGAACCACGGGGCGAACAATTTGCCCGCCAACATCGTTGCGTCGTTGCCCAGCTTGAGCCCTTCTTGTATCCCGTCCATCTAACAACTCACCAATTAAAAGCCTGAGACCCACGATACCAGAGTCTCCGCCCCACCGCTCACCAATCCTCGAATGTCCCAAGCGTGGACAACCGAGACCCTGTAATGAGTTCGCCGCCGTCTCCGGGACAGCGGGCTGAAACTAGGGCACAACGGCCGTGCTACTCATCAACCACCTGACGGTGTACGGCCCTTGAAGCCGTCGCGGACCAACGAAGACGCCAGCCGCCCACGTGGCCCACTTTACCGCCGCCCTTTACACTTTGACACGCTCCGCTCAGTCGATCACCTACGGCTCTGGAACGCCCCGAAAGGGTGAGTTAAGATGATCCAGGGTATACCTTGGATTCACGTATTCGGAGACAAACTCGGTTGTCCGAAGGGCCGGCATCCGCGAGCCTACTCCAATACCCGTACGCTGCGGAAGATGCCGACGGCGACGCGCTGTTGGTCTGGCGTGAGGCCCCGCCCAACCAAGTTGAAACTGGCGCCGCCCAGATCATGAAAATACACGCCAATGGCTGGCGGATGGTCTGCGGTGGCGCCACTGGGCGATTTTACGGGCAGCAACAACTTCGCCCTGAGGCCACCGATGTCTTCGTATGACACCAGGTATTCGTGTTCCGGTTCATCCTCTGGGTTCAGGCCCCAGGAGTACGACCCGTAGTCGAACATCAGGCGCACTCCGTCGCCGGTCACTTCACCGCCGTATGAATCTATACCCTGCAGCTCATTGAGGACCCACCCGGGCGGCAGCAACAGAGAGAACCCCGGCTGGTCACTTCAGCCCGGAGCTTCCACCCGCGTCCAGTCAGGACCCGGCTGCCCAGCCTCGGTAGAGGTCAATTCTCGCTGAAACACCAGCGCGCCGGGCGCGAGATGATTGTGTGTCAGTATGCGACATATCTCGATGTTGACCCTCATGCGGTCATGCCGCAGAAGCGAACGGCACCCATCGCGCCCATCTCCATCCCGCAGGAGCGAGCGGCACCACCAGCGGATTGACTTGATAAGGGTTGGGGATACCGGAGGAACCAACGAATGGAAGGGAATCATCTCCTTCCGGTTGGATGACGTCGCCCGTTGCCCGTATAAATTGGTCTGGCCGACTGTCTAGCATCAACCGCACTGGTGTTCTGAATCGTTGACATACGGACGGTTCCGTAGTACCTTGATGACAGCAAAAAGCCCCCCAGATTTGTCCAACCGGGGGGCGAGCGACGCAGGGTTCCGAAAACCTGTACCGCGGGGCGATTGTAAGCCTCGCGATACCGATTGTCAATGCCCGTCGCTTGCTCTGGCGGGCTTTTTGCTGTCAATTTTATCGGAGGTATAAATCCTAATAACCCCGGGACAAGGACACGACCGACACATCAATCGACCAACGGGAGGTGCCGCATGGCACGAGTAGATGCTTTCCATTCCAGTAACCCGTCGGACCCAGACGTTTATCACGTGTGCTCAAATTGCGATCGCGGGCAAGAAATCCCCGCGCGAAACAAAGTAAACGGCCAGGGTAGCGGGAATCGCCTTTGTCTCAGGTGTTCCGAATTGATCAACAACGGAGGTTGCTAAAGCTAATCGTCGCCCCATCGAATCGCGTATGGGGCGGCTTTTTTTCAGGGGTATATGATGACGAGCACGTACAACAGGAAACCAATAGGCGAATACGCCCCATCGACGCAAATCGCTGGCATGATGTATCCCATGGGGCACTTTGGTATCATTTGGAAGACCGAGGTGGCCGAGTTATATCCGTGGGAGCTGACCCATGAGGAGGAGGAAGGGAGTGTACGTATCGCCAACGGTGTAACCGCAAGTTACATGGAGTCTCTGCGAACCATGCAGCAGGTCATTTCGTTGAGGGTAAATTCCGGCCACGACATCGCCGATGAAAGGCGAGCCAACACAACGGCAACGCAGAACGCCGATCACCCTTTTGTGGAAGAAAAAACACTGGGATTCCTCGCCAATCGGAGCAGCGGCTGAGCTGAACCCAAGATGGCAGAAATGTTTGGTTTACTAACCGTCTTTTCGGGTTGCGGAGTGGCCTTCTGGTCAGGCTGGTTCGCGAGGTCGGGGCTTACGTGTCCATTGGGCGGGGCGGGTCTGCTGGTGTGCGCTCTCGCCGCCTTCTTGCTCTTCGCTTTGTATAGATTGGCTGGAGGATGAAACCAGCGCCAAGTAACAAGGTCGCTAAAAGCATCCCCGCCAAGAACGTACCCATAGCCGAGAACCGAATCGGCACCATTGCGCAGATTGCCGGCACCCTAGCCGAGGGCGGAGTGAACCTCAACAGCATCGCGACCGAGAACGAGGGACAGCACGGAGTGGTGATCATCACCACCGACCGGACGGACCACGCCCTTGCCATCCTCAACGAAGCCAGCTTCAAGGCAGTCTCTGACGAAGCCGTACTGGTGCAACTGCTGGACCAGCTCTGAGCCCTGGCCAACCTTGCCGGCGAACTCACGGGCGCCGGCCTCAACATCAGGACTTTCCACATCATCGAGCGCCGGGAAGAATACGCCACCGCGGCCATCACCACCGATGACCAGGCAAGGGCGAAGACGGCCCTCGCCAGCCGCTACACCGTCATATAGGTCACACTGCGGCGCCAGAGCGTCCGTAAACACCAACCGCTTCCCTGAACCGAGTCCGGGCCTTCCCAGGCGTAAAGGCCACCAACACTGAAGAGACGCGCACAGGCTCTCTTCCGTCCTCAAGGCGGGAAGGGCCCTCCGAATCCGTTTCAAGGCCCCTCAGCTGGCCATTTGCCGCTCCCTGTGGATGCTTTGCAACATTTGCCGGTGTTGCCGCCCGTAGCATGAGCTAATCCGCCGCTGGGAGAATCCAACCGCCGCCAGTTGGCGACGGCGACGACCGCCACCGACCAACGGCAGGGCAAAAACGACCCACGATGGGCGGCTCAATTGAGCCGCCCTTTCCGTTGTGGGACGGCCGGCACAGCAGGCCAAACAGCCCGCCAGAGCACGTTGCTGGCCAGCTTTGCACACCAAGGGCCCAGAAGGCACGACACATGAACAGCGCCACTCTGAGCGCACCCGCCAACACGAAGGAGACAAACCCCAGCAGCACCGGAGACCACCATGCCGAACACAACACGAGGCGTCGGACTATTCACCACCGAAAACATCGTGGCAGTAATTAGAGCAATCCCCGAAAGCGACGGCACGTACCGGGACGTCGCCCGTAAGGCACAGCAGTACGGCGGCACCGTCCACTACCACACCATTTCTAACTGGGTCAGCCACGGCCGGGCTGATATTGAAGCCGGCCAACCGTCAACCGCCTACGCCAGATTCACCAAACGGTACCGAGAGCTAGTCGACGAGCACTGTGGACCGGACAACAACCGGAACCGCGAATTCGACCGGGCACTCGAGATCCTCGAAAGGACCTGCGAGTGCGGCAACGACAAGATGCTGCTGCCTGACGGGAAGCTGGGCAGCACATGCCAGGAGTGCCAAGACTTGGACGCGCGGCAACGGCACAGGGCCCGCCGGGCGTGACGGCAACAGCCACGCCGTCGTGGCTGCGCTGCAGCGTACACCGCGGGCCAACCCAGGACAGCGACAGCATCTATAATCAGCACGGCACACCGCCAACACAGGCGGTGCGCTTGGCGACCGGTGTGCAACTCCCGTTCAGCGCAGTTGCCACACAATGCCAAGGAGAAGAAACAGTGAACCAGACCATCATCATGCCCATCGGGATCATCGAGGAGCCGACGCCGGCAGGCGCGACCTTTCGATTGACGCCCCAAGGACAAACCGCGGGCCTCGAACCCGGCGCCCACGTGACCGTATGGCGGTACCACCCCGAGCAACTCGCCATAGCGAAGTACACCGGACGTATCACCCAGGTCGGCGACGACACCGCCACTTTTGCCATCCTGCGCGCTGAGGTGGACGAAAGGTGGCCCGCCGAAATTAACCCGCTGGGGGCCGGAGCCCCGGTCTACCTGGCCCTGAGAGGCTCCTTCGAACCCGACACCAGCCGCACGGCCACCACGGTAGCGCTGGAAGCCCCAGAGGACGGCCAAGAATGAACCACACGACACGCATCAATGCCGGCGCCGTTACACTATTAAGCAATCGATCGAACTGTGCTACCCTGACGTCAATACTTGAGAGAACCATCAGGGTGCAGGACAGATGCAGGAAAAACCGCACACCCAGACAAGCGGCGACCCTCACAGCAATGCGGGAGGTCCCGTGCCCATGACAATGGCAGAACAGAACCTGGTCAGCCACCTCCTGGACGGAATGGTGCATTGCCGGAAGTGCAACACGACCATGACGACCGCAGGAGGGTCCTTCGGGGAGACGCCCAAGTATGTGTGCCCCAGCAGCTCGGAAGGCTGCGATACCCCGGAGATCCCGGCCGAACCCTTCAACCGGGTCGTGGTCGAAAGCGTGATCCGGGTCGCGCTAGCAGGCGAGAACATCAAGCGAGTGTCCGAGATAGTCCAGGAGAATGCAGAGAAAGAATACCCGGAGTTCCTCACGGAGAGTTATATCTTCAACCCCAAGACGTTCACCTCCGCGCCGGAGCTGTACCTTCTGGCGCTGGACCCAGAGAGGCATCGAATTCTCACGGATCCGGAAGAATATGCCAGATCGTTGCGCAGACTCCGCCAGTACTGGACCATCACGGGAGACACGGGGCAGATCGAGGAATACGCCCTAGACCTGGACACCTACCTGCGTCCCAGCAACATCCTGACCACCAGGGCCATCATGGACACCGCGGTAGATGAGATCCGAGTCGGTCCAAGGTCCGCCACCATCAGGTACAAGACCCCCATGCCCCCAGGTAGCGGAGCCGAAGGCAGATCCCAAGAAGAGGTCGACCTGCCAAGCTGATCATCAAGACGGCTGGGCTCCGGAACCGCGCCCCAGATTGCGTTTAGCGCTTGTCAGTGAACACTGGCTCTGCGACCTCTCCCCTGGAGACCCACACCACCCGGCAGAACACCGCTTCGTCCTCCAGCACTCTGGAACCCGAAACTGCCAGGGACAGAAAATCCCTCACGCTGGCTGCCAGCCCATCTACCGGGTATTCCTCACCGGCCAACCACTGCATCACTTGGCGTTCCAACATTGATCCCCTCCCGATGGTGTCGTCGGGCAACTCCCGCACAGCAATAATCTCCTCGGATGCCCGGTACAACTCCAGCGACTCGATGGTCCAGTCCTCAACCAGCGCCCCCGAAATCGCCCGGCCGATGAGACGCAGAATTCCGTCGCCCGAATCAGCCGCCGCACCGCGCAACTCGTCGGAGTAACCAGCCTCGCCGTCGCTCATTTCTCACCTACATCCGGAAGGAGTGATCCGCCAATAAAACGCAAATGCAGCCCAGCATTGATCTTGCAAAGGGGCAATATGCTATTATTTATAGTAGCGTATAGACGGCGGAAACCAAACTAGGAAGTGTCACCAAAATCAGCCGGGAGGTAGCGCGTATGAACCAACTTGCGGAGACGAGTCACGCCTCAGCAGCCATCCCTCGGGATAACCCCGGCAGCGAAACCAAGGGCAGCAACATCATGCCCATAGGGACAGTGCTCAGGCAGATGAGGGGCAAAAAGAGCCTCCGGCACGTGGAAAGGGATACCGGCATTGCGAACTCCCACCTGTGCAACGTAGAACGGGGCAGCCAGCGGCCCGGACTGAAGTTTCTGGGTAGGATGGCCGAATACTACGAGACCAGCGTGGCCGACATCATCCGGCAGGCGGAACTACTCAGGGACGGCCAGGTCGATCCCCCTAGCGTCATGGCAGCCGACGTCGAGCGCTCCTACCGGATCGTAAAAGAGGACCCCAGGCTCCAACCTTGGGCGGAACCAGAGGCGGTCCTGTCCATTGACGCGAAGCGACAGGTAGTCAGGATTTACGAGATCCTGACTGGACGAATGCTGCTGAATTCAACGACTGGCAACCACTAACGGCACCGGCAGTCGCCGGCGCAACCGAAGCGGAGGAACGGACATGCCCGCGAAGAAAAAGAAAAACGAAGGGGAGCCCATAAGGGTCGTCTTCTATATCAGGTTTTCCAGTTGGCAACAGGATGCCGAAAACACCGTAGAAGGACAACTCAACGCCCTACAAGCTCACGCGGATGCCAAGGAGAAGGTGGCCGTAGGGGTCTACATCGACGAAGGCATCAGCGGAAAGCGCGACGACCGGAAGGAATTGAACCGGTTGATGCGGAACGCTCGGAGCCGACCACGGCCCTTCGACGAAGTCCTGATCTGGAAAATCGACAGGTTCGGCCGCCGCGCCAGCACCATCGAACGACGCGTCACGGAACTCGAGGACCTCGGCATTGCGGTCACCGCCGTCCAGCAGCCCCTTGAGGGAAAGCGCTCCGTGGTGAGGTTCTTCAGGAACATGATGGCCAACATGGCCGAGTACATCAGCGACAACATGGGCGAGGACATCGCCCGAGGAAGGAGAACTTCTGCCAGCCACGGTGTCTGGACCGCTCCGGGCGTCCCCTTCGGACTCCTGAAGGAATACCGCATGAACAGAGGCCGGATGCGGCCGTTCCTAGTACCCGACCCCAAAACCGCATGGATCATCGTCAAGATGTTCGAAATGTACCTCGATGGTTTCACCGGCGACAAGATCGCCAAGACCTTCCAGGACGAAGGAGTACCTAGTCCCACCGACCACCCGTGGACTCCAAACGGAGTCCGGACCAGGCTCAAAAACATCGCATACGCTGGATTCATTTATTGCGGGAAGCGTTCAAAATTCGATGATGCTGAAATCCTGACACCCTGGCCCGAAATGGAGCTCATAAGCCTGGAGAAATACAACAGGGTGCAGGAAATAATGGCGTCCCACACCCCGACGGAATCCCACCCTCGAGAGGTCGCCAGCATCCATCTGCTCAGCGGACTGACCTTCTGCGACAAATGCAACTGCAAGATGAGCCCCACAGGCGGGGAACGCAGCTACTACAACTGCAACCACAGGCATCGTGGACTATCGTCCTGCGACACCCCCAATCCCCGGGCAGACAACCTGGACGCTGCCGTGCTCCAACACATACTCGACAGAATCCTCACCGAGGAGAATACGGAACGGATCATCGCCATGGTAGCCGGGAGTCGGACAGAAACCACGCTGGAAGTGGAAGACGAACTGAAGAATGTCACCTTGGAAATCGAGAGCCTAAAGGAATCCAGAAAAAACCTGCTAAGGCTGGTCGCGGAAAGAGAAGCAGTCCAAGGAGACATCTCCGACAACCTGACCGAAATCAGGGAGACCCTGACCCGGTTGGAAGCCAACGCCCTGAACGCAAGGGCCAAGGTGTCGAACGAGAAGTCCCTCACATCAAACCCCCAAAAGGTGGTTGATTACGCCAAAAACCTCCAGACCTATCTGCGGGGAACCAACCTAGACCTCACCAAGGAAATCCTGAAGGAATTCATAGTGCAGGTCAGAATCCGCCCAGGAGAGGAGAAAAACACTGCAACCGTGATCATCAGGTACAGGATTCCCGTGCCGCCCAAGGGTTGGACCGAGAATGCCGACACCGAAGAACTGTGGCTCAGGAAAAATATGCGCTCTTTGGAATACCCCGCTCAGGCAGGCGTCCTGCCGTATTTCGCATTGAGCCGTCAAAGGAGATACCCAGGGATGCGATGATATTTCGGAATCCGTTTTCCAGGGTCCAGTCAGTTGTATTCTCAATGATTGACGATATAACGCTGTTGTACAGGCCGGCGACTTGTTGGCCTGCTTCATCAGTTACCCGCAGTTTCCGCTGTCTTGTCTCCGGGTTGCGCTCCCAATTAACAACGGCACGAGCTTGATTAGCCACTTCCTTGAGTGACAGACCACTGATTCCGCGATAGTAGAGAGATACGAACGGCTCTTCTACCAGCATATCCGGGTGGCAGAAAACGCGAGTCGGGCTCAAGGACAGGCCGTGTATATGTTCCCAAGCCCCCGGCGTTATTAGATGAGATTCATACGAATCAGTGAAGCTGAACCGTTCGCTCAAGTCGGCAACAATCTGCCGGGCTTGCACGTCCAGCCTTCTTTGTAAGTTCCGGGTCAAGTCCAGCGAGCGTAATTGGCTATGGACTCTTCGATATTCGCTGTTCATCTTCTTACCCACCAGTAAACGCACTTGCGCAGTTCCTTACGGCCAAAGCGTCCCATCTGCTGGCTGGCGTTGCCCTTGCCCCGGGCCAATGTCCAGATGGCTTTCGTCCGGAACCCGCATTGCTCGGCCAAGTCAGAGAGAATCAAGTCCACCGGTACTTCCTGGCCGTGATATTGCACGTTATCGTTCACCATGAATATCGACCCTCCCGGTTTGCAAATCCGCGCCAGTTGTGAGATCACGACCGTCATCTCCATAAAATAATTCTGCACCAGCCGAATCACATGAGGGTTGGGCAACTCCCCTTTTTCGTTCGCCTCCTCCAGGGCATTGGTTACTTCCTTTATCGCCAACTGGCTGTCGAACAATGCAAGCGCATCGCTATGGTTCGTTGCTAACTGCTCTCTTTTGGAACGATTTTCAACAGTGGCCGATAGCAGCCGCTGTCGTAATGCGCTAATCGCCTGGTTGTCATATCCTAGCCAGGCGAGCTCCAATGCGTAGGTTCGGGTATAGTCGTACCGATTTGCATATGGTGGCGAAGTAATGACGCCGTCAACCGAGTTTGCAGGTAATTCCGGCAAGACGTCATAACAGGAACCGGCGATGATGCGGGTACCGTTGGCTCCAAAGGAGCCAGCCATCATCGGTATATCAGTTGCAATAGCGTCCAATTTGTTGCGGAGAGAGTCGGCGTATGACAATACGCACTTCTTTTCCATCCTGGCTTTAAGTCGTCTTCCCGAACGGTGGTCCCACCGTAGGTACTGGCCATCTTTACTGGTCCAACTGGCATCCTCCAAAGCGGACATCGCCGCGAAATCCAGCAAATCGGTTTCCGTTCCCGGCTCGGCTTGTCGTAGCCAATTCCGAGCCAGGGCGATCGCTGGCTCGCTGTCCGCAGGGAAAGCGTGCTCTGTAATTCGTACATGTGGAAACGAGTCCGGTGACAGGTCACAGGATGAATCGGCGCCCAAAACGCAACCCAGCAATTGCGTCGACCGCAATCGAAAAGTTGTTAATTCGGTGGCCGGAGCTGCGAGCAGAGCCTTTGCAACCTTGACTGCCACGGGGAGAATCTCAATTCCGACTCCCTCCCAACCGGCTTGGGCTGCCGTTATAGGAGCAACGTTTGTGCCGGCAAAAGGGTCCAGGAGCCGGCCCGGGCCGTCCAGATGGCCAAGCAGGTAGCGCGCCAACTCGACGCTGAATCCCTCTTTGAACTTGAACCACCGGAAACCGGCGGTATTTCGGTTCGATTGCCACGAAACCAAAGAGCGGGACAGGTCGGGATTAACTGCAATGCGGTCGGCAAAACGCCTCAGCAATTCGTCCCGATGGTGCGTTTCTTTGTGATCGCGGGCAAAACTGCTGGTAGAAAGCCGGTGCAGCAAGTCGACTTTGTTGATAGCGTCCGAATGTGTAGTCATCA
Organism: Dehalococcoidia bacterium; assembly: GCA_965219925.1. Classification (GTDB taxonomy): domain Bacteria; phylum Chloroflexota; class Dehalococcoidia; order Lucifugimonadales; family UBA3495; genus Bin87. The sequence continues at coordinate 4,060,145 of OZ244795.1, forward strand.
CGTGGCCTGCCAAAAGATTCGATTGCCCGTGCGAAATCATGTGGTTGCCTAGTTTCGGCCATCTTACCTGATTCCGTCAATCGGGAAATGTCAGGAAACTTGCCCTGCTATAATGCCGTCGGCGGCCACTTACAGCCTTCTCTTGCCGCCCCAATACACAGGAGGACACCAGACATGTACGCTCTTTTCGTTACCGTTAACATTAAGGATGGCTACGCCGACGAGTTTGCCGCGGCGAGCCTGGGTGATGGTCAGGGTTCCGTGCGCGACGAGGAAAACTGCTTCCGCTTCGACATTCTCCGCAACCCCGACAACCCCAACCAGTTCTACCTGTACGAGGTCTACACCGACCGTGCCGGCCACGCCACCCACCGCGAACAGCCTCACTACACCGCCTGGCGCTCCTCGGTGGAGCACATGTTCGATGGCGACCTGGCCCGCGTGGAGATGGAAACCGTATTCCCGTCCAACGACGGCTGGAAGGCTCAAAAGCCCGGCCTGGTCAACTGGTAGGGAGCCGTCCTAACCCCCGTATCAAGTACGGAGCAGGCTCTAACCCTCTCCCATCAAGGGAGAGGGTTAGAGCCGTCCGGAGTCATCCTTATGCGTAAATTGTTAGCGCCCTGCGGAGACCTGAACCCGGTCGCATCAATCGCCGCCGTCGCTTTTGTGGCGGTGGCCGTGTTCGCCTGGGCCGAAAAGACCACCATCCTTGGCGACGGGATGGATGCCAACCAATGGCTCTGGCGGGCCTGGCAGCTGGGCGCGCTGATTATCGCCGTGGCCGGCGTGTGGATGGCCTGGCTCAGCACCCGCCGCGCGGCCTGGGTACGCAGCCTGGCGTTGGGTATTTTCACCGTGGCGGTCTTTGCCAACACCTACAGCGACGCCTGGTTCGGTGATTATTCCGACGAAGTGTGGCAGACGGTCAATCCCCTGTTCATCGCGTTTTGCAGCGTGGCGGCGGTGGCCCTCTGGCGATGCGGCTGCGCTGTTGGCCGCATCGGCGCGGCGAAGGCGGTTGTCCTCGGCGTGGTGGTTTTCGTCAACGCGTACTTTACCAACAATGGTATCGTCTGGCAGATAATGGACCCGCTGATGATGCTGGCAGCGCTGGCTTGGGCCGCCGGGGCGCTCCGCGCCGGAGTGGAGGTAGCGCAAGGCGAGTAACGTCACCTACGCGGTCCAGCCCCAACGCTCGAGGTGTCTTTATGCGCAACCTGTTTCGCGGTCGGGACCTGGGCTCAATTGCAGCCATCGCCGCCGTGGCTTTCGTAGCCCTTGCTATCTTTGCCTGGACTGAAAAGACGACCGTTGTTGACCCGGAGGGACTTTCCGTTTCCTATTGGCCCTGGCGCCTTTGGCAAATTGCCCCGCTGCTCATGGGCATGGGAGGCGTCTGGTGGTTGTGGTTGAGCACACGCCGGGTTGCCTGGGTACGCAGCTTGGCGCTGGGCCTGCTGGCTCTGGTGGTTCTGGCCAACGCATACACTGGCCTATTCGGAAATTACTGGGGCGAAGTATGGCGAACGGTCAATCCGATATTCATCGGTTCCGCCAGCGTGGCGGCAGTAGCGCTGTGGCGTAGCGGTAGCGCAGCGGGGCGCGTGGGCGCGGCGGTTTCGGTTGCTTTGGGCGGCGTCCTTTTCGCCAACGGCTACTTCGTAAATAACGGGGTTATCTGGCAGATTATGGACCCGCTGCGAATGCTGACCGCGCTGGCCTGGGCCGCCGGGGCGCTCAAAGCCGAGGTGGCCGAATCCAGGGACGCCGCGTAACTGCCGGATAACACGGTTGCCCTGGGCAGGGGCAGCTTTGGAACCCTCAAACCAGGGCCTTTCGGTTTTCCTCATGTCATTGCGAGCGCAGCGTGGCAATCTCGTCGCCGTAGCAATGATGGTTCCCAGGCACGTGCTCAACCTCAACGAGATTGCCACGTGGTTCGACAGGCTCACCATGAGCGGCTGCGCTCCTCGCAATGACAACCGAATGACCCTGCCCTCAAACCACTACGCCTTGACATTGAACACAGTTGCTCACCCTCACTCCCGTATCAAGTACGGGGCAGGCTCTGGCCCCCTCCCATCAAGGGAGAGGGGAGGGAGTTGGCGAACCTAAACGGCCGGCTGCACCAGCTCGATGAGGACGTCATCCGGGCCTTCGATATAGGCGAGGCGACTGCCGGTGGGGGTCTCGGTATAGGGCAGCACGACGCGGATGCCGGCTTCCTGCAAGCGGTCGAGTTCGGCCTTCAGGTCTTCGACGTCGAAGCCAAAGTGCTCCAGTCCCAGGCGGTTGAGCTCGGCGACGCTGCGCTCGTCGGACGAACCCGGGGGTTTGGAGGAAACGTTCAGGCGGCACTGCCCGCCCATTTCCATGCCGATGGTGATGGTGTTGGGCATCACCTGCCGCTCCGATACGATTTTTGCTCCGAAATACTGTTCGTACCAGGCAGCGGTAGTATGCGGATCCGAAGCCCTGATGTGTACGTGATTGATTCGATATTCCATGGGGTTTCCTCCTGCGGTATTAGCATGATGCGTCTGGCGCCGATGATACCGGATGGCGGGCGGCGGGGGAACCGAACGGAGCAAAAATGCTAAACTGGTACGAAACAGAGCCGGCGGACTCCATCCGGCGCCGACGGCGCTCCACCAGGGCCTTTCGGTTTTCCTCATGTCATTGCGACCCCGTACTTGATAGGGGGGTGGCAATCTCGTCGCCGTAGCAATGATGGTTCCCCGGCGCGTGCTCAACCTCAACGAGATTGCCACGTGGTTCGACAGGCTCACCATGAGCGGCTGCGCTCCTCGCAATGACAACCGAATGACCCTGGGCGCTTCACCAGGGCCTTTCGGTTTTACAAGAAATCCCCTCTCCCTTGATGGGAGAGGGTTAGGGTGAGGGTGAAGGTGTGAGATAGGGAACTATCCTGCGGCAGACTATACCCCTCACCCCAGCCCTCTCCCACAAGGGGAGAGGGAGAATCGAAAGGCCCTGGGCGCTTCACTAGGCTCTGTTGACATTTTGAAATTTCATTCCGTCATTCCGGCGAAAGTCGGAATCCACAGGTCGTAAGGTGAACAAATCGAAAACGTTATTAACGAATTCGGTCATTGGATTCCTACTTTCGCGGGAATGACTGGAAATGTCGACAGAACCTAATGCGAACACCCAGGATACAAACTGCTGCCATGCGATTGGACGCTACTGAAAGACCGGACGACGTTATTCCGGTGTATGCCCGCGTGCTGGATATGGTGCGGGAGATTCCCTACGGCCAGGTGGCAACCTACGGTCAGATTGCCATGGTTGTGGGCGATTGCACTCCCCGCATGGTGGGCTATTGCCTGGCGTCGCTGGATCGGGACAACGACGTGCCGTGGCACCGGGTCATCAATCACCAGGGCAGGATCAGTCCGCGCGGCGTTGGCCTGGGCGCGCAACTGCAACGCGAGCTGCTGGAGCAGGAGGGGGTTGAGTTCAGCGACGCGGATCGGGTCAGTTTCCGCCGGTTCGGATGGATGGATCCCCATCAGGAGAGCAGCAACTAGATGCCCGAAGCCCCCGAAATGCAGGTGGTGGCCGAGTTCCTGCAATCGCAGTTGCCGGGTCATCCCATCGACAGCGTTCAGATCCTGAAACCCAGTGTGGGTATTCGGGTGAGATCAAGGGAGTGCTGACCTCACGCGCACCCACTTTGCCAAACCAAACCGGCCTGCTGTCATTCGCTTCTACACCGTCGCCCCAGCCTACACCGTCGCCCCAGCGTAGGCTGGGGCCCACGAATATTGCTCCTGCATTACGTCAGAGCATCGAACAAATCGCCCCATGCTGGATTTTCCTGGGCGATCAACCGCAGCTTCCACGCGCGTTTCCAAGCCTTGATACGCTTTTCTCGGACGATTGCGGATTCCATGTTTTCGTGCATTTCGTACCAAACTAGACTAGTACCGCGTCCAGTTGTTTTTGACAAATATAAGAATTGATATAATGGAGGCGTTCTTTGATTGTGAGGAGGTGAGGGGAATGCCGGCTAAGCTATATCGAGTGAACTTGACCGAAGCTGAACGAGAGCATTTGTTGGGTATCACCCGGCGCGGCAAGTCCTCGGGGCGTAAAGTGAAGCGGTCTTTGATTTTGTGTAAAGCCGATGAAGGCCTTACCGATCAACAGGTGGCGGAAGCCCTGATGGTCGGCCCCTCCACGGTCGGCCGGGTGCGGCAGCGCTTCGTAGAAGGCGGGTTGGAGCGCGCCCTCAATGACCTGCCGCGGCCGGGGCAACGGCGCAAACTTGATGGAAAGCAGGAAGCCCACCTGGTGGCCGTGGCCTGCAGCGCGGCCCCGGAAGGGCACACCCGCTGGACGTTGCGATTGCTGGCCGACCAAGCGGTGAAGCTGGAGTTGACCGGCTCCATCTCCCGGGAGACGGTCAGGCAGGTGCTGAAAAAAACGAACTCAAGCCCTGGCGGAAAAAGGAGTGGTGCATCCCCAAGGTGAGCGCCGAGTTCGTAGCCTGCATGGAGGACGTGCTGGACCTCTACTCGGAACCCTATGACTCCAAGCGGCCCGTAGTCTGTTTCGACGAGACCTCCAAGCAGTTGGTGGCCGAGAAGCAGTCTCCCATCCCGGCCAAGGCGGGACGGCGGGAGCGGTTTGATTACGAGTACCAGCGCAACGGGACCCGGAACTTGTTCATGACTTGTGAGCCATTGGCGGGCTGGCGGCACGTGGCAGTGACGGAGCGTCGCACCATGGAAGACTTCGCCCATCAGATGCGCTGGCTGGCGGATGCCGCTTACCCCGAAGCGGAGAAGGTCCGGGTGGTGCTGGACAACCTGAACACCCATAAACCCGCCTCCTTGTACGAGACCTTCGAGCCAAAGGAGGCTAGACGGGTGATCCAACGGCTGGAGTTTCACTATACTCCCAAGCACGGAAGTTGGCTCAACATGGCAGAGATTGAGTTCAGCGTCTTCAGCAACCAATGTTTGAATCGCCGCATTGAAGATGAGGAGACCCTCAAACGTGAGATTGCCGCCTTGGAGACCGAACGGAATCAGGCTGCGGCAACCATCGACTGGAGATTCTCCACCACCGATGCCCGGCATAAGCTTCGCCGTATCTATCCTTCGGTTTCACACTGACGCGGTACTAGTGGTCCGAAATCTTTGTAATGATGGGTTGATTGGTACAGGGCCTTTCCCCGGCCATACAGGGCTTTATGCAGACCATCGTCGAGCAATCTGGCATTCCACACCCGTCATTTCAAGAATGTTGGTCTACTAGGCACTGCATATTTTTTCGTAAAACCATCCGCCAAGCCGTTTTTATGCTGCCACACCCGCTGTACCGGGTTGGATGTAACACCGGTGTACAACGTCCCGTGGCGGTGTTTGGCCAGGATGTATACGCAAGGTTGTTTCAACGTTGGATCCCCAAGCCTACTTTCCCGTTTGGCCTAAAATTGTATGCCCTGTCGAGATGTGGATTCCAGCCTGCGCTGGAATGACGGTTGAGGTGCTGGAATGACGGTTGAGGTGCGGGAATGACGGTTGAGGTGCGGTGTGGATTCCAGCCTGCGCTGGAATGACGGTTGAGGTGCTGGAATGACGGTTGAGGCGCTGGAACGACGGTATTTGTAAACATGGCCTAGCGCATCACCAGAATCGGAACGTTGGCGTGCCGAACCACCCGGTCGGTGACGCTGCCTAGAACCATGCGACCTACACCGCCGCGACCGTGGGTCGTCATCGCCACCAACGAGGGTTGGGCGGCGGTCTGGTCGATGATGGCCTGCGCAACATTCTGGTGGACGATGTGCTCGCTGGTGACAGCGTGGCTGTGGTCGGTGGCCAGCCGGTTCTTCACGTCTTCCAGATAGACGGCGACCTCAACGGCGTCGGCTGCCACCAGTTCTTCAGCGGAAACCGGATTGAATTCGGGTATGCCGCCCATGTCCGGGGCGGATGCCAGGAGCTGCTGACGATAGCGGTCCGGCGTGGGCGTTACGCGGATGATATGGATTCCAGCGGACAGCGCGGTGGCAATGGTGGCGGCGTGAGGCAGCGCCGACTCGGCGAGCGGCGATCCGTCCAGAGGCACCACGACTTTTTGCAGCGAGGATTCCGGCGATGCCGGGCCGGTTACGGTGGATCGAACGATGAGCATTGGGTTGGGTATGGTGTGCAACACCCGGTCAGTAACGCTGCCCAGTACCCAGCGAGCAATACCACCCCGTCCGTGGGTACACATTACCACCAGCGCGGTTGGATCAGTGCTGGCCTGGGCGACGATGGCTTCGGCCGCAGAGCCTCGCTGTACGAACGCGCTGACCGAATGGCCGGCGGCGGCCAGTGTCTCCCGAACCGGTTCCAGGGAACCTACCGCGCGATCACGGGCGGAATCGGTTATCTGGTCGATAATGCTCTGGGACTGGGTTCCCAACATGCCAGGCGGGAGTATGTCATAGGCCTGCACCAGCTCGATGGGCGCCGAAAGAGAGCGGGCGACCAACTGCGCGTAGGGCAATGCCTGTGAGGATAGTTCTGAACCATCCAGCGGGACGATCACTTTGGAGTACATGGTTGTTGCATTCTCCGGTATGGATGACGTTGAAAATGCGGCCGGTGAGCGATGATGCCAGGCACGCTATTTCATTCTAACACCGGTGGAGGAATGGCCCGATGGTCCGAACGACTACACCGCTGCTGCGATGTCAGTGCGAGCGAAATCGTCGCCCTTGAATAGAAGCGGCAAACCGCGGGTACTGGCAAGCGCGTAGGCGAACGTGTCACCGAAATTCAGTCGCGCAGGATGGTGGCCTCGACCGTAGGTTTGGTGAGCGCTTGCAGCGGCCCAGATCTCTGCGTCCCCAGGTGGTACCAGCGTGATGAACGGTTGTTCGAGCAGGTTCGTTGCGTTTTGATAAACGGCGCTACCCCTTCCGAATGCGACGATTAAAAACTCGACGGCTTTGGCAGTAGATACGAGCACTTCTCCGTCGTTAATCATGGCGTCGTAAAACGCCGAACGTTCCGGTTCGTTGGTGACTATCGCGACTAGCGCTGAAGTATCGGCAACCATCATTTAGGCAAGCCGCGTTCGTCATACAATTCCTCCTGCCAGACTTTGGACGGAGGATTGGCGTCGTCGTATGGGTGTTCTTCGCGCCAACGAATTCCGGCTTCAATTATCGGGGCTAGCATGGTACGCATCTCTTCCTCCGAAAACCTTCGCCTTTCCGGCGGCGTTTTCGCGTCCAGGTCGTCTAACGCTTTCTCGAGCACCTTTTCGACCGCGTCGGGGCCGGCAAAGCCCAATCGCTTTGCCAAATCGGCAATGCGGGCCTCTACTTCCGGTTTCAGTGTAGTAGCCATGCTGTACTCCAGTCGGTTATTCCTCCATCTGCAATTGTACGGTATCGGGGCTGACGCCACAGTGCTGCAACAACGTTTGCGCGTTTTTTCTGATTTGGACGGCACTGCCGTGAGTATTTACCACCAGCGGTGTGTCAGCAATAGCTCGGTACTGAAAAAATTGATTGCCTGTCGGATGTATTGGTTGGTTGTGAACAATGTAAATTTTCGAGCTGGACCGCACCGGCATATTCCCAACTGCCAGCCTGCCAGCAGCATACAGCCACGTTGCAACTGCTACCAACATATCGTTCCAGCGTTGAATCTTTTGCACACTGCCGTCTGGGAACCTCATTGCCGGTGGTGGTTCGCTGCGGCTCGGCGGATTGAATTCGGGAAACGGCACCCACCCGTCACCGCTGGTTGGGAGTGCGGCAGGCGGAAGTGGCGCTGGACTCGGCGCAGCAGATTCGTGCGGTTCTGTAAACGCTGTGTTGCTGACCGAGATCGGCTCGTTGGCCGGTATAGGCTGGTCGGACGCCAGGTTGGGCCGCCACAGCAGCAGCAATTGCAGGACGCACTGATGCGCCGGAGTATCGGCGATGGATACATCCAATATCCGCCTGTCCGCCAGTTGTCCACGCTGGAATACTTCATACAATTCCCAATGATTGCCGTCCGTCAGCCCGGCGTATTCGACGCCCGACGCGTTGGAGTAGTTGAGCATCTGCATCCGGTGCGACGCCAGCGATTCGCCTAACTTCTTGGCTTCCAGAGTAGCGGCCGGCTGGCTGTCCGGTCGCAGCAGCGCATAATCAGCCCAGCGACCACTGACGTTGTACTCCGGCGTTACCACCGCCGGGTCGGACACATTCCAGCCCAACGCCGCCAGCAGTGGGTCAATCAGCGCCATGCGGGTGCGGGTTTCGTTTTCCCGCAACGTCGGGCCGTGGTCGCGGATGCGCTGTTGCAGCGTTGTGATTACGCCAACCAAGTCGTCGAGCATTCCAATCGCTCCCTTTCCGGGCGGTCACGCAGCCTGATTTTCTACCGCCGGACGGCGACCCACAGCGAGCAGCGCCTTGTTCACTTGGCTGAGAGGCGTGCAGTAGTCCAGGCTCAACAGCTTTTCGGCAGCGCCGCTGCTGATGCCCAGCCGTTCCGACAAATCTGCTGGGCTGATATTCTGCTCGCGCATGGCGGTGTAGAGGTCCAGCTGGGCGGCGATGACCGGCTGCACCGTCAGAAGCTCCTGACCATCCTGGAAAGGGCTGGGAGTGGGCAGTTCTTTCCCGAGGTCAACATAGCAACTCAACGCGACGACCATACAATCCTCAGCAAGGATGATAGATTCCTTGAATGTTTTGCCGCCGGTATGTGCGCCAGATATGTCGGGGAACGAGACCACAAAACCCCATCCTCCCTCTTCTTCGTCTGGAATGATGTTGCATGGAAATGTGTATTTCATGGGTCAGAGTCTCCGTCGGTTGATGTGCCCAGCCCCCGCCCGCTCATCCTGAGCCTGTCGAAGGATGCGTAGCCTTCAGCGAGGTTTGCCCCGAGATCGAGAAAGTGTTACCAGCCTATCCCAATCGTTGTCAATCAAAGCTTCCTTTTTGGCTCTGGACCAGCCCTTTATCTGCCTTTCTCGCTCGAAAGCATCCTGCCTCGAAGGGAACTGATCGGTGAAGACCAATGTAACGGGACGACGTGAAAGTGTGTGTCCCTTGATATCTCCGTTCTGGTGGGCGGCTAATCTCGTCTCCAAATTTTCGGTGTGGCCGGTGTAATATGACCCGTCGGCGCAACGGAGGATGTAGACGTAGAATGCCATGATTTGGCTCCGGGCGGCATCCTTCGACAGGCTCAGGATGAGCGGATTGGGTGAGCCTGTCGAACCACCCACCTACTCCTCCAGGGTGGTGATGTCGCCGGGGTCGAGGCCCAGTTCCTGCGCTTTTAGGAGGCGGCGCATTATTTTGCCGGAGCGGGTTTTGGGCAGGGTGGGGGTGAATTCGATTTCCGACGGCACCGCTATGGGCCCCAACTCCCGGCGCACGTGCTGCTTAAGGTCGTTGACCATCAGGTCGGAACCTTCGCTGCCCATGCGGAGGGTTACGAAAGCCTTGATGATCTCGCCGCGCAGTTCGTCGGGTTTGCCGATGACCGCCGACTCGGCAACCTGCGGGTGCGACACCAGGGCGCTTTCAACCTCGGCAGAGCCGATGCGGTGTCCGGCCACATTGAGCACGTCGTCGGCGCGGCCCACCACCATGTAGTAGCCGTCGGCGTCGCGCAGGGCCACGTCGCCGGAGAAATAGACGCCGGGAATCTGGTTCCACGTCTCGGCGAAACGGTCGGGGTCGCCCCACACCGTGCGGGAGAAATGAGGGAAAGGCCGGCGGATGACCAGCAGCCCGCCCTTGTCCGGCTCCTCGATGGGCTGGCCTTCCCGGTCCACGATGTCCATGACCGCGCCGGGCAGCGCGCGCCCCACCCGACCGGGACGGGATGCCATGGTTGCCGTTGTTCCGAGACATGGGCCGCCGGTTTCGGTCTGCCACCAGTTATCCACCATGTGCGCCCATTCGCCGCTGCCGCAGATGTGCTGGTAGGCCCAGCGCAGGGCCTCGGGGTTCAACGGCTCGCCGGCGCAGGTCAGGAAGCGCAGCGAGCGCAGGTTGTAACGGCTGGCCGGCTCTTCGCCGTAACGCATCAGCATCCGCACCGCGGTGGGAGCAGTGAATATGACGTTGACGCCGTACTTCTCGATAACCTCGTAGAACACCGCGTTGTGGGGGTAGTCGGGAGCGCCCTCGCGGAACACGGTGGTCGCTCCGGCCACGAGGGGGGCGTAAACGATGTAGCTGTGGCCCACCACCCATCCGATGTCCGACATGCACCAGAACACGTCGTTGTCCTTCACGTCCCAGAAGTTCTTGAAATGGTAGTGAGTGCCCACCATGTAGCCGCCGTGGACGTGGACGACACCTTTGGGCTTGCCGGTGGTGCCGCTGGTGTACAGGATGTAGAGCGGGTCCTCGGAGTCCATGACTTCGGCGGGGCAGTCGATGGAGTTGCTGGCCAGCAATTCTGCGAAGTCCACTTCGTTGGCGCCCAGCTCTTCGCGGGCAATCTCCCGGCGCCAGACGATGACGTGAGTCAGGCTGTCGCAGCCAACCACGGCCTCGTCGGCAATGCCCTTCAGCTCAACGCGATTGCCGCGGCGGTATCCGTAGTCGCCGGTTATGAGCACCTTGGCGGTGGCATCCTGAATGCGGTCCCGCAGAGAACCCACACTGAAGCCGGCATATACCACGCTGTGAATTGCCCCGATGCGGGCGCAGGCCAGCATACTGATGGCGCCTTCCGGAGTTAGCGGCATATAGATGACCACGCGGTCGCCCTTGCCCACGCCCAGCGATTTCAAACCGTTGGCCAGGCGATTCACCTGCTGGGCCAGTCGCGCGTAGGTATAGACCTGCTCGGCGCCATCCTCGCCCAGCCAGATGAGGGCGGCCTTGTTGCGGCGTTCGGTGGTCAGATGCCGGTCGAGGGCGTTGTAGGCGATGTTGGTCTGGCCGCCCACGAACCAGCGGAAATTGGGATATTCCCACTGAAAGACCTGATCCCAGCGGCGGAACCAGTGGAGCTCGTCGGCGGCCTCGGCCCAGAACCCCTCCGGGTCGGCGACGGAACGGGCGTACACAGCGTCGTAGTCAGTCAGCGTCGCCTGAGCCGACACATGGGGCGGCGGTGGAATCTCGCCGGATTCCTGCAACAAATGGTCGATCTGTCCCTGCTGAACCATGAGGTAAAGCCTCCTGTCATTGCTTGCTAGCGTATTGTACAGCCATCACGGACACTGCGTGCCGGAGGATTTAGCCGGCTAATCAGCGTCCAAAACTGATCTACGACCGGCCTCCGCGCCCTCACGCGTACCCGTTTAATCTGTCATTGCGAGGAGCATAGAGACGTGGCAATCTCGTCGCCGTGGCAACGGCGGTTCGTCGACGTGTGTTCAACTCGTCGAGATTGCCAACCCCCGCATCGAGTACGGGGTCGCAATGACAAGGCGGGCGATTGTCACCCTCACCCCAACCCTCTCCCATCAAGGGAGAGGGGGAGGGACGGGATTGCCACGTCCCTCGACAAGCTCGGGATGATCCTTCGACGGGCTCAGGATGAGCGGAAGCTCCTCGCAATGACAAGGCGGGTACGCGTGGAGCCTCCGAGGCGGTGAGAGTTGAAGCCGGACCGGCCGCCGTTAACGGAACTTGGGGATCACTTCTTCCGCAAAGAGCTTCATCGCCCGCATTACCTTCTCATGGGCGATGCCGCCGAACGCCATGTCCAGCCCGAAGTACTCCATCTGATACTGATCCTGCAAGCCGCGCAGCCATCCGCACATCTCGTCCGGCGTACCGAAGTAAGCGGTGGTCCGTAGGTCGTCCTCGTAGCTCGGAGGCGGCGTGGCGCGTGTCTGACGCCAGTGATCCAGATCCATGTAAATTTCGCTGCCGCCGGTGAGAGTGCGGCGCAATCCGTTGAGGTCGCGCACCCAGGACAGGGCTTCGCGCGGGTCTTCGCGGGCGGTTTTGGCGTCCTCGGCCACGTAGGCCAGACGGAAGAAAGGCATTTCATGGACGGGCGGCTCTTTGCCAGCCAGTTTGCAGGCGTCGAGGTACAGGGTGCGAATGCCGAGGACATCCTCGTCGGGGGTGTTGGCTCCGGTCAGCACGGGCAGGTCGCGGGACACAGCCACGTCCACGCTGGCTGCCGTCCGGGACACCGCCAGGTACAGCGGCGGATGGGGTCGCTGCACCGGAGACGGCGTGATGGTCATGTCCTCGACCTGGTAGTAGCGGCCGCGGTAGGTGAAACCGGGCGTTGACCACAACCCCAGGATGATATCGACAATCTCGGCGAACCGCTGGGTGCGCGATTCGTAGTCCACGCCAAAGTTGTTGTACTCGTAAACCACCTGCCCCCGGCCCACGCCAAAGTCCAGCCGGCCGCCGGACAGCACATCGAGCATGGCGGTTTGCTCGGCGACGAAAATGGGGTTGTGGAAAGTCAGTACGCTGACCCCGGTGCCGATGCGGATGGTTTTGGTTTTGCCGGCGACGTAGTGGGCGAAGGACAGGGCCTGGGGCACGATGCCAAAGCGGGTGAAGTGGTGTTCGGCCAGCCACACCGAATCAAATCCCAGCTCCTCAGCATACTGGATTTGCTCGATGGTTTCGCCAAAGATGCGGGCCTGCTCCGAAGTGTCGGGATCAGGCCATGAGGGCAATATGAACAGCCCAAATTTCATAACAACCGGACTCCTGCGGGTGGTGGGACTGCGGGCATTATAGCGCAAGGAATTGGCCGGACCGGCAGGGACTCACGCAGATCCACGTCACCCGTCATTGCGAGGAGCGCAGCGACGTGGCAATCTCGATGAAGTTGAGCACACGTCGGCAAACTACCATTGCTGCGGCGCCGAGATTGCCAACCGCCGCATCGAGTACGGGGTCGCAATGACAGGGGTTGCGAATTTCACCCTCACCACAACCCTCTCCCATCAAGGGAGAGGGGGAGGGACGGGATTGCCACCCCCGTATCAAGTACGGGGTCGCAATGACATTTGAAAGATGATGTGGCCCCGATTGACCCACTAACCCATCGACGCCTACAATCCAGATAGCGCCAGCCAGCAAACACCAGACGATAAATGCCGGTTGACCCGAGGAGTCACGCCATGACAACCGCTGCCGAAACCTACGCGCACCCGGAATATCTCACCGATCCCGATTGGGTGGCCGCCCACCTGGATGATCCCAACGTGGTGGTGCTGGATTGCAACAATAACGACGCCTGGCAGCGGGGCCACATCCCCGGCGCGGTGGTGGTTCCGGACAACTGGGCCAAGAACCCCGATACCAATCGGCAGCACGTGATGACTCCGGAGCAGTTCAAGGCGATGGCCGAAGGGATGGGCGTCGGCGACGATACCACCGTTGTTACCTACGACCACGCCCAGGGATTGACGTCGGCGCGGATGTGGTGGGTGTTCAACTACTATGGCCACCGCAGCGTGATGGTGCTCAACGGCGGCTGGCGTCGTTGGGTTGCCGACGGGCAGACGGTCAGCTTCGATCGGTCGCGTCCTGCGGGGAACGTAACCTTCACGCCGCGCGCCGACGATTCGTTCATAGTCAGTGGCGACGAACTGAAGGCGGCCTGTACGCTGGACAACGTGGTGGTGTGGGATGTGCGCAGCGACGCCGAATGGGACGGCACCGCCGAGAACTACCGCAACCAGCGGCCCGGTCACGTGACCGGAGCGGTGCATCTGGAGTGGTTCAATTTGATGGACCGGCACACGCACATGTTCAAGCCGGCCGCCGAGATTCGACGCATACTTACCGAGCATGGCATTACGCCGGACAAAACTGCCTATTCCTATTGACAGGCGGGCATCCGTGCGGCGCACGGAAACTTTGTGCTCCGGCTGGTGGGATTCGAAAATTCCAAAAACTACGACGCCTCGATGGGCGAATGGGCCAACCGCAGCGATACGCCGATGACGGTGTGATACCCATTCGCAGCTGCATTCGCATTTCGTAACCTCCCGCTGGCGCGCCAACGGTGGCTGGGTTCTCACGCGTAGCCGCTCTGTCAAACCAAACTGGCCTGCTGTCATTGCGAGGAGCACAGCGACGTGGCAATCTCGATGAAGTTGAACACACATCGACGAACCGCTGTTGCTACGACGACGAGATTGTCAACCACCGCATCGAGTACGGGGTCGCAATGACAGATTAAAGCGGGTACGCGTGAGTCGCCGGGCCGCCTTGGCATTGGATCGGCTTCCGTCGCACCATGTATAGTAAAACCGGGCAATACTTGAGGTTGGCATGGCTAGATCTACCAGGACATTTACTTTCTCGTTGCCTCCGGAGATGGCAGACCGAGTCGACGAAGCCATGAGGCAAGAAGGCCGCACCAGGAGTGAGTTTGTTCGTGAGGCGCTGCTTCGTTATATGGAAGAATGCGAATGGAGGCGGTTGCTCCAATACGGAGAACAAAGGGCGCGGGAGGAAGGCATTGACCCTAGGGACGTTTCGACCCTGGTGGAAGAATACAGAGCGGAGACCCACTCGTTCCCGGATTAGATTGTTTTCGGAGTGAGGGTAGTTCTGGATACCAACGTCATCGTCTCCGGGTTGAATTTTCCTGGAAACGAACGAATGGTACTGGATATTACCCGCCGGGGAATGTACGAGCTCATCCTCTCGTCTTTCATCCTGGACGAGACCGTAGGCGTGCTGTTGCGCAAATTCTATTGGGAAGAAAGTCGCCTGACCCAAGCGATACAAATGATGCGGGATTCGGCCACAATAATCGAACCGCCAAGACGCGCTAGCATAATTGATGGAAACCACGCGGACAACCGCATACTGGATTGCGTGGTAGAGGCTTCGGCCGACTTTCTGGTTACCGGTGACAGAAGGCACTTGCTTCCTTTGGAGCAATACGAGGGTACGCGTATCGTCAACGCGTCCAGGTTTATCCGGTTGCTGGACCAGCCATGTCCTGCTGCATAAAGACGCTGTTCCTTATAAACACACTTTGTTTCAGGCGGATAGCCCGTGACCGGCGCTGCATCGATGTTCCCCGGTGATAGCCCGTAATGCGCCGTCGTGATTCACGCCGCTCGCGCCGGGTGCTGGTGCAATCGGTGGTGGACGGCGACTCCCTGCACGTAAAGTATGCCGGGTTTTTCAGCTTCCTGCGACGTTCTTTTCCGGTGCGGCTGTACGCCATCGACGCCCCGGAACTGGCCCAACCCTATGGCGCGGAGGCGCGGGATGAGCTGGCGTCGCTGGTGCGGCGCGGTCGCATCAACATGGAGGCAGTTGCCACCGACCGCTACGGGCGGACGGTTGGTTTGCTGTACCGGGCGCGGCGCGGACGTCAGCAGTCGGTAAACCTGATGATGGTGAGCTCGGGCATGGCTTACTGGTATCGGCGCTACGGTGGCAGGGAGTTGGGTTTCCCCGAAGCTGAGGAGGAGGCGAAAACCCAACGGCGCGGCGTCTGGAAAAACCGTCGCAGTGGGCGGCAGCGTCCGTGGGACTATCGGGCGGAACTGCGTCAGCGGCGGCAATGGCGATTCCACCTCGTGCGGTGGCTGGTGTTCCTGGTGGCGCTGGCGGCGATAATGGGGATACTGGCCGGGCTCGTTTTCTGGGGTGGATGGACAGGATGAAGGGAGGATACCCCTCACCCAGCCCTCTCCCACAAGGGGCTGACAGGGGTATGTATGGATGTTTTGCAGGAGGTTTTCACCCTCACCCTAGCCCTCTCCCATCAAGGGAGAGGGGACATTGCGGAAGTTACCTACCCTTGTCAGTCCACAAGGGGAGAGGGGGTTTGGCTAGAGCCTTTTCAAAGTCCTCCGGCCCCGCTCATGGTGAGATTGTCGAACCATCGGCAACCGTCCTTCGACAGGCTCAGGACGAGCGGGTGGTTAATTTCCACAACTTGAAATAGGCCTTGGGGTTTGGCGCTTGCTTACTGGGTCAGGGGTTGGCCCACCAGGTTCCAGTAGGGCACGACGAGGGCGAAAAGCACCCCGATGGCGACTGCCGTCATGGTGATGCCGAAGCGGAAAATCTCGGGGTTGGGTATGTTGGCGCGGCTGTAAATGAACACTCCCGACATTCCGCCCGCTCCGTAGTACACCACGGAGTCGCCCACCACCACGGCGGCCATGCCGCACACCAACGGGTTCAGCCCCAATGACTGGCCGGTGGCCATGGCGACCGGAATGACCAGCGCCAGGTATCCGGCGATGTTGGGCAGCAACATGCGCACGCCGGCGAAACACACGCAGAGCGCCAGCAGCACCAGCAACGGGTGATCCTGAAATTGGCTGGCCCCGCCCACCAGAGTTTCCGAGAACCAGGCGGCGGCTCCGGTGGTAACCAGGGCGTGAGCCAGCGACAGGGAAGTGGCGATGACGAAGAAATTGCTCCAGCCGACGTTGCGTTCAAATTCCTGCCAGGTCAGGATGCCAATGCGGGGCATCAAAATAACGCTGAGGGCGATCAGGGCCGGTATCGCCGGATGCAGTCCGTGAGCGAAGTCGGTGAACCACAGCAGGGCGGTCAACATGACGATCACACCGGCTCTAACCTCAACGCCGCTGATTGGCCCGACCGACATGGGAGCGGCTTCTTTGACTCCCTCCAGCCTGAATCCGGACCGGTAGAAAACGTAGAGGACGGTTCCGCCGACGATCAGGTTGGCATAAAAAGGAACGCTCATCAGCACGAACCAGTGGGTCCAGGAGAAATCGCCGAGCAACCCGGAAGCAACCACCGGGGTTATGCCGCCGGCCAGCAGCGCCGTGGATCCGAGTCGATTCAGGCTGCCCATGGCGATCATCAGCGCGGTGTAGTAGCGGTGGCCGCGCGGGATGTTCCAGTGGGCCAACACCTGCTCGTACACGTGCACCATGATGGCGCCCCTGGTGCTGGCTGAAGGCAGAGCGAAAGTGAGGGCGGCGAAGGAGAACAGCATCTGGAAGTACAGCAGGTGGGGGCGTCCGCCGGCGCCCCGAATGAGGAAGGTTGCCATCCGTTCGGCCAAACCGGAATGCTGGACGGCCAGGCCCAGGGTCAGGATACCGATGAGGAAGTAGGCGACGGGCTGCGAGAAACCGTGCAGCGCGGCTCCCATATCCGGGGTTGCCCTCATCAGGACCAGCAACACCACGCCCAGGATGCCGGCCACCGGGACCGGTATGGCCTCGGTGGCCCACAACACGACGGCCAGCGTCATTACCGCCAGCGCCCGTTGACCCTCAGCGGTGAGACCGTCGGGCGTGGGCATTAGCAGGATCAGGGCAAACGCCGCCACCGCCACGACCAGTTTCAACGCCGCCTGCCGGTTGGGGACGACGCGGGAAATGGATTGAAGCGTTGACGGACGGACTTCAGCCATTATTCTGCACAGCGGGTCGCGCCGGGTTTGGGCGCGTTAACAAAATGCGAAACCCCGGATCACATATCCGGGGCATGTTTGGAGTTGGGACAGATTACTACCGCCTGTGGATGGGCGCAACCCATGTTGGTCACTCCCGCGTACCCACTTTGCCAAACCAAACTGGCCTGCTGTCATTGCGAGGAGCGCCCACCCCCCACCTGTCATTGCGAGGAGCGCAGCGAGGTGGCAACCTCGTTGAGGTTGAACACACGTCGGCAAACCACCATTGCTACGCCTACGAGATTGCCACGCTACGCTCGCAATGACAGGTGAGGGCGACGAGATTGCCACGCTAGGCCTGCAATGACAATGCGGGTAGGGAGGGTCACCCCGGGCCGGCGACGGGGCGCTATGGGGTGGTTTGGCGCAGGGGGCTGCTGGTGACGCGGTTTACCGAGGTTACGCCCCGGATTCCTTCCACACGCGAGAAGACCCGATTCAATTCGGCCAGCCCGGCGACGTGGATGGTCAGCTCCATGCTGACGGTGGCGTCGTCGTTTTCCCGGGTGACCACCCAGGCAATGTTGATTTTGTCTTCGGACAGCTTGGTGGTAACATCGCGCAGCAGCCCGACCCGATCAATGGCCTCGATACGAATACGCAGGGGGTACAGTTCCTGTTTTTGCCCCCATGCAACCGGCACCAACCGCTCCTGTTCGTCCTCGTTGAGCACATTGATGCAGTCGGTTTTGTGTACGCTGACGCCGCGCGAACGGGTGACGAAGCCGATGATTGGGTCGCCCTGGATGGGATTGCAACAAACGGCGATGCGAGTCAGCAGGTCGCCCACACCAAGCACCGATATTCCGGATGACGGGCTGTCCAGCGGAACGACGCCTTTGGTCCTGGGCATCCACGCCGCTTCGTCGGCGCCGTCAACGCGGAGCTGAGTCAGGCGGTGATCCAGGGCAGTGTCGCTAAGCTCGCCGGAGCCCAGGGCGGCCAGCAAGTCTTCCATCGTTTCGTAACGGCACCGCGCCACCACATCGCGGTCGGGGATCTTAACGCCCATGCGGTTCATTTCGCGGCGCAGCAACTCGCGTCCCCGATTGATGTTGGCGCTGCGGGCCTGGCGATTGAACCACGAGCGAATCCGCTGGCGGGCGGTATTGGTGGCAACGTAACCGCGGGAAGGATTGAGCCAGTCGGGGGATGGCCCTCGTCCCGTTTTGCCGGCGACCACCTCCACAGTGTCGCCGTTCTGCAAGGGAGTGTCCAGAGAAACCAGGCGGCCGTTGATTTTGGCTCCCGAAATTCGGTGGCCGAGGTCGGTGTGGATCTTGTATGCGAAATCGATGGGCGTGGCGCCGGCGGTGAGCTCCATGATGTCGCCCTTGGGGGTATAGACGAAAACCTGGTCGCGGAACAGGTCTTCGCGCACCGACTCCAGGAATTCGTTGGTATCGGGCGTTTCCCGCTGCCATTCCAGCAACTGGCGCAGCCACGTCATGCGTTCTTCGAAACGGCCGTTGTTGCCGTTTGGGCCGGCGCCTTCCTTATATCGCCAGTGCGCGGCCACGCCGTACTCGGCGATCCGGTGCATTTCGTCGGTTTTGATCTGCACTTCCAGCGGATGCCCGCCGTCGCAGATTACGGTGGTGTGCAGCGACTGATACAGGTTCTTCTTGGGCGTGGCGATGTAGTCGTCGAACTGGCCGGGGATGGGGCTCCACAACCGATGGGCAATGCCCAGGGCCTTATAGCAATCGGCCACGTCGTCAACGATGACGCGGAGGGCGTAAAGGTCGTATATATCGCTGAGCTCTTTGCCTTCGAGGGCGTATTTTTCGATCTTGTTGTGGATAGAGTAAATGCTCTTGGGTCGGCCGCTGACTTCGGACCGCAGCCCGTTGACCGCGAGCTCATCGCGCAGGTGGTCAGCCACTTCGGCGACGTAGGCTTCGCGCTGGGAACGGCGGGCGGCCAGCATCCGGGATATCTCCCGGTAGGTGGACTCGTCCAGGTGTCGAAAAGCCAGGTCGTCAAGCTGCCATTTTAGCTCCCAGATGCCGAGGCGATGGGCCAGGGGGGAGTAAACGTCCAGCGTTTCCTGGGCGATGCGACGCCGTTTATCTTCGGACAGGGCCCCCAGCGTCTGCATGTTGTGCATCCGGTCGGCGAGTTTGATGAGAACCACGCGGATGTCTTCCGCCATTGCCACCAGCATCTTGCGGAGGCTTTCGGCGTAGAGGCTTTCGGCATCGGACGTGGTGTTGCCGTTGGCGTCGGGGGGTCGATAATCGACGCGGGCGAGCTTGGTTACACCGTCGACCAGGCGCGCCACATCGGGGCCAAAACGTTCGGTAAGCTGGTCAACGGTGACGCCGCAATCCTCCAGAACATCGTGCAGGAGGGCCGCCATGATGGTATCGGGGTCGAGATGCAGGTCGGCCAGGATGGTGGCGGCGGCCAACGGATGCACGATGTAGGGATCTCCGGATAGACGCATCTGCCCGTGGTGGCATTGCGCGGCGAAATCGTAGGCACGCTGAATCGCGTCGAGCTGGACTGCGTCGTCCAGATACTCCGACACCCGGGCGATGAGATTCGTAGAGTCGCTAACCACTGCGACCATCGACGCCCTCCTGTTGCAACAAACCCTTTACCCCTGGGCACGCCACGGCGCTAATAACCTGTGTCGCGATGATACCCACCCGCCAGGCCAATGTCCAGCGTTGGGGCTGACAGGTCTGTGGCATTGTGGCCCGAGTTTCTACTTGCCACCGGCTGCAGGGTCTCACGCGTACCCGCTTTGTCATTGCGAGCGTAGCGTGGCAATCTCGATGAGGCTGAAAACACGCCGACTAACCGCCGTTGCTACGGCAACGAGATTGCCACCCCCGTATCAAGTACGGGGTCGCAATGACAACCGAATGACCCTGGGTTGGGTGCAGGGTCTTTCGATTCTCCCTCTCCCATCAAGGGAGAGGGGATTTCTTGTAAAACTGAAAGGCCCTGGGTTGGGTGCAGGGTCTTTCGATTCTCCCTCTCCCCTTGTGGGAGAGGGCTGGGGTGAGGGGTATAGTCTGCCGCAGGATAGTTCCCTATCTCACACCTTCACCCTCACCCTAACCCTCTCCCATCAAGGGAGAGGGGATTTCTTGTAAAACCGAATGACCCTGGGTTGGGTGGGGTGCGGCTTGTATGGACCGTTGTACGATGGTAGGCTGCTGAATTATCGTAGCCTGAAACTCTTTAGCGCCGTTGCCTCGCGTGTGTGGAGCCGTGAAGAGTCGATGTGGCGATTGGCAATGGCGCCTGATAAAAGGGGTGTCGTGATGTGGCAATCCAGCCGACAAGGCATCCGGTGGATAGCGGGTTTGACGCTGCTGGCAACCATGCTCGCCGGCGGCTGGGTGGCCTGCGGGGCAGCCGACGATAGCGGGGATGACCGTTTGAGCCGGCTGGACCGCCGGGAAACACGGGAAGCGAGGGCGGAGCGGGACGACCGGCGTACTGCGGCGGCGGAGTCGCAAGGCGACCGCAGGGAACGCACCGGCTCATTCTTCCAGCGTCGGTCATCAGAAGAACCGGCGGTGGCTCCCGAGCCGACTGCTCCGCCGGATGCCTTTTTGCCGACTGCCGCGCCGGCGCTCCGGGGGTTCAACGGCAGGGACGACCACGGCAACGATATTGATGGGGCAACGGCGCTTTCCAGCGTCCAGCCGGCGCGGGGTGAACTGGAAACCGAGGGTGACTCAGATTACTTTTCCTTCCGGGCGGATCGGGGGGTTAGTTATGTGATAGAAGCCCGGCTGCTTTCACATCCGGATACGGTCATGGAACTGCTTGACCGCAACAGGAATCGGATTGAATCCGACGATGATGGGGGAAACTACGGAGGTTCTCGGATTGAATGGACGTCGCCGGATGACGGTACCTACTTCGTGGTAGTGAGGGGTTACGGTAGCAATGATACCGGCACGTATGAGCTGTCTCTGGTAGATTTTCGCGAGCGACTCCAGTCGGCGCGCCGCATTTCACCGGGTACTAGTATCGAGTCCCGACTTGGCGAGAATGACGCAGATTACTATTCGTTCCGGGCGCAACGGGGTGTTTATTACGACATTGAAGCGCATCTGCTCACGCATCCGGACACGGTTATGGAGCTGCTGGACAGCAGCGGCTACGAGATTGAATCCGACGATGATGGTGGATCGGGCGGCGGGTCACGGATCGAGTGGGAAGCATACGAGGATGGGACGTATTACATCGTGGTTCGCGGTTACGATAGCGATGATACCGGCACGTATGCGCTGTCTCTGGAACGCTAAACCGGGAGCAGCCCTCGCCAAGACTGGGGTCAGGAGACGCCGATTTTTCCTGCGCCGGAGCCGGTTCCCATGAGCCGGCGCCATCGGTGGCGGTGTTGCTCCGGAACCGCCGTTTTCGGCCCAGGCGGGCTCACGCGTACCCACTTTGTCAAACCGAACCGGCCTACTGTCATTGCGAGCGCAGCGTGGCAATCTCGTCGCCGTAGCGCCGTAGCAATGATGATTCCCCTACGTGTACTCAACCTCAACGAGATTGCCACGTGGTTCGACAGGCTCACCATGAGCGGCTGTGCTCCTCGCAATGACAGGTGGGGGTGGGTATGCGATAGCCCTGCGTGAGCCCACAGGGCCTTTCGGTTTTACAAGAAATCCCCTCTCCCTTGATGGGAGAGGGTTAGGGTGAGGGTGAAGGTGTGAGATAGGGAACTATCCTGCGGCAGACTATACCCCTCACCCCAGCCCTCTCCCACAAGGGGGGAGGGAGAATCGAAAGACCCTGCGTGAGCCCAGGCGAGAGGTTGACAAGTATTGCCATTTGATATATTGTTTATTGTAAGCGCTGGGGTGGCCGGGATACCCCACTCGCAAACCAGATGGCCAAACGGCCCATCAGCACAGGAGGTACGAAGTGGTTTCGCTAATTACGCTGAACCATAGATGGCAATTTCCGCTATTCCGCCCTGTTGGTGGGGTTGCTGCGGCCTGATTCATCTCCGGTAATTGAGCCGCCCAGAAGTTTGGCAGCGCCGCCGACAGGGCCGTAAATCCGCATCGGGTTCTGTACCAGGCGACAAGAGCGTAATCGCGACTGAATCCTGATAGAGAAATGGCCTGCAAGCGAAGGGTCATCCCGATGTCTGGGAAAAGCCAGGAAACCGACTGTCTATCGGTTCCTGGCTTTTTCATGGCTGCGCTCCTCGCAATGACAGGTGGGTGAGGCAGGATGCAGGATGATCCTTCGACAGGCTCAGGATGAGCGGGGTGGGATGGGTTTTTACCTTGATGAACAGGATGGACAGGCTTTTTTTGGGTGTGGTGGTTTGTCATTGCGACCCCGTACTTGATACGGGGGTGGCAATCTCGACGAGGTAGCAATGGTGGTTTGCCGACGTGTGTTCAACCGCAACAGGATTGCCACGTGGTTCGACAGGCTCACCATGAGCGGCTGCGCTCCTCGCAATGACAGGTGGGGGTGGGCGCTCCTCATGATGACAGGGGGTTGCGGATTTCACCCTCACCCCAACCCTCTCCCATCGAGGGAGAGGGTGACTGCCGTTTTACATCGATGAACAGGATGGACGGGATTTTGGGTGTTGAGGTTTGTCATTGCGAGTGCAGCGTGGCAATCTCGTGGCCGTAGAAATAGAGCAGGCTGGTGACGGGATTGCCGGCCATCTGTCCCAAACCGCACAGGGATGCGGTGCCCACGATCTCTGCCAAATCCTGTAGGTCGGACACGTCGGTGGGGGCTAATTCGCCCGCTGCCATGCGTTGCAGCGCTGCCGCGATGCGGGGTGTTCCCTCGCGACACGGAGTGCATTTGCCGCACGACTCGGCAGCATTATAGGCGGCGAGCCGGGCGGCTACGTCGGCCGGGGAAGCCCGGTCATCAAACACCGTGATTCCGCCGGCGCCCATGACCACGCCGCTGGCGTGCAGCATCCCCGGTCTCAGCGGGACGTCGAGTTCGGCGGCGGGCAGGATTCCGCTGGATGGCCCACCCACGGCGGCAAATCCCACCGGTCGCCCGCCGACCACGCCGCCACCGACCAGCTCAATGACCTGGCGCACCGTGGTTCCCATCGGAACCTCTGCCATTCCGGGGCGACGCACCGCACCGGTCAGCGATACCAGGCGGGTGCCGCGGGCATCGTTCAGGCCGATGGAGGCGAACCGGCGCACGCCGCCGGTCAGGATGGCCGGTACGTTGCAGAGGGTTTCGGCATTGTTGATGACGGTGGGTTCGCCGTACAGTCCGGCATCGGTGGGGAACGGCGGCCGCAGCCTGGGTTCCCTCCGCCGGCCCTCGATGGTGTTCAGCAGGGTGGTTTCCTCGCCGCAAACGTAGCCGCCCGCGCCGCGCCGGACGGCTACCGCGCATCCCCAGCCGGCACCCAGGATGTTGTCGCCGATCAGGTTGGCAGCGGTGGCATCGGCGACAGCGCGGGTCATTCGCTCCGCCGACAGGTTGGCCTCGGCGTTGACGTAGATGACAACGCTGTCAGCGCCGGCGGCGTGGGCGGCAATGAGCGCTCCCTCGATGATGCGATGGGGGTTGCCTTCCATCAGATGGCGGTCTTTGAAAACGCCGGGTTCGCCTTCTTCGGCGTTGACCACCACGTGTCGGCGGCGGGCGTTCACGCTGCGGGCAGCCTGCCACTTGCGCGCCGCCGGGAAGAATGCCCCACCGCGCCCGAGCAGGCCAGCTTCCAGCGCCAGCGCGCATATTGCATCGGGGGACAGGGACAACGCCGCTGCCAATCCGTTGTAGCCACCGCCAGCTACGTATTCATCCAACGAACGGGGGTCGATATTGCCCAATCCTACCGTTACCGCAAGGTGCTGATGATTGAAGAAGGCTTCCAATTCCGGCGATGGATGTGAGGTCCCCGCATCGGCGACGCCACGGGTGGCGGCCAGCACGCCGGCCAGGTCGTCATCCGGCCCGAGGTGATCAAAGTAATGTGCCGTGCCGTCGGGTCGCTGGACGACCACCTGGGTGGCGGCGA
The DNA here is from genome assembly GCA_965219925.1 of Dehalococcoidia bacterium. Classification (GTDB taxonomy): domain Bacteria; phylum Chloroflexota; class Dehalococcoidia; order Lucifugimonadales; family UBA3495; genus Bin87. The sequence continues at coordinate 4,084,547 of OZ244795.1, forward strand.
AACAAGCGCCATCGCAGCCGGTCGCGACGAGGGACACTTCCGATTGACCGGCCAATGCTGCGTCGAGGCGGCGATAGATCAGGCCGGCGCCCACCGCCTGGCTGCAATGACCCCACTGCACCAGCACGCGGGTTGCGTTGCGGACTGCGGCGCGCGCTTCGAGAGCCTGTTGACTCAGGTCTGACAACCGCTCGACGGGATCAGTGGATTGCGCGGGAGAAGTCATGATCCGTGGCCCGGAATGGCGGCGAGCAGTTGGTCGGCGTCAAGGCGGCCCAGCCAGCGCCCGTCGACGCTGGCGGCCGGCGCGACACCGCAGATGAAGGCGCAGGCCGTGGTCTCCACCGTGGCGTCATTGCGGCCGGCCAGTTGTTGCTGGGCGCCCTCCAACAGCTCCCCGCCGCCAGCCAGCCAACAGGCCAGGCCGGTGCAGACGGTTACTGTGTGCGTCGCTGGCGTCTTAATGCGCAATTCGGAGTACGACGTTGCCGCCCCATAGAGCTCGGACGCGGGTACCCGCAGGTGCCATCCCACGACCTGCAACGCCCACTCGGGGAGGTGGCCGTGCTCATGCTGGAGGGAGTGCAGGATGGGCAGCAGGGAATCGCGCCGGCGCTCCGGGAACTGGTCGCGCAGGGTTCTCCGCAACTCCGATTGCCGGTCGCGCCGCCCGGCGTCTGCCGATCCGTCGGTGGCCGGATCGGGGGCGGAATCGCGCCGGCCGCCAAGCCCGCGTCGCCGGGTAATTTCGCCGTCAGCCACCATGCGAGGGATTATAGCAGGGGACAGGGAACTGCAACGGGTGGAGATCCCTACGCGTACCCACTTTAATCTGTCATTGCGAGCGTAGCGTGGCAATCTCGTTGAGGTTGAACACACGTTGGCAAACCACCATTGCTACGGCGACGAGATTGCCACGTCGCTGCGCTTCTCGCAATGACAGTACAGGACGATTGCAAAGTCCCTGGACACCCGCTCATGGTGAGCTTGTCGAACCATCGGCGACCGTCCTTCGACAGGCTCAGGACGAGCGGGTAGGGTCAACTCCGTAACTTTGCAATTGTCCTGAATGACAGTAGGCCAGCGCTTTCTGAAAATCGACTGGCGGTGTAGAATGCCAGCCGTAGAGAATGCCTTCCAGGGGGAGCTAAAGAGCGGCGATGGCAGCCCAACAGCGGGCCGGCGTCGGCGCAAACAGCCAGGTGCGACATGACCACACCCGACACCTTCGCCAAGACTTCCCAATTCCAGGGCGGCTTCCGGCTGCCCGACCCGCCCCGGCGTGAACCTGACGAGATGACCAACTACGACCATGTGCATATGCCCGGCAACAGCCATCACTTGATCCAGCACTTCGGCAATCCGGAAACCACGCTGGTGGCTGCCGACCGCTGGATCATCGCCGAGCCCGGCTCCTTCCGGGACCTGGGGCGGTATCCCGACCTGTTCGTGGCCTTTGGCGTGGACCCGGCGGCCTACAAGGCCAACAATGGGTACGTCATCTCGGTGCAGGGGAAGCCGCCGGACTTCGTGCTGGAGGTGGCCTCGGCAAGCACGGGGGTCATTGACGTAACCGATAAGCGGGATGACTACGCGGCGCTGGGGATAGGGGAATACTGGCGCTTTGACGAGACGGGGGAGCATCACGGGGCGCGGCTGGCCGGAGACCGGCTGGTGGACGGGGAGTACATTCCGATAGACATTGAGGAAGTGGCTGGGGGTATCCTACAGGGATACAGCGCGGCGTTGAACCTGTACTTGCGCTGGGAGCAGGGGCAACTGGGCTGGCACGACCCGGCCAGCGGGCAGCACATCGCCACCTTTGAGAGTGAGCGGGTTCGCGCCGACACCGAGCAGGCCGCCCGCATCCGTGCCGAAGCCGCACGAAACGCTGCCGAAGAACGCATCAGCCAACTGGAAGAACAATTGCGTCGCACCGAGAAAAAATGACGATGACGGTGAGGGCCGGCCCAATGCGAGTTATTGCCACTAGATTTCCACTGCTCCGGTTAGCTCTGTAACGCGCGCTGTTGAGTCTCCTGACCGTCCTGCTTGCAGCCTGCTCCAACGAACCCACGTCTATCGCCGAGCTGGACCTGCATTTTGCGGCGCTCAAGGCAGACCTGGCGGAGGTCCAGACTGGTGGAAGCCGGATACACCTGCTGGCCGAAGATGTTGATACGGTGGTGCGGTCATGCCTGGCTCCGGGTTGGCGAGGACGCTGCCTGCCGTGGTCGTCGCAATGGTGATAGTTGCTTTGTCATTGCGAGCGTAGCGTAGCAATCTCGTCGCCGTGGCAACGGCGGTTCGTTGCCGTGTGTTCAGCCTCATCGAGATTGCCACGTGGTTCGACAGGCTCACCATGAGCGACTGCGCTCCTCGCAATGACAACTGAAAGGCCCCGGCGTGATGACCAGGGTCTTTCGATTCTCCCTCTCCCATCAAGGGAGAGGGGATTTCTTGTAAAACCGAAAGGCCCTGGCGTGATGACAGAGTAGGCTTGACTTTATCGAACATTAGGTCTAATATCGACAGTAACCTAACAGAACATCCGTTTGCCAGCCGGAGCGATTCGGCCACGAGATTCAGCGGAGGACTCACCGATGGTTGCTGCCGAAGTTACCGAAATCAAATGCAAGTCCCTCATCAATCATGTCAATGCGCCTGATTTCCCCTTCAACTGGACCATCAACACCTATCGGGGCTGCCGGCACGCCTGCCGTTATTGCTACGCCCGTTCCACGCATCAATACTGGGGGATGGATGCCGGCGCCGATTTCGACCGGCAGATTTTCGCCAAGGTCAACGCGGCCGCCGTGCTGCGAGACGAACTGTCGCGCCCGAAGTGGGCCGGCGAGGCCATCGCAATTGGAACCGCATCCGACCCATACGAACCGGCGGAGGCTCAATACGCTCTGACCCGGCAGGTGCTGGAGGTTCTGGTGGAGTTTCGCAATCCGGCATCGATCACAACCAAGGGGACGCTGGTGCGTCGGGACATCGACCTGCTGCGCCGACTGAACGAGGTGGCCGGGACTCAGGTGGTGTTCAGCGTGGGCACTATCGACGAAACAATCTGGCGGCAAACTGAGCCGGGAGCGCCTCACCCGATGGCGCGGTTGGAAGCGATGCAGTACCTGGTGGAACACGGCATACCGGCCGGGGTGATGGCCGCGCCTTTGCTGCCAGGGTTGTCCGACTCGGCGCAAAGCATCAACGAACTGGTGGAGGCGGTGGCCGCGCACCGGGCCCAATTCCTGTCCAGCAACCTGCTGTTCCTGCGCCCAGGCAGCCGGGAGTGGTTCATGCCGTTTATCCGGGAGGCTTATCCGCACCTGGCGCCCGGATACGCCCAGTTGTATCGCAGATCACACGCTCCCCGCGATTACACCAGCGCCGTGCTGAACCTGGTGGACGACGCGCGTCTGCGTTGGGAACTGCCCCGGATGCCATCCATCAAAAGATTGCAGCCGTCTACCTTGCCGGGGTTTTCAGACGCAATGGAGGCGAGGCCGACCCACGAGGTGGCGGGGCCAATGGACTTTGCAACGCAGTTGGAACTGCCGCTGGCTGCGTGAACGGGAGCCGGTTCAGCCGGACGTTGGCGTCCACATCTGGCCGCGCTGTCGCACCGGTTCCAACAACGACTCGTCCAACGGTTCGGGGTTGTAATCTGCCCGGTTGGGAGCGCGGTACTTCAGCAGGTCGAATACGGTTTCGTTGGTGTAATAGCCGCGGTAGGTCTGCGTAACCAACAGCTGGAAAAACTCAGGGGCAGATGACTCTATGGCCTGGAGCGTGGCATCCTGAGACTGCCGGGACAAAGCTGCAAAAGAACCGCCGTGCTCCTGGGCGGCCAACTCGATCCGGACCAAACCATCCAGAAACAGGCGGCGACGCTGGCTGCTGTCGGCAACCACATCCTCTACGAAAGCGCCTACGCCCAGGTCGCCGGCGCCAGGCATCTCGCCGTCCGACGGGACGATGCGGTTTAGCACGGCGATGAGAAGGTCGTGTTGCATGGCGTCGAGGATGGCGTTGGAAGAAGTCATGGTCAGATTTCCTGTGTGCTTGGTGTGGCGCTGATAATACCACGGAACCGGCGCGGCTAGTGGCGAGATATTGCCTCGGCCGGCAACGGTCTGCGCTGCATTCTCTGGGGGATAGTCCCGTGGGTCAACCCTCAGAGCCTTTCGGTTTTACAAGAAATCCCCTCTCCCTTGATGGGAGAGGGTGAGGGTGAAGGTGTGAGATAGGAAACTATCCTGTGGCAGACTATACCCCTCACCCCAGCCCTCTCCCACAAGGGGAGAGGGAGAACCGAAAGACCCTGGGTCAACCCTGTCAAAACCCCCTAGAAAATGATGCTGAGCGCGCCGTGGTCGGAAAGAGATTCGTGGTCCAGGATGGCCCGCTTGTAGCACAGGCGCAGGAGGCCATCGACGCGGCGCATCCGGACGTCATACCGGCCCACGTAGGGCGCCGACTCCCCGGCGCGAAATCGCCAGACGGCCACCGATGCCGTGGCGGAAACTTCATCGCCGTCCACGCCGGTGACCATCACGTTGGCGATGAAGCGGCGGGTGCGGGACCAGGGATATTCCCGGTGAGCATGGCGACTTTTCAGACGGGTTATGCGGCCCGCCATGCGGCTGTAATCGTCGTCAATGAACACCAGGTCGGTTTCCGGATTGCCGTCGGGCAGGTCGGTGGTGGGCACAATATAGCGGGCGTCGGGGGTATAAAGCGTCAGCCAGGCGTCCAGATTCCAGTCGTCGAGGATGCGGGCTTCCTGGTAGAGCAGCTGTTCCACCTCGTGCTGCAGCATCAGGGATTCGGCGCTGGCGGGCAGACCGGAGACCGGCGCCGGGAACGGCGGGATTGGTTCAGATACCATGTTGGCGGGGCTCCTGTTGGTGTTCGCTCGTACCCACTTTGTCATTGCGAGCGTAGCGCGGCAATCTCGTCGCCGCAGCGACGGCGGTTCGCCCACGCGTGTTCAACCTCATCGAGATTGCCACGTGGTTCGACAGGCTCACCATGAGCGGCTATGCTCCTCGCAATGACGAATTAAGGTGGGTACGCGTGAGCCGGGTGGTGGGCTAGTCGTCGGCGGAAGCGGCAATCTCCGGCGTAGGGACGACTTCGGGTATTTCGCCGGGGAGAAGGCCATGTTCGTACATCTCGGTGTAGGGCAGGTCGGCAACCAGCGACTGCCAGCGTCGCCAGAAAGTCCGTATCTGCAATTCGTCGTTGCCCCGAGGCGAACGGGTCATGCCCCGGGAAAGGTCGGACCATTCGACGCCACCGGAGCCGAACCCGAGTTGGCATGACTCCAGCGCTTCGGTGTCGTCGGGGGTGGCGAACCCGCCGGGGCCGAGGAAGGTGAGGAAAGAGTCCAACCGGCGGTGCAGCAGGCTTCCGGTCTCGCCGGCGGGGGCCATCTCCCACGCCGTCACATCCATGCCATTGGGACCGGTGGGCTGGTACACCCGTATGGTAACCGCCATGATGTCGTTGATGATGAGATTGGGGAATATCAGCAGGTTGCGGCTCTTCTCGCACATCCGCAGGGCCTTGGTGCGACCGAAACGGGCGATCAGATCATCCTTGATACTCTGGATCTCGGGTCTGGCCTCTTCGCCGAAATACGGATGCCACATTGCGATGGGGCGGCCGTAAATGGAGTCGTTTTCGATGACGCCGTGGCCGTTGCCCAACGCCCGGCCAAAGCCCTTGCGATCGCTCATCATGGTGGCGGAGCCGTTGGCCATATAGTCGAAGTAAGTCTGGTGCGTCGGGATGGCGTGGTAACCGTCGATGCTGTTCTCGCCCAGCAGCTTCCAGTTCGCCTTGATGGAGTAGCGGTTGGAGCCGGGGATGACCTTCATGCCGGCGGCGGACTGGTCGGCCACCAGGTCGAGGTATTCGGCGGCGCCGGCCAGGTATTCGGTCAGGGACACGGTTTCTTCGTCGAAACACACGAAGATGAAACCGCGGTAGCTCTCGAAGCGGGGCGAACGCAACCCCAACTCGGAGCGGTCAAAGTCCGGCCCGTAGCCTTCTATGTCAGGCATGCCGATCAGTTCGCCGGTGGTGTTGAAGCTCCAGGCGTGATAGAAGCACTGGAACACCTGGGCGCTGCCCTGGTCGGTGCGACAGATGAGCGCGCCGCGGTGGGGACAGGTGTTGTGGAACACCCTGAGGCTGCCGTCGCGGTCGCGGGCGAAAAACAGGGGCCGTTCGGCCACGACGCGCCGCACGTAGTCGCCCGGCCCGGATATTTCCGACTCGTGGCCCAGGTACAGCCAACACCGGTCGAAGATGTTGCGTCGCTCCAGCTCGTAGATTTCCTGGGACACCATGCTGGAACGGTGTACCTTGAACTTGTGCAGGTCGGGTCGGTCGTAAACCAGATTGCCGATGTCCATGTTGTGTCTCCCTTTGGCGCGGGTGAACCGGGAATCGTCAGGATGCAGCGCAGTTACTCGACAGAATTATCAAACAAGCGGGATGATCCGCCCATGCGTACCCACTTTGTCATTGCGAGCCCGTACTCGATGCGGGGGTGGCAATCTCGTCGCCGTAGCAACGGCGGTTCGTCGACGTGTGTTCAGCCTCATCGAGATTGCCACGTGGTTCGACAGGCTCACCATGATCCTTCGACAAGCTCAGGATGAGCGCAAGATCCTCGCAATGACAGATTAAAGTGGGTACGCGTGAGGGGTGATCCGCCCGTAGTTGCCGCGATGCTAGCGCGGTATCACCGGAAGCGTGATGTGAGAGGGGTATTGCGCGGAGTGATGGACGGTTTGCCGGGCGGTTTCCAGGCGAGCGTCCGCGCCCAGCGCCGCCCCGGTATTGGGATTGCGGTCGAACCGGGGGAAGTTGCTGCTGGAGATATCAACGCGGACGCGGTGGCCCGCCTTGACGACGTGGCTGGTGGCCCACAGGTCGATGGCGTACTGGTACACACGTCCCGGGATGATCGGCGACGGCTCGCGCACCGACGTGCGGTAACGGGCGCGGACGATCCCGTCCTGCACGTTGTGGGCGTACCCGTCGGGCCGCACGTCCACGAGCTTGGCGGTGAAGTCGGTGTCAGCGGCGGTGGTGGCCGCGTAGAGTGTTACCGAGATGGGGCCGGTCAGCTCCAGGTCGAACGGCAGCGGATCCGATGTGTACACCAGGACATCGGGCCGGTTTTCCGCCGGGCTTTGGTCGAACACGCCGTAGTCGATGATGAGGGTGTTGCCGCCCAGGGTGGGCGCCGGATCGGCGGGGTCGTAGATGAACTGGTCCTGGGGTTCGTTCGGATCGGGAGGGACGGTGGACAGCGTGCCGTCGCCAGCGCGGGTGTTGGCTCCGCCGGCGGAGTGGAGATACCAGCGCGTGTAGTGGGTACGGGCGAGGGGCCATTCCTGCTCGTCGCGCCAGCGGTTGTCGCCCATCACGAATATGCGTACTGGAGCATCGTCCATGATGCCGGTTTCGATGTCCTTCAACCAGTAGTCATACCACCGCAGCATGTCTTCGTGCAGTTCGACGGCAGCCGCGGCGCCGAAGTCGATATCGCCGGCGCCGCCGGTGGTGGGCTGGGTGAACGGTCGCAGGTGAGCCCACGGGCCGATGAGGAGTTTCTGGTTGCGGCGGGCCAGTTCGCTGCCGCCGTGCTGCTGGATGGACTGGAAAGCGTTGATGGCTCCTTCCATGAAAATGTCGTACCAGGCGGTGATGTGGTACATGGGAACGGTAACGTTGCTGGCCTGGCGCATCATGTTAATGGGCCACCAGTAGGGTCCGTCCAGTTCCTCGTCGAAATATTCGTGGAAGTAGGGCGCGGCCTCTTTCAGGCGGTCGATCCAGTCGCGCAGGGGAAGGTGGCGATACCACTGGTCGGACAGAGGCTGCCCGAAATTGCCGGGTTCGATGACGTATTCGTCCATTCTGGCGATCAGGTCTTCCCGGCCGGCCCGGGCCAGCGTGTTGCGGCCCTTGAGGATGGCGTAGGGAACCGTCCAGCCCCATTCCATGACGCCGCCGGTGTGATACACCCAGGACTGGTGAAAATCGGACGACGCGGAGACTGGCATCAGGGTTTGCAAGTGGGGTGGCAGCGGGTGTCCGCCGGCCAGGGTGTATTGCGTCGCCCCCAGGTAGCTCTGGCCCGTGGTGGCAACGCGGCCGTTGGACCAGGGCTGTCGAGCCGCCCACTCCACGGTATCGTAGCCGTCGTGCGCCTCCTGGAAGAGCGGGTTGTACTCCCCTTCGGATTCAAACCTGCCGCGCACGTCCTGGCTGAGCAGCACGTAGCCGTTGCGGGGGAAGAACCAGATGGAATGGTTGGGGTTATCCAGGTAGCTGTTTTTGCCGTAGGGGCCCCGGTTGATGATGACGGGGAAACGTCCCGGCGCGTCGGGCCGCACTACATCGGTGGCGAGATGCACGCCGTCGCGCATGGGAACCATGAGGCTGGGCTCGCGGATTACCTGGTACTCACGTCGTTGGGCAGTCATGGGGCAACCTCCCTGGATGGCCGACATCTGGGTGACCTCAACTACCCGCCACGATACCTATCTAACTGAATAGCGTCAACAAATTCCGGCGAGCGGCAGGGTCTTTCGGTTTTACAAGAAATCCCCTCTCCCTTGATGGGAGAGGGTTAGGGTGAGGGTGAAGGTGTGAGATAGGGAACTATCCTGCGGCAGACTATACCCCTCACCCCAGCCCTCTCCCACAAGGGGAGAGGGAGAATAGAAAGGCCCTGCACCCGACGGCAGGGCCTTTTCAAAGTTGTGGAAATTAACCACCCGCTTGTCCTGAGCCTGTCGAAGGACGGTTGCCACGTGGTTCGACAGGCTCACCATGAGCGGCTGCGCTCCTCGCAATGACAACCGAAAGGCCCTGGTGGGCGGCGGCTATTCGGTTACGGCGCGGAATCGATCATCTTCGGAATTTGGCGGATTAGGCCGGGCAGGTCGTTGATTTGCCGCACTGCGCCGGCGCGCATAAACAGGAACCGGACGGCTTTGACCGGTATGCCGGTGGCAGTTTGGACAGCGACGGCGTAAGCTGCGCCCTGGTATTGGTAGTGGGCCATTTTGGAGTCCACGTCGGCATCGTTTTGGACTGCATCCGATTTGTAGTCGAGGATTACCAGTTGCCCGGCGGCGTCTTCGTACAGCAGGTCGATGATGCCTTCTATGACCACCGGGCCGCGGGAGGTCTGCACCGGAGCCGCCACCGATATTTCCGTCCAGCGTCGTGGCGCCTGCAGGGCGTTGAGCATTTCCGGATGGCGCAACGCATCCCGCACCAGGCTGGCGACTTCATCCTGTTGGGAAGACAATCCTTCGGCGCTGGCGTGGAGGGCCGCCAACCGGGCGATGTGCGGGCCGGCGATGAATGACAGGTCGTCTGCGCTGGCTCCGGCGAACAAGGGCAATTGAGGAGACAGACGGTTCACCGCGTCCTGCATCACACCGTGAACCGCGCGACCGAAGGCCGTGCCGCCACGCCCCGTTTTCCAGGGACGTTCCTGATCGGGTTCGGCCTCTTTGTCATCCACCGACGGCGCGATCATCGCCACGGCTTGGTCGGCGGGCGTTGGGACGGGCGTGGAGTCGCCGGCGGCGACACGGGCCAGCCAGGTTGCGGTAACCGCCTGCTGCACCGAGCGATGGCGTATCGACCCGGAGCGGTTCGCCTGCCATTGTTGCGGGACGTAGGCCGGCGCAGCCGTCGGTGGACCGTTTGGCGTCGAATCTTGATTGGTAAGAATCACGTCGGCGGTGATCGCTGCCGTGGTGTGGGGAAGATCAGCGGGCATGTTTGCGAACGCGATCTCCGATTCACCGGGGCCGGCCGCCCGGCGCACGGTGGAATAGCGGCTGATGAACAGGTGGTCGCGGGCGCGGGTGGCGGCCACGTATTGCAGGCGGACGGCCTCAGCATCGGCGTGCCGTGTTTCCAGGGCGAATATGTCCCCGTAACCAACGGATTCCATGCTCATGCCACCGCTGCCGACGGCGCATACTGCGGTTCCTTGGTCGGCGTCGAAAAGTACGGGCGGCCGCCCCCGGTTGTTCTGGGGTCGCGTCGAGTCGGGCAAAATGACGATGGGGAATTCGAGGCCCTTGGCGGCGTGCACCGTCATGATCCTTACGGCGTCATCATCCGTTTCGGGAGTGGTGGTTTCGGCGATGCGGGCATTTTCCTCCTGCTGGCTCGCCGCCCACCGCAGGAACCGGTGGAGGTTCCAGAAGGAATTGCCGGTGTCTTCGGGATTGGCAGCCTCGAAACTGCGGGCCTGGTCGATCAGAAACTGCCGGCGCCGCCAAATTTCCCGGGCGCGATATTCGGCCAAATCCAGCTGCTCCAGCCGACGCTCGCGGATGAACTCTCTGATGAAACGGGACACCGGGGCCGAGTGCCGCTGCCGGTGGTATTGACGCAGGGTTGTCATGGCCTGCCACACCGGGGGCACGGCCCGCAGCTCCTGTTGCCGCTCGCTGCCGGCATCCGAGTCGTTGAGCAGCTCTGAAGTGTACTCCCAGGGACCGCGGGCAGCGGCCCACCGCAGCAAGTCTTCGTCGGAGCAGGCGAAGGCCAGGGACCGTAAGGCCGCCACCACGGATACCGGGTTGGTGGGATCGTCGATGGCGTGCAGGCAATTCAACAAATCCTGCACCTCTTGGGTGTCGAACAGCAACGAACCGCCCTCGATCCGGAAGGGCACCCTGGCATCTTCCAACGCCCGCAGGAGGCTGTCCAGGTTGGTGCGAAACCGCAGCAGGATGCACACGTCGCGGAAATTCGCCGGACGGATTTCCTGTTGGTCTTTGTCATATACGCGCAAGCGTTGGGCGGAATCGCTGGCGTGGGCGACGATGAGGTTGGCGATGTGTCGCGCCTGTAGTTCGAGGGCCGTGCCGTACTCCGACGGCTCCGGATCACCGAACGCCTGCACCGTGCCCAGCCCGGGGCGCTGGATGCCGGCGTTGGGGTTCAGCGGCAGATATTGGGCCTGCACAGGTGGGCCATCGGGGTTGTCGTTTACCATGATTTTGGTGAACCGGGGGTTCACCCAATCCAGAATAGGTTGTTGGGATCGGCGGTTTTCGGTGAGGGTGAGTACCTGGAGCTGGCCACCGGACTTGACCTGGTTGGTTACGCTGATGTCGGCGCCGCGAAAACGATAGATGGACTGTTTGGAATCGCCGACGAGAAACAGCTTGCCGGCAGACAGCGGCAGGGATGGCCACGGGTGCTGCTGAATGTCGGCGTCGGGGTGGCTGGCCAGGTAGAAGGCGATTTCGGCCTGCAAGGGGTCGGTGTCCTGAAATTCGTCAATGAGGATGTGGGAATACTGGCGCTGGAAGTGTCGCCGCGCACCGTCATTGAGCAGCAGGTCGCGTCCCCACACCAGCAGGTCGTCAAAGGTGCAGACGCCGTCGCTCTTGCGTTCCGCCTCGAAGTCGATAACAAAATGACGGCGCAATTCCCGCAGGAGTGCTATGAGGTGAGGCGAACGGGCTGCAATCTGGAATGCCTGACCGATCCTGCGAAAATCAGCCCGGACGTCCGTGGGGGACACCGGCCAGTTTTTCCTTGCTCCGGGACTGCCGCCAGGAACAATTGGCGCACCTTCTTCCAGCGCCTGCGCCACGGCATTGGGGTCGTTGCCGGCGGCAGCGGCGGCATCAAGGGTGGCGATTGCGTCGTTTATTCGTGTCCGGAGCAGATCGGTTGGGTCGCTGCATTCGGCAGCCAATGCCCGCAGTTGCTCCGCGGAGGTCGCCGCCAGCGCCGGCAGGTCGATGCTTTCGATGCTGCTGTCGCTGCGGAGGTGATGGTAGCGGTCGCTGAAGATGCGGGCGAGATCCCGCCACCGTCGCACGCCGACCCTGGCTCCGATCAGGGCGCGGAGGACGTTGTGCAGGTCGGGGGAAACGCCGGTGTTCGACCCGAGGGCACATTCCAGCCAACGCTCCCAGGATTCGTTGAAGCGTTGGGTCGCGGCCAGATCGTCCAGCTGCAGCCAGCCTGGAGGAAGGCCGACGTCCGTGGGCCGTTCGCGGAGCAGTTGTCCGGCGAAGCTGTGGATGGTCTGGATGGTTGCCTGGTCTATATTCCGGATGGCTGTCTCGACCCGCGTCCTTTCATCCGCCGACAGCGGACCGAGTACGTCGCGGGCATCATCAGGGTGGTGGTCAGCGAGGAGTTGTTCCATTCTGGAACGGATGCGGTCGGACAGTTCGGCGGCGGCGGCTTCGGTGAAGGTGATAGCCACCAGCCGGTCCATGGTTGCGCCGCCGTTGGCGGGGCCGGCTTTGATCAGGGATACGACCCGGGTGACCAGGGAATAGGTTTTTCCGGTTCCGGCGCTGGCCTCCACCAGGAAATTGGAATACATGTCGTTGGCAATCTTCTGCTCGGTGGCCCAGTCTGCGCCGGCAGTGGGCTGATTGTTCTGGACTGTCACAGTTCAACGTCCGGCGCGGATGAGTCGTACACGGCCGCGTCGCCGCCCAGGTTGTTGAATGCCTGGACGATGGGGTCGCGGCGGCCTTTGTTGAGCCAGATGTACCGTCGGCGAGTCGGGCAAAGCTGTCGGAAATCGCACCAGCCGCAGTTACCGTACCGGCCTTTTCCGTCCGGTGTCGCCGGGAATATTCCCCGGCGAACCGAACCCACAATGGTGGCTAACGAGCGGTGGAAAGCATCGCGCATTGCTTCGTCCGTGTCGGAGTATTCGGCCACGTTGTAGGTTGCCGGGTCGTGCATCGGAAAGCAGTAGCTGGCGGTAACCGGCAAATCCGGGTGGGCGGTTTTGGCCGCTGCCAGATAAATCGGCAACTGCAGCGCCCGACCGTTGGACACGGAATTTTGGGGAGTAGCGTCTGCGCCCCGGGCAAGGTAGGAATCAGGGCGACCGGTTTTGAAGTCCCGCACCCGCACCTCTGTATCGCCGACGTCGATGCGGTCTATTTTGCCGCGGAACCACACGGAACCCACTCCATCCGCCAAAACGCTGACATCCTGCCATTGGGCATTGGGGCCGAACGCAATCTCGGAGGCAGATTGGGAGGGATCAGCATCGGGGAACCAATCAACCTCAGCGGCCATGAACCGCTGCAGGCTGTCCCTGATGTTCTCCTTTTCAATCTCCCAGAGCAGGTAGTAGCCCGTAGCGCCCTGCTGTTCCGCGGCGGCAAATTCCTGTTCGGCGATGGCGAGCAGCTCATCCAGGGTGGCGACGGGGGCGGTGGAATACCGTTCGAGTATGGCGTGGACCAGGGTTCCGCGATCCAGCGCGGATATTTCGTCCGATTCTTCCAGCGGGGGAGCCTCCAGGCGCAGGATGCGGGAAGCGAAGAACTGGAAGGGACAGCGGGCCCACCTTTCCAGCGCGCTGGCCGAAACCGGGTATTCCCGCGTACCGATACGACCGGTGAGGTTGGTGAGGTCGGCCCCTACCAGGCCGTCCCACCGGGAGTAGGTGGGCGCGCGCCGGGCATCGCGGGCGGCCAGGGCGGTCAGCAACCGCCGGTGGGGGAACAGCGCCGGATGTGCCGACAGGTGGGGACGCGGCCATTGCCGCACATAGGCAGCCAGGTGGGACAGGTCGTAGTCCATTGCGTCGGCGGCGTCAATCCGGGCCGGTTGGGACGATCCTGCCGGTGTGGGCAACGGGTCGGAGACGAGCCGCACCAGCCCGGCTTCCCGCGAGGGAACTACGGTGAGCCAGGGTTTTACCTCGGCGCGGTGGGCGAGGTTTTCGTGGGATAGCCGCTCGACGTTGCCACCGGCCTGGTGGATCAGGTTGGCCGCCTCGATCAGCCAGCGCGAGGGGTAAGTGGCGTTGCGTCCGGTTCCCGCAGTGGGATAGCTGAGCACTGCCCGTTGGGCGGAGGCGATCGCGCCCAGAAAATCGTACCGTTCCAGCGCCTCGTCCAGCTGAAAGGTCGACGCCAGGTTGGATATCCAGGGGTTGACCGGTGGCGTCGGCGGGAACTGCCGCTCCACCATGCCGACGGCGAAAACGGCCTGGTAGGCTGCGCCCACGATGCCTGCGGGCGGGCCGACGTAAATGCCGTCACCAACCGGGCGGCCACGGTCGGACGTGGGGCTTTGCAGGGCCTGCACCACGGCATCCCGGAGGGTGGACACGCTGTAGGGGGCGCCCCATTGTTGCAAGTCGGCAATATCGGCCAGCAGGTCGTCGATTCGCTGGCGGTGGGATTCGTCGCCGGGAGTGGGCCACTGGAAATCCCGAATGATACCGCGCACCAGGTCAATTGCTGAATCCCACTGTGGTTGGGGTGGAGCGCCCAGGTCGGCCAATCGTTGGCAGAGGCGGTCGATGAATTGCAGCAGCGCGTCGGTCTGTGCCCGTTCGCGCATTAACCAGGGGTGTTCGGCCACGGGCGCGTCGTCGTTGGCGCTGGTGTCCTGCTCGACCAGCCGGCGTTGCAGTCGGTCGAGGTGGGCGTTCAGCCGGGATTTCCAACCTTGCAGCGTACCGTTGGCGCGGGATTCGCGAGCCAGCGTCGCCCAACGAGCGGCAGGAACGGTTGCCGTTGATCCGGGGCGGTGGTTAGCCGGTAGTGGCAGCCCGGCGGTTACGCCGGTGCTGTTCAGCCAGTTCATTAGACGATCCCGGTCCATGGTGGGAGGGTCGGCATCGGCGACGCCCATCGCCAGGTCGATCATGCCGCGCAGGAATCTCCCGGGAGGGGTGTCGGCCAGGCGGTGGTAGGGCACGCCGGTGTGGGGAATGCCGGCGAAATCCAGTTCCTGGCGCAACAGGCTGGCGTAAGGCAGATCCTGACGATGAATCACCGCGATTTCGTGAAAACGCATTTCATCCGCCGCGGCCACAATCCGGCGGATGACCATCCTGACCTCTTCGCCCGGATCGGGAGCGATCACCACTGAGAGGGAACCGGTCGCGGCGCGCTGACTCAGGGGATCCGGGACGTGACCGGGCGCAGCGGCAGCGGGATGCATCTGCTCCAGCAGACGGAGCGCCGGCAGGTCTGCGGCGGGATCACCCGCTACGCCCAGTATGACCTGACACTGGCCCCTTTCCAGCAGCTTTTGCGCCAACCGCAGCTCGCCTTCGGAGAGGCGCCGGGGAAGGTAGTATATGACCGACGGTTCCGCGTTGGACTGGTGTGGCGCGTCGGTTCGCCGGGAAGACAGCGCCTCGACGGCCATGTCGGGGAGTTGGCTGCGAGTATAGAACCCGTTGTCGCGCAGCGATTTCAGGTAACCCTGGAACATCCCTTCAATTTCGGAAGATACGGCGTCGGGAAGTACGGCCGGCGGCGATTCCGGGCTGTATCCGGCGGGACGCTCGGCCATTTGCCTGAAGGTGGCGGCCAACGCATCGTAAAAACGCCCTCGACCGGTGTCCGACAGGTGCGAGATGTCGGAAGCAGACCACGTTCGGGCGGCGTCTCGCACCGCCTGCGATTCGAGCAGTTGGGACAGGGGACGGCGAAGGGCGGCGCTGCTGACTCCCGCTGGCCTGAGGATGGGTTCTGCCAGTTCGGCGGCCAGGCGGTGGCCCACCTGCACCGTGACGTTGATGGCTCCGTTGAAGCCGAGATGATGCCGCACCGCGCGGGCCACGTCGCTGTGGTCGGTCACCACCACGACGCGGGCGAACGGGTCGGTGGATTTGGCGCGCTGCACGGCGCCAATCAGGGATTGGAGCGACGCATTCCCGATGGGCGCGGTGGTGACGAAGGTCGTGTCAGGGGGCATCGGCAGGGTTCCTGGCGAATTGGTGCGGGTATTCCAAGCGATACTACATTATCGCAGTAATCGAGCGGGTTGGCCTCTCACGAGAACCACCTTAATCCGTCATTGCGAGGAGCATAGCGACGTGGCAATCTCGATGAGGCTGAACACACGTCGACGAACCGCCGTTGCTACTGCGACGAGATTGCCAACCCCCGCATCGAGTACGGGGTCGCAATGACAAAGTGGGTACGTATGAGACGCAGGGCCTTTCGGTTTTACAAGAAATCCCCTCTCCCTTGATGGGAGAGGGTTAGAGCCTGCCCCGTACTTGATACGGGGGTGAGGGTGAAGGTGTGAGATAGGGAACTATCCTGCGGCAGACTATACCCCTCACCCCAGCCCTCTCCCACAAGGGGAGAGGGAGAATCGAAAGACCCTGGCATGATACGTGGCCGGCAATGGCGCGCTACGTTATTGTGGTTATAATGTCGCTGCTAACAGGAGGCAACGGCAATGACGCAGCAGAATACAACCGAGACTGAAAGGCTTTGGACTTACGACGCGGTGAGGGTTGGGCAGGCCGGCGGCGTCACCGAAGTAACGATATCGGATGCCGACGTAGCCGAGTACGCGGCCTGTGCCCAGAATCCCGACCCTCGCTACCGGATGCCACCCGTGGGAAGCGCCGCGCCGCCGTTGCTGGCGATGCCCACCATGGCGTTGACCTACGCGCCGCTGTTGCGCGAAGAGATCGCCGAAGCCAACGGATTCGTGGCGCAGGAACGATCCACCACGGCGCGGCGACAAACGCCGTTCGCCAAGGGCGAGGTTCGCTGGTACCGTCCGGTGTATGCCGGAGAAACCATAACGAGCACGCGGAGGGTGTACGAGAAATACGAGCGGCGGGGCAGTAAGTTCGTTACGTTCCGGGTGTCGGCGTTCGGCGAGTCGGGGGCGGTGGTCGCCAGCAGCGACTATACGTGCATTTTCGAGTACGTTGCCGGCCAGCGGGAGGTTCCACCGGAGGCCAGCGCCGCCGTAGTGCCGCCGGACACCGACGCCGTGCCGGATCCGTCCCGATTCCTGACGTGGAGCGACGCCCGGGTCGGCACACCACTGCCGAGAATATTGGCCGTTGCCGAGTCAACCGAGAATATCCTGCGGAAGAACGCCCAACGGCTCGCCGGGCGACCTAGTCCCAGCAACATACACACCGATGAGGAGTTTGCCCGGCAGAACATATTTGGCGGCGCGGTGAACGCCGGCCCGGCCACCCTCTCCTACGTTGACCGTTTCCTGGGCCTTAATTTCCCGGTCGAAGCGCTTTACAACGGCGGCAATCTGCTGATGCGCGCCATAACGCCGTTCCGCGCGGGCGACGTGGTGACCTTCGCCGGCGAGGTAACGGGCGCCGGCGGTAACCTGTACGGCCAACGCAAGGTGCAGTGCCGTATCCGAGGCACGAACCAGCGCGATGAGCTGGTGTGTCTCGCCGACGCCACGATGACACTGCAGTAACCACCATGAGTACCCTGGCATGAATACTCTGGATAGCGCCCGGATCGAAGCGAGGGTTCGGGAGGCGCTGGCGGTTTTATCCATTGTGGATTGGGAGTGGATTCCCATCGACCCGCAGTTTGGCGACACCGCCGATTTCTGCGCCGAATACGGGTTCGATCTCCCGCACTGCGCAAATACCATCGTGGTGGGCAGCAGACGGGGCACAGCCTCTTACGCGGCATGCCTGGTCAGGGGCTGCGACCGCCTGGATGTGAACCGAACCGTGCGACAATTGATGGGTGTTTCCCGGGCGTCGTTCGCGTCTGCGGAAGACACGCGTGAACTGACCGGTATGGAGATTGGCGGGGTTACGGCGCTGGCGCTGCCGGCCGATTTGCCCATCTATGCCGACCAGCGGCTGCTGGAGATGGATTACGTGATACTCGGCGCGGGCAGCCGCTCGGGGAAGTTGAAAATGCCGCCGGCCGAGTTGTCCAAACTGCCCAACCTGCAGTTCGTCGACGGGCTGTCGATGGCGTCGGAATGATGCGATGATCGCCGGGTGCGGCGCGTAATCCGTACCAACACTACCCCGTTGGTACGCGCTTCAAGCGGGTGAAGGCCGTTTTATAATCCCCGGCAAACGGGCGGCGGCAAACGGGCGGCAAACCCGCTATAATGACGACCACCCGCGCCAATGCACTTGCAGGCCGCCCAGCCGGAGGAATCATGCCCATCATACAGCGCCCCTACGTTCCACCTGAAGACAAACCGCCCCAGGAGGACGCATTCCTGAATCCCGGCGATGTTACGCCGCTGCAGATCAACACCGGCACGGCCGCTGCTGCTGCTCCGGCAGAAGCCGCCGGGACACTCGACGCGGTTACCTTCTACAGCGACTCGTTCCACATCTTCAGCAGCCTGTATTCGGCGGTGCTGTTTTTCGGCGAACAGCTGGAGGAACGTGAGCCCATCCTGAGGACCCGCATCAAGGTGAGCCCGCAGATGCTGAAGGCGATCGCCGTGCTTGCCAGCAAGCATGTGAAGGATTATGAGGCGGCCGTCGGGCCGATTACCCTGCCGGAACAGGTGTATGCCGCCTGGGAAATCGACCTGGAAAATCACGACCACTAGTATTACAACGACGCTTCCTCAATTTGGTCAGGCATTGGCCGGAAATCGCTTCGCGGAAGGCAAGGCCACCAACCTGTCAAGCACGTGGGCAGGTCGCCATGAAGAAGTCCTCAAGGTCCTTTTCTTGTGAACCGTCGTTGTAATACTAGAGCCTGTTGACAATTAGCAAACCAACCTGTCACTCCTGCGAAAGAACGTCACCCCGTACTTGATACGGGGCAGGAGTCCAGAGCGCGTATGCTGAAAGAATCAGAATCGTGATTAACGACTTCGGCCACTGGATTCCCGCTTGCGCGGGAATGACAGTACTTGTCAACACACCCTACATCCTAGGACAGGGCCTTTCGGTTTTCCTCATGTCATTGCGAGCGCAGCGTGGCAATCTTGTCGCCGCAGCAATGGTGATTTGCCGACGTGTGTTCAACCTCAACGAGATTGCCACGTGGTTCGACAGGCTCACCATGAGCGGCTGCGCTCCTCGCAATGACAACCGAATGACCCTACACCCTAGTACGCGCTGGAGCTTGCCATGACGACTCCCGAAAATTCTGGCGACGATACCGGTCGCCGGCACGACCTTCGCCCGGCGGATGATCCCGGAGGCGACGGCAGGCCGCTGGCAGAGGATCTGGCGCTGCCGGTCATAGTCGAACCGAACGCCAGCACCTCGGAATTGGGTGAGGATTGGAACTGGAAAAATACCTCTGCCAGCCAGCCCAACGCGGCTGTTTTCCACATCAACCACAGCGATGTAACCCGGTCGTTCGCCGACGTGCTGACGTCCGAAGACAGCCCACCCGAGGCGCTGTTTGTCGTCTCCCGCGAGATTCCCATTGTCATCATCGACAGCCTGGACAAATACTGGGCCGGGGAATCACGGCAGACGTTGCCCCTGAACGGGTTGCGGGTTCCGGTGGAAGGCGACACCGTGGCCGAGGCGAAATCCAAGTTGGCCGGCGACCTTTCGGCGCAGATACGGCTGCTGCTGCTGCTCACCGCCGGCGGCACCGAGCTGGCGCCGCAGCTGAAGGCCAACATGGTGATGCTGGGTCAGTTCCTGTCGCCGCGCTAACCCTCCGGCGGCAGATTTCGCACCGTATCCACCACCGAATCCAGGGCGACCATCTGGGCTTCAGATTCGGTGCGGCGGCGCACTTCCACCATCCCCTGGCGCAGGTTGCGCGGGCTGACGACGAGGCGCACGGGCAGACCGATGAGGTCGGCGTCGTTGAACTTTACGCCGGCTGCCGCATCCTCCCGATCGTCAAACAGGGTCTCCACGCCAGCGGCCCAGAGCCGGTCGTACAGTTCGGTGGCGGCGGCGGCCACTGATTCGTCTGACATGTTCAGGCCCACCAGATAAGCCTGGTATGGGGCGATGGGGGCCGGGAATATGATGCCGTTTTCATCGTGGTTTTGCTCGATGGCAGCGGCCAGCACCCGGCTGACACCGATGCCGTAGCACCCCATAACGATGGGCTGATGCTGACCATCCTGGTCAAGGTAGTTGGCGCCGAGAGCCTCGCTGAAGAAGGTGCCCAGCTTGAAGATGTGGCCGACCTCTACGCCGCGGGTGGCCTGCAACTCGGATCCGCAGACGGTGCAAAGATGGCCGGGTTGGGCGAGGGCGATGTCGGTGAGCAGGTCGGTTTCAAAGTCCCGTGGGTGGTTGGCGTTGCGGTAGTGGGTGTCGGGCCGGTTGGCGCCGACCACGAAGTTGCCGCCGTTGTGGATGGACGGGTCGGCGATGCGGCGGATGTTGGTGATGCCGATGGCCGAAGCCGAACCGGCCACCAGACCCGCCGCCGCCACTTCATCATCGTCGGCGAGGCGCAGGTCGTTGCAGTGCAGGGCGTTCTTGAGCTTGACTTCGTTGACCTCCAGGTCACCGCGAATCGTTACGAACACTACCTCGTCATCGGCGCAGTAGAACACGGCTTTGAGGGTTTGGGATTCGGGCACACCCAAAAACTCGGCCAGGCCGGCAATGGTCTTGATGCCGGGGGTGCTGACGGGTTCCAGGGGCAGCGGGTCGGGAATGTCCTGGGTAGGATAGACGCCGGCGGCCTTCTCGGCGTTGGCGGTGTAGCCGCAGCCGGGGCAGGTGATGACGGTATCCTCGCCGGTGTGGGTGGGCAGCAGGAACTCGTGGGAGTCCTTGCCGCCGATGGCGCCGCTGTCGGCTTCGGCCATCAGCACCGGCACGCTGCAGCGGCGGAACACGTTGCGGTAAGCCTGGGCCATGGCCTGGTACGACACATCCAGCGCATCCTCGTCGGTGTCGAAGGAGTAGGCGTCCTTCATGGTGAACTCGCGGACCCGCACCAGGCCGGCGCGGGGACGGGGTTCGTCGCGGAACTTGGTCTGCATCTGGTACAGGATGACGGGCAGATCGCGGTAGCTCTGCACGTTGCTCTTGACCACGTTGGTGATAACTTCCTCGTGGGTGGGCGCGATGACCATGGGCCGACCACGGCGGTCTTCCAGGGAAAACAGGTTGTCGCCAAAGGCGGCGGCGCGATTGGTCTGCTCCCACAATTCCCGGGGTTGCAGGGCAGGCAGGCGCAGTTCCTGGCTGCCGGCGGCGTCCATCTCCTCGCGGACGATCTGCTCGATTTTGAGCAGCGATCGCCAAGCCAGGGGGAGGTAGGCATAGACGCCGGCGGCGACCTGCTGGATCAGGCCGGCGCGCAGCATGAGGCGATGACTGGCGGTTTCGGCCTCGGGGGGGTCGTCGCGCAGGGTGCGGGTAACCAGTTTAGAGATACGCATATTTATGTAGTCGCTTCCGTTGGCCAGGGGTTGACGACGTCGATGCCGCTGTCAAGGAAATCGTTGCTGTTTCGGGTGGCTACTGCCATGCCCTGTGATAGCGCAATCGCCGCGATTTGAGCGTCGGGGTGCTCGATAGGCCGCCCGATTGCGCGTCGGCTAGATCGTATTTCAGCGTAGGCTTGGGCGGCGGCGCTGTCAAAGGGCAGGATGCGATTTTCAAAATACAGGCGGAGAAGGAAATCGGTTCGCAGAAACAGACTATTGCGCCTCCGTCCATACGGCATAATGGCAAGGCCATAACGCATTTCCGCTTCGGTTACAGCGGTAGTGAACATCTCTTGAATGGCCTGCTCATGCCACCAAACTAGGACCGTCGGATTCGGGTGCGGGCTAGTTATCTCCGACGCTACATTGGTATCAACTATTATCGCCATCGTCTTCGTCAAGCCAATAATACCGGACCACCGGGTCAGGGTTTTCGCTTCTGGGCCGTACTTCCACCCCAAAACCGAGGTCTTTGAACAGCTCGTGGATCGCGGCGGCGTGGTTCTTGGGCTGTGGCAGCGCCCCCGGCTTGTCCAGTGCAAGGCGCAAAACGTTCAACGCCTCCTCTTCAATGGAGCATCCGTTGCCGACGGCCCGGGCGCGCAGGCGCACCGCCGTTTCCTCATCCAGGTCGTCCAAGTTTAGGTAGGCCACCGTGCCGCCTCCGTCCGCAACATTGGACTATTTTAGCACGATTGGAGGTGCGGTCATTTGGGGTGGCGTACCCGCCAATCGGCCAGGCGTTCCATCGCAGTGTTGATGTCGCTCTGCTGGTCCGGCTTATCGCCACCGTGCAAGATGAGGATGGACGACGGGGATACTCGAGCGTAGTAAATCCGCAGACCGGAGTCCAGCCGACGCTCGAACAGGCCTGCGGCATGCAGCGATTTGCTGTCGCTAAAATTGCCTTTTCGCATCTGGGTTATGGCATCCCGAACGCGCCGTTGCCCACCCCGGTCTAGGGGGTGTCGTCAAAAGAGTTTGCTCCAGATCATCACTGCCCGGAGCTGGCAGATGGCCAAATACGACGCCGTTCTCTTGGCATAGCGGGTCGCCACCCCGCGCCACTGCTTGAATTCCAGGAATCCGTTCTCCACTAGGTGCCGCAGCTTGTACAGCGCCCGGTCATAGTCCCGCTTTTCTCTCCGGTTGCTTTTGGGCGGTATCACCGGGTCCATTCCCAATTCCCGGACGGTGGCTATGATTTCATTGGTGTCATAGGCTTTGTCCGCCAGCAGGCACTCCGCTGCTATGCCCTCAATCAGAGGCAAAGCCTGGGAGCAGTCGGCAAACGTACCCTCGGTCACCGCCAGCCTTACCGGCATTCCGTGGGAATCCACCGCCAGGTGCAGCTTGCTGTTCAGCCCCCTTTTGTGCGGGCAATGGACTGATTTCCGCCCCGGGCGCCGGCGCTGTGGGGATGGGCCTTGATATAGCTGGCGTCTATCATCAGCCACTCGAAATCAGGGTCATCAATCACCGCCTCCAACAGTCCGGCCCACACGCCCCGGTCCCGCCAGCGGCAGAAGCGGCGGTGGGTGTTCTTCCAATCTCCGTAGTCCGGGGGCAAATCTCGCCAAGGAGCGCCGGTGCGCAGTATCCAGCACACGGCGTCGATAAACCGCCGGTTGTCCTGGGCCGGTCGGCCCCTCTTGCCCTCTCCCCCGGCCAAATGCGGCCTCAACCGCTCCCAAACCTCATCGGTCATATCGTGGCGCCGGTGCGCTACCGTCATACCCCCACCTTCCACACTCTCCCCATTTCCAGCAATCTACCACCCTACCGCCATTTTGACGACACCCCCTAGTGTGATGAGCCAGTCGGTGTACGGTTCGTGCCCTTGCGCGTCACTGTAATAGATGACTTGAACGTCATCCGAATAGACCGGGGAGGCTGCGCTTATTTGCACCTTACGGTCAAGTGCATGGGAAAGTTGTTCAATTTGCGCTCGTAGTTGGTAGTTTTCACCGGCTAGCTGCTCTCGTTCACTTGCCATGTTTTCATAACGGCGTTCATGCTCTTCAATTTCTTGGTCAGCCACTTCCAATAGATAGCTATGTTCAGACTGCAAACGCTCTCTTTCTGCCGCTCGCGCTGTCGATTCTTTCACTTCGTAAAATATGCGACGTGGATCGGGTTCCAGCAACGAATCCACACCAAGAGCGACGGCTTGATCGTAATCAGTAATAGCTCCTATATTATCCCCTAGCATGGCCTTAACATTGCCTCGGTTAGCATAAGCCAACGTAAAGTCAGGATTCAGGTCGATTGTATGGTCGTAATCGGCAATTGCTTCGTTATAGTTTCCTTGCGCAGCTTTAGCGTTACCCCGACCGAGATGCGCCTCCACATAATCAAAGTTTAATGCGATGGCGCAGTCCCAATCGTCAATTGCCCCATCATAGTCCCTTTGCATAATCTTAATAAGGGCACGGTTGTAGTAAGACCCTGCATAATCAGGGTTCAAGGCTATGGCCCGGTCTAAATCCGCTATCGCTCCATCGTAATCTTCTTGGGCCACTTTGGCTGCACCGCGGTTGCAGTAGGCTTCCGTAAAGTCGAGGTCGAGTGCAATGGAATAGTCAAAATCCGCCATCGCTTCATCGTAGCGTCCCTGGTTCATTTTGGCAGCACCGCGGTTGCAGTAGGCTGCCGCAAAGCCTGGGGCAAGGGCGATAGCACGATTACAGTCTGCAACAGCTTCGTCATTGTTACCTAGTTTGGCTTTGGCGACGCCCCGGTCCAAATAGGCCGATACATAGTCTGTATTCAGAGTAATCGCTTGGTCGTAATCTGAAATGGCGCCGTAATAGTCCCCTACGTGTTCTTTAGCGTTGCCCCGTTTGTAGCGTGTCCTGGCACCGTCAGGGTTAATTTCGATAGCACGGTCGTAATCAGCTACCGCGCCCTCATAATCCCCCTGGCCGACTTTGATAGCGCCTCGGGCAGCATAGATTAGCGTAGCGAGGTCTGAATTGGGCTCTAGGGTGATAGCACGGTCGTAGTCCGCAATTGCTCCCTCGTAATCGCACAAGCCATCCCTCGCGTTGCCTCGGTTGTAATAGTTTCCAGCGTCGTTGGGGTCAATTGCGATGGCGTGGTCAAAGTCAGTAATGGCCCCTTCATAATCAGCTTGCTTGCCTTTGGAAAGACCCCGGCAAACATAGGCAGCAATATATCCATGGTTCAGAGTGATAGCGTAGTCGTAATCTGCAATAGCCCCCTCATAGTCGCCTTTATCATCCTTGGCTTGGCCGCGACTGATGTAGGCCAGCTCAATGTCTGGGCATAAGGAGATGGCATAATCATAATCGGCAACGGCTCCGTCAAAATTGCCTTTACTCCTCTTAGCTAGGCCGCGGTTGATATAGGCCATCGCATCGTCAGGATTTAGGGCAATGACTCGGTTACAATCAGCAGTTGCCCCGTCATAATTGCCTTGCCTGCCTTTAGCAAGGGCTCGCAGGCCATAGGCCAGCACATCGCTAGGGTCCACGGCGATGGCACAGTCATAATCCGCGATCGCACCTTCATAATGGCCCTGCTCGAACTTGGCATTGCCAGAGTCGATGGGGTCTGATGCTCCAAGCCTGATGGCATCCAAGAACGGAAACCTCAACTCGGAGAGGACGGTTTCGCTGCGCGCGCGGTTGGGGCTGCCGCTAGCAGTCCGTCCGAGGAATGCTGACAGGGCCTGATGCCAACGTGGATACGGAACTGATCACGCCGTCCCTCTGATTGGATGTTGCCCCGGCAAAAACCCAGCGGTGGGGATGTGAGGTTGACGACCTTTGCCGTGAGCCGTCCCACCAAAGCGGAACAGCTTGAGCAGGTTGTGGCCAATGCAGATCAGCGACCACTCGCTCTGCACCTTCTGCAAACCCCGCAGCAGGAACTGCCGGAACCCTCGGCCCTGCTTGATCTGGCCGAAGACCGGCTCCACCGTCCCCATGCGTAACGCGTAGCGTTGCCGACCCCGCTTGGTCTGCAACTTGCGGCGCATCCGGTCTCTGGGCGAGAGATCCTTGGGGATGCGTCCGCGCGGCGCGGGCGGCGGCTTGTGGCCGTGGCGGGTCTTTTCCGGCGCGACGAACGGGTCGGTGCCCAAGGCCTGCAAATCAGCCACGGCCGGGGCCGAGTAGTAACCGGCATCGGCGGATACTTCCCTGGGCACCTTGCCGGTGTTGGCAATGGCCTCCCCGATCATCACCACCGCCTGCTGCTTGTCCGATGCCACGTTGGTGGCGCGAGTTGCCACAATCACCTGATGCTCATGGTCCACCACCGCCTGACAGTTGTACGCTTGCAGGAAGTCCTTGCCACCAGCAGCGGGCATGATGCGGGACTCCGGGTCGGTGAAGTTGCGCTGGGCCTTGTCCTCGGGCACTCCAGGATGCGCCTTGCCCTCTGTCTCGGCCTGTTCAGCAGCGGCCTGGGCCTCGGCCTCCAGCACCGCCATGGCCTCCCGGATCTTCTCCAGCCGGCCCTCCCGAAAGGCCAACTCCTCCGGCAACTCGTCTCCGCGCTGGTCCCGACCGTACCGGCGGTCTTCCTCCTCATCCACCTCCTGGGCCTGCCGCAGCAACTCATCCACCTCCCCCTGCAGCTGCCCTTCCTTCTCTTTCATCCGCTGATAACTCATCGCCTGGTGCTTCGATGCGTTGGCCCTCACCTTGGTCCCGTCCAGCACCACATGGCCCAGCTTCACCAGCCCCGCCTGACAGCACAGCATCAGCACCTGCAAGAACAACCCCGACAACGCCTCCAGGTGATCCTTGCGAAAGTCCGAGATGGTGCGGAAGTCCGGCGTGTTGTTGGCCGCCAGCACCCGAAAGGCGATGTCCTCGTGCAGCCGCTGGGCGATGCGCCGAGAAGACGACACCCCGCTGCAGTAGCCGTAGAGCAGCACCTTCACCATCATCCGAGGATTGTAGGGCGGTCCGCCCCGCCGCTCCTGCTCGTAGCGGGCCGTGATCTCGGAGAGGTCCAACTGGTCCACGATGTCGGAGATGAAATAGGCCAGGTGGTCATCAGGCAGCCACTCCTGCAACGCCTGTGGCAGCAGCAACTGCTGGTCGGGATCATAGGGAAGGTAGGTCTTGCTCGCCAGTCGGCTCCGTTGGCTGAATGCTCATCCCATCATACTCCCAACAGCCGGCCGTGTTTCTCGGACGGGCTGCTAGGGCCCTTGCTCTTACCTTTACGCTTTCGGTTTGTCCGTGACTTCGGCATCGGGGAACTCCTTACCCCATAGCATCCACGCCCGCCATGCCCAGGCGGAATTGGCCGAGGTTGTCGTAGGCGCTGGTGTTGACCATGAAGTGCTGGGCGGCGGCGTTGACGTCGCGCATACAGCGCTGCAAGACCCGGTCGTTGTAGATGGCGTTGCCGCCGCCGTAGCGGAACGCTGTAATTGCCACCTGGCAGGCCACGTCGGTGGCATAGGCGCAGGCGCCCCGCAATCTCAACTGGCGTTCCAGATCGGGCCGCTCCTGACGCAGGCAGAATTCCCAGGCGTCGTCCAGAGCTTCGCGGCACAGCGCCCGCGCCGCCCGCAGTTGCTGGTCGCACTTGCCCAGGTCGTGCTGCAACGCGCCGCGATTTGCGATGGGTGAGGTCAGGTATCCGCGCTGGTAAGAGCCGGCCTGCAGCGAGATTTCGTCCAGGGCGCGCCGGGCGACACCCAGGGCGAAGGCGGCGTGGTCGGTGGTGACGAATCCGGGCCGGCCCAGCCAGAACATGGGACCGCCGCATCGCGGGTCGGTGGTCAGCAGGTCGAAGGCGAAATCGTGGGAAATGAAGCAGTTATCCAGGACGAAATCGCGACTGCCGGTGCCTTTCAGTCCCATCACCTGCCAGTTGTCCAGAAACTGCACGTCCTCGATGTGCACTGCCATCACCATGTGCTCCGGCCCGGTTTGACCGTCCCGAACGATGCGAAAGCCGGCAGACATCCAGGAAGAATGCCCGGAACCGCTGGCAAAGGGCCAACGCCCGCTGACCCGCCATCCGCCCTCCACGGGGGCGCCCAACCCGCGCGGTATGATGGAACCAGAAGCGATGGGCATGCGCCCGTTGGCGAAGATGTGTTCGACGCCAGCATCGGGGAGGAAAGCGCCCTTCCACGCGGTGCTGGTGCTGTTGATGAAGGTACACCAGCCGGCTGAGGGGTTGATGTAGCTGATCTCGTCGATGAGTTCCAGGTAGAGCAGGGGATCGACTTCGGGGCCGCCGAGTTCCCGGGGCACTTTGAGAGACAGCAACCCTTCCCGATAGAGGGCGACCACGGACGGCCAGGCCAGGGTTTCGCCGGCGTCGTTGGCTTCGGCGTCGGCTTCCAGCGTGGGACGGATGCGGGCGATGGCGTCCAGCAGGTGGCGGCGCAGCGGTTCGCGTTCGGCGGGGAGGGTCGGGATGCCGGCGTCTTCCAGGGCGGTGACGTCGAAGGGCGCAAAGGTGATGGCGGTGGACATGGAGAGGTTCCCGAACAACCGTCAGGCGGTGGTTCTCTTCCGTTTCAATTCCGCAATTTCATCGTCGGTGAGGCCAAGTTGATCTCGGAATATACGAAAGGCGATGCGGCGGTCTTCATCGTTACCGTTGAGGAGATTGATAGCGGATTCGCGCATCAGTCGGCCAAA
The DNA here is from genome assembly GCA_965219925.1 of Dehalococcoidia bacterium. Taxonomy (GTDB): domain Bacteria; phylum Chloroflexota; class Dehalococcoidia; order Lucifugimonadales; family UBA3495; genus Bin87. The sequence continues at coordinate 4,112,395 of OZ244795.1, forward strand.
TTCCGGTTCTCGCTGCACACGAGCCCTTACATAGTCATCGAGCTCGGTATATGCCATGATTTTTTGCTCCTTATACGTACTGCCGGCTCAGGCGCAGGGCGGTTACGTCGTCGGGAGCGAAGGCGGTGGTCATGCAGTGGCTTGATTCCGTTTCAATTCGTCGATTTCAGCATCGGTCAAGCCAAAGTGGTCGCGCAATATCCGCATGGCAATGCGATGGTCTTCGTCGTTGCCGTCCAGCAGATCAATCGCTGTTTCGTGCCATAGCCTGGCGAACTCGGGATCCCGTTGTACCCGTGCCCGGGTAGCGTCATCGTTTCTGATCAGCGCCATAACTCCGCTCCTTATATGTAATGTTCGCTGAGACGTCCGGCCTTGGCGATGTCTCCGCGCTGCTGGCTGGCCTTGTCACCGCCGATTAGCGCCAGCACAACGTTGCTACTCTGCCTACAGAAGTATAGTCGAATCCCCGCTCCTCTTCCCATCAAGCGCCGCTCAAAAATACCGCTAACCCCGGGTAATGGCTTGTAATCACCCCAGTTACCTTCTTCCATCCGCGCAAGCACCAAGGAAACGCGATTTACCGACGCTGGATCCAAAGTGTCCATCCACTCCTCGAATTCTGGTGTTCTCAGTACCTCGTACACGGTCTGACTTTATCAGGCGTTGGCGGGCGTGTTTTCGATTTCCTCCATTAGGGCGGTTAGCATTTCGGCTTCGGGGACTACGCGGACTTTTTCGCCTTTGCGGAATATGATGGCCCGGCCGGCTCCGGCGGCGATGCCCACGTCGGCGTCCTTGGCCTCGCCGGGTCCGTTGACCTCGCAGCCCATGACGGCCACCTTGATTTTCTTGTCGCTGCGTTTGACCAGTGCGTCCACGTCGTTGGCCAGTTTCACCACGTCCACGTCGGCTCGGCCGCAGCTGGGGCAGGCTACCAGCGTCGTGCCCTTGTCCCGCAGGTTCAGCGACTTGAGAATCTCGTAGCCGGCGGTAACTTCCTCAACGCTGTCGCCGCTGAGGGAAACGCGGATGGTGTCGCCGATGCCCTCGTAGAGCAGCACGCCCAGGCCAACGGCGGTGCGGATGGAGCCGGACTGCACGGTGCCGGCCTCGGTGATGCCAAGGTGCAGAGGATAGGGCACCATCTCGCCGAGACGGCGGTACGCCTCCACGGTGGTGGGAACGTCAAAAGCCTTCATGGAAATCTTGATCTGGTCGAAGTCCTGTTCTTCCAGCAGGCTGATTTCCCAAAGGGCGGTGGCCACCATGTGATCAACCACGCTGTAGTCGCCGGTTTGGGCCTCGCCGGCTTTGGGCAGGCGGTTGACCAGATCCATGTGGCGGGAGAATCCGCGGGTGCGACCGATGCCACCCACCGGGGGAAGGCTGCCGAAGTTGACGCCGATGCGGATGGGGATGTTGCGTTCCTTGGCGGACTGCACCACTTCGCGCACCTGGTCGGCGTTGCGAAGGTTGCCGGGATTGAGGCGCAGGCAGTCCACGCCGCCGGCGGCGCACTCCAGGGCCAGCTGGTAATGGAAGTGGATATCGGCAATCAGGGGAATGTGAATCTGCTTCTTGATCTCGGCCATTGCCTGGGCCGCTGCCATGTCGGGCACCGCCGACCGGATGATTTCGCAACCCGCCTCTTCCAGTTCGTGAATCTGGCGCACGGTGGCCTTCACGTCGCGGGTGTCGGTTTTGGTCATGGACTGGACGGTAACGTCGGCGCCACCGCCCACTTTCACGCCGCCAACGTACACGGGTTTGGTAACTCGCCGTTTGTTATAAGTCATGGTCAACACCGCCGTTCAGTAGGGTAGTTAAAGGATAGCTCGGTAGGTCGAACCGACGGGGCAATGATACACGACGGGCTGGGGGCGATGCCACTGGTGGGGGAGGCGCGGTGTTACGGAATACGGGCCGACATGGATGGTCAGGATGAACAGGATTTTACGTTGGGGATACGGTTGATGCGGGGAACGGGTTGGCGCGCGAACACGGCGAACAGGCCGGCGCCGATGACCGCGGTGGTTCCCCCGATGCGGAAAGCATCCCGGTAGGCCAGCAGGAACGCCTGATCCGGGTCGATGGCGGAGCTAACGGCATATTGGTCGCTGAGGGCGGAGAAGATGGCTCCGACTACGGCGACGCAGAACACGGTTCCCGAAGCCTGCGCCAGCGACATTGCGCCGGATGCGGTGCCGTAGCGGTCGGCCGGCACGCTGCCCAGCATCAGGGCATAGGCCGCCGACTGGAACCATCCGACGCCCAATCCAACCATGGCGATGGTGGCGGCCGGGTGCCAGATCGCGGAGTCTGAATTTAGGGCCGACATCGCGAACAGTCCCACGGCAACGCTGGTCAATCCCAACGCGCCCACCGGACGCACACCCCACCGGTCGCAGAGCCAGCCGCCGATTGGTGCGGATACGATGTTGCAGGCGGACAAGGTCGCCAGCATGATGCCTAGGGTAACGGGCCCGCGGTTCAGCGAATCGGTGATGTAGAAGGGGAAGATGAACCAGATTACGAACTGGGAAAAATGCCCCAGGAACATCACGGACGTGGCGGTCTGAAAGGCCGGGAGTCGCAACAACGCGCCCGGCAACACGGGTGATTGGGCGCGGGTTTCGGTCCTGATCAGCGCCGCCAACACAACGGGAGTCAGCGCCAGCAGCGCGATGACGATGGGTGAGGTCCAACCGATGGACTGTCCCAGCCTCAACCCGATTATGAGGCACAACAGCAGAGCCAGCACCAGCGCGGCGCCCAGAATGTCGAACCGCCGGTTTGATGCCTGGGGCGACAGGCGGCCGGGTACGGCCAGCAATCCGGCGGCCAGCGCCAGCGCCGTCAGGGGGATGCGCCCAGCGTACACCGCCTGCCAGCCGTAGATTTGCACCAGCGAGCCGGCGGCAAGGGTTGAAGCAACCATTCCGAAGGCCAGGCTGGCCGATGTAAAGCCCATGGACAGTCCACGGCGGTGGTCTGGGAAGATGAATGCCGCGATGGCTGGCGCGGTGCTGTACAGGCAGCCGGTGCCCAGGGCCTGCAGCGCTCGAAAACCGACCATGGCTTCCAGCGTCGGCGACAGCGTCAGGCACAGCATGGCGATGAGGTAGGTTACGGTGCCGAACAGGTAAACCACCCGCAGGCCGAAACGGTCGGCGAAGGCGCCGGCTCCCAGGGCCAGGCCGGCGCGGGTGGCTATGAATACTACGATGACCCACTGGACGGCGGCCAGGTCGGTGTCGAAAGCGTCGCGAATGGCGGGCAGGGCCACGTTGACGGAGAAGTCCAGCGACGCCAGGATCATGCCGAGGGCCGCTGCGCCACCCATGAGGACGGTGCGCCAGCGGGGACGGGGCAACATTACGGCATCGGAGTTGTGGCCAGGGTCGGGCATAGGGACGCATTGTAAGGGAAAGTGACACGACGCTGTTGCCTACCCACTTTGTCATTGCGAGCGTAGCGTGGCAATCTCGTTGAGGTTGAGCACACGTCGGCAAACCGCCCTTGCTACGGCGACGAGATTGCCACGTGGTTCGACAGGCTCACCATGAGCGGCTGCGCTCCTCGCAATGACAGGTGGGGATGGGCGCTCCTCGCAATGACAGTAGGCCAGTTTGGTTTGACAAAGTGGGTAGGCATAAGGGTCGGGCATAGGGACGCATTGTAAGGGAAAGTGACACGCCGCGAGTTGGCGGCGCGGAAATCCGCGCACTGTGCTACCATCGTCTTCGCTAACCGGAGGTTTGCCATGACTACGAAACCACGGCCCGCATATCGGTTGTATGATGATGAGGGTAATTATTACCCCGACTCGGATGGTGAGCCGTTGCCCGACGGATTTGAGCAGGACATGCCGTACCTGGAAATCAGGTGGGCAGTTCAGAATTATTTCCACGCCCGCCCTGATGTGGTAACGAGCGGCAACACGTTCATCTATTACGAAAGGGGTAATCCGCGCCGTTCGATTTCGCCCGACTGCTATGTGGCATTCGGGGTGACCAGGGAGGCTGTCGCACGGCACAACTCATACTGGGTATGGGACGTGGGCAAGCCGCCGGACTTTGCGCTGGAAGTCGGGTCGAGCAGCACCGGGCGACGGGATACCGGGTACAAACGGACGCTGTACGCCCAGATCGGCATTGGTGAATACTGGCGCTACGATCCTACTCCGGACAGCAAGCACTACGGGGAGAAGCTGGTGGGGGAGCGGCTGGTGAACGGTGAATACCGGCGGTTCCCGCTGGAAACCACGGCGGACGGGGCGCCCTGGGGCCACAGCCCGACGCTGGGACTGGATTTGTGCTGGGCAGAGGGCGTGCTGCACTTTTACGATCCGGCGGCCGGCCAGTACCTGCCTACCAGCCAGGAGCAGATCGATGCTTTGCGAGCGGCGGAGAATGCCCGCCAGGTCGCAGAGGACGCCCGCCAGGCCGCCGAGAATGCCCGCCAACAGGAAGCCGCCGCCCGCCAGGCCGCCGAATCGGAAGCGGCGGAACTTAGGGAGCAGCTGCGCCGGGTACTTGGGGGTAGAGAATAGCCCAGTGCATCATTCACGCTGGGATGTTCGCCCTGGGATGTTTCGGTGCGGCGATTAATACATCGCGCCGCTACGCCTCCGTCGCAAGAGAGGATTCGCTATAACTACACGAAAGATTTTCGCTGTGTCGTTGCTGCTGACGACAGTTGGTTTGATGCTGACTTCGACCGCGTTGGCCTGCACTGCGCCGGAGCCGATGGCGGTTCCAACTGCTACATCAGCGCCGGCGGTGGCCGCATCACTTACGGCCACACCATTGCCTACCGATACGCTAACTTCGTTGCCAACGGCGACGATTGCGCTGTCAACGCCGGAGCCGACGGCTACCAGCACGCCGGTTCCTCCGACGTACACGCCGGCGCCTACATTTACGCCCAAGCCGCTGCCTACGGCTACGCTGCAGCCCACTCCTACCAGCACGCCCGGGCCGACGCGTACCCCGCGCCCGACCAGTACGCCGAGGCCGCCGAGTCTTATCGCAAGCCTCGAGAACGGCGCCTGGCTGGAACGAAATGAACGGGCGCGGGCGGCAGAAATCCGGGCATTGCCCTGGGTTGCCGACGGTGTTGACGATGCTGAGCGCACTGCCGCTGAGGCATTGATTGCTTGTGCGCGGTGGTATCCCGATGTGTTCAGCGCCTTGCTGCAAAAGCCGTGGGTTGGGGACAGCATTACGGCTGACGAAACTGTGGCTATTTCCAGGCTACGCTGGACGGCGTACTATTCTCTCGAATTGGCCGATAAGATGCTGCAGAAATCCTGGGCGCAGGACGGGATTACTGCGGATGAAGCGACGGTTATCCGGTACTTATACAATATGGTTTGGACCGCGGATGAAATTCCGGAGCAAGTGGTCCTCGAGACTGCTAACGACATTTTGGATATGCCGTTCCTGGAGAGTGTGGAGGGCGCTGACGCTGCGGCGGTGCGGTCTCTGGAAAGGATTAGTGGCAATGGCAGTGATGTTCTCCTCAAGATAATATCTCACTCTACGCTTAGCGACGGCATCACTGATGAAGAGGCCAAAATCGTTGCGCTGCTGGGTGCGACGTACCAATACAGCCCGGAATCGGTGGATTTTCTGTTGCGGGGCACCGGAGTGTATCTGGAAGAGCGCGCGATTGAACTGCCGTTGTCGGGCGAAGTGTTACTGGCAATCATCCGCATTCGCGACCAGGTGACGCCAAACATGGATTTTTTGGAGCATACGGTGCGTACCGCTGAGGAGTTCATGAGCGAACCGCTGCCCACGAATCACGTCGCCTGGTACTTTGACGATTCGATTCGTGCCACCGCCGGTGGAACCAACTTCGGCACACATATAACGTCCAAACTGCATTACGACGTGGAGAACGGATACTCGTGGAAGCGCGTGCCGTTCCATATTGCTCACGAGGTGGCCCATTACTACTGGACGGGCAATCAGAGGTGGATCAATGAAGGGGCGGCAGATTTACTCAGTTCCATCTCTGAAAACGCCCGCGTTGAAACGCCAATAGAGTCTACCCGAAACCCTTGCGCTTCTGCCCAATCAATTTCTCAACTGGAAGGCTTGGATGCTGAATATGGCTCCAATGATGCGGGCAAATGTTATTACTCGTTGGGAGAGGCGCTGTTCCTGGACCTGTACGACAGCTTGGGCGAGGAAACGTTCCGGCAGGGGTTTCGCAATCTGTACCTGAAATCGCTGCGGGATGATGCTACGGACGACTGCGAGGGTACGGACTTGGGCATCTGCCACTTGGAAGCGGCGTTCAAGGCAGGGGTATCGGACGAGGTTGCGGCGCAGGTGGATGAGATAGTGGGCCGGTGGTACGGGGAGACGCCGTAACCAACGCCGGCGCGCTGCCGGGTCAGTGTGTCTCGTCGGCCGGTGGCATAAAGTCGTCCACCGCCAGGGTTACATCGGGGAAGGCTTGCGGGCTGACGCTGTCGCCGGCCCGGTAAGTACGGACGCTGGCGTATGCCGAACCCGCCGCGTCGGCATACGCCGTGACCTCCCGCGCGCGCAGGTTCGCGACCCATACTTCCGGGATGCCGGCGGCAGCGTACCGCGCCAGTTTCGCGCCCTGGTCATACGCCAGTGAACTGTCGGCAAATTCGATAACCAGGTACACCTCGGCCGGCGTCGTCTGTCCCGTCACGCCGGAGCCGGGGGGGTTCCACTGCACCAGGGCGAAATCGGGCTGGGGCGCGCTGCGGTCGTTCAGGTAGATGGGGCCACCCACCCGCACCGTCGCCCGCCCTACCAGCGGCGGAACGAGCAGCGTAGTCATCCAGTCAGTGCCACCCACGTGGCGGAGGCCAATCGGTGGCATAATGATTATCACTCCGTCCATCAGTTCAACACGGTCGTCCTCATGGAGGATGCCGGCTACTTCCATAGCCAGGTACTCGTCCACCGTGAAGCGATGGCGGCCAGCCAGGACGTCGGCCTGCTCGGCGGCGTCAATGATGCCGGCCGACACCATAGCCGCGCACTCTTCAGGGCTGAATGGGCGCGCCGGCGGCATCGTGGTCGTTGTTGTAGTCATTGCGCCTTCTCCCAATCTGCTGTGCGCCCGCCGGTCGGCGGCGATTTCTTTTCCGGTGTGGCCATATTGGAGGTTAGAGCGTCTCCCCACGCAGCCCGGCAGCGGGTGGGATAAAGTCGTCCACCGCCAGGGTTACATCGGGGAAGGCTTGCGGGCTGACGCTGTCGCCGGCCCGGTAAGTGCGGACAGTCGTGTACTCGGAACCGGACAGGGCAGTGTAGGCTGTCACCTCGCGCGCGCGCAGGTTCACAACCCACACCTCCTGGACGCCAGCGGCGGCGTACCGCGCCAGTTTTGCGCCGCGGTCATAGGACAGCGAACTGTCGGCAACCTCGATGACCAGGTACACATCCGGTGGGAAGTAGGGCCCTACCTCGCTCAAAGGGCGCTCCCGCAACAGGGCAATGTCGGGTTGGGGGGCGCTGCGGTTGTTCAGGCGGATTGCCCCCTGCACTCGCACTATTGCCCGGTCGATCAGAGGCGGAAGGAGCAGCCTGTTCAGCCAGTCAGTGCTAACCTCGTGAGGGTCGCCGATGGGTGGCATAACGAGTATCACTCCGTCAATCAATTCAATGCGGTCGTCTTCGTGCAGGATGCCGGCCACTTCCATAGCCAGGTACTCTTCCACAGTGAAACGACGGGTGCCAGCCAGCACGGCGGCCTGTTCTCCTGCGGCGATGATGTTGGCCCGTACCAAAGCCTCGCACTCCTCCGGGCTGAACGGCCGTGCCGGCGGCATCGTGGTCGTTGTTGTAGTCATTGCAACCTCTCCCGATTCGCCGTGCATCCGCTCGTATGCGGCGATTGCTTCTGCCGGATATTCTTGCGCCTCCGCAAGGGGCTGACAATAAGCGGATTTTACCATGCTGGCATTCCCCGCTGGCATTCCCCGCACTGCTCTTTGCCGGCAGCATCCACAGCAATACTTTGAGGAAGCGGAGTAGCGAGCCGGGCCGGCGGTGGGCGGGATGTGCTAATATCTGCGCTATCAAACCCTGATATTTTGCTGCCCGGAGGTTCTTTATTATGACTCAGAATACCGGCGCTTTTGAGGCCCTGCTCCAGGAAGACCGCACCTATCCGCCGCCAGCCGAATTCGTTGCCCAGGCCAACATCAGCGACCCCGGCGTGTACGAAGAAGCGCGTCGCGACCCACAGGCTTTCTGGGCGCGGTGGGCCGGCGAGCTGGACTGGTTCAAACCCTGGGAAACGATACTGGACTGGTCGGATGCGCCCTTCGCCAAGTGGTTTGTGGGCGGACAGCTCAACGCATCATACAACTGCATCGACCGGCACCTGAACGGGCCGCGCAAGAACAAGGCGGCCATCATCTGGGAAGGCGAGCCGGGCGACTGGCAGGTGTACACCTACCGCGACCTGTACCGGGAAGTCTGCAAGTTCGCCAACGGACTGAAGAGTTTGGGCGTGCAGAAGGGCGATCGCGTAACCCTCTACCTGCCGATGGTGCCCGAACTGGCGATAGCGATGCTGGCCTGCGCTCGCATCGGCGCGCCCCACAGCATCGTGTTCGGTGGATTCAGCGCTGAGTCGCTGCGGGACCGCATCGAAGATTCTCAGTCCAAGGTGATGATTACCGCCGACGGCGGCTGGCGACGCGGCAACGTCATTCCGCTCAAGACCAACGCCGATGCGTCGGTGGAGGGCGAAACTCCGGTGGAGCATGTCGTCGTGGTGCGCCGCACCGGCCACGCCGACGACCAGATGCAAGAGGGTCGGGACGTGTGGTGGCACGATCTGGTGGCCGACCAGCCGCTGACCTGCGACCCGGAGCCGATGGACAGCGAAGATATGCTTTTCATGCTGTACACCAGCGGCACCACGGGCAAACCCAAGGGGATTGTCCACACCACTGGCGGCTACATGACCGGGACGTATGCCACGACCAAGTGGATTTTCGATCTGAAGGAAGATGACGTGTACTGGTGCACCGCCGACATCGGCTGGGTTACCGGACACAGCTATATCATTTACGGCCCGCTGGCCAACGGCGCAACAACGGTGATGTATGAGGGCTCGCCCGACTATCCTGACCGGGACCGATTCTGGGCCATCGTCGAGAAATACGGCTGCACCATTTGCTACACCGCTCCCACAGCCATCCGCACGTTCATGCGCTGGGGCGAGGAGTATCCGGAGCGTCACGACATGTCGTCGCTGCGGCTGCTGGGATCGGTGGGCGAACCCATCAACCCGGAGGCATGGGTGTGGTACTGGCAGCACATTGGCGGCGGCCGGTGTCCCGTGGTGGATACGTGGTGGCAGACCGAAACCGGCTCGGTGCTGATTACGCCCCTGCCCGGCATCACCACGCTGAAACCCGGCTCAGCCACGCAGCCATTTCCCGGCATAGATGCCGCTATCCTCGATGAGCAGGGCAACGAGGTTGGGCCTGGCGGTGGCGGCTATCTGGTGATCCGGCAACCGTGGCCCAGCATGTTGCGCGGCATATACGGTGACCCTGAACGGTTCGTGCAGCAGTACTGGTCTAATTACGAGGGAATCTACTTCACCAGCGACGGAGCCAAGCTGGACGAGGAATCCTACTTCTGGCTGCTGGGTCGGGTGGACGACGTGATCAACGTGTCGGCGCACCGCATCAGCACGATGGAGGTGGAGTCGGCGCTGGTGGACAATTTGAAGGTCGCCGAGGCGGCCTGCATCGGGCGCAGCCACGAGGTGAAAGGCCAGGCCATCGTTGCGTTCGTGACGCTGAAAGACCAGGTGACCGCCTCCGACGACGTGATAACGGAGCTGAAGCAGCACGTGGCGGGCAAGATTGGCTCGATGGCGCGGCCGGATGACATCTACTTCGCCGCCGAGCTGCCCAAAACCCGCAGCGGCAAGATCATGCGCCGCCTGCTCCGAGACGTTGCCGAGGGTCGGGCCCTGGGCGACACCACCACCCTGGCCGACCCGGCGGTGGTGGAAATGCTGAAAGAGCAATACGGGGACGAGGACTGACGCCGCGGGCTGGGTGGAGAATTAATCCTTCGCCCAGCCATGTTTGAGTTGGTAGGTCTGATGACCAGGGCCTTTCGGTTTTCCTCATGTCATTGCGAGCGCAGTGTGGCAATCTCGCCGCCGTAGCAATGATGGTTCCCCGGCACGTGCTCAACCTCAACGAGATTGCCACGTGGTTCGACAGGCTCACCATGAGCGGCTGCGCTCCTCGCAATGACAACCGAATGACCCTGGTCTGTGACACTGGCTGGTTTACCCGGCCCGGTGGGGCGTGGTACAACGTCTGGTGGTTACCTGGCGAGCGCATTTCCACGACGGTAGTTTGCCGATATTGTGGTGTACCGAAAGAGGGGCGGCTAATGCAGAATTTGTTCCATCCCGGCGACAATCTGGATGGGTTGAGGCGTGTCGCCGAGCTGGGCATCAAGGTCGATTTGGTGTACATCGACCCGCCGTTCGCCACCAATAACGACTTTCTGATTGACACTGACCGGGCCAACTCCGTCAGTCGCTCCGGACAGTTGGCTTACTCCGATACTACGGTGGGAGCCAAATATCTCGATGAGCTGAAAGCGCGGTTGCAGGCCATCAGTTTCGTGATGAATCCTGCTGGGTCGGTGTATGTTCATATCGACGTCAACATGGAACACCATGTGCGGCTGCTGATGGACCAGGTGTTTGGCCCGGAGAATTTTCGGAACAGTATTACGCGTATCAAATGCAACCCCAAGAACTTTGCGCGGTACTCCTACGGCAACATCAAGGACACCATACTTTTCTACTCGGTTTCACCACGGCAGATCACCTGGCGCCCACAGCGGATTCCCATGACCGACAGCGAAATAGCCAGCCTGTACCCGCTCACCGATGATGCGGGTCGGCGGTACGCGACCACGCCGGTGCACGCTCCGGGCACTACGATGAATGGCGCCACCGGCGAACCCTGGCGCGGCACGCTTCCACCGGCCGGCCGGCATTGGCGCTATCCGCCCGACAAGTTGGAAGAACTGGACGAAGAAGGGTTGATTGCGTGGAGTTCGACGGGCAATCCGCGGAAAATCAACTACGCCGACGATGCGGCAGGCAAGTTGCCGCAGGATGTGTGGTGCTACAAGGATCCACAACGGCCCGCGTATCCCACCCAAAAAAATGCCCTGATGCTGGAGCGCATCATCCTCACGTCATCCGAGCCCGGTGACACGGTGATGGATTGCTACGCCGGCAGCGGGGCGACGCTGGTGCAGGCCGCCCGGTTGGGTCGTCGGTTCATCGGCATGGATGATTCCGAGGCGGCGCAATCTGTGGTAGAAAACGAGCTGGGCAAGGCGGCGATCAGATTCCAGTCAATAGTAGAGTTTCAGACCGGCGCCGGCGGATTGTCGGACATACTTGCCCAAATTGTCGCTGAACATCCGTAGGCAGTCGCCTGTTCTTCTCCTTGCTATTCTGTTAGGGGGTGTCGTCAAAAGAGTTTGCTCCAGATCATCACTGCCCGGAGCTGGCAGATGGCCAAATACGACGCCGTTCTCTTGGCATAGCGGGTCGCCACCCCGCGCCACTGCTTGAATTCCAGGAATCCGTTCTCCACTAGGTGCCGCAGCTTGTACAGCGCCCGGTCATAGTCCCGCTTTTCTCTCCGGTTGCTTTTGGGCGGTATCACCGGGTCCATTCCCAATTCCCGGACGGTGGCTATGATTTCATTGGTGTCATAGGCTTTGTCCGCCATCAGGCACTCCGCTGCTATGCCCTCAATCAGAGGCAAAGCCTGGGAGCAGTCGGCAAACGTACCCTCGGTCACCGCCAGCCTTACCGGCATTCCGTGGGAATCCACCGCCAGGTGCAGCTTGCTGTTCAGCCCCCTTTTGTGCGGGCAATGGACTGATTTCCGCCCCGGGCGCCGGCGCTGTGGGGATGGGCCTTGATATAGCTGGCGTCTATCATCAGCCACTCGAAATCAGGGTCATCAATCACCGCCTCCAACAGTCCGGCCCACACGCCCCGGTCCCGCCAGCGGCAGAAGCGGCGGTGGGTGTTCTTCCAATCTCCGTAGTCCGGGGGCAAATCTCGCCAAGGAGCGCCGGTGCGCAGTATCCAGCACACGGCGTCGATAAACCGCCGGTTGTCCCCGTGTCGTGGCACGGGGCAGGCTCTGGGCCGGTCGGCCCCTCTTGCCCTCTCCCCCGGCCAAATGCGGCCTCAACCGCTCCCAAACCTCATCGGTCATATCGTGGCGCCGGTGCGCTACCGTCATACCCCCACCTTCCACACTCTCCCCATTTCCAGCAATCTACCACCCTACCGCCATTTTGACGACACCCCCTAGGAATTTGGCCTTATCCGCAGGTTGATTAGCTCCTGCTATACTGTCCGCCACACCCGGTATGCCCCAGCGAGGTTGCCATGACTACCAAACCGCCGCCGAAAGTTAGGTCGCCCGAAATCACCCTGTACGATGACGACGGCGTTTTTTACCCCGAAACGGACGGTATGCCTTTGCCTGACGGATTTGAACAGGAGCCACTATTCGCGCAGATCGTCCCTGTGCTACGGGCCTACCTGAAGCAGCGCTACGACGTCATCGTCAGCGGGGATACTTTCCTCTACTACGAGCAGGGCAATCCGGCGGCGGTTGTCGCACCGGACTGCTACGTGTCTTTCGGAGTAACCGACGACCTGATTCCGCCGCTGAATTCCTACCTGATCTGGCGCGTGGGCAAGGTGCCCGATTTCATGCTGGAGATTGTGTCGAGAAGCACGGCAAGACGGGATAACGTCGAAAAGAGAGAATTGTATGCCCGAATCGGCGTCGGTGAATACTGGCGTTATGACTGGACGCCGAACAGTCGATACTGCGGTGAACCGCTGCTGGGTGAGCAATTGATGGACGGAGCCTATGAACGGTTAGCCACCGAGCGGGAACCGGACGGGCTGACTTGGGGCCATAGTCCGACGCTGGGCCTGGATCTGTGCTGGGATGGCGGCAAGTTGCGGTTCCGCATCCCGGAAACCGGCGAGTACCTCCTCGATTACGCGGAATCCCAAGCCGCCCTGCAAGCTGCCGAAGCCGAAGCCGCTGAACTCCGTGAACAACTGCGTCGATTGAAAGCGGAACAAGGGGGTTAGGGGCGTCGGGCGTCTATTAGCTTCCCGGAATGCTTATGCAGTACGAAACGGTTATAGGGCTTGAGGTGCACGTGCAGCTGAAAACCCGCAGCAAGATGTTCTGCGGGTGCCCGGCGGATTACCAGGCTGCCGAACCCAACACGCGCACTTGCCCGGTTTGCCTGGGGCTGCCCGGCGCCCTGCCGGTGATCAATCGCAGCGCCGTGGAGTACACGGTGCTGACCGGGCTGGCGCTGAACTGCAGTATCCCGGAATTTACCAAATTTGACCGCAAGAACTATCCTTACCCCGACCTGATGAAGGGATACCAGATATCCCAGTACGATTTACCGCTGGCGCTGGACGGTTACGTCGATATTGCCGGTGACCCCGCACTGGATCTGGGGCAGCGAAGTATCGGCGTGGAGCGGGTACACCTGGAAGAGGACGTTGCCAAGTTGCAGCACTTTCCCCATGCCGCCAACGAGGACGGGGGCGACGGTTACTCGTTGGTGGACGTGAACCGCTCGGGCGTGCCGCTAATGGAAATCGTGAGCAAACCGGACCTGCGCTCGCCGGAAGAGGCGCGCCAGTACCTCACCTCAATACATTCTCTGGTGCAGTATCTGGGCGTGTCCACCGGCAACATGCAGGACGGCAACTTCCGGTGCGATGCTAACGTGAGCATCCGACCTGCCGGCAGTGACGTGTTTGGCACTCGCACCGAAGTCAAGAACATGAACAGCTTCCACGCGGTGTACCAGGCGTTGGAGTTCGAGGTGGAGCGTCAGAAGCGCGTCATCGCAGACGGCGACGCGGTGGTGCAGGAAACCCGCGGCTGGATCGAAGAGCGGGAGGTTACGGTCTCCCAGCGCAGCAAGGAGTATGCCCACGACTACCGGTACTTCCCGGAACCGGACCTGCCTCCCCTGCGCATCGGCCCGGAGAGAGTGGCGCAACTGAAAGCCGCCCTGCCTGAGCTTGCGCCCCAGCGTAAATCCCGTTTCCAGTCCGAACTGGGACTCTCGGAGTACGACGCCGAGTTGCTGGCGGGGTCCCGGGCGATGGCCGACTATTTCGAAGCTACGGTGGCCCTCAGGAACGCGACGGCCGTTGACCGACACGCCGTTGCCAAAGAAGCCGCCAACTGGATGCTGGGGGATCTGGCCCGTTTGCTGAATCAGGACCACCTGGATATCGACGCATCGCCGGTCACGCCGGAGCGTCTGAACGACCTGTTGACGTTGATTGACGATGGCACGCTCTCGACTTCGCTGGCCAAGACGGTTCTGGATGAGATGTACGCCTCGGGTGGCGATCCGGCGGACATAGTACAAGCGCAGGGTTTGGGTCAGATCAGCGACACCGGCGCCATCGAAGATGCCGTCGCCGAGGCCATCGCCGCCAACCCCAAAGCCGTGGCCGACTACATCAGCGGCAAGGACACGGCGGCCCGCTTCCTGATGGGCCAGGTAATGCGGCTCACCAGGGGTCAGGCGCAACCCGAGCTGGCGTTGCGGTTGGTGCAAGAGGGGCTGGAAGGGGAGAAGGCACGGCTGGATGGGTAGTTGTTAGGAACGATATTTTTTACCGGGATATACAGGATGAACCGGATTCATTGGGATTTGCCGGGTTCCGGCGCGGGCCATAATGACGATATTGGGGAAATTGAGCAGAAGTAAACTTTTCTGATTGAGCTTGCTGGATGCCCGCGAAAGCGGGAATGACGAACGTATGAACCTTCTGAAACAGAACGCTCTGGTGCGGCAGGGCTTTTCAAAGTTGTGGAAATTAAACACCCGCTCGTCCTGAGCCTGTCGAAGGACGGTTGACGATGGTTCGACAAGCTCACCATGAGCGGAGGTCGGTGGACTTTGAAAAGGCCCACCCCCACCTGTCATTGCGAGGAGCGCAGCCGCTCATGGTGAGCCTGTCGAACCACGTGGCAATCTCGTTGATGTTGAACACACGTCGGCAAACCACCATCATTGCTACGGCGACGAGATTGCCAACCCCCGTATCGAGTACGGGGTCGCAATGACAAGTCTCGCAACTTTCTAGCCAGGGCCTTTCGGTTTTACAAGAAATCCCTTCTCCCTTGATGGGAGAGGGTTAGGGTGAGGGTGAAGGTGTGAGATAGGGAACTATCCTGTGGCAGACTATACCCCTCACCCCAGCCCTCTCCCACAAGGGGGGAGGGAGAATCGAAAGGCCCTGACTTTCCAGTAGTGACGCAGCGCCGGCGCCGATGAGTCCGTGTTACAATCGTTGGCGCAGTTAGCGATCATGTCTCTTTTCAACCTGGCTCAAATATTTGTTTCTGTGGTGCTGGTACTGCTTATCCTGTCGCAGGTGCGAGAGGCTGGCAGTGGAATGTTTGGCAGCGCTCAAAACACCGCCCGGACCCGCCGAGGGCTGGAGCGCACGCTATTTCAGATTACCATTGCGCTGATTGCCATTTTCCTGTTGGTGTCGGTCCTCAGCGCCCGCTTCACCTAGCACGGGCCCGACGGTGCGGCGCCAGTAAAACCGGACGCCAACATTATGGCAGCGCCCTCGATCGTCCTGGCCACCGATTTCGGACTCACCGATGCCTACGTGGGCATGATGCGGGGGGTCATTCTGGGCATCAATCCCGATGCCAACGTGATCGATCTCACCCACGGAATTGGCCCGCAAGACGTTCGACACGGTGCGGTGGCGCTGGCTGATTCGGCCCCGTATTTCCCCATCGGCAGCATCTTTGTTGCGGTGGTTGACCCGGGCGTGGGTACCGAGCGGGCGGCTCTGCTGCTGGAAACACCCGACGCCAGGTTCGTGGCGCCCGACAATGGCCTGCTGACGCTGGTTTGCCGGCGTTATGACGCGGGATTCGGGAATACTTCCCAAGCCGGAGCGGCGGCGATTCCGGGCGGCTGCCGCGCCTGGAGACTCACCAACCCGGAGTATTGGCGGCATCCGGTTAGCGCGACTTTCCACGGCCGCGACGTATTCGCGCCAGTGGCGGCGCACCTTTCGCTGGGCGTGGCCGCCGACCGGATGGGTGAATCAACCAGCACTATGAACACGCTGGCAATGCCGATTCCAGAACCGCAGAACGGCGTCATATTGGGCCAGGTTATCTACGCCGACACGTTCGGAAATCTGACCACCGATATAACCGACGACCTGCTGGCGAGCATGGGTGTGACCGCCGGCGACCGGGCCACTGTCAGGGTCAACATTGCCGGCAATGCCATCACCGGATTGTCGCGAACATTTCACGACCCGCCGGGGTCGGGGCTACGGGCGCTGGTAGGGAGCCACGGTCGTCTGGAGATTGTGGTGGTGGACGGCAGCGCGGCGCGGACGCTGGGGGTTGGGGCGGGGGAAAGGGTGGGGGTGGGGTTGTGTTAGGGTGGAACTGATGGGCCAAGCCACATCCGCCCATCTCCGGGAGGCTGCACAATGGATTTGATCGAACGCATAACTAAAGACCCGCTGATCCTGGCCGGCAAACCGTGCGTGCGCGGAATGCGAATCTCCGTAGAGCTGGTTATGGACTACCTGAACGGCGGAGTGTGGACCGAAGAGGACATACTCAATGGGTATCCTGGGTTGACGCCAGAAGATTTAGAGGCTTGCCGGCTCTATGCAGCCACCGGTGCGCCTCTGTCCAACATTTCATGGGCCGAGTTTGAGGCCAAATTCGATGAAGCGGTGCGTCAGGATGCCGAGAAACGGCGGAAATCTCAGAAGGCATAGGGCGCAATGCGAATTCTGGCCGACACAAACTTGAGTGAACCCACCGTTGCAGCACTACGAAATGCGGGCCACGATGTTGTCTGGATGTATGAAGATGACCGGTGGATGGTGGACCCCAGCATACTGGCCTTTGCTGTGCGCGAGAATCGCTTGCTGATAACCTTTGATACCGACTTCGGGGAATTAACTTTCAGGGAGCGCTTGCCGGCATCCTGTGGCGTCGTCCTCTTTCGTATTGCCGAGGCCGTTACAGTATTGGAAACGGCTCATTTGATAGTTCATAATCTCGCTGCGCCGATAGGATGGGCAGACCGGTTCTGGGTTATCAACATTCGGAAGCGAGCGCTACCCACGGGTAATGTCCCATTACCCCGCCGGCCGCAGCCCGGCGTAGCGTTTGCCAGTGACCGACGGCTCCGTCGCCAGGTTGCGCCGGATGGTGGCTACCAGCTCCCCGTCCAGGCCCAGGGCGGCGGCGATGCTGGGGGTTGGGGCGGGGGGAAAGGGTGGGGGGTGTGGCTGACTGTAGGTAGGACGAATAGTACTCACAGCAGAGGAACATCCGCCCGCACACGGGGCAACCACAACCGCCACCTGCGACTGCGCTGGCATATTGGGAACATCCGCCCGCACACGGGGCAACCCGCCCCGACGCCGTAGAATGCGGTCGAATAGGCGGAACATCCGCCCGCACACGGGGCAACCACGCGCTCGAGCTGACAGCAAAACGACCCCTTCGGAACATCCGCCCGCACACGGGGCAACCCCTTGGGCCAGAATAACTAAACTAAAGCCAAGGTGAAATGCGCAGATGGTGGGGGTCAAACGACGGAGCCGGGTCGTTCTCCGAGTACGGATGAGAGGGATTCACGGACTTAACCCAGCTGATCATCATCGCCACTTAAATGTACATCCCACCTTGGCTTTAGTTTAGGTAGTGTTGACATTTCATTGTAGCCAGATGAGGGAGGCGGCGAATTGCAGAAAGCCCAGGTATCGGCTGGCCAGTTTGTCAAACCTGGAAAATATCCTGCGGTAGTGCTTGATCTTGCCGATGAAACACTCTACCACGTGGCGTTCTCGGTATAAGTACCTGTCGTAATCCCGCGGCTCCTTGCGGTTGGATCGGGCGGGGATCACGGCCACCATGCCCGCTTCCGCCAAACTCCCGATAAAGTCCTGTGCGTCATACCCTTTGTCTGCGATTACGTATTCACCCGGGTGCCCGGAGACCAACGCCGCAGCCTGTGTGATGTCATGCTGCTGTCCCGGCGTCAGCGTGAACCGCAGGGGGTTGCCCAGTCCGTCCACGCTCACGTGAACCTTCGTGCTGAACCCGCCGCGGCTTCTGCCCAGGGCTTGCGCTGATTGCCCCCCTTTTTGCGGGGGCTCCCCCAGCGCACTGGTGCGCTCGAACCACCGTACTGTCGATGACCAGGTACTCCAGGTCCGGTTCCCTACTGAAATGCTGGTGCATTCGCTCCCAGACGCCACGGTCGCACCAGCGGGCGAAGCGTTTGTAAACGGTGTTCCAGTTGCCATACTCCGCAGGCAGCAGTCGCCACTGCGCCCCGGAGCGATCCATCCACAGCACGCCCTCGACAAACCGCTTGCATTCCGCCGCGTCGCCAACGTACACGTCAGGGCAATCCCGCAGGAATTGCAAAATCTTCTCCCATTGGTCAGATGGTATGGTCATACTCGACATGCCGCGATTGTACCGCAGTCCAAATGTCAACACTGCCTAGCATCAGGAGAACCCCGGCAGAACTGGTTGCTGCCAGTGCAGCGGACTTTTGTCCGATTGTGCGTCGGTTTTTGTTGCGTGCCTCCGGGGTCTCCTGGCGTTCCCCGAAGGGAGCGCCGCTGCCTCGGTTATCATCGGCTCTATGAGCCGACCCCTGCCGCACGCCGGGGGACTGTCCGTTAGACGTCAGCGTTCCACACCCCTGCCCAGGTCTTTCAGACCCAGGGACAGGATATTTTTTGCAGCGTTCACGTCGGCATTGTCGGCGTGTCCGCAACCGGTACACACGAATACGGCCTGCGAGCGGCGGGATTTACCGTCCGTCACGCCGCATACCGAACAGGTTTGTGAAGTGTATTGCGGGTTGATTTGCTCGCATTGCTTACCGGCGCTTGCAGCCTTGTAAGCAAGCTGCGTGAAAATCTCGCCCCAGCCCTGCTCCAGAATTCCACGATTCAATCCGGCTTTTTGCCGGACGTTGGTACCGGGTTTATCCGCCGTCCCTTTGGCGGAACGGGTCATATTCCTTATCTGCAAATCCTCCAATACGAAATAGTCATACTGGCGAACCAGGTTGGTGGTCAGCCGGTGCTTGGTATTACGGTCGGATTCGGCCCGCCGGTGTTGCTCTTTGGCGAGCGATGCTGCGACCTTGCGCCGTCCACCGGACGGGCGCATCCACTTGCCGCCGATTTTTTGCCATTCGGTATTGATGCGTCGATTGCCCTTGCCAGCGCAGGAAACGCCAACTCTGGCCAACTTGCGCTGCAATCGCTTGATGCGCCTCCGGTCTTGCCGGCGTCCCGGCAGAACCGTGCCATCGGATAGAGTCAGTCGGTTTGCAACACCGGCGTCGATACCGACAGGATTCTGGGGTTTCTCAGCCGAGGGTTCGGGGTCAAGGACTGTGTACACCAACGAGGCCACCACGCGCCGAGCTTTTCTGGTGATGCGAATGATATTCGGCTTCCCCTCCGGCAGTTCGCGGTTGAGCCGAAACTCCATTCGGGGTAAACCAGGGATGGCAACCCAGCCTTTGCGCTTTTCCTCATCGCAACGCAGCCAATTTTCGTAACCGGCATGGACTTCCAGTGTGCGATAACGGCTGGCTGGGCGGTAGCGTGGATAGCCTGGTTTTTCACCGGCCTTTAGTCGGCGAAAGAAAGCGTCAAGCGCCCGGTCAAGTCGTTCCAACACGCCAACTTTGACGCGGCGGGGGATAGATTTCAACTCTGGATTCGTAGCGTTCCATTCGGTCAGCATCCGACTGAGGTTAATCAACTTGCCGTTGGGCGCGTGGTTATCCAGCTGATTCGAAATCTGTTCGGGCGACGGCCAGCCTCTTTCGGCAGGACGTTCTTTCACGATACCAGCGCGTCCATTCGCTACGGTGATACCGAGATTCCGGTAGGCGTTCTTGCGGACTTCCAGCGCGTCGTTGTAGAGTCGGCCACACTCATGCAACACTTTGTCCAGCCGCTGGTGGCCGGCTTTGCTCAGGTAGAGCTTGACCTGGTATGTGCGTCCAGATTTAGGCATGGGTTGATGATAGCAACCGGAGCCGGCTTGGTCAAAGAGGTAACGTCACTAACCAAAACCCCTCACGCGTACCCAACTTGATCAAACCAAACTGGCCTACTGTCATTGTGAAGGGCGCCCACCCCCACCTGTCATTGCGAGGAGCGTAGCGACGTGGCAATCTCGTTGAGGTTGAACACACGTCGGCAAATCGTCATTGCTACGGCGACGAGATTGCCACGCTGCGCCCTCCGCAATGACAGATTAAAGTGGATACGCGTGAGGAACGCCCCGCCTTGACAGCATCCCGGCCCGTGCTACTATTGGGCCACTTATAACGCCGGCGAACTTCTCGCCGGTTTTCGTTTACACGACTGCTGCTGATCCCAGCGCCACACAAAGGAGCGTGTTGCCATGGAACCCGATCGCGACACTCTGCTGCGACTTTATCGCACGATGACAACCATCCGGCATTTTGAAGAACGCGGCGTGCCCGAAACCGGACAACGCGGCATGTCTGCATCCGTTCACTCGTCCGTGGGACAGGAAGCGGTGCCCACGGGAGTTTGCGCTCATCTGAGCGACGATGACTATCTCGGAAGCACCCACCGGGGACACGGCCACTGCATCGCCAAGGGTGTGGACCCCAAGTTGATGATGGCCGAGCTCTTTGGACGTATCGACGGTCCCAACAAGGGCAAGGGCGGCTCCATGCACATCGCCGACATGAGCAAGGGAATGCTGGGTACTAACGGCATCGTTGCCGGCAGCGTTCCGCTGGCCGTTGGCGCTGCCCTGACCTCCAAGATTCGCAAGCTGGATCGGGTGGCCGTTGCATTCTTCGG
Organism: Dehalococcoidia bacterium; assembly: GCA_965219925.1. Classification (GTDB taxonomy): domain Bacteria; phylum Chloroflexota; class Dehalococcoidia; order Lucifugimonadales; family UBA3495; genus Bin87. Next base: position 4,133,422 of record OZ244795.1, read on the forward strand.
CGACGGCGGAGCCAACCAGGGCGTGTTGCACGAGTGCATGAACCTGGCATCCGTGTGGAAGTTGCCGGTGATTTTCTGCTGCGAGAATAACGGATACGCCGAGTCCACTCCGGTGGAGTACGGGCTGTCCGTCGCCAACGTGGTTGACCGCGCTGCCGGCTACGACATGCCCGGCATCTACGTCGACGGCATGGATGTGCTGGCCGTGTACGAAGCAGCCGGACAGGCGGTGGACCGCGCCCGCTCCGGCGGCGGACCGGCGCTGCTGGAAGCTCGCACCTATCGCTACTACGGTCATACGGTGTTCGACGATCCGTTGACCTACCGCACCAAAGAGGAACAGGACCACTGGCGCGCCCGCGACCCGCTGCTGACGTTCCGCAACCACATGATAGCCCAGGGGAATGCCATCACGGCCGAGGAACTCGACCAGATGGACGCCGAAGCCCTGCAGCTCATTGAGGAAGCGGTGAGTTTTGCCGACGCCAGCCCATTGCCGGAACCGCACGAAATTTATGATGACGTGTACGGGGACTATCCGGTAGAGATGATGCGCCGCGGCGCCAACATGTCGGTTTAGGTGCGCTTTTCGGCCTGCTTGGTGGGGATCCGGAGGTTGGATATGGTATCGACTGATATTGATTGGGATGCAGCCGCAGAAAAAGCGAGGCGGCTGTACCACGATAAAATCCGGCCCACCCTGACCGAAGCGGACATTGGAAAGTACGTAGTTTTCGACGTGCTCAGTTGGGACTACCAAATCGACGATATGTCGATCGATGCCGCTCTGAAATTGAAGCAGCGGAAACCTGGAGCGCGTATGTGGTTTATGCGCGTCGGGTTCTCCGCTGCGGTATTTATCGGTTGGCACGAGGAGCCTAAACTGTGACGCGGGGATATGTCACCACCACGCGCAAACCGATGTTAACGTTGACCATACTGGACAGGGACGATAATGGTCATGCTATACAATTCATTGTGGACACCGGGTTTACCGGGCAAGTTCTGCTCCCAGAGCGGTATATCCGGCGACTTGGTCTGATAAGGGACAGCTGGTTTGAAGGCCGACCGGCTACGGGAGAAGTTACAAACATACTTGCTGGCGAGGCCATAATTATTTGGCAGGGCCAGCGTCGCGACGTGCATGTACTCCAGTTGGACTCCGAGCCGTTGCTGGGCATGGAATTGCTCTGGAATAATCGCATTGCCATTGACGCCGTTGCTGATGGCGCAGTAACTGTTACCCCTTTGGGAGGTTAGTATTTATGACTACGATTACCGAAGTTCCAATGTCGCCCCCACCGGGCGAAACCCGCGTAATTCAAACGCGTGAGGCCATCAACGAGGCGCTAATCCAGGAAATGCGCCGCGACGAAACCGTCATTATCATGGGCGAAGAGATCGCCGGCGGCGCCGGTCGCGAACACCTGGGCATCGTCGATGCCTGGGGCGGCGCGTTTCGGACCACCAGAGGATTGATCCAGGAATTCGGCAACGAACGCGTACTGGACACGCCGTTATCGGAGGCTGCCTTCGTCGGCACCGCCATCGGCGCCGCGTCCACCGGGATGCGGGCGGTGGCCGAGCTGATGTTCGTGGATTTCATCGGCGTGTGCATGGACCAGTTGTTGAACAACGCGGCCAAGATGCGCTATATGTTCGGCGGACAGGTCAAGGTGCCTTTCACGATGCTGACCCGCATCGGCGCCGGTTTCGGCAGCGCGGCCCAACACTCTGAGTCGTTCTACTCGCTGTTCGCCCACATCCCCGGTCTGAAAGGGGTTTGTCCGTCAGACGCTTATACCGCCAAGGGCCTGCTGATTTCGGCCATCCGCGACGACGACCCGGTGATCTTCTTTGAGCACAAGGGACTTTACGGAGATACCTGCCCGGTGCCCGAGGAGATTTATGCCATCCCGTTGGGTAAAGCGCGCACGGTTCGCCCCGGCGCCGATGTTACGCTGGTGGGCATCAGCAAGATGACCTGGGTGGCGGTGGAAGCCGCCGAGGAACTGGCCAAAGAGGGGATAAACGCCGAGGTGATCGACCTGCTCAGCGTTTCGCCCATCGACTACGACCATGTGCTGGACTCGGTGAGACGCACGCATCGGCTGGTGGTAGTGGACGAAGACACGCCGGTGTGCAGCATCTCATCCGACATCTGCGCGCGTGTTGCCGAGGAAGCCTTTGATTATCTGGACGCTCCTCCCTCCCGCGTGACGCCTCCCCACACGCCGGTGCCCTACAGCCGGCCGCTGGAGAACGCATACCTGCCCAACGCCCAGCGCGTGATTGCCACGGTGCGCCGGCTGATGGCGTAAACTGCCCTCACTATACCCCTCGTCCGTCGAGGGAGCGGGGACGCACCCTCACCTAGCCCTCTCCCATCAAGGGAGAGGGGACATATCAGGAGGCCAAACTATGACCACAGTTGGAACCGGGAAGCATACCTATACTCTGGAATCAGACTGGGCCAAGATGCCCGTGGCCCATCCCATGGGAGCGGTGAGCGCCCTGGCCAGCGACTCGGCCGGCGACATCTACATCTTCCACCGCGCCGATCCCCCCATCGCTATCTTCGACCGCAGCGGCAATTTCAAGAGCGGCTGGGGGAACGGGTCGTTCGTTTACGCCCACGGGTTTTACATCGAGGGTGATATCGTGTACCTGACCGACCGGGACACGTCGGTGTGCATTATGTACACGCTGGACGGCAAGCCAATCCAGATGCTGGGTCGCCACGGCGTCCATTCGGACACCGGCGCTCAGGTGGCCGGTGAGCTGGTGCCGCGGGCCGCCGGACCGTTCAACTATCCCGCCGAGATGGTGCCCTCGCCCAGCGGCGACCTGTTCGTCGCCGACGGCTACCGCAACGCCCGCGTGCACCGTTTTGATAACGACGGCAAGCTGAAGTTCTCCTGGGGCAAGCCCGGCAAGGAGGCCCCCTACGAATTTCACCTGCCTCACAGCCTGCTGGTTACGACGGATGACACGGTGTATGTTTGCGACCGCGAAAACAGCCGCATCCAGGTGTTCGACACCATGGGCAACTTCAAGACCATGTGGACCGACTCCTGCCGGCCCACCGACATTGCGGAGACTCCTGAAGGCGATTTCGTGGTCAGCGAGCTGCCGCCGCTGGACGGCTCGCATCCGCCGCGAGTGAGCATCTACGACCGGAACGGCAACGTGCTGGCCCGCTGGGACAGCCGCTCCGCCCACGGCATCTGGTGCGACGCCCACGGCGATGTGTTCCTGGCGCTGACCGGTGACAAGGCAGTGGACAAGTACGGACGCAGCTAGTTGGATAGCGCTCCCCTCACCCCAACCCCTCTCCCGGTGGGAGAGGGGCGCCGAATCTAACATCGATGGACAGGATGGACAGGATTTTGGGGAGGGGACAGGATTGCCACGCTACGCTCGCGATGACAGATCAAAGCGGGTACGAGTGAGGCTACAGGGCCTTTTCAAGGTCCCGCAACCTCCGCTCATGGTGAGCTTGTCGAACCACGGGCAACCATCCTTCGACGGGCTCAGGATGAGCGGAGAGAACAGGCCGACCAACGCCATCGCGGGCCGCTGTACGGCAGGGTCATTCGGTTTTACAAGAAATCCCCTCTCCCTTGATGGGAGAGGGTTAGGGTGAGGGTGAAGGTGTGAGATAGGGAACTATCCTGCGGCAGGCTATACCCCTCACCTCAGCCCTCTCCCACAAGGGGAGAGGGAGAATCGAAAGGCCCTGCGCTGTACGGCCGGGTAAGCGGGCTGGCTGGGCCAAATCTGCTACAATGCGCACAACTACCGGATCGATGAAATTTATTGCACGTTTGGCCTGGAGGCGCACGTTATGGAACTCGGCCTTTTTTACCAGATTCAGGTGCCCAAACCCTGGGACGATCAGAGCGAGTCGCGCAAGTTCCAGGAGATGATAGAGCAGGTCTGCTTTGCCGAAGAGATCGGCATGACCAGCGTTTGGTTTGTGGAACACCATTTCCGCTCGGAATGGTCACATTCCAGCGCACCCGACATCACGCTGGCGGCGCTGAGCCAACGCACCACCAACATGCGTCTGGGCATCGCCGTGGTGCTGGCTCCCCTGCACCACCCGCTGAACGTCGCATCCCGCATGGCCACGCTGGACATAATCTCCGGCGGGCGCGTGAACCTGGGCATCGGACGCTCGGGTTATCCCTACCAGATGTTGCCCTACGGCTCCGACCTGGCCGATGTTTCGGAGATGGTCGAGGAATATCTGAAGATCATTCCCGGCGCCTGGACCGAAGAGATTTTCTCCTTCGAGGGCAAGCACTACAACATCCCGCCGCGGGAGGTGATCCCCAAGCCGGTGCAGAAGCCGCACCCGCCCATCTGGCAGGCCGTGAGCCAGGAGTCCACCGCCGAGAAGGTGGGACGGCAGGGTCTGGGCTGCTTGGCGCAGACCAGCGTTGGCCTGGCGCGCGCCGAGGGGTTGATCAAGATTTACCGCGATGCCATCCAGAATCCCGAGCCGGTCACCGGGATGGTTTATCCGCGCGTGGCGGGCAACACCGTGGCGTTGTGCATGGAAGACCGCGAGAAGGCTTTCCAGCGTGGCGAGGAGATTATCGACTGGTATCGGGTGCAGCAGCGCATTCGCGATTCCTACGTTTGGCAGGGTTACGACCCGGCGAAGGTTCCGGACGATTACCAGTTCCACTACCAGCGGGCGGTGCAGGCCGATACCGCGCGCGCCGACGAGGTTACATCCAGGTCGCTGATCGACGACGGTGGACGCTTCTGCATTGGCAACCCCGACGATTGCATCCAGTACATCGAGTCCTACGAACGGATGGGCGTGGACGAAATCATGCCGCTGTTCCAGGTTGGCCCGGTGACGCACGAGGAGGTGATGGAATCGTTGCGGCTGTTCGGCAAGTACATCATCCCTCACTTTCAGGCGAAGGCTCGCCAGGAGGCAGTGGCCGCCGATAACTAGTGGTCCGAAATCTTTGTAATGATGGGTTGATTGGTACAGGGCCTTTCCCCGGCCATACAGGGCTTTATGGAGACTATCGTCGAGCAATCTGGCATTCCACACCCGTCATTTCAAGAATGTTGGTCTACTAAACCAAAGCCAAGGTGGGATGTGCATTTGCCTGACACCGGGAATCGGACGTGAGGTCTCGTAGGAGTGCCTCAGCCCTTGATTGCAGGACCGTCCGGCAACGCCGTCTTACCTCGTCTTTCCGGCTGGCCAGCCCGGTGAGGAAACGGTTGACCCTCTCCCGTACCGCCGCCTTGCTCCCCAGGCACAGGTTGCCGGTGGCCTCCTCTCTCGCCCAGCCCCAGATGGCCTCGTCGGCGTTGAAGTCCGGACTGTAGCCCGGCAGATTCACCAGCCGCAGGTTCAGCCCAGGCGTCCTGAGGTATTCTCTCACCGCATCGCCTCGATGCGCCGGCGCGTTGTCCCAGATCACGTTCAGCCGCTTGCCGTGTTTCTCCCGTAACTGCTTCAAGAAGGCAACCGAGGTCCCGGCGTTGCTGTTGCCCTCCAGTTCCATCCACTCCACTTCGCCCGTCTCCAGGCACACCGCCGAGTAATAGCTGGCCTTCTCCCCGTAGCTGGGGCTGGTTGAGTCCACCAATGCCGACTCTCCTCTCAGCACCCACTTGCCCCGCAGTTCGGCGTCGGCCCGGAAGTGGGCCTCGTCGGCAAAGAACACCTTGGCTCCAGTGCGCCCCGACTCGTCCCAAAAGGCGGCATACTCCGCCACGAAGGCCTCACGCTTGGATTCATTCGCTTTGACCAATCGCTTCTTGGGCCGCTTGAAGGCGAATCCCAAGCAGTGTAGATAGTTCAGACAACTGCTGCGGCACAGGCTGACACCAAAGCGTCCCGAAACAAACTGCCGCACCGCCTTCCAATACCAGTTGGCCATTTCCATGCCTGACCATGACGGCGGCAGTTGCACCGCCGCTTTCAACTCCTCTTGTTGCGCTTGGTCAATGGCGGGGGGGAACCACCGGTCTGCTCGAATAGCAGGGCCGCAGGCCCTCCCTCACCGAAGGCCGAGGCCCAGCGTCCGATGGTGTGGGGGTCCCGCTCCAGCGCTTCCGCAGTGGCCGCCGCCGTCCAACCCTGGGCCAAGAGCAACATGGCGTACCAACGCTCCCGCTCCCGGGGCGTAGGCGCCAGAATCATCCGCCGCCTGAGGTCCTTCTCTCTCATCTGCCATCGTTCCAGCCACCGCCCTATCTCTCTCACCCCCATCAGCAACACCTCCCAACTCCCGAGGTCAGCTAACCAGTTACGGCCTCAATTTACCCCACGCCTCTGCGCATTTCACCTTGGCTTTGGTTTAGTAGTCCGAAATCTTTGTAATGATGGGTTGATTGGTACAGGGCCTTTCCCCGGCCATACCGGGCTTTGTGGAGACTATCGTCGAGCAATCTGGCATTCCACACCCGTCATTTCAAGAATGTTGGTCTACTAAACTAAAGCCAAGGTGGGATGTACATTTAAGTGGCGATGATGATCAGCTGGGTTAAGTCCGTGAATCCCTCTCATCCGTACTCGGAGAACGACCCGGCTCCGTCGTTTGACCCCCACCATCTGCGCATTTCACCTTGGCTTTAGTTTAGTAGTCCGAAATCTTTGTAATGATGGGTTGATTGGTACAGGGCCTTTCCCCGGCCATACCGGGTTTATGGAGACTATCGCCGAGCAATCTGGCATTCCACCCGTCATTTCAAGAATGTTGGTCTACTAGGACAATTTTTCGGGCGGACACGCCATAGATCCGGGGAAGATAAACCCCCGACGGAGTTATCCGTTGGGGGTTCAACTTGGTGCGACGGGCAATCGGACCGACGGCTAACCGGCCAATGGATTAAAAAAGGAACCGGCGCTGGTTGGGCGATTGCCTGCAGCGCCGGCTTTCAGGGCCTGGCGGGTTGGGGAAGCGGATTACCGACGGAATTCGCTTCCAGCGCCGCTATCGCCGTTGGTGTAGCCGTTACCAGACTGCTGTTCGGCGCCGGCGGTGCGTATCCGGGTGATCTCCCGTTCCCGCTCGACTCGGCGGAGGTGTCCGCGTGACAGGTAACTGAATTGAGTGGGACCGTGCTCGGGTACGCCGTCTTGTGGCATGAAGTGGTTGGTTCCGAAGCCGATCTGGTAAACCCGGCCGTCTTCGGAGTTAAAGCGGCTATGGTCTTCGTTCTTGCCCATGATGCGCTCGATGCTGTGAATGCCAGCGCCGCGGAGCGGGTAGATCATGCTGACGAACATGTGGTTTTCGCCGCTATCGACGGGGAAACTGGCCGGAGCGAAGGAGTACGACAGGTTGGGAAAGGCCTCTTCGTAACCTTCCCGGTCCAGCTGGTCGCGTACGTCGGCTTCAATTTCCTTGACGCCCTCTGGGTTGATGGGCAGGGTAACAACCACGCGTATGACCGATTCGTCCTCGATGGGATCGTGCTCAGCCATTTGCAGGTCTCGACGCTTGGGGTCAACCATTTCCCACAGGGCGTTCTTGATCTGCCACGTTACATGGTTATCTTTGCCTTTGATGACTGCCATCTGGCGGTTGCCGAAGGGCAGCCGGAAGCGACCGCCCTGGCGAACTTCGGCGACATCAACGCGGCGGCTGAGCACTCGCATACCCAACCAACCGTTGGAGTATTTGCCAAAGCTGGAGGCGGTTTCGGCCAGCGATCCGCTATCGCTCTGGTACTCCATCGCTGCCTCGACAGAGGCGAGTCCGATGGCCAGTTTGTCGTCCAGGGTGCTGTAATTCCGGTACATGCGATTGTCAGTGAGCAATGATGGGAAACCCACTTCGGTCCGACCGGTTTGCGGGTCGATTTTGTTCATGGTTTCTTCGTAAGCGCCCCAAGTCTCGCGGCGCATGTTTTCTTCAAGGGCGTGCTCTTTGGGGAGCAGCACGATGGGCAGGAAAAGGGCTTCGGGGAACTGCTCGGCAAGCTTGCGGTGGAGCAATCCACCAAGTTTGGCGTGGCCACCAAAGCCCAGCCATTCCACGATAACCTGCGGAGGTGCGCTGACCGCTTCGGATCGCTGCGCGACCAAGTCAACCATACGGTCCAGGTCGCGATCTATCAGCCCGTAAAAATCTTTGAAGGCGTTGGGGTCCCGAAGGAACCCGTCAACCTTGGGGAAGTATTCGGGAAGGATGACGGGCAAACTTCCGCCGCTGGGAACGCGTCGCATCTGGTGTACTTCAGATTCTATGTCTGAAACCGTGCCCTGGTTGCAGTCATAGATGAACATACCCTGGAGGCGGTTGAGAACCCCGGCCTGGCCCATTCGTTTGGCCCAGTTCCAGCTGCGCTTGTATCCGGCGGTGCCGACTGAGACAGACAGGATAGGCGGCGGTTTCCCCCCATCATATCTATCGTCTGCTGCCACCACCGGGTGGACGGATTCTCTTCGGACTCTGAAAGTTCGTGCTTTCGGTGGCATAGCTACTCCGTGGCCTCCTTCCTACATTGGCCAGGTAACTCGGGATCTGCCTTGGGTAAATCTGCCCGGGAAGTGAGGCCAACTGGAGGCAGAATTACTTACGTGATGATACCGGAAGCGGTGGTTATTTAAGATTACGTCGCCCGCGCTTTTCCAGGTAATTGTTCACCAAATTATTGGTCGTTATGGGTTCGTATAACTGATGCAAATCATAGCAGTGACAGTTCCGCATTGTCAAACGATAGCATTGGCACGGTAAGTCGCATTTTTACAATTCTTAGAAATTGCAATTTTCGCTCACCTGAAGTCGCTATGCTCCGATTTGCCAACATCTGCCGGGGGTGCAGGGCCTTTCGGTTTTCCTCATGTCATTGCGACCCCGTACTTGATATGGGGGTGGCAATCTCGACGCCGTAGCAATGATGGTTCCCCGGCGTGTGCTCAACCTCAACGAGATTGCCACGTGGTTCGACAGGCTCACCATGAGCGGCTGCGCTCCTCGCAATGACAACCGAATGACCCTGGGGGGTGCAAGGGGTGCAAAAAGAGCAGGCAACTAGATGTAGAGTGTAGAGCTCGACCTCCCCGGATGTTCGCCTGAAGTTAGTGGTGCGGGAAGGTTGGGCTGGTCGAGATGGTAATAAGAACCGAATCCGGTTTCGGCAACCACCCGGCGGCGGCCTTCGTTAGGCTCACGGTTGGGATGCAGAATGTCCAGCACGGGTGCGAGATCGCCCTGCACCGGATAGATGCGGGTAACGTGCATATACGGGTCTTTTTTGAGACCTTCGGTGAAACGGGCGGTATTGAAGGCGATGTCCATGTTTGGATATCTGGCAAATATGCCGCTGCGGTCCAGGACTTCGGCCGCCTCCAATGCCATGGATTCCAGCGCGTCGGGATGGATGGGCAGCGAAACGACCACTTCCTGGGGAGCGTTGGGGGATGTGTTGACGCCGGCGGCCATTTGTGCGGATGGGTCGAAGGTTGACCAGATCGCGTGTCCCAGGGACATGTAGGTTTCGTCTTCGGGGCCTATTGCCGCGTATTGCTGCCATCTGGGGGGGAATCGCAGCCACTTGAACCGGTTGGTCACCGGCATACTGCGCTTGACGATGCCCATGCCCAGCCAGCCGCTGGAAGCTGGGATCAGGCGTCGGCAGGCGCCGGCCAGGGGGCTGCCTGAAGTTTCTTCCTCTTCGAAATCCGCCATCTCGATGCCGGCCAGGCCGGTTGCCAACCGCAGGTCGTCTTCGCCAGATACGCTGGACGATTGCGTGGTAACCAGGCAGTTGGAGCCTTCCAGCAGGGATTCGTACTGCTCCCAGATGTAACGCCGGGTCCATTCTTCGCAAACGTGGTCGGTGGGCAACATCATTACCGGTAGTATGATGGCCGACGGGAAGGTGTTGCGCAGTTTGCCGTGCAGATGCCCGCCCAAGACGGAGTGCCCCGCAAATCCCATGAATTCGATGATGATATCGGGGGAATGGCCCGACCGGTCTGATTGGGCCATGATCTGGCTGACTACGTTGTCCATGTCCCGTTCCACGGGTCCGCTGTATTCCTGGAAGATGCGCGGGTCCCGCATGAAACCGTTGGGCAGGGGTACGTAACTCGGGAAAATTATCTGGATGCCAGTACCCTGCCGACTTTTGCCGAGGAACTTGCTCAGATACCTTGTGATGTGGGAGATGGTAATTTCGTTGCAGTCGTAGAACACTGCGCTCTGGATCCGGCGCACGGCGGAGAGTTCGGACATGCGCTGCAGAAACATGAGGGCGCGGCGACCGCCGGCGGTACCGATGCCGGCCACCACAATGTTGGGCGCGCTGGCCTGGGTGCGGCGGTTCGCGGTTCGCAGCAATTCCGGGCTGCGGTTGCGGGAATGTACGAAAATGGTTGACATATTGTGGCAGTCTGAAGGGTATCAATGGCGCCGGATGCCGATGCCGCTCGGCGGTGGTGTCCGGGGTAGAGGAGGCTCACCACGGTTAACTATAACCGTGGTGAACCCATCGTGGCTAATCGGTGGATATACGGATTGTCCTGTTTTTTGGAGTCAGGCGCCCGGTTTCAGGCCGGTTTCAGGAAGGAAACCACCGCGTCCACAAATCCTTCTGGATCTTCGATCTGTGGAATATGGCCCACTCCGGGCATGATGTGCTTGCGGGCCCGCACGATGTTGTTGTGGAGCAGTTCTTCGCCATCCCGCAAACGGTCGAGCTCGCCATAGAGCACCAGGGTTTCCCTGGCGGTGATGCGGGGCAGGCGGGTCATGATGTCATACCAGGCCAACGACTGGTGCAGCTTCTGTACCCAGACCCCGGCCTGCGCGCGGGTGCCGTTGGTGGCGTCCACCCATTCGGGGCGCGGCTCGGCGAAGGTGGTGGCCTCCTTGAGCTGCTCTGCGCTGCGCGGCACCGGCATACCATCCCCATCGTAACCAGCGGCAGCCTCGGCGATGCGCTGGGGGGCGGTTCGCGCATCCCAAACCGGCGCGCCAACCAGGACCAGTTTGTCCAGCCGGTCGGGGTAGGTGGCAGCCATTTCGGTGGCCAACACTGCGCCCACCGAGTTACCCACGTAGTGGCCGCGGTGTATGTTGAGAACCTGGCAGGCGTCGTCGAGGGCCTGGGCGTAGTCGGGAATGTTGAAATGCCGGGTGGGTTTGTCGGACTCGCCGTGCCCCATCATGTCGAAGGCATAGCAGGTGTAGTGTTGGCTGAGGGCGTCAATGACGGTACTCCACGCCCAGGTAGATGTGCCCAGCGGGTGCAGCATCACCAGCGGATAGCCGGCGCCCTGTTTGACGAAGTGCATGTTGCCTTCGCGGGTTTCAACTGTATCGGTGAGGTCGCGCTGTACGAACATAACCGTGGCCTCCTTTCTTTAGCCAAAGGCATCTATGGTCAAACGCAGGACCGACCACTGAAAATCCACCAGGGGGTCGGTCAGTTGGTGCAATGCTAGCGATGCCCCATTACAATGTCAATTGGGCGCACGCGTTCATCAGGGTCTTTCCAAAGTTGTGAGAATTAACCACCCGCTCATGGTGAGCCTGTCGAAGGACGGTCGTCGATGGTTCGACAGGCTCACCATGATCCTTCGACTGGCTCAGGATGAGCGGGGACGGGGCCGGGAGTGGGAATCGTATTGGCAGGGAGTGGCCGATACTTTTCGCGCCAGCGCGCCGAGGGACTCTGACGCCTTGGGCGAGCAGGCATGAGAAAGCCCGGGGATTACCCCGGGCCGTCTGAACACCGGTATCGGATGCGCTAGTCGGCGGCCTGTGGAGCCGTGTTCGCCTGTTCTTGAGTCAGGGGCGACACCAGGTTGGCGTTGGCGTTTTCCTTGCGCTGGATCAAGTACCGCGGAACGATGACCCACAGGGTGAAGAGCGCGATGAATGCTGCGATGGCGATCATTTCTATGTATCTCCGGTTGTTTCGGTCTATCGGGTAATCAGTGATGGGCTGTAGTATGGCGGGGTTTTGTTACACAGATTTTGCGACAATGTAACGGTTATGTAACGGAGGGCAGGGCCTTTCGATTCTCCCTCTCCCCTTGTGGGAGAGGGCTGGGGTGAGGGGTATAGTCTGCCGCAGGATAGTTCCCTATCTCACACCTTCACCCTCACCCTAACCCTCTCCCATCAAGGGAGAGGGGATTTCTTGCAACACCGAAAGGCCCTGTAACGGAGGGGACATACGCTGTACGCCCCGGCGTGGCGGGCTGTTAACATCAAAAGCCCGGGAGATTATCTCCCGGGCAATGATCGCGAAGCAGGGGTGTCGGTAGTTGTTAGTCGGCAGCCTGCGGGGCAAACTCTTCGTGCTGCAGCGGGGATACCGTGGGGGTAGCGCTTTCGTGGCGGCGAATCAGGAACCTGGGAACGACGACCCAAAGGGCAAAGAGCGCTACGAAAACGGCTGCGGCGGCGATTGCGATCATTTAGTGTTTCTCCGGTTGTATGGTGGGCGATGCCCTTTCTTGATGTGCCCATTATGTTCCCATGATGTTACGGGGATTTTGCGCCAATGTTACGCGTGTGTAACAAAACCCGGGATTTCGATGCAAAACCGGGGGCCGGACGCGGTACGTTAATCCTGCGGTTGCAGGCCCACCCACCAATGGCGTCCTTTGCCGCGACGTTTGCGCTGGTAACCCCTAGCAGTCAGTTCCAAGCCGAATTTGCGCTGGCTGGCGGCCAGGTATCCATTGTCCAGACACCAGGTGGCGTAGCGGGTATAAAGCTCGCCGGCCAGGGTCATCGTGTCGCCGCCCACGGCGCAGGCGTCGGCGACAAAGTCGGTGATGGGGCCTTCGTGGGTGGCCTGAGATGCCACCGAGATACGCGGCGCGGGCGAGCCATCGGGGGCGATCCAACCGGCGGGTTCGCCCAGGGTGGCGGCCTCCGATCCGTTCCGGGGCAGACGACCCGATCCGGCGCCGTAACCGTGGACTCCGGCTACCGGAGCCAGATTGGGTGCATCGCGGGATGCCTGCATGGCCAACTCGCCGGCAACCCCATAGTCTCCGGGGAGGTCCTGCGCCGCAACATCGGTTCCGTACCCGTCCAGGCAGCGGGACAGGAACAGAATCAGATCGAGGTAACGAGGGAGGCCGCCGAAATTCTCCCACCGCACTTCCTTCCCGTCCAGTTCGGTGGCGTCCAGCGTGAAATTGAGATCGGGGGCGGCGAAGCGTTGCCGGTATTCGTCGGGAATGCTCCACCTGGGCGCAATAAGGTCGGCTTCGACGCATTGGGCGATCAGGGCCACGCACACCCGGGCGGCGCGGAGGTTGGGGTCGTGTTCTTCCAGCGGTGGCGTGGTGAACGCGGTCGTCAATTCCCCACGGGTCTGCAATGCCGACAGGGCAAAGGCTCCGCGAATCTGGTTGCCGGCGCTGCGAACCAGGGATTGGTAGTCTGAAAAGGCCGGCGGGGTGTAGCTGTCCGTTTGCGGCGTGTTGTCTCGATTGGCGGCGTCACTGCCCGACACAAAGGAGGCGGACACCAGACCCTGGTGGGACGCGGTGAAGAAGGCCATGGCCAGCGCCAGGTTTTCCCGGGTTAGCCTTACGCGCTGGCCCGGCGTTAACGATCGAGAGAGCGGGGACGGGGCGTTTTCAGCATCAGGATGGTCGGGGTGTTCGGATTTGCCGGATGCAGTTGTCATCCTGTCCATCCTCACATCCCGATGATCCTGATCCCGTCAATTGCTGTCCCAGGCGATGGCTAGGAGTTGATGTCCATCACGACTTTGATGATGCCGTCCTGACGCTGTTCGTACATATCGTAGGCTTTTTGCACGTCGGAGAAACCGATGCGGTGGGTGATCAACTCGGCGGGGTCGGCCCAACCACGGGCGCGCAGGTCAACCATGTCCTGGATCTGGCTGATGGGGTCGCCGCTGCGGGCGCCGGTGGTGGGGGTGATGCGCGGTTGCTTGTCCATCCAGAGGTTGTGCTCGATGGGCACCATGTGGTCGGTTTGGACGCCGAACACGATCACCTGACCGAACTGGCGCACGTGGCGGAAGCACTCGTTGAGCGAATCCGGGTAACCGGCGGCTTCCACGCACACGTCCGGCCCGCGTCCTTTGGTGATCTCCATGACCGCTTCGTGAACGTCCTGCTGGTCGGGATTGATGCGGTGGGTTGAACCCATCTGCTTTGACTTTTCGAGCCGGTATTCCAGCGGGTCCACGACGATGACGTTGCGAGCGCCCATGCGGGAAAGGATCATGGCGAAGCTGAGGCCGATGCTGCCCTGTCCAAAGATCAGGATGTTTTGCTGCAACGGGCTGCCGATCTGCCGGCAGGAGTAGAGCACGGTTCCGGGAGGCTGGCACAAGACCCATTCGTCCAGGCCGCCGTACTCGGGCAGGACGGCGATGCGCCCCGGGGCGGAAAGGACGTATTCGCAAAGCCCACCGGTGCCGGGGAACGGGATTACGATGACGCGCTGTCCCTCGTGATACTCGTCGGTTTTGCTGTCGACGATGACGCCGGCCAGTTCATGGGCACCACGGCAGGGAGCCAGGGGGTATTCCGACTCGTCGAGCACCGGCCCGTAGGTATGGCGGATGTCGGAGCCGCAAACGCTGACACGCTCCATCTTGACCAGCACCTGCCCATCGGCGGCGGCGGGTGTTTCGACTTCGGTGAATTCCCAACGCTTGGGGGCAACGAGTTGGGCTGCTTTCATAGTTTGGTTTCTCCTTAGGTGATGGATCCGGAGGTTATGGATCCGGTTGTTATGGATCCGGGTGCGGGAAATTACATGGAAAATTACATTGATGCGGGGATGGGGGCAAGGTGGTTAGTCGTCACGGGGCCGCTGACGGTGGTGGAACAGGTTGGCCAGGGGGATGTCCAGTCCGGGGAGCAGGGGAGTGGTCAGAGTGTCGTCCGAGGTAAGGATGCCGCGTTCTACATACTGCCCTCCCTGCAATTCCAGCGGAGTGACAGTATCGTTCTCGTAGTCAAAAACCCAGTACTCGGGGACGCCAGCCTCGGCGTAGAGTTGGCGTTTGCGTACCAGATCGCGTTCCCGGTTGGTGGAGAGGATTTCGATCACGATGTCGGGTGGCCCTTCCGCGTAACCACGGACAAAGATGTCCGTATGCTCATGCAAGATGATGGCCAGGTCGGGCACCAGGACGCGGCGGGGTTCCCGGGAGAGGATGGTTACTAATTCGCTGTACATCACCGCTGGCGGTTCCTGGAAACTGTCCAGATGATTCCTAAAGTACGCCACTAGTCCATCTTTCAAAAACTGGTGAACGCGTCGGGGTCGGGGCATAACGTAGAGTTCTCCGTCGTCCAGTTCCAGTTTGGGTTTGTCGTCGGGTTCCGGCAAATCGAGGAACTCATCGACGGACATACGCATTCCGGTACGGAGGATTGGTTTTGCGGTGGTCATAGCGCCCTCACCCTGACCCTTTCCCAGACGGAGAGGGGATGTTAAGTGTGGAAACGGGGCAGGATTTCTTCGCCGGCCTGTTCCAGCTGCTCCATGGATTCGGCGCCGGAGCAGAGGGGACGAATGACGAATTTATACCCGCCGGCGTCAACATATTGTTGGATGAAATCACCGATCTGCTCCGAGGTGCCGACGGCTGAGTACTCGGTGAAATGGGCGTCGGGACGCTGACGGGTAATGAACTGCTCGGATTTGGCTTCGCCAGCCTCTTGATCGTCACAAATGTAGTAACCAATGAGAACGCCGACGTGGTCTTCTTCGATTTCGCGGTCGTACTGCTGAGCGGTTTCAAACACGATCTCGCGCCCGGAGCGCACCTCCTCGGGGGTAGCGCTGGAGACGAGCCAGCCGTCGCCAACGCGACCGACGCGCCGGGCCGCCGCCGGACTCCGGCCGCCGATCCAGACGGGCGGTGAGGGTTTCAGGAAGGTGCGGGGCGTAACCGAGACGTTGTGGGTGGTGAAGAAATCGCCCTCGTGGGTTACGTATTCCTCCTGCCACAGACGGCGCATCAGCTTGATGGCCTCGTCGGTGCGGCGGGCGCGGTCGGCCTTGGGCACGCCGCAGGCTTCGTATTCGTCGGGGTCTTCCTGACCCAGGCCGACGGCGGGGAAGAACCGGCCCTGAGACAGCCAATCCAGCGTGGCAACCTGCTTGGCGAGAACCACCGGGTTCCGCAGAGGCAGGGCGAGGACGCTGGTGCCGAACTTGAGGCGTTCGGAGTAACCGGCCACCAGGGACAGGGCAACCATGGGTTCCAGGCTGAAGCGCTCGCTGCAAATGCGGTCGCTGAGCCAGATGGAGTCGTACTCGTATTTGTCGCCCAGCTCCACCAGCGTCCGCAGGAAGGAGGGGTCATCTCCCCCCTGTCCGAAGGCTCCGGGGACATAGCCGATGGCAACGCTCATGGTGTTGGCCTCCTTGGCGGCGGTTGATTACTGAAACGGGTAGTTGCGGCGTATTGTAGCAAATGACGGCGGGGTAGTACGCTTTCGCGCTCACGCGTACGCATTTTGTCATTGCGAGGATCTTCCGCTCATCCCGAGCTTGTCGAGGGACGTGACAAGCTCGCCCTCGCTGCCCCCTGTCATTGCGAGGAGCGCCAGCGACGTGGCAATCTCGGTGCACCCGGTGCGCCCCCAGCACCCTTGCCATCCCATCGAGATTGCCACGCTACGCTCGCAATGACAGCAGGCCAGTTGGATTGCGGGAAATTACCCCGATATGGGCTCCAGGCCGGCTTCGGCGCGGGCGTCGTTGATGTGGTCGAGAACGCGCATACGCAGCGGCGGCAGCTCGTAGCCAACATCGGCCATCATGCGGCTGTTGTCCACCAGGTACACGTGGGGAACCGGGCGGTCGCCGGTGCGGATGCTGGCGTCGGGGATGTAGGAACGCACGATATCGGCCACGTCGGCGATGGTGGCCAGTTCTCCGCCACTGATGTAAATGTGGTGGCTCAGCCGGTCGGCAAGGGCCACGCGCACGAAAATCTCGGCAGCGTCTTCGGTGTGAATCATGGGCGACGCTTCCCGGGGATCGAAGTTCATTTCCACCGGCTGGCCGATGGCGGGCAAAGACATCATCAGGCCGCCGATCATGCCGGTCATCCCGGTAACGCGCCCGTGGCCGAAGACGGTGCAGATGCGCACGCCCCGGATGTCCAGGCCGTGGAGGGTGCGGTAGCGGGCGGCGGCAAAGTCGTTGACGGCTTTGGTCATGCCGTAGACATTGATGGGCGCGGCCAGGTCGTCCTCGGTGAGCGGGCGGTCGCCGAAGGTGTCCTGCACACCGTACACCGCGATGCTGCTGGCATACACCACGCGCTGGATATTGCCCCAGCGGGCCGCCTCGAAGACGTTGTTGGTGCCGTCGATGTTGACGGCCATGCCGGTAGCGGGACGGTCTTCGGTATCGGGAGGCAACAGGGCCGCCATGTGGATGATCCGGTCCACATTATGACTGTTGACGGCCTCCAGCAGGTGGTCCATGCGGGTAACGTCGCCGCGGTAGATGGAAATCCGGTCCAGCAGGGGTTGCAGGTTAGCCCGTGGGGGAGCCAGGTCGAAGCAGAGCACGTCTTCGCCCCGTTCCACCAGCTTGCGAATGATGCGGTTGCCGATAAATCCGGTGCCGCCGGTTACCATCACGGTCATAGCCAAACCTCCAACGTCGCGTCCGCCACCGCCGGGGAAAGCGCCGGAATGGCGCCGGCGGAACAATCCACAGCATGATACCGAGCATGATACCGGGGGTTGGTAAGCCGCGCAAACCGCGACAGAGTTTATAATAGGGTCATGGATCTGATTTATTCGGCTCAGGAAGCCAAAGCGAAATTCTCAGAGGTGATGCGGCACGTGCGCGCTGGCGGCACGGTTACGGTTACGTACCACGGCAAGCCCGTAGCGGAAGTCCGGCCCATCGAAAAGGAACCAACCGCCACCGACCGGCGAATAGAGGAACTAACCCGGCGGGGCATCATCGGGCCGGCGCGCTTTGATGATGCGGAAATCGGACCGTCGCAGCACAGCCCGGGAGCGCTTGCCCGATTCCTGGCGGACCGTAACCGGTGAGCGTCGCTTACGTCGATTCCTCGGCGCTTATCGCGATTGCATTTGCGGAGTCGCGGGGTGGTTCGTCCCTTGCTAACCTTCTGACTTTCGACCGGGTGATCGCCTCGAACCTATTGGAAGCCGAAGTGCGATCTGCCTTCGCACGGGAGGGTTTGAGGTTCCAGTTGCCGCCCGGTCTGGACATTGAGTGGATTTTCCCGGATCGGCCATTGACGTCGGAGTTTGCCAGGGTGCTGCAAGCCGGTTACCTGCGCGGCGCCGACCTGTGGCACGTCGCAACAGCTATGTACGTGGCCGTGGACCCTGGGGAGATGTTTTTCGCAACACTGGACGGGCGGCAGCAAGAGGTAGCGCGGACCCTGGGGTTTGCATCCTGAGCCAACGCCAGAAGAGACGCCGGCGTCATGATTTTTGCGGGGAGCCGAGTTGTACGCGGTATGGATACGATTAGGTGGGATCGTCGGGATCGCGTCATCTCACTATCATAGACAGGCCGGAGAGCAAGCGCGGTGGTCTCGGGGTGGTTGCGTCGGTATGACACGCGGGTATTACGCGACGGTGGCCAGCTGGCTGGGTTCCGGGGCGTAAACGAAATCGTTGGCAGCCACTGGTCGGTGATCGATGCCGTGGGCCAGTTGCCACACCAGCGCCCAGGCGTCGCCCACCGCCGACTCCAGCCTTGACGGGGATACAGCCGCGACGTGCCCCAGGGTGTGGATGCCGAGGTCGTGGAGAGCGGCCAGCCGGCGCACGTCGATGGGCAGTGAGTTTACCGACACGGGGGCCAGGCAAGCACGCCGGGCGGATTCGTCATCGGGGAGTCGCACGGCGTGGTTGGGGCGGGCCGTTGCAGCGGCACACCGGGCCGGGAATTTACCCGGTCCGACACCGACGCACGCGTTCCAGTCGGTGGGTACAGCACGCATCAGCGCGGCAGTGAATCGCGCATCGTCGCTGCCGAACCGGTCAGTGTCATGCCGGTCGGCGCCATGGTTGACGGCGACGTACGCACAACCGAGGCCGGCGTCTTCCGCGTCGCCGCCGATACGATTCAAACGGGCGACGATTGCTGCCCAGCGCAGGGCGTAGAGGCGAAAGTCGGCGATCAGGGGGATGGCATCGGCGCACCGTTGCAGGGCCGTGTTCAGCGGCATCCCGGCGTGGACGCCCATGCCGGGTGTGGCATCGACGATACGGGACAGGGGCGAGCCTTCATCGTAGATGACGAAGGGTTGTCGGCGCAGGTCGGGTCGGCGGGCGGTTTCGACCCGCAGGGGGAGGTGTGGGATCAATAAACATGCCACCAGCATAGTGGCGGCATTATATCAGAACATTATTTCTGATTTCCACAGGGAGGATGTCCTTACGCGTACCCACTTTGTTATTGCGAGCGCAGCGTGGCAATGACGAGTTTCGCGGGCGAAACGAACGAGGGCGATGCCGTCGGGATGGGCCGCGCCGGCCAGGGCGGCGGCGGCGTTGAGCATCAGGTCCCGGCAGAGGTCTGCCACCGGGGGAGGGAGCCGATGGGCTTCCACGGCGATGCCGGCGGCGAACTTGGCGAGGCGCTGCGTAAAGTCGGGCGAGACGTTGGTCATAATGCGACAGGGATAACCGGAGGTGATGGATCACGCAACGGCGCATGTGGGGATTCCATATGTATAATGCTGCCTATGGACAGCAGGAGGGTTTTGCGGCGGTTGGAAGCCGATGGCTGGTACGTGCACCGGATTGTTGGATCCCACCATCAGATGAAGCATCCTGACAAGTCCGGCACGATCACTGTTCCTCACCCGCGGAAAGACCTCAAGATAGGGACGATACTCAGCATCGAGAAGCAATCCGGCATCAAGTTGCGACGATAAAGGAGGTCGATATGGAGCGAACCTACATCGCGCTGGTTGAAAAGGACACAACCAGCGATTATGGGGTGTGGTTCACTGACCTGCCCGGCTGCATCACAGCGGGGACTACTTTTGAGGAAGCGCGTGAAATGGCGCGAGAGGCGCTGATGCTGCATTTGGAAGGAATGGCTGCCGATGGGGAATACATCCCGCCGCCATGCTCTGCCGATGCGGCTTTGGCCCACGAAGACGCTTTCGATGCTATCGCCTTAATCGTGGTGGAGGCGCTGCCGGAACGGACGGAGGAAGAGGCGAAGGCCGAGTTTGAGGCGTTTCTGGCGTCGGACGAGTATCACGAGATATACGGCCATCCGCTTGCCGAGGATGACTTGCCTTGTTATGAGGAGCCGCTGGTATCCGAGACGTTCATGGCCGGCATCGGACTGCGGCCGATAATGGTGGGTGATACGGAACCGACTTACGCTGCCCTGGTATGCCAGAAATCCGACGGCGATTTTGGCATCAGATTTCCCGACCTGCCCGGCTGCATCGCCGGCGGCGGCGCTCTTGAAGAGGCTTGCAAAATGGCGCGGAATGCGTTGGCTCGGCATTTGGAGAGTATGTCTGCCAATGGGGAGTGTATCCC
Organism: Dehalococcoidia bacterium; assembly: GCA_965219925.1. Classification (GTDB taxonomy): domain Bacteria; phylum Chloroflexota; class Dehalococcoidia; order Lucifugimonadales; family UBA3495; genus Bin87. The sequence goes on from OZ244795.1 coordinate 4,153,940, forward strand.
AAAGCCCAGTTCCGCCGACGTTGTGCTGTCGCACCCGGATGCGGCGGACGCTATCGCCGTGATTGTGGTCAGGGCGCTGCCGGAGCGCACCGAGGAAGAGGCTCGGGCGGCACTGGAGGAGCTCCCGGCGTCGGATGAATACCGGGAAATTTACGGAGAGCCGGTGAAGACCTAGACTTAGAATGAAGTGATGGTTAACGATGACAATGCAGGATACCGGACCACAATTCCCACCGCCATCTGCCGAGTCGCAAGGTGTGGGATCAATAAACATGCCACCAGCATAGTGGCGGCATTATATCAGAACATTATTTCTGATTTCCACAGGGAGGATGTCCTTACGCGTACCCACTTTGTTATTGCGCCCCCGTACTCGATGCGGGGGTTGAATCCCGTCGCAAACCACGGCCCAAAATCCTGTCTATCCTGTTCATCCAGGTAAATGCACGTCACCGCTCCCGCTACGCTCGCAATGGCATCCGGTACGGCGCGATGCGGCTGCCGGCTATTGCAGTAGGCGGATAACCTCGTCGCCCACTTGCTGCGTGGAGGCGACGCCTCCCAGATCGGCCGTTAGCGTGCTGCGTTCGTTCAGGACGCGGAGGGTGGCGGCGTTGATGCGGTCGGCGGAATCGTGTTCGCCGAAGTGGTCGAGCATCATGGCAACGGCCAGAACGGTTGCCAACGGGTTGGCCAGCCCTTTGCCGGTGATGTCGAAGGCGGCGCCGTGGACCGGCTCGAACATGGAGGGGAACCGGCCTTCCGGGTTGATGTTGGCGCTGGGAGCGAGACCCATGCTGCCGGTTACGACGGCGGCAATGTCGGACAGAATGTCGGCAAACAGGTTGGAGGCAACGATGACGTCGAAATCCTCGGGCCAGCGCACCAGATCCATGGCGGCCCGGTCGACCAGCAGCGATTCCGTTTCGATCTGCGGGTATTCCGCTGCCACGTCCGCGAAGACTTCATCCCAGAACACCATGCTGAAGGCCTGGGCATTGGATTTGGTCACCGAAGTAACCTTGTTCTTGCCGCCCCGGCGTACGCTGTGCTCAAAGGCCGCGCGGATGATGCGTTCGGTGCCGCGGCGGGTGAATACGCCGCTCTGGATCACGGTTTCGTGGGGGGTGCCGGCATACAGTCGACCGCCCACCGGAGCGTATTCTCCCTCGGTGTTTTCCCGGAAGATCACCATGTCGATGTCGCCGGCGGATTTGCCGGCGATGGGCGACTGAACGCCAGGGTAAAGTACCGCCGGACGCACGCAGATGGCCTGGTCGAAGGCGCGGCGCATGGGCAGCAGGAGGCCCTGCAGCGTTATGTGGTCGGGGATGTTGGGGTCGCCCACCGCGCCGAACAGCACCCCGTCGAAGCCGACGATCTGGTCGAGGCCGTCTTCGGGCATCATTCGGCCGGTTTCCCGGTAGTAGTCGCTGCCCCAGGAAAAGTCGGTTAGCTGAAATGAGAGGCCATCGGTACCGGCGGCCACGGCATCCAGGACTTTGCGCCCCTCAGCGATTACCTCAGGTCCAATGCCGTCGCCGGCGATGACTGCCACGTTGTATTGCGCCATTTGTTGCGCTCCATTTTCAGTGCAGGATGAATAGTGTGGGATGCAAATCTACACCGGGGAACGGGGGACTGTCCATTGCATCGTCATAGTTGCCATTGTCGTAAAGTTTGGCGGATTTCCTCTACGAACCGGCTGAGTGAGCGGTCGGCACGCATGGCAGGGTCAATGTCCATTTGGTTAACTATGTCTTCGGCAAACTCAATACCCCCAATGCTGGGGGTGATGCCGGCATCATAGACAGCCTTAATCAACTGCTGTTTGTATAGGTCGCGGCTGCATTTCTGGTCGGGCGCGTTGCATCCTCTGCCGAAAACCGTGCGAAACGCCACACCGTCGAGCAACAGCCAACGTTCGATGTGGGGGTCGGGGATGGCTGCGATTACGGGGGCGGGGGCGTTGGGGCGATCCAATTCCCTGGTGCGCTGATTCAGCCCCTTGCAGTTAGCATCCGTAGCGACAATTATCAGGTCTGGGAGACTCCCTTGCCTGGTCAGGTCGCGCAAATAGTTATCGAACTCACTAACGACCCGCCCGTGACCGCCAATTGCGTTTCGCCAATCTAGCCGGACTATGGTCTCTTCTGCTTGGGCAAGACGTTGTACCAGCGACCCGATAACCTGTTGGTGAGCGTAGTCTTCACCGAACAACGCTATTTCACGAATCAAAGTCTCCCCTCAAAATGCGTTCCGATACTGGCAGTCTGGTTTGCTGGTCATCCAGCGCGTATTCAATATCATGCCGGCGGGCCAGCGGCCCCCAGGACGCAAAGGGGTCAATCTGTGTTTGGCGGTCAATGCGGCGTACTGCGAACAGTGCGTCGTCCGGTAACAAGTCAGGGAGAATAGAAGAGTGTGTTGTGACGATGTACTGGCTTTGTCCGATGCTTGAGCGTGTTTTCAACAGTTCTGCAATCAATTGTATGCGGCGCGGGTGGACGCCGTTTTCCGGCTCTTCGAAGCCGACCAGTGAGGGCGGAGTATCCGTTCCAGTGAGGGCCAACAGACCTAGCAGTCGGAGGGTGCCTTCGGAAAGAATGCGGGCGGGGATAGCGATACCACTCTCTTTAAGACGAAGCTCAACTTCACCAAGCTCGCTGATGTCCATTTCAATACCGTCCACGTTGGGCATTAGGGTACGCAGGGACTTTTCTACTGCCGCGAACTGACTGGGTTTGTGGGCGCGCAGCGTGTTGAGAAAAGCAGCGAGGTCTTCACCCATCGATCCGATGTGACGGACTTCTTGGACCGGATTCGCTGAGCGCATACGCTCGCGCGGTTCGAAGTAGAAAAACAGCCAACTCTCAAGTTCTCGGCGTGCCGCCGTCAAGTGGGGATAATGAGGGGGATAATGCGGCATTGAGAGGATAGTATGGTCGAGGTAACGGTCGTAATCGGTGGGATGTGCCTGACCTTCCAACCGCAAACGAATCTTTTCGTCCAGCCGTTCGATGAAAGGGTGGCGGCTGCGGGAAACTTCGCCCCGTGAGTTCAAGGCGGCCAGAAATTCGTCAGTTACACGTAGAATCCCTGAGCGAGGTACCATCTCTATTTCGACCCGGTAACGCAGATCGCGCTCACGGACATAGACAGAACGATTTCCGGCTGCTTCAGACCGGTCAGGGTTGCCCGGTCGGCGCATCTCCTGGATCTGCCGGTTCACTGAGTCAACAACCGCGTCCGACAACTGTAAATCGGTTTCAATGGAAAAGACTAATCTCTCCTGTTCCATCAATCCGATGAGGCCTTTTTCGCCGATGGTAAAAGATTCCAGCGGTTTACCACGATACGGAGCACCAAAGGCTTCGTTCAAAGTCCGGCTGGTAGCCAGGTTTGACAGAAGCTGAAGGGAATCGAGGAAATTGCTCTTGCCTGCTGCATTGGGCCCAAACAATAGCGTTAGCGGTAACTGTTCAGAGTTGGGGGGAAGCGAGGAGTTGTCGGCAGGTGGTGAGGGGGTTGAGGCCCTGTGCTCTCCAGGAGCCGAAGATTGAAGCCAGCGTCATCTTGGTTTCGGTGCCCTGCTGCGAGCGGGTTCCTCCGCTGATCTTGCGACTGATCACCAGCGGCCGCAGGCTGCGCTCGGCGGCGTTGTTATCCGGTGGCACTTCCGGTTGGCCCATGAAGACGAAGAGTTCCTTGACGTGCTTCTCGATGCGTCGGCACAACCTGGCCTGAACCGCCGACGGGTCATCCAGGTAGGGACGGCAGAGGGCCAGCAGGCGCCTTTCCAAAGCCAGTTGGGTGGTGCGTCGCTGTTGCTCCGACGGATGGGTAAAGGCCGCGGCCTGGCGGTAGAGTTGGTGGACCGCGTCAGCCCACTGTGTCAGCCGATGGTCCTGTGGGTAGAGAGTGTACGCAAGTCGTGGATGTCCCGCAGGAGGTGGGCCCAGCAGCGTTGCTTGGGGCCGTCGTAGTGGTGATAGGCGGCGTAGAAGTCGCTGACCAGCACACCAGCAAACTCCTCCCCCAGGACTTCGTCCACCACGGCCTTGCCCCGACCTCGCCGCAGGAAGTACCGCAGGGTGGGCGTGCTAAAGGTCCACACGTAGCCGTTGTGTCCGTCCTCCCGCCAGCCGGTCTCATCGGCGTGGACCACCGGACTGCCTCGGACCCGCTCCACTATGGTTTCCATCACCCCCTGGGCTTTGCGGGCCACCCGTTGCGTGGCAGCCACGATGGCCCCCACGCTGAGATGCAGTCCATGCACGGTGTCCAGGTACCACTGGATGGTGCGCCAGGGCAGCCTGGCCTCCTCGCGCAACGCGGCAATCCGGCTGACCAGGTTCACTCCCAACCGCTGCCGGTCCAGCACCACGCCGTCGAGTTGCGCGGTGGGCGTACAACGCCGTTGGCACTGCGGGCAGGTGCGGGCGAGGTAAGCGTGCTCAGTTACCTCCACCGGAACCTGGGGCAAGTCGATGACTTCCCGTGTCCGCTGGGTCCAACCGCCGGACAACTGGGTTCCACAGTCGGGACACTGTTCCACCACATGCTCCACTCGCTGGGTAGGCGTCGTGCGGGTCCGGGCAAAGCCGTGGGGTCGAGGCTGGCGTGGCTTCTTGGGTCGATCCGGCTTCTGCTCGGATTTGGACTTCAGACCGGGCATCCTTCCCGAAACCCTGGATTTGGCCCGCCCTTCCAACTGGGCAATCCGTTTCTCCAGGTTCTCGATGATGGCCTGCTGCCGAACGATGATCCCAATCAGAACATCCCGGTCGGCGGTGGTGAGGTCGATTTCATGCTCCATGACCCCAACTTGACATAAACAGCCCAAAGGTCGCCAGCCATCGACAAACAACTTTTCAGCAATTCACCTCACCAACTCTGAACTGTTACCGTTAGCGGCGTCAGCTTGACTTCAACGTCAGAAAGTGATTTATAGCCCTTTATGTGAATCCGTTTTAACATATTGGGCCTCCTTACATTACTAGGCAGTGTTGACATTTTGAAACTCATTCCGTCATTCCGGCGAAAGCCGGAATCCATAGGTCGTGAGGTGAACAAATCGAAAACGTTATTAACGAATTCGGTCATTGGATTCCCGCGAAAGCGGGAATGACGAGAAATGTCAACACAACCTAATTGGGGTACCCTATTTCAGGATACCCCAATCTCCGTTCGCGGAAGTGCAAATTATTGGGAGCGGAGGTTATGCGTCGCGCTGGATGGGCGCGCCGACGATGCTGCCCCACTCGGTCCAGGAGCCGTCGTAGTTGCGGACGTTGTCGTATCCCAGCAGCTGGCTCAGCACAAACCAGGTGTGGGAAGAGCGCTCGCCGATGCGGCAGTAAGCGATGGTTTCGCGGGATCCGTCGACGCCGCGGCTGCCGTACAGCTCGCTAAGGTCGTCAGCCGACTTGAAGGTGCCATCTTCGCTGACAGCCTGGCCCCAGGGAATATTGGCGGCTCCGGGGATGTGTCCGTTGCGCTGCGACCCTTCCTGCGGCAGGTTGGGGGGAGCGTTCAGGGCGCCGGAGAATTCGTCTGGTGAGCGGACATCGACCAGGGCGTGGGAGTTGCTGTTGACGGCCTGCAGCACGTAGTCGCGCATCGCCCGGAGGTCGGCGTTCTCGGTGGTGATGCTGTACTGGGCGGCGGGGTAAGAGGGCGCGTCGGTGGTGATGGGGCGGTTTTCGGCGAGCCACAGGGCGCGGCCGCCGTTCATGAGCCGCACGTCGGCGTGTCCGTAGTATTTCAGCTGCCAGAAAGCCCACGCCGCGAACCAGTTGTTGTTGTCGCCGTACAGGATGATGGTGGTGGCGGGCGAGATGCCCACACCGCCCAGGAGCGATTCCATTTCACTGCGGGACACGATGTCGCGAACGACGTTCTGCTGCAGTTGACTTTGCCAGTTCCAGGTTACAGCGCCGGCGATGTGGCCCTGTTCGTAAGCGGATGTATCCACATCGACTTCCACCAGGCGGACGTTGGAGTCGCTGCCGTGTTGGACTACCCAATCGGTAGTGACCAGAGATTCGGGATGCGCGTAATCAGCCATAATTACACCTCGTAGTTAGTGGACAGGAATGATGACTATTGCAGAGTGCTGGCGGTTCTAATGACATGGCAGGGCCGGCAATGTTTGGCTCGTGCCAGCGGGCGGCCCCATTATACACCGCATACACCGCTGGGGTTCCGACCTCACGCGTACCCACTATGTCAAACCAAACTGGCCGACTGTCATTGCAAGGAGCGCACACCCCCACCTGTCATTGCGAGGAGCGCAGCGACGTGGCAATCTCGCCGCCGTAGCAATGGTGGTTTGCCGACGTGTGTTCAACCTCAACGAGATTGCCACGCTGCGCTCGCAATGACAGTGGGGTGGGACGGGATTGCCAACTCCTGCATCGAGTACGGGGTCGCAATGACAGTGGGGTGGGACGGGATTGCCAACTCCTGCATCGAGTACGGGGTCGCAATCACGGATTAAAGTGGGTATGTGTGACGGGTTCCGACTGCCCAGCGGCTGGATAGCGCCTGAATTGGCACGTTTCCGGGGTGTATCATTATGGAACCCGATTACGGCCTTCGATGTTCACCTGGATGATGACATAACGAATATTGAAAGGGTTGGAATATGCCGACACGAAACAGGGGCGTTACTTTTCGGCAATAGGTTGTTCACGTTTACGCAACAAACGCTTAACACTCCCGAATTAAAATTTCGTAGGTCACATTACAAGGGACGCCGGCCCACAGCGCTGTGGCCACACGCTGGGAGACGACGCCTCAAAAGCATAGGAGGCAAAAATGCTTTCGGCCACATCAAATGTATTCAGCCACGGCATCGCCGCGGTAAAAGAGTACCCCATTTCGCTACGGCGTACCCTGTTGATGTTGTTCTTCGGCTTGCTGGCCATCAGCCTGCTGGCGACGTTCAATGCTGTTTTTGCGCAGGATGAGGCGCCTGTTGCCACGGCCGGTTACGTGGACAACGTGGTATTGATCGTCGCGGCGGCGTTGGTCTTCTTTATGCAGGCCGGTTTCGCCTTCCTGGGCGCCGGTCTGATTCGATCCAAGAACACCACCAACTACCTCACCAAATCCTTCATGGACTTTGCAATCGCGTCCCTGGGCTTCTGGGCTTTTGGGTTCGCCTTTATGATGGGTGAATCGGCCAGCGGTTTCATCGGTCTGAGCGGCTGGTTCCTGACGGGAGGAGAGTACGTTGACTGGATGTTCCAGATGGTATTCGCCGCCACCGCCGCCACCATCGTGGCCGGCGCTATGGCGGAGCGCACCAAGCTGCAGGCTTACCTGGCTTACAGCTTCATCGTTTCGGCGCTGATCTACCCCATTTACGGCCATTGGGTCTGGGGCGATGGTTGGCTGGATGTCTTCGGCGCGCAGGATTATGCCGGTTCCGGAGTGGTTCACGCCCTCGGCGGATTTGTCGCTCTCGCCGGTGCCTGGGTGGTCGGGCCGCGCATCGGCAAATTCGTGAATGGTGTAGCCCAGGAGATGCCAGCGCACAGCACCCCGTTCGTCGTGATAGGCACGTTTATCCTGTTCTTCGGTTGGTTCGGTTTTAACATCAACACCGGTGATAATATCGGCTTGAACGCTGTGAACACTCTGTTGGCGGGCGCCACCGGAGCGGTGGTTGCGCTGTACATCACGCTAATCGTCAAGGGCAAGGCCGACATTCTGATGGCGTGTAACGGCGCGTTGGCCGGGCTGGTGGGCATCACGGCGCCAGTGGCGTTTGTGGACCCGTGGGCGGCCGTAGTCATCGGCGCCATCGCCGCTCCGGTCATGTATCTGTCGGTGATGTTTGTCGAGCGGGTACTGAAGGTTGACGACCCGGTGAGCGCCATCAGCGTTCACGGATTCACCGGACTTTGGGGACTGCTGGCCGTAGCAATCTTCGCCAGCGGCGCTGATTCTGCGGTGGGCGGTGGTGACCGAGCCGCCGGAACGGTAGGTCTGGTCGGTGGCAACGCAGAACTGCTATTGCCGCAGATTGTCAGCATCCTCGTAGTAGTCGCATGGTCGCTGGTGACCGGTCTCGCCCTGTTCTACCTGCTGAAGTTCGCGATGGGCGTGCGCGTCACCGAGGCCGAGGAGCTGGAGGGCCTGGATATTTCCGAACACGGAATCCAGACTTACCCGGAGTCGGCGGCTACCAGCTAGCCGACAGCTTGGAAACTCTTCCTCTCCTCACTCCGAGGGTCGGGGGCTGTGGCCACCCCTGGCCCTCAATTCATGCGTGGGCAGTTGCATACCCAGCTTTGCGGTCACCCCAAGGCCTTTCGGTTTTCCTCATGTCATTGCGACCCCGTACTTGATACGGGGGTGGCAATCTCGTCGCCGTAGCAATGATGGTTCCCCGGCACGTGCTCAACCTCAACGAGGTTGCCGCGTCCCTCGACAAGCTCGGGATGATCCTTAGACGGGCTCAGGATGAGCGGAAGATCCTCGCAATGACAGGGTGTCCTTCGACAGGCTCAGGATGGGCGGGGTTGGGTTGGTGCTGGGATTTTCACCCTCACCCCAGCCCTCTCCCATCAGGGGAGAGGGTGTTTCGGTCTGCCGCGCCTCTACTTTACATACAAGGGGTAAATGCTGGTGTGTAACAATTTTGTAACATTTCCGTCATTGATACGTAACACTGGAATTTTATACTTGCATACGCTTTACGCATAGTGATCCGGCTGGTTGTGTTTCGTTGGCGGTGCGGCCACATTGCCACCGCGAAAATCCGGAATCCGGGGCGTAGAGCTACATTGTGACGGGGAGAAGACTGATGGAGTTCACGGAACTGCAGGTACTGTCCTTTCTAATATCATCGGCGCTGGTGTTCATAATGGTGCCCGGACTGGCGCTCTTCTACGGCGGCCTGGTTCGCCACAAAAACGTGATCGGAACGATGATGCACTCCATCACCGCAATTGGGCTGGTGAGCGTGTTGTGGGTGCTTTGGGGTTACAGTCTGGCGTTCGGCAACAGCGTGGGCGGCCTGGGCTTCGTGGGCGACCTCACCAAGTTCGGGATGATGGGCGTGGAACTGGATGAACAGGCGTTCATGGTGTTCCAGGGGATGTTCGCCATTATTACGGTGGCGCTGATCGCCGGTGGCTTCGCGGAGCGGTTCAAATTTTCGTCATACCTGATTTTTTCGGCATTGTGGGTAACCATCGTGTATGCGCCGCTGTGCCACTGGGTTTGGGGCGGCGGCTGGCTGGGCAACCTGGGCTCGGTGCTGGGAATGAGCGAAGCCGGGTTTGCGCTGGACTTCGCCGGCGGCACCGTGGTGCATATCGCATCGGGGACCGCAGCGCTGGCAGCGGCCTTCGTCGTGGGGCGCCGCGCCGGGTTTGGGACGGCAACGGTTACTCCGCACAACGTGCCCCTGGTGCTGCTGGGCGCCGGCATGTTGTGGTTCGGCTGGTTCGGCTTCAACGCGGGCAGCAGTTTCGACCTCACGAGCGGCCAGGGCGCGAATGCCTTCGTTGTTACCAACGTGGCTGCCGCCACCGCCATGTCTTCGTGGTCGCTGGTGTCGTGGCTGGTGACCAAGCGACCGTCGGCCAGCGGCGCCGCAGCGGGAGCAGTGGCGGGCCTGGTGGCGATAACGCCGGCCGCCGGTTTTGTGGGAGTCATGCCAGCCATCATCATCGGCGCTGGCGCTGGCGCCGCGTGTTTCGTGGCTGTTGAGTTGGTTCACAAGCTGCGCATCGACGATTCTCTGGACGTGTTCGGCATCCACGGGATCGGCGGGATCTGGGGGGCGCTGGCTACCGGAATATTCGTCGGCGTTGGCATTGGGCTGGATGGCCTGGACGTCGATGTAACCCGCATCGAACAGGTTCTCTACCAAATCATTGGCATACTGGCGGCCTTCGCATGGTCGTTCGTTGTGTCCAGCATCATTCTGCTGGCCCTTAAATACACTATTGGTCTGCGCATCACTGACACCGAAGAGGAAATAGGAATCGACCTGACGCAGCATGGAGAAGGCATGAACCAATAGAGTCCTCCCTCACCCCAACCCTCTCACAGAGGGAGAGAGGGCAGGATTCCAGCGTTCGCCGGAATGACGAAAAAAGAAGCCGGAAAGGCGGTTGAGGCGCAGGATGACAGTTTAGATGACAAAACACACCCGCAAACCAAATCATCCCGAAAGGAGGGATTCAAAATGACCCCCACTGAAGTAATCGACTTTTGCAAGTCAAACGGCATCGGCATCATCGACCTGCGATTCACCGACTTGCCCGGCACTTTGCAGCACGTATCCATACCGCTCAGCGAGTTGACCGAAGCCAACCTGGCCGAGGGCTACGGTTTCGACGGTTCCAGCATCAGGGGCTTCAAGTCCATTGATGAGAGCGATATGACGCTCCTGCCGGACACCAGCACGGCGGTGGTTGACCCCTTCTTCAGCATCCCCACGCTGCATATGTTTTGCGACATCATCGACCCGGTCACCCGGGAACTGTACTCCCGGGACCCGCGCCATGTAGCGCACAAGGCCGAAGCGTACCTCAAAGAGAGCGGCATTGCCGATGTCAGCTATTGGGGTCCGGAACCGGAATTTTTCGTGTTCGATTCCGCCCGTTTTGACCAGACCGTTAACTCTGCTTACCACTTCATTGACTCCGACGAAGGCGTATGGAATACGGGCGCCGAGACCAGCATCGGCGGCGGCAATAACCTGGCCTATCGCCCGGCGCTCAAGTCCGGGTATTTTCCGGCCCCGCCTTTCGACACCTTCCAGGATATTCGCTCCGAGATGGTGCAGAAGATTGAGCACTTTGGCATCATCGTCGAAAAGCACCATCACGAAGTTGCCACCGCCGGCCAGGCTGAGATTGACGTGCGCTTCGACAGCCTGACCAAAATGGCCGACACGGTTTCAATTGTGAAGTACGTGGTCAAAAATGTGGCGAAGGCGCATGGGAAGGTGGCGACGTTCATGCCCAAGCCGCTGTTTGGCGACAATGGCACCGGGATGCACACGCACCAGAGCCTGTGGAAAGACGGGAGCAACCTGTTCTATGACGCCAACGGCTACGCCCTGCTGTCGGCCACCTGCCGCCACTACATCGGCGGGCTGCTGCTGCACGCGCCGGCGCTGATGGCCTTTGCCGCGCCGACGACGAACAGCTACAAGCGGCTGGTGCCCGGCTTCGAGGCTCCGGTGAACCTGGTGTACTCGGTGCGGAACCGTTCGGCGTGCATCCGCATTCCCACATACTCGAACAGCCCGGCGGCGCGGCGGCTGGAATTCCGGGCGCCCGACCCGTCGTGCAACCCCTACCTGGCGTTCGCCGCCATGCTGATGGCGGGCATCGACGGCGTCATCAACGAGATTGAACCGCCGGACCCGGTGGACCAGAACCTCTATGAAATGTCGGCGGCGGAGCTGTCGGCCATCCGTCAGGTTCCCGGCTCGCTGGAGGAGGCGCTGGGCGCGCTGGAACGGGACAACGAGTTCCTGATGCGCGGCGGTGTGTTCACCGACGACCTGCTGGAGACCTGGCTGGAGTCCAAGAAGGTGGACGTGGATGACCTGCGCCTGCGCCCGCATCCCTACGAATTCTTCAAGTATTTCGACGCCTAGTCCGGCTTGGTATAATTGCCATACACCGAAACAGTAGGGGCGAATGATTATTCGCCCCTACGCCCCGCTGAGCAGGAGTGCGATGATGGCAAAGTACGAAGTGGTGCTGGTCAAATACCCGGACTTCGAATACCCGGACAACCTCTGGTGGACGGCAGTCTGCCTGGCCATGCGCGGCTGCGTCTCCGACGGCCAAACCCAAGAGGAAGCGCTGATGATGATTGCTGATGCGATGGCGTCATATTTGGAAGAGGGGCCGGGATGGAAGGCGAAGATTTTCGACGCAGAGCAGACAGAGTCGGAGAAAGAAGTAACACTTGCCGAGTGCAAAGAGGAAGGCGGGATTACCGAAGTGCATTGGGTTGAACCTCGGTTTATGACGGAAGAAGAAATTCGCGATAATCACCGGCATCTTGAGCCTATCGAATCTCCAACCACCTGATGCCACCGTATTTCCGCAACCTGAGTACGGCGGAAGTGCTGTCCGCTTTCCTGCGGCTCGGCTTCCGGCCAGAAGGCAGCGGACGAGGCTCTCACAACAAGTTCATCCATGACCGACTGGGTTTATTGGTGCATATCCACCGGCACCGGGGCAACATCCCGCAAGGTACAGTAACCAAGATGGTTCGCAGGTCCGGAGTTAGCGACGCAGAGTTTCTGGCAACGCTCAACGGAAACATTCCACCCAGATTCCGAAACTGACGACAGAAAGGAGATTGATTATGGCGTTCGATCCGCTCCACGAGTCCTTTCATCTAGGAGACCTTACCTGATGACCGATAATCATGCTGCCGAGCGCGAGTATGTTCTGCGCAGCGCCCGCGACTTCGATGTCAAATTCATACGCCTGTGGTTTACCGATATTCTGGGCCACCTGAAGGGGTTTGCCATAACGGTTGACGATCTGGAAGATGCCCTTGAACTGGGGGTTGGCTTCGATGGAGCGGCAATCGAAGGCTACTCGCGGGAAGAGGAAAGCGATATGCGGGCGTTCCCCGACCCGACGACGTTTTCCCTGTTGCCGTGGCGACCCCGACGCAACTCGGTGGCGCGCATGTTTTGCGACATTCGCACGCCCCGGGGCGAACCGTTCATCGGCGACCCCCGGCAGGTTCTGAAGCGGAACCTGGAAAGGCTGGCGACCATGGGCTACATATATTACGTTGGCCCCGAGCTGGAGTTTTTCTACCTGAAGGACGCTGAATCGCCGGTACCGCTGGATACCTACGGCTACTACGACCAGCTGTCCAGCCACCCGGCATCCGACCTGCGCCGCGATACGGTGCTGAACCTGGCCGACATGGGCATTCCGGTTAAATACTCCCACCACGAGGGAGCGCACAGTCAGCACGAAATCGATCTGCAGTACACCGACGCGCTGACCATGGCCGACAACGTGATGACCGCGCGATTGGTCATCAAGGAGTTGGCCCAACTGCAGGGTGTGTACGCGTCGTTTATGCCGAAGCCGTTTACCGGCAGCAACGGCAGCGGCATGCACACCCACCAGTCCCTGTTTCGCGGCAACACCAACGCGTTCTACGATACCGACGACGATTTCCATCTTTCGGTTACGGGCAAGCGGTTCATCGCCGGCCTGCTGCGCCACGCCCCGGAGATTACGCTGGTGACCAACCAGTGGGTAAATTCCTACAAGCGGCTGGTGCCAGGATACGAAGCGCCGGTTCACGTTTCCTGGACGGTCTCAAACCGGCTGGACCTGGTGCGCGTGCCATCCTACAAATCCGGTTACGACACGTCGCTGCGGATCGAATACCGTGCGCCCGACCCGGCGTGCAACCCTTACCTGGCCTTCAGCGTGTTGCTGGCAGCGGGATTGAAAGGCATAGAGGATGAGTATCCGCTGCCCACACCGGTAACCGCCGATGTCGGCTCAATGTCAGTCGAAGAACGCACGGCGCGGGGCATCACCGCGCTGCCCGGAAGCCTGGGCGAAGCGATTGTGTTGGCTGAGGGCAGTGAACTTCTGCGCCGGACGCTGGGAGATTTCGTGTTCGATTCGCTGCTGCGCAACAAGAAGATGGAGTGGGGGCAGTATCGCTCTACGGTTACCGATTACGAGATTGCCCGTTATTTGCCGCTGTTGTGATGGGATGGCCCTCACCCTGAGCCTCCTCAAACAGGGAGGAGAGATTTCACCCTTACCCCCATATCGAGTACGGGGCAGGCTCTAGCCCTCTTCCATCAAGGGAGAGGGGATTAGCTTTTTCTGGAGGGAGTAGGATGCAGTTTTCCGGCAAGCTGGTTATCATCGCCGCGCTGGCGGTGACGGTGTTGCTCGCCAGCAACATCATTGCCATCAAGCCGGTTACGCTGTTTGAACTGCCGTTCAACCTCATTGGCAGCAATCTCTTTGTGGTGTCGGCAGCCATCGTCTGCTTCCCGGTCGGGTACATCATCAGTGACATTCTGACCGAAGTGTATGGATTTCGGGTGGCCCGCGGCGTTATCTGGCTGGGGTTTGTGTGCAACCTGCTGATGGTTGTGCTGTTCTGGGTGGGGAACATCATCCCCGGCGCAGTGTTCTGGGAAGACCAGGCGTCTTATGAGAGCATTCTGGGCGCCACCACCTGGATCCTGTTAGGCTCATTCGTGGCCTACATCGTCGGCGAGTTCGTCAACGCGGCGGTGATGGTCATTCTGAAGAATCGAACCCAGGGCAGGATGCTGTGGCTGCGGACCATATCGTCCACCATCGTGGGGCAGGGCATAGACTCGATACTGTTTTTTACCATCGCGTTCGGCTTTTCCGGTTTGTGGGTCACCGAAAGCGGTTCGTGGGCGCCGGTGTTCAACGCGGCGGTGTGCGCCTGGATCGCCAAATCGCTGTACGAAATCGCAGCTACACCGCTGACCTACCTGGTGGTGGGCTGGCTAAAGCGCACCGAACAGATGGACGCGTACGATGCGCCCCGCTCGCTGAATCCTTTTGGCGTCTTCGGCGGCGGCCCCGATGTCAACGCGGCGACGGCCAACGCCGCCGATTAGTTCGGCTGATGTGTGTAAGAGAGGACGGCGGCCCTCACCCTGGCCCGCCCCCAGAGGGAGATGGGAGCGCCAAACGAAGGTTTGCGCCGTTGGGGAATTTACGCGGCAGCGGGTTGCCCTGGCATGGCTGGACGGCAGTGATTCTACGCAACATTTGGCGTCGGGTGTTTCCGCCTCGGGGTTGCTGCGGGAACTACGGACAGCCGGGCTGTTGACGGCGGTAGGTTGGGCCGGCGTGTTCGGCTAGCGGCTACAGCAAATCCCTGAACTCACTCACGGTGAGACCGGCTTGGACTATGATTCCACCCATCGTATAGGCATAGATGGGATTGTTGCGTGGAATCACCAAGTCCACCTCCCCGTTGGTCATTATCACGTGGCGGCTCTGCCGTTCAATCCGGAATCCAACCCTCATGAAAGCTCTAATGGCTCTTTGGTGGTTGATGCCGGGGCAACGGGGCATCTATACCGGCACTTGAATCTCACGCAACTCGACCTGAAACCCCGACCGTTGTCCCTCATCGAGGATTTGTTCCTTGCGCAGAGTGGCTCTATCGGAAACGTAATCGAGATATTCCGAGATGGCAGAGCGGATATTCTCTATCGCTTCTTCCGGGGTGGCGCCTTGTGACCAACACGCGGGCAAGGCCGGACAATGGACCGCATAACCTTCGTCAGATTCGATGAGGACGACTTCGTATTTCATCAATTAACTCCGCAATTAAATCCGCTGCAGGCCTCGCCGGCTTTGATCGTTGGTTGCTGGTAGCGTAGCACAGTCCAAACGCGATTGTCCGCCGCAAACTGTCAATGTGTCAGGAAGGCCCTTATTGCAATCTCTCGCAACGAGGGGAGAGGCTAAACGGCCGTCGGTGCAGGGAAAGGCTGCGTTATAATACGCGCACACCGCTGCTAGCGTTACGCAATGGGGAGACCGCTATGACTACCCCGAAGCCCAAAATCCACCCGGCGCCTGATTACTGGGAGCCTTTCCCTGACCACGAGCGTGTACACAAAGATATGTTGCAGTCCCCTACCATCAACGACTTGCGGGAAAGACTTCACATGATTTTGGCTCCGGGGGCACATTTCCCCTGGCATCCCACTAACCTGGTTAGCGACGAAGTTCCCGTGTACTATGCCAACACCGACCCGGCCACGGGACGCACCCCTTACGTTGTTCCGGACACGCTCGTTGTGCTGGGCATTGACACTCAGGCAGTTTGGGACCGGAACGGGTATGACCTGCGGCAGGTTGGCAAGCCGCCGGATTTCGTGATGGAGGTTGCATCCCATACTACGTATCTGAGGGACACTGTCGAAAAGCGGGAGATTTACCGGGAGATGGGAGTTCCCGAGTACTGGCGGTTTGACCCTTCTGGTGGGAATCACTTTGGGCAGCCCATTATCGGTGAGGGGCTGGTCAATGGCATTTATGAGCAGTTCCCGGTAATGGGTTATGCCGACGGAGCCATCGAGTCAACCAGCGCGCTACTGAACCTGGATTTCCGTTGGGGAAGCGGACGCTTCCGGATACACGACCCGGCGACCGGGGCAGAATACGAAAACCCGCGGGAAGCCAATGATAATCTGCAGGCGGAGATAGCGCGGCTGCGGGACGAAAACCGGCGACTGCGCGGCGACGTCCCGTAGTGCTTTTAGTGAATCAGACCGGACGACAAGGAGCGGATTCCATGCAAGCTGAACAGCGCAGGGTGGCCGGCGACGGCCTGCATTACATGTTGATATTCCCCGACGACTACGACGCCGACGCATCTTATCCCCTGGTGGTGCTGCTGCATGGTTTCGGCGCCAACATGCAGGACCTGGCGAGCCTGGCCCCGTCGATCAACCGCAAGGGCTACGTGTACGCCTGTCCCAACGCGCCGATTCCCTTTGAGCTGGGGCCGGGGATGATCGGTTACGGCTGGCATCCGCCGAGGGGTCAGGCCACGGACGAAGACTACGCGGAGGCGGAAGGATTGTTGGATGACTTTTTCGCCGAAGTCCTGAAGGAATTCGGAGCCGACGATGGCCGCGCGATGCTGTTGGGATTCTCCCAGGGTGGTGGCATGACCTACCGGATGGGGTTGGCCCGCCCCGACAAGTTCGCGGCCATTATTGCCCTGAGCGCGTCGCTGCCGGATCCGGAAATACTGCGACCTCGACTGCCCAACCACCGCAACCAGCCGGTTTTCGTCGCCCACGGGGCGTATGACCAGATGGTGTCGATGGACAGCGCCCGGCGCACGCGGGAGTTTCTCAACGAAGAGGGTTACACGCTGTCTTATAATGAGTACAACATGGGTCATGAGATACCCGTGGAGGTGCTGCGCGACATGGTTCCCTGGATGGAAACCGCCGTGCCCCCGCTGGTGGCGGAAACGGATCGGATTTTTTAGGAGAACGGAAGGTTTTTACATCGATGCACAGGATTGACAGGATTATATGCTGCATTCCGAATTGACTAAGGAGATAATAGGGTGTGCGTTTGCGGTACTGAATGAGCTTGGAACGGGCTTTTTGGAATCAGTTTATGAGAAGGCGATGGTAGTTGCCCTTTCAGAAGTTGGGATTCCCGTTCAAATCCAAGCGCCCATCAATGTGAACTTTCGCGGGAAATCGGTTGGGGATTTCTACGCGGATTTGTTGGTCTCCAAAAAGGTGATTGTAGAGTTGAAGGCAGTCTCAAACCTCACCCAGCAGCATAAAGCCCAAGTGATCAATTACTTGAACGCTACTGGAATCCCAGTAGGATTGCTCCTCAATTTCGGAAATTCCAGGCTAGAGTTCCAACGCTTTACACGATCCTGAACGCACGCGTTCTCCACCCACATCCTGTCTATCCTGTTCATCGATGTAAAATTCCATTTTTGTGGAGGTACTATCACTATGAAAGCTACTACCAGGTTGCGCCAGATGCTGGCTTCCGACCAGTTGATTGTTGCTCCGTTCGTCTTGAATGCGCTGCACGCCCGCATCGCTGAGGACGTGGGACACCACGCGGTTTATATGACCGGGGCCGGCACTGCCGCCGAACGTGGGTTCCCCGACGTTGGCCTGATTACCATGACCGAAATGGTGTCCAACGCCAAGTACATTGCCGACGCAGTGAACATCCCGGTGATTTGCGATGCGGATACCGGTTACGGCAATCCTCTCAACGTGCATCGCACGGTGCGGGAGTATGAGTCCGCCGGAGTGGCGGCCATTCACCTGGAGGACCAGGTATTCCCCAAGAAGTGTGGCTTTTTCGCCGGTAAACAGGTTGTGCCAATTGCCGACCACGTGCAGAAGATTCACGCCGCGCTGGATGCCCGCACCGACCCCGACTTTGTGATCATCGCCCGCTGCGATGCCTACGCCGTGAACGGTTGGGAAGATACCGTGGAGCGCTGCCGGGCCTACGCGGAGGCGGGGGCCGACCTGGTGTTCGTGGACGGCATCAAGTCGCAGGACGACATACAGCGGTACGCCGCCGACCTGGGTGACGTGCCCAGGATGTACAACGGCGACCTGGCCACCACGCAGACTATGCAGGACCTGGGTTATAAAATCATGATCTGCGGCAGTACCATCTGGCTCATCTACAAGCAGGTACGGGCCGCCTACGAGGAGTTGATGACCGACGGCATGGTCGATCCGGATCGGTACGGCACCCGCTGGGATGTAGCCTCGGTGCTGGGCCTGGACGCCGTCTACGAGCTGGAGAAGAAATACGGAGTGCAGGACGTGGGCACGGACGTGGCGGCTTTGGCCGCTGCCCAGGCGGCTCAGATGGCAGCCGACGCGGCGGTTCCCGCACCAGCCGATGACTGACGCGGCGGCGTGGCGCAAGGAGCCCGGGCGGTGAACAACCGCTACCAACTGCTGTACGACGGCGCGTGTCCGGTGTGCAGTCGGGAGGTGCTGTGGCTGTACCGCCGCCGTCCGGACGCCATCGAAGCGGTTGATATTTCGTTGGAGGGTTTTGACGCCGCGGCCTACGGCCTTACAGTTGAACAGGTGGACGGCGCCCTGTACGGCATCCGGCCCGACGGCGGTGTTACGGTGGGCATGGACAGCTTGCGCGAGGCTTACCGACTCGGCGGCCTGGGCTGGCTGGTTGCCTGGACGGGCTGGTGGCCGGCGCGTCCGGTATTCGATGCCCTGTATCGCGGTTTCGCCCGCAACCGTATGCGCATCGGGCGGCTGCTGGGGCGTGGCAACGACGACTGCGGCGACGGCTGCCGGTTTTGAAAGCGTTAAAATACTAGAGCGTCAGATGTCGTACTCGCAGAGTGCTCCGCCCAACTCTGATTTTATGCTAACTTTGCCCAGGAAATTTGTCAATGCCCTTGTTTTCTATGCGGCGATTCCTAAACTCCCGCCATGCACAAGAATAGGCCCACCACGTACTCATTGGGGCGGGCCTATTGGCATCTGCCTGACCTCTTGATCACAGCAGAGGTTCAAGCCTATCTATGAACATGCCTACCTCATCCAAGCCACTGCTCACCATATCCGCCGACATCCAGTGCTCGTAGAAATTGGCGTGCAGGCTGTTAGCCACATGAAATTCGGTTCTCGCGCTGTGGTCCTGTGTTTCCCTCGCTGCCTGGTCCACTACCGTAAACAAAGCCCCGTGGCCCTTGTGCTCCCAGCCTCGTTGTTCAGCCACAGCTTTGACCATCTGCGCCGCTGCACCCCAGCCTTTTTCGGACGCCTGCCGCACGTCTCCCGCCGCCAATTCGTCCCTTGCCTGGGCCAAGAGTTTCCTGCTGGCCTCGTGGTAAGTTTGCGTGGTCATGCCGATCTCCAATTCCGAATCGCGCCCGAGTGGACTAGGCAGTGTTGACATTTGGACTGCGGTACAATCGCGGCATGTCGAGTATGACCATACCATCTGACCAATGGGAGAAGATTTTGCAATTCCTGCGGGATTGCCCTGACGTGTACGTTGGCGACGCGGCGGAATGCAAGCGGTTTGTCGAGGGCGTGCTGTGGATGGATCGCTCCGGGGCGCAGTGGCGACTGCTGCCTGCGGAGTATGGCAACTGGAACACCGTTTACAAACGCTTCGCCCGCTGGTGCGACCGTGGCGTCTGGGAGCGAATGCACCAGCATTTCAGTAGGGAACCGGACCTGGAGTACCTGGTCATCGACAGTACGGTGGTTCGAGCGCACCAGTGCGCTGGGGGAGCCCCCGCAAAAAGGGGGGCAATCAGCGCAAGCCCTGGGCAGAAGCCGCGGCGGGTTCAGCACGAAGGTTCACGTGAGCGTGGACGGACTGGGCAACCCCCTGCGGTTCACGCTGACGCCGGGACAGCAGCATGACATCACACAGGCTGCGGCGTTGGTCTCCGGGCACCCGGGTGAATACGTAATCGCAGACAAAGGGTATGACGCCCAGAACTTCATCGGGAATTTGGCGGAAGCGGGCATGGTGGCCGTGATCCCCGCCCGATCCAACCGCAAGGAGCCGCGGGATTACGACAGGTACTTATACCGAGAACGCCACGTGGTAGAGTGTTTCATCGGCAAGATCAAGCACTACCGCAGGATATTTTCCAGGTTTGACAAACTGGCCAGCCGATACCTGGGCTTTCTGCAATTCGCCGCCTCCCTCATCTGGCTACAATGAAATGTCAACACTACCTAGTCCGCGCTGGTATAATTATGGCCGTTCCGACGGCGTTGACAACCAATCTCATCGTGCGCGTGTATCCAGACTGGCAGATTCGGGCTGCGGCCAGGAGTTCATGCGCCCGCGAGACGGGCAAGGGGCTGCATATTACTTTTCCGCTCAAGCGAGGGTACAAGCAGCAGACATACTGCAGATTCGCCAGCCTTCGTAGATTCGGCGTCAAGCGTGGGAATACAGATTGCCGATATGTGCGCCTATGTAATACGGGTTTATCAGGAAAACAGATTATTTAGAGACAATCCACCGCACGGCGATGAATATTTGACCGCAATTCCTCGTTGGTATCGCATCGTGGAAGAGCGCACCAAGGGCTTGATTACACCCGAGGGTGAACCGCGCCCAGAGTTCTATTACTTGACGCAGGGGCAATACTAACTTCCACAAGCGCACGAACGTGACGGGTGTGGATTTTCTACACACCGGGCAGTGTCCTTGTTGAGCTAACACTATGTGGGCAATCCTTGCATTGGGCAGTTCGGTTGCCTTTTGCTTTGTAAGTTTGTGCGATAAACGGCTGCTGTCGTTCCATCTGTACGGAGTGCCGCCGTTGTGCCTGTGGTGCGGCGTGTCGGGAACGTCGTACGGTGTGGTCATG
Source organism: Dehalococcoidia bacterium (assembly GCA_965219925.1). GTDB lineage: Bacteria > Chloroflexota > Dehalococcoidia > Lucifugimonadales > UBA3495 > Bin87. The sequence goes on from OZ244795.1 coordinate 4,174,865, forward strand.
CTGCTGGCGGTGGGGATTCCGTCCGGTATTCCCTGGACGGTGGCCATTACCCCGATTCTGGCGGGACTGTTGATGGGGTGCTCGGTGGTGCTGCTTTTCCGCGCGCTGAGGCTGATGGAGGCGTCGCGGGCCATTGCACTCTCGCAAACCAATCCGATTTTCGTTGCCGTGCTGGCCCTGCTGTTTCTGGGAGAACGGATATCTCCGGTGCAGTGGGCGTCGATTGGCCTGGTGGTGGCGGGAGCGGCGCTAATCTCGTTGCGGCTGTTTCACGCTGCGCCCAACGCAAGGCTAACGGCCAGGTCATCCGACCGGGAGACCGGAGGGGTGGCATCTGCGCCGCGGAATCTGATCCGTATCGGCAGCATTGGCCCGGTGTTGCTGTTGCTGAGCTCGATATGCGCCGCGTCCAGCTTTGTGTTGGCGAAAGCGGGGCTGAACGCCGAACTGCCGGTGTTGACGGTATTTGCGTTGCAGCAGGCGACGGTGGGGCTGGTTTTCGTGGCGGCGGGTTTAACCGGCGGCCGACGCCTGGTGTCGGCCGTGCGCCAACCCCAGGTATTGGCGATGCTGATATTCGGTGAATCAATCATGCCGGCGGTGTCCATCCTGCTGTTGGTGTATGCCTACAGCCTGGGCGATGCTTCGGTGGTGGCGGCGGTACTGGCGACGCGGCCGCTCTTCGTGTTCGTGGCTTCCACGGCGCTGTCGAGGGTGCGGTGGCAGCTGCTGGACGAAACGTTGACACCCCAGGCGCTGGCGGTGAAGGGCGCATCAGTATTGATGATTGTCGGCGGGGTTAGCGCGCTCAGTCTGGCGTGATGCGTAGCCGATGCAGCAGGTGGGGGAGGATGCCGTAATGTAATGTTCGTTATTGCATCACGACACGTAATATGCAGGCGCAACGATGACTTACGTTAAAAAATCGTGTGCGCTCTGCAATCGGGAAGGAATCCGTCGTGGTTCAAACGGATAACGGTATCGTCAACTGCATAATTGGTTGACAACCGACGCACCAGGGCATATCATCCACTAGCCTATTTTGATTCCGATGCGGCCCCACGCCGGCGCCGGATCTCGGACGGAGCCAACAAAGAAATATGGATGAACTTGACCTGAAGATAATCGGTATCCTTCAATCTGACGGGCGCGCGTCCAACGCGAAGATAGCCCGGGCCGTTGGAGTAAGCGAGGGAACCGTGCGCCGTCGGTTGCGGCGTCTGATCAAGGATGATGTCGTTCAGGTGGTGGCGGTGCCCAACCTGGAGAAAATGGGATACGGCACGACGGCGTTGATTGGGCTGGAGACCGGCCCCGGGAAATCGGATGTCGTAGCCGAAGCGATTGCCTCGCTGGACGAAGCCCACTACGTGGTGGTGGCCACCGGCCCTTACGACGTGTTCGTCTGGACAGCCCTGGAATCGGCGGAGAGCCTGGGCGAGTTCCTGCGTACCCGCATTGGCGTGATTGACGGTGTGCAGAAAACCCAGACCTTCGTTACGCTCTCGACCAAGAAACGGTTTACCCGCGTGTAGTTGCCATCATTTGACGATGGCCCGGTGACGGGGTTCTGCGGTTGCATTCAATACCCGCCATGCTATAATTTGCCTATCCGAGAAAGGCGATCCGTTGGTGCGGTTTGCCTGCCTTGAACACAACACATTTGCAGAGGAAATGCCGCTATGACCTACATCATTACCGAGCCATGCGTGGGTGTCAAAGATGCCGCCTGCGTTGACGTTTGCCCGGTAGACTGCATCTACACCACCGACGATGACGATATGTTCTACATCAGCCCCGATGAGTGCATCGACTGCGCCGCCTGCGAACCCGTGTGCCCGGTAACGGCCATCTTCGCCGAGGAAGCAGTTCCTGCGATGTATAACGAATATATCCAGAAAAACTACGATTATTTCACCAAGTAGGCTGCGCTGGCCGGGCCGATTGCCTCTGCCGATACCGAGGCAGGCCCTCCCTATGGCTGTTGCCAACCGCTGCGGGCAATGGGCCGACCGGCTCCGTTCGCAGTATCTATCGAACCCCTACGCCCGGCCCTCGGCAGCCGGGCGCAGGTTTAATTTTTGCGCTACCTGTCTGGCCGATAACCGATGAGTGAACCCACCCACCAGCCAATCAGCCCCGAAGTGAATATTGTCGTTTGCACCGACGAATACGGTTGCGGACGCTGGTATCACAAGGGGCGGGATGCCGACGCGGTTTTGCGGGGATTGCGGGACGCAGCCTCCGGTCATTCCGGAAGCGTGGCGGTTACCACCGCCGGTTGCATCCTCGGGTGTACCTACGGGCCCAGGTTCGACGTGGCCCGGCGCTGGTCTGGCGAAAAGGCTTTGTATGGGTCGATAGCCGGCGACGCCACCATCACGCGGCGGGGGCGCGTTGGATTTGTGCCCATCCCCGATGATTTGAGAACGGTGATCGCCGACAATCTGCCCGATACGGCTCAGGCATTAACCGACCTCAAGGGCGAAGCCGGTCCCGCCGACGTCGACCAGCTGAGGAACGTGCTGCAGGATTGCAGCCGGGGAATGGATGGTTGCGGCGTGGGCCTGAACGAAGCGATCGTGATGGTGCATAACGAGGCGGCCATCGCGTCCATTCCGGCCACGCTGAACGGCCTGGAATTTGTGGATGGGAGCGGCCAGCCGTGCGAGCGGGGCGACATCGCGGTGCTGGTTACCGAGGGCGACGGCCGGATTGCGCTCCAATTGAGCCGGGTTCGCCAGCTGGAGTTTATCCATCGTGACCTGGGCAACGGGATGCCCAGTTATACCGTCTGGCTGCGGGACGCCAGGCTTGAAACGGTGTACCGCATATACCTGCGGCGGTCGGACGATGCCGCCAACAATCCTTTGCGGCACCGGCTTTTCATGGACCTGATCGCCAAATACGGCGCGAAAATATCGTTTTAAGTGTGCGTCGGTCGGGGGCCACAACGAATTGGAACACCCTGGGGTGTAGCGGGCCGGCCCCGATGCCGCTAAAATTGTTATTCCGAGAACAAACATGGACATTCGAGGAGGAGGAATCTGCGATGAGCAACATTGATTCCACACCGGAATTCGTGCGGGAAACGTACCGCAAGATGGACGAGAAACTGGCGCAGGTTCGGTCGCGGCTGAACCGCCCCCTGACCCTGTCCGAGAAGGTTTTGCTGTCTCACCTGGACGACGTGGACGAAGCTGAACTGCGCCCGGGCGAAAGCTACATCAACCTGCGGCCCGACCGGGTGGCGCACCAGGACGTTACCGGTCAGATGGCTATTCTCCAGTTCATGCAGTCAGGACGCAACCGGGTGGCGGTGCCCACAACGGTGCACTGCGACCACCTGATTCAGGCCCGGGTGGGCGCTTCGTCCGACCTGCAGGATGCGCTGAACGAAAGCAACGAGGTGTACCAGTTCCTGGAATCGTCATGCCGCCGCTACGGCATGGGATTCTGGCGTCCTGGCTCGGGCATCGTCCACCAGGTGGTGCTGGAAAAGTATGCTTTCCCCGGTTGCCTTATCATCGGCACCGACTCCCATACGGTCAACGGTGGCGGTTTGGGTTCGCTGGCGATCGGCGTGGGTGGCGCAGACGCCGCCGACGTAATGGCCGGGCTGCCCTGGGAGGTGCGGTATCCGCAGATTATCGGCGTGAAACTAACCGGCTCCATGAGCGGCTGGACGGCCCCGAAAGACGTCATCATCAAGCTGGCCTACGAGCTGACGGTGTCTGGCGGCACCAACGCCATCATCGAGTACTTTGGACCAGGCGTGCAGTCCATATCGGCCACCGGCAAGGGAACCATCTGCAACATGGGTGCGGAACTTGGCGCCACCGGCGACATCTTCCCGTACGACGATCGCATGGGCACCTATCTGAAAGCCACCGGACGTGCTGAACTGGCGACCATCGCCGAGGAGCACAAGCACCTGCTCACCTCCGACCCCGAAGTGGAGGCCAACCCGGAGTTGTTCTACGACCGGGTGGTTGAGATTGACCTGTCGACCCTGGAGCCGCACGTTACGGGTCCGCATTCCCCGGACCGCGCGCGACCCATTTCGGAACTGGCGGCCGAGGTTGAACGGGAAGGGTTCCCGGACACCGTGGCGGTGGCATTGGTGGGCAGCTGCACCAACTCCTCCTACGAGGACATGGAAAGGTGCGCCGACGTGGCCCGGCAGGCCGCGGCCCACGGAATATCATCCGCGTCGGGATTGCTGGTTACACCGGGATCGGAACAGGTGCGGGCAACCATCGAACGGGACGGTCAGCAGGCCGCCCTGGAAGCGGTTGGAGCCACGGTGCTGGCCAACGCCTGCGGCCCGTGCATCGGCCAATGGAACCGGCCCGAGGCGCGAGGCACGAACAACAGCATCGTTACGTCATACAACCGCAACTTCCCAAGTCGCAATGACGGCAACGCCGGCACTATGAACTTCATCGCCAGCCCTGAGCTGGCAGTCGCCATGGGACTGGGAGGCCGTCTGTCGTTCAACCCCCTGACCGACCCTCTGGTTGACGCGGATGGCAACGAGTTCATGCTGCAGCCGCCTTCCGCAGCTCCGGAAGTGCCGCCCACGGGGTTTGATCCGGGCGCCGATTTGTACCTGGAACCGCCGGAAGACGGCAGCGACGTGGAGGTGCGCGTCGATCCCACCAGCAACCGCCTGCAGGTGCTGGATCCGTGGGAACCGTGGGATGGCAAGGACTTTGAAGACGTTCCCATTCTGGTAAAGACCCAGGGAAAGACAACCACTGACCACATTTCCCCGGCCGGACCGTGGCTTCGGTTCAGGGGGCACCTGAACAACCTGAGCGACAACATGTTCCTGGGGGCTTCCAACGCCTTCACCGACGATAACGGCACCGGCAAAAATCAGCTTTCCGGCGAGGAAATCGCTCCCATACCGGAGATCGCCCGCGCCTACCAGGCCCAGGGCGTCCGGTGGGTTGCCATTGGTGACGAGAACTACGGCGAGGGTTCCAGCCGTGAGCACGCCGCCATGTCGCCGCGTATGCTGGGAGCGGCGGCCATCATTACCAGGAGCTTCGCCCGTATCCACGAGTCAAACCTGAAGAAGCAGGGGCTGCTTCCCCTCACCTTCGAGGATTCGGGGGACTGGGAACGCGTACAGGATGACGACCGGATGAGCCTGGTTGGATTGGACCAACTGGCGCCCGGCCGCTCGGTACAGGCGGTTTTGAAACACGCCGACGGCAGCGAAGAAACCATCAACCTGCGCCACACGCTGAACAACCCGCAGATCGAGTGGTTCAAGGCGGGCAGCGCCATGAACTACATGAAAAAGATAGAGGAAGCCGGCGGATAATCCCTACTTCAGAACTCCAGAGGAAGGGCCCCCTCACACAGGTGAGGGGGCCCTGGTTTTTTCGGTGCGGTTCGACCGAGTTGCCTCGGTCGTCCATGCTGCCCTGCCGGCCATCACCCCGGGGTGGGCGAGACGGTGACTACACGGTTAGGGCGCGCTTTCTCACCACCTCAATGCGGGCAGTCAGCACCGGGATTAACCGTTCCAGCTGTTCGCGCCGCACCTCACCCATGAGACAAATTTGCAGCCAGTTTCGTTCGCGCAGGTATCCGCTGGCGTAGGACGTGAAAAACCCGAACGCTTCCAGCGAACGCCCCAACTCGTCAGCGTCGATCTCATCCGGAGGCAGGGCGATGGTGGTAACTGCGCCGATGCTCTCGGACTCCGAGGCCACCAATTGCAAACCCATGTTGCGGAGTTGCTGCCGAACCCAGCGTCCGTCTGCATCGATCCGCGCCAGCAGCTCGTCGGATTGACGATCCAACCCGGCGGACAGGGCAGCGAGCATATTCGACGACAGTGTGAAGGGGACTGAACCGGCTTCACCCGTAGCGCAGTAAAGCCCCAGATCCAGGTACCGTGGCAGCGTTTTGTCCGGCGTGGGCATCTCGGAGCAGAACACCAGGGCCAGACCGGGATATGCGGCCAAACCCTTGCCGCTGGCGGCGGTGGCCAGCCAAACATCGCGAAGGTCGACCGGGATGGCGCCCAGGCTGCTGATGCAGTCCAGCGCCAGGCGGGTGTCGTAGCGGCGGCAAATGGCTTTGAGGCGGGGTAAATCCGCCAGGGCGCCGGTGGAGGTTTCGCAGTGAACCGTCCACAACCAGCCGCCGGGCTGAGCGGCCACCGCCGCTTCAATCCTGTCATAGTCCAGCGGGTCGCCCCAACCGTGGAGTGCCCTGGAGTAGGTCATACCCATCCGGTCGGCGTGGTCGAACAGGCGTTGGCCGAACTCGCCGGCAGCAACGATAACGCCGGGAAGGTTGAGGCGCTTGAGTTGTGAGGCTGCCAGGTCGTTGGCCAGGGTCCCCGACCCGACGGTTACGGAGGCGTGGTTGGCGCCGGTAAGCTGGGTGAGATGGTTCCGCACGCTGCGCAGCATCCGTGCGAACTCGGGGGCGCGGTGAGAAACCGGAGGTTGCTGGAACGCCCGCACCACGGACTGCGGCATGTCGACCGGCCCGGGGGTCAGGATAACTGGTTCATACGGAGGGCGATCCACCGCCTGGTGGAAAAGCCCGGGGAACTCGGCGCCAACGTTGCCAACGGGGCGATACATCGGCTGGTAGAGGGCGTCGTCGTCGCCGACCACCGGGCCGAACGGAATGAAACCGATGTGCCGATACAGCTGCTGTTGCGACACTCGCCCAGACATCACGACGTAATCGTAGCCACCGTTGTGGCAGTAGTGGGCCATCATGGTGAGCAGGCCCGGCAGGACGCGGGTGCGTCGCATACCGGGACGAACGGCGAGGAGGCGCACCTCGCAAAGGGAGGCTCCTTCGGCCTGGGGCAGATGCGATTCCAGGCGTCCCAGTTTCTCATCCAAGGAGAAGGGTCGGCGGTCGCGGACGCAAACCATACCCACCAGTTCATCGCCGCGGCGGCAGATGAAGTAGGTATTATCGCGGTGGAACCGGTCGACGAGTATCCCGTCGGAATTACCGGGATGTTGGGGCACCTCTTCAACGAAGGAGGTGTAATTGAGCTGAGCGATCTCGGCAAACTCCCAATCTTGGTCCGCTCGTTTGAAGACCAGAGAGTTTGTGTCGTCTCCGCGCTGGCTGGCGGACTCCGGGGAATCCCACCGGGGCGCGGCGGTCGCAAATTCTCGTTTCGTTTCCGTCATAAGCGTTTCGGGGTTAACCGTTCCTGGCGCGGGTGGGTAGAGTGTGGCTGTTATGAGCCGGATGTGGCGAGCAGCATTTATATTAAACCAAACCTCATTATGATGGTTCGTATCTTACAGCCGTTTTTACCATAATCTTACTATTACACACCATAGTAACGTTGCGCTATAATGCCGACAATATCGGCCTATGCACTATCGGGCCACGAAATCTTACGACAGGAGGTATGGTTATGGGATACACACCCAAGCAACTGGGCCATCTGGTAATTAAAGTACGTGACATTGAGCGGAGTGTAGATTTCTACACCAACGTCCTGGGCTTGTCCGTGATGACGGCGCGCCCCGGCGGGATGACCTTCCTCTCCGCCAATACCACCATGTCCCATGAATTGGCCCTGGTTCCGCTGGGGATGGATGCCCCGGGGCCTGACGAACGGCGTGTCGGAATGGCGCACATGGCCTGGCAGATGAACTCTTTCCGCGACCTGAAGGAATTGTACCAGCGGTGCAAGGATCACGGTGTGCGGTTCAAGAGGCTGGGCGATCACGGTATCTCCATGGGCGTTTACATCTTTGACCCGGACGACAACGAAATCGAAATTTATTACGAAGCGCCGGAATCGGAGTGGGGCAACCGGGAGGGCTTCCTCTTTGAGGGCAACTTCCAGTGGCAGCTCGATCCCATCGAGGAACCGGTAGCCGCCGGCGACGATTAGTCGCATTGCCAGGTAATTTAGAGGCCGGAGCGTCACCCGCTGGCGCTCCGGTCCTGTATTTGCCAGTCTGACGGCCCAAACCGGCGAACGCAACGTGACGAATTCTGCTGCACCAGTGGAACCCAGCTACGACTACGTAATCGTCGGCAGCGGCATTGCCGGCCTGAACACGGCGCTCCTGGCGGCGCGCCACGGCAGCGTGTTGGTGGTCACCAAGGGCTTGATTGACGACTGCAACAGCCGTTATGCCCAGGGAGGCATCGCGGCGGCGGTTGGGCCCGGCGACTCTCCCAACCTGCACCAACGGGATACGCTGGATGCCGGAGCCGGCCTGTGCGATCCGGCAGCGGTCGGCGTCCTTACCGGCCAGGGGCCCGAGAGCATTGCCAGCCTGATCCAGTGGGGCGTGCCGTTCGATACCATTCACGGTCAGATCGCCCTGGGCCGGGAGGGCGCCCACAGCGTCCCGCGGATCCTGCATGCCGGCGGCGATGCCACGGGCCGGCACATCGAGGACACGCTGGCCGACCGGGTGCGTGCGACCGCCGGTATAACCCTGCTGGAGTACACCCACGCCATTCGCATCTGCGTCGATGGCGGGGCGGTTCGCGGCGTGGAGACCCTGCATAGCATGGACGGAAAGGTGCAGGTATTCCGGAGCTCGGTGGTGGTGGTCAGCACCGGCGGCGGCGGGCAACTCTACCGGTACACGACCAACCCGGAGGTGGCGACCGGCGACGGCGTGGCCCTGGCCTACCTGGCCGGCGCGGAAGTGATGGACATGGAGTTTTACCAGTTCCATCCCACCGCGTTGTGGCTTGAGGGCGCGCCCACGTTCCTGCTGTCGGAGGCGATGCGAGGAGAGGGTGCGATTTTGCGCAACGCTGACGGCGTTCCCTTTATGACCGATTATCACCCGCTGGCAGACCTGGCGCCCCGGGATGTGGTTTCCCGCGCCATCGCCGACGAAATGGAACGGTTTGACGGCCAGCCGGTGTCGCTGGATATTTCTCACCTGCCGGCGGCGACGGTCCAGGGACGGTTCCCCACGATTTACGCCGAGTGTTTGCAGTACGGGCTGGATATTACCGGCGAGCCGATACCCGTGGCTCCCGCGGCCCACTACATGATGGGCGGCGTGCGCATCGACACCTGGGGGCGCACCAACGTGCCTGGCCTCTACGCCTGTGGTGAGGTGGCGTGTTCGGCGGTACACGGAGCCAACCGGCTGGCCAGCAACTCGCTGCTGGACACGCTGGTGTTTTCCCAACGGCTGGTTGACTCGACGCTGGGCGATGCGCCCGACTACGTGCCGCACCGAGAACCTGGCGATTTCGTGCCCCGGACCCTGGAGGACAGGGCGATGGTTTGCGCCACCGTGCCGGGACGCAGCCGGGAGAATCTGCAAACCCTGATGTGGCGCAACGTGGGCATTACTCGCAACGGTACCCGCCTGCTGCTGTCGGCGCGCATTTTGAACCTGTGGCAGCGTACGATGGGTTCCCCCGAGGCGGCCGCCGATTATGAGCTGCGGAACATGCTGGTGGTGGCCCGCCTGATAGTTGAGGCGGCATTGCAGCGGCGGGAGAGCCGTGGGGCGCATTACCGGGCCGACTTCCCGGAACCGTTGGCCGAGTGGCAGCGGCACATCGTGTTGAGCCTTGCCGGCCGGTGAAGCATCTGTCATCGCGAGCGTAGCGTGGCAATCTCGTCGCCGCAGCAATGGTGGTTTGCCGACGTGTACTCAACCTCAACGAGATTGCCACGTGGTTCGACAGGCTCACCATGAGCGGCTGCGCTCCTCGCAATGAGGGGGCGTTGCGAATTTCACCCTCACCCCAACCCTCTCCCATCGAGGGAGAGGGGGCCTGCCGTTTTACATCGATGGACAGGATGGACAGGATTTTGGGCCGTGGTTCGTTGCGGGATTGCCACGTCGCTTTGCTCCTCGCAATGACAAAGTGGGTACGCGTGAGTGACAGGGGGTGGTTGACTGGCCGGATGAACGGTTTGTAGGCTGAAGAAAATCCAAAAACCAGATAGCCGGTGGGACTGACCTGATGCCGGGTCGGTCGCGCCGGCTTTTTGCACAGCGCTTCGACCCCTCGCTGCACCGGCTGGGGAGGTCGAAATGATCAACACGCAATTGGGACGCGACCGGTGGCCGTCGGTGGTGGCGCCGTCGGTTATCGGGCCTTTGGATTCGCGGGCGGAGCTGTTGCGGGCGCTGGACGCCTTCCGCCGCGGCGTCGCCGGCGCTCCGGTGGTGTGTAAGGGGTCGCCCGGTATGCCGCAGATTGGAGAAAACGCCCCGTCGGTAAACGGCGCCGGGAGCTACACTCGGCATTCTCCAGCGGACGGGATTCCGTCGGAGGGCGCTCGGTTAACGGTGGTCGCCTCGACGGACGATGCCGACCGGCACGGCGATACGGTGGCCCTGGACGGCTGGCAACTGGACAACTACCGAAGGAATCCGGTGCTGCTGTGGGCGCACGATTACGGACAACCCCCCATCGGGCGGGCATCGGAGTTGTGGCGCGACGGCCATGCGCTGGTGGCCCGCATGGAGTTTGCGCCGACCCGGTTCGCCCAGGAAGTTGAGGGACTGTACCGGCAGGGGTATCAGCGTGGCGTGTCGGTTGGGTTCAGGCCCGTGCGGTTCGAGGAGCGGCGCGACCTGCGAAGCGGCGCCCTGCTGGGCATCCGGTTTCTGGAACAGGAGCTGCTGGAGATAAGCGCGGTGCCCGTTCCGGCCAACGGGGCAGCCCTGCTGCAAACCAACGGCTCCGCACACGCTGACCCGGCGTCGCCCGCGGCATCGCTGGTTTCGTTGCTGCGAACCTGGCGCGGCGCGGCGTGCTGACCGCCTTTGTCATTGGGATCGCAGCGTGGGGGTGGGGACGGGTTTTTACCGGGATGAACAGGATGGACGGGATGGACAGGATTTTTGGGTGTTACGTGTAACGGTATTGCCACGTCCTTCGACAGGCTCAGGATGAGCGGAAATTCCTCGGAATGACAATGGGGGCTGTGCCCCTGGCAATGACAATTGAAATGAAACGCAAAGGAGTTTTGCAAATATGACTCTATCTAACTGGGAAATGGAAACCATCAAAAACGAAGTGGCCGAGGTGCGCGAGTTTTACCGTCAACGCCTCGACGCCGACCTGCCCCCGCTGCAGGAAGAGATCAGGCGGTTGAGCCAGGCCGTGGCCGATATTACGGAACGCCGCCGCGAGGCCGAGCGTCAGCAGGTATTGGCTCATTACAACGGAGGGGTCGGGAGCGCCGAGCGCGCGGTGGTTCCCTTCGGCAAGTATCAGGGGATGGACGCACTGGACCTGGCCTGCGTGCGCAGTGTATTGGCAGCGCAGCAGCGGGAACCGGGCGACGCCGATTCGCGGTCGCTGGAAGCATGGCAGGACAACCTGAAGGCGGCAATGGACAGCGCCACCGCCAGCCGGGGAGATGAACTTGTGCCCACGGCAGAAGCAGCCACATTGTGGGCCGACGTCAATCTGGACACGCACGTAGCGGCCCTGTTCCCGCGAGTGGACATGCCCACCAACCCGTTCCAGATCCCGTTGCAACTGGGCGACGTGTCCTGGTATCCGGGCACCGAAAACACCGCCACCACCGATACGGCTTTGTCCACGGCCCGCCAGACCCTTACCGCGTATGAGCTGGTGGCCGAAGTTCCCTGGTCGCTGACCCTGGACGAGGATGCGGTGATCGCCATGGCCGGCGAGGTGCGCAGTACGCTGGTTCGCAACGCGGTGGAAGTGATCGACGACGTGCTGCTCAACGCGGATACGACGGCGGTCAACAACATCAACGCTGACACGGCCACTATCGCGGCGTCGGACGCCGGCAAGGGACACTGGCTGGTTGGGTTCGACGGCCTGCTGCACCTGCCGCTGGTCGACAACACGGCGCAGGGCAACGACCACGGTGATGCTCCCGACGCCGATATGTACAACGAGGCGCGCGGGCTGCTGGGCAAGTATGGGGTGCGTCCGTCGGAGCTGGCTTACATCGTGGACGTGAGCACCTACATCAAGTCGCTGGCCGCAGAGGAGTTCCGCACGCTGGACAAACTGGGGCCACAGGCGACCATCCTGAATGGGCAGCTGGCGCAGGTGGACGGCATACCGGTCATCGTGTCCGAGCAGATGGCCAAATCGGATGTGGACGGCAAGGTTACTTCGGGCGGGACCAATGCCAAAGGCCGGCTGCTGCTGGTGAACCGTTCCCAGTGGCGGTTGGGGTTCCGGCGGGAGCTGATGATCGAAACCACCCGCGACATTCAGAAACGCCAGAACATCATGGTGGTCAGTATGCGGCTGGCTTTCATGGAGCGCACGGGCAACCGGGGAGCCGCCACCCACACCGCGCTGCAATACAACATCACGGTGTAGCGGCGGTGCGACGCCCTGAGTTCAAAGCCTTTACCGGCGGGTCTATCTGAAGCAAACGATGGGTCCAAGACAACGCAATCTGGAGGAATTGGATGGCAAACGCATACGCAGACCTGGCAACTCTCAAGTCGGCGTCGCTGCTGAACGTTGCGGTGGATGACTTCGACGACCGGCTGCTGGGTCTGCTGGGGAGCGCCTCGCGGTGGATTGATGGCTACTGCGACCGGCATTTTGCGGCGCGACACGCTCGGCTTACTTTCGATGGTTCTGGCGATGGTTCCGGAGGCGATTCGCTGGCGGTACCCGACCTGATCGAAGTCAGTTCCATCAGCGTCGGTTTGGGTTCGGGTCGCCGGAGCGAGTGGTCGGCGGATGACTGGACGTTGTACCCGCTGAATGCGGAACCGGATGAGCCGTGGGGCCGGCCTTACACGCGAATCAAGGTGGCCGCCGGTTCGACGCGGCGTTTCGTGCCAGGTCCCGGCGCCGTGATCGTCGATGGCGTTTGGGGTTACAACAGACGCCTGGTCGATAGCGGTTGGCTGGTGGCCGACATGGCTCCGGTGGGATCGGGGGACACCAGCATCGCCGCGGCCGCCGGCAACGGAGTGTCGCCGTTGGCAATTTCAGCCGGACACACCATCCGGATTGACGACGAACAGCTCTATGTAACCAGCGTGGACCGCGGTGTCGCCGCCGCCACGCTTGGGGTGGAAAGGGGGGTCAACGGCACGTCGGCGGCGGCTCATGCCAGCGGACAGGCCGCGTCGCTGTTTCGCTATCCCGACGCCGTGGCCGAGGCATGTTTGCTGCTGGCATCCCGCTGGTGGCGGCAGCGGGATGCTGCGCCGTTTTCGGCGGCTGTGGAACAGCAGGTCGGCGAGTCCGCCGGCGTTGACCGCGCGGTGCAAGGGTTGCTGGAGCCGTTCCTGCGTCGGACGGCGGCCCTGGGGGTTTAGGTATGCCGAGGATAGCCGCCGCCAGCCGCAGTTACCTGGCGGTCGCGGACGCCGCCGGAATGATGCGCGACCTGTCGCCCTGGTTGGAGAGCGTCAGTCCGCTGGGGAAGGTGGTGGGTTGGCTGGACGCCACCGGATTGAACGATGTGGCGGGCAGGACGATGTCGGCGACGGAAACGGCCCAGGAATTTGAGGTATCGGGCCGGTGGGACGATGCGCCCGAATCCAGCCCCGACGCCGTCCTGTCGTCCATCGTGGGCCGGCCGGTAGCAGTGCAATACGGGCCGGCCGGAAGCGCTCCGGGACAACGCCGGGTGGCGGGAAGGTTCGTCTGCCTGTCGTACCAAATCTCCAGCCGGTCGGGTCATCCGGTACGGTTCGAGGCGCGGTTCCGGCAGGATGGCCCGGTTGCGTTGGAGGTGTGGTAGGGATCAACGGTAAGTCCGTAGCCGGCTAATCCTGTCACTCCACGTGGCTGCGGGAGTCGCGATTGGCGTCTTTCAATTCTTTTAAAATCTGCCTTAGCTCGCTCGAATTCCGCAGCACCACCCACAGTGTTAACATCAGCAGGAGACAAATGAAAGTCAACCAAGCATAAAGCGCGTAGTCTTCACCGGCAGTCATAGCAAGATCGAATGGCGGAGGCCAATTGCGACAGTATCGCAGATGACGGCATTACGCGCAATTTAGTACGCCGGTATGAAACTGCCGCCAGTAGCATCAGCAAGAAGTTGGAGCATCTGTTCGTCCGCATCAGCTCCGAAAGCGACGGTATCTACTGGGACCGCCGATTGCACCAAGTCGTCAATCGTTGCTTGGTAGACCTCGAAATCGGTAGCCAAACCGTCTGACATGAGCACGATCCGGTTCTCCCGGCAGACGGTTTTGCTGAAAAGGAGCCAGCGGGATTGTTCCTGGCATAGGGGTCGGTCCGGGAGCATTCGCTGAGCTTCCTGCAAAGCCGTAAACATGGCGGTTCTACCACTTTGAGCGGCAAAAGATGGAATTGCGGTGTCCCAGGGCGCTGTGTCAGGTTCAGTGAAGTCAAACAGCAACTGAGCTTCGTCACCAAACATCAGCAACGCTATTTCGCTATTGTCGGTAGGTTTGTTGGCTAGTTCACGCAATGCCTCGTGCAACGGCGACAATTTGTCCATCATGCTATCGGAATCGTCCACCACGTAAACAACCATTGCATCATCGGTAAGCAGTGCTGGTAGGACGGCCTGAATTGGAGCCGGCACACCACTGACGATCCCGTCCGATTCATTGAGAACGTACCCGGCGCCGATGATAAGCAGCGCTAGCAACAGGAGGAGGAGCAGTATCCAGGGCCATTTTCGACGACGATTTGGACCCCCAGGCTCTTGTGAAAGCCAAAGTACGCTGGGGTTATCAATCATGTAGCAGGGCCCCACTCTGACGGAATTCGGACACTGACGCGGTCATTGTACAGGAAATGGGTACAGCAATTGCGCGGTGAGAAATATTTTTGGAGGTAAAGGACAATATGACAGGTGTTTTGGATAAGTTGGCCGTCAGGTCGGCTGGCTTCTCTGCCGCCGCCCCGGCGCTGCGCTGGCAGGTTCTGGTGGACTGGTTCGGGGACGGATTGTGGAACGCTGAAAACGTGGACGATTCCGACGACCTGGCCGGCGTTCGCTGGCGCTGGGGTCGCGTCGGGTTGCCCGTTCCCGAGTTTGTCGGGCCGGCCACGCTGGAACTGACGCTGAAGAACCCGCGGCATCGCTACACGCCGGGCAGCCTGACGTCTCCGCTGGCCGGCCATGTTGCCCCGGGGCGCGAGGTTTGGCTGCGGGCCGGGTGGCTGTATGATGACTTTGAGACCGATACCGGCGCTGCCGAGGAACTGGACGGTCGCGCAACTACTTATGGAGCCGCGCGGTGGGAAGCGCTGACAACCCCGGGCAACGGGTTTCATGCGTCCGGCGGCGAGGTTAGAGGACGGGTCGGACGCGGCGTGCCGTCGGCGGCCCTGGCGGTGGTGGAAACCGGAGATCCCCTGGCGACGCTCATCGTCCGCTACCGGCGGGTGAGTGACGGGATGGGTGGATTCGGACTGCGATGCGCGTCGCTAACCGATTTTCTGCGGCTGCGGTTCACCGACGACATGACGCTGTTGGAGCGAGTTTCCGGAGCATCGGCAACGGCGCTGGCGACCGGCGACGCGCTGGCCGGATCGGTTTGGTATGAGCTGGAAATCGTGCCTGACGGTGTTGGCGTGGCAGTGTACGCCACCAACCTGGAGTCGGCGGGCGTGGTGCGCAGCGAGGTTCTGTCGGCAAGCGACGTCGGTGATGCGCCGCAATCGGGGCGGCACGGCATCTGGCACGGTTTCCGAAATTCGGTTGATCGATGGGGACCGTTCCACGTTGGCCGCAGTCTCTTCAGCGGCAGCATCACTGCAATCGAGCCGGACGGCGCAGCGGGAGTATGCCGCGTGTCGGCGGTGGATGCGTCGGCGCGGCTGGACGGTGTGCGCCTGTTCCGTCAACTGGCCGGCGGATTAATGCGCTCGGGCTCCGTCGCCCGCGCCATACTGGACTGGGCGGGCCTGGACGCCGGGGACATCGGCGCCGACGCCGGCAGGGTGTTGCTGACCGGTGGGCCGCGCCCGGTGTGGGACGTTTCGGCGGGCCGGGCCCTGCGGCAACTGCAGCGGGAGGAACACGGGTTGATCTACGTCGATGGCCTGGGCCGTATGCGGCTGGAAGCGGCGGCGGCGCGCTCGGCCATCCGCGCCAGTGATGCCCCGACTGACCTCGCCCGCACCTCGGTGGGCGACACCGCCGGCGGAAACACGGCGTACGCCTTGGGGATGATCTGGGACAGTGGAACCGCCGCCATCGAATCCGAGGTTACCTTTCGTTACTTCCGTCCCGTGGACAATGGCCGCCAGCAGATTTGGACTTTGCCAGAGCCGCTCACCCTGGAGCCACAATCCGGGGAGACGCTGCTGGCCACTACCGACGACTACGAGGCCATCACCGGTGTGGAAATTCCCGCCAGGGCGACGGATTTTGAGGCGACGGCCAACGCCGACGGGACCGGGGATGATGTTACCGATTCCGTGACGGTTGAGCCGGTGGCGGAAGCCGAATCTGCCGTGGCCGGCCGGGGAGTTGCGTTGTGGATTCGCAACGACTCAACGAGCGTTGCGTATCTGCAGCGCCTGGAGGTTTACGCGGGCCATTGCTGGCGGGCTTCCGCAGAGGTTGCCTACCGGGCCGATGTACCGAGGGGTTCCCCGATCAGCCGGGTGGTGGAGTGTTGGTTCACTGACAACTACGCCGCGGCCAGAGAAACGGCGGACGCCCGGCTGAATGATCGATCCGTCGCCCGACCGCAGCTGGAGATTGCGTTGCCGTTGGTCAGTTGGGCCAATCTGCGCGCAGTGGTGGAGGCCCGGTTGTCCGACGTGGTCGCAGTGCAGGCGACAACGCAAAGCATCAGCGGGGCGTGGCTGCTGGAAGGCATGGAGATAAATGCGGTGGTGGGATCGCCCCCGGCGGCCCGGTGGTGGCTGACGCAAGTGTAAGCGCAAGCGTTCATCGCAATAACGGGAGACATTCTCACCCTCACCCCAACCCTCTCCCATCAAGGGAGAAGGGGAAGGAGCGGGTTTTTACCTGGATGAACAGGATGGACCGGATGGACAGGATTTTTGGATGTTATGTGTAACGGGATTGCCACGTGGTTCGACAGGCTCACCATGAGCGGCCTGCGCTCCTCGCAATGACAGGGGGTAGGGGGCAACGGGGTTGCCACGTCGCTGTGGTATCATCGGATACGCAAAATTGCCTGCTGGCCGTTGAGGTGCCGCATTGCCTGCTAATGACAATATCTATGACGTAATCGTGGTGGGAGCCGGAAACGCCGCGCTGTCTGCCGCCATCGCCGCCCGCGAGCAAACCGAGTCGGTTTTGGTCCTGGAAAAAGCGCCGGAGTATTTCCGAGGTGGGAACACCTACTTCACCGGCGGCATCATCCGCTTCGCCTATAACGGCCTTGACGACATCAAGGGGCTGATACCCGACATGTCGGAAACCGAGGCCAACTCCATTGAGGTAGGGCAGTACACGGCCAACCAGTTTTATGACGACATGATGAGAGTTACCCACGGCCTGTCCGACCCGGAGCTGGCTGAGATTCTGGTGAGCCAATCGTATCCCACCATGAAATGGCTCCAGGAGCATGGCGTCCGCTTCGTGTTGTCCTTCGGACGTCAGGCGTTCCGCGACGGCGACAAATTCCGGTTCTGGGGCGGGTTGGTGGTCGAAGCGGTTGGGGCCGGCAAGGGGTTGTCTGATCAACAGTTCGACGTGTGCCAGGCGTTGGGCGTAGAAGTCCGTTATGCCACCGAGGGCATTTCGCTAATCCAGGACCAGCGCGGAAATGTGGCTGGCCTTCGTGTCAAGGGACCGGAAGGTTTCGAGGATCTGGCGGCTCGCACGGTGGTGTTGGCGGCCGGCGGTTTCGAGGCCAATGCCGAGATGCGCTGCCGGTATCTTGGTCCCGGCTGGGAAACCGTCAAGGTACGCGGCATCCCGTACAATACCGGCGACGGCATCCGCATGGCGCTGGACATAGGCGCGCAATCTTACGGGCACTGGTCATCGTGCCACGCCGTGGCCTGGGACATGAATGCTCCCACCTTTGGCGACCGCACGGTAACCGAACTGTTCCAAAAGCACTCGTATCCCTTCGGCCTGATGGTAAACCTCGACGGTGAGCGCTTCCTGGACGAGGGCGCCGACTTTCGCAACTACACCTACGTAACCTACGGACGGGCGCTGATGGATCAGCCCCAGGGTCTGGCATTCCAGATTTTCGATGAGAAGGTGAAGCACCTGCTGCGCGACGAATACTGGATTCCCCAGGCAACCACCGCCGAGGCCAATACCATCGAGGAACTGGCGCGGCTGCTGGACATCGATCCAGTTGGCCTGGTGCGCACGGTCGAGGAGTACAACGCCTCGGTTCGCACCGACATTCCATACAACGCCACCGTGAAGGACGGACGCTGCACGGAGGGCCTGGAGGTCAACAAAACCAACTGGGCCGAAACGCTGGATACCCCGCCGTATCGCGGGTGGGCGGTAACCACGGGCATCACGTTTACCTTCGGCGGCGTGAAGGTGAACAACCGGGGACAGGTGGTGACCAACGCTCAGGAACCGATCCCGGGTCTCTATGCGGCCGGTGAAATGGTGGGCGGGCTGTTCTACCACAACTACCCCGGCGGCAGCGGCCTGAGCGCCGGTATGGTGTTCGGACGGCTGGCCGGCGACAGCGCCGGCACGGACGCGCTGGTGGCGAAAGACGTGTAGGCCGGTGACGGCTACTGCAGGGAGGAACTCGGAACAACCATCTAATTTTGCCCGATTGTCATAATGGGAAACAGCGATGACAATCGGTCTTGGTGGCGATTCTTCGATGGCTCGGCGTCGGTTAGCGTCGGTATGCTGGTCGCAGTTGCTTTCAGATACTGCGGGTTCTGCGACGACATACCGATATTGGGCTTCATTAATGGGCTGACCCGTGATGACGACGGCGTAATAATCGTCGCTACTCTGCTGCTGTTCCCCACCACGGCGGCGCTATACGGAGGTTTGAAGATGTTCTTTGCGGCCAAAGAAGCGGTGGAAAAGAAGGCTCGCGAGCGGGGTCGGCGGGAGGGTCGGCAAGAAGGCCGGCAGGAGGGCCGGCAGGAAATGCGTGAGCGGATCATGCGCATACTGGCGGAGCGCGGTACGCCAGTAACACAGGAGGAACTGGCCCAAGCCCTGGCCGGCGACATCGATTAGGCGCGGCACGCTCCAAGTGGCAGCGGCCTGTGCGTCGGCATGGTGTTCGGACGGCTGGCCGGCAACAGCGCCGGCGCGGACGGGCTGGCGACGAAAGATGTGTAGGCAGGCCGGGACGGTTCGCCGTGTCAGACTACGTTGCACCGGACAGAGTGAACCGCCGGCAATCATTGCCGGTAAAATGGGCCGTGTAGCAAGTGTATGCACATTAACTTGCAATTTATACCATCTAACATACAGTTTTGATGCGCTTTTAGTTTACGAAGATCGCATCGTGGGGGCTACGTTTGCGCGCGAATTTACAATTTTAGGCGCCTTATTTACAATTTTTGGCGGCGAGTGTACGATAACAGCATGGTAGATGAGATCTTTCAGTGGCAAGACTTTGATGTCAAGCTCAGCCAAGCATTCAGCCCGGCTACCGCAATCAGCCGCAGCGTCCTGTTTCATGGCCGGCGGGCTATTATTCGGCGCCTAATTGACGCCGTGAATCAAGCCGGCCAGCACGCAATTATCTACGGGGAGCGCGGGGTAGGCAAAACCTCCCTGGCTAACGTGCTGTCTGATTTTCTACAACCATTTACCTCGGAAGCCATCGTCAGTGCTCGGTTCAACTGCTATGGGGAAACAACTTATCGTCAGATATGGGAATCATTATTCCGAGAGGTTGGTCTGCCAACAAAGGAAGAGTTTAGTCCGTTCATTGTCAGCGATGTGGTTGACACACTGCGCCGGGATGAGGATCGAAAGTTGATACTCATTATCGACGAGTTCGACCGCATCCAAGACCCGGATATAGATACTCTGTTCGCCGATACCATCAAAGCGTTGTCAGATTTTAATGTTGATACGACGCTGATTGTGGTAGGCGTTGCTGACGACGTCGATGACCTGATTGAGGAACACCAGTCAGTTGACCGCTGCTTGGTTCAAATACATCTGCCTAGAATGCCTACGGACGAACTTATGGAAATCGTCAAATCCGGCATTTCCACAGCCGGGATGGAAGTGTCAGATGATGCGGTATCGCAAATCTGCGCCATATCTTTGGGGCTGCCCCACTATGCTCATGCTCTAGGACTTGCCTCTGGAAGGGCTGCAATCGATGTAGAAAAACTGCGCGTAGAAAACCGTCATGTAATCAGCGCGATTGAAACGTTCGTTGAAGAGTCGCAACAAACTATGCTTCGCGAGTTCGACTTGGCTACAGCCAGCCCTCGCCGGGAGAATTTCTACTTCAAAGTGCTCACGGCTTGCGCTTTGACGCCGACTGATGACCTTGGCTGCTTCCGCGCCGCTGACGTTCGCGAACCGTATTCCCATATTATGGGGCAAGAAATGCGAATCCCCAGCTACGGACGGCATCTACACGGGCTTAGCGAAGAAGATAGGGGCGCGATACTGCAAAGGCTGGGACGGCCTCACCAGTACCGGTTTAGATTTTCTAACCCACTAATGCAGCCCTATGTGCTGATGCGGGGTTTGCAGCGAAAACTGCTCAACTTGGAGGATATTGCCACTTTCACGAATCATGGAAACGTGATTCTGTGAGAACTGCGCAGCGCACCACAATCGTTCGCAAAATTGAGGACTTGCAATGGATACCCACGCCGACACTAACCAAGACGAGGCGGTGGTTCGATTCCACTGTGATATGTGCAAGGTATCGCACATTGACAGCGACCAATACCCTGTGTGGGTTTGCTACTGCTGCGACAGTCCACTATGCCCTATGTTCGATTATGCGTGTGTCAGTTGCACCCAGGAAGCCTGCGACAATTGTTGCCAGGCTTGCCAGGAAGACGATTGCGACGCAGTTACCTGCTTTTCCTGCGTAGAGTCGCACCTGCAAAGCAACCATTCTTTGGTGGAAGTCTGCTGACAAGGGTGGCACTGAAATGAGCGACGACGGAACCGCCCGGGTGTTGGCGCAGGAAGGCTTGAGGCATATCGAAAGTGCGATCCTAATGTTGCTTGACTCCCATCCTGCCGGTCTGCGCAACTCGCAGATTGCGGACTCATTAGGCTTGCGTTCGTCAATCCGTGACGGGCAAAGGAATTACTTAACCTATTCAGTGCTGGGCGGTCTGATGGCACGCGGGGAAGTCGCACAAGATAGGGAAACCAAGATTTTCACCAAAGTCACATGCCAGCAATAACTGGGCAAGGCTCTGGAGGCAACTGGCCTCCGCCATATCGTAGGCAATCAAAATGACCGCCACTGTCGCACAGTCCCAAATCGTTCGCCGCCTGTTCACCGTGGCCGAGTACATGGCTATGGGCGAGGCCGGCATTCTTGGGGAAGATGAACGAATTGAACTGCTGGCCGGCGAGATAATCAAAATGGCGCCTATTGGGAACCCACACCTCTTTTGCACCGATGCGCTGAATATGCTGCTGGTTCCGGCTCTGGTGGGGCGGGCCGTGGTGCGGGTGCAGGGTTCCATACAGCTGGACGACTACGGCGCGCCGGAGCCGGATATTGTCCTCCTGAGACCACGCCCCGATTACTATGCGGGGTCGGCGATGCCTGCCGATGTGCTCTTACTGGTAGAAGTTGCCGACAGTTCCCTCGAATACGACCGTGGCTTTAAGCTGGCCCTCTACGCCGCCGCCGGCATTCCCGAGCTGTGGATAGCCAACCTGCGCACGGGCGAGGTGGAAACCTGCTCCAACCCGGCAGGAACGGAGTACACCAGCGTCCGCACGGTTTCAGCCGACGGCAGCATCAGCCCGCAAGCCTTTCCCGATATGACTCTGGAACTCCGCCAATTTATGCCCCCGGTGGCGCAGTAGCCCTGGCGTCGGTCAAAATTGTCAGGATCAGGATTTGACGGATTTGGGGATTTCCAGGCTGAACGCCCATCCTGCTCACTTTTCAATCCTGAAAATTCTGCTTCTCACGAAACGTAAGGAAACTCGTCCCCGGCAGCGGGCCCTCACACGTACCCACTTTGTCAAACCAAACCAGCCTACTGTCATCGCCAGTAGCGCCCACTCCCACCTGTCATTGCGAGGAGCGCAGCGACGTGGCAATCTCGTTGAGGTTGAGTAGACGTCGGGTAACCATCATTGCTGCGGCGACGAGATTGCCAACCCCCGCATCGAGTACGGGGTCGCAATGACAGATTACAGTGTGTACGCGTGAGGCAGCGGGCTGCCTTGCGTACGCGCCCGGTGAGGCATACAATTTCGGTATCCGGCTGAGGGACTACGAAATGGATTCTAATCCGGCGCGCCCCGGCATGTTTTACGGGTGGTATGTAGTTGCCACCTGCATGTTTATCGCCTTTTTGACCATGGGAACACGCAACGCCTTTGGCGCATTCGTGGTGCCGATGGAAGCCGAATTCTCCTGGGACCGCACGACGGTTTCCTGGGCTGCCGCCCTGGGCGCGCTGCTCAACGGTGTAACGCAACCCTTCATGGGCTATTTCTTCGACCGCGTGGGCGTGCGCATCGTGGTGATGACCGGCATCACCATCATCGGTATTTCCACGGTTATGATGATGCTGACCGGCAGTATGTGGTACCTGATCGGGATGTTTGGCGTGGTGAGTGCCATTGGTCAGAGCGGTACGTCGCTGACCAACACCGGCGCGATGCTCAGCAAGTGGTTCCGTCGCCGTCGCGGATTGGTAATCGGGCTGAACGCATCGGGTATGTCGCTGGGCGGTCTGATTCTGGTGCCCTTTGCGGCGTTTCTGATTGGCCTGATCGACTGGCGGCTGGCCTGGGTCGTGCTGGGCGTGATGATCCTGGCGCTGGGGCTCCCGCTGGCTTTCGTTTTTCTGCACGACGACCCATCGCGCAAGGGCCTGACGCCGGACGGCGATCCCGAGCCGCCGGTTCCCACGGGCGGAGGCCAAACCCCGGCGACAAACCAACCCCTGTTCGCCAACCACTGGAGACAGGCATTCCGGTCGTGGCCCATCTGGCAGATGAGCGCTTCGTATTTCATCTGCGGTTCCACCACGTTTATGCTGTCGGTGCATTTTGTGCCCATGGCGGTGGAACAGAAGATTGATCCACTGCTGGCGGCGACGATATTCGGGTTTATGTCGCTGCTCAACGCCATCGGGGCCACCGGGGCCGGATGGATTTCGGACCGGGTCGGCGGACGGAAGAACTGGCTGACGCTGGTGTACTTCTGCCGGGGCTGTGCCTACGTCCTGCTGGTGGTGTCGCTGGTGGTGCCGCAGGTTCCGGTGGTGGCTGGACTCTGGGCGTTCGCCTTCGTGGCCGGCCTGTCCTGGATCGCCACGGCGCCGCTGACCACGTCGTTGACGGCAGAGGTATATGGATTGAAATCGTTGGCTACGATCTCGGGCGTAGCGTTTTTCTTCCATCAGTTGGGAGGGTTCTCCAGCGTGCTGCTGGCAGGTTACCTGCGCGAAATCACCGGCGATTACATCCTCTCTTTCGCCATAGCTGCCGCGATGTTGTTCCCCGCTGCCATCAGCGCCTTTACAATCCGCGAGCGGAAATACTCCATCCGATACCAGACAGCGCCGGCCTAGTTGCCCGGGACGGGTTTGGCCCAATCTGCCGTGCGCCCCGGCTGGGGTAGGGAGAGGGGGACTGCCGTTTTACATCGATGGACAGGGTGGACAGGATTGGAGGGGTTCACCCTCACCCTAGCCCTCTCCCATCGAGGGAGAGGGGACATTGTCAACCGTCGTAGTAGCGCCGATTGGCGCCAGCCTGCTATGATTGCACGACTACGCGACGGTTGCAGCTGCCGCATAACGTCCTTCCAAACAAGAGAGGGCAAATGACTTCGAAATCTGCGGCACAAACGGGCGCGCCGCTCTACTTCGGTTGGTACATCGTTGCCACCTGTTTCTTCGTATCGTTTCTGTCGATACCGGGCCGACAGGGGTTCGGCCTGTTCGTAACCGAAATGGAGCCCACGTTTGGCTGGGACCGTTCGGATATTTCCTGGGTGGGTTCCGTGGGTTTCCTCATGAACGGCGCCATGCAACCCATCATGGGGGCGCTGTTCGACCGCTTTGGCCCTCGCTGGGTGTTCGGGATCGGATTGTCCGTGATGGGACTGGCGATAATGAGCCTGGCGTTCATGATGGACCTTGACCTCGTGCTTAACCTGGGCTTTGCTCGCATCCCGCTGGACTTGATCTGGTTCATCCTGGTGTTCTCCATAGTGATCAACACGTGCCTGAGCGCAGCGTCGATCACCAATATGTTGGCGCTAGTAGTACGGTGGTTCCGTCGCAAACGCAGCAAAGCCACCGCGCTGGCGGCCTGCGGCACCTCCATCGGCGGCCTGTTGATGATCCCCTTCGCCGCTTACATGATGGGCGTGATTAACGAATCAGGTTTGGCGATAGGCGGAGTTGAGCTGGCGGGATGGCGCACGGTGTGGTTCATGTTGGGGATGATCGTAGTTGTTCTGGCAGCTCCGCTGGCTGTGTTCTTCCTGAGGCCCAGCCCGCAGGAGCTCGGCCTGAACCCGGACGGCGACCCCGACCCGCAGAACGCGGCCGACGGAACGCCTCCGGCGCGCGGTGGGGCCGGAGTGTACGAGGTGGACAGCTGGCGCAAGTGCTTCAAAACGCCGCCGATGTGGCAATTGTCCGGAGCGTATGTGGTTTGTGGCATCACCACCGGGTTGTTGAGCATCCATTTCATTCCATACGCCGAGGATGTGCTCCCGGAGACGGTCAACTTCCTCTGGATGACTTTTGACGACAAAAAGGTGTTTGCCGCGTTGATGTTCGGCATCATGACGGGGTTGAACGCAGCGGGCGTTATTATTACCGGGTTCATGGGGGACCGGATGCGGCGCAAGAACGTGCTGGCGGTAGTTTACGCCACCCGGTGCGTTGCATTCATGGCGCTGGTATTCCTGCCCTTCTTCGGCTATGGAATGTTGGGGTTGGTGGTCTTCGCCATGCTGTCCGGCATGTCGTGGGTGGCCAGCGTGCCGCTCACTTCGACGCTGACGGCGGATGTGTACGGGTTCAGGGCCCTGGGTACGATCAGCGGCTGGGTGTTCTTCTCGCACCAGATTGGGTCGTTCGTAAGCATCCAGTTGGCGGGTTACGCCTACGAATGGTTTGACGGGAGTTACTTCTGGCCGTTCCTGATTGCAGGATTGACGCTGATTCCGGCAGCGATTGCCGCCTACAGCATCAACGAGCATCATTATTCCGGGCGGTACAACTCGGCGGCGTCACCACAGCTGGCGACGGCGACAGCCGGTTCCGGGGGTACTCGCGTTTACTAGCGGCCTGGTCAGCGCTACGGCGCGAGGTAACGGAGATGGCTAGCATAGTGATGAGCTTCGTGTTCGCGATGGTGGGCGGGCATCATGGCGAGGCCGACCCAACGCTGCTGCAATGGATCATGCGGGCGCTCGACCACATCCTGATTGGGGGATTTGGCCTTTCGCAGCTAACCATCGTAATCGGCATCGGCCTCATCATTATTGCAATACCTGCGCTGATCGTAATTTCCTACTGGGCCGGAGCGCGTCGGGCTCAGCGCGCCACGAGTGAAATGGGCGTGCCCGGCACGGAAGTGAGCGTTTCTACCGACGCCCATGAATAATGCTCCAGGGAAAATCGATTTAACTATGATTAGATGCTTGCCGGCGGCGTCGATTGAGGGTAATATACCCACTGTTGCCATATATACGAACGCTGAGGCGCCGGGCATCCGGCCCGTGGCTTCCCGGTGGCGGCACAGGCGAGCCGTGAGGCTCCCGACAATCTGGAGGAGGTAACAAGCCAATATGTTCGACAAGGATTCGCTGGACCGGCTGTTTGAAGAGCTGCGAGACGAGTTCGAGCTGGAAACCGATTGGGAAGAGATTCAACGGGATGCGCATCTGGCGGTTGCCTACGCTGATGCCGGGGTTCTCGATGACCAGAGCGGAGCCCTCGACTCGCGTATCGTTGATTACGTTGTGCGCCATAACCCCAACTAATTCGCCCTAATTGAACCGGATGCTCGATCCGGTTGGGTCGGTTACCCCCCGTTGGCAATGCCAACGGGGTTTTTTATCGTCATGTCATTGCGAGCGCAGTGTGCGGGTACGCCCCTCACCCCCGGCCCCTCTCCCGCCGGGAGAGGGGAGAAAATGCGCCGGGGGCCAAAATCTGTCATTGCGACCCCGTACTTGATACGGGGGTGGCAATCTCGTCGGCGTAGCAATGGTGGTTTGCCGACGTGTGTTCAACCTCAACGAGATTGCCACGTGGTTCGACAGGCTCACCATGAGCGGTTGCGCTCCTCGCAGTGACAGGTGGGGCTGGGCGCTCCTCGCAATGACAACCGAATGACTCTGCAATGCTGACGCTGGCGCGTTGACGCTACGGATGGCGACTGTTTAGCGTGTTTACTGTGGCGACGCACCATATTTTGAGCGCCACGAACATGAGGTAACAGTGCTGAATTGCCGACGATGCCAGGGTATGACCCTGCTGGAACTGGCCCGGCTGGGCCGAGGAGACCACACGGTATTCCGCTGCCGGACGTGTGGGTTCCTGTTCAGTCCTCCGGACACCGACCTACGGGGACACCACGGGGTGGACGTGCTACCATCCGCCCCGCCCCGGAAATCTGTCGAACTGCGGGTTAGCCGAGTCAGGATGCCAGGCGATGACCGAACCACGCCGTTGCGTTAGTGGCTCCCCGGGGCCCTACCGAAGCATCCGCCACTCGCTCCGAGACCCAACCGCCGGTTCCCCTGGACCCGGAAGACTTCGCCAGCCAGGTGCTGGGCATAAACCTGTGGTCGAAACAGCGGGAGGTGCTGCGAGCGGTGGCCTGCCACCGGCGAGTGGCAGTGAAGTCGGGCAACGGGTTGGGCAAAGATTTTACCGCTGCCGTGGCAGTGTTGTGGTACCTGCATCAACACGACCCTGCCATTGTGCTCAGCACCGCTCCCACCTTCCGGCAGGTGCGGCATGTCCTGTGGCGTCAAATACGGGGACTATACCGCCGGGCGTCGGGCGCTGTGGGGGGCGAACTGTTGGACACGCGCCTGGAACTGGCCGGGGACCGTTATGCTCTGGGCCTTTCGTCCACCGGCGCCGACCAGTTTCAGGGGTTTCACTGCCAGAATATGTTCATCGTGGTGGACGAAGCCGGCGGGGTCAGCGAACCCATCTACGAGGCCATCGACGCAATCATGACTTCGGCCAATCCGCGCCTGCTGCTCATCGGCAATCCAACCACGCCGTCCGGGGCGTTCCACCGGGCGTTTTACCAGGAGAGCGGCATCTACGAAACGATCACCATATCGGCGCTGGAATCGCCCAACGTGGTGGCTGGCGCCGTGGTGATTCCGGGATTGACGACCGCCGAATGGGTGGCCGAGCGCCGGGCGGTTTGGGGTCAGGACAGCCCGGTGTACCGGGCGCGCATCCTGGGGGAGTTTCCCGACCGGGCGGAGGACTCGTTGTTCAGCGTTTCTGACATCGAAGCGGCGGTCATGCCGACGGATGCCCCCGGGTATCGCGACGTCGCAGGACGGGAACCGGTGATGATCGGGGTGGATGTGGCCCGATACGGCAGCGACCGGAGCGTAGTGTTGGTGAGACAGGGCGACGTAGTGCAGGATATTCAGGTGTATCCCCGGCTCGACACCATGGAGTTGGTGGGACGCGTCATCACGACGGTGCGCGAACGTACCCCCGAGCTGGTGAACGTGGATGAAGTGGGACTTGGCGCCGGCGTGCTGGATCGCCTGCGGGAGTTGGGAATCCAGGCCCGCGGCGTGAACGGAGCGGCGCGCCCGTTTCTTGACTCTATCTGCGGCAACCTGCGTGCCGAGGGTTACTGGTCGCTGCGGGAAAGATTCCAGAACCGCCGCATTCGCATACCCAGAGACGCAGAACTGATGGCTGAATTGGCGGCGTTGCGCTACCGGATCAACAGCAGTGGCAAGGTGATGATTGAGAGCAAGGAAACCATCAGAGGACGCGGTCTCCCGTCACCGGACAAAGCCGACGCCCTGATGCTGGCATTTCTGAAGGATGTCCCGCCGGTTGCGCTCTTGTGACCGTAACAGGACCGGGCTTCAAGTGAACCCTCTGAGCCAGGGATCAGGACACCCGGGAACAATTCTCAACGAGGTTACTTACTCATGATGAGGTTACTTACCCATGCCCAATGAAGCACGAAACCTGAACCATCTGGTCAGGTCGTTGGCCACCGCTTTGATACCGAGGTCACGACCGGGTGCCCACAGCGCGTCAAACTCGAAACCGACCAGCCCGTTCCCGAGAGTCGAACGCGCCAGCCGGGCCGCATTCGCCGAACGATGCGCCGCCGAGGAAGGTTTGCCGGCCGGTGAAGGATGGGCGCGCCCGGAGTATGGGCGATACATGGCTACCTCGCCGTCGGTGTATTCGGCGGTCAAGTTGCGCGCCGATGCAGTTACCCGGCCCCCGTTGCTGGTGTATCGCCACGATGCCGGAAACAGCGGCGGCTTCGGCAGCGCAACGTCGTCCCGGCTGCGCACCCGGGTCGAACCGACCCATCCGGTGGTGCGCCTGCTGGAGCGGGTCAATCCGTGGTACACCCGCGGCGACCTGTGGCGGGCCACCGAGATTTACCTGTGCCTGTGGGGTGCGGCGTTCTGGGCCATCGAGCGGGGCGACGACGGCGAACCGGAGCTGTGGCCGCTGCGTCCTGACCGCATGGCGGTGATCCCCGACCGGCGACGATACGTGCGGGGGTTCGTTTATCGCGGGAACGCCGACCCGGTGGCATACACGCCCGAAGAGATCATCTGGCTGCGCTACTTCAATCCCATGGAGGAGCTGGCGGGTTTGTCGCCACTGGCGCCGGCGCGGCTCTCGGCGGACATGGGGCACGAGGGGCTGCTCTTCAACCGCAACCTGCTGCGCAACTCGGCGCGCCCGGATTTTCTGCTGCTGACCAACCAGGAGATGAACGAAACGGAGTTGGAGGAGTTCTACACCCGTTGGGAGTCGCGCTACCAGGGGGCGGACAAATCGTACCGTCCGGCGGTCGCATCGGCGGTGCGCGACGTGAAGACGCTGGGGTTGTCGCACCGGGATCTGGACTTCATCCAGGGGCTGCGCTGGAGTCTGGAGGAAGTTAGCCGCACGTACGGCGTGCCGAAAGTGCTGCTGGGCGATTTTGAGCGGGCTACCTACGCCAACGTACAGGCCGCCGAGCGAATGTTCTGGCGCAACACCATCGTGCCCGAGGTGCGGTTCCTGGAAGAACAGCTGAATCGGGTGCTGCTGCCGCGCCTGGGGTATCCCGAACTGACGGTGGAATTCGATCTGTCGGTGATCGAAGCGTTGCAAGAGGACGAAAACAGCCGAGTCCAGCGTGAAACGGCGCTGCTGGATCGTGGCGTCCTCACCATCAACGAGGTGCGACGGGAGCGCAACCTGCCCGAAGTGCCGTGGGGCAACGGGCAGCAGGACGGGTAGTGAGGGTTCCGCGTACCCACTTTGTCAAACCAAACTGGCCCACTGTCATTGCGAAGGGCGCCCACCCTCCACCTGTCATTGCGAGGAGATTCCGCTCATCCCGAGCTTGTCGAGGGACGTGGCAATCTCATTGAGGTTGAACACACGTCGTCAAACCACCATTGCTACGGCGACGAGATTGCCACCTCCGTATCAAGTACGGGGTCGCAATGACAAAGTGGGAATGCGTGAGCCCCAGCGCTTATTGTCACATTGGGCGCTAAATTGCAATAACGTAATGTCCCTATTGCAATTTCTGCAACAAGTATCGCAGCATCCGCAGGGCCTTTTCACAGTTGTGGAAATTAACCACCCGCTCGTCCTGAGCCTGTCGAAGGACGGTCGCCGATGGTTCGACAGGCTCACCATGAGCGGAGGTCGGAGGACTTTGAAAAGGCCCTGCAACATCCGTGGCGCATTTCGTAAGTGTCCCAGGAAGCGGACCCCGGGGTTCGGATGCCGGCTGGCTTCACCTGATGCAACTTGTGAGCGCAATGGTTTGACACTTGCCGAATTCGACTCGGTGTGGGAAACTGACGCCATATTTCGTAACCGATGCGACGGGTGTGACTCGGTAGCAGTTTGTCTGCTTTCAAGCGACAATTTCTCAGACAACAAAGGAGTGGCTAGCATGGACTTTGGGCTATTTAACACTTGGAACGCTTTGTACGATGGGGGGAAGGTTCCCTGGGATGCCGATTATAGTGGCGGCAAGCTCCTGGAAGAGGAAGCTTACGTTCAGAACTGGAAAGAGATCGAAGCGGTTGAGGATATGGGCTGGGACTACGTCTGGCTCGGCGGAGGTCACTTCTCCAAGCAGGCGAGCATGGACCCCCAGGTGCTTATGTTGGCCGCCGTCATCGCTGCCCGCACCGAAAACATCAAGATCGGGTCGTCCATTCACCGCCCGGTGATGAGGCAGACCGGCGAAACCGTATCCGCATCGGCGCTTCCTCATGAAAGATACGGCTTCGACAACCTGATGATGGAAGACCCCATCCAGACCGCGGAGCAGGTCGCCATCGTCGACCAGGTCAGCAAGGGCCGGTTCATCTACGGCGCCGGCGGGCGGACTCGCGGCTCCGACACCCGTCGCGAACAGTTCTTCGAGTACCTGGAAGTCATGAAGCAGCTCTGGACTGAGGAAACTTTCTCCGGGTTCGAGGGAAAATATTACAGCTACCCAGCGTTCTACGAGCCGTACCTCGCTATCCCCAAGCCCGTCCAGAAGCCCTACCCGGCCATGCTGTTGCCGGTGGACAGCCAGGAAAGTTTCGTGCCGATGGGCCAGCAGGGTTACCGAATCGCGGTAGGCGCGGGCAGCTCACCCCACAACCTGCGGGGAACTTCGGTCCTGATTGAGGACGTGAAGCGATACAAGCAGGCGTGGCGGGACGCCGGGCACCCGGGCGAACCCACCACGGTGGTCCGCATACCGACGCTGGTAGCCGACACGAAAGAAGAGGCCACGCGTGAGGTTGACGCCCTCATGTGCCTGGCCAGGCGATATTACTCCGGCCGGGTGGGTATCGGCAGCACCGACGCCGGCGCCGCCAGCCCCGACGCCACTGAGGAAGTAAACCTGTTCGGGACACCCGAGGAAGTGGTCGACAAGATCGAGGTTCTCCGGGAAGACTTCGGCACCGACGAGATCATGTTCGAGGTCAACTGGACGTCTTCGGTTCCGCGGGACGTCGTGATGAACACCATGCGGCTCATTACCGACCGCGTAATCCCCAAGTTCAAGTAACATCGGGGACGAACTGGCAGGCACAATCTGCCCGGTTGGTTATGACCAACAAGGAGGCGGCCGCGGTAACCATCGCGGCCGCTTTCTTTGCGCTCCGGTCGAAGTAACATTCATCAGGCGCGATGCGGACGCGCGGCCACCGGCGCGGCACGGTTGGTGCTGCTCCAATACCCGCCTCGCTCTCATTCGTACCCACTTTGTCATTGCGAGCCCGTACTCGATGCGGGGGTTGGCAATCTTGTCGCCGTAGCAATGGCGGTTCGCCGGCATGTGTTCAACCTCATCGAGATTGCCACGTGGTTCGACAGGCTCACCATGAGCGGCTATGCTCCTCGCAATGACGGATTAAGGCAGCCCCGCCCAGGGTTGCCGTTGCCGCCCCGGTGTGGCAAACTGGCTCGCACATACTCGCTCAACGGGCGGGCGTAACTCAGTGGTAGAGTGTTTGCTTCCCAAGCAAAAAGTCGTGGGTTCGAATCCCATCGCCCGCTCCAAAACTGCTGCCTGTCTCACGCATCGTCCCGAGAACTGCATTGCCCAGCGCGGCGCCTCCCGAGAGATTCGGCCCTACTCACACCCCATCACAGGATTTGCTCAACATGACATCTGCAACCCAAACCTGGACGTCCAGCATCACCGAGATTTCCGGCTCCCGCGTGGAAATGATAACCGGCGGCTCGGGCAACCCCCTGGTCATCCTGCACGACGAGCTGGGGCATCCCGGCTGGCTCAACTATCATCAAGCCCTGTCCCGGAATCACACGGTGCACGTCCCGTCGCATCCAGGATTCGGACAGTCGGACCAGCTGGACTGGTCGATGAAGATGCACGACATGGCAATCTGGTATCTGGGTGCGTTCGACAAGCTGGGGCTGGAGGGCGCCGACCTGATGGGCTTCTCCCTGGGCGGCTGGCTGGCCGCTGAACTGGCAACCATGTGTCCGCAGCAGTTCGGTAAGCTGATTCTGGTTGGCGCTGGCGGCGTCCGCCCACCCGGCGGCGAAATCTTTGACATGTTCGAGGTGACACCGCCGTTGTTTATCCGGGCTTCCCTGCTGGACCCCGACGGCACGCCGGAGTACCGGGACATTTGCCCTGCCGAGCCCGACGAAGACCTGCTGGAACGCTGGGAAACGGCAATGGAAGGCACTTGCCGGGTGTCCTGGCGGCCGTACATGCACGATCCTGGCCTGGTGCACCAGGTTTACCGGCTGGAGCGCATCCCCACGCTGCTGGTCTGGGGCGCCCAGGACGCCATCGTCCCCGTCGCCGCGGGACAGGAATACCACCGTCGCATCCCCGGCAGCCGCCTGGAGATCATCGAAAACTGCGGCCACCACCCCGAGCTGGAAGCCACCGACCGCTTCGTGGGGCTGGTTGAGGAGTTTTTGGGGTAGGGAAAGCGTTGTTTGCATCGATGGACGGGATGGCAATCGATGTCATGGATAACATCTCTGAGATAACGGCTAGAACGTCAAGACCGATGGTTTTGCAATAGTCGCCAAGTCTCGACCTGCGTTGACCATCTGCGGAATGAAACGTGTAATCCTCCTACGACAACCAGTTTCGCGAAGGGCGATACCGGAGTTCCTCGGCTATCGGTATGGGCTTAGCTAATGACAACCAGTGATGCAGACTACCACAGACCACCAGAACTAGACGACATAACTGTCCACTATCGGGATGACGGTCGTTGGGTTACCTGCTTTTGTGCTAAAGTCTTGGCGCGGTCAATCGTCCCGCACTTGAAGGCAGATCATCCCGACAAGTGGGCAGAGTGGACGCGCCTTTTATCAGGCTACGAGGTGCTGGGTACCCTCTGAAACGCATTATGCGTGCCTTCTCGGACGGCGATGGGAACCTTCTTTTTTCGTGGACCGTCGTAGAAAGGGCTATCCGCAACGCAGTTGAATCCGACATGGAGCCATACTCCCCACCAAGAAAGACCACGATCAAAGAGTGGGAGCCCAAAGAATTCCGACTGGAAACCGGTACGATATGGGATTTTCCCCACCGTGGTGCTTGGGCGGTCCATACGGGGGATTACCGCGGAAATTGGCCTCCGCAACTTGTAAGAAATTTGATTCTAAAGTATTCACGCGAGGGCGACCTGATAGTCGATCCATTCATGGGAGGTGGTACAACCCTTCTAGAGGCTTGGCTCCTACGAAGAAGGAGCTTGGGTATTGACGTGTCCAAGATGGCGGTGCAGACAACCATTGGGAGACTGGACGAAATGGAAGGCGCAGCGAGGTCGAGCTGCGATATCGTTCTCGACGCGAGAATGAAACCGGTTGTCATGCTAGGAAGTGCTCTGAACGTCCGGGCGATCATTGGCGACATGGATTCAAATCATGGGAATGTATCATTAGTTTGCATGCACCCCCCGTATCTCAACGCTCTTCAATACACTAAGAATACTGAAGATGATCTATACCGTATCGATGACCCGAAAGAGTTCGGAAGCCGGATGAGATTTTTGGCTAAAGAAGTCTACCGAGCCTTGGAACCGGGCGGGTTCTGTGCCGTGTTAATGGGCGACGTTCGTAAAGCCGGAAAGCTAGTCCCGCTGGGGTATGAGACGTTTACCGAATTCAAGGAAGCCCGATTTGAAGTACAGGACATCATAGTCAAGCCCCAGCACCACGACAGAAGTTCCGAGTTTTACTCGCGCACCGAAAAGCAATTATTGCTTTCCCACGAGTACTTATTTGTCCTGAGGAAACCCAAGGATGACTAAGGAAAATTGTTTGACAGGCCAAAAACTGCTCGGGTTGGTATGAATAGGGAACAATCAGCGGTCTTTTGGATCATGCCGACCGCCGAACCGAGCGAGTATGAGGAAGTCCTTTCCTGCAGTGCTGTTTCCCTAGTCCTCAGCGACTAGGGAAGTCGCCTTGCGTTGTGTTGCTACGCGGTAGCGTAGGGGTTTTGTGCCTTAGCATCGCAAGCATAATCTGGAATGGGAAATCACAGAGGAAAGCTAATGTGCATGCGACGCCGCAATGAACCTAAAGTGGGAGAACTGAGCGACGGAACTATATCCCTATTTTGTCGCGATGCTCGACTAATGGCAGAAAGGTTCTGTTACTTATGAGCTACATACGGCTATTCAGCACTCACTGGAAAAATAGCATCGCATGGCTTGTCTGCGGCGGCGCGGGCATGCTCGGGCTATGGGGTGCCGGGTTGTTGGTGTTCTTTTTCCTACAAAATCCACCTTGGCTCGAACTCGTCGACAGAGGCCAGTTCTTCCTCTACAGCGTAGGATTTCTTAGTCAAGCCATGTACATACTCACGAAGGAGCGTAAAATTACGACGATCCCTCACCGGGGAACGCTTCTTTGTTGTACTGCAGTTACCTTCCTCGTGTGCACGTTAATGTTCGCAGGGTACGTGTTTGCAAACTTTGCGGATAGCGCCAACATAAACGCGAGGACGGTTCCCTTGCGCTGGGTCGGCCTATCCGTTCTAAACTAAAGCCAAGGTGAAATGCGCAGATGGTGGGGGTCAAACGACGGAGCCGGGTCGTTCTCCGAGTACGGATGAGAGGGATTCACGGACTTAACCCAGCTGATCATCATCGCCACTTAAATGTACATCCCACCTTGGCTTTAGTTTAGTCGTTTCAGTAGCTATTGGATTTTTGGTCACGATTGCTAACGAAGAACGCACCGATGTAGACATCCCGGAGTTAGGCCAGTCGGGCGTGCGTCGTTTGGAAGACCAAATTCCGGAAGGACCGGTGTAACAAAATGGCCAATTCAAATCCCAAACAATTGGTGACTTTCCGATGCATTCCCGTTAACCAGCCCATTGGAGTGTTTTACATCGGAGCCATGGAGGCTAGGGATCTGGTTGCGATTTCATGGGCGGACGTTCGCCGCATTGCTCCTGATGAGAACCAGCCAACCGCAGTGGCTGATGGCACCGACTCTCCAAAGAATCATTGGGGAGGGAGACCCGACGCCGGAATTAGTTGAACCTCTAGACGAAAAGGTCATCCGCTACGAAGATCAAGGATTCGAACAATTCTTGGGAATCCAACGTGAACTAAACCGGACCCGCGTTGGGGAACTTAAGCAATACGTCCAAAACATAGATGCTACTTTCCCGACTGCGATCTTGTTGGCGATTTCATCTCAACATGCGAGTTCCGACGAACACCAGAGTGTTTTGTCAATCGTACGCCACAGTAAGGTAGCGAAGATAATAGATGGACAACACCGGATAGCCGGCCTAAGCGAGCTTGAAGACCAGACATTTCAGGTTAATGTAGCGATATTCATCGATATGGACATCCAAGATCAAGCGATGGTATTCGCTACTATCAACTTGAAGCAGACGAAGGTAAACAAGTCATTGGCATACGACCTCTACGAATTTACAACGAGCAGGAGTCCTCAGCGAACATGCCACGATGTTGTTCGGTTCCTCAACGGTCGCCAGGACAGTCCGTTCCACAGGAAAGTCAAGATGTTAGGAGTAGGACTGGAGCCAACCGAAACTATTACTCAGGCGACGTTCGTAGATAGATTATTGAGGTTCGTCTCAAGGGATCCGATGGGGGACAGAGACCTATTGCGGCGCAGAAAACGTTTAATCCCAGCACGCGGAGCCCAGCAAAAACATCAGATTTTCCGAGACCTTTTCATAGACGAAGAAGACCACATCATTGCGCTCGTGCTCTGGCATTTCTTCCTTGCAGTACGGGGAAAATGGCCTGAGTCCTGGCAGAATGTTGAGAGAGGGAACATCCTGAATCGAACAACCGGGTTTGGTGCATTGATGAGATTCATGAGAGTGGCGTATCTATCAATGGAAACTCCGGGCCGAGTAGTCAAAGCTGACGAGTACAGCCCCATTATGGAGGCGATCGACTTGGATGACGGGACATTTACCCCAGACAGGTATCTACCTGGTTCCAGCGGGGAAAAAACGCTGTTCGACGAGTTAGTCGACAGGTCTAAACTCCAAGAGTATAAGTAGGCAGATGAGCGTGTGCCATTTGAGACGCTAAATGGGCCATGCGCGACCCTTTGAGGTCATTAGGCTGGACATCCGCCACGTACCGCTATCCCCCTAGTGGGCCCGTGGGTGGGATCCCAGCCGCCTTAGATCGGGTACTGGCTGCAGATGAATTCGATGTAGGCGGGTTGGCCGGTTTCGTTGGCGGTTTGGGCGCGCTGCAGGGCGGAGATACGGAAGAACCAGCTGGAGCTTGACTGCTTCGTCCAGCCCGTCCGCCGGCGATTTTTTCTCGGCCGCTATTGGTTCTTACGACGGACGGCCAATTTCGGTGCCGGAGAAATTTGCGCCGCATCAGGATTTCCTGGCCTACCACCGGGAGCATATTTTCAAAGGGTAAGAAGCGCTTAACGCTAATTGCCTTCCCCGTGTCCTACTTCACGACCCCACCACTGGCACCAGCCGTTGGTTGCAGGGGGCAACGGTTAGGAAGGCGCCTTCCAGGGTGTAAGGGCCCAGCAGGGGGGGCATTCCTTATTCGCCGAAGATGACCCAGGTGTTGGTTTCGATGCTGGCCATCGCGTTATAGCGGCTTCACTTTATCTGCGAGCCAGTTGGACAGTTCGGCGAAGCGGAAGGAGTTGGTATCGAACAGCTCCATGAAGTAGTCGTAGGCTTCCCTGTTGTCGCAGTCGATGAAGTGGCCGTTCATCCGCAGGAAGGCGTCGGTGACGAAGAAGGCGACCCGTTTATTGCCATCTACGAAAGGGTGGTTCATAGCCAGGCTTTCCATGAGGGCGGCGGCTTCCTCAATGATGCCATCGTAGTACTCTATCTAGGGGCGCATTATGGCCGACTCCAACGAGCCGGCGTCGCGTAGCCCGGATTCGCCACCAAATTGGCGGATCAGGTCATCGTGCATGTCCACGGCGTCCTGGACAGTCGGGAAGTTGCGGGTCATTGGGCCAATAGTTCGTAGAGGTGGCGGTGTTTCTCGACGCTGTCCCGGTAGTAGGCCATTACCTCAGGGAGAACACGCTCCCGCTTGCCGGTTTCAATATACAGCCGCATCGCATCTTCCAGGACGGCTTGAAAATAACGGCCCTGTTCGTTGGCTATTGCGCGCATCTCGGCCAGCAATTCAGGAGAGGCCTGGCTGGAAAATTTCTCACGCTGTGCGACCATTTCAAATTCCTCGCCTAATCAGATCCCTTGCCTAGTGTGTGGGGTCAGGCTTAGCCATTGTGAATTGAGGTGTCAAGATTGATCTTGATAGGTTGGTGTTCCGGCTACTTCAGCGACCCCACTACTGGTATTAACTGCTGGTTGTAGGGGTCAACGGCGAGGAGGACGCCTTCCAGCGTGTAGGCGCCCAGCAGGGGGAGCGTTCCTTCCTCGCCGAAGATTACCCAGGTAACGGTTTCAATCCCTTCCACTTTGGCGTTGGCCTGTGCCATATCCAATTGCATTTGCTCGCCGCCGGCGTACTCGAAAGTCGCCCGCTTTGTTGGATGAATGCCCAACCCGTCCAGAATGGCGCGAGGGATTACCGTCGTCGTGGCGCCGGTGTCCGCCATCACTTCAATATCTTCAAAATGCTCGGCGCCCAGGTTGCCAATCTGGATGGTAATGCTGAAAGTGCCCATTCGTAGCGTCTCCTTTTCCTGTCTAATTGCTAATGGGTCACGTGGGTGGGCGCCCAGCCGCCGTAGATCGGGTACTGGCTGCAGATGAACTCGATGTACGATGGCTGGCCGGTGTCGTTGGCCGCCAGCGCGCGCTGCATGGCGGGTATCACGTCCCGCGGCTCGGTGACCCGCTCGGCATGGAGACCCAGTTCGGATGCCACCCGCGACATGTCCAGATCCTCCGGCCCCAACACCCGGTGCGTGTAGGGGTCGTGGCCGTCGCCCCAGAACCCGGGGCCGTAGCCGGCGAAACCGCCGTTGCTGATGTGTGCCACCGTGATGCCGATGTTCTGGCGCACCGGTACTTCCAGGTTGCCCAGCATGTAGCCGACGCCGGCATCGCCGGTTACCGCGACGCACTGCCGCTGGGGGAAGGCCAGCTTGGCCGAGAGGGCCGCCGCCAGTCCGAAGCCCAGCGTGGAGATGTTGCCCCAGCCCAGGAACCCCCGGGGGATCAGAGTGTCGTACACCGTGCTGAGCTGGTCGCGCGTGTTGCCGGAGTCGTGGGTCACGAAGGAATTGTACGGATCCAGCGCCTTCATAAAGTCGCCATACACGCGGTACGGATTGATGGGCGTGTCGTCTGACGCCATCACTTCGCGGTACTGGGCCAGGCCGGCGTCGCGGGCGGCTTTGACCTCAGCGACCACGCCGTTGGCGGGGCGGCCGGCTCCCGACGTGCGACGCGATACCTCGTCGGCAAGGGCTTGCAGCGCGAATCTGGCGTCGCCGATGAGGGCGTGGTGGGTCGGGTAGATGCGGTTCAAGTAGAACTCGTCCAGGTTGCACTGGATGATGGTTTTGCCCGGCGCGTTGGGTATCCCGTGGGTGAACCGACCCGGCGACAGGCTGGAGCCAACCGCCAGAATGACGTCGCTTTTTTCCAGATACTCGATGGGATGGTCGCCGCGCACGCCGACGAAGAGCGGGTGGTTCTCCGGAAAAGCGCCCTTGGCCTTCAGCGTGGTAATGACCGGTGTGTTGACCAGCTCCGCGAAGGCAGTCAATTCGGCAGAGGCTCCGGCGTAGATGACGCCCTCGCCCGCATAGATCAGCGGGTTCTGCGCGCCCATGAGCAGGTCTACGGCAGTGGCGACGTCGGACGGGTCCGGCGCGGATTTCCAGCCCTTGACGGGAGCGTAGGGATCGACGGTTTCGTCGTAGATGCCGGCGGCGTTGGGCACGGCCAGCACCACCGGTCCCGGCCGGCCGCTGCGGAGCATGGTGAAGGCGCGGCGCATGAACTCGGGCACGCGCTCGGGGCGGTCGATGTAGCCGAACCACTTGGTAACGGTTTTCAGGCTGGTGGTAACGTCGAACAGCGTGTTTTCGGTGCTGCCGGCCGGCACGCCGTCGGTGATGCACAGCATCGGCGAGTTGTCCTCGAAGGCCTGAGCCAGACCGGGATAAGAATACTGCAACCCGGCGCCGTTGACTCCACCCTGCACGGTGCAGACGCCGATGCGGTCGCCGCCGGTGACGCGGGAGAATGCGTCGGCCAGGGCCACGGCATAGCGGTCGTCGCGCATCATAATCATAGGCATACCCTCGCGTCCCAGGGCATTATTAATGCGGCAGACAGGAAAAGTGGAAACCCACTCCACCCCCTCCTGCCTAAGAATACGGGCGATGGAAGTGGCGACGTCAATGCTCATATCAAATTAGTCCTCGTGGCGGTATAAGTTCCAAAAAGTGTGAGTGGAATGTAAGTAACTGTTCGGACTTGCGGGGATCTGCGGACTATTCGGCCTCTTGTGGAGGGGCAACCAAGTACAGAATTTCCATTGCAAACCGCTTTCGTCCTCTCAAACGTGAACAGTTACGATTGTAACATTCGATTTGCGCAGTCGGCGGTCGGTGGATAAAATGGATAGCAAGGATGCGAAACTGCGTTGACAAAAGGAGCAGGTTCAATTTCGGAAGGATCAGTACTTAACTGACTCCAATCGCGGCCAGCGAACCTACGTCATGTCACCTCGATATACAAACAGCCGCAGGACAACCGTTGAACAAACGGTGCGATTCTATCGAATAAGCTTAGGTAAAAATGACGATGGGGCACCAGGCACGTATGATGTTCGCCATGCACTGGAACAAATTCAGTCCTTACCTTGCGATCTGAACGCCGCGGTACCTCGCTACTTACCCGATGGCGAGGGTAACGTTCTATTCACGCACCTTCGCAATGCCGGGCATAAAACAGAACCCCATCGGGAAGCCGAGACTGATTTTGAGTTATGGCTTTCAAATCGAACTAATTTGCCTCAGATTGAGAGTGGAGGCAACATAAGCGACCTTTTAATTGCTGATAGCGAGGGTCTAGCGACCGCCATATACGCGGTATTCTTCCCACCGAATATCATAGGAACCGTTTCCGATGGCAGAGATACTAAACTAAAGCCAAGGTGAAATGCGCAGATGGTGGGGGTCAAACGACGGAGCCGGGTCGTTCTCCGAGTACGGATGAGAGGGATTCACGGACTTAACCCAGCTGATCATCATCGCCACTTAAATGTACATCCCACCTTGGCTTTAGTTTAGGATAGCCCAACTCGGTAAATACATGACGGCTAAGGGGCTGTCTGTGGGAGGAGAACCTAAAATACAACCTGTAATTCATCGTGAAGTTAGGGATCGGTTGGAACGATTGGGAGAAGTCTCATTATTCCAATTCGCCATAGTCCCATCTTATGTAGAAGTGGTAGAGTCCATAGATCACAGCTTGGCTGAGGCTTTTCGTGGTATCAGGTCAGTTTGGGAAGGGCAAGAACTTTTTGAGGTGATAATTCGACCTATGCGTAATACGAAGCGAGGTGCTCGTATGTCCTTAGTGCCAACATTACAAGAACTTATTGGACGCATCGACTTTTT
This sequence comes from Dehalococcoidia bacterium, assembly GCA_965219925.1. Classification (GTDB taxonomy): domain Bacteria; phylum Chloroflexota; class Dehalococcoidia; order Lucifugimonadales; family UBA3495; genus Bin87. The sequence continues at coordinate 4,215,728 of OZ244795.1, forward strand.
CTCGAACAGCAAGAAATGCAAAGTCACCGGAAAACTCGATGGCACTACTAGGCAATTATTGATTAATGTGTTGAGCGATAAACTCAGCGTCAAAAAACAAATAGAGAAATCCAGCTCGCGCAGTTCAGCTTTGCTGGATAGGTCAGCATATATGGCAATTAAGGAAGCATATACTGACCTATATCCTGATATAGCACAAGCATCTGGGGTTGAATTGTGGGATGGATATCGAAACAATGGCAAAGACATTTCCTCATTGCCGAAGGAACCACGGCTGTTTTAGCAGCGGCGATTATTACTGTATTCGCTTGGCTTCCTCAAACTGCTCCTGTTTTGGAATCCAAACTGGAAGGAAATCGGACAAATATCTACAGAACAACTGCTGCCATCTCTGGCTCGCTACTCGGATTTTCACTGACAATTTCGACACTTGTGCTAGGACACTGGGATTCACCACGTCTCACCCTAATCAGGAAACACAACCAACGTACTCACGAGATATGGACGACACTTCGCCAAACAACATGGCTCTTGGCCCTGCTAACCATCATTTCGATAGTTGCCATAGCGCTGGACACCGACAAGGAGCCGTTCAAGCCAATACTGACTCCATTTCTTATATTATTGGGGCTGATGATGACGAGGCTAGGCAGAGCGATCTGGATTATTCACGAAATCAGCAAAACAATTACGACGGGGTCACAATCGGACCTCTAGCAATGAGACCACCGCCCAAAATTGGGGTGATCCGTACGCTTGCTCATGATAACTAGGAATACTTGGACCCGCCAGCAATTGCTGGTGGCGTTCGCCATGTATTGCCGGATGCCGTTTGGTAAGATTAGCTCGCGGCATCCTGATATTATTCGGGTCGCGACGGATATAGGCCGGACGCCGGCGGCTCTTTCGATGAAGATGGGGAACATCGCCAGCCTTGACCCGGCGATTACTTCAACGGGGCGCAGTGGGTTGCGGGCCGCTTCGGCCAATGATAGGGCGATGTGGGAAGAGATGAACAGTGATTGGGAGCGGTTTGCGGTTGAGTGCGAACAAGCTCTGATGGAAATAGAGGCCATTCCAGAACCTGTCGACGACGGAATACCAGATTATGATGTTTTACCCGTTGGCGAAGACCGGATTGTGCAAGCGACTACCCGCATGGGGCAGAGATTCTTCCGGGCAGCGGTCTTGAGCGCATACAATGAACAATGCTGCATCACCGGGCTTACAATTCCCAAGTTGCTCATAGCAAGCCATATTGTCCCTTGGCGTCATGATATCGCCAACAGGACGAATCCCCAGAACGGCCTATTGCTGTCTGCGCTGCACGATAGGGCATTCGATGCTGGCTTACTTACCATCAATGACGATATGACCGTCCGAGTGTCCCGTGAGAGTATCGTAGCCGCTGGCGAATTTTTCTCAACTGCTATTGGTCATTACGACGGCCGGCCGATTTCTCTACCGGAAAAATTTGCGCCCGATCAAGAGTTTCTCGCCTACCATCGGGAGCGCATCTTCCAAGGGTGAGTAGCAGTTGACGACGCGCGTCCGCAAGTTGCCCGGCGCACCCGACTTGGTGCTCCGACGCTACAATGCTGTCGTGTTGGTGCAGGGTTGCTTCTGGCACGGGCACGATTGCCGCAAGGGGCAGAGTCAGCCGGCTACCAATCAGGAATTTTGGAATCGGAAACTGGACGGCAATCTTGCCCGCGACGCTGCCAATCGCACCAAACTCCGGGCACTAGGCTGGGCGGTGTTCGTAGTTTGGGAATGCCGCTTACGTGAAGATACTGATGCTTTGCTAACGCACCTGCGGATAATGCGGTCCAGCAGCAGCTGGGACGGCGGCGGCGGGTAGTGGCCGTCGGCTTGTTATGTGCTAACTGCAATATGGGTATCGGTAAATTCGACCACAACTCGCAATTGCTGCTATCGGCTACAGCGTACCTTGAGAAATGGAGCGGCTCAGCCATCTCATCAGCGTAGTTCGGATTTTGCTATGATCGGCACTCAGAAGGAAGAAAGGAGTTCCATAATGGCACTTGCTAAAAACGACATTGAGCGCCTGACGCTGGACGACTTGCTCGAAGCCATCAACCCGTCACCGCCTTCTTTGGAGGAGCGCTTGCGGCGCGCCCTCGCCGGCACCATTAAGCATTGGCAGAACGGCCATCTCACCGACGAACAGGCCGAAACCATTATAAGGGCGATAGTCGCTACCAGTGTCAATCGCCAGATGAATGAAATGGTGAACGACTTTTTCGCTCCGCGCCACCGCCGGGGCGCGGCATCGCCCCGCCGCTTTTTGCTGATGTAGTTGGAGGTACATTATGGGGGTCGAGTCGGACAAACCAGAACCGGATGGACAACTTCCTATGGCGGGGAATGGACACATCGATTCCTCGGAGACTCCGTTACCTTCTCAACTTCAAAGAAGGCTACCGCCGGAAGTTGTAACGATCGCGCTTCAAATGCTCGAATCCCAGGTTGGGACTGATAGCACTACGACGCTGGACTTGACCGATGAGCAAAAAGGGCAACTCATTGGCTTGGTTGGAAGGAAATCAGATCAAGAGCATAGCTTTAAGAAGTGGTTGCTCGTTTCCGCTTGCTTCATGTTTTGCTTTATCATATTGGCTATAATTGGTCTCATAGTCTTTATGATCGTGCAAGGTGAGACTGCTACCTTAGGGCCAATTCTATCCGGCCTCGGCGGGTTGATTGCTGGCTTGGCCAGTGGCATTGGCGGTACGTATTGGTACGTTTCCCGCCGACATTAACACCCCGCCCCCATCCTTGCCCCGTACCCCTTCCCCTGCTACACTTGCGGCATTGCTATCTACCTGTTATTCGCTACTGACGCATCGTAAGGAGAGGCCGCATTATGCTGATTGGCCATTTTACCGAACAGCCCTGGCAGGATGAAAGTTCCGGGCTTATGGGCACCCAGAGCGTTGACCTGGGTATTTCCAACAGCCACTACCGTCCCGAGGTCGGCGCCCAGCTCTACAACCGCTACCTCGATGAGAAAGTTTACGCCGAGGAAATGGGCTTCGACGCCGTGATGCTCAACGAGCACCACTCCACACCCTTCTGTATGCAGGGTGTTACCAACGTCGGCGCCTCCATCCTGGCCCGCATCACCAACAAGGTCAAGATCATCATCCTCGGCAACGTGCTGCCCATTTGGGACGACCCGCTGTGGTTGGCCGAGCAGCTGTCCATGATCGACATGATCTCCCACGGCCGGCTGGTGTCCGGATTCGTGCGCGGCGGCGGTCGTGAGAGCTGGTCCCATAACTCTCCGCCCCACTTCAACCGCGAACGATTTGAAGAGGCCCACGACCTCATCATCAAGGCCTGGACCGATCCCGGCCCGTTCCGCTGGGAGGGCAAGCACTTCCACTACCGGTACGTGAACCCCTGGGCGCGCCCACTGCAGGAGCCGCACCCGCAGGTCTGGATCCCGTCCACCGTGTCGGTTGAGACCGTGAGGTGGTGCGCCGAGAAGCGCTATCCGCTGGTGCTGCTGGCCACCAAGCTGGAACCCACCCGCGAAGCCTTCCAGCTCTACCACGACACCGCCGCCGAGCATGGCTACGAGTCTGGCACTCAGAACGTGGCCTACCTGTGGAAGGTGCACGTCGACGAGACCGAAGAGAAGGCGGAAGAAGTCGCGCGGAAATACCTGTCCGGCGTCAGCAACCCCTTCCTGGCCGGCAACGAGGGCGGCATCAACCCCGCCATCATGAGCCTGCCCGGCCACACGTCCCGCAACTCCCGCCGCCTGTCCGCCTCGGCCTTCGGTCCCGCCGGACGCTTCGGCGCCAACCGGCGACCCTACGAAGACCAGGTTGCCGATAGCACCATCATCGCCGGAACCCCCAAGACGGTTATCCCCAAGATCCGCGAGGTTCTGGAATACCTGCGGCCGGGCTCTGTGTTCTTCTGGGACGGCGACGGCGCCATGACCCACGATGACCAGATGCGCAGCCTGCGCCTGATGGGTGAGGAAGTCATCCCCGCCGTCCGTGAGATGGGCAAGGAGTTGGAGCTCTACTCCCCATTCGAAGTGGACGCCAGGACCAACCGGCCCATCGTGGACGCCTCCGCAACGGCTACCACTACAGCGGACTAGGGCGGTATTACGCCTGGAATCCGGCCTTTGCCGGAATGGCCGGGGAATATAGGGGCGAGTTTGATACTCGCCCCTATGCAATGGGCAGGCAGTGCGATATGACGGCTGATCACACTGGCCATGACCGTGGCCACGACCATCGGAGCTCCAGCAAGCGCGCGCTGCTGATTGTGCTGGTTCTGGTGGCCAGCCACATGACGGTTGAAATAGTCGGCGGCATTCTTTCGGGCAGCCTGGGCCTGCTGGCTCATGCCGCCCATATGCTCACCGACGCCGTTGCCCTGGGCCTGGCGCTGTTCGCAGTCTGGATTGCGGGACGCCCGGCAAGCATCACGCGCACCTATGGCTTCCACCGCACCGAAGTGCTGGTCGTGATGTTCAACGCTCTGGCCCTGTGGGTGCTGGCCAGCTGGATTTTCTACGAAGCTTACCGGCGGTTGAGCGAACACGGGTCAGCGCACAATCACGAAGTGGAAGGCGCGACAATGCTGATTGTCGCCGGCATCGGGCTGGCTATTAACACCGTAGCCGCCTGGATACTCTACCGGTCGTCACGGCACAGCATTAACGTCGAAGGGGCCTTCTGGCACATCATGGCCGATCTGATGGGCTCCGTCGTGGTGGTGGTGTCCGGCGTCCTCGTGCTGCTTTTCGACTGGGACCTGGTGGACCCCATTCTCAGTATGCTGATCGCCGCGCTAATTCTGGTCAGTTCCTGCCGTCTGGCCATCAAGGTGTTCCGCGTGCTGCTGGAGGCAACCCCGCCCCACCTGGATATGTATCGTCTGTGCAGCGCGCTGGAGGATGTGGAAGGCGTAACCCTGGTTCACGACGTTCACGCCTGGTCTATCACCACCGGCTACGACGCTCTCACCGCCCATGTGCTCATTGACTCCGATTACCGGGGAGAACTTGAGCCGCTGTTGCGTCGCCTGCGGCAGATTGCCTACCAGGAATTTGGCATTCACCATATCACCATACAAATGGAGCAGTCGGTGGCGGATTGCACCGAAAACCACCACGTTGGGCACCTGGCTGCCAGGTCGCGCGCCGAAGTATGACACCGACTCGATACGGCGACCACGATGGCTCTGCCCACGACCACCGGGAGGCCGGGCGGCGACGCCTGCTGATTGCGCTGGCGCTGATTTCCGGCTATATGGGCGTTGAGATAGCAGCGGGCATTCTTTCGGGCAGTCTGGCCCTGTTGGCCGACGCCGCCCATATGCTCACCGACGCGGCCGCCATCGCATTGGCTCTTTTCGCGATGTGGATTGCCAACCGGCCAGCCTCCATTGAGCGCACTTTCGGATATTACCGCACTGAGGTGCTGGCCGCCCTGTTCAATGTCGTCAGTCTGTGGGTGGTTGCCGGCTGGATTTTCTTTGAGGCTTACCACCGCTTTCGGGAAGTCCCGGAGGTGGCTGGCGGCATCGTACTGGTGGCCGGCTGTGCGGGGCTGGTCGTCAACCTGATTGCCGTCTGGATACTGCGCCGTTCCGCCGGGCACAGCCTCAACGTTGAAGGCGCCTTCCGACACGTAATGGCGGACTTGATGGGGTCAATCGGCGTGGTTATTTCCGGCGTTCTGACCCTGGCTTTTGGCTGGTGGATTGCCGACCCCATCCTGGGAGTGCTTATCGGAGCGTTGATCCTGGCCGGTTCCTGGCGTTTGGTCGGCAAGGTCTTTCGGGTTCTGTTGGAAGGCACGCCGGCGCACCTGGATATGGGCCGGCTCTGCAGCGAGCTGGAAAGCGTGACGGGCGTGACTCTGGTTCACGATATTCACGCCTGGACTATTACCTCCGGCTATGAGTCGCTCACCGCCCACGTACTGGTTGACCTCGATTATCCGGGAGAGCTGGAAACCCTGCGCCGCCAATTGCAGCAGATTGCTTACAAGGACTTTGGCATCGCCCACATTACCATACAGATTGAGCAATCACTGGAAGGCTGCACCGAACGCCACCACTTTGACCATCTGCTAGCGCCGGATGCGGGCCGGGTGATTGAATAGCTGGGCCAGCGGCAGGCTGAAGTCCGGGAACAGTGGCGTAGTCAGCGTATCCTCCGACGTAAGCGCCGCCCGCTCCCTATACGCTCCATCCACTAGTTCCAGCACGGTCAGCGTATCCGCAACTGCGTCGATGATCCAGTATTCCGGTATTCCCCTGGCCTCGTAGTGCCGTCGTTTGGTGACCAGATCGTGATTCCGGTCTGACGAAAGCACTTCCACCACGATGTCTGGCGCACCGTCTATGACGGTGCGGCCAATGATGCCGGTGCGATCAGAGCGGATCACGGTGATGTCCGGCCCAACGGCGGTATTGCTCGATAGGACTACGCCGGGTCCGTGCAAGACTATGCCCAGGCCAGACTCTAAAATTTGTAGGCCCAGATACATCGCCAAGACGGTCGCGAGAAACTGGTGGTCGGGTATCGGGAACGCGGCCATGTACACTATTCCGTCGATGAGTTCGCAGCGCGGCTCCATTTCGGGCAAGGCCAGGAACTCCTCAAGGGTCATACGCGTGCCGGCCTGGATGTTGGTGGTGGTCATGGTAATTGCCCCACTCCGTGAAACTTGCCGGATTGTACCATTCTCACCTGTGCCATCACCCCACTGTCACCCGCCGGCCTTCGTTGCTGGACTGGCGGATGGCGTCGATGAAGTGGTGCAGGCCGACGGCGTGGTCGAAATCGGGCGCTGCGTCCTCGCCGTTGGAAGTTCCACGGATGGAAGCGGCGAATTTGCTGTACAGTTGCCCCACGTTTAAGCCTCGCTGGCTGGCATTTCGGGAGCCAGGATCAGTTCCTCGGAGGGGACGAGGTCTTGCAAGTCGTTGCCGCCGTGGGCGCCGCGGATGTTTACTTCCTTCAACTGGCGCTGATCCTGACCAGTTCCTGGCGTTTGGTCGGCAAGGTCTTTCGGGTTCTGCTGGAAGGCTGCACCAAACGCCACTACTTTGACCATCTGCTAGCGCCGGAGACGCGCCGGGAGTTCAAATATCCGGGCCAGAGGCAGGCTTAACTCCGGGAACAGTGGGGTGGTCAGCGTGTCAGAGGCCGTGAATACCGCCCGTTCCACGTACTCGCCATCATCGTTCAACGCCAGCGCTGTGAGTGTATCGGAGTCGCCGTCGAGGATCCAGTATTCGGGAATACCCGCGGCTTCATACCGCCTTCGTTTGGTTACCAAGTCGTCGGTTCGATTCGATGAAAGAACTTCTACCACAATGTCGGGAGCGCCGTAAATGCGGACATCGTGGATGATGTCCGCACGTTCCGCGCGAATCACTACAATGTCCGGCGCAACCGTTACATTTTCCCCGAGCACTACGTCAACCGGCAATAGGACCAGCGCTGATTCATCATCAAGTTGTTGCTCCAGGCCGCTATACAATCGGCCAGCCTTGATTTGGTGCCTGGGTGTGGGTTGCGGCATTAAGTACAACTCTCCTTCATGAAGCTCGCAACGCTGCTCCATTTCGGGCAAGGCCAGGAACTCCTCAAGAGTCATACGTGTGCCTGACTTGATGTTAATCGTCGTCATTGTGACTTCCCTCAGTACCTCAACTGGGTGCATTGTAGCAGTGCATCAGCCGCCGGTTGGTTAGGCAACGGCTACCCGCCGTCCCTCGCTGCTGGACTGGCGGATGGCGTCGATAAACCGGTGCAGGCCGACGGCGTGGTCGAAATCGGGCACTGCGTCCTCGCCGTTGGAAGTTCCACGGATGGAAGCGGCGAATTTGCTGTACAGTTGCCCCACGTTGTAAGCCTCGCTGGCCGGCATCTCGGGAGCCAGGATTAATTCCTCGGAGGGGACGAGGTCCTGCAGGTCGTTGCCGCCGCGGGCACCGCGGATGTTTACTTCCTTCAACTGCGGAGAGTCCACCGACACCGCGACCAGCGTGCCCTCGTCGCCGTATATCTCCATGCGATAGCCGCTGCCGGCCCACGCCGTGTTGCCAATCTGCACCGAGGCGACGCCGCCGCTCTGCAGATTGCCGCTCACCAGAATGTTATCGGGTGAGGTTACCGGCAGGTCGTTGCCCGTGTCGGTCTCGTGCCAGGTGGTGGCCTGGGTGCTGACAACCGTGGATACGTCGGCAAACTCACCCACCACGCTCATCAGGGCGTCGATGGTGTGGCCGCAGGCGATGGTAAGGGTATGTGCGCCCGATTCGTCCTCGCGCTGCCAGGTGCGCCCCGAGTCGCGGGACAATACGCCCTCGCGCATCAGGCGGACGTGGCAGGTCATTACCCGGCCCACATATCCGTCGGCGATCAGGTTGCGCAGGTGGGCAACCGCCGGGTTGGCGCGGGCCTGCAATCCCACCGCCGTCTTGACCCCCTGCCGGCGGGCTTCATCTGCCATCTCGATGGCCTCGGCGGTGGTGCGACCCAGCGGCCATTCGGTGAAAACGTGCTTGCCGGCCTTCAGTGCGGCCATCGTCGGCTCGTAGTGGCGTGGGACCCGCAGGGAGATGGTGGCGGCGTCAAGATTGCCGTCGGCCAGCATCCTGTTGTAGTCGTCGTAGGCGGCGCCGGCGTTGAAGGCTGCCCGCGCCTCGTCGGCGGATTCCTGGCGAGTTGTGCAGACGGCGGCGAGGTCAAAGTCGGGGTGAGCGGCCAGCGCCGGCAGGTGAGCGCGGGGCGACCAACCCTGGTGGATGTTGGCTCCAATTAGACCGATGCGGATAGGCTGTCGTGAAGTCATGGGGGTGTGCCTCCTGTGGGCGGATGGTGGGGTCGTCGTTGCTGTTTTGGGTTCGCATCATCGTAACATAACGGCAATGGGGCCTCATCCTCAGGGTGGTACAATCGGGGCGTTTCCAAACGCACGACGACGGCAATGAGGATGCTTACCAAGCTTACAGTACGCAATTTCAAGCAATTCGAGGACGTTACGGTTGAGCTGGATAACGTTGTCGTATTCGTGGGGCCCAACGACTCCGGTAAGACCACTGCGCTGCAAGCGCTGGCGCTGTGGGAACTGGGCCTGCGCCGTTGGCGAGACCGTTGGGGGATGATTGAAAGTAGCGATTTGGAACGTCCCGGTGTAACAATTAACCGGCTGGATTTGCTGGCTATACCAATACAGCACGCAAACTTGCTATGGCGAGGCTTGCGAACCCGCGAAGCAACTCGTAAAGGGGATAATCGTGGCACCGCCAATGTTCGTATAGAAGTAATCGTGGAAGGAATTTCGACAAATGGGAAAGAATGGACTTGCGGTTTAGAGTTCGATTACACCAATCCGGAATCTTTCTATTGCAGACCCCTCCGAACAACGGCTGACGGCAAATCCAGAATGCCGATCCCGCCCGAATCTTTTGGTGAAAGTGTTGCTTTCCTGCCCCCAATGTCGGGCTTATCGTCGTCGGAAGCAGTGCTGCAACCCGGAACGGTTAACGTCCTGTTGGGGCAGGGTAGAACCGCAGAAGTGCTCCGAAACCTTTGCTTCGAAGTGTTTTTGCAACGCCGCCACTTATGGGACGGTGTTTTACTGCCGAGTATGGAAAAGATTTTCGGTGCCACTATTCAGGAACCGCAATACAATCCCGAACGCGGCGAAATTACGCTGCGTTATAAAGATGCCTATATGCCCAACCTGGAACTGGATTTGTCATCATCAGGTCGTGGGTTCCAGCAAACGCTGCTGTTGACTGCCTATCTGCTCCTGCATCCCGATTCAGTAATTCTGCTTGACGAACCAGACGCGCACCTGGAGATTCTCCGACAACGCCAAATTTACCGGGCGATTACCGAAACCGCTGAGCAGCAAAACAGTCAATTGCTGATTGCTACTCATTCCGAAGTAGTGCTGAACGAAGCCGCAGACCGGCATATGGTAACCGCTTTCGTTGGCCGCCCACATCGTATTGACGGGCGCAGCAGTCAAGTGCTCAAGTCGCTGACCAATATAGGATTTGAGCACTACCTGCAGGCAGAAATGACTGGATGGGTATTGTACTTGGAAGGTTCTACTGACCTAGCCATATTGCAGGCTTTTGCCCGGAAATTGCAACATCCCGCCGAAACTGCCCTGGAACGTCCATATTTCTGTGATGTCGGAAACAGGCCGATGCAGGCAAGAGAACATTTTTGGGGATTGCGCGAAGCATTCCCAAGTCTGCTTGGATTTGCACTATTCGACCGCTTGTACCGGGGTTTGCCCAGTGATATCAGCCAAGTCCTGAATGAATACACCTGGAAGAAGCGTGAGATTGAAAACTATCTCTGCACACCCGACGTTTTGGCGCGGTGGGCAGAATCGGAAGGAGCGCTCTTTCGTGGTTTTATGGTTGACTCTATCGCTGAAATTGAAGCTGCCAACCGATTGTTGAACCTGGGATCGCCATGGGATGGCGATATGAAAGTATCCGAACAATTTTTGGCGCCATTGTTCCAAAATTTTTATCAGAGGACTGGTATATCTAGTATCGCTACTAAATCCGATTATCATTTCCTGGTCAATTACATTGAACCCGACGAAATTGACCCCGAAGTTATTACGGTATTGGATGCTATTGCCAGTGTCGCAGACAACGCGATAACTCCTCCCTAGCTCTCAACTTGCAAGGTGTCGCCCATGACGCTCCCAACGGAAAGCCGGTTGCAGTTCGCAGCAGACCTGCCCATTTGTCGCATATTGAATGGTATGTGGCAGGTGTCGGGGGCCCATGGCCGCATCGATCCGGTGGCGGCGATCGCGAGCATGTTCGACTACCTGGATGCCGGGTTCACCACCTTCGACCTGGCCGACCACTATGGCCCCGCCGAGGACTTTATCGGCGAGTTCCGGCGTCAGCTGGCGGCGGCCAGGGGCAACGATGCGCTGGCCGACATCCAGGCCTTCACCAAGTGGGTGCCCCGTCCCGGCCCGATGACCAGGCAGATCGTGGAGAACAACGTTGACATCTCCCGGCGGCGCATGGGAGTGGAAAAGCTTGACCTGTTGCAGTTCCACTGGTGGGAGTACAGCGACAGCCGTTATCTGGACGCCCTCGGCCACCTGGCCGAATTGCGCGATGAGGGCAAGATTCACCGCTTGGCCCTCACCAATTTCGACACCGAACGCCTGCGGGTAATTGGAGACCACGACATCCGCGTCGTTTCCAATCAGGTTCAATATTCCCTGATCGACCGCCGGCCTGAGGTCCAGATGTCCCAGCTATGCCAGGAACGCAGGGTGTGGCTCCTGGCGTATGGCACCCTCTGCGGCGGCCTGCTCTCCGACCGATACCTGGGACAGCCCGAGCCCGGCTACTCAGCGTTGACCACCGCGAGCCTCCGCAAATACAAGCAGATGGTCGATGCGTGGGGCGGTTGGCAGCTGTTCCAGCAACTGTTGACGGCGCTGAAAACGGTGGCCGGCCGACATGGCGTCAGCATCGCCAACGTAGCCGTCCGTTATGTGCTGGATCGCCCGGCGGTGGGCGGAGTAATTGTCGGCGCGCGCCTGGGAGTGGCGGAGCACATCGCCGAAAACGCCCGGGTGTTCAGCTTCCGACTGGATGCTGAAGATGTGGAACAAATAGATTCCGTGCTGCAACAGTCCCGCGATCTTTATCAGATCATCGGCGACTGCGGCGATGAGTACCGGGGGTAGGCCAGCGTTTCAGCACGAATGGCGACCAGCCCTGACCATATTATTCAGGCAACACGATCAGATTTTCTGACAGCAACTATCGGAGGTTGCGATGCAAGTTGGCGCAATATTTCCCCAAACCGAGATTGGCCCCGACGCGGGCGCTATCCGCGAGTACGTGCAGGCCGTCGAGGATATGCAGTTCGACTACCTGTTCATCGCCGACCACGTTCTGGGAGCCGACCCGGCCCACCACGACCACGTCCGCGACCACTATTACACGCACCACAGCGTGATCCACGAATCGTTGACGACGCTGGCATTCATCTCTGCCATCACCACCCGCGTCCGGCTGGTTACCGGTATCCTCATTTTGCCGCAGCGCCAGACCGCGTTGGTCGCCAAGCAGGCTGCCGAGATCGACGTCCTCAGCGGCGGACGCCTCACGCTGGGCATCGGTGTGGGCTGGAACCACGTGGAGTTTGAAGCGTTGGGCGAAGACTTCACCACCCGCGGCCGCCGCTCCGAGGAGCAGATTGACCTGATGCGAGCCCTGTGGACGCAGGAAGTAGTGGATTTCCAGGGGCAGTGGCATTCGGTACGATCCGCCGGCATCAACCCGTTGCCGGTTCAACGTCCCATTCCGGTCTGGTTTGGAGCGGGAGGAACCGCCGGGCCGGTGCCGCGGGACGTTGTGTTACGCCGCATCGCACGGATGGGGGACGGTTGGTTCCCCAGTTTCGGGCCGGATGACACCGCCCGCGCCGTGTTGGGCAAGATGGAAACCTACATCGCCGAGGCCGGCAGGCAGTCCTCGGACGTCGGGTTGGCGGGCCGGCTCCGGATGCCGGGCAAATCTCCGGAGGAATGGCTGGCCGAAGCCGAAGGGTGGAGAGACCTGGGAGCCACCCACATCATGGCGGAAGCCCGCCGTGGCCCCCTCAGCTCGGTGGCCCAGCACATCGAGGCCATGCAGCAGTTTCGGGAGGTCATTCCCGTGGGCTGGGGCGGATAGCATCCCCACCTGAACAAAGCCCCTCTGTAGGCGGGAGAGGGGTTGGGGTGAGGGGCGTCTCTACCGGGAGCCGGTGGTATAGGCGGTCTCCCCCAGCGGGTGTGTGGCCCATTTGCCGGCCTCAACCGCGGTGAGGAAATCGGACACCAGCCGGTTGAACAGGGCCGGTTCCTCCAGGTTGATGGTATGGCCGCACTGGGGAAACAGCGCCAGCCCGCTGTTGGGGATCGCCCGCTTCATCATCACCGACGGTTCCAGACAGGGATCGTCCTCGTCGCCGGCCATAATTAGGGTCGGCACTTGCAGGGCATTCATTTGCGGGATGATCTGATCAACGGTGGGTCGCTTCAGCTGGACGCCGCGGAAGGTGTAGGCTGAGCCGCGGGCGTTGTGTCCCAGCAGCAGGCGCATGAACTCCTCGTAGCCCCTGGGGTCTTTCCGCTGCAACTGCACGCGGGTCGGCCCGCTGCCGTAATCGTTCATCACCGGGGGAGTGCCCTCGTCCAGCATACGGGCCGCCATCGCCTCGCCGCCGGTGCGGAATGCCTCGTTGTGGGTGGTGCCGGATCCGGCCGACGCCACGATAATGGCGCGGCACCGCTCCGGATACCGGATCGCAAAATTGAGGGCCACGTTGCCGCCCATGGACAACCCGCCGATATAGGCCTGTTCCAGCCCGAGATGGTCCATCAGCCGGCGCAGGTCTTCGATAGTAATGTCCTGCGAGTACGCTTCCGGATCGGTTGGAACGTCCGATGGCGGGTAGCCGCGGTCGTTGTAGGTAATCACCCGGTAGCGATGACTGAAGTAGCGTACCTGCTGCTCCCAACTCTCGTAAGAGCCGGCGAATTCATGGCTCCAGATGAGGGGAAATCCCTCGCCGGTAGACTGGTAGAAAATGTGGACGCCGTCGGAGTCGAAGGTTGGCATTAGAACGCTCCTGAATATGGTCACATTCCCGGTTTGAAAGAGGTTTGGCTTGGGTGTGTGCGGTCTGACATGGTGCGATGGTTGGTCGAGTCTGACGGCAAATCATCCCAGCAAGACGTTGACCTTACTGAGGACCTCGCTGATGACTTGCGTGGTGCTCTGGCTTTCAAACCTCGCGCGTCTCGCTCTCCAATCCAGGCTCTTGATCTGGTCGGCCAGCACTACTCCGGTGACCGATCCGGCCGCGGGGAGCGCTACTTCAAAAGGGTAGCCCTTAACCTGTGACGTGATTGGACAAAAAAGGCCAAGGCTGGTCGTTTCGTTGTAATTTCTCGGACTAATCACGATTGCCGGTCGGCGGCCGGCCTGTTCGTGACCTGCTTGCGGCGTGAAGTTCAACCAGACAATGTCGCCTCTGCTTGGCACGTAATCTCCGGCTACCACGCTTCGGTGCCTTGAGGCGGGCCGGAATCATGCTCGGAATGAAGGTTGTCAGGAGTTACTTGTGACAGCATCTGATTAAGGTTGTAGGTCTGTTTGCGCAGCACGAGGTGGTCTCCGTCGGTTGTAATCTCGATCGCTGAGCCATCGCGGACTCCCCATTCCTCGGCGATGGGTTTAGGAATTCGAACTGCCAAGCTCGAGCCCCATGTTGCTATATGCGTTTTGGCTCCCATTTCCCCCCCTGCTTGGAGATATATACATCGTATATGTACGCGCTTGTTCAAACAAGGTACGCAGATGGCTCACTAGGGCCTTTTCAAGGGGTCTTCCGACCTCCGCTCATGGTGAGCTTGTCGAACCATCGGCGACCGTCCTTCGACAGGCTCAGGACGAGCGGGTGGTTAATTTCCATAACTTTGAAAAGGCCCTGACGGCTCACCCGTACCCGCTTTGTCAAACCAAACTGGCCCACTGTCATTTGTATAAGGTTGGCATCAGAACGCTCCTATCGATGCTGCTTGATACTTCGTTTCCCCGCGCCGGCCTCATATCCAGCTCGGCATGGAGATTATCGGCCGTTACCTGCGCCAGCAAGTCGGTCAAGTTGCAAATACGCTCGCGGAGCGCCGGTTCCAAGCTACCTATGCCGGCGGAACAGCCGCCACACCGGAACCGAGAACCCCGGCAGTAGATCGCCCCCGTCCAGCGCTTCATCCTCACCCAGAACCTCCGGCTCCTGCCCAGGACGGTAGCGGGTCACCGTGGCGCGCTCCGGATCGCCATACCAAACTTCCTGGCTGCCGAAGCCCAGCCACATCTGCGCCCTATCGGCAACGTCCCTGGGTGTATCGCTGGGAGATTTTATCTCCACAACCAGGTCGGGAGCTTGTTCCGGATACCCACTGGCCGTTTCTGCTGGGTGCCCCGGAGCGAACCAGGCGACATCCGGAGCGCGCACTGTATCAGGGTTTGATTCCAGCCGGTAGCCGTGGTTATCGCCGACAGTGCCATAGTCGTTAGCGTCAGAGTAGTTGTAAAGGGCGGCGCCAAACCCCATCGCTGCTACGCCGTGCTCCTTTCCCGGTGGTGGCATCTTCGCGGTCAACAGTCCTCGGACAAGTTCATACTCATACCCGTCATCGGGCATCAGCAGCAGCTCGTCGGCGGTGATGAGTTTCGGTTTGGTGGTCATATTGCGCCCGCCTGCCGGGCGTGCCTCTCGTCAGCCTTGCCCTTCTTGTCGGCATTGTAACACTGAAACCGGCCCCTCTCCCGCAGGCGAGGGGCCGCAATACCGTTGCCGTGCTATGCGCCTAGCTATTGGGCGTAAGCGCCAAAGAGCGGATTTCGCCAAACTCCTTCTGCAGCTTGTCCCATGAATCGCCGCCGTCTGAGCTGACGTACAGGTAGCCGTAGATACTGGCCGCTACCTATGCCGGCGGAACAGCCGCCACACCGGAACCGAGAACCCCGGCAGTAGATCGCCCCCGTCCAGCGCTTCATCCTCACCCAGAACCTCCGGCTCCTGCCCAGGACGGTAGCGGGTCACCGTGGTGCGCTCCGGATCGCCATACCAAACTTCCCGGCTGCCGAAGCCCAGCCACATCTGCGCCCTATCAGCAACGTCCCTGGGTGTATCGCTGGGAGATTTTATCTCCACAACCAGGTCGGGAGCTTGTTCCGGATACCCACCGGCCGTTTCTGCTGGGTGCCCCGGAGCGAACCAGGCGACATCCGGAGCGCGCACTGTATCAGGGTTTGATTCCAGCCGGTAGCCGTGGTTATCACCGACAGTGCCATAGTCGTTAGCGTCAGAGTAGTTGTAAAGGGCGGCGCCAAACCCCATCGCTGCTACGCCGTGCTCCTTTCCCGGTGGTGGCATCTTCGCGGTCAACAGTCCTCGGACAAGTTCATACTCATACCCGTCATCGGGCATCAGCAGCAGCTCGTCGGCGGTGATGAGTTTCGGTTTGGTGGTCATATTGCGCCAGCCTGTCGGGCGTGCCTCTCGTCAGCCTTGCCCTTCTTGTCGGCATTGTAACATTGAAAACGGCCCCTCTCCCGCAGGCGAGGGGCCGCAATACCGTTGCCGTGCTATGCGCCTAGCTATTGGGCGTAAGCGCCAAAGAGCGGATTTCGCCAAACTCCTTCTGTAGCTTGTCCCATGAATCGCCGCCGTCTGAGCTGACGTACAGGTAGCCGTAGATACTGGCCGCTACCATTATGTCGGGAACATGGCGGTTGGCCGCGAACCAGTACACCACCGAGTTGGGGGTGGTGGACAGCTCGGGGGCGTCCCAGGACCCGCCGGCGTCGCGGGTGCGGCGAATGGCTCCGGTAACGCCGGGGATGGTGTCGCCGTTGCCTACGAACATGACGTCGGGGTTGTCGGGCTTGATGACCATGCCGCGGCAGTAGGAACGAGTGTCTTCGGCGTGGAAGCGCGGGAACTCGTGGAGCTCCCAGCTCTCGCCCTCGTCGCTACTGGTGGAAATGCCAAACGGCGTGGTGCAGTAGATGGCGGCGTTGGCGCCGGGCTTGAGCGCCATGCCGTGGATGTCGCCGTGGAACGGGTCGGGCCCCAGGTCGGGCAGGCGAGTCCAGTTGTCGCCGCCGTCCAGGCTGCGATATACGCCGTCAACCTCGATGCCGGCCCACACGGTGCGGGTGTCCCGAGGATCGACAATGATGTTGGTCGTGCGCGGGATGCCGATGGGGCAGGGCATCCTTACGCCCAGGTCCAGCTCTTCCCAGTTCTTGCCGCCGTCGCGGGAGCGGAAGGCATTGGGGCGGGTGCCCACGAACACCGTGTCGCTGTCGTCCGGGTCAATCCCCACCGACCAGATCTGCAGGTCGTCCATGGGGGATTCCACGTATTCCCAGGTGAAGCCGTTGTCGTCGGTGCGGAAAAGGCCGCCGTCGGAGCCAGCATAGATGCGGTGCCGGTCGTTGGGATCGACGGCGAGCGTGCGGATATTGCACTCGGTGGGCAGCGGGTTGCGGATACGGTTCCAGCTTTCGCCACCGTCTGGGCTAACGGACAGGCCGCCCCCAATGGTGCCCACGCTGATTGTATAGTTTCCGGCCATCATAACCTCCTGAATAGAGCGAAAGTCGTAAAGCGGACTGCAAGCCGGCGCTAATACGCCGCACGGACGCATAATAGCACAACGAAGGGGGGGTAGGTGTTATATGACTACGACCAGCGTTTCGAACCTCTCCGCGGGCACGGGCAAACCGTCTTCTTCCAAAACGGCGATGCACCCTTCAATCGCGTCTTTGATGTTGATGATCGCGTCTTCCCTGGTTTCGCCCTGGCTGACGCAGCCGGGCAGGCTGGGGCATTCGGCAACCCAAAAACCATCGTCCCCTGGGTAGAGAACCACTTGCCGCATAGAGTTGACTCCTTTCAACTATTGTAGCCTACGCCGGATTTCGGCTTTGGAAGCCGTTTCGAAAAACAGATCCAACGCCTCAGCCGTTTTCCTCGTTGCTGGTGCTGTCTGTATTGGCACTTTGCAGTTGCGGTGGCTCTGCAATGGGCCTTGGTGTTTGTGATAAGTCAATCTTGTTTCCGTCACCGATGACGGTAATATTCTGGCTGATGCTTATCGAAGGTTGGAAATCTCGCCCCTTCTCCATCTGGTCACGCATAGTCCTTGCTCCTAGCTTCAACTTGGAAAGGGCTTCATTGGCTCTAGTCTCTCCTAATGTTTCATTGAGGTATTTGTGGATCTCGTGCCAGTCATCGGCAAGTTCATTTTCTGCAAATCGGTCTTGAATGGTCATGATCTTCTCGCCTGTTAGCTGTTCTGCATCGCCCAGAACGCTGGCAGCTGCGTTTACGAGAGAGCGCAACGTGGTTTCGCCGTATTCTGCTACTTTTTTCCTCCACTTTGTTGCCATGTGTACAACGCAGTAGAAAGCAAAAGCAGTGGTCGGATCAGCTAAGAAGGCCAGCCAATCGGAGCCATGAGAGAACTCTTGGAACTCGAACGCCCCGCCGATGCTAATGACTTGTAGCAAATCCGTTATTTCTTTGATTGCGTTATTCAACTCATCCGCAGTATCGACTCTCCCGATTTCAATGAAAATTGAGTCATCGTTTGTGTCGGGAGCAAGCGTCTGCAGTATTTCCATGGCTACCGGCATACCAGCATCGGATTGTCTAATGAGCTGTTCCAGTTGACTGTAGTCTTGGTTGCTCATTACGATGCTGTCTTCAGTGCTTCCTGTAGTCCCCCTCGGAGTTTCCACGAAGTCCTGGATCCTTTCGCTGTTTGGCATCCAATTCTGCGTGAGAAGTTCAGCCAGTGCATCTTGCAACGTTTTCCAGTTTATAATTTCTCTACCGTCGCCGTAGCGTTGCTGAACTTCGATGTAGAGCAAGCCATCTGCATTTGTGGCTCTGCGAATCTTCGCCAACTTTTCGTCTATACGCACTTTGTGCTCCTTTGTTTCCTGACGTCTAAATTCGCGTGCGTTCATTCCCTCTGACGGCGTTGTGGTCTAGGGCCTGTTTGACATTCATCGAGTTTCTAATGCGGGGCGTTCCTTATCCAGTCGGCAAGATGCTGGATTGCCACATTGTTCGCTTGGTCCAAGTCAACCAGCGACCCTATGATTCTGTTGTGGCTGAGGTTCAAGTTGCGCAGTTCCTGCAGGTTCAGGCGGTGCCCTTTGTCCAAGTTGCACGGCTGGCACAGGATTGCCCGGTTCGGCAGGTCGTTGCTGCCTTTGGAGTAACGCGGTTCACGGTGGTCGAGTTGGAAGTAGCGCTGGTCTTTCGTCGTATTGCCTTTACCGTCCCGTGGCGCAAATCCGCAGCCCCAACAATTGTAGCCCAGCTCCTCGAGTAGGATGGCTTTCATCTCAGATTCAGGGATGATAGGCGCGCCAGTTTTAAAACGACGCAGCGGCAGTGGCTTGATGTCTTGCGCCGGCGTAGGGTCGGAATCGGTTCGCTGCGGCAGCTCGTGGGGAGCTCGGGTGATGATGTTCGCATCCGTGATTAGCGCGGGTTCCGGCGAATTTTGGGCGCCGTCAACGGCGTATCGAAACTTGGCGAACTGTCGCTTTAGCACAGTCAGGGCTCGGGGTGAGATGTCGCAGGCAATCCATTGGCGACCGGTACGCTCGGCGGCGACCGGTACATAGGCGCAGCCGGCGAAGCAGTCGAGTACCATGTCGCCGGGGTTGCTGCTGGCGAGGATGATACGCTCTGCCAAAGCAACTGGCTTCTGTGTCGGGTATCCGGTGCGCTCTGCAGACTGCCCCGATAAGTTCGGAATGTCGTCCCACAAGTTCGTAGCGTTTCGACCCGGCGACAAATACCTCTTGCGGTATGGCCGCCCGGATTTCGACCATACCAGCAGCCCTTCCAGGTCCAGAGCCTCCAATTTGTTTCTGACCATACGCCAGCCCCATTCCGGCGTGTAGCCTTGATATTCGTAAGCGAGATTCGGTCTAGGCCCCATTGATGCTGTCCGAATAATATGGTCAAGCCTATACCTTCCCCGGTCGTCTTCGTATCGGTAGAAATCTGACACGTATGTCTCGTCGTGTGGGACATAGACAGGATTCCATACCCTTTTGTTCGTCTTGGAATAGAACAGAATGATGTCCCTAACCTGCCCAAATCTCTTGGAATCATTGTGGGAACTGGTACGCTGCCAAGTGATTTCGCTGCGGAAATTGCCTGTCCCGAAAATGGCATCCATCGCCGCTTTCAGGTAATGGCTGGCTGTAGGGTCACAATGGAGGTAAATGCTACCGGTCGATTTCAGCACACGCTGCATCTCGATGATACGAATAGCCATATAAGCCTGGTACGCCGCCATGCCTTCACTGTGGGCGGTCCGCGTGGCGTCAATCACCTTTGCCAGCGCCGGGTAGTCTGCCTCGATGCGCGTGACCCAATCCTCGTGTACGTCATTCTCCCATCGCCAGATGTCCGCAAATTTGGCAGAGTTCTCGCCATCAGGCCATTCGATGCCGGCTTTAGCAGCCTCGCTGGCATTACTGATATCCCAACCGCGCAACGTTTGGAGTTCAGATTCGCGCTCATCCTGCGACAACGGGGGCCTAATGCTGCCGACGAACGTTTGGTTTTTGGCAAACGGCGGGTCGATGCAGATGAGGTCGACGCTCTCGTTGTCTAGCCGCCGCAACAGGTTGAGGTTGTCTGCGATGAACAGATGGCGGTTCAGCGAGTGTTGCGCGTTGGGGTTGGTTATCAGCATTTGGCCTGCTTTAGAAGTTACCATCTCGGGCGGGTTGAATGTCAACGCCCTCACCCCTCAAACGGCGTCGGCATCATTTGCACTGGGACTTCGATGAGGCTGGGGGCGTTGATGGTTATGGCCTCCCGGATGGCCGATTCCAGCGCTTCGGGGCCCTGGACTCTGACGCCGCGCGCTCCGTAGGCTTCGGCCAGCTTTACGAAATCGGGGTTGTGCAGCTCGGCTCCCACCACGCGGCCCTCGAACCGGTTTACCTGGTCGCGCAGCACGTTGCCGAATGCGTTGTCGTTGAACACCACGGCCACCACATTAATACCGTGCTGCACCGCCGTCGCCAGCTCCTGCGAATTGAACAGGAACCCGCCGTCGCCGCACAGCGCCACCACCGGCCGGTCGGGCTGGGCCACCTTGGCGCCCAGCGCGGTGGGATAGGCGTAGCCTAGATTGCCGGAGTAGCTGGACGTGATGAACGTGCGCGGCTCGTAGGTGGGCCAGAAGGCGCGGGCGTAGTAGCCCATCTGCGTCATGCCGGATACCAGGATGCCGTCCTCGGGAACGGCGGCCCTCACTGCGGCCAGCAATGATTCCTGGGGTTCGGGTCGCAGCGCGGTTGCGGCCCGGTGGGCGCGCAGTGCGGCGGCGTCGGCGGCGAAGGAGGGGCGCTCTTCTGTCATTGTGGAGGACAACTCGGCGTCGATCTGCGCCATCACGGTGCGCGCATCGCCAGCGACTCCGTAGGTGTTGTCCCAGTTGCGTCCCAGCTCTTCGGGGTCAATGTCGATTTGCACCACCTTTTGGCCGCCCAGCCAGGCCGGGAAAGCCATACGGGTGCCCACGCTCAGTATGATATCGAAGTTGGGTTCATCCTTGGCCACCGGGTCGTTGCGTAGCCGCAGGGACCCCAGGGCCAGCGGGTGCCGGTCGCTGATGGCGCCCTTGCCCTCGGCGGTGGTGACAACCGGGGCCTGGAGTCGTTCGGCCAGCCGCACCAGATCCGCCGATGCTTCCGACGCTATAACGCCGCCGCCGGCCCAAATCAGAGGGCGCCGGGCCTCTCTCAGCAGGCGGGCCGCTTCGGCTACCCGCTCGGGTGGCGCGGACGTGCGGGGATAGCCTTCCGCTTCCATCAGGGACACGGATGCAGAGTCCGCCATCGTCTCCGGAGGCATTTCGATTTCAACCGGGCGGGGCCGCCCCGTGGTGAGCTGACGGAAGGCTTCGTGGACGGCGCCGGGCGCGGCTTCGGGAGTCATGATGCGCTCGACGTACTTGGTGATGGGCCGGATGGTGTCCTGCTGGTCGTTGACTTCGTGCAGCATCCCGCGGTCCATGCCAATCAGGTCGCGTTCGATCTGGCCGCAAACCACCAGCACCGGAGACGACGCCGAGTAGGCCGTGCTGAGCCCGGCGGAGGCGTTCAGCAATCCGGGACCGGGTACCATCAAGGCGGTGCCCACGCCCCCGCCGGCCCGGGCGTAACCGTCGGCCATGTAGGTGGTGGCCTGCTCGTGGCGGGTGGTAATGAACCGGATGCCTGGCACGTCGTTCAAGGCGTCCAGGGCGTGATAAAGCTGTACGCCGGGCAGGCCGAAAATGACTCGCACCCCCTCCAGATACAGTGAGCGCATGAGTGCCTGGCCGCCGGTCATAGTGGGCATATTGATACCTTCCTGAGAGTTTGGATTATGGTTTCCGTATTGTCGCGACACCTAACATAGCACAAGCTCACGATGCACGGGTGTCAGGGCCATTCGGTTGTCATTGCGAGGAGCGTAGCGACGTGGCAATCTCGTGGAGGTTGAGCACACTTCTGGGAACCATCATTGCTACTGCGACGAGATTGCCACGCTGCGCTCGCAATGACATGAGGAAAACCGAAAGGCCCTGGCATGGATGTCAGGAGGACTTTACAACCGCCTTAACTGTCCTCCTCTCCCTCGATGGGAGAGGGCAAGGGTGAGGGTGCAAACGAAACCAGCGACGATAGCAACACTCGTGTCGCCGCGGCGATGTCGTCCACCGCACGGTTGAATGCGTCAGCGTTGGCCCTCGATGGAGTACGGTAGCCGCTAACCTTGCGGACGAACTGCAAGGCGGCGGCCTGCATCTCATCATAGGTGGCCGGCGTTTCGGACGAGCGAAGGGTTTTGATGCTTCTACACATGGATAATCCTTGTTCGCAGCGCGCCAGATCGCTGATTCGGCGACTGCTGGAGATGCAGCATTTGCGCATGTTTCGGGTCTCACGCGTACCCGCTTTAATCTGTCATTCCCGCGAAAACGGGAACCCAGAAACCGGAGTCATCAGTTATGTTGCGAATACCAGACGGATAACACGCTCTGGATTCCAGCTTTCGCGGGAATGACGGGCAGGGATTGGTGATAATCTAATGGCCCAGAATCCGGAAGCAGGGCCTTTTCAAAGTCCTCCGACCTCCGCTCATGGCGAGCTTGTCGAACCATCGGCAACCGTCCTTCGACAGGCTCAGGACAAGCGGGTGTTTAATTTCCACAACTTTGAAAAAGCCCTGCGAATGCGGAGCGGAAACTTTTCTGTAACGCCAGCGAATGTGGTACTTTGACGCGGCCAAAGTTGGCAGATAGTTTGAGTAAACGGAGGTGCAATATTGTCTTCGGTCAATACAGACCAATTGGTGATAGACGAAGTGCGGAGGCACTACGAAGAGAGCCGGTCACCTTAGAGCCTGTTTACAATCTTTTTAGGATTAGCACCATGAAGGCAAGCACCACCATTTGCAGGCTGGTATTGAGCTTTCTTTCGCAGTTCTTCCAGAGTCGGCGGCACTTTTCCAGCCAGGCGAAAGACCGCTCCACCACCCATCGCTTCGGCAGTACCACGAAGGTGTGCAGTTCGCTGCGTTTCACCACTTCCACCGAGGCTCCCAACAGGCCTTGCACCGCAGTGGCAAAGGGCTTCCCGGTGTAACCCCCGTCTACCAGCACGTTCTGCACTTGACTGAGGCCGTCTCGGCGCCGGTCAAACATCGCCAAAGCCCCGGCCCGGTCGGTAACGTTGGCGGTAGTCACGTGTATCGCATGGGGCAATCCTTGCGTGTCCACCGCGATATGACGCTTGATTCCCGACCCCTTCTTGCCTGCGTCATAGCCCTTGCTATCGGCACTGTCCGTGTTCTTCACGCTCTGGGAGTCCACGATACAGAAGCTGGTCTGCTCTTTCCGACCATTGCTTCGTCGGGCCGCGCCAACCGATTTTTTTAGGACTTGCTCCAGAATGGAATCCTGACCTGGGCCAGGCCGCTCGCTCCATTGCCGGAAATACTGGTAGCAGGTGCGCCAATCGGGGAAGTCCGCGGGCAGCATTCGCCACTGGCACCCGCTTTTCAGGAGGTGCAGCACGCCGCAGAAAACGTCGTACAAGTCCACGGTGCGGGGCTTGGTCCGGCGTCGGGCCGACGCCAACGTCGGCAGAATACGGACGAATTGCTCCCGGCTGATGTCGCTGGGATAGGAATGAGACATGATTACCCCTCCCCTGATAATAGTCTCAACTTAACCTATTTCAGAGATCATAGACAGGTTCTTACGGGCAGCCGCCCCTCTTCCCGCAGGGTGACAATCAGGCTCACCAGGTTGACCCCCAGGCGTTGCCGACCTACAGCCAATCCCCGCAGGGGGCCTGGGGCAGCCGCCGTTTCCGGCACAGCGGACACAGCCGGGCCATGAAGACGTGCTCTGTGACTTCCGCTGAGGCCACCGGAATATCTATGACTTCCCGGGTCCGCTGCACCCATCCCCCGGACAGGGTGGTGTGGCATTCCGGGCAGGACTCCGCAGCGTGCTCCATCCGGCGGGCGGGTTCCGTCCGCCGCCGGGCAAAGCCGTGGGGACGCCTTTTCCAGAGCTCTTTTCTCTGTGGCTGACGCCCCTTGCCAGCCGGCTTGTGGCCCGGCATCCTGCCCCTTGGACCGGCGGCGGACAGCCGCCTCCAGGCTCTCCACCCGCCGCAGTCCGGCATTGGTGTCCTGTAGCTCCGCTATGACTGCCAGCAGGGTTTCCCGGCTCGCCTTGGTCAGGTCCAGTCCCGTTTCCATTGTCTTTTTATGCCACAACTACGCCTTGGGCGCCAGTGTTTTTCAGCGGGACCGTGGACCCGGCAAATTCGCCTCATCAACTCTGAACAGTTACCTGTTACGGCTTTTTGTTGACATTCGACTTGGCCAATCCTAATATGTTGTGAATCGGCGCCTGGCTCAGTGTTCTGAGCTCGATAAACGGAGAGGTGGTAATGCCCCACCAAGAAGACATTCGATTGATGGCCCACTTGATGAGACGCGCGGGCTTTGGTGATCCCCGTGAGGAACTGGAGAAGCGTGTCTCCAAAGGCTACGAAGCCGTGGTCGAGGAGCTTCTGTATCCAGAGCGGCAGCCGGCCATAGACGACGAACTGCTGTACCGGTTCTTCCCGGGTTATGAGGGGGCCGGGGCGCCGGCAATAAATCAGGCCAATTGGGTGTTCCGGATGATCAACACCAAACGGCCTCTGGAAGAGAAGATGGCCCTCTTCTGGCATCAGTTGTTCGCCACCAGCAACTCCAAGGTGGACAATCCACTGGAGCTGACTCGCCAGATTGCCATCTTCCGTGAATACGGATTGGGTACTTACCGCGATCTGCTGGTAGAGGTTGCAAAGTCGCCAGCCATGATCTTCTGGTTGGACAACCAGGGAAATCGTGACGGCGCCATAAATGAAAACTGGGGGCGGGAGCTGTTGGAGCTTTTCTCCCTGGGAGTCGGAAACTACTCAGAGGATGATATCAGGGAAGCAGCCAGGGCCTTTACCGGATGGACGATTGCCCCCAAGATTCCCCGTAATCCTTACGGTCGTTTCCACTGGCTATTCGACTACAAACCTGAGGACCACGACGATCGGGAGAAGACCTTCCTGGGGTATACCGGGAACTTCAATGGCGAAGACATCGTGGACATTATTGCGGATCAACCGGCTACGGCCCGGTTCCTGGCCCGTCACCTCTACAGATTCTTCGTCGCCGACGAGCCCCATGTCGCCAGTTGGAACATTACACCACCAGTTGACCCTGAAGCCATCGAGTTGTTGGCGGATGCCTACAATGAATCCCGTGGCGACATCCGGTCTATTTTACGAGCGTTGTTCAACTCAGAGTTCTTCAAGAATGCCCGCTTCGCCCGGGTGAAAAGCCCGGCTGAATTGATCGTTGGCACCGTGCGTATGACGGGCAACTATAACGGTTTCAAGCCAGGATTCAACAATCTGGCGTTGGAGTGCGGTTGGCAGGGACAGGAACTGCTCAATCCTCCCAGTGTGGAGGGTTGGCACACAGGCTCAGAATGGATCGACCCTGGCGTTTTGATGCGCCGGGTGAATTTTGCCGCGAGGATATTTGGAGACATCTCACTACCCGGCGTGCAGGCTATCGTCAAACGGGTGTTGGTGAATGTGCATGTGCATGGGGATTCTTCCCCCCGGGCGATAGTGGAAGCTTGTCTCGATGCGATGGGACCGTTGGAAGTCAATAGGGCGACCCACTCTGAATTGATTGCCCATGCCGAAAAATGTGGCGATCTAGCCTGGAGCACCAACGAAGAATTCAGGGCTACATTGCACAATGTGAGCAAGATCTTGACCTTGATTGCCGCCTCGCGAGAATATCAGTTTGCCTAGGCAAGCGCATACAACTGATGCAGAAGGATATGAACATGGCATCAACCCATAAAGACCCCGTGCTGGTCGTGCTGGAGCTAACTGGGGCCAACGACTATCTCAATACGATTGTTCCTTATAGCAATCCCCTGTATTGGGATAACCGGCCCAAGGTCCATATCCCTGAAGACCAATTACTGCCCATAAATGACCAACTGGCATTCCGGGCCGATTCGGAGCCGTTGAAAGAAATCTACGACCAGGGCAACATGGCAATCATTCACGGAATCGGGTTTGAAAATTCACCCCGTTCACACTTTCGTGCCATGGACATCTGGCATACCTGCGAGCCGGATTCCATCGGGATTAACGGCTGGCTCGCCAAGGTCATCCGGGACTTGGACCCTGGCGGCGAGAACGTGCTGAAGGGAGTTAACTTGGGCCAGGGCTTGCCTCGGGCACTGGCCATGAAGGGGGTTCCTGTTACTTCTGTCAACCACCTTCCTTCATACGGTGTACTCTCATCAAATCCGGGAATCGTCTCCGAGCAAGAACGGATCCAGTTGTTGGAGACCTTTGCCCGCATGTACTCTCCCGTCATCGGCGCCGGACCGACCATGGAATATCTGGGACAGGCAGGACGGGATGCGTTGCGAGGAGCCGACATCATCCGGGTTGCTCCCGAAACCTATTCTTCAAACGTAGAGTACGCCAATAATCCCATCGCGAGGCGCCTCAGAGACGTGGCCCAAGTGCATCTGGCCGGCTTGGGCACCCAGGTCTTTTACACCTCCCACGGGCCCTTCGACACCCACTATGACCAGCTGGGACCACATGAAAAACTTTGGACGGAAATTTCCGTTGCCATACGCGACTTCTTCGCCGACCTGCGTGAGCACGACGCCTCAAACGAGGTGGTTATCATGTTGTTCAGCGAGTTTGGGCGCCGCGTCCGCGATAATGGCACTGGTACCGACCACGGAGCGGCTGGGGTAGCGTTCGCCATTGGCGACCGGGTGAATGGTGGAATGTACGGGACCTATCCGTCGCTGAAACCGGAGGATCTCACTCAGGGAGACCTGGAGCCCAACTATGATTTCCGTGGCTTCTACTCCACTTTGGCGGAAAAGTGGCTGGGACTCGACCCTGTACCTATCGTCGGTGGACACTTCGAGCAAATGTCCTTCGTGTAGTTTTAGGATCCCAAAATAGTTCGCGGGAGAGGAGATATGCTGACCACCGTCGCCGCCGGCCGGGTGTATGACTACAGCTACTGCATAGGCATGTACAGTCAGGCCGGCCTGGGATTTTGGGCTCCCCAAGATTTCGTCCTGGGACCGAACGGTCGAATTTATGTGTTGAGCCGCGGTGTGGAACAATTGGGTCAGCGTGTCACCAAGATCAACTTTGACCACGAGTTTCAAGGACAGTTCGGCTCCGTCGGCGAGGAAGACGGGCGCTTCGTTTGGCCCCGGTCAATTGATTTGGACCGTACCGGCCGAGTGTTCGTTTCGGACGAGTATCTCAACCGGGTAACCATTTACGATGAAGAGGGTAGTTATCGGTATCACTGGGGCAGGTCCGGCAGCGGAGACGGGCAGCTAAACGGACCGTCAGGAATTGCTTTCGATTCCCAGGGGACCATTTGGGTGGTGGACAGCTTGAATCACCGGGTGCAGAGTTTCAACCAGATCGGTGAGTTTCAGTCCAAATTCGGGAAGCGAGGTGGCGGTGACGGAGATCTGGAGATGCCATGGGGCATCTGCATCGACCGTCAGGACAACATCTACGTCGCGGATTGGGGAAATAACCGGGTGCAAAAATTCGCCCCTACTGGAGAGTTGCTCGTTAAGTTCGAAGGCTCCAGCACCGGGGTGGGTTCGCTCAAAGGGCCATCCGGTGTAGCTGTGGACTCAGATGGAGATGTATACGTAACTGACTGGGGGAACCACCGAGTCCAGATCTACGCCGCCGCCGGCCAATATATTACGGCGCTGGTCGGTGACGCCCAAGAGCCTTCGCCATGGGCCCAGACCTACATCGACGCCAATCCGGATATCATCAAAGCCAGGCGGCGGACAGATCTGGAGCCTGAGTGGCGGTTCCGGCGGCCAGTGGCTGTCAACGTTGACGCAGACGACCGGATCATAGTTTTGGAGTCCTACCATCACCGGCTTCAAATCTACAACAAGCTAAAGGATTACGAGGAACCCTCAATAAACTTGTAGGCGCCTGCCCGTCTCCACATATTTGCCCGTTGCCGGTCACTTTCCCAGTCCGGCCCACCATGACGTACCGAATTCATAACTCGCCCGTTTAGGGCGATCTCCACGGCGTCCGCACCCCCTGCCGGAGAGTCATCCGGCGTCGGTATCGAGTAAACGATAGCGGCCCTGCCGGGCTTGACCACGATCTCCTTGACGAAGGACCTAACGAAAGCCTTGGTCTCGGTCAGTTCGCTGCTCTGGAGGAACTCGCTCATATCGGCGGCGAAGGCGGCGATGGTGTCGGCGCTGTCCAGGAACTGACGCCGGTCCGACAAAAGCGCCCGCGCCTCCTCGGCGGCGATCTCCAATTTCTCTTTGCGCTCCCGGTGCTCCCTGATGCGCTCCGAGGCGTCGGCCATCTCGATGTCGGTGGTCTCGATGACCTGCCAGATGCGTCCCAGCCGCTTCTTCACGTCCTCCAGCTCCTCGTCGATGTTCTCCAGCCGCTCCCGCTGTTCGCGGGCCACCCCGTCCATCTCCTCGTCCAGCAGCTTCACCAGGTCGCGGATGTTGGACTCGGTAAGCACGTTCTCCCTGATCTCGCTGACGATAAGCTTCTCAAAGCTCTTGGCGTTGAGCCTGGGGGTCTCGCAGGTGCCCTTGCCCCGCTTGAGCAGGGAGTGGCAGATGTAGTAGGTGTACCGGCCGCTCTTGGCCTCGGCGGCGGTCATGGCCTTGCCGCAGGTCTCGCACTTGACCAGGCCGCTGAGCAGGTAGGGGCTGGAAGCCCGGCGGGGGTTCATCTTCTTGGGGGCGCGGGACGCCAGCAACTTCCTGGCCTTCTGGAAATCCCGCTTGGAGACGATGGCGGGATGTGCGTTCTCGACCCTTACCGGCGGAGCGCCGTCCTTGGCCTTGGCACCCCAGACCAACGTGCCCGTGTAGGCTTCGTGGTCCAGCATGGTGTGGATGGTGGTCTTGAGCCACTTCTTGCCGTTGGTGGTGGGGAT
The DNA here is from genome assembly GCA_965219925.1 of Dehalococcoidia bacterium. Lineage (GTDB taxonomy): Bacteria > Chloroflexota > Dehalococcoidia > Lucifugimonadales > UBA3495 > Bin87. The sequence goes on from OZ244795.1 coordinate 4,244,973, forward strand.
GCCCTCGGCGTTGAGGGTCTTGGTCACGTCTAGGATGCTCCTGCCCTGTAGCACCATGTCGAAGACGCGCCTGACCACGGCGTCGGCGGGCGGGTTGAGCTCCAGCTTGGGGCGCTTCTTGATTCCGTCCTGGACGTAGACCCGCCTGTAGCCGTAGGGGGCGTAGGTGGTCATCCAGAAGCCGCGAGTGGCGGCCTCTCGCATCCCCCGGAGAACCTCTTGCGCAAGATTCTCGCTGTAGAACTCGTCCACGCTCTCGATGATGGCCTCAAGGAGCTTGCCGGTGGGGGTGTCGTCGGCCTGCTCGGTGATGGAGACCACGCGGATGCCGCGCCTGCGGAGCATGGACTTGAAGGCGACGGCGTGCTCGCGCTTCCTGGTAAAGCGGGAGAACTTCCAGACCAAGATCTCCTTGAAGGGTGCCTCGGGCTTGCTGGCCTCGTCCAGCATCCGGCTGAACTGGGGCCGGTCGGCGATACGCCCGCTCTCGGCCTCGTCCACGTATTCGCGGGCTACCAGGTAGCCGTTCCGCTGGGCGTAGTCGCGCAATGCCCGAAGCTGGGCGGCCACGGACAGGTCCACGTCCTGGCGCTCGCTGGAGACCCGGGCGTAGAGGGCCGCCGGTATCAGGTCATATTGTTCACTCATTGATTGCTCCTCCTTCGTCCTCTGGCTGGTTGGTCTGACGGGAGCGCAGCCGTTCCAATCGCTCCTGGCGGCGCAGCTCCCTTTCTTCCAGGTACAGGCGGAGGGCTTCCCGCACCAACTCACTCATGTCTCGGCCCTCTTCTTCCTTCACACGCTGCACCTCGTCGAACATCTCCGGGGGCAGGGAGAAGGTGATGGTCCTGGAAATCCTGCGTGGTGGCATGGTCTCTCTTTTTGCCGGTTGATGTAATGGAGTGTCTTACTATCCATCATCGGCCATCCTGCTTTCCCTGTCAAGACGCCGCCGACGACGACAGGCCGGAGCGCCGGCGGCTGGCCTTCTCCGGTTGCGGCAGGAGCGCGGCGCGCTCGCCGGAGGGCACGGCGACCACGATGACCTTGGCCAGGCGCCCCTTCCAGTAAACGGGCCTGGCGACCACGGCCAGGCCGTCGTCCTCGGCGTACTCCGCCCCTCTGCTGCGGGCCGCCGACTCAGCCAGGGAGCCGGGGCCGGTATGCGCCTGTCGCGGTTGGGAATCCCGCCCCGCCTGCCGGTGACCAGCCCGGAGCCGGGCGGCCCCAGGCCCTTCGTGCGCCTTACCACCTTTGCCCGCAGCGCCGCCAGGTCATTCCCGGCGGGCCACCGGGCCGGGTCCCTCCGGTCGGGGCGCTCGTACAGCACCACCAGGAGCGGCGGACGGCGCACCACCTCGGCCAGGCGCAGGGCCACGGCGGCGTAGGCGTAGCGGTACTCCTGTTGCAGGGCGGCCACGTCCAGTCGCCAGGCCTCGGCCAGCGCCCGGAACCCCTCGGGCTGCATCAGAACCTCCGCCGCGAACCGGTCGGCCTCCCGGCACACCTTTGTCGGCGCCCTGGTTCCCGAGTGCAACTCGCAGAGGGTCTCGTGCATGATCTCGTACATCTCATGGAGCACGGTGTATTCCTTGGACCCCTGCCACAGTTCGTCCCGGTAGTAGATGTGGTACTCATCGCCCGGCGTCCCGAAATGCACCCCCTTCAACCCCTCCTCCAGGCTCATCTCAGCCACCTCGCCGAACCCGGCCCGCCGCACCAGGTCCGTCAGTTCGTCCAGGTCGGGTCGCGGCGAGATTTGGAAGTATTCCACGAAGCGGGCGGCGATGCCCTCCGTGCCCGGGCGCAGGCCCCGTTCATGGTCGTCCAGCAGGTCGCGGCAGAAGCCACCCACGGTCCCGGTCATTCCAACAACCTCTTGCCGGTGAGTTTCTGGTACATCTCCACGATGAACCGCTTGGCGTTCAGGGACAGGGGGCCGTCGGGCCGGGTGCCCACCCGGAACTGGGGGTCGTCCAGCACGTAGCGGTAGGCCCGCTCCACGTCCATCGTCTCGTCGCCGTAGGGGTCGGGCTGCGGCCCGTGGCCGGCCCGTCTGAGCAACTCCCCGGCGTCCACGTTGTAAAGCTCGGCCAGCTTGCGGACCACGTTTGCGCCGGGGTGGCTGACTCCCCTTTCGATCTGGGACAGGTAGGAAGTGGACACGCCGGTGCGCCGGGTCACCTCCCGCAGGCTCACCCGGCCCCGCAGACGCTTGAGCAGCGGGCCGATGTCCTCGTAACCCTCGGCTTCTTCCCGCAGTTCGTCCGGTTCCAGGTTGTCGTCGTAATCGTCCATGCTTGCCACCCCGTTGGTCGGTGTCGCGGCCCGAACAGCAGTTGTCTTTCTGCGGATTGATTGTTACATCAGAGTGAACACATTGTCAAAACAAGGGCGTGAATGTCTCTGAACCATTGTCACTGCCGGAAACCAGTTGCTACACTCAGCCATACAGAACGGAATTTCTAAACCCAGCCAGAGTATAGCCCGCCGGCCCCCTCCAGGCTACCCCCGGAAGTCAAGGCCGGTTCCCAAAGAGAGAAGAACTCCTTGAGCAGAAAGCGAAAACTCACCAGGAACCAGGAGCGCCAGCGTATCGAGGGGCTGCGCATCCTTGCCCGCATCATCGCCCGCCACTACCTGGAACACCCGGAGCTGTATCCCCAGCCGGTTGACGCCGCCGAGGGCCGCGCCGAAGGGGGCGGAAAGGCGACAGGGCGGGAGGGGGCGGAATGAAGCGCAGGAAACCCGCCTTCCGAGCCCGGCTGGACCAGGACAAGGCATGGGCACGGCTCAACGTGCTCAACATGAGCCAGAAACGAGCTGGCCCGGCGCATCGGGCGCTCCCAGGGCTTCGTCTCCGAGCTGTTCAACGGCCGGCGCTGCGCCTCCGCCGATACCCGCCGCCGTCTGATGGAGGTCCTTCAGGTCACCCGCTTCGAGGACCTGTTCATCCTGGAGGAGAACGGTGAATAGGGACCGCGACCCGTCCGGCCACCGGCTGTTTCCGCCGGGCGTCGCCCTGATGCCCGAGGATTTCCCCCGGCAGCTGGCGGCTCTCAAGGAGCTGACCGGCCTCACCTGGGAGGGGATGGCCGACGCGCTGGGGGTGGACCCACGCCAGCTTTTCCGCTGGCGCAAGCAGGACGGCGAACCCAACGGCGGCGCCATGCTGTCCCTGGTGCGGCTGGCGGTGCGGGTGCCGGGCGGCCTGGCCCTGCTCGTGGACGAAGACCTGGTGGTAATTTACAGACCGAGGAGGTAACTGCATGACATTGGCAGAGCGCAACCCTTTGGCGGACTTCCGGCCCACGCCCTGGCCCGAGGACTTCGGGCGGCGTTTGGAGGGCCTGAAGGTACTGGCCGGCGTGAACTGGCAGGAAATGGCCAGGCTGCTGGGGGTGACCGACCGGGCCATTCTGCTGTGGCGTCGGGGCGAACGCCGGCCCTCCGGGGCCAACATCCTGGCCATCGCCGAGCTGGCCCGCAGCATCCCCGGCGGGATCGAGGTGCTGTGCCACGGCGACGCTGGGGCTTTGACCCTATGGGTAACGGACGAGGAATGCGGGGGTGGCAGCGTTGGGTAGGGGCATGACCGCAGCGGAGCGGGACCGTTACCGGAAATTCCCTGCTCCGTCCCTGCCCCAGGACTTCCCGGTGCGGCTGGCTCGGCTGGAGGATCGGTCGGGGACCTCCCTGGAAGAGATGGCCCTGGTCGCCGGTCTGCCCGCCCGCCGGGGCAATTTGTGGCGCGTTGGGCGGCCCCCCAGCGAGGACGAGCTGCGGGCCATCGTGGAGTTCGCCTGCGATGTGCCTGGCGGCGTGGCGGTATTGCTGCTGGACGCATCCCAGCCCTGGCCGGTCCGGGAGTAGTCCTTTGGGCCGCCGCCAGCAGTGGGTCTATCACATCGAGCCCGAGGAGTTCCCACCGGACTTCCCGGACCGGCTGGACGCCTTCCGGCAGGCCGCCGGATTGAGTTGGCGGGGCCTGGCCCGGCAGCTGAAGGTCAATGCCCGCCTGGTGTTCCGCTGGAAGGCCGGGGCCGCCCCGGGTTCCGGCCATTTGGTGTCACTGTTCACCCTGGCCGCCGGTATGGGGCTGCTCCACCTCCTGTTGCCGGAGGCAAGAGAACCGGAGATCGAAGAATGTCGGGCATAGTTCACGCAAATGAGAGGAAACCCATTCAAGAGGAGGTTAGGCGCCATGAACCGCCCAGCCTCCTTACGTTTGTCTGGTCATAATGACAAATTCAGGTTCGAGAGGGCTATCCCGGAATGTCGAACACGAGAACCGTCAGAGTAAGTTCTCTGTTCAAGTCATCCCGATGACCGAAGATGTACCGGAATCCAGTCTCACCATCGTAAGCGGAGTCCCGTTTGTATTTGGGATGTTTCTTCACCACCTCCGGAATTCTTTCGAGGAGGGTGGACATTTTCCGGTCGCGATTGAAGACCAGTAGGGCCGTTTTGGTGTCCCTCCAGCTTGCGTAACCTAGCAACTGGTCCAGAGCGTCGTTCAGTCCAGATGGACCGCTCCAGAACTTGCACTCGGCAATGAAGATGTTCTTGCCGTCTGTTCTTATCAGAATGTCCGTCTTGCCCTCGTAATTGAAGGTCTCACCTGTGGCCTGTCCTTCATATTGACCATTGAGTTGTACCAGGAAGTGCTGTCGCAAGTCTTCCTCGCCCATGTCCTTGAACGCTCTGGGACTCCTCTCCATGACCACGACCATGTTTGAAACGACCGACAGGATGTGCTCGTATTCCGCCATATCAAGGGTGGGTTCTGGCATATACGGCTCTGTCGAAACCGCGGGGAGCTGGGGAACAATGCGACGCTTCACTTCCGGGGACACATAGGTCGTCGGCACACCCGACCGACGCCTGATGGGAAAGCCCAAGTTTTCTACGGTCCCTCTGTCCTGGAGCAATTTCTCCCGACGCGCTCCGATTTGTTGGTTCACCTTTTGACGGATGGTTGAGTTGAACTTCTGGAGGTCGGTGGCAATCCAGCCTATGTAATCCTTTACGTTCTTTCTATCGCGCTCAAATTCGTTCCTGATATTCGGTGTATCTTGGGTTGTCCGGTCATATATGAACACAATCTCGTCGCCTCGAACATTACCCCGAGGCGGGTTGAGGTTGAACGTTGAGGGCCTGCATTTGAAGAGTTGCGGGTCGCCCGAGAAAGGCACGTAAAAAGTAATCCTGGTGCCGGTCACGTAAGTTGGGCTGCTCCGGTCGAATACGGCATATTCGAACCTGTGGGTGACGTCCACCTGGGCATCGCCGTAGTCGGCTTGGATGCCTGACTCGTCGATTTCTATTGCGTCAATCTGGTACTTCTCGACGAAGTAATCGCACAAGTCCTCTGGTGAAGAGTTCAGCACTCGTTCTTCGCCAAGCGTACCGACCTCTTTGGACAATGTTTGTTCCTGCGAGGTCAGGACGCTTCCCAAGTCGGCGTTGCAGAACAGCAAGTCTGGCATGGCAAATTCCTTTGCTTTAGGTTGGATGGCTACCAAAATTCTGAGGAAACTTCCACAGTTGTATCTTGGGAATTAGCCAATTCCCATTTTAATTTGGTCGGTCTCTTGGCGCTACCACTGGGTGTCAGTGAAAGGATGAACCTCTCTGCAACCTTGCTTAGCTACCTCATATGGGGAGACGAGCCGCAGTTCGATGCGATGAAGGCGCGGTCCGTGACAACGACGCTCTAGGTCTCCACAACGAGGCAGATTCACATGGGGTCACGTTTAATTGGTTCACCAACTGTAAGGCTTTGCGATGACGCCAACCTCGTCGGTCAGAGTCTCAGGGAATTGGCTCCGCCGCAGGTGGCTCTTCCAGAGGCGTTTCACGTAGGTGGCAGCGGCGGACAGGTCCCGGGGGCTGCTGTTGTTGGGGTCGGGGTTGACCAGGGTGACGCGGAGGCCCAGGCGGTTCTTCACGTAGCCCATCGCGCCAGCGAAGTCGGCGTCGTTGGATACCACCACCGCTTGCTCGTATTCTCCATTGAACCCGTCCACTAGGAGGCGGGTAGCCAGGTTCACGTCCGATCCCTTCTCCTCCGAGTCCCGGAACAACATGCTGCCCGGCAGTCCGGGCGCAGGCTCGGCCAACGGCCGACGCTTTACGCCGGACCGGAACCGGCCATAGTGGATTTCCAAGCCTGGCAGGGTCGCCAGCGCTCGCAGGTACACCAGTTGCCTGCGAGGTTGCTGGGGGTTATCGGGCCGGGCGTCAAGGAGAGCGGTGAAGTAGCAGACCCGGATGATCGTGTCCTGGGGGAACAGGGTCTCGGCCAGCTTCCATAAGTCCAGCCACCGGAAGGGCGTGTCCTTGAGGGCGCGGTAGTAGAGATTGAAGCCGTCGATGTAAACGTTGTGAGCAATCCGCCTTCTCCCGGACAAAGACAGAGACCGCCTTTGCGGGCGGTCTCGACCCTACCGGCGAAGCGATAGGGGTGGTAATAAAAGCGTACCATTACCGGCCACCGGCGTCAACCGGAGACTCGGGTTCGGTCAGGGCCTTTTCATTTTCTCGTCTTTCCCGCGCAGGCGGGAAACCATATAGTCTTACCACCAGAAGGTTGCCGTAGGCCACGGTGATGTGGATTCCCGCTTTCGCGGGAAAGACGGGACCCATGTAACCCAAACCGGAAAATGAAAAGGCCCTGCGGGTTCGGTAGCTTTCCGTTTCAGGTGGTTTCGTTGCAGGGGAAGTAGATGCAAAGCCTATTTCTGCTGGGGCGTCATGGATTCTGGCTTTGCCCGGAATGACGATTTAGGCGAACCACCTAATTTGCAACGCTACCCTCGGGTTCAGTGGCGTGAAAAGGCGTAGCCGGGTTGGTGGCCGCTTCGTCTTTCCCGTGTTTCCCTTTCACTTTCTGACCACCCCCTGGGGATCGCTCCTGGATGCCCTCCGGTTCAGGGCGCGGTCCAGGACGGCGAAAACGCCGAAGCCCCTACCGGGGGCGGGTTCCTCCCGCCATAGCAGGGCGTGGGCCACCAATCCGGCCACCTGGAGCAGGCAGTCGGCGCCGGGGTCGCGGAAGCCCGGTCCGCCGATGATCCGGTCAATGGGCAGGTTGCGGGTTTGCCAGCCGTCGCCGCAGGCGCCGACGCGCACGGGCACCGGGTTGTAATTGCGCAGCCGCCCGTAGGTGCGGACCACCATCTCCTCGGGTTCCTGCCCGAAGATGAGGAAAGCATGTCCGCCCTCCCGGGCGGCGGTGGCGTTGATGCGGTTGAGAAGGCGGTCCAGCGCGACCCGGCGGTAAGCCGGCGCTTCGTCCATATCCAAGCAGACGTTGACTATTTGGACGCCGCCGGTCTCCACGGCGAGGTCCTCGACGACGCGCAGCCCCTGGGCCACCACTTCCGTCCCCGGCTGCGCGTGGCAACCGCAACCACAGGACGGCGCTGCGGCGGCCAGCAGTTCAGAGGGGCGCAGGCCGCCGTCTGCGGGGATGCCGTGGTTTCGTTCCAACTGGCGGCGCCATTCACGGACGAGGCGGTGGAACCGGTTCCAGGCTCGGGCGTCCACGCCCAGGGCGGTGCGGACTTGGCAGCGGCGGCCCTGGGCCTCCATCACGTAGTAGATTCTCATTGTTTCCTCCAAGATCAGCGTGAATAGTCAGCGGGGTTGAAAAGCGTAGCCCGGCGGGTCGCCGCCCCGCCCAATCCAGGCCCTTCCCAAAGGCCCGGCGCCCTCCACCAGCGCCCGGTGGGAAGCCAGCAGCGGCACCCGCACGCGGGCGCGTTCCATCTCGCGGGCGGCGACTTCCAGGAAGTGGGTCAGGACGATGTCGTCGTCGAAGACCACCAGGACCAGGGGTTGACTGCCGTGGTCGTCGGTGGGCCTGGGGGTGGCGTAGTAGCGCAGGTAGGGGGCGATGCGGGCGGCCATGGTCGCGGGCCTCACGGCCCGGCGCTCCCACTCCAGGAAGAAGGGCCAGGTGTCGCGGCCTCTACGGACGATGCCGAAGGCGTCGGGATGGACCGAGCGCAACCCGCCCTGGTGCCGGAAGTAGCGCGACGCCCGGCGGGGCGGGTCCAGTTGCACGATTTCACGGGAGCGGGAACGGGCCTGCCTGGCCAGGGCGGCGACGAAGGCGTGGACTGCGCTGGTGTGCTCGACGTTGCGGAGCAACTGCCTGGTCCTGGTGCCGGCGACGTTGCGCCAGTCCAGGGGAGCGCCGGGGTCGAGAAGAGCGGCGCTCCACCGCTTGCGGGCGTCGCCCACGGAAGTGCGGTCCCGGCGGGCCAGCATGACCAACCCCCTATCGGACAGGGCCAGGCGGCGCTGCCCGTCCACGGCAACGTCAACCAGCAGGTCCAGCTCTGCCAACCGCCGCGTCACCTGGGACAAGCGGGTCCGCTTCACGCCCAGCAACGCGCCCAGGTGGGCCGGTGCCAGCCAGGGCCAGTCGGCCACCAGGTCCACGGCCCGCTTCTCCACCGGCTTGAGCCGGGACGGCAGCAGGCAGTCGGCGTCCGGGTCCAAATCATCGGGCAGAGCGGCACGTTGGGGCGGCCTCCGCAGGGGCCAGGACCGGGGCGGCCCGGTGTGGGCCAACGCCGTTTGCAGGTCCAGGGGAGCGGGACCGGAGGGAGTGCGCCACACGGCAGCCCCGGCCCCGGCGGAAGCGGCGTCGCTCTCCAGGGCCAGGAACACCGGCCCGGGCAATGCCGTTGCCAGCCGCCGGGCCTGGCGCAGGCGCACCTCGTCCGGGACCAGCAGCAGGACGGCGCTGGTCGGCGTCAACTGCCCCAGCCGCCAGAGGCGCTTGCCGAAGCCGGTACGGTCGGCGGTATTCCCCTGGCGCACCACCGCCAGGGTCCTGCCGCCGGGCAGGGCGATGGCGGCGTCCAGGGGCATGGCCCGATACCAGCGGAAGACCAGGGGGTGAAATACCTGGCCTATGGCCGAGGCCAGGCGGTAGATGACGGCCACGGCGTCCAGGCGTTCCAGCAGGCCCCGCCGCCACTGGTGGGAGACGGGGCGCAGGAACAGCGGTTCCTCCAGGGGCACGGCGTCCAGCTCCGCGAGCCGGTCCACTCCGGCGGCGGTGAGGGCGTGGCGGCGGGTTGGGGGAACCAGGGGCGAGGCGTGGGGGACGGCCGCCACCATCCCCTCACGCTCCAGCCGGGCGATTGCATCGTACACCGCGCCCCGGGACCAGCCGGTGAAGGCGGCCAGCTCCAGCCGGTCCAGGAAGGGCATATCGGCCAGGCGGCGCAGGGCGTCGGATTCGCAATGGCTGAATCTCATGGCCCGCCCTCCCCGCGGGCGCCGGCCTGCTGGCGCTCAAGGAGCAGTTGGCGGTAGGGGCTGAGGTCCTCACCCTCGGCTTCACCGCCGTCGTCACCGGCATTGCCGTCAGGCTCGGACTCCCGTTCGTGCACCGGCTCCGGCGGCTGCCCTCCGGTGGGCGGCTGGAAGTGCTTGCTGCGCTGCCCGTCCCGGCCCAGGTTCTGGCCGGCTTCGCCCTTGCCCTGGTCCGGCGGGGTCTGGCTCTGGCGGATGCGCTCCACCTCCCGGCGGAACTCCTGGACCCGCTGGCGGCCCCGCTCCTGCTGGGCGGCGATCTCGGTCGCCGGGGTGATGTAGGCCGAGGCGTCGGCCCGGATGCGGTGGGCCACGGCCAGGCTGCCCGGCTCGGGCTTCCTGACCATCATGGAGAAGGGGGGCATCCGCTCCGTCCCCACGGTGGCCCGCACGTAGCAGTGGTGAACGTCCAGGGATACGATGTCGTCCTCGGACACCTGGTCCTTGCCCAGCTCCCACACCAGCTGACGGGCGTCGCTGCCCGCCACCTGGAACACGGCCAGGCAGCCCACGTTGGCCAGGATCGTGTCCCGCATGGTGCGGGACAGGTCATCCAGCTTGGCCAGGCTCTGGGTGGCCAGGATGAAACTTGCGCCGAACTTCCCCAGCTCGCTGAGCATACTTTCGTAGTCCACGCCGGGCATGGACTGCATCTCGTCCACGACGACCAGGGCGCCGCGCCGTTCCTCGGGCGGCAGGGCGCCCTGCTCCCGGATCACCGCGTCCACCAGGTTGAGGAGCGAAGCGCCGACCAGGGCGGCCACGTCCCGGCCCACCACGCCCTGGGCGGTGGACACGAAGAGCACGCCGCCCTGCCGGATGGTCTCCCGCAGGTCGATGGTGGAGCGGGGCTGGCCGATGATGGCCCGGGCCGTCTCGGAGGAGGCGTAGTAGGAGAGGCGGGTCTGCACCGGGGCCAGGGCGTCGCCCTGGTAGTCCCGGCTCCAGCGGGCAAAGTCCCTACCCCACCAGTCCAGGATGTAGTGGTCGGAGACCCGGGTCAGGACGCCGGTGCGGTAGTTGTCGTCGCCCAGCAGGGACAGGCCGTCCAGGAGGGTGAACTGCTCGTCGGCGGCGGTGGCCGGATGGCGGTTGGCCTCGTGGAGGCTCTTGACGGTGTGTTCCAGGATGGACTGCATCCTCGGCCCCCACTGCTCCCACAGGCCGTGGGCGATGCGCACGACGGAATCGGCGGTGCGGTCTCTATCGGCGAAGACGCGGGCGTCCAGCAGGTTGATGCCGGGCGCGCCCCGGGGGTCGGCCAGGTCGATGAGTTTCACCCGGTCGGCGATGGCCTCCGGCACCTGCTCCAGCAGGCCGGCCACCAGGTCGGCGTGGGGGTCGATGACCACGATGGCGTCGTGGTCGTTGCCCGCCGCCTTCTCCCTGAGCTTGTGGCTGACGATGTGGTGCATCAGGGTGGACTTGCCCATCCGGGTGCGGGCCACGTAGAGATGGTGGCGGCGCAGCAGGTCTTCGGGGAAGTGGATCTGCCGGGACCGGCCCGCCGTGGTGTCGCCCACCAGGGCGCCGCCCCGGACGCCCCGGGCCGAGGGCAGGAGCGCCCTGGAGCCGGAGCGTTCCAGCAGGGGCGTCTCGTCCCGGGCGCCGGGCGGGTGCCACAGGGCCGCCGCCTCGCGCACGCCCAGGACGCTGCGCTTGCCGAACATCCCTGGCCCGGCGGGGTGGAGGTTCATCACGGGAACGATGGGACGCACTTTGCTCGCCCTGAACCTGGCCCCGGCGGGATGGTCGTAGTGGCGGTAGGCGGCGGCCACCGGCTCCAGCACCTCCTTCGCCCGCCGGAGCCCGTCCTTCGGGTCGCTGGCCTCGGGCAGCACGGCGATGATTTCAAGCTCGCCGTCGAAGGCGATGCGGCCCACCTTCTCCTTGATGATCAGGGGGTCGTAGACCCGGTTGCGGCCCTGCTTCCAGCGCCACCAGCCCCAGCCGGCCACCGCCAGGCCCAGGGCGGTGCCGATGCCCAGGAGCGCCGCCTTGAGGATTTCCCCCTGCTGCACCCACAGGTAGCCCCGCAGCGCGACCAGCGCCGCCACGCCCAGGACGGCCATGGTCACGCCGTCCACCTGGAGGGGCCGGGTCTGGTAGGTGTAGGAGGGATCGGGCCGCTGGTAGCCGGGGTTGCTGAAGGCCTTCTGCTGGTGGGCCTGGGACCAGTCGGGGCCCAGGGAGCGCAGCAACAGCCGGGCCAGGACCCGCTCGCCGTCCTTCAGGTTGGACAGGGCGCCGATGATGGCGATGAGGGGGTCGGAGCCGGGGTCCAGCAGGTCGTCGTCCCGGAAGGTGCGCAGGGGCACGTACTCCGGGCCGGAGGCCCGCAGCGTCAGGCCCCAGGCCTGTTCGCCCCGGTGGACGAAGATGGGGTCCTCGTCCACCGGCACCTCCTGGATGCGGGCTTGGGGGTAGTGGGCGGCCAGCTGGCCCCGGACCACCTCCCGGTCCAGGCAGCGGGCCAGCAGGGTCACGCCGTCGGCGGCGCCGGCCAGTTCCAGGGAGAAGGGTTCGGGGACGGCGACGGACTGGAGCAGGTTTTCGACGCCCAGCATGGTGCGCTCGCCGGTCCTGGGCGGCGTCACCGCCAGCAGCACCGGGGCGCTGGGCTGGCGGTTGCCCAGGAGGATTTTCCTGGGGTTCAGTTGCAAATTCATATCTTCCTTCCTTTCGTTGCTTATGAGATTGGCTGTTGGTATCGGTTTTGCCCGCCCCTAATGGCGCGGGCCGGGCCGCCACTCGATGACCTCGGTCTCCTCGGGGGTGGCCTCGATGCGGACGGGAAAGCGGTTGCCCCTGGCCAGGAGCAGCCCGTCGCCCCTCGGACAGGACAAAAGCCAGCGTTGCAGTTCCACCGGCAGGTCGAAGGCTTCGCCCACGGTGCTGATAGCGGCGGCGTCCTGCTGGAGCAGCAGCTTGAAGGCGGCGTTCTGGAGGAGCGCCCGGCCGCTGTGGCCGGTGATGGCGCGGGAGGAGTCCTCGGAGAGCAGGTCCTGCACGTCCTGGGTGATGAACTGCAACCCCAGCCGGTGCTTCCTGGCCCGTTTCGCCACGCTGACCATGAAGGCCGCGCCCTCCGGGTGCTGCATGATCGACCACACCTCGTCCACCACCAGCAGGCGGGGCCGGGGGTCCTGGGCGGCGGCGGCCCACACCGTCTCGGTGCAGACCATCGCCGCCGCCGGTCTCAGTTCAGGTTCCAAGAGATGCAGGTCGAAGACGGTGACCAGGGCCTCGTGGGTCAGCAGGTCGTCGCCCTCGTCGGAGAGCAGGTCCCGCAGGCTGCCGGTGGCGAAGGGCCGCAGCAGGTGGGCGATCTCCGGGGACTCCTGTTGCAGGTAGGCGTAGAAGTCGCGGAATCCGGTGCGCTCCCGTCTTTCGGAGTAGTAGCCGGCCAGGGCGTGGTCCAGGGAGGACCGCCGCTCGGCGGACAACCTTTCTCCCACCATTACCTCGATCAGCCGCCGCAGGCTGCCGATGCGCTGGAGCAGCTCTTCCGAGTCGCCCCGGTCAATGACAAAGGGGTTCATGCCCTGGCCGGGGATCCCTGGCGACAGCACCCGTCCGCCGGCGGCACGGGCCATGTCGGTGTACTCGCCCTCCGGGTCGATGATGTAGGCCCGCACGCCCCGGCACAGCCCCCGCAGCACCCCCAGCTTGGTGGCAAAGGATTTGCCGCTGCCGGAACGGGCCAAGACGGCGGTGTTCGCGTTCAGGTGGGTGCCGTCGAAGGGGTCGTAGACGATGGGGGCGCAGGCCCGCAGGTCGATGCCGTAGAGGGTGCCGCTGCGGGTGTCCAGGTCCGGCGGCGAGAAGGGGAACAATCTCGCCAGCGATGACGTATCCAGGGTCCGCCACACGGCCACGGCGTTCAGGCCCAGGGGCAGGGTGGACAGCAGCCCCTCCCGTTGGCGGAAGGGCAGGTGGTCCAGCTTGCCCAACGTGGCGGCGAAGTGGGCCCGGGCCTTCTGGGTCAGGCCCTTCAGGGTGTCCTGGTCGTCGGCGTGGAGCGTCACCGACAGGGAGGCGTGGAACAGCCTCTCCCGGCCCCGCTGCACCTCGTCCCTGAGCCGCGACACGTCCTCCAGGGCGATCTCGGCCTCGGGGGACATGGAGCGGCCCCGCTTGAAGGAGAGGCTCTGCGCCGACTCGAATCGGACCTTCTGCCACTCCAGGGTGCGGGCCGCCTGCTCCGTGGGGATGGCGCCCAGGTGGACCGACAGGTCCATGGGCGCCCCGGCGGCCATCAGCCCTTGGAGGAAGCCCGGCGCCAGGGAACGGGGCCACTTGCCCAGGTGCAATGAGCGCACCAGGCGGCTTCCGATGCGGATGTCTCGGCGGTTGACCTCGACTTCAAGCTCTTCGTCCTCGTCGCGCTCGTTGGGCGAGCCGCCCAGGGCGCACGCCAGGAGCAGCAGCTTGAGCGAGTTGCCGGAGAGGGGGAACACGCCGAGGCCGGCGCGGACCAGCAGCGCCCGCAGCTCGTCGGCCCGGTCGTGCTCACACACGGCGTAGAAGCGACGGTCCAGGATGCCCTCCCTTGTTTCCAGGGTGGTCAGCAGCCGCCCCAGGCTGTCGGCGGCGTCCCTGGTCTGCTGGGGCAGGTCCTCGGGCTGGGCCGCCATCAGGTTGTTGCGGAGAGTTGAGAGCACCGGCGGGTGCTGGCGCACCAGCAGTTGTACCGGGAAGTCCACCGCGTTGAGGGAACCGGCGAAGGCCCCCAGCTTGGGTTCGTCCAGCTCCAGCCCCATCGCCTCCATGACCGCCAGCTTCACCCCGTCCAGGCGCACCGGGCCGTCCTCCTCCAGGTGGGACAGCATGAAGAACCGGGGCAGCGGGGGCGGCGGTTTGACCTCCACCCCCTCATCGGTTTCCGGTTGGCCGGCCACACCGCCCTTACGGACGCGGGCGGCCAGGTCCTTCGGTTTGGGTAACGTCAGTTTCACCATTCAAAACTCCTTTCTGGTTCTAGATTTCGGGCAGGACCTCGATGATCCGGTCGATGATGCCGGCGGCGATGCCCTTGGCCAGCAGCACCACCACCAGGCCGACCACCGCCATGAACACGGCGGTGCGGGCCTTGCCCCGGTTCTCCCCCTCGGCGCCCTCGGCCATCAGCAGGAACCCGGCCCAGACGATGGCGAAGAAGCACAGGCCCGCCCCCAGGTAGGCCATGCCGGTGAGCACCGCGTCGAAGGCGGCGGTCAGGTTGTCCAGCTCGTCCCCCGGCGCGGCGGCGACGGTCGCCACCGCCGCAACCGAGGACAGCAGGACGGCGGTCAGTCGCCCGGCCATAGCCAGCTCCACCAGTTGGAACCGCCCACCGGCGTCTGCTCCGCCCGGGGCGGCGGGGGTGGGGGCGGGGGCACGTGGAGGGCCTGGTAGGGGGCGTCGGCGCCCAGGCCCAGTCCCGGCGGCAGGGGAATGCTCTCCGGCCGGGTGCGGGTTACGTCGGCGCGCCGGTTCTCCACGGCCCGCACGTGTTCCGGGTGGCGGACGTAGATGCGCACCGTCTTGACGGTGCTGCTCTCCCCGCAGCGGCAGGTCACCCGCCGGGTGTACACGTCGGTGCGGGCCGGGTGGTGGACGGTCTGCAACATGGGCGGCCGGGGGACGTTCAGGGTCGCCGTCAGGTCCGCCGTGATCTCCAGCTCGTGGGCCGCCCTCCCGTTGGCGACGGGCAGGGTGAAACCGGTCTCGCCGTCGGCTACGAAAGCGGCGCTGGCCCGGTGGCCGCCCCACACGACGTTGACGGTTCCCGTTATGCCGGTCACCGTGGCGTCCAGCATCGCCGGGACCGACTGGCTGAAGTGGCCGCCGTAGACCGGCAGGTCCTCCTCGTGCCTGGCCTCGGCGACGCACTCCGAGGCGACGACGCCGGTGATGCGCCCCGGCGTCCACTCCAGGGAGGTGACCTCCAGGTCGCACAGCTCCCCGTCAACGGAGGGCAGGGGGTAGGGTATTTGACGGCTCTTCAGCGACGCCGCCCCGGAGCGGCCCAAGGTGTCCTGCCAGGAGAAGGTGAAGGAGGGCGCCGGGCCGTCCAGGGTCAGGCTGTAGCTCTTGGCCTCCCCCGCCGCCAGGCTGGTGTTGAATCCCATCTTCAGGGTCCTGCCAGACCTGCCGCCGAAGACCCGCCCCTTCAGGTCCAGGTCGTGGGCCGCCCGCAGGGTGACGGCGGCGGTGTCGCCGGAGACGGCCAGCCGCTCGACGAAGACGCGCCGGCCCGGCACCGGTTCCGGCGGCTCAAAGTAGATTTCGCCCAGCCGCCAGGCGTCGCCGTAGGGCGGGTCGTCGGCCAGGGCGCTGCCGGGCAGCAGGACCAGGGCCAGCAGCCCCAACGCCGCCAGCGCCAGGAAGCGGCCCCAGGGCCGGCGCCGCCCCTGGCGCGGGGGCTTCTCCTGCTGGCTCTCCTGGGGCCGGAACTGCTGGTCGCCCGCATCCCTGCGGCGGCGGCCCCGGCCGAACCAGCTGTGAGGCCGGAAGGGGCGGCGCCCCTGGCGCTTCGCCGCCTTCGCCGCCCGGCCCACGCCGGAGGCGGCCTTCTTCGCCAGCAGCCGCAACGGGTCGGGTCTGGCCTCGGGCTGCGGGGGCGGCGCGCTGACCGCCAGCTCCGCCGGGGACCCGGCGTAGCGCCTGGCCCCCAGGTTGAACTTGAGGAGGTCGGCGGCCACCAGGGGCAGCCCCCGGCCGCCCACCTTGCCCACGGTCATGGCGACGCCCAGGACGCCCAGCAGGACGGCCAGGCCCAGCTTCAGCCCCGAGGGGCCGAAGGGGAAGTAGCGGTAGACGCCGTAGGCCACGGCGCAGGTCGCCACCACCGCCACGATCTGGGGGAAGGTGAACCACAGCAGGGCCTTGTCCTCAGCCTGCACGTGGGTCGGTACTTCATGCTCTCTCATGCCTTCCCTCCTAGTTGTTGCCGGCGCCGGGGGTAGTGGTAGTGGTGGTGCCGGAGTTGGTGGGGTCGGGCACGTCCAGGTCCACCGGGCTGCCCACCACGGCGTTGATCACCAGCTCCACCACGCCGTAGGCCACCAATGCCAGGACGATGCCGGCCAGGGCGGTCATCATGGCCGACTTCCCGCGCTCCATCTGGTTGGGCGCGCCGGAGGCGGTCAGGTACATGTAGGCGCCGTAGATGAAATAGCCCACTCCGACCACGCCCACCAGTCCCAGCAGGATGCCCACCAGGTTCGATATGGTCTGTGTCAGGTCTCCCATAAAGTCTTTCTCCTTTTCGCTTGCTTGTTCCGTGCGTTGGTTTGCAGTCTCGTCTTTGCGGTTCCGCTACTGGCACATGGCTCACCTCCGCTGGGGGTTGACCGGCGCGGATACGCACCGCGCCGCCGGTGGCTGTCGTCATTTGGCTACGGCCCCTGGCTGCGGGGCGTGGGGCCGCCCTGACCCGTTGGGGTTGAGTTCTGGGCCGCCGAGTTCACCGTGTTGGCGGCGGCGCTGGCCGCTCCGGTGGCCGCCCCGGCCGCTGCCGCCGCGCCCGCCGGTCCGCCGGCGGCTCCCCCGGCGATCAGCCCGATGGAACGGGCGGAGCGCATCATGGAGCCGGGCAGGGACATCCCGAAGTAGAGGGTGTAGAGCCAGGCGTCGAAGGTCCCGTGCTGGCCCAGCATCGAGGGGACCCGGGTGGCCAGGTACATGAAGGCGATGGCCAGCAGCAGCTTCCACACCAGGTCCTGCGCCGGCTCGAACTCGGCGATGGTTGCGAACTGACCCAGGAAGGCGAAGCCCAGGGCCACGGCGACGAGCTGCACCGCCTGCTGGAACACCGTGGTCATGAACATCCGCAGCCAGTGGCGGCCCCAATTGGCGGTGTGCGGCAGAATCCACAACCCCAACGCGATGGGCGCCAGCGCCAGCAGGATGTCGATGAGGGCCAGGCGCAGGATCATCTGCACCAGCAGGTAGAGCAGGATGCAGCCGAAGACCAGGTAGAGCAGGGCGATGAAGATTGCCACCCCGACCTCGCCGGTCTCCACGGCGGCCAGGAGCGCGAACAGGGGCGCCCGCAGCAGGTCAGCGGGTGTAACGCTCAGGGTGGCGGCGATGAACTGGGAAACGGCGTGGGCCACGTCGATGACCAGGGCGCACCACCACAAAGACGACGCGGCGGCCACCAGGCCCAGCACCAGTCGGGGCACCATCTCCCGCCACCCCGACTGGTGGCGGCCCAGGTGTTCCTGGACGATGAAGCTGAGGCCCATCCAGCCCAGGATCACCGTGAGGGCGGCCGTGGTGACGGCCCACACCGCCCACCACGCCTGCTGCACGAAGGGATGGGCGTAGGTCAGGTCCGGCGGGGTTCCGGTGAGGATGTCTCCCATACTCGCTACCCTCCCCCGCAGTCGTCGATGTCCGTCTGGAACACGCCCTGCACCACGCCGCACAGGGTCCCGTGGACCCCCTGGATCACCCACTTGGCGGCGGCCCGCGCCCAGCGGTCCGGGTCCAGGGCGCCCAGCACCTTGTCCCACAACCCCCTGGGCTGGTGGACGGGAATCAGGGCGTAGAAGACGTGGCGCTCGCCGCCGCCCTGACGGGGCACGGCCAGCATCAGCAGGAAGGGTTGTTCGGGGTGGAGCTCGGGCTGCTCGCCCAGGGCCGGGTACTCGAAGGTGTACTCCCAGCCCTCGGCCAGGCGCTTCTCGCCGCCGCGGACCTGGTAGGTGTCGGTCAGCCAGTCGCCGGTGTCCGGGTGGCGGATGGCGTAGTAGAGGACGCTGACCCGGCGGCTGAAGACGGGGCGGGCCACGAAGTCCCCCTCCTTCTTGCGCTCCACCATTTGCCGGTCCCGGTTGACCAGGGTGACGTCGTCGGAGGGGGGAGGGGATTGGGCCAGGGCCAGGCCGCTGGCGGGTATGGCGGCGATGGCCGAAAGCAGCAGGGCCGCCGCCAGCAGCGTCAGCCGCCTGACCCGGCCCGAGGTTGGAATGAATCTCCGGAACATGGTTGCCTCCTGTCGTCCGGTTCGAGACCGGATGTTCGACAACCAAGTCTGGCGACGGGGCGGGCCGGGCGGAATGCCCTATAAGGGGTGACGCGCGCGTCACCCCTTATAGGGCATGGGATTGCGGGGGGCCGGTGTGGTGTCATACCCGTGTACAGGGATCGGAGGTTGGTGGACAGTTGTCCAATCCTGTCCGGTTGAACCTGAAAGCGGGGGAAATCACCCCCTACAGGACGGTTCTAGTGAACACTTTGGTTCCAGGGCAGCTTCCAGCCCCGTTGGACAGCGCCACGTTGGAAATCGGACAGTGCGCCACCGGCAAGGGAGGGAGATTGTGGACAGTGGCAGGCAGGAAATCGGACAGTTGTCCAGCGAGGAGGGCGATGCGATGGCAGAGAGCGAGCAGTACCCGGAGGCCACCCGGAGCGTGGACAGCCTGCGGGAGCTGCGCCTCACGGCGCTCCTGGGGGACCTGATCGGCGAGCAGGGCAAGACCCAGGCGGCGGAGACCCTGGGGTTGAGCGCCCGCACCCTGACCCGGTTCGAGGAGTCCCGGCGGCTGACGCCCACGCTGACCGGTGCGTTGGAAAGGCACCTATTGGAGGGGGGCGGGTCGGCGGCGGCCACCCAGCGGCACCGGCTGGGGATGTTGGAGGACGGGCTGGCGGAGCTGGAGCGGGCGCTGCGGGAGGGCATGGCGGCCCTGAGCCAGGAGGGTCAGGAGGCGGATGAGCGGCAGACCAAGGCGCAGGCGGAATTGGAGCAGCGGGTGGCGGCGCTGGAGGCGGCGGGCAGTGGTGCAGCGGCGGCGAACGCGGGAACACCGGCGGCAAGTGCGGGGAAAGGGCCACCGGGCAATCCGGCGCTGGCGGCAAAGCCCGTGGTCGAGCGTCCCCGGCGGACCTACTATGACCTGGTGACGGCGGAGGCGGAACCCGGCGAGGAACTGGTGTACGGCGACGCGGCCACGGCGGTGATTGTGAAATGGCGGGAGGCCCGGGACGCGGTGGGGCAGACCAGGGACGCCCTGGACCGGCTCAATGCCCGGGAGCGCCGGTTCAAGCTGGAGATCGCGTTGATCGAGGAGCACAAGCTGACCCTGCCTCCGGCCACGTACCCCTGGGACTGGGGCGACCGGCGGCAGGAGGCGCGGCGGCGTCAGGAATCCCTGGATGAGGTGATCGTGGACCGCAAGATGCTCAGGCTGCGCCGCTTCCTCACCTTCGGTTTGTGGCGGAAATAGGGCGCCGGGGATAGCGGCGGAACGGCCGTTCCGTTCCTGCTGCTCTATTGTCGCCTGGGTGCGAACACTTTGGCCGACCAGGGGCTGAAAGGCAGGTTTGGGGGTTTCTCCGGCTCATAAGTTGGTGAATAATTGACTGCGTTGTCTGGCTTTTTCCAGTGTTTCCAGCCCAGAAAACTGGAGGGTCCATCCCCGACCCGGACCGTTCGCCTGGGATCGAGCCCTGCTCTCCCGGCGCCGGACCACGAGGATAAGCGCCCGCCCGCTGCGTGATGCGGAAACGGGGTCGAGCTCTGCTCCTCCGGCGTCCGTCTCAATGCGGTGCAGCATCAGTTTCATCACCATTGCCCAGGAGGTAACGCACAGAACCAGGAACCAGGCCAGGAACTCCGGCCCCTTCACTCCCACTCGCGGAGCGGCTGACGCGCTTCGCCCTCCCCTCACCCTGCGGTTGGAGCGCTGACGGCGCCTCGACCGCTTCCTCGCGTCTGCGGTTTGACGGCTGAAATCTAGCCGGGCCGCACCACCATCATTGGCGCGACGGTCGGCGACGCTTTCGTCGGCTGGACGCGCCCCTTCCCCTTGCGCAGCCCCCCAGGTCGTTGACCATCACCTGGGCCGGGCTGCGCACTGCTTTTTTGCCCGCCGTCCGGTGAACTCGCCTCAGCGTCTCTCCGGCGGCGGCGCTCTGTTTATCCACCTCACCGCTCCGTTTCCCGCGCCAGGCATCCGGCCCGGGGTGGAGTGCGGCTTTTGCCAATCCCATCATCCCATCACTCGGAGTTTGCCCACGCCTCGGATGCCGCGTTGGGCGTTGCACGGCAAGGACCAAGAACACAAAGACAAGAAAGGAGGAACTCATGAACATCGTGACACAGGTACTGCGGCTTACGGCGTTGTCGGTGAAGGCCGCCAGGTTCTTCTGGCGGCACAAGCGGCTGACCCTGGCATTGGCGGTGGGCCTGCTCATCGTCGCGCCGCTGCTCACCGGGTCCGGAGGCGGGGCGTTTTTCCTCAATCTCGTCGGCCTGGGTATCGCCGCCCTGGTGGTGGGGCGGATCGTCCAGGCGGGGAACAGGCGGAAGGCGGCGCAGGCTCGGCAGGCCAATTGCCGCTGCCGCTGCCACCGGCAGCCGTAGCAGAAACGACGGAACATCTGATTGACGACAAGGAGGCAATCCATGACGACGATGACATTGGAAACCACGGCGTCGGTCCGCCGGTTGGAGGAGCTGGTGGACCGGCTGCTGGCGGCGCTCCTGGGCGACGGGAAGGAACCGGACTTGGACAATGCGCCGAATGCCAGCCTGGTTCGGAGTGTCCACCAGGCGAGGCGGCTTCGGCAGTCCGCCGATTTGGTCGGCGCTCTGTCAGTGCTGGCGGAGGTTGACACCACGGGAACGACTGACACCCAGCTGCGGTGGCTCTACGCCGAATGGCTGGACATCGCCCGGCGCCGGTTCGCTGGCGTCGAGGCGTTGCTCTACAGCCCCGGCGCCGGCAGGGCGGCGGCGCTGGTTCCCACCGGCGACGACCACGCAACGCTGGAAGTGGCGGCGGTCCTGGGGATGCACTGGCCGGTGGGCAAGCAAGTCTCGCGGCGCAGCCTGCGGGGACTGCGGCCCCTGCATAACAAGAACGGGCAAGGAGGTGAGTCATGGTCGTAGCCAACGCCACGGTGGACATCACGGAACTCAAGGCGCGGCACTCCCTGGGCGACGCGGTGGAGGCCGCCGGTGTCGCGCTGCGGGGCAAGGGTCGGGTCAGGCAGGGCGTCTGCCCCTTTCATCAGGAGGCCGAGGGCAGCTTCACGGTGTACGCCGACACCGAGAAGTTCTACTGCTTCGGTTGCGGGCTGGGCGGCGACGTGCTGGACTTCGTGCAAAGGATGGAGGGACTGACCCTGCCCGAGGCGATACGGCGGCTGGACGACGGGTCGGCGCGGGTGGCAGCTGCGCCGGTTGCGCCCCGGAAACCACCCTCTCCCCCGCTTCCGCCGAGGGACCCGGCGCTGCTGACGGCGGCGGCGCGGTTCTACGCCGGTCAACTGCGGCGCAGCGCCAAGGCCAGGGCGTACCTGGCCTCGCGGGGCATCGGGGTCGAAGCGGCCCTGGGCCTCGGCCTGGGCTACGCAACGGGCCACGGGTTGCGGGAGCATCTGCAATCCGCGGGCTTCGACAACGGGCGGCTCACGGACTCCGGCCTGTTCATGGAACGGGGCGCGGAGCGGTTCGCCGGAATGATCGTGGTCCCTGAACTGGCCCACGGGCTGGCGAGGTGGCTGACCGGGCGGGCGGTTGACGCCAAGGCCAAGCCCCGCTTCCAGGCGGTGCCCGGTCCCAAGCCGGTGCTGGGCCTGGCCGGTCTGGGCCGCAATCCTCCCTGGGCGGTTGTCGCTGAGGGAGTGTTCGACCGCCTGACGCTGGCGGCCTGGGGCTATCCCGCCGTGGCCGCCCTGGGCACCCAGGGCATGGACAAGGTGGCGGCGGCGCTGCGGGGCTGCCCCCGGGTGTTCCTGGCCTTCGACAACGACGACGCGGGCCGAGCGGCAACGGCTAACCTGCAACTGTTGCTGGGCCGCCGCGCCGCCGTGGTCAACCTGCCCCAGGGCGTCGCAGACGTGGGCGAGCTGGCAACGCTCCCCAACGGCCAACTCCTCATCAGCCGACTGCTGGCGCACGCGGCCTACTCCGCCCGTTAGACAACCTCAATCCATCCTTCTCTCTACCGGCCCGCCTGCCACGGCGGGCCTTTCCTTTTCCACACCAACCAACTGCACGACGGGGCCTCCGGCCCTGCTTACGGCTTCCCACAGGGGACGCCGCCACTACTGACGGCCAACGCAGCAGCATCTCAACACAAAGGAGCAACGAAATGGGCAACGGCAACAACCAGAACGGCAACTACAACGGCAATGGCAACGGGCACCACCCCAACGGGCAGGTCAACGGCAACGGCAGCCACGCCGCCCCGGTCAACGGCGCCGGTAAGAACGGCAACGGCAACCACAACGGCAACGGCGTCGCCGACCTCGGCGTCCACGACCTCCTGTGGGACGGGCTGCCTCCCGCCGTGGTCAGTGCCCTGGAGCAGCCCCTGGACCCGTCCCTGGTCTCCCGGCGCGATGGCCGGAGCAACCGCCAGTACGAATACATCGAGGGCCACACCGTCATCGACCAGGCCAACAGGATTTTCGGCTACGGCGGGTGGGGCTATGAACTGGCGGGCGAGGTGAGCCTGCGCCGCATCGAGAAGGTGGACGTCAGGACCGGAGAGGTCAGGGTCTCCTTCGCCTACAGCGCGCCGGTGCGGGTCAGCGTGGTGGGCGCGCCGCCCCGCACCGACATCGGGTTCCACATCGTCGCCGAGGACACCCCGGAGGGCCACGACACGGCCTGCAAGGGGGCGGTCACCGACGGTCTGAAGCGGGCGCTGCGCAGCTTCGGCGACCGCTTCGGCAACGGCCTTTACGGGGACCAGCCACCGGCCAACAACAGGGCCAGGACGCAGCGGCCGGACGCTTCCGGCAACGCCAACGACAACTCCGGGCAGGGCAACAACGGTAATGGCCGGCGGGACGGTTCCTACCTCCAGCAGTTGCGGGGGCGGCTCATTGCCCTGGGCGCGGAGCAGGGCTACGAAGAAACCCAGGTGCGGGAGGCGGTGAAGAAGCAGACGGGCAGGGAGCTGGACGACCTGCCCGCCAGGGACCTGAAGCCCCTGGTGGAGGGCGCCGCCCGCAAGGTGAACGAGGCGAAGAACGCTGAGGGCAGCAACGGCAACGGGTAGACCCTGGGCCGACGCCAACCAACGGGGCCGTCTCCATCGCGGGGCGGCCCCGCTTCTCATCTACCGGACTTCACCGGACAAGGAGGACACGGAAATGACGGCAACCACCTTTCACACCCCCTGGGGCTGGCCCCAGGACACCCTGGAACTGGCCGAGGGCGTCTGGCGGGTCTCCACCGCCGGCCACGGCGGCTTGAACTCAGCCGCGAGCGGTGGGAGGAACTCCCCGACGTGGTACGGGACAGCTTCCTCAACCCTACCTTCGCCGAGGAGGACTGCGAGGAACCCATTGCCAGGACGCTGCTGGGCCTGGGCGACGACCGGGAGCGGGAGTTTGCCCTGAAAGTGGCGGGCTGCTTCGACCGCTACGCTCCGGCACTGCCCTACCTGCGGGAAAGGGGAGGGACGCCATGAACGCCGGCACCATTACCCGCCACCGTCCCCGCAGCCTGCCCAGCGCGACCACCAAGCTCAACACCGAGTACGGCAACCTCTACGTCACCGTCTGCCTGGACGAGGACGGCCAGCCCTTCGAGGTATTCGGTTCCCTGGGCAAGGGCGGCAGTTTCCAGTACGGGGTGACCGAACTGGCCTGCCGCCTCATCTCCCTGCACCTGCGGCGCGGGACGCCAATTGAGGAAATCATCGAGCAGTGCCAGGGCATCCAGGAGATGCAGCCCTACGTCAACCCCATGCCCGACGGACGCAGCGCCTTCGTCCTGGGCATCGGCGACGGCATCGCCCACGTGCTGAAACAACACCGGAAGGCCGGAGAGGTGGTGGAAGGGGCAGAACTCAGGCTGGCCGCCGACTGAACGGCTGAAACGGACTGACCAACGGGCGCACGGGGCCGTCTCTCTGCGGAGGGCGGCCCCGCACTCATTTACCGGACACGGAACACAAAGGAGGAAGGACAACCATGACCATGACGATTGACACCAACACGGACGTGTACTCCCGGCCCAACGCCCGCTTCGACGAGGACGACACCCTGGAGATCCGGGCCTCGGCGGTGGGCAACTGCCGCCGCGCCCTGTGGTACGAGGCCACCGGCCACCAGGTCACCAACCCGCGCAGCGACGACTCCCTGACCATGCTGGAGGCGGGCAACGCCCTGGAGCCGGTGGTGCTGCGGGCCATGGAGCGGGCCGGCTGGGACATCACCCCCACCGACCGGGACAACCCCCGGCTGGTCTCCCTGCGCCTCGGTCCCGCGCTGGTGGTCAGCGGCCACGTGGACGCCGCCGGCGTCGCGCCCATCTTCGGCAACGAGCCCAGCATCGTCGAGGTGAAGACCCGTGGACCGGAGGCCTTCAAGAAATGGCGGACGTTGGGGGCGGAGCGCAGCCACCCGGAATCGGTCTGGCAGGCCGCCTTCTACACCTACGGGACCTTTGACGAAGCCCGAGACGTGGTGATCGCCACCCTGGACACCGGCGGCCGCACCTGGGACTACGAGGTGATACCGGCCCATAGGGTGGAGCGGGCCTTCGAGCAAGCCTGCGCCCGGCTGGGCGAACTGGCGGCCCACCACCTGGTCAACGGGCCGGACCCCTATGCCCTGCCGGAGCGGGACTTCACCGCCGACGACTGGCAGTGCAAACGCTGCCCCTTCCTGAACACCTGCCTGCCGGGTACGGCGGCGGTGGAACAGGAGGACGAACCTGTCCAGGACGCCGGGCCGGTCAGCGACGAAGAGGCGAAGGCGGCGCTCCATGAGTACGAGCAGGCCCAGGAGATGCTGAAGGCCATCGAAGAGGACAAGCATTGGGCCCTGGGGCTGCTGCGGGCCTGGCTGGGCCAGCGGGGTGAACAGAAAGCCAGGCTGGAGGGCCGGGAGAAGACCCGCACCGTGGGGATGGTCAAGAACACGCGCTACAACGTGAATCACAAGAAGCTGAACGCGCTGCTCGACCCGGAGACCAGGGCGGGCATCGTCACCGAGAACGTCTCCGAGTACCTGCGGGTGAGCT
The DNA here is from genome assembly GCA_965219925.1 of Dehalococcoidia bacterium. GTDB lineage: Bacteria > Chloroflexota > Dehalococcoidia > Lucifugimonadales > UBA3495 > Bin87. The sequence continues at coordinate 4,270,291 of OZ244795.1, forward strand.
AGGCAAACCCTGGCGCTTTCACTTCGGAGGCGCAACACGGGGCCGCCTCTCCCTATCGGAGGGTGCGGCCCCGCCGACGTCACAACTCAAACCAGACAAGGATACGGAGGATACATCATGGCGAAGACCATCAACAAGGTGGAACTGCTGGGGCGCGTGGGCGCCGACCCGGAAATGAAGTACACGGCGTCGGGCACCGCCGTAACCCAGCTGCGCCTGGCCACCGACCGGGCGCGCAAGAACGCCGAGGACGCCACCGACTGGCACACCGTAGTGGTGTGGGACCGCCTGGCCGAGGCGGTGAACCAGTACGTGCTCAAGGGACAGCGCATCTACGTGGCGGGACGGCTGGTGCAGAACTCCTGGGAGGGCGACGACGGGCAGCGGCGCTACCGCACCGAAGTCCACGCCCAGGAGGTGGTGTTCCTGGACTCCTCCCGCAATGGCAACGGCAACGGCAACGGCGACTACGCCAGCACCGGCGTCAACCCCCAGACCGACGACGAGGACCTGCCCTTCTAGCCGCCATCGCACACCGACGCCCGCCACCGGCGGACGCAACACGGGGCCGCTCCCTACCGATAGGGAGCGGCCCCGCTTCCGTTTCCAGACTAATCGCAAGGAAGTGAACCATGCCCAGGAAGAAGCAGCCCAATCAGGAAGAAATGCCCCTGACCATATCCGAACCCGCCGCCCCTGCCACGCTGGAGGGCCACGCCGTGCTGGAAGCCCTGCGCTCCAACCTGGCCCTGCTGGGGGAGCTGGCCGCCCACTACGAGGTGAACTTCCAGCCGGAGCGCCCCGCCGACAGGCCGCAGATCAACTCCCCCCAGGACGTGTTCGACCTGCTGGGGCCGGAGATGGGCGCCCTGGCCCAGGAGCAATTGAGAGTCCTGCTGCTGAACACCCGCAACCAGGTGATGGGCCAGCGGATCGTCTACCAGGGCAACGTGAACAGCTCGATTGTCCGCCCCGCCGAGGTGCTGCGCGCCGCCGTAATCGAGTCGGCCCCCAGCATCATCATCGCCCACAACCATCCCTCCCAGGACCCCACGCCCAGCCCCGAGGACGTGTCCATCACCCGCGACCTGGTCCAGGGCGGAAAGCTCCTGGGCATCGACCTGCTGGACCACATGGTCATCGGCGGCGACCGGTGGGTCAGCCTCAAGGAAAAGAAGCTGATGGACAACTAGCCACTGGCTTACCGAGACCGGCGGCGTTGTGCCGGTCCTCACGCAGGGGGACATCCCCGCGCCCTCTACCCATCCACACCTACAGGAGGCAACCCATGATTCCCACGCAACCCGTCCAGAGCGGCGAGGACTTGTTCACCATCTCGGCGGGCGGCTACTCGGCCACCGCCGACGCCTTCGCCCGCGACCCGGACACCGGCGGCCTCTGGTTCCTGTCCATGGTGGGGCCGCAGACCGCCCTCAAGGCCATCTGGGCCTCCCTGCTCAAGCAGCCGCCCGACACCGCCCACCTGATCAAGGGGGTGGAAGGGATGGCATTGAGCGGCGGCTACCAGCAGTGCCAGGTCCCTCATCACACCGTGGGCACCTGGACCACCCGCATCGCGCGGCTGCCCGCCAGCCGAGGCTGGCACGCATTGGTCTACACGCGCCTGGCCGAGTTCTCTTTCGAGCGGGACGACTTCCTGCTCCTGGCCCAGGACCAGTCCGACGCGCCGGGGCTGCACCACCGCTTCCTGGACCGGCGCAGCCCCCTGCCCCTGCACCGCTCCTGGCGGGACTGGCTCTGGCGGAGGGGGTTGGACTCCGGCGAGATCGTCCCCCTGGAGTCCTCCGGACTGCTGGCCTACACCTGCAACCCCAAAGGCGAGGAGCTGAAGGCCGACCTGTCGGCGGCGGTGGCGGCGGGGACGCTCACCCTCAACCCCGACGACAACGATCACAACGATGACACCAACAAGGAGGAAGACAACGATGGATAGGACGCTGAACCCGGTGAAGCGGGGCAACAAGCGCCGCCGCGCCCGCAACTGGAAGGCCTGGCAGCTCTTCTCTCCCGACGGCGCCAGGTGCCGCTTCTGCGAGCACGACCACACCACCCACCTGACGTCGAGCGGCCAGCCCCATTTCTACCGGCCCGCGACGGAGGCGGACTGGAGCAACCCCGGCGAGAAGCTCTACCGCCACGAGGTGGAGGACGGCTCCGAGGTGCTGGTCAAGCGCGTCACCGTCGCCAGCCGCGCCGAGTTGCTCACGGCCTTCTGCACCGCCTGCGCCAATGACAAGCAGACCGACCAGGTCCTCTGCTTCCAGCGGACTCTCGCCAAGGGCGAGGTGGTGGGCCTGAAGAACCTGAACGGAAACCACAACGACGGGAGGTAGACCAATGGCCGACAAGCAGACCCTGTACTTTCCCTGCCCCGGCTGCGGGGCGCGGTTCGCCCAGGTGGAGGAGGCCGACGAGGACATCCACGCCGGGGAGACCTACCACTGCAACGAGTGCGGCGCGGCGGTGGTCTTCGTGGCCCTGAGCATGGAGATGCTGGCCGATCCTGCCGCCATCCGGTGGAACTGCCACTTCTGCAAGCCCGGCCCCTGCCGGTTGGCCCCGTCCAGCGGCGGGCCGGACGGTTCACCCAACGCCGACACCAATTAGATAGGAGGACTGACATGAGACTCGCTGCCCAAGCCAAAGGGGGCTTCTATCCCACTCCGCCCCGGGTAATCGACCTGGTTGCCCAGCTGCTCTATGGGGCCAGGGGCCGCGCCCGCAGCGCCGACACCCTGCGCGTCCTGGACCCCTGCTGCGGGGCCGGGGACGCCCTGGCCCAGTTCGCCGATCTGCTGCGCGACCGCAGCACCGTTCCCGTGGAGACCTGCGGGGTGGAACTGCATAGGGAACGGGCGGAGCAGGCCGCACACGTCCTGGACCGCGCCCTAGCCTGCGACCTCTTCGCCACTTCGATTGCCAACAACGCCTTCGGCGTGCTGCTCTTGAACCCTCCCTATGATTGGGACAAAGAAGACAAGCGGGTGGAGCACGCCTTCCTCACGCACACCACGCGCTACCTGACCGACGGCGGGCTGCTGCTCTTCATCGTGCCGAAGCAGCGGCTCGCCGTCTCCGCCCGCTACCTCTCGTCCCACTACCGTGACCTGCGCTGCTGGGCCTTCCCCAACCCGGAGCGGGAGGTCTTCGACCAGGTAATCCTGGTGGGCCGGCGCAAGGGCGAACCCAGCCCCGACCCCTACGCCGAGGAGCAGGTGCGGGAATGGGCCTTCGGAGAGCCGGAGGAGTTCTCCCCCCGCCCCTATCCCGTCTACGACCCGCCGGTGGTTCCTCAAGGCGACATCCTCTTCGCCACCCGCACCGTGGACCCTCTGGCGGCGGTGGCCGAGGCCAGGAAGAACGGCCTGTGGGCCAGCCAGGAGGTCAGGGACTCCCTCTGGCCCGCCGACGACCGGCGCACCCGGCCCCTGATGCCCCTGCGACGAGGACACATGGCCATGCTGGTGGCGGCGGGCTTTCTCGACAACCTGGTGCTGGAGGCCGAGGGAAGGCGCATCCTGGTCAAGGGCCGCACCACCAAGGAGATGGTGCTGGCGGAGGAGACCGAGAACACCGAGGTCTACCGGGAAAGGCTCCGGACCACGGTGGTGGCGCTGGACCTGGACGATGGGGAGATCACCGACATCGCCGCCTGACTCCGCTAGACAACAACTGAATTGACGGCTGCCAGACCAGCCGCGACACGAAGGCCCCGCCGGTTTCACCCACCGGCGGGGCCTTCGCTTTTTCCAACGGCAACACTCACGGCAAGGAGATTACCCATGAACCTGTCAGGTTTCATAGACACCTTCAAGGAAGCGATAGCGAAGCGGGTGGTGGAGTCCTACCCGCCCCTCTACCGGCCCTCGGAAACCCCCGTCAAGCTGCCCCGGCTGCTGCGCACCCCGATGGGCGGCCAGGAGGACGCCATCAAGGGCACGGCTCTCTCGCTCCAGGCCCATAGGGGCACCACCGTGGTGGGCGAAATGGGAACGGGCAAGACCTTCATCGGCGCCGCCGCCGCCCACGCCGCCGGGTTCCAGCGGGTCTTGATCCTCTGCCCGCCGCACCTCACCCGGAAGTGGAAGCGGGAGGTGGAGGATACGGTCCCTGGCGCGAGGGCCGCCATCGTTGCCTCCATCACCGACCTGGAACGGCTCAGGCTGTCCGTGGGTCCCGCTCCCCTCTTCGCCATCATGTCCCGGGAGCGGGCCAAGCTGTCCTACCGCTGGCAGCCCGCAGTCATCCAGCGCTGGGCCGCCGCCGGGGGCCGGCTGGTGCGGGACGAGCAGACCGGCGAACCCTTCCAGGTGCCCTGCTGCCCCCGCTGCTACGCCCAGGTGGTGGACAAGGACGGCGTTCCCCTGACCGACGCGGACCTCTCCCGCAAGCGCCGCGACTGCGACCTGTGCGGCTCCGCCCTGTGGCAGGCCGACGGCTCCGGCCCCAAGCGTTACCCGCTGGCCGACTACGTGAAGCACCGGATGAAGGGCTTCTTCGACCTGCTGGTCGCCGACGAGGTGCATGAGTTCAAGGGTCGCGGCTCGGCCCAGGGCATCGCCGCCGGGGTGCTGGCCGACTCCTGCGGCAAGTCCCTCACCCTTACCGGAACGCTCACGGGAGGGTATTCCTCGACCCTCTTCCACCTGCTCTACCGCTTCTCGCCCGACATCCGGGCCGAGTTCGGCAGGTCGGAGGAGGGCCGCTGGATACAGCGCTACGGCTTCCTGGAGCAGACGGTGCGCCACTCGGACGACGGCGACTCCTTCGAGGACGGGCGCAACAGCCGCCGCAAGGGATACCGCAAGACGGTGCGGGAGCGCCCCGGCCTGGCTCCCTCGGCCCTGTTCCACCTCATCGGCAACTCGGTGTTCCTGCGCCTCTCCGACGTGGCCTCGGGCCTGCCCTCCTACGAGGAGCAGGTGCTGCTGTCGGGGATGGACCGGGAGGCGGACTACACCGGCTTCTCCCAGCGCAAGGCCTACGACCTGGTGTTCGACACCCTGCGCCAGGCTTTGGCGGAAGCTCTGGCCAAGGGTTCCAAGCGGCTGCTGGCCACCTACCTGCAAACCCTGCTGGCCTACCCCGACGGCTGCACCCGAGGGGAGACGGTCTTCGACCCCCAGACCGGCAACGTGCTGGTGCAGATGCCGCCCCTGTCCGAGGACAAGCTCTACCCCAAGGAGCAGGCCCTCGTTGACCTGGTGGCGGCGGAACGGCTGGCGGGCCGGAAGGTGCTGGTCTACGCCACCCACACCGGGACACGGGACATCACCGAGCGGATGGAGCAGTTCCTGACCACCCACGGGTTCAGGGTGGCGGTGCTCAAGGCCGACTCGGTGGCCCCGGACCGCCGGGAAAGCTGGGTGGAGGAACGGGTCAAGCAGGGGGTGGACGTGGTCATCTGCCACCCCCGGCTGGTGCAGACCGGCCTCGACCTCATCGACTTCCCAACCCTGGTCTGGTTCGAGACGGATTACAGCGTGTACACATCCCGCCAGGCGTCCCGGCGCTCCTGGCGCATCGGGCAGAAGAGGCCGGTGAAGGTGGTGTTCATGGCCTACCGGAACACCCTCCAGGCCGACGCTCTCAAGCTGGTCGCCAAGAAACTGCAAAGCTCGCTGGCGGTGGAGGGGGAGCTTCCCGAGGACGGTCTGGCCGCCTTCGGGGACGAGGGCGACGACCTGATGCTGGCCCTGGCAAGGCAGATCGTCAGCGGCGAGGAGGACACCGATTCCGAATCGCTGGAGGCGGTATTCGCCCAGGCCCGGGACGCCGAGGCCAGCGCCGAGGAGTTCCTGGTGGACGACGATTGGAAGGTCGTCGAGGCCGAGCCGGAGACCGCCTCGGTCAACGGGAACGGACATCACTCCAACGGCAACGGCATCGAGGCGACGGTGGAGCTGGTCCTGGGCAACGGACACGACGCCAACGCCGACGGTAACGGAGCCAACGGCGACGGCCACCACGAGGAACCCGCACCCGCCGAGGGGCAGCAGTCCCTCTTCTCCTGGGCCGAGTTCCTGGCCGAGGAGCCGGTCAAGCCCAGGGGACGGAACGGGAAGGCCAAACCCGCCGCCGCGTCCCTGTTCGATTGGGCGCTGGAAAAGGAGCAGGAACGGGATAAAGAGCCGGTCGGCGCCGGACGCTAGACCGCAACCGACGGGAGGGGCCTCCGCTTTGGCACCGGAGGCCCCTCTTCGCATGAACGGCGCCCGCTGATCAGGACGCCGCGCACGACCACGAACCAAGACAACAACACTCGAAAAGGAGTTGAAACGATGGGACGCATCTTTGTCTATGACGACCGCGAGTTCCCCGACCCGGACCCGGAGATGACCGTCGAGCAGGTGAAGGCGACGTTGGCCGACTTCTACGGGGAAATCGCCAACGCCTCGGTGAAGGAGACCACCCGGGGCGAGGACACCATCTTCGAGTTCCAGCGGCGGGTGGGCACCAAGGGCGCCTTCACCGTCGCCCACAGCTAAGGGAGGGATTGAAATGGACAACCGGACCCTGGCCGGTCTGCTGGCGGCAACCCCGCCGGCGGACCTGAAAATCACCGAGCTTGCGGCGGAGCTCACCCTACCCGACGGCAGCCTGGACCTGGACGCGGCGGCGGCCCGGCAGCCGGAGGTGGAACTGGCCTGCGCCCAGGCCCAGGACTACGCCGCCGCCACCAAGCGGCTGCTGGAGGCGATGAAATGGCAACTGCGGCCCCGGCGGTACTGAGCAACCTGGCCGAAACGCTCCTGCGGCGTCCGCCGTCGCTGCAAGAGCTGATCGTCCGGTTGGGCTACGCCGAGGACTACGCCTGGTTCGCCGAACTGGCGCGCCGCCTCTTTCCCGATGAGGCGGAAACGATGCTGGCAGTCCCGGACGTGGGCGAGCGGCTGGGCAATTTCGCCCGGCTCTTCCAGGAACGCCACTTCCCCCTCTACGCCCCCTACCTGGAGTTCTTCGTGGACGAGGGGGAGGACCCGCCCTTCACCTGGCTGCGCCGGGGCATCCCCTTCCAGCTGATGGGCTTCGGCTACGACGGTCTCCACGAGATGTGGGACGGCTACCGGGAGGGCCTGTCGGCCCTGGCGCTGCTGGCCGAACCCCCCGACGCCTGCTACGACGAACCCGGCGGGCTGCGCACGGCCTGGCTGGAGTCCGCCGCCCAACACATCCCACAGGAAACCCTGCTCCGCATTCCTGCGGGCGGCATACCCCTGGACGTTCTCACAGAGGCGTTGCAGGAGACGGGGTATGAGGGCGCGGCCCAAGCCGCCGCCTGGGTGCGGGCCGAGACCGGCAACTTCTTTCTCGATCATTGTTATGACGAGGGCGACTACGACGGCTTCTCCGACCCCTGGGAGGAGGAGATCATCCAGGAGGGGACGGAGGAGTGGCGCAAGGCGGACCGGCTCATGGACGCGGTGCTGAAGCTGGCCGACTGGCTGGAGGGGGACCTGCCGGTCCGTTTCGCCGAAATGCTGGACTTCATCCTGCCGCGAATACCCGAACAAGACCAACAACAGGAGGAAAGCGATGACGACGACCAATGACGTGGACCGGACCGAGTGGTCCCTGCCGGTCCAGGACGACCTGCCCCGGGACACCCTCCAGGCGCAACTGGAGGTGTACGGCGAGACCGTCCTGCTCCGGGGCTTTGAGGCTGACCGCACCTGGGTCAGGACCGTCTCGGCGGACGAGATCGCCAACGTGTTCATCCGGCACCTGGGCTTCTCCTCGGGTCTCTTGCCCGAAAACGCCCTCTGGTGGAACCAGGGAGAGACCGGGCAGGTGGTGGCGATGTGGCGCCCTCCCCAGGTGTGGCCGGTGGCGTTGCAGCGGGAGGCGTTCCAGCCTCCCGCCCGGCTCCGGCTGCCCATGCCGGGGCTGGTCTTTGTCTGCTCGCCGGGCCGGGCGCCCTGGGTCTACGCCGCCCTGGAACGGCCCACCGATCCCGAGCAGCAGCTCTACCGCGCCCCGGCCTTCAACGTCTTCCGGGATGGAAGGGTCTGCCCCGGCAGCCACCGCTTCCCCGAGGAGGTGGGCCGGATACCCGAATCCTTCTTCCAGTCCTTCTTCTCCCTTACCGGAGACAGCCAGGGCCGGTCGAAGCAGCACCCCGACAACCTGCAAGCGCTATGGGAGGAATTGGATGGAAAGGCTGACTACCCGCTTGAGGACCTGGTTCCCCAATGCACCGTGGCCCACGCCATGGCGGTCTCCGAAGGGAGACGAGGCTACTACACCTAGCGCGGGCGTAACGCCCGTTGGCCACCTGGTGAACCACCCCGCCGGTCTCGCCGGTTCTCAGGGGGTCGGGTACGACTACGTGCTGGGCGCGGGTGGCCTCTACGTCCAGTCGGAGAGCGCCCACCTGACGGCGCGGCTCCTCATCGCTCCCGCCGAGGTGCGGGGCCTGGCGCCCGTGTCCGAGAAGCTGGCGCTGGCCCACGGCCCCATACCGGCCCACGTCTTCGAGATCGGCCTGGCCTGGCTCCTGGCTACGCCGGACACCGAGCGGTTCTTCGCCGTCAGGTGGGACGGCGACGCCTACCGGCTGGTAGTCCCGCCGCAGTCGGGAACGTCGGCCTCTCTCACCTACCAACCCCCCGCCGGGGTGGTGGCCGAATTCCACTCCCACGGCGGCCACTCCGCCTTCTTCTCCGCCACCGACGATAGGGACGAGCAGGGGTTTCGCATCTACGGCGTCGTGGGACGTCTGGACACGCCCGAACCGGAATTGACCCTGCGGGTGGGCATCTACGGCCACTTTGCGCCCTTGGAGTGGGCGCAGGTGTTCGACGGCCCGCCCTCGACAGGCCTGCGGTTGGCGGGCGAGGGGACCGGACCAACACCAAACAACCTATCTTTATAAGGAGGCAAGCAACCATGCCCTACTGCCTGGACAACCAGTTCCTGCTGGACAACCCCTGGATCACCGTGGTGGGCTGCGGCGGCACCGGCGGCTTCGTCGCCGAGGGTCTCTGCCGCCTCTTCCAGGGCCGCGACGCCACCATCGTCCTGGTGGACCACGACCGGGTGGAACCCCACAACCTGCTGCGCCAGAATTTCTACGCCGGCGAAGTGGGCGAATTCAAAAGCAAGGCCCTGGCCGACCGGCTGGCAAGGGACTACAAGCGGCCCGTGGGCTACTCGGTCTATCCCTTCCGGGAGGAGACCCGTCCCCAGGGCAGCCGCCACCCCGGCCTCTCCTCCCACGACGGCCTGATCATCGGCTGCGCCGACAACGCCGCCGCCCGGCGCGCCATGGCCGAGTGCCTGCCGGGAGACCCCTGCCGCTGGCTCATCGACGCCGGCAACGACACCAATTGGGGACAGGTCCTGGTTGGCAACGTCGCCGAGCCGGTGGTCCTGGAGGAACCTCCCTTCACCGGCGACACCTGCCACCTGGCCCCGGCGCCCACCCTCCAACGCCCCGACCTGCTGACGGCGGTTTCAACCCGGCCGCCCGACGTGGACTGCGCGGCGGCCCTGGACCTCACCGACCAGGACCCCACCATCAACCAGATGATGGCTTCCCTGGTGTTGCAGGTGGTCCGCCGCATGGTGGCCGGGACCTGCCCCTTCCTGGCCCTCTACCTGGACATGGACCTGGGGACCGTCACGCCGTCTTACGTCACCCCGGAGGCGGTGGCACGGCTGGTGGGCCGGATCGACGCCGGATGAACGGCGAACTCCAACGCAGTCTAATAAGAAACAACAAGGAGATGAACAACCATGACTGACCAAAAGGAAACCGCCACGACGATGTGGCAGGACGAGCACAGCGGAAAGCGAGGACACCAGCTGATGACCCAGAAGCTGGCAGACACCATCCCCGCCCTTTACGCCAACCAGAACGTGGCCGACTACGATACCGTCCTTGCCCCGGCCAAACTGTTCAGTCCCTACTCGAACTGGACGTGGTTCATCACCGAAATGGACCCCGCTACCGGAACGTGCTTCGGCCTGGTGGAGGGGTTCGAGAAGGAAATTGGGTATTTCGACCTCACCGAGCTGGCCGAAACCACCGTCTTCGGCGGCGTTCCCGCCGTGGAGCGCGACCTCTATTGGGAGCCCAAGACCCTCGGTGAGATCAAGAGCGGGGCACAGGGAGCCCCGCCGCGCAACCAGGAAACGGATGGAGGTGAAACCATGACCGACGAAACCGGAACGGAAATCCACTCCCCGGACGTGGTGAGCGCCGAGGAATTCCTCTTCGGAACTGCGTCGGATGATGTGCCCGCCGATGGTGGCGGGGAGCTTCCCGACGGAGACGCTACGGACGAGGCGGAAGACGTGGAAACCGTCCAGGAACCGGACGCCGACACGGAGAGTACGGCGGGACCCGACGTTGCCGACGGCGCCGGGGAGCAGGCCGCTCCAGGTGAGACGGAAACCACGGAGGAGTTGAAGGTCGTCCTGTCCATCCGGGCGGGCCGGGCCATCATTGGGGTGCAGCGGCCCTCGGCGGACCCCCACATCGAGTCCTTCGACGACTCCGACCTGTTCGGGCTGGCCGACCAGTTCCCGGCGGTGGTGGCCCGGGCCCGGGCCATCTGGGAGGAGGAACCCAGGCATCCGGCCTACGTGAAACCCGCTCCGCCGCCCAGGCAGCGGAACCGCCGCCAGCAGGCAACGGCCCAGGATGCAACCACTGAAGGGGAGGGAGAGGCGGACCAGCAGCAGCCCGAGACGCTGCGGCTGTTCTAGCAGCCAGGTCTTGCCTGACAATGGCTGCCTGGGGCTGAGTGTGCCGGTGGCCGACGACAGTTCGTCGGCCACCGGCATCTTGGAAGGTCCCTCTGTGTGGGCGTTCTTGCATTTGTGGGGGCAATGGCGACATCAACGGACCCGCCCGGGGCCTGCCTTCGCCGTTCCTCCGGGCCGATTTACATGCCGGGGAACCGGCTCAGCGCCTGTGTGCGGCCTTTTTTGCGTTCAGGGCGCAGGCGGTTGTGGGTCAGGGTCTTCGTCATCAAGGGGTTCGATGGTGAACAGCCGGTCGAAGTCATCCACCCCCAGGGCTTCCTGAATCCTCCTTCGGGCCTCCGGCGACGGGCTGCGCTGGCCGGCCATCAGCAGGGAGAAGTAGCCCGGGGACAGCCCGCACATCTGCGCCAGCTCGCTCTGGGTCATGTTGAGCAGGTTCAGCAACTCCGATACGGCGCTGCGGATGAGCTTCACCCTGGGCCGCCGGGGACGGGTGGGGTTCATGTCCAGCGTTCCTTCTCCTGGGGTTTCGCTGCGTTGGCCGTCCTGGATTCACCGCCACCGGCCGGGTGGCGGGCAGGGAGGCCAGTGCGCTTTGCATCGGCCTCTTCTGCTCCTCAGTGTGTGCGGTCTTTTTTGCTGCCCACCAAGGAACTGGACCGGCAGCCCGGAACCGGCCCAGCCTCCCGGATTGCCGGCGGTCAATTCCATTTCGCCGGACGGCGTCCTGCCGTCTCTCGGGCAGACGGCTCCCTTGGCTCCGCAGCCCCTGGCTGTCGGCTACGGCGCCGCCGGGGTGTTGATGTGGTACCAGCGGGACCGCTCGCTGGTCCCGTGCTCGTTGATGGCCTTGATCCGGTAGGTGTAGTCAGTGTCGGCCTCTACCGTATCGTCGGTGTAGGCAGTGGCCGCCATGCCCGTGTCCGATACCAACTCATCGAAGTGGCCCGAGGGGTCATCGTAGCGGAGGCGGCGCAGGATCACGTAGCCGGTGATGGTGTCGTCGCCGGGGTCGTCCCAGGTCAGGGTCACCGAGTCGTGGGTCGCCGTGGCGTACAGGCCCCCGGGTTTGTCGGGGATGGGCGGCGCCGGGGTGTCGATGTGATACCAGCGGGAACGCTCGCTCTCCCCGTGCTCGTTGATGGCCTTGATCCGGTAGGTGTAGGTGGTGCTGGCCGCCACCTCGTCGTCGGTGTAGCTGGTGGCGGCGCTGCCCGTGTTCGCCACCAATACACTGAAGTCGCCGCCTTGATCGTTGACGCGGACGCGGCGCAGGATCACGTAGCCGGTGATGCTGTCGTCCTCGGGGTCGTCCCAGGTGAGCACCACCTGGCCGTGGGTCGTCGTGGCTTCGAGGCCCCTGGGCTTGTCGGGCGGCTCCGATGGCTCCGCCGCCACCGCAGCCGTGGCCGCGCTGGTGAGCGTCTCACCGTTGCCGGCATCGTCGGTGAAGGTGACCTGCACCTTGACGGCCTGGCCTTCATCGGCTTCTACCGGCGTGTAGGCGCTGGCCGTTGCTCCCGATATGGCCGTGCCGTCCGCAAGCCACTGGTACTCGTACCGGACGTTGCTGAGCCCGTCCTCGTCGGCGATGCCCGACGTGTTCGCGGTCAGCGTCTCCCCCACCTGCACCGTGCCGCTGATGGTGGGCGCGCCGGTGGCCGGGCTGTTGTCCGGCTCCGGGGGCGTTTCAGGCTCCGGGGCTGCCGGGGTGTCGATGTGGACCCAGCGGGACCGCTCGCTGGTCCCGTGCTCGTTGATGGCCTTGATCCGGTAGGTGTAGCGGGTCTCCGGCGACACCGTGGCGTCGGTGTAGGTGGTGGCCGCCGTGCCCGTGTCCGCCGCCTGCTCATCGAAGTGTCCCTCGGCGTCGTTATCCCGGTCGCGCCGCAGGATCACGTAGCCGGTGATGCTGTCGTCGTCAGGGTCGTCCCAGGTCAGGGTGATGGCATCGTGGGTCGCCGTGGCGTCCAGGCCCGTGGGCTTGTCCGGCGGCTCCGCTGCTTCCTCCGCCTCCCCCGGCCCCGGGATCGTCGCCGCCTCCGGCGCCTCCGTCAGCGCCCTGCCGTCCGGCGTGCAGATGCCGCCCTCGGCGCACTCCGCGTCCATCACCAGCGCGAAGGTCACGTCGCCGTCGCCGCCGGGGGCCAGGACGAACAGCCACGCGTTCTCCAGGCCGTCCTCAGTGTGCGGCTGGACCGAGTCCACCGCGCCGCCGGTGACCGACACCGAGGGCGTGTCCGCCGCGAACTCCGCCACCGCCTCGCTGAACGCCACCACCGCCTGTGGGCGGTCGTCCGCGCCGCTGTGCGACGCCGACGCGTAGGCGCTCGCCGGGAAGCTCGCCGACAGCGCCGGCGGGTCGCTGTTGTGGATCGTGCCCGTGGCCTCCCGGTCGGCGGACCTGAGCTCCGCGCCCTCCGGGTTCGACAGCCTCAGCTTGAACGTCTCGCCGTCGTCCGGGACGAGGTCGTCGATGACCGGCACCGTCACCGTCCGCTCCCTCTCCAGCGGATTGAACCTCAGCCTGCCGCTGGTCTGCGTGTAGTCGGAGCCCGCCCGCGCCGAGCCGTCCCGCGTCGCGTAGTCGACCGTCACGATGCCCAGGCCGCGCGGCTCCAGGCGCACCGTGAACGTCATCTCGCGGTCGGCCTCGTGCGCCTCCGCGTCCTCCACCGACAGGTGCTGTGCCGCCTGCCGCTCCCCGTCCACCCTGTGGCTGTGCTGGGTGCCCTCCCTCCTGTGGGACAGGTCCGCCTCCTGGCCCGCGTCGTTGCGGATGCGGAAGCCGTCCAGGTCGTAGATCGACACGTCTATCGGGTCGGCGGGGATCGCGATGCCGTTGCGGTCGCGGTCCCATTCGAACACCAGGTAGGCGAACACCAGCGTGTCCGTGCCGCTCCCCGACTCGTAGCGGGCCTCGGCCTCGCACAGCGACTCGCCGGGGTCGCACACCTCCAGCATCATCACCGGGTCGCCCTCGACCAGCACCGGCTGGTCGAACTCCACCTCGATGCGGATGTTCTCCCCCTCGCCGTAGGTGTCCGCACTGCCGGAGCCCTCCGACCTCAGGCGGGGCGTCGAGACCACATCGATGTCATCGATCTCCGGCGGCGTCGTCGCCGCCGGCGCCCGGATGGTGCCCGTCGCCTCGCCGTCCGCCACCGTCACCGCCGTGGCGGAGCGGAGGGTCAGCGTCAGCGTCTCGTCGCCGTCATCCGGCGCCCGGTCCCGTACCGGCACCCGCACCGTCGCGCGGGTCTCCCCGGGCGGGATCTCCAGCACCCCGCTGGTCTCCCGGTAGTCCTCGCCGGCCGTCGCCGTGGCGTCGGCGGTCGCGTAGTCCACCCGCACCGCGAACGCCTGCGCCGGCTCCAGGGTTACCTCGAAGCGCAGGTGCGCGTCCTCGCCGCCCACCGCCCCGGCGTCCGCGACCGACACCACCGCGCCGGTCGCGTCGGGACCGCGTCCCGCGAACCACTCGTCCCAGTCGAAGCCGTGGCCCGGCTCGGAGTCCGCCGCGTGCGAGTGGGTCACCTCGATGGGCAGGCCCGGCGTGCTCGAGTAGTCGTCCTTGTTGCACGAGGGCTTCAGGTCGAAGCAGCGGTGCACGTGCTCCACGCCCCCATGGGTCCGGAGGTCCGGGCCGAACTCGCCTCGCAGGTTCGGCTGCACGTGGTGGTCATGCCCGTCCCGGGGATGCGGGTGGTCGTTGGCCGTGTTGCTGTGCTCGTGGGCCTCGTGCGTGTGGCTGTGATACTCCTCGGTGTAATACCTCTTGCCGGTGTTATACACCGAGTGGCTGTGCGTCGATGCGCCGTGCTCGTGCACGTCGCCCCGCCGCTCCCCGTTCACCATGTGGCCAACGAGCCTGCCGGACCCCGCGTGGGTCCGCTCGGCGTCGTCGCCCGAGGGGTTCCGGATGCCGTCATTGTTGTCCAGCCGCAGCGCGTCGGCGCCGATCTCGATTCCGTCGTTATCCCGGTCGCCCGCCTGCACCACGTAGACGAATACCACGACTTTCTCACCGTCGCCCGAATCGTATTGGGCCGGACGGGACTCGCCGCCCACCTCGAGCGCGAGCTCGGGATCGCCCGTGACCGCGACCTCCTGGTCGAAGGTCACCTCGATGCGAATCTCCTCGACCGCGCCGTAGGTGTCCCCGTCCAGGCCCGGACCCGAGACCACCGCGACCGAGACGATCCGCGGCGGACCCGTCGGCTCCACCGTCACCGACGCCGCCTCGCTCTTGCCGGCGCCCGCGTCGCGCGCGCGCAACTCGAACGTGTACTGCGTCGCGTTGGCGAGCCCCGTCACCGTGTACCGCGACCCGTTGGCCCCGTTCGGCCCGCTGTCGGGGATGTCCGTCCAGTCGCCGAAGCCCCCGTTCCCCTCCTTGTACCGGTACTGGTGCTGCGTGTAGCCCGAATCCGCCGCCGGCGAGGTCCAGGTCAGGACCGCCTGCCCGTCCCCGGCCGTGGCCATCAAGTTGGTCGGCGGGTCCAGCGTCGCCTCCTCCTCCAGGATCTCCACCGGCAGGTCCGAGGACCGGACGTACTCGTAGCCCTGGTGGCTCGAGGGCAGGGACGGCTGGGTGGAGAGGTCGATGTCCACCGTCACCGCGTCCGTCGTCCCCTCCGCGCGGGTCACGGTCAGCGCCGTGCCGTCCACCGAGCCCTGCGTCACGGCGAGTTTCGTGTCGCTGGCTGGGAGCGAGCCGTTCACCACCGTCGGCGTGAAGTCCACGTCGAGCGGCGCCCCGGCGAGCACCTTCGCCCGCACTTGGTCCTCCCCCACCTTCTCCAGGGTCACCGTGAGCGGCAGCGGGTCGACGGCGTTGCCGTCCAGCTTGAGTTCGTCCAGCACCGTCAGGCCGGAGAACACGCCCGCGGGAAGCGAGGTCAGTTCGTTTGCGTCCAGATAGAGTGAACCCAGCGCCGTCAGGTCGGAGAACACGCCCGCGGGGAGACTTTCCAGCGCGTTGTCGGTCAAGGCGATCAGCTCCAGCGCTGTCAGCCCGGAGAAGAGGTTCGCGGGAAGCATTTCGAGTCCGTTATTGCTCAGAGTGAGGCTGAGCAGCGCCGTCAGGCCGGCGAACACCCCGGACGGAAGCGCGGTCAGCGAGGGATTGCCGAACACCCTCAACTCATCCACCCCCGTCAGGCCGGCGAAGTCGCCCGACTTGAGCGACGTGATGCTCGCGTCGCTGAACTCCAGATAGCCGACCCCGGCCAGGTCCGCCACCGTCACCTCGTTGCACGCGTCGGCCCCGGAGACCTCGGCCACGATCCCGTCCTGCACCTGCTGCGTGCGGTCGCAGATGCCGGGCGTCGGCGTCACCGCCTTCGACTCCACGGCGGCGCTCTCGCCCAGGGCGTTCACCGCGCGCAGCTCGAAGGTGTGGACGACCTCGTCCGTGAGGGCCGTCACCGTGAAGCCGTCCTCGTTCGCACCGCCCGCGCCGCTGTTCGCGATCGGCATGTAGCTCGCCGGATAGGCTCCGTTCCCCGTCTTGTAGCGGAACTCGTGGCTCGTTACGCCCGTCGCCGGCGTGTCCCACGACAGCGTCACCTTACGGCTGCCGTCCGGCGCCGCCGTGAAGTTCGTCGGCTGGGCCGGGACGGAGCTCCGCGACCCGTCCACCTTGTGGCCCGACTGCGTCCCCCGGCCACTCCAGTAGAGCGGAGCGTCGGTGGTGGTCCGCGCGAACCTGATCGTATCGCCGGAATCCAGCCGCACCGGGCCGTCCGGGTTGTTGTAGTCGGACTCGTCCCGCAGGAAAAGACCGTTGTCGTCGTCGCCCGACACCACCGTGTAGCCGAAGACCAGCTCGGCCGTGCCGTCGCCCGACACGAGGCCGGCCTGTCTTACCTCGCTGCCGTCGAACAGGAACTCCAGAACCGGGGTCCCGTCCGCGTCCACCTCGGCGGTGAAGGTCACCGTGAACAGGATCGTCTCGCCCGCCCCGTAGGTGTCGGTCTCGAGCTGCGGCGTCGAGGTCACCTCCACCGAGACGATGGACCGCGAGCCGTCAATCTTGTGGTCCCCCTGGCTCTCCGCCGAGTGGTCGATGAACACCGGTTCGCCGGTGGCCACGCTCGTGATCTCCCCGGCCTGGGCATTCCCGTCGCGGTCCCCCACCAGGGTCACGTCCTCCTTCCCGATGAAGACGCCGTCGTCGTCCTCGTCGTCCAACTGCACGATATAGCCGAACACCAGCGTCGCCGTGCCCGAGCCGTCCACCAGCGGCATGCGCTGCTTGCGCCCCATGGACAGCACGAAGTCCGTGTTGGGCGTGGCGTTCACCGCCTCACTGAAGGTCACCGAGACCTCGATCCGCTCGCCCGCCCCGTAGGTGTCGGTCTCCAGCACCGGCTCCGAGGTCACCTCCACGTCGTCGACCGTCGCCGCCTCCGGCAGGATCGTCTTCGGAAGCCCCGAGTCCGCCTTCTCGAACTCGTAGCCTTCGTGGTCGGTGGGCAGGGTCGGCTGGGTGCTCAGGTCGACGTCCACGGTCGCCGCCTCCCCGGCGGTGCGGGTCACCGTGACCGGCGTGCCGTACACCGCGCCCGCCGGCACGGTAAGCGTCGTCGCGGAGCTCGGAAGCGATCCGTTCGCCACCGTCACCGGAATGTCCACCTCGAACGGCGCCCCCGCCAGCACCTTCGCCCGTACCTGGTCGGTCCCCACCTTCTCCACCGTCACGGTGAGAGGGAGCGTATCGTCGGCGGTGGGGTTGCTGCCCAAGAGGAGGGTGTCCAGCGCCGTCCGGCCGGAGAACACCCCGTCGGGGAGTGAGGTCAGATCATTCCCGCCCAGATTGAGGTGTGTCAGGCCCGTCTGGTCGGCGAACACCCCGTCGGGGATCGTGGTGAGACTGTTGTCATGCAAATAGATTGCTTGCAGATTCACGAGCCCCGCGAAGGCATCCGCGGACAGCGAAGTAAGGCCGTTGGCACCTACGTTGATTTGCTCGATCGCGGTCAGGCCCGAGAAGATCCCGTCGGGCAACGACGTAAGGCCGTTGGCACCTATGTTGATTTCCGTGAGGGACGTCAGCCCCGCGAAATCCCCCGCCTGAAGCGAGCCGATCGTCTGGGCGAACGTGCTCAAGCCGGTGGGACCGAACTTTGTGATCGACGCCAGGTTGGCCACGGTCACCGCCTTGCAGTCCGTGACGCCCGCGAGCTCGGCCAGGATCACCTCCTGGATCTTCTCCGTCCGGCCGCAGATGCCCGGCGTCGGCGTCACCGGGTCGGCCTCGGCCGCCAAGCCGTTGCCCGTGGTGTTCACCGCGCGGAGCTGGAAGGTGTGGACGATCTCGTTGGTGAGGCTCCCGACCGTGTAGCCCTTCTGGTTCGCGCCGCCCGGCGCGCTGTTCGCGATCTGCGTCCACGTCGTGGGATAGCTCCCGGTCCCCTCCTTGTAGCGGAACTCGTGGCGCGTGATGTCCGCGTCCGACGCCGGCGCGTCCCACGACAGCTCAACCTCCGTGTCGCCCACCTCCGCCTGGAAATCCGTCGGCGCCGCCGGGGCCCCGGGCGTCCCGCTCCCTTTGTACCCCTTGATGGCGATGCGAATCGACAGGCCTCTAGAATGGTCGTTCCATGTGGTGCCACCGTCGTTGGACCAGCGCAGCACGTTCGCAATACTCCAGTCGCTTTCGCCATCCGAATCCTCGCCATCATCAGGCGTCACACTGAGGTCATGGGCTTTCAACACCACCGTGTAGGTCGTTTCCTTGATGAGCGCGATGCCCGGCGAGGCAGTCAGCGATATCGTGTCTCCCTCGTCATAGGTGGCCGGAACCGTGAGGTCCGTACAGGCCGTCGTGGGATGCCCGTCGGCGTCGGTCCCGCACACCCTCGCGCTAATGGGGTCGTCGGACGTAGAGACGTCTTTGGCAGAGACGACTTCGACGGCGGTAAGAGTGTACCCGCCTGCGTTCGCACCGGTGGTGAATCTCTGCGAATCTGAAACCTGGGTGCTCCTGTCTTCGGGAGTTCCCTGACCGATGTTGCTGACCAAGGTGGCCGAGGTCTGCGCCTGGGCCGTGGCAGGCAGGAGGAGAGCGCCGAGGATGGCGAGCAGCGCCAGGGTGGCGACCAGTGGTCCAGGGAATCGTAGTCTATTGATGGTTTCGGTCATAATGAGTCCTCGCTGTGCTTTTGCCAGGGTGTGGGATGCCGCCCGTGCGGAATCAGACGGGGTAGGCGGTCGTCAGCCGGCGGCGTACCGCCGGGCTGGGGGCGGGGTGCACAGTTGCGGGCCGCCGGGGGCCGGGCCGCTGTGCGCGGTCCGGCGGAGGGGGCCTTGAGGACTCTGAAGGGGAGGACTCTGGGGGCGCGGTACGCCCGTTGGAGGAGAGGGGCGATGGGCCGGAGGAAGGGGTCGGCCGGCGGGAGCCGGAAGAGAAAAGAGGGTTAGAGGAGCGTAAAAGTCGGGGGGAGGGGCTGACAGGGGGGTATTCGTTGGGCCAGGGCGCGGGCGAACGCCGCGCTCCGGGCAAGCAGGCTGGCGGGAGAGAGACCGTTGGTCATGGCGCTGGAACTCCTTGTGTTTCCTTGTGTTATTGACCCGGCGGCACGCGCTGCCGGGCCGCAAAGGTGACAAGTCAAAGGGGCCGCCAGCCGGTCCTCCGTCGGCCCCCGAAGAGAAAACCGTAGAAAAGTCTATCCGCCTTTCACGATTTCGGTAAGGTGCAAGGCACACTTTCCGAAACAAGACATTTGAACACCTGAAAGTGAGTGTTGTTTGGTTCAAAAACAAGTGCCAGTGCTACCTCCCCCAGGGCCGGTCAGCTTGACCGGAGCCGGCGGGCGCCTGTGCCGGGATTACCGAGGGCATGGGCCGCAGCCGGTGCGGCTGGCCGGCCTGCCGGCGGGGCGGCGTGACAACACTCAACTGGTGAGTGTCGTTTGCGATAGTGAGGTGTACTTTGCGCTCTTGCCCCGGTGATACAAGATGGCTAGATTGGGACTGAACCACACTCTATGGCGCGCCATAAGACCCCTCTCCTTTAATGGGTGATGGGGTTGCGCGCCTTCCGGAGGGGAGATGTTCCACCGGGGCGCCCAGATGATCAGGACCTCCGCCGGGGCCTTCCGGGTCGGCGACTGGACCCTCAACCAGTTCGATCCCGACGGGCTCCGGTCCGTGGCCAGCGTCCTGGTCTTGGTCCACTGGTTCATAGTCGCCACCTGCTTCGTTCAACTGGTCTACCGCCCCTATTACGGGGCGGAAAGGTTTGCCGTCTATACCCTGCTCTACCTGACGCTGGTGGCCTTCACCGCCTACGCCCACTACCGGCTGGCCTCGGGCAGGAACATCACTTGGCGCTGGGTCTTCGCCATCTGCTCCCTGGATGCGGCCCTGATCTCGGCGGCCGCCGTGACCGGCGGCGGCTTCGGCCACTACTTCTTCCACCTGTTCTACTACCCGGTGCTGGCCGGCTTTGCCGTTTTCTTCACGTCCTTCCGGCTCAACATGGCCTTCGTGACGGTGGTGGCCGTGGCCTACCTGGCGGTGAGCCTGTTGGTGGGGGACGGCATCGACCTGGGGGCCCGGGAGGAGAAGCCCCTGTTCGCCCGGATCGTGGTGATGTACGCGGTGGTGGCGGTGGCCAACGTGATCTCCCGGTTCGAGCGGACCCGGTGGCGGGCGGCGGTGGAGCGGGAGCGGGCGCTGCAACGGGAGCAGGCCGAACTCTCCCAGGCCATTCACGACACGACGGCCCAGTCGGCCTACATGATCGGCCTGGGGATCGACGCGGTCAGGCAGCTGGTCGGAGACTCCAACGAGGAGGTCAGGACCCGGCTGGAGGCGACCTCCCTGCTGTCGAAGACCGCCATCTGGCAGCTGCGGCACCCCATAGACCTGGGAGGCATCTTCGACGGACGGGAGCTGGGCCGGACCCTGGAGTCCCACGTCTCGACCTTCACACAGGTCACCTCGGTGCCGGCGGACCTGGTGCGGCGCGGGGAGGAGCCGCCCCTGACCGTGGAGGCCCGGAGCCTGCTCTTCTCCATCGCCCACAACGCCCTGACCAACGCCTTCCGCCACGCCGGGGCGGGCCGGGTGTCGGTGGAGCTGGATTTCAGGCAAGGGCGGGTCAGCCTGTCGGTGTCCGACGACGGCAGGGGGCTGCCCGAGGACTACGCCGAGCGGGGCCACGGGTTCGCCAACATGGAAGCCAACGCCCTGCGGCTGGGCGGGACGCTGGTGGTGGAACCGCACGGGCCGGACGGCGGGGCCAGGGTGACCTGCGTGATGCCCCTGGGCCGCAACGGTAGTTGAGTAGTTAAGGGGAGGTGCGAGTTGCCAATGGAGTGCCAGACAACGGAGACCCAGGAAACGGAGACCCGCCCCATCCGGGTGCTGTTGGTTGACGATCACTCGGTCATGAGGGACGGGCTGCGGCTGATGCTGGAGCTGTCCGGGGAGTTCGAGGTGGTGGGGCAGGCCCGGGACGGTGAGGAGGCGGTGCGGGCCGCCTCGGAGTTGTCCCCGGACGTGGTGGTGATGGACGTGCTGATGCCGAACAAGGACGGGGTGGAGGCTTGCCGGGAGATCATGGAGTTTGCGCCGGATACGAGAGTTGTGATGCTGACGGCCTCCACGGAGGAGGACGCGGTGATCGAGGCGGTGGCCGCCGGGGCGACGGGCTACCTGCAGAAGGTGTCGGGCATGGACCGCCTGTTGGACACGGTGCGGGAGGTGGCCGCCGGGGAGCTGCGGGTGCCCGCCGAGGTGGTGACGCGGGTCTTCGCCGGTATCCGGCGCGGTGCGCCGCAGGAGGAGTTGGGCCCGGGCGACCTGACGCCGCGGGAACAGGAGATACTGGCTCAGTTCTGCCGGGGCTTGTCCTACGCCCGCATCGCCGAGGCCAGGGCGGTGAAGCCGGTGACCATAAGGAACGCTATCTACGCCATCCAGGGCAAGCTGGCGATGGGCTCCAAGCAGGAAATGGTGGTCTGGGCGGTGCGCAACGGGCTGCTGGATGATTAGCGCCCGCTTGGGTCTGCCGAGGCGGGGAGCCGGCTTAACCACCCCAGAAATCGACAACTGGTCGCCCGGGCCTTCAAGATGGGGGCCGTGGACTACGTGGTCAAGCCCTTCTCCCCCACGGAGCTCACGGCAAGGATGGCGTCGGCGCTGCGCCGGAGGGAGGCCGCCGAACCGCTGGAGCCCTACGTCCTGGGCGACCTGACCATCAACTACCCCGCGCGCCGGGCGAGCGTCGCCGGGCGGCAGGTGCAACTGACGACGATGGAGTACCGGCTGCTGGCGGAGCTTTCGGTCAACGCCGGAAAGGTGCTGACCTACGAGCACCTGCTGGAGAAGGTCTGGAAGGAGAAGAGCGACGCCAACCTGAGCCCCATGCGCACGCTGGTGGCCAAGCTGCGCACCAAGCTGGGCGAGGACGCCCGCAACCCCAGGTACGTCCTCACCGAGTCCCAGGTGGGCTACTGGATGCCGGAGGGAGGGACGGGGGAATATTAGCTTTAACGTCGCGGCCCCTATACGAGGTCGTCGCGGAGAATGGATGAGCCTTAGTTGGCTTGCTTACACCGGGACTATTGACGTGGGAACCTGTCAAGCAAGGCGCGTCCAACCGAACATGGAACATTGGGATACATCTCTGATATGGACTCAAGTGTGATTCCCACGGTGAATGAACCGTAACGTTCACGCACCTGTTGGCCGATCATGACCGTGTCTATGTCAATCAGGGCCGTTAGTTCCATGGGCTTGCGATAGTCGGATGAAATATACCCCTCCAGTTCTAGGCCTATTTCACTACCAAATTTATGGCGAACTACTCTCAAGCTGAACTCAACGGCGATTGCTTCTTCGAGGCAAGTGGCACTTCCGGAAGGCACGATGGGACTGAGGCAGTGAACAGCCTCGTGCGCTGCTTCAAAATAGTAGCCAATGACACTCCTGCCCGTGCTGAGGCATACGAAAACTTGGCTGTGTCCGTCGTTGATGGTCTCGGGTGGAAGCCCATCACGTAGGAGCACTGTATATTCCCATTGGGGTTCGCGCGGGCCAAAAGTCTGTTCGGCCATCTCAAAGCATTCCGAAAAGATAGCTTTGACGGCGCAAAATTCGGGGGTTGCACGAATTGAGTTTGTTGTCATGGCTGACGACCTCCCAAGAGATGATCATATTGTCTCCGGCCAGTGGATAGCTGTTGAGCAACCTATGCGGTTCCTGAAATCAGCTACGCAAGGTTGGGGATTGACGCCTCGTGGTAAGATATCGACGGATGGAAGCAGCGAGGTCGAGCCAACAAAAAAGCCCCCGGCAGGAATGACGCTCCCACCAGGGGTTGGGTAGCCTGAAACCGTTGCTACCTAGCAGTCGCGCAGGTTGTCGAGGTTGTTCTTCGAAGTCTTGTCAGCCGTGGTACGCAGGTACGGAGATCCGCCGGACTCGCGAATCACACGGACGTTGCTTCTGTTTCCATCCTCGTTGACATAGTAGGTATGTGTCCCGTTGTCAATGTGCGAGATGGCGGTGGCCTTGGTTACCCTGCCCCAGTCATTGCCACCATCGCACAAAGCCGTAATGTCACCCTGTCCATCTTTCCCGCTTCGCCGAACGCGTCTGTCAGCCATCTGACGTCTCCCGTTGCCCAGAATTGACTCACCGTTCTCCGGTGGCCTGGCAACTACTTTCATGATACGAAGCCCTGTATGTTATTGTCAATCGCAATACGAGCAATTCGATGCTCCCGTCGGAGGCCTGTGTTACTTCCTTTCTGCTTTGATTGGGTACGAACGCCCTTAACGTCATCAATTCAATGATGTTGCCCTACTAGGGGTAGACAGCATGTCAGACAATAACTTTTCAAACGCCGTCATCACCGTTCAAGGAATCAATGTGGTCTATGATTCTTCCTCATGGTGGGCAGACTACCTAACAGTCACTACCGAACACGATGAATTAATCGTAGTCCTTGACACTGAACACAACGTCAACCTTGCAGTGAGTAGCGGTCCAAATGTAACAGCCATACTCAAGGGCGATGGTAATGGGAACGCCGTTGCCCAAGTTCATGGGCAAGCTATACGCCAAGGGCACGGCAGCGGCGATGCCATATCTCGCGGCAACGGACAAGCTGTACGCCAAGGGAGCGGCAGCGGCGACGCCATATCTCACGGCAACGGACAAGCTGTACGCCAGGGGAGCGGCAACGGCAACGCTATATCTCACGGCAATGGACAAACTGTGCGCCAAGGGAGCGGAGATGGTGACGCTGTATCTCACGGCGACGGACAGGCCGTACGCCAAGGGAGCGGAGATGGTGACGCCGTATCTTACGGCGACGGAGAGGTACACAGGTCAGGTCGTGGAATGGGTAGAGCTATTCACTTGCCAAAAAAATGAAGCTAAGTTGAACCAAGATGACAGGTGCGATAGGCGGGACAGCGCCTTACGCCGCCGAACCGTTCTCCAATGGTGTGGACCGGAGGAGCATTTGATGGCCGAACTGCGTGAATGCGGATACGGCAATCCGGGCCTCAACGCTGGTCGCTAGCGACTTCCCTTCGCATTACCATTGTTCACAATCAGCCCGCCCCCGGCCACTCCGGTAAAGGCCGGAGACCGGGGCAAATTTCGCTCGTCAAAGGTGAGCTTACAATTGGACCACCCACCGAAAAGTTCGTAATATGGTACGCTTAAGCACACCGGAACAGTTGTTCGTGCCATTGGTTTGAGCAGAGGGGTTCATAGTTTACTCCTGCCTCGACCGTGTCCAAATAACCGGTTCCACCTCACTCCCGGTCCTCTTAATTTGAAGGCGAGCCAGGTGTTTCTCACTGCTCCCAATTCAGGACGGATCCCGACGTGCGTTGCCTTTTGCGCTTGACTGAAAGCGTACCCAGCGATAGCATTGTCATAAGTAAAGCCCGTCCGCCTGATTATGGTGTCGAGCCATGTGCAGGGCGGGTTTTTTTCGTTGATTCATCTTCCGCCAAATGAAGCCATATCTGCCCGCGAGCTTTATCCGGTAGAGCTAAAGGGTTCGCTCATATGCACGTAAAAAAGTTGCACATACGTAATTTTCGCGGATTTTCTGACCTAACGGTTAAGCCAAGGGGTCATGTGGTTGTCATGGGCGAGCCCAGCGCGGGGCGCTCTGACTTGATCGAAGCGTTAGGGCGGGTGCTCGACGCCAACTCGAGCCGTACCCGCATTACCACAGAATTGGACTTTCACCTCGGGGACACGAGCCAGCCCATTGATATCACGTTAACTCTTGGGGACCTGGGAGATAGTGTGATTCAGGACTTCTTTGACCATCTGGAGCTGTGGGACACGTCAGAGAACCAACTCGTTGAGGAAACTGAGACCACCGAGGAATCCGATGACCTCTGTTATGAGTGGGTCTTGCGATTGGGATATAGGGCCAAGTGGTTAACTGCGGAGGAACGGTCCGACGAGTGGGTGTTTTATCCAAAGGAATCCGATCCTGCTGCCGATTCATTCGTCCATGCCAGGCGCCGCGACATCGAGACCTTGGGGTTCGGATTGCTCCGTTGGAGCGGCGCGAGAATACTGGAACTGGGTCCCAGGAGCAGCTTTCGCAGAGTGCTCAACAATGCTAACGGGGGCGACTTTGCGGAAGCGGTTACCCAATACGTGGATGGAGTGGGCCAAGCCGCGTCCCAGTTCGTTGGGTCAACCCAGGTCAAATCGGCACTCGAAGAAGTCATCGCTCCGTTGCGCGACTTGCTGGACATACCTACGGCCGATGTTTCCAACCTGTTCCAGTTCACCCCGGAAGGAGGTTCGTCTAGCGGCCTCTTGCGGTCTCTGGGTCCTTCAATTGATCTCGGTGATGGCGCTGGTAGCCTCCCCGCATGGCGCCAGGGTTCGACCACCGCTTCCCTTTTCCGGGTAGCGGAAGCCCTCGCCTCAGTGGCAGGAACCGGAGCGGTCTTGGCGGTCGACGATCTTGGCGACGGTATTGACTCAGCCGCAGCGGCCCACCTGGCTGTCTCTATACGTGATTCAGCCGGACAGCTTTGGGTTACGACCCGACTTCCTGCGGTCGCAGAGGTTTTCGAACCCCAGGAGGTCTTACGAATGGGCAAGGACGCTAACGGCACGCGGATTGCCATCGCCGGCAAGCAGCCGGTAACCAAGGCCGAATCCGTGGTTTTCAAGCACTGGCATAGAAACCTGCTGCCGGCGCTGAGTTACCGCTCTGTGATAGTGGTGGAGGGGCCCTACGACTTTGCAGCGCTCCATTCTTTGGCCTTGCGGATGTTCGATGAGGAGGGATTCACCCTGCCGGCAACGCGCAGGGTGGCGATTGTCAACGCCGGGGCGGGCGGCGGTGGCGGCTACTCCAACGTACTGAAGCTGGCTAGGGAGGCGAAAGAGATTGGACTTCGGGCCGTGGGAGCAGTTGATGGAGACACGCGCAGCGAAGCCCAACAGTTCGTGCAAGCTAACCAAGGGATGGCAAACATTGTGGTGCGGCTCCCGGACGGATACGCCATTGAGGCAGCCATAATCGACGGCATTCCGGATGACGTTCTCCGGGGAACAATCAGTGACATCGCGACTGCGGCTGGCTTGCCCGGTCTTCATAATCTCGCAAGCCTTTCGGGCACCCCGCTTGGTAAAGAGGCCATTCGGTTCATTAAAAGCAACTCTTTACATGGCCAGTTTGTCGACACCCTCCCGTCGGGAAATCTCCCAATTTTGGGATGCTGTTACCTGAAGAAACTCATTCAAGCGGCGACTGGGACCGACATTGGGCTGGTGCAGCTATGAACTTCGAGGACCTTGATTGCCGACAACGCCAAGTCGTGGAAGCTGTCGTCCACTCTGATGACAGTTTGCTTGTATTGGGCGGACCAGGGACCGGAAAGACCACGACGGCCCTGTGGTCGGCGAGAGCCTACCTGGAGAACCCGGAGGGGAGCCCGTCGCCGCGCGCTCTCTTTTTGACCTTCTCTCGTTCTGCGGTCAGCCAGATCATGGTCCGCTCTCCGGGTGTGATGTCAGGGTACGAAGACAAGGTCGAAGTTACCACGTTTCACGCCTTGGCTTATCGTCTGATCGGTTCGTTTGGCCGTTACGCGGGGTACGGCGCCACTCTTCCCTCTGTTCAAACGGAGGCGCGCGGGAAGCTACTGGGGTACGATAATAGCAAGCTCCGGTACAACGACCTTATTCCAAGGGCCTTGGCAATCCTTGAGCGCAGCCCCCACGTCAGGCAGATTCTTGGCAATAGGTGGGATCTGGTCATATGCGACGAGGCCCAAGACACCAACGAAATACAGTGGGATTTTCTCCTGCGCATTGCTTCGAGAAAGCTACTCCTGCTGGGCGACCCAAATCAGATGATCTACACGTTCATTCCTGGAGTCTCGCCAGAGAGATTTCGTAAGATGCGGGAGTGGGCGGATCGGGAAATTGAACTTAACCCCAGCTCCCACAGGGACCCGTCAGGGGCGATCCCTGCGCTGGCTGAGGCCGTGCGCCAGCGGCAGTTCCAAGACGATGCCGTCTTGAACGCCTTGAGAGATGAACGTCTGACCATACACTTCGATACAGACGAGGAGGACGTCCCCGATCTAGTCTCTGACATCATAAAAACCGTAAGGCTGCGGGGCTCCCGAGATGTCGGCATCTTCGTACACTCCAACACCGCAGTCGCCGAACTTGCGGAGCAGCTCGACGAAGCCGGGATCAATTACGTGCTGATTGGGATACCGGAGGCGTACTCTGAGGCGCTCGGGTCCATGGCTGCTCAATGCGCCTTCGCCCTGGGCCTGGCCTCCGACGAGGACGTGCGCAGGTCGCTAGGTTTGTTCTTAACCGCTAGCGTGAGAAGGGCTAAGGCTCCCTTGATGGCGCGGGCACTGATTGGGAAGGTGCCATTACCTGAACTGGTTGACCAAGCGGTGCAAAGACTAGAGGACTCGCTGATGGAGGCAAGCCAAGGCACAGTTGGGGACCTAGCCGAGATAGCCGTCAAATCTTGGGAGGGCATCGGAATTCAGTCCAGCTATCGCCCTTGGCGCAATGCCTCAGCCCACTTCATCCGTTTGGTTAGGCCTGTTCAGCATATGTCGGCCTCGGTTGAATCCTTGGGGCAGCTGCTTGAAGTGGTTGAGCGTAGCCAAGTGGAAGCTCTAATCGACCGGGATTACTCGGAGCAAGGCCGCATTAAGCTGATGAACTATCACCAGACCAAGGGGCGTGAGGCCGACACTGTGGTTCACCTTTTCCGGCCGGATGACTATTTCGGTAAGGAAAAGGAACCTTATGAAGGAACATCGCGGTTGCTCAATGTGGCCATTTCGCGCGGTAAGCAACAGGTTGTTATCATCCTGCCCTCAAGTCCCCACCCGTTGGTTGAACCGTTCCTTGCCCTAAGGGACTATCAGTCCAAATGATTTAGGGATCTAGTCCAAGGATTCTGCGTGCGCAGCGTTAGAGTACAGTAGCCCACCTACCTACGGATTCAGGGAGCGGCTGGGCTAGTTGGACGGCTATTCCATATACGTTCGATTTAATGCCAAGCAAGTTGTAAAATCTGACCCCCACCCTGGTCAGGCCGTGGTCGTCAAAACACTCAGCTACACCGGCAAATAAATCGCCCGGCGTCTGTTGGATCAGGGTGTCGGGGCGAAGACTCTTACGCGAAACCCTGTACAGGGAGACCCTTTCGAAGGGCGGTAAATGCGGCAACCCTGGACTTTACCGACCCGCAGGGGTTGCGCGACGGTGGATGGAGGGGAGATCGTTCTCTACAACACCTGTAAGACTCTCGAGCAGGTAGTGGAGAAGCCAATCTGCTTTTCGTAGCTGCTTCCTAAACCGAAGCCAAGGTGAAAACTACATTTGCAGAGCGGAGGAAATCGGCTTGGGTGCTGCCAATTAATGCTGCCGCTTTTGCTTGCAGCACGGTGCGGCAGCGGTGTTTGACTTCTTCCCGTCGGTGGGTCAGATCGGTGCAAAAGCCGTCCACCTTTTCCCGCACCACGGCACGGGTTCCCAGGCACTGGTTAGCGGTTGCTTCCTGGCGTACCCAACCCCAGATGGCCTCGTCGGGGTTGAAATCTGGACTGTAACTGGGGAGGTTCACCAAGCGGAGGTTCAGGCCGGGAGTGGTCAGGTAGGCACACACCGCGTCGCCCCGATGGGCTGGCGAATTGTCCCAGATCACGATCAGTGGTTCAGTGTGCCGCTCTCGCAACTGACCCAGGAAACCAGCCGAGGTAACGGAGTTGCTGTTGCCCTCCAGTTCCATCACCGCCACCTCCCTGGTCTCCAGGCGCACCGCCGAGTAGTAGCTGACTTTCTCACCGCGGCGCGGGCTGGTGGAGTCCACCAGCGCCGATTCGCCTTTCAGCGCCCACTTGCCCCCTAGATCAGCATCGGCCTGAAAGTGCGCCTCGTCGGCGAAGAATATCTTGGTTCCCGTCCGTGCTGCCGCCACCGTCAGCGCCGAATACTCTCCCACGAAAGCCTCTCGCCGCGCTGGGTCTGCCTTGAGCAACCGCTTCTTGGGCCGCTCTAGCACAAACCCCAACCGGTGCAGGTAGTTCAGATCTGCCACAGGCGGACTCCGGCTCAGCGCCAAGCCAAAGCGGTCCTGCACAAATTGGCGCACTGCTTTCCAGTTCCAGTTGGACAGCTTGATACCCGCCTGCGACGGTAATTGCTGCACCGCCGCCTTCAACCCGGCTCGTTGCTCCACGTCCAACGCGGGGGGAACCACCAGTCTGCTCAAAAACCAGCCCTTTGGGACCGCCCTCACCGAAGACTTGGGCCCATTGGCCAACCGTATGGGCATCCCGCTCCAAGGCTCGGCCCACCGCCGCCGCCGTCCACCCCTGCGCCAGCAGCCAAACCGCGTGCCATCGCTCCCGTTCCCGAAGTGTCGGCGCTCGGTACATCCGTCGCCGTACCTCAGTCTCGTCCATGTGCCACTTCTCCAGCAACGCTCCCATCTCCGGCATGACCAACAACCCCCTCAGCTTTCCCTGCCAACTACCTCTATCGCCTCCAATTCTACCCGCCCTTCGTCCTCGCTCATACCGCCCCAAAATGCGTAAAGCAAAGTTATGCTCGTGACCGGCCCGTGCAGAGGCGACTAACTGGTGAATCCCCCCAGCGGTCACGGCGTGACATCTTAAGTTAGTCGGGAGCAGAGTTATGCCCGTGCCCGGCCCGTGCAGAGGCGACTAACTGGGGAGTCCACCCAAGCGGTCACGGCGTTACATCTTAAGTTAGTCCATAGTCCAGCGAAGAACTCACCTGCAAAACTCGCACTCTTCGGTGGTGGGAAATCGACTGGGATGATGTGCCCGGATCTTTCTCTGGTGGTCTGGCGGATTTTGGAGGTTCAGACTACAGTGCCATTCATGCCACGAGACGTTGACATTAGGAACGGTTTTTTGTACTTTGAACAACAAGATGTTGCCATTGAATGCTAAATCGTCGACGCAAGTCCCCGGTCTGTTCACCTCGGGTGAGGTGCAGAGAATTGTTGGGTTGACCCAGCGCCAGTTGGGATATTGGGATAACACTGCATTGGCGCGCCCTCATGGGCGTCCCGCGCGTGGCAGTGGCAGCAGGCGGCTATACACCTTGTTAGACGTAATGCAGCTCAAGCTTATTCTTCGCCTACGTCAAGCTGGTTTATCTCTTCAGAAAATACGGCAAGCGCTATTGAACCTATCTGACTTGGCGGATGAACCTGCACCATTCACCGAACTTGAGGTTGTCACTGACGGGCGCCGAATCCTGATCAGGAGGTCGAATGATCAGTTCCTGGACCCTCTTGCTCGGCAGTACGTTTTGCGACTTCTATTGGCCGACCTGATGTCCGAAATCGAGAGACAAGTGGCAGGGTCCCCGCAGGATGGGATCGGCCTTGGGGTTGAAGGGATCAGCCCAGTGGGGGTGCCACGGTGATTGGTACCGCATTGGCAATGGTGTTCGATGCCCTTGAGTACCAGGGCGATCAAGGGCTGGTAACGGTCGATTCGCCCAGCACAGGGGATGGGCGGGCATACATTTGGCAGGAAATCCGTGAAAAGTTCGGGATGGACGCTGCCTTTTTCCATGGCAATTTGCCAGTGGTTTACTTTAAGGAACTCCAATCCGTTGATGACGAATACCTGCGACGTCTACATCGCTCGCTTTGGAACCACAATCGGGCTCCGTTGCTGATCGCCGTCCTGCCGCAAGAGGTCCGAGTTTACAATTGCTTTGCCCCGCCCCAGCGTAGCTCTGACCAATTGATGCTCGGAAACGCTACCCCGCTCAGGCAAGCGATTCGGCAAGTGACTGATGTCCTTTCGCTTAGGCAGGAGTTGTCCGAATACGGACGACGGGAGATTGTGGCGGGTCGATTTGTGCGAGCCCAGCAAGGTGGTTTCAACAGGGAGCACCGAGTCGACAAACGTTTGCTGGAAAATCTCAGGCAGGTGAGGCGGCGTCTGATCAATGATGGATTATCCAAGTCCGTAGCTAACAGTCTCTTGGGAAGATCAATATTCGTTCGTTATCTTGAAGACCGAGAAGTTATTGACTCTGACTATTTTCTTAGGTTCTCCAGTGGGTCTTCATTCCATGCCTTATTGGATGGGTCCCTTGCCGAAACCTACCGACTATTCGAAGAATTAGCAGACCGTTTCAACGGCGACCTGTTTCCAATTGATGGCCCGGAACGAGACCAGGTCAAGTTGAAACATCTTCGCCTTTTGGGACGCTTTCTGGGTGGTGAAGAGGTAAATTCTGGCCAGATGTATTTCTGGGCTTATGACTTCAAATACATACCTATTGAATTGATCAGCGCCATCTATGAAACGTTTCTTGATGAGGAAAGGAATCAGGCCAGTGCCTACTACACGCCCCCGGAAATCGTTGATTACGTTCTTAACGAGGTACTTCCTTTCGAGTCGGGAGCGCAGACCATCAAGATTCTAGACCCGGCATGTGGCTCGGGAATATTTCTTGTGGAAGCGTATCGCCGGTTGGTAATGCTCCACCGCCATGCGCGTGGGGATCAAAATCTCAGTTTCGACGAGCTTCGCGACCTGTTAACGGAGTGTATCCATGGCATAGACCTGAACGGGGAGGCGGTTCAAGTCGCAGCGTTCAGTTGTTACTTGGCACTCTTGGAATTCCTAGAACCCAAGAGCATCTGGGAAGAAGTTCGGTTCCCGACGCTGAAGGGCACCAATTTGTTCGTCAATGACTTTTTCGATTTGGATGCCCCGTTCAACCAAAGGCTGTATGACATCATAGTAGGGAATCCACCTTGGCAAAGCAGGCTAACTGCCAAGGCGACCGAATATGTCCGGGAGAATAAACACCCGATCGGTGATAAGCAGATCGCACAAGCCTTCCTATGGCGTGCTCCGACACTGCTTGCAGACCAAGGTCGTGTCAGCCTGCTGTCTCCTAGCAAAGGCGTGCTGTTCAACAACAATGAACCTAACCGGAAATTCCGGCAACAATTCTTCATGACCAATCAAGTGACCCAGGTTGTCGACTTTTCGGCTTTGCGACACTCGCTTTTCCGCCAAGCTGTTGGCCCGATGGTTGCCGTCTTTTATAGGACGCCTTCGGGCGATGATAGCGGGCGTAACAGTTTCATGTACCTTAACCCACATCCCTCTCCGATGTCTGAAGCCTTGGCCGGCGTTGTAGTGTTCGGAGACGAAGTGAGGCGGCTTTCATCTAACCAGGCTGCTAGCCATCCGTACATATGGAAGGTGGCCTTATGGGGGACTCCACGTGATCTCACGTTAATTGATGATCTATGCGAGCGGTTCCCATCACTCGAAAGAGTAACCCAAAGTCGTCGTTGGCAGTTCCGTGCAGGCCTAATAGTCAACGGTCGTGGTGTCAAACACGTTCCTGAACTCGGGGCGATGCGCTACGTGCCAGTAGATTCAGTTCGACCATTTCAGGTTACCTCTACCCCAGAGGAGCGAATAGACAGCGAAGATTTTCATCGGCCGCGCGACATAGAAACTTACCAGGGTCCACATGTCTTGATCCGTCGGGGTGTGTTGACAAGTGGCGTTCTGGCTTCTGTTTTTATGCAGGATGATGCGGTATTTACTAATGGAATCTTCGGCATAACAGGGCCTCCCGAAGACTCAGAAAATCTGAAGATTGTGTGTGCTTACATCAACTCTTCACTAGCTCGTTATTACCAGTTTTTGACGGCAAGCCAATGGGGGGTTGAGCGTGATGAAATCTTGCTGACGGAGCACAAGAGTCTCCCATGTGCTATCCCCGTGGCAGACGAAGGCCTCTCTCGGGGGATAGTGGATCTCGTTGACCGAATACAAGAATCCGGCGGCGGATGGAATTGGCAGCAAGAACTTGATGAGCTCGTATACGAGGCCTATGGCGTGACCTCGCATGAACAGCAAACAATCGAGGATTTTCTGAGAATGGCCATGGAGCGCCACTACAAGGGCTCAGCGTCGGATGCTTTCGAGGCTCCATCTACCGTCGAGTTGACGTCATACGCGCAAGCCTTTGCAGATGTGTTCGAGGCGACCACTGGAGGGACCAGAGCACTGGTACCGACCGTGTACGAAGGAACTCCCCCATACCGAGCAATTTCATTTCGTCTCGCCCCAGGGGATGCGCCTAGACGACGTCATAACATAGCGTCTGAACCAGAGCTTGATCGTCTCTTGGTGAACTTGGAGCGGATCGTGACCGAACAACACGCCCAGAGTTTGTATTTCCGAAGGAACATAAAGGTCTATGAACCTGATGTGTTTCATATGGTGAAACCTGCGGAACGCCGGTTTTGGACAAGATCAGCGGCATACAACGATGCTGACGAGACGATCGTTGAGCTACTCCGTTCGCTTTCTCCCGGCAGCAACGGGGGAGCGGCTCATTCCATATGACTCCGGAATTTCAAGACCCCGCGTTGGGCTCGCCCGTTCCTCTAGCTCGCCAGGTATCCGCCGAAATTGAGAGGACAATCCTCCGTCTTGTTGTGGATGGCTTCGAGCGGTGGCGGGCCGGAGGGTTCAAACGCGCCGGAGATCACGAGGACGACTATACTGTTCGCGTGTTCGCATGTATGAAGGACATACGGCGTGAGAGAAACATGGCCCTAGTGCCGCATTATCAACATGTGGTACCTTCAGATGAAATGTTAGAAGGTCAGGCAGACCCAGCCCGTGCGCCACGCATCGACATAACTATTTCATGGGATTTGTTCACCGAGGATGCGTATCTCAGCGTTGAGTGCAAGCGACTTGCGCCCGATGATTTGGCGCGCCTTTACGTCGTGTTTGGCATCGACAGGTTCGTAAGGGGGTACTATGGTGGGAAAGTCCAAGTTGGTGCCATGGTAGGCTATGTCATTCGTGGTACTCCTGATGCAGCTCTTAAACGTATCAATGCTCACGTAGAAAGGACTCCGGAAATGGGTCCGGGACACACGCTGATGACCACAGGGGGAATAGGACCGCTTAGAACTGTGTTTGAATCGAATCATCCGAGAGCCTTACCGCTCCAATCGATTCGCCTTACCCATCTCTTTTTTGACATGACCGGGATTGGGCCTCCTCCTTGACATCGTGGAGCGGCCACGTCTTGCTTCAACTCTTGCGATGCGGTGCTCCCTCAATCTTCTCAAAACGGAAGATTCCGATATACTGGCGGGGCTTTTTAGTCGGTTTAGTAGAGGAAGAAAATAGGGCCGCGCGGGGGGGAATTGGAAAGTACTCTCCGCACTTCCAGAGCCTTGAAAGCGCCGACCCACCCCCATCGACTCCCTTGAGAACCCCGGCTAAAGGCAAACCTCCCACCGAAAAGTTCGCAATTCGGTACGTGCAGGCCCACCTAAGAAGACTCGAACCGGCCATTAGTATTACCACGACGGCTTGACGTGCTGCTTTGGGAAATCTTCGTAACGAAAGGATTGTTCTGACAGTTAGCCGACGTATATTTGCGAAGGGAATGGGCCAGTGGCAGGTGTCGCGTCCTAAATGCGTCGTTTCAATACTAAACTAAAGCCAAGGTGGGATGTACATTTAAGTGGCGATGATGATCAGCTGGGTTAAGCCCGTGAATCCTTCTCATCCGTACTTGGGGAACGACCCGGCTCCATCGTTTGACCCCCCACCATCTGCGCATTTCACCTTGGCTTTAGTTTAGGAATGGCAGACTTTGAACGGAAGTCTGCCATGGACGTTCACGGAACCTCGCTGACGTCCCCCAAAGTGCCGGCGCCAGCACCAAGTAAGTTGAGCGTTACGGTGGGGCGGCTGTGGTTGGCTGACCCTTTGACGCCGGTTCCTGTAGCCGCCGCTTGCAATTCCGCTTTCGTGATCCCCTCTGCGAGCCATCGGGCCGCGGTCCTGGAAGAACCAAGCCATGAAGCGTGAGATAGCTGGCCGTCGTCGTCCTCCGCCTTACTGATACCCATCTTGGTTCGCCAAAGGGTCATTACGTGAACCCGCACGCGCGGGCGCATATAGAAATCCTGTACGAGTTATCCCTGCACGAACGGCTGCGCTGGATGGACAGCAACGGCAAGCCACACAACTTCGACGGTCTGCTGGACGCCCGGCTGGACGCTACTGTCGACTCAGCAAGGAGATCCACGAATTGGAGTCCGAGTTAGAACGGCTCACCCGGACGGCAGCGCCAGCCTTGATCAACGTCTTCGGCGTAGGACCCGACACCACGGCGGCCCTCCTGATCACTGCGGGGAGTAACCCGGAATGTCTCCACTCCGAGGCCGCCTTCGCCGCGCTATGCGGCGTGAACGCGATACCTGCTTCCTCCGGCAAGACCAACCGACATCGGCTGAACCGCGGTGGCGACCGTCAGGCCAATTCGGCTCTCTACCACATCGTTGTGGTCCGGCTGCGTCATGATTGCCGGACCAAGGCATACATGCTCCGTCGCACCAGCGCGGGAATAAGCAAGACCGAAGTCATCCGTTGCCTCAAACGCTATGTTGCTCGCGAAGTCTTTGTCGCGCTGAGGCGCTCAGCAGCAGCGGCCGGTATCCAGCCTTGACATCTATAGGAGCATCATTTTTGCTGAACACTCAAGCGGACATTTCCCCTGAACGTCGACAGCCGCCAGCCGACGATCGACCCGCCCACGTGGAACGGCCTGCGTTGCATCGAAGGTGTACCAACGGCCACCTACGTACGCCTCGAACCAAGCGTGAAAATCCATCGGCTCGAGTTCGTGCAGATAGCCCACAACGATACGCGCTGGGATACAGAGACTGCGGGATAACGCGATGCCCAAATGAGTGAGCTCGCGGCATACGCCCTCGCGCTGCTGGTTGACCTCGACTGCCGACATCTGAAAATTGCTGGAATCCGGATTGAAGCGCACGGAGGTGCGGATCCACCCGACAATTCTAGCCACTTGATCGTAGCCGGGCTCGACGCCGTCGACGAGTTCCCTACCGAGGTCTATAAACCGGTCGGACTCGCAATAACGGCTGGGAAGAAGATAGGCTAGAACCTCGTCCGGTAGATTATGCACCTCGTCAAATGGGGCGCCAGGCGACACGTCAACGCCGTCTGCGGTTGAAACGTCCGCAGATCTACGGATAGAAAACTCACCTGGGGGCGCTATCAATCGCTCGCACAGGTTACCGTAACTGTCCGCATACTCTGTGATCGGTACGCTTGGCGTCGACGTGCAGTCTTCATGCGCCACCCACTGTTGTGCTCCGCTTCGAGGGCGGAGCATCAGGATAAAAGGCGTAGGGACGCTCACATCAAAGGTAATATCACAACTTGTACGAAGCCACATTTCGATTCCCTTACTTGTCAAAACCACGTTATCAACTGGCTATGGTCCGGTGTTACAGGGCGCCTAGTCAAGGGCGTCGGCAAAACGTACCACTGGGCTGTTGATGTTCGCCGCAAGCCGACGATCGAGCCGCCCACGTGGCCCACTTTACCGCCGCCGTTTACACCGGCTTTCACGCGGCGGAAGAACGTTTGCAGAGCCAGATCCACACGCTTGAGGGTGACCACGGCCAGACTGCGGTGTTCGCCAGCCCATACCTGATCGTCCTGGCGCACCAGCGTGAGCTCACGGCACTGGCTGGGGAAGGTGGTCAACCGTCGCGCCATGCGTTGCGCCGTTCCTGGACGGCGCCGTTGTAAAGCCGGCAATGATATGCAAGCCGGCGGTGGTCGTCGCGGGTGAGCTGGACGCGAAACTGGTACGTGCGCGCAGCGTTATACTGCTTCATGCAGCTTCGACCTCCCCGTAGGTTGTTGCTGAAGTCGCCAGGGCTCCACCCCTGGCGGCGCTATCATCTCAGGTGAACGCCCTGCGGTCAACGGCGGATCAGTTGGCAGGGAGCGTAATAACGCCTCGGCCGGCTCCGATCTTCGGTATGTACGCCGGTCGGCAGAGCGTTAACACGGCCAAAGGAGCGAGTCATGGATTCGCAGCAGTTTGGCGATTCCTACGACTTCGTCAAAAGAGACCTAATCCACTGGTTGGCGTCCGCTGAAGAGTGGGCTACTCATCCGATGTATTCGGTCCGAAACGTGGTTTCGTTGCCAAGCACGCCGAGTTCCTGGGTATTGCTCTCGCTGCGGGAGACACAACCCGCAGGAATTTGGCACTCAACCGTCGGCAGTGATTGCCCCCACCACCTTCTCCTCGATCCAAACACCGGATTACGTGCAGGGCATGAGGGCCCCACGGATAGCCTGTGGGATCATGTAACAATTGAAGAGATTTGATCCTGTTGCCTCATTCAGAAAGGTTACCGACATTCAGTTGCACCAAGTATCCTGAGGGATCCAGCCACGAAATAGCTGGCCATCGTCGTCAGGAAGTCTCGCCGCCCTAATCTCCCGGCCGCCGATTACGGAAATCATCGCATGTTGTGAGCGGAATTCGTCGCACCGACCTTGCAGTCGCGCCGCGATTGGGGTGGAATTCGTCATCTCACGGACCCCGGGCCACAGTCGCGGCCCGGCCCTTTTTGAGACCGAAATCCAGGTACTGAAACGGCTGGGACGGCCACCTCCACCGGCCATTTTGCAAGCCGCCGACCATGCCTCTAGGCGACGGGGACTGTATCATCCCTGGCCAGCCGGCGCGGCGGCTCGGCCCTTGTCTAACCACGCTCCAGCGGTAGGACAGGCGGTACGGCTACCCGCCCCGGCTGCCCTACCGCCAGTCTGGCCGCCCGAGTCGGTCATCCAAACCCACCGACAGGGGCCAGGCCTTTTGCACCGCGATGTTCAGCGTGTCGTCCCGGCGCGACACTTCACCCTCCACCACCACCAGAGAGTGCCTCAGGGCGCCCTTGAGCCGCTCCCACTGGGCGGGCCACACTGCCAGGGGGATCAGGCCGGTTTCGTCCTCCAGGGTCAGAAACACCGCGGCGGCCAGGGGCCTTTGCCGTCGCACCACCCGGCCGGCCACCCGCACCACGTCGCCATCGGCACAACCCAGCAAACCGTCGCTGGTCAGCACCTCCGGGCCCAGTTGGGGCCGCACCAGTTCCATCACGTGGCCATTTGGGCAGAGGCCCAGCATGGCGTACTCGTCCAGCATCCGTGCGGACCGCGCCTGCGGGCTCAATCCCGCAGGCGCATCCGACACCGCCAGGGGCAATGACAGCTGGCCGCGCCGCACTCCGGCGGCGTAACCGGCGCCCACCTGCCACAAAGCGCTTCGGCGGTCGGTGAAATCGGCCAGCCCATCCATGGCGCCGGCCCGGGCCAGATTTTCCAAGGCCTCTCGCGATAATCCCGACCGGGCCAGCAGGTCGGCCAAACGGCCAAACGGCCCGGCTTCCCGGGCCCGCAGCAGGGTTTCGCCCAGACGCCGGTCCACGCCCTTGACGAAGGTCAATCCCAAGCGCAGCGTATCGTCTCCCTCGGCGGTGCAGCGCAGTTCCGAGAGGTTCACGTCGGGACGGGCGACGCGCAGGCGCAGCCGGCGGGCATCCTGCTTGAGGGTCTCCAGGTCCCAGAAGCCCATGGGCTGCTCGTTGAACAGCGCCACGTAGAACTCCAGGGGATGATACCGGCGCAGCCAGGCCATCTGGTAGGCGGTGAAGGCGAAGGCGACAGCATGACCCTCGGGAAACATATAGTGGGGGTTGAACTTGCCGAAGATGGCCTCGGCGGCGGCCTCAGGCACGCCCCGCTGGACGGCGCCGGTCAGAAACTGCCGCCGGTAGGATTCCACCAGGGCTGCGCCGTTGCGGCGCCCGAAAGCCCGGCGCATCCGGTCCGCTACGGCGGGGCTGAAACCGCCCACGTCCATGCCCAGCTGCACCACCTGGTCCTGGAACATGATCACGCCCAGGGAGCGCTCCAAAGCGCTCCGCTCCAACGGATGGTGGTAATTCCAGGGCATGCCCTCTCGGCGGCGGAGGAACTCGGCCACGCCGTCGTTGGCGCCGACGCCGGGCCGGACCGCCGCCACCTCCAAGGCCAGGTCGTAGATGTCCCGGGGCCGCATCCGCACGATGGTCTGCATCTGGGCGGCGGATTCCACCTGGAACACGCCCACGGTGTCGCCCCGTCCCAGGTCATCGAAGACCCCGGCATCCCGGTAGTCGATGCGGCTCAGGTCCGGCTCGATGCCGGTGCGGCCGCGCACCAAACGCACCGCCTGCTGCAGCTGGGACAACGCGCCCAACGCCAGCAGGTCGATTTTCAGCACCCCGGCGTCGTCCACGCCGTCCTTGTCCCACTGGGCCACGTAGCGGCCGTCGATGGCCGACGGCTGCACCGGCATCAGGTCGGTGAGTGGGGTTGACGACACCAGCATTCCGCCGGGATGCTGGGCCAGCCCTTTGGGAAATCCGGCCAGCTGCTCCGACAGGGCGAACAGGTCCCGCCAGCCCGGTCGGTCGGCTTTGGCCATGGCAACGGGCGACTGCGGCAGTTCCGACGACGCATCCGTTTCCAACCCCCGGGCCAGCGCGGCCACCTCGTCAACGGGCAGTCCCAGGGCCTTGCCCAGAGCCCGCACGATGCCGCGGGCCCGGTAAGTGGGGAACATTCCGGCCAGGGCGGCGTGGTCCCACCCCCATTCCGCGATGATGCGGAGGATGAGCCGCTCCCGGATGTCCCGAGGGAAGTCCAGGTCGATGTCGGGCAGCGCCGCGGTCTCGGCCGACAGGAAGCGGTCCAGGGTCAGACCGTAAGCCAGCGGGTCCACGTGGGACAGGCCGATGAGGTAGCCCACCAGCATGGAGACGGACGAGCCGCGCCCTCTTCCCGGCGGCAGCCACTCCAAAGGCGTTTCCAGGTGCCCCCAGCCCAGTTCCAGCATACCCTCCCGGGCCAGCTCGACGATGCGGTGATAGACCAGAAAGAACCCGGCCAGGCCGTGCTTGCCAATCAGGGCGAATTCCTCATCCAGCCGTTCCCGCACCCGTTGGTCGATGCGCCCGTAACGCCGGGCCGCCGACTCCTCGCAGAGCCGCCGGAGCCAGGACTGGGCATCATGGCCCGGCGGCACGGGCACGTCCGGAAAACTATAACGGCTCGCCACGTAGTTGGGCAGCCTGAAATCGGAACAGCGCTCGGCGATGGCCCGGGTGTTGCGCCGGGCGTCGGGATGGGAACGGAACAGGCGCCCCATGGCCGCCGGGGACTTCAGCCGGTACTGGCCGTTGACCTTCAGCCGCTCCCGCACCTCCGACAGCGAGCCGTTGAGCCGGATGGCGGTGAGAGCGTCGTGGAGGCGGGAACGGTCCCGCCGGTGATACCAGACTTCGTTGGTGGCCACGATGCCGACGCCGCAACGCGGGGCCAGTTCAGGCAGCCGCCTGTTCCGCGCGGTGTCGCCGTAGGCCAGGTGCTGCTGCAGCTCCAGGAAGACATTGTCGGCGCGGAAGAGGTCGCGGTAATGCTTCACCAGAGCTTCGGCGTTAGCCCAGCCGCCAGCTTCCAGCAGACTAGCCAGGACGCCACCGGGGGCGCCCAACAGAACAATCAGCCCGGCGGCGTGGGATTCCAGGAAGCGGGCGTCCAGAACCGGCTCGGTGCGGCCGCCGGTCAGGTGGGCCAGGGAAACCAGACGACATAGGTTGGCGTAGCCCTCGCCGGTCTCGGCGATGAGGGCAACGGCGCCGTCGCCCTCCGGCTCCCGCACCGTCAGGTCGGCTCCGATGATGGGGTGGACGCCGGCGTCCAGGCACTGCTGGCTGAACTCCAGCGCGCCGCACAGGTTGGATACGTCGGTCAGCCCCAGGGCCGGGTAATCCAGTTCCGCGGCCCGCTGCACCAGCTCGGCAACGGAGGAAGCTCCGGCGCCGAAGGAATACCAGGAGTGGGCCCGCAGCTCCACGTAGTCGGTGTTGGCGGCCATATCAGTAGCCCTGTCGGAACCAGTGGCCGGTGACCAGGTCGCGGTACACCGTGATCAGCCCGCCGTCGGCCAGGGCGAGGCGCCAGTAGCGACGGCGCACCGGCTGCGGCGCCCACCACTCGGTATCCACCTCCCACAGGTCAACCACCCGGGCGACGCCCCGCCAGTCAACCCGGCCGGCGTTCACGCGCCGGGGCGTTTCGCCGCGGCACTGCACCTGCACCGGCGACGGGCCGGCCAGGGGCGCCAGGGAGGACGCGAAAGCCCAGCGGCGTTCGGGGAGCGCCGACCGGGGAACCAGTTCCACCAGGCGATCCATGCCGGCAACGTCCGGCGGCATCCGGCGTGGCGGCTGCGTCCACAACCCGGACTGGCGGCCGGTTTCCGCCGAGAGCTCGAAAACCGTGAGGGTCAGGTCCAGCAATGCCCCGTCGGGCCAGCGCCCGAAACCCAGCGCGTCCCGGGCGCCCAGACCGGCCAGCAGCGCCTTGGCCAGGGCCTCGGCGGATGCGGCCGGCAGGCGCAGCGGACGATCGAACTGCCACGCACCGCCGGAGAGCAGTTGTCCTTCCAGCGACGCCCGACCAACGTGGCGGGCCCGCAGCGAGCCCGAACGCCACAGCCGCTCGGCCAATGCGCGCAGTCCGGCCTCGACGCCGGAGGTGGTGTCCACCGGAAAGGGAAACTCCAGCCACTGGGACAGTCGCTCCGGCAGCGCCGCTGGGATGACCGGCGCCGGGTCAATGCCGTTGGCCAGCCGCCAGGCGCGCGCTCCGTCCACTCCCAGGAACTCGGACAGCGCCTCCGGGGGCAGCGCCGCCACGTCGCCCAGCGTGCGGATGCCGAAGCCCGCCAGCCGGGCCACCACATCCCGGTCCAGGGGCAGCCACGACACCGGCAGCGGCGCCAGCCAACCGGATGCGTCAACGGGAGCCGGCAGCCAGGCGCCGGCCTTCGCGCGAGCGGCCGCGCAGTAGGCGGGAAACTTGCCGGCTCCGATACCCAGCCGAGGGCGCAGCCACTCTTCGCCAGCAGACGACAGGACCGCCTCGGCCAGCCGCGTCAGGCCTCCGTACATATCCGCCATGCCCGTCAAATCCAGGTAGAACACGCCCAGGCCGGCCGGCTCCACCCGGTCGGCCACCCGGCACAGCGCCGCCAGCAGATGGTCGTTGACTTGGGACAGGTAGCTGGAGTCGGCCGGCAGCATCATGGCGTCGGAACAATGGGACCGGGCTTCCGAATCGGACTGTCCGGCCGCAACACCCGCGGCCTCGCGGGAGGCGTCCAGCACCGACGGGCGACCCCGGCCGACGGTGGTGACAACCAGCGCCTGGCCAGCCAGTTCCGGCCGGCGCCAAAGCTCGGCCTTCACCGGCAGATGGGTAACCAGCAAGCAGCCCGTCAGCCGGGCGTCCGTCATACTCATCACGGCGGCAATGCTATCCGAACACCAGTTCGTTACGCAATCACCCGCCGTCACCAGAACCGCCGCCAGGGCCGGCGTCCAGGCTGGTGTCTGTTCACTCCCGGCCCACCGGCAGCGTCAATATCGGCCAATGTCGGCAACCCCGCCTGTGATACCATACCGCCGCCGCGGCCCATCTCGGTTTCGGCGTCGGACTCATCGTTCATTTGACCGTCGTCAACCCACTGCACAACCTGCCAGTTCCCCGGAGCCGCCTCGCCATGTGCGGAAGAATCAGCCTGTTCGCCGAGCTGGGCGACCTGGCCTCCCAGTTCCGGTTCGTTCCAGGACCAACCAGCGCAGCCTACCGGCCCTGCTGGAACATTGCGCCCACGGCCCCGGTTCTGGCTATAACCACCGCGGGGGCCCAACGCCACGCCAGCCTCATGGCCTGGGGCTTCTCGTTCAACCGCCCGCCGGGAAGAGGC
Source organism: Dehalococcoidia bacterium (assembly GCA_965219925.1). Classification (GTDB taxonomy): domain Bacteria; phylum Chloroflexota; class Dehalococcoidia; order Lucifugimonadales; family UBA3495; genus Bin87. The sequence continues at coordinate 4,313,278 of OZ244795.1, forward strand.
GCGTCCTCCCGAACCCTGTTCAACGCCCGCGGCGAAACGCTGACGGAGCGCCCCGCGTTCCGCGCCGCTTTCGCCCGGCGCCGTTGCCTGATACCCGCCAACGGTTTCTACGAATGGCGGCCCAACGGCAGCGGCGGCAAAACCCCGCTGTGGATCCACCGGGCCGACGAACGTCCCTTCGCCCTGGCGGGCATCTACAACGCCACTCCAACGGTGGCCGCCTCCGTCATCACCTGCGCGCCCAACACGCTGTTGGCCCCTATCCACAACCGGATGCCGGTGCTGTTGGTCGATGACCAGTATGACGACTGGCTGGGCCCCGATACCGATGTGGAAATCCTCCAGGCCCTGCTGACCCCGCGGGAATGGCCGGATCTGATCGCGCGGCCCGTATCCGGCGCAGTCAACCGGGCCAGCGCCGACGGCCCCGAACTCATCGCTCCGGTCGTGAACACTACGGCCTTGCTGCTGTGAGTCGTAATCGGCCCCGGAAATTGACCTCTTGCGTGTCAGGCAAGCGCAGATTGGGATGGTCAAGGGCCACTTCATCCCTGTGAACCCCCGCCTGCAAAGATGGCCTCCGCGCCCCAAATTCCTTGTTCGCACGTCGGTTGTCTGGTGGGATCTGTTCAGAGATCCCTCTTCTCTTGCGAGGACGGTGGGTGGCCTTCAACCAGAGACTCCGTTTTCCGGAAATATCCTCACTGAACGTAATCACGCTCTAATCCTGGCCACCACTCGGTGGCAACGACGCGCCGGACTTATTTTGTTGCGTAGGGACCCTGGCGGCTTGCCGTCTGCCTTTAGCGTTCTTATCGTGCTGCTGGTGTTTTGCGGCGCACGACGGACACCTGGTCTGGCCCGGGATTGCTGGCTGGGAACAAGTCTTGCATATGCCAAAACCGCCTCGTCATAGATGCGTCGGCCTTTGACCTCGGACACCTTTTCGTCTGTGTCGCCGGACTGCGCATTGCCTCAAATCAAATGTTACTCAACTTCGGTCGCACAAGGTCTCCTAGCGGATCCAGCCACGTAATACAAGTAGCCGACCACCACCGTCGGAAAGACTCGCCGCAACGCATCGGCGAACCCGATTTGCCCGTGCGCCGAGCCGGCATCCTCCGCCTTATTGATACTTGTTTGATTCACACAAAAGTCATTACGTGAACTCAGCCGGGTAAAGAGCCCTGAGCAAAGCCGGGCCGTGGCGCAGCAGAGGATGGGCTTTCTGCCTGTCCATGGCCACCAGCAACCACCCATCGTCCAGGTCCTCGCCTTGTTGCACGATCCCGTCTACCGCGAAAAGGAATAAGAAGCTGACCACGTTCATCCGGTCGCTGGCGGTAGGAGTCAGTTCCGGCACCAGGGCCTCCAGCGCGCCGCTTGACATAGTGGCCGCCATGAAAAATAGTTCCAGCATTAGCACGAAGTACAGCGCGTTCCGCCAACTGCTGCCCGCGGCGGGTAAAAACCAGACCAGCCCCCCGAGCAGAGCATAAAACGGCGTGCTGAACAGGATGAAGGGTATGCGACACCCCCACCTGTCCCGCGTCAACTATATTTGCCGGTTCACCTCCTTGGCCTGGACGCGTTGCTGGGCTGCGTTGGTGCGGTAGCTGTGGACGTCAAACTCCAGGATGACGGAGTGGTGCACGACCCGGTCAATCGCCGCGGCGGTGGCCATGGGGTTGGCGAAGATGCGCTCCCACTCCGAGAAGACCAGGTTTGACGTGATGCCCAACGATCTGCGCTCGTAGCGTTCGGCGATGAGGGTGAAGAGTACCTCGGATTCCTCGGCGCCCTGGGGCAGGTAGCCCAGGTCGTCGAGGAGCAGGAAGTCGAAGTTGTCCAACTTGCGCAGCTGGCGGAGCAGGTCCAGGTCGCGTTTGGCGGCGAGGAGTTCCCCTGCCTACGCAGGGGCAGGCTCTGCACCAGGCGGTAGGCGGGAGCGAAAAGGACGGAATGGCCGGCTTCCACCAGGCGGTGGCCCAGGGCGCACAGGGCGTGGGTCTTGCCGGTGCCGGGCAGCCCAAAAGCCAGCACGTTGACGCCGCGCTCCACGAAGCTGCCCTGGGCCAGCTGGTCCAGTTGCTGGCGCAAGGCCAAAGGCATCCGGTCATGCTCGAAGATTTCCCAAGTCTTGCCCGAGGGCAGCCTGGATTCTCGGCGCAGCCGGTTGATGCGTCGGTGGCGGCGATCCTCGGCTTCCTGTTCCAGTACCTCCAGGAGTATGGGCAGAGCGTCGCCGTGTCCAGCGGCGGTGAAACGGGCCACCGACTGGGCGCCCATGGTGGGCAGCTTGAATTGACCGCACAGCTGGCCGATGCGTTCCTGCATCACGCTGGTGTCCGTCATGCGCACACTCCCGCCGCAACCAGGCTGACCGTGAGCAGGCGGTCGTAGATTTTCAGGTCAGGCTGGCCGGACAGGGTGAGCGCCGGGGCTTCGGGCACCTTGGGCTCGGCCAGGTCCCGCACCTCCGCGTAGTCGAAGGACTCACCCGCCTCCAGCAGTAACGACAGCGCGCTGTCCACCGTGGCTTCCATGGTGGTCGCCGCCAGGTGCAGGATCCGCACGTACTCCACGTCGGCACGCTCCCCACGCCATTCCGTGAGCGCGTCGTAGGTCAGCCTGAAGTGCATGGTGGGAAACAGCTGCTCCCGGAAGCGGTAGCGGGCGGCGGTAGCGGGCGAAGGCACCAGGCTTGCGCACCAATGAGCCGATGACGTGGCGGTAATTGACGTTGGCTTCCCCCTCGCCACGCACCCGTGCCATGCGTTCCACCAGGTGGCCCTTGTAGTACACTTCCGCCCAGTCGGCGTACAGACGGATCTGCACCTCCTTGCCGATGAGGCGGGAGGGCACGCTGTAGCTATGTCCCGCTACCTGGATGGTGCACCACTTGCGCACCTTGGACTGGTAGTTGACGTATTCCGGCACCGGGGCTGGGGGCAGGGAACGTAGGCAAAGCATCTCCTTCTCCAGCTTCCCCTCCACCAGGCGATTGCGTCTCTCCACCATCTGCCGGACGAAGCTGGCGTAGGCGTCGACAGTGTCAAAATCACGGCTGCCCCGTAGGATGAGGGCTTGGTCGATGGCGTCCTTCAAGCGGTAGTGAGCGTGCTCGGCGACGCCGTTTTCATGGCTCTGGCCGGGATTGATGCGGGTGGAGCGGAGGCTGTAGTGGTCCAGCAGGGCGGCGTAATTGTCGTTAAGAGCGCGGCCGCGGCTGCTGCGCAATTCGTGGGTGGCAGCCGAGGTATTGTCGCTGCGCACCACCTCTGGAACGCCGCCCAGAGTCCAGAGGGCATTCTGCAATCCCTGCTGCAACGCCAGGAAGGTCTCACCGGCGGCGACTTCAGCGTAGCGCCACCCCGAGTGGCTGAGTATCAGCTGGAACAGCAGGTGGGGGTAGGACTGTCCAGCGATGGTCACCTTGAGTTCCCCGCAGTGGGTGAAGTCGAACTGGGCCTCCCGTCCCGGCGGATGCACCTGGGGGAAGTACACCTCCTGATCCGGACCATGCAGCGCCCGCCAATCCTGTAATCGTCGTTGCAGCGTCCGCAGCTGGGATGCGCTGAACCGGCCAGGATGCTGCTCGGCCAGCCAGTCGATAATTGTCGTTGCCTTCAGCTTGCCCGTCGGATCATTCCGCAGCAGCGGCTCAATCTCATCCTCCCACACCCCGTCGAAGGGATCGGGCCTAGTGCGCCACCGATGCTCCGGTTTCGCCTGCGACGGCAAGGCGCCGCACTGCCACTTGCGCGCTGAACGCACGCTCATCCCAGCCTTGGCCGCTGCCGTTTCCTGTGTCTTGCCTTCCATACGTTTCTGCCTCAATAGCCTGGTTTGTCGGTCTGTAATCAACGGTACCTCCGTACCAAATGATTACCCTTCTATCGACCGGCAAAAATAGTCGTCGCTACCGGCAGGACCAATTGTCGTTAGCCTCAATCCACCGAAAAGATGAGTGTCGCGGCGTGCTGAAGGGGTAAGAAAGTGCTCCTGTGCTTCGGGGATAATGGTTTTGGAAAGACAAAACCGACCCGAGACCAGGAGCACCCAATAAATGCTACCACGCAACGACCCAGACCGGATCCAAGTCACCTTTGACGACCACCGCTGACGACCACCGCTGACGACCACCGCCTGGTGGCCAATGCTGGGCTGGCTGGCGGCGACTGCATTGACGACGCCGACGTGCTGCGCACCGGCGGGACGGCTAGTGCCATCGGCTGCGTGGTCAAGGCGCCATCCACCCCCCGCTTTCGCGAGGGCAGGCTCTGGGGACCTTTCTGCGCAGCTTCCGGTGGGGCCACGTCCGCCAGCTGGATCGGGTCAGCCGTGAGTTGTTGGCACGGGCCTGGTCGGCTGGGGCCGGACCCGGCGACGGGCCGTTGACCATCGACCTGGACTCCACCATCTGCGAGACATACGGGGTGTGCAAGGAGGGGGCGCGATCACGGCTACACCGGCCAGCGAGGCTATCACTCACTGCTGGCCATTGCCGCCGGAACCGGCGACGTGCTGATGGCTCGGCTGCGCAAGGGCCGCGCCAACACCGTTCGGGGCGCCGCCCACTTCCTGCGCGAGACGGTGGGGCGGGTACGCTACGCTGGCGCCAGAGCGCAACTCACGGTGCGGGCCGACAGCGGCTTCTATACCCACGCCATTGTCGCCGTCTGCCGTGAGATGGATGTCCGCTACTCCATCACCATCCGCCAGCACGCCCGCCTGCACCAACTCATCGAGGCCATACCCGAGGAAGACTGGACGCCCATACCCTATTGGATGGACGGGGCCGCCGACGTGGCTGAGACCACCTATACGCCTTTCGACACCAAGCCCGACGCCGCGCCGGTGCGCCTCATCGTCCGCCGGGTGCAGCCCACGCCCGGTTCCCAACTGGCGCTGTTCGCCAACTACAGCTATCACGCCTTCATCACCGACCGGGAGGGAGACACCCTGGAACTGGAGGCCGACCATCGGCGCCACGCCGAGATCGAGAACGCCATCCGAGACCTCAAGTACGGCGTCGGGCTCAACCATCTCCCCTCAGGCCGCTTCGCCGCCAACGGCGCCTGGCTGGCTGTACAGGTCATGGCGCACAATCTTGTATGGTACGTAGGGATGCGACAGACCGATCCAACCTGGGTTGAAGAAAACCGTGGGCCAGCCTGGTCGTCGCATCCTATCCTGATAGAGCCCGAACAGTTGCCCGGGCCGATTGCGCCCGCATCATGCAAGGAAGGGCCGACAAGGAAGGGCCGACGTTCACACAGGAGGTACCGATGGAAGGAGAACCGAGATTCGTAGGCATTGATGTCTCAAAGGCGCAGGTGGACGTTGCAGTCCGGCCTACGGGACAGAGATGGGTCGTGTCCTATGACGAGACCGGAATCAAGGAATTGGTCTCCCGGATGGTGGACCTACGTCTGGCCATGGTGTTGCTGGAGGCAACGGGTGGTCTGGAACTGCCGTTGGTGGCCGCACTCGCTGCTGCGGCTCTGCCGGTGGTGGTGGTCAACCCTCGCCAGGTTCGCGACTTCGCCAGGGCCACCGGGACGCTGGCCAAGACCGACTCTCTCGATGCGGCGGTGCTGGCCCACTTCGCTGACGCCGTTCGTCCCTCGGTGCGCCCTCTCAGAGACGCGGAGAGCCAGGTCCTCAACTCGCTGACTGCCCGCAGGCACCAGGTGTTGACCATGCTGGTCTCCGAGAAGAACCGGCTGGGTACTGCCATCAGCGCGGTGCGTCCCCGCATCGAAGCCTATATCGCCTGGTTGGAACAGGAGTTGAGCGACTTGGACAAGGAGTTAAGGCAGTCGCTGCGTCGAAGTCCAGTATGGCGCGAGAAGGACGACCTTCTGCGCACCGTTCCCGGCGTGGGGGAGCAGCTCTCTCTCACCCTGCTGGCCGACCTGCCCGAGTTGGGCACTCTGGACCGACGGCAGATCGCGGCCTTAGTGGGCGTGGCGCCCTTCAACCGAGACAGCGGTACCCTGCGAGGCCGACGCGCCGTCTGGGGCGGACGCTCCCGGGTTCGGGGTGTTCTCTACATGGGGACGCTGACCGCGACCCGTTTCAATCCCGTCATCAGCGACTTCTACCAGAGGCTGCTGGCGGCCGGCAAGCCGAAGAAAGTGGCCTTGGTCGCTTGCATGCGTAAACTGCTCACCATCCTAAACGCCATGGTCAAGGATAGCTCTCCATGGCGTGGTTCGTGTCCCGCAGAAATTGCCCATCCTGCTTGACAGCCAACACAGTTGCTGGCCCGCTGGACAGCGCGGCTCGGTCTGGGTGCGCAGATCGTAACCACCAAGACCCTCCGGCGACGCTTCTTATCCCTGGCCGGACGGCTTACCCACTCGGCCCGCCGCCTCACTTTGCATCTGCCCCAGCGTTGGCCCTGGGAAAACCAGTTCAGTGGTGCCCTGGCGCGACTGCGGCCATCCCACTCCCGGCCTGACGGCGCCGTCGTCGCCGGATCCACTCACCGGGCAACCCATCGTCCCCGCCAACTCGCAGCAACTCGGTCCGCGAGGGATACTTCCTGCCTACCGCCTATCGATCCCGCCCCCCATGGCCGCCCGGCCGCCAACATCCCCTGTCCTGGCTATCGCACCCTGCACGCAGCCATATCTATTGGAATCAAGCCCTCACCGTCTCTTTCCCTTGCTTCTCATCCCTTCTCTGACCAGCATAGCTACATCCCTTCGGTGGATTCGGGTTTACGCTGACGGCGGAGAGGGACGGGTTCCAATCGAGGGCCAGTTCGAGCGTTTATTGATCAGTTGTGGCTGTCGGGTCAGACCCTACCAGCGCCTCCAACACAAACCAACGGTATTCGTACCCACAATAGGCGCCGCACACCGCCATTTCATGTTATTGAACGTAGCGCGTGCACTACTGGTTTGCAGGCGAGGCTTGCAAATGGGCTCGGTATGCCCTGGCGTAACTCGAAAATGGGCTGGACCGTTTGGTGAATTCCTCAAGCAGTTTCGGCAGGCCTTTTTGTGGATTGTTGCGGATTTTCCGGTCAATGTCGCGATTTTTCCCCTTGCGAACTCGGCACAATTCGTCGCTGTTAAGCTTGCAATCGCAAATTGTCTGATTAATCTGCGCCTTCAACGCCTCGTCGTTGATACAACTATGCGCGCGTATTTTGCCCGTCCTGATATCGTAGTCAAAATAACCTGAGGAACATGGGTCAGCTGGACTGATATATCCACCTATATGTTCAGGGAATTTGTCACTTTTCTTTTTATTGCATAGGTGGCAAGCGTACATCAAATTGTCCCATTTGAATGTGAGGTGCTTATACCGACTGCGCGGTCGGAAATGGTCGATTTCAGGACGAGCGCGTTTAGTGTCGGTACTTCCTTCACAGTAAGCGCATATGGGAAACTCGTCCCACTTGCGGACGCCCCTGCGGCGACTCCGAGCGCCCCCACCGAATTTTTGAGCCAGTTCATGCTTGAGTGCATTGATCTTTCCCGGCCCAATTCCATTTCGCTCGCAACCGCTGACTTCGATATGGTTCATCTCACACCATTCGAGACCTGCCTTCTCAAACTCGTTTGGATCGCCCTGCAGAAATTCAGGACCCGGTCCATGGTTGATGTAGTGCATTGCATTTCACCACCTTGTTCAGTTGATTAATCGTCTAGCAAGTCTTCTCCCGACCGCTCCGCGAGCTCCCACAAAATCTCCTCGAGTTCCGCGATATAACGTGCTCGCTCAGCGATCGCGCGTCCCTGAAACTCAAGGTTCGGGCTAACTTGCTCGTCCAGATGTTCAATCTGGTCTTCCCACCATTCGAGTGCTGCTCCGCTCAAAGTAGGGAGCCGTTCCAACCATCCCAGTGCGACCAGATTATCCATTGACGACCGCGATTCGGTCCCTGAAAGTTCCGAAATTCGTGCCTGACGCCAATCTTCCGCTGCCATTCCCTCTTCAGGCTCTTGCTCGCGTAGCCATCTCAGCACAGCAGCGGCAACCGCGGTGTCTTCGTCGGTCGGGTCAGCCACTTCCATAAACGCGCGCAGGATATCCTCCACGGTCCAACCCACGATATCCTCGTCGCTCGTTTCAGCGCGTACTAATCCTGCTTCATTACGGAACATCCGATGCACTTGCCCCGCCTGGCGGCCGGCGACCACAAACGGCGAATGGGTGGTGGCAATCAGTTGCATTCGGGGAAAGGTTTCCAACAGCGCCGGAATTACGCGCCGCTGCCAGGCCGGGTGCAAGTGATTCTCGACTCGTCGATCAGCAGGATAAACGGCATACGCCGCCACTCGTCAGGGGCTTCATCAGGCAACGGAGTAGGGTCGGCGCAGTAGTCTAGCGGTGCTCCCTGGTCGCGGTATTCTTCCCAAGACAGCGACTCCTCGGTAAGCCCCGGAATGCTTTCCTCGGCGTAGCCTGGCGGAGAACCATTCTCGGCATACTGTTCTGGTGTTAACCTTTCATCCCCTTGACCATCTTCACTCACGTAATGAACGAATTGCCTAATCCGGTGGTATCTGTGATGGGTTAGCCGCCGCCGGTGCGTGGCGACAAAGAAGTCGTGCAGTTCAGCGACCAAATGCCAAATCCACATCAACGGTCCTTGAGTGCCGGCGCTCAATTCACCAATGGTCATCGGTTCGTCGCTGCGGTCGTAGGTGTGTGGACGCCAGTGGGCATAGCCAACCTGTTGAATACCCCTCTCTGCCTGCAAACCCGATTCCGTAGAGTGTGAATGTTCCGAAAGCGTTTCCGGCTTCAGAATGTCACTGCAGATTCGCGCGGCTCAGGTGATCATAGTCTCAAGCAGGGCATCCTTTCTGGCCGACGCTGCGTCGCGGAGTTTCGGCCAAAGTACGTAGCTTTCCCACTCGTCGAAACTCTCGCCTGGACTGCTTGTGCGCATTCCAACCTTCCGGAGCTCTTCATTGGTCATGCTTGCCCGATCCGCGGCCAGATTAGGGTTTTCGAACCTCTCCATATTTCTAAAAGCCCGTCGGCTATCAAAAACGTTGTCGCTGACCGTGTCTTCACTCAGGACATACGCCGATACGATGTCATCTTTTCGGGGAAATGGTAGTCGCGTGGCGGGTATATACACGAACGGGATTTTAAGGTGTGGCGGCACATCGTTTTCCCGCTCTACATAAGCCAACCAACCTCCAGTAATGAAGTATTCGTAGTCGTAGGCCAACTGCTGGAATTGGTGATCATGATAATCTGATACCACCCATCGATCGGGACGTCCATGTGGTACTTGGGCACTGGCAATTTCCCTAAGTTCGTGTTGCAGCTCGAGCTGTACGGATCGGTTGCTGAACGGAGACCCTGACCAGCATTCCGGGTTTTTGAGCGACGCGATGATTGTTCGGAGCACGGTGCTCTTGCCGCATCCGTTGGGTCCTATCAGGAGGTTTACCCTGGGGTTCAACGTCAGGTCCATCGCGTCGCTGATGGGCGGAATACCCTCAATGTGAATGCTGTCAATTCTGTTGGTTGGCATAAAACACCTGTCTAAAACCTGCGCAAATCCACTGCCGGAGCAGCCGGTTACGTTTCGCCCGGTCGGCTGCTTGATGGTAGTGTGGCAGACACCCCCAGTCAATTCTGACGTTGACTGGTAACAGTTCAGAGTTGAGGGGAAGAGAGTAGTTGCTGACAGGCGGCGAGGGGATTTAGTCCTTGGGCGTGCCAGGTGCCGAATAAGGAGGCCAGGGTCATCTTGCTGTTGCTGCCCCGTTCCGACCGGGTGCCGCCGCTGACCTTGCGGCTGACGACCAGATGGCGCAGGCTGCGTTCGGCGGCGTTGTTGTCTGAAGGTACTGCGGGTTCGGCCACGAAGACGAAGAGTTCCCCGTATCCAGTACGGGGCAGGCTTTTGAGGTGGCGCTCGATGCGTCGGCACAGCTTGGCCTGGGTTGCCGACGGGTCGTGCCGGAAGGGCTGGCAGAGGGCCAGCAGTTGTCGTTCCAGGGCCAGTTGGGCGGTGCACCGCCGCTTGGCCTGGGGATGAGTGAAGGCTTTGGACCGGTCGTAAATCCCGTGGACGGCGTCGGCCCACCTGGCCAGTGGCGCATCATCGGGGTAGAGGGTTCGCTGGTCATGGATGTCCCGCAGCAGAGCCTGCCCCTGGCTTGAACAGGGGTGGGCCCAGCAGCGCTGCTGGGGGCCGTCATAATGGTGGTAGGCAGCGTAGAAATCGCTGACCAGCACTCCGGAGAACGACTCGCCCAGCGCTTCGTCCACCACCGCCTTGCCCCGACCCCGCCGCAGGAAGTAGCGTTCGGTGGGGGTGCTGAAAGTCCACACGTAGCCGTTGGCCCCGTGCTGACGCCAGCCGGTTTCGTCGGCGTGGACCACCGGGCTGGCGCGGATGAGGTCCAGGCTCGCGGCCACTGCCGGTTGGGCCCGCTGCGCCGTGCGATGGATGGCGCTCACGATGGCTCCCACGCTGAGGCGCAACTGATGCACGGTGTCCAGATACCACTGGACGCTGCGGAGGGGCAGCCGCCCCTCCGCAGCGTGGCGATCAGGCTGAGCAGGTTGACGCCGAGGCGCTGCTGGCCCAGGACCACGCCGTCCAGTTCCGCCGGAGGTGTGCAGCGCCGTCGACACCCGGGGCAGATCCGGGCCATATAGACGTGCTCGGTAACTTCCGCTGGAACTTGGGGCAACTCGATGACCTCCCGGGTGCGGTGGGTCCAGCCGCCGGACAACTGGGTTCCGCAGTCGGGACAGCGCTCCACCACATGCTCCACGCGTCGCGTGGGCGTCATGCGGCGGCGGGCAAAGCCGTGGGGTCGCTACTTGCGGGGCCCCTGCTGCGCTGAGGGCTTCCGGCCCGATTTCGCCTTGAGGCCGGGCATTCGGGGCGGGCCGTCCGGTTTCGCCTGGCCTTCCAGTTCGGCAATCCGCCGCTGCAACCGCTCAATCACCCGCTGCTGTTCCAGAACGGTGGCCTGCAGTTGGGCGATGATGGCGATGAGAACATCGCGGTCGGCGGTGGTGAGGTCAACTTCAGTATTCATGCCCTGTATATGACATAACCACCGCCACCCGTGCCAGCCTGCGGCAACCCGCCTTCGGCCAATTCACCTCATCAAGTCTGAACTGTTACGTACCGTGGAACAGTGTTGACTGGACAACCCGGTTATGACATAACTTTGGTATTACGCAACAAGGCCACTCAGAACCCTCGACCCACCGGAAACCGGGATTACCGCCTCCCGCCTCGGCATTAACCGCGAGGAAATGGCGTCGAAAGTGTGCGTTTTATGGCCGTTCGAGTGATTGCAGCGGCTGCCGTGGTCATCGTGGTCGCGGTTGCGCTGGCGGCGGCGCTGCTGTTCTTCATATTCAACCGGTTGACCGACGATGGCTCCGGCGCGTCGGCTCGGCGGGTTGAAAGGTCTGATAGACGGGACGACCGGCCAGCCGTTGAGCAGGAAGTGCGCCTGGTGGGCATCGTGCCGTCCCCACGCATCGTCCGCCTGGACGCGCCGGGCGACTCTCAACGGCTGTCCGTGACCGGCTACTACTCCGACCGGAGCGAAGGGCCGTTGGACGGCGGAACGGACGCGACGGTGTCATACCGTTCGTCCGACCCGTCGGTGGTCCAGGTGGACTCTCGCGGCGTTTTCACCGGCGTAAAAACCGGCGGCGCGGACGTGATCGTCACCTACGATGACCTCACCGCCACGGTGCCGGTGTTCGTATGGGGACCGATGCGGTCCGTTCCTCCGTTCGATCCGGAACGGGTGCTGGAAGTCGCCGACGACGGTTCGGCAATTCTGCTGAACCGGGTGATGGTGGAGATGGAGCCCGGTTACGACTCCGGCGACGCCGACGAGGTGGCGGCGCAGATCGGCGGCCGTGTCGTCTTCGAGTACCGCACCTTCCCCGGCTACCTGGTCGAGTTCGACGGCCGCACCGAAGGCGATCTCAGCGAAGCCCTGGTCGCGCTCCAAAACGACGGACGAGTTGCAGCGGCGTATCCGGATTTGCTCATGGTGGGTGACCAACAGGGGACAGGCGCGACGATAGAGACGCTGAATCTGGACAATGACAGGGGCGACGCTTATCTGGACGCCGGGATGGAATATGCCTGGACAACTTTGGGAATCGTTGAAATGTTGAACCCGGTCACCATCGGCATCATAGATCTGGGATTCACTACCGAGACAGGTGATCCAGACGTTGACGCAATCCTTACTGCGGAATTCGACTACGACCGGATCGACTTCCGGTTTGGTCAAGGAAATTGGATGGACCCTGAGCATGGTACCGGGGTAGCGAGCGTAATACTGGCCCAAAACAACCGCAACGCCGCCGACCCAAGAAGTTTCAGCGGCGTATTGACCAGCATTGATGGCATTGAGCACAACACGGTTTTCTACAGTGCTCCCAATGGTTTCCGACACTCTGGCTCACGATTCACAAGCGCCCTTGAAGACATGATCCTGTACAAGAACCAGATTGATGTGGTCAACATCAGCATGGGTTACCGTTGCGAGGTTTTTACTTTCGATCAATGTCCAGGCGTATTGCCTACGCCTGGACCATGGTTCCAGCCGTGGCGGTCACGTTGGAAAGATCTGATGAGGGCTATGCCCGAGGTTGTGTTCGTGTTTGCGGGCGACAACAAAGCGACAGACACGACAGGCCAGTACCCTGCCGATTTGGCGCCAGAACTGCCCAACGGAATTACCGTCGGAGCTACCCATAAAGGGAACCGTGCGTGGTTTTCGAGCTTTGGGCCGGCAATCACTGTGGGAGCTCCCGGGAAGTGGGTATGGGTGGTTGACCCGGAGCATGGCTACCTATATGCCTCCGGTACGTCAGCTGCCGCGCCAATGGTAACCGGTACGGCAGCAATGCTCCGGGCTCTGGACCCGCGCCTCAGCGCAGCGGACATCAAGCAAATACTCGTGGCAACTGGCGGCGCCCACACCGTGTGTACAGTCACCCAAAACGAAAATATTGTGGACCCTTGTCCTCCGGAAGACCGGGAAGTCTGGCCGATTCTGGACGCTGGCGAAGCCGTCAGCTCCCTCCTCTGGCCTTCAGTTGATGCCAATATCGACTTGCCGGAGGATCATGTAGTCCAGGGAACCGTGGATGACTATGTCGAGTTGACAATCCCGGTCGCCAATACCGGTTTAAGGGACTGGAATTTTCACCTGGGGGGAGAGGCTCGCCTGGACTCTGAAGATAAAAAGCTCACCTACAAGATCGATCCGGTCCAGAACGTGGTGCCCGCAGGCAAATCCCATCCGTTCAAGCTGGGATTTTCTTTGGATCAGGCCGGCGATTGGACCGTGGAACTGAAACTGTACCGGAACCCCGAACTGACTTCTTCTCCCGACTCCGAGGAACTCCGGTTGCGTGTATTGCCCATCCACGCGGACCTGCCACGGTGGGAATCGGTCAGCGCGGGCGGGTGGCACACCTGCGCTGTGGACGCCGACCTTGCATCGGTCTGTTGGGGCTTCAACGAGGACACCTTCTACAATTACACCGGGCAGGCCGTCCCACCCGGCGGTTCTTTCCGGTCGGTCAGCGCCGGCCTGCTGCACAACTGCGCGATACGGACGGACCAATCGTTGGCCTGCTGGGGAGACGACAGCGAATACCAAAGCGACCCTCCCCGTGGCGAGTTCCGTTCCGTGAGCGCCGGCCTGTATCACACGTGCGCAGTGGATACGGATTATTACGTGGAGTGCTGGGGCTCCAACCAATACGGGAAGTCCGCCCCACCGGATGGAGAGTTCCTGTCCGTGAGCGCCGGCGGATCCCATACCTGCGGCGTGCGCCTTGGCGGATCCGTGGAATGCTGGGGCTACGATCTTCGCGGCCAGGCCACGCCGCCCGACGGTCCCTTCACCGAGGTCAGCGCGGGCCTGGCACACACCTGCGGCCTGAGGCGAAACGGCTCCGTCGTCTGCTGGGGACATGGCGACGATAGACGCCTGGAAGTGCCCGAAGGTCAATTCTCTTCAATCAGCGTCGGTTTCGAGCATAGTTGCGGCTTGAAGACCGATGGGTCCGTGGTTTGTTGGGGCGCGAACAGGCTCGGGGAATCGACGGACCCCGAAGGGCGCTTCTTCTCGGTGAGCGCGGGAGTCTCCCACAACTGCGGCATCAGGACGGACGGCTCCGTTTCATGCTGGGGCGATAACCACCATGGACGCGCCACACCGCCCGGAGGCGCCGCCGTAGTGGACTCCGTCGACGGTCCTGCATCCGCCCAGCAGTCCCCGCAAAATGAAAACACGCAGACCGAGCAGGGGTCAGCGACCGGTTATGCGTCGGTCAGCGCCGGGTTCCAGCACACGTGTGGTCTGAAAACGGACGGCAACGTGGTTTGCTGGGGATTCAACAGGAATTTGCGCGGATTTTACACTGGGCAAAGCGATCCTCCCCAGGATACCTTCGTTTCTATCAGCGTCGGGGACTTTCACAGCTGCGGCTTGACGACAGACGGCATGGTGGAGTGCTGGGGGGATGACGAAGAAGGCCAGAGTTCGCCCCCGGGCGGACGCTTCACCGCCGTCAGCGCCGGTGAATATCACACCTGCGGGTTGCGGCCGGCCGGATCGGTGGAGTGCTGGGGACAATATCATTCCGGGCGGATTGAGCCCGAAGGCCAATTCGCGTCCATAAGCGCAGGCGGCGATCACACCTGCGGCATCCTCATTGACGGCGCCGTGACCTGCTGGGGGAGCGACGAACATGGAAAAGCCACGCCTCCGGATGGGCACTTTATTTCGGTCAGCGCTGGTGACCGGAACACCTGCGGGCTTCGAGCGGTCCAATCCATCGAGTGCTGGGGTTCCGATGGCTACCTTCAATCGTCCGCTCCCAACGGCAGCTTCGCCTCGGTGAGCGCGGGAGGAAAGCACTCCTGTGCAGTCACCACCAACGGCGCCGTCGATTGCTGGGGAGCCAGCAATGCCGTGGTGTACGAACCGGAAACCGGAAAATTCCGGTCGGTGAGTGCAGGCACATTCCACGCGTGTGGGATCAAGTTCGATGGCTCGGTGGCTTGTTGGGGCAGCAACCATCATGGGATGGCAACACCTCCGGGAGGTCCATCCGATGCCAAGGCTTATGTCCTGGTAAGCGCAGGGAATTTCAACTCCTGCGGCTTGACGACCAAAAGCTTCCTTGACTGCTGGGGCGATGTTGAAACCGGGGTGAACTCTCCGCCCGAAGGCGCTTTCGATTCGGTCAGTGTCGGCGAAAATCATGCCTGCGGAGTCAAGGTCGACGGCTCGGTGGCATGCTGGGGAGATGGTAGAACAGGCAAGGCAAACCCTCCCGACGGAGAGTTCCGTTCGGTTACCGCCGGATCGCACCGAACCTGTGGCGTGAAGACCGACGGTTCCATAGCATGTTGGGACAGGGACGGTTCTTTCGGTGCGTCAGCCCCAAAGGGGTCGTTTGTGTCGGTAGCCGTGGGGTTGTCGCATGCCTGCGGGCTCCGGGAGGACGGCACGGTCGCGTGTTGGGGAAGTATACATTTGGACCCGGGGCCACTTGATTCTCCCGATGGGGTGTTCACCGCTGTGAGCTCCGGCGCGCTGCACATCTGCGGACTGCGGACCAATGGCTCCGTCCATTGCTGGGGCGACGACCAATGGCGCCAGGTCCAGTCCACGCCGGCCGACGACACGTTCACGTCCATCAGCGCCGGATCTTTTCACACATGTGGAGCCAAATCGGACGGCTCGATAGTCTGCTGGGGCGAAAACTCCAGCAAGTCCTGGCCTCCGGACGGGCCTTTCAGCTTAGTCACCGCCGGCGGGCACCACAGCTGCGGCATACGGGAAGGCGGTGAGCTGGTTTGCTGGGGCGGAAACGTCTATGGTCAGGCCGCACCTCCCCGAGGATCGCATGTAAAGCCTGCGGTTCCCGCTAAGGCTCTTCCGCCCACCACCGCGCCTCGACCGGGTCCGACCGCTGCGCCAGAACCGGCCGCCATCCCCAGCCCCTGAGCCATCGGCGCAATCTGCGATTCCAACATTCGCCTCTACCGGGGCCAACGCCAGGTTGGAGCCGATCAGCACGGCCGCCGTTACCACGTACACCGCCCTTACAAACCAGCGCGTGCGATCATTCTTGCCCGGTGTCGGCTGCTCAGGTTGGGTTGCCACGGTAAGCCTCCAGACCGGACTGGTACGGGGTGGCCCGCAAGATAGGGCCGCTCCGGTGTGCTGTCAATCGCTTTAGCCCGAATCCACCGAAGGGACTGGCGCTGGCGTTGACACAAGGGCTGATGGGTAGAGGAAGGCGAACTGGGCCAGGCCAGATTCCAATTGATGGTGATGAGGACGGCGTGAGGTGGCCGCACAGGCCCTATGATGGCGGCCCGCGGTGGCCAGGCGGGCGGAATTCGGTAGGGGGCAGGCAAGAGGCGCCCCTCGCGGACTGACTTGGCGCGAGTTGGCGGGGACGTTCAGTGGGCCGGATGGCGGGTCAGCGGGCTGGTTGCCGCCGTCAGGCCGGAGATGGCAGAGCTCGCAATCGTGCCAGGGCGCCACTGAACTGGGTTTCCCAGGGCCAGCGCTGTGGCAGATGCAAAGTGAGGCGGCGCGCCCAGCGGGGAGCCGTCCGGCCAGGGAGAAGAACCGCCGCCGGAGGGTCTTGGTGGTCACCACCTGTGTCGAAGTCCAGGGAAAATGTCCGGTTAAGTGTTCAGCAGAAATGTCACTCGGTTAGGCCAGGATGGTATCAGATGACGACGTTGAGGAAACCACCCGGCATTGTCGCGTTGGAGGACCCTCGGCCTCCAGGTATTTCTTGATGGTGCCCCGGTGCATTCCCAATTCCCGTTCAATCGCTCGCAGCGACATCCCCTTGCGCTTGGCTTTCTGAATCGCCTTCCACCTTGCCTTCTGGAGGAACGTCGGCTTGCGCGCGGAGGATGCTGCAGGCTTGCCGGCTGCGGCCAGGTCGTCAATGATCATACTTGGATCATTCTCGTCCTCTGCCCATGAGTGCAGTGGTTCAAGAGTTCTATTCAGCGTTCGCTCAGGCCGCTGACACCAGAGGGCGGGACCGGAACACTTGCGGGAGGCCCGCGGCCGTTGCGGAGAAATACGGGACTGGGTGGCGCCTCCTGGGCAGCGACGATGCGCCCTTCATGCCGCACCGACAGCCGGCCGTCCAGTCCCTCCAGGACCTCCACGCCTGCCCCGGCATAGCTGGGGAGTTCCGGCCCTGGCAGCAACTGCAGTGTGTGCAGCTGGAACCTCACCGTGTTGTCCTTGGCCACCCTCCGTTTGTGCTTGAAGCACAGGATCTGTTCCAGGCACAGCTCCGGGTCCGGAGGCCGGAATGCGGGCTCAGGGTGTTTCGGCGGAACTTGAAAACGCCGGTTGTATCGCGGCAGGAACTGGTCCAGCACGGTGTTGGCCGCCCCGATGCTGCCTGCCCCCGCCAGCCGGAGTTCTGTGACCAGCCGGTCCTGAAAGGTTCCCGCCGTTCGCTCCACCCGACCCTTGGCCTGGGGCGACTGGGCGAAAATCATCTGAATCCCCAGTTCCTCCATGGCCCGGCTGAACTGGGTCGGCATCCCAGGGAGGCCGGAGCCGGGCGTGTGCCTGAAGACCGCGTGCCGGTCGGTGTAGAGGGCGACCGGTGCGCCGAGATGCCGCACGAGACCCTGGATCAGCACGAAGTAGCTGTGGGCGTCCTCCCGCTCGCAAAACAAGGCGTCGACCACCGTACCGGTGGCATCGTCCACGGCCAGCAGCAGTGCGAACGGCGGCGCCTGGTCCCCCAGCCACGGGTGGTGACTGCCGTCCATCTGGATCAGCATGCCTTGCCGGGGCATGCGCTGGCGGCGTACCCGGTGCCTGGGTGGACGCCTTCGTCGTGGACTGCTCAGACCGGCGTCCAGCAGGATGCGCCGCAGGGTGGTCCGGCCGATGTCAATGCCGTCTCGCTCGCTCAGCAACTCGCTGAGATGGGTGTGGTTTGCCCCCTCGTACCTGGTGCGAGCCAAACGAACCACATCGGCCACCACGGCATCAGGCGTTGCGTTGGGTGGCTTGCGGCCCCGGTGGCCGTGAGCCACGGCGGCTGCGCCTTGCTCCCGGTAAGTCGCCAGGATGCGCCTGGTGTGGCGAGTGGTGGCGCCCATCAGGTGGCTGCCTGGTCCAATGTCATGTGCTCAGCGAGCAAACCGTTCAGAACCCGAAGTCTTGCCTGTTCTTTTTGAGTCAAAGTCATATTCTCCATACCGTGAATATGACATTTATGCTGACCAGTTAGAGCGGACATTTTCGCTGAACGTCGACACGTTAATCATCTCGGGGTCCCTTCCGTCTACACCACGCCTGGCGGTCAGGACTGGTACAAAACACCGGCCGCCCCGGATACCACGCGCATCTCATACGGCCAGTCGAAACGGAGCATCGGCGGATTGGACGTATCGTTCAACGTCGAAACTTTGCTGCAAGGCCCGTCCTCCTAGTCGCAACTCGTGGAGGGTAGTCTACCCTGTCTAACTGCTGGGACCAGCCTCGGCTGTCGCGTGTGGAGACATATCAATGCCGGTCCTAGCCGGGTGCGTCGTGTGGTGGACCTCGGCACCACCGGGCACCGAGCGTATAATGCGATTCCAGCAACTCGTGCCGGCAAAGACTGGTCGCCATGATAACCAACATTACCCTCCGCAACTTCAAATGCTTCCATGGAGTCAGCATATTCCCGAAGCTGGTCACTGTCTTCATCGGTCCCAACGGGACCGGTAAATCCGGTGTTCTGCAGTCCCTGTTGCTGTTGAAGCAGTGGACGGACACCGGCCCTACCTTGGAGCTGGAAGGGAATCTGGTTTGTCTGGACCCTAGGGACTTCCTGAACCACGGTGTCTGTTCAGAAGCGCCCCAGGTTGATCTGGCGTTAGCTGGCCGATGGGATGCTGCATCTCCTGATGTTGGATCACCGGTGGAATTCGAGTTGACCCTCGTATCCGATGCTGCGGCCAGGATTGTGTCGAGACGAGCCAGTACCCAATTTGACTTCCTCGGGGAGCGAGTGGTTATTCCCGATCCTGATAGCGGTCGGCAGGACCAGTTTTCATATTCCGGAGGCGTCATAACCTATCGAGACGGTGTCGGAGTGGAGATTGCGCGACTGGTCGATTCGCGGCAGGCTCCCTTTGACCGTGCAACGGAGATGACGAAGGCACTGCAAGCACCCAGAACCCTATTGGACAGCATGAGGATGGTCCCGGCCATCCGGGGATTTGGGCGTCGGATCTATCCGCTGGGCCCTGAACCACACGATGAGATATCATCCGCCGCTGGTCTGAGTGCTCAGGAAGACGCGATGGCTACTACCATGGCCTATCCGGCAGCGGTGGTGTCCCGGGTTTCCGATTGGATGAAGCAGGTTACCGGAGTGGGGCTGAAGGCGGATATGGTCCCGCTGCAATCGGTGAAGCCGGTGTCCATCACGCCGCTGGGCGAGCCCAGCCTGCTCTCGGAGGGCTTTGGAACCAATGCTTTGATCCAGCTCCTGTTCGAACTGGCCCGGGCCAGTAATGGCGCCATCGTGCTGATCGAAGAGCCGGAGATTCACCTTCATCCCCGGGCCCAAGCCGACTTGGCTTCGGTAATTATCGGTGAGGCCAAGGCCGCCGAGAAACAGATCATCATGACCACCCACAGCGAACACGTCGTGGGATGGCTGCTGACCGAGGTGGCTGAAGGCAAATTGTCGCCGGAAGAAGTGGCCATCTACTCCTTTGAGAAAGACGCGAACGGAGTCTGCTCGGCCAGTGCAATCGAGGTTACGGAGACTGGACAGGTTACGGGCGGCCTGCGCAGCTTCTTCCAGACCGACCTGGACGAAATGCGCCGCTATGTTGAGGCTCTGCGGGCCAGGGCATGACGCCGCGGTTCATTCTCGACGAGAAGTCGTGATCTGTGCCCAGCTGGGCGTTGACGAGCGCGGCGAAACCAGCGTGGTCTGCGTGGACCTGGTCCGCAACATCATCGACATTTGCCACACCATCGTGGTGGATGACAACGTCTGGCGGAGGTACGAGGACCAGCTGTATCGTCCGCGGAATGAGCATCCACAACTGGGGCCTCACCTGATGTCCGTTCCCTGGAACGCCCTCCAAACAGTAGGTAAGGTGGAGGGCCTTGGTCGCGAGGCGCCGCCCTTTCATGACGAGGATGCTATTCCGGCCGGCAGCAAGGACGATACGTTCATCGTGAGGCTAGCGGTGGAGTCTGGTGCCATACTGGTGACCGCCGACCAACCGCTTCGGGACGATCTTCACGCATCGGGCATTCAATCAAGGCATGGGCTGGTTGTGAGGGCACCCGTCGAAGCCTTGGCTGAACTGTGAAGCGGAAGAAGTGAGCCCTAGACTAGGCTTTGTACACTCAATCTGCGTAGGCCAGCGGATCGACAAGTCTGCAGTACAGATTGGCCGGAACTTCTTGAATGTCAGGTTCTGCCGCTGACATTGAAAAACCCTCAGACGCCAGCTACAAGTGTCGCCGCACTGATGCGATGGCGTCGATGAAGGTTGGCGCTGGCTTGGCATACCAGGCGGCGGTGCGATGGGTCTCGTGCCCTTGTTGCCGCAACAGGTGGGCGGCCAGAGTTATCCAGGAGAAAATTCCCATCAGGGCCGGCGTAGTGCGAGTGATGGCCCGATCGGACCACTGGCGCTGGGTCTCCACGCCCAGGTGCGCCCGAGTCTCCATGAACGGGTCGATTCCGGTAGGGGGCAGGATCGTACGCTAAGGGGAAAGGCGCCGGTTCGGCATGTTCCACCTCTCCGTTATCCATTCATCCCGGCAGGCGCGACGCTGTCCGTAAGGGGATCGTCCAGCGGACGGCGCAGTCGGTCGCCCCGACCCCCGCCAAACCGGAGCCAGCAGCGTCTCATATGCAGGTTCGGAAACAATTGCGGAAGCGGGACCCTATCCGTACACTTCCCCCATGACGGCAACGCTCATCGGATACGCGCGCTGTTCCACCGACCGGCAGGATCCGGCGGCCCAGCGCCAGGCGCTCCTGGAGCTGGGCGTCGTCGAGGATCGCATCTACACCGATCACGGCCTCGCCGGCACCACCCGCGCCGACCCGGCCCTCGGCCGGGCCCTCTACGACCCGGCGATCCCATGGGAAAGCTGTTCTTCAATATCCTCGCCACCTTCGCCGAGTTCGAAACCGATCTCATCCGCAGGCGCCCCCGCGAGGGCATGGCCATCGCCCGCGCCAGGGGGAAATTGCGCGGCAAGCAGCCCAAACTGTCCGACCGACCGCAGCGGGAACTCTGCCGCAGGCATGCCACCGGCGAGTATTCCATCAGCGATCTCGCCGAACTCTGCTCCGTCTCCAGACCAACCGTCTATCGCACACTCAACCGACCCCATTCCCCTTAGCGTGCGATTTAGCGTACGATCCTGCCACCTACCGGAATCGACCCGCACATCTCGTTGGCGACGGCGATGCGGGCCCGCTTGGTCCAGAAGTCCCGTGAGTCCTTACCGGCCGTCTCCAACGTCACGTCGGGGCGCATTTGGATCGCAAAGGCCATTTTCCCCTACTCTGGTCCTTACTTTATGTCGAATCTGCATCTGAAGGTTAATTACGCGTTAATATAGACACATCGTCCGTATTTGCTTTCTCTCTCACTCTCGCGCGCTCTTTTCCTCTTCCCTGGCCCCATTACGCCTCAGGCATCAGGGGCAGGGGCACCGTGCTGCGGCCTATGTCCATGGCAACGTTGACCTCCTGGGCAACCTCATCGCGCATGGCCCTGAGACGCGCGGTGCGGTTCCCCCACACACGTGGGCGGTAGGCAGTACCTTCGAGTACGAGCTCGACTTCACGGTCGTCACGCACCAGCTGTACGGCTCGGCGAAACCTTCTGCGTCCATTTACCGTAATTTTGCGCTGTGCTGTCTGGACTGTTCCGGGTGGGGTGATTTCATCTTTGTTGGTTCTCTAGGACGGCCTCTGCTCGGTGCATCTCTGCGGGCTCGTGCAGCCAGCAATTGGGGGTCTGGACGATGCTGCCGCGGGGAGTGCTCAGATTCCGCGGCGCCTGGGCTACAAGAACTGTCCGCAACCGCCTGGCCTGCAGGTTGTTGAGGCCTGATTTGATGCAGCGGACGGTGTATGGGACTCGCGCCGCGTGTTCCATGACGAAGACGTTGGGGGCCCAGCTGTCGATGTGGGCGGCCAGCGAGGCGGCGCGGTAGAAGACCGATTCCTTGGTGTAGCCGAGATATTTGCATCGGTCGTAGAAGTCGATGGCGAATACGGTGTGATCGTCTTCCTCGCCGGGCAAGAGCGGAAGCGGTCGGCGCTCCACCAGTCCCGGGCGAAGTCGGCGTCGGTAAGCGGTTCGGCGGTGGCGAGGGTTATATCTACCGCTGATGTTTCCATGTGCCGGCTCCGAGTTTCGGTTTGGTTGTCGGGTTGTTGTTGAGTTAACTTTAGCGATTGCCCTCCCAGTTATCTCTGCGCCGCCTAGTAAATGTCGCTGTTCCTGGTCGGCGACAGAAGTTCAAGCGTTCGGAGCGGGTCGGCCGTGGGTTGATTTTCAGCCCTATGAAAGGCGACGGGTGGTACAGTTTTCCACCGCCCAAACCAGGCGATCGGGCCGCCCGCGGGGTACATTTTCTCTCCGTCCTTTATACCGGGTAGCAGCGCATACCGATCCGTCCACCGCGGGCGGGCAGTTCGTCCGCCGCACTGCCCGCAACGGTAAGACCATTCTATTTGCCCTCCCTGCGCCAGCGTAAGCCCCAGGCGTCATCAAATTGCGCCCGCTGGCCACGGATCAGCCCGGAAGCCGCGGCAACGGTGGGGTACAATTGCCGTCGCCATTCCCTCTTCAGGAGCGTCCATCTATGACCACCCCGTCCGAAGCCGTGGAGATTTACTGCGTCAAGTGCAAGGCCCGAACCGGGTCAAAGGACATCGAGGCCGTCACCATGAAGAACGGCCGGCCCGCCACCCGGTCCATCTGCGTGGACTGCGGCACCAGGAAGTTCCGCATCGGCGTTCTCCCCCGATGAGACGCCGCGTCGCGGATCCCATGACCCGCTGGCACGTCCCTCGGACATCATGGCACTGGACCTGAGCCTAACCACCCGCCAGTTGCTGTCTGCCCTGAACGATGTGGCCTTGGCCAGCCGCTCCCACGCCCTGCGGCTGAACTACACCCTGGAGCGCGGGCTCAACCTATCCGCCGACGCGGCCACCCGGCGCACCGCCGCGGTGGGCCGCCGCCCTTACCTCTCCGCCCGCATCGGCCCCGAGGGCCTGCTGGGCAGTCGCCCGCCGCCGGCCAGCCCGACCACCGGCCCGGTCAGCCCATCCCGCCGCCGCCCGCCTGAACAACCCCGTCGGCGCTAACCGCGCTGACATCCCCGCCGTTGGAACGGGCCTCCCGTTGTGCGACAATTACCCCGGCGGGCCGGTTTGCGCCCGTGCTCAGTACGGGCGACCCCACCGTAGACCTTCCGCCGTGGGGCAGCCGATGGTGTAACGACGGAAACCCATCGTCAATGAACTCGCCCTGGCCGACGCCCTAGACCAGCTGGTCAACCTGATCGAGGAGCTGCGGGTCGACGTGAACCTCCGCGTGGAGATCACCACCGATGAGACCGAGTTGGTTAAGCTGACCTTCTCCGCACTCCCGACGTAGGCTTCCCCCTGCAGCGCGAGGTCCGCGACCTTCCCGGACAGGTGGTCCGCCGCGTCTGGAACGAGGGCCTCCGCGACTACGAGACTCCGTACCGCTCCGGCGACTCCGTCTGACTCTGGACACGCCGCGGCATGCACACTCCGAGCCAGCGCAGTACGGCGTAACGCCTAACTAAAGCCGGCGAGCACGTCATCATCACAGCACTCCGGCGCAACCCCGCACCCTCGTCGGCCATGACCATGGCGCCTCAAATCTACCCGGTAACGTCATCAAACCCACCTGGGTTCCAGCGGTCGCCAGCGATGGCCTCCAGGTCTCCCCAGTCAGCCTGACCCTCGGTAACGCCAGCTTCCCCCGCAGCTCGCCAACCTAGTCTCGCGGGGTAGACCAGGCCGCTTGTGAGTAGACAATCAGCCTGATCTGCACGGGGTAGCGTCATTAATTTCATCAGGCCGGGCCGGCAAGTCTATGATCAAGTCTGCAACCTCTCCTGCTCACAACGTAATCGAACGAAGGCTTCCGCGACTACGACACCCCGTTTTGCACCGGCGACGCCTTCCGCAAACGGCGGTCGTCCCAGGTAAGTCCACCTGGCGGGACACGGGCCAGCTGGGACATCTTTCGGGATCGCCTTGGCCCCTGTCTGATGGTGGTGCTACAGGGTCCTTCGCTTTTCAGTAGGCTGAACCACCGAAATGGGACACCAAAACACGCGCCTTGTTCCCACGTTCTCGTTCCCTTGACGCGACCGAGCCTCCCGCTCACCCACCATCACACCTGTCCCCACGTTATGCGCCCGTAGTTCCGTCATCTTCATGCGGAAGCCCGGGCTCCCCTGCGTTCCCTTCACCCGGTTGCAGTATGGGCACAGCAACTGCAGATTCCGGACCTCGTGCTCCCCGTCGTCGCTCAGCGCCACAATGTGGTCCACCTCGAACCTGAGATGATGCGGATGGTGGAAGCCGCAGCCGGTTGCCGGCATCGTCAGCCGCCTTGCCGGCCCGGGCGCCGCCAGTGCGGTCCACGTTCGCAGACAACGATCGCCGCCTCCTGCAATGCCTTCCCAGCCTCGATTGTCGCCGCCGGATCCCCAGCGGCCTTGGCCGTGTCCAGCCGGAACGCTGCCCACCACAACCCCGACAGTGGATCGGGGTTGGCTCCGGCGACACCGGCCCAGGGCTGTTGCTGGGGTTGCCAGTTGGCGGCGGCCCGGTGCTCCCGGGCCGCCGCCGTCATGGCCTCGGCGGCAGCCAACAGCTCCCGCAGCAGCGCTACTTCTTGGTCCGAAGGCGGACCGTCCTCGTCGGACCCACGACGCACCAATGCCCGTTTGCCTTACCGTACGGCCGCCCTGGCCAATTGCGCCCGGGTGCGGGTGTGCGCTTTCCGCAGCTCCGGAATGCTCGCAGTGGTCATTCGGTTACTCCGCGCTCCGTATTCCTTCCCAATCGGATCATATTTTCGCCAATCCACCAGACTGTCGTCAACACCATCCGCCCCTGAACCGGCCCGCAGTTGCCCTCCCAGTACCTAGTATTACAACGACGTACCTAAACTAAAGCCAAGGTGGGATGTACATTTAAGTGGCGATGATGATCAGCTGGGTTAAGTCCGTGAATCCCTCTCATCCGTACTCGGAGAACGACCCGGCTCCGTCGTTTGACCCCCACCATCTGCGCATTTCACCTTGGCTTTAGTTTAGTATTACAACGACGGTTCATGGAGGGAGGCCGGAGGTGTTACGGCCAAGGGCAGCGCGGCGTTTCTGGTGAGAGCAGCTGGCCCGTTCGTTGCGCTCCTGGATATCTGTCAGCCATAGCAGCAGTTCTTCCGGGCCGAACCGCTCTTTGGGCAGGAGCTCACGCACCACTCGGTACACCTGGGGCCTGGTGATCAGGGGCATCTTTTCCCCATCCTGTTGCAGGGTCAACAGGAACGCCCCGGCCAGAAGGCACATGGCGATGTGGTGATGCCAACCCGCCCAGAGCCTGCCCCGTACTTGATGCGGGGTGCGGGTCTCGTATTCGTCCAGGCCCACGTCGCTCTTCTCGGTCTCGAACTCGGTTTCAATGCGCCAGCGGGAGCCGCCCACATAGGCCAAGGTCTCCAGAGATGCATCTGGGGGTGCGTTGGACAGGTAGTAGCGGGGCTCGCTGCCGTCCCGGTTCTGGCGATAAACCGCCCACCGGACCTCAGCAGGCTTCCGCCTCCTGGTCACCCGCACCCGTTGGGCGCTGAACCGATAGACACGCGGCCCCTGGCTTCCCTGCGCTATCGTGATCTCCCGCCATGCCGCCGCCGGCAACGCCTGACTGCGCTCTGCCATGGTCTGCCACTCCTCACGCAGCGGTCTGGGTTTGCGGGGACGCCCGTTACCCTGGTAAGGCGGATCGGTCCAGGTCGGTTCCAACGGCCAGACCGTCATATCCGGCCGCACGTCCCAGACGTACAGCATTCCCGTTGCCGCCAGTCCCTCCCGCAACGCGGGAGACATCCCGAAGGCTGAATCTCCGGCCACCCACTGGGCCTTGAGGTATCCTCTGGCCTGGGCTTCCTCCACAATCTCCAAGGCCAACTCCGTCTTGCTTCGGTACCCCCGTCGGTGCGCTGGCACCCCCGCCACCACGCAGCGGTCCCCGTCCCCAGTCCACTCCTCCGGCAGATACAGCCGCTTGTCCACCAGCGCTCTGCCCTTGGGTCCCACGTGCGCCAGAAACACCCCAGCCTGGCAGCTGGCGATCTTGTCTAACGCCCCGCAGTACTGCCTGGCCACTCCCACCGACTGCACCCCCTGCTTGGGAAAATCGCTGCCGTCCAGCACCCACACCCCCTGCAGATCATCCAATCGCGAACCCAGATACTCCTGCAACCGGTCTATGACTGCGTCGTCGTCCCAAGGAGACTCGGCGAGAAACCGCTGTAACGCCCGTGGCGACGCCGGAACCGTTTCCGACAAATTCTCGGCGTTGCGCCGCTCTTCCGATTGCACCAGCAGGGCCTGCAGATAATGGCGGCTGTGCTCCCGGGCCTCCCTACGACCAAAGTCTGGCGTAAAGTAGTCGTGAAAATCCTGGAAGGCTTCGGACACCCGTTCCAACGCCACCGCATCCATCACCCTGCCCCACCTCCCGATGCCTTCGCTATCTTGCCGATTATCCTACCATGCCAACCGTCGTTGTAATACTAAACTAAAGCCAAGGTGGGATGTACATTTAAGTGGCGATGATGATCAGCTGGGTTAAGCCCGTGAATCCCTCTCATCCGTACTTGGAGAACGACCCGGCTCCGTCGTTTGACCCCCACCATCTGCGCATTTCACCTTGGCCTTAGTTTAGTAGACCAACATTCTTGAAATGACGGGTGTGGAATGCCAGATTGCTCGACGATAGTCTCCATAAAGCCCGGTATGGCCGGGGAAAGGCCCTGTACCAATCAACCCATCATTACAAAGATTTCGGACTACTAAACCAAAGCCAAGGTGGGATGTGCATTTGCCTGACACCGGGAATCGGACGTGAGGTCTCGTAGGAGTGCCTCAGCCCTTGATTGCAGGACCGTCCGGCAACGCCGTCTTACCTCGTCTTTCCGGCTGGCCAGCCCGGTGAGGAAACGGTTGACCCTCTCCCGTACCGCCGCCTTGCTCCCCAGGCACAGGTTGCCGGTGGCCTCCTCTCTCGCCCAGCCCCAGATGGCCTCGTCGGCGTTGAAGTCCGGACTGTAGCCCGGCAGATTCACCAGCCGCAGGTTCAGCCCAGGCGTCCTGAGGTATTCTCTCACCGCATCGCCTCGATGCGCCGGCGCGTTGTCCCAGATCACGTTCAGCCGCTTGCCGTGTTTCTCCCGTAACTGCTTCAAGAAGGCAACCGAGGTCCCGGCGTTGCTGTTGCCCTCCAGTTCCATCCACTCCACTTCGCCCGTCTCCAGGCACACCGCCGAGTAATAGCTGGCCTTCTCCCCGTAGCTGGGGCTGGTTGAGTCCACCAATGCCGACTCTCCTCTCAGCACCCACTTGCCCCGCAGTTCGGCGTCGGCCCGGAAGTGGGCCTCGTCGGCAAAGAACACCTTGGCTCCAGTGCGCCCCGACTCGTCCCAAAAGGCGGCATACTCCGCCACGAAGGCCTCACGCTTGGATTCATTCGCTTTGACCAATCGCTTCTTGGGCCGCTTGAAGGCGAATCCCAAGCAGTGTAGATAGTTCAGACAACTGCTGCGGCACAGGCTGACACCAAAGCGTCCCGAAACAAACTGCCGCACCGCCTTCCAATACCAGTTGGCCATTTCCATGCCTGACCATGACGGCGGCAGTTGCACCGCCGCTTTCAACTCCTCTTGTTGCGCTTGGTCAATGGCGGGGGGGAACCACCGGTCTGCTCGAATAGCAGGGCCGCAGGCCCTCCCTCACCGAAGGCCGAGGCCCAGCGTCCGATGGTGTGGGGGTCCCGCTCCAGCGCTTCCGCAGTGGCCGCCGCCGTCCAACCCTGGGCCAAGAGCAACATGGCGTACCAACGCTCCCGCTCCCGGGGCGTAGGCGCCAGAATCATCCGCCGCCTGAGGTCCTTCTCTCTCATCTGCCATCGTTCCAGCCACCGCCCTATCTCTCTCACCCCCATCAGCAACACCTCCCAACTCCCGAGGTCAGCTAACCAGTTACGGCCTCAATTTACCCCACGCCTCTGCGCATTTCACCTTGGCTTTGGTTTAGTGGCCTACCACCATTGCAATGATGGATGGTAGGATGTGAAGGTCAAGTAGAAACAGGAACAAATGGGGAAGTGGTGAGGGAGGTTATGGTGAAGAAGTATCGGGTAGAACTGACGGTAGAGGAACAGGAGGAACTGAAGGCATTGGTTTCCAGGGGCCGGGGGGCG